>NZ_AP029195.1:3930000-8730000 GCF_059739745.1 Dactylosporangium thailandense
TCGGCCGGCTGGTGCTGGCGTCCGTGAGCTTTCACAACGGCGGGATGCACCCCGGGCTGCTCGACGGCATCACGGACCTGCAGCCGGAGCACCTGCACGGGTCGGAGTTCCACGAGGGATACGTGCATACCGCCCCGGACCCGGCCGGCTGGGCGAACCTGGTGACGAAGGTGAAGGTCCTCGACGCCGGCCTGCCGCAGTGGACACCGGAGCAGATCCGCGCGCTGGCGGCCCCAACGATGGTCATCCTCGCCGACTCGGACATCATCCAGCCCGAGCACGCGGTGGAGCTGTTCCGTCTGCTCGGCGGCGGCGTCGTGGGCGACCTGACCGGCCTGCCAACCTGCCGCCTGGCAATCCTGCCCGGCACGACCCACACGACGGTGCCGCAGCGCGCTGACTGGATCGCGCCGATGGTGGACGAGTTCCTCAGCTGAACTCCACCCGGCCACCGCTCCACCACGCCAAGAACGCACACCACCGCGCGTGGCCGCCAGCACCATGCGCACCGGCCCCGTAACCGACTGGCACCACGCACACCACCGCGCCGAGGCGCGCCGACAGGACTGCCGGGCGACGGGATGACGACGACCTGACCAGCATGCCTACCTGCTCGTGGTCCGGACACGCGCCGCACACCACGATGCCGCCGCACGACGACGTCGGCCCGCGGCGAGCGGCGAGCGGCGAGCGGATCGCACGCTGCGGTGCCGGGACGCTGCGGGTCGGAGCGGTCGACCGTGGGCGAGTCCGTGGGGCTGCGTGGGGGCTGCGTGGGCGAGGTCCGGTCTACTCGGTGCCGGCGGTGACCGGGCCGAGGTCGGGCGGGAGCTGGCGGGCGGCGATCGCCACGGCGTCCTCCGCGGTCGTGCTCTCGCCGATCACGTCGCCCAGGTAGCGGGAACGGACCACGAAGGCGTCCTCGGCCTCGGCCCACAGGCTCAGGCCCACGTCGCGCAGGAAAGGGCGGGTGGTGGATGAGAACTTCAGGACCCAGTGACTGGTGTACGGGTACAGGCGCCGCAGTGCGGGTGTCGCGTAGGCCGCCTCGGTGATCAGGCGGAGGCGGGGCAGGCCGGCGCCGGCCATCTCGGTGCGCACCGCCTGCCACTCGGACTCGGCCAGGGCCACCGGGTCGCCGTCCGGCACCTCGAAACGGCCGGTGGGCTCCATGAAGGGGGCGCGCTCGCAGATGCCGGACAGCGGCAGACCGTCGCGCCAGGCCTCGGCGACCGCGGCTACCTCGCGCAGGTCGTGGGTGTATCCGGAGACGAGCGGCAGGTGCTGGTGTGCCTCCCCGCCGACGACGGAGAACTTGCGCTCGTGCTGGAAGGCGCTGACCTCGAGGCCGTTGCGATGCCCGACAGGCGTCACGACCGTCGCGCGGTGCAGCGGGTTGCGCTCGTCCGCGACGGCGTCCACGCCGTGCTCACGCAGCAGCTCCGCAAGACCGCCCGCGGCCACGACGTCCGGATAGAACTCGCTCATGACGCGACCGTATCCGGCGCCGGACACGCACAACCATCGCATCGCCCCCGCGCCGCGACAGATCACGCCCGCGCGTCAACGCACTGGGTCCGAGCACCATCGCGACCCCCGAGCATTGCAACGCCCCGCTCGCGTCAGAGCACTGAGCCGAGACCATCGTAATATTCAACAGGGTCATGACCTGCGCTCCCCCGCCACGGCGTCCGGATCTCGTTCAGGCGAACGATCCGCAAGGCCGCGCGCGGGCGCGAGGTCCGGATGGCGGTCGCTCTTACCGCGGCCGCGGCCGGTGGTGGGCACCGCGCGGCCGCTTCGAGACGGGGGCGTTGGGCGAGATCATCGTTCGCCCCAGGCCAGCAGCGCGGCGGTCGGCAGGATCAGGTCGTCGTTGTCCAGGAAGGGGGCCGCTCGCCGCTCGTACTCGTGGCGGGCCCTTGTCCGGGTCTGCTGGTCGCGGCCGGCCAGGGCCTCGCCCAGGGCGCCCATGCCGTTGGCGGGGCCGATCCACCACGACTCCAGGTCGGTGTGGTGGCTCCACTCGATGGTCTCGCTGGACACGTTGCGCAGGCCCGCCTTCGACAGCAGGGCCGCTACGCCGTCCACGGTGCGGGGGAAGTTCAGGGGCTCGGGGACGATCGACGGGGCGGGCTCGATGTCGAGTGCGGCCAGGATGTCGTTCCACAGCTGCTGCAGGGGCGGGGCCGGGCGGGGCCAGACGGTGATCGCCACGCGGCCGCCCGGTTTCGTGACCCGGGCCAGGTCGGCGACCGCGGCGGCCGGGTCGGGGACGTGGTTGACGACGAAGTTGGCGACCACGGCGTCGAAGGCGGCGTCGGCGAACGGCAGGTCGGGCAGGCGGCCCAGGTGCACGTCGGCCTCGGGCAGGGACTCGGTCGCCAGCGCTACCATGCTCGGCTCGGCGTCGGCCGCGGTGACCTTCGCGCCTCGGGCGATCGCCAGGGCGGCCACCGTGCCGCTGCCGGTGCCCGCGTCCAGCAGCGTCCGGCCGGGAGCCAGGCCCGCGGCCTCGAGCAGGGGGCCGGCGGTGTGCGCGCACAGGTGCGCGTAGCTGTCCGCGAACGCCGCCGCGCGGCCGGTCCACTTCGCCGCAGGGTCAGCCATGCCGAAAGCCTATGCCCGGCCGCGGACGCAGGCGCCCCGAGACCCGCCGCGACCGAGCGACACCACACTGAGGACGCGACCCAGCGGCGCCACGCCGACGACGCGCGGCCCCGACGCGCGCCACGACAGGGTAAATCGAGTGCCGAAGCGGCAGGCGGTCGTTACGCTGCCCGCCGTGTTGAAACGGCTCCGGCATCTGCGCATGGACCTCCGGCCGCTGCGGCGCCGCGACTTCCGGCTGCTCATGGCCAGCGGCGCGATCACGATGTTCGGCAGCTTCATCACCGTCGTGGCGGTGCCGTTCCAGCTCAAGCAGCTGACCGGCTCGTACGTCGCGGTCGGGGCGGTCGGCGTCGTGGAGCTGGTGCCGATGGTGCTCAGCGGTCTCTGGGGCGGGGCGATCGCCGACGCGGCCGATCGGCGCAAAGTGGTGCTGATCTGCGAGTTCGCGATGGCCCTGTGCACCGCGGGGCTGCTGGTCAACGCGATGATGCCGCGTCCGGCGGTGTGGCCGCTGTACGTGGTGGCGGGCTCCGTCGCCGCGCTCGACGGGCTCCAGCGGCCCTCGCTCGACGCGATGACGCCCCGGCTGGTGCCCCGCGACGAGCAGACTGCGGCCAACGCGATCTCGAGCGTGCGCTGGCAGATCGGTGCCGTGGCCGGGCCGGCGGTCGGCGGGGTGCTGGTCGCGCTGGCCGGCGTCCGGCTGGCCTACGCCGTGGACGTGCTCACGTTCCTGCTCTCGATCGGGCTGCTGTGGGCGCTGCGCCCGGTGCCGCCCTCGGCCGAGGCCGAGCGCCCGAGCCTGCGCGGGATCGCGCGGGGGGCGCGGTACGCGTGGTCCCGCCCGGAGCTGCTGGGCACCTACTTCGTCGACATCGCGGCGATGTTCCTGGCGATGCCGGTCGCGCTGTACCCGTTCATCGCCGACGAGCTGCACGCGCGCTGGGCGCTCGGGTTGCTGTACGCCTGCATCCCCATCGGCGCGATGCTGGTCTCGCTCACGAGCGGGTGGGCCTCGCGGGTGCACCGGCACGGGCTCATGGTGCTCATCGCGGCCGCGGTGTGGGGGCTGGCCATCGCCGGTTTCGGGCTCGCCCCGAACATCGGGATCGCGATCGCGCTGCTCATCGTGGCGGGCGGGGCGGACATGGTCAGCGGGCTGTTCCGCTCGACGATCTGGAACCAGACCATCCCCGACCACCTGCGCGGGCGGCTGGCCGGGATCGAGCTGCTGTCGTACTCGATCGGCCCGACCGCCGGCCAGATGCGCGCCGGGCTCATGGCGGGCGCGGTCGGGCTGCGGGGCGCGATCGCGGCCGGCGGGCTGCTCTGCACCGGCGCCGTCGCCCTGTGCACGGTGTTCATGCCCGGTTTCACCCGATACGACGAGCGGACGTCACCACACGCCCAGGCGGCGCGGAACGATCAGGAGCTCCAGCCGGCCGCGCCGTAACACGATGTGGTGACGACACCGTTGCTGACCGTGAAGTCGAGCACGCGGCCGACGCCGCCGACCTGCACCGTCCAGGCACCGGCGGCGCTGGGGGTGCCGAGGACGCGGATGCGATACCCGCCGATGCCGGCGCCGGCCAGCTGCCGGTAGTCGCGCTCGCTCAGCCCCGCCTTGAGCACGCCCAGCACGGCGGCGCGCTGCACGGCGCTGAGCGAGTCCAGCGACAGCCCCGGGCTGGCCAGAGCCGGCCGCTGGTCGTCGTCGAGGGTGCCCATCAGGGCCTTGGTGGCGTCGAGCACGTCCTCGGGCGCCGCGCTGGTGCCCGGCATCGGCGCGGCACAGACGCTCACGTTCGCGGCCGGGGTCGGGGTCGGCGCGTCCGCCCCGGGGCCGCCCGCCGGGGCGCAGGCGGCCGCGACCGCCAGGGTCAGGCCGAGCACGAGCAACGAACCACGCACAAATCGCCACTTTAGCCCCGCATCGCCGCTGTGTCCTGCGCGACGGTCCTGAGCAGGCAACCACCCGCGGGCCTTGATCGTCTGGAACGTCATGGAACGCCGTCAACGCAGGGTGGACTTCGCGTGGATCGACGGGCTGGTGCGGCGCGACGGGCCGGCGGCCGCGGAAGCCGCGCTCGCGGCCTCCGACGGGGCCGAGGCGGCGGCGCTGCGCGGGGTGCTCGCCCGCCATGCGCACCTGCTGCAGCCGCTCGAGCCGGCGCACTCGGTCACCGACACGCTGATCGGGCAGGCTCGGGCCGTACCGGAGCTGCGGGAGGCGGCCGACGACTTCGCCGCGGCGCACGAGCCCGGCGGCGCCCGGCTCGTCCAGACGGTCCGGCGGCCCGAGTCGCCCGCCCCGCGCCGGGTCATCGCCTCCGGTGGGCCCATCACCGGGGTCGCGCTCGCGCCGGACGGGTCGTGGCTCGCCGTCGGCGGGAACCGGCGGCCGCTGGAGGTGTGGGACGTCGCCACCGGGCTCCGGCGGCCCCTGCCCGCCGCTCCGACCGGCCTGAGCCGCCTCGCCGTCGCGCCCGACGGGACGTGGCTCGCCGGGGTCGGCGAGGACCGCGTCGTGCGGCTCGTGGATGTGCAATCCGGGCGGGTCCGCGGCGAGCTGCCCGACGTGTTCCACTGGCCGCAGTCGATGGCCGTCGGGCCCGGCGGGGACTGGCTCGCCGTCGCGCGCTGGGACGGCGTGTACCGCTGGGACCTGCAGGCCGGCCGGGAGCTGGCGCCGCAGCGGTACCCGTGGCCGCTCAACGCCGCCGCGATCGCCCCCGACGGGAGCTGGATCGCCGCGGCGTACCGCGACAACGGGCTGCGGGTCGAGCTGCGCGACACCGGCTCCGGCGCCACGCGAGCGCTGCTGCGCGGGCCCGCCGCGACCGTGAGCCGCATCGCGGTCGCGCCCGGTGGCGGGTGGCTGGCCGCCGGTACGAGCGAGGGAACGGTCGTGATGTGGAGCGTCGGCGCGACCGAGCCGCGCGCAGTGCTGCACGGCCACACCGGCGCCGTCAGCGATGTCGCGGTCGCCCCCGACGGCAGCTGGCTGGCCAGCACCTCGCACGACCGGACGCTGCGGCTCTGGGACAGCCGCACGGGCCGCTGCCGGGCGGTGGTGCGCGTGCCCGGGTTCGGGCTCAGCCGCGTGCGCATCGGGCCCGCCGGCGACTGGCTCGCCGTGGTCGCCGTGCAGGACCCGGCGGTGCGGATCTGGGCCGTGGCCGACCTGCTCGCCGAGGCCGGCGGCGACGAGGCGCCCGAGCGGATCGCGGGCCTGGTCGCGGGGGCCGACCAGGTCTGGGTGGGCACGCAGGTCCGAGACGTCGACACCGGTAAGTCGGTGCACACGCTGGAGGCGGCGGAGCCGGTGCGGGCCCTGGTCGCCGCGCCCGACGGGTCCTGGTACGCCGGCAGCGAGAACGGCGCGGTGCGGATCTGGGACACGGGCGGGGACCCGCCGCGCACGATGCCGGATGCGGAGGGCCGCGCGTCCCGGCCCCGGGCGGTGTCGCGGGACGGGCGCCTGCTCGCCGCGATCGCCGATGCCGTCGTGGTCGTCTGGCACGTCGCGACCGGCAAGGTGCTGTGCCAGGTGCGCATCAACTGCAAGCAGGTGCACGGCCTGGCCTTCGGCGCCGACGGCCGATGGCTCGCGCTGGCCTGTTCCGACGGGCGGCTGCGGATCGTCGACGTCGCGACCGGCCGCAACCGGCGGGTCATCCGCGCCCACGCGCACGCCGTGGCCGCCGTCGCCCTGGCTCCCGACGGGACGTGGCTGGCCACCGCGGGCTGGGATCGCACCGTGCGGACCTGGGACGCCCGCACCGGCAAGCCGCGCACGGTGCTGTTCGGGCTGACCGACTGGCCGGCCACCGTGGCGATCGCGCCGGACGGCGAGTGGATCGCGGCGGGGGGTCACGGCGGCGTCCTGCACGTGTGGGAGGTGCGCACCGGCGAGCTGAGCGCGTCGGCGCGGGTCGACGCCCGGCTGCTCAACGGCTGCCGTTGGTCCGGCGACGGTACCGCCCTGAGCGCGACCGGCGGCGGCGAGTCCTACGTGTTCGCCTTCCACCCAGCCCAGCGGACGCGGCGGCCTCAGTAACCGATCGCGGCGGCGGCCACCGAGCGCAGCGGCGCCGCCTCCGCGGCCGGCAGGTACAGGTCGGCCAGGTCCCGGGGCGACTCCTGGAACACGATGCCGAACAGCGTCACCGCGTCCAGGTACCGCGCGGCGTCGGTCGGGTGCTTGCCGTCCGGGACGATCAGGTAGGACAGGCCCCGCTCGGCGATGACGGTCTCGAACTCGTCGCCGATCGGGGCGAGCAGGTTCGGCAGGTCCAGCGCGGCGCAGAGGCCGGCGTAGCGCTCGTCGATCGCGGCCTTCGCCGCGGCGCGGGACGGGAACGGGGCCGGGTCGGCCAGCGCCCAGTTCTTGAACAGGACCACGCGGCCGCCGGGCTTGAGCACGTGCCGCAGCGCCGGGGCGTACGTGTGCAGCAGCGTGTCCGTCGCCGCCCCCGGGTCCGTGGCGACCAGCGTGCTGTACTCCTGCAGCACAACGTAGTCGTAGCGTCGCGCCGCGCCGATCGCGCTCGCGACCAGCCCGTCGTTCCAGGTCTGTCGCAGCGTGTAACCGGAGTGCAGGACCTCGGTGACGTCGATCGGCCGGCCGGCGGCGGCCGCGAGCCGGCGCACCAGGGCGGGCGTGTTCTCGCCGGTGGCCTTCGTGTAGCTGCCCAGCAGGCTGTTGCCCACGAACAGCACGCTGATCGGGGCGCGGGCGGCCGGCGCGGTGGTGACCGAGTAGTGGATCGCCTCCCCGTCGTCCGTCACGGTGTACTCACCCGGCGTGGTCGGCACCGCGACGTCCGCGTGGTCGTCCGCGCGCAGCGCGAGGCGGTGGCCGGCCAGCCGGGTCAGGTCGATCACGGTGCCGTCGGTGAGCGGGCTCAGGCCGAGCACCGGGCGGCCGGTCGCCTCGTCGACGACCGCGACGCCGTTGACGAGCGCGGCGGCCGCGGGGATCTCGGCCGCGACCCTCGGGGTGGCCCAGCCCAGACCGGCCGCGACCGCCACGGCGAGGGTCAGCACGGCGACGATCCACAGGCGGTGACGGTACGGCATCCTGTGGTGACTCCTCGCGCACGTGACGGACGGCTTGGTCCGCCCAGAGTCGCCATCACGGAGCGTGGTGTCAATCAAGCCCGTGGCCGCAATGCCCCGCCCGGGTGTCGGACAGGCCCCGCACCACGGCGACCTCAGCTCGGGCGCTCGGGGCGGTACCGGACGTTGACGACCGTCCGTGACCCGTCGACTCCGAACAGCCGCACGGGCCGGCCGCCGGGATTGTCGAAGAGCCGGATGCCCTGCCCGAACAGCACCGGCGCGATATGGATGTCGATCTCGTCGATGAGCCCGCTCGGTGTCGTCGCTCATGCCAGTCGAGACGAGCCGCGCCGCGCGAACTCATCGGTTCCCGGACGGTTCCCTTCAGGTGCCGAACGGTTGCGCCGTTTCCGGCGCGCCACCCGCCCCGGGGCTAGGGTTGTTCGATGGCGCAGGGGTGGGTGCAACTCGGCGAGCTCGGGCTCGCGCTCCTGCTGTCGGCGATCATCGGCCTCGAGCGGGAGATCCGCCAGAAGAGCGCCGGGCTGCGCACCCACACCCTCGTCGGGTTCGCCGCGGCCCTCATCATGCAGGTCTCGAAGTACGGCTTCGCGGACGTCGTCGGCGATCACGTGGTCCTCGACCCGTCCCGCATCGCCGCCCAGATCGTCTCCGGCATCGGCTTCATCGGCGGCGGCCTCATCTTCGTCCGCCGCGACGCCGTACGGGGTCTCACCACCGCCGCCGTCATCTGGCTCACCGCCGCGGTCGGCATGGCGGCCGGCGCCGGCCTGTGGGTCCTGGCCATCGCCGTGACCGCCGGCCACCTGCTGGTCCTCCTCGCCTTCACACCGCTGGCGGCGCTCCTGCCGCGCTCGAGGTACGCCCCGTGGCGCCTGCGCCTCACCTACCTGGACGGCCACGGCGTCCTGCGCAACGCCCTCGCCGCCTGCACGGAGCGCGGGTTCACGGTGGCCGAGCTGCACGTCGAGCAGCCCCGCGGTGACGAGGAGCCCGCGGTCGTCGCGGTCCTGCTGACGCTGACCGGCAACCGGGACCTGGCCCCCTTGACCGCGGCCCTGGCCAGGCTCGACGGCATCCTGGCCATCACCCTCGACGACCTGTCCACCTAGCTCGGGCGGTTGTTTCCGGGCCCGGGTCACGGGTAGCGGCGGGAGGTGACGACCGTCGCGAATGTCCCCGCCTCGACGTGGAGCCCGCTGCGCATCGGCGTGTTCCGCGTGCTGTGGCTCGCCGTGCTCGGCAGCCAGGTCGGCACCTGGATGCAGATGGTCGGGGCGCAGTGGCTGCTGGTCGACCAGCCGGGCGCGGCCGTGCTCGTCGCGCTCGTGCAGACCGCGGGCACGCTGCCGGTGGTGCTGCTGGCGCTGCCCGCCGGGGTGCTCGCCGACTCGCTGGACCGCCGGCGGCTGCTGATCTGGGTCCAGGTGTTCATGCTCGCGGTCGGCGTGCTGCTCACCGGGCTGACGATCGCCGGGCAGATGACGCCGGCGCTGCTGCTGGCGCTCACCTTCGCGCTCGGCTGTGGCACGGCGATGACCAACCCGACGTACCAGGCGATGATTCCGGAGCTGGTGCCGCGCGCCCAGCTGCCCTCGGCCGCCGCGCTCGGCTCGATCAGCGTGAACCTGGCCCGGGCCGTCGGGCCGGCCGCGGCCGGGGTGCTCATCGCCCACACCGGCGTCGCCGCTGTGTTCGGCATCAACGCCGCCACGTTCCTGGGCTTCGCCGTCGTGCTGTTGCTGTGGCGGCGGCACCCCGCACCGGATGACGCGCTGCCGGAGCCGTTCCTTGCCGCCCTGCGCGCCGGCGGCCGGTACGTGCGTCACTCCCCCGCCCTGCGCCGGTTCCTGCTGCGCGTCGAGCTGTTCATCCTCCCCGCCGTCGCGCTGTGGGCCCTGCTGCCGCTGGTGGCCAGCCAGCGGCTGCACATGGGCGCGGGCGGCTACGGCCTGCTGCTGGCCGCGCTCGGCACCGGCGCGGTGCTCGGGGCGGCGGTGCTGCCGCGGCTGCGGGCGGCGCTGTCGGACAACGCGATGCTCTGGGGCGGCAGTCTCGTCTACGCGGTCGCGCTGGCCGTGGTGTCCGTGGTGCGGGTGCCGGCGGTGGCCGTGCTCGCGCTCGTGCCGGCCGGGCTCGCGTGGATGGCGGTGCTGTCCAACATCAACGCCGGGCTGCAGCTGTTCCTGCCGCACTGGGTGCGGGCGCGCGGGCTCGGGGCCTACCAGGGCGCGTTCTTCGGCGGGCAGGCGGTGGGCGCGCTCGCCTGGGGGCTGCTCGCCGTGCGCTTCGGGCTGGTGCCCGCGCTGCTGGCCGCGGCCGCCGTCACCGCGGCCGGCGCGGCGACCGTGCGGTTCTGGCCGCTCATCGAGACGCGGCATCTCAACCGGGAACCGGCCCGCCCGTGGCCGCAGCCGCAGCTGACCGTCGAGCCGGAGCGCTTCGCCGGGCCGATCGTGGTCGAGGTGACGTACATCGTCGCCCCCGGCAACGAGCCGGAGTTCCTGGCCTCGGCCGACGCGCTGCGGCGCACCCGGATGCGCACCGGCGCCGTGCAGTGGGGCCTGTTCCGCGCCGGGGAGGTGGCCGGCGAGATGGTCGAGGTCTACGTGGTGCCGACTTGGGACGAGCACCTGCGCCAGCACACCGGCCGGCTCACCGGGTCGGACGAGGAGATCGACCTGCGGGTGCGGGCGCTGTCGGAGCGCCCGCCCACCGTTGTGCACCTGTTGCCGGCCGACGTCAGCCGCTGACCGTCTCCTCCGCGAGCGCGGCGAGCGCGCCGGGCAGGCCGTGCTCGGCGGCGGCGCGGCGCTGGCGGTCGGCGCCGGTGCCGTGCTCGCGCAGGTGGGCCAGGCCCGCCTCGACGTCGGGCCGGTCGCCGTGGCGGTCCAGGGCGTCGCCGACGGTCGCCACGAGGTCGTCGATCAGGTCCCAGGCCGGGCGGGGCGCGTGGGTGCGCAGGTCGAGCAGGGTCCCGCCGAGGCCCGCGCGGGCGGCGTTCCAGTGCGCGGCGCGCAGCAGGTGCTCCGGTGGCACCACGGGCTCCCGGTCCGCGGCGATGTCGGCGATGGCGGTGGCGACCAGGGCGCGGACGAGCCCGGCCACGACGACGGTCTCGGCGGCGGTCGGTCCGACGTCGGCCACGCGGATCTCCACCGTCGGGTAGCGCGACGACGGCCGCGCCCACCACAGCACCATCGACGCGTCGAGCATCACGCCGGTCGCGACCAGTTCCCCGACGACGCGCTCGTAGTCGGCGGACGAGTCCAGGTACGGCGACGGGCCGATGGTCGGCCAGCGCTCCAGGGCGATCCCGCGCCAGCTCGCGTGGCCGGTGTCGGCGCCCGCGGTGAACGGGGAGTTCGCGGTGAGGGCCTGCAGCGCCGGCAGCCAGGGCCGGATCGCGGTGCACACCTGGATGGCGAGGTCGCGGTCGGGCACGCCGACGTGGACGTGGAAGCCGCACAGGGCCGGGTCGTGGGCGATGGGGCCGTAGTGGCGGGCGATCGCGCGGTAGCGGGGGGTGTCGGCGACCTCGAGGTCGGGCTCGCCGACCGGGGTCGCGCCGACCGCGACGAGCCGCGCGCCGACGGACTCGGCGGCGGCCGCGGCGGCGGCTCGGTTCTGCCGCAGCGCGCGGTACAGCTGCCGCAGTCGCGTGCAGACCGGGCTCACCATCTCCAGCATGCTGCGCCGGAACTCGACCCGGCTGCGCTCGCGCAGGTCGGCCGGCAGGGCGTCGCGGGCGGCGGCGGCCAGCGGCGCGTTCTGCCACGAGTCCGGGTCGAGCAGGAGGAACTCCTCCTCGACGCCGACGGTCAGGGTGAGCCCCGCCGCGCTCCGGGCGACCTGGGCCGGGCTCAGGGCGGTCAGCGTCATCGACTCACCTCCGCCGGGCGCGTCGCGGTCAGCAGGGCGATGGCGATGCGGTCGGCGTGGCGGTACGCGGGCTCCTGCAGGTTCTCGCCGTAGACGTCGGGGTCGATCTCGCGGTACGCCCAGCGCATCCCGGTGCCGGTCAGCCGGTCGGTCACCGCGTCGAGCAGAGGGTCGCGCCCGGCGGCGATGCCCGTGCCGCACAGCAGCACCAGCGACCCGCCCGGGGTGAGGCGGTGCACGGCGGTGTCGAGCACCGCGAGGGGCAGGTCGTGGCCGTGCGCGCCGCCGCCGTCGCGGTAGGCGCGACCCTCGGGGTCGATCATGAACGGCGGGTTGGACACGATGAGGTCGAAGGCGCCGGGCACGTTGCCGAGCAGGTCGCTGGGGCGGGGGCGGACGTTCCCCATCCCGGCCAGGGCGGCGTTGACGCGGGCGTAGCGCAGCGCCGTCGGGTTGACGTCGGCCGCGACGACCTCAGCGCCGGGCAGCCGCTTGGCGACCGCGACGGCGACTGCCCCGCTGCCGGTGCCGATGTCGGCGACCCGGGCCGGCCGGTCCGCACGCCCGGCCGTGCGCTCGTGCAGGTGCGCGAGCACGGCGTCGACGGTTCGGTGGGTGTCGGGGCCGAAGAACACCGCGTCGCGCCCGGCCGCCGGGAAGGCCGAGTGCACGAACAGCTCGCCGTCGTAGCCGGAGACCCGGATCGTGCTGCGCCAGCCGTCGCGCTCGCACCGCAGCGCACCGGCCGCGTCCAGCAGCGCCACGATGTCGGCGGGCAGGGCGTCGCGGTCGAACGGGCGGCTCCAGCCGAGCACGTCGGTGAGGCTGTGCCCGCGGGCGTTGCCGGGGCGCCGGTTGACCCGCTCGTGGGTGGCCGGGGTCACCGTCGTGAAGCGGTACCCGGCCGCCTTCAGGCGGTCCCCGAGCCGGCGCAGCGCCGCGTCGGCAGCGGGCGGGGCCACGATCGTGGAGGTCATGAACTGCGACTTCCCCGAAATCTCATGCTTAACCGAAGTTTGCGCGGGAAGAGATCACCCATGCAGCTACCGCAGCCCCGCGGGCCCGTGTCGGCCGCCCTCGCCGAAGCGCTCGCCGGTCCCCCGCGCGACATCCCCCGCATCGAGGCGAGCGACGAGGAGGACCTGCAGCTCGCCCTGCACATCGGCTACGAGCTGCACTACCGGGGCTTCGACGGCGTCGACGACGCGTGGGAATGGCAGCCGTCCCGGATCGCGCTGCACCGGGCCGCCGAGCGCTGCTTCGAGGCCGAGCTGCGCCGGCTGGTGCCGATGCCCGATCCCGTGCCGCCCGCCGAGGTGCCGCGCGCGCTGGCCGCGGTCATGGAGGCCGACGACGGGCCGCCGCTGTCGAAGTACCTCACCGGCCGCGCCACGCTCGAGCAGTTCCGCGAGTTCGTCATGCACCGCTCGATCTACCACCAGCGCGAGGCCGACCCGCACACATGGGCGATCCCGCGGCTCGGCGGGCGGGCGAAGGCGGCCCTGGTAGAGGTGCAGGCCGACGAGTACGGCGGCGGCCGCGTCGAGCGCATGCACGCCGAGCTGTTCCGGGGCACCATGCGCGAGCTCGGGCTCGACGACACGTACGGCGCCTACCTGGACGCCGCCCCCGCCGCCACGCTGGCGGTCAACAACCTCATGTCGCTGTTCGGCCTGCACCGGCGGCTGCTGGGCGCGATCCTGGGGCACCTGGCGATCTACGAGATGACCTCGTCGCTGCCCAACCGCCGCTACGGCAACGGGCTGCGCCGGCTCGGCTTCGGCCCGGCCGCCACCCGCTTCTACGACGAGCACGTCGAGGCCGACGCGGTCCACGAGCAGATCGCCGCGCACGACCTGTGCGGCTCCTACTGCGCGGACCGGCCCGAGCAGTCCTCGCTGGTGCTCTTCGGGGCCGCGTGCGCCCTCGCCCTCGACGCGCGCTTCGCCGGCCACCTGCTGACGCGCTGGGCGGCCGGCGAGTCCTCGCTGCGGGGTCAGGCCGAGTCGATCGGCCGGCCGCTCGCCGGAGCGCTCGGGGCGTGAAATCCCACCACCTTATGCGTACCGTCACAAAACGGCTTGATCGCCGATCGCCCGCACCGGCAGAGCGCGACGGTCCGCCGGCCCGGGTCGATGACCTCGCCGTCCTGGGTCGTCAGCGTGAAGTTGCCGCGCAGCAGCAGCGGCCCGTCCTCACAGGGCGTCACGGAGGCGATCTCATCCATACGGACGCTGTGCCCGCGTCGCCCGCGGCCAAACGACGACCGCCGCGCGAGTGGGTCGGGGCTAGGCTGCTGCGAATGCGGATGCCTGTCCGCGCGCGGCATCGCGGCCGAGCCCCCGGCGGACCTGGGAGCGGGGATGTTCACGTCGTGGGTCACCGATCCCGACGGGTACCGCATCGAGGGCGAGCTACGACCGCCTACGCTGCACGGCGTCGGGGCTAGCCCGGCCGCGGGGTTTCGCGGCCCCGGCCCCGGGCAGCGGGCGCCGCGTGTCGCTGCGCTACCAGCCGTCGCTGGACGGGCTGCGGGCCGTCGCGCTCGGCGGGGTGGTGCTGGCCCACGGCCTGCCCGCGGTGCTGCCCGGCGGGTTCCTGGGCGTCGACCTGTTCTTCGTGCTCTCCGGCTACCTGATCACGTCGCTGCTGCTCGCCGAGCACGACGCCACCGGCCGCATCCGGCTCGGCGCGTTCTGGCGGCGCCGCGCCCGGCGGCTGCTGCCCGCGCTCGTGCTCGTCGTCGCGTTCGTGGCGCTGGCCGGGCCGCGGCTGCTGCCCGAACAGGACCCGGGACCGCTGCGCCTCGACGCCGTCTCGGCGCTCACCTACTGGGTCAACTGGCGCATGATCTACCGCGGCGGCGACTACTTCACCCAGACCGCCGCCGCCTCACCGCTGCAGCACACCTGGTCGCTCGGCATCGAGGAGCAGTTCTACCTGCTGTGGCCGCTGCTGCTCCTCATCGCCTTCAGCCGGCCCCGGCCGCGCCGGTGGATCGGGGCCGGCTGCCTGCTCGGGGCGGCCGGTTCGGCGGTGGCGGCCGCGCTGCTCTACG
Organism: Dactylosporangium thailandense; assembly: GCF_059739745.1. Classification (NCBI taxonomy): domain Bacteria; kingdom Bacillati; phylum Actinomycetota; class Actinomycetes; order Micromonosporales; family Micromonosporaceae; genus Dactylosporangium; species Dactylosporangium thailandense. Next base: position 3,944,639 of record NZ_AP029195.1, read on the forward strand.
ACCCGCTCGCCCCGGACCGCGTCTACTTCGGCACCGACACGCGAGCGAGCGCCCTGCTCGTCGGCGCCGCCCTCGCCGCGGCGCCACCCGCGCTGCTCGGCCGCCGCTGGCTCGCCGCCGCCGGGGCGCTGGCGCTCGGGGCGGCCGCGCTGCTCGTCCACGGCGACACCGCCGCGCTCTACCGGGGCGGCTTCGCGCTCGTCGCCCTCGCCGCCGCGGCGGTGGTCGCCGCGCCCGCCCGGATCCTCGCCGCCGCGCCGCTGCGCTGGATCGGGCGGATCTCCTACGGCGGATACCTGTGGCACTGGCCCCTGTTCGCCGTCCTCGACGCCGGCCGGACGGGGTTGACGGGCGCCGGACTGTTCGCCGTGCGGGCCGGCGCCACGCTCGCCGTGGCCGCCGCGAGCTTCCACCTCGTCGAGCAGCCCATCCGCCGCCTGCCCGCCCGGCCGGCCACCGCCACGGCCGCGGCGACGGCCGCCGTCGTCGCCGCCCTCGCCGTCGTCCCCGCCGCCGGCCGGCCCGGCACGGCCGCGGCGCCGCCGGTGCCCGCCGTGCCCGCGGCGGCGCCCGTGCCCGCACCGCCGACGACCCCGCCCACGACCGCGCCGGTCCAGCGGGCCGGGCGGCGTCCGGGGCCGCCGCGGGTGACCGTCATCGGCGACTCGGTGTCGTGGACCCTCGGCGCCTACTGGCCCGGTGTCCCCGAGTTCACGCTGAGCAACCAGGGCGTGCAGGGCTGCGGCATCGCGGTGCTGCCGGAGATCCGCTACGCCGGTGCCCCGCACACCAACTACCCCTACTGCACCACGTGGGAGTCGCGCTGGGGCAGCTCCGTCGCCGCCGACGACCCGGACGTCGTGGTGATCCTGCTCGACCGCTGGGAGCTCATGGACCGCAGGCTCGACGGGCGCTGGACCCACGTCGGCGAGCCCGGCTACGACGCCTACCTCGCCGGCCAGCTCGGCCGGGCGATCGGCCTGGCCGCCGCGCACGGCGCCCGGGTCGCGCTGCTGAGCGCGCCGTACACCCACCGCGAGGAGCGCCCCGACGGCGGCCTGTGGCCGGAGGACGAGCCCGCGCGCGTCGACGCCTGGAACCGGCTGCTCGGCGCGGCCGCCGCGACCGACCCGGCGCACCCGGTCGTGCTGGACCTCAACCGGCTCCTGTGCCCGGCCGGCGCGTTCGCCTGGTCGGTCGGCGGCGTCCGGGTGCGCAGCGACGGCCTGCACCTCACCCCGGACGGCGTCCGGCAGGTCGTCGCCCCGTGGCTGGCCCCGCAGCTGGCCCGGCTGGCCGGCGCGTGACGGACCCGGATCACGCCGGGCTCGCACCGGGGGCGCAACGCAGCATCGCGGGCCGCGTGCCGAAGGTATGGCCGTGCAAGCGGTACGCAGTCGGCTGGCCTCGGCCTACCTCGCCCTCGCCGGGCTGATCCTGGCGGGGTTCCCGATGGTGCCCGACGGCAGCCTGGCCCAGACGATATGGCAGGTCGCGTGCGGCTGGCTCGGCGCCGCGGCGATCGTCGTCGGCGTCCGGCGGCACCGGCCCGCCGCCCCGGCCGCGTGGTGGCTCGTCGCCGCCGGGGTGGCCGGCAACGCCAGTGGCATCGGCGTGGAGGCGATCCTGACCTGGACCAAGGCGGAACCGGGCTTCCCCTCGTGGGCCGACGCCGCCTACCTGTCGCTGTACCCGTTCGCCGCGGCCGGCATGTTCCTGCTCATCCGGCGCCGCAGCCCGCTGCGCAACTGGTCCACCGTCGTGGACGCCGGGACGCTGACCACCGGCATCAGCCTGCTCGCGTGGATCTTCATGGTGAAGCCGGCGGCGTCCGACCCCGACATCGGGCTGCTCGGGCACGTCGTCAGCGTCGCCTACCCGGTCGGCGACATCGTGCTGCTCGCCATGACGGTGCGGCTGCTGCTCGACGGCGCGGCGCACAACACGTCGTTCCGGCTGCTCGGCACCGCCCTGATCGCCTTCCTCGCCGGGGACACCGCGTGGGCCGTGGTCAACCAGCTCGCCCTGGAGCCGGGTCCGATGGCGCACAAGCTGCTCGCCGACGTGTACCTGCTCGGGTTCCTCGCGTTCGGCGCCACGGCGCTGCACCCGGACGTGCGCACCATCGCCCGCCCCGCGCCCCCGCGGCCGGTGCGGCCCAGCCGGCGCATGCTCGCCGTGCTGGCCTCGACCTCGCTCGTCGGCCCCGCGCTGCTGCTCGCCGAGGCGCTGACCGGCGACGTGACCGATGCCGTGGCCATAGCGCTCGGCTGCGCGGCGCTGTTCCTGCTCGTCGTGACCCGCATGTCCCAGCTGCTCACCCAGCTCGACGTGCAGTCGCAGAGGGTCCGCGAGCTCGCCGTCACCGACGACCTCACGGGCCTGGCGAACCGGCGGGCCTGGAATGCCGAGGTGCCGCGCGCCGTCGAACGCGCGCGCCGGACCGGGACGCCGCTCGCGGTCGCGCTCGTCGACCTCGACCACTTCAAGCGGTTCAACGACAGCTACGGCCACCCCGCCGGCGACCGGCTGCTCAAGGAGGCGGCGGCCGCCTGGCAGCACCACCTGCGCTCGGCCGACCTGCTCGCCCGCTACGGCGGCGAGGAGTTCGTCGTGCTGCTGCCCGACGCCTCGGCGGACGAGGCCGGGCGCGTGCTCGACCGCATGCGCGAGGCGACGCCGCTGGGCCAGACGTTCTCGGCGGGCATCGCGATGCTGGCCGACGGCGAGGGCTCCGACGAGCTCGTCGCCCGGGCCGACGCCGCCCTCTACGCGGCCAAGCGGGCCGGGCGGGACCGGGTCGCGCTCGCGGCGGGCCGGGCGGGCTGACCGCGCGGGATCAGGGCTCCTGGGGGCCGTACACCTCGTCGAACACCGGGCGGTTGGAGCGGATGCGCGGCAGGCGGGCGAAGTTGTGCCGCGGCGGCGGGCAGCTGGTGGCCCACTCGAGGGAGTTGGTGTATCCCCACGGGTCGTTGCCCTCGACGACGCGCCCGAAGCGGTACGAGGACCACAGGTTGTAGAGCAGCGGCAGGATGGACACCCCGAGGATGAGCGCGCCGATGCTGGAGATGGTGTTGTACGTCGTGAAGCCGTCCGAGGGCAGGTAGTCCGCGTACCGGCGGGGCATCCCGCGCGTGCCGAGCCAGTGCTGGACGAGGAACGTGGTGTGGAAGCCGACGAACGTCAGCCAGAAGTGCGCCTTGCCGAGCCGCTCGTTCAGCATCCGGCCGGTGATCTTCGGGAACCAGAAGTAGAGCCCGCCGAACGCGGCGAAGACGATCGTGCCGAACAGCACGTAGTGCATGTGGGCGACGACGAAGTACGTGTCGCTGACGTGGAAGTCGACCGGCGGCGAGGCCAGCAGCACCCCGGACAGCCCGCCGAAGAGGAACGTCACGAGGAAGCCAAGCGACCACATCATCGGGGTCTGGAACGTCAGCTGGCCGCGCCACATGGTGCCGATCCAGTTGAAGAACTTCACGCCGGTGGGGACGGCGATGAGGTACGACAGGAAGGAGAAGAACGGCAGGAGCACCTGCCCGGTGACGAACATGTGGTGCGCCCAGACCCCCATCGACAGGATGGCGATGGCGATCGTGGCCCCGACCAGGCCCTTGTAGCCGAAGACCGGCCGGCGCGAGAAGACCGGCAGGATCTCGGTGACGATGCCGAAGAACGGCAGGGCGACGATGTACACCTCCGGATGGCCGAAGAACCAGAACAGGTGCTGCCACAGCAACGCCCCGCCGACCGCCGGGTCGAAGACGTGCGCGCCGAGCTTGCGGTCGGCCTCGAGCACGAGCAGGGCCGCGGTGAGCACCGGGAACGCCATCAGCACCATGATCGCGGTGATGAAGATGTTCCAGGTCAGGATGGGCATCCGGAACATGGTCATGCCGGGCGCCCGCAGCGTGACCACGGTGGTGATCATGTTGACGGCGCCGATGACCGTGCCGACGCCGGCCACCACCAGGCCCATCGTCCACAGGTCGCTGCCGACGCCGGGTGAGCTCGGCTCGCTGTTCAGCGGCGCGTAGGCGAACCAGCCGAAGTCGGCCGCCCCGCCGGGGCTCGCGAACCCGGCGATGGTGATCAGGCCGCCGGTGAGGTACAGCCAGTACGCGAGCGCGTTGAGCCGCGGGAAGGACACGTCGGCGGCGCCGATCTGCAGCGGCACCAGGAAGTTGCCGAAGCCGAACACCAGCGGCGTGGCGAACAGCAGCAGCATGATCGTGCCGTGCATCGTGAACAGCTGGTTGTACTGCTCGGTCGAGAGGAACTGCAGCCCCGGGCGCGCGAGCTCGGCCCGCATGAGCAGCGCCAGCACGCCGCCCAGCAGGAAGAAGCCGAACGACGTCACGAAGTACATGACGCCGATGCGCTTGGCGTCCGTGGTCGCCAGCAGGTCCACGACCCGGGAGCCGGGCAAGGTGCGGCGGCGGGGCCCGGGCAGGTTGGGCGTGTGCACCGGATCGATCGGCAGCACCGCGCGATCGGTCATCGGCGGTCTCCTTCGGCTCCGGCATCGGCGGTCTCCTGCTCCGGCAGCGCCGGCTGGGCGGCGCCCACGCGCTGCATGCGCTTCGGCACCGCCCATCCGGCGTACGGCAGCGGCAGGGCGTCGGCGGGGGCGAGCGGCTGCTCGATCTCGCGGTACTCCCCGTCGGGCATGCGGACGACCACGCCGGTCTCCAGCCCGTGCGCGAGCCGCTGGCGGTCCTGCTGCTGGAAGCCCAGGCACACCCGGCGGGCGACGTAGAACGCCAGCGGGGGCAGCAGCACCGCGCCGATGCGGCCCGCCCAGATCATCGCGTTGAGGCTGATGTGGAACTTGTCGGCGATGATGTCGTTGGCGGCCGACACGGTGAGCACCAGGTAGAACGTCACGGCCATGGCGGCGACCGCGGTGCGGGTGGGCGCGTCGCGGGGCCGCTGCAGCAGGTTCTGATAGCCCTCGCCGGGATGCCGCCGGGCGTGGCCGAACGGGTAGCCGATCGCGAGGACGGTCAGCAGGCCCGGGAGCACGACGCCGGGCCAGAAGACCGGGGACAGCGTGTAACCGAAGGCGCGGACCTCCCACGGTGGCATGAGCCGCAGGCCGCCGTCGAGGAACATGACGTACCAGTCGGGCTGGCTCCCCGCGGAGACCACGGCGGCCTCGTAGGGGCCGAACAGCCACAGCGGGTTGATCTGCACGAGGCCGCCGAGCCCGGCGATCACGGCGAAGACGATGAGCGCCAGCCCCGTGGAGCGCCCGGCGAAGCCCGGCACCATCCGCTCGCCGACGACGTTGGCGTTGGTGTGCTCGGGGCGGGGCCACTGGGTGTGCTTCTGCTTGACGATCAGGCCCAGGTGCACGCTGATGAGCGCGATGAGCACCCCGGGCACCAGCAGGACGTGCACGATGTACAGCCGGCCGATGATCAGCTCGCCCGGGAACTCGCCGCCGAACAGGGCGCTGGACACCCAGGTGCCGACGATGGGCAGCGCCTCGATGATGGTGCCGGCGATGCGCAGGCCCGTGCCCGACAGCCCGTCGTCGGGCAGGGAGTAGCCGGCGAAGCCCTCGATGAACCCGAGCCAGAACATCAGGATGCCGATGACCCAGTTCGCCTCGCGCGGCTTGCGGAAGGCGCCGGTGAGGAAGATCCGGCCCATGTGCACGACGATCGCGGCCATGAACAGGTTCGCCGACCAGTGGTGCATCTGGCGCAGGAACAGCCCGCCGCGGGTGTCGAAGGTGATCCGCAGGGTGGAGTCGTAGGCGGCCGACATCGGCATCCCGCGCAGCGGCGTGTAGGAGCCGTCGTAGCGGACCTCGCGCATCGACGGGTCGAAGAACAGCGCCAGCATGATGCCGGTCAGCACGAGCATGACGAAGGAGTACAGCGCCAGCTCGCCGAGCATGAACGACCAGTTGTCGGGGAAGACCTTGTTCAGCATCCGCCGCAGTGGCGTGGCCGCCTGGAAGCGCTCGTCCGCCGCCCGGGCCGCCCGCTCGGCGCGGTCCGGCCGCCGGCTCACCGCGACTCCGGGGAGCCGGCGTAGAACTCGTACACCAGGCCGGCGATGGCCAGCAGCGAGGCGATCGCGGCGGTGCCCAGCAGCCACCACTGGCTCAGCGCGATCCCGACGGCCCCGGTGGCCACCGCGATCGCGATGCCGAAGGGCCAGAAGCCGGGCGGGGCGAAGTACCCGACCGTGCCGGCCCCGTCGGCGATCTCGGCGTCCGGGCGGTCCTCGGGTCGCGGCGGCATCCGGCGGGCGACCAGTGCGAAGTAGCCCGCGCAGAGCGTGCTCATCAGGCCCGACACGACCAGCGCCGTGCCGCCGGCCCACTCCGTGTGGGCGACCGCGCCGCTCCCGGTCCACCACAGGTACACGGCCGCCGCGGCGAACATCAGCCCGGCGATGACCCCGAACACCTTCGCCTCCGTGCGCACCGCGCCCCCTTCACCCGGACGGGTCGTCCGACACCGCAGCGCCACCTATCCCGCCGGGCAGGGTTCAAACGCCTTCGCCGCGGACCGCCACCTTCCACGTCAACCCGTAGCGGTGGGCCCGGCGGATCTGCCGCCAGGCCGCCGTCACCTCCTCGGCGACGAGGAACGGCACGGTGAGCGAGATCGCGGCCGAGAGCAGGCACAACGTGCAGAAGGTGCCCACGACCAGGGCCTGCACCAGGATCAGGCCGATCGCCGTGAGCGCGATGGCGGCGGCGGTCAGGCCGAGCAGGAGGACCAGCCACGGCCGGCGGCGCCAGCGGCGGGTGCCTCCGGAGAGCTCCAGCACCATCTCCAGCAGGTAGGCGGCGGCGCCGAGGGCCGCGTCGCGCACCGGCAGGGACCGGGAGAACGCGGAGTCGAGCACGCGGACGCTGCCGTCGCCGAACCAGGGCTCCCAGACCTCGCCGGTCACGCCGTACTGGAACATGGCCAGCCGCAGCGACACCGCGAAGCCCGTCAGCGCCAGCACCGCGACGATGATCCGCGCCGGCCAGGCCGACGGGCCGTCGAAGGCGCGCCGGAACCACTCGGGCATCGAGGCCGCGCGCCGGGTCATGAACCGGCTCCTCGTCGCCACCGCCGGGACGGAACGCGGCGCCACCGGCGCCTGGAGTCACTTCGCACCCGAGTCACCCTCTGCCGGTTCCCCCGCGCGGGCGGCTCACACATCCCGGGCGTTTGACCGTCCCGAGGCCGGGTACCGGGGCGGCCCTCGTCCGTGCCGGTCAGCATCCGGTTGGAACCGATGTGCGGCGCGGCGAGTCTCAGATATGGGCGAGCCACCTTCCGGGGTCGGCCGGACCGGCGAACCCCAGTGGCGGCGATCAAACTTCGCGCCGGCTGGGTACCAGACGGTCCAGGGGTCGTCAGCTCGACGAGAGGAGGTCCATCGCTTGCTCGACGAGTTCGCCGTGCGGGTCGACGGCGGCGCCGACACGGCGACCGTCGCGGTCATCGGCGTGGTCGACCTCGACACGGGCAACCGGCTCTTCGACGCGATCGCGGCCGTGCTCGGCCGCGACGGGCTGCGGCGGGTCGAGGTGGACCTCGGGGCGGTGACGATGCTCGACGCGGCCGGGGTCGGCGTGCTGCTGGCCGCGCGCAACCGGGCCCGCACGGTCGGCGTGCGGTTCCGGGTGGGCAACCTCAGCGAGCCGGCCCGCGAGGTGCTGAAGATCGTCGGGCTGCTCGGCATCGCCGCCTGACGGGCGCCGCCGACGTCAGGCGTCGCCCATGACGAGGCCCTCGATGGTGTGCTTCTGCTCGATCGGCACCAGCGTGTCGACCACCGCGCAGGTCAGGTGGTCGCGCACCGCCGCGGGCAGGGCCGCGTGGTAGTCGCGGGTGACCGCCATCGCGTGCCGCTCGTCGTTGCCGGCCCCGGGCGCGTCTACGCCGAGCACGAGGACGGGCCGCGACGTGTCGGACACGTTCGCGGTGCCGCGGTGGATCGTCAGCGCGGAGCGGGCCGAGATGTCGCCGCGGCGCGGATACTTGCGCACCGCGCGCTCGAGGTAGCGCGGGTAGTGGTCCTTCGGCGGGAACATGCCGTGCTCGAACGCCGGGTCGTCGTCGAACTGGGTGCCGGGGGCGATCTCGAAGGGGCCCATCGCCTCGGTGGTGTCGACGCCGGTGAGGTTGAACGCCAGCGAGTTGAGCCGACCGGTGTCGCGCGTGACCGGGTGCATGGGGAAGTCGCGGTGCCAGGGCTGGTCGGCGGCGCCGGGGCCGGGCACGTCGAAGCCGAGCTCCACGATCTGGTACCGCGGACCGAGCACGGCCTCGCAGACCGCCGTGACCCACGGGTGCGACGCCAGGTCGGCGAAGCCGCGCAGCTGCTCGGGGTGGATCTCCACGTAGTAGCGGTTCGGGCCGCGGCCGACCGCGCCGCCGGGCCGGGCGAGCGCCTCGGCGAGGGCCGCGTCCATGTCCTCGCGCATCCGATCCGCCCACTCGACCGGAAACGCACCGCGGCACGCCGTGATGCCGTCGTGGTAGATCTCGTCGTAAGCCTGCATGTGCTCCAGCTTGCAACGTGGCATGCAACGTTGCAAGTGGTGCCGTACGATCGATTGGTGGGAGCGAGCCTCAAGGACGTCGCCGAGCGGGCGGGCGTGTCGATCCGGACCGTGTCGAACGTCGTGAACGACTTCCCGCTCGTCGCGGCCGGCACCCGCGAGCGCGTCCAGCGGGCGATCGACGAGCTGCAGTACCGGCCCAACGCCGCCGCGCGCAGCCTGCGCGGCGGCCGCTCCGGTCTCGTCGGGCTGGTGCTGCCCGAGATCGCCTCGCCCTACTTCGGCGAGCTGGCCGCCCTGGTGACCCGGGCCGCGGAGCGCCGATCGTGGACCGTGCTGGTCGAGCAGACCGACGGCGATCCGGAGCGCGAGCGGCGGCTGCTCGACGGCGGGCGGGCGCCGGGCGGGCAGGTCGTCGACGGGCTGCTCATCAGCCCGTGGGCGCTCAGCCCCGCCGACCTGCGCCCGCACCCGGGCGGCGCGCCCGTGGTGCTGCTCGGCGAGCAGGACGGCGGCGGCCTCTTCGACCGCGTCGCGATCGACAACGTCGCGGCGGCCGCGGACGTGACCCGTCACCTGCTCGCGACCGGCCGGCGCCGCATCGCCGTCGTCGGGCTGCAGCCGCACCTGGCCAACGGCACCGCGGAGCAGCGGCACCGCGGCTACCGGGCCGCGCTCGCCGAGGCCGGCGTCCGGCCCGATCCCGCGCTGGAGATCCCGGTGCGGCGGCTGCACCGCGCGGACGGCGCCGCGGCGCTGGCCGGGCTGCTGGACGAGGGGCGGAAGTTCGACGCGCTGTTCTGCTTCACCGACCAGCTCGCGCTCGGGGCGCTGCGCACCGCCGGCGAGCGCGGGGTGAGGGTGCCGGGGGACGTGGCCCTGGCGGGGTTCGACGACATCGAGGACGGCCGGTTCAGCACGCCGTCGCTCACCACGGTCGCGCCGGACAAGGCGGCCATCGCGGAGGCGGCGCTGGAGTGCCTCGCCGACCGTCTCGGCCGCGGCACGGCCGCCGGTCCGGCACGCTGCGTCGTCGTCCCGCACCGCTTCGTCGCGCGGGAGAGCTCCGCCTGAGGGAGACGGTGCTCACATCGGTGGCGGGTGCCGCACATCCGCCGGTCGTCCGGGAGGATGTTCTGGTGATGCAGTCGCGTACGGAGCTCGTCGAAGACTTGATGGGTCGCTTTCCCCACGTGCCGAGGGAGGCGGTCATCAAGGAGGATCTGCTGCGAGGCGGCATGGCCTTCGACGACTCGGCCCTCACCGACAACGAGGGCGGGGACGTCAAGCCGAAGTCGTACTTCATCTTCTCCTTCGACCACCGCACCCTGCCCGACCTCGGCACCGCCGCGCTGCGCCGGCCGCCGGAGGAGATCGTGCTCACCGGCGGGCCCTACGAGCTGCGCCGCACCGTGGTCTCCGTGCGGATCAACCCCAGCTCGCCGTACCGTGTGAAGACCGACGAGGACGGCCGGCTCCGGCTGCACCTGGACGACCGGCCCATCGCCGACATCGGGCTCCCGCCGATGCCCGACTACTACCGGCACACCCTCGCGAACGGCAAGTCCGTCATGGAGGTCGCGCCGACCATCCAGTGGGGCTACCTCATCTACCTGACGGCCTTCCGGGTGTGCCAGTACTTCGGCGCCAAGGAGGAGTGCCAGTACTGCGACATCAACCACAACTGGCGCCAGCACAAGGCGGCCGGGCGGCCGTACACGGGCGTCAAGCCGGTGGACGAGATCCTCGAGGCGCTGGCCATCATCGACAAGCACGACACCGAGCGGGCGTCGAAGGCCTACACGCTGACCGGCGGCAGCATCACCTCCCACGTGGGCGGCAAGGCCGAGGCCGACTTCTACGGGCAGTATGCCCAGGCGATCGAGGAGCGCTTCCCGGGCCGCTGGATCGGCAAGGTGGTCGCCCAGGCCCTGCCCCGCGCCGACGTGCAGCGGTTCAAGGACTACGGTATCCAGATCTACCACCCCAACTACGAGGTGTGGGACAAGCGGCTGTTCGAGCTCTACTGCCCCGGCAAGGAGCGCTACGTCGGCCGCGAGGAGTGGCACCGCCGCATCCTCGACTCGGCCGAGGTGTTCGGCCCCCGCAACGTCATCCCGAACTTCGTGGCCGGCGTGGAGATGGCCGCCCCGGCCGGATTCACCACCGTCGACGAGGCGATCGCCTCCACCGCCGAGGGGCTGGAGTACTTCATGTCCCGCGGCATCACCCCGCGGTTCACCACCTGGTGCCCGGAGCCGACCACGCCGCTGGGCAAGGGCAACCCGCAGGGGGCGCCGCTGGAGTACCACGTCCGGCTGCTGGAGACGTACCGCGCGATCATGGAGGCCAACGGCCTGACGAGCCCGCCCGGCTACGGTCCGGCCGGCCCCGGCCGCGCGGTCTTCTCGGTGAGCTCGTTCATGGACAGCCTGCCCGCCGCGCCCGACGCCGCCTAGCGCTCACCGCCGGCCGCTCGTCACGGGGGGCGGTGAGCGCTAGGCGGCCGGCGCTCTCGGCCTCGTCGTTCACGCCGAGCCCTCGGGGCCCTCCGCGAGGTGCTCGGCCACCCCCGTCAGCTCCAGGGCGCTCAGGACGATGCCGTGCGCCCCCGTGATCCGCAACTCGCGCCCGGCCGCGTCGGCGTCACGGCGGGCGTGCAGCAGCGTGCGGATGCCCGCCGAGTCCAGCAGCCGCACGTCACGCAGGTCGACGACGAGTCGGCCACCCGCGGGCAGCTCCGCGAGCGCGGCGCGGATCCGCTCGCCGAGCGCCGGCGCCGTCTGCGGATCGATGACGCCGGACGGGGCGATGGTGACACCATCGGGAACCACAGACCCTCCCCCGGCCCATGCGGTATCGGTCGCCCCGATGATAGCCAGCCGCCGAGGTCAGCCCGCCCGGCCGTCGCCGGTCACACCGTGCTGTCGAGGCTGTCCAGGTCCACCGGGCCGGTCTTCGGCGCGGTCTTCGCGGCTGTGCGCTTGCGCGGCTTCGGCGCCGCGGTGCTCGTGGGCGTGGGCGTGGGCACCGCCTCGGCCGGCGTGGGCAGCGCCTTCACCGGCGTGGTCGCCGCCGGGGCGGGCGCGCTGAACAGCTCCTGCACGGTCTGCACGGCCTGCCCGGGGGTCGGGTTGGCGCGCAGGCGGCCGGTGCTGGCCACGATCTGCTCGTACTTCTCCCGCCCGGCCCGCGCGCCGAGCACATAGCCGACGGCCGCACCCGCGGCCAAGGTCAGCAGACGCATCTGTCTCTCCTCATCCCCGCCGGCGGCGGACTGCGTACACGATGACGATCACGGCGGCGGCCGCCCCCGCGATCACGGCCCACGGCAGCGGGCGGCGCGCCTCGGCGGCGAAGTCGGTGTCGCGGACGGTGTCCCGCACGGATGTCGCCGCACCGGTGGCCCGGTCCGCCACGGCGCTCGCAGCGCTGCCGGCCCGGTCCGCCACGGCGCTCGCCGCACCGCTCGCCCGGTCCGCCACGACGATCGCCGCGCTGCCGGCCTTGTCGGCCACGGTGCGTGCCGCGGCGCCGACCCGCTGCTTGGCCCCGTCGACCGCCTCGGCGGCCGCTTCCTTGGCCCGGCCCTTCACGTCGGTCTTCGCCGCGAGCTGCTCGGCCGTCTCCGCGAGCTCGGCCCGGGTCGCGGCGATCTCCGCCCGCAGCCGGTCCGGCTCCTCGCTCTGGGTGCTCATCCTCGTCGTCCTTCCCGCACCGCGGCCTTCACGGTGTCCACGTCCGCGTGCACGCCGTCGACCGCCTGCTGCGGGACGGGCGGCGCGGCCTGCGCCAGCTCCCGCTTGCCCAGCAGCGCCGCGATCCCGGCCGCGGCCAGCACCGCGACGAGCACGACGAGCACCGCGAGCCAGAGCGGCCAGACCAGATCGAGCAGTACCACGAGCAGCGTCAGCAGCAGCCCGACGGCGAACCAGGCCAGCACCGCGGCCGCGCCGAAGAGCCCGCCGCCGATCCCGGCCCGCCTGCCCTTCTCGACGAGCTCCACCTTCGCCAGCGCCAGCTCGTCGCGGACCAGCGTCGAGATCTGCTCCGCGGCCCGCCGGACGAGCTCGGCCGTCGGCGCGTCATCAACCATTGCGGCACCCTCCCGAAATCGCCGTCAACATTCCCTTGCCATTCGGCAATCAAACGTCCGAATGAGCCGATTCAGTGATCCAGGGCCAGCTCCAGCCACACGTCCTTGCCGTCGTCCGGGTGGTCGCGCACGCCCCAGCGCGCGGCGATCGCCTCGACCAGCAGCAGCCCGCGGCCGTGATCGGCGTCGGCCGCGGGCGCCTGCGCGGCCACCACCGGGGCGGCGACGTCGTCGTGCACCGAGATGCCGAGGACGCGGTCGGTGCAGTACACGTCGATGTACCCGACGCCGTCGGCGTGCAGCAGCGCGTTGGCGGTCAGCTCGGAGACGAGCAGCTCGATGTTGTCGCACAGCCGGGCGGTCGCGGGCCGGGCCAGCAGCCGGGGCAGGACGCCGAGCACCCACTCGCGGGCGGCGGCGGCGACGGACACGTCGCGGCCGTTGCGGGGCCGCCAGCGCACCGAGCGGCCCTCGGCCTCGCCGCCGTCCTCGTCGTCCATCAGATTCCCCCGCGAATCGCTCGGGCCACGCGTTGGAGGGATACCCCGATATCGACGCGGCACACACGGGCCCGGTCCCGCGGGGCCGATTTCGCGTCAGGCGAGGGGCGACATCGTCCGGACCGCGTCGTACGACCACTCGACCAGCATCAGCGTGGCGTCGTCGGACGGGGGCCCGTCGTAGTGCGACAGCGCCGCGTGGCAGAGCCGGCGCAGCGTCTCGGGCGCGGGGAGCCGGCCCGCGTCGCGCCGGACGAGCCCGGCGAGCCGGTCCACGCCGAACGCGGTGCCGTCGCGGTCGCGCGCCTCGGTGATGCCGTCGGTGTAGAGCAGGATCCGGTCGCCGCGGCGCAGCATCACCTCGCCGACCTCCCGCCCGGCGTCGTCCAGCCCCAGCGGCAGCCGGCGGCCGCCGGTGAGCCCGTGCACGAGCCGGCCGTCCCGCACGAGCAGCGGCGGCGGGTGCCCGGCGTTGACGTAGCGCATCCGGCCGCTGTCCAGGTCCAGCTGCGCCAGGACCGCCGTGGTGAAGCGCAGTTCCGGCAGGTACTCCTCCAGCGCCCGGTCGGCCGCCCGGGCCAGCGCGTCCAGGTCGTCGCCCGCCCGCCGGGCCGCCCGGATCGCCGACATCACCGCGGCCGTGCCGAGACCGGCCCGCATCTCGTGCCCGGCGGTGTCGAAGATCGCGAAGAACAGCGACGCGCCGTCCGCCGCGTAGTCGAACCCGTCGCCGCCGACCTCGTAGCACGGCTCGAGGATCGCGGAGACCACCGCGCGGTGGCACACGAACGTCAGAGGCGGCAGCAGCTGCCAGAGCAGCTCCGAGGCCTCCGACATACGCCGGGCGCGACGAACCTTGAGCAGAGCGTCACCGTACGGGACCTTGGTCGCGATCAGGTGCCCGACGAGCTGGACGAACAGGTCGCAGCCGGCGAGAAAGGCCTCGTCGCCGGGGTCGGTGCCGGTGTCGCCGCGGACGACCACCTCCAGCACGCCGAGGCGCTCGTTGCCGTCGAGCACGGGCATCCACAGCCGGGCGGGCCGCCCGTCACCGGCCGGCACCGGCTCGCGCGACACCGTCATGAACACCCGGCCCGGGACCGTCGAATCGACCGGGATCGGCTCGATCGGCTCAGTGTCCGCCGCGCCCGGCCTGGGCACCGGGCGCAGCGCGCGCTGCTCCTGGTCGACGAGGTAGATCGTGGCCTCCAGCCCGAGCGGCAGCACGGCCGCGGCGACCTCGGCGGCCAGCTCGTCGGGCTGGGCCAGCCTGGTCCGCGCCAGCAGATCGACGATCGCCGCCCGCCAGGGCCACGGTTCGTCGGGGGTGCTCACCGGACGACCTCCTCGCTTGCTCCGCGCGACGACATCACCACCATCTCGCACCCGCGCGCTGTCCGCCCGCCGTCCGGCGCGGATAGGCTCACGATCGTGCGATCCTCATTCCTCGGCGACGGCGGCAAACCCGCCGATGCCGTGACCGTGCAGGTGCTCGACGGCGATCCCGCCGTCGTCCGCGTGACCGGCCGGCTCCTGTTCGACACGCTGCACCCGCTCGCCGAGGCGCTGCAGGGGCTGGCCCAGGCGGGCCGTTCCCGGATCGTCGTGGACCTCGCCGAGGTGCCGATGTGCGACTCCAGCGCGCTGAACCTCCTGGTCCGCACCCGCTCGGCCCTGGACGGGACGGGCGGATGGCTGCGGCTGGCGACCGCGCAGCCCATGGTCGCCAGCGTCCTGGAGATCACCAATCTGACGTGGATCCTGCCGGTTTTCGCCACCGCCGAGGAGGCCGCCGCGCAGACCTGAGCGGCCCGGGCCACGGGCCGGCCGGCCTCAGCCGCGCGCCGGGCGCCGCGCGATCAGCTCGCCGGGAAGCACCAAGTTCGTTTCCCGCGGCCTCAACGGTGGTAGTCGGCCCCGGTGCGACAGTATTGGATGGACCACAGCCAGGCACCGCCCCTCGCGGTCGGGGCGCGGCAGACGTTCTTCGTCACCGCGGGCATCTCACTTTCAGTGAAGACCGCAATACTCGCCGTCGCCAGCGGGCCGGGCCGGCTGCCGCGCAGCCGCGACGCGCACAGGCCGATCGCCGGGATCGTGGACTCCCTGCACCCCGGGCCGGCCGCGGGCAGGGCCGTGCCGGACGCCGCCGGCACGAGGCTCGACACCGTGCGGGTGGCCGCATGAACGCGAACGTCACGGTCGTCGGGCAGCTCGCGCGGGACCTGGTGCTCGTGCTGGACGGCGGGCTGCCGGAGGCGGGCACCTCCGGGGCCGTGCGGGAGCGGCGGGAGCAGCTCGGCGGCAAGGGCGCCAACCAGGCCGTCGCGCTCGCGCAGCTCGGGGCGCGCCCGGCGCTCGTCGCGGTGGCCGGGGACGATCCGGCCGGGGACGTGCTGCTGGAGCAGGCGAGCGCCGACGGGATCGACGTCTCCGCCGTGGTGCGCCGGCCGGGAACGGCGACCGGGCTCATCGTCGAGGTGTTGCAGGAGCCGAACCGGTGGCGCTACCTCGAGCATCTCCCCGAGCCGGTGCTGCTGTCCGCGGGCGACGTCACGCGCGCCGATCGGGCCTTCGGGACGGCCGAGGCGGTACTGGTACAGCTGCAGCAGCCCGAGGAGGCCGTGCTGGCCGCGGCTCGGCGCGCCGCGAACGCCGACGCCCTCGTGGTGCTCGACGGCGCCGCCCCGGACCGCGCCCGCGACGAGCTGCTCGCCCTCGCCGACGTCGTGCGGGCCGACGCGCACGAGGCTCGGATGCTCACCGGCGCCGACTCCCCGCAACGGCTCGAGGCCGCCGCGGCAGACCTGGTGCGCGCCGGGCCGCGGGTGGCCGCGCTCGCGTTCGCCGGGGGCAACGTGTTCGCCTGGCGCGGCCCCGGCCCGAACGTCGAGACGCTCACGCTGCCCCTCGGCGGCGAGAAGGTCGTCGACACCACGGGCGCCGGCGACGCGCTCGTCGCGGCCCTGACCGTGGCCCTGCTGCGCGGTGACCCGGTGCCGGACGCGGCGCGGTTCGCGGTGGCCGCGTCCGGCGCTACCGTCGGGCACCCGAGCGGCCGGCCCGCGCTGCTGGGCCTCGGGTGATCGCTCCGGCCCCGGCTCATCAGACGGCGGGCCGCGTGATGTCGATGTCGTCCACGTAGCCGCGGAAGAGGCCGGTGCCCGCGGGCCGGTCGTAGCCGATGCGGATCTGGTCGACGGTGCCGCCCGCGAGCGGGGTCAGGTTCACCGTGACCCGGTTCCACTGGTTCGGCACCAGGTGGCCGCCCTCGCCCTGGAACTGCGGGTGCGCGCGCACCCCGAACTGGTCCACGGCCCCCGAGTCGCGCAGGCTGCGCCCGTCGGTCAGGAACAGGTCCAGGGCCACGTAGGTGCCGTTGGCCTGCTGCGGGTAGATCCAGTACGTGAGCGTCGTGCCGGCCGTGAGCGCGACGTGCACGTTGTAGAGGCGGTTGTACGAGTACGAGCCGGACGCGCTCAGGTCGTTGCCGGAGTACATCAGCGCGTACGTCCCGCCGTGGGCGAGCTCGGCCCGGCGGCCCGACTCCATGCTCGTCAGGCCGCAGCAGTAGCCGCCGACGTTCAGCGACGACTGCACCGTGTCGGTCCACGTGAGCTGCTGCACCGTGGTGCCGAAGTCGGTGCGGAACACCGGCCAGGCCCGTCCGGCGCCGAGGACGGGCTGCAGCGTGGAGTACCACACGTTGGCCAGCTTCGAGTAGCCGTCATCGGTCGGGTGGATGCCGTCGGGGCCGATGTCGGCGAGCGTCAGGTTGGCGGCGAAGTCGGCGAGCCGCACGCCCTTGGACTGGGCCAGGGCCGGCAGCTTCGCGTTGAACGCGGCCACGCGCGCGTTGACGGCCGCGTCCCGGTTGGGCACGAGGGTCGACACGACCACGGTCGCCGCGGGGGCGTCGCGCCGGATCTGGTCGACGAGCGCGCCGAGCCGGGCCGGCGCGTTGGCCACGTCGTAGTTCTGGATCATGTCGTTGGTGCCGGCGTTGATCAGCACGAGGTCGGGTTTCGCGGCGGCGATCCAGGCGTCGGTACCGGCGGCGACCTGATCGATGCGATAGCCCGGATGGCCCTCGTTGTCGCGGTCCACGCCGTTGCCGGACTGCTGGGAGCCGACGAAGTCGACCGCGATCCCGGCGTCGTCGGCGAGATGGCGGCGCAGCTCCTCACGGTAGCCGTTGCCGTCGGTGGAGGCGGTCCCCCACGTGATGGAGGCCCCGAGCGGCATGATCCGCAGGGGCGTGGCGGCCGCGGCCGGGCCGGCGGCCACGGCAGGGGCGGCGAGTGTGGTGGCGGCAAGCACAGTGGCGGTGAGCGCGGTGGCGGCCGCGCACAGGGCAGCGGAAAGCCGTCGAAGCATGGTCCCTCCCCAGGCGATGCTTCGGTACGGCAAGCAAAGACGACCGTCGATGAATTGTCAACGGTTGACAGAACACCGCGCCGGCGGCGCGGACGGGGACGGAACCCGGGTCCGGCCGGCCTAGATCCGGCGCAGGGCCAGCAGGGCGATGTCGTCGCCGGCCGGCTCGTCGTTGAGCATCGTGGCCATCACGCTCGTGCACAGCTCGTCGGGGTCCGTGGCGGTGACGGCCTCGGCCAGGCGGTCCAGCCCCTCGCCGATCGGCCGGGCCCGCCGCTCGACCAGGCCGTCGGTGTAGAACAGCAGCGCGCCGCCGAGCGGCAGCGGGAACTCGGTGTTGTGCCGGGGCCGGCTGATGTGGGTGCCCAGCGGCAGGTTCGCGCGGACCGGGAGCAGTTGCGTGGCGGCGCCGGGCGCGGCCAGCATCGGCGGCGGGTGGCCCGCGACCGACAGGGCCATCGTGGCCAGCGTCGGGTCGATGACCGCGTAGATCGCCGTGGCCATCGCGCCCGGCTCGAAGTGGTGGATCTTGCGGTCGAGGCGGGTCAGGACGTCGGCGGGGTCGTCGGTCTCCAGGGCGTACGCGCGCAGGGCCGAGCGGATCCGGCCCATCACCACGGCGGCGCGCAGCCCGTTGCCGGCCACGTCGCCGACGGCCACGCCGATGCCGCCCGAAGGCAGCTCGAAGACGTCGTACCAGTCGCCGCCGACGCCGACCTGCGCGCCCGGCACATACCGGACCGCGACCTCGAGGCCGGGGATGTCCGGCGGACGGCTCGGCAGCAGGCTGCGCTGCAGGGCGTAGGCGGTCGCGCGGTCGAGGCTGTGCAGGCGGGCCTGGGTGGCGGGGGCGATCCGGTCGGCGACGAGCTGCAGCAGCTCGACGTCGCCGGGCGTGAACGAGCGCGGGGCTCGGGCGCCCACGTACAGCACCCCGATGACCCGCCCCGCGGTGATCATCGGCACGCCGAGCATCGCGGCGATGCGCTCGTCCAGGAGTACCGGACTCACCACCGTCGTCGCGTCGACCCGGTCGATCGCGACCGGCTGGGCGCCCGCCGCGACCACGCCGGCGAACCCGCGGCCGAGGGGCACGCGGATGCCGAGGTTGACCTCGCGCTCGAGGCCGCTGGCGGCGGTGGCGACGAGGTCGCCGCTGTCCTCGTCGAGCAGCATGACGGTCGCGGTGTCGGCGTGCAGCAGGTCGCGGGCGCGCACGAGCAGCTCGTGAAGGAGGTCCTCGACGCCGAGCTTGGACAGCGCGGCGTCCGTGATCTGCTGCAGGCGCCGCAGCTGCTCCCGGCTGTCGTGCGGTTCCGTCATGCGCCGGCGTCCCCGGCCACGACCTCGACCGCCGCGAGCTGGTCCAGGCCGCTGAAGGTCAGCAGGGCCTCGTTGAGCGGGCTGATGCGGATGTCGAGCCGCTCGGCGTGCGCGAACAGGGTCGCCAGGGCGGCGCTGTCGAGGTACTCGACCCGCGTCAGGTCGACCAGGAGCCGCCCGGCCCCGTCGCCGAGCGCGTCGCGCAGCCGGGCCGCGAACTCGGCCGCGTTGGTGAGGTCGATCTCGCCGACGGCGCTGAGCCGGGCGACGCCGTCGACCGCACGACCAGTGGTGATGTGCAGCGGAGTGGTCATGGCGTGATCCTCGTGGACATCTCGACGGTGGTACCGGTGGCTCCGGTCTGGAGGTCGACGTGCTGCATCAGGGCCCGCATGAGCTTGATGCCATGGCCGCGGTTCGGGTCGGGCTCGCTGCGCTCGGGCCGCCAGCTGCCGTTGTCGGTGACGGTCAGGTGCAGGTCGCTGCCCATCGCCCGGACCAGCAGCCGCACCCAGCCCTGCCCCTCGCGGTGCCCGTGCTCGATGGCGTTGGCGCACGCCTCGCCCGCGGCGACGAGCACCTGCTGGGCCATGTAGGTGCCGATCCCGGCCCGGCCCATCCAGCGGCGCAGCGCGGCCCGGGTCGGGGCCAGCTCACTGCTCCTGGCCGCGAAGGACAGGTCCAGGGGGGCCGGGTGGCGGTACAGCAGCATGGCCACGTCGTCGCTGGCCCCCTCGTCGCCGATCATCTGCTCCAGGACCCGGTCGGCGAGCTCGTCCACGGGCAGGGCCTGGTGCGACTGCACGGCGTCGGCGGCGTTGCCGATGCCGACCGTCAGCGGGCGCCGGCGGCGTTCGACCAGCCCGTCGGTGTAGACCAGCAGCACCCCGCGCGGCGGCACCGTGACGCTCGCTTCGGTGCGGACCTCGCCGCGCGGGACGCCGATCGGCAGTCCCCGGGCCACGGTGAGCAGCTCGCTCCGCCCGTCCGGCAGCGCGAGGATCGCGGGCGGATGGCCGGCGCTGGCGTAGGTCAGCCCGCCGTCCTCGGGGTCGAGGATGGCGCAGAACGCCGTCGTGCACACGGCCCCCGGCAGCAGGGCCGCGAACCGGTCGAGCGCGGTGAGCACCTGGCCCGGCCCGGTCGCCTGCAGCAGCAGGGCGCGGGCGGCGCTGCGCAGCTGGCCCATGACCGTCGCGGCCTCCAGCCCGCGGCCGACGCAGTCGCCGACCATGATGCCGATGCGCCCGTCGGGCAGGTCGACGGCGTCGTACCAGTCGCCGCCGACCTCCAGCGGGCGGGTCGCCGGCTGGTAGCGCACCGCGAACCCGTCCGGGAGCACGACCGGGCCGAGGATCGAGCGCTGCAGCGTGACCGCGACCTCGCGCTCCTGGTCGAACGCGTAGGCCCGGTGCAGGGCCTGGGCCACCGACCCGCACAGCAGCAACAGCAGCGTCTGGTCCTCGGTGCCGAAGCCGCGGGCCGGGTCGAGCGCGATCCGGATGCCGACCGCCCCGAGCGGCGAGTCGAGGCTCGTGCCCGCGCCGATCGGGCGGCCGCCGGCCCCCATCTCGATGAGGATCCGCGAATGGCCGAGGTCGAGCAGGCCGTCGAGCACCGCGGGCGCCGCGGCCTCGCCGGCGGCGTCGAACACGGTGAGGGCGCCGGCCCGGGCGGTCACCCCGGTGGCGTGCCACTGGCGGCGCAGCTGCCCGACGGCGGCCTGCAGCACCTCGGGCACGGTCCGGGCGTCGGCGAGCCGCTCGTTCATGGCGTTCAGGGCGGTCTCGCGCTGGGCGGCGGAGCGCTCGGTGGTGATGTCGCGCAGGGTGCCGACGAGCATCGTGGAGCCGGCGTCGTCGTGCACCGAGTTGATCGTGACCGCGGCCCAGAGCCGGTGCCCGTCACGGTGCTGCAGCGGCAGGACCATGTTGCCGTGCCGGCCCGCGACGACCTGCCGGTACTGCTCCATGACCTCCTCGTGCGCGGTCGGATCGGCCTGCCGGTCGGGCCACCACGGGTGCGGCGCCGGGTAGGGCACCCCGTCGGCCGGGTAGCCGAGGATGTCGGTGAAGGCGGCGTTGACCTCGACGACCGCGCCGTCCTCGTCGGCGACGAAGAACCCCTCCTGCAGCGAGTCGATGAGCGCGGTCCGCCACCGGGCGTGGTGGTTGCGCAGCCGCGCGAGATCGACGTTGGCCCGGACCCGGGCCAGCAGCTCCTGGGCCGCGAACGGCTTGACCAGGTAGTCGTCGGCGCCGGCGGAGAGCCCCTCGACGGCCGCCTCCTGCCCGGCCCGCGCCGACAGCAGCATGACCGGCACGCCGGCGGTGCGCGGGTCGGCGCGCAGCGCGGCGACGAGGGCCAGGCCGTCCACGCCCGGCATCATCACGTCGGAGACGATCAGGTCCGGCGGCTGGGCCCGGGCGGCGGCGAGTGCGGCGGTACCGTCCGCCACGGTCGTCACCTCGTACCCGGGGTCGAGCAGCCGGCGCAGGTAGTCGCGCATGTCGGCGTTGTCGTCGGCGACGAGCACCCGGGCGCGGGGTCCCTCGCCGGGCGCCGCGGGCACCACCGGGCCGGCGGCCGGGTGGTCCTCCTCGGCGCCGGGGAGCCAGCGCAGGGCCTCGCGCACGAACGGCTCGGCCGTCTCCGTGGCGGTGTCGCTGCCCGTCGCCTCCACGAGCTGGTCGGGCGGCAGGTGCGCGGCGCCGAACGGCAGCCGGATGGTGAACGTGGTCCCGGCACCGGGGGTGCTCTCGGCCTCGATGGTGCCGCCGTGCAGGGTCACCAGCTCCTGCACCAGGGCCAGGCCGATGCCGCTGCCCTCGTTGGAGCGGGCGCGGGCGGTCGCGATGCGGTGAAAGCGCTCGAACAGCCGGGGCATCTCCGCGGCGGGCACGCCGATGCCGGTGTCGGCGACGGTCACCACCGCGTGGGTGTCCCGGGCCGCGACCGCGACGCGGATGCCTCCGTCGAACGTGAACTTCAGCGCGTTGCTGAGCAGGTTCAGGACGATCTTCTCCCACAGGCCACGGTCGAGGTGGACCGGCTGGGGCAGCGGCGGGCAGTCGACGTCGAACGCGAGCCCGGCCCGCTCGATCGCGGCCCGGAACACGCTGGCCAGCTCGGCCGTGAACAGCGGCAGGTCGACGGGCTCGAAGCGGGCCTGCATCCGGCCGGCCTCGATGCGGGAGAAGTCCAGCAGCGTGTTGACGAGCTTGCCCAGCCGCAGGCCGTTGCGGTGGATGACCTCGACCTCGTCGCGGGCGCGCTGGTCATCGGGCGGGAGGTGGTCGCGCAGCTCCTGCAGCGGGCCCATGATGAGGCTGAGCGGGGTGCGGAACTCGTGGCTGATGTTGGAGAAGAACGCGGTCTTGGCCCGGTCGAGCTCGGCGAGCTCCTCGGCGCGCCGCTGCTGGGCCTGGTAGCTGCGGGCGCTGGCGATGCCGGTCGACACGTGTCCGGCGGCGAGATCGAGGAACCCGCGGTACCCCTCGTCCAGGAGGCGGTACCGGTTCAGGCCGGCGACGAGGAAGCCGTATGGCGTCGTGCCCTGCTGCAGCAGCGGCAACAGCAGCGCCTGGGTCGGCGGCTCGGCCCAGTCCCCGGTCGGCAGCCCCTCGATGCCGCGCAGGTCGATCGGCATCGGCGAGCCCGCGATCGGCCACGGACCGGCGGTGTCCCCGGGGGCGATGCGCTGCGGCGCGGCCGGGTGCCCCGGGGCGAGCCCGGTCGCGGCGGCCAGGTCGGCGCCGCCGTCCTCGTCGAAGAGGTAGGTCAGCGTGAAGGGCAGGTCGCGGCCGTTGCGCACGAGCTGCTCGGCGGCGAAGGCGAGCATCTCCCGCTCGGTGCGCACCACGCTCGGGTCGGACCCGAGGTCGCGCAGCGTGGCCATGCGACGCTCGCCGATGACGCGCTCGGTGTCCTCGTTCACCACGCACAACATGCCGGTGAGCGCGCCATCGTCGTTGCGCAGCGGGCTGTACGAGAAGGTGTGGTACGACTCCTCGCGGTACCCGGACCGCTCGACGAACAGCAGCAGCCCCTCGTCCCACGTGGCGGTCCCGGTGGCCAGGACGGACTCGATGCGCGGCCCGATCTCGCCCCAGATCTCCGCCCAGACCTCGCGGGCCGGGCGCCCGAGCGCCCAGGGGTACTTGCGGGCGAGCGTGTCGCGGCGATATGCGGCATTGCAGAAGAATGTGAGCTCCGGCCCCCACGCCATCCACATCGGAAAGCGCGAGGCCAGCAGGATGCTGACCGCGGTGCGCAGGCTCTGCGGCCATCCGCCCGGCGCTCCGAGCGGGGTCGCGGCCCAGTCCACCACGGCGAGGTCCCGGCCGACCTCGGCATCCACGGCGAACACGTCCACGCCGTCGGGATGCCTCCCTTCGGACATACCGTCCCCCTGCTCCGCTCGCGCCACGATCGTTTCGTTACCCAAAGGCCTACCAGAACTACCGTGCGGCCGCTCGGTTCGGGGCGCGGGGATGGTCAACCACACCGCGGCCGGGGGACGCCGACATTCGGGTGCGCCGATGTGGTTGGCGTCGGACGGCCAGGCCTTCAGGCGGTCGTGGCCGCCACGATGAGGAAGTTCGGCAGGTGCACGTAGGCCTCGACGGCGTCCGGCGTCCCGGGCGGCAGGCCGGGCTCGGCGACCTCGGTCAGCCGGCAGCCGAGGTCGGCGAGCTGGTTCAGGTAGGCCGACAGCGGCCGGTGGAAGTTGACCCCGCTCGGCCCGGGGATCTCGTACTCGGCCAGGTAACGGCTCGTGCGGTACTCACCGTGGGCGCGCCACGTCGGGGCCAGCTGCTCGAAGCACGGATGGTTCACCGTGAACACGAACAGCCCGCCCGGCCGCAGCTGCTCGACGCACGCGCGCATGGCGCCGGTCCAGTCCGGGATCACCGGCAGGACCATGCTCGACACCACCGCGTCGAACCGGTCGCCGAGGTCGGGCAGCGCGCACAGGTCGGCCCGCACGTAGCGGATGCCCTGCGGCGCGGCGGCTTCCCGCTCCGCGGCGAACTCGAACAGCGAACGCCCCGGCTCGACCCCGACGACCTCCGCGCCGCGGGCGGCGAGCATGCGGCTGAGGTAGCCGCCGCCGCAGCCCGCGTCGAGGATGCGCCGGCCGGCGAGGTCGCCGAGGAGCCGCAGCAGCACCGGGTTGACGAGGTGGCGCTTGGCGTAGTCGCCGTCGTGCGCCATGTCCTCGAGCAGCGCCCGCGGCATGGTGCCCCACCGCTCGATCGCGCGCTCGTTGGTCCACTCGCTCACGCCACCAGGGTAGCGACACCGATGGATTCGCCGCCGCCCCGGCATCAGGCCGGGAACCACGGGTGTCAGGGCATCAGGACGATCCTCCCGGGTGCGTGGCGGGTCTCGCTCAGCTCGTGCGCCGCGGCCGCCTCGGCCAGCGGGAACCGCGCCGCGATCGGGATGCGCAGGCGCCCGGACGCGGCCAGGTCCACGGCAAGCGGCAGGGCGTGCGCCGCCAGCGGGTTCGGCTGGGACATCGGCACGCCGTGGGTCGCGGCGGTCAGGTCGGCGATGGTGACCACGCGCGACGGGGTGCCCGCGATCGCGATCAGGTCCGGCAGGGCGCCGCCCGCGCAGTCGAGCACCGCGTCCACGCCGCCGGGAGCCAGGGTTCGCACGCGGTCGGGCAGGCCCGGGCCGTACACCGTCGGGATCGCGCCCAGGGAGGACAAAAAGGCGTGGTTGGCCGCGCGGGCGGTGCCGATGACCGTCGCACCCCGGGCCGTCGCCAGCTGGGTCGCGACCGAGCCAACGCCGCCCGCCGCGCCGTGCACCAGGATCGTCTGGCCCCGAACGAGGCCGAGGTGGTCCAGGACCCGCGTCGAGGTCTCCACCGGCCCGGCGGCGCCGCCCGCCTCGGCCCAGCTCCACGACGGGGGCTTCGGGGCCCAGGCGACGAGGACGGCGTGGTCCGCGTTGGCGCCGCGGGAGGCCGGCGCGACCCAGCCGAACACCTCGTCGCCGAGCGCCGTGCCCGTCACGCCGGGGCCGAGCTCGTCGACCACGCCGGCGGCGTCGAAGCCGGTGCGGAACGGCAACCGGGTCGCGACGGCGTCGCGCAGGGCGCCCGAGCGGATGCGGGTCTCGCCGGTCGAGAGGCCCGACGCGCGCACGGCGACGCGCACCTCGCCGGGGCCCGGGTGCGGCTGCGGAACCTCGGCGACGTGGACGACCCCGGGCGGGCCGAAGGACGTGAACTGGACGGCTCTCATGCGCCGGACCGTAACGGAACACCCCGTCCGGTTGGCTAAACTGAGAGCGGTGACGGCGGAAGTGAGACAGCGCTCGGACGCGCGCGACAACCGGGCCCGCATCCTCGCCGTCGCGCGCGCGGCGTTCGCGGCCGACGGGCTCGACGTGCCCATGCGCGAGATCGCGCGGCGGGCCGAGGTCGGGGCGGCGACGGTGTACCGGCACTTCCCGACCAAGGAGGCGCTGTTCGCCGCGGCGTTCGCCGAGCCGATGGCGCTGTGCTCGGCCGTGGTCGAGCGGGGGCTGGCCGAGGCCGACCCGTGGCTCGGGTTCTGCCACGTGGTCGAGGAGCTGATGCGGCTACACGCCCTCGACCGCGGCCTCTCGCGCACGTTCACCTCGCGACTGCCACGGGCCGAGGAGCGTCTGCGGGCCGATCGCGACCGGACGGTACGACTGCTGCTGCGGCTCATCGCGAACGCCAAGGCGTCCGGGCACCTGCGGCCCGACCTCGAGCTCGAGGACGTCATCGTGGCGCTGATGGCCAACGAGGGCATCCGTGCCGAGTCGCCCGCGCTGCGCTCGGCGGCGTCGCGGCGGTTCGCGGCCCTGATGGTCGAGTCGTTCCGGGCCCGGCCCGGCGCGGCCCCGCTGCCCCCGCCCGCACGGTTTTCTTAGCCGCTTCTTATCGGCAGGCTGCTGGACTTCTCACGTGCGTGCCGTTTGCTGCGTGCAACACCAATCGACAGCCGTGGAGGCCCGCCATGACCAGCACCACCGCCCGTCTCGGCACCTCGTGGAAGTCCACCCTCGCCGCCGCCGGCATCGGCGCGGTCGGCGGGTTCGTCGTCAACAGCGTGATCGCGCTGATCGGCCGGGGTGTGCTCGGCGCGCCGGACGAGTTCATGCCGCTCCAGCCGCAGGTGTACGGCATGCTGACCCTCGTCGGCGCGCTCGCCGGCGCCGTCGGCTGGCACCTGATCGCGACCCGGTCGGGCGGCGCCACCCGCCTGCTGCGCGTCCTCGTGCCCGTCGTGCTCGTGCTCTCGTGGATCCCGGACGTGGTGCTGCTCGCGACCGAATCACAGCCGGGCACCACGACCGCCGGAGTTCTCTGCCTGATGCTCATGCACCTGGGCGTGGCGGCGGCCGCCGTCCCCGCGTACCGGCGGCTCATCCCGCCCCAGTCGTAGGCGCCCGGCTCATCGCAGCACCGCCGCCAGCGTGAGGGTCATGGTCAGCCCGCCGCCGGGAGTCGGCTCCGGGGCCAGGGTGCCACCCATGGCCTCGGCCAGGCCGCGGGACAGGGCGAGGCCGAGCCCCACGCCGGTGGAGTTGTCGCGGTCGCCGAGGCGCTGGAACGGCTGGAACACGCGCTCGTGGTCGGACTCGGACAGGCCGGGGCCGTGGTCGACGACGCGGATCTCGATGCGCTCGGCGTGGGCGCTCGCGCCGAGCGACGGCGGGCGGCCGGGCGGGCTGTGGCGCAGGGCGTTGGCGAGCAGGTTGACCAGGATGCGCTCCAGCAGGGCCGGGTCGGCGATCACCTCCGGCAGTTCCTCGGGCACGGTGATTGCCACGGCGGCGTCGAGGTCGTCGGCGGCGCGGG
Organism: Dactylosporangium thailandense; assembly: GCF_059739745.1. NCBI lineage: Bacteria > Bacillati > Actinomycetota > Actinomycetes > Micromonosporales > Micromonosporaceae > Dactylosporangium > Dactylosporangium thailandense. The sequence continues at coordinate 3,971,311 of NZ_AP029195.1, forward strand.
GCAGGACGTCGGCCAGGTCGACCGGCTCCAGCGTCAGCGCGAGGGCGCCGGCCTGCAGGCGGGACATGTCGAGCAGGTTCTCGACCAGGCGGGTGAGGCGGTCCAGCGCCTCCTCCGCGGTGGCCAGCAGCTCCGCGGTGTCCTCGGGCGAGAAGTCGACGTCGGGGCTGCGCAGGCTGCCGACCGCCACCTTGGCCGCGGCGAGCGGGGTGCGCAGGTCGTGGCTGACGGCGGAGAGCAGGGCGGTGCGCAGGCGGTCCACCTCGGCCAGGGTGCCGGCCTCGGCCGCCTGCTCGCTGAGGCGGCGCTGGCGCAGCGCGATCGCGGCGTGCGCGGCGAACGCCTCGACCAGGCGGCGGGCGGCCGCGGGCAGCGCGTGCCCGCGCAGCACCAGGGCCACGTTCTCCTCGATCGGCACCTCGGTCTCGCCGTCGGCCGGCGAGGTGCACGGCGTGTCCCCGACCCAGGCGGCCACCTGCCACGGCGCGCGCTGCGAGTCCCGCTCCAGCAGCGTGACGCAGGCGAGGCCGAAGGACTCCCGCACCCGCTCCAGCAGCGCCTCGAGCGGGTTGTCGCCGTGCAGGACGCTGCCGGCGAGGGTCGCGAGGGTCTGGGCCTCGGCGGAGGCGCGGGCGGCGTCGCGGGCGCGGCGGGCGGCGCCGTCGACGACGGTGGCCACGGCGACGGCGACCCCGACGAAGGCCACGAGCGCGAAGACGTTCTCGTGCTCGGCGATCGTGAGCTGGTTCAGCGGCGGCGTGAAGTACCAGTTCAGCAGCAGGAACCCGCCCACCGCGCAGATCAGCGCCGGCAGCAGCCCGCCCACGAGCGCGGCCCCGACGGCCAGGACGAGGTAGGCGAGGATGTCGCTGGGCAGGGACATGTCCTCGCGGAGGCCATCGAGGAGGGCGGTCAGCAGCGGTAGGCCGACCGCGGCGAGCAGCAGCCCGGTGAGGCGCCGGCGCCGGTCGAGCCCGCCGAGGCTGCGGGCGCGGAACCCGAAGCGGCGCGCCTCCTCGTGGGTGACGAGGTGCACGTCGATGGCGCCGGACTCGGCGGTGGTGGTGACGCCGACGCCGGGCGAGAAGATCTGGGCGACTCGGCCGCGGCGGCTGGCGCCGAGGACGAGCTGGGTGGCGTTGACGCCGCGGGCGAAGTCGAGCAGCGCGTTCGGGACGTCGGCGCCGAGGACCTGGTGGTAGGTCCCGCCGAGGGACTCCACGAGCAGCCGCTGGCGGGTGAGGTTGGCCGGGTCCGCGCCGGCCAGGCCGTCTCCGCGCACGACGTGGACGGCGAGCAGGTCGGCGCCCTTGGTGCGGGCGGCGACGCGGGCGGCCCGGCGCACGAGCGTGTCGCCCTCGGGGCCGCCGGTGAGCGCCACGACGACGCGCTCGCGGGTCTCCCACGTCTTGTCGATGCCGTGCTGGGAGCGGTACCGGTCGAGCTGCTCGTCGACCTTGTCGGCCAGCCACAGCAGGGCCAGCTCCCGCAGGGCGGTGAGGTTGCCGACCCGGAAGTAGTTGCCGAGCGCGGCGTCGACCTTCTCGGGCCGGTAGATGTTGCCGTGGGCCATCCGGCGGCGCAGCGCCTCCGGGGTCATGTCGACGAGCTCGATCTGCTCGGCCCGCCGGACCACGGCGTCGGGCATCGTCTCGCGCTGCGGCACGCCGGTGATCGACTCGACGACGTCGTTGAGCGACTCCAGGTGCTGCACGTTGACCGTGGTGAGCACGTCGATGCCGGCCGCCAGGAGCTGCTCGATGTCCTGCCAGCGCTTGGCGTTGTCGCTGCCCGGCACGTTGGTGTGGGCCATCTCGTCGACGAGCGCGACCTCGGGGTTGCGGGCCAGCACGGCGTCGAGGTCGAGCTCGGTGAAGTCCGCGCCCCGGTAGGTCATCCGCCGGCGGGGCATGACCTCGAGGCCGGCGAGCATCGCCTCGGTGAAGGGGCGGCCGTGGGTCTCCACGAACCCGACGACGACGTCGGTGCCGCGGGCGAGGCGCCGCCGCCCCTCCTCCAGCATCTTGTAGGTCTTGCCGACGCCCGGGGCTGCGCCCAGGTACACCCGCAGCATCCCGCGCGCCGTCATGTCAGCTCCGATCCAGAGCGAGGTTGAGCTCGAGCACGTTCACGGCCGGTTCCCCGATGAATCCGAGCGTACGGCCGTCGGTGTGCTCGGCGACGAGCCTGCGCACGTCGGCCTCGGGCCTGTTGCGGGCCGCGGCGACGCGCTTGATCTGTAGGTCGGCGTAGGCGACGCTGATGTGCGGGTCGAGGCCGCTGCCGCTGGCGGTGACCGCGTCGGCCGGCACCGCCGGGTTCGCGGGCGCGTCGCCGCGGATCGGGGTCAGCACGCCGCCGCCGAGGTCCTCGCCCTCCTTCGCGCACTCGACGGGCCGGCCCTCGTACGAGCGCACGAACGGCGTGGCCGGGCACGTCTGGTAGACGCTCACGGCGTGGTCGGGGTACACGGCCAGGACGGCGGCGTGGCCGTCGGGGGTGCAGTAGGGCCGGGCGCCGTCCACGCCCTCGAGCTCGCCGACGGCCTTGCTGCGGCCGCAGACCTCGTCGAGGAGCTTCGTGTTCTCCGGCCCCAGGTTGCTGGCCGAGGTCGACGTGGGGTCGTAGCCGTCGCCGGCGGCGGAGGGGCGGGACTGGAAGTACCGCTTGAGCGGGTTGCCCTTGTCGTCGGTGAACGACTGTCCGACCAGCGCGCTGCCGACGGGTTTGCCGTTGTGTTCGATGAGCGAGCCGCCGGCGGGGCCGGACAGGCCGGGGATGTGGGCGACGGCGACCATGAGCAGCGGGTAGGCCAGGCCGAGCACGATGGTCAGCACGACCAGGGCGCGCAGGGCGGCGAGGTGCTGGGCGAGCCAGGCGGGTAGGCGCATCAGGAGATCCCCGGGACGGTCATGATGATGAGGTCGATGAGCTTGATGCCGATGAACGGCACGATCACGCCGCCGGCGCCGTAGACGAGCAGGTTGCGGCGCAGCATCGCGGCGGCCGAGCCGGGCCGGTAGCGCACGCCGCGCAGGGCCAGGGGGATCAGCGCGACGATGACGAGGGCGTTGAAGATGACCGCGGACAGGATCGCCGAGGCCGGCGAGTGCAGCCGCATCACGTTGAGCGTGTCCAGGCCCGGGTAGAGGGCGGCGAACATCGCCGGGATGATGGCGAAGTACTTGGCGATGTCGTTGGCGATGGAGAACGTCGTCAGCGCGCCGCGCGTGATGAGCAGCTGCTTGCCGATCTCCACGATCTCGATGAGCTTCGTCGGGTCGGAGTCGAGGTCGACCATGTTGCCGGCCTCCTTCGCCGCCGACGTCCCGGTGTTCATCGCCACCCCGACGTCGGCCTGGGCGAGCGCCGGGGCGTCGTTGGTGCCGTCGCCGGTCATCGCGACGAGCTTGCCGCCCTCCTGCTCCCGCTTGATCAGGTCCATCTTGTCCTCGGGGGTGGCCTCGGCGAGGAAGTCGTCGACGCCGGCCTCCGCCGCGATCGCCTTGGCCGTCAGCGGGTTGTCACCCGTGATCATCACGGTGCGGATGCCCATCCGGCGCATCGCGTCGAACCGCTCCCGCATGCCCAGCTTCACGACGTCCTTGAGGTGGACGACGCCGAGGGTCCGGGCCGGCTCGCCCGCGCGCCGGGAGGCGACGACGAGCGGGGTCCCGCCGGAGGAAGAGACGGCGTCCACGATGGAGCCGACCTCGTTCGTCGGGTGCCCGCCGTGGTCGCGGACCCACTTCATCACCGCGATCGCGGCGCCCTTGCGGATCTCGCGGCCGTCGACGTCCACGCCCGACATGCGGGTCTGGGCGGTGAACGGCACCCACGCGGCGCCGGTGACGTCCCGCTCGCGCAGGCCGTGGTGCTCCTTGGCGTACACCACGATGCTGCGCCCCTCGGGGGTCTCGTCGGCGAGGGAGGACAGCTGCGCGGCCTCGGCCAGCTCGTCCACCGTCACGCCGTCGACGGGCAGCAGGGCGCCCGCCTGCCGGTTGCCCAGCGTGATCGTGCCCGTCTTGTCCAGCAGCAGCGTGTTGACGTCGCCGGCCGCCTCCACCGCGCGGCCCGACATGGCCAGGACGTTGCGCTGCACCAGGCGGTCCATGCCGGCGATGCCGATCGCGGACAGCAGCGCGCCGATCGTGGTCGGGATGAGGCAGACCAGCAGGGCCACGAGGACGATGCCGGACACGGGCGCGCCCGAGTAGATGGCGAGCGGCTGGAGGGTGGCGACCGCGAGCAGGAAGATGATGGTCAGCGAGGCGAGCAGGATGTTCAGGGCGATCTCGTTCGGCGTCTTCTGCCGGTTCGCGCCCTCGACGAGCCCGATCATGCGGTCGATGAACGACTCCCCCGGCTTCTGGGTGATCTTCACGACGATCCGGTCGGAGAGCACCTTGGTGCCGCCGGTGACCGCCGAACGGTCGCCGCCGGACTCGCGGATGACGGGCGCGGACTCGCCGGTGATCGCGGACTCGTCGACGGAGGCGATGCCCTCGATGACGTCGCCGTCCCCGGGGATGATCTGCCCGGCCTCGACCACGACGACGTCGCCCTGCTTGAGGTCGCCCGCCTTGACCGTGGTGCCGTCGGCCAGGTTCGCCATGGTGTCCTGCTTGGCCCGGCGCAGGGTGTCGGCCTGGGCCTTCCCGCGGCCCTCCGCGACCGCCTCGGCCAGGTTGGCGAAGAGCACGGTCAGCCACAGCCACACCGTGATCGCCCACGCGAAGACGGAGGGGTTCGCGACGGCGAGGACGGTGGTGAAGACCGAGCCGACCTCCACGATGAACATCACCGGGTTGCGCCACAGCGTGCCCGGGTTCGTCTTGCGCAGCGCGTCGGGGACCGACTTCCACAGCTGCTTGGGATCCAGCAGACCCGCGGCGATCATGATGCGCCGAGTCCTTCCGCGAGGGGGCCGAGCGCGACGGCCGGCAGGTAGGTGAGCAGCACGACGATGACCGTGACGGCCACGACCATGCCGATGAAGAGGGGTTGGTACGTCCGCAGCGTGCCCGCGGACGCCGGCACGGGCTGCTGGCGGGCGAGCGAGCCGGCCAGGCCGAGCACGAGGACGATGGGCAGGAACCGGCCCAGCAGCATGCACAGGCCGAGCGCGGTGTTGTAGAAGGTCGTGTTGGCGCTGATGCCGGCGAACGCGGAGCCGTTGTTGTTGGACGCGGACGTGAAGGCGTACAGCACCTCGGAGAGGCCGTGCGGCCCCGGGTTCGCCATGGAGCTTCGCGCCGACGCCGACCCCATGGCGATCGCGGTGCCGACGAGCACCAGGGCCGGGGTCGTCAGCAGGTACAGCGACGCGAACTTGATCTCCCGCGCGCCGATCTTCTTGCCGAGGTACTCCGGCGTCCGCCCGACCATGAGCCCGGCCACGAACACCGTGATGACCGCCAGAATGAGCATGCCGTAGAGCCCGGATCCGACCCCGCCGGGCGCGACCTCGCCCAGCATCATGTTCAGCATCGTGATCATGCCGCCGAGCGCGGTGTAGGAGTCGTGGAACGAGTTCACCGCGCCCGTCGAGGTGAGCGTGGTGGCCGCGGCGAAGGTGGCCGACTGCGGCACGCCGAAGCGGGTCTCGGTGCCCTCCGTCGCCGCCCCGACCGCGGTCGGCACGGTGCCGCCGTGGTGGATCTGCAGCGCGTTGAGCGCGATGACGCTGCCCAGCGCGAGGATGCCCATGATGCCCGCGATGGCCAGGCCCTGGCGCCGGTCGCCGACCATCCGGCCGAAGACGCGCGGCAGGCTGAACGGGATGAGCAGGATCAGCAGCACCTGGAGCCAGTTGGTCCAGCCGGTCGGGTTCTCGAACGGGTGGGAGCTGTTGGCGTTGTAGAAGCCGCCGCCGTTGGTGCCGAGCTCCTTGATGACCTCCTGCGAGGCGACCGGGCCCCCGGTGACGTGCTGTGTCGCGCCGGCGAGGGTGGTCACGTCGGTGCCGCCGGACAGGTTCTGCACCATGCCCGCCGCGATGAACACCGTGGCGCCGATGACGGCCACCGGCAGCAGGATCCGCACGCTGACGCGGACCAGGTCGACCCAGAAGTTGCCGAGCTGGTCCGTCTTCGAGCGGGCGAACCCGCGCACCAGGGCCACGGCGACCGACACGCCCACCGCCGCCGAGACGAAGTTCTGCACCGCCAGGCCGGACATCTGCACGAGGTGGCCCATCGTGGACTCGCCGGAGTACGACTGCCAGTTCGTGTTCGTCACGAAGCTGACCGCGGTGTTCCAGGCCTGGTCCGGCTTGACGGGATCGAAGCCGAGGCTGAGCCACAGGTGGTTCTGCACGCGCTGGAACAGGTACAGGAACAGGATCGACACGGCGGAGAAGGCCAGCACGCTGCGCGCGTACACGCCCCACGACTGCTCGCCGTCGGGGTTGACGCCGGTGACGCGGTACATCACCCGCTCCGCGCGCAGGTGCCGGGCCGAGGTGATCGCGCGGTACATGTAGTCACCGAACGGGCGGTACAGCAGCGCCAGGACGGCGATCAGCGAGGCGATGAACAGCACGCCCGCCAGGGTTGGGCTCATCAGAACCGCTCCGGGAAGAGCAGGGCGGCGATCAGGAACGCGGTCAGGGCGACCGCGAGCACGAGGCCGACGAGGTTCTCGGCGTTCACAGCCGCTCCACCGCCCGCACCGCCAGGCCGAGAATCGCGAACGCCGCGATCGTCAGCAGCACGAACCAGACATCAGCCACTGGGGCTCGCCTCCTTGTGGGCATGGATCGACGACGCGAATCCGCCGCCGTTGAGCCAGGTGCGCATCCGCAGGACATCCCGGCGGTGCCGCCCGGCGAGGTGCGCGCGGGCCGCCAGCCAGCCGGCCAGGGCCGCGCCGGCCAGCACGGACAGGCGGATCGCGTCCGCGGAGCCGTGCCAGGTCAGCACGCCCAGCCGGTTCACCAGGAACCCGTTGAGCACCGTCCAGGCGATCGCGGCCGTGCCCGGCACGGCGATCAGGTTGCCGCCGAGCCCGCCCGCCGCGGCGACGACCGCGGCCATCGCGACGAGCCGCGGCACCGGCTCGTCCGGCGCGGTCGCCGCGGCGGCGACCAGCGCCGTGGCGACGACCGCGCCCGCGCCCGCGGCGAGGGTGATGCCGGTCGGTGCGGCGTGCGGCCGCACCAGCCACCATGTCCCGTTCATCTCGCACCCGCTTCGGCACCTGCGTCCGGCGCTGTCCGTCCGGCTCGCTGCAAGTGAAGACCCGCGCGAGTACCCCGCCCAGATGTCTTGATGCTTTCCCTACGCGCCCGGTGCGTTTCTTAACGCGTTCTTGACGCGTGCATGTTTCACCGGGGCCGCGCGCTCGGCCGCACGCGAGCGTCGAAGCGGTTGCACGGGCCTCAGACATCCCTGTATGTCGATGCGTGACACCAGGAGGTGGATTGATGCGGTTCTCGAGAAACCGGCATTGGATGGCGGCCCTCGCCGCCGGGGCCGTCGCCGTGGGCGCGGCGCTCACGGTGGTCGCACCCGCCGAGGCGGCCGCCGGATGTCGTGTCACCTACGCCGTGACCAGCCAGTGGAGCGGGGGCTTCGGCGCCACCGTGAGCGTCACCAACCTGGGCAGCGCGGTGTCGAGCTGGAAGGTCGGATGGGCGTTCACCGCCGGGCAGGTCGTCCAGCAGCTGTGGAACGGCACGGTGACGCAGTCCGGGGCGCAGGTCACCGTGGCGAGCGCCGGCTGGAACGGCAGCCTCGGCAGCGGCGCGAGCACCTCGTTCGGGTTCAACGGGTCGTGGACCGGGTCGAACCCGGTGCCGGCCGCCTTCACGTTCAACGGTACGGCGTGCAACGGCCCGGTGCCGCCGGGCTCACCGTCGTCGTCGCCCTCGGCGTCGCCCTCGGCGTCGCCCTCAGCCTCCGCCCCGCCCGCCGGCCTCGCGCAGGTGTACACCCCGGGCCGCGTGCGGACGGTGGACACCGTGATGCAGTACACCTGGCCGGGCGTCTACTTCGAGGGCCGGTTCCGCGGCACCGGCGTGGGCATCGGCCTCAACGACGCCAACAACGACTACGTGGTGCAGGTCGACGGCGCCACCGTCGCGACGCTGGTGACCCCGGGCCGGACCACGTACTGGGTCGCCAACCTCCCCAACGCCGAGCACACCGTCCGCCTGGCGAAGCGCACCGAGAGCCCGTGGGCGGCCGGCGAGTTCTCCGGCTTCGTCGCCGCGCCCGGCGGGGCGATCCTGAGCCGGCCCACGCCCCGCGGCCGCCAGATCGAGTTCATCGGCGACTCGTGGACCGCCGGCTACGGCAACATGTCCACGACCCGCGACTGCAACAGCAACGGCGGCGTCACCCGCAACTCCAACGCCGACTCCGCCTTCGGCGCGCTGAGCGCCCGCAGCCTCGGCGCCGACTACCAGACCATCGCCTGGTCCGGCCTCGGCATGGTGCGCAACTACGGCGGCCAGAACACCGCGACGAGCTTCCGCGACTACTACGACACCGACCTGCAGGCGCTCTACAACAGCGCCCCGTGGCCGAACCCGGGCACCTGGAAGCCGCAGGTGGTCGTCGTCGGCCTCGGCATCAACGACTTCTCGACCGCGCTGACGGCGGGCGAGCGGTGGAGCACGATCGACGCGCTGGCCGCCGACTACCGCACCGCCTACCTCGCGTTCATCGGCCGGCTGCGCGACCGGTACGGCCCGAACACGTACATCGTGCTCACCTACCCCGACCTGTCCTACCAGACCACCGCGTTCGCCACCTCGGTCCAGCAGATCGTCCAGACCCGCAACAGCCAGGGCGACCAGCGCGTGAAGAGCCTGTACTACGACGACAACGCGCTCGGCCTGGACCACCTCGGCTGCGACTGGCACCCCTCGCTGCACGACGACCGGATCATCGCCGACACCCTGACCAGCTTCATCAACGGCCTGCCGCTGACCTGGTAGCCCCCGCCCCGGGCTGTGGGGCCGGTGGGCCTGTGGGAATTGCCACGAGCGACCCGAACGGGTGGCTCGTGGCATTTACTTGCCCGGCGGCAAGCATATGATCATCGCCGTGTCAGAACGGCTCGTGCTGGTCCTTGCCGAGCACGACTACCTGTACGGCGTCGGAGACCTCACCCTGCGCGTCCAGCTCGTCGAGGCCGAGGACCCGATCATCTACAATGACGAACCCTGGTACTACGTCCACGGCGTCCAGCTCGCCCGCGAGGGCCGCGAGGTCGGCGCGCGGGTCGTGGTGGTCCGCGGGCGGCGCCTGGCCGGAGCGGGGATCGAGCTCTAGCGCCCGCGCCCGTCGGGCAGAATCGGGGCATGCAGCTACGCAGCGCCGCCGGGGTCGATCGGGTGCTCGACGAGGCCCGTCGCGGCATCCGGCGGTACAGCCCGGAGGAGACGGAGGCCGCGCGCCTTCGCGGTGCCCTGGTCGTCGACACCCGCACCGAGACGCAGCGGGCCGAGACCGGTGAGCTGCCGGGCGCGATCGTCATCGACCGGACCGTGCTCGAATGGCGGCTCGACCCCGCGTCCGACGCCCGGATTCCCGAGGCGACCGGATACGACGTCGAGATCGTCGTGGTGTGCCGGCAGGGCTACAGCTCCAGCCTCGCCGCGCAGAGCCTGCGCCGGGTGGGCCTGCACCGGGCGACGGACCTGGCCGGCGGGGTCGAGGCCTGGCTGGCGGCGGGCCGGCCGCTGCACCGCGGCGAGGCCGACGTGCGCCGCTGACCCCCATCCCGCCCAGGCGAGACATCCTCACCCGGGGCCGGTCGAGCATGGACGCGACAACCGGCGCTCAGGAGGGAACGACCCGCCATGTCACTCGCACCGTTCTCCGCCCGCCACCGTCACGGCGGCGGCCTCGCCCGGAGGCAGGGCTGGGACCCCGCCCGCGAGGTCGACGAGCTCAACGCCCGCTTCGGGCAGCTGATCCGGTCGTACTTCGGCGAGCCGGTCCTGGCCTCGCCGCTCGCCATGGCGACGGCGTGGCAGCCACCGGTCGACATCGAGGAGACCGACGACGCCTACGTCATCGACGTCGACCTGCCCAACGTCGACCCCTCGGACATCGACCTGGAGATTCGCGGCGAGGAGCTGCGCGTCTCGGGCAGCTTCGAGCAGCGCGACCGCGGCGGCGTCATGCGCCGCCAGGGCCGCCAGAGCGGCGAGTTCGAATACGTCGTGGAGCTGCCGAGCGGCATCGACGCCGATCGGGTCGAGGCCACCTGCGACAACGGCGTGCTCACGATCACCGTCGGCAAGACGCGCGACACGCACCCGCGGCGCATCGCGATCGACCGCGGCACCGGCACCGGCTCCCGCGACCGCCAGGTCGGCCGGTCGTCGTCCCAGACCCAGCAGGCCGGCCCCGGCATGCCCGGCCAGAGCGGCTCGCCCCGCCCGCGCCGCTGAACCCGGCGGCGACCCCATGTCCGGGCCGCCGCTCGGGCGGCCCGTGTGAATACCGAAGGCGCGACCCACTCCGAAGGAGGGAACCATGACCGCTACCACCGTGCCGATGATGGAGACCCACCCGCAGCGCATCAAGGTCGACCGGGCCCAGCTCGCGGCGGCGATCGACGCGATCGCCGTGTGCACCCAGGCCTGCATCGCCTGCGCCGACGCCTGCATGAGCGAGCGGACCGTCGCCGAGCTGGCCAGGTGCGTCCGCATCAACCTCGACTGCGCCGACGTCTGCGGCGCGACCATCCGGGTGCTGCTGCGGCACAGCGACTACGACCCGAACCTCACCCGCGCGCTGCTGGAGACCTGCGTGACGGCGTGCCGCAGCTGCGGGGACGAGTGCTCGGCCCACGCGAAGACGCTCGAGCACTGCCGGATCTGCGCCGAGGCCTGCCGGGCGTGCGAGGAGGCGTGCCGCCGCCTGCTGACGGCGATGGCCTGACCCCGGGCGGTCACCGGCCGGCGCCGGTGACCGCGCCCGGATGTCCGATGGAAGCGTGAACGTGTCCGACCGGCGGCGGCAGCGACAGGTCCGGAAACGCGAGGATCGGTGCATGTTCATCGCGATTCTCGATTTCCAGACCGCCGCCGCCGATCGGCCCGCGGCCCTCGCCCAGCTCGAGACCGAGCGGGACCAGATCCGCGCCATGCCGGGCAATCTCGCGTTCCGGGTGTACGCCTCCCGGGAGGACGACTCGACCGTCACCGTCGTGCACGAGTGGCAAGATGAGGAGGCGTTCAAGCCGTATCTCGCCTCCGAGGCCTTCATCCGCTCCGGCCAGGTGCTGCGGCCCATGATGACCGGCTCCCCGGTGAGCCGGCGCTTCCATGCCGAACTGCTGGAGACGGTGGCCTGAGATGACCCGGCAGGCGTACAGCTTCGTGCGCACCTTCGCGCCCGAACCCGCGCGCGAGCTGTGCGTCGACCGGCACTACCTGCTCTGCGCCTCCGCCGGTGCCCTCCGGCTGGAGGCGCGGGGCCGCGCCTGGCTGCTGCCGCCGGCCCGGGCCGCGCTCATCGCGGCCGGCGAGCCGATCCAGGTCAGCCTCCCGCAGCCGGTCACCACGGCGTCGGTGCTGTTCGAGCCCGGGTTCACCGAGCCGGCGCCGGCGCCGCTGACCGTCTTCGACCTCAGCCCGCTCGCCCGGGCCCTGCTCGCCGAGTGCGGCTCCTTCGGCGACAGCGCCGAACCCCTGCCCCGGTACGGCGAAAAGCTCTTCGCCGCCCTGGCCGCCGTCGCCTGGCGCCTGGCGGAAACCCCGAGCCCGGTCGTCGTGCCGGCCGGGCGGTCGCCGGAGCTGCGCCGGGCCCTGCGGCTGACCGAGGACCGGATCGGCGAGCAGGTCCGCTTCGAGGACATCGCCGCCGAGATCGGGCTCGCCCCGCGCTCCCTCGCCCGCCGCTTCGAGGACGAGACCGGGCTCACCTGGCGCGCGGTGCTGCGCCGGATGCGGATCATGCGCGCGATCGAGGAGCTGGCCGCGGGCGACACGCCGGTCACGAAGATCGCGTTCGCGGTGGGGTACACCTCCCTGTCGGCGTTCAACGCGGCGTTCCGGGAGCTGACGGGCAAGTCGCCCACGCAGTACCGGGAGAGCTTCCTCTGAGCGGGGCCGGTGCCCGGTGCGGCGCGTTTGATCGGCACGCCGCCGGGAATGCGACCTGCAGACCCACGTTCGAAGGAGGATGCGATGCCCGCCAGGAAGGACATGCCGAGCACGCTCAAGCGGTCGCCGAAGAAGGCCCAGGACACCTACGTCAAGGCGCACGACGCCGCCGTCGAGGAGTACGGCGAGGGCGAGCGCGCCCACCGGACCGCGTTCGCCGCGGTGAAGCACTCGTTCGAGAAGACCGGCGACCACTGGGAGGCGAAGGGCCGCAAGGGCCCGAGCGACGCCAAGGCCGCCGGCGGGCGCAACACCCGCGCGCAGACCGCGGGCGGGGTGGACGCCAACGCGAGCAAGCAGCACCTGATGGACCAGGCGCGCCGGCTCGACATCACCGGCCGCAGCCGGATGACGAAGGCCGAGCTCGTCGACGCCATCCAGAAGGCCAACAACCGCGCCACCCGCGCCGCGCGCGGCAGGTGACACGGCTCAGCCAAGTGACCGGCTCAGCCAAGTGACGCGGCTCAGCCGGGAGGCGGCGGCCGAAGCCCGCGCACGCGCTCGCACGCGCGCCTGATCCCCTCGTAGCCGGTGCACCGGCACAGGTTCGACGTCAGCAGCTCCCGCAGCCGCTGGGGATCGTCCAGGACCGCCGGGTCCGACTCCAGCGCACCGGCCACGAGCATCAGGAACCCGGGCGTGCAGAACCCGCACTGCAACGCGTGCTCGGCCGAGAACGCGGCCTGGAGCGGGTGCTCGAGGCCGTCGCGCTCGAGGCCCTCGACGGTCCGCACCGCACGGCCGTCGCACTGCACCGCGAACATCAGGCACGAGCGCACCGCCTCGCCGTCGACGAGCACCGTGCACGCCCCGCAGACGCCGTGCTCGCAGCCGAGGTGGGTGCCGGTCAGCCCGCACTCCTCGCGCAGCGCGTCGGCGAGCGTGCGCCGCGGCGGCACGTCCACCTCGAAGGCCGAGCCGTTGACGGTCAGGACGACGCGCACCCTCAGCCTCCGTCCCGGGCCTGGCCCAGCGCGCGCCGCACCAGCACGCCGGCGGGGTGCTCCAGCGTGGCGGCGGCGCCGGCGATCGCCGCGTCGTCGAACGGCCGGCCCGTCAGCGCCCGCTCGGCGTCCGCGGCGCGCACCGGGCGGTCGGCGGCGTTCACCAGGCCGATGCGGGCGGTGGTGACCCGGCCGCCGTCGACGGTCACCGCCGCCAGGGCCGCGAGGGTGGCGAAGCTCGCCTGGGTGCGCCGGTGCTCCACGAATCCGACGGCCGTTGCGGGCGGCAGCAGCGGCAGGTGTACCGCCAGCAGCAGTTCCCCGGCCGCCCGCACGGTGGTGAACGGGCCGGTCCAGAAGTCGGCGGCCGCGACGATCCGGTTTCCCTCGGCGCTCGCGAGCTCCAGCCGGGCGTCGAGCGCGACGGCGACCGCGGGCCACTCGGCGGCCGGGTGGGCGTACGCGAGGCTGCCGAGCATCGTGCCGCGCGCCCGGATCGGCGGGTGCGCGATGTGCCGCGCCACCCGGTGCAGCAGCGAGCCGAGCGGACCCCCGACGCGGCCGGACTCGAACGCCCGGTGCCGCACGAGGGGCCCGATCCGCAGCTCCTCGCCGACGACCTCGAGCCGGTCGAAGCCGGGCACCCGGTTGATGTCCACGAGGCGGGCGGGCCGGGCGGCCCGGGCGTTCATCTCCAGCACCAGGCTCTGCCCGCCGGCGAGCACCCGGGTCCCGCCGCCGGCCAGCGCGTCGAGGACCTCGGCGGCGCTGCGCGCGGCCACGTACTCGAACGGCGCCGGCTTCACCGGGCCACCGGCATCCGCGGGTCCTGCGGGTCGTCGAGCCCGAGCGCGTCGGCGACGGCGTTGAGGACCGCCGGGGGCACGCCGATGCAGCCGGCCTCCCCCGCGCCCTTGGCGCCCAGCGGGGTGTTCGGGTTCGGGGTGCGGGTCTCGGCGAGGCGCACCGGCGGCAGCTCGGAGGCGGTCGGCAGGAGGTAGTCCAGCAGGCTCAGGGTGAGCGGGCGGCCGTCGGCGTCGTGGCGCACGCCCTCGTAGAGCGCCTGGCCGAGGCCCTGGACGATCGAGCCGAGGGCCTGGCCCTCCACGATGAGCGGGTTCACCACGACGCCGTAGTCGTCGACCGCGACGAGGTCGAGCACCCGCACGGCGCCGAGCTCGGGATCGACCTCGACCACGGCCGCGTACGCGCCGAACGGGAACGCCTCCGGCGGGTCGAACGTGTCCTCCGCCCGCAGCGGGGCCAGCTCGGCCAGCGGCACCGAGCGCCCGTCCGCGACGAGCGCGCCGGCCCGGTACGCGACCCCGGCGACCGGCACGTGCAGGACCTCGGCGGCCCGCTGCCGGGCCGTGGCCACGAGCTTCGTCGCGGCCCGGTGCAGCGCGGCCCCGCCCGTCTGCATCGAGCGGCTGGCGAACGAGCCGACGCCGGACGGTACGACCGCCGTGTCCTTCTCCACGAGCCGGACCAGCGCCGGGTCGACGCCCAGCACGTCCGCCACCACCTGCGGGAACGACGTCTCGTGGCCCTGGCCGGTGCTGCGGCAGCCGCTGAGCGCGACGAACGTCCCGTCCGGGCGCGCCTCGACGGCCCCGAACTCCTCCCCCACGCCCGAGCGCTCGACGTAGGTGCACAGCCCGATGCCGATCGGCCATGCACCGGCGGCGCGGCGGCGGGCCTGCTCGGCGCGCCAGTGCTCGATCCCCAGCTCGCGCAGCGCCACGTCGAGGGCGGCCGCGTAGTCGCCGCTGTCGTACGTGAACCCGGTCTGGGTCTCGTACGGAAAGTCGCGGATGAAGTTGCGCCGCCGCACCTCGGCCGGGTCGAGGCCGAGCCGGCGCGCGAGCAGCTCGACGGTGCGCTCGATCGCGAAGGCGGCCTCGGGCCGGCCGGCGCCGCGGTACGGGGCGGTCGGCGCGGCGTTCGTGACCACGGCCCGGGTGCGCACGTGGACGCTCGGGATGCGGTAGGCGCCGGTGGCCATCATCGACGTCGCCAGCGGCACGAACGCGCCGGTGTGCGGGTAGCCGCCGACGTCGGCGTCGATGTGCAGCTCGTAGGCGAGGATGCGGCCGTCGGCGTCGGCGGCGAGCCGGACGCGCTGGTGCTGCCCGCGCCCGTGCGGCGGCCCGCCCAGCGCCTCGCGGCGGTCCTCGAGCCAGCGCACCGGCCGGTGCAGAAGGCGCGCGGCGGCGACGATCGCGAGGTACTCGGGCCAGGTCTCGCTCTTGCCCCCGAACGCGCCGCCGACGTCGGGCACGATCACCCGCACCCGGTCCGGTTCGAGGCCGAACGCCGCGGCGAGGTCGCGGCGCAGCCGGTGCGGGGCCTGGTGCGACACCCAGACCGTCAGCCCGTCGTCCGCCTCGGGCCGGACCAGGATCGCCCGGGGCTCGATGGAGGTGTGGGCGAGGCGTTGCTGGCGGTACCGCGCCTCGACCACGATCGCGGCGTCGCGCCACACGTCGTCGCCGGCGGGCGCGCCGAACTCGCGCTCGGCGGCCACGTTGCTCAGCCCCGGGAACAGCTCCACCCCGCCGGGGCGGCCGCCGGCGGCCGCCTCGGTGGGGTCGAGCAGCACCGGCAACGGGTCGACGCGCACGACCGCGGCGTCGCACCCGTCCTCGGCCAGGTACCGGTCCCCGGCCACCACGACGGCGACCGGCTCCCCGTAGAACCGCACCCGGCCGGTGGCCAGCGGCGGCCACGGGCGGCCCTCGATCGAGGCGGGGTCCAGCATCGGCGGGGTCGGCGGCAGGTAGGGCAGGTCGGCGTGCGCGAACGCGGCCACGACGCCGGGCACGGCCCGCACCCGGCTCAGGTCGACGCCGCGCAGCTCCCCGTGCGCGACGGGGCTGCGCACGAACGCCGCGTCGAGGCACCCGCGGACGCGGATGTCGCCGACGTACTGCCCGGCCCCGCGCACGAGCCGGGCGTCCTCGCGCCGTGGTGTGCGTGCACCGATCATGGCCTCCGCCTACCCCGGCCCCGGTCCGGCAAACGAACGCCCGATGCCGCGGGCCAGGGCGCTGGCCGCGACCCACCGGGCGCTGCGGCTGACGCCCCACCGCGCCCCACACGACCTTCCCGATGACCGAGGCCGCCGAGCGCTGGCCCTCGCTGGAGCTCGAGTGACCCGCGCCGGGCGGTGGGCCGGGCGGGCTACGCCGCGAGCAGCCGGCGGGCGCGGAGGAGCTCGGCGACCGACCAGGCCTGGAACGGGCAGCCCGTGGCCGCGTGCGGGGCGTCGCCGTCCGCGGTCTCCGACACCGAGCCCAGGCCCCACTCGCCCAGGTGCAGCTCGAGGCCGTCCAGCAGGCCGGCCGTCGGCAGGCCCAGGCGCGCGCAGGCGTCGGCGTAGGGGCCGATCAGCCACGGCCACACGGTGCCCTGGTGGTAGGCGGCGTCGCGCTCGGCCGGGCCGCCGCGGTGCACGCCACGGTAGGCGGGGTCCGACGGGGCCAGCGAGCGCAGGCCGAGCGACGTGAGCAGCGGGGCGCACGCCGACACCGGGGCCGCGTCGTTGATCGGGGCGTGCGGGAGCGACACGGCCAGGAGCTGATTCGGCCGCACCGCCGCGTCGTCCCCGGCCGGCCCGTCCACCACGTCGAAGAGCCCGGCGCCGTAGGGGC
Organism: Dactylosporangium thailandense; assembly: GCF_059739745.1. NCBI lineage: Bacteria > Bacillati > Actinomycetota > Actinomycetes > Micromonosporales > Micromonosporaceae > Dactylosporangium > Dactylosporangium thailandense. Next base: position 3,988,038 of record NZ_AP029195.1, read on the forward strand.
GCACGAACCGGCGCCGGAACGAGGTTGCGGCCCGGTCGGCGAGCGCGGCGAACTCGGAGGAGCCCAGCAGCTCGGCGGCCGAGGCGAGCGCGGAGATCCACAGCGCGTTGAGCTCGACGGCCTTGCCCCGCCGCTCGGTGACCGGGTGGCCCTCGACCCGCGCGTCCATCCACGTCAGCGCGAAGCCGGGCTTGCCCTGGGTGAGCAGGCCGTCGGCCGCGTCGGCGGCGATGCCGAAGCGGGTGCCGTCGCGGTGGCGGGTCAGGATCTCCACCACCGGGCCCGCGAGCGCGTGGACGGTGTCGAGGTCGCCGGTGACCTCGGCGTAGCGGCCGACGGCGTGCACGAACCACAGCGCCGCGTCGGCGGTGTTGTACTCCAGCGTGCCGGTGTCCGCGGTGTTGGCCAGCATGCCCTCCGAGACGGTGGCGCCGGCCCGCAGCAGCACCGCCCGGGCGTCGGCGTGCCGGTTGGTCGACAGGAACAGGCCCTCGAACGAGGTCATGAGATCCCGCGACCACTCGCCGAACCACGGGTAGCCCGCGACCGCCGACGGACCCGTCGGGGTGTCCACGACGAACTGGTCGGCCGCGATCGCGAGCTGACGCCCGGCGGGATCCCTGACCCCGGCCTGGCGCACGAGCTTGCGGGCCCGCTTGCGCGCGGCGGCGACGAGGCCGGCCGCGGGGGGCAGGACCCCGTCGAAGGGCTGCGCGGCGGCGGTGATCCCGGCGGTACCGCCGGCGGCGAGCCGGACCGCGAAGCGCCCCGCCGCCCAGAGGTCCTCGACGGGGTTGAGGCCCCGCCCCGCCTCCTCGCGGGCGTAGACGCCGCGGTACCAGTCCCCGTCCGGCCGCCAGTCCGGGCCGGTGACCCGGTAGGCGTCCTCGAACACGAACCCGTCCGCGGCCGCGGTGACCGCGGGCTCGCCGGACGCGGTGCGCTCGCCGTGCGCGTCCCGCCACGTGCACAGCGGCGTGAGCTCCAGCTCGATGTCGTGCGGCGCGCGCAGGACGGTGAACAGCACGCCGGTCGCGGCCCGCCCGTGGGCCATCGCGATCTCGCGCTGGACGACCACGTCGCCGAGGTCCCAGCGCCACCGCGGCACCCCGTCGTCGATGCGGAACTCGGCCAGGTGCCGGTGGCCGGCCGGGTCGACGCTGCCGCCCGCCCACTCGTCGGTGGCCAGCCGCACCACGCGATCGCCGATGCGCACCAGGGGCTCGAGCGCGGCCAGGCCGAGGCGCCGGGCGCTGCCGCCCGGCTCGGCGACGACCAGCAGCCCGTGGTAGCGGCGGGTGCGCAGGCCCGAGACGGTGCCCATGGCGTAGCCGCCGAGCCCGTCCGTCACCAGCCACTCGCGCGCGCTCGCCGCGTCGAGGTCGCCGCAGACCTCGCGGCCGAGGGCGATCACCGGCGCACCCCCGGGCGCGCCACGAGCTCGGCGAGCAGGCCGGTCCAGCCGGTCTGGTGCATCGCGCCGAGGCCGGCGCCGTTGTCGCCGTGGAAGTACTCGAAGAACAGCAGGTTGTCGCGCCAGTTCGGGTCGTGCTGGAGCTTGCCGGCCCAGCCGTGCGCGGGACGGCGGCCGTCGGCCCCGCGGCGGTACAGCGAGAGCAGCCGCTGCCGCAGGTCCTCGGCGATCTCCCCGGCCGTGCGCATCCGGCCCGAACCCGTCGGGTACTCGAACTTCACCCCGGCGCCGAGGTTCGAGTCGTAGTCCTCCAGCGTCCGCAGCACGAGGTAGTTCAGCGGCATCCACAGTGGACCCCGCCAGTTGGAGTTGCCGCCGAACATGCCCGTCGTCGACTCCGCCGGCTCGTAGCCCACGCTCGCGGTCCAGCCGGGCAGGTCCAGGCTGAACGGGTGCTCGGCGTGCCAGCGCGAGAGGGCGCGCAGGCCGTACGGCGACAGGAAGCTCTCCTCGTCGAACAGGTGCGGCAGGATGCGCCGCACCCGGCCGGACCCGGCCACGCCGACGCCCACGAAGCGGCCGCCGCCGTCGGCGTGGATGACGTGCTCGGCGGGGATGTCGGCCAGGCCCTTGCACCGGGCCCGGACCCGCTGGAAGTCCTCCTCCCGCAGCGCCTTGGTGGCGAAGAGCGGGATGATGCCGACCATCGAGCGCACCCGCAGCGGCACCGACGAGCCGTCGGGCGTGCGGAGCATGTCGTAGTAGAAGCTGTCCTCCTCGCTCCACAGGTCGCGGCCGCCCATCGCCTCGGTGATGAGCGCGAAGTGCTCGAGGAACTTGATGACGAGGTCGTCCAGCGCCGGGTCCTGCGCGGCCAGCTCGCGCGCCATCTCCAGCAGGTTCAGGCAGTAGAACGCCATCCAGGCCGTCGCGTCGGACTGCTCCAGGGAGTACCCCGGCGGCAGATGGGACCGGTCGATCGGCCCGATGTTGTCCAGCCCGAGGAACCCGCCCTCGAACAGGTTCTTCCCGTCGGCGTCCTCCCGGTTCACCCACCACGTGAAGTTCACGACCAGCTTGGAGAAGACCCGGTGCAGGAACGCGCGGTCGCGGCGGCCGTCGATGTCGTACACCTGCAGCGCGGCCCACGCCTGCACCGGCGGGTTGAGGTCCTCGAACGCCCATTCGTAGGCGGGAATGGCGCCGTTGGGGTGCTGGAACCACTCGCGGCACAGCAGGATCAGCTGGTACTTCGCGAAGGCCGGGTCGAGGTGCGCGAGCGCGACGGCGTGGAAGGCCGAGTCCCAGGCGGCGAACCACGGATACTCCCACGGGTCCGGCATCGACATCACGTCGGCCGCGTCCAGGTGCCGCCAGCCCGCGTTGCGCCCCTGCCGCCGCGCCGGCGGGGGTGGCGGCTGCGCGGGGTCGCCGGCCAGCCAGCGGGCCACGTCGTAGTTGTAGAACTGCTTGCCCCAGATCATCCCGGCGAAGCCCTGCCGCATGATGCGGGCGTCCTCGTCGCTCGTGCCGACCGGCGCGAGCTCCCGGTAGAACGCGTCCGCCTCCCGCTCCCGCTGCCGGAACACGTCGTCGAAGGCCGGGCCGTCCGCGTGCTCGGACAGGCGCAGCCGCAGCTCGACGGTCTCGCCCGGGTCGACGGCGAGCCGATACCAGAAGGCGGCCTTGGTGCCGGTGCGGGCCGGGTTCACGGTGTCGGCGCCGTGCACGACGTGGTCGTTGATGCCGTCCTTGGGGTAGCGCACCGCCGACTCGGCGCCGAAGAGGCGCTCGGCGTTGGTGTCGTTGTCGCAGTACAGCTGCGGCGGTTCCCCTTCGGCGCGCAGCATCATGCCGCCGGCCCCGATGGCGTCGCCCCGGGCCTCGAGGCTCGGGCGGGGCGCGTCGTCCCAGGACCAGGTGTTGCGGTACCACAGCGTCGGCAGCACGTGCAGGGGCGCCCGATCCGGGCCGGTGTTGGTGATCCGCAGCCGGATGCACACGTCGTCCGGGTCGGCCTTGGCGTAGTCGGCCTCGATGACGAAGTACCGGTCGTCGTCGAAGACGCCGGTGTCCAGCAGCTCGTACTCCGGCTCCTCCCGGCCGCGCCGCCGGTTCTCCGCCACCAGGTCCTCATACGGGAACGCCCGCTGCGGGTAGTGGTAGCGCCACCGCAGCCAGCTGTGGCTCGGGGTGGCGTCGAGGTACCACCAGTACTCCTTGGCGTCCTCCCCGTGGTTGCCCTCGGTGCCGGTGAGCCCGAAGATGCGCTCCTTGAGGATCGGGTCCCGCTCGTTCCAGAACGCGAGCGCGAAACACAGCCGCTGCTGCGCGTCGCAGAGCCCGGCCAGCCCGTCCTCGCTCCACCGGTAGGCCCGCGACCGCGCGTGGTCGTGCGGGAAGGCCTCCCACGCCCCGCCGCCGTCGCTGTAGTCCTCGCGCACCGTGCCCCAGGCGCGCTCGCTCAGATATGGACCCCAGCGGTACCACGGACTCGCCTGCGCCAGCCCGTCCTCCGGCCGGCCGACCTCCGCCATCCGCTCCCGCTCCGGATTGCTCATGCATCCAGCGGACCAGCTCGCGGCGCGGGCGCCGACACCCGGCGCGAGTGACGGCCGGCGGGTCCCGGCCAGCGACGCGCTTCGATCGTGCGGGATCGCCGGCGCCGGTGGGCCGCGGCCCTATCGGCCGCGCCCGCCGGAGACGTCGAGGCGTGCGGTCGCGGCCGCCGAGCCGCCGCCCGCGCGCCGGACCGCGAGCCGCAGCGGGGCGCGGGCACCGGCCCACGCGGCCCGGTCGGCGAGCACCTCGGCGAGCCAGCCGATCGCCTCGGCCGACCACTCGGCGAGCCGCCCGTCGCGGTACACGTGCAGGCCCTCGAGGCTCACCGGCCCCGCGTCGAGCTCCACCGCCGTCCACGCCGCGGCCCCCTCGAACCAGCCGGCGGTGCGCAGCGCGGGCACCGGCGCGGAGGGCGGGCGCGTGCGCGGATCGATGCCGCCGACGGGAAGCTCGAGGCGCACCGCTGTCACGTCGGCGGTGCCGGCGCGGGCGACGGCGTCGTGGGCGCAGCTCAGGAACGGCTGCACGGGCAGCGGGCGGTCGCCGGCCGGGGCGGTGACGTCGACCTGGAACCAGGCGACCAGGCCCGGCCCGGCGCCGGGGTGCGTCCAGCCGGCGTCGTTCATGCACCACAGCCCGGGCGCGCGGGTCATGCGGTCCTCGGCACCGCCGCCGGCCGAGGTGTCGTCGAGCCACCCCATCGCGAGCGACCGGGTGAGGAACAGGTCGTAGGCGTCCGGCTCGGCGCCGGGGTGGGGGGCCAGCTCGCCGTACAGCTCGGCGACCATCGTCCCCGCGGACCGCCTCTCGGCGCCGGGCGCGATGCCGGGCCGCGCGACATCATCAGTCACCTCACAACCGTACCGTCCCGGACATTCCGGGCGGTGACGGCTCGGGGAACGGTCGCGGCCGCTCCCCGAGCCGATCGGTCCGTGAGCGTCAGGGCTTCTTCGGGTCCTCGCCGAAGCCGTTGCACTGCCGGCCGCCGTTGATGCAGTACTCGACGAGGTACTGCTGCCGGGCGGCGTCCCAGCCGTTCATGAAGTCGTAGTGGAACGTGTAGCTGGGGCCGGAGGCGTACACGAGGCCGCCGGTGTCGCCGTTCTTCAGCGGGTACGGCAGCTTGATCTCCAGCATCGGCAGCGGGACGGGGTGGTCGGCCGGGCAGACGCCCGAGACCGGCCACGCCATGTGGGACTTGTGGTCCGCGGTGTCGAGGTGGACGCCGTCCCAGCAGCTCGGGGCGACCAGGCGCACCTGCAGGGTGGCGCCCGACGGGCAGGACGGCGGGATGTCCGAGCCCTTGTAGCCGGTGCACTGCCAGTTGCCGGTGAAGTGGGCGACGTCCGGGGTCTTCGCGTCGCCGACGAGGAGCTTGAAGCCGGCCGGGAACGGCTTGACGGTGCGGTAGTCCTTGACGCCGGACTTGTAGTACACGGTCGGCTTGTCCGGCTGCAGCGGCACGCCGCGCTGCAGCAGGGTCGGGAACCAGTAGCCGGACGCGTCGAGGGTGTCCTCGCACGAGGTGGCCCCGCCGACCAGGGACTGCGGGGTGGAGTTCGCGTTCACGACCGGGTTGCCGATGAACGAGTGGTTGTGCGAGGCGCCGGGCAGGCCCGGGAAGACGATCGGGTCGTCGCTCAGCGTGTGGTTGACGGTGCAGTTGGCGTGCATCTCGTGGTACTGGGCGCGGGGCGGGTCGTCGGCGGCGAGGGCCGGTCCGGCGACGGCGGCCACCGCGGCGAGGGCGAGTGCTGCGACGGACAGGGGCAGCACCGTTCGGATGCTCATGTCGACTCCTTGGCGGTGAATCGAGCATCGGCAATTGGTAGCTGCGGACCGTAGCAGCGCCGGAATCCCTTAGGAAAGCGTTTGCCATGGAGTTGCCATGCCAACTCGCGGTCTACAGTGGAGCGCCGTTGATCGATTTGGCAACTCGTGGCAAACGATTGTCCGGCCCGGCGCGGCAGGCCTACGGTCCAGTCATCCGCCCCCGCCTCCACGCGCCGCCCGCCAGCGCCGCGCGGCGATGGAGCCTGCCTTGGAGATGCCATGAAACGCTCGTTCGTCGCCTTAGCAGCCGTCGCCGCGGCGCTGCTGGCGTATGCACTCGTCGTAGTGGTCGGACCGGCGGTCGCCGCGTCGGCCTGCGGTACCGCCAACGTCGCCCTCAATCGCCCCGCGTCCGCGTCCTCGGCCGAGAGCGCGAGTCTCGGCGCGGCCAAGGCGGTGGACGGCTCCGGCTCGACCCGCTGGTCCAGCGCGCACGGCGTCGATCCACAGTGGATACAGATCGATCTCGGCGCCACGACGCAGATCTGCCAGGTGGTGCTGACGTGGCAGCGCTCGTACGCGAAGGCGTACCGCGTCGAGGTCTCCGCCGACGGGATGAACGGCTGGACCCCGATCTACTCGACCACGACCGGCGCCGGCGGCACCGAGACCCTGCCGGTCAACGGCTCCGGCCGGTTCATCCGGATGTACGGCACGACGCGGGCGACCCAGTACGGCTACTCGCTCTTCGAGTTCGCGGTCTACGCCGGCGACCCGGACGGCCCCCAGCTGCCCGGCGGCGGTGACCTCGGCTCGAACGTCGTGGTCTTCGACCCGAGCCAGTCCTCGGCCACGATTCAGGCGCGGCTGGACCAGATCTTCACCCAGCAGGAGAAGAACCAGTTCGGCACCGAGCGCTACCAGCTGCTGTTCAAGCCGGGCTCGTACTCGGGTCTCAACGCGCAGCTGGGCTTCTACACGTCGATCAACGGCCTCGGCCAGAACCCGCAGGACGTGCAGATCCACGGGGACATCACGGTCGACGCGGGCTGGATGGCCGGCAACGCCACCCAGAACTTCTGGCGCTCGGCCGAGAACCTGTCGATCTACCCGGTGTCGGGCCGGGACCGGTGGGCGGTGGCCCAGGCGGCGCCGTTCCGCCGGATGGACGTGCACGGCGGCATGACCCTCGCGAGCCCGAACTGCGGGTGGGCGTCGGGCGGGTACATCGCCGACAGCCGGGTGAGCGGGGAGATCAGCCCGTGCTCGCAGCAGCAGTGGTTCACCCGCGACTCGACGATCGGCAGCTGGAAGGGGGCGCTGTGGAACATGGTGTTCTCGGGCGTCGAGGGCGCGCCGGCCACGAGCTTCCCGTCGCCCCCGATCACGACGCTGCCCACGTCGCCGGTGACGCAGGAGAAGCCGTACCTGTACGCCGACGCGTCGGGCTACCGGGTGTTCGTGCCGTCGCTGCGGACCAACAGCAGCGGGGCGACCTGGATCAACGGCCAGACCCCCGGCACCTCGCTGCCGCTGAGCCAGTTCTACGTGGCCAAGCCGGGCGTGACCGCGGCGACGCTGAACCAGGCGGTCGCGCAGGGCCTGAACCTGCTGTTCACCCCCGGCGTGTACCACCTCAACTCCACCGTCAACATCAACCGCGCCAACACCGTGGTCCTCGGCCTGGGCTACGCGACGATCGTGGCCGACAACGGTGCCCTGCCGATGGCCGTCGGTGACGTCGACGGGGTCAAGATCGCCAGCCTGCTCTTCGACGCCGGCCCGACGAACTCCCCGGCGCTGCTGCAGGTCGGCCCGAACGGCGCGACCGGCAACCACGCGGGTGCCCCGAACCTGATCTCCGACGTGTTCCTGCGCGTCGGCGGTGCGGGCGCGGCCAAGGTCACCAACGCCCTCGTGGTCAACAACAACAACACGATCATCGACCACATCTGGTCATGGCGGGCCGACCATGGCGCCGGAGCGGGCTGGACGTCCAACCCCTCCGACACCGGGCTCATCGTCAACGGCCAGAACGTGACCGCCTACGGCCTGTTCGTCGAGCACTTCGAGCAGTACAACGTCATCTGGAACGGCAACGGCGGCAAGACCATCTTCTTCCAGAACGAGCTGCCCTACGACCCGCCGTCGGCCGCCGCCTGGTCCCACGACGGGATCACCGGCTACGCCGCCTACAAGGTCGCCGACACCGTCACCTCGCACGAGGCGTGGGGCATGGGCAGCTACTGCGTCTTCACGACCGACTCGTCGATCGCCGCGTACCACTCGTTCGAGGCCCCGGTGAGCCCCGGCGTCAAGTTCCACAGCCTCCTGACCGTGTCGCTGGGCAAGGGCTCCATCACCCACGTCATCAACGACACCGGCGACGCCGCCCTGCCGAGCAAGGTGACGCCGCACACGGTGGTCAGCTACCCGTGATCGTCCGGGCGCCCGGCGGCCGTGCGGCCGCCGGGCGCTCCTCGCGCTCGCGGCGGATCCTCTCGAGGATCCGCCGCGACTCGGCCACGAGATCGTTGGCCCGGCTGATGAGGTCCGCCGACGTGGCCAGCAGGTCGGACCGCGCGGCCGGTGGGGTGGTGTCGGGCATGCCATCAGGTTGGACCCGATCGCCCGGGTCCGGCCACACGTCCACCGGGCGCTCATCGTGCATCTCGCCCGCGCGCTTCTCGCCCTTGCGGAGTGACCAGGCCGGACTCGTACGCGATGACGACGAGCTGCGCGCGGTCCCGGGCGTGCAGCTTGGTCATGGCCCGGTTGACGTGCGTCTTGGCCGTCACGGGGCTGATCGTCATGCTGGCGGCGATCTCGTCGTTGGCCAGGCCGTGCGCGACGAGGGTGACGGCCTCGCGCTCGCGGGCGGTCAGCTCCGCCAGCGCGGCCGTGGCACGGTCCAGCGGGGGCTGGGTGACGTACCGGTCGATGAGCTTGCGGGTGATCGAGGGCGCCAGCAACGCGTCGCCGCGCGCCGCGACCCGCACGGCGTGCAGGAAGTCCTCGGGCAGGATGTCCTTGACCAGGAAGCCGGCCGCCCCGGCGCGCAGGGCCGTGAAGACATACTCGTCCAGGCCGTAGTTCGTGAGCACCACCACGTGCACCCCGTCCAGGCTCGGGTCGGCCGCGATGCGCCGGGTCGCCTCGAGCCCGTCGACCACGGGCATGCGCACGTCGATGAGGACCACGTCGGGCCGCAGCCGCGCGGCGAGCGCCACCGCCGCCCCGCCGTCGCCGGCCTCGGCGACGACCTCGATGTCGTCCTCGGCGTCGAGCAGTGCCCGGAACCCGCTGCGGATGAGGGGCTGGTCGTCGACCAGCAGCACGCGGATCACGCGACGGGCAGTTCGGCGTGCACGGCGAAGCCGCCCTCGGGGCGCGGCCCGGCGTGCAGCGAGCCGCCGAGCGCGGTCACCCGTTCCCGCATGCCGAGCAGGCCCACGCCGGGCGCGACGGGCGCGGCCGGGGTGGCGGTGCCGTCGTCGACGACGCGGATGCCGAGCAGGCCGGGGCGGTACTCGATGGTGACCGCGGCGGTCGCGGCCGCCGCGTGCCGGGCGACGTTGGTGAGCGACTCCTGGACGATGCGGTAGGCGGTGCGCTCCAGCGCGGCGGGCAGGCCGGCCCGGTCGCCCTCGATCGTCAGCGTCGCCTCGACCCCGCTCGCCCGGGCCCGTTCGACCAGTTCGGGGACGTGCTCCAGGCCGTTGGGCCCGGACGCGTCGTCGTCGCGCAGCGCCTCGAGCGTGGCGCGCAGCTCGCGGGCCGCCTCCCGGCCGGCCTCGCGGATCGCGAGCAGCGCGTCCGGCACCGGCTCGCCCCGCTTGCGGGCCACGTGCACGGCGGCCTCGGCCTGCACCTTGATCACCGAGATCTGGTGGGTGAGCGAGTCGTGCAGCTCGCGGGCGATGTGCAGCCGCTCCTCGTCGGCGCGGCGGCGGGCGATCTCCTCGCGGGTCCGCTCGGCCTCGTCGGCGCGCCGCTCGGCCTGGCGCAGCGCCTCGCCGGCCGCCCCGGCGGCGACCAGCCACGCGATCTCGAGCACGCCGCGGGACTGGGCGAACGCGGCGCCGGTGCTCTGGCCCGCGGCCAGCGCCGCCAGTGGCAGCGCGGCGAGCATGGCCACGCTGACGGCGACGGTCGCGGCCCGGCGACCGGCGCGCATCGCGGCGTACACCGCGACGAGATAGGCGACGGCGAACACGTCGAACCCGGCCGCGTGGTAGCCGACCGCGCACAGGCCGGTCGCGACGAGCACGGCCACCGGCGCCCGCCGGCGCGCGACCAGGGCGAGGCCGCCGGCGACCAGCAGCGCGTACCCGGCCGCGGGGCCGGGGCGGTGCTCGGAGACCCCGGTGATCAGCAGGATCGCCGCGACGCCGACGGCGATGCCCCAGTCCGAGATGCGGCCCATGCGGGCACCTTAGCCGGGCCCGGGCTCGGGCGACTCGTCCGCGCGGACCGCATCGGCCTACCGCGCGCGCAGCAGGCACCCGGCATCTGCCACGGCCACGGCACCCCACAGAACCGCCCCCGGGCTCGGGCGACTCGTCCGCGCGGACCGCATCGGCCTACCGCGCGCGCAGCAGGCACCCGGCATCTGCCACGGCCGCGGCACCGCGCAGAGCCGTCCCCGGGCCGATGCGCCGCGACCGCCGCGGCGGCCAGGATCGGTGGCATCCCATTCGCACAAGTGAAGGAGTCGACCATGACCGTCGACCGGGCCGTGGCCACCCTGGCCGCCATCGTCGCGCTGGCCGCCGTCGTCATCGGCGCCCGGGCCCTGCGCCGGGCCGGCCGCGGCGCGACCGTCGCCCTGGCGGCCGGGGCGGCCGGCCTGCTCACCGGCGTCATCGTGCTCGCGACCGCGGACGGCGGCCCGGGCACCGGCAACGGCGTCATCGGCGCCGGCGCAGCCGTGGCGCTCGGGCTGGCCGCGATCGTCCTCGGCGTGCTCGCCCGACGCCGACGATTCGCATAGAGGCGGCGCTCGGCCTGCTCGCCCGACACCGGCGATCCGCACAAGGCCAGCGCTCGCCCTCGGCGTGCTCGCCGACACCGGCGAGTCGCGGAAAGCCGGCGCCCGGCCTGCTCGCCCGACGCCGGCGATCCGCACAAGGCCAGCGCTCGCCCTCGGCGTGCTCGCCGACGCCCGCGAGTCGCGGAAAGCCGGCGCCCGGCCTGCTCGCCCGACACCGGCGATTTGCATAAAACTGATTTGATGTATTCTGCGGGCGTGGAGGAGTTACCCCCGTTCCTGCAGGCCGCGGCGCACCCGCTGCGGTGGCGGCTGCTCGGCGAGCTGTCCCGCAGCGACCGCCAGGTGCACGAGCTGACCGCGCTGCTGGGCGAGCAGCAGAGCCTGGTGTCGTACCATCTGGGCCACCTGCGCCGCGCCGAGCTGGTCCGGTCCCGCCGCAGCGCCGCCGACGCCCGCGACATCTACTACCGCCTGGACCTCACCCACTGCGGCGAGCAGCTGGCCGCGGCGGGAGGCGCGCTGCACCCGGCCCTGCGCTACGTCGCTCCGGCGCCGGCCGCGCCGACGCCGACGAGCGTGCTGTTCCTGTGCACCGGCAACAGCTCCCGGTCCCAGATGGCCGAGGCCCTGCTCCGCGACCGCTCGAACGGGACGATCGCCGCGCACAGCGCCGGCAGCCGCCCGAAGCCGATCCACCCCGACGCGATCGCCGCGATGGCCGCCCGCGGCCTGGACCTGAGCGCCGCGCGCCCGAAGCACCTGGACGAGTTCGCCGACCAGCGCTTCGGCCACGTCATCACGCTGTGCGACAAGGTCCGCGAGGTCTGCCCCGAGTTCCCGGGGCACCCCGACACGATCCACTGGAGCATGCCCGACCCGTCCGCCGAGCCGGACGGCCGCTCCGCATTCGACCGCGCCGCCGACGAGATCGCCGAGCGCCTCGACCACTTCCTGCACACATGCGCGACGACGTAAGCCTCGCCACCGTCCTGAAGGAGTGGGGCCGCATCGGCTGCCTCGGCTTCGGCGGTCCCCCGGTGCACATCGCCCTGCTGCGCAAGCTCTGCGTCGAGGATCGCCGATGGATCGACGCGCAGGAGTTCGAGGACGCCATCGCGGCGTGCAACCTGCTGCCCGGCCCGGCCTCGACCCAGCTGGCCATCTTCTGCGCCTGGCGGGTCCGGGGCCGCGCGGGCGCGCTCGTGGGCGGGGCCGCGTTCATCGTCCCGGGCCTGATCGTGATCCTGGCCCTGGCGGTGCTGTTCCTGCACGGCGACCCGCCCACGTGGGTGAAGGCCGCCGGCGCGGGTGCGGGCGCCGCGGTGGCCGCGGTGGCCGTCCAGGCCGGGGTCAGCCTGATCCCCGCGGGATGGCAGCGCGCACCGCAGCAGAGCAGCCGCGTCAGATGGATCCTGTACCTCCTGGCCGGCACCGTCGCCGCCGCGACCATCGGCCCCTGGCTGGTGCTGCTCCTGGTCGTCGCGGGCATCGTCGAGCTCCTGGCCCAGCGGGTCCCCGCCCGTCGGCGGCCGCTGACCCCGGCCCTGGCGATGACCGGCCTCGGCGGCGGGGTCCTGCTGTCGGTGGCCTGGGTCGCGCTCAAGGTCGGCGCCCTGTCCTACGGCGGCGGCTTCGTCATCATCCCGCTCATGCGCGCCGACGCGGTCGACAACTACCACTGGATGACCGGCGCCCAGTTCCTCAACGCGGTCGCCCTCGGCCAGATCACGCCGGGCCCGGTCGTGCAGACGGTGGCGGTGGTCGGCTACGCCGCGGCCGGGCTGAGCGGCGGCCTGCTGGCCTCGGTTGTCGCCTTCAGCCCGTCCTTCGCGTTCATCCTGCTGGGCGCCCACCGCTTCGACCGCCTGCGCGGCAACCGGGCCGTGCGGGCCTTCCTGGACGGCGCGGCCCCGGCCGCGATCGGCGCCATCCTGGGCTCGGCGATCCCGCTGGCCCTGACCCTCACCCAGACCTGGCAGTGGTTCGTGCTGGCCGCGGCGGCGGTGCTCCTCCTGGCCCTGCGCCGCGGCCCGGTCCTGACCCTGCTGAGCGCCGCCGCGGCCGGGACGGTCATCGTCCTGTCCGGCGGCCCGCTGGGGTGATCCCGTGCCCGTAGGCCGCCGCCACCATCTGATCCTCGACTGCCCCGACCCGGCCGCCGACGCCCGCTTCTGGAGCGCCGTGCTCGGCGACCCGATCACCCACGATGACGGCGACTTCGTGGTGGTCTCCCCCGACACGGCGACGTCCGGCCTCGCCTTCCAGCGCGTGCCGGACCATCGCCGCCCGACCTGGCCCGGTCCCGCGGTCCCGCAGCAGATGCACCTGGACGTGATGGTGGACGACCTCGCCGGGGCCGCGGCGGCGGTCGTCGCGCTCGGCGCCACGGCTGCCCGGCGACCACGTGTTCGCCGATCCGGCCGGCCACCCCTTCTGCCTGATCCGCCGCCCGATCTGGGCCCGGCCCGTGGGCTAGCGCCCAGCGCTTCGCGGCGCTCGGCCTCTGCTTGCCAGCGCTCGACTCCGCCGCTGGTTGCGGGTGTCGCGCCGAGAGTGGGACGCGCAGCAAAACGCGTGGTGCTAGGCGTAGCCGACGTGGCGGTCCCGACGCGCTCGTAGCGGCAGACCCGTGACCCGGTCCAGATGCGTGAATTCGGCATGCGGTGCGCGCGAGGACACGGTGGACGGTTGCCGGGTTCAGACCAGGCAGGTCTCCAATGCGGCTGGGGTCCGGCGCTCGGGCCATGGTGGGGCCGGGACGATCACGCATCCCGCCCGCACCGTGCTCGCGGCAGCGGCGAAGCGGTCAACGGTCATCAACAATGCCGCCGCGACAGTCCCGGCGGCGGCCGCCAATCGCTCGACACGGTGGGAACCTGGCGGGTGTGGCACAGAAGAATTTCCGTTGCTGGTGATCCTGTTGACCTTGTGATCGGCGAGTTCGGTGGGCAACTGGGATTCAAGGCCGACGGCGTCGTCACTGAAGACCAGTGCATGGGTGTCGAACCGGAAGGGAGGGAGGCGCCGCCCAGTCGCAAATACGTTCCTGAGGTTCGAGCCGTCTCGTCGTACCGATCTTCACCATGCCGGGGCCGAACGCGCCGATGTAGGAAGTAACGTAGGCGTGGCCCGCTCGGGTGTTCGCGCCCGCGCCTCGACACCGGCAATGGCGCCGCCGACCTGGTCCAACGTGCCTTGCAGTTCCGGGATCCGACAATGTTGCCGTACGCCTCCAGTTTCGCCAGCGCAGCCCGGCAATGCGCCTGCTCCTTGGCGAGCCGCGCCACTTTCCGTTCGAAGGCGTGGCGAGCTCGTTCCGTCGATCCGGCGCCCGCTCGCCGCGATGAACGCGCCGCGATCAGCGAAGTGCAGGTAGAAGGTGCCCCTTGGCCACATCGGCCCGCGACGTCGCCGCGGCAACGCTGAGCCCGGGCCGGTGGGCCGGGCCCGGGTCCTGGCACTGGTCAGCGAGGCTTGCGCCAGACGATCTGGATCTGCCGGTCTATCGGGTCTGTCGGGTCGCCGATTATCACCTTGTCGATGAGATAGGCGATTACCAGGCGTCTGGCCTCGAACGACATGTCCCACCACGTTTCCTCGGACGTCCCCATCGCCTCATCCACCAGCTCCGGATCGCGCTCAAGCTCATCAATCTCGGCCGCCAGGTCTGACTCCGGCAACGTAGTCGAGTGCATGGCCGCGGCCGACCGAACGAGCAGATCGGGTTCGGCTTCGATGCGCTTGACGATCTGCCGCGCAACGTAGTTGTCGGCCACCTCGGCCTTGATACAAGCGTGTTGCCGATCCGGAGCCGGCTCGCGTGCCCAGGAGGTTGCAGCAAAACATGCCGCGATCCACATCGCTTCGGCGTGGTCGAGGATGGTATCGCCGAGTACCGGAACCTCACCGAGGCCCGGCTGGCCCTCTATGCTTTCGAACCGCAGCATTTCCGGCCCTACATATTCCGGCACCCAGTCCAGGTCGCTGTGCAATAGGGTCGCGAAACCCTCACCTCGAACTTGCCAGAAGATCAAGTCCTCGCCATGGTAGTTGACGAAGTGCAGAACGACGTCCGAAGGCTCGAACTCCGCACCGGACATGTCACTGAGCTGCGTACGCATCGCCTGGTTGCCCCGGTAGCGGTTGACATACCGACGCGTCACTGCGACGAAGTCATCCAGCGATTGGACGTCTAGCACATCCGCCTCATTGACGAATATATACTTCGGCATGAGTAGCTTTCGGCGGGCTTTCAAGAGCTGGTCTGTTGCGTTAGCCCAGTACAGGCGATCGGTTTTCGGATCGTGGACGACACAGATTACGGGAAGGTTCCCGTCGGCCCAGATGGCCGCATGATCTCCAACCGGCACGCCGTAGCCGCCAGTGCGACGCCAGGACGTCCCTCCCTTGACCTGGACTTTAATTACATCACCCGTTACTTCACGGTTCTCGGTAAATTGAACGTATAAATCTTCACCGAAGTCATTACGCTGATCGATATCCTGGACGATGTGATCTCGGCCCTCCAGTAGGGCCTTGAACGTGTTAACAGCAGTGGTGGCCGTCCGACGGCCACTAGATACTTTCGGCACGATGCCCTTCCTAAGTCATCGACGCCAGCCGACCACGCCCGCGACAGGTTGCCCAGACTTCGTTTCAGCTAGCATAAATGTCCTTCATGCGGTCGGCGGCCGCGGCACAGTTGCATTCGCCGGTAGTGGTGGCCTTGGGTGCACCGGCCGCGAGGGCGTTACCGAGCTTTCCCGACGCGGCAAGTACCACGTCGCCGGGTGGATGTTCCCAGCGGCAGATCGGACGACCCGTGACCCGGCCCAGACTGACGAGCCCCGGCTGTGCTGGCGCCGGGCTGAGACGGCCACACCTCCGGGTCCGAGCCGTGCTCACGGCGGCGGCGAAAGGATCAAGCCGTCAGCGGCCATCAACAACACACCGGGTCAGGCGCAGGCGGCCGGTCGCGGTCAACGGTGCATCGGCGCGCGACATGAGAGCCTTCCCGGCGTTCGGTGTGCGAGTTCGGTCGCTGCGCACCGAGCCAGAAGGCCCTCCCCCTCGACACGATCCACCCGCCGTAAGTCCGGCCCCGGGATGGGTCAGGACGACGGCCGCGGCGGGCGGACCGTCGCGGCGATCATCGCGGCCACGGCCAGCAAGACGGCCACCACGATCAGGGCGCGCAGCACGGTGATGTGGTCGCCGAGGAAGCCGATGGTGGGCGGCCCGCCGAGGAAGGCGCAGTAGCCGATCGAGGCGATGACGCTCACCCGCCCGGCGGCCTTGCGGGGGTCGTCGCCGCCGGCGCTCATGCCGACCGGGAAGCCCAGCGAGGCGCCCAGACCCCAGAGCAGGGTGCCCGCGTAGGCGTAGACCGGGCCGGGGCCGAAGACGAAGAGGGCCACGCCGGCGATGCCGATCAGGGCCAGGACGCGCACGACCCCGGTGCGGCCGTAGCGGTCCAGGAGCCGGGGGCCGAACCAGCGGCCCGCGGTCATCGCGGTCAGGAAGAGCGCGAACGCGATGGTGCCGAGCGTGGCGGACACGTGGTGGCCGTCGATCGCGGCGACGCTGATCCAGTCGTTGCCGACGCCCTCGGCGAAGGCGAAGGCGAGCACGAACAGGCCGATCAGCAGCGTGCGCGGCTCCTTCCAGGCGGCCAGGGCGCCGCCGGGGGCGGACTGCTCGGCGGCGGGCTCGGTGGGGTCGTGGTCGGCGATGAAGCGCCGCGCCTGCCACGTGACCACGAGCACGACGAGCACGGCGACGGTCACGAGGTGCGCGGCCACGGGGACGTGCAGGGCGACCATGGCCGCGCCGACGAGCGCGCCGGCGACGGTACCGAGGCTGAATCCGGCGTGGAAGCGGGACATGATCGATCGGCCGAGGTGGCGCTCCACCACGGTGCCCTGGACGTTCATCGCGACGTCCCACGCCCCGTTGGCGAAGCCGAGCAGCGCCAGGCCGGCGACGACCGGCGCGACGCCGGCCTGCGAGCCGAGCGCGGCGACGACGAGACCGACGCCGAGCAGCACCGCCATGGCGCCGACGACCCGGGACGAGCCGAAGCGGGTCACCAGGGGGCCGGACAGCGGGAGCGCGACCAGGGAGCCGGCGGCGATGGCCAGCAGGACCAGGCCGAGGGCGGCCGAGTCGAGCCCGAGGCGGTCACGGACCTGCGGGATGCGGGCGGCCCAGCTGGCGAACGCGAAGCCCGAGCCGATGAAGGCCGCGTAGGTCGCGGTGGTGGCGGTGCGGACCGCGGGCGGGGTGGGCGCCGCGACGATGATCGAGGGGAACATGGCAGCGAACATAACAAACAAGATTCGCGTTTGAAACGTTGTCTTTACCGCGCCAGTGGTGTTCAATGGCGGGCATGACGCTCAGCGACCGCCACCGGCGGATCCTTGACGCGGTGCAGCAGGCCGGGCAGCTCGGCGTCCCGCGGCTGGCCGAGCTGACGGGCACCTCCGAGATGACCGTGCGCCGGGATCTGGAGCAGCTGGCCGACCAGGGCATGGTCGAGCGCTACCGGGGCGGCGCGCGCAGCGTCACGCTGCGCGGCGAGGAGCCGCCGTTCGCGGTGCGGACGCACGAGGGGCTGGACGCCAAGCGGCGCATCGCCGAGGCGGTCGCGGACCTGATCGCCGACGGGGAGGCCGTCGTCCTCGACAGCGGGACCACCTGCCTCGAGGTCGCCCGCCTGCTCGCCTCGCGCCGGCTCACCGTCATGCCACTGTCGATGCACGCGGCCAACGCCCTCGCCGGCGCCCCCCAGCTGCGGCTGCTGCTCCCCGGCGGCGAGCCCCGCCCGGACGAGCTCGCGCTCACCGGCCCGCTCGCCGAGGCCTCCCTGGCCGCGCTGCGCTTCGACACCGCGATCCTCGGCTGCTGCGGGCTGACCGCCGCCGGGTTGACCGCCTACGACCTCGCCGACGCGGCGATCAAGCGCGCGATCATCGCCTCGGCCCACCGCGTCATCGTGGTCGCCGAGCCGGCCAAGCTCTCCCGCACGGCGCTGGCGTTCGTGGCGCCCGTGTCCGCGTTCAGCCTCGTGGTCACCACCGGCGACGCCGCCGAGGACGACGCGAACGCGCTCACCGCCGCCGGCACCGTCGTGCGGAGGGTCTGAGCGCCGTGCCCGACGTCATCCTCTTCGACCTGTTCGGGGTCATCGCCCGGCACCAGTCGCAGGCCGGTCGCGACACCCTCGTCGAGATCGCCGGTCTCCCCGAGGCCGATTTCTGGCAGTCGTACTGGCACCAGCGCGTCGCCTACGACGCGGGCCACGTCACCGGCGCCGAGTACTGGCGCCGGGTCTCCGGGTTCACCGAGGAGCGGATCGCCGCGCTCATCGAGGCGGACATCGCGAGCTGGAGCGAGGTCGACGAGGAGATGGTCGGCCTGCTCGAGCGGGCCGCGGCCGCGGGGGTGCGCCTGGCGCTGCTGTCCAACATCCCCGAGGAGCTCGCCGCCCACTACGAGCGGCACCACCGGCGGTGGCTGCGCCACTTCGAGCTCGTGGCCTTCTCGTGCCGGATCGGGCTGGCCAAGCCGGACCCCGCGGCATATCGCTGGTGCTGCCGCGAGCTCGGCCTGGCCCCCGATCACCTGCTGTTCGTGGACGACCGCGACGAGAACATCGCGGCCGCCCAGCGCGTCGGACTACACACGCACCTGTTCGTCGGCCTCGGCCTGGACCTCGTCCAGCGAGTCGGGGATCTCGGCACCCGCTGAGGCGTCCGGCAGGTCGTCCTCCATCCGGTGCAGGGGCCGGTAGGCGAGGCCCAGCGCGCCCCAGACCACCAGCAGCACGCCGCAGGCGAGCAGGATCAGCCCCGTACCGCGGGCATCCCCGACCCCCACGACCCGCCCCACCGTGTCCGCGAGCGCGCCCCCGGGCCGCAGCAGCGGCGCGACCGCGTCCGTGAACGGCGGCGCGGTCAGGAACGCGACCGGCGTCATCGCCACGGCCAGCATCTGGTTCGTGGCGAGCACCCGGCCCTGCAGCTCCAGCCCGACCTTGACCTGGATGATCGCGAGCCAGTGGGCGTTGAGGATGGTGAGCGAGCCGTACCAGATGAGACTGCCCACCGCCGCGAGCGCCGTCGACGGCCGCAGCCCGACGAGCGCGGCCCCGAGGCCGACCCCGATGACGAAGCCCACCATGCCCGTGGCCCGGCGCTCGGCGCCGCCCCACAGCACCATGGCCAGCGCACCGAGGCCGGCCCCGACGCCGCTGAACGCGGTGACGACGCTGACCGCCGTCGTGCCGCCGAACGCGTACACGGTCGGCACGGTCACGGCGAGGGCGAGCATCGCGAGGTAGTTCTCGACCACGAAGAACACGATCATGATCATGAGCGGGCGGCGCCGGACGAGGAACCGCCAGCCGCCGACGATCGCGCGGACGAAGGTCTCCTCCTGCCGGCGGAAGAGCCGGTCGGGCAGGCGCACCAGCAGCAGCGTGCCGACGCCGACGAGCAGCGACACCACGTCGACCGCGACCACCCACGGCATGCCCAGCGCCGTGATCAGCGCGCCGCCGGCCAGCGGGGCGATGAGCATGCCGATGCCCGGGCCGAGGTTCGCCAGCGCGTTGGCCTGGCCCAGGTAGGGCTTCGGCACGAGCTGCGCGACCGCGGCCAGGTAGGCGGGCCGGTGGAAGGCGGTCACCGCGGACAGCAGCCCGGCCAGCAGCCCGACGCTCCAGATCTCCAGGCGGTCCAGGGCCAGCAGGGTGACCACGGCGGACATGACCGCCGCACCCGCGCCGTTGCAGGCCAGCATGATGCGCCGCCGGTCGATCCGGTCCGCCACGGCCCCGCCCACCGGTAGCAGCAGGATCGAGGGCAGCAGGGCCAGCATGGTGACGAGGGCGTAGTCGGCGACGCGGCCGTTCTGCTGGTACGCCCAGACGCCCAGGGCGAACGAGCTCAGCGCGGCACCGATCAGCGAGGCGGTCTGGCCGGCCGTCATGACGTAGAACTCGCGCAGGTCGCGGCGGGCCCGGCCGCCGGTGACCGCGGTGCTGACCACCTCCGGCGCCCGGCCCGCGCCCCACTCCCGCAGCGCGCCGGCGACCTCGTCGGCCGCGGCCGCCGCCTGGTGCTTGAGGAAGTAGTGCCCGGCCCGGGGCAGGACCGCCAGCGCGACGCGATCCGCGAAGGCGCCCCATTCCGCATAGCGTTCCTGGTACAGCTCCGTCGAGCGGTCCCGCGCCCCGATCAGGCACAGCACGGGCGCCCGCAGCCGCCGCCGGTCGGGCCGGGTCAGCTCGCGGGTGAACCACGTCTGCGACTCGTCCACGTCGTGCCGCAGGCTGCGCAGGATCACGTCGGCGTCGAGGCCCTCGTCGTCGTCGAGCCCGCCGAGCGTGCGCAGGAAGTCGCGGTACGCCCGGTCGGAGGTGAACCACGTGGCGTGGAAGCGCCGGTGGAACCAGGACGACACCCGCCCCGGCAGCCGGGCCGCCGGGAAGCTGCCGCCCACGACCAGCCCGGCGACCTCGCGGCCGTCGGACTCCAGGCGCAGGGCGAGCTCGGTGGCGGCCGCCGAGCCGACGCAGTGGCCGTAGACCAGCACCGGGCCGGTCGGCAGGTCCGCCACCACGCGGTCGATCAGCTCGGCCATCGGCAGCGGCGGCTCGTCGGGCCGGGCGGGGTCGTGCCCGGGCAGCTCGATCGCCAGCACGGCCGCGCCCGGCAGGCGCTGCGCGAGCTCGGTGGCGAGCGGCCCGTACGCCGCGGCCGAGCCGCCGCCGTAGGGCACGCAGACGACGGTCAGCGTCGCGTCGGCGGGGCCGGCGAGGCGATGCAGCAGCCCGGTCGAGCCGGTGTCGCCGTCCAGATAGGCGGCCAGTTCGCGCACGGTCGGGCGGGTGAACAGGTCGATGACGCGCAGCTGCGGGTCGATGGCCCGCACGGCGCGCACGGCCTTGAACGAGTCGCCGCCGAGGGCGAAGAAGTCGTCGTCCAGCCCGATCTCGACGCCGTCGAGGACCTCGGCCCAGGCCGCGGCGACCCGCAGCTGCGTCGGGGACTCCGGCGCGACCCGGGTGGCGGCGCCCGGCGGCTGCGGTGCGGGCAGCGCGTTGCGGTCCACCTTGCCGTTGGCGGTCAGCGGGAGCCGGTCGAGCACGACGAACGCCGACGGCACCATGTAGTCCGGGAGCCGGTCGCGCAGCGCGGCCCGCACCACCCCGGGATCGGCCGTCGCGGGCGTGATCCAGGCGGCCAGCCGGCGGGTGTGCGCCTCGCCGACGGGCAGCACCACGGCCTCGCCGACGCCGGGGACCCCGCGCACCGCGGAGGCGACCTCGTTGAGCTCGACCCGGAAACCGCGGATCTTCACCTGGTCGTCGACCCGGCCCAGGATCTGCACCAGGCCGTGGGCGTCGACGCGGACGCGGTCGCCGGAGCGGTACCACCCCTGCTGAAAGCGGTCGTCGACGAGGTTCAGGTATCCGCGGGCCACGCTCGGCCCGCCGATGCGCAGCTCGCCCGGCACCCCGTCCGGCACCGGCCGGCCCGCCCGGTCGGTCACCCGGCACTCGACGTTCGCGAACGGGCGCCCGATGGGCACGGTGCCGATGCGGCGCTCGGCCGGAACCTCGCGCACGTCGCAGCCGAGCACGGAGACCGTCGTCTCGGTCGGGCCGTAGTGGACCTGCACCTCGAGGTCCGGCCGCACCCGCTCGATGCGGTCGACGAGCTCCCACGGGCACGGCTCGCCGGCCAGGATGAGCAGCTCGCGGGGCAGCAGCGCGGCGAGGTCGCCGTGCGCGGCCAGCAGCTCCAGGTGGCTCGGGACCAGCTTCATCGCGTCGACCCGGTGCTCGGCCAGGTAGGCCGCGAACGCCTCCGGATCCGTGGCGACCTCGCGGTCCACGAGGTGCGCCACGCCGCCGGTGGCGAGCGCCCCGAACAGGTTCGTCATGCCGAGGTCGGCCGCGTGGGTGGACACCAGGGCGTAGGACCCGTGGTGCCCGATGCGGTCCGCCACCGCGTGCAGGTAGTGCGCGATGTTGCGGTGCTCGACCATGACGCCCTTGGGCCGCCCGGTCGAGCCGGACGTGAAGATGAGGTACGCGAGGTGGTCCATCGACACCACCACGGCCTCGGCCGGCTCGCCGGTCACGTCCGCGACGACGATCGCCTCGCGGCCGGAAGCGCGGCACGGCTCACGGCCCGCGAACGCGGCCTCGGTGAGCACGAACCGGGCCTGCGCCGCGTCGAGGATCTCGGCCACGCGGCCGTCCGGGTAGCCGGGGTCGACGGGCAGGTAGACGGCGCCGGCCTTGAGCGCGCCCAGCATCGCGACGGGCAGGGCCGTCCCGCGCTCGGTGAGCACCGCGACCGGCTCCTCGGGCCGCACGCCGGCCGCCAGCAGCCGGGCCGCCACCGCCCCGGCGCGCCGGTCCAGCTCCGCGTACGACAGCCGCCCGTCGGCCGCGACCACCGCGGTCGCGTCCGGCGCCGACCCGGCGTGGCGGGCGATGAGCTCGTGCAGCGGCCGGTCCAGCGGGTAGGACGCCGCCGGGCCGTCCGGGCCGGGCCGCACGCCGGGCTCCAGCGCCAGCTCGCCGACGGGGCGGTCGGGCTCGGTGACCAGGCCCGTCAGCAGCGCCAGGAACCAGTCCATCAGCCGCCGGGCGGTCTGCTCGTCGAACAGGTCGGCGCGGAACACCAGCGAGCCGCGGTAGCCGTCGTCCCCGCGCGACAGCGCGAGGTTGAGGTCGTACTTGGCCGTGTGGGTCGGCAGCTCCATGCCCTGCGCTTCCAGGTGCGGCAGGCGCAGCGGCGCGGCCGGCTGCTCCAGCACGTTGAGCAGCACCTGGAAGATCGGCGTGTGGGCGAGGTTGCGCTCGGGCTGCAGCCGCTCCACGATCCGCTCGAACGGGGTCTCCGACTGCGCGAGCGCGTCGATCGCCATCTCGCGGACCCGGGTCAGCAGCTCGCGGCCGGTCGGGTCGCCGGAGCAGTCGGTCCGCATGACCAGCGTGCCGATGAAGCAGCCGATCATCTTCTCGAGGTCGGGGTGGTGCCGGCCCGCGACCGGGACGCCGATCGGGATGTCGTCCGTGCCGCACACCCGGGCCAGCAGCGCCTGGAACGCGGTGAGCAGCACCATGAACGGGGTGGCCCCGCAGGACGCGGCGAGCCCGGCGATCGGGCCGGCCAGCGCCGCGGGCACGTGCACCTGCACCTGCCCGGCCCCGTGGCCGGCCACCGCGGGGCGGGGCCGGTCGGCCGGCAGGTCCAGCACCGGCGCCAGGCCCTGCAGCCGCTCGACCCACCGGTCCAGGGCCGCGGCCGACGGCTCGAGGCCGGCCTGCCAGCGGGTGTAGTCGGCGTACTGCAGCCCGGGCGCGTCCGGCGCCGGGCGGCCGTCGAGGCGTGCGGCGTACAGCTCGGCGATCTCGCTCAGGGCCAGGTCGATCGACCACGCGTCGAAGGCGATGTGGTGGACCACGAGCAGCAGCACGTGCTCGTCCGGCCCGTCGCGGCGGATCAGCGCCCGCAGCGGAGGCTCCTCCTCGAGCCGGAACGCCCGATGCCGGAACGCGTCCAGCTCCCCGTCGGTCTCGACCGGGATATCGTCCGCGCCGCCCAGCACCGCGGTCGGCACGCCGTCGCGGTCCACGAACCGGGTGCGCAGCACGTGATGGCGCACGGCAAGGTCCCGGATCGCGGCGGTCAGCGCGGCCACGTCGAGCCGGCCGGTCAGCCGCACGGTGGCCGTCACGTGATAGGCGCCGCTGTCCGGCTCCAGCTGGTGCAGGAACCACAGCCGGGCCTGGGCCGGCGACAGCGGCGCCGGCGCAGCCGGGTCGGAGGACACGGGAATGGTGCTCGCGGTGCGGGCGGCGTTGCGGCGCGCCCCGGCCAGCCGCTGTTGCAGCAGCGAGCGCTGGGTGTCGGTGACCGTCACGCCTGCGTCACCTCGGCCAGCAGCAGCGCCTCCAGCGCGGCGGCGAAGTTCGCCAGCACCGGCTGCTCGAACTGCAGCCGCACCGGCACCGCGAAGTCCAGCGCGTCGCGGAGCCGGCCCACGACCAGCGTCGCCGACAGGGAGTGCCCGCCCAGCGCGAAGAAGTTGTCGTACACCGACAGCTCATCGCGTTTCAGCACGGCGCTCCACACCTCGGCGACCAGCTGCTCCGCCTCGGTGCGCGGCGCGACCCGCTGCTGCACCTCGTCCCGCGGCTCGGGCAGCGCCGTGCGGTCGACCTTCCCGGACGCGTTGACCGGCAGCGCGTCCAGCGTCATCCAGCGGCGCGGCACCATGTAGTCGGGCAGCGCCGCCCGCAGCAGGGTCTCCAGGGCCTGCGTGTCCGGCGTCGAGCCCGGCCGCGGCACCACGTAGCCGACGAGGTGCGCGTCGCCGGTCGGGTCGGCGACGGTCACCACCGCCTCGGCCACGCCCGGCGCCGAGCGCAGCTGCGACTCGATCTCGCCGAGCTCGATGCGGTGCCCGCGCACCTTCACCTGGTGGTCGCGGCGGCCGAGGAAGTCCAGCAGCCCGTCGGTGCGCCAGCGCACGAGGTCGCCGGTGCGGTAGCAGCGCTCGCCGGGCCGGACCGGGTCGGCGACGAACGCGGCCTCGGTCAGGTCGGGCCGGCCGTGGTAGCCGCGGGCCACACCGGCCCCGCCGATCCACAGCTCGCCGATGGTCCCGGGCAGCGCGAGGCGGCCGGCGGGGTCCACCACGTACACCCACTCCCCCGCCATCGGGGTGCCGATGGGCACGGCGTCGCCGACGGGGGCGGTGAGGCGGTACATCGTGGACACCACGGCGGTCTCGGTCGGGCCGTAGCCGTTCCAGGCCTCGCCGAGCCGGGCCATGAGCTCGCGGCCGAGCACGGGGTCGAGGGCCTCGCCTATGGCGATCCCGCGCACCTCCGGCGACTGCCAGCCGGCCGCGACGAGCATCCGGAACGTGGTCGGGGTCGCGGTCATCACGGTCACCTTGGACTCGGCGATGCGCTGCGCCACCAGGTGCCCGTCGACGGCCACGCCGCGCTCCAGCAGCACCAGCCGGGCGCCCTTGCCCAGGCCGCACCACAGCTCGAGCCCGGCCACGTCGAACGAGAGCGCGGTCAGGCCGAGCATCACGTCGTCGGGCGTCACCGGCACCAGCTCGCAGTTGGCGGCGACGAACGCGGCGACGGCGCCGTGGTTGAGCTCCACCCCCTTGGGGCGGCCGGTCGAGCCGGAGGTGTAGAGGATGTACGCGAGGTCGTCGGGGCCGGGCGCGGGGAGCTCGCCGGGCTCGGCGGCCAGCGCGTCGGTCAGGTCGACGAGGACGGCGCCGGTGCCCTCGACGAGCGGGCGGGCCACGTCGAGCGTCTCCGCGGCGGCGAGGACGACCTTGGCGCCTGAGTCGCTGAGCTGGTAGCGCAGCCGCTCGGCCGGGTGGTCGGGCTCCAGCGGCACGTAGGCCGAGCCGGCCCGCCAGACGCCGATCAGCGCGGCGGGCAGGTGCCGGTCGCGGGGCAGGCAGATCCCGACGGGCGCGCCGGAGCCGGCCCCGTGCTCGCGCAGCGCGGTCGCGATCCGGGCCGCGGCCGCGGCCAGGTCGCCGTAGCTCAGGGTGCCGTCGGAGGCGTCGACGGCGACGGCCGCGGGGCGGGCGTCGGCCTGGGCGAGGACCGCGTCGAGCACCGTCGCGGGCGCGCCGGCGGGCAGGTCCGGGCCGGTGCCGAGGGCCACCAGCTCGGCCCGCTCGGCCTCGCCCAGCAGGTCGAGCTGCGAGAGCGGGCGGTCGGGCTCGGCCAGCATCCCGTCGAGCAGGGCGAGCAGCCAGCGCGACCAGCGCTCGACCGTCGCCCGGTCGAACAGGTCGAGGCGGTAGTGCAGCTCGCCCTCGTAGCCGCCGTTCTCGGCCTGCAGCGACAGGCTCACGTCGAACTTGTTGAAGTCGAGCGGGGCGTCGAGCCGCTCGGCGCGCACGCCGGGCAGCACCGGGTCGCGCTGGGCGGCCTCGAGCAGGTACAGCATCGACTGGAAGATCGGTGTCGTGGCGGTGGAGCGCTCGGGCGCCACGGCCTCCACGACCCGCTCGAAGGGCGCGGTGGCGTGCGCGAAGGCCTCGAGGGTGGTCTCCCGGACGCGGTCGAGCAGCTGGCGGCCGGTCGGGTCGCCGGACAGGTCGGTGCGCATCACGAGCGTGTTGATGAAGCAGCCGACGACGCCCTCGGTCGCGCGGTGGTGGCGCCCGGACTCGGGCACGCCGACGGCGACGTCCTCGCTGCCGCAGAGCCGGCCCAGCAGCGCCTGCCAGGCCGCGAGCACCACCATGAACGGCGTCGCGTTGCACTCGTGAGCGGTCTGGCGCACCCGCTCGGCCAGGGCCGGGGACAGGTTGAACGGCAGGTAGCCGCCGCTCCAGTCGGCCACCGCCGGGTAGGGCCGGTCGACGGGGAGGGCGAGCACGGGGGCGAGCCCGGCCAGCCGCTCGACCCACCAGCCGACGTGGTCGTCCGCGGTCCGCGTGGCCTGCCACTCGGTGATGTCGGCGTACTGCAGCCGCGGCGGGGCGGGCGGCGTGCCCTGGCCGAGCCGGGCGGCGTAGAGCGCGCCGATCTCGTCGAGCATCAGGTCCCGCGACCACGCGTCGGTGGCGATGTGATGCACGGTCAGGGCCAGCACGTGGTGCTCGGCGCCGAGCCGGAAGAGCACGGCCCGCATCGGCGGCTCGCGGTCGAGCTCGAAGGGCCGGCTCACCTCGGTCCGCAGCGCCGCGTCCAGCCCGGCCTCGTCGAGGTCCACAAGGGACAGTTCGATCCGGTCGGCCGGGCCGGCGACGGCGTGCGCGGGCGGCGCGATGACGCTGCGCAGGACCTCGTGCCGGGCGGCGACCTCGCGGATCGCGGCCAGCAGCGCGTCGGCGTCGAGCGGGCCGGTCAGCCGCAGCACCGTGGGCACGTGGTAGATCGACGTGTTGGTCTCGAACTGCGCGTTGAACCACAGCCGGGTCTGCGACGGTGACAGCGGCTGCGGCGCGTCCGGGTCGGACCGGCGCGGGATCTCCGCGTCGGCCCGGGCGGCGGCGCGGGCAGCCGCGACCCGCCGCTCCATGAGGGCCCGTAAGCTGTCCTGGTCAGACAAGGTCATAGTGGTTCCCTAGTTGCCGGTGGCCGGTTCGGCCACGATGTCGTCCATAACAAGCCGCTCGAGTTGTCCCGCGAAGTTCGCGAGGACGGGGTGGTCGAACAGCAGCCGCACGGGGACCGCGCAGCCGAGCGTCTCGCGCAGCCGGCCGGCGACCCGGGTCGCGGCCAGCGAGTGCCCGCCGAGACCGAAGAAGCTGTCGTCGGCACCGATGCGATCGGTGGTGAGGATCTGGGCCCAGACGTCGGCGACGAGCTGCTCCATCATCGACTCGGCCGGCCGGTGCGGCCGGTCCTCGCCGGGCTCGGGCAGCGCGCCGAGGTCGACCTTGCCGCTGGGCGTCATCGGCAGCGCGTCGAGCACCACCCAGCGGTGCGGCACCAGGTAGGCGGGCAGGCTCGCGCGCAGGTGCGCGGCGGCCCGCTCGGCGGTGACCGGCCCGGCGACGTAGCCGACGAGGTGCGCCTCCGCGCCCTGGCCCCGCGCGGTGACGACCGCGTGCTCGACGTCCGGGTGGGCGCGCAGCACGGCCTCGATCTCGCCGAGCTCGACGCGGTAGCCGCGAATCTTCAGCTGGTGGTCGCGCCGGCCGCAGAACACGATCTCGCCGTCCGGCCGGCGGCGGACCAGGTCCCCGGTGCGGTAGCACCGCCCGCCGGGCACGACGGGGTCGGGCACGAACGCGGCCTCGGTCAGGTCCGGCCGGTTGTGGTAGCCGATGGCCGGGCCGGCGCCGCCGATCCACAGCTCGCCCGCGACGCCCGCCGGGACGAACCGCTCCAGCGGATCCATGACGTAGAGCCGCTCGCCGAGCATCGCGTGCCCGATCGGCACGGCGTCGCCGACCTCGAGGACGCGGTACGCGCTCGACAGCACGGTGGCCTCGGTCGGGCCGTACACGTTCCACAGCTCCCGCACCACCGGCAGCAGCTCGCGGGCCAGGGCCGGGTCGAGCGTCTCGCCGCCGGCCCACACGCGCAGGTCCGCCCCGCCCGTCCAGCCCGCCGCGAGCAGGGTGCGCAGGATCGTCGGCGGCACGTTCATCACGTTGACGCGGTGCTCGGCGATCTGGCGGCCGAGGCGGTACCCGTCCACCGCGCTGTCGCGGTCGACGACGACGCAGCAGGCGCCGACGCCGAGCGCGGACCAGATCTCCGCGCACGAGATGTCGAAGCTGAGCGTGGCCACGGCGAGCATCCGGTCCCCGGGCCCGAAGCCGGGCTCGAAGGCCAGCGCCTCGGTGAGCGCGGCGATGCTGGACTGCGCGACGGCCACGCCCTTCGGCTTGCCGGTCGAACCCGACGTGTAGAGCAGATAGGCCCGGTCGCCGGGCCCGACGGCGGGGAGCTCGGCCGGTCCCCGGTCTGAGTCCAGGTCCAGGTCCAACTCCAGGTCCAAGTCCAGGTCCAGGTCCAGTGCGCCCGGTCCGGCCGCGGCGGCCGTCGTGGACCGGCAGAGCACGGTCTTCGCGCCACCGTCCGAGGCGAGCCAGGCCAGGCGCTCGGCCGGCAGCTCCGGCTCCAGGGGCAGGTAGGCCGCCCCGGCCCGCCAGACCCCGAGTAGCGTCGCCGGCATCCGGTGGTCGCGCGGCAGGCACACGCCGACGACGTCCCCGGGCTCGATGCCCCGGCCCCGCAGGACCGCCGCGATCGCGGCCGAGTCGTCCCACAGCTGCCGGAACGTCATCTCGCCGTCGGCGCCGACGACGGCCACCTCGTCGGGGCGCTCCCGCACCTGCCGCTCGATCGCCTCGACCGCCGTGGCCGGCGCGCCGGCCGGAATCGGCGGACCGGCGGCCAGCTCGAGCAGCTGCGCCTCCTCGGCCGCGGTGACCAGCGGCAGGCGGTGCAGCGGGCGGTCCGGGTCCGCGGTGACCTCGGCGAGCGTGCGCAGGAGCCGGTCCGCGAACGCCTCCACCCACTCGCGATTCGTGAGGCCGGTGTCGTACTCGACCTGAAGCTCGACCCCGTCGGCCGTCTCGTTCACGAAGACGGTCAACGGGTTCTGCGCCCCGCCGCACCCCAGCTCGCCGAGCAGCTCCAGCCGCACCACGCCCCGCTCGACCCGGACCGGCATCCCGGCCGGCTGGGCGGAGAGCACCACCGGGGTGAGCATCGCCCCGCGCGACTGGGTGCCGACGGCCGCGAACAGGTCCTCCGTGGACGGACGGGGCCGGTCCAGCGCCCGGGCCGTCGTCGCCGACGCGGCCGCGACCGTGTCCCGGACGGTGGCGGCGGGCTCGAGCCGCAGCCGGATCGGCAGCACGTCGACGAGCGGGCCGATGACCCGGTCGAGCTCGGGCCCGGCGCGCCGGGCGGCGACCACGCCGACCAGGACGTCCCGTCGGGCGGTGAACCCGGCCAGCAGCAGCCCGAGCGCGGTCAGCCAGTCCGCGAAGACCGCGGTGGCGCTCGCCGGCGGCACCGGGCGGGTGATCCGCTCGCCGCGGAAGCCTCCGGTGCCCGAGAACAGCTCGCTCGGCGGCGACGCGCCGGCCAGCTCGTCCCGCCACGCGTCCGTGGCGCCGTCGGGGGTGAAGGCGAGGTCGCCGACCTGCACCGGCGGCGGCGCGACGGTGCCGGGTGCGGCCAGCTCGGTCGCGAGCTCGTTGAGGAACGTGCCGGTGGACCAGCCGTCGAAGGCTATGTGGTCGGCGACGACCACCAGCTCCGACACCGTCTCGGTGAGCCGGATCAGGTCGACCCGCAGGAGTGGTTCGGTGCCGCCGAGGTCGAAGGCGTGCCGGGCGGCCTGCTCGGCGATCGCGTCCGCGGGCCGCTCGCGGGCGTCGTGCTCCGTCACCGGGACCGACGTCCAGGAGCCCACGACGGCGATCGGCTCGCCGTCGCGCTCGACGATCCGGCTGCGCAGCACCTCGTGCCGCGACACCAGGGCGGCCAGCGCCGAGCGCAGGGCGGGCGCCCCGACCGGCCCGGTGAGCCGGACCCGGAACGCCACCGTGGTCACGGCCGGCACCGAGCCGACCTGCCGCAGCGTCCACAGGCCGCGCTGGGTCGGGGTGAGCGGGTACTCCAGGACGCCCTCGTGCCGCACGGGGCCGCTCGCGACCGGGGCCGAGCCCTCTCGGACGAGGTTGGCGAGGGCGGCGACGGTCGGCTCGGCGAGGAACGCGGCCAGCGGCACCGTCGTCGCGAACTCGCGGCCGGCGAGCGCGCAGACCCGGGCCGCGGCGAGGGAGTGCCCGCCGAGGTCGGTGAAGCGGTCCTCGACCCCGATCTCGTCGATGCCGAGCACGTTGCCGACGATCGCGGCGAGCCGCTCCTCGGCGCGCGTGCGGGGCGCGACGAACGCGGTCTCGGTCCCGCGCCGGGCCGCGAGCGCGGGCAGGGCGGCCCGGTCGATCTTGCCGTTCGGGCTCAGGGGCAGCCGCTCGGTGATCGCGAACCGGGTCGGCACCAGGTGCTCCGGCACCCGGCGGCGCAGCCACGCGCGCAGGCCGCGCTCGTCGAGGCCGGTCGCCTCCACGTGCCCGACCAGGTAGGACACGCCGTCCTCGTCGGCGGCGGCGACGACACCGGCGCGGCGCACGGCCGGATGGCGCACGAGCACCGCCTCGACCTCGCCGGGCTCGACCCGGTAGCCGCGGATCTTCACCTGGTCGTCGGCGCGGCCGGCGAACCGCAGCACGCCGCCGTCGGTGCGGACCAGGTCGCCGGAGCGGTACCAGCCGTCGCCGAACCCGCCGCTGTCGCGGTTGAGGTAGCCGCGGGCGACCACCGGGCCGCCGATCCACAGCTCGCCCAGCTCGCCGCCGGCGACCGGCTGCCCGTCGGCGTCGCGCACGGACATGACGGCGCCCGCGATCGGGTGCCCGATCGGCGGCTCGCCGGTGTCGTCGCGGCCGACCTCGGCGATCGCGCAGGTCGTGGTGCACTCGGTCGGGCCGTAGAGGTTGAGCACCCGGCGCACGCCGGGGTTGGCGTAGATCCGGTCGACCAGCGCCCGGGTCAGCGGCTCCCCACCGGCGAACACGGCCCGCACGCCGCTCGGCAGCGGCTCGCGCAGCAGCGCGGCGAGCGCCGACGGCACGCCGTAGACGGTCGTGACCTCGTCGCGGGCCGGCAGCCCTGGCAGGGCGAGGACGTTCTCGGCGAGGATGACCGTGCCGCCCGTGACCAGGGGCAGGAACAGCTGGGTGATCGAGGGGTCGAAGCAGATCGACGCGGTGGCGAGCAGGCCGCTCAGCTCCTCGGCGGTGTACGCCTCGGCCTCGTACCGCAGCAGGTTCATCGTGTTGCGGTGCTCGACGACGACGCCCTTGGGCCGGCCCGTGGAGCCCGAGGTGTAGATGACGTAGGCCGCGTCGGCGCCGTCGCCGGGCCGGTCGAGCGGGGTCGCGTCGGCGTCCGCGGCGATCTCGTCAACCGGCACCGCGACGGCGTCCAGGCCGGGCAGCCTCGTGGCCCGGGTGGTGGCGACGAGCCGCATCTCCGTGTCGGCGGCGATGTACGCCAGCCGCTCCGCCGGGTACGCCGGGTCCATCGGCACATAGGCGGCGCCGGTCTTCAGCACGCCCAGCAGCGCCGGGAGCAGGTGCTCGTCGCGGCCCAGGCACACGCCCACGAGTTCACCGGCACCGGCCCCGGCCCGGACCAGCTCCCGGGCGATCCGGTTCGCGCGGGCGTCGAGCTCCGCGTAGCGCATGCGGACGGTGCCGGCGATCACGGCAACCCGGTCCGGTGTGCGCCTTGCCTGCTCTTCGACCTGCTCGTGGACACGCTGAAACACGCGCAGCCCTCCCCAATATCAGACGGCCGTGCGTTAGCCGTTTTCCTGCCGGAAATAATGCCGCACCAATTCAAGGCCATTCTCGGTACATCTACCGAGGTCAAAGGGTCTTCGATCACGGGAAACGCGGCCCCACCTCGCAGAACCGGCGTCGATCGGCGCGCGGGGAGGGCAAACCCTACTCAGCACCCTAGGGATGATTTGGTGGGGATCGCCCGACGTGCGAGTCTGAGCGCATGGCACGAATTGGGGTTGTAGTGCCGCGGGATCTCCCCGCGGATCGGGTGCTGGCCTATGCCCGCCGGGCCGAGCGGCTCGGATTCGAGGAACTGTGGGTCGTGGAGGACCTCGGGTTCCGCGGCGGCGTGGCCCAGGCCGGCGCCGTGCTCGCGGCCACGGAGCGGATCACGGTCGGCATCGGCATCCTGCCGGCCGGCGCGCGCAACGCCGCCTTCGCCGCGATGGAGCTGGCGACGCTGACCCAGCTGTTCCCGGGCCGCGTGACCGCGGGCATCGGCCACGGCATGCCGGACTGGATGCGCCAGGCCGGCGCGCGCCCGGCCAGCCCGCTCACCCTGCTGCGGGAATACACGATCGCCGTCCGCGCGCTGCTGCGCGGCGAGCCGGGCCCGGCCGCGGGCCGATACGTCGCCGTCGAGGGCGTGGTCATCGGCGAGATCCCGGCGGCGCCGCCACCGGTCGTGCTCGGCGTGCGCGGCCCGAAGTCGATCGCGATGGCCGGCGAGGTCGCCGACGGGCTGCTGCTGGCCGAGCCCTGCGCGCCGCCCTACGTCGCCGACGCGGTCTCGCGCTTCGCCGCGCCGTCGCCGATCGTCGTGACGTACGACGCCGCGGCCGTGGCCGACGACGGCCGGGCGGCCCGCGACCTGGTGCGCCCCGGCCTGGCCTGGATCGGCGAGCCGGACTGGGCCCCGCACCTGGCCCCGCTGCCCTTGGCCGGCGAGCTCGCCCGGCACCGCGCGGCGGCGGCGAGCCGCGAGGAGTTCGCGGCCACGCTGCCGGACGAGTGGGTGCGCGAGCTGTCGCTGGCCGGCACCCCGGACGAGGTCGCCGAACGGATCGCGGCCCGCCACGCCGCGGGCGCGACGAGCGTGGTGCTGCTCCCGGCCGAGCCGGACCCACTGGACGCCCTGACCCGCCTGGCCCACGTCATCCGCCTTTGATCGGTCGATCCGATCAGCGGGAACTCCGGCCGATGCCGAGCTTCGGCATGTCCACGAAGTAGGCGGCGGCCGTCGCCTGGCTGGTCTTGCGGACGATGTCGCGGATGCGGCACCGGCCGCTACTCCGGCTACGTGGCGTGGTCCAGGAGATCGGCCAGCTCCTTCGGGCGGCCGAGGGCCGCGCAGTGGCCGGCGTCGAGCTCCGCGGGCGTGATCCCGAGCCGCTGCGGCACGAGCCGGCGAAACAGCGCCGCCGGGAAGCAGCGGTCCTGCCGCAGCAGCACGAATCGCGTCGGTACCGCCGGCCACCGCTCCAGCGGCCAGGGCTGCTCGTAGGCCACCGCGGACGGATGCGCGCGCTGGCGGCGGAGGGCTTCCTCGGCGAGCGGGCGCGGCACGTCGTGGTAGTAGGTGACGTAGGGGTCTTCCTCGCCGCCGCCGACGTAGCCCACGTTGTCCCACCAGTCCGAGGGCCGCTCGCCCGGCGCCGGAACCATGCCCGCCACCAGCACCAGCCCGTCGGCCGCGAGCCGCCCGGCCACCAGCGGGGCCGTGAACGCGCCGAACGAGTGCCCGACGACGACGGCGTCACGCCGGTCGCCGACGGCCGCGATCACGGCGTCGGCGTAGGCGTTCAGGTCCGCGGCCGGGTCGTCGGGCAGGTCGGGCGCGATCGCCTCGTGGCCGCGGGCGCGCAGCTCGGCGGCGACGAGGTGCCAGGCCCAGCCGGAGTCGCCGGCGCCGTGAATCAGCACGAAGGTGGCCATGCCCCTGACGCTAGCCACGCGAAGGCATGCGCGAAAGCGATCGTCTCCGATCATTTCCATCGTACTTCCCGATAGACTCGAGACCGTGGCCGACATCGAGCTGCGCCACCTCGCCACCCTGGCCGCGATCGCCGACGAGGGGTCGTTCGGGCGCGCCGCGGCGCGGCTCGGATACACGCAGTCGACGGTGAGCCAGCACATCGCCGGGCTGGAGCGGTCCGTGGGCGGCGCGGTGTTCGACCGGCCGGGCGGGCCGCGACCGGTTCGCGTCACGCCGCTCGGCCGCGTCGTGCTGGACCACGCCCGGCAGCTGCTGGCCGGGGCGCGGGCGATGGCCGACGCGCTCGAGCGGTTCCGGGCCGGCGAGGGCCGCATCGACATCGGCACCTTCCAGAGCCTGTCGACCACGATCCTGCCGCGGCTCGTGCGGCGGCTGCGCGAGGAGCACCCGGACTGCGACATCCGCCTCTTCGAGGAGGAGACCGACCCGCCGCGCGTCGACGACCTGGACCTCGTGTTCTTCGACGGGCGCACGGCCGGCGAGGTCGAGCACCGCAAGCTGCTCGACGACCCGTACGCGCTCGTCGCCCGCCCCGGCGACTTCCCCGACGGGCCGGTGCCGCTGAGCGCGCTGGACCGCGCGCCGATGGTGGCCTGGCCCGCGGCCTGCGACCAGCCCCGGCTCGAGGACGCGTTCGCGAGGGCCGGGGCGCGGCCGCGGACCGTGTTCCGCACGACGAGCAACGAGGCGGTGCTGGCGATGGTCCGGGCGGGCATCGGCTCGGCGGTCCTGCCGCGCCTGGTCCTCGACGACCTTTTCGGCCCCGGCTCGGCGCTGTCGGTGCACGAGCTGCGGCCGGCGCCGCCGCCGCGCGAGATCTACCTGCTCTGGCCGGCCGGGCGCACACACTCCCCGCTCGCCGCCCGCGCGATCGAGATCGCGCTGGAGGTCACGGCCGGCTACCGGTAGGGGCGGAAGTTTCACGGCGCTCCAGGCCGCACGCGCAGCCGTTGGCGAATCGTGTTATGCCGGCGGCCCGGCCCGCATCTGCAAGGCGACGCGACGCACACCCCCGTCAGAGAGGTCGCCATGTCTCCATCACGTTCCCGAACCCGCCGGGCGCTCCTCGCGCTCGGCACCGCCGCCGCGACCGTCGCGGTCGCCCTGGTCGGCCTCGACCGGCCGGCCAACGCCGCGACGGTGCCGGCATTCCCGGGCGCCGCCGGGCCGGCCATGTACGCCACCGGCGGCCGGGGCGGCGACGTCTACCACGTCACCAACCTGACCGACAACGCGAGCAGCCCGCAGGCGGGTTCGCTGCGCTACGGGCTCGCCACCGCCCCGAGCAGCGGCCGGACGATCGTCTTCGACGTGGCCGGCACCATCAGGCTCTCCCCCGCCGGGCGGCAGGGCTGGCTGTCCTTCGGCACGAGCAACGTCACGGTCGCCGGCCAGACCGCGCCGAAGCCCGGCATCACGATCATGGGCCAGGCGACCAAGGTGACGGGCAACAACGTCGTCATCCGGCACGTGAAGTTCCGGCCCGGCGAGGACCAGGCGAACCCGGGCACGGCCACGAACGACGGGATCTGGATCACCGGCAACAACGTGATCGTCGACCACGCCTCGGTGAGCTGGGCCGACGACGAGGGCATCAGCTCCAGCGACGGGGCCGGGCAGGTCACGGTGCAGTACTCGATCGTCTCCGACGGGCTGAACTACAAGGGCCACAGCTACGGCGCCCTCGTCGGCAGCGACGTGACCGGGTCGAACATCGCCTACCACCACAACCTGTTCGCCCATAATCTGAGCCGGCTGCCGAGGCTGGGCAACGAGACCGGGGCGGTGAACAACGTCGACTGGAGCAACAACATCATCTTCGAGGGCAAGGGCTACAGCGGCGACAACCAGAACGCGTTCGGCAACTTCGTCGGCAACACCTACCTGCGGCACAACTCCAGCAGCCCGGCGGTCTACACGGGCGCGACGGGCACCAGCCTGTACCAGTCGGGCAACATCGTCGACTATGACGGCGACTCGAACCTGACCAACGGCCGGGCCGCGACGTGGACCGAGTACGCCTCGGTCCCGACCCACCAGTCCGCGCGCTTCAACGTGCCGAACATGACCTACGACTCGGCCTCCGCGGCGGTACCGAAGATCCTGGACCGCGCGGGCGCCTTCTGGTGGTCCCGCGACGCCGTCGACACGCGCGTGGTGAGCGAGACCCGCACGACCACGGGCACGCTGATCGACTACCCGAACGCGACCGAGTGGAACAGCCTCTGGAACGCCGCGCCGGTCAACGCCCCGAGCGGCTGGGACACCGACCGCGACGGCATGCCCAACGCCTGGGAGATCGCCAACGGCCTCAACCCGAACGCCGACGACCACAACGGCGACGCGGACGGGGACGGTTACCGCAACATCGAGGAGTACCTCGACTACGCGGCCCAGGGCGGCCAGACCAACCCGTCCACCTCCCCCAGCCCGTCCATGTCGTCTCCCAGCCCGACCCCGGGCACCTCCCCGACGGGCGGCGGCACCGGCGGGTGCACCGCGTCGTACGCGACCACGAACACGTGGGAGGGCGGCTTCCAGGGCGAGGTGACGGTGAAGGCGGGCGGCGCGGCCATCACCGGCTGGACCGCGAGGTGGACCCTCGCGAGCGGGCAGTCCGTCAGCCAGGTCTGGAACGGCCGGCTCACCACGAGCGGCTCGACGGCGAGCGTGACGAACGAGTCGTACAACGGCGCCCTGGCCGCGGGCGCCTCGACCACGTTCGGCTTCCTCGCCACGGGCACGGCCACGACACCGGCGGTGACCTGCACGGGTAGCTGAGCCCGGCCCGCCACGAACGCCGGTACGGCCGCGGACGGGCGAGTACGGTCGCATCATGCGCAGCCGTCCGTCCGCGGCCGTCCGGTCGCACCTTCTCGCGCACCTCGGCGAGCCGTTCGCCGACCTGCGCGAGAAGGTCGCGCGGGGCGCGGCCGTCGAGGTCTCCGGGTTCGCCGCGACCCCGTGGCCCGGGCAGGTGACGCTGGCGACGAACGGGCTGTCCACGTTCGCCCGCGCACGCGGGTTCGCCGGCCCCGACGGGCTGGCCGACGAGCTCGTGATGGTCGTCGGCGACGCGTTCCTCGGCGACACGTTCCTCGCGTTCTTCATGAACCTCGCCCGCGTGTACGCCACCCACGCCGAACTCCTCGGCTGGCACGAGCCCATCCGGCTGGACCGGGCGGTGCCGGGCAGCGACGACATGCGGTTCCTGCTGCCGACGCCGACGGCGATGTTCGAGGAGTCGTTCGCATTCGCCGAGGAGGCCGGCGGGCTGACCGTGATGCGGTACCTGCTGCCGCTGCGCGAGTTCGAGGAAGCCCGGATCGCCGGCCTGGGCGTCGAGGCCTTCCATCGATACATGGAGCAGGTCGCGCCCGAGTACTGGAATCTGCGGCGGACCGCGCTGTTCCCCGGCGACGGCGTCGTGCGGCAGTGGGACGCCGAGGCCGGGTGGGGCGTGGTCGCCCTGGACCGCGACGGGCTCCTCGTGTGGACCCACTACTCCGCCGTCGTCGCCGAGCCCGGGGCGTACCGCTCCCTCGAGCCCGGCCAGCGGGTGCGCTGCTGGTTCGAGACCCCCGGCCAGGACGGCTACGCGGCGCGGGCACTGCGCGTCGAAGCCCAGGACTGACCCGTCGGCCAGGACCCGCGCTCCGCACCCTGCGGCGTCGGCGATGTCGCGTATCGTGACCGCGTTCAAAGCCGAAGGGCCCTCGCCTCCGGGGCCATGTGGCCCTACTATGGCGGCGCAACGACGAGAAGGGGCGGGGATGACGCGACCGGAGTGGGCACCGGAAGACATCGACATCAGCGTGCCGAACGCGGCGCGGATGTACGACTACTCGCTCGGCGGCTTCCACAACTTCGCGGTCGACCGCGAGATGGTCGAGCGAGTCGTGTCGATGTCGCCCAACGCCAGGCAGATTGGCCTGGCCAACCGGGCCTTCCTCGGCCGGGCCGTGCGCCGGCTCGTCGCGAGCGGCGTGCGCCAGTTCCTCGACGTGGGCTCGGGCATCCCGACGCTCGCCAGCGTGCACGAGGTGGCACAGCAGGCCGATCCCGAGGCCCGGGTGATGTACGTCGACATCGACCCCGTCGCCGTCGCGCACGGCCGCGCCATTCTCGCGGGCAACCCCAACGCCGACGTGATGCTCGGTGACGTGCGGCGGCCGGACGACATCGTGCGTGACCCGGCGGTGAGCGGACTGCTCGACTTCACCGAGCCGATCGCCGTCATGCTCATCGCGGTGCTGCACTTCGTGCCCGACTCCGACGACCCGGCCGGGATCGTGCGCCGGTTCCGCGAGGCCGTCAAGCCCGGCAGCTACATCGCGCTGTCGCACGGCTCCCCGCCGCCGCAGCACGAGGAGGACGCCGCGAAGGTCAGCACGGTCTACCAGCGCACCTCCACGCCGTTGCATCTGCGCAGCAGCGCCGAGATCGGCCGGCTGCTCGACGGCCTGGAGATCGTCGAGCCGGGCGTGGTGCCGGTGACCGCCTGGCACCCCGACGACACCGGTGTCGAGCCGCGGCCGGAGGTGCTCGCCGCGGTGGGACGTAAGCCGTAAAGCTGGCATTCAGCGCGGTCTTTGCCTCATAATCGTCCGCGTGATCCCGTCCGACGGCCGGACGGTCGGCATCGACGCGTTCACCCGGGCCTGGGCGCGTGTCGTCACCGGCCACACGGTCCTGCGCCACAGCCCCGACGAGGTGTATTCGCTGCTCGAGCGGTTCGCGCGGCGGCTCGCCGAGGCGCTGCTCGCGGAGCCGTTCTCCGCCGGCCCGGGCCGGCGGCTCGGCGCCGACCTGGTGGCGGCCGGCATCGCCACGCCCGAACTGCTCGGCCGGACGACGACGCTCATCGGGCGGCGGTTCCTCGAGGACATCCGCCTGCGGCGCCCCGACGGCCGGGCGCGCCTGGACGAGCTGCTCGGCGCGGTGGCGACCGGCTACACGGGCGCCCTCGTCGACCAGTCGGTCGGGGCGCAGGAGGAGCTGCGGCGGGCGGAACTGCGGCGGGCCGCGCTCGCCCGGCAGTGCTGCATCGAGCGGACGCACGACCTGCCCAACCAGCGGGCCGCGCTGCTGCGGCGGCTCGGCGAGGCGCTGGCCGGGGACCCGCGGGGCCGGCTCGGGCTGTGCCTGATCAACCTGGACCGGTTCCGGACCGTCAACGAGAGCCTCGGCTACCGCGCCGGCGACCAGGTGCTGCGGACCGTCGCGCACCGCCTCGAGCGGCTCGCCCAGCGGGCCGGGCACTTCGCCGCGCACCTCGACAACGACACGTTCGTGCTGCTCGTCGGGGACACCGGCGGCATCGACGAGGTGACGAAGGCCGCGGAGGAGGCGCTCGCCGCGATCGCGCACACGTTCCCGATCAACAACGGCTACACCCTGCCGATCCGGGCCAGCATCGGCGTGGTCGAGCGGTCCGCCGCCGGCACCGATCCGGCGGCCCTGCTCGGGGCGGCCGAGCAGGCGCTCGGCTGGGCGAAGCAGGAGCGGCGCGGGCATTGGATGGTGTACGACACCGAGCGCGCGGCCGCGGAGACCGCCCGCCACGCGCTCAGCGCCGAGATGCCCGACGCGCTCACCCGCGGCGAGTTCGTCGTGGACTATCAGCCGCTGGCCGACCTGGCCACCGGGCGGATCGTCGGCGTCGAGGCGCTGGTGCGCTGGCGGCATCCGGTGCACGGGCTGCTGATGCCGGGGCGGTTCATCGACCTGGCCGAGCACACCGGCCTGATCGTGCCGCTCGGCGAGGACGTGCTGCGCCGCGCCTGCGCCCAGGCCGTCGCGTGGCGCGACGCCGACCCGGACCACCCGGTGTTCGTGAGCGTCAACGTCGCCGAGGCCCAGCTGCGCCGGCCGGGCCTGCCCGCGCTGGTCCGCACGATCCTGGACGAGACCGGGCTGCCGGAGGGCCTGCTGCAGCTGGAGGTCACCGAGAACGTCCTGCTCGACCCGGAGGGGCTCGGCACCCTCGACGACCTGGCGCGGATGGGTGTGCGGATCTCCCTGGACGATTTCGGCACGGGCAACTGCCGGCTGGCCGAGATCAGCAACCTGCCCGCCCACACGATCAAGATCGCCGGGTGCTTCATCGGCTTCCTGAACAACCAGCACGCGGCCGACGGCGCCGACCACACGGTGCTCGCGGCCATGATCGAGCTCGGCCGTGAGCTGGGCCTGACCGTCACCGTCGAGGGCATCGAGACCGAGGTCCAGGCGCGGCGGCTCCTGGACCTCGGCTGCGACATCGGCCAGGGCTACCACCTGGGCCGCCCTCAGCCCGCGGACGACATCACCGGGGTGCTCACGGCCCGGAGCTGAACGGGATCCGGCGGTCGGTCCGCGACGCCCAGTAGGCCAGCTGCGGCGCGACGAACCAGCACGCCAGCAGCGGCAGCGACCACACCAGCGCCGGCGGGTTCTCCAGCTCGATGCCGACGGCCAGGGCCACCGACAGCGCACTGGCCAGCGCCATCGTCCGCCAGCGGGACGCCGCACCGCGACCGACGGCCCGCACGGCCGCCACGGAGCTGGTCCACTGCAGGATCAGGCGGCGGCTGACGAAGGTGCGGTAGATCGCCCGGGCCGTGGCGTCCAGCGTGAACACCGTCCGGTCGGCCAGCAGCACGACCCAGATCGGCGCGCGCAGGGCCTCGACCCGCAGCAGCCACCACGCCAGCGAGCCGCGCATCCGCAGCGTCCCGGCCAGCCACGCGCGCCGGGACATCCGCGGCGGGCGGGGCGAGCGGCCCAGCAGGACCATCAGCGGCAGCACGAGCAGCGGCTGCAGGAGCAGCCCGGCGACGACGGCGGTGTAGACGCCGACCTGCGCGGCCGGGGCCGCGAGCCAGGCGAGCACGAGCAGCCCGGCCATGGCGACCGGCTGCAGGTGCGCGAGCAGGTCGTTGGTGAGCATCCAGCGGGCCATGAGCGGCAGCGCGCGGCGGCCCCGGGCGGCGATCCAGGGCAGCAGGTGCACGTCGCCGCGGATCCAGCGGTGGCAGCGTTTGCGGTACGCGAGATAGTCCTCGACGTTGCCCTCGACGACCACGGCGCCGGCGATGCAGGCAGTGCGGGCGTACATGCCCTCGAGCTTGTCGTGGCTGAGCACGGTGTTGTCGGGGATGCGCCCGTCGAGCGCGGCCCGCACGGCGGCCACGTCGAAGATGCCCTGCCCGAGGAACAGGTCCTGGCCGAAGAGGAGCTGGCCGAAGGAGGCCTGCCCGGTCGGGGCGGAGTACGGCTGCCACGACCACTCGAAGAAGCTGCGCGGCGGGGACGGCACGTGGCAGGGGCGGACGTAGCCGAAGCCCGACGTGATCCGGCCGGTGCCGGGGTCGACCTCGGCGCGGTTGTCCGGGTGGGCCATCGCGGCGACGAGCTGGCGGGCACCGCCGTTGGGCAGGCGGTTGCCGACGTCGATGGTGATGACGTACCGGATGTCGGGCAGCGCCGGCGCCGGGCCCTCGAAGCTGGTCTCGGCGGCGGGGTCCTGGACGAGGGCGGCGAACTCGACGAGCTTGCCGCGCTTGCGTTCCCAGCCCATCCAGACGCGGTCGGCCTCGTTCCAGCGGCGGGAGCGGAACAGTGCCGAGAGCGGGGTCGTGCCGGCGGCGGCGGCGAGCTTGGCGAGCACCTCGGCGCGCAGGGCGGCGTCGGTGGCGAGCTCGGCGGCGGGGCCGTCGGCGAAGTCGACGAGCGCGATGTGCCCGGCGAATCCGGGGCCGCTGTCGCGGGCGGCGGCCCGCATGGTGTCGACGAGCGCGTCGACGTCTTCGCTGTCGTAGACGATGGCGGGGTACACCACACACGTCGAGCCGACGAGGGCGCCGGGCGGGGCCAGCGGCACCTGCGGCAGCGCCGCGGACGGAGGCAGCGCGGCCCGCAGGACGAGGTGCACGACGGTGCCGCCGAGCTGGAGGGCCAGCGGCACGCCGAGCGCGAGTGCGGTGACGAGGAACGCGGTGCTCGTGCCGGCCTCGGCCATCAGGAGGCCGGCGAGGATGAGCAGGACCGCCGAGACTGCGACGATGGACCAGACGTAGGCCGGGCCGGATCGTTTGCCGATGTTCTTCCGCTGCCGCCGGGCAGTCGTGGACACATTGGCCTCAGGCATAGGTCAGTCCAGGGCCCGCCTCATGAACCCGATGATGCCCACCCACGTGAAGACGACTAAGGCCGCGCCGAGCACGGAGATCGAGATCCACAGCGGCAACGACTCGACGGCCGTCGGCGCGATGATGGCACGCATGGCCTCGCTCATGTACGTGCACGGGTTGAGCCCGCACACGATCTGGAACCAGAGCAGGTCCTTGATGCCCAGGAACGGGAACTGGGTCGAGCCGGTGAAGATGAGCGGGGTCAGCGCGACGGTCAGCATGATCTCGATGCGCCGCGAGGACACCAGCGTGCCGAGCACCATGCCGAGCGCGGACGCGACCAGGGCGCCCAGGATCAGGACCCCGATCACCGGCAGGTACGTGTGCGCGGGCCAGCTCATGTGCAGCAGCCAGAAGCCGAGCGGCACGATGAACAGGCCGGCGACGAGGCCGCGAATGGCGCCGAACACGATCTTCTCGACCGCCACCAGCCCCATCGAGACCGGGGCCAGGAGGCGGTCCTCGATCTCGCGGGTGTAGGAGAAGTCGAGGACGAGCGGCAGCGCGGTGCTCTGCAGGCCGGCCAGGAACGCGTTGAGGGCGACGAGGCCGGGCAGCAGGATCTGCCCGAAGACGTTGTCGGTGTAGCCGAGGTCGGACAGCACCTTGCCGAAGATCAGCAGCGAGAACAGCGGCTGCACGATGACCTGGGCGAAGAACGGCAGGAACTCCCGGCCGGTGACGAAGACGTCCCGCCACAGCAGCGAGAAGAACGTCTCGATCTGGCTCGGCAGCGACACCGAGCGCAGCCGCAGCGGTGGGGTGGCGACGGTCACCGAAGGTCCCTTCCGGTCAGGTGAATGAAGACGTCCTCGAGGCTCGGCTTGCCGACGGTGAGGTCGCGCACCTCGTGGTTGCCGTCGGCCATCGCCTTGAGCACCGCGGGCATCGCCGAGACCGGCTTGGACTCGGTGAAGACGCGGAACTGCACGAGCGTCTCGGCGTCGGGCGCGACCAGCTCGGGCGGCGGCGCCGGCGGGCCGACCCGCTCGACCCGCTCGACCTCCGGGACGTCGCCCAGCAGGGTGCGGATCTCGTCGGCGGTGGCCGAGCCGAGGTTGACGGTCAGCGTCAGGGTGGTGTTGCCGGGCAGCATCCGGGTCAGCGCCTCGGGCGTGTCCAGCGCGAGGAGCTTGCCGTGGTCGATGATGCCGATGCGGTCGCAGAGCTTGGCCGCCTCGTCCATGTCGTGCGTCGTGAGCATGATGGTGACCCCGGCGGAGCGCAGTTCGGCCACCTTGTCGTGGACGAAGAGGCGCGCCTGGGGGTCGAGTCCGGCCGAGGGCTCGTCGAGGAACATGACCTTCGGCTCGTGCATGAGGGCCCGGGCGATCATCACGCGCTGGGCCATGCCGCCGGAGAGGTAGTCGACCCGGCCCTTGGCGTGGGCGGTCAGCTCCATCTGCTCGAGCAGCTCGTCGGCCCGCTTGGCGCGCTGCGCCCGCGGCATCCGGTGGTAGGCGGCGTGGAACATGAGGTTCTGCCGCACGGTCAGCGACCGGTCGAGGTTGTTGCGCTGCGGCACCACCGCCAGCAGCTGCCGCGCCGCGGTCGCGTTCTTGACGACGTCGACGCCGTGAATCACGCCGCGGCCGGACGTCGGCCGGACCCTCGTCGTCATCACGCCGATCGTCGTCGTCTTGCCGGCGCCGTTCGGCCCGAGCAGGCCGAAGATCTCGCCCGCGTTGACCTGGAAGCTGAGCCCGTCAACGGCCGCGGGCGTCTTCGGTCGATACGTCTTTACCAGATCCGTAACCACCATCGCGTCGTCCACGGGGCCTGACACTACCGATCCGCATATGCATCGGAACCGTTGTGCGGCCCCGCATTCCGGCGCCGGACGACATTGAGGGGGTCACCCCGAGAACTGGGGACCCGGTAGGGGCAGCGAGTCGTCGTCGAGGTGGGAGCAGGCCGCGCTGAGGGGCAGCCCGAGAGCCCGGGCGGCGGCGTCGACCTCGGCGAGGGTCAGCTCGGCGCGGCGCGGCGCCAGGTCGGACCACAGCCGCCGCACGCGCTCGTCCTCGTCGGCCCGGCCGCTGTGCCAGCTGCGATCGTGGCGCCCGAGGGCCCGCAGGAGCGTCGACGGTACGGCCTGCTGCGGCACGGTGTGCCGCCGGAACGCGTCGCAGACGGCCTCGACCGGCACCCGCTCGTCCACATCGGCCCGCGGCCCGGCGGCGAACGTCACCGGCGAGGCGGCCCAGTCCACCGTGCCCGCGGCGGCGGCGAGCCCGGCGACCACCTCGGCGAGCTCGTCGACGAGGCGCTCCTCGTCGACGTCGAGCAGCGGGCAGCCGACCAGCCGGCCGGTCTGCTCGAGGTAGCCGGTCGCCACGCAGGTGACCCAGATCAGCGACAGCGTGGTGAAGACCGCGC
This sequence comes from Dactylosporangium thailandense, assembly GCF_059739745.1. Lineage (NCBI taxonomy): Bacteria > Bacillati > Actinomycetota > Actinomycetes > Micromonosporales > Micromonosporaceae > Dactylosporangium > Dactylosporangium thailandense. Next base: position 4,032,221 of record NZ_AP029195.1, read on the forward strand.
GCACCTCGGGCGCGCCGATCTCGCCGAAGCGCCGGAACCACTGCGGCCGGCCGTCGCGGACGGCCTGATAGGTGGCCCAGGGCGAGGGCAGGTACTGGCTCAGCGCGCGATGCCCGTACTGCTGCACGAGACCGGCGGCCGTGCGCGCGTCACGCAGCGAGCGGCCGACGAGCGAGCGGACGTCCTCGTCGACGTGGTGCACGGCCGGGGTACCGCCGCTGAGCCAGCCGATCGACCGCCCGGCCGCCCGCAGGCGCAGGGCGAGATCGGAGTCCTCGCCCGCGTGCCGGCTCGGGTCGAACGGCGGCCCGTCCGGGGCCAGGTCCCGGCGCAGGCCCGCGTTGGCGGTGATGAGCAGCCCGCCCGGCGACCCGTCCAGCGGGGTGGCGTCGAACATCCGCAGGTGGTCCATGAACGCGGTGACCGGGCCGCCGACCGCGACGCGGATCGGGCCACCGACCGCGGCCGCCCCCGAGCCGAGGGCCGCGGCCATCCGGGCGCACCAGTCGGGCGGCACCAGCACGTCGTCGTCGGCGAAGAGCACGGTGTCGTGGCGCGCCGCGGCGACGCCGGTGTTGCGGGCCGCCGAGACGCCGGCCGGCTCGGAGGTGAGCACACGCAGCATCGGGTCGGCCGGGCCGTCGAAGCCCGTGGTGGCGCCGGGCCCGTTGGCGACGAGCAGGACCTCGGCGTCGGGGCCCAGGCCGCGCGCGGCGGTGAGTGCCGCGTCGACGCACGCCGCGACCGTGTTGCGCTGCAACGTACTCGGGATCACCACGCTGACTGACACGTGCATGATTATCGGTCGCGCGACGACACGGACGGGTGCGGCGCATCCCCTAATATCGGGTCCGGGCGGCAGGGGTTGTCCGCTTTGTCACCCGCGTCCTAGCGTGAGTCGTGACCAGCGGCAAGCACATCGCCTTCTTCACCGCTCCCTCACACGGGCACGTCTATCCGATGCTCGGCATCGTCGAGGAGCTGGCCGGTCGCGGCCACCGGGTCAGCTACGCCACCACGACCGACTTCGCCGGTGCGGTCGGTGCCGCGGGCGCGCACCCGGTCCTCTACGCCTCGACGATGCCCTCCCCCGGTGACCGGAGCCGCCGATGGCCCGAGACCATCACCGAGTCGATGACCCTGTTCCTCAGCGAGGCCGCGGCGACGCTGCCCGCGCTGCGCGAGGCGTTCGCCGCGGACCGGCCCGACGTCGTCGCGGTCGACGACCTGGCCGGGGCCGGCGCGGTCCTGGCCGCGGCGTGGGGCATCCCCGTGGTGCAGATCTGGCCGTTCTTCGCGGCCAACGCGCACTGGTCGCTGCCCCAGCACGCCCCGGCGGCCCAGCGGCCGAAGCCGGCGGCGATGTTCCGCTACGGCACCGACCTGACGGCGCTGCTGCGCTCGGCGGGCCTGCGGATGCCGGTGCCCCAGTACTTCGCGAGCCGCCCGACCGGCGGCGTGGTGCTGCTGCCGCGCGCCTTCCAGTTCCGGGGCGAGACGTTCGGCCCGGAGTTCTCCTTCGTCGGCCCGTGCCTGGGCTCCCGCGGCTTCCAGGGCGAGGCCGCGCCGGCTGCGGCGGACCGGCCGACGCTGCTCATCTCGCTGGGCACGTCCTTCAACGACCGGCCGGAGTTCTACGCCATGTGCCTGGAGGCGTTCGCCGGCGAGCCCTGGCACGTGGTGATGGCCGTCGGCGACCGCATCCGCCGGGAGCAGCTGCCGCCGGTGCCGGACAACATCGAGGTGCACGCGCGCGTCCCGCAGCTGGCGGTGCTGGCCCGGGCCGGCGCCTTCATCACCCACGCCGGCATGGGCTCCATCATGGAGGGTCTCGCCCACGGCGTGCCGCTGATCGCGATCCCGCAGGTGTTCGAGCAGGAGGTGAACGCCGAACGACTCACCGGGCTCGGGCTGGGCGTGTCGCTGCGGCGCGACGCGATCACGGCCGAGGGCCTGCGCGACGCCGTGCGCCGGGCCGACGGCGCCGAGGTCCGGGCCGCGGTCGGCCGGATGCGGGCCGAGGTGCAGGCCGGGGGCGGTGCTCCGGCCGCCGCCGACGCCATCGAGAAGATTGCCGGCTGACGGACACGGCGAACGCACCGGATAGGCCGCTTCGCGCACCGGCCGAGGCCACACGGTTGCCGCAAGGAAAACGATCCGTGACGCCGGGAAGAATCGCCTTTCGGATCCGAACGATGATAACCACCGCACCGGTCGTGACATGCGACGCCACGCCGATGCGGACAGACTTCACCGCCCCTTTCGACCTGCTTAACTTAGGCACTCGAGGGCCGGGGGTCAAGACCAAACCATCGTCGAGTGTCAACCCCTAACCGACGTTACGGCGCGGTGACATCTCAACTAGGGGCGTCGATCCGTTGCCCCGGATTGAACCCCGATGGCAGACTTCCCTTTCGAAGGTGAAGATCGTTCGGGCTGATGCCAGTTCGAGCAACTTGGTTACATGCGAGGCGGTCCGTTCCGGGCAAACGGCCGTCACGCTGAGGGGAACAGTCAACAGTGGGCGCCAGCACGCGTGGGTCCGGACGCGCAGCGATTCTCGACCCCGGATTGGCACCCCTTCCGGCGGTCGAACGGCGGGCCGGCCTGGCATCACAGGCGAGTCTGACCGCAGCCGCGCTGACGCACACGCGATCGGTGCGTGGCAAAGGGAGGGCGACGCGTCAATGCTGCTGGTCGAACGGGACGAACAGTTAACACGCTTAGGAGAGGCGTTCCGCGCCTGCACCGACGGGCGAGGCCAGGTGACTCTCGTCAGCGGCCCGGTGGGCAGCGGCAAGACGGCACTTCTGCTGGCCTTCGCGCGGCAGGCCGTGAATGACGGGGCAAGAGTCATCGGCGCCGGGGGATCCCGGGCCGAGCACAAGTTCCCGTTCGGCATCATCGGCCAACTGCTGCACGACGCCGGATTGGCGCCGAACAGCGACGCCTACGCGGCGGTGCTCAAGGCGCGGTGCGCGCTCGCCGGCTCATTAGGCGACCCGGGATCCGACGGCTCCGTCGACGATCAGGTCCATCTGCCGTACTTACAGACAATCAGCGGCGCATTCGCGGCCATGGCGGCCGAGCAACCGCTGGTGATTGCGGTCGACGACCTGCACTATGCGGACCTTCCCTCGCTGCATTGCCTACTGTACTTGATCCGGCGCCTGCGCTCGACCCGCATCATGGTCGTGCTGAGCGAATCCAACCGGGCGCAACCGACCCACGTGCTGTTCCGCACCGACATCCTGAGCCAGCCACACTTTTCCCGGGTGTCGCTGGCGCCGCTGTCGCGTCGCGGGGTCAACCAGCTCATCGAGGCCAGCCTGGAGCAGCCGACGGCGCCCGAGCTGGCAACGGCCTGCTTCGACGTGAGCGCCGGCAACCCGATGCTGACCCGCGCGCTCATCGACGACCAGATGCGGGCCGCTCGCGAGCCGGACGGCCAGACCACGGCCGAGCTGCGCATCGACGACGCCTTCGAGCAGGCGGTCCTGAGCTTCCTCTACCGGCACGACCCGTCGGTGCTGGCCGTGGCCCAGGCGGTCGCGGTGCTGGGCGAGCCCGGCTCGCCGCAGGTGCTGGCCCGCATGGTCGACGTCGTGCCGGAGAACGCGGCCCAGATCCTGCGGGTCCTGGAGGGCTCGGGCCTGCTGAGCGCGGGCCGATTCCGCCATCCGCGGGCCCGCCGCGCGCTGCTCAACCACCTCCCGGCGGCCGAGCGGCGGGCCCTGCACCGCAAGGCGGCCGAGCTGTTGCAGGAGAACGGGGCGGCGCCGGGCAGCGTGGCCGACCACCTGGTGGAGGCCGCATACGACGACGCCGCCTGGGTGGTGCCCGTGCTGCGCGACGCGGCCCGTCACGCCCTGGCCGACAGCCGGCCCGAGCACGCCTCCGCGCCGTTGCGGCTGGCGCTGCGGGCCGCCCGCGACGACCGGCAGCGGGTCGCGGCCCGCACGGCGCTGATCGGCGCGGAGTGGCAGACCAACCCGCTCATGGTGACGCGCCACCTCGGCGATCTGCTCAGCGGGGTGCGGGCCGACCCGGCCCACGCCGGCGACGCGCTCGCCGCGCTGCCCTACCTGCTGTGGCACGGCCGCGTCGACGAGTCGGTCGAGCTGCTCACCGCGGCCGCCGACGCCTCCGGCCCGGCCCACGTCGAGCTGGCCTCGGAGCTGCGCGGGGCACGGCAGCTGCTCGCCTCCGCGTTCCCGGCCCGGGCCGCCTCGGTGGTGTGCCAGAACCCCGACGCCGCCGCCGTGAGTGCGGCACCGCGGCGGCGCTCGCCGATCCGCGGCGTCTCCGAGGGCAGCACCTGCGCCGAGGAGACGGCGATCAGCGCCCACCTGCAGCCCACGACGCTGCTGACCGCGGTGCTGGGCAACGGATCCCGCGCCGACGCCATCGGGGCCGCCGACCACGTGCTGCAGCGGTGCAGCTCGCAGAAGACGGCCCCCGAGCCGGTGGCCGCGGCGCTGCTGGCCCTGATCTACGCCGACCGCCCCGACCGATGTCTGGCGTGGTGCGAATCGCTGGCCTTGGCCCGGCCCGCGCCGAGCCTGCCCCCGGCCTGGCAGGGCGTGCTCAAGGCGATTCAGGCCGAGGGCGCGCTGCGCCTGGGCAACCTGACGCTGGCCGAGCGGGCGGCCACCGAGGCCCTCGCCATCATGCCGCCCGCGGCCTGGGGCTTCATCATCGGCGGGGTACTGGCGACGCTCATCAGCGCCACCACCGAGATGGGCGCCCTCGACCGGGCCCGCGAGCACCTGGCCACGCCCGTACCCCAGTCGCTGTTCGGCACGCCACTGGGCCTGCACTACCTGCAGGCGCGGGGCCGCTACTACCGGGCCACCGGCCGGCTGCAGGCCGCGCTGACCGACTTCCGCTCCTGCGGCGAGCTGATGAGCTCGTGGCAGCTGGACCTGCCGACGGTGGTGGCGTGGCGGCTCGAGTCGGCCCGCACGTACCTGGCGCTGGGCCGGGCCGACCACGCCGTCGAGCTGGCCCGTGAGCAGCTGCGGCAGCTGGGCCCGCTGGACGGGCGGACCCGCGGCGCGACCCTGCGCACGATCGCGGCCACCTACGCGCCCGAGCAGCGCACGACCGCCCTGGACGAGGCCGTGGACCTGTTGCACGGCACCGGCGACCGCCTCGAGCTCGCGCACGCGCTGGCCGACCTGGGCCGCACGTGGCAGGCGCTGGGCCAGTCGGGCCGGGCGCGGCTGCTGATCCGGCGGGCGCACCACATCAGCGTCGAGTGCGGCGCCGAGCCGCTCAGCCACAGCCTCTCCCACGACGACCCCGAGGCCGGCCTGGTCGTCGAGGCGCCGAAGCCGGGCGCGGGCGAGGTGACGCTCGAGCTGCTCAGCGATGCCGAGCGGAGGGTGGCGGCGCTGGCGGTGCAGGGGTACACCAACCGCGAGATCGCGAGCAAGCTCTACGTCACCGTGAGCACCGTCGAGCAGCATTTGACGCGGGTGTACCGCAAAGTCAACGTCAAGCGCCGGGCCGACCTGCCCGTCGGGCTCGCCCCACCGGCCACGGTGCAGTCCGATCCCGGCATGCGGGCCTGCTGAGCCACCACCCTGAGGGCCGGCGCGAGCCGGCCCTCAGCGGGGGGCGAGGAAGAAGTCGGAGATGGTGTTGACGACCTCGGACTGGTTGGTGAGCACGAAGAAGTGCCCACCGGGGACGACCAGCAGCTCGAACGGGCCCTCCGTGTGCTCCCACCACGCCACGACGTCCTCGGCGACCACGGTCGGGTCGTCCTCGCCCACGAACGCGATGATCGGGCACCGCAGGGCACTGCCGGGCTCGTAGACGTACGTCTCGTCGGCGCGGTAGTCGTCGCGGATCGCCGGCAACATGAGCTGCAGCAGCTGCGCGTCGTCGGGCAGCGGCGACCGCGTGCCGCTGACCGCCTGCAGATGCGCGACGATCCCCTCGTCGTTGCGCAGGTGCACGAACCTGCCGGCGGCGCACGAGGGCGCGGCCCGGCCGGACGGGAACAGCACCATCGGCACGGTGCCCTCGCGCTCGAGGCGGCGAGCGAGCTCGAAGGCGACCAGGGCGCCCATCCCGTGGCCGAAGAGGAGCAGCGGCCGGTCCATCCACGTGCCCAGGGCCGCGTGGATCTCGCGGGCCAGCTCCTGGATCGTGAGCACGTGCGGCTCACTCCAGCGGTCCTGCCGCCCCGGGTACTGCACCGCGAGCACCTCGATGGAGACGGTCATCTCGTCGGACAGGGAGAAGTAGAAGCTGGCCGACTGTCCGGCGGGCGGCAGGCAGACGAGCCGGGCCAGGCATTGCGGGCGGGGGTGGAAGCGCCGGATCCAGCTGGAGCCGGTGGCGTCGCCATCGTGTTCCTGCACAGGCAGTCCTCCCTGGCCACACGGCTGGACCGGAGAACGGACGAAAGAGAGAAATCGAACTATGCGTGAGCGTAGGAACGCGCCGAACTTGATCACACCCCTAGCGGCCCCAGATCTTGAACGGTTCCAGCTCGCGACCTCCCCGGCCGTGAGCGGTGCGCGAGCCGGCGCCGGGCGCGGCCGCGAACCCCGCTGGGGTCCCGGTTCATAGGGGTTGTCGCCCGTTTCGCGCGGCCGTTAGCGTCGGCGCCGCACGGACTTCTCGCGGCCATGCGCCGCCCACCTTCGACCATGGATGGTTTCCCATGTCGGTCGACGCCCAAGGTACGCTGAGCGACCGGTCGCTGCTGCGGCTCGACGACGAGGAGAACGCGGCGCTCGCCGCGCTGGCCGCCGAGTTGTGCGGCACCGCTCCCCATCTGATCGATGCCGCCGAATGGGTGGCGGCGGCGCGGCGGCTGTCGTGCGCGCTTCCCCCGCGGCTGAGCCGCACGCTGCGCGAGTTCACCCACGACTCCGGCCCCGACGGGATGCTGTTGCTGCGCAACCTCCCGGTGGACCCGGACGGCCCGCCGCCGACCCCGATCGTGTTCGGCTCGGTCCAGCGCGCGAGCACCGTGCCGGCCTCGGCCCTCATGCTCGTCGCCATGGCCATGGGCGAGGTGATCGCCTACGACAAGGAGAAGCACGGCGCGCTGGTGCAGAACGTCGTGCCCGTGCCGGGCATGGAGGAGTACCAGGGCAACGCCGGCTCGACGCGGCTGAACATGCACACCGAGAACGCGTTCCACGACTTCCGGCCGGACTTCGTCGGGCTGATGTGCCTGCGCAACGACCACGACAACGTCGCCGGGCTGCGCACGTCGTCGATCCGCAACGCGCTGCCGCTGCTGTCCGAGCCGATCCGGGCGATCCTGCACGAGCCGCGGTTCGTCACGACCGCGCCGGCCTCGTTCGACCTCGGCGACCGGCTCGAGGAGCCGCACGGGGTGCTCAGCGGCGCCGTCGAGGACCCCGACCTGAAGGTGGACTTCAGCAGTACCACGCCCATCGACGACGAGGCCGCCGGCGCCCTGGCGCGGCTGCGCGACGCCATCGACGAGGCGGCGTACACGCTGATCCTGAGCCCCGGCGACCTCGCGTTCGTGGACAACCGCGTGACGCTGCACGGCCGCAACTCCTTCCAGCCCCGCTACGACGGCGCGGACCGCTGGCTGCAGCGGGTCTTCGTCCACCTGGACCTGCGCCGGTCCCGCGCGCTGCGCGGCGCCAACGGGCAGGTCCTCAGCAGCACGCCGGCCTGACCCGAGCGCACCTGAGAGGGCACCATGCCAGTCGGAATGCCAGTCGGAAGAGACGGAAACTACAGCCGGCCGATCTCGGCGACCGAGGCCTGGTTCCTGGTCTATCCGGAGTGGCTGCCGGGCGTGATCCAGGTCGTCGTCGAGGGCACCGGCCCGCTCGGGGCCGACGAGCTCACGGCGGCCGTCGCGGCCGCGTCGCAGGCGTGCCCCGGCGCCCGGCTGACCCGCATGGGCCGCCGCTGGGTCGACAGCACCGTGGCCCCCGCGGTCCGGGTGCTCGACGCGGACGCCTTCGACCCGGACGCGTTCACCGGCCTGCCCGAGCTGCACCAGCCGCTGACCGGCGAGGCCGGCGCCCCCACCTGCGAGGTACTGCTGCTGCCCGGCACCGCCGCCCGCCCGACCAGCATCGTGTTCCGCGCCAACCACGCGGTCATGGACGGCAAGGGCGTGCTGATCTGGATCGACGAGATCTTCCGGGCGCTGCGCGGCGACGAGCCGATCGGCGCCCCGTCGCGCATCACCGAGCACGAGCTGCTCGAGCGGATCACCGCCCCGCGGACCCCGGCGATCGAGGCCGACCTCGAGTGGCCGTCCGCGCTGGGCTCCCGCCCGGCCGGGCCGCAGGGCTTCTTCTGGCGCCGCAAGACCGTCGACGGCGTCCACCCGGCCCTCGTGGCCAAGATCGCGCTGGCCGTCACCGCCGCCTGCGACCTGCCGACGGGACGCTTCCGGATCCCGGTCGACCTGCGCCGCTACGACCCCGCGATCCGCTCGACCGGCAACCTCACGCACAACCCGCTGCTGGACGTCACCGCGGGCTCGGCGTGGGAGGACGCGCACGAGCGGCTGCTGACCATCCTCAGCTCGGGCCAGGACCTCGCGGCCGGGACCGATCCGGCGCTGGCGAACATCCCCCGCGACCACCTCCGCCGGCAGCTGATGGCGCTGGACGACATCTCCGCGAGCCGCGGCCGCTACGGCAGCGTGGCCACCATCTCCCACGTCGGGCGCATCGACCTGGACACCCTGCGCGGGCGGGAGTTCCACGCCACGACCATCTACTCGCTGCCCAACTCCGGGCCCGTCGGGCCGCCGGAGATCAACGCCGTCGAGTGCGGCGGGCGCACGGAGATCACCCTCGGCTGGTACGACCGCCCGGAGCTGGTCGAGCGGGCCGTCGCGCTGCTCGACGCGATCGAGGAGGCGCTGTCGCCGCGGCACCGCCGGATCTGGGCCGGCAACGACAACGCCCGGCCGCTCGCCCGGCCCGGCACCGTGGTCGAGCAGTTCGCCGCGCAGGTGGCCCGGACCCCGGACGCGATCGCCCTCACCAGCCCCGAGGGCAACACCACCTACGCCGAGCTGGACCGCTACTCCAGCGCCGTCGCCGCCGACCTGCAGCGCCGCGGCCTGGGCCGCGACGACGTGGTCGGCCTGTTCGCCGGGCGCACCGTGGCCGCGATGGCCGCCATCTGGGGCATCCTCAAGGCCGGCGCCGCGTACCTGCCGCTGGACCCCCAGCACCCCGACCACCGCCTCGCCGGCCTGCTCGCCGACGCCGGGGTCACCGTCTGCCTGACCGAGGCGCGCCACCGCCACCGCGGGTTCGCCCCGCCCGCCTGCACGCTCGCCGTCATCGAGGAGCTCGCAACCGGCGACGGCACGCTCGAGCCGGTGGAGATCCGCCCCGAGGACCTCGCCTACGTCATCTACACCTCGGGCTCGACGGGCCGGCCCAAGGGCGTGGAGATCGAGCACCGCAACCTGGCCACGTTCGTCAGCTGGTCGACCCGCGTCTACGGCGTCGACGAGCACACCCGGTTCCCGCTGTTCAGCTCGCTCGCCTTCGACCTGTCCAACACCGCCATCTTCCTGCCGGTGCTGGCCGGCGGCTCGATCGCGCTGGTGCCGGACGAGCTGAACCACATGGTGCTGCAGGACATGCTGTTCAACCGCGGGGCGAACAAGCTGAAGCTGACCCCGACCCACCTCGACCTCATCGGCCGGCTCGGCCTGCGCCCGGAGGGGTTCACGGCCGTCATCGCCGGCGGGGAGCTGCTGCGCACGTCGGTGACGGCGCGCGCCCAGGAGGCGTTCGGGCCGCAGTGCCGCATCTTCAACGAGTACGGGCCGACCGAGACGACCATCGGCAACATGACCCGCACGTTCGACGCGCAGGCCGACGCCGGTCTCGCCTCGGTGCCGATCGGGGTGCCGACCGACAACAGCACCATCTACCTCGTCGACACCGAGGGCCGGCTCGTGGAGCCGGGCGAGGTCGGCGAGATGCTGCTGGGCGGCGCGCAGCTGTGCCGGGGGTACCGCGGCCGCCCCGACCTCAACCGCGAGCGCTTCACGGTGATGGCCGGCGGCGAGCGGGTGTACCGCAGTGGGGACCTGGCCCGGCAGCTGCCCAGCGGCGAGCTCGAGTCGGTGGGGCGCAACGACGAGCAGATCAAGGTCCGCGGCTACCGCATCGAGCCCGCCGAGGTCGCCCGTGCGCTGGAGGAGCACCCGGCCGTGGCCCGCGCGTTCGCCGTCGGCCGCACGCGGGACGGCAGCCCGGACAAGATCCTGTGCGCGTACGTCGTGCCGGCCGCCGAGGTCTCCGTGGAGGCGCTCGACGAGCACGTCGGGAAGCTCCTGCCACCGTACATGGTGCCGAGCGCGACCGTGCTCGTCGCGGAGCTGCCGCGCACCGCGAACGGCAAGGTCGACGTGACCGCCCTGCCGGACCCGTTCGCCGACCAGGGCACCTCCGCGGCCTCGGTGACCGCGCTGAGCGGCGAGGTCGAGACCGCGGTCGCCGGGATCTGGGCCCGCACCCTCGCCGTGGACGTGCAGCGGCTCAGCGGCGACGCCGACTTCCACCGCCTCGGCGGCGACTCGGCGAAGCTCCTGGCCATGCTGGCGGCCGTGTGCAACGACATCGTCGGCCGCGGCCGGGAGACGGCCTTCATGTCCGACCTGAGCAAGATCATTCGGGAGCCGACGATCACCCGCATCTCGGACCTGGCCCGCCAGGCGCGCTCCGCCGCCGTCTGAAATACCTTCGAACCGCCCCAGGTGTACTTCCCTGGGGCGGTCCGGCCGTTCCCGAACGCTTTGGCCGCTGGGGCGGTCCGGCCGTTCCCGAACGCTTTGGCCGCTGGGGCGGTCCGGCCGTTCCCGAGCGCTCAGGCCGCGCCCATGCGCCGGTCCAGCAGCGCGAACAGCTCGTCGTCGGTGGCCTCGTCGATCTCTCCGGCCGCCGCCGGCCCGGCCTCGGACGCCGTGAGCGTGTCGAGCAGCCGCCGCAGCCGCGCCACGACGACGCCGCGGGTCTCCTCGTCGTGCCCCGCCACGGCTCCCTCGAGCCGCGCGAGGTCGTCGAGCAGCCCGCCACCGGCCGCCGGCGCCGGGGCGGCCAGGTCCAGCAGGTGCTCGGCCAGCAGCGCCGGCTTCGGGTAGTCGAAGACGAGCGTGGCCGCCAGCCGCAGCCCGGTCGCCGCGTTGAGCCGGTTGCGCAGCTCGACCGCGGTGAGCGAGTCGAACCCGAGCTCGGAGAAGGCCTGGTCGGCGCCGATCGCGTCCGGCCGGGCGTGCCCGAGCACCGCCGCGACGTGCGTACGCACCAGGTGCAGCACGTGCCGCGGGCGCTCGGTGTCGGGCAGCAGCGCGAGCCGCTGGGTGAGCGTCTCGGCGGTCTTGGACTCGCCCTCCGTCTGCGGCCGCGGCCGGGTGCGGATCAGCGCCCGCAGCAGCGGCGGCGGCAGCTCCGTGCGGGCGGCGCGGCGCAGTGCGGCGAGATCGAGGCGGGCCGCGACCGGGGCGGGTTCGGTGCCGCGCACGGCCCGGTCGAACAGCTCCAGGGCCTCGCCCGCCGCCATGGGCAGCAGGCCGTGCCGGGCCAGGCGGCGCCGATCGGCCTCGCCCAGCCCGCCGGTGATCCCGGTGGCGTCCGCCCACAGGCCCCAGGCGATCGAGTGCGCGGGAAGCCCGGCGCGGCGACGCTCATGGGCGAGGGCATCCAGGCAGGCGTTCGCCGCCGCGTAGTTGCCCTGCCCGGCGCCGCCCAGGACGCCCGAGATCGACGAGAACAGGACGAACAGCTCGGGCCGCGCGTCGATGGTCAGCTCGTGCAGGTGCCGGGCCGCGTCCGCCTTCGGGCCGAACACGGCGTCGACGCGCTCCGGCGTCAGCGCGGTGATGGTGGCGTCGTCCACGACCGCGGCGGTGTGCACGACGCCGGCGAGGCGGCCGTCGGCGGCGATGACGTCGAGGAGCGCGGCGACCTGGGCACGGTCGGTGAGGTCGCAGGCGACGGGCCGCAGCACGACGCCGTCGCGGGCCAGTTCGGCGGCGAGGTCACCGGCCCCGGTGGCGGCGGGCCCGCGGCGGCTGGCCAGCACGAGGCTGCGCACCCCGTACCGGGCCGCCAGGTGCCGCGCGACGTGCCCCGCCAGCCCGGCCGGGTTGCCGGTCACGAGCACGGTCCCGTCCCCGAGCGACGGCGGCTCGGCCGGCTCCGCGTCGGCGGGCTGGAGCCGCGGCACCAGGAACTCCCCGCCGCGCAGGGCCAGCTGGGGTTCGTCGAGCGTGAGGGCCTCGGACAGACGGGCCGTGTCCTCGGGGTCCTCGGGGTCAGCGGCGTCCTCGAGCGCGATCAGGCGGATGCGGCCGGGGTGCTCGGACTGCGCGGAGCGGACCAGCCCCCACACCGCGGCGGCGGCCGGGCCGGTGCCGCGGGTGACCACGGCGAGGCCGGCGCCGGTCGCGTCCGGGCGGCGAACGAGTTCCTGGATCGCGCTCAACGCCTCCGCGACGGCGGATCGGGCGTCGTCCGAGTCGATCCGCAGAACGGCGACGTCGGCGGGGACCGCCCCCGGCGCGGAACCGGAGGACGCGACGGCGGGGACCGGCCACGGTGCGGAGCCGGACGACGCAGAGCCGGAGGACGCGGAGCCGGAGGACGCGGAGCCGGAGGACGCGGAACCAAGAGGCGCGGAGCCCGAGGAAGGGGCGGCGGGGAGCCAGGCCACGCGCAGCAGGGCGTTACCGGCCGCGGCGGCCGGGAGCTGGTCGGTCGCGATCGGGCGGGTCACCAGCGACTCGACCGTGCCGATCGTGGCGCCGGTGGTGTCGGCGACGACGATGGTGACGCCGTGCTCGGCGGGGCTCAGGCGGGCGCGCAGGACCGACAGCCCGGACTCGCCGGTCGGCAGCGCCGCGCCGGACCACACGAAGGGCAGGCCCGCGGGGTCGTTCGCGCCGCCGACCCGGCCGAGGCCGTGGAGGCCCGCGGGGTCGCTCTCGCCGCCGACCCGGCCGAGGCCGTGGAGGGTCGCGTCGAGCAGGGCCGGGTGCAGGCCGAAGCCGCCGGTCGGCACGCCGTCGGGGAGGACGGCCTCGACGTACACGTCGTCGCCGCGGCACCACAGCTCGCGCACGCCGCGGAAGACCGGCCCGTAGTCGAGGCCGGCGTCGGCGAGGCCGTCGTAGAGGGCGTCGCGGTCGACGGGTTCGGCGCCGGTGGGCGGCCAGACGGCCAGCTCGGCGCCGGAGGCGGACGGCCGGGCGGCGCCGAGGGAGCCGGTGGCGTGCCGGGTCCAGGGGGCTTCGGGGTCGTCGGCGGGGTGCGAGTACACCTCGATGGCGCGGCGACCGTGCTCGTCCTCGGCGGCGACGGTCAGCTGCAGCGTCACCGCGCCCGTGGCCGGCAGCGCGAGGGGGGTGTCGAGGACGAGCTCCTCGACCCCGGGGCAGCCGGCCTTGGCGCCGGCCGCGAGGACCATGTCGAGCAGCGCCGTCCCCGGCACGACCGCGGTGCCCAGCACCCGGTGGTCGGCGAGCCACGGCAGCGCGGCGAGGGAGAGCCGGCCGGTGAAGACGTACTGGTCGCCGCCCGCGAGCCGGACCATCGCCCCGAGCAGCGGGTGCCCGCCGGCCTCCTGCCCGAGCCCACCGGCGTCGGCGCCGGGCGCGCTGCTGAGCCAGTAGTGCTGGTGCTGGAACGCGTAGGTCGGCACCGGCACGACAGCCCCACGATGGTAGGCCGCGAAGTCGATCCCGCTCCCCCGAACATGGGCCTGCGCAAGCCCGTTCAGCAACGCCCGAGGCTCCGCCTGACCAGACCGCAGCAACGGAATGAACGCCGAGTCCGCGACACAGTCCGGCCCGAGCGCACTGAGCGCACCACCGGGCCCGACTTCGAGGAACGTCCGCACCCCAGCGCCGTGCAGGAACTGCAACGTCGGATAGAACTGCACCGTAGCCAGCACATGCCGGACCCAGTAGTCGGCGTCGAACTCAGTCATGAGTTCACCGGTCACGTTCGACACAATCGGAATCCGCGCCGGCCGCCACTCCACCGACCGCAACACCTCAGCGAACGCGGCCGTCATCGGCTCCATCAACGGCGAATGGAACGCATGCGACACCCGCAACCGCGTCGTGCGCACTCCGGGGAACACCAGCCCGTCCAACACCTCAACCGGCCCGGACAACACCACCGACGACGGCCCATTCACCGCCGCCACCGACACACCCTCGGGCACATCGTCGACCGCAGCCCCGACCGCAAGCATCCCGCCACCCGCGGGCAGCTCACCCATCAACCGGCCCCGAGCCTCGACAACCTTGACCGCGTCCGCGAGGCTCAGCACCCCGGCGCAATACGCGGCCGAGAGTTCACCGACCGAATGACCTGCGAGGAAGTCCGGCTGCAAACCCCAATCCCGGAGCTGCTCGAACAGCGCCACCTCGATCGCGAAGAGACCCGCCTGCGCATTCCGGGTCTCGTCCACTGACCCGGACGGATCCGGCAGCAGCGAGCGGACCTCCTCGAAGACCTCACGGAACCGTGGATAGACCGCGGACAGCTCCTCACCCATCCCCGGGCGCTGGGAACCCTGGCCCGGGAACAGCACCGCCGTCCCGCCTTGGACCACTGACCCGCGGACGGCAAGCTCGCCATCCAGCAGCACACCACGATGCTCGAAACCCGTCCGCGTCGACGCCAGCGAAAACCCGATATCCACCGGCGAACCCGGCCAACCAGCCAGTCGGGCCGCCTGCGCCTCCACCCCGGCCTCCGACCGGCTCGACACCACCCACGCCGCCGGCAGGTCGGACTCAGTCGAGACCTCCGCGGCCTCGACACCTTCCAAAATCACGTGCGCATTCGTGCCACTGATCCCGAACGACGACACACCCGCCCGGCGCGGACGGCCGGCGGCAGGCCACGGCCGGGACTCGGAGACCAGCGCCACCGCACCCGCCGACCAGTCCACCTGCGACGACGGCTCATCCACATGCAAAGTGCGCGGAACCAGACCGTGCCGCATCGCCAGCACCATCTTGATCACACCCGCGACACCCGCGGCCGCCTGCGTGTGCCCGAGATTCGACTTGACCGAACCCAAAAGCACCGGGGCCGGGCGATCCTGACCATAGGTCGCCAGCAACGCCTGCACCTCGATCGGATCCCCGAGCCGCGTCCCCGTCCCGTGACCCTCCACAACGTCCACATCGGACGGACCCAGCCCGGCACTCGCCAAGGCCGCACGAATCACCCGCTGCTGCGACGGACCGTTCGGGGCCGTCAGACCATTCGACGCACCATCCTGATTCACCGCCGAACCCGCGACCACCGCCAGCACCCGGTGGCCGAGGCGCTCGGCGTCGGTGAGGCGCTCCAGCACGAGGACGCCGACGCCCTCGGACCAGCCGGTGCCGTCGGCGGCGTCGGCGTACGACTTGCAGCGCCCGTCCCCGGCCAGCCCCCGCTGGCGGGAGAAGTCGGCGAACGTGGTGGGCTGCGCCATCACCGTCACGCCGCCGGCCAGGGCCGCGTCGCACTCGCCGGCCCGCAGCGCCTGCGCGGCCAGGTGCAGGGCCACCAGCGACGACGAGCACGCGGTGTCGACGGTCACGGCGGGGCCCTCCAGGCCCAGCGCGTACGAGATCCGGCCCGACAGGACGCTGCCGGAGGTGCCGACGCCGAGGAAGTCCTCGACGCCGGTCGGGACGGCGCCGGCCGAGCGGGCGTAGTCGTGGTACATCAGGCCGGCGAACACCCCGGTCCGGCTGCCGCGCAGGGTCGCGGGGTCGGTGCCCGCCGACTCGATCGCCTCCCAGGAGACCTCGACCAGCAGCCGCTGCTGCGGGTCCATGGCGAGCGCCTCGCGGGGGCTGATGCCGAAGAAGGCGGCGTCGAACCCGCCGGCGTCGTAGAGGAACCCGCCCTGCCGGGTGGTGGACTTGCCCTCCGGGTCGGGATCGTGGTCGTAGAGGCCCTCGATGTCCCAGCCACGGTCGGCCGGGAAGTCGCCGATCGCGTCCTCGCCGCCGGCCAGCAGCCGCCAGAGGTCCTCGGGTCCGGCCACGCCGCCGGGGTAGCGGCAGGCCATGCCGACGATCGCGATCCGGTCGCCACCGACGGGCCGGACGGTGGCGGGGGCGGACGCGGCCGGGGCGGCCTGCGGCGCGAGGTGGCTCAGGATGTGCTCGGCCAGAACGGCCGGGCGCGGGTAGTCGAAGACGAGGGTCGCGGGCAGGCGCAGCCCAGTGGCGGCGGCCAGGCGGTTGCGCAGCTCGATCGCGGTGAGCGAGTCGAAGCCGAGCTCCGAGAACGCCTGCTCGGCGCCGATGGCGGTGGGGCCGGCGTGGCCGAGCACGGCGGCGACGTGCGTGCGGACCAGCTGCAGGACGTGGTCGGGGTGCCCGGCCAGGCCCTCGCTGACCGGGACGCGGGCCTCGGCGGGGCGCGGGCGGGTCCGGCGGCGCAGGGCGCGCGGGTCGAGCCGGGCCGCGACCACGTTCGGCTCGGTGCCGGTGGCGGCCGCGTCGAACAGCCGGAGCGCGGCCGGGGTCGGCAGGGGTTGCAGGCCGTCGCGGGCCATGCGGCGGCGGTCGGCCTCGCCGAGACCGGCGGTCATCGCGGTGGCGTGCTCCCACAGGCCCCAGGCGATCGAGACGCCCGGGAGGCCCTGGGCCCGCCGGTGCCGGGCGAGGGCGTCGAGGAACGCGTTCGCGGCGGCGTAGTTGGCCTGGCCGGCGGCGCCGAGCACGCCCGCCACGGACGAGAAGGAGACGAACAGGTCCAGGTCGCGGTCCGCCGTCAGGGTGTGCAGGTGCCAGGCGGTGTCGGCCTTGGCGCGCAGTACCGTCGCCACCTGATCGCCGGAGAGGGAGGCCACGGTGCCGTCGTCGGTGAGGCCGGCGGTGTGGACCACGCCGGCCAGGCGGCCGGGCACGGAGTGCAGCAACTCCGCGAGCCGCGCGGGGTCGGCCAGGTCGCAGGCGACGATCCGCTCCACGACGCCGTCGCGGACCAGCTCGGCGGCCCCGTCCGCGGCGGGACCCCGGCGGCTGGCCAGGACGATCCGGGCGCCGTGGTGTTCGTGCAGGTGGCGGGCGACGAGTCCGGCGAGGCCGGCCGGGTTGCCGGTCACCAGGACGGTGCCGTCGAGCCGCGGGGGCGGCGGCGGTTCGGTCTCGTGCCGGGTCAGCCGGGGGGCGAGGAGCCGGCCGGCGCGCACGGCCAGCTGGGGCTCGCCGTCCGGGAGGGCGGGCACGTCGTCGGTGTCGGTGTCGACGATCCGGATGCGGTCGGGGTGCTCGGCCTGGGCGGCGCGGACCAGGCCCCAGACGGCCGCGGCGACCGGGTCGACCGGGTCATCCGGGCCGGTGGCGACGCCGCCGCGGGTGACGATGGTGAGCGGTTCGGGCTGGGCCAGCCACTGCTGGATCCGGGCGAGGACGGCGGGCACGGTCCGGTGGAGGTCGGCGAGGACGTCCGGGCCCGACGGCGCGACCGTCAGCGTCTCCGTGCTCGTGCCGGCCGCCGCCGGCACCGGAATCCACTCGGTGCGGTAGAGGGGGTCGGCCGGGACCGTGAGGGGGCGGGCCGCCAGCGACGTCACGGTGCCGATGACGGCGCCGGTCGGGTCGGCCAGCGTGATCTCGACCCCGGACGGGACGGGGCTCAACCGGGCGCGGACGGCCGAGAAGCCGGTGCCGGGGGCGGGCAGCGTGACGCCGGACCAGGCGAACGGGAGGCCCGCGGTGTGGCCGTCGACCCAGCCGGCCGCGTGCAGAACGGCGTCGAAGAGGGCCGGGTGGATGGCGAAGCCGGCGGTCGGCAGGGCGGTGGGCAGCTCGGCCTCGACGTAGACGTCGTCGCCGTGGCGCCGCAGGGATCGCAGGCCGCGGAAGGCCGGGCCGTAGCCGAGCCCGAGGTCGGCCAGGCGCTGGTAGACCTCGTCGGCCTCGACCAGGTCCGCCTCCTCCGGCAGCGGCAGGCTCGCGGCCGGCGGGGTCGCCGCGGGTGCCAGCACGCCGGTCGCGTGCCGGGTCCACGGCTCGTCGCCGCCGGCGGCGGGGGCCGAGTGGATGGTGACCGCGCGGCGGCCGTCGCCGTCGGCGGCCGCGACCCGCACCTGGACGGCGACGGCGGAGCCCGGCGGCAGCCTCAGCGGCGTGTCCAGGACCAGCTCGTCGACGGCCGGGCAGCCGGCCTCGCGACCGACGCCGGCGGCGAGGTCGACCAGGGCGGTGCCGGGCAGGAGGATCGCGCCGTGCACGCGGTGGTCGGCCAGCCACGGGTACGCGGCGACCGAGAGGCGGCCCGTGCACATGAGCTCGTCGCCGCCGGCGATGCGGACCAGGGCGCCGAGCAGCGGGTGTCCGGCCGTCTCCAGCCCCAGGCCGGTGGCGTCGCCGGAGTGGGCCGCGGGGGTGAGCCAGTAGCGCTGGTGCTGGAACGGGTACTTCGGCAGCGGTACGGCGTTGCCGGCGTGGTAGGCCGCGAAGTCGATGCCGGTGCCGCGCACGTGGGCCTGGGCCAGGCCGTGCAGGAGCGCCTGCGGTTCCGGCCGGCCCGAGCGCAGCAGCGGGATGAACGCGGCGTCCTCGACGCAGTCCGGCCCGAGGGCGCTCAGCGCGGCCCCGGGGCCGGCCTCGAGGAAGGTCCGCACCCCGTGGCCGTGCAGGAACCGCAGCGTCGGATCCAGCTGTACGGGCGCGAGCACGTGCTGCACCCAGTAGTCCGCGTCGAACTCGGTCATCAGCTGGCCGGTCACGTTCGACACGATCGGGATCTGCGCCGGCCGCCACCGCACCGACCGCAGCACCTCGGCGAACGCGGCGGTCATCGGCTCCATGAGCGGCGAGTGGAACGCGTGCGAGACCCGCAGCGCCTTCGTCCGCACATCGCCGAGCCGCGCGACCACGGCCGCCACCTCGTCGGCGGGGCCGGAGAGCACCACCGAGGACGGCCCGTTCACGGCGGCGATCGCCACCGAACCGGACAGCACCGCCTCGGCCCGGGCCGCCGGGCACGCCGCGGCGACCATCACGCCGCCGGGCGGCAGCTGCGCCATCAGGCGGCCGCGCGCGGCGACGACCCTGACCGCGTCGGGCAGGCTCATCACCCCGGCGCAGTAGGCCGCCGACAGCTCACCGACGGAGTGGCCGGCCAGGAAGTCCGGCCGCAGGCCCCAGTCCCGCAGCTGCTCGAAGAGCGCGACCTCGAACGCGAACAGCGCCGGCTGCGTGATCTCCGTCGCGTCGATCCGCTCGTCCGGGAGCTCGCCGAAGAGCGCGCGCACCTCGTCGTGGACCCGCCGGAACACCGGGAAGCCCAGTCCGGCGCCCATCCCGGCGCGCTGGGAGCCCTGGCCCGAGAACAGGACCGCCAGGCCGCCCGGTGTCACCGAGCCCCGGACGGTCTCGTCGCCGACGATCACGGCCCGGTGCTCGAGGCCCGCCCGCGTCGCGGCCAGCGAGTAGCCGATGTCGACCGGCGATCCCGGCCAGCCGTCCAGCCGGGCCACCTGCTCGGCCAGCGCCGCCTCGGACCGGGCCGACACCGTCCACGCCACCGGCCCACCGGCATCGGCCGTCGGCGGAGCGGGCTCCTCGGCGACCGACTCCAGGATCACGTGCGCGTTGGTGCCGCTGATGCCGAACGACG
This sequence comes from Dactylosporangium thailandense, assembly GCF_059739745.1. NCBI lineage: Bacteria > Bacillati > Actinomycetota > Actinomycetes > Micromonosporales > Micromonosporaceae > Dactylosporangium > Dactylosporangium thailandense. The sequence continues at coordinate 4,051,858 of NZ_AP029195.1, forward strand.
ACACGCCGGCCCGGCGGGGACGGTCGGACGGCGGCCATGGGCGCGCCTCGGTGAGCAGCTCGATCGCGCCGGCGGTCCAGTCGACCCGCGGGGACGCCTCGGCCAGGTGCAGCGACTTCGGCACCAGGCCGTGGCGCATGGCGAGGATCATCTTGATGACCCCGGCCACGCCGGCCGCGGCCTGGGTGTGGCCGATGTTCGACTTCACCGAGCCGAGCAGGAGCGGCGGGCGGTCCGGCTCGCGCTGGCCGTAGGTCGCCAGGAGGGCCTGGGCCTCGATCGGGTCGCCGAGCCGCGTGCCGGTGCCGTGACCCTCGACCACGTCCACATCGGACGGTCCGAGGCCGGCGGCGGCCAGGGCGGCGCGGATCACGCGCTGCTGCGACGGGCCGTTCGGGGCCGTCAGGCCGTTGCTGGCGCCGTCCTGGTTCACGGCGGAGCCGGCGAGCACGGCCAGAATCCGGTGGCCGAGGCGCTGGGCGTCCGCCAGGCGCTCGACGACGAGGATGCCGATACCCTCGGCCATGCCGGTGCCGTCCGCGGCGGCGGAGTACGCCTTGCAGCGGCCGTCCGGGGCCAGGCCCTGCTGGCGGGAGAAGTCCACGAAGGTGGCCGGGCCGGGCATCACGGTGACGCCGCCGGCGAGGGCCACGTCGCACTCGCCGCCGCGCAGCGCCTGGGCGGCCAGGTGCAGGGCGACGAGCGACGAGGAGCAGGCGGTGTCGATGGTGACGGCGGGGCCCTCGAGGCCCAGGGCGTACGCGACGCGGCCGGAGGCGACGCTGCTGGAGTTGCCCAGGCCCACGTGGCCGTCCACGCCCTCGGGGAGGTCGGCGGCGGTGGCGTACCCACCGTGGATCAGGCCGGTGTAGACGCCGGCGCGGGCGCCGCGCAGGCCCAGCGGGTCGATGCCCGCGTCCTCCAGGGCCTCCCAGGAGACCTCGAGCAGGAGCCGCTGCTGCGGGTCCATCGCGAGGGCCTCGCGGGGGCTGATGCCGAAGAAGGCGGCGTCGAAGTCACCGGCCCCGGCGAGGAAGCCGCCCTGGCGCGTGCTTGCGCTGCCCGCGCGGGCGCCGTCGGGGTCGTACAGCTCCTCCAGGTCCCAGCCGCGGTCGGCCGGGAAGTCGCCGACGACGTCGTGACCATCGGCGACGACCTGCCAGAACTGCTCGGGATCGGCGATGCCGCCGGGCAGGCGGCAGGCCATGCCGACGATCGCGATCGGCTGCGCGCGGCCGTCCTCGACCTCCCGGAGCCGCTGCCGGGTCCGGCGCAGATCGCCGGTGACTCGCTTGAGGTATTCGCGCAGCTTCTCTTCGTTGTCCATCACACCAGCCCGTCGCGCCGGTTCCGTCACCTGAAGCTAGCGATGACGCTCCACAGTGGAGAACCCCTAACCGGCGCGACGATCCCCTAGGAGGGGACTCAGCTGGTCCAGCGGAAGAGCTTCGAGGCGGCGAGGCAGCCGCCGACCGCGTAGACGACCATGACGCCCAGGCGCAGCGGCTGCCACCAGTCGCCGTCCCACGCCGCCTGCATGGCCTGGGAGCCGGCGCCGAGCGGCGTGAACACCGCGATCTGGCGCAGGATCTCGGGCATGGCCGGCCCGGGCGTCCACAGCCCGGCGAAGAACACCACGGGGAAGAACAGGATGCTGCCCAGGCCGCTGCCGGCGCGGGCGTTCGGGGCCATGGCCGCCACCAGCAGGCCGATGGCGAAGACGGACGCGGCGGCGAGCACGAACGCGACGACGAAGCCGGCGAAGTCCTTCGGCGCCGGGATGTCCATCAGGCCGATGCCGACGACCAGCAGCAGCGCCACCGTCACCGCCATGACGACGAGGTGCACGACCATCTCGGCCAGCAGCAGGGTGAGGGGCTTGGCCGGGGTGGTGGCCAGCCGCTTGAGGATGCCGCGCTCGCGGTAGTTCGACAGCACGGCACTGATCGTGGACAGGCCGAGCATCGTGATCGTGACGCTGATGAGCGGCGGGAGGTAGACGTCGAGGACGCGCAGGCCGCCGAGGTTGGGGTCGGGCGTCTTCATCATGGCGAGGTTGCCGAAGACGGCGAGCAGCACGACCGGCAGGGCCACGCCGAAGAGCAGCACGATCGGCTCGCGCAGCAGGAGCTTCATCTCCATGACGGTGAAATTGCCGAAGCCCTTCAAGGGACTGTCTCCTCTGCCCTAATCTTCGATCGAGTGGCCGGTGAGCTGCAGGAAGACGTTCTCGAGGTTCGCCTGTTCGACCCGCAGGTTGTTCGCGATGACCTGCTGGGCGGCCAGGGCCGAGGTGATGGCGAAGAGCACGTTGCCGGTGCCGGTCACGACGGTCTCGGTCGCGGTCGTGTGCACGGCGGTCACCTCGGGCAGCGCCTCGAGGACGGCGCTGTCGACCGGCTTCGAGGGCTGGAAGTGCACGCGGACGTCGCTCTGCACCTGCTCGATGAGGGCGCTGGGAGTGTCGGCGGCGACGACCTTGCCCTTGTTGAAGATGGCGAGCCGGTCGCAGAGCCGCTCGGCCTCGTCCATGAAGTGGGTGACGAGCAGGATGGTGACGCCGCGGTCGCGGACCTTCTCGATGAGCTCCCACGTGTCGCGGCGGGCGCTGGGGTCCAGGCCCGTGGTGAGCTCGTCGAGGACGGCGACCTCGGGGTTGCCGATCAGTGCGAGGGCGATGGACAGCCGCTGCTTCTGGCCGCCGGAGAGCTTGCTGTAGTACGAGTCGAGCTTGTCCGTCAGCCCGAGCTGCTCCAGCAGTTCGAGGGGGTCGGCCGGGTCGCGGTACAGCGACGCGTAGAGCTTCAGCGCCTCGCGCACCTTCATCTTGTCGGGCAGCTGGCTCTCCTGCAGCTGCACGCCCAGCCGCTCGCGCAGGGCCTCGGCGTCGCGCAGCGGGTCGAGCCCGAACACCTTCACCGAGCCGCCGTCGGGGCGGCGCAGGCCCTCGATGCACTCGACGGTGGTGGTCTTGCCGGCGCCGTTGGGGCCGAGGATCCCGAAGATCTCGCCGGGCTCGACGGTGAACGAGACGCCGTCGACGGCGGTCTTCGACTCGTAGCGCTTGATGAGGTTCTCGACCTCGATCACGGGCACGGCAGTCCTCCGGGCCAGCTCGCTGAAACGCTCAACACGATCGGTCCTCCAGCCAGATTTGTACGTTGCGGGCGAGGGCGTCGGCGTGGTCTCCGACCATGGTGAAGTGATTGCCCGGAGTGTCGAGTACATCGTGGGGCATTGACCATGAGGAGCGCCAGTCGCCAGGTCCGGACCACTCCCCGAGGGGTTCGCCGGCCCGGACGAGCAGTGTGGGGGCCGCCATCGGCAGCGCCTTCCACTCGGCGAAGAACGGCAGGTACGCGGCCCAAGCGGTGGTGCGGAAGTCGTCCATCGGGGTGTAGGCGACGGTGCGCTCGGTGAGGCCGTCGAGCAGCTCCGGCACCCACTCCCCCAGTACCTCGCTGCCCATCGCGTAGCTGTCCATGAGCACGACCGCCTCGGGCGAGCGGCCCCGGGCGTCGAGGGCGTGCGCGAGCACGTTGGCGACCTGCGAGCCGCCCGAGTGGCCGGCCAGCACGAACGGGGCGTCGCCGACGGTGCGCAGGATCGTCGCGACGTGCGTGGCGATGAGCGTGTCGAGGTCGGCCGGGAGCGGCTCGTCCACCCCGAAGCCCGGGTTCGGCAGCGCGTAGACGTCGCGGCGGCCGCGGAACCCGGCGGCGAGGCGGGCGTACTCGTGCGCCCCCGACATCATCGACATGGTGCAGCAGCAGATGAGCGCGGGCGCGTCCCCGCCGCGGGCGAGCCGGACGGCGGCGGGCGGGGCGGCCAGGGTGGCGGCGTCGCGGAAGCTCGGCCGGAACTGGGCCAGCCGCACGAGCAGCTCGGTGTAGTCGGCGGCCCGGCCCACGGACTCGGTGTACGTCAGCAGCCAGCCGAGGATGCCGCCGGGGCGCTCGGCGGCCGTCTCGCCCGCGTCGTCCTCGCCGCCGAGGCTCGCGGCGAGGTGCCGGGCGAGCAGGTCGGGCCGGGGGTGGTCGAAGAGCAGGGTGGCGGACAGTTCGAGGCCGAGCCGGCGGCGCAGGGCGTTGCGCAGTTCGAGGGCGGTCAGCGAGTCGAAGCCGAGCTCGAGGAACTCGCGGTCGAGGTCGAGCCGGCCCGTGCCGTCGAAGCCGAGCACCTCGGCGGCCTGCTCGCCGACGAGCCGGAGCAGGATGTCGTAGCGCTCGTCGGCGGAGGCGGCGAGCAGCCGCGGGCGCAGGTCGGCCTCGACCGGCTCCGGCACCGGCGCGGGCTCGGGCTCGACCAGGTCCCGCAGCAGGGCGCTCGGGCGGGCGGCGGTGAAGACGGCGGCGAAGCGGGGCCAGTCGGCGTCGGCGACCGCGACGCTGACCTCGTCGCCGGCGAGCGCGAGGCCGAGCGCGGCGAGCGCGGGCTCGGCGGCGAGGGGGCGCAGGCCGCGGCGCAGCAGCGAGTCGTCGTCGCCCGGCTGCGCCCACGGCACCCAGGCGACGGCGAGCCCGCTCAGGCCCTTGGCGCGGCGGCGCTCGACGACGGCCTCGGCGTAGGCGCCCGCGGCGGCGGCGACCGCGAAGCCGCCGCTGCCCCAGGTCGCGGCGGTGGAGCCGAACGTGACGAACAGGTCGAGAGGCGTGTCGCCGTAGGTGTCGGCGAGCTCCCGCAGGGTCCTCGTCTCGTCCTCGATGGCGCGGGCGAGGTCCGGGCCGATCGGGCTCGGGGTGCTCGTCGCGCCGCCGAGGTACACCACGCCGTCGACGACGTCGTCCGGGCCGGCCTCGGTGATGACGCGCTCGACGCCGTTCGCGGTCAGCCAGCGGGTGACGTGCGGGATGCGTTCGGCGGCCGCGCCGGCCAGCAGGACGGTGCGGGGTGTCTTATCGGATGTCACGGCCCCCTCGGGGGCGGTGGTGGCCACGGTGGCGCGGCGCAGGCGGCGTCCGTAGACGCCGTCGGGGCGGACGGCGACCTGGTCCTCGCCGTGCTCACCGGCGAGCACGGAACAGACGGCCTCCAGCGGCGGCGGCCCCTCGGCGGGAATCTCGATCAGGCCGCCCCACCGGGCGGGTTGTTCGAGGGCGGCGACCCGCCCGACGCCCCACAGGATCGGGTCGTCGCGGGTCACGCACCACAGTGGAGCGTCGAGGTCCGGCCGGTGCAGGAGGTCGAGCGCGTCGCGCAGCCCGGTCGCGCAGATGATGCCCGAAACGGGGCCGTCGGTGCCCTCAGCGAGCGGGCGCGGGTCGGCGCCGGCCTTGCGCAGGGCGGCGGTCCACTCGTCGGCGTCGGCGGGTGGCACGGCGAGCAGCCAGGTGCCGTGCAGCACGGGCGGTTCGGCGTCGGGCAGGCGCTCCCAGCCGGTGCGGTAGAGCCAGGCGGCGGGGTCGGCGCGGCGGATGAAGTCGGGCCAGTAGCGCTGCCGGTCGAACGCGTACGTCGGCAGCGGCACGGCCGTCCCGCCGCGGTGGTAGGCGGCGAAGTCGATGCCGGTTCCGCGCACGTGGGCCTGGGCGAGGCCGGTCAGCAGGGCCTGCGGCTCGGGCTGGCCGGAGCGCAGGAGCGGGATGAACGCGGCGTCCTCGACGCAGTCGGGCCCGAGGACGCTGAGCGCGCTGCCCGGCCCGACTTCGAGGAACGTCCGCACGCCCTCCCGGTGCAGATATCGCAGCGTCGGGTGGAACCGCACCGTCGCCAGCACATGCCGGACCCAATAGTCGGCGTCGAACTCGGTCATCAACTCACCGGTCACGTTCGACACAATCGGAATCCGCGCCGGCCGCCACTCCACCGACCGCAGCACCTCGGCGAACGCGGCCGTCATCGGCTCCATGAGCGGCGAATGGAACGCATGCGACACCCGCAACCGCGTCGTGCGCACCCCCGGAAGCACCAGCGCGTCCAGCACCTCGACCGGACCCGACAGCACCACCGATGACGGCCCGTTGATCGCCGCCACCGACACACCCTCGGGCACCACGTCCACCGGCGCCCCGACCGCGAGCATCCCGCCGCCCGGCGGCAGCTCACCCATCAGCCGGCCGCGAGCCTCGACAACCTTGACCGCGTCCGCAAGACTCAACACCCCGGCGCAATACGCGGCCGACAGCTCGCCGACCGAGTGCCCGGCCAGGAAGTCGGGCTTCAGGCCCCAGTCGTGCAACTGCTCGAACAAGGCGACCTCGATGGCGAAGAGGCCCGCCTGCGCATTCCGCGTCTCGTCCACGGAACCGGACGGCTCCGGGAGCAGGGCGCGGACCTCTTCGTACACCTCCCGGAAGCGCGGATGGACCGCGGACAGCTCCTCGCCCATCCCGAGCCGCTGCGAGCCCTGGCCGGGGAACAGCACGGCCAGTCCGCCCCGGGTCACCGACCCGCGCACGGTCTGCTCGCCCATGAGCACGGCCCGGTGTTCGAGGCCCGCCCGCGTCGCCGCCAGCGAGTAGCCGATGTCCAGCGGCGACCCCGGCCAGTCCCGCAGCCGGGCCGTCTGCCGGGTCAGGCTCTCCTCGGAGCGGGCCGACACCGTCCACGCCACCGGCAGGCCGGCATCGGCGGCGGGTACGGCGGCCGGCTCCTCCACCGACTCGAGGATCACGTGGGCGTTCGTGCCGCTGATGCCGAACGACGACACGCCCGCCCGCCGCGGACGGTCGGCCGCGGGCCACGGGCGCGCGGCGGTCACCAGCTCGACCGCGCCGCCCGCCCAGTCGACCTGCGGGGTGGGCTCGTCGACGTGCAGGGTCGCCGGGACCAGGCCGTGCCGCATCGCCATGACCATCTTGATGATGCCCGCGGCGCCCGCGGCCGCCTGTGAGTGGCCGATGTTCGACTTCACCGAGCCGAGCAGCAGCGGCCGGCCCGGCTCGCGGTCGCGGCCGTAGGTGGCCAGCAGCGCCTGGGCCTCGATCGGGTCGCCGAGCCGCGTGCCGGTGCCGTGGCCCTCCACGACGTCCACGTCGGACGATCCCAGCCCGGCCCCGTCGAGTGCGGCCCGGATGACGCGCTGCTGCGACGGGCCGTTGGGCGCGGTGAGCCCGCTGCTGGCGCCGTCCTGGTTCACGGCGGTGGCCCGGACGACGCCGAGCACGGGGTGGCCGTTGCGGCGGGCGTCGCTGAGCCGCTCGACGAGCAGCAGCCCGGCGCCCTCGGCCCAGCCGGTGCCGTCGGCCGCCGCGGCGAAGGACTTGCAGCGGCCGTCGACGGCGAGGCCGCGCTGGCGGGAGAACTCGACGAACGCGGCCGGGGTCGACATCACGCACACCCCGCCGACGAGGGCCAGGGTGCACTCGCCGTGGCGGAGGGCCTGGGCGGCCAGGTGCAGCGCGACGAGCGACGAGGAGCAGCCCGTGTCGATGCTGATCGCCGGGCCCTCCAGGCCGAGCGTGTAGGAGATGCGGCCGCTGGCGACGGAGGCCGAGTTGCCGGTGCCGAGGTAGCCGTCGACCGGCGTGGCGGTCGCGGCGAGCAGGGCCGTGTAGTCCTGGCCGCTCGTGGCCGCGTAGACGCCGGTGCGGGTGCCGCGCAGCGAGGACGGGTCGATGCCGGCCCGCTCGATCGCCTCCCACGACAGTTCCAGGAGCAGCCGCTGCTGCGGGTCCATGGCGAGGGCCTCGCGCGGGCTGATGCCGAAGAAGCCGGGGTCGAACTCGCCGACGCCGCGCAGGAAGCCGCCCTCGCGGGCGTACGAGGCGCCGCTGCGGTCGGGGTCCGGGCTGTAGAGGGCGTCGAGGTCCCAGCCGCGGTCGTCGGGGAACGGCGCGATGGCGTCGCGGCCGGCCGCGACGAGGTCCCACAGGTCCTCGGCCGAGGCGATGCCGCCCGGGAACCGGCAGCTCATCCCGATGATCGCGATCGGCTCGCCGGTGACCGCCGCGAGGCGCTGGTTCTGCTGCTTGAGCCGCTGGTTGTCGACCAGCGCCGTCCGCAGCGCCTCGACGACGTTGTCCATCGATACGCTCATCGCCGGCTCCTCGGGGTCACGAGTCGGATCCGTCCATCGCGAGCCGGACGAGGCTCTCGACGTCGAGCTCCTGGATCGAAGTGGGCGCCTCCGACGCGAGCGCCGCGGCGGGCTCATCGCCGGCGGCCAGGCGCAGCAGCGGGTCGAGCAGGCCGGACTCGCGCAGCCGGGCGAGCGGGATGGCGGCCAGGGCCCGCCGCAGCTCCGCGTCCTCGCCCGACTCGTCCGGCCCCTCGGCGTCGAACAGCAGCCCGGCGAGGTGGTCGGCGAGCGCGTCCGTCGTCGGGTGGTCGAAGACGAGCGTCGTCGGCAGCTTCCGTCCGGTGGCGCGGCTCAGGGCGTTGCGCAGGTCCACGGCGGTGAGCGAGTCGAAGCCGAGGTCGAGGAAGCCGCGGCCGACCTCGATCGCGTCCGGCGACGGGTGCCCGAGCGCCCTCGCCGCGTGCTCGCGGACGAGCTCGACGAGGGCCCGGCGACGGGCGGCGGCGTTGAGCGCGCTCGTCCGGGCGAGCCAGTCGGCGGCGGCGTCGGCCGTGTCCTCGACGGCCTCGTCCGCGGCCTCGAGCGCCCGCACGGCCGCCAGCTCGCCGAAGAGGGCGCTGGGCCGGGTGACGGTGAACCGGGGGTGGAACACGGCCCAGTCGACGTCGGCGACGGTCACGGTGGTGTCGGCGAGGTCGAGGGCGCGCTGCAGCCCGGCGATCGCGGTGGCCGGCTCCATGCCGTCGAGGCCAAGGCGGCGCAGCTGGTCCTGGGCGCCGTCGGCGAACATGCCCGACTCGGTCCAGGCGCCCCAGGCGACCGCGGTGGCCGGGCGGCCCTGGGCCCGGCGGCGCTCGGCGAGCGCGTCCAGGTAGGCGTTGCCGGCCGCGTAGGCGCCCTGGCCGCCGCCGCCCCAGACGCCGGCGACGGAGGAGAACAGCACGAACGCGTCGAGGTCGGCGTCGCCGAGCAGCGCGTCGAGGTTCGCCGCGCCCGCCGCCTTGGCCCCGACCAGGTCGGCGAGATCGGCGAGGTCCATGTCACGGACCGGGATCACCTCGCTGACGCCGGCGCAGTGCACGACCGTGCGCACCGGCGAGCCGGTCGCCGCGGTCTCGGCCAGGACCGCGGCCAGCTCGGCCCGGTCGGCGACGTCGCAGGCGGCGACGACGACCTCGGCGCCGAGCGCGCGCAGCTCGGCGGCGAGCTCCCCGGAGCCGGGGGCCTCCCACCCGCTGCGGCTGGTGAGCACGATCCGCTCGGCGCCGGCGCCGGCCAGCCAGCGGGCGACGTGCCCGCCGAGCGCGCCGGTGCCGCCGGTGACGAGCGCGGTGCCGGTGGGCCGCCACGCGGTGCCCGGGGCCGGGCCGTCGGACGGTCCGCAGGCGACGAGGCGGCGGCCGAACACGCCGGCGGCCCGGATCGCGACCTGGTCCTCGCCCGTACCGCCGCCCAGCACCCGCCCGAGCCGGTCCACGCCCGCGGACCCGAGCTCGGCGGGCAGGTCGACGAGCCCGCCCCAGCGCTGCGGATGTTCGAGCGCCGCGGTGCGGCCGAGGCCCCACAGCATCGCCGGCCGGGGCGCGGCGAGGGCGTCGCCGGCGTCGACCGACACGGCGCCGCGGGTGAGCCACCACACCGGCGCCGCCCAGTCGAGCTCGGCGAGCGCCTGCAGGAGCAGCAGGTTGCCGGCCACGCCGCGGCCGAGCACCGGGAAGTCATCGCGGTCGCGGTCGTCGAGGGCGAGCAGGGACAGCACGCCGGCCGGCGCCTCGAACCCGTCCCGGAGCCGGGCGACGACCTCCGCCGTCTCCTCCTCGGTTCCGTCCATCTCCAGGTGTACCGTCACGCCTCCGACCGCCGCCGAGCACTGCGCGACCAGCTCGGGGTCGGCGCCGGGCGGGACAGCGAGCAGCCAGGTGCCCGTCGCCGGCTCCCCGGCCGCGGCCACGGGCGTCCAGGCCACCCGGTAGCGGGCGGCATCGAGGCGGCCCTGTTCCCGGCGCCGGCGACGCCAGGCGGCCAGGGCGGGCAGGAACGTGCGCAGCGACCCGTCGGCGTCGACGTCGAGGGTCTCGGTGAGCGAGCCGAGGTCCTCGCGCTCGACGGCCGCCCAGAACTCGTGCTCGGTCTCGTGCTCCGGCGCCGGCTCTGAGGCCGGCCACTGCGGCGGCTGGGGCCAGAACCGCTGGTGCTGGAACGCGTACGTCGGCAGGTCCACGGCCGCCGTGCGCGCCAGGACGGTCTCGAAGGTGACGGGGTGCCCGAGCGCGTGCGCCTGCGCGAGGTTGGCCAGCAGCCGGGTGGGCTGGTCGGCGTCGCGGCGCAGGGTGTCGAGGATGTGGGCGTCGTCGGCGATCTGGGCGAGGGCCATGGTGAGCACCGGGTGCGCGGAGATCTCGACGAACGTGCGGTGCCCGGTGTCCAGCGCGGTCCGCACCGCGGCCTCGAACTCGACCCGCTGGCGCAGGTTGTCCATCCAGTACTCGGCCGACATCGCGGCCCCGGCGACGGTCGAGATCATGGCCGTGTGCCCGGGCTGGATCGTGATCCCGGCCAGATCCGCGAGCACCTGGTCACGAACCTGCTCGACGCTCGGGTGGTGCGAGGCGTAGTCGACGGAGATGAGCCTCGCCCGCTCCACCCGCGACACCAGATCCTCGACCGCGCCCACCGGCCCGGCCACGACGACCGTCCGGGGACCGTTGACGGCCGCGACGACCACGCCATCGGGCAGCAGCGGCGTGACCTCGTCCGCGGAGAGCGGGACCGAGGCCATCGTGCCCGTGCCCTTGAGCGCCTTCAACGCCCTCGCCCGCACCGCCACCACCCGGGCCGCATCGTCCAGCGACAGGATCCCGGCCACGTGCGCCGCCGCGATCTCGCCCTGCGAGTGGCCGATCACGGCGTGCGGCTTCACACCCGCGCGCTGCCAGACCCGGGCCAGGGCCACGCCGACGGCGAACAGCACCGGCTGCACGACCTCGACCCGATCCAGCCAACCCGTGTCATCACCCGTCAGCAGACCCGCGATGTCCACGTCCAGCCACGGCGCGAGCGCCAGCTGGCACTCCACGATGGCGTCCGCGAACACCGGGCACGAGGAGAACAGCCCCGCCGCCATGCCCGCCGACTGGCTGCCCTGGCCGGGGAACACCCACACCATCCGGCCGCCGGTGCCCGCCACGCCCGTGATCGCCAGGTCGTTCAGGCTCGCGACGAGCTCCTCGGTGGTCCGCCCCACGGCGGCCGCACGGTGCTCGAACACCGCCCGGGTCGTCGCGAGGGACCACGCGATCTGCTCGGCGGGCGCGGTGTGGGCGACGGCCGCGAGCCGGGCCGCCTGCTCGGCGACCGCCGCCGCCGAACGGCCCGAGATCGGCCAGACCACCGGCCCCACGACCAGGCCGCTCGTCTGTGAAGTCTCGCCGGGCGTCTCGTCGGGCTGGGCGAGGATCACGTGGGCGTTGGTGCCGCTGATGCCGAACGACGACACCGCGGCCCGGCGGGGCCGATCGGTCGCCGGCCACGGACGGGCCTCGGTCGCCAGCTCTACCTTCCCGGCCGACCAGTCCACGTGGGGGGTCGGGGTGTCGACGTGCAGGGTCGGCGGCACGACGCCCGCCCGCATGGCGAGAATCATCTTGATCACGCCCGCGACGCCCGCGGCGGCCTGGGTGTGGCCGATGTTCGACTTGATCGAGCCCAGCAGCAGCGGCTCGCCCCGGTCCTGGCCGTAGGTCGCCAGCAGCGCCTGGGCCTCGATCGGGTCGCCGAGCGTCGTACCCGTGCCGTGCGCCTCGACCACGTCCACATCGGACGGTGCCAGTCCGGCGTCGGCGAGGGCCTGGCGGATGACCCGCTGCTGCGAGGGACCGTTCGGGGCCGTCAGACCGTTCGAGGCGCCGTCCTGGTTCACCGCCGAGCCCGCGAGCACCGCGAGGACGGAGTGGCCGTTGCGCCGCGCGTCGGCCAGGCGCTCGACGAGCAGGATGCCGACGCCTTCGCCCCAGCCGGTGCCGTCCGCGCCGGCCGCGAAGGCCTTGCAGCGGCCGTCGACGGCGAGGCCGCGCTGGCGGGAGAAGCCGACGAACACGCCCGGCGTCGACATCACCGTCACGCCGCCGGCCAGCGCCAGGTCGCACTCGCCGCGCCGCAGCGCCTGGGCCGCCAGGTGCAGGGCCACGAGCGAGGACGAGCAGGCGGTGTCGACGGAGACCGCGGGGCCTTCGAGGCCGAACGTGTAGGAGACGCGACCGGACAGCACGCTGCCCGCGTTGCCGGTGAGCAGGTGGCCCTCGGCGTTGTCGCTGCCGTACATGAGGGCGGCGTAGTCCTGGTGGTTGGTGCCGACGAAGACGCCGGTCGGGCTGCCGCGTAAGGCGTGCGGGTCGAGCCCGGCCCGCTCGAACGCCTCCCACGCGGACTCGAGCAGGAGCCGCTGCTGCGGGTCCATCGCGACCGCCTCGCGCGGGCTGATGCCGAAGAAGCCGGGGTCGAAGTCGGCGACGCCGGCGAGGAAGCCGCCGTGGCGCACGTAGCTGGTGCCGGCGTGGTCGGGGTCGCTGTGGTACAGCTGCTCGATCGGCCAGTTCCGGTCGCCGGGGAACTCGGTGATCCCGTCGCGGCCCGCGGCCAGCATCTGCCACAGCTCCTCGGGCGAGCCGCTGCCGGGGAAGCGGCAGCTCATCGCGACGATCGCGATGGCCTCGTCGGCCGGGCCCGCCGGGCGGGCCGCGACCACGATCTCGGCCGCGGAGCCGCCGAGGAGCGCGTCGAGGTGGGCGGCGAGCAGCACCGGGGCCGGGTAGTCGAACGCCAGCGTGGTGGGCAGCGTGAGCCCGGTCGCGGTGGCCAGCACGTTGCGCAGGTCGATCGCGGTGAGCGAGTCGAGGCCGAGGTCGCGCAGGGGCCGGTCGGCGGGCACGTCCTGCTCGCCGGCGTAGCCGAGCACGGCGGCCGCGGCCGACCGCACGAGCTCCAGCAGCGCCGCGGCCCGCTCGGCCGGCGCCAGGGCCGCCAGCCCGTCGCCGGGGGCGGCCGCGGGCTCGGGGTCGGCGGCCAGCGTCTGGCGCAGGCGCCGGACCTCGGGCAGCGCGCCGATGAACGGGCTCGGCCGCAGCCCGGTGAAGGCGCCGGCGAACCGGTCCCAGTCGAGGTCGATGACGATCGGCGCGGTCTCGTCGCGGAGCAGGGCGCCGGTCAGCGCCTCCAGGGCGAGGCGCGGCGGCATGGGGGTGACGCCGCCCCGGCGCATCCGCTCGCGGGTGCGGTCGTTCTGGGCCGGCATGCCGTCGCCGCTCCAGGCGCCCCAGGCGACCGAGGTCGCGGCGAGGCCGCGGGCCCGGCGCCGCTCGGCGAGGGCGTCGAGGTAGGCGTTCGCGGCCGCGTAGCCGGCCTGGCCGGCATTGCCCGCGACGCCGGCGAAGGAGGAGAAGAGCACGAACGCGCGCAGCGGCAGGTCGCGGGTGAGCTCGTCGAGGTGGGCCGCGGCGAGCGCCTTGGCGGCCAGGATCCGTTCGAGCCGCGGGGCGGTGAGCGCGTCGACGATGCCGTCGTCGAGGACGGCCGCGGTGTGCACGACCGCGGTGAGCGGCAGCTCGTCCGGGACGCCGGCGATGAGGGCGGCCAGCGCGTCGCGGTCGGTGACGTCGCAGGCGGCCAGGCTGACCCGGACCCCGTCGGCGGCTAGCTCGTCGGCGAGGTCGGCGGCGCCGGGGGCTTCGGGCCCGCGCCGGCTGGCCAGGATGATGTGCTCGGCGCCGGACTCGGCGAGCCAGCGGGCGACGTGCCGGCCGAGGCCGCCGGTGCCACCGGTGACGAGGGCGGTGCCGGAGAGCTTCCAGCCGTCGGCGTCGCCGGCCTTGCCGGGCCGCGCGTGGTGCAGGCGGCGGGCGAGGCGGCCGGAGCCGCGGACGGCGACCTGGTCCTCGCCGTCGGGGTCGGTGACGGCCGCGACGAGGCGCCCGGCGGCGGCCCGGTCGAGCCGGTCGGGGAGGTCGATCAGGCCGCCCCAGCGGTCGGGGTGCTCGAGGGCGACGACGCGGCCGAGGCCCCAGACGGCGGCCTGCACCGGGTCGGCGGGCCGGTCGGCGGCGCCGGTGCGGACCGCGCCGCGGGTCGCGCACCACAGCGGCGCGTCGAGCCCGAGGTCGCCGAGGGCCTGCACGAGGGCCGCGGTGCCGGCCAGGGCGAGCGGGGCGCCGGGGTGCAGCGGGTCGGGGCGGTCGTCGAGGGCGAGCAGCGACAGCACGCCCCGCACGCCGCCGATCAGCGCGCCGGTGTGAGCGCCGGGCGCGGGCCGGGTCAGCGCGGCCCAGAGCTCGTCGATGAGCTGCTCACGGCTCGCGCCGGCGAGGTCGACCTCGGCGGTGACGACCTCGGCGCCGGCCGTGCGCAGCGCCTCGGCGATCGGGTCGTGGTCGGCGCCGCCCTTGGGGGCGAGCACGAGCCAGTGGCCGGCGAGGACGGGCTCCGGGCGGTCGGTCAGGGGTTCCCAGTCGATGCGGTAGCGCCACCCGTCCGCGGCCGACTGCTCGCGCTGCTGCCGCCGCCAGGCCGCGAGGACCGGCAGCGCGGCCGCGGCGTCCTCGCGGGGAGCACCGGTGAGCTCGGTCAGCGCGGTGAGGTCTTCGTCGTCGACGGCGGCCCAGAACGCGTCGGTCTCGCCGGCCGGGGCCGGGGCCTCGCCGGGCTCGGGGAACGCGGGCCAGTAGCGGACGCGCTGGAACGGGTACGTGGGCAGATCGGCGTGGCGGGGCGGGCCGGGGTGGAACGCGGCCCAGTCGAGGGCGGCGCCGGCGACGTGCAGCTCGGCGAGCGCGGTGAGCAGCGCCCCGGGCTCGGGCCGGTCGCGGCGCAGGGTGGGCACGACGACGGCCCCGTCGGCGCTCGCGTGCAGGTGGGGGGCGAGGGCGGCGTCGGGGCCGACCTCGACGAGGGTGTCGATGCCGTGCGCGCGCAGGGCGGCGAGCCCGTCGGCGAACCGCACGGTGTCGCGCACGTGCCGCACGAAGTACTCGGCGTCGAACTCCGTGATCAGCTCGCCGCGCACGTTGGAGACGACCTGGAGCCGGGGCGGGTGGAAGGTGACGCCCTCGAGCGCCGCGCGGAACTCGTCCAGCATCGGGTCCATGAGCGCCGAGTGGAAGGCGTGCGACACCCGCAGCCGGTTGGTCCGTAATCCCTCGGTGTCGATGGCGTCGATCGCCGCGGCCGGGCCGGCGAGCACCACCGAGCGGGGGCCGTTGACGGCCGCGATGCAGACGCCCTCGGTGAGCAGGCCGCGGGCGGTGGCCTCGTCGCAGTTGACGGCGAGCATCGCGCCGCCCGGCGGGAGGGCCTGCATCAGCCGGCCGCGCGCGGCGACGACCGCGCACGCGTCGGGCAGCGACCAGACGCCGGCGACGTGGGCCGCGACCAGCTCGCCGATGGAGTGGCCGCCGACCACCTCGGGCCGCAGCCCCCACGCTCGGAGCTGCTCGAACAGGGCCACCTCGATGGCGAAGAGCCCGGCCTGGGCGTACTGCGTCTCGTCGGCGAGCCCCGGCGGGACGTGCTTGAGGGCCACCGGCAGCAGTCCGTCGAACGCGGCGCAGACCTCGTCGTAGACGCGGGTGTAGACGGGGTATCGGCCGTACAGCTGCGAGCCCATCCCGGCCCGTTGCGCGCCCTGCCCGGAGAAGAGCACCCCGATGCGGCGCCCGGCCCCGGCGACCCCGGTCAGGGGTGCCGTCCCGGCCGCGACCCGGTCGAGGCCGGCGAGCAGCTCGTCGCGGTCGGCGGCGAGGACGACGGCCCGGTGCTCGAGGGCGGCGCGGGACACGGCGGAGGCGCGGCCGAGCCCGGCGACGTCGGCGTCCGGGTGCGCGGCCAGCCACCGCGACCAGCGCCGGGCCACCGTGGCCAGGGCGGTGCCGGTCCGGGCCGACAGGAGCACCGGCACCGGGCCGTCGGCGGTCTCGTCCGGCGGCGGCGGTACGACCTCCGCCTCCTCGATGATCACGTGCGCATTGGTGCCGCTGATCCCGAACGAGGAGACCCCGGCCCGGCGCGGCTGCTCCCCCGCGGGCCAGGGCCGCGGCTCGGTCAGCAGCTCGACGGCGCCCGCGGACCAGTCCACGTGCGGGGTCGGCGTGTCCACGTGCAGCGTCTTCGGCAGCACCCCGTGCCGCATCGCGAGGACCATCTTGATGATCCCGGCGACGCCCGCGGCCGCCTGGGTGTGGCCGATGTTCGACTTCACCGAGCCGAGCCACAGCGGCCGGCCGGCCGGACGGTCCTGGCCGTAGGTGGCCAGCAGCGCCTGCGCCTCGATCGGGTCGCCGAGCGTGGTGCCGGTGCCGTGGGCCTCGACGGCGTCGACGTCCACCGGCGACAGGCCGGCGCTGGTGAGCGCGGCCCGGATGACCCGCTGCTGCGAGGGGCCGTTCGGGGCCGTGAGACCGTTCGAGGCGCCGTCCTGGTTGACCGCGCTGCCCCGCACGACGGCGAGGACCGGGTGCCCGTTGCGGCGGGCGTCGGCGAGGCGCTCCACGAGCAGCAGCCCGACGCCCTCGGCGAAGCCGGTCCCGTCGGCCGACGCCGCGAAGGAGCGGCACCGGCCGTCCGGCGACAGTGCCCGCTGCCGGCTGGAGGCGAGGAACAGGCCCGGGGTCGACATCACGGTCACACCGCCGGCCAGGGCCAGGCCGCACTCGCCGGAGCGCAGCGCCTGCATCGCCCAGTGCAGGGCGACCAGCGACGACGAGCAGGCGGTGTCGATCGACACCGACGGGCCCTCCAGGCCGAGGGTGTACGACAGCCGCCCCGAGACCACCGCGGCCGCGTTGCCGGTCATGAGGTGGCCCTCGTTGCTGCCCGGGGCCATCATGAGCAGCGGCCCGTAGTCCTGCCCGTTGGTCCCGACGAAGACCCCGGTCCGGCTGCCGCGCAGCCGCGACGGGTCGATCCCGGCCCGCTCGAACGCCTCCCAGGCCGCCTCCAGCAGGAGCCGCTGCTGCGGGTCCATGGCGAGGGCCTCGCGCGGGCTGATGCCGAACATGCCGGCGTCGAAGTCCCCGACGCCGGCCACGAAGCCGCCCTCCCGGGTGTAGGAGGTGCCCGCGCGGTCCGGGTCGGGGTCGTAGAGGTACTCCAGCGGCCAGCCCCGGTCGGCCGGGAACGGCGAGATGGCGTCGCCGCCGCCGGCCAGCAGGTCCCACAGGTCCTCGGGCGCGTCGACCCCGCCGGGGAACCGGCAGCTCATGGCCACGATCGCCACGGGCTCCTGCGCCTGCGACTCGACCTCGCTGAGTCGCTGGCGCGTGACGTGCAGGTCCGCCATGACCCGTTTCAGGTAGTCACGGAGCTTGTCCTCATTGGCCATCGGGGTCGCGCTCCCTCGTGATGCGGTACGGGTCGTCGGGGGCCGGCGGTCAGGAGACGCCGAGGTCGCCGTCGACGAGGGCGAAGAGGTCCTCGTCGCTGGCCTGGGCCAGCCGGGCGCTGATGTCGGTGCCGGCGGCGGTGTCGTCGCCGGCCTGCTCGAGGCTGGTGAGCATCGCCTGGAGCCGCATCATGGCCCGCATCCGGGCCTGCTCGTCGCCGGCGATCACGGGCAGGTCGTCGGCGAGCCGGTCCAGGTCGGCCAGGACGGCCTCGGGCAGGACCGACTCGTCCACGACCACCTCGGCGTAGACGTAGTCGGCGAGGGTGGCCGGCGTCGGGTAGTCGAAGACCAGCGTGACGGGCAGCGGTACGCCCGTCATCGCCCCGAGCCGGTTGCGCAGCTCGACCGCGGTGACGGAGTCGAAGCCCAGCTCCCGGAACGCCCGGTTGTCGTCGATCGCCTCGGCGGAGGGGTAGTTCAGCACCGACGCGACCTGGCCGAGGACGAGCTGCAGCACGGCCCGGGGCCGCTCGGCCGGCGGCAGGGCGCTGAGCCGGGCCGCGAGCGGGCCGTGCTCCTCGGTGCCGGCGGCCTCCACGACGACGGGCTGACGGTTGCGTACGTCGGGCAGGTCCCCCACCAGCGGCGCGGGCCGGGTCGCGGTGAACGCCGTGTAGAACCGCTCCCAGTCGATGTCGGCGACGGTCAGGAACGTCTCGCTGTGGTCCATCGCCTGCTCCAGCGCGGCGATCGTCGACTCCGGGGCCATCTCGCGCACGCCGTGGCGGCGCAGGACGTCGCCGAAGTCGCCCTCGGCCATCCCGCCGCCGTCCCAGGCGCCCCAGGCGATCGACAGTGCCGGCAGGCCGAGGCCGCGGCGGTACTGGGCCAGGCCGTCGAGGTAGGCGTTGCTGGGCGCGTAGTTGCCGACGCCCGAGCTGGCCACCGTGCCGGCGAACGACGAGAAGAGGATGAACGCCGACACGTCGAGGTCCATCGTCAGCTCGTGCAGGTGGCGGGCGACGTCGACCTTGGCCCGCAGCACCCGCTCCATCTGCTCCGGCCCGAGGTCGGCGATGAGCGCGTCGTCCAGCGTGGCCGCCGCGTGCACGACGGTCGTCAGCGGGCACTCCAGCGGGATCTCCTCGATCAGCCCTTCGAGCAGCGACCGGTCGGAGGCGTCGCCGGCCACGATCGTGACCCGGGCGCCGAGCTCGGTCAGCTCGGCCTCCAGGGCGGGCGCGTCCGGGTCGGTCGAGCCGCGGCGGCTCACGAGGATCAGGTGCTCGACGCCGCGCCGGGCGAGCCAGCGGGCCGCGTGGCTGCCGAGGGCGCCGGTGCCGCCGACGATCAGCGCGGTGCCGTACGGCTGCCAGGGCATCTGCGGCAGGCTGTCGCCGAGGGCGACCCGGGTCAGGCGGCGGGCGAAGAGCCCGGCGGCGCGGACCGCGATCTGGTCCTCGGCCCGCCCGCCGAGCGCCGCGGCGAGCAGGTCGCCCGTGCGCTCGTCGGCCTCCTCGGGCAGATCGATCAGGCCGGCCCAGCGGTCCGGGTGCTCCAGCGCCGCGACCCGGCCGAAGCCCCAGACCATCGCCTGCTCGGGCGAGCGGAGCTTGTCCATCAGACCGGTCGAGATCGCGCCGCTGGTGAGGCTCCACAGCGGGGCCCGCAGGCCGGCGTCGCCCATGCCCTGCACGAGCGCGACGGTCGCGGACAGCCCGATCGGCACCGACGCGTGCCGCGGGTGGGCGGACTCGTCGAGGCCGAGCAGCGACAGCACCCCGGTCACGTCCGCGCCGGCGACCATGCCGTCGGGCAGCGGGCCGTCGGGGGCGGTCTCGGGCTGCACGACGGCGAGCAGGCGCTTGGCCAGCCCGTCGCGCTCCAGCTCGGCCGCGCTGAGCCGGATCGGCACCGCGGTGCCGCCGTGCTCGGCCACGACCGCGGCGATGACGGGCTCCCACGCGGTCGCCGCCTCGGCCTCGGGGGTGAGGATCAGCCAGGTGCCCGGCAGCGGGGCCGCCTTCGCGCCGGCGAGCGGCTTCCAGGTGTCCTGGTAGCGCCAGTTGTCGATGACGGCCTGGCGGCTGCGCTGCTTGCGCCACGAGAGCAGCACCGGCAGGGCCGGGCGCAGGGCGTCGATGGTGCCGATGAGGTCGGTGTCGTCGACGGTGAGGGCCTCGGCCAGCTGGGTGAGGTCCTCGGAGTCGACGGCGGCCCAGAACCGGCGCTGCGACGGGTCCGCGCCCACCGTCTCGCCGGTGGCCGCGGGCACGAGCGGGCCGGTGCCGTCGAGCCAGTAGTGCTCGCGCTGGAACGGGTACGTCGGCAGGTCGACGGTCGCGGCGGGCGCGAGGATCGCGTCGTAGCGGACCGGGTGGCCGAGGCTGTGGGCCAGCGCGAGGTTGCTCAGCAGCCGCTCCGGCTGGTCGGCGTCGCGGCGCAGGGTGTCCAGCACGTGCGCGCCGCCGGCGATCTGCGCGAGGGCCATGGTGAGCACCGGGTGCGCGGAGATCTCGACGAACGTGCGGTGCCCGGACTCGAGCGCGGTCCGCACGGCGGCCTCGAACTCGACCCGCTGGCGCAGGTTGTCCATCCAGTAGCCGGCCGACATCGTCGCCCCGGCCACCGTCGAGATCATCGGCGTGTGGCCGGGCTGGACCGTGATGCCGTCGAGGGCGGCGAGCACCTGGTCGCGGACCTGTTCCACGCTCGGGTGGTGCGAGGCGTAGTCGACCGGGATCAGCTTCGCGCCCTCGACCCGGTCCACCAGGCGTTGCACCGCGTCCGGCGGCCCGGCCACGACGAGCGAGCGCGGGCCGTTGACCGCCGCGACCACCACATCGTCCGGCACCTCGTCCGCCGTCAGCGGGACGGAGGCCATCGTCCCGGTGCCCTTGAGCGCCTTGAGCGCCTGTGCCCGCACCGCCACGACCCGGGCCGCGTCGTCGAGGGAGAGGATGCCGGCTACGTGCGCGGCCACGATCTCGCCCTGGGAGTGGCCGATGACCGCGTGCGGCTTCGCGCCCGCCCGCTGCCAGACCCGGGCGAGGGCCACGCCGACGGCGAACAGCACCGGCTGCACGACCTCGACCCGGTCCAGCCAGGCGGTGTCGGCGCCGGTGAGCAGCGCGGGGATGTCGAGCTCGATCCAGGGGGCGAGGGCGGTCTGGCACTCGGCGATCGCGTCGGCGAACGCCGGGCAGGTGCCCAGCAGCCCGGCGGCCATGCCGGCGGACTGGCTGCCCTGGCCGGGGAACACCCACACCAGGCGGCCGCCGGACGTCGCGGTCCCGCTCACCGCGCCGCTCGCCGGGACGCCGGCCGCGACGGCGTCGAGCCGGTCGGCGAGGGTGTCGCGGTCGGCGCCGACGACGGCGGCGCGGTGCTCGAACGTCGAGCGGGCCGCGACCAGCGACCACGCGATGTCCTCGACGCGCACGTCCGGGTTGGCGCGCACGAACGCGGCGAGCCGGGCGGCCTGCTCCGGCACGGCGCCGGCCGAGCGGCCCGACAGCGGCCACACCACCGGCCCGGCGACCAGCGGCTCGGCCGGGGCCGGGGCGGCCTCGGGCTCGGCCGCCGGCTCGGTCTCCTCGGCGGTGGGCTGCTCGATGATGACGTGGGCGTTGGTGCCGCTGACGCCGAACGAGGAGACGGCGGCGCGGCGCGGGCGCTCGGCCTCGGGCCACGGCCGGGCCTCGGTCAGCAGCTCCACCGCGCCCGCGGACCAGTCCACGTGCGGGGTGGGCGCGTCGATGTGCAGCGTCTTGGGCAGCACGCCGTGCTCGATCGCCTTCACCATCTTGATGACCCCGGCGACGCCCGCGGCGGCCTGGGTGTGGCCGATGTTGGACTTGATGGAGCCCAGCCAGAGCGGCGCGCCGGCGGGGCGGTCCTGCCCGTAGGTGGCGATCAGCGCCTGGGCCTCGATCGGGTCGCCGAGGGTGGTGCCGGTGCCGTGGGCCTCGACGACGTCGACCTCGGCCGGGGACAGCCGGGCGTTGGCCAGCGCGGCCTGGATGACCCGCTGCTGGGCCGGGCCGTTCGGCGCGGTGAGGCCGTTGCTGGCGCCGTCCTGGTTCAGGGCGGAGCCGCGGATGACGGCGAGGACCGGGTGGCCGTTGCGGCGGGCGTCGGAGAGCCGCTCCAGCAGCAGCATGCCGACGCCCTCGCCCCAGCCGGTGCCCTCGGCGCCGGCCGCGAACGCCCGGCAGCGGCCGTCGACGGACATGCCGCGCTGGCGGGAGAAGACGATGAACACGCCCGGCGTCGACATGACGGTGACGCCGCCGGCGAGGGCCAGGTCGGACTCGCCCTGCCGCAGCGACTGGCAGGCCCAGTGCAGGGCGACGAGCGACGAGGAGCAGGCGGTGTCGACGGTGACGGCGGGCCCGTTGAGGTTGAGCGTGAAGGCGATGCGGCCGGAGGCGACGCTCGTGGTGTTGCCGGTGCCGACGTACATGTCGACGCCCTCGGGCATGGAGTTGACGCCGAGGCCGTAGTTGCCGGTCGCCATGCCGACGAAGACGCCGGTCTGGGTGCCGCGCACGGAGCTCGGCGCGATCCCGGCCCGCTCGAACGCCTCCCACGAGGTCTCGAGCAGCAAGCGCTGCTGCGGGTCCATGGCCATCGCCTCGCGCGGGCTGATGCCGAAGAACGACGCGTCGAAGCCGCCCGCGCCGTCGACGAACCCGCCGACGCGCGTGTAGCTCTTGCCGGGCTTGTCGGGGTCGGGGTCGTAGAGCGCCTCGAGGTCCCAGCCGCGGTAGTCGGGGAACTCGCCGAGGGCGTCGCGGCCGTCGGCCACGACGTCCCACAGCTCCTCGGGGGTGGTGACACCGCCGGGGAAGCGGCAGCTCATGGACACGATCGCGATGGGCTCGTGCTGCTTGGCCTCGGCGGCCCGCAGCTGACGGCGGCTGTCGTGCAGGTCGGCCGTCACTCGTTTGAGGAAGTACCGAAGCTTGTCGTCGTCACTCATCTGCTGCCACCCATCTCAATGAATTCCGAATTCCTTGCCGATGAAGTCGAAGACCTCGTCGTCGCTCGCCTTGGCCAGGTCGGGCCGGCTCTGCTCGGCGTGCTCCGGCGGGGTCTCGCTGATGCCGCTCAGCAGCTCCTGCAGGCGCCGCTGGGCCCGGGCCCGGGACTCGGCGTCGAGCACGGCGACCGCGAACATCCCCTCGAGCACGTCGAGCTCGGCGAAGAGGGGCTGCAGCGACGGGGTGGCGCCCTCGGCCAGTTCGCCGCGCAGGAACGCGGCGACGGCGGCCGGGGTCGGGTAGTCGAAGACCAGCGTCGCCGACAGGCGCAGGCCGGTCACCTCGGTCAGGCGGGCCCGCAGGGCGAAGGCGACAAGGGAGTCGACGCCGAGCTCGGCGAAGAGCGCGTAGGGCGCGACGGCGTCGGCCGGACCCAGCCCCAGCAGCTCCGCGACGGTCTCGCGGACGGTGTCGAGCAGCACCTGTTCCTGTTCCGCCGGGGGCTTGGCCGCCAGCTCGCGCGCGAGCGCCGCGGTGTCCGACGACCGGGTCGCGGCGTCGCCCTCCGGGCTCGGGTCCGGGTCCGCGGTGCCTCGCAGGCGCTGCCCCATGCGGGACAGGAACGACCGGGAACGCTGCTCGTTCATTGCTGAACCTTCCTAGCGTCGGTGGGACGGGCTCAGGAGATCCCGAATTCCTTTCCGATGAACTCGAAGACTTCGTCGTCGGTCGCCGACTCGAGGTCGGGCGAGCCGGCCCCGTCGTCGAGCCGGCCGACCGGGGAACTGGCCTTGGCCAGCAGCTCGTACATGCGGGCGGTGAACCGGGCCCGGGCGGCGTCGTC
Organism: Dactylosporangium thailandense; assembly: GCF_059739745.1. Classification (NCBI taxonomy): domain Bacteria; kingdom Bacillati; phylum Actinomycetota; class Actinomycetes; order Micromonosporales; family Micromonosporaceae; genus Dactylosporangium; species Dactylosporangium thailandense. The sequence continues at coordinate 4,075,017 of NZ_AP029195.1, forward strand.
GAGCGGCACCGCCGACAGCAGGCCCTCGAGCGCGTCGAGCTCGGTGAAGACCGGCTGGGTGGAGGGGGCGGCGTCGGTGACGAGCTCCGAGCCGAGCCGCTCGGCCAGGGCGGCCGGGGTCGGGTAGTCGAAGACGAGCGTCGCCGGCAGCCGCAGCCCGGAGATGGCGTTGAGCCGGTTGCGCAGGTCGACCGCGGTCAGTGAGTCGAAGCCGAGGTCGGTGAAGAGCCGGTCGGGGTCGATGGCGTCGGCCGAGGCGTGGCCGAGCACGGCCGCGATGTGGGTGCGCACGACGTCGAGCACGACCCGGCCGCGGTCGGCCTCGGGCACGCCGGCGAGGCGCTGGCCCAGGGTCGGGCCGCCGGTGACGGCGCCGCCGTCGGCGCTGCGGCGCAGGCCGGTACGGACCAGCCCGCGCAGGATGGGCGCGAGGGCGCCCGCCTCGGCCTGGGCCCGCAGCGAGGCCTGGTCCAGGCGCAGCGGCAGGACCGTCGCGGCGTCCAGGGCGATCGCCGCGTCGAAGAGCTCCAGCGCCTGTTCGGTGCTGAGCGTGGTGGCGCCCTGGTCGGCCATGCGGCGCCGGTCGGCGTCGTCCAGGTGGCCGGTCATGCCGCTGGCCTGCGCCCACAGCCCCCAGCCGAGCGAGAGGGCGGGCCGGCCGGTGCCGCGGCGGTGGGCGGCCAGCGCGTCGAGGTAGGCGTTGGCGGCGGCGTAGTTGGCCTGGCCGGCGCTGCCGAACGTGGCGGCCGCGGAGGAGAACAGGACGAACGCGGCCAGGTCCTCGCCCGCGGTCAGCTCGTGCAGGTTCCAGGCCGCGTCGATCTTGGGCCGGGTGACCGCGTCGAGCCGGTCGGGCGTGAGCGCGGTGAACACGCCGTCGTCGAGCACGCCGGCGGCGTGGACGACCGCGGTCAGCGGCCGGTCGGCGGGGACGGCGGCCAGCAGCGCCGCCAGGGCGTCCCGGTCGGCGGCGTCGCAGGCGACGACGTCGGCGCTCGCGCCCAGCTCGGCCAGCTCGGCCACGAGCGCGCCGGAGCCTTCGGCGGCCGGGCCGCTGCGGCTGGCCAGGATCAGGTGGCGGACGCCGTGGGCGGCCGCGAGGTGGCGGGCCAGGATGCGGCCCAGGGTGCCGGTGCCGCCGGTGATGAGGACGGTGCCGGCCGGGTCGATCGACCGCTCGGTGCGCTCGGCGTTGGCGGGCACGCGGCCGAGCCGGGGCACGAGCACCTGCCCGCCGCGGATCGCCAGCTGCGGCTCGCCGCTGTGGACGGCGGCCGCGAGCGCCTCGCCCGGCTCGTCGACGTCGACGAGCTGGAATCGGCCGGGGTGCTCGGACATCGCCGCGCGGACCAGGCCCCAGATCGGCGCCGCGGCCAGGTGCGGCGGGGCGTCGCCGGCCGCGACGGCCCCGCGGGTCACGACGACGAGCCGGGCGTCGGCCCGCCGATCGTCGCCGAGCCAGGCCTGCATCTGCCCGAGCACGTCGTGGGTCGTGGTGCCCGCGATCAGGACCACGTCGGGCGTCTCGGCGTCGATGTCGGGCAGGATGCGCGCGCCGGCCGCCTCCATCGCGGCGCAGAGCGCCAGGTCGTCGTCGCCGCGCACCACCCAGCCCGCGGTGCCGGGCACGGGGCCGGCGGGCACGGCGAGGGGGGTCCAGTCGACGTGGTACAGGGAGTCGTTGCGGGCCGAGGCGGCGCCGATGGCGTCGGCGTTCACGGGCCGCATGATGAGGGACTCGACGGTGACGACCGGCGCGCCGGTGGGGTCGGCGACCTCGAACCGGACGCCGGCCTCGCCCGCGGCGGCGAGCCGGACGCGCAGGGCGCCGGCGCCGCGGGCGTGCAGCGTCACGCCGGTCCACGCGAACGGCAGGCGGGGCAGGGTGGGGTCGCCGCCGTCGCCCATCCGGCCGAGGAAGCCGCCGATCGGCATGGCCTGCAGGGCGCCGTCGAGCAGCGCGGGGTGCACGCCGAAGGGGTCGGCCTGGCCGCGGTACTCCACCGGCAGCGCGACCTCCGCGAACACCTCGTCGCCGCGGGTCCAGGCGGCCTTGAGGCCGCGGAAGGCGGGACCGTAGCCGAAGACGGTGGACTCGACGCCGGCGTAGAAGTCGTCGGTCTCGACCGCGGTGGCGCCCGCGGGCGGCCAGACGCTCAGGTCGAACGCGCCGGCGGCGGGCCCGGACGCGGCCGGCGCGAGCACGCCGGTGGCGTGGCACGTCCAGTCCCCACCCAGAAGCCCTTGGCCTGCCGGGGTCTGTTCCGCGGCGCCGTCGTGCGGCCGGGAGTGCAGCTGCATCGTGCGCCGGCCGTCGCCGTCGGGCGAGCCGACCGCGAGCTGCACGGCGAGCGCCCCCTGCTCCGGCACGACGAGCGGGGCGAGCAGCGTCAGCTCGTCGACGCGCGGGCAGCCGACCTGCTGGGCGGCGTGGTTGGCGAGCTCGACGAACCCGGTGCCGGGCATCAGGATCGTGCCCATCACGCGGTGCTCGGCGAGCCACGGGTGGGTGCGCACCGAGAGCCGGCCGGTGAACAGCACCCGGTCGTCGTCGGGGTACGTGACCGCGGCGCCGAGCAGCGGGTGGCCGGCGTCGAGCAGGCCGGCCGAGCCGACGTCGTGGATCGGGTTCGGCTGCGGGTCGAGCCAGAAGCGCTGGCGCTGGAAGGCGTACGTCGGCAGGTCGGCCGGGGCCGCCGGGGCGAGCACGGCGGTGTAGTCGACGGGCAGGCCGATGCAGTGCGCGTGCGCGAGGTTGGTGAGCAGCCGGGTCGCGTGGTCGGCGTCGCGGCGCAGGGTGTCGAGGATGTGGGCGTCCTCGGCGATCTGCGCGAGCGCCATGGTGAGCACCGGGTGCGCGGAGACCTCGACGAACGTGCGGTGCCCGGACTCGAGCGCGGTCCGCACCGCGGCCTCGAACTCGACCCGCTGGCGCAGGTTGTCCATCCAGTACTCGGCCGACATCGTCGCCCCGGCGACCGTCGAGATCATGGCCGTGTGCCCGGGCTGGATCGTGATCCCGGCCAGATCCGCGAGCACCTGCTCGCGAACCTGCTCCACGCTCGGGTGGTGCGAGGCGTAGTCAACGGAGATGAGCCTCGCCCGCTCCACCCGCGACACCAGATCCTCGACCGCGCCCACCGGCCCCGCCACGACGACCGTCCGGGGACCGTTGACGGCCGCAATGACCACGCCCTCGGGCAGCAGCGGCGTGACCTCGCCGGCCGACAGCGGAATCGAGGCCATCGTGCCGGTGCCCTTCAGGTCTTTCAGCGCCCGCGCCCGCACCGCGACGACCCTTGCGGCGTCGTCCAGCGACAGGATCCCGGCGACGTGGGCGGCGACGATCTCGCCCTGCGAGTGGCCGATGACCGCGTGCGGCTTCACACCCGCGCGCTCCCAAACCCGGGCCAGGGCCACGCCGACGGCGAACAGCACCGGCTGCACGACCTCGACCCGATCCAGCCAACCCGTGTCATCACCCGTCAGCAGACCCGCGATGTCCACGTCCAGCCACGGCGCGAGCGCCAGCTGGCACTCCACGATGGCATCCGCGAACACCGGGCACGAGGAGAACAGCCCCGCCGCCATGCCCGCCGACTGGCTGCCCTGGCCCGGGAACACCCACACCACCCGGCCGCCCTGGCCCGCCACGCCCGTGATCGCCAGGTCGTTCAGGCTCGCGACGAGCTCCTCGGTGGTCCGCCCCACGGCGGCCGCCCGGTGCTCGAACACCGCCCGGGTCGTCGCGAGGGACCACGCGATCTGCTCGGCGGGCGCGGTGCGGGCGACGGCCGCGAGCCGGGCCGCCTGCTCCGCGACCGCCGCCGCCGACCGGCCCGAGATCGGCCAGACCACCGCGCCCCCCACGAGTCCGGTGGCGGGAGGCGGCTCGGGGGCATCCGACGGCTCGGGCTGCTCGAGGATGACGTGGGCGTTGGTGCCGCTGATCCCGAACGACGACACGGCCGCCCGCCGCGGGCGATCCACGGACGGCCAGTCCTGGTTCTCCGTGAGCAGCGAGACCGCGCCGGCGGTCCAGTCGACGTGCGGGGTCGGCTCGTCCACGTGCAGGGTCTTCGGCAGGACGCCGTGGCGCATCGCCATGATCATCTTGATCACGCCGGCGACGCCCGCGGCCGCCTGGGTGTGCGCGATGTTGGACTTGATCGAGCCGAGCCACAGCGGACGCTCGCGCTCCTGACCGTACGTCGCCAGCAGCGCCTGCGCCTCGATCGGATCGCCGAGCGTCGTGCCGGTGCCGTGCGCCTCGACCGCGTCCACCTCGGACGGGTTCAGCGCCGCGTTGGCGAGGGCCTGGCGGATGACGCGCTGTTGCGAGGGGCCGTTCGGGGCCGTGAGACCGTTCGAGGCGCCGTCCTGGTTGACCGCGCTGCCGCGGACGACGGCGAGGATCGGGTGGCCGTTGCGCCGGGCGTCGGCAAGGCGCTCGACCAGGAGCACGCCGACGCCCTCGCCCCAGCCGGTGCCGTCCGCGCCGGCGGCGAAGGACTTGCAGCGGCCGTCGGTCGCGAGGCCGCGCTGGCGGGAGAACTCGACGAACGCGGCGGGCGTGGCCATCACCATCACGCCGCCGGCCAGCGCGAGGTCGCATTCGCCGAGGCGCAGCGAGTGGCAGGCCCAGTGCAGGGCGACGAGGGAGGAGGAGCAGGCGGTGTCCATCGACACCGAGGGGCCCTCCAGGCCCAGGACGTACGACAGGCGCCCCGAAACGACGCTGGACGTGATGCCGGTGAGGCCGTAGCCCTCGGCGCCGGCCGGTGCGTTGCCCAGCAGCGTGCCGTAGTCCTGCCCGCTGGTGCCCATGAACACGCCGGTCGGGCTGCCGCGCAGCCCGTGCGGGTCGAGGCCGGCCCGCTCCAGCGCCTCCCAGGACGTCTCCAGCAGCAGCCGCTGCTGCGGGTCCATCGCGACCGCCTCGCGGGGGCTGATGCCGAAGAAGTCGGCGTCGAACTCGCCGACGCCGCCGAGGAAGCCGCCGGCCTGGGCGTAGAACGTGCCGGGCTGGTCCGGGTCGGGGCTGTAGAGCGACTCGAGGTCCCAGCCGCGATCGCCGGGCAGCTCGACGACGGCGTCGACGCCGTCGAGGACGAGCCGCCAGAGCTCTTCCGGGCTGCGGACGCCGCCGGGGTAGCGGCACGCCATGCCGACCACCGCGATCGCGTCGTCGCCGGTGTTCGCGGCCGCCACGACGGCGGGCCGGACCGGCTGGACGGTGCCGGCGATCTGGGCCGAGAGGTGCTCGGCGAGGTCGAGCGTGGTCGGGTAGTCGAAGATGAGCGTCGCCGGCAGCCGCAGGCCGACCGCCGAGCCCATCCGGTTGCGCATCTCGACCGCGGTGAGCGAGTCGAAGCCGAGCTCGCTGAACGCCTTGCGGGCCTCGATCGCGGCCACGTCGGCGTAGCCGAGGACCGCGGCGGCCTGCGACCGGACGAGCTCCACGAGGGCGCCGCGCCGCTCGGCCTCCCCCAGCGCCGCGAGCTGCTCGCCGAGCGACGGGCCGGCCGCGATGTCCGCGGCCGCGCGGACCTGGCCGCGGATGAGTCCCCGGTAGAGGGCCGGCACCGTGCCGCGCCCGATCTGCGCGCGCATGGCGGCCAGGTCGAGGCGGGCCGGGACCAGCGCCGGTCCCCCGGCGGCGTCGGCCGCGTCGAACAGCGCCAGCCCCTCCTCGGCCGTCATCGCGGTGACGCCGGAGCGGGAGATCCGGCTGAGGTGGACGTCGTCGAGCTCGGTGGTCATGCCGCTGCGGTCGGCCCACAGGCCCCAGGCCAGCGACAGCGCGGCCAGGCCCCGCTCGCGGCGGTAGTGCGCGAGGCCGTCGAGGAAGGCGTTCGCGGCCGAGTAGTTGCCCTGGCCGGGGCCGCCGGCGGTGGCGGCGAGCGAGGAGTACATGACGAACGCGGCCAGGCGGTGCCCGGCCGTCAGCTCGTGCAGGTGCCAGGCGGCGTCGGCCTTGGAGCGCAGGGTGCCCGCCATGCGGTCGGGGGTGAGCGAGGAGATGACGCCGTCGTCCCGGACGCCGGCCGCGTGGATGACGGCGGTCAGCGGGTGCTCGGCCGGGATGCTCGCCAGCAGCGCCGCCACGGCGTCGCGGTCGCTCGCGTCGCAGGCGACGACCTCGGCGGCCGCGCCCAGCTCCGCCAGCTCGGCGACGAGCTCGGCGCTGCCCTCGGCGGCCGGGCCGCGGCGGCTGGTGAGGATCAGGTGCCGGGCGCCGCGGGTGGTGACGAGGTGGCGGGCCATGAGCCGGCCCAGGGTGCCCGTCGCGCCGGTGATGAGGACGGTGCCCGCCGGGTCGAGCCCGGGGGCCGGGTGCTCGGCGGCGGGCACGCGGCCGAGCCGGGCGGCGAACACGGTGCCCTGGCGCACGGCCAGCTGCGGCTCGTCGGTGCCGAGGGCGGCGGGCAGCGCGGCGACGCTGGCCGGGTGCTCGTCGAGGTCGAGCGCGACGAAGCGGTCCGGGTTCTCCGACTGGGCCGAGCGGATGAGTCCGGCCACGGCCGCGCCGGCCAGGTCGGACACGCCCGGGTCGGCGGGTGTCGCGACCGCGCCGCGCGTGACCAGGGCGAGGCGGGTGTCGGCGAGCACGTCCTCGGCGAGCCACTCCTGCAGCAGGCGCAGGGCGTGGTTCGTGACGGCGGCGAGCGCCGCGGGGACGTCGGCGGGCTCGCCGGCCGCGGTGCAGGCGGCGAGGACCACGTCGGGGGCCGGGGTGCCCGCCCGGACGGCGGCGGCCAGGGCGGCCACGTCCTCGTAGCGGGGGGCGGCGACGGCGTCGAGCGTGTCGCCGAGGACCGCCCAGGCGCCGGAGCCGGTGCCGGGGGCGCCGGGGATCGGGGTCCAGTCGACGCGGTACAGCGAGTCGGTGTGCCCGGCGCCCGCGACCCGCAGCTGGTCGGCCGAGACCGGGCGCAGCACCAGCTCGTCGACGGCGGCGACCGGCGCACCGGTCACGTCGGCGACCGCGAGCCGGATGCTGTCCCGGCCGGTGGGCGTGACCCGGACCCGCAGCGCGGCGGCGCCGGCCGCGTGCAGGCTGACACCGTTCCAGGAGAAGGGCAGGCGGCCGTACCCGACCGGCGCGCCCGGGTTCTCCTCGGCGGGCGGCGGGTTGGTGAGGCCAAGCGTGTGCAGGGCGGCGTCGAGCAGGACCGGGTGCAGCTCGTAGTGGCGGGCCTCGGCGGCCGGGTCCTCGGGCAGGACCAGCTCGGCGAAGACGTCCTCGCCGCGGCGCCAGCCGGCCCGCAGCGCGTGGAAGGCGGGGCCGTAGTCGTAGCCCTGGGCGGCGAGGCCGCGGTACAGGTCGCCGGTGTCGACGGACTCGGCGCCGGCCGGGGGCCACTGCGCGAAGTCGGACCAGTTCGCGTCGCCGGTCGCCGCCGGTTCGAGCACGCCGCTGGCGTTGCGGGTCCAGATCGGCTCGTCGGCGGTGTCGTCGGTCAGCGAGTGCAGCGTCAGGGTGCGGCAGCCGGTGTCGTCGGGCGGGCCGATCCACAGCTGGATGTCGACCCCGCCGGTGGGCGGCAGGATGAGCGGGGCCTCGAGGGTCAGCTCGCGTACCCGCTCCGCGCCCACCTGGGCCCCGGCGCGGATGGCCATCTCGACGAAGCCGGTGCCGGGCAGCAGCACCGTGTCGAAGACGACGTGGTCGGCGACCCACGGGGTGTTCTGGCGCGACAGGCGCCCGGTGAACAGGACGGCGTCGGCCTGGGCGACGGAGACGACGGCGCCGAGCAGGGGGTGCTCGGCGGCGCGCAGGCCGATGGCGGCGGGCTCGCCACCCATGCCGCGGCCGGGGCGGGGCCAGTAGCGCTGGCGCTGGAACGCGTACGTGGGCAGGTCCACCCGGCGCGGCGCGGTGCCCTCGAAGACGGCGTCCCAGTCGACGGGGACCCCGTTGACGTAGAGCCCGGCGAGCGCGGCCAGCAGCGCGGCGGCCTCGTCGCGGTCGCGCCGCAGCGAGGCGACCACCACCGCGTCGTCGGACGGCAGGTGCGGCACCAGGATCGCGTCCGGCCCGACCTCGACGAAGGTGTCAACCCCGGCTTCGCGCATCGCAGCCACGTTGTCGGCGAACAACACCGTCCCACGAACGTGCCGCACCCAGTAGTCGGCGTCGAACTCGGCGATCAGCCCACCGGTGACGTTGGAGACGATGGGAATCTGCGGCGAGTTGAAGGTGACGCCTTCCAGGACCGCGCGGAACTCGTCCAGCATCGGGTCCATCAACGCGCTGTGGAACGCGTGCGAAACCCGCAACCGGCTCGTCCGGACCCCGGGGAACTCGGGCAGCAACTCCGCCGGACCCGACAACACCCACGAATTCGGCCCGTTGATCGCCGCCACCGAAACGCCCTCAGGCACATCCTCGACCGGAGCCCCGACCGCCAGCATCCCCCCGCCGGCCGGCAGCGCCTGCATCAACCGTGCCCGGGCTGCCACCACCTTGCAGGCGTCCTCCAGCGACCACACCCCGGCCACATACGCCGCGACCAGCTCACCGATCGAGTGCCCGCCGACGACCGCCGGCTGGAGACCCCAGGCCTTCAACTGCTCGTACAACGCGACTTCGATCGCGAACAACGCCGGCTGCGTGACCTCCGTCTCGTCGATCCGCTCATCCGGCAGCTCACCGAACTGCGCACACACCTCGGCGTACACCCGCTGGAACACCGGGAAGTCACGCAGCCCGGAACCCATGCCCGCCCGCTGCGCGCCCTGGCCCGAGAACAGCACGCCGACGCGGCGGCCGGGCGTCGCGACGCCGGACACCGCGCCGCTCAGGGTGCTCAGGCCAGCGGCGAGGGACTCGCGGTCGGCGGCCAGCACGACCGCGCGGTGCTCGAAGGCGGGGCGGGTCGCGACCGAGGACCAGCCGACGTCCAGCGCGGACGCGTCGCCGGGCAGCGACCCGGACCAGCGGGCGGCCTGCTCGGCGAGGGCGGCGGCGCTGCGGCCGGACACCACCACGGGCACGACCGGCAGGGTCGCCGTGGCCGCGGGCTGCTCCGCCGGGGCGTCCTCGGGGGCCTCTTCCAGGATCAGGTGGGCGTTGGTACCGCTGACCCCGAACGACGACACGGCGGCCCGGCGCGGGCGTCCGGCGCGCGGCCACTCCTGCGCGTCCGTCAGCAGCGACACCGATCCGGCGGTCCAGTCGACGTGCGGCGTGGGCTCGTCCACGTGCAGGGTCTTCGGCAGCACCCCGTGGCGCATCGCCATGACCATCTTGATGACCCCGGCAACACCCGCGGCGGCCTGCGTGTGCCCGATGTTCGACTTGATCGAGCCCAGCCACAGCGGGCGCTCGCGGTCCTGCCCGTAGGTGGCGAGGAGGGCCTGGGCCTCGATCGGGTCGCCGAGCGTGGTGCCGGTGCCGTGCGCCTCGACCGCGTCCACGTCGGCGCCCGCGAGGCCGCCGTTGGCGAGGGCCTGGCGGATCACGCGCTGCTGGGCGGGGCCGTTCGGGGCGCTCAGGCCGTTGGAGGCGCCGTCCTGGTTGACCGCGCTGCCGCGCACGACGGCGAGGATCGGGTGGCCGTTGCGCCGGGCGTCGGCGAGGCGCTCGACGAGGAGGACGCCGACGCCCTCGGACCAGCCGGTGCCGTCGGCCGCGGCGGCGAACGCCTTGCACCGGCCGTCGGCGGCGAGGCCCCGCTGGCGGGAGAACTCGACGAACGCGGCCGGCGTGCACATGACGGTGACGCCGCTGACGAGGGCGAGCCCGCACTCCTGCTGGCGCAGGGCCTGGGCGGCCAGGTGCAGGGCGACCAGCGACGAGGAGCAGGCGGTGTCGACGGTCACCGCGGGGCCCTCCAGGCCCAGGGTGTAGGCGATGCGGCCGGCCACGACGCTGCCGGCGTTGCCGGTCATGAGGTGGCCCTCGAGCCCTTCGGCGGCGCCCATGACGACGGCGCCGTAGTCCTGGCCGGTGCTGCCCGCGAAGACGCCGGTCTGGCTGCCCTGCAGCGACAGCGGGTCGATCCCGGCCCGTTCCAGGGCCTCCCAGGAGGCCTCGAGCAGCCACCGCTGCTGCGGGTCCATGGCGAGGGCCTCGCGCGGCGAGATCGAGAAGAACGCGGGGTCGAAGTCGGCCATGCCGTCGACGAAGCCGCCCTGGCGCGCGTAGGAGGTGCCGAGCGTGTCGGGGTCGGCGTCGTACAGCGACTCGAGGTTCCAGCCGCGGTCGGCCGGGAAGTCGCCGACCGCGTCGCGGCCGTCCGCGACCAGGTCCCACAGCTGCTCGGGCGAGGCGACGCCGCCGGGGAACCGGCAGCTCATCGCGATGATCGCGATCGGCTCCTGCCGGCCGGACTCGACCTCGCGCAGGCGCTGCCGGGCCTGGTGCAGGTCGGCGGTGACCCGCTTGAGGTACTCGAGGAGCTTCGCCTCGTCAGCCACGGCCCGTCAACTCCTTCGTCAGCGCCGTTCTCGCGATGGCCATCACGACACCCCCAGCTCGCGGTCGATGAAGTCGAACAGCTCGTCCGGCGTCGCCGACTCGATCCGCTCGGTGACCGTCCCGTCCCCGGCGCCGTCCTCGGCGTTGACGGCGGCGAGCAGCGCGTGGAGCCGCTCGGCGATCCGCGCCCGGGCGCTGCGGTCGGGCGCGGCCCGGGTCAGCGTGGCCTCGAGCCGGTCCAGGTCGCCGAAGACCGGGTTGTCGACCGCCACGGCACCGTCGAGGACGAGGGCCCGCACGAACTCGGCCAGCAGGACGCAGTTGGGGTAGTCGAACACGACGGTCGCCGGCAGCCGGACCCCGGCCGCGGCGATCAGCCGGTTGCGCAGCTCGACCCCGGTGAGGGAGTCGAAGCCGAAGTCGCGGAAGGGCCGGTCGACCTCGATCGCCTCGGGCGAGGCGTGGCCCAGGACCGCGGCGGCGTGCCCGCGCACCAGGTCGACGACGGCCTGCTCCTGCTCGGCGGGGGCGAGGCCGGCGAGCCGGGCACCGAGCGCCGGGCCGCCGGCGGCGTCCCCGGCCGGGTCGGCGAGGGCCTGCCGGGCCTGCGGGGCGATCCGGCCGAGCAGCGGGCAGGGGCGCACGGCGACGAGGCCGGGCACGAACCGCTCCCAGTCGATGTCGGCGACCACCGTGACGGCCTCGCCGCGGCCGAGGCTCTGGCGCAGCGCGGCCAGTGCCCGCTCGGCCGGCAGTCCGGTGACGCCGCTGCGCTTGCGGCGCTCCTCGACCACGGCGTCGCCCGCGGCCATGCCGTCGACGGCCCACGGGCCCCAGGCGACGGCGGTCGCGGGCAGGCCGCGGCGGTGCCGGCGCTCGGCGAGCGCGTCGAGGAAGGCGTTGGCCGCGGCGTAGCTGCCCTGGCCGGCGCTGCCGATCTCGGCGGCCATCGCGGAGAACAGGACGAACGCGCTGAGGTCGTGGTCGCGGGTGAGCTCGTCGAGGTTGAGCGCGCCGACGGTCTTGGGCCGCAGGACGGCGCTCACGCGTTCGGCGGTGAGCCGGTCGAGGACCCCGTCGTCGAGGACGCCGGCCGCGTGGAAGACGGCGGTGAGGGGAAGGTCGGCCGGGACGGCGGCGAGGACGGCGGCGAGCGCGTCACGGTCGGCGACGTCGGCCGCGGCGATGGTGACCCGCGCGCCGAGGGCGTCCAGGCGTTCGGCGAGGGCGGCCGCGCCGGGCGCGTCGGGTCCGCGGCGGCTGAGCAGCAGCAGGTGTTCGGCGCCGCGTTCGGCGAGCCAGGCGGCCAGCTCGGCGCCGAGCGCGCCGGTGCCGCCGGTGACCAGGACGGTGCCGCGGAACTCGGGCTCCGCGTCGGCGTCGGGCTCGACGGCCGCGGCCCGCACGAGCCGCCGGCCGAGCAGCCCGCCGCCGTCGATGGTGAGCTGGTCCTCGCCGTGCGCGCCGGTGAGCGCGGCCCACACCAGGTCCCAGCCGCGATCGTCCGGCGTGGACGGCAGGTCGATCAGGCCGCCCCAGCGCTCGGGGTGCTCGAGGGCGACGACCCTTCCGAGGCCCCAGATCGCGGCCTGCTCCGGGTCGGTCTCGGCGCCGCGGGTGAGGCACCACAGGGGGGCCGCGACGCCGGCCGCGCCGAGGGTCTGCACGAGCGCGAGGGTCGTGGTGAGCGAGTCCGCCACGTGCAGGACCCCGTCGAACACCACGTCGGCCGGGATGTCCGCGCCGGGGCTGAGCACGTGCGTCCGCGCGCCGCGGCGCTCGAGCTGCTCGGCCAGGCCGTCGTCCGGGCCGGCCGCGACGATCAGCCAGGTCGAGGGGCCGGTGGTCGGCTCCGGGCGCGGGATCGGGTCCCAGGCGATGCGGTACGCGAGGCCGTCGGTCACGGCGCGGGCCTCCCGGCGGCGGCGCCAGTCGGCGAGGGCGGCGAGGTCCTCGCGCTCGACGGCGGCCCAGAAGTCGGCGTCGAGGCCGTCGGCCGCGGCCGGCTGCTGCGGGGCCGGGGTGGGCCAGAAGCGTTGCTGCTGGAAGGCGTACGTCGGCAGGTCCACGCTCGCCGTGTGCGGCAGGACGGTGTCGAAGGTGACGGGGTGCCCGAGCGTCCAGGCCTTCGCGAGGTTCGTGAGCAGCCGGGTCGGCTGGTCGGCGTCGCGGCGCAGCGTGTCCAGCACGTGGGCGTCGTCGACGATCTGCGTGAGCGCCATCGTCAGCACCGGATGGGCGGAGACCTCGACGAACGTCCGGTGCCCGGACCCGAGCGCGGTGCGCACCGCCGACTCGAACTCGACCCGCTGGCGCAGGTTGTCCATCCAGTACTCGGCCGACATCGTCGCCCCGGCCACGGTCGAGATCATGGGCGTGTGCCCGGGCTGGATCGTGATCCCGGCCAGATCCGCGAGCACCTGGTCACGAACCTGTTCCACGCTCGGGTGGTGCGAGGCGTAGTCGACGGGAATCAGCCGGGCACCCTCGACCCGGTCCACCAGACGCTGCACCGCGTCCGGCGGCCCGGCCACCACCAGCGTCCGCGGGCCGTTCACCGCCGCGACCACCACATCGTCCGGCACCTCGTCCACCGTCAGCGGGACGGAAGCCATCGTGCCCGTGCCCTTGAGCGCCTTCAACGCCCTCGCCCGCACCGCCACCACCCGGGCCGCATCATCCAGCGACAGAATCCCGGCAACGTGCGCGGCGACGATCTCGCCCTGCGAGTGACCGATCACCGCATGCGGCCTCACACCCGCGTGCAGCCACACCCGCGACAGCGCCACGCCAACCGCGAACAGCACCGGCTGCACAACCTCGACCCGATCCAGCCAACCCGAGTCATCACCCGTCAACAGCCCCGCGATATCCACATCCAGCCACGGCGCCAACGCCAGCTGACACTCCAGAATCGCATCCGCGAACACCGGGCACGACGAGAACAACCCCGCCGCCATACCCGCCGACTGACTCCCCTGACCCGGGAACACCCACACCATCCGCCCGCCGTCGCCGGAGGCGACGGTCAGCTCGTCCAGCCCGGCGAGGAGCGCTTCGGTGCTCCGGCCCACGGCGGCCGCCCGGTGCTCGAAGGCCGAACGCGTCGATGCGAGGGACCAGGCGATCCGGTCGGCGGGGAGCCCGGGGTTGGCGCGGACGAACCGGGCCAGCCGTGCGGCCTGGGCGCGCGCCGCGGCCGCGGTCCGGCCCGACACCGGCCAGATCACGGCGCCGGTCACGATCCCGTCGGTCTGCGGTGTTTCGGCGGCCGGCTCCTCGGGCATGGCCAGGATGACGTGGGCGTTGGTGCCGCTGATGCCGAACGACGACACCCCGGCCCGGCGCGGGCGATCGGTCGCCGGCCACGGCCGGGCCTCCGTCGCCAGCTCGACCGCGCCGGCCGTCCAGTCGACGTGCGGGGTCGGGGCGTCGACGTGCAAGGTTGCCGGTACGACACCCGCCTGCATGGCGAGCACCATCTTGATGACGCCCGCGACGCCCGCGGCGGCCTGGGTGTGGCCGATGTTCGACTTCACCGAGCCGAGCAGCACCGGGGTGTCGCGGTCCTGGCCGTACGTGGCCAGGAGGGCCTGGGCCTCGATCGGGTCGCCCAGCGTGGTGCCGGTGCCGTGGGCCTCGATGACGTCCACATCGGACGGCACGAGCCCCGCGTCGGCGAGCGCCTGGCGGATCACCCGCTGCTGCGACGGCCCGTTCGGGGCCGTGAGTCCGTTGGAGGCGCCGTCCTGGTTGACCGCGCTGCCGGCGACGAGCGCGAGGACGTGGTGGCCGAGGCGGCGCGCGTCGGAGAGGCGCTCGACAAGGAGGAGGCCGACGCCCTCGCCCCAGCCGGTGCCGTCGGCGGAGGCCGCGAACGCCCGGCACAGCCCGTCGGGCGACAGGCCGCGCTGGCGGGAGAACTCCACGAGCAGGCCCGGCGTCGCCATGATGGTCACGCCACCCGCGAGGGCCAGGTCACACTCGCCCCGTCGCAGGGACTGCACCGCGAGGTGCAGGGCCACCAGCGACGATGAGCACGCTGTGTCCACGGACACGGCCGGTCCCTCCAACCCCAACGCGTACGCCACCCGCCCGGACACCACCGACGCTGCATTGCCCGTGCCCGCAAAACCACCCGTGTCGTCCACGGCTCCCATGAGCAGAGCCCCGTAATCCTGGCCGTTGGTCCCCACAAAGACCCCAACCGGCGATCCGCGCAACCCCTGAGGATCCATTCCGGCCCGCTCGATCGCCTCCCATGCGGACTCGAGGAGAAGCCGCTGCTGGGGGTCCATGGCGAGGGCCTCGCGGGGGCTGATGCCGAAGAACCCGGCGTCGAACTCGCCGGCGTCGTAGACGAATGCGCCGGAGCGCACGTAGGAGGTGCCGGCGCGGCCCGGGTCGGGGTCGTAGAGGCCGTCGATGTCCCAGCCGCGGTCGGTGGGGAGGGTGGAGACGGCGTCGCGGCCGGCCGCGAGCATCCGCCAGAACTCCTCGGGGGTGTCGCTGCCGCCGGGGAAGCGGCAGCTCATCGCGACGATCGCGATCGGCTCCTCGGAGCCGTCGGAGACCCCGGTGGGCCGGGCCGCGGTCGCGGTGGCGCCGCCGAGCTCCTCGTCGAGGTGGCGGGCCAGGGCCGTCGGGGTCGGGTAGTCGAAGACGAGGGTGACGGGCAGCCGCAGGCCGGTCGCGGTGGCGAGCCGGTTGCGCAGGTCGACGGCGGTGACGGAGTCGAAGCCGAGGTCGCGGAAGGCGTGTCCGGGCACCACGTCGTCGGGGGCCGGGTAGTTGAGCACAGCGGCGGCCTGGGCCCGGACCAGGGCGAGCAGGGTGGCGTGGCGCTCGGCGGCGGCGAGGCCGGCGAGGCGGGTGCCGAGCGGGGAGCCGGCGGCCGTCTCGGTGGCGGTGGCGGGGGTCTCGGCGCGGAGCCGCTGGACGTCGGGGACCTCGGCGATGAGCGGGCTGGGGCGGGTCGCGGTGAAGGCGACGAGGTACCGCTCCCAGGAGATGTTCGCGATGGTCAGGAACGCCTCGTCGTGGTCGAGGGCCTGCTGGAGGGCGGCCACGGCCAGCTCGGGGGCCATCCCGGGGGCGCCGT
The DNA here is from genome assembly GCF_059739745.1 of Dactylosporangium thailandense. Lineage (NCBI taxonomy): Bacteria > Bacillati > Actinomycetota > Actinomycetes > Micromonosporales > Micromonosporaceae > Dactylosporangium > Dactylosporangium thailandense. Next base: position 4,090,544 of record NZ_AP029195.1, read on the forward strand.
GGCGGTCGAGGGTCCGGCCGAACTCGCCGGCGGCCATCCCGCCACCGCCCCACGCGCCCCAGGCGATCGAGGTCGCGGCCAGCCCGGCCGCCCGGCGGTGCTGGGCGAGGGCGTTGAGGAAGGCGTTGCCGGGCGCGTAGTTGGCGACCCCGGAGGCCCCGGCGGTGCCGGCCAGGGACGAGAAGAGGATGAACGCGGACAGGTCCCGGTCCCGGGTCAGCTCGTGCAGGTTGAGCGCGGCCATGGCCTTCGCGGCCAGCGCGCGGTCGAGCTGGTCGACGGTGAGCGAGTTGATCACGGAGTCGTCCAGCACCGCGGCGGTGTGCACGACGGTGGTCAGCGGGTGCTCGGCGGGGATGGCGGCGATGACGGCGGCGAGCGCGTCGCGGTCGGTGGCGTCGCAGGCGGCGATGGTGACGAGGGCGCCGAGCGCGGTCAGCTCGGCCTCCAGCCCGTCGACGTCGACGGCGTCACGGCCGCGGCGGCTGACGAGCACGAGGTGCTCGGCCCCGTTGTGGGCGAGCCAGCGGGCCATGTGCCGGCCGAGGGCGCCGGTGCCGCCGGTGACCAGCGCGGTGCCGGTCGGCCGCCAGGTCCGGGCCGGGGCGGCGCCGGCGAGCGGGGCGCGCAGGAGCCGGCGGCCGAGCACGCCGGCGGGGCGGATCGCGGTCTGGTCCTCGCCGGTGTCGCCGGCCAGCAGGGCGCAGAGCCGCCGGCCGGTCTGGCCGTCGAAGGTCTCGGGGAGGTCGACGAGGCCGCCCCAGCGCTCGGGGTGCTCCAGCGCCGCGACCCGGCCGAAGCCCCAGACGATCGACTGCAGCGGGTGCGGCAGGAGGTCGGTCTCGCCGGTGCGGACGGCGCCGCGGGTGGCGCACCACAGCGGCGCGCGGAGCCCGGCGTCGCCGAGGGCCTGGACGAGGGCGACGGTCGCGGCGAACCCGCCGGGCACCGCGGCGTGGCCGGCGTGCGGGCGCTCGTCGAGGGCGAGCAGGGACAGGATGCCCGCGATCGGCTCGCCGCCGGTGGCGTCGGACACGAGGGCGGCCAGGGCGTCGCGGCCGGTCTGGTCGGGCCGGATCAGCATCGGCAGGGCCTCGGCGCCGGCGAGCTCCAGGGCGTCGACGCACTCGGCGGCGGTGTCCATCGCGACGCCGGCCGGGGTGAGGATCAGCCAGACGCCGTCGAGGGTGCTCGCGGACGGCAGCGGGATCGGGCGCCAGGCGTCGCGGTACCGCCACGAGTCGATCTCGGCCCCGCTGCGCTGCTCGCGCCGCCAGGACGACAGCGCCGGCACCAGGACGTCGAGCGAGGAGCGGGTGTGCTCGCCGAGCTGGGCGACGAGCTCCCCGACGTCGGCGCGCTCGACGGCGGCCCAGAACGGGTCGTCGGCCGGGCTCGCCGCCGCGTCGGCACCGGGCTGTGCGGACGGCCAGTAGTGCTTGCGCTGGAACGGGTACGTGGGCAGGTCGACGCGGCGCGGGTCGAGCCCGGCGAACGCGGGCCGCCAGTCGACACGAGCCCCGCCGGCGTGGGCCTCGGCGAGCGAGGTGAGGAACCGGTCGAGGCCGCCGGTGTCGCGGCGCAGGGTGCCGAGCACCGCGGCGGGCGGGGCCGAGGAGTCGGCGGCCCGGACGTCGTCGACGGTCTGCTGCACGGCCAGGGTGAGCACCGGGTGCGGGCTCACCTCGGCGAACACGCCGAAGCCCTCGGCGAGCAGGCCGCGGACGGCGTCCTCGAAGCGGACGGTCCGGCGCAGGTTGCGGAACCAGTAGGCGGCGTCGAGGGTCGTCGTGTCGGTCCAGCCGGGCTCGACGGTGGAGTAGAAGGGGATCTCGGACGGGCGCGGCTCGACCCCGGCCAGCCGCTCGGCGAGCCGGGCCTCGATCCGGTCGACCTGGGCCGAGTGCGACGCGTAGTCCACGGCGATGCGGCGGACCCGGACGCCGCGGGCCTCGTAGGCGGCGACGAGCTCGTCGAGCGCGGCGGTGGCGCCGGAGACGACGACGGACGCGGGGCCGTTGACGGCGGCGAGCGCGACCTCGCCGGGCCAGCCGGCGATCGTCGCCTCCGCCTCGGCGGCCGGGGTGGCGACGGAGACCATGCCGCCGAGGCCGGCGAGCTCGAGAATGGTACGGCTGCGCAGCGCGACGATCCGGGCGGCGTCCTCGAGGCCGAGCGCGCCCGCGACGCAGGCGGCGGCGATCTCGCCCTGGGAGTGCCCGACGACGGCGGCGGGCTCGACGCCGTAGGAGCGCCACAGGGCGGCGAGGGAGACGCCGACGGAGAACAGGACCGGCTGGACGACGTCGACCCGCTCCAGCGGCGGGGCGCCCTCGACGCCGTGGATGACGTCGAGCAGGGACCAGTCGATGTGCGGGGCGAGGGCGGCGGCGCACTCGTGCAGCCGCTCGGCGAAGACCGGCGCGGTCGCGAGGAGCTCGGCGGCCATCCCGGCCCACTGCGCGCCCTGGCCGGGGAAGACGAAGGCGACCTTGGCCGGCCCGGCCACGCCGCGCACGGCGTTCGCGGTCTGCTCGCCGGCGGCCACGGCCCGCAGCGCGGCGACGTGCTCGGCGGCGGTCCGCCCGAGGGTGACGGCCCGGTGCTCGTGCGTGGCCCGGGTGGTGACGAGAGAGCTGCCGATGTCGGCCGGGTCGCCGGTCTCGGCCAGGTCCGCCAGCGCCGCGGCGGCGGCTCGCAGCGCCTCGTCGGTCTTGGCGCTGACGACCCACGGCAGCGTCGTCGCCTCGCCGCCGGGCCTCGGCGTCGCCGGCCGGTCGGGCGCCTGCTCGAGGATCGTGTGCACGTTGGTGCCGCTGATCCCGAACGACGACACCGCGGCGCGGCGGGGCCGGTCGACGGCGGGCCAGTCGCGGCGCTCGGTGAGCAGCTCGACCGCGCCGGCGGTCCAGTCGATGTGGGTGGACGGGCGGTCGACGTGCAGGGTCGGCGGCAGCACGCCGTGGCGCAGCGCCATCACCATCTTGATGACCCCGGCGACGCCCGCGGCGGCCTGGGTGTGGCCGATGTTGGACTTGATGGAGCCGAGCCACAGCGGGCGGTCCCGGTCCTGGCCGTAGGTCGCCAGCAGCGCCTGGGCCTCGATCGGGTCGCCGAGCGTGGTGCCGGTGCCGTGGCCCTCGACGGCGTCGATGTCGCCGGTGGTGAGCGCGGCGTTGGCGAGGGCCTGGCGGATGACCCGCTGCTGGGCGGGGCCGTTCGGGGCGGTGAGCCCGTTGCTGGCGCCGTCCTGGTTGACGGCGCTGCCCCGCACGACGGCGAGGATCGGGTTGCCGTCGCGGCGGGCGTCGCTGAGGCGCTGCAGCACCAGGACGCCGGCGCCCTCGCCCCAGCCGGTGCCGTCGGCGGCGTCGGCGAAGGCCTTGCAGCGGCCGTCGGCGGCGAGGCCGTTCTGGCGGGCGAAGCCGATGAAGATGCCCGGGGTCGCCATGACGGTGACGCCGCCGGCGAGGGCCAGGTCGCACTCGCCCTGCCGCAGGGCCTGGGCGGCCAGGTGCAGCGCGACGAGCGAGGACGAGCACGCCGTGTCGACGGTGACAGCCGGGCCGTGCAGGCCGAGGGTGTAGGCGACCCGGCCGGAGATGACGCTGGCGCTGCTGCCGGTGGACAGGAAGTTCTCGTCGGCGCCGCCGGTGGCCATGAGCAGCGAGCCGTAGTCCTGCCCGTTGGTGCCGACGAAGACGCCGGTGGAGCTGCCGCGCAGGGCGTCCGGGTTGAGGCCGGCCCGCTCGATCGCCTCCCAGCACGTCTCCAGCAGCAGCCGCTGCTGCGGGTCCATGGCGAGCGCCTCGCGCGGGCTGATGCCGAAGAAGGCCGCGTCGAACTCGCCCGCGCCGGCGACGAAGCCACCGTCGTTGGCGACGTTCCAGCCCCGGTCCGCGGGCACCGGCCCGAGCGCGTCGACGCCGTTGACGACGAGGTCCCAGAGCTGCTCGGGCGAGGCGACCCCGCCGGGCAGCCGGCAGCCGATGGACACGATCGCGATCGGCTCGTCGGTGGCGGCGCCGGCCGCGGCGGGCCGGTCGATCGCGGCGGTCCCGGCAGCGGTCCCAGCGGAGAGCTGGTGCAGGTGACCGGCGAGCTCCGCGACGGTCGGGTAGTCGAAGACGACGGTGGACGACAGCGCGAGGGCGGTCGCCTGGGTGAGCCGGTTGCGCAGGTCGAGCGCGGTCAGCGAGTCGAAGCCGAGGTCCTTGAAGGGCCGGTCGGGCAGCCGGTGCCGCTCGGGGTAGCCGAGGACGTCGGCGGCCTGGGCGGCGACGAGGTCGGTGAGCTGGGCGAGGGAGCGCCCGGCGGGGACGGTGCCGGCGGTGATGTGCGGGGCCGGCTCAGGGTGGACGCCGGGCAGGTCGTGCAGGAGCGGCTGCGGGCGCTGGGCCGCGAGGGAGCGGGCGAGCCGGGGCCAGTCGGCGTCGACGACGGCGAGGGCCGGGTGCGGGCCGTTGACGCGGGCGAGGGCGCGGACGGCCTCGGCGGGCGGGAGCGGCTTGAGGCCGCCGCGGGCGAGCCGGGCGGCGGTAGCGGCGTCGGCGGCCATGCCGGCCTCGGCCCAGGCGCCCCAGTCCAGGGCGGTGCCGGGCAGGCCCCGGTCGCGGCGCCAGGCGGCGAACGCGTCGGCGTAGGCGTTGCCGGCGGCGTAGTTGCCCTGCCCGGCGCTGCCCCACACGCCGGCGACGGAGGAGAAGAGCACGAACGCGGACAGGTCACGGCCGGCGGTCAGGTCGTGCAGATGACGTACGGCCTCCACCTTGACGGCCAGCACGCGCTGCATCCGGTCCGCGTCGAGCCCGTCGAGGACCCCGTCGTCGAGGACGCCCGCGGTGTGCACGACCGCGTCGAGGTCCTCGATGCCGTCGAGCACCGCGGCGAGCGCGTCCCGGTCGGTGCAGTCGGCGGCGACGATGTCGACGGCCCCGAGCCGCCGCAGCTCGTCCGCGCCCGGGGCGGCGGGCCCCTGCCGGGACAGCAGCACCACGCGGGTCGCGCCGTGCTCGAGGGCCCAGCGCGTGACGTGTGCGCCCAGTGCGCCGGTACCGCCGGTGACGAGCACGGTCCCCTTCGGCGCCCAGGCGTCGGCCGGTGCCGCGGTGCGCACGAGCCGCCGCCCGTGGATGCCGGAGCGGCGCAGCGCGACCTGGTCCTCGGACGCCCCGGCGAGCACGGCCGGGAGGTGCCGCAGCGCCAGGTCGGCGCCGGGCGCTCCGGCGGCCGGCAGGTCGATGAGCCCGCCCCACCGGTCCGGCCGCTCGACGCCGGCGACCCGGCCGAGCCCCCACGCGAGGCTCGACAGCGGCTCGCTGATCCGCTCGCCGGCCCCGACGCTGACGGCGCCGCGGGTGACGCACCAGACGGGCGCGGTGCTGCGCTGGACGGTGTCGAGCAGCAGGGCGACGCCGGCGGAGACGCCCGGGTGCCCGGCGAGCACGGTGTCGTGCTCGGGCACGACGACGATGACCCCGGCCGCCCCGTCGAGTTCCTCCCCCGCGGTGGCGACGGTGGCGCCGGCGGTCTCCAGGATGCCGGCGATGTCGGCGGTACCCCCACTCGCCGACAACACCACCCAGCGCCCGGTGAGCCGGGCGTCCGCGGCGGGCGTCGGCAGCGGCTCCCACCGCACCCGGTGGCACCAGCCGTCGAGGGCGCTCTCCCGGGCCCGGCTGCGCCGCCACGCCGACAGCACCGGCACGAGCGCGTCGAGCGAGCCGCGCACCCCCTCCCCCGCGCCGAGCCGCTCGACGAGGTCGGTGACGTCCTCGCGCTCGACGGCGGCCCAGAACTCGGCGTCGGCCCCGAAGACCGGCAGCGCGCCGGGCTCGGGCCAGTAGCGGGTCCGCTGGAACGGGTAGGTGGGCAGGTCCAGGTGCGTGCCGGCGGTGTCGGCAACGCCGGCAACGGCCGGCCAGTCGATGTCGACGCCGGAGACGAACAGCTCGGCGACGGCCCGCAGCAGCGACTCCCGCTCGTCCCGGCCGCGGCGCAGCGTCCCGGCCACCACGGCGTCGCCGGCGGGCAGGTGCGGCACGAGCACCGTGTCGGGGCCGACCTCGAGGAACGTGTTGATGCCCCGGTTGCGCAGCGTCGTGACGTCGTCGGCGAACCGGACGGTCTCGCGCACGTGCCGCACGAAGTACTCGGCGTCGAACGCGGCGATCAGCTCGCCGGTGACGTTGGAGACGATCGGGATCTTCGGCGGGTGGAACGTGACGCCGTCGAGGACCGCGCGGAACTCGGCGAGCATCGGGTCCATCAGCGCCGAGTGGAACGCGTGGGAGGTCCGGAGTTTCCGGGTGCGGTGCGGGGTCCGCAGGGCGTCGATCGCCTCGGCCGGGCCCGACAGCACGATCGCGTCCGGCCCGTTGACGGCCGCGACCGCGACGCCCTCGGGCAGGTCCTCGACCGCGCCCGCCACCGCGAGCATCGAGCCGCCGGACGGCAGCGCCTGCATGAGCCGGGCGCGGGCGGACACGATCGCGCAGGCGTCCTCGAGCGACCACACGCCGGCGACGTAGGCCGCGACCAGCTCGCCGATCGAGTGGCCGCCGACGACCTCGGGCTTGAGGCCCCAGGCGCGCAGCTGCTCGTACAGCGCCACCTCGATGGCGAACAGCGCCGGCTGCGTGATCTCCGTTTCGTCGATCCGCTCGTCCGGCAGGTCGCCGAAGTGGGCGCGCACCTCGTCGTAGACGCGGGTGAAGACCGGATGCACGCCGTACAGCTGCGCACCCATGCCGGCGCGCTGCGCACCCTGGCCCGAGAAGAGCACCGCGACCCGGCGGCCGGGCGCGGCGACCCCGGCCACGGCGCCGGAGAGGTCGGAAGGATGCTCCGTGATCGCGACGGCCCGGTGCTCCAGGACCGACCGCGCCGCGATCGACGCGCGGCTGACCTCCGCGGCGGTGACCTCGGGGTGGGCCTCGACCCAGCGGGTCCACCGCCCGGTCAGGGCCTCCAGCGCGGCGGCGCTGCGGGCCGACAGCAGGACCGGCACCGGCCCGGCCGGCGGGGCCGGCCGGTCCGTGGCTTCGGTCTCGGGGGCCTGCTCGAGGATCGTGTGCGCGTTGGTGCCACTGACGCCGAAGGACGACACGGCGGCCCGGCGCGGGCGGTCCGTCGCGGGCCAGGGCCGGGCCTCGGTGAGCAGGGACACCGATCCCGCGGTCCAGTCGACGTGCGGCGTGGGATCGTCCACGTGCAGCGTCTTCGGCAGCACCCCGTGGCGCATCGCCATGACCATCTTGATGACCCCGGCAACACCCGCGGCGGCCTGCGTGTGCCCGATGTTCGACTTGATCGAGCCCAGCCACAGCGGGCGCTCGCGGTCCTGCCCGTAGGTGGCGAGGAGCGCCTGGGCCTCGATCGGGTCGCCGAGGGCGGTGCCGGTGCCGTGCGCCTCGACGGCGTCCACGTCGGCCGGAGTCAGCCCGGCGCTGGCGAGGGCCTGGCGGATGACCCGCTGCTGGGCGGGGCCGTTCGGGGCGGTGAGACCGTTCGAGGCGCCGTCCTGGTTGACCGCGCTGCCCCGCACGACCGCCAGGATCGGGTGGCCGAGCCGCTGCGCGTCGGAGAGGCGTTCGAGCAGCAGCAGGCCGACGCCCTCCGACCACGAGGTGCCGTCGGCGGCCGCGGCGAACGCCTTGCAGCGGGCGTCCTGGGCCAGGCCGCGCTGGCGGGAGAAGCCGATGAACACGTGCGGGGTCGCCATGACGGTGACGCCGCCGGCGAGGGCCAGGTCGCACTCCCGCTGCCGCAGGGCCTGCCCGGCCAGGTGCAGGGCCACGGTCGACGACGAGCACGCGGTGTCGACGGTGACGGCGGGGCCCTCGAGGCCGAGGGTGTAGGCGACGCGGCCGGAGACGACGCTGGCCGCGTTGCCGGTGAGCAGGTGACCCTGGGCGCTCTCGCTCTGGGCGAGCACGCCGTCGTACCCCTGCGACGACGCGCCCACGAAGACGCCGGTCCGGCTGCCGCGCAGGGCCGCGGGGCTGAGCCCGGCCCGCTCGAAGGCCTCCCAGGACGTCTCCAGCAGGAGCCGCTGCTGCGGGTCCATGGCGAGCGCCTCGCGCGGGCTGATGCCGAAGAACTCGGCGTCGAAGTCGCCGGCGCCGTAGAGGAAGCCGCCCTCGCGGACGTAGCTCGTGCCGGGCTTGTCGGGGTCGGGGTCGAAGAGCGCGTCGAGGTCCCAGCCGCGGTTGCCGGGGAACTCGGCGATGCCGTCGGCGCCGTCGGCGACGAGCCGCCAGAGGTCCTCGGGGCCGGCCACGCCGCCCGGGTACCGGCACGTCATCGCGACGATCGCCAGCGGCTCGCTGTCGCGGTCCTCCAGCTCGCGCACCCGTCGCCGGCTGCGGCGCAGCTCCGCGGTGGTGCGCTTGAGGTACTCGACGTATTTCTCGTCCTCGACGGCGCCGGTCATTGTGTCTCCAGTTCGCGGTCGATCAGGTCGAAGATGTTCTCGGCGGTGGCCCGGTCGAGGTCGTCGTCGTCCTCGGCGCCGGGGTCGCGGCGGTCGGTGAGCCGCGACAGCAGCGCGCCGAGCCGCTCGGTGACGGCGGTGAACCCGTCGTCCGCCGGGTCGAGGCCGGCAAGGAGCGCCTCGAGCCGGTCGAGCTGGTCCGTGGCCCGCTGCCCCGCGGTCGGGGCGGCGGTGACGAGCTGGGCCAGGAGGTGCCCGGCGAGGACGTTCGGGGTGGGGTGGTCGAACACGACGGTCGCGGCGAGCCGCAGGCCGGTCGCGGCGCCGAGCCGGTTGCGCAGCTCGACCGCGGTGAGCGAGTCGAAGCCGAGCTCCCGGAAGGCGCGACCGGGGTCGATGCCGGCCGGGTCGGGGTGGCCGAGCACGACGGCGACGTGGGAGCAGACGAGCGCGAGCACGGCCGGGCCGCGCTGGTCGTCGGGCATTGCCTCGAGCCTCGTCCGCAGCCCGTCCGCCGCCTGCTGTGCCCCGCCCGCGGCGACCGTGCGCCGGGCCGGGCGGAACAGCCCCGACAGCAGCGGCGGCACGGGGCCCGATCCGGGCTTGGCGGCGAGCCGGGTCGGCACGAGCAGCGGCCGGCCGGAGCGCAGCGCGCGGTCGAAGAGGTCCAGGGCCTCGGCGGTGGCCAGGGCGTCGACGCCGGCCCGGGCGAGCCGGCGCACGTCCCCGGCGGCCAGGTGCCCGGTCATGCCGCTGGCCTGCTCCCAGCGGCCCCAGGCGAGCGACGTCGCCGGGTCGCCGTGGGCGCGGCGGTCGTGGGCGAGGGCGTCGAGATAGGTGTTGGCGGCGGCGTAGTTGCCCTGGCCGGGGCCGCCGAGCACGCCCGCGGCGGCGGAGAAGAGCACGAAGGCGGCCAGGTCCGTCCCGCGCGTGGCGTGGTGCAGGTGACGGGCGGGGTCGGCCTTGGCGCGCAGTACCGCCGAAATGCGTTCGGTCGTGAGCGACTCGATCACCGCGTCGTCGAGGACGCCGGTCGCCACGATCACGGCGGTCAGCGGGGCGGCGGGGTCGACGCCGGAGACCAGGTCGTCCACGGCGTCGGCGTCGGTCAGGTCGGCGGCGGCCACGGTCACCTCGCAGCCGGCCGCCTTCAGCTCCGCGGCCAGGTCGACGGCGCCGTCGGCGTCGAGGCCGCGGCGGCTGGCCAGCAGCAGCCGGCGGGCGCCGTGCCGCCGGACGAGGTGCCGGGCGAGCAGCGCGCCGAGGGTGCCGGTGCCGCCGGCGATGAGGATGGTGCCGTCGGGGTCGATCGGGCGCGGGATGGTGACGGCGATCTTGCCGATCTGGCGCGCCTGGCTGAGGAAGCGGAACGCCTCCGGGGCCTGGCGGACGTCCCAGGCGCGCACCGGCAGGGGCCGCAGCACGCCCCGCGCGAAGAGGTCCATGAGCTCGGTGAGCATCGCGCCGATGCGGTCGTAGCCGGCCTCGATGAGGTCGAAGGCGCGGTACCGCACCCCCGGATGCTCACGCTCGACGTCCTCCGGCGGCCGCTTGTCGGTCTTGCCGAGCTCCACGAACCGCCCGCCCTCGGCGAGCAGCCGCAGCGACGCGTCGACGAACCCGCCGGTCAGCCCGTTGAGGACGACGTCGACGCCGCGGCCGCCGGTCTGCTCGCGGAAGGCGTCCTCGAAGTCCAGGGTCCGCGACGACGCCAGCGTGATCCCGGCCGTGCGCAGCGCCGGCCACTTGCCGGGGCTGGCGGTGCCGAAGAGGTTCGCGCCGAGGTGCCTGCCGAGTTGTACGGCCGCGAGCCCGACCCCACCGGCGGCGGAGTGGATGAGCACGGACTCGCCCGGCCGCACGTTCGCGACGTCGACGAGACCGTAGTAGGCGGTGAGGAACGCGACCGGGACGGTGGCGGCCTCGGTGTAGGACCAGCCGGCCGGCTTGTGCGCGAGGAGCCGGGCCTCGGTGACGGCGGTCGAGGCGAACGAGCCGGAGAAGATGCCCAGCACCGCGTCGCCGGGCGCGAACCCGGTGACCTCGGCGCCGACCTCGGCGACGACACCGGCACCCTCGTTGCCCAGGACGTGCTGGTCGGGCACCATGCCGAGGGTCAGCACGACGTCGCGCAGGTTCACGCCGGAGGCTCGCAGCTCGACCCGGACCTGGGTCGGGCCGAGCGGGGCGGCGGCCTCCAGTGCGGGCCGGACGACGAGGCTGTCGAGGCTGTGCTGCTCGCCGACGTCGAGCCGCCACGGCAGCGCGTTGGTCTCCGGCAGCACGACGGTGCCGTGGCGCCCGGCCCGGGCGAGCCGCGGGACGAGGAGCGTGCCGCGGCGGACGGCGAGCTGCGGCTCGTCCCCGCTCAGGCGGTCCTCGGCGGAGCCGTCGGTGTCGAGCAGGACGAACCGGCCGGGGTGCTCGGACTGGGCCGAGCGGACCAGGCCCCACACGGGCGCGGCGGCCAGGTCCGGCACCGCCTCCGCGCTGTCGACCGCGATCGCGCCGCTGGTGCGCAGGACCAGCCGGGCGGCGTCGAGGGCCGGCTCGGCGAGCCAGGCCTGCAGCAGCGCGGCGGTCTCGGCGGTGGTGCGCAGCGGGTCGGTCCCGGTGATGTCGGCGATGACGGCGTCGGGCGCGGGTTCGCCGGCCGCGATGGCGGCGACGAGCTCGGGCAGGGGGCGGCGGTCGACGGTGTGCTCGGTGGCGGTGGTTTCGATCCAGTCGATCTGGTACATCGAGTCACCGCCCGCCTCCGCGGCCGCCCCGGCGGCGGGCCGGAACGCGAGCGAGGCCACGGCGGCGACGGGCTCGCCGTGCTGGTCGTCGACGGTCACGCGGACCGCGTCGTCGCCCGCCGGGGCGAGGCGCACCCGCAGCCGGGTGGCGCCCTGCGCGTGGAGGTCGACGCCGGCCCAGGCGAACGGCATGTAGGCCCGGCCCTCGGCCTCGCCGAAGAAGCCGCCGAACGCGGTGGCCTGCAGGGCGGCGTCGAGCAGGGCCGGGTGGATCCCGAACCGTTCGGTGTCGGCGTCCGGCTCGGGCAGCGCGACCTCGGCGAGCAGTTCGTCGCCGAGGCGCCAGACGCGCTCGAGGCCGCGGAAGGCCGGGCCGTAGTCGAGGCCCCGTTCGGCCATCGCCGCGTACCACTCGGCGGGCTGGAACGGGATCGGCTCGGCCCCGGCGGGCGGCCAGGCCCCGGTCGCGCCGCCCGGGATCGTCCGCGCGGCGGGCGCGACGAGGCCGTCGGCGTGCCGGGTCCAGGGGGCGTCGAGGGAGGCATCGAGGGGGCCGTCGGGCTGGGAGTGGATGGTGACCGGCCGGAGCCCCGACTCGTCGGGGGCGCCGACGCGCACCTGGACCCGGACCGCGCCGGTCTCCGGGAGGGCGACGGGCGCGGCGAGGGTCAGTTCGGCCACACGGTCCGCGGCGAGTTGCTCGCCCGCCCGGAGCACCAGGTCGAGCAGTGCGGTGCCGGGGACGATGACCGTGCCGCCGACGCGGTGGTCGGCGAGCCACGGCTGGGTGGTCACGCCGAGCCGCTCGGTGACGACCAGGCCGTCCTCGTCGGCGAGTCGCACGGCCCCGAGCCCGTCGGAGGCGGTGTGCTGCCGCACGGGGGTGCTGGGCCAGAACCGTTGCCGCTGGAAGGGGTACGTGGGCAGGTCCACGGTGGATGTCCGGCCCAGCACCCGGTTCCACGCGACGGGGTGCCCGAGGACCCAGGCCTTCGCGAGGTTCGTGAGCAGCCGGGTCGGCTGGTCGGCGTCGCGGCGCACGGTGTCGAGCACGTGGGCGTCGTCGACGATCTGCGCGAGCGCCATGGTGAGCACCGGATGGGCGGAGATCTCGACAAAGGTCCGGTGCCCGGACTCCAGCGCACTGCGCACGGCGGGCTCGAACTCGACCCGCTGGCGCAGGTTGTCCATCCAGTACTCGGCCGACATCGTCGCCCCGGCCACCGTCGAGATCATCGGCGTGTGCCCGGCCTGGACCGTGATCCCCTCCAGATCCGCGAGCACCTGGTCACGGACCCGCTCCACGCTCGGGTGGTGCGAGGCGTAGTCGACGGAGATGACCTTCGCGCCCTCGACCCCGGCCACCAGGTCCTGGACCGCCTCGGTCGGCCCGGCCACGACGACCGTCCGGGGGCCGTTGACGGCCGCGACGACCACGCCCTCGGGCAGCAGCGGCGTGACCTCGTCCACGGAGAGCGGGACCGACGCCATCGTGCCCGTGCCCTTGAGCGCCTTCAACGCCCTCGCCCGCACCGCGACCACGCGGGCGGCGTCGTCCAGCGACAGGATCCCGGCCACGTGCGCGGCAACAATCTCGCCCTGCGAGTGACCGATCACCGCATGCGGCCTCACACCCGCGTGCAGCCACACCCGCGACAGCGCCACGCCAACCGCGAACAGCACCGGCTGCACAACCTCGACCCGATCCAGCCAACCCGAGTCATCACCCGTCAACAGCCCCGCGATATCCACATCCAGCCACGGCGCCAACGCCAGCTGACACTCCAGAATCGCATCCGCGAACACCGGGCACGACGAGAACAACCCCGCCGCCATACCCGCCGACTGACTCCCCTGACCCGGGAACACCCACACCATCCGCCCGCCGTCGGCCGTGCCGGTGATCTCGGCGGGGGCCAGGAGCTCATCGGCGGTCCGGCCCACGGCGGCCGCACGGTGCTCGAACACCGCCCGGGTCGTCGCGAGGGACCACGCGATCCGCTCCGGGGACGCGGTGTGGGCGACGGCCGCGAGCCGGGACGCCTGCTCGGCCACCGCCGCGGCCGTCCGGCCCGAGATCGGCCAGGCCACCGGCCCGATGACCAGGCCGCTCGTCTCGGGGATCTCGCCGGGCGCCTCGTCGGGCAGGGCCAGGATGACGTGGGCGTTGGTGCCGCTGATGCCGAACGACGACACGCCGGCCCGCCGCCGGCCGGTGGACGGCCACGGCCGGGCCTCGGTCGCCAGCTCCACCTTGCCGGCCGACCAGTCCACGTGCGGGGTCGGGGCGTCGACGTGCAGGGTTGCCGGTACGACACCCTCCCGCATCGCCAGGACCATCTTGATGATCCCCGCGACGCCCGCGGCGGCCTGGGTGTGGCCGATGTTCGACTTGATCGAGCCCAGCAGCAGCGGCTCGCCACGGTCCTGACCGTAGGTCGCCAGCAGCGCCTGCGCCTCGATCGGATCGCCAAGGGTCGTACCCGTGCCGTGCGCCTCGACCACGTCCACATCGGACGGTACGAGCCCCGCGTCGGCCAGGGCCTGGCGGATCACCCGCTGCTGCGACGGCCCGTTCGGGGCGGTGAGTCCGTTCGAGGCGCCGTCCTGGTTCACGGCCGAGCCGGCGACGATCGCGAGAATCGGGTGGCCGTTGCGGCGGGCGTCGGCCAGGCGCTCGACGAGCAGGACGCCGACGCCCTCGCTCCAGCCGGTGCCGTCCGCCGCGGCCGCGAACGCCTTGCAGCGGCCGTCCTCGGACAGGCCGCGCTGCCGCGAGAACTCCACGAGCAGGCCCGGCGTCGCCATGATGGTCACGCCACCCGCGAGGGCCAGGTCACACTCGCCGCGCCGCAGGGACTGGACGGCCAGGTGCAGCGCCACCAGCGACGAGGAACACGCCGTATCCACGGACACCGCCGGCCCCTCCAACCCCAACGCGTACGCCACCCGCCCGGACACCACCGACGCTGCATTGCCCGTGCCCGCAAAACCACCCGTGTCGTCCACGGCTCCCATGAGCAGAGCCCCGTAATCCTGGCCGTTGGTCCCCACAAAGACCCCAACCGGCGATCCGCGCAACCCCTGAGGATCCACCCCGGCCCGCTCCACCGCCTCCCACGACGCCTCCAGCAGCAGGCGCTGCTGGGGGTCCATCGCCAGGGCCTCGCGGGGGCTGATGCCGAAGAACCCGGCGTCGAAGGCGGCCGCGCCGTCGAGGAACCCGCCCGCGGTGGCGTAGAAGGTCCCGGGGCGCTCGGGATCCGGATCGTAGAGCCGGCCGAGGTCCCAGCCGCGGTCGGCCGGGAAGTCGGACATGACGTCGACGCCGCCGTCGACCACGCGCCAGAGGTCCTCGGGGCTCGTCACGCCGCCCGGGTACCGGCAGCTCATCGCGACGATGGCGATCTCCTCGCCGAGCCCGTCGGCCGGGCCGGTGACCACCGCGGGCCCCTGCGCCTCGCCGGGCAGGAGCACGGTGAGGAGGTGCTCGGCGAGCGCGCGCGGCGTCGGGTAGTCGAACACGAGCGTGGTCGCCAGCCGCAGGCCGACGGCGGCGGACAGACGGTTGCGCAGCTCGACGGCGGTGAGCGAGTCGAAGCCGCAGTCGCGGAACGTGCCCGTCTCGGGCAGGTCGGCGGCGTCGGCGTGGCCGAGGACCGCGGCCGCCAGGTCCCGCACGAGCGCGGTGAGCACGTCGAGGCGGGCGGCGGGGTCGAGGCCGGTCAGCTCGGCGCGCAGCGAGACGGCCTCGTCGGCGAGGTCGGCGCCGATCGGGTCGCCGGCGTCCATCGCGCGGGCGGCCTCCGCGACGCCGCGCAGCAGCGGCCGGGGGCGGGTGGCGGCGAACGTCGGGGCGAAGCGGCGCCAGTCGACGTCGGCGATGGTGACGCAGGCGTCGCCGTGCTCGACCGCCTGGCGCAGCGCGGCGATGGCGAGGGCCGGGTCGAGGGCGGGCACGCCGCGGCGGCGCAGCTGCTCCTCGGTGGTGTCGCCGCCGGAGCCGGACTCGCCGGCCATGCCGCCGGCCGCCCACGGGCCCCAGGCGATCGCGGTGCCCGGCTTCCCGGCGCGGCGCCGCTGCTCGACGAGGGCGTCGAGGTGGGCGTTGGCGGCGGCGTACGCGGACTGCCCGGCGCTGCCCCAGGTGCCGGCGATGGACGAGTACACGATGAAGGCGTCGAGCTCGCGTTCGGCGAAGACGCGGGCGAGGTTGGTGGCGCCGTCGGCCTTGCCCGCGGCCACGGCGGCGAACTCGTCCGCGGTGACGTCGGCGAGCGGCGTGGTCTGCGAGCGGCCGGCGGTGTGGACGACGGCGGTGATGCGGTCGCCGCCGGCCTCGACGCCCTCGACGAGCGCGGCGAGCGCGGCGGCGTCGGCGACGTCGACGGCGGCGACGGTGACGCGCACGCCGAGGTCGCGCAGCTGGGCCGCGTACTGCTCGGCGCCGGGCGTGTCCAGGCCGCGCCGGCCGAGCAGGACCAGGTGGGCGGCGCCCTCGGCGGCGAGCCAGCGGCCGACGTGCCGGCCCAGGGCCCCGAGGCCGCCGGTGACGAGGACGGTCCCGGACGGGGTCCACGGCCGGGCCGCGGGGTTCCCGCCGATCTCGGCGCGGACGAGGCGGCGCACGAAGATTCCGGCGGTGCGGATCGCGAGCTGGTCCTCGTCGGAGGTGCCGGCCAGGACGGCGCGGAGCTTCGCCCAGGTGTCCGCGTCCGCCGCGGGCGGCAGGTCGATCAGGCCGCCCCAGCGCTGCGGCGCCTCCAGGCCCACGACCCGCCCGAGGCCCCAGGTGGCGGCCTGTGCCGGGTCGATGTCGCGGTCGTACGGCCCGGCCGCCACCGCGCCCCGGGTGACGAACCAGAGCCTCGCCTCGCCGGGTGTCTGGCTCAGCGCGAGGTTGGCGAGCAGCCCGCCCTCACGGTCGAACGCGAGCAGCGACACGATGCCCCGGACCGGCTCGCCGTCCGCGGCCGCGTCGACGGAGGGCACGATCTCGACGTCGGCTCCCCCGTCGCGCAGGGCGGCGGCGACCTCGGCACCATCAGTGCCGGGCGGGACGACCACGAGCCAACGGCCGGCGAGATCGGTCGCGGCCGGGTTCGCGATCGGCGTCCAGCTGATCTTGTACCGCCA
This sequence comes from Dactylosporangium thailandense, assembly GCF_059739745.1. Taxonomy (NCBI): domain Bacteria; kingdom Bacillati; phylum Actinomycetota; class Actinomycetes; order Micromonosporales; family Micromonosporaceae; genus Dactylosporangium; species Dactylosporangium thailandense. The sequence goes on from NZ_AP029195.1 coordinate 4,106,855, forward strand.
CGAGTCGATCAGCGACCGGTCGCGCTGCCGCCGCCGCCACGAGGAGAGCAGCGGCACGACCACGCGCAGCGACTCCTCGGCGGCGTCGTCGGCGTGCAGGGTCGCGGCGAGACCGGCGAGCTCCTCGCGCTCGACGGCGGACCAGAAGCGGGCGTCCGCGGCGCCGGGCTGGTCGGCGGGCTCGGCGGTGCCGGGCTCGGGCCAGTACCGCTGCTCCTGGAACGGGTACGTGGGCAGGTCGACGGCCCGCCCGGCGCCCCCGAGCACCGCGGCCCAGTCGACGTCGACGCCGGCCACGAACAGCCCGGCCAAGGCCCGCAGCAGCGACTCCCGCTCGTCCCGGTCGCGCCGCAGCGTCCCGACCACCACGGCGTCATCGGCGGGCAGGTGCGGCACGAGCACCGAGTCGGGCCCGACTTCGAGGAAGGTGTCGACCCCCTCGGCGCGCATGGCGGCCACGTTGTCGGCGAACAGGACGGTGCCGCGCACATGCCGCACCCAGTAGTCAGCGTCGAACTCGGCGATGAGCCCGCCGGTGACGTTGGAGACGATGGGAATCTGCGGCGGGTTGAAGGTGACGCCTTCCAGAACCGCGCGGAACTCGGCCAGCATCGGCTCCATCAACGCCGAGTGGAACGCATGCGAAACCCGCAACCGACTGGTCCGCACCCCAGGGAACTCGGGCAGCAGCTCGGCCGGACCCGACAACACCCACGAGTTCGGCCCGTTGATCGCCGCCACCGACACGCCCTCGGGCACGTCCTCGACCGGAGCACCGACCGCCAGCATCCCCCCGCCGGCCGGGAGAGCCTGCATCAACCGTGCCCGGGCCGCGACCACCTTGCACGCGTCCTCCAGCGACCACACCCCGGCCACATACGCGGCGACCAGCTCGCCGATCGAGTGCCCGCCGACGACCGCCGGGTTGAGGCCCCACGCCTTCAACTGCTCGTAAAGGGCCACCTCGATCGCGAACAACGCCGGCTGCGTGACCTCCGTCTCGTCGATCCGCTCATCCGGCAGCTCACCGAAGTGCGCACACACCTCGGCATAGACCCGGTTGAACACCGGGAAGTCCAGGCCGGCGCCCATGCCGGCCCGCTGGGCGCCCTGGCCCGAGAACAGCACCCCGACCCGGCGATCGGCGGACGCCAGCCCCACCACGCCGCCGGACAGGTCGGCCAGGCGCTCGACCAGCTCCTCGCGGCGCCCGGCCAGGACCACGGCCCGGTGCTCGAGCACCGACCGCGACGCGATCGACGCCCAGGCGACATCGCCGGGCTCGGCCTCGGGGTGCGCCGCCAGCCACCGCGACCAGCTTCCCGCGACCGCGGTGAGCGCGGCGGCGCTGCGGCCCGAGACGAGCACGGGCACCGGCCCGCCGGCCGGGCGCGCGTCGGCCGCCGGCTCCGAGTCGGCCTGCGGGTCGGGCTGTTCGAGGATGACGTGGGTGTTGGTGCCGCTCATGCCGAACGACGACACCGCGGCCCGGCGCGGGCGGTCCACGGCCGGCCAGGGCCGCGCCTCGGTCAGCAGCGAGACCGCCCCGGCCGCCCAGTCGACGTGCGGGGTCGGCTCGTCCACGTGCAGGGTCTTCGGCAGCACGCCGTGGCGCATCGCCATGACCATCTTGATGACCCCGGCGACGCCCGCGGCGGCCTGGCTGTGGCCGATGTTCGACTTGATGGAGCCGAGCCACAGCGGCGCGTCGGCGGGGCGCTCCTGGCCGTAGGTGGCCAGCAGCGCCTGGGCCTCGATCGGGTCGCCGAGGGTGGTGCCGGTGCCGTGGGCCTCGACGGCGTCGACCTCGTCCGGGGTGAGCCGGGCGGTGGCGAGGGCCTGGCGGATGACCCGCTGCTGCGACGGGCCGTTCGGGGCCGTGAGCCCGTTGCTGGCGCCGTCCTGGTTCACCGCCGAGCCGCGGATGACGCCGAGGACCCGGTGGCCGAGCCGGCGGGCGTCGGCGAGGCGTTCCAGGACGAGCACGCCTACGCCCTCGGACCAGCCGGTGCCGTCGGCGGCGGCGGCGAAGGACTTGCAGCGGCCGTCGGCGGCGAGGCCGCGCTGGTAGGAGAACTCGACGAACGCGCCCGGGGTGGCCATCACGGTCGCGCCGCCGGCCAGGGCGAGGGTGCATTCGCGCTCGCGCAGGGCCTGGCAGGCCAGGTGGATGGCGACGGTGGACGAGGAGCAGGCGGTGTCGACGGTCACGGCGGGGCCTTCGAGGCCGAACGCGTACGCCAGGCGGCCGGAGACGACGCTGGCCGCGGTGCCGGTGAGCAGGTAGCCCTCGACGCCGGCCGCCGCCTGTTGCAGCAGCGCGGTGTAGTCCTGCCCGGAGGTGCCGATGAAGACGCCGGAGCGGCTGCCGCGCAGCGACAGCGGCGCGATCCCGGAGCGTTCGAGGGCCTCCCAGGCGACCTCGAGCAGCAGCCGCTGCTGCGGGTCCATCGCCGTCGCCTCGCGCGGGGAGACGCCGAACAGCGCCGCGTCGAACCCGCCGGGCGCGTCGAGGAAGCCGCCGAGCGGGGCGTAGCCGGCGTCGAGGCCGTACCCGGTGCCATGGCTGAGCCGCGCGTCCCAGCCGCGGTCGGCGGGGAAGCCGGAGATGGCGTCCCGGCCGGTGGCGACGAGCTCCCAGAGGTCCTCGGGGCTGGTCACGCCGCCCGGGTACCGGCAGCCCATGCCGACGATCGCGACGGGGTCCAGCTCGGGCTCGGAGAGGTCCCGCAGCCGCTGGCGGGTCTGCTGCAGCTCGGCGATGACCCGCGCCAGGTACTCGCGGAGCTTCTCCTCATCCGCCATCAGTCTGCCCTTCTTTCAGCGTCGGTCCGGCGGTCCGGTCAGGACAGGCCGAGCGCGTTGTCCACGAGGTCGAACAGTTCCTCGTTGCTGGCGACCCGGAGGGTGTCGACGGCCTCGGTGCCGCCGTCGGCGGGCTCGGCCGCGGTGAGCCGCTGCAGCAGGCTCTGCAGGCGCAGGGTGACCCGCATCCGGCCGAGGTCGTCCTGCGGGCGGCGGCTGAGCATGTCCTCGAGGCCGTCGAGCTCCTCGGTCGTCGGCAGCGCCTCGTCGCCGCCGGCGTCGCCGAGCTCGGCGCGCAGGTGCTCGGCGAGGGCGAGCGGCGTCGGGTAGTCGAAGACGATCGTGGTGGCCAGCCGCAGCCCGGTGGCGGCGGCGAGCCGGGCACGCAGCTCGACGGCGGTGAGGGAGTCGAAGCCGACCTCGCGGAACGGGCGGCTGCGCTCGAGCTCGTCGGCGCGCTCGTGGCCGAGGACCCCGGCGGCCGCGGTGAGCACCAGGTCGACGAGGAGCCGGGCGCGGTCGGGCTCGGCCAGGCCGTCGAGGCGGCGGCGCAGGTCGGCGCCCGCGTGCTCGTCGGCGCCGTCGGGGCCATCGCTGTCCGCGGGGCCGTCGGCGGCCTCGGGGATCAGGCTCAGCAGCGGCCGCGGGCGGGCCGAGGCGTAGATGGGGGCGAAGCGCGGCCAGTCGACGTCGGCCACCACGAGCGTGGGGTCGTCGTGGGCGAGGGCGTCGTGGAGTACCGAAACCGCCGCCCCGGGATCGAGGAGCCGGACGCCCCGGCGGGCCATCTCGGCTCCGGTCGGCTCGTCGATCATCCCGCCGCCGCCCCACGGGCCCCAGGCGACGGAGACGGCGGGGATGCCCTCGGCGCGCAGGCGCTCGGCCCAGGCGTCGAGGAACGCGTTGCCGGCCGCGTAGGCGCCGTGTTGACCGACGCCCCACACGCCCGCGACGGAGGTGAAGTAGACGACGGCCTCGAGGTGGTCGCGGTCGATGAGCTCGTGGAGGTTGCGGGCGCCGGCGAGCTTCGCCGCGGTCACCTCGGCCAGCTCGCCGACGGGCACGTCCGCGACCGGGGTGAGCCGGGCGACGCCGGCGGCGTGGACGATCGTCGTGATGGTCTCGCCGTCGCGGCGCAGCCGGTCCGCGAGCGCGGCGACGGCGGCGCGGTCGGTCACGTCGCAGGCGAGGACGCGGACCGTGGCTCCGGCGGCGGCGAGGCGTTCGGTGAGCTCGGCGGTGCCGGGCGCGTCGGGGCCCTGGCGGCTGACGAGGATGAGGCGTTCGGCGCCGTTGCCGGTGAGCCAGCGCGCGGTGTGGGCGGCGAGGCTGCCGCTGGCGCCGGTGATGAGGGTGGCGCCGGTCGGGCGGTACGGGCGGGTCGCCTCGGTCGCCTTGCTCGCCTCGGCGCGGATCAGCCGTCGCGTGTGGACGGTGCCGGGCCGGATCGCGGTGTGCTCGCGGTCCGTGGTGAGCGTGTGGGCGAGCTGCGCGACGGCGGCCGGGGTGAGCTCGGCGGGCAGGTCGACGAGGCCGCGGTACAGGTGCGGCCGCTCCAGCGCCGCGACGTGCCCGAGTCCCCAGGTGGCCGCCTGGTCGGCGTCCGGCGGCAGGTCTTCGGGGCCGGTCGTGACCGCCTGGCGGGTGCAGAGCCAGACGGCGACGGGCTGCCGGAGGAGTTCCAGGTTGGCCGCGAGGCCGGCGGGGAGGTGCGGGTGGTCCGCGTGCGGCGACGTGTCCAGGGCGAGCAGCGAGACGACGGCGGTCGGCTGGAAGTCGCCGAGCGCGGCTGCGAGGTCGGTCGTGGTCTCGACCACTGCGCCGTGCTCTTGCAGGCCCTTGGCGATCTGCTCGGCCGTGTCGGTGGTGGCCGCGGTGTGCACGAGCAGCCAGCGGTGCCCGGTGGCGTCGGCGTGGGCGGCCGGTTGCTCCGCCGGCCAGGTGATCCGGTAGCGCCACGCCCGCGTCTGCTCCGTGTTCCGCAGCCGGGTGAGCGCGGGCAGCACCTCCCGGAGGGGCTGGTCGGCGTCGAGGCCCTGCAGCAGGTTCCAGAGCCCGTCGTCGGCGCCGGTCGACGGCTTGATGGTCGGCCAGTAGCGGCGGCGCTGGAACGGGTAGGTCGGCAGTTCGGCAAGGCGCCCGCCGGGCTTGAGGATCCGCTCCCACGGGATTGCGACGCCGTGCGCGTGCAGCCGCCCAAGTGCCTCGGCGATGGTCGACCCGGCCCGCATGACCGGGACGGCGACGACCTCGTCAGCGTCGAGCATCGGCGTCAGCACCGCGTCCGGCCCGATCTCCAGGAACGTGTCCGCACCCTGCCCCCGCACGAACGTGACCGCGTCCGCGAACCGCACCGTGTCCCGGGCGTGCCGCACCCAGTACTCCGCGTCGAACTCCGTGATCAGCTCACCGGTCACCGTGGACACGATCGGAATCCGCGGAGGCTGGAAGGTGATGGTCCGCAGGACGTCGGCGAACTCGTCGAGCATCGGGTCCATCAGCGCCGAGTGGAACGCGTGCGAGACCGTCAGCCGCTTGGTCCGGAACGGCAGGTCCAAGGCGTCGATCACCTCGGCCGGACCGGACAGCACGATCGACTCCGGCCCGTTGACGGCCGCGACCGACACCCCGTCCGGCAGCGAGTCGGGGTGTCCACCGACCGCGAGCATCGCCCCACCGGCGGGCAGCGCCTGCATGAGCCGCCCACGCGCCGACACGAGGCGGCACGCGTCTTCGAGGGACAGCACCCCGGCCACGTACGCCGCGGCGATCTCACCGACCGAGTGCCCCATCATCCACGCGACCGGCACACCCCACGACCGCAGCAACTCCGCCGTCGCCACCTCGACCACGAACAACGCCGCCTGCGTGAACACCGTCTGCGTCAACCGCTCGCCATCGGTGAACATCACCGACCGCAGACCATCCGGCAACAGCTCACACGCACGATCGACCACGTCGGCGAAGACCGGGAACCTTTCGTAGAGGTCGCGGCCCATCCCGACCCGCTGGGCTCCCTGGCCCGAGAACATCCACACGACACCGCCGCGCTCCCCCGCGCGCGTGCCCTCGACCGACCGCAGCCCGGCGAGCAGTGCCGCCTTGTCGCGGCCCGTGACCGCGGCCCGCACGCCGAGGTGCGAACGGTGGACGGCCAGCTCCCAGGCCGGGTCGGCGGTGGAGGTCTCGGCCCAGTCGGCGAGCTGCGCGGCCCGGGCCTTGAGTCCGGCGGCGTCGGCCCCGGAGATCAGCCACACGCCGTCCAGGGTTCCGCCGCTGCTCCCGGCCGGCGGCGCGGTCTCGATCGGGGGCGCGGCGAGGATGGTGTGCGCGTTGGTGCCGGAGATGCCGAAGGACGACACGGCGGCGCGGCGCGGGCGGCCGTTGTCGGGCCAGGCTCGGGCCTCGGTGAGGATGGACACCGCGCCGGCCGACCAGTCCACGTGCGGGGTCGGCTCGTCGACGTGCAGGGTTCGCGGCAGGATGCCGTGTTCGAGCGCCTTCACCATCTTGATCACGCCCGCGACACCGGCCGCGGCCTGGGTGTGGCCGATGTTGGACTTCACCGACCCGATCCACAGCGGCTCGCGCCGGTCGCGGCCGTAGGTGGCGATCAGCGCCTGGGCCTCGATCGGGTCGCCGAGCTTGGTCCCGGTGCCGTGGGCCTCCACGACGTCCACGTCGGCGGCGTCGAGGCCGGCGCCGGCCAGGGCCTGCCGGATCACCCGCTGCTGAGCCGGGCCGTTCGGGGCGGTGAGACCGTTCGAGGCGCCGTCCTGGTTGACCGCGCTGCCGGCCACGACGGCGAGGATCGGGTGCCCGTTGCGCCGCGCGTCCGACAGGCGTTCCACGAGCAGGACGCCGACGCCTTCGCCCCAGCTGGTACCGTCCGCGCCCGCCGCGAAGGACTTGCAGCGCCCGTCGCCGGCGAGGCCGCCCTGCGCGTCGAACTCCAGGAACGCACCCGGCGTCGACATCACGGTCACACCGCCGGCCAGGGCGAGGTCGCACTCCCCGTTGCGCAGCGCCTGGACCGCCAGGTGCAGCCCGACCAGCGACGACGAGCACGCGGTGTCGACGGTCACGGCCGGGCCCTGCAGCCCGAACCAGTAGGCGAGCCGCCCCGACACCACCGACGCGGAGTTCCCCGTCGCCTGGTACCCCCCCGACCTCGGCCCCGGCGCCGAGGAGGAGCGTTCCGTAGTCCTGGCCGTTCGTCCCCATGAACACACCGGTCAGCGAGCCCCGCAGCCCGTCCACGGGCACCCCGGCGCCTTCGAAGACCTCCCAGCAGACCTCCAGCAGCAACCGCTGCTGCGGGTCCAACGCCAGCGCCTCGCGCGGCGAGATCCCGAAGAACCCGGCGTCGAACTCGGTGGCGCCGTCGAGGAACCCGCCGACCCGGGCGAAGCCGCCGCTGAGCCCGTCCCAGCCGCGGTCCGCCGGGAACCCGCCCATCGCGTCGCGGCCCGCGGCGACCAGGTCCCACAGCTCGTCGGCCGAGCGCACGCCGCCCGGGAAGCGGCAGCCCATGCCGACGATGACGATCGGCTCGCCGTCGACGGCGACCGCGGCGCGGACCTGCTCGTCCGCGGCTCCACCGGCCAGGAACCCGGCCAGCTCCGCGACCGAGGGGTGGTCGAACACGACCGTCGAGGACAGCTCCACCCCGCACAACCGCGCCAGCCGGTCCCGCAACTCCACCGCGGCCAGCGAATCGAACCCAAGCTCCCGGAACGGCCGCCGAACCCCGACCGCATCCACCCCGGCGTGCCCGAGCACGGCCGCGACCTCACGCCGGACCACACCCACCAGCTCATCCCGCGACCGCCGCACCGCCACCGCCGCCGTCGGCGTCTCGACCGGCGCGACCACGTCGAACAGCCCGCCGGCGCCGACCGCCCGGAACGCCTTGGCCAGCACGTCCCAGTCGACGTCGGCGACCGTGAGCAGCGGCTCGGCGTTGACCAGGCGGCTCAGGCCGGCGACCGCGGTGCCGGGATCGAGGAGGGCGAGCCCGCGCCGGTGCAGCCGGGCCGCGGACTGCTCGTCGGCCATCCCGCCGTCGCCCCACGGCCCCCAGGCGAGCGAGGTGCCGGCGAGCCCGCGGCCGCGGCGGAGCGCGACGAGCGCGTCGGCGGCCGCGTTCGCCGCGGCGTACGCGCCCTGCCCCGCGCCGCCCCACACGCCGGCCGCCGAGGAGAAGACCACGAACGCGTCGAGCCGCCGGTCGCGGGTGACGGCGTCGAGATTGACGGCGCCGGCGAACTTGGGGCCGAGCACGGCGGCGAGCTCGTCCTCGGACAGGTCCTGGACGGCGGTCGGCGCGCCGGGCACGCCCGCGGTGTGCACGACGGCGGTGAGGTTCTCGATCCCGTCGGTGATCCGGGCGAGGGCGTCGCGGTCGGTGATGTCGCACGCCTCGATGTCGGCCTCGCCGTGGGCGCGCAGGGCGGCGAGGAGGTCGTCGGCGCCGGGGGCGTCGAGGCCGCGCCGGGACAGCAGGACCACGCGGTCGGCGCCCGCCTCGAGCGCCCAGCGGGCCACGCGGGCGCCGAGTGCGCCGGTCCCGCCGGTGACGAGGACGGTGCCGGAGGGTGTCCAGGTGGGCTCGGCGGGCAGGGTGGCGCGGGTGAGCCGGGGGGCGTACGCCTTGCCGCCCCGGATCGCGACCTGCCGCTCGCGGCCGTCGGCGAGCACGGCGGCGATACCGCCGTCGCCGTCGAGGTCGATCAGGCCGCCCCAGCGGGCGGGCTGTTCGAGTGCGGCGACCCGGCCCAGGCCCCACACGGCTCCGGCCTCGGCGTCGGTCACCCCGTCATCCACCACGTCGCCTGTGCCGACCGCGACGGCACCGCGGGTCACGCACCAGACCTTGGCGCTTCCTCCGGCGCGCAGCAGCTCCAGGACGGTCCCGGCGGACGGCTCGACGAGCACCACGCCGGCCAGCCCGTCAAGGTCCGCCGGCTCGGTCTCGACCGTGGCCCCGGCCGCGCGCAGGTCGGCCGCGACCGCCTCACCCGGTTCGAGGACCAGCCACCGGCCCGTGAGCGCCGCGGTGGATGTGGGCAGCGGGGTCCACCGGACCCGGTACGCCCAGGAGTCGACCTTCCCGGAACGGCGCGCCGGGTCGGGCCAGAACCGCTCGCGCTGGAACGCGTAGGTGGGCAGCCCGAAGACGGGTCGCCCGGCGCCCCCGACGACGGCCGTCCAGTCGACGTCGACCCCGGCCACGAACAGCTCGGCAACGGCCCGCAGCAGCGTCTCGGACTCGTCCCGGTTCCGCCGCAGCGACGCGACGACAACGGCCTCGTCCCCGCGCAGGTGCGGCGCGAGAATCGCGTCGGGCCCGACCTCGACGAAGGTGTCGACCCCTTCGGCACGCATCGCGGCCACATTGTCGGCGAACAACACCGTGCCCCGAACATGCCGCACCCAATAGTCGGCATCAAACGAGGCGATGAGCCCACCGGTCACGTTGGAAACGATCGGAAGCTGCGGCGGGTTGAAGGTGGCGCCTTCCAGGACCGCGCGGAACTCCTCCAGCATCGGCTCCATCAACGCGCTGTGGAACGCATGCGAAACCCGCAGCCGACTGGTCCGCACCCCAGGAATCTCGGGAAGCAGATCGGCAGGACCCGACAACACCCACGAATTCGGCCCATTGATCGCCGCGACCGAAACGCCCTCAGGCACATCCTCGACCGGCGCACCAACCGCCAGCATTCCCCCGCCGGCCGGCAGCGCCTGCATCAACCGGGCCCGAGCCGCCACCACCTTGCAGGCGTCCTCCAGCGACCACACCCCGGCCACATACGCCGCTACCAGCTCACCGATCGAGTGCCCGCCAACCACCGACGGCCGCAGACCCCACGCCCTCAACTGCTCATACAACGCGACTTCGATCGCGAACAACGCCGGCTGCGTGACCTCCGTCTCGTCGATCCGCTCATCCGGCAGCCCACCGAAGTGCGCACACACCTCGGCATAGACCCGGTTGAACACCGGGAAGTCCAGACCCGCACCCATCCCGGGCCGCTGGGCGCCCTGACCCGAGAACAGCACCCCGACCCGGCGCACCGCGGCAACACCCACCACCGGCTCACCCGGCAGCAGCACCATGCGGTGGTCGAACCGGGCCCGCGACAGCAGCGAACGCCCGACATCAGCCCGGTTCAACTCCGGATGCGCGTCCACGAAAGCCGACACCCGCGCCGCCGACTCCCGCACCGCCTCGAACGAACGAGCCGACACGACCAACGGCACCAGGGCCGCGGCGACGGGCTCCGGTTCCGGCTCCTCGAACGCCTCCAGGATCACGTGGGCGTTCGTGCCGCTGATGCCGAACGACGACACGGCCGCCCGGCGGGGATGCCCGTCGACCGGCCAGGCCTGGGGTTCGGTCAGCAGCGAGACCGAGCCGGCCGACCAGTCCACATGCGGGGTCGGCTCGTCCACGTGCAGGGTCCGCGGCAGCTCGCCGTGGCGCATGGCGAGGACCATCTTGATCACACCCGCGACACCCGCGGCGGCCTGCGTGTGGCCCAGGTTCGACTTGATCGAGCCGAGCCACAGCGGCCGGTCGCGGTCCTGGCCGTAGGTGGCCAGCAGCGCCTGGGCCTCGATCGGGTCGCCGAGGGTCGTGCCCGTGCCGTGCGCCTCGACCGCGTCCACGTCCGACGGGTTCAGGCCCGCGCTGGCCAAGGCCTGACGGATGACCCGCTGCTGCGAGGGACCGTTCGGGGCCGTAAGACCGTTCGACGCGCCGTCCTGGTTCACGGCGGAGCCCCGCACGACCGCGAGCACCGGGTGCCCCAGCCGCTTGGCGTCGGACAGGCGCTCCACGAGCAGGACGCCGACGCCCTCGGACCAGCCGGTGCCGTCCGCGGCGCCCGCGAACGACTTGCAGCGGCCGTCGAAGGACAGGCCGCGCTGCTTGGAGAACTCGACGAACGTGCCCGGCGTGGCCATCACGGTGACGCCGCCGGCCAGGGCCAGGTCGCACTCGCCCTGGCGCAGCGACTGGGCGGCGAGGTGCAGGGCGACCAGCGAGGACGAGCAGGCGGTGTCGATGGTGACGGCGGGGCCCTCGAAGCCGAAGGTGTACGCGATGCGGCCGGAGACGACGCTGCCGGAGTTGCCGGTGCCGACGTAGCCCTCGACGCCGGCGGGGGCGTCGACGAGCTGGGAGACGTAGTCGTGGTACATCACGCCGGCGAAGACGCCGGTGCGGGAGCCGCGCAGGGTGGCCGGTTCCAGGCCGGCCGACTCCAGGACCTCCCAGGACGTCTCCAGCAGGAGCCGCTGCTGCGGGTCCATGGCCAGGGCCTCGCGCGGGCTGATGCCGAAGAACTCGGGGTCGAAGAGCGCGGCGTCGTACAGGAAGCCGCCGAGCTGGGTCGCGCTCGCCCCGTCGCGCAGCTGCGCCAGGTCCCAGCCGCGATCGGTGGGGAACTCGCCGATGCCGTCCCCGCCGGTGCGGAGCAGGTTCCACAGGCCCTCGGGGTCCTGGACGCCGCCCGGGTAGCGGCAGGCCATGCCGACGATCACGATCGGGTCGTCGTCGGCCGCCCGGCGAAGGGCGACGGCCCGTCCGGCCTCGGCGCCGGTGAGCCGGTCGAGGACGAACCCGGCGAGCAGCAGCGGGTTCGGGTAGTCGAACACGACCGTGGCGGGCATCTGCAGGGCGGTCGCGGCGGTGAGGCGGTTGCGCAGGTCGACGGCGGCGAGGGAGTCGAATCCCATGTCCCGGAAGGCCCGGTCGAGCACCACGGGCTCCGGGTCCGGGTAGCCGAGGACGGTGGCGACCAGGGCGCGTACGAGACCGACGACGACGTCCCGGGCCTCGTCCCGCGGCAGTCCGGCGAGCCGGGTCCCCCAGTCGCCGCTCGCGCCCCCGGCCACGGCCCGGCGGGGCGCGCTCCGGCCGACGAGGGGCCGCAGCACCTCGGGAACGCCGGCCAGGCCCCGCAGCCCGGCGAGGTCGAACCGGGCGGCGACGACCAGGGCCGAGTCGCCGGCCAGGGCGTCGCCGAGCAGCGCCAGCCCGGTCTCGGCGTCGAGGGCGGCGGCGCCGGTGCGGGCGAGGTCGCTGCCCATGCCGAGGTCCCACAGGCCCCAGGCGATGGAGACCGCGGGGAGCCCGAGCGTGCGCCGGCGAGCCGCGAGCTCGTCGAGGAAGGCGTTGCCGGCCGCGTAGGCCGCCTGCCCGGGGCTGCCGACGACCCCGGCGAGGGAGGAGAACAGCACGAACAGTTCGAGGTTCCGGTCCCGGGTCGCCTCGTGCAGCCACCAGGCCCCGGCGACCTTCGGCGCCAGGACGCGGCTCGCCCGCTCCGGCGTCAGCCCCGTGAACACCCCGTCGTCCAGCACGCCCGCGGCGTGCACGACACCGACCAGGTTCGGGATGCCGGCCACCAGGTCGAAGACCGCATCCCGATCGGTCACATCGCAGGCCACGACCCGGGCGCCGGGGACCTCCCCGCCGCGCCGGCCGACCAGCACCACCTCACCGGCGCCGCAGACGTCCACGAGCCACCGGGCGACGAGCCGGCCCAGGGCCCCCAGCCCACCGGTGACGAGCACCGTGCCACCCGCGAGGTCGACGGCGCCGGACGGCGACGAGGACCGGGCCAGGCCCGGGACCAGCACCGCACCGTCGCGAACCCGAGCCTCACCGATGCCGGCCGCGACCACCCCGCCCAGCAGCTGCGGCGACGCGTCACCGGAGACCAGCACGATCTGGCCCGGGTTCTCGGCCGCCGCCACGCGCAGCAGACCCCACACGGCCGCCGCACCCAGGTCCTCGGGCTCCGCCACGGCGACCAGGCGACCGGACTCGGCCAGCACCCGGCCCGCGACCGACAGCGCCTCGGCGACCAGCGCATCCACGGCCGGCGGCAGCGGGCCATCGCCGACCGGCGGCACCCGCCACACCACCACGTCCGGGTCCAGCGGCGCCGGCGTGACCTCGCGCGGCAGCCATTCGACCTGGTACAGGTCCCGCCGAGCCGTGGACCCGACCGTCACCGGCCGCAGGACCACCCGCTCGATCGACACCACCGGCCGCCCGGACTCGTCGGCCGCGAGCACCTCGAAACCGGAGCCGGCGTTGCCCCGGATCCGGACGCGCAGCACGGCGGCGCCGGTCGCGTGCACGCGGACGCCGGCGAACACGAACGGCAGGCCCGCGTCCGGGTCGAGCCGCCCGATCGGGTGCAGCGCCGCGTCCAGCAGGGCCGGGTGGACCGCGAACGACCCGGGGTCGTCCACCGCCACCTCGGCGAACAGCTCGTCCTCGCCGCCGCGCCAGAGCCGCCGGAGGCCCTGGAACGCCGGCCCGTACGTCACGGCCGCCCGCGAGTACCAGTCGCCGACCGGCACCTCGTCGCCCGGTGTCCATGCGAACGAGGCCTCGGCGGCGGCGACGCCCAGGGCGCCCTCCGCGTGCCGGACCCAATCGTCCTCGCCGTCGGGCCGCGACGAGATCGTCAGCGCGCGGCGGCCGGACGCGTCCGCCGGCCCGACCCGGACCTGGACCACGACCCCGCCGGTGGGCGGCACGGCCAGCGGCGCGACGAGGGACAGCTCCTCCACCACGGCGGCGCCGGCCTCGTCGCCGGCCCGGACCGCCATCTCGACGAGCGCGGTCCCGGGCACGACCACCACGTCCCCGATCGCGTGGTCGGCGAGCCACGGCTGGGCCGCGAGCGAGAGCCGGCCGGTGAGGACGACGACATCGTCCTCGGCGACGCGTACCGCCGCGCTCAGCAACGGATGCCCGACCACCCCGAGCCCGGCCCCGGCCAGGTCCCCGACGCCGCCGGCCGACTCGAGCCAGTAGCGCTCGTGCTGGAACGCGTAGGTCGGCAGCTCGACGGCCCGGCCACCGGCCCCGGCGAACACCGCGGCCCAGTCGACCTCGACCCCGGCCGCGAACAGCTCGGCGACGGCCCGCAGCAGCGTCTCGGGCTCGTCCCGGTTCCGCCGCAGCGAGGCGACGACAACGGCCTCGTCGGCCGGCAGATGCGGCGCGAGAATCGCGTCGGGCCCGACCTCGACAAAGGTGTCGACCCCTTCGGCGCGCATGGCGGCCACGTTGTCGGCGAACAACACCGTGCCCCGCACATGCCGCACCCAGTAGTCGGCATCGAATTCGGCGATGAGCCCGCCGGTGACGTTGGAGACGATCGGGATCTGCGGCCGGTTGAACGTGACGCCTTCCAGAACCGCGCGGAACTCCTCCAGCATCGGCTCCATCAACGCCGAGTGGAACGCATGCGAAACCCGCAACCGACTGGTCCGAACGCCAGGGAACTCGGGCAACAGCTCGGCCGGACCCGACAACACCCACGAATTCGGCCCATTGATCGCCGCCACCGACACGCCCTCAGGCACATCCTCGACCGGCGCACCAACCGCCAGCATCCCGCCACCGGCCGGCAACGCCTGCATCAACCGCGCCCGAGCCGCCACCACCTTGCACGCATCCTCCAGCGACCACACCCCGGCCACATACGCCGCTACCAACTCGCCGATCGAGTGCCCGCCAACCACCGCCGGCTGCAGACCCCACGCCCTCAACTGCTCGTAAAGGGCAACCTCGATCGCGAACAACGCCGGCTGCGTGACCTCCGTCTCGTCGATCCGCTCATCCGGCAACTCACCGAACTGCGCACACACCTCGGCGTACACCCGCTGGAACACCGGGAAGTCACGCAGCCCGGAACCCATGCCCGCCCGCTGCGCGCCCTGGCCCGAGAACAGCACGCCGACCGTGCGGCCGGCGGCGACGCCCGCGACCGGGCCGCCCGGCAGCATGACCAGGCGGTGGTCGAACCGGGCCCGCGAGGCGACCAGCGAGTGCCCGGCGTCCACCCGGCGCACGTCCGGATGGGAGTCGAGGAACGCGGTGAGGCGGTCGGCGTACGCGTGCGCCGACGCGGCCGACCGCGCCGACACCACCAGGGGCACGACCGGCAGCGGCGCGTCGGCCGGGGCGGGCTCGGTGACGGTCTCCGGCGGGGCCTCGATGACCACGTGTACGTTGGTGCCGCTCACGCCGAACGAGGAGATCCCGGCCCGGCGCGGGCGGTCCGCGGCCGGCCACGGGCGGGGCTCGGTGAGCAGGGACACCGCGCCGGCGGTCCAGTCGACGTGCGGGGTGGGCTCGTCCACGTGCAGGGTGCGGGGCAGCACGCCGTGGCGCATCGCCATGATCATTTTGATGATGCCGGCCACGCCCGCGGCGGCCTGGGTGTGGCCGAGGTTCGACTTGATCGAGCCGAGCCACAGCGGACGGTCCTCGGGGCGGTCCTGCCCGTAGGTGGCCAGCAGCGCCTGGGCCTCGATCGGGTCGCCGAGCACCGTGCCGGTGCCGTGCGCCTCGACGGCGTCGACCTCGGCGGTGGACAGGCCGGCCCCGGCGAGCGCCTGGCGGATGACCCGCTCCTGCGAGGGGCCGTTCGGGGCGGTGAGCCCGCTGCTGGCGCCGTCCTGG
Organism: Dactylosporangium thailandense; assembly: GCF_059739745.1. Lineage (NCBI taxonomy): Bacteria > Bacillati > Actinomycetota > Actinomycetes > Micromonosporales > Micromonosporaceae > Dactylosporangium > Dactylosporangium thailandense. The sequence continues at coordinate 4,122,159 of NZ_AP029195.1, forward strand.
TTCACCGCGCTGCCCCGCACGACGGCGAGGATCGGGTGGCCGAGGCGCTGGGCGTCGGAGAGGCGCTCGACCACGAGCATGCCGACGCCCTCGGACCAGCCGGTGCCGTCGGCGGCGCCCGCGAAGGACTTGCAGCGGCCGTCGGGGGCGAGGCCGCGCTGGCGGGCGAACTCCACGAAGGTGCCCGGGGTGGCCATCACGGTCACGCCGCCGGCGAGCGCGAGGTCGCACTCCCCCTGCCGCAGGGCCTGGACGGCGAGGTGCAGCGCGACGAGCGAGGAGGAGCAGGCGGTGTCGACGGTGACGGCCGGGCCCTCGAGGCCGAAGGTGTAGGCGACGCGGCCGGAGTGGACGCTGCCGGAGTTGCCGGTGCCGAGGTAGCCCTCGACGCCGGCGGGGACGTCCATCGCGCGGGAGACGTAGTCGTGGTACATGACCCCGGCGAAGACCGCGGTGCGGCTGCCGCGCAGGCGGGCCGGGTCGAGGCCGGCCGACTCGAAGGCCTCCCAGGACGCCTCCAGCAGGAGCCGCTGCTGCGGGTCCATGGCCAGGGCCTCGCGCGGGCTGATGCCGAAGAACGCCGGGTCGAAGTGGGCGGCGTCGTGCAGGAAGCCGCCGTGGCGGACGTAGGTGGCGCCGCTGCGGTCGGGGTCGGCGTCGTACAGGCCGGGCAGGTCCCAGCCGCGGTCGTCGGGGAACCCGCCGATCGCGTCGCCGCCCTCCGCGACGAGCCGCCAGAGGCTCTCGGGGTCGGTGACGCCGCCGGGGTACCGGCAGGACATGCCGACGATCGCGATGGGTTCGTTCCCGCGGGCCTCGAGCTCGCGCAGCCGGCGCTTGGTGTCGCGCAGGTCCGCCGAGGCGCGCCGCAGGTAGTCGAGGAACTCTGCCTCAGTGGGCATCAGACGGCCCCTAGTTCGTCGTCCAGGAAGGTGAAGAGCTCCTCGGCCGACGCGGTCTGCAGCGCCAGGTCGCCGCCGGCCTCGGGCGTGGTCCACCGGGCGAGCAGGTCGCGCAGGCGGCTGCCGACCACGGCGCGGTGGGTGTCGTCGAGCGGGACCGCGTCCATGCTCGCCTCGATCCGGGTCAGCTCGCCGAGGATCGCGAAGGCGGAGACGGCCTTCTCGGCCACGAGCGTGTCGGCGAGGTAGTCGGCGAGGGCGGCGCTCGTCGGCCGGTCGAAGATGAGCGTCGACGGCAGCCGCAGGCCCGTGACGGCGTTGAGCCGGTTGCGGAACTCGACCGCCATGAGCGAGTCGAAGCCGAGCTCGAGGAAGCCGCGGTCCTCGTCGATCGAGCGCATGGAGGCGAAGCCGAGCACCGCGGCGGCCTGGGTGCGCACGAGGTCGGCGAGCATGCGGGTGCGCTCGGAGCCGTCCAGCCCGGTGAGCGCGGCCCGCAGCGCGGCGGCCGGGTCGTCCGCCCCGCCCCGCGGCGCCGCCCCGGGTCCGGCGGTCGGGATGAGGGAGCGCAGCACGGGCGGTACCTCGGCCGCGCTGGCGTTCTTGAAGGCGGTCTGGTTCAACCGCAGCGGGGCGAGGACCGGCTCGGGACGGCGCAGCGCCTCCGAGAACAGCGCCAGGCCCTCGTCGGGCGCGAACGGGGTCAGGCCGCCGCGGGACATCCGGCGCGCGTCGGCGTCGGCGAGGTGGCCGGTCATGCCGCCGGTGCCCGCCCACGGGCCCCAGGCGATGGCCGTGCCGGGCAGGCCGCGCGCCCGCCGGTAGTGGGCGAGCCCGTTGAGGAAGGCGTTGCCGGCGGCGTAGTTGGACTGCCCGGGCCCGCCGAGGATGGCGGCCGCGGAGGAGAACAGCACGAACGCGCGCAGCGGCAGGTGCTCGGTGACCCGGTGCAGGTTCCACGCGGCGTCGACCTTGGGCCGCAGCACGGTGTCGTACCGCTGCGCCGTCTGCGAGCTCAGCACGCCGTCGTCGAGCACGCCGGCCATGTGCACCACGCCGACGAGCGGGTGCTCCGCGACCGTCCTGGCCAGCTCGGCGTGGTCGGCGACGTCGCAGGCGGCCAGGTCCACGGATGCGCCGAGCTCCTCGAGCTCGGCCACCAGCGCGGCGGCCCCCGGGGCGTCGGGCCCGCTGCGGCTCAGCAGCAGCAGCCGGCGCGCGCCGTGGGCGGTGACGAGGTGGCGGGCCATGAGCCGGCCGAGCGCGCCGGTGGCCCCGGTGACGAGGACGGTGCCGTCGCCGAGCGCGGGCAGCTCGTCGGCGGGCGCCTCCACCGGGCGGCCGAGACGGGCCGCGTACACCTGCCCGGCACGAATGGCGAACTGTGGCTCGCCTCCGGCGATCGCGGCGGGCAGGGCGGCCTCGGACTCGGGGGTGTCGTCGAGGTCGGCGAGCACGATGCGGCCGGGGTTCTCCGACTGGGCCGAGCCGAGCATGCCCCAGAGCGCGGCGGCCGGCAGGTCCGTGACGGTGTCCCCCTCGGCGACCGGCACCGCGCCGCGGGTCACGACCGCGAGCACCCCGTCCTCGTCGGCGAGAAAGGCCTGGACCCGGGCGAGCATCTCGTGCACCCGCCGGTGCGTGTCGGCGACGGCGTCATCGGCCGCGCCGGTGGCGGTGTAGATGACGGCGTCGGCGCGGGCGCCGGGCTCGGTGGGCACCGCGATCCACTCCGGGCGGAACAGCGAGCGGCTGCCGGTCGACAGCTGCCCGGGCTTCACCGGGCGCAGGACGAGCTCGGCGACCGAGGCGACCGGGGCGCCGGTCGTGTCGGCCATGGCGATGGCGAGCCCGCCACCGTCCGACGGGGTGAGCCGCACCCGCAGCTCCGAGACGCCGGTCGCGTGGACCGCGACGCCGTTCCACGAGAACGGCAGGCCGGGCTCGGCGGGCGGTTCGTCCGAGGCGACGGCGGCGGGCGCGCCGAGCGCGTGCATCGCGGCGTCCATGAGCGCGGGGTGCAGGCCGAAGGCGCGGGCGTCGGCGACGACGGGCGCGGGCAGGACGACCTCGGCGAAGACCTCCCGGCCGAGGCGCCAGGCCGCGCGGAGGGCCTGGAAGCTCGGCCCGTACTGGTAGCCCTGGGTCGCCAGCCGCGGGTAGATGTCGTCGACCACGAGCGCGTCGGCGCCGGCGGGCGGCCACTCCCCGGCCAGGTACGCGGGGGTGCCGGAGTCGGCGGTGAGCAGGCCGGTCGCGTGCCGCTGCCACTGCCGGGCCTCGGGGTCGTCGCCGGGCGCGTCGGACCGCGAGTAGATCGAGACCGGGCGGCCGCCGGACGGGTCGGGCGCGCCGACGCGGGCCTGCAGGTCGACGCCGCCGGTCCGGGGCAGCACCAGCGGCTGCTCCAGCGTCAGGTCCGCCACCCGGGGCGCGCCGACGCGGCGGCCACACCAGGAGGCGAGCTCGACGAAGGCGGTGCCGGGGATGAGGATCGTGTCCATGACGGCGTGGTCGGCCAGCCACGGGTGGGTGCGCAGCGAGATCCGGCCGGTGAACAGCGTGCCCTCACCCTCCGGCAGCTCCGTGGCCGCGCCGAGGATCGGGTGGCCGGTGGAGTCGAGGCCGGTGGTGGTGATGTCGGCCGTGCCGTTCGGGGCGTCCTGCATCCAGTACCGCTCGCGCTGGAACGCGTACGTCGGCACGTCGACGCGTACCGCGCCGGTGCCCTCGAAGAGCCGCGGCCAGGCGACCGGGACGCCGGCCACGTGCAGCCGGCCGAGGGCGGCGAGCAGTTCCGGGGACTCGGGTCGCCCGGCCCGGCCCAGCGGCACGGCGAGGGCGTCGGGGTGCGGCACGAGCGCGCTGAGCACGGCGGCCGGGCCGAGCTCGACGAACGCTCGGGTGCCGAGGGCGTGCAGGCAGGTGACGGCGTCGGCGAAGCGGACGGTGTCGCGGACCTGGGTGACCCAGTAGTCGGCGTCGAACGCGGCGATCGGCGCGCCGGTGACGGTGGAGACGATCGGGATCTGCGGCGGGTGGAAGGTGATCGTGCGCAGGACCTCGCGGAACGGCTCCAGCATCGGCTCCATCAGCGCGCTGTGGAACGCGTGCGAGACCCGCAGCCGCTTGCCCGGCAGGGCGTCGATGAGCTCGGCCGGGCCGGACAGCACGATCGAGCCGGGGCCGTTGACCGCGGCGACCGAGACGCCGTCCGGCAGGTCCTCCACGGGTCCGGCGACGGACAGCATCGCGCCGCCCGGTGGCAGCTCCTGCATGAGCCGCGAGCGGGTGTCGACGAGCAGGCAGGCGTCGGGCAGGGAGAGCACGCCGGCGACGTGGGCGGCGCTGATCTCGCCGATGGAGTGCCCGGCGAGCTGGTCGGGGCGCAGGCCCAGGTGCTCCAGGAGCCGGAACAGGGCCACCTCGAAGGCGAAGAGGGCGGCCTGGGTGTACCGCGTCTGGTCGAGCCCGTCCGCGTCGCCGTGCATGACGCTCGCGAGGGGCCGTGGCAGCAGCTGGTCGAAGTGGGTGCACACCGCGTCGAAGGCGGTGGCGAAGACGGGGTGTTCGCGGGCGAGCTCGGCGCCCATGCCGAGCCGCTGGGCGCCCTGGCCCGGGAACAGGAACGCGACGCCGGGCCGGGCGGCGGCCGTGCCGGTGGCGACGGCCGGGTGCTCGCGGCCGGCGGCGAGCGCGTCCAGCCCGTCGGCGAGGGTCTGCCGGTCGGGCGCGACGACGACGGCCCGGCGTTCGAGCGCGGCGCGGGCCACGGCCGAGGAGTAGGCGAGGTCGGCCGGGCGCAGGTCCGGGTGCTCGGCGACGAACGCGGACCAGCGGGCGGCCTGGGCCGTCAGTGCGGCGGCGTCGCGGGCCGAGAGCAGCACCGCCACCGGCGAGCCGGGGACCGGGCCGGCGGCGACGGGTTCGAGGACGTCCTCCTCGATGATGGTGTGGGCGTTGGTACCGCTGATGCCGAACGACGACACCGCCGCGCGCCGCGGTCCCGTCGCCGTCCACGGCCGGGCCTCGGTCAGCAGCGACACCGCGCCGGCCGTCCAGTCGACGTGCGGCGTGGGCTCGTCGACGTGGAGGGTCTTGGGCAGCACCCCGTGCCGGATCGCCATGACCGTCTTGATAATGCCGGCGACACCCGCGGCCGCCTGGGGATGGCCGAGGTTGGACTTGACCGAGCCGAGCCACAGCGGACTCTCGCGGTCCTGGCCGTAGGTCGCCAGCAGCGCCTGGGCCTCGATCGGGTCGCCGAGGACCGTGCCGGTGCCGTGCGCCTCGATCAGGTCGACGTCGTTGGTGCCCAGCCCGGCCGCGGCGAGCGCGGCCCGGATGACCCGCTGCTGCGACGGCCCGTTCGGGGCGGTGAGCCCGTTCGACGCGCCGTCCTGGTTCACCGCCGAGCCGCGCACGATCGCCAGGACCTGGCGGCCGTCGCGCCGGGCGGCGCTGAGCCGCTGGACGAGGAGCAGGCCGACGCCCTCCGACCAGCCGGTGCCGTCGGCGCTCGCGGCGAAGGCCTTGCAGCGCCCGTCGCCGGCGAGGCCGCCCTGGCGGGAGAACTCGGCGAACGTGTTCGGGGTGGCCAGCACCGCGACGCCGCCGGCGATCGCCAGCTCGCACTCGCCGTTGCGCAGGGCCTGGGCCGCCAGGTGCAGGGCGACCAGCGACGACGAGCAGGCCGTGTCGACGGTGACGGCGGGGCCCTCGAGGCCGAAGGCGTAGGCGACGCGGCCGGAGATGACGCTGCCGGAGCCGCCGGTCATCAGGTAGCCCTCGACGCCCTCGGGCACCTGGGTCAGGCCGCTGCCGTAGCCGGACCCGGACGCGCCGACGAAGACGCCGACCTGGCGGCCGCGCACGCCGTGCACGTCGATGCCGGCCCGCTCGAAGACCTCCCAGGCCGCCTCGAGCAGCAGCCGCTGCTGGGGGTCCATGGCGAGGGCCTCGCGCGGGGAGATGCCGAAGAACGCGGCGTCGAAGCCGGCCACGTCGTCGAGGAAGCCGCCGGCGCCGTCGGCCGCGGCCCAGCCCCGGTCGGCCGGGAACGCGCCGATCGCGTCGACGCCGTCGGCGACGATCCGCCAGAGGTCTTCGGGGCTGGTGACGCCGCCGGGGTACCGGCACGCCATGCCGACGATCGCGATCGGGTCGTCCGCCGGGGACGCCGACGGGTCCGGCCCGGCCGCCACGCTCGCGCCGCCGAAGACCCGCTCGTGCAGGTGCTCGGCGAGCACGATCGGCGTCGGGTAGTCGAAGACCAGCGTGGACGGCAGCCGCAGGCCGGTGACGTCGTTGAGCTTGTTGCGGAACTCGACCGCAGTGAGCGAGTCGAAGCCGAGCTCCTTGAACGGCCGGTCCCGCAGGTCCTCGCCGACGCCGTGGCCGAGCACGACGGCGGTCTGGGCGCCGACCAGGTCCAGCAGTGCCCGCCGCCGCTCGTCCGGACTCAGCGCCGACAGGTGGGCCAGCGACGAGGGGATCGCCCCGCCGGCCGCACCGGCCGAGTCCTCCTCGGCGGCCTCGGTGAGCGCCTGCACGGCCGGCAGGTCGGCGAGCAGCGGGCTGGGGCGGGACAGGCTGAACGACGGGTAGAAGCGCGACCAGTCGACGTCGGCGACGGTCATGCACGCGTGCGGCCGCTGCAGCACCCGGTCCAGGGCGGCGAGCAGGCGCTCGGGCGGCACCGGGGGCACGCCGAGGCGCTGCATCGCCTGCGCGGCCGGGGTCTTGGCGGCCATGCCGTCGCGGCCGCCCCAGGCCGTCCACGCGACCGCGGTGCCGGCCAGCCCGCGGGCGCGCCGGTGCTGGGCCAGCGCGTCGAGGACCGAGTTCGAGGCGCCGTACGCGCACTGCCCCGCGCTGCCCCAGATCGCCGAGATCGAGGAGTAGAGCACGAACGCGTCCAGCGGGCGGTCGCCGACGGCCGCGTCGAGGTTCAGGGCGCCGAGCACCTTCGCGGCGGTGACGGCGGCGAAGTCGGCGAGGGTGGTGTCGGTCATCGCGGCGAGCTGGTCGACGCCGGCCGCGTGCACGATCGCGGTCAGGCCGGGCAGCCCGGCGACGAGGGCGGCGACGGCGTCGCGGTCGGTCACGTCGCAGGCGACGACCTCGACCCCCGCCTCCCGCACGAGTTCGGCGGCGCCCGGCGCGTCGGCCCCGCGCCGGCTGACGAGCACGACCCGTTCGGCGCCACGATCCAGGAGCCAACGCGCCAGTTGTACGCCCAGTGCCCCCGTCCCGCCCGTGACGAGCACGGTTCCCGAGGGCTGCCAGGGACGTTCGGCGGCCCCGCCGGGCTGGGCCGGCAGCAGCCGCCGCCCGTAGGCGCCCGAGCCGCGCAGCGCGACCTGGTCCTCGCCGCCGGCCAGGATTCCTGGGAGGCGCCGCAGGCCGTGCCGGTCGATGGTCGCGGGGAGGTCGACGAGCCCGCCCCACCACTGCGGGTATTCGAGGGCGGCGGCCCGGCCGAGTCCCCAGACGAGCGCCTGGAGCGGGTGCTCGACGGGGTCGGCGGGCCCGACGGAGACGGCACCGGAGGTGAGGCACCACAGGCGGGCCGTGCCGCCGATGTCGTCGAGGGCCTGGGTGAGCACGAGGGCGGCCGCGGAGCCGATCGAGCTGCCGGGGAGCCCGTCGACGGGCCGGTCCTGGCCGGCGGCGACCAGGATGACGCCGGCCGCACCCGTCACCCGCGCCGCGAGCCGGGCTCGATCGAGATCCTCTTCGCCGTATTCGAGCGCGACGGCGTCGCCGAGGGTCGCGAGCACGTCCCCGGTCCACTGTGGCGCGTCGGTGCGCGGGACCAGGACCACCCAGGGGCCGCTCGGCGCCGCGCGCTCGGGGACCTCGAAGGGCTTCCACTTGATGAGGTACGACCAGGCGTCGAGCTCGGAGCGCTCGCTGCGGCTCTTGCGCCAGCGGTCCAGCACGGGCAGCGCCGACTCCAGCGACTCCAGCTCCGGGCCGGTGGCGAGCTGCTGGACCTCGCCGCGCTCGACGGCGGCCCAGAATTCGCCGTCGCCGCCGGTCGCCGGCGGCTGCCCGGGCCGCGGCCAGAACCGCTGCTCGGCGAACGCGTAGGTGGGCAGCGGGACGCGGCGCGCGCCGGTGCCGGCGAACAGCGCGGCCCAGTCGACGGCGCGGCCCCGCACGTGCAGCTGGGCCAGGGCGGTGAGGGCGGCGTGCGGCTCGGGCCGGTCGCGGCGCAGGACGGGCACGACGAGGACCTCGCCGGGGCGCTCCCCCAGCGTGTTCTCGGCCATCGGGGCGAGGATGCCGTCCGGGCCCAGCTCGACCAGCGTGGTCACGCCGAGGTCGGCCAGGGCGGTGACGGCGTCGGCGAACCGGACGGCCCGCCGGACGTTGCCCACCCAGTAGGCGGCGTCGAACTCGGTCACCGGCGCGCCGGTCACCGACGACATGAACGGCACCGCCGGCGGGTTGAACGTGAGCCCGGCCGCGATCCGGCCGAACTCGTCCAGCATCGGGTCCATGAGCGGGCTGTGCGAGGCGGTGCTGATGCGCAGCAGCTTGGTGCGGGCCTCGCGGGCGGCCCAGATCGCCTTGACCTCCGCGACCGGGCCGGCCTCGCCGGAGACGACCACCGCGGCCGGGCCGTTGACCGCGGCGATGACGACGCGGCCGCCGAACGGCTCCAGCGTCGGGGCGACGTCGGCCTCGGGGGCGCCGATCGCGAGCATCGCGCCGCCGCCGGGCAGCTGCTCCATGAGCCGGCCGCGGGCGGCGACGAGCACGCAGGCGTCGGCGAGGGACAGCACGCCGGCGACGTGCGCGGCGGCGATCTCGCCGAAGGAGTGCCCGACGACGTGGTCGGGCCGCAGGCCCCAGCCGCGGACCAGGGCGGCGAGGGCGACCTCGACGGCGAAGAGCGCGGCCTGGGTGTAGCGGGTGCGGTCGAGCAGGTCCGCCTCGGGGGTGCCCTCGGCGGCGAAGATGACGGGCTTCAGGGACTGCGGCAGGTGCGGGTCGAGCAGCGCGCAGACCTCGTCCAGGGCCCGGTCGAACGCGGGGTACGCGGCGGCCAGCTCGCGTCCCATGCCGGGGCGCTGGCCGCCCTGGCCCGAGAACATGAACGCCAGGGGGGCGGTGGTGGCGTTGGCGGTACCGTTGCCGGACACGACGTCCGCGGAGGGCTCCCCGGCGGCGAGCTCGTCGAGGGCGCGCAGGGCGTCCGCGCGGTCGCCCGCGAGCACGACGGCCCGGTGCTCGAACGTGGAGCGGGACACGACCGCGGACAGTCCGGTGTCGGCGAGGCGCCGCGACTCGTCCGCGCTCAGCCAGCCGGCGAGCTTGCGGGCCTGGCGGGCGACGCCCTCGTGGTCCCGGGCCGACAGGACGATCGGGACCAGCGGCGGCTCGGCGCCGCCCGCGTCCTCGGTCGCCGCGGCCGGGGCCTCCTCGAGCAGGACGTGCGCGTTGGTGCCGCTCATGCCGAACGAGGAGACGCCGGCGCGGCGGGGTTCGTCGCGCGGCGGCCACGCCTCGGCCTGCAGCGGCAGCGCGAGCGCGCCGGAGGACCAGTCGATGTCGGGCGACGGCTCGTCGACGTTGACCAGCTTCGGGAAGAGCCCGTTGCGCATCGACATGACGGTCTTGATGACGCCCGCGACGCCCGCGGCCGCCTGGCAGTGGCCGATGTTCGACTTCACCGAGCCGACCCGCAGCGGCCGGTCGGCGGGGCGGGACTGCCCGTAGGTGGCCAGCAGCGCCTGCGCCTCGATGGTGTCGCCGAGGGGCGTGCCGGAGCCGTGGGTCTCGACGATGTCGATCTGGTGCGGCGAGAGCTGGGCGTTGGTGAGCGCCTGGAGGATGACGCGCTGCTGCGACGGGCCGTTCGGGGCGGTGAGACCGTTCGAGGCGCCGTCCTGGTTGACCGCGCTGCCGCGCACGACGGCGAGGATCGGGTGGCCGTTGCGCTGCGCGTCGGAGAGCCGCTCCAGCAGCAGCACGCCGGCGCCCTCGCCCCAGCCGGTGCCGTCGGCGCCGGCGGCGAACGGCTTGCACCGGCCGTCCGGGGCCAGGCCGCGCTGGCGGCTGAAGCCGATGAACGCGGCCGGGCTGCACATGATGGTCGAGCCGCCGGTGAGCGCCAGGGTGCACTCGCCGTTGCGCAGCGCCTGGGTGGCCAGGTGCAGGGCGACGAGCGACGAGGAGCACGCGGTGTCGACGGTGACGGCGGGGCCCTCGAGGCCGAGCGCGTAGGAGATGCGGCCGGAGACGACGCTGGCCGCGGTACCGGTGATGATGTAGCCCTCGGTGCTGTCGGGCGACTGCTGCAGGACGGTGACGTAGTCCTGGCCGGAGGTGGCGACGAAGACGCCGATCTGGTGGCCGCGCAGCCCCGCGGGGTCGATGCCCGCGTGCTCGATCGCCTCCCAGGAGGTCTGCAGGAGCATCCGCTGCTGCGGGTCCATGCCCAGCGCCTCGCGCGGGGAGATGCCGAAGAAGGCGGCGTCGAACCGGTCGGCGGAGTCGACGAACCCGCCCTCGGCCACGTAGGAGGTGCCGGGGTGGTCGGGGTCGGGGTGGTACAGGTGCTCGAGGTCCCAGCCCCGGTCGTCCGGGAACTCGGCGATGGCGTCGGTGCCGCTCGACACGAGCCGCCACAGGTCCTCGGGACCGCGGACCCCGCCGGGGAAGCGGCAGGCGATGCCGACGATGGCGATCGGTTCGCGGCTGCCGGCCTCGACGTCTCGCAGCCGCTGTTTGGTCGCAGCCAGGTCCGCCGTGACCAATTTCAGATAGTCCCGCAGCGCTTCTTCAGTTGCCATCAACGCACCTTCTACGAGCGTCTCCGCATTGCGACGAAAGTATTTGACGGCGAAACCGCGTCACAACCCCTAGCCGCCCCTACTGCGGCCCCATCAGCGCCCGAGCTGGCGGTTGATGAAGTCGAACAACTCGTCGTCGGTCGCATTCTGCAATTGCTCCGGCTCATTGTTCGTTTCCGAAACGGCGCGCGTGTCGCTCCATTTCGAAATAAAGGCCTGCATTTGTACGAGCAGTTTCTGCTTCGTCAGCGGGTCGGCGGCGCCGCCGGCGAAGACGGCCTCGACCCGCTCCAGCGCGGTCAGGACCGGCTCGGTCACCGCCTCCGGACCGGCGATGAGCAGGCCCCGCAGGTGCTGGGCGAGCGCGAGCGGCGTCGGGTAGTCGAACACGACGCTCGCGCCGAGCTCGACCCCGGTGTCGGCGCGCAGCCGGTTGCGCAGCTCGACGGCGGTCATCGAGTCGAACCCGGCTTCGCGGAACGCCCGGGTCGCGGTGAAGTCGCCGTCGCCCTGGTGCCCCAGCACGGCGGCGGCCCGGCCGATGACGATCTGGACGAGGTGCGCGTCCTGCTCGGCGACGGACAGCGGGGTGAGGCGCTCCCGCAGCCGGTTGGCCACGTCGTCGCGGACGGCCGCGTCGGCCTCCGCCGCGGCCCGCCGCAGCTGCTGGACCTCCGGCAGGTCGTCGATCAGGGCCCAGGCGCCGACGTTCGCCACGATCCGGTCCCAGCGGATGTCGGCCACGATCGCCCGTGCGCTTCCCTGGGCGATGACGTCGCCGAGCGCGGACAGCCGGGAGCCGTCCCAGGTGTCCCAGGCGATCGCGGTCGCGGCGGTGCCGTCGGCCGTGGCGCGCTCGGCCATCGCCCCCAGGTAGGCGTCGGCGACCGCCTGGGCGGCCCCTTCGCCGGCGCCCCAGATCCCCGCCATCGAGGTGAACAGGGCGAGGGCCTGCAGCGGACGGCCGGCGATGGCCTTGCGGAGCTGGTCGATGGGGCCGGTGGCCGCCTGGACCCCGGCGGCGAGGGCCGCGACGGTGAGCTCGGCGAGCGGGGTGGCGGGGGCGCGACCGGCGATGTGGAAGGCGGCCGTGATCGGCTCGGCCGCGTCCTCGATGCCGACGACCCTGGCTCCCCGGTCGGTGAGCCAGCGGGTGGTCTGCTCGGCGAGGGCACCGGTGGCGCCGGTGACGAGGGTGGTGTCACGCGGCTCGTAGGTGCCCGTCGCCGTGGTCTCGGCGGTGCGGGTCAACCGTCGCGTGTGGACGGTGCCGGGCCGGATCGCGGTGTGCTCCCGGTCCGAGGTGAGGGTCCGGGCGAGCCGGGCGATGGCCTCGGGGTCGAGCTCGCCGGGCAGGTCGATCAGGCCGCGGTACCGGTGCGGCTGTTCGACGGCGGCCACGTAGCCGAGGCCCCAGGTGGTGGCCTGGTCGGGGTCGGGTGCGTGGTCGCCGGGGCCGGTCTGCACGGCCTGCCGGGTGCAGAGCCAGACGGCGACGGGCCGCTGGAGCAGTTCGAGGTTGGCGGCGAGGCCCCGGGTCAGGTTGGGGTAGTCGGGGTGGGTCGCGGTGTCGAGCGCGAGGAGGGAGACGACGGCGGTCGGCTCGAAGTCGCCGAGCGCGGCTTCGAGGTCGGTCGTGGTCTCGGCCGCGGCGCCGTGCTCCCGCAGGCCCTTGGCGATCTGCTCGGCCGTGTCCGTGGTGGCCGCGGTGTGCACGAGCAGCCAGCGGTGCCCGGCGGCGTCGGCGTGCTCGACCTCGTGCACAGCCGGCCAGGTGATGTCGTAGCGCCACTGCCGCGTCTGTTCCCGGCTGCGCATCCGGTCCAGCGCGGGCAGGACCTCGCGGAGCGGCTGGTCGGCGTCGAGGCCCTGCAGCAGCTGCCAGAGGCCGTCGTCGGCGCCGACGGGCTTGACGGTGGGCCAGAACCGCTGGTGCTGGAACGGGTACGTGGGCAGCTCCGGCAGGCGCTCGCCCGGCTTGAGGATCCGCTCCCACGGGATTGCGACGCCGTGCGCGTGCAGCCGCCCAAGTGCCTCGGCGATGGTCGAGCCGGCCCGCATGACCGGGACGGCGACGACCTCGTCAGCGTCGAGCATCGGGGTCAGCACCGCGTCCGGCCCGATCTCCAGGAACGTGTCCGCCCCCTGCCCCCGCGCGAACGTGACCGCGTCCGCGAACCGCACCGTGTCCCGCGCATGCCGCACCCAATACTCGGCGTCGAACTCCGTGATCAGCTCACCGGTCACCGTGGACACGATCGGGATCCGCGGAGGCTGGAAGGTGATGGTCCGCAGGACATCGGCGAACTCGTCGAGCATCGGGTCCATCAGCGCCGAGTGGAACGCGTGCGAGACCGTCAGCCGCTTCGTCCGGAACGGCAGGTCCAAGGCGTCGATCACCTCGGCCGGACCCGAGAGCACGATCGACTCCGGCCCGTTCACGGCCGCGACCGACACCCCCTCCGGCAGGGTCTCGGGGTGTCCACCGACCGCGAGCATCGCCCCACCCGCCGGGAGCGCCTGCATGAGCCGCCCACGCGCCGACACCAGGCGGCACGCGTCCTCAAGCGACAGCACCCCCGCCACGTACGCCGCGGCGATCTCACCGACCGAGTGCCCCATCATCCACGCGACCGGCACACCCCACGACCGCAGCAGTTCCGCCGTGGCGATCTCGACCACGAACAACGCCGCCTGCGTGAACACCGTCTGCGTCAACCGCTCACCATCGGTGAACATCACCGACCGCAGACCATCCGGCAACAGCTCACACGCACGATCGACCACCTCGGCGAAGACCGGGAACCTTTCGTAGAGGTCGCGGCCCATCCCGACCCGCTGCGCCCCCTGGCCCGAGAACATCCAGACCAGCCCGGCGCGCTCGCCGGACCTGGTCCCCTCGATCGACCGCAGCCCGGTCACGAGCTCGGCCCGGTCGCGGCCCGTGACCGCCGCCCGGACGCCGAGGTGCGAACGGTGGACCGCCAGCTCCCAGGCCGGGTCGGCACCGGAGGTCTCGGCCCAGTCGGCGAGCTGCGCGGCCCGGGCCTTGAGTCCGGCGGCATCCGGCGCCGAGATCAGCCACACGCCCTCGACGGTCCCGCCGGTCCGCGCCGGCGCCTCGGCCGCGGCCGGGGGCGCCTCGAGGATGGTGTGCGCGTTGGTGCCGGAGATGCCGAACGACGACACGGCGGCGCGGCGCGGGCGGCCGTTGTCGGGCCAGGCTCGGGCCTCGGTGAGGATGGACACCGCGCCGGCCGACCAGTCGACGTGCGGGGTCGGCTCGTCGACGTGCAGGGTCTTCGGCAGGATGCCGTGTTCGAGCGCCTTCACCATCTTGATCACGCCCGCGACACCGGCCGCGGCCTGGGTGTGGCCGATGTTCGACTTCACCGACCCGATCCACAGCGGCTCGCGCCGGTCGCGGCCGTAGGTGGCGATCAGCGCCTGGGCCTCGATCGGGTCGCCGAGCTTCGTGCCGGTGCCGTGGGCCTCGACGGCGTCGATGTCGTCCGGTTCGAGGCCGGCGTTGGCGAGCGCCTGGCGGATGACCCGCTGCTGGGCGGGGCCGTTCGGGGCGGTGAGACCGTTCGAGGCGCCGTCCTGGTTGACCGCGCTGCCGGCCACGACCGCGAGCACGCGATGTCCACGGCGGCGGGCGTCGCTGAGCCGCTCGACGAGCAGGACGCCGACGCCCTCGCCCCAGCCGGTGCCGTCCGCGTCCGCGCCGAACGACTTGCACCGGCCGTCGCCGGCGAGGCCGCCCTGCGCGTCGAACTCCAGGAACGCCCCCGGCGTCGACATCACGGTCACACCGCCGGCCAGGGCGAGGTCGCACTCCCCGTTGCGCAGCGCCTGAGCCGCCAGGTGCAGCCCGACCAGCGACGACGAGCACGCGGTGTCAACGGTCACGGCCGGACCCTGCAGCCCGAACCAGTACGCCAGCCGCCCCGACACCACCGACGCCGAATTTCCCGTCGCCTGATACCCGTCGACCTCGGCCCCGGCACCCAGCAGCAGCGTCCCGTAGTCCTGGCCGTTCGTCCCCATGAACACGCCCGTCAACGAGCCCTTGAGCCCGTCCACCGGCACCCCGGCGCCCTCGAACACCTCCCAGCAGACCTCCAGCAGCAACCGCTGCTGCGGATCCAGCGCCAGCGCCTCGCGCGGCGAGATCCCGAAGAACCCGGCGTCGAAGCCGGTGGCGCCGTCCAGGAACCCGCCGACCCGGGCGAAGCCGCCGCCGAGCGACTCCCAGCCGCGGTCGGCGGGGAACCCGCCCATGGCGTCGCGGCCGGTGTCGACGAGGTTCCACAGGTCGTCGGCGGTGTTGACGCCGCCCGGGAAGCGGCAGCCCATGCCGACGATGACGATCGGGTCGCCGTCCGTCTCGGCCTGGGCGCGCACCGGCACGGTGTCGTCGGCGTCGCCGGCGAGGAAGTCGGCGAGCTCGGCCACCGACGGGTGGTCGAACACGACCGTGGAGGACAGCTCCACCCCGCACAACCGCGCCAGCCGGTCCCGCAACTCCACCGCGGCCAGCGAATCGAACCCAAGCTCCCGGAACGGCCGCCGAACCCCCACCGCATCCACCCCGGCGTGCCCGAGCACCGCCGCGACCTCACGCCGAACCACACCCACCAGCTCATCCCGCGACCGCCGCACCGCCAGGGCCGGCGCCGTCGGCGTCTCGACCGGCGCGACCACGTCGAAGAGGCCGCCGGCGCCGACCGAGCGGAAGACTCCGGCGAGCACGCGCCAGTCGGCGTCGACGACGGTCACGTTGGTGAGGTCGTGCTCGATGGCGTGGCCGAGGGCGGTGACGGCGGTGTCCGGGTGCATGGCGGTCAGGCCGCGGCGGGCCAGGTGCTGCCGGGTCTCGGCGTCGGCCATGCCCTCGTCGGCCCACGGGCCCCACGCGATGCAGGTGCCGGCCAGGCCGCGGTGGCGCCGGTGCTGGGCGAGCGCGTCGAGGTAGGCGTTGGCGGCGCTGTAGGCGGCCTGCCCGGCGCCGCCCCAGACGCCGGCGATCGAGCCGAAGAGGACGAACGCGTCCAGGGGTGTCTCGCCGAGCAGCTCGTCCAGGTGGGCGGCGCCGGCGGCCTTGGCGGCCATGGCCGCGCGGACGGCGTCGGCGTCGGTGTCGAGCAGCGCCTCGGCGTGGCTGACGCCGGCGGCGTGGACGACGACGGACAGGGGCGGCCGATCGGCGAGCCCGGCGAGCAGGTCGGCGACCGCGTCGCGCCGGCTGATATCGCAGGCGGCGAAGGTGACGGCGGCGCCCAGGGCCGTGAGCTCGTCGCGCAGCTCGGCGGCGCCGGGGGCGTGCTCGCCCCGGCGGCTGGTCAGCACGAGGTGCTCCGCGCCGTGCTCGGCGGCCCAGCGGGCGACCCGGGCGCCCAGGCCACCGGTACCGCCGGTGATCAGGACCGTGCCGCGCGGCCGCCAGTGCCCGCGGACGGCCGGGCCCGCGGTGATCGGGGCCGGGACGAGCCGCGGCTCCAGGAGGCCGGAGGGCCGCACGGCGACCTGGTCCGCGGGGCGGTCGGCGGCGATCGCGGCGCAGACGAGTGCCGCTGCCTGCTCGTCGAGGTCGGGCCGCACGTCGATGAGGCCGCCCCACAGCGCCGGGTGCTCGAGGCCGACGGCGCGGCCGAACCCCCAGACGGCCGCCGCCTCGGGGTCCACGTCGTGGTCGTCGGGGCCGGTGGCGACGGCCTGCTCGGTCACGCACCACACCGGCGCCTGGAGGCCGGCGCGGTGCAGGGCCTGAATCAGGACGAGGACGCCGTCGAGGCCGAGGAGGCACACGACGCCGGCGAGGGGCTCCCCGCCGAGGTCGACGCCGGCCGGGTCGAGAACCAGGCTCGTCACGTCGGCCCCGTGCGCGGCCAGGGCGCCGGCGATCGCGGCGCCACGGCCCGGCGACGGCTCGGCCACCAGCCAGCGGCCGCGCAGGGTGGCGGCCGCCGGGGTCGGCCGGGGGGCCCACTCGACGCGGTACGACCACGAGTCCAGGGTCTTGCTCCGGCCGCGGGCGTGCCGCCAGGAGGAGAGCGCGGGCACGAGGGTGTCCAGCGAGGCCCGGGTGTGCTCGCCGAGCTGCGCGACGAGCTCGCCGATGTCGGAGCGGTCGACGGCGGACCAGAAGGAGGCGTCCTCGGCCGCGACGGGCTTCGGGGCGGGCTCGGGCCAGAACCGCTCCCGTTGGAACGCGTAGGTCGGCAGCCCGACGACTCGGCCGCCGGTGAAGGTGGTGCTCCAGTCGATGTCGACGCCGGCCACGAACAGCTCGGCGACGGCCCGCAGCAGCGTCTCGGGCTCGTCGCGGTTGCGCCGCAGCGAGGTCACCACGACGGCGTCCTGTCCGTGCAGGTGCGGGGCGAGGATCGCGTCGGGCCCGACCTCCACGAAGGTGTCAACGCCCTCGGCCCGCATGGCGGCCACGTTGTCGGCGAACAACACCGTGCCCCGCACGTGCCGCACCCAGTAGTCGGCATCAAACTCGGCGATCAACCCACCGGTGACATTGGAAACGATCGGCAGCTGCGGCGGATTGAAGGTGACGGTGTCGAGAACCGCCCGGAACTCGTCCAGCATCGGCTCCATCAACGCGCTGTGGAACGCGTGCGAAACCCGCAGCCGGCTCGTCCGGACCCCGGGGAACTCGGGCAGCAACTCCGCCGGACCCGACAACACCCACGACGACGGCCCATTGATCGCCGCCACCGAAACGCCCTCGGGCACATCCTCGACCGGAGCCCCGACCGCCAGCATTCCCCCGCCGGCCGGCAGCGCCTGCATCAACCGTGCCCGGGCCGCCACCACCTTGCAGGCGTCCTCCAGCGACCACACCCCGGCCACATACGCCGCAACCAACTCGCCGATCGAGTGCCCGCCGACGACCGCCGGGTTGAGGCCCCACGCTTTCAACTGCTCGTAAAGGGCAACCTCGATCGCGAACAACGCCGGCTGCGTGACCTCCGTCTCGTCGATCCGCTCATCCGGCAGCTCACCAAAGTGCCCGCGCACCTCGGCATAGACCCGATTGAACACCGGGAAATCGAGACCGGCACCCATCCCGGCCCGCTGCGCGCCCTGACCCGAGAACAGCACCCCTACCCGGCGAGGCGCGGCAACACCCGTCACCGTCTCACCCGGCAGCACCACCAGCCGGTGATCGAATCGGGCCCGCGACAGCAGCGAACGACCCGTGTCCGCACCCGGGGTCAGACGATCGGCATAGGCACGCGCGGCCTCCGCCGAACGCGCCGACACCACCAACGGCACCAACGCGGAAGCCTCCACCGGCTCCGGGGCCGGTTCCTCGACCGACTCCAGGATCACGTGGGCGTTCGTGCCGCTGATCCCGAACGACGACACCGCCGCCCGCCGCGGCCGGTCCGCCGACGGCCACGACCGGGCCTCCGTCAGCAGCGAGACCGAGCCGGCCGACCAGTCCACGTGCGGGGTGGGCTCGTCCACGTGCAGGGTCCGCGGCAGCTCGCCATGCCGCATGGCGAGAATCATCTTGATGATGCCCGCGACTCCGGCGGCGGCCTGGGTGTGCCCGATGTTCGACTTGATCGAGCCGAGCCAGAGCGGCTGGTCGCGGTCCTGCCCGTAGGTGGCCAGCAGCGCCTGGGCCTCGATCGGGTCGCCGAGGGTCGTGCCCGTGCCGTGCGCCTCGACCGCGTCCACGTCCGACGGGTTCAGGCCCGCGCTGGCCAATGCCTGGCGGATGACCCGCTGCTGCGAGGGACCGTTCGGGGCCGTAAGACCGTTCGACGCGCCGTCCTGGTTCACCGCGGAACCCCGCACCACCGCGAGGATCGGGTGCCCCAGCCGCCTCGCGTCCGACAGGCGCTCCACGAGCAGCAGCCCGACACCCTCGGACCAGCCGGTGCCGTCGGCGGCCCCGGCGAACGACTTGCAGCGCCCGTCCTCGGACAGTCCGCGCTGCTTCGTGAACTCCACGAACGCGCCGGGCGTGGCCATGACGGTCACGCCGCCGGCGAGGGCGAGGTCGCACTCCCCCTGCCGCAGCGACTGGGCGGCCAGGTGCAGGGCCACCAGCGACGACGAGCACGCGGTGTCGACGGTGACGGCGGGACCCTCGAAGCCGAAGGTGTACGCCACGCGGCCGGACACCACGCTGCCGGAGTTGCCCGTGCCCAGGTACCCCTCGACGCTGGACTGGGCGTCGACGAGCTGGTTGACGTAGTCGTGGTACATCACGCCCGCGAACACGCCGGTGCGGGAGCCGCGCAGGCCGGCCGGGTCGAGGCCGGCGGACTCGAAGACCTCCCACGAGGTTTCGAGCAGGAGCCGCTGCTGCGGGTCCATGGCCAGGGCCTCGCGCGGGCTGATGCCGAAGAACTCGGGGTCGAACAGCGCGGCGTCGTAGAGGAAGCCGCCGCGACCCGTGAAGCTCCCGCCGTCGCGCAGGTACTCCAGGTCCCAGCCGCGATCGGTCGGGAACTCGCCGATGCCGTCCCCGCCGGTGCGGAGCAGGTTCCACAGGCCCTCGGGGTCCTGGACCCCGCCGGGGTAGCGGCAGGCCATGCCGACGATCACGATCGGGTCGTCGTCCAGCTTCGCCCGGGTGGCGACGACCGGCCCGGCCTCGGCCCCGGCGATCTGGTCGAAGACGAACCCGGCGAGCAGCAGCGGGTTCGGGTAGTCGAACACCACCGTCGCCGGCAGCTGCAACCCGGTCGCGGCCATGAGCCGGTTCCGGAGATCGATCGCGGCCAGGGAGTCGAACCCGACGTCCCGGAACGCCCGGTCCAACACCACCTGCTCCGGACCCGAGTACCCCAGCACCGCCCCGACATGCCCCCGAACCAGATCGACGACCACCTGACGGGCCTCGTCCCGCGACATCCCCGCCAGCCGCGCCGCGAAACCGCCACCCGCACCCGCCGACACCGCCCGCCGCGCCGAACGCCCCACCAACGGCCGCAACACATCCGGCACCACGGCCAGGTTCCGCAGCGCCGCGATGTCGAACCGCGCCGCGACCACCAGCTCGGCCGCGGAGCCCAGCGCCTCGCCGAGCAGTTCGAGGCCGGAGTCGACGTCCAGGGCGGCCGCCTTGGAGCGTGCGAGATCGGAGCCCATGCCGAGGTCCCATTGTCCCCAGGCGATCGACTGCGCGGGGAGCCCGAGGCGGCGGCGGTGGGCCGCGAGCCCGTCGAGGAAGGTGTTGCCGGCCGCGTAGGCGGCCTGGCCCGGGTTGCCGACGATGCCGGCGACGGAGGAGAACAGCACGAACATGCGCAGTGGACGGTCGAGGGTCGCTTCGTGCAGCCACCACGCGCCGGCGACCTTCGGGGCGAGCACCCGGTTGAGCCGCTCGGGGGTCAGCCCCGTGAACACCCCGTCGTCCAGGACGCCGGCGGCGTGCACGACACCGACGAGGTTCGCGATGCCGGCCACCAAATCGAAGACCGCATCCCGGTCGGTCACATCGCAGGCCACGACCCGGGCACCGGGCACCTCACCGCCACGCCGGCCGACCAGCACCACCTCACCGGCGCCGCAGACATCCACGAGCCACCGGGCCACGACCCGGCCCAGCGCGCCCAGGCCGCCGGTGACCAGCACCGTGCCGCCCGCGAGGTCGACCGCGCCGGGCGAGGACGAGGACCGCACGAGGCCCGGCACCAGCACCGCACCGTCGCGAACCGTGGCCTCACCGATCCCGGCCGCGACCACGCCACCCAGCAGCTCCGGCGACGCGTCGCCGGAGACCAGCACGATCTGGCCCGGGTTCTCGGCCGCCGCCACGCGCAGGAGGCCCCACACAGCCGCCGCGCCCAGGTCACCCGGCTCCGCCACGACGATCAGACGACCGGACTCGGCCAGCACCCGGCCCGCGATCGACAGCGCCTCGCCGACCAGCGCCTCCACCGCATCGGGGACGGTGCCGTCCGTCGACGGCACCCGCCAGACGGTGACGTCCTCGGGCAGCGGCGCCGGGGTGACCTGACGCGGCTGCCAGTCCAGCTCGTACAGGGGGCGCCGGGCGGAGGTGCCGGCCGTGAGCTCGCGCAGGACCACCCGGTCGATGGAGACGACGGGCCGGCCGGACTCGTCGATGCCGGCGATCTCGAAGCCGGTCTCGGCGTCGCCGCGCACCCGGACCCGCAGGAGCGCGGCTCCCGACGCGTGCACCCGGACGCCGCCGAACACGAACGGCAGCCCGGCGCCGGGGTCGAGGAAGCCGATCGGGTGCAGGGCCGCGTCGAGCAGCGCGGGATGGATCCCGTAGGAGCCGGCCGCGTCCGCCGCCGGGCCGCTCAGGGCGATCTCGGCGTAGATCTCGCCGTCGGCGCCGCGCCATGCCCGCCGGAGCCCCTGGAAGACGGGTCCGTACGTGACCGTGCCGGGCTCGTACCAGTCGCCGGCCGCGATCTCGGTCGCGTCGGCGGGCGGCCAGGCGAAGGAGGCGCCCGGGTGTTCCGAGCCGCCGAGGGTGCCCTCGGCGTGGCGGGTCCACTCGTCGCCGTCGTCCTGGCGGGAGTACACCGTGACGGTCTCGCCCACGTGGATCTGCACGGTCACCCCGCCGGTCGGCGGCAGGACCAGGGGCGCGAGGAGGGTCAGCTCGTCGAGCACGGCCGCGCCGACCTCGTCCCCGGCCCGCACCACCATCTCGACCAGCGCGGCGCCGGGCAGGACGACCGCGCCGCCGACGGTGTGGTCGGCGAGCCAGGGGTGGGTGGCGAGCGACAGCCGGCCGGTCACGATGACGTGGTCGTCGCCGGGCGCGCGGACAATGGCGGCGAGCAGCGGATGCCCGGCCACCCCGAGCCCGGCGCCGGAGACGTCACCGAAGCCGGCGGCGGACTGCAGCCAGTATCGTGCCCGCTGGAACGCGTACGTGGGCAGCCCTTCCACGCGCCGGCCGCCGGCCCCGACGACGGCCGTCCAGTCGACGTCGACGCCGGCCACGAACAGCTCGGCGACGGCCCGCAGCAGCGTTTCGGTTTCGTCCCGGTTCCGCCGCAGTGAAGCGACGACAACGGCATCGTCCCCGTGCAGGTGCGGCGCGAGGATGGCGTCCGGCCCGACCTCGACAAAGGTGTCAACGCCCTCGGCACGCATCGCGGCCACGTTGTCGGCGAACAACACCGTGCCCCGAACATGCCGCACCCAGTAGTCGGCATCAAACTCGCTGATGAGCCCACCGGTGACATTGGAAACGATCGGGATTTGCGGCGGGTTGAACGTGACGGTGTCCAGGACCGCCCGGAACTCCTCCAGCATCGGCTCCATCAGCGCCGAGTGGAACGCATGCGAAACCCGCAACCGACTGGTCCGAACCCCAGGAATCTCGGGAAGCAGATCGGCAGGACCCGACAACACCCAGGAATTCGGCCCGTTGATCGCCGCCACCGACACACCATCAGGGACCTGAGAAACCGGCGCACCAACCGCCAGCATTCCCCCGCCGGCCGGCAAGGCCTGCATCAACCTCGCCCGGGCCGCGACCACCTTGCACGCATCTTCCAGCGACCACACACCGGCCACATACGCCGCGACCAACTCACCGATCGAGTGACCACCAACCACCGACGGCCGCAGACCCCACACCCTCAACTGCTCGTAAAGGGCCACCTCGATCGCGAACAACGCCGGCTGCGTGACCTCCGTCTCGTCGATCCGCTCATCCGGCAACTCGCCAAAATGCGCGCGCACCTCGGCGTAGACCCGGTTGAACACCGGCAAGTCGAGCGTCGAACCCATCCCGGCACGCTGCGCGCCCTGACCCGAGAACAGCACCCCGACCCGGCGAGCCGCGGCAACACCCACCACCGGCTCACCCGGCAACAGCACCATGCGGTGATCGAACCGAGCCCGCGACAGCAGCGAACGCCCGACATCAGCCCGGTTCAACTCCGGATGCGCGTCCACGAAAGCCGACACCCGCGCAGCCGACTCCCGCACCGCCTCGAACGAACGAGCCGACACGACCAACGGCACCAGGGCCGCGGCGACGGGCTCCGGTTCCGGCTCCTCGAACGCCTCCAGGATCACGTGGGCGTTCGTGCCGCTGATGCCGAACGACGACACGGCCGCCCGGCGGGGATGCCCGTCGACGGGCCAAGCCTGGGGTTCGGTCAGCAGGGACACGGAACCGGCGGTCCAGTCGACGTGCGGGGTCGGCTCGTCCACGTGCAGGGTCCGCGGCAGCACCCCGTGCCGCATCGCCAGGACCATCTTGATCACACCCGCGACACCCGCGGCGGCCTGGGTGTGCCCGATGTTCGACTTGACCGAGCCGAGCCACAGCGGCCGGTCGCGGTCCTGCCCGTAGGTGGCCAGCAGCGCCTGGGCCTCGATCGGGTCGCCGAGCGTCGTGCCCGTGCCGTGCGCCTCGACGGCGTCCACGTCGGACGGCTTGAGGCCGGCACCGGCGAGAGCCTGACGGATCACCCGCTGCTGCGAGGGACCGTTCGGCGCCGTAAGACCGTTCGAGGCGCCGTCCTGGTTGACCGCGCTCCCCCGCACGACCGCGAGCACCGGGTGCCCGAGGCGCCGGGCGTCCGACAGCCGCTCCACCAGCAGCACGCCGACGCCCTCGGACCAGCCCGTGCCGTCCGCGGCCCCCGCGAACGACTTGCACCGGCCGTCCGACGCAAGCCCCTGCTGCCGCGTGAAGTCCACGAACGTGCCCGGCGTCGCCATCACCGTCACACCACCGGCCAGGGCGAGGTCACACTCACCCTGCCGCAACGCCTGCGCGGCCAGATGCAGCGCCACCAGCGACGACGAGCACGCCGTGTCGACCGTGACCGCTGGACCCTCGAAGCCGAACGTGTACGCCACCCGGCCGGACACCACGCTGCCGGAGTTGCCCGTGCCCAGGTACCCCTCGACGCCGGACGGAATGTCCATGGGGCGGGAGGCGTAGTCGTGGTACATCACGCCCGCGAACACCCCGGTGCGCGACCCGCGCAGCTCGACCGGGTTCAGCCCCGCGGACTCGAACGCCTCCCACGACGTTTCGAGCAGGAGCCGCTGCTGCGGGTCCATCGCCAGGGCCTCACGCGGGCTGATGCCGAAGAACTCCGGGTCGAACAGGGCCGCGTCGTACAGGAAGCCGCCCTGCTGGGTCGAGCTCGCCCCGCTCCGGAGCCCGTCGAGGTCCCAGCCGCGGTCGGCGGGGAACGCGCCGATGCCGTCCCCGCCCGCGTGCAGCAGATCCCACAGGCCGGCCGGGTTCTCGACGCCGCCCGGGTAGCGGCAGGCCATCCCGACGATCACGACCGGGTCGCCGTCGACGGCTCGGCGTACGACCACCGTCTCGTCAAGGTCGGCCCCGGCGATCTGGTCGAAGACGAACCCGGCGAGCAGCAGCGGGTTCGGGTAGTCGAACACCACCGTCGCCGGCAGCTGCAACCCGGTCGCGGCCATGAGCCGGTTCCGCAGATCGATCGCGGCCAGGGAGTCGAACCCGACGTCCCGGAACGCCCGGTCCAACACCACCTGCTCCGGACCGGCGTAGCCGAGCACCGCCCCGACATGCCCCCGAACCAGATCGACGACCACCTGACGGGCCTCGTCCCGCGACATCCCCGCCAGCCGCGCCGCGAAACCACCACCCGCACCCGCCGACACCGCCCGCCGCGCCGAACGCCCCACCAACGGCCGCAACACATCCGGCACCACGGCCAGGTTCCGCAGCGCCGCGATGTCGAACCGCGCCGCGACCACCAGCTCGGCCGCGGAGCCCAACGCCTCGCCGAGCATCCCGAGCCCCGTTTCCGCGTCCAGGGCGGCGCCCTTGGCCCGCGCGAGATCGGCGCCCATGCCGAGGTCCCAGAGCCCCCACGCGATCGAGACCGCGGGGAGCCCGAGCGCGTGGCGGTGCGCGGCGAGCCCGTCGAGGAATGTGTTGCCCGCGGCGTAGGCGGCCTGGCCCGGGTTGCCGACGATGCCGGCTATCGAGGAGAACAGCACGAACATCTGCAGCGGCCGATCGAGCGTCGCCTCGTGCAGCCACCAGGCGCCCGCGACCTTCGGCGCCAGCACCCGGCTCACCCGCTCCGGCGTCAGCCCCGTGAACACCCCGTCATCCAGCACCCCGGCCGCGTGCACGACACCGACCAAGTCCGGGATGCCGGCCACCAGCTCGAAGACCGCATCCCGATCGGTCACATCGCAGGCCACAACCCGGGCACCGGGGACCTCCCCGCCGCGCCGGCCGACCAGCACCACCTCACCGGCACCGCACACATCCACCAGCCATCGCGCCACGACCCGCCCCAGCGCGCCCAGGCCACCCGTGACCAGCACCGAACCACCCGCGAGGTCGATGGCACCGGACGGCGACGAGGACCGCACGAGGCCCGGCACCAGCACCACACCATCGCGAACCCGGACCTCGGCGAGACCGGCCGCGACCACGCCACCCAGCAGCTCCGGCGACGCGTCACCGGAGACCAGCACGATCCGGCCCGGGTTCTCGGCCGCCGCCACGCGCAGCAGGCCCCATACCGCCGCCGCGCCCAGATCATCCGGCTCCGCCACCACGACCAGCCGACCGGACTCGGCCAGCACCCGGCCCGCGACCGACAGCGCCTCGCCGACCAGCGCCTCCACCGCCCCGGGGACGGGCGCGTCGCCGACCGGCGGCAGCGCCCAGACCGTGACCTCCGCAGGTAGGGGTACCGGGGTGATCTGACGGGGCTGCCAGCCCAGCTCGTACAGGGATCGACCGGCGGAGGGGCCGGCCGTGAGCTCGCGCAGCACGACGCGGTCGATGGACACGACCGGCTGGCCGGACTCGTCGACGGCGGCGATCTCGAAGCCGGTGGCGGCGTCGCCGCGGACCCGGACGCGCAGGGTCGTGGCGCCGGTGGCGTGGACGCGGATGCCGCCGAAGACGAACGGTAGGCCGGCTGCGGGGTCGAGCAGGCCGATCGGGTGCAGGGCGGCGTCGAGCAGCGCGGGGTGGATCGCGAACGCGTCGGTGGCGAGGGCGTCGACGGCGACCTCGGCGTACACCTCGTGCTCGCCGTGCCAGAGGCGGCGCAGGCCCTGGAAGGCGGGGCCGTAGGCGATGGGCGAGCGGGCGTACCAGTCGGCGACGGGCAGCTCCTCGGCGTCGGCCGGGGGCCAGGCGAAGGAGTCGCCGGGCCGGTCGGCGGTGCCGAGGGCTCCTTCGGCGTGCAGGGTCCACTCGTCGCCGTCGTCCACGCGGGAGTAGACGGCCACGGAGGAGCCCACGTGGATCTGCACCGTCACGCCGCCGGTCGGCGGGACGACCAGCGGCGCCAGGAGGGTCAGCTCGTCCAGGGCGGCGGCGCCGACCTCGTCTCCGGCCCGCACCACCATCTCGGCCAGCGCCGTGCCGGGGACGACCACGGCCCCGCCGACGACGTGGTCGGCGAGCCAGGGCTGGGCCGCGAGCGAGAGCCGGCCGGTGGCGATCACGACGTCGTCGCCGGCCATGTGGATGACCGAGTCGAGCAGCGGGTGACCCACGCCGGAGAGGTTCCGGACGGCCGCGTTCTCCAGCCAGTAGCGCTCGTGCTGGAACGCGTACGTGGGCAGCGGGACGACCCGGCGGCCGGGGCCGAACACCGCGAGCCAGTCGATGTCGACGCCGGCGACGAAGAGCTGGGCCGCGGCCCGGAGCAGGGACTCCGGCTCGTCGCGGTTGCGCCGCAGCGACGCGACGACGACGGCGTCGTCCCCGTGCAGGTGCGGGGCGAGGATGGCGTCCGGCCCGACCTCGACGAAGGTGTCGACCCCTTCCGCGCGCATCGCGGCCACGTTGTCGGCGAACAGCACCGTGCCGCGCACGTGCCGCACCCAGTAGTCAGCATCAAACTCGGCGATGAGCCCACCGGTGACATTGGAAACGATCGGGATCTGCGGCCGGTTGAAGGTGACGGTGTCCAGGACCGCCCGGAACTCCTCCAGCATCGGCTCCATCAACGCCGAGTGGAACGCATGCGAAACCCGCAACCGACTGGTCCGAACCCCAGGGAACTCGGGCAGCAGCTCCGCCGGACCCGACAACACCCACGAGTTCGGCCCATTGATCGCCGCCACCGAAACACCATCCGGCACTGCCTCAACCGGAGCCCCGACGGCGAGCATTCCCCCGCCGGCCGGCAGCGCCTGCATCAACCGCGCCCGCGCCGCCACCACCCTGCACGCATCTTCCAGCGACCACACCCCGGCCACATACGCCGCAACCAGCTCACCGATCGAGTGCCCGCCAACCACCGCCGGCTGGAGACCCCACGCCTTCAACTGCTCATACAACGCTACTTCGATCGCGAACAACGCCGGCTGCGTGACCTCCGTCTCGTCGATCCGCTCATCCGGCAACTCACCGAACTGCGCACACACCTCGGCGTACACCCGCTGGAACACCGGGAAGTCGAGCGTCGAACCCATCCCGGCCCGCTGCGCGCCCTGACCCGAGAACAGCACCCCGACCCGGCGAGCTGTGGCCGTGCCCGTCACCGGCTCGCCGGGCAGCAGAACCATGCGGTGCTCGAAGCGGGATCTGGAGGCGACCAGGGAGTAGCCGACGTCGGACGGGCGCAGCTCGGGGTGCGCGTCGGCGAACGCCGACAGCCGGGCGGCCGCGGACTGGACGGCCTTGGGGGTGCGTGCGGACAGTACGAATGGAACGATCGGCAGCTCGTCGGCGTCCTCGAACGGCGCCGGCTGCGGTGGGGCCTCGAGGACGATGTGGGCGTTGGTGCCGCTGATCCCGAACGACGACACGGCCGCCCGCCGGGGACGGTCGTCGGCCGGCCAGGCCTGCGCCTCGGTGAGCAGGGACACCGCGCCGGCGGTCCAGTCGACGTGCGGGGTGGGCTCGTCCACGTGCAGCGTGCGCGGCATGAGGCCGTGGCGCATCGCCATGATGGTCTTGATGATGCCGGCGGCGCCCGCGGCGGCCTGGGTGTGGCCGATGTTCGACTTGATCGAGCCGAGCCACAGTGGACGGTCGCGGTCCTGCCCGTAGGTGGCCAGGAGGGCCTGCGCCTCGATCGGGTCGCCGAGGGTCGTGCCCGTGCCGTGGGCCTCGACCAGGTCGACGTCCGACGGGTTCAGGCCGGCGCTGGCGAGGGCCTGGCGGATCACGCGCTGCTGCGAGGGACCGTTCGGGGCCGTAAGACCGTTCGACGCGCCGTCCTGGTTCACGGCGGAGCCCCGCACCACCGCGAGGATCGGGTGCCCGAGGCGCCGGGCGTCGGACAGCCGCTCCACGAGGAGCACGCCGACGCCCTCGGACCAGCCCGTGCCGTCCGCGGCGCCCGCGAACGACTTGCACCGGCCGTCCGACGCGAGCCCCTGCTGCCGCGTGAAGTCCACGAACGTGCCCGGCGTCGCCATCACCGTCACACCACCGGCCAGGGCGAGGTCACACTCACCCTGCCGCAACGCCTGCGCGGCCAGGTGCAGGGCCACCAGCGACGACGAGCACGCCGTGTCGACCGTGACGGCGGGACCCTCGAAGCCGAAGGTGTACGCCACCCGGCCGGAGAGGATGCTGCCGGAGTTGCCGGTGCCGATGTATCCCTCGACGCCGGAGGGGACGTCCAGGGGGCGGGAGGCGTAGTCGTGGTACATGACGCCGGCGAAGACGCCGGTGCGGGAGCCGCGCAGGCCGGCGGGGTCGAGGCCCGCCGACTCGAACGCCTCCCACGACGTTTCGAGCAGGAGCCGCTGCTGCGGGTCCATCGCCAGCGCCTCACGCGGGCTGATGCCGAAGAACTCGGGGTCGAACAGGGCCGCGTCGTACAGGAAGCCGCCGAGCTGGGTCGAGCTTTCCCCGTCGCGCAGCCGGTCCAGGTCCCAGCCGCGGTCGGCGGGGAACTGGCCGATGCCGTCGCCGCCGGTGCGGACCAGGTCCCACAGGCCGTCGGGGTCGAGGATGCCGCCGGGGTAGCGGCAGGCCATCCCGACGATGACGACCGGGTCGTCGGCGGTGCGGCTCCGGACGCGGATGGGCCGGTCGTGGGCGGGCTCGGCGCCGGCGACCTGGTCGAAGATGTACCCGGCCAGCAGCAACGGGTTCGGGTAGTCGAAGACGACCGTCGCCGGCAGCTGCAGGCCCGTGGCCGACATGAGCCGGTTGCGCAGGTCGACCGCGGCGAGGGAGTCGAAGCCGACGTCCCGGAACGCCCGGTCGAGGACCACCTGCTCGGGGCCGGCGTAGCCGAGCACGACGCCGACGAGCCCGCGGACGAGGTCGACGACCGCCTCGCGGGCCTGGTCGCGGGAGAGGCCCGCGAGCCGGGCCGCCCATCCGCCGGCCGCGGCGGCGGTCACCGCCCGCCGGGCGACCCGCCCGACGATCGGCCGCAGCACCTCGGGCACGCCGACGAGGTTGCGCAGCGCGGCGATGTCGAACCGGGCCGCGACCCGCAGGCCGTGGTGCCCGCGCAGCGCCTCGCCGAGGAGCCCCAGGCCGGTCTCGGTGTCGAGCGCCATGACGCCGGTCCGGGCGAGCGCGCTGCCCATGCCGAGGTCCCACAGGCCCCAGGCCATCGACAGCGCGGGGAGCCCGAGCGCGTGGCGGTGCGCGGCGAGCCCGTCGAGAAATGTGTTGCCCGCGGCGTACGCGGCCTGGCCCGGGTTGCCGACGATACCGGCGATCGAGGAGAACAGCACGAACAGCTCGAGGTGCCGGTCCAGGGTCGCCTCATGCAGCCACCAGGCGCCCGCGACCTTCGGCGCCAGCACCCGGCTCACCCGCTCCGACGTCAGCCCCGCGAACACCCCGTCATCCAGCACCCCGGCCGCGTGCACGACACCGACCAAATTCGGCATGCCAGCCACCAACTCGAAGACCGCATCCCGATCGGTCACATCACACGCCACAACCCGGGCACCGGGGACCTCCCCGCCACGCCGGCCGACCAGCACCACCTCACCGGCCCCGCACACATCCACCAGCCACCGCGCCACGACCCGCCCCAACGCGCCCAGGCCACCCGTGACCAGCACCGAACCACCCGCGAGGTCAACCGCACCAGACGGCGACGACGACCGCACCAGACCCGGCACCAGCACCACACCATCGCGAACCCGGACCTCGGCGAGACCCGCCGCAACCACCCCGCCCAGCAACTCCGGCGACGCGTCACCGGAGACCAGCACGATCCGGCCCGGATGCTCCGCCGCCGCCACACGCAGCAGACCCCACACCGCCGCCGCACCCAGATCGCCCGGCTCCGCCACGACGATCAGGCTCCCGGACTCGGCCAGCACCCGGCCCGCGACCGACAGCGCCTCGCCGACCAGCGCCTCCACCGCCCCGGGGACGTCGCCGTCGCCCACCGCGGGTACCGCCCAGACGGTGACGTCGCCGGGCAGCGGCGCCGGCGTCACCTGACGGGGCTGCCAGCCCACCTCGTAGAGGGAGGAGCGCCCGGCGGCGGTGTCGGCCGTGAACTCGCGCAGCACGACACGGTCGATCGACACGACCGGCTCGCCGGACTCGTCGACGGCGGCAATCCGGAAGCCGGCGGTGGTGTCGCCGTGGACCCGGACGCGCAGGGCCGTGGCGCCGGTGGCGTGGATCCGGACGCCGTCGAAGACGAACGGCAGCCAGGCGCCGCCGCCGTCCTCGCCG
Source organism: Dactylosporangium thailandense (assembly GCF_059739745.1). NCBI lineage: Bacteria > Bacillati > Actinomycetota > Actinomycetes > Micromonosporales > Micromonosporaceae > Dactylosporangium > Dactylosporangium thailandense. The sequence continues at coordinate 4,152,485 of NZ_AP029195.1, forward strand.
CGGTCCGTGAACCCGATCGCCTGCAGCGCCGCGTCGAGCAGCGCGGGGTGCAGGCCGAACGCCCCCGCGGTGTCGGCGGGCTTGCCCTCGAGCGCGACCTCGGCGAACACGTCTCCGTCGTCGTCGCGCCAGACCCGGCGCAGGCCCTGGAAGACGGGGCCGTAGGCGATGGGCGAGCGGGCGTACCAGTCGGCGACGGGCAGCTCCTCGGCGTCGGCCGGGGGCCAGGCGAAGGAGTCGCCGGGCCGGTCGGCGGTGCCGAGGGCTCCTTCGGCGTGCAGGGTCCACTCGTCGCCGTCGTCCACGCGGGAGTAGACGGCCACGGAGGAGCCCACGTGGATCTGCACCGTCACGCCGCCGGTCGGCGGCACGACGAGCGGCGCCACCAGCGACAGCTCGTCGAGCACGAGCGCGCCGACCTCGTCCCCGGCGCGGATGACCATCTCGACCAGGGCGGTGCCGGGCAGCACGACCGCGCCGCCGACGACGTGGTCGCCGAGCCACGGCTGCGCGCCGAGCGACAGCCGGCCGGTGACGACCACGCCGCCGTCGCCGGCCACGCGCACGACCGCGCCGAGCAGCGGGTGGCCGATGACCCCGAGCCCCGCCCCGGAGACGTCACCGACCGCCGGGGCGTCGACCCAGTACCGCTCCCGCTGGAACGCGTAGGTCGGCAGCCCGACGACTCGGCCGCCGGTGAAGGTGGTGCTCCAGTCGATGTCGACCCCGGCCACGAACAGCTCGGCGACGGCCCGCAGCAGCGTCTCGGGCTCGTCCCGGTTCCGCCGCAACGTGCCGACGACCACGGCGTCACCGGCCGGCAGGTGCGGCGCGAGAATCGCGTCCGGCCCGACCTCGACAAAGGTGTCAACGCCCTCGGCGCGCATCGCGGCCACGTTGTCGGCGAACAACACCGTGCCCCGCACATGCCGCACCCAATAGTCGGCATCAAACTCGCCGATCAGCCCACCGGTGACGTTGGAAACGATCGGAATCTGCGGCGGATTGAAGGTGACGCCTTCCAGAACAGCGCGGAACTCCTCCAGCATCGGCTCCATCAACGCCGAGTGGAACGCATGCGAAACCCGCAACCGACTCGTCCGCACCCCAGGGAACTCAGGCAGCAACTCCGCCGGACCCGACAACACCCACGACGACGGCCCATTGATCGCCGCCACCGAAACACCCTCGGGCACGTCGCCGACCGGCGCGCCAACCGCCAGCATCCCGCCACCGGCCGGCAGCGCCTGCATCAACCTCGCCCGGGCCGCCACCACCTTGCAGGCATCTTCCAGCGACCAGACACCGGCCACATACGCGGCGACCAGCTCACCGATCGAGTGACCGCCAACCACCGACGGCTGAAGACCCCACGCCTTCAACTGCTCGTAAAGGGCAACCTCGATCGCGAACAACGCCGGCTGCGTGACCTCGGTCTCGTCGATCCGCTCATCCGGCAGCTCACCGAAGTGGGACCGCACCTCCGCGTAGACCTGCTGGAACACGGGGAAGTCGAGCGTCGAACCCATCCCGGCCCGCTGCGCGCCCTGACCCGAGAACAGCACCCCTACCCGGCGCGCCGCGGCAACACCGGTGACAGGGCCGCCCGGCAGCAGCACCAGCCGGTGGTCGAACCGGGCCCTGGACAGCAGCGAGCGACCCGTGTCCGCACCCGGGGTCAGACGATCGGCATAGGCACGCGCCGCCTCCGCCGAACGCGCCGACACCACCAGCGGCACCAGGGAGGAGGACTCGACCGGCTCGGCGGCCGGCTCCTCGACCGCCTCCAGGATCACGTGGGCGTTGGTGCCGCTGATGCCGAACGACGACACCGCCGCCCGCCGTGGCCGGTCCGCCGACGGCCACGACCGGGCCTCGGTGAGCAGTGACACGGCCCCGGCCGACCAGTCCACGTGGGGGGTCGGCTCGTCCACGTGCAGGGTCCGGGGCAGCACCCCGTGCCGCATCGCGAGGACCATCTTGATCACGCCGGCGGCGCCCGCCGCGGCCTGGGTGTGGCCGATGTTCGACTTGATGGAGCCGAGCCAGAGCGGCTGGTCGCGGTCCTGGCCGTAGGTGGCGAGCAGGGCCTGGGCCTCGATCGGGTCGCCGAGGCGGGTGCCGGTGCCGTGCGCCTCGACCGCGTCCACGTCGGACGGGTCCAGCCCCGCGCTGGCGAGGGCCTGGCGGATGACCCGCTGCTGCGACGGGCCGTTCGGGGCCGTCAGACCGTTCGAGGCGCCGTCCTGGTTGACCGCCGAGCCGGCGACCACCGCGAGCACCCGGTGCCCGAGCCGCCGCGCGTCCGAGAGCCGCTCCACGAGCAGCACACCGACACCCTCGGACCAGCCGGTGCCGTCCGCGGCCCCGGCGAAGGACTTGCAGCGCCCGTCGGAGGCGAGCCCGCGCTGCCGCGAGAACTCCACGAACGCGCCGGGCGTCGCCATGACGGTCACGCCCCCGGCGACGGCCAGGTCGCACTCCCCCTGCCGCAGCGACTGGGCGGCCAGGTGCAGGGCCACCAGCGACGACGAGCACGCGGTGTCGACGGTGACGGCCGGTCCTTCGAAGCCGAACGTGTACGCCACCCGGCCGGACACGACGCTGGTCGCGGTGCCGGTGAGCTGGTAGCCCTCGGTTCCGGCCCCGGTGCCGGGGGCGCCGTAGCCGGACGGGGAGACGCCGATGAAGACGCCGACGGGGTTGCCGCGCGAGGCGGTCGGGTCGAGGCCGGCCGACTCGAAGACCTCCCAGGACGCCTCCAGCAGGAGCCGCTGCTGCGGGTCCATGGCCAGGGCCTCGCGCGGGCTGATGCCGAAGAACGCGGCGTCGAAGTCGGTCGCGTCGTGGACGAAGCCGCCCTTGCGCGCGTACTCGTCGTCGCCGTCGAGCCGCTCCAGGTTCCAGGCCCGGTCGTCCGGGAAGTCCACGATGCCGTCGCCGCCGGCCAGCACGAGGTCCCAGAGCTCGTCCGGGTTCGTGACGTTGCCCGGGTACCGGCAGCTCATGCCGACGATCGCGATGCGCTCGTCCTCGAGGCGCCCCGCGGCGACCGGCCGCAGCCGCAGGTCGGACGCCTCGCCCAGCAGCCGCTCGCGGAGGTGGGCGGCGAGCGCGACCGGGTTCGGGTGGTCGAAGACGAGCGTGGTCGGCAGGCTGAGCTTCGTCGCCGCGTTGAGCCGGTTGCGCAGGTCGATCGCGGTGAGCGAGTCGAAGCCGAGCTCCTTGAAGGCCCGGTTCGCCTCGACCGCCTCGGCGCCGGAGTGCCCGAGGACGGTGGCGGCGTGGTCCCGGACGAGGTCGGTGAGCAGGCGGTCCTGTCCGGCCCGGTCGACGCCGAGCAGGCGCTGGCGCAGCTGCGACGAGCCGGCGCCGGCGGGCTCGTCCGCCGCGGCCAGGGCGGCCCGGACGTCGTCGATGTCATCGATGAGCGGGCGGGGCCGCGCGGACACGAACGCGGGCGCGAACTGGGCCCAGCGCACGTCGGCGACGGTCACCGCGGTGGCGTCGCGGCCGACGGCCCGGGCGAGCGCGGTCACCGCCAGGTCCGGGTCCATGGCGGCCAGGCCGCGGCGGCCCAGGTGCTCCTGGGCCTCGGCGGTCGCCATGCCGCCGTCGGCCCACGGCCCCCACGAGACGCACGTCGCCCGCAGGCCGCGCGCCCGGCGGCTCGCGGCGAGCCCGTCGAGGGCCGCGTTCGCCGCGCTGTACGCGGCCTGGCCCCCGCTGCCCCACGTGCCCGCGATCGAGCCGAAGAGGACGAACGCGTCCAGCGGGGCGTCGCCGAGCAGCTCGTCGAGCCAGCGGGCGCCGTCGACCTTCGCGGCCATGACCTCGGCCAGCTCGCCCGGCTCCAGGTCGGCGAGGGGCTTGATGTGGCTCACGCCGGCGGCGTGCACGACGGCGGTGAGCATCGGCAGGTCGGCCAGCCCGGCGAGGAGCCGGACCACGTCGTCGCGGCGGCTGATGTCGCACGCGACGATCGAGACGCCCGTGCCGAGCGCCGCGAGCTCGTCGCGCAGCTCGGCGGCGCCCGGGGCCGCCTCGCCGCGCCGGCTGGTCAGCACCACGTGGGCGGCGCCGTTGCTCGCGGCCCACCGCGCCACCCGGGCTCCGAGGGCGCCGGTGCCGCCGGTGATGAGCACCGTGCCGGTCGGCCGCCACTCGGCCCGGGTGCCCGCGGCGGCCCGCACCAGCCGCCGGTGGAACGTCCCGGAGTCGCGGATGGCGACCTGGTCCTCGTGGCCGTCCCCGGCGAGCACGTCGCCGGCGGCGGTCCAGCCGCGTTCGTTCGGCTGCGTCGGGAGGTCGAGCAGCCCGCCCCAGGCCCCCGGCCGCTCGAGCGCGATCGCCCGCCCGAGCCCCCAGACGGCGGCGGCGTCGACGTCCACGGCCGGGTCGCCGTCACCGACGGCCACGGCGCGCCGCGTGACGATCCACATCGGGGTCTCGGGCCGCTCGTTGACGAGGGCGGCCACGTCCGCGGCCGACGGGGACACGCACACCACCCGCGCGTGGTCGCCGCCGGGTTCCCGCTCGACCACCATGCCCCGCCGGGTCAGCTCGGCCTCGACCCGGTCGGCCAGGTCCGTGTCGTCCCCGGCCACGAGCAGCCACCGGCTGCCCTCGGGCACGGCCGCGCCCGTCGCCGCGGCGCCGCGGGCGGCCCACTCGACGCGGTAGGTCCAGGAGTCGATCGTCCGGCTCCGGCCGCGGGTCTGCCGCCAGGAGCTCAGCGCCGGCAGCAGCACGTCCCACGACGCGCGGGTGTGCTCACCGAGCTGCGCGACGAGCTCGCCGACGTCGGAGCGGTCGACGGCGGACCAGAACGAGGCGTCCTCGGCCTCGGCGGGCGCGGCGACGGCCGAGGGCCAGTAGCGCTCGCGCTGGAAGGCGTAGGTGGGCAGCGGGACGACCCGCCGCCCGTCGCCGAACACGGCCCGCCAGTCGACGTCGACGCCGGCCACGAACAGCTCGGCCGCGGCGCGCAGCAGCGACTCGCCCTCGTCCCGGTTCCGCCGCAGCGAGGCAACCACCACGGCCTCGTCGGCCGGCAGATGCGGCAGGAGAATCGCGTCCGGCCCGACCTCGACGAAGGCGTCAACGCCTTCGGCGCGCATGGCGGCCACGTTGTCGGCGAACAGGACGGTGCCGCGCACATGCCGCACCCAGTAGTCGGCATCGAACTCGGCGATGAGCCCGCCGGTGACGTTGGAAACGATCGGGATCTGCGGAGGGTTGAAGGTGACGGTGTCCAGGACCGCGCGGAACTCCTCCAGCATCGGCTCCATCAACGCCGAGTGGAACGCATGCGAAACCCGCAACCGACTGGTCCGAACCCCAGGGAACTCAGGAAGCAGCTCGGCAGGACCCGACAACACCCACGAGTTCGGCCCGTTGATCGCCGCCACCGACACGCCCTCAGGCACATCCTCGACGGGCGCACCAACCGCCAGCATTCCCCCGCCGGCCGGCAGCGCCTGCATCAACCTCGCCCGGGCCGCCACCACCTTGCAGGCATCCTCCAGCGACCACACCCCGGCCACATACGCCGCAACCAGCTCACCGATCGAGTGCCCACCGACCACCGACGGCCGCAGGCCCCAGGCCTTCAACTGCTCGTACAACGCGACTTCGATCGCGAACAACGCCGGCTGCGTGATCTCCGTTTCGTCGATCCGCTCATCCGGCAGCTCACCGAAGTGCGCACACACCTCGGCATAGACCCGGTTGAACACCGGGAAGTCCAGGCCGGCGCCCATGCCGGGCCGCTGGGCGCCCTGGCCCGAGAACAGCACCCCGACCCGGCGCTCCGGGGCCGCGACGCCGACCACCGCGCCGGTGAGGTCGGACAGGCCGGCGAGGAGCCGGTCGCGGTCCGCGGCGAGCACCACGGCGCGGTGCTCCAGGGGCGAGCGCGCCACCACCGAGGACCAGCCGAGGTCGGCGAGGGGCGCGGTCGGGTCGTCGCGCAGCCAGCTCGCCCACTTCGCCGCCTGACCGGCGAGCCCGCGCTCGCCGCGCCCGGACAGGATGACCGGCACGGCGGGCAGGGCGAGCGTCTCGGCCGGCGGCTCCGCGGCCGGGGCGGCCGGGGCCTGCTCGAGGATCGTGTGCGCGTTGGTGCCGCTCACCCCGAACGAGGAGACGGCGGCGCGGCGGGGACGGTCAAGCGCGGGCCAGTCGCGGCCCTCGGCGAGCAGGGAGACGGCGCCGGCGGCCCAGTCGACGTGCGAGGTGGGCTCGTCCACGTGCAGGGTGCGGGGCAGGGCGCCGTGGCGCATCGCCATGACCATCTTGATGATGCCGGCGACCCCGGCGGCGGCCTGGGTGTGGCCGATGTTCGACTTGATCGAGCCGAGCCAGAGCGGGCGGTCGCCGGGGCGGTCCTGGCCGTACGTGGCGAGCAGCGCCTGGGCCTCGATGGGGTCGCCGAGGCGGGTGCCGGTGCCGTGCGCCTCGACGACGTCGACGTCGGCGGCGCTCAGGCCGGCGTTGGCGAGGGCCTGGCGGATGACCCGCTGCTGGGCAGGGCCGTTCGGGGCGGTGAGCCCGTTCGAGGCGCCGTCCTGGTTGATCGCGCTGCCTCGCACGACGGCGAGGACGGGGTGCCCGAGCCGCTGCGCGTCGGAGAGGCGCTCGACGAGGAGGAGGCCGACGCCCTCGGCCCAGCCCGTACCGTCGGCGGATCCCGCGAACGAGCGGCATCGGCCGTCGCGGGCCAGGCCGTTCTGCCGCGAGAAGCCCACGAACGGGCCGGGCGTGGACATGATGGTGACGCCGCCGGCGAGGGCCAGGTCGAACTCGCCCTGGCGCAGCGCCTGGACGGCGAGGTGCAGCGCGACGAGCGAGGACGAGCAGGCGGTGTCGATCGTGATCGCGGGGCCCTCGAGGCCGAGGGTGTAGGCGACGCGGCCGGACACGACGCTCGTCGCGCTGCCGGTCATGATGTAGCCCTCGTCGACGCCGTCGATGTCGCCGTCGGCGCCGAGGCCGTAGCCGGTGGCGGCGGTGCCGACGAAGACGCCGGTCTGGTGGCCGTTGACGGAGCCGGGCGCGATCCCGGCCGCCTCGAACGCCTCCCACGCCGTCTCCAGCAGCAGCCGCTGCTGCGGGTCCATGGCGAGGGCCTCGCGCGGGCTGATGCCGAAGAAGCCGGCGTCGAAGTCGGCGGCGTCGTACAGGAAACCGCCCTGGTTCGTGTGCGACGTGCCGGCCTCGTCACCGCCGCCGGCCCGCAGCGCCTCCAGGTCCCAGCCGCGGTCGGCCGGGAACCCGCCGATGGCGTCGCCCTCGGCCGCGACGAGGTCCCACAGCTGCTGCGGGGTCGAGACGCCGCCCGGGTACCGGCAGGCCATCCCGACGATCGCGATGGGCTCCCGGGACTTCGCGATGAGCTGCTGGTTGAGCTGCTTGAGGCGCCCGGCCTCCTTCAGCGACGCGCGAAGTGCTTCTACGACCTTGTCGTCCGGCTTGGACATCATGCGCTCCGAACTTCAACGGTGGTCAGGACTCGGCGCTTTCCAGCGCGAGCCGCACGAGGCTGTCGGTGTCCATCTCGTCGATCAGCTCGCCCGGCTCGGCCGCCGGGTCGGTGTCGGCGGTGGTACCCGAACCGAGCTGGAGGACGAGGTCGAGCAGGCCCGCCTCGCGGAACCGCGCGATCGGGATGGTGGCCAGGACGCGGCGCAGCTCGGCCTCGGCCGCGTCGGCGGGTTCGGCGTCGGCGCCGAGCAGCTGCTCGCGCAGGTGGGCGGCGAGGGCGGCCGGGCTCGGGTGGTCGAAGACGAGGGTGGTCGGCAGGCTCAGCCCGGTCGCGGACTTGAGCCGGTTGCGCAGGTCGACCGCGGTGAGCGAGTCGAACCCGAGCTCCTTGAACGCGCGGTGTGCGTCGACGGTCGTGGCGCCGGCGTGCAGGACTGCCGCGGCCTCGGTCCGCACCAGGTCGGTCAGCAGCCGGTCCTGGTCCGGCCGGCCGAGCCCGGCGAGCCGGTCGCGCAGCTGGGCCGCGCCGTCGCCGTCCGCGGCGGCCGCGGCGAGCACGTCCCGGACCTCGGGCAGGTCCTCGATGAGCGGGCGGGGCCGGGCCGACGTGAACGCGGGCGCGAACCGGTCCCAGCGCACGTCGGCGACGGTCACGGAGGTCAGGTCCCGCCCGACGGCCTGGGCGAGCGCGGCGACGCCGAGGTCCGGGTCCATCGCCGCGAGGCCGCGGCGCAGCAGATGCTCCTGCGCCTCGGGGGTCGCCATCCCGCCGTCGGCCCAGGGTCCCCAGGCGACGCAGGTCGCGCGGAGGCCGCGGGCGCGGCGGTCGGCGGCGAGCCCGTCGAGGGCCGCGTTGGCGGCGCTGTAGGCGGCCTGGCCGGCGCTGCCCCAGGTGCCGGCGATCGAGCCGAAGAGGATGAACGCGTCGAGGTGCCGGTCGCGCGTCACGGCGTCGAGGTTGAGGGCGCCGGTCACCTTCGGGCGCAGTACCGCCGCCAGCTGAGCCGCCGTCAGCTCGGCGACCGGGATCGACTCGCCCTGGATGCCGGCCGCGTGCACGACGGCGCTGAGGTCGGTGATCGGGTCGACGACCCGGGCGAGGGCGTCGCGGTCGGCGATGTCGCACTGGACGATGTCGACCTTGCCGAGCGCGGTGAGCTCGTCGGCGCCGGGCGCGTGGCCGCCCTGCCGCGACAGCAGCACGACCCGGTCGGCGCCGTTGCCGAGCACCCAGCGGGCGATCCGGCCGCCGAGCGCGCCGGTGCCGCCGGTGATGAGCACGGTGCCGGTCGGCGTCCAGGACTGCTCGGTGGCCAGCGGCGCCCGCACGAGCCGCCGCCCGAACACCTCGGGTCCGCGGACCGAGACCTGGTCCTCGCGCCCGCCGGCGAGCACGCCCGCGATGCCGCCGCCGTCGCGGAGGTCGATGAGCCCGCCCCATCGGGCCGGCTGCTCGAGCGAGACGACCCGGCCGAGTCCCCACAGGACGCTCGATTCGGCATCGGTACGCCGGGTCACGCACCAGACCTTCGCGCCCGACCCGTCCGAGTCGAGCCGGCGCAGCAGGTCCAGCAGCTCGCCCGGGCTCGGCTCGACCAGGACCACGCCGCCGAGGTCGCCGAGCGTGCCCGCGTCGGTGTCGACGGCGGCTCCGGCCGCGCGCAGGTCGGCGGCGATGTCGGCGGTGTCTCCGGCGTCGCCGAGCACGAGCCACCGGCCGGTCAGCGTGGCGCCGGCCGGGGCGGGCAGCGGGGTCCACTCGGTGCGGTACGACCACGAGTCCAGGACCTTCCCCCGCCCGCGCTGCTGCCGCCACGACGACAGGGCCGGCACGAGCGTGTCGAGCGAGGCCCGGGTGTGCTCGCCGAGCTGCGCGACGAGCTCGCCGATGTCGGCGCGGTCGACGGCGGCCCAGAAGGAGTCGTCCTCGGCGGGTTTCGGCGCGGGCGCGGGCCAGAACCGCTCCCGCTGGAAGGCGTAGTTCGGCAGCCCGGCGACCCGCCCGCCGGTGAACGTGGTGCTCCAGTCGATGTCGACGCCGGCCACGAACAGCTCGGCGACGGCCCGCAGCAGCGTCTCGGGCTCGTCCCGGTTCCGCCGCAACGTGCCGACGACGACAACGTCATCGGCCGGCAGGTGCGGCACCAGAACGGCGTCCGGCCCGACCTCGACGAAGGTGTCGACCCCTTCGGCCCGCATCGCGGCCACGTTGTCGGCGAACAACACCGTGCCGCGCACATGCCGCACCCAATAGTCGGCATCAAACTCAGTGAGGAGCCCACCGGTGACATTGGAAACGATGGGGATCTGCGGCCGGTTGAACGTGACCGTGTCGAGGACCGCCCGGAACTCCTCCAGCATCGGCTCCATCAGCGCGCTGTGGAACGCATGCGAAACCCGCAGCCGACTGGTCCGCACCCCCGGGAACTCGGGCAGCAACTCCGCCGGACCCGACAACACCCACGAGTTCGGCCCGTTGATCGCCGCCACCGAGACACCGTCCGGGACCTGGTGAACGGGCGCTCCGACCGCGAGCATTCCCCCGCCGGCCGGTAGCGCCTGCATCAGCCGCGCCCGGGCCGCCACCACCTTGCACGCGTCCTCAAGCGACCACACCCCGGCCACGTAGGCCGCGACCAGCTCACCGATCGAGTGCCCGCCAACGACCGCCGGGTTGAGGCCCCACGCCTTCAACTGCTCGTAGAGGGCCACCTCGATCGCGAACAACGCCGGCTGCGTGACCTCGGTCTCGTCGATCCGCTCATCCGGCAGCTCATCGAAGTGCGCACGCACCTCGGCGTGCACCCGGTTGAACACCGGGAAGTCAAGCGTGGAACCCATGCCCGCCCGCTGGGCGCCCTGGCCCGAGAACAGCACCCCGACCCGGCGGGCCGTGGCTACACCCGTCACCGTCTCACCCGGCAGCACGACCAGCCGGTGGTCGAGACGGGCGCGGGACAGCAGCGAGCGACCCGTGTCCGCACCCGGGGTCAGGCGATCGGCATAGGCACGCGCCGCCTCCGCCGAACGGGCCGACACCACCAGCGGCACCAGGGAGGAGGACTCGACCGGCTCGGGAGCCGGCTGCTCGACGGACTCCAGGATCACGTGGGCGTTGGTGCCGCTGATCCCGAAGGACGAGATGCCGGCTCGCCGCGGACGGTCGGTCGCGGCCCACGGCTGCGCCTCCGTCAGCAGCGAGACCGAGCCGGCCGACCAGTCCACGTGCGGGGTCGGCTCGTCCACGTGCAGGGTCCGCGGCAGGACGCCGTGGCGCATGGCCATGACCATCTTGATGATGCCCGCGGCGCCCGCGGCCGCCTGGGCGTGCCCGATGTTCGACTTGATGGAGCCGAGCCACAGCGGCCGGTCGCGGTCCTGCCCGTAGGTGGCCAGCAGCGCCTGGGCCTCGATCGGGTCGCCGAGGGTCGTGCCGGTGCCGTGGGCCTCGACGGCGTCCACGTCGGACGGGTCCAGCCCCGCGCTGGCGAGGGCCTGGCGGATGACCCGCTGCTGCGACGGGCCGTTCGGGGCCGTCAGACCGTTCGAGGCGCCGTCCTGGTTCATGGCCGAGCCCGCAACGACGGCGAGGACCGGGTGCCCGAGCCGCCGCGCGTCCGAGAGCCGCTCCACGAGCAGGACGCCGACACCCTCGGACCAGCCGGTGCCGTCCGCGGCGCCCGCGAACGACTTGCAGCGGCCGTCCGCCGAGAGGCCGCGCTGCCGCGAGAACTCCTCGAAGGCGCCCGGGGTGGCCATCACCGTCACGCCGCCGGCGAGGGCGAGATCGCACTCCCCCTGCCGCAGCGACTGGGCGGCGAGGTGCAGGGCGACCAGCGAGGACGAGCAGGCGGTGTCGATGGTGACGGCCGGGCCTTCGAGGCCGAACACGTACGCCACCCGGCCCGAGGCCACACTGCCGGCGGAGCCGTTCGCGACGTACCCCTCGACCTCGGCCGCGGAGCCGGTGAGCTGGGTGAAGTAGTCGTGGTGGATGAGGCCGACGAACGTGCCGGTCTGGGTGCCGACCTGGGTGGTGGGGTCGATGCCGGCGTTCTCGAAGGCCTCCCACGTGGTCTCCAGCAGGAGCCGCTGCTGCGGGTCCATCGCCAGGGCCTCGCGCGGGCTGATGCCGAAGAACGCGTGGTCGAACAGGGCCGCGTCGTGCAGGAACCCGCCCCGCCGGGTGTGGGAGGTGTCGCGGAGCCGGTCGAGGTCCCAGCCCCGGTCGGCCGGGAACCCGTCGATGGCGTCCACCCCGTCGTCGACCAGGGCCCAGAGCTCGTCCGGCGTGGTGACGCCGCCCGGGAAGCGGCACGCCATCGAGATGATGACGATCGGGTCGTCCGCGGGGGCCGGCGCGGCGGGCCGGATCGTGCTCGCGGAGGGTTCACTGGGTCGCAGCTGGTCCAGGATGTACGCGCCCAGCCGGCTCGGCGTCGGGTAGTCGAACACGAGCGTCGCCGGCAGCCGCAGGCCGGTCAGCGTCGCGAGGCGGTTGCGCAGCTCGACCGAGGTGAGCGAGTCGAAGCCGAGGTCCTTGAACGCCTTCGTCTCCGCGATCGCGGTGCCGCCGCCGAGAACGAGCCCGGCCTGGGCGCAGACGGTGTCGACGACGAGCTGCCGGGCGTCGTCCGGGGCGCGGCCGGCGAGCCGGTCGGCCAGGTCCGTGCCCGTGGGGCGGCCGGCTCGGGCGCGGGGTCGTCCGCTGCCGAACAGGTCTCGCAGGATCGGGAGCACCGGGGCGCCGTCGCGCGGGGCCTCCAGGCGGGCGGCGACGAGCGCGGGGCGTCCCGAGTGGACGGCCGCGTCGAACAGGGCGGTGCCCTGGGCGGGCTCCAGGGCCCCGATGCCGCCGGAGGACATGCGGCCGCGAGCCCCGGCGTCGAGGCCGGCGGTCATGCCGCCGGTCTGCGCCCACAGGCCCCAGCCGAGGCTCGTGGCGGGCAGGCCCTGCTGGTGGCGGAGCTGGGCGAGGGCGTCGAGGTAGGCGTTGGCGGCCGCGTAGTTGGCCTGGCCGGCGCTGCCGAGGGTGGCGGCGATCGAGGAGAAGAGGACGAACCCGGCCAGGTCACGGCCGGCGGTGGCCTCGTGCAGGTGCCGGGCCCCGTCCGCCTTCGGCCCGAGCACCGCGTCGAGCTGCTCCGCGGTCATGGACTCGACGACGGTGTCGGCGATGACGCCGGCCGTGTGCACGACGGCGGTCAGGTCCGGGATCGAGTCGACGAGCGCGAACACCGCGTCGCGGTCGCGCACGTCGCACACGACGTCGCCGTGGCGCGAGGCCTGCACGACCCGGGCCACGGTCCCGCTGTCCAGCAGGTGCCGGGCGATGACCTCGGCGAGGGCGCCGCCGCCGGTGATGAGGACCGTGCCGTCCGGGTCCCAGCGGCGGGGCAGGGTCAGCACCAGCTTGCCGATGTGGCGGGCCTGCGACAGGGTGCGCAGCGCGTCGGGGGCGCGCCGGGCGTCGAACGCGTGGACGGGCAGGGGCCGGAGGGCGCCGCGCTCGAACAGGGCGACGATGTCGAGCAGCATCTCCTGGATGCGTGGACCCGGGACGTCGCCGAGATCGAACGCCTGGTAGGCGATGCCTTCCGGGTCGCGCGGGTCGGCCTTGCCCAGCTCCACGAACCGCCCGCCCGGCGGCAGCAGCCGCAGCGACGCGTCGATGAACTCGCCCGTCAGCGCGTTCAGGACGACGTCGACACCCGGCGCGAACTTCGCCTCGAACTCCGTCGTGCGCGACGACGCCAGCCTCGACTCGTCCACACCCAGCCCGACGACCGTGGACCACTTCGCGGGACTCGCGGTGGCGTACACCGTCGCGCCCCAGTGATGCGCCAGCTGGATCGCGGCCATGCCCACGCCGCCGGCCCCGGCATGGATCAGCACCGACTCGCCGGGCGCCAAGCCTGCCACGTCCCGCAGACCGTAGTAGGCCGTGAGGAAGACGACCGGTACCGAGGCCGCCTGCGCGAACGTCCAGCCGGAGGGGAACCGCACCAGGCGGTCGCGGGCCGTGATCGCCTCGGGGCCGATCGCGCCGTCGAACATGCCCATGACCCGGTCGCCGACGGCCAGGTCGGTGACGTCCGGGCCGACCTCGGTGACCACGCCGCTGGCCTCGATGCCCATCACGGCGCCGGGGACGGGGTACATGCCGAGGGCGATGAGCACGTCACGGAAGTTGAGCCCGGCGGCGCGGACCTCGACCCGCACCTGGCCGGCCTCCAGGTCCGGGCGCTCGCAGGCGACGAGCCCGACGCCCTCGACGGTCCCGGCGCCCAGGTTCACGAGCCGCCACGGCCCGTCGGGCGCCTCCAGGCCGCCGCCGGCTCGGGCCAGGGCCGGGACGAGGACCGAGCCGTCCCGCACCGCGGCCTCGCCGATGCCGGCCGCGATCAGGCCGCCGAGGAGCTCGGGGGCGGCGGCGCCCTCGACCAGCGTGAAGCGTCCGGGGTGCTCGGCGGACGCCGAGCGCACCAGGCCCCACGCGGACGCGCTCGCGAGGTCGGTGATCCGGCCGACCGCGCCCTCGGTCATGACGACCAGGCGGCCAGGGCCGGCCAGCGTCTCCCGCACCCGCTCCAGCACCAGCTCCATCGAGGTGCCGGGGGCCATCCGCCACACGTCCACATCGGCGGGGAGCCCGGCGGGGTCGACCTCGCGCGGCTGCCAGCCGAGCTCGAACAGCCAACGGCCGGCGGTACGGTCGGCGGTGAGGTCGGCGGTGAGTGCGCGGAGCACGACCCGCTCGATGGACACGACCGGCTGCCCGGTCTCGTCGACGGCGACGACCTCGACCCCGGTGGCGACGTCGCCGCGGACGCGGACCCGCAGGGCCGTGGCGCCGGCGGCGTGGACCCGGACCCCGCCGAACACGAACGGCAGCCAGGCGCCGTCGCCCGCGGGGCCGTCGTGGCCGAGGAAGGCGATGGCGTGCAGCGCGGCGTCGAGCAGTGCCGGGTGCACGGCGAACGAGCCGGCCGGGGCGGGCAGCGCGACCTCGGCGTAGACGGCGTCGCCGCCGCGCCAGACCCGTCGAAGCCCCTGGAACGTCGGGCCGTAGGTGACGGCGCCGGGCGTGTACCAGTCGCCGATCGGCACCTCCGCGGCGTCGGCCGGCCGCTCGAAGGAGGTCCCGCGGTCGTCGGCGGCGCCGAGCGACCCGTCGGCGTGCCGCGTCCACTCGTCGCCGTCGTCGAGGCGCGAGTGCACCGTCACCGAGCGCCGGCCCGTCGCGTCCGCCTCACCGACGCGCACCTGGACGGCGACGCTCCCGGCGGACGGCAGCACGAGCGGCGCGACCAGCGTCAGCTCGTCGAGCATGACCGCGCCGACCTCGTCCCCGGCCCGCACCACCATCTCGACCAGCGCGGTACCGGGCACGACCACGGCCCCGCCGACGACGTGATCGGCGAGCCAGGGCTGAGCCGCGACCGAGAGCCGCCCGGTCAGCACCACGCCACCGTCGCCGGCCACGGACATGACGGCGCCGAGCAGCGGGTGGCCGGTCACGCCCAGCCCCGCCCCGGAGACATCGCCGACGGCCGTGCTCTCCAGCCAGTAGCGCCGCCGCTGGAACGCGTAGGTCGGCAGCTCGACGGCTCGCCCACCGGTGAAGGTGGTGCTCCAGTCGATGTCGACGCCGGCCACGAACAGCTCGGCGACGGCCCGCAGCAGCGTCTCGCCCTCGTCCCGATTCCGCCGCAACGTGCCGACAACCACGGCGTCATCGGCCGGCAGGTGCGGCGCGAGAATCGCGTCCGGCCCGACCTCAACGAAGGTGTCGACCCCGGCGTCCCGCATGGCGACGACGTTGTCGGCAAACAGCACCGTCCCACGCACATGCCGCACCCAGTAGTCGGCGTCGAACTCGGCGATGAGCCCACCGGTGACGTTCGAAACGATCGGAATCTGTGGCGGGTTGAAGGTGACGGTGTCGAGGACGGCGCGGAACTCTTCGAGCATCGGCTCCATCAACGCCGAGTGGAACGCATGCGAAACCCGCAGCCGGCTCGTCCGGACCCCGGGGAACTCGGGCAGCAGATCGGCGGGACCCGACAGCACCCACGAGTTCGGCCCGTTGATCGCCGCTACCGAAACACCATCCGGGACCTGGTGAACGGGCGCTCCGACCGCGAGCATTCCCCCGCCGGGCGGTAGCGCCTGCATCAACCGCGCCCGGGCCGCCACCACCCTGCACGCGTCCTCAAGCGACCAGACACCGGCTACATATGCCGCGACCAGCTCACCGATCGAGTGGCCGCCAACGACCGCCGGGGTGAGGCCCCACGCCCTCAACTGCTCATACAACGCGACTTCGAACGCGAACAACGCCGGCTGCGTGACCTCGGTTTCGTCGATCCGCTCATCCGGCAGCTCACCGAAATGCGCACACACCTCGGCGTAGACCCGGTTGAACACCGGGAAGTCGAGGCCGGCACCCATGCCGGGCCGCTGGGCGCCCTGGCCCGAGAACACGACGCCGACCCGGCGAGTTGTGGCCGTGCCCGTCACCGGTTCGCCGGGCAGCAGGACCATGCGGTGGTCGAACCGGGCCCGCGACAGCAGCGAACGACCCGTGTCCGCACCCGGGGTCAGACGATCGGCATACGCACGCGCCGCCTCCGCCGAACGCGCCGACACCACCAACGGCACCAACGCGGAAGCCTCCACCGGCTCGGGAGCCGGCTGCTCGACGGACTCCAGGATCACGTGGGCGTTGGTGCCGCTGATGCCGAACGACGACACGGCGGCGCGGCGCGGGCGGTCGAGGGCCGGCCACGACTGCGGCTCGGCCAGCAGCGCCACCCGCCCGGCCGACCAGTCCACGTGCGTCGTCGGCTCGTCGACGTGCAGGGTCCGGGGCAGCACCCCGTGCCGCATCGCCAGGACCATTTTGATGACCCCGGCGACTCCGGCGGCGGCCTGCGCGTGGCCGATGTTCGACTTGACGGAGCCGAGGTACAGGGGGTGTTCGCGATCCTGGCCGTAGGTGGCGAGCAGCGCCTGGGCCTCGATGGGGTCACCGAGCGTCGTGCCGGTGCCGTGGGCCTCGACGGCGTCCACGTCGGACGGGGCCAGCCCGGCGGTGGCGAGCGCCTGCCGGATGACCCGCTGCTGTGCGGGGCCGTTCGGGGCGGTCAGGCCGCTGCTGGCGCCGTCCTGGTTGATGGCCGAGCCGCGCACGACGGCGAGGACGGTGTGGCCGTGGCGGCGGGCGTCGGAGAGCCGCTCGACGAGCAGCATGCCGACGCCCTCGGCGAAGCCGGTGCCCCGGGCGCCGGAGCCGAAGGCCTTGCAGCGGCCGTCGGGCGAGAGGCCGCCCTGCCGCGCGAACTCGGCGAGCATGCCCGGCGTCGACATGACGGTGACGCCGCCGACGAGGGCGGCGTCGCACTCGTGGTGCCGCAGCGACTGGGCGGCCAGGTGCAGCGCCACGAGCGAGGACGAGCACGCGGTGTCGACGGTGACGGCCGGGCCTTCCAGGCCGAAGGTGTACGCGATCCGGCCCGACGCGATGCTGCCCGCGCTGCCGTTGCCGATGTACCCGTCGAGCTCGCCCGACCCGCCCGTGGCCCGCGACGCGTAGTCGTGGTAGATCAGGCCGACGAACACGCCGGTTCGGGTGCCGCGCAGGCTTGTCGGGTCGATCCCGCCGCGTTCGATCGCCTCCCAGGAGCCCTCGAGCAGCAGCCGCTGCTGCGGGTCCATGGCGAGGGCCTCGCGCGGGTTGATGCCGAAGAACTCGGCGTCGAAGTCGGCGGCGTCGTGCAGGAACCCGCCCTGCCGGATCGCCCCGTCCCCGACGGCCTCGACGCCCCAGCCGCGGTCGGCCGGGAAGTCGCCGATCGCGTCGGTGCCGGACGACACCAGGTCCCACAGGTCGTCGGGCGAGCCGACACCGCCGGGGAAGCGGCAGCTCATGCCGACGATCGCGATGGGCTCGTCGGTCGCCGCGGCGACGAGCACCGGCCGCTGCTCGGCCGGCGCGCCGGCGATCTCGCGGTCGAGGTGCTCGGCGAGCGCGGCCGGGGTCGGGTAGTCGAAGGCGAGCGTGGTCGGCAGCCGCAGCCCGGTCGCGGCGCCGAGCCGGTTGCGCAGCTCGACGGAGGTGAGGGAGTCGAAGCCGATGTCCTTGAACGGCCGGTGCGGCTGGAGGAGCTCGGCGGAGGAGAACCCGAGCACCGAGGCGGCGGCGGCCGACACCAGCTCGACGAGCCGGGCGCGGCGCTCGTCGGGGGCGAGCGCGGCCAGCCGGTCGCGGGCCGAGGCCGTGTCCGCCGCGGCGGCGACGCGGCGGCGGGTGCCTCGGCCCCGGACCAGGTCACGCAGGAGCGGCGGGATCTGATCCTCCGGTACCGCCGAACGCTTCCCCGACAACGGCAGCAGCACCATGTGCGGCGCGTCGGCCCGCCGGGCGGCGTCGAACAGCGCGACCCCCTGCGCGTCGGTGATCGCGGCGACGGCGCGCTCGCTGACGTGCGCGGTCATGGCGCTGGTCCGCTCCCACAGGCCCCAGGCGAGGCTGGTCGCCGGGAGGCCCTGCTGCCGCCGGTGGTGCGCGAGGGCGTCGAGGTAGGCGTTGGCGGCCGCGTAGTTGCCCTGTCCCGGGCTGCCGAGGGTGGCGGCGATCGAGGAGAAGAGGACGAACCCGGCCAGGTCACGGTGCGCGGTGGCCTCGTGCAGGTGCCGGGCCCCGTCCACCTTCGGGCCGGCGACGGTGCGGAGGTCGTCGGGCGTCATCGACTCGACGAGCGTGTCGCCGATGACGCCGGCGGTGTGCACGATCGCGGTCAGGTCCGGGATGGAGTCGACGAGCGCGAACACGGCGTCGCGGTCGCGCACGTCGCACACGACGTCGCCGTGCCGCGAGGCCTGCACCACCCGGGCGACCGTCCCGCTGTCGAGCAGGTGCCGGGCGATGACCTCGGCGAGGGTCCCGCCGCCGGTGATGAGGACCGTGCCGTCCGGGTCCCAGCGGCGCGGGAGGGTCAGCACGAGCTTGCCGGTGTGCCGCGCCTGAGACAGCATCCGCAGCGCGTCGGGGGCCTTGCGGACGTCGAAGGCCTGGATCGGCAGCGGGTCCAGCACGCCCCGCTCGAAGAGGCCGACGATGTCGAGGAGCATCTCCTGGATGCGGGCGCCGGGCACGTGGCCCAGGTCGAAGGCGTTGTACCGGACGCCTTCCGGGTCGCGCGGGTCGGCCTTGCCCAGCTCCACGAACCGCCCGCCCGGCGGCAGCAACCGCAGGGACGCGTCGATGAACTCACCCGTCAACGCGTTCAGGACGACATCGACACCCGGCGCGAACTTCGCCTCGAACTCCGTCGTCCGCGACGACGCCAGCCGGGACTCGTCGACGCCCAGACCCAGGACCGTGGGCCACTTCGCCGGGCTCGCGGTGGCGTACACCGTCGCGCCCCAGTGGTGGGCCAGCTGGATCGCGGCCATGCCCACGCCGCCGGCCCCGGAGTGGATCAGCACCGACTCGCCGTCGGAGAGGCCAGCGAGGTCTCGCAGACCGTAGTAGGCGGTGAGGAAGACGACCGGTACCGACGCCGCCTGCGCGAACGTCCAGCCGGCCGGAATCCGCACCAGGCGGTCGCGGGCCGTGATCGCCTCCGGGCCGGCGGCGCCGTCGAACATGCCCATGACCCGGTCGCCGACGGCCAGATCCGTGACGCCGGGGCCGACCTCGGCGACCACACCGGCCGCCTCGCTGCCCATGACCGCGTCGGGGTCGGGGTACATGCCCAGCGTGATGAGCACGTCACGGAAGTTGAGCCCGGCGGCGCGGATCTCGACCCGCACCTGGCCGGCGTCGAGGGCCGGGCGGTCGAAGCCGACGAGCCCGACGCCGTCCACGGTTCCGGCGCCCAGGCTCGCGAGCCGCCAGAGTCCGTCCGGCGCCGGGAGGCCCGCCGACCGGGCCAGGCTCGGCACGAGCACCGAGCCGTCCCGGACCGCCGCCTCGCCGATCCCGGCCGCGATCAGGCCGCCCAGCAGCTCGGGTGCCGCGTCGCCGTCGACCAACGTGAAGCGGCCGGGGTGCTCCGAAGACGCCGACCGCACCAGGCCCCACGCCGACGCGGCGTCGAGGTCCGTGATCCGGCCGACCGCGCCCTCGGTCACCACGACCAGGCGGCCCGAGCCGGCCAGCGTCTCCCGCACCCGCTCCAGCACCAGGTCCATCGAGGTCCCGGGGGCCACCCGCCACACGTCCACGTCGGCGGGAAGCTCGGCCGGGTCGACCGGGCGCGGCTGCCAGTCCAGCTCGAAGACCCACCGGTCGGCCGTACGGTCCTCGGCGGGCTCGCGCAGCACGACGCGGTCGATGGACACGACCGGCTGGCCGGACTCGTCGGCCGCGAGGACCTCGAACCCGGACTCGGCATCGCCGCGGACCCGCACCCGCAGAGCCGTAGCACCGGTGGCGTGAATGCGGACGCCGCCGAACACGAACGGCAACCCGGCCGCGGGGTCGAGCAGGCCGATCGGGTGCAGGGCGGCGTCCAGCAGCGCGGGGTGGATCGCGAACGCGTCGATGGCGAGACCGTCGATGGCGATCTCGGCGTACACCGCGTCGCCGGTGCGCCAGAGGCGGCGCAGGCCCTGGAACGCCGGCCCGTAGGAGACGGCGGAGCGGGCGTACCAGTCGTCCAGGGGCACGTCGGCCGCGCCGGCGGGGGGCCAGGCGAACGTGGGGGCCGGGCCGTCCGCGGCGCCGAAGGTGCCCTCGGCGTGGCGGGTCCAGTCGGGGTCGTCGTCGGGGCGGGAGTACACCGTGACGGTCTCGCCCACGTGGATCTGCACGGTCACCCCGCCGGTCGGCGGCACGACCAGCGGCGCCAGGAGGGTCAGCTCGTCCAGGGCGGCCGCGCCGACCTCGTCCCCGGCCCGTACCACCATCTCGACCAGCGCGGTGCCGGGCACGACGACCGCGCCGCCGACCACGTGGTCCGCGAGCCAGGGCTGGGCCGCCAGCGACAGCCGGCCGGTGAGCAGCACGCCGCCGTCGCCCGCGACCGACACGACCGCGCCGAGCAGGGGGTGGCCGGTGACGCCCAGGCCGGCGCCCGACACGTCGCCGAGCCCGCCCGCGGCCAGCCAGAAGCGCTCCCGCTGGAACGCGTACGTGGGCAGCGGCACCGGGCGGCCGCCGGAGCCGGCGAACAGCGCGGTCCAGTCGATGTCGACGCCGTGGGCGAACAGCTCGGCGGCGTTCGTCATCAGCTCCCGGGCGCCGTCCTCGTGCCGGCGCAGCGAGCCGACGGCCAGGCCGGCGGCGGCGTCGAGGTCCTCCTGGAGGCCGGCCTTGAGCACCGGGTGCGGGGACACCTCGACGAAGACGCGGTGGCCGGCCTCGATGAGGCGGCTCACGACCGGCTGGAGGCGGACGGGGCGGCGGAGGTTCTCGTACCAGTACGCGGCGTCGAGCGACCCGGTGTCGGCGAGCCCGGCGGTGACCGTCGAGTAGAACGCGATGTCGCAGGGGCGCGGCTCGACGCCGGCGAGGGCCGCGAGCAGCTCGTCGCGCACCGGCTCCACCTGCGCGGAGTGCGAGGCGTAGTCGACGGGCAGCCGCCGGAACCGGATGTCCCGCTCGGCGCAGACCGCTTCGAGCGCCGACAGTGCTTCGAGGGCGCCGGAGACGACGGCGGCGGCGGTACCGTTCACCGCCGCGATCGACAGCTCGTCGCCCCACGGTTCGATCAGCGCGGCCGCGTCCGCCTCGGACACGGAGACCGCGAGCATCCCGCCGCGGCCGCCGAGCGGGACCAGCGCGCGGCTGCGCACGGCGACGATCCGGGCCGCGTCCTCGAGGGACAGGGCCCCGGCGACGCAGGCCGCGGCGATCTCGCCCTGCGAGTGCCCGACGACGACGTCCGGCCGGACCCCGCAGGCCCGCCAGAGCTCGGCGAGGGAGACCATGACCGCGAACAGGGCCGGCTGGACGACGTCGACCCGGTCGAGGGACGCCGCGCCGGGCCGGCCGCGCAGCACGTCCTCGAGCACCCAGTCGACGTGCGGGGCGAGGGCCGCGGCGCACGCGTGGAGGCGGTCCCGGAAGACCGGCGAGGCGTCGAGCAGGTCGACGGCCATGCCCTCCCACTGCGAGCCCTGGCCCGGGAACACGAAGACGATCGGCCCCGGGTCCTCGGCGGACTCGGCGGCGGCCGGCTCCCCCGCCAGCCGGGCGAGCGCGTCGACGGCCTCGTCCCGGGTCCGCACGACGAGCGCGGACCGGTGCGAGTGCCGGGCGCGCGTCGCGGCGAGCGAGTGGCCGAGGTCGACGAGTCCGAGTCCGGGCTCGCCGGCGAGGGCGGCGTGCAGCCGGGCGGCCTGGGCGCGCAGCGCGGCCTCGCCGCGGCCGGAGACGGGCAGCGGGACGACCGACGGCACCAGCCCGACCGGGGACGGCTCCGCCGCCGGGGCGACGTCGGCGGCGGGCGGCTCTTCGAGGATCACGTGGGCGTTGGTGCCGCTGATCCCGAACGACGAGACCCCGGCCCGGCGGGGCCGGTCCGACGATGGCCACGCCTGCGGCTCGGTGAGCAGCGCGACGGCGCCGGCGGTCCAGTCGACGTGGGGCGTGGGCTCGTCGACGTGCAGGGTCCGCGGGAGCACGCCGTGGCGCATGGCCAGGATCATCTTGATGATGCCGGCGACCCCGGCGGCGGCCTGGGCGTGCCCGATGTTCGACTTGATCGAGCCGAGCCACAGCGGGCGGTCGCCGGGGCGGTCCTGGCCGTAGGTGGCGAGGACGGCCTGGGCCTCGATCGGGTCGCCGAGGACCGTGCCGGTGCCGTGGGCCTCGACGGCGTCCACATCGGACGGT
Organism: Dactylosporangium thailandense; assembly: GCF_059739745.1. Classification (NCBI taxonomy): domain Bacteria; kingdom Bacillati; phylum Actinomycetota; class Actinomycetes; order Micromonosporales; family Micromonosporaceae; genus Dactylosporangium; species Dactylosporangium thailandense. The sequence continues at coordinate 4,174,818 of NZ_AP029195.1, forward strand.
TCGAGCCCGGCGCCGGCGAGGGCCTGGCGGATGACGCGCTGCTGCGACGGGCCGTTCGGGGCGGTGAGCCCGTTGGAGGCGCCGTCCTGGTTGACCGCGGAGCCGGCGACGACGGCGAGGATCGGGTGCCCGAGCCGCCGCGCGTCCGAGAGGCGCTCGACGAGGAGCACGCCGACGCCCTCGGCCCAGCCCGTCCCGTCCGCGGCGCCGGCGAACGACTTGCACCGGCCGTCGGTGGACAGGCCGCCCTGGCGGGAGAACTCGGTGAACATGCCGGGCGTGGCCATGATCGCCGCTCCGGCCGCGACGGCCAGGGTGCACTCCCCCTGCCGCAGCGACTGGGCGGCGAGGTGCAGGGCGACGAGCGAGGACGAGCACGCGGTGTCGACGGTGACGGCCGGTCCTTCGAGCCCGAAGACGTAGGAGAGGCGGCCGCTGGCGACGCTGCCGGCGGTACCGGTGAGCAGGTGCCCGTCGAGGGCGGTCTGCTCGGCCCCGGCGGCGTAGTTCGACGAGGCCGCGCCGATGAACGCGCCCGTCGGGCGGCCCGCCTGGGTGGCGGGGTCGATGCCGGCGTTCTCGAAGGCCTCCCACGTGGTCTCCAGCAGGAGCCGCTGCTGCGGGTCCATCGCCAGCGCCTCGCGCGGGCTGATGCCGAAGAACGCGTGGTCGAACAGGGCCGCGTCGCGCAGGAACCCGCCCCGCCGGGTGTGGGAGGCGTCCCCGAGCCGGTCGAGGTCCCAGCCCCGGTCGGCCGGGAACCCGTCGATCGCGTCCACGCCGTCGCGCACGAGGTTCCACAGCTCGTCCGGCGTGGTGACGCCGCCCGGGAAGCGGCACGCCATGCCGATGACGACGATCGGGTCGTCCGCGGGTGCCGACGCCGGGGCCGGGGCGGCCGGGAGCGCGTCGGCGGTGGTCAGGTCGAGCTCCCGCAGGAGGTGCGCGGCGAGCCGGCTCGGGGTGGGGTGGTCGAAGACGAGGGTGGCCGGCAGCCGGACGCCGGTCAGCGTCGCGAGGCGGTTGCGCAGCTCGACCGAGGTGAGCGAGTCGAAGCCGAGGTCCTTGAAGGCCCGCGTGGCCGCGATCGCGGCGCCGCCGCCGTGGCCGAGGACCAGGGCGGCCTGGGCGCAGACGGTGTCGACGACGAGCCGCTGGGCGTCGGCGGGGGCGAGTCCGGTGAGCCGGTCGGTCAGCGTCGTGGTCGTCGCCGGGGCGGCCTGGGCGCGGGGGCGGGCGGTACCGAACACGTCGCGCAGCATCGGGGGCACCGCCGCGCCGGGGCGCGGGGCCTCCAGCCGGGCGGGGATCAGCAACGGCCGGCCGGAGCGCACGGCGGCGGCGAAGAGGGCCGCGCCCTGGTCGGCCTCCAGCGGGACCATGCCGCCGGCCGAGAGACGTCCCTGCGCGCCGGCGTCGAGGCCGGCGCTCATGCCGCCGGTCTGCGCCCACATGCCCCAGGCGAGGCTGGTCGCGGGGAGGCCCTGCTGGTGGCGCAGCTGGGCGAGGGCGTCGAGGTAGGCGTTGGCGGCCGCGTAGTTGCCCTGGCCGGGGCTGCCGATGGTGGCGGCGAGGGAGGAGAAGAGGACGAACCCGGCCAGGTCGCGGTCCGCGGTGGCCTCGTGGAGGTGGCGGGCGCCGTCGACCTTGGGTCCGGCGACGGTGTCGAGGTCGTCGGCGGTCATGGACTCGATCAGGGTGTCGGCGAGCACGCCGGCCGTGTGCACGACGGCGGTCAGGTCCGGGATCGAGTCGACGAGCGCGAACACGGCGTCGCGGTCGCGCACGTCGCACACGACGTCGCCGTGCCGGGAGGCCTGCACCACCCGGGCGACCGTCCCGCTGTCGAGCAGGTGCCGGGCGATGACGCCGGCGATGGTCCCGCCGCCGGTGATGAGGACCGTGCCGTCCGGATCCCAGCGGCGGGGCAGGGTCAGCACGACCTTGCCGATGTGCCTGGCCTGGGAGAGCGTCCGCAGGGCGTCGGGGGCCTTGTGGACGTCGAAGGCCTGGATCGGCAGCGGGTCCAGCACGCCGTGCTCGAAGAGGGCGACGAGTTCGGTCAGCATCTCCTGGATGCGTGGACCCGGGACGTCGCCGAGGTCGAAGGCCGTGTAGGTAACACCGGCCGGGTCGCGCAGGTCGGCCTTGCCCAGCTCCACGAACCGGCCACCCGGCGGCAGCAGCCGCAGCGACGCGTCGATGAACTCGCCCGTCAACGCGTTCAGGACGACATCCACGCCCGGCGCGAACTTCGCCTCGAACTCCGTCGTCCGCGACGACGCCAGCCGGGACTCGTCCACACCCAGACCCAGGACCGTGGGCCACTTCGCGGGACTCGCGGTGGCGTACACCGTCGCGCCCCAGTGATGCGCCAGCTGGATCGCGGCCATGCCCACGCCGCCGGCGCCGGCATGGATCAGCACCGACTCGCCGGGCGCCAGGCCTGCCACGTCCCGCAGACCGTAGTAGGCCGTGAGGAAGACGACCGGTACCGAGGCCGCCTGCGCGAACGTCCAGCCGGCCGGGAAGCGGGCCACGCGGTTGCGGTCCGCGACGGCCTCCGGCCCGATCGCCGCGTCGAACACGCCCATGACCCGGTCGCCGACGGCCAGGCCGGTGACGTGCGAGCCGACCTCGACCACCACGCCGGCGGCCTCGCTGCCCATCGTCGCGGCCGGGTCGGGGTACATGCCGAGGGCGATGAGCGCGTCACGGAAGTTGAGCCCGGCGGCGCGGACCTCGACCCGCACCTCGTCCGGGCCGAGCTCGGCGCGCGAGTAGCCGACGAGGTCCACGCCCTCGACCGTGCCGGCGCCCCGGTTCTCGAGCCGCCAGAGTCCGTCCGGCGTCTCCAGGCCCGCGGCTCGCGTCAGGCTCGGCACCAGCACCGAGCCGTCCCGGACCGCCGCCTCGCCGATCCCGGCCGCGATCAGGCCGCCCAGCAGTTCGGGTGCCGCGTCGCCGTCGACCAACGTGAAGCGGCCGGGATGCTCGGAGGAGGCCGAGCGGACAAGGCCCCACGCCGACGCGGCGTCGAGGTCCGTGATCCGGCCGACCGCGCCCTCGGTCACCACGACCAGGCGCCCCGAGCCGGCCAGCGTCTCCCGCACCCGCTCCAGCACCAGGCCCATCGAGGTCCCGGGAGCCACCCGCCACACGTCCACGTCGGCGGGAAGCTCGGCCGGGCCGACCTCGCGGGGCCGCCAGTCCAGCTCGAACAGCCAGCGGGACGCGGCCCGGTCGGTGACCGGGCCGGCGGCGACCTCGCGCAGCACGACGCGGTCGATGGACACGACCGGCTGGCCGGACTCGTCGGCCGCGACGACCTCGAACCCGGACTCGGCATCACCACGGACCCGCACCCGCAGCGCCGCAGCACCGGTGGCGTGAATGCGGACCCCGCCGAACACGAACGGCAACCCGGCCGCGGGGTCGAGCAGGCCGACCGGGTGCAGGGCGGCGTCGAGCAGCGCCGGGTGCACCGCGAAAGCGCCCGCCGTGTCGGCGGCCGGACCGCTCAGGGCGACCTCGGCGTAGACCTCGCCGTCGCCGCGCCAGAGGCGGCGCAGGCCTTGGAACGCCGGGCCGTAGGAGACGGTCGTGTGCGCGTACCAGTCGTCGACGGGCACCTCGGCCGCGGCCGCCGGGGGCCAGGCGAGCGCGGGGGCGGGGGTGTCCGCGCCGCCGAACGTGCCCTCGGCGTGGCGGGTCCAGCCGGGGTCGTCGTCCTGGCGGGAGTACACCGTGACGGTCTCGCCCACCTGGATCTGGACGGTCACGCCCCCGGTCTGCGGCAGGACCAGGGGGTTGAGGAGGGTCAGCTCGCTGAGGGCGCCCGCGCCGACCTCGTCCCCGGCCCGGACCACCATCTCGACCAGCGCCGTGCCGGGCACGACCACGGCCCCGCCGACGACGTGATCGGCGAGCCAGGGCTGGGCGGCGAGCGAGAGGCGCCCGGTCGCGAGCACGACGTCGTCGCCGGCGACCCGGATGACCGAGTCGAGCAGCGGGTGGCCGGCGCCGGAGAGGTTCCGGACGGCCGTGTTCTCCAGCCAGTAGCGCTCACGCTGGAACGCGTAGGTCGGCAGGTCGATCTTCCGCCCGCCGCCGAGGACCGCGCGCCAGTCGATGTCGACCCCGGCGACGAACAGCCCGGAGACGGCCCGCAGGAGCGACTCGGCCTCGTCGCGGTCGCGCCGCAGCGAGGCGACCACGACCGCGTCGTCGGACGGCAGGTGCGGCACCAGGATCGCGTCCGGCCCGACCTCGACGAAGGTGTCGACCCCTTCGGCGCGCATGGCAGTCACGTTGTCGGCGAACAGCACCGTGCCACGAACGTGCCGCACCCAGTAGTCGGCGTCGAACTCGGTGATCAGCCCGCCGGTGACATTGGAAACGATCGGCAGCTGCGGCGCATTGAAGGTGACGGTGTCGAGAACCGCGCGGAACTCTTCGAGCATCGGGTCCATCAAGGCGCTGTGGAACGCGTGCGAAACCCGCAGCCGGCTGGTGCGGACCCCGGGGAACTCGGGAAGCAGGTCCGCCGGACCCGACAACACCCACGAGTTCGGCCCATTGATCGCCGCCACCGACACACCATCAGGGACCTGAGAAACCGGCGCACCAACCGCGAGCATTCCCCCGCCAGCCGGCAGCGCCTGCATCAGCCGGGCCCGGGCCGCCACCACCTTGCAGGCATCCTCCAGCGACCACACCCCAGCCACATACGCCGCGACCAACTCACCGATCGAGTGACCACCGACCACCGCCGGCTGAAGACCCCAGGCCTTCAACTGCTCGTACAACGCGACTTCGATCGCGAACAACGCCGGCTGCGTGACCTCCGTCTCGTCGATCCGCTCATCCGGCAACTCACCGAAATGGGACCGCACCTCGGCATAGACCCGGTTGAACACCGGGAAGTCGAGCGTCGAACCCATCCCGGCCCGCTGGGCGCCCTGGCCCGAGAACAGCACACCGATCCGGCGCTCCGGGGTCGCGACGCCGACCACCGCGCCGGTGAGGTCGGACAATCCGGCCAGCAGCCCGTCCCGGTCGGAGGCCAGGACCACGGCGCGATGGTCGAGCGCCGACCGCGACGCGACCGAGGACCATCCGATGTCCGCGAGCGCCACCGCCGGAGCGTCCCGGAGCCAGCCGGCCCAGCGCGCGGCCTGCCCGGCGAGGGCCCGCTCGTCCGCGCCGGAGAGCACGACCGGCGTCACCGGCAGGGATGCGGCCGGGGCCACCTCGCCGGACTCGCCCAAGGGCGGCTCCTCGATGATGGCGTGCGCGTTGGTACCGCTCATGCCGAACGACGACACCCCGGCCCGGCGCGGCCGCTCCGCCGCGGGCCACGGCACGTCCGCGTTGAGCAGCGACACCGCCCCCGCGTCCCAGTCCACGTGCGGCGTCGGCTCGGCCGCGTGCAGGGTCCGTGGCAGCATCCCGTGGTGCAGCGCCTGGACCACCTTGATGACGCCCGCGACCCCGGCCGCGGCCTGCGTGTGCCCGATGTTCGACTTGACCGAGCCGAGCCACAGTGGACGGTCCCGGTCCTGGCCGTAGGTGGCCAGCAGCGCCTGCGCCTCGATGGGGTCGCCGAGGCGGGTGCCGGTGCCGTGCGCCTCGACGACGTCGACGTCCGCGGTCGTGAGCCGGGCATCGGCGAGGGCCTGCTGGATGACGCGCTGCTGCGACGGGCCGTTCGGGGCGGTGAGCCCGCTGCTGGCGCCGTCCTGGTTCACGGCGGAGCCGCGCACGACGGCGAGGATCGGGTGGCCGAGCCGCTGGGCGTCGCGCAGGCGCTCGAGGACGAGGACGCCGGCGCCTTCGGCCCAGCCGGTACCGTCGGCCGCGGCCGCGAAGGACTTGCAGCGCCCGTCGGCGGCGAGGCCGCGCTGGCGGGAGAACTCGACGAACGCGCCGGGGGTGGCGAGCACGGTGACGCCGCCGGCGATCGCGAGCGAGCACTCGTTGCGGCGCAGCGCCTGGCTCGCGAGGTGCAGGGCGACCAGCGACGACGAGCAGGCGGTGTCGATGGTGACGGCGGGGCCCTCGAAGCCGAACGTGTACGCCAGCCGGCCCGAGATGACGCTGGCGGCGGTGCCGGTGAGGACGTACCCCTCGACACCCTCGGGCGGGTTGCGCAGCACGGTGGCGTAGTCCTGGCCGGCGGTGCCGACGAAGACGCCGGTACGGCTGCGGTGCAGGGTCGACACGTCGATCCCGGCGCGTTCGAAGGCCTCCCACGAGACCTCGAGCAGCAGCCGCTGCTGCGGGTCCATGGCGAGGGCCTCGCGCCGGGAGATGCCGAACAGGGTGGCGTCGAAGTCCCCGGCGCCGTGCAGGAACGCGCCCTGGTTCGCGTAGGAGGTGCCGGCGTGGTCGGGGTCCGGGTCGTACAGCGCCGCCAGGTCCCAGCCGCGGTCCTCCGGGAACGGGCCCACCGCGTCGGCGCCGGCCGCGACGAAGTCCCACAGCTGCTCGGGCGTCTCGATCCCGCCCGGGTAGCGGCATCCCATGCCGACGATGGCGATCGGCTCGTGGGCCTCGGCCTCGAGCTCGCGCACGCGGGTGCGCGCCTGCCGCAGCTCGCCGGTGACCCACCTGAGATTCTCGAGAAGCTTCTCGTCATCAGCCATGGACGCACCCACTCCGAGAATATGCAGACGTCATGTGTGTCCCGCGCCCGCGCGTCATGGCTTGCGACCACCGATGGGACGCCTGGTCAACGTGACCCTACTGAGCGCCGATCAACGGCCCCAACCCCTAGGCACCCCTCAGGAGCCCCCTGCCGGAAGCCCGCCGGAAGCGGCGTCAGGACTTGCCGAACTCGCGCTGGATGAGGTCGAGAATCTCATCGGCGCTGGCCGATTCCAGGGCCACGGAGGCGTCGGCTTCGGGGGCCGGCACGGCCACCGCGGCGAGCGTGCTGAGCCGCTGCACCAGCTCGGCGTCGGCCCGCGCGTCGAGCGGCTGCCGGGCCAGCATCCGCTCCAGCTGGGCGATCGCCTCGGCCACGGTTCTGGGCCCGGTGTCGGCCACGAGCTGCGTCCCGAGGTGCCGGGCGAGGTCGGCCGGCGTCGGATAGTCGAAGACCAGGGTCGTCGGCAGCCGAAGGCCCGTCCTCGCCTTCATTCGATCCCGCATCTGTACCGCCAGCAGCGAGTCGAACCCCAGCTCCGTGAAGCCTCGCCGCGGCTTGACGGCCTCGGCCGTGGCGTGGCCGAGCACCCGCGCGGCCTCGTCGCGCACCAGCTCGAGCAGCATCCGTTCCTGGTCGCCGGCGTTCGCCTCGGCCAGCCGCCCGCGCAGCTCGGCCGACGGGTCCGGGCCCGCCGCGGCCGGCCGTTCCTCCGGCGCCTCGGCGAACGCGGCGAACAGCGAGCTGCCGCGCCGGCTGGTGAACGTCGGCAGGAACCGCCCCCAGTCGACGTCGGCGACGATGGCGTCGCGATCGGGCGCGGTGGCGGCCAGCGCGGCGATGGCGAGATCCGGGTCCATGGCCGGCAGTCCGCGCAGCCGCAGCGCGTCCTCGTCCGCCATGCCACCGTCGGCCCACGGGCCCCAGGCGATCGCGGAGGCGGCGAGCCCGCGGGACCGCCGCCGGGCGGCGAGCGCGTCGAGGTGGGCGTTGGCCGCGGCGTAGGCCGCCTGCCCGCCGCTGCCCCAGATCCCGGCGATGGAGGAGAACATCACGAACGCGGAGACGTCCCCGAAGACGGCGTCGAGGTTCGTCGCCCCGTCGACCTTGGCCCGCATGACCCGCTCGACCTCGTCGGCGGTCATCTCGGCCAGCGGCGTGCCCTGCCCGACCCCGGCCGCGTGCACGACGACGCGGACCGGCGCCCCGAGGTCGTCGTACCGGGACCGCAGCTCCCGCAGCGCATCCCGGTCGGTCACGTCGAGCGCGACGACCTCGACCGGCACGCCCAGGTCCTCGGCGACGGAGCCGCCGCGCCGGCTGGCCAGCACGATCCGGGACGCCCCCGACCGCGCGGCCCACCGAGCCACCCGCATCCCGAGCGAGCCGGTCCCGCCGGTGATGAGGACGGTGCCCTCGGGCGCCCATTCGCGGTCGTCCTCGGCGCGGACGACCCGCCGCCCGTAGACCCCGGAGGCGCGGACCGCGATCTGGTCCTCGCCGGACGGCAGCACCACCGCGGACCCCTCGGCCACGTCGACGAGGCCGCCCCAGAGCTGCGGATGTTCGAGCGCGACGACCCGACCGGCGCCCCACACCTGGGCCTGCACCGGGTCGACCACGTCATCGGCCTCCACCTGCACCGCGCCCCGGGTCACGCACCAGAGCCGCGCCGACGGGTCGAGCTTCTGCACCAGCTGCACGAGCTCGGCGACGCCGCCCTCGACCACCTCGGCGTCGGGCAGCGAGACGAGGTCCCCGAGCCCGGGCGGCACCAGCACGACCACACGCCCCGGCGACGAGGGCCGCACGTCGGCCAGCGGCTCCCACGCGACCCGGTACCGCCACCGTGGCCCGTCGCCCGCGGGCTCCTTGAGCCAGTAGTGCTGGTGCTGGAACGCGTAGGTCGGCACCGGTACGACAGCGCCACGATGGTAGGCCGCGAAGTCGATCCCAGTCCCGCGAACATGGGCCTGCGCAAGCCCGTTCAGGAGTGCCCGAGGCTCCGCCTGACCGGACCGCAGCAACGGAACGAACGCGGCATCCTCGACACAATCCGGCCCCAGCGCACTCAACGCACCACCGGGCCCGACCTCGAGGAACGTCCGCACCCCCTGCCCATGCAAGAACTGCAACGTCGGATAGAACTGCACCGTCGCCAGCACATGCCGAACCCAATAGTCCGCGTCGAACTCGGTCATCAACTCACCGGTCACGTTCGACACGATCGGAATCCGCGCCGGCCGCCACTCCACCGACCGCAACACCTTGGCGAACGCGGCCGTCATCGGCTCCATCACCGGCGAATGGAACGCATGCGACACCCGCAACCGAGTCGTCCGCACCCCCGGGAACACCAGCCCGTCCAACACCTCAACCGGCCCGGACAACACCACCGACGACGGCCCATTCACCGCCGCCACCGACACACCCTCGGGCACCACGTCCACCGGCGCACCGACCGCCAGCATCCCGCCGCCCGGCGGCAGCTCACCCATCAACCGGCCGCGAGCCTCAACAACCCGCACCGCATCCGCAAGACTCAACACCCCAGCGCAATACGCCGCCGACAACTCACCAACCGAATGACCCGCAAGGAAGTCCGGCTGCAGACCCCAATCGCGCAACTGCTCGAACAAGGCGACCTCGATGGCGAACAGGCCCGCCTGCGCATTCCGCGTCTCGTCCACCGACCCCGAAGGCTCCGGCAGCAACGAACGAATCTCCTCGAACACCTCCCGGAAGCGCGGATAGACCGCCGACAGCTCCTCACCCATCCCGAGTCGCTGCGAACCCTGACCCGGGAACAACACCGCCGTCCCGCCTTGGACCACTGACCCGCGGACGGCAAGCTCGCCGTCCAGCAGCACACCGCGATGTTCGAAACCCGTCCGCGTCGACGCCAGCGAGAACCCGATGTCCACCGGCGAACCCGGCCAGCCTGCCAGGCGAGCCGCCTGCGCCTCCACCCCGGCTTCGGATTGGCTCGACACCACCCACGCCGCCGGCACATCAGCCTCAGTCGAAGACTCCGACGCCTCGACACCCTCCAGGATCACGTGCGCGTTCGTGCCACTGATCCCGAACGACGACACCGCCGACCGGCGCGGACGATCCGCCACCGGCCACGGCTGGGCCTCCGTCGCCAGCGCCACCGCGCCCGCCGACCAGTCCACCTGCGGCGTCGGCTCGTCCACGTGCAGGGTGCGCGGGATCAGGCCGTGCCGCATCGCCAGCACCATCTTGATCACACCGGTCACGCCCGCGGCGGCCTGGGTGTGGCCGAGGTTCGACTTGATCGAGCCGAGCCACAGGGGACGGTCGCCGGGGCGGCCCCGGCCGTAGGTGGCGAGGAGTGCCTGGGCCTCGATCGGGTCGCCGAGCCGCGTCCCGGTGCCGTGGCCCTCGACCACGTCCACGTCCGGCGGGTTCAGGCCGGCGTTGGCCAGGGCCGCGCGGATGACCCGCTGCTGGGCCGGGCCGTTCGGGGCGGTGAGCCCGTTCGACGCCCCGTCCTGGTTCACCGCGGAGCCGGCGAGCACGGCGAGGATCCGGTGGCCGAGTCGCTCGGCGTCCGGGCGGCGCTCCACGAGCAGCACGCCGACGCCCTCGGACCAGCCGGTGCCGTCGGCGCCGGAGCCGAAGGACTTGCAGCGGCCGTCGGGGGCGAGACCGCCCTGCTGGCTGAACTCGACGAAGGTGTTCGCCGTGGCCATGACCGTCACGCCGCCGACGAGGGCCGCGTCGCACTCGCCGGAGCGCAGCGCCTGCGCGGCCAGGTGCAGCGCGACGAGCGAGGACGAGCAGGCGGTGTCGATGGTGAGGGCCGGGCCCTCGAGGCCGAGCGCGTACGCGACCCGCCCCGACAGCACACTCGTGGCGTTGCCGGTGAGCAGATGGCCGCCGACGCCGTCGACCGCGCCGAAGGAGCCGGAGGCGTACCCCTGCCCGGAGGCCCCGACGAAGACCCCGGCCCGGCTGCCGCGCAGCGATCCCGGCGCGATCCCGGCGTGCTCGACCGCCTCCCAGGCCGCCTCGAGCAGCTGCCGCTGCTGCGGGTCCATGGCGAGCGCCTCGCGCGGGCTGATCCCGAAGAACTCGGCGTCGAAGCCGGCCGCGTCGGGCAGGAACCCGCCCGCCCGGGCGAAGGAGGCGCCGGTGCCGCGGCCCCAGCCGCGGTCGTCCGGGAAGCCGGTGATGCCGTCGCGGCCGTCGACCAGCAGCTGCCACAGCTCGTCGGGCGACCGGACCCCGCCGGGCAGCCGGCAGCTCATGCCGACGATGACGATCGGGTCGTCGCCGGCCGTGCCGGTGGCGAGCGGCGCGATCTCGCCGGCCGGGGCGCCGGTCAGCTCGCGGCCCAGGTGGTCGGCGAGGGCCTGCGGGTTCGGGTAGTCGAACACCAGCGAGGACGGCAGCCGCAGCCCGGTGTGCCGGGCGATGGCGTCGCGGAGCTCGATGGCGGTCAGCGAGTCGAAGCCGAGCTCCTTGAACGCCCGTCCGGCCGCGATCCCGTCCACGCCGTCGTGCCCGAGGACGGCGGCCGCCTGGGTCCGGACCAGCTCGACGAGGTCGGCCGGCGGGACAGGGCGAGCCGGCGGGACGCCCGCCGCGGCGGGAGGCGTCTCGGGGGCGAAGGCGGCGAGCAGCGGACTGGGCCGCCGCGCGGTGAACGCCGGCAGGAACCGCTCCCAGTCGACGTTGACGATGACCGCGTCCCGGTCCGGCGGGGTGGCGGCGAGCGCGGCGATGGCGGTCTCGGGGTCCAGCGCGGCCAGCCCGAGCCGCCCCAGCTGTTCCTCCAGCGCGCCGGCGGCCATGCCACCCTGCCCCCACGGCCCCCAGGCGATCGCCGACGCGGGCAGCCCGCGGGCGCGCCGCCGGGCGGCGAGGGCGTCGAGGTGGGCGTTGGCCGCGGCGTAGGCGCCCTGCCCGCCGCTGCCCCAGATCCCGGCGATGGACGAGAACAGCACGAACGCGGAGACGTCCCCGAACACCGCGTCGAGGTGATCCGCGCCGAGAACCTTGGCCCGCATGACGCTGTCGATCTCGCCGGCGGTCATCTCGGCCAGCGGTGTTCCCTGGCCGGCTCCGGCCGCGTGCACGACGACGCGAACCGGCTCCCCGAGGTCTTCGTAGCGGGCGCGCAGCGCCGCCAGCGCGTCCCGGTCGGTCACGTCGAGCGCGACCACGTCGACCGGAACCCCCAGCTCCTCGGCGGCCCCGCCCCGCCGGCCTATCAGCACGATCCGGGACGCCCCCGACTCCGCGGCCCACCGGGCCACCCGCCGGCCCAGGACGCCGGTCCCGCCGGTGATGAGCACGGTGCCCTCGGGCGCCCATCGGCCGCCGCTCTCGCCCCGCACGACGCGCCGCGCGTAGACCCCGGAGGCCCGGACGGCGACCTGGTCCTCGCCGGACGGCAGCACCAGCGGCACGCCGTCGGCGACGTCGACGAGGCCACCCCAGAGCTGCGGATGTTCGAGCGCCACGACCCGGCCGAGGCCCCACAGCTGGGCCTGCACCGGGTCGACCACATCTCCGGCCTCGGCCCGCACCGCGCCCCGGGTCACGCACCAGAGCCGCGCCGAGGGGTCCAGCGTCCGCACCAGCTCGACGAGCTCGGCGACACCGCCCTCGACCACCTCGGCGCCGGGCAGGTCCACGATGTCACGCAGCCCCGGCGGCACGAACACGACGGCGCGCCCGGAACGGTCCGCGCGCACGTCCGCCAGACGCTCCCAGGCGACCTCGTACCGGCGTCGCTCGGGCGTGACGGTCGGCAACCAGTACCGCTTGTGCTGGAACGCGTAGGTCGGCACCGGCACGACAGCACCACGATGGTAGGCCGCGAAGTCGATCCCGCTCCCCCGAACATGCGCCTGCGCAAGCCCGTTCAGTAACGCCCGAGGCTCAGCCTGACCAGACCGCAGCAACGGAACGAACGCGGCATCCTCGACACAATCCGGCCCCAGCGCGCTCAACGCACCACCCGGACCGACCTCGAGGAACGTCCGCACCCCCTGCCCACGCAAGAACTGCAACGTCGGATAGAACTGCACCGTCGCCAGCACATGCCGAACCCAATAGTCGGCGTCGAACTCAGTCATGAGTTCACCGGTCACGTTCGACACAATCGGAATCCGCGCCGGCCGCCACTCCACCGACCGCAACACCTCAGCAAACGCGGCCGTCATCGGCTCCATCAACGGCGAATGGAACGCATGCGACACCCGCAACCGCGTTGTGCGCACACCCGGGAACACCAGCCCGTCCAACACCTCAACCGGACCGGACAACACCACCGACGACGGCCCATTCACCGCCGCCACCGACACACCCTCGGGCACATCGTCGACCGCAGCCCCGACCGCAAGCATCCCGCCACCCGCAGGCAGCTCACCCATCAACCGGCCGCGAGCCTCGACAACCTTGACCGCATCCGCAAGACTCAGCACCCCGGCGCAATACGCGGCCGAGAGTTCACCGACCGAATGACCTGCGAGGAAGTCGGGCTGTAAACCCCAATCCCGGAGCTGCTCGAACAGCGCCACCTCGATCGCGAACAGACCCGCCTGCGCATTCCGCGTCTCGTCCACCGACCCCGAAGGCTCCGGCAGCAGCGAGCGGACTTCCTCGAAGACCTCGCGGAAGCGCGGATAGACCGCAGCCAGCTCCTCACCCATCCCCGGGCGCTGCGAACCCTGACCCGGGAACAACACCGCCGTCCCACCCTGAACGACCGAGCCGCGCACCGCCAGCTCACCGTCCAGCAGCACACCACGATGCTCGAACCCGGTCCGGGTCGACGCCAGCGAAAACCCGATATCCACCGGCGAACCCGGCCAACCAGACAACCGGGCCGCCTGCGCCTCCACACCGGCCTCAGAACGGCTCGACACCACCCACGCCGCCGGCAGGTCGGACTCAGTCGAGACCTCCGCGGCCTCCACGCCCTCCAGAATCACGTGCGCATTCGTGCCGCTGATCCCGAACGACGACACGCCCGCCCGGCGCGGACGGCCGGCGGCAGGCCACGGCCGGGACTCGGAGACCAGCGCCACCGCGCCCGCCGACCAGTCCACCTGCGACGACGGCTCATCCACATGCAAAGTGCGCGGAACCAGACCGTGCCGCATCGCCAGCACCATCTTGATCACACCCGCGACACCCGCGGCCGCCTGCGTGTGCCCAAGGTTCGACTTGATCGAACCCAAAAGCACCGGGGCCGGGCGATCCTGACCATAGGTCGCCAGCAACGCCTGCACCTCGATCGGATCCCCCAATCGGGTGCCGGTGCCGTGGCCTTCCACCACGTCCACATCGGACGGGCCCAGCCCGGCACTCGCCAAGGCCGCACGAATCACCCGCTGCTGCGACGGACCGTTCGGGGCCGTCAGACCATTCGACGCACCATCCTGATTCACCGCCGAACCCGCGACCACCGCCAGCACCCGGTGGCCGAGGCGCCGGGCGTCCGCGAGGCGCTCGACGACCAGCACGCCGACGCCCTCGCCCCAGCCGGTGCCGTCGGCGGCGTCGGCGTACGCCTTGCACCGCCCGTCGCCGGCGAGCCCCCGCTGCAGGCTGAACTCGATGAACGCGCCCGGCGTCGTCATGACCGTCACGCCGCCGGCGAGCGCCAGGTCGCACTCGCGGTTGCGCAGCGCCTGCGCGGCCAGGTGCAGGGCGACCAGCGACGAGGAGCAGGCGGTGTCGACGGTGACGGCCGGGCCCTCGAGGCCGAGCGCGTAGGAGATACGGCCGGAGAGCACGCTGGCGGACGTGCCGGTGGCGCCGTAGCCGCCGGCGACGTCACGAGCGAAGAGCTCGCCGACGCCGTAGTCCTGGCCGTTGGTGCCGGCGAACACGCCGACCGCGGTGCCGCGCAGCGCGGCCGGGTCGATGCCGGCCCGCTCGATCGCCTCCCACGAGGCCTCCAGCAGGAGCCGCTGCTGCGGGTCCATCGACGTGGCCTCGCGCGGGCTGATGCCGAAGAACTCGGCGTCGAAGCCGTCGGCGTCGTGCAGGAACCCGCCGTGCTGCGTGGCGCTCTGGCCGTCCCGGAGGCGTTCGAGGTCCCAGCCACGGTTGGTCGGGAAGCCGGTCAGGGCGTCGGTGCCGGCCTCCAGCAGCGTCCACAGGTCTTCCGGCGACCGGACGCCGCCGGGGAACCGGCAGCTCATGGCGACGATGGCGATCTCGTCGCCGGGTCCGCCGCCCGGTCCGGCGACCGCCGCGGGCCGGTCCGCCTCGTCCGGGAGCAGCCGGGCGAGCAGGTGTTCGGCGAGTGCGCGGGGGGTCGGATAGTCGAAGGCGAGGGTGGTGGGCAGCGTGAGCCCGGTCGCGGCCGCGAGCCGGTTGCGCAGCTCGATCGCGCTGACCGAGGTGAAGCCGAGGTCCTGGAATGCACGGTCGGCCGCGACCGCGGCGGCGGAGGCGTGCCCGAGGGCCGCCGCCACCTCGGCGCGGACGAGATCGTGGACGGCTCGCGGATCGCCGGGTCCGCCGCGGGAGGCCCGCGGCTCGGGCCGTGCGGCGCGGACGGCCGGGAGCTCGGCGAGCAGCGGCAGCGGGCGGTCGCCCGGCCCCGCCAGGTGCTCCCAGCGCATGTCGGCGACGACCGTGGCCGTGACGCCCTCGTCGAGGGCGTGGCCGAGCGCGTCGAGGGCGCGGCCGGGCTCCATCGGGACGGCCCCGCCGCCGGCGAGGGTGGCGCCGTCGGCCAGCCCGCCGCCGCCCCAGAGCCCCCAGGCCACCGACAGCGCGGGCAGGCCGAGGCCGCGGCGGTGGTGGGCGAGCGCGTCGAGGTAGGCGTTGCCCGGGGCGTAGTTGCCCTGCCCGGGGCCGCCGAGCGTGCCGGCCAGCGAGGAGAACAGCACGAACGCGTCGAGATCGGCGGTGAGCTCGTGCAGGTTGCGGGCCGCGGCGGCCTTGGCGTGCAGGGCGTGCTGGAGCTGTTCGGGGCGCAGCGAGCCGACGAGCGCGTCGTCGAGGACGGCGGCGGTGTGGAAGACCGAGGTGGGTGGGTACTGCTCGACCAGCGCCGCCAGGGCCGCCCGGTCCCCGGCGTCGCAGGCGGCGACGGTGACCCGGCTGCCCAGGCCCTCGAGCTCGGCGACGAGCTGCGCGGCCCCGGGCGCGTCGGCGCCGCGCCGGCTCACCAGCAGCAGGTGCTCGGCGCCGCCGGCGGCCAGCCAGCGGGCGACCCGGGCCCCGAGCGCCCCGGTCCCGCCGGTGATGAGCGCCGTGCCCCGCGACGACCGGCCCGGGCCGCCGGCTCGGGGCGTCGCCGGGGTGAGGCGGCGCGCATAGGTGCCGGAGGCGCGGATCGCGAGCTGGTCCTCGCCGTGCTCTCCGCCGAGCACCCACCGGAGCCGAGCCGGGTCCACCACGGCGGGAAGGTCCACGAGGCCGCCCCACCGGTCGGGGTGCTCGGCGGCGATGACGCCGCCCAGACCCCACACGAGGGCCTGGGCCGGATGCTCGAGCGTGTCGAGGGGGACCGCGGACCGGGTGGCGATCCACAGTGGAGCGTCGATCCCGGCGTCGCCGAGCGCCTGGGCGAGCGCGACGGTCCCGGCGAACCCGGCGGGGACGGCGTCGAAGCCGGCCAGGGGCCGCTCGTCGAACGCCAGCAGCGACAGCACCGCGTCGGGCGGCTCGGCGACCCCGGCGAGCGCCGCCGCCGTTGCCGCACGGTCCAGCCCCGGGTCCAGCCGCAGCACGTCGGCGTCGGGTAGGACGGTGTCGGCGAGGTCGGGGGGCGCGACGACGAGGACGCGCCGTGGCGCGACGGGCGCTGAGGGCTGGCGGACGGGGCTCCAGGTGACGTCGTAGCGCCATCCGTCGTCCGCGCCTCGCGGGCGCGCCGGGGTGGCGGGCCGGCCGGCGTTGAGCCAGAACCGCTCGTGCTGCAGCGCGTACGTCGGCAGCGGCACGACCTTGCCGCGATGGTAGGCCGCGAAGTCGATCCCAGTCCCCCGCACGTGCGCCTGCGCGAGCCCGTTCAGCAGCGCCGACGGCTCGGCCTGGCCGGACCGCAGCAACGGAATGAACGCCGAGTCCGCGACACAGTCCGGCCCGAGCGCACTGAGCGCACCACCGGGCCCGACTTCGAGGAACGTCCGCACCCCGGCGCCGTGCAGGAACTGCAGCGTCGGATGGAACTGCACCGTCGCGAGGACATGCCGGACCCAGTAGTCGGCGTCGAACTCAGTCATGAGCGCGCCGGTCACGTTCGACACGATCGGAATCCGCGCCGGCCGCCACTCGACCGACCGCAGCACCTCGGCGAACGCGGCCGTCATCGGCTCCATGAGCGGCGAATGGAACGCATGCGACACCCGCAACCGCGTCGTGCGCACCCCCGGGAACACCAGCGCGTCCAGCACCTCGACCGGCCCGGACAACACCACCGATGACGGCCCGTTGATCGCCGCCACCGACACACCGTCGGGCACATCGTCGACGGCCGCCCCGACCGCGAGCATCCCGCCGCCCGCAGGCAGCTCACCCATCAACCGGCCGCGAGCCTCAACAACCTTGACCGCATCCGCAAGACTCAACACCCCGGCGCAATACGCGGCCGACAGCTCGCCGACCGAGTGCCCGGCCAGGAAGTCGGGCTTCAGGCCCCAGTCGCGCAACTGCTCGAACAAGGCGACCTCGATGGCGAAGAGGCCCGCCTGCGCATTCCGCGTCTCGTCCACGGAACCGGACGGCTCCGGGAGCAGGGCGCGGACCTCCTCGTACACCTCCCGGAAGCGCGGGTAGACCGCGGACAGCTCCTCGCCCATCCCGGGGCGCTGGGAGCCCTGGCCCGGGAACAGCACCGCAGTCCCGCCCTGGGCCACCGAGCCGCGCACCGCCAGCTCGCCGTCCAGCAGCACACCCCGATGCTCGAGGCCCGAACGCGTCGCGGCCAGCGAGTGGCCGATGTCCACCGGCGAGCCGGGCCAGCCCGCCAGCCGGGCCGCCTGCGCCTCCACGCCCGCCTCGGACCGGCTCGACACGACCCACGCCACCGGCGCGGCACTGTCGGGGGTGGGCTCGACGGGCGCCTCGGCGACGGTCTCCAGGATCACGTGGGCGTTCGTGCCGCTGATCCCGAACGAGGACACCGCCGACCGGCGCGGCCGATCCCCGTCCGGCCACGGCTGGGCCTCGGTCGCCAGCGCCACCGCGCCCGCCGACCAGTCCACCCGCGGCGACGGCTCGTCGGCGTGGAGGGTCTTCGGCACCAGCCCGTGCCGCATGGCGAGGACCATCTTGATGACCCCGGCGACCCCGGCGGCCGCCTGGGTGTGGCCGATGTTCGACTTGACCGAGCCGAGCCAGAGCGGCCGGTCGCGGTCCTGGCCGTAGGTGGCCAGGAGGGCCTGGGCCTCGATCGGGTCGCCGAGCGTGGTGCCGGTGCCGTGGGCCTCGACGGCGTCCACGTCGGACGGGGCCAGGCCCGCGCTCGCGAGCGCGGCGCGGATGACGCGCTGCTGGGAGGGGCCGTTCGGGGCCGTCAGACCGTTCGAGGCGCCGTCCTGGTTGACGGCGGAGCCGCGGACGACGGCGAGGACGGGGTGGCCGAGCCGCTGGGCGTCGGAGAGGCGCTCGACGACCAGCACCGCGACGCCCTCGGACCAGCCGGTGCCGTCCGCGGTGGCGCCGAACGACTTGCACCGGCCGTCGGGGGCCAGGCCGCCCTGGGTGCTGAACTCGATGAACGTCGTCGCGGTCGGCATCACCGTCACGCCGCCGACCAGGGCCGCCTCGCACTCGCCGCCGCGCAGGGCCTGGACGGCCAGGTGCAGGGCCACGAGGGAGGACGAGCACGCGGTGTCGACGGTGACGGCGGGGCCTTCGAGGCCGAGGGCGTAGGCGACGCGCCCGGACACGACGCTGCTGGCGGTGCCGGTGCCGAGGAAGCCCTCGACCTCGGCGGGGACGTCGGTGAGGCTGGCGGCGTGGTTGTGGTACATCACCCCCGCGAAGACGCCGACGGGCCGGCCGGAGAGCGAGAGCGGGGCGATCCCGGCCCGTTCGAGCGCCTCCCAGCTGCCCTCCAGCAGGAGCCGCTGCTGCGGGTCCATCGCGAGCGCCTCGCGCGGCGAGATCTTGAACAGCGCCGCGTCGAAGTCGCCGGCGTCGTAGAGGAAGCCGCCCTCGCGGGTGCGGGAGGTGCCCGGGCGCAGGCCGTGGGGGTCGTACAGCGTGTCGAGGTCCCAGCCCCGGTCGACCGGGAACCCGGAGATCGCGTCGCCGCCGCCGGCGAGCAGGCGCCACAGGTCCTCGGGCGAGCGGACGCCGCCCGGCAGCCGACAGCTCATGCCGACGATCGCGATGGGCTCGCTGTGCTGCTCCTGCAGTTGCCGCAGCCGCTCGCTCGTCGCGTAGAGGTCGGCCGTGGCCCGCTTGAGATAGTCGCGAAGCTTTTCCTCGTTCGCCATCAGCCACCGCCCACGAACCGACATCGAACCCTCGTGAACGTACGGGCGGCTCGGGAAACCGGACAACCCCTACCGGACGGGACCGGCCCCTAAGCCGCGTCCTGCAGTTGGGTCACGTGACGCATGCGACAGGGTGCGGCGGCGCATACGGTCCGGGCATGTCTGATCTCACCGTTGTCCTGGTGCACGGCGCGTTCGCCGAGTCGGCGAGCTGGGCGGGCGTGGTGCCGCGCCTCCACGCGGCCGGCCACAACGTGATCGCGGCACCGAACCCACTGCGCAGCCTGTCCGGCGACGCCGCCGTCGTGTCCGCCGTCGTCCGGGCGGTTCCGGGTCCGGTGCTGCTCGTCGGGCACTCCTACGGCGGGGCCGTCATCAGCAACGTCAGCGGCGGCGACGTGCGCGGCCTGGTCTTCGTCGCCGCGTTCGCGCCGCTTGCGGGCGAGAGCATCGGCGAGCTGAGCGGCCGGCGGCCGGGCAGCACGCTGGGCGAGACGCTCCGCCCGGTGCCGCTGGCCGACGGCAGCACCGACTTCTTCATCGAGCAGGAGCGCTTCCGGGCCCAGTTCGCCGCCGACGTGCCGGAGGCGGAGGCCGCGGTCCTCGCCGCGACCCAGCGCCCGCTGCGCGACGTGGCGCTCACCGAGCCGTCGGGGCCACCGTCGTGGCCGTCGCTGCCGTCGTGGTTCGTGTTCCCGGACGCCGACCTGAACATTCCGGTCGAGATGCACCGGGAGATGGCCCGGCGGGCCGAGGCCAAGGAGATCGTGGAGGTGGCCGGGGCGTCGCACGCGCTGACCGTCTCGCGGCCCGCCGAGGTGGCCGAGGTGATCCTGAGGGCGGCCGCGGCGGTCGGCTGAGGACATAACCGGGGCAGGGCGGCCGCCATCAGGTGAGGGCGGCCGCGCAGCCGCTTCATCGGGCGTTGCGGGCTTTGTGGACCCAGTGCATGACCTGGATCACGACCAGCACGGCGCCGCCGATGACCAGGTCGGAGGTGTGCCACTCGCGGTCCACCGGCAGGTTCACGAGCTCGCGGTAGAGGTACACGGTGACGGCGGCGACGACGGCGAGCCCGGGCAGGTGGAGCAGCGCGGCCCGCAGCCGCCCCCGTCCGGCGATCGCCATCGCGAGGCGCCACAGGAACTCGGCGACGATGACCACGACGATGCCGGCGCACGCGCCGACCACGTAGGCGCTGACCGACTGCGGCACGGAGGGCTCCAGGAGACGGCGGCCGAGCAGGGTGAGGGCGGCACCGGCGCTGGCCGCGATGACGAGCCAGCGGGTGAGGTCCCACGACAGCGGCAGCTGCCGGGCCCGGTCCTGCCGCTTGCGGGGGATGTACGCCCACGCCTCGCGCTCGAACCAGGTCGCGGCGGCCCAGCCGACGAGGGCGACGAAGATGCCGACGGGCGGGCCGATGTACCGGTCCTCGGCGACGAACCAGAACACCACCACGAGGCTCGCGACGGTCGCGGGCCCGGCGAGCACCGAGATGAGCCACGACAGGAAGAAGGGCCGGCGAGCCTCCGGCACGTCGAGCGGGTGCACGAGCGGGCGCACGGACTCGTCGGGCAGTGCGACGAGCTCGGGAACGTTCATGGTTGCCTCCACGGCACGGTGTCGATGTACGGGGCGGCCTGGTCGTTGCGGGCGAGGTCGTAGACCTTCTGGCGGGACACGCCGAGCCGGTCGGCCACGGTCACGGCGCTGAGGTCGTCGAGGAGCTGGTTGACGGCGACGGCCCGCACCCGGGCCGCGCGCGAGCTGAGGTGCGCGGCGAACGCGCTGACCTCGGCGGCGAGCAGCGCGGCCCCGAGCCGCCCGCCGAACGGCTCGGCCCAGCCCGGCTCCTCGGTGCGGGCGGCGGCGTAGAGGCCGTCGCCGCCGTCGGCGAGGGTGCCGCGCACCTGCTCCGGGGTGAGCCCGCTCGCGACGAAGCGGCCGGCCGCCGCCCCGGCCTCGGCCGGATCACGGTGCGCCAGCACGCCGCGCCACTCGGCGGGGATGTCAACCCCGGGGTTACGCTTCACACGACCAGCGTGACGGGCACCGGCGCCCGCTGTCAACCCCGGGATGACAGGATCGAGAGTAGGGGTTGGGCGGGTGGCGCGGCCGCCCTACGATCGGGCGCATGACGACGCCGCAGCTCGACACCGGCCTGTGGGCGCGGACCTACCACCCGGCGGCCGCGGGAGCGCCCCGGCTGGTGTGCCTGCCGCACGCCGGTGGTTCGGCGAGCTTCTACTTCCCGGTCTCGCGCACCCTCGCCCCGGCGATCGAGGTCGTCGCGATCCAGTACCCGGGCCGCCAGGACCGCCGCCTCGAGCCCTGCGTGCCCGACCTGCCCGAGCTGGCCCGGCTGGTGTTCCAGGTCCTGCGGCCCATGACCGACCGCCCGCTGGCCCTGTTCGGGCACAGCATGGGCGCCAGCCTCGCCTTCGAGGTGGCCCGGCTCCTGGAGCAGGAGGCGGGCGTCGTGCCGACCCGGCTCTACGCGTCCGGACGGCGGGCCCCGTCGCGGTTCCGGCACGAGACGGTGCACCTGCTCGACGACGCTGGACTGCTCGCGGACGTCAAGCGCCTCAGCGGTACCGATGCCGCCATCCTCGGCGACGAGGAGCTGCTGCGGATGGCGCTGCCCGCGATCCGCAACGACTACAAGGCGGCCGAGACCTACAAGTACGAGCCGGGTCCCCTGCTCACGTGCCCGATCACGGTCTTCACCGGCGCCGACGACCCGAAGACGACCCCGGAAGAGGCCGGCGCCTGGGCCGAGCACACCACCGGCGAGACGGAGCTGAAGGTCTTCCCCGGCGGGCACTTCTTCCTGACCCGGCACCAGGGCGAGATCCTGGGCACCATCCGGCGCCAGGTGACGGGCTCCGCCAGGTGACGTGCCGAGCCGGCTGACGATCGGTCGCCAGCCGGCCAGGGCACGATCACTCGGGCTTGCGGGCCACGGCGATCACGTAGTCGAGCAGGTCCAGCTCCTGACGCATGACGTCCTGGCCGGACCAGTGCCGCACCACGCCCTTGTGCAGCGCCTTGCCGAGCTTGCGGCGGTACTCGTCGTCGTCGACACGCCCGGCCATGTACTGCCGCCACGGCTCGTACACCTTCTCGCGGATCGACTCGACGGTGACGTCGGCGAATCCGGCCTCGGTGAGCTCCTTGGCGTAGGTGCTGCCGTCGTGCCAGTTCTCGTCGGGCAGGCTGAACTTCAGGAAGCTCAGCGGGCCCGCCTTGAACGCCATCCGCGGGGTGGCGCCGTCGATCGGGATGATGTCGGCGACGGCGAGCACGCCGCCCGGGCGCAGGACGCGGTACGCCTCCCGGAAGAAGGCACTGCGCGGGTGGAAGTGGAACGCCGACTCGAGCGCCACCACCCGGTCGAAGCTCTCCGGCTCGAACGAGGTCGACAGCGCCGAGCCGAGCTGGAAGTCCAGCCGGTCCGTGACGCCCTCGGCCTCGGCCCGCGCCCGGGCCGCCTCGACGTGGTGCGGGGTGATGTTCAGCCCCGTGATCCGGCCGACCTCGCGCTCGCGCAGCCACAGGAAATCCTGGTCGCCGTAGCCGAACCCGGCGTCGAGCACGGTGTCGCCGGCCCGCAGCTCCGCGGCCTCGCCGAGCTTGCGGGCCAGGGCCTCGCCGGCCGTGTCGAGCGTGGTGGCGTCGCCGTCCCAGAAGCCGACGTTCATGTAGTGCGTGGAGCGGTCCAGGAACTCGACCTGGGGCTCCTGGATCAGGTAGAAGCGCTGGACGCGTAACTCCGGGTCCTTGGTCGCCACGGCCTTCACGGCCCGGCGCAGGATCTTGAGGTTCTCGAACACCGTTGGGGTGCCCCTCTCTCACAAAGGGATCAGTGCGCCGATGAGAGCTGTCGCCGCAGGTCGTCCACGACGTCCGGCAGCCCGTCGGCGTCGGCGGCGCCGAAGATGTGGAAGTCCGGCCGCACGAGCACACCCGCCGCCGGCATCGCGGCCAGCCACGGCCCGAGCACGTCGTCGAGGTCGGCGACGGTGCCCTCGTCCGCGGCCGCGGCGGGGCCGGACGGGACCAGCCGCAGCAGCGTCGCGCCGATGGAGTCGAGGAACGACACCCGCTCCGGGCCCAGCAGGGCGGCGGGGTCGCCGGTGGCGAGCACGACGAAGCCGGGCCCGCTGAGCTCGTCGAAGAGGCCGACCTTGCCGGCGCGGCTCACCCGCGCCATCGGCGTGAGGTGCCCGGCCGTGCCCTCGGGACCGCCGGCGTGCAGCACGCCACCGGTCAGCGGCTCGACCAGCGTGCGCGACATCCCCTGCACGGCGCCGCGGCGGCGGGCGGCCAGCAGGGTGCCGTCGCGGGTGACCGCCGCACGCCGGTTGGTCTCGCAGATCACCTTGCCCGACTCCATCGACATCGCGATGGCGTGCTGGACGTGGGCGCGTCGTTCGGATTCGTACGAGTCCAGCAGCCCGGCCCCGGACGCCCCGCGCAGGATCAGGTCGAGCCGCCAGGTGAGGCTGATCGCGTCGCGGAACCCGGAGCTCATCCCCTGCCCCATGAACGGCGGCATCACGTGGGCCGCGTCGCCGGCCAGCAGCACCCGGCCCCGCCGCCAGCGCTCGGCGTAGCAGGCCTGGGTGGTGTAGACCCCGAAGCGGTCCAGGGTGGCGTTGTGCGGGCCGATGTCGAACAGGCTCAGCAGGCGCCAGGCCGACGCCTCGGTGGCGAAGTCCTCGAACGACTCGGCGGGCACGCGCATGAACTCCCACCGGCGGTGCCCGGGGCCGGCCGAGACCGCGGTGCGGGGCCGGGCCGGGTCGCACACCTGCAGGTTGTTGGGCTTGAACGCGCGGGCCTCGTGCAGCACGACGTCGCAGACGAGCCAGTCGTGGGTGAACCCGAGATCGTGCTGCGGCGCGTCGATGGCCCCGCGGACGAAGCTGTTGGCGCCGTCGCAGCCGATGACGTACCGGGCCGTGAGCGTCGTGCTCGTGCCGTCCCCGCGGCGGACCTCGGCCTCGACGCGGTCGGCGTGCTCGGTCAGCGCGACGACCTCCTGGCCGCGGCGGACCTCCACCGTCGGCAGCCCCGCGGCCCGCTCGGCCAGCAGCGCCTCGAGCCCGGGCTGGTACACCGACGTCGAGTCGGCCCAGCCGAGCCCCTCCCGCTCCGCAACGTCGACGTGCAGCAGCGTCCGGCCGGCGGCGTTCTTGAACGTGTAGTCGCGCGACGCCTCGGTCACCTCGCCCACCCGGTCGCCGATGCCGGCGGCGGCCAGGATGCGGGCCGCCTCGGCGTCGTAGGAGACGGCCCGCGGCATCGTGTACGGCGTCGGCCAGCGCTCCACGACGGTGACCCGCAGGCCCCGCTGGGCGAGGAGGATCGTGAGCACCTGCCCGACCGGGCCGAAGCCGACCACCACCACGTCCAGCAGCGCGTCGTCGTCCCTCATGGTGCCCCCGTTCTCGGTCACGACAGCCCGAGCTCGTCGTCGATCAGCGCGAACAGCTCGTCATCGGTCGCCTGGTCCAGGTCGACGTCGGCCTCGGCCGCGCCCGCCGCCTGCCACCGCGCGGCGAGCGCCTCGAGGCGGGCCGCGACCGCCTCGCGCAGCCCGGGGTCCACGGACGCGCGCTCGAGCCGGTCGAGCTCGTCGAGGATGGACGGCTCGGGCGCGGCGGCGACCGGGACGAGCTCGGCCTGCAGGTGCCGGGCCAGCGCGGTCGGGTCGGGATGGTCGTAGATGAGCGTGGCCGGCAGCCGGACCGCGGTCGCCCGGGTCAGCCGGTTGCGCAGCTCGACCGCGGTGAGCGAGTCGAACCCGACCTGGCTGAACGCCTTCACCGGGTCGATGTCCTCCGCGGTGCCGTGGCCGAGCACGGCGGCCGCCTCGGCCCGCACGAGCTCGAGCAGGTGGCCGAGCTGGACCGAGGCCGGCAGCCCGGCGAGCCGGTCGGCCAGGCCCGCGGCCCCGGCCGGACCGCCGGCGGTCGGGCGGGCGGCGGGGCGGCGGGCCACGAGCCCGCCGAGCAGCGCCGGCACCCGGACCCCGGCCGCCAGGCGGCGCAGCGCCGCGAGGTCGAGCCGGGTGGGCACCAGCAGCGGCGCCGAGGTGCGCAGGGCCGCGTCGAACAGGTCGAGGCCGAGCCCGGTCGGCAGGGCGAGCAGGCCAGCGCGGGCGGCCCGGGCCCGGTCGATCTCGCCGAGCCCGGCGGTCATCGCGCTCGGCTGCTCCCACAGGCCCCAGGCCAGCGCGCGGGCCGGACGGCCCGCGGCCCGCCGGTCGGCGGCGAGGGCGTCGGTGAACGCGTTGGCGGCCGCGTAGTTGGCCTGGCCGGCGACGCCGAAGATGCCGGCGCCGGAGGAGAAGACGACGAACTCGGCCAGGTCCAGGTCGCGGGTCTGCTCGTGCAGGTGCCAGGCGCCGTCGAGCTTCGGCCCGAAGACCGCGTCGAGGCGGCCCGGGTTCAGCGCGGTCACCGGGGCGTCGTCGAGGCGGCCGGCGGCGTGCACGACGGCGGTCAGCGGGCGCCCGGCGGGCACGGCGGCGAGCATGGCGGCCACGGCGGCCGGGTCGGCGACGTCGCCGGCGACGACGGTGACCTCGGCGCCGAGGGCGCTCAGGCGGTCGCGCAGCTCGGCGGCGGCGGGCGCGCCGGGGCCCTGGCGGCTGCCGAGCACCAGCGACCGGATGCCGTGCCCGGTGACGAGCCGCTCGGCGACCAGCCCGCCGAGCAGGCCGGTGCCGCCGGTGATGAGCACGGTGCCGTCCGGGTCGAGCGGGCGGGGCAGGGTGAGGACGACCTTGCCGACGTGGCGGGCCTGGCTGAGGTGGCGGAACGCGTCCGGCGCCCGGCGGACGTCCCAGCTCGCGACCGGCAGCGGGCGCAGCTCGCCCCGGTCCAGCCGGTCGACCACGTCCAGCAGCAGCTCCTGCAGGCGCGGCACGCCCGCGTCGGCCGTCTCGAAGGCGCGGTAGTCCACGCCGGGGTGCCGGGCCGCGACCTCGCCCGGGTCGCGCCGGTCGGTCTTGCCCATCTCGACGAACCGGCCGCCGCGGGGCAGCAGCCGCAGGGAGGCGTCGACGAAGTCGCCGGCGAGGGAGTTGAGCACCACGTCGACGCCGCGGCCGCCGGTGGCCGCGAGGAAGCGGTCCTCGAACTCCAGCGTCCGGGAGGAGGCGATGTGGTCCTCGTCCAGGCCGAGCTCGCGCAGGACCGGCCACTTGTCGGGGCTCGCGGTGGCGTAGACCTCGGCGCCGCGGGCCCGGGCGAGGCCGATGGCGGCCATGCCCACGCCCCCGGCCCCGGCGTGCACGAGCACCGCCTCGCCGGGCCGCAGGGCGGCGAGGTCGAACAGGCCGTAGGCGGCGGTCAGGAACACCACCGGGGTCGCGGCGGCGCGGGCCCAGTCCCAGCCGGGCGGGACGGGCACGAGCAGGCCTCGCTCGGTGACGGCGAGCGTGGCGAACGAGCCGTCGAAGACGCCCAGGACCCGGTCGCCGGGGCGCAGGTCGGACACGCCGGCGCCGACCTCGGTGACGACGCCGGCCCCCTCGCCGCCGAGCAGGCCCGCGTCGCCCGGGTACATGCCGAGGGCGTTGAGCACGTCGCGGAAGTTGACGCCGGCGGCGCGCAGCGCCACCCGGACCTCGGTCGGGCCGAGGGGGGCCAGGCCGGGATCGTGCGGTACGAGGGCCAGGTTCTCGAGCGTTCCCCGGCCCAGCGAGTCCAGCCGCCAGGGCGCGGTGCCGGGCGGCGGGACCAGCTCGGGACCGGGCTCGGCGCGGGCGAGCCGCGGCGCGAACAGCTGACCGCCGCGGACCGCGAGCTGGGGCTCCTGCGCCGCCAGCACCGTGTCGAGCAGGTCGCCGTCGAGCGCGTCGGGGCGGTCCAGGTCGAGCAGGACGAACCGGTCCGGGTGCTCGGTCTGGGCCGAGCGCAGCAGCCCCCACACGGTCGCGAGGGCCGCGTCGACCGGCTCGCCGGCCCGGGTCGCCACGGCGTGCTCGGTCGCCACGACCAGCGTCGACGCGTCGGCGGCGGGGTCGTCCAGCCACTCCTGCACCCGGGCGAGGGCCGCGGCGGCCGCCAGCCGGGCCCGCGCGGGCGTGTCGGCCGCGGTATCGGCCGCGATGTGCACGGTCGTCGCGGCGGCGCTCACGGCCGGCACCGCCGTGCGGGGCAGTGGCGTCCAGTCCACGACGAAGAGGGAGTCGGCGACGCCGGGCGCGGTGGTGCCGAGGGAGTCGGCGGCGGCCGGGCGCAGCGCGAGGGATGTCACCGCGGCGACCGGGGCACCGGCCTCGTCGGCGAGCTGGACGGACATCGCGTGCTCGCCGGCCGGGACCGCGCGGACCCGCACCGTGGTCGCGCCGGTGGCGTGCAGGGCGACGCCGCTCCACGCGAAGGGCAGCATGACCCGGCCGGGCTCGGCGCGGCCGACACCGGCGAAGGTGGCCGCGTGCAGCGCGGCGTCCAGCAGCGCCGGGTGCAGCCCGAACCCGGCGGCGGGCGCGTGCAGCTCCGCCTCGGCGAAGACCTCGTCGCCGCGGATCCACACGGCCCGCAGGCCCTGGAACGCCGGGCCGTACTCGTAGCCGGCCTCGGCCTGGCGCGGGTAGAACTGCTCGACGTCGGCCGGGCGGGCGCCGAGCGGCGGCCAGGTCGCGAGGTCGAAGCCGGGCGCGGGCGCGCTCGGGGCGAGCAGGCCGGCGGCGTGGCGGGTCCACGGGTCGTCGGGCCTTGCGTCGGCGGGCCGGGAGTGGACGGTCACGGGTCGCCGGCCGGTGTCGTCGGGGGCGGCCACGGCGACCTGCAGGCGCACGGCGGCGTCGCCGTCCAGCGTGAGGGGCGCCTCGACGACGAGCTCGTCCAGCGCGCCGAAGCCGAGCTCGTCGCCGGCCCGCACGGCCAGCTCCACGAACGCGGTGCCCGGCACCAGGGTCCGGCCCAGCACGACGTGGTCGGCGAGCCAGGGCTGCAGGCGGCGGGAGACGCGCCCGGTGAGCAGCAGGCCGTCGGTGCCCGCGACGGTGACCGACGCGGTCAGCAGCGGGTGGTCGAGGCCGGTCAGGCCCGCGGCGGCCACGTCGCCGGTCCCTGCTGACGTGGTAGGCCAGTAGCGGCGGTGGTCGAACGCGTAGGTCGGCAGGTCCACGAGCCGGCCGGTCACGGGCCAGTCGATCCGCACCCCCCGCACGTGCAGGTCGGCGGCGGAGCGCAGCACCCGTTCGAGGCCGCCGTCGTCGCGCCGGAGGGTGCCGGTGGCGACGGCGTCGTCGCGCCGGGCGGCCTCGGCGGTGTCGGCGATGGGCCGGGTCAGGACCGGGTGGGGGCTCGCCTCGACGAACACGCGGTAGCCCTGGTCCAGCAGGTCCTCGACGGAGCGGTGGAACTCCACGGGGCGGCGCAGGTTGCGGTACCAGTAGGCGGCGTCCAATGTGGACGTGTCGGCCCAGGCCGCCTCGACGGTGGAGTAGAACGCCAGCTCGGACCGGCGGGGACGGACCCCGGCCAGGGCGTCGAGCAGATCGGCCTCGATGCGTTGCACGGCCGGCGAGTGGGAGGCGTAGTCGACGGGGATGCGGCGGGCGCGCCCGTCGAAGCCGGCCAGCAGCTCCTCGACGGCCTCGGCCTCGCCGGCCACGACCACCGAGCCGGGGCCGTTGACGGCGGCGATGGACAGCCGGCCGTCCCAGGCGACCAGGTGGGCCCGGACCTCGTCGGCGGGCATCGGCAGCGAGACCATGCCGCCGCCCCCGGCCAGCGCGGCCAGCGCCCGGCTGCGGCGGGCGACGACCATCGCGGCGTCTTCGAGCGAGAGGGCGCCGGCGACGCACGCGGCGGCGATCTCGCCCT
This sequence comes from Dactylosporangium thailandense, assembly GCF_059739745.1. Taxonomy (NCBI): domain Bacteria; kingdom Bacillati; phylum Actinomycetota; class Actinomycetes; order Micromonosporales; family Micromonosporaceae; genus Dactylosporangium; species Dactylosporangium thailandense. Next base: position 4,203,761 of record NZ_AP029195.1, read on the forward strand.
GGGAGTGGCCGATCACGGCCGCGGGTTCGACGCCGAGCGACCGCCACACCTCGACGAGGGACACCATCATCGCGAACAGCGCGGGCTGGACGACGTCGACCCGCTCCAGGAGGCCGGGCTCGGCGCGGCCCCGGACCACGTCGTCGAGGGACCACTCGACGTGCGGGGCGAGCGCCGCGGCGCACTGGGCCATCCGCTCGGCGAAGACCGGCGAGGTGTCGAGCAGCTCGGCGGCCATGCCGGTCCACTGCGAGCCCTGCCCGGGGAAGACGAAGACGGCGCCCCGGGCGGGCGGTTCGGCGCGGCCGAGCGCGACGGCGGCGGACGGGGTGCCGTCGGCCAGGGAGGCCAGGCCGGCCATCAGGTCGCCGCCGACGATGGTGGCCCGGTGCTCCAGCGCGGCCCGGCCCAGCAGGGTGTGCGCGACGTCGCGGGGGTGCAGGCCCGGCTCGGTGCCGAGCCGCGCGTGCAGCCGCCGGGCCTGCGCGGCGAGGCCGTCCGGCGTGCGGGCCGACAGCGTCCACGGGACCGGCGTCCCGGCCTCGGGCTCGGCGGCGGGCTGCTCCGGGGGCTCCGGGGCGGGGACGTGCTCGATGATGACGTGGGCGTTGGTGCCGCTGATGCCGAACGAGGAGACCCCGGCCCGGCGGGGGCCGGTGGAGGGCCACGGCCGGGCCTCGGTCGCCAGCTCGACCGCGCCGGCCGACCAGTCGACGTGCGAGGTCGGCGTGTCCGCGTGCAGGGTCGCCGGGACGATCCCCGCCCGCATGGCGAGGACCATCTTCATGACGCCGGCGATCCCGGCGGCGGCCTGGGTGTGGCCGATGTTGGACTTGACCGAGCCGAGCAGCACGGGGGCCGGGCGCTCCTGGCCGTAGGTGGCGATGAGCGCCTGCGCCTCGATCGGGTCGCCCAGCGGCGTGCCGGTGCCGTGCGCCTCGACGGCGTCCACGTCGGCCGGGGTCAGCCCGGCGCTCGCGAGGGCCTGGCGGATGACGCGCTCCTGGGACGGGCCGTTCGGGGCGGTGAGCCCGTTCGAGGCGCCGTCGGAGTTGACGGCCGAGCCGCGCACGACGGCGAGCACCGGGTGCCCGAGCCGGCGCGCCTCGGAGAGCCGTTCGAGCACGACGAGCCCGGCGCCCTCGGCCATCCCGAACCCGTCGGCGGCGTCGGAGAAGGCCCGGCACCGCCCGTCCGGCGACAGGCCCCGCTGGCGGCTGAAGCCCACCAGCCCGGACGGGCTCGACATGAACGAGACCCCGCCGGCCAGGGCGAGCTCGCACTCCCCCAGCCGCAGCGACTGGGCGGCGAGGTGCAGCGCGACGAGCGACGAGGAGCAGGCGGTGTCGACGGTGACGGCGGGGCCCTCGAGCCCGAGCGCGTAGGCGACGCGGCCGGACAGCACGCTGCCGGACGAGCCCGTGAGCAGGTGCCCGTCGTCGGCCTCGTCGCCGCCCGCGGCCTGGGCCGCGTAGTCCTGCCCGTGCGTGCCGACGAAGACGCCGGTGCGGCTCGCGGCCAGTGCGGTCGCGTCGAGCCCGGCGCGTTCCAGGGCCTCCCAGGCGACCTCGAGCAGGTGGCGCTGCTGCGGGTCCATGGCGATCGCCTCGCGCGGGCTGATGCCGAAGAACCCGGCGTCGAAGTCGGCGACCCCGTCCAGGAACCCGCCGGAGCGCACGTAGGTCCGCCCGGCCACGCCCGGCTCGGGGTCGAAGATGGCGTCGAGGTCCCAGCCGCGGTCGGCGGGGACGGGGCCGATGGCGTCCCCGCCCGCGGCGACCAGGTCCCACAGCTGCTCGGGCGAGCCGACGCCGCCGGGGAAGCGGCAGGCCATGGCCACGATCGCGATCGGTTCGCCGGTCGCCGCGTGGGGTGCGTCGGGCGCCGTCGTCGCGGCGGCATCGCCGAGGAGCCGGTGGCGCAAGTGCCCGGCGAGCAGCAGCGGGGTCGGGTGGTTGAAGATCGTGGTGCCGGGCAGCCGCAGGCCGGTGCCGGCGCTGAGCCGCTGGCCGAGCTCGACCGCCATGAGCGAGTCGAAGCCGGCGTCCTTGAACGCGCGGGCGGGGACGATCCGGTCGGGTCCGGCGTGGCCCAGGACGACGGCGGCGTTGGTGCGGACGAGGTCGAGCAGCAGTGCGGTGCCCTCGTCCGCGTCCATGGCCCGGAGCTTCTCCACCAGCGGATCGTCCTGCCGCACGGCCGGGGCGAGCTCGCGCAGCAGGGCCGCCCCGGGGTCGAGGGCGGCGTGGTCGAGGTCCATGGCGATGACGTGCGGCCGGTCGGCGCGCAGGGCGGCGTCGAGCAGGTGCAGGCCGGCCGCGTCGCTCAGGGCGCGGGTGCCGGCGCGGGCGGCGCGGGCCACGTCGACGTCGCGGAGGCGGCCGCCCATCCCGGCCGCCTGCTCCCACAGCCCCCAGGCGATGGTGGTGGCCGGGAGCCCGAGGGCGCGGCGGTGCGCGGCGAGGGCGTCGAGGAACGTGTTGGCGGCGGCGTAGTTGCCCTGGCCGGGGCCGCCGAGGGTGGAGGAGGCGGAGGAGAACAGCACGAACGCGGCCAGGTCGAGGCCGGCGGTCAGCTCGTGCAGGTGCCAGGCGCCGTCGACCTTCGGGCGCAGGACCGGGTCCCAGCGCTCGTCGCCGAGGTTGGCCACGACGGCGTCGTCGACCACGCCGGCGGCATGCACGACGGCGACGAGCCGGTCGCGGACCGGCTCGATCGCGGCCGCGAGGGTCGCCCGGTCGGCCACGTCGCCGGCGACCACGCGGACCCGCACGCCCGTGTCGCTCAGCTCCCGCACCCAGGGCTCGGTGGTGCCGCGGCGGGACACCAGGACCAGCTCGGCGACGCCGTACTCGGCGGCGAGGTGCGCGGCGACGAGCCGGCCGAGGCCGCCGGTGCCGCCGGTGACGAGCACGGCGCCGCCCGCGAGCTTCGGGGCGTGGCCGCCGCCGCCGCGCAGGGGGCGCAGGCGGGCGGCGAGCAGCCGCCCGTCGCGGACGGCCAGCCAGGGTTCGTCCGCGGGCAGTTCCGGGTCCGTGCCGGCCTCGAGGAGCCCGAACCGGCCCGGGTGCTCGGCCTGGGCGCAGTGCACCAGGCCCGGGACCGTGGCCTGGGCGGGGTCGGCCGGGTCGACGGCGATCACCAGGCGCCCGTGGTCGTGGTCGGTGAGCCACCGCTGGATCGCGGCGAGCACCCGGCGGCCGGTTTCGCGCGCCCGCTGCGGCAGCGGGCCGTCCGCAGCGGACTCGGCCCGCAGGAGCGTCGCCGGCTCGGTGCCGGGTGGCACCGGTGCCCAGCCGATCTCGTAGAGCCCGCCCCGGCGCTCGGCCGGGCCGGTCTCGGGCAGCCAGAACCGGGTGCGCTGGAACGCGTAGGTCGGCAGGGGCACCCGGCGGCCGCGACCCTCGTGGAGCGCGGCCCAGTCGACGGGAACCCCGCGCACGTGGAGCCGGCCGAGCGCGGCGAGCAGGTCGGCCACCTCGGTGCCGCCGTCGCGCAGGGCGGCCACGAAGCCGAGGTCGCCGGCGTCGCAGTCGGGGCCGAGGGCGGTGAGCACGCCGCCGGGGCCGACCTCGAGGACGGTGGTGACGCCGAGCCCGGGCAGCGCGCGGACGCCGTCGAGGAAGCGGACCGCCTCGCGGGCGTGCCGGGACCAGTACCGCGGGTCCGCGAGCAGCCCCGCGTCGGCCACGGCGCCGGTCACGTTGGACACCAGCGCCAGCTCGGCGGGGCGCACGGTGAGCCCGGCCGCGACCTCGGCGAGCGCGTCGAGCATCGGGTCCATGCGGGCCGAGTGGAATGCGTGCGACACCTGCAGCCGCCGGGTCCGCCGGCCCTCGGCCCGCAGCCGGGTGGCCACGGCGAGCACCGCGTCCTCGTCGCCGGAGATGACCGTCGCCCGCGGCCCGTTGAGCGCGGCGATGCTCACCCGCTCGGAGAGCAGCGGGGCGACCTCGTCCTCGGCCGCCTCGACGGCGACCATCGCGCCGCCGGCGGGCAGGGCCTGCATGAGCCGGCCGCGGGCGGTGACCAGGCGGGCCGCGTCCGGCAGCGAGAGGATCCCGGCGGCGTGGGCGGCGGCGAGCTCGCCGACGGAGTGCCCGCCGACGACGTCCGGCGTCACGCCCCACGACGCCAGGAGCCGGAACAGGGCGACCTCGAGCGCGAAGAGCCCGGCCTGGGTGAACTCAGTCTGGTCGAGCAGCGAGCCGTCGCGGACGACGTCGGCGAGGCGCGGGTCGAGCAGCGCGCAGGCCTCGTCGAAGGCGGCGGCGTACACCGGGAAGCGCTCGTACAGCTCGCGGCCCATCCCGGCGCGCTGGCTGCCCTGGCCGGTGAAGAGCACGGCGAGGCGGCCCGGCTCGGCGGCGCCGGTGAGCAGCCCGGGCGCGGGCCGGTCGGCGGCGAGCGCGGCGAGACCGTCCCGGTCGCCACCGGCCACGACGGCCCGGTGGGTGAGCGCGGCCCGGGTGGTGGCCAGGGAGAAGCCGATGTCGGCGGCGGGCTGGCCGTCCGCCCAGGCGAGCAGCCGGCCGGCCTGGGCGCGCAGCCCCTCGGGCGAGGCGGCGGACAGCAGCCAGGGCAGGACGTCGACCTGGGGTTCGGCAGGGGGTTCGGCGGGCGGCGCGGGGACCGGGTCCGGGGGCGACTCGAGGATCACGTGCGCGTTGGTGCCGCTGACGCCGAACGAGGAGACGGCGGCGCGGCGCGGGCGGCCGGCGTCGGGCCACTCGCGGGCCTCGGTCAGCAGCCGTACCGCCCCGGCCGACCAGTCGACCTCGCGGGTCGGCTCGTCCACGTGGATCGTGCGCGGCAGCACGCCGTGGCGCATGGCGAGGACCATCTTGATGACGCCGGCGGCCCCGGCCGCGGCCTGGACGTGGCCGATGTTGGACTTCAGCGAGCCGAGCCACAAGGGAGTGTCCCGGCCCTGGCCGTAGGTGGCGATGAGCGCCTGGGCCTCGATCGGGTCGCCGAGGCGGGTGCCGGTGCCGTGCGCCTCGACGGCGTCGACGTCGGCCGCGGTGAGCCCGGCGCCGGCCAGGGCGCGGCGGATCACCCGCTGCTGCGCGGGGCCGCTGGGGGCGGTGAGGCCGTTGGAGGCGCCGTCCTGGTTGATCGCCGAGCCGCGCAGCACCGCGAGCACGGGATGGCCGAGCCGCTGGGCGTCGGACAGGCGCTCCAGGAGCAGCACGGCGACGCCCTCCGACCAGGCCGTACCGTCGGCGCCCTGGGCGAACGCCTTGCAGCGCCCGTCCGGAGACAGGCCGCGCTGCCGGGAGAACTCGACGAAGACCTGCGGGCTCGCCATCACCGCGACCCCGCCGGCCAGCGCCAGCGAGCACTCGCCGGCCCGCAGCGCCTGCGCGGCCAGGTGCAGGGACACCAGCGACGACGAGCACGCGGTGTCGACGCTGATCGCCGGGCCCTCCAGGCCGAGGGCGTAGGCGACCCGCCCGGAGGCGACGCTGCCCGCGGTACCGGTGCCGAGGTACCCCTCCAGGTCCCCCGCCTCGACCCCCGCGGCGTAGTCGTGGTGCATGACGCCGAAGAAGACGCCGGTCGGGCTGCCCCGCAGCGCCCCCGGGTCGATCCCGGCCCGCTCGACCGTCTCCCACGACGTCTCCAGCAGCAGCCGCTGCTGCGGGTCCATGGCGAGGGCCTCGCGCGGCGAGATGCCGAAGAACTCGGCGTCGAAGTCGGCGGCGTCGTAGAGGAATCCGCCGAGCTGGGTCGCGCTCGCCCCGTCGCGCAGGCGCGCCAGGTCCCAGCCGCGGTCCGCCGGAAACTCCCCGATCGCGTCCCCGCCGCGCGCGACCAGGTCCCACAGCTCGTCCGGGCTGCTCACCCCGCCGGGCAGCCGGCAGCCCATGGCCACGATGGCCACCGGCTCGCCGGCGGCAGCGGGGGCAGGGTCGTCGGCGGCGGGCGCGGGCGACGAGCCCAGGAGCAGCCCGGCCAGGTGCTCGGCGAGCAGCGCCGGCGTCGGGTAGTCGAAGGCCAGGGTCGACGGCAGCGCGAGGCCGGTCTCGGCGCGGATCCGGTCGCGCAGCTGGACGACCTGCAGGGAGGTGAAGCCGAGCGCCTTGAAAGGGCGGTCGGCATCAGTACCGTGTGCGGCCGGCAGCACCGCGTCCGCGCACGCGTGCACGAGCTGCCGCAGGGTGTGCCGGCGCTGGACGGCGGGCTGCCCGCGCAGCCGCTCCCGTAGCGCCCCCTCGTCGCCGCTGCGGGGCCGGGGAACGCCGGCCGGGCCGCGCCGGAGCAGGGCCGCCGCCGGGCCGGTCGGGGTCGCGCCGGTCGGCCACGCGGTGGCGGCCGTCGCGCCGGTGAGCAGCGCGGCGTCGAACAGTGCCCGGCCCTCCCGGGTGGACGGGTCGCCGGCGAGGGCGAGCCCGTTCGGGTGCCGCGCGGCGATCCCGCGCGCGTAGGCCTCGGCCGCGACCAGATCCGCGTCCGCGGCCGATCCCCGGAGGCCGGCGAGCGAGGTGAGCACGATGAGCCGGCTCTCGGCGGGGACGTCGCGCGCGGTCGCGGCGATGCGCCAGGCCTCGTCGGCGTCGCCGCCGACGGCCACGACGACGGTCGGGACGGTCCCGTCCAGTGCGTAGGCCTGCTCGAGGTGGCCGGACAACGCCGTGCCGGCGCCGATGACCCGCAGCGGGCCCAGCGGTGCCGAGGCCGCCCCGGTCGAGCGGGCCGGGACCAGGCGAGGGGCGCGGCGGACGCCCCCGCGCACCGCGACCTGCGGCTCGTCGTCCACGATCAGCGGGGCCGGGTCGGTGCCGGGCTCGAGGTCGAGCAGCCGCAGCCGGTCGGGGTGCTCGGCCTGCAGGAGGCGCAGCCAGCTCCAGGCGGGCGCGTACACGGGGTCGTGGATCGGCTCGCCGGGCAGCGCGGACACCGCCCCGCGGGTGACGATGACGAGGCGTTCGGCCGCGAGCCGGTGCTCGACGTGGGCGCGCAGGGCGGCGTTGGCCGCGCGGACGTGCTCGGGGGTGGGCGGGGCGCCCGCGCCGTCGGCGAGCACCGCGGTCCACTGTGGACTCGCTTCGGGCCGGGCCGGGCCGAGCTCGGTCCAGGAGTCGAGCAGGAGCCGGTCGTGCTGGCCGCCGGCGACGGCGAGCAGGCGCGCGGGCCGGTCGAGCAGGGCCAGCCGGGTCACCTTGCCCGAGGCCGTGCGCGGGACGGCCGCGATGGCGTAGAGCTCCTCGGGGACCTTGAAGTACGACAGGCGCTCGCGGGCGGCGGCGAGCAGCGCGGCGGGGTCGACGCCCTCGGGGCCGGGCACCACGAACGCGACCGGCACCTCGCCGAGGGCCTCGTGCGGCCGGCCGGTCGCGGCGACGTCGGCGACGCCGGGCACGCCCCGCAGGGCCTCCTCGATCTCGGCCGGGTGGATGTTCTCCCCGCCGCGGATGATCAGCTCGCGCAGCCGGCCGGCGACGGTGAGGTGGCCGGCCTCGTCGCGGTGGGCGAGGTCGCCGGTGTGGTACCACCCGTCGCGCAGCGCCGCCGCGGTCGCCTCGGGCTGGTTGTGGTAGCCGAGCATGACGCTGGGGCCGCGGACCCAGACCTCGCCCTCGACCCCGGCGGGCACGTCCTCGCCGGTCTCGGGGTCGACCAGCCGCACCTCGACGCCGGGCACGGGCAGGCCGCAGGAGCCCTCGACCCGCGGGCCGGTGGGCCGGTTGACGGCGATCGAGCCGCACGTCTCGGTGCTGCCGTACGCGTCCAGCAGCGGCACCCCGAACGTCTCGTCGAAGGCGCGGCGCAGCGCGGCCGTGGTGATGGCCCCGCCGACGAGGCACATGCGCAGGTCGGGCGCGACGAACCCGGACTCCCGGGCCGCTTCGACGAGGTAGTGGTAGAGCGTGGGCACGCCGGCGAGGAAGGTCGCGGCGTCCTCGCGGACCGCGGCGAGGACGTCGTCGGCCGAGAGCCCGTCGACGATCCGGGCGGTGGCCCCGACCGCGGTGACGCTGAGCACGCAGGCGATGTGCGAGAGGCTGTGGAACAGCGGCAGCGGCCACACCACGCGGTCGTCGGCCGACAGGCCCGGGATCGGCACGTAGCAGGCCGCGACCGAGTACAGGCAGCTCGCCTGCGTGGAGAGCACGCCCTTGGGGCGCCCGGTGGTGCCGGAGGTGTAGAGCATCCAGGCCGGCTCGTCGAGCGCGAGGTCGTCCGGCGGGGGCGCCGCGGGCCCGGTCGTGGCCAGCGCCTCGAAGTCCTCCCCGACGAGCACGATCCGGCGGTCGCCCGCGACCCGGCGCACCTGGTCCACGCGCGCGTCGTCGGTGATGACGAGCACCGCGCCGGAGTCTTCGAGGAGGTACTGGAGCTCCGAGTCGGTCGAGCGCGGGTTCAGCGGCACCCCGATCGCCGCGGCCCGCACGAGCGCGAGGTAGCTCTCCACCGTCTCGACCCGGTTGCCGAGGTAGATGACGGCCCGGTCGCCGCGTCCCAGGCCGAGGGCGGCGAGGTTCCCGGCGAGCGAGAAGGTCCGCCGCTCCAGCTCGCCGTAGGTGACGGCGCGGCGGGCGTCGCGGAACGCGGCCTTGGCGCCGAACCGGCGGCCGTGCTCGCGCAGCAGTTCGGTGATCGGCCGGATCAACTCGGTTCGCAGCAAGTTCACCACATCCGTTGGTCGGGCCGGGCCGGGCCGTTCACAGTCTTGGTTCGCGGGCGGGGGGCCGGTACCCCTGCCGACCCCTAGCCGCGCCCGAGACTTTTGGGGATCTCCTGGCCACGGGCGGCGGGTTAGGGTCGGGCATCACGCTGGGACGACCCGAGGGCGGCCGCGGATGGCGCGAAGCTGGTGGTACGCCCGACTGTTGCGTCCGGCGGGCGGCGACGACGAGGCGTTGCTGGAGCTGATCCCGCACACCGTGGCCAGGCTGCGGGAGGCCGATCCCGGCGCCCACTGGTCCTACCGGCGCGAGGCATACGGCTTCGAGCTGCGCTTCCACTGCGGCGCGCGGGCCGCCCGGCGCCTCGGCCTGAGCGTCGCGCCCGTTGCCGCGGGCCATGAGCCGGCGCATCCGGAGCTGTCCACCATCGCCAGCGACCTCGCGCTCGCGCTGGCCCGCCGCGGCGAACTCTCCGCCGACACGGCGCTGCCGATGGCCGTGCGCCACCTGCGGGCGGCCGCGGGGCTGATCGCGCCCGGCGAGCGGCGCCCGTTCCTCTTCGAATGCTGGCGGTACTGGTCGGCGAGCCTCGGCTCCGGGGTGCGGCTCAAGCTCATGGCGCTCGCCGAGCAGCCGGTGCCGGAGCCCTGCGCGGACGACTCCTGGGCCGAGTACCACCGGGCGCTCGCCGGGCTCGGCGAGGTGACCGGGCCCATGAAGTACACCCTCTTCCGCCTCGCCGACGGCACCCTCAACCGGCTGGGCGTCCCGCGCGCCGACCAGGCGCTGGCGGCCCTCGTGGTGCGGAGGCTCCCGTGACGATCCGGACCGTCACCGTCGAACTCGGTGCGCGGAGCTACGACGTCCACATCGGACCGGGCGCCCGGCACCGCCTCGCGGGCGTGCTCGCCGCGATCGGCGCCCGCCGGGTGGCCGTCGTCTCCGCCCGCCCGCCCGAGCTGGTGCCCGAGACGGGGCTGCCGACGCATGTCGTGGCCGCCCGCGACGGCGAGCCGGACAAGACCCTCGCGCAGGTCGAGCGGCTCTGCCGGGAGTTCGCCGGCTTCGGCCTGACCCGCTCCGACGCCGTGGTGTCGGTCGGCGGCGGCACGACCACCGACACGGTCGGACTCGCCGCGGCGCTCTACCACCGCGGCGTCGCCGTCGTGCACCTGCCGACCACGCTGCTGGCGCAGGTCGACGCGAGCGTCGGCGGCAAGACGGCGGTGAACCTGCCCGAGGGCAAGAACCTCGTGGGGGCCTACTGGCAGCCGAGCGCGGTGCTGTGCGACACCGACTTCCTGGCGACGCTCCCGGCCCGCGAATGGGTCAACGGCTACGGCGAGATCGCGCGCTGCCACTTCATCGGCGCCGGCGACCTGCGCGGGCTCGAGGTCGTCGAGCAGATCGCCGCCAGCGTCGGGCTGAAGGCGTCGGTCGTCGCGGCCGACGAGCGCGACGGCGGGCTGCGGCACATCCTCAACTACGGGCACACGCTCGGACACGCCCTGGAGCTCACGACCGGCTTCGCCCTGCGCCACGGCGAGGCGGTCGGCGTCGGCACCGTCTTCGCCGGGCGCCTCGCCGGGCACCTGGGCCGCATCGGCCCGGACCGGGTCGCGGAGCACGAGGCGGTCGTCGCGAGCTACGGGCTGCAGACCGGCCTGCCGGACGGCGCCGACGCGGACGCGCTCGTCGCGGTCATGCGGGCCGACAAGAAGGCCACGTCCGATTCGAAGAGTGGGCTGACCTTCGTGCTGGACGGCCCCGGCGGCGTCGAGCTGGTGCGCGACGTGCCGGAGCCGGCCGTGCGAGCGGCGCTGGCCGCGATGCCCCGGGCGGCCTACCAGCCGCAGTAGGTCAGCAGGTCCTTGGGCTTGTACAGCACCGCGTCGGGCGCGGCGGCCAGCAGCTCCGCCTCGTCGCTCTCGCCCCACAGCGCGGCGATCGCGGCGACGTTCGCGCCCCGGGCGCTGCTGATGTCGGTGACCGCGTCGCCGACCATGACCGCGTGCGCGGCCGGGACGTCGAGCAGGGCCAGGGCGTGCAGCACGATGTCGGGGGCCGGTTTCGGGTTGGCCACCTCGTCGGAGCCGATCACGTGGTCGAACAGGTGCAGCACGCCGAGCTGCTCCAGCAGGGAGCGGGCGCGCTCGCCGCTCTTGCCGGTCGCGATCGCGGTGCCGAGGCCGCGCTCGCGCAGCTCCTGCACCACCTCCTCGACGCCGTCGAAGAGCGGCACGCGGTGCGCGAGCCGGTAGCTCTCGCGCACGAACGGCTCCTGCATGGCCAGTGGCAGGCCCATGATGCGCATGATGTCGGGAAAGTAGCGGCCCAGGTGCTTGTTGTACTCGGCGAACGGGGCCGGGCCGGGGCCGACGACCTCGGCGTAAGCGACGGTGAACGCCTCGCGCATGACCTCGGTGCTGTCGACCAGCACCCCGTCGAGGTCGAAGACGACGGCACGGATCTCGGGACTGTTCAGCATCAGGCCACCACCATCATCGGCCGGCGGCGACCGGCGCCGGCGTCTGCATCAGCGTGCGGACCACCCCGGCCGAGGCGTAGATGCGCTCGATCGCCGCGATGGTCCTCGTCGTCTCGTCGATCGCACGACCACGGTTGCCCGGATCGGCCAGGAGCGCGGGCAGCGCGGCCAGCTGCCGGTCGTATTCGGTGCCGATCGGCTCGGCGGGCAGGGCCACCGGCGCCGCCTCGCCCGCGCGCAGGCAGGTGAGCTCGGAGTCGCCGGCCCGGTTCGGGCTGAACCCGAAGGTGCAGCGCAGGGTCGCGGTGCCGGCGCTGCCCTCGACCTTGACGACCGTGCCGTCCAGCGCCTCGTGCGAGCCCCAGCTCACCCGCAGCGACACCGACACGCCGTCGCCGTTGACCAGGAAGCCGCGCGCGGTGTCCTCGACGTCGCCGGGGGGTGCCGCCGCGCCGGGGGCGTCGCCGCGCCAGCCGGCGTTCCAGGTGCCCGAGGCGATGAAGTCGTCGGAGACGGTGCCGATGACCTGCACGAAGTCGGTGCCGCCGATGAGCGGGCCGACGACGTCGAACAGGTGCCAGCCGAGGTCGACGAGGGCGCCGCCGCCGGCCAGGCCGCGATCGGTGAACCAGCCGCCGGCGCCGGGGATGCCCCGGGCCCGGACCCAGGCGATGTCCACGTGCCGGATGCGGCCGAGCGAGCCCGCGAGGCCGTGCAGCGCCTGGATGTCGGCGCGGTACCGCGCGGCGCTGCCCGCGAGCAGGACCGCCCCGCCGGCTTGTTCGGCCGTGGCGAGCCGCTGCGCCTCCGCGCTGGTGAGGCAGACGGGCTTCTCCAGGAAGACCGGGATCCCTTTGTAGAGGACCGCGCACGCCACGTCGCAGTGCAGATGGTTCGGTACCGCCACCACCGCCAGATCCACGAGCGCCGTGTCGAGCTCCTCGACGGTCGCGAACGCCGAGGCCGCCGGGTGGGCCTCGACGGCGGCGGCACGGGCCCCCGGGTCGGGGTCGACCACCGCCGTCACCGCGTAGGCCGGATCGGCGGCCAGCCGCGGTAGCCAGATGGACCGTCCGGCCCACCCGAGACCGATTACCGCCGTGCGCACCGGTCGGTGACCCGCACCCACGGCGGAGCCGGGCGTCACGCTCCGGCCAGGGTCTGCGCCACGATGGTGGCGATGTCCCGCATCTGCTGCTCGGTGCCGAGCAGGGTGCGGTGGTGCAGCCAGATGCTCTCGGCCGTGAGGGCCTCGCTGACCGGGCACCGCTTCGCGATCGCGTCCACGGACTCGTCGGGCGCCCCGGTCTCCCAGAAGCCGTCGGTGCGGTAGATGGCGCGGAAGCCGACGAACGCGGGCAGGCCGCGCTCGATGAGCCGGTCGACGATCGCGTTGCGCTTGTCCTCGCCGACGCCCGGGAGCTGGAACATGGCCATGTAGTGGGAGTTGCGGTCGCAGCGCTCGTCGCGGCCCTGCGGCAGCACGCCCGGGATCTCGGCGAGCAGCGAGGTCAGCAGGCGGCCCCGCGCCTCGCGGATGTCCGTCTGCGCCTCGAGCCGGGAGAGCTGGGCGCGCAGCACGCTCGCGCTGAACTCGTTCATGCGGTAGTTCGAGCCGGAGGTCTGGTGGAAGTACCGGCGGTCGGTGCGCGGGCGGCCGCAGCTGTGCCGCAGGAAGCCGCGCTCGTGCAGCTCGGCGTCGGGGAAGAGCACCAGCCCGCCCTCGCCGGCGGTCATGAGCTTGCCGTTCTGGAAGCTGAACGTGGCGATCGAGCCGAACTCGCCGACGCGCTTGCCGTTCCAGCGCGCGCCCTGCGCGTGGGCGGCGTCCTGCAGCATCGTGATGCCGGCGTCGGCGCAGAGCTTGGCCAGCGCGTCCATGTCGGACATGTGCCCGGCCATGTGCACGGGCATGATGGCGCGGGTGCGCGGGGTGATCGCGGCCTCCGCGGCCGCCACGTCGATGCAGTAGGTCCGCGGGTCGACGTCGACCGGGACGGCCACGGCGCCGAGGCGCTGCACCGCCTGGGACGAGGAGATGAACGTGAACGCCGGGACGATGACCTCGTCGCCCGGGCCGATGCCGAGCACCTCGACGGCCAGCTCGAGGGCGTGGGTGCCGTTCGTCACCGCGAGGGCGTACGGGCTGCCGTGGTACTCCCCGAACTCGCGCTCGAAGGAGTCGACCTCCTGGCCCATCATGCGCCACCACTGGCCCTGTTCCAGGGCGCGGATGAGGCCGGTGCGCTCGGCGTCGTCGTACTGGGGCCACGGCGGGAAATCGGGCGCCTGTGGGGAGAGATCCGTCATCGTCCTACTCCGAATTCGTGTGTGTCCGGAACCGAGTCGATACCCACGAGGAGCCCGGGCCGCGGGGGCGGATGGGTATGTCCGCGACCGCGCGAATGGGACGCTACCTGCTCAGACGGCCCGCGGGCTGCCCTTAGAGCGGCCCCTAGGCACCCCTCAACGGGGGTCCGTCCTCAGTGGACGGTCACCGCGTCCAGGCGGAAGAATGCGCGGTACCCGTCCAGCTGGCCCTCCAGCATGTGGCGCCCGTAGTGGATCGGGTAGCCGCGGGCGGCCGCGGCGCGCAGCAGTGCCGTGTCGGCCGGCTTCATGATGATGTCGGCCACCAGCCCGCCCGGCCGCAGCGACTCGGGCGCGAACGGCAGCGGGTCGTCCTCGCGCAGGCCCAGCGGGGTCGCGTTGACGGCGATGTCGGCGTCGCCGAGCGCGGGCTCGGCGGTGGCGACGGCGATGCCCGGCCGGTGGCGCTCGAGGCGGTCCACGAGGTCTTCGCGGCGGGCGGCATCGACGTCGTGGACGGCGAGGCGCCCGACACCGGCGTCCAGCAGCGCGACCGCGATGGCCGCGCCGGCCCCACCGGCCCCGACCAGGGTCACGCTGCGCCCGGCGGGCTCGTGCCCGGCGTGACGCAGCCCGGCGACGAAGCCGGTGCCGTCGAAGTTCTCAGCCAGCCACGATCCGTCCGGCTCGCGGCGCAGCGCGTTGGCGCTGCCGGCCGCGGCCACCGTCGGGCTGACGCGATCGGCGAGCCCGCAGACGGCGACCTTGTGCGGCACGGTCACGAGCAGCCCGTCGAGGTTCACGATGCGCCGCAGCCCCGCGACCGTCTCGGCGAGCCGGTCGGGCCGCACGTGCATCGGGACCAGCACCGCGTTGCGGCCGAGCTCGGCGAAGAGGGTGTTGAGCAGCCGCGGCGCCTGCACCTGCGCGATGGGGTCGCCGAGCACGCCGAACACGCGGGTCGAGCCGTCGAGCATCATCGGTCGCGGCCCACGACGTCCCAGCGCTGGCCGTAGGCGTCGCGCAGCAGGCCGCCCGGGCCCGTGGCGTGGCCGGTGGGCTCGGCCAGGCCGCCGGCGGCGAGGGCGCGGGCGTAGGCGGCGTCGGGCTCGGCGTATTCCAGAACCGTCGGCTCCGACGCGGGTGCGGCTCGGCCGGGGTCCTGCTTGAGCAGCAGGTGGTACGGGCCGAGGACCATCTCGGCCGCGAGTACCGACCCGTCGAGCAGGCATTCGCGCCACAGCTCCGCCGCGTCGAATGCCTGACGGTAGAACGCAACGGCCTCGTCGCCGTTCGGAACCACGATCTCCCGGTCGGCGGGGCCCGGGTGCTCGCTCATGTCGTGCGCCATCACTACACCTGATTCGTCCTACTCGGCCATCCGCGTGCGGCCGGTCCAGCGGAACACGACGGGCGCGCCGGCGACCCCGGTGTCGGGTACGCGCTCGAAATGCTCGTGGCCGCCGTAGTACGACACCTTGATCTTCTCCTCGTGCGACTGCACGCGCTGGGCGCGCAGCTCGACGGGCATGCCGACGGGGCCGCCTTCGAGCATCGCCTCGATGAGTTCGTGGGCGTCGAGATGGGTGGTGGGTTGGGTGTCCTGGCTCATAGGTCAACCTCCGCCGGGATCGAGGTGCTGCCGGGATTCGAGGTGCTGTCGCCTTGCCTGGCAACGACTCTAGGACCCGGCTGTGACATAGCCCACCCCTGAGGCGCACCCCTATTGCCACCCGCGCTGACGGATTAGGGGCGTCGGCCGGGCCCCGGAACAGGAAACAATCTTGGCCGTGTCGGTCAGCGTCGTGATCCCGAGCACCCTTGAACGCAAGGTGGTGGGCGAGTGCGTCGCCGCCGCCCTCGACTCCGCCTCTCGGCTCGGCCCCGACGCCGAGGTGCTGCTGGTGGCCAACCACGTGCCGCCCGGCGTCACGTACGAGGGCCCGGCGAGCCCCGCCCTGCGCGTGCTGCACTCCGATCCGCCGGGCGTCTCCCGCGCCCGCAACACCGGCGTCGCGGCGGCCCGGCACGACACCGTCCTCTTCGTCGACGACGACCTGATCGTGCCCGAGTCCTGGTGCGCCGACATGTACCAGGCGCTCAAGGCCGGGCCCGTGGCGGTCAGCGGGCCGGTGCGGCTGGCGGTGCTCGGCCCGATCACCGCGTTCATGGACCACCAGCGGTTCTACGACGCCTCCCCCCTCGACGGGCACAGCGGCGGGCTGCTGGTCACCGCGAACGCCGGCTACCGCCGCGACCTCGCCCCGCCCGGCGCGCCGTTCGACGTCGAGCAGCACCCGAACGCGGGCGAGGACACCGACCTCGCCCTGCGGCTGCGCGCGGCGGGCGGCCGGATCGGCTGGCTCGACAGCTGGGCCACGCCCCTGCACTACGTGGACGAGGACGTGTCGGCGCTCGCCGGCCGGGCGCTGCGCGACGGCCGCAGCTGCGCGCGGCTGCACTTCCGCTACGGGCTGGAGGCCCGGGCGCAGTTCCTGCCGTCGCCGTGGCGGGTCTACTCCGCGGCGCTGGCCGGGCGGCCCGACTGGTACCGCCAGTTCGCCGAGCTGGACTCGGTGCCGGTCCGCGGCGCGTTCGCCACGATGGCGTTCATCTACTCGACCTGCCTGCACGCGGGCTACCTGCAGGAGACCGGGCAGCTGCTCGGGCATCCGCTGCTGGAGGTGGACGCCGAGCCGCTGCTGGCCGAGCTCGACGGGCTCATCGCGGCGGCGATCCCGGACGGGCCGGCGTGGAGCGCCCTGGCCGCGCGGCTCACGCCGGGGCCGCGGCCGGACATCGCCCATCTCGTGCCCCTGGCCGCGATCGCGGCCGCGTTCCAGCGTCACGCCCCGCGCACCGGTGTGCCGCCGCGGCATGTCCTGCAGTACCTGAACCGGTCCGAGGGGGCCTGGGTCGCGGAGCTGCTCGCGTCGGCCGAGCGCACGACGGCGCTGTGGCAGCGGCTCGAACGACGCTCGGACCTGACGCTGGAGACGGTGGAGCGGGAGGGCCGCGCGGCCGGGCTCAGCCTCAGCCAGACCTGCGGCTACCTCGACCGGTTCGTCGCCGGCCGCCAGCTCATGCCGTCAGCTCAGCCACGCGCCCGGCAAGCTCGAGATAACGGTCGCGGTATCCGGCGTACGGAAAGTCGCTCTGCCACGGCTTCCTGGGGCCCAGGAAATGCGTGATGGCCACGTACCGGGCCGCCCGCGGGTCGCCCGGCCACATCCACCACAGGATGGTGTCGTTCCACTTCGACTCCAGCTGGTGCCACCGCCCGTACGTGACCAGGTTCAGCGCGTCCTGATCGGGGAAGCGAAGCCGGTCGTGGTTGGCGCGCAGGTACTCGAAGCAGCCCTCGGTCACGCCGGTCTCGCGCCACACCGGCAGGTTCATGAGCAGCACGCCGGAGTTGAAGTAGGGCGCCCGGCGGCTGACGTGCGCCCCGGCGCCCGGGATGCCGCCCTCGTGGCCCATCGAGAGCGTGAAGCCGTCGCGGACCGCGCCGAGCGGGGCGTTGCCCATCGGCCGGGCGAACAGCCCGCTCAGGTCGCCGCCGACGATCGTGTCGCAGTCGAGGTAGAGCAGGCGCGTCATGCCGGGCGGCACCAGGTCGGGCAGGAACAGGCGCAGGTACATCCCGGCGCTGATGTAGCGGTACTTCTCCTGCTGTGCGATGGGCATCGAGCGGAAACCGTCGTCGGCGGTGAGGAACCGCGCGTGCGCCCGCTCCTCGATCTGGCGGCGGAAGGCGTCGACCACCCGCGGCTCCAGACCGGCCGGCGTGAGCAGCCAGAGCGTGAGGTCGTCACGGTGGGTGTGGGACTGCAGGATGGACTCGATCGTGACGTGGGCGTAGGTCGCGTACCCCTCGTCGAAGGCGAGCGCGATGTCCATGTCGGTTCCCCTCAACGCGTGAACGAGCGGAGGTTCGATGATTGAGGAGATTCTGCCCGAGGAATCGATTGCCGTCGAGGTGACCACCGACCCCTCCGACGCAAAACTGTGGCCCGAGGAGGAACCCCTAGTCGCCGGCGCGGTCGAGAAGCGGCGGCTGGAGTTCACCACCGCCCGGCACTGCGCCCGGCAGGCGCTGCAGCGCCTCGGGGAGCCGGCGGTGGCGCTGCTGTCCGGGCCGAAGCGGGAGCCGCTGTGGCCGGCCGGCATCGTGGGCAGCATCACCCACTGCGCCGGATACCGGGCCGCGGTCGTCGCGCGCGAGCGCGACCTGGCGTCCGTCGGCGTCGACGCCGAGCCGAACGAGCCCCTGCCCGACGGGGTGCTCGAGTCGATCGCGCTGCCGGGCGAGGCGGCGCGGGTCGGCGCGCTGCTGCGGGTGCGGCCGGAGGTGCGCTGGGACCGGCTGCTGTTCTGCGCCAAGGAGGCCGTCTACAAGACGTGGTTTCCCCTCACCCACCGCTGGCTCGACTTCATGGAGGCCGACATCACCGTCTCCGCCGAGTCGGGCACGTTCACGGCCCGGATCCTGGTGCCCGGCCCGATGACCCGGCTGGAGGGCCGCTGGCTGGCTCGCTCCGGGCTCCTGCTCACCGCGATCGCGCACCGATGAGCACGGCCCTCGGCATCGACGTCGGCGGCACCAAGGTCGCCCTGCGCCTTTCTTCCGGCTTCGACGCCACGTTCGCGTGGCCCGGCTCCTCCACCGCACAGCAGGACCTGGCGCTGCTGGGCTCGCACGTCCGGGGTCTCGAGTTCGACGCGGTCGGGGTCGCCATGCCGGCCACCATGGACGGCGACGGGCGCGTGACCGCCTGGCCCACCCGCCCCTCCTGGATCGGCCTCGACCTGCGCGCCGAGCTGCTTCGGATGCTCGCTCCGGCGACCGTGCAGGTGGCCGACGACGGTGACCTCGCGGCGATCGCCGAGGCGGACGCGGCCGGCTGCGCCGACGTCGTCTACCTCGGGGTCGGCACCGGGATCGGCGGCGGCGCCGTGGTCGGCGGCCGCCCGTGCCCGGGGCCTTCGCGCGGGTCGTGCGAGGTCGGGCACATGATCGTCGACCGCGCCGGGCCCCGCTGCGACTGCGGCCGGGCCGGGTGCCTGCAGGCGGTCGCCTCGGGTGCCGCGACCCTGCGGCGGGCGGGTGTGACCTTCGACGAGCTGCGCGACGGCTGGCTCGCCCGCGACGCCCGGGCGGTGTCCGCGGTGGAGGAGAGCTGCGCCGCGCTGGCCGCGGCCGCGGTCGGCCTCGGGGAGCTGTTCCGCCCGGCGCTGACCATCATCGGGGGCGGGTTCGCGGCCGGGCTGCCCGGATTCGTCGAGGCCGTGGCCGAGCGCACCGCGGCGCTGGGCCGCCCCGGCCACCCTCCGGCGCCGGTGCGAGCGGCGACGCTCGGCGGGCTGTCCTCCCTGCACGGCGCGCTCCTGCTGGCCCGGGCCGGGGATTGATAGGGGTGTCGGGGTCGCGGGCCCCCGGCTACGGTCGGATCATGGAACCGGCGCGTCTGCTGGCCGTCAGCGACCTGCACATCGTCTACGCCGAGAACCGCGCGTACGTCGAGCAGCTTCGCCCGGACAACCCCGGCGACTGGCTCATCGTCGCCGGCGACGTGGCCGAGCTGTTCGCCGACATCGAGTGGGCGCTGCGCCTGCTCAGCCGCCGCTACGCGCAGGTGATCTGGGCACCGGGCAACCACGAGCTGTGGACGCCGCGGGAGGACCCGGTGCAGCTGCGGGGCGTGGCGCGGTACGAGGCGCTGGTGAGCCTGTGCCGGGAGCTCGGGATCGCCACGCCGGAGGACCCGTACCTCATCTGGGACGGCACCGGCGGCCCGGTGACCGTCGCGCCCCTGTTCACCCTGTACGACTACTCGTTCCGGGTCCCGCAGGCGCGCTCGAAGGCGCACTCGCTGGAGCTGGCCTACGACGCCGGCGTGGTGTGCACCGACGAGATGCTGCTGCACCCGGACCCCTACCCGTCGCGCGAGGCGTGGTGCGCGGCCCGCATCGCGGCGACCGAGCGCCGCCTGGAGGCCCGCGAGCCGGGCCTGCCGACGGTGCTCGTCAACCACTACCCGCTCGTGCGGGAGCCGACGAACATCCTGCGGTACCCGCTGTTCGCCCAGTGGTGCGGCACGACGCGCACGCGCGACTGGCACCGCCGCTTCGACGCCGCCGCGGTCGTCTACGGGCACCTGCACATCCCGCGCTCGACCGTGCACGACGGGGTGCCGTTCGAGGAGGTCTCGGTGGGGTACCCCCGCGAATGGCGCCGCCGCGGCACTCCCCCGCGCCCGCGCGCGATCCTGGGCACCCGCGTCCCGGCGCCCTGAGTGCCCTGAGTGCCCTGAGTGCTCTGAGTGCCCGGAGCGCTCAGGGACACGATCCTGGCCGCCGGCCGGACGGGGCGCTACGACTGGTACGCGGGGACGCCCAGCAGCTCGTCGACCGTCACGAAGCGGTAGCCGCGCTCCAGCAGGCCCTCGATGGTCTCGCGCACGGCGGTCACCGTCTCGGCGCGGTTGCCGCCGCGCCCGTCGAAGCCGTCGTGGAAGATGAGGATCGAGCCCGGGCGCGTCTTGGCGATCGCGCGGCGCGCCATCCGGACCCCCGACGGCTGGAACACCTCGAAGGCGTGCCCGAACTCGCCCGCGACGGGGTGGAGGCCGCCCCGGCGCAGCATGCGCAGCAGGGCCGGCTGGCGCCACAGCCACGGCGTGCGGGCCAGCGCCGGCGTGCGGCCGGTCACGCGCACCAGGATCTGCTGGGTCTGCTCGACCTCCCGCGCGAACGCGTTCGGGCGCAGATAGGTGCCGAAGCGGTGGCTCAGCGAGTGGTTGCCGACCACGTGCCCCTCGTCGATCACGCGCCGGGCCGTCTCCGGGTGCCGCTCCACGCAGTGCCCGACGTGGAAGAACGTGGCCCGGATGCGGTGCGCGGCCAGGATGTCGAGGATCTGCGAGGTGTAAGGCTCGTTCGGCCCGTCGTCGAACGTCAGCGCCACCACGCGGTCGTCGGCGGCACCGTGGTACGGATAGTCGCGCTTCGACGGCGCGAACGGCGACATCAGCAGCCAGTACGCCCCGCCCAGCGCGGCGAGGAGCACCAGCACGGCCACGGCGGTCATCGGCCCGCCAGGGTGGCCTCGAACGACCCGTCCTCGTCGCGGAACGCCGGCGCCGAGCCGAGCACGCGCCGGCCCGCGATCCGGTTCACCGCGTAGGTCAGCAGGTAGTGCACGGGCAGCGTCACGAACAGGTTGTACGCGAGCCCGCGGCTCAGGCGCCGGCCCGACGTGAAGGTCGGGTTGGCGTGCTCGTAGACGACGCGGCCCCGCCGCCGCAGCCGCCGCAGCTGGTCGAGCTCGTCGCCGCCCTGGGTCAGGCCGGTGTCGTAGCCGGACCACGCGTCCCGCCGGAAGGCGATGTTCGTCGCGCTCGCGTACGTGGCGCGGCCGGTCACCTTGTAGACCGCGTTCACGGCGCCGAACAGCATCCGGGCGTACATCCGGCCCCAGCGCGGGCCGTCGGCGTACACGCACGGGCCGACCACGGCGGCGATGCGCTCGTCGGAGCGGAACCGCGCGTCGATGCGGCTCAGCCAGTCGCGGCCGTGCACCGTGTCGGCGTCGGTCGAGATGACGATCTCGCCGCGCGACTCCTCCGTGCCGCGCTGGCGGGCGTTGCACACGCCCGGCACCGGCTCGGCCACGACCCGCGCGCCGAAGTCGCGGGCGATGCCCGCCGTGTCGTCCGTGCAGTTGTTGTCGACCACGATGACCTCGAACACTCCGTCGAAGTCCTGCTTGCGCAGGGACAGCAGCGCGTCGGTGAGGTATCCGGCCTCGTTGTAGCACGGGATGACAACGCTGATTCTGGGCCTCTCTGTCATGCGATCGAGTCTTGAACTTCGCGGCGTTCGGCACGATCCGGAACTCCCCCGAATTCGACCGGGGGCTTTCCCCCTAATCCACCGTAGTGCGGGCCCGATCGAAGACGACCGACCACGGGCCCGGCGCGCCGAGGATGCGGCCGGGGGCGGCGGCCGGGGGCGCCAGCACGGCGCCGGCCAGCGCGCCGAACCGCTGCGCGGCGGGGTGCGGGGCGCGCCGCGGCCACACCGCCGACGTCTCCTGCCACAGGGGGTCGCCGGCGAGGGGGCGCCACGCGACCCGCGGCTCGCGCCGCACGGCATCCTCGCGCTCCAGCCCGACGCCGAGCCCGGCGAGGACGAGCCCGCACAGGAACTCGGGATTCCGGGCGTGCCGCACCCGCGACGGCACGAAACCGAGTTCCCGGCAGGCGCCGATCAGGGTGTCGTACCACTGCGGCGCCGTCGCCCGCGGAAACACCACGAGCCCCTGCCCGGCGAGCTGGTCGGCGGTGAGCTCGGTGAGCCGGGCCAGCGGCGAGACCCGCGGCAGCACGACGCCGAGGCGCACCCGGGTCACCGGGCCGCACTCCAGGTCGGCCGCGTCGACGGGGTGGTGCACGAGGCCGACGTCCAGCCGCGCCGCGGCCAGCAGCTCGAGCTGCTCGGCGGTGGTGAGCTCCTGCAGGTCGACGTCGAGGCCGGGCGCCTGCTCGCCGAGCCGGCGCAGCAGCTCCCCCAGCGCGGCCGCCGGGGTCTCGGGCGGCACCCCGGCCCGCAGGGTGCCGAGGTCGCCGTCGCGGATGCTGTGCATGAGCGTGCGCAGCCGGCGCTCGGCCGCCAGGAACTGCGGTGCCTCGTCGCGCAGGGCGCGGCCGGCGGCGGTCAGCTCGGTGCCGCGGGGCAGCCGGTCGAAGAGGGTGACCCCCAGCTCCCGCTCGAGGCGGCGCATCGCCTGGCTCAGCGGCGGCTGGGCGATGCCGAGCAGCTCCGCGGCCCGGCTGAAGTGCAGCTCCTCGGCGACGACGAGGAAGTACCGCAGATGCCGCGACAGGTCGACCATACAGTGACCATATGTCGGAACATATGTCGATCGAGGAGATCTTCACCGCCGCCGGGGTCCAGGGCCGGCTGCACGCGTGCGACCTCGACTCGGGGCGGGCCGTGGGCGTCGGCGCCGACGAGCCCGTCGTGCTCTCGTCGATCGTCAAGGTGCTGCTGGTGCTCGAGTTCGCCCGCCAGGTCGCGGCGGGCACCGTGGACCCGGCCGAGCGCGTGGTCATCGGCGCCGGCGACCGCTTCGGCGGCTGGGGCACCGCCGGGTGCGCCGACGACGTCGAGGTCTCGCTGCGCGATCTCGCGTACTTCGCCATGTCCGTCAGCGACAACACCGCCGCCGACGTGCTGCTGCACCGCCTCGGCGGCCCGGACCTGCTCGGGCTGCTCGCCGCCGAGCTCGGCCTGCACCGCACGCGGGTCGCCGGCGGCCCCCGGCAGCTGCTCGAGTCGATGTTCGCCGACCTCGGCGCGCGCGACGACGCCGAGTTCGCGCGGCTGTTCCCGACGCTGCCGCCGCAGCGGGTGGCGGCGCTGCGCGTGTTCGACCCCGAGCGCACGACGTCGAGCACGCCCGAGGAGCTGACCCGGCTCCTCGGGCTGATCTGGCGCGACGAGGCCGGGCCGCCCGCGGCGTGCGCGGCGGTCCGCGACCTCATGGCCCGGCAGCTGTTCTGGACCCGGCTGCGGTCGGGGTTCCCGGCCGAGGTGCGAGTCGCGGGCAAGACCGGCACGCTGCCCGGGCTGGCGATGGAGATCGGGGTCGCGAAGTACCCGGACGGCGGCCGCTACGCGATCGCCGTCTTCGTCAGCGGCGGCGGGCGCGTCCCCCGCATCGAGGCCGACCTGGCGCTCGGCCGGGCCGCGGCCGAGGCCGTCGGTCTACTGCGTGACCAGCGCTGATATGCGATCGGATATGGGCCGTACGACATCCCGGTCTTGGACAGCCCGAGCCCGGCGATGCTTGGGTGGTCGCCATGTCCGACACTCGCGACCTCAATCGCCGCGCCCTGCTGCGCACCGCCGTCGCCGGCACCGCGGTCGCCTCCGGGCTCGCCGCCGCGACCGGTCCCGCCGCGGCCTCGCCCGCACGCTCCCGCGCCGGGACGTTCCGCTGGTTCGGCACCTCCGGCTGGCGCATCGACGTCAACGGGCGCACGGTGCTCGTCGACCCGTACCTCTCCCGCTACCCCACCGGCCTGTTCACCGGCGCGTTCGACCCGGCGACGCCGCTGCGGGCCGACCCCGACGCGATCGGGCCGCGCATCGGCCGGCCGGAGACGGTGCTCGTCACCCACACGCACTGGGACCACTTCAACGACGTGCCGCACATCGCGAAGACCGTGGCGGGCGTCCGCGTGCTCGGCACCCTCACCGCCTACCACCTCGCGCTCGCCTCGGGCGTGCCGAGCGCCCAGGCGATCCCGGTCAAGGGCGGCGAGCAGCTCGACTTCGGCGACTACACCGTCGAGGTGATCGCGGCCCTGCACAGCCGCAACCCCGCCTACTCGCTGGCGTTCCCGGGCGTGCGGCTCACCCCGCCGCCGGCCCCGGCGACGATCGCCGACCTGCCCGAGGGTGACACCCTCGCCTACCAGGTGACGATCGCCGGCGGCCCGAAGGTCTTCTTCATGGGCGGCAGCGACTTCGTCGAGCGCAACCTCACCGGGCTGGCCCCGGACGTGGCGATGGTCGCGCTGCCGGCGGGCGGGGTCGTGCACGACTACACCGGGCGGCTGCTGCGGGCGCTGGACCACCCGCGGGTGGTCGTGCCGGTGCACTGGGACGACTTCGAGCGGCCGCTGCGCAATCCTCCGGCGGTGGCCTCGTCCGACGCCGCGAAGCTGGACGCGTTCATCGCCGCGATCCGCAAGGCCTCGCCACGCGCGACCGTGCTGCGGCCGGAGTACGACACGCCGTACACCTTCTGACCCAACGGCGGGACCGTATGATGGTGGCGATGACGACCGCCACCGCGCCGACCTCACAGCCGTGGGTGCCGACGTGCCCGGCCGGGGTCATGCGCCACCCGGGGACGAACGGGTGGCTGTCGTCGTGGGGCACGAACGCGCACGGCGAGATCGACGGCTGCCCGCCCGGACTTCACCGCAGCTGACCTATGGTTCCCCGGTGCCGCCCGGCGCCGGGGTCTTCGGTGACGCCGGACGGGTGATCTGTGGTGGACATGAGCCGTGTCGGGGCCGCGCTGCGCCGTGACGTGGTCGGAGGCGTGCTGCTCACGGTGGCCGCGGTCGTCGCGCTGGTGTGGGCGAACTCGCCGTGGTCGCATGCGTACGAGACCATGCGCACGACCGCGTTCGGCCCGGCCGGCTGGCATCTGCACCTGACCCTGAACGAGTGGGCCGCCGACGGGCTGCTCGCGGTGTTCTTCTTCCTCGTCGGCAACGAGCTCAAGCAGGAGTTCGTCCACGGGGAGCTGCGTCAACCGCGGCGGGCGGCCCTGCCGGTCGTCGCGGCCGTGGCCGGCGCCGTCACCCCGGCGCTGGTGTTCGCCGCGGTCAACGCCGGCCGCGGCGAGCTCTCGGCCGGCTGGGGCATCCCGATGGCCACCGATGTCGCGTTCGCCGTCGCCGTGCTGGCGATGGTCGGCCGCGGGCTGCCGCCGGCGCTGCGCACGTTCCTGCTGACCCTCGCCGTGGTGGACGACCTCGTGGCCATCGTCGTCATCGCGGTGTTCTACGCCGGGGCGCTGAGCTGGGCGCCGCTCGTCGCCGCGATCGGGCTGCTGGCCGCGTTCGGGCTGCTGCAGTCCCCGCGCGCGGCCCGGATGCTGCCGGCCCGGGTGCCGGGGTGGGCCGTCGGGGTGCCGCTGGCCGTCGCCATCTGGGCGCTCGTGCACGCCAGCGGGGTCCACGCGACGATCGCCGGCGCGGCGATGGGCCTGCTGATGCGGGCCCGGGCGGCGCCGGGCGAGTCCGAGGACCCCAGCCACCGGGCCGAGCGGCTGCTGCGGCCGGTCACCGCCGCGGTCGTCCTGCCCGTCTTCGCGCTGATGGCGGCCGGGGTCTCCTTCCGCACCGGCGATCTGTTCGCCAGTACCGTCGCGATCGGCGTCATCCTCGGCCTCGTCGCCGGCAAGGTGCTCGGCATCGCCGGCGGGGCCTGGCTGACCGTCGCGCTGACCCCGGCCGAGCTCAACCCCGACCTGAGCTGGTGGGACATCCTCGGCCTGGCCCAGCTGGCCGGGATCGGCTTCACCGTCTCGCTGCTCATGGCCGAGCTGTCCTACCCGGACAGCGAGCGCCTGGTCGACGACGCCAAGGGCGGCGTACTCGTTGGCTCGGCGGTCGCGGTCGTCCTCGGCACGGTCACGCTGTCGATCCGCGCGGCCCGGTCCCGCGCCCGTTCCCGGGGCGAGGCTCAGCCGCCGTTGTCGTGAGCAGCTCCTGCAGGTGCGGCAGCCGGCCGAACAGGACGGGGAGGCCGCGCACGCCGTCACGCACGGACTCGTGCGACAGCGCGAGGCCGGGGCCGGCGCCGGCCTCGACGCCGGCGAGGCAGCGCAGCACGTTCCACCTCGTGTGCCCCAGCCAGCCGCCGATCATGAACACGAACCAGCTCGGGCCCCACGGCGGCAGCGCTCCGCCCCCGGCGACGTAGCCGTCGAGGACCGAACGGAAGACGGCGGGCCGAATGTCGTCGAAGCCGGGCCCCTTCGCGAGGCTCAGCGCGGTCGAGCCCAGCTCGCCGGACAGGTCGAGCATCCCCGAGAGCTCCCAGTCGAGCACCACCGGCCGGCCCTCCCGAGCGAGCAGGTTCCACGGCTGGATGTCCCGGTGGGTCAGCACGACCGGGCCCGGCCGCTCGCACGTGTCGACGAAGCGGGCGATCGCGAGGAACGTCTCGACCTGGGAGGCGAGTTCGCCGGCCCAGGGTTGCCCGGTCGCCGCCGCCCGCTCGGCGAGCTCCGGCCAGTCCCGCGACGCCGGGTCCTCGATCGAGACGTCGGGCCACGCGACGTCGAGCGCGTGGATGCGCGCGAGAATCTCGCCGATCTCGAACGCGTACGCCTCCGGCACCGGCGCCTCGGGCACCTTCTCGCCCCCGACCCACCGGTGCACGAGCGTGTCGCGGCTCGCCGAGATCGGCTCCGGCATCGGGATGCCGGCGGCGAAGGCGGCCCGCTCGAACCTGAACACGTCCTCGGCGCGGTAATCCCAGCGCCGATCGAGGACGTTCAACTCCTTCACCGCGAATGACCCCTGGTCGGTGTCGAGCCGGTACATCCGGTTGGCGAACCCGCCGTGGACACGGACCATCGGACCGAGCGGCGCGCCGAGACGTGAGAGGTCCACCCCACGCAATCTAGGGCCGGCCGCTGCCGATACGACACGGGACAGCGGGAATCGAACGGTTTCAGTAGCCTCTGCGTCATGGGGATGCAACGGCGGGCTGTGCTCGCAGCGATCGGTGGGGCGGCCCTGGTGGCGCCCGCGCTCTCGGTTCAGTCGGCCGCGGCGGCGGATGTGTATCCGTCCAACACCGCGCTCTACGCCGATCCGGCGCTCGTGGAGGGCACCGACTGGGGGCGGCGGTTCCGGCGGCACGCGGCCGTCGACGACAGCGAGACCGCCGCGTCTCCCGCGCTGCCCGGGACGGCGATCGTGGCGCCGCACGGCGGCGGGATCGAGCCCGGCACGTCGGAGCTCTGCCTCGCGATCGCCGGCTACCATCCCGCGACGATGGCGGCGACGGGCGGGGCGCTGTACGACTTCTGGATGTTCGAAGGCCTGCGCGCGTCGAACAACGGGGTCCTGCACGTCACCTCGACGCACTGCGACGACCCCTACGCCCGCTCGATCTGCGGCGGCGCCACGCGCGCCGTGTCCCTGCACGGCTGCACGCCGAGCCAGGCCGGCTTCCCGGACGGCACCCAGGCCGTCCTCGTCGGCGGCGGCGACGCGGCCCTCCGCACGGCACTGCGCAACCAGCTCGTCGCGGCCGGCATCACCGCGGTCGACGCGGGCGGGGTCGGCGAGCTCGACGGCAACGACCCGGCGAACATCATCAACCGCACGCTGTCCGGCGCGGGAGCGCAGCTCGAGCTGACGACGCCGCTGCGCACGGCGATGTTCGGCACCAACACCCGCGCGGGCCGGCGCAACACGACGACGACCACCTTCTGGGCCTTCGCCGGGGCAGTCCGCGCCGCCCTCTGATCGCCGGCCGGACGTATGGTCCGTGACTCGCCCGGGTTGATGGGCGCTCGATGGTCCCGCTCGTCGACACGGGCGGGGCCGGCCTGCGGATTCGTCGCGATCGCGGTCCACGGCCGTCCGGTCCGTATGGCAGCCGGACGGCCGCGGCGCGCTGGCTGATCGGGCAGGTCGCTACTCGTCTTCCGGTGCTTTCCATACGACTGCCGGTTTTGTAGCGTGGTGTCGCCACCGTCGGCTATCAGCACGTAGCGCAAGGAGTTGGCCAGTGCCGGATGTCCAGGTGCAGCTTCCGTCCGGTGAGACCGTCTGGGTCACGGTGCCGGAAGAAGGCGGACCTTCGAACGTCAGCGCTGCCGACGTGTTGCACCGGCTCGACCTGGCCGATCTCCGAGCGGTGATACAAGGCGTGGCGCGCACTACCAGGGCGGCCCTGGCGGGTCTGCGCCCACACGAGGTGAGCGTCGAGTTCGGCATCGGGCTCGCGGTGAAGACCGGCAAGCTGACCAGTGTCCTCGTCGAGGGCGGCGCAAACGCCTCCATCAAGGTCACCGTCGGTTGGAAATCCGCCGACCTGGATCAAGTCGCACTCGAGGCGGCGCCGGCCCAGTCGCAGTGACTGATCCACGGCTGGTCCTTCAGCAACTGCTCGACGGTGCCCTGGTCTGGGTCGGCGTGGCCGGCGAGGAGGGCACCGCGCGCGGGGGATCCGGCGTCAGGATCGCGCCGGGACTTGTGCTCACCTGTGCCCATGTGGTGCCGGCGACGGGTCAGCCCGTCCGTGTCGGCCGCTCGGGCCGGTACCGGTCGGGAACAGTTCTCGACCGCGCTCCGAACGCCGGCACGGGCCGACTTTGGCCGTATCCGGACCTTGCCCTGATCGAGGTCGACGACGACGCGGATCATCCGTGTGCGTGGCTCGCGGAGTTGCCCAAGACCGTCGGCGCGCCGGTCATGGCCTTCGGGCACTCCGCCATCCTCGACGTCCGCCTCGAGCCGTTCTACCTCGGTGGAACCGTCGGCGGCTTTGCGACGTTCGGCGCGGGCGAGTTGTGGCAGTTCACCGAGAACGAAATTGGTCCCGGCATGTCTGGCGGGCCGGTGCTGGACCTGGGCACCGGCGCCGTGTGCGGACTTGTTACGACGACCCGGGCGGAGAACAGCAACCGTGGTGGTTTCTTTGTTCCCACCTCGGGCCTGCGCGGCCTGCACGGCACACAACGAGGCGCCGCGCTGCGCCGGCACGATCGGTTCCACGCGCGGGACGACCGGTGGACCCGCGCTCGCGCGGTGTTGCCGCCCACTGCAGCCGCGGTACTCGTGCCCAACTGGATCAAGGCGGAGGAGGAGGCCGAGCTCATCGGCGCCCTCGCCGACTGGCCGGAGCATACGAATCGAACCAGCGCCGACGGCGCCGGGCTGCGCGATCGCGTCTATGGGCTGCTGGACGAGGGCATCAGCGATACGAAGGATCTGCAGCCATTGCTGCGGTTGACGGATGACCTCGCGGCGGAGGCCGCCGGATCGGATCTCGGCCGGCGGCTGTACGACTGGACCACCGCGGTGGCGGCCCGGATCGGGGTCTATGGCGCGCTGACGCAGCGACGTCACAGACCCAGACCCGCGGCGGAGGCGGGGCAGCCGCACACGGTGGTGGTCGTGATCCGGCCGGGAATGCGTACTCCGGATCAGTATCAACTCGACGTCTGGATCCACCGGTCGGACGGGCTTGTCGAACACGCCTACTGCGACAGCGACGCCATACACACCCTGGACGACGCGAAAGCTCTCGTTTGCACGCAGTTGCGGGTCATCATGCGCGCCCTCGAAGGCAACGCCGGCATTGAGTTCGCAGTCCCGATCGAGTTGTTCGGCGAGGCGTTCGACGAGCTCGTTCCCGCGGCGCCGACGACCAGCCTCGGCCGCAAATACCGGGTCGTCCTTCGCGACCTCGAACGGATCGAGGACCGGACCTCCCACACCGACTGGCGCCGCCGCTGGAAGCGGTTGCACGACGCCTCCGGCACGGAGCCGCACTGGCTACCCTGCGTCGGCATACCCGAGCCGACGCATTTCGCCGCAGAACTCGAACTCGAGGCCGACGTCGCAATGATCGCGCTGCGCCGACCACCCGACTTCCCACCGAGCTACGAGGCCCTCAAGGTTGCGCTGGATGCCGGCGTCCCGGTTGCCGTCTGGCGCCGTGGGAGCTGCCCTGAGCATGACGCCGGAATCCCTGACCAGCCCTGCACCGGCGCCCGCTTCCAGTCCGCCTTCACCGCCGAGCGGACAGTCAGCCAAACGATGCCGCTTCCTGACCTGATCCGCCGGCTGCGGAACCGAGTGGTCCATGAGCCAGGCCACGGATGCCGGGATGTGGTGCTGCTGTGGGACGACCCGAGCCGGTTGCCCGCACTCACCACCCCATTCGTGGCGCCAGCCCCGAGGCATCCGCAGCCGCCGGAACAGGAGTCGACATGACGGAATGGCACCTCTTCACCGGCGACGGCTCGCCGAAGACGTGGACCGAACCACCCACGCCCCCTTGGCGGCGGTTTGCCGGCGGCCCGCTCGTCGAACTGGATCCGGACAGCGTGGCCGACGATCGCCCGGGTGACCTCGAGCGGGCCGTCGCCTACCGCGCCGATCCGGCGGAGGTCGACCTCGTCAACGCTGCTGTTTACCTGCGCCGACCGATACTGGTCAGCGGCAAGCCAGGCACCGGCAAGTCGACCCTGGCCTATGCGGTCGCCCATGAGCTCGGGCTCGGCCCGGTCCTGCGATGGCCGATCACCAGCCGCACGACGTTGCAGGACGGGCTCTACGCCTATGACGCGATCGGGCGGCTCCATGACGCCAACCTGGCCGCCCACCACCGGGGCCCGACTTCCGGCATCGGACGGTACATCCAGCTAGGCCCGCTGGGCACGGCCCTGCTGCCGTACGCGAATCCCCGGGTCCTGCTCATCGACGAGATCGACAAGAGTGACATCGACCTGCCCAACGACCTGCTCAACGTCTTCGAGGAGGGTGAGTTCTCGATACCCGAGTTGGCTCGGATCGCAGACGTCGAAGCGGATGTGGATGTTCGGGTTCCTTATCTCGCCGCACCGGCCCGCATCCACCGCGGACAGGTTCGTTGCCGTGCGTTCCCGCTGGTGCTGATGACCAGCAACGGCGAACGGGACTTCCCGCCCGCCTTTTTACGGCGATGTGTCCGGCTCGATCTCGCAGAACCCGACGGGGCCCGCCTGGCTAGCATCGTTGAAGCTCATCTCGGCGCGGACGGCGCGGCCGGAGCCGATCTGATCGAACGGTTCCTGGCCGCTCGTAGTCACGGCGAGCTCGCCACCGACCAGCTTCTCAACGCCATCTTCCTCACCGCCAGCACCGCCGACCTCGGCGGCGACCGCGCCGCGCTGGCCGATCTGGTGCTGCGTCACCTGTCCACCCGGTAGCGACGATGAGTGCCGCCGGCCTGCGCGCTCTTCTCGCCGATCTGGTCACGGTGCTGGCCGACGCTGGGCTGAGTCCGACGGCGCTGGAGGTCGCTGAGGCGGTGTGGCTGGCACAACACATCACCGCCCACGACCCGGCGAACGGCGTCTCCGACGTCGCGGCCCGGCCGCGGCCCGACGACGAAACCGTCGAGACGATGCCGCCGGTTCCAGCGGAACCGGTCCCCGATCCGCCGATGGACACGCTGAAGGCGATCGCTCCACCGGACGCCGGACAAACGACGCAGGGACGCGGCGGCTGGATGCCACAGGCGCCGGCCCTGCCGGATCGAAGCGACATCCTCCGCGCACTGCGCCCCCTCAAGCACCAACGCCCGGGCCGGGGTCGGTCGCGGTTGGACGAACACGCGACCGCGACCTTCATCGCCGAAACCCGAATGTGGATTCCGGTCATGCGACCCACGGTCGAACGGTGGCTCGACGTCGCCGTGATCGTCGACGGCGCGACCTCGATGTCCGTGTGGCGACCGCTGGCCGCCGAGCTCGTCGCGATGTTCACCCAGCTGGGCGCGTTCCGTGACGTCCGCCTGTGGCGGCTCGCCGACGACGGGACGCTGGTCTCGCCGGGTGGCATCGCCCATCGACCCGAGTGGCTGATCGCACCCAACGGCAGACGCATGTACGTGGTGCTCACCGACGGTGCCGACCCTCAATGGCACGACGGCCGCTGGCCGGCCGTCCTCGGCACCTGGTCCGTCACGGGACCGGTCGTGGTATTGCAGCCGTTGCCGGAACGCATGTGGAGCCGGACCGGTCTGCGCACCCAACCCGGACAATTTCGGCCACGGCCGACTGGCGCCCGCTACGATCGTCCCCGGTTCGCGGTTCGCCGGCGCGGCACGTACCGGCCGCTGGCCGATGCTACGCAGGCCGTTCCGGTCCTGCGAATCAAGCCGCCCTGGTTCGAAGCCTGGGCTCGCCTTGTCGTCGGTTCGGATGCCAGGCCGATCGAACTGTCGGCCAGCGTCATTGATGTATCATCGATGCACTTGGACCGGCCCGGGACGGCTGCGACAACTCCGCAGTCAGCCGAACAACACGTCCAGATCTTCCGGACGGTCGCCTCGCCGGCCGCCTACCGCCTGGCGGTCTGCCTGTCAGTGGTCCCGCTGACCGTGCCGGTCATGAGCCTGGTCCAGCATCTCATCGAGCCCGGGAGCGGCCCGGAGACGCTGGCCGAGGTCATCATCGGGGGCCTACTCACCCACGTCGCCGAGGACACTTACGACTTTCTTCCCGGAGTGCGCCAGACACTGCTCGGGAGACTGCGCCGGTCGGAGGCGGCGCTGGTGCTTTCTTCGGTCACCCGGTACCTGACCGACCGAGACAGCATGCTCGGCCCGACATTTCCGGTTGTCGCCGCCCGCGACGACGGCGGGCCGGTGCGCACCCTGCCGGAGTCGCTCGGCTGGCTGCCGCCCGACGTCGCCGCGCGCTGGGACCGTCCAGCACGAGCGGCGGCCGACATCCGCGCGGACACCGGCTCCGGCCCGGCTGCCGCGGCGATCGACGACCGGCTGGCCCCCGAGCTGGTCGCGATGTACTCGCGCTACGTCGATCTGCTCGCCCCTGACACGCACCCGACCGACGCGGGACCGCTGACAATCACCGTCCGGACTGCGGTACCCGTGTCCCGGCCCCGCATCGTGGCCCTCGCGCGCGCCGCCGTACACCGGCACCGGCCAGGCACGGCCGTGACGGTCAACTTGGCCGTCGACCCGATGCTGCCCCCGCCCGGCTACACCATCACCATCACGCCTGAACCGTGGACGATCGTCTTGCCCATCTCCGCGTCACCGGACCCGGCGATCGCGTTCGAGACCACTATCGAATCGCTCGTGTTCAGGTTCCGTCTGAGCCATCGGGCATGGCTGCAGTTCGGCCGCGGACCCGACCTGCCCGACGGCCAACTCGCGCTGCCGGATCACCTGGTCACGATCCCGCGCGGTGCACTCGTGGAGATACGTGCGGAATCCGATGGGCGCTGCCTGCTTCGGCGCCGGTCGGCTCGAAGTGACTTTGCCGTGGTCGTCGACGGCCGTCGGCTCGCGTGGGACGAAGTAGTGCCGATGGCAGATGGGGGCACCATCGAATACCTTGCGTCCGACGGCCAAGCCACAACGATGCAATATCGACTGTCCAGATCGACGACCCCGCCGCCGGCGAGTATCCAACCGCTGGCCGATCCGGCGACGTCCCACGCCGTCATCGTCGGGGTCGCCGAATACCGGGCTCTGCCGGCCCTGCCCTCGATCGCCGCCAGCGCTCAAGCGCTCGCCTCGGCTTTGACCGATCCAGATGTCTGGGGCCTGCCGCCGGAGAACTGTTACGTCATCCTGAACCCCACCGATCCCCGCGGAGTGCTCGAACCGCTGCACGCGGCAGCTTCGAAATGCCGGGCCGCCCTCTTCGTCTACTTCGCCGGGCATTCGCTCACCATCAATTCGGAGGCCTACCTCGCCCTGTCCAATACCACGGTGGACCAACCGTGGACGGCGCTCCCCTACCACCACCTGTCTCGGCTGATGGCTGAAAGCGCCGCGAACGCTCGTGTCATGATCCTCGATACCTGCGACACCGGCTCGCGGCGACCCGACGGTCGGGCGGATGACTTCGAACCGGCGGAGGGCTGGGAGGCACGAGGCACACACGTCATGCGTTCGGCCAACCCGGCTCCGGCGGACTTCGCGTCCCCCGGCGAACCGACGTCCTTCACCGCGGCGCTGCTCGACCTGATGAACAATGGTGTCCCCGGCGAGCGCGAGGTCATGTCCCTCGATCTGATCTATCAGCAGCTCCGCCGCTCGCTGACCGCGGAAGGTCGTCTGCAGCTCAGTCGTTATACCGCGATGGACACGCACCAGGTCGGCCTCATCCGGAACCGGGCAGCCTCCGCGCCCGCCGCACCAAACCCGCGCCGACCGGCTGCCTTTGGCGTTGATCCAGTCACCAACGCCCGGCTGGCAATCGACGGACTCGGCCCCGGCATCGCTGTGACCTGGACATGGCCGTCCGATGCCGCGGCCGTCGAGGTGACGCAATTCCGGCGAGGAGGTGCCTCTTACGTGCAAAGAGTCACCCGACCGCAATATCTGGCCGTCGGCTGCCGAATCCCCTCAGGCCCAGAAACCGCCCAGGCCAGTCTTCGAAGCGTCGCACCCGGCACAAGGGGCGAGGTGTTCTCGCCTCCCGTCGCGTTGTCGCTCACACCCCCGTCTCGAGCCGACGTTTCGGAGTTCCATCACGACGCAGTCCGGCTTTCGTGCTCGTTCAGGCGGGTCGGGGTCTTCAACCGTCGCACCTACGAACTTGCCGTCACGGTCGACAGGCCCGCCCGAAACGTCGAGCTGGAGGTGCAGGCGATCGACCCGTCAAATCCTTCGATGGTCGAAAACATCGCGCGGTACGTCGGGCTGTCACTCGTCCCGGGAGCTCCATTTGTCGCAAGCCTGCAGCTGCCCTTGGGACTGGCTCGGCCATTTCACCTGAAGGTGCTCGCGTATTCGCTCGATGCGGAGCTGCGGCCGGTGGGCAGCCTACTCGTTCGATAGCGACACGCGTCAGGCGTTGCACTCCGGGCGGGCCTGCAGAGAT
Source organism: Dactylosporangium thailandense (assembly GCF_059739745.1). Taxonomy (NCBI): domain Bacteria; kingdom Bacillati; phylum Actinomycetota; class Actinomycetes; order Micromonosporales; family Micromonosporaceae; genus Dactylosporangium; species Dactylosporangium thailandense. Next base: position 4,238,370 of record NZ_AP029195.1, read on the forward strand.
TCGCCATGTCGCTCTACACGCTGGGCAGCGGTGCACCGGTGCTGCAGGCCAGCTGGGCCGACCTGGTCGCAGGGGACGTGGTCCTGCTCAACGGGCAGTCGAACGCGGCGGCCCAGAAGCGCTTCCAGGACTCCAGCCGGGTCGACGCGTCGCGGCGGGCGCGCACGTTCGGGTCCAGCGCCGCCGGCGGAAGCCCCGACTACCAGTAGCGCACGGCCGCCGACCCGGGTTCGCCGTCGCCGTTCACCGCCGGCGACGGGTACCGGGCGCCCGGCGTCATCGGGCAGTACGCCATGCGGCTCGGCGGTACGGCGACACGCTCGGCGTCACGGTGCTGTCGACCAACGGCGTCGACGGGCAGGGGTCCGACAACTGCCACTACAACTACGCCGGCGGGTACGTCACCCGCATGGTCGCCGGCGACTTCAACAACGACGGCAAGACCGACATCGCGGGCCTCGACGCCGCCGGCATCACGAAGCTCTACGCCGGAACCGGCTACAGCGTCGTGTGAGCGACAGACCGTCGGGCATCTGATGTATCAGGGAAATACGTGCTGACACCGATGCCGGGGTTCCGGTCCGATTCCTACCTTGGGCGCATGCCCGCCCGAACGCGGCGGACCGGAATCCCCAGGACGGCCGTCCATGCGACTGCGAATCGTCTTCCTGCGGTGCGCCGCCGGCCTGGCCGACAGGAAGGACCACCGACCGTGAAGAGACTCCGTCGGCATCTCCTCATCGCGGCGGCCGCCGCGTTGGCCCTTGTCGCGGGCACCGCCTCGCCCGCCGCGGCGGCCACTGTCAATCCCGGCGCGTTCGCCGGGGCCACCTACATCGGCCCGGTCGCGCTGACCGCGCCGGCAACCATGTCGGGCGGCCGGTACATGCTCTCCGCCGACGGCCGATACGGGGTGCTGATGCAGCCCGACGGCAACCTCGTCGAGTACGGCCCCAGCCCGTGCGGCTTCCTGCAGCCCGACAACTGCCCCGGCCCGTACCCGTGGTGGAGCACGAACACCGCCGGCCAGCCGGGCAACCGGGTCGCCATGCAGTCCGACGGCAACCTCGTGGTGTACCGCGCCGACAACAGCGTCGCGTGGGCCTCGAACACGGCGCAGAGCGGGGCGGTGTACTTCACCGTCCGCAACACCGGCGCCCTGGTGCTGCAACGCTCGGACGGCTCGGTCGCCGCCACCCTGTCCGGCAGCCATCTGAACAACACCAGCTTCTCCGGCATGACCGGGATGACCACCAACCAGCAGATCACGTTGACGTACTTCCTGCGGTCACCGGACGGCCGCTACCACCTGCTGCTGCAGGACGACGGCAACCTCGTGCTCTACGGGCCCGGCTATCACCTGCTGTGGTCCACGCACTCCTTCGGCGCCGGCGGCAACCACCTGGTGATGCAGGGCGACGGCAACCTCGTCCTCTACAAGCCGGACGGCACCGGGGTGTGGGCGTCCGGCACCTGGACCAGCTACGGCGCGCACCTGTCCCTGCAGGACGACGGCAACCTCGTCATCTACACCGCCGGAAACCAGGCGGTCTGGTCGACGGGAACATCGGGCCAGCTCTGAGCGCCGGATCGGCCCGATCCCGACAACGGCCGGCGATGCGTCGCGGGCGGCAACCCCGCCCGCGACGCCCCCGAACGCCGACGCGCACACCTGGGGGGCGTGACGCCGATGACCTGCGGGGGCGCCGCGCCGGCCGTAGACTCCAGCGATGGGTGTGCAATGGATCAAGCCCAATATCCGCTCCGACGATCTCGAGGGCAGCCGGGCGTTCTACCGCGACGTCGTCGGGCTGCGGGAGCAGGGCGGCCTCGACTGGATCCTGTTCTTCGGCACGGACCGGCGTGAGGTGCAGCTCGGCGTCATGAACCTCGACATCAAGGCCGGCGTCCACCCCGACGTCTCCATCGAGGTCGACGACGTCGACGCGGTGCACGATCGGGCCGTCGCCGCCGGTGCCGAGATCGTCTACCCCCTGACCGACGAGGAGTGGGGCCTGCGGCGCTTCTTCGTCCGCGACCCGAACGGCACGGTCATCAACGTCACGCAGCACGCGTGATCCGGGGGTCGGCGCGCTCGGGGGTGTGACGCCCGGCCCGCCCTACCGGTAGGCGGCCGCCTGGATGCGGTACAGCTCCGCATACTGCCCGCCGCGGGCCATCAGCTCCTCGTGGGCGCCGACCTCGGCCACGCGGGCACCGTCGAGCACGATGATCAGATCGGCCATCCGCACCGTGCTGAACCGATGCGACACGAGGATCACGATCCGGCCGTTGGCGGTGTCGCGGCGCGCGCCGGCCGCATACCGCTCGAACAGGGCGTGCTCGGTCTCCGCGTCCAGCGCGGCGGTCGGCTCGTCGAGCACCAGCAGCAGGGGTTCGTCGCGCATGAAGCCGCGGGCGAGGGCGAGCTTCTGCCACTGGCCGAAGGAGACCTCCACGCCGCCGGGCCACGCCGGTCCGAGCTGCGTGCGCAGGCCGGAGGACAGCTGCGCGACCACGTCGTCGGCTCCCGCGCGGCCGACCGCCGACCCGACGGCGGGCTCCTCGTCGAGGCGCGGCAGGTCGCCGAGGCCGACCGTGCGCTGGGCGCGCAGCTCGAAGCGGTAGAAGTCCTGGAACGCGCCCGCCAGCCGGCGCCGCCACTCGTCAGCGGGCATCGCGGCCAGGTCGGTGCCGTCGACCAGCACGCGGCCCGCGGTCGGCTCGTACAGCTTCGCCAGCAGTTTGACGAGCGTGCTCTTGCCGGCGCCGTTCTCGCCGACGATCGCGACGACCGCACCGGCCGGCAGCGTCAGGTCGACGTCCCGCAGCACCAGCTTCGAGCCGCTGCCGGGGTAGGCGAACGACACCCCCTCGAGCGTGATGCCGCCGGTCAGCGCGCCGGGCACCGGCGCGTCGGCCCGCACCGCGGACGCGGCCGCGTAGTCCTCCAGCCACGCCAGCCGTCGCGAGCCGTCCATCCAGATGCCGCGCAGGAATCCGATCTCACCGACCGTCGCGCCGACATACGCCGACAGCTGCGCGCCCGCGGCCAGCACCAGCAGCACGTCTCCGGGGGACGCGGACAGCACCGACGAGACGTAGACGACCGCGGCGACGTAGCCGGCCCCGAACACCGCCCAGGCCGCGGCGTGCCATACGGCCGATCCCCGGCGCGCCGACGCCATCGGCGCGTACCACCGCTCCCATGCCTCCCGGCGCCGGGCCACGAGCCGATCCGCGATGCCGGTGACCCGCACCTCCTTGCCGGGCGGCGCGGTGGTGGCCAGGCCGAAGAGGTGCCGGGCCAGGCGCAGCGACGCGGCCCCGCGCTCCTGCACCGCCCGCTCGACCGCCGGGCGCCACGCCGAGGTCAGCACCGTCGGCACCGCGAAGAGGGCCAGCAGCACGAGCGCCGGGCTGATCGAGGCCAGCAGCGCGATGGTGACGGCGAGGCGCAGGATCCAGCCGAGTGTGGAGAAGACCGACATGTACATGTGGTCGAGCACGAAGACCTGATCGCGCAGGACCGACAGCCGGTCGAGATATTCGGGGCGTTCGTGGTGGGCGACGGTCACGATGGACGCCTGGAGGCGGGACACGTGCGACTCCAGCGCGATCGTCACCTTGTCGCGGAACCGCCGGTGCTGCCGTGCCGCCACCGCGCTCAGCAGCCACGTGCCGGCGCCGGAGACGGCCAGTCCCGCGCCGGCCCCGTAGACGAGGGCGTTGTCGTGCTCGGCCAGCCCGTCCGCGAGCAGTTTCAGCCACAGCGCGAGCAGCGCCTCCGGCACCGCCGCCAGCAGCGCCAGCGCCAGGGCGACGCCCATGAGCCCGGGCTCGTAGCGGTAGCCGAGCTTGCACAGCCGCCACATCGACACCAGCGCGGGCGGCAGCGGCTCGGCCTCGTCGGCCGCGGCGGACGGCGAGGCCTCACGCGAGGACGTCATCGGTGGCCACCTCGTCCTCGTCGTCCTGCGGCCGGTCGGCGGCGAAGCGCTGCGCCTGCCGGTCGAACATGGTGCGATACCGGCCCGCCAGGGCGATGAGCTCGTCGTGCGTGCCCAGCTCGACGACCCGGCCGTCCTCCAGCACGCAGATGCGGTCGGCCTTGCGCACGGTCGAGAAGCGGTGCGACACCAGGATGGTCGTGCAATGCCTGGTCTGCTCCAGGACCCGTTCGAAGATCTCCGCCTCGCCCCGCACGTCCAGCTGCGCCGTGGGCTCGTCGAGCAGCACGACGCCCGCACCGAGCCGGACCGCGCACAGCGCCCGCGCGAGTGCGATGCGTTGCCACTGGCCGCCGGAGACGTCGGTGCCGCCGGGGTATCCCTTGGAGAGCACGGTGTCCAAGGCGGCGAGGTCACCGGCCCCGGCGGCCTCCAGCGCCGCGCGGATCACCTCGTCCGGCGCGCCGGTCGGGGCGACGTTGTCGCGCAGTGGCAGCTCGAAGCGGATGAAGTCCTGGAACACGGCCGTGACCCGGGTGCGCCACGCGGTGAGGTCGAGGTCGCGCAGGTCGACGCCGTCGATCTCGATCGCGCCCGAGGTGGGGTCGTAGAGCCGGCACAGCAGCTTGGCCAGCGTCGTCTTGCCGGCCCCGTTGCGCCCGACGATCGCCAGGGATGTCCCGGCCGGAATGGTGAGATCGAAGTCCCGCAGCACGTCCTGCGCGGCGGTGCCCGGATACGCGAAGTGCACCGAGCGGAAGCGGATCTCCTTCGCCGGCTTCCCGCCGGCGGCAACGTCACCGGCGGGCAGGGCGCCGGCGGGTCCGGTCCGGGGGCCGAGCCGCAGCACCGCGGCCACCGGCGCGGCGGCGCCGTCGAGGGCCCAGTTGAGCCCGCCGAACGCGATCATCGAGGCGCCGAGCGCCGCCTGGGCGAACGTCACCAGGCCGCCGAGGCTCAGCCGGCCGCCGAGCACCGCGTCGATCAGCGACCAGAACACCAGCACGTTGGCCGCGACGGTCACCACGACGCTCACCGCGAGGGACCGCTCGCGCATCCGGGTCGCCTCGTACTGCAACCGGTGCAGCCGCACCCGCCGCTCCACGAACCGCTCGATGACCCAGTCGACCAGGCCGAACAGCCGGATCTCCTTGGCCGCCGGGGCGTTGACGGCGAGCTGGTAGGCGTAGTCGGCCTCCTGCTGGGCCGAGCGGACCTCGTCGGTGTTGCGATCCTTCCACACGCCGCTCTCGCGGAGCAGCCAGTGCGTGGCCAGCCAGGCGCCGCCGAGCAGCAGCGGCGCCCACCATGCGTAGCCGGCCAGCACCACCGCCGACGCCAGGCCGCTGAGCAGGGTCACGAGCCCACCGGCGATGAAGTCCACGGACGCGGACAGCGGCGGGCCGGTCATGCCGGCGTCGAACTCCCGCGCGACGGTCATGTCCTTGCTCAGCTCGCCGTCCTCGAGGTGGCCCATCCCGGGCGGGCCGGCCGCGGCCTCGGTGAGCCGGTCGTACAGCCACGCCGCCGTCCGGTCGCCGAGGTTCGCGCCGATCGCCTTGTGCACCGGCGCCAGGACCTGCAGCGCGACGAACACGACGCCGGCGAAGGCCAGCGGCCCGGCGAGCGGGCGGCCCTGCTGCACCGCGCCGACGAGCAGGCCCATGGCGACCGCGAACGCGGCGGGCAGCAGGCCGCGCAGCACCAGCACCGCCCACCAGGCGGCCGCGAGCGGGCGGTCCGCGTGATGCAGCACGCCGAAGAACTTCCACTCCTGGCGTTCACGCAATCGGCGGATCACCGCTGCCTCCTGTCGCCTGTCGTGCCCTGCCTCCGTCGCCGAGCCTCCGTTCCGGTGGGTTCAGCAAACCACGGGGGTACGACAATTTCACCGACCCGGCCGGCGCAGCAGCGCGTCGATGATCCGGCCGAGATCCTCCTCGAAGGACTCCTGCGCGCGGTCGACGGCGCGCGGCCGGCGTGCGCGCTGGGTGAGGTCTCCGATGAGGAACCGCCACAGCACACGCAGGCTCTGCGCCGCCTCCCGGTGGTCCAGGCCGCTCTCGCGGAAGGCGCGGTCGAAGTTGTACAGCGAGCAGACGCCCACCTGCGGGAAGAGCTCGCCGGTCGCGGCCAGCGGGATCGCCCACGGGTGGCGGGCCAGGCTGGCGTGGTGCCAGCGGACCAGCGCCAGCAGCCGGACGCGCGGGTCGACGTGCGGGCCGGGCGGCGGCATGTCGGCGTGCGAGCGGTCGAGCAGGGCGCGCAGCAGGTCTTCCTTGTCCGCGATGTGCCGGTACAGCGCCATCGGCGTGATGCGCAGCCACTCCGCGACCCGGCGCATGGTCACCGCGTCGACGCCCTGCTTCTCCGCGATGGCCTGCGCCGTGGCGATGATGAGCCGCCGGGACACCCGCGTCCGGTTGCGGTCGGGCATGGTCGCGAGCGATTCCTACCGGAAGGCACCGTGCAGGCTGCGGTCGCTGGCGAACCCGATCAGGTCCAGCGCCGCGAGGCCGTCACGGACCCGGGTGGTGAGCAGGCCGATCTTGCCCAGCGCGCTGACCACCTTGGTGAAGATGGCCTGCCGGTACGCCACCATGAGCGGGTCGGCCGCCGCATAGGCCATCCCTTCGGCACGGTCGACGTCGAGGCGTTCCCAGATGTCCTCCAGCAGGAACCGCCGCCGGATCAGGGCCGCCGACTCCAGGACGAGCTCCTCGCGGTCCCCTCGCTCCGCGGTGGTCAGCTCGGAGTAGAGGCCCTCCAGCGAGAGCACTCCGAAGGACACGTGCCGCGCCTCGTCCCGCGCCACGAGCCGGGTGATCTCCCGGATCAGGTCGTCGTGGAAGGTCGAGTTGGCCAGCCGGAACGCCGCCATTGCGAGGGCCTCGACCATGATCTGCATCCCGAGCGCCGTCACGTCCCACCGGTTGTCGGACAGCACATCGGACAGCAGCTGGCGCAGGGAGCCGGCGATCGCGTACGGGTGCGGCACCTTCTCCCGCAGATACCGGGAGAACGCCTCGACGTGCCGCGCCTCGTCGACCACCTGGCTGGCCGCGTAGAACTTGCTGTCGAGGTCCGGCAGCACCTGCACCAGCCGGCCGGCCACCACCAGCGCACCCTGTTCGCCGTGCAGGAACTGGCTGACCATCCACGACTGCAGCTCCCAGCGGAACGCGTCCCAGGCACCGGGGCCGCGGCGGGCCAGCGGTGAGGAGCGGAACGACTCCATGGCGAAGCCGGAGTCCTCCGGCAGGCGCCCGCCGAACTCGACCGGTGTCGACCAGTCCAGGTCGGTGGTGGCGTTCCACTGGCCGTGCTTGGCCCGTTCGTACAGCGACCGCAGGCGCGGGCTCGTCGAGTCGTAGTCCCAGGTGAGGACCGCATCGACCGGTGTGGTGACGGCGAAGTGCGTCATCGGTCAGTCAGCTCCCAACGAGGCGACCAGCGCCCGCTTGTCGATCTTGCCGATCGGTGTGCGCGGCAGCACCGGGCGGAAGACCACCCGGTCGGGCAGCTTGAACTCGGCGAGTCCGCAGCCGCGCAGGTACCCGATCAGCGCCTCCGGGCTGACCGGGCCGCCGGCGACCACGAACGCGCAGGTCTTCTCGCCGAGCACCGGGTCGGGCAGCGCCGCCACCGCGGCCTCCCGCACGTCGGGGTGGCCGAGCAGCTGGTCCTCCAGTTCGCCGGCCGGCACCTTCTCCCCGCCGCGGTTGACCACCTCGGTGCGCCGGCCGGTGACCACCAGCCGGTCCTCCGCGGTGAGCCGGACCAGGTCGCCGGTGCGCAGGAAGCCGTCCGGGGTGAACGAGTCGCCGCTGCCGCGGTAGTACCCGCGGATGGTGCACGGCCCCCGCACGAGCAGCTCGCCCTCGTCGCCGCGCGCCACGTCGCGGCCGTCGACGTCGACGACCCGCACCTCGTCGTCGGGGTGCAGCGGCCAGCCCTGCGTGGTGGCGGCGACCTCGTCCGGGTCGTCCAGGCGGGTGTGGAACAGCGGGCCCTCCGCCATGCCGAACCAGTGGGTCAGGGGGCTGCCGAGCTCGCCACGCACCCGGCGGGCCGTGTCCGGGCTGAGCCGGGCGCCGCCGACCTGCAAGGTCATCCTGGACAGGTCGGCGCCGAGCGGGCCGGCGAGGTCCAGCCACAACCCGACGATCGGCGGCATGACCGTGGTCAGCGTGGCCCGCTCGCGGGCGATGAGCGCGAACACCTCGTCGGGAGCCGGCGTGCCGGCCATCACCACGGTTCCGCCGGCGCGCAGCGTGCCGAGGACGCCGGGGCAGCCGAGCGCGGCGTTGTGCGCCGCGGGCAGTGCCGCCAGGTAGACGTCGCCGGGCCCGAACCCGACCGCCTCCGCGGTGCGGCGCAACTGGCACGCATAGTCGTCGTGGGTGCGCGGGATGAGCTTCGGTACCCCGCTCGTGCCGCCGGAGAGCAGGAAGAACGCCACCTCGGAGCTGGTGGGCCGGTCCAGCGGCAGCGGGTCGGCATCGACGCCGGCCAGGGACCGGAACGGCCCGGGATCGCCGGCGACGAGGACGTGCGCGACCTCGTCCGCCACCTGGCGGGCCAGTTCCCGGTGGTCGAAGCCCTGGTAGCGCTCCCGGGTGATGTACAGGGCCGCGCCGGTGTGCCGGCACAGGTACCCGATCTCGCGGCCCCGGTGCGCGGGCAGCGCCAGCACGGGGATCACACCGAGCCGGAACAGCGCCAGGCAGGTGGTCACGAACTCGACCTGGTTGGGCAGCTGTACCACGGCGCGGTCCCCGGGTCGCAGGCCGAGCCCGTGCAGGCCGGCGGCCAGCCGGTCGGCGCGCCGGTCCACGTCCGCGTACGTGTGCCGCCCGGCGCCGTCGACCACCGCGATCCGCTCGCCGTCGAGGCGGGCGACGTCGCGGGTCAGGTCGCCGAGCACCTCGCCGCTCCAGTAGCCCAGCCGCCGGTACCGTCCCGCCGTGTCGTCCGGCCAGGGCGTGCAGCCGCTCAGCATGCCAGTGCCTCCTCGTGCGCACGGGTCGGTCCGTCCAGCAGCCCGCGTTCGCGCAGGCGCGGCAGCACGCCCTCGCCGAACCAGTACGCCTCCTCGATGTGCGGCTGGCCGGACAGGATGATGTGATCGACGCCGAGGGCGTGGTACTCGGCGAGCCGGTCGGCCACCTCGTCGTGACTGCCCACGAGCGCGATGCCGGCGCCCGGCCGCAGCAGCCCGTAGCCGGCCCACAGGTTCGGGTAGACCTCCAGCCCGTCCGACCGCCAGCCGTGCAGCGCCGCCATCCGTCGCTGCCCCTCGGACTCGCTGCGGGAGAAGCGCCGCCGGGCCTGCTCGATACGCTGCGGATCCATCCCGTCCAGGAGCCGCTCGGCCACCTGCCACGCTTCGGCGGCGGTGTCGCGCGTGATGACCTGGAAGCGGGTACCGATGCTGATGTGCCGGCCGTGCGCGGCGGCCAGCGCGCGGGCCTCGGCCGCGTGCTCCGCCATCGCCGGCGGGGGCTCGCCCCAGCACAGGTAGACGTCGGCCTGCCGGGCCGCGACGGACTTCGCCGGCGCCGACGAGCCGCCCAGGAACACCTCGGGCGGCTCGGCGGGCGGGCGCGTGACGGTCGCGCCCGTCACGCGGTAGTACTCGCCGTGGAAGTCGTACGGCTCGCCGCGCAGGGCGCCCCGCACGATCGCGAGGAACTCGTCGGCCCGGGCGTAGCGCTCGTCGTGGCCCAGCCAGTCGCCGTAGCGGTGCTGCTCGTCGGCGTCACCGCCGGTGACGATGTTGAGCTGCAGCCGGTTGCCGGACAGCCGCTGGTAGGTCGCCGCCATCTGGGCCACCAGCGTGGGGGCGACCAGGCCGGGCCGCAGTGCCACCATGAACTTCAGGTGCCGCGTCTGTGCCGCGAGCGCGGCCGACACCAGCCACGGGTCCTCGCAGAACAGGCCGGCCGGGGTGAGCACGCCGGTGAAGCCGAGCCGGTCCGCGGCCATGGCGACCTGGGCCAGGTACCCGATGTCGGGTTCCCGGCGGGGTTGGCGCCGGGCCGCGTCGCGGGCGATCTCACGCCCGTCGCTGTGCGTGGGGAGAAACCAGTGCAGCCGCAGCGGCATGGCCGGTTGCCGATTCGATGCGTCGCGTTCCACATCGACGATTGTCACCAAGAGTGTCCGGTCCGGCCTAGGGTCACCACCGGCATCGGTATGACCCGGCCGGTTATGCCTCAGCTCGCGACGCCCAGGCGTCCGGACCCGCCGTGCCGCAGACGGTGCGCCACCGAGCGGTAGGCGGTCTCCGCCTCGCGGACGCCGTCGAGCAGCCTGTGCGCCTTGGCCGTGAGCGCCGTGCCGCGGTGGGTGCGCTCGAGCAGGTTCATGCCGAGCCGGCACTCCAGGCGGCCGATCCGCCGGGTCAGGGCCGGCTGGGTGATGAGCAACTGCGGCGCGGCCCGGTTGAGGCTGCCGCACTCGCTGACGACGTGCAGCAGATGGAGATCCTCGGGCTCCAGCGCCCCTTCGGCGTTCGGCGGGGGCAGCGCCGGCCCGGCGACGAGCAGCCGGGCGATGACGTCCTCGGGCGGCGGGAGGGCCGCGGCGGGGTGTGCCGCCTGGGGCGGGAACTGCGCACAGTAGCGATACTCCGGGTTGCGCTGCTCGGCCCGTTCCTTGTACAGCCGCATCAGGCAGGCACGCAGCGCCTCGACGAGCTGTTCGGCGATGACCGCCCCGTCGATGACCAGCACGTGCCGGCGGCGCGGGGGGTTGCGTAACGGGCGCAGTACGAAGCCCGGGTTGACCGTCGGCAGCACGATGAGCGGTGAGGACAGCGTCACACCGTGGCCGAGCCCGAGCAGGCTGCGGCGCTCGGCGGGCGTGTGCGCGACAAAGGTGATCTTCGGAGCGAACCGGTCCGCGGTCGCCCGGCGCAGCAGCGCCGTCGACTCGTCGGTGTCGCCGACGATCCACTGGTCGCCGGCGAGGTCCCCGATGTCCACAGTGGACTGATTGGCACACCGGTGCCCGGCGGGCAGCGCGACCCACAGCGGCTCGTCCAGCAAGTCGTGGCGGGCCAGCGGGCGGTCGCAGTTCGGGATGGCGTCGTCGCCGAGCCACAGGTACACGGCGTCGACCTGGCGCCGCTCGAACTGCTCCATCGCCTCGCCGGGCTCCGCCGCCACGGCGTTGAGCAGCATGCCGGGGACCTGTAACGCCAGCCGGTCGGCCAGTTCACTCAGATCGCTGCCGAATGCGGCCAGCCGCAGCGTCGGCAGCAGCGCCGCCCGGCTGGTGCCGACCTCCTCGGTGACGCGCTGCAACACCGACTCCAGCGAGTGCAGCAGCCGCGCCCCGGCGGCGAGCACCGCCCAGCCAGCGCGAGTGAGCCCGGCCCGCCCGTGTTCGACCTCGGCGAGGTGCACCCCGACGCGTCGTTCCAGCCGCTCCAGCCGCCGCAGCGCGGCCGCCTGCGTCATCCCGACGAGCCGCGCCGCTCCCTGGATACTCCCTGTCTCCACGACGCCCTGCAGCAGGAGGAAATCCTGCCGGCTCGGTAGCTCCTCGACCAAGGTGACCTCCCCGTCGCACGGTTCAGGATGACGAACGTGATGGGTACGAAGCCGTCGGATGTATACACGGCGGTAGACGTAATGTGTAGGAACAATCGTGCACGAGGGTCCGCGTCCGACGTCACCGAGAGCGACGTTTGCCGAGTTCAGCGCCCGGATGCCCAACCGGTCGAGCCCTGCGCCAGGTCGACGACGAGCCCGGCCTGAACTATACCGATCGATGGACTTTCGGGCATGGCATGAGTCCGCCGTTCCGGTGGCGGCCGGAGACCAAGGATGCATAGCTCAAGGCCGGGTGAACGGTGCAGAGCCGGTGGAATGCATAACCAGCGCGGGCGCGGGTATTCCGGGACACGGTCCGCTATGCCGATCTCCGCGCGCGGTCTGGCCCCGATGGCGCGCGCTGGTTTGTATGGCACGGTGACGGTGTTCGTGTTGGTCCATGGTCTCGACGACACCCCGGACAGCTGGGCGCCGTTGACGGCCGCCCTCGAGGGCGAGGCGATCACGCTCGAGCTGCCGTGGCGAGCGGGCGCCGACGTCCGCTGGCGGCGCGACGGGACGGCCGGGGCGTGGCTGCGCCGGCGGCTGCGCGCGCTCGGCACCCCCTACGACGTGCTGATCGGGCACTCGCTGGGCGCCAATGCCGTGCTGGACGTCTTGGCCGGCGGTGCCGACGCCGCCGCGGCGGTGCTCATCGCTCCGCTGTACCGGCCGCCGGACTGGGGCGTCACCTGGGACCTGTTCACGCTGTGCCGCCAGCACTTCGAGGCGGTGATCCGCGAACGCGGGCGCGCGCTCGACCGGCGCCGGGAGACCGACCCCGCCGCCGTCGACGAGCTGCTGGACCGCATCATCGACCGGCTCGGCCCGGCCCGCTTCATCACCCTGTTCGAGGAGTTCGTCGCGACCGGTGACCTGCCGCTCGGCGCGGTCACCGTGCCGACGCTCGTCCTGTCCGGCGCGGACGACCCGGGCCTGTCGTTCGGCCGGGCCGAGGGTCTGGCCTCCGCGATGCCGCACGCGACGCTCGTGCTCGACACGTCGCTGCGGCACGACGCACACGCCACGCAGGCCGAGACCGTGGCCCGGCACATCCGGGACTACCTGTCGGCGCGGTGCCTCACAGGCTCACCCAGACATTCTTCGGCCGGCTGAACTCGCGCATCCCCGCACGCCCGCCGACCCGCCCGAAGCCGCTGTGCCGCGTTCCGCCGAACGGCACCGCTGGGCCGACGCCCGGGAAGCCGTTGACCCACACCGTCCCGGCCACCAGCCCGGCCGCGACGCGGTGCGCGCGGCGCAGGTCGGTGGTGTGCACGTAGGCCGCCAGCCCGTAGCGGGTCGCGTTGGCCAGCCGCACCCCGTCCTGCTCCGTGTCGAAGCGGTGCAGCGACAGCACCGGCCCGAACACCTCCTGCTGCACCAGCTCGCTGCCGTGGTCGATGTCCGCGAGCACCGTCGGCGGCAGGAAGTACCCCTCCCCCAGCTCGCCGCCGAGCCGCTCACCCCCGGTGACCAGCCGGCCCTCGCCGGCGGTGACCGTCCGCTCGACCACGCCGAGGATCCGCCGGCACGCATCCTCGCTGATGACCGGACCCATCAGCGTCGCGTCCAGCAACGGATCGCCGATGGACACGTGGCGCAGCCGCTTCGTGAGCGTCGCCAGCACCTCGTCGTACGCCGCGGCCTGGACCAGCACCCGGGTGCCGCTCACGCACATCTGCCCGCTGTTGACGACCAGTCCCGCGAGCACCTGGCGCGCGGCCATCCGCAGGTCCGCGTCGGCGAAGATCACATGGGCCGACTTGCCGCCCAGCTCGAGACAGACCGGCGTCAAGTTGGCCGCCGCGGCGCCGAGCACCCGCTGCCCGGTCGCGGCGCTCCCGGTGAAGTGGATCTTGTCGACGCCGGCGTGCCCGACCAGCGCGGCGCCGCCCTCCGGCCCGGTGGCGACCGCGTTGACGACGCCGGGCGGGATCCCCGCGTCGAGGGCCAGCTCGGCGACGGCGAGCGCGGTGAACGGAGCCAGCGGCGGCGGTTTGAGCACGACGGTGTTGCCGGCGGCCAGCGCCGGCGCGAGCACCTGAGCGATCGAGGGCAGCGGGGCGTTCCACGGCACGATGACGGCCACGACGCCGTACGGCTCGTCGAGCGTGTAGTCCAGCGCCGGCGCCGGCCACGTGCGCACGACCTCGCCGGCGTCCTTGTCCGCCCAGCCCGCGCAGTACGTGAGGAAGTCCGCGGCGACCTGCGGCAACCGCGTGGCGAACCGCCGTGGCACGGCGGTCTCCACAGTCTGCAGCATACCGAGCCGTTCCGCATGATCGACGATGCGGCGGGCGAGCTCGAGCAACAGGTCGCGGCGGCGATCCGGCGCGGTGGCACGCCAGCCGGGGGCCGCGGCGGCCGCCGCGCGGACGGCCTCGTCGATCTCGCTCGGGCCGCCGACGGGTACGGTCACCGTCCGGCGCCCGGTAGCCGCGTAGACGTGATCGTGTTCGCCGCCGCTGGAGTCGGTGCGCCGCTGCGCGCCGATGAGCAGCGCCGGTTCCGGCAGCACCTGCAGCGGTACCGAAGTCATGGTCATGTCGTTGCTCCTGACATCGGCGCGAGTGAACCGTCCGCGAACGCCGACCAGAGCCGGCGCCGCCGCGGCTTGCCGCTCGACGTGCGCGGAATGGTGCCCCGAGGCACCCGGATGACGACCAGCCGGGCGTCTCCCAGCCGGCCGCGCACCGCGCCGACGGCGGCGGTGAGCGGGCCGCCCGGCGCCTCCTCCGCGACCACCACCGCGGTCGGTGCGCCGTCGTGGAACCCCAGCGCCACCGCGAACCGGTGGGTGGGCACCCCGTGGCCGGCGAGCACCGCCTCCACGTCCTCGGCGAACAACGCCTTTCCGCGGATCTTGATGGCGTCGCCGAGCCGGCCGAGGACGAACAACTGGCCGCGGTCCAGGAACCCGGCGTCGCCGGAGTGCAGCGCCCCGCCGGTCAGCTCCGTGAGCGCCGCGGCACCGGTGTCCGCGGCGCCGCCGAGGTAGCCCGGCGAGACGGACGCCCCGCGCACGACCACCTCCCCGACGTGCCCGTCGGGCAGGGCGGTGCCCTCGTCGTCGACCACGGACACCTCGACGCCGCCGATCGCCGGGCCGCAGCCGACCACGCGCGTGTCGCCGGGCTCGACGCGTGCGCCGACGGACAGCCCGGTGGGGTCGACCTCGGCGGCGCGCCACGGCTCGTCCAGCCCGACGCCGGTGACGAGCAGCGTGGCCTCGGCGAGACCGTACGCCGGGCGCAGCGCCCGCCCCGGGAGGCCGTGCGGGCCGAGCAGCGCGGCGAACCGGTCGAGCGCGTCGGCGTCGATACGCTCGGCGCCGACGATCACCGCGCGCCACCCGCCGAAGTCGAGGCCGGCCAGGTCATCGGGGCGCACCCGGCGCAGGATGTGGTGCAGCCCGAACGCCGGCATCGCGGAGAGCCGGGCGCCGCCCTCGCCGAAGCACCGCAGGTACCGCAGCGGCCGGTGCACGAACTCCTCCGCCGTCAGCTGCCACACGTCGGCGGTGTTCACCACCGGCGTCAGGAACGTCCCGATGAGGCCCATGTCGTGATGGATCGGCAGCCAGGTCGCGGTCGGATCGTCCGGGGTGTGCCGCAGCCACGTACTGATCGCCGTCAGGTTGGCCTCCAGCGCGGCGCGGGGCACGCGCACCCCGCGCGCCCGGCCGCTGGAGCCCGAGGTGAACTGGATGAGCGCCAGCTCGGCCGGTCGCCGGCCCGGGGGGCGGCCGTCTTCCGCCACCCCGGACAGCAGGTCGTCGGCCGAGCGCACCGGGCAGCCGCCGGCGGCCGCGGCGATCGCGGCGATCTCCGCCACGAGGTCGGGTTCGGTGAGCACGAGCGCCGGGCGGACGGCGCCGAGCAGGCCGGACAGGTGCGCGTGGTAGCCGGCCGGATCGCCGAACGCGACCGGCGGCGCGGCCGGGCACGGGGTCGCGCCGGCCAGCAGCGTCCCGAAGAACGTGCCGACGAACCCCGGCCCCGAGCGCCGCACCACCACGATCACGTCGCCGCCGCGGACGCCGCCCTCGACGAGGGCCGCCGCGGTGCGGTACGCAAGCCGCGCGAGCCGGTCGTACCCCCAGAACTCCCACTCCTCGCCGCGCCGGGCGAACCGGATGCCACGCCGCGGCTCCGGGTCGTCCAGCCACGCCAGCAATGTGCGATCCATCGCCCGCCTCTTCCCCTGCTCAGCCGGCCGCGACCGGCTCGGGCGCCGGGCGCCAGCCGGTCCACGCCGTGCGGTCCAGGTAGGTGAAGAACTCCTCGGCGCCGGGCACCCGCGGCACCGGCAGCCACGGCTTGAACTGGGTGGTGAAGTGCCGCAGCTTCACGTTGCGCAGCGTCTCGGCGAATCGCCGCCGGCTGCGCGGCCGCAGATAGTAGTGGGTCGACACGTTCCAGGCCGGATCGAGCTCCTGCCAGCGCCCGGCCATCGTCACGTTGAGCGCCTCCTGGTCGGAGCTCGTCACCGAGGCCGGGTCGTGACGGGCGAAGTCCAGCGCCCGCTCCCCGATCCGCTCCCGTCGCCACCCGGCAAGGTCGATGAGCATCACCCCGGAGTTGAAGAACGCCTTGTCCAGCCCGGGCTTGCCGGCGGCCGCGTACTGCGCGGCCCACCGGGTGTGCACGGCGACGGTCACCAGGTCGTCCTCGACCGCGCCGACCAGGTTGCCGGCGAGGTCCTGCTCCCACAGTTCCGCGATGTCGGTGAAGGCCAGCACGTCGGCGTCGAGGTAGATCGCCCGCTGCCACTGCGGCGGCGTGAACTGCGGGATCAGCAGCCGGGCGAACATGGTCGTCGTGATGTAGCCGATCTGTGGCAGGCCGCTGTAGTCCACGTCGCTGACGTCCACGAAGTCGATCGTCGCGCCGGTGCCGGCGATCGACGCCACGACCAGGTCACGGTCGCGCTGCGCGACGTCGCGGGCCAGCACCACCACCTCGATCCGCTCCGGTGTCGCGCAGTTGTCCACGATGGAGCGGACCGCCGCGGCGAGCGGGATGACGTAGTTGCCGTCGATGGCGAAGGCGATGCCGATCGCCTCCGGGCTGCTTCCTGACATGGTGATCTCCCCTACCCCGCCTGCAGTCCGGACCAGAACCCGCACCGGTGGTCGGTGCCGAAGTCGTCCGCACGGGCCGGGCCGGCCGGCGCGAGCGACTGGATCTGGGCGTCCGCGCCCCGGAACCGCGACCACGACGGGGCACCGGCGGTGTTCGGGTCGCCGGTGGCCGCGAACGCGAGCCAGTAGCGGCCCATCCGTTCGGCCAGCGCGCGCTGCGCGTCCGACAGCGGCGGCATCGGAATCGGGAAGGCGAACTGGTACTGCACCTCGACCGCGTGGTAGGCGCCGAGCGGGAAGGTGTGCGGCACCGGCAGGAACAGCGGCGCGTCCGGATCGTCGAACTCGTACTCGTACACCGGCACATGGCGGTTCAGTGCCGTGTTGAGCGCCCGCGTCGGGCAGGCGAACGTGGAGTCGGTGACCACCGCCGACAGCGCCAGCTCCGGCACGTCGTAGGCCTGGGCCGGGTATTCGGCGAGGACCTGCGCCGAGCGGTCGCCGAAGCGCGCGGTGATCTCGTGCTGATAGTCCTCGGCCGTCAGCGGGGGCCGGCCGGCGAGCTCGGTGGCGATGAGGAACCGTCCCTCGTCGTGCGTGGTGCCCTGGATCACCGGGACCCGGTGTATCGCGCCCGTGGCGAACGCCTGCGGGATCTGCCGCGGCAGCACGCTGCCGCCGACCGACGGGCCCCAGGCCCCGGTCGTGCCGAGCCGCAGCACGTCGGCGACGGGCAGGCCGCGCAGGCACGCGACCGTGGTGCAGCCGGCCGACTGGGCGAGGGCGACACCGCGCTGCTCGCTCTGCGCCAGCGTCGGCAGCGGCAGGCCGCACAGCCCGCTCTGCACGACCGCCCGCTGGAAGAGTCCCGCCGCGGCCGGCGACGCGACGTGCGCGCACACGTCGGTGCCGCCGTCGGACTGCCCGGCGACCGCCACCCGGCGCGGGTCACCGCCGAAGGCCGCGATGTTGCGCTGGGTCCAGCGCAGCGCCGCCTGCTGGTCCAGCAGCCCGTAGTTGCCCGAGCCGGCCGCGCCGGCCTCGGCGGAGAGGCCGGGATGGGCCAGGAAGCCGAAGATCCCGAGCCGGTAGTTGACGGTCACGACGACCGCGTCGCCGGCGGCGGCCAGCGGGCCGGGCCGGTAGCTGTTGCCGCTGCCGGAGTCCGAGGGCCCGTGCAGCCAGACGATGACGGGCAGTGGGCGGCGCTGGGGCTTCGCGGGCCGGTACACGTTGACCCGCAGGCAGTCCTCGGTGGTGCTGCCGAGCCCGCTGTTGAGCACGGCCGGCGTCTGCGGGCAGATCGGCCCGAGCGCGGTGGCGTCGCGGACACCGGTCCAGGGCGTGGCCGGGCGGGGCGCCTGCCAGCGCAGCGCTCCGGTCGGCGGCGCCGCGTAGGGGATGCCGAGGTACTGCTCCGTGCCGTCGACCACCGCGCCGCGCACCCAGCCGCCCCAGGTGCGCGCTATCGGGTCGTGGCCGGGGCTGGCCGAGGCCTGGGCCGCGCCGAGCGTGCCGACGAGCCCGGCGGCCAGCACCGCGGCGGCGCTCCGCTTCCATGACCATCGCATCAGGCTTCTCCTTCGCAGGTGGGGAACCGGCCGTCCATTGTGGTCAATCCGCCAGGTCGCCGCGCTCGCGCAGCACGCGGATGACGTGCTCGGCGACCTCGTCGATCGTGGTGATGCTGCGCGCGGCCGGCTCGTCGATCAGCGGCAGGTCGAAGTCGTCCTCCAGGGCGAAGGCGAGCTCCACCAGGGCCAGCGAGTGAAATCCGAGGTCGTCGGCGAGCCGGGCGCGGCCATCGGCCGCCGGATCGGGCTCGGGCGCCAGTTGCAGAACCATGTCCCGCACGGTCCGGCGGATCCCGTCCTCGGTGTGTGCCGCCGTGTCCGGCGTGGCCGGCGCGTCAGCCATGGTGACCTCCATTGTCCACTGTGGATCGTCGATGTCGTCCCACTCGGTCAGGCTAGCGAGCGCCGGCGGTGGGCGGATATGACAGCAGGGTGCCCGGTGATGCAACCCTGGGTGGCTCAGTACGCCAGTGACCGGTTGGGCCGATCGACCAGCGCGCCGCCCAGCACCTGGTACGGCTGGCGGGACGCGACCGCGTGCTGGGTGGCGGTGTGCAGGTCGCGCATCCGCTGCTGCAACCCGCACGAGTCGTAGATCGACGAGCCGCCGCCGAGCTGGTAGGCCGTGTCCACCGCCCGGCGCGCCAGCGTGGCCACCTCCGCGGCGGTCCCCCGCAGCGCGGCCCGCTGGACGAGCGACGCCGGCGAGCCGGGTCGCGCGGCCCGGGCCCAGGCGGCCTCGGTCTGGGCCGTCAGCAGCGCCTCGGCCGATGTCGCGGCCAGATACGCCTCCCCGGCCCGGTCCTGGAACAGTGGCTGGTCGGCCAGCGCGGCCGGGCTGAAGGCCGGTCGCTTGCCCGCGCCGGCGAGCGCGACGACGTCGTCGACCGCCCCCCACGCGATGCCGACCATGGCCGCGGCGACCAGGAACGCGCCGTACTCCAGCAGCGGTGTCCGGAACCCCGGCCGGTCCAGCGCCGGGCGGGAGCCGACGACCGAGCACGTCCACTCGTCCGGGCACGACCGCCGGCGCACCTTGACGTCGTTGCTGCCGGTGCCGCGAAGCCCCAGCACGTGCCAGCTGTCGACCACCGTGACCGAGTCCATCGGCAGCACCGCCAGCCGCATCGGCGGCGGCCCGGCCCCGTCAGTCCCGCCGGTCGCCGCCGGATCGTCGCCCACCACGGCGCACTGGCCGAAGAACCAGCGGGCGTGGCCGCAGCCGGTCACGAACGGCCACTGCCCCGAGATCCGCCAGCCGCCCTCCGGATCGCGCATCGCGCGGCCCTTCGGCGCCGTCGCGCCCGCGCCGACGACGTCGGGCCCGTCGGCGTAGAGGGTGTCGAACGTCGGCGGCGGCAGGTAGGCGAACACGACCTGGGCCAGCGACGCCTGCCCGACCGTCCAGCCCACCGCCGCGTCGGCCCGCGACAGCGTCGCCACCACGCGGATCACGTCCGGCAGTGGCAGTTCGTCGCCGCCGTGACTGACCGGCGTGACCATCCGGAAGCAGCCGGCCGCGGTCAGCTCCGCGACCAGCTCCGCCGGCAGCGCCCGGGCACGGTCGGCGTCGCCGCGCAGCTTGGTCGCCAGGGCGGCCAGGTCGGGCAGGTGGGTGAGCGCGTTCTCCGTCACGGCCGGCCCCCGTGGTCGCGATGCCCGGCGCCGAAGTACCGCTCGCGCAGCGTCGGCTCGTCGGGGTCGTACCGGCGCCGGAAGAGGTCCTGCCGCTGCAGCTGCGGCACCAGCAGGTCACAGATGTCCACCGCGCCGGCGGACGCCGGGCAGGGGATGAGGTTGAAGCCGTCGATGCCGGTCTGCTCGATCCACGCCGTCATGTGCGCGGCCACCTCCTCGGGGGTTCCGGCGAGCATGAAGCGGCCGCCGCGCATCGGGCGGTGCGGCAGGGTCAGCGTCCGGCGCACGTCGCCGACGGTCCAGTCGCGGTCCGGGCTCGTGCGCCGGATCAGGTCCAGCGGCGTGCGGGTGCCCTCGACCCGGATGCTCTCGATCGGGGTGTCGTCCGGATACCCGCCGAGGTCGACGCCGGTCCAGCCGCACCACTTCGCGAGCCGCCCCTCCGCGCTGTGCAGCGATGTGAACAGCTCCACCTTGGCGGCCGCCTCCTCGGCGGTGGGCGCCACGATGACCGGGATGCCGAGCAGCACCTTGACCGACGCCGGGTCGCGGCCCGCCTCCCGCACCAGCCGGCGCAGCTCGGCGACCTGCTCCGCGCACCGCTTGCGGTCCCCGGCGGTCAGGAAGACCACCTCGGCGTGACGGGCGGCGAACGCCATCCCGCGCCCCGAGGCACCGGCCTGGTAGAGCACCGGTGTCCGCTGCGGCGACGGCTCACACTGGTGCGGGCCGCGCACCCGGAACCACTTGCCGTCGTGGCCGGTCTCGCGGACCAGCGCCGGATCGGCGTACCGGCCGCCGGCGACGTCGGCCACGACCGCGCCGTCGGACCAGCTGTCCTCCCACAGCGCCCGGACCGCCGCCAGGTACTCGTCGGCGCGGTCGTACCGCACGTCGTGGGCCAGGAACTCGCCGATGCCGTTCGCCTCGGCCGAGCGCAGGTACGAGGTGACGACGTTCCACCCGATCCGGCCGCCGGTGAGGTGGTCCAGCGTTGAGAACGTGCGGGCGCAGAGGTACGGCGGGTGGTACGTGGTCGAGTACGTGACCGCGAACCCGAGGTGCCGTGTCGCCGCGGCGAGCGCGGGGATGACCAGGACCGGGTCGATGGACGGGATCTGCACCGCCTCACGCACCGCGGGATGCCACGAGCCCTCGTACACGTCGTAGACGCCGTGCACGTCGGCGAAGAACAGCGCGTCGAAGCACGCCTCCTCGAGCCGGGCGGCCAGCGCGATCCAGTGCCCGAGGCTGCGGTACACCGCCGGGTCCGGTTCCTGCGGATGCCGCCAGAGCCCCTCGAACGAGGGCGACGGCGTGCACTCCGTGAACAGGTTGAGGTGCATGTCCCCGACGCTATCGGCACGTCCGCCGACGGTACCGACTCTCGTCTATGCATTTGCGGGGCCGCTTCTACCCATTGCCCGATCGCAGCCCCGGGCTCATCATCGCGACCACGGCGAGCAGGACCATGACGGACGCGTAGCACCACACGGTGGCCACCGCACCGGCCAGGCCGAGCAGCAGTCCGGCGAGCAGCGGCCCGGCCGGCGTCGCGACCGCGGCCAGCTGGCTCGCCGCGCTGCTGACCCGTCCCAGCAACGCATCGGGCGCCTCGGTGGCGATGCGCGCCTGGATCCCGGCCACGAGCGCGGGCGCCGGGAAGTACGCGACGGCGGCCAGCGCCCCCATCGTCCACGGCGAGCCGGCCACGAGCAGCAGCCCCACGCTCGCCGCGCCGCACCAGCCGAAGCCGAGCACGACGGCGCGCGCGGACAGGCGCCGCAGCAGCCACGGCGCGGCCACGGCCCCCAGCAGGCCGCCCACGCCGCCCATCCCGAGCATCACGCCGATCCCGCCCGGCCCGGCGCCGCGCTGGTGCGCGAGCACCACGACGAGCAGCCCCATCGAGCTGTAGACGACGGCGACGGCGGCGCTCCAGAGCAGCGTCGCCCGCAGGAACCGGTGCCGCCACAGCCAGCGCACGCCGGCCAGTATCTCGCTACCGGACACCCGATCCGGGGCCGGGTCCGGCCGCCGCGGCGCGCGCAGTGGCGTGCGGATGCCCGCGACGCAGAGCAGGGACACCAGGTATGAGGCCGCGTCGAGGTGGAACGGCAGGGCGGCGGAGATCCCGAACGCGGCACCGCCGGCCGGATTGCCCAGCAGGCCCGCGAGGTGACCACGGGCCTGGTTGCCGGCCGCGGCCGCCGCCACCGCCGGGGCCGGGACGACGTGGCGCACCGCGGCCAGCTCGGCCGGGGCGAAGAACGCCGCGCAGACCCCCTCGACGAGCGCGGCGGCCAGGACGGCGGGAAACCCCGCGTGGCCGGTCAGCACGGCGATGCCGAGCGCGGCCAGGGTCACGGCCCGCAGGGCGTCGCAGGACACCAGCACAGCGCGGCGGCTGCACCGGTCGACGACCAGGCCGGCCGGGTACCGCGCCAGCACCGTGGCCGCGGTGACCGCGGCCGCGAGGGTGCCGGCCAGCGCCGCCGAGCCGGTGAGGGCCAGGACCAGCAGCGGATAGGCGACCGCGGACATGCCGGAGCCGAGCTGCGAGGCCGCCTGCCCGAGCCACAGCAGCGTGAAATCCCGGTTGCGGCGCAGGACGACCGGAGCGGCGGGATCGGCAGCAGCGGCTGGGTCGGCAGGATCGGCAGGATCGGTCGCGATGCCGGTCACAGCACCGCGTCCGCCTGCTCGCGGGCCGCCCAGCGAACCATGGTCAGGACCTGTTCGACCATCACCGTCAGATCGGCGACCGCGCTCGGGTGGGCGGGCGATCCGTCGTCGGTGAACGCCGCGCGCTCCCGGGCGAGCGTCACCCCCAGCGGGGTCGGCCAGCCGCGCAGCGCGTGGCCGATGGTCCGCAGCGACGCGACCGTCGAGTGCGCGCCTTGGTCGCCGCCGGCCACACCGACGCAGCCGATCGCCCGGCCGTGCAGGTAGGGCCGCGGGTCGCCGGCGAGCTCGTTGACGTAGTCGAGGGCGTTCTTCAGCAGCCCGCTCGGCGCACCGTGGTAGGCGGGCGAGAGCAGCACCACGCCGTCCGCTCCGGCCAGCGCGTCCAGGAAGGCGCGGGACCGCGGCTCCGTGCGGCCCGGCCGGTAGAACGGGAACTCCAGGTCGGTCCCGCTGAACACGGCGGAGGGCAGGCCCGCCGCCGCGCACCGGCGGGCGCACCAGCGGGCCAGCCGGTCCGCGCTGGAGTGCGCGCTGAGCGAGCCCGCCAGCAGGACCACCCGCGGCGTGCCGGCGATCTCCCGCACTGTCATCCGGCCTCCCCGGTCAGGCCGAGCCGGGCGGCGATGCGCAGCCGGTGTCCGGTCGCGTCGCCGTGCAGCACGGCGGACGTCAGCGCCCGTTTGTGGTACAGGTGGGCGTCGTGTTCCCAGGTGAAGCCGAGACCGCCGTGCAGGTGCACGGTCTGGGCCGCCACCCGCTGGTAGTGCTCGGCGAGGTAGGCCTTGGCGCTCGCCGCCGCCTCCGGCAGCTCGTGCGGTGCGGTGTCGGCGACGGTCGCCGCGTGCCGGCAGAGCGCCCCGGCCTGCTCCGCGACGACGTGCAGATCCGCGCAGCGGTGCTTGACCGCCTGGAAGGCGCCGATCGGGCGGCCGAACTGCGTACGCTCCTTGACGTACGCGACCGCCATCCGCACGCATTCGGCGACCCCGCCGTACTGTTCCGCGGCGAGCAGCAGCGCGGCGAGGTCGTCGAGGTGGCCGATCACCCCCGCCGGATCGGTGCAGGACAGCTTGCGGGCCCGGGCACCGGTGAACTCGAGCCGGGCCAGCCGCCGGGTCGGGTCGAGCGCCTCGAGCCGGTCGCGACGCGTTCCGGGACCGCGCGCCGAGAGCACGTACAGGCCGGGACCGTCGTCGCCGCCGGCCGGCAGGACCAGGACGTCCGCGGCGAGCGCGTCCGCGGCCAGCGGCACCACGCCGGTCAGCCGGTCTCCGCGCGCGGTCACCGCGCCGTCCGGCGGGCGGACCCAGACCGCCACGGTCGCCCCGGCGAGGACGGGCGGCAGCAGCTCGGCCGCGGACCGCTCGTCGCCGCCGGCGACCAGGGCCTGCGCGGCGAGGACCACGGTCAGGTACGGCACCGGCGCCAGCGCCCGGCCCAGCTCGGCGCAGACCACGCCGGCCTCCCGCCAGCCGGCCCCGCTGCCACCGAACCGGCGCGGCACCGCCAGCCCGACGAGGTCCAGTTCGCTCGCGAGGCGCTTGTACAGCAGGCGGTCCCAGCCGTGCCAGCCGTCGGCCACCGCGCGCACCTGCGGCATGGCCGCGTGCCGGGTGAGCAACCGGCGCACCGCGTCGCGCAGCGCGTCGAGCTCGGCGCTGCCGGCCGACGTCGGCGCCGCGGCGGGCCGGGTGGCGGTGTCGCCGTCGCGGGGCAGGCCGAGGAGCCGTTCCCCGACGATATTGCGCTGGATTTCATCGGTACCGCCGGCGATGCCGGTCGACAGCGCGACGCCGACGGCGGTCGCGAGGTCCGGCTCCCCCGGCCGCCCGCAACGGGCGACCACACCGGGGCCGGCCACCTCCGACGCGGTCTCGGCGGCCAGCCGGTCGAGTGCCGCCCAGGCCAGCTTGGCCACCGAGCCGCGGGCGCCCAGCTCCCCGCCGGAGCGCGCGGCGGCGGCCAGCTCGGCCCGCAGCGACGCGAGCGCGTTCTCGTGTACGCGCACCCGGCCGACCCGATCGAGGGCGATCGCCCGGTCGCCGGTGGCCGCCCGCGCGAGCTGGGCCGCGGTGATCGTGGTGCCGGAGGCGCGCAGCATCGCCGCGCTGGACTGCCGCTCGTGGGTGAGCATGGCCATGGCCACGGCCCAGCCGCCGTCGCGCTCGCCGATGATCCGGCCCGCCGGCACCCGGACCCGGTCGAGGAAGACCTCGTTGAAGACGTCCCGCCCGGCGAGGTCGCGCAGTGGCCGCACCGTCACGCCCGGCGCGTGCATGTCGACCACGAACATCGTGATGCCGTGGTGCTTGGGCGCTCGCGGGTCGGTGCGCGCGAGCAGGACACCGAGGTCCGCCCACTGCCCGCGGGACGTCCACACCTTCTGGCCGGTGACCACGAAGTCGTCGCCGTCGGGCTCGGCCCGGGTCGCCAGCGCCGCGAGGTCGGAGCCGGCGCCCGGTTCGGACATCAGCTGGCACCAGATCTCCTCGCCGCGCAGCAGCGGCGGCAGGTACCGGCGGCGCTGCGACTCGGTGCCGAAGGCCAGCAGCGTCGGCCCGACCATCCGCAGCCCGATGGTGAACGGCTCGCCGGGCAGGTCGTAGCCGGCGGACTCCGCGGCGAACGCCAGCTCGTCGTCGGCGCCGAGACCCCGGCCGCCGTACTCGACCGGCCAGTCGATGCCCGCGAACCCGGCCGCGTGCAGCGCGCCCTGGAACCGGCGAGCGCCGTCCAGCCCCTCGCCCCAGGGCGTGTCCGCGTGCCGGGCCAGCCAGTCCCGGGCGGCCGCGCGGAACCCGGCGGCGGTCATCGCGCACGCTCCGGCGTGAAGCGGACCGGCATCGCCGTCAGCCCGTTCATGAAGTTGGACTGCAGCCGGGTCGGCGCCGCGGTCAGCTCCAGGCGCGACAGGTGCGGGCGGAGGAACTCGAGCATCGTCGAGAGCTCCTCCCGGGCCAGCGCGGCGCCGAGGCAGAAGTGCGCGCCGACGCCGAACGCCAGGTGCGGATTCGGCTGGCGGGCCACGTCGAAGTCGTCCGGCCGCTCGAACACGGCCTCGTCGCGGTTGGCCGAGATGTAGTAGAGGACGACCTTGTCCCCGGCGGCGATCGGCTGCCCCGCCAGTTCGGTGTCGGCGGTGGCGGTACGCCGGAACTGCATGATCGGGGTGACCCACCGCAGGATCTCCTCGGTGGCGGTGGGCAGCAGGGCCGGGTCGGCCACCAGGCGGTCCCGCTGCCGGTGGTGCTCGGTGAGCGCGAGCAGGCCGCCCGAGATCGCATGCCGGGTGGTCTCGTTGCCGGCCACCACCAGCAGCATCCAGAACTGGCACAGCTCCTGATCGGTGAGGCGCCGCCCGTCGACCTCGGCGTTGGCCAGGAGGCTCACCACGTCGTCGGCGGGGTGGGCGCGGCGGTGCGCGGCGAGCCGGCGTACGTAGTCGGAAGCCTCCGCGAACGTGTCGCGGTACACGGCGACGTCGCCTCCGCCGAATCGCGGGTCGTCGAAGCCGACCAGGTGGTTGCTCCAGCGCAGCAGCAGCCCGCGGTCGGCCCTCGGCATGCCGAACAGGTCGGCCAGCACGATGAGCGGCAGCTCCGCGGCAAGGTCGGCGACGGCGTCGAACTCCCCGGCCGCGAGCACGGCGTCGGCGACCTCGGCCGCGTTCTGCCGGATCGACCGGCGCAGGGCGCGCACCGAACGCGGGCCGAAGGCGGTGCTCACCAGGCTCCGCAGCCGGGTGTGCTCGGGGGCGTCCATGTTGGCCAGCAGCTGCCGGGCCCGCTCCAGCTGCTCGGGGGTCTGCGGGTCGGCGAGGAAGGCGCCGCCGGCCGCCGACGAGAACGTCGCGGTGTCCCGGGAGGCCGCCACGACGGCGGCGTGCCCGGTCACCGCCCAGAACCCGGCGCCGGTGCGGGTGTGCGTGCCGGTGCCGCCGCGGTGCCGGCGCAGGGGCGGTTCGCCGGCCCACGCCACCGGCGACTCGGCCCGCCGGCGGCGGAACTCGTCGTGCGGGACACCGGTCGCGTACGTCGCCGGATCGGCGAGCAGCGGGTCCGGGGCGGCCAGCCGGTCCCGCAGCACCTGGCGGCGGAGCTTGCCGGTCGGCTCGCGGGGCACGGAGCCGACCACCCGGTACTGCCGCGGCACCTTGAACCCGGCGAGCCGGGCACGGCAGTGCCGGTCCAGCTGCTCGAACAACGCCGTGCCGGCGGGGGCGTCCGGCGCCACCGCGACGGCGGCCGTCACCCGTTCGCCGAACTCGTCGTCGGCGATGCCGAAGACGGCCGCGTCGCGCACCGCCGGGTGCGTCTGCAGGACGGCCTCCACCTCGGCGGGGTAGACGTTGACCCCGCCGGAGACGATCGTGTCCGCCCGCCGCCCCGTGAGGAACAGGTAGCCGTCGTCGTCGAGGTATCCGGTGTCGCCGTAGGTGAACGTGCCCGGCGCCAGGTGTGCGTCGCGGGTCTTCTCCGGCGCCCCGTGGTAGTGGAAGTCGTTGTCCGCCGGCCGGCGCAGGTAGACGGTGCCCTCGGCGAACGCGGGCAGCGGCGTGCCGTCGGCGCCCGCCACGACCAGCTCGTTCGGCGGCGCGGCCCGCCCGACGCTGCCCGGCCGGCTCAGCCAGCCCGCCGAGTCGATCACGGTGGCGATGCCGCCCTCGGTGGCCGCGTAGTACTCGGTGAGCACCGGGCCCCACCACTCGATCATCTGCCGCTTCACGTCGATCGCGCACGGCCCGCCGCCGTGCCAGACCCGGCGCAGCGTCGCGCCGCGGAACGCCGCCCGGGCCTCGGCCGGCAGGCGCAGCAGCCGGATGAACTGGGTCGGCACGAGGTGGCTGCTGGTGATGCCCTGCTCGTCGATCGCGGTCAGCACCCGGGCCGGGTCGAATCCGTCGTGCATGACCAACCGGCACCCGCCCAGGAGCGGGAACAGCGAGAAGAACAGCTGCGCCGAGTGGTACCAGGGGCCGGCGAGCAGCGCGCGGCCGCCACGGTCGACGCCGAGGCCGGCCTGCAACCGCTGGACGAGCACATCGACCCGGCCGAGCGGGGCGCCGGCGACGAGCAGCCCGTTGACCACGCCCTTCGGGTTGCCGGTGGTGCCGGAGGTGTACAGCATGGTCGCGCCCGAGCACTGCTGCGCGGGCTCGTCGCCGGGCTGGGCGTCCAGCAGCGCCTCGAGCGCCTCGAAGCCCTCGACGCCATCCGGTCCGCCGGTCACCACGCACAGGTCGGGGCGGATCGCGGCGCTGGACAACGCGGCCGCCGCGGTCGCCGCGCGGGCCCGGTCCACGACCAGTCCCCGGCACTGTGAGTCGGTGAGCAGGTAGGCGACCTCGCCCGCGGTCAGGTGCCAGTTCACGGGCACGAACGTGACCCCGGCGTGCAGGCAGCCGAGCACCGCCTCGACGACCTCGCGCCGGTTGCCGGCGAAGACGGCCACCCGGTCCCCCGTCCCCAGTCCCCGCGCGCGCAGCAGGTGAACCCAGCGGTTCACCCGTTCGTCGAGCGCGGTCCAGGACTGCCGGGGCGAATGGTCGTCGACGACGGCCCACTGCTCGCCGGAGACCGCGGCGGCCCTGCGTACCAGTTCTGCCATCTCGTTCCTCCTCAGTCGAGCAGCCCCGGGTCCCGGCGCACCGCGTGGCGGTAGAGCGGGCCGAAGCTGAACCGGCCGATGTCGTGGCCGCCGACGGTCTCCCGGGTCGCCCGGGCCTCGGCGGCGTCGATGCGGACGGGCGTCCCGGCCGCCTCGGCGGCCAGCTGCACCCGGCAGCAGCTCTCCATCGCCACGAACCACCACGCGGCCTCGCCCACGCTGTGCCCGACGGTGAGCAGGCCGTGGTTGCGCAGGATCGTCGCCTTCGCGCCGCCGAGCGCCGCCGCGATCCGCTTGCCCTCGTCCAGGTCCAGCACGACGCCGGTGAAGTCGCGGTAGACCGTGTGGTCCTCGAAGAACGCGCAGGCGTCCTGCGTGATCGGGTCGAGCGGGCGGCCGAGCGCGGACCAGGCGCGGCCGTACGTCGAGTGGGCGTGTGCCGCCGCCACGACGTCCGGCCGGGCGGCGTGCACGGCGGCGTGGATGGCGAACGCCGCGGGGTTGATCCGGCCCGTCCCGCGCACCACCCGGCCGGCGTGGTCGACCAGCAGCAGGTCGCCGGCGCGGATGTCGCCGAAGTGGGTGCCGAACGGGTTGACCCAGAAGTGGTCGGTCAGGATCGGGTCGCGGGCCGTGATGTGGCCGGCCACGCCCTCGTCGAAGCCGTGCTCGGCGAACACCCGGAAGGCCGCCGCGAGCTGCCGGCGGCGGTACAGCCGCTCCTGGTCAGGCGTTCTCGTGCTCATACCGTGTCGTTCCTTCCGCCGCTGCGATCAGCCGCAACCGCCGGCCGTGTCGGTGTCGTAGGCGGCACCGGCGGGTGCGGGCCGGCCGGCATCGCGCTCTGGTTCGGGACTGGGGTGCGCGTGCAAGGCGGCGACGAAGTCGTCCAGCCGGTCCAGGCCCCAGAACCGGTCCCGGCCGGCGATGCAGTAGGGAATGCCGAAGACGTCGTCGTGGTACGCGGCGACCAGGCAGTCGACGGCCTCGGCCCGGATCGCCGGGTCGTGGACCGCGCCCGCGAGCTCGTCGCCGTCCAGCCCGGCGGCGCGGGCCACCTCGCGCAGCGTCACCGGCTCGCAGATGTCGCGGCCGTGCTCCCAGCGGGCGGCGGTGGCCGCGGCGTAGAACTGCTCGGCCCGGCCCAGCCGCCGCGCCTTGAGCCAGGCCAGGTGCGGCAGCTCCCACCAGGGGTCGACGTCGATCGGCCAGACCATGCGCAGGCCGGCCCGGGCGGCCAGCCGCTTGGTGTCGAGCAGGATGTAGCGGTGCTTGGCCCGGCTCATCTGCACGTAGTGGAACTCCGCCCCGCGCTCGGTGAGCGCCGCCTCGGTCTGCGGGTCGGGGTCCCAGTACGGCCGGAACTCCAGCCGCGTCATCGCATCCGGCACGGCCTCGCACAGCCGCCGGACCGCCATCCAGCTGAACGGGCTGCGGAACGAGAAGTACACCCGGGGTGCGCGCCTGGTCATCGGCGGGCCGGCCCGCCGGTGAGCGCGGCCACGGTCGGCGCGTCGAGCTCGGCGAGCCGGCCGGCGCCGGGTCCGCGGCTGACCGCGTAGCCGTGCAGGATGGTGGCGGTCGCGGTGTGCACGAGCCGGTCTCCGCGCCGCACGTAGCAGTCCATGCGGCCGTCGAAGGTGGTGCCGCGCAGCACGTCGGTGACCACGAACGTCGTGTGCACCGTCTCCTCCATGTGCACGTCGGCGAGCAGGGTGACCCGCGCCCGCGACACGACCGGTATCCAGGCCCGTTCGGCGAGCATCCGGCGCACCGAGATGCCGCGGTCGGCCAGGAACCGCTCGACGACGTCCTCCAGCGCGGCCACGTAGGCCGAATGCTGGACCCGGTCGGAGTAGTGGCAGTGCTGGTAGGCCGTGCGCCACGACCAGAGCAGGGCCGTCGAGCCGTGCGGGGTGAGGGTCGCGGCGACATCACCGGTTATCGCGGTGCCGGGACCGCCGCCGCCGGCCTCCGCCACCACGAGCGGCCGCAGCGCACCGGCGGGCGCGCTGCCCGGCGGGTCCTTCTCGGCGACCAGCACGACGCTCACGCGCCCGCGCAGCACGCTGACCTCGCGTCCGTCCCGGGTGACCAGGAGCCGCACGGAGAAGCGGCCCGGTTCGCCCCCGGCGGCCGGGGCCACGAGCGCGGTGACCTCGTCGTCGAGCTCGAGCACGGCCGGCAGGAGCACCGAGGAGTCCACGATCTCCAGGCCCAGCCCGTGCTCGAGGTACAGCCGGCCGGGCGCCTGGCCCTGTCGCCGGAACCACTCCAGGATCGCCTCCTCGACGAGGTACATGAAGTGCTTGAACCCGATCCAGGTGCGGATGTTGGCCCCGGTGAAGCGCGGGTGGCCGAGCCGGACCGTCTCGACGGCCGGGCCGGTCGTGGTGTCGGTGGTCATGCGCTGGTCTCCTCCCAGGCCGGGTCGGCGACGAACCCGAGGAGCTCGCCGGCCACGTCGGCGGCCTGCGCCACGTGGCAGAAGTGGTCGTAGTGGGGCCGGATGCGCACCGTGGCGGCCGGCATCCGCCGGGCCAGTGCCTCGGCCCGGCCGCCGGCGAGGCACGGATCGGCCTTGCCGGCGAGCACGAGGGCCGGTGTCCGGACCGAGCCCAGCGGCAGCTCCGCGGTGGCGAGGAAGTGCTCGAACAGCGTCAGGAAGCCGATCGGGCCGATCCGCTCGACCATCTTGGCCACGATCAGCTCGCGCAGGTCCGGGTCGAGCAGGGCCGCCCGCGGCCCGAGCCGGGGGCCGAGGCCCTGCGTCACGATCGCGTCGAACTCGCGGCGGCATCGCTCGAACACCGCCCAGCTGACCGGGACCTCCGGTGGCCGGTAGAACGGCGCCAGCAGGACCGCCCGTGCGTCCGGCGCGGTGGCCGGGGCCTGCGGGCCGGCCAGCAGGCCCAGCACGGCGGTGGCCCCCAGCGAGTGGCCGACCAGCACCGCGACCGGCTCATCGAGAGCGGCGAGGCCGCGGCCCACCCAGTCGGCGGCGGTGGTGTGCCGCCAGCGGTAGTCGTTGCCGGAACGCCACGGCAGGTCCAGCGCGACCGCGCGCCAGCCCGCCGGAAGGCGCTCGGCCAGCGGCATCCAGCTCTCCCAGCCGTCCTCCATGCCGTGCACGAAGGCGACGAGCGGCCCGTCGCCGCCGGCCCGCAACGGACGCGGTTGCGCACTGCGGTTCACGACGCGCTCACCCGCACACCGCGCCACCCGTCGGCGGCGTCGCCGCACACCACGAACCGGCCGGTCGAGCTCCCGGCGCGCACGGCGGCGGCCGCATCGGCGACCCGCAGCACGCCGTCGGCGCCGTAGCTGTCCCCGGCGGCGCCGCCGTCCGGGACCGGACGGACCGCACCGATGTGGGGACTCCCGGCCGGCCCGGAGCGGGCCAGGATCAGGCAGGCGGCGGCGGCCCGCAGCGGGCGTCCGTAGACGGCGGCCGCGTCGGGGTCGGCGGGCTCGCAGCCGACCACCACCACCCGCTCGGCCCGCCCGGACCGCAGCAGCAGCGCGGCGCTCGCGACCGCGTCGAGCCCGCCGGTCGCGCCCGAGCAGATCATCAGGTTCGGCCCGCTCCAGCGGAACCAGATGGCCAGCGCCCCCGCGATCACGTTGCTGGACAACACCGGGGCGAGCAGCGGGCTCACGCCACGGCCACCGCTCTCGCGCACCGTGCGCACCACGCCCCGGACGGCGGCGACGTTGCCGAGGTTGGAGCTGACGACGACCGCGGTCCGGGGGTCGGCGGGCCCGGCCGGCCGGGGTGCCCGGTCGGGCCGCTCGAGGGTCCGGTGCGCGGCACAGATCGCGAGCCGGGTGGCGGCGTCCTTGCCGAGCAGTCCCTTGCGGCCGAGCACCTCGTGGGCCCGCTCCGGCGGCGGGGCGCCCGGGTCGTCCCCGGGCAGGTACACGGCGCTGGCCAGCACGGTCAGGTTCATGGCGCCGCCACCAGCGTGACCGCGTTGACGCCGCCGAAGCCGAACGCGTCGACCTGGGCCAGGCGGATCCGGCCGGGCGCGGGTGCGCCGGTCACCAGCCGCAGTCCGTGCGCCTCCGGTGCGGGCTCGCGCAGCCCGACGACGGGCGGCACCGGCCCGCCGGCGAGGCAGCGCAGCGCCACGTCGAGGCTCATCAGGGCCGATCCGCCGGAGGTGTGCCCGATGGCGCCCTTGACGGCGGTGACCAGCGGCCGGCCGCCGACCTCGGCGCGCAGGACCACGGCCTCGACCGGGTCGTTGAGTGCCGTCCCGGTGCCGTGGGCGACCACGAGGTCGACGTCGGACGGTGCCCGGCCGGCGCGCTGGTAGGCGTCCCGCATCGCCCGCGCGATGCCGTCCGCGGACGGTGCGGTCTCGTGCTCGGCGTCGCAGGACAGCCCGGTCGCCAGCACCCGGCCGACCGGCCGCCGGCCCGGTGAGGGGTCCCGGGCGAGCACGACGGCGGCGGCGCCCTCGCCGAGGAGGACCCCGCGACGGTCCGCGTCGAACGGCCGGATCCGGTCGGTCGGCGCGTCCGCCATCCGGCCGATCATCGCCAGCATCGACTCGGTCATGGCGTCCGCGCCGCCGACCACCACGACGTCGGCGTCGCCGAGCTCCAGCAGGTCCTGGCCGAGGGCGAGGGCGTGCCCGGCCGCGCTGCACGCGTTGGCGATGGTGAGCACCTCGCCCAGCACCGGCGCCGCGGCCCGGACCACGCCGGCGAAGTGCAGGTCCTCCGCCCGGGTGTCGCCGGCCTCGACCGCGGACAGTTCACGCAGCCCGGTGCCGACGACGGCCGTGACCCGCCGTGCGGGTTCGGCCGCGAGATCGACGCCGGCGCGGCGCAGCGCGGCGATCACGCACTGGGCGAGCCATGCGCCGGCCCGCAGCGGCCGGCCGTGGTCGGCGCCGGGCATCTCGTAGCCGTGGAGCACGTTGATCCGCGCGCCGTCGACGCCGCGCAGCGGTGCGACTCCGGTCCGCCCGGCCAGCAGCGCGGCGTAGGTCGCGTCGCCGTCGCCGAGGCAGGTGCGCACCTCGCTGGCCAGGATCAGCACGCTCACCGGCTCCACCCCCGCAGCAGCGCCGCTCCCACGGCGCCGTCCGGGGTGTGGCCGGTGACCAGCGCCAGCTGCCCGTCGCGGGCCGGGTCGCCGCGGTGCACGGCGAGGACCGTCGCGACCTGCAACGCGCCCGAGGCGGCCTGGCACTCGCCGAAGACCTCCCGCACCGCCAGCGTCCGGCAGCGGGAACCGTCCAGCGCGGCGGCGACGGCGGCGCTCTCGGCGGGGTCGGCCGTGACGACCAGGGTCACCTGGGCCGGGGCGGCACCCGCCGCCGCGAGCGCCCGGCGCACACACCCGGCCAGCGCGTCCGGCCAGGCGTCCGCGGCCGCGGCGAACCCGGCCGTGGCGGCGAGCACCTCGGCGTCGACGTGGCGGCCGGCCGCGCGGGCGGCCTCGGCGCGTTCGACGACGCACACGGCGGCGCCCTCACCCGTCGGCACCCCGGGCGCCGCCCCGGGTGCGTGGTGAGCCGCCCAGGCGGAGTGCGGGGTGTACTCCTCGACGCTGCCGGTCAGCACGGCATCGGCATAGCCGGCGCGCAGCGCGTTGGTGGAGTACCGCAAGGCACCCAGGAACCCCAGTGCCCCGCCCGCGACCGTGGCGTTGACGCCCTTGAGCCCGAAGCGGATCGCCGCCTGCCCGGCCGCGCAGTTCATCACGGTGTTCGGGAACAGCATCGGATTGACCAGGTACGGCTTGTCCTGCACCAGGGTCTCGCGGCTGAAGTCGCTGGTGGATCGCAGGCTGCCGAGGGTGGTGCCGAGCGTGATGCCGATCCGCTGCCGGGTCTCGTCGGACACGGCGAGCCCGCTGTCGGACAGCGCCTGCCCGCAGGCGACGACGGCCAGCCCGGTGGCCCGGTCGAAGGTGCTGGTGCCCTTGCGGCCGAGCAGGGCGGTGAAGTCGAGGCCTTCGACCACGGCCGCGGCCGGTGCGGGCAGCGGCTCGGCGTACCAGTCGACGGCGGTCGTGCGGGGCGCGGCGGCGGCGCCGTGCCCGATCGGCGCCACGGCGGCGACGAGCGGCCCGGCCCCGACCGCGGCGGCGCTGAGGACACCCCAGCCGGTGATCACGGTCCCGGTCATGCGACGGCTCCGAGGATGGTGATGGCGTTGTTGCCGCCGAAGGCGAACCCGTTGTTCTGCACCACCCGGACGGTGGCCGGCCGGGCCTGGTTCGGCACCGGGTCGATGCCCTCGAGCGACTCGTCGGCCGTGCGCCAGTTGATGGTGGGCGGCAGGAACCCGTCGGCGATGGCGAGCGCCGAGGCGATCGCGCCGAAGCCGCTGGCCGCGCCCATGGTGTGCCCGAGCATGGACTTGATCGAGCTCATCGGGGGCGGTGCCGCGCCGAACACGTCCCGCACGGCCGCCGCCTCCACGGAGTCGTTGGCGGGGGTGCCGGTGCCGTGGGCGCAGATGTAGTCCACGTCGTCCGGTTTGATGCCCGCGTGCCGGTGCGCCATCCGCATGCAGGCGGCGATCGTGGGCGCGTCCGGAGCCACCATGTGCCGCGCGTCGCAGTTGACGCCGTAGCCGAGCAGTTCGGCGTAGACGTGGGCGCCGCGCGCCGCGGCGTGTCCGGCGCTCTCCAGCAGCAGCACCGCGCCGCCCTCGCCGGTCAGGATCCCGGAGCGGTCGCGGTCGAACGGCGCGCACGCGTCGGCGGTGAGCGCGCCGAGCCGGTAGAAGCCGGCGTGCGCCCAGCGGCACACCGAGTCGGCGCCACCCGCCAGCGCCACGTCGGCCTGCCCCGTCGCGATCAGGTCGTGCGCGTACCCCAGGGCGTAGTTGCTCGCCGAGCAGGCGGTCGCCAGCGTCATCGACTCCCCGCACAGGCCGAGCTCCGCGCTGACCGCGTGGGCGAGCCGCCCGGCCGGTGCCTGCCCGAAGAGCGCGGCGTCCGCGGCGGGGAACCCGCCGGCGACCAGCTGAGCGGTGATCCGCTCCACGACCTGCGACTCGCCGCTGGTGGTGCCGATCACGGCGGCGGCGCGACCGGCGTCGACCCGATCCAGGTCCAGGCCGCCGTCGCGCACCGCCAGCCGGGCCCCGGCCGCGGCGAACAGCGCCGAGCGGCCCCAGTGCGCGGGCTCGATCCGTTCCAGCAGGGCCCGCGGTTCGAACCCGGTCACCTCGCCGCCGTTGACGTACGGGAAGCCCCGGGTGTCGAAGCTCTCGATCGGGCCGATGCCCGACCGCCCGGCCAGCAGCGACTGCTTGAACTCGGGGCGGCCGATGCCGACGCTGGACACCGGACCCAGGCCGGTGACGACGACCGGGTGCACCGCTCAGTCCTGCCAGCCGGCGTACCGCGCGACCACCTCGTAGGTGGCCTTGAGGTTGCGCATCTCCGGCAGCTCCGACTGCGGGATCTCCACCTTGTACAGCTTCTCGATCCGGGCCAGGATCTCGATGGCCCGGATCGAGTCGGCCTCGTAGTCGTCGGCGAAGTCGCCGGCGTCGGTGACCTCCTCGGGCTCCACCTCGAGCACCTCGGCGACGATCTCACGCAGTTCCTCGAAACGACTCGTCGTGCTCATCTGTCTTCCTCTCCTCGGTTCGGTGTCTTCTCGGCGGCTCGTCGACGTGCTCAACGCGGCTCGATCTGCCCGGCCGGGCGGGTCACCGCCACCAGGGAGCCGAACGTGGCCACCTCCCGGTCGCCGACCCAGGTGCTGCCGCAGGCGAAGGCGGTGCCGGGCACCACGTGCTCCAGCCGGGCCTCGTGGCGCAGGACGTCACCGGGGTTGACGGTGGCCCGCGGCACGCAGTCGCGCGCCGCGGCGAACATGAGCACGCCGCCGGGGTCGTCCACAGTGGAGGCACGCCACAGCACCGCGCAGGCCTGCCCGAAGGACTCGAGCACGAGCGGGAACGGGTAGGCGTACCGGCCGGCGTCAAGGCCGTCGGGCAGGTCCTGGTAGCAGGGCTCCGCGCCGGTGACCGCCTTCACCGCGGTGATCCGCACCCCGGGCTCGAGCTCGTCGACCCGGTCGAGCAGGAGCATCGGCCAGCGTTGCGGCAGCAGGGCCCGCAGTTCAGCGTGGGTCAGCACGGCCGCCCCCGGGATAGCCGTAGTCGGCGCGCACCGTCGCCGCCCGAACCCCGTCACCGCGCTCGAACCGGCCGTCGGCCCGGTGCCCGTCGTCGTGGCGGGTGAGCGTGCAGGTCAGCGTGAACCACTCGCCGGCGCGCAGTGGCGCCAGACAGCGCAGCGACCGCAGCCGGATGAGCTCCGGCAGCGCACCGCGGTCCTCGCCGAGCACGCCCACGACCGTCTGCCGCAGCGTTTCCAGGAGAAACACGCCGGGGAACAGCGTCAGGCCCGGGAAGTGCCCGGGAAGGTACGGGTCGCTCGGGTCCACCAGCTTCGCGGCGCGCACGGTGAGCACGTCGTCGCGGCGCAGGTCACCGGCGATGACGTCGATCCGGTCCGCGGCCCGCAGGGGCGCGGCGCTCGCCGCCGTCACAGTGTGATCCCGCCGTCGACGGAGAAGACCTGACCGGTGACGTATGACGCCTGCGCCGAGACCAGGAACGCGACCAGGGCGGCGACCTCGTCGGGCGTCCCGTAGCGGCGCATGGGGATCCGCTCCAGCGCCTTGTTCCGGGTGCGCTCGGGCAGCGCTGTCGTCATGTCCGTCTCGATGAAGCCGGGCGCGACGGCGTTGACCCGGATGCCGCGGGAAGCGACCTCCTTGGCCAGCGACTTGGTCAGGCCGATGATGCCGGCCTTCGTGGCGGCGTAGTTGGTCTGGCCGGCGTTGCCGTGGATGCCGGCGACGGACGACATGTTGACGACCGCGCCGCCGCCCCGCTTCAGGAATCCGAAGACCGCGGCGCGGCAGACGTTCCAGGTGCCGGTGAGGTTCGTGGACACGACATCGGCCCAGTCGGCGGGCGGCATCAGCACCAGCGGCGCGTCCCGGTTGATCCCGGCGTTGTTCACCACCGCGGTCAGCGGTCCGAGTCGCCCCTGCGCGTCGCGGATGAAGGCCTCCACGGCGGCCGCGTCGGCCACATCGCACGGCGCGAAGTGCGTCGGCACGTCGAGCGCCGCCACCTCCGCCCTGGTCTTGTCGGCCTGCTCCCCCGGGCTCGCGTAGCAGCCGGCCACGGCGTACCCGTCAGCCGCCAGGCGCAGCGCGATCGCGCGGCCGATGCCCCTGGAGGCTCCGCTGATCAGGACGCAGGGTCGCTCGGACATCGCTCTCCCTCTTGTTCCGCCGCTGCCGGTGTCGAGATATCTCAACGTAATAAGGTCTTGAGCGCCTCGGACAGAAGGCGGCGGGCGATGTCATACGTGACCGTCAAGCCGCATATCGCCGAGGATCTCCTCGGTGTCCGCACCCGGCGCCGGAGCGCCGTGCCGCACCCGGGTGGGCGTCCGCGAGAACTTCACCGCGGTGCCGGTCAGGGGGGCGGTGCTGCCGTTGTGCAGCCGGGTCGGCGCGAGCATCTCGCGCTCGAGGACGTGGGGGTCCTCGGCGGCGTCGGCGAACGTCCGCACCGGGGTCGCGGTCAGCCCGGCCGCGCAGAGCCGGGCGACGGCGTCCGCCGCGGTCCGCTCGCGGCACCATCGCGCCACCACGGCGTTGACGGCCGCCCGGTTGGCGAGCCGCTCGTCGTTGGTGGCGAATCCGGGCGCCCGGGCCAGATCCGGCCGGCCGATCAGCTCCGCCAGCACGCGCCAGTGCTTGTTGAGGGCGACGGCGAGGTAGATGCGGCCGTCGGCGCAGTCGTAGCCGTTGGCGGGCGCGACGGACTCGGCCTCGTCGCCCCACCGTCGCATCGGCACCCCGGTCGCGCCGAGGGTGAGAAATCCGGCGCTCTGGAACAGCATGGTGTCGAGCATGGCCACGTCCACGTGCTGGCCTTCGCCGGTGCGGTCGCGGTGGCGCAGCGCGGCCAGCGCGCCGATCGCGCCGTGCAGCCCGGCCACGTCGTCGGCCAGGAACGTCGGCGCTCTGACCGGGCGGCCGTCCGGCTCGCCGTTGAGCGACATCCAGCCGGAGGTCGCCTGCACGACCGGGTCGTAGCCGGGGCGGTGCGCGTCCGGGCCGTACTGCCCGAAGCCCGAGATGGAGACGTAGACCAGATCCGGGCGGACCGCGCGGCACTCGCGGTAGCCCAGGCCCCATCCGTCCATGGTGCCCGGCTTGTAGTTCTCGACGAGCACGTCGACGGTCGGGACCAGGCGCAGGAGCGTCTCCCGGTCCGCCTCCCGCCGCAGGTCGAGGGCGACGCTGCGCTTGTTGCGCTGTACCGTTTCGCGGAACCACGACAGCCCGGTGTCGGGAATCCGCGGCGGCACCTGGCCGTCCCGGTTGCCCGGCATCTCGACCCGGATCACGTCCGCGCCGAGGTCGGCCAGCACACAGGTGGCCATCGGGCCGGACCACACCTTGGTCACGTCGAGCACGCGCACGCCGGCCAGCGGCCCGGTCAGGTCGGTGCGCGCCTCCCGGTAGAACTCCTCGCGGTCCATGATCCTCCTCGGCCGAGCGCGCTACGCCGCGCTGATCAACGGGACGCGACCTACACGCGCCGCAGCACACTGGCGGTGCCGAGCGAGCCGCCGCAGCACATCGTCACCAGCGCGTGTTCGGTGCCGGAGCGTTCGAGCTCGTGCAGCGCCGACACGAACAGGCGGGTCCCGGTCGCGCCGAGCGGGTGCCCGAGCGCGATCGCGCCGCCGTTGACGTTGATCCGGTCGGGGTCGGCGTCGTGGTGACGGGCCCACGAGAGCACCACCGCCGCGAACGCCTCGTTCACCTCGTACCGGTCGATGTCGTCCAGCTTCATGCCGGCCCGCGCGAGTACCTTCGCGGTCGCCGCGACGGGCCCATCCAGCAGGTAGTAGGGATCGGCCCCGGTGACGACCTGGTGCGCCAGCCGCGCCCGCGCCCGCAGCCCGAGCTCCCGGGCCCGGTGCTCGGCCACCCACAGCACGGCGGCCGCGCCGTCGGAGACCTGTGACGACGTCGCGGCGGTGTGCAGCCCGTCGCGCATGTTCGGGCGCAGCCCGGCCAGCACCTCCGCCGTGGTCTCCCGCAGTCCCTCGTCCCGCGCCACCAGCCGGCCCTCGGCGCCGACCGGCGCCACCTCCCGGTCGTAGCGGCCCCCGGCCCAGGCCCGCGCGGCGAGCACCTGCGACCGGACCCCGAACGCGTCGAGCTGCGCGCGGGTGAAGTGCTCCCGCCGGGCGATCCGCTCGGCGCCGCCGAACTGCATCCGCGGCGGATCGTCGAACGGGTAGTCCTCGGTCAGGTAGTGGCCCGGCCCGTTGACGATGTTCGCCCCGATCGGCACGCGGCTCATCGACTCGACGCCGCAGGCGATGCCGACCTCGATCACACCGGCCGCGATGAGCGCGGCCACGAGGTGGTTGGCCTGCTGACCCGACCCGCACGAGGTGTCCACAGTGGAGCATCCGACGGCGGGATCGCCACCGGCGTCGAGCCAGGCGTTGCGGGTCACGTTCAGGCTCTGCTCACCGATCTGTGTCACGCAGCCGCCGATGATCTGCTCGACGTGGCTCGGCGGAAGCCCGCATCGGCGCAGCACCTCCTGCTGCGCGTGCCGGAGCAGCTGCACGGCGCTCAGCCCGGACAGCCAGCCGTCGCGCCTGCCGATCGGGGTACGCACCGCCTCGACGATCACCGGTACTGCCATGCGGGCCAGCGTGGCACGCGACACCGCGACGCCGACAATGCCACTGTCGGGCCGGCCGGCCCGCAACTGTGCATAGCGCGCGAGCGGGTCAGCCGGTCAGCCGGGTCAGCCGGTCAGCCGGTAGAGCCGGTGGAACCGATGCTCGACCGGCAACGGGTGGGCGCGCTCGAAGCCGGCCTCGCGGGCCAGCGCGTCCACCGCCGCCGGGCGCAGCACCGTACCGGTCGCCGCGGACGGCTGCTCGAAGCGTCCGACCGGCAGGCAGTGCAGGACGCTGACGGCGTAGAGGAAGCGCTCGGTCTCGTCCGCCGGGGCGACCGGCTGCTCGGCGGCCCGCGGCTCCATCAGCAGGACGCAGCCGTCGCGCTCGGCGCGCAGCGACCGCAGCGCCCGCAGCACGGGCACCGGCCGGGCCATGTCGTGCAGCGCATCCAGCAGGCATACCAGCTGGTAGCGGCCGGCAAGCTGCGGATCGGCGGCGTCGCGCACCGCGAAGCTGACCCGGTCGGCGACGCCCGCCTGCGCGGCGTTGGCCCGCGCGTCGGCCACCGAGGCCGGGTCGAGGTCGAAGCCGTGCACGGTGGCGGCCGGATAGGCGCGGGCCAGCGCGATGCTGGACCAGCCGCTGCCGCACGCGACATCGGCGATGGCGGCACCGGCGCCCAACCGGCTGTGCACGTCGGGCAGCGCCCGGCGGATCCACCCGGGCAGCTGGCGCAGGAACACCGCCTGGTTGAGCCCGCCGTCGCCGCCGCGCAGGTCGTCGCCGTACGCCGCGTACGGCACTCCGCCGCCGGTGCGGTAGGCGTCCAGCAGCCGTGGCAGGACACCGGCGACGCCACCCACCGGCAGCAGGACCATCGGGGCGACCGAGTTCGGGCCGCCGGAGCGGATCAGCGCCTCGGTGTGGCCGGGTGGCAGGGTGTACTCCCGCTCGGCGGCGGCCCGCCCGGCGTCGTCGACCTCGATGAGCCCGGCCGCCGCCTGCTGCTCCAGCCACTCCAGCGCGTAGCGCCCGTCGACGCCGGCGCGGGCCGCGAGACCCGCCGCCGTCAGCGGCCCGTCCGCCATGGCCTCGTACAGCCCGAGCCGCAGCCCGAGATAGACGGTCATCAGCTCCGCGGTCGCCAGGCCGGCCAGAAACAACCGGGTGGCAAGCGCTGCGGCCGTATGCGCATGACCCGCCGGCGCGAACGTCATAACTGCCCCCTATACCCGAAGGGACCCGACGATAGCCGACAATCGCAGTACCCGACAGGCATCGACGCAACTAGATTGCGAGGCATGGAGCCCTCCACGAGCCGGGCCTCGACCGGCCAGCGTCTACTGTGGATACTCGACCGGAACCGGGGGGCCGACGGCGCGCTCAACTGCCCGACCCTGTGCCGTGTCACCGGCGAGCTCGACGTCGCCGCGCTGGGCTCGGCGCTCACCGCGCTGACCGCCCGGCACGAGAGCCTGCGCACGACGTTCACCGGCCGCGGGCCGCTCCTGACCCAGCTGATCAATCCGCCGCGGCCGGTCGAGCCCGTGGTCGTCGACCTCCGCGCGACGGCCGACCCGGCCGCCGCGCTGCGCCGGGCGCTCGCCGGCGAACTGGCCACCCGGATCGACCCGACCCGCTGGCCGGTGCGGGTGACGGTGTGGCGCACCGGCGACGAGGCCTGGCTGATCTGTATCAACGCCCACCACCTCGTCACCGACGCGTGGTCGTGTGCGGTGCTCTTCCGCGAGCTCTGGCAGCTGTACGAGGGGGGAACGCCGGAGCCGGTCGCCTGCCAGTACCGCGACTTCGCGGACTGGCAGCGCGGACGCGAGGGCGGCGGGATGACGCGGCACGCCGCGTACTGGCGGGCGAAGCTCGCCGGCGCCCGCCCACCCGTCCTGCCCGCCGCCGCGGACGGGGACGGCCCGCCGGCCGGCGGCAGCGCCACCATCGCCGCCGACATCCCGGAGGACGTCGTGCGGCGGCTGCGGGCGGTCGGCCGGCAGGAGCGCACCACCCTGTTCACGGTGATGCTGGCGCTGTTCTACGCGACGCTGTACCGGATCACCGGCCAGGCCGACCTGACGGTGTCCTCCGTGTTCGCGAACCGGGTGCGGCCCGAGCACGGGCAGGTGGTCGGCTTCCTGGCGAACCTGGTGCTGCTGCGCACGACCGTGCCCGGCGAGGACTTCGCCGAGTTGCTGCGCCGGACCCACGGCACGGTGCGCGACGCGTTCATCCACCAGGAGCTGCCGTACCACCTGCTGCCGCTGGACCCGCAGCGCGGCGCCGGCCGGCCGGACGACCTGGTGTTCCAGATGCTCGCCGAGCCGGCCGAGCGGCGGCGGGTTCCCGGGGCCTGGGTCGAGGCGTACGTCCCGGACGGCGTCGCCACCCGGTTCCGGGCCGAGTTCGCCCTGGTGCCGCGCCAGCAGGGCATCCAGGTGCTGCTGTTCCACGCCGGCCTCGCCCCCGACGTCGCCGCCGCCCTGACCACCGGCTATGCCGACATCGCGGCCGAGGTGGCCGCCCGCGTGGGCGGCCCCGGTTACGGCGTCGAGGGCCAGCCGACGGCGGCCAGGCCGAGCTGACGGCAGACGTCGGCGGCCACCCGCGCCCGGTGCGGCACCAGGTAGAAGTGGTCACCGGGGTACACCCGCAGCGTCGGCTCGCCGCGGATGCCGTCGCGCCAGCCGTCCCGCACCGCCGCGACCGGCGCCTCCGGGTCGGCCTCGCCGACGCAGAGCACCACGGGACAGCGCACCGCCGGGCGCGGCGCGGGGCCGTACGTCTCGCTCAGCCGGTAGTCGGCCCGCAGGGTCGGCAGCACCAGACCCCTGAGCTCGTCGCAGTGCACGAGCTCGGGGCTCGTGCCGCCCAGGCGGGCCAGCTCGCCCCAGAGCACCT
This sequence comes from Dactylosporangium thailandense, assembly GCF_059739745.1. NCBI lineage: Bacteria > Bacillati > Actinomycetota > Actinomycetes > Micromonosporales > Micromonosporaceae > Dactylosporangium > Dactylosporangium thailandense. Next base: position 4,281,143 of record NZ_AP029195.1, read on the forward strand.
CGTCCGGCTCGCGGTGGCGCAGGCCCGGATCGGCCGGTGCCGCCCGGCCGGAGACGAACAGGGCGAGCAGCAGACCGCCGGCCCGGTCCTGCACCTGACGGGCCACCTCGAACGCCACCGCGGCGCCCAGGCTGTGCCCGAAGAGCGCGAACGGGCGGTCCAGGCGCTCCGTCAGCGCGCCGGCGATCCTGGCCGCCATGGCCGTGAGCGCCTCGGCGTGCGGCTCGCCGAACCGGTCACCGCGGCCCGGGTACTGCACCCCCAGCAGCTCGATCTCCGGCGGCAGGTCGGCCTGCCAGGGACGGTAGAAACTCGCGGCGCCGCCGGCATGCGGCAGGCACACCAGGCGCATCGCGGCGTGCGGACGGGGCCGGAACGCCCGCAACCACAGATCCCATTCGCCGCTCATGCCGTGTCCTCGGCGACGGCCAGCGCGGCCGCCGGCAGCACCTGCGGCGAGGCGGGATGGCGGCGCATCGCGGGCGGGCCGAGGCGGGCGTTCACGTCGGCGGTGAGCCGGCACAGCGCCAGATGGTACTGGCCGCGCCGCCGGGCGGCCGCCGGGTCGGGCAGGTCCGCGGCCAGCTCCCGCAGCGCGTGACGCACCGCGTCGGGCCAGAGCCGGGCCAGTACCTCGCGGTAGCTGGGGGCCTCGGCCGGCCCGAGTGGTGCGGTGCTGGCGAAGTCGAGATGGCCCGCGGCGGAGTCCTCGAACGCGACGACGGAGGCGGCGTCGGCGGGCATGTGCGGGCGCGGTGACCACAGCACCGGGCCGTGGGTGTTGACGAGCGTGAGGTGGCCGCCCTCGGTGCCGATGGTGATCCGGTGGAACAGGTGCGCGAAGTTGTCCGGCTGCGACGGGTCCATCTCCTGCTGCACCCGCAGCGTCAGCGGCACGCCGGCGAGGGTGCCGTCCAGGCTGCGGAAGGCGGCCTCGGGCCCGGCCGGCTGCGGGCCGGCGAACGACCAGGGCCGCACGGAGCCCAGCGCTCGGCCGAGGATGTCCCACAGGGTGTACGTCACCTGCACCGCCACCATCGCGTCCACGAAGAGCGGCCGCTGGCGGGCGAGCAGGGCCCGGGCCGCGGCGACGAACCGGCGCACCGGCGCGACGTGGACGTAGTGCGTGTTGAGATGGTGGACGACGCCGTGCCGGTGCGCCGTGCGCAGGCACCCGGCCAGCTCGTCGTGGTGCAGCGGGTGCTCCTGCAGCACGTGGATGCCCCGTGCCAGCAGCGCCGAGGCGAGCTCGGCGCCGGGGCCGCCGGTGACCGCGCCGCCGACGACGACGCAGGCGATCTCGACGTCGGACGGCACCTGCGCCACGGTGGTGTAGAGCGGCACGCCGTAGTGCGCGGCGCACGCCACCGAGCGGGCCCCGCCGCGGGCGAGGATGCCGGCGAGCTCGAAGCCCGCGTCGGGCGCGGCCAGCGCGGCGAGGTAGATGCGGCCGAAGTCGGTGCCGCAGACGAGCACGCGCGGCCGGCTCACAGCTCCCCCTCGTCCGCGGCGGCGCCGTCCAGGCCCCCGTCGATGACCTCGAACACGCGAACCGTCGGATGTGCCCGCAGCGCGTCGGCGACCGGCGGGTAGGCAACGACCTCCGCGGCGAGGTGGACGCCCGCCGGGAGCCGCCCCGCGAGCGCGTCGGCGGTGGCCTGCGCCGCGAGCAGCGCGGTGGCCTCGTAGGTGTCCTCGGTCCGCAGCACCAGGACCCGGCGGCCCGCGGCGTCGGCGATCTCGAACACGAACAGCTGGTACGGGTCGCGGCCGAAGAGATCCAGCGCGGCGGCCTCGGCCAGCTCCCGGGCCGCCGACTCGAGGTCGCCGGCGCCGAGCATGGCCGGACGCAGGCGGCTCAGCGCCGCCACCACGTTGCCGCCGCCGTCGAACACGTTGTACCAGTCGACCTCGTCCGCACCGAGCGTGGCGGCGAGCCACTCGGTCTCGCCGCTGAGGAAGGGATGCACGGCCACCCGGCCGGGGTAGAACGGCACCTCGACGCCGGTCAGCGGTTCCAGCGCCCGCGAGACCCGGCGGCCACCGCGCCACGCGGCCAGCGGCTCGCCGTGCCCGCCGCCCAGGCTCAGCAGGTACTCCGCGGCGCCGGCCGGGGTCATCCGGTCCACCAGCCCGGCGTACGCGGTGAGCCGCGCGACGCGGCCGGACCCGGCGCGGGCCAGCCCGAGCGGCAGCAGCGCGGTCAGGCCGGGCATGAGGCCCGCGTTGAGGACGGCGGCCCGGTCGCCGGTGCCGGCCGCGGTGAGCAGGTCCCGTACGGGCAGGTCGCCCCCGGGATCGACGTAGTGGGCACCGGCGGCCAGGGCGGCCACCGCGACGCGGTCCAGCACCCGGTACGAGGGACCGGCGCAGTTGACGACAACGGCGCATCCGGCGCAGAACGCGGCGAGGCTGCCCGGGTCGTAGACGTCGACCGCCGCCGCCTCGCCGCGTCCCTCGAGCTGCTTGTCGACGAGCGCCGCCGCCGCGTGCGGGTCGCGGCCGCCGATCCGCAGCCGTGCCCCGCCCCGGTCGTGCAGCTGCCGGGCGAGCGCCGCGCCGACCGCGCCGTAACCGCCGACGACACCGACCAGCGGCTCAGCCACGGCCGTCCCCGATCAGCTCGGCCACGGCCGCGGCCCGCGGCCCGGCGAGGCAGTCCGCCGCGGTGCCGGGGACGTCGACGACCCGGAGTTCGCCGAGGCACACCTCCTGCCAGAAGGCGGTCATGTCCGCCAGGGCCGCCGGTTCCTCGCCGGCCGGCCGCAGCAGGGTGATGTCGCCGAAGTAGGGCATCACCTCGTGCCGGCCCGTCGCTCGCACCGTCTGCCGGAACACCGGGAACCGTTCGGCGGCCTCGCCGGGGTTGGCGGTACCGAGCGCGGCCACGGCCTCGGCCAGCGCGCCGAGCCGGTCGGCCTGGGTGACCTCGCCGAGCTCGCCCCGGGCCAGCGACCCGTCCGGGACCAGCACCGGGTTCCGGCCGCGGGCGGCGGCGATCTGCGCGGCCACCTCGCCGGCCGACGGGTAGCCGAGCTCGGCCGGATCGACGCCCAGCTCGAGTGCGTAGAGGTACTCGGTGAGCAGCTCGTCCTCCACGACGTACGGCGGCGGGTAGCCGGCGATGACGGTCACGCCGGTCACCGCCCCGCCGGCCTCGGCCAGCTGCCGGGCCATCTCGACGGCGAGGACCGCGCCGAGCCGGCAGCCGACGAGGTGCACCGCGTCGTGGCCTTCGGCCCGCAGCCGGTGCGCGTACGCCCCGGCGACGCGCTCGATCAGCCGGTCCGGCGCGGCGGCAACGTAGGAGTGCGGGTCGGACAGCACCACGCCGAGGTCCCCGGCCCCGGCGGCCTCGCCGTAGCCCTCGAGCGTCCCCTGCGGGCCGTGGACGAGCACGACCGGCCGATCCGCGGGCGGCGAGCGCAGCTCCACCACGGGCGACCCGGCGGAGTCCGCAGCCGCGGGGCCGTCCTGGGGCTTGCGCAGGTGGTCGGCGAGCGAGCCGACGCTGGCGGCCTCCAGCACCACCCGCAGCAGGCTGTCGAAGAACGCGTCGGCCGCCTCCGGCACCTGCTCGATCAGCCGCGTGACGAGCTGCGCGGCCAGCAGGCTGTCGCCGCCGAGGGAGAAGAAGTCCTGGTCCCGGCCGACCTCGGCGACGGCCAGCACCTCGGCCCACACCTGGGCGAGCCGCCGCTCGAGGTCGTCCAGCGGCTGGGCGCCCGCCGTGTTGGTCACCGCCGCGCCCGCGTCGGGCCGTCCCAGCAGGCCGGCGAGGGCCCGCCGGTCGACCTTGCCGTTGGCGGTCAGCGGCAGCGCGTCGAGGACCTCGAGCCGGCCGGGCACCATGTGCTCCGGCAGCCGGGCGCGCAGGTGGCCCGTGAGCTCGGCGGCGTCGAGCGGCTGCCGGTCGCTCTTGAACCGGGCGACGAAGGCGAACATGCCCACCTCGGCCAGCGGATCGTCCACCTCCGGCAGGCACAACGCCGTGCTCCCGCCGGCCTCGGCGATCAGGTCCAGCCAGTCCGACCGGGCGATGAACGTGTCGTCGCGGCCGCGGCGCACGTCGTCGAAGTCGTTGTTCGTCGCGTCGAACAGGAACTCCATCGACGTGAGGATCTGGTAGTTGTCCTTCGTCGTCTCGATGAAGACCAGCGATCCGCCCGCCGTCAGCAGCTCGCGCAGGCGTGCCAGGGCGTGGCCGGCGTGCCGGGCGTAGTGCATGACGTTGGCGCAGACGATGACGTCGAACGAGTTGGGCTGGTGCTGCTGCGCGCGCGGGTCGGCATTGAGGTCGAACAGGCCGTACCGCACCCAGGGGAACTCGGCGAAGCGCTCGGCGGCCTTGTTGAGGAAGAACTGCGACACGTCGGTGAACAGGTAGTCGACGTCGAGCCCGGCCAGCGCCGGGATCAGGTCGATGCTGGTGCCGCCGACGCCGGCGCCGACCTCCAGCAGCCGCAGGGGGCGCCCCTCGGGGTGCGCGTGCCGGGCGATGCCGCGGCAGGCGGCGACCACGACCTGGTTGAGGTAGCGGCTGAGCGTGTTGTCGTTGTACGCGGACTCGTGGATGTCCAGGCGGCCCTCGGGGAACAGCAGCCGGACCGGGTCCAGTTCGCCGCGCATCAGCTCCGGGAGGTGCTCGGTGGCGACCCGGAAGTACCGGATGAGCTCCGCGCCGTGGCGCACCTCGCGCTGCATCCGCTCGGTGCCCCGCCACGCCTCGGCGACGTCCTCGGCGGTGACCGTCCGCAGCGGCCGGTACCGGCCGTCGTCGTCCCGGGCGAGGAAGCCGTGCTCGGTGAGTCCGCGCAGCCAGCGCCGGATGAGGCGGTGATGCTTGCCGGCGACGCGCGCGCGGGCCATGATCTCGTCGGCGGTGTGCGCGCACTCGCCGCTGGGCGCGCGTCCGTCGGTGGCGAACAGGCCCTGCTCCCGCAGCGTGCAGAGCATGGCCCGCATCGCGGTCTCGTCCAGCTGCCGCGCGAAGGCGGCCAGCCGCGCGGTGTCGACGCCGGCGCACACCTCGCCGGCGGCCGCCGCCGCATCCGCGTGCAGGCGCTCGGCGAGCGCCCGGTCGCGGCCGGCCGCGCCGTCGCGGGGTGCCGCCTCGACCGCGGCGGCGAGCCGGCGTTGCATCGGCTCCGCGCCGTCGACCAGCGCCGCGGCATTGCCGACCGCGGGATGCGCCAGCAGGGCACTCTCAACCTCGGCCAGCTCGATGCGGTGGCCGCGCACCTTCACCTGCGTGTCCTCGCGGCCGAGGAACTCGATGTCGCCGCCGGGCAGCTGGCGGCCGAGGTCGCCGGTGCGGTAGAGCCGCTCGCCGGTCGCCGGGTGGGTGATGAACCGGGCGGCGGTCAGCGTCTCGTCGCCCAGGTAGCCCAGCGCCACGCCGGCACCCCCGATGTACAGCTCGCCCGGCACCCACTCGGGCCGCTCCCGCAGCCGGTGGTCGAGCACGTGCACGGTCTGGTTGGTGAGCGGGCGGCCGTACGGGATGCTGGCCCAGCCGGGGTCGACCCGCTCGACCGGGTGGTAGATGGACCAGATCGACGCCTCGGTCGCACCGCCGAGGCTCACCACGCGCAGCCCGGGCACCCGGGCGCGGATACGGTCGGGCAGCGGCACCGGGATCCAGTCACCGGACAGCAGCGCCAGCCGCAGCGGCCCGGCGCCGACGCCGGGAACCGCGGCCAGGTAGTCGTGGAGCATCTGCAGCTGCGCCGGCACCGAGTTCCACACGGTGACGCCGTGCCGGGCCAGCAGGTCGGCCCAGTGCGACGGGTCGCCGCGGCGGTCGGCGTCGGGCAGCACCAGCACGCCTCCCGCGGCCAGCGTGCCGAACACGTCGTACACGGACAGGTCGAACCCGAGTCCGGCCAGTCCGAGGACGCGGTCGTCCGCGCCGACGGCGAACCGGGCGGTGACGTCGGCGATGGTGTTCAGCGCGCCGCGGTGGCTGATCACCACGCCCTTCGGTACCCCGGTCGAGCCGGAGGTGTAGATGACGTACGCGGGATCGTCGGGCCGGACACCGGTGGCGGGCGGCTCGCCCACGGCGGTCGCGGCCAGGCCGTCCACGGCGACCGCGGCCACGCCGGCCGGCAACGGCGCGGCCGACTCCAGCACCCACGACTGGCCCAGGACGCGGCGCACGCCCGCGTCGGCCAGCAGCAGGTCACGGCGGGCCGGCGGCTGGCCGGTGTCGATCGGCAGGTACACGGCGCCGGCCAGCAGCGTGCCGAGCACGCCGGCCACCTGTTCGACGCCCTTGTCCATGACGATCGCGACGATGTCGCCGGGCTCGGTACCGTCGGCGCGCAACCGGGCCGCGACGGCGGCGGCCCGCCCGGCCAGCTCGCCGTAGGTCAGCGTGGTCCCACCGGCGACGAGCGCGGGCCGGTGCGGTGCCCGGGCGGCCTGGGCGAAGACGTCCTCGTGCAGCAGCCGGTCGGGCAGCGGCCCGGCGGAGTCCAGGTACGCCTCGCGGCGGGTGCGCTGGGCGGCCGGCAGCGGCACCGGCGCGGGCTCGTCCCACGCCCGCGGATCGTCGGCGAGGCGGTGCAGCAGTGTCGCGTAGGCGTCGAACATGTCCGCGGCCACGCCGTCGCGCAGCACCCCGTCCCGCACGTCCCAGCTGGTCGCGAGGCCGCCGTCGCGCTCGATGTTCTGGCAGTCGATCCACACCTGCGGCGTCTGGCTGCTGCCGTGGAGCAGCTCCCCGCGAGGCTCACCGTCCCGCTCGCCGGAGAGGCCGATCGCGCTGGTGAACACGACCGGCATGAGCGCGGCCTCGGCCCCGCCGCGCCGCGCGATCTCGCGGATCACCTCGACACCGGAGCACAGCCGGTGCTCGAGGTCCGCGAAGAGCTGCGCCTGCACGGCCGCGGCGCGGGCGGCGAACCCGGCACCGCTGGTGCCGTCGGTGGCGGCCGTGGCGGCAGTGGCGTCGATGGCGAGCAGGTCCACCGAGGTGAAGTCCCCGACCAGGGCGCCGACGCGCGGGTGCAGCGGCATGCGGTTGAGCAGGGTCAGGTTCAGGGTGAACCGGGGCTGCCGGCTCCAGGCGCCGACCACCTCGGCGTACGCGGCGAGCACGGCGCCCGACGGCGTCACCCCGTGCGCGGCCGCCTGCCGGCGCAGCGCCGCCCACGTCTGCGGCGGCAGCGTGGCCTGCCACCGGGTGAACCGGGCCGGACCGGACCGGCCGCGGCCCGGTGCCAGCGGCAGCTCGGGGGCGGGTGGCAGCTCGTCGATGCGGCGCCACCAGTAGTCGCGGTCGGCCTCGTAGCGGGGGCCGGAGCGCAGCCGGCGTTCGGCGGCCAGGTAGTCGCGGAACGTGACATCCAAGGCGGGCAGGGGGTCGTCCGGCCGGTGGTACCAGTGGTGCAGCTCGTCGAGCAGGATCTCGATGCTGACGAAGTCGCAGATGAGGAAGTCGATGGAGAAGTGCAGCAGGTCGCGGCCGGGCATGCGGGTCACGCGCAGCTCGAACAGCGGCCAGCGGCCCGGGTCGTAGACCTTGTGGTCGAGCTCGGCGCGCACGCCCGCGGCCGCGGCCTCGGCCGCCGCGGGTTCGGCCTGCCGCACGTCGAGCACGGCGATGCGGTACTCCGGCACGTTTGGCAGCACCCGCTGGGAACCGCCCCGGTCGACCACCGCGCGCAGCATGTCGTGCCGGCGAATCACCTGCCGCCAGGCCACCGCGAGCCGGTCGGGGTCCAGCTCGGAGTAGGCCAGCTCGCCGTAGCCGTGACAGGCCACGCCGCCGTAGTCGAAGGTGTCCCGCCGGCCGAGCAGGTACGCGGCCTGCACGTCGGTGAGCGGGAACGGCTCGTGCCGCGACTCGGGCGCCGGCTCGACCGCCGCGGCACCATCGCCATCCACAGTGGACAGTGTGCGCAGCAGCTCGGAGCGGTGCGCACGCAGCAGCGCCCGGCGGTCCTCGGTCAGCACGCCCTGCGGCGCGCGGTACCGCAGCCGGCCGTCCTCGGCCCACAGCCGTACACCCAGGCGCTCCAGGTCGGCGATGAGGTCGGTGGGGCTCACAGCTCGCCCTCCTCCATCTGCGTGATGTGCCGCGCCTGGTCGGCGACGGTCGTCATGGCGAACAACTGCGGCAGCGACAGCGCCACCCCGAACCGGTCCCGCAACGCCTGCACGAGCCGGGTGGCGAGCAGGCTGTCCCCGCCGAGGACGAAGAAGTTCTGGTCCCGGCCGACGCGATCGAGCTCCAGCAGCGAACGCCACAGTTCCGAGACCGCCTGTTCGACGGGGCCGTCCGGCGGCGACGATGCCGGTCCAGGCTGTCGTACGGCGAGGGCGGCGACCGCCGCCCGGTCGACCTTGCCGTTCGGGTTCAGCGGCAGGGCATCGAGGACGACGATGTGCTCGGGCACCATGTAGGCCGGGACGCGGGTGGCGAGGCCGGCGCGGAGCATCGCCACGCTCGGGGCCTCGCCGACCGGCACCACCGCCGCGGCGAGACGGCGGACCCGCTCGCCGACGGCCACGGCGACCGCGTGCTCGACGGCCGGGTCCGCGCGCAGGGCCGCCTCGATCTCGCCCAGTTCCACCCGGTGCCCGCCGATCTTCACCTGGTTGTCGGTGCGGCCGAGGAACTCCAGCGTGCCGTCGGGCCAGTACCGGCCCAGGTCTCCGGTGCGGTACCACCGCGTCCCGCCGTGCTCGACGAACCGGGCGGCGGTGCGTGCCGGGTCGCCGCGGTAGCCGAGCGCGACGCCCGCTCCGCCGATCCACAGCTCGCCGGCGACCCAGTCGGGGCAGTCCCGGCCCTCGTCGTCGGCCACCCGGTAGCGCTGGTTGCGCAGCGGCAAGCCGTACGGGATCGACGTCCAGTGCGCCGGCACTTCGCCCACGTCGTAGGCGTTGGACCAGATCGCGGTCTCGGTGGCGCCGCCGAGCGCGACCAGCCGGCAGCGGCCCCCGCTGTGCCGGCCCAGCCGCTCCGGCAGGTCGAGCCCGACCCAGTCGCCGGACACCAGGGCGAGCCGCAGCGCACCCTCCCGGCGGTCCCCGGCGGCGAGCAGCAACATGTCCAGCAGGGCCGGCACGCTGTTCCACACGGTGACCCGGTGCCGGGCCATCAGCTCCAGCCACTGGTCCGGGTCGCGGCGGCCGTCCTCGCCGAGGAGTACCACCGTACCCCCCGCCGACAGCAGCCCGAAGAGGTCGTAGACGGACAGGTCGAAGTCGAGCGCGGACACGGCGAGGACCCGGTCGTCCGGTCCGACGCCGTAGCGTTCGTTGACGTCCTCGACGGTGTTCATCGCGGCCCGGTGGGTCAGCTCCACGCCCTTCGGCTCCCCCGTCGAGCCCGAGGTGAAGATGACGTACGCGAGCCGGTCGTCGGGGCCGTCCACCGGTCGGGGCAGCGGATCCGCGAGCAGCGCGGCGGCGATCGTGTCCTGGTCCAGGCTCAGGCGGGCGGCGCTCGCCTCGCGGATCCGGTCACGGCGTCGCACCGGCTGGTCGACACCCACCGGCACGTAGGCACCCCCGGCGGCCAGGACGCCGAGCACGCCGGCAACCTGGTCGGGGCCCTTCGGCAACGTCACCGCGACCGGTTCGCCGCCGCCGACGCCGCGGCCGGCGAGCCATCCCGCCACGCGCAGCGCCCGGTCGGACAGCTCGCCGTAGGTCATCGTGTCATCGGCACCCCAGGCCAGCGCGATCCGGCCGGGGTCCTCGGCGGCCCGGGCGAAGAAGCCGTCATGCAGGCGGCGGCCGCTCTGCGCGGCGTCGGTCGCGTTCACGGCGGCGCGCACGCGCGCCTGCTCCGGCGGCAGCAGCGCGGGCACCGGCGCGGACCAGTCCGCGCCCGGTTCGGCGAGCCGGTCGAGCAGCCGGCCGTACGCGTCGAACATGTCGTCCAGCACGCCGGGCGGGAACAGCTCCTCGACCGCGTCCCAGGTCAGCGTCACCCCGCCGTCCGCACGCCGGGTCACCTGGTGGTCCAGCCAGACCTGCGGGGTCTGCGACAGCCCGGCCACCGGCGCGTCGAACGGCGGCTCGAGCGCGGCCGCGCCGGGGCCGACACCGAGCGTGCTGGTGAACACGACCGGCACCGCGACCTGCCCGGCCCCGGATCGCCGGGCCATCTCGCGCAGCACCGGCAGGGCCGAGACGCCGCGGTGCTCGATGGCGTCGAAGACGCGGCGCTGCGCGAGCCGGGCGGCGCCCAGGAAGCCGCCGCCGCCCGCCGTGTCGAAGTCGACGAGCAGCAGCGAGGTGAAGTCGCCGACGACCCCGCCGATGTCCGGGTGCACGTCGGCACGGTCGAAGACGGTGAAGACGAGGCTGAACCGCGACTGCCCGCTCCAGGCGGCCAGCACCTCGGCGTAGGCGGTCGCGAGCACGGTGGACGCGGTCAGGTCGAAGCGCCGGGCCAGCTCGCCGATCGTGTGCCAGCGCTGCGGGGTCAACGTCGTCTCGCGGCGCGCGAAACGCGGCCGGCGCAGCGTCGCCGGATCGGTCCGCAACGGCAGCTGCGGGCCCGCCGGCAGGTCCGGAATCCGCTGCGACCAGTACTGCCGGTCGATGGCCGTGCGCTGCGGGTCCGGATGCGCGCCGAGCACGTAGTCGCGGAACGACAGGCCGGGCTCGGGCAGCACGGCGTCCGGATCGCGGTACAGCGTGGCCCATTCGCGGTACACCGTCATGATGCTGAGGGCGTCGAACGCGAGGTAGTCGAGGGCGACGCCGAGCCGGGTGCGGTTCCCGCCGTGGCACACCGCCCGGATGTCGAACAGCGGCCAGGCCGCCGGGTCGAGCACGGCGTGCGCGAGGTCGAGGCGCAGGCGGTCCAGGGCGCCGGGGGCTTCGGCGGGCGCCGGCCGGGCCACGGCGATGGTGTACGGGTCGACCTTCGCCAGGATCCGCTGGCGCCCGTCGGCGTCGAACACCACGCGGAGCATCTCGTGCCGGTCGACGAGCGCCCGCCATGCGCGCTCCAGCCGGGGCAGGTCGAGATCCTCGGCGTCGAACTCGAGGTACCAGGTGGTGCCGGCGCCGCCGAGCTCCTCGGAGCGGCCCAGCCAGTACGCCAGCTGGGTCTCGGTGGCCGGGAAGGGGTCGTGCCGGCCGGCCGGGTCGGCGGTGATGCCGGTGGTGACGGCAGGCGCCGCGGCCGGCCGCAGCCCGGCGGCGAAGTCGCGCAGGACCGGCGCCGAGTACAGGTGGCCGAGCCGGGCGCCGAGGCCGGCCGCGCGCAGCCGCCCGATCATCCGGGTGGCGAGCAGGCTGTCGCCGCCGAGCTGGAAGAAGCTGTCGTCGCGGCCGACCGCGGGCATGTCCAGGACCGCCGCCCAGGCCTCGGCGACCGTCGCCTCGACCGGTCCTCGCGGTGGCTCCGGCGGGTTCGCCCGCTCGCCCTCGGGGTTGCCGCCGGGCTCCGCGGCGAGCAGGGTGGCGACCGCGGCCCGGTCGATCTTCCCGTTGCCGGACAGCGGCAGCGAGTCCACGAGGGTGACCTGTGCCGGCACCATGAACGCCGGCACCCGCGCCGCGACGAAGGCGGTCAGGTCCGCCACGAGGTCCGCCGGCGCCGCGCCGGGTGCGGCGTCGACGGCCGCCGCGAGCCGCGTCCGGGCTCCACGCACCGCCACGACCACCGCGTGGCGCACCAGCGGGTGCTCGGCGAACGCCGCTTCGACCTCGCCCAGCTCGATGCGGTGCCCGCGGATCTTCACCTGGTGGTCGGCGCGGCCGAGGAACTCGAGGGTGCCGTCCGGCAGGTAGCGGGCCAGATCACCGGTCCGGTACCAGCGGCGGCCCGCGTGCACGACGAACTGCCGGGCGGTGCGGGCCTGGTCGCCGCGGTACTCCTGGGCCACCGACTCGCCGCCGATCCACAGCTCGCCGGCGACCCGGTCGGGGCGGTCCCGGCCGGCCTCGTCCACCACGCGGCACACCTGGTTGCGCAGCGGCACGCCGTAGGGGACGGACGTCCAGTGCGGCGGGACCTCGGCGACCTCCTGCACGGTGGAGTGGATCGCCGTCTCCGTGGTCCCGCCGAGCGCCACCAGCCGCGCGTGCGGGGCGGCCCCGGCGAGGCGCGCGGGCAGGTCCAGCCCGACCCAGTCCCCGCCGAGCAGCGCCAGCCGCAGGCCGCCGAGCTCGTCGCCGCCGGCCGCCGTCAGCAGCATGTCCAGCAGCGCGGGCACCGACTGCCACAGGGTCACGCCGTGGCGGCGCACGAGCCGGCACCACGCCGCCGCGTCGCGGCGCGACTCCTCGTCGACGAGGACGAGGCCGCCTCCGGCCGACAGCAGCCCGAAGATGTCGTACACCGAGAGGTCGAAGTCGAGCGCCGAGACGGCGAGCACCCGGTCGTGCGGCCCGACGCCGAAGCGGTCGTTGAGCGCGTCGATGGTGTTGACGGCGGCGCGGTGCGCCACCACGACGCCCTTCGGCTCGCCCGTCGAGCCGGACGTGTAGATGATGTAGGCGGGCGCGCCCGGCCACACGGACACCGGGACCGGCAGCGGGCCGCGCGACGCGAGCGCCTCGGCGAGCCGCGCGGCGTCGAGCACCACCCGGACGCCGGCCCCGCGGTGGATGCGTTCGCGGCGTACCTCCGGTTGCTCCACGCCGACGGGCACGTACACGCCGCCGGCCGCGAGCACCCCGACGACGGCGATCACCTGCTGCGGCCCCTTCGGCAGCGTCACCGCGACCGGTTCGCCGACACGGACGCCGCCGGCCGCGAGCCATCCCGCCACGCGCAGCGCCTGGCCGGCCAGCTCGCCGTAGGTCAGGGTCCGGTCGTCGCCCCAGGCCAGTGCCGTCCGGCCGGGATCATCGGCGGCGACGGCGAAGAATCCCTCGTGCAGGCCCCGCTCGGCGAGCGGGCCGGCGGTGTCGTTGACGCGCTCGCGAACGGTGCGCTGGCGGGGCGGCAGCAGGTCCGGTGCGGGCCGGTTCCAGTCCGCGTCCGGCGCGCCGAGCCAGGCCAGCAGGCGCAGGTAGGCGGCGAACATGTCGTCGAGCACGTCCGGGGCGAAGAGCCCGTCGACGGCGTCCCAGTTGACGTACAGGCCGCCCTCGCGCTCGGTGACCTGGTGGTCCAGCCACACCTGCGGGGTCTGCGAGATCGTCCACACCGGTTCGCCGAAGCAGTCGCGCACACCGGCGTCGAACAGCTCGCCGAGGCTCAGGGCGCTGGTGAAGACGACCGGGGCGGACGCGGGCCGGTCGGGGTGGCGCCGAGCGAGGTCACGCAGGACGTCGACGCCGGAGCAGGCCGCGTGCGAGGCACACGCGGCGAACTCGCCCTGGATCTGCTTGACCCGTGCGGCGAAGGGCCGCTCGTCGCCCACGTCGACGGCGAGCAGCGCCAGGTTGGTGAAGTCGCCGACCAGGTGGGCCACGTCCGGGTGCACCGGTTCGCGGTCGTACAGCGGCAGGTTCAGCAGGAAGCGCGGCCGGTCCGACCAGCGGCCGAGCACCTCCGCGTACGCGGTGACGAACACCATCGCGAGGGTGGTGCCGTGCGCGCGGGCACCGGCGGCGAGCGCCTCCCATTCCGCCGGTTCGAGCCGGTGGTAGCGCCGCGTCACCCGCGGCCGGCCGATGCGCTCGGGCGCCACGGCGAAGGGCAGCTCCGGGGGGCCGGGCAGGTCGTCCAGCCGCGCGCGCCACCAGTCCCGGTCGCGCTCGGCGGCGGCACCGCGGGAGCCGGCGCGCTCGGCGACGTAGCGGCGGAAGTCGTACGCGATCGGGGCCAGCGCCGGCTCCGGGTCGCGGTACAGCGCGGCGAGGTCCGACAGCAGGATCCGGAAGCTGTACGCGTCCGCCACGAGCATCTCGATGTTGACGTGGGTCCGGCACCGGCCGCCCGGCAGCAGCGTCAGCTGGATGTCGAACACCTCGCCGGCGTCGACGTCCAGCCGCCGGTGCGACAGCGCCTGACGGCGGGCGTGCAGTTCCCGCTCGACCTCCGCGGCCGGGCGGTGGCGCAGGTCGTGCACGCGCGGGCCGGGCCACGCGCCGACCGGGTCGATCACCTGCCGGCCGTCGTCGGTGAACCGGGCCCGCAGCATCGCGTGCCGCCGCATCAGCGCCTGCCCGGCCGCCGCCAGCCGGTCCGGGTCCAGGCCGCGGCCGTCGAACTCGTTGTAGAAGTGCGCGCCGACGCCGCCGAGCGGCTGGCCCTCCGCGCGCCCGACCCAGTAGGCGTGCTGCATCGGGGCCAGCTCGAACGGCTCCCCCGCGGCGTCGTCGTCGGCAGCGGCGTTCTCGGCAGCGGCGTCGCCGGCCGCGGGCTCCGGCGGCCCGGCCTCCGTGCCGAGCAGCGCGGCCCACGCCGCCAGCGTCGGCCGCTCGAGCATGTCGGCGAACGTGACGTCGGCACCGGCCTGGCGCAGCACGGCGGCGAGGCGCATCATGCGGACCGAGTCGAGGCCGAGCCTGATCAGGTCGTCCTCGGCATCGATGGCGTCGGCCGGCTCGTCCAGCAGCTCGGCGACCGCACGCCGCAATGACTGTCCCGTCGGTGCGCCGGTGGGTGTGCCGGCTCGGATTCCACCAGTCTCCATCGACCGTCCTTCGCGCCGTGAATTGCCCACACCCGAAGAGAAGACATCCGGGCGGGCCGGCACAACGCGCCGGTCGCCTTCGGCATAAGCGCTCCACAGCGCGAATACCGGCCGGATGCGGTACCGCTTATGCCGTTGTCCCGGTTCGCCTTGCCGGTCTCGCGGCGCCGGTCACAGACTCGGCCGCATGGAGACCGGATCCCTGCGCCTGCCCACCTTCGACGCCGCCGATCCGGCGGTGCTCGCGGATCCCTATCCCCGCTACGCCGAGCTGCGGCGAGCCGGGCCGCTCGCCCGGGGAGGCGTGGGCCAATGGGTGGTGTCGCGCCACGCGGACGTGGCCGCGTTGCTGCGCGACCGGCGCCTCGGCACCGAGTACCCGCCCGAGTACCACGAGTTCTCCAACGGCACCGGACCGGCCCGGGACTTCTTCGAGCGCATCATCCTCGACCGCGACCCGCCCGCGCACACGCGGCTGCGCCAGCTCATGGGCACCGCGTTCAGCCCGCGGCTCGTCCAGCGGATGGAGCGGCAGATCGCCCGCGTGACCGCCGGCCTCCTCGGTCCGCTCGCCGAGCGCGGCCGGTTCGACGCCGTCGCCGATCTGGCCTTTCCCCTGCCGGTGACGGTGGTCTGCGAGCTGCTCGGCATCCCGGCCGCGGACCGGGATCTGGTCCGGCCGAAGGCCGTCGACCTGTGCCTCGGCTTCGCGAGCGTCGTGCCGGCGCACCAGCGCGCCACCGTCGACGCGGCGGTCGTGTGGCTGCGGGACTACGTCGGCTCGCTGCTCGACGAGCGGCGCCGTGTGCCCCGCGAGGACCTGCTGTCGACGTTGCTGGCGGCCGAGGCCGACGGCGAGACGCTGACCCGCGAGGAGATCGTCGACAACGCGGTGTTCCTCTTCTTCGCCGGCTTCGAGACGACGGTCAACCTGATCGCCACCGGGTGCGCGGCGCTGCTGAGCCACCCGGATCAGTGGGCTCGCCTGCGCGGCGACCGGACGCTGGTCGCTACCGCGGTGGAGGAGTTCCTGCGCTACGACGCCCCGATCCAGCTGACCGCCCGGCTGGTCCGCGAACCGGTGGACGTCGGCGGGCGCACGATCCGCGCCGGCCGGGTGCTGGTGCTGCTGCTCGGCTCGGCCAACCGGGACGAGCACCGCTTCGCCGACCCCGACCGGCTGGACGTGGGGCGCAGTCCCAACCCGCACGTGTCGTTCGGCGGCGGCCCGCATCACTGTCTGGGTGCCGTGCTCGCCCGCGCCGAGGGCCGGGTGGTGTTCGAGCAGTTGCTCGCCCGGTTCGCCGCGATCGAGCCGGCCGGGCCGGCGGTGCGGCGCCGGGACGCCACGTTCCGCGGCCTGGCCGGCGTCCCCGTCGCGGTCCGGGCCGCGTAGGGCCTCGCCGCGTCAGCCGGTCGCCGCGGCGGCGGCCGGTGCTTCGGACGTCCGGCGGCGGGTCAGCGCCGCCTCCAGCTCCGCGACCGCGGGGTTGTCGTCCATCCAGAGCCGGCCGGAGAACAGGTCGACGATCCCGTCGTTGTGCGTGCGCACCAGCAGGCCGAAGGCGAACGTGGTCTCCCAGAACCCGTCGAGCATCATCTGCGCGACCGCGGCCCCGCGGTTGGACCACTCCTCGAACTCACGGAACGGCCGGTCCGGTTCGGAGGCGCCGCCGGCGAGCAGCCGCTGGACGTCCTCGGCCAGGCGGCGCGCCTCGGCCAGGGTGATGTTCACGCCGTAGCTGAACAGCGGGTCGATGAACCGGTGGGCGTCGCCGAGGCAGACCCAGCCGGGGCCGGAGAACCGATCCACCGTGTAGGAGTAGTTCGCCGTCACGTGGACGTCCTCGACCATCTCCACGTCCGCCACCCGCCGGGCCAGCTCGGTGTTGAACTCGCGCAGCTCCCGGCGCATGAACTCCACCGGCGATTCGCCGCGCTCCTGAAAGTACGAGGTGGGCACGACGAAGCCGATGCTGGTGGTCTCCTCGTCCAGCGGAATGAACCAGCACCAGTGGTACTTCTGCCGAAAGAACGTCAGCGTGTTGCCCCACTCCTCACCGTCGCGCACCGCGCCCGTGAAGTGCGAGTAGACCGCCATCTGCCGGGCGTAGCCGCCGGTCTCCTTGCGGCCGGTGAAGCCGAGGTTCGCCAGGAACGTCTTCTGGCCGGAGGCGTCGACGAGCACGTCGCTGTGCACGTCGACGGTGCCGCCGGCGGTGAGCGCGACCCGGACCCCGCGGACGGTGCCGGCGTCGTCCACGATCGGGCGCACGGCCCTGCCCTGGACCACCGTGGCGCCGAGCGCGGCGGCACGGTCGAAGAGGAACCGGTCGAAGGTGGAGCGGCGCACCTGCCAGCTCGTCGAGTCGTGCAGGCCGTCCTCGTCACGGCGGCGGATCGGCACCCAGAACTCGTGCCGGGCCGATGGTCCGTAGACCCGGATTCCGTGCTTGACCGGCGGGTTCAGCGCGGCCAGATCCTCCTCGATACCCAGCTCGCGCAGCAGCTCGCCGCTCTCGCCGGTGAGCGACTCTCCAATGTGGAACCGCGGGTGGGTGTCCCGCTCGATGATGACCGAGGAGATGCCCCGCTTCGCCAGGTTGATGGCGATGGCCGAGCCCGCGGGCCCACCGCCGACGATCGCTACAGGTGTCCTCATGTCGCCGCTCCTCCGGGTGTCCGCGGTTCCCGCGACCGCCTTGCCGACGGACGCTAAGGGTCCCCGGTGCGCGGCGGGGAGGACCGCCCGGCGGATGCGCATGACCGCGTCACATCGCGCATCACTCGCCGCGGTCCCGGCGGGTTACGATCAAGATCGATCGACCACCGACGATCGCGAGATCGGTCTGTCCGTGGTCCGCCCTTCGCCCTTCGCCGTTCATCGAAGCCATCGGAGGCCGCCTGTGCGCATCGCCCTCATCGCGCCGCCCTGGTTCGCCGTGCCGCCCCGGACCCACGGCGGCATCGAGACTCACCTCGCGCTGCTGGCCCGGGAACTCGACCGGCGCGGCCACGAGGTCGGCCTGTTCGCCGCCGGATCGAGCACCGCGCCGGTGCCGGTGCACGCGCTCTACGCCCAGGAGCAGGAGGAGCACCTGCACGGCTCGCGGCACAGCGTCGTGGAGGCTCGGCACGTCCAGCACGCCTACGAGGCGATCGGCCGTGATCGGTACGACGTCATCCACGACAACGCCGGGCTGCTCTCCGGCGGGATCGTGGGCGCGGTGCTCAACGAGCGGGGGCCGCGACGGCCGATCCTGCGCACCGTGCACCAGGGCGTCGACGCCACCACCCGGCCGGTGTACGACATCCTCAACGGCTTCGGGCACCTGTGGTTCAACGCGATCAGCGAGCACCAGCGGGCCCTGCTGCGGGGGCTCAAGGTGCGCGCGACCATCGCCAACGCCGTCGACCCGCAGGACCACACCTATCGCGAGACGAAGGACAAGTACCTCGCATTCCTCGGCCGGCTCGTGCCGGACAAGGGGGTGCACGTCGCGATCGAGGTCGCCCGGCGCACGGGGCTGCCGCTGCGGATCGCCGGCCGGGCCGACCGGGCCGGTGCCGGTCTGCGGTACTTCGAGGAGCGCATCCGGCCGGAGCTCGACGGGCAGGTCGAGTACATCGGCGAGATCGGCCCGGCGCAGCGCAACGAGTTCCTGTCCCGGGCCCGGGCGCTGCTGTTCCCCGCGCAGTGGGCGGAGCCGTTCGGGCTGGTCGCGATCGAGGCACTGGCCTGCGGTACCCCGGTGATCGCCAGCGACAGGGGCGCACTGCCGGAGATCGTCGAACCGGGCCGCAGCGGCTTCCTGGCCGCGGACGCCGACGCCATGAGCGAGGCGGTCGCCCGGCTCGACACGCTGCGCCCCGCGGACTGCCTGCAGCGGGTCCGCGACCACTTCACGCCCGGTCGGATGACCGAGCGGTACGTGCGGGTGTACGAGTCCCTGCTCGACACGGCCGCCTGATCGCGAGCCACACCCGCTACCCGACCAGCACACCCACCGGACGACCTCGAACCCCGGGAGGCTTCACGATCATGCGCATCGGTCTCGTTGTCCAGCCGCTGGAACGCACGCCACCCATCCGCTACGGCGCGGTCGAACGGATCGTCGCGTACCTAGCCGACACCCTCGTCGAGCGAGGCCACGACGTGACCCTGTTCGCCTCGGGTGACTCGCAGACCCGCGCCCGGCTGGTGCCGTGCACCGAACGGGCGCTGCTGCACGACCCCGGTCACACCGGCGAGTCGTGGTGGGTCAACAACACCCAGATGGCCCAGGTCGTCGCGGCGCAGGACGAGTTCGACGTCATCAACTCGCACGCCGGCTACGCGTTCCTGCCCGCCACGCTCGCCCTGCGCACGCCGGTCGTGACGACCTGGCACGGACGGATGCACCTGCCGGTCACGCACCGGATGCTGGAGTACTACCGGCACACCGCGTTCATCAGCATCGCCCGGCACCAGGTCGACGCGGCGGGACCGGGCGTGCGCTGGGCGGGGCACGTCCCCAACGGCATCCCCGGCGACGCGGTGACCTACCGCGAGCACAAGCGCGACTTCCTGCTCTTCCTGGGCCGCATCACCCCGGCCAAGCGCCCCGACGTGGCCATCCGCGCGGCGCGGCGCGGCGGGCTGCCGATCCGGCTCGCCGGCCGTGTCGCGCCGGCCGACCAGGACTACTTCCGCACGGTCGTGCAGCCGCTGCTGGGATCGGAGGCGGAGTACCTCGGCGAGATCACCGACGCCGAGAAGCTGGACCTGCTCGCCGATGCCCGCGGGCTGATGCACCCGTCGGACTGGGAGGCGTGCAGCGTGTCGCTGATCGAGGCGCACGCGGCCGGCACGCCGTGCCTCGCCCTGGACCGCGGCGGCAACGCCGAGATCGTCCGGCACGAGGTGACCGGCTTCGTCGGCGACGGCGAGGAGGACCTGGTCCGCGGCTGCCGGTCGTTGGACCGCATCGCGCCGGCCAGCTGCCGGGCGCGCTACGAGGAGGAGTTCAGCGCCGACCGCATGACCGACCGGGCGCTGGCCGCGCTCGAGTCCGAGATCCTCGCCGGGGTGCGGCGGTGACGGTCGGGGCGAGGGTCGCCGTGACCGGGGGCCGCGGGTTCATCGGCGCCCGGCTGGCGCGCCGGCTCTCGGCCGCCGGCGCGCGGCCGCTCGTCATCGACGTCGCCGACGAGCTCGGCGGCCAGCAGCCGTGGGAAGCCGGCTATGCCCGCGAGGACGTCCGCGACGCCATCGCGATCGCCGAGGTGCTCGAGGAGTTCCGCCCGGACACGGTGTTCCACCTGGCCGCCATGCACTACATCCCCGACTGCGAGCGCTGGCCGGACGCGTGCGTCGACGTCAACGTCAAGGGCACCCGGGCGGTCCTGCGGGCCTGCGCGGCGGCCGGGGTCCCCCGCGTCGTCGTGGCCTCGTCGGCGGCGGTGTACGAGCCCAGCGAACAGCCGCACACGATCGACAGCCCGGCCGCGCCCACCGACGTCTACGGCCACACCAAGCTCTTCGCCGAGCATCTGGCCCGCACCCACGCGCGGGACACCGGCGCCTCCGTCGGCATCGCCCGGCTGTTCAACGTCGTCGGCCCCGACGACCGCAACCCGCACCTCCTGCCGTCGCTCGCCGCGCAGGCCCTCGACGGCGACGTCGTGACCGCCGGCGACCTCGGCACCGCCCGCGACTACGTGTACGTGGACGACGTCTGCGCGGCCCTGGTCGGGCTGGCCGGGCTCGAGCACCCCGGCACCGCCGTCACCGTGAACGTCGGCTCCGAGGTCGGCACGACCGGGACCGCGCTGCTCGATCTGGTGCGGGAGGCCACCGGCAAGCCGCTGCCGGTGGTCACCGACGCCGACCGGCTGCGCCCCAGCGACCGGCCGGTCCTGGTCAGCGACTGCACGCAGACCCGGGAGCTGCTCGGCTGGCGGGCCTCGACCGGCCTGCCCGCCGCGGTCGGCGAGGTGCTGCGGCGACCCCGGCTGCCGGCTCAGCGGATCGGTGCGCTCGCATGGTGAGCACCGCGCCGCGCGACTCAGGCGGGCAACTGGAACCGATCGGTGAGCCACGCCGCCAGGCCGTCCGCACCGGAGTGCGGGAGCCACAGGCCGGCGGCCTCACGCAGGACCGGGTCCCGCGTGGCGACCGCCACCCCGAGCCCCGCCCGGTCGAACATCGCGATGTCGCTGTGGTCGTCGCCGAACGCGATGATGTCCGCCGGCGCCACGCCCAGCTCGGCCGCCACCCGGTCCAGCGCCGCGCCCTTGTGCGCATCGGCCGCGGTGACGTCGATGAAGCGGCCGTCGGACACGAACTGGTTCAGCCGCGGATGGTTGCCGCGCACCAGGTCCCCGACCGCGCCGGCCCCGCCCTCCGGGCAGTGCAGGGTCAGCTTGTAGGCGGGCTCGGCGAGGTCACGCCCGGTGCCGAGGACCGCGAACCCCATGTTCCGGGCCCAGTCCCAGTAGGCGTCGGCGGGCTCCATCACGTAGAGCCGGTCGTGCGTCTCGGCGTGAACCTCGCGGACGGCGGGCCGCACCAGACGGACCAGATCACGGACGAGGTCCGGATCGAGCATGGCCTCGTGCAGGGCGGCGCCGTCGGCGTGCGCGACGCGGGCGCCGTACCAGGCACCGTACGGCTGCCGCAGCCCGAGCTCGTCGACGACGGCGGTGAGCGAGCGCCGCGAACGGCCGGAGATCACGGTCACGTGGTGGCCGGACGCGGTGACGGCGCGCAGCACGGCGCGCAGCGGCTCGGGGATGTGGCCGGTGGGGCCGGTGAG
Source organism: Dactylosporangium thailandense (assembly GCF_059739745.1). Classification (NCBI taxonomy): domain Bacteria; kingdom Bacillati; phylum Actinomycetota; class Actinomycetes; order Micromonosporales; family Micromonosporaceae; genus Dactylosporangium; species Dactylosporangium thailandense. Next base: position 4,302,504 of record NZ_AP029195.1, read on the forward strand.
CGTGCCGTCGACGTCGAATGCCAGCAGCGTCACCCCGGCACCATATCGACTGACGTCAGAACCATACAAGCAAGCCCACGGAGGAGCCTGTGAGTGCAGCGGACATGACCGAGCCGGAGACCATGACCGGGGCGGCCGCGGTCGCCACCCTGCTTGCCGGATCCGGCGTGCGCGAGGTGTTCGGCTACATCGGCACCTCAGAGCTCGCGCTCGCCTCCGCGCTGCGACGACGGCTCCCCGCGTATCGCAACGCCCGCGGCGACCGTGAGGCGGTCTTCATGGCCGCGGGCGCGAGCGCCTTCCATCCCGGCCGCGCCGCGGCGCTGCTGCACGGCGCCCGCGGCCTGACCAACGCCGCCGGCGCGCTCGGCGACGCCTGGCGCAACGAGGTCGGCTTCCTGTGTCTCGTCGGGCTGCCGGGCACCACCTCCCAGCCGTTCCTGCCGCCGCACGGCGAGCCGCGGCTCATCGAGTCCGTCGGCCACTTCGCCAAGGCCTGGTACGAGCTGCCGGCGGTCGGGTCGCCGGAGTGCACCGTGGACGCCGTCGAGGCGCTGATCGACACCGTGGCGACGGCCATCGAGACGGCGCACGAGCAGCCGTGCGGGCCGGTCCTGCTCGGCCTGCCGCAGGACGTGCTGGAGGGCCGCTGGGTGCCGCGCGCCGCGCTCGCGAAGGCCGGCCGGCGGCGCGCCCCGGCGCCGGCACCCGCACCGCTGTCGGACGCCGTGCGGCTCATCGAGGCCGCCGACCGCCCGGTCGTGCTGCTCGACGACTACCTCCTCAAGGACGCGCGGGCCACGGCCACCCTGCGGGAGTTCACCGAACGGGTCGGCGCGCCCGCGCTGCAGGTGCGCTACCGGCGCGGTCCCATGCTCTTCGAGCGGGTCTCCGCCGCCGCGGTTCCCGCCTTCGCGGGCTGGTACGACCCGAGCCGGCCGGAGCACGCGGAGCTGCTGGCCGGCGCCGACCTGATCATCACGCTCGAGGACCGCAACATGTATCCGCGGGTCGTGGGCGCGCTGCCGGACACGCGCAAGATCGCATTCACCTGTGCGCCCGAACGTACCGGTAAGAACGGCTACCTCGGCGACGACGACGTGGTGGTCAGCGGGGACACCTGCGCCAACCTGTCCATGGTCAGCGCCGCCCTGCGACGTGCGCCGCGCCGGATTCCGGCGATCCCGCCCGCGGGCGACCAGCCGGCGGACCGCTCGGAGCTGTGGCCGCTCGCGCGGACGATCGGCGAGACACTGGCCGAGGTCGGGCGACCGGTCATCGTCGATGACAGCCAGATGTTCGGCGGGCTGATGGCCCAGGCGTACGACACGCTCCCGGAGGGCACCCGGGTGCTCGGCGACCACGGCGCCTTCGTCGGCGGCGGGCTGGCGACGGCGATCGGGGTCGCGCTGGGCAACCCCGACCGCTCCGTGGTGTGCACGCTGGGCGACCAGGGCTTCACCAACGGCGTGCAGGGTCTGGTCGCCGCGCTCGAGCACCGTGTGCCCGTGACCCTCGTGGTGTGCAACAACGGCGGCAGCGTCTCGCTGCGCAAGCAGCTGGACAGCATCGACGGCGACGGCGACGCCCGCCGCGTCGAGCACCTCGACAATGTGCAGGGCTTCGACTACGTCCGGGTCGCCTCGGCGCTCGGCATGCCGGCGGACCGGGTCGTCTGGCCCGACGACGCGGACCCGCGGGCCGACGCGGTCGAGGCCACGCTGGACCGGCTCAGGGGGCTGCTGCGCGGGCACCACGCCCATCCCGGCCCGTCGCTGCTCGAGCTGGTCGTGCCGGGCCGGGCGGACGCGTGGGCGGGCATCTGGAGCGTCTCCGGGCTGGAGCCGCGCAGCGTCGGGGCGACGGCATGACCGCGCCGGGCGGCGAGACGCTGCGGATCGCGCTGATCGCACCGCCGTGGTATCCGGTGCCGCCGCGCGGGTACGGCGGCACCGAGCTCATCGTCGACCTGCTGCGCCGCGGCCTGACCGCCCGCGGCCACGACGTCACCGTCTTCGGCGCGGAGGGCTCCGCGCCCGGCGTCGTCCCGGTCGCACCGGAGAGCTGGAGCGGCGACCTCGGACACGGCCATGCCAGCTGGGACCGGCACTTCACCTACGTGTCCCGGGTGGAGCGGCTGATGCGGGACCTCACGTTCGACGTCATCCACGACCACACCCGGCCGCCGGGCCTGCTGCTGTGGACGGCCCGGGGCCGCCCGGGCCGGCCCGGTGAGCGTGTCGTCAGCACCCAGCACGAACCGATGACCGAGCCTCGCGAGACCACCCTGCTGGAGGTCCGCGACGCGGTGCGGTTCGTGGCCGTCAGCCACGCCCAGGCGGCGACGATGACCCGGCTGGGCGCGGTCGACGTGGTGCACAACGCGGTCGACCTCGACGCCCTGCGGGTCGGCGAGCAGCCCGGCGACTACCTGCTCACGCTGGCCCGGATCACGCCGACGAAGGGCCAGCACCTGGCCATCGAGGTCGCCCGCCGGGCGGGGATGCCGCTCGTCCTGGCCGGCAAGGTCGACTCGACGCCCCAGGGTCGCGACTACTTCGACAGCGCGGTCCGGCCGCACCTCGGCCACGGCGTCGAGTACCTGCCGAGCGTCACCGGCGTCGAGAAACGGGAGCTCATCGCCGGGGCGGCGGCCGGGCTGTTCCCGCTGCAGTGGGACGAGCCCTTCGGACTGGCGGTGCTGGAGTGCATGGCCAGCGGCGTGCCGGTCGTCTGTACCCCGCGCGGCGCGACCGTGGAGCTGGTCCGGCCGGGCGTCAACGGCGTGCTGGCGACGGACGTACCCGGGCTGTGCGACGGCATCGCACCGGCCCTCGCTCTGGACCGGGTGGCCTGCGCCCGGGACGCCCGCGCGCGCTTCGGGCCGCAGCGGATGGCCCTGGAGTACGAGCGGGTGTACCGCGCCGCGGGCCGGCCGGCCCGCGATCCGTCCGCGGCGATGGCAGCGGCGGCGGGCTGACGATCGTGCAGCTGCTGCGGCTGTTCCGGCGCAACCCGGCCTACTTCAGGCTGTGGCTCGGCAACTGCCTGTCCATCATGGGCGACGTCCAGTACAACGTGGCCGTCGTGTGGTTCCTCGTCAGCACCACGGGGTCGGCGGTCGCCGGCAGTGGCATCGCGGTCGGCGCGATGCTCGGCGGCATGGCCGGCGGGGTGTGCGCCGGGACCACCCTGGACGCCTGGCACCCGCGCGTGGTCATGCTCCTCGCGGACGGGGTGCGGTTCCTCGCCGCCCTCGCGGTCGGGGTGTCCTGGCTGCTGGCCGGCCCGCCCCCGGTGATCGTCCTGTACGCCCTGGCCGCCGTGCTCACCTTCTGCGGCACCTACCATCAGGCGGCCCGGTCCTCGTCGATCCCCGCCGTGGTCGACGAGGACCAGCTCATCCGGGCCGGCGCCGCGGAGAGCCTCGGATCCGGCCTGGTATCCGCCGTCGCCTGGGCGGGCAGCGGCGCGCTGATCGCCGTGCTCGGCACCGGCCAGATCCTGCTCGTCAACGCGGCCACCTTCCTCGTGCCGCTGCTGCTCGTGGCGGCGACCCGCTGGCGGCACACCCCGGCGGCGCCCGAGCCGGGAGCCCGGCGGCCCATGCTCGCCGCGTTCCGCTGGGTCCGCCGGGACGCGCTCGTCCTGCGGATGCTGACGATCGAGACGCTGCACGCGCTGGTCAGCGGGCTGGTCTACGCGACCCTGCCGCTGTTCGTCCTCGTCCTGGGGGGCGGCGCCGGCCTGTTCGGCCTGCAGGGCGGCCTCAGCGCCCTCGCCATCCTCGGCGGATCGCTGTACCTCGCCCGGCGGGCCGACGCCCGCGCGGGCCGGTTCTACGTGCTGGGCATGGCGGTCAACGCGGCCGGCGTCCTCGTCATGGCCGCCTCCCCTTCCGTCTGGCCGTTTCTGGCCGGTGTCCTCGTCGCCGGGCTCGGGACACCGGCCTGGAACGCGGCCCGGCAGGTCATCTTCCAGACCGCCGCGCCCGAGGCGGTTCGCGGCCGCGTGTTCGCCATGCTGGAGACCGCGATCAACGTGGCGCTGCTGCCGACCTGGGCCGGCGGCGCCGTGCTCGCCGACGCCGCCGGGCCGCGCCTCGTCATGCTCGCGGCGCCCGCCGGGTACTGCCTCATCCTGCTCCTCGTCCTGCGCACCGGGATCGCGCGCTACCGCACCGATCGCCCGGCGCCCGCCGCCGAGCCGTGTCCGGTCGTCCCCACGACGTTGTCACCACCTGGAGGCCCCGCATGAGAATCGCCCAGGTCGCGCCGCTGTTCGAGGCAGTACCCCCGGCACGGTACGGCGGTGTCGAGCGCGTCGTCAGCACACTGACCGACGAACTGGTCCGGCGTGGGCACGATGTCGTGCTGTTCGCCAGCGGGGACAGCCGCACCGAGGCGACCCTCGTGCCCGTCACCGAGCACGCCTTGTGGCGCACCATCAGCCAGCAGCCCAACTCGAAACTCGCGCGGTACCAGACGCTGGCGATGCTGAGCGACGTGTACCGCCGGGCGGACGAGTTCGACGTGATCCACGCGCACACCGACGTGTACACGCTGCCCTTCGCCGGCCTCACCGATCGCCCGACGGTCCTCACCCTGCACGGACGGCTGGACCTGCCCGATCTCGGCTGGCTGTTCACCCGCCTGAACAGCGCGTCCCTGGTCAGCATCAGCGAGGCCCAGCGGGCGCCGCTGGCGGGCCTGCCGCTGAACTGGGCCGGGTGCGTCCCCAACGGCGTCCCGATCGACACCCTCGCGTTCCGGCCCGAGCCCGGTTCGTACCTCGCGTTCCTCGGCCGCCTCGCCCGCGAGAAGCGCCCGGACCTCGCCATCGCGGTGGCGCGCGCCACCGGCCTGCCGCTGAAGATCGCCGGCGTCGTGCACTCCGTCGACCGCGAGTACTGGCACGACGAGGTGGAGCCGATGATGGCCGGCGCGGACGTGGAGTTCATCGGCGAGGTCGACGACCGGCAGAAGGCGGAGCTGCTCGGCGGGGCGCTCGCCACGCTGTTCCCCAGCGACTGGCTGGAGCCGTTCGGCCTGGTCCTCGCCGAGAGCCTGGCCTGCGGGACCCCGGTCGTCGCCCTCGACCGCGGCGCGGTCCGCGAGATCGTGCGGGACGGTGTGGACGGCTACATCTGCGCGGACGAGGCCGCGATGGTCGAGGCCGTGCACAACATCGGCCGCATCGACCGCGCGGCCTGCCGGGAACGGGCGCTGTACTTCAGCGGCGAACGCCTGGCCGAGGACTACGAGAAGCTCTACATCACCCTGTCGTCGCGGTGAGCGGGCGGGTGCCGCGGCCGCCCCGTGATCGGCCGCGGCACCCGCCCAAAACGGCGTGCATCGATCATCAGGGGTGGGCCTTTCCGTGATCTTGCAAATGAAACCCGTACCCTGCCCGTATGGGTGGCGATGAGTTCGGTGCGCTGCTGCGGCGGCACCGCGTGGCGGCCGGCCTCAGCCAGCGGGAGCTGGCCGATCGGGTAGGGCTCAGCGTGGCGGCGATCCGCGACCTCGAGCAGGGGCGCACCCGCCGGCCGCACCGCGGGTCGGCCGAGGCGCTCGCGGAGGTGCTGGGGCTGGGCGTCGAGGGACCGGGCGCCGGCGGCGACGAGCCGGTGCGGATCGGGGTGCTCGGGCCGCTGGTCGTGCACCGCGGCGGCGAGGCGGTACCGGTCGGGCGCGGGGCCCGGCGGGCGGTGCTGGGGCGGCTCGCGCTGTCGGCCAACGCGGCGGTACCGCTGGCGGACCTGCTCGAGCTGCTGCACGACGGCGGCCGGCCCGCGGACGCCGCGGGCGCGCTCTACACGCACCTGTCACGGCTGCGCTCGGCGCTGCACCCGGGCGGGCGCGACGGGGACCCGGTCATCCACCGGACGCCGGGCGGGTACCGGCTCGACCTCGCCGACGACCGGCTCGACCTCGGCGCGTTCCGGCGGGACGTCGTGGCCGCCGCCGCGGCCCCGCCCGAGCAGGCGCTCGATCTGCTGGAGCGGGCCGCCCGGCAGTGGCGGGGCGCGCCGCTGGAGGACGTGCCGCAGCTGCGCGACCACCCGCTCGTCACCACCGTCGTGGAGGAGCGGGTGCGGATGGCGCTGCGCCACGCCGAGCTCGCCCTCGCCGCCGGGCAGGCCCACCGCTGCCTGCCCGCGCTGCGCGACCTCGCCGCCGCGCACCCGCTCCACGAACTGCTGCACGCGCGGCTCATCGCGGTGCTGGCGGCCGAGGGGCGCCAGGCCGACGCGCTCGCGGTCTACGGGCGCATCCGGCAGCGGCTCGTCGGCGAGCTCGGCGTCGAGCCGGGCCCCGACCTGATGGCCGCGCACCGGCGGGTGCTGCGGCAGGAGCCCGCGGTGGTACCGCAGGCACCCGCACCGGTCGCCGCGCCCGCCCGGCCGGCACCGGCCCAGCTGCCGGCCGACCTGCAGGCGTTCGCCGGGCGCGGGGCCGCCGTCGCGGCGCTCGACCGGCTCGGGTCGGCGGCCGTCATCGTCGTGTCGGGTACCGCCGGCGTGGGCAAGACGACGCTCGCCGTGCACTGGGGGCACCGGGTCCGGGCCCGGTTCCCGGACGGGCAGCTCTACGTCAACCTCCGCGGCTTCCACCCCACCGGCGACGCGGTCACCGCCGCCGAGGCGCTGCACGGCTTCCTGACCGCGCTGGGGCTGCCGCCGGGGCGGGTGCCGGGCGACCTCGAGGCGCGCGCCGCGCAGTACCGCACGCTGCTCTCCGGCCGGCGGATGCTCGTGCTGCTCGACAACGCCCGCGACGCGGACCAGGTCCGCCCCCTGCTGCCGGCCGCGCCCGGCTGCGTGGCCCTCGTCACCAGCCGCCACCGCCTCACCGGGCTGGTCGCGGCCGAGGGCGCGCAGCCGGTACTGCTGGATCTGCTCCCCGCCGACGAGGCCCGCGCCCTGCTGACCCGCCGGTTGGGCGCGGAGCGGATCCGGGCGGAGGCCGAGGCGGTCGACGCGATCGTCGAGCGGTGCGCCCGGCTGCCGCTCGCCCTCGCCGTCGCCGCCGCCCGGGCCGCGACCAGGCCGGGCCTGCCACTCGCGAGTCTCGCGACCGAGCTGGCCGACCGCCTCGACGCGCTGCACGGCGACGAGCCCGGCACCGACGTGCGCGCCGTCCTCGACTGCTCCTACCGGCAGCTGACGCCGGCCGCCGCCCGGCTGCTGCGCCTCCTCGGCCAGCATCCCGGCCCCGACCTCGGGGCGGCCGGCGCGGCCCGGCTCGCGGGGCACAGCCAGGCCGAGGTCGCGCCGCTGCTGGCCGAGCTCACGGGCGCGCACCTGCTCGCCGAGCCGGAACCCGGCCGCTTCACGATGCACGACGTGCTGCACGCGTACGCCGCCGAGCGCGGCCGCGAGGAGGACCCCGAACCCGTGCGGATCGCGGCCCTCGGCCGCCTCGTCGAGTACTACGTGGACACGGCCACGGCCGCCGTCGCGACCGTCCTGCCCGGCGAGTCGGAGGACGACCTCGCCGGCTTGTTCGAGCATGTCGTCGCCGCCCGGGCCTGGCTGGACCGGGAGCGCGCCAACGCCGTCGCGCTCGCCATGCACGGCCGGCCCGCCGAGACGATCGCCATCGCCCGGACCCTGCAGCGGTACCTCGACCTGGGCTACTACACCGAGGCGCAGGACCTGCACTCCCGGGCCCGCGAGGCCGCCCGGCAGCACGGCGACCCCACCGCCGAGGCCACGGCGCTGAACCATCTCGGCGTCACCTACGTGCGGCTCGGCCGCTTCGCCGACGCCGTCGAGCTGCACCACCAGGCACTGGAACGGTTCCGGGCGGCCGGTGACGCCGCCGGCGAGGGGCGCAGCCAGGAGCTGATCGGCAACGCCGCCTGGCGCCTCGGCGACTACGAGAGCGCCCGCAAGTACCACTACGCCGCCCTCGACACGTTCCGGGAGGCCGGCCACCGGCTCGGCGAGGCGATCCAGCTCGTCCACATCAGCACCGGCAACCGGCAGTTCGGCGACCTCGAGGCCGCGGCCGAGGGCCTCGACCGGGCCCTCGTGCTGCTGCGCGAGCTCGGCGCCCGGCACGGCGAGGCCTACGCGCTGGACACGCTGGGCCTGCTCCGCCAGGAGACCGGCGCCGCCGACCGGGCCGTCGAGTGTCATGAGCAGGCCTACGCGATCTGTGCCGACATCGGCTACCCCGCCGGACAGGCGGACGCGCTGCACCACCTGGCCCGCGCGCTGCTCGTCCTCGGCCGGTCCGGGGAGGCGATCGTGCACCATCATCGCGCCCTGAGCCTGTTCCGCGAGATCGGGGCGCGCGCCCGCGAGATCGACACGCTCAACGGGCTGGGCACCGCACTGGCCGCCGCGGGCGAGCCGGACGCGGCGCGGGACCGCTACACCGAGGCCCTCGCCCTGGCCGCGGAGACCGGCGAGCGGCTCCAGGAGGCCGTCGCCCACGAGGGCCTGGCCGGCCTCCGCGCCGCGGCCGGCGACCGGGCCGGCGCCCGGCGCGCGTGGCGGCACGCCCTGGCCGTCTACACCGACCTTGGCCTACCCGACGCCGAGCGGGTCAGCGCTGCGCTGCGGGCAGCTCGAAGACCAGCTCCGTGAGCGGCGATCACCCGCCAGCCCCGCGGCCGGGCGGGTTTAACCGTGTCCGCGCCGGAAAGTACGCGGCCGGAACGCAGGCCGCAGCGGGGGGAGCCGGGATGGCGACGTACGCCTATCGATGCCCTGGCGACGGTGACTTCGACGCCTCCTTCCCGATCGGTGAGGCCGCCGCGCGTGTTCCGTGCCGGGTCTGCGGCGGCGAGGCGGTGAGGGTTTACACCGCGCCGCTGCTCGGCCGCTCGCCCGGCCCGCTGGCCGCGCACATCGAGCGGTCGCAGCGCAGCGCGGAAACGCCCGAAGTCGTGTCCGGCCCGCCCGCGCGACGCGGGCCTCGGCGGCCGGTCCATCCCGCGACCGCGGGCCTGCCGAAGCCCTGACCGCGACCGTGCCGAGACGAAGGGGTACCGATGCCGGAGCTGCTGTTCCCGCTGGACTCGACGCGCAGGTTCACCGACCAGGAGAAGGTCGGCCACAACCGCTGGCACCCCGACATTCCCCCGGCGGTGACGGTACGCCCGGGCCAGTGCTTCCGTGTCCACTGCCGGGAGTGGTTCGACGGCGCGATCCACAACGACGACTCCGCCGAGGACATCCGCGACGCGCCGCTGTCGGTGGTGCACGCGCTCAGCGGGCCGTTCGCCGTGCGGGGCGCCGAGCCGGGTGACCTGCTCATCGTCGACATCCTCGACCTCGGCCCGATCCCGCAGGAGGACTCCGGCCCGCTCGCCGGCCAGGGCTGGGGGTACACCGGCATCTTCGCCAGGCGCAACGGCGGTGGCTTCCTGACCGAGCAGTTCCCCGACGCGTACAAGGCGATCTGGGACTTCCGCGGCGAGCGCGCGACCTCGCGGCACGTGCCGTCGGTCTCGTTCACCGGGATCACGCACCCCGGGCTCATGGGTACCGCACCCTCGGCCGAACTGCTGGCCAGGTGGAATCGGCGGGAGGGCGCCCTGCGCAGCACCGACCCCGATCGGGTGCCCCCGCTGTCGCTGCCGCCCGAGCCCCGCGACGCGATCCTCGGCAGCCTCTCCGGCGCGGACTTCGACCGGGCGGCGGCCGAGGCGGCCCGCACCGCCCCGCCCCGCGAGAACGGCGGCAACCAGGACATCAAGAACTTCACGCGGGGCACGCGCGTCTTCTACCCGGTCTACGTTCCCGGCGCCAACCTCTCCGTCGGCGACCTGCACTTCTCGCAGGGCGACGGCGAGATCACCTTCTGCGGCGCGATCGAGATGGGCGGCTTCATCGACCTGCACGTGGACCTGATCAAGGGCGGCATGCGGACGTACGGCGTCGAGGAGAACGCGGTCTTCTTCCCCGGCAACACCCCGCCGCAGTACAGCCAGTGGCTCGCCTTCTCCGGGCTGTCCGTCACTGTCGAGGGCGAGCAGCGCTACCTGGACTCCCAGCTGGCGTATCAGCGCGCCTGCCTGCACGCGATCGACTACCTCACGAAGTTCGGCTACGCCCCGGAGCAGGCGTACCTCCTGCTCGGCGCCGCCCCGATCGAGGGACGCCTCTCCGGCGTCGTGGACATCCCCAACTCGTGCGCCACCGTGTACATCCCGACCGAGATCTTCGACTTCGACGTGCGACCGACGGCCCGCGGACCGGCCCGCATCGACCCGGGCCAGGGCGCGCCGACGGCTCGCTGACGCGGTCGCCGGCTCAGAACAGCGGCGTGAACACGGCCCGGTAGCCCTCGCCGTTGGGCTTGGTGCACTCCAGCATCCAGTACTCGCCGGGGCGCACGACGGCGCCGATGTGGCTGTCGACGTTCCCGCCGGAGTTGGCCTCGCCGACGCACTGCGCGGGCGGGTGCTGCGGCCCGACGAACAGGCGTACGCGGCTTGACGCCCCGCCGACGTAGTACGCGCTCACGTATCCGTGGCCGTCCGCGCGGTACACCTGATTGAACCCGGGCGTGAACCGCGGAGCCCCCGCGTTGGCCGTCAACCACGCAACGCGCCGCTCCAGCTCGGCGACCCGCGCCTCCAGCTGCGCCACCCGATCTTCGCTCTCCGGCATCGGGCTACAGTAATCCGCCGCCCCGGCGGACAACAGTGGCCGCGGTCGGCGACCGCGGCCACTGTACGAGCTCGGTGGCGCTACGCGCCCGGGCCCACCTCCAGCGTGCTGAGCCCGGCGTCGCCCGCGTGCCACGTGGTGGTCACGGCGACGTACCGCGCGGTGACGGCCGGCTTGACCGAGCCCAGCCGCGTGCCCGCCGCGACCGAGCCGACGGCGGTGAACGTCAGGCCGTCGTCGCTGACCGACACGGTCGCCGCCGGCGCCTGCGCCCCGTTCCAGGTCAGCCTGACCGTGCCGATCGCGGCGGACCGTCCCAGATCGACGACCATGCGCCCGTTCGGTCCGGGCACCCAGGCCGTGCCTGCGTCGCCGTCGACGGCGAGGGACGGCGACGTCATGCCCTGCGGGAGCACCGACGCGGGGAAGGTCTCGGTGCCGAGCGCGAGATCCGCGACCGGGTACGGGTGGGCGGAGGGGTACGACACCGTCTGAACCTTGCCCGTCGGGGGCAGGCCCGCGCCCTGCACCTCCCCGGTCTCGAGGTTGCGCAGCTGCACCGAGCGGACGGTGCCGTTGGAGGAGACCTGGATGGTGCGCCCGTCGGTGACCACGGCGGTCAGTCCGGCCGGAGCCGTCCCCTTGCCCGGCGTCACGGCGGTGGCCCGCGGGGCGAGCACGACGGCCGAGCCCGGGCGGAGCGTCACGTCCAGCACGGAGGACGTCGCCCCCACGCGCTGCGTGCCGGCGTACAACGGGACAGCACCCCCGTCGTGCGGGATCGTGACCGCTGTGGTGACCCCGGCGCCGGAGAGGTTGAAGACGACCAGGAAGCCGTCGACCAGCGCGGCCTGCGTGGCGGGGCTCGACGTCGTCGGCTCGGGCCGCGCGGCCTGCGCGGCCGTCGCGGCGGTCGCGCCCGGCACCATCTCGATCAGGCGCGGCCCCTGGCCGCCGTCGGCGAGGCGGATCACCTGCTGGGTGTCGCTCGCGCGGGCGACGGTGATCGGGGCGCTGGAGCCGCGGACGACGAACCCGCCCTTGTTCTCGACGGAGATCCACCCGCCGGCCGACTCGAGCACGCGGTTGCCGGTCTCCCGGTGCCGCGCGACGTCCTGCCAGGTGACGCCGTCCATCGAGGTCTGGACGAGGTACTCCTCCCCCGCCGCGGACTCCCAGCCGAGCTGCACCTGCGACACGGCGGTGGGTGCGCCGAGGTCGACCTGGATCCACGAGTCGCCGCGGAGCCGGTCCGCCTTCGACACCGCCCAGCGCGTGGTCGGGCTGCCGTCGGTGACGGCGCTCGCGGGGAGCCCGGTGTCGGCGCTCGACGCCGTCACCGGCCGCGTGGCCGCGAGGTCCGTGCCGTTGGAAGAGAACGCCCGGAAGTGGTACAGGGAGTAGCCGTACTGGGCGTTGCCCCGCACCCCCTGCATCCGCACGTAGCGGGCCGTGACCGCCGCCGGCGCCGTCTGCCCGGGCGGGGTCAGGTCCAGGGTGTCGAGGCGCGCGACGTTGACGTCCGCCGGGGCGTTGCCGTAGGCCGCAGCCGTACGCCAGGTCTGCCCGTCGTCGGAGACCTGGACCAGATACCGGGCACCGGCCGCCGACTCCCACGCGAGGCGGACCGACCCCAGCTTGGTCGGGGCGCCCAGGTCGACCTGGAGCCAGGAGTCCGGCCGGGTGCGCTCGGCGACCGAGACGGCCCAGCGGGTCGACGGGTTGCCGTCGGTGACACGGGCAGCCAGGTACCCGGTCCCGGCGTCCTCGCTCGACGCCGTCGCCGGCTTGCCGGCCGCGACATCGGTGGGCGTCGCCGAACCGTCGCCGGGGCCGTATGCGTGCAGCGCGTACATGGAGTAGCCGTACTTGGCGTTGCCCTGCTGGCCGAGCATGCGCACGTACCGGGCGGTGGTGGGCGCGTCGAACGTGAGCTCGTCCACGCGGGCGGCCTTCGCGTCGGCCGGGTCGGCGGGGATCTTGGCCACCGGGGCGATCGTGGTGGTGCCCTCGGCCGTCGTGTAGGTCCGCGAGCCGTTGAGCCCGAACGCGCCGCCCATGTCGAGGTTGCGGACGGAGACGATGCCGTCATCGGCTCCGGCGCCCGTGGAGGCGTAGACCGCCGCGCCCGTGGGCAGCGTCACCTGCCCCGCGTAGCCGGACCCGACCTGGAAGACCGACGCCGTGCCGTCGAACCCGTCGCGCGGCCGTACGTACGTGGTGACGTCGCGGGAGGTGACCTTCGCGCTCGTCGACGGGTACAGGAACGGCGTCCCGCCGGAGATCTGGAACAGCCACGAGTCCTGGCCGGGCACCCACGGGAACTTGACGTACCCGGGCTTGCTGAGGGCGGCGGCCCACGCCTTCGTGGTCTGCTGCATGACGATCCCCGCGCTCGCGCCGTGGTCGCGCACGCCCGCGGCCGCGGCGAACGCCTGCGCGTCGGTCAGGGGCTGCACGGGCCCGGCGGCCGAGCCGGCCGCGTGCTCGTGCAGCAGGTAGGAGATCGCGATCTCCGCGCGCGCCTCGGGCTCGTACTTCGCCTCGCCGGAGAACTTCGCCAGCCGGTTCACCGGCGCATACGCCTGGTATGCGGCCAGGCCCGCGGCCAGGTGCTTCTCGGCGGTGACCGCCTCGGGGCGGCGCAGGACCTGGCCGACGAAGGCCAGCGGGATCACGTCGCGGCCGTAGAGGAACTCGCGGTCGGCCACCATCGGCATGAAGGGCTCGCCCTGCGCCGACATGTCGAGCAGGAGCGAGTTCCACAGCTCGGCCGAGTTCGGCTGGTTGAGCAGCACCTCGGGCACGGGCCGGCCGTTGAGGATGAACTGGATGGAGTTGCGGCCGCCCGAGCGCCAGATGTCCGACTGGTAGTGCGGCGCGAAGCTCCCGTGGTTCTCCACGAGGTAGGTGTCGCCGATGTTGTGCATCACGTTGCTCGAGATCGGCGCCCCGCCGACCTGGGCCGGGTTGTTGCGGTCCGCGGTCGGCTGCCCGGCCGCGTTGCGGGCCCAGGTGTTCAGCTGCTCGGTCCAGCGCCCCGCATCGGGGTCGTCGGGCGCCCACGCGACGCCCGGGGACAACGCCTGCGTGTACACGCCGGACTCCTCCAGCGCCGTGTCGCCCTGGTAGGCGCCCTCGGGCCACCGCGCGTCCCAGCTGCCCGACAGCGGGTCCTGCGCGAAGTTCAGATCGGCGGTGTACTTCGCCTGGCCCGTGGCGATCGTCTTGAGGTTCGCCTGCGTGACCGCGTCCAGGTCGTTCCACATCAGCCGGCCCGCGTCGAGGAAGTACGACTCGAACGTCGAGTCCCAGAACAGCCTCTTGCCCCACGTGCCGTTCGACCGCACGAGCCGGTTGTCCGCGGCGAACTTCTTGATCGTGGCCAGCGTGTGCGCCCGCAGCACGTCCTTGCTCACGCCCGCGAGGCCGGCGTCGTAGTCGCCGTGCGTGAGCAGGACGGCGTTGCCCAGGACGACGGCGAAGTTGAAGTCCGTCAGCTGGTACGCGCCCGCCGCCGGGTCCCACACCGTCTCGACCCACCGGGTGTGGCGCAGCAGTGCCCCGTAATAGTCGGCGGCTATGGCGTCCGGGGCGCCGAAGGCGGGGGTGTCCTCGGCGACTGCCGCCGGGGCGGTGAGCGCCGCGGTCACGACGAGCGCCGCGGCCGCGGCGGTTGTCGCGACTGCGGAGAGCAGACGGCGCATGTATTGCCCTTTCAAGTGACCGACCCGAATCCGAGCTCTCGGCGCGGGAACTCCCATTGGATGTCGACGCGTGGTCCTATCGACCATCTTTTCCAGGGAGTTGGGGTTGCCCGCCGCCTCGATACTCCGATCAATCGATCGGATGAATGATCATTGAGTTTCGCGGTTCCGATCGGAAGATGTCAAGACGCTAATACGGATTATCATGCGCCGGCAGATCATGCTGAAAAGTCCGTTCACGGGCGTCGCGACAGCTGGCGGAGAGCCATACGGCGAACGCTCTCGCCCGGTGTTCGGGTCCGGCACAGCGCCCGAGCTACCGCGGTACCGTCGAAGTGGCAGCCGCCGGAGAACGCCAGGCAAGCAGTCGCCGAAACGTCGAAATCACCACTGACGGCAGGAGGTGCCGGCCGTGAGCAAGATTGTGGACAAGGCGAAGGAATTCCTCGGCAAGCACGACGACAAGGTCGACGAGGGGCTGGACAAAGCCGGTGAGCAGGCTGACCGGCGCACCGATCAGAAGTACACCGGGCAGGTGCAGAAGGGGGTCCAGACCGCGAAGGAACACACCGGAGAAGGCGACACGACGAAGTAGCGCTCCGACGGCGGCGGCCTGAATGCACCGACCGATCGGCATCGGTGCCCGGGACGGGGACCGGAACCCCGCGCGGGTCGGCCGGGGGTCGGGGCGGCCAAGGCTCGAAGGGCGACCGCTTGACTGGCGGCGAACGCGGCGACGTCGGCAGCTGCCTCCAGGATCGCCGCGACCACGAGCGCGGCCGCGGTACCACATAGTCGGCATGGCATGTCTAGTCGGCATGGCATGTCGCATCGACGCGCACCTTGATGCGATCATGAACGGGAGGTGAACACTCGGAATCGTCGCAGTGATGGGTCCACAACGGCGTGGATGTCTCTCAGACGAACCACGCCGGAAGGATGACCATGTCGACCCGGGAGACCCTTGACTCGATCTTCACCACGGTGGTGCGCCGCAATCCGGGTGAGCACGAGTTCCATCAGGCGGTACGCGAGGTGCTCGACAGCGTCGCGCCCGCCCTGGACAAGCACCCCGAATACGCGCAGGCCAAGATCATCGAGCGGATCTGCGAGCCGGAGCGGCAGATCATCTTCCGGGTGCCCTGGGAGGACGACCGCGGCGAGGTGCACATCAACCGCGGGTTCCGGGTGGAGTTCAACTCCGCGCTGGGCCCGTACAAGGGAGGCCTGCGGTTCCACCCGTCGGTCTACCTCGGGATCGTGAAGTTCCTCGGGTTCGAGCAGCTGTTCAAGAACGCCCTGACCGGCATGCCGATCGGCGGCGGCAAGGGCGGGTCCGACTTCGACCCGAAGGGCCGCTCCGACCGTGAGGTGATGCGGTTCTGTCAGTCGTTCATGACGGAGCTGTACCGGCACATCGGCGAGTACACCGACGTGCCGGCCGGGGACATCGGCGTCGGCGGCCGCGAGATCGGCTACCTGTTCGGGCAGTACAAGCGCATCACGAACCGGTACGAGTCCGGCGTGCTCACCGGCAAGGGCCTCGCCTACGGCGGCGCTCAGGTGCGGCGGGAGGCGACCGGCTACGGCGCGGTGTTCTTCGCCGAGGAGATGCTGCGCGCCGCCGGGGACAGCATCGAGGGCAAGCGGGTGGTGGTGTCCGGCTCCGGCAACGTGGCGATCTACGCGATCGAGAAGGTCCATGAGCTCGGCGGCGTCGTGGTGGCCTGCTCCGACTCGTCCGGATACGTGCGCGACGACAAGGGCATCGACCTGGCGGTCCTCAAGGAGATCAAGGAGGTACAGCGGGAACGGCTCGGGCAGTACGTCCACCATCGCCCGCACGCGACGTTCACGCCCGGGAACGGGTTGTGGCGCGGGGTACCCTGCCAGATCGCGATCCCGTCCGCCACGCAGAACGAGATCGACGCCGACGACGCGGCCGCCCTGATCGCCGGCGGATGCGTCGCCGTGGTGGAGGGGGCCAACATGCCGACGACGCCGGAGGCCGTACGCCTCTTCACCGAGGCCGGCGTGCGCTTCGCCCCCGGCAAGGCCGCCAACGCGGGCGGGGTCGCCGCCAGCGCGCTGGAGATGCAGCAGAACGCCAGCCGCGACTCGTGGACGTTCGAGTACTCGGAGCAGCGGCTCCGGGGCATCATGCGCGACATCCACGCCCGCTGCCATGCCACCGCGGAGGAGTACGGCATGCCGGGCAACTATGTCGCGGGTGCGAACATCGACGGATTCCGGATGGTCGCCGAGGCGATGCTCGCCCAGGGCCTGATCTGAGCGTTCAATCCAACCGCTAGTTGAGCCTCACGACGGGACGCGTGCGGGCGCGGCGCGGGTGGCCCGCGCCCGCAGCAGGCCGACGACCGCGTCGACCAGGCCGGCCGTCACCGCGTCCCACGCGGGGTCGCGCAGGCCGGCGTCGGCGAGAGCCCGCTCCCGCTCGGCACAGGTGTGCACGACGAGCAGGCGGACCATCTCGTGACGCTCGGCGCGCACCTCCGGCGACAGGTGCGGCAGGCACCGGTCGAGGCCGGCGCGCACGGCCCGCACGGTCGGCGTGGCGAGCGCGTCGTCGACCACGATGCCGCGCAGCACCGGGTCGGTCATCAGTTGCGCGGCGAACCGGGCGTACCAACTGGGCGTGCCGAGGTCGGCCAGATGGTCGGTGACCGGGCGAACGAGGCAGACCACCCAGTCGCGCAGCCGGTCGCGGTCCGCGCACGCGCGGAGTAATTGGGCGCGGATGTCCTCCATGGGTACGGCATGCTCGCGCAGCACCGCGCGGATCAGGTCGGTCTTGGTGCCGAAGTGGTAGCCGACCGCGGCGTTGTTGCCCTGGCCGGCGACCTCGCTGACGAGGCGGTTGGAGACGGCGGAGAGTCCGCGCTCGGCGAAGAGCCGCTCGGCCGCGGCGAGGATCGCCGCGCGTGTCTCCCCCGCCCGGGGCGCCCGCCCACTCGCCATGGCTCAGTATGCACCGCTCCGGGCATCGACACCGGCCCCGCGCCTTGTTTAAGTCAGTCGATTGAATTAGTGTCGAACTCATCGATGTCACGCACAGTGCCTACACCATGACGTGAGGATGCGATGACCGAGACCGAGCTCCCCGAATACCCGATGACCCGCGCGGCGCGCTGCCCGTTCGACCCGCCACCGGCCCTGCGCGAGCGGCAACGCGACGAGCCGCTGGGCAAGGTGCGCACGTGGGACGGCCACACCGCCTGGCTCGTCACCCGCTACGCCGACCAGCGCGCCCTGCTCGCCGACCCGCGGGTCAGCGCCGACGTGACGCGCCCCGGCTATCCGCTCACCGGGCCGCTGCGCACCGGCGGTGGCACGATCGGGTTCATCCTCATGGACGATCCCGAGCACGCCCGCCTGCGCCGCATGGTCACCGCGCCCTTCGCCATCCGCCGGGTCCGCGCACTGCGCCCGGCGATCCAGCAGATCGTCGACGACCTCATCGACGGCATGCTCGCCGGCCCGCGCCCGGTCGACCTGGTCGAGGCGTTCGCGCTGCCGGTGCCGTCCCTCGTCATCTGCCGGCTGCTCGGCGTGCCCTACACCGACCATGCGTTCTTCCAGTCCAACAGCCGCATCCTGATCCGCCGCACCGCGACGCCCGACGAGCGGGGCGCGGCGTTCCAGGCGATCTACGACTACCTCGACGACCTGATGGCGACGAAGATCGCCTCCCCGCAGGATGACCTGCTCTCCGAGCTCGGCGCGCGCGTGTCCGCCGGGGAGCTGACCCGCCGCGAGGCTGCCGGCACCGGCGTCCTGCTGCTCATCGCCGGCCACGAGACGACCGCCAACATGATCGCGCTCGGCACTCTCGCCCTGCTCGAACACCCCGACCAGCTGGCCCTGCTGCGCGACGGCGGCGACCCCTCCACAGTCGACAGCGCCGTCGAGGAACTGCTGCGCTACCTGAACATCACCCACAACGGTCGCCGCCGCGTCGCCCTCGAGGACATCGAGATCGGCGGGTACACCATCCGCGCGGGCGAGGGCCTGATCCTCGCGAACGACATCGCCAACCGCGACCCCGACGCCTTCGCCGATCCCGACACGCTCGACGTGCGCCGCGACGCTCGCCGCCATGTCGCGTTCGGCTTCGGCGTCCACCAGTGCCTCGGCCAGCCGTTGGCCCGTACGGAGTTGCAGGTCGTCTACGGCACGCTGTACCGCCGCATCCCGGGCCTGCGCCTGGCCACCACGCTCGACCGGATCCCGTTCAAGCACGACGGAGCCGTCTACGGCGTCTACGAACTGCCCGTGACGTGGTGAGCGCCGTGCACGTGACCGTCGACCAGTCCAGCTGCATCAGCTCCGGCCAGTGTGTCCTCACCGCCGGCGACGTCTTCGACCAGCGCGAGGAAGACGGCGTCGTCACCCTGCTGACCGACACTCCCCCGGAGTCGCTTTCGGCCGATGTACGCCACGCGGCCCTGCTCTGCCCCGCCCGCGCCATCACCGTCGACGAGCCGGCCGGCCCGCCGCCCTCGACATGACCCTGGAGCACCGCGTCAGTGGCTGTCGAGGCGGCCGGACTGGTGCAGGACGAACAGCAGGGCGATCGACGGCACCACGAGCAGCAGGGCGGCCGCGGCCACGACCGTCAACGCCCCCAGCGTCGGCGCCGGCGCCGCGGCCTCGGCGATGCGCAGGTGATCGCCGAGCAGGTACGGGTACTGGGCCACGCCCCAGCCGGCGACCACCGCGCCGGCGGCGCCGATCGCGGCGGCCTGGGCGGTGCGCGGCGAGGCGTGGCGCAGCAGGGTCAGCGAGCCCAGGCCGCACAGTGCGGAGACGATCATGAGGGGCAGGCCGCGGGTGAGCAGTCCGTGCAACAGCCGCGGCGCGTCGGCGTGCAGCACGGCGATGCCGGCCAGGGCGACGGCGCCGGTCACCAGGGCGGCGAGGCGGGAGCGGCGGGCGTACCAGCGGCGCAGCGGCTCGTCGCGGCGGCGCCGGGCCTCGGCGGTGAGGAACACGGCGGCGAGAAACGCGCAGACCAGCACCGCGAGGACGCCGCCGAGCACGCTCGTCGGGTTGAGCCAGGAGCCGACCGGGTCGCCACCGCCGGTGGCCGGGACGCGGCCGGAGGCGATGCCGCCGGCGACGGTACCGAAGCAGAACGGGGTGATGACCGAGGAGGCGGCGAACGCGGCGCCGGCGGCGCGCTGGTGATCGGTGACGACGAGGACCTTGCGGAACGCGAAACCGGAGCCGCGCAGCACGACACCGAGGCCGGCCACGCCCAGCGGGATGTACAGCGTGGTCATGATGGCGGCGAACGCGGGCGGGAACGCGGACCACAGCATCACCAGGCAGAAGATCAGCCAGACGTGGTTGGCCTCCCAGACCGGGGCCAGGACGGCGTCGATGAGATGCCGCGGCCGGCGCCCGCGCTCCGCGCCGCCGGCGGTGAGGTCCCAGAACCCGGCGCCGTAGTCGGCGCCGCCCAGGACGGCGTAGGCGAGCACACCGGCGAACAGCACCACCGCGGCGAAGGTGCTCATCCCTCGCCCACCGCGGACTCGTCCTCGCGGGCCGGGCCGTACGGGACGTCCGACGGGTCGACGCCGCTGTCGCGCCAGCGGCGGCGCAGCACCCGAAGGACGTGCACGGTCGCGACGGCGACGGCGGCGTACAACACCAGCGTGGCGGCGAAGAAGAACCACACGTTGCCGGAGCGCGTGACCGCATCCCGGGTCAGCAGGTGCCCGACGACGGTCCACGGCTGGCGGCCGACCTCGGTGACCACCCACCCGGCCTCCAGCGCGACGACCGCGAGGACGCCGCCGACGATCGCGGCGAGCGGGAACCAGCGGCTGCCGGGCGGGCCGCGGTCGCGCCACCAGGCCAGGCCGAACCACGCCGACAGGGCCAGCAGGTACATCCCGGCGCCGACCATCACGTCGAAGGCGAGATGCACGATCGTCACCTCCCGGTCGGTGGGGCGAACCTCCTCGGGGATCGCGTCGATGCCTTGGATGCGGGTGTCGGCGCGGAACCCGGACAGCAGCGACGCCCCGTTCGGGACGGGGATGCCGCCGAGGACCCGCCCGCGGCTGTAGACGCCGCCGAGGACCTCGGGCACGTGGGTGCCGGTGGTCGGCACCGCCTCGATCGTGGCGAACTTCGCCGACTCCCGGTGGAACACCTCCCGGGCCACCACGTCCCCGACGAAGATCTGCACCGGGGTGACGATCGCGGCCATGGTCAGCGGGATCATCAGCCCCAGCCGCACCATGCGGTCGTTGCCGGCCCGGCGCAGGCCGCGCGCGTACACGGCCGCCGTGAGGAACCCGGCGACCATGTACCCGGCCAGGAGCATGTGCACGCTCTCGTACCAGAACGCCCCGTTGAAGAACACCTCCAGCGGGCGTACCCCGACAACCCGCCCGTCGCGCAGGGTGAACCCGCCGGGCTGGTTCATCCACGCGTTGGCGGCGACCACGGAAAGGGTGCCGCCGATGCCGGCGAGGACGACCGGCACCCCGGTCCAGAAGTGGCGCCAGCCGGGGAGGCGGTCCCAGCCGTAGACGTATACCGCGACGAAGATCGCCTCGAGGAAGAAGAACAGCCCCTCGACCGCGAACGGGATGCCGAACGCGGCGCCGTAGCGCCCCATCAGCCCCGGCCACAGCAGGCCGAGCTCGAAGCTGAGCACGGTGCCGGAGACCGCGCCGACCGCGAAGAGTACCGCCGCCACCTGCGACCACCGCCGGGCCAGCACCAACGCGTCCCGGTCGCCGCGGCGCAGCCCCCGCCACTCGGCGACGAGCATCAGGAACGTGAACGCCAGCCCGAACGGCACGAGGATGATGTGGAACCCGAGCGTGAACGCCATCTGCTCACGCGCGGGCAGTAACTGCGACGGCTCCATCGGCGTTGCCTCTACCGCCGCCCGAGCGGGCTAAACGCCGGCCGCCACTCAGTGCGCGGTTCGTTACGCCGCCGAGCGGGGACGCTCCCGATCGTGGTCGACCCGCGGCGACGGCTGGTCGCCGGCGATCTGGCCGCTGAGCGGCGGCCGGCCCGGCTGCGCCTCGGCCTTGGCGTCGACGTCGACGTCCTCGTCCGCGAGGCCCTTCGTCTCGGCCTTGATGATCCGCATCGAGCGGCCGAGCGACCGCGCCGCGTCGGGCAGGCGCTTGGCGCCGAAAAGCAGGATCAGTACCACCGCCAGCACGATGATGTGCCACGGCCTGACTGCACCCATGTGAAGCCACCTCACTCAAGGTCGCCCGGGGTCCCACCCCATGCCGAAGCGGGACCCCGGGATCGGTACGACTGATGCGTTACTTGCGGCCGGAAGTGTTGATGTGCTCGAGGGTGCTGCAACCCCGCCAGACCGTGTTCGCGGACCCGGGCGGGTTGAGCGTCAGGTCGCCGGCGTCGTCGTGCTCCAGGAAGAACCGGTAGTCCCGCAGGTCCTTGATCGCGGACAGCGCGCGGGTCCAGTCGACGTCACCCTTGCCGGCGTCGGCGAACCGGAACTTCTTGCCGCCCGCCCGGGTGCCGGCGGCCGCGGTGCGGTTGCCGTTCGGGTCCCACTTGATGTCCTTGATGTGGAACGCGATGAAGCGGTCCCCGTGGTTCTTGATCCACCAGTACGGGTCCTCGCCGGCGACCGAGACCCAGCCCAGGTCGACCTCGAACTTCACGTACCGGGGGTCGGTGTTCTCGAGCAGGACGTTGTACAGCGGGACGCCGTTGTCGAGCATGAACTCGCGGTCGTGGTTGTGGTAGAAGAAGCCGCCGAAGCCCTGCGAGACGGCGTGCTCGCCGCACTGGTTGAACACCTCGGCCATGGCCTTGAAGCCGTCCTTGGTGTAGTCGCCGGCCCCGGGGCCGGGGAAGCCGATCTGGCTACCGGTCCCGACGTACGGGAACCGGCCCAGCGTCTTGGCGTCCTCGAAGATCTGCATCCGGCCTTCGTAGGACATCCACGGGTTCGGGAGGTTGAGCCCGCGCGGGCCGAAGTGGTTGCTGACGATGCGGAGCCCGTACGACTCGACGATGGACTTGAGCTGGGCCGTCGTCTTGGCGTAGTAGTCGCCGGCGAGCTCGAGCTCCCGGACGCCGGCGTCGTGGACCGCCTCCAGGGAGAGCTCGAGGTTCTTGTAGTCGCTGCCGATCAGCGAGCGGACGGTGAAGATCTGCAGGCCGACACGGTCGGCCGGGATCACGTTCGGTCCACCCGCGGGCTGGCCCGCCGCCGAAGGCGCGAGCGCGGAGGCTGGGCCCGCAGCGGCGGCGACCGCTCCGGCGGCCAGCACACCGGCGCCCACGCCGAAGACGGCGCGACGACTCAGCTTGTTTTCCATGGGTCCTCCTTCGGGTGTTCGCGCAGCCCAAACGTCCGCCGCGGTAGCGGACGGAGGGGGGTGAAGGGCGGGGGCTCCTCGATGGCCACGCATTGACGACCCTATGGCGACGGCCGAACATTTGACAAGAGTCAGACAGAAGTACCGGTGGCCGGAACGAAAGTTGTTTGACTCGCAGCTGAAGTCGCCATATTTGTTCGGCCACCAGGCAGAAGTTGCTGATGCGGCGGCGGGATCACCACGTGTGCCGGCATATGGTTCACTTCGACCATGCCCCAGCCCCCACGCGCGCCGGCCCATCGCGGCGCGGCGGCCATCGGCGAGTTCACCGGACCCAGCTCAGGGGCTCCCGGTGCCGGGGAACTCCTCCAACTCCTTCGCGACGGGCAGCCCCGCACGCGCGCCGAGCTGTCCAGACTCACCGGGCTGGCCCGGTCCACCGTCAGCCTCCGCGTCGACGCCCTGCTCGCCAGCGGCCTGCTCGCGCCCTCGGGCGAGGCGGCCTCGACCGGCGGGCGCCCCCCGGCCAGGTTCGCGTTCAACCCGAAGGCTCGGGTCGTCGCCGGCGTCGACCTCGGGGCGACCCACGGTCGTGTCGCGCTCACCGATCTCACCGGCCGCCCCCTGTCCGAGGTCGCCGAGCACGTCGACATCTCGGCCGGGCCGATCACGGTCCTCGACTGGGTCGTCGCGACGACGCGCCGGCTGCTCGACGAGGCGGCCCGGGACTCCGGGGATCTCGTCGGCATCGGGATCGGCCTGCCCGGCCCCGTCGAGCACTCCAGCGGCAGGCCGATGCGCCCGCCCATCATGCCGGGGTGGGACGGCTTCGACGTGCCCGGACACCTGCGGCGCCACTGGGACGTGCCGGTCCTCGTCGACAACGACGTCAACATCATGGCCCTCGGCGAGCACGTGATGGCCCACCCCGACCTCGACCACCTCCTGTACGTCAAGGTCGCCACCGGCATCGGGGCCGGGATCATCAGCGGCCGCCGCCTGCTGCGGGGCGCGGTCGGCGCCGCCGGCGACCTCGGCCACGTGGCGGCCCCCCACGCCCCCGACGTCCTGTGCACCTGCGGCAACTCCGGATGCCTCGAGGCCGTCGCGAGCGGCCGCGCCATCGTCAAGCACCTCACCGCGGCCGGGGTGCCCGCGGCGACGAACAGCGATGTCGTCGCGCTCGTCTCCGGCGGCAACATCGCTGCCGCCCAGGCGGTACGTCAGGCGGGGCGCACGATCGGCGAGGTCCTCGCGACATGCGTGAGCCTGCTCAACCCCGAGCTCGTCGTCATCGGTGGTTCGCTCGCCCAGGCCGGCGAGAGTCTCATCGCCGGGGTGCGGGAGGTCGTGTACGGCCGCTCGCTCCCGCTCGCCACCGTCCGGCTGCAGATCGTGCCGGCGACGACCGGCCCCCAGGGCGGCGTCATCGGCGCGGCGACGATGGCCATCCAGCACGCCCTCGCCGCCAACCGCATCGACGAGGCGCTCGCCGGCGCATGAGCCCGGGCACGGCCGGCGGTCCGACGCACACGTCGGGGTCGGGCCTGCGGTCCACGACCGTGTTCCTGGCGGGTCTCGCCTACGACGTCGGCCGCGTTCCGGCCGCGATCGACCGGCTCCCGCACCGCGCCCGGCGCCGAGGGCTGCTCCAGCACGGGCAACGGTCTGGCCGCGCCGGCCGGCGGTTCTACCGGTCCACAGTGGACCATCACCTCCTCCGCGGCATCACCTGACGGCTCGCGGCCGGGAGCGCCGCTGTGCGTAACTCTGCCGTAACACACCCTTTACAAGCAATCAAAACATGTGCATAGTAATGATGTTCGTTGCGGCGGGGGTCTGACCAGGGAGTTCCCATGCCAGGACTACTCAGACGCCGAGGTGTTGATCCGGCTCACCGGAGGCTCGGCGAACCATCGACGACCAGTGGCGTCGGCGTGCGGATCGAGGATCTGACCGTCGCGTTCAAGGGCAAGACCGCTGTCGACAAGCTCAGCCTGTCGATCGATCCCGGTGAGATGCTCGTGTTGCTGGGGCCCTCGGGCTGCGGCAAGACGACCACCATGCGCTCCATCGTCGGGCTGCAACGTCCCGACGCCGGCACCATCACCATCGGCGACCGGGTCGTGTTCGACGCCGCCTCGCGGGTCGACGTGCCCGTCAATGCCCGCAAGGTCGGCATGGTGTTCCAGTCCTACGCCATCTGGCCGCACATGACCGTCGCCCAGAACATCGCGTTCCCGCTGCGTATGCAGCGCCGGCCCAAGGCGGAGATCGCCCGGCGGGTCGACGCGGCGCTCGAGACCGTCGGGCTGTCCGGGCTCGGGGGGCGGGGCGCAAGCCTGCTCAGCGGCGGTCAGATGCAGCGCGTCGCCGTGGCTCGCAGCTTCGTCATGGAACCGGCGATGCTGCTGCTCGACGAGCCGTTGAGCAACCTCGACGCCAAACTGCGTGAGAAGCTGCGGTTCGAGCTGCGCGAGCTGCAGCAGCGCCTGCACATGACGTCCGTGTACGTGACGCACGACCAGAGCGAGGCCCTCGCACTGGCCGACCGCGTCGCCATCATGAAGGACGGCGTCATCGAGCAGCTCGGCAGCCCCGCCGAGCTGTACACCAGACCGAGAACGACGTTCGTCGCCGACTTCCTCGGCGTCGACAACATCTTCCCCTCCGAGGTGCTGGGCCCGGCCGGCCCTGGCGGCTGTCAGGTACGCCTCGACGGCACCGACATCCGGCTGCGCGTGGAGCGCGATGCGAGCAACGGCGCGACCAACGTCTGCATCCGCCCCGAAGAGATCGACCTGCTGCCGGACGGTCAGACCGACCGGGCCAACGCGGTCGCCGTCACGATCCTGTCGACGAGCTATCTGGGCGACCGGGTGCGATACCACGCCGAGGCCGGACCGGGCCTGCGCCTGACCATCGTCAAGTCGGTCGGCGCGCCGGTGCCGGCGCCGGGGCAGGCCGCCACGGCCGTGCTGCCCGCGGACAAGGTCCAGCTCCTGCACTCCTGACCCCGAAGGGGCGCGGTGAACATTCTCCAACGACGGCGGTCGTGGTCCACGGCGCCCGTCGCATCCCTCATCGGCATCATCCTGCTGCTGCTCGTGGTCGTCCCGATGGGAACGCTGCTCGTGGCGGCGTTCACGGACACCCCGCCCCGGCCCGGCGCACCGCTGGGCAACTTCACCCTCGACAACCTCACCGCCATCTTCACCGGGGCCAGCCGCTCGGCGTTCATCAACACGCTCATCATCGGCGTCTGTGCCAGCCTGCTGGCGCTGGCGATCGGCTCGTCCCTGGCCTGGATCGCCGCCCGCACCGACGTGCCGTTGCGCGGTGTGGTGCAGGTGGCGGCCATCATGCCGATGTTCACCTCGTCGCTGGTCGGCGCGCTGGCCTGGTCGATGCTGGGCTCGCCCCGGCAGGGTTACCTCAACGTCATCCTGCGCTCGATCGGCCTGCCCGACTTCATCAACGTCTACTCGCTGCCGGGCATCATCTTCGTGGCCGGCATCTACTACTCGCCCTACGCATTCCTGCTCGTCAACGCGGCGCTGACCCTCATGAACCCCGAGCTCGAGGAAGCCGCGTACGTGCACGGTGCCCGGTTCCGCAACGTCATCGGCAGCGTGACGCTGCGGCTGGTCATGCCGGCGCTGCTGGGCGCCGGCACGCTGATCG
This sequence comes from Dactylosporangium thailandense, assembly GCF_059739745.1. NCBI lineage: Bacteria > Bacillati > Actinomycetota > Actinomycetes > Micromonosporales > Micromonosporaceae > Dactylosporangium > Dactylosporangium thailandense. The sequence continues at coordinate 4,328,879 of NZ_AP029195.1, forward strand.
CCGTCATGATCACCGAGAACTTCCCGATCCCGCAGATCCTGGGCTCGCCCTACGGCATCCAGACCATGCCGACCCAGATCTACCGGCTGATGGCCAACGCACCGTCGCGGCCGAACGAGGCCAGCGCCGCCGGCGCCGGGCTGCTCGTGCTGACCGGTGTCATGGTGTACCTGCAACGGCGGCTACTGGCCGGGCGGGAGTTCACGACCGTCTCCGGCAAGGGGTTCACGCCCCGCCGGCAGAAGCTCGGGGCGTGGCGCTGGCCCGCGTTCCTGCTCGCCGCGGTGTACGCCGTTCTCGCCGTGGGCCTGCCGACCTGGGCGCTGCTGCAGGGCGCGTTCCGGCGCAGCTCGTTCACCCGCGACGCCAAGGTGCTCTTCGACCCCGCCTCGTTCACCACCCGAACGTTCAACGAGGTGCTGCTGTCGGCCCACCTGCGCGACGTGCTGCTCAACAGCCTCATGATCGGCGCCGGCACCGCGGTCATCGGCGGTGGCGTCTATCTGCTCATCGCCTACTACGTGCACCGGATCAAGGGCCCCGGCCACAAGGTCTTCCCCTATGTCGCGATGTGGCCCGCGGCCGTGCCCGCGCTCGTCATCGGCCTGGGCTACCTGTGGACCTGGTCGCGGGTGACCGCCATCTACGGCACCCTGGCCATCCTCATCATCGGCTTCATCGGCCACCTGCTCCCGCAGGGCTTCCAGTCGGTCTCCTCGTCGCTCACCCAGGTGCACAGCGAGCTCGAGGAAAGCGCCCAGGTGTCCGGCGCGAGCCGGCTGCGCGCCGCCTGGGAGATCCTCGTCCCGCTCATCCGCACCGGCGTGGTGAGCACGATGCTGCTGCTGTTCATCCTGTCGATGCGCGAGATCAGCGTCGCCATCTTCCTGTTCACGTCGAAGACCGAGCCGCTGTCCATCGCCACCTACAACACATGGGAGACCGGGCGGATCGCTCCGGTCGCGGCGATGAGCCTCATCTACGTAGCCGTTCTCGTGGTGCTCACCCTGATCTCCCGCCGCTGGTTCGGCATGAAGACCGAGCGCAGCACCTGACACCCCCACCCCCAGATGTGAGAGGTACGGGTCAGATGAAGACAACCAGTCGTCGCTTTGCGATCGGCCTGATCGGGCTGGCGGTCCTGGTACCGGCCGCCGCCGCGTGTGGCGACGATCCCGCGCCCGCCATCCTCGAGTCCGGCAAGCCGTTCGTGGTCGAGGGCGAGACGATCGCCACCCAGGAACTCGTCGACGCCGCGGTCAAGGAAGGCACGCTCACCCTGTACACCGGACTCAACGAAGTCACGACGAGAGCGGTCAACGAGGCCTTCACCGCCGACACCGGCATCAAGGTCGAGTTCGTGCGCTCGCCGTCGAGCCGCCTGTTCGAGCGCGTCAAGAGCGAACTGGGCGCCGGCAACCTCCCGGCCGACATCGTCGCGATCGGCGACCCGTCGCTGGTGACCGACCTGGACAACAGCGGCCTGTACGCGCAGTACAAGGTCCCGATGGACGGTGACCTCGAGCCGCAGTACAAGTCGAAGAACGGCACCTACTACAGCTTCAGCAACCTGGCCAACGTGTTCGCCTACAACACCGAGGTGTTCAAGGGCACGCCACCGCAGTCGTGGGCCGACCTGGCCAACCTCGACGGCACCGCCAACCGGCTGGGCATGGTGCAGGCCGGGGCGAGCGCCGGTGGCTGGCGCCTGGCCTACTTCATGCGGCAGGAGCTCAGCAACGGCAGCGACAGCTACTGGCGCAAGATCGCCGCGACGAAGCCGCTCATCGACACGTCCACCGGCTCGCTGACCGAGAAGCTGTCGCGGGGTGAGATCGCGATCGCGCTGGCCCGGCCGCCGGAAGTCGCCGGCGCGCAGAAGGACGGCGCACCACTGAAGATCGTCTGGCCGTCCGACGGGTCGCCGATCATCTCCGCCTACGCCGGCGTCACCGCGAAGGCGCCGCACCCGAACGCGGCCAAGCTGTACCTGAGCTGGCTGCTGTCCAAGCGCGGGCAGTCGAAGCTCGCGGCCGAGGGCGGCGACTACGCCATCCGCACCGACGCCGCACCACCGCAGCTCAACGGCCAGGCCGCCCCGCCGCTGGCGGACATCAAGGCGAAGTTCGCACCCGACGCCGACCAGATCGCCAAGCGCGACGGGTGGCTCAAGGAGTGGGGCACCGTCTTCGGCATCGCCGGATAGGTCCCGGCCCGCACAACGGAGGTCAGGTTCAGATGTCATCCCTGCAAGGTGTCCGGGTCGTCGAGGTGGGCCAGTTCTACTTCGGCCCGTACTGCACGATGCTGCTGGCCCGCCTCGGCGCCGAGGTCGTCAAGGTCGAGGCCCCCGAGGGCGATCCGTACCGGCGGCTCGTCGACGCCTACGGCGACGGCAGCTCGGTGCAGTTCCAGCTCGTCAACGCGGGCAAGAAGGTGATCCGGCTCGACCTGAAGCAGCCCGCCGGGCGCGACGTGCTCATGCGCCTGGTCCGCGACAGCGACGTGCTGGTGCAGAACCTCGCGCCCGGCGCGATGGACCGGTTCGGGCTCGGCTGGGAGACCCTCCACGCGGCCGACCCGCGACTGATCATGGCGTCGGGCACCGGGTTCGGCTCGTTCGGCCCGTACAGCGGCGAACCGGCGATGGACCTGACCATCCAGGCCCGCACGGCGATCATGAGCACGACCGGGTTCGACGACGGCCCGCCCGTGCGCACCGGGCCGTCCGTCGTGGACTTCCTGGCCGCCTCGCACCTCGTCGCCGGGATCCTCGCCGCGCTGTACCACCGGGAACGCACCGGCGACGGGCAGCACGTCGAGGTGGCGCTGCAGGACGCGGTGATCCCGTCGCTGTCGTCGAACATCGCCGGCTTCGTCAACAGCCGGGGCACCATGCCCGAACGCACCGGCAACCGCAACGGCGGGCTCGCCGTGACGCCCTACAACGCCTACGAGACCGACGACGGCTGGATCGCGATCCTGTGCCCGACCGACGCGCACTGGCGGCGGCTGTGCGGGCTCATGAACGACCCGGAGGCCGACGCCGAGCGCTTCGCGCGACTGCCCGACCGCAACGCCGGGATGGACGAGGTCGACGCGATCGTCGGCCGCTGGACCCGCACCCGGTCCAAGGCCGAGCTGCGCGAGGCGCTGCGGGCGGCGAACATCCCGGCCGCGGAGGTGGTCACGCTGGCCGAGCTGATGGACGACCCGCACGTGGAGGCCCGCGGTGTCCTGCGCAAGATGCACGACCGGCAGGGGGACTGGCTGGCCTTCGGCAGCCCACTGCTGCTGTCCGAATCGCCCGTGGTCGAGCCCGTGCGGGCCGGCCGGCTGGGTGCCGACACGGACGCGGTCCTGTCCGACCGGCTGGGGCTGCCAGCCGGCGAGATCGCGGCGCTGCGCAGCACCGGCGCCATCTGATCTCAGCAGCGCCCTGCGACGAACGGTACTCAACGGCGCCATCTCATGAACGAGGAGTAGCAATGCCCGTGAGCCCAGAGCTCGTGGAGAGGATCCGGACCCACATCGGCGAATCGAGCGAGCCGCTGCACCTGAGGATCGACGCGCTCACGACGCGCCGATACGCCCGCGCGATCGGCGACGACAACCCGCTGTACCTCGACGAGGAGTACGCGCGGTCCAAGAGCTACGACGGCCTGGTCGTGCCGCCCAACTTCCTGCCGTCGGCGCTGGACTGGACCGACGGCGGACCCGAGCAGGACCTGCGCCTGGACGGCACACCGGCCCGGGAGCTCGCCTGGATCCCCTTGGAAGGGGTACGGATCATGGGCGGCGGTGAGGAGATGCAGTTCCACCGCGTCGTCACCGCCGGCACCGACGTCGTGTTCACCAGTGTCCTGCACGACGTCAGCACCCGGGAGTCGAAGTCCGGCCTGATGCTCGTGCTGCGGCTGCGCAACGAGTACACCGGCACGGACGGAACCCCCCTGATGACCTCGATGCGGACGGTGCTCGGACGATGACCACAGTGGACACAGCGATCGCCCGGTTCGCCGGCGACGTGCAGGTCGGCGACGCCATCCCGCCGGTGGAGCACCGGCCGACGCAGGTGCAGCTGTTCCGCTACTGCGCGGTCACGTGGAACGCCCACCGGATCCATTACGACAAGGACTACGCCGCGAGCGAGGGCTACCCCGACGTGCTCGTGCAGTCGCACCTGCACGGGGCGTTCCTCACCAGCCTGTGCACGGGCTGGATGGGTGAGCACGGCCGGCTGGTCCGGGTGCAGTACTCGGTGCGCCGCTTCGCCTGCCCGGGTGACGTGCTGCGCTGCGAGGGCGAGGTCGTGCGCGTCGAGCCGGCCGACGGCGGTGTCGTGGCGCACCTGAGCATCCGCGAGGTGCGCGAGTCCGACGACGTCGAATGCGCCCGCGGCGAGGCCGAGGTGTTCCTTCCCGTTGGTACCGGCGGGTCCTGAGAGGCGCCACGATGCAACCGCTGCGGATCGCGAACTGCTCCGGCTTCTACGGCGACCGTCTCTCGGCCGCCCGCGAGATGGTCGAGGGCGGCGAGATCGACGTGCTCACCGGGGACTACCTGGCCGAGCTGACCATGTTCCTCCTCTGGAAGGCGCGCACGGCCGGGCGTCCCGGCTACGCGGTCACCTTCCTGCGCCAGATGGAGCAGGTGCTGGGCACGTGCCTCGAGCGCGGAATCCGGATCGTCACCAACGCCGGTGGCCTCGACCCGGCGGCGCTGTCCGGTGCGCTGCTGGCTGCCGGTGAGCGCCTGGGCCTGGCCCCGCGGATCGCCTGCGTGAGCGGTGACGACCTGATGCCCCGCCTCGGTGAGCTCGAGGCGGCCGGCGTCTACCTGCGCAACCTCGACACCGGCGCGCGCCTGGCCGACTCGCCCGACCGCCCGGTCACGGCCAACGCCTATCTCGGCGGCCGGGCGATCGCCCACGCGCTGAACGAGGGTGCGGACATCGTGATCTGCGGGCGGGTCACCGACGCGTCGCTGGTCGTCGGGCCGTGCCTGTGGCGCTTCGGCTGGCGCACCGACGAGCACGACAAGCTGGCCGGTGCGGTCGCCGCCGGGCACGTCATCGAGTGCGGTGCGCAGGCCACCGGCGGCAACTACGCCTTCTTCACCGAGATCAAGGCGGCCGGGCTGCCCGGGTTCCCGATCGCCGAGATGTCGCCCGACGGCTCGAGCGTCATCACCAAGCACCCCGGCACCGGCGGCCTGGTCTCGGTCGGCACCGTCACCGCGCAGCTCCTGTACGAGGTCGGCGAGCGGTACTACCTCAACCCTGACGTCACCCTCGACCTCGCCTCGATCGAGCTCACGCCGGACGGGCCCGACCGGGTGCGGATCAGCGGGGTGCGGGGCCTGCCGCCGCCGCCGACGCTCAAGGTGGCGATCACCTGCGAGGGCCCGCACCGCCAGTCCGTCACGTTCGGCATTCCCGGCGGCGACGTCGAGCCGAAGATCGAGCGGGTCCGGCGAGACCTGCTCGAGGCGCTGGGCGGCGGCGCGCAGTTCGACGACGTCGCGTGGCACACGGTCCGCCTGGACCAGCCCGGCGCGACGCACAACGAGCTCGCGGTCGCCCGGCTCACGGCCACGTTCTCGGCCCGCGACCCGAAGCGGCTCGGCCGGCCGATCTTCGACGCCGCCACGGGCATCGCGCTGTCGACCTTCCCCGGCGTCTACTTCCCCGACGGCCGCGAGCAGAAGGCCTCGCAGACCGGCGTCAATTGGCCCTGCCTGGTGCCGCAGCAGCTGGTCAGCGAGCTGGTCGTGCGGCCCGACGGCACGGTGACCGAGCTGCCGCCGCTCGCGACCTCCTCGCTTGCCTCGCCCGCCTCGCCCGCCTCGCCCGCCTCGCCCGCCTCGCCCGCCTCGCCCGCCTCGCTTGCCGAGCCGGAGCCGGAGCCGGAGGCCGGGCCGGGGCCCGGGCCGGGGCCGGGCGGGCCAACCGCGGCGGTGTCCCTCGGCCGGCTGTTCGGCGCCCGCTCCGGCGACAAGGGGGCCAACGCCAACGTCGGCATCTGGGGCCGCACCGACGCCGAGTTCGCCTGGCTCAGCACCTCGTTCACCGTCGAGGCGCTGCGGGCGGTGTTCCCCGAGGCCGACGGTCTGCCGATCACACGCACGGTGCTGCCCAACCTGAAGGCGGTGAACTTCGTCGTGCACGGTCTGCTCGGCCAGGGCGCGGCCGCCGGTTCCCGCTTCGACCCGCAGGCCAAGGGGCTGGCCGAGTTCATCCGCAGCCGGACGGTGCGGGTGCCGGCGTCCCTGCTGGAGGAGGCGCGATGAGCGCGAGCATGACGAAGCCGTGGATCGACCTCACACCGGCCGCGCTGGCGGAGATCCCGGTCGGCACCGGGGTCTACGAGATTCGCGATGCCGGGGGCGAAGTGCTCGACATCGGCTACGCGGGCGCCCGCGAGCCGTTCGGGCTGCGCTCGGCGATCCAGCGGGTCTCGGCCGAACTCGCCGGCCAGCCCGGTGCCGGCCTGCAGATGCGGTACGAGCAGCACGTGCAGTACCGCAGCCGGCACATCGAGCTGGTGCTCAGCCATCGGGCCCACCAGGACGGCCGGGTGCCGGACCGGGTCGCCGCCCGCGAACCGGCCGTGCACGGTCGCCTGGCCGCCGGCAGCCAATCGAGAACAGGAGGACAGCTTCGTGTTGCAGCTGAGTGACGAGCAGCAGGCCTTGCTGGAGACCGTGCGCCGCTTCGTACATGACGAGATCCGGCCGCTGGAGGACGGCCTCGACCCCGACGAGAGTGTGCTGCCCAAGGCTGACTTCGACCGCCTGACCGCGATGACCAAGGCGATGGGGCTGTACAACCTCGACCTGCCGGTGCGCGAGGGCGGGCCGGAGATCGACCTGGTGACCCGTTGCCTGCTGGCGATCGAGATGTCGCAGCACCGGGCCGGGCTGTACGCCCCCTGTTACGACGTGTTCGGGCGCACCGGGCAGATCCCGCTGCTGTCGGCCTGGGCGACACCCGAGCAGCGCACGCGCTATCTGGAGCCGTCGATCCGGGGCGAGAAGCTGGCCGCGTTCGCGCTGTCCGAGCCGTCCGGCGGCAGCGACCCCGGCCGCTCGATCACGACCCGGGCGGTTCAGGACGGCGACGACTGGGTGATCAACGGCGACAAACTGTGGATCAGCATGGCCCACGAGGCGCAGTTCGCGCTGGTGTTCGCCCGCACCGGAGGGCCCGGCCGCGACGGCATCACCTGCTTCATCGTCGACACCGACACGCCGGGCTTTCACGTGCGGCGCATCGTGCACACGCTGCGGGCGACCCATCCGGCGACCGAGCTGCAGCTGGAGAACGTGCGGGTGCCGGCCGGGAACATGCTCGGCGGCCTCGGCCAGGGCTTCGCGCTGGCCAACGAGCGGCTCAGCCGCAACCGCATCCCGTACAGCGCCGGGTGCATCGGCGTCGCGGTGCGGGCCCAGCAGCTCGCCATCGAGTGGGCGAAGATGCGCACGGCGTTCGGCAAGACCCTCGCCGAGCACCAGGGCATCGCCTGGATGCTGGTCGAGAACGAGCACGACATTCGCTCCGCCACCCTGCTCGTGCTCGCCGCGGCGAGTGCCGCCGACGCCGGGCGGCCGTTCCGCAGCGAGGCCGCGCTGGCCAAGATCGCGGCGACCGAGGCCGCCGCCCGGGTGGTCGACCGCAGCATCCAGATCCACGGCGGCATGGGCGTCTCGCGCGAGATGCCGCTCGAACGCTGGTACCGGGAGCTGCGCATCCGCCGCATCGGTGAGGGCGCGACCGAGGTGCAGAAGGTGATCATCAGCCGCGACCTGCTGGGCGCGCCCTACCGGTTCTTCCTGGCGAGGTGAGCAGCGTGGGCGAGGCGATCGAACTGCCCGAGTCGTTCCGGTTCACCGTGCGCAGCCGCGGCCGCACGATCACCGAGGGCGACTTCAGCCTGATGACCAACCTGACCTGGACGACTTCGGAGATCCACACCAATAAGGTGCTCATGGCCGACTCGCCCGGCGGTGAACGGCTGCTGGCCGGTGCGTGCGTGCTCGCGTTCGCGCTCGGCCTGTCGACACCGGCGATCAAGCCCGAGCTCGAGGCGCTCGGCGTGCGGCTGATCGCGCTGGTCGGATACGACAACGTGCGGTTCCGGGCCCCGCTGCGCCCGGGCGACACGGTGTACATCGAGTCGCGGCTGGAGAGCCTGCTGCGCACCAGCAAACCGCCGCGAGCCGTCGTCAACTGCGCCGACACCCTGCTCGACAGCGAGGGCCGGGTGCTGTGCACCTACACGAGGAGTGCGCTGTGTGACATCGCCGGTACCGCGCTCTACAGTGGACCTGGAACATGACCACTGTATGCATCTTTCATGGTGCCCCGGCGTGAGGCCGGCCGGCACAGTCGACGGGGAGGCCATCGTGGCCGCGTCAGCACGATCCGAAGGCTCATCCCCGCGCCGGCGGCGCACCGGCTCCGACGCCCAGGCCGAGTTGCCGCCGATCGAACGGACCCGGCGGCTGCCGCAGAAGTCCTCGTTCATCCTGGCCGAGACCATCATGCAGGACATCGTGCGCGAGCGGCTCAAGCCGGGCGACGCGCTGCCCGCCGAGAAGGAGATGGTCGACCGTTACGGCATGGGCCGCACCACGGTGCGCGAGGCGCTGCGGCTGCTCGAATACCAGGGTGCGATCCAGATCCGCCAGGGTCTCGGCGGCGGACCCTATGTGCAGACCCCGAACTCGTCGCACTTCGCCAGCACGATCATCTTCCTGATGCAGATGCAGCGCACGCCGTTCAAGTCGATCGTCGAGGTGCGCACCGCGCTCGAGCCGATGATCTGCCGGTTGGCGGCCGAGCGCATCTCCGCCGAGGCGCTGGCGGAGCTGACCCGTACCGTCACGGAAATGCACCGCATCGTGGACGACCACGAGCAGAGCATGCAGTTCAGCGACCTCAACACCCGGTTCCACAACGTGATCGCGTGGTCCTCCGACAACGCGCTGTTCCGCTACCTGGCCGACTCGCTGCTGGACATCATGGACGGCGCGATCGTGGGCCTCAGCTACTCCGAACGCAACCAGCGCGGCGTGATCAGAGCGCACGAAGCCATCCTGGCGGCGCTCAACGAGCACGACGGCGACGCCGCGTTCGAGACCATGACCAAGCACCTCGCCGAGTGGGAGACCTACGCCCGGCGGCGGTTCCCCGACGCGCTCGAGCAGAGCGTGCCGTGGACGTGGACGGGCAGCGGTGGCTACCGCTTCTCGGTCCCGGCCCGGGGCACGCCGATGGAAGGTTGATCGCCCATGGTCGTCGACGACCCGAAGGATCTGCCGTTCGCCCCTGACCTGTTGCACGGCCAGGTCGCCATCGTCACCGGCGGCGGCAGCGGACTGGGCCGGGGCATCGCGCTCGGCCAGGCGGCCGTCGGTGCGGCCGTCGCCGTCACCGGCCGGCGTCAGGCCCGCATCGACGAGGTCGCGGCCGAGATCACCGGTGCGGGCGGCCGGGCCGCCGCGATCCCGTGTGACATCCGCGACCCCGAGGCCGTCGAGGCGATGGTGGCGGCCGCCGAGGCCGCGCTCGGCCCGGCCGGCATCCTGGTCAACAACGCCGGTGCCACGTTCACCGCGCCGGCCGAGACACTGTCGCCCAATGCCTTCCGGTCGGTGGTCGAGACCGACGCGTTCGGCACCTTCTACGCCTGCCAGTCGGCGGGCCGGCGCTGGATCGAACGGGGCAGCGGCGGCGCGATCCTCAACATCACCAGCACCTCACCGATGACCGGCAACCCGGGCCGCATCCACGGCGGCGTCGGCAAGGCCGGTGTCGACTCGCTTACCAAGAGCCTCGCGGTCGAGTGGGGCCGCCACGGCATCCGGGTCAACGCGCTCGCGCCCGGCTACACCCCGACCGCCGGGGTGGACAAGGCGACCGGCGCCTCCGCGGTGGGGCTGGAGGCCGGTGTCCCGCTCGGCCGGGTCGGCACCGTGCGCGACATCGCCTGGCCGGCCGTGTTCCTGGTCTCGCCGATCGCGGCCTTCGTCAACGGTGCCGTCCTCGTGGTCGACGGCGGCAAGTGGCTGTCCTCGGGCCGCTCGTTCACGGCCGCCTCCCCGAGCTGACCCTCGGCGTCGGCCGGACACATCTGCAATTTCTGCGCAAGGGGTGGCAATGAACTGGTGGGTTGTCGGTGCGCTGCTCGCGGGCGGTGCGGGCGGACTGGTGGCCGAACGGCTCGGCGTGCCGGGCGGCCTGCTGCTCGGCTCGCTGCTGGGCGCCGCGATGGTGGCTCTCCTGCGCGACTCGACGATGCACGTGCCGGGCTGGCTCAACACCGGCGCCCAGCTGGTGATCGGTGGCGCGATCGGCCTGCAGGTGACCCGCTCGAGCCTGGCCTCGCTCGGCTGGGCGGTGCTGCCGGCCATCCTGTCGGCCGTGCTGATCATCGGCGCGGGGATCGGCATCGCCTATCTGCTGCGCGCTCTGCACCTCGCCCCGCCCGGCGACGTGCTGGCCACGTCTCCGGGCGCGCTGAGCGTGGTGTCGACGATTGCGCTGCAACGGGGCGAGGGCCCGCATGTGGCGCTGTTCCACCTGCTCCGCGTCGTGCTCGTGATCGTGACGCTGCCGATGCTGACCCGCCTGCTCCCGGACGGCTCCTGACCGACAGTGCACAACGGCCGGCCCCGTCTCCAGGTCCGGCCGGCAGGACGTCGGCGACCACCTCGTCGATGCCGACCCGGTCGGCCACGGCACGGGCGGCAGGCTGCCCCGGCCGCCGTCTTTGCCCGCGGCCGGCGCCGGCCGGGTGTTACGATCGGCGCGCACCGCGGGCGCAAGCGCTGTAGCAGCGCGCGGACAGGCGCAACGACGGTGCTCGGCGATTCCTCGCCGCGAGCGGACGTCCACATCGGACGGTTGACCCGACGCCGGCTGCGCCGATCTACCGGAGACATCTGCGATGACGATGCACGCCGACGACGCTGACCTGCGCCGTCACCTCCGCGACGCCGAGATTCCCGCGCTCCTGATGACGCTGGCGCACCTGACCGGCGACACCTCGATCCTGCGCGACGACCTGCGCACCGACGGCTGGCTGTTCCTGCCGCAGGGCGGGCTGACCGCCCGGCAGCGGGAGGAGGCCCGCACGCTCGCGGCCGGCGTGCTCGCCCGGCTCGGCGACGGTGCCGCGGTGCCGTCGCCGGATGCGCCGACGCTGCGCCGGATCACCGGCTGGGCCCTGGGTGTGGACACGGCCGACCTGGTACCCATGCTGGCCGAGGAGATCATCCTGCCCGGCGCGGATCCCAGGGCGCCCGGCTGGAGCCGCGACGACCTGCCCGGCGCGCCCGACGTCGAGGTCGCCGTCGTCGGCGCCGGGATGAGCGGGCTGCTCGCCGCGCACCGGCTGACCCAGGCCGGGGTGTCCGTCACCGTGTACGAGAAGAACGGCGACGTCGGCGGCACCTGGTTCGAGAACACGTATCCGGGCTGCCGGGTCGACGTGGCCAGCCAGCTGTACAGCTACTCCTTCGCGCAGCGCGCCGACTGGCCGTACCACTTCAGCACCCACGAGAGCCTGCGCCAGTACTTCACCGAGTTCGCCAAGCAGCACGGCCTCTACGACCACATCCGCTTCGACACCGAGGTCCGCGCGGCCGCCTGGGACGAGGCGGCGGGGCGCTGGCGGCTCACCCTGGACACGCCCGACGGCGCCCGCACCGTCACCAGCACCGTGCTCGTGACCGCCGTCGGGCAGCTCAACCGGCCCCGCCTGCCCGACATCGCGGGACGCGACGAGTTCGCGGGCGCGGCGTTCCACTCCGCGCGCTGGGACCACGGCATCGAGCTGACCGGACGGCGGGTCGCGGTCGTCGGCACCGGCGCCAGCGCCATCCAGTTCGTCCCGGAGATCGCCAAGACGGCCGGCGAGGTGCGCGTCTTCCAGCGCACGCCGCCGTGGCTGCGGCCCACCATGCACTACCACCACCCGGTCGCCGACGGGCTGCGCTGGTTGTACGAGCACCTGCCGTACTACCTCGCCTGGCACCGCTTCTGGCTGCTCGCGCCGGGGCTGCACCGCGTGCTCGAGGGCTGGGTCGTCGACCGCGACTACCCGCCCACCGAGCGGGCCGTCTCGGCGATGAACGAGGCGCTGCGCGTGACGCTCGCCGGCCACATGCGCGGCCAGCTCGCCGACCGCCCCGACCTCGAGCCGCTGGTGATCCCCGGCTACCCGGTCGGCGCCAGGCGGGTCCTGCGCGACAACGGCGCGTGGATCGCCACGCTCAAGCGCCACAACGTCCGGCTGGTGGGCGAGCGGATCGAGCGGGTCACGCCGGGCGGCATCCGGACCGCGGACGGCACCGAGCACCCCGCCGACGTCATCGTCTACGGCACCGGCTTCGCCGCGTCGCAGTTCCTCGCGCCGATGTCGGTCACCGGTCGCGGCGGCGTCGACCTGCACCAATCCTGGAACGGCAACGCTCGCGCCCATCTCGGCCTCACCGTGCCCGGCTTCCCGAACCTGTTCTGCCTCTACGGGCCGAACACGAACCTCGCGGGGCACGGCGGCAGCATCATCCACATGTCCGAGTGCGGCGTCACGTACCTGCTCGACGCGGTGCGGCACCTGCTCGGCTCGACGCACCGGGCGATCGAGGTGCGGCCCGAGGTCTGCGAAGCCTTCAGCGCCGAGGTGGACGCGGCCAACGCCGAGCGCGCCTGGGGCTTCTCGAGGACCGGCGGCTGGTACGTCAACCCCGCCGGACGGTCGGCGCAGAACTGGCCGTTCCCGCCGCACGAGTACTGGCGGCGCACCCGGCGGTTCGCCCCGGCCGAGTACCTCCACCTGCCGTAGCCGCCTGGATGACCGCGCCGGCGTCCCGCAGCGCACGGGCGCCCTCGGGCAGGATCGGGTGGTACCACTGCCAGACATGGAACATGTGCGGCCAGTGGTGCAGCACGGCCCGCCCGCCGGCGGCCCGGATGCCGTCGACGAGCCTCGTCGCGTCGTCGAGCAGCACCTCCTGGCCGCCGGCCTGGACCAGCACCGGTGGCAGGCGGGCGAGGTCGCCGAAGAGGGGCGAGATGCCCGGCCGCCGCGGATCGGCGCCGCCGGCGTACCGGGCGGCCATCTCCCGGAGCTCGTCGGCGACCAGCACCGGGTCCGCCGCCGCCAGCTCCCGATGGCTGCGGGAGGAGCAGGTCAGGTCGGTCCACGGCGACAGCAGCACCAGCAGGTCCGGCGGGCGGCCCCCGTCGTCGCGCACGCGCATCGCCACCGACAGGGCCAGGCCGGCGCCGGCCGAGTCCCCGGCGACGACGATCGGGCTGTCCGGCGCCGCGGCGCGGATGGCCTCCAGCGCGGCCAGGCCGTCGTCGACCGCGGCCGGGAACGGCTCCTCGGGGCCTCGGCGGTAGTCCAGCACGAGACAGCCGGCCCCGGCGGAGTCGGCCAGCAGGCCCGCCAGGTGCAGGTGGGTCCGGGCGGAGCCCAGGCAGTAGAAGCCGCCGTGCAGGTAGAGCAGTACGGGCCGGTTCGCGGCGGGACGGCGCAGCCAGGTGCCCGAGGCCGCCCCGACCGGTACCGCCTCCAGATCGACCGGCGCCCCCACGAACGCGGCGGCGGACCGCTCGTACGCGATCCGCCACTGCTCGAGCGTGGCCGGCCGTCGCAGGGCCGCGTTCCGCAGCATCTGCCGCACCAGCGCCGCGTTCGGCGACGGAGGGTCGGACACGACCAGGTCGGCGTACGGCATCGGCGTCACTGCGCCGTGTATCCGCCGTCGGTGGCGAAGCACGAGCCGGTGGTGTTGGACGCGCGGTCGGAGGCGAGGAACGCGATCAGCTCGGCGACCTCCTCGCAGCGGCCCAGCCGGCACGTCGGGTGCAGGTAGGCCACGCCGACCGCGCTCTCCCGCTTCAGCATGGGCGCCTCGATGAAGCCCGGACCGACGCTGTTGACCCGGATGCCCTGCCTGGCGTACTCCAGGGCGGCGCTCTTGGTCATGCCGACGACGCCGTGCTTGGCCGCCACGTAGGCCACCGACCGCGGGAAGCCGACCGACCCCATGACCGATGCCACGTTGACGATGGACCCGGATCCGTTGCCGAGCATGGCGGGGATCTCGGCCCGCATCGAGTAGAACACCCCGCTGAGGTTGACCGCGATCACGTCGTCCCAGCCGTCCAGCGGGTACTCCCCCGTGAGGACCCGCGGCCCGCCGATGCCGGCGTTGTTCACGGCGACGTCGAGCCGGCCGAACGAGTCCACCGCGGCGGCGACCATCGCCTCGCACGCCTTGGGGTCGCGCACGTCGACCCGGTGGGCCACGGCGCTCGTGCCGATGGCCTCGGCGACGCGCGTCGCCGCGTCGAGGTCCACGTCGGCGACCAGGACACCGGCGCCACGCGCGGCCAGCAGCGACGCGCACGCCTCGCCGATGCCCGAGCCGGCGCCCGTGACGAGCGCGGCCCGGTCCGCGAAGTCGCTCATGCCCGCACCGCCATCGCCTGCGCGCCCCCGCGCGCGTTGACCGAGCCGACCACCCGGCGCGCCCACGGCTGCCAGTCCTCGAGGCCGAGGAACCGGCCGAGCCGCTCGAGCTGCGGCAGCGGGTCGTCGACGATGTCCTCGTACGCCATCCTCAGCAGGCGCCGTGGCCGTGCGTCGGCGATGGCCTGCTCGGCCTGGCTGGCGAGGAACGCGCACAGCCCCTGGAAACGCCGGACGTCCTGGCCGCGTTCGCGCAGCGTCTCGGCGGTCAGGCGGTCGGGCAGGTACCGCTCCACCTCCGCCGGCACCCGCTGGCCGGGGGCGATCTCGAACGGGTCGAGGCCGTACTGGCCGACCAGCTCCACGCGCAGCTGCATGAGCTGGAAGCAGGAGTGCCGGCTCATCGACCGGGCGGTGTCCGCCCAGTCGCGCGTCAGGTAGACGATCCTCGCGTCGGGGAAGTCCCGCAGCAGGCGGGGCGCGATGTTGCTGGAGCCGCCGGAGCGCTCGACCCAGCGCCGCCGGCCGGCGAGCGAGGTGAGCAGGTCCAGGAACATCCGGTGGTGCCGGGCCAGCGGCTGCTCCGGGAACGCGGGCACCAGCCCGGCGAGCACGTCGTACAGGCGGTCGGGGTCGGCCGAGAGCTTCGGCAGCGTGATCGCGAGGATCTGCGGGAGCTCGGCGAGGTTGCCGGCCCAGCGGCCGTGCGCCGGGTAGCGCACCTCGGGCGGCACGAGGCCGGTCCGGACCAGGGTGGCGAGCTGGGTGCTGGGCGCGCTCAGGGCGGACCAGTACGCCGGGCCGGTGAGCACCGTCTCGCTGGCGATCCCGGGCGTCACCCACATGAGGCACTCCTGGACCGACAGGGTGTCGGGCTGCTCGGCGATGAGGTCGGAGAGCATCGTCGAGCCGCACCGGCCGGTGTTGATGATGATGGCGTGATCGTGGGTCGCTGGATCCATGGATTTTCCTATTGGTCGATGCAGGCCAGTTGGTGATGGCCGCGGTGGAGGCCGCCGGACTGCAGCAGCCAGGGCAGGACGATGTCGCGGACGGAGTCCGGCTCGTCGACGAGGACCGTGTGCCGCTGCCCGGGCACGGTGACGATCCGCGCCTGCGGCAGCAGCCGGCGCACGTCGGGTGCCAGGTCGCCCACGGTTGCGGCGCCGCCGTACACGCACAGCACCGGGCATCCGATCGCGGCGATGTGCTCGTCCGGCGATATCCGGCTGGCCGGCACATCGCGCATGAGGCTGGTGCCGGTGATCACCTCGCGAATGCTCCGGGCCCGCCGGCCGAGGCCGCCACGCCCGTCGATCCCGGCCAGCGTGTCGTCGGGCAGGTACGCGACGGCGTTGGAGAGCCACCGCGGCATCCGCTCGCGCCACACCGCGATGGGCGGCACGGCCTCGATCGCGACGATGGCGGCGACCCGCTCGGGGTGGCGCGCCGCGTACGCGAACGCGATCGTGCCGCCGAACGAGTTGCCGAGCAGCACGACCGGGCCGGTGGTGTCCAGCGCGGCCAGCAGCGCCTCCAGGTCGTCCACGAAGTCGTCCAGCGCGTAGCCCTCCGCCGGGCGTTCGGTGTGCCCGTGCCCGCGCAGGTCGTACATGACCACGTCGAGGCCGGCCGCCGCGAGCGGCTGGGCCAGGGTGAGGTACCAGCTGGCCAGGGTGTCCAGGGCCAGGCCGTGGATCAGCACCGCGGTCGGTGCGGTGCGGGGTGCCCCGGACGCCGGCTCGGCCGGGGCGAGCCGCTCCACGTGGACGGACAGGCCGTTGGCCAGCACCGTGCTCATGCCGGCATGCCCACCCGGCCGGAGCCGGCGTCCGCCTGGTCCAGCGAGGCGGCGATGTGCTCGACGAGCCGGCCGACCCGCAGGTGCCGGGCCGCGTCCACGTCCAGGCCGGCGATGAACTGGGCGAAGTTCACGGTGTCGCCGAACCGGGCCTGCAGGCGGCCGGCGAGTGACACCACGTCGATGCTCTCCATCCCGAGGTCGTCCTGGAAGGTGCTCTCCATCGTGATCTCGCCCTCGAGGCCGGAGTGGTCACGGATCGCGTACAGCATCTCGGCGATCTCGGCGAGAATCGCGGTCTGGTCAGCGGGCATGGGATGTCCCTTCAGATGGTTCGGGCCGCTCCGCGCGGCCGGTTGGGTTGACGGGCTCCGGTCCCCACGTCCAGCCGACGACGTAACGCCGCGGCGGCAGGTCTTCGGGGTTGGAGATTTCTCGATGGGCGACCAGGTAGACGCGGTCGGCCACCGCCACGGTGAGCGCCGCCGGCGTGGCCTCCACGACGGTGAACCGCTTGGGATCGCCGGCCAGGCCGGTGCCCTCCGCCTTGGCGGCGGCCTCCTTCGCGGTCCAGAAGCGCGTGAACCACACGTGCCGGTCCTCGCCGGTCGCCGCCGCCGACTCGAGCAGCAGCCGCCGCTCGGCGTCGGTCATGGCGAAGGCGATGGTGCTGTCCGTGCAGTCGGTGATCTCGGCGACGTCGATGCCCACGCCGGGCGCGTCGGGTGGCGTGCCCGGGGCGCTCGGCCTGGCGATCGCGACCGCGATCTCCGCGACGTGGGCGAGCGAGACCGCGCACTCCCGGTAGCCGCGGCCGGCGCGCGGGTGGACCCGGGGCCGGCCGCTGGGGTCGTTGCGCACGTTCAGTTCGATCGGGTAGACGTCGGCGTGGCCGTCGTCCCACATCTGGAATCGGACGGCGTCCTGGACCGCGATGCGGCCGAGGAGCCACTGCTTGCGCGCCTTCGGCGGTCGCCGCTCGTACTCGGCCGCGCCGGCGGCACCGAGGATGCCGCGCGCGGCCAGCCCGCGGGTGACCAGGTCGGGCCAGCGGTCGAAGGCGACGGTCCAGCCCTCCGGCTGGCGCAGCGACATCGCGTTGCGCCCCGGGAAGCGCTCGGCGGCACGTGCGGTCGGGTGGCTGACGAACTGCCGGTGGACGCATTCGTCGAGCTGCGCCCAGACCTGGCCGTCGACGGCGAGCTGCGTGTCGAAGACGATCTGCTCGGTGCCGACCGAGCGGATGCGCACGACGCAGTCGACCGCGGTGCCCGCGACGGGCTCGGGGCCGAAGAACCGAGCGTGGCCGATCCCGACCGGCAGCGCCCCGAACGGCTGCGTCGTGAACAGCCAGTCGCCCATGAGCTGGGAGGCGTTGTCGAGCAGCGCGCCGGGCGGGGCCGGCGCGGTCAGCACGCCGCGGACGTGTGCGTCGCCGATGGCGCGGACCTCGGTCAGGCCGCGGAACGCGGGCCCGTGGAAGACGAACCGTTCGGCGTACATCTGCTCGGCGCTGATCTTCGGTGGCTGTTCCGTGGCCGGGTCGTGCCGCCACACCTCCGGGCGCTCGGCCGGGTAGTCGGGCGCCACCTCGACCGTGGAGCGGGAGAAGCCGCCGAAGATCACCGAGAGCCTGCCGGCCCCGGCGGGCTTGACGGTGATCTCGACGTCCTGCGGCGGCGCGGCGACGCACCAGCGGTTGAACCTGGCGTCGCGCACGGCGACCACCCGCGCGCCGGGAACCGCCTGCCGCGCGGCGTCCATCATGTGCTGCATGACCGTGGTCGCCGGCACCACGGGAAAGCGGTCCTGCGGGTCGGGCCAGTCGTCGGGCTGGGCGAAGAAGCAGTGGTCGCGCAGGTACGGCATCGTGTCGAGGGCGACCCGCAGGACCGTGCGGTGGATCTCCGGCGGCGGCGGTGGCGGCTCGCCGGGCCCGCTCCCGCCGCTGTTCGCGCCGCCCAGCAGCGAGGCCAGCTCGGCGGCGGCGCTCGACCGGCCGGCGAGCTTGCTCAGCGCCGCGAGGGCCGGCTCGGACGGCCTGGACGGCGTGGAGGGCGCTCGGGGCGGCGGCACGGCGGCGGGCGCCGCCACCGCGGCCTTCGCGACGGCGCGGTCGCCTCGCGGCGCGGGCACGCCGAGCAGGTCGCGGGCCCCCTCGCCGAGGCGGACCAGCGGCACGCCGAGGTCGAGCCGCACGGCCGGGCCGCGGCGTGCGGCCCGGGCGTTGGTTGGCGCCGCCGCCACAGTGCGAGCCCCGCCCGTGTCGAGCGTGCGCAGGTCCGGCGCGGCGCCCTCGACCCACAACGCCGTGGCGACACGGCGCAGCTGGCTCAGGCCGCTGCGCTGGGCGACGTTGACCGGCATGGCGAGGTGGTCGCGGCCGCGCAGGTTGTCGTCGATGACCGAGGCCAGCTGCCCGACACCGACCTGCAGGAACACCCGGAACCCGGCGTCGTACATGGCCTGGACGGTCTCGCGGAACCAGACCGGTTCGAGCATGTGCCGCACCGAGAGCTCGCGGACGCTCTCCGGGTCGCTCGGGGACGGCGCCTTGAGCGTCGCCGACCAGACGGGCACCCGGGCGGGGTGCACCTGCCAGCGCCGCAGCGCGGCGCCGATCGACTCCAGCCCGGTGGCGAACAGCGGGGTGTGGAAGGCGGAGCGGAACGGCAGCTTCTGGCAGACGAAGCCGTTGCCGCGCAGCGCCTCGACGAGCCGGTCGATCTCGCGCTCCGGTCCGTTGACGATGCACTGCGCGGGGGCGTTGTCGTGGGACAGCACGACGCCCGGGTACTGCGCGAGCCACGGCCCGAGCCGCTGGGCGGCACAGCCGACGACGGCGAACGCGTGACCGGGGACGTCGACCGAGGCCGGGTCGAGCGTGGCGATGACGTCGTCGATGGACGACACGCTGACCTGCCCGCTGCTCAGCGCGGCGGTCCACTCGCCGATGCTGTACCCGGCGACGGCGTCCGGGGTGACCCCGACGCGGTGCAGGGCGTCGTTGAGCAGCATGCCCAGCTCGATCAGGCCGGCGCTGTGCCGCCCCAGGTCGGCGGCGGACCACTGCCGGTCGGGCAGGCCGAAGTGCGCCGCGACGTCCGCGGTGCGCGGGCCGAACTCGGCCTCCGGCCCGGGAAACACGAAGGCGAGGCGCCCGGGGGCCGCGCCGGCGAGCAGCGGGGCCGGGCTGAACCAGATGTCGCGTGCGCCGCGCCAGGCCCGTCCCTTGGCGACGGCAAGGCGGGCGGTCGCGAGTCGCTTGGCGTCGGGGTCGACGATGCCGATCCGGCACCCCTCGTCCGCGGGCCGCCCCTCGGTGCCGCCGCCCTGCCGGGCCCGGGCGGTGCCGAGGCCGCGGACCGTGGTGTCGTCTGCGTCGAGCAGCCGGGCCAGCGCGGCCGGGTCGGGTGCGGCCAGCCACAGCACCTCGTCCGGCTCGACGACGCTCGCCGCCGCGGCCGATGCCACGGGGCCGGTCGTGCCCGTGCCGCCGCGGCGGGCCGCGAACGCCTCCGGCGCCTCCTCCAGGATCACGTGGGCGTTGATGCCGCCGAAGCCGAACGCGTTGACGCCGGCGCGGCGGGGCCCGTCGCTCTCCCACGGCCGGGCCGAGCCGATCGGGGCGAACCGGGTGCGCGCGAGCTCCGGGCGCGGATCGTCGCAGTGCAGGGTCGGCAGGAGCACGCCGCGGTACACCGCCAGGGCCGCCTTGATCATCCCGGCGATGCCGGCCGCGGGCATGGCGTGGCCGATCATCGACTTGACCGAGCCGATGACCGGCGCCGGACCCTCGCCGGGCGGGCCGAACACCTCGGCGAGGGTGTCCAGCTCGGCGGCGTCGCCGGTCGGCGTGGCGGTGCCGTGCGCCTCCAGCATGCCCAGCGCGTCCGGCGCGGCCGGGTCGAGGCCGGCGGCATCCCAGGCCCGCCGGATCGCCAGCACCTGCCCGGCGGTGGCCGGGTTGACCATGCTGACCGAGCGCCCGTCGCTGGACACGCCGCTGCCCCGGATCACCGCGTAGATCCGATCGCCGTCGCGGCGCGCGTCGGCCAGCCGCTTGAGCACGACGATGCCGGTGGCCTCGCCGATCAGCAGGCCGTCGGCGGCGCTGTCGAACGGCCGGATCTCGCCGCGCCGGGACAGCGCGCCGAGCTGGCTGAAGACCGACCAGAGGCCGACGTCGTGCACGTGGTGGACGCCGCCGGCCAGCACCGCGTCGAGCCGGCCGCGGCTCAGCTCGGCGATCGCCTGGTCGACCGCGACCAGCGAGGACGCGCAGGCGGCGTCCAGCGTGTACACCCCGCCGCGCAGGTCGAGCCGGTTGGCGATCCGGGACGCGGCCAGGTTCGGCACCACCCCGATGGCGCCCTCCGGCTGGTGCTTGCCGAGCCGCTCCTCGAACTTGTGCCGGACCGCCTCGAGCCGCTCCTCCGGCAGGTCGGGGATCAGCTCCCGGATCACCTCGATCACCTGGTTGGACATCCGGACCCGCTGGTTGAAGCGGACCTGGCCCGGGCTGAGGAAGCCGCCCCGGCCGAGGATGACGCCGACCCGGTCGCCCGGGGGCAGCCGGTCCGGGCCGCCCGCGTCGTCGATGGCGGCCGCGGCCACCTGCAGCGCGATGAGCTGATCCGGCTCGATGTCCGCGATCGACGCCGGCATGATGCCGAACCGCAGCGGATCGAACGTGGCCAGCTCGTCGACGAAGCCGCCCCGCCGGCAGTACAGGCGGTCCGGGCGGTGCGCCTGTGCCGGGTCGTAGAACTCGGGATCGATCCTGGCCGCCGGCACCTCGCTGATCGCGTCGGTGCCCTCGACCAGGTTGCGCCAGTAGCTGTCCAGGTCGGCGGCGCCGGGAAGCAGCGCCGCCATGCCCACGATGGCCGTCTCGTCGCCGTGCAACCCGCTCACCCGGCCGAGGCGGTGTAGACGACGGCGGTGAGCGCCGGATCCCCCCAGGCCAGCTCGCCCAGCAGGCTCAGCGCGCCCTCCTCCGGGTCGATGAGCGCGACACCGCGCCGGGCGTACTCCCGGCTCAGCTCGGCGCTGACCATGCCGCTGCGGCCCTCGGCGGGCGCCCACGGTCCCCAGTGGACGGTCAGGCACCGGTTGCCGGTGCGGGCCGCCCAGCGGGCGCCGATCGCCTCCAGGGCGTCGTTGGCGGCCGCGTAGTCCGCCTGGCCGCGGTTGCCGTAGGTGGCCGCGACGCTGCCGAAGAAGACGACGAACTTCGGCGCGCAGTCGAGCCGGTCCAGCGCGTCGAGGACCGCCTGGGCTCCGGCCACCTTGGTGCCGAAGACCCGGGCGAACGACTGCGGGTCCTTGTCGGCGATGAGCTTGTCCTCGATCACTCCGGCCGCGTACACGAGCCCGTCGATGCGGCCGTACTCGCGGTGGATCGCCGCGATCAGCCGGTCGGTCGCCTCCGCGTCGCGGACGTCGAGGTTGTGGTAACGCACCTCGGCCCCCAGGTCGCGCAGCTCGTGCAGGGTGGCTTCGACTTCCCGGCCGGCCAGGATCGCCTGCGCCCGGCGGGCGAGCTCGGCCGGTGTGGCGCCGCCCTGGCGCGCGAGCGCGGCCCGCAGCGAGATCTCGTCCGTGGCCGCCGCCAGCGCCGGATCCTCCGGCCCCTGCGGCGCCGGGGTCCTGCCGATGAGCTCGATGCGGCACGCGGCCGACCCGGCGAGCGCCCGGGCGAACCAGGACGTGATGCCGCGCGCGCCGCCGACCAGGACCACCACCGAGTCGCGGTCGAGGCCGACCGCCCGGGCCTCGGCCACACCGTCTCCGGCCGGCCCGGCACCGCCGGCCGCGAGCGCGCCGAGGCTCGCCGGGGCCGTCTCGTACGCCTGCCGCACGCCGCCGCTGTGGTGCACCACCGCCGCGTCGCCCCCGGCGAGCAGCTCGTCGACGATCTGCCGGGCGAGCTGATCCGCGGGTTCCGTGCCATCCACGACGGCCAGCCGCACGGCGGTCGAGGGGTACTCGCGGGCGACGGTGCGCAGCAGGCCCCGCAGCCCGTCGGTGCGGGCACCGGCGTTCGCGTCCGCGGCCGCCAGCAGGTAGCGCGGCCCGCCGGCGAGGGCCTGCTTGATCGGCCCGAAGGCGCCGGGCAGCAGCGGCGCCGGTCCCCCGTCCGGTGCCTCCAGCCCGTCGAGCAGGACGAACCCGTCGGCCCCGTCGACCGGCTCGGCGAGCGTGCCGGCTCGCACGGTCGCTCCGCGCCGGCGCAGCAGCTCGGCGACGCGGTCGGCCACCGGCCCGGCCCCGGTGAGCACCAGCGTGGCGCCCGCGAGCGCCGTCGCCGACCCGATCGGCTCGTCGGCGACGGGAACCAGCGTGGGGAGCAGGCGGGCCGGCGCGATGCCCGGCCGCGTGCCCCCGCTGCCGGTCGGCGCGTCGGTCCGGATCTGGGCGGGTATCGGCCGGGCCGCGGGGACCTCGGCGGGCGCATCGACGGGCGCATCGACGGGCGCGTCGCCCAACCGGACGGTGAGCCAGTCGACCATGGCCCGCACAGTCCGCGCCTTGACCAGCTCCTCCAGCTCCGACTCGTCCCCCTCGCCCGACAGGCCGAGGCGGGCCACGACGTCCCCGGCGACCTCCGCCCGCTTGATCGAGTCGATGCTGAGATCCGCCTCCAGGTCCAGGTCGAAATCGATGAGGTCGACCGGGTAGCCGGTCCGATCGCTCAGCACCGCCAGTACCGCTTCCTTGAAGTCCAACGCGGCCGGCTGGGCGGCCACAGGCCGGGCCGCCGGCGCCTCGGCGGGCGCATCGACGGGCGCCTCGGAGGGTGCGTCGGAGGGTGCGTCGCCCAACCGGACGGTGAGCCAGTCGACCATGGCCCGCACGGTCCGCGCCTTGACCAGCTCCTCCAGCTCCGACTCGTCCCCCTCGCCCGACAGCCCGAGGCGAGCCACGACGTCACCGGCGACCTCCGCCCGCTTGATCGAGTCGATGCTGAGATCCGCCTCCAGGTCCAGGTCGAAATCGATGAGGTCGACCGGGTAGCCGGTCCGATCGCTCAGCACCGCCAGCACCGCACCCCGGAAGTCGTACCTCGGCGCCTCCGCCACCAGCGTGGTGGTCGCGGTCAGGCGGCTGACCTTGCCGTTGACGCCCCCGTTGCCGGCGCCGCCGTTGCTGGACGGCGCGAACACGGGCATCGCGGCCGGCATCGTCACAGACGCGACGGGCAGAGGCGCGCTCACCGTGCTCACCGCGGGCGGCGGCGGTGGCGCCGCGGTGGCCGGCGGAGGCGTCGCGGTGGCCGGCGCCGGGCCGCGTGCCTCGACGGCGTCGCTGCCGAGGTAGGCGAGCATGACGTCGCGCTGGGAGGCGATCAGCTCGCGAGTCGTCCGCAGGAACTCGGCAAGCAGTTCCTCCTGGCCCGGTCGCCGGGTCCCGTTGTCGTGGCCGCCGGTGGCCGGCCGGATGGTTGGGGTCATGGACAGCTCCTTGATGCGTCGCGGCGGCGTCAGGCCACCGGGGATGCAGGTGCCCTCCCGGTCGCGGACGAGCTGGCCGTCCACTGTCCAGAAGGGACGGTCGGACGGCACGGCCGGGCTGACCTCGACGGTGTCGCGGCCGTGGAACAGCCAGCCGGTCTGCACCGGCACCCCGGCACAGGCCAGCTGCGCTACCGCGGTGAGCAGGTCGCGAAGCCCTTCGCCGGTGTTGCGGTCGCAGGCGATGGCGAGGTGCGGCCGGTCGGCGAGGATGGCCTGGACGAGGCGGGTGAGGACCTCCCCCGGGCCGGTCTCGACGAAGGTCCGCGCGCCGGCGGCGTACATGGCCTCGATCTGCTCGACGAAGCGGACCGGCGCGCCGACCTGGGCGGCCAGCTCCCGCCGGACCCCGTCGGCGTCCGCGGGGTACGCGGCGGCGGTCCGGTTGGACCAGACCTCGATGCGCGGCGCCGCCACCGGCTCGTCGGCGAGCGCCCGCGCGAAGCGGTCCGCGGCTCCGGCGACGAGCGGGCTGTGGAAGGCGCAGGCGACATTGAGCCGGTGCGTCGTCAGGCCGGCGGCCTTCAGGGCGGTGACCGCCGACTGCACCGCCGGGGTGGGGCCGGAGATCACCTGCTGGGTGGGGCCGTTGCGATTGGCCAGCACCACCCGGTCGGCGAGACCGGCGCGGGCCAGGACCGCGGAGATCTGCTCGGCGGTCGCGCTGACCGCGGCCATGGTGCCCGGATCGTCACCGGCGGCGCCGACGATCGCCTCGGCGCGCTGCCGGCTGAGCCGCAGCAGGGTCGGCGGGTCGAGGGCGCCGGCCACGCTCAGCGCGACGAGCTCGCCGTAGCTGTGCCCCGCGGCCAGGTCGGGATGGATGTCGAGGCGGCGAAGCAGGTGGGCGACGGCGAGCCCGCCGATGCCGAGCGCCGGCTGCGCCACCCGGGTGTCGGTGAGCCGCTGCTGCTGCTCGCGCTGCGCGGCCGGGTCGAACGCGGCCGGCGGGAACAGCCGCTCCGCCGGCTCCGGCCCGAGATCGAGGTACTCCCGCAGCTCGGGAAAGGTCACGAACAGCTCGGCCAGGGCGCCCGGGCGCTGGCTGCCCTGCCCGGGGAACAGGAAGGCCACGCGGCCGTCGGCCGCGCCCGTCGCCGGCTGGACCAGGCCCCGGCCGGGGTCGTGCTCGCCGGCGAGCGCGCGGCGCAGCAGCTGGTCCAGCTCGGTGGCGTCGCGGGCGACGATCGCGACCTGGACGGGTCCCGAGCGCGGGTCGGCCTGCGCGGCGGCCGTGGCGGCCAGGTCCCGCAGCCGCCACGGCCGGTCGTACCGGTCGGCGCCGCGCAGCAGCTCGGCGAGCCGGCCCACGGCCTGGTGCGCCGCGGCGCGATCGCGGCCGCGGAAGCAGAACAGCTCCGCCGGCCACTCGCCGCGAGCGTGGCGCGGCTCGGGCGTGTGCGGGTCCGCGGCGAGCACGACATGGAAGTTGGTCCCGCCGAAGCCGAACGCGCTGACGCCGGCGATGCGCTCCCGCGCCGGCGCCGCCCACGGGCGGGCCTCGGTGTAGAAGGCGAACGGGCTGTGCTGCGCGTCCCAGGCCGGGTTCGGCCGGGTCAGGTTGATCGTCGGGGGCCGGACGCCGGTGTGCAGCGCCAGCGCCGCCTTGATCACCCCGGCCAGGCCGGCGGCGCACTTGGTGTGCCCGATCTGCGACTTGACCGAGCCGAGCGCGCAGCTGCCCGGCGACGCGCCGGCCTCCACGAACAGCCGGGTCAGGGTCTGCAGCTCGGTGCGGTCGCCGACCACGGTGCCGGTGCCGTGCGCCTCGAGCAGGCCGACCTGCCGCGGCGAGAAGCCGCTCTGCGCGTACGCCCGGTCCAGCGCCCGGCGCTGCCCCTCGGCCCGCGGCGCGGTCAGTCCCAGCGCCCGCCCGTCGCTGGCCGCGCCCAGCCCCTTGATCACCGCGTAGACGCGATCGCCGTCGCGCCGCGCGTCGGCCAGCCGCTTGAGCACCACGCACGCGACACCCTCGCCGAGCGCGATCCCGTCGCCCGTGGAGTCGAACGTGCGGCACCGCCCGGTCGGCGACAGCGCGTGCGCGGAGCTGAACATCAGGTAGTCGTGGATGCCGTTGTGCAGGTCCACCGCGCCGCAGAGCATCAGGTCGCTGCCGCCGGCGGCCAGCTCCTTGCAGGCGGCGTCCATCGCCGCCAGCGAGGAGGCGCAGGCGGCGTCCACGGCGAAGTTCGGGCCGCCCAGGTCCAGCCGGTTCGCCACCCGCCCGGCGATCACGTTCGCCAGGATGCCGGGGAACGAGTCCTCGGTGACCGTGGGCAACTGCCCGGCCAAATCCTCCGGTACCTCACCCAGATACCCGGGCAGCGAGGTGCGGACCACCTTCGCGTTGCCCAGGTCGCTGCCCGCCTCGGCGCCGAAGACGACCCCGGTCCGCGAGTGGTCGGCCGCGGGCGAGCCGTGGTGGTACCCGGCGTCGGCCAGCGCCCGCCGCGACGCCTCCAGGGCCAGCAGCTGGGCCGGGTCGATGCTGGCCAGCGCCGCCGGCGGGATGCCGAAGCCGATCGCGTCGAACGGCACCGGCTCGATGAAGCCGCCCCACTTCGACACGCTGATCCGGCCCGTCTGTCCCGGCTCGACCTCGGGCGCGTAGTACGTCTCGGCGTCCCACCGCTCGGCGGGCACCTCGGTCACCGCGTCGCGGCCACCGAGGATCGTCTGCCAGAACGCGGGCAGGTCCGGCGAGCCGGGGAAGACGCACGACATGCCGACGATGGCGACGTCCAGGGGCGGCGGCGCCGGCTCGGCCACCGCGGCGTCCGGCCCGAGCACCGTGCTGAGCGCCGCGATCCGCCCGGCGTGGAAGCGCCGCGCCCCCACGGTCACGTCGGCGTGCAGCGCGGCCACGGTGGTCTGCTCGTCGCGCAGGACCGCGATCTGGCCGGCCATGAACATGCCCTCGGCGCGCTGGCCCGGCTCGTCCACGGCGACCAGGACCTCACCGTCGCGGCGCAGGCCCTTGCTGGCGATGCGGAGCCGGCCGACGTTCAGCGTCTCCAACTGCTCCCACACCTGCCGGGCGTCCACTCCCGCCGCGTCCAGCTCCCGCCGCATCCGGTGGAAGTCGTCGACGTACGGCGTGTGCAGGCACCGCGTCACGTGTCCCGGCGCGGTCTCCAGCAGCGCGGTGACCGTCGCATCCAGCACCTCGCGCTGGAACAGCGGCTGGATCGCCCCGCACTCGACCGCCTCGCTCGTGAACAGGTAGGCGGTGCCCATCAGCACGCCGATCTGGACGCCGCGTTGCGCCAGCGGGCCGGCCATCGCCGCCACCATCGCCGCGGAACGCGCGTCGTGGATTCCGCCGGCGAAGAACACCTGCACCTGCGCGGCGGTGCCGGGCGGCGCCTCGTCGAGGAACTCCTCCAGCGCCAGCGCCTGCGCCTCCCACAGCGCAAAGCTCGTGCGCGGCCCGATGTGCCCGCCGCACTCGGCGCCCTCGAAGACGAACCGCCGCGCGCCGGCCCGCAGGAACTGGCGCAGCAGCCCGGGCGACGGCACGTGCAGGAACGCGTTGAGGCCGTCGGCCTCGAGGGCCTTGGCCTGGGCCGGCCGGCCACCCGCGATGATCACGACCGGTGGCCGGACCTCCATCACCGCGGCGAGCTGCGCCGCCCGCACCTCCTCCGGGGCGAAGCCGAGGACGCCCACCCCCCACGGGCGCCGGCCCAGTCGCTGCGCGGCCTCCCGCAGCATCCGCCGGGACTGCTCGCCGGTGGCCAGCGCGAGCGCGATGAACGGCAGCGCCCCGTCGTCGGCCACCGCGGCCGCGAACCCGGCCACGTCACTGACCCGCGTCATCGGCCCCTGCGCCACCGGGATCCGCACGCCCAACGCCTCCGCGAGCGGCGCGCCCGGCGCCAGCAGCGCGCCCGCCGCGTCGTCGCCGGCCGCGGCCTCGATCGCCGCGCGAATCCCGCGCACCGCCGCGGCGGTGGTGCGCCAGCGGTTGCGGAACACGGCGGCCATCCAGCCGTCCTGGCCCACCGGCAGCAGCTCGCCGGTGCCGTCCGGGCGGCCGTCGCGGCGCAGGCCGCGCACGCCATCGGACAGCACCGTCTCCGAGCCGTCCATCCGCCCGATCACGGCCCGCACGTCCTCCGGCAGGTCCGACTCCGGCATGAGCGCGAGCTGACTGTCCAGCACCACACCGGCGGCGCCGCCGACCACGCATGCGGCGGCGGTGCGCGGCCCGATGCCCCCGGCCACCCACACCGGCAGCGCCAGCGCCTCGTCGGCCAGCAACTGCTGCAACAGGACGAAGGAGCTCAGCTCGCCGACCCGGCCGCCGGCCTCGCAACCGCGCGCGATCACCCCGTGCGCACCGGCCTCGGCCGCGGCCCGGGCCTCCGCCCGGCTGCTCACCTCCACCAGCACCCGATACCGTTGTGCCGCCTCACGCAGCGACCACCCGGCGCCGCTCGCCGGCATCACCACCAGGCTCACCCGATGCCCCGCGGCACGCTCCACCTCGGCGAGGGTGGCGCGACAACCGTCCGGCACCCGGACCCCGATCGAACCCGCCGACCACGACGCCGCCCGCTCCAGCGCCCGCAGTGCCGCCTCGTCGCCCCGAGCCAGGTCGAAGACCCCGCGTCCGCCACCGGCAACGGCGGCCGCCACGAGCCGCGGACCGGGCTCCACCGCTCCACACGGATTGATGGCGACAACCAGGTCGTTGCCGCCGAATGCAGTCTTCATCAGGCTCCCGTCGATGGGTCAGGTGTGCAGCGTTGGCTTGCGCAGGCGCACACTGACCCCACGACGCAGCCTTGTGCGCCGAATCAGTCGGGTCTTCACCAGAGCGAACTCAAGGCCGTCGGGCCGAAGCATGCTCACGTCCGGCGTGCGCGCCGCCGGCGTCCGCAACCGGCGAGTCCGCGGCGTCTTCCAGCACGCTGTGGCCGCGACACGTTATTCGTACAACACGGTCCTCAGGTTTGTCCGGCTATTCAGGACTCTCTTCGCCGATCCTCCCCTTCGCACGTCGGCGGTCTGATACAAACCTCGTTGTAGATGCCTTGGGCTGAACCGCCCGCGGACCCTTCCGCGCTCGGCGAGACGCCCGCATGGCGCAGCGCGTCCGATGTGCTGGATTCCAGCCGGACTGCCAATGCCGCACCGCCCGTCGGCACGCACCCTTCCCGCCCGCTCGGCTCGGGGTGCGGACATCGCTGTACCCGTCATCCGCCCGCGACGGCAGACGCCCCTGCCCGTCGGCGGATCCCTTATCTCTCGCCCTTTTCGACGTCCGCGCGGCTGCCGCCGACGGACCTGTACCTGATGAGAGGACAAGCATGCACAGGATCCGGTTCTTCGCCCGATCTCTGCTACCCGCCGCGATCCTGGCGGCCATCCCCGTGTTCGTCGCCGCGCCGGCCGCCAGCGGTGCCATCACGGCCCAGGCGGCGCGGACGGCCTCGGGGCCGGAGCTGCTGGCGAAGGCCGCACCGGACGAGTGCTTCGCCGGCATCGGTCAGCCGTACCCGTCCGGGCCGCCCTGCCAGGAGGGCCAGGCGAAGGTGAACCAGTCGTACATCTGGGGCCTGGCCCAGTCCGGCGACCGGGTCTGGTTCGGCACGGGCGCCAACGTCCAGTGCCTCACGCTCGGCACGAGCCTCGCGCAGACGACGCCGACCCAGAACGACGACTACGTGTGCGAGTACGGCTCCAGCCAGCTGGGCAACCAGCTGACCCAGAAGATCGGCGGCCTCGGGGGCAAGCTCGGCAACCTCAAGGACAGCCTGGGCAGCGCGGGCAACCTGGCGGCCGGTCTGGGCGACTGGCGCGCGCCGAAGGTGTACGTCTACCAGACGTCGACGAAGAAGCTGACCGACAAGACCGCCGACATCAACAACGCGTCCAGCAACGACAGCCTGCGGCTCAACACGACCGTCGGCATGCGTGCCGCCGGCACGTACAACGGTGTGGTGCTGCTCGGCGGCCCGGGTCTGCTCGGCATCAACCTCTTCGCCTTCGACAGCAACTCGGGTAAGTACCTCGGGTCGACGAGCCTCAACACGTACGGCAACATCCGGCACTTCGTCGTGGCCGACGGTGCCCTCTACGCCGGTGTCGGCATCGGCCCCGAGGGCCAGGGCGGCGGCGCGGTGCTGCGCTGGACCGGCAACAAGTCCAACCCGTTCAAGTTCACGACGGTGGGCTACCTGCCGTCGCAGGTCGCGGATCTCGTCGTGCACCAGGGCCGGCTCTTCGTCACCACCTGGCCCAGCGCCGGCGGGAGCACGAAGGCGACCGCGGCGGGCCTCTGGATGAGCGCGCCGCTGGCCAACGGCCAGCCCGGCCTGACCAAGGACGACGCCGGCAGCTGGCGGCAGGTGTGGGGCGTGAGCCAGTACGAGCCCGACCCGGTCGTGGCCAAGACGTACGGCCTCGGCTCGCTGGCCTCGTACGGCGGCTACCTGTACTGGGGCACGATGCACGTGCCGCTGCAGGCCACCGCGGCCATGGTGAAGCAGTACCCGCCGGCGAACGACCAGGCGGGCGGCCTCGCGGTGAAGAACACCCAGCGCACGGTGAGCATCTTCCGCGCCGCCAACTTCGACAAGGGCCGCCCGACGGTCGACCTGCTCTACGGGGCGTCGCAGCTGCCCGCGTACGACCCGAAGGCGAACAACGGGGCCGGCGCCTGGCACCTCGCCTCCACCGGGTACAAGCCCAAGTGGGGCTCGGCCGGGTTCGGCAACGTCTACAACAACTACACCTGGTCGATGGTGGTCGCCGGCGGCTCGCTGTACGTCGGCACGATGGACTGGGGCCAGATCAGCCAGTACTCGCCCGCGAAGGCGCTGCCGGGGGTCCGGGCCGCGTTCGGCACGCCCGACCCGAAGACGTACGGCGCCGACCTGTGGGCGTTCGACAGCCCGCAGTCGCCGGCCCGCCCGGTCAACACCACCGGGCTGGGCAACTACTTCAACTACGGCGTGCGCAACATGGTGGCCAACGGATCGACGATCTATCTCGGCATGGCCAACCCGATGAACCTGCGCACCGACAAGGGCGACAACGTCCCCGAGGGTGGCTGGGAGCTGATCCGGCTGCGCGCCACCGGCAACAACCGGCCGGCGGCCTACCGTCCGGGCCGGGGCAACTGACCCGCTCGGGCCTGCGGCATCCCTTTCCCGCCGGCCGGTCAGCGCACGGCGCCGACCGGCCGGCGGCCACCACCGACGAGGCACGCGTTGCCGAGAGAGGCCGCGTAACCGAGAGAGGCCGCGTTACCGAGAGAGGCCGCGTTACCGAGAGAGGCCGCGTTACCGAGAGAGGCGGAGGCTTCATGAATTGGCCAACCAGCAGTACGACGTCCGCCAGGCGTACCGTGTGGGCGGTGGCGGCCGTGTGCGCGCTCATCGTCCTCATCGCCTGCGATGCGGGACAGCCGCAGGGGCGCGGGTCGGCCACACCGACCGCGGCGAGCACGACCAAGGCGGCCGCGGGCAAGGTCCGCAGCCCGGCCGTCGCCGCCGGTTCGACCGACCACACCATCACCATCGGCGGAACGAAGCGCACGTACCGGCTGTACCGGCCGGCCAACCTGTCGATGTCGAAGCCGGTGCCGCTGGTCGTGATGCTGCACGGCGCGCTGGGCGACGGCGTCCAGGCGGAGATGGCGTACGGCTGGAACGCCGAGGCCGACCGCAAGGGTTTCGTGGTCGCATACCCCGACGGGCTCCTGCGATCCTGGGTCGTGAGCGGCGACTGCTGCGGCCCGTCGGTCCACGGCGGCGTCGACGACGTGGCGTTCATCAAGGACGTGGTGGCGGCGGTCTCGAAAGACCTGCCGATCGATCCGGCCCGGACCTACGCCACCGGCATATCCAACGGCGGGATGCTCGCCTACCGGCTGGCCTGCGACAGCACCACGTTCGCCGCGATCGGGGTGGTGGCCGGCAAGCTGCTCGGGGACTGCCCGTCGCCGGCACCCATCTCCGTGATCCACGTCCACGGCACCGGGGACGACATCGTCCCGTACGACGGCAAGCCGGGGAAGATGAACAACGACGGCGTGGGGCTGATCCCGGTCAAGATCGACGGCGGCTCGGTGCCCGACCAGATCGCCGGCTGGCGCAAGACCGAGCGGTGTTCCGCACCGCAGGCCCACACCTCGGGCTCGGTCACCACGTCGCTGGCCCGCTGCCCCGACGGGCGTGACGTCGAGCTGATCACCATCGCGGGGGCCGGGCACCAGTGGCCGGGCGGCACCCCGATGCCGGCGGTGGAGAAGCTGCTCGGGCTGCCGCCACCGTCGACGGCGTTGAACGCGACCGACACGATCTGGCAGTTCTTCAGCTCCCATCCGGGCAAGGGTTGAGTACCAGGCTCAGCGCTTGTCGATCGGGATCTCGGCCTTGAGTGCCGTTCCGTGGCCGACCGGGCTGGAGATCTCCAGCCGGCCGCCGAGCGCGGCAACGCGATCGCGGAGGCCGACGAGTCCCGAGCCGCGACTCACGCCGGCGCCGCCGACGCCGTCGTCCTGCACCGAGATCCGCAGACAGCTGTCGCAGGTTTCGAGGCCGACGCGGACCAGCGTTGCGTGGGCGTGTTTCGCGGTGTTCGTGAGCGCCTCGGACACGACGTAGTAGGCGCCGACCTCGACCTGTTCGGGTAGTCGCTGCCCGACGGCCAGGGCGAGGTCCACGGGGGTGGGACTGCGGCGCGCGAGGGACTTGACGGCCGCGCCGAGTCCGCCCTTGGACAGGATCGCCGGGTGGATGCCGCGCGAGAGCTCCTGCAGGTCGTGCAGGACGCCGGTCAGGTTGCCCACGGCCAGCGACAGGTCGTCACGAACGGACACCAGGTCGGCGGGCAGCGCCGCCTCGACACCGCGCAGTTGGAGGCCGAGCGCGACGAGACTCTGCTGTGCGCCGTCGTGCAGGTCGCGTTCGATGCGGCGGCGCGCCTCATCGCTGGCGGCGACGATGCGCGCACGCGACGCGGTGAGCTCCGCGTGGGTCTCGGCGTTGGCGATCGCGGTCGCGACGAGCTCCGTGAAGTCGCCCATGCGGGCTTCGGTGTCGTCCGGCAACGGCTCGGGTCGCATCGTCACGACGACGGCCACCCCCCAGACACGGCCTTCGACCACGATCGGGACACCGACCCCCGATTTGATGCCTTCACGGCGAGCGACCGCGGCGTTGGGGCCCGTGGAGTTCTCGTACGAGGCGATCCGGGCCGCGGCGCGGGTCCGCAGCACCATCGGCAGGAGCGACTCTCCCTCGACCGGGAATGTCTGCTCGGCCACGTTCAGCTCCATGGTGCCGGCCAGTCTGCGGACGGTGCCGTTGGATTCGTACCGGTACAGCGCCGTGGGGTACGGACCGAGGACCCGGCCGATCTCCTCGGCTACGGCCTCGAACACCTCGGTCGGCTTGATCCCCTTGGCGACCAGCATCGCCACCCGGCGCAATGCGGCCTGCTGCTCCCGGCTCGCCTCGCGTTCCCGCGCGGCGCCGAGCACCGATGCGAGCATGGGAATGATCCGCTCACGGAGGCGTACCAGGGTGGGTTCGGGCAGGCCGGCCGGGACGAGCAGGGTGCCGAGGTCGGTCGACCAGGTCCGCAGCGGGAAGGCCACCCGGTCAGCGTTCGTGGTGGCCGTGCCGAGCTCGATCGCCGCCCGGGGAATGTGGAGGGTCTGAGCGATCCGGTGCGCGGCGACGCCCAAGGCGGGTTGCAGGTCGTCGGTGCCGAGGAGCAGGCGGGCCAGGCCGGCACCGAGGTCGGCCTCCTGGCGGCGGTCCGACGTCTCCGCGGCGTGTCTGCGGGCGAGGTGGGCAAGACCGCTGACGAGCAGGGCGGCCGCCATGAAGACGGCCGCCTCCTTCAGGTCTTCCCTGGTGGTGGAGACCTCGAACTTGCCGAAGGGCGGGACCTGGAAGTAGTTGTAGGCAACGGTGCTGGCCAGGGCCGAGAGCACACCGAGCTTGGCCCCGCACACGGTCGAGATGACCAGAACGCCGACGAGGTAGATCATCCCCCGGGAGTCCTGGCGGACGGCGCCGTGCAGCGGGATCAGGATCACGGTCTCCGCCGCGATCACCACCGCCGCGAGCAGGAGCGCGAGCGGGAGCGGCGGCTTCGCACGCACCAGGGACGACAGCAGGCGTACCCGCATCGGGGCCGCCCTCTCCCGCATCACGCTCTCAGGTCCCACACGTACACCTCGCGCTGGCGACGCAGCTCGAATCGCGCGGTGACACGCTTCGAAAGGTCTGCCAACCTTTTCAACGCTACCCGGGCCGGTTCACGCGTCGCCGCCCCGAGCCGTCGGCATCAGGCTGAACGCGTTCTCCTCCTCCTGCGCGTTGTGCAGCTGCATGATGGCGTACAGACCGTAGAGCCCGGCCCGCAGGTCGATCACGTCTTCCGGCTCGGGCCGGCTGCCGACGTCCGGCAGGGTTCGGCGCAGCCGGCGGATCTGGTGCTCGATCTCGGCGTGGGTGCGGCTCAGCGCCGCGATCGGGTCGGGACCGCCGAGGGCCCGCGCGACGATCGGCAGCAGCTGCTCCTCCTCGGCCCGCTCGTGCGGCAGCAGGTCGGTCTCGAGGCGGTCGAGCAGCGCACGGGCGGGCCCGAGGTCGGCTCGGGTGACGGAGAGGTCGTCGGCGACGGCCCGGATCTGCTCGACGATCGGGCGGATGGCGGTGTGCTGCTCATACAGCTGCCGGGTGACGGCGAGGTCGGCGGTCGGCATGGTGACGGTATGCGTGCGCTGCGGCAGCAGGACCGTCAGGGCCAGGCCGATGGCCGCGACGTCGATCGCCTCCTGCAGCAGCGCGCCGGCCACCGGCGTGAGCAGCCCGGCCGCGGCCGGGACCATCGCGGCCAGCGACAGGGTCATGCCGAGCGCGGCCGAGCGGCGGGCGATGCGGCGGGCGCGGCGGGCGACGAGGATCGCGTCGGCGAGGCCGTCGACGCGGTCCGTGGTGAGCACGACGTCGGCCGCCTCGGCGGCGGCCGTGACACCGCGGGCCGCCAGGGCCACGCCGACCCCGGCGGCGGCGAGCGCCGGGGCGTCGTTCACCCCGTCACCGACCATGACGCTCGGTGCGGCGGCCTGTTCGGCGCCGACGATGGCGAGCTTGTCGGCGGGGTCGCGGTCGGCGTACACGGTGTCGACGCCGGCGACCCGCCCGACGGTCTCCGCGATGTCCGCCCGGTCTCCGGTGATCAGGACGGTGCGCTCGATGCCGGCGTCGCGCAGCGTCCGCATCATGCGCGGAGCGTCGGGCCGCAGCGGATCGGTGAGCAGCAGGACCCCGGCGGGCCGGTCGTCCACCGCCGCGAACACGGTCAGCGACCCGTCCAGGGTGGCCCGGCGCCGGGCGCGGCGCACCCACTCCGGGGCGGGGCCGTCGACGACCCAGGCCGCCTTGCCGAGGCGTACCGCGTGACCCTCGACCGTTCCTTCGATGCCGAACCCGTGCCGCTCCCGCACGTCCGACGCCGCGGACAGGCTCAGGCGGCGGTCGCGGGCGGCGGTCACGATGGGCGCGGCGAGCACGTGCGCCGACGACTGGTCGAGCGAGGCGGCCAGCCGCAGGACTTCGTCGGCCGGCAGGTCATGGCCGGTGACCACCGTGGCGAGGACGGGCCGGCCGCTGGTCAGCGTGCCGGTCTTGTCGAACAGCAGGACCCGCCCGGCGGCCAGGCGCTCCAGCGCCGCCCCGCCCTTGAGGAT
Source organism: Dactylosporangium thailandense (assembly GCF_059739745.1). Classification (NCBI taxonomy): domain Bacteria; kingdom Bacillati; phylum Actinomycetota; class Actinomycetes; order Micromonosporales; family Micromonosporaceae; genus Dactylosporangium; species Dactylosporangium thailandense. The sequence goes on from NZ_AP029195.1 coordinate 4,364,405, forward strand.
CACCCCGTAGCGGGCCGCCCGGGACACGCCGGACATGATGGCGATCGGGGCGGCCAGCAGCAGCGGGCAGGGAGTCGCCACGACCAGCACGGCCACGGCCCGCACCGCCTCACCCGAGATCGCCCAGGCCAGTCCGGCCACCAGCAGCGTCAGCGGTACGAAGATCAGCGCGAACCGGTCGGCGAGGCGGACGAAGGGTGCGCTGCTCGCCTGGGCCCGCTGCACCAGTCGCACCACGCCCGCGTAGGTCGACGCGGCCGCTGTCTCGGTGGCCAGCATCCGCGCCGCCGCCCCGGCGTTGACCACACCGCTGCGGACGTCGTCACCGGCCCGGCGCTCGACCGGCAGCGGCTCGCCGGACAGCGCCGACTCGTCGAACACGCCGTCGTCGAGCAGCCGGCCGTCGACCGGGACGAGCTCGCCGGCGCCGACCAGCAGCCGGTCGCCGACCGCGACCCGGTCCACCGGGATCTCGTCCAGGCCGGCCGGACCCTCCCGGCGGGCGATCCGCGGCGCGCCGGCGGCCAGGCGGCCGAGTTCCCGGCGGGCCCGGGCCGACGCGCGCGCCTCCAGGAGGCCTCCGGTGAACAGCATGACCGAGATCACCGCGCCGGCCAGCGGCTGGCCGACCAGCAGGGCGCCCACCAGCGCCAGCCACGCGATGACATCCACCGAAGGCCGGCGGCGCAGCAGCGCGACGGCAATGGTGATCGTCGAGTAGGCCAGGCCGACCAGCGTCGCACCGGCCCACAGCGCGGACGCCGGACTGCCCGCCCCCGCGGCAGCGGCCACCACGCCGGCGATGAGCAGCAGCGTCGCCAACCAGAACAGCAGTGCCTCTCGGGCGGCCCACAGGCGGGAACCTCGCAGCTGCGCCATCGGAGCCCTCCGTCCCGCTGGGAGCCGGTCGGCCCGGCGAACCGGCCTCACTTCATGCTCCATGCGCCGCGGGGCCCGATCCAAGGCCGAAGGGCCCGACCTTGGCGCCGGTCCTCCTCCGCCTTCGAGGACCGTCAGGCAGACGCGTTCGTCCACCCGGCCGACGGCGAGGTCTCCTTCCCGTCTCAGGGGCGTCGCTCGCGCCGGCGACGGCTGACGCCTCGGTCAGCCGCGGGCCGATCCGGCCGCATGCCGGCGTGGCGGTGGCCGGTAGGGGACCCACTCGCAGCTCACATGGAATGCCGGCGGCGCAAGGACCACATCTGCGCGGGGCGTTCGAGCTCGACGGCGACATCCCACGCCACCCCGCCCAGGGCCGTCTCGCGGCGGAAGTTCGCGACCATGCGCCGCGCCAGCTCGGGGTCCCGGGCCACGCGCCGGGCCATGGTCAGGGCCTGCTCCTCGACCTCGCCGTCGTCGTACGCCGCCCAGGCGATCCCGAGCACGACCGCACGCTCGCCGTCGACCTCGTCGCCGAAGAGACCGAGCGCGGACGCCGCCTCGCGGCCGGCCACGCGGGCGAGTAGCGTGTAGTGACCGCCGCCGGGATGGATGCCGATCTGGGCGAAGCCGGGCAGGAACCGGGCGGTGCGGGAGACGATGCGCAGGTCGGTCGCCAGCGCCAGGTTGAGGCCGGCGCCGACGGCCGCGCCCCGCACGGCGGCGACGGTCGGCACGCCGACCGAGCCGACGGTCGTGAACGCCCGGTAGACCGTCTCCAGGTTGCGGTAGGCGCCGTCCTCCGCCGGGTCCCGGCCCGCGTCGGCGAGCACGCCGCGGACGGCGCCCGCGCAGAAGTGCGCGCCGCCGCTGATCACGATCGCGCCCACGGACCTGTCGGCCTCGGCGGTGAGTGCCGCGTCGGTCAGCTCCTGCGACATCTCGACCGACAGGGCGTTGCGCCGGTCGGGCGCGTCGAGGGTGATGCGTGCGACGCCGTCGCTGACCTCGTAGCGGATCTCGCTCATACGCGAACCTCCTCGGGTTCCTGGCCGGTGCGGCCCGTGGTGATCAGTGTCCACAGCCCGTCGCGGCCGCGCGGTGCGCATGGAGGAGACGGTTCAGGCCGCCGGGCGATGACCGATGCGCTCGAGGGTCTCGTCGCCCCAGGACGTGCTGAGCTGCGTCGCCAGGCCGGTGGACGCCCGCACGGTGGCCGGGTCGAAGCTCGCGACCGGCGCCCGGAGCGTCCGGACGCCGCACATCGCCTGATGGTCCCAGATCCGGGTGTACACCAGATCCGAGAACGTGGCCGCGAGCATCGTCCATTCGTCGGAGGGTTCCAGGTCGTCGAGCGAGATCATCACCGGCGGGTCGTCGCTGCCGTCGAGCATGACCGCCCAGAAGCAGACGCCCTGATTCTCGATCATGAACGGCAGGAGCCGGATCTCCTGTCCGGCGGCGAGTGAATACCACTCCCGCACCGACGCGGGCAACGGGAAGCCGCGCTCGGCGGCGAACCGGTCGACGGCCGCAACGGCGTCGGGGTGAGGTTTCCGCGGCTCGCCCGGCCAGGGCCAGCGAACGCGCGTGGTACTGCGGCTGGGATGTCATATGCGCAAAAACTCCTGAATGCCTGGTGTACGAAGAAGAGCGCGGTGCATCGTACAGAGGCGGTTCAAGAGCGACCGGTCCCGCGCGGGGAGGAAGTCACTCGGGCAGCGGGCCGGTGCCGGGAACGATCAGCCCCGTCTCGTAGGCGGCGATGATGGCCTGCGTCCGGTCGCGGAGGCCGAGCTTGGACAGCATCCGGGTGACGTGGGTCTTCACCGTCGTCTCGCTGATGTGCAGCCGGGCCGCCAGCTCGGTGTTGCTCAGGCCGCGCGCGATCAGCCGGAGGATGTCCAGCTCGCGCGGGGTCAGGGTGGACAGGTCCCGGTGCAGGGTCGTTTCCTCGTCGCGTCCGGCGAACCGCTCGACCAGCCGGCGGGTCACGCTCGGCGCGAGCAGCGCGTCGCCGGTGCGGACCATGCGCACCGCCGAGACGAGGCGGTCGGCGGTGACGTCCTTGAGCAGGAACCCGCTCGCGCCGGCGCTCAGCGCCGCGTACACGTACCGGTCCAGGTCGAAGGTCGTCAGGATGATGATCCGGGGCGGGTCCGGGTGGTCGGCCAGGATGCGCCGGGTGGCCTCGAGGCCGTCCACGCCGGGCATCCGCACGTCCATGAGCACCACGTCGGGCCGCGTGCGCCGGACCGCGTCGATGGCCTCGGCCCCGTCGGCGGCCTCGGCGACGACCTCGATGCCGTCGGCGCCGAGGATCATCGCGAAGCCGGTGCGGACCAGCGCCTGGTCGTCGGCGATCACGACCCGCGGCGGGTCCGCGGTCACGACCGCTGCACCGGGATCGTCGCGTGGACTCGGTAGCCGCCGGACGGCAGCGGCCCGCTGGCGAGGGTCCCGCCGTAGACCGCGAGCCGTTCCCGCAGCCCGATGAGGCCGCGGCCGTTGCCGGCCGGTGCCGCTGGACGGGCGGTGCCGCCGTCGTCGGTGACCTCGACGCGCAGCTCCGCGGGCCGGTGCTCGATGCGGACGTGCACCGCGGCGCCCGCCGCGTGTTTCACGGCGTTGGTGAGCGCCTCCTGCACGACCCGGTACGCCGCGAGGTCGACCCCGGGCGGCAGCGGGTGCGGGTCGCCGTCGACGGTGACCTCGACGGGCGTGCCGGCGTCGCGGACCCGGGCGACGAGCTCCGGTACCCTGTCCAGGCCGGGCGACGGCGGCTCGACCTCAGGCTCGTCCGGGCCGGGCTCGTCGCCGTCCATGGTCAGCAGGCCCATGACGTGCCGCAGCTCGTTCATCGCGGCGCGGCCGCCCGACTCGATGGCGGCCAGGGCCTGATCGACCTTGTCCGGCGCGACGGGCAGGACGCGGCGGGCCGCGACCGCCTGCACGACCATGACGCTCACGTTGTGCGTGACCACGTCGTGCAGTTCCTGGGCGATCCGGGCGCGCTCACGCTGTACCGCCAGCGTCGCCTCGGCCTCCCGCTGGGCTTCCGCCATCCGCACCCGCTGCTGCAGCCCGTGCACCGCGTTCGCCGCGAGCCCGACCGGCACGAGGATCAGGATCAGCAGCAGGGCCGGCTGGTTGATCGGCAGGCTGGCCCGGTGCAGCACCATGGTGATCCCGCCGAGCACCACGCTGACCACGGCGGGGATGCGGTACGGGCTGTGCATCACCGCGCTGTACGCGGCGACCACACACGCGGCGAACGTGAACAGCGGATCGCCGAAGCCGGGCGACCGGTGGTACGTCGTCGCCGCCAGCAGCACGATCCAGAACACCGCGAGCGGGTAGCGCCGCCGGGCCGCCACGGGCAGCGTGGCCAGCCCGACCACCAGGCCCCACAGCAGCGCCTGCGGCCAGGGCAGCGACGTGAAGTACGGCACCACCACGTCGGGCGGACCGGACGCACCGGGCGCTACCGGCGCCGGCGGCCCGTGCGACGCCGTCGTGGGGATTCCCTCGGCGCGCAGGGCGAAGCCGAAGTACGCGCCGCCCGCGAGCGCCACCGCGAGCACGACATCCGCGGCGAGCGCCCACCGCGACAGCGCCGGCGGGGTCACCGGGCCGGTACGCCACTGTTCGCGGAACGTCGTGAAGCTCACCGGCCAAGTCTGGCAAACCCGCCCGCCCGGCACATCGTCCGCTCGGCAGCGCCCGACGGGCCCCGGGTCGTACATCGCTGGTAGGACCCCGCCGCGTCGTCGTACCCACGGAGCGGCCGATATCGGAGCACAGATCGACGCGCGGCAACCCGTGCGGCCCATAGCGTCCAGGCATGAGCATGATCGAGGCCCGGGACGTCGCCCGGTCGTTCGGCACGACCCCGGCGCTGCGCGGCGCCGCCGTCGCCGTGGCACCCGGCGAGATCCTGGCCGTGATGGGTCCCAGCGGCTCCGGCAAATCCACCTTGCTGCACTGCCTCTCCGGCATCCTCACGCCCGACAGCGGCGAGGTGCGCTACGACGGCCGGCGGCTCGACACCCTGCCCGAACCGGCCCGTACGAAGCTGCGGCGCACCGCGTTCGGGTTCGTCTTCCAGTCCGGCCAGCTGGTGCCGGAGCTGACCGTCGCGGACAACATCGCCCTGCCGCTGCTGCTGAACAAGGTCGGAAGGAACACGGCGTACGCGACCGCCGCGAGCTGGCTGGACCGGCTCGGCCTCGGCGGCCTCGGCACGCGGCGGGCCGGCGAGCTGTCCGGCGGCCAGGCCCAGCGGGTCGCGGTCGCGCGGGCGCTGGCCGTCCGCCCGCGCGTGCTCTTCGCCGACGAGCCGACCGGGTCGCTGGACTCGGTCACCGGCAAGGCCGTGATGGACCTGCTCGTCGGGCTCGCCCGCGAGGAGGGCGTCACCGTGCTGCTGGTGACCCACGACAGCCGGGTGGCCGGGTACGCCGACCGGCTCGTCATCGTGCGCGACGGCCGGATCGGCACCGAGGCGGAAGCGCGGGCCGCCCGATGACGATGCCGCTCCGGCTGACGTCCGCTCGGGTCAGCGCGACACCTGCCCGGGGCGGTTCGTCACAGGGATCTCGATGCTGATCGGCCTGGCCTCGGACAGGAACAGCAGGGCGGCCTTGCGCAGGAACTCGTCGAAGAGCCAGTAGGCCTCGGGCGCCAGCGGGAACGGCAGCAGGCCCTCGCGCACGAGGATGAACGGGCCCCAGGCCGTGCGCAGCAGCGTGTCCCAGAGCGGCTCCCGCGCGATCTGCAGCCAGCCCGCGATCTGGTCGCCGAGCATGAACCGCGTGAACGCGCCGAGGATCGGCTTGGTCAGCAGACCGCCGTCGATCACGGAGCCGAGGTTGAGCAGGATGTCGGAGAGCACGAGCCCCTCGGCCGTCGGCGCCAGGATCGGGGTGAGCACCTGCTGGGCCTGGGCGTTGGCCTCGCTCCACGTCGCCGGGATGTACTCGTCGCGGATGCCCAGCATGTGCGCGCCGACCTGCCACGAGTGCAGGAACGCCGTGGACTCGGCGGCCGGGATCGGCACCTGCCAGGCGTTGAGCTTCTGCATGACGGTGGTGGGCAGGCTGTGCCAGGTGACCATCATGTCGCGCTGGCTGATCGGGATGTCCTCGTCGGCGACCTGCGCCCAGTCGGGCGACTGCGGCAGCAGGTGGCGGACCGCCGCGTGCACCAGGCGGGTCTTGACGGCGGTCACGATCATCTCGCCGTCGGGCTGGAAGGCGTTGACGGCCCCGATGTCGTAGCCGAGCTTGGCCGTCTTGGAGATGCGGTCCTTCATGTCCGCGCCGCCCTTGGAGTAGTAGACGGCGCGGGCCTCCTTCGGGATGACGGTGCTCATCATGCCGCTGGCCAGGCCGTAGAGCACGCCGAGGTACAGGCCGCGTTTCTGGTTGAACTGCACCGCGGTGGCCAGCTTGCCCTGGTCGGCCCAGGCCGGCAGCCGGCGGGCGCGCTCCATGAAGTCGCGCAGGTCGGCGGGGAGCCCGGCCGGCAGCGCCTGGCCGTTCTTGGTCCAGGTCCGCAGCAGCGCGTTGACGGCGGGCACATCGCCCCGATCGATCAGCGAGGCGACCAGCGGATCGGCCTCCTCGTCCCACACCCACCGCGGATCGGCGCCGACTCCGGCACCGGCCACGGATCCGGTGGGCGACCACGTCCACACCGACTTCGCCTGCGCGGGTGCGGCGACGGCCAGCGCCCCGAGCGCGCCCAGCGCCCCGCCGGCCCGCAAGACCTTGCGTCTGCTGAGTGGTTCCACGCTTCTCCTCTTTCCTTGAGGCCGGAAGCTCGTTGATACGTTGATACACGAACTGCATCCGTGTATCAGGCATCAGAGCACACCGCGCCCCCGACCACAAGGCATCCGGCGACGTCGATCAATGCCGCACCGCGCCCCGTCAGTTAGTCGCCGTTCTGCGTTCTCCAACCGGGAATGAGGGGGCACACGCGGAACCTTCCCAGAAAGTTAGCCGTCGTTTACAGTGCCGGTAAGCCCGCAGCGGCTCTGCTCGACCGACACCCCGCCCGGTCCCGGTTAAGGAGCACACCCATGGACCCCGCCGACACCCTTGCCGACCAGTGCGCGAAGACCGCCGCCGACCTGACCGTTCCCGGCCTGCTACACCGCAACGCCACCGAATTCGGCGATCGGCCGGCGCTGACGACGCTGGGCCGCGACGACACCCGGACCTGGTCCGAGCTGCGTCAGGAGGTGGCCGAGATTTCCCGCGGCCTGGCCGAGATCGGGCTGCGGCCGGGCCGGCACATGCTGATCATGATGTCCGGCCGGCCCGAGCACTGGCTGGTCGACCTGGCCGCGGTTCACCTGGGCGCGGTGCCGTCCACGGTCTACCCGACGCTGAGCCCCGAGCAGCTGCGGTACCTGGCCGTGCACAGCCGGGCCCAGGTCCTCGTGCTGGAGGGGGCGGCCGAGCTCGCCCGCTGGCGGCCGATCCTGCCCGACCTGCCCGACCTGCGCCGGATCGTGCTGGTCGACGAGCCCGCGCCGGACGACATCAGCCTGGCGACCGTGCCCCTCTCGCACGTGCGGGCCGTGGGCCGGACCGCGCACCGCGCCGACCCCGAGGCGTTCGAGCGGCGCTGGCGCGCGATCCGGCCGGACCAGCCGGTGACGCTGCTGTACACCTCCGGCACCACCGGCGACCCGAAGGGCGTCGTGCTCAGCCACCACAACGTCATCTACCAGGCCGTGGTGCTCGAGGCGACCGTCGCGGTGCCCGACCACGCCCCGTCGGTCGCCTACCTGCCGCTCGCGCACATCGCCGAGCGGATGCTGGGCATCTACAACGCCGTCTACCGCGCCGGTCACGTGACGATCTGCCCGGACGCGGGCCAGCTCGTCGCGGCGCTGCGCGCGGTCGGGCCGGCCTCGTTCTTCGGCGTGCCGCGCGTGTGGGAGAAGATGGCCGCCGGCGTGCAGGCCCAGCTGGCCGCCGCCGCTGCGGCGGCACGCGCCGCGTTCGAGGCGGCGAGCGCGGTGGCGCTGGAGGCCTACGAGCTGCGCGCGGCCGGCCGGCCGGTTCCGGACGAGCTGGCCACCCGGCTGGCGCAGGCGGACGACTCCGTCCTGCGGCCGATGCGCGCGCTGCTCGGGCTGCAGAACATGGTGTGGGCCGGCAGCGGCGCGGCGCCCATCCCGGTCGAGGTGCTGCGGTTCCTCGCCGGGCTCGGACTCGACGTGCTCGAGGTCTGGGGCATGACCGAGACCACCGGCACGGCCACCATCAACACGCCGGCCCGGTTCCGCACCGGCACCGTCGGCCGGCCCAACCCGGGCATGGAGGTCCGCCTCGCCGAGGACGGCGAGATCCTCGTGCGGGGACCGCTGGTCTGCTCCGGCTACCTGCGCCGGGACGGCGGCGTGGAGGCGATCACCGACACGGACGGGTGGCTGGCCACCGGCGACGTCGGCACCCTCGACGAGGACGGCTTCCTCACCATCACCGACCGCAAGAAGGAACTCATCATCACCTCGAGCGGCAAGAACGTCTCGCCGGCCCAGATCGAGGCACTGCTGCGCGCCCACCCCTTGATCGGCCAGGCCGTGGCGATCGGCGACCGGCGGCCGTACGTGACGGCGCTGATCGTCCTGGACGACGAGGTCGCGCCGCAGTGGGCCCGGGCGCACGGCATCGAGGACCCGCGGCCGGACGCCCTGGCCGCGAATCCGGTGCTGCTGGCCGAGATCCAGGCCACGGTGGACGCCGCCAACGCCCGGCTCTCCCGGCCCGAGCAGGTCAAGAGCTTCCGGATCCTGCCGTCGAGCTGGACACCGGAGACCGGCGAGCTGACCCCCACGCTGAAGCTGCGGCGCCGGGTCATCACCGCCCGCTACAGCGACACCATCGACGCGCTCTACGCCGGATAGGCACCGTCCGGCCATCGCTTGGTACTGTGATACGCAACTCGCCTCAACGTATCGCAGGAACAGGAGCAGGACGGCTCATGGCCGGCGACCCGCTGATGTCCGCGCTCGACGCTCCGCCGGGCGCACCGTCGCTGCTCGAGCGCGCCTTCACCGACGCGCTCGGGCGGGCCGACGACAGCGACGAGGTCGCCCGGCAGCTGCTCGACGCGGCCTACGACCAGTTCTGCCGCATGGGTATCCGCCGCTCCACCATGGAGGACGTCGCGCGGCGGGCCGGCGTCTCGCGGATCACCGCCTATCGCCGGTTCGCCTCGAAGGACGCGCTCGTCGAGCAGGTGGTCCGGCGCGAGTTCCGGCGGTACTTCGACCGGTTCCTCGTCGACATCCAGCAGGCCGCGACCGTCGCCGACCGGGTGGTGCTGGGCTTCGTCAGCTCACTGCAGGCCATCCGGGGCAACCCGCTGATCGGCGGTCTGATGGCGGGCGAGCCGGACGCCCTCATCCCGTCGATGATCGGTGACGGCGGGGGCACCCTGGCCACGGTGCAGCGCTTCGTCGCCGGGCAGCTGCGCCGCGAGCAGCGCGCCGGGCACCTCTCCGGCGACGTGGACGTGGAGGTGGTGGCCGAGCTGATGACGCGGCTGTCCTGCTCCTTCCTGGTCACGCCGAGCCACGTCGTCGATCTCGACGACGCCGGGCAGCTGCGCGCGCTGGCCCGGCGATTCCTGGTGCCGATGCTGGAGCACGGCTCACAGGCCGAGTGACCGGCCGATCAGCTCCTTCATGATCTCCGTCGTGCCGCCGTAGATGGTCTGCACGCGGGCATCGAGATAGGCCCGGGCCACCGCGTACTCGCGCATGTAGCCGTAGCCGCCGTGCAGCTGCAGGCACCGGTCGACGGTGCGGAGCTGCAGCTCGGTGCACCACCACTTCGCCATCGCCGCGGTCTCGGCCGTGAGCGCCGCGTCGATCAGGCACTGGTCGACGAAGACCCGGCCGAGGCGCAGCTCGGTGGCCAGCTCCGCCAGCACGAACCGGTTGTGCTGGAAGGTGCCGATCGGCCGCCCGAAGGCCTGGCGCTGCTTGCAGTAGGCCAGGGTCTGCTCGAACACCGCCTCGGCGCCCGCGAGCGCGGCGACCGCGATCGACAGCCGTTCGAAGGCCAGATTGCGCATCAGGTACCGGAAACCCTCGCCCTCCGCGCCGAGCCGGTTGGCCACCGGCACCCGCACGTCGGAGAAGAACAGCTCGGCGGTGTCCTGCGCCTTCTGCCCGATCTTGTCGAGGTTGCGGCCGCGCTCGAAGCCGGGCATGCCGCGCTCCACGACCAGCAGGCTGATCCCCCGGTGCCCGGCCGCGGGGTCGGTGCGGGCGACGACGATGACGAGGTCGGCCAGGATGCCGTTGCTGATGAAGGTCTTCTGCCCGTTGAGGACGTACTCGTCGCCCGTACCGGCACCGCGCACCGCGGTGGTCGTGATGCCCTGCAGGTCGCTGCCGGCGCCGGGCTCGGACATCGCGATCGCCGTGATGATCTCGCCGGAGCAGTAGCCCGGCAGCCACCGCTGCCGCTGCTCGTCGGTGGTCAGGTCGGTGAGGTACGGCCCGACGATGTCGTTGTGCAGCCCGAACGCCGGTCCGCTGGCGCCGGCCCGGGCCAGTTCCTCGGTGAGGATGGCGTTGAAGCGCCGGTCCGTCACCCCGCCGCCGCCGTAGCGCTCGTCGACGAAGAAGCCCAGCAGCCCGGCGGCGCCCGCGGCCCGCCACACGGCGCGGTCGACGATGCCCTCGGCCTCCCAGCGCTCGTGGTGCGGCGCGATCTCCTTGCCGATGAAGGCGCGCACCATGTCGGCGAACGCCCGGTGCTCGGCGGTGAACGTCGTGCGGTTCACTGTGTCATCTCCTTCACGGCGGCGATGAGGCGCCGCGGGTCGGCCCCGAGCGGCGTGACGTTGAGGACCGTGACGCCGGCGTCGCGATACGCCTGGACCCGGTCCCGCACGTACGCGGCCGGGCCGATCAGGCTGGTGCGCTCCAGCAGCTCGGCCGGCACCGCGGCGGCGGCCTCGGCCTTGTGCCCGGCCAGGTACAGCTCCTGGATGCGACCGGCCTCCTCGCCGTAGCCGTAGCGGCACAGCAGGTCGTGGTAGAAGTTGCGGCCCTTGGCGCCCATGCCGCCGACGTACAGCGCGATCAGCGGCCGGGCGAGGTCCCGCAGGCCGGTCACGTCGGGGCCGATCGCCAGCGGCCCGCCGGCCACCACCTCCAGCGGCGCGAGATCGGCGGATCGCCGCTCGCGCCCGGCCGCCAGTGCGCCGCCCCAGACGTCGGCCGCGCGCCCGGGGTCGTACAGGAACGGCAGCCAGCCGTCGGCGAGCTCCGCGGTCATCTGCACGTTCTTGTCGCCGAGGCTCGCCACGTAGATCGGAATCCGCTCGCGGACCGGGTGGTTGAGCAGCTTCAGGGGCTTGCCCAGCCCGGTGCCCTCCCCGGCGGGCAGCGGCAGCCGGTAGATGCCCTCGTGCTCCAGTGCCTGCCGGCGCCACACCTGCCGGCAGATCCGGATCACCTCGCGGGTCCGCCCCAGCGGCCGGTCGTAGGCGACGCCGTGCCACCCCTCGACCACCTGCGGCCCCGACGCGCCGATGCCGAGCAGGGCGCGCCCGCCCGACATCGCGTCCAGGCCGGCCGCGGTCTGCGCCAGCAGGGCCGGCGTGCGCGAGTAGACGGGCAGGATGGCGGAGCCGATCTCCAGCCGCCGCGTCGTCGCGGCGAGGTAGCCCATGATGGTCGGCGCGTCGAAGCCGTAGGCCTCGGACACCCATACGACGTCGAGGCCGTCGCGCTCCCACCCGGCCACGGCGTCCGCCTCGCTCCTGGGGTCGTTGGCGTAGGCGAGCGTGGTGGCGATGCGCATCAGGGTTCCTCCCGGGTCCGGCGGGCGGCGGCGCTGTCGAGCCAGCGGCGGGCGTGCGCGCCCAGGCCCCACTCGGCCAGGACCGCCTCGGTGTGGGCACCGGGAGCCGGTGGCGGGCCGCCGACCGCTCCCGGTGTGTACGACAGCCGCGGCGCCACGGCGGGCTGGCGCACCCCGGCGTGATCCTCGAACGTCCCGCGCGCGACGAGGTGCGGATGGTGCTGGGCCTCGGCCAGCGACAGCACCGGCGCCACGCAGGCGTCGGTGCCCTCGAACAGGTCGGTCCACTCGGCCCGGGTGCGGGTGGCGAAGACCGCCGCGAACCGGGCGCGCAGCGCCGGCCATCCCCGGACGTCGTCCTGGGCCGGTAGCCCGGCACCGGAGAGGCCGAGCAGCCGGAGCAGCTCGGCGTAGAACTGCGGCTCCAGGGCGCCCACCGCCATGTGCCCGCCGTCGGCGGTGGCGTAGACGCTGTAGAACGGGGCGCCGCCGTCGAGCAGGTTGCTTCCCCGCTCGGCCCGCCAGGCCCCGCCGGCCAGCAGCCCCGCGAAGACGGTGGTCAGGTGGGCGGTGCCGTCGACGATGGCGGCGTCGACGACCTGGCCCCGGCCGGTGCTCCGGGCCACGTGCAGCGCGGCCAGACAGCCGACGACGAGGTACAGCGCGCCGCCGCCGAAGTCGCCGACCAGGTTGAGCGGGATCTGCGGCGGCCCGCCGGCCGGGCCGATGGGGTGCAGTGCCCCGGCGACGGCGATGTAGCCGATGTCGTGACCGGCCGCATGGGCCAGCGGCCCGTCCTGGCCCCAGCCGGTCATCCGCCCGTACACCAGGGCCGGGTTGCGCTCCAGCGCGGCCTCCGGCCCGAGGCCCAGCCGTTCGGCCACGCCCGGCCGCCAGCCCTCGATCAGGATGGCGGAGCGCTCGGCCAGGCTGAGGACCACGTCGGCGCCGTCGGGGTGCTTGAGGTCCACGATGATCGAGCGTTTGCCCCGGTTGAGCAGGTCGCGGCTCGGGTCGCCGAGGAGCGGCGCGCCGGGTTCGGGCCGGTCGACGCGCACGACGTCGGCGCCGAGGTCGGCCAGCAGCATCGCCGCGAACGGGCCGGGCCCGATCCCGGCCAGCTCCAGCACCCGGACTCCGGCCAGCGGGCCGCTACGCACGCGCGTCCCTCGGTGCGAACCGCGGTGCCCGCCCCTGGGCCCGGCTGGTAAGGGCCTCGGCGAAGTCCGGCCCGGCCAGCGAGGCGGCCATGTGCTCGACCGCGGCGTCCGCCGCGGTGGCGATCCCGGTCTCCAGGCCCGACCATACCTGCCGCCGGATCGCCGCCATCGAGGCCGGCGAGCAGTGCTCGGCGAGGTCCGCGGCATAGGCTCGGGCCTCGGCGAGCACTCGGTCGCGTGGGAGGACCCGTTGCACGAGCCCGATCCGCAACGCCTCCGCCGCGTCGATCCTGCGGGCGGAGAGCAGCAGGTCCAGGGCGTTGCCCGCGCCGACGAGCCGGGGCAGCAGCCAGGCGCTGCCGTATTCGGCGACGAGGCCGAGGCGGCTGAACGCGGTGGAGAGGCGGGCCTGCGCGGCCAGGAACCGGACGTCGGCGTAGAGAGCGTGCACCAGGCCGAGGCCGGCGGCGCCGCCGTTGACCGCGGCGATGATCGGCGTCGAGAGGGTCGCCGGCAGGTGGGCCGCGAAGCCGAGCTCGTGCACCAGGCGGTCGCGGTGGCGCGGGTCGAGCAGCCCCTGCAGCGACTCCGGGTCGGCGCCGGTGCAGAACCAGTCGCCGGTGCCGGTGACGACGATGGCCCGGACGGCGGGGTCCTCGTCGGCCGACCGCAGGGCGGTGTAGTAGTCGCGGAACATCTCCAGGGTCATGGCGTTGCGCCGGTCGGGCCGGTCGAACCAGATCGTGCGGACGCCGTGGCCGGTGGCGGCCAGCAGCCCGGCCCCGATCGGCTCCGTCCGGTCCGGGTCAGTGATATTTGACATTTGATACTCTCTACGGATGGAACGGACGAAGACGGGCGACCTGTCCCAGCCGCAGCTGTCCGAGACGGTGGCCAACCTGCTGCGCGACCGGATCATGTCGGGCCAGCTGCGGGCGGGCGAGCGGATCCGGCTCGAGCAGGTCGCGGAGGAGACCGGGCTGAGCATCACCCCGGTGCGCGAGGCGCTGCTGATGCTGCGCGCGGAGGACATGGTGGAGCTGCAGCCGCGGCGCGGCCACGTCGTCGCCCCGCTCTCGCGGCAGGACATCGTCGACGTCTTCGCGGTGCAGGGCCACATCGCCGGCGAGCTCGCCGCCCGGGTAGCCGCCGACATCACCCCGGCCCAGCTCGCCGACCTGCGTGAGCAGCACGAGCGGCTGCGCCGGGCCGCCCACGCCCGGCAGGTCAGCCGGGTGGAGCAGCTCGAGTTCGAGTTCCACCGCAGCATCAACCGGCTGGCGGACGCCCGCAAGCTGTCCTGGCTGCTGCGGGCGGCCACGCGGTACACCCCGAGTCGTTTCTACGCGGGCAACGCCGAGTGGCGGGCGGCAATGGTCACCGACCACGAGGCGTTGCTGGCCGCGCTGGAGGCGCGCGACCCGGCCGCCGTGCGCCCGGTCGTGGCGCGGCACTTCAACGACGGCGCCGAGCGGCTCCTCAAGCATCTGGACGGGCTCGGGGTCTGGAGCGAGTGAGCGGGTCACCGCCGGCCGTGACGCCACTTGAACAGGGCCAGCGACATCCGCATCGCCGACGCCGCCGGCTGCATGGTCATCAGGTCGATCGGCGGCCGGAACCGCTGCCAGGTCACCGATCGCGGCCGGCTGAACTCGCGCAGGCCGTCGGCGCCGTGGATGCGCCCGAAGCCGGAGTCGCCGACGCCGCCGAAGGGCAGTGAGGGCACGCCGGCGTATCCGAGCACCGAGTTGACCGACACCGCGCCCGCGCGCAGGCCGGCGGCCAGCGCCAGCCCGCGGCCGCGGCGGCGGGTGAAGATGGAGCCGGACAGCCCGTAGGCGCTGGCGTTCGCCCGGCGCAGCGCCTCGTCGGCGTCGGCGACCGGGTTCACCACGATGACGGGGCCGAACGTCTCCTCGGTGATCGCGGCGCTGTCCTCGGGCACATCGGCCAGCAGCACCGGCTCGACGAACGGCGCCCGCACCGACTCGGCGCCGCCGACCACCGCCCGCGCGCCGCGGCTGATCGCGTCGCTGATGTGGCGCTGGACGATGGCGGCCTGGGTGGGGGTGCTCATCGGCCCGTACGCCGCCTCCGGCTCGGCGCCCGGCCGGACCTGCTGCATCAGCCCGGCCAGCTTCGCCACGAAGGGCTCGTGGACGGCCCGCTCGACGTAGACGCGCTCGACCCCGGCGCAGGTCTGGCCGGCGTTGCCCAGGCCGCCGAAGACCGCCGCGGCGGCGGCCGCGTCCAGGTCCGCGTCGGCCGTCACGATGAGCGCGTCCTTGCCGCCGCCCTCGATCACGACCGGGGTCAGCCGCTCGGCGCACGCCGCCATGACCGCGCGCGCCGTGGCCGCCGATCCGGTGAAGGCGATCTTGTCGACGGCGGCGCGGCTGAGTGCCGCTCCGGTGCCGCCGTCGCCGGTGACGACCTGCAGCACCGGCTGGTCGGGCAGGAGCTCGGACCAGCGCTGGGCCAGCCACACGCCGACGCCCGGGGTGTACTCGCTGGGCTTGAACACCACCGCGTTGCCGGCCGCGAGGGCGTGCGAGATCGAGCCCATCGGGGTGTAGACGGGATAGTTCCACGGCCCGATCACGCCGACGACACCGTAGGGCACGTACTGCACGGAGCTGGCCTGGTTGAACGCCAGCATCCCGGACGGCACGGAGCGGCGCCGCAGCACCCGCCGGGCGTTGCGGGCGGCCCAGTCCAGGTGCTCGACGGCCAGCATGACCTCCAGCTGCGCCCCGGCGATCGGCTTGCCGGTCTCGGCCCGGATGAGCCCGGCCAGCTCGTCGATCCGGCCCGCGATCAGCGCCTTGAAGGCGAGCAGATGGCGGGCGCGCCGGCGGGCGTCCAGGCCGCTCCACCAGCTCGCCGCGGCGCGCGCCCGGGTCACGGCGGCGTCGACCTGCGCCGCGTCGGCGATGTCGTAGTCGCCGGCCGGCTCACCGGTGGCCGGATCGACGACGTGCAAGCGGCGGGGTTGTTCAACGATGGACGTCATCGCACCGGCCTCCTGACATTTGATATTCGATAGTCTAATCTTCGTGTCAATCCCTTGTGGAACTGGAGGATGCCGTGGAGTGGACCGATGAGCAGCGGTCGATGGTGGCCGCCGTGGAGGACTTCTGCCGCCGCGAGGCCGGGAGCCGGGCCCAGCGGCAGCAGCTCACCGACGGCGGGCGGGAGACACACAGCCCGGAGCTGTACCGCAAGATGGCCGACCTGGGCTGGCTGGGCCTCTCCCTGCCGGAGGAGCACGGCGGCGGCGGGGCCGGCATCGTCGACCTGTGCCTCTTCCTCGAGGCGACCTCCCGGGCCATGGCGCCCATCGGCGGCTTCACCACGTCGATCATCGTCGCGGCGACCTACGAGCGCTTCGGGTCACCGCAGCAGCAGAAGCTCATCCTCAACGGCGTGGCCCGCGGGGCCGTCGAGGCGATCGCGATGTCCGAGCCCGAGGCCGGCTCCGACGTGGCCAACCTGAGCTGCCGGGCCGAGCGCCGCGGCGACGAGTTCGTCGTCAACGGGCAGAAGACCTGGTGCTCCAACGCCCATCTCGCCGAGCACATCCTGCTCGTCGCCCGCACGTCCGGCCGGGCCGGCGAGCACTCCGGCCTGACGATGTTCCAGGTCCCGACGACGGCGGCGGGGCTGGTCGTCGCCGGCATCGAGACCATGGGCGGCCGGGAGGTCAACGACCTGTACTTCACCGACTGCGTCCTGCCCGCCGACGCCGTGGTCGGCCAGGTCGACGCGGGCTGGAAGCAGCTGATGGCCGGGCTCAACATGGAGCGGCTGATCCTGGCCAGCCTCATGCTCGGCACCGCCCAGCGGGCCTTCGACGACGTCGTGGCCTACGTCAAGCAGCGGCGCCAGTTCCGCCGGCCGATCGGCTCGTTCCAGGTGCTGCGCCACCGCCTGGCCGACCTGGCCACCGAGATCGAATGCGCCCGCCTGCTGGTGTACAGCACCGCCGCCGAACTCGACCGCACGCCGGGCGCGGTGCTGCCCCGGGCGAGCTCGATGGCGAAGCTCAAGGCCACCGAGACCGCCCGCCGCGTCGCCCTGGACGCGATGCAGATGATGGGCGGCTACGGCTACGCCACCGAGTTCGACATGGAGCGGCTGGTGCGCTCCTCCATCGTCTCCACCGTCTACGGCGGCACCAGCGAGATCCAGCGCGAGATCATCGCCCGGACCTACGGCCTGACCGACGAGCTGCGGTAACACCACGGGCGAGACCTACGCGAACGGTTCGCCCCGCTCGGCCTTGGCGCACAGCAGCGCCGGCGGGTCGAACCGTTCGCCGTAGCGCTCGGCGAGTTCCCGCGCCCGGGCGACGAAGCCCGGCAGCCCGCCCGCGTACTGATCGATGTACCGCAGCACGCCCCCGGTCCAACTGGGGTAGCCGATGCCCAGGATGGAGCCGACGTTGGCGTCGGCGACCGAGGTGAGCACGCCCTCCTGGAGGCAGCGCACCGACTCGATCGCCTCGACGAACAGCATCCGCTCCTTGAGATCCTCGAACGGCACGCCGAGGTTGGCGCCGCCGAACTCGTCGCGCAGCCCCGGCCAGAGGCCGGCCCGTCTGCCGTCGCGGTACTCGTAGAAGCCCGCTCCCCCGGCGCGTCCCGGGCGTCCGTGCCCGTCGATCATCCGGTCGATGACGGCGTCGGCGGCGTGCGGTGTCCAGGCCCCGCCCGCGGCGACCACCGCCGCCGCCGTCTCCTGGCGGATCCGGCGGGGCAGGGTGAGGGTGAGCTCGTCCATGAGCGCGAGCACCGGCGCCGGGTATCCGGCCTGGCTGCTGGCCTGCTCGATGGTCGCGGCCGGGATGCCCTCGGCGAGCATCGCCACGCCCTCGTTCGTGAACGTCCCGATGACCCGGCTGGTGAAGAAGCCCCGGCTGTCGTTGACGACGATGGGTGTCTTGCGCAGCTGCCGGACGACGCCGAGGGCCCGCTGGACCGTCGCGTCGGCGGTCCGCTCGCCGCGGATGACCTCGACCAGCGGCATCTTGTCCACCGGCGAGAAGAAGTGCAGGCCGACGAAGTCCTCGGGCCGGCGCACAGTCCCGGCGAGCAGGCTGATGGGCAGGGTGGAGGTGTTGGAGGCGATCAGCGCATCCGGTGCGACCCGCTCGATCTCGGCGTACACCTGCTGCTTGAGCGTCGGGTCCTCGAAGACCGCCTCGATGACGACATCGACGCCGGCGAGGTCGGCGACGTCGGCGGTCGGGGTGATGCGCTCCAGCAGCGCCTGGTCGTGACGGCGGCCCTCGGCGTAGGCCTTGCCCTTGTGCGCGGCCTCGAGCGTGACGTCCTTGAGCACGACCTCCAGGCCCGCCTTCGCGCAGACGTAGGCGATCGCGGCTCCCATCATGCCGGCCCCGACGACGGCGACGTGCCGCGCCGGCGGGTGGCCCGCGCCGGGGTCCCGGGCGGCGGACCGCTGCACGTCGAAGAACAGGGCCTGGATCATGTTCTTGGCGATCTGGCCGGTGGCCAGTTCGATGAAGTAGCGACCCTCGATGACCAGGGCGGTGTCCAGGTCGACCTGCGCGCCCTCGACCGCGGCGGCGAGGATGTTGCGCGGCGCGGGGTAGGGCGCGCCCTTGAGATGCTTGCGCAGGGTCGCGGGCAGCGCCGGCAGCTGGGCGGCGAGCGCCGGGGTGGCCGGGGTGCCGCCGGGAATCCGGTAGCCCTTGCGGTCGTACGGCTGCGTGGCGTCCGGGTTCGCCGCGATCCAGGCGCGGGCGGCGGCGAGCAGGGCGACCGGATCGGGGGCGAGCTCGTCGACGAGCCCGTGGGTGCGCGCGGCCGGCGGCCGGTGCCGCTGGCCGCGCAGCAGCCAGTTGCCGAGCGCGTCGGCGATGCCCAGCAGCCGGACGCTGCGCACGACGCCACCGCAGCCGGGCAGCAGGCCGAGGGTGACCTCCGGGAACCCGATCTCGACGGCGGGGTCGTCGAGCGCGATGCGGTGGTGGCATCCCAGCGCCAGCTCGAGCCCGCCTCCGAGGGCCGAACCGTTGATGGCCGCGACGACCGGCCGGCCGAGCGTCTCCAGCCGCCGCACGGCCCGCTTGAGCCGGTGGGTGTCGGCCTCGACGGCCGCGGCGTCGGCCGGGGTCAGCCGCACCAGGGACTCGAGGTCACCGCCGGCGAAGAAGGTCGTCTTCGCGGAGGTGATGATCACGCCCGCGATCCGGTCGCGCTCGGCCTCCAGCCGGTCCACGGTGCTCACGAGACTCGCGGTGAACTCGGCGTTCATGACGTTCGCCGAACGTCCCGGGTGGTCGAGGGTGAGCAGGACGATCCCGTCCTCGCCGTCCTCCCACCGGATGGTGCCGACCATGCGCGCTCCTCAGATTCGTTCGATGACGGTCGCGATGCCCATGCCGCCGCCGACGCAGAGCGTGGCGAGCCCGTACCGCCCGCCGCGGCGCTCCAGCTCGTCGACGAGCGTGCCGAGGATCATGGCGCCGGTGGCGCCGAGCGGGTGGCCCATGGCGATGGCACCGCCGTTGACGTTGACGATGTCCAGGCTCAGGTCCAGGTCGGCGACGAAGCGCAGGACGACGGCGGCGAACGCCTCGTTGATCTCGACCAGGTCCAGATCGGCGGCGTCCAGACCGGCCTTGGCCAGCGCCTTGCGGGCGGCCGGGGCCGGACCGGTCAGCATGATCGTGGGGTCGGCGCCGCTCACCGCGGTCGCCCGGATCCGGGCCCGCGGTGTCAGGCCCGCATCGCGGCCGGCCGCCTCGCTGCCGACGACGACCAGCGCGGCGCCGTCGACGATGCCGGAGGAGTTGCCGGCCGTGTGCACGTGGTCGATGCGTTCGATCCAGTGGTACTGCTGCAGCGCCACGGCATCGAACCCGCCGAGGTCACCGATGGCGGCGAACGACGCCGGCAGGGCGGCCAGGCCCTCCATGGTGGAGTCCGGGCGGAGGTGCTCGTCGCGGTCGAGCACGACGAGCCCGTTGCGGTCGCGGACGGGCACCACGGACCGGGCGAAGTAGCCGTTGGCCCACGCCTTCGCGGCCCGGGCCTGCGACTGCAGGGCGTAGCCGTCGACGGCCTCGCGGCCGAGGCCGTCGATGGTCGCGATGAGGTCCGCGCCGACGCCCTGCGGCACGAAGCCGGTGGTGTAGTTGGTCTCCGGGTCCAGCGCCCACGCTCCCCCGTCGGAGCCCATCGGCACCCGTGACATCGACTCGACGCCACCGGCGAGCACCAGGTCCTCCCAGCCCGATCGCACCTTCTGCGCGGCGATGTTCACCGCCTCCAGGCCGGAGGCGCAGAACCGGTTCAGCTGGACCCCGGCCACCGTGTCGGGCAGGCCGGCGGCGAGGGCGGCCGTCTTGGCGATGTCGGCGCCCTGATCGCCCAGCGGGGAGACCACGCCGAGCACGACGTCGTCGATGCGGCCCGGGTCGAGGCCGGGCATCCGCCGCAGCGCCTGCTCGATGAGCCCGGTGATGAGCGAAACCGGCTTCACTCCGTGCAGTGATCCGGTCGCCTTGCCGCGGCCGCGCGGGGTGCGCAGCGCGTCGTAGATGTACGCCTCGGTCGTCATGGCGCCGGCTCCTCGTCGCTCACCCGAATGCGAATCGCGCCTAACTTTCTCCGAGGCGCCGCACGGCTGTCAAGGCGTCCGGCCGCACGGCGCACGCAGGTCGCCGACGTCACCGCTGCGAGGTGGCGCTAACCTGTACGGGTGCAGCCAGCAGCGAGCGGGGTCGGCCCGACGGCGACGAAGCGCCCGAAGGACCGCAAAGACCGCATCGCGCTGGCCGGCGCCGAACTGTTCTGCGAGCGCGGCTACCACCGGGTCTCGGTCGACGAGATCGCCGCGGTCGTCGGCATCAGCGGCCCGGCCGTGTACCGCCACTTCGCGAACAAGTACGCGATCCTCGTGCACGCCACCCGCGACGTCGTCGGCGCCCTGCTCCAGGCGTCCGCCGAGCCGCAGGCGACCACCGCCGAGGGCGTCCTGGACGAACTGCTCCGCGCGCTGGCCGCGGTCGCCGTGGCCAAGCGCCGCGTCGCCGGGCTCTACCAGTGGGAGGGCCGCTACCTCACCCCGGAGCACCGCCAGGAGTTCCAGGCCGGACTCGACACGCTCGTCGGCCGCCTCACCACCCCGCTGCGCACGATTCGGCCGCGACTGGCCGAGGCACCGGCGCAGCTGCTGGTCGACGCCGCGCTGAGCGCCCTCGGCAGCGTGACCACCCACCGCGCCACGGCCGCCGACACCGAGGAACTGCTCACCCGCGTCGCCTGGACGCTCCTGCGGGCCGACCCGCCGCGGCGGCCGCCCGCGCCGCCCGCCGACCCGCCCGCGCCGCCGGTCCGCCCCTCCTCCCGCCGCGAGCTGCTGCTCCTCGAGGCGATCCGGCTGTTCCACCGGCACGGCTACCACGCCGTCGGCGTCGAGGACATCGGGCGCGCCGCCGGCATGCAGGCCTCCAGCGTGTACCGCTACTTCCCCAGCAAGGCCGACCTGCTCGCGGCCGCCTACTACCGCGCGACCGACCGCCTCACCGCCGCGACGACCGCGGCCCTCGCCGAGGCCGCCGACCCGGCCGACGCCCTGCACCGCGTCGTGCGGGCCTACGTCGCCTTCGCGTTCGGCCAGCGCGACCTCGTCGCGGTGTACCTCGCGGAGAACAACAACCTGCCCGACGAGGACCGCCATCAGCTGCGCGGCGCCCAGCGCCAGCACGTCGAGGAGTGGGTGCGCCTGCTCGGCACCGTGCGCCCGGAGCTGCCGGTCGCCGACGCCCGGGTGCTCGTGCACGCCGCGCTCAACGTCGTCACCGACATCGGACGGCTCGGCCGATTCGAGCGCACCTCCGGCTTCGACGCCCAGACGTCCCGCCTCGCCCTCGCGGTCCTGCACGCCTGACCACCGGCCGTTGATCACCATGGCGGCGGGGCTGTGCTTGACTAGCACGTATGGCCCTGTGCGCGCCCCCGCCCGCTCGAGTGATCCGGTGACCGCCGGTTCGGCGGCGGCCACCCGGCCGCACAACCGCAGGCAGATCATCGTCGAGGCGGCCGGCCAGGTGTTCAGCGCGCGCGGCTATCACGCCGCGTCGATGGAGGAGATCGCCGCCGGGGTGGGCATCAGCGCGCCGGCGTTGTACCGGCACTTCCCGAACAAGTACGCGCTGTTCGCCGAGTGCGCCAACGGCATGGTGGACGAGCTGGTCGAGGTGCTTGACGAGTGGCCGCCCGACGCGGCGCTGCCGGACGTGCTCGCCGCCCTGATCCGCGTCACGGTCGCACACCGCACCTCGGGCGGGCTCTACCGGTGGGAGGCCCGCTATCTCGAGCGCGCCGACCGCCGGGTGCTGCGCGGGAAGTTCGCGCACGTCGTGGGGCGAGTGACCGAGCTCGTGCGGCGCGAGCACCCGCTGCCGGACGAACGTCTGCGAGCCGTGGCCGCCCTCGGCGCCATCGGCTCCATCACGATGCACCACACCTCGATCGCCCAGCGGCGGATCGAGGAGCTGCTGCTGGACTCCGCAATGCGCGTGGTCGGCACCGATCCGGCGGGGGCCGCGCGCAGTGCCCACCTGGTCGAGCTGCCCGGCCAGCCCGTGCCGCGCACGCGGCGGGCGCAGATCCTGGCCGCGGCGATCCCGCTGTTCGCGCGGGAGGGCTTCGCCAACGTGACCAACGCCCAGATCGCGCAGGCCGTCGGGCTCACACCGTCCGCGCTCTACCGCCACTATCCCGGCAAGGTCGACATCCTGGTCGCCGCGTGTCTGCAGGCGGCGGGGCTGCTCGCCCAGGCCGTCGAGCGCAGCCTGCACCAGGCGACCGATCCGCGGCAGGCCGTGGTCGCGCTGGCCGCGGCGTACGTGGCCTACTGCTTCGAGCACAACGCGCTCACCAGCGTCGCCGAGGCCGAGGTCGCGGGATTGCCGGCCGACGTGCAGCGGCCGCTGATCCTGGCCCAGCGTGAGCACATCGCCGTCTGGGAGCAGCAACTGCGAGCGGTCCGCCCGGAGCTGGACCCGCGCCAGGCCCGGCTGCTGGTGCACGCGGGATTCGGCGTGGTGGTGGAGGCCGGGCGCGCCCTGCGCTGGCAGGACGCGCCCGGCCACCGGGACATGGTGACCGGCCTGGTCACCGCCGCGCTGACCCTGTGAGCACGCGGCCGGCTCAGGCGCCGGGCCGGTTCCCGGTCGGGATGGTGATGGGGGTGTAGCTCGCCGAGGTGCCGTTGTTGAGGAACAGCATGGCGATGGCGCGCACGAGCTTGTCGATCACGTCGAACCCGGCGGGCACGATCGGCGAGAGCCCCTCCTGGAACGCGACGTACGCCGGCCAGCCGACCTCGATCAGCCCCCGGGCCACCAGGTCGCGCGGCAGCCTCAGCCAGTCGCCGATCTTGTCGCTGAGCACGTACCGCACGAACTCCCGCTGAATCCCCAGCGTGAGCCCCCCGTCGACCTGCGAGACCAGCCCGAGCAGGATGTTGGCCAGCTGGATGCCCTCGGGCGTCGGGGCGAGCAGCGGCGTCAGCACGTAGTTCGACTGCGCGTCCGCGGCGGCCCAGGTCGCCGGGATGAAGTCGTCCCGCACGCCCAGCAGGTGCAGCCCGACCTGCCACTGGTGCAGATAGGCGGCCTCTTCCGCGGCCGACATCCGGATGCCCCAGGACTTCAGCTTGCGGTGGACGAAGGTGCCGAGGCTGTGGAACGTGATCAGGATGTCCCCGTTGCTGATGGGGATCGGGTTGTCGGTGACCGCCCGCCACGCCGGCGACTGGGGCAGCAGGTGACGTACCGCCGCGTGGGTCAGTCTTGTCTTGTTGGACGTGGTGATGAAGTGCCCCGTCGGCAGGAAGGCGTCCGGTGCACTCAGGTCGTAGCCGTAGGTGAACGTCTTGGCCGCGCGGGACTTCATGTCGGCGCCGCCCGCCGAGTAGTAGACGTTGCGGGCCTCCCGCGGGATCACGGTGCTCATGATCCCGCTGCCCAGGCCGTACAGCAGGAACAGGTACAGGCTCATGCGCTTGTTGAACTTGGCGGCGGCGGCCAGCTTGGTCGTGTCGGCCCACGAGGGCAGCCGGTTGACCTGCTGCAGGTAGGTGACGAGCGTGGCGGGCAGCCCGGCGGGGAGCTGGTCGCCGTTGTTGACCCACGACTGGAACGCGGTGTTGACGGCCGGGATCTGGCCGTTGTCGAGCAGCGAGGCGACCAGCGGGTCGGTGGCGTCGTCCCACACGTCCCATGGGTCGGTGACCGTGTCGGTCCCGGCGATCGAGTTGGCGGACGACCACGCCCACGCCGTGGCGGGTGGCAGCGCACCCACCAGCCCCAGCGCGGCACCGAGGGTCAGCGCTCGTCTTCTGCTGAGATTTTGCATTCGCTCGCCTACTTCCCGGTCGGCCGGACATCGCCATGAACACTGGGGTGTGGAGGCGATACGAGCAGATTTCGAACCGTCCGGCCATGTGATTTTCTATTAACATAGAGGAGCGTGACTGCGGAGGCAAGCGGCACATTCGACGGCGGGACACCCGCGCGGGAAGGAGCATGATCGCGGCAACCCGCTGCCGCGCCTCGCGACGGCGCCGGGTGGGCATGCGCGGATGGTGCGATCGCGGTCGGTGACCGATCTCCGGTCGAGCGACGGGTCGGCGGCGGCATCCGCGGCGAGTCCGGGGTGGTCGAGCAGGCCAGTGAGCCGATCGGCGGGCAGGCGTGGACACCGGGCCATCACCTTGCGGATCCATGGATGGGGGTCGGTGGTCAGGTGGTCGATCACCGCCGGGTCCGCGTCAGGATCGCGGACGGCCACCAGTCGTCGCCGTGCATCGGGGTGATGCATGGTCGGGGTCGACGCCGAGTTGGTCGACCAACCCGGCAGGCAGATCCGGGCGCCGTGCGACCCGGCGGCGCAGCCGCGGATTGCATGGCAGTGTCGATCGGGCAGGTCGGCCGGCGCCATGGCCGTTCGCGCTCCGCGATGGCCGAGGCCGCGGCGACCTCCGGCTCCGGGTCGCACAGCATGAACCGCAGGTCATCTCGCCCCGCGTAGGGCGCCGCGAAGTGACGCACCCGCGGGTCGGGATGCCGAGCCGCGACCATGACGCGGTTGTGGTCCGCGAGGAACAGCTCCTCGAAAAGCTCGCCGGTCGTCATCGGCAGGTCAGCCGCAGGGGCGGCCTCGCATGGGCGTTCGGCCCGGCCGGCCCGGCTGAGCCGGTGACAAGCCGCGGCCGGCCTGGCGAAGGCGGCCGCGGCCGATGACCGACGCGACGCTCACCAGGTGACCGGCAGGCTCCGCAAGCCGTAGAGCAGGTCCTGGGTCTCCCGGAAGGTGACCTCCTCGACGGGCACGGACAGCCGCAGGTCCGGCAGCCGTGTGAAGATCGCTTCCACGGCCGTGCAGGCCTCCAGCTGTCCCAGGCCCGCGCCGAGGCACCGGTGCACGCCGTGGCCGAAGGAGAGGTGGGGCGCGCCGACGCGGCGGATGTCGAAGACCTCCGGGTCGGGGTAGACGGCGCTGTCCCAGTTCGCCGAGTGCAGGTGCAGCACGACCGACTCGCCGGCGCGGATCACTTCGCCGTCGATGGTGATGTCGACCTTGGCCGCGCGGATCGGGCCGTGCTGGATGATGGTCCAGTAGCGCAGCGTCTCGTCGACGGCCGGGCGGATCCAGCGGGCCGGGTCGCTGCGGACGAGCGCGCCCTGCTCCGGGTCGCGCAGCAGCGAGAACGTCGTCAGGCTGATCAGGCACGACGTCGCCTCGAGGCTGGCGGCCAGCAACAGGGTGGCCATCCCCACGAGCTCCTCGACCTCGAGGTCGCCCGATGCGACAGCGCCCGCGACGAGCCGGCCGAGCAGGTCGTCGGTCGGCTCGTCGATCTTGCTGGCGACGAGGTCGCCGAGGACCCGGCGCATCTTCTGGCCCGACGCGTGCCGCCGCGCCGCCGAGCCGTCGTGCGTCGCCCGCGCGCGGCTGCACTGCTCGACGAAGCCGCTGTCGTCGCCGCGCACGCCGAAGAGGTTCGCCGAGACGTGGCGGGGCAGCACGTCGGCGAAGCCCTCGACCAGGTCGCCGCCCGGCCCGCGCTCGATGAACGCGCCGAGCAGGCGGTCGACCTGTTCCTGCACGGCGGGTCGGCGGGCCTCGACGGCGGAGGCGCTGAACTCGTGGGCGAGGAACCGCCGCAGCCGGGTGTGCTCGGGCGAGTCCATGTTGACGAACACCCCGGGCCGCGGGTCGCGGTAGGACAGCGGGACCGCGGGGAAACCGTCCCGGGTGCCGTCCGCGCTGAGCAGCGAGTCGTCGGCGAGCAGCGCCCTGATGTCCCGGTAGCGTGTGATGAGCCAGGCCTCACCGCCGTAGGCGAGCGTGACCTTCCGCGGCCGGCCGTCCGGTGCGCCGTCGCGGTAGGCCGCCGGTGGCGTGAACGGGTTGTCGCGCTCCGCGGGGAAGACGATCGGGCAGCCTGCCGTCTCGTGCTGGGCCAGTTGCATGTGCGTACACCTCCGGTTGATCAGCGGTCGTGGGTCCAGGTCGGTTGCCGCACCGTGTACTGCGGGTCGAGCGCGGCGTCCAGCACGGTGCGCTCCAGGCTTCTGAGGAAATCGGCGGGCGTTGCGGCGCCGAGGAAGCCCTCGCGGACGCAGAGCGTGAGGTCCGCGCGGTCGCCGATCTCGTTGAGGTACAAGAAGAAATTGGCGTCCTTCGGCGTTCTCGGCCGCTGGACCTCCGACACCCGCGTCAGGTGCAGCAGGGCGGGCACCCGCCGGGCCGCCTCGTCCGCGGCGTCGATGTCGACGACGACCCGGCCCTCGCGGGCGAACCGCACGTCGTTGAAGAAGCAGTACCCGCGGCCGACGATGTCGCGCTCGGCCGCGATGGCGTCGATGACCGCGCCGAGCTTGCGGGGGTCGCACTCGCTGTTGCGGTAGGCGCGCATGGCCGCGTCCCCGGCCCGGCGGAACAGCGCGTCGCGCCCCTCCTCGCGGACGGGCAGGTGGAACAGGGCGTTCTGGTTGAACGCGGCCACCATGTCGCGGCTCTCCGGCTGGAAGCGGGTGGCGACGATCGTGCGGATCGACACGTCGGGCTGGCCGGTCCATTCGGTCAGCGCGACCGCCGTGGCGGCCATCGCGATGGCCGACGGTCTGACGGCGTAGCGGGCCGACAACGACAGGGTCGCCGCGGCCAGCGCCGGTGACAGGATCTCCGCCCACGCGAGCTTCGGAACCGGATCGGCACTGGCGTTGCGCATCATGCGGTCGCCGGTGCCGGCCAGCCGCTCGGCCCAGTAGGCGAGCGTCCTGGCCTCGCGGCGCCGGCCCGGCTCGGACGCCTCGAAGGCGGCGCGTTGCAACGGCTGCTGCCCCACCGGCCCGAGCGTCTCGCCGGCGAGCAGCGCCGCCAGGTCCCGCAGCAGGATCTGGTAGCTCCAGCCGTCGACCGCCATGTGGCTGACCACCATCAGCACCCTGACCGGGCGGCCCGCGTCGGTCAGCACTGCCACCCGCAGCGGCAGGTCGACCGCGTCGTCGAAGTGCCCGGCCCGCATGATGCGCAGGTGGTGGGCCACGGCGTCGTCGAGGGAGCCCGCCCCGATGTCGTGCGCCGGCACCGCCAGCTCGCCGCGGTCCCGCACCTGTTGCCGTGGCCCGTCCGGCGTGTCGAAGTAGCGGCTGCGCAGCGAGTCGTGCCGCTCCACGAGCGCACCGACGGCGGCCAGCACCTGCGGCAGCGCCACGCCGGCGGGAACGGCGCACGAGCCGGTGATGTTGAGCGAGGCGTCGTCGGCCGGCAGCCAGCGCAGGACCTCCCAGATGGCGAGCTGGCCCCAGGTGAGGGGACCCGGCCCGGCGCCTTCGGCGTTGAAATGTACCGCCATTCGAGTCCTTCCCATGGCTACGGCCAGACGAGTTGCGGCCACACGAGTCCGGGCACGGCCGCCACCGGGACCAGCACCGTGCGGATTCCGCACGCCTCACCCGCGGCCCGGTCGGCCGCGCTGTCGCCGACGAACAGCGTGGTCCCCGGATCGAGCCCGAGCCGGTCGACGGCCAGCCGTAGCCCGTCGGGCGCCGGTTTGGGCGCGGTGACGTCCTCGCGGGCCACGGTCAGGTCGAGGTCCAGACCGCAGTAGCGCAGCAGCGCCGCGGCCAGCTCGCGGGTCCGTCCGGTGCAGATGCCCACCGCGATGCCGGCCTCGCCCAGCCGCCGCAGGACGTCCGGGGTGCGGGCCGTCGGCCGCAGCCCGCTGCCGGGCATCAGCTCGAGGAAGGCGTCGTGGTAGGCGCGCCACGCGGTGTCCAGGTCCGCGTCGCCGACCAAGGCGGCCACGGTACCGATGTCCGTCGCACGCTGCGCCATGAAGACGCGGGCCGCGTTCGGCTCGGCCCGCCCGGCCGCGGCCGCGGCGGCGCCCAGGGCCCGCCGGTGCAGGTCGAGCGAGTCGACCAGCGTGCCGTCCAGATCGAAGATGATGCCGCTCGGCGGCGGCTCGATTGGGGCAGTCACCGGCCGGCTCACGTTCCGGTCAGTCGCTCGACCACGTCGGCGAAGGGCTTGAGCTGCGCCGCGGGGAGCACCCAGTAGCTCATCGCGAGCCGCTCCCGCAGGCGCTCGAGCCGGTCGCAGATCTCGTCGACGGAGCCGACGAGCGCCAGCGGCGAGTCGAGGGCGTCCGCCGCGTCCATGCCGAACGCGCGCGCGAGGACCCGCTGCCCGTAGCGGTCGCGGTCCGCGGTGACGGCACAGACCTGCGCGAGGCACTGGATCTCGATGTCGTCGAACCGGCTCTGCGTCAGGGACCGGATCCAGTCGTACCGGCGGTCGAAGTCGGCCAGCCGCGCCGAGGCGAAGAACGACGGTCCGCGTTCCGCGGCGGCGAGCCGCGCGCTGACGTTGATGATGTCGGCGTGCTCGGCGGCGACCGAGAGCATCCTGCGGCCGCCGCCGCCCAGCACCCACTTCACGGCCGGGGCAGCCGGCGGTGCGGGCTCGGCCACGGCCCCGGTGAGCGTGTAGTGCGTTCCCCGATGGTCCAGGGAGCCGCCCCGCCACAGTGCCTTGAGGATCGTGGTCGCCTCGGCGAGCCGGTCGATGCGCTCGCCCGCCGGTGCCATCGGGATCCCGGCCCGTGCGTAGTCCTGGGCCAGCCATCCCGCGCCGAGGCCGATCTCCAGGCGCTCGCCGGCGAACTGCGCCAGCGTCGCCAGTTCCTTGAACAGCACCAGCGGATGCCGCAGATCGGTCGCGAGCATGAGGGTGCCGAGCGCGATCCGCCCGGTCGCCTCGGCCGCGGTCGCGAGGGACACCAGCGGTCCCCATTCCCGGCCGAGGTGGTCCGGCACGAGCAGGCCGGTGTAGCCGAGGTCCTCGGCGGTCCGGGCCTGCTCCCGCCAGCTCTGCGCGCTCGGCACCTCGTTCGCCAGCACGGCGAACCGGAATCGACGATCGATACTCATGGAGCTCCTTTCGAGGGGCCACCGGCGCGGATCACCGCGGCGCCCGCAGGTTCTCCGCGATGCGCCGGTGCAGGTAGGCCCGGCGCATCTTCGCGGTCAGGTAGTCGCCGAACGTCGCCGGCGCGTGGCGGGCCGGGTGCTGTTCGGTCACGCAGCTGGGAATGCACTCGATGAGGGCGTCGTAGCTCGGCTGGTGGAAGAAGGCCACCGAGTACCGGTCGTCGTGTCCCGTGTCGTCGCCGGTGTGCACGACCCGGTGCACGGTGCTCGCCCACCGGCCGTTCGTCCACTGGGCCATGAGGTCGCCGATGTTGACGACGAGGGAGCCCGGCACCGACGGCACGTTCACCCACCGCCGGTCCCGGTCGAGGACCTGCAGGCCGGCGTCGGCCTCGTCCTTGAGCAGGATCGTCAGCGTCCCCCAGTCCGTGTGCTCGCCCTTGCGCAGCTGGTCCTTGGCCGGGCGTCCCGGCTGACCCGGATACCGGTTCGCGGCCATGCTCGTCGCGTGCGCGGCGAACTTGTCCTCGAACCAGTCCTCGGGCAGGTCCAGCGCCAGCGCGAACAGCCCCATGATCTGCGCGGCGAGGCGCTCGGATTCGGCGAAGTACGCCAGGAAGGCCTCACGGAAGCCGGGCAGCGCCGGCCACCGGTTCGCCGCGCACAGCGCCTCGTCCCCGTTCGCCGGCCGCAGCGGTGCCGGCAGCGGCTCGCCGAGCCGGTTGACGACGAACGTCTCCAGCTGGCTGCCGCCGGGTCCCTGCTCGCGCTGGATGGCCGGCTCCGTCTCCCGGCCGTAGCCACGCATCAGCGGGTCGGTGGGGTCCACCCGCAGCGCCTCCTTCTGCTCGGCGGGCAGGGCGAAGAACGCGCGCGTCGCCTGTTGCAGGGCCGCCGTGGTGGCGGCCGGGATGCCGTGGTTGACGACGGCGAAGAATCCGCTGGTCGCGCAGACCCGGCCGAGCGTGCGGGCGGCGGCCAGCCGGCGCGGCGACGGGCCCTGCGCCGTCGCCAGGTCGATGACCGGCACGAACCCGTCCACGAGGGTCACCGAGGGATCGGTCACGGGGCTCATCGCAGGAACTCCTCGGTGATCAGCAGGGCGGGCCGGCCCTGGATGAAGACGCGGTACGTGCGGCTGGCCACCGTCCCCGCCGGCCGGTCGAACCACAGCAGCTCTCGCCGGTGCTCGACGGCGGCGCCGATCAGGGCGCTGCCGATGCTGGCGTGCTCGTGCGCCAGCGCCTCCACGAAGTCCGGGGGCAGCCGGTCGGGGATCAGGACCGACGAGGCCGACAGATAGGCCGCGTTGGACCGCACCCCCTCGATCACGACCCGGCGGGCCAGGGTCGCGGCCCCGGCATCGACGCGCAGCCACCGCTGCTGCACCGGCGTGAGCCGGCCGGCGGCGCGGTCGAGGCAGCGGGTGCGCACCGCCTCCAGCGCGTACGCCTCGAGGAGGCTGGTCACGGTCCCGTCGGTGATGAGCAGGCACCGGTGGTAGGGCGACAGGGCGGCGAAGTCCAGCGCCGCGGCACCGGGCGGCCGCTCGTGCTGGGCGACGAACAGGCGCGTCAAACCCGGGTCAGCCACGCCGCCCCCTCTCGTTGCACGAGCGACTCGACCTCCAGGAAGTCCTTGTACGTGTCGAGGCCGACCCACATGCCGTCATGCCGGAACCCGTGCAGCGTGCGCCGCGCGGCGAGCCGTGGCAGCACGTCGCGCTCGAAGGACGCGCCCGGTGACAGCTCGGCGAACAGCTCGGGCTCGCAGACGAAGTACCCGGCCGAGATGAGCGTGTCGTCGACCGGCTTCTCGTCGAAGGCCGTCACCAGCGTCCGCTCGCCGAAGCGCACGACGCCGTACCGGGAACGGACCCGGGTGGCGACCAGCGTGACCAGGCCGCGTCCGGCCTGATGGGTGCGGATCAGGTCGTCGAGGTCGAGGCTGGACAGCACGTCGCTGTAGCCGAGCAGGAACCGGCGCCGGCCCACGTGCGGCCGGGCGTCCAGCAGGCGCACGCACTTGCCCGCCTCCGCCCCGCTGTCCACGAACGTGATCCGCAGCCCGCCGGAGACCGGGTGGGCGCGCCGTACGACCTCGCGGATCGCCTCGGCGCGGTACCCGACACAGAGAACGAACTCCGTGCAGCCGAAGCCGCGGTAGTACTCCATGATGTGCAGCAGCAACGGCTGCCCGTCCGGCAGCGGGCGCAGGGCCTTGGGCAGGTCGTCGGTGTCGGTGCGCTGGCGCAGGCCGAGGCCGCCGCACAACAGCACCACCGGCGGGCGCGGGACGGCCGTCATGCCGCACCGCTCCTGCGCAGCACCGTCTCGCCGAGGACGAGCAGGTCCATCTCCGTGTTGAGGAAGCATCGGATGGCGTCCTGGGGCGTCTCCACGATCGGTTCGTCGTTGTCGTTGAACGACGTGTTGAGCAGCACCGGCACCCCGGTGATCCGGTCGAAGGCGGCCAGCAGGTCGCACAGCGGCCGGTTGAGCCGGGGGCTGGCGGTCTGCATGCGCGCGGAGCCGTCCACGTGGGTGACCGCGGCGATCGTGGCCCGGTGCTCCGGCCGCACGTCCGGCACCAGCAGCATGTAGTAGTTCGGCGCGTCGGAGGTGAAGAACTCGGCCTGCCGGCTCTCCAGCACGACCGGGGCGAACGGACGGAACGCCTCGCGGTGCTTGACCTTCGCGTTGATGTGGTCCTTCATCCCGGCGGGTCGCGGGTCGGCGAGGATGCTGCGGTTGCCCAGCGCCCGCGGCCCGATCTCGGAGCGCCCCTGGAACCAGCCGACGATCGCCCCGTCCGCGAGCTGCGCCGCGACGTGGTCGAACAGCTCGTCGGGGTGCTCCACGCGCAGCTGCCGCCGGTACTGCTCGATGGCCGCGTCGATGTCGGCGGTGCCGTGCCGCGGGCCGAGGTACGGCGAGAACGGCGTGCGGGTGTCCTTGCGCGGGTGGCCGCCGATCTCGTGGTAGCCGTACAGGGCCGCACCCAGCCCGGTGCCGTTGTCGCCCGCCGCCGGCACGATGTGCACCTGCTCGAACGGCGTCTCCGTCAGCAGCCGGTAGTTGGTCACGCTGTTGAGCGCCACCCCTCCGGCCAGGCACA
This sequence comes from Dactylosporangium thailandense, assembly GCF_059739745.1. NCBI lineage: Bacteria > Bacillati > Actinomycetota > Actinomycetes > Micromonosporales > Micromonosporaceae > Dactylosporangium > Dactylosporangium thailandense. The sequence continues at coordinate 4,396,885 of NZ_AP029195.1, forward strand.
GCCGCCGCTCGCCGGTCGCCTCGTGCAGCCACCGCGCCAGCTCGAGCACGATGCGTTCCGTATTCGCCTGGACCGCGAACGCGAAGTCCGCCCGGACGGCCTCCCGCGAGCGTTCGTCGGGCGCCTTCGCCAGCTCCCCCGCGATGAGCTCGCGCAGCGCGTCCTGCTGCGCGTACGACTGGCGGAACTCGCCGTCGGCGAGGTGGAACGTCTCCGCGAGCGCGTCGACGTACCGCCGGCCGCCGTACGGGGCCAGGCCCATCGTCTTGCCCGGCTCCCCCATGCCGGTGCGCCGGGAGACGAACCCGATCGCCTTGGAGACCGCCTCGTACATCCAGCCGACGGAGTCCTCGTTGGGGTCCTCCATGCGCACGTCGGTCAGGGTCACCCGGCCGAGCTGCTGACGGACGGTCCGCAGCCCGTCCGAGTCCGCGGCGTAGTGGGTGATGGTCTCGCCGCGCAGCCCGTCCGGGCCCTCGACCGCGCTGCCGCGACCGTCGAGCACCAGCACGGCCGCGCTGTCGAACGGCGCCGTGTAGAAGGTGCTCGCGGCGTGGGACAGATGGTGGCCGATCCAGTGCACGCGGTTGTCGAACCGCAGCGAGTACACCCGGTTGAGGAAGTCGTTGGCCACGACCAGGTCGACGTCGTCGATCCCGAGCCCGGCCTCCTGCAGCACCGCGTCGGCGGCCAGGCAGCGGGCCAGCCGCGGGCCCAGGCCGAACGCCTGCTTCACCCGCGTCAGCCGCTCCTCCTCCACCGCCGCGATCACCTCGCCGTCCTCCACCAGGCACGCGCAGAAGTCGTGATGCGACCCACCAAGGCCGAGCACCCGCATGTCGCCAGTCCTTTCGGTCGACTCGGAAACGTTGTCCTCGTGCAGTGCCGCACCGCCGCGGCAGCGATCACCGGTCGTGGCTCACCGGTCGTGCCGGATGCGCTTGCCGGTCGCGGTGCGCGGCAGCTCGGCGTGCGCCTGGAAGCGGCGCGGCACCTTGGCCGGCGCCAGCCGGGCGCGGCACCAGGCGAGCAGGTCCGCGTCCGGGACGGCCGCGCGCAGCACCACGTGCGCCACCGGCACCTGCCCGCGCAGGAGGTCGGGCTCGCCCCGCACGTCGACGTCCGCCACCGCCGGGTGGGCGGCCAGGACCCGCTCGACCTCCTCGGGGTTCACCTTCTCGCCGTCGACGTTGATGACCGACGCGATGCGGCCGCGCAGCCGGATGCGGCCACCGTCGAGCTCGGCCAGATCGCCGGTGCGCAGCCACCCGTCGTCGAGGCGCAGCGGGCGCACACCGTCCGCCCCCAGGTAGCCGTCCGCGAGCGAGGACGTGTGCACCAGCAGCTCGCAGCCGACGTCGCCGTGCCGCTCGCCGAGCCGGACCTCCACACCGGGAAGCGGCACGCCGATGTCGCCGGGCGCCTCGGTGCCGTCGGCCGGACTGAGGGTGATCGCCCCGGCCTCCGAAGAGCCATAGCAGTTGTACAGCCTGAGCTGATGCCATCGCGCGATGTCCCGGGCCGCTCCGGGCGGCAGCGGCGCACCGGCCGACACGGCGCGCTCGAACGGGCCGAGCACCGGCCCACCGACCCGGACCGCCTCCTGCGCCGCGGTCCGGTAGTGCGCCGGGTGGGCGATGAGGACCCGCGCGCCGGTCCGTGCCGCGGCCCGAGCGTGCTGCGACGGGATCGTCCGCGGCCCGCAGTGGTAGATGCCGGAGCCGGCCAGGACCGCGGCGACGAGGCCGTAGTTGAAGCCGTAGGCGTGGTGCAGCGGCACCGCGACGACGACCGGGCTCCCGGGCCGGTAGCCGAGGAACTGCGCGACTCGGCGGCCGTCGGCGAGGATCGCGTCGGCGCCCCGGACCACGCCGGTCGGGGCTCCGGTCGACCCGGAGGTGAGGAAGGTCTGGGTGTGCGGGGCCGCAGGGGCCGGGGCGTCGCCGGCAGTGCCCCGGTCCGCGTACACGCCGAGCTCGGGGTCGCGGTAGGCGCCCTCGGCCGGGCCGGGCTGGTCGCCGACCCGCAGCCCGGCGGGCGGCGCCGGATCGAGCGGGTCGACGTGGACGACCGGCACCGCGGCGAGGTCGCCCGCGAGGGTGGCGACCAGCGTCCCGACCGCGGTCCCGCACACGGCGACCAACGGGCCCCGCGCCTGGCCGTGTCCGTCGAGCCCGTCGAGCCCGTCGAGCCAGGCGGCGAGCCGCTCGGCGCCGGCCCGGACCCGCGCACCGGGCACCTCACCGCGGGCCGAGGCGACGACCTGGCCGGCGAGCCGGTCGCCCAGCGCCGCGAACAGGCGGCCGGTCACGGCGCCGGCACCTTGGTGACCAGGGTGTCACCGAGGACGAGGGCGTCGAGGTCGGTGTTGAGGAAGCAGCGCAGGGCATCGACCGGCGACTCGACGATCGGTTCGTCGTTGTCGTTGAACGAGGTGTTGAGCAGCACCGGTACCCCGGTCAGCCGTTCGAAGGCGGCCAGGAGCGCGTCGAGTCTCGGGTTGAGCGCGGCGGTCACGGTCTGGAGCCGGGCCGTACCGTCGGCGTGGGTCACCGCCGCGATCTGCTGGCGCTTGTGCTCCAGGACCGGCGCCACCAGCAGCATGTAGTGGACGGGGATGTCGGTGCCGAAGAACTCCGCCTGCCGGGCCTGCCGGACGATCGGCGCGAACGGACGGAACGGCTCGCGATGTTTGACCTTCTCGTTGATCCGGTCCTTCATCCAGGCCGGTCGCGGGTCGGCGAGGATGCTGCGGTTGCCCAGGGCCCGCGGCCCGATCTCGGAGCGCCCCTGGAACCAGCCGACGACGTCACCGGCGGCCAGCCGCAGGGCGACGCTCACGAGAAGCTCGGCGGGGCGGCTGACCCTCACCCGGTCGGACACGGCGTCCAGGGCCGCGTCGATGTCGGCGGTGCCGTACTCCCGGCCGAGGTACGGCGTGAAGGGCTCGGTCAAGGGGGTCCACCCGGCACCGCCGTGCACGTAGTGGCCGTAGAGGGCGGCGCCGAGCGAGGTGCCGCTGTCGCCCGCGGCCGGCACGATGTGCACCTCCTCGAACGGCGTCTCCTCGAGGATCTTGAAGTTCGCCACGCTGTTGAGCGCGACCCCGCCGGCCAGGCACAGCCGTGACTGTCCGGTCTGCTTGTGCAGCCATCGGGCCAGCTCGACGATGATGCGCTCGACGTGGTGCTGCACGGCGTGGGCGAGGTCGGCGCGGACCTCGTCGCGGCCCCGCTCCCCCGCCCCGGCGAGCTCGGAGACGATGTGCCGGCGCATGGCGATCTGCTGCTCGGTCGACTGGCGGAACCGGCCGTCGGACAGGCTGAACCACTCGCGCATGGCGTCGACGTACCGGGGGCCGCCGTAGGCCGCCAGGCCCATCGTCTTGCCGGCGCCCTGCCCGCCCGGGCCGCCGAAGCCGATCTCGCGCGACACGAGCTCGTACATCCAGCCGATCGAGTCCTCGCAGGGGTCCACCGACCGCTCGTCGGCGAGGGTGACCCGGCCCGCGTGGGCGGCGAGCGGGCGCAGCCCGGACGGGTCCGCGCGATAGGACGTCGTGGTCTCGCAGCACAGCCCGGCGTCGGTGCCGACGTCGCTGCCGCGGCCGTCGAGGACCAGCACCGCGGCCTCCTCGAACGGCGAGGTGTAGAACGTGCTCGCGGCGTGCGAGAGATGGTGGCCGATCCAGTGCACCCGGTCGGCGAACCGCGCCGCGTACACGGGGTTGAGGAAGTCGTTGGCGACGATGAGGTCGACGTCGCCGATGCCGAGGCCGGCCTCGCGCAGCACGTAGTCCACCGCCTCGGCCTTGGCCAGCCGGGGACCCAGCCCGAAGGCCATCTTCACTCTGGTCAGCCGCTCCTCCTCCACGGCCGACACGACGACACCGTCCCGCACGAGACAGGCGCCGTAGTCGTGGTGTGATCCGCCGAGACCGAGTACTCGCATGGGTCACCGCCTTTCTGGGGCATGGACGGATTGCTGGCCAGGTTGCGGTACGCGTCGGGCCGGCGCCGCGCGTGGGTCCACAGGCCCTGGGCGCGGTAGCGGCGCAACGCGTCGAGGTCGACGTCGGCGACGAGCAGGCCGGGCCGGGCGCCGGCGACGAGGATCTGGTGGTCGCGGGGCCGGTCGGCCGCGCTGGCGATGCCGTCGAAGACCGCCGAGCGGCCGTTCATGAACGGTCGCGGATAGTTGGCCATCGCCACGGCGAGCATGTTCTCGAACGCGCGGGCCCGGAGCTGACCGAGCCGGTCGTCACAGATGAGGCAGGCGTTGGGGCTGAGGATGAGTTCGGCACCGTCGAGTGCCAGCGACCGCGCCGATTCGGGGAACTCGCGGTCGAAGCAGGTCATCACGCCGATGCGGACCGGGCCGGCGCGCGTGCGCACCGGGGCGGCTCGGAACCGGGCCCCGGGCCGCAGTACGGCTTCCCACGTGAAGTCGCAGACGTGGACCTTGTCGTGCACGAGTGCCAGTGCGCCGTCGCTGCCGATGACGGCGGTCGCGTTGGCCGGGCCCGCGTCGGTGCGCCGCAGGAAGGTGACCGCGACGGCGATCCCGGCCGATGCGGCCAGCTCGCGGAACGCGCCGACCCAGCGGCCGTCGAGCGGCTCGGCCCGGGCGAGCCAGGCGTCGCGCTGCGTGCCGTCGGGACAGGCGGCGTACCCGATCTGCCACAGCTCGGGAAAGACGACGAGGTCGGCGCCGGCGGCCCGGGCGCGCCGGCACGCGGCGATCCCGGCCGCCAGGTTCGCGTCCGCGTCGTTGAACGCCGCTCGTTCCTGGACCAACGCCAGCCGCAGCATCAGCGCGCCGCCTTCTGCCCCAGCTCGGCCCCGTGCCGCGCGAGCAGCTCGTCGACCTCGACCCGCGCGCCGCGCCGGGCCGACTCGATCGCGGCCTGGGCCGTGGCGAACGTCAGCAGGTTGTCCGACGCCTCGCCCCAGGGCGGCGGGCCGCCCCGCAGCGCCGCCGCGAACTCGTCGAGCGCGGCCGTGACCAGAGCGGCCGGGTCCGCGGATGCCTGGCCTGGCTCCGTCGTCGCGGCGGCCGCCGGAGGCAGGTCCGCACGGAGCTCGGCGACGGGGGCGGTCTCGCCGTCCCAGGCGGCGCTGCCGTGGCTGCCGGACACCCGCCACCGGCCCGTCCACGACGTCTCCAGTCCTTCCGAGCACCACGAGCCCGTGTACCCGAGGTGGACGCCGTTGGTGTACTCGACGGCCACGATGGCGGCGGCGGGCCCGGCGTACCAGCTGCCGGGCGGGTTGTACTCGGTTGCCGTGACCGCGACCGGCCGCTCCCCGGTCACGAACCGGACCGCGTCGAAGGTGTGCGGCGCCATGTCGAGCAGCAGCGGATGGTCCATGGCGAGGCGGAAACCGGCGTCGCGGTACGCCCGATGGAACTCGACGCTCACCAGGCCCAGCGGGCCGAGGGTGCGCGCCACGTCCCGGAGCCGCTCAAGGCCCGGCTCGTAGCGCCGCGACTGCGCGATCATGAGCAGGCGGCCGCGCTCGCCGGCCAGCCGGGTCAGCGCGACGGCCTCCCCGAGGGTCGCGGCGAACGGCTTCTCCGACAGCACGGACAGGCCGGCCGACAGCGCCGCGGAGGACACCGCGAAGTGCGCGGCGGGCGGGGTGATGTTGACGCACACGTCGGGCGCCTGGGCCAGCTGCCCGGCGAGGTCGCCGGTGACCGTGAGGTCCGGGCGGCGCAGCCGGATCGCCGCGCCCCGGGCCCGGCGCTCGTCGAGATCCGCGATGCCGACGAGGTCGAAGCCGGGATGCGACTGCACGGCCCGCAGCCAGGTCATGCCCATGCCCCCGGCGCCGACCACAACGGTGCGCAGCGGCGCCGGACCAGGAAGAAGGTGGAGGTTCACCGGACTTCCCCCGTGCTCGCCGGGCCGCTCAGCCGGCCTTGCTCTGCACGTAGTCGGCCATCTTCCCCACGGCGGCGAAGTCGTCGACCACCAGCTCCTCGTCGGGGATGGTGACGCTGAACGTGGACTCCAGCCAGACCAGCGTCTCGAGGATCCCCAGCGAGTCGAACCCCGCGAAGTCGCGCAGGTCGCGGTCCTCGGCGATGGGGCCGTCGCCGACGTCGGTCAGCACGGTCCGAAGGTGCTCGGTGATGGTGTCCACGATCTTCTGACGGTCGCTCATCAGGTTCCCTTTCTCGTGGTACCGGCCACGCGCCGGGTGACGGCGTGGAGGTGCAGGCTGTAGGTGTCCGCGGCCGGTCCGGCCGGCAGCAGGCCCCGCCAGGGCTTGGACGGCGAGACGTAGTGCATGACGACGGCGTCGGCCTCCTCGGCGGCGAGGGCCGCGTCGGTGGGCAGGCGCTCCGGTGGCAGCCGAATCCACGGGGTGCGGCGCAGCGCCGACAGCGGAATCGTGTTGAACCGCCGGGGCAGCCGGTGCCAGCGGTCGCGGGCGGCGAGGTTCAGCGCGTCCTGGTCCCACAGCCGCAGATGCCGGGGATGCTCGGCGACGGCCCGGAAGGCCCGCTCGAAGAGCCCGTCGCGCCGGCACTCGGCGATGTCGAAGACCATGACTCCGCTGTTGAAGTACGCCCGGTCGCCGTCCAGCCCGAGCTCCTGCCAGCCGGGCAGGGCGCGGCCGTCCGCCAGCGTCGGGTTGACCGTGTCCTGCACGGCGCCGAACGGCAGGCCCCGCAGGTCGGCGTCGAGCAGCGGACGCAGGTCGCCGCGCACGACGATGTCGGCGTCGAGATACACCGCCCGGCCGGCGGCCGCGACGGCGGCCGGGATCGCCAGCCGCAGATAGTTGGCCCGGGCGCCGCCGAAGGCCGTGTTGTACGGCAGGTCCGGCAGCTCCGCGCGGCGCAGCACCAGATCGAGGTCGTGGTCGGCGGCGACGGCGGCGATGTCGGCCCGGGTCCGCTCGTCCAGCCCCTCGTGCAGCACGACCACCGTGAGCCCGCGCGCCCCGGCGGGCTGCGAGACGCACAGCGACTCCAGGGCGACGAGCAGCGGCACACGGTACGAGTCGTCGACCGCGAACACGATCGGCACGGCGCTCACGCGCGCGCACCCGGCTGGCTGTCGGCATAGGCGCCGGCCTGGATGTTGTACAGCTCCGCGTACAGGCCGTCGCGCCGCATGAGCTCCTGGTGGGTGCCGTGCTCCACCAGGCGGGAGTCGTCGATGACCACGATCAGGTCGGCCATCCGCACGGTGGAGAACCGGTGCGAGACGAGCAGCGTGATGCGTCCCGACTCGCCGGCGGCGGGTTCCCGGGCCGCGGCGGCGTAGCGTTCGAACAGTTCCCACTCGGCGACGGCGTCGAGGGCCGAGGACGGTTCGTCGAGCACGAGCAGCAGCGGGTCGCGCCGCATGAACCCGCGGGCCAGCGCGATCTTCTGCCACTGCCCGTGCGACAGGTCGACGCCGCCGGCCCAGGTCGCGCCGAGCTGCGTGTCGGGGCCGTGCGGCAGGCCGGCGACGAGGTCGGTCGCGCCGGCCCGGGCCAGGGCGTCCGGCAGCGCGTCCGGGTCGTCGCGGTGCAGGTCGCCGACGCCGACCGCCTCCCGGACCGGGTACTCGAACTTGACGAAGTCCTGGAAGGTCCCGGCGACGCGCTCCTGCCAGGCCGCCGGCGCGATGGCCGCGAGGTCGGCGCCGTCGACGGTGATCCGCCCGGCGGTGGGGGCGTAGTACCGGCACAGCAGCTTCACGAGGGTCGACTTGCCGGCCCCGTTCTCGCCGACGATCGCCACGACGGCGCCGGCCGGCAGGTCCAGCGTCACGTGCTCCAGCACGTCGCGGTCGGCGCCCGGATACCGGAACGTGAGGTCCTCGACCCGGATGCCCCGGCGCAGCGCATCGGGCGGCGGGCCGTCGCCGGCGTGCCCCGCGGCGCGGGCGTAGTCGTCGAGCCAGGCGAGCCGGCGGGCGCCGTCGAGCCAGATGAGCCGGAACAGGTGGATGTCGCGGACGGCCTGGCCGAGGTACTGCGACAGCCGGCTGCCCGCGGCGAGGGTCAGCACGGCGGCCGCGGCGGCGTCGGGGCCGGTGGCGACGAACGCGACGCTGGCGACCAGGGCGGCACCGAGGATCGCGTAGGCCACCGACAGCCACACCGCCGACACCGACCGGGCCCGGGCCATCCCCCGGTACCGCGCGAACCACGAGGTCTCGGCCAGCTCCACGAGACGCTCCTGCAGCCGCCCGACCCGGACCTCCTTGGCCGCCTGCGGGGTGGTGCCGAGCAGGAAGAGGCTCCGGGCCCGCCGCTCGGCCTGCGCCCCGGCCTCCTCGGCCCGCTTCTCCACCTTGCCGCGCCAGTCCGACACGAGCACCGGCGGGATCGCCAGCAGCACGAGCAGCAGCAGCCAGGGGCGGATCGAGGCGAGCAGGCCGACGGTGATGAACAGCCGCAGCACGACCCCGAGATTGGAGAAGAGCATCTGGTACAGCTGGCTGAGCGCCGACGCGTGGTCGCGCAGCAGCGCGAGCCGGTCGACGTACTCGGCCCGCTCGTGATGCTCGATCGTCGGGATCCTGGCGTGCAGTTGCACCATGTACGACTCGACGTCGACGGCCGCGCGGTCGGTCAGCCGGGTGTTGATCCGGCCCGCGCCGAGGCCGAGCAGCCAGGTCGCGGTCACGAGGGCGGCGAGGGCCGCGGCGGCGAAGGCGATCCGGCGCGCGTCGCCGTCGGCGGTGGCGGCCACGAGCCGCGACAGCGCCAGGGCGAGCAGCGCGTCGGGCGCGGCCCCGAGCACGGTCACGGCGAACGCCGCCACCATGAGCACGGGCTGGGCCCGCAGCCCCAGCCGCAACGACAGGGCCAACGACCTCAGCGACGATGGCAACTGGTCAGCGGCTGGCACGGTGCGTGTCCTCCTCGTCGAACCGGGACGCCTGCATGTCGAACATGACGCGGTAGCTGCCGCCGAGCGCCATGAGCTCGTCGTGGGTGCCGAGCTCGGCCACCCGGCCGTCGCTGAGCACGCAGATCCGGTCCGCGTGCCGCACGGTCGAGAACCGGTGCGAGATCAGCAGCGTGGTGCAGGCGCGGGTGGCGGCCAGGACCCGGTCGAAGATCTCGGCCTCGCCGCGGACGTCGAGCTGTGCCGTCGGCTCGTCGAGCACGACCACCCCGGCGCCCTGGCGTACCGCCGCGAGGGCCCTGGCGATCGCCACCCGCTGCCATTGGCCGCCGGACAGGTCGGTGCCGTCGTCGTAGCCGGGGGCGAGCACCGTGTCGAGCCGGCGCAGGTCGGCGGCGCCGGCGTCGGCGAGCGCGTCCAGCACCACCTCGTCCGGTGCTCCGAGCGGCGCGACGTTCTCCCGCAGCGGCAGCTCGTACCGGGCGAAGTCCTGGAAGACCGCGGTGAGCCGGCGCCGCCACGAGGTGACGTCGTACTCCCGCAGGTCCTTGCCGTCCACCAGGATCTGCCCGGACGTCGGGTCGTACAGGCGGCACAACAGCTTGATGAGCGTGGTCTTGCCCTGGCCGTTGAGCCCGACGACGGCGAGCGACGTGCCGGCCGGGATGACCAGATCCAGGCCGGACAGCACCTCGTGGTCCTGGCCCGGGTAGGTGAACCGCACGTCGCGGAACCGGATCTCGGCGGCCGGCAGACCGCCGGCGTCCCGCGTGCCGGACGGCAGCGCACCGGTCTCGGCCATGCCCCGCTCGGCGCGCAGCACCGACTCGACGTTGTCGGCGGCCAGCGCGAGGGCCCAGTTGAACCCGCCGAACGCGATGAGGCTGGCGCCGACGGCGGCCTGGGCGAACACGACGACCCGGCCGCTGTCGATGTGGCCCGCGCCCGCCTGCCGGGCGATCCACCAGAAGAGCACGGCGTTGGCCGCGAGCAGGATCAGCAGCGCCCAGCGCAGCGGGCGCTGCCGCACCCGCGTGGAATGCAGCCGCCGGTCGACGAGGTCCCGCCGGCTCGTGACGAACCGGCCGACGAGCCAGTCGGTGAGACCGAAGACCCGGATCTCCTTCGCCGCCGGGCCGGCGACGCCCAGGCTGTAGGTGTACTCGGCCCGCTGCTGGCTGGCCCGGACCTCGTCCTGGGTGAGGTCCCACGAGGTGCTCTCGCGCAGGAGTACGTGGGTCGAGGCCCAGGCCGCGCCGATGAGCAGCGGCGCCCACCAGGCCAGCCCGAACAGCAGCAACGCCTGGATCACGCCGGTGATGATCATGACCAGCCCACCGGAGATGATGCCGAGCGACAGCGACAGCTGCGGCCCGGACATGCCGGTGTCGAAGTCTCTCGCGACCGCCAGGTCGCCGGCCCGCTCGTGCGACTCCAGGTGCTCGACGCCCTGCGGGGCGGTCGCGGCCACCAGCAGCTGCCGGTGCAGGTGCAGCGCGACGCGGTCGCCGAGGTTCGCGCCGACCTGGCTCAGGATCGGCGCCTGCACCAGACCGGCGACGAACACCGCCCCGAGCAACACCAGCGGTGTCCGCGGGCTGTCCCCGCGCTGGAGCGCCGAAACCAGCACGCCGACCGTCACGCTGAACGCCGACGGCAGCAGGCCGCCGAACGCGACCAGCCCCCACCAGGCGGCCGCGAGGGCACGGTCGCCCCGCGGCAGCACGGCGAACAACCGCCGGACCTCGCGCATCACATCTCCTCGTTCGCCGCGCTGGCAGGGTTTCGGGGTGCGGCACCACGTCCGGCTGAGCCATTCGCAGGGAGCCGGCAGCGATATCGGAAACGGGAGCATCAATCCACGGCCGCCAATGTCTCCCGCCGTCGGCCCGAGTGACCCTACCGAGATGCGACCGAGCATGGCAACTATCCAACCAATTTTTGCAACTATCGAACTCTCCGGAGTCGTCGGGCTTCCTCACCATCAGCAACCTTGATCACCGAAGATGCCCCGCCGGCGGGGAATATGAGGGGAACTCGCCCGATTTCGCGCTACGGAACGTCGCTACCGAATGCCGTTCGGTGCCGAAGGACCTCACGCAATGCAGTTGCACAGATCCGCTCAGTACTTGCGACGGAGTGTGGATCTCCCCTACGGTCTGGTCCGGACATGCAGCACGTAAGGCCGCCGTCCCATTGCGAACGGTCAAGGGGAATGACCCGTGAACGCAGATCTGGAACACCCCCGCCCCGATGTCAGACTCCGCACCGACCGCGCCGGAACGCGCGTGCTCGTCACCGGGTACAGCGGCTTCGTCGGCTCCTGGCTGAGCACCGCACTGCTCGCCGGCGGCGCCGAGGTGGTCGGCTACGCCACCGACGACACCCCGCACACCCGGGCCCGGGCAGCGGAGCTGGCGGCCCTCGGCGTCACCGGGGTCACCGGCGACATCCGCGACTTCGAGGCGCTGCACGACGTCATGCGCGACGGCCGATTCGACGCCGTCGTCCACCTCGCCGCCCAGCCGCTCGTCAGCGTCGGCCTCGCCGACCCGCGCACGACCCTGACCACCAACGTGATCGGCTCGGTCAACGTGCTCGAGGCCGTGCGGCTGTGCGCGCCACCGGTGCTGCTGCACGTCACCTCCGACAAGTGCTACCGCAACCGGGCCTGGCCGTGGCCGTACCGGGAGATCGACGAGCTCGGCGGCGGCTGCCCCTACAGCGTCTCCAAGGCCGGCGCCGAGCTGGTGTTCGAGGCCTACCAGGAGCTGTACCGCACCGCCCGGCTGCCGGTCGCCGCCGGCTCGATCCGCTTCGGCAACATCATCGGCGGCGGCGATCACGCGGCGAACCGGCTCGTGCCGGACACGCTCGCGGCCCTGGCCGCCGGGCAGCCGATCCGGCTGCGCAACCCGGACGCCGTGCGGCCGTGGCAGCACGTCCTGGACGTCGTGCACGGCCTGCTGCGCCTCATGGACGGCCTCGGCTCCGGCGCCGTCGCCCCCGGCGAGGTCTACAACTTCGCGCCGCCGGGCAACGGCGCCAGCGTGCGGGAACTGGTCGACGCCCTCATCGCCGCGTGGACCCGGCACGGCGGCACCGGCGTGCCGGTCGTCGCCGGCCGCGAGCCCGGATTCGCCGAGGACGGCGTCCTGCGCCTCGACGGCCGGCGGGCCGCGGCGGCACTCGGCTGGCAGCACCGGTTCGACCTCGACGGCAGCGCCGACGCCATCGTGTCGTGGCACCACGCCGTCGCCGCCGGCACCGCGGCCGTCGACGCGACCGCCGCCCAGTTGCACACCGTGCTCGGACTTCCCCGACTCCCCGACCGAACGGCAGGTGCCGCGCGATGAGCCACGCCTTCGTCTTCTCCCGCGAGTACCCGCCGAACACGGTCGGCGGCACCAGCACCGTCGCCCGCAACCTCGCCGCCGGATTGGCCGCGCTCGGCCGGCGGGTCGTCGTCGTGTCCACCCTCCCCGGCACCGACCGCGACTCCCGCGAGCACATCGACGGCGTGACGGTGCACCGTGCCGCCACCGGCCTGGTCTACAACGAGGAGTCCGGCCTGGCCGACCAGAGCGTGCGCAGCCACCGCCGGCTCTACGCCGCGGCCGAGGCCCTCGCCGACGAGCTGGGCCCGCCCGGCGTGGTGCTCCTGCCCGACCTGTTCTGCCACCCCGAGGCGACGATGTTCGCCCGCCGCCACGGCGTCGCGACCGTCAACATCCTGCTCCAGGACTTCCGGGCGATCGTGCCGTACGACCGCGACGCCCACCACGTGACGACCGGCGTCTCCGGCGACCGGCGCGACCTGGTCCTGCTGGAGGAGAAGGCGGTGACCGGCTGCGACCACACCGCCTTCATCAGCCAGGCGCTCAGCGACGCCATCACCGGCTACTACCCGCACAGCACCGCCCCGCACAGCGTCGTCCACCTCGGTGTCGACCTCGCCGAGATCGACGCCGTGCGCGCCGCCCAGGACGGCCCGCGGCTGCGCGCCGAGCTGCTCGCCGGGCGGCCGGACACGTCGCTGCTCGTCGCCTGCGGCCGGCTCGTGCCGGTCAAGGGCTTCGCCGAGCTCCTGCGGGCGCTGCCCGACGTCCACGCGCCGGACACCGCCATGCACCTGGCGCTGGTCGGGGTCGGCCCCGAGGAGCCGGCGCTGCGCCGCCTCGCCGGCGAGCTCGGGGTCGCCGACCGGGTCACGTTCCTGGGCGACATTTCGCGGCGGGCCGCGCTGAGCTGGATGTCGGTCGCCGACGTCGCCGTGGTGCCGAGCCTCTGGGAGTCCTTCTGCTACGTCTGCGCCGAGATGATGGCCCTGACGCGGCCGGTGGTGTGCACCGCCGTCGACTCGCTGCGCGAGCTGGTGCCCGACGCCCGCTACGGATGGCCCGTGCCGGTCACCGGCCCGTCGGGCGCGCGGGTGCTCGACCCCCGCGACCTCGCCGCCGCGCTCACCGCGGCGCTGGCCGACCCGGCGGAGGGAGCCCGCCGCGGCGCGGCCGCCCGTGCCCGCGTCGAGCAGCACTTCACCAACGCCCGCTTCGCGGAGGGCATCGCGGCGATCGCCGACCGGCTGGCCGGGCTGAGGAGCCATGCCTGAGCCGGACCTCGCCGCCGTGCACGCCCTGTGCGCGGCGGTGACCCCGCCGGACCCGCGAAGCGCGCGCCACTCCCAGTTCCGCCAGCGGGCCCAGGCCCGGCCGCCGGACGCCCTCGGCGCCCTCGACGCCGTCGCGCACCGCGTCGCGGGCATCCGCCGGGACGCCGCGCCGGGGCCGCTCCCGGCCGTGGTGAGCGTCCTCGCCGGGGACCACGGCGTCGCCCGGCACGGCACGTCGGTGTACCGCCACGGCTACACCGCCCGCGTCCTCGAGCTGATCCGTGCCGGCCACGCACCCGTCTGCACCCTCGCCGCGCGGGTCCCGGCCCGGGTCGAGTGCGCCGACGTCGGGCTGTCCGAGGCCGTCGGCGACCAGCGGTACAAAATAGGAACCGGCACCGGCGACATCACCCGGCACGCGGCGATGGCGCCGGCGCAGGCGGTCCGGGCCGTGCTCGGCGGCGCGCGGTACGCCACCGAGCGGCTCGCCGACGCCGGGCTGCTCGCGATCGGCGAACTGGGCGTCGGCAACACCACCCCGGCCGCCGCGCTCACCGCCCGGCTGCTGGACATCGCCACCGCCGACGTCGTCGGCGCCGGCTCCGGCGTCCCCGCCGACGTCGTCGCGCGCAAACGACACCTGGTCGACGTCGCCCTCGCCCGCCACGCCGACGTCCCCGCCGACGACCCGCTGGCCCTGCTCGCGGCCCTCGGCGGCTTCGAGATCGCCGCCAACGTGGGCGTCATCCTCGCCGCCGCCGGACGGCGCCAAGTGGTCGTGATCGACGGAACCATGACCGCGGTCGCCGCCCTCCTCGCGGTGCGGCTGTGCCCTACGGCGGCCGGCTACCTCGTGGCCGCACACCGCTCGACCGAGCCCGCCCACCGCGCCCTGCTCGCCGGTCTCGGCCTCGAGCCCCTGCTCGACCTGGGCATGCGCCTCGGCATGGCGTCCGGTGCGACGCTCGCCCTGCCCCTGATCAACGGGGTCCTCGCGGTCGCCGCGTCGACACCGTCCGCACGCTCGGCCGGTCTTGTGCCGAATCCGTGATTCGACCGCTCACACGTGCGTGATGCGCTCCCACTTGCTGGGCGGCTTCAGCGTGTGCGTGGCATGGAGGGCGGCGGTCATGGTTGTGTCCGAGGCGGTGAGCTTGAGCGCGCCGACCCCGGCACCCGCCGCGACGCGGCCCCGCACGCTGCCCAGCATCTCGATCCGGTAGGTCAGGCCGGGCCAGCCGAGCACGTTCACGTCGCCGCCCGGGACGAGCGTCGTGCTCCTGCCCATCGCCCCGCGGACGGTCGCCACGACGTCGTCGGCGGCCACGACCCGGTACCGGTGCAGCAGGCCGCCGCTGGCCTGGATCAGGCGACGGGCGGCCTCGAACGCGTCCGTCATGTTCGGACCGGGTGCGAGCACGGCGCCGACGACCTTGTACCGGTGACCCTCCGCGGAGATCTCGGCCGCGAAGAGCAGGCAGCCGCCGGCCTCGTCGGTGAACCCGGTCTTGATGCCGATGATCCCGTCCTGGTACAGCTGCGTGTTGACGTTGCTGACCTGCCCGACGACGGGGAGCGCGGCCTGCGGCATCGCCACGATCTGCGCGAACACCGGCATCTGCATCGCCAGCCGGCCCAGGGTGGCCTGGTCGGCGGCGGTGCTGACGGTGGCCGCTTCGAGTCCGGACGGGTCGGTGTAGTGCGTGTTCGCCATCCCGAGCTGGGCCGCGGCCTGGTTCATCTTGGTGACGAACGCGGCGTCGTCGCCGGCGTCCCACCGGGCCAGGATGTGGGCGATGTTGTTGGCCGAGGGCAGGAGCAGGGCCACGAGCGCCTCCCGCTCGGTGAGTGTCTCGCCGGCCACCACCTTGACCACCGACTCGCCGGAGGAGAA
The DNA here is from genome assembly GCF_059739745.1 of Dactylosporangium thailandense. Lineage (NCBI taxonomy): Bacteria > Bacillati > Actinomycetota > Actinomycetes > Micromonosporales > Micromonosporaceae > Dactylosporangium > Dactylosporangium thailandense. The sequence goes on from NZ_AP029195.1 coordinate 4,412,253, forward strand.
CTGGGACGGGTAGGTCGCGGCCTCCTCGGCCGAGACGGTCAGCGTGGGGCCGTCCTCGTCCAGGCGCATGGGATGGTCCCGCAGGATGAGGTACGCGGTCATCACCTTGGCGACGCTGGCGATCGGCACGGGTCGTGCACCGCCGGAGGTGCCCACCCGTCCGAGTCCGTCGATGTCGACCGCCGCCTGCCCGGCCTTCGGCCACGGCATCGCCGGCGCGGCGCCCGGGATCGTGTACGTCTGCGCGACGGTCTGCACGATCTGCGGCACCGGCACCGGCTTGGCCAACCCGTACGTGACGAATCCGCCGGCGGTCAGCACCACGGCCGCCACGGCCACGGACAGCCACAGCTCTCGACGGCGAGCCGGCCGCGGTGCGACCGCCGGCTCCAGTTCCGCACTGATCTCAGTATCGGTCTCGGGCTCAGTCTCGGTCTCGGTCGTAGTAACGGCCTCGGTCTCGTTCTCAGTATTGGTATTGGTCTCGGTCTCGGTATTGGTCTCGGTCAACTCGACCCCCCACGGCCAAACGCTCAGCGAAGCCGCGCCCTACCCGAACCGACCGCTGGCTAACGTCCGAACCCGGCCCCGACTCCTGGCCGCCCGGAAGCTGGCGCCGATCGGCCCATCGGGTGAACCGTCCGGCGGCGACCCGCGCGGTGTCCGCTCCGCGACGGCGTGATCGGCGGGAAGGCGGGACCATACGAGCCGTGACCATGCACCTGTACGACCGCAGCAGCCGGACCCTCGCCTACGCCGATCTCGACCCCGTCCTGCGCCAGGCCGTCGAGCGCCACGCCGAGGAGCGGCTGCTCGGCGCCGTCGCCCCGGTGGCCGGCGTCGACACACGATCGGTCAGCCTCAAGCGACGCGGGCTGTTCCGTCGCGGCGAGCCCGAGCACCGCACCATCGGGCTGCTGCTCCCGCACGCCCTGATCGTGCTCACCGCCGGCGCCGAGCGCGGCGTCGTCGTGAAGTCCACCCGCCTGGCCGACATCGCCGCGATCCAGCGCGAGGACCCGCGGCTCGTCATCGACACCGGGGTCAGCGTCCAGGCTCGGTGGGACGGCGGCCGCGCCGCGTCCTGGTTCCTCGCGCTCGGCGACGACCCGGCCGGCCGGGCGTTCCACGAGACGCTGCACGGCGCGGTGGTGGCGGCTCGCCAGCGCGGCTGACGCGCCGCCCGCCGGTCAGTCCGCCGCCAACGGCAGGCTGAGGTGGAGGACGAATCGCCCGGCCGTCATGGCGGCCGAAAACCGGCCTCCTGCCGACGCGGCGCGTTCCCGCATGCCGATCAGGCCGTGGCCCGTGCCCGGCCCCTGTACGCCCGGTCGAGCCGGATTGGCGAGTGTGATGTCAAGGGTGTCGGTGCTGTACGTGAGGTCCAGGTCCACGGCTCCTCCGCTACCGTGCTTGCGGGCGTTGGTCAGTGCCTCCTGCGCGATGCGGTAGGCGGCGAGGTCGGCGGTGCCGGTGAGTGGTCGCGGGACGCCACTGCGGGTCACCCGGACGTCGAGCCCGGCCTGGCGGAATCCGTCCAGCAGCGCGTCGAGTTCGGCGAAACCGGGTGCGGGTTGCCGGTTGTCCGGCTCGTCGTCGGCACGGAGCAGGCCGACGGTCGCCCGGCTGGTGTCCCTGATGCCGGCGAGGGCCTGGTAGGCGCGGTCCGGGTCGGTGCGCAGCAGGTGGTGCGCGACGCCCGCCTGCGCGTTGACGAGCGTGATGTGGTTGGCGACGACGTCCCGGAGGTCGCGGGCGATTCGGACGCGCTCCTCGCGGACCTGCCTCCGATGATCGAACGCCGTACCGCCGTAGGTCAGCTCCACCCCGCTGAGGTGAGCCTGGTCCAGGATCTTCTCGACACCTCCGACGTCTGCGTCGGACTGCAGGGTCACCTGGGCATACGCCACGGTGGAGCAGAACGCCTCCACTGTCGCGACCAGGCCCGTGCCACGTCGTCGGCCAGCCGCGGTGATCGTACGTACCGCGGTCGCCGCAGCCGAGCCGTGCGTACCGCCGATGGAGTACCCGTCCTCGCAACGGCGCGGCGCCGAACGCGTCGCCGCACGCGGGCCGGCGGCGACACGTTCGGCTCAGACAAGCGTCATGCCTTCGGGGTCTTCGCCATCACGCCCTTCGCGAGGGTGGTCATGTTCGTCTTCATGGCGTCGGAGTCCCAGGGCTCGGTGCCGCCGGCGTTGAATCGGACCTCGACGTACAGGTTCTGCTCGACGCAGACGAGGACCGCCTCGAGGCGCTTGTCGCCCGCGCTGAGCCGCCTGCTGAAGAAGCCCTGCGAGCCGCAGCCGGTGACCTTCTCGTCGTTGAAGCCGGAGATCTTCGGGTACGCGTCGGAGGACTCCTGGTAGCGGGCCGCGGTGTCGTCGTCGACGTTGGCGAACACCTTGAGCGTCTGAGCGCCGTCGGCGGCGGAGAGGGAGTACTCGCAGCCGTTGAGGGTGTACTTGGTCTTCTCCTCGAGGGGCTCCCCCGTGCCGGTGCCGGCGCGCTGGCCGAGCAGGCTCGGGTCGGCGAGCGCGCACCGGTCGGTGGGCTGCTTGTAGCCGCCGCCCGGGTTCGCGGCGCGGGTGGCCGCCGGGGAGGCCGAGTTGGTGGTGGGCTTGTCGTCGCGGCCGTCGGCGAGGACGAGGACCGCCCCGAGGACGAGGCAGAGCACGAACACCCCGCCGACGAGGCCGAGCACGAGGCCGAGGACGTTCCTGCGCCTCGGCGAGCGGCTCGCCGGCAGGTACGGCGAATTTGTATAGGGAGCGCCCTGGTAGGGCGGCTGGTGTGGCGCGTTCATGGTCATCAAGTCTGGTGGCATACGGGCGGGCGCACGGTCGGGCGGTGGATGCCGGGAAGGTCGGCTATCCGACCGTTGTCGGCTTTGCACCAAGTGCTTTGTGCGCTCAGCCGCCGATACAGCGGCCGCTGCCGGTGTAGCAAGCGTGGTCGTTCTGGGGCGGCGGTGAGGAGGGAATGGCGCGGACGGGGTAGTAGTCGTCGTTGACGGTGACCATGACCACGTACTGGTACCGCGGGAAAAACGTCGCGACATCGACGGACTTCTGCTCGCGATAGGCGGGGTTGGAATACCGCACAGTGAGCGCGCCGGCGCCCTGCATGGGGCCGGGCGTCGCCGGCTGCCGCATCCAGTCGATCTGGATGGTGGCGTTCTTGGTGTAGTACAGCGGCGGCTGGGACTGCCCGCCGCTTGCGAACCAACCGGCTTGCTGAAGGCCCTGGTCCCAGCCGGCTTTGTCCGGTATGTCGGCGGTGCCGAGGTACGCGGTCACCACGCGCTGGCACTCGACCCAGGACCCGCCGAACATCGAGCCGGACGAGCGGATGCCGCACACGTCGGTCACCGCCGTGGCCTCGGCCCGGCCGACGACGGCCAAGATTTCGGACATTCGCGCGTCGAGTGTCGCGGTCGACGTCCGGTCGGCTTCGATCACGGCCGATGACGAGGCCAGCCTGGCGGGCTCGGACGGCCCCGGAGACCTGTCGCGAAACTGCAAGCCGGCATTGCCGCAGCAGATTGCCAAGGCGGCCAGCAACAGCAACGGCACCATCAGGAGCGCGACGATGCGCGGCGAACCACGGTTCGACATTGGCATCACTGAATTGTCGAACCCCAAGGAAACGCGACGGTGTCCTTCTCGCATCGACCTCGCCGCAACCGCCACGGCCGGCGAACCCGGGGCGTTCCGGAAACAACCCGGACGCCCCCTCGCCGCCGCGGCGCGCGCCGGGGCATGGTGAAGGTGGAAGGCAGTTTCCCCGCGGTGGATCCGCCGACATCGGGAGGTTGTCATGACCGCCAATCGCCGACCGGTGACCGTTGGTGTCGACGGCTCGCCGGCCAGCTTCGGCGCGGTCCGCTGGGCCGTGGACGAGGCGGTGCGCCACGGGCAGCCGCTGCGGGTCACCCACGCGATCGCCGTCGCGGGCGCCCTCGAACGGGCGACCGACGAGCACGAGGTCGCCCTGCACGCCGCGGCCGAGGCCCGCACCTGGCACCCCGGCCTGCACGTCACCACCTCCACCTGGCGCGGCAGCCCGGCCCGTGTGCTCCTCGACCAGTCGCAGTCCGCCTCGCTCCTCGTGGTGGGCAGCCGGGGAATGGGAGGCTTCGGCTCGCTGCGGATCGGCTCCGTCGGCCTGCAGGTGGCCGCGCACGCGCACTGTCCCGTGCTCGTCGTGCACCATGCGGAGCGGTGGGCCGGCCCGGACGTACCGCTGCCGCAGCATCAGCCGATCGTCGTCGGCGCCGACAGCTCCGCGCACGCCGAGTTCGCGGTGGAGCTGGCGTTCGCGGAGGCGATGTCGCGCGGTGTGCCACTGGTCGCGGTGCGCGCCTGGCAGGAGCCCGCCCACCATTGGGGCCGGGCCACGGACCTCACCCAATGCGCCGCCGGGGCCTACGACATGCTGGCCGCCGGGCTGGAACCGTGGCGGGCGAAGTACCCGACCGTGCCGGTCGACCTGCGCGCCGTCCGCGGTGCGCCGGCTCCGGTGCTGCTCGCGGAGGGCCGCGACGCGCTCATGATCGTGCTCGGTCCTCGCGGAACGGGCGGCTTCGACGACCTCACCATGGGCTCGGTGACCCAGCAGGTGCTGGACCACGCCCCGGCCCCGGTCCTCGTCGCCCGCCACTGACGCACGCCGCACACACGTGTGTGAGGGAGGCATGTGTCATGGGTACCGACAACGCGGTGGTCGTCGGCGTCGACGGCTCACCGAGCAGTCTCAGCGCCGTGGCGTGGGCCGCCGCCGACGCGATGCTCCGGCACCGCCCGCTTCGCGTCGTGCACGCGTTCGTGTGGCCCCCGGTGTTCGCGCAGGCGCCGCCGCGACCGTACGAGCAGGCCGTGCGGGAGTCCACCGAGCAGATCCTCGGCGCGGCGGTCTTCCGGGCCCGCGACGTCGCGCCGGACCTCGACATCAGCACCGACACGCCCGCCCTGCAGGCAGCCGCCGCGCTCGTGACCGCCTCCCGGCACGCCATCGCCGTCGTCGTGGGCAACCGCGGCCTCGGCGGCTTCACCGGCCTGCTCGCCGGTTCCGTGGGCGTCGAACTCGCCGCCCACGCCGCCTGCCCGGTCGTCATCGTGCGCCACTCCGCCCGGCCGGGCGGCCCCGAGGCCGGCCGCGTCCTCGTCGGCATCGACGGATCCCACGACGCCGAGCGCGCACTGCAGTTCGCGTTCGAGCAGGCGTCGTTCCGCGGTGCCGGGCTCACCGCCGTCCTGGCCTACCTGCGGCCGGAGCCCACCAGGCCGGACGACATCCTGCCGCTGATCCGCGATCAGGACACGCCGCGCGACGACGAGCGCCGCACGCTGGTGGAGTCGCTCTCCGGCTGGGCCGAGCAGTACCCCGACGTCGATCTGCGCACCGCCGTGGTCCACGGCCGCCCGGCGGCGGTGCTCACCGAGCGGTCCGCCGGCGCGGAGCTGCTGGTCGTCGGGTCCCGCGGGCGCGGCGGCTTCACCGGGCTGCTGCTGGGCTCCGTCAGCCAGGCCGTCATCCGTCACGCCGACTGCCCGGTCGCCGTCGTCCGATAGCACGCACGTCCGTGGCCCGGGCACAATGAAAGACCTACGAGGCGGTTTCCCTTCGCCGGCATTGCCCGGATCAGGTGGTGGGGATCGCCGGTCGACCTCTCGGTCGTGTTCAGCCTCTCAGCTCAACTGTCATCCAGTTGGGCTCTCCCGCACGTCTCGTAGGCCCAACCACCAATCTACGCCGAAGGCGACGCGTTGCCGGGTGAGTCATCGGGTTAGAACGTGGCGATCGGGTTGACCGGGCTGCCCGACGTGCCGGCGAATCGGACCGGCGCGACCGCGAGCTGGAAGTCCCACTGGCCGAGCTCGGCCGCCGTGGTCGCGCACGCCTCCAGGTCGCAGTTGTCGAGCAGCCACAGGCCCATCGCGACGAGACTCACGGCATGAACCGGCATCAGCACGTCGTCGTACCCCGAGGGCTGAACGTCCTGCGGTGTGTCGGCGCCGATCAGCGCGACCTGCCGCTCATGCAGCCACGGCAGGCAGGACGCGTGCCAGCCGGCCTGCGTGAAACCGCCGTCCGCACCGGCCTCGTGCCGGGCGCGGCCGTAGCCGGTCCGCAGAAGTACCGCATCGCCGGGTCGCACCCGCACACCCTGGCGACGCTCGGCCTCCTCCAGATCCTCGGGAAACACGCCCTGCCCCGGCTCCAGCCACGCCACATCGCGGACCCTCGCGATGTCCAGCAGGACACCGCGCGTGACGATCCCGTTCGCCGCCGCCGTGACGGCCGCCCACGCCGAACCCGTTGCGGCATCGACCAACGCGTGTGACCGCCCGTTGTACATCGTGCCGTCCCAGAAGATGTGGCACGGCGAGTCGACGTGGGTCAGGGTGTTGCCGTGGAACGTGATGCCGAGCCGCTCGGAGGAGAAGCCCCAGCGCCGGTCGTTGCGGAATGCGGGCACCGGCATGTGCTCGGCGCCCGGCATGTCGGCGGCGCACGGGCACGTCGTCGTCGACCGCTCCATCTCTTCCGGGACGGCCACCTCCCAGGCGCACGACACGCTCCTGCCGTGGCGCACGGCCCGCGCCGCCGCCAGCCGGACCTCGTCGGTGATGTGGTTCAGCGTCCCGAGCTCGTCGTCGTCGCCCCACCGTCCCCAGTTCGACAGCGTGTCGAAGTACGCGAGCACGTCGTCCTGTGTGGGCATCGGTCGCCCCGCCGTCATCCCTGCACCGACTCCTCCGGTCACGCGGTTCGAGACACCGCGGGTGAGCCCCGACCGTACTACTCCGGGCGCGATCGAGTTCGTCAAGCACCGACCAACGACGACCGGGCCGCCCGGCGCAGCAGGACGCTGTTGATCGGGTAGCTCACGGTCGTCTCGCCCGCGAACAGGGTCCACACGAGGTCCACGAAGGTCGCGGCGGTGGCCAGCTCGTAGCCGTAGCGGGTGCGGTCAACGCTCGACAGCCTGGGCGGGCGCCCGCCCGGGAGCACGACGAACGCCTCGACCCGGGCCGTCCCGCCGAGCTGCGTGCGCCAGCTCTGCAGCTGGTCGGACAGCGACGGACGGGCACGGGCGTCCGTCGCCTCGTGGACGAGCAGGACGAAGTTGCCGGCCGAGATGGCGTAGTGGAAGGACGTCGCCCCGGTCACCGGGAGTTCGTGCATGCGGACGGCCGAGTAGGCGAGCAGCCGGTGGTAGGGCGCCTTGGGCTGCTCGCCGGGTCCGAACCATTGCCGCTGCGCGAGCTGGGCCAGCGTTGCGGCGTCGGCCTCCCGGTCGGCCACCCGCTCGGCCGCGGTACGGGCGTCGCCGAGGGCAACGGCAGCCCAGGCCGCGACGATGAGGATGCCGAGCGCGGCGGCGGCGCCGATCCAGTCGGCGGTGTGGTTTCCGCCGCTGACCGCGCGATAGACGTAGATGACGATCTGGAGGAACGCGTACGCCGCGGCGACGCCCGCGACCGTGACGACCCACATGCTGGGGCGTCGCCCGGCGGGCCGGTCACGCCGCCGGTGGTCGACGAGCGTGCCGGCGGCGACGAGCACGGCGAGGGCGGGCGGGGTGAGGTTCCACGGGTCGTACTGCTGCCGCAGCCACACCCGGACCGCCTCGCCGAGCAGCCAGACGACCAGCACGGCGACCGCGGTGCCCCAGCCGGGCCGCGCGGTGCCCGCCGCGCGGGCCGTCGGCGCCCCCACGATGTCGGCGCGGGCCTGCGGTGGCGGATACGGCGCCGCCACCGGGTCGGCGTCGCCGGCGATCGCGCGCGCCTCGGCGACGGCCCCGCGCACGACCGCGAGCTCGGGCTCGGGCACCGTCACGACCCGGCCGGGCGCCTTCGCCTCGAGCAGCTCGCGGACCAGCGGGATCCGGCTGGACCCGCCGACCAGGACGACGGCGCCCAGCGCGGCCCAGTCCTCGACCAGGCCGACCTGCTCGGACGCGTGCACCGTCCGCTCCAGGTCCGGGCGGATCAGCGTGTTCAGCTCGGCCCGGGTGAAGCTGATGGTGACGGCCGAGCCCTGGACCTGCTCGGTGGCGACCTCCACGCCGCTGTCCGACAGCCGCCGCTTGAGGCTTTCGCAGGCGGCGAGCGCGTACGCCTGCGTCTCGACGCCGGCCGGCAGCCGCCCGTCGCCGCGGAGCGCGGCCAGGATCATCCGGTCGAACTCCGCGCCGCCGACGTCGGCGAGTCCGCCGGGGAGGACGAGCGCCTGCCGCTGGTCCTCCGGCGGCGCCAGCACGGCACAGTCGAACGTCCCGCCGCCGAGGTCGTACACGAGCAAGGGCCGATCATCCGGTACGGCACCCTGCGACCGCGCATGGACGACGGCCGCGACCGGCTCCTTCACGATGTGCAGTGTCCGACCGGCGAACCCGGCCTGGATCGCGGCCTGCCGCAGCGCCTCCTGCCGGTAGCCCTGCTCCCAGACGCTCGGGACGGTCAGCACGACCACGTCAGGTTCGGCGGTGACGAGCCGGGCGGCCTGCCGGCGCAGGAACCGCAGCACCTCGGTGGTGAGGTCGGCCGCGGTGTACCGCTCGCCGCCGAGCACGAACGTGCGGCCGCCGCCGAGGTCGCGCTTGAACTCGTCGGCGAACCCGTCCGGCGCCGCCAGGCGGGCGTTCACCGCGGCGGTGCCGACCAGCCATTCGCCGCCGGTGCGGCAGACCGCGGTCGGGATCGCGGTGATCCTCCGGGCCGGTGACGCCGGGTCGGTCACCAGCCGCGGCTCGTCGTCGCCGGTCTGGACGGCCAGCGACGAGGTGGTCATGCCGAAGTCGATGGCGTAGACGAGACGGCCGCTCACCCGGCGGCCCCGTTCCGCGCGTCCCGAAGCTCGGCCGCCAGCCGGAGCGCCGCCTCCCGCTGCCGTTGCTGTTCGTCGGCCAGGCGTCGCAGCGCCGCCGGGTCCGCACCGCCGGTGCCGGCGACGGCATCGGCGGCGTCCAGCTCGGCGAGCACCTCGTCGCGCGCGGCGCCGGCCTGCCGGATGAACTCGTCGCGCACCGCCTCGGCGATCAGTGGCCCGCTGCGGCCCAGCCAGTCCTGATGCTGCTTGATCTGGTCGTCGACCCAGGCCGGGGCCTGGCCGCTCAGGGTGTTGAGGCCGGTCTCCCGCCACCGCTGGCGCTCCTCGCGGAGCGTGTCGCGGATGCCCGACGCCCACCCGACCAGGTGGCCCAGCAGCGCGCCGACGGCGGCGCCGGGCAGCACCCCGAGGCCGGGGGCGAAGAACGTCACGACGCCGCCGACCATGCCGCCGATCGCCCCGCCGGTGATCGCCAGCGTCCGGCCGTTGACCGCGCCGGCCCTGATAGCGGCGAAGGTGAGCACCGGCCGGTCGTCGACCAGCCGGGTCACCACCTCCCAGCGCTTGCCGGCCCGCACACCGGCGACATCGTCGGCGGCGCCAGGGTCGAGGTCGAGGTCGAGGCCCGACTCGGCGGCCCAGCCGGCCCACACCTTCAGGACCGCGTTGGTCAGCGCGGCGTCCGCGTCCTCGCGCAGCCGCAGGATCCGCTCGGCGAAGTTGGCGGCGTACGTCTGGGGGTCCAGCCGCGGGGAGTACAGTCCCTGCTCCGCCCGGATCTGGCCCTTGAGCAGCCGAAGCTGGTCGGTCAGCTCGGCGTCCACGCGGTCGGCCGCCGCCCGGCAGCGCTGCGTGAGCTCGTCCGGCGCGCGTGCGATCGCGTGGTCGAGGCGGGCCAGCCGGGCCCGCAGCTCGTCCGAGCGGCGGGCCACCGCCGCGGCGTCGTCCACCTGGGCCCGCAGCGCGGTCAGGCGTTCCCCGGCCGCCGCCGCGATCTCCGCCAGAACGGTGTCCAGGAGGTCGGCGGCGGCGTCGAGTTTCGCGGCGAGCAGCGTGGCCGCCTCGGCCAGCAGCATCCGCCGCAGCCCCGGAATGCCGGTGTCCTCCTCGCCGCCCCCGCCGTCGGCCGTCAGGTACAGGGCCTCCTCGGCGGTGACCTCGGCGACCGGGACGCTGCCCGCGGGCCGGCCGGTCGCCTGCGCGACCCGGTCGGCGTTCTCCCTCGCGTACGCCGCGGTGGCGGCCCGGCTCGCCCTGTCCACCTTGGTCACGACCAGCACGAACCGCGGACCCCGGCCGATGCGGGCGAGCTCGTCCAGCTCGTCCTTCGTCAACGGGCGATCGACGGCGGCCGCGACCAGCAGCACGTCGGCCTCGCGGGCACGGCGGTGCGCGATGGCGTTGTGCGCCGGGTTGCGACTCAGGATGCCCGGCGTGTCGACCAGGACCAGACCGGCTGCGAGCAGCGGCTGCGGGCTGCGGATCTGGATCTCGACCACGTCGTCGGCGGCCCCGCGCCGGGACTGCTCGCTCACGTACCGGCTCAGCTTGTCGACATCGATCTCCCGCTCGCGCACCTGCGAGCCGTCCGCGATCCGCACGAAGGCCCGCGCCTGACGGCCGAAGTACACGGTGGTGGCGACCGCCGTGTTCTCCGCCGCCTCGTGCGGGAACAGTGCCCGGTCCGCGACGAGGGCGGCCAGCATCGTCGACTTGCCGCGGTCGAAGCTGCCGAACGCGACGACCGTGCAGGCCGGTGCCGCAAGCGTGGACAGGCCGAGCGTGGACAGCCGCGGGTCCGGCAGCTGCCGGGCCGCCTCCGCCGCGACCGCCCGTACCGCGTCGAACCTGAGCCTCACCGGGTCGGTCATGGCGCCTCGTCCTCCCTCTCGTAGATCACGACGTCCTGCGGGCGGAGCACACCGGCGCCGAGCCGCAGCCCCGGGCGGGCCGTGGCGGCGATCCGGCCCGCCGGTCCGCCCGGCGTCGTGCCCACCACCCGATGCCGCTGCGGGACGACCGGCCCGTCGTCGGCGAACTCGGTGACCTGCAGGCCGTCCAGCACCACGTCGAGCCGGTCCAGCAGCCACGTGTACACCTCGTTCGTGCCGTCGGACACGTCCCGCAGCCGCTCGCGGACCCCGGCCAGCTCGAGCGCGACCGGCGCACTGTCCCAGCCCTGCGCCGCGGCGGGCGGCGGGCTCACGGCCCGCGCCGTGGCCAGCGCGTCGGCGAGCACCGCCAGGGCGTGCCGGCCGACCTGCAACAGCTCGTCGTCGTCGCGGGGTTCGCCGGGCGCCGGCGTCCCGGCCCGCAGCGCGGCCTCCCGCACCAGCTGGTGCAGCTGGTGGTTGGGGCGGGCCGGGCGCCGGAACGGCAGCATCACAACCGTCTCCTCATCCGTGCGGAAGCCTCCATCGGTAGCCTCGGTCAAGAGCATCGGTCACGAGCATCGGTCAGTAGCCGCTGAGCAGGTCCGCGGCCGTGTGGACCCGGTACGCGACCTCGTCGGCGATCCGGCTCAGGGTGCGCAGCAGGTGCCGGGTCGGGTTGCCGTTGAGGTCCTCGTTGAGGCGGCGCCGCCAGTACGCCGCCTCCTCATCGGCGACGGCCGCGAAGGCGGCGGGCGGGGTCCCGGCGGGACGGCCGAGCCGCTGCGCGCAGGAGGTGCCGAACTCCCCGGCGAGGCGGCGCGCCCGCTCGGCCTCCCCCGGGCCCAGGCTGACCGAGGGCTGCCGCAGGCCGCGGAGCAGCTCGAGGTCGGCGAACCCGAGGACCCGTTCGCGGACCTCCGCCACCGCCCTGGTCACCTCCGTCAGATTCGCGTCGGGGCGGCCGCCGTCCTCGGTCCGATGCCTGGCGACGGTCCGCTCGACCTCGGCGAGCAGGGCGTTGAGCTTGATCAGGGTCGAGCGCCGCCCGAAGTGACCGCGCACCAGCGCGACGACGTCGGCGACCCCGCTGTCCCTGACCAGCGCGGCCCGCAGCTCCTCGTCGGACCGGCCGTCCTTGAGGTGGACGCAGGCCCGGAACACCCCCCAGCAGCCGAGCACCGCCGCCAGCGCAGACCGGGCGGACAGCGGCAGCGGGCAGTCGGTCTCCTCGGCCAGGAAGGAGCGCTCACCCCGCAACCATCGCACCAGCTCCGGCAGCCCGCTCGAGCTGAGCGCCCGCAGATCCGACAGGTGCCCGGCATCCAGCCGGAACGCGCCCTCGGCGAGCAGCCCCGCGATCGGGACCACGGTGTGGAAGAGCTCGCCGATCCGGTCGTCGTCGTCCTGGAACGCGCGGATCCTCGCCCGGGCCGGGCCGAAGGGGTCGTACTCCACGGCCGCGGTCCGCGGCCCCCAGCTCCCGTCGCACCGGCTCAGCACCCCGAACGCCCGCAGCGAGTTGAACGGCTCGGAGCCGTCGCCGCCGCCGACGAACCCGGTCACCACCTCGAGGTCGGGACCGCCCAGATCGTCGGTGAACAGATAGAGCACCGCGTCGGCCTGGGCCATCGCCTCGCCGCTGGCCTTGCCGACGTCGGCGAGGGTGCGGTCCATGGTGGCCAGCAGGCGCTCGGTGCTCGCCGAATCGTCCCCGTACACGCTGCCGAGACCCGGGGTGTCCAGGAGCCCGACCTCGGTCAGCAGCTCGGCGGGCAGGTGCACCTCGACGTGATCGATGCTGCGCAACTCGTCCAGCCGGCCCGGGTCGCGGTCGTTGAGCCGGTGCAGCTCGTCGAGCCCGAACTCGGCCGGCGCCCGGCCGGTCGCATCCCGGTAGTGCACCCGCAGGAACTCGCGCTCGTCGTGGCGGTACTCGGCGACCGTGAACGTCATCTCGGTCGTGCCGGTGCTGGCCAGGCCGCGCCCGATCAGCGCGTTGACGAGCGTCGACTTGCCACACTTGATCCGGCCGACGACGGCCAGCCGCATCGGCCGCCTGACCCTCCGCTCGGCCCCGGCCAGCAGGTCGTGCAGGTCTTTGCGGTAACCGAACCGGTCGCTGCTGCTGGTGAACCGTGCGGCCTGGCGAGTCAGCAGGGCGATGGCTGCGGATTCGGTCAAGTCGGTGTTCACTTGTCATCCCGTTCCGGTCACGACTGAGGGTCTTCAGTCTGTTCACGACAGTCACGCCATTAAATCCCCCGAAAGGGTATGCGCGCCTGGCCGGGCGCACTCCTATGTGCATTAGTTGATCTGGGATACGATGGGGCTTCGTCGGCGGGAGGGTGCGTGCAGGGGTTCGGCGATCTGGAAGCGGCGCTCATGGAGCTGCTGTGGAGGCGCGGCGAGCCGACCACGGTCCGCGAGGCCCTCGACGGGCTGGCCTGGCATCGCGAGCTCGCCTACACGACGGTGCTGACCGTGATCGACAACTTGTACCGCAAGGGCTGGCTCACCCGCGAACAGGACGGCCGGGCCTATCGCTACACGCCCGCGCTCACCCGCGAGCAGTGCGTCGCCCAGGCCATGCACAACGCCCTCGTCGACAGCGGTGACCGGATCGAGGCGCTGACCCACTTCGTCGGGCGGATGAGCCTGGACGAGGCCGCCGCCCTGCAGGCCGCGCTGCGCTCCTACGAACGCCGGATCGCCGGCCGGTGAGCCCGTTCCTCCTCGCCGCGTTCACCATGGCGCTGGCGCTCATCGCCGCGCCGCGGCTGGCCTCGGCGCGCTGGGTCGTCCGCGCGCCCCGGCTCGCCGTCGCAGCGTGGCTGGGCTGGTCCGGTGCGGTGCTCCTGTCGGCGGTGTTCACCGCATTGACGCTGTTGTTGTACTGGGACCGCGCCCACGATCTCGTCAAGGGCGCCTGGCACATCTGCCTCGACGCTCTCCTGGGCCGCCACGACCGCGCGGCCCAGGTGGCGGCCGTGGCGGGCCTGTTCGGCCTGGTCCTGCTCGGCGGGCGGCTGGCCGTCAACGGCCGGCGCCTCGTGATCGCCGCCCGGGCCCGCCGCGCCGAGCTGCGGCTCGCGGTGCGGCTCGGCGGCCTGCCGTCGCCGCTGCCCGGGGCCAGCATCGTGCGCCACGACGAGCCCGCCGCCTACCTCCTGCCCGGACCCAGCCGGCCCGGCCGCGCGGCCGAGATCGTGCTCACCTCGGCCGCCGTCGAGCGCCTCCGGGCCCCCGAGCTCGCCGCCGTCCTCGCCCACGAGCGCGCGCATCACGCCGGTCACCACTATGAGATCACCCATTGGATGCGGCTGCTCGCGGCCGCGTTCCCGCCGGCCCGCTGCTTCACGCTCGGCCGCGGCCAGGTGGACCGGCTGGTGGAGCTGTGCGCCGACGACACCGCGGCCCGCGGTGCCGCCCGCATCGACCTGGCCCGGGCCCTGGTGAGCATGGCCCAGCCCGGCTCCTCCGGCGCGCCGGACGGCGCCCTGGCCGCCCGCGGCGGCGACAGCCTCGAGCGGCTGCATCGGCTGCTCGATCCGCCGGCGCCGCTGTCGTGGCCGGTTCGCGCCGCGATCGTGGCCGCGACCGCCGCCGCCCTCGCCGCCCCGGCCGCGATGGCGGCGTTCGACCGGTACGTCGCCTGGGCCCCGACGCTGCTGTCGATGTAGTTCACGGTCACACAAAGGGTCGTGCCGGCACGACTTCCAAGGGGATTGGCAGGCTCCGACACGACCCGGAAGGGACTGTACTACTAACTCGCCTAGTAGTACAGCCCCCGGGTGGCAGCGGCGTCAGTTGGAGGCGATGGACAGGCCCGAGTCGCCGGGGCCCGCGCTCAGCTGCGTGCCCTCGGCGAACGTGCTCGCGAACCGGGCCTGCATGGCGTCCAGCTGCGAGAAGTCCGCGCTGTGGGCCGACTCGCCGCCCTCGGCCGCGAACACCGAGTCCGACGTCTCCGAGTCGCTGGAGTAGTTCGTGAAATCCGTCGACTCGTACCGGCTGCCGTCCGCGCCCTCGAACTCGACGTGCTTGCCGGTCTGGAAGTCGGTGGACTCGGCGGAGCTGTGGTCCTCGCCGTAGACGCCGAACTGCGAGTCGTAGTCCTGCTCACTGCCCGACGCCTGGTGCAACTGGTCCAGCGCGCTCGACTCCTGGCCGGTCTCGAAGTGCGCGCCGTCGAAGTCGCCGTACTCGCTCATCAGGGTGGTCCTTTCATACCAAGGGAATGGCTCCGACATCGAGGGACACTACTATCTTGCTTAGTAGCTCCGACTCCCGAAAACGTGCCATGGCATCATCCACGACCTCATTTCCTAAGGAGCTTAGTTTGACCCGCACGCACCCTTGGTCAGAGCGGCAATACGCGCGGTATATCTGCTACTGCGGCTAGGAGATGGGCTTGTCTGGCTGTGCGTCGGTGCGTAAGGTTCGCGGACGTGCCGTTCCGCCGTGCCCACATGCCGCGCATCTGCCCACCGCCACCGCACAGGGTCCTCGTCGCCGCGGCGACCGTGGTCGCGGTGCTGCTGGCCGGCACCGGGGCGGCCCAGGCCGAGCCGACCCCCGCGGAGCTGGAGCAGCAGATCGACGAGATGTGGAACCAGCTCGAGCCGACCATCGAGCAGTACAACCAGGTCCACACGCAGCTCAAGGACAACCAGGCCAAGGCCGAGAAGCTGCAGCGACAACTCCAGCCGCTGCAGGACCAGGTCGACGCGGCGATGGGCAAGATCAGCGAGATCGCCGTCCGCCAGTACAAGATCGGCCGCGTCACCACCATGCAGGTCCTGCTCTCCGGCAGCACCCCGACCGACACCCTCGACCAGCTCACGGTCGTCAACGCCATCGCCCGCAACGAGCGGGCCCAGATCCAGGACGTCGCCGCGACCCGCGACCGGCTCGCCGCCGACAAGCAGGCCCTCGACGCCCTCATCGCCCAGCAGACGACCCAGGACAAGGAACTCGCCGCGAAGAAGACGCAGATCGAGGGAAAGATCTCCGAACTGCAGAAACTCCGGCAGCAGGCGTACGGCTCCAGCGGCGCCACCGGCACGCTGAAACCGGTCGCCTGCCCCGTCGACTACCTCGGCGGCGCCGGCGGCACGGCCGCGAAGAAGGCGTGCGAGCTCATCGGCAAGCCCTACATCTGGGGCGCCACCGGACCCAAGGGCTACGACTGCTCCGGACTGACCATGGCCGCCTGGGCCGCCGCCGGGGTGAGCCTGCGGCACTACACCAAGTGGCAGTGGGAGGACGCGAAATCGGTCGCGAAGGCCGACCTACGCCCCGGCGACCTCGTGTTCTTCTACAGCGACCTGCACCACGTGGGCCTCTACGTCGGCGGCGGCTGGATGGTCCACGCCCCGACCACCGGCGACTACGTCCGCATGGCGAAGCTCGAAGGCCGGCCCATCACGGGGTACCGCCGGCCCAGCTGACCGGGGCGGAGGCCCGGCGGCTCATGCGGCCGCGTTTCGGCTTGCGCGGCGCCAGGTGGCGTCGGTGAGCAGGCGCAGCCCGTTCAGGCCGACGATCACGGTGGAGCCCTCGTGCCCGGCGACCCCGAGCGGTAGCGGCAGGTGACCGAGGAGGTCCCACGCCACGAGGACGGTGATGAACGTACCGGCGATGACGAGGTTCGCGGCGACGACCCGGCGGGCCCGGCGGGACAGGGCGATCAGCGGAGGCAGGGCGGCGAGGTCGTCGCGGACCAGGACCGCGTCGGCGCTGGTGAGGGCCAGGTCGGAACCGTGGCGGCCCATGGCGACGCCGAGGTCGGCGGTGGCCAGGGCGGGAGCGTCGTTGACGCCGTCACCGACGACCATCACCCGCTCCCCTTGCTGCCGCATGGCGCGGACCCGCTCGACCTTGTCCTCGGGCAGCAGGGCAGCGTGGACGTCAGTGATGCCGGTGTCGGCGGCGAGACGGCGCGCGGCGCCGGCGTTGTCGCCGGTGAGCAGGACCGGCGGGGTGCCGGTGACCACGCCCAGGGCCGCGACGGTGGCCGCGGCCTCGGGACGGAGCTGGTCGGCGAGAACGACCACGCCAGCCGGTGCACCGTCGACGACGACGGCGACCGCGGTGCGCCCCGCGTCGTGGGCGTCGGTGACAACCCGCCGCACGTCCGCGCGGCCCGGGTCGGCGGCGCCGGACAGGGCGGGTTTGCCGGCTCGGACGTGGCGGCCGCCGACGATCGCCTCGACGGCGTGCCCGGGCGTGGCCCGGAAGCCTTCGGCGGGCGGGATGTCCAGGCCGCGTTCCCGTGCGGCCCCGACGATGGCCGCGCCGAGGGGGTGCTCACTGTGCGTCTCGACGGCGGCCACGAGCCGCAGCAGGCCCCTCTCGTCGAGCCCGGAGCCGGTGGCGGGGTGGATGCCGGCGACGCGGATCGCGCCGGTGGTGAGAGTCCCGGTCTTGTCGAAGGCGACGACGGTGGTATCGGCGAGCTGTTCCATCACGACGGCGGACTTGACGAGCACGCCACGGCGGCCGGCGAGGGCGATCGCGGACAGCAGCGGCGGCATGGTGGCCAGCACGACCGCGCACGGTGACGCGACGATCATGAACGTCATCGCCCGCAGCAGGGTGGACCGCAGGTCGGCGCCGAACAGCAGCGGGATCGCGAACAGGGCGAGGGTGGCGACGACGACGCCGATGGAGTACCGCTGCTCGACCTTCTCGATGAACAGCCGCGTGCGGGACTTCGTCGCGGACGCCTGCTCGACCATGGCCACGATCCGGGCGACGACCGAGTCGCCGGCCGCTCGGTGCACCCGGGCGGTCAGCGCGCCGGTGCCGTTGAGCGTGCCGGCGAACACCTCGTCACCGGAGGTCTTCGCCACCGGCAGCGGCTCACCGGTGATGGTGGCCTGATCCACGTCGCTGCTTCCGGCGACGACCACCGCATCCGCCCCGATACGCTCGCCCGGCCGGATTCGAACCAGGTCACCGACCCGCAGGGCGGCGGCGGGGACCACCGTCGCGGTGCCGTCGGGGTCGAGCCGGGTCGCCCGTTGCGGGGCCAGGTCGAGCAGGGCTCGGACGGAGTCGGCGGTCCGGGCGGTGGCGAACGCCTCGAGCGCGCCCGAGGTGGCGAAGATGACGATGAGCAGCGCCCCGTCGAAGACCTGCCCGATCGCGGCCGCCCCGATCGCGGCGACGATCATCAGCAGATCCACGTCGAGGGTGCGCTCCCGCAGCGCCCGTAGGCCGGCGAGGGCCGGCTCCCACCCGCCCGTGACGTAGCAGGCCAGGTACAGGGTCCACCACACCGGCGCCGGGGCCCCGGCCAGCTGCGTCAGGCCGCCCGCGGCGAAGAGCACCGTGGCGATCGCCGCCCAGCGGATCTCCGCCAGTGCCCACATGCGCGCGCCGAGACGGCGCGGCCGGCCGGAGGTCAGCCCGGCCGGCGCCGTGGCGGGTGGTCGTGTCGACGTCATGGTCACGGGGGACAACAGTACCTGCGTAGGCATGCAGATAGCCAGGCAGATGAGCAGACGAATACGGAGGATGCGGTTACGCTGGTCGGGTGCACACCGAGCTGCCCGACTTTCAGATGCCGAACGACGAGCAGGTCCACCTCGCCGCCGAGGGGTTCCGGCTGCTCGCCGACCCCACCAGGATCAAGATCCTGTGGGCCCTCCTCCAGGGCGAGTCGTCGGTGGCCTGCCTCGCCGAACTCGTCGGCGCCGCCCCGACGGCGGTGAGTCAGCACCTGGCCAAGCTGCGGCTCGCCGGGCTGGTCCGGGGACGCCGGGAAGGCACGTTCGTGCACTACTCCGCCGCCGACACCCACGTGCGCGCCCTGCTCGCCGAGGCGCTGTTCCACGCCGACCACGCCGACCGGAACCTGCCCGACCATCCCCGCGGCGACGCGGTGGCACACCAGCACACGGTCCCCGCAGGCACGCCCGTCTGATCCCCGGGCCCGTGGGCTAGGCGTTCTGCGGGGCCTCCACGCGGGCCGGCGTCGGCGTCGCGAGCGGCGGGCCGAGCCGCCGCACCGTGTTGGCGTAGAGGACCAGCATGCAGATCAGGCCGGCGGCGGAGCCGATGAGCAGGCCCCAGGCGGCGCCGTGCAGGCCGCCCCAGCCGGCGCCGAGGGCGAGGCCGCTGAGGGAGACGACGGCGAAGACGACGTACTGCACGAACAGCCCCCGGGCCTGGTGCATGCCGCGCATCGCGGCGGTGAACGGCACCTGCACCAGGTAGATCGCGCCCTGCAGGGCGATCGGCAGGGCCAGCGGGGCGGCCTCGGCGAACTTGTGCGTGTGGACCAGGACGTACGAGACCACCGGCCAGACCACGAGCACCATCAGCGCGCCGAGGGCGGCGAAGGCGACGGCCAGCCGGCGGGTCTGGCGGCGCAGGGTCGCGGCGGCGGCGGTGCCCTCGGGGGCGGGTCTGGCGGCCTCGGCGGCGTGGCGGGAGGCCCGCGGGGTGACCAGGCTGCTGATCGCGGTGACCAGGTTCTGGACCGGCTGGAGCTGGACGGTCTGCACGAAGCGGAAGTTACCCAGGTCGATCTTCGACAGGCGGCCGGCGACGGTGAAGCTGATGGCCAGGACGTGGAACTGGGCGACGATGGCGGTGATGGTGAACCAGCCGGAGAGATGGCGGGTTTCGGCCAGCCAGGCGAGCGGATTGCCCCGCCACGGCAGCCGCTTCTCGCGCAGCAGGTAGACCGTCGCGCCCGCGGTCGCGCCGAGACCCCAGACGGCTAGCAGGCCGCCGGCGCCGGCGTGGTGGGTGGCGATCATGAGGGCGACCAGCGCGGCCTGGGTGCCGGCCCAGACGAGGTCGATGCCGAGGGCCTTGTCCGGGCGGCGGTCGGCGAGATAGTCGCAGCGGGCGGTGTCGTGCAGCATGATCGGGACCATGAACGGGGCCAGCCAGACGAGCTCGCGCAGGTCGATCTGGCCGCGGCTGGGCCAGGCCGCCCAGAGCGCGGCGAAGACGGCGGTGGTCACCACTCCGGAGCACAGCGCGGTGGCCAGGCCGTTGCGGGCCAGGCGGTCCCGGGGGTCGCCGTCGTAGCGGGAGGCCAGGGCGAGCAGGACGTCGCCGACGACGGCCCGGTTGAGGTACATCGCGAGGTAGCCGACGGCGAGGGCCAGCGCGAGCGCGCCGAAGCGGGCCTTCGGCAGCAGGATTCCGCCCAGCAGCGTGTTCGCCGAGTTCGCCGCGGCGATCACCAGCTGGTCGAGCAGGCCGGCGCCGACGAACCGGGAGGCGCCCCGCAACCCCTGCGGGCGGCGCATCCGCTCAGGCGTCCTGGGTACGGCTGGCATGCTCGACCAGACCCGGCAGCTGTCCGTCGTTGCGGGTCGCCGGCACCGTGACGGGGCTCGGCGGGGCGAGCACCGGCTCGTCGTAATGACGCTCGCCGCGGGCCGTGGTCAGCACCGCGCGGACCAGCAGCTGCAGGTCGAGCCGCACGCTCTGGTGCTCGATGTAGGCGAGGTCCTTCACCAGCCGCTCCTGCGGCGGCATGTGGAACTTCTCGATCTGGGCGATGCAGGCGATGCCGGGCCGTACCGTGTGCCGCTCGGCGTATCCGGGAACCGCCTCGAGGTGCTTCTCGACGAGCACGGTACGCAGCGGCCGCGGCCCGACCAGGCCCATCGAGCCGTTGAGCACGTTGATCAGTTCCGGGAGCTCGTCGAGGTGCCAGCGACGCAGCCAGCGACCGACCCGCAGCGTGCGCGGGTCCCCCGCGGGCGACACGACCGGTCCGGTGAGCCGTTCGGCCCCGTACTGCATGCTGCGGAACTTGAACTGCCGGAACGTGCGTCCGCCGCGGCCCACGGAGTTCTTGGTGAAGAAGATCGGCCCCGGCTCCTCGAACCAGATGAGCAGTCCGATGATCGGCCACAGCGGCAGCGTGAGCGCGAGCCCGACGAGGGCGCCGACGACGTCCAGGACCCGCTTGCCCCGCGGCTCCCGGCGCACGGTGCAGGCGGTGTGGTACCGCAGGACCGCGTGCTGGACGGCGGGCGACGGTGGCGCGTTGTCCTCCACGATCCCGGCGGTGGCGCCGCTGAGCACGATCCCGCCCGCGAACGACCCGGTGATGAGGATCATGGCGGCCCGCGCCGGCACGTCGTGGCCCAGCCGCAGCCAGATCCACGGCGCGACGATCAGCGTCGCGGTGACGACGAAGGCGATCCGGCAGGCCCACGCCCGAGCCGGCGGGGGAACCGAGGAGGTGAGGACGACGGCGGGCAGGCACGCCAGGAACAGCGGGATGAGCAGCACCCAGTGTCTCACGGGTTGTTGTACCTCCGGGGAAAGCGGGCGGGCGCCGTCGTCGTCATCGGTATGCCTTCTCCTGCTCGGCCCACATGGTGAACAGCAGCAGGATCCAGATCTCGCGGGCGTGTTCGGCCACACCGCTGAGGTGGCGCTCGACGATCTCGTTGACCGCGTCGAAGCGCAGATAGCCCTGCCGTCGCAGGACGTCGCGGGACAGGTAGTCGCCGACCAGCGGCCGGTACACGCCGCGCAGCCATCGCGGCAGCGGGGCGTTGAAGCCCTTCTTGCCCATGGCGAGCGTCTGTGGCGGCAGCAGGCCGGCCATCGCCTGACGCAGCAGCCACTTCGGTTGCCGGCCCGGGAGCTTCATCCGGCCCGGCAGGGAGAAGGCGAACTCGAGCATCGGCGTGGCCAGCAGCGGCACCCGTACCTCCAGGGAGTGCGCCATGCTCACCCGGTCGACCTTCGTCAGCACGTCGTCGGGCAGGTAGACGTGGGCGTCGGTGTACTGGAACCGGGTCAGCCGGTCGAACCCGGCGCCGGCGTCGTAGTGCGGCTCGTGCGTGTCGTACGTGTCGCACAGCTCGGCGAGCACGTCCGGCTCCAGCAGCCGCGCCTTGTGCGCCTCCCGGAAGACGACCCGCCACAGGTAGTGGCTGCGGCCGGGCTCCTCGACGGCGTTCTCGGCGAAGCGGCGCGCCTTGAAGTCGAAGCTCGCCCGCGCGCTGGAGCGTGGCAGGTACCGCAGCAGGTTCGGCACGAGCCCGGTCGTCACCGCGCGCGGCAGGTGGCGGTAGTAGCGGGCGTACCTGTCGGCCTGGTAGGTGAGGTAGCCGGCGAAGAGCTCGTCCCCGCCGTCGCCGCTCAACGCCACCGTCACGTCCCGGCGGGCGAGCCGGCACAGGTAGTACGTGGGCACCATCGACGGGTCGGCGAAGGGCTCGTCGAAGGCCGGCAGGATGCCGTCCACGACGTCCTGCGCCGCCGGCTCGACCAGCAGCTCGGTGTGGTCGGTCCCGAACCTGTCCGCGACGAGGGCGGCCCCGTCCCGCTCGTCGTAGGACCGGTCGGAGAAGCCCACCGAGAACGTCTTCAGCTTGGCATCGGGCTCGGCGCGCCGGGCGGCGGCGACGACGGTGGCGGAGTCCATGCCGCCGCTGAGGAAGAAGCCGAGCGGTACGTCGGCCGCCAGTTGCTGACGGACGGTGTTGACCAGGAGCTCACGCAGGATCGCCCCCGCACGGGCGACGGTGAGATCCTGCCGCTGCGGCACGTCCGCGAGCGCCCAGTAGCGCTGCGCGGTGCACCGGCCGTCCTGCCACACGAGCGTCGTGCCGGGTTCGAGCTTGCGGATCTCCCGGTACATCGTCCGCGGTGCGGGCACGTACATGAGCGACAGGTACGCGCTGAACGCCTGGAGGTCCGGTGTGCGCTCGGGAAGGGCGCACAGGACCGCCTTGATCTCGGACCCGAAGACGAGGCCGTCGGCGCGCTCGGCGTAGTGCAGCGGCTTCACGCCCACCCGGTCGCGGGACAGGACCAGGCGGTGACGGGCGCTGTCGTACAGGGCGATGGCGAACATGCCCTCCAGGTGCCGCGCGAAGCCGGTGCCGAACTCCTCGTACAGATGTGGAATCACCTCGGCGTCGTTGCCGGAGGCAAACGTGTGCCCGCGCGCGGCGAGGTACTGCCGCAGCCTGTGGTGGTTGTAGATCTCACCGTTGAGCACCGCGTGCACGGTGCCGTCCTCGGACCGCACCGGCTGCCGGCCGTGCAGCACGTCGATGACGGCCAGGCGCCGCACCGCGAGGCCGGCGGTGGGGGTGAGGAAGAACCCGTCCTCGTCGGGGCCCCGGTGCGCGAGGCTGCGGCACATGGCGCGCAGCCGGTCCTCGTCCACGGGACGCGTGTCGTTGGCCAGCACCATGCCGGCGATTCCGCACATGAATCCTCCGCCTCGGTCGATCGGTGAACAGGGGCGGGTGCGGTCAGACCGGTGCGGGTTCGACCGGCCGGTGCGAGGGCGCGGGGACGTACGGCTCCCACAGCCCGGCCTTCTGCGCGGACAGCCGCACGAGGTACCGGGGTCCGAGGATCAGGTAGCGCCGCCACAGCCGGCGCGGCTCAAGGACCAGCCGCAGCAGCCAGGCCAGGCCGTTGCGCTGCATCCAGCGCGGTGCGGAGCGCAGCCGGCCGGAGTGGTAGTCGAAGGCGGCCCCGACCGCCAGCAGCGGCATGGCGAGCAGCGGCCGCATCGCGTGGACGAACGACTCCTGCCGCGGGCAGCCGAGACCGACCAGGACCACACGGGCCCCCGAGGCGTTGATCCGCTCGGCGATGCGGGCATACTCGCCCGGTTCGGCGTCGCGGAATCGCGACGGCTCGGCACCGGCGATACGCAGCGTCGGCATCGTCCGGGTCAACGCCTCGACCAGCCGGTCGACGGTGCGTTGCGTGGAACCGTAGAGGTAGACCGGCAACCCCTCGTCGGCCGCGCGCCGCAGCACCCGGAGGGTCAGTTCCGGGCCGCTCACCCAGTCGCGCAGGCGGGCCTGGTGCAGCAGGTTCAGCGCCCACCGTACCGGCTGGCCGTCCGGGGCGACCACGTCGAAGGCATTGAGCCGGGCGTTGTGCCGCCGATCCGACAAGCCGGTCATCACGCCGTGCACGGCCAGCGCGGTCAGGATGAACGGGCGCTGCTGCTGGGCGGCCGCGATCACCCTCGCGACCGCGGTGTCGTAATCGATGACATCGACCAGAACCCCCATGACGCTGCGTTTTCCCGCGTCGACGACCAACGATCTTCCTTCCCCTCGCCCCGCGACACGCGCCGATCACCGGACCGGCTCGAGGCATCGAACGCCGGCCTCAACTGCGGGATGTTCGAGCGCGCCTGTACCCGACCGGTTCCCGGTAAACGCGGCGCGCCGGGCGGGCCGAGGTGACTTTGCGGGGTGTGCGGCCGCTCCACCTGCGCTATCACCTGCCGATCCGTCGCCTGGCCCGGTGCGTGCCTCTTACGCTTGCGATGTCACGCAGATGGCACGGCCCCCGGCGCTCCGGTTCGCGGCCGGCCCGGCTCGAGGACAGAGACGGTATGGGCGATCCAATTCCTGATGCAGGCGCCGGTCGGGCCCGTGGGCGGGCGGTGGTGCGAGCCAGCGTCCCGCCACGCGAAACGGCCGCCGACCGGCCCGCAGACCCACCGCGCCGGCGGCGTCCGCCGCGTCCGAAGCAGCCTCGCCGGCCCCGGCGCTGGGCCCGTGTGCTGGTCGTCGTCGGCGTGCTGCTCGTGCTGGTCAGCGCCGCCGCACTCGCCGGTTCCCGGGCGCTGCTGAACCGCTACACCGCCGCGATCGGCCAGGAGAACCTGCTCGGCGACGCGGCGGACCCGCACGTCAGCATCGACGGGCCGATCAACCTGCTGCTGGTCGGCATCGACCAGCGCATCGACCAGCGCGACGACAGCCCGGACGTCGACCACAACGCGGACTCGATCATGATCGTGCACATCCCGGCGAGTCACGACGCCGCCTACCTGGTCTCGGTGCCCAGGGACTCGTACGTGTCGATCCCGCCCTATCCGAGGAGCGGGTTCGAGGGCGGCCACGCCAAGGTCAACGCGGCGTTCCCCGACGGCTTCGGCAACGGCGCCGGCCGGGCGGGCGGGTTCGGGCTGCTCGCGTTGACGATCAAGCAGCTGACCGGGATCTCGTTCAACGGCGGGGCGATCGTCGACTTCGCCGGGTTCAAGTCGCTGGTCGCGGCCCTGGGCGGGGTGGACATGTGCGTGGACGAGCGGACCGTCTCGGTCCACATCGGCCATGACGCCCATGGGCGGTACCAGATGCCGTACGACATGACCGAGGACGGGCCGGTTGCCGTCCCCGGGGTCACCCCGCAGGTGTACCAGCCGGGCTGTCAGCACCTGGCCGACTGGCAGGCCCTCGACTACGTGCGGCAGCGCGAGCTGCTCCCGGACGGGGACTACGGGCGGCAGCGCCACCAGCAGCAGTTCATCAAGGCGGTCCTGAAGCAGGCCACCGGCAGCGGCGTGCTCACCAGCCCCGGCAAGCTGGACCAGGTGCTGCGCGCCGCCGGTCAGGCGCTGACCTTCGACAGCGGGGGGATCTCCATCGCCGACTGGATCTTCGCGCTGCGCGACATCCGCTCCGGCTCCCTGACCATGCTGAAGACCAACGGCGGCACCTTCAACTCCGAGGTCATCAACGGCCAGGACACCGAGATTCTCAGCGACACCAGCCTGCAGCTGTTCAGCGCCGTGCGCGAGGACACCCTGCCGGCATTCGTCGCGGCGCATCCGGACTGGGTGGCCGGCGACGCCGCATAGGGCCGGCCGGCAGCTGTGGGGAAACCGGGTTGATGCATCCGGCCGGGGCTGGCAGCGTGGCATCCCGTGCCGAAGGCAGCAGCCGCTTCCGGAGGGCCTCTGCGCTCACCGGCCTTCCGGTGGTTCTTCGCCGGCCTCTCGATCTCCATGGCCGGCAGTTTCATGTCGCCGGTCGCCCTGGCCTTCGGGGTCCTTGCGATCACCTACAGCGCGGCCTGGCTGTCCGCGGTCACCGCCTCGGCCCTGGTGGCGACGGTCGCGACGATGCTCTTCGGCGGCGGCATCGCGGACCGCTACCGCCGCGACTCCGTGCTGCGCCTCACCGGTCTCGGCGCGGGCGTCACCCAGGCCGGCGTCGCGGCCCTGCTCCTGACCCATCAGCACCCGGCGCTGCTGCTGCCGCTGGCCGCCGGCAACGGCGTGTTCCAAGGGCTGACGACACCCGCGCTGCGCGGCATCGTCTCGAACCTCGCAACCGGGCGCGACCTGCAAACGGCCAGCTCCCTGCTGGCCTCGGCCAGGAACGTCACGCGAATTCTCGGTCCGACCGCCGCCGGCCTGCTGACCGCCTCGGTCGGCGGCGGTTGGGCGATCGCCGCGGACGCCGCCTCCTTCCTGCTGGCGGTCGCCTGCTTCTCCCGGATCTCGCTGCCCGCGCCGGCGCCGCGCGGCAAGGACGGCCCCACGATGCTCGCCGACATGAGGGAGGGCTGGCGATACTTCACGTCCCGGCCGTGGATCTGGTCGGTGACGCTGGCCTTCGCCGTGTTCAACGCGGCCAACAGGGGCGTCTGGCAGATCCTCGGCCCGGTGATCGCACACGACACCGTCGGCGCCGCGGGCTGGGGCCTGGTGCTGAGCGCCCAGGGTGTCGGGGCGCTGCTTGCCAGCGTGGTGCTGGTCAAGGTGCGGCTGACGCGGCGGCCGATGACGCCGGCGCTGTTCTCGATGGCGCTGGCTACCCTCCCGCTCGTGCTGCTGGGCGCCGGCGCGGACACGTTCTGGCTGGCCGCGGCGTCGCTGTTGACCGGGGTGGCCGTCGAGTTCTTCACCGTCGTCTGGGAAACCGTCAACTACACCAACATTCCCGAGCGTCTCCTGTCCCGAGTCGGCGCTCATGACGAGTTCTGGTCGACGGTGTCCCTGCCCGTCGGCCAGATGTCCGCGCCGGTCCTCGCGGCGGCATTCGGGGCGGCGACGGTCGCTGTCACCGGGGGCGGGGTCGCGGCGGCGGCGATGCTCCTGGCCCCGCTCGTGCCATCACTGCGTCGCATCGAGATCATCCACGATGACGTCTGACCGGTCGCGTGCGACAGGTCGGCTTCACTCGGGGTGGTTGTGGCCGCCGCCGCCGATGCGGTACGGCGTGGTGACGCCCGTGTACGCGAGGTGCGCGAGGAGTCCTTCTGCCGCGTGTGACAGGTTGTGGCAGTGGTCGACCCACACGCCGGGGTTGTCGGCGACGAACGCGATCTCGTACGTCTCGCCGTCGGCGACCTCCAGCGAGTCCGTCCACCATGGACTGCCGGTCGCCGCGACCCCGTCGCGGCTGAGCACCACCGCGTGATGGCCGTGCAGGTGCATCGGGTGCGTCTCGCCGCTGTCGTTGGCGATCGTCATGCGCACGACGTCTCCGGCGCTGACCATGTACATGGGCACGTCCGGGTACAGCCTGCCGTTGATGGTCCACCACAGTCCGGGCCGCCCGTCGAGGAAGCCGAAGCGCCGCCCGATGCGGTAGTCGAACCGTCGCGTCGCCCCGGCGGGGTCGAAGCCGATCGGCGCCGGCTCGCCGTACGACAGCAGATCGATCGATGCCGCCGGCTCCGGCGTCGCCGCGGCCGCCGCGCCCTCGGGGCCGACCACGAGCGCCGTTGCCGCGCCGACGTCGACCCGCACGGCGCCGCCCCCGTCCGGTACCGCGAACTCCACGTCGGCCCGGCCACCGGCGGGCAGCACGATCGCGGCGGCGGTGACCGGGGGCGCGGCGGTGCGATCCCGGCCGTCGACGGCGACGAGGCGGTAGGCCGCGCCGGACACCCATGCGCGGATGGTGCCCTGGTCGGTGTTGACCAGCCGGACGCGCACCGTGCTGCCGGGGGCGGCGGCGACGCGGGTCTCGCCCGGGCGGCCGTCCACCGTGCGGCGGCCGCCGTAGGTGTGCACCAGCGCGAGCCGGTCGACGCCGGCGGGCGCGCCGGTCGGCGGGTCGACCACGAGCGCGCCGAACAGCCCGAGCCGCACCTGTTCGTGGGAGACCTGGTGGGAGTGGTACCAGTACGTGCCGGTGTCCTTCGCGACGAACCGGTACACGTGGGACTCGCCCGGTGCCACGGCGTCCTGGGTCACGCCGGCCACGCCGTCCTCCGCGTTCGGCACGTCGTAGCCGTGCCAGTGCAGCGTGACGCCGTCCGGCACGGACTCGTTGACCAGCCGCACCTCGATCAGCTGCCCCTGCCTGGCGCGGATCTGCGGTCCCGGCGAGGCATGGTTGAGCGTGTACCCCCCCACGGTGCGACCGTCGGGAAGGCCGATCCGCTCGGCGCGGGCCACCAGCGTCACCGACACGTCGGCGGGCCGGTCGCGCGGGCCGGTGAGGGCGGTGACCTCGGTGCCGCCGTGATGCATGGTGCTGTGCCCGACACGGGGGCCGCCGCCGTAGTCGGGATGCCCCATGTCCATGACGGAGTAGGTGCCCGGCATGAGACTGGCCCGCCACCACCAGCCCAGCGGGCCCAGCACGGCCAGAGCCGCCGCGATCGCCACGACGGCTCTCCATTGCCCGCGCCTCATGGTCAGGCCGCGACCGGCTGCTGGGGCACCGGCTCGACGGCCCGGCGCGCGGCGACGAGCGCGGCGGCCAGCACGGCGACGGCGTTGATGCCGTGCAGCGCGCCGACCAGCGGTGCGCTGAACGACACGACCGCCAGCGCCACCTGCAGTGCCGTCAGGCCGAACGTGATGCCCGCCCACGTGACGCCGCGGGGAATCCTGGCGAAGAAGGACAGCACCAGGAAGATCAGCGCGATGAGCGGGATGACCGCCATGCCGATGATGCCGTGCGCGTAGTGGCCGGGATTGGCGCCGGCGTTCTTGTCGAAGACTCCGCCGGCGTCGATGTCCTGGATGACCGCGAACCAGGCGTAGGCGACGGTGGCCGCCTGGACCAGCACCCCGGCCGCGATGAGATAGGCGAAAACTCGGTACGTGGATCGCATGGGCTTTGGCTCCTGCTCGTTGTGGCGGGCGAACGGTTCCTAGGCGTGGAAGTGGCGCCGGGACGCCGGCAGCGCGAGCAGCCCGGCGCAGAGCGCGGTCACGGCCAGGAACACCAGCGAGGCCGACTCGCCGAACGCGATGAGCTTGAGCAGGCCGAACGCGGTCTGCGCCGCGAGCAGGGCCAGCGCCGTGCGCAGCGTCCGTGCGGAGCCGCGGCCGAGGCGCAGCGCCGTGACGATGCAGGCGAGCGCCATGACGGGCGCCCAGACGGCGGCGATGTAGTCCTTGCCGGCGAGCGGCATGATGATCGAGAAGGCGATCGTCGCGACGAGCTGGAACGCGCCGAGCGGCACCAGCAGCAGGAGCTGGGCGCCGCGGACGGCGATCGGCACCCGCCGCCGCACGGCGGTGGTCGCCTCGGTCGTGGTCTTGGTCGTGGTGGTGGTCATGGGTGGCTCCGGTTCGTGTCGGTGTGTTGTCGCCGTCGATCGTGCGGCCGGGCACCGCCCTCGCTCATCGACCCACGGGCGGAACCGCGGCTGAGCCGGTGGGCCGAGAGCGAGCTCAGCCCAGGGGCTGATGACACGCCACGAGCGGACCGCCTACCGTGGCCCCGTGTCACCATGGCGGCGGTTCGTGCAGCTCGGGACCACCGACAGGGTGGTCGCGACGCTGCTGGCGGCTGTCGCGCTGGCGCAGGTCCTCGTGTTCCTGCCGATCGCCGCCGCCCCCGTCGGCGCGCTCGTGGCCCTCGGCTCGACCGCGCCGATCGCCTGGCGCCGGACCCATCCGGTGGTGGCCGCGCTCGCCGGCTCGGCCGTCTGGCTGATTCCGGCCGACGGATTCCTGCTGGTCGGCTACCCCTCCGCGGTGCTGCTCTTCTACGCGGTGACCGCATACGTGAACGACCGGCACCTGGCCGCCGCGACGGTCCTCATCGGGACCATCTTCGGCATCGCCGGCTCCGCCATGCAGGGAGTGATCGTCGGGGAATACGTCGGCGCCGTCCTCGTCGTCCTGGCACCGGCCGCGGTCGGGGTGCTGGTGCGCCGTCAGCGCGGCCGGAACCGCCGGCTGGAGGAGCTGACCCGGCATCTGGAACAGGAGCGCGACCGGCGCGAGCGGTCGGCGGTCGCGGACGAGCGCGCCCGGATCGCCCGGGAGCTGCACGACCTGGTCGCCCACGCGGTGAGCGTCATCGCCGTGCAGGCCGACGCCGCGGAGGCGGCGCTCGAATACGATCCCGCGCTCGCGAAGCGCCCGATCGCCGTGATCCGCGGCTCCGCCGTCGAGGCGCTGACCGAGATGCGCAGGCTCCTCGGGGTGCTGCGCGCCGACGCCGGCGACCCGGACCGGGAGCCGCTGCCGGGGCTGGCCCAGCTGCCCGCGCTCGTGGACCGGGCCCGCGACGGCGGCCAGGCGGTGGATCTGGCCGTGGACGGCGCGCCGGTACCGCTGCCGCCGAGTCTCGACCTGTCCGCGTATCGCATCGTGCAGGAGGCGTTGACCAACGCGACCAAGCACGCCCCGGGCGCGCCGGTCACGGTCGGCCTGCACTGGTTGCCCGACGCGCTGCGGATCGAGGTGTGCGACCGGGGCCCCGGAGCCCGCGGCGTGCCCTCGCCCGACGCGCACGGCCTGGTCGGCATGCGCGAGCGGGTGCGGATCCACGGCGGCAGCCTGGAGGCCGGCAACGCCGCCGACGGTGGGTTCGCCGTCCGGGCGCTGCTGCCGATCGAGGCGGCATGACCCGCGTCCTCATCGCCGACGACCAGGACCTCGTTCGCTCCGGGCTCCGCTTCGTGCTCGAGGTCGCCGGCCTGGAGGTGGTCGGCGAGGCCGTGGACGGCGCCGAGGCGTTCGCGCAGGCGGAGCGCCTGCGGCCGGACGTGGTGCTGATGGACGTCCGGATGCCCGGGACCGACGGCATCGCGGCGACGCGCCGTATCGTCGATGCCGGTCTCGACACGAGGGTCCTCATCCTGACGACGTTCGACCTGGACGAGCACGTCTTCGCGGCGCTCCGTGCGGGCGCCAGCGGGTTCCTGCTCAAGGACGTCGGCCGGCAGCAGCTGGTCGAGGCGGTGCGGGTCGTGGCGGCCGGCGACGCCCTGTTCGCCCCGACCGTGCTGCGCCGCCTGGTCAGCCACTACGTCAACCGCCCACCGGCTCCGCCGCCGTCCGCCGGCCTCGCCGACCTGACTCCCCGCGAGCGCGAGATCCTCCAGCTCATCGGCCGCGGCCTGTCGAACACGGACATCGCCGCGGAACTGGTGATCTCGATGGCGACGGTGAAGACCCACGTCCGGCACCTGTTGCAGAAGCTCGCCCTCCGCGACCGGGCCCAGGCGGTCGTCCTCGCCTACGAGACCGGCCTGGTCTCCCCCGGCTCCACCTCGTTTCATCCGACCGCGTGACGATTCCGCGCCGCCAGGGGGTACTGAGACCGGCGTTGCGAGGTGATCGGGAGGAACCGGAGGCGAATCGATGACCGTAGGCACGCGGGTCGCCGTGAGGCGGCGGTTCCGGTCGGAGAACGGCGCATATGTCACCACGGCGCGGGGCGTGGAAGTGCTCGACACACCCTTGCTGAACAAGGGCACGGCCTTCACCCGCGAGGAGCGAATCGCGCTGGGGCTCGAGGGCCTGCTGCCCCCGGCGATCCTCTCCTTGGACGACCAGGTGCGGCGGGTGTACGAGCAGTACCACCACCAGCCCTCCGACCTGCACAAGAACATCTTCCTGGCCATGTTGCAGGACAACGACGAGGTCCTGTTCTACCGGCTGCTGGCCGAGCACCTGCGCGAGATGCTGCCGATCGTCTACGACCCGACCGTGGGCGAGGCGATCAAGCGGTACAGCCACGAGTACCGCCGCCCGCGCGGGGTGTACCTGTCGATCGACGAGCCTGACCGGGTGGAGCAGGCGCTGGCCGACACCGGGCTGGGCGCGGACGACGTGGACCTCATCGTGGCCTCCGACGCCGAGGAGATCCTGGGGATCGGCGACTGGGGCTCCGGCGGCATCGACATCGCGGTCGGCAAGCTGGCCGTCTACACCGCCGCGGCCGGCATCGACCCGGGCCGGGTGATTCCGGTCGCGCTCGATGTCGGGACCGACAACGAGGAACTGCTCAACGATCCGGACTATCTCGGCAACCGGCACGCCCGGGAGCGCGGGCCGCGCTACGACGAGTTCGTCGACGCCTACGTGCGGGCGGCGACGAAGCTGTTCCCGAACGCGCTGCTGCACTGGGAGGACTTCGGGCCGAGCAACGGCCGGCGGATCCTGGAGCGTTACCGCGACCGGGTGTGCACGTTCAACGACGACATGCAGGGTACCGGCGCGATCGTGCTCGCCGCGGCGCTGAGCGCGGTGCGGGTGGCCGGCACCCGGATGCGGGACCAGCGGATCGTCGTCTTCGGCGCCGGTACCGCCGGGGTGGGCATCGCCGACCAGCTCCGCGACGCGATGGTCCGCGACGGTGCGGACCGGAACGCGGCGACCCGGCAGGTCTGGTGTGTCGACAAGCAGGGCCTGCTGACCGACGACATGACCGACCTGCGCGACTACCAGGCCCCGTACGCCCGGCCGGCCGGCGAGGTCGCCTCCTGGCGGCGCGACGGGCGCATCGGGCTCCGGGAGACCGTCGCGAACGTCAAACCGACCATGCTGATCGGCACCTCGACCGTGCACGGCGCGTTCACCGAGGACATCGTCCGGGAGATGGCCGGACACGTGGACTGGCCCATCATCTTCCCGCTGTCCAACCCGACGGACCGCATCGAGGCGATGCCCGACCGGCTCATCCCGTGGACCGACGGCCGCGGCCTGATCGCCACCGGCATCCCGGTCCCGCCGGTCGCCTACCAAGGCGTCCATTACGCCATCGGGCAGGCGAACAACGCCCTGCTGTACCCCGGGCTCGGCCTCGGCGCCGTCGTGGCCAGGGCGAGGCGGATCAGCGACGGGATGTTCGCGGCCGCCGCCGAAGCCGTCGCCGGCCTGGCGGACGTGAGCACACCCGGTGCGTCGCTGCTGCCGCACGTCGAGCGTCTGCGGGAGGTGTCGGCCACCGTCGCGGTCGCGGTGGCCAAGCGGGCCGCCGAGGAGGGCCTTGCCCGGGTCGAGCTCACCGATCCGGTACAGCAGGTCCAGAACGCGATGTGGCAGCCGGAGTACCGTCCCGTGAAGGCCGGGTGACGAGATGGCCGCAGGCAAGCCGAACGGCGGGCCCGAGGTGCGCGACGTGCCGATCGGCATCGACGCCACCGGCACCCGCACCGAAACCGACTCGCTCGGCCCGGTCGCCGTGCCGGCCGACCGTTACTGGGGCGCGCAGACCCAGCGCTCCCTGGTGCACTTCGACATCGGCGACGACCGCATGCCCAAGGCGGTCTACCACGCCTACGGCTACGTCAAGAAGGCCGCGGCGATCGTCAACGCCGGCGCCGGGCGGATGCCGCAGTGGAAGGCCGGCCTGATCGCACGGGTGGCCGACGAGGTGATCGCCGGAAAGCTCGACAGCGAGTTCCCGTTGTACGTCTGGCAGACCGGCTCCGGCACCCAGTCCAACATGAACGTCAACGAGGTGATCTCCAACCGCGCGATCCAGCTCGTCGGCGGGCAACTGGGCTCCAAGACGCCGGTCCACCCGAACGACGACGTCAACATGGGGCAGTCCTCCAACGACACCTTCCCCACCGCCATGCACATCGCCGCGATCACCGCGATCGAGGAGCGCCTGCTGCCGGCCCTCGCCAGGCTGCACCACGCCACCGCGGTCAAGAGCCGGGAGTGGGCCGACGTCGTGAAGGTCGGCCGGACACATCTGGAGGACGCCACCCCGCTCACCGTCGGCCAGGAGTGGTCCGGCTACGCCGCCCAGCTCGAGGACGCCGTCGAGCACCTCGCCTCAACCATGCGGGGTTTGTACCGGCTGGCGATGGGCGGTACCGCCGTCGGCACCGGCCTCAACGCCCCGACCGGCTTCGGCGAGGACACCGCGGAAGTGCTCGCGGAGCTGACCGGCCGGCCGTTCGTCACCGCGCCCAACAAGTTCGCCGCCCAGGCTTCCCTGGACGCGCTGGTGCGCACGTCGGCCGCGCTGCGCGGGATCGCCACGGCGCTGTTCAAGTTCGCCAACGACATGCGCTGGCTCGGCTCCGGCCCGCGCACCGGCCTGCACGAGCTGATCCTGCCGGCCAACGAGCCCGGCTCCTCGATCATGCCCGGCAAGGTCAACCCGACCCAGGCCGAGGCGATGCTCATGGTGTGCGTCCAGGTGCTCGGGTCGGACACCGCCGTGGCCATCGGCGGCAACGAGGGCAACTTCGAGCTCAACGCCTTCCGCCCCGTCGTCATCAGCAACGTCCTGCACTCGATCCGCATCCTCGCCGACGCCGCCGACCACTTCCGCGAGTTTCTCGTCGAAGGCCTCGAGCTCAACCGCGACCGGCTGCGGCAGAACGTGGAACGCTCGGTCATGATGGTCACGGCGCTGTCGCCGGTCATCGGCTACGACAAGGCATCCGAGATCGCGCATCTCGCCATCGACGACGACCTGACCCTCAAGGAGGCGGCGCGGCGGCGGGGCGTGAGCGACGAGATGTACGAGCGGATCGTCGTGCCCGAGCTCCTCACCCATGCGGGCGCGGCCGACGTCGGACCGAACGGGTGAAGCACCGTCTCGGGGTCAGATGCGGGTGCGGTGACCGCCGCGGTCGGCGGTCACCGCACCCTTGGCCCGCAGGGGTGCTCAGGCGTAGGTCTCGAACTCGGCGACCTTGGGCGTCCCCGACGCGCCGGTGATCCTGAACGTGATCTTCTTCAGCGAGGTCGACGTGAAGCTGATGACGCCCGCGCCGCTGCCGGACTTCAGCACGGCGCCGGTGTCGGCGTTGATGACCTGCCAGGAGCCGATGGCACCGGCGGAGCCGGACGCCTCGCGGATGTTGATCTTGGAGATCGACTTGGCGGAGCTCCACTTGACCGAGATGTCGCCGGTCGTGCCGGACGGCGACCAGTAGGTGCTGAGGCTGCCGTCGATGACGTTGCCGTAGCTCGTCCCGCTCGCCTTGCTGGAGCCGTCCGCGCCGGCGCCGATGCTCAGGTTGGTACCCAGGGGCTGCGACTGCGTGGGGGTCGGGCTCGCGGTCCGCGTCGGGCTGGCGCTGGCGGTCGGCCCCGGCGTGGTGGCGGTCGGCGTCGTCACCGAGCAGGAGCCGCTGGACACCTGCAGGCCCTTGTTGGCCCCGGCGGTCTGCGTGACCACGGTCGGCACGCAGCTGGCGGCGTCGAGGCTGTACGCGTAGGGGATGCTGATGCTGGTGTTGGACTGCACGTTCGGGCCCGCCGGGTGGTTCTCGGTGCCGGGGCTGGTCCACGTGACGTTGTCGAAGATGTTGCCGGCGACCTGCCAGCTGCCCATCAGGTCTGTGTAGAACGTGCCCAGGACGTCCTGGGAGTTCTTGAAGTAGTTGTTCTCGACCTTGGCCTTGCCACCGTCGCGCGGGTTGATGCCGGACTTGTTCAGGCTCACGTAGTAGTTGTTGTAGATGTGCGCGGTGGCCGCGCGCAGCAGGGGCGTGCGGGAGTCGATGTTCTCGTACAGGTTGTGGTGGAACGTCACCGGCCCGTTGCCCGTGTCGCTGTCACTGGACCCGATGAGCCCGCCCCGGCCGGAGTTGCGCAGCGTGTTGTAGGAGACGGTCACGTAGTTCGTGCCCGCCTTCATGTCGATGAGCGAGTCGTAGCCCTGGTCCTCGCCGCCCGACGCCAGCAGGGAGTTGTGGTCCACCCAGACGTTGTGGACGCTGCTCTCCATGCCGATGGCGTCGCCACCGTTCGAGGTGGGCGAGCCCGACTTCTTCACGTTCTGCACGGTCACGTTCTGGATGATGATGTTGCTGGACTCGCGGATGTGGATGCCGATCTGGTCGAAGACGGCTCCGGCACCGACCCCGACGATCGTGACGTTGCTGATCTGCTTGAGCTCGATGACCCCGGCGGCGGTGTTGCAGCTGTCGCCGGAAACCTTGGCGGTGTTCCCGACGGTGATCGTGCCCTCGACCTGGATGATGATCGGGGTGCTGCTCGAGGCCCGGTTGCACAGGGCGGTGTGGATCGCGGTCCCGGTGGTGGCCTTGACCGTCTGGCCGCCCGCGCCGCCGGTGGTGCCGCCGTTCTGGGTCGCGTACCCGGTGACGCCGCCGGTCGCCGCCGACGCCTGCGGTACCACCAGGGCCACACCGATCGCCGTGGCGGCGCCCGCCGCACCGACCGCCAGGAGCCGCAACGCGACTGGTCGTCTCATCCTCGCTCACCTTCGTCTCACTCGATGGGGTGTCGCTACTCCCGCGGCCGCCAGGAAAGCGCATTCCTCATCAAACTGGCGCCAGGCCGAGCAGAAGTCAATGGATCGACGTGTGCAGGATTGTTGCAGCGCCCGGCGCGCCGAACCCCCTCGGAACGATTGACACCCGTGAAAGTTTCGGGCAGCCCCCTCACCGCGCCGCACGGCCGATGAGGCGACCCTGAACCGGGACCACCTCTCGGGGGGCAAGTGATCCACCCGGAGGCATCCATGTGACCGACGACGGCTCCGCAGCCGGCCTCTATGACGGCCCTGCATGTCTGCGTCTCGCGCCGTATCCAGCCCGATCCTCTTCCCGAGCCGGAAGATGCCAGCCTCGGTGGTGGCATCGGTCCGCCGCACGAGCGCCTGCCCGCCGGTCTGGGCCCGCTCGATGTATCCCAGATACATCCGCACGTGCCGCCGGATGCTCATGTCCAGCATCCGGCGCGGGTTGAGCGCCAGCCACCGCCACCGCCCAAGCAGCGTGTCACGCGCCACGTCGATCCGTTCGAACGACCACAGCACGATGTACAGCGCCTGCAGCCCGGCGTCGCCGAGCTGCACCCGATTCCCACGCGTCGGATCCTCGAACGCGATGCCCACGATGCGCCGCGCCTCGGAGACCGGGCCGGTGGTCAGCTCCGCATGGAGCTGCCGTTGTTCAGCGTGAACGCGGCCGTGCCGAGCGCCACGACGAGCGTGACGAAGGGTCCGAAGCACTCGCCGCGTTTCATCAACCGCGCTCCCAACCACCAATCTACACATCGCCATGCCTCGCTGGTAGAACACCGCGCCAACCCCGGCGCTCGTGGCGGCATCGTCGCACCGCCGGTTCGCGAATGGGTTGTCGCCGTTCGACCACGCGCCGTTGGCGAGGGTCAGGCCGCGCTCGGCGGCGAGTTTGTCGGCGCTGCAGGTCCGACGAGGCCGTTGGCCAGCAGCGGTACCACCATCAGCAGGAAGGTGTCGCGCAGGTTCATCGCCTTGGCCATGCCCACCACGCCCGCGAGCGAGCCGGTGAGGAGGCCGAAGAGCACCGGGGCGCCCGCCGCGGCCCAGCAGCACGAACCCGTAGCGCCAGGACGGCAGGAGGCCGACGCCGAGCCCAGCGCCAGCACTCCCCCGAAGATCAGCACGATTCGGGGTCCGGGCCGCCCACCGAAGACCGCGTTGAGCCAGGCGGAGCACCGCCCGGAGGAGCCTCGGCGTCACGCGCGAGGCGGGTGCCGGTGCCGGTGCGGGAGGTGGGGGCGATGGTGCGCGTGGTGGTGGGCCTCCACCAGCCGGGAGGAGGCGAGAGCGTAGACGCCCACGGTCATCATCGCCAGCGCGACGATCTCGATGACCAGGGCGATCGGCGTGATCCGCATCGTGCCCTCCAGCACCCCGATGCCGATGGCCACGCCGGCGAGCGGTTCCGCCGCGGCCACGGGCGGGTAGGAGACCGGCAGCGGGGCGAGCTTGAACGCGCTCTGGGCCAGTAGGATGCCGATGACCGCGATCACCACGACGGCGTACGGCGTCCAGTCGACCAGCATCGGCAGCAGCCCGCGGTCGAAGAGCCGGCGCGCCGCCGTGCTCGTCAGCGCCGCCTGCAGACCGAAGAGCATGCCCGCGCCCAGGCCCAGCACGGCCGCCTCGTGCTGCGGGCGCATCCGCCGGGCCAGCGACACCAGCGCGGCCGTGATCGCGCCGATCGACGTGGCGGCCAGCGCCCACTGCCACACCGGCGCGTCCGCCTGGCCCGGGCCGGGCCGGGCGACGAGCAGGAACACGATGACGCCGACGACCACCGCGGTCGCGCCGGACCACTCCCGCCACCCGACCCGGTACCGGCTCCACACGGCCGCGACGCCCATCGCGAACAGCACCGCCATCACGCTCAGGGGCTCCACCTCGGCCACGCTGCCCAGCCCGAGCGCGGCGCCGCTGAGCACGTTGCCGACCACCGACGTGGCGATGCCGGCCAGCCACAGCC
The DNA here is from genome assembly GCF_059739745.1 of Dactylosporangium thailandense. Taxonomy (NCBI): domain Bacteria; kingdom Bacillati; phylum Actinomycetota; class Actinomycetes; order Micromonosporales; family Micromonosporaceae; genus Dactylosporangium; species Dactylosporangium thailandense. The sequence goes on from NZ_AP029195.1 coordinate 4,450,139, forward strand.
TCTGGTGGAGCAGGTACCCCAGCAGCCGCCAGTGCAGCACCGCGCCGGACGGCGCCCGAGCCGCCGACCGCTGCTGCACCGCGTTGCCGATCCCCACGAACGCCGCTGCGGACAAGGCCAAGGCGTACACCATGGCAACCGGCCTACCCGCTGCCCCGGCCCCGGACACCACGCGATGACCTGCGGCTCGGCGGCCGGCCGGTGTGCGGGGTGAGCCCCGGGATCGAAGCCGCGGCAGCGGTGAACCGGCCGCGGCTGTGGTGACGAACATGTTCGTTGCGAACTCGTTCGACAGGAGGTACGTTCGTGACGAACGCGTTCGTCAGATACATGTTCGTCGGCGGCGAGCGTGACGTCATCTCCCGGAGGCAGGGGACCCCATGCAGACAGCCATCATCAACGCGCGGATCTTCGACGGGCACGAGGTGCTCGGCGCCACGACCGTGGTCCTCGACGGCCCGCGGATCGCCGCGGTGGGCGGCGAGACGCCCGCGGACGCCGAGGTGCTCGACGCCGCCGGGGCGACGCTGCTGCCCGGCCTCATCGACGCGCACGTCCACACCAACCCCGCGAGCCTGGCGCTGGCCCTGCGGTTCGGGGTGACGACCGAGCTGGAGATGCAGGGCACCAACACCCGCCCCAACCGGGCCCGCATCACCGACGACGACACCCTCGCCGACGTGCGCTCGGCCGGGTTCGGGATCACGCCGCCCGGCGGGCACCCCAGCGAGCTGTTTCCCAAGGACTTCCGGCCCGGGCCGCCGCCCGGTGTGTCGGCCGGCGCATCGCAGGCCGGGACACTGCCGGTGATGCCGTTCTCCACCACGCCGCAGGAGGCGGCCGCGTTCGTCCCGAGACTCGTCGAGACGGGCTCGGACTACATCAAGTTCATGGTCGACGACGGCAGCGTCGAGGGCCACCCCGGCCTGCCCATGCTGGACCAGGCGACGCTCGACGCCGGCGTGGCCGCCGCGAAACGGCACGGCATGCTCACCGTCGCGCACGCGCTCACCCTCGACGCCACCCGCATGTCGATCGAGGCGGGCATCGGCGGGCTGGCGCACCTGTTCATGGACCGCCCCCACATCGACGCGATCATCGCGCTCATCGCCGCCTCGGGCGCGTTCGTGGTGCCGTGCGTGGTCCTCGACGCCTCGATGATGGGCATCACCGGCGCCGCGCTCGCCGACGACCCCCGGGTCGCCGCCCGGCTGCCCGAGGACTGGATGGCGACCCTGCGCTCGAGCTTCGGCCGCTACCCGCAGGGCCGCCTCGGCGACGTCCTCGCGTCGGTGAAGGCGCTGCACGACGCCGGCGTCGACATCCTCGTCGGCACCGACGCCGCGTTGCCCCTGCCCTTCCTGGGCGGCCTCGCCCACGGCGCCAGCGTGCACCACGAGCTGCAGTACCTCGTCGAGGCCGGCCTGTCCCCCGTCGAGGCGCTCCGGGCCGCCACCAGCACCCCGGCCCGGCGGTTCGGCCTGACGGACCGGGGCCGCATCGCCGCCGGGCTGCGCGCCGACCTGCTGCTCGTCGACGGCGACCCGACCACCACCATCACCGACACCCTCAACACCCGGGCCGTCTGGCGGCGCGGCACCCGCCTGAACCAATAGCACGTCACCAGGAGCACGTCGCGGCGCGGGCGGGGCGCCGGAAGCCCGACTAAAATGGCTCGAATGCGTTTCGGTTCGCGGCCATAGCGGTGCGGCCGGCGCTCGCCCGACGGGGCCGCGATTGCGGCCGGCCGTCGCATTCTTTCCGCATCGTGGGCCTGAGACAGCGGCGATCGAGCCGCAATCACGATCGGAGGCTGCCGTGCGTGGTGGGCTGGTGCTTCGCTTCGTCGTGGGTTATGTGGTCGTCGTTATCGGTGTCGGGGCCATGTTCGGCGCTTTGCTCGTCTCGATTGTTCAGCACCGCGAGGCGGATCGGATCTCGGCGCGTTCCGCGCAGTTGCTGGCCGCCGAGGATGAGGCCGAACAGTGCGTTCTCGACCTCGACCGGACCGAGCGGGGCTTCCTCGTCACGAGGGACCCGGGATTGCTCGTGACCTGGCAGCAGGCGCGGGCCCGGCTGATCCGCGCGGACGCGCGGCTGCTGCGGCTGGCCCATACGCCGGACCAGGCTCGCCAGGCCCGCGCGGTCACCCGCGTCAGCCAGTCGTACCTCGTCGACTCCGCGATGCCCGCGCTCGATGCGGCCCGGCGCGGCGACCCCGCCGCGCGCAGCACGGCGACGCTGCGGGAGGACGAGCGCATCGTCGCCGAGCTCCGGGCCCGGCTCGACCGCCTGGCCGCGAGCGAGCAGCAGTTCTCGGCCGAGCACGACCGGCTGGTCCGGGCGCGCGCCGGCCGGGCGATCACGGCGGGAGTCGCCGGCATGGCGAGCGCGGTCCTGCTCGGCTGCGCCGTCGTCGGGTACACCAGCCGGGCCGTCGCCCGGCCGGTTCGCCGGGCGGCCTCCATGGCCGACCGCCTCGCGCGCGGTGAGCTGGACAGCCGCGTGCCCGAGAGCGGCGCGGGTGAGGTCCGCGACCTCACCCGCTCGTACAACCTGATGGGCGACGCCCTCCAGCGGCGCATACGGCACCTGGAACGCGCCGCCCGGACACAGGCCGCGGCACGGCGCATCGCGACCCACGTGGCGAGCGGCGCCGCGCCGGCCGCGGTCCTGAACGCGGCCGCGGTCGACCTGGAGCGGCTGATCGGCAGCGACGGTGCGCACGTCGTGCGCTACGAGCGCGACGGCACCGCGACCGTGGTCGGCGTGTCGCGGTCCGCCGCCACCGGCATGCCGATCGGCGAGCGGCTGCCCCTGGACGGCCACAGCGTCACGGCGACGGTCCGGCGGACCGGCCGGCCGGCGCGGATGGACAGCCTCGCCACCGCCCCGGGCGCCATCGCCGCGCAGCTGCGCCGGCACCACGTGCGCGGGACGGTCGGGGCCCCGATCCTCGTCGAGGGTCGGGTCTGGGGAGCCGTGAACGCCACCGTGACCGGCGAGCGGCCGCTGGCACCGGCCGCGGAGGCGCGGGTGGCCGACTTCGCCGACCTCATCGCCATCGCCGTCGCCAACGCCCGGGCACGCTGCGACCTGGCCGCCTCGCGGTTTCGGGTGCTCGTCGCCGCCGACCGGGACCGGCGCCGGATCGAACGCGACCTGCACCACGGCATCCAGCAGCTCATCGCGATCAGCATCCAGGCGGGCGACGCGGTGTCGGGCGTCCCGGCGGGCATGCCGGAGCTGCGGCGGCACCTGTCCGAGGTACCGCACGGGCTGAACGGGGTGCTGGACGACCTGCGGGAGGTCTCCCGCGACATCTACCCCACGATGCTGTCCGACCGCGGGCTGCAGCCCGCGCTCAAGGCCCTGGCCCGGCGTTCGGACGTCCCGGTCGAAATCCTGGCGCGCCTCGACCGCCGCTTCCCCGAACCGATCGAGACGGCGGCGTACCGCATCGCCGCGGAGGCGCTGACGAACACCGCCAGGCACGCGCGGGCCTCGCACGCCCGGCTCGAGGTGGCGGTCCGCGAGGACAGGCTTCGCCTCACCGTGCGCGATGACGGCACCGGCGGCGCCGACCCCGCCCACGGCGACGGCCTGCTCGGGCTGGCCGACCGGGTGCACGCGCTGGGTGGGAGCGTCTCGATCAGCAGCCCACCCGGGCGGGGCACCACCCTCGAGGCGGACCTGCCCCTCGAGCTCGCACCCTGCCCGAGCACGCACGCCGACTGGTGACGGACGGCAGGTCGCCGGGCGCGCACCCTACGACAGCTGGTACTCGCCGCCGCACGCCTCGGCCAGCGCCGGGCCGAACAGGGCCGCCGGGGTGTACGCGCCCGGCCGGCCCTCGCCGTCCAGCAGGCGGCGGACGACCTCGGCCGGCACCGAGCCGGTCCAGGCCTGCGCCTCGCCGACGCGCAGCCAGCCCTCGCGCCGGCTGCCGTCGGGCCACTCGACGACGGCGTGACCCCACGAGTGCTCACGCGGCTTCGGCCGGGCCGCGAACCGCACCGCGGCCAGCCGGCGCCGCGCGAACGCCCGCACGGGCCCGAGGTTCAGCAGGGCCGTGGCCGCGGGCAGGACGGCGCGGACAACGGGCGCGGCCGGGGCCTCGCTCGACGCGCTGAGCACGTCGGCGGCCCCGCTGGCCCGCTGGGCGGCCATGAGCTCGCCGAGCGGCATCCCGGCGGTCGTGACCACCGAGCCGTCGGGCAGCGTCAGGCGGATCGGGTCGGCGGCCAGCCGGGCGGGGGCGAGCCGGCCGTCGCGGTAGCGGCGGCCCTGGTACCGGCCGCCGCCCGCGACCCCCGGCAGCCCCTCGACGATCGTGCCCGCGAGGGCGTCGCCGAGAACACCGTCCTCCGCGGCCAGCGAGGGCACCATGTCGACCCGGACGCGCCGCGCGGCGGGCCGGCCCTCGCAGAGCTTCACCACGACGCTCTCGGTCGCGGTCACCCCGAATCCGGCGCCGGTGACGGCGGTGCGTCCGGCGGCGGCGAACGCCTGGTCCTGGCCGAGGGTCGCCGAGACGGCGGCGAGGTCGTTGGCGAGGTCGAGGTAGTGGCTCGCCGGCAGGCAGGCCCGCAGCAGCGGCGCGGCCGTCTCGGTGAACGGGCCGATGGTGTTGACGACCACGGCCGGGCGGTCCCGGCGGATCGCGTCCGCCGTCGCCGCGACCGACCCGGCCACGAGCGTCGGCAAGCCGCCGGCGGCCGCCTCGAGCCGCGCGGCATCCCGCCCCACGAGCACCGGCCGGATGCCCCGTTCGAGCAGTTCGGCGGCGATCGCCCGCGCGCTGCGGCCGGTCCCGCCGAGAATCCATACGTCGTGCATGACACAGCTCCGCCCTGGTGCGGCGAGCATCCCGATGACGACACGCCGTGCCATCACCATACCGGCCATGACACGCCATGTCATCACCGCTAGACTTCCGCCATGGCACGATGGCAACCCGACGCGCGCGAGCGGCTGCGGCAGGCGGCCCTCGAGCTCTTCGCCGAGCAGGGCTTCGCCGCGACCACAGTGCCGGCGATCACCGCCCGGGCGGGTTTGACGACGCGCACGTTCTTCCGCCACTTCGCCGACAAGCGCGAGGTGCTCTTCGCCGACGAGTCCGCGATCCCGGCATTCGCCGAGCAGCTCATGGCCGAGGCCCCGACGACCGGCGAGCCGCTGGCGATGCTCCTCGCGGGCCTGCGCACCGTCGCCCAGACGCACTTCGAGGGCCGCAAGGCCGCGCTGCGCCAGCGCCGGGCCATCGTCGCGTCCGACCCCGGGCTCCGCGAGCGCGACCTGCACAAGCGGGCCGCGCTCGCCGAGGTGGTCCGGGAGGGCTTCCGCGCCCGGGGCCTCGAGCCGGCCCGGGCCGCGCTGCTCGCCGAGACCTCGGTCACCCTGATGTACGTGTCGGTGACCGAGTGGCTCGACGCCGACGACGACCGCAGGCTCTTCGACATCATCGAAACGGCCCTGGAGACCCTGCGGGCGGAGCTGCGGCCGTAGGTCAGCGCCGCAGGGTCAGCACGGCGGGGCGGTAGGGCAGCAGGCCGTAGTCGCCGCCGGAGTTGGTGGCGCGGCCCTGGTAGAGCAGTTGCAGGTTGCACGGGTCGACGGTCTTGGTCTGGTCGGGGTTGGTGCGGACCAGGTCGCCGTGGCTGATGTCGTTGGTCCACGTCGCGCCGCTGTTGGCCTTGCCGGCGAACGGGTTGCCCTCGCTGGCGGCCTGCGGGGTCCAGGAGCCGCTGAGGCTGGAGGCGGTGAAGGAGCGGAAGTAGCGGCCGTTGGCGCCGATGGCCTCGACGAGCATGAGGTACTGGTTCTGGCCCTGCACCTTGTAGACCTCGACGCCCTCGAACAGGTTGTTGGTCGAGTCGCTCATGATCTGGGTGTAGCTGGAGCCGAAGCTGCCGGGGAAGTTCCCGATCGGCATGCTCGCCCGGTAGATCTTGCCGTTGTCGCCGGCGAAGAACAGGTACATGTTCGAGCCGTCACCGATGATGGTCTGGTCGATCGGGCCCGTGCCGGAGCCGGAGATGCTGCCGGTGAAGAGCGTCTGCTGGGCCGACCAGCCGTTGGGGTTGGACGGGTCGCTGGAGGTTCGGTACGAGAAGGCCGTGCCGCCCCACTGGTAGGTCAGCACCCAGATGTTCTTCGGCGCGAAGTAGAACAGCGTCGGCGCCACGGCGCTGAAGTTCATCCGGTTCTGGCTCGCCGAGCCCATGTCGGACCAGTTGGTGAACAGCCCGAAGTTCATCGACCCCCACGACGAACCGGTGTCATGGGTCGTCGCGTACACCAGATGCTTGCCGTTGTACACGACGTTGGTGAAGTCCTTCAGCGACACCCATCCGTTCGCCGGACTGGCCAGCGCACCCGTCGACGACCACCGGTACGACGAGGGCAGCGCGCACGCCGGCGTGGAGGCGCTGGGGCTGGTCGACGGGGTACTGGACGGGGTACTGGACGGGGTACTCGTCGGGGTGGTGGGCGCGCCGTTGCAGGCGACGCCGTTGAGCGCGAAGCCGGTGGGCGCCGGGTTCGACCCGTTCCACGAGCCGTTGAATCCGAAGGCGACGTTGGCGCCGGTGGGAATGCTGCCGTTGTACGTCGCGTTGGCGACCGCGACCTGGGCGCCGGACTGGGTGACCGTGCCGCCCCAGAGCTGGGTGACGGTCTGGCCGGCGCCGAACGACCACGTGAGCCGCCAGCCGTCGACGGCCTCGCCGTAGTTGGTGACGGTGACGTTGGCGGTGAAGCCACCCGGCCAGGAGCTGGCGACGGCGTAGTCGACGCGGCAGCCGGCGGCCGCCTGGGCGGGGTTGGCGGTGAGCACCGCGGCGGCCCCGGCGACGGCGAGTCCGGCGGCCGAGGCGGCGGCCACCACCCTAGGGAACGGCATCAGATCCTCCGTGGGCGACAGGTACGAAACGAATTTCGCGAATGTTATCGCTCACACGTTCGGTGCCGGGGAGCCTCGGAGACTGACCGGCGCACGCCCACACGGCCGCGGTCGTTGCCCCGGACCGGTCGCGATTCCGGCATTCGCGCCGCTCGGAGGCCCTATGCCGGCCGGACGGCCCCGGCGCGCGAGTCGCGCCGAGGACCGTCCGCACGGCTCACCGGGAGGTGAAAGTTTCGCCCCGCCGGAACCGGATGGCGTCCAGGTTCGCGGCCCCCGGCCGGTCGATGAGGGTGACGGACGCCGCGTCGCGGTGCTCGCCGCGCACGACGGCCCGCCAGTTGCGGCAGTGCGTCTCGAACGACCGCGACCGCACGCGCCGGCCGCGCGCCTGCTGGCCCGCGAGCGCGTCGGCCGGGCTGACGTCGAGCAGCAGCAGGTGCACCCGGCGGCCGGAGCGGCGCGCCGCGGCGAAGATGAGCCGCCGCGCCCACGGCCGCGTCGCGCATTCGTGCACGACGATCGGGCCGTTCGCGTTCAGCGCGCGCACCAGCCGGGCGTAGTGGCTGACGTGCACGACCGGGCGCCAGTACCGGTACGGGAGCCGGCCGAGGTACTGGCGCCACCATTCCCGCGTGTGGTCGGAGTCCAGCACCCGCACGCCCGCGCCGCCGGCCGGGAACAGGCGGCGCAGCAGGGTCGTCTTGCCCGCGCCGGGCACGCCGGCGACCACGAGGACGGCGTCGGCGTCGTAGTGCAGCTCGGCGACCGGCGCGCCGCGCAGGTCACCACCGGCGCCGGGCCGCTCAACCGCGACGGCGGACACGGGAGACGACCTGCTCGAGGCGGCGGCGGTTCTGCGGCTTGCGCAGCTCGGCCTGGGCGCGCATGATCAGCCGCTGCCCCTGGGGGCTGCTCAGGAACCGGCGAATGCGGTCGGCGATGGTCGGCATCAGAGGTCCTTCCCGCCGCCGGCAGGAACCGAACTCTCGCACGCGAGACCTCGACCCTGTCCGCGGCAACGTGTTCGTCACCAGCTGGGTCGAAGGTCTCGTCCACCCCGATGCGCGGGGCCCGGCCACCGGGAACCGCGAGGGCTCCGAACTGACGGCGAACCGGCGAAGGACTACTCCCCTTCACCCGCAAGGGTACCCGAGGTTCACAACTTCAGGTCGCACGCGTGCGGCCGCCCGGCCCGGCCGGGGAAGAGCTTGCCGGGCGGCAAGCATGTTACCGTTCGGACCATGCGCCGGACCGGGTTCGTCGACGCGGTCGACGCGCTCGGCGGACACGACCACATCAGCTGGGTCTTCGACGATCCCGCCGACTACCACGCGATCGTGGACCGTTTTCTGGCCGATGGCCGAGTGGCCGGGCAGCGCGTGCTCAGCCTCCTGCGCGAGGAAGCCGACGGCCCGATCGACCCGGCCGAGCAGCTGCGCTTCTGGGCGGACGCGACCGAGCGGGCGCTCGCCGACGGCTACACCGGCCTGCGGGTCGCGGCCGACTCGACCCGGCTGGTGGCGACGCCGGAGGGGCGAGCGGCCTTCGGGCGGTACGAATTCATGATCGACGCGTATATGGCACGCCACCCGCTGTCCGGTCTGTGCGGATTCAACCGGGCCAAGCTCGGGGACGCCGCCGTGGCCGAGCTCGCCGGGATGCACCCGCTCGCGCAGCCGGCCGCGACGCCGTTGCGGATGTTCGCGGCCTCGGAGCCGGGGGTGGCCGCGGTGCTGGCGGGCGAGATCGACCCGGCCGGGCACGAGCAGCTGCGGGCGGCGCTGCGGCGCGTCGAGCTGGAGCCGGTCGGCGGCGCGGTGACGATCGACGCGCGGGAGCTCACATTCATCGACCACCGGGCCCTGATGCAGCTCGTCGGGCACGTGCGGGGCCTCGGCGCGGCGACGGTGCTGCGGGCCGACCGGCACAGTGCCGTACCGCGGCTGGCCGGCCTGCTGGACCTGCGTGACCTTCGGGTGGTGGTGTCGTGAGGTCGGGACCCGCGGCCGGGCACGACGGCATCCTGCACGAGGCCGGCTTCTACGGCAGCGACGAGGAGTTCCTCGCGCTCGTGCTGCCGTTCCTGCGCGACGGGGTCGCGGCCGGCGAGCCGAGCGTCTCGCTGTTCGGGCCGCACAACCAGTCGCTGGTGCGCGCCGCCCTCGGCCGGGACAGCGGGGTCATCTTCATCGACGGCGGCCGGCACTACCTGCGCCCGGCGGTCGCGATCCGGCGGCACCGCGAGATGCTGGCCGGCTACGTGGCCCAGGGCGCGGCCCAGATCCGCATCGCCGGGGACGTGCCCCATCCGGGCGCCGGGGTGCCGTGGGAGTGGTGGGCGCGCTACGAGGCCGCCGCCAACGAGGTGTACGACGAGTTCCCGATGTACGGCCTCTGCCCCTACGACACCCGCACCGCCCCGCCCGAGGTCCTCGAGGACGTGCGGCGCACGCACACGCACCTGGTGACCGCCGGCGGGGACAGGGTGGCCAGCCCGGGCTACCGGCCGCCGCGCGAGTTCCTCGCCGACGCGGTGCGGCCGTGGACGGACCCGCTCGAGGCGCTCCCGCCGGCGGTCGAGATGACCGACCCGTCGCTCGTGCGGGCCCGCAGGGCCGTCGAGGCGCTCCAGCCGATCGCGGCGCTGGACGTCGACGAGTTGCAGGGGCTGCTGCTGGGCGTCACCGAGGCGGTCACCAACGCCGTGCGGCACGGCCGCGCGCCGGTGCGCCTGCGCGCCTGGGCCGAGCCGGGTCGCGTGCTCGTGACCGTCGGCGATCGCGGCCCGGGGCCGGCCGACCCGGCGGCGGGCCTGATCGCCGCGGGCGAGCCGGGCGGGCTGGGGCTGTGGCTGACGTACCAGCTGTGCGCGTACGTGTCGCTGCGGCCCGGACCCGAGGGCTTCACGATCCGGCTGATCGCGGAGAACCCCGCGCCCTGACCCGGCGGCTCGGCATTCGTCACGGCCGGTCGAGGGGGAACTCGGCGTGCAGGCTCGTGCCGCGGCCGGGCGCGCTGTCCACGGTCAGGGTGCCGCCGAGCGCCTCGACCCGGTCGGACAGGCCGGTGAGGCCCGTCCCGCTGCGGGGATCCGCACCGCCGATCCCGTTGTCGCGGACCGACAGGTGCAGCACGCCACCCCGCACCGTCGCCCCGGCCGACACGACGGTGGCCTCGGCGTGCTTGGCGGCGTTGGTGAGGGCCTCGGCCATCACGTAGTACGCGGCGACCTCGACCGGCTCGGGCAGCCGCCCCTCCATCTGCACGTCGAGCTCGACGGCCACGGCCGAGCGCCGGGCGAGCGCGCGCAGCCCGAGCCGCAGCCCGCCCTGGGTCAGGATCGACGGGTGTACCCCGCGCGAGATCTCCCGCACCTCGTCGACGGTGCCGTTCAGCGCGGCGACGACGGCGTCGAGCTCCGCGCGGAGCCGGGTGAGCTCGGGGGGTACGTCCGACTCGGCCCGGCGGATGTCCAGCGCCAGGGCGATGAGCCGCTGCTGGACGCCGTCGTGCAGGTTGCGCTCCAGCTGCCGGCGGGCGTCGTCGTTGGTGAGCAGCAGCCGCGTGCGCGACGCGACCAGGTCGGCGCTCTGCACGAGCGTGATCGCCTGGCGGACGACGAGCAGGGTGACGACCGTGGACGCGACGATCACCGTGACGTCGTCGGCCTCGATGCCCCGGACCCGCTGCACGACCAGCGCGACGGCCATCGCGGCCACCGGGTAGTACGGCAGCAGCAGCCGGCCCAAGCCCAGCTCCCCGTGCGCCGCCCAGCGCGCCGGCGGGGCCGGTGTCGTCCACGCCGCCATGGCGACCAGGACGAACCCGGCGATGTACCCGATGTCGGCGATCGGGGGGATGCCGCCGGCGCTGACGGCCACCTGGTAGGCGTACGCGCTGTCGGACAGCACGAAGCAGAACAGGCCCGCGCCGAGCAGGGCCAGCTGGACGCGGTCCGCCACCGAGGACGCACCGAGCAGCAGCACCACCCGGACGGTGAGCAGCAGGTCGGTGACCGGGTACGCGATCGCGACCAGGTAGCTCATCCGGTTGGCGCTGCCGCCGTGCACGGCGGCTCCCAGCGCGGTGATCCAGCTGAGCACGAACAGCGCGCCGACGATGACGAGCCCGTCGATCGCCGTCAGCGCCTGCCCCGCGAGGTGGCGGGGCAGGTGCTGCGCGGACGGGCCGATGGCGAGGGTGACGAGGGCCGCGAACGCGAACACCGGCAGCGCGAGGTAGCCGGCGTCGGCGAGCGAGAGGCTCGGCAGCTCCTCGCCGCGGGCCAGGAAGTACCAGCACCAGACGACCTGGCCCAGCGCCCAGCCGCACGCGCCCGCGCCCATCCAGATGCGCCACCACCGCTGGACCCCGCGCTGCCGGGCGGCGGCGAGCCAGCAGGCCACCGTCGCGGCGACGGCGGCGAGGAGCTGCGCGACATCGTCGACGAGCACGGACCACCAAGGGCTCAGCAGTCCGCTGCTGTCCAACACGACGACGGCGGCCACCAGCGCGACGGCGACCAACACTCTGGCAACGGTACTGCGCGCTGGGGTTAGCCCTTGAGCAGCGCGTCGCGGACGCGGGCGGCGTCGTCGGCGCGGGTGCCCCGCCACGCGACGACGTGGTCCGGGCGCAGGAGCAGCACCTCGCCGGCCCCCGCGAAGTCCACCCGGCCGCCGCCCGGCAGCACCGCCCAGTCCGGCCCGGCGGCGTCCAATGTGGACTTCGACCGGGCGTCGTCGAGCCAGCGGTGCGGCACCCGGGTGCCGACGCGGCCCGCCGGGGCGAAGTCGAGCGTCGGCTCCTCGGAGCCGTCCGGGACGATCGCGCCGGCGGTGTACTGGAACCCGCCGGCCGCCAGCACGTAGGGGTGCGCGAGGGTCGGGTCGGGCGTGCCGAGCTTGAACGACTCGGTGCGGCGGGCGGACTGATCGGCCGCGAACCACCCCGCCGGGCGGCGCTCGGCGTGATAGCTGTCGAGCAGGCCCGCCGCGGCCTGCCCGCGCAGGACGGCGGCGAGCTTCCAGCCGAGGTTGTGCACGTCGGCGATCCCGGTGTTCGCGCCGCTGGCCGCATACGGCGGCATCACGTGCGCCGCGTCGCCGGCGAGGAACACGCGCCCGGCCGAGTAGCGGTCGGCCACCAGCATCTCGGCCTGCCACGGCAGGACACTTCGCACGTCGAGATCCGGCATCGGTACTCCCAGCGCCGTGCGCAGCAGCGAAGGCCAGTCGCGCTCGGTGTCGCCGCCCGGGCTCATGAACACCCAGCGGTGGCGCCCGTCGACGGAGGCCAGCCCGCCGGGCGCCTCCGGATGGTCGATCTGGCACAGGTTGAACTCGCGGCCGCGCACGACGTCGGCGAGGTCGGCGGTGAAGTACACGTTCACGCTCGGCCCGCCGACCGCGCCCGATCCGGCGCGCGTGATGCCGAGCGCCTCGCGGATGCCGCTGCGGGCACCGTCGGCCGCGATCAGGTACCGCGCCCGGATCTCGGCGTGCTCCAGGCGGCCGATCACCTCGTCCCCGGTCTGCTCGAAGCCGAGCAGCGGCGTGCCGAACCGCACGTCGGCACCCGCCTCGACGGCCGCGGCGCGCAGCAGCGGCTCGAGCGAGTCCTGTGCCAGCAGGCAGGGCAGCTCGGGGCTGACCTCGACCGCGAGCCCGCCGGCCGGCTGCCACAGCGGCAGCCGCTCGGCCTCGGCGAGGGTGCGCCCGGCGGCCATGTGGTCGTGCCCGGCCAGGTCGCGGGCGGCCTCGTGCACGAGCCCGGCCAGCCCGAGCTCGCGGAAGATCTCCATGGTGCGCATGTGGAAGCGGCGCGCCTTCGGCTGCGGCGAGGTGCCGGCGCGGCGCTCGACGAGCGTCACGGAGACGCCGTGATGGCGCAGCACGAGCGCGGCGGTGAGCCCGACCAGCCCTCCGCCGACGACGAGGACGTCAGGTGTACGTTGTCCACTCATGGTGTACGTAGTACACGCCCTGGTAATCTTTGTCCACCATGAACAGTCCGGTGTGGTACGAGACTCCCGCTCCCCCGCCGCTGAGCCGCGAGCGCATCGTGGCCGCCGCGACGGACCTGGCCGACGCCGAGCCCAGCGGCGAGGTCACCATGCGCGCGCTGGCCGCCCGCCTGGGCGTGCGCAGCCCCATGGCCCTGTACCGGTACGTCGGCAGCAAGGACGGCCTGGCGGACCTGATGGCCGACCAGGTGTACGGCCGGTTCACCGTCCAGCGGGGCGAGGGCTGGCGCCCGGCCCTGCGCTCGCTCGGCGCGTCGGGCTGGACCGCCGTCCAGCGCCATCCGTGGTTCGCGCGCCTGGCCTTCGCCCGCCCGCCCCTTGGCCCGAACGCGCTGGCGCTCTACGACGCGGCCCTGGCCGAGCTCGACCCGCTGCACCTGCCGGCGGCCACCCGCATGGGGTTCGTCAACACCGTGCTGGGCCACGTGTTCGGCTCCGGCCTGGCGTTGCTGGAGGAGCGCACCATGCGCGCCGGCATCGGCTCCCCCACCGACGCCGACCTGGCCGCGAGCGCGGCGCCGTATCTGGAGCGCATCGCGGCGGAGGGTGCCCACCCCCACTTCAGCCGCTGGGCCGCCGACCCGGACCGGCACGCGGCCGCGCCCCAGACCTTCGAGGCCATCCTGGACTGGCTGCTGGACGGCCTCGGGTCCTTGATCCCCCGATCGGCTGCGAATTAGCACCGCCAGTGGACGTCCATCGGCCGATGGTCTTGATTCTCGGCACGGGTATGCCCGGTTCCGTCGGGATTTGCGGGCAGCTGCGCGAATATGCGTTCCCGCCTTGGAGGGATTGCTAAAAACATTGACGTGCCGCTAAGTTCTCGGCGAGGCGAGAATTGCGGCAGGTCGGAGTCGTATGAATAGCACGCTGCTCGTCCCTGTGCAGGTTGCGGCTCTGCATTGTCCGATCGACCGGGTGGTGGTGCGCTCCACCGCCGACTACAGCCGGCTGCCGTATTTCGACGGCACCCGCGACGTCAACGGCGACGTGGCGCAGATCAGCGACGAGATCGTCGGGCCGGCCTTCGAGGACGAGACGGCGCTGCTGCGCGCCGGCATGCACCTGCACTGGGCCCTGCCGGACGCGCTGACCAGGGGCCGGCAGGCGGCCGGCGGCGGCAACCGGGCGGTGTTCGCGGCGGTGCCGGACCGGTGGCTGGTGCGCCGCACCGGCGGCGGGCTGGCGCCGCGGGCCTGGGTGGTGGAGAGCGGATACCTGCACCCGGACGGCACCGGCTCGGCCTCCGGCGTCGCCGTGCCTTTCCCGAAGTCCGCGCAATCATCCCGGCCATTCCGATATCTGGGCCGGGCGGTGCCGCGGGAACTGTGGCAGGAGCGCGACCCTAACGCAGAATACGTGCGCCAGGTCACCGCTGTCGGATATCTGCTGAACGCCGAGTCCGGATACAGCGACCCGACCTTCGCGGCCCTGTATCCGAATTGCCACAGCGTCTTCGGATTCCACGATCCGCAGATCGGCGCGGCCATTCCTCCGGGGCTGCGCTACGAGCTGCTGGGCTGGTACAGCGACCCCGCGCAGGACTTCCTCGCCACGGTGCGCGCGATCGCCGACACGACACCGCGCCGCCCGTTCGCCGACGTGCTGCGCGAGCGCGCCGCGTGGACCTACCCGGGCGAGGACGCGCCGACCCAGATGGTCTGCTACGCCGCGTGCGGGTTCACCGCGACGACGACGCCGGCCCGGCTGATGCCGGCCACGCTGACCGTGGGCAACACCGCGACCGAGGCGCTGTCCGTGGCGCTCGCGCTGCGCATCGACCCGGCCCACCGCGTCCAGGTCGAGGACCACCTCGAGGCGATCCTGCTCGCGTCACGGATCGAGCACCGCCTCGTCGACGTCGATGCGAAGTTTCGCGAGCTGCGCCACGAGAAGGGATTCGTGGCGCGCCGCGGCGGGCGGCTGTGGACGATCGCCCCCGCGTCGGCCGGACCCGAGCCGGCCGACGCCGACCGTGGGCAGGCGCAGGCCACCGTGCCGCTGCCGCCCGGGCTGGCGGGCCTGCTCGCGGCGCTCAACGAGGCGCAGCGGGTCCGGGACCGGGCCGCGGCCGAGGCGGAGTCGCAGCGGCGGCAGCTGTTCGCGGACTGGTACAAGTACCTGCTGTGCGCGTATCCGCCGGAGGACACCGGCGACGCCTACCCCGACATCGACGAGGTCCGGGCCTTCGTGCAGCGGCGCACGCTGCCACGCACCCAGCAGGCGCTCGCGGCACTGCAGCCCGGCGACACCCCGGAGGGCCGGCTCGCCGCCGCCTACGCCGCCGCGAAGGCCGCGGTCGCGAGCTTCAACACGACGCCGCAGCTGCGCGACGCCGGACTGGTCTACGAGCTGAGCGAGCTCGCGGCGCCCCGCTACTGGGAGCCGACGGACCCGGTCGTGCACCTGCTCTGGGACGACGCGAAGCCGACCGACCGGCACGGCTTCGACGGCGTCCTCGCGTGCTCCGTCGCGCCGGCCGCCGAGGTCCGCGACATCCAGCTGCGCCCGGAGGGGCTCACCGCGCTGCTGGCCCGCCAGGACCAGGACGGCGCCGCGTTCCGGCCCAGCGACGGCCGGCCGTGGAACCCGTTCCAGCTGGAATGGCAGGTCGAGCTGCTGCCGCTGCGGGCCCGGGGCAACCTCTACCCGGAGGTCGACGCCTACGACCCGGACTTCGTCACCGGCGGCTTCGCGCTCGACCCGGCCGAGCCGGACCTGGTGTGCACCGACCCGAACCCGGCGGTGGCCGGCGCGGCCGCGCTCTACACCGGCACGACGCTGCTGACCGGGCACGCCGGCGGCCGGATGCGCGACAGCCTGCGCGACTACCTCGACAAGCAGATCCTGCCCGAGTACTTCGCCGCGGCCGGCGGCACCGCCCCCGAGGACATCGGCCCCGTCATCGGCAAGGTCAAGGCGTGGTACCTCGCGGCGCACCCGAACGCCGGCCCGGACGACCAGGTGTTCACCGCCATCCGCGCCTGCGAGGAGCTGGCCGGCATGGACTGCCTCGCGCAGTCCCTCGGCGGGTTCAACGACGCGCTGCTCATGCACCGGCTGGTCAAGCAGCTGCCCGTCGGCGACCCGCTCGCGTTCCCCGACGAGGTCGCGTTCGGCGCGGCCGTCGCCGCCGCGGTCGGCACCAGCAACCGCAGCGCGCCGCAGCCGCTCAACGACTTCAGCCCGATCCGCTCCGGCGCCCTGCGGCTGGCCCGGCTCCGGCTCGTCGACACGTTCGGGCAGACCCGCGAGGTGCCGACCGGACGGCTGGTGCCGGCCGAGAGCCTCACCGTGCCGGGCAACACCGACCTCGTCGCGCTCCCGCCACGGCTGAGCCAGCCGTCGCGCGTGCAGTTCCGCTGGCTGGCCGCCGACCGCGACGGCGAGACCAGCGAGCATCCGGACACCACACCGGTCTGCGGCTGGTTCCTGCCCGACCACGTCGACACGAGCCTGATGGTGTACGACAACCGCGGCGCGCCGCTCGGCGTGATCGACGCGCGGGCCCGCTGGTCGGGCGCGCCCGGCGGCACCGGCGTCGCCCGCGCCGCCGACATCGCCAACGTGCACCTGCGCGAGACCGTCACCGCGATCCTCGGCGGCGGTGCCGCCTACGTCGCGGAGTTCATGGCGGTGCTGGACAGCGCCCTGACCAACATCGAGCCGGTCGCCGAGCACCAGGTCGACCTGGCGGTCCTGGTGGGCCGGCCGATCGCGCTGGTGCGCGCCGCGTTCGACCTCGAGCTGCTCGGGCTGCCCGCGGTGCACCAGGGCTGGAACCAGTTCCGCCAGGACATGCTGCGCGGCACCCGCGACACCGACGCGTTCACCCGGGTGCGGTTCCCGGTCCGGTTCGGCGCCCACGAGCAGCTCGACGACGGCATGATCGGGTACTGGCCGCAGGGCGACCCGGTGCTGCGCAGCCCGCAGGCCGCGCCGGGCCGGCACCCGCTCATCCGCACCTGCGGCAACGGCCCGCTCGCCGAGACCCACGCCGTCGACGACCCGCCGCTGGTGCTGCGCATGCTCGTCGACCCGCGCGGCAAGGTCCACGTCACCACCGGCATCCAGCCGGTCAAGTCGATCAGCGTCCCGCCGGTGCACTACGCCGCGGCGATGGGCGCGCTGGAGATGACGTTCCCGGTGGCGGCCGTGCTGGCGGGCGCCGACGGGCTGCGGCTGCCGCTGCCGGTGGAGCCCGGGTACCGCTGGGGCTGGGTGAGCGAGAACGCCGGAGCGTGGCGCGAGGTCGGCACCGCCGCCACCATCGGCCGGTCCGTGTTCGCCGCCGCCCTCGCCGACCGGCTCTGGGACCAGCTCACCGATCCCCGCATCGGCTGGCTGCGGCGAGTCCCCGCCGACGAGCGCCTGCTCGCCGTCGCCGAAGACGCGCGGGTGTCCGCCCGGCTGGACCCGCCGTTCCGGGCGATGGCCGGCGGCGTCGAGGCCGTCCTCGCCCCGCTCGGCGCGACGCTGCTGGACCGGCCCGCCGCGCTGGCCCGCCTCGCCGAGACCGTCGCCGGACCGGCCTGGACGGCGCTGCGGGCCGCCGGCTGGCTGCTCCCGCCCGGCCCGGACGGCACCGCGGAGCTCGTCGCCCGGGACCGGCGCTCGCAGCCGGTGCTCACCGGCATCCTGGCCGGCGCCGAGGCGATCGTCGACGCGGTGCTCGACCTCGGCGAGGAGCGCATCGGCCCCGCATCCCCCGCGGCCGCGTTCGCCGCCGTCCAGGGGCTGCGCGGCGGCTGGCTCAAGCTGCGACACGAACCCACCGGCACCTGAGTCCGCCGAAAGGACCCCGCATGACCAGCTTCGACCAGCAGCTGCTGGTGCATCTGCGCCTCGACGCGCTCACCGGCGGCCGGGCCCCGGACAGCTCCGCCCACGCCCGCCACGGCACCACCACCGGCAGCCCGCTCGTCGTGCCCGACGACGACTTCGGCAGCAGCGTGCGCTTCGCCGGGGCGGACACGGTCACGGTCGCCAACGTCGCCCCGAGCGTCCCCTCGGCCAACCCGGTGCACACCGTCGCCGGGTGGGTGCGCATCGACAAGCTGCCCGCCCGCCGCTCCTGGCTGCTCCTGCTCGGCCAGCCCGGCGCCGGCGCCTACCACTGGCTGCTGGAGCCCAACGGCAGCACCCAGCTCGGCCGCTGGGGCGGTCCCACGTGCACCCCGGTGCTCCCGCTGGGCCGGTGGGTGCACGTGGCCACCACTCACGACGGCAAGCTGCTCACGTGCTACCTCGACGGCCAGCCCGCCGGCGCCGCGATCCCGGCCGTGTTCGGCTACACCGGCTGGGGCCTCGCCCTGGCCGCCGCCAAGCTCGGCGAGCTCGGATTCGCCGGGCGCATGGCCGGCGTCCGCGTCTACGAGCGCGCACTCACCGCCGCCGAGGTTCGCCAGGTGATGGAGGAGGACCGCAGCGCGATGGCGGCGTTCCGGCGCAGCCACCCCCTCGCGTTCAGCCTGCACGACACCGACGTCCAGCCGGTGCTGGCGATCGTGGACGACCCGGCCGGGCAGAAGATGGTGCTGGAGGTCACCAACACCGCCAGCCAGTCCGTCGCGCTCGCCGCCGTCGACGCCAAGAGCACCGCCTGCCACCTCGAGCTGCAGTTCCGGCCCGGGGTCCTCATGGTCAACCCGAAGGCGCCGCCGACCGTCGCCGTCCCCGACGGCTGGACGGCGCGGACCGCCGCCGGAGCCGACGGCTTCACCGTGTCGCTGACCGGCAAGGGCGGCCTGCGGATCAAGCCCGACGAGACGGTGCGTTTCACGCTCGGCAACGTCGGCGCCGACGGCCGCGGCGGCACCCGCGGCACCCGCGTGCAGCTGCGCTACGACCAGATGACCTACGTCGACGAGACCTCGCTGCTGACCGGCAGCCGCGTGCAGCACCTGTCCCTGGTCAACCGCCGCGGCCAGCAGCACATCCCGCTCGACGCCGGGTTCGTCGGCGTCAACGGCATCGTCGACGACGGCGTCAGCCCCTCGAACCTGCGGCTGCGCATCACCAACGTGTCCCGCCGGCCGATCCCGATCACCCCGAGCACCGCGGGGGAACCCTCCACCCTGATCTTCTCCTTCGACGCCCAGCCCGCCGACGTCGCCCTCGGCGCCCGGGCCGCGCTGGAGCGCATCGACATCCGCGCCGACCGGTGGGTGACCACCAGCCCGACCGCCGAGGGCATGGCGCTGACGTGGCGGATGACCACGCCGAGCATCACCGCCCTCGCCGCCGGGGAGAGCATCCTCGTCGACGTCAAGGGCATGGTCGCCGCCCCGCCGTCCGGTCACGCCCGGCTGCTCGTGCACTACGAGAACATGCCGGGCTACTGGGACGGCCACCTCGCCGTCACCATCGAGAAGGGCCCGCTCGTGGTCCGCGACGCGACCCTGCCCGACAAGACCCTCGAGGCCCGGGTCGGCGTCGCCACGAACAACCCCGAGGGCCGGCTGCACGTGCTGCACACCCCGCAGGACGGCAACGGCAACGCCGTCATCGTCGGCCCCACCAACGGGGCCAACCTGCGCCTCGGGTATCACCAGAACTACAGCTGGGTACAGTCGCACGGGGCGAAGCCCCTGGCCATCAACCCGGTCGGCAACCCGGTGTCCATCGGCGGGGCCGACGCGCAGGGCAACACCCTCTTCGTCAACGGCGTGGCCAAGGTGCTCGGCCTCAGCGTCGGCACCTCGCACCGCTTCGGCCGCATGCTCGCCGGGCACTTCGTGGCCGGGCCGCACACCGGCGGCGTCAAGGAGGTCCGCGTCGACTTCCCGGAGCGGTTCGGCGTCGTGCCGCACGCCACGGTCACCGCCCGCAGCGAGGGCTACTACACCGACACGTTCGCGGTGACCGTGAAGTACATCGACCAGAGCCACTTCAAGGTGAACATCCTGCGCCTCGACGCGCTCAACGCCGGGTGGCAGCAGAACCTGCGGCTCGACTGGATCGCGTGGGAGTGACGGGCCGATGACGTGGACCCTCGAAATTCACCACCTCGACATCGGCATGGTGGGCGACGCGACCATCATCGTGGCCAGGCACCCGGGCAACCCGCCGGCGCAGGCGGCGATCCGGCGTACCGTCCTCATCGACGGCGGCAAGACCGGCTCCGCGCCCACGGTGAACACCTACCTGGCCAACACCCTCAACATCCCCACCGTCGACGTCATCGCCGTGACCCACTTCGACGAGGACCATTTCTACGGCATCAGCCGGCTCCTGCAGAACAACATCGGCCGCTACAACAGCGCGATCCTCTACGACACCGGCCGGCTGGAAGGCTCCGAGGACTCCCGCTACACCGAGGACGGCCACGGCGTCCGGAATCGCGTCGACAGCGAGTACTACGCCTACCGCACCACCGCGGCGAACAAGCCGGGCCCGTTCGTGTACGCGACGCAGCACGTCAACAGCTTCGACATCGTCGACTACAACGGGGCCGGCCAGGCGGTGATCCCCCGCGGCGTGGTCAATGCCCGCCCGTCGCGCACCGACCCGGCGGCCCGCAACTGGCGGGAGCCGCACTGGCTGCTCGGCAAGGACATCATGTGGGGCAACGGCCTGGTCGAGCCGAACTGGGCCGTGTCCGCGGTGCCCGGCTACGCCCCCGGCCGCCCGTCACTGATCTGCGTCACCGCGAACAAGTACGTGCTGCAGCCCGGCGGCGCCATGACGTTCTGCTCCAACCAGGCGGTCCACGCCGAGAACGACGACGAGAACCCCAAGAGCCTCGGGTTCCTGCTCACGTTCGGCAACTTCAAGTACTTCGTCGCCGGCGACCTCGAACGGGCCCAGGAGGACGGGCACGTCAACCACGAGATGCTGCCGGTGATGCAGGACGGCGTCAAGTTCCTGCTCAACCCCACCGACGACCTGGCGGGGCGGGTCCTCGTGGTCAAGTCCAGCCACCACGGCTCCAGGTCCGCCACCTCGCGGGAGTTCATCACCCGGCTCCGGCCCGCCGCGGCGATCATCTCCACCGGTCCGCGCAACCGGCACTTTCACCCGGCGGAGAGCACGATCAACGTGCTGGACGGCTACCCGGAGGACCCGATCCTGGGCGACCCGACCAACGCCAACCGCCACCCGCCGGAGCCGCCGCCGCCCCCGCTGCGCCCGGTCGAGCACTTCCTGACCGGATACCGCGAACCCAACGTCGTGCCACCGCTGTCCTACGGCGGCACGGTCTCGCAGACCGCCGGCCACCCGGCCAACGGCCTGCCCGGGCACATCGTCGTGCGGGTCACCGAGGCCCAGTCGAACCTGTCGCCGGTCGGCCAGATCCGCCGCGGCGTGATCGCGGCCGGGAACGCGACCAACGCCGTCACCGGATACGCGCCCGCGCCCGGGCTGGTCGACCAGGTCGGGGAGGCCGGCGGGGCCCGGGGCGTGGTGCAGGCCGCCGCCCGCGCGACCGGCGCCACTGACCAGCAGGCGTCGCAGGCGCTGACCGCGGTCATGTGGCTCGGCAACGTGGAGAACAACGGCAACCCGTTCGACGGGCTGGTCACGCAGGCCAACGATGCCACGACGGCACCCGGCGCCACCCCCGCATCGATCGACGCCGTCATCAACGCCTACCCGGCCCCCATCCGCACCAGCATCGGCGTGCAGGGCATGGCGATCATCCGGGCGGCGATGGTCACGGCCGTCGGCGCCGGCTACCGGACCGGTGTCGCCAACGCCGCCACGGGGGCCGGCGCCACCGCGAACGAGGCCCTCGCCGCGTCCGTCGCCGCCGACGTCGCCTACGCCACCAACAACGGCCGCGACGACGCGGCCTACGCCGGCATCGCCGCGTACGCCGCGGCCCACGCCGGTGCCACCCCGGCCCAGGCCGCGGTGCTCGGCGCGGCCATGGGCGCCCTCGTGCAGGTCCTCGACGCCGCCGAGACCGCGCGGATCGTCGTCGGCGCGGCCCGGCACGCCGCCCTGAACGGGCCCGCGGACGCACGGCTGACGACGCAGCACGCGGCGTTCGCGGCGGCGGTCACCGCCGCGGCGCACTACCTGGGAGAGCCGGACGACGTGCGCGACGGCGTGCGGGCGGCGTTGCTGCGCATCGGCCTCGCGGGCGGCGCCGCGAACGGTGCCGGCAACGCGGCGCGCGTCGCCGCCGACGCCGTCAACCCGGCGACCCTCTTCACCGTCAGCTACGACAGCGTCAACGGTCCCATGAACCTGGACATCAAGTAAGGCACCACCCGGTCAGGAAGGCGCCCAGCATGAGCCAGCCCGTCGGCATCGTCGCGACCCTCGCGGACCTCAACGACCGGCTCGGCCTCGCCGTCTCCGGCGGCGGGCTGAGCCTCGACGAGGACACCTGCCCGGTGCCCCGCCTCACGACGCTGCTCCCGGCCGGCGGGCTGACCCTCGGCGACCCGCGGATCACGCTCGCCGGCGGCACGCTCACCGTCGCGGGCGCCTGCACCGACGCCTGGCCGGTCGGCCGGACCGGCCGCGACCTGCACCTCACCGCCGTGCGGGTGGTGTTCACCGGGGCCGCCGCCGACCCGGGCGGCTTCGCGGTGCAGCTCGCCGTCGAGGGCGGCCTCACCGCCGGCGGCACCACCGTCGCGGTCATCGGCGGCCTCGACCCGACCGGCCGGATCACCCTCGCTCTCGCGGACGGGCCGCGACCGGCGGCGTCCCTGGCCACGTTCGGCACCCTCATCGGCGGCGGGCTACTGGTGGACGGCCTGCCGGTCGGCGCCGTGTTCGACCTGCTGCCGCTGACCGGCCTCACCGCCACCTTCGGGTCCCGGCCCGCCGACGCGTCGGAGCTCACGCTGACCGCCGACGCCACCGGCACCTGGCCGATCGTCGCCGGCTCGGTCGAGCTGCGCGGCATCGGCGTCACCCTGCGGGCCCGCACCGGCTCCCGAGCCGAACGCTTCGCCGCCTCCGCCGGCGGTGACGTGCACGCCACCGCGAGCATCGGCGGGCAGGACTTCACCGTCCGGCTCGCCCTGCGCGGACCCGGCCGCTGGGTGCTGGAGGTGCTGCCCGCCGATGGCAACGTCCTGCCGGCCCTGGGCGCCCTGGCCGCGCTCGCCGGGGCCGACCCCGCCGACGTCGACGCCGGCCTGCGCAACCTCGGCCTGACCAGCCTCGCGATCGACGCGGTCCGCATCGGCCTGGACCTCGACGCGCGCGCCGTCCGCGGGGTCGAGGCCGACGCCAGCCTCACCGTCGACGGCGTCAGGTTCCGCGTCACCGCCGGGCTGCCGTCGTTCTTCCTGATCGGCCGGCTCGACCCGGCCCACCCGGTCGACCTGCGCGCCCTGGCCGCCGCCTGGTTCCCCGCCGCGGCGGGTGCCTTCCCGGCCGCCGAACTCAACGAGCTGCGGCTGGCCGCCTACCCGGACGCCGGCCGCTACGAGATCTCCGCCGCCATCACCACCGACTTCGAGCTCACCGCCGGGCGGCTGCCGATCGCGCCGCGGTCGTTCGCCTTCCACGTCGTCAAGGACGGCCACGGCGTCACCGGCGGCGTCGAGGCGTGGGGCGCCATCTTCGGCGCCGACTTCCACATCACCGCCGAGCACGCCGAGGCGGCCGGCGGCTGGCGGTTCAGCTGCGGGCTGCGCCCCGGGCAGAGCCTCACCGTCAAGGCCGTGCACGACCAGATCGTCGCCCTGTACGACGTCGACCCGGTGCTGCCGGCGGTGATCGCCGGGGCGTCCCTCGACGCCTTGGAGGCGTCCTTCGACACCGGCGGCGCCGGGCTGGCGCTGCACTGCTCGGTGTCGCTGCCGGTCGGCGACGCAGCGTCCGCTGCCCGCCTCGCCGCCACCGTCGACATCCGGGTCAGCCGCGAGGGCACCGGCTACCGCAAGGAGTTCACCGGCACCATCGAGGTCGCCGGACTTCAGTTCGACCTGCACCTGCTCGCCGACGCGACCGCGACCCGGTTCGTCGCCACCTACCGGCACACCGAGGACGGGCGGCGCATCCTCGTGCGCGACCTCCTCGGCGTGCTGAGCGCCGACCTGGCCGCCGCGGTGCCGGAGGACCTCACCATCGACCTCAAGGACGTCGTGCTCGCCGTCGACGGCGGCGCCGTGCTCGGTCTGGACCTCGGCGCGTCGCTGAGCCTGTCCGGGCTGCCGCTGGTCGGCCGCCAGTTCCCGGCCGGCAGCACCGCCGCCGTGGACAACCTGCGGCTGGTGGTCGCGTCCCGGGAGTACACCGCGGCCGAGTCGGCGGCGTTGAGCGCCCTGCTGCCGGCCACCGTCGCCCCGCTGCCGGCGCCGCTGCCGTCCGGCGCGACGATCACGGCCCGGCTGGCGCTGGGCGGCGGCGCCCCGCCCCGCGACCTGACGTTGCCGATGGCCCCCGCCGCAGCGACCCAGTCACCGACCCAGCCCCAGGGCCAGCCACAGACGGCCGGGGCCGGCGCCGATCCGGTGAAGTGGTTCGACGTCCAGCGCTCGGCCGGGCCGGTCTACTTCGACCGGATCGGCTTCGAGTACGCCGACGGCCAGGTCCGCTTCCTGCTCGACGCCGCCCTGTCGCTGGCCGGGCTGACCCTGTCCCTGGACGGCCTGACCCTCGGCTCGCCGATCGACCACTTCGCGCCGAGCTTCGACCTGCGCGGCATCGGCGTCGACTACCGCAGCGGCCCGGTCGAGGTCGGCGGCGCCCTGCTGCGCACCACGGTGCGGGAGCCCGGCAAGGAGCCCTACGACGAGTACGACGGCGCCGCCGTCATCCGTACCTCCGCCTTCGCCGTCACCGCGGTCGGCGGCTACGTCTACCTCAACGGGCAGCCGTCGATGTTCGTCTACGCGGTGCTGGACAAGACCCTCGGTGGCCCGCCGTTCTTCACCGTCACCGGGCTCGCCGCCGGCTTCGGGTACAACCGGTCTCTTGTCCTGCCCCCGATCACCGGCGTCGCCGACTTCCCGCTCGTCGCCACCGCCGTGTCCGGCGCGCCGACCGGCACCGGGGAGCCGCGGGACCTGCTGCGCACCGCGCTCACCGGGCTGCGCCAGTGGGTGCCGCCGACGGCCGGGCAGATGTTCCTGGCCGCCGGGGTCCGGTTCAGCTCGTTCCAGATGATCGACTCGTTCGCGCTGCTCGCGGTGAGCTTCGGCGAGACGTTCGAGCTCGACGTGCTGGGCATCTCCACCCTCGTCGCGCCCCGCCCGGAGCCGGCGCCCGCCCCCGCGGTCGCGCCCCTCGCCGAGCTGCAGCTCGCGGTCCGGGCGAGCTTCCAGCCGGACGCCGGCGTGCTCAGCGTGGCCGCGCAGCTGACCCAGGCGTCGTTCCTGTTCTCTCACGACTGCCACCTCACCGGAGGGTTCGCGTTCACCACCTGGTTCGCCGGCGAGCACGACGGGGACTTCGTGCTGTCCGTCGGCGGCTACCACCCGCAGTACGCCGTGCCGGCGCACTACCCGAAGGTGCCGCGGATCGGCTTCAACTGGCAGTACGACCAGGCGCTGGGCATCAAGGGCGACGCCTACTACGCGCTCACCCCGGCCGCGCTGATGGCCGGCGGCCACCTCGAGGTCGTATGGCAGAGCGGCAACCTGCGCGCCGCGTTCACCGCCGGGGTCGACTTCCTCATCGCCTGGAAGCCGTACCACTACGACGCCCGCGCCTACGTCGACTTCAATGTGTCCTACACGTTCGACTTCTTCGGCACCCACCACATCAGCGTCGACGTCGGTGCCGACCTGCACATCTGGGGGCCCGACTTCGCCGGCACCGCCCACATCTCCCTGTGGATCATCTCCTTCGACGTGGCGTTCGGCGCCCAGAACCAGACCGGGCCGGCGCCGATCGACTGGCCCGCCTTCCGCCGGTTCCTGCCCGCCGCCGACCCGTGCACGCTCACCGCCGCGGCCGGGCTGATCCGCGAGCAGGACGCCGCACCCACCGGCTCTGAACCCACCGGCCCCCGCGATCACCGACCTCGGCGTCGTCGACCCGCAGCGGCTGCTGCTGCGGGCCGGCAGCGCGATCCCGGCGGCCGCCGCCCGCATCCGCGCCGATCTCGCCGTCGCCCGCCTCGCCGTGGACGCGAGCGGCGGGCCGCTGCCGTTCGAGGCCGACGGCCCCACCGCCACGCCCGTCCAGGCCGCCGGTCACGCCCGGCGCACGATCGCCGCGCCCGCCGCCGGGCCGATGCACATCGTGCGCCCCGAGCACCAAGGCGCCCACCTGAACTCCACGCTGTCGATCGCGATCACCCGCGACGGTGTGCCGATGGAGCACCACTTCTCGTTCACCCCGGTGCTCGGCAACGTGCCGGCCGCGCTGTGGGCCGAGCTCGGCGGCGACCTGCGCCCCGACCCGAACGCGGCGACGCTGGTCCGCGACGCGCTCACCGGGTTCGAGATCCGGCCCCGCGCCACCCCGCTCGTCGGCACCGATTCGGCGGTCGCGGGTGAGCTGCGGCTGCTGCAGTACCACCTGCCCGCGCTGCCCGGCGGCACGTACCTCATCGAGTTCAAGCACGACCTCGGCACCGACGAGACCGGCACGAAGAAGATCCCGGCGCAGCACTTCGGCGGCACGTCCCGGCTCACCGTCGCCGGGTCCCGGCCGGCCTTCGGCGCCGACGAGGTCTACGCCGTCTACCCGCCCGACGGGGGCCACGGCGACTACACCGCCGACCTGCCGCACGTGGTCCTCAACCACAGCACCCTGCCCTGGCAGGAGACCGCGACCGCGGACCGCGACGACCTGCCGTGGCTCGCCGTGGTCCTCTTCGACGCGGCCGACGCGCCGGACCCGCGGGTCGTCACCGCAGCCGAGCTCGGCCCCGCCGGCGACCTCCCGGCCGACGAGAAGGTCACCGTCATCGACGTGCCCGCGGCGCTGTTGCCCGCGCAGGACTCGACCCGCCGCGACCTGGCGCTGCTCGCCCACGTGCGCCGCGACGCGGCCGGCGCCGAGCGGGCCGTCGTCATCGGCAACCGGCTGCCCAGCGCCGGTGCCGCGCACGTCGCCCACCTCGTCTCGGTCCGGCACCGGTACGCCGCGACCGGCCCCGACTCCCCCACCCTGCGCCTGGTGAGCCTCAAGAGCTGGCGCTTCACGTCCTCCGCGGCCGGGCCCGGCCTCGACGGGCTGCTCAAGGCCCTCGCCGCCGGCGCCGCGCCACTGCTCACGCCGGGCGCCGACCCGTCCGGGCGACTGCCGATGCCGTACCTGTCCGGCACCGGCGACCGCCTCGATGCGGGCTACAGCGGCCCGCTCGTGCCGAAGCCCCGCCCGGAGCGCGCCAAGCTGCCGGTCGCGTCCGCCGCCGACCTCATGCCCGTCTCCAGACCGGGCGATGTCAGCTTCGCCGCCGCGTGGGACCTCGGCCGCCTCCTGGCGCTGCAGAGCCGGCCGTTCGCGGCGGCCCTGTACCGCTGGAAGCGGCTCCGCGCGCAGCGCCGCAAGAGCGGCGACCAGTCCCGGCCGGAGCTTCCCGCGCTCGTCACCGCCTGGGTCGACGCCCTTGCCCGGCTGGAGGGAGTGCCGTTCGGCTACCTCGTGCCGGACGAGCGGATGGCCCCGCCGGAGTCCCTGCGGTTCTTCTCCGTGCACGCCGGCTGGGTCGCCTGCCTGCTCGACGGCGCGCTCAGCGTCGGGCGCAGCACCCCCGGCGACGTGGCCCTCGACGGCACCCTGGCCGCCGACGTCGGCGCGGCGGGCGTGCGGCCGTGGACGGCGGCGGTGCTGCGTGGCGCCGACGCGACCGCGTCCGGTCTGCTGCTGCGCTCCCACGCGGTGTCCGGCTGGCCCGACCTCCAGGTGACCGCGGCCGGCGCCGACGGCAAGGCCCTCGACCGGTTCCGCGCGGACCTGCTGTCGGAGAACACCGCGCTGTACCTGTTCGCCGGCGAGGCCGCCCGGGCCGCCATCGTCCAGCCCGACCACACGCTGCACTTCACGCTCGGCGCCGCCGCCGCCGAGTGGACCGGCGACCGCCGGGTGCTGGACGTGACCGCCGTCGCGCGGCAACGGATCGGCGCCGCACCGGCTACGGCGGCCGCCTCCGCGAGCCTCGCCAAGGCCCTGCTCGCCCCGGCCCTGCGCGCCGACGTCGAGCGTCGCTGACCCGGGCGACGCTGACCGGACGACAATGACCGGCGACGTCAGCGCGGCGCGGCGGGGGCCAGGCCGAGGCGGACCGCCTCCTTCGCGGCGCCCGAACGCGTCGCCACGCCGAGCTTGCCCAGCACCGCGGACACGTGGTGGTCGACGGTCTTCACCGAGATGAACAGCCGGCCCGCGATCTCCGCGTTGGTGTGGCCCGCGCAGATCAGGTCCAGCACCTCGCGCTCGCGGCGGGTCAGGCCCGCCGGGTGGGCACGGGTCGCGGCGCGGGGACCCGCGGGGACGGAGCGGACACCGTCCTGCCGCATGCGCTGCCGGGCAAGGCGCGCCGCGGCCGTCGCGCCGAGGTCGTCCAGCAGTGCGAGGGCGCGCCGCCGGGACGGCTCGTCGCCGGACTCCAGCAGGACCAGGGCGGCGACGTAGGACGAGCCGCCGGCCTCCCACCGGTCCGCCGCGGCCGCCCAGTCGCCGGCGGCCTCCAGCCGGTACGGCTCGGCCAGGGTTCCCCCGGCCCGGCGGCCGGAGCCGGTGCGGCGCAGCCAGAAGTCGGCCAGGCCGCGGGCCCACTCGTCGCCGGTGGCGGCGGCGTCGGCGATCAGCTCCGCCTCGCGCCGGGCCGGCCGCAGCGCTCCATCCAGCCAGTGGGCCTCGGCGCGGGCGGCCCGCACGGTCGCGGCCCACTGCGGCGCCGCCATGCCGTCGACCAGCTCGGCGGCCTCGTCCAGCGGCGGCCACACACCGTCGGCGCCGCGCCGGGCACGGATGATGCCGACGCAGACGAGCGGGTCGACCCGGTTGAGGGGCGAGGCGCCGAGCGCGCCGGCCAGCAGGTGCTCGCTGCGCCGCAGCGACTCGTCCCAGCGGCCGGTGCTCGCCAGGGTGCTGACCCAGTCGCCGCGCAGGCAGGTGGCGTACGTGCGCACCTCGTGCTCGTCGCAGTAGGCGACGCCCTCGAGGTAGTACCGCTCGGCCTCGGCGAACCGGTGTTTGGCGCACAGCATGCGGTGCAGGTTGACGTAGGCGCGGCCGACCTGCGCGTCCAGCCCGAGCGCGAGGCCGGTGTCCAGCGCCTGGCGCAGCAGTCCCAGCCAGTCGCCGCCGACGACCGCCCGGGAGCAGCCCTCCGTGATCAGCGCGTCGGCGTGGACCTCGGGGAGCTCCAGCGCGACGGCGAGCTCCCGGGCCCGGTCGGCCGCGGCGATCGACTGCTCGTACCGCTCGCTCGCCATCCGCTGGACCGCGAGGTTCGCGTACGCCCCGGCCAGCTCCGCGGTCGCGCCCAGCGGCTCCAGCGTGGCCAGCGCCCGCTCGGCCGCGGCCACGGCTTCCTCGCCCCGGCACGCATACCGCAGCGCCGCCGAGAGCCGGCGCAGGGCCGCCCCCTCCCGCCGGGGGTCGCCGGCCCGGTGCCACAGCTCCCGGGCCCGCTCGGCCACCTCACAGCCGCGCGGCCCGCGGTCGACCAGCATCAGCTCGGCCGCGAGCGCGTCGTAGAGCTCGGCCTGCTCGGCCACGGGCAGGTCGCCGGCGAAGCGCAGCGCCCGCTCGTACTGCGCCGCCGACTCCCGGTGCGACGCGAGCTCGGCCGCGCGCCGGGCCGCCCGGACCGCGTACTCCAGCACCGCCGCCGCGTCGCCGGCCGCCTCGGCGTGGAAGGCCATCCCGGCGTCGTCGTCGCTGTCCAGGTCCCGCAGCGCGGCCAGGATCCGGGCGTGGACGGGGCCCACGCGGTGCTGCGGGACGGCCTGCTCGACGGCGAGCCGGGTCAGCTCGTGCCGGAACGTCAGCAGCCCGCCGTCGCCGACGAGCAGGCCGGACAGCACCAGCTCGTCGACGTCGGCCGGGGAACCGCCGGTGGCCGCGGCGAGCAGGCGCGGGTCGATCCGGTTGCCGATCAGGGCACCGGTGCTGAGCACCGCCCGAGCGTCGTCGCCGAGGGTCGCGACCCGGGCGAGGACCACGTCGCGGGCGGACGCCGGAACCGCGGGCGAGCCGGACCGGACGACCTCGGTCACGAAGAACGGGTTGCCGCCGGTGAGCCGGTGCAGGCCGGCGGGTTCGAGGCCGCTGTCGGCGGCGAGGCGCCCGACCGCCTCCACCGACAGCGGGGCGAGGCCGATCCGCCGGGTCGTACGCTGGGTGGCGAGGTCGCCGAGGGCGATCCGCAGCGGGTCACGTGAGGAGAGGTCGTCGTCACGGTACGTTGCGACGAGCAGGATGCGGGCGCCGCGCAACCGCCGGGCGAGGAACCGCAGCAGGTCGATCGTCGCCTCGTCGGCCCAGTGCAGATCCTCGAGCACGAGCATGTGCAGCTCGTCGGGCGCGTCGGCCTGGCGCAGCAGGGTCGTGAACAGCTCGTCGCGCGGGGCTCGGGCCCGCGACCGCTCCAGCAGGTCGCCGCCGAGCTCCTCGGCGATGTCGAACAGCGGCCCGAGCGGCCGCGGCGTGGAGAGGCCGTCGCACAGGCCCCAGGCGATCCGGGCGGCCGGCACGTGCGCCGGCAGCCGTTGCGCGAACGTCTCGACGAGACTGGACTTGCCGATGCCGGCCTCGCCGCCGACGAGCACGAGCCGGCCGTCGCCGATCAGCGCCTGCCGGGCGTATTCGGCCAGCGCCGCGAGCGCCGAGTCGCGTTCGAGGAGTGCCATCGCGCCAGTGTCCGCCGGGCCCGCCACCCAGCCAGACTACGTTCCCGGATCGTGGCCGACCGCCCCCGGATCGGGGTTCCCGCCGAGCCCGTACCCTGACCGCGAAAACATTCTCACAACGGTGGCAACCTCACGCTCCGTGTTCCGCGTCTAGGACGGACGAGGACGACGAACGCACAAGGACGCCGCATGACACGGGGGGACGCCAGCGTGGCCCGGGTACGGATTCTGAGGAAACGCCTGCTGCCCAGCGCGGCTTCGCTGCTGCTGTGCGGGCTCCTGGCCGGGCTGGTGGTCGCCGGGGCGGCGTTCCCCATCGTGGCGATGTCGGGGCTGGCCGCGAAGACCGGCTCGGACACGTTCGAGAGCATGTCCAGCGACCTCGTCGTGCTGCCGTCGCCGCAGATCTCCTACGTGCTCGCCGCCGACGGCAAGACCCGGCTGGCGATGATGTACGACGAGAACCGCCGCGATGTGAAGATCGACGACGTCGCCCAGGTCATGCAGGAGGCGATGGTCGCGGCCGAGGACAACCGGTTCTACGAGCACCGCGGCGTGGACGTGAAGGGCGTCGCGCGGGCGTTCGTGGCCAACCAGAACGCGGGCGGGACCGAGCAGGGCGCCTCGACGCTCACGATGCAGTACGTGCGGCAGGCCATCGCGTACTCCGCGCAGACGCCGCAGGAGGTGGTCGACGCCACCGGCAAGACCAACACGCGCAAGCTGCGGGAGATGAAGTACGCGATCGACCTCGAGAAGAAGCTCTCCAAGAAGGAGATCCTCGAGCGGTACCTGAACATCGCGCCCTTCGGCCACGGCGCCTACGGGGTGTACGCGGCCGCGCACGTGTACTTCGACAAGGACCCCAAGGACCTGACGCTGCCCGAGGCCGCGCTCATCGCCGGGCTGGTGAAGGCACCGGGCACCAACGACCCCGCCACCGAGAAGGGCTACCCGGAGGCGGTCAAGCGGCAGAAGTACGTGCTGAACCAGATGGTCTCGATGGGCTACATCGACAAGGCCGCCGCCGATGCCGCCGCCGGCGAGAAGCTGACCATCGTCGGCAAGCGGACCCCGGAGGGCTGCGAGTCCATCCAGGCCTCCCCCGAGCTCGGCGCCGGGTTCTTCTGCGACTACCTGCGGCGCTGGTGGGACGACCAGAAGGTGTTCGGCGAGGACGAGTACCAGCGCGCCAACCGGCTGCGGGCCGGCGGCTACACCATCGTCACCTCGCTGGACATCCAGACGCAGACGGCCGCGGCGAAGTACGCGCAGGAGCAGCCCAAGGACGTCGCCAAGAACCAGCAGATCCACCTGGGCAACTCCAGCGCCCTCATGCTGGCCGCCATCCAGCCCGGCACCGGGCGGGTGACCGCACTGGCGACCAACCGGACCTTCAGCAACGACCAGAGCGGCAACAAGGAGAACACGAACCCGGGTAAGAAGGGCCAGAAGGGCAACTACCCGAACACCACCGTACCGATCATCACCGGCGACGCGGACATCCCCGGCTACCAGGCCGGCTCCGCGTTCAAGATGTTCACGGCGGTTGCGGCGCTGGAGTCCGGCCTGCCCCTGGCCACGACGATCCAGACCGAGAAGCAGTTCGTGTCGGACTTCATCCTCAACGGCGGCGGCCCCGCCACGTGCAACGGCAACCACTACTGCCCCAAGAACTCCGGCGGCCAGTCCGGGCCGTACAACATGTGGACCGCGTTCGGCAGCTCCATCAACACCTACTTCGTCCCGCTGGAGCAGCAGGTCGGGGTCAAGCACGTGGTGGACGTGGCCCAGCGCCTCGGCATCCAGTTCAACGCCAAGGAGGACGCCGACCTCGCGGCCAAGCCGGACGGGTGGGGCGCGTTCACGCTGGGCGTCTCGGCCACGACCCCGCTGCAGCTGGCCAACGCCTACGGCACGCTCGCCGCCGACGGCCTCTACTGCGAGCCGACCCCGATCCTCGAGGTCAAGGACAACAGCGGCAAGAAGGTCGAGGGCCTCGACCCGAAGTGCAAGCAGGTGGTCGACCCCGAGGTCGCGCGGGCCGCGGTGGACATGGCCCGCTGCCCGGTCGGCGACCAGTCCGCGACCAGCAAGTGCAGCGGGGCGACGGCGCAGTACGCGCGCGGCTTCGTGAAGCGTCAGATCGCCGGCAAGTCCGGGACCACGGACTCGGAGAAGAGCGCCACGTTCACCGTCATGACCAAGCAGCTCGCGGTGTCGGGCTTCCTGACCGACCCGGACTGGCCCGAGACCACCGTGGACATGCAGCACGCGCCGGTGAACTACGCGGCCCTCGGCGTGTTGCGCGACGGGCTCGCCGGCCAGCCCGAGGTCAAGTTCACGGCGCCGACGAAGGACCGCGCGCAGGGCAAGCTGGTCGACATCCCGTCGGTCAAGTGCCTCCCGGTCGACCAGGCGCGGGACAAGGTCGCCAAGGCGGGCTTCTCGGTCACGGTCGCGGCCGGCCAGGTGCCGTCCAAGTGCCCGGCCGGCACCGTCGACCGCACCAACCCGGGCGGCGCCACGACCAAGGGCGGCGCGGTCCAGCTCGTCGTGAGCAACGGCCAGCCCGAGTGACGGATGGGGGCCCTGCGGCAGGGCCCCCATCCACACCGTTCCGCTGCGCGATCCGCCGCCTACGGCCCGTGCGCCGCATATACCATCGCGCGGTATATGCTCTCGGCGTGGAATCATTGAGCGAACAGTCGTTTCTGATCCTCGCCGGGCTGGCCGACCAGCCCCGGCACGGCTACGGCCTGGTGACCGAGGTGGCCGCACTGTCCGGCGACCGCGTCCGGCTCCGGGCGAGCACGCTCTACGCGGCGCTGGAGCGCCTCACCGCCCGCGGCCTGGTCGAGCCCGAGCGCGACGAGGTGGAGAACGGCCGGCTGCGCCGCTACTACCGCCTGACCGACGCGGGCGCGGCCGTGGTCGAGGCCGAGACGGAGCGCATGGCCAGCCAGGCGCGCGCGGCCAAGCGCCGCCTCGTCCGCCGCGCGCAGCTGGGCCTGAGCGGATGACCCCGCTGGAGCGGCGCTACCGCCGCCTGCTGCGCCTGCTGCCCGCCGACCATCGCGCGGCCCGCGGCGAGGAGCTGCTCGGCCTCCTGCTCGACCTGGACGAGGGCCGGGCCCGGCCCAGCTTGCGCCAGTCCGCCGGCGTGCTCGGCCTCGCCCTGCGCCTGCGCCTGGGCAGCGCGGCGTCGCTGCTGCTGGCCGCGTACCTCGTCGCCATCGGCACGTGGATCGCCAAGCTGGCGTACGACATCGAAACCGGAAGGGCCTTCATCAGCGCCGATCGCTCATTCCCCATCCGCAGCGTGGCCCTCGTCCTGCTGATCCCCGCCCTGCTCCGGCTCGCCACCGCGGTGGCGTGGATCCTCTCGGCCCGCCGCACAATGCTCGGCGTCGCCGCCGCGCTGCTCGTCTACCAGGTGGCCATCGGCGGGATCTCGCAGGTCGACCTCCTGGCCGTCCTGGCCGTGGGCGTCGCCACGGCGCTGCGCTGGCCCGCACCGCGCCCGCGCGCCGCCCTGCTCGCCGCGATTCCCGTCACGCTGCTGTTGTGGGTGCTGGTCGCGGCCTTCGGCCTGTTGCGCTTCCCCCCGCTGGCCGTCGCCGTCGTCGTGGCCCTGCTCGTCGCGGCCGCCGGCCGCCTGCTGCCCGGCGTCCGGCAACGGCCGACGACCACCGGCTGATCGGCCGGCGCAAGCCGAGAACGGGTGCGTGGCCGTGCGGTCTGCCAACCGCACGGCCACGCGATCGGGCGTCGCGTCCAGCCCGATGTGCGCAATGTCAGGCGGCCGAGCAGGCCGGGTTGAGGCCCGAGGCGGTCCCGGTGGCCTGGAAGCCGAATTCCGTGTACTGCCCGGCCTCGACGTGACCGTTGTAGGACACGTTCGTCCAGGAGTTGCCGGAGCGGGTGACGTTCCAGGAGCCGGTGACGGTCACACCCGATGGCACCGGCAGGGTGACGGTCCAGCCGTTGATGGCGGCCGAGCCCGCGGTGACCCTGACGGTGGCGACGAACCCGCCGTCCCACTGGTTGAGGGAGACGGTCGCGGTGCAGCCGTTGCCCGTCCCGCCCCCGGGCGAGGAGCTCACCGGCGGCGGGGAGCTGACCGGCGGGGTGGACACGGTGCTGCCCGGGCCGTTGAGGGCGTTGAGCGTGGCGGTGTACGCGGCCTTCTTGTTGCCGTTGGCGTCGAACAGCAGCGGGTTCTCGCCGGTGCGCCACGAGTCGCTGTCGCGGATGCCCCAGGTGGTGATGCCCGCGCACCGCGACACGTTCAGGCACGCCTTGACCACGTTGGCGTAGGCGGTGGCCTGGTTGGAGCCGGAGATGTCCAGCTCCGTGATCTGCACCTCGACCCCGAGGTCGGCGAAGCGCTGCAGGTTCGCCTGGTAGTCCGACGGCGGCAGCCCGCCCAGGTGCGACTGGAACCCGACGCAGTCGATCGGCACCCCGCGCGACCTGAAGTCCTTCACCATGTTGTAGACGCCGGTGCTCTTCGCGTTGATGCCGTCGGTGTTGTAGTCGTTGTAGCAGAGCTTGGCGCCCGGGTCGGCGGCCCGCGCGGCCCGGAACGCGGCCTCGATCCAGTCGTTGCCGGTGCGCTGCAGGTTCGAGTCGCGCCGCCCGCCGCTGTTGCCGTCGGCGAACGCCTCGTTCACCACGTCCCAGGCGTAGATCTTGCCCTTGTAGTGCCCGGCGACGGTGCTGACGTGGTTCATCATGGCGCTGCGCAGTGCGCTGCCGGACATGTTCTGCGCCCAGCCCGGCTCCTGCTGATACCAGAGCAGGGCGTGGCCGCGCATCCGCTGCCCGTGCGCCTGGGCGTGGGAGACGATCTGGTCGGCGGAGGTGTAGCGGAACTGCCCCTGGGACGGCTCGGTCGCGTCCCACTTCATCTCGTTCTCGGGCGTGATCATGTTGAACTCGCGGTCGAGGATGCCGGTGTACTGGCTGTTGCTCAGCTTCCCCGCGGCGACGGCGGTGCCGAAGTACCGCCCCTTCTCCGCCGCCGACGCGCCGAGCGTGCTGCCGGCCTGCGCACCGGAGGCGAGGGCGACGGCGGCGCCCGCGGCCACGGCGCTCACCGCGGCGAGCGTGACGGCGAGGCGCACACGGCTGTGTCCACCTCTTGTGGTTCGGGTCATGAGGGACATTCCCCTTCCGGGTCGGACCGGGATGCCCGCGATCCGGCGAATGAATTTCGCGAATGTTATCGCTCACTCGCATGACGTCAATGTGCCGTCGCACCCGCCGAATGGCCGCAAGGCGGGTCAGGGGCTCGAAGGAGCTGAAAGTTTCAGCGACCGGCGGGCGGCGCCGTGCTGCCGCGCACCACGAGGGTGGCGCCGAGCTCGACCCGGCTGCGGGCCGGGCGCTCCCCCGCGGCCAGGGCCAGCACGAGCTGCGCGGCCGCGGCGCCCATCTCCGCGAACGGCTGGCGCACGGTCGTCATCGGCGGACCGCACCACGCGCACTGCTCGATGTCGTCGAAGCCGACCACGCTGAGCTCGTCCGGGATGCGCAGGCCGCAGATCCGCGCCGCCTCGTACACGCCGAGGGCCTGCAGGTCGTCGCCGCAGACGACGGCGGTCGGCCGGTCGGGCTGCCGCAGCAGCTCGAGCCCGAGGTCGCGGCCGTCCTCGAAGGTGAAGACACCGCTGCGGCGCAGCCCTTCGTCGAACGGCACGTCGGCCGCGTCGAGCCCGGCCCGGAAACCGTCGAGGCGGGCCCGGGCGGAGAGGTCCTTGACCGGCCCCGTGATCACGCCGATGCGCCGGTGGCCGAGGCCCAGCAGGTGCCGGGTGCCGGCGAGCGCGCCGCTCCAGTTGGTCGACCCGACGGACGGCGTCGGGTGCAGGTCGCCGATCGGATCCAGGGTCACGACGGGGATGCCGCCCGCGTCGAGGAGTTCGAGGTGCGCGGCGGTGAACCCGGCGAAGGCGGCGACGACCCCGACGGGGCGGCGCAGCAGCAGCGGCTCGATCCACGACTGCCCGGCCGCGGCCCGGCGCCCGATGTCGGTGGCGCTCACGGTCAGGTCCCGGGCGGCGGCCACGTCCTCGATGCCGCGGACGACCTCCATCGCGATGTAGCTGAGCATCCCGGAGAAGAGCACCTCGACGCCCGCCGTCCCGGGCGCGCCGGCCGGCCGGCGATAACCGTGCTCCCGCAGCAGGGACTCGACCCGCCGGCGGGTGGCGTCGCCGACTCCGGCCCGGCCGTTGAGCACCTTGGAGACCG
The DNA here is from genome assembly GCF_059739745.1 of Dactylosporangium thailandense. Classification (NCBI taxonomy): domain Bacteria; kingdom Bacillati; phylum Actinomycetota; class Actinomycetes; order Micromonosporales; family Micromonosporaceae; genus Dactylosporangium; species Dactylosporangium thailandense. The sequence goes on from NZ_AP029195.1 coordinate 4,487,052, forward strand.
TGGGCTGGGAGACGCCTGCGAGCTGCGCGATCTCGGCCACGGGCAGGTCACCGCGCCAGCGCACGCGCGGGGCCGGCGGGAGCCTGTCGATCACACCGGGCAGTGTACGGGAGCCTTCACGAAAAACGTTATGCCCGCGCTCCTGCCGTGGTCGCACCCGGCGCTGGTTGACATCGGCAAAGTGAGCGCTAACACTCCCGAACACACATTCGCGAATGCCGATCCGACCGGCCGTCACCGGCAACCTCCTCGGAAGGACACGCCCATGCACGACCACAGACGCCCGCTCCGCCGGGCGGCGCTGCTCGCGGCCGCCGCGCTGCTGCTGACCGGTGCCGCCGTCGCCGGCCCGCACCTCGCCTCCGCGGCGACGACCGGCTGCCGGGTCGCCTACACCGTCACCAACTCCTGGCCGGGCGGCTTCGGCGCCGGCGTCGAGGTCACCAACCTCGGCGACCCGGTCAACGGCTGGCGGCTCGCATGGGCCTTCACCGGCGGCCAGAGCGTCACCCAGCTCTGGAACGGCTCGTACACCCAGTCCGGCGCCCAGGTGACAGTGACCGACGCCGGCTGGAACGGCACCATCGCCACCGGCGCGACCGTGAGCTTCGGCTTCAACGGCAGCACCACCGGCGCCAACCCGGCCCCGGCGAGCTTCACGCTGAACGGGGTCACCTGCAACGGCAGCCCGGGCGGCCCGAGCAGCCCGGCGCCGAGCGCCTCGGCCTCCGCCGGGCCGGCCGGCCCGTGCGACATCTACGCCGCCGGGGGCACGCCCTGCGTCGCGGCGCACAGCACGGTCCGGGCGCTCTACGGCTCGTACGGCGGCAGCCTGTACCAGATCCGCCGCTCCTCCGACAACACCACGCGCAACATCGGCGTGCTGACCCGCGGCGGCGCCGCGAACGCGTCCGCCCAGGACTCGTTCTGCGCCGGCACCTCGTGCGTGGTCACGATCCTGTTCGACCAGTCCGGCCACGGCAACGACCTCGCCTATCAGGGGCCCGGCGGCGCGGGCGGTCAGGACACCCCGGCGAGCGCGACCCGCGAGTCGCTGACGGTGGGCGGCAGCAAGGCCTATTCGCTCTTCATCAACGCCGGCAACAGCTACTGGCACAACGGGTCCGGCTCCGGCGTGCCGACCGGCAGCGCCCCCGAGGGCATGTACATGATCACCAGCGGCACGCACGTCAACAGCGGCTGCTGCTTCGACTACGGCAACAGCGAGACCACGCGCCGCGCCGACGGGGCCGGGGCCATGGACGCCATCTACTTCGGCACGAGCTGCTGGTTCGGCGGATGCTCGGGCACCGGTCCGTGGGTGCAGGCGGATCTCGAGTACGGCCTCTACCCGGGCGGAAGCTCGTCGTGGAACCCGAACCAGCGGGCCTTCACGAGCAAGTTCGTCACCGCGATGCTGAAGAACAACGGCACCTCCCGGTTCGCCATCAAGGGCAGCAACGCCCAGTCCGGCGGCCTGACCACGCTCTGGGACGGTGCCCTGCCCCGCGGCTACAGCCCGATGCGCAAGCAGGGCGCCATCGTGCTCGGCAGCGGCGGCGACTGCTGCGCGACGAACACGAACCAGAGCGCGGGGACGTTCTACGAGGGCGCGATGGTCTCCGGCTACCCGTCCGACGCCACCGACAGCGCCGTGCAGGCGAACATCGTCGCCGCCGGGTACCGCTGACGGTGCTCCCCCGGCCGGTGCGCGGGTCACCGCCGTCCGCGCGTCACAGCTCGGTGGGCTGTCTCGTCTTGGGTTTCGAAGGCACATTCTTCGAGTGGGACGTCCTCCCGCGGCAAGGAGCTGGTGATGAGCGAACAGACCGCGCACCGGAAGGTTGCGCTGGTTACCGGGGCGAACAAGGGGATCGGCCGCGGGGCGGCCGAGCAACTCGCGGCGCTGGGTATGACGGTCCTGATCGGTGCGAGAGACGCGCGGCGCGGCGAGGAGGCCGCCGGGGCGGTGCGGGCGGCGGGCGGCGACGCGATCGCGGTCACCCTGGACGTCACCGACCCGGCCGGCGTGCGGGAGGCGGCGAGGCAGATCGAGGAGCGGTTCAGCCACCTCGACGTGCTGATCAACAACGCCGGCATCACCGGCTCCGGGCCGGTGGCGCCCCAGGACGCCCACGATCAGGTTCCCAGCTCCGTCGACCTCGACATGGTCCGGGCGGTGTTCGAGACCAATGTCCTCGGGGTGATCGCCGTGACCAATGCCATGCTGCCGCTGCTGCGGCGCTCGCCGGCGCCGCGCATCGTCAACGTCAGCAGCCACGGCGCGTCGCTGACCATGACCAGCGGGGGCCCGGACAGCCCGTTCGCGGCGTTGCTGCCGTCGGCCGCGTACCTGCCGTCCAAGACCGCCGTGACGGCGTTGACCGTGCAGTACGCCAAGGAGCTGCACAAGGACGGGATCCTCGTCAACGCGGCCGCACCCGGCTTCGTCGACACGGACAGCAACAACCACACCGGGCTCCTCACGGTCGCGCAGGGCGCCGCGGTCCTGGTGCGTCTCGCCACGCTCGGCGCGGACGGGCCGACCGGCGGGTTCTTCGACGAGCAGGGCTCGGTGCCCTGGTGACGGGCGCGGGGCGGGCCGAGGAGTTCGAGGATCTGCGGCCGCTGCTGTTCTCGATCGCGTACCGGATCCTGGGCAGCGTCAGCGAGGCCGAGGACGCGGCCCAGGAGGCCTGGCTGCGCTATGAGGCGTCGCCGACGCAACCCGCCTCGGCCAAGGCCTTCCTGTCGGCCGTGGTGACCCGGATCTCGATCGACGTGCTGCGCTCGGCTCGCGTGCGGCGGGAGGAGTACGTCGGGCCGTGGTTCCCCGAGCCGCTGCTCGACGACCCCTACGAGGATCCCGAGCGCTCGGCGGAGCTGGCCGACTCGATTTCGATGGCGGCCCTGGTCCTGCTCGAGCGGCTCAGCCCGCTCGAGCGGGCGGTCTTCGTGCTGCGGGAGGTGTTCGGGTTCGGCTTCGGCGAGGTCGCGTCGGCGGTGGGGCGCTCGGAGGCGGCGTGCCGCCAGCTCGCCGTGCGGGCCCGCCGCCACATGGACGCCGGCCGGCCCCGGTTCGAGGCCGACCGCAGGCAGCGCGAGGAGCTCGCCGGACGCTTCTTCGACGCCTTCCGTGAGGGGGACGTCGACGGGCTGCGGGCGCTGCTCGCCGCCGACGTTCGCATGGTCGGCGACAGCGGCGGCAAGGCGCCGCAGTGGCAGCCCGCCTTCTTCGGCGCCGGGAACGTGGCCCGGGTCCTCGACGCGCTCGTCGCACCGTTCCTGCGCATCGGCGGCCTGGTGGAGCCGCACCAGGTGAACGGCCAGCCGGGCGCGATCTTCCGCGACCGGGACGGCAAGGTCGTCAACACCTGGACCCTCGACATCCTCGACGGGCAGATCGTGACGATCCGCGCGGTGATCAACCCCGACAAGCTCGGGCACGTGGGGCCGGTGGCCGACGCCTGGGCGGTCCTCCGCGAGGCGACGCGGGCCCGCCGGCCCACGGACTGACCGGGAGATGAGCACCAGCATGGGCCAGATCGAGATCCCGTCCCGGACGGCGCCGGCCGCGCTGCGGAAGGCGGGCCGCGCCGCCTTCGCGTGGGTGGTGGTGTTCGCCGCGTTCCACGTGTACTGGGCGTTCGGCGGCCATTTCGGCTTCGGCGACGCGGAGACGACCGTGCCGGAGGTGCGCAACGCGACGATGTGGGTCTTCACCGTCGTGGTGGGCATCATGTTCGTCGTCGGCGCGGTCGTCCCGCTCGCGCTCCATCAGGACTGGGGCCGCCGGGTCCCCGCCTGGGTGCTGGCCTGGTGCTGCTGGATCGGCGGCGTGCTCCTCGTGCTGCGCGGCGCCTCGGGGCTGATCGACACCTCGTTGCGCACCACCGGCCTGGTGCGCAACGGCCTGACCGGACTCACCTACGAGCAGGAGCTCGGTGTCGCTCACCCCTCGGCCTACACGATGTGGTCAGGCAGTGCGATCGACGCGTACTTCGCCCTCGGCGGCGTCATCTTCCTCATGGCCGCGATCGCGTACCGCCGGGCCCGGCGGTGCGCGGCGCCACATCAGGCCTGTGCGACGGCGGGCAGGTAGCGGCCGATCGCGAACCAGGCCGCGGCGGCCGCCGCCGCGCCGATCAGGAGTGCGCAGAGGACCAGGGCCGCCAGCGTCGCCGGCTCCACGCGCCGCGTCACGCGCGCCGGCACGCCCTGGCGGCGCAGGGCGACGAGGTCCGCGCGGCTCGCGCCGAGCGTCGTCACCACGAGGCCGGCCACGCCCAGGGTCACCGCGGCGACGCCGGCCAGCAGCGAGTACCGCATGCCGAGGGCGCCGCCGGCGCGGCCGAGCAGCGCGCGTTCGCCGGCGGTCGTGCGCTCGCCGGTGATGGTGAGGCCCGCGGCGGTGAGCGCGTCCACCATGGACTGCGGGGCGTCGGCGGCGAGCCAGACCTCGGCGTTGTCGGCGACGCCGGAGTCGCCGGACAGGCGATCGGCGTACTCGAGGTCGATCAGGGTGCCGTGGGCGCCGAGGCGGGGCAGGGTGCGGGCGGTCGCGGCGACGGTGACCGGGACCGGCGTGTCGTCGAAGGCGCTCAGGGGGCCGTCCGGCGCGGCGGCCGAGATCACCGGGATGCGGTCCGGGACGCCGGCCGGGCGCAGCAGGCCCGCGCCGGGGCGGGCGCCGGCCCGCAGCGTGAACGTGACCCCGTCGGGGGCGGCGGTGACGGACGCGTCCGGAGGGGTGCGCCAGTCGCGGGTCGGCGGGTCGTGCAGGGTGAGCGCGACCGTCGGGCCGGCGGTGCCGGGGAGGTCGACCTCGAGATCGGCCAGGCGGCAGCCCGCGGTGCAGGCGGCTGGTCCGGAGTACGACTGGCGGCCCGGCCGCAGCGAACCGAGGCGGACCTCGAGGCCGGGGGCGCCGTCCAGCGGAGCCAGGTGCGCGGTGAGGTCCGGGGTCAGGCCGTCGAGGCGTGCGGCGGTGATGTCGAACGCCACGGTGTCGCCGCGCACGACCGCGGGCGCCGCGGCCGGGAACGGGTGCAGGGTGCGGCCGGCGTCGGGCGGGGCGTCGCGCCAGACGGCCACGGTGGACAGCCGGGTCGTGTCGACGGCGAGCAGGTCCGGCGACGCGACGACGGCCATCGCGTAGCGGGCGTCGGGGTCGGCGGCGCGGGTGACGGCGAGCAGGCGCTGGCGGGTGACCGGGCCGAGGGTCAGCACGCGGCTCGCGCCGACCGCGATGTCGGCGCGCGTGTCCTGGGCCGCGACGGCGACGGCGACGCCGGTGGCCGCGAACCCGAGCAGCGCCACGGCGACGACGAGCACGGTCAGCAGGCGGCGGCCGGACGGCTGGCGGGCCAGGCGCAGCGCGGCGAGGGCGGCGACCGGGCGGCCGCGGTGCAGCGCGGCCGCGGCGGCGCGGGCGGCCACGAGCGGCATCGCCCGCGCGGCGAGCAGGGCCACGGCCAGCATGAGCAGCGCCGGGGCGAGGGGCGCCACGCCGTACACGTTGTCGCCGGACGTGTGGAAGTGCACCACGGCCGCGACGGTGAGCAGCACGACCAGGATGTCGAAGGTCGCCGACCGCCACCGGGCGCCCCGCCGGTCCACCCGCCGCAGCAGGTCGTTCAGCGGCGCCGAGATCGCCCGGACGGCCACCACGGCCCCGGCGAGCACCACGGCGGCGCCGAGCGCGGCCCCGTACCGCAGCGCCGACGGCACCCCGGCCCCGGCGACCAGGCTGCCGGTCAGGCCGCCGGCGAGGACGGGCACGGCCGGCTCGGCGATCGCGAGCCACCAGCGGCCGGGCCGGCGGGCGCCGCGCAGCGCGACGATGCCGTGCTCGAAGCGGCTCGCGCGGGCACCGGTCGCGACGGCGAAGAGGAGCACGGCACCGCCGAGCAGCGCGACGGGCACGGCCGCGAACGGCACCGGCTCCCGGGCCGCGGCGCGGGCGGCGTCGATGCGGTCGAGCAGGCCGCCGAGACCGATCGAGGCCTGTCCCCCGGCGGCGCCGGGGTCCACCTGGGACAGCCAGGCTCGCAGCCGCGGCAGGGTCGCGACGCTGATGGCGCCGGGCTGCGGGTAGGCGTCGTACGTCTGCAGCTCCGAGGTGCGCACGAAGCCGTCGAAGCTGCGCCGGTCGACGTAGACGGCGGCGTCGGTGCGGCCGCGGCCCCAGTACGGCGACGCGATCGGGCGCACGATGCCGACCACGGTCAGGTAGCCGGGCGCGCCGTTGGTGACGAACTGGCTCGTGGACGAGTTGTAGGACGACGAGCTCAGCGCGAGCGGGTCGCCGAGCCGGACCCCGAACCGGTGCGCGGTCTCCTCGCTGAGCACGGCGTCGCCCTGGCTCATCAGGCACCGTCCTTCGTGGACGGTCACGTGTTCGCAGAGGTCGTCGCGGAAGGTCACCTGCCGGGTCCCGTCCAGGAACACCGCGGGCTCCTCGACCGGCTGCGCGACGAACGACGCCGAGAAGACGCGCGTGTAGCCGGGCGCGTCGAGCAGGCGGGCGCCGTCGCGTTCGAAACGGTCGTCCATGGTGCCGGCGGCGTTGGGCTCGAGGGTGGCGGTGACGAGCATGGTGCGCTCGTCCGGGCGGGCCGCGGCGACCTCGTCGGCGACGATGCCGTCCTCGGCGCGGGCCAGGTACACGGGGGCGAGCGCGACCCCGGCCGAGGCGAGCGTGGCCAGGAGGAACAGCGCGACGGCCGGGCGCCAGCGGGCCCGGAGCATGGCGAGCGTCAGCGCGATCATCGGCGGGCTCCCGAGCCGAGGGCGGCGGCGGTGAAGCAGATCGTGGCGGCGGCGAGGGCGGCCAGCAGTGCCGGTACCGAAACGGCCGGCTCATGCACGGGCCAGCCGTCGGTGAACGGCCGCACCGGCGAGCGGAGCAGCCAGCGGGCCGCCGCCGCGGCGACGAGCCCGATCGCCAGGGCCAGGGCCACGGGCGCCAGGGCGGACCACCGGCCGGCGGCCCGCAGCACCCGCGCGGGCACCCCCTGGCGGCGCAGCGCCTCGAACTCGGCCCGGCGCTGACGGCGTTGCACGGCCGCGACGACGGTCAGCGCGGCCCCGGCCAGCAGCAGCCCGACGGCCGCGGCGAGCAGGTGGAAGCGCAGCGCGCCGGCGGGGCCGAGGCGCGCGAGGCGGTCCCGGCCGGCCGCCACGGAGTCGCCGCCGGTGATGCGCAGGCCCGCCGCGGTGAGCCGGCCGACGATGTCCGGCGGCGCGTCGGCGGCCAGCCAGACCTGGTCGCGCTCGTCCGCCCGGGCGCCCTTGGCGCGCGTGAGGCCGGTGGTGAGCCGGTCCGCGTACTCCAGGTCGGTGAGGATGACTCCGGGCATCCCGTCCACCGTGGACGGCCGCACCGGGAGCGCCACGCCGGCGAGGGTGAGCTCGGCGGTGCCGCTCTGGTCCGGCTCCCGCAGGCTGCCCGGGGTGCCCAGGACCGGCAGCGGCAGCGGGGCGTCGACGACGTACAGATGCTGGTCGACCTCCGTGGCGCGGGCCGGTGCGATGGTGGCCAGTCGCATCCGGCCGTCGCCGCGCAGCCGCTGCAACCCGGTGGCCGCGCCGCCGACGGTGGTCCGCCACCGCGCCGGATCGGCGAACGCGGCCCCGTCGACGACCACCTTCCCGTCGGCCCGCAGCTCCGACAGTTCGAGCTGCGCTCCGGGGTCTCCGCGCAGGTCGAGCGCGACGACCCGGCAGCCGTCCTTGCAGGCCATGACGTCCGAGTCGTACGGCCCGTCGTCCCCGATCGCCCCGAAGTCCGCGCGCACCGTTTCCCCGGTGCCGTGCACGGCGAGGGTCACGCCCACGGCGACCGTCCCGCCGCCGGCCGCCCGCAGCGTGAGGGTCGTGCCGGTGAACGCGATCGGCCCCGGGGCGGGCGGGTGCAGCCGTTCGATCGCGGGGCCGGGGTCGACCGCGGCGACCGCGCGCAGCCGGGCCGAGTCGACGGCGAGGATCCGCGGGCCGGGGCCGGACGCGTGCGCCACGACGACGGCCATGGCGTGGCGGCCCTGCGGATCGGCGGCGCGGACGGCGGCCAGGAGACGCTCGGGCGGTACCGGCGCGATCTCCAGCACCCGGTCGGCGCCGATCTCGGCCTGGGCCCGGTGCAGGCGCGCGGTGTCGGCCCGGGCCCAGTCCTGCGCGGCGACCCCGCACACGCAGGCGGCCGCGGCGAGGACGGGCACGATCCGGTACGCCGACGTGCGCCGGGCCAGGAACAGCGCGGTGAGCCCGGCGGTGACCCGGCCCCGGGCCAGGGCCGCGCGCCCGGCGGCGACGGCGGGCGGGAGCAGCAGCCGGGTCAGCAGCACGGCCCCGGCGGTGGCGAGCAGGACGGGGGTGAGCAGTTCGAGGCCGAAGCCGTCGACGGGCGCCTCGCCGGTGACCGCGGACTGGTAGCCGGCGGCGACCGCGAGGGCGAGCACGGTGAGGTCGAGCACGGCCCCGGCGAGCGCGGCCCGGCGCGGCGGCGCGGACTGCAGCAGCCGCTGCACCGGCGCGCGGGTGAGCCGCCAGTCGGCGGCCACGATGAGCACCAGCGCCCCGGCGCCGACGACGAGGCCGGTCCTCCCGGCGACGGCGGCGCCGATGAGCGCGGGCAGCGCGCTCTGCCCGGAGGTCGCGGCGAGGACCCGCCAGCGTCGCGCCCCGCGCAGCGCGATGCGGGCGGCGTCGGAGCGGCGGCCCTCGGCCGCATACCAGGCCGTGACCCCGATCGCGATCCACCCGATCGCGACGAGCTGCACGGCGGCGACGACGATGCCGTGCGTGACCGCGTACCGCTCGCCGGCGACCGACCGGTTCAGCGCCTCGGCGTTCTGGCTCACCTCGAGCGAGCTGCGCTGCAGCCGCGCGACCGCGGCGGCCACCGGTGCGGGATCGCCGCGGCCGAACTGCGCGGCGGGCAGCAGCAGGTCCTCGGTCGCGTAGGCGGGCACCCCGGCCGCGGCGATCGTGTCGAGGGTGGTGATCGCATAGTCGCCGGGCTGCTCGAACGTGCCGACGACGGTCAGCGTGAGCGGCTGCCGGCCGAGGCCGTTGCTGTGCTGGACCGTCGTGCCCAGCCGCTCGGCCAGGGCCGCGGGCAGCGCCACCTCGCCGGCCCCGGCCGGGCACCTGCCGGTGAGCGTGAGGCCCGCGCACCCGTCGTCGCGATACCGCAGCTCGGTCGCGAACCGTTCCCCGGTCGCCGTCGCGACAAAGCCCGGAAGTTGTACTCCGGCCACGCCGTCTTCCAGCGCAAGCCCCGCCGTCGACTCGGTCGTCGCCCGGAAGCGCCGCAGCGCCTCCTGCGGGTCGGCGCCGAGCGCGATGGTGCCGCGCACGACGATCGTGCGCTGGGCGGGCGGGGCGGCGGCGATCAGCGCGGCCGTGACCCGGGCCGCGTCCCGCTCGGCGAACCAGCCGGCCGCGGCGAGCCCGCCCGCCGTGAGCGCGACGAGCACCGCCATGACCACGGCGGGACCACGGCGGATGCGGATGGCGCTCCAGACGACGGCCAGCACGAGGAGACCATAGCCGGACCGGGAGCGTCGCGTGGGATCGCTCCCACGAAGTGGATCGCCCCGCGGGCCGACCCCGCCGCCGCGAAATTTTCAGCACCGAAACTTCGGAACTTCCGGGCTCTGTTCACGTCTCGCGTGCACTCCAGGGCATTCGCGCCGCGGCGCCTTCCGAAAGTATTCCGGAAAGTCTTGCTCGCCCCCGGCCCCCGTGCCAGCATGACAACGCATTGAAATCCACCGTTCTGCGGTCCGGGTCATGCAGCCCACCGACACCCCTGCGCACGCGCGGCGGCTCCCGCCTGCCCGCGTGCGGTGGGCGGCGGCCCGGCCCCAGGACCGACAAGGAGGCCCATCGTGGCAACCAGACGATCGTTGCGCGTCAAGGCGTTGATCGGCGGGACCGTCGCCGCCGTCGCCGTGGCGGGCGCGATCATGATCATCCCGGACGCGAGCGCCGCCGCGAGCACGCTCGGTGCGGCGGCCGCGCAGTCGGGGCGGTACTTCGGCACGGCGATCGCCGCGGGCCGGCTCGGCGACTCGACGTACACCACGATCGCCGGGCGTGAGTTCAACATGGTCACGGCCGAGAACGAGATGAAGCCCGATGCCACGGAACCGCAGCGTGGCCAGTTCAATTTCAGTGCCGGCGACCAGATCTACAACTGGGCGACCCAGCGCGGGATGAAGGTCCGCGGACACACCCTGGCCTGGCACTCCCAGCAGCCGAGCTGGTGGGGCGGGATCAGCGGCAGCACGCTGCGGCAGGCGATGATCGACCACATCAACGGGGTGATGGCCCACTACAAGGGCAAGCTGGCGTACTGGGACGTGGTGAACGAGGCGTTCAACGAGGACGGCAGCCGCCGGCAGTCCAACTTGCAGGCGACCGGTAACGACTGGATCGAGGTGGCGTTCCGGACGGCCCGCACTGCGGATCCGAACGTCAAGCTGTGCTACAACGACTACAACATCGAGAACTGGTCGTACGGCAAGACGCAGGGCGTGTACAACATGATCCGGGACTTCAAGTCCCGCGGTGTGCCGATCGACTGCGTCGGGTTGCAGACGCACTTCACCGGGGGCAGTTCGCTGCCGTCGAACTTCCAGACGACGTTGTCGAGCTTCGCCGCGCTCGGTGTGGACGTGGCGCTGACCGAGGTCGACGTCACCAACGCGTCGACGTCGCAGTATTCCGGGCTGACCCAGGCCTGCATGAACGTGCCGCGCTGCGTCGGCATCACCGTGTGGGGCGTGCGGGACAGCGACTCGTGGCGCTCGGGTGAGAGCCCGCTGCTGTTCGACGGCGGCGGCAACAAGAAGGCCGCCTACACCTCGGTCCTCAACGCCCTCAACGCCGCCGGCCCGACCACCTCGCCGACCGGCGGCGGCACCCAGTCCCCATCGCCCACGCCCACGACGGGGGGCGGCGGCGGGGGCCGGATCGTCGGCGCGCAGTCGGGCCGCTGCATCGACGTGCCGAACGCGTCGCACACCAACGGCACCCGGGTCCAGCTCTACGACTGCAACGGCCAGACCAACCAGGCCTGGACGTACACGTCCAGCAAGCAGCTGCAGGTGTACGGCAACATGTGCCTCGACGCCGCCGGGTCCGGCAACGGTGCGGCGATCCAGGTCTACAGCTGCAACGGCCAGACGAACCAGCAGTGGAACGTCAACAGCAACGGCACCATCTCCGGCGTGCAGTCCGGGCGCTGCCTGGACGTCTGGGGCACCGGCAACGGCCAGCAGGTCCAGCTGTACGACTGCTGGGGCGGGGCGAACCAGCGCTTCGGCCTGAGCTGAGCCGATCCAACGGGGCCGGTGTGGCGGTGGGCTCCCACCGCCGCACCGGCCTATGCCAGCGCGGGCCGGACGCGGAAGGTGCTCTGGGCGCGGAACGCCGCGGTGCCGTCCGCCTGCCGCACCCACAGCTGGTCGCCCTCGCGGTGGATGAAGTACCCGCGGTAGTTCGACGCCTCCAGCATCACCTCGCCGTCGCTCGAGGCGCGTGGGCAGAACGTCGCGTCGCCGCGGAACAGCCACGTGCCCTCGTTGCGGCTCAGCCGCAGCCGCCAGGACGAGTGGCGCAGGTACTGCCCGTCGGCGGCCCGCAACGAATAGCAGCTCGCGTCGGCCAGGCCCGGCACCGCCTCGAACGTGGCCCGCTGCCGCGACGACGCGGTGCCGGGCTCCACGAGGACGCCGAGCTGCTGCCCGTCGGTGCCGAGGTAGCGCCCGGCGGCCGCCGCGAACTCCAGCGACACCGGCCCGGGACGCAACGCGACCGGCGGCTCCGATGACGGCGGCGGCGATGACGGCGGCGGCGCTTGGCCGGAGGGGCTCGCCGCCGACGATGGCGGCGGCGAGGGCTCATCCGCCGCCCAGGTCGCGGCGGCGGCCACGACCCCGGCGGCCAGCGAGCCGGCGACGACCAGTTTCGCGACCGGCAGGCCGGCCAGCCAGCCGGCCTTGGCCGAGCCGCTCGCGGTGGCCTTGACGACGGCGGGGTGGCCGGTGCCGGCGCCGATGACGGTGTCGTGGGCCGTCAGGGCGCCGGTGAGCGCGGCCGGTACCGGCAACAGGGCGAAGCCGGTCAGGAGCCGCTCGGTGCCGACCATCCCCTCGGCGGCCCGCGCGCAGGCCACGCAGGAGCGGGTGTGCCGGGCGATCCGCTTGCGCCACAGCGGGCCGGGGATGCCGTCCCAGCCGGCCACGACCGTGTCCAGCCACGGGCAGCGGGGCCGCGCGTCCAGCGCCGCCACGAGCACCCGTGCCTGCTCGAGCCGGTTGCGCATGCGCTGGATGCGCACACCGGCGTGCACCACGCCGACGCCGAGCGCGGCGGCGAGCTCGGCGCGGGTCAGCTCCTCGCCGATCTCCAGCCACCACAGCGACCACAGCACCCGGTCGTCGGGGTCGAGCCAGCCGACCGCCTGCCCGACCTGCCGCCGCTGCCCGGAGAGCTCCACGCGCAGGACGGTGAGATCCTCGAAGTCGTCGGCGTCCGGCACGTCGGTGAGCGCGTCCAGGGGCGCCCGCCGCCCGGCGGTGATGCGCTCGCGCTGCAGCGCGGTGCCGGCCTGCCGGACGGCGATCGCGGCCAGCCAGGCGCGGAAGCTCTCCGGTTCGCGCAGCGACGGCAGTTGCCGCAGCGCGCGCAGCATCGTCTCCTGCACCACGTCGTCGACGGCGTTCGGGTGCCCGGCGAGGGCGCGGCGCACGATGGTGTACACCAGCGGCAGGTGCGCCTCCAGGAGGTCGCCGAGCGCGCGCTCGTCACCCGCTTTCGCCGCCGCGGCCAGGGATGCCCGGCCGGCGTTCGTCGTTGCCAAATGCCATCACCGGCCGTTGCGGTCGAGGGAGCCGGGTGTCCATCTCGGCATACCGCCCGGGACGTTGTCAAGCAGTCCCGGCTCCCCCGACCCGCTCCGGCCGTGCGGATCAGCGGTAGCCGGCCGCCGTGATGTTGGCCTGCACCGCGTCCTCGGTGGCGTTGCTCGGGTAGCCGGAGGTCATGACGCCCTCGTAGAAGGTGCCGGCGGAGCCGTGGCTGTTGTCGCCGCCGATGCCGAGGATGATCGCGCCCTCCTTCTTCATCGGGTTGTAGCCGCTGACGTTGGGCCGCTTGCCGTCGTAGAACGTCGACAGGCTGCCGGACTGGGCGTTGCCGGCGCGGATGGCCCAGTGGTTCGGCTCGCCCTTGACGATCGCGGTCAGGAACCGGTAGCTGACGCTCGGGTCGTTGGCGTTGTACCCGGCGTTGACGCCCGAGAACAGCCCGTTCTCGAGGTCGGCCATGACCCACGGGCCGTTGCCGGTGCCGTAGCCCCAGACCTTGATGTTGCCGAAGTAGATGGCCTCCATCGTGCCGTTGCCGTTGTCGCGGCTGTTGGTCTCGGCGTTGCCGTAGTCGAAGCAGCAGCCGCCGTTGTAGTGGGTGCCGTCGAAGATGGCGTACATGCCCTCGGGCTGGTCACCCTTGGCCACGCCGTTCGTGGCGTTGTTGCGGTAGCCGGTGCCGGCCGCGACGTAGACGCCGTAGGCCTTGTGCCCGGCGATGGTGATGGGGGCGGCGGTGGCGTTGGCGAGGTTGTCGTAGCCGCCCGCGGCCGGCCCCTGGAAGCCGCCGGGCGGGGCCTGGGTGAGCCGGTTGTTGCGGCCGGACTGGTCGTAGATGATCGTGATCAGGCACGTCGTGTTCGCGCAGAACGTGTCCTGGGCCGCCGCGTTGGCGTAGCCCCCGGCCGACAGGACCCCGATGTCGCGGGTCGTGTTGTCCGAGGAGCGCCGCACCTGGTACAGCGGGCCGTTGTACGCGGCGTAGAGCGCCCGGGTGGTGCTGTGCGCGGCGACGCAGGGCGTGCCGCCGCCGGCGTAGATGTCGCACGGGCCGGCCGGGCCGGGCGGCGGCGTGGAGGTGCTCGGGCTCGGCGATCCGCTCACGCCGCCGGTGCAGGTGACGCCGTTGAGCGCGAAGGTGGCCGGGGCCGGGTTGGAGCCGGTGTAGGTGCCGTTGAAGCCGAGGCTCGCCGTGGCGCCGGTGGCGATGGCGGCGTTGTAGGCGGCGTTGGTGACGGTGACCGCGCCACCGGACTGGGCGGCGGTGCCGTTCCACAGCTGGGTGATGGTCTGCCCGGCGGTGAACGTCCAGGTGAGCCGCCAGCCGTTGACCGGGTCGCCGAGGTTGGTGACGTCGACGGAGGCGCCGAAGCCGCCGGGCCACTGGTTGGTCACGGTGTAGGTGACCCGGCAGCCGGTGGTGGCCGCGGAGGCGAGGTGCGTGCCGGTCACGCCGGCGGCGGCGACGGTCAGCGCGGCGGTGAGGGCGACGAGCGGCCAGCGCCGCCGCCGAATGGAGGGTGCAGACATCGGGGTGTCCCTTCTGGGGGCTCATACGGTGCCGATGTGTGAGCGCTCACAACGCGTCGCCGACGGTGCCAGAAATGCACCGGCAATTCAAGGGCGCATCCGTCGCCGGCCAATCAATCGCAAAAGTGTTATGACACGGACTCCGGATGAGTCCCGAAACGCCGAATTGGAACTTTCACGCCACACCGGGGTTCACTGCGAATCAACGCCGCATTGCGCCGCCCGCCGTTCGACACAAGCGATTGTGAGCGATAACAATCGCCAGCACCGACGACGGGAAGGGCGAGTCATGAGTCAAGATCAGCAGGAGCGCGGCGAGAGCAGGCTGCTGAGCCGCAGAGCCGTCCTGACGACCATGGGGGCCGTGCCGGTCCTCACGGTCGCGGCGTCGGTCCTCGGGGCCACGGAGGCCTCGGCCGCGACGGCGAACGTCAATCCGTCGGCACCGCGGCAGACGATCCGCGGCTTCGGCGCCATGTCCCACGCCATCTGGGCCGGCGACCTGACGGCGGCGCAGCGGGACACCGCGTTCGGCACCGGAGAAGGCCATCTGGGGTTCTCGCTGCTGAGAATTCCGGTGAACGAGAACCAGTCGGACTGGGGCCGTGATCTGGCGACGGCGCAGCGCGCGGTCGCGCTCGGGGCCACGGTGTTCGCGTCGCCGTGGAACCCTCCGGCCAGCATGACCGAGACCTTCACCCGGGGCAGTCAGACCAACGCGAAGCGCCTCAAGTACAGCGCGTACGGCGCCTACGCCCAGCACCTGAACGACTTCACCACCTACATGCGCAACAACGGGGTGAACCTGTACGCGATCTCGGTGCAGAACGAGCCCGACTATGCCTCGACGTGGACGTGGTGGACCGCCACCGAGATCGTCAACTTCTTGAAGGCGAACGCCGGCGCGATCAGCACCCGGGTGATCGCGCCCGAGTCCTTCCAGTACGTGAAGTCCATGTCGGACCCGATCCTCAACGACCCCGCGGCGCTGGCCAACGTGGACATCATCGGCGCGCACCTCTACGGCACGCCGTACGCGAACTTCCCGTACCCGCTGTTCCAGCAGAAGGGCGCGGGCAAAGAGCTCTGGATGACCGAGGTCTACTACCCCAACAGCACCGACTCGGCAGACGCCTGGCCCGGGGCGCTCGACGTTGCCGAGCACATGCACCACGCCATGGTGGACGCGGAATTCCAGGCGTACGTCTGGTGGTACCTGCGGCGCAGCTACGGCCCGATGCGGGAGGACGGGCAGATCAGCAAGCGCGGCGCCATGATGGCGCACTTCGCCAGGTTCGTCCGGCCCGGATACGTGCGGGTCGACGCGACGGCGAACCCGGCGTCGAACGTCTTCGTCTCGGCGTACCGGGGCGGCAACACCGTCGTCATCGTCGCCGTCAACAAGAACACCGCATCGGTGACCCAGCAGTTCACCCTCGCCGGCACCGCCGCGTCCGGCAGCGTCTCGAACTGGCTCACCGACGCCAGCCGGACCGTCGCGCCCCAGAGCGCGCTCGCCATGACGAACGGATCGCTCACCGTCACGCTTCCCGCCCGCAGCGCGATGACGTTCGTGACCAGCATCGGCGGCACCTCGACCAGCCCGTCGGCGAGCATCACGCCCTCCGCCCCGGTCAGCCCGTCGCCCAGCCGGTCGACCGGCGGTGGCGCGGCGCCCCGGGTCACCTACACGATGAGCACCTGGAACAACGGCTTCACGGCCGCCATCAGCATCACCAACACCGGCACCGCGACCATTGACGGCTGGACGCTCGCCTTCACCCTGCCCTCGGGCCAGTCCATCACCTCGGGCTGGAACGCCACCTTCTCCCCCTCCAGCGGCCCGGTGAGCGCCCGCAACGTCAGCTACAACGGCACGCTCGCCCCGGGCGCCTCGGTCGACCTCGGCTTCCAGGCCACCCACACCGGCAACACCGCCGAACCGGCGGCCTTCACCCTCAACGGCATCCCCTGCACCGTGGCCTGACCGGCACGAAGAACACCCGCCGTCAGCCTCGCGGCGGGGTAGGCCGGTAGTCGAACCAGTCGAAGTGGACGGTGCCGTGCTCCGCGTACATGCCGATGACGCGGCCGGTGAAGCCGCCGGCGACCTCGGTCGACAAGTACCGGCCGTCGAGGGTCGCCAGCGCGTCGAGGCTCCCGTCCGGCCGGGCGAGGCCGAGGGACACGGAGTCCGGCCCGCTGCGGGAGTCGTGCGCGCCCTCGAAGGGTCCCGTGTCGATCCCGAGCACCACGGGACCGTCCGGCACCGCCCGGGCCGTGACGACTGTGCGCAGCGGGCCGATGCGGGCCAGCACGCGCGCCTCGCCGTCCGCGACCTCGATCGCGTAGTGGTGCCGCTCGTCGAGGCGCACCGCGAGCCCGCCGCGCCCGCCGGCCGCGTCGATCGCCGTCCGGGCGCCGCAGTACCGGTCCTGCTGGCGCCGGCCGACGAAGGTGACGTCGAGGTCGTCGAGCGAGCCGCCCCGCGCGCGCAACGTCAGCCAGCCGGGCCGGTCGCCGGTGGTGCAGTGCTCGGACGTGCGGACGCGCAGCGAGATCCAGCGCGGGTGCAGGTCTGCGAGGTCGAAGTCATCACGGACCGGCTCGGCGGCCGCGGCCGTCAGCGGCCAGGGCGGCTCGGGCGCGGAGAGCGACACGTCGCCGGGGACCGGCCAGCCGTCGACCCAGCGCAGCGGGGTCAGGAACGTCTCGCGGCCCAGCACGTGCCAGCCGGGTGTGCCGCCGTACGGCCGGACGCCGAGCAGCACCATCCACCAGGAGCCGTCCGGCGCCTGGACCAGGTCGGCGTGCCCGGTGTTCTGGATCGGGCGGTCGGTGCCGCGGTGGGTCAGGATCGGGTTCTGCGGGCACGGCTCGAACGGTCCCGCCGGGCTGGGGCCGCGGGCGATGGACACGGCGTGGCCGCGCTCGGTGCCGCCCTCGGCGAGCAGCAGGTACCAGAAGTCGCCGATGCGGTACAGATGCGGCGCTTCCGGGGCCTTGGCGCCCGGCGTGCCGGACCAGATCCGGCGCGGCTCGCCGAGGCATTGCCCGGTGTGCGGATCGATGCGGACCTGCGACACCCCGGCGACCGTGCACCAGCAGGCGCCGTCGTCGTCCCAGGCGAGGTCGGGGTCGATGCCGACGACACCGGGCAGCGGGATCGGCTCGGACCAGGGGCCGGCCGGGTCGGTGGCGGTGACGAGCAGGTTGCCGCCGCCGCTGACGTTCGTGGTGATGAGCCAGAACCGGCCGTCGTGGTGGCGCAGCGTCGGGGCGTAGATGCCGCCCGACGACGCGGTGCCGGCCGGGAGGTCCAGCTGGCTCGGGCGGTCGAGCGCGTTGCCGATCTGGGTCCAGTGCACGAGATCCCGGCTGTGGAAGATGGGTACGCCCGGGAAGTACTCGAAGCTGGAGCAGGCGAGGTAGTAGTCCTCCCCCACCCGGCAGACGCTGGGATCGGGGTGGAATCCGGCGATGACGGGGTTGGTCATCTGTTGATGGCTCCGATCAGCATGCGTTGGACGAAACGTTTGTGCGTGGAAACCTTCAGTCCCAGAAGCACTCGAGGCGGCCGTCGAACGTCGACTCGTCCGCCTCGGCGCAGAACGCCCGGGCGTCGGCCTTGAGCGTGGCGTCGGGGGCCGACGCGTAAATGTCCTCGATCGACGTCCGGTAGTCGTCCCGCTCGATGCTCACGACGTAGCCGGCGGCGCGGACCTTCGGATGCGCGCACAGGAACCGGAAGATCTCCCAGACCGACGGGGCCGCGTTCTGGGTGTCGTACGGGTCGGCGTACCGCTCGGCGATCAGCCAGCCGAGCTTGGTGGCGTCGAGGTTCTCGAACGACTCGACGCCGCCGAGGTACGTGCCGCCGACCCCGAGCACGGCGTCGCGCCGGGCGGCGTCCCGGTTGAAGGGGAACGGGTCGGCCCGCGCCGGCTGCGGTGCCGTGCACGCCGCCGGATCGGCCGACACCGCGACCGGCGCGACGCTGGGCACGCCGGTGGTCGGCGCCCCCGGCACACCGCCCGGCGCCATCGGGGGCGCGGCGCACCCGGCGAGCAGGACGAGCAGAACGCAGGCTCCAACCGACCGCTTCACGGCGCGCATCATACGGCGGCGAGCGTCACCGGCCCCCGGTCGCGGGCGCGGCGGGTCAGCAGCGCGATGGCCACCAGTGCCAGGCTCATCGCCACCAGGTACCCGATCCGGAACGGCACCGGGTTTCCGGCGTAGTGCGCCGAGATCAGCGGCGTCCACAGCCCGATCGGGTTGTCGTCGCCGGGCAGCGTGAAAAACTGCCACTGGGTCCAGTTCCAGCCGAGGTGCAGGCCGAGCGGAAGGGCGATGCTCCCGGTTCGCAGCGCGGCGAACCCGAAGACGACGGCGCCGATCAGCGGCCCGGCGGCGGTCCAGAGCAGCTCGGCGCCGCCGTGCTTCACGGCCGGGCTCGAGCCGATGCTGAGCAGGTGGTAGCCGCCGAAGACCGCCGCGAGGACCACGACGGCCTTGACCGCGCCGATGCCCTCGGCGAGCCGCCGCAGCGCGTAGCCGCGGAAGATCAGCTCCTCGACCAGGACGGCGGCCACGAAGTAGGCGGTGCCCGACGCCATGAGCGGGGTGGTGAACGACGGGTTCGACTGCCAGTACAGGACTCCGCCGAGCATCAGCAGCCACGCCAGGCCGCCGACGAGCGCGACCCCACCGGCCAGGCCGGCGACGAACTGCCCGAGGCGCCTCCAACTGGGCACCGGGCCCACGTCAGCCCAGCGCCACCCCTCGAGCCGCAGACACAGCGCCCACACCCCGGCGATCAGGACGGCGCTGATCGTCACCACCAGCCACGGCTGGCCGTCCCGCAGCGCCCAGGCCGGGGCGAACAGGCCGGTGAGCACCGCGGCGAGCATCACCGACGCGACGGACGATCCGAGGAAGCCTGCGACCTTCCACCCGGAGCGGACGTTCCCGGCACGCCCCACGAACACATTCTTGATCGCCATCGGTATACGCAAGCAGAGCCACCCCGGCTCGTCAACCGCGCGGACTGCGGCGCGATCAGCGCGCGATGTCCAGCAGCGCCGCGATGCGCTCGGCGGTCTTGTGAGCCGCACGCTGCTTGATCAGCCCCTCCTTCGCGACCGCCCGCACGTGCACGGCGGTGCTGTGCTCGCCGCTGCGAGCCGCGACGACGGTGACCACCACCGGATTCAGGTTCCCGGTCCCGCCTCCGGTGTGCCTGCGCAGCCTCACTCGATCCGGTCCCGCTCCCACCACTTCCGCAGGCCCGAACTGGGACAGCGGGGCGAGCACAGTGCGGATGCGTTCCAGGGCAAGGTCGAAACGCAGCGGCACTTCGCGGTCGAACTCGCTGATGTCATTGTCGAGGAACGCGGCGGCGATCCGCCCGCCGATGCTGACGCGGCCGAGTCTTTTCGCCAGCATCTCGTCCTCCGGCTGCCCCATCAGCCAAGCGTGCCATCTACGGCAGCACTTCGACATACCCCTCGGTGCCGTGCACGCGAATCCGCTGCCCGTCGGCGATCAGCCGGGTCGCGTCCACCACGCCGACGACGGCCGGCAGCCCGTACTCCCGCGCGATCACCGCGCCGTGCGTCATCAGCCCGCCGACCTCCGTCACCAGCCCGGCGACGGCCACGAAGAGCGGCGTCCAGCTCGGGTCCGTGTGCGCCGTGACGAGGATGTCGCCCGGTTCGAGGTCGGCCTGGGCCATGTCCAGCACGACGCGGGCCCGCCCCTCGACGGTCCCGGCGGAGACGGGCAGGCCGGCCAGCGAGCCGGGTGGCAGATCGTCGCGCCGGTACGACCCGGTGATGCCCTCCCCGTCCGAGGTGAGCACCCGCGGCGGCGTGAGCGTTTCGTACCACCGGAACTCCTCCCGCCGCGCGGCGATGAGCGAGTCGTCCGCGCGGTTCGTGCGCACGACCTCGCCGAGCTCGTCGAAGGTGAGGTAGTAGATGTCCTCCCGCTCGCGCAGGACCCCGGCCCGCACGAGGCGCTCCGCCTCCTCCAGCAGGGCCCGCTTGTAGACGAAGTAGCGGCTGATCATGCCGTACTTCGGGTACTCCCGGTAGCCGATGAAGGTCCGGACCCGGTCGATCCGCTCTTTCGTCTCGGCGGCCTTGTGCTCGCCGTCCGGCAGCTCCCGCAGGCGCGCCAGGATCTCCCGCTCCTTGTTCCAGGCCGCCTGCCGGCCCGCCTCGAAGCGCCGCGCACCCGCTCCCGGCTCGAAGTTCCTGATGTTGCCGAGGATCAGCGGCACGAGCGTGGAGGGGCGCTCACTCCAGCGCGGGCGCGTGATGTCGATCTCGCCGACGCAGCGCATGCCGTACTTGCGCAGCCAGCCCTCGACGGCTTCGCGCGCGGGCCCGGGCAGCTCCTCCAGGAAGCCGTCATCGTCCACGTGCCGCAGCCGCTCCACCACGTCCGGGTGCGGGCGGATCGCGTCGGCGACGTCGAGCAGCGCCAGCCCCATCTCGGAGGTCACGTTGTGCGGCACGGACTGCGCGAGCGTGTCGGCGGCGTTCTTCTCGCCGAGCCACTCCTCCAGCCGCTCGTTGAGCCACCAGGTGGCCTCCATCGCCGGCAGGTACACCCGGCGGCTCTCCTGGTCGAACAGCAGGCGCCGCAGCTCCTGCATGTCCGCGCGGATGAAGTCGAGCAGCGCCTCGCCGGACTTCGTGCGGATCTCGCGCTCCGCGGCGGCGACCGAGGCCTCGCCGCGCCCAATCAGCTCGGTGACGACGGCCGGGTCGGTCTCGATCGGCTCGAGCGCACCGCCGGCCAGCGGCCTGAGCGGGCCCTCGTCGGGGAGCGGCCGGATGAAGCCGTCGCGCTCGAGGAGCGTGCGCACCGCGTCGGCGGTGAGCAGATCCGACTTCCCCATGAGGTCCAGGAGGGCTTCCCGAGTCGACGGTACGGCCAGGCGCTGCGTGACGTCGACGAACAGACGGCCGCCGGCCACCGCCATCGGGGCCGGGGTCGTCATCTGCCAGAACGAGATCCCGAGGGGCTTCATGGCGTCGGTCATCATCTGCTGGTGGCCGACCGAGAGGTAGACGCGGTGCTCGTCGTCACCGCGCTCGGGGATCGGGAACAGCGTGGTGATCGGCCGGCTCTGCACGATGCGGAAGTCGTCGCCGGCCAGGCACCACTCGATGTCCTGCGGGCGGCCGAAGTGCGCCTCGATCCGCCGGCCGAGCCGGGCGAGCCGCAGCACCTCGGCGTCGGTGAGCAGCGCGCCGACCGGCTTGGCGACGATCTCGCAGTCGCGCACCGTGAAGGTGTCCGGGTTCGCCAGGCCGGAGACCAGCGCCTCGCCGAGGCCGGCGATCGCCTCCACGGAGGTGACCGTCCGGTTGGACGTGACCGGGTCGGCGGTGAACATCACGCCGGACGCGCGCGGGTCGACCATCCGCTGCACGACCACGGCCATGCTGACCGCCCGGTCATCGATGCCGTGGCGCCGGCGGTACGTCACGGCCCGCTCGGTGAACAGCGATGCCCAGCACCGGCTCACGTGCCGCAGGACCTCGGCCGGCCCGACGACGTTGAGGTAGCTGTCCTGCTGGCCGGCGAACGAGGCCGTCGGCAGGTCCTCGGCCGTCGCGCTGGAGCGCACCGCGTAGGCGTCCCGCTCGCCGAGCCGGGCGAGCGCGCCGGTGATCTCGGCCGCGAGGTCGTCCGGGATGGCGATCTCCTCGACGGTCCGGCGGATCTGGGCGCTGAGCGCGCGGACCGCAACCCGGTCGTCCGGGTCCAGGCGCGCCAGCCGATCGAGGAGATCGTCGATCGCGCCGGCCACGACCTGCCGGAAGGCGTCCGTCGTCACGCAGAAGCCGTCCGGGACGCTGACGCCCTCGAGCCGCGACAGCGCGCCCAGGTTCGCGCCCTTGCCGCCGACCGCCTTGACCTGGGTCTCGTCTACTTCGTGAAAAGCCACAACACGCACGGTCGCCGATTCTGCAGCACAACCCGGCTCTTGCCGCAATCCCCCCATATTGCTATACATTAAAGTGGGAGGGAATACTCCGGCTTCGCGAAGGCCCGGATTCCCTCAATCTCCGCACCATCCCAGCTCAGGCTCTCTACACGACCGGTATACACATGATGTATACCGGTCGTGTAGAGTCGCTGGCATGTCCATCGGTCAAGCGTTCCTCGGGCTGCTCGAGACCCGCCCCCGCCACGGGTACGACCTGAAGCGGGCCTACGACGAGCGCTTCGGCGCCGACCGGCCCCTCGCCTACGGCCAGGTCTACGCGACCCTGTCCCGGCTGCTCAAGCACGGCCTGGTCACCGTCGACTCCGTCGAGTCCGGCGAGGGCCCCGACCGCAAGCGCTACGCCATCACCGATGCCGGAGTCGCCGACGTCGAACGCTGGCTCGCCCAGCCCGAGAAGCCCGAGCCATACCTGCAGAGCACGCTGTACATGAAGGTCGTCCTCGCCCTGTCCACCGGCCGGCCCGCCGCCGACGTCCTGGACACCCAGCGGGCCGAGCACCTGCGGCTGATGCGCGAGCTCACCCGCCGCAAGGCCGTCGGAGACCTCTCCGACCAGCTCATCTGCGACCACGCCCTGTTCCACCTCGAGGCCGACCTCCGCTGGCTGGAGCTCACCACCGCCCGCCTCGACGACCTCGCCAAGGATGTCCGCCGATGACCCCGCTGCTGTCCGCCGAGGACCTGCACAAGTCGTTCGGGTCCACCGCCGCGCTCGCCGGGGCCTCGATGTCGGTCGCGGCCGGGGAGATCGTCGCCGTGATGGGCCCGTCCGGCTCGGGCAAGTCCACGATGCTGCACTGCCTCGCCGGGATCATCCGCCCCGACGCCGGCCGGGTCCGCTACCGCGACCAGGAACTCTCCGCCCTGTCCGACACCCGCCGCAGCGCCCTGCGCCGCGGCGAGTTCGGCTTCGTCTTCCAGTTCGGCCAGCTCGTCCCCGAGCTCACCTGCCTCGAAAACGTCGCCCTGCCCCTGCGCCTCGACGGCGTGCGCCGCCGCGACGCCGAACAACGCGCCCGCGACTGGCTGCACCGCCTCGAAATCGACGACGTCACCGCCAAACGCCCCGGCGAGGTCTCCGGCGGCCAGGGCCAGCGCGTCGCCGTCGCCCGCGCCCTCGTCACCGGCGCCCGCGTCGTCTTCGCCGACGAACCCACCGGCGCCCTGGACTCCCTCAACGGCGAACGCGTCATGCGCCTGTTCACCGAAGCCGCCCGCGACACCGGCGCCGCCGTCGTCCTCGTCACCCACGAACCCCGCGTCGCCGCCTACTCCGACCGCGAGATCGTCGTCCGCGACGGCCGCGCCCTGGACCTGGAGCGCGCCCGATGAGGCGGCAGCTCAGCCAGCTCGGCCTCGGCGCCCGCCTCGCCCTCAGCGGCGGCCGCGAGGGCCTGATCCGCACCGCGCTCACCGCCGCCGGGGTCGCGCTCGGCGTGGCCGTGCTGCTCCTGGCCGCCTCGCTGCCCGGCATCCTCGACGGCCGCCACCACCGCACCGACGGCCGCGACGACATGCACTACGGCGACACACCGGCCGCGAGCGCCACGAGCATCCTGTCCGAGCCGGTGTTCAGCTCCTACCGCGACAAGTCCGTCCAGGGCCGCTTCGTCAAGGCCGAGGGCGACCGCCCGATCCTGCCGCCCGGCGTGACCGCGTGGCCCGCCGACGGGCAGATCGTCGTCTCCCCCGCCCTGAAGACCCTGCTCGAGTCGCCGGACGGCCGGCTGCTGCGCGAGCGGTTCCCGCAGCCCATCGCCGGCACCATCGGCAAGGAAGGCCTCTCCGGCCCGAACGAGCTCTACTTCTACGGCACCCGCGACTCGCTCGCCGAGGGCCAGCCCCGCGTCATGCGGGTCACCCACTACGGCTCCGACTCGCCCAACAAGCGGCTCGACGCCTTCCTGCTGCTGCTCACCGTCGTCGTGCTCGTCGCGCTGCTGCTGCCCGTGGCCATGTTCGTCGCGGCGGCCACCCGCTTCGGCGGCGAGCACCGCGACCGGCGCCTCGCCGCGGTCCGGCTCGTCGGCGCCGACACCTGGATGACCCGCCGGATCGCGGCCGGCGAGGCCGTCGTCAGCGCCGTGCTCGGGGTGCTGCTCGGCGCCGTGCTGTTCGTCGCCGCGCGCCCGTTCGCGGAGCGGTTCGAGGTCGCCAGCCTGAGCGTCTACGGATCCGACATCACCCCGGGCCCGATCATGGCCGCGCTCATTGCCGCGGGTGTACCGCTCGCCGCCCTCCTCATGACCGTCTTCGCGCTGCGCCGCGTCGTCGTCGAACCGCTCGGCGTCGTGCGCCGCGCCACCAGCCGCACCCGGCGCCGGGTCTGGTGGCGGCTCCTGCTGCCCCTCATCGGCCTGGCCCTGCTCGCCCCGCTCTTCGGCACCAAGGCCGCGACGTTCAACGTGTGGCAGGTCAGCGGCGGCGTCATCCTGCTGCTCATCGGCGTCTCCACGCTGCTGCCCTGGGTCTTCGACCGCATCGTGCACCGCCTCGGCGGCGGCTCTCTCGCCTGGCAGCTCGCCCTGCGCCGGCTCCAGCTCTCCGGCGACAGCGCCGTGCGGGCCGTCAACGCGATCGCGGTCACCGCGGCCGGCGCCATCGCGCTGCAGATGCTCTTCGCCGCCGCCCAGCACGGGTACACCAGAGGCACCGACTACGACGTCGCCCGGGCCCAGGCCATGCTCCTCACCTACACGACCGACGGCTCGCACGCCCGCACCGCCGCCGACATCGACGCCACCGTCCGCGCCACGCCGATCGTCTCCGGCTCCCACACCCTGCGCGGCGGCTTCGGCGAGCTCGGCGACAACTCCTTCGAGGTCGTCGTCGCCGACTGCGACACCCTGCGCCTGCTCGCCGACCTGCCCTCCTGCGCCGACGGCGACGTCTTCGGCATCGGCTCGATCAGCCCCGCGACCGTGGGGGACACGCCGCCCGAGCTGACGAGCCTCGGCGGCCAGAGGATCACCCTCGGCGACGACGCCGAGCCGTGGACCGTTCCCGGCCCGGTGCGGCCCGCCACCGTGCGCGCCGACCCGAGCGGCCAGGAGCACGCCGGCCTGCTGCTCACCCCGTCGCGCGCCCCGGCGGCCGGGCGCGTCCAGCGGTTCGTGACCTTCGTCCGGTACGACACCAATGCCCCGGACGCCGACGAGCTGATCCGCAACGCCGCCGCCCGCATCGACCCCGTGACCGACGTGTCCATCCTGCGCGCCACGCGCACCGACGCGACCTTCTCCAGCATCCAGCGCGGCCTCTACGCGGGCACCGCCGTGGTGCTGCTGCTCGTCGGCCTCAGCCTGCTCGTCGCCACCATCGAGCAACTCCGCGACCGCCGCCGCACCCTGGCCGCCCTCGTCGCGTTCGGCACCCGCCGCGGCACCATCGGCCTGTCGATCCTCTGGCAGACCGCGGTACCGGTCGCGCTCGGCCTGCTGATCGCCGCCACCCTGGGCATCGCCGTCGGCGCGGTCCTGCTGAAGATCGTCTCCGAGCCGGTCCGGCTCGACTGGCCGAGCATCGCCGGCGTCACGGGCATCGCGGCGGCCCTGGTCCTGCTGGTCACGGCGGCGAGCCTGCCGCCGCTGTTCCGCCTGATGCGCCCCGAGGGCCTGCGCTTCGAGTAGCGCCGGCCCGGCCGAGGGAACCTTTGCGGCCGCCACAACGTCCTTAAGGCGGGTACTCGTCGCATTGGGGGAAACGACGTGCGGACTCGGACGGTGGCGGCGCTGCTCGGCGCGGTGGTCGCATTCGGCGCGGCCATCGACCTCGCCACGGCGGCCACCGTCCGGCCCGGGCCCGCCGTGGTGCGCACCGACTACACGACGCCGCCGTGCCAGCGCCGCTCGCCGGGCCCGGCGCGGCCGTCGCACCGGGCCGCTCCCCCGGGCCGGCGGACGACCTGGCACTGCCACGCGCCGAGGCCCGCGCACCCGGGGCGGTCGGCGCCGCGCGAGCGGGCCCGATGAGCCGGCCGCTGGACTGGCCGCTGCTGCACGGGCCGGTGCCGTTCGCGGTCTCGGCGGCGGCGATCGCGAGCCTGGGCCTGCTGCTGCACGGCGTCGCGCGGCACCGGCCCGGGCGGGCCCTGGTCGGCTGCGCGGCCGCCGCGACCCTGGCCGCGGCCGGAGGCCACCTGGTGGACCGGGTGTGGCGGCCGTTCCCGGACCGCCTCCCGCCGATGGTGCTCGTCTGGGCCGGGTGCGGGCTGGCCGGGCTCGCCCTGTTCGCGCTCGGATGGCCCGGCGCGCGCGGGCGCCGGCGGCTGCTGAGCGCGGTGGCCGCCGCGGTCGCGCTGATCGGGTGCCTGTCGGAGATCAATGCGATGTTCGGGCAGTACGACAGCCTCCGCGCCGCCCTCGGGATGCGCCCCGCGAACACCGTCGGCCTCGGCGACACCACCGCCGCGCCCCGCCTGGTCGTCCCCGATCCCGCCCGCGGCCTGGCCCCGGTGTGGCGGCGCCCGGCGGATCTGGGCGCGACGGGCCGGCTGATGACCGCGCCGATCCCCGGCTCGCGATCCGGATTCGCGGCACGGCCCGCATGGATTTATCTGCCGCCGTCGTACTGGTCCGAGCCCCGCCCCCAGCTGCCCGTCCTCGTGCTGATCGCCGGCCAGCCCGGCGCCCCCCGCGACTGGATCGACGGCGGCCACGTCGAGAAGGTGATGGACGAGTTCGCCGCGCGGCACGACGGCCTCGCCCCGATCGTCGTCATGCCCGACGCCCTCGGCGCGCTGACCGCCAACCCGCTGTGCCTGGACTCGCGACTCGGCAACGTCGAGACCTACCTCGCCGAGGACGTCCCGGACTGGCTGCGGGCGCACCTCGACGTCGACCCGGACCCGCGGCGCTGGGCGGTCGGCGGATACTCCTACGGCGGCACGTGCGCGCTGCAGCTCGGCGTGCGCCGGCCCGACCGCTTCCCCACGCTGCTGGACATCTCCGGGCAGTCCGAGCCGACGCTGGGGGATCGCCGGTCGACGGTCGCCGCGGCGTTCGGGGGCGACGCGGCCGCCTTCGCCCGGGTCAACCCGCGCGACATCATGGCCGCGCAGCGCTTCCCCGGCACCGTGGCGCTGCTCGTGGCCGGGCGGGACGACGCCGAGTACGAGCCGCAGGCGAAGGTCGTGCGGGCCGCCTGCGAGGCTGCCGGGATGCGGGTCGAGTGGTGGGAGCTGCCCGGCAACCACAGCTGGACGGTCTGGGGCACCGGCCTGGTGGTGGCGCTGCCGATCCTGGCCGCACGCCTCGGCCTTGCCACGGAGGCGCCCCGATGACGCGCCGCCTGCGCCGCGTGCCGGTCGGCCTGCTGGTGCTCGCGACCATCCCGTTCTGGCCCATGCCGGCCGCCACCGCGCTGGCCTCGGTCGTGGCCGTGGTGGCGCTCGGCCTGCCGATCGAACGGCGGCTCGGCTCCCCGCGGGCCGCCCTGGTGCTCGTCGCGCTGCAGCTCGCCGTCGCCGGCTGGTGGTTCCCCGGGTCCGCGGGGGCGATCGGGCCGCTGCCCGCGGTGCTGGGGCTGGTCCTCGCCGGCAGCGCTGTGCTGCACCCGTTGTGGCGGCGGCGGATCCGGCTGCTGCTCGTGCCCGTGTGCATGATGCCGCTGTACGCCGGCCGCCCCGCCGACTACGCCGCGCTGCTCGGTGCCGGGGCCGGGCTGGCGATCGGCCCGCTGCTGCGGGGACGCCGGACGGGTCCACGGCCCGAGCCGCCCAGCGCGCCGGAGATCCGCACGCTGCTCGCGCTCGTGGTCGCCGCGTGCGCCGTCGGCCCGCTCATGGCCACGCTCGCCACGCACGCCGAGGGGCCGCTTGCCGTGCTGCGGTACGTCGTGCTGGCGACACCGCCCGATCCCGCCGACCTGCAGGCCGCGTGCACCGACCCGGAGCTCAGCGCGCAGTGCCGCTCGCTCGTGGCCCAGCTGCGCGCCGACGGGCTCGGCCCGCTGCTGCTGTCCGTCCTGCCCGCCGGGCTGCTCCTGCTCGCCGCCGAGGGGCTGCGCCGCGGGCGCCGGCTCGGGCTGTGGCTGGCCGTCGCCACGAACCTCGTGCTCGCGCTGGCCGGGGCGCTCGCCTTCGACCTGGTGCCGCGGCTGCTCGCGCCCGGGGCCCCGTTCGACGACGCGGCCGAGGCCGTGGCCGTCGTCGCGTCGGTGACCCTGCCGCTGCTCGTCGCCGGGCTGCTCGTCGCGCTGCGCCGGCACTTCCCCGCGCGCTCGGACCCCCGCCGGGTGCGGGCGGCGTGGCTGTTCGGCGCCGGTGGGCCCCTCCTCGCGTGCGGGGTCTACCTCGGGGGCGGGTGGCTGCTGCGGTACGACTTCGAGCCCGTCCCGTCCTTCACCGGACTGCTGCTGGACCTTCCGACCCGGTTGCTCCCGGTGGGGTACCTCGACGCCGTCCCGCCGGCGTTCGTGGCCCGCACGCCGGCCGCGGCGGTGCTCCTCGGCTGGGCCGGCACCGCCGCCTGGCTCGCGGTGCTGACCGGCATCGCGCGGACCTACGCCGGCGACCGGACCCCGGAGGGCGGCACCGACGCGGCCCGGGCCCGGCGGCTGCTCGTCCAGCACGGCGGCGACGCGATGTCCTACATGCTCACGTGGCCCGGCAACACCTACTGGTTCAGCGCCGACGGCCGCACCACCATCGCCTACCGCGTGCGGTCGTCGGTAGCGCTCACCCTGGGCGGCCCCGTCGGCGCCCCGGACGCCCGGGCGGCGGCGCTGGACCAGTTCAGCCGCGACTGTCTCGCCCGGGGCTGGAAGCCGTGCTTCTACAGCATCGACGCGGACACCGCGCTGACGCTGGCCGGCCGCGGCTGGAGCCTGGTCCAGGTCGCCGAGGAGACCCGCCTGGGCCTGCCGACCCTGACCTTCCGCGGCCGCCAGTGGCAGGACGTGCGCACCGCGCTGAACCGGGCCGCCCGCGACGGGCTGCGCGCCGAGTGGCACCGCTTCCGCGAGGCCCCGCCCGCCATCGCCGCCCAGATCCGCGCCGTGTCGGCCGAGTGGGCCGGCGCCAAGGGCCTGCCCGAGATGCGCTTCACCCTGGGCGGCGTGGCCGAACTCGCCGACGACGAGGTCCGCTGCCTGCTCGCGGTGGACGCGACGGGCCGGGTGCACGGCATCACGAGCTGGCTCCCGGTGTACCGCGACGGCGCCGTCATCGCCTGGACCCTGGACGTCATGCGCAGGGTTCCCGGCGGCGCCAACGGCGTGATGGAGTTCCTGATCGCGACGGCCGCGCAGCAGTTCCGCGACGAGGGCGCCGAGTACGTCAGCCTGTCGGGCGCCCCGCTGGCCCACCGCGAACCGCCCCCGCCGACGGGCCTGCCGCACCTGCTGGACCGGGCCGCGACTCGCCTCGAGCCGGTCTACGGGTTCCGGGCGCTGCTCGCGTTCAAGGCGAAGTTCCAGCCGCAGTACCGCCCGCTGTACCTCGCCTACGCCGACCCCGCGGCACTGCCGTCGATCGGCCGGGCGGTGCTGCACGCGTACCTGCCGGAGCTGACGGCCGGCCAGGGCGTCCGCCTGGCACGCCGGCTGCTGCGCCCCGCGAAGCCGCGCTGACCGGCACCCGGCGCGGCGCGCCTGCCGACCGCGTCGCCGGAAAGACCCATTCGGCGGTGATCGGCCCGGACGCCATCGCCGTACAGATCGAGCCCGCCCTGTTCCGTCTGCCGAGCGAGGCGGCGGCCCGCATCGGCGCGGCCCTGCCGCAGGAAGTGCTGATCGACCTCCCGGCCCGCGCCCCGGACGCGGTTCCCAGCCCGAACCGTGCCGCCGGCCTGCGCGCCTGTGGCCGCCGGCTCGCCATGCCGGCCCGCGCACGCCTGGATCGATTGTCGCTGCCTACGCTGTCGCCATGATCGAGCGTTTGACCCATCGGTGGCGGCGAGAGACGGCGGAGCAGGAGGAGGCGGTCGCAGCCGGGACGATGCCGCGAGAAGAGGCGTACGCGCTGACGTTCTTCCCGCCTGCGTTCGTCGCCGCGGTGGACGCGGCCCTGGAGGCGTACGAGCAGGAGGTCGCGAGCCTGGATCCACCGACGGACGAGACGGTGTGGGCCGCGGTCGAACGGGTCGTGCTAGCGCTCAACGACGTCGACCTGGCGTTCGGCGAGCACATCGAGACCATGACCCGGGAGGAGCTGAGCGAGTACATCGAAGACGTCCTGGCCGAGGCCGGCATCGACGTCGAGGCCCTGCTGGAACGCCGCGGCGTCGACGAGGCGGCCGGTGAGTGGCGCGACTGGTGAGCCGAGGGCGTCCGCTTGCCGTCTAGGACCCTGAGTCTCGGCCGCGTCTCGGGGACCATGGCATGTCGGTGTTGAAGTGCTCGGCCGTGTTCGACTGCTGGCGCACGACTCGGTCCGGCTCGGGGTGTGCGGGCCAGAATTGCAGCAGATAGTGCTCGTCGGGTTCTTCAGGTTCGTCGAAGCCCTCCTCGCTGAAGTCCATGCCGTAAGCGTGGTACCGGACCCGGTAGTGCTGCTGTTCGAGGTCGAGCGGCCACCGTCGTTCCCCCGCCCACTGCATGAGTTGCACGGTAGCCGTGGCGGGGCGGAATGATGCCTCGACGATGTCTTCCCAGACATCGTCGGGCAGCGGTTCGGTGTCGTGCCGTTCTATTCGGAGTGCGATGTAGCCGCTGTGTTTGCCGGTGTGGAGGAACAGGAACCCGGGGATGTCGGCGCCGCACATTCCGTTGTGCATGCTGAAAGCCTCGAACGGGTCGCTGGGGCTGATCGTTCCGGGTTCGCGGCTCTCGACGTAGAGCTGCCGGTAGTGGACCCGGACCGTGTCGTCGAAGAGCACCCGCATGACCGGATTATGGCGGTCGCGCGTGCCCGGAACGGCCGATTCGGCCACCCCGGGCAGGCGGACTTCACTCGCGCCGGCGGCGGATCGCCGGGAACTCCAGGGCCACGAGCCGGCCGCCCGGCATGGTGATCACGCGCCGGACGGTGCGGACCTTGACGAGCGGGCCCCGGGCGAACGGATCGGGGTCGACCTCGGCGAGGCACCGCAGCAGCGTCACCGCATCGCAGGTGGCAAGCAGGCGCCGCGCCCACTGCTCCAGCTCCTCCGTCGCGCCCTGGTCGCCATCGTCGTCCGGCGGATCGGGCTCGGCATCGCTCCGCATCGGCCCTCCATTCCTCTCACGACGATTGACGTGTCCCGGGCGCGTCCGCGTTGCCTGCGCGGCGGATCTCAGCGTCGGCGGCTCAGCCAGCTCCCCTTGGTGTCCGGGGCGACGGGCGCCTCGCTCGCCTGGGCAGCGGCGGCGAGCTGCCGCCGGAGCTCGTCGATGAGCAGGCGGCGCTCCTCGGCGCGGGCCTGGGCCTCGCGGGCGGTGGCCGTCGCCTCGGCGGCCTCGGTGTGCGCGGTGGTCAGCTCGGCCCGGTGGTGCTCGTCGGCCGCCTCCAGCGCGGCGATCTGGGTCTGCAGCGCCTCGACCTGGCCCTCCAGGTGGGCGACGCGGAGCTCGGCCCGGCGCAGTCGTGCCACGGGCGAGGTGTCGTCGTCGGTGATCCAGGTCTGCTCCGTTGCCGTATCTGCCATGCTCCGCTCCATTCACATGAACGCCGGATGTATGCGACCTGACGGTACGACTGCGAGCTGAGTGTTCGCTGGGATCTCTAGTGCGAGCGGGCCCACCGCTCGAAGGTCGTCGTCGCGATGCCGAGCGCCGCGGCCATCGCCGGGCGGGCCGGGGCCGGGTAGGTGTCCATCCGCCGCTGCGACTTCGCCAGCTCCGGCGGGACGCCCCAGGCGACCGCCTGCTCCGGGCTGTCCGGCAGCTCGATCGGCTCCGCCCGGACGGCGTTGAGGATCTCGGCCGCGCGGCGCAGGGACACCTCGTCGCCCGCGAGCTCCAGCACGACCTCGTGGAAGCGCCCCGGGTCCGCGAGCGCCGCGAGCGCGGCCGCGCCGATGTCCCGGACCGCGACCCACGGGCGGACGGCGTCGAGGTCGTTGACGACCGTCAGCCGGTTCGACGTGAAGCCCGCGAACCACAGTGACGGCGGCCGCAGGTTCTCCATGAAGCCGGCCGGCCGCAGGATGGTCCAGGCGCCGAAGCCGGCCTCGCGGACCACTCGCTCGGCCTCGATCTTGCTGCGCCAGTAGTGGGCCGGGAAGGCGCCCCACCGCTCCTCGTCGAACGCCCCGGGGTCCTCGTTGCCGGCGCCCGACACCGAGGTGTGCACGATCCGGTCGATGCCGGCCGCCCGGCTCGCCGTCACCAGGTTGCGGGCCCGCCGGACCTCGTGGTCGGCCATCAGGTTCGCGTAGTCGGCCGTCTCGATCGAGAACACCGCGGTCGCGCCGGCCGCGGCCGGCGCCAGGGACGCGGGGTCGTCGAGATCGCCCCGTGCCAGCGTCGCGCCCGCCGCGGCCAGCCGCAGCGCCGCCTCCGACGACGGGTCGCGCACCAGCGCCCGGACCGGCCACCCGGCGTCGAGCAGGGCACGGGCGACCGCGCCGCCCTGATTGCCGGTCGCGCCCGTCACCAACACGGTCATGGGGTACTCCTCTCGCCAGAAAACGGGGTGGTGCCCCGTTTCGTTGGCACGACGATATGGGGTGGTACCCCGTTTGTCGAGCGGCGGCTAGGATCAAGCGCGATGAGCAGCCAGCAGACCCCGCAGCGCGCCGACTGGCGCCGCAACCGCGAACGCCTGCTCGCCGCCGCCGCCGAGATCGTCGCCCGCGACGGCGCCGCCGCCTCGCTCGAGGAGATCGCCCGCCGGGCCGGCGTCGGCTCGGCCACCCTGCACCGGCACTTCCGATCCCGCGAGGCCCTGCTGACCGAGGTCTTCCTGGAGGGCGTCGAGCGGCTGGCGGCCCGCGGCCGGGAACTCGGCGCGACCGCGGGCGGCGACGGGCTGACGGCCTGGCTGGAGGAGCTGACCCGCTACACCGCCACCACTCGCGGGCTCGCCGTGTCGCTGCGGCCGACCGGGGCCGCGACCAGCGGCTGCCACGGCGTCCTCGCGGATGTGGCCGCCGAGCTCGCGACGGTCGCGGCCGGGGCCGGACGGCTGCGCCCCGGGATCGCCGTCGACGACCTGCTCGCCCTGGCCAACGGCATCGCCATCCAGGCCGAGGGCGACGCGGACCTGGCCACCCGGCTGCTGCGCATCGCCATCGCCGGCGTCGAGCCCAGCCCGTGACCCGGCGCCGGGCACAGCGCGAGGTCCCCGGGCTTCACCAGGCGATGCTGAAGTACTGGGTTTCCAGGTACTCCTCGATGCCGGCCCGAGCCCCTTCGCGTCCGATGCCACTCTGCTTGACACCGCCGAACGGCGCCGCGGGATCGGAGACGAGGCCGCGGTTGATGCCGACCATTCCGGCGTCGATACGCTCCGCGAGCCGCAGCGCATCGCCGAGTTCGCCGTACACGTAGGCGGCGAGCCCGTACTCGGTGTCGTTGACCATCGCCAGGAGCTGCTCGGGATCGCTCCAGGTCACGATCGGCGCGACCGGCCCGAAGATCTCTTCGCGCACGAGCGGGGAGTCGGCCGGGACATCGGTGACGACGGCCGGGCTGTAGAAGTATCCCTCGGCGGTCGCCGGCCGCGACCGGTACGCCAGCCGTGCCCCGGCGGCGAGGGCCTGCTCCACCAGGTCGGTGACCCCGGCAAGGGCTCGCTTCGAGATCAGCGGCCCGACGTCGGCGCCCGACTGCGCGGGGCCGACGGTGAGCGCCTCCACCCGCGCCCCGAGGCCGGCGGTGAACCGCTCCGCGACGCTCTCGTGCACGTAGAACCGGTTCGCCGCCGTGCACGCTTGACCGCCGTTGCGGAACTTGGCGATCATCGCTCCGTCGACGGCGGCCGCGACATCGGCGGTCGCGGTGACGATGAACGGTGCGTTGCCGCCGAGCTCCATCGACGTGTTCAGCACCCGGTCCGCCGCCTGCCGCAGCAGGGTCCGCCCGACGCCGGTCGATCCGGTGAAGGAGAGCTTGCGGACGTCGGGATGCCGAAGCCAGGTGGTCACGATCCCGGCGGCGTCCAGGCCCGCGACGACGTTGACGACACCGGCGGGCACGCCGGCCTCCCCGAGCAACCGCGCGATCGCCAGGGCGGTGAGCGGTGTTTCGGCGGCTGGCTTCAGCACCACCGTGCAGCCCGCGGCGAGTGCGGGGGCGATCTTGCGCGTGGCCATGGCGGCCGGGAAGTTCCAGGGCGTCACCAGCGCGGCGACGCCGACCGGCTTGTGGGTGACGATCGTGCGGGTGCCACCGGCCGGCGACGGCCCGTAGTCCCCACCGGAGCGGACCGCCTCCTCGGCGTACCAGCGGAAGAACTCCGCCGCGTATTCGACCTCTGCTCGCGCGTCGGCGTGTGATTTGCCGTTCTCGGCGCAGATCAGCGCGGTCAGCTGCTCGGCGTCGCGGAGCATCAGCTCACGGGTCCGGCTCAGCAGCTCGCCGCGGGTGCGAGGCGGAAGCGCGGCCCAGGCCGGGAATCGGGCCGCGGCGGCGTGCGCGGCGGCGGCGGCCTCGACGGCGGTGCCGTCCGCGACATGGGCGATGGTCTTCGTGGTCGCGGGGTTCTCCACGGCGAACACACCACCGCCGGCGGCGGCCGGGTTCAGCATCTCGATGTAGGCGGTCACATCGTCGGTGCAGGCGGTGGTCACCCGGGTTCGCTCAAGATCGCCCATGGCCTTGATAGTGGGCTGCCACCAACCATGCCGTCCAACACCTGTTCGGCACTAGAATCATGTCTGGTGAGCATTGATCTGCGCCTGCTGACCTACCTGGTCGCCACCGTCGATCAGGGGTCGGTCACGAAGGCGGCCCAGGCGCTCCACCTCACCCAGCCTGTGCTCTCCCGGCAGCTGCGCGAGCTGGAGCGGCGGATCGGGCTGTCGCTGTTCGAACGCGCCGGCCGGCGACTTCGGCTGACCCCGGCCGGCGAGGAGTTCCTGGCCAGGGCGCGCGGCCTGCTCGTGCAGGCGGACGAGGTCGAGCGCGCCGCCGCGCACCTGGCGGCCGGAGGGCTCGACGTGCTGCGCCTGGCCGTGCCGACGACGACGCTGACCGACGTGCTCGCCCCGTTTCTGGCGACGTTGGAGCACCACGATCCCGTACCGATCGTGCGTGAGCTGGACCCGCGCGGCGCCCTGGCCGCGCTGCAGTCCGGTGCGGACCTCGCGATCGTGACCAACCGGCCGCCGCGGGGGCTGGCGAGCATCCCGCTCGCGGTGCTGCCGATCTGGGCGTACGTGCGCGGCGACGACCCGTGGACGGCTCAGGCCGAGGTCCCGCTGCACCGGCTCGTCGACCGGCCGCTCGTCCTCATGACCGAGCAGTACCGCCCGCGCATCATCCTCGACCGCGCCGTCGACGAGGCGGGCCTGACCTACGGCGCCGTGCTGGAGTGCACGAACGCGCAGGTGGCGCAGGCCCTGGCCGCCGCGGGCCGCGGCGTCGCGATCGTCTCGGACGACCCGAGGTTCGACCTGGTCCCGCTGCGGGTGCGCTCCGATGCCGGACTGCTGCGGATACACCTGTTCGCGGCATGGAACCCCGTGCACCACGCCGCGCGGGAACTGGGGAGGTTCGCGACCCGCATCTCGGACTTCTGCGTGCGGCGCTACGGGCCCGAGGTGCGGCCGGTCGGCAGTCCCGGCGGGTCGTCCGCCGGGACTGCCGGAGCCGGAGGGGTTACAGCATCAGGTTGATGGCCAGGGAGGCCACGCCGACGATGGCGACCAGCGGGCCGATCACGACGAACACGCCGCGCAGCACATTCGTGGCGCCGGCCATGCCCTCCAGCTGGGCCCGGTACGGCTCGGCCGGGTCGTAGAGCACGACGACCGGGGTGCCGGGCCGGTAGCGGGGCGGGTTGGTGCCGACCTGCTCGGTCGCGCGCATCGGGTGCCCCTCGCGGGTGTGGTAGTCGTACACCGGCATCGCGACGTCGCTGCCGTCGACCTGCCGCCACATGTTGTCGACCACCATGCCGTTGACGCGGACCGCCCGGGCGCGGAACTTCCGGGAACTCTTGATGCGCTTTATGCCACTGACGGTGACGATCGTGCCGATCACGACCGCCCCGAGGGAAATCAACAACCACATGGCCGACCATGATGTCGGTCGAGGCCCCGGCGATCCGCTCGAAGTCGATCAACCGACAGTAGGCAACCGGCCGCGCCCATGAAGAGTTCATCGACAGTCTGGCTGGCCATGCATTGCGCCCGCGGCGAGACGGCATCGAGGATCAAGGTGATCGCCGAACGTCTATCCCCAGGAGATCCTGTGCGAAGACTCCTCCTCGTCGTGCTCGCGGTGCTCGCCGCCGTCGTGCCCGCCCCGTCCGCCGCGTTCGCCGCGGCCGACGGGACCCTCGCCGCCGCCTCCGTCCCGGCCGGCCAGGACATCCGGTTCACGTACTCGACGCCCACCCCGAACGCGAAGAACTGGGTCGGCCTCTACTCCGACCCCGGCAACGGGCCGGTCAACCAGGTCTACGTCGGGCAGTCGACGAAGTGGGCCTACGCCCCGTCGGCCAGCGGCTCGGGCACCCTGCCCACCGCGGGACTCGCCCCCGGCGCGTACGTCCTGTACTTCCTCTACAACGACGGGTACACCTGGCTCGCCCAGCCCGTCAAACTCCAGCTCACCGGATCCCTCACACTCGCCTCGACGACAGTGCCCGCGGGAAGTCCGATCCAGGTGTCGTACGCCACCACGAAACCGAACGCGAAGAACTGGATCGGCCTCTATCACAACCCCGGCAACGGCCCGGTCAACCAGGTCTTCGTCGGCCAGAGTGAGCAGTGGACCTACACGGCCGGCGCGAGCGGCACCGCATCGCTGCCCACGACCGGACTCCTGCCCGGCGACTACATCGTGTACTACCTCTACAACGACGGGTACACCTGGCTCGCCCAACCGGTCCCGCTGCGCATCTCCGGCACGGGCACCCCGCACTTCCCGACCGCGGCGTTCACGCTGCGCAACGCCAAGGTCGGCACCGCGTACTCGGCCACCGTCGGCGGGCTGGTGCTGGGCAACACCGCGGGCCTGACCTTCGCCAAGACCTCCGGGCCGGCCTGGGTGAACGTCTCCGGCACGGGCGCGGTCACCGGCACCCCGACCGCGGCCGGCACCGCGACCGTCGGCATCCGCGCCACGACCAGCGGCGGCACCGCGAACGCGACCGTCACCATCCGGGTGCAGTCCGGCGCGCTCGTCCCGCAGGTGCGCGTGCTGAGCTGGAACCTGTGGCACGGCGCCACCGTCGTGGACAACGGGCCCGAGAAGGTCATGAAGTTCCTGCTCGAACGCGACGTCGACGTCGTCGGCATCCAGGAGAACCAGGACGGCGTGGCCCAGTCGATCGCCAACGCGCTCGGCTGGTCGGCGTACCAGAACGCCGACGTCGCGGTGCTGAGCCGCTACCCGATCACCGCCACGACCCCCACCACCGCCGGCGTGGCGGTCGCGGCCCGCGTCGACCTCGGCGCCCGCTCGCTGCGGCTGTGGAACGCGCACCTCGGGTACACCCCGTACGGCCCCTACGACGCCTGCTTCGGCCACCTCACGGTCCAGCAGCTCCTCGACCGCGAGGCATCCTCCGGCCGCACCGGCCAGATCAACGGCGTCATCTCCGCGATGGCCTCCGACCTGGCCGCGTCCGCGACCACCCCGGTGCTGCTCACCGGCGACTTCAACGCGCCGTCCCACCTGGACTGGACGGCCGGGAACTCCCGCTGCGGCTACGGCAACGTGCCGTGGCCCACGTCGACCGCCCCGGCCGGCGCCGGGATGACCGACTCGTACCGCCAGGCGCACCCGAACCCCGCCCTGAGCCCTGGCAACACCTGGTCGCCGGTGGACAAGACGTTCGCCGGCGGCTACGGCTACGACTCCCACACCGGCGAGCCCGAGCCGCAGGACCGCATCGACTTCGTCCACTACCGTGGCCCGCTGACCGTGCTGTCCTCGGACGCGCTGTGGGAGGGCACCCCGTCCCAGTCGAACCCCGCGGGCAACGCCTGGCCGTCCGACCACGCCGCCGTCCTGACCGTCTTCGCCGTCAACTGAGCCGGCGCGGGGTTTCCGTACGCTGTCGGCGTACGGAAACCCCGCGCTACCAGGGAGAGCACCACATGCCGACGAGTACCGTCCTGGGCGGCTACTACTACTCGGGCCCGATCGAGGCGATCCCCGCCGACCGCCTGACGCACCTCTTCTACGCCTTCGCCACCATCGAGCGCGGCCGCCTCACCCTGCCGCCCGCCGCACCCGCGGCCCTGGCGTACCTGCGCCAAGCCCACCCGCACCTGAAGGTCATCCTCTCGGTCGGCGGCTGGGCCGCGGACGGCTTCTCGGACGCAGCGCTCACGGCCTCGTCGCGGGCGACGTTCGCCGACGAGTGCCTGACCCTGGCGGCCGGCTTCGACGGCGTGGACCTGGACTGGGAGTTCCCGGTCTCCGGCGGCCCGGCCGAGGTCGTCCACCGCCCCGAGGACCGGCGCAACGCCACCCTGCTCGCCCGGGAGCTGCGCGACCGCCTCGGCCCCGACCGGCTGCTGACCGCCGCCCTGCCCGCGGGGCGCCTGCAGTCCGCGGGCCCCTACGACCCGGCGGAGAGCTACGAGCTCGAGGCGTTCGCCGGGCTGCTCGATTTCGTGTGCCTCATGACGTATGACTTCGGCACCGTCTTTTCGCCGATCGCGACCTTCAACGCCGCGCTGCCCGAGGTGGCCGACGCCGTCGACCACTACGAGAGCCAGGGCGTGCCGCGGGAGAAACTCGTGCTGGGCGTGCCGTTCTACGGCCGCGGCTTCCGCGCGGAGCCGCCGGGCCTGTTCCAGCCGCAGGCCGGCGCCGTGCACGTCGGCGACTACCGGGACATCGCGCGGGACCTGCTGCCCGATCCGGCCTGGGAGCGCCACCGGCACCCGGAGGCCCGCTCGCCGTGGCTGTACCACCCGCAGACCCGCACGTTCGTCTCCTACGAGGACGCCGAGTCCATCGGGGAGCGCGCGGCCTTCGCCGCCGAGCACGGCCTGCGCGGCGCTTTCACGTGGCACCTCGGCGGCGACGACGACGAGCACTCACTGCTGGACGCGATGGTCCGCCCGTTCCGCCCCGGCGAAGACCCGCTCGCGAGCGGCTGACCGTCAGGGTGACCCCGGCCGCTCGCGGTTGTGGCGGCCGGGGGTGTGCCCGAAGGCCTGGCGGAACACGTCGATGAACGCGCTCGTCGACGACCAGCCGCACCGGTGCGCGACGGTCGTGACCGGGGTGTGCTCCGCCAGCAGGACGAGGGCGTGGTACAGCCGCAGCTGCGTGCGCCACTGCGGAAACGTCATCCCGAGGTCGGCCTTGAACAGCCGCGTCAGGGTGCGATCGCTCGCGCCGACCTGTCCGCCGAGCGCGGCCAGGGTGCGATCGTCGGCCGGATTCGCCCGCAGGATCGCGCACAGCTCGCGCAGCCGTGCGTCGCCGGGTGTCGGAAGGTGCACGGGTTGCTGCGGGGCCGCGCGCAACTGGTCGAGCAACACTGCGCGCAGCCGGCGCCGCTGCGGCGTGTCGTCGTGCGGCGGGCGCGTGTACTCGACGATGAGCTCCCGCAGCAGCGGCCCCACGGCGAGCACGCCCGGCTCGGTCAGCCGCAGCGGGTTGACCGTCGCGGGCAGGCCGAGCAGGTGCAGCTCGAGCTCGCCGTGCGCGTGGTGCGCGTGGACGGTCCCGGCCGGCACCCAGATCGCGCGCGTCGCCGGGGCGATCCACGAGCCCCGGTCGGTCGTGATCGCGAGGGTGCCCCGGGCCGCGTACGCGATCTGGTTCTCGTCGTGCCGGTGCGCGTCGATCTCGCCGCCACGCGGGAGCGCCTGGACCCGGGTCGGCGCCGTGGGCACGTGGCGGATGTTCGTCATTGCTTGGCAGTCTATCGGAAGCGGGACACGGGGCCGGGCCGCGACCATCGGAGGATGTCGCGAAACAAGTCGATGCTCCTGCTGGCGCTCGGGCATGCGTGCGTGGACATCTACCAGGGCACGGTGGCGGCGCTCGTACCCGCCTTCGTCGCCGAGCGCGGCTACGGCTACGCGGCCGCGTCGGGCATCGTGCTCGCCGCCTCGCTGCTGTCCTCGGTGGCCCAGCCCGCGTTCGGCGCGCTCACCGACCGGTGGGCGCTGCCCTGGCTGCTGCCCCTGAGCACCTTCCTCGGCGGCCTGGGCGTCGCGGCCGCCGGCCTCAGCGGGTCGTACCCCGTCACGCTCGCCTGCGTGGCCGTCTCCGGCCTCGGGGTCGCCGCCTATCACCCCGAGGCCGCGCGGATCGCCCGGCTCGTGAGCGGCCGCAGCCACACGGCGATGGGCACCTTCTCACTCGGCGGCAACCTCGGCTTCGCGGTCGCGCCGCTGGTGACCGCGGCCGTCGTCGGCACCGGCGGCCTGCACCGCTCGCCGCTGCTGCTCGTGCCCGCCCTCGCCGGGAGCGCGCTGTGCCTGCCGGTCCTGCGCGCCCTGCGCCGAAACGCGCAGACCGACGCGCTCGGCGCCGCGCGTTCGCGCACCGACGACCGATCCGCGTTCGTCCGGCTGTCCCTCGTGGTGATCCTGCGATCGATCGTGTTCGTCGGTCTGAGCGCGTTCATCGCCCTCTACGCGCAGCAACGCACATCCGGCGGCGCCTGGGCGGGCAGCGTCGCGCTGTTCCTGCTGTACCTCGGCGGCGCGGTCGGCACGGTGCTGGGCAGCCGCCTGGCCAACCGGTGGAGCCGCGTGGCGGTGCTGCGATGGTCGTACCTGACGGTCGCCGTGGCCGTCGCGGGTGTCGTAGTCGTCCCCGGGCCGTGTTTCTTCGTGTTCGTCGCGCTCGCCTCGGCGGGCCTGTACGTCCCGTTCTCGCTGCAGATCACGCTCGCGCAGGACTACCTGCCCTCGCGCGTCGGCACCGCGAGCGGCGTCACGCTCGGCCTGGCGGTGAGCGTCGGCGGGGTCGCGAGCCCGCTCATCGGTACCGTCGCCGATCGCTCGTCCTTGCAGGCCGCACTGGCGCCGCTGATCGTCCTGCCGGTCGCGAGCTGGCTCGTGGCGCGCACCCTGCGCGAGCCCGCCGCCCCGATGCAGGATCCGATGCGAAGTCCGATTCCCGCAAGCCAGCAGGTCCCCGCCCGCGACACGATGGGGGCGTGACCATCTCCGCAGGCCTCGACGACGTCGGCTGCGCGCCGATCGGCCGGCTGCTCGAGGACGCCGACTGCCGCGAGCTCGCCGCGCTGTTCGAGCACGACGAACACTTCCGCTCGACCGTCGACATGGCGCGCCACCGCTTCGGCTCCGGCCGCTACAAATACTTCCGGCGCCCCTACCCGGCGCTGATCGAAGAACTACGGCAGCAGTTGTACCCGCAGCTGCTGCCGATCGCCCGCGACTGGGCCGCCCGCCTGCGGCGCCCGGCCCCGTGGCCCGACACCCTGGACGAGTGGACCGCGATGTGCCACGAGGCCGGGCAACGCCGCTCGACCGCGATCCTGTTGCGCTACGAGTCCGGCGACTGGAACGCCCTGCACCGCGACCTGTACGGCGATCTCGTCTTCCCGCTGCAGGTGGTGATCGGCCTGAGCGAGTACGGCACCGACTACACCGGCGGCGAGTTCATGCTGGTCGAACAGCGCCCGCGGGCCCAGTCCCGCGGCACGACGGTCCCCCTGGTGCGGGGCCACGGCCTGGCGTTCACCACGCGCGACCGCCCGGTGCGCTCGGCCCGAGGCTGGACCGCGGCCCCCGTCCGCCACGGCGTGAGCGTCGTGCGCGGCGGCACCCGCTACGCGCTCGGCCTGGTCATGCACGACGCCGAATGAGCCACAGCCCTCGCTATGGTGCCGGCGTGTCCGTCCGATGCCGCTTCCAGACAGGCCGATGGGTGCCTCGGCGACGGGGACGGCATCCCGTTCCGGCATGCCGGGGCGCTCGGCGCGGCGAACGCCGCGATGCGCCGCCGAGGGGCCGACACGCGGTTGCGGGCGCTGCTCGCCCCTCACGAATGATCCGGACTGTGGACGTCGCCGCCGTACTACGATGCGGCAGTGATCGAACTGCGGCACATCGTTTTGTTCGCCGAGTACGCGCAGTTCTACGTTCAGGATGCTGATGCTCACGACCGCGTTATGCGCGCCGGCGCGGCGATGGACCCCGATCGTCCGGCAGGTGGCTGGACTCACGACGCTGTCCAGGTACATCGGATCGGACTGGAACCGCATTCGATTTCGGTGGGAACAGCACGTGAGGACCTCGTCGCAACGGTTCTGGCGGTGCACACCAGCCCGCCGCAACTGATCGCCGACGCCGAGCACGTCGTGGAGGCCGACCTCGATGTCCCGACCGGGGTCGCATCAATCGTGGGCTGCACACAGCCGGGCGCTCCCGAACACGCGCTGACCGTGACGCCCGGCCGGTACCGTGCGCGAGTCTCCTACGTACCCTCAGCTCCACCCGCAGGCTCCGACCCAGAGGAGCCAGGCGACTATCTCAGCTACCAGATCGACATCTGGCCGGGCACCGACCCGAGCCCCCTCACCGTACTCCGACAGGGACCATCACCCTGGGCAGGCTGAGCCCGCACCACGGTGAGTCATCCGGCCGTGGGGCAAGCGGCGACCTCGACGGCGGTCTTGTCGTCGTGCCGCTTCGTGCGCGGCCACCGCCACCCGTCCAAGTCCGACTCCTCGGTCGCATGGACCCGCCGCAGCCAGGCCCCCACGCCGTGGTCCCGCAGCTCGTCGACCAGCCCGCCCCAGTCGGTCAGCTCGTAATCGGACACCCCGGCGGCAGCCCCGTCCGACATGAGGACCAGCGCGGCGAGGTCGCCGATCGCGAAGCTGCGCTCGACGGCGTGCCGGGC
Organism: Dactylosporangium thailandense; assembly: GCF_059739745.1. Classification (NCBI taxonomy): domain Bacteria; kingdom Bacillati; phylum Actinomycetota; class Actinomycetes; order Micromonosporales; family Micromonosporaceae; genus Dactylosporangium; species Dactylosporangium thailandense. Next base: position 4,530,366 of record NZ_AP029195.1, read on the forward strand.
CACGGCGGGCTCGGCCTCGGCGACCCAGAAGCCGTGCGGCCGGTTGAAGCTGCGCCGTTCGGTGCGCTGCACGGACGCGATGAGGGCGGCGAAGCCGGGGTCGAAGCCGCGGCCCGCGCGGAGGTGCTCGCGGTAGGCGGCGCGCTCGGCGGGGGCGGTGGCGGCCAGCCGGTCGTCGCCGACGAGCTCGGTGCGGCCGGAGGTCCAGCGGATGACGGCCGGGCTGTCGCCGAGCACGAGCAGGTCCGCGCGTTCGGTGTTCCAGCGGGCGATCGTCGCGGTGCTGTACGGGCTTTCGCCGGGCCGCAGGCCGTGGGTGTCGCGGACGTGCGCGATCGCGTCGGCGAGGATGTCGGCGAGTGGTGTGCCGTGGCCGGGCAGGCGTCCGGTGAGGGCCTGGCCGAGGGTGCGGGCGTACCAGCCGCCGTCGCGGGGGTCCGGCCCGTCGTACGTGTGCAGCCAGGAGGTGGCGCCGTCGAGGACCGCGGCGGCGCCGTCGACCACGACGAGCTGGTCCTGGTTGGTGGCGCGGTCGCCGCGCAGGGTCGCCGCGGATGCGATCCAGGTCATGTGCGGGCGGCGAAGTCGTCGAGGATGGTCTCGGTGGCGGTCGCGCCGAAGCGAGTGGCGCCGGCCTCGTGCAGGGTCAGCAGTGTGTCGAGGGTGCGGACGCCGCCGGCGGCCTTGACCTCGATGGACGGGGACACCGTGGCCCGCATGAGCCGGATGTCGGCCAGGGTCGCGCCGCCGGGGGCGAAGCCGGTGCTGGTCTTCACGAAGTGGGCGCCGGCGCGCTCGGCGAGGCGGCAGCCGGTGACCTTCTCCTCGTCGGTCAGGTACGCGTTCTCGAGGATGACCTTCACGATCCGGCCCTGGGCGGCGGCGACGACCGCGGCGATGTCGTCGTGGACGTAGCCGGTGTCGCCGTCGCGGAGCCGGCCGATGTGCAGGACCATGTCGATCTCGTCGGCGCCGGCCTCGACGAGCGCCCGGGTCTCGGCCGCCTTGACGGTGGTCGTGGTGTCGCCGTGCGGGAAGCCGGCCACGGTGCCGACGAGCACGCCGGTGCCGGCGAGGGCGGTCACGGCGAGCGGGACGTCCGACGGGCGGACGCAGACCGAGGCGACCTCGCGGCGGGCCGCGATCTCGCAGCCGTGCCGGACGTCGGCGGTGGTCAGCTCGGGGCGCAGCAGCGAGTGGTCGATCATCTTGGCGACGTTCATGCGGGTGCCTGCACGTCGAACGTGACCCGCAGGGCATAGCGGGAGCCGACATAACGGCTGATCGTGTACTCCAGCGGCGCCGCCTCCTGGTCGACGATGAGCCTGGTCTCGACGAGCAGTGGCTCGTCCTCGGGCACCTGGAGCCGGTCGCCGTCGGGGCCGGCCGGCTGGGCCGTCAGGGTCGAGGAGCCCAGCGTCGGGCGCAGCCCGAGACGGTGCAGCGTGCGGTGCAAAGACCCGCCCTCGAGGTCGGCGTCGAGCAGCGCGGTCAGGTGGGCGGGGAAGCAGGCGTACTCCACCGCGAGCGGCGTCCCGTCGGCCATCCGCACGCGGACGATCGAGACCACGCGGGGCGCGGCCGCGGTGAGTCCCAGCGCCGCCGCCTCCTCGCCGGACGCGGCCCGGACCTCGGCCTCGACCAGCCGCGACGAGGGTGTGCGGCCCCAGCTGCGGACCTGGTCCTGGAAGCTCATGAGGGTGCCGGCGGCGCGGGGTGCGGGCCGCTGCCGCACGAACGTCCCCCGGCCCTGGATTCGCTCGATCAGCCCGTCGGCCTCGAGCGCGTTGAGCGCGGCCCGCATGGTCATGCGCGCGACGCCGAACTCCTCCGCGAGCACCGCTTCGGCCGGCAGCGCGTCGCCGGGCCGGGCGCCGGTCAGGCGCGTGCGCAGCTCCCGCTCGATCCGCACGTACAGGGGCGCCTTCACCACACGTCCTCCAAGTCATCTAGACAACCTAGATGTTGGCATGGTCGTGCGGGAGATGTCCAGGGTTCCGGCGCGGCCGCGGGGTCAGGAGGCCGCCGGCGAGCGGTACGAGACGCCGTGCGAGTCCTCGCAGTGGGGGCCGCCGAGGCTCGCCTCGCGGCCGGTGAACACGGTGGGACCGGTGCCGGCGTGGTCGACCTGGAGCGTGCTGTGCGTGATGCGGTACTCCTGCCGCAGCATGGTCTCGATGGCGGCGCGCACGGCGTGGCAGTCGCGGCCCGCTGTGACGAGCACGTGGGCGGACAGGGCCGGCTCGCCGGAGGTGATCTCCCAGACGTGCAGGTCATGGACCTCGACCACGCCGCCGACCGCCGCCAGCCGCGCCCCCAGCGCGGGCGGGTCGATGCCGGTCGGGGCCGCCTCGAGGAAGATGCGCCCGGACGCGCGGATGAGCCCGATCCCGGCCTTGAACATCAGCACCACGACGACGAGGGTGGCGATGGGGTCGGCCCGGGTGAAGCCGGTCAGCACCATGACGAGGCCGGCGGCCGCGGTGGCGATGAACGCGAACAGGTCGTTGAGGATGTGCTGGAACGCGCCCTCGACGTTGAGGCTGGACCGGTTCGCCCGTGACATCGCCCACGCCGCGGCGAGGTTGACCACGATCCCGGCGAGCGCCGTGACGAGCACGAGCCCGCCGGCGACCTCGGGCGGGTGCATGAGCCGGCGGATCGCCTCGAAGCCGAGCCAGCCGCCAAGGATGATCATGGTGAGCCCGTTGGCCTGCGCCGAGAGGATCTCGGCCCGCTTCAAGCCGAAGGTGTACCCCCCTTTCGGCGGCCGCGCCGCCAGCCGCATGGCCACGAGCGCGAGCACGATGGCACCGGCGTCGGTCAGCATGTGCGCGGCGTCGGAGAGCAGCGCAAGGGACCGGGCGAGGAGGCCGACGACGACCTCGCCGGCCATGAAGACCCCGATCAGGCCGAGCGCGAGCGTGAGCCAGCGCCGGTCGGCATCCGCGGCCACACCGTGAGCGTGGCCACCGTGCCCATGCCCGTCGTGCCCATGGTCATCGTGCCCATGGTCGTCGTGCTCCTGACCACCAAGCTCGTGGTCACCGACGTGCTCGTGGTCATGACGCTCGGTGTCGCTCCTGCTCATGGCAAGCGGCCTCTCGTGACCCGGAACCTCGACGTATGCGCGATGCCGCATATGTCACCACCGTACTCTCCCATCGCAACGCACGCTGGAGGGAATGGCGACACCCCCGGGAGGCGGCTGACCGAAAGGCGTCTCCGGCTCGAACTTCGAGTGACGGTAGTAGTACGGTACCGGGGCTCGATTCTGAATCTTGAGGAGTTGCCGTCATGGCGAACGGTGGCCCGCGGCGCCTGGCCGTGTACAGCGCGGCGATCGCGGCCGGCCTGATGGCCACCCTGCTGCCGGCCGCCCCCGCGTCCGCGCACGTGAAGGTCAGCGCGGACAAGCCGCACGTGAGCGCCCGGAATGTGACGATCACGTTCACCAGCGAGGGTGAATCCTCGCGGGCCGGCATCAGCGCCGAGCGGGTCGCGCTGCCGGACGGCATCGAGATGGGCGACGTGGAGCTGGTCGACGCCCCGCAGGGGTGGTCGTTCAGCGCCGGGACGGAGGGCTACACGATCTCCGGCCCCGCGCTGAAGCCCCGGGCCGACGCGGTGCACACGATCCGCATCGCACAGTTGCCGGCGGCGGCCCGCATGCTGGCCTTCAAGACGCTGGAGACGTACAGCGACGGCAGTGTCACCCGCTGGATCGACCTCCCGGAGGCGGGCAACCCGGAGCCCGAGCATCCGGCCCCGGTGCTCATGCTGCAGCCGGCGGCCGCCACCTCCAACGCCGCCCCCGGCACCGCCCACAGCGCCGCCCCGAGCGTCGCGGCCACCGAGCCCGCGGCCGGGAGCCCGACGCCGGTCGCCGCGAACCAGGACACGAGCCAGAACACCGCGGGCACGGTGACGGCGATCGCGCTCATGACCTTGGCCCTGCTGGTCGTCGCCGGCGTCCTGCTCCTCGTCGTCCGCACCCGCCGGCGCCGCACCACCCCGTAGCCGCGCTACGGCACGTCGGCGGCGCAGCGGAAGCCGCAGTGTCCGGTCGAGCTGTCCGGGGTGCTGCTCGTGCGGGCGGCCACCCGGTAGCGGTTGCAGTAGCTCACGTGGCACAGGTATGAGCCGCCGCGCATCGCACGGGCCGCGCCCGAGGGCGGGCCCTTCGGGTCGATGCGGGTCTGGCGGGTCGCTTCCCGGTGCCAGTCGGCGCTGAACCAGTCGGCGCACCACTCCCAGACGTTGCCCGAGGTGTTGTACAGGCCGAATCCGTTGGCCTCGAACGCGCCGACCGGTGCGGTGCCGGCGTAGCCGTCCTCAGCGGTGTCCAGCCGGGGGAACGTGCCCTGCCAGGTGTTGCACCGGTGCACCCCGCCGGGTGCCAGCTCGTCGCCCCAGGGGAAGCGGGCTCGTTCGCGCCCGCCCCGGGCGGCCATCTCCCACTCGGCCTCGGTCGGCAGCCGTTTGCCCGCCCAGGCGGCGAAGGCGACGGCGTCGTGCCACGACACGTGTACCACCGGGTGGTCCGGCCGGTCGGTGATGTCGGAGCCGGGCCCGTCGGGGCGGCGCCAGTCAGCGCCCTCGACCGCGAGCCACCACGGCGCCCCGGGCACGGTCGCGTCCATGACGTGCGGCCGTGCCGCCGGGTGCAACAGCCGATGGAAGACGAAGGACCAGCCGAACTGCTCGGCCTCGGTACGGTGTCCGGTCGCCGCGACGAAGGCCGCGAACCGTGCGTTGCTCACGGCCGTCGTATCGATCCGGAACGCCGAGAGCGTCACCTCCCGGATCGGGCCCTCCCCGTCGGCGGGGAACGCGTCGGGGTCGTCGCCGCCCATGAGGAAGGTCCCGGCGGGCACCGTCACCATCGCGGCGTCGTCGGTGCCGCGGCCGGCGTCCGGGGCGGCGGATCGGCCGGTGGACGGTTCGGCGGCGCCGGGCGGCGGTACCCGCCCGGGAGCGCAGCAGCTGTTGGTCATCCTTGCCCTTTCGGCACGGTCTCGGTCACGGCTGGTGCGCCAGGAGGTCCAGCAGGAACAGCACACCGAAGACGGCATTGCCGGCGGCCACGGTGACCAGCGGCCGCGCCGACACCGGCCCGGGCCGCTCGGGCCGGGTCAGGGCGCGCCGGCGCCGGCGGGCGGTCACGAACGTCACGGCGGCGAGCGCGAACGCCACCCCGACGAGCAACAGGACCGCCAGGTCGGTCCGGTCGCGCAGGTAGCGGGGAACGAACAGCACCCCGTTCGCCAGGCAGCACGCGGCGGTGCGGGTCCACGCGATCGCAGTACGTTCGGCCTGCAGGCCGGGGTCGAGGCGCGCCATTCACGGCCCGGCCAGCATCATGACGCACACCCCGAGCCCGGCGGCGGCCAGCCCGGCCGCCACCACCCAGACGGCCGCCGAGCCGGGCAGCGGCCGGCCTCGGCGCATCGCACGCTGCACGGTGCGCCAGCGCAGCACGGCGGCGATCGCGACGACGACGCTGAGGACGGTGAAGCCCAGCCCGGTCGCCTCCCGCACGGCCGGGCGGCCGAGCAGCGGCACGAACTGCACGACGGCGACGCCCGCGGCCATGAGCGCGAGTGAGGTGCGCAGCCAGGCCAGCACCGTCCGCTCGTTGGCGAGCGTGAAACGGTAGTCGGGCTCGCGCTCGACCTCCGGCGCGGCGGTGGTCTCGACAGCCTCCGCGTCCTCGCCCCGCCCGCCCGGGGTTGCCGCGGAGACCGATTCGGCCGGCATGGCGCTCAGTCCATCGCCAGCGGCCGCTCGGCGGCCGGGTGCGGTTCGGTCACCGTCGGGCCGAGGTCGATGAACACCTCGTGCAGGGTGCCGGCGAAGGTGAACGGCGGCTCGTAGTGCGGGCTCACCGGCGACGGCGAGTTGTGCCCGCACTGCAGCGACAGGCAGCCGAGACCGGCCGGCAGTACGGCGGGAACGGGAGCCCGGTGCACTTCCACGCCGTCGACGGTGAACGCGGCCTCGGCCCCGCTGTGGTCGCCCGCGAGCGTCAGGGCGACGGCCGCCGGTCCCAGGGCCAGCGGCTCGGGCGCGGTCACGACGGTGTGCCGACCGGCGAGGTTGAGGTCGAGGCTCAGCCGGCCGTCGGCGACGAAGAAGCTGAACCCCGCGGCCCGCCGCCCGTAGGCGAGCAGGACGCCGTCGTCGCCGGGCCGGTGCCGTTCGAGGCGTGCGGTGACGGTGAAGTGCCGCCCCGCGAAGTCCGGGCCGGCCGGTCCGTTGGCCAGCCGCGCGCCCGGCAGCAGCCGGTACCGGGTCCTCGCCCAGGCCGGGTCCTTGACCGCGACCCGGCTCTGCATCCGGTCGTCGAGCGGCAGGACGCCGTAGGCCCGTGCGTCGTCCCACCAGGCTGCCACGAGGTCCGCGACGATCGCCGGATGTTCGGCGGCGAGGTCGTGCAGTTCGGCGAAGTCCTCGTCGAGGCGGTACAGCTCGAACCGGTCGGTGTCGAACGGGGTGCCGGGACGATGGGTGGTGACGGCCTTCCAGCCGTCGCGGTAGATGCCGCGGTGCCCGGCCGTCTCGAAGTACTGCTGCCGGCGCTGACCGGCGGTGCCGGGCTCGTCCAGTGTGTAGAGCATCGACGTGCCGTGCACGGGGAGCTGCGGCACGCCCCGGTGGGAGGTGGGCGCCCGCACTCCGGCCGCCTGCAGCACCGTCGGCAGGATGTCGATGACGTGGTGGAACTGGGTGCGCACCGTGCCGGGCGCGGCGATCCGGCCGGGCCAGTGCACGATGAGCGGCGCGCGCACGCCGCCGCCGAACGTGTGCTTCTTGTACAGCTTCAGCGGGGTGTTGCCGGCCTGGGCCCATCCGGACGGGTAGTGGTTGTGGGTTGCCGGGCCGCCGAGTTCGTCGATCTGCTCCAGCGCGTCCTCGAACCGGTCGGCCAGGCCGAGGAAGTAGCGGTACTCGTTGGCCGAGCCGTCGGCGCCGCCCTCGCCGCTGGCGCCGTTGTCGGACAGCACGACGAGCAGGGTGTTGTCGAGCTCGCCGATGCCGCGCAGGTATTCGACGAGCCGGCCGATCTGCGCGTCGGTGTGCTCCATGAACCCGGCGAAGACCTCCTGCATCCGGGCGTAGAGCCGGTGCTGGTCGTCGTCCAGGTCGGCCCAGTTCGCCACGCCCTCGTTCGGCGGTGGCAGGGTGGTGCCCGGCGGGACGACGCCGAGCGCGATCTGGCGCCGCAGGGTGTGCTCGCGCTCGACGTCCCAGCCGTGGTCGAAGCGGCCGCGGTAGCGCTCGAGGTATTCGCGGGGCGCCTGGTGCGGCGCGTGGCAGGCGCCGAACGCCAGGTAGAGGAAGAAGGGCCGGTCGGGGGCGGCGCTGACGTGGTCGGCGACGTAGCGCTGGGCCCGGTCGACGAGGTCCTCGCTGAGGTGGTAGCCGTCGCGGCGGGGCGGCTCGACGTGGTGCTGGTCCTGCCACAGGTCGGGCGCCCACTGGTCGTCCTCGCCCCAGAGGAAACCGTAGTAGCGGTCGAAGCCGCGGCCGGTCGGCCACTGGTGGAACGGCCCGGCCGGGGTCATGTGCGCGGGTGGGGTCAGGTGCCACTTGCCGACGGCGTAGGTGCCGTAGCCGGCGTCGCGCAGCATCTCGGCGAGGGTCGCCGCGCGCGGGGTGACCGCGCCGCGGTAGCCGGGGAAACCGGTGTCGAAGTCGGCCAGGAACCCGACCCCGACCGCGTGGTGGTTGCGCCCGGTCAGCAGGCTCGACCGGGTGGTCGAGCACAGGCCGGTGACGTGGAAGTTGGCGAACCGGGCCCCGTGCGCGGCGAGGGCGTTCATGGCCGGTGTGTCGGTCGCCGCGCCGTAGCAGCCGATCTGGCCGTATCCGACATCGTCGAGGACGATCATCACGATGTTCGGCGCGCCGTCGCCGGGCCGGACGGCCGGGGCCCACCAGGGGGTCGAGTCGGCGACGGTGTCGGCGACGACGCCGCCGAAGGGCGCCGGCTCCAGCCGCGGGTCGGGGTGCTGCATGTCGGATCCGTTCAGCTCGGTGGGCATGTCAGTCGTTCACCTCGTGGCCGCGGCCGGGGCCGCCGTCGAGCAGTTCGATCACGACCTGCCGGAGCGTGCCGGTGAACGGGAACGGCCCGTCGGCACCCGCGCGTACCGGGGACAGCCGGTCGCCGCCGACGTCGAGCCCCTGGAAGGCCACGAAGTGCTCGAAGGTTTCGGCCAGGTGGGAGGAGGCTGCCGGCTCCGCGTCGACGAGCAGGGTCACGTCGCAGGCCGTCCCCCGCCCGGTCGGTTCGACCCGGACCGCCACCGCGCTGCCTCCGGCCGGCAGCGGCTGAGGCGTGCGGGTGATGTGATGCGTGCCGTAGTGGTTGAAGTCGAACTCCAGGTGGCCGTCGCGCACCAGCAGGGCGAAGCCGCTGTTGACGCTGCCGAAGGCGAGCAGGACGCCGTCGCCGACCCCGGCGGGACGCTCGATCGCGGCGCTGATCTCGAACGGGTGACCGGCCACGACGGGGGCGGCGCCCGTGCCGATGTGATGCATGCCGTTGTGGAAGACGAACCGGCTGCGGTTGCGTGGCGAGTCGGGCCGGATGTTGACCGTCGCCCGCTCGGCGAAGCCCCGGTCGTCCAGCGGCAGCACCTTGTTGCGTTCGGCCTCGGCCCACCACGCGCCGACGAGTTCGGCCAGCTTGTCCGGCATCTGGGCGGCCAGGTCGCTGCTCTCGGAGAAGTCCTGCTCCAGGTGGTAGAGCTCCCAGCGGTCCTCGTCGTAGTCCGCGCCGCGGCGGTGGAACGCGACAGCCTTCCATCCGTCCTTCCAGATGGCCCGGTGACCGAGGGTCTCGAAGTACTGCGCGCGAGGGTCGATCGCGGCCGTCGGGTCGGTGAGGGTGCGGCGCATGCTCACCCCGTCGATCGGCAGCTGCGGCAGGCCGCCGAGCGCGGCGGGCGGCTCGATGCCGATCAGGTCCAGCACGGTGGGGACGATGTCGGTGACGTGGTGGAACTGGTCGCGGATGCCCCCGCGAGGCAGGTCGGCCAGGGCGCGGGGCGGCCGCACGATCATCGCGGTGCGGATGCCCCCGGCGTGGGTGTTCTGCTTGTACCGCTTGAGCGGCGTGTTGCCCGCCTGCGCCCAGCCGAGCGGGTAGTTGACATGCGCGGTGCGCCCGTCGATCTCGTCGATGCGGGCCAGGTTCTCGGCCAGGGACGGGAAGCGGCCGTTCTCGTAGGACGTGGTATCGAGCACGCCGTGCGGGCCGCCCTCCTGGCTGGCGCCGTTGTCCGACACCACCACGACGATGGTGTCCTCGAGCCGGCCGATCTCCTCGAGGTACGCCACCAGCCGACCGAGTTCGTGATCGGTGTGGTCCAGGAACCCGGCGTACACCTCCTGGAAGCGGGCGTAGAGGCGCTGCGCCTGCGGGTCGAGGTCCGCCCAGGCGGGCACCCCTTCGTTGGCCGCCGGCAGCTTGGTGCCGGCCGGGATGACGCCGGTCTCGAGCTGCCGCTCGTAGCGGCGGCGGCGGATGACGTCCCAGCCTTCGTCGTAGCGCCCGTGGTACTTGGCCACGAAGTCGGCGGGTGCCTGGAACGGGGTGTGGGTGGCGCCGAAGGCGAGGTACAGGAAGAAGGGCTTCTCGGGCGTCATCGAGGTCTGGTCGCGGATGAGCCCGATGGATCGGTCGATGAGGTCGGTGGTGAGGTGATACTCCCCGTCGCGGGTGTCCGGCGGGGGCACCGGCGAGTTGTCGCTGTACAGCTCGGGAAAGTAGTGGTCGGTCAGGCCTTCCAGAAACCCGTAGTAGCGCTCGAAGCCGCGGCCGAGCGGCCACTGGTCGTAGGGTCCGGCGGCGGTCGTCTCGTCCATCGGGGTGAGGTGCCACTTGCCGACGGCGAAGGTGTTGTAGCCGTGTTCGCGCACCATCTCGGCGAGGGTGGCGGCCCGGTGGGTGATCCGCCCGCGGTAGCCCGGGTAGCCGTCGTCGACGTGGGACAGGTAGGCCATCCCGACGGCGTGGTGGTTGCGCCCGGTCAGCAGGCTCGCGCGGGTCGGGGAGCACAGCGCCGTCGCGTGGAAGTTGGTGAACTGCACACCCTCGGCGGCGAGCCGGTCCATCACAGGCGTGTCGATCTCCGAGCCGTAGCAGCCGAGGCTGCCGAAACCCATGTCGTCGAGGACGACGAACACGACGTTGGGCCGCCCGGTCGACGTCGGCCGGTTCGGCCACGACGGCACGGAGTCGCGGTAGGTGCGTCCGATGCGGCCGGCGAAGGGCTCCTGGGCGGTGTCCGACACGTCGGTGTTCCTCTCGAGTCAGTGGATCGATCTACTTCAGTGCCGACGGCCGCTGCGGCGGTGGGGCTGAAGCGGGTGCGGTCAGGCGGCCGGGCAGCCGCACGAGCGGCGCACGACGAGCTCGGGCTGCAGCAGGACGACCTCGGGCTCGGCCAGGGGGTCGTCCATCAGGCGCAGCAGTGCGGTGGCGGTGCGCCGGCCGACCTCGCGGCCGTTGGCGGCCACGGACGAGATCGGCGGCTCCCACAGCGCGGCCTCGTCGACGTCGTCGAACGCGACGACCCGGACCCGGTCGACCAGGTCGGGCGCGACATCGCGCAGGGCGCGGTAGACGCCGAACGCGACAGGGTCGTTGTGGCACACGATCGCGTCCGGTATCGGGCCCTCGGCGAGCAGCCGGGCGGCCGCGTCGCTGGCCCAGCGGCCCAGCGCGGGCCCGGTGCGGTGCGCGATCAGCCGCGCGCCGGGCACCCGGGCCAGGGCCGCGTTGAGGCCCGTCATCCGGTCCTGCCGCGGACGCAGGCCGACCAGGCCGCCCAGGTAGACGAACTGCCGGCAACCGTGGGCGAGCAGGTGCTCCCCGGCCAGCTCACCACCGCGGACGTTGTCGATGCCGACGTACGTGGTGCGATGGGCCGCCTCCGCCCGGATCGTGACCACGGTGGGGATGCCGGTCGCGGCGAGCCGGTCGGCGAACGCTTCGTCGGTGCCGAGCGCGGGCAGCACCACGAGGCCGTCGACGCGGTTCTCGACGAGCGCCCGCAGCAGCCGGTCCTGGCGCTGCGGGTCCTCGAACGCATTGGCCGTGAGCAGCAGCAGGCCGCGCTCGGCCAGCGCCGACTCGAGACTGATCGCCATCTCGCCCATGAACGCGTACGCCGGGTCCGGCAGGATCAGCCCGACGGTCTTGGTCTGGCTGGCCCGCAGCGACGCCGCGCCACGGTGGTAGACGTAGCCGAGCGCCCGCATCGAGGACCGCACCCGCTCGCGGGTGCTGTCGCTGAGGTTCCCGGCGTCACGGATCACCAGCGACGCGGTGGCGCGCGAGACCCCGGCGTGGGCGGCCACGTCGGCCAGGGTGACGCGCTTGTTCACGATGGACGCTCCAATCTCGCGCGGCATCTTACATCGGCAATGGTCGGTGCGCTGGCCCTTCGACCGCCCGTGCGAGGGGCCGTGGCGTGGGCCGTCGGGCGGGTCACGGCGCATCCGCACGGCGGCCGGCGTCCTCCTGCACCGCGGCCAGGCGGTGCACCGCGGCCCGGGTGGCCGGGTACAGGCCGTCGTAGATCTCGGCCAGCTCGGCGTAGACCGCGTGGTTGGCCGGATCGGGGATCACGCGGCGCCCTTCGACCGCCCAGTCGGCGTCGGCCGGGGCCAGCCCGGCGCCGATCGCGGCGAGCTGGGCATCGCCGTAGCTGGCGCCGATCGCCTGGGCCGGGACGACCTGTTCGCGCCCGCTCACGTCGCTGACGATCTGGGTCCACAGGCCGCCCTGCGTGCCCCCGCCGACGGCGACCGTGCGCCCGGCCGGGCCGGCGGTCGCGTCGAGCAGGTCCAGGATCTGCCGGATGCCGTACGCGATGCCCTCGTAGGCGGCCCGGAACAGGTGCCCCGGGCCGTGGTTGAGGGTGAGCCCGGCCACGACGCCCCGGGCGCGCGGGTCGAAGATCGGCGTCCGTTCGCCCGCGAAGTAGGGCAGCAGCACGAGCCCGTCGGAGCCGGGCGGCACGGTGCGGGCCGCCGCCACCAGCTCCTCGAAGGCTGCGCCGCCGGTCAGCCGGCGCACCCAGTCGGTCAGCGTGCCGGAGGTGCTCATGCCGGCAGCGGTGCTCCACGTGCCGGGGTACACCCCGGCGGTGTTCCACATGCCCGGATGCGCGGCCGGCGTGGCGAGCATGTGGACGAAGAACATCGTCGAGCCGTACATCAGCATACGGTCGCCGGGCCGGCGTACTCCGGCGCTGAGCGCCTCGGCCCAGGCGTCGACGGTGCCGGCGCAGACCGGGGTGCCCGGGGCCAGGCCGGTGGCCGCCGCGGCGGCCGGCAGGACGTGTCCGACGACCTCGCCGGGCCACGCCAGCCGCGGTGCGGGCAGGCCCGGGGCCACCTCGGCGAGCCAGTCGTCCGCCCACTGCGCGCGGTGCATGTCGTAGAGCGGGTCGCACTGGCTGGCGGTGTGGTGGTCCAGCACGTACGCGCCGGTGAGCTTCGCCACCACGTAGGAGTTGGAGCTGAACCAGCGCCGGGCGCGCTGCCAGGCCTCCGGCTCGTGCCGGCGCACCCATGCCAGCTTGGGGCCGACGGCCTGGGTGGTCAGCTCGGTCATCCCGCGGGCGAGGATCGCCTCGGCGCCGAAGTGCTCGGTCAGCTGCTCGATCTCCGCGGTGGCGCGCATGTCGATGCCGTAGAGGATCGCCGGGCGGACCGGGCGCAGCTCGGCATCGGTCAGCAGTAGGCACGGGCCGACCCCGCTGACGCAGACGGCGGCCACCGGCCGGTCCCCGGCGGCCTCGGTCAGCTCGCGGGTGACCGCCACGACGTCGCCCCACCACACGTCTTCGGCGTCCATCTCGGCCCAGCCCGGCCGGGGCATCGACATGCCGTGCGCGCGGGTGGCGGTGGCCAGCACGTCGCCGTCCGGGGTCACGAGCACGCCCTTGGTGCTGGACGTGCCGATGTCCACACCGATCACGAGCATGGCTGGTCCTTCCCGGCCGTCCAGGCCACGTCGGCGCCGGGTTCGGCGACCTGGCCGCCGAGGAAGTACCCGGCGAGGTCGCTGAACGGCTCCGGCTGCGGGTTCGGCGGCGGCACGAGCCCGCCCACCTCGGCGATCCACGACAGCAGCCGTTCCCGCAGCGCCGCGGCCACGCCGGGGTGCTCCGCGGCGAGATCGCGGTGTTCGCCGGGGTCGGCGACGATGTCGAACAGCGTGTCGGGGTCGCCCTCGAACTCGTGGACGAGCTTCCACCGGCCGTCGCGGACCGCTGCCGCGGGGCGGCCGCCCTGGTTGCTGTAGTGCGGGTAGTGCCAGTAGACGGGGCCGCGTTCGAACGGCTCGCCGCGCAGCAGCGGCGTGACGTCGGCGCCGTCGACGTGCTGGGCCGGCCGCGGCGGCAGGCCGGCCGCGGCCAGCAGCGTCGGGTAGAAGTCGGGGCTGGTGACCGGTGCCGCGATCCGCCGGCCCGGCTCGACGACGCCGGGCCAGCGCACGATCAGCGGCTCACGGACGCCGCCCTCCGCGACCCAGCCCTTGCCCTCCGACAGCGGCAGGTTGCTCGTCGGCGAGCCCTCCGCGGTGGACAGCCCGCCGTTGTCGGAGGTGAACACCACGATCGTGTTGTCGGCCTTGCCCGCCGCCTCCAGCGCGTCGAGCAGCCGGCCGATGTTGGTGTCGAGGTTCTCCACCATCGCCGCGTACGCCGGATCGGACTGCACGACCCGCCGGTGGACCCGGGCGGCGCGCTGGTGCCAGGCCGGGAACCGCTCCCCGGGCTCGAACGGGTCCAGCGCGTCCAGACCCAGATCCGCGGCCTTGCGCTCGTACTTGGCGATCAGCTCGGCCGGGGCGTGGATCGGCACGTGTACCGCGTAATGCCACAGGTTGAGGAAGAACGGCGCGTCCCCGGCGGTCTCGATGAGCCGGATCGCCTCGTCGGTGAGCCGGTCGGTGAGGTACTCCCCCTCGGGGCCGTCGGGCAGGGTCGGGTTGCCGTACGGGCTGAACCAGCTCTTCGGGTGCCCCCACTCGCAGCCGCCGATGTTGACGTCGAAGCCGTGCTGGTCGGGCCAGGTCCGCCGCGGCCCGAGGTGCCACTTGCCGACGTGCCAGGTCCGGTACCCGCCCGCCCGCAGCGCCCGGGCCAGCGACAGCTCGTTGGTGGGCAGGAACTGGTGGTACGGCACGTCGGCGAGCTTGCCCACGCCGTGGCCGCCGATGTACTGGGTGACCCCGACCCGGGCCGGGTACCGGCCGGTGAGAATGCTCGCGCGGGTCGGCGAGCAGACCGGCGCGGCCGCGTACGCGTCCGTGAACAACGCGCCCTGCTCGGCGAGCCGATCCAGCCGCGGCGTCTCGTAGAACGAGCTGCCGTAGCAGCCGAGGTCGGCCCAGCCCATGTCGTCGATGAGGATGAACACGATGTTGGGTCCGTTCACTGCGTCGCCACCTCCGCGAGCCAGTCGGTGTCCCGGGTGTCGACCGACGGCGGCTGCAGCTCGACGTCGACGTGCAGCAGGTCGCCCGCGTAGCGGAACGGCCCGGTGTAGTCGTCGGTGACCGCCGACGGGGCGTTGTGCCCGCACTGCAGCGACAGGGTGCCCATCCCGCCGGGCAGCAGCCGGGGCAGGGCTGCGCGGATCAGCGGGACGCCGTCGGCGCTGAGCTCGGCGTGGACCCCGGCGGGCCCGTCCTGCACCAGCAGGCCGATCCGGCGCGCGTGCGCCGGCAGCGGGTCCGCCGAGCGCACGACGGTACGGTCCCCGGCCAGGTTCAGCGCGAACACCGGCCGGCCGTCGCGTACGTAGAAGGAGAACCCGTGGGCCCGCCGGCCGTAGGCCAGCAGCACCCCGTCGGCCGGCGGCCCGGTCAGGACCGCGTCGATGCGAAACGAGCGCCCGGCGAAGGTGGGGCCGGCCACGCTGTTCATGATCCGGGTACCCGGCAGCATGCGGTAGCGCAGCCGGTCCGCGGCCGGGTCCATCCCGGCGACCCGGGTGCCCATCCGGTCGTCGAGGGGCAGCACGCCGTACCGCTCGGCTTGGCGGTCCCACTCCTCGACCAGCTCACGCAGCAGGCCGGGGTGGCGGGCGGCGAGGTCGTGCGCCTCGGACACGTCGGTGGTCAGGTCGAACAGCTCCCACCGGTCGTCGTCGTAGGCGGTGCCGGGCGTGTGGTCGGCGACGGCCTTCCAGCCGTCGCGGTAGATCCCGCGGAAGCCGGCGGTCTCGAAGTACTGCGTCGTGCGGGTGGAGGCGGCCGCCGGGTCGGTGAAGGTGTACGCCATCGAGGTGCCGTGCACCGGGATCTGCTCGTGACCGCGGTAGCTGGCGGGCATCTCCGCTCCGGCGAGCGCGGTGATCGTCGGCAGGATGTCCACCGCGTGGTGGAACTGCCCGCGCAGCGGCACCGCCGGGTCGATGCCGCGCGGCCAGTGGGCGATGAGCGGCACCCGCACCCCGCCGCCGTAGGTGTGTTTCTTGTAGTAGCGCAGCGGCGTGTTCCCGGCCTGCGCCCAGCCCGACGGATAGTGGTTGTGCGCGGCCGGGCCGCCGAGGTCGTCGATCGCGGCGAGCCCGTCATCGAGGGAATCGCCGAGGCCGAGGAAGTAGCGGTACTCGTTGGCGGTGCCGTGCCGGCCGCCCTCACCGCTGGCCCCGTTGTCCGACACGACCAGCAGCAGCGTGTCGTCGAGCAGCCCGTGCCGGCCGAGGAAGTCCACCAGCACCCCGATCTGCTCGTCGGTGTGTTCCATGAACCCGGCGAACACCTCCTGCATCCGGGCGTAGAGGCGCCGCTCGTCGCCCGACAGGTCCGCCCAGGCACGCACGTCCGGGTTGCGTGGCGGCAGCTCGGTCTGGGGCGGTACCACGCCCAGCTCGACCTGCCGGGCGAGGACTGCCTCGCGCTCGGCGTCCCAGCCTTGGTCGAACGCGCCCCGGTATCGATCGAGGAACGCCGGCGGCGCCTGGTGCGGCGCGTGGCAGGCGCCGAACGCGAGGTACAGGAAGAACGGGTCGTCGGGGCGGCCGGTCACGTGGTCGGCGACGAACCCGGTCGCCTTCGCGACCAGGTCGGCGCTGAGGTGGTAGTCGGGGTCGTCGGGCACGTCGACGCGGTGCTGGTCGGACCACAGCTCCGGCTCGAACTGGTCGTCCTCGCCCCAGAGGAACCCGTAGTAGCGGTCGAACCCGCGCCCGGTCGGCCACTGGTCGAACGGGCCGGCCGCGGTGAGCTGCGTCGGCGGGGCCAGGTGCCACTTCCCGGCGGCGTAGGTGCCGTACCCGCTGTCGCGCAGCACCTCTGCGAGGGTGGCCGCCCGCGGCGTCACCTCGGCGCGATAGCCGGGGAAGCCGGTGTCGAACGCCGCCAGGAATCCCATGCCGACCGTGTGGTGGTTGCGGCCGGTGAGCAGGCTCGCCCTCGTCGGCGAGCACAGCGCGGCGACGTGGAAGTTGGTGTAGCGCACGCCGCCGCCGGCCAGGGCGTCCATCCGCGGGGTACGGATGGCCGAGCCGTAGCAGCCGAGCTGGGCGAATCCGACGTCGTCGAGCACGACGAGCACCACGTTGGGCCGCCGTGGCCCGGTGCGCGCCGGGGGCCACCACGGGGTGGCATCGCCGACCGTACGGCCGATCCGGCCGGGGAAGCCGCTCGTGCTCACTGTTCCCTCATCTCGGCGTCGGCGGTCTCGCGCCGCACGGCCGGTGCGGCCCCGGCGGGCGGGCCGGGCAGCACCACCAGTTCGTGCAGCTCACCGGTGAACGGGTTGGGCGGGGTGAACGCGCCGCTGACGGGGGCGCTGGTGACGTGGCCGACGTAGGTGCGGCCCGAGCCGATCGGCACCCGCTTCAGCAGGCGCGACACGCTGCCGCCGCCCACGGCCACGCCGTCGACGGTGAACATGATCCGCGCGGACAGGTCGGCCGCCGCGTCGACGGCCACCTCCAGCCGGTGCCGGCCCGGTGCCACGACGCATGGGGCGGTGACCGTCTCGGTCTGCACCGAGGACTGGGCCACCTCGAAGCGGACCTGCCCGTCCTGCAGGTACCAGCAGTAGCCGCCGTGTCCGCCGCCGACCGCGTAGAGCACCCCGCGCGGGTTCCCGTCGGGTGCCGTCGCGTCGCCGACGGTGACCTCGGCGTACATCCGGAACGACCGGCCCGCCACCCGCGGGGCGACGCCGCGCTCGTAGGGGCCGCCGGGGCCGTGGAAGCGGGCTCGCGCCGGGTCCGATCCCGCCGGTGCGGGCGGATCGGCGGGCCAGCGCTCGGCGCGGGCCCGGTTGTCGACGGGCAGCACGTCGTAGCGGCCGGCCGCGGCCCACCACAGTTCCGTCATGGCTCGCAGCCGGGCCGGTTCGCGCTCGGCGAGATCATCACACTCGGACGGGTCGCTGCGATGGTCGTACAGCTCCCAGCGCAGCTCGTCGAGGGTCGCCGGCGGGCGCTGGGGCGGGAAGGCGCCCGCGCCGTCGGGCTGCAGCCGGCACACCGCCATCCAGCCGTCCTGCCAGATCCCGCGGTTGCCCCACATCTCGTAGTGCTGGGTGTGGCGGTGCCCCGGCGCGTCGGCGTCGGCGAAGGAGTACCGCATGCTGACGCCGTGCATCGGCTGCTGGGGTACGCCCCGCACCGTCGTCGGCGGTGCTATCCCGGTGAGGTCCAGCAGGGTCGGGGTGATGTCGATGACGTGGTGGTACTGCCGCCGGATGCCCCCGGCGGGCACACCGCCGCCCGGGTAGCGCACCAGCAGGCCGTTGGTGATCCCGCCGGCGTGCGTGAACTGCTTGTACCACCGGAACGGCGTGTTGCCGGCCTGTGCCCAGCCCCACGGGTAATGGTTGTAGAGGCGAGGCCCGCCGAGCTCGTCGATGTGCGCCAGCCCGTCCTCGGTGCGCTGCGGCCGGTCGTTGAGGTAGAGCCCTTCGTCGACGCTGCCCTCCGGGCCACCCTCGCCGCTGGCGCCGTTGTCCGAGCAGAGCATCACGACCGTGTCGTCGAGATCGCCGGTGGCCTCCAGCGCGTCGAGCAGGCGGCCGATCTGCGCGTCGGTGTAGCTGACGAAGCCGGCGTACACCTCCATCATCCGGCTGGCCAGCCGGCGTTGCTCGCCGGTGAGATCGGTCCATGCCGGTACTCCGGGATTGGACGTCCCCAGTCGTGTGCCCGGGGGCATCACGCCCAGCTCGATCTGGCGGGCCAGGACCCGGTCCCGTTCGGCGTCCCAGCCGGCGTCGAAGGCGCCGCGGTAGCGCTCGATCCATTCGGCGGGCGCCTGGTGCGGCGCGTGCCCGCAGCCGGTGGCCAGATAGAGCATGAAGGGCCTGTCCGGTGCCACGGCCCGCAGATCGCGGATCTGCCGGATGCTTTCGTCGACCAGGTCGGCGCTGAGGTGGTAGCCCTCCGCGGCGGTGCGCGGCGGGCCGGCCGGCGTGTTGTCCCGCACGAGCTCCGGCGCGTACTGGTCCGTCGAGCCGCCGAGGAAGCCGTAGAACCGGTCGAACCCGCGGCCCAGCGGCCAGCGCTCGAACGGGCCCTGCGGGCCGGTCTCGTAGGACGGGGTGAGGTGCCACTTGCCGACCGCCCAGGTCGTGTAGCCGTTGCCGCGCAGGATCTCCGCGACCGTCGCGGCGCTGTCCGGCAGCCGCATCGAGTAGCCGGGGTAGCCGGCCAGCCGCTCCGTCACGTGCCCGAACCCGACCGAGTGGCAGTTGCGCCCGGTCAGCAACGACGCCCGCGTGGGTGAGCAGACGGCCGTGGTGTGGAAGTTGACGTAGCGCAGGCCCTCACGCGCCAGGCGGTCGATCGCCGGGGTCTGGATGGTGGAGCCGAAGCAGCCGTACTGTGCGAAGCCGACGTCGTCGAGCAGGATGACCACGACGTTGGGCGAGCCGGCGGCCCGGCTGCCACCGGCCAGATCCGGCCAGCGCTCCTGCGACTCGGCCGGGGTGCGGCCGATGCGCTGCTGAGTCATGACACCACCTGTTCCCTGGATCCGGGCGATGCGGCCAGCAGCGCCCTGGTGTACTCGTGCTGCGGGTCGGCGAACACCCGCTCGGCCGGTCCCTGCTCGACGATCACCCCGCCCTGCATCACCGCCACGTCCTCGCACAGGTGCCGCACGACGCTCAGGTCGTGGGCGATGACCACATAGGACAGTCCGAACTCGTCGCGCAGGTCGGCCAGCAGGTTGATGATCTGCGCCTGCACCGACACGTCGAGGGCGGAGACCGGCTCGTCGGCGACGATGAGCCGCGGCTCGACCGCGAGGGCCCGGGCGATGCCGACCCGCTGCCGCTGCCCGCCGGAGAGCTGGTAGGGGTAGCGCTCCAGCAGGCTCTGGGGCAGGCCGACCAGCGACATCAGCTCGGCGACCCGGCGTGCCCGGCCGGCCCGCGGCACCAGCCGGTGCACGGTCAGCGGCTCGGTCAGCAGGGTCTCGATCGTCTGCCGTGGGTTGAGTGACTGGTAGGGGTCCTGGAACACCATCTGCACCGTGCGGCGCAGCTCGGCGCGGCGGTCCCGGTCGGTCCACTGCATTCCGTCGATGCTGATCCGCCCGGACAGCAGCGGCACGAGCCCGACGATCGTGCGGGCGAGGGTCGACTTGCCGGAGCCGGACTCGCCGACCAGGCCGAGGGTCCGCCCCGGGTAGGCCTTGAGCGATACGCCGTCGACGATGATCCGCGGCGGCTTGCGCCGCAGCGGCGACGGCCGCCCGTAGGTGATGCGGGCGTCCGCGATCTCGAGGATCGGGGCGCGCTCGTCGTCGTGCCGGACCTCGCGGACCTGCGCGGTGCTCACCGCCGGTGCGGGCAGCGGCTCGATCGACAGCCAGCACGCGGCGCGGTGCCCGGCGCCGGTGTCCTGCTCGGGCGGCATCTGCTCACGGCACCGGTCGAACGCCAGCGGGCAGCGCGGGTGGAAGGGGCAGCCGCCCGGCCGCCGGGTCACGTCCGGTGGCTGGCCGGGGATGGCCGGCAACCGCCGCAGCACCGGCACGTCGAGGCGCGGGGTCGAGCGCATCAGCTCCCGTGTGTACGGGTGGCGGGGGTCGCCGAGCACCGTCGCGGCGGCACCCTGCTCGACGGCACGGCCGGCGTACATCACCATGATCGAGTCGCAGACGTCCTCGACGACGCCGATGTCGTGGGTGATGAGCAGCAGTGCGGTGCCGAGCTCGGCACGCAGCCGGCCGAGCAGTTCAAGGATGCCGGCCTGCACGGTGACGTCGAGGGCGGTGGTGGGCTCGTCGGCGATGAGCAGGGTCGGGTTGTTGGCGACCGCCATCGCGATGACGACCCGCTGGCGCATGCCTCCGGAGAACTGGTGCGGATAGTCCTCGGCGCGCTTGCCCGGGTCGCGCACGCCGACCAGGTCGAGCAACTCCACGGCGCGGGCGGCGGCGGCCTTGCGGCCCATGCCGTGCAGGCGCAGCACCTCGCGGATCTGCGCGCCGACGGTGAGCAGCGGGTTGAGATAGGCCATCGGGTCCTGGAACACCATGCCGATCCGGTCGCCGCGCAGGGCGGTGATCTCCCGCTCGGGCATGGTGAGCAGGTCCTGGCCGAGGTAGCGCACGGCGCCGCCGTCGACGGTGACGGCGGCCGGCAGCATGCGCATGACCGACAGTGCGGTCAGCGACTTGCCGGAGCCGGATTCACCGACGACGCCCAGGATCTGGCCGGGATTGACCTGGAAGCTCACGTCCTTGACAACCGGGACGGCACCGCCCGGCGTGCGCAGGCGAAGTGACAGGCCGGACACCTCGAGGACCGGTTGTACCGGCCGGGCCGGTGTCGGCGGGTGGTCGGCTCGGGTCATTTGCGCAGCACCGCCTGGTTCAGAGCGTTGGACAGCAGGGTGTAGCCGACGACCAGCAGCACGACGACCACGACCGGAGCGAGGGCGTAGGCCGGGTGCTCGAGCAGGTATCCGCTGCCCGACTTGATCATTGAGCCGAGGGAGGCATCGGGTGACTGGATGCCCAGGCCGACGACGCTCAGGCCGCCCTCCACCATGATCGCGTGGGACATCTCCACCGCGAAGCGCACGATGATGACGTCGACGATGTTGGGCAGGATGTGCCGCAGCATCACCCGGCGGCGCGGGTAGCCGAGCACCTCGGCGGCGGCGACGTAGTCCAGCGGCAGCTGGCCCAGCAGCGAGCTGCGGGCCTGGCGGCCGAAGACCGGCATCACGACCAGAACGATCGCGATGACGACCGCGGCGGTGCCGGGGGCGACGGCGATGGTGACCGCGACGCCGAGGATGACGGCCGGCACGCCCAGCAGCACGTCGAACACCCGCTGGAAGAACGCGCCCAGCCAGCCGTTGACGACGCTGAGCAGGCCGAGCAGCGTGCCCGCCACGGCCGCGACGGGCACCGCGATGAGCGTGATCAGCAGGTCGAGCCGGGTGCCGGCGACGACGCGGGCGAGCAGGTCGCGGCCGACCTCGTCGGTGCCGAGCGGGTGTCCGCCGCCCGGGGACAGCAGGCTGTTCGGTCCCTGCTGGTACGGCCCGTACGGCAGCAACAACGGCATGACCAGGCTGGCCAGCACGATGAGCAGCACCAGGCACAGCCCGACGATCCCGCCGGGAGTGCGCAGCGCGGCGAGGTAGCGGCTGCGCCGGCCCCTTCCGCCGGCCGGACCCGGGTCGTGCGCGGCGAGGGCATCCGATGTGGGGCCTGGCGTGTCTGTCGGCGTGTCGAGCTGCCCTTGCGGCTCCGGGGATGGGCTCATGCCTTGCCTCCCAACCGGACGCGCGGGTCCATCCGGGCGATGAGCAGCTCCGACAGGAGCTGGATGACGATGGCCGCGGCGATCGCGAGCAGCAGCAGCACCTGGGCGAGGCGGTAGTCGCGCGTCTGGACCGCCTGCACGAGCAGGCTGCCCAGTCCGGCCCGGGCGAAGATCGCCTCGGCGACGACCGCGCCGCCCAGGAGGTGCCCGATGCGGATCGCCAGCTCCAGGACCGCCGGGCCGAGGCTGTTGGGCAGCACGTGCCGCCAGGTGATCCGGCGGCGGCCGGCGCCCTTGGCCAGGGCCGTCAGCACGTACTCCTGATCGAGGTTGCGCCGGATCTCTGTGGCGAGCAGCCGCGCGACGACCGGGATCGCCGGCAGCGCCATCGCGACGGCGGGAAGGATCAACCGGCGGATCGAGCTGGCCGGCGTATCCAGCAGCGACGCGTCGCCGCCGCTGGGTAGCACCCGCCACAGCACCGCGAAGAAGAAGATGAGCACCACCCCGCTGACGAACGGTGGCAGCGCCAGCGACAGCGTCGACAGCTGGTCGATCACCCACCGCAGGACCCGTGACCGGGTGGTGGCCAGCACCACCCCGGTCAACAGGCCGAACACCGTCATCACGAGCGTCGCGGCCACCGTCAGCTGCAGCGTGCCGGGCAGCCGCTGGGCGATCAGGCTGCTGATCGGCTGCCCCAGCGTGTACGAGGTGCCGAGGTGGCCGGTGCACAGCTGGCGCACCCAGTCGAAGTACTGAGCCGTCAGCGACCGGTCCAGTCCCAGGTCGGATCGGATCCGATCCACCGTGGCCTGGTCCGCGTCGGCGCCGGCGATGATGACGGCCGGGTCGCCGGGTGCCAGGTGCAGCAGGCTGAACACCACGACGGACACGACCACCAGCACCGCGAACGCGCCGAACAGCCGGGTGATGACGTACCGGGTCATGCCGACAACTTCGCCTGGGTGAGGTCGATCGCCAGGGTCAGGTCGGCGCTCACGCCGGTGAGGCCCTTGACGCCGACCATCGGCGTCTTGGCCTGGGCGATGCTGTTGTGGAACGCCTGCTGCAGCAGGTAGTCGGTCAGCTTCGTACTGTTGGCGGCCCGTTGCTCGTCGTTCTGCGCCGAGGTCACCGCCTCCACCAGCGTGGCGTACTCGGGGGCGGCGAAGTTCGAGGTGTTCTTGCCGACCGTCAGCGGGTTGGCGGTCAGCAGCGAGGTGAGCTGGCCCATCGAGGTCAGCGCGACGTCGGTGATCCACAGGCCGGGGAAGTCGCCGGCCTGCACGTGCTGCGGGAACTGGGCGGCGTCGTAGCTGACCGGTTTGACCTTGAAGCCGATCTGGTCGAGCCCGTACTGCACGATGTCCTGGATCGACTTGTAGGTCGGCTCCGCGGCCAGCGCCGAGATCGACACCTCGGTGCCGACCGCCCCGGCCTCCTGCAACAGCGCCTTGGCCTTGGCCACGTCGTAGCCGTAGCTGGCGATCTGCTGCTTGGTGATGCCGGGCGTGCTCTCGTCCCACGGCACCGAGCTCGGCGTCGCGAAGCCCTTGTAGACCTGATCGGCGATGCGGGCACGGTCCAGTGAGTAGGCGACCGCCTGCCGGACCCTGATGTCGTCGAACGGCTTGACCTTCACGTTCACGCCGACGTACATCTCGTAGCCCACGGTGCTGCTCACCGCGAACCGGCTGTCGCTCTTGAGCGAGTCGGCGTCGCGGGCGATCATCCGCAGCGCGAGGTCGAGGCTGCCCGAGCGCATCGCGGCCAGCGTCGCCTGCGCGTCCGGGATGATGCTGAACGCCAGCGTCTCGAAGTTGGCCTTGCCGCGCCAGCAGTTGTCGTAGCGGACCAGATCGAATTTGCTGCCCGGCGTCCACGACTGCCACTTGAACGGCCCGGTGCCGACGACCTGCTTGCCGTCCTTGAGCTGAGCGAACGTCTCGCTGTCGATGATCGGCAACATGGCCAGGGCGTCGAGGTAGCCGGTGAAGGGCTTGTCGAAGGTCACGGTGACCTCGTGCGGGCCGGTCTTGTTGACGCCGGAGGCCCGCTTGAGCAGCTGCGCGGCCTGCACGCCCGAACCCTCGGCGGTCGCCTGTTTGATCGAGGCGACCACGTCGTCGGCGCCGAACGCCCGCCCGGTGTGGAAGGTGACGTCGTCGCGCAGCTTCAGCACCAGCGACGTGTTCTGCGCGTTCCACTCCCACTTCGTCGCCAGCGCGGCACGGTAGGAACCGTCGGGGTTCTTGTCGACGAGGTAGTCGAAAATGGTGCGGCGCAGCGGCTGATTGTGCGCCTGGAACCGCTGGATGCTGCCGAGCAGCACGTCGCTCGGCGTGCCGATGCGCAAGGTGGTCGCGCCGGTACTGCCGCTGGGGGTGGGGGAATCGCTGCAGGCGGCCAGCAGGCCGGTAGCGGCGGCGAAGGCGCCGCCGAGCAGGGTGCGGCGGGAGATCGGCGCGATAAGGGGACGGTCCATGGAAGCTCCTGGTGAGGGAGAGCGCTCAGGCGGGAAGGAGGGACACCTTGATCGAGGCAGAGCCGTCGGCCACCAGGTCGAGGCCCTCTTGGAAGCGGTCGAGGGGAAGCTGGTGGGTGCAGATGCGCTCCAGCGGCAGGCGGCCCGACTCGATCATGCGGATCGCCGCCGGCCAGCAGTGCGGCCCGAGGTGCGCGCCGAGCACGTTGAGCTCCTTGTCGTCGCTGATGATGCTCCAGTCGACGGTCACGTCGGAGCCGAAGACGCTGTACTCGACGTAGGTGCCGAGCTTGCGCAGCAGGTTGAGGCCCTGCAGCACCGCCGACGGGTGCCCTGTGCCCTCGAGGTAGACGTCGGCGCCGTAGCCGTCGGTGAGCTCGCGGACCGTGCCGAGGACGTCGTCGCGGCTGATGTTGAGCGTGAGGTCGGCGCCGCACGCCCGGGCCAGCGCCAGCTTGTCGTCGGCCATGTCCAGCGCGATGACCTTGGCCGGGTTCTTCGCCACGGCGCCGGCGACCATGCCCAGCCCGATCGGCCCGCACCCGGCGACCACGACCACGTCGTCGAAGGTGATGCCGGCGCGCTCGACCGCGTGCAGGGCACAGGACAGCGGTTCGGCGAACGCGGCATGCGCGGGCGGGACGCTGGCGGAGATCGGGTGCACCAGCGAGCGGGCCGGCAGGAGAACGTATTCGGCCATCGCGCCCATCGCGGCCCGTTTGAAGCCGAAGATGTCATGCACGGCGCACATCCAGTACTGACCGCGCTCGCAGTAGCGGCATGCCCCACACGGCAGGATCTGCTCGGCGACGACCCGGTCACCGACGTCGACGCCCCAGCGGGCGCGGCCCTCGTCGTCCAGCGCGACGATGTCGCCGACGAACTCGTGGCCGGGGACCACGTCGGTCTCGGCCCAGGCCGGGCGGCTCTCGTCGCCCCAGAACTTCGCCGCGCCGTGGTAGCACTTGAGGTCGCTGGCGCAGATGCCGACCGCGGCGACGCGCAGCAATGCTTCACCCGGGCCGGGCCGGGGCACGGGAAGGTCGGTGAGCCGGTAGTCCTCGGGGCCGTACGAGACGACGGCCCGCATCCGCTGGGGGATGTCGGCGCGCTCGCTCTGCTGCATGGGGGCTCCCTTTGTCAGGGGACGGGAATCGGGCTGGGGTGCATGGCTGTGCCGGGGGTGCGGCGGAGCGGCCCTGGTTGGTGTGGGCCGCGTCCGGCGGGGCCGTGGGTCGACCAGGGTGGCGGTCGCAGTGCCCGCGGCGGCTGACTAGTAGATCGATCTACTCGCACTACAACAGTGTTTCCAGCACGTGTCAAGAACTTTGTGACAACGTGGTGCGAGCCCGTCCCCGGTGAATACGGTCGACTAGATCGGGAAGTCGGGCGATGCGGATCGATCTACGGATGCCCGCGTCGGCGCGGGCCGGACGCCTCGGGCGCCGGCGCGCCTCACACGCATCAGGATCTTGCTCGATGCCCGCAGTTCACGCGGAGTTGCAACTGCCTTGCTACGACATTGTGGACACCGACGACACGTTCGGCGGGTGGCCGCGGTTCACCGTCCCCGCCGGCCGGGGCCCGCCCCACAAGACAGGCGCACTCCTTGACACGCCAGCGAAACGTTGTTCTAGTAGTGACTAGATCGATCCACTTGATCGACGCCGCCATCGATGGCGTGCCGCACACCCGGGGCCGGAACCAACCACATCCGGTCCTCGTCTGCGCGGCGACCGCAGCGCGCTCGCCGGCCGGACGGCCGGACCGGGCGGTGCCCGCGGCCGGACCGCACCCACACCGACCACCGCCGGTCATCGCGGCGAGTCGCGGCACCCGAGCCGGCAACCCACCTCACCACAAGGCCTCGACCTGCCCGCCGACGGCGCGAACAAGCAACCGCACGAACGAGAACGAGAAGGGATCAGCATGACCGACAGCGACAACACCGCGGCCGAGACGCACCCGAGCGGATTGACGCGGCGGACACTCCTCGCGGCCAGTGCCACGACCGCTCTGGGCATCGCGGTCGCCGCACCCGCCCAGGCGTCCCACCGGCCCGCGCCGAAGCTGCCCGAGGGGGCGTTCGCGCTGGGCGTCGCGTCGGGTGACCCGTTGCCCGAGGCCGTCGTGATCTGGACCCGCCTGGCACCCGAGCCGCTGCGGCTCGACGGCACCGGCGGCATGCCGTCCGAAGCGTTCCCGGTGGAGTGGGAAGTCGCGGAGGACGAACGGTTCCGCAAGATCGTGCACCGCGGGACGCAACTGGCGAGGGCCGAGGACGCGCACTCGGTGCACGTGGACGTGCGTGGCCTGCGCGCTGAGCGGGAGTACTTCTACCGGTTCCGCGCCGGCGGTCAGATCAGCCCCGCCGGGCGCACCCGCACCGCGCCGGTCCCGGGCTCCCGGTCGGCGCGGGTGAGGTTCGCCGTGGCCTGTTGCCAGCGCTTCACGGACGGCTACTACACGGCCTACCAGGACATGCTGCGCTACGAGCCGGACCTGGTGTTCCATCTCGGCGACTACTTCTACGAGAAGGACAACGGACCCGGGCCGGTCGGACGTCAGCATCTGCCCATCGGCGAGTGCATGGCGCTGCCCGACTATCGCGTGCGTATCGCCCAGGTTCGCATGGACCCGGACATGCGGGCCATCCACGCGAGCGCGCCGTTCGTGGTCACGTTCGACGACCACGAGGTCTCGGGCAACTACGCCGGTGACATCCCGGAGACCGGGCAGGGCGCCGACGCGACGGTCGAGGAGTTCCGCCTGCGCAAGGCGGCCGCATACAAGTCCTACTGGGAGCACATGCCCCTACGATCGGCGCAGCGGCCGAACGGGGCCGACATCCAGTTGTACCGCCGGCTGTCCTGGGGGAAACTGGCCACCTTCAACGTCCTGGACACCCGCCAGTACCGAAGCGACCAGGTCACCGACGCCGGTTCGCCCGAGGCGTACGACCCCAGCCGCACAATCCTCGGCTCGCGGCAGGAACGCTGGTTGCTGCAGGATCTGCAGCACTCCAGCACCTCCTGGAACGTTCTGGCGCAGCAGGTGCCGTTCTTCGCCGACCCGGACATCGCCCACCCGGAGGACAAGTGGGACGGCTACCGTGCCGCCCGCGAGAACATCCTGCGGGGCATGGCCTCGAACCCGAAGTGCCACCCGGTGGTGCTTTCCGGCGACATCCACAAGAACAGGGCGGCCGATCTCAAGCGGGACTTCTCCAACCCGGCGTCCGAGACCCTCGGGGTCGAGTTCACGACCACGTCGATCACGTCGTCCGGAACGATCGGTGTGGACGAGACGGTGACCGCCAAGTTCGACCCCGTGCCCGCAACGCCTCACCTGCGGTTCGAGGGCAACGGCCGCGGATACGTCACGGTCGAGCTGACGCCGAACCAGCTGCGCGCCGACTTCCGGGCCGTGAACACGATCCTGTCCACCTCGTCGCCCGCATCGACGGTGGCGTCGTATCTCAGCGATCCGGATCGGCCCGGACTGCGGCGGGCCTGACCCCTCCGACGCGGACGACGACTCGGACTGCGGTGCCGACGCGGCGAGGCGATCTCACGTCCTCGCGCTGACCCGGCGAGTGGGTCGGCCTGCGCCAGGTCCGGGCCCTCGCCGCCGCGCTCGTCGCGGTCCGGGCCGGATGAGCGGGCCGACATCAGAAGAGGGTCGGCTGGCTCGGCCCGGGCTCGGGGCGGCGCTTGCCGAGCAGCGCGAACTTGTCCTCGGTGGTGTCGTCGGGGATCGGCAGGCCGTGGCGGCGCAGGGCCCGGTCCACGCGGGCGCGGACGGCGTCGCGATAGGCGCGCGGGAGACGGGATCCGGAGTCGTACAGCTCCGCGTAGGCGGGCACCTGCTCCGGGTACCACCGCCGAAGCCAGGTGAAGAACAGCTCCTTCACGCCCCGGATGAGATAGAGCGGGGTCGGCAGGATGTGCGCGGCGCCGGCCTCGGCGAGCGCGCCGATCGTGGTGTCGAGCTGCTCCTGGCCGTCGGTGAGGTGCGGCAGGATCGGCGCGAGGAACACGGTCGGCGCGAAGCCGGCGGCGCGCATGGCCCGCAGGGTGTCCAGCCGCGCGGCCGTCGACGGGGCGCCGGGCTCGAGGGTGCGCTGCAGCGTCTCGTCCACGAACGGGATCGACAGGCCCAGCTCGACGTTCACGTGCCGGGCCGCGGCGGCGAGGCGGTCGAGGTCGCGGCGGATCACGGTGCCCTTGGTGAGGATCGAGAACGGCACCCGGGCGCCGGTGAGCGCGTCGATGACCGGGGGCATCAGCGCGTAGCGGCCCTCGGCGCGCTGGTAGGGGTCGGTGTTGGTGCCGAACGCGACCCGGTCGGGCAGGACCCGCTTGGTCGCGAGCTCGCGCCGCAGGACCTCGGCGAGGTTCACCTTGACGACGATCTGGCGGTCGAAGTCGGCGCCGAGGCCGAGGCCGAGGTGTTCGTGGCTGGGGCGGGCGAAGCAGTACGCGCAGGCGTGGGTGCAGCCGCGGTACGGGTTGATCGTCCACTCCCCCGGCAGCATCGCGCTCGTCGCCGGGACGTGGTTGAGGGCGCTCTTGGTCAGCACCTCGTGGAACGTGACGCCCTCGAACTCGGGCGTGCGCACGCTGCGGACGAGGTTGCTCAGGCGGGCGAGGCCGGGCAGGCTCCCGGGCGCGATCGCGTCGACCCGCTGGCCGGCCCAGCGCAGTTCGTGCTCGGCGGTGGTCACGCCGTCAAGCCTGCCACGGGCTGGCGCCGATGTCGGGCGCGTCGGCCGCGGGGGCGACCTCGCGCGGCGCCGGCCGGGCGCTGATCAGCAGCAGGCAGCCCGCGGCGCTGATCAGCGCGCACAGCAGCAGCGCCGCCCGGTATCCGAGCGCCTGTGCGGCCGCGCCCGCGACGATTCCGGAGATCAGCGACGCGGTGATGAACGCGTTGCCGAACAGCGCGGTCGCGCGGCCGGTGGCCTCGGGCATCAGGTCCTGGATGTACGTGATGCCGAGCGCGTTGACCGCGGCGATGGCCACGCCGCGGGCCACCTGGGCGGCGAGCAGCAGCGGCAGGCTGGAGCTGACGGGGACCAGGGCGAAGTACAGCACGAACAGCAGCATGCCCAGCAGGAGTACCCGCTGCTGGCGCACCCGGGCCGGCAGCAGCATCAGGCCCAGCGCCGCCGGGATCTCCACCAGTGCGCACACGCTGGCCAGCAGCCCCACGTCCTGATCGGGCCGGGCCAACGTGCGCGTGATGTACAGCGGCAGCGCGACCGAGCCGGCGCACATCGCGGTGTTGAACAGCGCGAAACTCGCCGCCACCATCAGCACCGGCCGCCGCAACCGCGATGCGGCCCGCGACTGCGGCTCGGTCCGGGATGTGACCGGCGTCGGGCCCAGGAGCAGCAGCGGGGCCGCGGTCACCGCGAACGCCAGGGATGTCAGCTGCAGCAGGCCGCCGTACCCCCGCCACGCCAGCGCCGCCGCCCCGAGGATCGGGCCGACGGCCCAGGCCAGCGAGAACGCAGAGCGCAGCGCCAGGGTCCCGCGGCGCGACGCGTCGCCGGAGGCCCGGTCCAGGTGGGTGCGGGCCAGCGCGAACACCTGCGAGAAGGCGGCCAGGCCGGCGCTGAGCAGTCCCGCGCCGATGAGCAGCAGCAGGACGTACGTGGTGGTCGTGCTCAGCGCGAGGTACCCGGCGGCCGGCGCCAGCACGGCGACCACCGCCGGCCACCGGCCGGCACCGCGGTCGTACCGGCGGCCGAGCCACGACGTCACGAACAGCCCGCTGACGGCGATGACGGAGAGGAACACCCCGACCTGGAGCGGGGACAGGCGCGCCCGGTCGGCGCCGAACAGCACCAGGTACGGCCCGATCATGGAGTCGGCGATGCCCAGCAGCAGGACGCAGAGCAGCAGGTGCGGCAGCTTCGCCTCGACTACGCGCCTCGCGCCGAAGACCATCTGCATCCACATCCCTGGATCGCGACGGCAGCACTACCCGCCGCGGACGCTACCGGCCCGCCGAGGTCCCGTCACCGCATCCCGGCGCCGCGCGATGACCGCGCCGGCAAGTCGGCCGGTCACCGGCTCGCGGCGCGCCCGCGAACGCTGCAAGTTTCTCGGCCGTGGTCAAGGTTGCCGGATGGGGTCGGTGCCCGCGAGGTACTCGGTGCGCTGCCGGATCAGGGTTCGCAGCTCGTCGGCGTCGGCGTCGGTCTTCTGCCGGTCGTAGCCGCCGGCGGTGGCCAGCACCCCGCTGATGGTGTCCACGGCGGCCAGGGCGGCGCCGCTGCCGTACATCTTCTGGTAGAGCTCGCGGTAGGCCTTCTGGTACACCGGCTTGAAGGCGGCGCTGGCCAGGAAGCGCTCCTTGAGCTTGTTGCCGCCGAGTCCGCCGAAGCCGCCGCCGCCCTGGGGCCGCATCCCGGCCGGCGGCTGGAAGCCGTCCGGGGGCTGGAATCCCGCCGGTGGCATGCCGTCGGCGCCTCCGGCGAACATGCCGCCCATGCTGACCGACGCGGCCGGGTCCTGGTCGGCGCGGCCGGAGAACGCGAGGTTGTAGTCCCAGCCGATGACCGTGAACCGCTTGGTCCGCAGGTCGTACCACAGGTAGTAGTTGCGGCCCGGTCCGGCCATGTCGTCGGAGTTGAGCAGCAGGTTCTGCGCCGCGGTGTACCGGGCGAAGGACTCCACGTCGAGGCGCTCGCCGAGCTTCGCGTCGAACTGCTGGTCGTCGGCGGTGTTGACCCAGCGCACGAGGTCGATGACGGGCTGGAGGTCCTGGCTGCCCTTCTTGGTGATCTGCTTGAAGTCGTCGGCGTAGCTGGTCGGGTCGTCGCCCTGGTCGGTGAACTGGCTGGTGGCCAGGCTCTTGTAGAGCACACCGGAGCCGCCGACCGCCTCGGCGAAGTGCTCGTCGGGATGCTCCACGACGAGCCGGGCCGTGGTCGGGCGGCCGTTGACGGTGAAGCTGGTGTACGCGTACCGCTGCGCGGTCTGCCCGGCGCCGGCCAGCAGGCTGAGCGATACCGCCTCGTTGAGCACGGTGGTGCCGCCGCCCATGCCGCCCACGCGCACGGCGATCTCGCGGTGTCCCTGGTAGCGGCGCCCCGACACGAACTCGTCGAACCGGATCAGCCACGGCAGCGTCTCGGGCTCCTCGGCCTTGAGCGCCGCGCCGAAGCCGCCCCGGCCGCCGCCGCCCGGACCGCCGCCGCCCGGGCCGAAGCCGCCCGGACCGCCACCGGCCGGACCGCCACCACCCGGACCGCCGCCGCCCGGGTCGCCGCCGCCCGGTGCCTGGCCGCCCGGTCCACGGCCGCCGGCCCCGAATCCGCCGGGCCGGGATGCTCCGCCGCGCGTCAGCCCGGCCAGCGTGGAGTTGCCCTTGAGCCGGATGCCGACGCCGGCGACGACGGTGCCGTCGATGGTCAGGTCGGCCTCGAGGAACTCCTTCTCGCCCTCGTTCCAGAAGGAGTCGAGCAACCGCTGGTAGTCGGCGTCGCGGAAGGTGATCGTCATGCTGTGGGCCACGGTGGCGTCGAACAGGTCCCGGGTGCCGCGCACGTTCTGGGTGACCTGGTCACCGTTCTCGTCGCTGGTGCTCGTGACCAGCGGCGCCACCCGCACGGTGCTGAGCACCGTGGCGAGGACGGCGACGACCGCGGCGCAGACGGCCAGGAGCTTCCAGTAGTGGCGCACCCGCACCGGGATGCGGTACCGCAGCCGCCGCAGCATCACAGGTCCGTCTGGTCGTAGCCGGTCAGCACCGTCACCCGCTGCCCGCCGGTGCGCTCGCCGAGCGCCGCGATGAGCTGCCCCGGTTCGTGGCCCTTCTTCAGGCGCACGGTGTACATCAGCTCGGTGAGGGCGCCGCCGCGGATCGACTCGATGCTGACCAGCTCGAACTCGCTGGTGTGGGCGATGAGCACGTCCTGGATGGCCTCGGTGGAGGTGCCGCCGGTGCCGAAGTCCGGCGGGATCTGGACCTTGACGATCTGCCGCTGGACGCTGGCGGCGAACCAGCTGAAGCGGTACATCACCAGGATCACGAGGCTGATCGCGACCGCGGCGACGACGGCCAGCGTGTAGAAGCGGGTGCCGGCCGCCATGCCGATGCCCATGACCAGGAAGATGAACCCGACGTCGCGGGTCTCCTTCACGGCATTGCGGAAGCGCACCACCGACAGCGCCCCGACCAGCGCGAACGCGCGGGCGATGTTGGAGCCGACGATGAGCATGATGAGCGCGACGAGCATGCCGAGGATGACGAGGGTCTGCACGTAGGACTGGCTGTAGGACACGTTGCGGTGGGTGAACCGGTAGACCCAGCCGATCATGGCGCTGAGCACGAACGACAGCGACAGGGCGATGGCGATGTCGCCGACGCTGAAGGTGCCGGAAAGGTCCTGAACGTTGAACGGCATCGGGGCTACACCTTCAGGTCGTCGGGGTGTTCGGCGGGGATTTCGTCGGGGATGTGGAAGATGGAGCGGGGGGCTCGTCCGAAGGCCTCGACGGCCTGGCAGTACTTGGAGACCCGCACCACCGACAGGTTCAGCTCGGCGGCGAGGTCGGTGAGCCAGTACGGGACGCGCTCGTCGGCCTTGAACTCGACGACCGACAGCCCGGCCGGCACGACGAGCCGGTTCTCGGCGTCGGCGGCGAAGTGGAAGTCACGGTCGCGGCCGCGGACGCGGTGGTCCATGGTGACGCGCAGCCCCGTGTCGGCGTCGCGGCCGACGAACGCCTCCCGCTGGTAGCCGGTCATCGCCACCGCTCGCAGGTCCAGCCGCGAGAGCAGCTCGAGCACCTCCTCCAGGAAGGCTCGCTGGGCCGGGGCGTGCTCGACCGGCTGCCGCCGGTCGCACAGGTCGCGGGCGAGCCGGTACGGCAGCGCGACCCGCCGCTTCTGGGTGACCCGGTTGACCCGCTGTTTGATCTCGATGTGCACGGGGGTGTCGCCGTCGACGCTGAACCGGTCGCCGTAGTGGCGCACCCGCAGCTTGCGCCGGAATCGCAGCCCCTCGATCTTCTCCCAGTAGAACCGCAGGTCACGACTGTCGTAGTAGACACTCCAGACCCCGTAGGAGCCGTCGGTGCCGTGGCTGTCGTGGTCCAGGCGGGCCGCCAGTTCCCGCCGCAGCCGCGGGATCCGCGAGCTCGGCACCAGATACTTGATCTCGTAGCGGTTGAACGCGTGCAGCCTGGTCGGCGCCCGCAGCGCGTGGCCGTCGTGGTCGTCGTTGCGGTGACCGTCGTCCTGGGCGGCGCGGACGGGAGCGGGTAGCGGTGGCGCGGCACCACGCCGGAACGGCAGTCGCATGGCAGAACCAATCCGCGGGAAACGAAACATGAACGGGAGGTGTACGGTGCAGGCATCACCATCGCCCGCCCGGGCCACCCGCCGCGTCCTCCAGGCGCAGACATCGGCCCGCCACCGCTACTGCATCCGTGGTATTTCCGGGCAGAAGCGGTGCAAGGACGTGAATCGGCCGATTCCGGGAGACGAGGATTGCTACCCTGCTACCGCGTCCGCAGTAAGCCGCGGCGATCCGCTACCACCGGCAGACGACGCCCGGCTCCCGGGCCGACACATACCGTCGAGGCCATGGACTCCACCGTCGTGCAGCGGCAGCTGCGCCGGGCCGCCCTGCGGCATCCGCAGCTGCTCGACCTGCTCCTCGGCGTGCTGCTGGTCGGCCCGCCGCTGGTCGCGACGGCGAGCCACGGCGACCGTCACCTGGCGGGTCCGGTCGCGCCGGCGGGCGTCGCCGCCGCGGTCCTCGCCTGCCTCGCGATCACCTTCCGGCGGGTGTGGCCGATGCCGGTGCTGCTCGCCACCGCCGTCGCCACGCTCGCGTTCACGGTCACGTCCGGACCGCAGCCGCCGGTCCCGATGATCGCCCTGGTGATCGCCGTGTACACCGTGGCGTCGCGCCTCGAGCGCCGGCGGACGTGGCTGATCGCAGCCGCCATCGCCCTGTCGCTCTACCTCGCCACCGTCCTGACCTCGGCGGGCAGCTGGTGGGCGCCGCAGAACATCGGCGTCCTCGCCTGGATCGGCATGGCCACCGCGGTCGGCGACGCCACCGGCAGCCGCCGCGCCTACGTCACCGCCGTCGAGGAGCGCGCCCGCCGGGCCGAGCAGACCCGCGAGGACGAGGCCCGCCGCCGCGTCGTCGAGGAGCGCATGCGGATCGCCCGCGAGCTGCACGACGTGGTCAGCCACCACATCGCCGTCATCAACGTCCAGGCCGGCGCCGCCCGCCACGTCCTGCATCGGCAGCCCGGCGCCGCCGACAGCGCGCTCGAGCACATCCGGCACGCCTCCGACACGGTGATGCGGGAGCTCTCCTCGATCGTCGGCGTGCTGCGCGACCCCGGCGACGCGCCCGGCAGCACCGAGCCGGCCCGCGGCCTCGCCCGGCTGACCGCGCTGCTCGACACCGTCGCCGTCGCCGGCCTGCGCATCGAGCACCGGCAGCACGGCGAGGCCCGGGAACTGCCCGCGGTCGTGGACCTCGCGGCGTACCGGATCCTGCAGGAGGCCCTCACCAACGCCCACAAGCACGGCACCGGCTCGGCGTGCCTCACCGTCACCTACGCTCCCGACAAGGTCGTCCTGGAGGTCGACAACCCGACCGGCCCGGACCGGCCCGGCAGTGGCTACGGGCTGCTCGGCATGCGCGAACGCGCCTCCGCCGCCGGCGGCACGCTCACCGCGCGGCACGAGCCGACCGGCCGGTTCCGGGTGCGTGCCGAACTGCCCGCCGCGAAGACGAGGCCGCAGCCGTGACGATCCGTGTGGTGCTCGCCGACGACCAGGCCCTCATCCGCGGCGGGTTCCGGCTCATCCTCGACGGCGACCCCGGCATCGACGTCGTCGGCGAGGCGACCAACGGCCTCGAGGCCGTCGATCTCGCCCGGAGCACCCGGGCCGACGTGGTGCTCATGGACATCCGCATGCCCGAGATGGACGGGCTCGAGGCCACCCGGCGCATCGCCGGCGACCATCAGCTGTCCGGCGTCCGGATCCTGATCCTCACCACGTTCGAGAACGAGGAGAACGTCGTGCGCGCGCTCCGGCTCGGCGCCAGCGGCTTCCTCGGCAAGAACGTCGAGCCCGACGACCTCGTCCGCGCCGTGCGTACCGTCGCCGCGGGCGAGGCCCTCCTCTCCCCCATCGCCACGCAGTCGCTGATCACACGGTTCCTGCGCCACCCCGACCTTCCGCCGCTGCCACCCGCCGGGCCCATCGACGTGCTCACCGACCGCGAACGCGAGGTGCTGGTGCTCGTGGCGCACGGGCTGTCGAACGACGAGATCGCCGACCGGCTCTACCTCTCCCCGCTGACGGCGAAGACCCACGTCAACCGGGCGATGGCCAAGCTCGACGTGCGCGACCGCGCCCAGCTCGTCGTGCTCGCCTATCAGAGCGGTCTCGTCCGCCCCGGTGACGCGCCACCGGCCTAGCCGCGACCACCGGGGTCCGGCCGCACCTCCGCGTCGTTGGCGCGCTGGTCGGTCTCCCGGTCACGCTCGTTCGCGTCCCGTTCCCGCAGGTCGGCCAGGGCGGCTCGCCGGTCGGCCCGCCGCTCCCGCTCGTCGAGGTGCCGGTCGCGTTCGTCGGCCAGGGCGCCCCGCCGTTCCAGCTCGCCCTCGTGGACCGCGGCCTGGGTGTGCCGGCCTTCGAGCTCGATGTCGCGCTGGTCCGCGGCGGCGTCACGCTCGTCGGCGCGCGCCTCGCGTTCGTCGGCGACTCGCTCCCGCGCCGTGACGAGGTCCTCGCGGCGGGTCAGATCAGCGTCCTTTTCGCCCGGTTCCACAACCTAGCAGTCTAGGCTCCCCCGGCGGCCGTGACCATCACCGGACGGCCGCGAGGATCAGCAGCCCAGCTGCAGGCGCGCCTTGAACCGCAGCGTGCCCGCGGGCACGTCCTCGTCACACCGAACAGTGCCCACCTCGATACTGTCGAAGGTCGTGAACGCCTGCGTGCCGAGACGGTGATCTCGTACCAGATCTGGTCCACCGTGCTCGCACTGCACCAGTCACGGGGCGGCAGAACCAGGCCGGCCCGGGCCGGGGTCGCGACCGTCATCGCCGCGATCAAGGACGCGGCCGCCGCGACGGCGGTGCTCCGGGTTGATGCCCCACGCGTCCGAGCCCGAGCCGGTCGGGCCGGCGGCCATGTGTGTTCCAAGCCGTGCCAACGTTCCAGCGATCCGAGTCAGCGGCCCAGCGCGCGCAGTTCGGCGGCTGACGGTGACCGTGTTGCCGTCGAGGTCGCGGAGGTCGGCGCGCCCGGCTCGGTCGATACCAGGTGCGCGAGCAGTGTCAGGCTCACGGCGGCGTCGCTGCCGGTCGGCGCGGTCGCCACGATGAGTCGCTGGCTCGGCGCGAGCGGGACGGGCAGGGACTGCTGGGTGACGGTCAGCGGGCCGACGTGCGGGTGGCGCATGGTGTAGCTGGCGATGTCGCAGTCGCGGACCCGGTGGTCCGCCCACAGCTGGGCGAACTCGGCACTTTCGATGGACAGTGCGCCGACGAGCTCGTGCAGGGCCGGGTCGTGGGGATCGCTGCCCACGAGCAGGCGAAGGTTGCCGACGACCGCCCGGGCCTTGGCAGGCCAGTCGGCGTACAGGTCGCGCATCAACGGGTCGAGGAACACGAGCCGGGTCATGTTGGGGCGGGTGTCGGCTCGGTCGGGGGCCTCGACGGGTAGGTGACCGGCGAAAAGCGCGTGGCCGCACGGGTTCCAGGCCAGCACGTCGTTGCGGCGGCCCAGGACGAGGGCGGGCGCGCTGCCCATGGCGGCGAGCAGGTGTAGCGTCTCGGGCGCGATCCGCTCCGGCGCGGTGCGGCCGCGCGGCGCCTCGCGCCGGGGCGGCCGGCCGAGCGTGTGCAGGTGCCGCCGCTCCACGTCGGTGAACCGCAGCGCGCGGGCAATCGCGTCCAGGACCTCGGGCGAGGCGTTGAGGGACTGCCCCTGTTCCAGGCGGGAGTAGTACGAGAATCCGACGCCGGCCAGCTGGGCGACCTCCTCGCGCCGCAAGCCGGGCACCCGGCGGCGCTCACCGTAGGTGGGCAGCCCGACATCCGCGGGCTGGACCTGTGCTCGCCGGCTGGCCAGGAAGGCACCGAGAGGTCCTGGATCACGCACGTCCCGAGTGTGGCGCACCGTGCCGCCGGCAGCCAACCCCGGCCAGGGATAGCCACGGCGGGGCGTGGCCGCGACCGGGCGGTCCGGGCAGCCTCGGTACCGCCGCCGCGCACCGCGGCGACCGCATT
The DNA here is from genome assembly GCF_059739745.1 of Dactylosporangium thailandense. Lineage (NCBI taxonomy): Bacteria > Bacillati > Actinomycetota > Actinomycetes > Micromonosporales > Micromonosporaceae > Dactylosporangium > Dactylosporangium thailandense. The sequence continues at coordinate 4,567,913 of NZ_AP029195.1, forward strand.
GGAGGCAGTGAGAGATGGACGAATTGCAGCTCGGCGAGGCGCGGGTGGCCCGGCTGGTCGAGTTCTCCGCGCCGGTCGGCTTGAGTACCGCGGAGTTCTTCCCCGGCTCGGACCCGGCGGTGTGGCAGGAGGCGAGTGACTGGCTGACACCGGAGTTCGTGGGGCCGGACGGGCAGGTCCGGACCGCGGTGCAGACGTGGGTGGTGCGCAGCGAGGGCAGGGTCGTGCTCATCGACACCGGGCTGGGCAATGACAAGGAGCGCCCGTACGTGCCGGTCTGGTCGCGCCACCACACCGACTACCTCGGCGGGCTCGCCGCGCTGGGCATCGCGCCGCAGGACGTCGACGTGGTCGTCAACACGCACCTGCACCTCGACCACGTCGGCTGGAACACCCGCCTGGACGGCCGAGCCTGGGTGCCGACGTTCCCCAACGCCACCTATCTGGTGCACCGCACCGAACACGACTTCTGGGACCCGCAGGGTCCCCACACGCCCGGCTTCGGCCGCGGCAACCAGAACGCCTTCGAGGACAGCGTGGCGCCGCTGGCCGCCGCCGGACAGCTGCGGCTCTGGGAGGGCGACAGCCACCGCATCGACGACTCGCTCACCCTGCACCTCGCCGCGGGGCATACCCCCGGCTCCGCCGTGGTGGCCCTGCACAGCGGGGACGAGTCCGCCCTCTTCGCCGGTGACCTGCTGCACAGCCCGCTGCAGGTCGCCCAGCCACACGTCGCCAGCTGCTTCTGCGAGGACCCGGCGCGAGCCGCCGTCAGCCGTGAACGCCTGCTCGCCGACGCGGCCGAGCGCCGGTCCCTGATCCTGCCGGCCCATTTCCGCGGCTCCGGCGCGGCCCGAATCACCCGCCGCGACGGCCGTCCGGCCATCGACCGGTGGGAGCCCGTCCTCACGAGCACCGTCGCGCCATGAACGCGGCGCACCGCAATACACCGACTGCCGAAAGGATCTCACGCATGCGCAGAATCGTCCGTATCACGTCAGCCGTGCTCGCCGCCGCGGTGACGTTCACGGGCAGCTCCGTCGGATCGGGTGCGGCCGTGTACGCCGCCGGGCCGCCGCTGTCCGCCCCGGCGATCAGCGTGCACTTCGACCTCACGCAAGGCCAACTGCCAGAGAACATCATCGCCGAGGCCGGAGGCGACGTCGTGGTGACCTTCGCCGCCAGCCGGCAGGTCGCCCGCATCGACACCGCCGGCCGCATTCGCGTGCTGGCCACGCTGCCCGCCCCGAGCGCGGCCGAGGGCCTGAGTACTCCGGTCCTGCACTTCCCACTCGCCACCGGGCTCGCCCGCGCGGACTCTGGGATCCTGTATGCCCTGTACGCCGCGGGCAGCCCCACGCTGAGCGGCCTCTGGCGCATCGAGCCCGGCCGCACTCCGCACCGGATCGCCGCCCTGCCCGCCGCGAGCCTGCCCAACGGGCTGGCACTCAACGCGGGCGGCACCAAGGCATACGCCGCTGACAGTGCGCTCGGCGTCGTGTACGAGATCCGGCTTTCCGACGGCGCCGTCCGCACCTGGGCCACCGGAGCCGACCTGCAGGCAGACGGCTTCCTCGGCGCGAACGGGGTCAAGGTTCACGGCCGCTCGGTCTGGGTCAGCAACCTCGACCGCGGCACCCTGCTACGCATCCCGATGAGGCCCGACGGCAGCGCGGGCCGCACAGCCGTCGCGGCAACCGGACTCGAGGGCATCGACGACTTCGCGTTCATCGGCCCGGGCGACACGGTGCTCGCCGCCCTGAATCAGCCGAACACCGTCGTGCTGGTGGCGCCGGGCCGGGCGCCGAGCGTCGTGCTGTCCGCTGTGGATGGTCTTCAGGGTCCGACCGCGGTTGCGGTGCACGGCCGGCGGATCTGGGTGCCGAGTGCCGCATACAACTCCCAGACCGACCCGAACCTGCTCACCGCCCGGCTCGAGCTGCACTGAGCCACAGCTGGACGGCCATGGCAGCCCGCGGCTGCCATGGCCGTCCAGGCGAGGTCCGATCGGCACCCACCGCGGTGTGTCAGCTGTGCGGCACGCCTGCTGCCGCCTCGCCGCGCAGGAAGTCCCGCAGGATCTCGGCGAACCGCGCCGGCTGCTCCTCGGCGGGGTAATGCCCGCAGGCGTCGAGGACGACCCCCGTGACGTCGTCGGCCGCCAGCCGCATCGTCTGGACGGCAGACGCGCCGCTCCACAGCGCACCGCCGACGGCGAGCACCGGCTGGGTCAACCGGGTCTTGCTGCGCTGCTCGTTCTGCGCGATCGTCTCGTCCAGGGCCCGGTAGTACGCGAAGGTAGAGCGCAGCGCGCCAGGATCCGTGGTGATCGCGTCGAGGTAGACGTCGACGGCGTACGCGGGGATCGTGGTCGGGGTGGCGGCCTTGGTGGCGAACTGCCAGCCGAAGAAGAGCCGTTCCCGCCCCCGGACCAGTTCCTCGTTGAGGCCGGTGAGCCGGTTGAAGCCGAACTGCCAGAGTTTCTGGTTGAGCGCGGACGGGCTGAAAACCGGCGGGGACGGGGTGAGACCGGGGATCATCGCTTCCACGACGGCGAGCCGGCCCACCCGTTCGGGATGATCGGCAGCCAGCGCGTATGCGGTCCACGTGCCGATGTCGTGGCCGACCGTGTCGAACCGGTCGTGCCCGAGCACGGTCATCAGCGCGGCCAGATCGGCGGCCAGCGTGCCGGCGTCGTACCCGTGGTCGGGCTTGTCGGAGAGCCCGGCCCCGCGCGAGTCGACGGCCACGACGGTGTGTTCGCGGGCGAGCGCGGGCATCACCTCCCGCCAGGCGTACCAGGTCTGCGGCCACCCGCCGACCAGGAGCAGCGGCGGGCCGTCCCCGCCGGTGACCGCGTGCAGCCGCAGCCCGTTGACGTCCACGAGCCGGCTGGTGAAGACGTCGGTGAACCCGTCGGGCAACCGCAGCGACCGCAACGCCGTCATGCGCCCATCACCATCCTGGAACGATCGGTACAAGTTCTCATGCCGACGACCGTACACGTCTTGGAACGATCGTTACAAGACGTGTAGGCTGGCTACCATGGCGGGCCGCAAGCAATTCGACGTCGACGAGGTTCTACGACGCGCAATGCACGTCTTCTGGCGCTGGGGGTATTCGGATGCCTCGATCGAACGCCTGACCGAGGGCACGGGCCTGGGCCGGGGGTCGCTCTACGGCACCTTCGGCGACAAGAGTGCCCTCTTCCGCAAGAGCCTCCTGCGGTACGCGGAGACCTACCACCCGCTGTACGAGCAGGCCCTGTCCGGCCCCCACCCGAACCCGAGCGCGGCTGTAGCCGCCTTCCTGCAGGTCACCATGAACCGGATTGCCGATCCAACGGTTCCGGATGGCTGCCTGCTGACGATATCGGTCACGCAGCTGCCGGCACTCGACACGGAGAGCCAGGCGATGGTCCGTGCGATGGTGAACGGGTTGCGAGCAATGCTGGAGCAGGCGTTGCTGGCCGCGGGGGCCGGTCAGCGGGAGGCGGCAGAGCTGGCGCTGCGCACACTGGCGACGAACAAATCGCTAGCGGTGCTGAGCCGCGGCGGCTTCTCGGGCGAGGACCTGGCAACCGTCGCCGCGGCCGCCGCCCGTACGGCGTAGTACCAACAGGGTGCACCCGCGCCGGTCACACGGGCCAGGGCGGAGGCCGCGGTCGAGGAACTCGGCCAGCGCGTCGACGCCGACCGCGGCCGCGGCGAGCGGCAGAGGGTGCGACCAGCACCCGCGCCACGTCGGCGACCCGCCGGCCCGGCCGCGGGCAGCGGACAAAGAGCAGCGTCTCGTAGCGGGCAAACGTTTGGCATCCGCGCGCGACCAGGGGCTCACGTCGGCCAGGCATGGCCGCACGCCCCCACAACGGCCATCAATGGGCACAGCGGGTGGCGATTCCCCGGGGATTGCGGAGCTGTTCTCTGGCAGGCCGTGAATGCGTCATGCTCGACTGGGCGGTCTCGCTGATGACCGTGGTGACGGGGCCGTCACCGAGACCGACCTCGACGAGTTCACCCGCACCTACGCGCGTCCCCGCGGTTGGCGGAGCACCGAGGGGCTCTACCGCTCCGCCCTGGCGGACTGTGCGCACATCCGGGCGCTCGCCGAGTCGCGGCCGCTGAGCGTCCCGGTGCTCGCTGTCGATGGCATCAATGCCCCCTTCACCGAGCACACGATGCGTCAGGTGGCCCGCGACGTCACCGCGATCACGATCCCCGACGTCGGGCACTTCGTCGCCCAGGAGGCCCGCGAACGTTCGCCGCGACGGTGCTCGACTTCGTCGGCGGCGTGGACCGGAGGCGCTGAGGCCGGCGGCGCAGGAGGCGTCCTTTGCCGCCGATCGGCCCGTCAGCTGTAGGCGAACAGGTCCCGGCGGATGCCTGTCGCCCGGAACAGGTAATCGCGCGAGTTTTCCAGCTCGCGGCGCAGGCTGTCGAGGTCGGCGTCGGGCAGCTTGCCGCGCCGTTTGCGGACCTTGCCGGCGACGATGACGGTCTCGACGTTCGTGCGGTCCATGAGCGACACCACGGCCCCGGACGCGCTGTTGAGCGGGGTGCCATTCGGGGCGGTGGCATCCAGCAGGACGTTGTCGGCTTCCTTGTCGGGGTGAGGGATCCGGTGCGGCGCTCGAGGCCCGGCGCAAGTTTTCGCGGCCCGCATTGCACGGCCACACCGGGTGTAGCCGTCGCTCACCGAATCAGTGGCGCGGTCACTCCTGTGCGGCTCGTTGTGCGGCGGCGCCGATGACGTCGCCGAGGTCATATTCGATGAGCAGTTGCTGCTCCGGCGGCGGCGTTGGGGCCTCAGCCCGAGCGCGGTATCCGGGTTGGCGGGTGCTGTCCTCGAACTCGCGGTAGGCGGCTACGAGGTCAGCCTCTGGCGGCAGGGAGGCGCGGTTGATCATGGTCTTGGCCTGGGCGAGAGCGTGCGCGTCGAACGAGGCGATCCGTCCGGCGATGCTGTTCACGAACGCGTCGAGGTCGTCGTCGGCGAGGGTCCTGGTCACCCAGCCCCACCGTTCAGCGGTGTCGGCGTCGTAGTCCTTACTGGTGAGGATCGCCTCGAGGGCGCGGTCGCGTCCGATGGTCCTGGGTAGCCGCTCGGTGCCGCCGCCTCCGGGGACGATGCCGACCCCGACTTCGGGTTGTCCGAACTTGGCTTTCTCGCGGCTGGCGTATCTGAGGTCCAGGGCGAGGGCGAGCTCGTTGCCTCCGCCGCGGGTCCGTCCGCGGATCAAGCCGACCGTGATGAACGGTGCGTTCGCCAGCTTCACGACGATGTCGGTCCACGGGTTGCGAGCGGTGGCCAGATCGGTGGTGGGGAAGTCGGCGAGGTGTGCCAGGTCGAAGTGGTTGTAGAAGAAGTCGGGGACGGCGCTGTCGAGGATGACGACCTTCAGGTCGGTGTCGTCGAGCAGGCGCTCGACGACCTGGCCGAGGGAGCGGACTGTGTCGCCGACGACCAGGTTCACGGGCGGGTTGTTGTAGGTGAGGCGAGCGATGTGCTTCGAGGGGTGCTGAAGTTGGAGGTACGGAATGTTCACGGGACCAGCACGACCTTTCCGTGTCGATGGGGTTCAGAGTGGGCGTGGGCGGCGTCGGCGAGCGGATGGGTGGCGGCGACGGTCGGCCGCAGGTGGCCGGCATCCACCAGGGAGACGAGCTCGTGCAGGCCGACCTGGTCTGCTTCCACGAAGAGCCCGCTGAGGCGCACGCCAGCCTCGGCGGCCGTCGGGGTGGCCTCCGGCAGGCTCTGAGGCAGGGTGGTGACGACCCTGCCCCCGGGCTTGACGCAACCGATCGCGCGGCGTAGCACGTCGCCGCCGAGCACGTCGAGCACGATGTCGAGGTCGCGAACAGTCTCGGTGAAGTCGGTGGTGACGTAGTCGACGACGACGTCGGCGCCCAGGCGCTTGAGGTATGAAGCGTCGTCGGCCTTCGCGAGAGCGGTGACGTGCGCGCCGCGGGCGTGCGCTATCTGGACGGCGAGGTGGCCGACGCCGCCGGCGGCGCCGGTGATGAAGACTCTGCTTCCGGCAGTCGCCTTCGCGGTATCGACCAGTGCTTGCCAGGCGGTCAGCCCGGCGAGCGGCAGTGCTGCCGCCTCCTCGTGGCTCAGGCGCGACGGCTTGGGTACAAGCGCGCGGGTCGGCGCCAGGACGTACTCGGCGTAGGCCCCGGCTCCGTTAGGGAACGGAAGGAGTCCGAACACCTCGTCGCCGGGTCGGTAGAGCGTCACGCCGGCGCCGACGCTGTGGACCACGCCTGAGACGTCAAAGCCGAGGATGAACGGCGGTGGGCCTGCGAAGAGCCCGAACTGGCGGTTCATCGCGTCGACCGGGTTCACGCCTGCGGCGCTCACCTTGACGAGGACTTCGCCGATCGACGGGGTGGGGCGAGGCACGTCGGCGACGTGGAGGACCTCGGGCCCGCCGAGGACGTCCTGGATGACGGCCTTCATCTGGTCAGTCATGGCGGACGCCTCCGAGTGCCGGATACATGCTCTCGATGGGCTCGGACAGGGCAGCCTTGACCCGGCGGCTCAGGTCGTCGACGAGGATCTCGTAGGCGTCGGACTCGAGCCCGTCGTACGCCGCGCGCACGACGTCCTCGGGGTCGAGCTTGTGGCCGGGCGCTCCGGTCGCCATCTGTGTGTCCGCGTAGCCGAGGTGGAGAGATGCGACATGGATTCCCTCGGGGGCGAGGGTCAGTCGCTGGGTATTGGTCGCCGACCACAACGCAGCCTTCGTCGCGCTGTAAGCGTCGCCGTGACCCAGCCAGCTGAGCACGGACAGCACGTTGAGAACGGTGCCGCCGGAGGTCGCGAGCTTCCCGCGCCAGGCGTTGGTGACCTGAAGGGCGCCCCAGAAATTCGTCTCGAACAGCTCCCGTGCTGCCGCGAGATCGCCCAGCAGGCTCGACCCGTTGAGGGCACCGGCATTGTTGACGAGCACCGTCACGTCGGGTGCAGCTGCTGCCGCATCCTTGACCGAGGACGAAGAGGTGATGTCGAGGACCAGTGGGACGATCCGCTCGTCCGACCAGTCGCGTGGCGTCCGGGCGGTGGCGTACACCTTGGTCGCGCCACGGGATATGGCCTGAGTGACGAAGGACGTGCCGAGGCCACCGTTGGCGCCGGTCACGAGAACGACCGAACCTGCGAGTGAGGGCATGGCCGGGCCCTCAGAACATTCCGTTGGAGTTGCGGGACTCTGCCGGCACTGGCTGGATGGCGTCCCAGTGCTCGACAATCCTTCCGGCACGGTCCAGGCGCCAGAAGTCCATGACCGCCAAGGTGGCCGTGGAGTAGTCGAAGCGACTGTGGGTCGCGACGAGGTCGCCGTCGGCGACGATACGGACCAGCTCGGCCTTGAAGTCGGGATCGCGTTGGGTCAGCGCGCCGACGAACTCGAGCAGACCCTGCTCGCCGTCGATTGCGTTCGGATTGTGCTGCACGTAGTGCTCGCCGAGGTAGGCGCGGGCCGCGCCGGCCGGATCTCTGTCCTGGAAGACCTGCTTCCAGAACCGCTCGACGGTGTCTTTGTGGGGCATGACATCCTTTCTGAGTGCGCTCAATAATGACTGTACTCAGTTACGCCAGCGGTGCAACCCTAGTCCGGCGTCGTCGACAGGCGGATAGTTTGGGTGAGCGATCGATCAAGGGTTGGCGGTGCGACGAGGGGGTTAGCGGAACGTGGCCGAGGACGTCAGCAGGCGCGAGCGCAACAAGCAAGAGAAGCTCCGGCGCATCACGCAAGCGGCCCAGGAGCTTTTCGCCGAACGTGGCGAGCATGAGATCACCACGCAGCAGATCGCGGACCGTGCCGATGTGGCAACCGGCACCCTTTTCCTCTACGCGCGCAACAAGGGTGAGCTGCTGCTGCTGGCGCAGAACGCGAGCTACGCACGGGCGCTGGAACTCGGTACGACGGCCGCTGGGGCCTCCGAGGATGCTTGCGCTGCGGTGATGGCGATCGTCGAGGAGATCGTCGCGTGCAACCGTGAGCACGCAGCCAACGGACGGAGCTATCTACGCGAAATGATGTTCGGTGACCCGACCGAGCCGCACCACGCCGAGGCGTTGCGGCTCAGCCGCAGCACCGAACTGGCCATCGTCTCCTGCTTGTCCGGGCGCGGCCGGCTGGACGCGGCCCGAGCCGCTGCCGTGGCGCGCATCATCACCGCCATCATGTTCCTGGCCATGGCGTCGCCGCTCGCGACGAACGCGTCAGCAGAGCGGATCACCGAGGACATCAGGCGACAGGTATCGATGCTAATGACCGCGCAAACGGCGGACTGATCAGAGGCGACAGCCTCTTCGGCTGGGCCGGTCACGGCATGGGCGGAGTCGTTTCGGCATCGTGTGCCAGGCCCAGCTGATGCACCAGCTCGACGGGGGTCGGGCTACGGCGGGGAGGGCTTTGATGGCCGGGCCGAGGCCACCCTTGGACAGGATCGCCGGGTGGATGCCCCGCGAGATCTCCTGCAGGTCCTGGGAGACGCCGGTCAGGTGGTTCACCGCCTGTGACAGCTGGTGGCGGATCGGGTCGAGGCCAGGGAGAAGCGACGCTTCGACCATGCACAGCTGGAGTCCGAGTGCGATGAGCTGTTGCTGCGCGCCGTCGTGCAGATCGCGTTCGATGCGGCGGCGGGCCTCGTCGTCGGCGTGGCTCCCGCCCTGCCGGGAGCCACGCCGAACGCGGGGCGCTCGGCCGCGCCGGACGCCAGAGCGGTACTCACCGCTCAGGAGCTGCAAATCGCCCGGTTGGCCGCCTCCGGCATGACCAACCGTGAGATCGCCGACCGGATTCATCTGTCGCACCGCACGGTCGGGATCTATCTGTACAAGATCTTCCCGAAGCTGGGCATCAGCAACAGAACGCAGCTCGCACCGCGTTGGAGCCGCTTGCCCGACCATGAGGCCCGTCACTCGGGCGCTTCGGTCGGTCACCTGCTGGACGGATCGGCTGGGAGATGTCGAACCGCCAGGAGCCACCATGCGCCTGAGATGATGACGGTTGCCGCGACGAGCAGCATTCCACCGGCCTCGCTGAGGCCGCCGGCATCGGTGAGGGCGCCGATGACGATGGGGCCGAGAACGAAGCCGGCGTCTCCGACGGTGCGCTGCAGTCCGGTCGCCGAGCCCAGCGCGGGTGCCGGGACAGTCTCCACCATGGCCGTTGACAGGGCCGGCCCAATGAAGGCGCCGGCGAGGCCGAGCACGGTGATTCCGGTCCAGAACGCTGTTGGGCTCGTACCGAGCGCTACGAGTACCAACGCCGCGGCCTGTGCCGCGGCGGCCACCAGGGGCGGGACTCGCCAGCCGAGACTGTCGATGGCGCGTCCGGCCGCGGGCAGCATGACCAGGTTGGCGATCGACGTCACCGTCACGGCGAATCCGACGAGACTCAACGTCATGGCGAACCGGTGGGCGGCGACGAGTGGAACCAGTTGCCACAACGCGGCGGTGCGCACGAAGCCGAGGCTGAACGACATCGCCAGGTTCGCGACGTATTGCGGGTGCCGCAGTACGCCCGAGGAGCCCGTGTGTGATGTCTCGACGAGTTCGTCCCCGGGCGGATCCCCGTCGATAAACATCGCGGCCACGACCAGTGCGAGGAGCGCGGCCCCCGCGTAGGCCCAGAACGGCGCGGATAGGCCCCAGGCGTTGGCGAGTATCCCGCCGATCGTGGGACCGACCCCGGCGCCGAAGAACACCGCCGTCTGGTAGCGGGCGAGCATCCGACCGCGGCGCCCTGCTTCGGTGCGCAGCGCGACGACGACCCCCACGGTGGTGAGGAATATGCCCGACCCGGCCCCTTGGACGCCGCGGAGGATGAGCAGCAGCACGAGATCGTGTTCGGCCAAGGCCGCTCCCGCTGCCCCGAGCAGCAAGAGCGCACTTCCGGCAACCAGCAGCCTGCGTGAGCCGAGCCGGTGGTACAGCACGCCCGCGGGGAAGTTCGCGGCGAGCCGGACGACCCCGAACACCGTCACGAGCATGCCGACGAGCGTCGATGATGCCGAGAGTTTCTCGCCGTAGGTGGGCAATGCGGGCACAACGAGGCCGTTGCCCGCCATCACCACCGCCACGAGCACCATCAGCAGTGCCGTCGATGATCTGAGCGACCCGAATCGTCGCATCGATGAGCCTGGTGCCGGATTTGCCCCTGCGCCTATTTCTGATGCGGATGGAATATTTTGCCGATCCAGCCCATCAGCCGGTACCCGGTGCGGACGGGATACGACAGGACGGACGCGACGGCGCATGCGCAACTGGTCAAAATTCACGACAAGACTCCTCGGAACGCGTGACGAAGCGCTCCATCCCGCGCAGGCTAACCAGTCTCAGAAGATGCGTCCAATCCGGAAGCGCGCCCGCCTTCCAGTGGCCCGAACAAGACGCAGAATAGCCGCGTATCTGCTGCTGAGGCGAGAGAAATGCCTGTTCAGAGGGCATGTGGCTACGGAGGTTGCTCGCGTAACTTCAGAGAAACCACCGTGGTGGAAATGCGAAACAGAGGGCTCTTAGCGTCCGTCACCGTGAGTTCCACAGCATGGCATCTGTCCGCCAAGTTGAGCGCGGCGCGCCGTTCAATACGCGTGCACGATCTTCTGCACGAAGATGTGGCGATGCGCACGTTCGACAACAATTTTCTACCGTCGGACCAGGATCTGGCGGCCCGGTATTCCACGAGCCGTACCGTTATCCGGCAAGTGCTCAACCAGCTTCGGAATGAGCGTGTTGTGGAGCGTCGACAAGGTGTCGGCACCTTCGTCGCGACGACGCAACTGCGCTACAGCCTCTCGCCCGCGGACGAGAGCGACGACCAGTACCTCTCCCCGAACCTGGGTCTGACGCGACTTCATGTCGTATCGAGCGAGACGATGACGGCGCCGCCGACGGTGTGTTCCGTCCTCGACGCTCCTGCGGGAGCGGAGTGTGTCTGCGTCGAGTACGCCATCTACGTGAGCGGCGAGATCACCACCGCTGGCACGAGCTATCTGCTCGGTCCTCTGGCCACGAGCGTGCGTCCGGGCCTGTACGCCGGTGGTCTGCGCGCGCACTTGCGGCAGATGGGTATCGAGTACCGCGGCTTTGAAGTGCACATCCAGGCGATCAAGGCCGACGCCGCCACAGCCGAGGCACTCGACGTGCCGGAAGGTGACGCGCTGCTGTACATCCGGCGCGTCGGCCATGACCGTGACGGGCGTGCGACACAGCTGAGCTTCACGCGTCACCGCTCCGAACGCGCCTCCTTCACCTTCCGCAGCGGAACGCTCCTGGCAGGAAACTCGTGACCCGTTATCTGCTGCGGCGGCTGCTGTTCGCCGTCCCAACGCTGCTTGGTGTGTCGCTCGTCGTGTTCGTCACGGTCAAGCTCATTCCGGGCGATCCGGTCTCCAGCCTGCTCGGTACCAACGGCACGCCGCAGGCGCGGGCCGAGCTCACAGCGCGGCTGGGACTCGACCGCCCGCCACCCGTGCAGTACCTCACCTGGCTGTGGAACGCGTTGCGCGGTGACCTGGGGATGTCGACCGCCACGCACGGTGCGGTGCTCGGTCTGGTGGCGATGGCGTTCGTGAACACGCTGTGGCTGGCGGCCTTCGCGGCGATCCTCGCGGTGGGCGCCGGTGCCGTGCTCGGCGCGTACGGAGCCTTCGGCAGGAGCAGGTTAGGAAAGGCGCTCGCGGAGGGATTCTCGATCTTCGGGATGTCGGCGCCGCAGTATTCGCTCGCCCTTGTCCTGCTCATCGTCTTCGCCGTGGGGCTCCACGCGTTCCCGGTGTCCGGTATGTACTCTCCGCGCGGCGGAGGCTGGGGTGACCTCTTGTGGCACCTGGTGCTGCCCGGAGTGGCCGCCGCCCTGGTACCGGCCGGGGTCATCGCACGGATGTTCCGCGCCTCGCTCATTGAGCTGCGGTCGGCCGACTGGGTCGACGCCTATCGGTGGCGCGGGGTCTCCGAACGTCGCATCCGACGCCACCTGCTGCGCAACGCGCTCGCCCCGTTCCTGACCATCTCAGGGCTGCAGATCGGCTATCTGCTCGGCGGGGTGGTGTTCGTGGAGACGATCTTCGCCTGGCCCGGTCTTGGTCGACTCGTTTTCGACTCGATCGCGAAACGCGACCTCTCCGTCATCCAGGGCGGGGTCCTCATCTCCGCCCTCGCGTTTGTGCTCATCAACATCGCCGTCGATGCGGCGGTGGCCATCGTCGACCCCAGGGTGCGCGGATGACCGACCTGACCCTCCCAGAATCCCCAGCCGATACTCCCACCGGACGGCGTCGCCGGCGGCGTCGCCTGTCGATCGCGGGTGCCGCGGCGGTCACGATCATCGCGCTCGTCGCGGCGGCCGCGGTTCTCGCGCCTTGGCTCACACCGTATTCACCGACCGCCGGAGACATCACGAAGCGGCTGCTGCCACTGGGATCGCCCGGGCACCTCTTCGGCACCGACGGCCAGGGGCGCGACATCCTCACCCGACTGCTCTTCGGCGGCAGACTCTCGCTGCTGGCCGGCGTCGTGCCGGTCGCCGTCGCCGGCGTGCTGGGGTTGGTGCTGGGCGTGGTCGCCGGGCAGGCGGGTCCCCATGTCAACGCTGTGATCATGAGGGCGCTGGACGTCTTCTATGCCTTCCCCGCCGTGCTGCTCGCGATCGCGATCGCGGCCGCGCTCGGGCCGGGCATCGCGAACGCCGTCATCGCGCTCGCGGTGGTGCTGGTCCCTTCAGTGGCGCGGGTCACCGAGACGGAGGTCAAACGCTTGCGAAGTGCGGATTTCATGGAGGCGGCACGGGCAAGCGGAGCATCGCGCGTGCGCATCGCCGTCGTCCATGTCCTACCGAACGTGCTCCCTGCCGTGCTCGTCTACTGCACGGCGCTCGTCGGTCTCTCGATCGTCTTCGCGGCCGGTCTGAGTTTCCTCGGGCTCGGCGTCGCGCCGCCGGTGGCCGAATGGGGCGCGATGGTGAGTGAGCTGCAGTCGCTGCTCTTCGTGCAACCGGCACTGCTGCTGGTGCCCGCGCTCGCGATCCTCATCGTATCGATTGCGTTCAACGTACTCGGCGACGCGCTACGGGAGCTGCTCGACGTGCGGGGAGCCGTCCGATGATCTCAACCGGGGAAGACCGGGAGGTGCTTGTCGTCGAGCGCCTCAAGACGGAGTTCGTGTCCGGCGGACGGGTCGCGCACGCGGTCCGCGGCGTCAGCCTGCGTGCGCGGCGCGGTCGCACGCTGGTGCTGCTCGGCGAGAGCGGTAGTGGCAAGTCGGTCACCCTCCGCTCGCTGCACGCGCTGGCCGGCCGCACCGCCCGCTACCGGGGATCGGTCAGCATCCTCGGCCAGTCGGTGCTCGATGCATCGCCGGACGAGCTGCGCCGCACGCGAGGAGCCGTGGTCGCACTGGTACCGCAGGATCCCGCCGGTGCACTCGATCCGCTGAGCCGGGTCGGGCGCCAGATCGAAGAGGTACTCCTCACGCATGACGCCGTAGCCAACCGTGGCGCGGCCCGGCGCCGCTCGCTGGAGCTGCTCGTCCAGGTCGGGATCTCCGAGCCCGAGCGCGTCGCCCGTAGCTTCCCGCACGAGCTTTCGGGCGGGATGCGGCAGCGCGTCGCGATCGCGATCGCGGTGAGCTGCGGCCCGGCCCTCCTCCTGGCCGATGAGCCGACGACCGCGCTGGACGTGACGACCCAGGCTCAGATCCTGCGGCTGTTCGGCGACCTGCGGCAGCGGCTGGGGATGGCCATGCTCTTCGTCACCCATGATGTGGGCGTTGCCCGCGAGATCGGCGATGACGTGGCCGTCATGTACGCGGGCCTGATCATCGAACAGGGCACGGCTCAGGAGGTGCTGGACAGTCCGCGGCATCCGTACACACGCGCGCTGCTGGCCGCCATGCCGACGCCGGACATCCCGAAGGGCGGTCTCGCGGCGATCGGCGGGGCGCCCCCGCCCCTCGACTTGCCCATCACAGGCTGCCCGTTCGCCCCGCGCTGCCCAATCGCCCAGGAGTCGTGCCTGGACGCGGAACCGCCGCTTACCGTGGTGAGCGGTTCCCATGCGACGGCGTGCCCGGTTCTCGCGCAATCCCCTCGCCTTCGGCGGGCTGTCGCATGACCGCGCTGGTCGAGGTGAACAAGCTCGTGAAAACGTACGGGAACGGTGTACGTGCCGTCGACGACGTTTCCTTCCAGGTTTGCGCCGGCCAGACCCTCGGCATCGTCGGCGAGTCCGGATGCGGCAAATCGACGACGGCCAAGATCGTACTCGGACTGCTGTCCGCCGATTCGGGGACCATCTCCATCGACGGCCAGGTCGTCCGTGACGCGCGACAGCACCGGCTGCTGCGCCGTCGGCTCCAGCTGGTGCCGCAGAACCCCCAGACCTCGTTCAACCCGCGGCTCACGATCGGCCGCTCGATCGCCTTCAATCTTGCCGTGCACAAGGTGCCGCGCGCGGAGCATCGCCGCCGCATCGTCGCAATGCTCGACCGTGTGGGGCTCACCGCCGAGCGATTCGACGCGTACCCGCACGAGCTGTCGGGCGGCCAGCTGCAGCGGGCGGCCATCGCGCGAGCGCTCGTCACGCAGCCGCGTCTGGTCGTCTGCGACGAAGCGGTGTCCGCACTCGACAAGTCGGTACAGGCCCAGGTGCTCAACCTGCTGTCCGGCCTGCAGACCGAACTCGGTCTGGCCTACCTGTTCATCTCCCATGACCTCGACGTCGTCGAGCACATGAGTGATGACCTGCTGGTGATGTATCGCGGCCAGATCGTGGAACGGGGCGCCGCGGCGGACATCTACCGCAACCCGACGCACCCGTACACCACGACCCTCCTCGAGTCGATCCCCGGACGGCCAGGAGTCGCATCCGAACCGTTCCACCGCTAGCCACCTCCGGAGCACCGATGAAACCCCTGTATCGCCTCACCACCTATATCGCGACCGCCGGGTTACTGGGCACGCTCACCGCGTGCACCCCGACCGCGCAGACCACCGACAGCAGCGGAACGCTCATCATCGCCATGACAGCGAGCGACATCCCCATGCTCGACACCACGCTCAGCAGCAACCAGGGTTACGAAGGCGCACGCTTCGTCGGACGCCAACTCTACGACAGCCTCACCGCCTTCGATCTCTCGCAAGGGGAGACGAACCCGAAGATCGTGGGCGACCTCGCCACCACCTGGGAGATCGACGAGGCGGCGCACAGCTGGACCTTCCACCTGCGAACGGGCGTCACCTTCCACGACGGCACACCATTCGACGCGGACGCGGCGGTGTTCAACCTTCGCCGCTACACCGACAAGACCTTCGAGTACTACTACCCGGAACTCGCCGCACGAGCCGGCCTCGGCATCGCCGGCATCGACAGGGTCGACAAGGTCGACAACATGGCGATCAAAATCGTCACGAAGGGGCCGTGGGCGTCGCTCACCTCCGACCTCGTGAGCGTCCTGTTCGGCAGCCCGGCCGAGATCAAGAAGGACGGCAACAAAGGCTTCGCCGCGCACCCCGTCGGCACCGGCCCGTTCAAGTTCTCCTCCCTGCAACCCGGGCAGAGCCTGACGCTCGTCGCGAACGACCAGTACTGGGCCGGCCGGCCCAACCTCGACACCCTCATCCTGCGCCCGATCCCCGACCCGACAGCACGCGCCGCCGCACTACGCGCCGGCGAGGTGAACTGGATCGAGACCCCGCTGCCCGACGACGTGCCCGGCCTCAAGGCCGCGGGCTACCAGGTGGCGATGAACAGCTACGACCACAACTGGCCCTGGATCTTCAACACAACCAAGGCACCCTTCAGCGATGTCCGCATCCGCAGGGCGCTCGAGTACGCCGTGGACCGCCAGTCGCTCATCGACAACGTACTGCACGGCACCGCCGAACCGGCCGCCCAGGGCGTCGCCCCAGCCAACGCCGCCTACCGCAAGGACAACGACCTCTATCGGTACGACCCGTCGAAGGCGAAAACACTGCTCGCGGAAGCGGGCCACCCCAACGGGCTGGACGTCACGCTCGTCTACCCGACGAGCGGCAGCGGCAACATGGTTCCCGGACCGATGAACGAGGCACTGCAGCAACAGCTCGCCACCCTCGGTATCAACGTGAAGCTCGTCCCAGTCGAGTGGGCCTCGATGGGCGCCGACTTCGTCGCCGGGAAGTTCCCCCAAGGGGCCGACCTGGTCAACATCAGCCTCGGCTTCCAGCAGGAGGGCTACTGGAACATGCTCCTCGGAGCGGCGCCCCAAAACCTCTCCGGACTGCACGACCCACAGGCTGAAGCCCTGTTCACCCAGGCCCGGGCGACGTTCGACGACACCAAGCGCTTCGACCTCTACGCCCAAGCGGCACACATCCTGACCGACCAGGCGCAGTGGCTGTACATCGTCCACGACCTCAACCCGCGGGTGCTTGCCCCCACCGTGCACGGCTTCGTCGATCCGAAGTCCTGGTACGTAGACCTGACCAAGGTCACCGTCGGCCCATGACACACCTGAGGTGGGCGCCGGCCACCGGCGTCCACCCCCTCCCCGAAAGGCAACCCAGAGACATGACATCGACTACCGAACGGTTCGGTGCGGACGCAGCCTTCATCGTTGTTGACGTCCAGAACGACTTCGTCTCCGGCTCGATGTCCGTGCCGGGCGCGGAAGCCATCATCGACCCGATCAACGCCGTGGCCGAAATCGCGGAACACGTGGTCGTCGTCACCGACTGGCACCCCGCGAACCACGTGTCGTTCGCCTCCACCCACGGTGTTCAGCCACTCGACGTCATCACCGTCCCGTACGGAGAGCAACGCGTATGGCCAGACCACTGCGTCCAGGGAACCGAGGGCGCCGAACTCGATCCGCGTCTACGCCTCACCAAGGCGGAACTCGTGTTCCGCAAAGGCTACCGTGCCGGCGTCGACTCCTACGGCGCCTTCTTCGAGAACGACCAGAGCACCCGAACGGGACTCGCCGACTACCTACGAGGAAGAGGCATCCACCGGCTCTACCTTGCAGGGCTGGCACGCTACGGCTGCGTCGCACAGACCGCACTCGGCGCCGCGCGAGAAGGCCTCAACGTCGCAATCATCGACGAAGCCGCCGCGGGCGGAGACCCGTCGGTGCGGACCGCGCTGGACCAAGCCGGAGTACGCTGGGTCAGCATCAACAACCTGACGGGCAAGTTACGTCCGTAAGGACGCACGACGGAACACGCTCACCCAATCAGCGCCTTTAGACCGCGTCTCATTTGGGGCTGACAAACGGTCAGCGTTGATGTTCAATCTTCGGCGTGTCCGAAGTAGAGCGTTGGTGTCCTGATGCTCTGTGGGAGATCGCAGCCCCGTTGATCCCGCCGCCGCCGGTGCGGCCGCAGGGTGGTGGTCGGCGGGCGGGTGGACGATCGGGCGGTGCTGGCTGCGATCTGCTATCTGACCCAGGCCGGGTGCTCGTGGTGGAAGCTGCCGGAGGCGATGTTCGGCGTCACCCGCGCTACGGCGCACCGCCGCTTCGCCGAGTGGACGAAGGCCGGGCTGTGGCCGGCACTGCACCTGGCGGTGCTGCAGCGGCTGCAGGCCCTGGAGGTGCTGGACTGGTCGAGGGCGGTGATCGACTCCATCCAGGTCCGGGCTGAAAAAGGGGCGATCTGACCGGGCCGAGCCCGGTCGACCGCGGCAAGCCCGGCAGCAAGATCCACGCCATGGTCGAACGTGGCGGCCTGCCGCTCACCACCGCCATCTCCGCAGCGAACACCCCGGACGCGGCGGTGCTGCTGCCACTGCTGGACGGCATGCCCGCCGTCTCCGGCCGGGTCGGCCGCCCTCGCCGCCGACCCGACGAGCTGCACGCCGACAAAGCCTACGACCACAAAGCGCTGCGGGCTGAGGTCCGCCGACGCGGCATCACCGTACGGATCGCCCGCAAGAAGATCGAGTCCTCACAACGCCTCGGCAGCCACCGCTGGGTCATCGAGCGCACTCTGTCCTGGCTGATGCGCTACCGGCGCCTGGTACGCCGCTACGACCGCTACGCCGCCCACTTCGCCGCGTTCACCACCATCGCCTGCGCCCTCATCTGCTACCGCAGTGTCCCGAGTCGTTAATTCGCCTGCAGGAGCGCGCGATTGATTCGAGGATTTGGTCCGCGGTCTCGGTCCGGACGTAGGGACGGGGGTTGTCGTTCCACGTCTGAATCCAGGCGCGGATGTCGGTGTGAGTTCGCGGACGCTGCGGTGGGTGCCGCGTTGCAGTTTCTTGGTGGTCAGTTCCCCGAACCAGCGTTCGACGAGGTCGAGCCATGATGCGCCGGTCGGGGTGAAGTGCAGCGTAGAGCGGGGATGTGCGGCGAGCCAGCGTTCGATGACCTGGGTCTTGTGGGTCGAGGCGTTGTCGAGCAGTGCGTTGCAACCGGCGGCGTTGTTTCCACCGTCCGGGTGATCACCGCTTCGACGTCCTCGTCGGACACCGTGCGCGGCCGGCCTGGCCGCGGCTCGTCCAGCAGCCCGTCGAGGCGGTCCCGCAGAAACCGGCCCCGCCACGTACGAGCGCTGGACAGCGCAACCCCACGCTCGTGCGCGATCGCTGTGTTGCCCAACCCGTCAGCCGCCGCCAGGACGATCCGCGACCGCATCGCCAACCCATTCGCCGTCCGCGACCCGCGGGCCCACGCCATCGACTGCGCGCGCTCAGCATCGGACAACACCACAGCACCAGCGACCGGACTCGGCATCCGAACCCGATACAGATAGGCGCGAATGAACGACTCAGGACACTAGAGGTGTGTGGCTACCCGGACGAGGTCGGCGAGTGCTCGAGAGCGGCTGTGTGGCGGCCAGGCGATGACTGTCGTCACGGTCGGCGCGTCAAGAACCGGCACGACGGTCAGGCCTTCGAGCACATTGGCGCGGCAGGATTCGGGCATGATCACGGTAGTGCGGCCAAGCGCGATCAGCTGGAAGAGCTGGGTCTGGTTGCGTACTTCGGCTCCGGGGCCTTCGGGATAGGTGCCGTCGGGGCCGGGCCAGCGGGCAAGTGGGAGGTCCGGCAGTGAACTGACATCCGCCGTCCGGACGTGGGATCTGCCGGCGAGCGGATGTGAGGCGGGAAGGATGGCGACCTGTCCCTCGGTGTTCAGGATTTCGGTGTCGAGTTCGGCTGTCGAGTCGAAGGGTTGATGTAGCAGTGCCACGTCGGCCTGGCCGGCATGCAGCATTTGCTGGGGCTGGGATTCGCAGAGCAGCAGGTCGACGGCGACGGCACCCGGCTCGGTGGCGTACGCGTCGAGCAACTTCGCCAGCAGTTCGCCGGAGGCGCCGGCCTTGGTGGCCAGGACGAGCGAGGGCTGACTCGTCGCGGCACGCTGGGTGCGCCGCTCGGCCGCGGCCAGCGCGCCGAGGATCGCCCGGCCTTCGGCCAGCAGCACCGATCCGGCTTCGGTGAGTGTGACTTTGCGGCTGGTGCGTTCCAGCAATGGGACCCCGAGTCGTTGCTCGAGCTGAGTGATCGTCCGCGACAGCGGCGGCTGGGCGATACCCAGGCGCTGGGCCGCCCGGCCGAAGTGCAACTCCTCGGCGACCGCAACGAAGTACCGCAACTCTCGGGTCTCCACCTAGCCAAACTACCGCCCGACCGATATCAGCTGGGTATCGTTGCGTGACTCAGACGGTGTTGGTGCTCCGCCAGTGCCCGGTCACGATCAACGGCATGAGCCAACAGACGATTGCGCTGGTCACCGGCGCGAACAAGGGAATCGGATACGAGATCGCGGCCGGGCTCGGCGCGCTGGGCTGGAGCGTCGGCGTCGGGGCCCGGGACGAGCAGCGCCGGGAGGACGCTGTGGCGAAGCTGCGTGCGGCCGGCGTCGACGCCTTCGGGGTATCCCTGGACGTGACCGACGACGCGAGCGTTGTGGCCGCCGCCGAACTGATCGAGGAGCGTGGCGGGCGGCTCGACGTGCTGGTCAACAACGCCGGCGTCGCCGGGGCATGGCCGGAGGAACCCTCGACCGTTACGCCGGAGAGTATGCGGGCGGTGGTGGAGACCAACGTGATCGGCGTCATCCGGGTCATCAACGCGATGCTGCCGCTGCTGCGCCGCTCGAAGCACCCGCGGATCGTCAACCAGTCCAGCCACGTCGCTTCTTTGACCTTGCAGACCACGCCGGGCGTCGACCTCGGCGGAATCAGCGGGGCGTACTCACCGTCGAAGACGTTCCTCAACGCGGTCGCTATCCAGTACGCCAAGGAGCTGAGCAACACCAACATCAAAATCAACAACGCCTGCCCCGGCTACGTCGCGACCGACCTCAACGGCTTCCAGGGAACCAGCACGCCCGCAGAAGGCGCCAAGATCGCCATTCGGCTCGCCACGCTGCCAGACGACGGGCCAACCGGTGGGCTCTTCGACGACAGCGGGGAAGTCCCCTGGTGACCGGCTTACCGCCGATGTATCGATGGTGTCTGCCGAGGAGGTCGGACAACGATGACCGCCGAGTGGTACCCGCAAAGTCTGCGTTTCCTAGACGCGGCGCGGGAGCTGCACATCGCCGTCCGGCGCGCAGACGGGAGCCTGCGGCCGTGGCTGCCGATCTGGATCGTGTGCGCCGGTGGGCAGGCGTACGTGCGGACCTGGTACCGACGCGACACCGGCTGGTTCGGCGCGGCTCTGCGTTCGCGTAGGGCCCGCATCCGCGTGCCGGGCCTGGAATCCAACGTCGCCGTTGAGCACATCGGCGACGCGTCGTCCCAGCTGACCGCCGACGTCGACAACGCCTACCGCACCAAGTACGGCCACGGTGGCGCCCGCTCCATGATTACTGCCGCGGCCGTGGCCACGACTTTGCGGCTCGATCCAGATCGGTCGAGCTGAGACTGCGCCTACCGCGCGTCGGCCGGGGTCGCGGTGAACCAGTCCGGTCCGCGCGTGGAGAGCGCCGACTGGTCATCATCGCCGACGACGACCAGGGTGGGAGTCTTCAAGGAGTTGAAGTCCGGGTTCATGAACGAAAAGTGCTCCCGTGCGAACGGTGTCAGGTCCGCCCCGGCCGTCCACCAGCGGGACGTCCGGTGCTCCGCAGTGTCGAGCTACCGTGCCTCAGATGTCGGTCACGCGCAGGCCGGAGTGTGCCTTGTAGCGACGGTTGATACTGATGAGATTGGCGGTGAAGGCCTCGACCTGGTGCGCATTGCGCAGCCGGCCACCGTAGACGCCACGCATGCCGGGGATCGTGGCCACGAGTTGCTGGACGAGTTCCACGGCGTCGCGGTCCTCACCGAGCACCAGCACGTCACTGTCGATGAACTCGACCGCAGGGTCGTCCAGCAACACCGCGCTGACGTGGTGGAACGCCGCGACGACCCGGCTCTCGGGCAGCAGGGCGGCGGCCTGCTCGGCCGCGGAGCCTTCCGGCACACGGAGCGCGAACGCACCTTTGCCGTCGAATCCGAGCGGGTTGACGCAATCCACAACCAGCTTTCCCGCCAGGGCGGGCGCCAGCTCGGTGAGGAGCTCCGCATGTGCCTCCCACGGCACCGCCACGATGACGACCTCGCCGAGGCGCGCCGCCGCGAGATTGCCCGTGCCCTCCACGCGTCCGCCCGTCGCGGCCTCGAGTTCCCCCGCGGCGGCCTGCGCGCGATCAACGTCGCGGCTGCCCAGGACCACCCGCAGGCCGGCCGCGGCGAACCGGCGCGCGAGACCACGCCCCTGTGGACCGGTGCCACCGAGGACGGCGACCGTCCGGATTTCGGGATTCGTCACTGCGTTCGCCTCCATGTCGAGCGTCACGCCGTCGCCACGAAGGCGTCGGCGAGCACGTCCAGCCCTTCGCAGAGCAGCTGCTCCGGGATCACCAGCGGAGGCAGGAAGCGCAGGACGTTGCCGTCGGTGCCGCACGTCAGGGTGAGCACGCCTTGTGCATGGCAGAACGCCGAGACCGCGGCCGCCCGCCCGGGGTCGGGCGTGTGCCCGTCCGCGGTGACGAGTTCGACGGCGACCATCGCGCCCCGTCCACGGATGTCGCCGATCGCCGGGTGGTGCTCGGCCAGCCCTTGCAGCCTGTTGAACATCAGCTCGCCGACGCGCCGGGCCGCAGCGTTCAAATCCAGGCTCCGCATGAGCTCGATGGCGCCGAGCGCGGCGGCGCAGGCGACCGGGTTGCCGCCGTACGTCCCGCCCAGCCCGCCGGAGTGCACCGCGTCCATGATCTCGGCGCGGCCGGTCACCGCGGCGAGCGGCAGGCCGCCCGCGATGCCCTTCGCCGTGGTGAGCAGATCCGGAACGACACCCTCGTGGTCACTGGCGAACCAGTCGCCGGTGCGGCAGAAGCCGGTCTGGATCTCGTCGGCGACGAAGACCACGCCGTTGTTCCGTGCCCATTCGGCGAGCCGGGGCAGGAATCCCTTGGCCGGCACGACGAATCCGCCCTCACCGAGGATCGGCTCGATCACGACACACGCGACGTTCGCCGCGCCGACCTGCTTGCCGATCGCGTCGATGGCCCGGTCGGCCGCGGCGGCCCCGTCCACGGCGGTGAGCTCACGGAACGGGTAGGACATCGGCGCCCGGTAGACCTCTCCGGCGAACGGACCGAACCCCTGCTTGTACGGCATGTCCTTCGCGGTCATCGCCATGGTGAGATTGGTACGGCCGTGGTAGGCGTGGTCGAAGACGACAACAGCGCGCCGGCCCGTGTGCGCCCGGGCAATCTTGACGGCGTTCTCGACCGCCTCCGCCCCCGAGCTGAGCAGGACGGACTTCTTCGCATGATCGCCGGGGGTCAGCCGGGCAAGCTCTTCGCAGACATCGACGTAGCCGTCGTACGGCGTGACCATGAAGCAGGTGTGGGTGAACGCCCGCACCTGGTCGGCGACCCGCGCGGCGACCGCCGGGGCCGCGTTGCCGACGCCGGTGACGGCGATGCCCGAGGCGAGGTCGATCAGCGAGTTGCCGTCCACGTCGCGCAGCACGCCGCCGCCGGCCGCCTCGATGAACACCGGCAGCGTGGTACCGACACCACCAGCGACGAACCGTTGACGACGGGCGAAGCGCTCGCGTGACACCGGACCGGGGATCTCGGTGACGAGGCGGCGGACCTGGGGCAGCTCGGGCCCCCCGGCGATCGACGTTGACATGATGCCACCGTAGGCCGGCCGCTCATCGGCAGCGTTCGCCGATCCGTACAAGACGTGTCCGGGCACCTGTACAGTACGGACAAGTACCCAGAGCCGGTGGAGGTGCCAGTGCCCGCGACTCTCGGTGCGTTGCTGGCGAATCCGCACCTCGGGCTGCGGCTGCTGAGCGACGCCGGTCCGGACGCGGCCGCACTCGCGGTGCCGATCCGGTGGGTGGCGACCAGCGAGCTCGACGACCCCACGCCATACCTGCAGGGCGGCGAGCTGCTGCTGACCACCGGCCTTCGCCTGCCACGGGGCAAGGCACGGATCACCGCCTACATCGACCGGCTCCTCGACGCCGGCATCGTCGGACTCGGCTACGGCGTCGGACTCGTCACCGAGGCGGTACCGGCGACGCTCGTCCGGGTCGCCCGCGAGCGGGGCCTGCCGCTCATCGAGGTCGACCAGCCGACGCCGTTCATCGCCGTCAGCAAGGCGGTCTCCGACCTGCTCGCCGCGGAGCTCTACGCCGACGTGACCCGCGGATTCACCGGGCAGCAGGCGTTGACCCGGGCGGCGGTCACCGGCCGCGCGCCCGGGGTCGTCAACCGCCTCGCCGCGCTGCTGCGAGGGCGCGTGGCGCTCCTGGACCGCAACGGGCAGACCCGGCACTGCTCGCCGCCATCCGCGCAGGCGCTGGCCGCCACGGTCACCGGCGAGCTGAGCAGGCTGCGCGGACGACGGCCCGCCGCCCTGGCGCTGGTCGAGGGTGAAGCGCATGTGGTCGTACATCCGCTGGCCCTCTCCTCGGGCGGCCGCGAGTTCCTCGTCGTGGCGCTCGACCGGGCACCGGGCACCACGGACCGCTCCCTGGTCAACGTCGCGACCGCACTGCTGTCCTTCGATCTGGAGCAGGCGAGGGCCGAGCGGGCCGCGCTCAGGTCGGCGGCACTGCTGCGACTACTGCTCGACGGCGTCGACCTCACCGAGGACGTGCTCACGGGGCTCGGCGGAGCACTGCTGACCCGCCGGCCGCTCTGGGTCACCGCACTGACCGGCGAGCCGGCAGCCGTCGACGAACTGCTGTTCGAGCTGCTGGCCGGGCTCGGCGACCACGTGCTCGCGGCCGTCCTCGACGGTGATCTGATCGCCGTGACGGCCACCCGCGCCGACCAGGACCTCCTGATGCGAACCGTTCCCGGCGACCGGTCCGTCGCAGCCGGCACGAGCCGCGCACACGCCACGTCGGAGGTGGCGCAAGCGATCCGCCAGGCCCGGGACGCCGCGGCCGGGGCCCGGCACCTGGTGCCGGCGGTCCTCGACTACGAGCAGCTCCGCGGCACGAGCGTGGTCGACCTGATGGACCTGTCCGTCTTGTCGGCCTACACGGACAGCCTGCTGGGCCCGGTCGACGAGTACTGCCGGATCACCGGGATCGACCTGGTGACGTCCCTGGGCGTCTGGCTCGCGCATCACGGTCAGTACGACCCCGCGGCGGCCGCCCTCCACATCCACCGGCACACCCTGCGGTACCGGGTGCAGAAGGCGGAGGCGCTGCTCGGGCGCGACCTCGGCACCGCAGAGGCCCGGATGGAGCTCTGGTTGGCCATCACCGTCCGGCAGGGGAGGCTGTCCACTCCGGCCAAACGGACGGACGGTTCCCCGCCACCATGACCAGCGATGATCACGGCGGCGGCCCTGCCTAGCTTGGCAGCCATGACCGACTTGATGCCGCTGTGGGTCGCCGGAGCTGCCGTCCACGGCGAGACGACGTCCGAGCTCCGCAGCCCGTACGACAACCACCTCATCGCGACGACGAGCCACGCCACCGACGACCAAATGGAGCGGGCGGTCGCTGGTGCCGCCGCCGTCCGCCACGAGGCCGCCGCGCTGCCGATCCACACCCGCGCCGACGCGCTGGCCGAGGTCGGCCGAGCCGTCGCCGAGCGGGCCGAGGAGTTCGCCCGGCTGATCACGGCAGAGAGCGGCAAGCCACTGTTCTGGGCCCGCGCCGAGGTCGGCCGCGCGATCTCGGTGTTCCGCACGGCCGCGGAAGCCACCCGCGTCTGGTCGGGCGAGGTGATGCGGCTCGACACGGACGCCGGCGCCGAGGGCCGGCTCGCCTATGTCCGCCGGGTCCCCAAAGGTCCCGTCCTCGCCGTCTCCCCCTTCAACTTTCCGCTGAACCTGGTCGCGCACAAGGTCGCCCCGGCGATCGCGGTGGGTGCCCCGGTAGTCGAGTCCAGGTTCGGCCTCCAGGCGGGGTCTTCACCCACGACATCCAGCTGGCGTTCCGGGCCCACCGCGAGCTCGAGGTCGGCGGCGTCGTCATCGGCGACGTGCCGTCCTACCGTGCCGATCAGATGCCCTACGGCGGGGTCAAGGACTCCGGCGTCGGACGCGAAGGTGCGCGCTTCGCGATGACCGACTACACCTACGAGCGGGTCATGGTGCTGACCGGCGTCGACCTGTAGGACCGCGGGCTCAGCCGCGGCCCCGCACCGACCCGCCCGAGGCCATCGCGCACAGCAGTTCGTACGCGACGTGGGCACCGGCGAACCCGGTCAGCTGAGCATGGTCGTACGCCGGTGCCACCTCGACGACGTCCGCCGAGACAATGTTGACGTCCCGCAGCGACCGCAGGACGGCGAGCAGCTCACGACTCGTCAGGCCGCCGGGCTCGGGCGTGCCGGTGCCCGGAGCGTGTGCCGGGTCCAGCACGTCGATGTCCACCGAGACGTACACCGGCCGGTCCCCGATCCGGGCGTGGATCCGCTCGATCGCACCGGCCACACCGTCGGTGGCGATGTCCGGGCAGGTCACCGCGGCGAACCCGAGGCGCCGGTCGTCGGTGAGGTCGTCCGGCCCGTACAGCGGGCCGCGGACGCCGACGTGCACGCTGGCTTCCCGGTCGATCAGGCCCTCCTCGGAGGCGCGGCGAAACGGGGTGCCGTGCGTGTACGCCGCGCCGAAGTAGGTGTCCCACGTGTCCAGGTGGGCGTCGAAGTGCACCACCGCGACCGGCCCGTACCGGCGGGCCACCGACCGCAGCAGCGGCAGCGCGATCGTGTGGTCACCGCCGATGGTCACCAGCCGGCTGTGCGTGTCGAGCAAGGCGTCGGCGCCCCGTTCGATGTCCGTGATCGCCTCCTGGATCACGAATGGGCTGCACGCGATGTCTCCGGCGTCGACCACCTGCATGGCCGCGAACGGTTCGATGTCGAGCACCGGGTTGTACGGCCGGAGCAGCCGGGAGCTCTCCCGGACGTGTGCCGGGCCGAACCGGGCGCCGGGCCGGTAGGACACACCGGTGTCGAACGGCACGCCGACCACGGCGACGTCGTAGCGGGTGACCTGGTCCAGCCGGGGAAGGCGGGCGAAGGTGGCCGGCCCGGCGAACCTGGGCACCCGACTCGCGTCCACCGGGCCGGTGGGCACGGCGCGATCGCCTTCGGTGGTGCCGGCCGGGCCGGTCTTCGAGATGTGGGGCAACGAAGTCATCGCCTTTCAGTGGACCGCGGAGCGGCAACGGCACCGGCTCACGCCAGTACCTTGGACAGGAATGCACGTGTGCGGGGATGCTTCGGCGAGCCGAACAGCTCGTGGGGCGGGCCGGACTCGACCACGGCACCGTCCGCCATGAACACGACCCGGTCGGCGGACTGCCGGGCGAAGCCCATCTCGTGGGTGACCACGAGCATGGTCATGCCCTCCTCGGCCAGCCCGCGCATCACGTCCAGCACCTCACCGACCAGTTCGGGGTCCAGCGCCGAGGTCGGTTCGTCGAAGAGCATCAGCGCCGGTCGCATGGCGAGTGCGCGCGCGATCGCGACCCGCTGCTGCTGCCCGCCGGAGAGCTGTGCCGGGTGGGCGTCCGCCTTTTCGGCCAGGCCCACCCGTGCGAGCAGGGCGCGGGCGCGGTCGACCGCCTGTGCCCTGGGTTCCCGGCGGACCCGCAGCGGCGCCTCGATCAGGTTCTCCAGGACGGTGAGATGGGGAAACAGGTTGAAGTTCTGGAAGACCATGCCGATGTCGGCGCGCCGGCGGCAGATCTCCTTCTCGCGAAGCTCGTAGAGCTTGCCTCTCGTCCGGCGGTAGCCGACCAGTTCGCCATCCACGGTCAACCGACCGGCGTCGACCTTCTCCAGATGGTTCACGCAGCGCAGCAGCGTGCTCTTGCCCGAGCCCGACGGGCCGATCAGGCACACCACCTCGCCGCGGAAGACCTCCAGGTCGACCCCGCGCAGCGCCTGCACGGAACCAAAGCACTTGGTGACCCCTTGGGCGCGGACCAGCGGTTCTCCTGTCATCTTGTGGCTCCCTTGCCGAAGCGCCGTTCGAGATAGAACTGGCCGAGGCTGAGCACGCCAGTCATCAGCAGGTACCAGATGCACGCCACGGTGAGCAGCGGTATCTGCAGGAAGTTCCGGGCGTAGATGATCTGCACCGAGGTCAGCAGGTCGGGCAGCGAGATCGCGATGACCAGTGAGGTCATTTTCAGCATGGAGATCGCCTGGTTGCCGGTCGGCGGGACGATGATCCGCATCGCCTGGGGCAGGATGATCCGGCGCAGCGCCTTGCCGCGGGACATACCCAGGGCCGCGGCCGCCTCGGACTGTCCACGAGGGACGCTGAGGATGCCGGCTCGGATGATCTCCGACATGTACGCCGCCTCCGCCAGCCCAAGGCCGAGCAGGGCCGCCCCGAATCGGGTGATCAGCGAGTTGGTCTCGGCCTCGGCGAAGACCGGGCCGAACGGGATGCCCACGCCGATGGTCGGCAGAATCGCCGACAGGAAGAACCAGAACAGCAACTGGACGAGGACGGGGATGCTGCGGAAGAGCGCCGAGTAGCCGATGCTCACCGCGACGAGCACCGGATTGGCCGACAGCCGCATGATGGCGAGGAAGGCACCGAGCACGATGCCGATCGCCATGGCGACGACGGTGATCCGCAACGTCATCAGCAGGCCTTCCAGTACCGGTTCCGAGAACAGGT
This sequence comes from Dactylosporangium thailandense, assembly GCF_059739745.1. Taxonomy (NCBI): domain Bacteria; kingdom Bacillati; phylum Actinomycetota; class Actinomycetes; order Micromonosporales; family Micromonosporaceae; genus Dactylosporangium; species Dactylosporangium thailandense. The sequence goes on from NZ_AP029195.1 coordinate 4,596,021, forward strand.
ACTCCCTGACCACGTCCCAGCGCATCGCCGGGTTGGTCACCAGGCCCTCGCCGATCATCACGACGAACAGCAGGAGGACGGCGGCCAGGACCCACCGCGACAGGTGCCGCTGGGGCACTACGACCTCATCCAGTCCGGCAGGTCTGGCGCGGCGGTACCGAAGGGTTTTCAGCACCACGGTCAGGCTGCCTTCCCGTTCACGGTGATCGTCTTCAGGCCGGCGTCGGCGACCCCCCACTCCTTGAGGATGCGCTCGTACGTGCCATCCTGGATCATGGCGGTCAGGCCGGCCCGGAGCGCATCGACCAGCACGGTGTCGCCTTTGGACACGGCGATGCCCATCGGGGCGGCGTTCAGCCGCTCCCCCGTCACCGCCAGCTGCCCGCCGGTCTGCTTGGCGAAGTAGAGGTTGGCGACGTGGTTGGCGAAGGTCGCGTCGATCCGGCCGGTCACGATCGCCTGGGCGACCTCGGACCCGGTGGGCAGCGTCTGGACCTGGATGGGTTGCTTGCCCTCTGACTTGCAGGTGGCGGAGAAGCCTTCGAGCTGTTGGATGTACACGCTGCCGACGGTCTCGCCGACGGTCGCGCCGCACAGGTCGCCCGGTCCGTCGATGCCGCGCGGGTTGCCCTTCTTCACCAGCACCGACAAGCCGCTGTCCAGGTAGTCGACGAAGTCGACCTCCTTCTGGCGTTCGGCGGTGTCGTTCATGCCGGAGGTGACGATGTCGAACCGGTCGGCTTTCAGACCCGGCAGCAGTCCGGCGAAGTTCGACTCCACGCGTTCGATCTTCAGGCCGAGCTTCTGGCCGAGGGCGTCCATCAGCGCCGGCTCGATGCCGTCGTACTCGTTCTTGTCGTTCTTGAAGTTCATCGGGGGGAAGTTGAAGCTCGTGCCGACGCGCAACACGCCCTTGGAGCGGATGTCGTCGGGCAGGGTGACCTGGATGGTCTGTGTTGCCGCGGCGCTCGGGGCGCCGGAGGTACCGGAGGTGCCGGCGGAGTCGTCGCCGCAGGCCGAGACCGTCAGGGCGGCCGTGACGAGCAGCGCGGCGCAGGCGAGCGGACGGGACCGGCGCACGTGGTGGCGGACTGGCATGTCAAGCCTCTTTCGGGGATCCGTACTTCTCAGATGTGGGGGTGGTGACGACGTTGCTGAAGAAGACGTCGGCCGGATGTCCGGCCGGGTTGCGCGGGTGATGATCGGCCCACCAGGCGGCCATCCGGTCGGCGGTGGGAAGCCACACGTCCCCCGAGCTGACGAGGGCGGACAGCACGTCCTCGACGAGCTGGACCCGCCCTGGGGTGCCGCAGATCTCGGGATGCAGTTGCAGGACGAACAGGAGTCCTTCACGGCGGCAGCCCTCGAACTCCAGGAGCCAGTTGTCCAGGACCTCGCCGTACGGCGCGATCCTCGACTGCCCGGCGGGGAAGGGCGGGTTGACGTTCCAGAAGAACGCCGCACGGTCGTCGAGCGCGTGGCTGATCGGAAGCTCGACCAGCGACCGGCCGTCACCGGCGGGCAGCACGAACGGTGTGTCGTCGCCGAACCACGAGGACGACCAGGTGATGCCGGCGTTCACCAGTTCGGCGGCGAGCGGCAGCGGCCACTCGCCCGTCGGCAGGCGGAAGCCGCGCGCGGGCGTGCCGGTGATCGCCGACAGCGTCTCGGCGGCGCGGTTGAGCGTCCCGACCCTGGACTCGGCGTCCAACCGGTCGAGCCGCTCGAAGGCGTCGCCGCGCAGCCCGACCGAATGGCCCGCCCGCGCCACGTCCCGCACGACCGACGGATGACCGGCGGCCGCCGCTGCCGGCACGAACCAGGCGGCCGGAATGCCCGCACCGTCGAGCACGTCCAGGATGCGCCGGGACCCGCGGGTCGCTCCGTAGCGCATGACGGAGAGGGTCTTCTGCCGGTGGGCCATCGCCGGGTCCTGCGCCAGCAGCGGGGTCTCGGCGTCGAAGTTCACCGTGACCAGCGCCGCGCACGACATTCCCGTGGGCCATCGCGGCCGGCCGTCCTCATGGCCCGCGGGCGCGGTGGCCGCGCGTTCGGCGCTCATGACACGCCCCCGGCGACCGGTGGCCGCCCGGTTTCGGGCCGGGCAAGGCACCACTCAGCCACCTCGCGGCAACGCGCGAACCAGACGTCGCCGCACGCCGTCATGTGCTCCAGCAGTCGTTCCAGGACGATCGCACGTCCGGCAGTGGCCGACACCTTCGGATGCCAGATGGTCGTCAGGCAGGCTCCGGCGCGGTGGTGCCCGTCGAACTCGCGCCGCCAGTTGTCCAGCGTCAGCCGGTAACTGGCGATGCGGTCCTGGCCGCGCGGGAAGTCAGGGTCCCGGTGATAGGCGAAGTAGGCGTAGTCGTCGAGGTCGACCCGCGCCGGGATCTCGATCAGCTCCGCGATCTCGCCGTCGACGGTGTGCCGGTACGGGCGCTCGTCGTCGCGCATCGAACTGGAGTAGAAGATGCCGTGCTCCAGCAGCAGCCGCGGCGTCTGTGGGTGCCAGTCACCCGACGGGGTCCGGAATCCCACCGCCGCCGCGCCGAAGTGCTTGCGGAACACCGCCTGCGAGCGGGTCAGCACCTCGTGCTGCTCGTCCGGCGTCAGGTCCCAGTAGCACTCGTGCTGGTAGCCGTGGTGGGCCACCTCGTGCCCCCGCTCGACGATGCCGCGGCAGGCGTCCGGCCACAGCTCGACCACCGCCGCCGGGACGAAGAAGGTGGCCGGGATCCCGAAGCGCTCCAACAGATCGAGCACCCGGGGCAGCGCACGGTACGCGTCGTACCCGCCCAGGCTGAAGTGTCGCGGCGACCGCCAGATGCTCCCGTCGATCATGCCGACGCCGGTTGGGCCGTCGAGGTCGAAGGCGAGGGCGACGCACGACCTGGCACCGCCCGGCCACGTGTCCGCGGTCATGTCCGCGGACCGGTGTACCGTGTCGCCCAGCCACGGGCCTGCGACACCTCCGCGGCGAGCGCCTCGAGTTGCTCAGCGACCCGCTGCGGTGCGGTCGCACCCGGAGCGGTGCGTCTGGCCACGGCCGACTCGATGTCGAGGATGGCGAGAACGTCCGGCCCGAGCCGGGAGTCGACGCCTCGCAGGGCCTCCGGATCCAGGTCCGGGAGGTCGCACCCCCGCTCCTCACACAGCCGCACCAGGCGGCCCGTGATCTCGTGCGCTTCGCTGAACGGGACGCCGCGCAGCGCCAGCCAGTCCGCGACCTCGGTGGCGAGCGTGAACCGGGCCGACGCGTCACGGCGCATCCGGTCGGCGTCGAACTCGAGGGTGCGGATCAGCCCGGCCATCGCCGGCAGCGTCAGCAACAGGGTGTCCACGCTGTCCATCGCGGCGCGCTTGTCCTCCGCGAGGTCTCTGTTGTACGCCAGCGGAAGACCCTTCAACGCACCCAGCAGGCCGGTGAGGTTGCCCATCAGCCGGCCGGCCTTGCCCCGGGTGAGTTCGGCGATGTCCGGGTTCTTCTTCTGCGGCATGATGGAGCTGCCGGTGGAGTACGAGTCGTGCAGCCGCGCCCATCGGAACTGGTCGGAGACCCACATGCAGATCTCGTCCGCCAACCGGGACAGGTGGACACCGGTCATCGACGCCACGAACAGGAACTCGGCCACGTGGTCGCGGGCGGACACGGCGTCGATGGAGTTGGCGCACACGCCGGAGTAGCCGAGCTGCCGGGCCGCGTGCTCCGGGTGCGGGACGATCGGGGAACCGCCGAGCGCGGCGGCACCCAGCGGGGAGAACGCGACTCGCGCGTCCCAGTCGCGGATCCGGCCGGCGTCGCGGAACAGGCTCTGGGCATGGGCAGCCAGCAGGTGCCCGAAGGCGATCGGCTGCGCCGGTTGCAGGTGGGTGAAGCCGGGGGCCAGGGTGTGCAGGTGCCTGCGCGCCTGGTCGACAAGCGTCTCGGCGACGTCCAGCAGGTGACCGTGCACCACCCGCGCCTGATCGCGGAGGTAGAGCCGCAGGTTGTTGGCCGCCTGGTCGTTTCGGGAGCGTCCCGCCCGGACCTTGCCCGCCAGCGCACCCAGCCGTTGCGCCAGGACGCGTTCGACGAATCCGTGCACGTCCTCGTCCGCCGGCGTCGGCGCGAGCGTGCCGGCGCGGTGATCGGCGACGATGGTGTCGAGTTCCGCGACGATCCGCCCGGCCTCGTCGTCCGTGAGCAGTCCGAGCCGGCGGAGCCCTTCGACATGCGCCCGGGATCCCGCGACGTCGTACGGCAGCAGGTCGAAGTAGCGTGGTTCGGAGCGAGACAAGGCGGTGAGCTCCGGCGCGGGGCCGTCGACGAAGCGGCCGCCCCACAGCTTGCCGTCACTGGACATCTGGGACCTCCGGGGCATGCGTGTCCGCGGTCAGGTCACCGGCCGCGGCCAACAGCCTGTCCACCTGTGCGGTGGAGGCGGCCCGCACCAGTGGCACGTCCACGCCGGCGGCGCGGTAACGCTCCAGCCGCCGCCTGACCTCCGCGACGGGACCCGAAGCCGTCAGCGCGTCCACATAGGAGTCCGGAAGCGCCGCCAGCAGCGCGTCGTACCCCTGCTCGTGGAAGATGGCGGAGAGTTCGGCCGGCGCGTCGGCGCTGATGTTCGGCTCGCCGACAAGGACCTTCCCGCGCGCCGTGGACGGATACTTGAACTTGGACGCGATCTCCCAGCGCACCGCGTCCAACGCCGCGGCCTTCGTCTCCTCGATCGAGGTGTTGATGAGCTGCGCGACGCTGAACCCGTCCATGCTGCGGCCGGCGGCCGCCCGTGCCTCCCGGACGATGGCCAGTGCGTTGGCGCTGTACTCCGGTGACGTCCCGGCGTCGAGCAGGACCCCGTCCCCGATCTCGCCCGAGATGCGCAGGCCCAGCGGGCTGGCGCCGGCGATCCAGATCGGGATGTCGCTCCGCGACGGGGTCCAGTTCAGGCCGACGCCGTCAAGGTTGACGAACTGGCCGTGAAAGGTGGCCGGCTTGCCCGTGAGCAGCTGCCTGACACACTCCACGTACTCACGCAGGACCACCGACGGCTTCTGCGGCGGCAGGCCGTTGCGAGCGGCGTGCTTGTCCGTGCAGGCACCGACCACGAGGACGAACCGTCCTCCGGTGAGCTCGTCCAGGGTGGCGGCGGTCTGTGCCATCACCAGCGGGCTGCGCAGCCGTACCACCTGTGTGGTGCCGAGCGCCATCCGGCCGGTCGCCCCGGCGAACGACGCGATGGCGGAGACGGAGTCCCGGTTGGTGTAGAAGGTCTCGGAGAAGAAGCCCATGTCGAAGCCGTGTTGTTCGGCCCGCTGCATCAGCGTGGCCATGGCTGCCACCGACGCGGACGGGTCGTAGCCGACGGCAAAGCCCAGGCGTCGTTGCGCGGTTGCGGTCATGAGGATTTCCTTGGTTGGTTGGTGGGAAGCGCCGGGGTTACCACCCACAGCACGGTCGCCGGGTCGGGGCCGGGATTGTGGAAGGCATGCGGCACGCTGACGAACGTCAGCGAGTCACCGGCCGAGAGCTTGTAGACCTCGTCCTCCAGGGAGACTGTCAGCTGACCCCTGATGACGTGGACGAACTCCACTTCGACCGGAAACGTGTAGTACTCCTGGCCGGATCCCCCGCCGGGCCTGATCTCGCTGAGCAGGACCTGGAGCCGGTGCTCGTCGGCCGGCGTGAGCTGGTACTCGGTCAGCCCTTCGCCACCGAGTGCTACCTGGGTGAGGGCACCGGCGCGGACCAGGCGGCCCTCCGGGCCGTTCATGATCTCGGCCAACTGGACGTCGAGCGCGGAGCAGATGCGCAGCAGGGCCCCCATCGAGACCGACGCGTGCCCGCGCTCGAGCTTGGACAGGAAGCTCTTGGTCAGACCGCAGCGGCCGGCCAGCGAATCGAGTGTTTCGCGCCGCCGCAACCGAACCTCCCGGAGGCGGGCACCCAACATCGCGACCGCATCGTCAGGGCCCTCAGCGGTCACATCAGGACGTTGTTTCGACACTCGTACCTCACCGTCGTCGGCGCGGGCCTATGGTCATGACACACAGGTTTCATGACAGGAAACCATGTGTCATCGCGCATGGGAAGAGGGGACAACGACGAAGTTGCGGCGGGGGCGTCCCTGTCCGGTCTGCGACGCCGAACAGGATCAGACGCACTGCCGGCAGTTGGCTCAGCAGCGACGTTGCGACACAGGACGGCGGCGAGCGGCCTTGGCTGCGACTGCCGCGGCCGTCGATGCTCATTCAAGGCCGGGCAGCAGTACTCGGCGCGGAGACGCCGTCGTGCCCCGCGATGATGTGCGCGCGAACGCCGGACATTCCGCGCTCGCGGACGTCGCGGTCGACGCGCCCGGATGCTACGCCGGTGGGTTTCCGCGGCGCAGTGCTTCGCCCTGGCCCGGGTGTGCCGTGACCCGGTCGCCGGTGCAGATGGTGTGCCCCCGAAGGATGACCTCGGCCAGTTCACCGCGCACCCGCCGGCCCGCGAACGGGGTCCAACCGGCTTTGGTCTGCAATGTCTCCTCGGTGATCCGCCCGTCCGCGTCCGGGTTGACGAGGATCAGGTCCGCGTCGGCGCCTGGCCGGATGACTCCTTTGCGTCCGTACAGTCCGGCGATGCGTGCGGGGGCCGCGCAGGCCAGCTCGACCAGCCGTGCCAGGCTCAGCCGTCCGTCGATGACCTCGGTGAGCAGCATCCGCAGGGCGGTGTCGAGTTCGGGGTAGCCGGACGGGGAGTCGAGCAGGACCTGCTCGCCGCGGCGCTTCTCGGCGAGCGTGTGCGGCGCGTGGTCGGTGGCCAGCGAGTCGATCAGGCCGGTGCGCATGGCCTGCCACAGCGCGTCGACCTCGTCGGGCCGACGGTACCGGTCGAAGCCTAGGACACCGGTCGACGCGATCAGTTCGGTGGACATGAACGGGAGAAACGATTCGGCGGTGACCTGTACCCCGTCCGTCTTGGCCCGGCGTACCAGCGGGAGGGCCGCCGCCGAGATGTGCACCAGGTGGACGTGCGCGCCGGTCTCCCGGGCCAGCAGCAGGACGCGTTGCGCGGACTCGACCTTGTCCAGGCGGGATTCGGCGGCGACGGCGTCGGCCAATTCGGCGAAGGACCGGCCGCGCCATGCCGCTCGCCACCTGTTCTCGATCGCGGGATTGGCCAGGTGTACCGCCACCGGCAGGCCGACGCGGGCCGCGCCGGACAGCACGGCAAGCAGGTGACCGTCGTCGCGGACCATCAGGTCGTCGGAGTACTGCGCGCCCTGAGCCGGGCCGGCCAGGTACACCTTGAGGCCCAGCGCGCCCAGCTCGGCGAACGCCTCGAACTCGTCTGGGTCGACACCGGCCGCCCACAGGCCGAAGTCGACGTGTGCCTTGCCGCGCACCGATTCCAGCTTCTGCCGGTACCTGGCGGCGGTGCTGGTCGGCGGCTGGTTGTTGGGCATGTCCCCGATGGTGGTGACGCCGCCGTGAGCGGCGGCGCGGGTACCCGTGCCGAAGTCTTCCTTGTCGGGGTATCCCGGATCGCGTAGGTGGACATGGATGTCAACCATGCCCGGCAGTACCCAGTGGCCGGTGGCGTCGATCACCCGAGCGGCGTCCAGCTCGACGTCCGGTGCGGTCAGGGCGGCGATCCGGCCGTCGCGTATCGCGATGCTGCCCGGGTGGCAACCGGCCGGGGTGACCACCAGGCCGCCGAGCACGGCGAGGTCGTACCGGGTCACCGCGCGTCCTGGCCGCCGCACAACCGCACGGCGGCCAGCGCGATGCTCTGCGCGCAGGTGCGAAGGTCGGCCGTTGCCACCCGGCCCCGGTTGGCCCGCCGGTATGCGTGCCCGGCCGGCCCGTAGCTGACGGCGGCGCAGCCCGCCGCGGCCATGATGAGCCCGTCGCACCCGAAGTAGGAGTTGGGCAGGATGGCGCCGATCTGCGGCGCCGTACCGGCGACCGTCTGATGTGCGTCGGCCAGGGCGGTCACCACCGCGTTGTGTGGGCTGATGTTCAGGGGCTCTCGGTAGCCGGGGCGGGCGGTGACGGTGACGCCCAGCCCAGGGCGGGCGCGCCGCACCGGATCGAGGACGGCGTCGAGGTCGGCGGTGATCTGCCCGGGCTCTTGCCCGGCGACCGTCGAGACGCCGAGGCGCAGCAGGGCGGAGTCGGGGGCGAACGCCATCGGCAGCCGGGCCGGCCCGTATCCGGCGACGACCTGCCGTACCTGCACGTGTGGCATGTCCGGCATGGCGGGGTCGGGCCGGTGGGTGAGCCGTACCCGGTCGATCGCGCGGAGCACGTCGGGCAGTGCCTCGATCACGTCGACGGGCAGGTCGTCGAGCGTCGCGTAGCGGCGGAACAGGTCGGCGCCGCCGGCCGGGCCGGTGCGCCCGCGCAGGGTCACGTCGACCACCAGGCTTCCGATCTGGACGGTACGGATGCCCAGGTCGGTCGGTTCGGGGATGATCGCGTACTCGGTGCGCAGCCCGTCGGCGAGCATGGCCCGGGTGCCGACGCCGCCGTCGTGATGGCCCATGACGGCGGTGACCCACAGGTCGCCGGCCAGCGGTACGCCGAGCCGCTTGACTGCCACCGCGGCGTAGGTCAACGCGGCGAGGCCGCCTTTCATGTTGCGGGCGCCGTGCCCCTCGATGACCCCGCCCACCTGGCGTACCGTGTGCCCGCTCGGCCAGTTGGCATCCATCGGCGTGGTGTCGAGGTGGCCGTTGAGCATCAACGCGGGGCCGTCGCCGGTGCCGCGCAGCCGGGCTACCACGTTGGGCCGCCCAGGGGCGATCTCGGGCAGGTCGACCTCGATGCCCGCGGCGCGCAGCGTATCGGCGACCAGTTCGGCACAGGGGCCCTCATCGTCGATGCCGCACTGGCTCGGGGTCGCCACCAGCCGGGCGGTGAGGTCGGCGAGTTCGCGGTCGACGATGACGTCGGCCATCGCCTGATTCGTCAGGCATGTCGGGTCGCAGCTCACGAAGGTTCTCGACTTTCGGGTGGGGAGGCTCGGCTACATCTGCTCGCGCAGCGGGTCCGGCGGCGCGGTCCGCTGCTGGCCACGCCCGGAACCTTTGGCGTTGACCGCGCCGCCGCTGGTGCTGCGCAGTCGCGCCTCCCAGGACAGCCGCCGTTCGACGACGCTGATGAGCAGGAAGGTGACCGAGCTGATCAGGACGAGCACGACCAGGGTGGCGAACAGTTCCCGGGTCTGCAGGGAGGCATTGAACGCGATCAGCAGGTATCCGAGTCCGGCATTGGCGGCCACCCACTCGCCGACGATGGCACCGATGACGCTGACCGTCAGGGCGAGTTTCAGACCGGCGAACAGGAACGGTACCGCCGCCGGCAGACGTACGTGCAGGTACACCTGGCGGGCACTCGCGTTGACCGACCGCAGCAGTTCGAGCTGGCCGCGGTCGGCACTTTCCAGCCCGCTCACCGTGTTGATGAGCACGGGGAAGAAGGCGAGCAGCGCGATGACGAGCACCTTGGGCATCAGGCCCACGCCGAACCAGAGGATCAGCAGCGGGGCGATGGCGATCTTCGGGATGGTCTGGGAGGCCACAACCAGCGGGTACACGGCCAGCCGGAACAGCGGCAGCACGGTCATGGCGACCGCGAGCACCAGCCCGACGGCCACCCCGAGCGCGTACCCGATGCCGAGCTCCACCAGCGTGGTCAGCGCGTTCTCGGCGAGCGTACCGGTGTTGTCGACCACCGCGGCGGCGATCGCCGACGGAGCGGGCAGCACAAACTCGTCGATGTCCATGACGGTGACGAGCACCTGCCAGAGCACGAGGACGACGAGGATCGACGCGATCGGCAGCAGCCGCCGCAGCCATGGTTTTCGGGTCACCGTCACCCCTCCGCCGCGGTCATGCCGGCGAGCAGGTGCTCGTGCACGATCCGCACGTACTCGGTCATCTCGCCGCCGAAGCGCAGGTCGGCACGGCGCGGCCGGGGCAGGTCGACATCGATCTGCGCGATGACCCGGCCGGGCCGGGGCGCCATCACGAAGATGGTGTCGGACAGGTACACCGCTTCGCCGATGCTGTGCGTCACGAAGACCACCGTTTGGCGGCGCCGCTCCCAGATGCGCAGCAGCTCGGTGTTCATCCGCTCCCGGGTGATCTCGTCCAGCGCCCCGAACGGCTCGTCCATGAGCAGGATGCGCGGGTCCAGCGCGTACGCCCGGGCCAGGGCGGCACGCTGACGCATGCCGCCGGAGAGCTCGTGCGGGTAGCGGTCGAGAAACCCGCCCAGCCCCACCATCTCCGCCAGTTCCTCGACCCGTTCGCCGTTGATGGGCCGGCCCGCGACCGCGCTCAGCAGCCGGATGTTGTTGCCGATCGTCTTCCAGGGCAACAGCGTGGCGTCCTGGAACATGTGCCCGATCTGCCGCTGCCGACGCAGTTCGGCCGGTCGTGAACCGGCGATCGTCAGCTCCCCCGAGGTCGGCTCCAGCAGGTCACCGAAGATCTTCAGGAGCGTGGTCTTGCCGCAGCCGGACGGTCCGACCAACGAGATGAACCGGTCGGCGGGCACCGTGAACGAGACGTCGTGCAGGGCCTCGACCGTGGTGCCGTCCACGCCTTGGTACGTCACGCCGAGATGGCGTCCGCACAGCTGCGCCGCGCCCGCCGCGGTCACGTCCATGAGCGGTCGGCCGGCAGGTAGTCGTTGGTGTAGAGCCCCTTGAGGTCGGGCGCGGCCTTCAGCACGCCACCGGACACCAGCTCCTCGACCAGATTGAGCCATACCGCGTCGGTCATCGCACCCCAGCCGTTGTCGCGGGTACGGTCGCTGTGGCTGAGCTGGAAGATGATCGGGACGGCCTTGGCGAGCTGATCCGCAGGGTCGGTGGTGTCGAGCTTCTGGATGAGCGCGATCGAGCCGGCCTGGTCCTTCTCCGCCGCCTGGTACCCCTGGAAGGTCGCCTGCAGGAAGCGCTTGACGACGTCCGCGTGCTGCGCGAGGTAGTCGTTGTTGACCATGATGACCGCGCCGGGCAGCGGCCGATCCGGCGAGCTGAACGGAATGAACTGGACGTCCTCGCCCTTGAGCCGCATCTGAATGAACTGCGCGTAGCTGAATCCGGTGCAGCCGTCGGCCTTGCCGCTGAGCATCAAGGTGCACTTGGCCTGAGCATCGACATTGAGCACGGTCACCTTGTCGGCGAGCCCGCGCTGCTTGAGCTGGGCCGCGAACAGGCCCGCCTCGGCGGAGGCCTGAGCGGTGGCGATGGTCTTGCCCCGTAAGGCGTCGAGCCCGCTCACCGGATCCTTGCCTTTGAGGATGACGCCGGTGGCGTCGTTCTGGATGTGGTTGGCCACCACGGTGACGGGCAGGTTCTTGTCCTTGCCGGCCAGTACCGAGTCGGGTGCGGCCAGGCCGATCTGGCTCTGCCCGGAGCCGGTGGACTGCACGGCCAGGGTCGAGCCCTTGAGGTACTGCAGATCCAGCTTGATGCCCTGGGCGGCGTAGAGGCCCTTCTCCTGGGCCATGTAGATACCGATCCAGGACGGCTGGGGCACGTTGAAGTGCAGCGCGATCTTGATGGTCTCGGTGGCGCGGCTGTCGCCCGAGCCTGCCTTCTCCTTGGTACCGCAGGCCGCTAGGCCGGCCACCACGAGCAGCACGGCCGCGTAACCGGCGAGCCGTCTCTTGATCACCATTTGGGGTGCGCCTCTCTCGCCAGAGTGTCGCTGACGCCCGTCGACCACAGGTCATACGGTCATCTGATGACCGGATGCTATGAGGATGCCCCGAGCGAGTCAAGAGCGAGATCACGGCCGGCGGCGAGCGCCGGACCAGGCGTAACCGTCAGTCGGCGGCCGGCGTGGCATCCCAGCCGGACTCGGAGGACAGCCACTCCCAATGCGGTCCCAGCTGGTCCAGATGGGCCAGCGCGTAGTCGTGAGCACGCTGTGGATCACGACTCTCGATCGCCTCGTAGATTTTGCGGTGGTCGGTGTCCACCGTCCACTCGGGCTTCATGGACGAGTCCGGCCGGGCACTGCCGTCGGCCAGCTTCATGACCATCAAGGCGCGCAGGGCGCTGGTCAGGATGCCGTAGATCGGGTTGTGGGTCGCCTCGGCGATCGCCTCGTGAAACTCCAGGCTCCACAGCGCGACCTCGTGCTTGGTCTGCATCTCCGCCTGCCGGTCGAGGATGTCGCGCAGCCGGGCCAGGTCGCCCTCCTCCGCCCGGGACGCGGCCAACCGGGCCATCTCGGGCTCCAGCAACCGGCGCACCTCGACCAGCTGCCCGGGATGCAGGTGGTAGCGCATCGCGCGAACCACGCCGGGGTCGTGGAGGTTCCACTGGCCGCGCGGGTTCACCACGGTGCCTGTGCCCTGCTGCACGGTGACGAGACCGCGGATCGCGACCACCTTCATCGCTTCCCGGATGACCGACTTGCCCACACCGAAGTGGTTGGCGAGCTCCTGCTCGTTCGGCAGCCGGACCCCCGGCGGGATGACCCCCGTGGCGATGTCCTCGGTCAGCGCGCCCGCCACCGTGTCCGCCAGGCGCTCACGGGCGGGGCGGACACGCGTACCCAGGTCGGCGACCTGCGTGGAGCGAATATCCATCGATCCTCTTCTCAGGAGGCCCGGCCACCGTCACCGGACGATTGATGTTAGCGCGCGGCTGCCCTATCCTCTGACCACAGACATCCGAACATCAGATGACCTGTTGACCGGCTCGAGGAGATCACATGAAGGTGGGCCTGCACTTCTCGTGCACCGCCGTGGACCAGTCCAGCTGGCCCGACCTCTACGACGCCGCCCTCACACAAGCCGAGGTCGCCGACGAACTCGGGTATGACAGCGCCGTCGTGTCGGAGCACCACTTCAAGGCCGAGGGCTGGATACCGTCACCGTTCGTGCTCTGCGGCGCCATCGCCGCACGGACCCGCAACCTACGCGTCGGGACCGACATCGTGATCCTCCCGTTCCAGCACCCGATCAAAATCGCCGAAGACGTCCTCACCCTGGACAACCTCTCCCGCGGCCGAGCCGTGCTCGGCGCCGGCATGGGACACAGCGCCGCGGAGTTCGAGGCGCTGCAGATCCCGTTCCGGCAGCGGGTCAGCCGCTCCGAAGAGGCGCTCGAGGTGATCCGGAAGGTCTTCACCACGCCGACCGTGAGCCACCAGGGCCGGTACTTCCAGTTCTCCGGCATCACCGTCACCCCCCGGCCGGTGCGGCAACCGGCGCCGCCCATCTGGTACGGCGCGATCAGTCCGGCCGGTGCCCGGCGGGCCGCCCGGTTCGCCGACGCGCTGGTCATCGGCCCGTCGCTGAGCTTCGCCGAGATGCTCGACGTGCGCGAGGCATACCATGACGAGCTTCGCCGCCTCGGGCGCGACCCCGGCGACGGTGAGATCATCGTCCGCCGCGAGGCATACGTCGCCGCCGACTCCCACGACGCGTGGACCGACGGCCTGGCCGCCCTCAAGTACCAGGCGTCGCGCATTTACGCCGATTTCCCGGCCGACGGCACCGACGCCGACTTCCGCGAATTCTCCGCCACCCGATACCTGGTCGGATCCCCGGACGAGGTGTACGAGCAGTGCCTGCCCATCCGGGACAAGCTCGGCGCCAGCAACCTCCTGCTCCGCATCCAGCTCCCCGGGTTGGACGACGACCTGGCACTGTCCGCCACCCGGCTCTTCGGTGAGCAGGTACTCCCCCGGCTATGAACCCTGCCAACGACCTGGGCGCCGCCGTCGAGGCCGCCACTGCCCACGTGCGGGCGCTGCGGCGCGACCTGCATCGGCACCCGGAACTGGGCTGGAGCGAGTACTACGCCACCGCCCGGCTGCGCGACGAGTTGCACGGCGCCGGCATCACCGACATCATCGCCGGCGCCGAGCTGTACCGCGGCGTGACCCGCCTGGGTGTACCCGACGCCAGCGTCCTCGCCGCCGCGGCAGATGCGGCCGGCGCAGCCGGCGTCAGCAACACCGACCTCGCAATGATGCGCGCCGGTACCGGACTCATCACCACCCTGGACAGCGGCCGGCCCGGCCCCACCGTCACGGTGCGGGCCGACATCGACGCACTGCCCATCGACGAATCGACGGACCCGGCTCACGCACCCCACGCCAACGGATACCGGTCCACCCGCGCCGGGATCATGCACGCCTGCGGCCATGACGCACATGCCGCCGTCGTCGCCGGCGTCGCCCGCGTGCTGCGTGATCTGGGCGCACCCCAGCGCGGTGCCGTGCAGTTCATCTTTCAGCCGGCCGAAGAAGGCACCCGCGGCGCCGACGCCATCGTCCAAGCCGGCTGGCTGGACCACACCGACTACTTCCTCGGGCTGCACAACGCCGCCCGGTCCTGGTTCGGCACGGGACACCTCTGCCCGGGAGTGCACGGCCTGCTCGCGACCACCAAATTCGACATCCATATCCGCGGCCGCGAAGCCCACTTCGGCCTGGCACCGCACCTCGGGCGCTCCGCCGTGGACGCCGCCTCCGCCATCGCCCTGCTCGCGCACGCCATCCCACGCCGCCCAGGCGGATCGGGACTCACCAACATCGGACGCATCGACTCCGGCCGGGCCCGCAACGTGGTGCCCGGCGAGGCCCTGCTCCTGGCCGAAGTACGGGCAGATCGCAACGAGGACGCCGACGCCCTGCTGGCCGGGATGCAGAGACTGGTGGAAGGCATCGCGCACGCGTTCGACGTGACCGCGACCGTCGAGATGGTCGGCCGCAGCCCCGCCGCCGACAGCGACCGGGAACTCGCCACGCTCGTCGGCGAAGTGGCCGCCGAACAGCCGGGCATCGCCGTCCACGACACCATGGCGTACGAAGCCAGCGACGACGCGGCCGCCATGATGCGCCGCGTGCAGGAACGCGGCGGCCAAGCCACCTACCTGCACATCGGCTCACACCTGCCCGGCACCACCCACACCCCACGGTTCGACGTCGACGAGGCGAGCCTGCCGCTGGCCGTCACCGTCCTGGCCGGCACCGTCCTGCGGCTCACCGCCGCACCGTAACTCCATCGCGCCGACCCCGGCGAGGAAACGCTGGAGATGACCTCGTGTCGCGCGGAGCGCTGGGGCGCGGCGTCGTAAACAGTCACCTTCGCCCGTAGGTCGGCCTTGATAGGGTATGAGAGGAAATCCGACCGTCCGCGGAGGTGTCGGATGGGCGTCGGCGAGGTTCCGCACGGCCAGGTTCCACCCGCTCGGACCGAAATATTGCACGAGAGCGAACGCACGCGCGTTACTCGGGTGTTCCTTGCCGGACACACCGTCATCCGCAAGGAACCGCTGGGACCGGATGCACAGCAGCGCGTACAGCACGAGCTGGCGATCCTGGGGTGGCTCCGCGGTGTCGCGGGCGTTGCGCAGCTGGTGGAGGCGCCGCGGTGGCCAGGCGCGGTCGTGGTGGAGGACATCGGCGGCACCGGCTTGGACGCGTTGGCTAAGCCCATGGCTGTCGACGACCTGATCGGGCTCGCGGTGGGGCTGGCCCGGGCAATGGCTGAGATGCACCGGCGGGGGGTGCTGCACCGGGACATCACGCCGGCGAACGTCCTGATCTCTCGCGACGGTGCACCGTGCCTGGTGGATTTCGCGTTGGCCTCGTCATCGGCGGAGCTTCGCCCCGAGTTCACGCACCACGCCGAGATCGTCGGCACGTTGGCGTACCTGGCACCGGAGCAGACTGGGCGCACCGGCCGGTTGGTGGACGAGCGCGCCGACTTGTACGCACTGGGCGCGACGCTGTACGAGTTGGCGACGGGTGCGCCGCCGTTCGGTTTCGGGGATCCGTTGCGGCTCACGCATGACCATCTGGCTCGCGTGGCGGTACCACCGGCCGAGGTGAATCCGGCGGTGCCGGGCCTATTGTCCGAGATCGTCATGCATCTGCTGGAGAAGGAGCCGGACAGCCGGTACCAGACGGCCGACGGTGTGGTCTACGACCTGGAGCGGTTGCGTGACATGGATCCGCGTGCGGCGGCTGCATTGCGGATCGGCGAGCATGATGTCCCGCTGCGGTTGTTGCCGCCGTCGCGGCTGGTGGGCCGCGATGACGAGGTGGCGGCGCTGCGTGCGGCGTTCGAGGATGCACGGGCGGGCCGGTGCCGCGGGGTGCTGGTCAGCGGGGCGCCAGGGGTGGGCAAGACGGCGCTGGCTGACCAGCTGCGGCCGGTGGTGACGGACAGTGACGGCTGGTTCGTGGCAGGCAAGTTCGACCAGTATCGGCGGGATCTGGAGTTTGACGGGGTCTATCAGGCGTTTCGGGCGTTGGGTCGGCTGTTGCTGGCCGAGCCGGAGGGCGACCTCGACAAGGTCCGCGAACGGATCCTGGAGGCGCTCGGCGCGAACGCGGGTCATGCGAGCGCGGTGCTGCCGGAGTTCGCGGCGCTGCTGGCGGTCCCGCCCGAAGAGGGGGATCCGCTGACCACACAGATTCGGGCACAGCGAACGGCTGCCGACATGTTGCGCGCGGTTGTTTCGCGGGAACGGCCGGTGGTGATGTTGGTCGATGACCTGCAGTGGGCTGGGCGCACGCCACTCGGCTTTGTCGACCTCGTGTTCGGCGAGGAGCAGATCGAGGGCCTGTTGCTGGTGGGCGCGTACCGCGAGGACGACGCGGACGCGGCCAAGTCGCTGGCGGGGGCGCTGTCCCGGTGGCGTCGACAGCCCGGAGTTCGCCATGTACGGCTGCTCAGCCTGCCGGAATCCGGCTCGGCCGCGATGGTTGCCGACATGCTCCGCGTGGATCGGGCCACGGCGGAGGGCCTGGTCGACGTGATCAACCCGTACACGTGCGGCAACCCGTACGAGATCGTGGAGTTGCTCAACGCGCTGCGACACGACGGCCTGCTGACCACCACGGCGGCTGGCTGGCGGTGGGAAGCGGCGGCCGTGCGCGCTCACCTGGCCCGGACCCAGACTGGCCTCCCGTCGGCGGCGCGTATTGACGCCGTCCCCACGATGTCGCGGCAACTGGTCGAGGCGATGGCGTGTCTTGGCGGGCGGATCCAGCTGGACGTATTGCAGACCGCCACTGCAGAGCCGGCGGGCATGGTGGAACAGCGGCTGGCACCCGCCCTCGACGACGGAGTCCTGATGCTGGAGCCCGGCATACGTCCGGCAGTGCGATTCCGCCACGACCGGATCCGCGAGATGATCCTGCGCGGGCTGGGCCCGCGTCGGCTGTGTGCCCTGCGGTTGGAGATGGCGCGGCGGCTGGCGGCGGTACCGGCGTTGTACGCGGTCGCGGCGGAGCAGTACCTGCCGGTGGTCGACGTGGTAGACGACCCCGCGGAGCGGCAAATGGTGGTGGGGCTGCTGGAACGCGCCGCCGATCAGGCACGACTGATCGGGAACTACGCGCTGGTGAACGCGCTGCTGACCGCCGCACTACGGCTGATCGAACCCGATGAGACGGCCGCGCTCGTCGAGGTGCACACCGGGCGGCACGCCGCACTGTACAGCATGGGCCGCTTGGACGAGGCGGACGACGAGTACCGCACGATCGAGGGGCTGAGCACCACCGCCCTGGACCGTGTGAACGCCACGGCGGTGCAGGCGCGCAGCCTAACCCACCGAAACCGCTTCGTGGAAGCGATCGGGCTTGGTCTGGAGTCGCTGCGTGAACTGGGTATTGCTGTGCCGGCCGCGGACCGGCTCCCAATCGAGCTCGACCGCCGGCTCGGCGAGCTGTACCGGTGGCTGGACCATACCGACGACGCCGACGAGCTGACTCGGCCGGAGATTGCCGACCCGGCGGTGCTCGCCGCGAGCCGTCTGATCAACGCAATCCTGCCGTCTGCCTACGTTGCCGCCGACCACGCCACGGCCGGCTGGCTGGGCCTGGAAGCGCTGCGGCTCTGGTCCGAGCACGGCGCCGCCCGTACGCTGCTCGGCGCGGTGAGCCACGTCAGCTTCGCCCCGGTGACAGTACACGGCGACTACTCCGCCGCGTACCGGACGCTGCGGCGGTTCCTCGCACTGGGCGAAGCTCGCGGCTACGAGCCAAACACCGCACAGACGCGCGCCATGTTCGCGATGCTGAGCTGCTGGTTCGAACCGGTCGAAAACAGTGTCAAAGCAGCTCAGCAGGCCCGCGAAGAGCTGATCGCCGGTGGCGACTTGGCCAACGCCGGATACACCTACTACCCAACTGCGTCGGGCCTGCTGGAATGCACACCATCACTCGAAGACTTCGTCACCCAGCTTGAGGCCGGGCTGGCATTCGTGCAGCGTACCGGCAGCGAGCAGACCGTCCAGTGGCTCGAGACGTACCGATGGCTGGCCGGAGAGCTGCGCGGCGAACATTCCCCCGCAGCCGGTGCGGCAGTCCCCCTAGACCGGCCGACCGGCAGCCCGCAGGCATTACTCCAAGTGCACATCACCAGTGCGCTGGCCGCCG
Source organism: Dactylosporangium thailandense (assembly GCF_059739745.1). Lineage (NCBI taxonomy): Bacteria > Bacillati > Actinomycetota > Actinomycetes > Micromonosporales > Micromonosporaceae > Dactylosporangium > Dactylosporangium thailandense. The sequence goes on from NZ_AP029195.1 coordinate 4,614,419, forward strand.
CCCTCCTCGACGATCCGGCCAGCCTGACGCGGCACACCACAGCAGCGATGCTGCTACCCGCTATTGACCAAGGCCTTTACGCGAGCGCCCTGGCACGCGTGCTGCGCGGACTGGCCCTCGCCGGTCAGGCTCGGGCCAGCCACGGTGACGATCGCGGTGGTCTGCTGTCCGAGCTGGACGAGGTGACGCAGTGGCTGGCCGCACGCGCCGCGGACGCGCCGGAGAACTTCCAGCACCTGGTGCGGCTGCTCGATGCGGAGCGGGCCTGGGCGGTCGGCGACTTCCGCGCCGCCGCCCTCGGCTTCGACGCCGCGCGGCGTGAGGTCGCCCGGCGTCGGCGTCCATGGCATCGGGCCTTGATCACCGAACGCGCGGCCCGCTTCTGCCTCGCCCACGGCCTCGAGCAGGCAGGCTACGACCTGCTCGCCGAGGCCCGCCAGGAGTACCTCGCATGGGGCGCGACCGCGAAGGTCGACCAACTCGACTGGGCCTACCCCACCCTGCGGCCATATGGCGGCCAGAGCCGCGATCGTTCCCGTCGTCGCTCCACTGTCACGACCGGAACGATCGACCTGCTCGGCATCCTGTCCGCGTCGCAAGCACTGAGCTCTGAGACCAGCGTTGAAGGGCTCCATTCGCGTGTCGCCCACGTCCTCAGCGCAATGACCGGCGCGACCGATGTACATCTGCTCTTGTGGAGCGACGACCGGCAGGCCTGGCTGGTGCCGGCGCCCGACGGCGACAGCGGCGCCATCCCGGTCAGCGCGAACCTCGGCATTGGTCACGAACGCGCGGTCCCGATGTCCGTGCTGCGCTACGCCCAGCGGATGCGTGTGCCACTCGTCGTGGGCGACGCCACCCGCGACGAGCGCTTCGCCCGTGATCCATACTTCACCGACGTCACCCGCTGCTCGCTGCTCGCCGTGCCCATCCTCAGTCGCGGCACGCTGCAGGCGGTGCTGCTGCTCGAGAACCGCCTCATCCGTGGCGCCTTCACCACCGAACGGCTTGACGGCGTCAAGCTCATCGCCGGCCAGCTCGCCGTTTCCCTCGACAACGCCCACCTCTACGCCGAGTACCGTCAGATCGCCAATGAACAGACCGCCCTGCGGCGCGTGGCGACACTCGTTGCTCGCGGAGCCGCGCCCGGCCTCGTCTTCGCCGCGGTCGCCGACGAGGTCGGCGCACTCTTTGCCGCCGACAGCACAGCGATAGTCCGGTTCGAGCCGGACGGGGACACGACCGTGATGGGACGCCATGGCCTCGGCCGCCGCCAGCCAGGCTCACGCGGCAGGCCCGACCCCAATTCGGCCATGGGGTTGGTCCAGGCCACCGGCCGCGCGGCTCGCCGCGACGCTGACGACTTGTCGAACGATCCGACATCGGCGGGCCCGCCCGAGGACATCACCGCCGGGCTCCGCTCGGCAGTCGCGAGCCCAATCGTGGTCGAGGGCCGAGTGTGGGGCGCCATGCGAGTAGGGTCACGGCGCGCACGGCTGCCTCAGGGCACCGAGCAGCAGCTGGCCGACTTCACCGAGCTCATCGCCACAGCCATCGCCAATGCCGAAAGCCGGGCCGAGCTCACCGCATCGCGCAGGCGGATCGTCGCCACGGCCGACCAGACCCGCCGGCGCATTGAGCGGGACCTGCACGACGGCGCCCAGCAGCGGCTGGTCGCCCTGATGCTGCAGCTGCGCGCGGCACAGGAGGCCATGCCGTCCGCGCTCGGCGCACAGCTCGACGGGGCCATCGCCGCGGCGGCCGGCGTGCTGGACGAGCTGCGCGAAATCGCGCGTGGCATCCACCCGGCCATCCTGACCCAGGGAGGCCTAGGCGCCGCGCTGCGCGTGCTCGCCCGCCGCTCACCGATCCCGGTCGACCTCGACATACGCGCCAAGCGGCGACTGCCCGAGCAGACCGAAGTCAGCGCGTACTACGTTGTCGCCGAGGCACTGACCAACACCGCCAAGCACGCGCGCGCCTCGGCCGTCACGGTCACCGTCGAGGCCGACACCGCCGACACCGTCCTGCGCATCGCGGTCCGCGACAACGGCATCGGCGGTGCCGACTTCGCTGGCGGCTCCGGCCTGGCCGGGCTCAAGGACCGCGTCGAGGCACTCGGCGGCCGAATCGTTCTCCACAGCCCTCGCCAGGCCGGCACCAGCCTGCGCGTGGAACTCCCCCTCCCCGCTGCGAGCGGCGGCACCTCCCGATAGCCCCTGCTACCGTCCGGTCGACGCGAAGTGCCTTCCGCTCATCGGCCGCGGAAGGCACTTTCGACATGTGTGGCTGGTACTAGCCGGATGCTGGTGGCCACGCTGATAGGCCCTTCACTGTCGCTTCGAGCACGCGGACTAGATTCTTGGCGGTCGCCCGCTTGAGGCACTGGTGCGCCGGAGCCTCCCGTGTAGCCGATGCCGCCGAGGATCTGGGTGCTCGATCGTGGCGCGCGGCGACACCGACGGAGTCGGCGGCCGGCGCGGCGTGCAGCACGTCGAGAGCGACGAGGCGGGCCAGCGGGCGGTGTTGTGGCCGTCGGTTACGATGCGGGGCTCTGCCGGTGAACAGGAGATCGTCGATGGGTGTTGTCGCGGGGCTACGCACGCGAATGCCGCTGGTGATTGCGGTGATCGTCGGTCTGATAGCCGTCGTGGTGACGTACGTGGTGCTCCGTCACGATCCGGGGGAGGCGGGCGCCGACAAGCGAGCCGGCTGTGAACCCATCGAGGTCAGTTCGTCGACCGAGAAGGCCGACCTGATGATTGAGTTGGCGCGCCGGTACAACGCCTCCGACACGCTGTACGGCGGCAAGCGGTGCGCGTCGGTGACCGTGCACCGGCTCACGTCCGGCGCGGCGGCGGAGGCGCTTGTCTCCGGGTGGGATGAGCAGCGCGACGGTGGGCCGCCACCGCAGGTGTGGACGCCCACCGCATCGCTGTGGCTCCAGTTGGCCCGCCACCGGGAGACCGCCGGCGGCAGACAGGTGCTGCCGGCGGCCGGCACGCAGGTGCCGTCGATCGCGCAGAGCCCGTTGGTCATCTCGATGCCGAAGCCGATGGCCGAGGCGTTCGGCTGGCCGAACCGCGAGTTCGGGTGGAGCGACGTGCTAGCGCTGGCGTCCGATCCGCAGGGGTGGGGCCGGTACGGCCATCCCGAGTGGGGGCGCTTCTCCTTCGGCAAGGACAACCCGCACTCGTCCACGTCCGGCCTGGCCGCGACGGTGGCCACGTACTACGCGGCGACCGGCCTGTCCCGCGAACTGACGGCGGCCGATCTCACGCAGCCCAATGTGATCAACTTCGTTCGCGGGGTCGAAGCCGGCGTCCTGCACTACACCGACGATGCGGTGAAGTTCCTCGCCAACTTGGCCGAAGCCGACGCCAAGGGCGCCGCGATGTCGTACGTGAGCGCCGTCGTGCATCAGGAGCAGCTCACCTTCCTCTACAACAAGGGCAACACCACCGGCGACCCGAAGGTGAAAGGCAAGGCGCCCACGGTGCCGCTCGTGCCGATGGTGCCGCGGGACGGCACGCTGATGCTCGACCACCCGTACGTGGTGCTGCCTTCGGCCAGTGATGCACAACGTGAAGCCGCCGCGGACTTCCTCGCGTTCCTGCAGCGACCAGCCCAGCAGGCCAGGTTCGCGGCGATGGGCTTCCGCGACCACCAGGGCAACGCCGGCCCCGAACTGGCGCAGACCCTGCAGATCCCGGCCGGGCAGAAGATCAGCCTGATCCAGTCACCCGTCGGAGAGGTGCTGGACAAGATCCTCGCCGGCTGGGACGACCTGCGGAAGAAGGCGAGGGTGCTGCTCGTCCTCGACGTCTCGGGCTCGATGAAGGAGAAGGCGGCCGGTGACATCAGCAAGCTGGAAGCCGCGAAGAACGCGGCAATCGCGAGCCTCGACCTGCTGCATCCCGATGACGAGGTGGCACTGTGGACGTTCTCGGGGCAGCGACCGAACGGTGCGCAGCCCTACACCGAGCGGCTGCCGATGTCGCGCATCCGTGACGCGAAGCAGCAACTCACCGGCGTCATCCGGGCGCTGAGCGCCGATGGCGGTACGGCCCTGTACCACACGACCCGGGCCGCCGACCTGTACATGCGGGAACGGCTGGACGCCGACCGCATCAACGCAGTCGTGCTGCTCACCGATGGGCGCAACGAGTATCCGGCCGACAACGACAGGGCGAAGCTGCTCCGCGACCTGGACGGGTCACGCCTGGAGAACTCGGTTCGCATCTTCGGTATCGCCTTCGGCGACGAGGCCGACCTGGACACCCTCGAACAGATCGCGAAAGTGTCGCGGGCAGCCGCCTACGACGCGCGCGACCCGGCCAGCGTCGACAAGATATTCAGCTCGGTGCTGAGTAATTTCTAGCGGGCAACGCCTGACAACCGGGTCTTCAGCGGTCGAACACGATACCGAGGGCCACCCGCACCGTATGCACGATCACGGTGACCACGGCTCCCGCGGTCAACACGGCCGCCGTGCTCGCACCGGCGAGGCCGCCGACCGTGCCGCTCAGGGCACCGAGCAGCACGGCCGCTGCCGCACTCCACGGATCGGTGAGGTGGCGGCGGATGGATCGCCCCCGCCCCGGTTCGCCGGCCTCGTCGACGCGCGATGCGCGGCCTGCCGTCGGCGAGGCCGGCGACAGCTGCATGACCCGCTGCGGCGAGCCCTGCGGCGCGGGCGACGGGCCGGTGGCCGTTCCACGCGCCTGCGAAACGGTCTCCTGCGAAACGGTCTCCTCCGACCCGGCATCGGCGGGCAGCCTCATCGTGACGCCGGTCGGCGTGCGCTCCTCGCACGCGTCGAGCAGGATCAGTGAACCCTCCGCCACCACGAGCTCGGGCTGCTCCAGAACCGTCGGCGGCATCCCGAACGCGCGGTGCAGCAGCGTCGCAACAAGTGGGACGCGGCTCGACCCGCCGACGAGGAAGATGCCACCGACGTCTGACGGCCCGATGCCCGCGCTGCGCACCGCGGCGCGGGTGACCGCGACCGTCCGCGCGATGACCGGTTCGGCGAGCTGCTCGAACTCGTCGCGGCTTACCGGAACGGCGTCGTCCAGGACTGGCAGGTGCACCAGCGTCTGCGAACGCCGGCTCAACGACTCCTTGGCCAGCCGAACGTCCTCCCACAGCTGCCACCGGGCACGGCGGTCGGCGGCGGTGGCCGGTCGCCGCAACCGGTCCCAAGCGTCCCGGTCCCGCTGCGCGATCAGCCGGCCGAGGTGCTCCACCAACGCGGCGTCCAGGTCCAGGCCGCCCACCTCGGGCAGCCCTTCACTGGCCAGTACCGTCAGCGCTCCGCCAGGGTCGCGCCGAACCACACCGGCGTCGAACGTGCCTGCCCCGAAGTCGTACACCACCGCGCACTGACCCGCGCCGACCCGGCCGACCTGGCCGAGGAAGTAGGCGGCGGCAGCGATCGGCTCCGACACGAGGATCGGGTTCGGCAGGCCGGCACGGACGGCGGCAGCGGTCAACCGGCTCAACCGCGACTTGCCCCAGGTCTCCGGATGCGTGACCACGACACGATCCGGGAACTGGCCGACGATCTGCCGCGCCTCCGACGCCACACGTCCCAGCACGGCGGCGACCAGGTCGACCACGTCGGTCTCGTAGCCGCCGAGCAGGACGATCCCGTCTGCCATCCGCCGCTTCGGGTTGGGCTCGTACCGATCCGGATGCACCCGCGCCGACCGCACGGCTTCGGCACCGGACAACACGTCGCCTGGGCCTTCCAGGAGCACCGCCGACGGCAGCAACGGTGACCCATCGAAGAGCAGGGAACGTGCTTCACCGCTGCCGCGACGCACCATGGCCACGGTGTTGAAGGTGCCGAAGTCAATCCCGAGCAGCACGCCCTGAGCCATCGTTGCAGCGTACGCGGCACCCGCATTTCCGTCCCGCCTTGATCGATGCGTCCTGGTGGCTCGGGCGCGTCCAGCCCACCGGTAACCTTGACGGGGACGCTTGCGACGACATCACCGCACTGTTCGACCGGCTCTGGCGCGAGTGGGGCCTGACGCTCGTCCTGGTCACCCACGATGCCGTGGTGGCCAAGCGCGGGCAGCGGGTCGGCACCATGAAGATAGGCCGGCTCTCGGTCGTCCGCTCCGCCGGCTGACCGAGGATCAGCCGTGGAAGTCGGCGAGGCCGCGAGGTCGGCCAGCTCCAAAGGCTGACCCGGGTTCAGCCGCGAAAGTCGGGCGACCGAGGTTCAGCCGCGGAAGTCGGGCGACACCGCGAGGTCGGCCAGCTCCTGGTCGGTGAAGACCGGCTGGTCCAGTATGCCGAGGCCAGGCTGCTGGGGGCCGGGCCCCTGCTCCACGGACACCGCCCGGTCGTCGGCCACCCAAGTCGCTCGGACCTCACGTGGCACCTTGCCACTACCGCCCCGCCAGGACACCGCGACGGGGGTACCGGTGGTCGCGGTCAGTACCGTACAGCCGTTGTACGAGCCGACGGCCTGGTAGGCGGCGGCGCACGGATCGTTGGTGCCGGGCGGGCCGTAGTCGGTGAACGACGAGACCCGCACCATGCCGGCCTTGCCGTCGCGGTAGACCTCGGTACCGACCTCGTAGCGCCAGCCGGTCTGCTGCCAGCCCTCCACAAGTCCGTAACGGGTGAGCGGTTTGCCCGCCGCCGGAGTGGCGCCCGGCGCCGGAGTGGTATATCCGGCCGGTATCCCCGCAATAAGCGCGGCCAGCATCTGGTCGGCGCGCTGCTGCTGGGCTTCCGGGATTTTCGACACCGCACGACCGGTGGGCGACTTGGCCACCCCCGGGCTGCGTGCGCTGGTGGTGCTTGGCGCGCTGACGGTGCCTGGAGCGCCGGATGTGCGTGGCGCGGCGACGGTGCCCGGCGCGCCGGATACCGGTCCCACCTGGGTCATGGCCGCCACCGCAGCGACCGCGGCCAGCGCGACTCCGCCGGCCCACCACCGGCGCCGGCGGTTTCTGGCCCGCCGCCCGGCCGCCACCATCTCCTCCCGGCTCGCCGGCCGCGGCCCGTCCTCGCCGATCACCCGCGCGAGCAGGTCCCGCACGTCGTTGTCGTGCATCGTCACTCCTTACCCGTAGCAGCGGTGTCGGGCACGCCGAGGCGGCGGCGCAAGGTTTCCAGCCCGCGGGCGGCCTGGCTCTTGACCGTGCCGGCCGAGATCCCGAGCAGCTCCGCGGTCTCCTCGACCGACAGGTCCTCCCAGAACCGCAGCACCACTACGGCGCGCTGGCGCGCGGGAACCGCCGCCAGGGCGCGGCGCAGGATCAGGCGGTCGTCGACCCGGTCGGTCCCGGCCGGGGCACCCGGGTCGAGGTCGGCGAACTCGGCCGTCGGCCGCTCCCGGCGCCACGGCCGGCGGCGCTCGTCGAGGAAGACCCGCACGAGGGTGCGCCGCACGTAGCGGTCGACGGGCTCCTTACGTTGGAGCCGGGGCCACGCCAGGTAGAGCTTGGTGAAGGCAGTCTGGGTGAGGTCGTCCGCCAGATGCCAGTCGCCACACAACAGGTAGGCGGTCGCCCGGAACGCCGCGCCCCGGGCGGCGTAGTAGTCGCCGAACTCCTGATCGCGGCTCATGCCCGATCCCATGCAACCTCCTTCGTCCCTGACGGCAATACTCACGTAAGCAACGGGCCGGCAGGTTGCACGGATTACGAGGCGAGCCTGCGCCGGTCCTCGTCGCGGACGAAGGCCACCACGCCGCCCACCACCTCCGAGTCCTTCGCGATCCGCCGGTACCCGAGCCCGTTGGTGGGTCGCAGGCGTGCGCCGGTCCAGGTGTCGGCGACGCAGAGCTTTCCGCGCAAGGGATCTCGGCATCCCGCCCATCACGAACGACCAGTGCCGGGATCTTCAGAGGCGACGAAATCGCCGTAACGCGTCCAATGGGACGGTCGAAGCCTCACATCACCAAGGTGGTCCATGATCATGTTCATCGGCACGAGCGTGTACCCCGCGCCGCGGTTCGGCTCAACCGACTCGCGGCCATGGAGCGTAGCGACGTTCGCGTCTACCGCCGCGCGAAACCTGCGGCAGATCCGGATGCGCGCGGAGCCCGGTAGGGTTCCTGACATGTCCGATCTTGCTGCGCGGTTTGCTCAGCTCGCTGGCGAGTACGACTCCCGAAAACGAGCGGCGATCGCGCTCGTCGGGCGCTGGGACTGGTACACCTGGCCGGGTCTGGATCTTCGTCCGTTGCACTTCGAACGGGGCCTACTCAAGGCCGGCCGCCGGTTGGACATCCGACCGCCGGTGGACCGGGATGCCCTGCGCATCGGGTTCGACGCCAAGGGCCGCGCTGTGGTGACCGAGGAGTACAGCGGCTTTCTTCACGGCCGCCTGTACTACGAGACCTTCGTCCATTACGACGGCGACGTGGTCGAGGCGGCGCACTTCGATACGGGCGGGCCCATCTACCTGCACGAGTACCGTTTCGGGGACGGACTGATGCGTTCGGCCGAGATGGTCGCGCGGCGCGGGTCGGGGCGGGAGTCGTACGCATACACCGATGGGCGCATCAGCCGCGTCGAGATCGAGCACGACGGCCGGGCGACTTCGGTGCTGACGGCCGAGCACGACGACGGCGGCCTGGTCCGTGTCCTCGAGGTCACGGGCCTCCGGTCCGAAGTGCGCTACGAGCGGCCGCCGGCCGGATTCGACCTCGACGCGGCGTGCCGGACCATCGAGGACGCTTGCCTCACGCTGATCCCGGACGCCGTGGCGGCCCTGGCGATCGACGGCCCTGCCGCCCGCGTCGCACTGAGCTACTACCGATCGGACGCGCTGTCCGGGCCGGCGACTGTTGTGTGCGGTGGCGGCACGGCTCAACCTCCGCGACTCGTCGGACACGCTGCCGGTCGCCGGCGACTTCGTGGTGTACCCGGTCGACCTTGAGCTGGTCGACCTGGAACGGAACCTGGCCGATTGCCTGCCGCCCGACCGGTTCGCTCGGTTACGCCAACGCAGCCTGCTCTGACCGGCTCAGCCGGAGCCCGTCCCTCCGCGCATCGACACGACACAAAGCCGCGGCCCTCGCCGAGCCTGTCACTAGCTGTTTACCAGCAGCGTCTTGCCGCTGCGCAACACCAGCGGCAGATGAGTGACCTCTACCCCGCTCGGCGGTAGCGTACATGTCGTGGTGATCGGGCCGGCCGAGGCGCCTTTGGTGCACGCGAGGTGGCCGATCTTTGCGACCGAACTCGCCGCGGCGTTGCGGGCGCATGGCGACGACTCGTTGATCGATCAGGTCAAGAACCTGCGCGTCGTGCAGACGTGCGGCTGCGGGGACGACTTCTGTCAGAGCTTCTCCACCGCTCCGCGACCCGTCGGCGGCTACGGCAAGGGCCACCGCACCATATGCCTTGATCCGCCGTGGCCGGGCTACCTCAACCTTGACGTGGTGGACAATGACATCGTCAACGTCGAGGTCCTTTACCGATCACCACTGTGCTGATGCTGACTCCAGGTGAGCGAGGAGCACGTGGTGCCGCGTGTCGTCACACCCAACCAGCGGCATGTGTGCAAACCAGCATCACCCGCCTGCGATCGGCAGATCACGAGGTGATGGCGCGATGACCGACATGCTGCGTGACAGGACGCTGTGTGTATCTGGGCTTGACCCGATTTGACGGACAGGGTCGATGTGTTGATCCTCAAGCTACCTTGAGGGCGGTAAGCGGCCGAACTTTGGTGGGGGTTTCGTAGGCGGCCGGGCTGAGGTAGCCGAGGCTGGAATGCCGGCGGCGAGTGTTGTACCAGCCCTCGATGTACTCGAATATCGCCTGACGGGCAGCGGTGCGGGTGGGCCAGGCCTGGCGGTGGATGAGTTCGGTCTTGATCGTGGCAAAGAACGATTCGGCGACCGCGTTGTCCCAGCACTGACCCCGGCGGCCGACCGAGAGCCGCACCCCGTTCTGGCGGGCGAGGCGGGCATGCTGCGCGCTGGTGTATTGACCGGTTTCAACCGGTCGTTGCAACACCACTGTCCTGAGTGGACGATAACAGCTCGTTGAAGGCTTCGCCAGGCGTCTTCCACTCGAGCGCTTTGCGTGGCCGGCTGTTCAGCGTTGCGGCGACCGCTTCGAGTTCACTGGTGTTCCAGCGGGCGAGGTCTGTGCCTTTGGGGAAGTACTGCCGGAGCAGCCCGTTGGTGTTCTCGTTCGTGCCGCGCTGCCATGGACTGTGCGGGTCGGCGAAGTAGACCTGCACGCCGGTGTCGATCGTCAGCTTCGCGTGCTGGGCGAGTTCTTTGCCGCGGTCCCAGGTGAGCGTGCGGCGCAACTGCTCGGGCAGGGCGGTGATCGTCGCGGCGATCGCTTCGCGGACGGCTTCGGCGCCGTGTCCGGCCAGGGCCGGGCCGTTCTTCGACCGCGCTTCGACGCCCCAACCGTCCATGCGGGGCAGGTGCAGCAGCATGGTGAAGCGGGTGGTTCGTTCCACGAGGGTCCCGATCGCGGACCTGTCCAGCCCGATGATCAGGTCACCTTCCCAGTGTCCGGGCACGGCCCGGTCTTCGACCTCGGCCGGCCGTTGGCTGATCATCACTTCGGGGGTGACCATGCCGTCGCGGCGTTGCCGGGCCCGGGCGCGCGGCACCCGCAGTGCCCGGCCGGTGCGCAGACACGCGACCAGTTCACGCTTGAGCGCGCCCCGGCCCTGAATGAACAGCGATTGGTAGATCGCCTCATGCGAGATGCGCATGGACTCATCATCCGGGAAGTCCAGCTGCAACCGGTTGCTGATCTGTTCCGGGCTCCACGCGGTCGCCCAGCGGCGGTCCTCCCGGCGGGGCTTGTTGCGTCCCTTCCAGGCCCGAGCCCTCGGCCCGGTCACGAGCTCGCCGCCAGGCTGGCGGACGCTGCCGCTCAGGCGCTCTTGGACGTATTCGCGCAGCCGCGGATTCGACACCAGCTTGGCTGTCTTCGGACGCTTGGCCGCCTGCTGTGCCTTCCACTGCGCCACCACAGCCCGATACTCCAGCTTGCCGCCGCGTGTTGCGGCGTTGCGCCGCAACTCACGCGAGATCGTCCCCGCGTCGCGGCCGATCCTGCGGCCGATCTCCCGCACGCCCTTGCCCTGCGCCCGCAGCAGCGCGATCTCCTCCCGTTCGGCGAAGGACAGATAGCGGCCCGAAGGCTCGTCCAGGCTGATCGGCGGCATGCCTCCAGCGTTCCGAAACCAGCGCGCCCCCACCGGCCACGACACGCCAACATCAAGCGCCGCCTCGACCGTCGTGACCCCCGTCGCGATCAGCCGCCAGAACTGCCGCTGCACCGCGCGTGACGGCTCAGGCCGACCCGGCGACCGCATCGGCGCCCGCAACGCCCGGTCCGCCGCCCACTGCCTCCGCGCCCCTTCCGGCACCCGCTCCAGCTTCGTGTTCCTACCCATCGCCCACCTCCGCGATGAAGGTGTTGCGACGATCGGTTGAATTCGCCTTGACAGCCGCGGTCGGAATGAAAGATGAGCCCGTCGCGGGGCCGGCGGCGGCGCAGCGCGTCGGTCAAGGCGGCGTCGACCAGGTCGGTCTTGAGGTGATCGGCGACGGCCCAGCCCACGACCCGGCGCGACGCGAGGTCGATGACGGTGGCCAGATACAGCCAGCCTTCCCACGTGTTGACGTAGGTGATGTCGCCGCACCATCGAGTGTCGATCGCCGCCGGGTCGACGGTGAAATCCCGGCCGATCAGGTCCGGCCGCGCTGCGGCGGTCAGGTCGGGAATCGTGGTGGCCTGCCACCGGCGTGGGCTCTTGCCCCGGATCCCGGCGGCCCGCATCCGCCGGGCGATGCGTTTACGGCCATGCCGCAGGCCCGCGTCGGCAAGCTCGGCGTGGATCCGCGGCGCCCCGTACGTGCCGTTCGACGCCGCGTGCACCTCGAGAATCTTGATGGTGAGCTGCTCGTCGACCAGCTCGCGGGTGCTGCGCTCATTGCGGGCGTAGTAGGCGGACCGGGAGACCTTCAACAGCTCGCACGCGCGTTTGACGCTGTGTTTGCCGGCCTGCTCCGCCTCGATGAACGGATACACGTTCACCGGGTCTCCCTCGCGAAGAAAGCCGTCGCCCGCTTCAGGATGTCGACATCCTGCTGCAGCCGGCGGTTCTCTTGCCGCAACCGCGCCAGCTCCGCGCGCTCATCCGAGGTCAGCCCGTCATCGCGGGTGCCGGCGTCCAGCTCGGCCTGCTTCACCCACTGCCGAACCGCGGTCTCGGTCAGGTCGAAATCCCTGGCTACCTGCCCAACGGTGCGATCCCCGCGCTGACACAACTCGACGATCTCAGCCTTGAACTCCGGCGTGAACGCCCGCCGCGGCCGCGATCGCTTCTTCCCCACGCTCTCCATGATGCTGGACATCCTCCCGGAGACCCCAAGTCTCCTGATCTCGGATGTCCGTCAAAGCGGGTCAGGCCCAATCCGGCCAACGAGAACCGTCGAACTCCGCCGCCGATCACCTGGCGTGGCTGCTGCCACTGCTCGAGCGCCGGCCGGCCGATGTCGTCGCCACACTGTCCTCGGCCAGCCCCACGAGCGAAACGCTGCTGCTTGCCCTGCTGCGGTTCGCGCTGACCTCGTGGGGCCGCTACTGGCCGGGCCTTGTCCTCACGTGGCTCGAATCCGGCTGGCCAAGCAGCGGTCTCCTCGGTGTGCTCGCCGAGATGCGTAGCCGCAGCTGCCCCAGCCGTTACGTCATCGCGCTTTGCGCCTGTGGCGGCAGGCCAGGACCGAAGTGTGACTTACCAACGCGTCGCGCCGCATCGCGGCTCCGCGCGTGTGATCTTGGTTAGGTGGGCTGGCTCACCCTCCGGATCAGGGCATGAGCGCGGAAGGGCTCATGTCGCCCGGGTTTGGTCAGCAAGGGTTAGGGGTGCTTGGATAAGGCGGTCCAGGATGCCGCGGGCCGCGGCGAGCTTCTCGATGGACGTGGTGATTCGGGTGCGCTCTTCGGCCAGCGCGTCGAGGAGTTCGGGGCAGGTGGGTGCGAGCACCGTCGTGCCGTCGGGGACACAGGGCAGGATCTCGGCGATCGCGGTGGTGCCTATGCCGGCGGAGAGCAGCAGTTGGATGTGCCCCACCGCATACACGGCTTGCTCGTCGTAGTCGCGGTAGCCGCTCGCGCGACGGGCGGGCTTCAACAGACCCTGCTCCTCGTAGTAGCGCAAGGCGCGGGGGGTGGCGCCGGTCAGTCGAGCCAGTTCGCTGATCCGCACGTCCCCAAGCACATCAGGACTTGACCTTCACGTCAACGTGAGGGTTTAGCGTCACTGCCGTGACAGAAAACAACGTTGAGCACGAACTGCGCTCCACTATTGGGGTGCTGGGGCTTGGCCCGATGGGCCGGGCGCTCGCCGCCGCGGCGCTCGCTGGCGGTCATCCCACGGTGGTCTGGAACCGCACGCCAGAGAAGGCGCAAGCGTTCGTGGCCCAAGGTGCTGTGCTCGCGCCCACGGCGGCCGATGCGGTGCGTGGAGCTTCGATCGCCGTCGCGTGCATGATCAACTATGGTGCTGTCCGCGCGAGTGTGGCCGACGTCGCCGACTGGCCCACGGGCACGCTCGTCAACCTCAGCAGTGGCCACGCCGGAGAAGCGCGCGCCATGGCGGACTGGGCCGCACAGCGCGGCATCAGCTACCTGGATGGCGCCATCCTGACACCGGCGCCCACGGTCGGCACCCGCGCCGCAACGATTCTCTACAGTGGCCCGCGCTCCCTGTTCGATCGCAGCCGCGCCCTGCTTGAGGCCTTTGGCACCAGCGTCTACCTCGGCGACGACATTGGTATCGGGTCGGCGTACGAGATGGCCTTGCTCGATCTGTTCGCCATGTCCGTCGGCGGACTCGCGCACGCCTTCGCCTTGGCCATCGCCGAGGGAATTGAGCCCGCCGCGTTCGCCCGCTTCGCCAAGGGAATCGGCGGCCTGCTGCCCGACATGGCCGACCGTTTTGCCGATCAGCTTGCTGTCGGCCGTTTTCCCGCCGAGGTCTCCAGTATCGCTTCGGCAGGCTCCGCCGTGGCTCACGTCAGTGCCGCCGCCGCCGCTCGCGGCATCGACACCACAACGCTTCAAGCCGTACAACGGATCATCGGCCGGGCCGCCGCGGCGGGCTATGGCGGCGACAGCTACGCCCGGCTCGCCCAGTTTCTCGCCGAAGCCGACCACGCGGACGCCTCGGCCGAGCTGGCCACGCCAAAGCCGTCGCCGCCCCAGTTGTCGCACTGAACCGCGGACAACTGCACCGCCCAGCCGCAAGATCGGATGCACGCACGTCGGCACGAGTGCGCGCCTCCTGGACTGCTCATCGGCTACGCGCAGGTTCAGTGGGCGCGGCGAGCCGGACCTGCGAGACGTCGGGTGAGGCGGGTCCGAGGACCTCGATGTCCAGCAGCGGCAGGACCCACCAGTCGCGGTGCGCGAAGGCGCTGCACAGGCTCCATAGCTGTACGACCAGGGACTCGTCGTCCGGGTCCGGGCACAGTTGCCGCCCGACGGTCTTGAGGATCTCGGTCGGCGACAGGTGAGCCTTGAGCGCGGCCGCAGTAATGCCGCGTGCGTCGGCGACGGCCCGAAGCCGCGGCTCTGTGCGCCGGTGAGCCACAAGGCGGTACACGCGTTCTCCAACGCCGCGCGCAGCAGCGTGAACGGTGCATGGGTGTGCAGGTCAGTACAGCCGGGGGCGGCGCCGGTCAAGGTCATCCGCATCCCGATACCTGCTGACCGAAGTTGCAGCCCACCGCGCGTTGTCTGCGGCCCACCCGCGTGCCTGCTCGAGAGATCGACGACTGATCACCACAAACCCCGGCGGCACATCGCCGCAGGCGAGTACACGACTCCGGAACTTGCCGGCACGTTGAAGGATGTACAACCCTCACAGTCACTGCAGCCTGCCATACCCCCGGCACGCCGCCTGGATCCGGTCTCGGCTCGCTTCCTCGCAAGGTCGCTTCGACCGCCACCCCCGTGTCGCCTTGTGTCACCATTCGCTGCGGAAGCCGAAGGCGCTGCGGTGGAAGACCAGGGGTAACGAGTGGTCGGCGTGCTGAACTGCGTGCAGCCGGAGCAGCACGATCGTGTGGTCGCCCGCCTCTACCTCGCGGTAGATCGTGGTGTCGAACTGCGCGAGCCCGTCGGGCAGTGTCACCGCGCCGTGCTCGCTCAGCAGGACCTCGACGCCGTCGAAGCGAGATTCGGGCGGGCCGGCGAGCTGGCGGGCGAGGCCGCCGTGCCGGTCGGCCAGGATCGTAACGCCCAGGTGCGCCGCGCGCCGCAGGTCGGGCCATGTCTTGGACACGTTGGCGATGGAGAACGACACAAGCGGCGGGTCGAGGCTGACCGACGTGAAGGAGCTGGCCGCGAGGCCGACGAGGGCGCTGTCGACCTGGGCGGCGACCGCGACGACGCCGCTGGGGAAGATGCCGAACGCTTGGCGCAGGCGCACCGGGTCGAGATCCTGGTTGGTGGGGAACGGCCGGGAAGGATCGGTCATGTCCATCCGCTTTCAGGTGGTCAGCCAAGGTCGGGTGTCGGCGAGGCGGTCTGGAAGTGCGCGCGGAGCGTGCGGGTCTCGTACTCGTGCCGGTAGAGGCCCCGCCTACGCAGGATCGGCACGAGCTCGTCGGCGATCACGTCGAGCCCGTCGATCAGGACGTCGGGCTGGAGGTTGAAGCCGTCGATCGCGCCCGAGTGGAACCAGTCCTCGATGTGGTCGGCGAGCTGCTCGGGCGTGCCGACGAAGCCGGCGTGGCCGGAGCCGGTGTAGCGGGTCTGCTTCAGGTACTCGCGCACGGTCGGGTTCGTGCGCCGGATCTGGGTGACGATCGACTCGCGGAACCCCATGCTGCCCTGGAAGGTCTGCGGGTCGGCGGGCGCGGCCAGGACCTCCTCGGGGAACGGCTCGTCGAGCTCGAGTTTCGAGGCGTCGTACCCGATCGACTGGGACAGCCACTGGATCGAGTAGGAGGCGGGGCCGGCGTCGTGCAGTTCGTCGCTGCGCCGTCTGGCCTCCTCCTCGGTGCTGCCGAGGCTGAGCAGCAGGCCGGGAAGGATCTTCACGTCGTCGGGCGAGCGGCCGTTGTCGCGGGCGAGGCGCTTGACGAGACGGTAGTGCTCGATCGCCTTCTGCTTGGTCAGCTCGGCCGCGAACACGCCCTCGGCGACCCGGCCGGCCAGAGCCCGTCCCTTGGGTGATCCGCCCGCCTGTAGCAGCACGGGGCGGCCCTGCGCGGACGGCGGCACGCGGAGCCGGCCGTCGATGTCGAAGAAGTCGCCGTGGTGGTGCACGTCGTGGCCGGTCGCGGCCGAGTCCCACAGCGCCGTGACGACGTCGACGAACTCGGCAGCCCGTTCGTACCGGTCATCGCGCAGCGGCACGTCCGCCAGTCCGAAGTTGCGGGCGGCCGCCGCGCCGCGGGTGGTCACGATGTTCCAGCCCGCGCGGCCGCCCGAGAGGGTGTCCCACGAGAGCAACCGTTCGGCGAGCTCGAAGGGGTCGTTGAAGGTCGTCGACGCCGTGGACACCAGGCCGACGTGCTCGGTCGCGGCGGCGACGTAGCCCCAGTTCACGGTCGGTTCGAGCCGGATCGGGTTGGCGTCGTACGCGGGATCGCCGAGCACCGGCCCGTCGGCCAGGAAGATCGCGTCGAGTGTTCCCCGCTCGGCCGCGCGGCCGATGCCCGCCCAGTAGTCCGGGTCGATGAAGGAGTCCTTCTTCAGCAGCGGCGACTGCCACGCGGCCGGCAGATAGCCGAGGACGAGGACGTTGATGCCGAGGATGACGTGTCCCGTACGGCGATCGGTCATGATGTCTGCTCCGGGGTCACAGAGAGGGGTGGGGTTCGGGCACGGGAAACGCGGCGCGACCGCTGGCAGGGCGCGCCGGGGCGATCAGTCCGAGGGCAGCGCGCAGCGGTCCGCCCGGCGGCGACGGCGTGAAGCCGTCGGCGAGCAATCGCTCGACCTCGGTCAGCACCTCGTCCAGGCTCTGGTCGACGGTCGGCCGCAGCAGGACGCCGCCGGCGTCGCTGTCCGGCGGCCGCAGGCCGAGGGGCGCGACGCGGACGGACCCGCCGGTGCCGACGACCAGGTCGACCGGTGCCGAGTCGGCGACGACGTCGTCCGGCGTGGTGGCGTACCAGGCGATGAGCGAGGCGCCGGTGGCGGGCTCCGGAGCGTTCAGGGGGCCGGCGATGTGGTAGGCGCCGTCGTGGTCGATGTGGACGATCTCGTCGGACCGCACCAGGATGCCGGTTTCGCGGTCGCCGACGATGGAGTCGTAGGGCCAGCTCTGCTCGAGCGCCCGGACGGCGCGGGCCGCGTCGAGCGCCGTCGCCGCGGTGAGCGGCGCACCGGCGCCCAGGCCGGCGCCGCCCCAGGCGCCGGTGTCGTCCGGGCCGGGTGCGGCATACGCGTCCGCCACCCCGAAGAGGACGCCGCTGCGCCCCCGGGCGAGGTGCCCCAGCGATGCCACCCGGCGGGCCAGGTTGTAGGGGTGGTCGCGCTGCGGGCTGGCGACGATGAGGAAGCGCGCCCGGCTCGTGCGGCCGGCGAGGCTCGCGCCGACGGCGCTGCTGTCCAGCGTCAGCGGCGCCGGGTCGTGGCCGTCGATCCGGTCGATCCCCAGGACGGTGAACGCGACCGGTAGCGCATCCCACCGGGCGAGCAGGTCCGTGTTGCCGGTCAGCTCGATGAGATGCGGACCGGCGAGGCCTAGTGCGAGGTACGGGGCGGGCATCGGTGTTCCCTTCGCTGGTGGGGCGGCACGGGTCATCGCAGCGCTCCGGCCGGCTGCCATCCGATCGCCGGCCCGATCTGCGTGGCCAGGACGTGCAGCCGGGCTCGGGCGTTGGCCGCGTCGAAGTCGTCGCGGTAGGAGAAGTTGGCGACGAAGTCCGTCGCTCCGGCCGCGATGGCCGGGTCGGTGCCGACCCGCTCGGCGATGTCGTCGGCGGAGCCGTAGAACGGCACGAGGTCGAGGTACTCACGCACGCTCAGGCCGCGCAGCCGCGGGTTGCCGCTCAACGCCGCCCGGTCGGCAAGCCCCTGCAGCCTCGGCCCGAGCACGGGCTCGACCTCCCGCAGTACCGTCTGCTTGTCGCGTCCGGCGTACACGAAGCGGAAGACCGCGACCCGTGAGGCGTCGCCCGGGTGGGCCCGCTCGTGCGCCTCCAGGTAGGCCGCGACCTTCGGCGCCTGACCGGTGTCGGCCGGGTCGAAGAAGGCGCCCTGCTGAAGCCCGTCGCCGGCCAGGCCGGCGGCGGCCGCCCGCTCGATGCTGGTCGCGGCCTGCCACAGGTGTCGTCGCACCCGCGCGCCGTCCGGATACAGCCGCGGCCCGTCGGCGCCGGGCACCAGCGGCCGGCCGTCGAGCGCCGCGTGCAGCGCCGCGACCTTCCGGTCGAACACGGCGTGCCGCTGGTCGGCCGACTGTCCGAACGCCGCGAACCCCTCCAGGTTGGCACCACCGGTGCCCAGCCCGAGGTGCAGCCGGCCACCGGTGAGCGCGTCAACGACCGCCGCGTCCTCGGCGAGCCGCAGCGGGTCCTCCAGCGGCAGGGTGGTGATGCCGGTGCCGAGCGTGATGCGCGAGGTCCGGGTCGCCGCCACGGCCAGGAACGGCAGCGGCGACGCGAACGGGCCGTCGGTGTTGTCGAAGTGGTGCTGGCCCACCCACACGCTGTCGATGCCCAGCTGTTCGGCGTACGCGATGGTGTCGATGACCTCGTCGTAGACCCGCGCGACGTCGTCGATGGCGCGCGAGGTGGTGCGGAAGTTGAGGGCGAAGCCGAGACGAAGCGGCCGGTGTGACATGTCAGTTGCCCTGGCCGCCGCGGTGGGTGAAGGACAGGTCGGGCACCGGATCGGCGCCGTTGACGATCCAGTCGCCGAGGATGCGCGCCTTGTAGACCCGCGGGTTGTGGGAGGCGAGGGTGCGGGCGTTGCGCCAGTGCCGGTCGAGCAGCAGCGTCTCGGAGACACCGGACGCGCCGAGGGCGTCGAAGACGGTCGTCGTGGCCTGCAGCGCGGCGTCGATGATGGCCAGCTGCGCCTGCGCCGTGGCCACCTCGGCATCCAGGACCCGCCGCTTGCGGAGCGCTTCGTCGCCGCTCGCGTGGGCCGCCGCGACCAGGTCGATGGTGTGCGCCGCCGCCCGCAGTGCCGCCCCGGCCGCGAAGGCGTGCACGGAGACCTGGCCGATGACCTGCAGCAGCTGGCCGTCGCGGGTCGGTGCGGGGTCGAGCGCCTGGGGGTAGTTGCGGCCGCGGGCCTTCAGTGCGCTGGTCCCGTCGCGCAGCGCCGCCCGGGTGATGCCGGTCAGCACGGACAGCATCGCGGTCTGGTAGAAGTGCCCCTGATAGACGAAGCGCTCCCTGGCCGGGAAGACGTCGCCATCCGCCGCGGGAACGTCGGTGTAGGTGGCGCTGCCGCTGGCGGTGGTCCGCTGGCCGAAGCCGGTCCAGTCGTCGACCAGCTGCACTCCCGGGTCGTCGCGGCGCACGAGGGCGGTCAGCACGGTGTCGCCGTCGCCCTTGCCGAGCACGTCGAGCCAGTCGGCGTAGAGGCTGCCGGTGGCGTAGAACTTGGCGCCGCTGACCAGCCACCGGTCGCCGTCGCGGCGCACCGTTGTCTTGAGGTTGGCGAACGTGCCGTTGTTGGCCTCGGTCCACCCGCCGCCGACGAACTCGGCGGCGAGGAACCGCTGGATCCACCGGTCGTTGGCCTGCGAGGGCGCCGCGTTGAGCCGGTCTTCGACGAAGGCGAGGTGGTTGCGCCAGATGTGCGCGACGTTGGCGTCGGCCTCGGCGAGATCCGCAAGCAATACGAAGGTCTGCTCCAGCGAGGCGCCGAAACCGCCGAGCTCCGCCGGGATGCGGACCCGGCCGAATCCGGCGTCCTTGAGCCACTGCACCTGGTCGTGGGGGAAGATCCGGTCCTTCTCCCGGGCGACGTTGCCCTCGGCGATCCGGTGGAAGACCGGCTGGAAGCCCTCGGAGAGTTCGGCGGCGGTGGCGGTGGCTGGACGCAGGTAGGTCAGCCCGGCGGGGGTTTCAGTCGTGGTCATGATCAGTCCTTGACGGTGGAGGGAGCGAGGAGGTCTTCGCGTCGGCGGGCCCGGACGGGCAGGACCGCGTCGAGCAGGGCGCGAGTGGCCGGCTGCCGGTCGGTGGAGAACAGCTCACCGGCGGGGAACGTCTCGACGAGCGTGCCCTGGCGCATGACGCCGATGCGATCGCAGACGAACTCGATGATCGCCAGGTTGTGGCCGATGAACAGGTAGGTCAGGTCGAGCTCGTCCTTGAGGTCGAGCAGGAGGTTGATGATGGCCGCTTGAGTGGAGACGTCCAGCGCCGAGGTCGGCTCGTCGAGGATCAGCAGGTCGGGTTCCAATGCGATGGCGCGGGCGATGCCCACCCGCTGCCGCTGCCCGCCGGAGAACTCGCGTGGATACCGGTCCGCGTAGCCGGCGTTCAGGCCGACGAGTTCCAGCGCTCGATGGGTCAGGTCGGTGGCCTCCCGGCGGCCGGTCGCCTTTCCCAGCCGCAGCAGCGGCCGCGCGATCTGGTCGCCGACCTTGATCCGCGGGTTGAGGGCGGTGGCGGCGTCCTGGAAGACGTACTGGAACCGGCGCCGCAGGTCCCGCAGGCCCTGCTTGCCGGCCGTGGTGACCTCGGCGCCGTCGAAGGTGACCGAGCCCGCGGTGAGTGGCAGCAGCGCGCCGGACAGCCGCGCCAGCGTGGACTTGCCGGAGCCGGATTCGCCGATGAGTCCGAAGATCTCGCCGCGGCGCACGGTGAGGGAGACCTCGCTGACCGCGCGGACGGTCGACCGGTGTCGTCCGGTGCCGAGCCCGCCGATCGCGAACTCCTTGGTGACCTCGTGCAGCCGCAGGATCGGGCGGTCGGCCGGCGGCCGGGGGGCTTCGGCACGTTCGCTGAGGCGTACGCGGGACGTGGCCGCCGGGGCGCCGAGCAGTCGCCGCTGGTGGCCGTCCCGGAGGTGGCGCTGCCCGATCTCGGGCACCGAGTCGATCAGGGTGCGGGTGTACGGGTGCGACGGCGCGCCCAGGACCTGCGCGGTCTGTCCGATCTCGACGATCGTCCCCTCGCGCATCACCGCGACACGTGAGCTGGTGTGCGATACGACACCGAAGTCGTGGGTGATCAGCAGGACCGCGGTGCCGGCCTCGCCGGCGAGGCCGAGGAGCAGGTCCAGGATCTGCTTCTGGACCGTGGCGTCCAGCGCGGTGGTCGGCTCGTCCGCGATGAGCAGCTTCGGGCCCGACAGTCCGGCGAGGGCGATCATGACCCGCTGCCGCATGCCGCCGCTGAGCTCGTGCGGATAGGAGCGCAGCACCCGGTCCGGGTCGCCGATCCCGACCCGGTCGAGCCAGGTCCGGCTCACCTCGAGCGCCTCGTTCCGGGACACCTGCAGGTGCAGGCGGGCGGTGTCGCGCAGTTGGCTGCCAATCGTGAACGACGGATCGAGCGAGGTCACCGGGTCCTGGAAGATCATGCCGATGCCGGCGCCGCGGAAGACGTTGAGCTGCCGCTCCCCTAGGCCCACCAGTTCAGTGCCCTGGAAGCGGATACTGCCGGCGGTCACCCGGGCGTTTCGCGGCAGCAGGCCGAGAATGCCGGCCGCGGTGACGCTCTTGCCGGATCCGGACTCGCCGACCAGTGCAAGCACCTCCCCGGGGCTGACGTCGAGGTCGACGCCGCGAACGGCGTGCACGACCGCCCCGGGCAGTTGGAAGTCGACGTGCAGGCCGTCGACAGTGAGCACGGCTGTCATCGGGTCACCTCACGGGTTGAGGACGTCGCGCAGGCCGTCGCCGAGCCAGTTGAAGGCCAGGGCGACCAGCAGGATGGCGATGGCGGGGAAGGTCGCGACGCCGGGGTTGCCGGTCACCAGGACCTTGGCGCCCTCGGAGATCATCCGGCCCCAGTCCGGGCTGGGTGGCTGGATGCCGAGGCCCAGCGCGCTCAGGCTCGCGGTGAAGACGATGTTGACGCCGACGAGGCTGGTCCCGTAGATCACGACCGCGGAGAGGAGGTTGGGCAGGACCTCGGTGCGCAGGATGGTGGCCTCGGAGGCGCCCAGCGAGCGCGCCGCCTCCACGTAGTCCTTCTCCCGCTCGATCTTCGCCTCCGCGAATACGATGCGGGTCACGTACGGCACGGCCCCGAAGACCACCGTACCGATCAGCACCCACGGTCCGGGGTGGATGATCGCGGCCAGCGAGAGCGCGACCAGGATCACCGGGAACGCGAACATCAGGTCGATGATCCGCATCAGCACCCCGGAGGTACGCCGGCCGGTGAACGCCCCGTACAGCCCCAGCAGCGTCCCGATCAGCAGCGCCACCGCGACCGACACGATCGAGACGATCAATGCGCCCCGGCCGCCGTACAGCAGCCGGCTGAGCACGTCACGGCCCTGGTCGTCGGTGCCGAGCAGGTGGCCGGCCGAGCCGACGGGGGCCAGCACGTTGCCGGGATCGCCGGCGTTCGGGTCGTACGGGGCCAGCCACGGCGCCAGCACGGAGATGCCGATCACGACGATCAGGACGAGCAACCCGAGCAGCGCCTCGCGGTTGCGGAGGAAGCGGGCGGCCGCGGACCGCCTCAGTCGCGGCGGCGCGCCGGCGCGCACCTCGGCTGTGGTCGTGGTCATGCGCCACCGTGCCGCAGCCGCGGGTTGAGCAGGTCGAGCAGCACGTCGGTGATCAGGTTGACGACCACGAACGTGGCGGCGACCAGCAGGATGCCGGACTGGATCACCGGGTAGTCACTGCCGGCGATCGCGTTGAGCAGCACGCTGCCGAGACCGGGCCAGGAGAAGATCGTCTCGACGAACACCACGCCGGTGATGACCGAGCCGATGGTGAGCCCGGTCGTGTTGACGATGGGCGGCAGGATGTTGCGGCCGATGTGCTTGCCCAGGATCGCCGCGCGCCCGAAACCCTGCGACCGGTAGGTGCGGATGTAGTCCGATCCCGCGCTCTCGATGACCGCCGCCCGGACGAACCGGGCGATGATCAGCATCGACACCAGGGAGGCCGCGAAGGCGGGGGCGATCAGGTGCAGCAGCAGGTCGCCGAAGCCGCCGTCGCCACGCAGGTCGTGCATGCCGCCCGGGGGCAGCCAGTTCCACTGGACCGCGGTCAGCCAGATGACGATCAGACCGAACCAGTAGATCGGCAGGTTGCTGCCGATCTGGACCAGCAGCATCGCCGCCCGGTCGATGAGCCGGCCGTGCCGGATCCCCGAGACGAACCCGATCAGCACCCCGAGCACGACGGCGACCACGGTCGTCGCCGCCCCGAGAATGATCGTGTTCAGGAAGGCCGGGAACACGATGCCCGACACGGGGCTGCGCACGCTCAGCGAGATGCCGCCGCCGTTGGTGAACATGTCCCGCAGCCAGTGCAGGTACTGCTTCCAGGCGGGCTGGTCGAGCCCGTACGCCTGGCGGATCTGTTCGATCTGCTCGGGCGACATCTTCTCGCTCAGTACGTCCTTGACGGGGTCGGCCGGGCCGGCCTTCGAGATGAAGAACACCAGCAGGCTGATCACGAACAGCAGCGGTACCAGGTTCGCCAGCCGCCACAGGATCCGGCGCGACATCGTCAGCTCGCCACCCAGATCTGCGACAGGTCGTAGTGGTCCTGCTGCGGCCAGACGAACCCGCCGACGCGTGGCGAGACCGCGTAGTAACGATTGAAGGAGATCAGCGGGAAGATCGTGGCGTCCTTGGCCCAGGCCTGTGCCGCTGCCTGCCACAGCTCCTTCGATTTGGCGGGGTCGGGGTTGTGCGCGGCCGCGTCGATCGCGCTGTTCGTCGCCGCGCTGGTGTCGGAGTACTTGTCCCCGTCCCGGTTGACCACGCTGTAGTTGTGCGCGATCTTGACCCAGTTGGGGGCGATGTAGCCCCACTCGCCGAGGTTGATGCCGTCGGTGGGCTTGAGGTTGGCCGAGCGGGTCCCGTATGTGATCCACTCGAACGACTCGACCGAGGCCTCGATGCCGACCGCCTTGAGCTGCTGCTGGATGAACTCCGCCGTGGGCTGTCCGGTGGTGTCGGTCAGGATCGTGAACTTCACCTCGCCGGGCTGGTAGCCGGCGTCGGCGAGCAGCTTCTTGGCCGCCTCGGGGTCGAATTGGTAGTCGACCGCGGACGCGTCGTAC
Organism: Dactylosporangium thailandense; assembly: GCF_059739745.1. Lineage (NCBI taxonomy): Bacteria > Bacillati > Actinomycetota > Actinomycetes > Micromonosporales > Micromonosporaceae > Dactylosporangium > Dactylosporangium thailandense. The sequence goes on from NZ_AP029195.1 coordinate 4,638,612, forward strand.
GCCTCGTTGCCCTGGTTGATGATCGAGGTCGCCGGCTCCGCATAGCCCTTGTAGATCTTCTCGGCCAGGGTCTTGCGGTCCACGGCATGGATGATCGCCTGCCGAACCCGCTTGTCCTGGAGATACTGGTTCGTGTAGTTGAAGTTGTAGTAGATGATCTGCGGAACGTTCTTGTTCGTCGGCACCGAGAAGCCGGCCTTCTCCAGGGTCGCGACCGAGTCCGGTGGGACGCGGCTGATCAGGTCGACGGCGCCGCTGCGCAGCGCGGCGACGCGGCTCTGGTCGTCACCGATCGGCTTGAAGATGACCTTGTCCAGGTGCGGCCGGGCGCCCCAGTAGTCGGGGTTGCGCACCAGCGTGGTGTGGTCGCCGCGCACCCGCTCCTGGAACTTGAACGGCCCTGTGCCGACCGGGTGGTCGGCGAGCCCGTCCTGGCCGTACTTCTGCAGGGCGGCCGGGCTGAAGATGCCCGACGCCGCGTTGCCGCTGTTGGGGATCTGCCGCAGGTAGTCGAGGAATGGGTGCTTGAAGACGTACTCCACGGTGGAGTCATCGATCACCTTGAACGACGCGAGATCCGCGTAGACCAGCCCCATCGTCGCGGCGCTGACCTTGTCGTAGTACTGAAACGTGGGGTCGGTGAAGCGGCGCACGTTGAACTGCACGGCCTTCGCGTCGAACAGCGTCCCGTCGGTGAACTTGACGCCCTGGCGCAGCTTGAAGGTGTAGGTGGTGGCGTCGGGGCTGACCGTCCACGAGGTGGCCAGCCCGGGCACGATCTTCGGGACGCCGATCGGCGCGGACAGATCCTCGTTGACGAGGGTCTCGTAGATGTTGCGGTCGATCCGCCAGGTCTCCCACGAGTACTGGCGGTTGGGGTCGAACTGCGTGACCTCCTGGTACTGGCCGACGATGAGCGTGCCGCCGTCGCGGGGCTTCGAGTCCGCGGCCGCCGAGGAGCCGGAGCTGGAGCCGCAGCCGGCCAGCAGCAGGGCTGCACCGGCGGTCACGGCGGTCCAGGCGAGCAGTGAGCGCTGGGATATGGCCATGGCTGGTCGATCCTTTCGTGGAGCATGGGCGCACGCGTCGTCGTTGCGACGCGTCACGGGCGCATGGGGATGGCCACGCGGGCCAGAGAAGTCAAGCCGCGAGATCGGCGTGGCCGATTACCCGTTATACATATCGGAGAAGTAGGAATACACGCGAGGATGGCACGTCGCTCAAACTAAAGTCAACCTCTTGAGATCTCGGTCATTCCAAGAGCAACTAAAGTAGAGCTGAAGTCAGTCGTACTCCTGCCAGAACACGATCGCCTCGTCGTCGCCCAGGTTGCGGCAGCTGCTCACGCCCGCCTGATGCACCGTCAGCGCATCGCCCTGCCGCAGGATGGGCCGCGCCGTCGGCAGCACCACCTGGACCAGCCCGACGGCGACGAGCAGAACCTGCGCCTTGTTGGCCCGGAACGCCGGCGCGGCGGCGCCACGCGGCGGGATCCGCACGACGGTCGTGCGCAGGCCCAGCGACTCGCTGTCGATGAGATACGGCGCCCCGCCCGCCCTCCCGTCGGCCCGGGACAGCTCGTAGGAGGGCGGGCGGCCCCGCAGCAGGTGGTCCACCGACATGCCGAGCTTGTCGGAGAGCTCGAGCACGGTCTCCAGCGACAACGCGTGCTGCCCACGCTCGGCCTGCGAGATCGCGCTGGCCGACACCCCGACCAGCTCGGCGAGGTGAGCCTGGGTCCAGCCGCGCTGGTGGCGGATCGAGCGCAGGCCACGACCCAGTAGCGACGCCGCGCTGGTGGCCTCGACCGTCAGGCCCTCCTCGCCCAGCCGGTAGGGCAGCATGGCGCCGCGGACCTGGGAGCGCCGGCCGTCCGCCCGCTCGATGCGCAGATGACCGGCGCGCGCCTCGATCACGCACTGGGCGAGCGTCTGCACTCCCGAGGTCTGGTCCCATGCGGCATCGAACCAGTGCGTCACCACGCCGTGCTGGAGCGCGAAGTGGCCCAGCTGAGCCGTCGCCCGCGCGGCCGCGCGATCGTCGTCGCCCCGGGCGAGGGCGCGCAGATTGATGGCCAGCACGACGCCCTGCCCGCCGGCATGGTCCGTCGCGGATTTCAGGTCCGTGACGAGGTCGTGCAGGCCTGAGCCGGCCGGGTAGTGCTCGAAGCCGTCCGGTGCCGTCCACCGGCGCGGCTGCGTGTCGACGATGATGCGCCGGGCGAACGACGGCGCCCGGGCGATGCATCTGAGCACACCCTCGGCGAACCGGGCCATGCCGGCGTCGTCGCCGTCGAGCGCCCAGAAGACGTTCTCGCCCCAGAACAGCCCCTGCAGGAGCTGGTCGAGCTGCGGGATGCCGAACAGGGCGACCCGCCCGCCGTCCTCGCCGCCCACCGCCACCCGCAGCCTTCTGTTCGCAATCGACTGACAGCTGCACACTAACGTTGGGGTCATGACAGCACGCCAGCAGGCCGTGGGACGCGACGTCAACGGTATCCGCGCGGAGAACCGCGCGCTGATCATGGAGCAGCTCAGCGACGCCCGGCGGGTGCGGGAGTTCAGCGGACCGTGGGACATCGAGGCGACCTGGCTGACCGGGTTCCAGAGCAAGGCGACCGTCCGCGGGCACGAGATCGCGTTCGACCAGCCCGGCGATGTCGCCGCCGATGACACCGCCCCGACCCCGCACGAGTACCTGCTCGCCTCCATCGCCGGGTGCCTCATCGCCGGCGTCGTCATGCACGCCACGGTGCAGAACGTCCGGCTCACCTCACTGGTGGTGCACGTGTCCGGCACGTTCGACAACGCGCTGCGGTGGGCGGGCATCGAGTCCGTCGGCAATCCGGGCTATCGCGGCATCGACCTGCGGGCCGCCATGTCCGGCGAAGCAGACGACGACACGCTGCGCGACATCTGGGACCGCGCTCTGGCCGGCTCGCCGGTGGCGCAGACGATCAACCGCGAGACCCCGCTCATCACGATTGTCGAGCTGTCCTGACCGCCTGCACCCCGAGGTGGTCGCGGAGCGTGTCGCCGTGGTACTCGTGCCGGAACAGGCCACGGGCACGCAGGATCGGCACGACGTGGTCCACGAACGCCTCCAGCTGCCCCGGCAGCCCCGACGGAGCGAGAATGAAGCCGTCGGCGGCCCGGTGGGTGTACCAGCGCTCGATCTCGTCGGCGATCCGCTCGGGCGAGCCGACGACGCGGGCGCCGAAAGCCGTGACCGTGCGGAACAGGAACTCGCGTACGGTCGGGTTGCCCTCGGTCGCCAGCGCCCGATAACCGGCGAGCGCGGTCTGATGGGTCTGCGTCGACGCCGCGAAGGCCGACAGCGGCACCGGCCCGTCCAGGTCGGCGCCGGTCAGGTCGATGTCGACCTCCTGAAGCCAGCCGATCTGGTACTCCGGGATGAAGTGCTCGAAGACCGTGCGCTCCAGGGCTGTCGCCTCCTGCTCGGTGGAGCCGACGATGAAGCCCAGCGACGGGGTCACCAGCGGCGGCGTCTCCCGCCCGGACGAACTCGCCTCGCGGCGGATCTGCTCGACGAAGGCGCGCCCGCGGTCGACGTCGCCCTGCCCGGTGAAGACGACTTCCGCGTGGCGTGCGGCGAACGCGCGCCCGGCCGTCGAAGACCCTGCCTGAAAGATCACCGGCTGGCCCTGTCGTGAGGGTGCGGCGCCGAGCGGACCCTTGACGGCGAAGAACTCTCCCTTGTGCGCGGGCACGCGGATCTTCCGGCGGTCGTTGTAGACCCCGGCCGCGCGGTCCTCGACCACCGTGTCCGGGCCCCACGAGTCCCAGAGCTTCTGGACCACCTCGAGGGTCTCGGCCGCGACCCGGTACCGCTCGTCGTGGGCGAGCACCCCCGCGTCCCCGAAGTTGGCTGCCGCGGCCTCGGCGAAGCTGGTCACCACGTTCCACCCGGCTCGGCCGCCGCTGAGGTGGTCCAGCGATATCAGTTGACGCGCCAGATGGTACGGCGCCTGGAGCGTCGCCGAGCCGGTTACGACGAGGCCCAGTCGCTCGGTCTCCCGTGACAGCGCCGCCATGGTGGTGAACGGCTCGAAGTCCTCGGTCGCCTTGTTCGGCCACGCGGCCTCGGGCCCGTAGTTCAGGGTGTCGGCGAAGAAGATGGCGTCGAAGGTGCCACGCTCGGCGGTCCTGGCCGTCTCGATCACCGACTCGAGCACGGCGGCGGGTCCGTTGACGACGCCCGGGTAGCGCCACGAACTGCCGAACCTCGGGTTGCCGAGCACCAGAAGGTGCAGCTGACGGGTCATCGGGAATCTCCTGAAGCGCTGGTCACGGGCAGCCGGCGGTAGCCCGCGCCCGGGTGGTCGTGTGGAAGCCGCGGACCGCCGGCGAAGATCGCCTCGCGGACCGTGCGTGCGTCGGTGTGCTCGCGGGCCCGGCCGCGGCGGCGCAGTTCGGGGATCAGGTGCTCGGCCAGGTCGTCGAAGCTGCCGGGCGTGATGAGGTAGACGAAGTTGAAGCCGTCCACGCCGGTCTTGCCGGCGTACGCCTCCAGCGCGTCCGCGACGGTCGTGGCGCTGCCCACCAGAACCTCGCCGCCGAAGCCGCTGAGCCCGTCGACGTAGTCGCGCAGGGTGAGCCGCTGCCGCAGGATGGGATCGTCGACGGCCGCCAGCACGGAACGGCTGGCGTCGGTCTCGAACTGCTCGATCGGCCGGTCGAGGTCGTGCTCGGACCAGTCGACGCCGCTGAGCGCGGAGAGCAGCACCAGGCCGCCGCGGGTGTCGCGGAAGCGGCGCAGGTCATTCGCCTTGGCCTGCGCGGCCTGGTCGGTGCTGTCGACGATGACGGTCACCGAGGTGATGAACTTGATGTGCTCGGGCCGGCGCCCGAAACCGGCCGCCTGGGCGCGGATGTCGTCGATGTTGCGCCGCAGCACCTCGGGCCGGGGGTCGGCGACGAAGACCAGTTCGGCGTTGCGGGCGGCGAAGGCCCGGCCTGCCGGCGAGGTTCCGGCCTGTAGCAGCAAGGGCGTGCGCTGCGGTGACGGCTCGACGAGATGGGCGCCGGGGACCGAGAAGTACGTGCCGGCGTGGCCGATGTCGTGGACCTTGTCCGGGTCGGTGAAGATGCTCCGCTCCCGGTCGCGCAGCACCGCGCCGTCCTCCCACGAGCCTTCCCACAGCTTGTAGGTGACCTCGAGGAACTCCTGCGCGATCGCGTACCGCTCGTCGTGGCCGATCTGCCGGTCGCGGGCGATGATGTTGCGTGCCGCGCTGTCCAGCAGCGAGGTGACGATGTTCCAGCCGATCCGGCCGCCGGTCAGGTGGTCCAGCGTGCTGAACTTGCGCGCCAGCAGGTACGGGTGCTCGTACGTGGTCGAGACGGTGACCCCGAAGCCGAGGCGCTCGGTGGCGGCCGCCATCGCCGAAACGGCCAGCAGCGGGTCGGTCACCGGCGTCTGGACGCCGTGCGCCAGCGCCGCGCGGGCGTTGCCCCTGTAGACGTCCAGCTGCCCGACGGCATCGGCGATGAACAGCAGGTCGAAGCCGCCCGCGTCGAGCCGCCGCGCCAGGTCGACCCAGTACGACAGCGTGGTGTAGCCGGCGGTCCGGTCGTCCGGATGACGCCAGAGGCCGGTGTTGCCGTGCGACACCGTGGACATGGTGAACGCCGAGAGGATCAACGGGTCATGGTTCATGGCTGGTCCTAGAAGATGGTGCCGGCGAACGGCAGCGAGTCGACCGCGAACAGCGTGTCGATGCGGCGTACAGCCTCCGGTGAATGGACGGTGACCCGCCCGGCCGAGGCCAGTTGACGCCACCTCGTGCCACCGAGGTAGGCGGCGGCCAGGGTGGCGACGTCGACGGTGAGGTCGGGTGGGGCGCTGGTGCGTGACACGGACTTGGCGCCGATCTCGTAGCTGCCGTCGTTGGCGGGCAGCAGCACGTCGCGCACCTCGAGCACGACGGTCTCCTCACCCTCGTACCCACGGGCCCGTAACCCGGCCTCAACGTCGACCAGCCGCAGCCACGTCTCGTCGCGCGCCGTACCCAGGGCGACCGATCGGCGGTCGACGACCGCGAGCGGTAGCACGTCGTCCAGCGCCAGCGCGTCGAAGGCCACGACGTCGACGAGGTCGAGCGAGAGCAGGTGGCGCCACAGGCCGGCCCGGGCGTTGTCGTTCAGCGCCACGAAGTCGCTGACCGTCACGGTCTTCTCGGGGCTGGTGAACCAGGCGCCGGTGTTCTCCGGTCGGTAGATCACGTATCCGTCGTCGGCGCCGTCGGTGCTGTGCACAGCCACGTAGTGGGTCACCGAGTCGGCGTCGCGCTGGATCTGCTGGAGCCGCCACCAGCCGTCGGGCCGGTGGATGGCGCCGGTCCAGGCCGCCCGCGCGTAGATGCCGTCGAGCAGCTGCGTGGTGACCGACCGGTCGGCCAGCCGGATCGAGCCGCCGGCCGGGACCTCCGCGCGCAGCGCTGCCCGCTTCAGGTTGACCCGGGCGGGCTGTGCCGATGTGGCGACGCCGTAGCCGAAGCGCTCGTAGATGACGGCCTCCGACGCGCGTAGCGAGGCGATCACCTCCCCGCGGGCCGCCGCCTCCCGCAGCTGCCGGGCGATGAGGTCGCTGACGATGCCCCGCCGCCGGTGGGTCGGCAGAACGCCGACGTGGGTGACGGCCGCGTGCGAAACTCGCGCGCCGCCGGGGACGATGAGCCAGCTGGTGTACGAGTCGGCGCTGCCGACGACGACGTCGCCGTCCACCGCGCCGAGGTAGCGGCCGGGTTCGGTCAGCTCGGTGGCGTCGAGGTCGCGCAACGGCAGGCCGACCATGGCCCGCAGGAAGACTCTGAAGCCGGCGTTGACCTCGTCCGGCGTGGTCAGCGGTCGGATGTGGATGCTCATGACGATCGCCTCTCGGATGGCGCGGATCAGGGGAAGCGGTGGACGGCGGTCCGGCCGATGACGTCGAGTACGAGATCGCTGTTCGGCGGGTGCAGGCTCCCGGTGCGCACGTCGCGGTAGAGTCGCTCGAGCTCGTTGGTCCGGCTCACCGACGAGGCACCGACGACCTGGACGGCGATGTCCACCACCTGGCGGGCGGTGGTGACGGCGAACTCCTTGACGGCGAACAGCCGCGGGGTCCACCAGTCGCCGTGATCGACCCCGGCGTCGAGGTCGGCGGTGGCCCGCTCCAGCAGCGACCATACGGCGTCCAGCAGGATCTCGCCCTGGGCCAGCTGCCGCTGGACGGCCGGCCTGTCGGCGTGCGTCTTGCCCGGCAGGGCCAGCGACTTGCGGTCCTGTGCGGTCAGCTCGGCGAGGTCCAGCGCCCGGCGGGCGATCCCGAAGTACACGTTGGCGACCAGCGGTAGGTACCACTGGAAGATCCCGGCGACGTACGGCGGGTAGGGCTGCCCGATCTCGTGCGCTCCGACCACCTGGTCGGCGGGGACGCGCACGCCGTCGAGCAGCGTGTCGTCGCTGGCGGTGGCCCGGACGCCGAGCGCGTCCCAGGTCTTCTCGGTCGAGACGCCGGGCGCGTCGCGGTCGACGAACAGGTGCACGATGCGCGGGTGCTCGGGATCGGAGTCGTCGCGGGCGTGGATGCCGAGTTTGTCCCATACCGGGGAGAGCGAGGTGAACGTCTTGCGGCCGGTCACCACGTAGGACCCGTCGGACTGCGGGACCGCTGCGGTGACGGAGTCGTCGAGGCCCAGGTCGTTGCCCCGCTCGCCGTGCCCGGCGGCCAGCACCTGGCCGTCGGCGACGGCGCGCACCAGCCAGCCCAGGTCCTCGACCCCAGCGCCGGTCAGCGCCGTGGCCGGACCGGTCCAGTACAGGTGCATGTTGACCGCGAGTGCGGTCGCCGGCGCCCAGTAGGCGAGCCGCCGCTGCTCGCGCGACACGGCGGTGAGGCTGAGCCCGCCGCCGCCCTGCTCGGCCGGGACCGCCGCCCGCAGATACCCCCGCGCACGCAGGTCCTCGAAGTCCTCGGCGAAGAACCTGTTCTCCCGGTCGTAGCCCGCCGCGCGGCCGTGGAAGCGCTGGTAGTCCTCGTCACTGAAGTACGCCGAGGGCTCGGCCTTCACGAACAGCGGTGAGTTCGAGCTCGCGATCGTGGCCTTGGTCATGCTCCTGCTCCATTTCGGTCGGGGTGACGGGCGAGCAGGCCGCGGCTGCGAAGCTCGGCGGCGGCGCCCTCGGCGAAGTAGTAGGCCTCCTCCAGATGCGGCTGGCCGGAGAGGATGAAGTGGTCGATGCCGAGGTCGTGGTACTCGGCGATCCGGTCGGCGACCTCCTCGTGGCTGCCGACGATCGCCGTGCCGGCCCCGCCGCGGACCAGGCCGTAGCCGGCCCAGATGTTGGGGTGGATCTCGAGGTTGCGCCGGTCACCGCCGTGCAGCGCGAGCATCCGCCGCTGCCCGACGGACTCGCTGGCCGCCAGGGTCCGCCGGGTCTGTTCGATGCGGGAGTTGTCGATCCGCTCCAGCAGCCGGTCCGCCTCGGCCCATGCCTGCGCGGAGGTGTCGCGGCTGAGCACGTGGAAGCGGATGCCGAACGAGAGGGTCCGCGCGGCCTCCTCGGCGAGCTTGCGCATGCGGGCGAGCCGCTCCCCGATCTGCGTGGGTGTCTCACCCCAGGCGAGATAGGTGTCGACCGTCCGCGCCGCCACCCCCTCCGCCGCCGGGCTGGCACCGCCGAAGAAGATCGCCGGCGGCGCGTACGGCGCGAACGGGATGGATGCCTGCTCGATGTCGTAGTGCGTGCCGTGGAAGTCGAACGGCTCGGCGGGGTCGCTCACGCCGCGCAGGACGGTGAGGAACTCCTCGGTCCGGGCATACCGCTGGTCATGGTCGAGATGGTCGCCGAAGCGGCGCTGTTCCGCGGAGTCGCCGCCGGTGACGACGTTGAGCAGCAGCCGCCCGCCCGAGATCCGCTGGAAGGTCGCCGCCTGGTGGGCGGCCAGGGTCGGTGAGATGAGGCCGGGGCGGAACGCGACCAGGAACTTCAGCCGGGTGGTGACGCTGGACAGTGCCGCCGTGGTGATCCAGGCGTCCTCGCACCACGTGCCCGTCGGGGTGAGGACGGCTTCGAAGCCGAGCTGTTCGGCGGCTCGCGCGATGCCGCCGAGGTAGTCGATCGACGGTGGCCGGAATCCGGACCGGACGGCGGCCAGCGTCTGCTGCGAGCCGTCGCCGGAGCCGACGATGTCGCGGTTGTCGCCGTTGGTGGGCAGGTACCAGTGCAGATGGATCGGCATGGGTCAAGCGCCCGTCACGGCCGGGCGCGCGGCGACATGCAGGACGAAGTCGCGTACGGCGTCGACGGCCCGCACGTGGTCGACGTCGTTGAGCACGTTGTGCAGGCCGCCGGGGATCTCCACCAGGCGGGCGTTCGCGAGGGTGCCACGCCAGCGCCGCGCGTCCTCGATCGGGGCCAGCGCGTCCCTGGTGCCGTTGACGAACAGCACCGGCAGCGTCACGTCCGCGAAGGTCGTGGCGAGTTCGTCGGCTGCGGCGGCGAGGGCCGCCGCGGTGACCTCGGGCTCGGGAAGCACCAGCTGGACAAGGGGATCCTTGGCGAGCTCCTCGAGATAGTCGGGGTCGGCGGCCAGCACCGACGTGTCGAACGCGAAGCTCTCCCCCGGCGCCGGGCCGTCGAGCGCCGTACGCCCGCGCAGGCTGGCCCCGGTGAGCACCGCGCCCGCGAAGGGCGCCGGATCGGCGGTGATGACCGCGGCCGTGACCCAGCCGCCCAGCGAGTGACCGCCGATCACGAGCGGTAGTCCGGGCCGGCGCTCGCGGACGATGCCGACCAGGGCGGAGGCGTCCCGCGCGAGCACGTCGAGCGATCGGACCACCCCGCGCTCTCCGTCGGAAATGCCATGGCCTCGGTGGTCAATGGCGTGGACGTCGATGCCGGCGGCGTTGAGGCGCGAGGCGAGCCGGCTGAACTGACCGGAGTGTTCCCCGCCGCCGTGCAGGAAGACGAACGCGGCAACCGGCTGGTCCACCTCCCATGCGCGGTAGTAGAGGCGTGTGTCGGAGCTGGTGAAGAACGGCATGTCGTGGTCCTCGAAGAACTCGGTGGATCCGGTGGCTCAGTGCCAGGTCGCCTGGTGGTCGCGGTGGGTCCGCAGGGGGACAGCGGCGCTCCGCTGACCGCGGCCCGGCGTACGTCGCCGGTCGTACGGGGGTCAGTACGATGAGTCGCTGCCGAGGTTGTCCACCGCGCGGTCGGCGCGATGGCCGCCGGTCACGGCGTCGAGGATGCCGAGCTCGGCGAGTCGCTCCTGCTCGGCCTCCGACAGCGTCTGGATGGAGCCCACCCGGGCGGCGATCCGCGGCCGGGTGGCGCGCAGCCACAGGAAGCGGAGCAGGCCGACCAGCAGCAGCGCGAGGAACACGTACGGCAGGTACTTGTAGGCGCCGGCCGGGACCGGGACGAGGTTCTTGTAGATCACGTAGAGGATGCCGAGCGCCGCGAGTACCGCCACCACGACGGCACCCGGCGTCAGCGCCTTGATCTTGCGCAGCCACAGCGGCGTCGCGATGGCGACCAGTAGGTAGGCGAACAGGTACGCGTAGCTGGAGACGATGCCGACGTAGACGTCCCACTGGAAACGGCCGACCGAGTTCACCGTTCCGATCAGGCCGATGACGAAGCCGACGACGCTGACGAACGTGATGGCGACGTGCGGCGTACGGAAAGCGGAGTGGACCCGGCCGAGCGAGCGGGGCAGGGCGTGCTCGCGGGCCAGCGTGAAGAGGCTGCGCGCGCCGGAGTTGATCACGGCGGCCGAAAACACGATCATCGCCGTGCCGAGCGACAGCGTGACGACGTAGGTGACCCAGTGGACGCCCGCGTTCTCCGCCACGACTGGCAGCGGTGTGCTGTCGGCGTCGAGCTTCTTCGAGCCCTGGAAGCCGAGAATCTCCGGATACGTGGCGACCAGGTAGAGCGCGGACAGGATGATGACCAGGCGCAGCACCGCCCGGGGAACGTTGCGGTGGGCGTCGCGTGCCTCGTGCCCGAGGGAGGCGGCGCTCTCGAAGCCGGCGTACGACCCGACGGCGGTGACCGCGGCGATGAGGGTGGTGCTGGCGCCGAGGTGGTGGAGACTGAACTGCTCGGCGTCGAGGTGCGGTCCGTAATGGATGTAGGACGCGATCAGGATGACGAAGATCGCCACCAGCGACACGACCTCGAACCCGAGCCCGAGCTTGACCGACATGCTGACGCCGCGGAACGGGATGTAGAACGCCGCCGCCGAGGCGAGGACCAGCAGGAGCACCTTGACCGCCAGGTGGTCGGTGTGCAGGCCGATCTCCTGGAGGAACGAGTTGAAGTACAACACGGCCCCGAGCACGCCGCCGGCCGCGAAGCCGATGTACCCGAGGATCAGTGCCCAGCCGGTGACGAACGCGGCCACCGGACCGAGCCCGTTGCCGGCGTACGTGCCCAGCGAGCCGGACGAGACCGTCCGCCGGGCCTGGAACGCGATCGAAGCGGCGATGAGGTAGACGAGGGCTCCGCCGATGATCGCCGCCCAGAAGGCGCCCTTGCCGGCGACCAGGAACAGCGAGCCGGGAACGCTCGCGATCGCGACGCTCGGAGCCGCGGCCGCCAGGCCCTGGCCGAACACGCCCAGGCCGGAGACGGCGCCGGCCGGAAGGTCGTTGCCCTCGCCGGCGGTGGACGGTCTGATGCCGTCGGTCAATGTCGATTCAGGTGTGGCCACGGTGGGGACCTTTCGGCGCGGTGCGGGAGGAAGACAGGGCAAGCCCACGGCAGGGGGCTTCGCCGGGTACGGCGATGTACCGGCCGGCGGGGGCGGTGCGCGACGGACACAACCTCCGTAGCACCGGCCGGACGGGATGAGATCAGGACCGGCGGTCTCGCCGGCGTCGCGGCCGCGACGCGCAGTGACACGCGGTGCCGATGGCAGCTTCAGGACCGACAGCGACCGCGGGAGCCGGCATGGCGGCACAGGTCGAGGTATCGCTGGCCAAAGAGGTGAGCTGCCTGGGACACGGGATCACAATACCGCAAAGCCTATAGGTTTACTAGGGAATTGCGCCGCCGCCGGCGAACTCGCCGCCGTCACGGGCGCGCGGATACCGGTCGACGCCGGTTCCCGCCTGCACCGGGCCTGAACCCCGCCCCGGCCGCCGGAGGGCTCAGCGCGCTTGACCGGCCTCAAGCGCCTGATACAGCGCCCGTGGCGGCGGCGCTGACGGTAACGGTGCGGTGCCGGGTGCCGCGCAGGACTGCAGCAGGTAGCCGACCAGGCGGTGCCCGGCGGCAGCCAGCGCCGGTGTGTGCGAGCGCGCCACTCCGCCGGAGGCCATGAGAAACAGTGGCAGGTCGTGCGGGGAGAAGTCGGCGCGCAGCCGCCCGGCGGCCTTCGCGCGTGACACCACGCGGACGAAGTCGCGGAAGGCGCGTTGCCGCTGCGCCTCGAGCCGTTCGACGCCGGGGAACATGGTGGTGAGGACCTGTGTGAACCCCCGGTCGTGGCAAGGGATGCGGCACACGTACCGGATGAAGTCACAGAACCCCTCCCAAGGGTCCCCGGCGGCGGCGGCCGCCGCGGCGGCCTCCGCATAGGCGGCCATCGCATCGTCGAAGGTGGCCGCGATGAGGTCCTCGCGTGCCGGGAAGTTGCGCATCAGCGTGGCGATGCCCACGCCCGCCCGCCGCGCCACGTCGCTCATCGGCGCGTCGATGCCCGATTCGACGAACACCTCGGCCGCCGCCGCGAGCACCCGCTGCCGGTTGCGTTCAGCGTCCGCGCGCCTCGGCCGAACTGCCGTGCCGTCACCACCGGATCCGTCCGCCGCCCGTGTCACCAGTCACACCACCAGTCATGTGGAAGGAGCCTTCCACATATGCTAGCGTCCCCTAAATGGAAGACCGCTTCCATTTAGTGCGAGAACTGGAGAACGCCATGTCCATCCCTCAACCGGATCCCCGCATGCGCGACCTTGACTTCTTCGTCGGCGCCTGGCACGCGGCCGGCCAGTTCCACGACACGCCGTTCGGTGCTGCGAAGACGATCGAGATGAAGATCGTCGGCACGAGCGAAGACCGCGGTTTCTGGACGATCGTGCGAACCGAGGAACTCGCGACCGAGGACAATCCAGCGCCCTTGACCGCGCGTTACGTCTGGGGCTACGACGCGGTCGCCGGCGAGTTCGTCGCGGAATGGTTCGACGGCAACGGCGGTAGGGCCACCCAGCGGTCGAAGGGCTGGGAAGGCGACCGCCTCGTCTTTCTCGGCACGATGACGGTGGGCGGCCAGACGGTGCCGCTGCGGGACACGTTCACCCGCACCGGGCCGGACCACTACCACCACGTCGGCGAGACCGACCTCGGAGGCGGCTGGTTGACCGTCGACGACGAGCACGCCACCCGCGTCCCCGATCCGCGATGACCGTCGAGATCGGCGTGGCGACGCTGTCAGATCACCAGCCGCGCACCGTCGACGGGACGGCCGTGCCGGAGTCCGCGCGGATGGCCCAGATCGTGGACCTGGGCGTGCAGGCCGACGAGGCGGGGCTCGACGTCTTCGGGGTCGGCGAGCACCACAGCCCCGACTTCGTCGTCTCGTCCCCCGTCCCGGTGCTGGCCGCGGTGGCCGCACGGACCACCCGGATCCGGTTGACCAGCGCTGTCACCGTGCTCAGCGTCCACGACCCGGTCCGGGTCTACCAGGACTACGCCACGCTCGACCTGCTCAGCGGCGCCCGAGCGGAGATCACGGTCGGCCGCAGCGCCTACCCGGAACCCTTCGCACTGTTCGGCGCCGACATCGAACGGTACGACGAACTGTTCACCGAGAAGCTGGCGCTGCTGTTGCGGTTACGCGCCGAGCCGGTGCTGTCCTGGCGCGGCGCGCACCGGCCGCCCTTGGCCGACGCCCGGGTGACACCGCGGAGTCTGCAGGACCCGCTGCCGGTGTGGGTCGGCGCGGGCGGCACACCGGCCAGCGCGGCCCGCGCCGGTGAGCTGGGCCTGCCTCTGATGCTCGGCTACCTCGGCGGGACGCCCGAGCACCTGCGTCGCCTGGTGGATCTCTATCGTGCAGCCGGCCGGCGGGCCGGCCACCACGACAGCCTCCGCGTCGGCATCGCCGCGCACTACTTCGGCGCCGGGACGCCGGACGAGGCGGCGTCGACGTACCCGTACTATCGCGACTTCCTCCGCCCGAAGCGGCCGGGCGGCACCGGCTACGTCGTCTCGCCCGAGGCGTTCGCCGACGGGCTGCGACCCGGCCGGGCGCTGATGATCGGCACCGCCGGCCACGTGACGGAGAAGCTGCGGCAGCTGCACGACGTGATCAGCTTCGACCGGGTCCTGCTCCTGATCGACTGGGGCGGGCTGCCGTCCCCCCTCGTGCAGGCCTCTTTGCACCGCCTCGGCACCGAGATCGCGCCCGCCGTGCGCGCCATGACCGGCTGACGAACCACCGAGCGAACACTTTGTGAAGGATCACCATGGATCTCGAACCGCTGTCCCCGGACAACGCCACCGTCGTCCTCGTGGACTACGCCGTCGGCTTCGCCAACCTGCTGCGCTCGCACGATCTGCGCGAGCATCTCGCCAACGTCGTAGGCCTGGCGAAGACCGCCAAGCTCTACGGCAGCGGGCTCGTCGTGACCAACGGCGAGGCGTCCAAGCCGTCCGGCCCTCTCTATCCCGAACTGCTCGAAGTCATCGGCGACCAGCCGGTCATCGAGCGCAGTACCGCCTTCAACTCCTTCCTGGACCCCGCCTTCGCCGAGGCGGTGCGCGCGACGGGGCGCCGCAAGCTGCTCATCGGCGGGATCGCCACCGACGGCTGTGTGCTGCAGACCGTGCTCGGGGCGCTACGCGAGGGCTACCAGCCGTACGTAGTCGTCGACGCATCCGCCGGCCTGAGCCGGGAAGCGCACGACGTCGCGGTGCAACGGATGACAATGGCCGGTGCCGTACCGGTGACCTGGTGGTCGGTTGCCGCCGAGTTTCAGCTCGACCCGCGGTTCACCGACGCGCCCTACCGCACGCAGCTCATGGCCGCCTACCAGCCGGCCATGACGATGGCCGGCCGCACCTTCTTCGCCGGAGTGAACCAGGGCCGGCTGACGCCCACCGACGCCTGAGCCCAGACGCCGGGCCGCACACGGACCGGCAACGTCGGCGACTACGGCGCCGGCCCTCACCGAAGGAAGGCCACCTGGTCACCCAGTTCGCCGCCCCGGCCGGCCGGAGTCCAGTCGGGTGTGGGGATCTCCGCCCGCACCACCGGCACGACCTCGGCGAAGAACCGTTCGAGGTGCGCTCTGGCGGTGGGGAGGTCGGTGAGGAAGAAGCCCTCGACGCCCACGCCGAACACCTGGTTGCCGAACCGTTCATGCAGTCGCAGCAGTTGCTCGGTCACCTGCTCGGGACTGCCGACGAGCGCGGATCCGTGCGCGATGAAGTCTTCCAGGCTGTCGAAGGGAAGCCCGTTGACCGAGGCGGCGGGCAGGTGCCGGAACGCCTCGAACGCGGGGCGCTGGTACGGGCGTGGCCGGATCGACGCATCGCGCAGCGGCGGCCGGAACCGCCCCGACCACGACACGCCGTCCTCCCGCCACAGTCGCCGGATCAGCTCGTAGCTCTCCTCCAGCCGGTCCCAGAGCTCGTCGTCGGCGGCACCGAACACCGCCGGCGAGGCCGGATCGTTGCCCTTGCCGATGATGAGGTCGAGACGCCCGTCGCTGAGGTGGTCCAGGGTGGCGTAGTCCTCGGCCGCCCGGACCGGGTCCCTGAGCGACAGCACGGCAACCGTGGTGACCAGGCGGATCCGGGTCGTCCGGGCGGCGATGTGCGCGAGGGTCATCGCCGGCGAGGAGGACAGGAAGTGCGGGCTGTGCCGCTGGCCGAGGCCGAACGCGTCGTAGCCGAGCCGCTCGGCCCACACCGCCAGATCGACCGCCTCGGCGAATCGGTCGTGCTCGGTCGCCGGCGGGGCCGCCGCGGCGAGAAGGGTGCTCGCCAGGAACTTCACTGTGTGCTCCCGTGGTCGTCACAGCCGTCCACGGACAAGGCGTGGACGGCGAACGGCACGCGCCGTCCAGAACAGGTGAGCAGCGCCGCGAGGGTGCTGATTCCCGGTCCGCCATGGGCACTTTGAAGTTCGATAGGCACGGTGGAGCGCGTGTACGGTTGGTCCGGCCATGGCCGCCGGCGCACCACCGTCCACGTCGAGGGAGCAGCGATGATCGAGCAGTTCCGCAGGCCCCCGGGGATCCGGCCATGACGGTCCCACCGTTCGACCCGCACGCCCTGCTCGCGCAGAGCCGGCTCGGCGTCCTCGCGACCATCAAGTCGGACGGCCGGCCCCAGCTCTCCCCCGTCCTGCCCTTCTACGACCGGCAGGCCGGCGTCATCCACGTCTCGATGACCCAGGGCCGGGCCAAGACGGCGAACCTGCGTCGAGACCCACGAGCCACACTGGAGGTCACCAGCCCCGACGGCCTGGCGTGGGCCACCGCCGAGGGCACGGCGACACTCACCGGGCCGGGAACCGATCCCTACGGTCCCGAGGTCGAAGCACTCGTGGACTACTACCGCCGTGCCGCCGGGGAGCACCCGGACTGGGACGAGTACCGGTCGGTGATGGTCTCCGACCGGAGGGTGCTCATGACGATGACAGTCGACCACGTGTACGGCGCCCGGATCGGCTGACCGGAAGGTCACCGCGCGGTACGGGTGCGGGCGGCAATCTGGTCAGTGGTCAGGCTGGTCGTCTGCCGCCAGCGTCTCGGCCCGGCTGAGCCACTGCGCCGGCAGCCGGCGGGTGGGTGGTGCCGGTGGCCCGCCTGAAGTCCGGATGCAGAAGCGGCGGCTCATCAGATCGTGCGTGGTGCCTTCGCGAGGTTCGCTTCCAGCTCGGCCTTGTTCTGCTTGGCGACGTAGGCCGGCCGGTCGCGCTCGACCCGCCACGACTCGCTCAGCGGGCTGACGTCGACCGCGTCGAACCCGATGCGGTCATAGAGATTCGTGACGAACGCGACCGCCTCAGGGTGATCCGACGAGACCGCCAGCGCGCGCCGGCCCGGCGTGCCGGACGGCGAGCCGTCGGCGGTGATGTCGGCCGCGGCGATGTGGTTGAACGCTTTGACGACCTTGGCTTCGGGGAGGTGCTGCTGCAGCAGCCCCGACGTGGTCGCCTCGCCCCGGTCGAGCTCGCCGAAGCGGCCGTCGCGCTCCCAGTAGTAGTTGTTGGTGTCGAGCACGATCTTGCCGGCCAAGGGCTCGACCGGAACCTCACGGAACCTGCCGAACGGCACCGTGACGACCACCACGTCGCCCGCGGCTCCCGCCTCCTGCGCAGTCGCCGCCCGAGCCGACGGACCGAGATCCTCGATGAGTGCGGACAGTGTCTCCGGCCCTCGCGAGTTCGCGATCACCACGTCGTGCCCCAGCGCGATCACCGCCCGAGCGACCTGACTGCCGATGTTGCCTGCCCCGATGATGCCGAATGTCGTCACGATAGCCTCCAACCGGGACGAGCCCGGCGCATAGATGAGCTTGTGGATGATGATGTCGAGCCGATCGACCGGCTCCGCGCTCAGTGCTGCAGGACCTTCTCGAAACAGCACGAGTAGGTCTGCGTCTCGTAGGGCGGGAAGATCGGAATGCGGGTGTAGCCGGCCTTCTCGTACAGGCGGACCGCGTCTGGCTGCCGATCGCCGGTCTGCAGCAGCAGGCGCCGCCCGCCGAGTCGCCGCGCGGCCCGCTCGACGGCGGTGAGCAACGCCAGCGACACGCCTGTGCCACGGTGTGACGGGACGACGTACATACGCTTGAGCTCCAGCTCGGCGCCGAGCCGGCGCAGTGCCGCGTGCCCGACCGGCAGCCGGTCGCCCGTGTAGGCGACGCCCGTGTAGACGACGGTGTCCGCGTCGACTCCGTTGCGGTCGTTGAACCGGTCGTGGTACCGCAGGCGCATCTCCGCGGCCATCGCCTCCCGCAACGTCACCGCAGCCGCGTCGTCCCAGCCGACGCTCTCGACCTGCACGGTCAACATCCGACTCGCATCCCACATTGTGAACTGAGCTGCCTCCGGCGAGCCTCCCACGCACAGAGGAAAATGTCGACAAAACGCGATCTCAATTACTATTTCAACGATCGGCTTTACCGACATACCGGCAGGTGTCTACGCTGCGTCGCGCGACCGCCAGCAGCCGCTCATCGGCGACAGCCTGCGGCCCGGCGCCGAGTTCGCGCCGCCCGACACCCGCGCCGCAGGCGTCCCGGAGCATCAGCTTGACCGGACCGACTGACCGCCGACGTTGGTCTGGTCCGAGCGAACGTTCGCAGCGACGTCAACCGTTGCGGCCGGCTCGCCGGGCGCCCCGCCCGCTCGGCTGTCAGTCGGGCAGCTCGGCGATCGTGCGGGCGCGGTCGACGCAGCGGCGAGTCGGCCGCCGTCCCGGTGTACCGCCGGAACTGCTCCCGGCTCTCGACCCGGCGGATGCCGCCGAACACCGCCGGTGACTGATGCCAGCGCGTGCCGATGCCCGGCTGCCAGCTCGCGGCGACCCGGGCGGCACGGTCGTCGGGCGACTCCACGCACCTCGGCGTGCACCAGCCGGCGGCCGTGCCCCCGCTCATGGGTGTAGGCCCAGCCGACCACGTCGTCACCCGGCCAGCACCACCGCACCGATCGGCAGCTCGCCGACCTTCAGCCCGGCCGCCCCGGCCTCGATGACGGCGCCGACAATCTCCTCTGGAGTCACTCCCCCATCCTGACCGGCACCGGGCCCACGCGCTTTACCGCCGACCGTCCAGGTATCACGAGGCGGACGGATGGACCCACATCGACGAACCGGCTGGTCGCCCGCCCCGGCCGGCGAGGCTGTCGAGCCGCTCGCGGGTCAGCGCCCACAAGCGCGCCGCCGCACCGGCGTCGAAGTCCGGCCCGTCGACGGGGTAGCGCAGACCCTCGATGAATGCGGCCGGCGTCTCGTCGGGCGGGTCGTCGATCGCGGCGAGGATCGGCGGCACGGCGGCGGAGGGCGGCTTGGCGGTGCGGCGCATCGTGTCGATGTGGGACTGGGTCTCGGCGTCGTACGTACCGGCGAAACCGGTCGCGGTCACGCCCGGATGCACCAGCACGTAGGCGATGTCCGGGTACCGCTGGGCGCAGGCCACGCCGAGCAGGTCGTTGAGCTTCCCGCCCTGGCCGAGCGCGGCGCCGCCGTGGTAGTCGCGGCGGAGCTCCAGATCGTGCCAGCGCACCACGCCGAGCGGGGCGCCCGGACCGGCGACGTTGACGATCACCGGGCGCCGCGATCGGACCAGCGCCGGCGCAAGGCCGTGCCCCAGGATGTACCGGCTGAGATAGAACAGCGCGAAGGTCTCCTCGAGGCCCTCGGCCGTCTCGGTCCGCTCGCTGCGGTAGGTCCGGGCGCACAGCACGAGTGCGTCCACCACCGGCGCGACCGCCGTCACCGCGGCGACGGCCTCGCGCGCCTGGGCCACCAGGCTCAGGTCGGCCGCGACGACGACCGCGCCCGGAAGACGCTCGCGGGCCCGGTCCGGATCCCGGACGACGGCGACGACCCGGTCGCCGCGGCGCAGCAGCCGCTCGGCGAGCGCCCGGCCGATGCCGTCGGTGCCGCCGGTGACCACGACGGTCCTCATGACGAGGCGGCCGGAGGAAGGAAGATGCCGTTGCCGGCGCTCAGGCCGCCGTCGCTGACGAGTACCTCGCCGGTGATGTACGACGCGGCCGGCGACGCCAGGAACCATATGGCCTCCGCCTGTTCGCGGGGCTCGGCCCAGCGCCCGAGCGGGATGCGGCGGGTCAGCTCGGCCGCGCGCCCCGGGTCGTCGTGCAGCCCGGCGGTCCGGGCGGTCCGGGTGAGCCCAGGGGCGATGGCGTTGATACGGATGGCCTGATGGGCATAGTCGAGCGCGGCCGAGCGCACCAGGTTGAGGGCGGCGGCTTTCGTGGTGTTGTACGCCCAGGTGTACGGGTCTCCGCGCAGCCCGGCGACCGAGGCGGTGACGACGATCGCACCCCCGCCGGCGGCCCGTAGGGCTGGGGCGACGGCCCGGATGCCGAGCGCCGCGCCACGCACGTTGACCGCGTGGATCGCGTCCAGCGCCGCGATCGCGCCGTCGTCCTCCAGCGGCGGGGCCCCGCCGATGCCGGCGTTGAGCACCGCCGCGTCGAGCCGGCCGAACCGGCGCCGGGCCAGGCTGACCATCTCGGCGTTGGTCTGCTCCTCGGCCACGTCGCCGGCCAGGGTGACGATCCCGCTCACCGCGGACAGCGGAGCCAGCCGCCCGGCATCGATGTCGACCGCCACGACGCCGTAGCCGCGCTCGGCGAACAGTTCGGCGGTCGCGCGGCCGATGCCGCTGCCGGCCGCCGTCACCACGACCGATCCGGAGATCTCCGTCATCCCACTGATCCTATCGGAATAATAGGCTCAGCACGGCAGTGCCTCGTCACACTCCCGGCGCCGGGGCGGTCAGGGCGGCGAGGAGGCGCTGCGGAAGCGAACCTCGAGCTGCGCCGTACGGGTCAGGCCGGCCTGGCGGAGCAGGCGGAAGTGATGCGTCATCGTCGGCTTGTGCACCCCGACGCCCCACTCGGCGCTGCACTTGGCATGCGGCCGGCCATCGGCGAGCGTCTGCACGACGCGCAGCCGGATGGGATCGGCGACCGCCCGCAGCACATCGACGTACATCCGCGGTCTAAACCATCGTTTGAATATGAATAAGAAGGAGCGCCGTGACGGTCACCGAGATTGACGGGCCGGTCGCGGCGCCGACCCCGCGGGTGAGGTCGGCGCTGCGCCGGGTGCGGCCCCCGGTCAGCTGGCGATACCTCGGTGGCCGTCTGTTGACGGAGCTGATCGCGGTCGCGCTCTACTCGACGGGCAATCCCGCCGTCCTGCTGGTCCCGCCGAACGCGCCGCGCGACGAGATCGACCGGCTCACCCGGCTCATGGGGTACGACCGGCCGCTGCCGGTGCAGTACGTCAGGTTCCTCGGCAACATCGTCACCGGCCACTTCCCCGACTCGATCCGCTACGGCTCCGATCGGCCCGTTCCACCACCCGGCCGGCCGACTGCCGGCCCCGCTCGAGGTGATCGGCGCGATGAGCACGCCCGACGGCACCTGGCGCATCGAGGTGATCCGCCAGGCACATCGCGAATGGTGCCGACTCCTACACGGCACCGACGTCGTCGACGACCTCGACATGGATCGACCACGGCACCTGCTCACCGTCGCCGGCGTCAATGTGGCAACGCTGGCAGAAATCGGCATCGCCGCCGAGCGCCGCCCACGCCGACGGACACGAACTGGACTACTGACACCACCGCCTGTCCGATTGCGCACATTCACATCGGCGTCTGCTAGCAACCCTGCCCCCGCCGTCACGGCACAAACGTTGTGGCGTAACGGATTTAGCGCAGTACGGTAGGAGACCGAACACGGAGTCTCCTGATTGGTGGGAAGCCGATGAGCGAGACAGTCAGGGACCGGCGACGCACCACGAAGCGGCGGCGGATCGCGGCCGCCACAGAGCACGTCGACGGCAAGGTGATCCGATCCGACGCGCTGCGGCAGGTGCTGGAGGCCGTCATCCACCCGGGCGACCGGGTGGCGTCGGAGGGTGACAATCAGAAACAGGCCGACTTCTTGAGCCGGACCCTGGCCGGTTGTGACCCGGGCCGGCTGCACGACCTGCACATGCTGATCGGGTCGGTGTCCCACGCCGAGCACTCGACCTGTTCGAGCGGGGCCTGGCGACGCAGCTGGACCTGGCCTACGCGGGGCCGCAGAGCGTGCGGATGGCGCAGCTGGTCGCGGACGGCACGGTGTCGGTCGGCGCGATCCACACCTACGTCGAGCTGTAGGCGCGGATGCTCGTGGACCTCCGGCCGGACGGCGCGCTGCTGTGCGCCGCGTCGGCGGACCAGCACGGCAACCTGTACACCGGGCCGAGCACCGAGGACTCGCCGACGATCGCCGAGGCGACCGCATTTCACGACGGGGTCGTCGTGGTGCAGGCCGACGAGATCGTGCCGGCCGGGGCGCTGCCGCAGGTGGACATCCCGGGTGACTGGATCGACCTGATCGAGCGGGCCGACCGCCCGTTCTTCCTGGAGCCGCTGTTCGGTGCACTGCTTCGGCGGCGAGTCCGGCATGAACCGGTACGTTGCCGAACGACCCGACGTCTTCTTCACCGGCGCCGAGGGGCCGCTGCGCTCGAACCGGGTGCTGTGCCAGCTCGCTGGGCAGTACGCGATCGACATGTTCATCGGCTCGACGCTGCATATGGACGCGCGGCGGCGGTCCGCGCCGCCGCGACCGACGCCAGCACCGGACCCACCGACCTGTCCCGGCGCCTCGACTCGGACCAGGCGAGACGGCCCGCAAGGCGTCCCAGGCCGTCCGCGCCGCCCTCACCGCCCAATGGAGCCAGCGATGACCGCCGCCCGCCCGCACGACCTGGTCCACCTCACCGACGGACTCGCTGGCGGGCTCCCCGGCGCAGAACCGGCGTGGGTGGCCGACTCCCTGGCCCGGGCGCCGTGGGCGGTCGTGCGCCGGGGCACCGCCGCGCGTGGTCACCTCCCGGTCGGCATGCGGGGCCCGGCGAGGCACCAGCGGCACGCCACGGCGGTCCCGGTCCAGTGCGTGCTGACCATCGCCCGGCCGGAGGACCTCAGGTGCGGTGCAGGCCCGCCGGAGCGGACCCCCGCACTCGCGGCGTTGCGGGCGATCCGGCCGGCCCTCGACGAGCTCGGCCCCGACTGGGGGCCGGTGGGCAGCGCCGGGTTCGAACTCGCCACCGGCATGCCGGTGACTACGGCGGCGAGCGACCTCGCCGTCGGCATCCCCGCCACCATGCACCGTCTGCAGCGGGAGGAATTGCGATGAAAACGCGCTGCAAGCAGATCCTGGCGACCGTCCTGGCACTGGCGGGGTTCACGGTGAGCGGCCCGCCGAACGCGCAGCCGACCCCATCGGCCGTCGCCTGCGCCGTGAAACCGACCGTCGTGCTCGTCCACGGCGCCTGGGCGGGGACATCGAGCTGGTCCGGCGAGACCGAGCGGTTGCAGCAGGAGGGGTACAAGGTGCGCGCCTTCGCCAATCCGCTGCGCGGGCTCACCAGTGACGCCGCCGGCCTGGCCGCGTTCCTCAAGACGATCGACGGGCCGATTGTCCTCGTCGGGCACTCGTACGGCGGATCCGTCATCACCAACGCCGCCGCGGGCAACCCCAACGTAAAGCAGCTGGTCTACGTCGATGCGGCCGCACCCGCCGTCGGTGAGACCACCGGGCAGCTCAGCGGCAAGACCTCCGCGCTGGGCGGGCCGGCGGACACGCTCTACGACCAGGTGTCGCTCCCGGGCGCGCCCTCGGGCGACGTGCTGCTGTACCTGAAGCAGCCGGTCTTCCTGCAGTCGTTCGGACCCGACCTGCCGAAGCCTGCCGCGACGGCGCTGTGGGCCGGGCAACGACCGGCCGCGATGAGCGCGTTCACCACCCCGTCGAAGGCGGCGGCGTGGAAGACGATCCCGTCGCGGTACGTCATCGGGACCGCCGACAAGATCATCACGCCGGACTCGCAGCAGTCCATGGCGCAACGCGCCAACGCCAAGATCCTGCGGGTCCCCGGCGGGTCACACCTGACCCTAATCTCCCACCCGGAGGCCGTCACCGACCAGATCCTCGCCGCCGCCTACGCGACCTGCCCCGACACCTGAGCGGGAACGGCTACTGCAGGCCACCCCGGACACACGTGATGCGCTGGGTGTTGAACCCCGAGCCAGTGCATCCGTCCGACGTACCGGGCGTGCTCGAACTTCAGGCAGCGGTCCACGACCACGGTGAGCCCGCCGTCCTCGGCGATCTGCGCGCCCTGGGCGTTGATCACACCGGACTTGGTCCTCAACGTCCCCGCGCCGGTCGCGACCGCGTCCCGGGCCAGGCCCGGCAAGGCGTCCGGGGCGCGGAACACGTTGACGATGTCGACCGGGACCGGCACGTCCCGCAGGCTCGGGTAGCTCAATGAAGTAGTCGCGGACGGCGTCGACGTCCCAGTCGGCCCAGCGCAGCAGGCGCGCATTCCGTCTGGCGACACCTCTCCCGCGTGCTCGGTGCACAGTCAACCCAACCGCCGTTGCAGTACGAGCCGCCATCACGACGCCAGGCCAGTGCGGAACCTTAGATACTGCAAGGTCCGACCGGCCGCACCACGAGGGTCCCGGCGGCGAGCCGGCGGCCGACGACGTCAGCGGTCCGGCTCGCCTCGATCGCCGCCCGCCGAAGCAGGTACGTGCGGTCGACCCGTTCGTGCTTGACGGGCGACTCTGCTGCGGCGAGTCGGGTGGCCCGGTGATGGTGGGCGTCGAGCCGCCGCAGGGTGCGATCGACGTGCTCCGAGCTGGCCGGGGTGGCCTCGGCCAGGTCCTGGCGCCGCTGCTGCTCGACCAGAGCGTCGAGGATGGGACCGGCCCGTCTGCCGTCGACCGGCCGGTCCGTGGCCTCAGCCCGCAACAGCAGCTGCGGCAGGCCTTGCGCGACGTCGGGGGCCGGTTCGAGCGTGTCCAGGTCGACGGCGAACCCGGCGACCCGCGACTCGGGCCGGGCGCCGAGGGTCTGCCACGTGTACAGGGCGAACAGGTAGTCCCCGGCGGGCCGCTCGGCGTCGGTCACCTGCAGACGCACCGGCGCGGCCAGCCGGGCCGAGCGCAGGCGGGCGACGAGGTCGAGCTGGAACATGTGCCCGGCGGCGAGGAACGGCATTGCCCTGCGCTGCGCCAGGTACAAGGAAAGCCGTTCCTGGAATGCGCCGAACTCGATGACCATGGAGCGTCCCGGATCTGTCGGTATGGCCGATGTGGTCCAGGGTAGCGCCGCCGGGCCGAGCTACGTCGGCCGTCGGCCCGGCGGCGAACCCGGGATCAGACCTCTTGGAGAACGGGACGAAGCCGAATCTGAGCAAGCTGGAGCCCTTGATCGTCAGAGTGAACGACGCCCAGCGCCAGTTGCCGAACACGGGACGACCGAAGTTGATGTCGAAGGTCAACGCCCGGCTCGCCGTGTCGTAGGTCCAGGTCGTGTCCGACGGTGAGGTGGTGCTCTGGCAGGCGCCGCCGGTCGCCGCGCCGTAGGTGGTCAGGGTGGTGCGGTCGGAGGCGGTGTTGAACACCTGGACCCGGGTGGTGCAGGCGCCGTTGACGGTGTCGTTGACGTAACGCTGGGTGGTGACGACGTGAGGCCGCGGATCTGGCCGTGCGCCGACCGGCCGGCACTCTCGGTGTAGAGGGTGCAGGTGCTCTGGCCGCAACCCGGTTGTTCGTAGGCGATGCCGTCGAGCATGCCGTCCTCGGCGTAGCGCATGGCGACGTTGATCCCGTTCGGCCACGCCTCGGTGACGAGCCGGCCGCCGGCATCGTACGTCCCGGTCATCGTGCCGGCCTGGGTGTCGGTGACCTGCGTCAGCAGGCCGCGGCGTTCGGTGCCCCCGTCGTAGGTGAAGGTCCGGACGCCAGCCCGGCCCATTCGGCGTGGTTGTCACACTCCGTGTAGCCGGAGCCGGAACCCGGACGATAGTGGACGGTGATGCGGGTGGCCGGAGTGTTCGTGGTGGTACCACCGGCCGGCTGTGTGGTGGTGACGACCTGACCGGTGTTCGGGTCGTAGCCGGTGCGGGTGGCCAGCGCCAGGCCGCCCGGGTCCTCGGTGACCGTGACCGGCTGGCGCAGATTCCAGTCGTACGCCGTGGTCGTGGTGCGCGCGTCGTCGGCCACGCACGTCGCGGTGCCGTAGCACAGCGCGGTCGTCTTCGTGGTCACCAGGTCGAACGGTGCGCCCGTCGACGGTGCACCCTGGTCGTACGCGTACGTGGTGCGGGCCCGGCCCCCGCCGGGGAGCACGGGCGCTGTGGCTGCGCCGCGTCGAGGCCGGCGCGCAGGACGGCCGGTGTTAGCGGTGCCGGTCGTTGCGCCGCTACTGGCGGCCCGACCAGCGCATCGCGGCCTCGGTGCGATTGTTGGCGCCGAGCTTGGTGAAGATGTGGTGGAGGTGGTTCTTCACGGTCTTCTCGGTCAGCAGCAGCCGCCGGGCGATCGCCGCGTTGGAGTGCCCGCCACACAGCAGGTCGAGGACCTCCCGCTCGCGCTGGGTCAGGCCGAACTGCTCCCGGATCTCGCGCAGCCGGTCGGCCCGGCCCAGCTCGGCCTGGTCGCGGGCGGCCTGCTCGCGCATCGTCGAGACGGTGACGGCGGCGACCACCGGGGAGAGCCAGGCCATCCCGGCGGCGACCGCACGCACCGCGCGCAGCAGGTCCGGCGGGTCGAACTCGCCGTGCACCAGGTAGCCCCGCGCGCCGCCGCGCAGCATCCCGGCGATCAGCGCCTCGCCGGAGTCGCTGGTCAGGACCAGGACCGACGTCTGCTCGGCGAGCTGACCGATGATGCTCAGCCCGTCGGCGATCGGCATTCGGTGGTCGAGGAGGGTGACCGTGGGCCGCAGCCGCTGCACGGCGGTGACCGCCGTGCGGCCGTCGCCCGCCTCACCGGCGACGTGGATGTCGTCGGCGGCGGCGAGGTAGGCCCGGATCGCCGCCCGTACGATCGGGTTGTCGTCCACGATCAGGACGTCGATCATCGGTACACCTTCCTGCTGTGCGCGTCCTCGGGCGTCGCCGGAGCCCGGACGACGAGCTCGGTGCCGGCGCCGGGGCGTGATCGGATGTCCAACGTCCCGCCCACCGCCTGGGCCCGCTCCCGCATGCCGATGATGCCGAAACTGCCGGCGACGGACAGGACGGTCAGGTCCTCGGGTACGGCGAAGCCGGTGCCGTTGTCGCGCACGGACAGCTCCAGCGTCCCGGCCGTGGCCGCGAGCCGGACCATGACGAGCGTGGCGCGAGCGTGGGCGGCGACGTTGCGAAGCGCCTCGTACAGGATCTGGGCCAGCTCGTAGCGCGCCGCGAGGGGCGGCTCCACGGCGGCGGCGACCAGCTCGACGCGGATGCCGGCGCTGTCCTGCCAGGCGTCGCAGACCATGCGCACGGTGTCGATGAACGGCCGGTCGGGTACGTCCCGGCGCAGCGCCGCCAGCAGCTCACGAGACTCGCGCACGGCAGTGTCCGCCCCCGCCGAGATGGTCAGGGCGAGCTGCTCGGCCAGGTCAGGTTGGCGTCGCAGCGAGGCGGGCAGTGCCAGCGCGGCGAAGGAGACCCCGCGGAGGGTCTTGGCGACCGAGTCGTGCAGTTCGCGGGCCAGCCGGGCCCGCTCGGACGCGGCGGCGGCGCGCTGCGCCGCGGCTGTGGCGGCCATCGACATCTCGAGATAGCGGGCGACCGCGCCGGTCAGCGCCGCGGCGCCGAGGCCGCACACGAGGTCGGTCATTGGCAGCGCCACCACGAACTGCGCGAGCATGCCCGGTACCGGGCCGGCGGCGCGGAGGACCTGGACCGACACCGCGAAACCCAGCACGGCGTGCCCGCCCCACAACGGCAGACCGGCGGTGCCCAGCAGCGATCCGGCCAGCGCGGCGGAGGCGGCCGCGAAGCAGAAGTAGGCCACCCCGCCCTGGCTGGACAGCAGGACCCCCAGCACGAGCACGGAGTCCGCGGCCAGCGCAAGCAGCCGCCACCGCACGACCTGCGGGAACTGGCTCAACGCCCACAGCTGCAATCCCGTGGCGATGCCGATGACGGCCAGCGTGAGCAACTGCCGTGAAGAGTCACCGACCAGCCGGATGCCCACGCCCACCGCGGCGAACGAGAGCACCAGGCGCCCCAGCAGCAGGGCTCGGCAGACGGCGGCCTGAGCGGCGATCCGGTGCATCGTCCGCCCTCAGGAGAGGACGACTTTGTCGAGGTCCGGAGCCGGGCCCTCGTCGTTGTAGAACCGGATGTCGACCCGGCCCGCCGGCACAGCGGCCGAGAACATGTACGAGCTGGGCTTGTTCCAGCTGGTGCCGGTGAGGGTGACCGAGAGCGGCTCGCTGCCGTTGACGGAGGTCTTGAGCCGCCGCCGACCGTCGAGCTCGTAGACCACGGTGATCTGCCGGTTGCCGGCGGACGGGACGGCGAAGTGCAGCGTCACGCTGGCATCGCCGTCGATGTAGCGCACCCGGGCGCCCCCGTCACACAGCTCGCAGTCCTTCACCGCGGCGCCGCCGACCAGCGTGCTGGCCGGGTCCTCGGCCTGTACGGTGAGCGGCTCGAACCGCATGGTCGACCTGGGTGCGCCGGTCGCCGTGGGCCGACCGGTCGATGCGGGCGCGCAGGTCTCGGTCGTGCCCGCCAGCATCGGTCCGCCGTCCGCGTCCGGCGCCGCGCTGCCGGCTAGGCCGGTCGGGCTCGCGCCCGTTGCCGGCGTCGAGGCCGGCGTCAGGGCCGGGCCGCCCGCGCCCTGCGGCGGCGTGCCGTCACCGGTCATGATCAGGGGTGGCAGGACGAACGCCGCCACGATCACGCTGCTGGCGAGGACGCCGATGCCGACCCAGTGCCGGGGCCGCAGACTTCCGTCCAGACCGGCCGGCCCGACGACCGGTGGATCGCTCGGCTCGGTGGATGCCTCCGGGACGGTCACGGAACGTACTCCTAGGGCATTGGCCGTGCGTTCTGCGCTCACCGTACTGACGGTTTGCCAGGGAATCAAACAAATCCGTCATCGGCGCAGATCGACCCTGCGTACCGGCTATGTGACGATCGCCATGCCGGCCGTTCCGGTCCGGTGCAGCATCGACGTCAGCCGGCCGGGACGATCCGCCAGAGGTGGTCGGCCGTGCCGTTGTCGTGGTGCTGGAACAGCTTGGTGCCGTCGGTGGTGACCATCCGCTGCAGGGCCAGCAGGAAGCCGCTCCCCGCGTTCTTGACCTTGTACACCCCGCCGCCCGTGTCGACGAGCTGCCAGCGGGTCGCCGGCGTGCTCGTGTCGCGCACCTGCGTGATGAACGCGAACTCGCTGGTCGAGGCGTTCTGCGGCGACAGGTCGAATCCGTTGAAGACGCTGCGGATGCGCACCGTGCCGCCGGTGTCGGCGATCAGGATCCACAGCCGCGAGGCGTCCGTGCCGTCCGCCGCCTGCACCACGACGTCGCCCTCCTTGCGGGACGAGCCGGCGACGGCGACCACCTTGCCACTCAGGACATTGATGATTTTGTACCGCGTGGGCGCCGGTTTCGTCACAGTCGGCATCGACGTCGGCGTGGGCGTGGGCGTGGCCCGTGATGCCGGCGGGCGACCCGTCGTCGCGACCGGCGACGGGCTCGGCGTGGGCGGCGCCGTGGACGGCATCGGGCTCGGCGGCCCGAACGCGCCGACGGTGTGGTAGAAGTCGGCGAAGCCGTCCACCCGCGACACGAAGTCGGCAACGCCAGGCACCCTCGGCACCCCGCCGGCCTGCCGGACGGCCGTGGTGCCGGTGCGGAACGCCGCGAGCGCGGAGTCGTAGGGATCGCCGCCCACCCTGGTGAAGGTGCCGAGCAGATCGCACATCGCGGTGCCGAGCACCCAGACGGCCAGCTCCGGGTCCCACGGTGAGCCGGACGGGGGCCCGTAGTAGCTCCACACGTCATTGCGGAAGCCGGCGATGCCCATCGCGCCGTCTGCGGAGCGGTGATTCGGGTCGAAGCCGGAGGCGGCCATCAGCTGCGCCGCGATCCGGGCCGGCGTGACCTGCGGGCAGACGCTACCGGCCGCGCCGATGGCCGCCAGGTACTTGTCGGGGACGGCTGCCGGCGAGCCCGCCGCCGGAGGGACTCCCAAGCGCGCCGAGGTGCTCGGCGACGGCGGCCGCTCGGAGCCGCCGAAGGCGGACTGCCGGGCGTACCAGGCCGTGTAGCCCTCGACCGTACCGACGTAGCCCTTCGCGGCTTCGGGTATCCCCCGGGCCGAGCCGACCGCCGGCAGGCCCGAGTGGTAGGCGGCCAGCGCGAGCCGCCACTGGTCGCCGGCGAGTCCGGTCAGCCGCACCTGGCCCGCCAGGTCGCACATGAAATGGGCCAGCGCGTAGACGGTGGCCGAGCGATCCCGTGGATTCGCGTTGGGCCACGGCTTCCACCGCTCGAACGCCCCGCCGGTCAGCCCGGCCGGCGCGTCACCGGGCCGCGACGGGGCGGTGCCGTCCGCCGCGAGTCCCGCGTTCGCCAGCAACTGGCCGGCGAGCTTCGGGCCGGACAGCTGCGGGCACGACAGTGCGGCGAGGGACACCGTCCGCGCGGTCGCGTCGTCGATCGCCGTACCCTGCAGCGTGTTGCTGCCAACCGCGGTGACCGCGTAGCCGACCAGCCCGGCGGCCACGATTGCCAGCGTCAGCAGCGCACACACCACCGCCGACGTGCGCCGGCTCATGCCGGTCCACCAGAATGTCAGCCGCCGGCCGCCGTCCGACATCGCCGCCACCACCCGCTCCCTTCACCGGAGCACAGAAAGACCCAAATCGGCTCTGCCGTGAACGCTAACCGGTCCACCGGCCGGGCCGAGTGAGCCGAAAGGCCCGGAGGGGCCCATCCGGGGGCTCAGGACACCGCCCGAGCGCCGCGGCTCGATGCGTGTGGCCGATGAACATTCCCGGCGCCCGTAACGTTGTACGGTCATGACGAATCGGCGGGGTCTCGTCGTCGCGGTGCTGAGCGGGCTCCTCGCCCTGCTCGTCCATCCGCTCGCGGCGTCGGCGGACACCGTGAAGTACTACGTGGTCGGGCCGCCCCTCAACGGGCAGCGCGAATATCTGTACGAGATCGCCGTCAAGACGCTCGGCAGCGGCAAGCGGGCGCAGGAGATCTTCGTGCTGAACCAGGACCGGGCGCAGCCGGACGGCGGCCGGCTCACCGACCCGCTGGAGCTGCACACCGGGTGGATCCTGGTGCTGCCGCCCGACGCCGGCGGCCCAGGCGTGCGCACCGGTCCGCTCCCGCAGTTCACGCCCGCGGCGGGCGCACCCTCCGCGGCGGTATCCCGGCCGCCCGGGCCCGCGTCCGGCCCGCCGGAGGCGCCACCGGCCGGGACCGCCTCGACCGGGGCCGGGTCCGCCCTGGCGGACACCGCGCTGATCCGGATCGCCTCCGTGGTCCTCATGGTGCTGTTCGCGGCCATGGCGCTGGCCTTCACGAAGAAGATGCCGCGGCGCCGCCGGCCGGTGCCCGCACCCGCCGACGCGTGGTGGGACCGACCGGCCGCCGCCGCCTCCCCCACCGTCCGTATCCCGCGGGCCGTCCTGCAGCGCCCGGCTCCACCGGCGAGCATCGAACCCGCCGTTGACCCGACCGGCAACGAACCCGCTGACGAAGGGGAGCCGGATGGCCCGCCGATCCGCGATGACGAGCAAGACCCCGGCTCCTTCCCGGCGCTGCTCGGTGAGGTGGACGAGGGCGGGTACACCATCGGCGTCTCGCTCATCGGGGCGCGCACCGCGCCCTCCGGACCGGCCTACCGCTGGCTCGGACCGGGCGAACGGGCGCCCGGCGCCGGCATGGTGCCGGTCATCCTCGGATCCGGTGACGGCCGGCGGCTGTACCTCGACCTCGCCCGCGCGCCGGACGTCATCACCGTGGCCGGGGCGGCCGAGGACCGCAAGTGGCTGGCCGGCACGATCACCCGCCGGCTGGCCGCCCGCGGACTCGACGTGGCGGTGCTCGACAATGCCCTACCGGCCCGGGGCGCGGACGGTCCCGACCCGGACGGCGGGATGACAGTACTCGCCGGGACGGCCACCGATGCCCCGTTCACCGGCGCCGTGTTCTGCGCTGCCGGCGCCCTGCACGGCCAGGAGCTGCGCGAGGTGCGCGATCTAGTCGGCAGCAGCGCCGGGCGCAGCGTCGCGATCGTCGTCGGCGGCGCGCTCCGGGCCCGCTGGGCTCTGCGCGTCGGCCGGTCGGAGGAGGTCCGCCAGGGGCGCGGCGGCGCCGGCAGCCCGGCGCCAGCGGCCGTCGACGGGCAGGTAGACGCGCCGGACTTCGACGCGTTCGTAGGAACGGGACGGTAGCACCAGGCCTTGATCGGCCTCCGCCGGCTCGGCGTCCCCGGGCCGCAGTGCGGTGAGCTGGCCCAGTGCGGCCGCGGTCCGCCCGGCGTCGATCGCCCGGCGGCGCGGTATGCGCAGCTGCACCAGCCGGAACCCGTCCTCCGGCCGCGGTCGGCGGCGCAGCAGCGGCAGCCGGTGGCCCGGCTGACCGGCCTCGGTTCCCGTCTCCGGCACCATCGCGTACGCCGTCCCGGGCCGTCGCTGCGGCCACCGCACGGCCTCGTTCGGCAGCCCGTCGATCCCGTGCCGGGCACCGGTGCTGCGGATCGTGACCGGTTCGTCGGCGATCCGGTCGACGGGGACAGGGCCACCCTCGGTCAGCTCGTACCCGCCGACCAGGCGCGCCTGCTCCAGCCAGCCGATCGGCAGCAGGTACAGGCCGAGGTGGACCAGATGCTGCAGGTGGGACGGCACCCGGACGCTGAGGTGCCCGAGCTCGACCGCTCCGCCGGCCTCGACCCGGATCCGCAGGAGGTACTGCGGGGCTCTGGGCTCGGTGATCGGCCGGGGTTCGAGTCGCCCGAGCAGGAACAGGTCCGGGCTCGGCACCCCGTCGACCGCCGCCCGTCGCGGCGTCGTGGCGCAGGGGACGTACACCTCGAACGGCTCGGTATTGACCGGCGGGCGGCGCGGGAGCCACGCGACCCCGTGGGCGCTGCCCCGGCGCGAGCGGCGTGCGATGGGCGGCCGCAGGCCGACCGGTGGGCCGGGGTCCTCGTGCCGACGCTCGAGGACCCCGTCGGTGACCGGCGCCGCCAGCTCCGGGAGCACCTCGTCCGGCGGAGGCGCATCGGCCGACGGGGGCACGTCGAGCGGCGCCACCTCCGGCGGAGGGACCTCATCATCAGCAGCGGCGACCGGCGGGGCACTGATCGTGATCGGTTTGGCCGGGACCAGCCGGCCGTGCCGATCGGTCTCCAACGCCGCGGAGCGGTGCTCGCCCGTCGGCGGGTAGTCGTGCCAGCCGGCCGGACGCCCGTCGGCGTCGATCGCGCCGAGGTCGCCGCCGTCGTCCATGACGACCGCGCGGCCGCCGATCGGCGGGGTCCACACGGTGGCGCCGCTGAGCCGCGCCAGCTCGGCGGCCTGCGCGGCCAGGCGGCTGCGCTCGTGCGGCGCGGACGGCCAGGCCAGCCACAGCCGCAGATCGGTGCCGAACAGCGGCAGGTCGGCCACGGCCGCGGCGAGGCCGGCCGCGGAGCGCACGTCCTGCGTCCCGTCATATGCGCCGATCACGAACCCGCCGTCGCGGACGGTCACCGCGACCGTCGTCAGGTCCGGGTGCCCGGCGCGCAGCCGGGCGGTGGACGCCCGGCGGCTCACGAAGTCCGCCCGGGTGGCCAGCGCCAGCCCATTGGGCAGCGGGAGCGCGACCGTGCCCCGGCGGTGGCGGACAGTACCGCCGCTCAGCGTGAACCAGCCGGGCAGCGCGGTCGCCAACTCCGGCGGCTGGATCACCTGCCAGTCCCGGACGTTGCCCTCGGCGTCCACCGGGACGAGCTCTGGCGCGCCGCCGGAAGCCCGCCGGGACGACATCGCCGTGCCGGCCGGGGACACCAGCACGTCGCGGCCCAGCAACCCGGCCAGCTCGCCGAAGAGCGCCGCCGACCGTGCGCCGTCGTCGACCAGGATCCGCACGTCGTCCTCGCCGCCTCCGCCTACGAGGACGAGATCGGCGAGCCGGCGAGCGCTCAGCGCCTCGGCCGGGCCGTGAGGCAGGGTCACCGCGCCGGTGGAGTCCCGGACCAGGCATAGGTCGAACAGGCCGGCGATGCGCCGACGCTCGAGTGCCCCGGCCGGGCGGTGACGCACGGCTGGCTGCATAGGACACCTCCTGACCGGGGCC
Source organism: Dactylosporangium thailandense (assembly GCF_059739745.1). Lineage (NCBI taxonomy): Bacteria > Bacillati > Actinomycetota > Actinomycetes > Micromonosporales > Micromonosporaceae > Dactylosporangium > Dactylosporangium thailandense. The sequence continues at coordinate 4,672,491 of NZ_AP029195.1, forward strand.
GAGGGACGCAACCGGCCCGTCAACGCCCCTACTACGCGTCCCGATCCCCGGAGGGTCACACATGCGGCCGGCAATTTTCCGGCCGCGATGAACTCACGCCCGGCCCCGGCCGTAGTGATGCCAACAGCGACCTGGGAGATGCGATGACGTTGTCCACCGCCCGGCGCGCCGGGGTGGGGTTCGGGCTGGCCGTGGCGCTCGGCGCCGGCATCATCGGCCTCGCGACGCCACCGGTCGCGGCGGCTCCGTCCGACAACGACGACTTCGTGAAGTACTACACGGTCACGTCGTCGTACAACGGCACACCGGAGAACCTGGTGGAGATCGCCGCCCGGTTCCTCGGCGACGGCGCGCGCTCCGTCCAGGTCTTCGACCTCAACACCGGGCGCCCGCAGCCCGACGGCAGCGCGCTCGCCGACGGCAACCAGCTGCACGCTGGGTGGCAGCTGGTACTGCCCTGGGACGCGGTCGGCCCCGGCGTGCAGTACGGCCTGCTGCCCACCACGGCGCCCGCGGCGTCCGGCCCGGCGCCAAGTCCAGGTCAGGCCAGTACCGTCGCCGCTCCGAAGCCGCCGGCGCCCTCCATCGCACCGAGTACCGCCCCCGGCGCCGGCGGCTCGTGCAGCGTGGCCGCCACGTCCGGCTCGGCCCAGTCCGACTGGGCGACGCTCCGGCTCGCGCCCGAGACGGCACTGACCCACACCAGCGGCAAGGGTCAGCTGGTCGCGATCGTGGACTCCGGCGCGGACGGCAGCCTCGCGCCGCTCACCGGGCACGTCACGGTCGGCACCGACGTCGTGGCGGGCACGGGCCGGGGCGACACCGACTGCCTGGGTTCGGGTACGGCCATGGCCGGTCTCATCGTCGCCCAGCCCACGCAGAGCAGCACGCTGCGCGGCATCGCTCCGGACGCGGTGGCCATGCCGATCCGGGTGGTCACCGGTGCGGCCAAGACGGCCCAGCCGGTCGACGGGGCCACCGCCATCGAGGTCGCGACGGCGGCCGGGGCAACGGTCATCGCAGTGGGCTCCTATGTGGACTGCGGCGACGCGACGGTCGCCGCCGCGATCGCCGAGGCCGCCCGGCACGACGTGGTGGTCGTCTGCGGCGCCCCGCTCAGCTCGACGCCGATCGACACCGCGGCCGGATCGCCGTCCAAGGCCACCGTCCGGGTCGCGGGCATCAGCGTGGACGGGGAGCAGGCCGCGGCCTACCGGCTTGGGGCGGTTGACGTGGTGGCGCCGGGCGTGAACATCACCAGCCTCGGCATCACCGGCACCGGCACCCAGTACGCGGTCGCCTACGTGGCCGGTGAGGCCGCCCTGGTCCGAGCGGCCTACCCGGACCTCAGCGCCGAGCAGGTCGTGCACCGGATCGAGGCCACCGCGGACAAGATGAGCGACGCCCTCCCGGACGGCCGGTACGGCTACGGCCTGATCAACCCGGGCCAGTCCGTCACCCGGGAACTGCCCGAGGAGCGGCGTTCGGCGCAGCCGGCCGCGCGGCCCGCCGGTGACTCGCCGTCCGACGGCGGCCGGACCACCGTACTGGTCTTCATCGCGCTCATCGGCCTGGGTGCGGCGGTTCTGCTCATTCTGCGTATCCGCCAGCTCCGCGCCGGATCCCGCGCCGGCGACGACGACCCGGACGACGATGCTGCAACCGATCCGTTCGAGACGGCCGGCGACGACGCTGTGCGCGGCTGAGCCGGTCCGGCCGGGGCCCGGGTTCACCCGAACGTCCCGTCTGCGCGGTGAACCCGGCAGGGCCCGGCCACGTAATTTGGAGACCGTGGTCCCGGGGCGAGCGCCGGGGTGGCTTGAGGATCTGATGCAGAGTGACTGACTCCGCCGGTGACCCGCATGTGCGGCTCTCGCTTGGTGCACACCTGCTGGGCGAGCTCGCCCCGCCCGAGCGTGACGCCGTCGAGCGTCACCTCGCGACCTGTCCCGCGTGCCGGCTGGAAGCCGACGAGCTGGCCGTGGTCCTGGATGCGCTGGTCCTGCTCACCGACGAGGACAGCCGCGAGGTGGTGGCCGAGTTCGGCGTGCTCCGCCCCGAGGCCGCGACGGCGTCCGCCGCACCGGCCGCCGCAGCCGGCCCCGCCGAGCCGCCACAGCGCCCGGACCGGGCTTTGAAGCCGGCCCGCCCGGCCGCCGGACGTCCGGCCGCTCGGCCGTCCTCCGCCCGCGGCCGGCTGCACAGCCGAAGCCGGCTGGGCCTCGCTGGTCTGGCTCTGGTCGTGGTGACCTCGGCCGTCACGTTCGTGACGCTGGGCCTGAGCGGTCCGAGCGCCCCGCCCGATCCGGTGGTCATCACGCTCGCCGCGACCGCGCAGAACACCGCCACCGGTGCGCACCTCTCGGTGCTCGCCACCGGCCACGACGGCCGGGTGACCATCCACGCCACCGTCACCGGACTTCACCACGACAGCCGGTACCAGCTCTATGCCGTCACCTCCGACGGTACGACCCGGGTGGTCGCCGAGTGGACCGGGTCCGACGCGGCGCAGCAGGTCAGCGGGGCGGCGCCGGTGACCGTCGCGGAGTTGTCGTTCTTCACCGTGACGCTGTCCGACGGTACCCCGGTCGTGTCGGCCTACCTGCCCAGGCCCGCGCCGGCCACCACCTGACCGCGGCTCCCGGGCCGGCCGTCGCCTCGATCGCCGGGGCGACGGCCGGCCCGTAGCGGCCGCTCAGCCGTCCCGGCCGGGCTCCCCGCCGGGCAGGCGGGGATCGTCGCGCAGGCCGCGGTGGTCAGGGCCGAACTCGCCGGCGCCGCCGTCGTCGTACGCGCTGCCGTCGTCGGCGGACTCGTCGTAGAACTCGGCGGATTCGTCGTACCGGTCGCTCCAGTGCTCCTCGGTCCCGGCCAGGTTCCGCGCCGCCCGCCAATCCGACGCCGACGCCGCGGGCGCCTCGGCCGTCCGCGGGCCGTACGTCTCCTCCGGCTCCGGCATCCGCCCGGCGACGGGCATGGACATCGCCATCTCGGCCACCCGCGGCCGCGCAGCGGGCTGCGGCACCGGCGGCTGCGGCCACGGCTCGTCGGCGACGGCCGGCCAATCCTCCTCGGCGGACCCGCCGCGACGCCGCCGCAGACCCCGCAGGAGCAGATATCCACCGGCCCCGAGCAGCAGCAGCGGGCCCAGCAGCAGGATCCACCGGCCGGAGCCGCCACCCGACCGGCTCGCCGTCGTGGTCCCGATCGGTCCGGCGTTCGCGTCCGGCACGGCGCCGACCGCGGCGGCCGCGTTCACCATGCCGTAGCCGAACGCCCGGTCGGGTACCTTGCCGTCGCCCACCTTGGCCGACGAGGTGCGCACGATGCGACCGGCCTGCTTGGCGTCCAGCCCCGGGCCGGCCGCCCGGACCAGGGCCGCGACGCCGGCCACGAACGCCACCGCGAGGTGGGTGCCGGTGACCTGGGCGGTGCCGCCGCCCATCGCGACGGCCTCGACGCCGACCGCGGGCGCGACCACATCGACCGCGCCCGGCCGGTACGCCAGCGGCTGCTTGCCGTCGGCGCCGATGCCGCCCACCCTGATCAGCGCATCGTCGGCGGGCAGCTCGGGTCCCTGCGTGGTGAACACGTTCGTCGAGGCACTCGCCGGCACGGCGGGCGGCGCCTCCACGATCACCAGCACGTCGTGGCCGAGCGCGTCGGTGATCGCGGCGACCACGTCGCGGTCGGCCAGGTCGATGTACTGGCCGAGCGCGATGACGCCGGCGTTGCCGGAGACGGCGGCCTTGATCGCGGCGACCTGCCGGGACGGGTCCGCCCGCGGTGTGCTGCCGACCACCCGGATCGGCAGGACGACCGCGTCCGGGGCGACGCCCGCACCGCTGCCGCTCTGGTCCGCCTGCGCGACGATGAGACCGGCGATGGCGGTACCGGTGCCGAGACAGTCGTTGTCGCCCCGGCCGCTGGCGCTCGAGACGTCGGCGCCGGTGTTGACGTGGCCGGAGAGGCGGGCCACGCGGCCGTTCACTCCGGAGTCGACGACGGCGACGACCTGCCCCTTGCCGCGGCTGCGCGGCCACGCTTTGTCGGCGGCGACCGTGTTCTGCGCCCAGGCGTCCGCCGTCGCGGCCGGCGCCGCGGTGGCGCACCCGACCGGAGCCGCGGTGCCGACCGGCGCGGACGACGCCGGAGCCGGCGATGCCGGCGAAGGGCGCCGTCCGGTGTCCGGTACGCCGGCCGGCGCGCTCCCGGTGGCCGTGGACCTGGGCGCCGGTGGGGCCATGGTCGCCGGCGGGGCCGCGGTGGTCGCCGGAGCGGAGGCGGGGGCGGCGGCGGGCAGGAGACCGTAGGCGACACCGTTGCCGACCGCGTCCCACGGCAGCACGAGGTACCAGCCGGCACGCAGCTGGGCCGGGTCCGCCAGGCTCGCCCCGGCCGGCTGCGGGCGGCCGACGTTGAGGGTGAAGATCTCCTCGGCGCGCCGGCCGTCGCCCAGGAACCGGCTCGCGATCTCCGTGAGGTTCTCCGCGGCGCCGTCATAACTCTTGGCCACGGTGTAGAACTTGACGTACCCGCTTTCCGCGGCCCAAGCCGCGGCGGGTGCGCCTATCCCGGTGAGGCACACCGCCACCACGAGTATCAGGCGGACAGTCCTGGGCATCGGCAATCCTCTCGCCGGTCTCGTCTTGGCGCTTCGGCAGCGGCCTCAGGACGGCTCAGCGAAGGCTGCGGTTCATCCGGCGGGTTCTGCGTTCAGCGCTTCGGCTCCTTGGCCGCCTTGCGGGCCTGCGCGGCGGTGCGGCCCGGGTCGGCAGGGGGGTCGGTGACCTCGGCGGCCGGCTTGACCCGGCCGGGGTTGAACCCGCGCTCCACGAGCTCCTCGCGCAGGGCGCGCATGGCGTGGTACATCCGCGACTTGACGGTGCCCTGCGGCACGCCCAGCGCGGCGGCCGCCTCGGCGGTGGAGAAGTCCTGGAAGTACATTGCCACGAGGACGCTGCGCAGCCGCTCCGGCATCCGGGCCAGCGCCTCGCGGACCTCGCGCCGGTCGAGCATCCGATCGACGTCGTTCTCCTGCGTGGAGTAGGCCTCGATCCGCTCGTCCGGATGCTCCGGTGGCCGCGCGTTGACCGAGCGGATCTGGTCGATGGCGATCCGGCGGGCCACGGTGAACAGCCACCGCCGGCTCCAGTAGCCGTCCGGCAGCCGCGCCTCGGGATGGTTCCAGGCCCGGATCAGCGTCTCCTGGACGATGTCCTCCGCCCGGTGCCGGTCACCGTTGGTCAGCCGCATCAGGTAGCTGAGCAGCATCGGCGAATACACGTCCTTGAGCTGGCGCAGTGCCTCGTCGAGCCGGGGAGCCCCGTGCTGCCCCGCGGAAGCCCCGTCGACCGTCGGTTCCATAGCCAACCTACGACGCGACGGGCCGCGGGGTTCAACGCCGCACCCGGGAAACCGCCGGCACCGGGCCGATACGCGTGTGCCGCCGGTCACGTGACCGGCGGCACACGGCATGCCTGACGGCTCAGGCGCCGCCTCGCGTGTGCCGGCTCACTGCCGCGGTCCCCTACGCTGCTGCTGGTTGCCACCGCGGTAGGCCGCCGGAGGGTCCTGGAGCGGCTGAGCGTGCCGAATCCGCCGGCCGGACCTGGCGGCCAGCGTTTGTTCCACATCCGCCTGCGGATGCTTGCTGGCCCAGTATGCGTTCACCCTGTCGGCCACCGTCACGAGCGTGGTGGCGCCGTAGCCCACGGCTGCCTGCGCCGTCCGGAGATGCGCCGTCGGCTCGACCAGGCTGCCGATGGCCAATCCGGCCGCCGCGAGGTTCCCAGCGTTGAACGCCATCTGCGCATACTGGCGCCGGGCGTAGTTTTGGTACATTTCTGTGATCGTCCCGATGATGGTCAGGCCCGTACCCGCGCATTCGGCGCCGAGAGCCGTCTTGCCGGCCAGCGGCGTGCCCGCCTCCTTCAGAGAGTCGCCGATGACGGTCATCAGTGCATTTCCCTGCTTGGTCCCGGCGCTGACGTAAGGAGCGATCGTCATCATGCTGCTCAGCACTTTGCTCTGCCAGACCGCGGGGTCTACGTCCGTGCCGGCGTAGTGCACGATCCGCGCCGCCTCATACAGATCTCGGGCGGTCGTCGTCTGGCCGGGAACGTTGTCCTCAAGGGCGATCGCGTTGCGCCGTCCGGACCCCGCATACCGTTCCTGATTGATGCGCTCCCAGGTCGTATCGATGGTCGACGTGACATATGGCACCACAACTTTGGCGATTCTCAGGCTCACGAGGTCCGAATTCAACATCGAAGCGACATCGACTCCGACGGCGGTAAGGTCGGCGATACCCGAGTATATCGTCCGCTCAGCCTCTGATTTTTCATGCGGGTACTGGGCGTTATACAATCCCCGCCCTCCTTTCAGAAGCTTCACGACGCCGTTGAGGCCCTGGCTCACATTTGCCGCGTACTCGATTCCATTACCCACTTTCGGGTGAGTGGCCGCCGCCTGTGCGCCGATGAACTTGACGAGCGCCAGACCTTGGGCGGTGCCGATATTCACATAGTCGAGCGCCGCTGTAATCTGGTCGAACGTCCGCCCGAACCGGCTTCGGGCATCCACTACATTTGCCTGGCGCACTCTGTCATTGTCGCTGTCCGCGCCCGCGTATCCCAGGGTTTGCGCAGCCAGTTCCTCGCTGGAGCGCCGCCTACGAACGGACGGCCGAGGTGCCGCCTGGTCGGGGGATATTGACCTCGATCGGGACTCCTGCGCGACGCTGTGGATTCCATAATTGGGATCGAATGGTTGGGTCATTCCAGCTCCCTGTCGTCGTCATGACGTTGCGAGCGGCACGTTTTCCGTCGCGAGATGCCGCCAAAAACGGCCGCCGTTGCGTCGCGGTTCTCCGGTTCATCTGGTGTGATGGCGATCACATGTGGATGCGAGTGGGCATCAGACGGAGCCGTCGTCGTCGACGGCGGGGCGTTCCTTGTGCCGGTGCGCGCCCGGTTTGCAGCCGGCGAAGGGACCATTGGGGCTGCGCAGCGCGTCCATGGTCGGCTGGAGAAAGTCGCGGTGCCACGTCACCGGGCCGGTCATGTCCGCGCCCGGCCCGGTCCGGTCCTGCCACGCCAGCCAGAGACCGTGCAGATAGGCGATGGCCTCCGGATGGTCCCGCCAACGCGAACACCACGGCGCGCTGGACGTGACCTCCTGGGCATAGACCGGGATGAGTAGCTTCTCCACCCAGATCGACAGCCGCCGCAGCTCGCTGACGTATTCGTCGCCGACGAGGTACAGGATGAAGAACGGCTCGTCGCTTGCTTCCTCCGGGGCATCGACCGACGGGCTCTGCTCGCCGAGGGTGGTCGTCATGGCAAGACCCTTCTGCGGGAAGTCCTAGTACGCGGTCTGCACGTCCCAGTCCGGGATGGTCGCCTTCGCCGCGGCGCGCTCGGTGATCGCAGTGACCTCCCGCTTCGCGGCGGCCGAGATCCGGGCCGCGTCCGGCTCCTTGTACCAGGGGCGCAGCTGGATCAGGGCGGGCCGGACTCCGGTGGCCAGCAGCAGGGCGGTGCCCTTCGGCAGGGCGCGGATCTTATCCGGCGGCAGGATGCTCTCCTGCCGGTACGACACCGACCGGGAGCGACCGTCCTTGCTGCTGGTGGTGCTGACCGTGCTCACGTCGTGCTGGCCGACCAGCTTGGAGATCTTCTCCACGAAGTCCGCGTCGTCCAGGCCCGCGCCGAGGAGCTTGATGGTCGCGGCGCCCCACATGGCGTCCATGCCGGCGTCGCCCCAGACCCGCTGGCCCTGCCGGTAGCTCTGCAGCAGCGTCACCACGTTGATCCCCCGGGATCCCAGGTGGCTGTAGAGATCGGGCAGGTCGGAGATCCGGCAGACGTTGGCCGCCTCGTCCAGGACCGCGGTCATCGGCGGGTCCAGCCGGCCGCCCATCCGCTCCGCCGCCACGACACCGGCGCGCAGCGTCGCGTCGGCCAGACCCGCGATCACCCCGGCCGCGGAGCCGCCGCCGTCCTTCGACAGCAGGTACAGCGTGTCGTTGGTAAGGACGTGGTGCTCCGGGCGAAACTGCGGCAGCCGCTCGTCTTTCGACACCCAGGCCAGGATCTCCGGGTCCAGCAGGCAGGACACACACTGGCGGGCCGTCTCGAAGATGCCGTCGCGGGTCTCCACCGCCCCGCGCACCGTGCCCTGCAACTGTTCGGCCATCGCCGGCATCCGCACGTCGCGCAGCAGGTCGACCGGGGTCCGGTCGGCCGGGTCGGCAAGCCAGGCGAGCAGGTCGGACACCGAGGCGCCACTGCGCGCCGCCGCCAGGAACAGCGCGGTCAGCGTGTTCTGCGCGGCGGAGATCCAGAAGTCCTTCTTGGACGAGTCGTCGTTGACGGAGGCGACGAAGTGTCCGGCCAGCCTCCGGGCGCCCTCGATGGTGACGCAGGTGGCCAGCATGTCCCACCACATCTGCCGCGGGGCATGGGCGATGGCCTGCGGGTCGAACGTCCACACCGTGCCCGCCCTCGCGCGCTCGGCGACCGTCACCGCGTAGACGTCGGCCTTGTTGGAGGTGAGCAGGACCGCGCCGCGCGCCCGCAGCACCCGCGGCACGGCAATGCCGGTGGACTTCCCGGCCCGGGGGGCCATCAGGTCCAGCTCGACATCCTCGAAGGAGGATCGCAGCTCGGGGCCGTTGGGGTGCAGGTCGCCGAGCAGGTTGCCGGTCTCGTCGGGGTGCAGCCGTTCGACGCCGCCCAGCGACGGACGCAGCTCGCGGGCGCGGGCCTCGATGCCCTTCGGGGCCATCGACCCGAGTTCGCGCTCCCGCGCCAGCCCCTTCTGCTTGGTGTTGCGGGCCACGACCTTGCGCACCACCAGCAGCGCCACCACGAGCAGCACCAGGAACAGGACGCCGATACCTGCGTACACGGCGACCGGGTCGGCGCCCGGCCACACCAGACCGACGCGGCCGAACAGGACGTCGACGTAGATCCCGATGGCGAACGGCGGCGGATGCCACCCGGCGCCGCTCACCGCCGCGCCGGTCGTGCCGCCGAGCCACAGGACGCCGAAGATGGCCATGTTGATCGCGGCGAACGCGACGATCGCCCACGGCAGGTAGCTGTCGCCGGAGTCTTTCATCGCGCCCCTCCCGGGCGTGACCCGAGCAGCTCACCGAGCCGGATGAGCTGCTTGGGCAGCGAACGCGCCGGCTTTCCGGCGCGCCAGTCGGCGATCCACGGCACACGGATCACCGGGGCGACCGAGCGCAGCACCCGCACCCGGCTGGTCAGGGCCAGCGGGAGCCCGCCGGGCGCGTCGGCCACCAGCACGAGCGTCACCAGCTTCATGCCGGGCGGGTGCCGGCCCTCCCGCATGGCGTTCAGTGCGCACGAGGCGGCGCGCATGCCGGCCGCGTGGGTGCGGGCCGTCAGCACCACGTGCGCCGGATCACCCGCGGCCGGGTCCGGCCACCGGCAGCCGAGATCGACCCCGCCGAGCACCATCGCCAGTGATGTGGCGCCGGCCCCGCCGTGGGCCGCGACCCAGCCGAACCCGCTGTCGGACAGGCCACGCACCGGCACCGGCCGGCTCGGCCGCGGCGGGGGGTCATCCGAGCGGAGCGGCCGGCTCGCCTGCAGCCGCTCGATGAGCGTCAGCGACCCGGTGCCGGCCTCGACGTCCCGATCGGGCCCGGTACCGACCGGGTCGTCGGAAAACCGCCCACGGCCCTCGGACCCGGGCCTTCGCGGGGGTGCCGATGGAATGCCCACGTGTATCTCATCTCCTTCGACCGCGGGGGTGCGCCCTAAACGGCGCTCGCGCCGGACCGGTTCACGCGCTCCGCCGGTTTCTCGGCGCCCTCGCGCCCTCCCCGGCCGGAGCGTGAACTGGCGGCCGCACGCGCCCGTCATTGCGGCGATCGAAACTCCCGGAGGGCAGGAGCGCGCATGAGCGGCATGGGCGGCAAGGCGGGGACGGCCGCGGCACAGCGGGCGAAGCAGGCGGCCCGGGGGGCCAGGAAGGGCAGGAACCAGCTGGGAGAGGTGTCGGTCCAGAACGTCCTGCTCATGATCCTCGGCGCCGTCGTCGGCCTGCTCGGCCTGCCACTGGTATTGCTGGCGCTGCTGTTCCTCGTCGTCATCGTCATCATGGTCGGTCTCGGCGGCTCCACGGAGATCCCGGACCCCTCGGGCAGCAACGCCCCCTGGGGCACGACGCTGATCGGCGGCGACGGCAAGGGCACGCTGCTGGAGCGGGCCGTCCCCAACGCCGCCTGGGTGCAGCCGCTCAAGGACGCCGCCACACAGTGCGACATCCTCAGCCCCGTCATCCTGGCCGCCCAGATCGACATCGAGTCCGACTGGGACACCGCCAAGCAGGGCCCGGACGGCAAGCTCGGCCTATCGCAGCTGACGCCGGAGCAGTTCCAGCAGTACGGCCGCGACGACGACAACACCAACGGCGCCTCCGCCACCGACCCGGCCGACTCCATCCACGCGCAGGCCCGCTATCTGTGCGATCTGGCCGGCCAGCTGCAGACGCTGCTCGACCAGCACGCGGTCAACGGGGACAAACTGTCGCTGACCCTCATGGCCTACCACGACGGCATCGACGCGGTGAAAGCCAAGGGCGGCATCATCATCGTCGACCCATCGGACTATGCGATGCGGGTACGCGCGCGGTTCGCCGACTACCGGCAGATCGGTCCCGGCCCGACCGGCAGCCCGGCGGCCACGGCGAGCCCGGCGGCCGCCGCCTCAGCCACCGGGCAGAAGACCACGCCGCCCACCGGCACGGTGCTGACCGAGGCGCAGTTCGAGCAGATGTTCCCGAACCGGAACTCGTTCTACACCTACGCCGGGCTGGCCACCGCGATGCGCGGGTATCCCGCCTTCGCCACCACCGGCAACGCCACCGTGCGCAAGCGCGAGATGGCCGCCTTCCTCGCGAACGTGAGCCACGAGTCCGGCGGCCTGCAGTACGTCGAGGAGCTCGACCGGTCCGCGTGGGGCAACTACTGCGACGACACCCAGCCCTACGGCTGCCCGGCCGGCCAGACCGCCTACCACGGCCGAGGCCCGCTGCAGATCAGCTGGAACACCAACTACAACGCGGCCGGCGCCGCCCTCCACGTCGATCTGCTCCACAACCCGGACAAGGTGAAGACCGACGCCGCGGTGGCGTGGGGAACCGCCCTGTGGTTCTGGATGTCGCAGAGCGGCGCGGGCACGACGCCGGCGCACACCGCAATCACCGGCGGCCGCGGCTTCGGCGAGACGATCCGCAGCATCAACGGCTCCATCGAGTGCAACGGCGGGAGCCCGGAGCGGGTGCGGGACCGGGTCGACGCCTACACCCGGTTCACCGGGATGCTCGGCGTCGACCCGGGCGCGGGCTTGAGCTGCTGAGCCGGTCAGTTGGACAGTCCGCGGGGCGCGGCCTGCGACCGCCGCGGTGGGCTGTAGGGCCGCTCGGCGCCGGAGGCTTCCCTGGAGGACCGCCTCCCCCGGGACGTGTTCACCGACTCCATGCCGGCCGCCTCCGCGGCCTGCCGGTTCTCGACCGGGGGGCGCGGCTCCGTCGCCCGTCTGGCGGGTACGGAAGAGCTGCGAGTCTGGCCGAGGACCGTACCGCTGGACCCGTTCACGGCCGCCGGCGCCGTGCGCCGCGATGGCCCCGCGGCGGCGGTGATGAGCCCGCCCCCGTGGGACCGGCCGGACGTCACGTCGCTGCCCGGGCCCAGGTTGGCGAGCTCAGGGTCCGGCTGGAGCCCGGCCATGCCGCTCATGATGTTGTCCGCGGCGGTGGCGGCAGTGTAGGCGACGTTCCGGGCGCCCTGCGCCGCCGTGCTCCCCTCGTGCGGCGGCGTCGCCGAGCTCGACGACGGCCCGCCCGCGCTGCGCGAACTGGCCCGCTGCTCGGCCTGGCGAGCCTCCTGCGCATCGAGGACGCGTTCGAACGCCTTCTCGGAGAGCACGGCACCCACCGCCCGGAACAGCCCCGCCGTTCGACGCCAACCCGCGCGGATCTTGCGCCCGCCCCATCGGGCCGCCGCCCACACCGTCCTGAGCACGCCTCGGCGCCGGACGCCGCTCGGGGCGGGCGACGACGCCGGACCGTACGACGGCTGGGGCGCACCGCTCGGCGCCGGGCCGGACGGCTGCGGCGCACCACCCGGTGCCGCACCGCCGCCATCGGGTGCCGCATTGTCCAGCTCCGCTTGCCGGGCGGCCCGCCTCATGTCGACCAGGAGCAGGGCCCGGGTCCACGCCGCCCGCAGATACTGGCGGAAGCGGGCGAGGAACGGTCGGGCCCCCGGCGGCTGGGCGGCCGGCCCCAGCGCTGATCCTCGTACTGGTGCTGTCATCGCGACCTCCCCAGCGCCCGCGGCGCCCTATCGATGCAATGCGAAGTCGGTCTCCGGGCCCGGGCCAGGATCGACATGGAGCTCGATGCCGTCGCCGGCGGCCACGGCCGCGTCCTCGGCGGCCCGCTGGGCGGCCACGCGCTCGGCGTAGCCGTTGGAGACCCACCGGGCGTTGGTGTCGTGCAGGTGGCGCTCGGTGTTGGTGATCGCGACCTGGATCGGGATGCCCGGCCGTCCACCGACCTTGATCAGGAAGCGGCCGCGGCCGGGCGGCTCGTCGTGCTCGCCGTGCTGGGCCCAGCCGGGCGGGGACGACCACGACGAGACCAGGTCGATCTCGCGGCGGGACAGGCCCACGACCTTGCCCAGGTCCTCCATCTCGGCCTTGGGCAGGCCGGCGCAGGCGACCATGCCGGCGCGCTCGACGAAGCCCCGGGCCTTGGCCCTGTCGGCCTCCGAGCCGAGCGCCTCGGCGTCCTTCAGGGTGTGCGTGATCTTCGCGTCGGCCAGGCCGAGGGATCGGTTGAGCCGGGTCAGCGCGTCGATCCGGTCCACGATGCCGGACGCGGCCCGCAGCGGCCGCCAGAGCTCGTCGAGGATGGTGAAGAACCACCGCCGCGGGGCCAGGCCGGCGTCGGCCAGGGCGTGCGCGGCCGCCACCGTCCCGAGCCCGTCGGACCAGGCGGCCAGCATGGCCGCCGCGGTGAGCTGGCTGTCGGCCTCGCCGATGCGGGAGATGTCGATGCACACGGCGGTGGCGTTGGGATCGATGTGGGTGGAGGTGCGCGCGGCGAAGGTGTCACCCAGCGGGCCGTCCAGAATGCCGAGCAACGACCGGTGCAGCGGGTCCACGGCGTCGCGGTACCGCGAATCCTGGCCGCGGTCCAGCGTGATCTGCCGGATCCGCGGTGGCCCCTCCTGCAGCACCCGCAGCAGATCGGGCAGCTGGTAGGACTGCCCACGCGGCGTGTGCTCCCGCAGGTGGCGCAGGGACGCCGAGAGCACGGACTGCTCGTGGTCGCTGATCGGCCGGCCGCGCACGATGGTGAGCAGCGCGGCCACCATGTTGAGCACCCGGCCGTGCGTCTCCGCCTCGAGCGCCGCGCCGGCCCGGCCGCCGATGCGGGCGGCGGCCGCGCCCATCGCGCCCGGGTCGAGGACGTTGAGCCCGCCGACCCCGCGGGCGATCCGGATGACCTGCCCGCCCAGGGCCCGCACGGTGTCCGCGTAGTCCGGCTTCAGGTCGCCCAGCACCAGCGGCACCACGCCCTGCGCGGCCAGTCCGATGGCCATCCGGTTGATCAGCGTCGACTTCCCCAGGCCGGGCATGCCGAGCATGAACAGCGACGGGTTGGAGATGTACCGGGCGCGGGTGAACCAGTTGAGCGGATCGCCGCACACCGTGGCCCCGGTGGCCAGGTGCCGGCCGAGGGGTACACCGGTCATGGGCGACCCGGACCCGGACACGAACGGCCACAGGCCGCACGCCTGCACCGTGGTGGCGCGCCACATGGTCGGCGGGTCCAGGCTGGCGACGCGGCCACCGGCGGGGGCGAACGAGCCGCGGTGCGGGATGCTGTCGTTGCGGCTCGCCCTGGCCATCCGGGCCAGATACCTCGCCTCCGCGGCCTGGAACTCGGCCTCCAGCTTCCGCGCCTTGCGGCGGGCCCGCGGTGTCTGGTGGCCGGTCTCGTCGTGCTCCCGGGGCTGCCGCTCGATCGGGGGTACGTCCAGACCGCTGAGCGCTGTGTGCCGGCCGGAGGCGCCCGGCCGCCACCGCTCGCCGAGATCGAACACGCGGAGCTTGGCGCCGGCCCGGCTCACATCGCCTCCTGCAGCTGCTGCGGCAGCATGGTCTGCTCCCACGGCAGAATCCCGGTGGGCAGCCCGCAGGTGAACGCGGCCGCCTGCATCCGGTCGGCCGGGCGCATCGCGATGCGGGTGGCCCCCAGCAGGTTGCGCATCACCACGTTGGCGTCCGCGAGCTGAGCCAGGGAGTCCACCGTGACGGTCACGACCATCGAGAACTCGACCAGGCCGGCCCCGGACGCCTCCTCGGCCGCGGTCTGCTCGGCGGCACTCACCTCCGAGACCGCCCGGGCCCGTACCATGCCGCGCGTCGACGTGGCCATGAACTGCGCGGACCGCCGGTCGCTCTCCACGATCTTCGCCGAGGTGGCCGGGTCGATCGGGCGGTACAGCAGCGCCACCCGCTTGCGCCGGATGCTGGGCGCCGGATCGAGCAGTGCGCGCAGCACCCCGGCCCGGACCGTGCCGCGCGGCGCCAGGGTGAGCAGCCAGGTCCGCGACACCCCGGAGTCGTGCTGGTAGGCGTCGACCGACTCGATCGCGGCCGCCGGGCCGGCGTCCAGCCAGTGCAGCCCCGTCCCGCCGTACTGCGCCCGCAGATCGAGCACGTCCGCCGCGACGGCCGGATCGTAGGCGACCCGCACCACCTCGGCGATCCGCTCGGCCGACATCGGCTCGGCCGAGCCCCCGCCCGCACCGATGAGCCCGGCGAGCAGGCCCTGCAGCCGCAGCGCCAGATCGGCCAGGATCTCGTCGGCGGGGCGCTTCGGACCGCCGGGCAGCCCATAGGTGAGGGTGATGTAGGTGTTCATCTCGGAGGATGCGTCCGGATAGGTGTCGACCACCTCCTCCATCACCGCGCGGGCGGCCGCGGGAGCGTCCGGTGAGATCCGCGGCAGCACCTCGGCGGCGAGGCGGGTGCCCGGATCCGGCGCCGTCTCGACGACCACCGAGGCGCCGCGCAGGCCGGGTTCGTGCGCCAGCCGGGACAGCCACTCACCCCACATCGCCACCCAGATGTCGACCTGGTCGGCGTCGACGAGCGAACCGCCGTCGGGTTCGCAGAGGATCACCACGGAGTACAGGTTGCGGTAGCGGTGGTGCAGCACACCGAACGGACGGTCGAACGGGTCGCGGCCCTCCAGCATCACGACCTTGCTGAGCATGCCCGGCGGCCGGAACCGGCCCCCGGGGCGGGCCGAGAGCGGCCCTGATGCGTACAGGTGCTGCCCGGCGGCCTTGCGCCGGGCCCAGCCGATGCGTAGCGCCATGATGTTGTAGACGTTCCTTCCGTCTGCCGTGCGGATGGCCAGCGGGCCGATCATGAGCGCGATCGGCGCGCCGACGATCAGGGCCGCCTTGATCGAGATGAGCGACGCCAGCAGCACGACGACCAGACCGCCGAACAGGCCGACCGTGCCGACCAGACCGAAGGCGCCGAGTCCGGCCTTGCGCGGCCGCCGCCAGTTGCCGTACGTGGGGCTCTTGATGGCTTCCGTGGACATGTCTCCCCCACCGGGTCAGCGTGACTCGTCGTGGACGCCCGGCAGCGCGCCCTGCGCCACGTTGTTGGCGTGGCTGCCGGCCCGCCGCGTGACGTTGGTGCCCTTGTCGATGACGCTCGCGGTCGTGGAGAGCGCGGAGACGAGCCCGCCGAGCGCCGCCCTGGTCCGGGAGCCCCCTCCCCCGCCGGCCGACCGACCACCGCCGGCCGACCCGCCGCCGCCCGACCCGCCACCGGCGGCCGACCCCACGGCGCCGAGCGCGCCGGCCGGGACCGCCCGGCCACCGGCGCCGGACGCTCCACCGCCGGAGGCGCCGCCGCCGCTGCCGATCCCGAGCCTGATCGCGCCGGACGCGATCGCACCGGCCGCGCCCGCCGCCCCCAGGGCCACGCCGGACGTCGCATCGGAGGACCCCAGGGCGCCCACGGCGGGCACCACGAGCCGTAGCAGCGCGGGCAGGGAGATGGCGGAGAGCAGCAGGACGCCGCACCCGGCTATGCGGATCGCCTGCTGATCCTGGCCCCGGTCGGCGATCATGACGACACCGGCGTAGATGACCAGGCCGGTGGCCGGTTTGAACGCGAGCCAGGCCACCATCCAGGCCAGGTGCTTGCGCCACCAGGAGCCGCCCCACTCGGTCATCGAGGCCGCCGCCGCCACCGGCAGCGTTGCGGTGAGCAGCACCATGACGCCGAGCCGGATGTACAGCAGGATGATGTGGATGATGGCGGCAATGATCAGCAGAATCCCGATGATGATCAGCAGGAACGACGTGAGCCCGTCCGACCCGCCGCAGGAGAAGATCGTCTTCAGCTCGGCGTTGACGCCGGCCGTGTAGATGTAGTCGGTGTAGTCGTCGGCGATCCCGGCGAGCTGTTGCAGGACGAACGTCGCACCCCCGGCCACCAGCACGAGCTTCACCAGCCCCTTCAGGGCGGTCGTGCCCGCTTGCCCGCGCCGTTCGATGGCCATGCGGGCGGCGGCGAAGAGGATGGACGCGACGGCGATCCCCGCGACGAGCCACGCGACCTGCGCCTTGATCGAGCCGACCGTCGTCAGGTCGCCGAGCGTCGGAATCTTGTTCGCGACAGAGGAGAAGAGGTTGACCGCCGCGGTGAGGATCGCATTGGCGATGTCTCGGAGAATCCCGTCGATGCCCTCGTCGATCAGTTTCGAGATGCCGCTGAACGCTCCGAGGTAGAGCGGGTCGCCCGAGGTGCACGAAGCCATGTCACACCTTCCACAGCACGAAGGGGCCCGTCGCGTTCACCTGCGTGGGCGAGCCGTACATGTCGCCGCCCGGCTGCGCCAGGACCTTCCAGTCCCCGCCGTCCCACGCCACCGTCACCTCGACCGTGCCGAAGACACCCGGCGAGGCCTCGATGAGCAGCCGGAGCAACGCCCGCACCGGTCCGTAGGACTGGATCAGGAAGCCGGCGTACTTGGAGGCCGTGTACTGCGCCCCGCCGGAGCGCTGCGACGAGCGTACGAGCTCGAAGATCCTGCGGTTGCCGTCGTCCACCACCTGCTGCTGCACGACGGCCTGCCAGTTGTCGCCGCTCATCTGGCGCAGGATGACGCTGGCGGCCATGACCGCGCCCATCGGCGTGTGGGCGAAGCACCACAGCAGCGGGCCGCTCTCCTGGACCGGGCCGGCCGACGCGGAGAGGGGGGCCGGAGCGCCGTTCAGCTGCCGCCACGTCACGTCGGCCGGCGGCGCGGTGGGCACGGTCTGGTCGGAGTCGTCCGTGTGGCACCCCGCCGGCCGGTCCGCTTCGCCGCTGCCGACGATCACCAATGGTTCGGCCTGCGGCGGACCACCGCCCGACGGGGCCGGGCCGCCCCCGCTCAGCACGGCGATCAGCCCGGCCCCCAGCACCAAGACCAGGAACGCCGCCGAGATGACCCAGGTGGCCTGCCGATAGAACGGCCGTTCGTCGTCGGTGTCGCGGCGAAACCTCATCGGGTGCGCTCCTCTGCCAAGACCCGGCTACGACGTCAGAAGAAGAACTGGATGATCGGGCCGGCGGTCGCCACCAGGATGCAGCCGCCGAGCACCATGCCGAGCCGGCTCATGTGCTCGGAGCTCTCACCCCGCTTGTGCGAGATGGCCATCATCGTGCCGGTGATCAGGACGCCGGCGACGCCCGCGGCGGTGCCGGCCCACGCGACGAGGTTCAGCGCCGTGCCGACGAGGCCGGCGAGCTCCGGGGGTGCGGCCGGGGCGGTCGGCTGCGGGACGCCGACCTTCACGGCCCCGCTCGGCGGCGGATCCTCCAGGAGTGCGGCGGCTGCCCAGAGAGACAGGATGGTGGGCATGATCGCTCCTTCGAACGGGGCACCGGCGCAGTCAATGGATGCCAGGGCCGGGGATCAGACGTAGGGGATGAGCCATTGGACGACCGGGCCTGCGGACAGCCCGGACACGCAGGCCGCGATGACGGTGGCGAGGCCCCGCCAGTGCTCGGACATCTCGCCCGGCTCACCGCGGCGAAGCTGTAGCGCCATGGTCGAGCCGACCACGATGATGCCCAGCACGGCGCAGGCCGAGACGCACCACGCGAGCAGGTTGAGCAGGTTGAGCAGCCCCCCTTTGGAGTCGGCGTACGGCGCGATGGCGGCCATCGAAGGCGCTGGCAGCACGGTCTTCGGCAGGTGGCAGTCGACCTTGGTGGCCTGCACCGTGCCCGTCGTGGTGCACTGGAAGCACCGCGGCTTGTAGTCGTCGCTGCATCCGCCGGCGTCAGTGACGTCATAGTCCTTGTGCGACGGTCCCGCCTGGATGTAGATGTCCAACAGGATCTTGTCGCCGGGCCGGTAGTCGATGGTGTGGCTGACGGTCTTGCGTACCTGGAGGGCGTTGGTGCAGTAGTCCTTGGCCAAGGCGGCCGTCTTGACACAGAAGTGGATCACCTCGGCCGCGTCCTGCTCGAAGTTCACGACGTAGTGGTGCTCGTCGGGGATCGGCTCCGCGGAGGCCGGGGCCGGCACGACGACGCCGGCGCCGACCGCGACGAGCACCAGGGCGACGGCCCGGATCCGCCGCAACGTCGTTCGCATGCCCATGTGTCCTCCTCTCCGGCAGCGCCCCTACAACGGCGCCGGCGGCGCCGCGGTTCTGACGGCGAGGAAAAAGTTGGCGCCGGCATGGCTGCGGGCCCCGGTCCACAGTGGACCGGGGCCCGCGAGCGGCGGACGGGCTGGATTCAGTGGCCGAACGTCAGCCAGCGGATATTGACGTAGTCGGCGGGCTGGGCGCTGGTGAAGGTCAGGTACACGTCGTGGACACCCGTGGTGGGGGCCATGTTGCCGGGGATCGTCCGCCAGGCCTGCCAGCCGCCGGTGTTCGCCACCGCGATCGAGCCCACCGGCGGGCTGAGCACACTGTCCAGCCGGACCTCGACCAGCCCAGAGATCCCGTAACCGGCGCCGGAGGCGGCCCGCACCACGAACTGGGTCGCGGCCTGACGGCCGAAGTCGAGGCCCCTGTAGCAGACCCAGTCACCGTTGGCGATGAACCCGATGTTCTGCCCACCCTCGGACGAGTCCATCGTCCGCACGCCCTGCTGCGTGGTGAAGCCGGCGGCAGCGATCTGCGCATACGCGCCCAGGCCCGGATCGCCCCCACCGGTGCCCGCCGTCCCGCCGGGCCGCGGCACCGGCGCGGCCGGCCCGGGATCGCCGCTGTCGTTGCCCGGGACGTGCTCGCTGCCGAAGGGGGTCAGCGTGATCTGCAGCGAGGACGGTTGGAAGTCCTGGATGTACGAGGCGTTCGGCCCGACATCGTCGAACGGGAACGCGTACACCCGGCCGTCCACCATGTGCCGGTGCAGGATCCGCGCATAGTGGTTGGTGGTGTGGTTCTGGTAGAACGTGCCCTGGTCGGTCACCGGCTGGTTCGGCTGGTCGAGCACCGATCGGTTGAAGCCGGCCCCGACGACGGCCGCCACCGCGCCGCCGGCATTGTTCGGCGCCATGAGGGTACCGGCGCAGAAGAAGACGTCGATCGTGGACGGCTGGGCGAACGAGACAACTCCACCGAAGTCCAGCCAGTCGCCGGTGATCCGGCCCGTCCAGCTCGCGCCGTCGCCCGTCCTGAGCGTCATGGTCGTGCGCTCGTACTGCTTCCAGACATCCTGAATGTAGCCGTCGTAGTAGCTGTCCGAGAACACCCCGGTCTCGATGCCGTGCCCCGGCGCGATGACCCGCAGACCGTCGATGACCAGCCGGCGGAATTCCGGCTGCGCCTGCATCTCGGCGAAGATGGCGTCGCGGCCGCCGTCGGCCAGCCGGCCGGTCGTGGACACGGTGGCCCCGCGCAGCTGCAGGGCCAGCGGGATGCTGAACATGTCGACCATCGTCGTGTTGCAGAACATGCCGCTGTCGTTGTACGTGAACTCGACGAAGTCGTGCAGCACCGAGTAGGACGGGTCGCCCGCCACCCAGCCCGCCGGGTACTGCATAGCCGCCCGCCCGTCGCCGTCGACGACGGCCTTGAACCGCAGCCCGCCGCCGATCGCGAAGTAGATCCGGCCCGACATCCTGGGCAGCGTGTAGGAGGTGTCGCCGTTCGCCGCCAGCCGGACCCCGATATCGAGCTCGCCGACGCCCGAGACCGGGGTGAACACGCCGGGGCGATTCGAGTACCCCATCCTTCCGGACGGGTCGGTGCCGACCACGTACATGGTGATGGCCGAGCTCGCATACCGCGCCGTGTCGTTCACCACGGTGACCGGCAGGCCGTCGGCGGCGTCGGCGCGGGATCGCAGCGCCGAGGCGACCAGCGGCACACCGATCGCGGCCGCACCGGCACCGGCCAGGCCGAGCAATGTCCGTCGCGACAACATGATCAGTTTCCGCTCGGTGTCGAGGTGTGGGCCGGCCGGCCCGGGGTCCTGGCAGGTGTTGCGGTCGCGGCCGCGGTGAGCCGGGGGTCCTGCGAGTAGTACCGGACGGCGACGTTCACGTCCTCGACGAACCGCTGCAGGCCGGGGACCGCGGCGAGGGCGCCGGGCGCCTGGCGGACCGGCGTCGGACCGACCCGGAAGCCGGCCAACGCCAGCTGGTACGGGTCACCGCCGACCTTGCCCAGCTGGCCCACGAGGTCGCACATCGCGGCACCGAGCGTGGCGATCGCCGTGGGCGGGTCCCACGGCGAGTCGCTCGGCTTCGCGTACTGCTGCCACAGATCCGGGGAGAACTGCGCGATCCCCAGCTGCCCCAGCGGCGAACGCTTGTTCGGGTCGAACCCGGAGGACGCCATCAGCTGCGCGGCCACGTGCACCGGCGTCACCTCCGGGCACCGCCGGCCGGCCGCCAGCACCGCGGGAAGATCCGCGTCGGGCACCCGCACGGGCCGCCACGGCCGCGGGCTCGCACCCCGCGACGCCGACGTGCCCGCGGCGTCACCGCGGAACACGGGCTGCCTGGCGTACCAGTTCGCGTAGCGGTTCACAGTGTCCACGTAGGACTGGGCCGCTGCGGGCACACCCTTGGACCGCTTCACCGTGTCGATACCGGTGCGGTAGGCGGCCAGCGCCGCGTCCCACACGTCCGCGGCGATCTGGCTGCTACGCACCTGGCCCACGAGGTCGCACAGGCCGTGCGCGAGCGCGTAGGACCTCGCCTGGGAGTCGTTGGCGTTGGCGCCCGGCCACGGCGCCCACTGCTCGAATTCGGCCGGCGTCATGGCTCCGGCCGCCATCAGCCCCGCCAGCCGCGGACCGGTCAGGTCCCGGCACGACAGGGCGGCGAGTGACAGCGCCTGCGCCGTCGCGTCGGCGATCGGCGGCCCCGCGCGCTCACTGTCGTTCGCGGTGGCGATGCCGAAGCCGATGCACGCGATGATCGCGCTGCCGACGGCCAGCACGCTCGCCACGGCGGCAACTGTCGCCCGGCTGCTGCCCCTGAGAAGTCTGGCCACGCGGCTCACATCCGGTCCCCTTCGGTTCGTCGGTGGCAGGTCCAGGCCCCGACAACGGCGCTCACCCGCCGCCGGTTCACCGCACGCCGGCCGGATCTCGCAACGACCGCCCGCCGTGGCGGCCGACCGGCTCCGGTCAGGCTTCGACCGGGCCGATCAGCCGGCGCAGCGCCACCAGGGCGTAGTGCGCGCGCGACTTGACCGTGCCGGTCGGCACGCCGATCCGCGCCGCCGCCTCGGCCAGCGTCGAGTCGCGAAAGTACAGCTCGATGATCACCCGGCGATGCTCCGGCGACAGGCTGTGCAACGCCTGGCGCACGGTCGCGCCGGTGAGCAGCCGGTCAACCGGATCGCCGGGCCCGGCATGTGAGCCACGCGCCAGGTCGGCCGGGTCGACGGGCCGGACTCGCCGCGCCCGGGCCAGGTCGATGGCCTTGTTGCGGGCGACGGTGAACAGCCAGGGCCGCAGCGACTGGGGCGCCGCGACCAGCTGGTCGATGTGCTTCCAGGCGCTCATGATGGTCTCCTGCACGATGTCCTCGGCCACTGCCTGGTTCTCCGTGTTGAGCCGAAGCAGGTAGAGCAGCAGCGCCGGGGCGTGCACCCGGTAGATCTCGCGCACCAGCCGGTCGGCCGCCGCGCCCCGCTCCGTCCGGGTCTCGACGCAGATCGATTGCAACTCGGGCCTCCTATGGCCGGGAAAACGCACCATAGGCAAAGCGGTGAACGCCGGTCATGAAGCAAAGGGCCTACGCCGGGCCGGCCAGGGCCCATCGCCCGGCCCGGGCATCGGGCGGTCACAGCGTCTTGCCGCGGCTGCGGACCGGGGCCGGGACTCGCCGTGGGACCACGGTGGGAACGGCGCCGCGCCGGTGCGGCCGCGACCCGGATCGCAGGTTCGCGGCGAACGCTCGAATCCGCTGCTCCTCGCCGTACGCGTATTGCCGTTCGCGCCACTCCTGCGCCTCACCGGGATCATTGGGGCGCATCACCGTGTCGTCGCGCTCCTCCTTGGCGGTCCGGGCGGCAGCCTGCGCGACGGCCCCCGACCAGTACTCGGCGCGCGCGGCCGCCGCCCGGTCCCGTGCTTCCTCGGCGCTCATGGCACTGCCCTGACTCATCGCGGCCCTCCCGGGAACGGCGCTCGGGTGCGCGTACCACAACGTTGATGCGCGCGATCGGTTCACGGTTGCGCGGAATTTCCTCGGACACCATCGACGGCGACCGGGCCGGGCCTGAGTCGAAGGGCCCATTGACACCCGGCCGCGTACCTATCCCCGCCGCGGCCGGCGGCGCACCGGGCAAACTGTTAGCACAGCTGTAATATCCTGACGGTGCGCCGCCGGGACGGGTTTCCGGTCTCTTCCACCGAGGACGCCGTCGCCGCGCTCGACGAGCCGCTGCGTTCCCAGGTCGGACGCGCTCTCGAAACCTGGCGTTGACGGTCACATTCGTCGCTGCCAGCGACGCCGAACGCCTCGGCCACGACCCCGCCGCTCTCATGCCTGGGGGGTCAAGGGGTCGTGGGTTCAAATCCCGCCGTCCCGACGTTGCAAAAGGCCAGCTTAGCTGGCCTTTTTGTTGGCGTCCGACGATGCAGTAATCGTCGCGCGACACGAGTTTTGTCCCGTACGGGCGTACTGTTACCCATCCCCCAGCGCCTTGAGCCGACACGTACGCCCGTACTGTGATCACCAGGAGCAGTCCACCTCGCACCGGACGCGCAGCGGCACGTTCTATGAGCACCCCCAATGATCGCCGGCGCCCGTACAGGGTCGAACCACGCACCTGATCATGGTTACCGGATCTGGCGATGAGAGCGAGCGTTCCGCCCTTTCGAGACCGCTATCGCCGCGTTCAGGTTTCACGGGTGCCGGCCTGCCCTGGCGGCCAGGCGCACCGCGTCGTGGGGGTCAGCGCCCGGCCAGCGTCGCGGCCGCGGCACGCAGATCGGCGCGGAGCCGTTCGTCGCGCCAGGCCATCTCGGGCCAATCGAAGTCAATGCGCATAGCTCGGTCCTGCTCGGCCAGTTGGGTCAGCCGCGGGACCGCTGTGGTGGCGCCGATCGTCACCAGGGCCGATACGGCTTCGAACGGCCAGACGCCGTCCTCGATGGTGTCGAGCAGAACCGGCACCAGATCGGGTGCGGGCCGGCCCAGCCGCCAGAGCGCCTCGGCGATGGCGGCCTTGCCCCAGTGCCCGCGGCGGCCGAAGGAGATGCTCAGGTCGTCTACGAGCTCAGTCCAGCCCAGTTCGGCGATGAGCGCCGCAGCCTGGCTGGCGGGCGCTTCGCCGAAGTGCAGGATCGCGCGGACGTTGGCCAGCACCTCGGACGGGGGATGCCGCCCGTCACCGGTCATGACGGCGAGGAACCTGGCTGCGGCCAGTTGTGCCTCGTGCACCATGGGCGGCAAATCCCAGTTCTGCTGCTGCCACTCCCACAGGGTCGGCAGCAGCTCCGGCAATTCCAGACCGACATCTGCGGCCATCGTCAACCCGCGGGTGATCTCACGCCATCGCGGCGCTGCCCGCGCCGCCTGGATCGCCTCGACGACAACGGACCGGTCATGCGTCCGCCGCCAGTACGCGAACGCCGGCTCCGCGAAGCCCTCCGCCGCCAACTCCTGTAGCGCGGGCAGGTCGACCGGATCGGCGGCGTCCAGCCCCTCAAGCGCCCAGGCGATCTCCTTCGGCGCTAGCCCGCGGGCCGCGCGTAGTTGCGACGTCAGGGCGGAGGCCCGCGCGCCCATCGGCCTCACTCGATGGGCCAGCATCGCGACGACCCGTGCTTCGCCGGCCGCGGTGGCCCGTTCCAGTTCGACGCGGAATGCGTCGAACTGCGCTGGCGTCAGGTCCAACCACCAATTGTCGTTCCACCCGCCGAACGGTACCCAGCGCGGGTCTCCAAGTTCGCCCAGCACCCGGATCGCCTTCTGGCGTGCGTCCGGTGGGGTCTCGGCGGAGGCCGCCGCCTGGGCGAGGCCGTCGGCCCACGGTACGGCGGCCGCGCCGGTCGCCGCGATCGCGTCGATGGCGGCCGCGCGCAGCCGCGGGTCGGCGTCGAGGAGCAGCCGCCCGGCCCACGATGCCAGCCACGCCCGGGCCGGGCGGTGCCAACGGGCGCAGTCCTCGACCGCCCGCAGCAGGTGTACCGTCAACGGCAGCGCATCGAGCAGCATGCGGCCGACCTCACCGTCCACCGTGCACAGCAGGTCCGCGAGCGTCGAGGAGCGGCAGCGCAGCCAGTCGGCCGGTACCTCCGCGTCGGCCGCCAGCGCCGCCGCGACCACCGGCAGCGCGCCGTCCGGCCACGGCACGCCGGCCCGGGCACCGGCCAGCGCCGCCGCGACCACGACCGTGGGGTCCTCCGCCTGGGCCGCGGCCAGCGTATCCACGGCCTCCGCGCCGAGCCCCAGCAGCAGCGCCGCCCGCACGCCCAGCTCGGTCTCCACGGCCAGCCTGCGCCGCAACAGGCTCGGGTCGACGCCGGCATGGGTCAGCGCATACACGGCCGAGACCCGAACCGCCGCGTCCGGGTCGTCCAGCAGCGGTGCGATCGTCGCCGCCTGAGCCCGCAGCGCGGAGCCCGCCTCGGGCGACGCCCGCAGCGGACGCTCCGGGTCGGCCGCGCGGCCCGCTGCGGACAGCGCCGTGGCCCGCTCGTGCGGCGCCGAGCAGGCCAGCGCCACGAAGTGCGGCACCGCCGCAGCGATCACGGGTGCGAGCCGGTCCGGCGCCGGGAAGCGGGGAGTCACGCGGAAGAGACACTTCAGGATGCGCTCCCAGGCCGCACGGGCTTCCTCGGCGGACGCCGATGCCGCGCTCTCGAGCATCTCCGGCACGTCGTCGTAGTCGGCACCCCATGCGTCGTCTGGCGACGGCCGCTGCGTTGGCTGCACCGGCGCAGCATACTTTCGATGCCGTACCCAACCACGCTGACCGGGGCTTCGTCGGGCAGACACCGCCACCTGCTCGACCAGATCCAGGCGTCGCAAGCCCTCGCGCTCCACGGGCACGCCGTGACACCAGCCCCGTCGGGTGGCCAGCCGAGCGTCGCTGGAGGCCGAACTGGGCAACGCCCAAGGCCAGCTCGCACGCCAGGCCGGGCAAATCCGCCAGTTCGCTTGATCCGATCGTTACGAATCGTGACATCCCGAACCGGTGGATCGGCATGCGGACATGCCGATGATCGCGCACCGGATGCGTCGGTCACTGGGCGGTTCAGCCTGTCTCGGACGGTCGGCGGGCTTCGAAGAGGAATCCGGCGGTTCACCGTCCGGACGCCGAAGCCCGGGGCGTCGGCGAGCCGTTCGAGGGTGTCTCAGTTCCGCGTGCCGAGCCGCTGCGAGATGCTCGCTGACGGCGGGCTCTGGGCTGACGGCGCCGTCGGGCGGCCGACGCGGTGACGTCAGTGACAACTGTCGTTGCTGTGCAGTACAACTAGTATGCGACGGCCGGATTGACGTTCAACGACCTCGAGGGCATCGGCCTGAGTCCCGCAGCCCCGATAGCCGTCCCCCCACGCCCGCCGGCGGCAGGCCGGCGTTGCTCCCGTTCTCGGAATGTAGGCCCGATGAATCCGACGCCGTCGGGCATACGTGCGGTAATGACCAGCCAGACATGAGTCGGTAACTGCAGCGCACGGCCACACTCATAGCCGCTGGGCGCGCGACGGCGTCCGGCCGCCACGTCACGCTTGGAGAGCCGAGAGCTGGCGGCCCGGCGCTCGCTCGTGCCGAGAAGAGCGCACCCGATCAAGGCATCCGACGGTCGAGCGCAAGCCAAAAGCTCCACATTGCTCGATGTTTGCAGCGGCGAAGCCTGCGCTCATCGGCGCCGGGTGGTCTTGTCCCCGGGTGTGGCGGTCGCAAGGACTTCGTCGGCGATGGCCGTGACGACGGACGGATGGCGGTGCGGCAGCAGGTCGACGTACGCCGCCCACGGCCCGGTGCACAGCGCCTCACCGACGAGGTGCGGGGCGCGGTCCGGTGGTGCCACGTCGGCCAGGGCGACCAGCACCCGCGCCGATGGGCCCGGGTCCGGGATCGCGCGGCTGAGCGCCTCGGCGTGATCCGGCCTTCCGGTCGCGATCGCGAAGCGGGCGACGGCCACGAGCGCGTTGGAGCGGGCATGGTCGTTCGTGATGTCATGGGCGAAGGCTTCCGCCAGCGCGGCCGATGTGTGCATCCGGTCGTCCGCGCCGCACCGCCGGTAGATTTCGGCCGCCATCAGGTGCGCCTGAGCCGGCAAGTAGAGGTCCTGCGTCGCAACGGCCAGGCCGGTGATGTCATCGGCGAGGCCTTCCGCGCGGGCCGTGTCACCACGTTCGACGGCCGCCAGCGCGATCCCCGACAGCGCCTCACACCGGCACTGCTCGTGCTCGATGATGGAGACCAGACCGGTGGCGTGGTCGAGGTCGCCTACGGCGGCGAACGTTCTGACCACCGTGACACGCTCGTCATCCAGCTCCAAGCCGTCGATCTCGATCCGGTCGAGGAGTGTCCGGGCCCGGGCGATGTCACCAGCGGACGCGTAGGCGACGGCGACGGCGGCCAGGGATTCGGCGTCGGTACCGGCCTGCTGTTCGGCATCGCGCAGCAGATCTCCGGTACGCTGCGGGCCGTCGGCGGCGATGGACGCGAGGGCCTGCGTCTGCCAGTACGGCCCGAGCGCGGCGCGGGCGACCGCCTCCGCGCGCGTCGAATCACCGCTCGCCGCGGCCGCTTGCGTGGCCTGGGCGACGGCCAGCTCCCGCCGGCCCTTGACGACGATCAGCGCGGCGACGCTCAACGACCGGTCGAGGTCCCCGGTGGCGGCGACCGCCTCGGTCAGGGCGACGAGCCCCAGCTCCCGGTCGGTCGACGGGACCGGGCTGTCGTCGGTCCACGCGGCACGCTCGGCCTCGTACAGCAGCGCGGTCGCGTGTCCGGTGTCGCCGGCCTCCGCAACGGCCCACGCGGCATGGGCGAGCGCCTCCGCCCGGTCGCGGGCACGGCGCAAGGCGCGGATCAGCGCGAGACCCCTGTCCGCGCGTCCGGCCCGCACCAGGGCGACCCCGACGTCCTTGACCGCGTCGCCGGATGGGCCGAGGGCGGCCACCGCCTCGTCGAGCAGCGCGGTGGCGGTTCCGGGCTCACCCAAGCCGATCAGTTCGTGGGCAATGTTCGCGAGGGCCTGAGCACGCTGGTCGGCGGCCGTGATCGACCGGGCGATGTCCCCGGCCCGCGGCAGGTCCCCACCGGCGGCGGCCTCCCCCGCGACCTCGGCCAGGACCACCTCCCCGAAGGACCCGTCGATGAGTGCGGCGAGCGCCACGGCCCGGTCCGTCGCGCCGGACCGCGCGGCGGCACGGGCGACGTAGGAGAGGGCCGTCTGTGCGTTCCAGTCGTCGGCCGGCTCGATGCGACGCGCGACCGTCTCGGCGTCGTCGAGGTCACCCGCGGTCGCCAGCGCGAACGCGATCGCGGACAAGGCACTCGCGCGGGAAGCGGCCTCGGGGAGGGTGTCGACAAGGGCCGCGGCGCGGCGGATCATGCCCCGGGCCCGGTCCCGGCAGCCCGCATCCGCCGCGACGCGGGCCGCATGGCTGAGGCTGGAGATCTGGGAGATCGGCCACTGCTCCAGCGCGGACAGCCGCTCCGCCTCCGCGAGCAGCGCATCGACCTCCGCCGGGTCGACGAGGCCGGCAACGGCGGCGGCGACGCCGAGCACGGTGTGACGGCGGCGGTCGGGGTCGGTCACCGCCCACGCCATCGCGACCGCCTCGGCAACCATGGCCTTCGCACGGTCCGGCCGGCCGGTGTCCGCCATGACCCCGGCCAGCTTCGCCAGGTCGACCGGCGCCGGCTCGGCCTGCCGGCCCGAGCGGACGACAGCCTCGGCGCGATCGACGTTGCCGAGCCGGACCCACATCGCCGGGATGCCGGGCGGCACGTACGGGCGGCTCGCCAGCAACGCCTCCCGGTGGACCGCGACCCGGGCGATCAGGCCGAGATCGACGGGGTGCCGGTCGAGTAGCAGCTGTTGCGCGGCGGTCATCTCCGCCAGCGCGGCACCGATGCCGCCGGTTCGCTCGCGCAGCCGGTGGTGACGGCCGCTGTCGGTGGCGCAGCCGGCCATCCGCTCCAGGTCGTTCGTGCCGCGGAGCAGTCCGAAGTAGCCGTGGAGCAGGTCCTCGGGTGTGTCATCGGGCCAGCCGCGGTCGCGGTAGCCGTCGGCACGAGCG
Source organism: Dactylosporangium thailandense (assembly GCF_059739745.1). Taxonomy (NCBI): domain Bacteria; kingdom Bacillati; phylum Actinomycetota; class Actinomycetes; order Micromonosporales; family Micromonosporaceae; genus Dactylosporangium; species Dactylosporangium thailandense. Next base: position 4,701,308 of record NZ_AP029195.1, read on the forward strand.
TGCGCGTCGGTCAGGTCGCGGAGCATGGCTGACTGTACGACGCCGCAAACGCTTGCCATGCTTTCGAGTCGCCGGCGCATCCCACGCCGGCCCGAATCCGGCTGCAGCCGCGCGCACATCTGCCGCGATGCATGCACGCTACGCGGCGGGATGCTGGCCGAGCCGGCAGGTGCGGAGCTGCCGAATTGGGTGTAGTGAACGAGTCGGCACGGCGGACGCCGTTGGTGTTCGAACGCAATCCGCGCTCGCGCTGCCTCGTGCCGGCCGGCCGCGCGCCTGGCCGTGGGCGTCGGGGAGGCGGCGATCTCCGCGTAGGCTCGGGTCGTGACTGACTCGATGCCCGGCGCGTCGCGGGTCTTCGGTAACCGGTTCGCGGTCGATGCCTCCGGCCGAAGCCGGCGCGTCGACGAGGCGTGTTTCCGGCAGCCAAACACACGGGTTCGATTTCATGGAGAACGCCAGGACACTGCTTCGCCCGGTTGGCGCCGGCTGTTGGAGTTGATCGACGAGGCGGTGGAGGACGGTCGTGAGGTGTTCCGGCCGCTGGTCGACCTCACCCCGCTCGAGCGGGCCGACCTTGTCACGCTGCCGCCCACCATCGCGAAGCTCACGCGGGTCCGTCATCTCGTGCTGTACGGCAGTCCACTCGTTCGGGTTCCTCCGGAGATCGGTGCGATGGCGAGCCTGGAGGTGTTCGAGCCGTACACCTCGTACGCGTTGCACTGGTTCCCTTTGGAGCTGACGAGGTGTGCGAATCTGGGCAGGAGCACCGTCAGCACGCGGGCCCTCTACGGCAACTACAAGTACCGATACGACTTTCCGCAGCTCCAACCAGAGGGCGCACTGGCCAAGGTTCCCAATCGCGACGATCTTGATCCGCAGATCTGGGGCGCCGAGACGATCCGGAGTTGTAGCGTCTGCGACGGGCCGATCGAACCGGTACGGTTCCGACAGGTATGGATCTCCCTTCGGGTCGCAACCGACGTGTTGCCGCTGCTGGTCAACGCCTGTTCCGAAAACTGCGTCCGCGCGCTTCCGGACCCACCCGAGGGCTACGTGGCCACGACGCATCAGGGTGGCCGCTACGTCCCCCAACCTGAGCCCTCCCATCGGTGATGAGGCGGGCAGCGCACACCAACATGCGGCCGGTCGAGCGCTGATGGACGGGCCGGTGCTCCGGTGTCCGCTGCGGCGGCGGTAACCGCTCGAGGGTCACCTGGGAGGATCGTGCGCTATGAGCGTGGACAGGTTTTGGAGCGTTGTGGAGCAGGCCCTGGCTGCAGCGGAGGACCGGTTCGACGCTGAGGAGGTGGCGCAGCGAACGCTGTCGCTCCTGGTCGGACTGCCGGCGGCCGAGGTGGCGGCGTTGGCGCAGCCGCTATGGGACCTCCGTGCGGTCTCGTATCGGTGGGATCTCTGGGGCGCCGCGTATCTGCTGAATGGCGGCTGTTCCGATGACGGCTTCGAGTACTTCCGCGGCTGGCTGATCGCCCAGGGCCGTGCGGTGTTCGATCAGGCGCTGGGCAATCCCGACGTTCTCGCGGATCTGCCCTCCGTTCGCGGCGCAGCCGAGACCGAGGACCCGTTCGACTTCGAGTGTGAGTCGATGTACGGCGTGGTTTGGGACGCCTATCAGGTCCTCACTGGGACGATGGACTTGCCCGAGCCGGTCGGTGGCGGTTACCCGCCGTTGGAGCCGACGTGGGACTTCGACGACGAACGACAGGTGCGGCATCGGCTGCCGCACCTGGCCGCGCTACTGCTGGACTGACCATGCCGACCTCACGCCATCGGCCGCGCCCGCATCGCGACAGCGTGCCTCACCGCGACGCGCGGCGAAAAGCCCGACATGAGCCATAAACTTCAACGGAAGATCATGGCATCCGGATTTGCCGCTGAGTTTGCGCGCCGCCTCAGCTCCTGAGGATCGCCTCAAGTTGCTGAGGTCCGGTGTGGATCAGGATGACGTTGGCGCGCAGTTCGTCGGGGCATCGGCCTGCGAGCGCAGGAAGTCGGCCCAGGTGCTGCCGGCGCGCTCGGGCGCCGGGGTCGATCACGGCCTCTCGCAAGATCTCTCACACCGTGGACGCGGCGACCTTGATGCCCAACACGAGTAGTTCGCCGTGCAGGCGACGGTATCCCCAGGCTGGATTCTCTCGCGCCAGCCACAGCACCAGGGCGCGAATCGAGTGTACGGTCCGCGGCCGGCCCGGCCGTTTGAGTCGAGACCGGGCCGCGTGGCGGCGTGCGATCAGGTCTCAGTGCCAGCGCAGGACGGTGTCCGGGCGCACCAGCAGCCGCAACCGCCGCAGCGCGTTGAGCGGGAGCCGGTGCAGCAAAGCCGCCAGGAACGCCCGATCGCTCGGTTCGAACCGGGGCCTGTCGTTGCCGAGTTGCCGCTCCAACACGGCGATCTAATGGCGCAAGGCCAGGATCTCCACGTCCTTGTCCCGGTTGCTCATCGGTAGTAGGCGCAGCATGGCGAACGCGTTCGTCACGGCCAGGTACGTCAGTCGCAGTAGCACGGTCGATCAGGGCCTCGGCGGACCGCTCCGTGATGCCCAGCCGCTCGCCGATCTCGCGGTTGGTGCACCAATGCGCGGTGAGCGCCGGCGAGGCCCCGCGGTGCCGCCCCGGCAGCCCGAGGAACCGCCGGATCGTCCGGGTCAGCGCGGGCGCGTCGCCGATGTACGGTGGTTGGGAGCGCCCGTCGACCGCCACGAACCGCGCCCCGGGTATGCCGTCGGCGAGCCGCCGCCCCTCTACGAGCGGCGCCGCCCGGTCCCGCTCCCGATGCACGACGAGCGTGGGCGCGGCGATGCGCGGCAGCACCTCGCGCAGGCGGTCTCGACATCGGCGGCCTCCGCTGGTACCGCACGAACGCCGCCGCGTGCCCGCGTCCGCATCCGGCGCGAAGATGTCGGCAAGCAGCCCGGACGCGAGCCCCCAGCGCTGCCGCACCAGCCCGAGCACGTGCGTCTGGATCTCGGGCGCGGCGACGTCGGCGCCGTTGGCCCAGCCGCCGTACAGCACCAGCCGCTGCGTCCGTTCCGGATGCCGCGGTTGTTGGTCGGAGTCTCCGACCAACTCCCGTTCGCCGTCCGCGGCGTGGCCGGTCGTGGCGGCTCCTCAGCCGCCGTTCGCGGCATCGGACCCGGCGGCGAGGGTGAGCGCGATGTCGATGATCATGTCTTCCTGGCCGCCGACGAGGCTTCTGGCGCCGCATTCCATGAGGATGTCGCGGACGTCGACGCCGTACTGCCGGGAGGCGTTCTCGGCGTGGCGGAGGAAGGAGGAGTAGACGCCGGCGTAGCCGAGTGTCAGGGTTTCGCGGTCCACTCGCACGCGGTCCTGCAGCGGCCGGACGATGTCGTCGGCGGCGTCCTGCAGCTTGAACAGGTCGCATCCGTGCTTGATGCCGGACAGGTTGGCGACCGCGATGAACGCCTCGATCGGACAGTTGCCCGCGCCCGCGCCGTGCCCGGCGAGGGACGCGTCGACCCGGTAGACGCCGTTCTCGACGGCGACGATCGAGTTCGCGACCGAGAGCGAGAGGTTCTCGTGCGCGTGGATGCCGATTTCCGTGGTTGGTTCGAGCACGTCGCGGTAGGCCCGCACGCGCGCGGCGACGTCGTGCATGGTGAGCCTGCCGCCGGAGTCTGTGATGTAGACGCAGTGGGCGCCGTACGACTCCATCAGCTTCGCCTGTTTGGCAAGCTCCTCCGGCGGCGCCATGTGCGACAGCATGAGGAAGCCGGAGACGTCCATGCCGATCTCGCGGGCCGCAGCGATGTGCTGGGCCGAGATGTCGGCCTCGGTGCAGTGCGTGGCCACCCGCACGGAGCGGACACCGAGGTCCCACGCGGTCTTCAGCTCGTGGATGGTGCCGACGCCGGGCAGCAGGAGCGTGGTGAGGCGGGCGTTGCGCAGCACGTCGGCGGCCGCCTCGATCCAGGCCCAGTCGGTGTGGGATCCGGGCCCGTAGTTGATCGAGGAGCCGGCCAGGCCGTCTCCGTGGGCGATCTCGATGGCGTCGACGCCGGCCGCGTCGAGCGCGGTGACGATGCGTCGCACGTCGTCGGTGCCGATGCGGTGGCGTACGGCATGCATGCCATCGCGAAGGGTGACGTCCTGGATGAAGGTCGAGGTGCTCACGCGGTTGCCTCCTGGGCGCGACGGGCGGCGATCTGCTCGGCCACCTGCAGGCCGGCGGACGTCATGATGTCGAGGTTGCCGGCGTAGGCCGGGAGGTAGTGCGCGGCGCCCTCGACCTCGAGGAACACCGACACCTGGTGCGTTGGCCGCCGCGCGCCGGGCTCGAGGAGGGTTTCGAGCGGCATGTCGTGCGGGATCCCGGAGATCTGTACCTGCTGCTTGAGCCGGTAACCGGGCACATAGGCCGCCACGTCGGCGACCATCTTCTGGACCGAGCGCCGGATCTCGGCGTGAACCTCCTGGTCGGCGGCGTCGACCAGGGCGAAGACCGTGTCCCGCATGATCAGCGGCGGGTCGGCGGGGTTGAGAATGATGATCGCTTTCCCTCGCCGGGCCCCGCCGACCGTCATGACCGCTGCCGCGGTGGTCTCGGTGAACTCGTCGACGTTGGCCCGGGTGCCCGGACCGGCGCTCTTCGACGCGATCGAGGCGACGATCTCGGCGTACGGCACGGGGGCGACTCGGCTGATGGCCGCGACGATCGGGATCGTCGCCTGGCCGCCGCAGGTCACCATGTTGACGTTGGGCGCGTCGAGGTGCTCGGCGAGGTTGACCGCCGGAACGACGTAGGGACCGATCGCGGCCGGTGTGAGGTCGATAAGTCGCTTACCCAGGGGCTGCAGCTTGCCGGCGTTGTACTTGTGTGCCTTGGCCGACGTCGCGTCGAAGACGATCTCGATGTCGTCGAACTCGGGGAGCTTGACGAGTCCGTCGACGCCCTCGTGTGTCGTGGCGAACCCGAACCGCCTTGCTCTCGCGAGCCCGTCGGAGTCGGGGTCGATGCCGACCATTGCGCCCATCTCGAGGTGCCGGCTGGTCCGCATCACTTTGATCATCAGATCGGTGCCGATGTTGCCCGATCCGATGATGGCGACCTTCATCTTGCTCATGATTGTCCTCACTGGTTGCCGCGTACGCAGCCCTCATGGCCGAACGTGACCGAGACCTTGCCCAGGCCCGTGATCGTGGCGGTGACGGAGTCGCCGGGCCTGACCGGCCGCATCGGCCCCAGCGCCCCGGACAGGATGACCTGCCCACCGCGCAGCGGCTCGCCGAGCTCGCGAGCCTGACGCGCCAGCCAGACGACCGCAGTGATCGGGTCGCCCAGGCAGGCCGCGCCGTTGCCGGTGGAGACCACGCTCTCGTTGATGGCCATCTGCATCTCGACCGATTTCGGCTCGACCTGATCGAGCTTCCTGCGCACCGGGCCGAGCACGAATGCCCCGGCCGAGGCGTTGTCGGCGACGGTGTCGCCGAAGGCGATGTCCCAGTCCTGGATGCGGCTGCCGCAGATCTCGAGCGCGGGTGTGGCGTAGTCGATCGCGCTGCGCACCTGAGCGGCGTCGAGCGGGCCGCCAGCCAGGTCTTCCTTGAGCACGAACGCGATCTCGGCCTCGATGCGAGGTTGCAGGACGGCGCTGTAGGGCACCGTGTCACCGCCGTCGTAGGCCATATCGTCGAAGAGCAGGCCGAAGTCCGGGCGGTCGACACCGAGCTGCTTCTGGACGGCTTCGGAAGTGAGCCCGATCTTGCGGCCGACGATGGTCGCGCCGGCGGCGACGCGTTCATCCGCCAGTCTGCGTTGCACGGCGTAGGCCGCGACGATGTCATCGGATCCGATCAGGTCCCGCACAGGCAGGGTGGGCCGGCATTGCGTGGCAGCCGCGCGAAGGCGGTCGGCCGCCGCGGTGACGGCGGCCGAATCGATGCGACTTGCGGAAGACTCGCTCATTTCCGCAAGAGTCAAGGGTTTTGCCGACGGGAGCAATCGGATCGTTCCACTCAGCGATACGCTGACGCCATGGCCGCAGACCTGAGCACCGTGCTGGGCAAGGCGATGGCGATCCTGCACTCGTTCACGGTGCATGACCCGGCACTGCCGCTGGCCGAGCTCGTGCGCAGGACCGGACTGCCGAAAGGCACGGTCCACCGCGTCGCCCGCGACCTTGTGGAGCATCGGCTGCTCGACAAGACCCCGGACGGCTACCGGCTCTCAGGAGGACTGTTCGAGCTCGGCATGCGGGCGTCGGTCGAGCGCAGCCTGCTGGAGGTGGCAATGCCGTTCCTGCAGGATCTCTACGAGCGCACCCACGAGACCGTCCATCTCGGCATCCGCGACGGCGCCGAGGTCGTCTACCTCGTGAAGATCGGCGGCCATCGGCAGGCCGCCTCGCCGTCTCGGACCGGCGGGCGGATGCCGTTGCACTGCACGGCGATCGGCAAGGTGCTGCTCGCCCACGGCGAGCCCGGCTTCCGCGCGGAGATCCTGGCCGGAGCGCTCGAGCGGCACACGCCGCACACCATCGTCGCTCCCGGGCTGCTGCGTCGTCAGCTGGGCAGGGCCCTGGAGACGGGGGTCGCATTCGAGCGCGAGGAATCCCGCCTCGGGTTGCTGTGCGTCGCGTCAGCCGTCCTCGACGCCGGCGGCACCCCGATAGCGGCCATCAGCGTGGCCGGGCCGGTGGGGCGCTTCCGGCCGGAGGCTCACGCGGTGGCCGTGAAGGCGGCGGCGGCCGGCGTCGGGAGCGTCCTGTCGCGCCAGCGCGGACTGACGTAACCGCAAGGAGACCGGGGCGGACCGGCGTGCCGCTGGAGGCCCTGGAGGCGGCGCCAACGAGCCGGGTGCTGTCCTATTTGGACCGTGAACAGTCCGAATAGGACAGTGGCCAACGACGCCCGCACAGCCCAGGGTCAGCGTTTCCCGGCCGACGCGTACCGGCCGGTCCTGCAGCGGCCGGACGATGTCGTCGGCCGCGTCCATGAGCGCGAAAGATCGCAGTTGTGGTCCCAGCCGTTGAGGTCGGCGACCGCCACGAATGCCTCGATCGGGCAACACGACCGGCACACGAACATGATCAGGCACAGCCAGCCCGTTCCAGCAGCCGACGATCAACGTCACTCAGATGTAGCGTCCCCGCACACTGGCCACCAACCTACGGTGCCAGTCAATGGACATCAGACGGTGACGGCGTCGAGGATGTCGGCGAGCTGCCGCGTTCGAGACGCGAAAGCCGCGTGGCCCGACTCGATGGTCTCCTGCGCGAAGCGGGTGTGCGGCGCGAGGTGGTCGGCGTCGCGGATCATCAGATCCTGCAACTCCAGCGGCAGTGCCCGGTCCAGCGTGCACCGCACGTAGGTACGCCGCAACCGGCCCCACCGCTGCGGGGTGGCACCGGCATCGGACGCCAGGAACGACACCGGCTGGTCCGGTGTCAGCGCCGCCGCGCAGGCGAGAAACTGCTCCCGCCCGAGACCCGTGAAGTATGTGGCGTGCAGCTCGTCCAGGTACGCCTCGTCGGTGGACCGCGGGTTGATGCGCACCGCGCCGGTGACCGCCGGGTCGCCCAGGTACAGTCCGGCACCGAGCGCCGACTTGGCCTCCGGCAGCGCGAGATACGCCCCGGCGGCCTTCAACCGCGTCGGCACGAAAGCCGTGACGTACACCAGGTGCTCGAACAGCTCTGGCGCCAGCTCGGCCGCCCGGGTCGCCACGGCACCGCCCATGCTGTGGGCGACCAGGACCGGCTTGCGGGGCAAGTCGCGAGCGGCGGCCACCACGGCTTGCGCCGCCGTCTCGAGCGTGACGTCCACGAGCGGCGATGGTTGCGACTGCAGGCCTGGCTGCCCGGCGGCGAAGTAGCCGACCGGGAAGCGCGCCGACATGCCGTGGCCCGGCAGGTCCAGGGCGAGGACCCGGTGGCCGCGGGCAGCGAGCAGTCGGGCCAGCGGCGCCCAATGTCCGGCCCCGTGCCATGCGCCATGGACCAGCAGGTAATCTGCCACAGTTGTCCGCCTCCGGAATCGTTCGGACCCGCTCGGGAACGCGCCAGCGGCAAGCGGGGTGACGCCCAGTATGCCGAGCGCCGTTCGACGGTTCATGATCATGGCAGCTCCGCGATTGTCGTACCGATCAGCGATACCAGCTGTTCGGGCTGTTCCTCGGGGACGTAGTGCCCCGAGTCCTCAATCAGGTGACTCGATACGGCGGGTGCGGCCTCCCGCACCGAGTCCAGCCAGCCCAGGCCGATGCCGTACCGGGCGCCCACGACCGTGACCGGCATGGCCAGCGGAGCGTTGCGGCACAGCGCCCGGTTGTCCTCGATGTCCGCGGGCAGTGAACGGTAGTAGCCCATCGTGGCGCGCACGGCGCCCGGTCCGGCCAACGCGCGGGCATACACGTCGAGGTCCGCATCGCCGATCGCCTCGGTGACGAACAAGCCGATCGTGTCACGGCGGAACAGATACTCCAGGTACGGGCGCTCCCGCCCGGCGAGCAGTAACTCCGGCAGGTCGTCGAGCATGTTGAAGCCGAAGTGCCACGAGCCGCCGAGCAGCGGGTTGGCCGCGCGTTCGCTGTGCCCGAGGCCGGGTATTCCGGCCTCGACGAAGATGAGGCTCGACACCGAGGCCGGGTAGCAGGCGGCGAGCGGGTAGGCGATCTGCCCGCCCACGTCGTGACCGACGACGTGGAACGTCGCGAACCCCAGGTGCGACATCAGCGCGTGCAGGATCGTGGCCACGCTCTTCTTGTCGTAGCCGCCAGGCAGTCGCGCGCTCGCGCCGAATCCGGGCAGATCCGGGACGACCACGGTGTAGTGCTGCTCGAGCAGCGGCCGGACGAAGCGCCAGGCGTACCGGGTCTGCGGCCACCCGTGCAGCAGCAGTACCGCTGGGCCGGCGCCGGTGACCGAGCAGTTGAGCACCGCGCCGGGCAACCGGAGCCGGCGCGGTTCGGCCGCGGCCGGCAGGTGTGCGTTCATGGCGCTCAGCGTGCGCCGCAGCCGGATCGGTGGGGAGAGCTGGTTTCCGCTCAACGGGAATTCGGGTTGGGTGCCGCCTCGGACCGGCTCCTACGGTGCTTGCAGCCATCCCTCGAACGGTCATCGGAGCCTTACATGATCGACGGTATGCGGGTCCTCAGCTTCTCCCACTTCGTCCAGGGGCCTTCCGCCTCGCAGTACCTGGCTGATCTCGGCGCCGACGTCGTCAAGGTCGAGCCCCCGTCCGGGTCGTGGGAACGCCGGGTCGGCAGCGCGGGAATCCGCCTCGACGGTAGGAGCATCACGTTCCTGGCGGTCAACCGGAACAAGAGGTCCGTCGTCGTCGACCTCAAACACCCGGACGCCATGACCGTCCTGCGCCCCCTGATCGAGTGGGCCGACGTGCTCATCGAGAACTACCGCGGTGGCGCACTGGAGAAGCTGGGCCTGGGCTATGACGCGGTCAGGGCGATCAGGCCGGACATCATCTACGCGTCCGCGACCGGATGGGGGTCACGTGGTCCGATGTCCGGCCGGCCGGGTGTCGACCTGCTGGTACAGGCGCGCAGCGGCCTCATCTCGGTGACCGGGGACGCGGCGGGGACGCCGGTCGTCGACCAGCACGGGGCCGCCTTGCTCGCGATGGGCGTGCTGGCGGCCTACGCACGGAAGCTGACCACCGGAAAAGGGGCGCGGGTCGAGTCGAGCCTGCTCGCCGCCGGGCTCGATCTTCAGGCGGAGTCGCTGGCGCTGTACTTCTCCGGGCGCAAGTCACAAGCTGACATCACGCGGGCGCCGGAGCTGGCGTGCTGGTCGATCGACGCGCCGTACGGTGTGTACCGGTTGAAGGACGCATGCGTCGCCATTGCCGTGAGCGGAACGATGGACGACTTTGGGGCCGCCCTGGGCTCGGAGGAACTGGCCGCCTTCGACCAGGACGAGCGGCGGCGCCGGCGCGACGAGTACGCCGGGATCCTCGCGCGGGTGCTTGCCGGTTGGACGTACCAGCAGCTCGCGGATGTCCTCGAGCCGCGCGGTTTCTGGATCGAGCGGGTGGCGACGTACGACGACGTCCGGAGCGATCCGCAGGTGCGCGACGAGCAGTTGCTGATGGAGTTGCCGGCCGGCGCGGCGCGCGCGACCGTGCTCGCCCACCCGGTCCGCTACGACGGTGAGCTGCCGGCGCTGCGTGCCGCGCCGCCGGAGCTCGGCGAGCACACGCGCGGCATGCTGTGCGAGGTCGGCTTCTCCGCCGCGGACGTCGACGCATTCGCCGCGTCCGGTGTGGTCCGTGTCGGCGAGCACCGGTGAAGGCGCTGATCTGCCCGCGGCTCGGGACCCCGGACGTCCTCGACGTGGTGGAGCTGCCGGAGCCGGTCGCGGGGCCGGGTGAGGTCCTGGTGGCCGTCAGCCATGTCGGGCTGAACTTCCACGACACCCTCGTGATCGCCGGCACGCACGTGGTCCGGCCGGAGCCCCCGTTCTCACCCGGCAGCGAGTACGCCGGCGTGGTGGTGGCGCTCGGCCCCGGTGTGGAATCGGTGGGGGTGGGCGACCGGGTCGTGGGCAACGAGGAGTACGGCTGCGCCCGGCAACTGATCGCCGTCCGCGCCGACCGGGTCACGATACTGCCCGAGCACGTGGCCGAGCGTGATGCCGCCGCCCTGCTCGTGGCTTCGGCCACGGCCTGTCATGCGCTGGTCCAGCGTGCCGGGCTGCGGGCCGGGGACACGCTGGTCGTGCTCGGCGCCGCCGGAGGTACCGGCTCCGCTGCCGTCACGATCGGACAGCTGCTGGGGGCCCGGGTGATTGCGGCCGCGTCGACGCCCGAACGGGCCGAGGCCGCGCTGGCCTACGGCGCCGAGGCAGCTTTCGCCTACGGCGACGACCGCGCTGCGGTCAAGGACGCGATCCGGTCGCTGACCGGTGGCGAGGGCGCGGACGTGATCTTCGACCCCGTCGGCGGCACAGTCGCCGAGTCCGCCGTCCGCGCGCTGCGCTGGGGCGGACGGCACCTGGTCGTCGGGTTCGCCTCCGGGGACATTCCGCGGTTGGCGTTCAACCTCCCGCTCGTCAAGGGCGCCGCCGTGGTGGGCGTCTTCCTCGGCGAGTTCGTCCGCCGGGAGCGCCCGGTCCACGAACAGAACCTGCGGCGGATCTTCGACTGGGTCGCCGAAGGGCGGCTCAAGCCGCGGCTGCACGATGTCGTACCGATCGAGGAGGGCGCACGGGCACTGGCCGTGCTCGCGTCCGGTCAGGTCGCCGGGAAACTCGTGCTGACGTGCTGACTCGATCGCCGGTGCGGGTCAGGGTGGGATTCGCGGCGTTGATGACGGGCACGCTGCTGGCCCCACTGAACTCGTCGATGATCGTGGTGGCGCTGCCTGCGGTGCAGCAGCACTACCGGGCCTCCCTGACGACGGTGAGCTGGGTGGTCAGCGTCTTCTACCTCACCGCCTGTGTCGCGCAGCCAGTGCTGGGCCGGCTCGCGGACGCGTTCGGGCCGCGCCGGGTCTTCGTCGCGGGCATGCTCACCGCGACGGTCGCGGCCGCAGTCGCCCCGTTCTGCCCGGATGTCGGTCTCCTCGTGGGGTGCCGCGCGCTGCAAGCGGTCGGTGTGTCGGCCGCGTACCCATGCGCGTTGCTTTTCCTGCGCCGGGTGGGTGCCACCGACCGGCTCGCGCACGTCGCGAGCGTGAACACCGCGAGCGGCGCCATCGGCCCGGTGCTCGGTGGCCTGCTCACCAGCACCGTCGGCTGGCCGGCCATCTTCTGGGTGAACCTGCCCCTTACCGTCGCCGCCATGGTCACCGGCCTGGCGGTACTGGGCCCCGGCCAGGACCAGGCGATGCCGAACCTACGAGCAACCGTGGCAAGGATGGACGTCCCCGGCATCCTCGCCTTCGCGTTCGGTGTGGCGGCGCTGCTCGACCTGACACTCGGCCATGTCATCCGGGGCGGCATCGGGCTGGCCCTCGGCGCGATCGCGTTCGTATGGCAGGAACGCCGAGCAGCCCACCCGTTCATTGACGCCGCCGCGTTGCGGGCGGTCAAGGGAATGCCCGCGGTCCTGTTCGCCTTCCTGCTGTTCAACCTGGCGTACTACGGCGCCTTCTACGGCCTGCCGCAATGGTTCCAGGCGCGGGGGTTCAGCGCCGGCGAGGCAGGCCTGCTCATGCTGCCCATCGCCGCGACCGGAGCCCTGACGACGATTACGGCCTCGCGTGTGGTGACGCGGGTGAGCGCCCGGCTGACCGTGGTGTCGAGCGCGATCCTGCTCGTGGTCGGCCTTGCCGGTATCGCGGCCTTCGGGCCGGCGACGCCGGTTTGGCTGATCGCGCTCGACGGCGTCGTGCTCGGCCTGCCGTACGGTCTGGGCAACCTCGGGCTGCAGCGACTGATGTACGAGCGCTCGCCGCGGCACATGACCGGAGTCGTGGGAGGGTTGTTCCAGTCCTGCCGGTACACCGGGGCCATTCTGGCGATCGGGGTCGTCGGATCCTTGCTGGGCGCGCCGCCCGGTGCGGTCCCGGACCTGAGCGTCTTCGCGGGCGCGATGGCTGCGGTAGCGGTCGTGATGCTGGTCGTGACGGTCCGTGACCTGGGCGTTCGCCCACCCGCGGGACTTCCGGACGAAGCGGCCCGGCGCGTAAGATCACTACCGGTGGGTCCCGTCGACCTGCCCGGGAGGTGACGACCGGCGTGTTCCAGCCGGCGACAACAACACCAGAATCCACGGCCACACCGGCACGATCAGTGTCCAGCCGGGTGTTCTCCTTGCTGAACGCGTTCACCCCAGACACGCCGTGCCTGCGGCTCGTCGACCTCGCGGCCGCGACCGGCCTGCCGGTGTCCACTGTGCACCGCATGGCAACGGAGCTCGTCGCGCTCAACGCGCTGGCCAAGGGCGCCGACGGCGGCTACCGGATCGGTCTTCGGATGTGGGAGCTCGGCGCGCTCTGTCCGCAGCCGCGCACCCTTCGCGACGTCTCGCTGCCGTTCATGCACGACCTGCACGACGCCACCGGCGAGAACGTCCACCTCGCCGTCCTCGCCGGTGACGACGTGCTGTACGTGCAGCGGTTGTGGGGGCGGCGGTCGGTGGGCGTCGTGTCGCACATCGGCGGGCGGTACCCGCTGCACGCCACCGGGGTCGGCAAGGTCCTGCTCAGCCATTCGGCCCGAGAGTTCCAGGAGCGGGTTCTGCAGGCGGGCCTGAAGCGCTACACGCCGTACACGATCGTCATGCCGGGCATGCTGATGCGCTCGCTGCAGGACGTGCGCCGCACCGGCATCGCCCGGTGCGTGGAGGAGCTCAAGCTCGGCACGGTCTCGGTCGCGACACCGGTCTTCGACCACGACCAGCGGGTGGTCGCCGCGCTGTCGGTCGTGATGCACTCCAACTCTCGCTCGTCGTCGTCGATCGAACCCGCGCTGCGGATGGCGGCCCGATCGATCTCCCGCGAGCTGGCCAAGGGCTACGAGGCTGTGGGCTAGCCTCGTAGCCCCGGGATCAGGGTGGTCACGGTGGCACCCTCGATAGCGCGGCGCTGGTCGTCGTCGAGACCCAGTGCCGCGACGGTGCCTCTCGGGTCGAGGTCGGCGAGGTCGAACGGGTAGTCCGTGCCGACCAGGACATGGCTGGCGCCGAAGTCCTCGACCAGGCGCCGCAACAGCGTCGTGGAGAAGGTCGCCGTGTCGTAGTACAGCCGCCGCAGGTAATCGCTCGGCGGCCGCGGCGTGGTCCGGGCGACCTGCTTACGGCGCCACCCGAGGTCCAGGCGGCCTTGCAATGCCGGCAGGCAGCCGCCGCCGTGCGCCAGGCACAGCGTGAGGTCGTGGCGTTCCAGGACACCGCCCAGCACGAGCCGGCTCACGGCGAGTGCGGTCTCCATCGGGAAGCCGGCCAGTTGGGGAAGCCAGTAGGCGTCCAGGCGGCTTCCGCCCGGCGTCGCGTTGGGATGCAGGAACGCGAACGTACCCCGGTGGGCCAACAGGTCCCAGAGTGGTTCGTGGACCGGATCATCCAACTCGGCGCCGAGTCCCTGTGTCCCGATCGCGAGGCCGGCACAGGACAGCTCGTCGAGGCAACGAACCGCTTCGGCGACCGCACCCGCCGTGCCGAGCGGGACGAATCCGAGCGCGGCGAAGCGGTCCTCGTGGCCGGTCAGCATCTCGACGAGAGCGTCGTTGCCGCGCCGGGCGACCTGGAGCACCTCACGCTCATCGTTGCCGGCCGCGCAGGTGACGAACGGCGGCAGCGACACGAGTTGCCGGTCGACGCCGCTGGCCTGCAGGTCGGCGAGCCGAAGATCGACGTCGTACTGCTGCGGCGGCAGCGGAATCGGCACGCCGGCGGCGAGCCCGGACACCGCAGGAGCGATACGCACAACGCCGTCGTCCAACTGGTCGAGGTCGGCGAGCCCGTTACCGGACAACCAGCGCAAGAGGGGCATCGGCATCGCATGGCTGTGCACGTCGACGACCTGGTCACTCATGCCCGCCTCCGGACCCGCCACCGGGGGCCATACGCAGGGCGGCACGGTCGACCCGGCCCATGGCATCCACGGGAAGGCGGTCCACGCCGGTGACACCGGCGATGCGGACCCGGCTACCCGCGAGGGCGTCCCGTGCCTGTCGCAGCACCGCGTCGCCCGGCGCACCCGCCACGAACACCGTCACAGCGTCCGGACCGACCTTGACCACCGCGGCGGGATGACCCACCGTGGACCGCACGAGGTCTTCCAGGTCTGCGGGGCACACCAGCTCGGCCCCGACCGTGAGCACGTCTTCGAGCCGGTTCCGGTAGTGCAGGTAACCGTCCTCGTCCATCCGGCACACGTCACCCGTGCGCAGCCATCCGTGCCGGAACGGGTCGGCGACCGCGGCGGTCGTGGCGTACCCGGTCATGAGCGTCGGTCCGCGCACGCACAGCTCGCCCGCGACGCCGCGGGCGACCGCGCGGCCCTGGCCGTCCTGAATCTCCACTGACATGCCGGGATAGGGCAGTCCGAGGGAGGTACGCCGCCGCGGATCGGTGGACAGGTGGTCCGACGGCGTCGCCATCGCGATCGTCTTCGGCACCTCGACCTGGCCGAAGATGCCGCACAGCACGGGCCCGAAGACGTCGTGGGCACGGTCGATCTCGTCGGGCCGGAGCACGGCTCCGCTGTAGCAGAGCAGGCGAAGACTCGACCAGTCCGCTTCGCGCACGTCGGGATGGGACAGGAGCGCGCGAAGCGACGGCGGCATCAGCAGCAGGACGTCCGGTCGCTCGCGGCGCACGACGTCGAGCAGCGCGCCGACGTCGAACCGTTCGAGCATGATGAACGTCCCGCCGCGGACCAGCGTCGGCACGACCATGTTGCCGAAACCGCCCGACACCTGCTCAGGGCACAGCACGCGTGGCGCCGGCGGCCAGTCGAGCTGGGCGAGCGTCAGGGTGGACACCGCGCACAGTGCGCCGCTCGACAGTTCCACGGGCTTGACCCCCCGGGAGGTGTAGGCCAACCGCACGACCGACTCCGCCGGGGCGCTCATCGGCACGCGCGCCTCGACCCGGCGGTCCAGCTCCGCGTGCAGGTCACGCCAGCCCGGGACGTCGCCGTCGCACCACCAACGCACCGACGGATCCGCGTCACGGGCCTCGGCGAGCTGCGCCGTCAGCGCGGCGCCGACGAGCACGGCCGCGGGCCGGGCGGCGCGCAGCCGGGCCGCGTCCGGCGGTAGCGAGGTGGACCGGAACCCCGCGACGAAGCAGGCAGCGGCGACCAGCCACTGCAACGGGTCGTTGCACCGGACCTGGACCACCGTGTCACCTGCGTGGACGCCGTTGTCCCGGAGCAGGCCGATGACCCGTGCGATCAGCGACTCCGCTTCGGCGTAGCTGAGCTCCTGCGACCCGCAGACGAACGCCCGCCGGTCGGGATACCTGCGCAATGCCGTTCGGATGACGTCGCCGATCGGGCCGAAGCCCCCGGTCACAACCGCTCGTCCGGCATCACGGTGCCGCACGATGCGCAGGTACGTGCCTCGAGGTTGCCGAAGAACCGCTGGTAGGCGCCGGCGACCGGGTCGAGCCGGTAGTCGCTGATGTGGACGCTCTCCTCGTGCAGGAAGGTGTCGCATCCCGGGCAGTACCAGCGGAACCGGTCCAGCTCACCGGGCCGCCGCAGCCGCTCGAGCACCAGAACGAACGCGTCGGGCGCGAAGCGCGGCGAGTGCGGGATCCCGGTCGGGGTGAAGATCGACGACCCCTCCGGGATGACGGCGATGCCCTCGGTGTGGTCCGCGTTGCGGTAGTGCAGGTTCATCGACCCGCGGATCATGAACATGACCTCGTCGCTCGGGTTGATGTGGAACTCGCTACGGTACTCGCGGCCGCGGGCGACGAACGCCAGCGACTCGCTCTCCTGCCACAGTACTTTGACCCGCTTGCCGCTGGCTTCGAGCTCGGCGGCCGCCGCGGCCAGGCCGACGATGGGCATCTGGCTCCCAATCATGCGCGTGCTCCCTTCCTGGGTGGTCTAGCTGAGCTCGTGGCCGACGTCGAAGACGACCCGGCCACCGGCGATCGTGACCAGCGGCCGGGTCTCGAGCAGGGCCGCGTCGTCGGCCGTCAGCGGGTCGGTGTCGAGCACGACGAGGTCGGCGAGGCGTCCCGGCGTGATCGCCCCTTTGCGTCCCTGCTCCCCGGTGTGCGCCGCACCCGACACGGTGTACAGGCGCAGCGCCTCGGATCGGCTGACCGCCTGTTCCCCGCCGGTCGATCCGCCATGGAGATCCCGGCGGGTGGTCATGGCGTACAGGTTCTGGAACGGGTTCAGGCCGTTGATCGGGTAATCCGTTCCGACCGCGACGCCATCCATGCCGAGCGCATCGACCAGGGTGCGCAACGGTACCGCGCGCTCGGCGCGCTGCCGGCCGAGGTGCCCGGCGATGACGCCGGAGTTCTTCCACAGAAACGGTGTCTGGGCCGCCACCATCACCCCGAGCGCGGCTGCCCGCTTCGCCTGATCGGGCTGGATCAGGCTGGCGTGGATCAGGACGGCCGGCTGGGCGGCGGCCGGGATCCGCTCGAACGCATCGAGCGCCAGGTCGATGGCGGCGTCACCGACGGCGTGGACGCCGACCGGCCAGTCATGCCGGTGCGCGATGCGGACCAGGTCGGTGAACCGCCGCGGATCCGCGATCAGCTCGCCGCGGTAGTCCGGCCGGCCGTCGTAGGCCTCGCGCGTGGCGGCCGTCCCGAGGGTCATGCCACCGTCGAGTTGCAGCTTGACCCCGCGCTCGACCAGCCAGTCCGACGCCGAGGCGCGCTTGCGCCCGTGCAACAGGGCAGACCACTCGTCGAGGTCGACCGACGGGTTCAGCTCGCCGGTCGGCATCAGCATGGCCGCGACGCGCACCGACGACCGGCCGTGTCGGGCCAGCTCCGCCAACAGGTCGACGTCGCGTGGCGTCATCGCGCCGCCGACCACCGACGTGATGCCCCAGGAGTTGAGCACGGCCATGGCGTCGAGAAGCTGGCGCGACCGCTGCTCGTCCGTCCAGGGCGGCACGACCCGCGCCACAAGCGCCACGCCGTCCTCGATCAGCAGGCCACTGGGGTGTCCCGACGGCTCCCGCGCGACGATGTCCTCGCCGTGCCGGCTGTGCTCGTCGAGCCCGGCGCGCGCCAGTGCCGCGGTGCTCACGGCGGCGCTGTGTCCCATCGGCAGGAAGACCGGCCGGCCCGAGGCGGCGACATCGAGCTCCTGCCGGGTCGGCGCGCGCCGCTCGGCGAGCTGCAGTACCGGGTTCCAGATCTGGCCGCGGACCCAGGCGCCGGGCCCGAGCGCGCTCGCCTTGGCCGCGATGCGGCGCAGCGCCTCGGCCATCGTCGTGACACCGTCGAAGGGGACGGTGTCACGGTCCGTCCCGGCGTCCTCGAAGTGGCAGTGCGAGTCGATGAGGCCGGGGATCACCGTCCGGCCGGCGAGGTCGACGATCCGGGTGGCCGGGCCGGCGAGCGCGGCGAGGTCGTCGCTCGACCCGACCGCCCGGATCGTGGCACCGCTGACCGCCACGGCCTGCGCGACCGTGCCGGCCCGGTCGAGCGTGACCACGCGGCCGCCGGTCAGCAGCAGGTCAGCCGGCTGGTTGCTCACGCCGTCACCGTTCCACCGCAGCGATGCACTCAACCTCGACCAGGACACCGGCGCGGTGCGGGCTGGCGATCACCGTCGTACGGGCGGGAAAGTGCGGATTGTCCGCGAAGAACCGCCGGTAGGCGGCGTTGAACGACTCGAAGTGCTCGACGTGGCGCAGGTAGCAGGTGCATTTCAGGATGCTCGCCCTGGTCCCGCCGGCGGCCTCGACGACCGCCACCAGGTTGGTCAGCGTCTGCGCGACCTGCTCCGCGAAGTCGTCGGAGACGATCGTTCGGGTCTCGGGGTCCAGCGGTCCGGTGCCGGAGCAGTAGATGGTGTCGCCGTGCACCACCGCCTGCGACAGTGGCGCCGCGGTCGTCGCCGAGAAGCCCACGGTCGGCGCCTTGCGGGTCTGCACCGCACGGATGGTCATATCGTCTCCTGATCCGTTCCTGGCTGGCTGGAACTGCTCGAACGTAATCTTGGCTCAGGCGTCGGCGATCTCCATGACGACCGCCTTCGGCTCGGTGAAGAAGTCGCGGCTGAAGACGCCGCCCTCCCGGCCGACACCGGAGTTCTTCGCGCCGCCGAACGGTGCCCGCAGGTCGCGCACGAAGAAGCAGTTGGTCCACACCGTTCCGACCCGCAGGGCCCGGGAGACCCGGTGGGCCCGGGACAGGTCCCGCGTGAACAGCATCGCGTTCAGGCCGTACGGCGTGTCGTTGGCGGCGGCGACCGCCTCCTGCTCGTCGTCGAAGGGCAGGACGACGACCACCGGCCCGAACACCTCCTCCTGGGTGATGCGGGCGCGCTGGCCGGCGCCGACCACGATCGTCGGGCGGATCGTCCAGCCGTCACCGACGCCGCCGGTGTGCACCTGGGCTCCGTCGGCGGCGGCGATGTCGAGGTAGCCGGCGACCTTCCGGAAATGCTCTTCCGACGACAACGGGCCGAGCTCGGTCGAGCGCTCCTTGGGGTTGCCGATCACCAGGCGTTGCGCTGCTTCGGTGAAGCGCCGCAGGAAGGTGTCCAGCACGCCACGCTGCACGTAGAGCCGGCTACCGGCGAGGCACACCTGGCCGCTGTTGCTGAAGATCGCTCTGATCGACCAGTGCACCGCACGGTCGATATCGCAGTCGTCGAACACGATGTTCGCACCCTTGCCGCCGAGCTCCAGGCTGACCGGAGTCAGGTTCTCGGCGGCGGCACGGGAGATGGCGCGCCCGGTAGTAGTCTCGCCGGTGAACGTGATCCGGTCGACCTGGGGCGACTCGGTGAGGGCCTGACCGACCGACCCCGGACCGTAGCCGTGGACGACATTGAGCACGCCCGGCGGCAGCCCGGCGGCGAGGGCCAGCCGGGCCAGCAGGGTCGCTGAGGCCGGCGACTGCTCGGCCGGCTTGAGCACCACGGTGTTGCCCCACGCGAGCGCCGGCGCGACCTTCCACGTCGCCATCATGAGTGGAAAATTCCACGGCACGATCGCCGCCACGACACCGGCCGGGTCGTACTGCGTGTAGGCATGATGACCGGTGGCCATCGGAAAGCTCTCAGCGGCCGTCACCGTCGAGTGGTCCGCGAAGAATCTGAGGTTCTGCGCGGCACGCGGAACGTCATGGCCGAGCGTCTCCCTGATCGGCTTGCCCATGTCCGTCGTATCGGCCGTGGCAAGCTCGACCGCGTTCGCCTCGACCAGATCGGCGAGCCGATGCAGGATCCGCCCGCGCTCGGCGAGGCTCAGCCGAGGCCACGGCCCGTTGTCGAACGCCGCACGCGCCGCGGCGACCGCACGGTCCGCGTCCGCCGGGGAGCCGAGCGCCACTGTGGCCCATCCGGTCCGCTCCCACGGATCGACCGACTCGAATGTCGCGCCGTCCCGCGACTCGACCTCCTCGCCGCCGATGACATGGCCAAACGACTCCATGGTCGCGTCCCCTCCGTTGACAGCTCGCCTCGTTGAATGACGCAACCTTCGGCGACCCGTCGGCGCCGCAGCAACCGCCGGCTTCCATTGACCGGAAACGGGCAGAGGTTCCCGGTCAGTGGAAGCCAGGCGTAGCCGAGCGGCGGAGCAGGACCGCAGCATGCGACCATGCGTCGCTCAGGAAGCCAACAATGAACGAAGCCCTCGATCAGGTGCCGGTCCGCTCCACGGCGGGCTATCTCCTCGACGGTAGAACCGTGCCGAGCCGCCTCGCCGGGTCCGCGTTCAACCCGGAATGGTCCCAGGTGAGTGTCGACGGGTACGGCACGCCGACAGTCGCGCCGTACCTCGCCCTGGTGCTGGGTCGGCGTCTGGCCGGTCCGGACACCCACGTCGCCGACGTCGCCGCCGCGGTCGCCTTCGGGCTGCCTGCGCTCGTGGTGC
Organism: Dactylosporangium thailandense; assembly: GCF_059739745.1. Lineage (NCBI taxonomy): Bacteria > Bacillati > Actinomycetota > Actinomycetes > Micromonosporales > Micromonosporaceae > Dactylosporangium > Dactylosporangium thailandense. The sequence continues at coordinate 4,721,782 of NZ_AP029195.1, forward strand.
TCGACGTCCGGCCCGCCACGGCCGGCTCGGCCGCGGGCGGCGGCCCCGCGGCGGTTCTCGGTTCGCGCCTGGTGCCGCTGCGCTCCTGGGACACCCGGCTGGAAGGCGCCGTGATGTATCTGGGCGGGCGTCTCACCGGCACGGGCGTGGCGGCGGCCGTCGGCCCACCGCTGGCACTGGTCGCCCAGCTCGCCCGCGAGCTCAGCCGCGGGGGCGGTGCGCTCGAACCCGGCGTGGTCGCGCTGGTCGGTCCCCTGACGCCGCCTGCGCCCGTCGCCGGCCGTGCCACGGTGACCGCGTCGTTCACCACGCTGGGCAGTCTTACGACGACGTTGACCAGCCGGGTGGGTACCCGCAACAGAGCGGAAGGATCAGTATGACCGTCAGGTGGACCGTGCCCAGCGCGGCACAGGCCCTCATCGACGCCGAGAACCGGCGCGAGGAGCTCGACCGCTTCAGCAAGGTGTGGCCGGAGCTGGACGTCGAGATCGCCTATCAGATCCAGGACAAGACGCTGGCGATCCGTCAGATGCGTGGCGAGCACATCTGCGGCATCAAGCTGGGTCTCACCTCGAAGGCCAAGCAGGAACGGATGGGCGTGCGTTCACCCCTCACCGCCTGGCTCACCGATGCCATGGCGCTGCCGCAGGACACCCCGGTCGTCCTCGGCGACATGATCCACCCCAGGGTCGAGCCGGAGATCGTCTTCATCCTGGACTCGGCGGTCGAAGCGCCGGGCGCCACGGCCGCGACCGCGCTCGCGGCGGTCCGCTCGGTCCACGCCGGCATCGAGGTGATCGACAGCCGCTTCCGGAACTTCGACTTCCGCCTCGGCGACGTCGTGGCGGACAACGCGTCGTCCGGAAGGCTCGTCACCGGCGCGCTCGGCATCCCGCCGTCGGCGCTCGACCTCGCCGTAGAGCCGTGCGTCCTGCACGTCAACGGAGAGATCGTGCATACCGCCACCGGCGCCGCCGTACAGGGCCACCCGGCCGAGGCGCTCGCGTTCGCCGCCAACGCCTTGGCCGAGCGTGGCATCGCGCTGCAGCCGGGCTGGCTGGTCTACACCGGTGGTCTCACCGACGCCGTCGAGTTGCACACCGGCGACCACGTGGTGGCCGAGTTCGGCCGGCTGGGATCGGTCACCCTCACCGCCGCCTGACCGGATCGCCTGGGTCGCCTGATTCGCCTGGTCACCGGCGGCGGATCTGCTCGGACCAGGCGCGCCACCGGCGGTCGAAATCCTCGTGACGGAGGGCGAGGATCTGCTCGTCGATCTCGAGTTCGATGGCCTCGTCCAGGCTGCGGCCCCGGGCCGCGCGGATGAGCCGCTTGGTCGCCCTGCAAACCTGCGGCGGGGCGCCCGCGAGCAGCTCGCCCTTCGCGACCGCGGCGGCCACGGGGTCGTCGACGATCGAATCGAGCAGTCCGATGCGCAGCGCCTCCGCGGCGAGGATCGCCCGTCCGGTCAGGGCGATCTCGGCCGCGCGCCCGGCGCCCACCGCCTGCGCCAGCAACCACGAGACCCCGAAGTCGGGGACGAGCGCCATCTTGACGAAGGGGCTGGAGAAGCGGGCGGTTTCGCTGCCCAGCCGCACGTCACAGGCCAGGGCGAGGCCCATCCCGGCGCCCACCGCGGCACCCTCGATCGCGGCGATCGTCGGCTTGTCCGACGACGCGAGGACGCTCGTCGAGGAGAACTCACGCGCCATGCGCTGCCTGGCCTGCTGTGGTGACTCCCCGACCAGGTCGCCGATGACGTCGAGGTCGCCGCCCGCACAGAACGAGCCTCCCGCGCCGGTGAGCACGATCACCCGGACCTCGTCGTCGGCGTCCAGCCGGCGCAGTACGAGTGGCAGCCCGTCGAGCATCGCGCGGTCCAGGGCGTTGCGGCGCGCCGGCCGGTCCAGCTCGATCATCGCCACGCCCGCCGCCGGAACCGACACGCGCAGGCCTGCCACGCCGGGGTCGATGGACCGGTCCATGCTTTTTCCTCCCTCATCGGTCACGCCTCACCGTGCCACCGTCGTCCGGGGTACGACCATCGCTCGTTCTCGGACAATGGGAACCGGTCCTGTCCTCTTGGTCACCGCGGCCGCATGCTGCGTTGTGTGCACACCGCACTCGCAGCGATGGGAGCAACCATGAGCAGTCAGCAACTTGCGGGCAAGACGGCGATCGTGACCGGGGCCGCCTCGGGTATCGGCCGGGAGACCGCGTTGGTGTTCGCCGCCCGCGGCGCCGCGGTGCTCGCCGTCGACCTCGACGGTGCCGGGCTGGCGTCGTTGCGCGCCGAGGCGGGATCGCGCGACCTGGACATCCGCGTGTTCGCGCAGGACCTGACCGTCTCGGGTGCGGCGGAGCGGGTGTTCGCGCACTGCGCCGGCGAGCTCGGGACGCCCAGCGTGCTCGCCAACGTCGCCGGCAAGGCCGGTGACGCGTCGGCGACCGCGACCACCGACGACGACTTCGAGTTCTTCCTGCGGATGAACCTGACGACGACGTTCACGATGAGCCGGCAGGCGATGTCGGTGTTCGGCGATGCGGGCGGCTCGATCGTCAACACCTCCTCGACATTCGCCCTGGTCGGCGTGCGGGGCTCGGCGCCGTACTCGGCGGCGAAGGGTGCCGTGAGCAGTCTGACCCGGCAGATGGCGGCGGACGGCGGCCGGCACAACGTCAGGGTGAACGCGGTGGCGCCGGGCCTGATCGCCACACCGGTGACCCGAGGCAAGATCGCCGACGGTCTCTTCGACGATCTGGTGACGAGGTCGCGACCACTGCCACGCGTTGGTGTGCCCGCCGACGTGGCGCATGTGATCGCGTTCCTCGCCTCCGACGACGCCGCGTTCGTTACCGGCGTCACGATCCCGGTCTGCGGCGGCTGGAGCACCACGCGGTTCCGGGACTGAGCCCCGGTCACTGACCCGGGTTCGCCCTCCGCTCGGCGATGGTCGTACCGCCGGATCCCCACATCCGCGGGTCGACCTCGCGCACCAGGATGCGGACCGACTCGGGCGGGACCGCCAGCGTGTCCACGACCGCGTCGTGCAGTGCTTGGATGAGCTGCCGAAGCTGCGCGTCCGAACGGCCGCGCAGCAACGACACGTCGATGATCGGCACCGGACCCCCGTCAGTGCCGGGTTACCGGTACGTTGCCGGCCGGATCGGGCTCGTCCAGCTTGACCTCGCTGAGCGCGACACCCTTGGTCTCGGGCAGCGTGAACAGCAGGATCACCAGGCCGATGCCCATGGCGACCACCGGGTACCACAGCGCGGTGGTGAGACTGCCGGACTGCGAGCCGATCGCCACCATCGTCGCCGGCAGCAGGCCGCCGAAGACACCGACGCCGAGCTGGTACGGGACCGCCAGAGCGGTGGCGCGAATCCGGGTCGGGAACACCTCGGCCATCGCGACGGACGCGGGTCCCTGCGCCAACTGCGCACAGGCGACAAGGACCAGCAGCAGGAGGGACACCTTGACCACGGGCCAGCTGAAGTAGTCGAGCACGCTGCTGACCCTGATCGTGGTGGCCGAACCGTCGATCGGATAGCCGGCCGCGCCGATCGCCTTAACCAGGTCTTTCTCCAGCGTCGGGCCGCCCGCCACCTCGGTCTGGTCGACGAGCACGCTGGTCGGCCCGTCGACGTCGGCGCGGCTGAACTCCACCGAGTACGCCTGCAGCACCTTGCGGGCGCGGTCGCAGTCGCTGGTGAACTTCGTCGTGCCGGTCGGGTCGAACTGGAACGAGCAGTCCTGCGGGTTGGCGTGGATCACGACCGTGACGTTGCTCCGGGCATGCTCGAGCGCCGGGTTGGTGGCACCGGTGATCGCGCTGGTGATGGGGAACACCGTCAGCGCGGCCAAGCCGAGCCCCGCGAACAGGACGGGGCGGCGGCCGACCCGGTCAGACAGCCAGCTGGCAAACACGCAGAGGAAGAAGCCGAACAGCATGGCGCCCATGAAGATGCAGTTCACCGTGAACGAGTCAACCTTCAGGTTGACCTTCATCGTGGTGAGCAGGTACACCGTCGAGAGGTAGCCGATAAATGACTGGGCCGACGCCATCACGAACACGATCGCGACCATCCGGACCCGTTGCCATGAGCCGAAGGCCTCGCGCAGGGGTGCTTTGGAGCGCGTGCCGTCCGCCTTCATCTGCAGGAACAACGGGCTCTCGTCCAACTTCGAGCGGATCCACACCGACAGCGCCAGCGGGACGACGGAGATGAGGAACGGCACCCGCCAGCCCCATTCGCTGTACGCCGCGGAGCCGACGATCGCCTCGACGCCGATCTGCACCGCGAGTGACAAGCTCAAGGCCAGCGCGGTCGTCCCGGTCAGCCAGCCGACGAAGAACCCACGCTGGTTCCTCGGCGCGTACTCCGATACGTAGGTGACAGCCGCGCCGAACTCGCCACTGACGGCGAGGCCCTGCAGGATCCGGCACGTCAGCAGCAGGATCGGCGCGAGGACGCCGATCTGCTCCGACGTGGGCAGCAGGCCGACCACCAGCGTCGACACTCCCATCAGTACGAGCGTGATCATGAAGACGACCTTGCGGCCGATGAGGTCGGTGAGCCGGGCGAAGATGAGCGCGCCAACAGGTCGGAAGACAAACCCGACGGCGAACGTCAGCAGCGCGAACACGGTCTGCGCCGCGGTGCCGTACTGCCCGAAGAACTTCGCACCGATGATCGGTACGAGTGCCCCGTACAAGAAGAAGTCGTACCACTCGAAGGCCGTGCCGACGGCCGAGGCGCCGAGAATCTTGAGTTCTTGTCGCTTCACGTTGGGCTCTCCGCTTCTGCAGGACCGCGCCCCCCAAAGCCGGTCGATCATGCGTCTCGAGCGGGGCCCGTCCGAGATGCCTGTGGCAGACGGTAGGCCCGGCTGTGAGGGAAGCCACGCAACGGTTCCCGCTCGGTGGAAACGGCAGGGCAGGCCGTGCCAGCAGGACCAATTGGACTCTGGCGCAAAGACGGCGGTTGGTCGGGAGGATCGAAGATCGCTGATTGCGATGCGACAGGGTGTCGCGGCCGGGCGGGCCGGGGCTGCAGTGATGTCCCGTTCGGGGTTTGGGTGCCGCGTTCGACGTTGCTGCGGCAGGTGATGGCGTTGCCGAACCCGTGGCCGGCTGCGCCGGGCCGTCAACAAACTCGACACGCTCCTCGCCCGGGCCGCCCAGGTGACCGCCCAGACCCGCACCCGCCTCGACGGCGGAAAACCGGACTAGGCCACCCGCCTCGTCAGCCTCCACGATCCGCAGGCCAGACTGATCCGCAAACGCCGCATCGACCGGCCCGTCGAGTTCGGCTACAAAGCCCAGGTCCTCGACAACACCGACGGCATCGTCCTGGACCACACCGTCGAACTCGGCAACCGCCCGACGCCCCGCAACTGCAACCAGCAATCCGCCGCATCCACCACCGCACCGGCCGAGTCCCCCGCGCCGTCGCCGCCGACCGCGGCTACGGCGAAACCACCGTCGAAACCCAGTTACACGACCTGGACGTCCGCACCGCCACGATTCCCCGCAAGGCACCACCGGCGCCACCCGCCGCCAGCTGATCCCCACACCACTCCCCCGCCGACGGCCTGAGCCAGCGCCGCGCACCGCGAACCTGAACTGGCGCTCCCGACACTGGACATCGTGCGGCTGGATCGATCCGGCCGGGTGTCCGCCCGATCGCTGCTCGACCAGCTCGGATGGCGCCCCGGGCACCGTGTGCGAGTCGACGTCGTCGACGGGGCAGTCCTGAACCGGCCGGTGGCTAACGGCCGGCTGCACAAGTACCAGGTCGTGCAGGCCGGCGAGGTCGTGGCCAACGTCCAGGGGCCGAGGAACAGGAGCACCAACCTCGCCGCAACCGGCGACGTGAACGTGCTCGGCTGGCCCGGCCTGACCTACCGGATCGAGACGCCGACAGCAGTACCGGGCCGCCTCGCCGCGGGCGCCGGTGTGGGCACGCTCAAGCTCACCGCCTCGGACACGACCGTGACCGGCGCCCTGCACGCCACCAACAAGCTCACCCCACCCAGCCGATGGGAGCGAAATGCCTACCGAAAGTAAGGAACCCGCTGCGGAGGATACGGCGACAATCACCCGCAAGGATGAGAACACTTGCGCGAAGCCGGGAATGTACTGGGAGGGGTCAACGAACGTGATGGGAAGGACCATCGATGATGGATGCCTCCGAGCAGTTGAAGATCGCGGTGGCTGACCTGGCCTTGGTGCAGGACGTGGAGCAGGCTCAACAGATCATCCGCACCACCGCCAGGCGTTTGGTCAACGCGCACGGGTCCACCGTCGTACTGCTGGATCACGGCTACTGCTTCTACGCCGACGAAGACGCGGTCAGCCCGCTGTGGAAGGGCCAGCGGTTTCCGGTGCGGCAGTGCATCAGCGGGTGGTCGATCCTCAATCGTCAGCCGGCCATCGTGCCGGACATCCAGGTCGACAAACGGGTGCCGCAGGAGGCGTACCGACCGACGTTCGTGAAGAGTCTCGTCATCGTCCCGATGCGCGTCGAGGACCCCCTCGGGGCGATCGGCGCCTACTGGATCCAGCCACACCACGTCACCGACGAGGAACTGACCCGGCTTCAGTCCTTGGCTGAGGCGGCCGGTGCGGCATTGACGCGCCTCATCGCGTTGGAAGACACCGGGCGGGGGGCGAGCAGGCTGGTGGGCTCGAGGGCGACCGCCGCATCCGTGTAGGTGCATCCGCTCGCAATCGTGGGGCGCCTTTTCAGTCAGAGCGCTGCCGCGCGGTAGGATGCACCTTGCAGGAAGGTGCGTCAGCACGGCCAGCGATCGTGTTGACGGCGAGGTGAAAGACGGTCGCCGGTGTTCGTAAACCTGGTTCCGTTGCTACTGAGGCCCAAGCCGCCACCGCCCTGGCTCGGGCTCGTCGTCGCCCTTACGTTCATCGCGGCGGAGACCCTCGTGCTGTTTCCTCTCAGGGGAGACACGCAGACGGTCGCCTCGAGCCTGGTCTATCTCTTCGGCATCCTGGCCGTCTCGATGGTGTGGAAGCGCTGGCTCAGCGTCTCGACGGCGGTGACCAGCGCCCTTGCCCTCAACTATTTTCACGTCCCGCCCTTCTGGACGTTCGAGTTCACCGCGCGCCGGGATCTGCCGACCGTCGTGGTCTTCATCGCGGCTGCGCTGGCGATGAACCGGCTTGCCGACCTGGCCCGGGCGAGCCGCAAAGAGTCCACGATGCTCACGAAGGAACAAGAAGAACACGTGGCGTGGCGGCGCGTGGCCACGCTGGTCGTCCGTGGGGCCTCACTCACCGATGTGTTCGACGCGACGGCGGAAGAGCTCTGCCGGACCCTCGGCCGAGTCCGCACGGCGCTGATGCGCTACGAGCCGAACCGCACCGCCACCCGACTCGCGGGGTTCGACGAGCTGCACGGCCCGAGGTCCATCCCGCTCGAAGGCGACAACGTCGTCGGGACGGTACTGCGCACCCGGCGTCCGGCCCGGATCAGCAGCTACGACGGTGCCGCGGGCCCGGCCGCGGCGGCCGCGCGCGGGCTCGGCATACGCTCAGCGGTCGGCGTTCCCGTCATGGTGCAAGGCCGTCTCTGGGGAGTGCTCGCCGCGGTGTCGTTCACGGCCGACGCCATGCCGCCCGACACCGAAGCACGCCTGGCCGACTTCAGCGACCTCATCGCGACCGCGGTCGCCAACATCGAGAGTCGCGCGCAGCTCGCCGCCTCTCGCGCCCGCATCGTCACCGCCGCTGACAACGCTCGACGACAGTTCGAACGAGAGCTGCACGACTGCGTACTGCAGCGTGTCGTCTCGCTCGGGCTCGAAACGAGCATGACCGAGGCGTCGATGCCGCCCGAGCTGAACAGGTACAAAGAACAGCTGGCACATATTGCGCAGGGCCTGAACTGCGTGTTCACGAGCCTGCAGGCCGTCACGCAGGGGATCCATCCGGCGATCACGGGCAAGGGCGGCCTCGGCGCCTCGATCAGGTCTCTCGCCCGCCGCAGCGCGATTCCGGTGGAACTGAACCTGAAGATCGGCCGGCCGCTGCCCGAACATGCCGAGGTGGCCGCGTACCACATCGTGTCCGAAGCGCTCGCCAACGCCGCCACGCACGCCCGGGCGACCGTAGTCCAGGTCAACGCCGAGGCGGAGCATGCGGTGTTCCGGCTCTCGATACACGATGACGGGATCGGCGGAGCCAGCCTCGGCAAGGGGTCCGGACTGATCGGTCTGCAGGACCGCATCGAGGCCCTCGGCGGCCACATGGAAGTCTTGAGCCCGGCCAGCCACGGCACAGCTGTACTGGTCAAGATTCCAATCGACGAGGCGTGACCGCCGTGTCGGCCGCAGCGATAAGCTGAAGTGCCACCTTGCTCTGAGGTGGATGGGCGGTCGCTGATGCGGGTCCGCCTGATGGCCTTGATCCTGAACCCGAAGCCGCCACCGTTCGCCGTCGGGTTGGCGGTCGCTGCACAGGCCATGTTCCTCACCGGTCACGATCGCCGGAGCCGGTCTGGGCGGCCTGGTGCTGGCCCGCGCGGCGGCAGCCTGCGCCAAGCAAGCGCTTGGCCCAGGCTGCCGCCGCGCGCCAGGCGACCCTCCTCTCCCCCGGTCCGCTACCGGATCCCGGGACGGATCAGCCCGGCCTCGTAGGCTGCGATGGTGGCCTGAACCCGGTCGCGCACGCCGAGCTTGCTGAGGATGACGGCAACGTGGTCCTTGACCGTCGACGTGCTGATCCCGAGCGCCGCCGCGATTTCGGCGTTCGAGAGCCCGCGGGCCACCTGATGCAGCACCTGCGTCTCGCGTGCGGTCAGCCCGCGCAGGCGCTCGGCGTCGGCCGGGCCGGGGCCGGTCGCGAAGCGGTCGATGAGCCGACGCGTGACACCGGGGTCGAGGATGGCCTCGCCCGCGGCGACGACCCGGACCGCTTCCACGACCGTAGCCGCCTCCGCATCCTTGAGCAGGAACCCGGCGGCACCGGCGCGCAGGGCCGCGAACACGTACTCATCCAGCCCGAACGTCGTCAGCATGACGATCCTGGTCGCCGGCTGTCGTCGGCCGATCAGCTCGGCGGCCGCGAGACCGTCGGTGCCGGGCATCCGCACGTCGAGGATGGCCACGTCGGGGGCGGTGGACGCGGCGATCGCGGCAGCAGCCTCGCCGTCGGCGGCCTGCCCGACGACGGTCATGTCGGGCTCGGCGTCGAGGATCGCGGCGATGCCGGCCCGCACCACCGCCTGGTCGTCGGCAACGATCACGCGGATCATCGCAGCGCCTCCGGCAACCAGACGCGGACCGTCGTGCGGTCGGTGTCGAGCGTCACGGAACCGCCGGCGGCGTCCACCAGGTGCCGCAGCGGCCGCATCAGGTCACGGCCCGGGGGCGGACGGCGGCGAACCTCCATGCCGAGGCCGTTGTTGGCGTACGTCACGACGACCGTCGCACCGTCAATGATGAGCGCCTCGCCGGCACGGTGCGCGACCACCTCCAGCGGCGCCGGCAGTGGGCGGGGCGCGCCAAGGTAGCGCAGCGAGGACCGGCGCCGCGCCGCCAGGTCGGCCAGAGCGGCCACCGCCGGTGGTGGATCAGGCGAGTCCTCCGGCAGCCCTTGAAGAAGCTTCCGGAGCGCATGCAGGCCGGCGCGGGCCTCTTCGGCGACCTCGTCCAGCCGACCGGCCTCGGCCGCGGCGACCGCCGACAGCGCGTGCCCACGTGCGCTGCGGCGCAGCCCATCCCCGATGCGGAACCGCTCATGCCGCGCGGCGCTCTCCGCCCGGCGCAGCAGAGCGTCCCGTTCGCGCTGCTCGGCTGCGGCTTGCCGCGACCGACGCGCCGCCACAAACCTCCCCACCAGCCACGTGACCATCAACGGAGCCCCGAGGATGACCGCCAGCACGGCCGCGGCCGCGATGCGGTTCCCCGTGATGTCCGGACCGGCGCCCAGCGCTACGCCGCCGACGGCGGCCACCGCCAGCGGCGCACCGAGCGCGTAGCGGTTCGCGGGCCGATAGGCAGCCACTGCGTACACCAGCGCGAGCTCGACCCACCAGCACCACAGGAACGTCTCGGCCGGGTCCCGCCGGGTCCACCCCGCCGCGGTACACCCCAGCCAGGCGAGCAGGATCGCCAGCGCCGCGCTCAGCGCGGGGCCGGGCGCAAGCCGACGCCACGCCAGCGGCAGCGCGTGCAGGGTCAGCAGCGCGACCAGCAGCATCCCCGGCACGGGCGCGGCCAGCGGATCCGGGTCGTCCCTGCTCGGCAACAACACCGCACCCATCGACAGGCCGAGCGCGAGGACGACCAGCGCACGGTCCCGGATCACCCCGCCGGCCACGTGTAACGCCGGGGCGCCCGGTGCCGGGTCCGAGCGGGTCGGCAGCCGCGCATGGACCCGCCAGCCCGGTCCGGCCGGTCCAGCCTCCAGGCGCCCGCCGACCGCCTCGACGCGGGCGCGCAGCCCGGCGAGGCCTCGCCCGGCGCCGAGGTCACCGGCGGCCGAGGCGCCGCCGCCGTCGAGCACGTCGACGCTCACCCAGCCCTCGCTGGCCGCGATCCGGACCGTCGTCGCGGCGCCCTCGGCATACCGCATGATGTTGGTCAGCGCCTCGCGGACGATTCGGTACGCCAGGCCCGCGACGTCCGGCGGCAGGGCCGCCGCGGTGTGCTCGTACCGGACCGACGGGTGTCGGGCCACCAGCGCGTCGATTGCCGCGATGCCGGCCTCGTGGTCCGGCTCCGTTAGCACGACCAGGCGGTCCAGGTCCTCGACGGCCTGCCGCCCGGCGTGCACCGCGTGCTCGACCGCCTCCTTCCGCAGCGCCGGGTCTGCGAGACGCAGCGCCGCACCGGCAGACACGACGATCGCGGTCAGGCGGTGCGCGGCCACGTCGTGCAGTTCGGCGGCGAGTCGACGGCGTTCCAACGCCGCCGCGAACGGCCCGAGTGCGTCCGAAGCCGACCGGAAGGCCGCCGTCGCGTCCCGGTCGACGCGGATCCGCCGCCCCAGCCGTCCGACCGCCCACACCGCGCCGCCCACGGCGCCGAGCAACAGCGCGGCACCGGCGGTCGCCCGCAGCGAGGCACCGTGCAAGGCCGCCGCCACGGCCAGCCCGAGCACCGCGGCCGCGACGCCGACCGCCGAGACCACCGCGGTACGGTGCACCACGAGCCCGTACGACGTCAGCACCACCGCGACCGGGCCGGCGACCGCGACCGTGGCGAGGCCCTCGCTCAGCGCCGTGGCGAGCACGGCACACAGCAGCGCGAGCTCGGGCGCGCGGTGCCGGTACAGCAGCGCACCGAACGCGACCACGGCGACCGCACAGACCCCGGCGAGCGGGCGCGCGTCCAGGGCGACGCCGAACCACCACGGCCCCAGCGGCCACCACAGCACCTGCGCCAGAGCTACCGCCGCCGGCGCTCGCAGGTCGCGCCACGCCGGCGCCCACTGACCCATGCATCGAGCGTACGGGCCGGCTTTCGGCGGGGGCCGGCCCCCGCCGAAAGAGGGGGTGCCAGCCCCGGGCATCCCATCCGCGGGCACGACGAGAACGCCCGGCCGGCCGCTCAACATGATCTTCATGGTCCGTACCTTGCTTCGCCGTTGCGCCGGCGGCGTGCTGCTGTCCGTGGCCGTCGTCGCCGCCGCGACCGCGGGCGCCGCCGGCTTCTTCGCCACCGCCGCCGCTACCGCCTGGATCCCGCTGCTATGCGCGGCCGGGCTTGTCGCCCTGTCCGCCGTCGCCTACCTGCTGGCCCGGCCAGCGTTCGCGCTCCTCGGACGCCGGCGACAGCGGCGTGCGGCGACCCTGTTCGCGGCCGGCGTGGCCGTCGCCGTCGGCGGGCTCGCCACGGTGACCGTGTTCCGGCCCGGCCCGCACCCCGCTGCCCCGGCGCCGCCTGCCGGCGTGCGGTTCTGGAACCTGCCGACCGGGTCTCGCATCGCCTACGTCCACGCCGCCGCCACGGGTGCGCCCCGGCCCGCGCCGGTGATCTTCCTGCACGGCGGCCCCGGCACCCCTGGCGAAGGCATGCCCGCGGCCGGCACAACGCTCGCGGCCGACGGCTTCGAGGTGTACGCCTACGACCAGCTCGGCGCCGGCCGCTCCACCCGGCTCGACGACGTGACCGGATACACCGTTGCCCGGCAGGTCGCCGACCTCGACGCGATCCGCGTGACGCTCAGCGCCGACAGGCTCATACTGATCGGACAGTCGTGGGGCGGCTCGCTCGCCGCGCAATACCTCGCAGCGCACCCTCAGCACGTCGCGCGGGCCGTCTTCACCTCCCCCGGGCCCATCTGGCCGGGCGCCTACCCGGACGGCGGGGGCGGCGACCCGTGGGCCCGGCTCACCGCAGAACAGCGCAAGCGCCGCGACGACCTGTTCAGCTCACCGCGTGTCATCGCCGCGTCGATCCTGCAGACCGTCAACCCGAACGCGGCGCACGCCCTCGTCGGCGACGATGAGGCCGACGCGCTGCTGCACACCGTCGCGGTGCTGGGCAAGGACGCCGCCAACTGCCCAGGGGGGCCACCGGCGAAGGTCCACGACAACCACCAGGGGTACTACGTCAATCAGCTGACCGTCGAGGACTTCGCGCACGTGCCGGACCCCCGGCCGGCGTTGCGACAGCTGGAGGTGCCGGCCCTCATCATGCGCGGCGAATGCGACTTCGTGCCGTGGGCGCAGACATATGAGTACCGGCGCACCTTCCAGCAGGCGACGCTGGTGTACCTACCACACACCGGACACAACCTCGAAAGCGGTCAACCAGACGAGTACGTCGCGCTGCTGCGCGCATACCTGCGCGACGAGCCGCTCCCGCTGCCCGCATACACCTCCGCCGACCCACCCTCGTGAACCATACTGGGGCACACCGGGACTACCGCCGGCCGAGCGGGCGGTGCACCAACGCGGGCGGGAAGTTCGCCTACACCAGCGGCGTGCGCTCCAGCGTCTGCAACCGCGCCCCGAGCTCGGCGGCGAAGTCCCGCGGCAGCTCCGTCCGGACCCCTCCGGACGGAGCGGGCCGGTAGCAGCGCGCCGGCCGCCCCGGGCTCGTCGCCGACGACCGGCGTGCCGGTTGCGGATGCGTCGGCTGGCCGGATCCGCCCGACCTCCCGTGCGGTGGCAGCCCGACAGCGGAGCGCTTTCTCGCGTACATCAACGCTTCCGGACCTGGCGCGCCGCTCGTGCAGATGCTCAACGACGCATCACAGATCACGGCAGACGCGCTCGTCACCTCGTGCCAGGTCATCGTCCTCAACAGGGACGAAGGCGCTCGGCCACCCGGCCTGGCACCCCTCCACGTCGGCCAATTTCCGGGTAACCTTCAACGCCCACGCCCACGTCCATAGCCCGGCCGTGTCGGCCACCATCATCTGACTCGCGAAGCGTTCAGTCTGCCGCAGCCCTGGCCGAGCAGCTGACCGTCGGCGGGATCGCCCCTGACCAGCTCCGCAGCGTCGGTGGCGACACGGCTACGCCAACGCCGAGGTTGCGCAGCGCTATGTCGGGCTGAGGAGCGGGCCGGCTCAGGATGGGCCGTCTCGGGGACACGTGCGGGCGCGTTGGGCACACTGCGGTGCTCTACCGGGCCAGGTGCGACCCGCGTGCCACGGTGCGCGCGGGGCCCGGCGCAAGCCGACGCCACGCCAGCGGCAGCGCGTGCAGGGTCAGCAGCGCGACCAGCAGCATCCCCGGCACGGGCGCGGCCCTCATCGAGTGGAGGCCAGCCCGATGAGGTGCGTGCGGGCGTATTTGATCGCGGACGGCGTATCCGGGAAGATCAACCCTTCACGTCGCAGTTGCTCGGCGACGCCCAGCGTCGCAAGTACCTGGTCGTGGCCGGCCACGATACCTGACAGCAGCACGGTGGTCCCGCGCCGCTGCAGACGGGTAATGGCGTCACCCAGAACGCGGGCGCCGGTCGCGTCAATCGTGGACACCCGCGACATCCGCAGGATCACCACACGGACGTCGGCGACCTCGGACAGTTCGATCAGGAAGTGGTGGGCGGCTGCGAAGAAAAGCGGACCGTCGAGGCGGTACGCGACGATATGCTCCACCAGCAGTTGATGCTCTTCGGCGCTGTGATCACCAGCTTCCAAAGGAACCTGCTCCAGCCGGGCAGTACGTGCCACCGCCCGCAGCGCGAGCACAACCGACACACCGATGCCCACCAAGACGGCCGTGACCAGGTCAAAGACGACCGTCACTACCAAGGTGAGGGCGAGCACCACAGCGTCGCCGCGCGTCGATCGGGCCAAGGCGATCAGTGCGCTGGCCTCGACCATCCGCACGGTCGTAGCCAGCAACACACCGGCCAGGGCGGCAAGCGGAATCCGGGACACCAGCGGCGCTGCGGCCAAGACGATCGCGGCGAGCGCCACCGCGTGGGTGAGTGACGCCAGCTTCGACCGCGCCCCGGCACGGACGTTGACCGCCGTCCGGGCGATCGCGGCGGTCGCCGGGATACCGCCGAACACCGGGGCAGCCAGATTCGCCAATCCCTGGCCGAAGAGTTCCCGGTCTGGGTCATGCCGTTCACCAACGCTCATCCCGTCAGCCACTGTCGCCGACAGCAGGCTCTCCAGCGCGGCCAAGGCCGCGACAGCCAACGCGGACGGCAACAGCGTCCCGACAGCTGCGGGATCGAGAAACTTCAACGATGGCGCCGGCAATCCGGCCGGGAGGGTACCGATTCGCGTCAGCCGAATCGGTGCCCACTCAGCCAGCGCGGTTGCCGCCGCAACCGCCAGCAGCGAGAACGGCACCCCGGGACGCCACCGCGCGCCGAGCAACATCACCGCCGCAACACCAACGGCAACCGCGACGGAAGCAGCATGAGGGTGGTGGATGAACCGTGCCAGCGCGTCACCGGCGACCGCCCATACCTTCTCGCCATGCACGTCGGCGACACCCAAGGCCGCCGGCACCTGCTGCAGGGCAATCACAATCGCGATCCCCGCAGTGAAGCCTTCGATCACCGGCGTGGGCAGATATCGCACGTACCGACCGAGGCGCGCCACCGCCAACCCGAGCAGCACCAAACCCGCCATCACGCCAACCATCAACACACCAGCCGCGCCGAACTGCTGAATCACCGGCACCAGCACCACGGTCATCGCACCGGTCGGCCCGGACACTTGGAGGTTCGACCCCCCGAACACCGCGGCGACCGCACCAGCCACCACGGCAGTGACCAGCCCGGCCTGCGCACCGAGCCCAGACGTGACACCGAAAGCCAACGCCAAAGGCAGCGCCACCACAGCCACTGTCAGCCCAGCAACGAGATCGGCGCGCGGGCTACGTCGCACCGCTTCCCAATCCGACCGCTTCGGCAGTAGACCGGTCAACCGCGCAGTGGCCATCCGGAGCGTCTCAGCGCTCACCAGTCGAACCCGCCCGCCTGCACCTGAACCGGCAGCCCGCCGTGGCCGGCCGGCGCCAGGCGCAGCACCGACGGTTCAACCATGAACGGTTCGGCAGCACCGGGCCTGCTGTGCATTGACGGAACTGGCCCTCTATCTCGCAACGACACCGCCGACTCCGCTGTCCGCACCATAGCTACCGAGAACGCACGCGCCAGCATCGCCCACCCCGCCCTCCGCTTCGCGAGCAACGACTTTAGCAGTTGCTAATATTGTACATTCGTTAACTGCCTGCTTTGTGGTGCACTAGGACCGCCGCCATCGGCATCTCCTCGAAGCGACCACGGCATGGGCAGATCAGAACCTGAAGCTCTCCCGGCGTCTGGGCCGGCTCACAGTCCAATCGCAGTGGCTCTCAACGGCTGGCGGCCGCGGCCAGCGCGTCGACACCCTCGCCGACAGCCCCGACGCCAGGGCAGCTTCCCCGTCGCCGCGATGCATCTCGCCAGCTGCGGCGGACTACTGCTCGACCGCCGATGCGATCGAGCCTTGGAAGTCACTGATGCGCGTGATGACGCCGCTGATCTCGTGGAAGGCCGTGCTAGCGGTCGGAGTGCCGTTCTGCCTCGGTGGCCACGCCGGTGAAGCCCTTACCAGCTTCACCAGGCACCGGCGGGCAACGCCCTGCACCTCAACCGGCGCAACGGATCGGGCGCAATCGGACCTTGACGCCGAGCCGTTGGCAGATACCCGCGCGCCGATAAGGTCGCAGCCGTTTCGGCGGCAGCCCGCCGCGGCGACGGAGCAGGCATCAGACCCGCGGACAGGAAGCCATGTCTCGTAGGGGCGTGGCATCGACACGCCTCCTGCCGCAACGCGAAGTCATAGCCGCCGGAGGATGGCCAATCTCACCGACAATCGATTCACGCGCGATGCTGTGTCGCCGCGACGCGCCGAAATAACCGTGCGGTCGAGTTCTCGGTCCACTCGATACGGACGACACAGGCCCCCGGGGCTGATACGATGACCTGCGTCACCTTGATCGCCACAGGGCATACCGGGCGCTCCGTACCGCCACTACCTCGTCGAAGGCAGTGAGGCCGATGCGCGGAGATCTGCCAGCAGTCCAGCCTGGCCAGACAAAACGCCTGTCAGGATCTTCCGAGCCACAGCGAGCAGCTCAGCCACGTCAGGGCTGGTTAAGGCATAGAAAACCGTCGAGCCTTCCTTGCGAGACACGACGAGGTTGGCCCGACGCAACACGGCCAGTTGCTGCGACAGGTGCGCTGGCTCGATTCCGACTTCGGGCAGCATCTCCGATACTGCATGTTCCCGTTCACTGAGCAATTCCAGCACCCTGATGCGGGCAGGGTGAGCCAGCGTCTTGAAGAATTCGGCCTTCAGCTGATACAACGGCGGGCTTGCCACATTCACCCCTTCGCGGCGCTTGGACGCGGTCCGACCAACGGGCCTCCGTCAGCTTGTTCATGGGCAGCGGTACAACCCGATACGAAGTCTAGCAAGTCATCGTCAAGCCGCCCCACGACGAGAGCGCAGGTAGAGCGCCTCGCGTCGCCGCCGATGCAGCGCCCTGGAACCGTCGGATGGCGAGCCAGCACCAGCGACTCGCGCTTCGCGCACACCCGGCAACGTTCCGCAAGGCACGGGCCAGGCCCCCTTAGCGTACTTCGGAATGTTAGCAGTTGCGAATAGCGGCAAGTCGTGCTGATATACCAACAGATCCGACCCTTGCAGCCGACTAGCACCACCGTGTCCGGCAACCTAACCAAGCACACCGATAGAGGTCGCACACAGGGCCAAGGTGCCGCCGGCGGGCTTTAGCTCGTAGGTGACACTGGCCCACCGACCGTCAGCAAGCAAGGTCAACTAGCCCTGCCCAGGACAGCGCCACAGCGACTGGAGGCTCAGCATGCCCGACCTGGACGTCGCCCTCAAAGCGGCAATGCAGATTGAAGGCGCGATCGGTGCAGCCGTCGTCGATTGCACCAGCGGTATGGCACTCGGCACCGCCGGCGGAGGCAGAGACCTCGACCTCACCGTCGCGGCGGCCGGCAACTCCGACGTAGTCCGGACCACGCTCCGCGCTCAGGAAATGCTTGGCGAGCAGAGCATCATTGAAGACATCCTCATTACACTGGGCGAGCAGTACCACCTGATTCGGCCACTGGCCAGGCGTGCAGGCCGCGACCTGTTCGTGTATCTGGCCTTGAACAGGCGACGTGCGAATCTCGCCATGGCCCGCCACCAGCTGCGCGACATTGAACAGACCCTAGAGCTGTAGATGGCGTAGCGTCGCACGTCCGGCGCCGAGCCGTCTCCCGGGATTGCGCGTCTTCTCGGCGAAGATCTTGTCGCGGGGGATGCCGTGCGCGGCGAGTGCGTCCAGTTGCGACTGCAGCTCCTGGGTCAGGGTGCTGCGGCGGGCGTAGCCGATCCGGATGTCCGCGGCCGGGGTGTCGGCGGGCAGCGGCGCCGGCGGCGGGGTGCCCGGCCGCCACGGCTGTCCGGGACCGCGGTCGGCCGGGGGTCAGTACCCGCAGCGCCTTGCTCAGCCGGCGGACCTTGGTGAACCGCCCGGTGTGGTACGAGGTGGCCACCGCGCCGGATCGCGACCGGCACGGCGAGCCGGGCTGCGCTTGACAGCGCGGGCACGGGCGCCGCTCGACGTCATCGGCGTCACGGGTCTCGGGATCGTGGTCCTCTATACCAACCATGCCCGGAACGTTCGCGCAAACATTTCTCAGAACCTCGCAGCGACACTCTTGCGTGAGAACGGGTTGTGAGAATGAATCCGGTCCGGATCGGCGGCACCGGACCGGTCTCCGGATCTCTTCTCAGAATGGACCGTTTCTGCGAACACCCTCCTTGGCGGCGGCGAGCATTCAGGCGGCGGCGCGGTCGCCGGTGCGGCGGCGGCGCAGGTCGGTCTGGGCGAGTGCGGGCGGTGTGTAAGCGATGTCGAGGGTGCCCGGGTTCACCCCGGGCGCGACAACCTCGTCGATCCGGTCGAGGGTGGCATCGTCGAGGGTGGTGCCGGCGCCGGCGAGCAGGTCGTCGAGGTGCGCCATGGTGCGCGGGCCGATGATCGCCGAGGTGACCGCGGGGTGGCTAATGACGAAGGCCAGAGCCAGGTGGGTGAGCGACAAGCCGGCGTCTTCGGCGATCGGGACGAGTTGTTCGACGGCCGCGTGGTTGCGGGGGTCGGTCATATGCTTGGGCACCCAGTGCATGCGCCCGGCCGAGGGCTGTTCGCCACCGGCACGGAAGCGGCCGGTGAGTAGGCCCGACGCGAGAGGGCTCCAGGTCAGCACGCCCATCCCGTAGCGTTCGCAGACCGGGAGGACGTCGCGTTCGATGCCGCGATTGAGGATCGAGTATGTCGGTTGTTCGGTGCGAAACCGGGCCAGCCCGCGGCGTTCGGAGGTCCATTGGGCTTCGACGATTTCGGCGGCCGGCATGCTGGAGTGGCCGATCGCGCGGACCTTGCCGGCTCGCATCACGTCGGTGAGGGCGGCGAGGGTCTCCTCGATGTCGGTGCCGGGTTCGGGGTGATGGACCTGGTAGAGGTCGATGTGGTCGACGCCGAGGCGCCGCAGGGAGTTCTCGATCGCGGTGACGATCCAGCGCCGCGAGCTGCCGCGCCGGTTCGGGTCGGTGCCCATGGCGCCGTTGAACTTGGTGGCGAGCACGACGTCGTCGCGGCGGCCTTTCAGCGCTTTGCCGACGATGCGTTCGGTCTCGCCGTCGCCGCCGTACACGTCGGCGGTGTCGATGAAGTTGATGCCCGCGTCGAGGGCCCGGTGGATGATCCTGGCGCAGTCGTCGGGGTCGGGGTTGCCGAACGGGGCGAACATCATGGTGCCCAGGCAATAGGGGCTGACCTGGATGCCGGTGCGGCCGAGGGGGCGCATACGCATGTGCTGTTCCTTCGCGGGACGGGGGCGGTCCGGGGCGGCCTGGCTCGGCAGCCCCGGACCGGACGGGTGTGGTGGGTCAGCCGGCGTAGGCAACGGCGACGTCGAGGATCCAGGTGACGCCGAAGCGGTCGGTGAGCATCCCGAAGCCCGGCGCCCACTGCGAGGGGCCGAACTTCTCGATGATCTCGGCGCCGTCGGCGAGTTTGTCC
This sequence comes from Dactylosporangium thailandense, assembly GCF_059739745.1. Taxonomy (NCBI): domain Bacteria; kingdom Bacillati; phylum Actinomycetota; class Actinomycetes; order Micromonosporales; family Micromonosporaceae; genus Dactylosporangium; species Dactylosporangium thailandense. Next base: position 4,741,315 of record NZ_AP029195.1, read on the forward strand.
CACAGCGCGCTGACCTCTTCGGCGGTCTCGCCGCGCACGGAGACGAAGAACCGCTCGCCGGTCAGGGTCATGCCGTGCTCGCGGGTGGTGGCCGCGGCCGGGACGGCGGCGGGGGCCTGGCTGGGCACGTCGTAGGCCATGATGCTGAACCCGTTGTCGGCGGTCACCTGACCGAAGACCACCTTGTCGGCGTCGGGCAGTTCCTTGGGCATGCCGAAGTCCCCGTAGGCGACGACGGTCAGGTGGCCGCCGAACACCGACTGGTAGAACTCCAGCGCTGCCCGGGCGTCGCCGCGGAAGTTCAGGTGCGTGGTGGTGATGATGGCCATGCGGGACTCCTTGGTGGTCGTACGTGGGCGCGATCGCGCCCGCGATGGGCTGGTTGAATCTCATGTGAGGGAACCAGAGCAGGGGGAAGGTGGACGGCCGCATCGGTGGATCCGACCGCCGCCGGTGCGGTCTCAGACGGCCAGCAGGACGGCGCTGACGATCAGGCTGCCGACGAGGTTGTAGCTGCCGGAGATCGCCGCGTAGAGCAGCGGTCGCGGGAAGTTGGGGTTGATGGCGATGGTGACGGTGTTGGCGGTGAGGTAGCCGACGCCGACGATGAGGCCGAACAGCAGCGCGTCGCCATAGCTGTCGATGTTCAGCGCGGCGAACAGGATCGCGCTGGTGAGCGTGATGATCAGGCCGGCGAGCGGCGGCCCGGCGAAAAACAGCGGGGTCGACGGCGCTTTCGCGCTCGCGTCGCGGCCGAGGGAGCGGTTGTACGCCTTGGGGAACAGGGCTACGAACCAGAGGCCGCCGAGCAGGGACAGGGCGATGAACCCGACCAGGACCCCGAGCCAGTTGAGATCGCCCAGAACATCGAACATGTGTTGTCTCCGTATATGAAGGGGATGAGCGGCTCTCGGCGTCACCGAAGCACGTGCTTGACCGGCTCGAGTTCAAGATTCGCAGCAGTAGGTGACAGGTTGTGGCACCTACTGCGGGCAGAATCAGGATCATGCCGAAAACGTCCGCGCGACTGCTGGCCCTGCTGTCGTTGCTGCAGACCCGCCGGGACTGGTCCGGCACCGTGCTGGCCGACCGCCTGAACATCAGCCTGCGCACCGTGCGCCGCGACGTCGACCGGCTGCGCGAGCTCGGCTATCCCATCGCCGCGGTCAAAGGCCCGGTGGGCGGTTACCGGCTCAGTGCGGGCACCGAACTGCCCCCACTGTTGTTCGACGACGATCAGGCGGTCGCTCTCACTGTCGCTCTGCAGATCGCCGCGACCACCCCCGGCAGCGGCCTCGCCGAGGCCGCCGAACGGGCGCTGAACACCATCCGCCAGGTGATGCCCTCCCGGCTACGTCACCGCATCACCGCACTCGACGTCACCGCCGTCGAGCGGCCCACCACACGGCCGGCCGAACCGGTCGACGCCGACGTGCTCCTGACCATCAGCGCCGCCGTTCGCGCCCGCGAGATCCTGCGCTTCGACTACGGCTCCGACAGCACGAAGCCGCCGCGCCGCACCGAACCACACCACGTGATCACCTGGGACGGGCGGTGGTACCTCGTCGCGTGGGACCTCGACCGTGACGGCTGGCGGACCTTCCGCGTCGACCGGATGAGCCTGCGCACCCCCAACGGGCCGCGCTTCACTCACCGTGCGCTGCCCGGCGGAGACGTTGCCGCGTACGTCACCGGCGTCTTCCGTGGTTCCGAGGACGCTTCGGGAACCTGGCCGTGCCAGGGCACGGTGCTCCTCGACCTGCCGGCTGCCGCCGTGGCCCTCTACACCCGCGACGGCCTCGTCGAGCAGATCACCCCCGACCGCTGCCGGCTCACACTCGGCTCCTGGTCCTGGCCCAGCCTCGCCGCCGCGATCGCCCGCTACGACGCCGACATCGACGTCGTCGGCCCCGACGAACTCACCGAGGCCTTCGCGCATCTCGCCCGCCGATTCACCCGAACCTCAGCAGGCCACACCCCAACACAGTCCCCTCCGGGTGATGGTCATGCTCACGAGGCCTCCCGGCGGTGAAATCCTCCGCGATCGCTGTGATTTGCTGGTACTCGATGAGCCGAGCAGTGGTCTGGACGCCGAAGCTGAGTATCGACTGCACCGAGAATTACGCCAGCTACGCGCCGGGCGTACCACGCTAGTGATCTCGCATCGCCTGCGAACCGCGCGCCGAGGACCGGCTTGACGTAGCCCTGCGGCTCGGCCGACACAGTGAGGTATTGGGTGAACTCGCCGCGCTGGCCAAGACGTATCCGCTGCGGGAACGGTTGCGTTGCCTGCAGATGCTCGCGATGTACCGCAGGTCGATCGCCTCACCGCCGGTCATGCCCGGCCACAACGTCACATCGCCCGGCACGTACGCCAGCCGGCGGTGCAGCGTGACGACGTCCCGCCACGGGTCGCCGCCGAGCAGCTGCAGCCCGGCCGGCGTCGGCGCGCAGCAGCCCCAGCAGCACCCGGATCGTGCAAGCACCACGCTTCGACGGCGCTGACGGGGCGACTCAGTCGATGAGGGGGACGGCCCTCTTCCACTCGAAGGCGAGGTCGACCGGTCTGCCGACGGCCACCCCGTCGCCGGGCGCGACCACCACCTGGACGGTCGTACCGTCCGGCAGTCGCACGTCGTGCATCACGCCGCCGGGCTGGTACTCGATGGCGGAGACGACACCGCGGTGCACGCCGGCGTCGGCGCCTGCACCAAGGTCGGCTTCCACCATTCGGATCGCGTCCGGCCGTACCGCGACCGCGACCACCGGCGCCCCGGTGGCGGCCCGAGTGTCCATCTCGATTACGTCGCCGAACCCGGTACGCAGGTGGCGTCCGTCCGGCGCTACCGGGATGACGTTGGCAAGCCCCAGGAACTCGGCGGTGTACCGGCGACGAGGCCGGCTGAACACGTCGACCGGAGTGCCGGTCTCGACCACCCGCCCGGAGTCCATCACCGCGATCCGGTCGCCGAGCGCGAGCGCCTCGGTGTGGTCGTGTGTGACGTACACACCGGTGAGGCCGAGCTCAAGCTGCAGTCGCTTGAGCTGCCCGCGCAGTCGGACCCGGATGCGATGGTCCAGGCTGCTCAGCGGCTCGTCCATGAGCATGACGGTGGGCCTGGTGACGATAGCCCGGGCCAGCGCGACCCGCTGCTGCTGGCCGCCGGAAAGCTGCTTGGGCTTGCGGCCCGCAAGTTCGGCGAGGCCGACCAGTTCGAGGACGTCACCGACCCGCTGCTGCCGCTCCGCGCGCGGCACCCGCCGCATGCGCAACCCGAATCCGACGTTGTCGCGGACCGACATGGTCGGAAACAGCGCCCAGGTCTGAAACACCATGGAGATGTTGCGTTTGTGGGTCGGTACGCCTGTGAGGTCGCGGCCGTCCAGCAGGACGCTCCCGGCGTCCGGCTCGAGCAGGCCGGCCAGCACGCGCAACAAGGTCGTCTTGCCGCATCCACTGGGCCCGAGCAGTACGAGCATCTCACCGCGCGGCAGTGTCAGGTCGACGCCGGTCACGCCGCCGCCGGCGGGGTACTGCTTGCTGACGCCCGAGATGGTCAGGTACTCGGTTCCGGTCATCGACGCCGCCGTTCGGCGCCGCCCGCGAGTTGACTGAGGCCGCCGAGCCGCCCGAGGACCAGGGCGGCGGCGATGCCCACGATGACAAGGATCGTGGACATGGCGGCCACGGTCGGATCGGCGTTGTTCTCCAGGTACTGGAAGAGGGTGATCGGCAACGTCGTCTGACCCGGCGAGGACAGAAACAGCGAGATCGACACATTGTCGAACGAGAAGATAAAGAGGAAGACCGCCGCGCTGCCGATCGCGGGCAGCATGCTGGGTAGCGTAACGATGACGAACGCCCGCAACCGGGAGGCGCCGAGCGTGGCCGCCGCGGCCTCGAGGTTCGAGTCCACCATGGCAAGGCCCGCGACGAGCACATGGAGCGCGATCGGCAGGCCGACCAGCACGTGCCCCAGCACGATCCCGACCAGGCCGTTCGACAGCGACAACTGGCTCAGCATGATGAGCAGGCCGAGCGCCAGCAGGATGTCCGGGGTGACGAGCGGCGTGGCCGCGGCGAGCTGGAGGGTCCGCTGGACCCGCCCGCTCCCGCGGGCGAGCGCGACAGCCGCGGGAACCGTGATGAGCAGGCCCACCACCACGACGATCAGCGCGATCTGGAGGCTGAGGGCGAGCGAGGTCCGGAAGCTCGGGTACGCGAACGCCTCGCTGAACCAGCGCAGCGAAAATCCCTCCGGCGGGAACAGCAGGTACGGGTCGGGGTTCAGGGACGCGAAGGCCACGACCACCAGTGGCAGCAGCAGCAACACGGTGATCACCAGGGTGAACACCGAGACCTTCTGCCGCTCTTTGCGTACGGGACGCAGCTGCGGACCGGCCCGGGTCTCCGGGGAGGTGGCCATCAGCGCGTCCCCGACGTGTCGGGGCGCCCGAAACGGGTGCCAAGCATGATGGGGATGACCAGGACAACGACCAGGATCACGGCAAACGCGGAGGCGGTCGCCCAGAGTTGGGACTGGCTCACCGACGTGTAGATCATCTGGGGTACGGTGTTCACCCGGCCGCCGCCCATCATCGCCGGCACGATGAACGTGCCGGCCGCCGCCGCGAAGGTCAGCACACCCCCGGCGACCATTCCCGGCACGGCGAGGGGGAAGACCACCCGAACCAGCACCGACAACCTGCCCGCGCCAAGCGTCCGCGCCGCCTCCAGCAGTGAGATGTCCAGCCTGGACAGACTCGCGTACACCGCCATCGCCATGAACGGGAACTGGAACATGGCCAAGGCGATGACGATGCCGGCGAACGAGTAGTTGAGGCCGATCGGCGAGCCGATCACGTTGGCTCGCATCAGCAGGTTGTCCACCGAGATGAGCCCCAGCTGCAGACCGAAGATCCGTACCACGCCGTTGACGAGTAGCGGCGTGAGCAGCAGCGCGAGCTGAAGCTGGCGTAGCCCTGGTCGCACGGTGAGCTGGTACGCGTAGACCAGACCGATCGCGCCGGTGATGACCGCGGTCAGCAAGGCGATGAGCAACGTGTTGGTCAGCGCCTTGACGTACAACTCGTCGGCGAAGAAGGAGATGTAGTGGCTGAACGTGAAGCCACCCGCGTCCACGTCGTCGCTCTCTGCCAGGCTGGTACGGAGCATGGTGATCGCCGGATAGAGGAACATGCATGCGGTGAACAGCAGGAGCGGGGCGGCGAGCAGCCAGCCGCCCCGCGCGTTCCCGGCGCTGGTTGCCGCCGGCCCTCCGGCCCGACGGGTCGCGGGAGTGACCGTCACTTGCCGAAGATCCTCTGCCAGCGGGTTGTCCACTCGGTGATGTTGTCGCCGAACTCGTACCAGTCGATCGGCCACAGGCTGTCGGCGATCTGCGGGGTCTCGACCAGGTTCGCTGCGACGTCCGCGGGCAACCGCACGGTCGTGGAGCCCGGCGCCGCCTGGGCCTCCCGCGCCCACTGGACTTGGCTTTCGTCCTTGAGCATGTAGTTGATGAAGTCGTACGCCTGGTCCTTGTTCTTGGCGGCGGCGGGGATCGTGAGGTTCTGCACGCTCCAGGTCGAGCCCTCGGCCGGCACCACGGTCTCGACGCCCCGGCTTTTCAGCGGGATGCCCTGGTCGGCGATGGTGACGACCGCCGCGACGCTGCCGGCGGCCAGCTTGTTGACGCCGTCGGTGCTGGTGGTGAAGAGGAACTGCACGTTGTCCTTGAGCCGCTTCAGCGCCGCCCATCCGGCCTCGTAGTCCGTCGGACCGTTGCCGAACAGCCGGGCGCCGATGAAAACGAGAAAGAGACCGCCGATGGACGGCGCGTTCTGCAGCGCGACCTGACCCTTGAGCTCGGGCCGCCAGAGGTCCTTCCACGAGGTGATCTTGAATGGGACCTCGTCCGTCTTGTAGAGAATTCCGGACGCGGTATAGCTGATCGGGACGGCGCTGACCTTGCCGTCCTTGGTCTGGCCCTCGGCCAGCCGTTTGACGATCGAGCCCCACTTCTCGATGCGGGACGTGTCGATGGGTTCGAGTACGCCGCTGGTCAGACCGCGGGCCGCCTCGCTGCCGATCAGCCACGCGAGGTCGTACTGTCCGGGCTTCTGCCGCAACAGGGGCACGGTATCGCTGCCGGGGTCGTTGAGCACCTCCACGCCGGTGGCGGCGGTGAACCCCGGGGAAATCTTCCGCAGGGCGGTCTCCCAGACGCCACCCCAGCATCGGGCCACGATGCGGGTGTCGCCGGCGGCCTTGGGCGAATCCCCGCCGCCACACGCGGCCAGCAGTGTGCCCGCGCCGACGCCCAGGCTCAAGGAGAGCAGGCCGCGCCGACTGAGCGTAGTTCCCATGGCTCCTCCTGCAGGTGGCCGATTTGGCATCGCCGGACGCTGCGGCATCCTCCCTTTTGATGCCGGCGATCGACCATCGACCGAAGGTGCATGTAGAACCACCGTGATGACCCCCGGCAACTGGACCGGCGTACCCACGCCTCCGGCCGCCATCGCTGACCGGGGCGCCCGGGAGATCATCGCCGAATGGCGGCCCGGCGGCTCCTGGCTGCGGGAACGGGAGATTTCCGGGCGGTCGGTCCGAGGCGTTCGCCGGCTGGCGGGATGCCCACCGCAACGCGGACTGGAACCACCGGCCGCTGCGCGGCAAGGCCGGCGCGCACACCGAAGTGGCCTACTTCACTGGACAAAGCGGCTTACCGAGACCAGCAGGCAATGAACGTAGCCACGGCAGGATCCAGGACCTTGCAGTGTGATACGACGGTGCGATACGGCGCCGGTCGGTTCAGGGACTGCCCTGAAGCGTCGCTGCATCGCACCAGTCGATGGTCAGCCGCGCGTCCGGCGACGTCGGCAGACGGTCCCGGGGTGTCTACACGCCGACGCTCAGGTGTGCGGCAAGTTCGGCGACTGCAGCTGACGGGGTGCCGTGGCTGCGGCGCAGCACTTCGCTGAGCACCTCGCGGGCGATCGGTCGGCACCGGATCTCGGACGGGGCGTGCCGGTCGCCCTCCAGCAGCATCTCACTGGCCACGTCGATGTCGCCCATCAGCACCCGGGCGCGGGCCTGGGTGAGGAAGTGCTGCGCCCGGCGCTCCGGCAGCAGCGCGTTGAACCCTTCGCGGTCCAACCGCTCGTGTACGTCCACCGCCATGCGGCCCTCGCCGAGCTCAAAGGCCACGGCGGCGCGGTACAGCTGGACGTTCGTCGGCCCAAAGCTGGTCCGGTAGTAGTTGTGGTCGCCGCCCAAGGCCAGCGCCGCTTCCTCCGCGCTGCCCAGCAGGTCGCGGGCGGTGGTGCTGTCACCGATCCGCGCCGCGGCAAGGGCGGCCTGCAGCAGCAGGAGGCCGTAGACGGAGAACCGCTCCGGCGAGCTGTCGCTGCCGTTGGTACCAGGTGCCAGCCGGTTGGCGAGGTTGATGCCGATTTCCAGTGCGGGCCGGAGCCGCCCGAGGGAGAACATCGCCATCGATACACGCGTGGTGGCTACACCGGCGAGCAACTGGTCACCGGCACGCTGCGACACGGTGACCGACCGGTCCGCGGCGATCCAGGACAGCTCGTGCTCGCCGAGCTTGCGTAGCACCGCCGACGAGATCTGATAGACCTGTCCGAGCAGGTGGGCGGCCTCCCGCGCGTGCGGGCCGGCACTGCGGGCAGCATCGGCGGCCTGCGCCTCCCGCAGCAGGCGGGGCAGGTTCCGGCCGAGCATGCCGTACTTCGCATGCTGGTAGGACAGCCAGGCGTGGGTGACCGCCTTGCCCATCTCGGCCAGGGGCGGCGGTTCCGGTGGGGCGGAAAAGAAGGCGCTGATTTGGTCGTACCGCTCCAGGGCCGCGCGGATCTCCTCGACCTCGACCTGGTCGACGCCGTTGGGGTTCTCGGGGCGGCGTTGCGGGTCTTTGCCGAGCAGGATCTGGACATCGAGGTGCAGTACATCGGCGATCTCGTGCACGACGGAGAACTTGTCGAGCCGACGCACGCCGCGCTCGACCTTGTCGACCCAGCTCTTGGATTTGCCGAGCCGATCGGCGAAGACCTGCTGCGACATCTTTCGCCGGTTCCGCCAGTACGCCACGCGGCGGCCTATGGGCAACTCGTCCACGTCGCTCACCTCCGCGTCACCCAGCCATTCGACGATGCCCGTGCTGTGCGACCCTGGACGTTCCTGGTGCTGTCAATAGGCGGTATCCACGAATCGACATCGTGCGCAGGACCTGAGATACCCAAAGTAGCGTCAACATTGCTCCACGTCGACCCCAGTCACGCACAAGGACTACTCACGATACGGACGCACACCACGCAGCATCGCGTGTCAATCACCCTTTTGATCGCATTCATCGCCGATCCGGAACAGGCCGCCGTTCGTCATACTCGCCCGAGGCCGGCCTTGGCGATCCGCGCTCTGCCGATCGACGCGAGCGTGCCGATCGAACCGGACGGATCCCGTACGACATCGAGTACCGGCTGGCTCTGAAGGATGGCAGCTATCGGTGGTTTCGCGCGACCGGGGCGACGAAGCGCGACCGCAACGGTGTGCCGTTGCGTGTCGCCGGTGCGCTCTTCGACATCGACCGCGAAAAGAATCTCATGGCCACGGCCGAGGGTCAGCTTGACCAGTTGACCGCGTCCGCTGCGAAACTCGACCAGGTCAGTCACGACCTCGGGCAGGCTGTGAGCGCGGCCGCCGCCCGGGCCGATGAGGCGGCGGCGACGATCAGCAAGCTGGACGCCAGCAGCATCGAGATCGGAAACGTGGGCAAGCTGATCACGAGCATCGCGGCCCAGACGAATCTGCTGGCCCTCAATGCCACCATTGAGGCGGCGCGGGCCGGAAGCGCGGGTAAGGGGTTCGCCGTCGTCGCCGGTGAGGTCAAGGAACTGTCGACCGAGACCGGTCAGGCTACCGAACAGATCGAGGTGCAGATCAAGGAGATCCGCATCCGGACCGGCGAGGCGGTCAAGAGCATCCAGGAGATCAACGCTACGATGCAGGCACTTCGCTCGACGCGAGAGGCCGTCGACTCGCTGGTCCGCGAACAGAAGCTGTCAGCGCCGAGTCGCCGATGATCAGTCGGCGGTGACGCCGGCGGCATCAGCCCGCAGCACGCCACGCCGCCCGGACCGCCACGCGCTTCAAGGAGGCCGGCCTTTGCACCCCCCGGAAACTCATCGCAGATCTCCGACGGCGCAGGCGCGTTGCTGATCACCACGAGCGAGACCGCCAAGGCCCGCGGCCTCACCTCGATGGCTCGCAGCTCGACATAGAGATTCCGGATCACCCCAATCCCACGTCCCCGGACAAACACACAGGAAGATCCCCGGACGGGGCCGCGGCGGCTGCCCCGCGATCGCTGCCCGGCGAAATTCGGAGCAGATCGTCGCGACCGAGCCGGCGGCGTGCCAGTCGCACTGGTTGAAGCAGTGAACCTGCTCAAGGTGTCGTTGGGAACGTTATGCGCGCAACTGCTCGTTCATGATCAGGAAAGCGCCGATCCCGTGTGAGTCGTTCACCCTACGGAGACGGTTGAAGTAGTAGTCCTCGTCGCCGACGTTGGTGCCCTCGCAGATGTCGACGATCCGGGTCAGGCCGTCGGAACCGATCGACAGCTGACCGAGCACTCCTTGGTATCCCTTCGACGCCACCTGCTGGTACTCCGGACCGAGGTATCCACGCTGGACCCCTCGCGAGAGCATGAAGGTGAACATCGCGGAGCAGGACGTTTCCCGCCAGTTGCGGGTGTCGGTGCTCTTGTTCACGATCTGATACCACATCCCGGTCCAGGCGCCCTGGTAGCGACGGTAGCCGGCGGCGAGATGGCGGACGATGTCGATCAGGCCGGCCCGCCGGGGGTGCCCGGCGGGAAGGACCTCGAGCAGTTCCACAGCGGTCATACCGAACCAGCCGATCGCCCGTCCCCACTGCTCCGCCGAACGGCCGCCGTTGCCCTTCGCCCACGGTGCGGAGCCGTTCTCGTCGTACGCGTGGAACATCAGCCCGTTGTCCGACTTCAAGTGCTTGAAGTAGATGGCCATGTTCTTCCCGGCCTCTTCGTAGCAGTACTGCGCATCGCCGAACGTGCGGCCGTACAGGGCCAGGAACGGCAGGGCCATGTACACCCCGTCGCACCAGAGCTGGCCCTTAGCGTTGATGTTGTGGATCAGGGCGCCGTCGGTGGTGCGCGGGTAGGTGTTGAGCCGCCGCCGGACCTGCTCGGCCGCGGTACGGTACTTCCGCAGCCCGGTCTCGTTGTACAGCAGGGGCAGCAGCTGCGCGGGGCGCATCGAGTCGAGGCTGTTGAACTGGTTGGTGATACCGCTGTCCGTGACGAACCGGTCGACCCACGCCTTGATGTAGTCAAAGTACTTCGACTCGCCGGTGCGCCGGTAGAACAGGTACTGGCCGTACAGGTACAGGGCCTTGTGGTACTCCCATCCGCCGAAGGCTGCGGGGGTGAACCGTGCCATCGTCGAGTCGACGATGGCACGCGAAACGTCAGCGGGCAGCTCTGCCGCTCGGGCTGTTCCCGGCAATGCCAGAGCACCCAGTGCGGCGGCCGATCCCGCCAGTACGGACCGTCGGGACAGGTTCATGACGTACTCCTTCTGCTTCCGCTATTCGAAGAACTTCAGGCTGTAGCCGACATCGGTGGTGGCACCCGGGAACGTGGGCGCGCCGACACGTGGTCTTGCTCCACCAGACAGCGCTGCCGGCGTACCAGGAGCGGTTCGACCACGAGTACGGCGTGCCTTGGCGACGGCGTGGAGCATCGTCGGGAATCGCCGGCCGGACGGCGGACTGGTCGTGATGTCCCCACGCTCCAGCAAGATCGGGTTCCCTTGGTGCGCGGTGGGTGCACGGACGGTCAGGCGGGCGCGGTGACCGACAGGTCGGTGAGCTCCGCGTCGCCGCTGGTCCAGCCGGGCACGGCCACCGCGATGTACCGCGCGGACATGGGCCCGTTGAAGGTGGTGTAGACCGCGCCGTCGGTGGAGGCCTCGATGCGCGCCGCACGGCGGGTGCCGCTGGTCCAGGTCAGCGACACGTTCCCCACGGCGCGTGTCACACCCAGGTCCACGACCATCCGCCCGTTGGGGCCCGGGCGCCAGGCGGTGCCGGGGTTGCCGTCGACGGCGTGCGACGGCTCCCCCATGCCGGCGGGCAGCGGTGAGGTGGGGAAGGTGATGCGGCCGCGAGCCAGGTCGGTGCTGGGGGTAACCGGTCCGTTGACCGGCACGGCGAAGCTTCGGCTCTCCCCGGCGGGGACCTGGGCTCGTGCCGACCAGGCGCCGGCCGTGAGGTTCACGTCGACGGCGGCGCCGGCCGGGGCGGTGACGGTGACATGGTGCGAGTCGGTGACGGAGAACCGGGTGCCGGCCGGTGCGCGGCCGGTCAGCGTGAAGCGGGTGGGCCGGACGGCGCCGGTGCCGGCGGGCACCGATGCGGTGAGGTCCAGGCCGCCGCCGGCGCGGACGACGGACAGTCCGCGGAACAGCCGGTCGCCGCGCGGCAGGGTCAGCACAACGCTGTTGACGGCCGTCGGGGAGAGGTTGAGCAGGGTGAGGTAGCCGTCGGCGTCACTGAGGCGCAGGGTGGCCGGCCCGCCGGTGGGCAGCCGCCGGCTTGCCGCGGCAGCCAGGTCGGTGCTGGTGCCGGTGTAGCCCTCGACGAGGGTGGCGGACGGGATGGTGACCCGCGCCGACGACGCGGTGATCGGGCCGGTGGCGCCGTGCGTGACGAGGCCGGCGCGGCCGTCGATGCCGGCCCAGGCGCCCAGGGTCGCAGTCGGGGGCGCGGCGACCGCGGTGGTCCAGGTGGTGCCGTTCGTCGAGGTCTGGATGACGTACGAGGTGGCGTACGCGGCCTCCCAGCGCAACCGGACACCGGTGAGCTGGACGGTGGTGCCGAGATCGACGGCGAGCCAACTGTCGGCCCGGCCGCGTTCGTCGCGGGCGACCGCCCAGCGGGTGCCGGCGTCACCGTCGACGGCGTTGGCAGCCGGGTAGCCCGGGTCGGCCGACGACGCGGTGACCGCACGGCCGCGGGCCCGGTCGGTGCCGGTGGCGTCGAGGGCCTCGAAGGCGAACAGCGAATAGCCGTACTCGCCCGCGGCCGACCGGCCGAGGAACCGCACGTGCCGGGCGGCCCGGGCGGTGAAGGTGATCTCGTCGGTACCACCGTCGCCGAGCCCGGCGGGGGGCGTCACGGCGCCGCCGGAGCCGGTGAAGGTGCGGCTGCCGTCGAGGCCGGGCACTCCGGGCATGTTCAGGTTGAACAGGGTCAGCGAGGACGGGCCGGGTCCGGCGTAGACGACGGTGCCGGTGGGGAGGGTGGCGTATCCGGCCCATCCGGCGGCGGTCTGCAGCACCGTGACGGTGGCGTCGACGCCGTCACGGGACGCTACGTACGCACCCGTCCACTGCCGGGTCGGCTCCGCGGTCTGGGCCGGCAGGAATGCGGGTGCCCGGGTGTCGATCAGCCAGTTGTCGTGCCCGGGCTGCCACAGAAACCGGACGTAGCCGGGCTTCGTGACGGCGGCCGCGAAGCCGGTGACGCTCTGGTGCGCGGTCAGCCCGACGGCCGGGCCGAAGTCGCGGACACCCGCGGCGGCCGCGAAGAACTCGCCGCTGGTCACCGGTTGCACCGGGGTGGTGCGCCAGCGGTGGAACAGGTAGGCGATGGCGAGTTCGGCGCGGGCCTCCGGCTCGTACTTCTCTTCGCCGCTGAACTTCGTCAGCCGGTTCTCGGGGGCGTAGCGCAGGTACGGCATGAGCCGGGCGACCAGGTCGGCCTCGGCTCGGGCGGCGTGCCGATCGCCCTGCACCTGGGCCAGGAAGGCCAGCGGCAGCACGTCCCGCCCGTACAGGTGGTAGCGGTCGGCGACCATGGGCATCACGGGTTCGCCCGCGTCGCTGGTGAGCAGGCGCAGCGTGGCCCAGAGCTCGCGGCCGTTGGGCTGCTGGGTGAGGACCTGCGGCAGGGGCTTGCCGGCGGCGAGGAAGTGCGCGGCGGCCCGTCCCGCGGTGCGCCACAGCTCCGCCTGGTAGTGCGGGTTGACCGACTCGTGATTCTCCACGACGAACGTGTCGTGCAGGTTGTGCGCGACGTTCAACGTGCTGACCGCGCGGCCGTCCACGATCGCCGGGTTGGCGCGGTCGGCGGCGGGTAGGCCGCTCGAGTTGGCCGCCCAGAACACGAACCGCTCCCGCCAGCGTGCCGCCTCCGCGTCGCCGTCCGGGGCCCATGCCAGGCCCGGCGCGATCGCCTGCGCGTAGACGCCCATCTCCTCCAGTTTGGTGTCGCCGCGGTACCCGCCCGTGCTGCCGTTCGGTGTCCAGGCACCGCTGAGTGGGTCGTTGCCGGTGCCCAGCCCGTACGCGTACGCGGCCTGCCCGCGGGCGATGGTGTCGATCCGCGTCCGCGTGGTGGCGCTCAGGTCGGCCCACAGCAGGCGTGCGGCGAGCACGAAGTACAGCTCGAACGTGGAGTCCCAGAAGAGCCGCTGGCCCCACTCGGTGCCGCCGGTGAGGCGGTTGGTGGCCGCGAAGCGGGTGATCGTGGCGAGGGTGCGCTGTCGTAGGGTGGCCGCGTCGACACCGGCCAGCTCGGCGTCGTACCCGTCGGTGGTGAGCAGCACGGCGTTGCCCAGGACCGCGGCGAACCGGAAGTCAGCGGCCCGGTAGGCGCCGATCGCCGGATCCCACTGCTGCTGCACCCACCGGGTGTGCACCAGCAGCAGGCGGCGGTACTCATCGGCAACCGGGTCCGCGGCCAGGCCCAGTGCGGGGAGGGGCAGGACCAGGGCGCCGCCGGCGGTACCGACCAGGGCGAGCAGGGCGCGACGAGTGAGCATGGAGGGCACCCTCTCGGAAACATTTCCCTCAGTCAATAGTAAAGAAAGCTTCGTGAACAAAAAATTGTCTGCCTGCAGCCGGTCACGTCAGCGGGTACACCTCGAGTGACCACGGGGAGTAGCCGTATCGGCTGTTGGTGCGGACGGTGCCGCGCGCTCTGAGGTAGCGGGCGTTCGCGGTGACGGGGATGAGCTGCGCGCCGCCGACGCCGTTGGCCGTGCTGTACGGGGCTGCACCCGGTTTGATTGACGCGGCGGCTGACCGGCCGGTCGCGCCACGCAGTAGTCCTGCTTGCTGAAGCCCAGCCGGTGGCTGTGGCGTCTCCTTCGAAGCAGCTCAGAATCCGTGCTCGTCTCGCGCTGGTCGTCGATGGTGTCTGCGCGTGCGACGGATGTCTCGGCTGAGCACGAGCACAGCGCCCTCCCATCCGGTCCGGGGTTCGAGGACGCATCCCGTGACAGGCCAGAAGAACAGGCTATCCTGACGAATCATGAGCATTGGCGAGACAAGTTCGAAGGTTCACGGACTTGATGAGGTGGATCGACGACTGATTCATGCGCTCCAGATCAACCCACGCGCGAGATGGGCGGCGATCGCACCGGTCGTCGGGGTGGATTCGGTGACAGCCGCACGCCGCTGGGAACGCCTCTCACGAGATGGTCTCGCCTGGGTCTCGGGACATCCCGGCCCGGCGCTGAGGGGACCGTCGGCCATCCTCGAAGTGCAGACGCACCCGGGTGCGACGCTCGAAATCGGCCAGGCGCTGGCGGCCGACCGGGAGGCGTTCACCGTCGATCTGACCGCGGGGGACCGTGAGATGCTGGTGCTGGTCACCGCGGAGAGTCTGAATGCCCTCACCTCGTACATCATGAATCGAATGCGCGGACTCGAGGGCGTGCGATCGACGAAGACGCATCTGCTGTCGTCGCCCTTCACGGACGCCGGTCAGTGGCGACTTCGTTCCCTCTCGGCCGATGAAGTGGCATCGATAGAACGCGCTGTGGCGGACGACAGGCGCGAGCGGCTGCGCATCGACCCGCAGTTGGAGCACGAGCTCCTGCAGATACTGGGGCAGGACGGGCGGGCGACCGTCGCTGCGATGTCGAGAACCCTCGAGGTGAGCCAACGTCGGGTGCGCGAGACCATGGCCGCGCTCACCAGCCGAGGCCGACTCGTCACCCGACTCGACATGGCCAAGGCGCACTCCGGATGGCCGGTGCACGCCTGGTACTTCCTGCGTGTCCCCGCCACGATCGTGGAGCGGGTCGGATCCGCGCTCGCGCGTCTCAAAGAGATCCGGCTTGGTGTCTCCACCGTCGGGCCCTACAACCTCGTCCTCTCGGTCTGGATGAAGACGCTGGCCGACGTGCAGCGACTCGAGGTGGCCATCGAGGAGCGGCTGCCTGGCGTGACGATCGCAGACCGGTCGGTGGTGCTGCGAACGCTCAAGAAGGAAGGCCGGCACCTGGACGCCCAGGGCAACGCAACCGGCGCTTTCTCCCATCTTCCGACGCTTTTCCCACACGTGGACCCTCGGAACGAGTAAAAATCTGCAGCCGACCCCTCTCCGGCCGCACAGCGGCTACGGTGATCCGCCATGACCACTTCGGAGGCGACAGTCGGCGTGTTCGACCTCTTCACTGTCGGGATCGGCCCTTCGAGCTCGCACACCGTGGGACCGATGAAAGCTGCCGCCACCTTCGCCGCTCACCTCACCGATCTGCAGGTCATCGAGCGGGTGGAGAGCGTCCGGGTGGAAATCTTCGGGTCCCTCGCCGCGACGGGTCGCGGGCACGGCACCTTCACCGCCGTCCTTCTCGGTCTCGAGGGAGTCCGCCCGGACGCGGTGACCCCCGCCGAAGCCGACGAACGACTGGCCGCGATCACCTCGACCGGCAGGGCCCTCCTCGCAGGCTCACATCGAATCCCCTGCCGCATCGAGGATTTCGTGCTTCGGCCGCTGACCGTGCGCCAACGACACACCAACGCGATCTCCTTCACGGCACTCGGTCCCGCCGAGACGGTCCTCGCCGCGGAGACGTACTACTCCATCGGCGGCGGCTTCATCGTGCGGGACGGTGACGACGCCCCACCCGTCGGTGCCACGTCACCGCCCGCGCCGCTACCATTCCGAACCGCAGCCGACCTGCTCGCGATCTGCGACGACAGCGGACTGACCATCAGCCAGGTGATGCTCGCCAACGAGCGGACGTTGCGATCACATGCGGATATCCGCCAGGGGTTGCGCAAGCTGTGGCAGGTCATGGAGGCATGCGTCCATTCGGCGATCGCACGCGTCGGTGTACTCCCGGGAGGACTGGGCGTGCGCCGGCGCGCGGGTGATTGGGCTGCCCGACTCGCTGTTGAAGACCCCGACCATCGAGACGAGTACTGGCAGCAGCGCGTGAACCTCGTCGCGCTCGCCGTGAACGAGGAGAACGCGAGCGGGGGACGAATCGTCACGGCGCCGACCAACGGTGCCGCAGGCATCATCCCCGCAGTGCTGTATTACGCGCTGCACTACACACCGGCGAGCCGTTCGGTCGAGGCCGGCGCCGAAGACGACATCATCGAGCGGTTCCTGCTCACCGCGGCGGCGATCGGCAGCCTCTACAAGGCGAACGCATCGATCTCCGGCGCCGAAGTGGGCTGCCAGGGCGAGGTGGGATCGGCGTCGTCGATGGCCGCGGCAGGTCTCGCTGAGATCCTCGGCGGCACGCCCCGTCAGGTCGAGAACGCCGCCGAGATCGCGATGGAGCACAATCTCGGCCTCACCTGTGACCCGATCGGCGGACTCGTCCAAGTGCCGTGCATCGAACGAAATGCGATCGCTGCGGCGAAGGCGATCAATGCGGCGAAGATGGCGTTGTGGGGTGACGGCGGCCACCACGTTTCCCTGGATCAGGTCATCGCGACCATGCGAGAGACCGGCGCGGACATGAGCGACAAGTACAAGGAGACGGCGCTTGGCGGTCTCGCCGTCAATGTCGTCGAGTGCTGAGCGGCGCCCGTCGAACTTCGACATCAATCACGTCACGCAGCTGACGCAGCGACCCAACGGGGTCGCCCGAGGAAGGAGACTGCCCATGCCAGTTCGCACCGTATTCAAGAACGCAACGATATTCGACGGCGCCAGCATCGGTGATGCCGACCTCGTCATCCACGACGGGCATGTCGTGGACATCGGCTCGGACCTGGACGGCGACGAGATCGTGGACTGCGCCGGGATGTCTGTGGTCCCGGGCCTGTTCGACTGCCATGTGCATGTGACGGTTCGCGATCTGAACATCGCTCGCACCGAGCAGCAGGCATTCTCCCTGCAGTACTTCGAAGCCCAGCGAAACCTCGCACTCTTGCTGGATCAGGGCATCACCTCCGCCCGGGACGCTGCGGGAGCAGACCTCGGCGTCAAACAGGCGATCGAGCAGAAACTCATCGAAGGGCCCCGGCTGCAGCTTGCGATCGTGATGCTGACGCAGACAGGAGGGCACAGCGACCTCCATCTCCCCTCCGGCGGCCGACGTTCCGTGCCGATGATGATGGAACATCCGGGACGTCCGGCCTCGATCGTCGACGGCGCCGATGGAGTCCGACGCGGCGTGCGCGAGGTCCTGCGCGCCGGCGCCGACGTGATCAAGATCGCCACCACCGGCGGAGTCATGTCGCCCGGAGACAATCCGCGGCACGCGCACTTCCGAGAGGACGAGCTCGCAGCGATCATCGCAGAGGCCGCCGCAGCGGGAACGTACGTATTCGCTCACGCGCAAGGAACGGAAGGAATCAAAGCCGCCTTGCGCAATGGTGTCCGCTCCATCGAGCACGGCTACTATCTCGACGACGAAGCGGTGGACCTCATGCTCCAGAAGGATGCCTGGCTGGTTCCGACGCTCTCCGCGACACGTGCCATCATCGATGCGGCCGACAGCGGCGTGCCGATCCCCGCAGAGAACGCCGCTCTTGCTCGCGAGGCCCTTGAAGCGCACAAGGCGAGCTTCGCACTCGCCGTCGACGCAGGGGTGAAGATCGCGATGGGAACCGACACCCCGCCCTACTGGAGCCCCGCCGCCAGCAATCTCAACGAGTTGGCGCTGATGACCGACCTGTCCTCGATGTCCGCGCTCGACGCGTGGCGCGCGAGCACCTCCAGCGCAGCGCAGCTGCTCGGATACGACAAACTCGGCGTACTCCAGCCGGGCAAGCTGGCAGACCTCGTCGTCGTCGACGGCGATCTGACGGATCTCCACGATCTGCGCGGACGCATACGCCAGGTGTGGCTCGACGGCGATCGGGTTCGCTGACTGCACAACCGGTGACGCTGCCTGCCCGGGACGGCTGAACGCCCCGGGCAGGCAGCATCGTTTCACTAGGGATCCGCCAGGAAGCCCGCCAACATAGCGGCCGCGAACTCCGCGCGTTCGTTCTCCCAGGCATGGCCAGCGCCCTCAATCAGAAACATGCTGGCGCGCGGGATCTCTGCAGTCATCGCCAGGACGTCCTCCCAACGGACAGCAGGATCCTCGCGACCATGCACGACCAGTGTGCGAGCGGTGACCGACCCGAGGCGCCCACGCGTGTCGAAACCCTGGGTGGCAGCGAAACGCCGGCTGAGCGCGCGACCCTGAGCGGCCCCAACCTCCCCGGCATCAAGGCGCCTGTCGTGACGACCAACGGCGGGTGCCATCTGCCGGAGAAGCGTCTCTGCCCGGGTCGTATCGCCGGTCTCCAAGGCAACGAGGAGCGCCCGTGCGTTCTCCGGAAGGCGATCCGGGTCAGGAGGGGATTGTCCCGTAGCGCCGAGAACGAGGCGGTCCAGACGATCCGGGTGACGCAGCGCAAAGGCCTGCGCCACCATTCCTCCGTAGGAGGTTCCCAACACGTGCGCGCGCTGGTAGCCGAGCGCGGTGATGAGCTCGGCGAGGTCATCGGCGAGGTCGTCGATCGTGTACGGATCGCCGGCGAACGCGCTCTTGCCTCTGTCCCGCTGGTCGTACGTGATCACAGTGAACGAGCTGAGGAGGTGTCCGCGGAGCGTGTCGAACAGCTCCTGGCCGACTTGCAGCCCGTGGACGAGCACGACCGGAGGGCCGGCGCCGTCCAACTGGTAGGAGGTGTGCCCGCCGTTCGTCGCGACGACCGACGCCGGCCCCTCGGTCAACCCGTCACCAGACCTTGCGCGCCCGAGCGTCCGCAACCAGCTCGGGGTCGGGGACGAGCCGCTTCGCGCCAACCGTCGCGAGCGACTGCTGGGAGAAGTGGAACCCGAAGTCCTCGGCGACCAGCTTGCGCCAGGGGCGGGACAGAATGTTGTGCGTCGCCCACCGCGCGAACCGCGGACGCTTCATGATGTCCTTGGCGATCTCCCATGCCTTCGCCAGCAGATCTTCCCGCGGCACGACATCACTGATGAGACCGTATTCGAGCGCCTTCGGCGCCGGGATTGAGCGACCCGTGTAGATGTTGTAGGCCGCCCTCTTCGTTCCCATCAGGTGTTGCAGGGCCAGCGACAGACCATCGCCGGGTGCCGTGCCGGCCATGAAATGGGGATCCATGAAGTCCGCGTCCTCGGCGGCCAGGGTGATGTCACACAGGAGCGCGAACTCCGTGTGGATACCGGGACCATTGACTGCGGCGATCGTGGGAATGTCGAGGTTGTTGACGAAATTCTCAATCAGCTTCCACGCATCGATCGTCTGCTGAAAGATGTAATCCGGATCCTCCTCGACCAGCGCCCTCGGCCAAGTCTGCTTCGGGTCTCCCTGAAACCAGGTCTCGCCCGTGCCGGTGAGGATGAGAACGTGGTTCTCCGGGTCGTTGCCCACGTCCTGCCATACTCTGTTCCACGCGTTGTGCGCCGCCCAGTTGTGTACATACGGCCCGTCGTCCGTGTGGAGCCGAAGCTCGATGATGCCGTTCTCCCGGCGCATCTTGAAGAACGCCGCATACTTCTCGGAGTATTCCTCAAGCGTCGGGGGCGGCACGTAGCCGGCCCATCCGTGATCTGACGCGTTCACTATGGGTGTTCCCTTCCTCGGTTTTTAGCGCATTTCATGCACTAGTGAGACAACGTATCTCTTTGACCGCGGACAGCGTGAAACTCGGGCCAAGACGCAGGAAAATTCCTGAAAGAGTGCTGATGGTGAAGGGTTCGGTCCAGTTGTTGGCGTCTTCGTGACGCAAACCGCTGAGGACGAGATTCGCGATCCTTCTTGCATCATGGGTGAGCGAGGGGTCGAGGCATGCGAATGATGGTTGCCGGGGCCGGTGATCATCATTTTGACGAACCACGTGTCGGCGGGGAAACTGCCCTCGCTCATACCGTGACGCCGCTCGGTGGGCGCTTGTGAGGAACCGGTCGGCCACAGATGTCCTGCACGTCCTCGGCACTATCCGATCAGGCGTTTGGCTGGCTCTCTGAGACGCCCGCGCGAGCCAGAGCAAGCCTTGATCGCGCCCACCTCGCCCGGGAGCGAATCTGCAGAGCATGTATCAGTCGCCTGTATCCCCCATCAGGGCACGAAGCTGCAGGTTGGTTGCCAGAAAGTCCGTAAATCTTCAACAGAACGTCGCGAGCGTGCCGGGCACAGCATGATGAGGCACTCCGTCCACATCGGCAAAAGAGGCATCCATGATTCGACTCGCATCGCGCTCCCGGTCGCCGTTCGGCGTCGTGGGATTCCTGGTGTTCATGGAGCTGGGAAGCGGCATGCTGCAGGGGTGGTTCTCGCCGTTGCTCGCGGCGATCGGCCAGCAGTTCGCCGTCGATGCGGGGGCGCTCAACTGGGTCAACGCGATGTACATGCTGGTCACGGTCGCCTGCGTGCCGATCCTGGCGAAGCTCGGCGACATGTTCGGCCACAAGAGACTCCTCACGGTTGCCGCTACATTCGTCGTCATCGGCTCCGTCGTCGTCGCGTTCGCACCGACCTTCGAGCTCTTCCTCGTCGGTCGCGCACTTCAGGCGCCCCTCGCGGCATTCCTGCCGCTCGAGTTCGCGATCGTCCGTGCGCGCGACGAGAAGTCTGCGAGTAGGAACATCGGCGTCCTGGTCGGAGCGCTCACACTCGGCGGGGCCGTCGGTTCGCTCGCCTCGGGCGTGCTGTACGCCGCGATGCAGGATCTGACCGCCGTCCTCGTGTTTCCCGCGATCTTGATTGCCCTGTGCTTGCCGGTCGTCGTCTTCCTCGTCCCCGAAACGACCGTGCGCAAGGGCGGTCGCATCGACTGGGCGGGCGCGATCCTCCTCACCGTGGGTCTGCTGTCCACCCTCACGGGGATCTCGAACAGCGGCGCGTGGGGGTGGCACAACCCAAAAACCCTCTTGCTGATCCTCAGTGGCATCGCCCTCCTCGTCCTCTGGGTGTTTCTCGGACGGCGGATGAAGGATCCTCTGGTCGACCTGAGCATGCTGACGAAGAGCGGCATCGGCCTGCCGATCGTCGTCTCCATCCTGTTCGGCGCGCAGACCTACGGGGGGCAGACCGCGAGCTTCCTCTGGCTTCTCAGCGAGCCCGACCGCGTGGGTTACGGACTCGGAGTGCCCACCGCTGCAGCCGGCGCCACCATCGTCCTCTACGCTGTCGCCGCGTTCGTCGGGACGCTGCTCGGCGATCGCCTGTCCCGTTGGATCACCCCGCAGCGAGCTGTGGCATTGGCCGGCGTCTTCGCGGCGGCGAGCTTCGCGCTGATGATCGTGTTCGCCGGCTCGACGGTCCTCTTCATCTCCTGGATGGCCGTGGGTGGTCTATCCGCTGGAGTGCTCCTCGCCGTCCTTCCCGCGATCGTCGTGCGCAACGCGCCCGCCGATTCCGTCGGCATCGCCTCCGCGCTGTTCAACACCGCCCGCACCGCCGCGGGAGCGGCGGCAGGGGCCATGTTCGCATTGGTGATGTCCCTGTTCGTCACAGCCCGGACTGTCGAGGGGGTCGTCACCACCCAGTCGACGCCGACGTCGTTCTTCGCCGTCTGGGCGATCTGCCTCGTGATTGCTCTGGCACTCTCCATCCTCGCCCTGCGCATGCGGATGGCGAAGACGCCCGACACGAGCGAGGTTGCCGACGCATCCGCCACCGCAAGCCGACGGTCTGAGGTGTGAAGTCGAGGAGTGCGGCGACTGCTGGTACGAGTCCGGGTGTGGTCATCGGGGGCGGGGCTCAGGTCGACAGTCACGAAAGGGCGGGGAGCGTGGTCGTGCCAGCGTGCCGCTTGGGTGCATGCCGCCTGTAGGACCAGCATGTCGATGGCGGGGTGCATGCCGGCTTCGTCTGCCAGATCGAGTATTCGTTGGCCGTGGGGAGGAATGATCACCCAAGGGCTGCCGCCACAATCAGCCAGGGCCGATGCCAAAGACCGAAAAGTTAAAACTCAAGCTAAGCCGGGTTTGGTAAGTCGTCGTGGATTGCTGGCTGTACGTCGGTGTGGCGGTGATCGAGAAATGGGGAGCAGCCGGCGCGGCGACGCCGAGGCCGTCGTCGCGGCGATCCTCGACGGTGGAGGCCACGCTGCCGCGGTGGAACAGGACCTGCGGGAACCGACGGCCGCGGTCCGCCTGCTCGACGCCGCTGAGGATGCCTTCGGGCCAGTCGACATTCTGGTCAACAACGCCTCCGGTTGGGTGGCCGACACCTTTACCCCTGGCCCCGTCGACCGGCACGGCCGGACCCTGCGGCCAGTGAGTGTGGCCACCTGGAGCCAGGAGTTCGCCGTTGACGCCATGGCGCCGGCGCTGCTCACGGCGAGTTCGCGCGTCGCCACGCGGCGCGACGTGGGGCAGGATCGTCGGTTTGACCTCTGGCGGGCCACAGGGTTTCCCCCAGGAGGTCTCCTACGGTGCGGCGAAAGCCGCACAAAACAACTACACGATGGCAGCAGCAGCGGAGTTGGGGCACCTGGGGATCACGGCCAGCATGGTGCATCCGGGGGTGACGGACACCGGCTGGATCACCGACTCGGTCCGCCAGTACGTTGCCACCAGCGGAACTCATCTGGCGTCGCCGGACGAGGTTGCCGAGGTCGTCGGGTTCCTGACCTCGGATGCGGCTGCGCTCGTCAGCGGCAATGTCATCATGCTTCGGTGTCCACTGTGGATTTTCTTCGATCAATCCGGATCAGGCGCGCACGACCAGGGTCCGGGCTGCCATGTCGCCGAGGCGCCGGCGGCGCCGCGAGCACAGCACGACGATGAAGCCGACCAGGTAGGCGAAGAGGCCGTCGATGATGCGCAGCAGTGTGCGGATGATGGCCTTGCCGATGCCGGGCGCGGCGTCGGTGGCGGCGTCGACGACGCGGATGCCGGTAACGAGCTTGCCGACCGTGCGGCCGAAGAGTCCCTCCAGGAGCACGTAGTACAGCACCACAAGGAAGAACCACAGGAGGCTGCCGCCGCTCGACAACCGGGTGGAGCTGAAGCCCGACGCTGTGGTTTCGACACCGGTCACCTCCGCGACGATGCCACCGAGACAGCCGAGCAGGACCGCGTCGACGATGGTGGCCACCACGCGGCGGCCGGTCACGTGGACGTCGGCAGAGATCGATGGATAGGTCATCGCGTTACCTCCGAACGCATCGCCCGAACGCGGCCCAGGTTCGCGGACCCGCTGGCATCTGATGTCGTTGTCCGCGCGCCGTCCCGGGGCACATGTGCTGGCGGTGCCGTCGTCACTCGACGATGACACCGGATGACTTCAGCCAGTGACCGCCCCACCGCCGTACTCACGCTCCACCCGCAGCACAGTGAGCAGGCCAGCCACCTCCAGCACGTGCGTGACGAACTCGTTTGGGTTCCGCAGGACCAGCCTGGTGTTCTGTGCGGAGGCGACCTTCTGTGTCCGCCAGAGCACGGTCATGATCGTGGAATCGAGCAACCGGACCTTCGCCAGGTCGACCCGCAGCAGCTCCGGCCGGCGCGCGAGAACCGCATCGAGGGTCTGCCGGACCGCGTCCGCGACCGCAACGTCCAACTCGCCAGCGATGCTCACGGCCACGCCGTCGGCAACGTCACGCGTCTCGATGGACATCCCCATGGTCGGCCTCACTCACTCATGACCGCGACGTCCGACGGTTCGCGGCGGTGGTCGTAGCCAGGCGGACGTGGTCGGGCGTGAACCCGCCGGCGACCTGACGGTGTCGGAGCTGGGACAATGGCCGTGTCATACCCACCGGCGGGCAAAGAATCCTCGGGCCGGTACGCGGGATCCCGAGGTTTCGCCGTCCCGAGCGTCCACCCGGAGCGAGGGTCGCGTCGCCGAAGCCGTGTGCCCCTAAGAGTTCCTAACAAAGTTGGATGGGGTGTCGGTACGTGTTGATGCAGTGGCGAGGCTGAGGAAGGCTTCGTGGCGCAGGGCCGCGGCATCGGGTCCCGGCGTTGTGCAGCGTGGCAGGTGGTCGTGCCGTTGGGCCCGGGGTCTCCTGCAACGGCACGCGCGCGGGTGGTGGTCGGTGGCCAAGTGGCCAGTCGATCTCGACCACGGCGCGGCGGATGGTGAGTACGCCGGTGCGCCGGTCGAGCACGCAGACCAACGGCGGCGAGTTCGGCCGGGTCGCCGTGCTTTACCTGAGGTGGCGGCTGAAGGGCGACACCACGGCCGCGCGAACTTCGTCGTCGCCGACTGCGGGCTGTGCCGCACCCAGTGGACGGTACAGCAGCGCAACCCTCAGTCTATGACGCCCTGACGCCGGCGAGAATCTCGGCGACGGTGTGCGCGCTGACGGCGGGCATCGACCTGTCGGCATGCCGGGTCGCGACCGCGCGCACGTGCTCTTCGGCGGTCCGGGCCAGTCCGTCGTAGACGGCGGTGAAGACGTCCCGGGCCGCCGGCCGGGGCCAGTCCGGCGGCAGCAGCCGGACGGGCAGGCGGGGATCGAGCACGGCGAAGCGGCGGTACGTGTCCATGACCTCGGTGCGGACACGTACCGCCTCCGCGCCGCCGACCCGGCCGGCGGCGATCCGGTGCAGCAGTGGCCGCCACCGCCGGGTGAACGTGTCGTAGTGCGCGGCGATCGCCGCGATGTCCCAGGCCTGCAGTGGATCGCGCCGGGTCGCCGCGCCGAACTCGGCGTGCCGGGCCCGGAACACCGTGATCGCTTCGGGGGCGACCTCGTCGAGCTGGACCGAGACCAGGTCGGTGAGCGCGTGCGGCGAGATCCACAGCCCGTCGTACAGCGGCGCGTACCCCAGCCAGCGCAGCCGGTTGCGCAGCTCCCGGCGGCGAGCGCGCTCCTGCTGCGGCAGCGAGAACGCGATCAGCGTCCAGCGCTCGTCCCACGCCTCCGCCCCGGCCGCCGACGACACGATCCACTGACCGCCGGCCGAGAAGCTGGCTGCCAGGCCAATGCGTCGCCTCATGTACCTGCCACCGCACCGTGTCACCAACCGCTGTTCTCGGCGGGCCCGATCACATGTGGATGCGTTGTGCGACCGAGCTTGTCGAGGTCGAGGCGATCGCTCGTCCGATCTGGTAGAAGGAACGGGTGGTGATCGAGCCGGCCACGGCCGAGGACGTGGCGTCCATTGCCCGGATCAGCCGGGCGGTCGGCCAGCCGGAGGCCGTTTCGGGCGCCGATCCGGCGTACGTGTCGCATCTGCTGCGCAACGGTACCGTCCGGGTGGCCCGCGACGGAGGCGGCAACGTCCTCGGCTGGGGCGCCACCGCGACCGGTCCGCTGGGCTGGATGCTCACCGATCTGTTCGTCGACCCGCAGCATCACGGCTGCGGCTTCGGTGGGGCGCTGTTGCGTGAACTGTGGCCGGATCAGCGGGCCGGTGGGCGTTTCACGTTCAGCTCCGGGCATCCGCATGCGTTGCCGCTCTACGTGCGTGCCGGGCTGCGGCCGGTGTGGCCGTTGCTGTACCTCACCGGTCCTGCGCCCGCCGGCGGCGACGGGCCGTGTGTCGCGACGGCCGTCGAGGCCGGGGCCGCGGCCGCCGGGGACCGGGAGCTGACGGGCGGCGTCCGGGCCGCCGCCTACGACTACTGGTCCGGCGCCGGCACCGGCACCGGCGTGCTCGTGCACCGGGCGTCGCGGCTGGTGGCCGCGGGCGTCGCGGAAGGCGGTACGCTCACCCACCTGACCTGCCCGGGCGAGCCGGACGCGACGGAGGTCCTCACCGCCGCGTTGCGCTGCCTCGGCGCCGCCGAGGTCTCTCTCTGCCTGCCCGGCCCCCATCCCGCCGTGAACGCGCTGCTCCGTGCCGGGTTCCGGATCGAGGACCACGACCTGGCGATGCACACTCCCGACGTACAGCTGCCGGTTACCTGGGTCTACTCACCCGGCCTCGGCTGAGTCGCCGGGCGCGTCGGCGTCGTGCCGGTCGCGCCTTGCGGGCCGAGGGTGCGCATGGCGGCAGGACGCGGGGCGGTGGCCGTCAGGTGACCCGTGGGCCGCGGCGCCTTGCGGTGGTGACGTCCAGCCGGATGGGCAGGGCGGGCGCGTCGAGGGCGTGCCGGGCGTGGGTGAGGGCGTTGTCCTCGATGTTGTGGCGCAGGGCGGCCAGGTCGGCGTCGCGGTCGGCGCGGACGGTGACGGTCAGCCGCGGGTCGGCCGGGCTTCCTTCCACGTGGGTGCGGGCGGAGCGCACGCCGCGGTACTGTTCGATCTCGCCGGAGACGGCGTCGCGCAGGGCGGCGGAGATGAGGGTAGTGCGGCCGGCGGCGCGATCGCCGGCCACGCGGATGCCGGCGAGCCGCCCGGTGGAGAACAGGACGGCGTGCAGCCAGCGCAGCGCCAGGAGCGCGACGACGACCGCGACCACCGCCACGACCGGCCACAGCCAGTCGCGTTGCGCGATGACGAAGCGGACGACGTCGTTGTCCACCAGGGTTCGGTGCGCCGCGCCGCCGCCGAAGAATCCCGCCCCGAGCAGCAGTCCGGCCACGCCCATACTCAGCAGGACCAGTCCCAGGACGGCCAGCGCGACGCGGTTGACGCGGTCGGCGTGCATCAGTGCGCCTTGGCCGAGATTCGCACGGTCACCTTCGGGGACCGGTGCAGTTGGAGCGCGTCGAGGCGGGATCGCGCGGCCTGCGTGACGCTGTCGCGCAGCGACGCCGGTGCCGGCTCGCGCGCGATGGACTTCGCGCGGACGTGGAGGTGCCGGCGCCGGACGGTGACGGCAGCGTCGTCCACGCCGTCGACGTCGGTGACCGCGTCCCGGACCGCCTGCCTGACGCCGCGGCGGGTGTACGCGGCGTCGGTGGCGGGGTTGTCGCTGTCGGTGCTCAACCTGGCCGGCCGGCGTGGCTTGAGCTCCATGCCCAGCAGAGCCAGCCCGACCACCCCGAGCAGCACGCAGATGAGCCGGACCTCACCGCTGGCCCACGTCATGTGGCTGCCCCACCGGTATGCGGCGAGCCAGTCCGCGGCGATGGGCCGGTGGCCCGTCAGGACCGCGACGACGTCGACCACGATCACCACCGCGCCCGCGACGAGCGCGAGGCTGACGATCAGGGCGAGCAGCCGGTTGACCAGTCTCACAGGGCCCTCCTGCCCGTGGCCGTTACCGCACCCGCAACGACGGGATTCCCGTGGCCAGGTCGGTCACGACGATGCGGACTTCGGCGATAGTCAGGCCGGTCAGGGACGCCAACCGTTCCCGCACGTGACGGCGAACCGCGGCGGTGACCCGCGGCACCGAAGCCGGCCAACGCACGCCGATCTCCAAGTCTATGACGGCGACGTCGCCCTCGACGCGAGCCGATGCCTTGGGCATGGACCGGCCGAGGACGCGCCGCGCGGCGGCCGCGGCGTCGGGCAGTTCCAGCGCCGCACGCGAGGCAAGCTTCGCCACCACCTTCTCGGCGATGGTGATCGAGCCGGGCGGCTGCTCGACCGCACGGAGCTGCGTCCCGCTCAGCATCACTTGCCGCTGCGGGTGATGCGGTAGCTGCGCAGGTCCACGTCGCCGGCGACCACCTTGGCAACGCCATAGCCGAGGGCGGTGAACACTGCGACGATCAGCATCTGGCCGAAGCTGCCGAAGGCCACCGCGAATCCCAGCGCCATGCCTATCGCGGTGCCGAAGGCGATACGGTTCATACCCTCACGTCCCTGGGGAAGGCATCTCTGCGGAAAGGGCGGATCGGCTAGCGGACCCGTGCCGGCCGGCGATGCCGGGCCAAGATCCGCAGCAGCCGGACCAGCAACGGCCGACGGCGCACGACAGTCACCCGGACCCGCCGGGACGCCCCCGGCGCGGCAGGCTCGTCGAACGCCGCCAAGCCGGCGACGAACACCGCCGCGTCGCCGCCGAGGTCGGGATGATGGGCCCGGATGAACGCCCGTCGCCGCGCCCGCCGCTGCAGGTCATCGTTCAGTGCTTCCACTCCACCGCCTCCCGGTCCGCCGGCCCGGCAACGGCCGGCGGTGGGTCGGTCAGGTCGGCGATGACGACGTCGACGCGCCGGTCCGGCGCGAGCGTCCGCAGCGCGTCGCGAACCTGCGCGGCGACCTCGGCGGCGGGAACGCCCCACCGGGCCCGGATCGCGATCTCCACCCTGCGCGGCCTGATTCGCACACCGTCGACCTGCTGCCCGGGCAGATAGGTCGCCGGGCCGCCGCGGGGACCGGTGACCAGGCCGGCGACGGCGGGGCAGGCAGCCACCGCGGCGGCCACCGCCGCAACGTCGACGCCGTGCACCACGGCCGGCGGCGAGGCGGACGTGGTCGTCATGACACCCGCGACTCGCCGGATGCCTCATCGGACTCGGGCAGGTGGACGTCGTCGACGTTGATGTTCACCTCGACGACTTCCAGCCCGGTCATCCGCTCGATGGACTGTTTGACGTTGCGCTGGATGCCACGGCCGAGATCGGCGATGCCGACCCCGTACTCCACGACGACGTCCAGGTCGACCGCCGCCTGCGTCTCGCCGACCTCGACGCCGACGCCCTGGGCGACGTTGGGCCCGGTACTGCCCGGAATTCTCTCCCGCAGCGCTCCGAACGCGCGGCTGGTGCCGGCGCCCATGGCGTACACGCCGGTGACTTCCCGGCACGCGATACCGGCGATCTTCTGCACCACGCCTTCGGCGACGCTGATCTTGCCCTCCTCGGTGGCGAGCCGGTTCTGCTGCATCGGGCCCTTGACTTCCGCGCCGCCGCGGGCCGTCGGCCTAGTCTCGCCGGTCCTCGCCGGGTTCTGGGTCTGGGTCATGAGACGTGCGCTCCTTCGCAATCGAGGGCCACCGTCCTGTGTTAGACACCCGAGCCGGCGAAACCTCGCGCGCCGGCGGCAGGTTTTCTCTGTGCGCTCGCGTTTTCTCTGTGCGCTCGCGGGCACGTCAGCGAGCATGGGCCCCCGTTCCCCGGACGTCAGGCGGCCGGCCCGGACCGCGGCCGGCTCCGCCGACGACACGCTGCTGGTGCGGCGCGCCCGGGACGGGTGCCTCGACGCATACCGTGTCCTCGTCGAACGCCACGCCCCGCGCGCCTACCGGGTCGCCTTCGGCGTGGTGGGAAGACGCGAGGATGCCGAGGACGTCACCCAGGAGGCGCTGCTGGCCGCGTGGCTCGCCCTGCCCACCTTCCGGGGCGACGCCAGCTTCGCCACCTGGCTGCACCGTATCGTCGTCACGCGGGCGCTGAACAGGCGCACCCGCGCCGCCCGGACCAGCGCGCTCGACGCGGTGCCCGAACCGGCCGATCCGGCCCGTGGCCCAGCCGAGCAGGCCGAACAGCACCTGGCCGCCGTCGCGGTCACCGAGGCCGTCGCCGGGCTGCCCGCCGCCCAACGCGTCGCGCTGGTCCTCTACCAGTTCGAGGGGCTCAGCTACGACGACATCGCCGCGATCACTGACAGTACCGTCCCGGCGATCCGCAGCCACCTGTACCGCGCCCGGCGCACGCTCGCCACCAGGCTGCACGACTGGAGGTGACGGCCGTATGCTGCGGCTGCGTCCTGGATTCAGCCGCGTGATGTTGACACCGTGAGATCGACCGTCCCTGGTGATCAACGGTCGCAAGCCGTAGCTCAGCGTGCGTCGCGGCTCCGGCGCGGCTGGTGTACGTCCATGCGCCAACCGGCGGCGCGGCCGCCGGTCTCGTTCCTCAGCGGTCCGAGCCCGGTCGACCGCACCCGAGCGGGCTCGAAGCACCACATCCTGACCGAGGGCGCCGGCATCGCCTTGGCCGTGTCCCTGACTCGAGCCGCCCGACCGCGAACCCGCCGAGCTCGCGGTCGTCGGCGACGTGCCGCGCACTCCACCAGCTACCGCTGCTCGTCGACCAGCCACACCTCGGCCACCGTCCAGCTCATCCGCGCCCCGAGGGCCTCCACCACCCGCGACGCCGCCGCGGCGCTGGACGGCGCCTCCGTCAGGCCCCGCGACGCGCGAACACATGGCACTAGCCAGCCGCTGGCGGTGCCGGTCGCGGTCAGCGTGCACTCGACCGGGAACTCGTGCCCGTCGCGGTGCACTGCCGTCAGCCGTAGCCGCCGGCCCAGCATCGGCCCGCTCTTCCGGCGGCGATCCGGTCCAGCCCCGCCCGGTACTCCCCCGCGAGCCGCAACGGCGCCAGCAGATCAACCAAGCTGCGGCCGCAGGTCTCCGGTTTCGCCCAGCCGAATGTTGCGGACGCGGCAGCGTTCCACGCCACCACCACCATCCGTTCCGTGGTCGGGGTGCCGATCGTGGTTGAAGGACGGCTGTGGGGTATGGCCGGCGTTGCGTGGACACGGTCCGAGCCGCTGCTACCTGGCACCGAGGCACGCGTCGCGGCCTTCACTAACTTTGCCGCCACCACCGACGAGGCCCGCCAGACGCGGTCAGCACCAGCTGCCACGTCCCGTCACGCTGCCACCGGCGGAACAACCAGTACAACGTCTGCCACGGCGCACACACCGCAGGCACATCACGCCACGGCGCGCCCACCCGGATCCGCCAACGGATCCCGTCGATCAGCCGCCGCCTGCTCCACTGCAGCGGCCGGCCCAGCACCGACGCCGCAGGCAACACCGCAGCCAGAACCGCCCACTGCGCGTCGGTAATATCATGCCGCCTCGTCACCGCTACGGTGTCCACGAGATCTCCGGGCCTGGTGCTTCTTGGTCGAACCACCAACTACCGGAGACCTCCCCATTTCTCGATCACCGCTGGCTCCGGCGTTGCGCCTGGGCGAAGAGTCCGGTCGCCGCGAGTGCCATCAGGCCGGGTAGCCAGTACTGCCATGCCTGCGACAGCCCGGCGAACACGGCAACATTCTGGGTCACCTGCAGCAGCAGCACGCCGAAGAGCACCCCGATGAAACTGCCGCGTCCACCGAAGATGGAGGCCCCGCCGAGGACGATGGCGGTGATGCTCGCCAGCGTGTACGAGGTGCCTGCGGTCGGGTCGCCCACACCGATCTGGGCCGCCAGCAGCAAGCCGCCGAGCAGCGCGCACACCGAGCTCGCCACGTAGGCCAGCACCTTGACCTTGCCGACCGGGATGCCGCGCTTGTGCGCCGCCCGGTCGTCCGACCCGCTACCGCGTAGGAAGAGCCCGGCCATGCTGCGCCGGGAGACGAACTCGAGCGCGATCACGAGTGCCGTACCGAGCAGCACCGCCCAGGGAATCGGGCCCACGCTCGCCTTCAACACATCGGTCACCGGCTGGGCGATCGTGCCTCCGGGCGTGTCCCGCATGGCGAGCGACAATCCTTGCAGCGCCATGTACGTGACGAGCGTGGCCACCACCGGCGTGACGGCCGCGAATCGCACCAGCGCCCCGTTGCATAGCCCGGCCGCCCCCGCCAGCAACACCATGAGGAGAAAGCCCACGATCCACCACCCGACCGCGAAGTCGGCGCTGACGTAGAACGACGCCACGACGACGAGCGTGCCGCTCAGCGGGCCGACGGACAGATCGATACCGCCCGTCATCATCACGATCAACTGACCGACGGCCAGGAACAGCACGGGAGCGAGCAACTCCAGCACGCTGGCGATGTTGAAGCTCGACAGGAACCGGGCGTTCTGCGCTGCGCCGACGACGCCGAGGGCGACCACGGCGGCGGCCAGGAACACGCTCGGACTCTGCTCGCCGGCGAGGAAACGCCGCCAGCCCCGGCGCGGAGGCCCTGCCGACGCGGTGCTCCGGTCGGCATGGCCGGCGACCGACCCGGTCAGGGATGCCGCAGTGATGGCCTCGTCCGTGATGTCGGCGCCGGTGAGGTCGGCCACCACCCGGCCCTTGGAGAAGACCAGGACCCGGTCGCACAGCCCGGTGAGCTCCGCGTTGTCCGAGCTGAGCACGACGACAGGAACGCCGTTGTCGGCGGTGGCCCGCAACCGGTGGTAGATGTCGGAGCGCACGCCGACGTCGATGCCCTGCGTCGGCTCGTCACAGAGCAGGACCTTGGGATCGGAGAGCAATGCGCGGCCGAGTACCACCTTCTGCTGGTTGCCGCCGGACAGTGTCTCGACGGCAACCTCCGGTGAAGCAAGCTTGACGCCGAGGCTCGCGATCTCCCGCTGTACCACCTGATCTTCACGCTGGCCGCCGATGACTCCGTGTCGTGCCGTCCGGTTGACGGCCGCGACGGCCAGGTTGTCGCGAACGGAGTGGACCGTGGCGACACCCTCGACGTGACGTTCCTGCGGCATGAGGACGATGCCTGACCGGCGCGCCGAACGCGGATTCGACACGTTGGCCGAACGACCCTCGACCAGCACTTGGCCGTCGCACGGCGCGGCACCGCCGAGGGCCCGGATGAACTCGCGCTGGCCGTTTCCTTCGACCCCGGCAAGGCCGAGGATTTCGTGCCGCCCGAGTTCCACGCTGACATCGATGAAGCGGTCCGAAGTGAGGTGCTGTACCTGCAGGACGGGTTCGCCCGGGTCGCGGGCGCGGCCGGGAAACAGCGCCGCGACCTCGCGGCCGGCAACGCGGGTGACGATCTCCTGCTCGGTGACCTCGGAACGGTTGAACGTTCCGCGCGTCTGCCCGTCGCGCAGGACCGTGATGCGGTCGGCCAGCGCGAAGACGTCGGGCAGGCGGTGGCTGATGTAGACGACCGCGACACCGCGGGCGGCCAGCTGCTGGATGCACTCGAACAGCCGGGCGGTCTCGGCGGCCATGAAGGGCTCGGTGGGCTCGTCGAAGATGACGACCTGGGGGTCACAGGCCAGCGCGCCGCAGATCTCGACCGCCTGCTTCTCCGCCAGGGTCAGGGTCCGGGCCGTCGCGGTGGGATCGATCGGCATCCCCATCGCAAGCAGTTTGCCCACCGCCCACCGCGTCGCACCGGAGAACCTGGGCCGCTGCCGGTCCGGTACCGACAGCATGAGGTTTTCGGTCACCGTGAGGTCGGGCAACAGCGCCGGATGCTGGAAGGCGATCGCGAGCCCCTCCGACCGCGCGGCGGTCGGCGAGCTCTCGGTGATCACTCGGCCGGCGATCTCGATCTGCCCGCTGTCCGGCTTGAGCGCACCGGAGGCGACGGCCATGAGGGTGGACTTTCCGGCGCCGTTGCCGCCGACAAGCGCGTGGATCTCACCGGCGTGGACTTCGAAGTCGACCCTGTCGAGTGCGAGGACGCCGGGGAAGCGTTTCGTCACGCCACGCATGACCAGGCGGGCGTTCGATGCGTCCATGGTGCGTGTCCCTTCGTGCTTGGCCGCAGCCGGGGCGACCGGCTGCGGCCAGGCCTGGATGTGCCTCAGTTGTAGACGTTCTTGAGTTCGTCGGCGGGCATCTGGGCGGACAGGATGGCGCTGGTCGGCAGCGTCGGTTCGCACTTGGGCTGCTTGGCGCTGTCGAAGCTGTCCTCGTAGATCGGGATGTTGATGATCTCGGGCTCGTCGTTCTTGATGCCTTCCTTGGCGGCGACGGCCTTGCGCAGGGCGAGCCGGACGATCCACGTCCGGCTGGACACGGTGACAACGTTGAAGTCCGGCTGCTGGGTGTGCGTCTGCTTCCACTCGCACGCGAAGCCGTTGAGGTCGTTCGCGGTCCACAGTGGCAGCTTGCGGTTGGCCGATTGGAAGGCACGGATGCCGCCCAGCGAGCCGTCACCCGAGTCGGAGATGATCGCGTCGACCTTCGGGTACTTCGTCAACAGCCCGGCGACGACGCGTTGCGTCTGGGCGGGGTTCCAGTTCGTGTCGATCGGCTTCCCGGCGTCGTTCAGCAGCTTCACGTTCTTGCAGGCCGCGTTGCTGGCGAACTCTTCCTCGACGCCTTTGAGCTCGGTCGTGCTCTGGGTGTTTCCCGGTGTACCGCCGAGAAAGAGGACGTTGCCACCCGCGTCGCCCAGATGCTCACACGTCCACCGTGCCCAGGTATGTCCGTCGTTGATGGTGTTGTGGCCGACGAACGTCGTGTAGTCCTTGCCCGGCGTGCCACCCGGATTGGCGGTCCAGGGCACCACGGCCACGCCGGCCTGAAACGCCTCCCGGAGGGTGGGCAGCAGCGCCTCACCGGCATCGGGGAAGACGACGATCGCGTCGGCGCCCTGGCTCACGAGCGCCTTGATGTCGCCGATCGCCTTCTGCGGGTTGTTCTGGGCGTCGGAATACGGCAGCACGGTCAGGTTGGGACACTTGCGTGCCTCGTTCTCGAACTCCGCACGGGCCGTCTTGCGCCAGGCGTTGTCACCCGTGCCGTCAGCGAGCGCCACCTTCAGCGGTTTGCTGCCGCAGAACTCGGTGATCGGCTTCAGTTGACTGACGTCGCCGATCCGGGTGGTGTCGTTGTAGACCTTGTCGACGTTCGTGGAACTCGCCGTGTCACCCTTCGGCGTCGCACATCCCGTGATGGCGAGGAAAGCGGTGACTAGTGAGCCGGCCGCCAGCATGCGGCGTCGCTTGTAGAGCATCGTCACTCCAGTCGGGGGTGTTTCCGGTTGCCGTGATCCTTCGATCCGCGTCACCGGGCAGGGGATCCGGTTGCCTTGAAGGAGCGAGAGATCGCACCGAACGGAACCCGGCGAAGGATGACCGCCAGTGCGAGCACAGCCGCTTGGACGAGCAGTTGGACCGACGTTGTGGCGCCCGCGGCCAAGACGACCTGATTGAGCTGGGTCAGGAACAACGCCGCCCCGCCGGTGGCGGCGGCACTGCTCACGCCACCGGTCAGCAGGCTTCCGCCGAGCACCACGGCGGCGATCGACGAAAGCTGGTACGTGTTGCCGAGCAGGATGTCGGGCGTACGCAGGTATCCGGCGAGCAGCAGGCCCGCCAGCGCGTAGAGGAGTCCGGCCACGACGTAGGCGGAGATCTGATAGGTCGACGTCCGGACACCGAGCAGCCGCGCCGCCGAGGAACTCGCCCCGACGGCCATGAAACGGCGACCCGCCACCGAACGGCGTCGCAGCCACTGCGTGACGGCGACCAGAACGACGGCGATGGTCAGCAGGTTGGGAACGATCCACAGCGAGCCGGCCGCAAACTCGCTGAACCGACGATGTGCCGATCCCGGAAAGCCCTTCGACAGTTGCATGACGGCGCCGATGAGCACCGCGTTCATGGCCAGGGTGACCACAAACGCGGCAATGCCGAACCGCACCACGGCGATGCCGATGACGAGGCCTCCCACGGCACCGGCCAACAGCCCGAGGGCGGCTGCGAGCGGCACCGGCATGCCGGTCGTCTGGGGCACCTTGGTGGCAAACACGGCGGCCAGCGCCATCGCACCGGGCACCGACAGGTCGATGCCCCCCTGACTGATCACAAACGACTGGCCGAGCGCGGCGATCGCGAGGATCGCGGCGAAGGGCAGCATCGACTGCAGCGCGGAGACCGAGAGGCTGCCGGGTGCGATCAGTGGGCTGGCCGCGAAGAGCGCGGCTGCCATCACCCACACCGGCACGAACGGGCCCCGCGGCAGGCTCAGCCGGGGTTGACGCACGGGCACGTTCTGTTGCTGCGGTCCGCGTTTGTCGAAAGACATCGGCATGTACCTCCTATGAGCCCGGGATCGGCCGGTCAGACGGCGGTGTAGCCACCGTCGACCGGCACGTCGGCGCCGGTGATGAAGCTCGCCTGGGGGCTGAGCAGAAAGACGATCACTGCGGAGATCTCGGCGACGTCGGCGATCCGGCGTAGCGGATGCGCGTCCACGAGCACGCGCTCGGCCGCGGCCGGATCGGCTTGGGCGGCGAGATACGAGCGCAACTGCTCCGTTCGCACCGATCCCGGGCTCACCACGTTGCAGCGGATGTCGTGCCGGGCGTAGTCGGCGGCGATCTGCCGGCTCAGCTGCAGTACCGCGCCCTTCGACGCGCAGTACGCGGGCTGGTTCGGCAGGCCTACGCGACCGGAGATCGACGAGACATTCAGGATGACGCCGCCCGTGTCCTGTGCGACCAGCGCGCGGACGACGTGCTTGCACGTGAGGAACGTGCCGGTGGCGTTGACGCCGAGCACCCGGGTCCAGTCCTCGAGCGTGGTTTCGGTGAGGGACCGGGAGATCATGGTAGCGGCGCAGTTGACCAGCGCGTGGATGCTGCCCCATTCCTCCACCACCGCCGCGACCGCACCCTGGACGGCGGCCTCGTTCGTGACGTCGGCCGGGTAGGCCAGAGCTTGTCGCCCGTCGGCGCGCAGTTCCGCGGCGAGTCGCTCGATGCCGTCCGCTCGATGATCAACCAGCAGGACGGGGCTGCCGGCGGCGGCGACCGCCCGGGCGGTGCCGGCGCCGATCCCACCGCTCGCGCCGGTGATCATGACGACGTTGCTCATATCGACATCCTTCAAGCGATGAGGGTCTTCTCAAGCGGCCGGAGAGAGTGCCTGAACGTGCGGCCCCGACGGCACCCATGCACCTCGACGAGAGATCGTGAACCGGAGCAATGGCGGCCCATCGGCACGGAGCCAGACAGTCTGACCTGCGTCAACAACTTGCGAGCTCGAACGAGGCTGACATGCTGCATGCAGCATGTCAAGGCCCATCCGGAGACGCCCGTTGATTGACGTGCTGCATGCAGCATGCTACGTTTCGGTCCCCGTTGGAGCTGGAAGGCGGGTCACCCGAGGTGCATGAAACAAACAAAACAACGCGGGTCGCGGTTGCTCAACTGCCCTCAACCAAGGACGATCTGGACGCCAACCTAGCGATGGCGATCGGTGCGATCGGCCGCGGCGGGGCGGCGGGCCACGAGCTCCTCGTGTTTCCCGAGTGCGCACTCAGCGGATACCTGTTCGACTCGCGCGCCGAGGCTGAGCGGCGAGCCATCGCACTGGGAGACCGGCGAGTCGCCCATCTCGTCGAGGCCTGCCGACGGGCGTCGGTCATCGCCGTAGTCGGGTTCCTCGAGTCGGTCGGCGACGTGCTCTATAACGCTGCGGTGACGCTGGGGCCGGACGGGATTCTCGGGATCTATCGCAAGCAGCACCTGCCCTACCTCGGCGTCGACCGCTTCGTGGAGCCGGGCCTCGGCGACAGCCCCCGGGTGGTCGAGACCCCGATCGGCAACATCGGCGTGATGATCTGCTTCGACCTTCGCTTCCCCGAGTCGGCGCGCGTGCTCGCGCTGCAAGGGGCAGACGTCATCGCGATGCCGACCGCGTGGCCGCAGAGCGCCACCTTTCTCGCCGAGCACGTCACTCGGGTCCGGGCACTGGAAAACCTCGTCTACCTTGCCGTGGCCGACCGCGCGGACGAGGAGAACGGCGTCGCCTTCCTCGGCCGCAGCCAGGTGGTCTCACCCGCCGGCGAGGTCCTCGTCGACGCGGGCGGGGCCGAGGGGATCTTCGGCGCCGACGTGCACCTCGCCCAGGCCCGCAACAAGAAGCTGGTGATCGTTCCGGGCGAGTACGAGCTCGAGGTCTTCGCCGAGCGCAAACCCGACCAGTACCGGGAGATCACCCGGACTGCTGCGACCGGCACGTAGCCGGGCGCCGTCAGCAGGGCAGGACGAGGCAGGCGGAAAGGAGAACGGCCATGTGCGGACCCGAGTTCATCACGCCGGAGACCCGCAGGAGGATCGCGGCGTACGCCGCCGAGTTCCGGAAGGTGACGCGGAGCCCCTTCGGCGCCGAGGACGAGATCGGCATGCTCAACCTGTTGTCGCCGGCGTCGGCGCGGGAGGTCATGCGCCGAGCCGACGGCGGCGCCGCGATCGACCTCTCCGTGGACATGTTCATCGGCATGCCGTCGTGGATCAAGGCCGGCGATCCGGCCTTCCAGCAATGGATGACCCACACCCCCGGCGGCACCGTCCTGGACGACCTCACCGGCGCCGGTCGCGCCCAGAACCAGCTGGTCTCCTACTCAGGCGACGCCGTGTCGATGTATACCCACACGGGGACGCACATCGACACGCTGAACCACTTCGGGTACAACGGCGAGATCTGGAACGGATTCTCCGCGGCTCAGCACCTCAGCTCGCGGCATTGGACCAGGTGCGGCGCCGACAAGATACCGCCGATCATCGGCCGGGGTGTGCTCTTCGACGTCGCGGGCCTGCACGGCGTCGACATGCTGCCGGACAACTACGGAATCGGAGCCGACGATCTCCGCGACGCGCTTCGGCGACAGGGCACCTCGTTCGTCCCGGGAGACATCGCCCTTGTCCGCACCGGACGAATGACCCAGTGGCCTGACCCGCGACGCTACATCGACAACAGTCCGGGCCTGAACCTCGAGGGCGCGCAGTATCTGGCCCGGGCCGGAGCGGCGGTGATCGGCGGCGACAACTCGGCACTGGAGCAGATGCCCGCCGACGATCCCGAGAACTGGCAGGTGGTCCACACCTACCTGCTCGGCGAAGCCGGTGTACCGATGATGGAAATCGTCGACTGCGAGCGGCTCGCCGCCGAGTCGCTCTACGAGTTCGCCTTCATCGGCGCCTGCCTGAAGATCCGCGGCGCGACCGGGGCGCCCATGCGTCCACTCGCGATGCCGTTGGCCGGCTGAGCGCCGCGGCGCTCACAGCTCCAAATCGTCAGCATCCCGTACATGTAAGAGGTGCCCCTGTCATGCCTGCACATGAGTCCGTTTCCGCGATCGACCGCAGCCGGACCGCTTACGGCGACGACGGCTTCAGCCGGTACCTTCGCCGCGCGTTCCTCGCTTCGGCGGGCTACGACGACGTCGATCTCGACCGGCCTGTGATCGGGATCGCGGTCACGACGTCTTCCTACAACACCTGTCATCGGGAGATGCCGGCGCTGCTGGAAGCCGTTCGCAGGGGCGTCTTCGAAGCCGGTGGCCTGCCGATGGAGTTCCCGACGATCTCCCTCGGCGAGATCCTTACCTCGCCCACCTCCATGTTGTTCCGCAACCTGATGGCGATGGACACCGAGGAGATGATCCACGCGCTGCCGATGGACGCCGCCATCCTGCTCGGCGGATGCGACAAGACGGTTCCCGCCCAGCTGATGGCTGCGGCCTCGGCGGACAAGCCGGTCCTGCTGGAGGTCGTCGGACCGATGATGACCGGCAGCTGGCGCGGCGAGCGGCTCGGCGCGTGCACCGACTGCCGGCGGCTGTGGGGAGAGCACCGGGCCGGGGCCCTGGACGCCGACCAGATCACCGAAGCCCGCAGCGAACTGGTGGCAACCGCGGGGACCTGTGCCGTCATGGGTACCGCATCCACCATGGCCTGCATGACCGAGACCCTGGGCATGATGCTTCCCGGCGGAGCCACCCCGGGCGCCGTGACGGGCGCGCGCCTGCGGCACGGCACCGCAACCGGACGCCGTGCAGTCGAACTGGCCCGGCAAGGGGCGCCCCTGCCCCGGCAGATTCTGACCAGGCAGGCGTTCGAGAACGCTGTCAAGGTGCTCGCCGCGCTCGGCGGCTCCACCAACGCACTCGTGCACATGGTCGCCGTGGCTCGACGCGCAGGCGTCGACCTGTCGCTCGACGAGTTCGACACCATCGGCGCCAAAGTGCCGCTGCTCGTCGACTGCAAGCCGTCAGGCGCCAACTACATGGAGGACTTTCATCGCTCGGGCGGCCTCCCCGCGCTGCTCAAGGAGCTCGAACCACACCTGGAGACATCGACGGTCGGCGTCAGCGGGCGCCCGCTCGCCGAGTTGCTCGCGCAGACCCGCCCGCGCGAGGACTGGCAGCAGGTCATTCGTCCGCTCAGTGACCCACTCGGCCCGACTGGGGCACTGGCGGTACTGGCCGGGTCACTCGCTCCCAACGGCGCGGTGATCAAGACCTCAGCGGCCAGCCCCGAGCTGCTGCGACACACCGGCCCCGCCTTCGTGGTCGAAGCCGGTCAGGACATCGCCGCGATCCTCGACGATCCTGATCTGGACATTACGCCCGACCATGTTCTCGTACTTCGTGGGGCCGGGCCGGTCGCTGCGGGAATGCCCGAGGCCGGCGCCCTGCCCATCCCCCGGAAACTGGCACGGCAGGGTGTCCGGGACATGGTCAGGGTCAGCGACGCGAGGATGAGCGGCACCTCGTACGGCACTGTCGTACTGCACTGCGACCCCGAGGCGGCCGTCGGCGGGCCGCTCGCCGTGGTCCGTAACGGAGACCTGATCCGGCTGGACGTGCCCGCCCGGCGGCTCGACCTTCTCGTGGACGAGACCGAAATCGTCCAGCGCATGCGTGACTTCACACCGGCCGCGCTTCCCGCCCGGGGCTGGCGACGGCTCTACGCTGAGACGGTCCTGCCGGCCAGCCAAGGCGCTGATCTATCCTTTCTGTAGCCCTGCCGACCGAAACCTGGGGAATGATGGTGCCGGCGATTTTTCCGTGTAACAGAGGTCGCAGTGACCTCTCGTGCCTCGCCGATGGAAAGAGTGAGCGCGCGTGAAACCGCTGTCC
Source organism: Dactylosporangium thailandense (assembly GCF_059739745.1). Classification (NCBI taxonomy): domain Bacteria; kingdom Bacillati; phylum Actinomycetota; class Actinomycetes; order Micromonosporales; family Micromonosporaceae; genus Dactylosporangium; species Dactylosporangium thailandense. The sequence continues at coordinate 4,781,903 of NZ_AP029195.1, forward strand.
AGCGATCAGGCATCGCTGACCGGGCGTGTCTTCGACCAGATCAGGGACGCGATTCGCTCCGGTGAACTGGTTCCCGGTTCCTTGTACTCGGTCGTCGAGATCGCGAACCAGCTCGGCGTGTCGCGCACACCCGTGCGCGAGGCGCTGCTGCAGTTCGCGGCGAACGGGATGGTCCGGTTCGAGCGCAGCCGCGGCGTGCGTATTCTCGAACTGTCGGTCAAGGATATCGAAGAGATCTACTCGTTGCGACTCCTCCTTGAGGCGCCGTCGGCGTACCGCGCCGCGACACGGATGAGTGATCGTGATCGTGCCGTGCTGACGAAGGCGTTCGACGGCATGCGCAAGGCGTGCGATGCCGGCGACGAGCGGCTGTTCCAAAAGCACGATCTCGTCTTCCACGAGGCCATCGTGCGGGCAGCCGGCAACGAACGCGTCGTGCAGGTGGTCGCGAACACGCGTTCCCAGATGCACGCACTCGGCCTGTCGACCACCAAGACCCGGACACTCGCCGACATTCTGGCCGTGCACGAGAAGATCTACGACAACGTCATCGCGAGAAACGCCGCCGGCGCCGGCGAGGCGGTGCAGGAACACCTCATCGGCACGCTCGAAATGCTGGTGCAGCAGTCGGCGGACCACGACCAGGCCAACGGCAAGTATCAACCCCCAGTCATCCGCCTGAAGATGCTCGAATAGTTACGCCGGACGGCCCACCCCTGGCGAGCCCATGGCGTTGGTGGCATGAGCCATGACGTGCCCCGAGCCGAAGGACTAAGCAAGAAGTTCGGGCAACGGCACGCGATGGACCGGGTCGACCTCCAGGTGCCGGCCGGCTGCGAGTATGGGCTGTTCGGGATGAACGGCGCCGGCAAGACGACGCTGATCCGGATGCTGTTGGGGCTGACCCGCCCGAGTGCCGGGCAGATGTGACTGCTCGGCCTGCCGGTGCCCGAATGGCGCATCGAAGCGCTGCGCCGGGTGGGCGCGACCGTAGAGGTGCCGCAGTTCCACTCTCACCTGTCCGGCCGGGACAACCTGCGTGCCACGGCCGCGTGCCGGGACCGGGACGCGTCCGGGCGCGTCGAAGCGGTACTCGACCGCGTCGGTCTCGTGGACCGCGCCGGCGATCGAGTCGCCGGCAAACAGGCGCTGTTGCGTTTGCCGATCGGAGGGCGCGTTGAAGCGAGCGCCGGTCGGTCTTCAGATGGCGGTGGCCGTTTCCCGAGCGCCGCAGCGCCGCAGCGACACGGTTTTCGGCAAGCGCAGGGTTGAGCGGCATGACCCACCGGTCGTCCGCGGTGCGATAGAAGCTGAGCCCGAGCGCCTGGTTCCGGTTCGCCGGCGACTCCACCGGGTAGCCGTCGAGCAGCTCCCAGCGCCGGTCGTAGAACGGACACAGCCGGTGCGGCGCACGGAAGTCCATGGTGATGTCTTGCCCTGGTCCGCCGCGGTCGCGATGCAGCGCGGCGACCGCCACCGACTTCGCCACGAGGGCGATGCTCGCGGCCCCAGCCAGCCGCAGCGGGCTGGGAACCACGGATCCGCGCCGACGAACTCGATGCGCCCGCCGCTATCCGCACGTGGCAGGCCGACGCCGCCCAAGACCTCGTCGAGTGCTGATTCGATGTCGTACGCCGCGGAGGATGCCGGAGCGGCGATGGCGTTGGGGATTCGTGCTTCGAGCGGCCCCACAGCGAAGGCTCAGGCGAAGTAGCGAGCGAGTGAGGTGACGACCGCGGCCGGACGGTCCGCGCCTTCGATCTCGATCGTGCTCTCCAGCTTAAGCTGGACGGCATCCTCGACTCTCCTGGCCTCCGCGAGCCGCGCCGTGGCGCGGATCCGGGAACCCTCGAGGACCGGGCTGATGAACCGCACCCGGTCCAGACCGTAGTTCACCGCGAAGGACACGTTCTCGACGCGGTACAGCCGGGTCGTGAGCTCGGCGAGCAGCGACAGGGTCAGGTAGCCGTGTGCGATTGTTCGCCCGAAGGGGCCGGAGGCGGCGCGGACCGGGTCGACATGGATCCATTGGTCGTCTCCGGTCACGTCAGCGAATCCGTCGATGCGCTTCTGGTCCACCAGGATCCAGTCGCTGGCTCCGAGGTCCTCTCCTTCAGAGTCGACCAGATCGGTCAGGCCATCGAAGACCCGCATGTGCTGTTTCCTTCCTCATCGTCAGGTGTCGTGGGTGACGAGCGGTGGAACGCTGGGCCCGGCCTGTTCGGGCCCAGCGTGTCCATCACTAGGGCTGCTGAGCCAGTTCCTTCGGCTTGCCGTTGACGAACTGGAACGCCACCAACGACTTGCTGAACCCGTCGCGCCCGTCGGCGAAGTTGATCAGCGCTCCCGCCTTGCCGGCGGCGCCGGTGAAGGGCGTGATGCCGTCGATCGCCTTGGCGAGCTCGTCCCCGTCGGTGCTGCCCTTGCTCGCGTCGAGTCCCTTCTTCAAAACGGTGAAGGCATCCCAGGTGGCGCCGTCCTGCTCGGCCAGCCCGAGGGCGAGATCGTCCACGCTGCCGCCGTACTCGGCGGCGTACGCCTTGATGAAGCTCTGGTACTCGGGCTTGGACGGCTGCTGGTTGGCGAGCGTGTAGATCGCCGGCAGCCTGGTGTAGGCGTCGCCGCCGATCTTCAGGGCGTCCGGTGCGATCAGCGAGCCGAACCCGACGACCGGCACCGTGACTCCGGCCTCCGCCATCGTCTTGAGCATGAGGCCGGCGTCGGCTGCCGCCGACCCGATGTGGACGACCGCGTCGGGGTGCTCGCTCTTCAGCTGGGACACGGCTGAGGTCAGGTCGGTCGCGCCGAGCGTGTAGTGCACGGTCTCACCCGGATCCAGGCCCGCGCGCTTCGCCTGGTCGACGATGGGCTGCCACAGCGTCGACCCGGTCGGCCCGTTGTCGGCGGTCACCACGGGGTGCTTGTACCCGAGCGACTTGAGCAGGTCGATCATCTGGACCGGGTAGTCGCTCTGGTCGACCGTGGTGCGGAACGTGTATTTCGCGCCGTCCATCAGCGCGGGCGAGATCGTTGACGAGTTGATGAAGACGATCTTCCGCGGCTCGACGAGCTTGCGGATGGCGAGGCCCTCGATGCTGGTGTAGCCGCCCATCATGACTTCGGCCTTGTCCACCGTGATGGCCCGCTGGGCGACCTTGGCCGACTCGTCGGCGGTGAGCTTGTCGTCGTACACCTTGAGCGTGAGCTGCCGGCCGCCGGCGCCACCGTTCGCGTTGATCGTCTTCACGGCCAGCTTGGCGGTGTTGACCATCTGGTCGGCCACGGCGGCGTTGCCGCTGGTGAGCGGGGCGGCAAAGCCGATGACCAGAGGCTTGTCGCCACCGCTCGAGGCGTTGCTGCCGTCTTTGGAGCCGCAAGCGGTAAGCGTCATTGAGGCGGCCAGCGCCAGGGCGCCGAGGCCGATTAAGGATCTGAACTTCACGAGGGGCTCCTTGGCGGGGAATGACTCAGACGTCCGATTAGTTAACATGCCTAAGCATTAGGAACTGGTGCCGCATATGGCTGGTGTCGAGGGGTGCGGAGACGGTTGCCGAACAAATGGAGCGATGAACGGTCGCGGGCTCAGCCGGAGGTGGGCTGAGGCCGCCACTGGGGAAGGCCGATCCCGTCGGCGATCCGCAGCTGGTAGGCCTGCACGCGCTGGCCGATGTGCACCTCGTCCACGGGGCAGTCGGTAATGTTGCCCATCACCCGGGGCCCTTCGTCGAGGTCGACGAGGGCGATGACATACGGCGCCTCCTCGTCGAACCCGGGCATTCCGGCCTGCCGGACGACGGTGAAGGTGTAGATGGTGCCCCGCCCACTGGCCGCCTCCCACTCGGGTGTCGCCGCACATGTGCTGCAGACAAGGCGGGGGTAGTGCTGCGCGTTGCCACAGGCAGGGCAGCGCTGGATCAGCAGCGTTCCGTCGTAGGCCGCCCGGAAGTAGGTGATGCTGACGGGGTCGAGCTCGGGGACCGGCTTCACCCACGTGTCGGCGACGTCGACGATCTCGAGGGTGTGCTGCTGGCCGCGGATGTTCTCGGATGCCATCTGTCTCACCTGTTCTTTCCGAGGATCGTGACCCCGATCGTCGAGAACCAACCACCGGACCCGGCGGCAAGCGCCACCTCGCAGTCCGGGACCTGCACCGCGCCGGCCTGCCCGCGGAGCTGCCGGACGGCCTCGATCAGCAGGAAGATGCCGCGAAGCCCTGGGTGACAGGCCGACAGGCCACCACCATCCGTGTTGATCGGCAACCGGCCCCCCAGACGCAGGTTGCCCTCCTCGGCGAACGGTCCCCCCTCGCCCGGCTTGCAGAAGCCGAGGCTCTCCAGCAGCAGGATGACCGTGATGGTGAAACTGTCGTAGAGCATGGCCATGTCTACGTCGTTGGGGCTCAACCCCGCCCGCGCGAACGCATCCGGCCCCGATCGCGTCCCGGCCGTCGTGGTCACGTCCGGCGCCTGGGAGATATTCCAGTGATTCTGACGGGCCGCCGTCCCCAAGATCGAGATGAACGGCTGCTTGAGGTCGCGAGCGCGCTCCTCGGTGGTCACGATGACCGCCCCACCGCCGTCGGTGACCGCGCAACAGTCGAAAAGATGCAGGGGATCGGCGATCATGCGCGAGTTCAGGACGTCATCGACCGTCAGCGGTTTGCGATAGATGGCCTGCGGATTGTGGGCGGCGTGCTCGCGGACCGCGACGGCGACACTCGCAAGCTGCTCCGGAGTGGTGCCGTACTCGTACATGTGGCGCTGAGCGGCCATCGCATACGCCGCGACGGTCGTCTTGCCGTAGGGCTCCTCGTAGGCCGCACCGCCGACCGGCTTGCGGCCGTATGCCGTACCAAGGCTTCGCCCCATCCGCGTGAGCAGGTCGCTGCCGTAGGTCAGCAGGATCGTGTTCGCCATGCCGGATCTGATCGCGGCCTCGGCGTGCTGTACCTGGAACTCGTAGGCCGATCCGCCGGTGTACGTGCCCTCGATCCATTGCGGATCGAGGCCGAGGTACTCCGCGGTCTCCGGCAGGTCCACGCCTGGGACACCAGGAATCCAGGCCTCAGCACACCCAAACCCGTCGATGTCATGCTTGCTGAGCCCGGAGTCGGCCAACGCTCGTTGCATGGCCTGGCCCTGATGCCCAAGCGCGTCGAGGTGGGGCGCCTTGGGACCGTCGGACAATCCGATGCCAGCGATGACCGGGGTTCGGTCAGGACGTGTCACAGGTCAGCTCCTCTTGTGGTTATGGAGTACGGCGGACGGGCGTGCCGCCGGCACGGATTCGGCACGCAGCCAACCGGCTCCACGGTCGTGACGCATCAGGGCAGGTTGCGCAGTTCGTGCTTCTGAACCTTTCCCGAGGCGGTCCGCGGCAGTTCCGGGAGCACGCGCCACAAGGTCGGGATCTTCTGCTTGGCGAGCTTGGCCTGATCCAGGTACGCCGCCATCTCGGCGTCGCCAGGCCACTCGCGGCCGGCAGCCAAGGTGACGAATGCTCCGACGACCTCACCGAGCCGCTCATCGGGCAGTCCGACGACGGCCGCCATCTCGATGGCGGCGTGCCGCTGGATGAACTCCTCGATGTCGCGCGCGGAGAACTTCTCGCCCGCGCGGTTGATGATGTCCTTGGTGCGACCCGTGATGCGCACACGGCCGTGCTCGTCGACCCGCCCGAGGTCGCCGGTGTAGAACCAGCCCTCGTCATCCATCTGCTCCCGGGTGAGTCCAGGATCGGTGTAGCCGATGAGAGCCTGCGGGCCGCGGATCCGCAGTTCGCCCTCCTCGCCCGGGGGGAGCAGCCGACGATCCGAGTCAACTGCCTGGATCTCGCTGCCGGGAACGACAGCACCGTCGTACTCGGCCCTGATGTCGAGCGGCTCGGTCGGCGCTACCCACGAGACTCCCCCACCGGTCTCAGTCATGCCGTAGCCGCGCAGCGCCGTAATCCCGACCTCCCCTGCCGCCCGGATCAGGTCGGGCGCGGTCGAGGCACCCCCGGACATGAAAACGGTGATGGGGTGCTCGGTCCCGATGCCTTCGCGATGAGCCGCGACCAGGTCGTGGAGGAAGACCGAGGCGGCGGTGGTGAAGGTGCAACGCTCGCGCTCGATGATGCGCGCCGCCTCGGCCCCGTTCCAGGTCGGCATCACGACGATCTTGGCGCCCATGGACGCCGGCCAGACGACGCCGGCGACGAAGCCAGCGAGGTGCGAGAGCGGCGAGGCGCAGAAGAACACATCGTTCGCGCCCAGCGACATCGTGTGGCGGATGCTGCGCGCGTTCGACACGAACCCCCGACCCGTGAGCTCAACTCCCTTCGGCGCCGAAGTCGTCCCTGACGTGTACAGCATCAGGCCGCACTTCTCGGGCTCGAGCGGGTCCGGGAGGGAGACCGGGGGCCGCGGGGCATCCCGCTGCGGGAAGGAGCGCCAGCCGGGACGCGCTTCGCTCAGGCCGACGCAGAAACGCGCCACCGGTCCCCACGACGCGCCATCGAGGATGCCGTCGAGCTCGTCGGCAGGACGCCGGCCCCGATTCTCGGCGATCGAGATCACCGCGCGTGGCTTGCAGTCGTTCACGATGTGTGCCATCTCGTGCTCGCGGTAGATCGGCACGACCGGCACGTTCACCGCACCGATGCGGAAGGCCGCCACCTGGCCCAGCAGCGCTTCGGCCAGGTTCGGCAGCTGGATGAGGACGCGGTCGCCACGGACGACCCCTGCTTCGACCAGGTGCGCGGCAAGCACATCGGCCCAGGCAGCGAACTCGCCGTAGGTCAGGCGAAGGTCGCCGATCACGAGGAACTCGCGATCCGGAGTGCGCTCGGCAACGTCGAACACCCACCACCCGAGGCGTTCGGACGTCCAGTACCCATGGTCGCGGTAGTAGGCCTCGCGGTCGGCCTTTGTCGTCGGCGCGGGAGTAGGCATGCTCATTCCTCTCGTCGCGAGGGGTGTGGGACGGCAGGGCGGTCTCGGTTACGAGGACATGACGCACGTCACTCATTAGTTAGCCATGTATAACATCGGCAATGACCTGGCGCAACGACCCGAGCGTCCCTTTACATGGCTAAGCAGATGTGTTTCAGTGCCGGTGACCCCACGCGGAGTACCCGCGGACTGAGCCGCGCGAGCACCGGGAAGAAGGACAGTCATGGATGAACTGAAGGGGAAGGTCGCCGTCGTCACCGGCGCCGGCCAGGGCATCGGACGCGCCGAGGCGAGGGCGCTCGCCCGGGCGGGCGCCCATGTGGTCGTGAACGACGTGGGTAAAACGCCGGACGGCCGGCCCGTCGCCGACGACGCCGTCGAGGAGATTCGCGCGGCCGGGGGGAGCGCCGAGCCCAACACGGACGACATCTCCACCTGGGACGGCGCCGAGCGGCTGATCAGCCAGGCTGTCAACGTGAACGGCAAGCTCGACGCCCTGGTCTGCAATGCCGGGATCATCCGGGATCGCACCATCGTCAACATCTCCGAGGCCGAGTGGGACGCGGTGATGGCCGTCCACCTCAAGGGGCACGCCGGCCCTCTGCACTTCGCGGCAGTGCATTGGAAGGCGCTGCACCAGGAGTCCGGGAAGCCGGTCGACGCAACGGTGGTGACGACCTCCTCGGAGGCCGGGCTCTACGGCAACTTCGGGCAGGTCAACTACTCGGCGGCCAAGGCCGGCATCGTCGCTCTCACCCAGGTCGCGGCGCGCGAGCTCGCACGCTACGGCGTGCGAGCCAATTCGATCTGCCCTCGCGCACGGACCGGCATGACAGAAGGCGTCGTGGAGGGCATGGAGCCGGCCGAGGGATCGGTCGACGAATGGGACCCCGAGAGCGTGGCCGCCCTGACGACCTTCCTCGGCTCGGAGTACTCCCGCGGGATCACGGGCCAGGTCTTCGTCGTCCACGGCCCGACCGTGTCCCGCATGCGGGAGTGGACGCCGGCGGACGAGATCACCGGCACCAAGGCACTGCGACTGGGTGACATCATCGCCCAGCGCGAACGGCTCGGCTCGGCCGAGGACACCATCCTCGTGGACTTCGCCGAGGCAAACGCGAGGTCGGGTCGCATGGCCCAGGCCTGACCGGGCTCAATCAGCTCGGCAAAACGGTGGCCGGCCCCTGGGGAACGGCCACCGTTGCTGTCACACCCGTCAGCCTCCGACGATGATGGCCGCGGCCGGGCACCCGGCCGCGGCCGCGACAGCCGCGTCGCGGTCGCCGGCGCTCACCCGATCCCGCAGGACGACCACGGCACCCTCGTCGTCCAGGTCGAAGACTGAGGGCGCCACGATGATGCAGTTCCCAGAACCTACGCAGACGTCCGCGTCCGCAGTGACGATGGCCTGGTCGTTCTCGGACATGTCTCTCCTCCTGCTGTAGGCCGGTCACCCGCTGTGCCGGTAACCGGGTTCCGGCGACCACAGCACTGGGGTCCCCGGTCGAACACGAACCCGGCGCTGCGATCGAAGCCGGACCAGGTGGGCCAGGGTTTCGGCCAGCGCCAGTCGCCTGCGCTGGCCGGTGGTCTCCTCCCACGAACGCGACCAGGTCAGCCGGCGTGCAACGTGCCAGACGGTGACCGCATCGTCGGCCTCGACGAGGACCGCCTCGATCTCGGCGAGTCGCGCCTCGTGGTGACGACGCATCGCCTCGACCCGCGCCGGCAGGTCCCGGAAGCGGTACTCGTGCCCGGGAAGCACCTCGACGTCCACATCCCCCGCCCAGTCCGCGACCTCGGTCAGCGACCGCAGGTACTCGTCCAGGGCATCGCGCCCGTCGCAGCTGTACGTGCCGATCGTCGGCGTGATGCGCGGAAGGACATGGTCCCCGGTCAGCACCACCCGATCCCCCGGCACGCGCAGGCACAGGTGACCCGGGGTGTGCCCGGGCGTCCAGAGCGCCTCGATTCGGCCTCCCGTCAGCCGGGCCACGTCCGCGGCGTCGAGCCGGTAGTCGGGCTCCAGGACCGAGATACGCCGCGAGTAAAACGGGTCGAACCGAAGTGCCGCACGCTCCGTCTCCGGTATGCCGCACTCGGCCGGCCACATCCAGTTGCGACGCTCGACGGCCCTCCCGTCGCGCAGCTGGTCGAGCAGGTCGGCGTCGGCACGGTGGACGCCGACCCAGCATCCCGACGCTTCCCGCACCCGGACGGCGAGACCATGGTGGTCGGTGTGGGCGTGAGTAACCACGACCCCCGTCACGTCGGCCAGGTCGAGGCCCGAGCGGGTGATGCCGTCCCGGAGCGCCTGCCAGCCCACGTCGGCCGGCCAGCCCGGGTCCACCATGACCAGCCCAGCGCGGGTCTCCACCACGTAACAGTTCACGTAGCGCAACGGACTGTCGGGCATCGGAACCGGGATCGACCAGATGCCGGCGCGGACCCGTTCCGCATCGGGGAGTTGGCGGGCGGCCCAAGCGGCGTGCTGCTCCGCGCTGGACGGCGCCGCGCCGGCAAGGGCGGTCAGGACGCCGTCTCCAGTGCGGGCTCGACCACGACGTTCAGGGGGCTGAACGAGCGCGGCATGTAGCCGCGGTAGGTCGCCGGCTCGGCGTCGCCGTCCCAGCGGAGGGAGGCGTAGCGCTTGAGCAGCTGCGAGATCACCTCGACTTCCTCGCCGCGGGAGAGGGCGGCACCGACGCAGTACCGTGGACCGACGTTGAACGCGACGTGCGTCTTGAGGTTGCGGCGATCGAGATCGACGGTCTCGGGGTCGTGGAACTGCCGCGGGTCACGGTTCGCGGCACCGTTGACCGGGTGGACCCGATCGCCCTTGCGGATCAAGTGGCCCGCCACCTCGACGTCCTGCGTTGCCACGCGCACCCGGAACTGCACCGGAGCGAGGTAGCGCAGCACCTCCTCGCCGAAGGCCACGATCTGACGCTCGTCCCCGCGGATCCGATCCTGGAGCTCGGGGTAGTTCAGCAGGGTGTAGATGGCGTTCTTGAGGAAGTGCGCGGTGGTGTCGGTGCCGGCGAAGAACAGCACTCGCGCCTGGGCGAGGATCTCCGCTTCGCCCCACTCCTCCAGCACGCCCTGCCCCTGCTCCCACAGCACCGAGATCAGGTCGTCGCGGGGCTCGTCCCGGCGGGCCCGGATGACCGGAAGGAGTACCTCGTTGAGGGAAGCAGCCGCGGCGGCGGCCTCGGCGTACGCCTCGTCGTCCTCGCCGAAGGTCTCCGTCCACCGGAACATCGTGGAGTTCCAGCGGCGGCACTTGGCCATCAGCTCCTCGTCGTGCCAGTCCAGGCCGAGGAGCGCGGCGATGACGTCGCTGGGGACGACCGAGGCGAACTCGGCGGCCAGGTCGATGTGCGTGCGACCCTCGATCGCGTCGAGCCGGGTGCTCACGAGTTCGGCGATGAAGTCCGTTCGGTACCTGCGGACCGTCACCGGCGTGAAGTGCTGCAGCAGGAAGTTGTGGACGGCGTGGTGCTGCTCTCCCTGGAGGAGCAGCACGCCCTTCGGCCCGCCGTAGACGTCCGCCGCACCCTTCAGCTCGAAGTACGGATGGGCGAAGACGTCCTCATTGAGCTGGATGTACCGGCACTCCTCGTAGCCGACGACGATCCAGGCGTTCATGCCCTCGTCCCAGTGCACGGGGCCGCGGGCGAGCCGATCGGCGAAGAAGGGGTACGGGTCTTGGTCGCGGGCTTCCTTCAGGCTCTTCATAGCGGGATCGGCCTCCAGGGGTGGATGGGATCAGGCGCCGCGCGACGACGCCGGGGAGCTTGACACCAGAGGGGTGTCGACGCCAGTGGGTCCGAGGTCGTTCGATCCGCCGGGGTGGCCCAACGCCTCGTCGCGACCCGGGAGGGGCTCCAGGAAGAAGCGGGCGTTGTCCTCGATGAACGCCGCCTGGCTCTCGGGGACGTCGTCGTGGTACTTGATTGCCGTGACCGGACAGACCGGCTCGCAGGCACCGCAGTCCACACACTCGTCGGGGTGGATGTACGCCTTGCGGGCGCCCTCGTAGATGCAGTCGACCGGGCAGACCTCGACGCAGCTGCGGTCGAGGACGTCGATGCAGTCGCCGTAGATGACGTAGGCCATGTGGATGCTGACTTCCTAGTGGGAGGAACGTGGTGATGTACGCCTGACGCCCGGCACGCCGACGCGACGCAGGGTTGCCCAGTCGGGAATCTTGGTGCGCGCGCGGCCGAGCACCTGACCGCGGCTCAGCTCCTCCGAGTCGATCGACAGCCAGCCGTCGTACGTGACCGGCCTGACGCCGCGCTCGGCGAGCACACGGTCGACCTCGTCGGGCGCGACACCGCGTGGCGGCCGGCCCTCCAGGTCGGCAAGGATGCTGACGACCGTGTCGGCGGCGCAGGCCCGGTTCGTCCCGACGACCCCGGACGGTCCACGCTTGACCCAACCGGCGACGTAGTGACCGTTGAGGGCCCGGCCGTCGGGGCCGAGTACCCGACCCGCGTCGTGCGGGACGCGGCCGAGGTCTTCGTCGAACGGCAGCGTGCCGACCGGCGTGCTGTGGTAGCCGACCGACCTGACGACCATGCCGGCCTTGAGTTCGGTGACCTCTCCGGTCGGAACCACCGCATCGTCGACCTCCCGCATCTTCTCCAGGCGTACGGCGGCGACGGCGCCACCCGCTTCGAGAAACTCGACCGGGCGGGACCAGAAGTGGAAATGCAGGGTCCGCTGACCATCCACCACCTCGCGCGTGGCGAGGTCAGCGAAGGCCTTGAGGTTCGCCGCCGTCATCGGGTCCTCCGACCCCGCAGGCAGCAGGCCCGCATCGAGCTTGGTGGCGACGTGGTCGAGCTCGAGCAGCTCGCGCAGTTCCTTCGCGGTGAACTTCGCGTGCTCAGGTCCGCGGCGGCAGACCAGGTGCACGTCGCGGACACTGCTGTCTGCGAGCCGGTCCAGGACATGCGGCGGCATGTCGGTCTGCGCCAGGTCCTCTGCCGACTTCGCCAACAGGCGCGCCACGTCCAGAGCGACGTTGCCGGCGCCGATCACGACAACCGACTCCGCGGCCAAGGGGAACGACTCCGCGGCCTGAGCATGGTCGGGGTGGCCGCTGTACCAGGCAACGAAGTCCGTGGCTGAGCAGACCCCGGCGAGGTCCTCACCCGGGATGGAGAGCCGGCGGCCGACGGAGGCGCCGGTTGCAAAGACCACGGCGTCGTAGAGCTCGCCGAGCTCGTCGGTCGTCACATCGACGCCGACGTGGACGTCGCCAAGGAACCGGACCTGAGGACGCTCGAGCACCTTCTGGAGCGCGACGATGATCGACTTGATCCTCGGGTGGTCGGGCGCGACGCCGTACCGGACGAGGCCATACGGCGTGGGCAGACGATCGTAGATGTCAACTGACACGTCGATGCGGCTGCGCACGAGGGCCTCGGCCGCATAGACGCCCGCCGGGCCCGACCCGACGACTGCGACACGGTAAGGGATCATCCGCTCCCACTCCCAACAATTACTTAGCCATGCAAACTTAACCTGGCGAAGCAATAGGCGTCAACGGTCACATTCAGGCCGGCCACACCGCCGACGCAACGACTGCACGCGTGCCTTCCGCCGCAAGTCGCGCCGCATCCGAGGTCGGCCGTTGCCAGAGCTCGTCGGAGTAGACCTCGATCGAGAACGGCGCATCGACTCCCGGCCGGTCGAGGGCCGCCACGAACGAACGCAGGTCGAAGTCACCGTCTCCCGGCAGGACTCGGTGGTGGACGGCGTCGACCATCCGGTCGGGGTTGACGGGCGGGATCGGCCCGTCGTTGAACTGCACCATAAACACCCGCCCGGCCGGCACCGTCCGCAGCAGCTCGAGGTCCGGCCGGCCACGGAAGAAGTGCCAGCTGTCGATGCACAGCCCGCCGTTGTCGCGGTTCGCGTCGGTCACGACGGCCAGCCCGGTCGCGAGGTCCGGGATTCTGCTGTACGGAACGAACTCCAACGCCACCCTCAGCCCGTGGCCGGCCGCCCGGTCGCACAGGCTCGCGAAGGCTTCGGCCACCTCCGGTCCGACCGGCCGGGCGTCGAAGGTGCCGACCGTCTGCGCGAACGGCACACCGAACGTGTCCGCCAGGTGGAATGCGATCCTCTCGATCTCCGGGTCGGCGTAGACCAGACCCGGACGGCTCGGGATGCCGGCCGGTCCCGGTACACCATGGAAACCGAACAGGACCTCCACCTCGTTGATCCGCACGTCCCATTCGGCAAGGACCGCGGCAAGGTCACGATCCTTCCATCCGTCCGCCACCAGGGCCTGGTAGTAGGGAATGGCGAGGCCGATCCCGTCGTACCCGGCCTGCCGGGCCGCGGCGACGCGGTCGGGGAACGAGGCGTTGCGTACGGTGCCCCAGGCCAGGACCAGCCGCGGGCCGTGAGCGAAGCTCGACGACGATGGCACCTGACTACTCCTCACGCTGACCGGCCCGTGCGAGGATCGCGCGGGCGCGTACACGTACGGGCGGATCCACGAGCTGGCCCTCGAAGCGCGCGACCGCACCGCCGGCCGCCAGGACCCCGTTGGCCCAGGCAAGCTCATCGGCGGTTGGACGGAGCGCCTCGTGCACGAGCGGCACCTGCCGGGGGTGCAGGCACAGCTTGCCGTGCAGCCCGATCTCGGCCGCCCGGCGGACGTCGGAGCGCACGGTTTCGTCGTCGTCGAGCGCGACGGTCACGCCGTCGACCGGCGAGGCGATCCCCGCCGCGGCGGAGGCGATCACGAGCTGCGTCCGGATCGCGAGCAGCAAATCCCAGGTCGGTTGCGCGCCGAGCGCTGCGGCGAGGTCGAGAGTCCCGAGGACGAGACGTGGGACCGCGGCGTGCCGGGCCAGCGCCCGGATCCCCTCGAGGGCATTGGGTGTCTCCACCAACGGCAGCACGGGTACGCCGAGCCGGTGGTGGACGTGGCCGATCTGGTCGGCGGTCTCAGCCTTCGCCAGCATGACGGCGACCAGTTTCGCGGTCCCGGCGAGCGCCGCGAGATCGGCCTGATGGTCGTCGATCTCGGCGCCGTTCACACGGACGACCGCCGGGGACCGGGCAAGCCATTGCCTGGTCGAGGCCCTGGCCGCGGGTCGGGCTTCTGGAGCGACCGCGTCCTCGAGGTCGATGACTACGAGGTCGGCGCCGGACCGCGCTGCCGATTCGAATCGGTCCGGACGGGAGCCCGGCACGAAGAGCAGAGAGCGCGCTGAGCCGATCATCCGGCGGAGCCGGTCAGATCGGGCAGCACCCGGCGCTCCACGAGCGTCCTCAGTGCGTCACGGAAGGTTACCTCGGTGTCGCAGACCCGGGTGTAGCCCGCCTGCTTGACCTTGACCGTGCTTACCAGCGCTGGTGGTGGCGTCGTCGTCAGGCCGTAGCCGAAGGTGTAGTCGGCGTACTGGTGGGACTGGCCGAGGACGTCAAGCAGCGAGAGTGGCCGAAGCCGGTGCTTGGCGACGATGTCCTCCCAGGCGCCGGCCAGGCGGGGAAGCTCCTCGGCCAGGCTCATCGGCCGGGGCTCCGCGCACGGCACTCCCATCGCGCCGGACAGGGCCGGCCAGAGCTCCTGCCAGGAGAACACCTCCCCGTTCGTCAGGTTGAAATGCTCGCCCCAGGCCGCCGGCGAGGTCGCCGCCCATACCAGCGCGCCCGCCACCACCCGCGCGTCCACGACCTGGCGGACCGGATGGATCGCGCCGCCCGGGAAGCCGAACGGGATTCCTGTCGCAGCACTGAGCGCGGCGAACGCACCGATCACCGGAGGCGTGCAGTAGGCAACGCCGTACGCCGGTCCGACGACCTGCACGGGCCGGAAGATGGTCCAGTCGAACGCGTGGCGATCGGCCAGCTCCCGGAGCAGGTCCTCCTGGTGCCAGTAGAAGTTCTCATGCGCGTCGCGTGGCGCCCGCTCCCGCGCCGGGATCGGGATCGGGTGCAGGTGGGCGCCATACGCCTTCGTTCCCTGCATCACGGTGACGTGCCGCAGCCCGCCGCCGGCGGTCAGCGGAGCGAGGACGTTCCCGAGCATTGCCCGGTTGGTCGCCATCTGCTCGGGGTCGGACCAGCCGGCGACGAGCTCCGGCTTCTCGTACGCCGCCGCGTAGACGAGATGGGTCGGCCGTGGATCAAGGGCAGCAACGGCGTCCCGGGTCGCGGCCTCATTCGTCAGGTCCACCGGAACGTGCTCGAACCGCACCGACCGGTCCACCTCGGGAGCGCGTCGCGAGAACGCGACCACGTGCCACCCTTCGGCGGCGAAGGCGGCGACCGCCGCGGTTCCTATGAGCCCGCTGGCACCAGCGACCAGCACTCGCCCAGCACTCATCATGTCTCCTTCACGCCGGTTGGAGGCCCAGCAGATCGGACTGGTCGGGTTCTGCAAGAGCGCCGGAGGCCGAGACCCCTCCCTCACCGGTAGCGACCTCGACGTCCGCCTGTCCCCCGTCGCCCGGACGGCGGGCCCAGATCGTCTGCGATCCGACCGCTGGCGCGAGCAGCCGGTAGGAAAAGACCTTGCCCAGCAGCTCGCATCCGCGCGTCCGGAGGTCCTCGGCCATCAAGACCGCCTGCAAGGGACCATGGATCACCAGATCGTCGAAGCCCTCGGTACGCGCGTGGTCGCGGTCGTAGTGGATCCGATGAGCGTTGTAGGTGAGCGCCGAGAACCGGAAGAGCATGACCGGGTCAACCCTGAGCGAGGTACCTCGGCCGGCTGCGCCAGAGTCTCCCGGCCCACCCGTGCACCCGATCAGCGGAGCCGAAGCCGGTCGCTCGGGCCGATAGACGATCTCGTGGTCGTCCCGCACCGCCAGCTCATCGTCCTGGACGTACTCGTGACGCACTGTGACGAAACGGAGGTGCCCGCTTCGACCCTCCCTCTCCCGCGAGGTGAGGATCCGGGAGGTTCGGGTGGCCTCCCGGCCGACGACGAGTGGCCTGCGGTGCCACACCCGGCCGCCGGCGAACATGCGACGTGCGCCGGCGGCCGGCGGTGTCGGCAGCCCGACCAGCGGGTGGCCGTCGGCCCCGATCAGATGCTGCGGAACGGCCTCAAGCAGCTGGGTGATGTGCCACATGGGTGGGACTCGCTCCGGCGACGCCGGCCGGACATCCAGGAGCCCGGCCAGCGCGTCGACGGGGTGGCGACCTATGACGTCCGTGCGGACCTGGACGTCCCCACGACCTTCGAGGTCCGATGATGCCATCGGGCCGGCGACTCAGAAGGGGGGAAGCAGTTCGACGTCCTGCGGAGCGCTCACGAAGTAGCGCTCGACCAGGCGTCGAGCAAGCTTCCAGGCGCCCGAGCGACGCTCGTAGACGTCGTGGTATGTGCAGCTGACCCAGCTGATCTGGCCGGACGGGTGCACGCACACCGCGATGGCGTCGCTGCGACCGATCGCACGATCAGGGTTCTCGAAGTGGGCCGTGTGGTTGGTGGTCCAGTGGTAGGTCTCCTTCCACACCTTGCCGATGACCTCCTGCGAACGACGGATCTCCTCCGTGCCGTGGAAGTCGCCGCGCCCGCCCGGGATCAGGTACTCGGCGTCGTCGTGCCAGATGCTCATGAACCGGTCGATATTGCGGCGGTCGGTGCCCTCGCAGTAGCCGGCGATGATGTCGGCGATCGCGGCCCGGCTCTCGATCTCGTCGATCCGCTCCTCGAGGGACCGACCCTGGATGCTGGCCGTCATGGCGCTCAGCCCTCGACCCGCGGCTTGGTCCGGAACTTGGCGGGGTAGTTGTCCGGCAGGTCCTCCTCGGCCAGCGGGACGATGTGGTGGTCCAGGACGTAGCGGTCCTCGCCGGTGGCCCTGTCGTCCTCGTTGAACTCCCAGAAGACGACGGTCCGGGCCGACAGCACGTAGAAAGGGCTCGCGGGCGAGCTGTCATCGACGAAGCCCATCTTCCGCGCGACCTCGGCGGTCAGGATCTGCCGGAAGGTGCCCTCGGTGACGATGTCGTAGTCGCCGACCACCACGCGGGTCTTCTTCGACTCGATGACATACGAGCCGTTGTTCACCATCTCGGTGTAGTTGGCGCGAACCTCGTCCAGGCCCTTCGGCCCGGTGTCACCCTTGACGTTGCCGAAGACGCCGTACTCGTGGTACTGCGGATCATCCGACAGCGTCGGCAGCACCATGTCCAGGTCCGCCAGCACCTCGCCCTTGGAGTGGGAGACGACCGTCTCGAGATGCTTGCGCTGCAGGGGCGTCTTGGCCTTGTGCATGTGATCCGCGAAGCTGGTGTAGGTCAGCTCCGGCCTGAAGTCCTTCACTATCTCTCCTCAGGGATACGAGACCATCATGTGACGGTCGCAACAATTTATCTAGCCATGTGAAGCAAAACTAATCGCTGGGTCAGGCATCTGCAAGGCTGTCCGGCGAACGAATGCACAGGTACGCGGACACTTCGACCAACCAGGAGCGCCCCGGCACGGCCGCGACACCCGGCCACCTGAGCACGTGGCGTCGGGAGGCCTGATAGGCGCATACTTAACCGGGCGAAATTAACCGGGTGAAGGCCCAGATCGGGGTAAGGATGACCACGACCACCAGCGACTCTGCCGGCGGCGTCAGGCACAAGCACGCCATCCGGCGCGAGGACCTGACCCGCCTGCGGATGACGCTTGGCCGCCTCGGACGCGTCCTGCGGCAGCAGAACGACGAAGGCCTGAGCTACGCCCTCATCTCACTGCTCTTCAACATCGGGCGCAGCCAGCCTGTCTCCGCCGGCGAGCTCGCAGCATCGGAGGGAGTCTCCCCGCCGTCGGTGACCCGATCGCTCAACCGCCTGATCGAGCTTGGCTACGTCTCACGCACCGCGGATCCCGCCGACCGCCGTGCCGCCCTGATCGAGCTGACGCCCAGCGGCCTCGAGGAGCGCGAGAAGGCGCTGAAGAGCCGCGAGCTCTGGCTCCAGGAGCACCTCGGACGACTCAACGACACGGAGCTGCACAGCCTGCTCGCCGCACTGCCTGCCCTTGAGCGGCTTTGCGATCCCGAGCTCCCGCGCCAGCCCTGAGGGCAAACGCGGGGTTCGAAGTGGCGATCAGCGGATCTCGACGTCCTTGCGCGAACGTCCCAAGGCCCCCTCTGGGCCCTCACCACGCACCTGACGCAGAAAGTTGAACTCGTCCGGCTGGAAGTGAATGTTGCTCAGCGAGGCGCCGACGACCGTGGTCGCCGCGAACGAGAGCCCGATACCAAGCTTCTCCAGCGAGGCGAAGACCGCGTACTTCTCCGTGACGATGCCGTCGCGCATGATCGACGCGCACGTGGCGGCCAGCTCCGACGCCCCGCGCGGGGCCGCCTCATCGACGCGATCGACCAGGCCGTAGTCGAGGGCCGTCGGCGCCGACCAGGCGACGTTGCAGTACATGAGCTCCTTGGCGCGCTTGAGGCCGACAGTGGCGAACAGCAACGACATGTCGCCGTCCACCCCGACGTTGTGCCACCGGGGAGAGCCGAAGGTCGCGTCCTCGCCGGCGACCACCAGATCCGCGCACAGCACCAAGTAGAGCCCGGTATCCCAGCACCGACCACGAGCCTCGACGATGGTCACCTTCCGGCAGTGCAGCAGCCTTTGGTACAGACCCGAGCTGCCCCACCACGCGTCGTCCAGGGCGATCAGCCGCGCCCGTTGGCTCGGGTGCTTGCGGACCGCTCCGCCGGGTGCTTCGACATACTGGCTCCAGGCCTCGGCGGGATCCCAGCCGGCACACAGGTCGTCGCCTTCACCACGAATCAGCACCACCTTCACGTCGTCGTCCTCGTCGACGTTCGCGAGATGGGCCGCGAACTGCGAAGCCATGGCACGGGTCATGAGGTTGCCCGCCGGGGACCGCCGGATGGTGACGGTGGCGATGTGGTCTTCGTGGTCCTTGCTGAGCTCGACCGTGCCCTCGCTCATGCATCCTCCTCCGCTCATGCATCCTGCTCCGTGTGACCGGACCCGACCGCCGTGCGGTGGATCGCGTAGTGGTCGGCCAGATCGAACTCCCGCCCCACCCCGTGTGCGTCGTAGACGGCCTGTTGCAGCATCTTCGACATCGTCACGCCGTCCAACGGCATACCGAGAACCGCGCCGGTCATCCGCTCCACCTCGGTCTGGAGCTGCGGCGCCGGGACAACCCGATTGACAAGCCCGATCCGCCCGGCGGTGGCGGCGTCGTAGGTGGTTCCCCGGAGCAGCCACGACTTGGCTCGATTGAGCCGGATCGTGAGTGCCGCGAGGACGAAGTTCGACTCGGGTACATCCAGGAACGGTGAGCCGAACTCGGCGTCCTCGCTCGCCACGGCGAGGTCGGTGCAGAGCAGGAGCGCGCTGCCCGCTCCGTGACACGCACCGTGCACCTCGGCGACGACGACCTTCTTGGCAAAGCAGGTCGCCTGGTACACCGCGGTCGACGCAGCGAAGGCCTGGTGCCACGTGGTGGGCGCCTCGGCCGCCGACGGGAACCCGGTCGGCACCGCCGGCGCGAAGTCTGGTCCCGTGGCACGCAGCACGATCGCCTTGACGTGATCATGGTCCGACGCCTCGATGACGGCCGCCGCAAGGTCGTCTGCGAACGCAGGATCGTGTGATGTCAGCGGGGCGAAGCTGTCCACTTCGACGTACGCGCGGCCGCCGGTTACACGAAGGTCGACCGGGCTCATGCCTTCACCCCCGCGCGAGGGTCCGCCGCGCCCTTTCGCTTCTTGTCAGCGTCGAGCGCACCACCGACGCCGACCTCCTTCGCGGTCTTCCAGAAGTCCATCTCGTCCGGACCCGGTTGCAGGAAGTGCGACACCAGCAGCCCGGTGATCGAGGGAACGCTGGTGTCCATCGCGCCCTCCGCGGCGCGAAGCCTCGACTTCAGGTAGAGCAGGTGGCCGGGTGGACGGGCCGCGAGGTCGGCCGCGATCGCATGGGTGGTCTCGGCGAGCCCGGCCGCCGGCGCGACCGTGTCGACAAGACCAAGACGGTGCGCCTCGGTCCCGCTCAACGGCATCGCGGTGAACCCGGTGCGCCGGGCCGCCTTCATGCCCAGGATCCGGTTGATGTGCACGCTGGCGACCGCGCCGGCCGGGCCCAGGAACCGAGCCTCGAGTGCGCCGATCCGCGCGTCCTCGGCGGCCGTCACGACGTCGACCTTGCAGGCAATCATGAAGTAGGCGGCCGCGGCGCAGTAGCCGTGCAGCTGTGCGACCGTAACCTTCGGCGAGCGCGAGATCGCCTGGCTGAATCCGAGCCGGCCCCACGCCATGTCCGCGCCGTACCGGTACCCGACCGTCAGCGTGCGACGCCGCTCGTGCGGTCGTTTCTGGCCCCACTGCTCGTTGATCTCGTTGCCGCTGCAGAACGACTTGCCGTTGCCGCGGATCACGACGACGCGCACCTGCGGGTCACCACCGGCCTGGGCCATCAGGTCGATGATGCGGTCCCGCATCGGGACGCTCATGGCATTGTGCTTCTCGGGGCGGTTGAGTGTCAGGTAAGCGATGCCGGAGGCTGCATCGACTTCGTACAGCACCTGCCCGGCCGCGGCCGCGATGCTCTCTGGAGTTCCGTACCTCACGCCTTGCCCACCTCTTCCGCTACGTGCGCGACCTGGGCCTGCTCGACCACACCCTGGGCCACCAGTCCATCGATTCGATCGGGGGAAATACCGAGGTCCTTGAGCACACCGGTGGTATCGGCGCCGAGCTCCGGGGTCCAGCCGCCGACCCTTGCGGGGGTCCCGCTGAGCAGGAACGGGCTGCCGACCGTACGGATCGTCCCCCATGTCGCGTCCGGTTGCTCGACGACGAAGCCGTTCGCCAGGACGTCAGGATCGCGGGCGGCCTCGACGAACGTGTTGACCGGGGCTACGGGTACGCCGTTGTCCCGCATCCGTTCGACCCACGCGTCCCGGTCTGCGGTCAGGAAGGTCGCCTCGAGGATGGGCTCGAGGATGTCGCGATGCTGCTCACGGATCCGGCTCTTGGCGAATCGCGGGTCGTCGCGCAGGTCGAGCCGGTCGAGGGCCGTGGTCAGCCCGTTCCACACCTTCTGATCCGTGGCGCCGATGACGACCCAGCGGTCGTCCTTGCAGCGGAAGGCGCCCGAGGTCGACGTCACTCGGCCCTGGGTCCGCTTCACTTCGTCGCCGTGCAGCGCGATGGTGACCTCGGCCGTGTGCATGGCCAGGCAGGATCCGACGAGCGAGCCGTCGACTCGCTGGCCACGTCCGGTCCTCTCCTTGGCGAGCAGGGCGGTCAGGATGCCCATGGCCAGGAAGACCGCGCCGGCCGAGTCGGCCATTCCGCGACTGGCCAGTCGCGGTGCCCCGTCCGGGGTACGCACGAAGTCCGACAGGCCCGAGACGGCCTGGGCGACCATGTCGAACATGGGCTCGTTGCTGCGCGGGCCCAGTGGGCCGTACCCCGACGCGGCGGCGTAGATGAGCTGCGGGTTTTCCTCGCGCAGAATGTCGTAGCCCAGGCCCAGCTTCTCCATCACGCCGAGCCGGAAGTTCTCCACGACGACATCGCACTCCCGGGCGAGGGCTTTCACGATGTCGCGACCCTCCGGGTGCGTGATGTCGACGGCGATCGACTTCTTGCCGCGGTTGAGACCCGTGAAGAAGCCCGCGTACCCGTCAGGTGCCTGGCGGAGCCGCCGGTCCCACTCACCTCCCGGCCGTTCGACCTTGATGACCTCTGCGCCGAGGTCGGCGAGAATGCGGGTCGCATACGGACCCTGCAGGAAGCGCGTCAGGTCGAGAACCTTGACTCCGTCGAGCGCGCCGGGCCGAACTTCGGGGTCGCTCATGCGTCCTCCCCCACGGTGGTCGTAACGAGCACGTCAAGCGCCTCCACGCGGCTCCCCGTGATGCGCAGCGGGTTGATTTCCAGGGTGTCCAGATCCGGCCCGACGGACAGGGCGGCCCGGCTGATCGCCACGATGGCCCCGCTCAGCGCGTCGAGGTCGGCCGGCTGAGTTCCGCGGGCGCCGCGCAGCAGTTCAGCGCCCTTGAGCTCCTCGAGCATCCGCCGCACCTCGCGGGCGCTGACCGGCAGCACCCGTAGGCTGGTGTCCTTCAGAACCTCCACCCAGATGCCTCCGAGGCCCACGGCCAGCACCGGCCCGAAGGTCGGATCCTGGGTGATCCCGACCAGCAACTCCTGGCCGGGCGCCCGCATCGGCGAGACGAGCACGCCGCGCAGGTCGGCGTCGGGAACGTTGCGCGCCACCGTTGCCATGATCGAGTCGTACGTCGTCGCCGCGGCATCGGCGCCTTCAACGCCCAGGACGACTCCGCCGACGTCGGACTTGTGCGCGATTGCCCGCGAGCAGATCTTCATCGCCACGGCGCCGCCGAGCTTCACCGCCGCGTCGGCGGCCTCGGCCGCGGATCCCACCAGGTAGGCCGGGACGATCGGGACGCCGGTGGCCTCGAGCAGGGCACGCCCCTCGTCCTCGGCCCAGGTCCGGGCCTTCGGGCCGTCGGCGACGGCGGCGGAGGGCAGTTCTTCGGTCGTGCTCACCAGCAGCGAGTTGCGTTGCTCGACCCACCGCACCACATGGCCGAGCGAGGTGACCGCGAGCTCGACGCCGGGCAGCAGGAAGAGGTTGTTCGCGGAGAGCAGTGACTGGGCGTACGGCGAGACGTCGAGGCAGGTGTTCGAAGAGAGGAAGACCGGCACCGGTGCCGCGGCCACGATCTCGCCGATGATCTTCATCCGGCTCTCGATGAACGTCGGGTCCTCCGGGCGCTCGTCCGGCAGTGGCGTCATCATCGAGAACATGAAGTCAATGCCGGCGTCGTCGACAGCGATCTCCATCAGGTCGTCCTCAGCTTTGGTCGGACGCGGTCTGGCTCGCGCGTGGCCGAAGCCGGTGGTGTCGAGCGGGTTGAGGATCGAAGCGAACTCGGGCAGGTGCACGGCGAGCTTGGACCGGGTGTCCTCCTGCCAGTCCGGCAGCGCGAGGCTGTTGAGCGAGGCGAGGTCGGCAATGATGTTGCAACCACCGCCCGAGGAGGTCACGACGCCCATGCGGCGACCTTCCGGCAGGCGCGGGCTGTAGCCGAACACCCCGGCGGTTGCGACCAGCTCCTCGACGCTCTCGACGCGGACCATGCCGGCCTGCCGGAGCGCCGCGTCCACGACGGCGTCGTTGGTGGCCATCGCGCCGGTGTGGGCCATGGCCGAGCGCATGCCTTCTTCGCTGCGGCCGGCCTTGTAGACGACGATCGGCTTGCCGGCCCGCAGCGCCTTCGCGCCAAGCTCGAAGAGGCGGTCCGGCTCGCGCACGGTCTCAAGGAACAGCGCGATGGCGCGCGTGTTCTCGTCCCCGATCAGGTAGTCCAGAACGTCGAGACTGGTCAGCACGGCCGAGTTGCCGACTGACGCCCACAGGGTCGACCCGACGCCGTGCGCCTGCGCGAACTGGTACGTCGCCCGCGCCATCGAGCCGCTCTCGAACACGGCGCCGACCGGGCCCGGCACGGGTGCGGACTGCGTGGCAACGGCCCAAGGCGCCACGCCATCCACGGCGTTGATGAACCCGATGGTGTTCGGGCCCATGACGGTCAGGTCGAGCTCGACCGCGCGCTGCGCCAGCCGGCGCTGCCGATCACGTCCGTCGGCTCCGGTCTCCCCGTAGCCGGACGCGAGGACGACGGCGTTCTTGATGCCGGCGGCGGCGGCGTCCTCGATGATCGGATCGACGCGGTTCGGGCCCACCATGATGTAGGCCATGTCGACCGGCTCGTCGAGGTCGCGCAGGGTCGGGACGGTCGGCTGCCCGAAGATCTCCTCGTACTTGGGGTGGACGAAGCGCACGTCCTTCACGCCACCACCCAGCTCGATCGCGTTGAGGAGATTCCGGGCCCAGCTGGAGCTCGGCGATGCACCCACAACCGCGATGCTGCGAGCGCCGAAGAAGCGGCGCAGCCGGCCCGGCTCGACAACCGAGCGTCGTGCTGCGTAGTCAACGGTGAGCATGAGGCGTAACTCCTCGAGCGTCAGGCAAGTTGTTTAGCATCGTGAAGTATTCTATATCTCGTGAGGTCAGGCAAGTACTGGACTCGATTTCGGCCGACGCCCCGTCCGCCGCGTCCTGTCAGAGGACAGCGCGGAACTCGGCCGGGGGAACGCATCTTGATCCCGCGGTCGCGGGCAGCGAACCCGCCCGCAGGGGGCAGCCAGGGACCGCTCCTGCAGCATCCGCAGCCGGCCATGCCGGTCCCGCGCAGGCGACCAAGTCTTCGCACACAGGGTTGAACACGTCGGGCAGGAAGCATCGGCGCTCGCCCTTGCGACCGAGGCCATCGCCAAGGGACAAGCCGAGAGGGGGCGTCAGCCGCTATCCGAAGTAGGCGGCATGGAGCTCGGCGCCCTCAAGTGAGGACGGCGTTCCCGTGGCGGCGATCCGGCCGTCGCGAAGGACGATCATCCGCTCGCAGGCGCTGGCCACCCGATCGCTGTTCTGCTCGACAACCAGCATGGAGATGCCCGCAGCCTGGAGCGACCGCAGCGATGAGTAGATCTTCTCGACCACGACGGGTGCGAGACCCAGCGACGGCTCGTCGAGCAGCAGAAGCTTGGGCCGCTGGATGATGGCGCGGGCCAAGGAGAGCATCTGCTGCTCTCCCCCGGACAGCAGACCGGCTAGCTGGGTGCGTCGCTCCGCAAGGATCGGGAAAAGCCCGTACACCAGGTCCTGCACTTCGGCGATCTGGCGTCGCACGGCGCGCCGGCTCAGCCGCATCGCGGAGATCTGCAGGTTCTCCTCGACCGTGAGCGGACGAAGCACCCGATGCCCCTCCGGCAGGATCACGATCCCCTTGCGCACGCTGGCGGCGGTCGACGACCCGTTCATCCGGGTGCCGCGGAACGAGACCTCTCCCGACCGCGGCTTGAGCCCACCGCTGAGGGCACGCATCAGGGTCGTCTTCCCGGCGCCGTTCATCCCGACCAGGCCGAGCAGCTCGCCCTCGTTGAGCGCGAAGGAAACGTCGTGCAGGACGGGCTGATGGTCGCCGTAGCCGACCGTCAGGTTGCGTACGTCGAGAAGCGGCGTGCTCATCCGGGGACCCCCAGGTAGGCGGAGATGACCTCTTGCTGCCCGAAGACCTCGTTGGGCGGGCCTTCGGCGATGACCTGGCCGTGGTCCAGGACGTAGATGCGATCACAGGCGCCGGTGATGAGCGGCAGGTTGTGGTCGACCAGGACCACGCCGAGATCGCGGGCACCGAGCGCCCGAACGGTCGCGGCGACTTCCTCGCGCTCGAACTCGGTCAGACCGGCACCAGGCTCATCGAGCAGCAGGAATGCGGGGTCGAGCATCAGGTTGCGCGCGATCTCCACCAGACGGAGCACGCCGTACGGCTGGTCTCCGGCAAGGCTGTGGGCGCGGTCGGCGAGGGCGAGGTCGGTGAGCAACGTCATCGCCCGGTCGCGGCCGGCGACCGCCTGCTTTCGAGCGGCCGGACTCAGCAACGACTGCCGGAACCACCCGACCTTGCCGATGCCGTCCCCGGCGAGCATGACGTTCTCCAGCAGTGTCAGCTCGGGGATGATCTTCGGGCTCTGGAACGTCCGGCCGATTCCCGACTGGACGAGCTTCTGCGGAGGCGTACCGAGAATCTCTTCGTCACCGAGACGGATCGAGCCGGTCGCCCGGACGTCCCCGGTGATCGCGTTCAGCAGGGTCGTCTTGCCGGCGCCGTTCGGGCCGATGAGCCCGACGACCTCACCGGTTGCGAAGGAGATCGAGACGTCGTTGACCGCCGTGTTGCCGCCGAAGGCGACCGACATGCCACGCACCTCTACGCGCAAGTCCCGATGTACGGCCTTGACCGACTCGGCGAGGTTGCGTGTCATGGTCTCGGTGAGGACGTCGCCATCTCCACCTGGATCATCCAGCTCGAGCTCACCGGTGGACTCGAACGAGTCCGGTCGCCGTCGCCGAGCAATCCACTTCATGAAGTTGTCCAGCCAGCCGGCGATGCCGCCGCGGGTAAGGACGACGAGCACCAGAATGCCCACGCCGTAGACCAGGTCCTGGGCTTGGCTGGTGGCAAGCGAGAGCTCGTCCATCAACAGGATGGCGATGACGCCGAAGACGGGACCGAGGAGATAGCCGGCGCCGCCGAGGATCGCGGCGAGCAACAGCGCGACCAGGCGGGTGAAGCTGAAGGTTTCGAGGTCGATCACCAGCTGGAAGTGGGCGAAGAGGACGCCGGCCAGCCCGGCGAGCGCACCTGAGAGCGCAAACGCAACGAGCCGGGTCGAGTCGGGTGAGACACCCACCGCGGCGAGAACGCGTGGGCCCTCGCGCAGCGCGGTCAGCTTGCGCCGCATCGCTGAGCGGTGGATGCGCAGCACGAGCTCGTACGTCAGCCACGCGAAGAAGGCGGCCAGCCAGTAGTACGACAGGAAGCCTCCGGTGAGCTCGTATCCGAACAACGTCGGCAACGGGATCGCGTAGATGCCGATCGTGCCGCCACTGAACTTCTCCCAGTTCGCCGTGACCTCGGCGAGCGCAAGCGCGAACGCCAGCGTCTGGATGGCGAGAAACAGTTCGTTGAGGCCCCTCGTCGGAACCGCCACCAGGACGGACAGTGCGGTGGTGACCGCGATCGAGATCGCCAGCGCCGGCCAGAAGGGCATCCCGAACTGGACCTCGAGGTAGACGCTGGTGAACGCACCGAGGCCGTAGGTGATGACAATCGAGAGGTTGAAGATGCCCGCGTAGCCATACACGATGTTGAACGCGGCCGTGAGGATGTAGGCGATGACGGCAGCGGTCGCCAGGTGGACGAAGTAGTCGTTGCCACTGGCGATGAGCCCGATGATCACCAGGACCAGCGGCCCGGCGACATGCTTGGCCCACGCCGAAGTCAGTGCCTGGCTCAGTCCGCCGGCCTTGTGAGAGGCGCCGCCCGCCTTGCGCCCAGTGGCCTTGTCCAGTCCGATGATGCTCATACGCGCTCTGCCGTTCCGCGGAAGGTGAACAGTCCCGTCGGCCGCACGAGCAGCACCAGGGACAGGATCACGAGGAGTGAGGTCAGGTGGTAGCCGGCAGCAATGTGCTGGTCGGTCAGCGTCATCACGAAGCCGGCCACGACGGCACCGCCCACCGCGCCGAAGAGGCTTCCGAGCCCGCCGATCACGGCACCGACGAGGCTGAGGACGAGAAGGGTCGGTGCCACGTCCACCGAGACACTGGCGATAGACGCCTGGAAGATGCCTCCGATGACCAGGCAGGCGCCCGAAACGACCCACGCGAGCAGCTCGAACCGCATCGTGCGGACGCCGTAGACCTGCGCCAGTTCGTGGTCGAACGAGACGGCCGCGAGGTTGTGCCCGATCAGCGTCCTGTCGAACAGGAACCACATCACCAGAAGGAGCAGGATCGACAAGCCGATGACCAGCAGCCGCTGCTTCGAGGTCTCGTAACTGCCGATCGAGACGGACCCACGGATCCAGGGCTGCACGATCGAGGGCTTTCCGCCGAACCAGGTCCGGGTCAAGAAGTTGAGGAGCAGGCCGAAGCCGAGCGTTGCCAGGGTGAGGCCGATGACCGGCACTCCCTTGCGCTGCGCAGGCACGATCGCGATCGCGTAGCACAGAGCGCCCAGGATGCCGCCGGCCACGATCGTGAGGATGACACCGACAGCGGCGTTGCTCGCGCCCCAGGACGCACACGCAGTGCCGGCGAAGACGCAGAAGCTCCCCGCGCCGAAGTTGACGACTCCGCTCACGCGGAACACCAGGCTGACCGCCAGGACCAGCGGAATCAGCACCGCCGCCTGCGACAAGCTGGTCACGACCAGCGAGACCATGCGCTCTCCTCGTTGCCTCAGGAGTGACCCGTTCGAAATCCTTCACATTGCTAACTTGTATGAGACTGAGGTCACACGACGCCTTCTGTCAAGGCCCTCCGCGTCGGTTGGCGTCGACCCTCGCACGATTACTTAGCATGGTGTAATGTTCGTCACCGAACCACAGAGAGGGGCCTTGCTATGACCACCGAGCCGCTGCTTCGGCTCTACCACACCGGCATCATCGTGGACAGCCTCGACAACGCGATGGCCGCCATGGGCGACGCCCTGCGCCTGGACTGGGCGCCGCCGCTGAGCTCCACCGTGCCGCTCGAATGCCCCGACGGCATCGTCGGGCGTGAGGTCCGGTTTACCTACTCGCTGCAGGGCCCGCACTTCATCGAGCTGCTCGAGCAGATCAACCCGGCTCCCTACCTCAACGTGACGGGTGGGCGGAGGGTCCACCACCTCGGCTACTACACCGATGACCTGCGCGCTGCCGCGGCGATGCTCGAGGCCAAGGGCTACCGGCGCGAGCTGAACGGCGTCGCCGAGGACGGCGGGATCGGCCGTGCGACCTTCCACTACAACCCGGAGTCGCCCGGAATGTGGATCGAGCTCGTCTCGCACGAGGTGGCCAACCAGATCGACGGCTGGATCGCCGAGGCGGCGGCCGCGAAGGGTATCGCCTACGCCTCTCCGTTCGCATGAGCGGCCCGCTGTCCGGCCTTCACGTCCTCGACCTGTCGACGTATGTCGCCGGGCCTTCGGCGACGCTGGCGCTGGCCCAACTCGGGGCGGACGTCGTGCGCGTGGATCCACTCGGCGGTGCGACCGACACCCGGCGCCTCCCGCGAAGCGTCGACGGGACGAGCCTGTACTGGGCCGGCCTGAACAAGGGCAAACGTTCCGTCGAGGCCGATCTGAGGTCGGAGTCAGGACGGGACCTGGTGCGTTCGCTCCTGGCGGCGCCCGGGAGCGGCCACGGTCTGCTGGTCACCAATGCCGTCGGGCAGGAGTGGCTCAGTTACGAGAGGCTCAAGCAGGTCCGACCCAACGTCATCGTCGCCCACATCGCCGGCCGCGGCGACGGGCGCCCGGCCGTCGACTACACGATCAACTCGGAGGTGGGCCTGCCGTGGTTGACCGGGCCGGTGGACTCAGCGCTCCCGGTCAACCACGTGCTGCCCGCGTGGGACCTTCTCACCGGCTTGCACGTGGCCTTGGCGCTCCTGGCGGCGCACGCAGAACGCGTCTCCACAGGCCGCGGCCGGCTCGTCGAGGTCAACCTCGCAGACGTCGCCGCCGCGACCATGGCCAACCTCGGCTTCGTCGCCGACGCGGTGGTGAACGGAGCGGGACGGCTCCGCGACGGCAACTATCTCTATGGCAGCTACGGGTGCGACTTCGCGACCGGTGACGGCCGGCGAGTCATGGTCGTCGCACTCACGGCTCGCCACTGGGACAAGCTGGTCCAGCTGACCGGGACGTACGACGTTCTCCAGAACCTGCAGACGACGCTCCATGTGGACTTCGGCGAGGAGGCGGCACGATTCGAGCACCGCGACCTCATCTCGGCGATCCTCGCGCCATGGTTCTCCGCCCACACCCACGCCGAGGTCGTCGCCGCGCTTGACGCCGGCCACGTGCTCTGGGGCGACTATCGCACGATCGCCGAGTTCGTGAGCGACCCGATCGTGACCGCCAACGACCTCTTCCATCAAGTCGACCAGCCGGGCGTCGGTTCCTTCCCGGTTCCGGGTCCCGTCACTCGATCGCCCGGATGGGGGCAGGGCACACCCGCTCCAGCGCCCCGGCTGGGCGCCGACAACGACGCGGTCGTCCGCGAGTGGCTGCAGGTCAAGGACGGGACGGCATGAGCACGGAGCGACTCTTCCTCAGCTTCACGTACCTGAGCGACATGTCCCGGCACGGTGAGTACAACGCATGGCACCAGCTCGACCATCTGCCGGAGAACGAGCTCCTTCCCGGCGTCGCCTGGGGGAACCGATGGGTCCGCACACCCGGCTGCGCGGCGGCCGGCCATGTCGGCGACACCGCCTTCGCGCCGGTCCAGTACGCCATCGCCTACGGCTTCCGAGCCCCGCTGGAGCCGGCGCTGCAGGCCTGGACCGACCTCAACCAGCGGGCGCTGTGGTGGGGGCGACGCCCGGAGCTGGCCTGGACCGAGCGGCGCCCGGTGGGCTTCTTCCACCCCGTCGAGGAATATTCGGCCGCACGCGTCCTCGTCGCCCCGGCTGCCATACCGCACCGGCCGCATCGGGGCGTCCACCTCACGCTGTCGCGGACTGCCGCACCCTCGGTGCCCGCCGGCGCCGCCTACTTCGCGGCCCTCGACCGCGACCTGGTCCCGGCGATCCTTGCGATTCCCGGCGTTGCGGGTGCGGCGACGTACCGGTTCGCGGAGGGTACAGGTGGGTTCGGGTCACCAGCCACGGGCGGCGAGAGCGACCTGATCGTTCGCATCCTCTACCTCGACGGCGACGTGCTGGAGACCAGCGCCCGCATCGAGGACGAACAGCCCGGCTGGATCGGGCGGGCCAGCGTGCCCGGCGATGCCGAGCACGTCCTGCTGAGTACCCCGATGCTGTCAATCCGTCCCTGGGAGTGGGACTGGTTCGACGGCCGCTAGCCGCTGATCGCTGCGGACGCGACGACTCGGCACGCAGCAGCTGACCACGACCGAGGCCGCGCAGGTGGCGGCACAGGCCAAGGCGGCCCAGGTCAGCCCGGTCATGGTTGCCTCGCCGGCCGGGCCCGCGGCCGCTCCGATCAGCGCGGCGGTGACAGCACTGCCGACGGCCCCGCCGACTGCTCGCAGGAGGATGTTGACGCTCGTGGCACTGCCCGTCTCGCCCGGCTCGACCGAGTCGACGACGAGTCCCGGCAGAATCCCGAATGTCGCCCCTGCCCCAGAGGACGTCAACACCACCGATGCCACCAGCAGCGAGAGGTGCCCGTCGACCTTGATCAGCACCAGAGGTCCCAAGGCTCCGACGACACCCCCGGACGCAAGTGCGACCCGTCGGCCCCATAGTCGCGCCACCGTCGTCGCGGTACGGCTGCTCAGGTAGTTGCAGATGGCGATCGGGATCATCACCACGCCGATCGCGCTCAGCGTGAGCCCCACCCCGAACTGCGTACTCGCGGGCGCGAGGCCGATGCGCGTGATGAGCACCGGCGTGTTGTACAGGCTCACCCCCATCAGCAGGCCTGTGAGATGCGCCGCGAGCACGTTGCGCCGGGTGAACAGACGCAGCTCCACCAGCGGGTGGGCCACCCGGAGCTCGAGCCGGATCCACAAGAGCAGCAGGACGAGGGCGAGCGCTCCGAGGACCAGCACGCTGGCACTGGTCCAGCCCCAGGAGTTGCCCTGGCTGATCGCGAGCAGTGCGGACGCCGTGGCGGCGATCAGGACAACCGCGCCGCGCACATCCAGCTGAGAGACGCGGTCCACCGGTACCGTCGCCGGCAACCCGGCGGCGACGGCCAGCGTGACGAGCAGCGCAAGTACCGCGGCACCGCCGTAGGCCGCGCGCAGGCCGAAATGGTCCGCCGTGAAGGTCGTGACCGGGTAGGCCGCCCCGGCACCGAGGGCGGTGGTGATGGACAGCAGCGCCACCAGCCGCACGGTCGCCGTACCGGTGACCAGGTCCCGGGCACAGGCGATGGTCATTGCGACCAGTGCCACCGCGATGCCTTGCAGCGCCCGGCCGGCGAGGAAGATCCCGAAGTGTGTCCCGAAGGCGGAGACCGCACATCCGAGCGTGACCAGTGCGCAGACCACCAGCATCGCCGGCCGGCGGCGGCGCCCGTCCGCCAGCCGGCCGAGCAGGGGCGTCAGCGTGGCACCTACGAGCAGGGTGATCGTGTACGACCACTGGGATGCCTCGGTACCGACGCCGAAGGTCTCTTGCACCTGCGGAACCAACGGGGCGCCGAGGGTGACCACCGCTGCCGACACGAGGGCGGTGCACACCAGGAGCGCCGATAATGCCCGCCCGCGCACTCCTGGCCGCAACGACCGATCGCTCAGAGCGTCACCTTCAGGCTGTCGACCGACCGCATCTTCAGCCCCGACCACTTGGGCTTGAACCCGTCCGCCAGCCGCATGTCCGGGAACCGGTCCAGGAGCACGTTCGACGCCATCTCGAGCTCGGACTTGGCCAGCATCGCGCCGAGGCAGAAGTGCCGCCCGGAGCCGAAGGCGAACGTGTCACCGGCCGCCGTGAAGGTCTTCTCGTGGGCGAGGTCGGTCCGGTGGTAGTTGAACGTGTCCGGGTCGGCGAACCGATCCTCGTCACGGTTCGCCGAGGCCATGAGCAGCATCACCAGAGTACCGGCGGGAAGGCGCATCCCATGGATCTCGACCTCCTGGGTGATCTTGCGACCGTTCATCTGCGACGGCGGACTGATTCGGAGCGTCTCACTGATGGCCGGGATGACCTGCGAGCGGTCGTCCCGCACCTCCTCGAACAGTCCACGCTCGCCCAGGAGGTAGGCGAACATGCTGGCCAGCGCCTTGCCGGTGGTCTCCGAGCCGGCGTTGAGCAGCTGCGTGATGTGCGTGAGGATCTCGGCGTCCTCGAGGCGCTCGCCGTCGATCTCGGCAGTGATCAGGCCGGAGATGAGGTCGTCGCCGAGGTTCGAGCGTCGGTCTTCGACCACCGGGGCGAGATAGTCCCACAGCTCCTCGGTCGCTTGACGACCACTTTCGTCGATCTCCGGGTCGCGGGCGATGTTGCCGAGGAATGCGACATGACGGCTGTACCAGTTGAAGAACTTGTCATAGTCACTGTGCGGCAGCCCGAGCATGTCGGTGATCACGTAGACCGGCAGGTAGTAGCCGAAATCGGCCAGCAGGTCGACCGTGTTGCCCGGCTTGAAGCCGCGCGTGATGTGTTCGGATGCCGATGCGACGGAGCGGTCCAGGATCGTCGCCACGTTGCGCGCGATGACGGGCGCCCACTTCTCCAGTCCCTTGCCACGGAAGTACGGCGTCACCAGAGCCCGCTTGCGGCTGTGTTCCGCGCCGTCCATCTGCAGCATCGACCGCCCGAACACGGGCTGCAGGCTGACTTCGTAGTTCTGGGTGGAGAACAACGGGTTTCGGTAGGCGAACCCGACGTCCGAGTGCTTGGCGATCAGGTAGCCCTGGTAGCCGTCATCCCAGTGGACTGGGTCCTCGGCCCGAAGCCGGCGGTAAAACGCATCGGGGTCGGCAGCGACCTCGGGCGAGAGGAACCCGGGCAGCGTCTGAGCGGCGGTGTTGCTCATCGAGTCGTCGCCTCCTGTGCGATCTCGTCGAGTCGGTATCCAGACGTACCCCCGGTGAGCGGCATGACGGTCAGCGAGAGTCCGCCGTCCACGGGCAGGTCGACGCCGGTGATGTGCCCGGCCTGCGGGCCGGCGAGGAAGAGCACGGCCCGGGCGATGTCCTCGGCGTGTCCGATCTTCCGCATCGGCGAGACGGCCTCGCGGTAGCGTCGGTTGGCCCTGGCGGCAGCATCCTCGAGGTCGCCGAACGACCGGCGCGTGAGGCCCGTGTCCGTCGGGCCCGGCGAGACACAGTTGGCGCGGATGCCGTAGCGGCCCCATTCGACGGCCATCTGCTGAATCATCACTTTCAGGGCTGCCTTGCTGGCGCTGTACATACCCAGCGGCGGCGTCGGGTGGGTCGCGGAGATCGATGCCGTCGCGACGATCGAACCGCGCGAGTCACGCAGCGCCGGGAAGGCCGCTTGTGCCAGCACGAAGGTCGCGCGGGTGTTGACGTCGAAGGTCCGCTGATAGGTCTCGAGGCTGAGATCCTCGAGCGGGTCGGCCGAGCTGATACCGGCGTTGCTCACGAGGGTGTCGAGACCGCCGAAGACCGAGACCGCCTCTTCCACCGCCTTGCGGACGGCCGCCGGATCGCTCAGGTCGACGACCTGCGGCAGGCACTCGGCCCCGATCCCCTGCAGCTGCGAGGCGACCGACTCGATGGACTCTGCGTCGCGGTCCAGAAGCGCCAGCCGCACCTGGCCGGCTCCGTCGCTCTCGGCTGCTCGCGCCGCCAGGGTCGCCACCGCGCGCCCGATTCCACTGCCTGCACCCGTGATGACGTATCGCAACGGAACCTCCCGGATCATTCATTTAGCATTGTAAAATATCACGATAGGAGTGTGCTCCGCCACAGTCAAGCCACGTCCTCAGCCCAGGAGCCGGATTGGCAGAGCAAGGGGCGTTCGAAGCGAACGGCCGCCCCAGCGGAGGTCGGCTTCGACCAGTCTTGCGTTGGGAAACCTGCACACGATGGCGCCAAAGAGCGCTGTCGCTTCCATCCGGGCCAGACCGGCCCCCAAGCAGAAATGCGGTCCGAGGCCGAGGGATACGTGCGCGCGACTGTTCGGGCGCTCGATTTCCAGCTCGTCTGCGCGCTCGAAGACCGCAGGATCCCGGTTCGCCGCGGCGAGAACGCCGATGACGGTGTCGCCGGCCTCGACCGGCACGCCGTCGATTTCCCGGCTCTCCTTCGCGACATACGGAAGGAAGTGCGCCGGCGTGACGAACCGCAGCAGCTCCTCCACCGCCGCCGGGACACGCTGCGGCTCCGCCACGAGCCGGTCCCACTGATCCGGGTGGCGCAGCAGCTCAAGGAGGCCGATGGCAAGCAGGTTGCTGGTCGTCTCGTGGCCGGCGAAGATCATCAACGCCATCATCGCCATCGCCTCCTCGTGGGAGACCGTGCCGTTCTTCTCCGAATCCAGCAGCGCGGCGACCAGGCCGGTCTCGGAGCCGCTCGTCTGCTGGCGCGCGACGAGCACATCGATGTAGGCCATCAGCTGTCGATAGGCTTCATCGGCCTCGATCGCCGCCTTCTCGGAGTCGGCGTTGAACTTGTTCTCGGCGATTTTCTGGGCCCAGGAATGGACCATGTCGAGGTCGTCGATCGGGATGCCCAAGAGGTCACCGAGGACCTGCAGAGGCAGGGAATAGGCGAACTTCTTGAAGTCGGCCTCACCGCCGCCCTCCGCCAGTGAGGCCAAATTGCGCTCGACCCGTTCATCCACCTTGTCCTGCATTTCGCGGGCCAGGTTGCGCGCCGAGAACGGCGGCTGGACCGCCCGCCGGACTCGTGGATGGTCCGGCGGGTCCATCCGCACCAGTTGATGGAACTCGTGGTCGAGAACGCGACCGAAGGCGGCACTGCCGTGGGGGCTGAACTCCCGCTTCGCGCGTTCGTAACGTGCGGACGTCTTCGTGCCCTGCCGGCTGTAGAGAATGTTGTTGTCGCCGAGCAGCTCGTGCACCTGCTCATGCCGGCTCAGAATCACCACGTCGCCCTGTTTCCAGACCGGGATCTCCTCCCGGAGCCTGTTCCAGGTCGGATACGGATCCGCGAGCTTCCGGCCGTCTCCGGCCAGCAGCGCGAGTACGTCGTCCTTCAGAGTGTTCACGCCTGCACCTCTACTACGAGCTTGCCGACGACCCGACCGGCGAGCAGGTCGGCGAATGCCGGTCCCGCGGCCGCCCAGCCGGACGCCAGGTGGATCTCGTGGTCGAGCGTTCCCGACACGATCATGTCCGTGAGCGCACGGCGCGCGGCAGCGTTGTCCGAGGCGAAGTCGACGGCCCGGAAACCCTGGATGGTCAGCGACCGGGTCACCAGCCTGAACCAGTTGTCCAGGGGCAACGGCGCGATCACGGCCCCACCGATGCCGGACATCTGCCCGCACAGGGCAACGCGGCCGAGCGGTTGCAGTCGCTCGACGAGTCGCGCGGAAGCCTCACCCCACACGTTGTCGAAGACCGCGTGCAGCCCGTCCGGCGCCCAGCGATCGATCTCGGCCGGCCAGTCCGCGCTGCGGTGGTCGACCGCGGTGATGCCGCGCCGCTTCAGGCCATCCACCTTCTCAGGACCGCCCACGACGCCGAGGACGTCGGCGCCGCTCGCGGCGATCAGCTGTGCGGCGACCTGGCCCACGCCACCGAAGGCACCGGTCACGACGATCTTCTCGCCCGCACGCGGGCGCAGCACCCGCGTCACGCCGAAGTAGGCTGTCAGGCCGGTCAGTCCGAGCAGACCGACGGCGTGATGGAGTGCGACACCCACCGGCGCCTCATACCGCTCAGCCACCGTGGCCGGGATGCATACCTTCGTGGCCCAAGCGCCGGGCGCGATCACGGTGTCCCCCACGGCGAAGTCGTCACTCCGGGACTCCGAAACGGTGCCGACAATGCCCGCGGGCGGGACGAAGCCGGCACCCTCCGACCGGAGGCGGATCCGCTGCGAAGGATCCAGGGAGGCGTACCGGACATCGACAATGATCTCGCCGTCTGCCGGTCTCGGCAGCTCCCGTTCGACCACCGCGAACGAGCCGGCGGTGATCGGAGCCGCGCCGTCGTGGGTGAGCCGGGCTTCGTGTGTCGTGACCGACGTCGCCATAGACCCCTCCTTTCATCTCACAATAAGTTAGCATGGTTAATCAAATGCGCCACCCTTTCCTTCGCAGGGCAGCGAGAGCGCCGCGATCGACAAGGCCGCGTTCATCGTCGGCGGCAGATCCGCTGACGAGCACAGCGGTGGAAGATCGCCCTACCGGAGAGGATCGACGGCTGCGTGGTTGCCGACGGTCGCCGCCAGGCGTGCGAGGTGGTGACGCCGGTCGCCCAGCAGGTGCTCGATGGTGGTGAGCCGCAGCGCGTAGTGGCCGACCTGGTACTCCATGGTCAGGCCGATCCCACCGTGCAGCTGAATCGCCTCCTGGCCGATATGACGACCGGACTCGGCAACCCGGAGCTTGGCTCGCGACGCAGCCTCGATGCCTTCGATCTCGTCGCCGTCCTCGAGCACCATCGACGCCCACAACACCGTGCTGCGGGCGAGCTCGAGTGAGACGTACATGTCGGAGGCGCGGAACGCGAGGTTCTGGAACGCGTTCAGCGGCTTCCCGAACTGGTGGCGGCTGCGCAGGTAGTCGCGGGTGATCTCCAGCGCGCGCTCCATGGCGCCGAGTGCCTCGTGGGCGTACGCCACCTGTGCAAGCGCCCGCGCGTAGTTGACCAGGTCGGTGGCGTCTGCCGCCGGATCACCGAGGGGCTCCGCGGCCACCCCGTCGAAGGACACCCTGGCGGCTCGCCCGCCGTCGTAGGTGCTGAACGACGTCCGCTCGCCCTCTTTCGTCGTGAAGAGAGCCGGCGTCCCGTCGACGTCAGCGACCACGACGAGCAGGTCCGCCCGCGCGCCGTTGAGCACCGGCGAGACGCTGCCGTCGAGCACCCAGGCGCCGCCGGCGCGCCGAGCGGTGACCCCCGGGCCGCCGACGTACGCCGGCAGCACAGTGCCGTCCGCGATCCTGGAGACGTCGGCGCCGGCCCGCACGAGGAGTCCGCCGCACAGCACGACGGCCTCGACGAAGGGCTCGGGAGCCAGCACGCGCCCAATCTCCTCCGCCACCAGCCCGACCTCGACAGGCCCGGCGCCGATGCCGCCGGCCGCTTCAGGGAAAGGCAGACCGAGTACTCCCATCTCGGCGAGCCGGGCCCACACGGCCTCGTCGAAGCCGGGGTCGTCGGCCGTGGCGTGGCGACGACCATCGATCGTGGCGTAGGTCTTGCCCAGCAGGCTGCGTACCGCCTCGCGGATCGCGCGCTGCTCGTCGGTGTAGTCGAAGTCCATGTCCTAGAGCCCCAGGATCGTGCTGGCGATGATCTGTCGTTGCACCTCGTTGGAGCCGCCATAAATGCTGGCGGCCCGCAGATGGAGGTAGGTCGCGGCGGCTGGGCGCGTCCACGCAGGCGCTCCTGCGGCCGGGTCGCCGGAGAGCCCCTGCTCGCCCGCGAGGTTGAGCACGAGCTCGGTGACCGCCTGCTGCAGCTCGGACCCTGCCAGCTTGAGGACGGACGAGGCGGGCTGGGCTCTGCCGTCAGCGGAGTCGGCGGCCACCCGGATCGACGTCAGCTCGATCGCCAGGAGGTCGTTCTCCAGCCGGGCGAATTCGGCCGCGAGGAGCCGGTCCTGGCGCAGTCGCTCTCCGGCCCAGTCCTTGGCCTTCGCCAGCAGCCATTTGGTCCCGCCCACGCCGGCGATCCCCACGCGTTCGTTGCCGAGAAGGAACTTGGCGTAGTCCCACCCGTGGTTCTCCTGACCCACCAGGTTGTCGACAGGAACCCGGACGTCCTCGAAGAAGACCTCGTTGACGAGGAACCCGCCGTCGATGAGCTGGATCGGCCGGACGGTGACGCCCGGCGTCGTCATGTCGATAAGGAGGAAGGAGATGCCGGCCTGCCTGCGGGGTGCCGCGGGGTCGGTGCGCACCAGGGTGAAGATCCAGTCGCCGTACTGGGCGTAGGAGGTCCAGATCTTCTGGCCGTTGACGACATAGTGGTCGCCGTCGCGCACGGCCGAGGTGCGCAGGCTCGCGAGGTCCGATCCGGCATCGGGCTCGGAGAAGCCCTGCGACCACCAGATGTCCGCGTTCCGGGTGGGCGGGAGGAAACGCTCCTTGATCGCCTGCGATCCGAACGCGGCGATGACCGGGCCGACCATGGAGGCGTTGAAGGTGATCGGCGGTGGGACGCAGGCCAGCTGCATCTCCTCGTGCCAGATGTGCCGCTGGAGCGCAGTCCAGTCCTTGCCGCCCCATTCGACAGGCCAGTTGGGAACGGCGATGCCGGCCGCGTCGAGCGTTCGCATCGACTCGACCATCTGCTCCTTGGTGAGCTCCTCGCGCGCCGCCACCGTCTCCCGGATGTGTTGCGGCACCTGGGTGTTGAAGAACTCGCGCAGCTCGGCGCGGAAGGCCGCATCCTCAGGCGACAACCTCAGCTTCATGGGAACAGCCGCCTCAGCAATCACTTAGCGTCCCTAAATAATGACCTTCACCGTGACACGGCCGGCGAGTCGTGTCAAGGACGGCGCCGCGAGACCGCGTCCGACCTCAACAGGCGAGCCGGCCGCCATCGACGTTGATCACCTCTCCCACTACGTACGACGCCAGGTCACTCACAAGGAACAGCGCCACGCTGGCGATCTCCACCGGCTCCCCCAGCCGTCCGAGTGGCGCCGGCACAGTCCCCTGGAAGATCGCGTGCGAGCGCCTGCTCATCGGGGTGTCGATGACGCCTGGCGCGATCGCGTTCAGGCGGATTCCCTGCGGCGCCAACTCCTTGGCAGCCGAACGCATAAGGGCGTGCACCCCACCCTTGGACGCGCTGTAGTGGGGCAGCCCGGCGAGGCCGTGAACGGCGGCCTCAGACCCGATCAGAACGATCGCGCCGCCCTGGCGGGGAATCATCAACTCGGCCGCAGCCTGCAGGACGAAGAAGGTGCCATCCAGGTTCACGGCCTGCATGCGGCGCCACTGCTCACCACTGACCGCGGGCAGCGTCAGCACTGGCTCCCGAACCGAGGTCTGGTGAAACGCGAGGTCCTTGATGGCGGGGTCGTCCACGCCGGCGGCGTGGACAACCATGTCGATCGGACCCAGCTCCCGCTCGACATCAGCGAACGCAGTGCGAACAGCGTCGGCATCGGCCACGTCGACGCACAGACGGAGCGCCGCTGCGCCGGCCTCGTCCCCGACCCCCGCGGAGTGGTCGATCGCGGCGACCCGCGCTCCCTCGCCGGCAAAGAGCGCGCATACCGCGGCACCGATTCCCGACGCCGCACCGGTGACCAATGCGATCTTGCCCTTGAGCATGTAGTCGTCCTCCCGCCCTACAACAGCACTCCGGTGCGCGGGTCACGCGTTAGTTAGCGTGATGTAGCAACTCGCATGATTGCGACGCGCGTCACACACTGTCAAGGCCCGCCTTCACCGAATCCGGTTGCAGGTGCCACCGACGCGACACGCACCTTGACAACCATGGGATCGCCCGCCACGGTGACCAGGATACACTTAGCCTAGTTAAGCACTCGTGACGCGGCTCGCCCACGAAGGACGAAAGGAGATCCAAAGGTGCGGCTTGAGAACACCGCGGCGATCGTCACCGGCGCAGCCTCGGGCCTAGGCGCGGCCACGGCGCACGCCCTGGCCAGCCGAAAGGTGCAGGTGTTCGGCTTCGACCTCCCCTCGGCGATCGAGCGGGCCGCCGAGATCGACGGTGTCACCTACGTGAGGGTCGACGTGACCGACGCCGACCAGGTCGCCGCCGCTGTCGCCACCGCCGCATCGACAGACTTCCCCCTCCGCGCCGCCGTCAACTGCGCCGGCATCGCACCCTCGATGCGCATCCTGGGCAAGAAGGGACCCCATGACCTCGCCCTCTATGCCCGGGTCATCCAGGTCAATCTCGTCGGGACCTTCAACGTTCTCGCGCTGGCCGCGGCGCAGATCGCTACCGCCGAACCCCTTGAGCACGGACAGCGCGGTGCGATCGTCAACACCGCCAGCATCGCGGCATACGAGGGCCAGGTCGGCCAGGCTGCATACGCGTCCTCCAAGGGAGGCGTGGTGGGTTTGGCCCTGCCCGCGGCTCGCGACCTTGCGCAGTATGGAATCCGCGTCAACACCATCGCACCCGGGATCGTGGAGACGCCGATGCTGGCGACCGTATCCGAAGAGTTCCGCGCGGGGCTCGCCGCCGGCGTTCCCTTCCCTCAGCGCCTCGCGCGACCCGACGAGTACGCCGATCTTGCGCTCTTCCTCCTCGAGCATGACTACCTCAACGGTGAGGTCGTCCGGATGGACGGCGCTCTGCGTATGGCGCCACGCTGACGGTTACGCGGCGGAGGTGCGGATCTGGCGGAGCAGCACCGAGATGGCGGACAAGTTCGCCCGGGGACAGGCCGTGGGCACACCCGGGGTCGCCGCGGCGTGGCACGAGCAGGGCCGGTCGGTCATGTGGACACAGCTATTGCAGCTACGAACCGACCTGGCCATGCTGGCGGAATCGGCGCCTGGCCTCGCGCAACGCCTTGATGCGGTGCGCGGTGCCCTGCAGGCACCGGCGTCCGGGACGGGACACGCCGCGAGCCCACTACCGTTCAGGTGAACGAGGACATGCCCCAGCGGCCGGGCCGGGGAGCAACGCGGGAGAGCCGGTCGGAGGGCGATGCCGGCGGCATCACCCACGGAGGAGGCCGGCTGCAGGGTCACAGGCTGATTCGAACCGAATCGCGCACTTGCCGGTCGACCGGTGAACTCGGTTGACACAAGGCAGTACACCCTGACCCTGGCATACGGTCACGCCGAGCCCCGCGGGCTGCTGCTGGCGTACACGTACGAAGGTCGCATCGGTTCACCCGACTTAGGGCTTCTCATGCGCGTTCAGCACACGGGTCATCAGGTGCTGACCCAGCCCGTGTTCATGACCGGTGAATGGGCGCAGGGCCTCTGGGACCTCGTCCTCCCGCTGTTGGATTTCGGGGAGCTGTAGCAGCCTCGACGTCTCGCGCAGGAGGCTGGCCGCTCCGTCTTGCTGTGGCGCCTGCCGGCTCTTCAAGTCTTCCGTCAGACGGCGGGAGTGCTCGATGGGCGAGGCATCTCCTGGCGATCGCTCGATTGAGCGACTCGTCGTCGACGGCCTGCGAGTACACGCAACCACGATCAAAATCGGTCGAATGGTCAACTGTTGGTTCAACGGACCGACAAGAAGCCCCAGCCAAGGCAGGCCCAGTCATCGTCAACGACGAACGGCCGCCGGCGCCGCACTCCCGCAGCGGCAGATCCGCGCACATGACTCTGGGTATCGGGCTACACGCCGTCGAAGCCGCGATAGGTACCGGACTCGTCGGCCGCGTCGGCGAACTCGTTGAAGTCCATGTTCGCGATGCTGAGGTTGGCCGAGACGTCGGCATACCATCGGGGCGGCACGCGGAACGTCCGACCGGGCTCGTCGTACAGATCGACAGCGAGCAGTGGGCGCTCGGGGTCGGTCATGGTGGTTGCGTCCGCAATGAAGAGGTAGGTCAGTTTGGCGTCTTCCGCCGCGGCGGCGTCGGCCTCGACCAAGTCCTGGATGGTGACGCCGAGGTAGCGGGTGTCGCTGACGTAGGTCGCGCCACCGGCGCCGGTGACGGTCTGGATCTCTGTCCAGGCGGCGTCGTCCGTAAAGTCGGTTCGCAGGACGAGCGAGCTCAGGTCGTCGGGTTGAGGCAGCGACAGCACGTTGACGATCATCCCATCCTCAAGGCCTCACGCTCGCGCGGTCTTGCCGACCCATGTCCCGACATCGCCGCATCCGGCGGCCGATCGGCAATTGCTTCACTACAGGACGAGCGCACTGCGGCAGATGAGGATGTCAAGATCGCTGGTCGGCGACCGATGGGTCCAGGGCGAGGACTGTGGAGGCCTGGATCGCGGGTGTGTCCGGATACAAGCAGCGGCTCCGACGTCTTCACTGTACGAGTGGTGCCGGTCGGCAGGAGCCGTGCCGGCCGGTAGCTGAGGGAGCGAGTGAGATGGCCAAGGTTGTCCTGCAAGCCGTGGTTTCGGTGGACGGCTACATCGCCGATTCCGGCGATGCGGTCGGGCCGCTGTTCGACTGGTACGGCAACGGGGACGTTACGGTCCAGGCAAACAGTCAGTGGGCGTTCCGCGTCAGCGGCGCTTCCGCCGACTACGTGAAGGCCTTCTGGGAGGCAGTCAAGGTCACCGTAATCGGCCGGCATCTGTTCGACATGACCGACGGCTGGTCGGGCGTGCCCGCCGCCGGGGACGTCGTCATCGTCGTCACGCACCGGCCGCTGCCCGCCGAGTGGCTTGCCAGGTTTCCTGCAGCACCGTTCCGGGCCGCCGGATCGGTCCAGGCCGGCATCGCTCTGGCCAAGGAAATCGCTGGTGACGGTCTGGTCTGCGTGACCGCCGGCGACGTCGGCGGACAAGCGTTCTCGGCGGGCCTCGTCGACGAAGTTGCGATGGACGTCGCCCCCGTGGTCATGGGTGGGGGAAAACGGTTCTTCGGCAGCCACACCGGCACCGTCCTCCTCAACGACCCGGACATGATCGTCCAAGGCGACCGCGTGCTGCACCTCCACTACACCATCGACCACGACCGGAAGCCCGACCTCCCTCATCCGGCATGAAGCAACGCAATACTCGATCAGCGGCATGTCCGTGCACCCGATCAAGCGGCTTTGACGGCCGTGACGCTCGATCGGCGGCGCAACGTACTGGATTTCCCCCGTCACCTTCTACCAGGCCGTGACGTACTGTCGCGGGCGTGCTCTTCGTCTACCGGACGCATTACGAGGGTCCGCTGAGCCTGCGGGTCCGGCAGATCCCCGACGCCAGCGTGTTGGGCTGGTTCCGGCGGGGCTGGGACTGCGACGACCCGTGGGACTG
This sequence comes from Dactylosporangium thailandense, assembly GCF_059739745.1. Classification (NCBI taxonomy): domain Bacteria; kingdom Bacillati; phylum Actinomycetota; class Actinomycetes; order Micromonosporales; family Micromonosporaceae; genus Dactylosporangium; species Dactylosporangium thailandense. Next base: position 4,824,951 of record NZ_AP029195.1, read on the forward strand.
GATCGACGCGGAGCTCGGCGGCCACGTGTACGGCCTCGGCTCGATCTTCGAGGCTGCGCGCGCGAACGGACAGCCCCCGCCGCAGACGGTCGGCGAGCTGGGCACGCTGCTGCGCGCTCAGCGGTACGTCGAAGGCGGCACCGACGACGTCCGGCTCGACGAGCACAGTCTGCGCGTGCGTGACGACGACGACGAGGTCGAACTGGCCTACTTCTTCCTCGACGACGAGGTGGTGGTGGCAGCCCGCGGCGACCGGCTCGCCTACCTGCTGCACTCCTGGCCGCTGCCCGGCGACGCGGGCGCGCCGGCGGCGTTCGACCCGGGCTGCCCGGTGACCGTCGCGACACCGGCCGGTCACAGCGACGCCACGACGTACGCGGTGTTCCTCACTCACTACGACGGCAGGACCCTGGCCCGCATGGCGCCGCTCGCGTTCCCCGGCGTCGACCTGCCGGGCGTGGCCGGTCACCTGCGCACCGCCGACCCCGGCGAAGACTGGCCGGAGGAACTGCTCGTGCTGCGGGCGCTCGTCGCGCCGGACGAAACCACCGTCGAGCCGGCGCTGCAGCGGTGCAACCACTGGCCGGGCTTCAACCTCAACGACACCCCGTGGCCGCGGGGCATGCCGGACGCGCACGCCGCCGTACACCGTGAGGCTGTCGAACTGATCGAGGTTGGCGAGTGCACCCATGAGCGAAACCCCGGCGCGTCCCTGCTCCAGGTCGCCGAGCACCTCGCCCAGCTGGCGATGCACTGCAACGAGCCGTTCGGCTACCAGCAATGGTTCCTGTTCGACACCGCCTGGGCGGCCGCACATCCGGACCTGGCGCGCTCGCTGCTGCGGTACGCCGGACACTGGGACCCGCTCGACTGATAGGCCGTCCTACCGAGACGTTCCAGCAACCGGAGGCGATGACCGGCCGGCCGGCGACCCTCGACGAGCTGTTCGGTGACGACCTGTCTCACCAAGGAACCCGCCACTCGGCCACGCCCGAACCTACTCGGATGCGAATCCGATGCCCTTCGGGCGGTGCATGGACTCTTCGGTGTACTCGTACGGCGGCCTGTCGCCGATCTGGATGCCGTAGAGAGCGTGCCCGGCCGGCACGGCTAACAACTCGAAATACAGCATGCACGTCTCGGACACGAGCGAACCGCGGCCCAGCTCAGCGACCGCGAGCACGGCGCCAGCTCCGTCAAGCGCGGCGACTCGAGCGCCGGCATGCAGGTCGGTGAACTCTCCGTCCCCCGCGCACTCGCGGACATCCGAAGCCGGGTCCGCCAACGGGTCCAACGCGGGCCAGTATTCGCCCGGATTGAGCATGACAGCCCCGATGGTGCGGAACGAACCGAACCCAAGCACATTCCAGGGAGAACCGCCTGTCGGTGTCTGCGCAGCAACCCAGAGGAAGCCGCCAACCGCGACGAGAACGACCACGAGTGTCACCGCGACGACGATCCGCAGTGGGCGCAGACCCCGGGGCGCGACCGTGCCTGACCGGTCGCAAAATTCTAAGGGCGTCACGCCGGACATTATCGTTCGTGGTCAACGACCAGGATCTGGTCGCCGCGCCTGTACGGGCGACGCGACGTTGAGCCGCACATCGGCAGGACATGCGACCGCCGACTACGAGCCGGCACGCTGCGTCACAGGCTCCGCCGACCTACGTGCAAGGTCAGCGGCTACCTATCTAATTTGATCTACGACCTGTGCCCGGCCAGGCTGGGTCGAGGTGATCGGCGGGTGGCTCTCACAAGCGGCTGTCCACTGCACGTGGGTGTGACTCTCTCATGGCTTGCACCCGCCGGTCACCGTGGCCTGGAGTGGCTCAAGAGGGGTATGCCCAGCTCAAAGTAGCGTTGCCCTCCTCGCCGATCGTCCACAGTGCACGAACGAGGAGAGACAGCGGATGAGTCGTGTGGTGATCGGGATGGACCCGCACAAGCGGTCCGCCACGATCGAGGTCATCAACGAACGCGAGAAAATCCTGGCGCAGGGCCGATACGCCACTGACACCGGCGGCTACGCGCAGATGCTGGCAGCTGGTCGCCGGTTCCCGGACCGGACATGGGCGGTGGAAGGCTGCGCCGGGATTGGCCGGCACATCGCCCAACGCCTGGTCGCCGACGGTGAGACCGTGCTGGACGTGCCGCCGAAGCTGTCGGCACGCGTGCGGGTGTTCGACACCGGTCAGGGCCGCAAGACCGACCCGGTCGACGCGCACAGCGTGGCTGTGGCCGGCCTGCGCAGCCCAGACCTGCGCCAGGTCCAGCCCGACGACGCCACGGTCGCGCTGCGGTTGCTGGTCGACCGGCGTGACGAACTCGGCTACGCCCGCACCGAGACCGTGAGCCGTATTCACCAGTTCCTGCTCGAGCTCGTGCCGGGCGGCGCGAAGAAGTTCCTCACCCGGGGCCAGGCCAGCTACCTGCTGCGCACCGCTCCGGAACCGGTCGGCATCGTGGCTGAGACCCGCCACCGGCTGGCCCGCGAGCTCATCGACGAGCTCACCACGATCGACGGCAAGATCAAGGCCGCCGATAAACAGTTGCGTGACCTGGTTGCCGCGGCCGGGAGCACCCTGACCGGGCTCAACGGCATCGGCCCGTCCAGCGCCGCCCGTCTCCTCGGCGACATCGGTGACATCGACCGGTTCCGCACGGCCGGGCACTTCGCGTCGTGGAACGGCACCGCCCCAATCGACGCCTCCTCCGGTGACCAGAAACGGCACCGGCTGTCCCGAGCCGGGAACCGGCGCATCAACCGGGTCCTGCACATCATGGCCATCGTCCAACTCCGCCACGACACCCCCGGCCGCACCTACTACCGGCGCCGCCCCGCCGAGGGCAAGACCACGATGGAAGCGCTCCGCGCGCTCAAACGCCACCTGTCCGACGTCGTCTTCAAGCGCATGCTCCACGACGTCGCACGCGCCCGGACGACCGAGGCGGCGGGTCCAGCAGGACAACCGGGAACGACTCTGCAATCCAGCGCGACCGGCCCAATCCCGACAGCCGGCTCTTCGGACAAGTCACAAACCGAACCCGCCACCACCAAGCCTAGAACATTCCTCACTCCAACCCCTTGACCTAGAGGGGAGCCATGAGCGTGCGTCTCTGGTCGTGCTGGCGGGCCTCATTCCCGCCAGCTGTAGACCGCCCGCAGCCGAGGGAAGTCGGACGCACGCCACAGGACTTCAAGCCCGCGTTCGCGTGGCACCAGCAACGCCTTCGGCAACGGTCTCGCCACGCCACACAGCGCAATTTCCACCTCCGCCGCACCCTCCTCGCCGCCGGTCTCCTTAAGCTCGTACCACCGCGCGCCATACAACATGGAAATGTACGAATAATTGTCACCGACAGCCACGATCAGTACCTCCACGCCCCACTTGTCCCATACGAACAGGGGACCGCTCGATTCCATGACCTCGCCGTACACCGCGTCGAGCTCACCCGGGCCCAGCCGGCGCTCGCCGGGCGGCGACCACAGCGACAGATCGATATCAGGCAGGCCCTCCGGCGAAGGCATGCCGGGAAGCACAAGCTGGACCCACGTCTCGTCGCCCGCTACACGATCATGGAACTTCACGGTGCGCCCCGAAGCAAGGCCGCGGTGGCCACCGACACCTCAGCCCGCACAGCACTGGCGCAACGGGCCCGCCGAACTGGAGCTCGCGATCGGCGGCAGATGAGTGCGTCACCGGGGCGAATGCGCCGTGAAGTCTCCTGCGTATTCGTCTGATTCGACGGTTGCGCCCATCCGTGCGAGGAGTTGGATCTGTTCGCGAGTCAGCCACCAGCCCATCGCGCCGTATCCGCCGTCGGGATCGTCGAAACAGCGGACCATCATGAGGCCCGCATCGACATCGCCACCATCGACGAGGGCTCGCACCCGGTCGGCGGCGGGCGCGATGCGAGCGAGAACGGTGGACACTTGTTCATCGATCCGTCCGTGCGTCCGGCAGCTGATCTCCCACGGTCACCGGCAACGGTTCCGCCCTGTCCGACGTGACGCAAGCCCAATTGGACCCCTGGATCGCCGAACTGCCCGGCCAACGCCGTGGCCTGCGTGCGTTCGTGCTGTGGGCCGCCGTGCACGGCTATCTGGCCCGCGACTTGGAGGTGTCGCCCGGCACCAGCCGGGAGCGCCGCATCGCGATGGACGACGAGCAGCGCCTGGGTCTGGCCCGGACGCTCATGCGGGACCGTCTCGACGACCCGCCCGCGCGCCTGGCGGCCGCGCTGGTCCTGCTGTTCGGGCAGCGCTTCACGCGGCTCGCCGTCCTCGAGGCAGATGCTGCCGCAGTCACCGACGGAAGGACGTTTACGGGGAGCAGCCGACGGACCGCGTCGGGTGTTCAGCGAGCAAGCATGACGCGTAATCATCGCGTCCGGTGTGATCGGTATCCGTCAATCCCCTGGAATCGTGGAGGACTCCGTCATGCGGCTTGAGCCTGGAGTGCTCGGCCATTGCTTGCTCGTAGTCGATAGGAGCGCCCGTCGCAGATGGGATGGCGTCGGCGGCGGTTCCAGAGCGGCGTCGTGGTGGGCGCCCATGGCGTAGCCAAGGATGCGCCGGGAGTACCCGGTCGATGACGGTGGCGATTATGTGGAATCAAATTTGTCAGGGTGCATGGGGCACCAGTTTGCGGCGTGGAGCGGCCTCACCGTCAGGCCCATCGCGGCCAGCAGCACGCTGGGTCATGCCTGAGCCGCGGCCTGTACAGCGCGGGTTGGCAGGCATCCGGACCGACACCACAGGTTAGGCGCGGTGCGACCGCGGGTACCGCGGCTCGGTGCTTGACGTTGAGGCTTGCGGGGGGCTGCGATGCGAACCTTCGTGATGCGGCGGATCGGCGAGGTCGGCTTCCTGGACAAGCCGGTGCCCCGGATTGGGCCGAGCGACGCGGTCGTGCGGACCACCAAAGCGCTGATCTGCACGTCCGACTCGCACACGGTGCACGGGGGGATCGGGCCGCGGGAGAACCTGACGCTGGGCCACGAGGCGGTCGGCGTCGTCGCCGAGGTTGGCGGTGAGGTGCGAGGCTTCCGGCCCGGCGACCGGGTGCTTGTCGGTGCCATCACCCCGGACTGGGGAGATCCGGCAGCGCAGGGCGGGCACGCTTCGCAGTCGGGGGCGCCGCTGGGCGGCTGGAAGTTCTCCAACACCAAAGACGGCGTGTTCGCCGAGTATTTCCACGTCAACGAGGCCGACGCCAACATGGCGAAGATTCCGGACGGTGTCTCGGACGATGCGGCCGTGTACTGCGCCGACATGCTCTCGACCGGTTTCATGGGCGCGGAGAACGGCAATGTGCCGATTGGCGGGACGGTGGCCGTCCTCGCGCAGGGACCGGTGGGTCTCATGGCGACCGCCGGGGCCCGGTTACGCGGCGCCGGGCTGATTGTCGGTGTCGAGACGGTCCAGCGTCGGCAGCGCCTCGCACGCGGGTACGGCGCCGACGAGATTGTCGACTTCGCAACGGAGGACCCTGTCGAGCGGATTCTCGAGCTGACCGGCGGGCAGGGCGTCGACACGGCGATCGAGGCGCTCGGCGCCGAGGTGAGCTTCCAGACCGCGGTGAAGGTCACGAAGCCGGGCGGGACGATCTCGAACATCGGGTACTTCGGCGAGGGCGACTATGTGCGCATCCCCCGCATCGAGTGGGGTGTGGGCATGGCGGACAAGACCATCGCGACCGGGCTGTGCCCGGGCGGGCGGCTGCGCATGGAACGGCTGTTGCGGGTACTGGCGACCAAACGCGTTGATCCCACGTACATGACCAGCCACACCTTCGCCTTCGAGGAGATGGAGCACGCGTTTGACATCGCGGACCGCAAACTCGACGACGTCGTGAAGGTACTCGTGTCGTTCTGACGCAGCTCACACCGAAAGGGGGCGAGACATGCTCGATCGTGAACCGTCGTTCCGCCCGATCCGGCGCCGGGACGGATACCTTCCGCTGGAGGAGCTCGGGCTGATCGGCGACGGCGCGACCGCGGCGCTGGTCGGCCTCGACGGCAGCATCCCCTGGCTGTGCGTGCCCGGCTTCGACGACGAGCCGCTGTTCTGCGCCCTGCTCGACCACGCCAAGGGCGGGCAGTTCACCGTGGCACCGGACGATCTGCTGGAGGCGCGGCAGTGGTACGGGCAAGACACCGGGATACTCGTCACCGAGCTGCGCACCGCCACCGGCGTGGTCCGCCTGACCGACGCACTCACGTTGCGTCCCGGCGCCGACCTGACCGACGACAGCCCCGCCGGCCGCGGCGAGTTGGTGCGCTCCGTGGTCGTCCTGGCGGGGGAGGTCCGGCTGCGGGTGGGCATGGAGCCCCGGGGTGGAGGACGCGCCCGCGCCGCCTTCGACGGCCTGGAGGTCCAGGCATCCGCGCGCCCGAACGTCAGGCTGCATCTGCGCTCCAACCTGCCGCTCACCGGCTTGCACAGCACGTACGACCTGGCCCAGGGCGACCGCCTGGACCTGATGCTGTCCTGGGGTCGCATCCACCGCCACCATCGTCTCGACGCGGAGGCGAACCTGCGGGAGACCGACGCGGCGTGGAAGCGGTGGATGACGAACTTCGCATACGCCGGGCCGCAGGAGCCGATGGTACGGCGAGCGGCGATCACCCTGAAGTTGTGCGATCACTGGGTCAACGGCTCGGTGGCCGCCGCGCCGACGTCGTCGCTGCCGGCGCCGGTCGGCGGGTCACGCAACTGGGACTATCGGTACGCGTGGATCCGCGATGCGGCCTTCGCCGTCTTCGCGTTGCGGCGCATCGGGTTCGCCAACGAGGCCGACGCGTTCCTCGGCTGGGTCCTGGACGCCTTCGAGCAGAGCCGCTCGCCGCGGATCATGTACACCCTCGACGGTAGCCCGGTGCCCGGCGAATGGATCGACACCGACCTCGCCGGGTACCGCAACTCGGCACCAGTGCGGTGGGGCAACGGCGCGGCCGACCAGCGCCAGCACGACGTGTACGGCGAGGTGCTCGACTGCGCCGACCAGTGGGTCCGCAGCGGCGGCCGGATCGGCCCCGACCTCTGGACGGAACTGTCCACACTCGCCGACACCGCCGAACACGCCTGGCGGCAACCCGACCAGGGCATCTGGGAGATCCGCAGCGAAGGACGGGTGTTCACCTACTCGGCCGCGCTGTGTCACGTCGCCCTCGACCGGGCGGCGGCCATGGCGGAACGGCTCGACCTGCCCGGACCTGCGCCGCGGTGGCGCTCGACGGCCACCCGCATTCGCAGCGCCATCCTCGACGAGGCGTGGAACGAGAAGGCCCAGACACTCGGCGAGCATCTCGACGGCGGCGGCGTGGACGCCAGCCTGCTCGCGTTGCCGCTGCGCCGCGTGGTGGCGGCGGACCACCCGCGCATGGTGGCAACCACCAGAGCCATCGCCGACCGCCTCGACGCCGGTGGCGGCCTGCTCCACCGGTACCGTCACGACGAGTCACCCGACGGCCTCCCCGGCGACGAGGGAGCGTTCCTGCTCTGCAGCTTCTGGATGGTCGACAACCTCGCCGGTCAGGGACGCCTCGACGAGGCCCGAGAGTTGTACGACACGCTGTGCGCCAAGGCGAGCCCGCTCGGTCTGCTGTCCGAGCAGGTCGATCCGTCCACCGGCGCGCTGACCGGCAACTTCCCCCAGGCGTTCAGCCACATCGGTGTCATCGCCAGCGGTGTCACGCTGGCCCGGGCCGCAGCAGGAGCGGAGACGGCGACATGATCCAGCGACTCGTCATCCTCGGCGCAACAGGCGATCTCACCGCGCGGTACCTGCTGCCGGCGCTCGCGTCCCTGCGGGCCGCCGGGTGGCTCGACGGCCGGTTCCGGCTCGTCGGCGCCGGCCGTGAGGACTGGAGCGACGGCGAGTTCCGTGCCTGGGCGGCCGCCCAGCTCGACCGCCACGGGGCAGGCCTTCCGGCGGACGCGCGGCGGGAGGTGGTCACGGCGGCGGGGTATCACCGGGCGGACGTCACCGACCCGGCGAGCCTGGCCGCCGTGCTCGGCGACGGGGCCCCGGTCGCCGCGTACCTCGCCCTGCCGCCGTCGCTGTTTCCCGCCGCGGTCGCCGCGCTGCACCGGGCCGGCACGGCACCGGGCAGCACCGTCGTGTTCGAGAAGCCGTTCAGTGAGGACCTGGCCGGAGCGGTCGAGCTCAACCAGTTGCTGTCCGGGCTGTACCCGGAGCAGGCGATCTTCCGGGTCGACCACTTCCTCGCCATGACAACCGTGCAGAACCTTCTCGGTGTCAGGCTCGCCAACCGGGTCCTGGAACCGATCTGGAACAGCAGGCACATCGCGGCGGTGGACATCGTCTGGGACGAGTCGCTGGCGTTGGAGGGCCGGGCCAGCTACTACGACGGTGTCGGGGCGCTGAAGGACATGCTGCAAAACCACCTGCTGCAGCTGCTGTGCCTCGTCGCCATGGAGCCTCCGATCGGCCTCGGCGACCGCGACCTTCGCGATCGCAAGGTTGACGTGCTGCGCTCCATCCGCCCGCTGACCCTGGAGGATGCGGCGCACCGCAGCCGCCGGGCGCGCTACACCGGCGGACGGATCGGCGACCGCACGATCCCGGCGTACGTCGACGAGGACGGTGTCGACCCGCAGCATCGCACCGAGACGTTCGCCGAGGTGCGGCTGGAACTCGACAACTGGCGGTGGCCGGGAACGGTCTTCCGGCTGCGCACAGGCAAGGCGCTGGGCCGCGACCGAAGGGAGGTCGCCGTGCACTTCCGGCCGGTACCGCACCTGCCGTTCGGCGGCGTCGAGCCTCCGCCGAACGTGCTGCGGTTCGGACTGGAGCCCGAGACTGTCGGGCTGCATCTCACAGGCACCGGCGCCTGCGGCGACGCGCTCGTGCCGCTCACACTCGCCGCCCACCTCGAACCGGCCACGCTGCCGCCCTATGCGCGGCTGCTGCTGGACGTCCTCAACGGCAACTCGACGTTGTCGATCCGCGCCGACGAGGCCGAGGAGTCCTGGCGTGTCGTCACCCCGGTGCTTGATGCCTGGGCCAAGGACGTGGTGCCGCTGGAGGAGTACGCGGCCGGGTCGGACGGACCGGGCCCGCGACAGTCCGATCGGAGGGCGCCTCATGACGGCGGCTGACGGCAACGGGCGCCTGCGCAGCCAGGCATGGTGGGGCAACCCCGCGCGCCCGGACATGACGGCGCTGTACCTGGAGCGGTACCTGAACTTCGGCCTGACCCCGGAGGAGCTGCAGTCCGGCCGGCCGGTCGTCGGCATCGCGCAGACCGGCAACGACCTGGTGCCCTGCAACCGGCACCACATCGAGCTCGCCGGGCGGGTCCGCGACGGGATCCGCGACGCGGGCGGCATTCCGCTGGAGTTCCCCGTGCACCCGCTGCAGGAGACGGGGAAGCGGCCCACCGCGGCGCTCGATCGCAATCTCGCCTATCTCGGCCTCGTCGAGGTGCTGTACGGATATCCGCTGGACGGCGTCGTGCTGACCACGGGCTGCGACAAGACCACCCCGGCGTGCCTGATGGCGGCCGCGACGGTCAACCTGCCGGCGATCGTGCTGTCCGGCGGGCCAATGCTCAACGGCTACATCGACGGCCAGCGGGCCGGGTCGGGGCTCATCATCTGGCAGTCGCAACGGCTGCTCGCCCGCGGGGTGATCGACTACGCCGAGTTCATGGACCGCGCCGCGCGCTCCGCGCCCAGCATCGGCCACTGCAACACGATGGGCACCGCCCTGTCGATGAACAGCATCGCCGAGGCGCTGGGGATGTCGCTGCCGGGCTGCGCCGCGATACCGGCGCCGTACCGCGAACGGGGCCAGATCGCCTACGACACCGGACGGCGCGCGGTCGAACTGGTGCGGGAGGGCCTCACTCCGCGCGACATCATGACGAGGGACGCGTTCGACAACGCCATCACCGTCACGGCCGCGCTCGCCGGCTCGACCAACTGCCCGATCCACCTCATCGCCATCGCCAGGCACGTCGGCGTGGAGCTGACCGACGCGGACTGGGAGAAGGTCGGCGGCGACGTGCCGATCCTCGCCAACTGCGCGCCCTCCGGCGAGTACCTCGGCGAGGACTTCCACCGCGCCGGCGGCGTGCCGGCCGTGATGCACGCGCTGCTTGAGGCCGGCCGGCTGCACGCGGGCGCGATCACCGTCAGCGGCCGCACCGTCGCCGACAATGTGCGCGACGCCGGGAGCGCGGACCGGAGCGTGATCGCCGACTACGACAAGCCGTTCGCGCTGCACGGCGGCTTCCTGGTCCTGCACGGCAACCTCTTCCGGTCCGCCATGATGAAGATGTCCGTCCTGATGCACGATCTCCTCGCCCGCTACCAGGCGGGGCCGGTCGTGTGGCGGGCCATCGTCTTCGACGGGTCCGAGGACTACCACAAGCGCATCGACGACCCCGCGCTCGAGATCGACGAGGACTGCGTCCTGATCGTCCGCAACACCGGGCCGATAGGGTTTCCCGGCTCCGCCGAGGTGGTGAACATGCAGCCACCCGCCACGCTGATCCTACGCGGCATCGAGGCCGTCCCGACAATGGGCGACGGCCGGCAGAGCGGCACCGCCGACGCCCCGTCAATCCTGAACGCAAGCCCGGAGGCCGCGGTCGGCGGCAACCTCGCGATCCTGCGCACCGGGGACCGCATCCGGTTCGACATGCGGGCGCACCGCATCGACGTCGAGCTCAGCGAGGAAGAGATCGCCGAGCGCCGGCGCGCGCTCGAACCGCCCCCGCTCACCAACCAGACGCCCTGGCAGGAGCTGTTCCGGGCGCACACGGGACAGATGGACACCGGCAGCTGCCTGGAGCTGGCGGTCACGTATCAGGACGTCGTCCACACGAAGGGACTCCCCCGTGACTCCCACTGACCGCGGAACCATCATGATCGCCGACTACGACTTCGGTGACGTCGACATCGAACGGGCCATCGCCGAGGAGGCGGGGTTCGCGCTGCACGCCTACCAGTGCAAGTCGGAGGACGAGGTGATCGAGCACGGGCAGAACGCCGACGGCATCCTCACGCAGTACGCCCACATCGGCGCCAAGGCGATGGACCGGCTCCCGCGGTGCCGCGTGATCGCCCGCTACGGCACCGGGGTCGACATCGTCGACGTCGACGCCGCGACCCGACACGGCATCCAGGTGACGAACGCGCCGAACGACTGGTGCGCCGAGGAGGTCGCCGACCACGCGATTGCACTGTGGCTGTGCGCGGCCCGGAAGATCAGCGAGTACGACACCGCGACCCGGATCGGGGAATGGCAATGGCAGACCGGTGAGCCGATCTGGCGGCTGCGCGGGCGCGTGTTCGGCATCCTCGGGTTCGGCGCCATCGCCCAGCTCATCGCCGACCGCGCCCGCCCGTTCGGGGTGGAGCTACGCAGCCACGACCCGTTCGTCGACGACGAACGCATCCGGGCCCACGGCGTGCATCCGGTGACCCTCGACGAGCTCGTCACCGGCTCCGACTACCTGATCATCCAGGCACCGCTGACGCCGGACACCCGCCACCTGTTCGACGCCACGACGCTCGCCCGCATGAAGCCGACCGCGATTCTCGTGAACACCGCCCGCGGACCCATCATCGAGGACGCGGCGCTCGCCAGCGCCCTCCAGCACGGCACCATCGCCGGCGCTGCCCTGGACGACCTGGAGGAGGAGCCGGCGAAGCAACGCGACTGGCGGCCGGACAATGCGCTGCTCACGCTGCCAAACGTCGTCGTCACCCCGCACGCCGCCTACTACTCCGAGCAATCCATCGAGACCGTACGGTCGGTCGCAGCCCACGAAGCCGTCCGGGTCCTCACCGGCCGGCAACCGCACTCCCCCGTGAACCAACCCGCCAACCGGTAACGAACGGTGCCGCCGCGTCCATCGATGAAGACCCACCCACTGCGAACTGCCCCCGCTGCGGTCGTCGGCGCCGATCGTCTTCACCAGCGGTGATGTTGCGACCGTACACGCCGAGATGGAAGCGGCCGCCATTGGCCGAAACGTCTGGGTCATGGGCGGCGGCGACCTTGGGGGCCCGCGGTCACGTACAGCCCGGAAGGCGTCGCCAGACACGCCAACCACGGTAGCCGGACGCGCTTCCGCCGACATCGCTCTCTGTGGGCGCGATGCCCAGTCACGCGAGCAGCCGTGACCGTCGCTTCGCCTGTGTCACCCCAGTTGGGCATTCGCGAGGAACGTCGCCGTTCGACGCCGTTGTCGGCGGCATCATGGTCGTACAGCCGAACCAGGGCCGGGCGTGGCGACAGTGGAGGTACGGCGTGCAGTACGTGGCGGTCGAGCCGGTGGTCACCCGCGAGCAGGTGCCCGTACTCGCGCAAGCCGTCTGGGACAACGCCCGTCAGGACCCGGATGCGGTGCAGTTCCTGCGCCCCGATCCGGATCCCCGGTCCTGGCCGGCACCACCCGCTGCGCGGGGCGCGGCAGTGCCGGTGAGCTGTGCGGCCTTCCGCGATGACGTGCTCGCCGTCGCCCGTGGGTTCGTCGCCGCCGGTGTCGAGCACGGTGATCGGGTTGCGTTGATCAGCCGCACGAGGTACGAGTGGACCCTCGTGGACTACGCGTTGTGGTCGATCGGTGCGGTGACCGTTCCGATCTACGACACCTCCAGCCCCGAACAGATCGAGTCGATCCTGGCCGACTCCGACGCGGTGGGATGCGTCGTGGAGACCGATGACCACGCCACGACCCTCACCGGCCTCCGGCGCCGCCTGCCGGCCCTGCGCACGACCTGGCAGATCGACACCGGAGAGCTGATCGGCCTGGCCGAACGGGGCCGCACCCTCGAGGAGGCACAGCTCGACACGCGCCGCGAGCGGGTGACCGATGCCGACGTGGCCACGATCGTGTACACCAGCGGCACGACCGGCCGTCCGAAGGGCTGCACGCTGACGCACCGCAACATCCACTGCGACGCCGCCGGCGCGCTCGCGGTACTGCCGCAACTGCTGCGCCCCGGGGCGTCAACGGTGCTGTTTCTGCCCCTCGCGCATGCGTTCGCCCGTCTGGTCCAGGTGGGGATGGTGCAGGCGCGGGCAACGATGGTCCACAGCGCCGACATGGCCGGCGTGCTGGAGCAGCTGGGCAGGCACCGGCCGACGTTCATCCTTGCCGTGCCCAGGGTGTTCGAGAAGATGCACGCGCAGGCCCGGCAGCAAGCCGCCGAAGCCCGCCGCGGCCGGCTGTTCACCGCTGCCGAGCGGGTGGCCGTGCGCTACAGCCACGCCCTCGACACCTCACGCGGCCCGAGCGCGCTGCTGCGGCTGGCCCACGCCGTGTGCGACGTGGTGGCGTATCGCAAGCTCCGGGCGGCGCTCGGCGGACGGTGTCGCACAGCGATCGTCGGCGGGGCGCCGCTCGGTGAGCGGCTGGGGCACTTCTTCCGCGGCGCGGGGATCACCGTCCTGGAGGGCTACGGACTGACCGAAACCTCCCCGGCGCTGACGGTGAACACACCGTCGGCGCAGCGCATCGGCACCGTCGGCCGCCCCCTGCCCGGGGTGGAGATCCGCATCGCCGACGACGGGGAGATCCAGGCCCGCGGCGACGTGGTCTTCCCGGGCTACTGGAACAACCCGGACGCCACCCGCGCCACATTCACCGCCGACGGCTGGCTGCGCACCGGAGACCTCGGCAGCCTCGACCCGAACGGGTTCCTCCGGATCACCGGCCGCAGGAAGGAGGTCCTCGTCACCGCGGCGGGCAAGAACGTCACCCCCGCGCCGATCGAGGATGCCGTCCGGGCGCACCCGCTGGTCAGCCAGTGCATGCTGGTCGGCGACGGCCGCCCGTACGTGGCCGCCCTGGTCACCATCGACCCACAGGAGTGGACCCGTTGGCGCTCCGCCCACGGCCGGCCCGAGGCATCACTCGCCGAGCTGCGACACAGCCCGCAGCTGCGCAGCGAGATCCAACCCGCGCTCAGGCACGCCAACCGGGCAGTGTCGAAGGCGGAACAGGTCAAGACCTTCCGGATCCTGCCTCGCGAACTCACCGAGGCCGACGGAGAACTCACCCCCACCCTCAAGATCAAACGCAACATCGTGGTCGAGCGGTACGCCGCCGACATCGACGCCCTCTACCGCGGCCACTGACCCGATCACCTACGCCGCGGCCACCCTGCTGTTCACGGCCGCGCTCGTCCTGCTGGTCCTAACCCGCCCCAAACCGAAAACCGGTCACAGCATCGGCGTTGACGACGCCGTCTCGATGGACACCTCTGCCGCATGAAACCGCGTGTCCCGCTGCCGGCTCCATCATCCGTGCGTGAGCGGAGTGCTGCCGGACGACCGGCGTAGCCCCTCCCACTAGCCTCGGTCTTTCGTTAGCTGTTGATCAAGGTAGTTTGGCGGTGGGTTGATCTGGCTCTGAGTTGGGAAGTTCGTGTTGGGCATGCCGATGGCCCGGCCGGCGCCGGGCTGCTCCAGTTGCTAATCCAGCCCGACGGCTGTGTGGCCTGGGCCTTGCCTACCGGACGGGACCTCGACGCCACCACGTTGGTGCGTGCGCTGGGCACCTGGTTCGGCCAACCGGCCTGAGCCGGTGACGGCCACGGTCAGCGGCGCGCCCTCGCCGTTACCCTCAAATAGGGTAAAGCTAGGGCATAAGGTGGTTCCGACCAGGTGTGCGGGGCTGTCGAATGGGGCGGCTGGGACAATGGCTCGGCGAGATTCGCTCGTTCGGGGCGACGTGGTGCACGAGAGTGAACACACACGCGTCACTCGGCTGTGTGTCGATGGGCACACGGCCGTCCGCAAGGAGCCGCTGGGACCGGATGCCCAGCGGCGGGTGCGACACGAGTTGGCGATGCTCGAGCGGCTGCGCGGCGTCGAAGGGGTCGCGCAGTTGGTGGAGGCGCCGCGGCGCCCGGGGTCGATCGTGCTGGCGGACGCCGGTGAGGCGAGCCTGGCCGGGTTGCCGAAGCCGCTGGCCGTCGGCGACCTGGTCGGGCTGGCGGTGGGGCTGGCCCGGGCGGTGGCGGGGATGCACCGGCGGGGTGTGCTGCACCGGGACATCACGCCGGCGAACGTGGTGATCTCCCGTGACGGCGCGCCGTGTCTGGTGGATTTCGCGTTGGCGACGCCGCTGGCCGAGCTTCGTCCCGAGTTCACGCATCACACCAAAATCGTGGGGACGTTGGCGTATTTGGCGCCGGAGCAGACCGGACGGACCGGCCGGTCGGTGGATCAGCGGGCCGATCTGTACGCATTGGGTGCGACGCTGTACGAGCTGGCCACGGGTGCGCCGCCGTTCGGCTCCGGCGATCCGTTGCGGCTCACGCATGACCATTTGGCTCGGGTGCCGGTGCCGCCGGCGCAGGTGAACCCGGTCGTGCCCGCGCCGCTGTCCGAGATCATCATGCATCTGCTGGAGAAGGAACCGGACAACCGGTATCAGACGGCCGAAGGCGTGGTCTACGACCTGGAGCGGTTGCGGGACCCGCAAACACGTGCGGCGGCTGGGCTGCGGGTCGGCGAGCGCGATGTGCCGCTGCGGCTGCTGCCGCCGTCGCGGCTGGTGGGACGCGATGCGGAAGTGGCGGCGCTGGAGGCGGCGTTTGCAGATGCGCTGGCGGGCCGGTGCCGTGGGGTGCTGGTCAGCGGGGCGCCGGGGGTCGGTAAGACGGCGTTGGTGGATGAGCTGCGGCCGGTGGTGACGGGCCGGGATGGCTGGTTCGTCGCCGGCAAGTTCGACCAGTACCGGCGGGATCTGGAGTTCAACGCGGTATATCTGGCGTTTCGCGGGTTGGGGCGGTTGTTGCTGGCCGAGCCGGAGGATGAGCTGGCCCAGGTCCGTGGGCGGATCTTGGAGGGGGTTGGGCCGAACGCGGGTCTGCTGACGGCGGTGGTGCCGGAGTTCGCGGCGTTGCTGGGGGTGCCGCCCGATCCCGGGGATCCGTTGACCGCGCAGGCGCGGGCGCAACGCGTGCCGGTGGAGGTGCTACGGGCGGTCGCTTCGCCGGAGCGGCCTCTGGTGGTGTTCGTCGATGACCTGCAGTGGGCGGGCCGGACGCCGCTGGGTTTCGTCGACTTGGTGCTGAGCAAGGAGCCAATTCGCGGCCTGTTGCTGGTGGGTGCGTACCGCGAGGAGGACGTGAGCGCGGCGCATCCGTTGGCGGCGCCGCTGTCCCGGTGGCGCGACCAGCCCGTGCGACACGTGCGGCTGGCCAACCTGCCCGTCCCGGGTCTCGTCACCATGGTTGCGGAGATGCTGCACGTGGACGAGGCCGAGGCGGCGGGCCTGGGCGAGGTGATCAACCCACACACGTCCGGCAACCCGTACGAGACGGTGGAGCTGCTCAACGCGCTGCGCCGCGACGGTGTGTTGACGGCGGCGGCCGGGTGGCAGTGGGACGCAGCGGAGGTGCGTGCTCACCTTGGCCGGTCCGACGTGGCCGGGTTGCTTGGGGCGCGGGTCGATGCCTTGCCGACGCCGTCGCGGCGGGTGGTGGAGGCGATGGCGTGTCTTGGCGGGCAAGCCGAGTTGAGCGTGCTGCAGACCGCCACCGGCGCGCGGGCGGGCGTAGTGGAACGGCGGCTGGCGCCTGCCCTGGACGAGGGCCTGCTGGTGGCAGAGTCCGGGATACACCAGGCGGTACGGTTTCGCCACGATCGGATCCGCGAGGTGATTCTGCGTGGTGTGGGTCCCCAGCGGCGGTGCACCCTGCAGCTGGCGATGGCGCGGCGGCTGGCCGGGGTGCCGGAGTTGTTCGCGGCCGCGGCGGAGCAGTACCTGGCGGTGGTCGACGCGGTCGACGAACCCGCGGAGCGGCGTCGGGTGGTGGGGCTGTTGCGGCGCGCCGTCGGCCAGGCGGCGTTGATCGGGGACTACGCGCTGGTTGACGCGCTGCTGGCGGCCGCGCTGCGGCTGATCGACCCGGGTGAGACCGCCACACTTGTCGAGGTGCACGTCGGCCGCCACGCCGCGCTGTACGGCCTTGGGCGCCTGGACGAGGCGGACGAGGAGTACCACACGATCGAGGGGCTGTGTACCAATGCCGTGGACCGTGCGGCCGCGACGTGCGTGCAGGTGTTCAGCCTGGCCCACCGGAATCGTCTTGCGGAGGCGATCGGGTTGGGTGTCGAGTCGCTGCGCGGGCTTGGCATCACCGTACCGGCGGCGGACCGGCTCCCCGCCGAAGTCGACCATCAGTTCGATCTTCTGTACCGGCTTCTGACCGGGTGGCTGGACCACACCGAGGCCGCGGATGATCTGGCACACCCGGAGATCACCGACCCGACGCTGCTCGCCACGGCCCGTCAGATCACTGCGGTCCTGCCGGCGGCCTACTTCGCCGCTGACTATGCCACGTTCAGCTGGCTGAGCCTGGAAGCGCTGCGGATCTGGCTCGAGCACGGGCTGGGTCCTACCCTGGTCGGCCCCGCCAGCCATGCCGCCTTCTACATTGTGGTGCTGCGCGGTGGCTACGCTGCTGCCGGGCACCGGGCGCTGCGCCGGATCCTGGCGCTGGGCGAGGCACGCGGCTGCGAGCCCGACACCTCCCAGGCGCGCTTCCTGTTCGCTCTTGTCTGCTGCTGGTTCGAGCCGATCGAAAACAGTGTCCAAGCAGCTCGGCAGGCCCGGGAGGGGCTGATCGCGGCGGGCGAGTTGACCCGCGCCGGCTACACCTATTATCCGGCCGTGATGGGTCTGCTGGACGGCGCGCCATCGCTGGAAGTCTGCGTCGCCGAGGTGAAGGCGGGGCTGGCCTTCGTGCGGCGTACCGGCGACGAGCAAACCGCCCAGTGGCTCGACAGCTACCGGTGGCTGGCCGATGTGCTGCGCGGCGAAACCGCAGCCGCAGCCGGTGAGGCGGCGCCCGACAGGCACGTCGACGATGCGTTCGCACTGTTCCACGCGCATGTCAACCATGCGGTCGCCGCCGCCATCTTCGACGATCCGGTCGCCCTGGCGCGGCACACCGCGGCGGCGATGCCGCTGCTGCCGACCGCCCCGGGCCTCTACCCGACCGCCCTGGCCCACCTGCTGCGCGGGCTGGCCCTTGCCGGGCAGGCCCGGGGCAGCCACGCTGACGAGCGCGGCGCTGCGCTGTGCGAACTGGACGAGGTGACACGCTGGCTGGCCGCCCGCGCCGCGGACGCACCGGAGAACTTCCAGCATTTGCTGCGGCTGCTGGAGGCCGAACGGGCCTGGGCCGTCGGCGACTTCCGCGCCGCCGCCCTCGCCTTCGACGCCGCCCTGCGCGAGGCCGCCCAACGTCAGCGGCCATGGCACCGGGCCCTGATCACCGAACGCGCGGCCCGGTTCCACCTCGCCCACGGCCTCGAACACGCCGGCTACGACCTGCTCATCGAAGCGCGCCAGGAGTACCTCGCATGGGGCGCCACCGCGAAAGTCGACCAACTCGACTGGGCCTACCCGACCCTGCGTCCACAACCCGGCACCACCGTCCCGCAGCGCGCTGACCAGAGCGGTAACCGGGCCGGGGATGTCCCGCACCAACGGGCCGCCGTCACCACCGGAGCGCTCGACCTGCTCGGCATCTTGTCCGCCTCGCAGGCCCTGAGTTCCGAGACCAGCATCGAACGGCTGCACGCCCGCGTGGTTCAGGTGCTCAGCGCCATGACCGGCGCCACCGACGTCCACCTGCCGCTGTGGAGCGACGAGCGGCACGACTGGCTGCTGCCCACTCCAGACGGCGGCACGGGACACGCGGTGCCGATGTCGGTGCTGCGATACGTCCAGCGCATCGGTGAGCCACTGGTCGTGGCCGACGCCACCCGCGACGACCGTTTCGCCCGCGACCCCTACTTCGCCGACCTCACCTGCTGCTCACTCCTGGCCGTGCCCGTCCTCAGCCGCGGGAGGCTACGGGCGGTACTGCTGCTGGAAAACCGGCTCATCCGAGGCGCCTTCACCACCGAACGACTCGACGCGGTCAAACTCATCGCCGGCCAACTCGCCGTCTCCCTCGACAACACCCGGCTGTACACCGAACTCACCACCTCCCGCGCGCGGATCGTCGCCACCGCCGACCAAACCCGCCGACGCATCGAGCGCGACCTGCACGACGGCGCCCAGCAGCGACTGGTCTCCCTGGCGCTGCAGCTCCGCGCGGCGCAGGCGGCGCTGCCACCCGAACTCGACGAGCTCGACGCACAGCTCAACCACGCCGTCGCCACCGCAACCGACGCGCTGAACGAGCTACGCGAGACCGCCCGCGGCATCCATCCAGCGATCCTCACCCATGGCGGCCTCCGCACTGCGCTGCGTGCGCTCGCCCGCCGTTCCCCGATCCCGGTCCATCTCGACCTGCGCGCCGAAGGGCGGGTGTCCGAGCATGTCGAGGTCAGCGCCTACTACGTCGTCGCCGAGGCACTCACCAACGCGGCCAAACACGCGCGCGCCTCGACCGTCACGGTCACCGTCGAAACGGACCCCGCCGACGCCGTCCTGCACGTCGCGGTCCGCGACGACGGCGTCGGCGGCGCCGACTTCACCCGCGGCACGGGCCTGTTCGGCCTCAAAGACCGAGTAGAGGCACTCGGCGGCCGAATCTCGCTCCACAGCCCCCGCGGGGCGGGAACGAGCCTGCGCATAGAACTCCCGCTCACCGCCACGAACAGCAACGTCTAGCTCCGTTCTCCGCCGTCGAGCTGTCCCGGACACTCGTGGAGAGACGATGCCCAGCGGCGTCGGCTGCGCACCGCGCAACTGGCTCAGGAACGGCTCCTTCGTTTACACCGATCACCTAAGGCTGGAGCGTGGGACTCGTAGACCGTCGCCGGCTGAGCCGGTGACAGCCGCGGTCAGCGGCGCGCCCCTCGCCGTTACCAAATAGGGGTAAAGCTCATAGACCTGCGAGGACAGCCGGTCACCGACCGTAGCGCGTGGCGATCGGCCGCGCACGGACGGCGGAGATCCGGAGGGCTGGGATGTTCCGACAACGCGCGTCTAGGCCGCGTTTCGTAAGTGACCTGCCGGTGCTGGGTTAGGGCGTGGCGGTGATCGATAACTGAAGAGGTCTCCGGTAGATGGTTCAGCGACCAAGCAGAACTTCATACCGGAGACCTCGTGGCCAGCGTAGTGACGGCGAGGCGGCATGACCTCAGCGACTCGCAGTGGCAGCATCTTGTGGTGCGGCTGCCTGCGCAGCCGTGCCGGGGCAGGCCGCCCAAGTGGAGCAAGCGGCAGATCATCGATGGCATCCGGTGGCGTGACGTGCCCGCGGAGTACGCGCCATGGCAAACGTTGTATCGGTGGTTTCGCCGGTGGCAGCGTGACGGCACGTGGGCTCGAATCCTGGCCGGGCTGCAACAGTTGGCGGACGCGGCAAGGCGCATCGGCTGGACCGTCAGCGTGGACTCCACGACCAGTCGCGCGCACCAACACGCCGCCGGCGCCCGCCGGAACGGTCACGCTCAGAAAAGAACCACCCGGCGGGCTCGTTGCGGAGCCGGCCGATCATGCGCGCTGGGCCGTTCCCGCGGCGGGTGGGGCACGAAGACCCATCTGGTCTGCGAACAAGGCCGCAAAGTCCTCGCGGCTGTCGTGACAGCGGGTCATCGCAATGGCAGCCCGCAACTGCCGGTGGTCCTGGGCCGTATTGCGGTAGCCCGCGTCGGTGCAGGACATCCGCGCAAGCGACCGGACCTGGTCCTGGCCGACCGGGCCTACACCTCCCGTGCCAACCGGGCGTACCTGCGCCGGCGCGGGATCCGGGCCTGCATCCCCAGCAAGGCCGACCAGGACGCCCACCGCCGGGCCAAAGGCTCCCGCGGCGGACGCCCGATCACGATCGACCCAGCCCTCTACCGCCTGCGCCATGCGGTCGAGTGCGGCATCAACCAGCTCAAACACCATCGAGCCATGGCCACCCGCTACGACAAACTCGCCATCCGATTCGAAGCCACCCTCACCATCGCCGCCATCAACCAATGGCTCAGGGCCTTACGAAACGCGACCTAGGTGCCACCGTGATCGGCACCCTCAGCGCCGATCGTCGCGCTGTGCATGGCTTTCGTCGGGCCGGTCAGGTCCGGTTCCCGATATTCCAACATCCCCGGACGATCCCGGAGGGGGCGGGTAGGCCCAGCCGGGTCACCGCGCCGTCAGCTGGCCCTCTGCGTCTGCGGCACGAAGGGCTTCCGGGGTCGTCCCGGTCCAGGTTCGGAAGGCGCGGTAGAAGGAGTTGGTGTCCTCGTATCCGAGCAGGTAGGCGATCTCGGCGCTCCGCATGGCACTGTGGCCGAGGTAGTGGCGGGCGAGGTCCTCGCGGGTGCTGGCCAGAAGCGCCTGAAAGGTAGTGCCTTCCAGGCGCAGCTGGCGCTGGAGGGTACGGGAGCTGACGGCCAGGTGCCTGCTGACCGCGGTCATGGAGGGATCGCCGCCGGGGAGGGTCTCGTGCAGGGCTGCGCGAACGCGATCGGCGACGGTGGACGCGGCCTGCAGGTCCGATAGGCGTCTGCGGAGGTCGGGGGCGAAGAACCGCCACATTTGTTCGTTCTCGGTAACGAAGGCGCGAGTGGCGTCCGCGGGAGAGAAGGTGATGGCGTGAGCAGCTCCCTGGCGTACGCGGGCGCCGAGGAAGTCGCCGACGGCGTCGGGGTCGGGGGGCAGCTGCGGGACGCAGACCCGGGCCGGCCGGACGTGGTGGCGGGTCGCGATCCGCGCGAGGGCGACCCAGAACACAAGCTCGGCCATGGCCAACAGCGATGGGGGGCGCATTCCCGCGGGCCAGCGGTAGCTGATCGTCAGCCCGTTGTCGTTCTGGTCGACTGCGAGATGCATGGGGCCGATCAGGGGCTTGTACGTGGCGACGCGCTGGGCGGCGGTGTCGAGGTCGGGGCTGCACAGGGCGGCGAAGATCGGTGGGTTGAACATCTCGACCGAGATCGCCTGGCCTATGCGCACCGGCAGGTTCGGGTCTCCGCCCTCGGCGTCGAGCGCTTCCCAGAACCGGAAATACTCCTCCGGCAGCAGCGCCACCGGGCCGCGAGCGAGCAGGTCGCCGGGTAGTGAGGCCCGGCGCAGGACTCGGGCCGGTGAGACCCGAAGGTCGTGCAGCAACGCCTTGATGTTCGGGTCCAGCGTGAATCGCTCGCCACTCACGAGGGTGAGCCTATCGGCCATGCCGCGCACGGTGCTTGCATCGCACGCCACGCTGCCGGCCGATCCCGCCAAAACCACGACGCCGGGGTGGCGTCAGATGCAAGTGGGTCGGCGCGTTTCGCTAGTACAAGTACCCGGCTCGGCACCTAGCGTTGGCAGCGACGGTCGAGCTCCGCGGGATGCCGGAGACCGGCTCCGACTCGAAAGGACTTCACGACCATGGTTACGAAAGTTGCGCTCGTCACCGGCGCCTCGTCGGGTATCGGCGAGGCCACCGCAATGAGCCTTCGCGCGGCGGGCTACATCGTCTACGCCGCGGCCCGGCGGGTCCAGCGCATGCAACACGTCACCGAGCGGGGCATACGGCCGCTGGCGATGGACGTCACCGACGACGAGTCGATGCAGGCCGGAGTACAGAAGATCATCGCCGCCGAGGGCCGCATGGACGTTCTGGTCAACAACGCCGGCTTCGGCTCCTACGGCGCGCTTGAGGACGTCCCGATGGACGAGGCTCGGTACCAGTTCGAGGTCAACGTGTTCGGCGCCGCACGGCTGACCCAGCTCGTCCTGCCGCACATGCGGCAGCAGCGTTCCGGCACCATCGTCAACGTCACCTCGATGGGCGGCAAGATCTACACTCCGCTCGGCGCCTGGTACCACGCCACCAAGTTCGCCCTGGAAGCCCTCAGCGACTGCCTGCGCATGGAGGTCAAGCCGTTCGGCATCGACGTCGTCGTGATCGAGCCCGGCGGCATCAGGACCGAGTGGCCCACCATCGCCGCGGACAAGGTCCGCGCCGTCTCCAGCAGCGGCCCCTACGCCTCGCAGGGCAATGCCGTGGCCCGGTCGCTGACCTCCGAGTCCACCGAGCGCCGCTCATCCCCGCCAGAACTGATCGCCAAGACCATCACGAAGGCGGTAACCGTTCGGCGCCCCAGGACCCGCTACGCCGTCGGCTTCGGAGCCAAGCCCATGATCTTCCTGCACGGCGCACTGCCCAACCGCACCTTCGACACTCTCATCAGCCGAGCAACCGGCGTGCCATCCTCCTGAGGCGGACCGCGACGGCACAAAGCTGGCGACACACGATGCACGGGGAACTTCGTAACGCTCGAACTGCCGAACGGCGCCCGCCCAGCGTGGTGGACGAGCGCCGTCCGCACGCGCTAACCGGCCCGTGCAAGCCACCACTGCCGGCCCGCATGGGCCCAAGTGGGTGTACTACCCGACGGCACCGCCGTCGGTAGTGGCGGCGTTCTGCCTACTGGGGCCCTGCCGCAGTTGCGGTTGATGGACCGCACCAGCCACCGCCCGATTCGGCCAGGCGCCACCGCTGGCACGGGCGCAACAGTCAGCCAGCGCCCGGAATCGTCCATTGCTGGTTGCTGGCGTTGGTGTCGCCGTACTGTCTGTGTGGTTACCGAATCCAAACCCCGACGAGGCCGTCTCGTTGGGACGTGATCAATCCGGGCGAGTTACGGACATAACTTCAGGCAACCCGCTTAACAACGCCGCCGCCGAGTCGTTCAGCGCCAGCCTCAAACGCGAACCCTGCAAGGCCGCCGAGCGTTCACCGACAAGCACGACGCCCGGCTCACCGCGTTCCGCTGCCTGCACCGCAACAACACAATCAGCGATCACTCTCGCCTCGGCCACCGCGCCCCGATCACCTATGAGAGCCTGGACGGCCTGCACCTGGGGCGTGCGTCACGGCGCAGTTCCTGGGTCGCCTGCTCGATGCTGTCGTCCTCGGCCGCGATGAGCAGATCGAAGTCGTGCTGCGCGAACTGCCTCGCCAACCCGTGACCGATGCCGCTGCTGGCCCCGGTGACCACCATGAGCGGTCGTTGTGTCACGTCCGTCATGCGCCGCCGGACACCCGGCGTCTCACCCGAAAACAATCCGGGCGCGGCGCCCCCGTTTGGACGGTCCCGAACCGTGGTAGGCCAGGCCCGTGCGACAGTATCGGATGGACCACCGCCAGGCCCCGCTGCTCGAGGCGCTGGCGGAATACCACCGCCTCGGCCGCTACGGCTTCACCCCGCCCGGACACCGCCAGGGCCGCGGCGCCGACCCGCGGGCCCGGGCGATCCTCGGCGCCGACACCTACCGCGCCGACATACTGGCCTCGGCCGGCCTGGACGACCGGTCCTCGTCGAACGGCTACCTGTCCAAGGCCGAGGCGCTGATGGCCGACGCCGTCGGGGCGCGCCAGGCGTTCTTCGCCACCGCCGGCAGCTCCCTGTCGGTGAAGGCGGCCATGCTCGCCGTCGCCGGCGGCCGGGGACAGCTGCTGCTCAGCCGCGACGCGCACAAGTCGATCGTGGCCGGGCTCATCTTCGCCGGCGTCGAGCCGCGCTGGATCCCCGTGCGCTACGACACCCAGCTGCACCTGGCCCACCCGCCGTCCCCGGAGCAGCTCGAACAGGCCTGGCAACGGCACCCCGACGCCGCCGGCGCGCTCGTGGTGAGCCCGACGCCGTACGGCACCTGCGCCGACCTCGCCGCGCTGGCCGAGATCTGCCATCGCCGCGCCAAGCCGCTCATCGTCGACGAGGCGTGGGGCGCACACCTGCCCTTCCATGACGGCCTGCCGACCTGGGCCATGGACGCCGGCGCCGACATCTGCGTCGTTAGCGTGCACAAGATGGGGGCCGGGTTCGAACAAGGCTCGGTCTTCCACAGCCAGGGCGACCTCGTCGACGCCAAGCACCTCTCGGCCTGCGCCGACCTGCTCATGACCACCAGCCCGAACGTCATCGTGTACGCCGGGATCGACGCCTGGCGCCGCCAGATGGTCGAACACGGCCACCGGCTGCTGTCCAGCGCCCTCGCCGTAACCCGCACCGTCCGCCAGCGCCTCGACGCCCTCCACGGCGTACGGGTACTCCACGACGAACTCCTCGCCGAGGAGGCCAGCCACGACCTCGACCCGATGCACGTGCTCATGGACGTCAGCGAGCTCGGCATCAGCGGCTACCAGGCCGCCGACTGGATCCGCGAGCACTGCCGCATCGACCTGGGCCTGAGCGACCACCGCCGGATCGAGGCGACCCTGTCCACGGCCGACGACGAGGCGAGCGCCGACCGGCTCGTCGACGCCCTCACACGGCTGGTGACGGCCGCGCCGGGACTGCCCCCGGCCAAGCCGGTCACGCTGCCGCCGCCGAGCGACTTCGCGCCCGAGCCGGTCATGCTGCCCCGCGACGCGTTCTTCGCCCCCGCTGAGCACGTCCCAGCCGCGCAAGCCGCGGGACGGCTATGCGCGGAGCAGCTCACCCCGTACCCACCCGGTATTCCCGCGCTGATCCCGGGCGAGCGGATCACCGCCGGCATCGTGGACTATCTGCGTACCGGCCTCGCCGCCGGGATGGTCATACCCGATGCGGCCGACGCGAGTCTCGACACGATCCGGACCGTCGCGGCTCACTGACCAACGAAGGCGGCTGCATCCGCAGCCCGGGAGGGCGACGCGGTGCCGATGGCGGATCGGCACCCGCGTCGCGCTGCCCCGGCGGTCGAGGACATCCCCGCCGACGGGACCGCTGCGGTGTCCTTGTCCGAGCTGTCACCGCACGCGGCCATCACCCTGAGCGCGGCCACCCCACCGAAACCGAACAGCACCGCCCAGCGGGACGATGTGATATCCGCGATGTGCCGCCGGAACTCGGGGAATGTGGACGCGTGCGGCTCGTCGAGGTCGCGGGTCATCGACCGGAGCTGGGCCTCGGAGATCTGCACCGGTTCGGGCCTGGTCACTTGACCGCTCCTTCGTCGGCCGGGGACGCCTTGTCCGTGGCATAGAACGAATCCGGGAAGCCGACCCGGCCGGCCGGCTCCTGGCCCGGCTGAGGACCACGCTCGCCACCGCATTCGAATGGCGCGTCCGGGCAGGCCGGTCGCCGCGCTGACCGGTGGCGCCGGGCTGGGAACTCGCGGCCCGGACTCACGCTGGACCCGTCCGCGAGCAGGGCGCGGCATCACCTGCGGTCGCGGGGCGCGCGTTGCTCAGGTGCCCGAGGGTTCGGTCGTGGTGGTGCCGGGCGGCGTGGTGATCACGGTGAAGACGTGGTCGAGGGCGGTCATGCGGAAGATCCGCAACAGCCATTCGTGCGGGCTGATGAGCGTCAGGCCGCCGCCGTCCTCGCGGAGCCGCTTGTGCACCCCGACGCATGACGGTCTCCCCATGGCCACCGGCGGACGGCACATCCTAGCCCGCCGTTACCGGTGTCCGGGCGGCCCGCCGACCGGCGGTGCCACGCGTCAGGCGCAGCCCTCGGTCGCGTGCCGGTCGGGCTATCCCTCGATGCCGGTGGAGGTGTGCGAGGCGCCGACGGGTTTGGACTCCGGGGAGCCGCGCTGCCGCAGGTAGATCGACAGGATGGCCATGGACGCGACGGCGAGGAGTTCGGACTGCCAGTTCTGCAGGGTGCGGTTCCAGAAGTCGGGGTTGAGCAGGTATTCTCCCCAGCTGATCGGGTCCTGCCGGTCGGCCAGTTGTCGTTCGTCGAAGGCGGCGACACCGGCGATCGACTGGGCCAGCCAGGACAGCAGGAAGATGACACCCATTACGATGCCGAGCGAGTTCGACAGCAGCAGTCGCCGCCAGCCGCCCGCCCTGGCCCACGCCGGGGAGTCCGCGCGGGCGTACGGGCCGACCCGCTGGTCCTCGTCGGACTCGCGGCCGGCCTCTTCGGGCTTCTTCGACTCCAGGGAGCCCTTCTGGATGAGCCAGACGGTGAGCACGATGTAGAGGAAGAACTGCAGGTACTCCGACTGCCAGTTCTCCGCCACGTCGGCGGCGAACGACGCCGACGTCAGATACCGGGCCAGGGACACCGGCGGCAGCCCATCCGTGGTCTGCTCGGCGTTGAACGCCGCATGCCCGGCGAGCGCCTGCCCGGCCAGCGCGAGCAGGAACAGCCCGCCGAAGACGAGGCCGAGGGAATGCCCGGCGAGGCGGCGCCACCACGGGTCGCCGACGGTCGAGGCCGGCGCTGCCGGGTCGGTGTGGGTCGAGGCGGTCATCGGTGCATCAGCCCTAGGGCGATGAAGTACGTCAGCCCGGCCGCGATGACGGCCAGGCACAGCGTGAACAGGGTGCGCACGTCAGCCTCCCTGGACGGTGCAGTCGTACGGGCGCTCGCCCTGCGGCCGGCATCCTGCGGCGACGACCCGCCAGCCGCCCGGGAACAGCGCCAGGAACAGCGTGCCGTCGCCGTCGGGCGCGGCGACCGCGACCTCCGCGTGCTGGCCGTACACCTCGACGCGGCGGACGGCGGCCGGGCCCGGCAGGTCCACGCCGCCGATCACGTCCGGGCACGACCGGCCGGAGGACTGCCCGACCTCGTTGGCGGTGTCCGGGGCGAGCAGGGCGCACGCGGCGGCGCCGTCGCCGGCCTGGACGGCGGTGAGCAAGCGCTGGGCGGTGCCGGCCGCCGCGTCCGCGCGGGCGTCAGCGCCGCTGCAGGCGGCCAGCGCCAGCACGGCGATCAGCCCCAGGGGGGCGACGGACACCATCTGCCTTGGGTTCACGATCGCCCTGTTCCCGCAATGGCTCCACGTCACACATGACGGCGACACCCCGCAACGGCAACAGCGACGGACGGGGCCGCTACGTTGACGGCTCGTACGGCTCGGCAGCCAGCAACCGCGCGAGGTGGCGGCGTTGGCAGCGAGGGTCTTCGTCGCCGCGCCGGTGGTGTCCCGCTTCGGGCCGGCGTCGTTGTAGTCGACCTTCTGCATGGCCTCGCCGACCCAGTACGTACCGCCGGACGCCGGCACGGTGACGACACAGGCGGAGACGGTGAACAGCGTCGAAGACAGCTGCCGGAGTGCGGCGGACCGCGCGCAGGCGATCGCCGGTTCCGGGGCGGCGAACCACAGCTCCTCCGAGCCGTCGACGTCCAGGCCCCATCCCCGCGGGGACTCCGGCCCGACGGCAACGTTCTGCGCGTAGCTCAGCATCTCCGGCCACGCCTCGATCAGCTGCGGAGCGTGGTGGTCCCGCCATCGCGGGGCGAACTCGCCGGGCGGGACGGCGGGGTCGCGCTTCAGGAAGCGGACCACCTTGTACGGGCCCGTTCCGGGGCCGGTCAGCACGTGGTGCGAGCCGATGAACGACGAGTTGACGATGAGGGTGTCGAAGACGAGCTCCTCGTCCTGGCGCATGATGCGGTGGTACTCCGCGGCCGACCGGTTCGCCTGCCGGGCCGCGAGCGAGACGTACTCGGCGCTCGCGACCCCGTCGTGCGGCACGGGATCGGTGTCGAACAGCACCTCGCACTGGATGTAGCGGCGCACGGTCGCGGACTCCGGCATGCCGGCGCCAGCGCGGCACCCACGCGGCGCGGGTCCACTATGGATTGCGGCAGGCCAGGTAGTTGATCCGGTACACGGTCATGCCGGCATCAGGTCACTTTCGCTGATCGTGTACGTCAGGCCCGGGTAGTCGAAGTCCGGCTCGGCGTTCTCCCGCCGCCGCAGCCGGTAGAACTCGCGCTGCTGGTCCTCGTCGGCCAGCGTCAGCCGGTGTCCGTCCGGCAGGTGCGGGTCGCCGTCGCGGAAGCGCACGAGCGTCTTCGATGTGCGGAACGTGACGCCCAGCCACTCGTTCTCGACCGCCCGGGCGGAGGCGTCCAGCACGATCTTGTGCCGGTGCCGGCGGTTCGCGGCGACCGAGAAGACGACGGCGCCGTTGTGCGTCAGCGGCACCGCGAAGGCCTCACCGCCGGGCTCCTTCGGCTCGACGATCAGCCTTCGTGGCGGGTCCGCCGCGAAGGGGCGGCGGTAGCAGGAGAACACGGCGATGAACGACTCCTCGGCCAGGTCGAGGGCCTGGTCGCAGTGGCTGCCCATCGTCGCGTAGGCGTTGGTGTACCGCTCGATGAGCGCGTTGTTGAACGCGCCGGGCAGCGCCGCCTGTTCGCGGATCTGCTCCGCGAGCCGAGCGTGCACCGCGCCGAAGCGCTGGGCCGGGGTGCGGTATCGGGTGGTGGTGCGCACCAGCGGTACCAAACCCGTCGTATCGACCGCGGACAGCACCGCGCCGGCCCGGCCCTTGCCGGCGTCCTCGAACCGGGCCGACGCGGACAGTTCCTCGAAGGGGTTGCCGGCGATGGGCAGCGCGTAGGACCTAAAGTCGCGGGGCAACGTAGTCCCCCGCGTTCATGCTGAACCCGAACCGGCCGCCGTAGTCGATGACGTTCGGGGTCCGGTTCTCCTCGGCGTACAACCGGCGCAGCTCGTCCATGCCCTCGGGCGTCGGTGGCTCGAGCCGGACCGGGCCGCGGCCGGTCTTCAGGAACGTCTCGCCGGCGCGGTGCACGGCCTCGGTGCTCGAACAGCGGACCACGTAGCCCAGGCGGGTCGGCAGCACTGCGGCGTCGAGCGTCGAAGGACGGATTTCATGGGTGTACAGGCGGTTGGTCGACAGCGGCATGAAGAACACCGAGTCCGGGTGCAGCACCACGGTGAACTGCGCGGGGAGGGCGGGCGCGCCATCCGGCTCCTTGAGCCGGAACCGCAGCGTCGTCAGCCCGCTGGTGCCGTTCAGGCCGAGGTCGAACGGGTCGCCGGGCAGGGGGCGCAGCGCGTCGAGCCGGTCGTAGAAGGTACAGAAGGCCATGATGCCGTTGCCGGGCATGTCCTTGGTCTTGTCGGCGTGCGCCGAGATCTTCGCCTTCGACTGCTTGTTGTGGTACACCTGCGCGAGGACATGGTTGAGCGGCGCCTGGTCGCGGAACACCAGGGCGGCCTCGCGGTTCAGCGCGTCGACGATGCCCGTGTCGGTCGCCCGGAAGTTGTCGGTCGGCCCCGAAAGGTTCGTGGAGCACCGCAACAGGCGGAAGTGCAGGTCGTCGCCGTCCGGCACGACCGGCGTCAGGTAGATGCCGGTGCGGTGGGCCGTTCCCGGCTTCGTCGACTCCGTGAGGGACTGGAACTCGTGCTCGGCCCGGATCCGGTCGAAGTGGCCGGGGCCGAAGAAGCGCCGGTAGTACACGCCGACCCCGTGCACGCGGACCGGAACCCGGCCGAGGCCCACGACCTCCCACGGCGCGCCGTCGTAGTTGACCGACAGGTCCCGCACGACGAGGACCCGGGCCGCCGCCTCGAGGTCGTGGCCGGCGAACCGGGAGATGTCGCCGCACAGGTAGACGGCCTTGCCGGCGATATCGGCCAGGTCCGCAACGACGGAGCCGAAGAAGCCCTCGAGCGCGCCGGCGGGCGCCACGAGGACGTTGCGGGTGTCGTCGATGCGGGCCTCTGCCATGCCGATCAGACCTGCCTGAGGGTGAGGCGGACCACGTCGAGGCGTTCCGCGGGCGTGTCGGACCGGGTCACGGCCAGCAGCTGGTCGGGGGTCGTGATGCCGACCTGGGCGAGCGCCTCCCGGACCCGTTCGACCAGTGTATCGGCGACGCCGTCACCGGGCTCGGCGGCGACCGGGGCGCCGTCCCGCGCGCAGGGCGCGGCCGTGGCCGCCATAGAGGCGGACCTCACCGACACCACGGCACCCGCGGCGATCTACGACGAGGCCGAGCGCCGGCTCGGCCCGGTCACCGCCTTGGTGATGTGCCACTGCGAGTCGGTCGACTCCGGAATCCTCGACACCACCGTCGAGAGTTTCGACCGGCACTTCGCCGTCAACGCGCGGGCGACATGGTTGCTGATCCGCGAGCACGGGCGGCGCTTCCGAGGCAAGCACGGCGACGGTCGCATCATCGCCCTCACCAGTGATCACACCGTGGGCAACCTGCCGTACGGCGCCAGCAAGGGCGCGCTCGACCGCATCACCTTGGCCGCGGCCCACGAGCTGGCGCACCTCGGCATCAGCTCGAACGTCATCAACCCCGGCCCGGTGGACACGGGCTGGATGACCGAGCCGGGACGGGCCGCCTGCATTCGGCAGACACCGCTCGGCCGCCTCGGCACCCCGCAGGACACCGCGAATCTGGTCGACTTCCTGTGCTCGCCACAAGGTCAGTGGATCAACGGTCAGCTGCTGTTCAGCAACGGCGGGTTCGCCTGATCGCCGTCACACCGAAGCCGCGGGCCGGGTGAGCACATCACCGCCGACCTGGTGATGCACGACGTTCAAGCGACGAGCGTCTTGCCCGGAATCCGCCGTCTCACCGATATTCGGCAGTGCGTTCAACGCCCACAACACGGGCGCGTCGGAATCCCGGAACCTTCTCACCGTCACCATGCCGCTGACCTTGCATCCACGACGACCAGACCTACCTGGCCGACATGACCGAATCCGACCGGGTCGCCTTGCGTGAGCGGTACCTGCTCATCCCGCGGCACCTGCGCCACTACGCGCTCGGCGACATGGACCGCAAGGACCATCCGCTGCGGGTGCTCATCAGCGCCGTCGGCGAGCCGCGGTACGGGGATCGGGGCGGCCGCGAGGTCACTGCGGCGATGCACGCCTCGGCGGTCGAGTACTTCCGGCGGCGGCAGCAGTCGATCGCCGAATGGGAGGCCCGCACCCCGCCCGACGGGCCCGCCGCCGCGGCCGCCGCACCAATCAGCATCCACCGGACGGTGTACCCGCAGGGCTGGCCGGACGACCCCAGCATCCAGGCGCTGCAGAACGACTACCCGGCCGCCGTCCGCGCCGATGGCCGGGACTATCCGAGCGTCACCCACGCGTACTGGGCGCTGTCGACGGACGCCGCCGCCTGGCACGATCGGATCGCCTCGGCGCCGCGCGGCTCAGACGCCGCCGGGCTGGCCGCGCAGGCACCGGGCCGCCCCGGCCGGCCGCCCGGCTGGCCGTGATGACCGGCCTGCTGTCGGCCAAGTCCACCCGGCATCCGGACGTGGCGCGGATACTGCTGGACACCGGCGACGCCCGTCTGCTGTACGTCGACGCCGGATCCGCCTGCTGGGTCGACGGAGCTCAGGGCGGTACCAACTGGATCGGCCGCTTGTTGGAGGGCGTCCGCTCACAGCTCGCCGCGGCGCAGGCCGGGATCTCGGGGCCGCCGGCTCAAAACGACGCAGGGCTCGTGATCACCCGGGCGGGAGCGGCCACAGTCTCGCGGTGTGGTCGCTGGCGCCGGTGGCGAGCGTCTTGCCGTCCGGGCTGAACGCCACCGAGCTCACCGTGTCGCTGTGGCCCTCGAGGTCGCGGATGCGGGCCGGCGCGGCCGGGTTCGCCATGTTCCACAGCGTGACCGTGCGCCAGCTGCTGAGCGCCATCGTCCGGCCGTCCGGGCTGAAGGCCAACGCCCCCACGCCGATCCGCGGCGGGGGAAGGGTGGCTCGAAGCTGAGGCGCGGCCGGGTCGCTCACATCCCAGACGAGGATCGAGAAGCTGTCGCCGACGGTGACGAGGGTTCTGCCGTCCGGGCTGAATCGCACCGCCCCCACCCCTTCCTTGAAGGCCGGGAGGGTGGCGATGCGTCTGAGATTCGCGAGGTCGCCGAGGCTCCACAGCGCGACGGAGTTGTCGTGTTCGGCGGTGGCGAGGGTCTTGCCGTCGGGGCTGAACACCGCGTCCGTCGTGTCCTTGAGGTTGTCGTTGGTGTGGGTGGCGATGCGTTTCGGGGCGGCCGGGTCGGCCATGCTCCAGAACACCACCGTGTGGTCGCCGCCCGAGGTGACCATGGTCTTGCCGTCCGGGCTGAACTCGATCGCGTACATCCACCACTTGTGGTTGAGCGTGGCGATGCGCCTGGGCGCGGCCGGGTCGGTCATGTCCCACACGTTGACCGCGGCGCCGCGGCCGTCCGTTGCCATGGTCCGGCCGTCCGGGCTGTACGCGATCAGCCCGACCGAGTCCTGCTCGTCGGCGGTGGCGATGCGCTTGGGCGCGGCCGGGTTGCTCACGTCCCACACCATGATTCCGTCCTCGAGGCCGGCGGTGGTCATGGTCCTGCGGTCCGGGCCGAACGCCACCGCCGTCACCTGGCTGTTGTGGCCCTGGAGCGCGGCGAACGGGCTCGCGGTGACCGCGGCCGAGGGCCTCGTCAGGCCGGAGGCCCTGACGGCCGGAGGCCCGTCCCGGTTGACGATCACCACCGCGGCGGCCAGGACCGCGACGAGCACGACGGCGACGGCGAGCAGCGGGCGCCACCGGTGAGCCTGCCCCACCGGTGGCGCAGAGGCAAGGGGGCGCAGAACCGCAGGCGGCGGAGGCAGCACGTGCAGTGTCCCGCCGGCGACGATGAGTTCCGGCTGCTCGATCACCGTCGGCGCCACGCCCAGTGCGCGGTGCAGCAGCGTCCCGGCCAGCGACATGCGGCTGGCCCCGCCGACCAGGAACACCGCTGCGACGTCCCCGGCCCCGATGCCGGCGTTGCGCACGGCCAGGCCGGTCGCGTCGACGGTGCGCTCCAGCAGCGGCCGGGCCAGATCGTCCAGCTGCTCCCGGCCCACGACCGCGTCCAGGTCGAGGATCGGCGCGAAGATCGTCGTCGACGAGGCCCGGGACAGCTCCTCCTTGCCGGTCCGCACGTCGTCCCAGAACGCGCGGGAGGCCCGCCGGTCGTCGGGGGTGGCCGGGGCGGTGAGCCGGCCCCAGGCCGCCGGGTCGCGCCCGCCGTGGACGGCCCCGAGATGCGCCACGATCGCCGCGTCGACATCCAGCCCGCCGGTGTCGGGCAGGCCCTGCGCCGCCAGCACCTCGAACCCGTCGGCGTTCCTGCGTACCACCGACGCGTCGAACGTGCCCGCCCCGAAGTCGTACACCACGATGCACTTCCCGGCCGGGATCGCCTGCCCCAGGACGTGCACGAAGTAGGCCGCGGCGGCGACCGGCTCGGCCACCAGTACCGGTGCCGGCAGCCCCGCGACGGCGGCGGCCTCCGCCAGGGTCTGCCGCCGGTGCGCGCCCCAGCCCGCTGGATGGGTCAGCACCAGCCGGTCGACCCCGGCCCCGGCGACCCGGACGGCCTCGTCCCGCACCCGGCCCAGCACCGCCCCGATGAGCTCCGGCACCGGTACCTCCCGCTCGCCGAGCAGCACCTTCCCGTCGTCGATCCGCGACTTGGGGTGCGGCTCGAACGCCTCCGGACGGCTGCGCGCCGCGCGCACCGCATCGCGGCCGACGATGAGCGCGCCGTCGGGGCCGGCGCAGACCGCCGACGGCAGCAGCGGCGTCTCCCCGAACAGCAGCGGTACCGCCCGCCCGCCGTCCAGCCCGACCACCGCCACGGTCGACGAGGTCCCGAAATCGACGCCCAACGTGATCACGAGACCTGTCGTACCACGCCGACCTCAAGGTTTCGTGAAAATGGCCGCACCCGGCCATCGCAAGGGACGAACCGTGAGCCACAACGCGGCGAGCCGGCCGCGACATAGGTCGCCGCGACGACGGCCAGGGTGAGGTGCAGCCCGCGGTACCAGTCCGGCGCCGACTGCAGTACCAGCCCGATCACCGCGATCCCGGCCAGCACCCGAGCTGCCGGTTGGTGTTCAGCCGCCGCCGGGTCGTGGCCCGCATGCTCGGCAGCCTCCGCCCGGCGTCCTCCTGATCCAACCCGGCTGAGCCTCAGCGACCCGGCCCACTAATGCCGCCACGAGGGTACCGGGAAGCGAGGTGCTCGGCGTCGGATAGGTGATGAACGTGCAGGCGGCCGCCCGCCGTCGCGTCGCCAGCGGGTCGGTGCGCAGCGGGGTCACCAGTTCCGCTTCACTGCCGGCCATCTGGTCGGTCCGCTACTGCGGCGAGCTGCGCCGCAACGGGACCATCCCGCAGCTGTCCAACCGGCGGTGCCTAGTTGACTGCACCAACGCGCGCAAGTCCGCAGCAGGCGGTGTTGCGGCCCCTAGAGAAACCAGCGGTGGCCGGGTCGCCCACAGGATCGGCCCGGCCACCACGGTGAGGCGCGCCCCGACCGGCCTGGTCGTCGGGGTCGAGGCGGTCATCGGGTCAGCCAGCGGTCCAGTTCGGCGAGGACGTTCTCGACCTGCGGATGGAGTGCGTCGGCTATCTCGGCTGGGGTCTGACCCTCGCTGGCGCGGCGGCCCGACTCGCCGATGATGATGTGGAACACGCCGGCCAGCGCGATGCCCTGCAGGCGGGCGACCTCCGGTGCGACCGGGCTGGTTTCGCTGATGGCCGTGGTCAGCGCGGCGGCCTGGCGGTCGGTCACTTCCAGGGCCAGCCGGTTGACCGCCGGGCTGATGGCCGCGAGATAGCCGAGGTTGCCGCGGACGTTCTCCGCGGGCATGCCGCGGATTGCCGAGATCGTCTCCAGGACGAAGCCGCGGATGGCGGCGGCCGGGCTGGTTCCCGCGGGCCGGGAGCGGATCAGGTCGGTCAGCCGCTCTTGTATCTCCGCTTCGCGGTCGGTGACCAGCTGTTCCTTGGTAGGAAAGTAGTTGTAGAGCGTCTGCTCCGCTACCTCCGCCGCGCGTGCGATCTCGCTGACCGTCACCTGCTCGTAGCCCCGCTCGGCGAACAACCGGGCCGCGGTCTCGGCGATGAGCCGACGCGTGCGCGCCTTCTTGCGGTCACGAAGCCCAGGTTCAGTCACGCCATCAGTGTACCAGACAACATTTTTAGGGCTGACTCTAAAAATGCTGTACGGTCTACCGCAAGAGCCGCCCACCCGGAAGGAACGCTCATGAGCGCGCAGCGTCCCGAAACCAAGCTCGAATCCGAGCAGCCGACGATGCAGGGGCCTGGCACGCCCCAGTCGTTGCGGCAGGCGTGGACAGCCCTGGCGGGTCTGTCTGCGGTCTTCCTGTTCGAGATGCTGGACAACTCGATCCTGAATGTCGCGCTGCCCACGATCGGCCGCGAACTGCACGCCTCAACGGTCGGGCTGCAATGGGTGACCGGCGTCTATGCGGTCGTGTTCGGTGGGCTGATGCTGGTGTTCGGCGCGATCGCCGACCGGTTCGGCCGCCGCCGCGTCATGCTGGTCGGGCTGATGCTGCTCGCCGCCGCGAGCCTGACTACCGCGTTCGTCACCACCGCGGAGCAGCTCATCGGCGTGCGAGCGGTGATGGGCGTCGCCGCGGCCATGACCACCCCGGGTTCGATCGCGCTGGCCTTCCGCCTGTTCACCGAGGACAACCTGCGCGTCCGGGCGATGACCCTCATCTCCACCGTCGGCCTGGTCGGGCTCGCGATCGGCCCGACCGCGGGCGGTCTCGTGCTCGCCGTCGCCCCCTGGCAGGTCCTGCTCCTGGTGAACGTGCCGATCGCCGCCCTGGCGATCATCGGCATCCGGTCCGGCATCGCCGCGGACCAAGCCGCCGAACTGCACCGCGACCCGGTGGACGTCGCGGGGGCGGTGCTGGGCACGGCGACGATCGTGTTCTCCCTCATCGCGCCCACGCTGTTCGTGAACGAGGGCAGCGGTACGTGGGCGCCCTGGACGGCCACCGCCGCGGCCGTTGCGACAGCGATCGCCTTCGTCCTGCGGGAGCGCTCGGCCCGCCACCCGTTGCTCGACCCGAAGCTTGTCGCCCGCCCGCTCGTCTCCGCGGGCCTGGCCTATAAGGCCGCGACCGGGCTGGCCGTCGCCGGCATGGGCTACATGGTGACCCTGCAGCTGCAACTAGACTGGGGATGGCCGCCCGCGCTCGCCGCCATCGGGATGCTGCCGCAGGTCGTCGTCCTGATCAGCGCCGGCCCGTTCGTCAACCGGTTCGTCCAACGCGCCGGCCTCGAACGGTCCGCCTGGCTCAGCTCCGCCGCGGTCGTGGCCGGCCTCGCCGTCTACGGTCTGCTGGGCCGCTTCGGATACGTATGGGTCGCGATCTCGCTCGCGCTCGTCGCCGCCGCGATCCGCGTGGTCGGCGCGGTTGCTGGGGTCAACGTGCTGCGGGGCCTACCGGAGAACCGGACCTCCATCGGCGCGGCCCTGGTCGACACCGCGTCCGAGGTCACCTCCGGCGCCGGCATCGCCATCGCCGGCACCCTCCTCGCAGCCTTCTTCACCGGCACCATCACCACGACGGGCTGGAGTGCGCACCAGACCGCACAGTTCCGTGACGCGGTGACCGTCGCCGGCCTGGTGCTCACCGCCGTCGCCGGCATGCTCGTCGGATGGGCGATCCTGCGCACACGAAATGCCGCAGACAACCGGTCGAGCACACCGAACACCGACGCCCTCGACGCGTAGCCGCGGCATCACCAATCCGCATGCCGATTCCCATCCCCTGGCGGGGGAAGCTCAGTTCGACGATGCGGCGGCTACCCAGGACACGGTCACGCAGCTGATCGCGGCGATGCGCCGGGTGCGGCGGGAGGTGCCGGGCGCCGCCGAGGCCGGTTCCACAACCTAGCAGTCTAGGCTCCCCCGGCGGCCGTGACCATCACCGGACGGCCGCGAGGATCAGCAGCCCAGCTGCAGGCGCGCCTTGAACCGCAGCGTGCCCGCGGGCACGTCCTCGTCGCACCGTACGGTGCCCACCTCAATGTTGTCGAAGGTCGTGTACGCCTGCGTGCCGAGACCGAAGACGGTGTACCGCACACCGTACGGCGGCAGGTTCTGGCGCACGCAGCGGAACGAGGTGAACGTCCCGGACACGGCTCGCGTGCCCTTGTAGAGGCCGTAGTACCCGGGCTGGTTGAAGGTCCAGCGCATACTGGTCGTCTCGGTGTCGGTGCTGGAGGTGGTGCTCTGCACGGAGAAGCCGACCTTCGCCGAGACCTTGGCGAAGACCGCACCGGCGCTGGTGCTGATCTCGGCGCTGGCCCCGATCGTCGTGCTCACCGAGTTGACCTTCGTCAGGGTCTCGGTCCGCTCACCGGTCGTCCCGGCCGCGATGTTGATGCTCATGAAGTGCGTGAGCGTCGGATTGACCTCGGCGGCGGTGATCTCGTACCAGATCTGGTCCACCGTGCTCGCGCCGCACCAGTCACGGGGCGGCAGAACCAGGCCGGCCCGGGCCGGGGTCGCGACCGCCATCGCCGCGATCAGGGACGCGGCCGCCACGACGGCCGTACTCCGGGCGAACCGTGACCTCGAGACGGAAACCTTCACCGAGCCTCCTACGCCGGGCGGGTACGACGCAGTATGGATGACCGACGATGTCTCGCGCATCGCCGCGATCGTGCGGCATGCGCCAATCGATGCACGCCGGGCGATTCCGGACGCTCGGACGGTGCAGGTGTTCGGTATCTTGGGTCGCCGCGGACGGGCCAGAAGGCCGACCGTGGCATGAGCTCGAACGGCCCGTCCGGGAGGACCGATGTACGCCAGGCGCCATCTCATCGAGGCGTACCTCGGCGCTCAGGCGCGGGGCTTCGGTGGCTACCTTCCCGAGTCATCCGCCTTCAACGCCGCCCTCAAGGCGTATCACGCACGCATGCTCGACGGACTCGGGCAACTGTTCGGGCTGCACTTGGATGCGCAGCAGATGGACACCTTCAACAACCGCGTGTACTTCAGGCTGTTCGCCTCGACGGCCGACTCACTGCTCGCCCTGAGGACCCCATGGTCAGGCTTCCTCGAAGCAGGCCTGCTGGTGAGGAAGGTGGAACAGGCAGGGGACGACGGACAGCGCGTCATGACGGCCAGCAGCCGCATCGGAGCCGTCGTCGAGGAAGCACGGCAGCAGCATCTGGAAATGCTCGATGCCTTGGCCGCCATCATGCTCGGCGACCGTGCGGCGCTCACCTTCAGCCGGGCGGACCTGCGGGCGATCGGCGTCGATGACACCGCGCCCAACCCGGCGGACTCCCGATCTACGAGGATTGAGCGCCGGTTCGGCGCCGCGCCGACGCGAAGCTTCTCGACGAGGCCGCCGGGAGGGTGGGCCGCCCTCCCGGCGGCAGCGGGCGTCAAGCGGATGCCGACGCCGCCGGCTGATACGCGCAGTCGAGCGCGCGTGCGACGTAGAGGCCGTCGTTCAGGTAGGCCAGAAACGCGTCCACGGTCCCGTTGTCGAGCGCCGCCTGCGCGGCCGCCTGCACGTGCGAACCAGCGTTCGGCATCGTCCGATTCACCGCGATCCGCAGATCCGTCGACCAAACCCCCCACAGACTCGTCTTGAGAAACGCCCGCAGATCGCCCGCGGAACCGTCCAGCCGCGCCTGCATCCTGCCCGGCAACGTAGTCAACGCATCAGCGACCGCCGCCGCCATGATCCGGTTCGCCAGCACCCGCACATCGGTGTCCGAGGCGGTATCGAGGTCGATCGTGACAAGCTCGCGGATGTCCGCGTAGAAAACCGTCTGGCAGGATGTCGCGGGCGATTCGGCTTGAGCCGCCGCCGGTGTCGCCGGGATCAGCAAGGCGAGTGCCAGCAGGAGGGCAGCCGGGATCTTCCATCGCATGTGAACTTCTCCCCGTGTGAGTCCAACGCGCGCGATCGTCGATGCGAAGTATACAAGCTCTTCGACGTCCGCCGGGGCCGATAGGCCCCGCGGGGCGGCACCGCCGAGTGTGTCGACGGTTGCGCGTGGAATGCCACCTCGAAGGGGCCGGAACTGGTCGGCCGCGACGGCCGGGCTGACTCCGGAACCGGTCCGGGTCGCCGGGCCCGCATACCGCGTGCAGGTCACGGCCGAGCCCTGCTTGTGCACCTCGTACCCGGCTAGGTAGATGGTCACGCCGGTGGAGTCGACGGCGACCAGTCGTGCGCCGTCGGCGTCATAGATGTATCGACTCGTGCCGTTGCCGTCGGACACGGTGTCGAGATGCCCTTCGGCGTCCCAGGTCAGCGTCTGGCCGGGCTTGCCGGCGATGTTACGGGTCGTGGTGTTGCCGCCGCTAACGACCGAGCAGGTCGACTGCCTCATGGAGTGCCCCGCCCGCACCGGCATTGTCCCCGATCACGAGGCGCGCCATGGCCTGGTCGGTCAGCGCCCGGACCAGTCGGCCGGGGTGCGCGGCGGGGTCGGCGGCCCGCAGCCGGCGTTCGAGGGCGACACCCCGGTCCAGCGCCGGCATCACGTCCTCGCGAAACCGGTCGGGCTCGTCGAACAGCACCGACACGCGAATGGCGCGGCGGCGCAGCAGATCGCCGAGTGCTACCGAGTCGCCGGCCGGTGCGGCCAGCGCCTGGTCGATGGCGTCGAGGCCGGCGCGGTAGGCCTCCCGGACGCTGAAGGACCAGTGATACATGCTCCGGCCGAGCACCGGTTGCAGCAGGCCGCCCGGCGCGGCCGGTTCGGCCCGAGCGCCGGAGCGCGCGAAATGGGCGGCCTGAATGGACATGTACACGCCGGACGGCGAGCCCACCGCCGGCAGCCCGGCACAGATCGCGGCGGCCTCGCGCAGGAGCTCTCCGGCCTCCCGTGGGTGAGCGGCGGCGGTGAACCAAAGCGCGGAGCCGGCCGTCCAGATCGCCAGGGTGGGCCGGATCGCCGGCTGCTCTGCGGCCATCTGGCGCAGCCGCGCGAGGGCCTCCCGGT
Organism: Dactylosporangium thailandense; assembly: GCF_059739745.1. Taxonomy (NCBI): domain Bacteria; kingdom Bacillati; phylum Actinomycetota; class Actinomycetes; order Micromonosporales; family Micromonosporaceae; genus Dactylosporangium; species Dactylosporangium thailandense. The sequence continues at coordinate 4,865,380 of NZ_AP029195.1, forward strand.
CGGCATCCAGGCTCGCCTCGCCCCGTCCGGCCCGGTCGAGATAGACCGCCAGGCCCAGCAGCGCCCACAGCGCGCCGCTGTCCCCCGCCCCGCGGTCCTGATACAGCGCGACGACCTCCGTCTGGACGGTCACCGCCTCCGCGAACCGGCCGGCCTCGGCCAGCCCGTGCGCCAGGTCCAGCAGCGCCTTCTTGTCGACGTCCAGCGGCCGGGGCGCCGCCCGCCGGGCCAGTGCCACTGCCTCCTGCCGCGCGGCCAGCGCCAACTCGTCGGCGTGCGCGCGCGAGTACTGCAGGGCCAGCCTCGAGATCACCCGGAACGCGCCGTCGACGTGCTCCTCACCCCCGTCGGCGACCAGGCTCCGCATGACGTCCGCGGCCTCCACGAGATATGGGAGTCCGCGCTCGGGCCGGTCCAGTCCGGCCCGCCAGGCGTACGCCATCAGGCCGGTGGCCAACGCCAGCCGGGCATTATCCGGCCGCCGCTGCGCCTCCAGCCGAAGCTCGGCCAGCATCTCGGCGGTGACCCGCTCAATATGCACGCGGCAACGCTACCTACCGGCCGAACGGGCAGCCACCAGCACGGCGAGGACCAGTTGGCGACAGGCGAGTCGGACGTGCCGTCCCCGCCCTCGAGGAAGGTGCACCTGATGTGTTGGCCCACGCCAACGGCCTAGCGACCCCACAGACGGCGCCGCGCCGGCGCTCAAGAAGCACCGATGCCGGCAGCGGGCCGAGCAGATCGTGGAACGATGCGGCCCTGCTTGGGCAGAACGCTGACCAGTTGGTAGGCAGACTACCCGGCGAAAGCGGCCCTGCGCGGCACGTGCCAGAGCTCCGGCGCAGCGGATCAGTGCCGCGCCGAGCTGAGGCGGGGGTGCGGCGGTCAGGGCGTTCGCCGGGCCCGGGCCGGACCCGCTCCGGCCGGCGGCCCTGGCGGGCGCCGGCCGGAGGTGCGGTCAGGGAGTTGCCGGCGCCGGGGCCGCCGGGGTCGCGTGCAGGGCCGGGGCGGGGTAGCGCAGGGAGCGGGCCAGGAGGCCGAAGCCGGCCAGGAGCAGCAGCGGGCTCAGCAGGCTCAGCGGGCCGACGCCCAGCGCCAGGAAGGCCAGGATGCCCGCGCCGACCAGGACCGGGACCCACCAGCGGGAGCGGCCGTCGGCCGTGGTCGCCGACGCGGTCACGATCAGGCCGAGCAGCGTACCGAACATGCCGAACAGCACCCAGCCGGCCGCGAACAGGGCGTAACCGCCCATCGCGTCGCTCACCTGCGTCGCCTGCTCCGGGGTGAGGACCATGCGCGCCGCCAGGTCGGTGTAGTCGCCCACCATCAGGCCGCTGAAGTTGGCCAGCGCCAGCACCGTGACCAGGCCCGCGACGCGGGCGAAGCGGCCGCCCGTCTGCATGATCGTCAGGACCGCCGGGATGAACAGCAGCCAGCCCAGGTGCAGCAGGAACGCGCTGGCCTGCGACTGCACCGGGTGCTCGGTGAACTGGGCCGGGTCGGGCGTGAAGCCGGGCACCGTGGCCAGGCCCGTCGCGAACGCCACCGGGGCCAGGATCAGGCACACGCGGCCGACCGAGAAGCGGAACGCGCCGAAGGTGTCCGGCTCGTCGGGGTCGGGGACGTGGCGGCCGAGGGAGCGGGCCGCGAGCGTGTACGCCACCGTCATCACCAGCGGGCCGGCCACGCACCAGGGCAGCGGGGTGATCGCGAACAGGAAGTACCCCGCCGCGCCCGCCAGGGCCGCCCCCGCCACCCACCACGAGATGATCCGCGCGCGGGCCGCCGCGATCGGCGCGAGGACCAGCGCGAGGGCCCAGCCGACGAGGCCCGGCACCTGCCAGCCAAACGTCGCCCAGCCGCCGAGGGACTCGAACGTCTCGTTCACCCGGGCGACCGTGCCGTTGTCCGGCAGCGTCTGCTCCAACGCCAGCAGGAACACGTCGAACGCCATCAGCGCGGAGAACGTGACCAGGCCGAAGACCGTCGCGACCCAGGCCACGCGGGCGAGGACGACGCCGCGGCGGCGGATCGGGCCGAGCAGCGCGAGAAACCCGGGGACGAACAGGATCCACGCCCAGTGCAGCAGTACCGCATGAGCCTCCGTGGCCGCCGGGTGCGCCCGGTAGACGCCGAAGGACCCGTCTGGGGTGCCGAGCGCCGGGTCGACCGCGGTCGCCACGCCCAGCACGATCGGCGCCAGTATCAAGAAGAGCCGCATCGCGGGCTCCCTTCAATGCGAAGTAGTCGGAGCCGCGAACGCTACGAACGCGGGGCGCGGCGCGAACCCGCAACGCGGGCGAACCGGGGTCCCCCGCACGGCGGACGGCCGGTCATCCGGCGGACGGGTGAGGAACCGGGCGAGCGGCCCGTACCGTCAGGAGGTGCGCAGCAGGTGGCGGGTCGATCTCGGGGTGACCGGCGGGTTCGTGGCGTTCGGGCTCGTCGAGGAGGCCGTGGTACACCCGCCCGGCGCCTGGTGGCCCTACGTCCTCGCCGCCGCGGCGGTGCTCGTCGCGCTGCGGCGCAGCGTCCCGCTCGTCGCGCTGGCCGCCAGCTGCGTGCTCGTCAACGTGGTCGTCATCGACTACCGGCTCTGGCAGCTCGTCGCGATGATCATCGCCGCGTACACGGCCGGCCGGCACGTGCCGGTCGGGCGCAGCGGCTGGCGCGGGTACGCCGGGCTGGCGCTGATGGTGGCGACCTCGCTGTCGTTCTGGCACGTCGACCCGTCCGACCCGATGGCGGCGCTGTTCTTCCCGTGGGGGCCCTGGGCGCTCGGCGTCGCGTTCGCCTACCAGCAGCGTCAGAGCGCCGACGCGGCGGCGGCCCGGGCGGCGATCCGCGAGCAACGGGTCCGCGAGGCGGTCATGGAGGAGCGGGTGCGCATCGCCCGGGAGCTGCACGACATGGTCGCGCACAGCGTCACGGTGATGGTGATCCAGGCGGGCGTCGTGCGGCGGCGGCTCGACGCGGGCCTCGACATCGACGGCGAGCTGCTGCGCAGTATCGAGTCGTCCGGCCGGGACGCCGTCGGTGAGCTGCGGCGCACCCTGGGGCTGCTGCGCGGCGACGACGGCGGGGCCACCGCCGCGCCGGTCGGGCTCGACCGCCTCGAGGAGCTGGTCGCGCAGGTCCGCGAGGCCGGGCTGACGGTGACGCTGCGGCGGGCAGGCGAGGCCGTCCCGCTGCTGCCGGCGGCCGACCTGTCGGCGTACCGAATCATTCAGGAGGCATTGACCAACGTCTTGAAGCACGCCGGGCCCACCCAGGTAACGGTGGAGGTCCGGTATGCCGGCGACGGCGTCCACCTGTCCGTCACCGACAGGGGCGGCGGTGCGCCGGCGCCGGTCGCGGGCGGCGGCCAGGGCCTGATCGGGATGCGGGAGCGGGCGGCGCTGTTCGGCGGCGAGCTCACCGCCGGCCCGCGCCCCGGCGGCGGGTTCGCGGTCCACGCGCGGCTGCCGGTCCAGGTGGCGGTGTCGGCGTGAGCGGTCCGGAGCGCAGCGGCGTGCGCGTGGTGATCGCCGACGACCAGCGCATGGTCCGGGCCGGGCTGCGCATGGTCATCGAGACCGAGCCGGACATGACGGTCGTGGGCGAGGCGAGCGACGGCGTGGAGGCGGTCGCCCTCGCCCGCCGACTGCGCCCCGAGGTGGTGCTCATGGACATCGCCATGCCCCGCCAGGACGGCCTGGAGGCGACCCGCACCCTGCTCGCCGCCCCGGGCGCGCCGCGGATCATCGTGCTCACGACGTTCGACACCGACGAGAACCTCTACAACGCGCTGCGCGCCGGCGCGAGCGGCTTCCTGCTGAAGGTCTCCTCACCGGAGCACCTCATCACCGCGATCCGCGTGGTGGCGGCCGGCGAGGCGCTGCTCGACCCGGCCGTGACCACGCGCGTCATCTCTGCCTTCGCCGGCGCGCCCGGCCCGCAGCCGCCCCCGGAGCTGGCCGACCTGACCCCGCGCGAGACGGACGTGCTGCGCCTGATGGCCCGCGGCCAGTCCAACGCCGAGATCGCCGCCGCCCTGGCCGTCGGCGAGGCGACGGTCAAGACCCACGTGGCCCGGGTCCTGATGAAGCTCAACCTCCGCGACCGCGTGCAGGCCGTCGTCTATGCCTACGAGTCCGGCCTGGTCAAGGCCCGCGGCTAGGGCGAGGCGGGCTCGGCCCGGCTGGCGCAGCAGGACCAGCGCCGCGTTCGAGATGAGGTTGACGGTCGTCTCGGGCCGCGGGAGACCGGCCGTTGGCGGCGATGGCGTAGCCGGGAGCGCGCTGGGCAAGCTTGAGCATGCGGCGCCTCGTCCGTCCGGGCGAGGCGCCGCATGCGGGACCTGCGCGGCTGAGCCCGACCGGGTCAGCCCGCGAGTTGCTTCTTCAGGGCCTCGACGTCGTGGACGTTCGACATCTGCACGAACTTTCCGTCGCGGACCCGGTACATGGCGACCTCGTCGATCTCGATCCGAGCGCCCGTGGGAGCCACCCCGAGCCATTCCTTGGTGGGGGTGCCGTGGTTGACGGAGTGGCAGGCCAGAGTTTCACCGTGGATCACCACCTCCTTGATCTCCCAGTGGATGTCGGGAACCGCGTCGGCGATACCTTTGAGCGCCGCGACGACGTCCGCTCGAGTGGCCGACTGGCCGTGCGAGAGGATGGACTCGCTGACGAACTCGTCCATGCGGTCGAACTCATGCGCGTTGAGCGCATCGCAATAGCGGTCATAGAACTCGCGGATGTTGAAGTCGGACATGACTGCCTTTCTCGCCCGACGTCCGGGCTGTACTCGTGTGCTCGTGGTTCACCTGCAACATCGATACTGCGCCAACGTTGCAGTACGATCCATCGTGCAAAGTCCGAAATTCTTTACGCATCGTCCAGGAGGAGTGCTCGGTGCTCGGTTTTCGGGATCCGGTGGCTGACGCGATCGGTCTGCTCCGGCCCCGCACGGTGATCGGGCCCAGCCTGCGGGCCACGGGAGAGTGGGCGTTGCGCTTCGACCCGTTCCTGCACGTGCGGATCGGCGGCCTCGTGCGCGGCACGTGCTGGTTGATCCTCGAAGGGCACGAGCCGGTGCTCCTGCAGGAGGGTGACACCTTCATGCTGGGCAACCCGCCGCCTTACGTGCTGGCCAGCACGCTCGACGCCAGCCCGCGCCCGGCGGAGCCGGTGTTGGCGGGTGCCGAAGACGGGTTCGTGCGGATCGGCCCGGAGTCCGAGGTGGACCTCTACCTCTGCGTCGGGCACATCGCGTTCGACGACAGCAACGCGGCCCTGCTGACCGATCTTCTGCCGCCGCTCGTGATCGTCCGCGTGGCCGATCCGCACGGCGGGCGGCTCGCGCAGCTGATCGATCTTTTGGCCGCCGAGGTCGGGGTCGCCGCCGCCGGCGGCCCGCTGGTGCAGAACCACCTCGCACAGATCCTGCTCGTGCACATGCTGCGTGCACACGCCGGTCAGACAGACCGGCCCACAGGCTGGCTGGGCGCCCTGAACGAGGACGGCATCGGTGCCGCCCTGCGCGCCGTGCACGCGGACGTGGCCCACTCCTGGAGCCTCAAGGAGCTCGCCGAGATCAGCCACATGTCGCGTTCCGCGTTCGCCCAGGCCTTCAAGAGCCACGTCGGGGTCCCGCCGTTGGAGTACCTGATCCAATGGCGCATGAGCCTCGCGCGCGACGCCCTCGCCCGCGACACGCTGTCGATCTCCGAGCTGGCACGGGCCACGGGCTACCTGTCCGAGAGCGCGTTCAGCACCGCGTTCCGCCGCGTGGTCGGCTCATCGCCCGCACAGTTCCGCAACCAGACACGGCAGCCACCGCACCCGGCCGCGAACGGAAACTGACGCCGACGCGCCCGGCGACTCAGCCGAGGCCGGGTGAGTAGACCCAGGTAACCGGCAGCTGTACGCAGCAGCGCCCCACCGAAGCCTCGGCCGTGATGCTGCGGGTCGACGAACAGATCGGTGAGGACGTTGCCGCCTCCGTCGCGGGCCACCCGGACGGCACCGTTACGCAACAGATGCGACACCTACGCCGGATCGGCGCCCGAACCGGCCTCCGGCTGGCCGACCGCCCGGCTGATCCGGGCAATGGACGCCACGTCCTCGGCCGTGGCCGGCTCGATCACCACCCGTTCCTTCTACCAGATCGGACGAGCGATCGCCTCGACCCCGACGAACACTGCTCCGGGGCGCGGACCGCAGAGGGTCCGCGCCCCGGAGCATCAGCTCAGGCGGCGGTGCAGGTCAGCGTCGGCGTCGAGGCGTTGCCGGTTCCGGTGAAGCCGAACTGCGTCGAGCTGCCGGCCCCGAGCGAGCCGTTGTACGCCAAGTTGCGCACCGTGACGTTCGAGCCGCTGGTGGTGAGCGCACCGTTCCAGAGCTGGGTGATCGACTGGCCGCTCGCGAGCGTCCAGGTCACCGTCCAGCTGCTGATCGGCGATGCCCCCGCGGTGACGGTGACGGCGGCCTGGAATCCGCCCTGCCAGGCGCTGGCGGTCTGGTACGTTGCGCTGCACGCGCCGCCGCCGGACGAGCGGCTCGGGGACGGTGACGCGCTCGGCGAGCGGGACGCCGACGGCGAGGCCGAGGGGGAGCTACTGGAGCGGCTGGCCGACGGTGAGGCGGTCGGGGATCCGGCCGGCGGGTACGGCGCGCTGGCGGCCAGGCTGTAGGCGAGGCCGGCCTGGAAGCTGCCGGCCGTGTAGGCACAGCCGTCGGCCTCGCCGGGCGGCTTGATCCACAGGTACCCGTCGACGTTGGCGTCGCCCGTGTTCAGCGTCGGGTAGTTGCCGATGCGGCGGTCGGTGTTGTCGTCGGCGCACCAGTCGCCGGCCGCCCCACCGTTGCGGCTGGTGTCGATGACCTGGTGCTTGCCGTTGATGCCGCGGCCCTGCAGGTACGAGATGATCGACCGGCCGTAGGAGAGTTCGTTGCCCAGCGGCTGGAAGTTCGAGACGTTCGTGAAGAACCCGTCGGCGTACTGCACGCCGGCGGCGACCAGCCGGGAACCCTGGTCCGAGGCGGAGTTCCAGGCGGAGTGGCCGCCGTCGAGGTACACCTTGGCGTTGGGGTTTGCGGTTTTCAGCGTCTGCACCGCGGTGCTGATCGCCTGGTCGCGCTGCTGGACCTCGCTGCTGCTCAGGCAGGTCTGCAGGGCCAGCGCGTCGGTCTCCATGATGACGATGACGGTCCGGCTGCCGAGACCCCGGGCGTAGCCGGAGATCCATTGCTGGTACTGGTTGAGGTCCGGAGCGCCGCCGGCACTCGCCCCGCCGCAGTCGCGGTTCGGGATCGCGTAGGACGTGAGCACGGGCACCTGGTTCACGGCGTTGGCGGCGCTCACGAACGAGGACACCTCGGACTGCACGGTGGAGACGTTGAAGTTCGCCATCCAGCGCGCCTGCGACTGGCTGGCGACCTTGTCGCGGATGACGGGCATACGCGAGTCGTTCGGGTTCGCCGAGACCCAGCGCACGACCTGCGAGTCAGGGTCGCGGTAGAGGGTGCCGGACAGCGTGCCGGCCGAGGCCGAGCCGGTCACGAACCAGCCGGCGGCGAAGGCGACACAGGCCGCCGCGGCCGCGGCGGCCACGACCCGGCGCCGACGGGGGCGATGTGTGGACACGGAGACTCCTTCAGGTCGTGACATCGATTCACGTCGAGCGGTACGGGATTGGCGCCCATCATCGCCGCCAACCCGCGAACGGTCCACTCCAGCAACCCGTGCAACCGTCCGGCCGTGGCGAGCGCGTGAAACATCCATTTCCGCAGCCCGGCAACCGGCGTCGCCACGACCGCCGGCCAGGAACTGCGCCAGGTCGTTGCGGTCACCCGCATGAGTGACCGCAACGGCCTGACGACCGCCTTTCACGAGCCCGCGCACGCCTGGGGCGCCGCGGCGTGTTGAGACCCTCAGCGCTGCAGCGTCAGCACACCCGGTCGCCACGGCAGCAGGTTGTAGTCACCGCCGGCGCTGGGGTTCTTCCCCTGGTACAGCAACTGCAGGTTGCACGGATCGATGGTCTTGGTCTGGTCGGGGTTGCTGCGGACCAGATCCCCGTGGCTGATGTCGTTGGTCCAACTGGCACCGCTGTTGGCCTTGCCCGCGAAGGGGTTGCTCTCGCTGGCGGCGTTCGGGGTCCACGAGCCGCTCAGGCTGGAGGACGTGAAGGAACGGAAGTACCGCCCCTGGCTGCCGATCGCCTCGACGATCATCAGGTACTGGTTCTGGCCCTGGACCTTGTAAACCTCGACCGCCTCGAAGAGGTTGTACTGCGAGTCGCTCATGACCGTCGTGTAGCTCGACCCGAAGTTGCCGGGGAAGTTGCCGATCGGCATGCTCGCCCGGTAGATGTTGCCGTTGTCACCGGCGAAGAACAGGTACATGTTCTGGCCGTCGCCGATGAGCGTCTGGTCGATGACGCCGGTGCTGGAGTTGGAGATGCTCCCGGTGAACAGCGCCTGCGGTGCGGACCAGCCGTTGGCGTTGGTCGGATCGCTGGAGGTCTTGTAGTTGAAGGCGTTCGGACCCCACTGGTAGGCCAGCACCCAGATGTTCTTCGGGGCGAAGTAGAACAACGTGGGCGCGACCGTGGCCTGACCCATCCCGGTCTGCGTGGCCGAGGCCATGTCGGACCAGTTCGTGAAGGTGCTGAAGTTCATGGAGCCGTACGACCCGCCGCTGGAGACGTTGGATCCGTAGACCAGGTGCTTGCCGTTGTAGACGACGTTTGTGAAGTCCTTGAGTGACACCCACCCGTTCGCCGGGCTGGCCAGCGCACCCGTCGACGACCAGCGGTACGACGTCGGCAGCGGGCACGACCCGCCCGGGGACTGCGACGGCGACGACGGGGGCGGCGACGTGGGTCCACCGAGCGAAACGAGCTTGAACTGCTGGTTGGCCTGCCCGTTGCAGTCGTAGAGCTGGACCTGCTGGCCGTTGCCGGTGCCCCACACGTCCAGGCAGCGCCCGGACTGCACGCCGGTGATCGTGCCGTTGGCGTTGACGTTCCACTGCTGGTTGGCCCCGCCGTTGCAGTCCCAGATGATGATGGCCGTGCCGTTGGCGGTGGCCGCACCGTTGGCGTCGAGGCACTTGCCGCCGTACACCTGCAGCTGTTTGCTGGACGTGTAGGTCCACTGCTGGTTCGACTGTCCGTGGCAGTCGTACAGCTGCACCCGGGTGCCGTTGCTCTGGGTCGCGTTGGGCACGTCGATGCACCGGCCGGACTGCGATCCCACGATCTCGTTGGTGCCGCCAGGAGTGTTCGGGGAGGTGTTCGGGGAGGTGCTCGTCGTGGGCGAGGTGGTCGGGCCGGCGGCGTTGAGGGCGTTGAGGACCGAGGTGTAGGCGGCCTTCTTGTTGCCGCCGCCGTCGAACAGCAGCGGGCTCTCACCGGAGCGCCACGAGTCGCTGTCCCGCACGCCCCACACGGTGATGCCGACGCAGCGCGGCACGTTCATGCAGGCCTGGGTCAGCCCGGCGTACTGCGACGTCGACGCGTTGGTGACGTCGACCTCGGTCAGCGCCACGTCCACACCGAGCGCGGCGAAGCTCGACAACGTCGTCTGGAAGTTCGACGGCAGCGAACTGCCCCCGGTGAAGTGCGTCTGCAACCCGACGCAGTCGATCGGCACACCGCGGGACTTGAAGTCCCGGATCATGTTGTACACGCCCTGCGTCTTGCCGTACGACCAGTTCTCGATGTTGTAGTCGTTGTAGCACAGCTTGACGTTCGGGTCCGCAGTGCGGGCCGTCCGGAACGCCACCTCGATCCAGTCGTTACCGGTCGCCTGCAAGTTGGACTGCCGGCGGCTGCCGTCCTCGTTGAACGCCTCGTTCACCACGTCCCAGTACGCCAGCTTGCCCTTGTAGTGGGCCATCACCCCGTTGATGTGGTCGATCATCGCCTGCCGGAGATTGGAGCCGGACAGGCTCTGCATCCACCCGGGCTGCTGGCCGTGCCAGGCCAGGGTGTGGCCTCGCACCTTCATGCCGCGCTGCGTCGCCCAGTTGTAGATCTGGTCGCCGGCACTGAAATTGAACTGACCACGCTGCGGTTCCGTGGCATCGGGCTTCATCTCGTTCTCGGCCGTGATCATGTTGAACTCACGCCCGGCGATCGTGGTGTACGTCGAGTCGCCGAGCCGGCCCGCGGCGATCGCCGTGCCGAAGTACCGCCCGGACTGCGCGGCCGCCGCACCGAGCGTGCTCGCGGCGGCGCTCGCCGACGGCATCATCACCGCGGCCGCACCCACCACCACGACACCGACCAAACCGGCGATGGTCGCTCGGATGCCGAGTGATCGTTTCCGCCGAGCCCCGCCACGACGGGCGGAGGGTTTTTCAGCCACGCTGGCCTCCTGACTTCCGGTAAACAACCGATCGCGTGAGCGCTCACACACTCGTCGCCGGCGATGCCGAGCAACCGCTTACGCCCAGATTCGCGAGGCTGCCAGACCCCTTCGGAACATTCAAGTACACCGACCATTGTCTCGACCCAGAGGTCGCACATTGACGCACGTCCTGGCACTTGAGAGCGGCTGCGCATCGTTTGAAAACCGCCGGCCGCGGTACGCAAATTTCAATGACGACTCGGCCGGCGATGCATTCATAACAGTTTTCGGATGCCAATATATTGCCGTTTGAAAAGCCGAGATTCTCCAGTACTTCACGGGCGGAGGTCCCCGCGAAAATTTCATGACCCGGCCGCAAATTTCGATGCGCAGGCTCCTCGCCCGAGCCCAAGCGATCACGCCGGGGCAGAGCGCGGCGGCCGGGGGCCGTCAGCGTCAGTGCCGTCTCCGCACGAGATTGCCGCCGACCCGATTGTCCATACACTGATCCGGTGAATCGGGCCGGCGCATGATTGCGCTGATCTGGACGGCGATCGTCGCCCGCCGGGTGGTGTCCACCGGCATGTTCCTGCTCGCCGCGCTCCTCAGCACCGGGCTGAGCCTCGTGCCCTGGTACGCGCACCGCGCCACCGACACCGCCGCGACCGCACGCATCGCGGCGACCCCGCCGGACGGCCGGACCGTCTCGGCGACCGGCACGGTGGCGGTCGACCTGGCCGGCGAGACGGTCATGCAGACGTTCGCAGCCACCGCCCAGCGGGCCCTGGCGCTGCCGGTCGACGGTCAGGCGGTCGGCGTCGAGCTCGCCGGCACGGTCTCCGCCGGCGAACAGCACCTGCCCATGCCGCTGCGCTACCGCGAAGGGTTCTGCGCCAGCGCCGTCATCGACGGGCACTGTCCACAAGCGACCGGCGACGTCATCCTCAGCACCCAGAGCGCCGAACGGCTGGGTGTGCGCGTCGGCGACCGGCTCGAGGTGACCGTCGGCCCGGCCTCGGCGCGGCGGCCGCTCCGGCTGGCCGGCACCTATCACCCGGCCGACCCGCTGTCCTGGTACTGGACCACCGCCGGCGACGCCGCTTGGACGACCTTCGACACCGTGGCCACCGCCGGGGCCACGGTCCGGGCCACCTTCGACGCGATGCTCAGCCCCCAGGTGTTCACCCGCGGCGGCGACCTCACGGCCGCCGTGGACCGGATGCGTCGCGTCCCGCTCCAGGTCAGCACGACCGGCGGGGCTCTCGCCGAGCGGATCGCCGCCGACCGGCAGGTCGTGATGCGCGGCGTGTGGCTGGCGGCGGCCCAGCTGGCCGTCATCGGCTGGATCGCGATGGCGGTCGCCGCGCGGTACGCCGCCGAGGAGCACCGGTCCGACGTCGCACAACTCGCGCTGCGGGGTGCCCGGCGCTGGCGGCTGGTCGCGGCTACCAGCGGGCAGACCGGAGTGCCGATCGCGGCCGGGACGGCGGCCGGCGCGCTCATCGGGGTGCTCGCCGACGGGCCGGACCGGCTGCCGATCGCCGGTGGTGTCCTGGCCGCCGGCCTGGCCGCCGCGGTCCTGGCCGACTGGCGGACCACCGGGCTGCCGGTCGAACGGCTCCTGCACGCCGCCGCTGCGCGGCCGCCGCGGCTCGGCGCCGCCGTCGTCGAGGTCTGCGTGCTCGGGCTCGCCGCGGCGAGCATCTACCAGACCCTCGCCACCAGCAGGCCCATCGGCGTACAGCTGCTCGCCCCGGGCATGCTCGCCGCGTCGGCGGCGGTCCTCGCGGGCCGGATCCTGGTGCCCGCGGCGACGGCCGTGGGCCGTTCGGCGCTCGTCAACGGGCGGGTCGCGGCCGGATTCGGCGCGCTGCTCCTGGCCCGGCGTTCATCGGCGTACCGCATGCTGCCCCTGCTCACCGCGGCCGGCTGCCTTTTCGGGCTGGCGGGGCAGCACTGGGCCGAGGCGAGTGATGCCCGGCACCACCGGTCCGCGGTCGAGGCCGGCGGCCAGCGGGTCCTCACCGTCGCACCCGGCGACCGGGTCCGCCTGCTCAACGCCGTCCGCGCCGCCGACCCGGGCGGACGGCAGGCGATGGCCGTCGTCGCCGGATCCGGCCCGGGCGGCGTGCCGGTGCTCGCGGTCGACTCGCCCCGGCTGCCGTACGTGCTCGCCGCCCCGGCATCGCTGGACACCAGCCGGCTGCGGCCACCGGCACCGCCACCGATCACGTTCTCCGGCACCAGCCTCACCTTGATGGCGAGCGTGCCGGCCGCCGACGATCTGCCCGACGCGGGCGCCGACCCACCGGCAGGGCCGCCGGTGCTGCTGGCCACGCTCGTCGTCGCGGCCACCGGCGCCCCGGTGACCGCCCGGTTCACCCCCGTCGACGGCGGGCGCGGCCCGGCCGGCGCGAGCGTGCCCGACTGCCGCTCCGGCTGCCGGCTCGTCTCGTTCGAACTCCTCAGCGGGCGCGCGGTCGAACTGCGGCAGCTCGACACCGACGGCAAGACCGTGATCACGCCGGCCGTCTTCGCCGACGCCGGCCGCTGGCGCACCGGCGCCGGCAACATCGCCGCGACGATCAGCATGCGCTCGTACGACGGGCGCCTCGCGCTCGCCACCGTCCCGGCCGGCCTGTCGAAACTGCCGGTCGACGACCGGCTCTACGTCGTCGACGCGCCCGTGCCGCTGCCGGCCGCGGTCGCCGGACGGCTGCCGCCGACCGATACGCGGGGCACCGGCACCATCGACCCCTTCGGCAGCCGGGCCGTGCCCGTCGAGCCGATCGCCGCGCCGCTGCTGCCGGGGGCCGGCACACACGGAATCCTCGTCGATCTCGAGTACGCCGATCGGGTCGCCGGCGGCGCGCCGCGAGCCGAACGGCAGCAGGTCTGGCTCTCCCCCGGCGCGCCGGCCGACGTGCTCGACCGGCTCCGCGACGCTGGGCTGACGATCGTGGCCGAGGACTCGGTCGGCGCGGCCGACGCCCGGCAGGCCCGGTTCGGCCCCGCCGCCGCGGCCCGCTTCGGCGTGCTGATGAGCGGGGCCGGGTTGCTGGCCGCCGCGATCGCGCTGCTGGTCATCGCGGCCGTCCAGCGCCGGGCCCGCGCCGAGGAGTTCCAGGCGCTGCGCCGCCAGGGCGTGCCGGCTCGCGCGCTGCGCGCCGCGGGCCGCTGGGCGGCGCTGGTCCCGGCCGCGCTGGCCGCGCTGACCGGCGCACTGGCCGCCGCCGTGGCCCGGGCGATCACCCATCCGCCCATACCGGTGTTCACCGATGCCTGGCCGGCCTCGGCCGGCACCCACAGCGCGGCGGCGCTGGCCCTGCTCAGCGCCACGGCGGTCGTCGTGGCGCTGTTCGGCGGGTGCGCGCTGGCCCCGCAGTACCAAGGCCGGAGGCGCGCATGGCGGCGTTGATGCTCGCGATGCTGCGCGCCCGGCACGGCCAGGCGCTGGCACTGTGGCTCCTCGCGGTGCTGGCCACGGCCGCAGCGGTGGCAGCGCCGGTCTACCAGACGTCGATCGACCGGGCGGTGGTCGCCGGCGAGGTCCGGCATGCCGCCGGCGCCGAGCGCACGATCTGGGTGTCGGCGCCGGTCCAGCGGGCCTCGGGCGGTGCCATGCCCGAGGACTTCGAGCGACTCGCCGCCGAGAAGGTCCAGCTCAGCGGGTTCGTCAGCGTCTTCAGCACCGAGTTCCTGGCGATGCCGGCCGGCCAGGACCGCGCCGGCAGCGACCAGGTCCGCCGCGTCGCGTTCCGTGAGGATCTGTGCGCGCAGGTCGTCGTCGTGGCCGGGCGGTGCCTGATGGGCGGCGGCGAGACGGTCCTCAGCGAGGCGGTCGCCGCACGGCTCGGGCTCGCCGTCGGCGACCGGGTGAGCGACCAGGCCGCCACCTTCGACAGCGCGAGCAACGTGTTCGTCCCCGCCGGCGGCCCGTGGACGATGACGGTGGTCGGGCTGGTCCGGCCGCGCGACCCGGCCGACCTGTACTGGGGGCACGGCACCCGCAGCGAGCAGGACTACCAGAACGATCCGATGTACGTCGCGCGCAACACCCTGGCCGGCATCGACCACCCGCGCGAGCTGCAGTCGTTCGAGGCCCACGCGACCGACGGCGCGATCACCGTCGAACGGCTCCCGGCGCTGCGCGGCTGGCTCGCCGAAGCCCAGAACGACGAGGCCGGACGCGTCAGCGTCAGCACCGCGCTGCCCGACCTGCTCGACCGCATCGATCGCAGCCGCGAGCAGGCCCACGAGGTCATGCCGCTGGCCGCGATCCCCGTCGTCGTCCTCGCCTGGGCGGTGATCCTGCTCGCGGTCGCCGGCGTCGCCCGCGCGAACCGCTACGAGTTCGGCGTCGTCGCGCTGCGGGGTGTGCCCAGGCGGGTCCTCTGGTGGCTCGCGGCGGGCGGGACGACGCTGGCCGTGCTCGCCGGTGCCCCGGTCGGCGTGCTCCTGGGCCGGCTGATCGTCGGCGCGGTCGCCCCCGCACCGGCCCGCATGGACGCCGCCGTGCTGCCCTACGCCGGCATCGCCGTCCTGGGGTCGCTGCTCGCCGGCGTGGCCGTCCAGGTGCGCACCGTCCGGGCACCGGTCGTCGAACTGCTGCGGGACGTGGACCGCAACACCACCCGGGCGCGGACACTGGTTGTGGAGACGCTCCTCGTCCTGCTCGCCGGTGCCGCGATCCTGCAGCGGCGCAGCGGTGTGCTGACCGGCGTCACGCTCATCGCCCCGGCCCTGGTCATCGCCGGGCTGGCGCTGCTCGCGGCCCGCCTGCTCCGGCCGCTGTCGGCCCGGCTGGCCGGGCGGTACCTGCGCCGCGGTGCCCTGGTCGCCGCGCTCACCGCGTTCCGGCTGGCCCGGCGCCCGGCCGCGCACCGGCTGCTGGTCCTGCTCGTCGTGGCGTTCGGCTCATTCGGCTTCGCCGGTCTCGCGACGGTGGTCGCCGACCGCGATCAGCGGTACCGGGCCGAGCTGACACTCGGCGCGCCGACCGTCCTGTTGATCGACCAGACCACCCGGACGCACCTGCTGCGGGCCACCAGGGCGGCGGACCCGGACGGCCGTTACGCGATGGCGGCCGTGCCGATCCCGGCCGTCAGCACGACCTTGCCGTCCTCCCTCGCGGTCGACTCGGCGCGGCTCGCCGCGGTGGCGTACTGGCCCGCCGACTACTCGCCCGAACCGGTGTCGGCGCTCGCGTCCCGGCTCCGGCCGGCGGCCGGCCCCGGTGTCACGCTGACCGGCGCCACCGTCGACGCCGACCTGACCGCCGTCGACCTCGCAGGCAAGCCGGCCACGCTGACGGCGCTCGTCGCGCCGGCCGGCGGCGTCCAGCGAGTCCAGATCGACTTCGGGTCGATCGCGCTCGGCCGGCACATCTACACCGCCCCAGCGCCGGCCTGCGCTGCCGGTTGCCGGCTCGTCTCGATGCAGGTCGGGCTGCCGACCTACGTCGGAGCACCGGCCCGGCTCACGCTGCATACCATCCAGGGGCAGCCGTTCGGCGCCGGCTGGCGGATGCCACCCGGCGCGAGCGCCGCCGTCGCCGGCGGCGGCCTCGAGGTCACGCTGCCGCCGTCACCGCGCCGCGAGGCCGGCAGTCTCCTCCCGCCGGACGTCCCGGCCGCCCTCGCGCTGGTGTCGACCGGCCCGCTTCCACCCGACGGGGTCTACGCCGCGTTCGACGGCACGGTCGGCGGGACCGTCGTCGGGCACGCCGACCGGCTGCCCCGGCTCGGGCGGCGCGGCGCGCTCGTGGATCTGGAGGCGGCCGACCGGGCGTCGACCGACTCCGACCTCACCGGCCGCGGTGAGGTGTGGCTCGCCCGCGACGCCCCGGCATCGATCACCGAGGCACTCACCGCGGCGGGGCTGAGGATCGTCGGCCGGCGCACCGTCGCCGACGAACGCGCGGTCCTGGGCCGGGCCGGTTCGGCCCTTGCCCTGCGGTTCTTCCTGCTCGCCGGGGCACTCTCGGTGCTGCTCGGCGTCGCGGGCCTGGCCGTCACGACGGCAACCGCGCCTCGCGCGGAGCTGGCCGCCCTGCGTGTCCAGGGCCTGCCGGCTCGCGTGACGCGCCGCGTGGCGTGGTGGTCGCCGGCGGCCCTCGTCATCGCCGCGGTGCCGATCGGCGCCGCCTGCGCCGCGATCACCTGGCTGCTCATCGGGACCGCGATACCGCAGTGACGCGCCCGGACCGGACGGGCGGGCCGCGGGCCGACCGGGTGCTTGGCGCCTTCTCGGCGACCAGACATCAGATGTCTCTATAGTGAGCAGCGGTGGACAGGGCGTGCGCGAGGGAGAGACGGTGGCACTGACCGACGAGGCGATCACCAAGATCCGGGCGATGATCCAGAGCGGGGAGCTGCCGCCCGGCTCGCGGCTGCCGCCGGAACCACAGCTCGCCACGCAGATGGGGCTGTCGCGCAGCGGCGTCCGCGAGGCGGTGAAGGCCCTCGAATCAGCCCGGGTCCTCGATGTCCGCCGCGGTGACGGGACCTACGTCACCAGCCTGGCGCCGCGCCTGCTGCTGGAGGGCCTCGGACTGGCGGTCGAGCTGCTGCAGGACGACACACTGCTGGAGGTGATGGAGGTCCGCCGGATGCTGGAGCCGGTCGCCACCGGCCTGGCGGCGGTGCGCCTGTCCGACGGACAGCTCGACGAGCTCGGCGGGATCCTCGACGACATGCGCGCCGCCGCCGACGACCACGAGAAGCTCATCCACTTCGACACCGCGTTTCACCGCACCGTCATCGCCGCCACCGGGAACGAGACCCTGACCACCCTGATGGACGGCCTGTCCAGCCGCACGCTGCGGGCGCGGGTGTGGCGCGGGCTGATCGAGGGCAACTCCGCGCACACCACCATCGAGGAGCACGACGCGATCTACCGGGCGCTGCGCGCCCGGGACCAGCTGCTGGCGCAGGCCAGCGCCCTGCTGCACGTCAACACCTCGGAGGCGTGGCTGCGCGCGGTGCTGGCGGATCGGGCGTCGAACGAGCCGGCCTGATCCGATCCGCCAGGCCGTAGATCCGCGTCGCCGTGCCGGCGTAGATCTCGCCGAGCTGCGCCGCCGGCAGGGCCGGCAACGCCCCGGCCAGCGCATCGCGCACGCCGTGATAGCTGGAGGCGAGCAGGCACACCGGCCAGTCGGAGCCAAACATCAGACGTTCTGGTCCGAATTCCCGCACGGCGGCCGCGACGAACGGGACGAGATCGTCGGCGGTCCAGCCCGGGGCCGCCTCGGTGACCATCCCGGACAGCTTGGCCGTGACGTTGGGCTGGGCGGCCAACGCGGCGAACGGCTCCCGCCACGACCGCAGCCCGGCCTCGCCCGCGCCGATGCGGGGCTTGCCGAGATGGTCCAGCACGAACCGGAGTTCGCCGACCGCCGCCGCGGCCCGGGCGGCGGCGGGCAGCTGGTCGGCCCGGATGACGAGGTCGAACACCAGCCCGGCGGCGCCGACCGCGGCGAGGCCGCGCCGGACCTCGGGGCGGTCGAGGTAGCCGGGATCGGCTTCGCCCTGCACCTGCGCGCGCACGCCGACGAGCAGCTCGCCGCCGTCCAACCGGCGGTAGCGCTCCACGGTCTCCGTCACGTCAGCGGCCGCGATGTCGATCCACGCCACGACGCCCGCGATCGGCTCGGTGTCTGTGGCGAGGGCCAGCAGGTCCGCCGCCTCGTCCGGGTGGCACCGCCCACCCTCGACGAGCACGGTGGCGTCCACGCCGTTGGCATCGAGCTCGGCGATCAGATCGGCGGCGCCGAACGGCCGCCGGATCCGCTCCAGGCCGGGCTCGTCCAGCCATTGATAGCCGCGCTCCGACTGCCAGAGGTGGTGATGAGCGTCGATGATCATGCCGCCTCCCCGATCGCCCACGCCGGGCCGTCCGGGAACCGGTACGCGGCCAGCGATGCCGGCACGATCTGCGCGCTCATGCCGGGCGCCGTCGGTGCGGCGTACCGGCCGCCCTGGATCCGCACCGGGTCGGTGAAGTGCTCGTGCAGGTGGTCGACGTACTCGATGAAGCGGTTCTCGGTGGTGCCGCTCACCGCCGCATAGTCGAACAGGGCCAGATGCTGCACCAGCTCGCACAGCCCGACCCCGCCGGCATGGGGGCAGACCGGCACCCCGAACTTGGCGGCCAGCAAGAGAATCGCGAGGTTTTCGTTGACGCCGCCGACCCGGCACGCGTCGATCTGCACCACGTCCACGGCGCCCGCCTGCAGGAGCTGCTTGAACATCACCGCGTTGTGCACGTGCTCACCGGTGGCCACCTTGATCGGCGCCAGGGCCCGCCGGACGGCGGCGTGGCCGAGCACGTCGTCGGGCGACGTGGGTTCCTCGATCCAGTACGGATCGAACCCGCGCAGCTCCCGCATCCACCGGATGGCGTCCGGCACGCCCCAGATCTGGTTGGCGTCGACGGCGATGCGGATCGCCGGCCCGACGGCCCGGCGGGCGATACCCATCCGGCGTACGTCGTCGGCGAGATTGCCGCCGACCTTCAATTTGATCAGCTGATACCCGGCCTCGACCGCCTCGACGCAGAGCCGTTCGAGCTTCGCATCGTCGTACCCGAGCCAGCCCGGCGTCGTGGTGTAGGCGGGATACCCCTCGTCGAGCAGCAGCCGCTCCCGTTCCGGCCGGCCCGCGGCGCCGGTCCGCAGCAATTGCAGCGCCTCGTCCTCGGTGAGCGCGTCACGCAGGTACCGGAAGTCGATCTGCGCGACCAGAGCCTCCGGTGACAGTCCCGCCAGCAGTTGCCACAGCGGCCTACCGGCCCGGCGCGCGGCCAGGTCCCACACGGCGTTGACGAGCCCGCCGGCGGCCATGTGGACGACGCCCTTCTCGGGGCCGAGCCAGCGGATCTGGCTGTCGCCGATCAGCTGCCGGGCCAGGCCGCCGGGGTCGGCGACGATCTCGTCGACGGCCCGCCCGGTCACCATGGTGGCCAGTGACCGTACGGCCGCCACCTGGATCTCCGTGCCGCGACCGACGGTGAACACCAGCCCGTGGCCCTGGGCACCGGCGGTGGTGTGCAGGACGACGTAGGCCGCGGAGTAGTCCGGAAACGGGTTCATCGCGTCGGATCCGTCGCGGTGCCGCGACGTCGGGAACCGCACATCGAGGACGTCGACGGACGAGATGCGTTCAGTCACGATGCTCCTGACATAGGGCCGCGCTGCGGGCGGTCAGTTCTGGGCCTTGCCGCCGGTCAGCCGTGAGACCACGAGGGCCACGAGGATGACGGCGCCGTTGAAGAAGTTCGTCCACTGGGCGGGCACGCCGGCCAGCGTCAGGACGTTGAGGATCAGGAACAGCAGGAGGACGCCGGTGAAAGCGCCGAAGAGCGTGCCCTTGCCCCCGTTGAGACTGACGCCGCCGATGACGGCGGCGGCGAACACCTGGAAGATGGCGCCGCTGCCCTGGGCCGCCGGTACCGCGGCCAGCCGCCCGCTGATGAGCAGCCCCGCGAGCGCCGCGAGGGCACCCGCCACGATGAGCGTGAGCCAGAGGATCCGGTCGGTGCGGATGCCCGCCGCCCGGGCCGCGTCGGCGTTGCCACCGATCGCGTAGAGCGCCCGGCCCGGGCGGGTGAAACCGAGCACGACGATGCCGATCGCGAACAGCGACAGCGACACCCACACCGAGGCCGGCACACCGAGCCAGACCGTGGAGCCGAGGTACGTCATCGACTCCGGCAGCGCGAAGAACGTCTTGCCGCCCGAGATACCGGTCAGCAGGCCACGCAGGACGATGAGCATGCCCAGCGTGACGATGAAGCCGTTGAGGCCGAACCGGACGATGAGCAGCCCGTTGAACGCGCCGACCAGCGCGCCGATGACGAGCACGACCGGCATGGCCAGCGCCGGCGGCAGCACGTGGACCCCGAGGCCGTGCGTGACGGCCGGATCGACGATGAGCCAGGCGGCGACCCCCGGCGCGAGACCGAACGTCGATTCCAGCGAGAGGTCCATCTTGCCGGTGATGAGCACGATGGTCTCGGCCAGCACCACGATCGAGATCTCCGACATGCTCTGCAGCACGTTGATGATGTTGTCCGAGCTGAGGAACACGGGATTGACGATGAAGCCGACGATCGCGACCACGACGATCGCCGGTATCAGCGCCACGTCCCGGAGGCGGGCGATCGCCGGCGGCCGGCGCGGGGAGTGAGATGGTGCGACGGGCGGCCGCTCGGTGCCGGCCGGGAGCGTGGTGTCGGTGGGGAGTGCGTCAGGCATGGTCGAGTTCGACCCCCTCCATCGCGGCAACGAGTTCGTGGTCGGTCCAGCCGTACGGTTTCTCGCCGATGACCCGCCCCTGGAACATCACCAGCACCCGGTCGCAGATGCGCAGGTCATCGAGATCGTCCGAGACGACCAGCACGGTGGTACCGCGCTGCCGGGCATCGTCCACGGCGGTCAGCAGGGTCTGCTTGGAGCGCACGTCGACGCCGGCGGTCGGCGTGATGAGGACCAGCAGCCTCGGCGCACCGGCCAACGCCCGGCCCAGGACGACCTTCTGCTGATTGCCTCCGGAAAGCTCGGCGGCGGGCACCTGCGGCCCGTCCGCCTTGATGGTCAGCTCGCCGATGATCCGCCGGGTCAGCCCGTCACGGCGGGCCGGGGAGAGCAGCCCGTACCGCCGGATGCGGCCGGGCACCGCCATCGTCACGTTCTCGGCGATGCTCAGCAGCGGGACCAGACCCTCCCGGTGCCGGTCCTGCGGCACGAGGCCGACGCCGGCGTCGAGGGCATCCGGGACGCTGCCCGGCCGCAGCGTCCGGCCGTCCACCGCGACGCTGCCCGAGGCGGGACGGGTCAGACCCGCAATCGCCTCGGCCACCTCGACCTTGCCGCTGCTGCCGCCGCCGGCGATCCCGACGACCTCCCCGGCGGTCGCGTCCAGCGACAGCTCGGCGCCGGAGTGCGTGCGCAGCTGCCGCACGCGGAGCCGGACCGCGGCGCCGGTGTCACGGGGCCGGGGCGCCGCCGTGGGCAGGCTGACGTCCTCACCGGTCATCGCCGACACCAGCGCCTGACGGTCGAGCTCGGCCACCGGCGCGGTGCGGATGTGCCGGGCGTCGCGCAGGACGGTCACCCGGTCACAGAGCTGGTAGACCTCCTGGAGATGGTGGCTGATGAACAGGAACGTCACGCCCTGTTCGCGCAGCGCCCGGAGGCGCTCGAAAAGCCGGAGGATGCCGGCCGCGTCGAGCTGCGCGGTCGGCTCGTCCAGGATGATGAACCGCGCTCCGAACGACAGCGCTCGCGCGATCTCCACGAACTGCCGCTGCTCCACCGACAGCGTCCCCGCCGGCCGGCGGACATCGACGTCGACGGACCATTCGGCCAGCAGCCGCTCGGCGTCGCGGTGCAGTGCCCGCCATCGGATCAGCCGGTCGGGCCCGCGGGCGTGCCGGTTGAGAAACAGGTTCTCGGCAACGGTCAGCGCCGGGATGATCGTCGACTTCTGGTACACGCACGCGACCAGCTGCCGCCACGCCTGCCGGTCGCCGAGCGGCGGCGCGGGCCGCCCGTGGAAGGCCACCGAGCCCGCGTCCGGGGCCTGCAACCCGGTCAGGATGCTGACCAGCGTCGACTTCCCGGCCCCGTTGCGCCCCACGAGGGCGTGCGCTTCGCCGGGCCGCACGACGATGCCGGCGTCGGCGAGCGCGACCGTCGAGCCGAATCGCTTGGTGATGTGCACGGCCTCGACGACGGGTGCGCCGCCCGGCCGCGGTCCGGTGGAGCTCATGCGTTGTTGCCCCACAACGACTTGTCGTCGAACCTCACCGTCGGCCGGCCGCCGATCGTGGCGCCGTCCAGCGTCACCAGCGGGGCCGCCAGCTGGTCCTCGAGGACACCGTCGCGGACCTGGATGATGGTGCTGCCGTGATCGGTCGGGCCCGGCTGGAACGTCTTGCCCTCGATGGCCGCCTTGACGTAGTAGAGCCCGTATTTGGCGAACAGGTCGGCCGGCTGGCTGACCGTGGCGTCGATCAGGCCGTCCTTGATGTCCTTGAGCTCTTCGGGGATGCCGTCGTTCGACACGATGAAGACGTGCTTGGGGTCGGTCGGCGGCACCTGGAGGCCGCGCTGCCGGAGGATCTGCAGCGTCCCCGACAGGGCGAACGACGACTCCATGTAGATGCCCTTGACGTCCGGGTCGGAGGTCAGCCGCGTCTGGAGTTTCGTCGCGGCGACGTCGCCCTTCCAGTCCGTCGCCTCACCGAAGACGGTGATGCCGGGGTAGTCCTGCTTCATGCACTCGTTGAAGGCCTCGGTTCGGTCCCGGCCGTTGATCGAGTCCAGGCCGCCCTGCAGCATGACGACCTTGCCCTTGCCGCCGAGCTTCGTGCCGAGGAAATGGCAGGCGTTCGTGCCGTAGGCGCGGTTGTCGGCTCGCACGACCATGAAGACCTTGCCGCTGTCCGGGCGGGTGTCGATGGTGACGACCGGGATCTTCTTGGTGGCCAGCTGCTGCAGCGTGGGGGCGATCGCGGCCGTGTCCTGCGGGGCCATCACCACGCCCTTGACGCCCTGGCTCTGAAACGTCTGGACGTTGGAGATCAGGGTGGCGATGTCGTTCTGCGAGTTCGTCGTCTTGAGCTCGACGCCGAGCTCCTTCGCCGACTGCGGCACGTACTTGATGTAGGAGTTCCAGAAGTCCGTGTCGGAGCGGGGATAGTCCACGCCGATCAGGGGCGCGGATCCACCCCCGTCCGGCGATGCGGCGTGCTTGCCGCAGGCAGCGGTGAGCGAGACGGTGCTCAGCACCACCGTCAGGCTCAGTCCCAGTAGCGCGTTGCGGTTCACCGGGTCTCCTTGGTCGTGGGAACGCTCGATGCCGCAGCGCGGCCGCCGGCGTCGGACCGGCTGCACGGCGCGCTCGGGGGGTGCGTCGAGCACGCGGATGCCGGGGTGTCGGCCGCTGGCAGGCGGGGCCGCGCTGGAGGGGTGTGCATGTCGTCACCGGCGCCCGGCGGCGACATTCATCAGATGTCTTTATAGATCCGACGTGCGCCGATGTCCAGAGTGCGGGGAGATTTGGCCGACCAACCGACTACACATCTGATGTTTCGGTGTCGCGCGGCCCCGGGGCCGATCCGGGCGTGACATGGCGGTGGCCGCCGCGGGAAGGCGGCGGCCACCGGCCGGATCACAGGAGCACCTCGATGTCAGGCTCGGGACCACTGCTGGTTCGCGGCGCCGCCGCAGTCCCAGATCTGCACCCGCGTGCCGTTTGCCGTGCCGTTGCCGCTCACGTCAAGACACCTGTTCGCGCCGACCGCCGTGATCGTGCCGTTGCTGTTGAGCCGGAACTGCTGGTTCGTCTGGCCGTTGCAGTCCCAGATCTCCACGGCGGTGCCGTTGGCGGTGCCGCGGCCGAGCACGTCGAGGCACTTGGCCCCGTTGTAGACCCGCAGCTCACCGGCGGCAGTCGCGGTGAACTGCTGGTTGGCGCCGCCATTGCAGTCCCAGATCTCGGCCAGGGCTCCGTTGGCCGTCGACGCGCCGGTGATGTCCAGGCACCGGCCCGATGCCTGGCCACGCAGCGTGAAGGCACCGCCGCCGGTGCTGCCGCCGGAGACGCCGGCCGCGGCCATGACGGCGCGGGCGCCGCTGGGCCAGTTCCCGCCGCTGACGACGACCGTGCCGCTGTTGGTGTTGCCGCGCGAGCCGGTCGTGACGTTCGTCGTGCTGCTCGTGGTCCAGTTGTTCGTCAGCGTCAGGTTGCCGGTGTTGTTGTTCGCCCAGGCCTGGGTGTACGCCCAGGTGCCGACGTTCTCGAGGACGTTGTTCGACGCCGACACGTACCGCGAGCCCTCGTCGAAGTACATGCCGAGCCAGCCGTTGGTGTTACGGAAGTAGTTCTGGTCGACGGTCGTCCCCGGGCTGGCCGAGAGGTGGTAGAACGCGCCGCCGTCGGTCATCTGCTGCACCACGTCGTGGACGAAGTTCGCGGTGACATGGTTGTTCGCCGCGACGGTGGCGGTGGTGTACCGCGGCTGATAGTTGTAGAGCCCGCGGTCGATGTAGTCCTGGCTGCCGCCGGGATCGTTGGAGCCCCAGCCGTAGCCCAGTGCGATGCCGGTGTACGGCAGGTTGTAGACCTCGTTGTGGGCGATCGACGACCCGGCCGTGTAGGTCATGAGCACGCCGGCATGGCTGCGGTACTCGATCGCCACGTCATGGATGACGTTGTTGCTGATCGTGATGCCACTGTTCGTCATGCGCGAGTCGCTGGGGTGGTGCGCGTCGGCCTGCACGCCGCCGACGACGATCCCTCCGGCCGAGAGCGAGTCGAACGTGTTGCCGGTGACGGTGACGTTCGAAGCGCCGAGGCCGACGCCGGTGGCGTGCGCGTTGGCGTCGTTGCCGATGCCGAGCCCGACCTGGCCGAGGTTGGTGAACCGGTTGCCGGTGAACGTGATGGCGCTGGCCGCCGAGACCTGCACCGCGGCCGGCATCTGCCGCCACCCGGGCCGTGTGGCCTCGAACAGCGGACAGCCCGACTGGCACGACGTCAGGGCGTCACCCGGCCGGCTCAGGTTGCCGAAGAGGTAGGCGCCGGTCTGCTGGTCGGCGTAGCCCTGGCCGGTGCTGGGCTGCAGCCAGCTGGTGTTGGCGAACTGCAGGCCGCTGAAGGACAGGTTGTGCGCCGGCGCGGCGTAGCTGCCGCCGACCCGCAGCAACGACTCGAGCCGCGGCAGCTCGACGTCCACCGTGCTCATGTCCTGTCCGGAGAGCGGCTTGTAGTAGAGCACGCCGGCAGCGGTGTCGAGGTACCACTCCCCCGCCGCGTCGAGGAACTCGCGGGCGTTGACGAGGTACAGCGGCCCGGCCCGGAACGGCTTGCTGAGCGTGTCGTAGCCGAAGGTGTTGTTGTTCCACGCGGGCTGCTGCATCGCGATCGTGTTGCCGGCGATCGACTGCACCGGCGCATACCGGTCGGTGAACGAGTCCACCGACTCCACCTCGACCCGGCTCTTGTTCGCCAGGTTGTTGAGGTAGGACAGGGCGCCGTTGGTGAAGCTGAGCCCCGTCGTGGAGATCGTGAAGTCGCCCCGGTTGACCTGTGTGCGGGCCCGGGTGGCGATGCGCCCGTCGACGTAGAGTTGCCGGCTGTCGACGCCGGTGCCGACGTTCGCCTTCCAGATGTTCTGCCCGGAGTCGGCCAGCGTCCAGCCGGTGACCCGCTGCCCGCCGGAGATGACGGGCCGGGCCCCGGACGCGGCCTGCCAGGACACCGTGTATCCGTTGGCCCCGGAGTCCGCGGCGGTGAACGTCAGCGGTGTGCCGAGGGTGTACGTACCGCCGGCGAGCTGCACGACGATGTCCCCGCTCATCGACGGAGCGGCGGAGCGGACCGCGGCCTGGGCCTGCGTCAGCGAGCAGGGTTGCGCGGCGGTACACGATGTGCCGGAGCCCGTCGGCGACACCG
The DNA here is from genome assembly GCF_059739745.1 of Dactylosporangium thailandense. NCBI lineage: Bacteria > Bacillati > Actinomycetota > Actinomycetes > Micromonosporales > Micromonosporaceae > Dactylosporangium > Dactylosporangium thailandense. Next base: position 4,891,184 of record NZ_AP029195.1, read on the forward strand.
ACAGGGTGGTCATGACGGCGGCCGAAGCCGGTGCCGTCGGGCCGGTGAGACCCCCGGCAACGACGAGCGCCGCGGCGACCAGAACGGCTCGTACTCTGGACATGTCAGCTCCTGGTCCACAGCTGGTTGCTGCCGTTGTTGCACGTCCACAGGATCACCGGGGTGCTGTTGGCCGTCCCGGCACCGCTCGCGTCGAGGCACAGGCCGGACTGCACGCCGGTGACGGTGCCGTCGGCGTTGACGTTCCACTGCTGGTTGGCCTGGCCGTTGCAGTCCCAGATGACGACCCTGGTGCCGGGGGTCGTTGCCGCGCCCTCGGCGTCGAGGCACTTGGAGCCGTACACCTGCAGCTGTTTGCCGCCGGTGAGCGTCCATTGCTGGTTCGCACCGCCGTTGCAGTCCCACAGCGCCAGCCGGGTGCCGTTGGTCTGTGCCTGGGACGGGACGTCGAGGCAGCGGCCCGCGTTGAGGTTGCGCAGCGGGGCCGTGGCGCCGCCGGAGCCGCCGGGGCCGGCCACGACGGAGAGATTGTCGAACTGGGCGGTCTCGCCCTGGCTGGTGCCGAAGCCGACCTGGCCCGAGCCGTAGGCGCCGTCGGTGACGGTGCCGACCGTGGTGCCGTCGACGGCCGCGGTGATCGTGCTGCCCGAGAAGCCGAGCGCCAGACTGTGCCAGCGGTTCAGGCCCAGCGCCGCGACCGTACCGCTGCGAAGGGTTGTGAGGTTGCCGCCGCTGCTGTTGCGCAGGATCGACCAGGCGCCGGCGTCGGTGACGCGCAGGTAGTAGGCGTTCTGGTTGCCGATCGGGTCGAGGTTCTGGCTGCCGACCCGGCCCTCGAGCTGGACGTAGCCGGACTTCTCCAGCAGCGCGTCGGCGGAGACGGTGTAGTTGGCCCAGGACAGGTTGCCGCCGTAGGTGCTCGGCTCGGCGAGGGTCTTCCAGGTGATCGGCGCCTGGGGCGAGGACTGCCGCAGGCACAGGCCGGAGCGGCCGGCCCCGCACGCGGCCGTCTCGAACGCGCCCTGCATGTCCTGCAGGTATCTGGGCAGCCGGCCGGCGGCGTAGCCGTCGAAGGTGTCGGTGTAGGGCAGCGCCAGCGCGCCCTGGGCGGGGCTGGTCGCGGCGCCCTTGCCCTGTCCGGTCGTGGTGGTGATGGAGTAGAGGTAGCCGGGCTGGACGGTCAGGGAGAACGCGCCCCCGGACGGCGTGATGTCGGTGGCGTGGCGGAACTGATCGGCCGTGTTGCCGGAGTTGAGGTTGGTCGACCAGACGTGGACGGTTCCGGTGGACAGCCCGCCGGTGGTGGTGAAGTTGAGCGTCTGCGCGGCGCTCGCGTCCATGGTCTCGATGATCGTGCTGTAGTCAGTGTTGTTCGTCGACTTCAGGCTGACGTAGCTGCCGTTGTTGCGGTTGCCGCCGATATAGCCGCTGGAGGAGTCGAGGTACTTCCAGCCGGGCGCGGTGAACTGCGTGGTGTGGGCGAGGGCCCAGGCGTCCTTGCCGACGGCGTACCAGCCCGACCACGGCTGGTTGGCCAGCACCAGCCCGACGGTGCTCCACGGCACGTTCGGGGTGATCGCGGCGATGAGGTCCCAGTTGAGGTAGGCGGTCATCTTCCCGTCGATGTAGCCGCGGTTGATACCCCGTGCGAGGGGCTTGGCGCCGTCGTTGTAGTCCTGGGAGCCGCCTTCGCTGTCCCAGAGCGTCTCGCCCGAGTTGAGGGCGTTGGCCGACACCGTGCAGGTGGTCTGGGCGCTGAGGTAGCCGCACGGGTAGTGCCCGCTGAGCACGTCGATGGCGTTGCGCAGGGACGCGTTGCTCGCGACGGCGTTGGCCGGGTTCCAGCTGCCGGGGTAGTCGTCCCCGAAGATGATTTTCACGCCGCTGTACCCGTTGGCGTTGAGCGCGCCGCGCAGGCTGATGGTCCAGGTGGCGTCGGTCCGCTTCTCGTTCTGGGCCGCGGTGAGGTAGTCGATGGTGAGGTTGTGCTGTTTCGCGCAGCCGAGCCACGAGATCAAATAGTCGATCATGTCGGTGGACATGAAGTTGCCGTTGCCGATCCAGCCCGGCGCACCCCAGGCCAGGCCGGCCAGCTTGATGCCGGGGTTGCGGGCCTTGGCCTGCTCCATGATCCACCACTCGTAGCCGCGGTTGCAGTTCAGGTCGCCGCGGAAGTGCGCGTGGCTGGGCTCGGAGCCGCTGGTGGAGTTGGTGTCGCCGCCGATCTCGACCTTGAGGATCTGCAACGCGGCGCCGTAGCCCGGGCTGAACAGGTAGTCGAGGATCTGGCCGCGCTGGGGTTCGGGGTAGTCGATCAGCAGCCGGCTGTTGCCGCCGCCGCCGCTGACCGCGCCGACGCCGTCGAAGGTCCGGCCGCCGGAGCCGCCGTTGACGGTGATGGAGGTCGCGGCCGCGGCCGGCCCGGCGGCCGCTACGACGACGCCGGCCGCGGCCAGCAGCACACCGGCCAGCGCGGCGAGAGGTTTGTTGCGTAGCACGGGTGGCCCCCTTCAGACGGCGGTGATGGTCCACTGGTTGTTGGTGCTGCCGTTCGGCGCCCACAGGACGGTCGCCGACCCGGCCGCGGTGCTGCCCGCGCCGTCCAGCGCGGTGCCCGTGCCGCGGTTGATGATCTGGTACCGCCCGTTGCCGACGCTGTTGAGCCGCCACTGCTGGTTGTTGCCGCCGTTCCAGGCCGCCTGCATCGCGTTCGCGCCGTTGGCGGTGTTGCCCCAGCTGTCGGCGACCATTCCGTTGGTGCGGTTGACGATGCGGACGTAGCCGGTGCCGAGGTCGACCAGCTGCCACTGCAGGTTCGTGCTGCCGTCGTAGTTCCACTGCTTGAGCACCGACCCGGACGCGACGCTGCCGCCGCTGTCGAGCACCAGGCCGGTCGTGGCGTTGGCGATGCGGACCCAGCCGGTCGTGGTCCCGCCGTTGCCGAGGGCGGGGATCTGGCCCGAGAACGTCAGGCGGACCACGTACGCGCCGGCGCTGTACGGGGCGCTCGACGAGGGCATCGTGATGTGCAGGCCGGAGCCGTCCTGGGTGCGGGCCGGCAGGTTGATGGCGGTGCCGGCCGTCGAGCCGAGCAGTTCCACCGCGCCGAGCGAGCCGAGGTTGATCCGGTTCGAGCTCAGCGTCGTGATGTGCAGTGTGCTGCCGGGCCAGCCCAGCACGGTGGCGTACAGCACCCGGTTGTCCTTGCTGCGGGTGAACCGGATGTCCTGGGCGGTGCCGGTGCGCGGCGTCTGGAAGGAGCCGCCGCCCATCTGCGTCGGGCCCTCGCCGAAGACGGTCCAGGCCCGGGTCGCGTACACCGACTCGCCGAAGCGCTTGAGGTGCTCGCCGATCGCGAGCAGGATGGCGCGCTGCCCGGACGGGATCGTGCCGTCGGCCATCGGGGCGATGTTGAGCACCATCGTGCCGTTCTTGCTGACCCGGTCCAGCAGGGCGTGCAGCAGCGCGGTGGCCGGGTAGTAGCCGATGCCGTTGGTGTAGCACCAGCTCGAGCTCGAGACGCTGTCGTCGGTGAGCCAGTACGGGCTCTGGATGTCGGCCGGGCCGCCGCGCTCGAAGTCGTAGACCTCGCCGCGGTTGTTGAAGCCGTCCTTGTAGGTGGCCGCCACGTCCTTGTTCCACGCGACCGCGCGGTTGTAGTAGTACGACAGGAAGTTCAGCCGCTGCGCCTCGGTCACCTGGCCGAGGTTGAAGTCCTGGAAGATGATGTCGGGCTGATAGCCGTCGATGACCTCACGGAGCTTGTCGTACCACAGCTGCTGCTCGGCCGCGCCGAGTTGGCCGTAGAGCTTGCGCAGGCTCGAGTCCGACTGCTGCGGGACCCACTGGTAGTAGCCGGTGAAGTTGTAGGCGTGGTGCAGCGAGACGTACAGCCGCAGGCCCTTGGCCCGGATGGCGTCGGCGTGCAGCCGCAGCAGGTCCAGGCGCGGCCCTCTGGCGACCGAGTTCCACTCGTTGACGCTGCTGTTCCACATGGAGAAGCCGTCGTGGTGCTCGGCGACCGGGCCGGCGAACTTCGCACCGGCGTCGGCGAACAGCTGGGCCCACGCGTCCGGGTCGAAGTTGCCACCGGCGGACGCGAGCTTCGGTGCGAACTGCACGAAGTTGCCGGCCTTGTCGCGGGCCCCGTTGATGAAGTTGTGGTACGGCCACACCGACGGATCGCCGTAGACGGCCTTGTGGTGGTTGTTCTCGTTCGAGCCGTTGTTGTACATGTTGCGCGGGTACCACTCACTGGCGAACGCGGGGACGCTGAAGGCGCCCCAGTGGTAGTAGATGCCGAACTTGGCGTCCTGGAACCACTCCGGCGCGGGCGGGTGCTGGTCGACCGACGACCAGGCCGCGGTGTAGCTCTGCGGGCCGCTGGTGGCCGCGGCGGCGCCGGGCCTCGACAGCCCGGCGGTGGTCGCCGCGACGGAGGCGGCAGCCGTCGTCAGTAGCAGCCGTCGGCGGGACAGCGGCAGGGAGGAGATGGACATAGCGGTGACCTCGCAATCCTGAGGCAAGCAGTAATACGTCATATGACCAGGTGTGAAAAAAAATCGCCGTGCGGCGGGTGGTCGTAGGCGATGCCTGATCGCCTACGACCTCCGACAGGTCCCTTCGCGTGGCGGGCGCTCAGGCCCGGGTCCAGCGCTGGTTCGCGGCGCCGGTACACGTCCAGAGGATGACCGTGGTGCCGTTGGCGGTGGCGTTGCCGTTCACGTCGAGGCAAAGGCCCGCCGCGGCCGAAGCGACGGTGCCATCGGTGTTGAGCGTCCAGCGCTGGTTGCTGCCGCCGTTGCAGTCCCACAGCTGAACCTTGCTGTTGGCGGTGGCGTTGAGCGGGGCGTCGAGGCACTTGCCGAGAGCCTGGAGGGTCTGGCCGTTGAAGGTCCAGCGCTGGTTCGCCCCGCCGTTGCAGTCCCAGATGATCGGCTGGGTGCCGTTGGTCGTGCTGCTGTTGGGCACGTCGAGACAGCGGCCGGAGGCGGCACTGACCAGCGTCGTGGTGCTCGACGGCGGCGGTGTGGTGGTACCGCCGCTGACCCGGTACACGACCGTGCCGTGGGCGGGCACCGTGGCCGCGATCGCGCCGGACGAGGTGGTGACCGCGCCGGTCCAGGCGTCGAGGAGCGCGAACGTGGTGCCGGCCTGGCCGACGGCCGCCGCGGTGGTCGAAACCGTGGTCGTGGAGCCGCCCTGGTTGAACAGGGCGACCGCCACGTCACCGTTCGCCAGCCGCTTGGCCAGCACACGGCGGGTGCCGTCGTTGGAGACCTGGACCGCCTGCAGCCCGAGCGGGTCCTGGTTGATGGCGACGAGCGTGCGGTTGCCGAGGATCGCCTGCGTCGCCGCGTTCATCGAGCGGATGTCGTTGCCGGCCAGCAGCGGCGCGGCGAGCATCGACCACAGCGCGAAGTGGCTGCGCATCTCGGTGTCGGTCATACCGCCGCGGCCGACCTCGAGCATGTCGGGATCGTTGAAGTGCCCGGGGCCCGCGTAGCCGCTCAGCGGGACAGTGACGTTGACGATGTTCTGGATGCCCATCGGGTAGCCGTTGGTCTGGCCGGTGTCCCAGGCGTTGGTGATGTCCTCGGTGGTGCGCCACAGGTTGGCGACGTCGCCCCAATTGCGCTGTGGCCCCGTCTTCGCGTGGATGCTGTTGGGGTTGATGCTGTACACGATCGGCCGCCCGGACGCGGCGAGCGCGTCGCGCATCCTGGCGAAGGTGTTCACCTGGTCGGTGATCGAGCCGGTGGGCGAGCACCAGTCGTACTTGAGGTAGTCCACACCCCAGGCGGCGAACTGCCGGGCGTCCTGGGCCTCGTGGCCCTGGCTACCCGTGGCCCCCGGGTAGGAGCCGAAGTATTGGGCGCAGGTCTTGTCCAGCGGAACCTCGTACAGCCCGAACTTCAGGCCGCGGCCGTGCAGGTAGTCGCCGAGCGACTTCATGCCGCTCGGGAATCGGGTCGGGTCACCCTGCAGATTGCCGGAGGAGTCCCGGCTGGGGTTGAACCAGCAGTCGTCGACGACGACGTACTGGTAGCCCAGGTCCCGCAGCCCGCTGCCGACGATGGCGTCGGCCATCTGCCGGATCAGGTTCTCGTTGATGTTGCAGCCGAAGGTGTTCCAGCTGTTCCAGCCCATCGGCGGGGTTCGGGCGGCACCGTTCTCCAGTGCCTGGGCATTGGGCGGGTGCAGCACTGCGGTGGCGGCCGCGACCAGGATCAACACGGCTGCGGCGAGAGTGGCCCAGCGCCGGGATGAGCGGCGCCGGCCGGAGGCGGAGAGCATGAGGTCAGTCCTTCTGGCGGTAGGGACTTCACCATTGTTAGCGCTAACAGACTGGCGCCCGAACGAGCGCCTAAGTTATCGAGGTCGATGAGACTGCCAGATGATGCCTGCTGAATCAAGTCGCGGCGGCAATTCGCGGAAGCGTGCGATGTAATTTTCCGCAATTGCCGAACAGTGACTCGAAATGTGTTCGCCTCATAACAGGTTTTCGCACGAGAGATGCGTCCCGGATCTTTCCGTTATGCCGATCCCGCGACGGGAGTCGCGACGAGCACCGAGGCTCCGGGCCGTTGACGGAAGACATCATACGAGTTATGTTTCCGACGCGTGGCAGCCGCCCGCCCGCGGCCGCCGGTCGACATGAAGGGTGAGCAGGGTATCGATGAGAGCAGTCGTGTATCACGCCCCGCGCCAGCTCGAGGTCGAGAGCCGCTCCGCACGGGACCCCGGCCCGGGCGAGGTTCGCATCGCGGTGGCCTACACCGGGATCTGCGGCACCGACCTGCACATCCTCCACGGGGACATGGACGGCCGGGTCGGCCCGACCGCCGTGATCGGCCATGAGATGTCCGGCTGGATCGACGCGGTCGGGCCAGAGGTTCAGGGCTGGTCGGCCGGCCGGCCGGTCACAGTGATGCCCACCCGCTCGTGCGGGCACTGCCATGCCTGCCGGCGCGGCAACACCCACATCTGCCACGCGATGCAGTTCCTCGGCATCGACTCCCCCGGCGCCATGCAGTCCCTGTGGAACGTGCCGGCCGACCTCGTCCTGCCGCTGCCCGGCGGCCTGCCGCTCGAACATGCCGCGCTGGTCGAACCGGTCGCCGTGGCGGTGCACGACGTGCGCCGGGCGAACGTCGCCGGCGGTGACCACGTGGTCGTGATCGGCGGCGGTCCGATCGGCACGCTGATCGCGATCGTCGCCCAGCGGCACGACGCCCGTGTGGTGCTGCTGGAACCCGACCCGTTCCGCCGGTCCGTGGCCGCCGAGCTCGGCATCGAGGCCCTCGACCCGCGGGCCGCCGATGCGGTCGGATTCGTCCAGGAGCGCACCGACGGCGCCGGTGCCGACATCGCCTTCGAGGTATCCGGCTCCGCCGAGGGCGTCTCGACCGCCGTCGACGTGCTCACCACCCGGGGGCGTCTGGTCATGGTGGCCATCCACGCGCAGCCCCGGCCCGTGAACCTGCACCGGTTCTTCTGGCGCGAACTCGAGCTGTTCGGGGCCCGGCTGTACCAGCGCGAGGACGTGGAACAGGCGATCCGGCTCATCGAATCGGGCGCCGTTCCCGCGGCCCGGCTGATCTCGCGGATCGAGCCGGTCGAGGCGGTCGGCGCCGCCTTCGCCGCCCTGGAGTCCGGCGGCCGGGTCATGAAGGTGCTGCTCGACTGGCGGGAGCCGGCCCGGTGAGCAAGCTGTTCGATCTGACCGGGCGGCGGGCGCTCGTCACCGGCGCGCGGCGGGGCATCGGACTGGCCATGGCCGAAGCGCTGGCCGGGGCCGGGGCCGACATCATCGGCGTCTCCGCACAGCTCGAGCCGACCGGCAGTGAGGTCGAGCGCCGGGTGCGCACGGCCGGGCGCGACTTCACCGCCCTTCGCGCCGACTTCGCCGACCGCGCGTCCGTCCACCGGCTGGTCGGCGAGCTCGACCAGCACGGCCCGGTCGACATCCTCGTGAACAACGCGGGCATGATCGCCCGCGCACCGGCCGCCGAGCATCCGGACGAGCTCTGGGACCAGGTCCTCGAGGTGAACCTGCGCAGCCAGTTCGTCCTGACCCGGGCCATCGGCAAGACGATGCTGGAGCGCGGCCGGGGAAAGATCATCTTTACCGCTTCGCTGCTGAGCTTCCAGGGTGGCATCAACGTGCCGGGTTACACAGCCGCGAAGTCGGCCGTGGCCGGGCTGGCCAAGGCACTGGCCAACGAGTGGGCCGCCCACGGCGTGAACGTCAACGCGATCGCCCCCGGGTACATCGCCACCGACAACACCCGGGCGCTGCGCGACGACCCGGTCCGCAACCGGTCGATCCTCGACCGCATCCCGGCCGGGCGCTGGGGCCGGCCCGACGACCTGGCCGGCGCCACCGTGTTCCTGGCCGCACCGGCGTCCGACTACGTCAACGGCGCGGTGCTGCCGGTCGACGGCGGCTGGCTCGGCCGATGACCGGCAGCCGGGCCGCGGCGTGACCGCCGTGTCTCTCCCCCGCCGCCCGGCGATGCGGTTCACCGCTCTCGGATTCGGTGCCGCCCAGGGCGGGAACCTCTACCACGCCACGAGCGACGAGACGTTCGCCGCGGCGGTCGACGCCGCCTGGGACGCCGGCGTGCGGTACTTCGACACTGCGCCGCACTACGGGCTCGGCCTGTCCGAACGCCGCCTGGGCGCGGCGCTGCGCGACCGGCCGCGTGACTCCTACGTGGTGTCGACGAAGGTCGGCCGGCTGCTCGTGCCCACACCCGAGACCGCGCACCGCCGCGACCCCGAGGGCTTCGACGTGCCGGCGAGCCACCGCCGGGTCTGGGACTTCAGCCGCGACGGCGTCCGCCGCTCGCTGGAGGCGAGCCTGCGGCGGTCCGGCCTGGACCGGTTCGACATCGTCTACCTGCACGATCCGGACGAACACTGGCACCAGGCGGCCACGGAGGCCCTGCCCGCCCTCGCCGACCTGCGCGACCAGGGCGTCATCGGCGCCATCGGCGCCGGCATGAACCAGCCGGCGATGCTCGCCCGCTTCGTCCGGGAGACGGACGTCGACCTGGTCATGTGCGCGGGCCGCTACACACTGCTCGAGCAGGGCGCCGCGCACGACCTCCTGCCGGCCGCGCGGCAGCGCAGGGTCGGCGTCGTCATCGCGGGCGTCTACAACTCAGGGCTGCTGGCCCGGGACCGGCCCCCGGACGACGCCACCTACGACTACCGCCCGGCTCCGGCCGACCTGCTCCAGCGGGCCCGGCGCATCGCGGCGATCTGCACCGAGCACGGCGTCAGCCTGCCGGAGGCCGCGCTCGCCTTCGTCCGCGGCCATCCGGCGGTGGTCTCGACCGTGGTCGGCCTGCGCAGCCCGGCGGAGGTGACCGAAACCGTCCGCCGGACCGCGGCCGTCGTGCCGGCCGCACTCTGGCCGGCGCTGCGCGCCGCCGGGCTGATCGAGCCGGCTTAGGGTTCCTCCCGGCCGGCGTCCGGCTCCGGCACCAGTCGCAGCCCGGCCCGGGCGGGCCGGACGTGCGGGCCGGCCGTCGCGGCCGGCGGATCGGCGGCCTGGGCCTGCTGAATCCACTCCTCGTCGACCCGGATCCCCAGACCCGGCTCGTCGCCGAGGACGATCCCGCCGTCCTGGAACTCCTGGTCGACATGCAGGCCGATCGGTGCGACCAGATCCTGAACCTCGGAGGTGAGGTGGTTCGGCACCGCGACGGCGGCGTGGGCCAGAGGGTTCGCGTGGTGGGCCACCGGGCTCACCGGCAGATCGCGGCCGTGCGCCACGGCGGCCACGCGGAGGAAGTGCGTGATGCCCCAGACGTTGCCCGCCTGGACGATGTCGACCGCGTCGGCGTCCAGCAACGGCCGGTACTGTTCGAGGCCGGTGAGGTTCTCCCCGGTGGCGACGGCGGCGCGCACAACCCGGCGCACGGAGGCCAGCCCCGCGGCATCCCAGCGGCGGACCGGTTCCTCGATCCAGGTCAGGTCCACCCGCTGCTCCAGGGCGGCGACGAAGCGAACGGCCTGCGACCGGTGCCACGACTCGTTCGCGTCGAACATCAGGGCGGGCCGCGTCGTGTTGCGCCGCAGCACGTCGCGTACGGCCTCCAGCCGGCGCAGATCGTGGTCGAGGTCGCGGCCGCCCTTGAGCTTGGCGGCGCAGAAGCCCCGATCCGTGAAGCGCTCGTAGAGTGCGACGAGGTCGTCGTCGTCCAGCGCGATGTCCAGCCCCGAGGCGTAGCCGGGGACGAACCGGTCGCGGCCGCCGAGCGTGCGCCAGAGCGGCTCGCCGATCGCCTTGGCCTTGAGGTCCCACAGCGCCATGTCGATCGCACCGATCGCGCCGAAGGTCGCGCCGTTGTGCCCGTTCTTGAACACCCGCGCGAGCATCCGGTCGTAGAGGACCGACACGGCCCTGGGATCCTCGCCCTCCACGGCACCGAAGACGCGGTCGATGTCACCGTGGGCGCCGATGCCCACGCCCTCCAGCCCGTCGTCGGTCTCCAGGATCAGCACGTGCACATCGGTGCGGGGCCCGGCCATCACGCCGTTGACGTCCCCGATGAGCCGGCCCCAGTCGTGCTGGGTGGTCAGGCTCCGATACCCGGTGACTTTCACAAACGCTCCTTGTCGGCATGGGTGGCGCTCACTCCTTGGTGCCGCCTGCCGTCATGCCCGCCACCAGGAAGCGCTGCGCGAACAGGAAGACGATCAGCACCGGCAGCACCGACACGACCGTCGCCAGGGCGAGCGTCGGCAGCTGCACGGACTGGGTTCCGGCGGAGCTCGGGTTGAACGCCGGGGTCGAGGCGAGCAGTGCGGTCAGGCCGACCTGCACCGGGTAGCCGTCGCTGGACGGCAGCATGACGAACGGCAGGAAGAAGTTGTTCCAGGTCTGCACGAAGCTGAAGAACCCGACCAGCGCCACGACCGGCGTGGCCAGCGGCAGCGCGATCCGGGTGAACACCTCCAGCTCGGTGCACCCGTCGATGCGGGCCGCGGCGAGCAGGTCGCGCGGCAGGCTCGTGGAGAAGTAGATGTAGGTGAGGTAGACGCCGAACGGGAAGAACGACATCGGCAGGATGACCGATAGGGGGCTGCCGATCAGGCCGACCATGTTGAGCTCCAGGAAGATCGGCAGTACCAGCGCGGTGTTCGGCATCAGCATCACGATCAGCGTCAGCACGAGCAGGGACCGGCGGAACCGGAACTCGGTCATCGCCAGCGCGTACCCGGCGGGGATGCTGACCACGAGCGTGATGGCCAGGGCGCCGAGCGCGTACAGCGCCGAGTTGCCGATCCAGGCGGTCATCGCCCCGTCCTGGAACTCGAGCAGTTCCCGCCAGTTCGCGGCCAGATCTCCGATGCTGCCCGGCCGGAACGGGTGGCCGACGAGCAGCTCCCGGGCCGATTTGGTCGTCGCCAGCAGCAGCCAGACGATCGGGACGGCGAAGAGCAGCACGAACACGGCCACCACGACCGAGACGATCGTCCGGCCGGCCCAGCCGGTGGCCGCACCCGCGCTGAGCCGGGGATTCGCCATGGACATGTCAGTCCCTCTCGAACAGCCCGCCGCGCGTCACGAAGACAGCCGACAGCGCGAGGGCGATGATCAGCAGCAGCAGCGCGACGGCGGCCGCGGCGTTGAAGTCGTTCTGCTGGAAGGCGTAGAGGTACGCCAGCTGGTTGAGCGAGTAGTCGTTGGGTACGACGGCGTTGCTCGCCTGGGACAGCAGCTGCGGCTCGACGAACAGCTGTGTGCCGGCCGCGAGGGACATGATGCCCATGTATGAGATCCACTTGCGCAGCAGCGGTAACTGGATGCGCCAGGCGATCTGGAGCGTGCTCGCGCCGTCGATGCGGGCCGCCTCGATCATGTCGGGGCTGATGTTGTTCAGGGCGCCGTACATGATCACGATCCATCCGCCGGCGCCGGTCCAGAAGGCGATGACGGCGAAGATCGGCGGCAGGTTGCCGGGGGCGATCACCTGGTTGAAGCTGGTGAATCCGGCCAGCCGCAGCAGCCCGGCCACCGGGCTCGCGGTCGGGTCGAGCACGAACAGCCACAGCAGCACGCTGGACGCGCCCGCGACCGCGCCCGGCAGGTAGAAGACCAGCCGGAGCGCCCGGCTCAGCCAGCGGACCCGGATCGCGTGCACCACGATCGCCAGGAACGTGACCAGCACGATCAGGGCGACCAGCCAGGTGAGCAGGAAGGCGGCGACGTGACCCACTGCCGGCAGGAACCGGAAGTCACCGAACACCTTGACGAAGTTGCCCGCGCCGGCGAAGCCGCCCTCACCGTCGGTGAACGCGAGGAACACGGCGTACAGCGCCGGGAACACGCCGAATACGGCGGCCAGGACCGTGTAGGGCACCACGAACCCGTAGGACATCGCGCGGTGGTGCCCGCTCGTCGACCGAGGCCGCGCGCCCACCGGACGCGCGGCCTCACGCACGATCGTCATGCGACCGTGTATCCGTCGACCTGAGCCTGGTTCTTGATGGCCGTCTGCCACTCCGGCAGCAGGCCGACGAGGCTCTTGCCGCCGGCGACAGCCGGGGTGACGGTCTTGGCCCAGATCGCCTCCTGGCTGAAGATGCCGGAACCCCAGCCGTTCCAGATCTGGGTGCCCGCCTTGATCAGCGGCTGCAGGTCGGTGGCGTAGTAGCCGCTGGACTCCTGCTTCTTGATCCATTTGTCGGCGGCCGGCGCGTAGGCGGGGTAGCCGGGGGCGAGATTGACCTGGTAGTCGTCGGCGGTGGTGACGAACTCGGCGAACTTCGCGGCGGCCTTGAGGTTCTTCGAGTGGCTGCTGATGAACCAGGTGCCGCCGCCCACGTTGCCGGTCACCGCCTCCTCGCCTCGCCACGGCAGCGGCGCGGCGACGCCGAGCTCACCCTTGGGGACGTTGAGCGACTGCGGGTTGTTGAAGATGGCGCCCGAGTACCACGCCGGGCCGGGCATCATGAGCACCTTGCCGGTGTAGGTCTTGACGAACTCCGGGGTGAAGACGCTGACCGACGGGGTGGTGCCGTTCTTGATGAGCACGTCGAGCATGGCCGCGACCCGCTTGCACTCCGTGCTGCCGGTGTTCACCGTCACCGACTTGGGTCCGGTGATGCCGTTGGCCTGGCATTTGCCGCTCCAGAAGTACACCTCGGGGGCGAAGGAGTCGCCGACGCTGCCGACGATGTAGCCGGGGTGCTCGCGGCCCACCCGCTCGCCGAGGGCCTGGTACTCCTCCCACGTGGCCGGCAGGGTGTAGCCGAACTGCTGCAGCAGCGCCTTGTCGTACCAGAGCACCACCTGCGCCAGGTCGTTGCGCAGGCAGTACACCTTGCCACCGACGGTGCAGGGGTTCAGCGCCCCGGCGGTGAAGTCGGCCAGGGTCTTCTTGTCCACGAGCCCCTGGTCGAGCACGGCGGCGAACGCCTGTTTGCCGTTGGTCGCCTGGCTGGCCCAGGCGGCGTCGTTGTTCTGGCTCGAGAAGACCACGTCGGGCCACCCGCTGCCGGCACGGTCGAAGAGCTGCATCTTGGTCCGGAAGGAGTTCGATCCGTTCGCCGACCCGTCGTAGGTGACGACCTCGAGCTTCACGTCCGGGTTGGCCTTCTTGAACGCGTCCACCGCACCCGCCCGGTCGGCGTCGACCCAGACGGTGATCGTCGCCTTGTCGTCCTGGGCGACCTGCGGAAAGCCGTACGAGCCCTCGGATGTTCCGCCGGACTTGCCACAACCGGCGAGGGCGAGCGTGACGGCGAGGGCGGCAGTGCTGATCCCGGCGAGCTGGCGGCGGCCGGTTTGTCTCATTCGCAACATATGCACGTCCTTATCGGTGAGGCCCTGTTGCGCAAGATGTCACTGCGACGAAATGTAAGGGCATACGTATGATGTTTGCAAGCATCAGATCGGCCGCGGCCGTACACTGTCCGCGGGCCGCGCCACGACAGCCGCGCCCGACGGAGGATCCATGACGACATCCCAGGCCGAACCGGACGGCCACGCCGTCGCGCCGCCCGCATGGGTACGGCGCCCGGCCAACCTGGGCCGGGCGGTCACCGCGGAACTGGTGGAGCGCATCGTGCGCGGTGTCCATCCGCCCGGCACGCCGCTACCGCCCGAGCCGGCCCTGTGCGAGACGTTCTCGGTCAGCCGCACGGTGATCCGCGAAGCGGTGAAGGTGCTGCAGGAGAAAGGGCTCGTCCAGGTCCGCCAGGGCAGCGGCACCGTCGTAACGCCGCCGTCGAAATGGAACATGCTCGACGAGCTCGTGCTCGGCACGGCCGTGGCCGAGGACGAGAGCCTGGCGATCCTCGACGACCTCGTGGTCACCCGGCGCCTGCTCGAGTCGGACATGGCCCACGTCGCGGCGCGGCTGGCGGACGATCCGACCATCGAGCGGCTGCGGGCGACGGTCGAGCAGATGGACGAACTCGTGGACGACCACGTCACCTACGAGGAGTACGACCGCATCTTCCACGACATGATCATGGAGGCGTCCGGGAACCGCATCGCCCGGGCCGTGGTGAAGGCGCTGGTGAGCCAGGTGCTGCACACCGCGCGCTACGTCGGGCGCACGGACCGGACGCTGTGCATCGCGTCGAATCTGGGGCACCGGCGAATCTACGAGCGCATCGCCGCCCGCGACCCGGAGGGCGCCGCCGCCGCGATGTTCACCCACATCAGCGACGCCTGGCTGATCCGCCGCGGCGGCCCGAGCGACGCGGCCCGGCTGCACCGGTAGCGCCGGTCCCGGCCGCGGCGACCCAGCGCCGCGGCCGGAACGTTCCGGTGTCACCCGAGCGTGCAGGCGGCACCGTTGAGGGCGAACGCCGCCGGGCGGGCGGTGTTGCCGGTGTGTGTGGCCTGGAAGCCGATCGTCGTCGAGGCGCCCGGTGCGAGCGCGCCGTTGTAGCTCATGTTGCGCGCGGTCACGGCCCCGGAGACGGGGCTGTACTGGGCGTTCCAGCCCGAGGTGATGGTCTGGCCGGACGGCAGCGTGAAGGTCAGCGCCCAGCCGTTGACGGTGCTGCTACCGGTGTTCGTGATGGTGATGCTCGCGGTCAGCCCCGTGTTCCAGGCGCTGATCGTGTCCGTGACGCGGCAGGCGGCTCCGGCCGGTGGCGGGCTCGAGACCGGCGGGCTGGACACGGGCGGACTGGAGACCGGCGGGCTGGAGACCGGCGGGCCGCTGGTGCCGCCGGTGCCGGTGAGGCCGAAGAACGCGACGGCGTACGCGGCCATGCCGGCCGAGGGCAGGCTGTGCCCGGCGCCCTGGATGCTGTACGCCTCGACCTGCACCGTGCCGGCGGAATCCGCGTAGCGGCGGCGGTTCCAGCCGGACTGCGGTGTGTCGGTGGACGTCGGCGACTGGCTCAGGCCGAACACGTTCGTCCACTGTTCGATCTCCTCCTGCAGCAGCGAGTACGGCACGAGCGTGTCGCTGGTGCCGTGCCACAGCTGCATCCGCGGCCGCGGTCCGGAGTACCCCGGATACGCCTGCCGGACCGCGTCGCCCCACTGCTGCGGGGTGCGGTCCATGCTGCCGCCGGTGCACCGGCTGGTGCCGGGCGGATAGTCCGCGGCGTTGGCGAAGCAGGTGAACGGCACGCCCATGAACGCCGCACCGGCCTTGAACACGTCCGGGTACAGGGCCAGCATCTCATTCGTCATCATGCCGCCGGATGAGCTGCCGGTGGCGTAGACCCGGTTCGGGTCACCGCCGTACTGCTGCTCCGCGTACGTCACCATCGACACGATCGACACCGGGTCGCTTCCGCCGCCTCGCCGCTTGGCCGCGTCGGACCAGGTGTCGAAGCAGTTGCCGAAGCCGGCCTGCTGCGTCGCGGTCGGGTAGATGACGATGTAGCCGTACCGGTCGGCCAGGCTCGCGAACTCGCTGCCCGAGTAGAAACCCGGGCCGGAGCCGCCGCAGCCGTGCATGGCGACCACGATCGCCGGGTGGGCCGGTCGCGCGTCCGGGACGTACACATGCATGCGCATGCCGCCCGGGTTCGCGCCGAAGTTGGTGACCTCGGTCAGCGTCGCCGCGTATGCGGGCCGCAACGCCACCAGGGTCAGCCCGGCGAAGGCGAGCAACGCCACCGGGCCGAGCAGGAGTTTCCGTCTGAAGCGCATGCGCCTACTCCTCGTCTGGTCGGACGGATCACGGCGCGGCTCCCAAGCCATCGTGCGGCATTTAGTGTGTACCCGGGACACATAAGTGTCAATCGATGTGGAGATCAGCCGAGGCGCTACAGTCGGGCCGTGGCCGACCCGTTCGACATCGAGGAGATCTTTCCGGACGACGACGAGCCGGTGCGGCTCCCCCGGCGGCAGTCCGGACCGGCGCCGCAGGGCCTCGCCGTGACGCTGATGGCGGACTACACCCTGCGGACCCGCGCGTGGCTGCCGTCGGCCGCTATCGTGACGCTGCTGATCGAGTCCGGGGTGAGCGAGGCGGGCGCCCGCACGGCGATCAGCCGGCTGGCCCGCCGCGGTGTGCTGCAGGGCCGGCGGAACGGCCGGCACAGCTCCTACCGACTGGCCACCGCCGCGGCCGACCAGCTCTCGGCCGGCGGTCAGTGGATCGTGTCGTCGGCGGCCGGGGCGGAGGCGTGGGACGAGCGCTGGACGCTGATCGCGTTCTCGCTGCCGCAGCAGGAGCGCGCTCGCCGCCGGGAGCTGCGCAACCGGCTGCGCTGGCTGGGGTACGCGCCGCTGTACGACGGGCTGTGGATCTCGCCGCACGCGCTCACCGACCTGGTCTCGGTCCAGCTCGACGAGGTCGCCCCCGAAGCGATCACGGTGTTCCGGGCCCGGCACGCCGAGTTCGGCGCGGCGACCCGGCGCGATCCACTGCAGGCCTGGGACATCGCGGCGATCGCCGCGCACTACGACACGTTCACCCGGCGGTGGCGGCCACTGCTGCACCGGATCGCCGCCGGCCGGGTCGGCGGCGCGGAGGCGGTACGCGCCCGCACCGAGGTCATGGACACGTACCGCCGCTTCGCCGTGCTCGATCCCCGCCTGCCCGTCCGGCTGCTGCCGCCGGACTGGCCCCGGCCGGCGGCCCGGGACGTCTTCACCGCCGTCTACGACGGACTGGCCCGGACCGCCGAGGAGCACGTGCGCGCGGTCGCGACCCGGCATGCCGACAGGTCGATGCCCGCCGTCAGCGCGCACACCGTCGCCGAGATTCTCGCCGGCGTCAGGGCGTCATAGGCGATCGTCTCCGGCGCGCGGGGGCTTCACTCCGCGCATGAGCTTGCCGAGGCGCGGCGGCGGCCTCACGCCCCCCGGGCCGAAGGCGCCCGCCGCGCGCGGCCGCACCCGCCGGTCGCCGACGCGGACCGGCGAAGCGATCGAGCGCACCCGGCCGAACTGCTCGTGCTCGGTCTCCACGATCATGCCGCGGTCCGCGAGATGCGGCTCGGCCAGCGCGGCGGTCAGGTCGTTCACCGGCGCGCACGGAATGCCGAGCACCTTGACCAGCGCTTCGCGGGTGGCCAGCCGGGCCGGGAATTCGCGGTTGGCCAGCCGGGCCGGGAAGTCGGCGAACCGGGGTTTGGTCAGCTCCCCGTCGCCGAGCAGCGCGGTCAGCCGGTCCCAGAACTTCTGCTTGGCGCAGCCGACGACCATCCAGCCGTCGGAGGCAGGGAACGCCTGGAACGGCGGCGAGCAGCGGACGAGAGGGGGTCACCTGGACGCGGAGTCAGGACTGCTTGGCGGGCGCGGGCTTGGCGGTCCTGATGACGAAAACGGCGATCAGGAGCGCCAGACCGCTGAAGACCGCGCTCACCTCGAGTGCGCGGGAAACCCCGGCGGTGAACGATTGATGGTCGGCGGCGTTTCCGTTGAAGGCCCCGTTGAACGCGGTCACCAGGATGGCCAGACCCAGCGACGCCCCGATCTGCTGCATGGCCTGCAGCAGGCCGGATGCCGCCCCGGCGTCCTTGGGATCGACGCCGGCCAGGATCGTCATGTTCAGGGGCATGAAGGACAGCCCGACGCCGGCGCCGAAGAGCATCGTCGGGACGAGGACCGCGACCCAGTAGTTGCTCGACGCCTTGAGCAAGGACAACGCGACGATCGCGATGGTGACCAGGATCATCCCGGTGATCATCACCGGGCGCGCCCCGAACCGGGGGATCAGCTTCGGCGCCCGCTTGGATGCCAGGAACAGCACCGCGGCCAGCGGAATGAACGACACACCGGCAACGAGCGGGCTGAACCCCTTCACGTCCTGCAGGTACTGCAGCAGGAAGAAGAACATACTGGCCGTGGTCGCCGGCAGCAGCAGCATGCTGGCATACGCGGCGGCACGGTTGCGGACGGCGAACAACCGCAGCGGCATGATCGGCTGAGCGGTCCGCGCCTGAAGGACCAGGAATACCACCAGCAATACAACCGCGACAACGAAGGCGGCGACCGTCGTGCGGCTTGCCCAGCCCGCGGTAGCCGCTCGGATGAATCCGTAGACCAACGCCGTCATCCCGATCGTGGACGTCAGCGCGCCGATCACGTCGAAGCGGCCCGCGTGCCGCGGCGGCTCGGTGACGTATCGCGGGGCCAGCAGTGCGATCACGATCCCGATCGGAACGTTGATGAACATGACCAGTCGCCACGACCCGGCCGCGACGAGCGCTCCGGACAGGATGAGCCCGGCTGTCATCCCCAGACCGGCGACGGTGGAGAAGATGCCCAGCGCCTTGTTTCGTTCCTGTCCCTCCGGGAAGTTCGTCGCGATAAGCGCCAAGGTGCCCGGCGCTGCGAATGCCGCACCGACACCCTGCAACGCTCGCCCTGTCAGCAGCAACGCCGGCGAGGTCGCCAATCCGGCGATCAGCGACGCGACCGTGAACAGCACGACGCCGGCCACGAACACCCGGCGCCGACCGAGAATGTCCCCGGTCCGGCCGCCCAGCAGCAGCAGTCCGCCGAACGCCAGTGTGTACGACGTCAGGACCCAGGACAGATCGGCCGCATCGAAGTCCAGGTCCGCTTGAATGTTCGGCAGTGCCACGTTCACAACGGTCGCGTCGAGCACCACCAACAACTGACAGGCGATGATGACCGCCAGAGCGATACCGGGGCGTTTGCGGCCTTGAGGCTGTGTGTCGGTACTCGCCGGAGGCGAAATCTTTGACCTAGCCGACGTCGACATAAGTGTGCTCTCCTCACCGACCGACCGACCCACCCGGGACGGAACGTAAACGGAGACAGCCTCCATGTCGGAGTATACGGAGACTGTCTCCGCTTAGCAAGGTGATTGCGGCCCAACACCCATGTCGGCGACGCCTCCCCGAATCCGGGTCCAGGACCGGCAACCGACGACATAGCCTTACCGTCACGGCGACCGGCGAGGCCCGCCGCCTGCGGGCAAGCCCGCTCCGCGCGGCCAACGGACGGCCGAACCTGCGGCCTGGGTAGATTCCAGCTTTCGACGCGCGGCGGAAGGGCTTGACGATGGGGACACACACCACCAGCAGCGGCTCCGCCGAGCGGCCCCTTCGCGCGGACGCCCGCCGCAACCGGACCAAGTTGCTCGCAGTGGCTGCGGAGATGTTCGCCGCCGAGGGGACAGCCGCGTCCCTGGACGAGATCGCCAAACGTGCGGAGGTCGGTCCGGGAACCTTGTACCGCCACTTTCCCACCCGGCAGGACCTGCTGGTCGCGCTCCTGCGGGAACGAGTGGACACGCTGACCGCGCAGGCCACCCAACTTCTGACCAACCCATCACCCCAGGAGGCGCTCCGCACCTGGCTGGAATTGGTCGCCCTTCACTCCACCACCTACCGGGGCCTGCCCAGCGAGCTGAACATGGCCGAAGCCAGCCAGCCTGCCGACGTTCTGGCCGCCTGCCACCAGGCGATGCACAGGGCCGGCGCGGCGCTGGTCGACAGAGCCATGCGCGCAGGCGTCCTGCGCACCGATGTCACGGTCTCGGAGATCCTCCAGCTGACCAATGCCGTCGCATGGGCCAGCGAGCAGAACACCGCCAGCCCACAGGGGCCGGGACGACTCCTCGACCTCCTCCTGCAGGGACTACTTCCCCGCCCGTGACCAAGTCGTCAGGCGGAGCAGCCCAGCGCCCGGCCGATCCGCTGCCGGGCCGCCAGACGCAGCTGCGGGATCGGCGCCCACCGCGAGGGACCCGGGCCCTGCGCGGGGCTGCGCCCGGCGGCCCGCTCCAGGGCCCCGGCCGCGGCGCCGCCTCGCCGCTGAGTCTGCGCCGCCGCGTCCTGCAGGAGCACGGCGTGCCGCCCATCGGGCGCTCGCGGCGGTCCCGGAGACGAGGCGGTGCGTGTGAGATGCGCAGGCCGCGGCCGGGACGGCCAGAACTACGCTGCGGGCGAGCTGCGCCAGGTCGGCGCATGTTCACGGCCCCCGAGCCACCCGGCCGGTTGTCAGTCGGGCAGGTCGGCGATCGTGCGGGCCCAGTCGCGCAGCGGCGAGTCGGCCGCCGCCGCGGTGTACCGGCGGAACTGCTCGCGACTCTCGGCGCGCCGAATGCCGCCGTACACCGCCGGCGCCTGATGCCAGCGCGTACTTGCACCCGGTTGCCAGGTCGCGGCGACCCCGGCGGCACCATCATCCGGCGACTCCACCCCGAAGTACACCTCCCGCACGCCGAGCGCCATCGCCGCGCCGAGGCACATGACACACGGTTCGAGGTTGACGCCCAGCCGCAGCGGCTCCGCGTGCTCCGACCAGCCGAACCGCTCGTCGGCCTCCATCATCGCCAGCAGCCCGGCGTGCACCAGCCGGCGGCCATGCCCGCGTTCACGCGTGTACGCCCAGCCGACCACGTCGTCACCGGCCAGGACCACCGCACCGATCGGCAGCTCGCCGACCTTCAGGCCGGCCGCAGCGGCCTCGATCGCGGCGCCGACGATCTCCTCTGGAGTCACCCACCTATCCTGACCGCCGACGGACGTGGGCGCCATACAGCCGACCGTCCATGAGTGGCGGCGCAAACGGATAGATCGACGTGGGAGGAACCGGCTGACTTTCCCGGCCGATTTTCCCGTCTGATGGTCCGCCGACGATTGCCGATACGGTCCGGCCGACGGCCGCCGCAAGGACGATGCCCGGACGTGCGGTCAGCCGGTGAGCGCGGCCGCCCCGTCCGCTGGGCGGTCGAGCCGGGCCGCGAGGCTGTCGTGCAGCCGGGTCAGCGCGTCCAGCCGCTGACGGATGAGCGCCAGCCGCTCCTCGGCGACGCGCATCGCGGCCGCGCAGCCGGGGCCGGCGGCGAACGCGGGCGGCAACTCCCGGTCGAGCCACTGCCGGAACTCCCGCACGTCGGCGATGGTGAAACCGAGCGCCAGCAGCTCGCGGACGTTGCGCACGCGCCGCACGGCGGCGGGGTCGTAGTCGCGGTAGCCGGTTGGGGTGCGGTCGCTGGTGAGCAGGCCCTCCTGCTCGTAATACCGCAGCGTCCTGGTGGTCGTCCCGGCGGCCCGCGCCAGTGCCCCGATGCGCATGAGCCCATTATGCCAACCGGACCAGGACCGTCCCGGTGTGGCGACCGGCGAACAGGTCGAGCAACGCCTGCGGCGCCGCGGCCAGCCCGTCGACCACGGTGTGCGGCACCGCGATCCCGAGACGGAGGAACTCCGCCTCGTGGTGCGGCTCGCCGGTCGCGGTGAACCCGTGCAGCGACAGCCGCCGGCCGATGACCGTCGTCAGGTCCAGCGGCGGGTCGGCGGCGTCGCCGAGCTGCGCCGCGAGCGCCCCGCACAGCGCGATGCGGCCGTGCGGGCGCATCACGCCGACCAGCTCGGCCAGCACCGGCCCGCCGACCGTGTCGAAGCCGACGTCGACACCGTCCGGCGCCGCCGAGGCCAGTGACTGCTCGCCGTGCCGGAACCCGGCGTCGTAGCCGAACCGCTCGGTCAGCAGCGCCACCTTGCCCGCGCTGCCGGTGCTGCCGATCACCCGGCCCGCCCCGAGCGCCCGCGCCACCGCTCCGGCCACACTGCCGACGCCGCCTGCCGCTCCGGACACGTAGACCGTCTCGCCGGGCCGCAGCCCGGCGGTGCGCAGCCCGGCGTACGCCAGCAGGCCACCGGACAACAGCGCGACCGCGTCGCCCGCGTCGATCCGGCGGAACCGCACCGCCGGGCCGGCCGTGTACTCGCGCCACCCGAGCCCATGCAGGACGGTCTCGCCGACCGGAAGCGCGGCGCTCGCCGACGCCACCACCTCGCCGACCGCCCGGCCGAACAGCGGGGCCCCGACCGCATAGCCTGGCATCACGCCGAGCCCTCCGGCCAGCAGCGAGCGCATCGCCGCGCCCAGCGCCATGAGCCGGTTGCGGACCACCACCTCACCGTCGCCCGGCTCGGGCAGCTCCCGCTCGCCCAGCTCGAAGTCCTGCAGCACCGGTGCCCCGTCCGGCCGCCGCGCCAGTCTGATCTCCGCGCTTCGCATGTGCGGCACCGTATGCCTTGACGTACACGTCAAGGTCAAGGTCAAGCTAACCGACGGCGGGCCAGAGCAGGCTCTCGGCCGCGTCCTCCGCGTCACGCAGCACCCGCAGGACGTTGCGCCCGGTCAGCCCCTCCAGCTCGGCCGCGCTCCAGCCCCGCGACGCCAGCTCGGCCAGCAGCCGCGGATAGCCGGAGACGTCCGCGAGCTCGGCCGGGAACCAGTCCACGCCGTCGTAGTCACCGCCGATGCCGAGGTGGGCGGCGCCGACGACCTCGCGGGCGTGCTCGACGTGGTCGGCGACCTGGGCGAGCGAGACCTCCGGGCGCGGATGCGCGGCGAGCCACTTCGCGTAGTCCTCCTCGAGCGCGGGCGGCGGGGACGGCGGGGACGGCGGGGACGGCGGCGGGGAAGACACGGGCGGCCACGTCCACGGCACCGCCGGGAACCCGAGCCGCGCCCGCTCGGCCGCGGCGTCGGCGGTCCATGCGGCGACCTCGGCCGAGACGAACGCCGGGACGAACGTGAGCTGCAGAACGCCGCCGTTGGTCCTGAGCAGCCTCAGCTCCTCGTCGGCGACGTTGCGCGGGTGGTCGTTGAGCGCCCGGACCGACGAGTGGCTGTAGATGACCGGGGCGGTCGAGACGGCCAGGGCGTCGCGCTGGGTCGAGGCCGCGGTGTGGGACAGGTCGACGAGGATGCCGAGCCGGTTGAGCTCGGCCACGATCGCCCGGCCGGTCTCGCTGAGCCCGCCGCTCGCC
Organism: Dactylosporangium thailandense; assembly: GCF_059739745.1. Lineage (NCBI taxonomy): Bacteria > Bacillati > Actinomycetota > Actinomycetes > Micromonosporales > Micromonosporaceae > Dactylosporangium > Dactylosporangium thailandense. The sequence continues at coordinate 4,914,386 of NZ_AP029195.1, forward strand.
GGCTCGTCGGTGGCGGAGTCGGCCCAGGCGGTGTTGTCATTGTGGGTGAGGGTCACGTACCGCACCCCGAGCCGGGCCAGCCCGCGCAGCACCCCGAGCGAGCCCGCGAGGCTGTGGCCGCCCTCGACCCCGATGAGCGACGCGATCCGCCCGCCGCGGATGACCCGCTCGACCTCCGCGGCGGTGCAGGCGATCGCGAACGTCTCGGGATAGGCCTCGGCGAGGCGGTACACCAGGTCGATCTGCTCGATCGTGGCCGTCACCGCCTCGGGCTCGGGCAGGCGCGACGGCACGTAGACGGACCAGAACTGCCCGCCGACCCGCCCGGCCCGCAGCCGCGGGATGTCGGTGTGCAGCTCGGGGCGGTTCCGGTCGAGGCCCTCGACGCGGCCGCCCGAGCCGAACCGCAGCGCCACCGGCAGGTCGTTGTGCCCGTCGATGACCGGCATGGCCGCGAGGACCTGCTCGACGAGCCCGGGGAGGTTCATCGCACCGCCGCCGCGCGCCGGGCGGCCTGGCGGGCCGGGTCGGGCACGGGCGCGGCCTCGACCAACCGCCGGGTGTACCGATGCTCCGGTTCGTGCAGCACGCGCCGGGTGTCGCCGGTCTCGACGGCGCGGCCGTGCCGCAGCACCATGACCCGGTCGGCGACGGCCTCCACGACGGCCAGGTCGTGGCTGATGAACAGGGCGGCGAACCCGAGTTCGCGATGCAGGCGCATGAGCAGCTCCAGGATGCGGGCCTGGACCGACACGTCCAGGGCGGAGGTGGGTTCGTCGGCGATGAGCAGCGCCGGGCTCAGGGCGAGCGCCCGGGCGATCCCCGCGCGTTGCCGCTGGCCGCCGCTGAGCTCGTGCGGGTAGCGCCCGGCGTGCCCGGCCGGCAGCTCGACCTGCTCCAGCAGCTCGCCGACCCGGGCCAGGACGGCGGCGCGGCCGAGCTCGCGGCGGTGCACCCGCAGCGGCTCGGCGATGCTCGCGCCGACGGTGAGCAGAGGGTTGAAGCTCGTCGCGGGATCCTGGAAGACGTACCCCAGTCCCCCGGCCGGCACCCGCACGTCGAGCGAGCCGCCGGTGGCCGCGACGAGCCCGGCGATCGCCCGGCCGATGGTCGTCTTGCCCGAGCCGCTCTCCCCCACGAGCCCGAGCACCTCGCCGGCGGCGATCGCGAAGCTCACCCCGTCGACCGCGCGGGCCCCGCCACGGCCGAGCCGGCGCGGGTACTGCACGACGAGGTCCTCGGCGACCACGACGGGCTCAGCCTCGACCACCCGCGCGGGCCGGCCCGCGCCGGGCACCGGGATCGCGGCCAGCAGCTCCCGGGTGTACTCGTGGGAGGGTTGGGCGAAGAGCGGCCCGACGGCGGCCCGCTCGACGATCCGACCGTGCCGCATGACGGCGACCCGATCGGCGATGTCGGCGACGACGCCCATGTCGTGCGTGATGAGCAGAATGCCGGTGCCGAAGTCGGCGCGGCACCGGCGCAGCAGGTCGAGGATCTCGGCCTGCACCGTCACGTCGAGCGCGCTGGTCGGCTCGTCGGCGACGAGCAGCCGCGCGCCGAGGGCCAGCGCGGCCGCGATGAGCACCCGCTGCTGCTGGCCGCCGGAGAACTGGAACGGATAGTGTCCGGCCCGCTGCCGCGGCTCGGGGATGCCGACCGCGTCGAGCATCTCGATCGCCCGCTCGCGCCGCGCCGCCCGCCCGCGCACACCGTGCGCGCGCAGCCCCTCGGCGATCTGCCAGCCGACCGGGTACACCGGATTCAGCGCCGTCGAGGGCTCCTGGAACACCATCGCCGCCGCGGTGCCCCGCAACCGGCGCAGGGTCCGCGGGTGGGCGCCGATCACCTCGGTGCCGCCCAGCACGACGCTGCCCGACACGTCGGCGTTGGCGGGCAGCAGGCCGAGCACGGCGTTGCCGGTGGCCGTCTTGCCACTGCCGCTCTCGCCGACCAGTGCGACGATCTCGCCGGACGCGACGGCCAGGTCCAGCCCGTCGACCGCGGTGACGTGCCCGCCGCCGACGGCGAACCGGACCCGCAGGTCCTCGATGCGCACCAGGTCCGCGCTCATGCTGCCCGCCGCAGCCGCAACCGCGGGTCGGTGAGGTCGGTGAGGCTCTCGCCGATGAGCGTGATGCCCAGGACGGTGAGCACGATCGCGATGCCCGGCGGCACCGCCGTCCACCAGATCCCGGCGGTCACGTCCGGCACCGCCTTGTTGAGGTCGTAGCCCCACTCCGCGGCCGAGTTGGGCTCGATGCCGAAGCCGAGGAAGCCCAGCCCGGCGAGCGTGAGGATGGCCTCGGAGGCGTTGACCGTGACCACGACCGGCAGGCTGCGCACCGAGTTGCGCAGCACGTGCCGGAGCATGATGCGGGCGTGCCCGGCCCCGATGATCCGGGCGGCATCCACGAACGCCTCTCCTTGCACCCGTACCACCTCGGCCCGCACGACCCGCAGGTACTGCGGCACGAACACGACGGTCACCGCCACCGCGGCCGCGGTCAGCCCGCCGGCGAGGCTGGAACGGCCGCCGCTCACCGCGATCGCGACGAGGATGGACAGCAGCAGCGACGGGAACGCGTACATGGCGTCGGCCACTCCGACGAGCAGCCGGTCGAGTCGCCCCCCGACATAGCCGGAGACGAGCCCGAGCAGCACGCCGAACACCAGCGACACACTCACCGCGAGCAGGATGACCAGCAGCGCGGTGCGGGCTCCCCACAGCGTCCGCGACAGCACGTCGTAGCCGGTGATCGTGGTGCCGAACGGGTGCCCGTCCCCCGGGCGGCCGCGGCTGTCCTGCAATTGGGCGTAGCCGTACGGAGCGATCAGCGGAGCGAACACGGCCGTGAGCGCGAACACCGCGGCGAGCCCGGCCCCGAGCAGCACCATCACACGTTGGGTCATGGTTCAGTACCGCACTCTCGGATCGACGATCGCCGCGACCGCGTCGACGAGGAAGTTGGTCACCGCGACCACGAGCGCGAAGACGGCCACGAGCGCCTGCACCGCGACGAAGTCCCGCGCGGTCAGGTAGTGCGCGAGCTCGAAGCCCAGGCCCTTCCACTCGAACGTCGTCTCGGTCAGCACCGCCCCGCCGAGCAGCCCGGCGACCTGCAGGCCGAGCATCGTCACGACCGGTACCAGCGCGGGGCGGGTCGCGTGGCGGTCGCGCAGCCGGCGCTCGGGCACGCCGCGGGAGCGGGCGGCGGTGACGTACGCGGCCGACAGGGTGCCGATCAGGTTGATGCGCACCAGCCGCAGGAAGATCCCGGCCACGAGCAGGCCCAGCGCGACGGCGGGGAGCACCGCGTGGTGCAGCACGTCGAGCACCGCGCCGCCGTCGCCGCTGCGCAGCGCGTCGAGCAGGTAGATGCCGGTGACGCTGGAGCGGTGGGCGAGCTCGAGCTGGACCCCGGTGCTGGCCCGCCCGGCGACCGGGAACCAGCCCAGCCACACCGAGAAGACCAGCTTCAGCACCAGGCCCACGAAGAAGACCGGGGTGGCGTAGGCCAGGATCGCGAACAGCCGCAGCACCACGTCCGGCGCGCGGTCGCGGTGGTAGGCCGCGATCCGGCCCAGCGGCAGCCCGACGAGCAGCGCGATCGCCAGCGCGTAGACCGCCAGCTCCAGCGTCGCCGTGCCGTAGCTGCCGAGCAGGTCGCCGATCGAGCGGTTGTCGGTCGCGGTGCGGCCCAGGTCGCCGGTCGCCACGCCCTTCAGGAAATCCAGGTACTGCACCAGCAGCGGCCGGTCGTAGCCGGCCTGGTGCAGCTTCGCCTGCAGCTGCGCCGGGGTCAGCCGGTCGCCGAACGCGCTGGTGACCGGGTCCCCGGTGAGCCGCATCAGGAAGAACACCGCGGTCACCAGGGCGAAGACGGTCGGGAAGATGAGCAGGAACCGCACCGCGAGATAGCGGGCCAGGCCCGGCCCGGGGCGCCGCTCGTCAGCGCTGCGCAAGTTCGGCCCAGCGGAACTGGTACGCGCTGTCGAGCCGCTGCGGCACGCCGGTGACGCCCGCCCGGGTCACGATCGCGGTGGAGCCCTGCAGCAGCGGCACGATCGGCACCGCCTTGGCCACGGCGTCCTGGATCTGCCCGAGCGTCGCGGTGCGCTTGGCGGCGTCGGTCTCTGTCTGCTCCAGCTTGATGAGCGACTTCACGGCCGGGTCGTCGTAGCCGTTGTTGACCCAGTTGCCGTCGGCGAAGAAGGAGCCGAGGTAGTTGTCGGCGTCGAGGTAGTCCGCGTACCAACCGAGCTGGTAGGCCGGGTACTGGTCGGCGACGCGCTGCTTGCCGTACTGCGACCACTCCGTGGACTGCAGCGTGACCTTGAACAGCCCGCTCGCCTCGAGCTGGTTTTTCACCAGCGCGTACTCGTCCTCCGACGAGGAGCCGTAATGGTCGGTGTTGTACTGCAGGTTCAGGGCCACCGGCGGGGTGATGCCGGCCGCGGAGAGCAGGCCCGCGGCCACGGCCTTGTCGGGGCCACCGTTCTTGTCGCCGTAGAGCGGCTTGAGCGACTCCGTGGCACCGGTGATGCCCTGGGGCACGTACGAGTACAGCGGCTGGAACGTGCCCTTGTAGACCTGCCCGGCCAGCTGACCGCGGTCGATCAGCGAGGCCGCCGCCTGCCGCACCGCGAGCGCCTTGACCGGGTCGGCCTGCGCAGTGGCCGAGCCGAACGGCTGCGTCTTGAGGTTGAACACGATGAAGCGGATGCCGTTGCCGGCGCCGGTGTGCACCGCCACCTCGGGCTTGGTGGCGAGGTCCTGCAGGTCCGGGATGGTCAGCGTGCGGTAGACGACGTCGATGTTGCCCTGCTGGATGTCGAGCTTGAGGTTGCTCGCGGCGGTGTAGTACTTGAGCACCACGCCGGTGTTCCTCGGCGCGCCGAGGCTGCCGCCGTAGCCCGGGTTCACGGCGAAGGACACGACGGAGTTCTTGGTGTAGCTGTCGATGGCGTACGGGCCGGACCAGGGCTTGGCCGCGACGATGGCGTCGTCGTCGAGAATTTTGTCGGCCGGGAACACCTGTTCGTCCGCGATGAGTCCGGCCGCGGTCGTGAGCACCTGCGGGAAGAGCGTGTCATTGGCCGACTTGAGTGTGAAGTCGACCGTGTCCGGCGCGGGCACGGCAACCGAGGCGAGGTTGTAGAGCAGCGACGAAGGCCCGTTCTTGTCGGCGATCCTGAGCTGCCGGTCGAAGCTGAACTTGACGTCCGAGGCGGTGAGGTCGTGACCGTTGGCGAACTTGAGGCCGGGCTTGAGCTTCACCGTGTAGGTCGTGGGGCCGCTGAGCGTGATCGAGGCGGCCAGGTCGGGCTTGGCGTCGGTGGTGCCGTTGGGGGCGCTGAGCAGGGTGGCGTACACCTCGGACTCGATGGTGCCGGAGCCCGCGTCCCAGGAGCCGGCCGGGTCGAGGCTGGAGACCTGGTCGGTGGTGCCGATCGTGATCGCCTTCGCGCCCGTCGCGGCCGGGTCGGTGCTGGACGTGTCGGTGGTGCAGGCGGCCAGGCTCAGGAGGGCGGCCAGTGACGCGGCGGCCGGCTTGCGGGCAATGGTTCGGGGCATGCCGGCGACGTTACGGAAGGACTGTTAAGCCATCTTTCCGATCTGGATAATAGGAAATAATATCGGCTCACGTCTTTTCGACGCGCCTTCGAAGGGTGGGGCCGGGCTGATCAGCACCCGAGGGGCAGGCCGAGATTGTCCCGCAGGGTCGGGCCCAGGTAGTCGGGCTTGACGATGCCACGCTTGCGCAGATGGTGCAGCAGGCCGTTGACGACATAATCGTGCTGGATCGGGTCGTGCAGGCCGCCGACCGAGAGCACGTCGAGCACGCCCGCGCGGAACCGCTCCTCCACGGCGTCGGCGAGCTGTTCCGGGGTGCCCGCCACGCTCCAGTGGCCGGTGTCCTGGGCCGCGATGATGAGCTCGCGCAGGGTGTAGCCCTGGCGGATGTACGCCCCGAAGATCTCGACCCGCCCGCGCCGCCGGTGCACAGTGGACACGTCGGGCACGACGGATTCCGGAAGGGACTGATCCAGCGGTACCGACGAAAGGTCCACGCCCCCGCCGAGCATCTCGGCGACCAGCGAACGGCCGGCCTCGAAGTCGATCGCCTCGTGTCGTTCGCGGACCAGCCGCCGGGCCTCCGCCTCGGTCGCGCCGAAGGTGGCGTGGAACGAGCTGAAGATCAGCGGCAGCCCTGGCCGCCGGCGCAGGAGCGCGGCACGCCCCCGGATTCGGCCGGTGTACTCACGCGCGGCCTCCATCGTGGACAGTGCGGTGAAGACGACCTCGGCGTACTTGGCCCCGAGCTCGATGCCGGCGGCCGACTGCCCGGCCTGGATCAGCACCGGCCGGCCCTGCGGCAGCGGCGGGATGTTGAGCGGGCCGGCGACGCTGAAGTACGGCCCGGCGTGGTCGATGGGCCGGACCTTCGCCGGGTCGAGGATCGCGCGCCCGTCCGGGCCGAGCTCCAGAGCGCCCGGCCGCCAGCTGTCCCAGAGCGCGTTGACGACGTCGAGCGTCTCGGCGGCGCGGGCGTAGCGCTCCTCCGGGCTCGGCAGGGCGCCGGGGCCGAAGTTCTCCTCGCCGATCGCCGACGTGACGAGGTTCCAGGCGGCCCGCCCGTTGCTCACGTGGTCGAGCGTGCCGAAGAGCCGGGCCAGGTTGTACGGGTGGTGGAAGGTGGTCGACACCGTCGCGATGAGCCCGATGCGCTCGGTCACCTGGCTCAGCGCGGAGACGTACACCAGCGGCTCCTGCGCCCCGATGGTCCCCTGCGCGCCGAACGTGAGCAGGTCGGGCACGAACAGGGCGTCGATGCGGGCGGCCTCGGCGAGCGCGGCGACGCGGCGCGCGGTATCGACCGTGGAGCGACGCGGGTCGAGGGCGAGCTCGTACGGGCCGGGATACCCACCGGCGCCGGTGACGATGGCCAGGGTACGGGGCGGACGCGCAGTCATGCGCCCACCCTATTCCTATCGAAACAGTATGGATAGGGGCGGTTCCGTCACAGCCGCTCGCCGCGATGGCGCAGGACCGTGCGGCCGTGTTCCTCGACCCACCGGGCCAACCCGTCGACCGGGACGAGCAGGCTGTGGCCCAGCGGCGTCAGTGCGTACTCGACGCGCGGCGGCACCTCCGCGTGCACGCTGCGCGCGACCAGCCCGTCGCGCTCGAGGTCGCGCAGCGTCTTGGTGAGCAGCCGGTGCGAGATGCCCTCGACGCGGCGCTGGATTTCGGTGAACCGCAGCTCGCCGTCGACGAGCACCGCCACGACGGCCAGCGTCCACTTGTCGCCGATGGTGGTCAGCAGCCCGCGCAGCAACTGCCGCAGATCGCCGTCCCGGCATGTGGCCGACCCTGCTTCGGGACTCATGGCTGGTCCTCTCCAAGACGCACCCGGAGGTGCCCGACGCACTCGATAGTGCGCATGCTCGATCGGGAATCCAGGCTGCCATCCGGGCGCTCGGGCTGTCGACAGGCAACCCCGCACCGTGAGGAGCATCGCGCCATGACCAGGATCGCCATCATCGTCGGCAGCGTCCGCCCGGGCCGCTACAGCCGCCAGGTCGCCGAGTGGGTGCACGCCGAGGCAACCAAGCGCACCGACGCCGAGTTCGAGCTCGTCGACCTCGCCGACCACCCCCTGCCGCACCTCGACGAGCCCGTCCCGGCCTCCGGCGGCACCTACGCCAACGAGCACACGAAGGCCTGGTCCCGCCTGATCGGCGGGTTTGACGGCTTCGTGTTCGTGACGCCGGAGTACAACCACTCCACCTCCGGAGTGCTCAAGAACGCGATCGACTACCTGTACGCGGAGTGGAACAACAAGGCGGCCGGGTTCGTAGGCTACGGCGTGGTCGGCGCCGTCCGGGCAGTCGAGCACCTGCGGCTCGTCGCGGCCGAGCTGCAGCTGGCCACGGTCCGCTCGCAGGTGGCGCTGTCGTTCTACACGGACTTCGAGAACTTCGCGACGCTCACACCCGGCGCGCACCAACTCGACGCGCTCACCGCGACGCTGGACCAGGTCGTCGCCTGGGCAACGGCCCTGGCACCACTGCGGGCCTGAGCCCGCATCCACCGATGCCGGCTCGGCCGTGCCGGGCCGGTGTCGCGTGGCCGTCGTCGCCGCCACGCAACCCCGGCTGCTGGTCGGCCCCCGCGTCCGCCGGTGCGCGCCGCGAGGAAGACGGTTTCACCAGGGCCAGGTCGGCGTCGATCGTCGGCACGGGCCAGTGGTCACTTGGTTTCACGCGGCAGGCCGGGCGGGTTGACCAGCGCCTGCGGGACGGCCTCGTTCGACAGGCCCCAGCGCTTGAGCACCTCGGCGTACTTGCCGTCCTTGATGACTGCGTTCAGCGCCGCCGCCACCGGGTCGATCAGGCCGTTGCCCTTCACCGTCATCGCCGCGATGCGCCCGTCGACGCTCGCGCCGCCGCCGGAGTACGTGCCCGCGATGCGGGTCTCACCGGCCACCGCGACGTGGTAGGCGACGGTCGGATTGGGGCCGAAGTGGGCGTCGGTGCGGCCGGAGCGCAGGGCGAGCTGGTAGTCGGAGTTCTCGAAGTACGAGATGTTCACGGCCTTGCGGCCGGCCGCCTTGTTCTGCTCGTTCCAGTCGAGCAGGATTTTCTCCTGGTTGGTGCCGGAGGCCACCGAGAGGTTGAGGCCCGCGATGTCGGCCGGGCCGGAGATCTTGGTGATCTTGCTGTCCTTGCGCACCTCCCAGGCGAGCTGGTCGACGCGGTAGGTGGCGAAGTCGTACAGGTCCTTACGCTCCTCGGTGACCGTGATGTTGGAGAAGCCGAGCTGGTACTTCCCGGAGCGCACGGACAGGAACAGGTTCTCCCACGACGTGTTCTCCAGCACCAGTTTGAGCCCGAGCACGTCCGCGACGAGCTGGGCCACGTCGGGTTCGGAGCCGATGAGGGTGCGGTCGTCGGTGGCCAGGAACTCCAGCGGCGGCGCGCCGTCGGGGTTCACGCCGACCACGAGCTCGCCCTTGTCGCGGATCGCGGCCGGGACGGTGTCGGCGATGGCGTCGATCTTCTGAGCCCGGACGCGGTTCTGGTCCGGGCTCAGGTTGACGTGCAGCTGGCCGGAGTCCGACGACCCGGCGGACGGGGCCGATCCGGCGGCGATGTCACTGGGCGTGCCGCAGGCGGCGAGGACGAGCACGAGCAGGGCGGCCGGGGCAAGGCGAAGCACAGATCCTCCAGTTACAAGACTTTGCTGAGGAAGGCGCGGGTGCGCTCGTGTTGCGGGTTGTCCAGCACGTCGGCGGGCGGGCCCTGCTCGACGATGCGGCCGGCGTCCATGAACACCACGGTGTCGGCGACCTCGCGGGCGAAGCCGATCTCGTGGGTGACGACGATCATCGTGGTGCCGTTGCGGGCGAGGTCGCGCATGGTGTCGAGGACCTCGCCGACGAGCTCGGGATCCAGGGCTGAGGTCGGCTCGTCGAAGAGCACGACCTTCGGGCGCAGGGCGAGGGCCCGGGCAATGGCGACGCGCTGCTGCTGGCCGCCGGAGAGCTGCCGCGGGTACACCTGCAGCTTGTCCTGGAGTCCGACGCGCCGCAGCAGCGCCTCCGCCTCGGCGTGGGCCTCGGTGCGGGGCCGGCGCTGGGCCGAGATCGGCGCCTCGGCGACGTTCTCCAGCGCGGTGAGGTGCGGGAACAGGTTGAAGTTCTGGAACACGAACCCGATCTGCGTGCGCTGCTTGAGAATCTGGCGTTCCTTGAGCTCGTGCAGCCGGTTCCCGGCACGCCGGTAGCCCATCAGCTGCCCGTCGACGGTGACGTACCCGCGGTCGACGCGCTCGAGATGGTTGATGCTGCGCAGCAGCGTGGACTTGCCCGAGCCGGAGGGGCCGAGCACCACGGTGACCTGGCCCGAATGGACCCGCAGGTCGATGCCGCGCAGCACGTGCAGCGCGCCGAAGTGCTTGTGCACGCCCCGCACCTCGACCATCGCCGCGCTCATCCGCGCCACCCGGCGACGGCAGCACGCAGGCGCTGCAAGGGCGTCGGTGGCAGCACGCGGGCGCTGCCCTTGGCGAAGTACCGCTCGACGTAGAACTGCCCGACCGACAGGATCGACGTGATGATCATGTACCAGATGGTCGCCACGAGCAGCAGCGCGATCACCCGGCCGTTGCGGTTGTAGATGACCTGCACCTGGTAGAACAGCTCGGGCAGGGCCATGATGTAGACGACTGAGGTGCCCTTGACCAGCCCCACGATCTCGTTGGCGGCGGTCGGGACGATGGTGCGCATCGCCTGCGGCAACACGATCCGGCGCAGCTGCCGGCCGCGGGGTACGCCGAGCGCGGCGGCTGCCTCGAGCTGGCCCTGGTCGACGGAGAGCACCCCGGCCCGCACGATCTCGGCGGCGTAGGCGCCCTGGTGCAGCGCGAGGCCGAGGCTTGCGGCGGTCAGCGGACCGATCAGATCCATGGTGGCGACCTCGACGAACGACGGGCCGAAGGGCACGCCGAAGGACAGGTAGCGGTACAGGATCGCCAGGTTGTACCAGAACAGCAGCTGCAGGATGAGCGGCACCGAGCGGAAGATCCACACGTAGGTCCATGCGACCGAGCTCAGCAGCGGTACCCGGGACAGCCGCATGAGCGCGACCACCGTGCCGAGCGCGAATCCGAGGACGATGCCGAGCGCGGTGAGCTCGAGCGTCAGCCCGACCGCGCGCAGGATGGTCTCGTAGAACAGGTACTCTCCGACGACCTTCCAGTCCCAGGCGGGGTTGGTGACGAGCGCGTGCCCGGCCATGGCGAGCAGCACGGCGACGACCGCGGTGGCGATCCAGCGCCACGGGTAGCGGGCCGGCACGACCTTGAGCCCCTCCAGGTCGGTGCCGTCCGCGGTGGCCTCCCGGACGGGCGGCGGGCCGACGCTCATCGGGCCCCCGTCGCCAGGAGCTTCTCGAACGCCAGGTCGTCGGGGGGCGGATCGGCGAGGTCGAAGAGGGCCCGGTAGCCGGCCCGGCGGTACAGCGCGATCGCCTCGGGCTGGCGCGGGCCGGTGGTGAGGTAGACCCGCCGGTAGCCGCGCCGGGCCGCCTCCGCCTCGAGCTCGGCCAGCACCATGGAGGCCAGGCCGGTGCGGCGGTACGGCCGGTGTGTCCACACCCGCTTGAGCTCCGCGGTCACCGCGTCGAAGCGCCGGAACGCGCCACCGGCCACGGCCGCGCCGCCGTCGAGCACGAGCAGGAACGCCCCGGCCGGGGCCGCGAACTCCGTGGCCGGATGCCGGCGCATCTCCTCGTTGGGCCCGTAGCGGGCGTGATATTCCTCGTCCAGCTCCCGCAGCAGCGGCTCGGCCAGCGGATCGAGCGGAGAACTGTATCGGATCACCACATCACGACCGATCATGCGCGCTTCTCGATCATGTGCGTCTCACAATCATGCCGGCGCCCACGGTTCGATTGCTGGTCTCGTCGATGACGATGAAACCGCCCGTGGTGCGATTCCGGCGGTATTCATCGGCTGCCAGGGGGGCCGTGGTCCGCAACCGGACGCGCCCGATCTCATTCAGTGAGAGGGCCGTGGCCGACTCGTCCCGGTGCAGTGTGTTGACGTCGAGGCGGTACTGCAGCCCGCGCACCTCGGCGCGGACGGACCGCGTCGTGTGCTTGATCGAGTAGCGGCCGCCGACCGCCAGCGGCCGGGTCTCGTCCATCCAGCAGACCATCGCCTCGATGTCCTGGGCGACCTGGGGGGCGTTGTTGGGCCGGCAGACGAGGTCGCCGCGGGCGATGCCGAGGTCGTCGGCGAGCCGGAGGGTGACCGACATCGGGGGGTACGCCTCGGACAGCTCGCCGTCGGCCGTCTCGACCCGTGCGACGGTCGTCGTGAGCCCGGACGGCAGCACCATGACCTCGTCACCGGCGCGGATGACACCGCCGGCGACCTGCCCGGCGAACCGGTCGGGGGCGATCACGTACTGCACCGGGAACCGCACGTCGACCAGGTTGCGGTCGGAGGCGATGTGCACGTGCTCGAGGTGGTGCAGCAGGGAGGGACCCTCGTACCACGGCATCTTGTCGCTGCGGGAGACGAGGTTGTCGCCGTGCAGGGCCGAGATCGGGATGACCGTGAGGTCAGGCGCCTCGAGCTTGGCCGCGAACGAGGTGAACTCGTCGGCGATGCGGTCGAAGACCTCCTGCGAGTAGTCGACCAGGTCCATCTTGTTCACGCACAGCACCAGGTGCGGCACCCGCAGCAGCGAGCACAGGAACGCGTGCCGGCGGGACTGCTCGACCAGGCCCTTACGCGCGTCGACCAGGATCAGCGCCAGGTCGGCGGTCGAGGCGCCGGTGACCATGTTCCGCGTGTACTGAATGTGGCCCGGCGTGTCGGCGATGATGAACTTGCGCCGGGGGGTGGCGAAGTAGCGGTACGCCACATCGATCGTGATCCCCTGCTCCCGCTCGGCCCGCAGGCCGTCGGTGAGCAGTGCCAGGTTCGTGTACTCGTCGCCGCGCGAGCGCGAGGTCGCCTCGACCGCCTCCAGCTGGTCCTCGAAGATCGCCTTCGAGTCGTAGAGCAGGCGCCCGATGAGCGTCGACTTGCCGTCGTCGACCGAGCCCGCGGTCGCGAAGCGCAGGAGGTCCATCTGCCGCTGCTGCGGCGTCTCCAGCACGGAGGTCATGGCTTAGAAGTACCCCTCACGCTTGCGGTCTTCCATGGCCGCCTCGCTCACCTTGTCGTCGCCGCGGGTCGCCCCGCGCTCGGTGATGCGGGTGGCCGCGACCTCGTCGATGACCTTCTCGATCGTGTCCGCGTCGCTGCGGACGGCGGCGGTGCAGGACGCGTCCCCGACCGTGCGGTAGCGCACACGCTCGGTGAACGGCGTCTCACCGGCCTTGAGCGGCAAAAACTCGTTGATCGCGTAGAGCATCCCGCCACGGTCGACGACCTCACGGTCGTGCGCGTAGTAGATGCCCGGCAACTCGATACCCTCGCGGGCGATGTAATGCCACACGTCCAGCTCGGTCCAGTTGGACAGCGGGAACACGCGGATCGACTCGCCCGGAGCGATCCGGGCGTTGTACAGCGCCCAAAGCTCCGGCCGCTGGTTGCGCGGGTCCCACTGGCCGAAATCGTCACGGAACGAGAACACCCGCTCCTTCGCCCGAGCCTTCTCCTCATCACGCCGGGCACCGCCGAACAGCGAGTCGAAGCGGTACTTCTCCACCGCGTCGAGCAGCACCGGCGTCTGGATCCGGTTACGCATCCCGTCGGCGGACTCGCGGACCGTGCCCGCGTCGATCGCCTCCTGCACACTGGCCACGATCAGCTGCACGTTGAGCTCGCTCACCCGCCGGTCCCGGTACTGCAGCACCTCGGGAAAGTTGTGCCCGGTATCCACATGCATGACGGGAAACGGGATGCGGGCGGGCGCGAACGCCTTCTCGGCCAGCCGCAGCATCACGATCGAGTCCTTGCCGCCGGAGAACAGCAGCACCGGCCGCTCGAACTCGGCGACCACCTCGCGCATGATGAACAGGCTCTCGGCCTCGAGAGCATCCAGGTGAGAGACCCGGTAGGGCGGCCGAGGGATCACCGGTGCTCCCGCAGCCGCTCGTAGAACGGCCGGTGGTAGGCGATGAGCGCCTCGACCCGTTCGATGTCGGCCGGCTCGACCGGGTGCTCGTTCGACGTGGTGGTGAACCCGCTGCTGCGCTCCACGTCCAGGTGCCAGTGCTCGGTGCGGGACCACTCCGGCCGGGCGCCCCGGTCCCACGTCAGCGCGTCGGGGAGGTACGGCAGGCCGGTCAGCTTGCAGTAGCGGGCGATCACGCCGGGCGGGTCGGTGACGAGCTCGTCGCCGTCCACGACGACGACAGGGGCGCCGGCCGCGCGGACCGCGGAGAAGATCTCGTGGACCCGCTCGAAGCCGATCTCGTCGCGGGTGACGTCGTGGTTCATGGCGTAGTGGGAGCGCACGACCGCGCCCGGCTCCCGGATCATGAACGTGTTGGTGAGCTCAGTGTGCAGCCGCGGGTCGGCCAGCAGCGCGTCGTAGCGGTAGTCGGTGGTCTCCTTGACGAAGAGCCGCCGGCCGCCGCCGCGGGCGCGCTCCAGCAGCAGCTCGAAGAGCTCCTCGACCGAGGTCGCGGTGTGCTCGCCCAGCTCGAACCGGCCGGTGGCGGCCAGGTTGGAGAACGGCTCGTGCACGACGTCGAGGTCGCCGCGCTCGATGATCATGCGGAGGAAGGCGGTCGAGCGCGAGCGCGGGACGGCCCACATGGCGATGATCGGTGGCGCGGTCACTGCGACCACTCCGTCGGCTCGCGGTCCCAGCGGTGCCGGCGCAGCTCGTCCAGCACGGCCGGTTCGAGCGGCGGGGCGTCGCTGGTGGCGAGGTTGGACCGCACGTGCGACAGCGTGCGCATGCCGGGGATGACGGTGCTGACCTGCGGGTTGGCCAGGATGAACCGCAGCGCCGCGTCCGGCAGGCTCAGCCCGCCGGGCAGCACGGCCTTGAGCGCGTCGGCCCGCTCGACGCTGGCCGCGAGGTTCTCGGGGACGAAGTAACTGTTGCGCCAGTCGCCCTCGGGCCAGGTGCTCTGCCGAGTCAGCGTGCCGGTGAGGGTGCCCTCGTCGAACGGCACCCGGGCGATGACGGCGATGTCCAGCTCGGCGCAGACACCGAACAGCTTGTCCTCCGGGGCCTGGTCGAAGATGTTGTAGATGACCTGGACGGCGTCGATGAGACCGGTGCCGAGGGTGTCCAGGACGTTCCACGGCTCCCAGCGGTTGACGCTGATCCCGACGCCCTCGACCAGGCCCTGGTCCCGCAGGTCGGCCACGACCCGCTGCCACTCGGGCTCGCGGACCCAGGCGTCCTCCCACACATGGAACTGCAGCAGGTCGATGCGCTCGACGCCGAGGTTGTCGAGGCTGCGGTCGACGTATTCGCGGATGTGCTCCTCGGGGAACACGTCGGCGATCTTCGAGTCGCGGGTCGAGGGCCAGTTGCGGTCCTTCGGCGGGATCTTCGTGGCGATCTTCAGCCCGCCGGAGCCGCCGACACCCGCGACGAGTTCGCCGAGCAGCTTCTCGCTGTGGCCTCGGCCGTAAATCCAGGCGGTGTCGAAGAAGTTGACGCCGAGCCGGACCGACTCGAGCAGGGCCTCCTTGCCGGTGGTGTCGTCGGCGCCGGTCCAGCCGCCCTCGCCGCCGCCGATGCCCCACATGCCGTAGCCGATTTCGCTGACCGGCCAGCCCAGCCGGCCGAAGGTGCGGTACCGCATCGATGCTCCTAAAAGAGGGTTCAGACGGCGACGGGCTCGCGCCAGCGGTTGCCGCCGGTGCCGAACCGTGTCTGCTGCAGGGCGCCGGAAGCGGTGACGTCCACGGCGGTCGGGCGGGCGGTGCCGCGGTGCAGGGTGAGCGTGACGGTGGCCGAGGCCCGGTCCAGCAGCGCGTCGAGCGCGGCGCGGGCCGAGCGGGCGGCCGGGTCGGCGTACCAGGCCTCGTAGACGGCGGCCCCGAGCGTGCCGCTGAGCTGGTCGTAGAGCGCGCGCGAGGGCTGGTCGAGGCTCGTCTGCAGGACCCGCTGCCAGGCCGCGCCGAGCACCTCCAGCGCCGGGGCCTCGTAGACGCCGCGGCAGACGGTGCCGATGATGCGCCGCTCGACCACGTCGCGCAGCCACACTCCGTGGCGGGCGCCGAGCTCGCCGGCGCGCCGCACGACGGCGACCGGGTCGGGTCCGCTGCCGTCGATGTCGGTGATGCGTCCCGCGGTCACGGTCACGGTGGTCGTTTCGGGCTCGGCGGGCGCGTCGGCCGGCCAGCGGCTCCAGCGTGGGCGCAGCGTGCGGGCGTCGACGGGGACCGCGAGGTCCTCCAGGCGGGCCGACTCGTGCGAGGCTCCGGCGAGTGAGGCGTCGGTCGACCAGTCGGCACCGCTGCCCCCGTCCAGCGGCAGGCCGGCCGCCTGGACCGCCTCGAGCATCGCCTCGCGGCCCGGGAACCGGTGCAGCGCGTCGGGGTCGGTCCACGGCGCGTACACGTCCAGGCCGGGCGCGAACCGGGCGGTGTAGCGGGCGAACCGGCGCTGGTCGTTGCCGCCGCCGACGCAGCCGTGGGCGAGCACCGTGCGCCCCTCGGCCCGCAGTCTCGGCGCGAGGTGCTCGACGAGCACGAGCCGGGCCGCGCCGGTGGTGTTCCAGTATCCGCCGTCGTGGCGGGCCTGGTAGCGCACCAGGTCGAGGGCGAGCGCGGCCATCGGGCCCCGCAGGTCGACGAGGGCGGCGGGCACCCCGCGGGCGCGCCAGGCGGCGGCGGTGGCCTCCAGCTCGGCCGCCGGGGCCTGTCCGATGTCTGCGATCAGGTGGTAGGCGTCAATGCCCTGCTCGGCCAGCCAAACGCCCAGGGCGGAGCTGGACAGTCCGCCCCCCTGCAGCACGCCGACGCGACGTTCCGCGAGTGCTCCAACATACATGTCCGGTATGATATAGGGGGAACATGGAGCGATGGCAATGCCATTTTCCGAGCAACCGATTCTCTTGCGGGCAAACGGTTCCGACAGCAACCCGACGAAAACCTCGCACCACTTGTTGACCCCGGCAACGCAAGGTAACGTCATTCGCCGTCCTCACCGGAGCGTGACGTTAACATTCATCGACGTCTTCGTCCGGACTTGTTAACGGACCATTTTCTCGGCGAATCAACCCTCGCTCTTCCGTTCATCGATCCGTCATAACCCGAGGTCACAAGCCCAATTGTTGTCGTAACGCCGGCGCGACCGTGCCGGTGGCGATCCAGTGCGTCCGGAGCGGTGCCATGACGAGCAGCCCCACGACCGACCACCACCATCCAGCCGACGTCGATGCCGACCCGGACGCCGTGCCGCACGGCGTCGGCAAGACCCGGGACTTTCCGCGCACCAGGTCGGTGCTCGACCTCTTCGAGGCTGTCGTGCGGCGCGCCCCGGACCGTCCGGCCGTCATCCACGCCACCGCCGAGCTGACCTTCGCCGAGCTCGACGCCGCCGCCGAGGCGGTCGCCACCGCCCTGCGCGAACACGGCGCCGGCCCGGGCGATCTGGTGCCGATCGTCGTCGCCAACGATCTGCACTTCCCCGTGGCAGTGCTCGGCGCGATGAAGGCGTCCGCCGTCTACGTCCCGGTCGACCCCGACTGGCCGGCGCCGCGCATCGAGGGTGCCCTGCGCCAGCTCGGCCCCGCCGTCGTGCTGGCCGTCCGCGCCACCGCGGACCGGGTGCGGCCACCGGCGGACGGCGGCGCCCCGCCCGTCGTCGTGGCCGTCGACGACCTGCCGCCCGCCCGCACCACCGCCGGGGGACCACGGCCCGGGCCCGAGGACCTCATCTACGGGTACTTCACCTCCGGCTCGACCGGCACCCCGAAGTGCACGCTCAACCGCCACAGGGGCCTGGTGAACCGGCTCAGCGCCATGTCCGGGCACTTCGGCGACGGCGCCGGGCAGGTGGTGCTGCAGAACAGCCGCCCGACCTTCGACTCCTCGATGTGGCAGGTACTGTGGCCGCTCACCACCGGCGGCCGTGTGGTCATCCCCGACCGGCGCAACATCCTCGACCTTGAGCAGACCTGCCGCACCATCGCCCGGCACGGCATCACCATCACCGACTTCGTGCCCTCGGTCCTCAGCGCCCTCGTCGCCCTGCTCGAGCTGCGCCCCGACCTGGTCGCCGCGCTGTCGGGCCTGCGCCGGATGCTCATCGGTGGCGAGGCGGCCAACGACCATGTGCTGCAACGGTTGCACGCCCTGCTGCCGGACCTGCGGGTGACGAACACGTACGGGCCGACCGAGTGCTCGATCGGCTCGGTGTTCCACGACATCGATCTCGGCGGCGGCCCGATCGAGGGCGGCGTCCCGCTGGGCACCCCGATCCCGAACACCGCCGCGCTCGTGCTCGGCGAGGACCTGCGCCCCCTGCCGCCGGGCAAGGTGGGTGAGATCTTCATCGGCGGCGAGTGCGTCGGCGCCGGCTATCTCAACGACCCCGAGCGCACCGCACGCTCCTTTGTGGACAATCCCTTCGCATCGGTACCCGGAGCAAAGCTCTACGGCACCGGCGACCTCGGCCACGTCGGCCCGGACGGCCTGCTGCGCTTCGACGGCCGCCGCGACGAGCAGGTCAAGGTCGGCGGGGTCCGCATCGAGCTGGCCGAGATCGAACGCGCGCTGCTGGAGGCGCCCGGCGTGCGCGATGCCGCCGTGGTGGCCACCGGCGAGGGTGCGGCCCGGTCCCTGGTCGCGTTCCTCACCGCCGCTCCGCCCAGTGAGCCGGAGACCGACGCCGTCGTGGCCCATCTGCGCCAGCAGCTGCCCGCCGAGGTGGTGCCCCGGCGCCTGGTCCGCCTCGCCGAGCTGCCCCTGACCCCCAACGGCAAGCTGGACCGGCGCCGGCTCGAGACCCTGGCCGCCGAGCGGATCGCCGAGACCGCCGCGGCGGCCGGGTTCGCCGCGCCCGCCTCCGGCACCGAAGAACTCGTCGCCGGCGTGTGGCGCGAGGTGCTGCAGGTCGAGACGGTCTCGGTGGACGTCGCCTTCACCGAGTACGGCGGGACCTCGCTGCTGGCCCACCGCATCGGAGCGCTCCTGGGCAGCCGCGCCGGCCGGCCCGTCGACGTCGGCGCCCTGCTGCGGGCCGACACGGTACGGGCGCAGGCCGCGTTACTCCTGGGCGGCGGTCGCCGGGCGCGCGCCGACGGGGGCCTCGCCCAGCTGGAGGCCGACCGGCGGGTGGCCGACCTCGGAGCCGTGCGCGCCCGGCCCGCCCCCGCCCGCTCGCACCGGGTGCTGCTCACCGGTGGCACCGGGTTCATCGGCGCGCACCTGCTGGCCGAGCTGCTCTCCCGGCCGACCGTGCACGTCGTGTGCCTCGTCCGCGCCGCCGACGTCCCGGCCGCGCGGGAGCGGCTGCGGGCGGCGCTGCGGCACTACCGGCTCGCCGAGGCACTCCCCCGGTTCGACTACGCGCTGGGCTACGGCCAGCTGCGCATCATCGCCGGCGACCTCGCGGCGCCGGAGCTCGGGCTGCAGCACGGCGTCTTCCTGCGCCTCGCGCACGAGGTCGACGCCGTGCTGCACGCCGGGGCGAGGGTGAACTTCCTGACCGACTACGCGGGCCTGCGCGCCGACAACGTGCTCGGCACCCGGGAGCTGCTGCGCCTGGCCCTCACCGGTGACGGATGCCGGCTGCACGTGCTGTCCAGCTTCAGCGCGTTCAGTGCCGAGGAGCTCGCCGACCGCGGCGAGGCCCCGATCGGCGAGGACCGCCTGCCTGACCCGACCCGGCCGCCCGCCGACGGCTACAGCCGCTCCAAGCACGTCGTGGAGCACGTGCTCGAGGACTGCCGCCGCTACGGGCTGGACTCCGTCGTCTACCGGCTCGGCGAGATCTGGCCGAACAGCCGCACCGGCGTGGCCAACCCCGCCTCGATCGCCCACGCCCTCGTCGTCGCGGCCGCACGCACCGGCGTCGTCTTCCCGACCGGCGCGGTCACCGACCACCTGCCCGTCGACCTCGTGGCCGCGTACGTCACCTCCGTCGTCACCGGCCGCCGCCCGACCGGCGATCGGGTCCACGTGCTGCGCCCCGCCCCGCTGCGCTTCGCCGACGTCTTCTGCGCCCTCGCCGACCGCGGCGACGCGGAGCCCGGCGGCTACCCCGAGTTCTGGGCTCGCCTGCACGCGCTCGTCGAACGCGACGGCGCCGACGATTCCCTGGTCCGCGCCGCGATGCTCCTGCCCGCCCCGCATGGCAACGGCCCCGACGCACCGGACGCGCTCGACGCGATGTTCACCGACAGCTCCCACCACTTCGCGGTCGGCCGGTTCACCAGCCACGCGCCGAGCATGGCGGCCCTGGTCATGCGCACCGCACTCGACGACCTGACGCCGTTCCTCGACGGGCTCGCGGACACGGAGACGGCCGCGCCCCTGAGGGCGGGACGATGAGCCGGAGGGCGCACGGGGGCGGCCCATCGATGCGAGGATGCCGGTATGCCCGTGAATCCCGCGCTGTTCCTGGTGTTCCTGCTCGCGATCCTGCTCATCTGCGTGACGCCCGGCCCGGACATGCTCTACATCGTCGCCACCTCGCTGAGCCAGGGCCCGCTGGCCGGGATCGTCGCCTCGGTCGGCATGGCCGTCGGGATGCTGGTGCACACCCTGGCGGTGACGCTGGGACTCGCCGCGGTGCTGGCCGCCTCGCCGGTGGCCTACGAGGTGATCCGCTGGGGCGGTGCGGCCTACCTGGTCTACATGGGGATCCAGGCATGGCGCACCCGCTCCGAACTCGCGGACGCACCCGCGGCCCCGGACCCGGTGGCCACCCGGCGGGTGCTGTGGCGGGCGACGGTCACCAACATCCTCAACCCGAAGATCATTCTGTTCTACCTTGCGTTCCTGCCGCAGTTCGTCGACGCCGGCCGCGGCCACCCCTCGATGCAGCTGCTCGTCCTCGGCCTGACCTTCGTGGTCGTGGGCCTGCTCGTCGACTCGGTCATCGGTATCACCGCGGGCCGGCTCGGCCGTTGGCTGCAGCGGCGCCGGGGCGCGGACACGATCCTCAACCGCATCGCCGGCACGGTCTTCATCGCCCTCGCGGTCCGGCTGGTGGTCTGACGTGCCGCGACACAACGCATTCCTTCAACGCTTGGAGCACAGCCATGTCCGAAACAGCAGAGCGCCACCCCGATGAGCCCGTCTTCGCGGTCGTGGTGAACCACGAGGAGCAGCACTCGGTATGGCCGGACGGACGGACGGTGCCCGCCGGCTGGCGGGACACCGGCGTGCGGGGCACCCGCGCCGAATGCCTCGCGCACATCGCCCAGGTGTGGACCGACCTGCGGCCGCTGAGCGTCCGCCGATGACCGGGCTCAGCCTCGACGAGAAACGGCGGGCGCTGCTGGAGCTCCGGCTGCGACAGCGCCGGGCGGAACAGGAGCGGGTCACCCCGGTCCCGCGCGGCGGCGCCCTGGACAGTTCCTTCCAGCAGGAAGGGCTGTGGTATCTGCACCAGCTCGACCCCGCTTCGGCGGTGTACCACATTCCGCTGGCACTGCGCCTGCGCGGCCCGCACGACACCGCCGCGCTGGCCGAGACGCTGGGCGGCGCCCTGCGGCGGCTGGTGGCCCGCCACGAGAGCCTGCGCACGCGCTTCACCGCCGACGGGCGGCAGGTCGTCGAGCCGCCGCCGGTCGCGTGGCCGCTGCCGGTGACCCCGGTGCCGGAGGCGGGGCTCGACGACTGGATCCGCGCCACCACCGACCGGCCGTTCGACCTGGCCACCGCGCCGCTGCTGCGCACCGAGCTGGCCGTCCTCGGCCCCGGCGACCACGTGCTGCTGCTGGTGGTGCACCACATCGTCGCCGACGGCTGGTCGCTGGGCATCCTGTGCGCCGAGCTCTCCGCGCTGCTGGCCACCGGCGCCGCCTCGGATCCGTTGCCCGCGCTGGACATCCAGCCCGCCGACCACGCCGCCTGGCAGCGCCGCCGGCTGTCCGGGGCCGGGCTCGAGGAGCAGCTCGGCTACTGGCGACGCACGCTGGAGGATCTGGGGACGCTGGAGTTCCCGGCCGACCGGCCGCGGCCCGCCCGGCCCACCGGCGCCGGGGCGCTGCTGGCCAGGCCGCTGCCCGCCGGGCTCGCCGGACGGCTGCGCACCCTCGCCGCGGCCGAGGGCGTCTCGTTCCTCGCGGTGCTGCTCGCCGGGTTGCTGACCGTGCTGCAGCGGTACACCGGCCAGGACGACATCGCCGTCGGGTCGGTCTTCTCCGGGCGCACCCGATCCGAGATCGAGCCGCTGGTCGGATTCTTCGCCAACACCCTCGTGCTGCGGACCGACGCGGCCGGCGATCCGACCTTCCGCGAGCTGGTGCGCCGCTGCCACGACACGGTGCTCGGCGCGTCCGGGCACCAGGAGGTGCCGTTCGGGCTCGTCGTCGACGCGCTGCAACCCGAACGGGTGCCCGGCCGCAACCCACTGTTCCAGGTCAGCTTCACGCTGCAGGCCCAGGCCGTCACCGAGGCCGGGCTCGTCCTGCCCGGCACCGACGTCCGCACGCTGCCCCGCGAGGCGGCCAGGGCCCGCTTCGACCTCGCCGTCGCCGCCGAGGAGCGGCCCGGCGACGGGCTCGACCTCACGGTGGAGTACTCCACCGAGCTCTTCGACGCGGACCGGATCGAGCGGCTCGTCGGGCACCTGGCGACCGTGCTCGCGCGGGCGGCAGACGACCCCGGAGCGCACATCGGCGACGTGGAGATGCTCACCGCGGCCGAGCGTGAGCAGGTGCTGCGGGCGTGGAATCCGGCGGCGGTAGCGCGCCCCGGCGCCACGCTGCTGCACACCGTCTTCGCCGAGCGGGCCGCCGCGGCGCCGGGCGCCACCGCGATGCGCTTCGCCGGTGCCGACCTCACCTACGGAGCCCTCGACGCACGGGCCAACCGGCTCGCCCACACGCTCATCGCGGCCGGGGTCAAGCCGCGCAGCCACGTCGGTGTCCTGCTGGAGCGCGGCTTCGACCTGCCGGCCGCGCAGCTGGCGGTGCTCAAGAGCGGCGGGGCCTGGGTGCCGCTCGACCCCCAGTACCCCCGGGACCGGCTCGCCTTCCAGCTTGCCGACGCAGGCGTCACGCTCGTGCTCACCACGGGCGACCTGGCCGACCGGCTCCCCGGCGGCGTGGCCACCGTCCTGCTGGACGACGGCGCCGGCGCCGGCGCCGAGCAGCCCGTCACCGCGCCCGACGTCGACGTCCACCCCGAGGACACCGCCTACGTCATCTACACCTCGGGCTCCACCGGCCGGCCCAAGGGCGTGCTGGTGCCGCATCGCGCCGCCGTGCACTTCTGCCGCAACCTCGTCGAGCTCTTCGGCCTCGGCCCCGGCGACCGCGTGCTGCAGCTGGCCAACCCGACCTTCGACGTGAGCGTGTCCGACTTCTTCGCCACCTTCACCGCGGGCGCCACCGTCGTCGGCGCGCCCCGGGCCGTCCTGTTCGACCCGGACGCGCTGCAGGCACTGCTGTGCGCGGAGCGCATCACCTACGGCGACATCCCGCCCGCGGTGCTGCGGCTGCTCGACCCGGAGCCGCTCACCGACCTGCGGGTGCTGTTCATCGGCATGGAGCCGTTCGGCGCCGAGCTCGTCAACCGCTGGGCCCGGCCCGGGCGGCAGTTCCACAACGGCTACGGGCCGACCGAGGTCACCATCACCTGCACCGACTACCGCTGCCCCGACGAGCCGCTCACCGCCGCTCCCCCGATCGGCCGGGCCATGGCCAACCACCGCGCCTACGTGCTCGACGCGCGGCTACGCCCAGTGCCGGTCGGGGTGCCCGGCGAGCTCTTCATGGCCGGCGCCGGGCTGGCCCACGGCTACCTCGGCCGGGCCGACCTGACCGCGGACAAGTTCCTCCCCGACCCGTTCGCCGACGCGCCGGGCGAGCGCATGTACGCCACCGGCGATCTCGTCCGCTGGAACGCGGAGGGGCAGCTGGAGTTCCTCGGCCGCACCGACCGGCAGGTGAAGCTGCGCGGGCTGCGCGTCGAGCTCGGCGAGGTCGAGCACGCGGTGAACGGCTTCCCAGGCGTCCGGCAGAGCGCCGTGACGCTCCGCCGCGGCGGCACCGCCCACGCCCACCTCGCCGCCTACGTGGTCGCTGCGCCGGATCGCCCGGTCGACCTCGCGGCGCTGCGCGAGCACCTCGCCGAACGGCTGCCGCTGCACATGGTGCCCGCCATCCTGCACCCGCTCGACACGCTGCCGCTGACCCCGTCCGGCAAAGTCGACGAGCGGCGGCTGCCCGAGCCCGTGGACTCCGCCGAAGCCGTGACCCGCCGGGCGCCGCAGACCGACACCGAACGACGGCTCGCCGGGCTGTGGGCCACGCTGCTCGGCCTCGGCGCGGAGCAGCTCGGCGCCGAGGACACGTTCTTCGGACTCGGCGGCAACTCGATGCAGTCGATTCAGCTCATCGCCCGGATTCGCGACGCGTTCGGGGTCGGCCTCGAGCCGCGGCAGCTGTTCGGCGCCGCGCGGCTGGACCAGCAGGCCGCACTGGTCGACTCGCTGACGCAGGCCGACGATGCGGAGGATGAGATCGCCTCGCTGGAGGCTCTGCTCGCCCAAAAACGGGCGGCACGCGACGCCCGCCGGGCCCCCGATCGCATTCCGGTCGCGCCGCGCGGCGGACCAATGCCCGTCTCGCACCAGCAGGAGGGGCTGTGGCTGCTGCACCAACTCGATCCGGCCGCCACGACGTACCACCTGCCGGTCGCTCTGCGCATCCGCGGCGCGTTCGACCCGGCGGCGCTCGGCCGCGCGTTCACCACCCTGGTCGCCCGGCACGAGAGCCTACGCACCCGGTTCGAGGAGCGCGACGGCGGGCCCGTCCAGCTCATCGACCCGCCGCCGCCCAGCTGGCCGCTGCCGGTGCGGGAGGTCGCCGACGCCGAGCGGTGGCTGACCGACGGCGCCCGCGCCCCGTTCGACCTGCGCACCGGACCGCTGCTGCGCACGGCTCTGGGGCGCCTCCCCGACGGCGACCACCTGCTGCTCGTCGTCGTGCACCACATCGTCGCCGACGGCTGGTCCGTCGCGGTGCTCACCGACGAGCTGTCCCGGTTGTACGCCGGACGCGCCCTCGATCCCATCGAGCTCCAGCCGGCCGACCACGCCGCCTGGCAGCGCCACGGCATCGGCGAGCGGCTCGAGGAGCGGCTGGCCCACTGGCGGCGCGTCCTCGATGGCCTGCCCGACCTGGCGTTCCCGGCCGACCGGCCCCGCCCGGCCCGGCCCACCGGCGCCGGCGCGCAGCTGAGCCGGCGGCTGCCGGACGGCCTCGGCGATGCCCTGCGCGGCGTCGCGCGGCGCGAGGGAACGACGTTCCTGGCCGTCGCGCTGGCCGGCTTCGGGGTCGTGCTGCGGCGGTACACCGGCCAGGACGACCTGGCCATCGGCTCGGTCTTCTCCGGACGGACCCGCTCCGAGCTCGAGCCGCTGGTCGGGTACTTCGCCAACGTCGTGGTGCTGCGGGCGAACACCGCCGGCCGGCCGACCTTCGCCGAGCTGGTCCGCCGCTGCCACGACACGGTGCTGGACGCGACCGCGCACCAGGACGTGCCGTTCGGTCTCGTCGTCGACGTGCTCCAGCCGGACCGGGTACCCGGCCGCAACCCGCTGTTCCAGGTCGCCTTCAGCCTGCAGACGGCCGAGGTCGCCGCGGCCGGGATCCGGCTCGGCACCGCCGCAGCAGAGCCCGTCGCGGCCGGGACCGACGGGGCCCGCTTCGACCTGACCGTCACGCTGACCGACGGCCCCGCCGGCGAACTGGACCTGGCGATCGAGTACTCCACCGAACTCTTCGACACCGACCGGATCGAGCGGCTCGCCGGGCACCTCACGACCGTGCTGGACGCCGCGACCCGGGCGCCGGACACGCCGATCGACGCCCTGCCCCTGCTCGGCCCCGACGAGCTGCGCACCGTCGTGCGGGACTGGAACCCGGCGCTGGTCGCCCGTCCCGGCGGGCTGCTGCACGAGCTGGCCGCCGCGCATGCGGCCTCCCGGCCCGGGCACACCGCGATGCGTCACGAGGGTGTGGAGCTCACCTACGGCGAGCTGGATGCGCGGGCGAACCGGCTCGCGCAGGTGCTGGCCGGCGAGCACGGCGTCGGCCCCGGACACACCGTCGGGGTGCTGCTCGACCGCGGCCTCGACCAGCCGGTCGCGCAGGCGGCCGTGCTCAAGACCGGCGCGGCCTGGCTGCCGCTCGACCCACGCAACCCGGCGGCGCGCCTGGCCTTCCAGCTCGCCGACGCCGCTGCCCCGGCCGCCGTCACCACGACGGGGCTGACCGGGCTGCTCCCGCCGGACCTGCCGCGGCTGGCCCTCGACGACCCGGCCACCGTCGCGCGGCTGGCGGCGGCCCCGGCCGTGGCTCCGGCCGCCGACGTCCGGCCGGAGGACCTGGCCTACATCATCTACACCTCGGGCTCCACCGGCACCCCGAAGGGCGTGCTGATCCCGCACCGGGCCGCCGTGCAGTTCGCGCAGAGCATCGCGGCGCGCTACGCCGTCACCGAGCGGGACCGGGTCGCGCAGGTCGCCAATCCGGCCTTCGACGTGTCGATCTTCGACTTCTACGCGGCCTTCGCCGGCGGGGCCACCGTCGTCGGCGTTCCGCGCGACGCGCTGAGCGACCCCGACGCCCTCGGCGAGCTGCTGCGCGACGAGCGGGTCACCGTCACCTACGTGCCCCCCGCGCTGCTGGGGCTGATGGACCCGGCGGTGCCGCGAGACCTGCGCCTGGTCATGGTGGCCGGGGAGACGTGCCCGGCCGAGCTGCCCGAGCGGTGGGCGGCACCGGGGCGCTCGTTCCACAACGGCTACGGCCCGACCGAGACGACCGTCATCAGCACCGACCATCCGTGCCCGCCCGGCCGCTACGACGTGCGGCCGCCGATCGGCCGGCCGCTGGACAACCAACTGGTGTACGTCCTCGACCCCGGCCTGCACCCGGTGCCGATCGGCGTGCCGGGCCAGCTGTACATCGGCGGCGCCGGGCTCGCCCACGGCTACGCCGCACGGCCCGGGCTCACCGCCGACCGCTTCGGACCAGACCCGTTCTCGGCCGAACCGGGCGCCCGCATGTACGCCACCGGCGACCTGGTCCGCTGGCGGGCCGACGGCACCCTCGACTTCCTCGGCCGCGCCGACCGGCAGGTGCAGATCCGCGGCCTGCGCATCGAGCCGGGGGAGATCGAACACGCCCTCGCCGACCGGCCCGGCATCCGGCAGGCGGTCGTGGTGGTCCGCGAGCCGGACACCCCGAACGCGCGGCTCGTCGCCTACGCCGTACCCGAACCGGGGGCGAGCCCCGACCCGGCCGCACTGCGCGACACGCTCGCCGGGCAGCTGCCGCCGCACCTGGTGCCGCGGCAGCTGGTCATCCTGCCCGAGCTCCCCCGCGACCGCAACGGCAAGATCGACCAGCGGCGGCTGCCCGACCCGCACGACGCCGACGGGGGCGGGCACGCCCCGGCGACCGGGGCCACCCAGCTTCGTCTGGCCGGGATCTGGGCGGCCACCCTCGGCCGGCCCGCGGAGCGGATCGGTGCCCGCGACACGTTCTTCGACCTCGGCGGCAACTCGCTGCAGACCGCTCAGCTCATCGGGCGCATCCGGGAGGCGACCGGGGTCGCGCTACACCCGCGGGAGCTGTTCGCCAACCCGACGCTGGAGCGGCTGGCGGCCCGCCTCGACGCCGGCGGCGACGCCCTCGACGACGGCTCGCCGCTGGTGCCGCTGCGAGCCGGCGGCGACGGGCCGCCGCTGTTCCTCGTGCACGCCGTCGGCGGGACGGCCGGACCATACCGGCCGCTGGCCGCGCTCCTCGCCGGCGACCGGGCCTGCTACGGGCTGCAGGGTCACGCCGGAGACGGCGGGGTGCCCGGGCTCGCCGCCGGCTACGTCGCGGCGATCCGCGGGGTTCAGCCGCACGGCCCGTATCACCTGGCCGGCTGGTCCTTCGGCGGCACAGTGGCCGTGGAGATCGCCCGGCTACTGCGCGCGGACGGCGAAGCGGTGGCGCCCGTGGTGCTGATCGACACCGGCCTGCCCGGGGACACCCCGGAACCGGACGAGCCCACGCTGCGGGCCTGGTTCACGGAGGAACTGGCCGAGGCCGGCCTGGGCGACGCGGTGCCGACCGAGGAGCAGTTCGCGGCGTTCGCGGCGAACACCCGGGCGTTCCTGGCGCACCGGCCGGAGCCGTACGACGGCCGCCTGATCTATCTGAGCGCGGCCGAACGTGACGACGACACGGAGCGCTGGCGGGCCATCGCCCCGGCGGCATTCGAGCACCACGTCACGGGCGGCGACCACTACGCGGTGCTGCGCGCCCCGCACGTGGACACCGTGGCCCGCATCCTGGAGGGAGTCCTGCATGGCTAAGTTGTGGCGCGACGCGGACTTCGTGAAGTTCTGGTCCGCCGAGAGCCTGTCGTTGCTGGGTGCGCAGGTCTCGCTCGTCGCGATCCCCCTCCTGGCGGTCACCACGCTGTCCGCCACGCCGTTGCAGATGGGCTTCGTGAACGCCGCCCAGACCGCCCCGTTCCTGCTCTTCACGCTGCTCGCCGGGGTGTGGGTGGACCGGGTGCGGCGGCTGCCGCTGCTGCGCGCCGCGAACCTGGGCCGGGCGGTGGTCTACGGCGTCATCCCGCTCACGATCGCGCTGGACCTGATGAACATCGGGCTGCTGGGCGTGCTCGTCTTCGTGGGCGCGACGCTGACGGTGGTGTTCGACCTCGCGTACCAGTCCTACCTGCCCTCGCTCGTCGGCCAGGACGACCTCATCGACGCCAACAGCCGCCTCGAGGGCAGCCGCTCGTTCGCCCAGGCGGCCGGACCCGGGCTCGGCGGCCTCCTGGTCGGGGTGCTCACGGCGCCCATCGCGATCCTGGTGGACGCGGTCACGTACCTGATCTCGGCGGTGACGCTGCTGACGGTACGACGAAAAGAACCGGCACCCGAACCCGACCCGGGGCCTCAGACGTCGCTGCTCACCCAGATCGGCCGTGGGGTGCGGCTGGCGGTGTCGAACACCTACCTCCGGGCGCTCGGGGCCGAGGCTGCCACCTACAACCTGTTCAACCAGATGCTGTGGGCGGTGCTCATCCTCTTCCTGTCCCGCAGTCTGCACCTGTCCGCGCTCACCATCGGCATCGTGCTCAGCGCCGAGGGGGTCGGCGCGTTGCTCGGCAGCACCGTCGCCGCCCGGCTCAGCCGCCGCCACGGACTCGGCCGCACGCTGATCGCCTCGATCGCCGTGGCCAACCTCGCGCCGCTGCTGATCCCGTTCGCCGGCGGCGGCCCGGCCGTCGCGGCCGGCATCGCGGGCCTGGCGCTGTTCGTCAACGGAGCCGGGCTGTCCATCTACGCGATCCAGGCGATCAGCGTCCGGCAGGCCGCCGTCACGTCCGACGTGCTGGGCCGCACCAACGCCGGCTACCGGTTCGCCGTCACCGGCGCCGCGGCGATCGGCGCGATCGCCGGCGGCGCGCTGGGCGAGTGGCTCGGTCTGCGCGCCACGATGCTCGTCGGGGGCGTCGGCACCCTGGCCGCGATCTGGTTCGTCGTGCGCTCCCCCATTCCGCGGCTGCGCG
This sequence comes from Dactylosporangium thailandense, assembly GCF_059739745.1. Lineage (NCBI taxonomy): Bacteria > Bacillati > Actinomycetota > Actinomycetes > Micromonosporales > Micromonosporaceae > Dactylosporangium > Dactylosporangium thailandense. The sequence continues at coordinate 4,943,589 of NZ_AP029195.1, forward strand.
ATCTCGCCGAGTTGCACCGCGAGTCCGCCCCCGCCGCCCCGGCGGCCACTGCAGCAGGAGACCAGCGATGAGCGACCCCGGGGACCTCGCCGAGATCCGGCGCACCCTGCTCGACCTCAAGGCTCGCCGGAGCCTCGCCCGGCAAGCCGAGAGCGACCGCATCACCGCGGTGCCGCGGGAGGGGCGGCTGGCCGTCTCCGAGCAGCAGCGGTTCCTGTGGTTCCTCGACCGGCTCGCGCCCGGCACGCCGACGTACAACGAGCCGCGGGCCTGGCGCCTGCGCGGCGAGATCGACGTGCCCGCCCTGCGCGAAGCACTGCGCGCCACCGTCGCCCGCCACGAGAGCCAGCGCACCCGCTTCGGCGACGAGCACGGAGTGCCGTATCAGGTGATCGACCCGCCGCCGGACACGTGGCCGCTGCCGGTGCACGAGGGGACGCAGACGGCCGTCGCCGACTGGCTCGACGCGGGGGCGCGGGCCCCGTTCGACCTGGAGCGCGGGCCGCTGCTGCGCACATCGCTGCTGCGGATCGCCGACGACGACCACGTGCTGCTGCTCGTGTGGCACCACATCATCACCGACGGCTGGTCGATGCGGCTGCTCGTGGACGAGGTCGCGGCCCGCTACACCGCGGCCGTCGGCGGTTCGTCCCCGGTCGTGCTGCCCGACCTGGCCGTCCAGCCCGCCGATCACGCGGCGTGGCAGCAACGATGGCTCGCCGGCGACGAGGCGGAGCGGCAGGTCGGCCATTGGCGGGCCGCGCTCGACGGTCTGGAGACGCTGGATCTGCCGACGGATCGGCCGCATCCGGCCCGCCCGACCGGCGCCGGTAACGTGCTGCAGACCCGGCTGCCGCGGGCCGTCGCCGACGGCGTGCGGGCGCTGGTCCGGACCGAGGGTGTCTCGCTGCTGGCCGTGCTCCTGGCCGGCTTTCAGGCGACGCTGGCCCGCTACACCGGTCAGCGCGACATCGCGCTGGGCACGGTGATGGCGGGCCGCACCCGCCCGGAGCTCGAACCGATGGCCGGCATGTTCGCCAACACCGTGGTGATACGCGGCCGCCTCGACGGCGACCAGACGTTCCGCGAGGTGGCGCAGCGGGCCCACGACGCCGTGCTGGAGGCGATCGCCTACCAGGAGGTACCCTTCGGCACCGTCGTCGAGCGGCTGCGGCCGGAGCGGCTGCCGGGCCGCAACCCGCTGGTCCAGCACGTGCTCACGCTTCTGCCGGCGTCGCTGGTGCCGCGAGCGGCGTTCGCCGGTCTGGAGACGGAGGCGGTGACGCGCTGGCCCGGCACGAGCCGGTTCGAACTGGCGGTGCAGATCACCGACGTGCCCGGCGGCGAACTCGACGTGTGGATCGAGTACTCCACCGAGGTCTACGACGCCGACCGGATCGAACGGCTGGTGGCGCACTTCGGCATGTTGCTCGCCGGAGCGGCGGCCGCGCCCGGCACTCCCGTCGACGCCTTGGAGCTGTTGCCGGAGGCCGAGCGTACGCAGGTCCTCACCGGCTGGAACCCGCCGCCGGGCGCCCCTGACGGGCGGGTGCTGCACGGCCTCGTCGCGGCCCGGGTGGCGCAGGCACCCGACCGCGTCGCCATGCGCTTCGCCGGCCGCGACCTGACCTACGGCGAGCTGGATCGGCGCTCGAACCGGCTCGCGCACCGGCTCACCGACGAGCACGATGTTCGTGGCCGCGTCGTGGCGGTGCTGCTGGAGCGCGGGTTCGGGCTGCCGGTGGCCGAGCTGGGCGTGCTCAAGGCCGGCGGGGCGTGGCTGGCGCTGGATCCGCAGTACCCGGCGGAGCGGCTGGCCTTCCAGCTCGCCGACGCCGCCGCGGCCGTGGTCGTGACCACCGCCGACCTGGCCGGCAGGCTGCCCGCGGACATGCCCCGGCTGCTGCTCGACGGAGGGGTTGCCGACGGCGGGCCGGACACCCCGCCCGCCATCGTCGTCGAGCCCGAGGACACCGCCTACGTCATCTACACGTCGGGCTCCACCGGCCGGCCGAAGGGCGTCATGGTGCCACACCGTGCCATCGTCAACTTCACCACCGCGTTCGGCACGCTGTTCAACGTCACCCCGGACGACCGCATCCTGCAGTTCTCGAACCCGGCCTTCGACGTGAGCGTCTCCGACATCTTCTCGACGCTCACCGCCGGCGCGACCATCGTCGGCGCGCCCCGCGCCGAACTGCTCGACCCGGACGCGCTGCAGCGGCTGCTCGCGGCCGAACAGGTGTCCATCGTGGACATTCCGCCGCCGGTGCTCGGGCTGCTCGACCCGGAGCCGCTGACCGCGCTGCGGATCCTGTTCATCGGCATGGAGCCGTTCGGCGCCGAGCTGGTGAACCGATGGTCGCGGCCGGGCCGTGAGTTCCACAACGGGTACGGCCCGACCGAGGTCACGGTGACCTGTGTGGATTACCGCTGCCCGGACGAGCCGCTGGACGGGCCACCGCCGATCGGCCAGGCGATGGCCGGGCAGCGCGCCTACGTGCTGGACCGGGGGCTGCGGCCGGTGCCGATCGGGGTCGCCGGCGAGCTGCACATGGCCGGCGCCGGGCTGGCCCACGGCTACCTCGGGCGGCCCGGCCTGACCGCCGACAAGTTCCTGCCCGACCCGTTCGCGCCCGGCCCCGGCGAGCGGATGTACGCCACCGGCGATCTGGTCCGCTGGAACGCGGCCGGGCAGCTGGAGTTCCTCGGCCGCGTCGACCGGCAGGTGAAGCTGCGCGGGCTGCGAGTCGAGCTCGGCGAGATCGAGCACGTCCTCGCCGGCCACCCGGGCGTGCGGCAGACGGCGGTCGTGGTCAAGGAGCCCGGCACCCCGCAGGCCCGGCTGATCGGCTACCTGGTGCCGGAGCCCGGCGGTGTCGACCTGGAGGCGGTACGCGCGCTGGCCGCCGAGCGGCTGCCGCTGCACATGATCCCGGCCGCGCTGCTCGTGCTCGACAGGCTGCCGCTCACCCCCACCGGCAAGCTCGATCCGGGACGCCTGCCGGACGCGGAACCGGACGCCGAGGCGCCGTACGTCCCACCGGACACCGACAAGCAGCGCCGGCTCGCCGGGATCTGGCAGTCGCTGCTCGGGCTGGAGGCAGGGCGCGTCGGCGCCCGGGACAGCTTCTTCGCCCTGGGCGGCAACTCGCTGCAGGTCACCCAGCTCATCTCCCGCATCCGCGACGCGTTCCAGGTGACCCTCGAGCCCCGCCAGCTGTTCACGCACCCGGAGCTGGGCCGCCTCGCCGGCGAGATCGAGCTGGCCCAGTCCCGGCTGCTCGGCGACGACGAGGTCGCGGCGCTCGAGGCCGAGATCGCGGAGCTGTCCGAGGAGGAGCTGGACCGGCTGCTGGGCGGGGCCGGCTGATGTTTGGGCCCGGCTTTCGGCCGGAGGTGTGCGAGCCGCTGTGCGGCGACGATGTGCGGGCTGAGGTGGCCCGGTCGCGCGAACGCCCTACGGCGAGGAGACCGGGCCGCCGGCCATGCGGGCTTACGCGGTGGTACAGGTGGAGCCGTTGAGGGTGAATCCGGACGGTTTGGCGGTGTTGCCGGTGTGGGTGGCCTGGAACCCGATGTCCGTGGAGGCGCCGGGCGCCAGGACCGCGTTGTAGCCGGCGTCGGTGGCGGTGACCCGGCCGCTGGACGGGCTGTAGGTGGCGTTCCAGCCGCCGGTGATGGCTTGTCCGCTCGGGAGAGTGAAGGCCAGCGACCAGTGGCTGATGGTCGTCGAGCCGGTGTTGGTGATGGTGATGGTGCTGGTCAGTCCGTTGTTCCAGGCGCTGATGGTGTCGGCGATCCGGCAGGACCCGGTGCCTGCGGACGGCGGTGGCGACGAGACCGGCGGCGATGACGCCGGCGGGCTCGACACCGGTGGCGACGAGGGCGGCGGGCTGCTCGCGCCGTCGAGTCCGAGGAAGGCGATGGCGTAGGCGAGCTGCCCCGACATGGGCAACTGATGGCCGACGCCGGCGATGCTGATCCCCTCGACGGTCGCCTGGGTGCCCGTGCTCCCGTACCGGGTCCGGGTCCAGCTCGACTGCGGGTGGTCGGTGAACGCCGGGGTCTGGCTCAGCCCGTCGAGGTTGGTCCACTGTTTGAGCTCCTCGCCGAAGTTCGGGTAGGCGAGGGTGGTGTCGGTGGTCCCGTGCCACAGCTGCATCCGCGGGTAGCGGCCGGTGTAGCCCGGATACATGGCCCGGGCCTGGTCGCCCCACTGCTGTGCCGTCTTGCTGATGGTGCCGCCGGAGCATTGGCTGTTCCACAGCGACCCGTTGGTGGTCGCGAAGCAGCCGGCCGGGACGCCGGAGAACGCCGACGCGGCGGCGAACACGTCCGGGTACTGCGCGGCCAGGACGTTGGTCATCATCGCGCCGGAGGAGAAGCCGGAGACGACGATCCGGGACGCGTCGATCGGGTAGTGCGAGCGGGCGTAGGCGACCATCGACATGATGCCGGTGGAGTCGCCGCCGCCGTTGCGCTTCAGCGCGGCCGGGGTGGACACGTCGAAGCAGTGCCCGTCGCGGGTCGCCTCCGGCAGGACGATGATGTACCCGTACCGGTCGGCGGCGGTCACGTAGTCGTGCCCATTGCCGTTGAAGATGCCGCTCGCCGAGCCGCTGCAATAGTGCACCAGCACCAGCAGCGCCGGGCGGGACGCCAGCCGGGCCGGGACGTAGAGGTACATGCCGAGGTTCGTCGGGTTGTTGCCGAAGCCGGTCACCTGGGTCATCCCGGCGGCGAGCGCGGGTGAGCCGGGGAGCAGCAGGGCCGCGAGCCCGGCGGCGAGTGTTACCGCCGCGGCGAGCAGGAGCCGGGAGATGCGTCGCATGGACCTGTCCTTCGTGTTCAGGCGGCGGTGCAGCGCAGGGCGGGCGCGCCGGGGCTGCCGCTGACGGTGCCGAGGAAGCCGAACTGGGTGCTCGCGGCGGCGCCGAGCACGCCGTTGTAACTGACGTTGCGGGCCGTGACCGCGGCGCCGGACGCGGTGACCGTCGCATTCCACGCCTGCGACACCGACTCGCCGCTCGCGAACTGCCACGTGACCGTCCACGACGTGATCGGCGCCGACCCGGCGGTCACCGTGACCGCGGCCTGGAACCCGCCCTGCCACTGCCCCGTGACCGCATATGTCGCGGTGCACGCCTTGCCGCCGCCGCTCGACGCGGACGGGGATGCGGACGCGGACGGGGATGCGGATGCGGACGGCGAGGAAGTCGAGCCTGCGGTGCTACCGATGCTGCCCGGCACGGAGCGCAGCGCGGTGTACCAGGTGGCGGCCATCTTGTCGTAGCCGCCCACGGTGGGGTGGATGCCGTCGATGAGGTCGGCCGCGGTCAGGGCGGCGTGCATGTCGACCAGGTGGACGTGCTTGCCCGCGCCGGCCTTGCTCTGCACGATGCCGGGGATCGCGGCGTTGAACGTCCGGGCGGCCGTTTCCTGGCCGGAGTTGGCGAGCGGGATGATCGTGGCGACGAACACTTCGGCGGTGGGCGCCCCGGCCGTGATGTGGTCGATGAGCGTCGACAGCCGGCCGGGGGCGCCGCTGAGGTTGTAGTTCTGCAGCACGTCGTTGGTGCCGATGTGCAGCAGCACCGTGTGCGGGTTGGAGGTGCGCAGCCAGCCGGCGATGTTGGCGTCGATCTGGTCGATGCGCCAGCCGGGGTGGCCCTCGTGGTCGTGGTCACCGAGGGCGGCCGGACCGTTGAACTGCGAGCCGACGAAGTCGACTCGGTAGCCGCCGGCGTTCACCCGCTGCCACAGGCCGATCCGGTAGCCGCCCGGCACCTGCGTGCCTTCGGTGATCGAGTCGCCGAGCGGCATGACCCGCACGCCCCCGTTCGACTCCGCGCCCACGGGACCGGTCGTCAGGATCGTGGCGGCCGCCGCGAGCGCGGCGGCCAGCACCACCCCGGTCACCAGTCGATGTAGAGGCTTCATGCGCCCTCCAGAAGACGATGATGTTAGCGCTAACAGCGCGGCGCCGACGGTGCCAGAAATGCAGAGTTCGTTCAAGTCGGCATCCACGTCCGCCAGTCGTAATCAGGCGCCATTGAATGAAACTTTCCAAAATTCTGAAGCGTGACTTCCGCGACCCACAACTCATAACACTTTTGCAGCGACGTCATTCCCTGGCGTCCGAACGGCTCCCACAACCACTATTCGAATCTGCCCGAAGAACAGGCCGCTGCCAGCTGCCGCGTCGACCACGCGGTCACCCAGCGGGCTCAACGAACTCCGGCCTCTTCACCCGCCGTCAGGGACAAGGTGTCATCGGGCCGCGCCACCCAAGCCTGCGGCCGACGACAATATCCGGACGCAAGCGCTGCGAAAGGACAACCACATGCCCCGCGTGGTACCGGCGGTCACCCGCGCCCTCGACATTCTCGAACTGTTCCTGGATCACCCCGAGCTCTCGGCCCGCGAGATCACCGAGCGCCTCGGCCTGCCGCGCACCACCGTCCACGAGCTGCTCGTCACGCTCGTCGCCCGCTCCTACCTGGTCTCCGTGCCGGGCCAGCCGGTCCGCTACCGGCTCGGGATGCCGCCGTTCCAGCTCGGCGCGGCGTTCGCCGAGCGGCTGGACCTCGTGCGGGAGGCGCAGGAGGTGGCCCAGAGCGTCGCCGCCGCCTCGCACGAGGCCGTGCACGCCGCGGTGCTCGACGGTGCCGACGTGATCTACCTGGTGAAGGCCGACAGCACCCATCCCGTCCGGATGGTGTCCGCAGTCGGCCGGAGGCTGCCGGCGCACTGCACGGCGGTGGGCAAGATGCTGCTGTCGAGCCTCGACCCGGCCGAGCTCGACGCCCGGCTGCCGGCCCAGCTGATCGGCATGACCCCGGACAGCATCACCGACCCGCGGCGGCTGCGGGCCGCGCTCGACGAGATCCGGGCCGCGGGCGTGGCGGTCGACAACGGCGAGTCCGACGGCGCGGTGCGCTGCGTGGGCGCGCCGGTCCGCGACCGCACGGGTGCGACCGTCGCCGCGATGAGCATCTCCGCGCCGATCATGCGCTGGACGCCCGCGACGCACGCGGACTGGACGCGGCTGGTGCGGGACGGGGCCGCGGAGCTGTCGGCCCGGCTCGGGTACCGCGACCGGCGCGCACATTGACAGTGCTTACTCGGTCCTCTATGGTCGCCAGCACTTGGACCGAAATATCGAACCGTGTTCGAAATTTCGAACAGCGCATCGCCGCGGCGCATGCGCCAATGCCTTCTGCGATAAACGCATTCATTGATACGCCGAGTGAATTCGGGTATTGACCGCCGACATTGCATCGCCGTACCGTTCGGCACACATCCGAAACATATCGAAAATGCCCCGAGAGTTTCGAAACGCGGAGGAGGCGAACGGCCATGGAAGACCATCCGCTGTGGACCCGGCGCAGCTTTCTGGCAATGGGGGCGGGCGTGCTCGGCGCGGCCGGCCTGGCCGCGTGCGGCGGCAGCACGACACCGGCCCCACAGGCGCCGGCCGAGGTGCCGAAGGAACTGCTCGACGCGGCGGTGTCGCTGAAGGGCACGTCGATGGGCATGCTGTCGCAGAAGTTGTACTCGGAGGCGGCGAACGCGGCCCTGAACAGCTCGATCAAGAAGTTCGCCGACGCCACCGGCACGACGATCGGCAACAGCCTGGTCCAGGCCGACGCCGGCGACGTGGTGGCCAAGATCGACGCCGAGGTGAAGGGGGGCACGGCCCGCGACCTGGCGTTCATGACCGACTCGCGGTTCGTCGCCCAGTTCCAGGCGCTGGGCGACCTCGAGGACGTGTCGGACGTCGTGCGGGCCCTGACCGCCACCTATGGCGAGCCCACCGCGGAGTCCAAGAACTTCTGCGTCTTCGACGGCAAATGGTTCGCCATTCCGTACCACTTCATCGGCATCGGGTCGTTCCTGCGCAAGGACTGGATGCGGGACAAGGGCATCTCCCCCAAGGAGGTGTACAGCTGGGAGGAGCTGCGGGACCTGTGCCTGGCGATCTCCGACCCGGGCAAGCGCCGGTTCGGCTGGGGCATGACGGTGAACCGGTCCGGGGACGCCAACGGCATGATCGAGGCGCTGATCAACGCGTACGGCGGGTCGATCGCCTCCAACGACGGCCGGAAGGTCACGTTCAACTCCCCCGAGACCGTGCAGGCGGTGGCATTCCTGGGCGACATCTACACCAACCCGAAGTACAAGCCGATGCTGCCGCCCGGGGTGGCCGCCTGGACCGACTCCAGCAACAACGAGAACTGGCTGGCCGGCATCCTCGGCTACACCCGCAACCAGTTCAGCGTCTACGCCGACTCCAAGACGAAGAAGAATCCCGTCTACGACAACACCCACGTCTTCGCCGACTGCACCGGCCCGGCCACCGACAAGCCGCTGCTGCTCGGCCAGTCCCAGGGGTTCGTCGTGTTCAAGGGGGCCAAGAACACCGCCCTGGCCAAGCTCCTGGCCCAGTACCTGGTCAGCGCCCCGGCCCTGCTCGGCGTGGCGAAGGAGGCGCCCGGCCTCGCGCTGCCCGCCTGGGAGAAGGTCTGGGACGCCGACCCCTTCTTCACCAGCGGTGACCCGGCGTTCCCGATCATGCGCAAGATCACCCAGCAGACACTGCCACTGTCCACGAAGAACGGCCTGAACTTCCCGCAGAAGGCCAGTGCCGGGCAGCAGGCGGTCGTCAGCGCGTACGTGCTGACGGACATGATGCAGCAGGTCATCCAGGGCACCGCGCCGGCCCAGGCGGTGCAGGCCGCGCACACGAAGATGGTGCAGATTTTCAACCAGCAGGGCCTGACGCAGTGACCACGGTCCGGACCGCACCGGCGCGCCGGCCGGCCGCGCCGCCGGGGCCCGGCTCCCTCACCGCGGCCCAGCGGCGCCTCGGCCGCGACTGGCGGCTGGCGGCGCTGTTCCTCGCGCCGACGGCGGTCCTGGTCGGCGCGCTCGTGCTCGTGCCGATCGCCCGTTCGATCGTCACGAGCACCACCGAACGGCACGGCCCGGGCAACGTCTTCGTCGGCCTGGACAACTACCTCGCCCTCGCCGGCGACGAGCAGTTCCGCACCGGCGTGACCAACTCCTTCGTCTTCACCGCGTACGCCGAGGTGTTCAAGGTCGTGCTCGGCCTGGCCGCGGCCCTGCTGCTGCACCATCGGCGGCGCGGGCGGGCGGTACTGGCCGGCCTGCTCTTGCTCCCGTGGGTCGTGCCGACCGTGGTGACGGCGTTCAGCTGGCGCTCCCTGCTCGACCCGATCTTCGGCAGCGTCAACATCCTGCTCACCGACTCCGGGATCGGCCCGCTGCTGGCCGCGGTGCACCTGATCGACGAGTGGCCCGCCGGATGGCTATCCGATCCGGCCCTGGCGATGCCGTCGGTGATCCTCGTCAACGTGTGGAAGGGCGTGCCGTTCTTCACCATCGCGTTCCTGGCCGGACTCAAGGCCATCCCGGCCGACCGCTACGAGGCGGCGACCGTCGACGGCGCCTCGGCATGGCAGCGGTTCGCGCACGTGACACTGCCCGGCCTACGCCACGTGATCACGGTGACGGTGACGCTGTCGTCGATCTGGACGTTCAACAACTTCGACCTGATCTGGCTGCTGACCCAGGGCGGCCCGGGCGACGCGACCGCCCCGTACGTGCTGGTGGCCTACTCGAAGGCGATCCTGCAGCTGCAGTACGGGGCGGGCGCGGCGGTGACGCTGGTGATGCTGCCGGTCATCGGCGCGCTGGTGTTCTTCCTGGTTCGGTTGCTGCGCCGGGACGCCGACGCCGAGCCCCGCGGGCGGCCCACGCCCGTGCGGAAGGCGGTGCCGTGGGTCGTGGCGGCGGTCGTCACGGGCCTGCTGGCCTGGGCGTCGCCGGACATCTTCTGGAAGGCCGCGGTGGTGCTGGGCGTGATCGCGCTGATCGCGGCGGGGGTCGGCCGGGTGACCTCGGCGTTGCAGGCCGGGGGCCGGCGCCGGGCCTCGGCCGTGGTCTCGCGGCTGGGGTCCGGTCTGGCGCTGGCCGCGTTGCTGGTGTTCGTGCTGGCCCCGCTGTACTGGATCGCGGTCACCGCTTTCAAGTCCGAGGGCCAGATCGTCATGCGGGTGCACGACCTGTGGCCGACGCCGTGGACCCTGGAGCAGTTCGGCGACCTGTTCACCACGAAGCCGTTCGGACGCTGGTACCTCAACACGGTGCTCGTGTCCCTGGCCTCCACCGCGGTGGCGCTGGTCTGTGCCGCCCTGGCCGGGTATGCGCTGGCCCGGCTGCGGTTCCGCGGCGCGCAAGGGTTCACCGTGACGGTGCTGCTCACCTACGTGATGCCCGGGGCGTTGCTGTTCATCCCGCTGTACCAGTTGCTGATCCGGATGCGGCTGACCGACTCGCTGTGGTCCCTGGTGGTCACGTATCCGACGTTCACGCTGCCGTTCGCCACATGGTTGCTGACCGGCTACTTCTCGTCGATCCCGGTCGAGCTGGAGGAGGCCGCGCTGGTCGACGGCTGCACCCGCATCCAGGCGCTGCGCCGCGTCGTGCTGCCCCTGGCCCGGCCGGGGCTGCTGGCGGTCGCGATGTTCACCCTGACCAACGCCTGGAACGAGTTCCTGTTCGCGCTCGTGTTCATCACCAAGGACGAGTACAAGACGCTGCCCGTCGGCATGCAGTCGATGATCATCGGCGACGTGGTGCCGCAGGGCCAGCTCGCCGCCGCGTCGCTGCTCGTCAGCATCCCCGTCGTCGTCATGTACGCGTTCGGGCAGCGCTATCTGACCGAGGGGCTCACCGCCGGCGCGGTCAAGGGCTGACGTCGATCGCTGGAACACCATGGGCCGAGCGTCGAAGCCCTCGGCCGGGCCGTGCACGTGTTCTCCACCTTCGGCCGCGCCCGCCGCACGCCGTCCCGCGCCCTCTACCGCGGCGCCGACTCGCAGGTCGTGCGCTGGGTCTCGGCGAACCCGAACGACTTGCGCATGCCCCTGAACGAAGCACACACCGGGTCCGGGTCACGAAGGCGTCGTGGCCGCGCCAGCCTTGGGGATTGAGCATGAGCAGCCTGACCGGCGCCTGCCGGGCATCCAGCGCGCCGATGAGCGCAGCGAGTTCGCCCGGCGCTTTCCCGGCTGCGCGGCCACCATGCACCGTCGAGCGCGGCCGCAGGGGTCGGGAACGTGGTGCGCAGCTCCAGCAGCGATGCCGTGAACGTCGCCAGTCCGCACTGGGCCGGCGGGTAGGTGCTGAGAAATCCGAAGGAAATGGTCATGCGACACGGCCGGCGGGCCGCAGATCGGCGTTGATGGAGCGGCGGCTGGGCATTCCTGGCATGACCCACCGTTCATGGCGGGTGCGGCGCCGACCGGCGAGCGCAGATGGCTTACCCGGCGCTGGTCATTCGGTGCGAACACCATCGAGACGACGATCCGCCGCCGCCAACCCGGAGTATCGATCGAGCCAGGTCAACGCTACTCACCGTAGCGCGTGGCCGAGCGGGTCAGAACGAGCCAGTTCGCGTATCGCTGTACGGCGCGAGCCGCGCGCCGACCACGTGCCGGAAGTTCAGCAGCAGCGTCGAGGTCTGCTCGTCACCGAACCGCGACACCGTCAGCGGGTGCACGGACTCCTCGGCCATCCACGCTGTGAGCTGCTCCAGCGAGAGATCGGTCCCGTGCACACGCAGCACGAGTTCCTTGTCCCGGCCAACGGTGAGCAGATACAACAAGCACGTTGGAGGATCGACGATCATGGCCCGTGTCCCTTCGGCGGATCGCGGCACCGGCCCACCGTCTACAATGGACGCCCCATCACAGCACCTGCACAGCTGTCCGGTGGGCGGCACACCTTCACGGTACATCGGCGGACCGGAGCCAGCCGACCGAGCGGAGCCACCGGGATCCTCGACGTTCGGCGTCAGGCGTCCGGACACTGCCACGACCGGGCAGGTGGCGCGTCGCAACGGCGTGTACGGTGGAAACCCTTGATCTGTCGTCTCGGCACAACCCGGAGCGATCGCCGACGCATGGTCTCGCACCGGATGACCAGCGCCGGGGAAGCCATCTGCGCTCGCCGGCCGGCGCCGCACCCGCCAGATGACCGTTCCGGACGGCTCCGCGAGCACAGCAGGCCGCGGACGTCTCACGGGTACTGCGCCGACGACGTCGCCCGCGGCCTGCTGGTCATCTGCCGCGAGCCGGACCCGTCGCCGGACCTGCTCCGCCTCGCCGAACGGTATCTGGCGTTCCTCATGGAGGCCCAGGCTTCGTTCCGCAACCGGCTCGGGCCGGACCGGCGGTGGCAGGACGAGCCGGCGGTCGGTGACTGGTGGGGCCGGACGCTGTGGGGCCTCGGCACCACCTCATTGATCCCGCCCACCGGCCGCTGACGACGTTGCCGGCCGGCCGGTGCTGCTGGTTCGCCCCCTCGCGGCGGATGCGGACGCCGCGGGAGCCAACGCGACGGTCGTCACAGGGTCTGCGCGGGCACAGGCGTAGGCTGAGCCCGCGGCCCGTGGTCATGCGGCCGCATGTGGCCGGGGCGACTACTCCTTCTCGCCTTCACCCGCCGTTTCTGCGGCGCTGGTCCGGAGGTCTCTGCCCAATGCAGGTCATGCAGTTCAAACCCAGGCCCGATCGTCGGCACGACTCGACAGGTCCGGCGAATGTGAAGTCGGGCGCGGCGACGCCGGGCGGTGCGACGATCCACCCGATCGGCGCCCAGGCCGTGGTCCATGCGCTCCTGGCCGCGGCCAACGCGGCCGGGTTCGCGCCTTCGATCCTCGACAGCCAGCCGTGGCGGTGGCGGCTGACCGGTAACACGCTCGCCCTGCACCTCGACCGCACCCGCATCGACCATGACGTCGACGTCGACGGGCGTTTGGCGATCATCAGCTGCGGGGCAGCCCTGCATCATGCCCGGATCGCGCTGGCGGCGGCGGGCTGGCGGCTCACGACGAATCGCCGGCCTGACCCCGCCGACCCGGACAGGCTCGCGTCGCTGCGGCTCGAGGAGCGCTCGCCGGCCGAGCCGGAGGATGCGCCGCTCATGAGCAGCATCCCCCTGCGCCGCACCGACCGGACGCCGGTTACCGGCGCGCCGATCGCAGCCGCGCAGCTCAAGGCCGTCACCTCCGCGGTGCGGGCCGAGGAGACGTCGCTCCACGTGCTCTACCCGGACGAGGTGCTCGAGCTTGCCCGGGTCGCCTCCGGCGGCCGCCCAGCACCGGCCGGCCCGGCGGACCGCTCAACCGGTGCGGGGCCGGTGGGCCTCGCCGATGGCCGCGGCGCGACGTTCGCGCTGCTGTACGGCCACACCGACGAGCCGGAGGACTGGCTGCGCGCGGGCGAGGCCCTGTCCGCCGGTTGGCTGACCGCGACCGCCGCCGGCGTCTCCGTCCTACCCCTCAGCGCGGCCGTCGAGGTGGTCTCCACGCGGCAGGCGGTCCAGGTGATGATCGGCTGCGTCGGCTACCCGTACCTGCTGCTGCGCCTCGGCCGCGCCGCCGCGCCGCCGTCCGGCCCGCGCCGCGCACCGGCCGCCCAAATCATCGATCGATGCTGACATCCCCGGCTCGCGGCGCCGCCGCTGCCATGGCCAGCAGCCGACGCGCTCTGCCGGCGGCATGAGCGCGAGGCTTCGGTTGAGGCGCAGACGTTTGGCCACTCCAGCCGATTGCGCCGGCGAGATCGAGGATCTACGCTGCCCGACCATGATCTTCCGTGCCCTGCCGGCATACCTCTGCGCTGCCACCGCCGGTCTCGCCGCCTCGACCGCCATCGGCGATCCCGCCTGGGCCGGGACTGGGAGGGACACCGCCGCAGGCAGCGCCCAGGACATCGCCTACGCGCTCGGCTATGCGACGCCGGGGTTCTGCTGTATCGCAGTCATCGCCGTCGTCGTCTTCCTTCTGGTACGCCGGTACAACCGGCGCTGACGAACGCGCGCTCCGGCTCACCGCCAACCGGGCCGAACAGCGGCTCCCGCACCGCCGGCTCGACATCCTCGACTCCCTCGCCGCCGAGCCCGCACCGGCCGGCGGGGTCCGCGCCGCGCTGCTGGACCGGCTGCACGGGTTCCACCAGGCCGCCCAGGCGCGCGTGCAGAACCTGCGCGACCAGCTCACCATGGCGGAGGGCTTCGCCGGCCAGATCCAGGAGCAGGTCGATCGCTTCGCCCCATAGGCGCCGCGAACGCGGAACGCAGGGGCAAGGTGGAGCGGCACGGCGCATGCAATGAGGCACGACATCGCATGCGCCGCACCGGCTTGGGGGTCAGGCCGTCGGGCCCATCTTCGTCAGGCGCGAGTAGAGCTCGGGCCGCCGGTCCCGCAGGAACGGCCGCTTGCGCCGGGTGCGGTCGATCAGGCTGAGGTCCACCTCCGCGACCGCCAGGCCGTCGGCGCCGTCCGCCGCCTGGGCCAGCACGTCGCCGTCCGGGCCGTAGACGGCGCTGAGGCCGAAGTAGTCCTTGGCGCCCTCCTTGCCGACCCGGTTCGAGCAGATCACGAACAGGCCGTTGAACACCGCGTGGGCGCGCAGCTCCAGCTGGAAGACCTCGCGCATGGGGGCGCTGGCCGAGGCGACCGGCACGCAGAGCACCGAGCCGCCGCGCAGGGCCACGATGCGGCTCAGCTCGGGGAAGTGGCGCTCGTAGCAGATGATGGTGCCCACGCCGGTCTCGCCGGTGTCGACGACCTCGGGCTCCGTGCCGCCGGGCTGGAAGTAGAACTTCTCCGGGAAGCCGTTGGAGAACGGCAGGTGCGACTTGCGGTACACCGACTTGAGCTCGCCGGCCACGTAGGTGCAGGCCGTGTTGTAGTACACGCCTGGCACGTCGGCGGCCTCGAAGATCGACGAGACGATCGTCATGCCGTGCTGCCGCGAGCGCTCGGCGGCCATCTGGTTCGACGGGCCGTCGATGCGCTCGGCCAGCTCGAAGTAGTCGAGGTCCGGCTCCGGCTGGACGAACGGCACGGCGAAGAGCTCCGGCAGCAGCAGGATCCGGGCGCCCTGGCCGGCGGCGTCGTCGATCAGGTCGGCGGCGCGGCCGATCGTCTCCTTGCGGTCGTTGGAGGCCTGCAGTTGCAGTGCGGCGAGTTTCACGCTGGGACCCTCTCGTGGGAGGCCTGGGTCAGGCCGGTGATGGACACCCCGGACCGGGTCTTGTACCGCTTGTTCACCGAGATGAGCACGGCGGTCAGCGGTTCCAGCTGACGGGCCAGCCGCAGCCGGCCCGCGTCGACGCCCCGGCCGCCGGTCACGTCGGCGGCCAGGCCCATGACGAGCTCCTTGGCCTCGCGGTCGTCGCCGCACACCAGGACGTCCTCGTGGCTCAGATCCGCGTCCGGGTCGAGCAGCAGCGGTGCCGAGAGGTGGTGGAACGCGCCCACCACCGTGGCGTCGCCGGCCAGGGACGCGGCCTCCTCGGCGGCGCTGCCCGCGGCGACGTCGAGGCCGAACGGGCCCTGCTTGTCGAAGCCCAGCGGGTTGACGCAGCTGATGACGATCTTCCCGGCCAGGACACCGGCCAGCGACGACACCAGCTCGGTGTGCCCGTCGTAGGGCACGGCGAGCAGCACGACGGGGGCGGAGGCGGCCGCATCGAGGTTCGACGCGCCGGTGATGTCCCCGGCCACCCGGCGCGACTCCACGGAGCCGATCTCGAGCTCGTGCCCCAGCTCCACCGCGGCCGACGAAGCACGCGAAGCGTCTCGGGAGCCGAGCACGACGGAGTGTCCGGCGCGCGCCAGGCGGTAGGCCAGGCCGCGGCCCTGGGGACCGGTCCCGCCGATGACGGCGATCGTGGTGAGGCTCATGCCTTGGCCGCCTGCGCGAGCCGGGTGAGGGTCTGCTCCTTGTCGCCCAGCGTCGAGATGATGGGGCTGCGGACGCCGGCCTCGTGGTACGACATCAGCTTCTCGAACGCGTCGTCCGTCGAGCCACAGGCGGTCACGTTCTGGACCAGGCTGTTGGGGACGAGCTGCATCGCGCGCTTGATGTCCTCGGGGGTCGCGGGCCAGCCGGCGATCTCCTGGAGCCGGTCGACCAGCTCGCGCTCGACGCCGCAGTGCTCGGCGATGTGGGGCTGCTGGCACAGGTACAGCGTCAGGAAGGCCTTGCAGGCGTCGATGGCCTCCTGCGGGTCGTCGTCGTTGATGCTGCACGAGACGATCTGGGTGAGGTCGATCGACGTCTTGCCGTCGGTGCGCTTGGCAATGCCGCGCTCGATCGCCGCGCGGGCGCCGACGAGGTACGACGGCGGCAGCAGGAAGTCCATGTGCACGCCGTCGCTGATCTCACCGGCCAGCTCGAGCATCTTCGGGCCGACGGCGCCGATGTAGATGGGGATGTCGACGGGCTTGTTCTCGCGGTACATGCTGTCGAACCGCACGCCGCGCATCTGCACGAAGTCGCCCTCGAACTCGACGAGCTCGTTGCGGAAGAACGACTGCAGGACGGTGATGTACTCGCGCATCGACGCGATCGGCTTGACGAGGGGCTGGCCGACCTTGGTGGCCAGCGGCTCCCACCAGGCGCCGATGCCGAGGATCGCGCGGCCGGGCGCGACCTCGTCGAGGGTCTTGAAGGTGACCGCCATGAGCGAGGCGTTGCGGCTCTTGTTGTTGACGACGCCGGTGCCGATCTTCACGTGGCGGGTCTTGCTCGCGATGATCGCGGCCGGCACGATGCCGTCGCGGGCGAGGCGCCCCTCGGCGACCCAGACCGACTCGAAGCCGTTCTGGTCGGCGAACTCGGCCTGCCAGTAGGTCTGCTCGAGGCTGAGCCGCTCGCCGACGTGGATGCCAAGAGGAATCTTCATAACGCTCCGTTCAGAATCCGTTCAGAAGAGGTGCGGCGCGCCGCGCTCGGCGAAGGATCCGCGGCCCGCGGCGCCGTCGAAGGAGCCGTCGGCGCCGACCAGGTGGTCGCCGCGGGACAGGACGTGGACCGGCTTGCCGGTGACCCGCATCCCGTCGTAGAGGTTGTAGTCGGTGCGCATGTGGGTGTTCTCGGTGGTGATGACGTGGTCGGCGTTCGGGTCCCACACGACCAGGTCGGCGTCGGCCCCGACGGCGACGATCCCCTTGCGGGGGAACAGGCCGAAGAGCTTGGCCGGCCGGGTCGACACCAGGTCGACGAAGCGGCAGGCGTCGAAGCGCCCGCTCGCCACGCCGCCCTCCCAGAGCACCATGAGCCGGTCCTCGATGCCGGGCACCCCGTTGGGCACCTTGGGGAAGTAACCGGGGCTGCGCAGCTTCTGCGGGGGCAGGTCGTCGGGCTGGTGCAGGCAGAAGCCCGCGTGGTCGGTCGCGACCGTCGCCACCGCGCCGGTGACGAGCGCCTTCCACAGGCCCTCCTGGTTGCTGCGCTCGCGGATCGGCGGCGAGCACAGGTAGGCGGCGGCCTTCTCGCCGAGGCCCTCGTAGTCCTCGTAGGCGACCTGCAGGTACTGCGGGCAGGTCTCCGCCCACACCCGGCGGCCGTCGGCCCGGGCCCGGCTGATCTCGTCGGCCGCGGCGGCGCTGGAGACGTGCACAACGTACAGCGGCGCCCCCACCGACTCGGCGAGGACGATCGCGCGGTGCACGGCCTCGGCCTCGGAGTCGTGGCCGTGCGCGGTCGCGTGGAAGTGCTCGGCGGTGTCGCCGCGCTCGATGAGCAGCTGGGTCTCGCGGGCCACCATGTGCCCGTTCTCGGCGTGCACCATCGGCAGCACGCCGAGCTCGCGGGCGAGGTCGAAGCCCTCCAGCAGCTCACCGTCGTCGACCATCTGGGTGCCCGGGTAGGCCATGAAGAACTTCCAGCTGGCCGCCCCCTCGCCGGCGAGGCGGCGCAGGTCGTCGAGCACGTCGGGCTGCTGGGCGCGGGGCGGGACGATGGCGTGCAGACCGAAGTCGACGACGGAGCGTTCCTGGGCCGCGTCGCGGCGGCGCAGGTACGTGTCGTACAGCGACCGGTCCGGCTCCTTCTTGACGAAGTCCAGGATCGTCGTGGTGCCGCCGTGCGCGGCGGCGACGGTCCCGGTGTAGAAGTCGTCGGCCGTCCTGGTGGTGAACCCGTCGATCGGGTACTCCAGGTGCGTGTGCGCGTCGATCCCGCCCGGGATGACGAGCATGCCGGTCGCGTCGATGACCGTGTCGGCGGTCCAGTCCGAACCGATACCGAGCGCGACGATCCGGCCGTCGCGCACGAGCACGTCGGCGCGGATGGCCGCGTCGGCGTTGACGACCCTACCGCCGCGAATCAGTGTCGATCCCATAGCCATCTCTCCAGTTCAGCCCTGGTAGTGCTCGTCGGCGAGGGCGAGGACCTCGTCGAGCACGCCGAGCGCCAGGTCGATCTCGGCGGCGTTGATGACCAGCGGCGGCGTGAGGCGCAGGACGTTGAAGTTGGCGGTGAGGTACACGCCCCGCTCCATCGCGGCCTTGAGCAGCTTGCCCACCGGGGCGGCCGCGGGTCCCTTGGCGTTGAACGGGACGAGCGGCTCCTTGGTCGCGCGGTTCTTCACCAGCTCGACGCCGTAGAAGAGCCCGCGGCCGCGGATGTCGCCGATGCTCGGGTGCCGCTCGGCCAGCTGGGCCAGGCCGGCGCCGAGGCGCTCGCCCATCGCCCGCGAGTTGTCCACGACGCCCTCGTCCTGCATGATCCGCAGCGAGGCCACGCCGGACGCGCACGCGAGGGGGTGACCGGCGTAGGTCATGCCGCCCCAGAACATGTTCGTCCGCAGCCACTCGGAGATCCGCTCGTTCACCGTCATCGCGCCGAGCGGGACGTAGCCCGAGTTCAGGCCCTTGGCGGTGATGAGGATGTCGGGCGTGACGTTCCAGTGGTTGCAGGCGAACCACTCGCCGGTGCGGCCGAAGCCGGCCATGACCTCGTCGAAGATCAGGATGATGCCGTACCGGTCGCAGACCTCGCGCAGCGACCGCAGGTACCCGTCCGGCGGGTAGAGCAGGCCGTTGGTCCCGGTGACCGGCTCGACGATGACGGCGGCGACGGTCTCGGGGTTCTCGTACTGCAGGATCTCCTCGAGGTGCGGCCCGCCCGAGCAGACCGGGCACGGGTCGGGGTGCCCGGCCGGGCAGCGGTACGTGTACGGGTCGAGCATCCGCACCACGCCGCTGATGCCCGGCTCCGCGGCCCACCGGCGCGGGTCGCCGGTGAGCGACATCGCGCCGGCGGTGGCGCCGTGGTAGGAGCGGTACCGCGCGACGATCTTGTGCCGGCCGGTCACGTGGCGGGCGAGCCGCACCGCGTTCTCGTTGGCCGCCGCGCCGCCGGTGGTGAAGAAGCTCATCTTCAGGTCGCCGGGGGTCAGGTGCGCGATCATCTCGGCCAGCTCGGCCCGCGAGCGCTCCGCGAAGCCGGGGCCGATGTAGCACAGCTCCTCGGCCTGGGCGCGGATCGCCTCGACGAGGCGGGGGTGCTGGTGGCCCAGGTTCAGGTTGACGAGCTGCGACTGGAAATCCAGGTACTTGCGGCCGTCGTAGTCCCAGAACCACGAGCCCGAGCCGCCGGCGACGGGGATCGGGTCGAGCGAGCCCTGCACCGACCAGGAGTGGATGACGTACTCCTTGTCGACCGCCTTCACCCGCTCCGCGGTCCAGGCGTCGGTGCCGATCTGGTGCTCGGTGATGGTCATGCGCCGGCCTTGACCTCGGCGCCGAACGTGGCGAGGCGGGCGAGCGGGCGGCCGGCGTTGGCCGCGGCGACGATCACGAAGATCTCGCGGGGCCGCGGGACATCGGCGACCTGCAGCGTCACCGTCTGGTGGTGCGAGCGGGTCTTCGAGTCCAGCTTGTGCTTGAGCGGGATGTCGATCGGGCTGCCGGTGAGTCCGACCTTCTCGGCCGCCGGGAGCAGCTCGGTGCCGCCGGCCGCGTTGCGGAACATGTTGCCGAACCGCAGGTTGTGAATGAGCGCCGAGCCGTGCTCGAGCTCCCCGTCGATGCCGACGAGCGCCGCCTTGCCGAAGGCCTCGACCTCGTCGCCCAGCAGCTCGACGCAGGCCGGGCCGATGAGGCTGCCGATCTCCTCGCCCAGCTCGTCGGCGAGGGTCACCAGATCCTGCACGTACTCGCTGGGGTAGGGGTTCTCGATGACGACCCCGACGAACGCGACGCGGTGGCGGGGCTGCACGTCCTGACCGTTCTCGAGCCAGGTCTCCTCGAGGTGGCGAACGATCTTCCGGACCCTGATCACGATCACTCCTCTGTGGTTCATTCAACGAACCGTCGGTTCAAATACTGTAGACACTGCGGGGGACTGTCAAGAGCCGTGAGGACTCGAAGCTCAGCTCGAGTAGAGGTCGGTGCGCCGGTCAGCCAGAGGCTGGTTGAACGGGTTCTCCCGGCGCTCGCGACGGGTGCCGACGAGATCGACCTCGGCCAGCACCAGCTCTTCGCGGTCGCGGCTCGCGGGCTCGGCCAGCGGCCAGCCGTCGGGGCCCACGAGCACGGACCGCCCGACGAACTCCTGCCCGCGCTCGACGCCGATCCGGCTGATGCCGGCGACGTAGAACTGGTTGCTGTGCGCGCCCGTCATGCACATCAGGTGCGCCATCGCCGGCCCGGTGTCGGGCTGCCCGGGCACGGGCACCCAGTTCGACGGCAGCACGAGAAGATCCGCACCTTGTACGGCCGCGCTGCGGAACGTCTCGGGGAACCAGGCGTCGTAACAGATCCCGACGCCGATGCGCCCCAGCGGGGTGTCGAACACCGGGAAGCCGGCCGTGTTGGGGTCGTAGATGCGTTTCTCGTCGTTCCACAGGTGGGCCTTGCGGTACGTGCCCAGGTGGCCGTCCGGCCCGAGCACCACCGCGGCGTTGTAGACCCGGTCCCCGTCGAGCTCGGTCAGGCCGCCGACGATCCAGATCCCCAGCTCCGCCGCGAGCGCGGCCCAGCCGGTGCTCGTGGGACCGCCGGGTATCGGCTCCGCGTACTTCGCCGCCTCCGCCCGGTCCGCGAACACGTAGCCGGCCGAGGACGCCTCGGGCAGCACGACGAGCCGGGCCCCCTCGGCCGCGGCCCGCCGGATCCAGCCCGACGAGGCCGCGAGGTTGCCCTCGACGTCACCGAGGACCGGCTCCCACTGGACGCCGGCCAGGATGAAGCCGGTCACCAGGCCGCCCGGACGGCCGTGTACTTGATGTTCAGGTACTCGTCGATGCCGACCCGCCCGCCCTCGCGGCCGAGGCCGGACTGCTTCACCCCGCCGAACGGCGCCGCCGGGTTGGAGATGACGCCCTGGTTGAGCCCGACCATGCCACTCTCGAGGCGCTCGCTGACGCGCAGGCCCCGGGCCAGGTTCTCGGTGAAGACGTAGGAGGCGAGGCCGTACTCGGAGGCGTTGGCCAGGCCGACCGCCTCGTCCTCGGCGTCGAAGACCACGATCGGGGCCACCGGGCCGAAGATCTCCTCGCGGACGGTCCGGGCGTCGACGGGCACGTCGGCCAGGACCGTCGGGGCGAAGAAGTAGCCGTCGCCGGCGACGGCCGCTCCCCCGGTCACGACCCGGGCGCCGGCCGCGGTCGCGTCACAGACCAGCTCGCCGACCGACTTCACGGCGTTGCCGTCGATGAGCGGGCCCACCTCGGTCGCGGGGTCGAGCCCGTGCCCGACGCGCAGGCGGCCCAGGCGCTCGGCCAGGCCGCCGACGAACCGCTCCGCGACGGAGCGGTGGACATAGAAGCGGTTGGCGGCGGTACAGGCCTCGCCGACGTTGCGCATCTTGGCCTGGACGGCCCCCTCGATGGCGAGATCGAGATCGGCGTCGTCGAAGACCAGGAACGGCGCGTTGCCACCGAGCTCCATGGACGTGCGCAGCACCCGCTGGGCGGCCTGGCCCAGCAGGGTCCGGCCCACCTCGGTCGAGCCGGTGAACGACACCTTGCGCAGCCGCGGGTCGTCGAGCAGCGCCGAGCTGGCCTCGCCCGAGCGGGCGGTGGTGAACACGTTGACCACGCCCCGCGGGACGCCGGCCTCCTCGAGGATCGCCACCAGCGCCAGCATCGACAGCGGGGTCTGCTTGGCCGGCTTCACCACGACCGTGCATCCGGCCGCGAGCGCGGGGCCGATCTTGCGGGTGCCCATCGCCATCGGGAAGTTCCACGGGGTGATGAGCAGGCACGGGCCGACCGGCTGGCGCATGAGCAGCACCCGGGAGCCGCCGGCCGGGGCCGGCAGGTAGCCGCCGTCGATGCGGACGGCCTCCTCGGCGAACCAGCGGAAGAACTCCGCCGCGTAGGTGACCTCGGCCTGCGACTCGGCGAAGGCCTTGCCCATCTCCAGGGTCATCAGCCGGGCCAGGTCGTCGCGGCGCTCGACCATCAGCTCGAACGCCCGGCGCAGCATCTCGCCGCGCTCGCGCGGTGCCGTGGCGGCCCAGGCGTGCTGGGCCCGGTCGGCGGCGGCCAGGGCGTCGAGCGCGTCGGCGACGGATGCGTCGGCGACCTCCGCGATCACCGAGCCGGTCGCCGGGTCCTCGACGCCCAAGGTCTTGCCGCCCTGGGCCGCCCGCCACTCGCCGTCGATGTACAGGCCCTTCGGCACCCGGCCGGCCACCGCCGTCGCCGCGGCCAGCGCCTCGTCAAATGCGGCCATTGCTTCCTCCTCCACCGGCCGGTCGTCGCCGGTCCGGTCCGTCGCCGGCGTTACAGCCGGCCTAGCCCACTGGGCAGCTCGATGTCGGTATTGCTGAGCAGCTCGCTGAGTTGCCGGGCGGCCTTCATGACCGACTCCGCCACGTCGTCGATGCTGTCGCGGGTGAGCCGGTAGGTGGGGCCGCCGATCCAGACCGCGTACGGCGTGGCGCCCCGGATTCGCACCGGCGCGGCCACGGAGGCCGCGCCGACCTCGAGCTCGTCGTAGGCGAACGCGAACCCGCGGGCGCGGACCGCGGCCAGCGAGTCCATGAACGCGTCCAGGTCGCCGACCTCCGGCGGGGCGTGGGTGGCGAACTCCTCGGCGAAGTCGGCGCGGACCTCGGCCGGGTCGAGCGCGGCCAGCAGCACCTTGCCGGTGGACGTGGCCCAGACGGGCTGGGTCCGCGGCACGGGCTTGAGGGTCTGGCCGATGAGCGAGGGTCCCGGCACCTGGGCCACGACCATCACCTTCGGGGCGAGCAGGACGTCGAAGCCCGCCGTCTCCCGGGTCTCCCCCGCCAGGCCGCGCAGGACGTCGCGCATGTGGCCGTAGGCGCCGCCGCCGTCGAGCAGGCCGCCCACGATGGACAGCAGGCCGAGGGACACGCGGTACCGCCGCGTCACCGGGTCGAGGGTCAGCCAGCTCTCCCGCTCGAGCACGGTCAGCACCCGGTAGCAGGTCGCCTTCGGGATGCCCGCCTCGCGCGCGACCTCGCTGAGGCCGACGCCCTCGGGGTGGGCGGCCACCGCGCGCAGCAGCCAGATGGTGCGCCGGACCAGCCCGGCTTCACCAGATGCCATCGAGTACCTCCCGTTATCCGCATGTCATCGTCAGCGGCAATTCTTTCGATGCCATCCTGGCAGGCGCGGCGGGCCGCCGGGATGCCGGACGAGGCCGTGACCCCGTCCGGCACCCCGCGCGGCTACTTGCCGCCCTCGGTGATCGTCGGCGTCTCGGGCTTGTAGGAGCTGCCCACGACGTCCACGCCGGACGCCTTGAGCTCCTCGCGGGCCTTGTCCGACAGGTCGGTGCGGAACGCGCTGCTGTCCGGCTTGCTCTTGAGCACGCCGCCCTTGATCGCGATGTCGATGGTGGAGTCCCACGACTTCTGGTCCATCGCGCCGATGCCGTTCGGCGACGGCCAGATCAGCTTGTTGACCTCGGTGAGCATCCAGGTCTGGTGACCGGTGCCCAGCGCGCTGCCGTGGTTGAGCACGATGTCGACGCAGCCCTTGAGGTCGTCGCGGCAGGCGGCCCAGCCCTGGTACGACGCCTTGAGGAACTTCACCGCGGTGTCCTGGTTGGCCTGGTCCTTGAGCCAGTCCCCGCGGCTGTAGATGCCGTCCTCGAGGCTGGTGTAGCCGGCGTCCTGCAGGCTGATCGCGGTGAAGTCCGAGGGCTGGTACAGCTTGCCGGTCTTCGGGTTCTTGGTCTCCAGCAGCTGGGCGTACTCGTTGTACGTCTTCGCCTGCGCGCTGTCGACCTCGCGCTTGAGCAGCAGCGACATGTCGAACGGCTGCTGGATGATCTGGGTGTCCTTGGTCGGCTCGACGCCCGCGCCGCGCATCGCCGCGTACTGCACCAGCTCGTTGCCGTAGCCCCAGCTGCCGGTCTTCTTGCCCTTGAGGTCGGCGAGGGTCTTGATGCCCGAGTCGGCCCAGGCGACCTGCAGGTACGCGCCGCGCTGGAAGACCTGGCCGATGTTGACCAGGTCGGCGCCCTGCTCGCGGGTCGCCATCGTCTTGGTGACGTGGCTGACCGCGAACTCGGCGTTGCCGGACGAGAGGACCTGCTGGGGGACGATGTTGACGCCGCCCTCCTGGATGGTCACGTCCAGGCACGCCGCGTCGTAGAAGCCCTTGTCCTTCGCCGCGTAGTAGCCGGCGAACTGGGCCTGGGCGACCCACTGGAGCACGACCCGGACCTTGGTCTTCGACGTGCAGTCCTTGCCGGCGTCGGACGCGGCCTGCGTGCCGCTGTCGGACATGCCGCCACAGCCGGACGCGAGCAGCGCGGTGGCCGTGAGGGCGCTCAGACCGGCTGCTAACCGGCCCGGCCGTCTACGAAGGAACATGCTGACTCCAAAGCAGAGAAGAGTTTGGGGGGGTTTGCGGGGGTGCGACGCCTACGGGTTCTCGTCGTGCAGCGAGGAGTGCCAGGGCATGAGGAGGCGCTCCAGCAGCGACACGACGCCGAACATGGCCAGGCCGAGCACGCTCGCCACGAGGATTCCGGCCCAGGCGTAGTCGAACCGGGGCAGCGACGCCTGCGAGGCGATGTAGACGCCGAGTGCGTTGCTCGGGCCGCCGAAGTACTCGGTCACGATCACGCCGATGACGGCGAGGGTGGAGCCGAGCTTCAGCGCGTTGAACAGGAAGGGCAGCGCGTTGGGCAGCCGCAGCATCAGCGCCACGTGTCGGGGCTTGGCCGCCAGCGACTGCATGAGCTCCAGGTGCAAGGGTGAGACCTGCAGCAGGCCCCGGGTCGTGTTGACCAGAACGGGGAAGAACACCATCACGGCGGCGACGCCGGCCTTGGAGACCAGGCTGGTGACGCCGAACCAGTTGTTGAAGATCGGGGCCAGGGCCACGATCGGGGCGCAGTTGATGATGACGGCCACCGTGAGCACGGGCCCGGACATGCTCGGGAACCGGCTCAGCACCAGCGCCACCACGACGCCCCAGGCCACGCCCATGAGCAGGCCGAGCAGGACCGCCTCGACGGTGATCCGGGAGGCCGACATGATCGTGGTGAACTGGCCGGCGAACGCGGACAGGATCGCGGTCGGCGTCGGCAGGATGAACGACGGGACGTCGAACACGATGACGGCGAGCTGCCAGGCGCCGAGGATCACCAGGGCGGTGACGACGACCGGCAGGACGCGGCCGAGCTGGGCCCGCAGCCGGGACGGCTGGACGGCCTGGGTCACGGCCATCAGGCGGCCTGCTCGGCGAGCTCGCTGTGCAGGGCCGTGCGCGCCTCGGTCACCTTGGCGAAGAACGCTTCGGTGGTACGGGTGGCCGAGGTCCTCGGGTACGGCAGGTCCACGTCGATGCTCGCGGCGATCCGGCCGGGGCGGGCCGACATGACGACGATCCGCGAGGACAGGAAGACGGCCTCGGAGATGCTGTGCGTGACGAACACGACCGTGGTCCGGGTGTCGGCCCAGATCCGCAGCAGCTCGCCCTGCAGCCGTTCCCGGTTCATCTCGTCCAGCGCGCCCAGCGGCTCGTCCATGAACAGGATCGCGGGGTCGGCGGAGAGCGCGCGGGCGATCGCCACCCGCTGCTGCATGCCGCCGGAGAGCTGCCACGGGAAGTGCTTGGCGAACTCGGAGAGCCGGACGAGCTCCAGCATCTCCTGCGCCTTGGCCCGGCGGGTTTGCTTGTCGGCCCCGGCGACCTGCAGCGGCAGTTCCACGTTGCGCTGGACGCTGCGCCAGTCGAACAGGCCGGCCTGCTGGAAGACCATCCCGTAGTCGCGGTCGCCGCGGGCGGCGCGGGGCGTCTTGCCGTTGAGCGTCACCGTGCCGCTGGTCGGCTCGGTGAGGTCGGCCAGCACGCGCAGCAGGGTGCTCTTGCCGCAGCCGCTCGGGCCGAGCAGCGACACGAACTCGCCGCGCTCGATCGTCAGGTCGATGTTCTGAAGCGCGGTCACCGAGCGCTTGCCGCCGCTGTTGAACTCTTTGTTGACTCCGCGGACGGAGATGATGGCGGGCTCAGTCATCAGCTACTCCAGGCACATGTCGAAGGTTCGGTGCGGTCTTGCCACCGCGGACGCCGGTGCGCCCAGTCTGGCTCGGCGAGGCTTCGCTGATGCGACCCAGACCGGGCGTCCTGGCGGGAGCGACGGTCCGCAGGTGACGCGGTCCGAGCCATGGGCTTCTGGCTCTTGCTGGACCGCTCACGCATGGCGGTGCCGGAGCGCGAATCGCTCGATCAGGCCCAGCAGCTGCACGAAGACGATGCCGGCGACCGCGGAGACGAGGACGGCCGCGTAGAGCTTCTCCGGGCCGTTCGAGTAGTAGTAGGCGAAGGTCAGGATCGACCGGCCGATGCCGCGACCGGTGCCGGCCGACAGCTCGCCGACGATCGCGCCCACGACGCTCGCCGTCGCGGCCAGCCGGAGCCCGGCGAACACGAACGGCAGCGAGGCCGGCACGCGCAGCCACCACAGCACCTGGAGGCGCTTGGCCCCCACGCTGTGCATGAGCTCCAGGTGCACCTTCTGCGGCGACTTCAACCCGCGCAGCGTGTTGATCGTGACCGGGAAGAACGCCAGGTAGGCGGCGATGCCGGTCACGGCGATCCAGGGCGGGGCGCCGGCCTTGCCGCCCCAGATCACGATCATCGGCGCGATCGCCACCAGCGGCACCGTCTGCGAGGCCACCAGCCACGGCATCAGGCCCTTGCTGATCGGGACCACGTTGAGGAACACGATCGCGAGCAGCAGGCCGAGCACGGAGCCGGCGACGAGGCCGTAGAGGGCCTCGCGCAGCGTCACCGTGGTCTCACCGATCAGGTACGCGGCCAGGGACATCGAGTCGCCGCGCCGGGCCGGCTCGATCAGCGAGTGCAGGATCGTCGAGAGGTGGGGCATCGACAGGTCGTCGGTGGCCACCGGAAAGCCGATCTTGGTCCCCGGGATGACGTCGCCGACCGCCTGACCGAGCGCCTTGTACCCCTCCCAGAGCCCGGCGAGCAGCGCGACGACCCCGATCGAGCCGACGGTGTTGATGACGTGTTTCTTCACGTTAGGTCCGCGAAGGGACCGGCCCTGCGCCAGCTGCTGCCGCCCGCGCTGGGCGCGCCCCGTCTCGGCCGAGGTCGGCGGCGGAACGATCTTTGTCGCGGTCATGTGCAGGCACTCTCCGAAACCTCTCGGGAGCCGTCGTCCGGCGGTAGTGTTTCACTCAGTGAACCGTTGGATCGGATCACTCAGTGAACTGGTGGTTCACGATAGAGCCGTGACTCAGGGCACGTCAATGCATCCGGCAACGCGGATCTCACGCGTTTCGGCGGGCCGTCCAACCGCTGATGACCTGGGTATTTCCGCGCATTTCAGGTGGGTTTCGCGTCGCCCGAACGGCCGAACCCGCCCCCGGCCGGACGGCTACGGGCCGGCGACCGCCGGGAGAGTGTCGCCCCTGTGGTGATCCGCTCGGGCCGCCGGTCGCGACAGTGGAGGCATGCAGACGCCTCCGCCGAGCGACGCCGACCTGATGGCTCAGGTCGCGGCCGGTGACGAACGCGCGCTGCGCGAGCTCGTCGAGCGGCACTCGGCATGGCTCGCGCTGCGGCTGCGGCGGCGCACCCCCGACGAGGAGCTCGCCGCCTCCGCCCTGCAGGACACGTTCGTCGCGGTCTGGCGCCAGGCGCGGCACTACCGCGGCGACGGCGACGTCGGTGCGTGGCTGTGGGGCATCGCGATCCGGCAGCTGATCTCCCGGCTGCGGGGCCGGCGCGGGCCGACGCCGGTCAGTCAGCAGGTCGTCGCCGCCCTGTCGCCGGCCCTGCGCAGCGCCGAGGACGAGCTGCTGGCCGCCGTCGAGCACGGCGACCTCGGCGCGGCCCTGCGCGGGCTGTCGCCGGAGCTGCGCGAGGCGCTGCAGGTGACCGTGCTCGACGGGCTCAGCACGCGGGAAGCGGCGCTGCTGCTCGGGGTGCCGCAGGGCACGGTGAAGAGCCGGGTGCGGCTGGCCAAGGCCCGCCTGCGCCGGCAGCTGATGGAGGGACTCGCATGAGCGTCACGGAGCGAAGCGGAGGCGGCGGCATGAGCTGGCACGTCGACGAGCGGGCCTGGCGCGCGTATGCGGCCGGGGAGCTCGACCCGGTGGCCGAGACGGCCTTCGAGCAGCACGTGACGGCATGCCCGGACTGCCGCGCCGGTGCCCGCCCGCTGGTGCCCGACGCCGGGGCGCTCTGGACCGCGGTGCACGCCGAGGTCACCCGGCCCCGGCGACCCTGGCCGCTGCGCGTGCTCGCCCGGCTCGGGGTGCCGGAGTCGGACCTCGTCGTCGTGGGGGCCGCCCGTGACCTGCTGCTGTCCTGGTCGGTGGCGGTCGGCGCCGCGGTGTGCTGCGCCTTCCTCACCGGTCTCGCGCCGGTGCGCCTGCCGGGCGGGCCGCCGGCACTGTTCCTGCTGCTCGCGCCGTTGATCCCGGTGCTGGCGGTGGTCGCGACGTACGACACCACCGACCCCTTCCGCGAGGTCACCGCGACCACACCCTTCTCCAAGCTGCGGCTCGCCCTGCTGCGCACCACGGCCGCGCTCACCGCGGCGGTGCCGCTGACCGTCGCGGCGGCCCTGGCCGTCCCGGCGCTGCACGGCTACTTCGCCACCTGGCTGCTGCCGGGTCTGGCGCTCACCGTGGCCACGCTGATCCTGCTGACCTGGCTCACCGCCCGGGTCGCCAGTGCGGTCGTGGCGGCCGGCTGGCTGGCCGCCGCCTCCGCCGCGGCCGGGGCCGGCGGCATCCAGGCCGTGACGACCGCCGCCGGCCAGGCCGGCTCGGCCCTCGCCGTGGCCGTCCTCGCCGTCGTGCTCGTGCATGTCACCACCACCCATGGAGCCGCCCGATGACCGCCACCCTGACCGACGTCTCGAAGCAGTACGGCCGGACCGTCGCGCTGCACCCGACGACCCTGCGGCTCGACGAGGGCGTGGTCGGGCTGCTCGGCCCCAACGGCGCCGGCAAGACCACCATGCTGCGGGTGCTGTCGAGCGCGCTCGCGCCGAGCAGCGGCACGGTGACCGTGGCCGGTCACGCCGTCACCGGCTCGCACGCCGAGCGCACCGAGGCCCGCCGCCGGATCGGCTACCTACCGCAGGAGGTCGTCTTCCCCCGCGGCATGACCGCGTTCGGGTTCCTCGACTACATCGCCGTGCTCAAGGAGTGGGGCGACACCGCGCGCCGGCACGACGAGGTGCGCCGGGTGCTCGGCCTGGTCGGTCTCGGCGAGCGCGCCACGGTCAAGGTGAAGGCGCTCTCCGGCGGGCAGCGGCGCCGGCTGGCGATCGCGCAGGCGCTGCTGGGCGATCCGGCGCTGCTGATCCTCGACGAGCCCACCACCGGCCTCGACCCGGAGCAGCGCGCCTCGCTGCGGGGCCTGCTCTCGGGCCGGCCGGGCACCGTGCTGATCTCGACCCATCAGACCGAGGACGTGTCGGCGCTGTGCGACCGGGTCGTCGTGCTCGACGCCGGCCGGGTGCGCTTCGACGGCACCGTGCCGGAGCTGCTCGCCACGGCCGCCGGCCGGGTGCATCAGGGCGCCGCGCCCAGCCCCGGCGCGGTGCAGACCTGGCGGACCGGCACCGGGCTCATCCGATCGGTCGGCGGCCGGCCCGCCGCCGGCTCCTCCGCCGTCGAGCCCACGGTCGAGGACGCGTACCTGTTGCTCAGAAGCGCCACTCCCGAAGGAGCCGCGGCATGACCGCTTCCGTCACACCCACCGAGCCCATGCTGGGCGTCCTGGCCCGGCAGGAGATCCGCCACTACCTCACCGCCAAGCTGTACTGGCTCGGCGCGGCCCTGCTCGCCGTCGTCACCGTCATCGGCTTCGTCGACCCCGGCGCGGCGTCCGGCGGCGGCGAGTCCTCGACCATGAGCATGATCGGGCCGGCCGCGGTGCTCGGCGTGCTCGGCCTGATCATCATGGCCGGCCTGACCCGCCGGTCCGACCGTGCGGCCGCGGCGGCCGGTTCGGTCGCCGTCCCGGAGCGCACCCGCACGGCGGCCCTGGCCGCGTCCGTCGTGGTCCCGCTGCTGACGGCCCTCGTGTGGTACGCCGCGGCCCTGGTCGACTACCAGGTCAACCCGCCGTCCCCCTCGACGGTGCCGTTCGGGCCGTTCGGCGCCGGGCACGTCTTCGCGGTGATGTTCGCGCTCGGCGTGGTGCCGGCCGTCGGCGGGCCGCTGCTCGGCCTGCTCATCGCCCGCTGGCTGCCCGGCCGGGGCGTCACCCCGCTCGCGGTCGTGCTGGTCGTGCTGGTCACGATCCTGATGCAGGGCAACTTCCAGTCCACCTGGCGGTGGCGGGTGATCTGGCCGTGGACCTACTGGTACGGCCCCCTCGGCTGGAACAACGGCACCGGCCACTGGGTCGCGCTGCCCGGCTCGCCGCTGCTGTGGATCGTCTACCTGCTGGCCCTGTGCGGGCTCGGCCTCCTCGTCGCGGTCTACCACGACCCGGAGTCGAACCGTGCGCGGCTGCGCCTGCTGATCGCCGCGGCCACCGCAGCCGCGGTGCTGGCCCTCGTGCTCACCATGGTCCTCGGGCTGCCCGACGCGGCGTTCAACCCGCTCTCCGGCCCGAACGTCTGATGCCGCGCCACGCCGCGCGGGCCGTGCCCTGGCCGCTCGTCACCGTCGCCGCCCTGCTCATCGCCGGGCTGCTGGCGGCGGTCCGCTACGACAACTGGACGCTCTGGCCCCTGCAGGGCACCGCGGTCGGCCTGCTCGCCGGCGCGGTCGGCTGGTGCCTCGACGAGCCGGCCGCCGCGGTGGTCGACCCCGCGCCCCGCGGCCTGGCGTGGCGCACCCTGGCCCGGGCGAGCGGCATCGCGGTGCTGCTCGCCGCCTGGTCGGCGGCGGTGTGGTGGGCGCGGACGGAGCTGTACGGCCACCCCTGGGCCGTCCTCGGGCAGGGCTACGCCGCCGCGATCATCGCGACCGCGTGGGTCACCTGGCGCCGGACCCGGGGCGAGGCCACGCCCGGGCAGCGCTGGGCGATCGCGGTCGTTCCCGCGGTCACGGTCTGGGCGTTGGTCCGGCCGATCGAGCGGCACGTGCCCGTCTTCCCGTACGCGTTCGGTGGCGGCTTCGGCGACTGGACGCTCAGCGCCCGCGGGTGGGCCGTCGCCGGTGGGGCCGGGGCCGTCGCGCTCGCGCTGGCCCTGATCCGCGACGGCCGCCCGTGGCGCCGCCCGGCCGCGATGGCCGGACGGCCCCGTTCTCGGAGCGTCAGCGCACGGTGACGCCGTCGAGCATCCAGTACCAGGTGTTGTTCGCGTCGTACCTGCGGAAGGTCACGGGTCAGGGCCCAGCCGCGCCGCTCGGTCACGCCGCCTGTCGGCATGCGGCCGTTGTCGATGGTCCAGCCGGCCGCGCCGGTGTGGGCGAAGCCGGGCACGCCCGCGGGGATGACGGTCTCGTCGACGCGGCCGGACAGGGCCCGGTAGGCGGCGTCGAAGTCGTCGGCGCGGGTGGTGAACAGCGAGCGGCCGTCCAGGTTCCACGCGGGGTTGACGCTCACGACCACGTGGCCGAGTGCGATCACCGCGACGTCGACGAGCCGGGTGTCGATCGGGCGCTGGCCGGCCGCGATGCCGGGCCGTTGGCGATGACGAAGGTCCGGCGCTCGGGGATCGAGTTGCCGCCGTGGCCGCCGGCGTCGGTGTGGCCGTGGTCGGTGGCGACCTCGATGAGCCAGCGCTCGCCGGCGTAGGTGGCCCGGGTGGTGCGCACGGCGGTGAACGGCTGCCCGACCTGGGCGTCGGCGCCGGGACCGGGTTGGGCACCGAGGGCGGCGGCGCGCTGATCGGCGTGTCGGCGACGGTGACGTCGTCGATGGCCCAGTACCAGTTGCTCGCGGCGTCGTGGAGCCGCCAGGCGAACCGGGCCGTGGTGGCACCGGCGGGAACGTTGACGGCGCGGGTCACCTAGGCGTTCTGGGCGTCGGCCACGTTCGGTCCATAGTGGACGATGGTGCTCGCGGCGCCGCCGTCGAAGGACACGGTGACGTCGGCCTTCTGGTTGCCCTCCTGGCGGTAGTGGCCGGCGAAGCCGAGGTACAGGGCGCTGGTGCCCGACGGGATCGCGACCGGCTGGCCGGACAGCATCGAGTCGAAGGTCGTGCTCGCGGTCGGGTTGCCGCGGTCGTCCCACTCGTCGGGGTCGGCGACCGCGAACACGCCGCTCGCGCGGGTGAAGTTGCCGCGGTCCTGGGTGTCGGCCGCGGTCCCGAACGGCATCGTGGTGAACGACCGGCCGCGCCACTCACGCACTCCGTCGGCCGTGCTCGACTTGACGGCGACGGACCAGCCGGCCCGGGCCGCGTGCGTCCAGCCGAGGGTGCCGGCCGGGATCGACTCGTCCAGCGCCGGCTGCAGCTGCCCGGCGAGCGAGTCGAAGTTCTGGGTGGCCACCGTCGCGGGGCGGTCGCGGCGGTGAGTCCCGCGGCCGCGACGGCGGCGGCCACGGTACCGATGAACATGCGTCGATATGACCCGGGCCGGAACTGTCGGGTCTCCAGGTGAATCCCCGGCCCCGGGTGAGCGACCGGCCGCTTATCGTTGCGTGATCAAGCGCGTCTCGAAGCCGATGCGGTCGCCGCGGTACAACGACCGCACCCGCTCGATCGGGATGCCCGCCGGGTCGCGGCTGAGCCGCTGCATGAGCAGCATCGGCAGGGCCGGATTGGTCTGCAGCAGCAACGCCTCACGCGGGCTGGCCAGCGCGGTCTCGATGCGCTCGGTCGCCTCGGCCCAGACCACGCCGAGCTCGTCCTGCATGAAGCGGTACAGCGAGCCGCTCGGATCGAACCGATCGAGCAGCGCCGGGTACCGCCGCGCGGGCAGGTACGTGGTCTCCAGCCCAAGCGGCTCCCCGTCGGCCCGCAGCACCCGCTCCAGCCGCACGATCGGGGCGCCCGGCGCGATCTCGAGGGCCGCGGCGATCTCGTCGTCGGCCGGGACCTCCTCGAGCGCGACGACGATCCGGGACGGCTCGTGACCCAGCGCCCGCAGTGCCTCGGTGTAGCTCGTCAGCGAGAGCGGGTGGATGAGCTTGGGCCGGGCGACGAAGGTCCCGCGGCCCTGCTGGGCGGTGAGCCGGCCCTCGACCACGAGCTCCGAGATCGCCTGGCGGACCGTCGAGCGGGCGACGTTGAAGCGGCCGGCGAGATCGCGCTCCGGCGGCAGCGGCGCCCCGACGCCGAGGTGGGCGATCTCGTCGAGAATCAGGGCCTTGACGGCGTAGTACTTCGGCACGCGGCCGTGAACCGGAATACCCGAGCGGTGGAGCGACGCCGACATGGGGTCCTACCTTAGGCGACGCCGGTTCGATAACAAAGCCATAACAGGTCCGAACCTTTGAGACTCGTTTTCCGCCGTTGGCCGACGCGTTCCCGGCCCGTTCACCTCCCGTCCCTACCTTGGCGGCCGCCTATGGGGACATCGACGAGGAGTTGACCATGAAGATCTTCACCCGAGTCGTGCTCGGTGCCGCCGCCGCGTTACTGCTGCTGGCCGGCACCGCCGCATGCTCCTCCGACGACAGCAGCACCTCCGCCGACGCCGGCTCCTCGGCCGCGTCGGGCAAGTTCGCCAAGGACTCCGGCACGCTCGTCTTCGGCGTGGTGCCCGACACCGCGTCGACGCAGCAGAACTACCAGCCGCTGCAGGACTACATCGCCAAGATCTCCGGGCTCAAGGTCGAGTACCGCGAGTCGTCGGACTACGCCGCGCTCATCGAGGCCTCGGTCTCCGGCAAGGTCGACATCGCCAGCTTCTCCGGCTTCACGTACGTGACCGCGAAGAACAACGGCGCCAAGATCACGCCGTTCGCCTCCATCATCACCAAGCAGGGCCAGGAGCCCGGCTACTACTCCGAGGCCATCGCCCCGGAGGGCTCGTCCATCAGCAAGATCGAGGACTTCAAGGGCAAGAAGGTCTGCTTCGTCAGCCAGACCTCGACCTCGGGCTACCTGTACCCGAGCTACAACCTGCTCAAGGCCGGCATCGACCCGACCAAGGACGTCACGCCCGTCTTCGCGGGCAAGCACGACGCGTCGGCGCTCAAGGTCTCCCAGGGCAGCGAGTGCGAGGCCGGCTTCGCCGAGGACGTCGCCGTCGAGGCCCAGAAGGGCCTGAAGGTCATCAACAAGACGTTCGTCATCGGCGCGCCGATGACGCTGTCGGACGCCCTGCCGGCCGACCTCAAGCAGAAGCTCGTCTCGGGCCTGCAGAACGTCACGATCGACCAGATCAAGTCGGCCGGGATCGCCGGGGCGGACAGCGACAACTTCAAGAAGACCTTCTACGCGCTGGCGCCGGTGGACGACGCGAAGTACGACATCATCCGGGATCTGTGCAAGCAGAC
The DNA here is from genome assembly GCF_059739745.1 of Dactylosporangium thailandense. Classification (NCBI taxonomy): domain Bacteria; kingdom Bacillati; phylum Actinomycetota; class Actinomycetes; order Micromonosporales; family Micromonosporaceae; genus Dactylosporangium; species Dactylosporangium thailandense. The sequence continues at coordinate 4,978,301 of NZ_AP029195.1, forward strand.
CAAGGCCGCGGCCTGCAACGGCTGAGGACACGACAATGACGGTCAGTGACGCGGCACCCGCGGTCGAGGTGCACGGGCTCAGCAAGACCTTCGGGCAGGTCGCCGCCCTGCGGGACGTGTCACTGACGGTCAAGCGCGGTGAGATCGTCGTCCTGCTCGGACTCTCGGGCTCGGGCAAGACGACGCTCCTGCGCCACATCAACGGGCTGGAGACGCCGAGCGCGGGCCGCCTCGCCGTGCTCGGCCAGGACCTCGCGGGCCTGCACGGCCGGGAGCTGCGCCGGATGCGCGGCCGCATCGGCATGGTCTTCCAGCAGTTCCATCTCGTCAGCCGGCTCACGGTGCTGGAGAACGTGCTCACCGGGGCGCTGGCCGGCCTGCGCGGCCCGCGCCTGGGCATCGCCTCCTACCCGCGCGAGCTGCGCCACCGGGCGCTCACCCAGCTCGACCGGGTCGGCCTGCTCGACAAGGCCTACCAGCGCGCCGACGCGCTCTCCGGCGGCCAGCAGCAGCGGGTCGCGATCGCCCGGGCCCTCATGCAGGGGCCGGAGATCCTGCTCGCCGACGAGCCGGTCGCCTCGCTCGACCCGGAGTCCAGCGACCAGGTGATGGCGCTCATGCGCGAGATCGCGGCCGAGAACCAGCTCACCGTCGTGTGCAGCCTGCACCAGGTCGAGATCGCGCTCGCCTGGGGCCAGCGGATCGTCGGCATGCGCAACGGCGGCGTCGTGCTCGACGAGCCGGCCGCGAACCTCACCCGCGAGACGGCGATGCGCATCTACGGCCGCATGACGGCGTCGCTGGCGGAGTCCAAGTGAGCACGACCCTCCCCTCGCTCGACGTGCGGCGGGCGCCCCGGCGCCCGGGCCCGTCGAAGGCCTCCGTGGTCGCCGGCGTGCTCGCGGCGGGACTGCTCGTGTTCGCGGTCTGGTCGCTGGCCCGGATCGGCTTCACCGCCGAGACGTTCACCGAGAGCGTCGACAAGGTGGGACCGTTCCTCGACCGGGTGCTGCCGCTGCGGTTCCCGCCCATGGCGGAGCTGGTCCGGTCGATCGGGATCACGCTCGGGGTGGTGCTCTGCGGTACCGTCCTGTCGGCATTGATCTCCATGCCGATCGCCTACATCTCGGCCCGCAACACCAGCCCGGCGCCGTGGCTGATCCCGATCGGCCGCGCCGTCGGCGTCGTCGCCCGCGCGGTGCCGGACGTCGTGCTGGCCATGCTGTTCGTGCTGCTGTTCACGCTCGGCTCGCTGCCCGGCATCCTGGCGATCGCCCTGCACTCGATCGGCATGATCTCGAAGCTGTTCGCCGACGCCATCGAGCAGATCGACGAGGGCCCGCGCCAGGCGATCCGGGCGACCGGCGCCTCCCGGGCCCAGGAGTTCTGGTCCGGCATCTTCCCCCAGGTGCTGCCGTCGTGGATCGCCACCACGCTGCACCGGGCCGACATCAACCTGCGCGGCTCGGTGCTGCTCGGCTACGCCGGCATCATCGGCCTCGGCTACGACCTGCGCCTGGCGCTGGAGTCGCTGAGCTACCGCCGCGCGATGGCCTTCGCGCTGGTCATCTTCGGGCTGTGCGTCGTGTTCGAGATCGTCTCGACGGTCATCCGGGCCCGGCTGCTCGGCTCGGCGCCCACGGGGCGGAGCCTCGGCGCACGGCTCGCCCGCCGGCTCCCCCGCGCGCCACGCGACCCCGGCGAGGCGCCCGCGGTGCCGCACCCGCAAGCCGACCGGGCCGCCGCCGTGGCGGCCGCCATGCGCCGGCCCTGGTCCCGCGACCGGATCGCGTCGACGGCGTCGATCACCGCCGCGGCCGTGGTCATCGCCGCCGCCGTGATCGGGTCCGAGGCGAAGTGGCTCGACCTGTTCAGCTTCTGGGGCCAGATCCCGTTCCTGCTCGAGCGCACCTGGCCGCCGTCGATCGAGCCGCGCACCTGGACGAACGTCTTCGACGCGCTGCTCGTCACGCTGGAGATCGCGGCCGCGGCCACCCTGCTCAGCCTCGTGTTCTCGCTGCTGATCGGGCCGCTGGCCGCCCGCAACGCGGCCCCCGGCGGCGTCGTGCGCGCGCTCGCCCGGCTGCTGCTGCTCGTCATCCGCTCGGTCCCCGAGCTCATCCTGGCCATCGTGCTCATCATCATCACCGGCCTCGGCCCGCAGGCCGGCACCATCGCCCTCGCCTTCGTCGGCGTGGGGCTGCTCGGCAAGCTCATCGCCGACTCGCTCGAGGAGACGCCGGCCGGCCCGCAGCTCGCCGTGCGCTCCGTCGGCGGTACCCGGACCCAGGTGTTCTTCTCCGCCACCGCCCGGCTGAGCGTGCCGGCCCTCGTCGGGCACACGCTGTACCTGTTCGACAGCAACATCCGCTCGGCGACCGTGCTCGGCATCGTCGCGGCCGGCGGCATCGGCTACTACCTCATCGACGCCACCCGGGTCTCGCGCTACGACCAGGTGACCGCGTTCGTCATCGTGCTCGTGCTCGTCGTGCTGGTGGTCGAGGGCACCTCCATGGTCATCCGCCGGGCGCTGCGGTGACGGGCTCGCTCACGATGTCCGACGAGCCCTTCGATCTCGCCGTCGTCGGCGCCGGCATCGTCGGGCTCGGGCACGCGGCCGCCGCGCTCGAACGGGGCCTGCGCGTGGTGGTCGTCGACCGCGCCACCGAGATCACCGGGGCCAGCGTCCGCAACTTCGGGCACGCCTGCGTCACCGCCCAGACCGGCCGGGCCCGCGAGTACGCCGAGCGGTCCCGCGAGCTGTGGCTGCGCTACGCCCGCCGGGCCGGCTTCTGGGCCCTCGAGTCCGGCACGCTGGTCGTGGCCCGGGCCGCCGACGAGCTGGCCGTGCTGGACGACTGGAGCCGCGACGAGCCGGGCCTGACCCTGCTCGACGCCGGCGAGGTCGCCGAGCGCGCGCCGGTGCGGGGCGCGACCGGCGGCGCCTTCCTGCCCCGGGACCTGCAGGTCGACCCGCGGGAGGCGGCCCCGGCGCTGGCCCGGCACCTCGCCGCGGCCGGGGCCGGGTTCCGCTGGCGCACGGCGGCCCTCGGCGCCGGCGACGGCGTCCTGCACACGTCCCGCGGCCCGATCCGCGCCGGCGCGATCGTGTTCGCCGTCGGCCACGACGTCGACCAGCTCTACCCCGACGTCGCCGAGGGGGCCGGCGTGGTGCGGTGCGGCCTCGACATGCTCCTGGCCGAGCCCGCGGCCCTGCGCGCGCCGCTGCCGCACCCGGTGCTGACCGGCTGGTCGCTGCTGCGGTACTCGGCGAGCAACGCCACCCCGGCCGCCAAGGCGCTGCGCGAGCGGCTCGCCACCGAGCACCCGGAGCTCTACGCGCTGGATCTCAACCAGATGTACACCCAGCGCCCCGACGGCACCCTCGTCGTCGGCGACACCCACTACCGCGGCACCGCGGTGGCGCCGTTCCAGGCCGAGCCCTCCTTCGCCGCCCTGGCCGGCGTCACCGAGGAGCTCTTCGGCGTCGAGCGGCTGCCGATCCGCGAGCGGTGGCAGGGCGTCTACGCCTCCGCGCCGGAGGAGTTCCTCATCGCCGCCCCGGCCGACGGGGTGCGGATCGTGTCGGTCACCACCGGCATCGGCATGACCACCGGCCTCGGCCTGGGCGAGGCCGTCATCACCGAGTTGTTGGGATAAGGACGAACAGATGCCATTCGAGACCGTGGTACTGGACCTGGCCGGCACGACCGTCGTGGACGACGGACTCGTGGAGCGGAGCTTCGAGCGCGCCTTCGACCGGGTGCTGCCCGGCGACCCCGGCCGCGCCGCCGCCCTGGAGCACGTGCGGGTCACCATGGGCCAGTCCAAGATCGAGGTCTTCCGCGCCATCGCCGACGAGGACACGGCCCAGCGGCTCAACCGGGCCTTCGAGGACGCCTACGCCGAGCAGGTCGCCGAGGGCCGCTGCGCGCCGATCCCCGGCGCCGAGGACACGGTCCGGCAGCTGCGCGAGCGCGGGCTGGCCGTCGTCTTCACCACCGGCTTCGGCCGCGCCACCGCCGACGCCGTCGTCGACGCCCTGGGCTGGCGCTCGCTCGCCGACGCGGTGCTCACCCCGGCCGACGCGGGCCGCGGCCGTCCCGCCCCCGACCTGCCGCTGACCGCCCTGCTGCGCACCCGGGCCAGCGCCGTGTCCGCCCTCGTCGTGGTCGGCGACACCGAGTCCGACGCCGCCTCGGGCGTGGCCGCCGGGGCCGGGCTGGTCGTCGGCGTGCGCACCGGCGGCCGCGAGGAGCGGGCGCTGCTGGCGGCCGGGGCCCACGCGGTGATCGGCAGCGTCGCGGAGCTGCCGGCGCTCATCGACGCGAGCCGCTGAGGTGGGGGGCGGGGTGCGGTACGCCCGCTGGGACGGCGTCGGCGCGCCGTTTCGCATCGTCACCGCGGAGCCGCCGGCCGTGGCCGCGGGCGAGGTGCTCGCCGAGATCGAGCTGGCCACGATCTGCGGCAGCGACCTGCACACGGTCTCCGGCCGGCGCCCCGGCCCGGCCCCCACCGTCCTCGGCCACGAACAGGTCGGCCGGGTGGTCGCGGCCGGTGCCGGTGTACCGCTGCGGCCCGGCGACCGCATCGTGTGGTCCGTGACCGTCTCCTGCGGCGCCTGCTCCCGCTGCGCGCGCGGCCTGGAGCCGAAGTGCGAGCGGCTGCGCAAGTTCGGGCACGAGCCGATCGCGGCCGGCTGGACGCTCAGCGGCGGCTTCGCCACCCACGCGCTGCTGCCGGCCGGCACCACGATCGTGCCGGTCCCGCCCGGCCTGCCCGCCGCCGTGGCCGCCCCCGCCTCCTGCGCGACCGCGACCGTCGCCGCGGTCCTGGACGCCGTCCCCGCCCTGGCCGGCCGCCGGGTGCTCGTCACCGGCGCCGGCCTGCTGGGCGTTACCGCGGCCGCCATGGCCTCGGCCGCCGGGGCCGAGGTCACGGTCTGCGACCCGGACCCCGGCCGCCGGCGCCGGGCCGCCGGCTTCGGCGCCGCCCACGTGACCGGCCCGGACGCGCTGCCGACCGGCGTCGACGTCGCCGTCGAGCTGTCGGGCTCCGCGGCGGCCGTCACGGCGGCCCTGGCCGCCCTCGGCGTCGGCGGCCACCTGGTGCTGGCCGGCTCCGTCTCCCCCGGGCCACCGGTCCAGCTCGACCCCGAACGGGTCGTGCGCAACTGGCTCACCGTGACGGGCGTGCACAACTACCGACCGGCCCACCTGACGAAGGCGGTCGACTTCCTGGCCGCCCACCACGAGCACTACCCGTTCGCCGCGCTCGTCGGCGACCGCTTCGCCCTGGACGACCTCGACCGCGCCATCGCCTCGGCGGCCGACTCGCCCGCCCTGCGCCAGGCCGTCGATCCCGCCCGGCGGCCGCAGGTTGCGCCGCCGAGCGGGTGACATCGGACCGGGTGCCCATCGGTGTGCGAGGTCCCGAAACCGGCGCCCAGCCTCATGACCCCGCGGCGTACGGACTCCGGGCCCGGATCGGCAGCGGCCGTCCGGAGCGCCCGGGCGCCGCTGGGCGGGCCGCGACGATCGCCAGCACGATCAGCGCCGCGCAGCAGAGCCAGGCGAACCAGTCGCCGAGGCGGGCGTACACCGTGCGGGTCCCGCCGATCGGCACGTCGGCGATGATCGTGGTGTCCGGGTCGCGGACGGCGTCGGACTCGGCCAGGACCTCGCCCGCCGGGGTGCTGATGGTCAGGAGCCCGTTGCGGCCCGCGCGCGCGACGGCGGCGCCCGTCTCCACGCCGCGGACCACCGCCATGCGGCCGTGCAGCCAGCCATCGCTGCCCATGTCCCAGGCCGGGGCGAGCAGGACCGCCGCGCCCGCGTTGCGGTTCTCGCGCACCAGCCCCGGGAAGTCGAGGTCCTTGCAGACGATGAGCCCCAGGCCGCCGGGGAGCACCACCGGCGGGGCGTCGCCCGCCTCGAGTTCGCTCTCGAGCCCGGGGATCAGGTGGTGTTTGGTGTACGTCACCGCGGCCCCGCCGTCCGCCGGGAACGCGACCGCCACGTTCGTCGCGGTACCGGCGCGGCGCGCGGTGGCGCCCGCGACGACGGTCACGTGCCGGTCCGACGCCGGCTCCGCGAGCGGGCCGACGAGCAGCGGCCACGTCCGCTCGTCGGTGTCGAAGACCTTCTCGGGCAGGACCACGACCGCCGCGCCGGCGTCCGCGGCGTGGGCGATCTGCTCACGGTACGACCGCAGCTGTTGCTGTCCCTGAGGGCTGTCCGGGCGCAGCTCGGCATCCGCCGGGCCGCCCAGGACCGCGATGCGGATCGTCCGGCCGCCCGGTGCCGGGGCGAGCAGGCTCGCGGCCGCGGCCAGCGCGAGGATCGCGGCCGCCGCGGGCAGCGCGCGGGGCCGCAGCGTCGCGAGCGCGGCCGGGGCGAAGGTCAGCAGGAAGGTCACGCCCCACACGCCGGTGGCGGCCGCGACCCCGATCACCGGGCGCACGTCCGCCTGGGTGTAGCTGAGGCTGAGCCAGGCACCGTGGGGCTGGGCGAGCGAGATGCCGTACTCCCCCGCGGCCCACACGACCGGGACCGCGAGCGCCGCGGCGACGGGGCGTAGGAGCGCGACCGCGGTCGATCACTCCGGCTGCCCCCCGGACCGCCGCTAGGGCAGCCCCCGGGGTGTGCGTGTACCTCGGCCATGCGCGCGAGCACCGCGCGTTCGCGTTCGGTACGGTCCCGGCGCGCGGTCGCAACGAGCGCTACCCGTTCGCCGCACTCGTCGGCGACCGCTTCGCCCTGCACGACCTCGACCACGCCATCGCCTCGGCGGCCGACTCGCCCTCCCTGCGCCAGGCCGTCGATCCCGCCCGGCGGCCGGAGGTTTCGCCGCCGAGCGAGTGACATTGGATCGGGGTGACCATCCGCGGACCTGGCAGCGTCGGCGCGCAGCGCCCAGCGGTCCCTGGCGGGAGCGACGGTCCGCACCACGACGAACCCGAGCCATCACGGATGCGGCCGGTTCAGGCCCGGCGGGCCCGCGCGTACCAGAACGCGGCCGGGTCGAGACGGGCGCTGCGCTCGGCGTCGCGCCTCATGGCCCCGCGGCGTACGGGCGCCGGTCCGAGGTCTCTAGACTTTGGACTCATGGACGGCACGCCCCGATCCGAGGCGGCACCGGTCCGGGCCGACGTGGCACGGCTGCCGGTGCTGCCCGTCGCCGGTCTGCCGCTGTGGCGCCGGGCCTGGCCGCGCTGGACGGCCGCCGCGCTGGTCCTCGCGCTGCTCGCCGCTGCGGTCGTGCTCGCCACGTGAGGGACTTCGAAGGCGCCGAGGTGCTGTTCCGGCTGGAGCAGATCTCGACGGTGACCGGGCTCCGGCTGGCCGACGGGTCGGAGGTCGTCGTGAAGTCGCGGCCCGACGACGGCCGGGCCGCGGCCTGTGTCGAGGCGCAGGCGCAGCTGGCCGCGCGCGGGTTCCCGTGCGCGCGGCCGCTCACCGCGGTACGGCGGATCGGCGAGCTCGCCGTGCACGTCGAGGAGCACCGGCCCGGCGGCGAGATCGTGGTCGGCGCCGAGCGCCTGGGCGCGGCGTTCGGCCGGGTGATGGCCGCGCTGGAGGACGTCGCAGTCCCGCCGCCGCTGCCGAATCCGCGCTGGGTGCGGTGGGACCACTCGGATCCCTCGCTGTGGCCGGCGATCGGCCGGCTCGACGCGATGGACCAGCGGGCCGTGCCGGCGTTCGTGCTCGACATCGCCGCGCGGGCCCGGCGGCGGCTCCTGGCCTCGGGGTTGCCGTGCGTGCTCGGGCACGCGGACTTCGAGGCGCAGAACCTTCGCTGGCACGGCGACGAGCTGTGGGCCGTGCACGACTGGGACAGCCTGGCCTGGCAGCCGGAGGCGGCCCTGGCCGGCGCGGCGAGCGGCGTGTTCCCCCGCGCCTCGGGGCAGCCGACCCTGGCGCCGATCGAGGGCTCCGAGGCGTTTCTCCTGGCGTACCAGGACGTTCGGGGGCGCCGGTTCACCGCGGCCGAGCTGGAGGTCGCGTGGGCGGCGAGCCTGTGGCCCGCCGCCCACAACGCCCGCTGGGAGGTGCTGCACGGCCAGTCCCCGGTCTGCGGCGACGCGCTGCGGGACCAGGCCGCCGAGCGTCTCCGCCGCGCCGGGGCGGGCCGGAGGCGCCGGGTCAGCGGCGGAGGTACGTGAGCGCCGCCGCCTCGCTCACGAACAGTCTGCCGGCGATCGCCTGGTTGGTGCGGCCCTCAGCCATGAGCGCGAGCGTCCGCGTGGCGGAGGCCGACGACCTCGAGCACGTGCGAGCCGGCCGGGAGGCAGGTCCTCACAGCCGGTCGCCCGGCTGAACCAGGCCGCTCTGGTACGCCAGCACGACCAGCTGGGCCCGGTCCCGCACCCCGAGCTTGGTCATGGCCCGGTTGACGTGGGTCTTCGCGGTCAGCGGCGACAGGAACAGCCGGGCCGCGACCTGCTCGTTGGACAGCCCGTGCGCGGCGAGGATCATGATCTCCCGCTCCCGCTCGGTCAGCTCGTCGAGCCCGGCGGCCACCTGCGGCGCGGGCGGGCGCAGGTTGGCCAGGAACCGGGTCACCAGCCCGCGGGTGGCGGCCGGCGAGAGCAGCGCGTCGCCGGCCGCGACCACCCGGATCGCGGCGAGCAGGTCGTCGGGGGCCACGCTCTTGCCGAGGAACCCGCTCGCCCCGGCCTGCAGCGCGAGGACCACGTTGTCGTCGTCCTCGAACGTGGTGAGCACGAGCACCCGGACGCCGGCCAGGCCGTCGTCGGCGCAGATGCGGCGGGTCGCCTCGAGGCCGTCGACGCCGGGCATGCGGATGTCCATGAGCACCACGTCGGCGTGCTGGCTGCGGGCGAGGTCGACGGCCTCGCGGCCGTCGGAGGCCTCGGCGACGACCCGCATCCCGTCCTCGGCGTCGATGATCATCTTGAAGCCGGCGCGGATGAGGGCCTGGTCGTCGGCGAGCAGCACCCGGATCGTCACGGCAGCGGTTCTCCTTCGGTTGCGGGCAGGGTCGCGTGGACGCGGAACCGGCCGTCGTTCGTGAGGCCAGTGGTGACGGTGCCGTGCGCGGCGGCGGCCCGTTCGCGCATGCCGATCAGCCCGAATCCGGAGCCGCCCGCCCCGGCCGGACGGTTCCGCGCGATCCGGTTGGTCACCTCGACCGTAACCGTCTCGGCGGTCCAGGCGATCGTCAGGTCGGCGGCGCCGTCCCCGTAGCGGTGGGCGTTGGTCAGGGCCTCCTGGACGATGCGGTACGCCGCCAGGTCCGCGATCGCCGGCAGCGGCCGCGCCTGTCCGTCGGTGCGCAGCGCGATGCCGAACCCGGTCGTGGCCAGGTTGGCCACCAGGTCCGGCACGCGGTCCAGGCCCGGGCTCGGCTCGGTGCTGTCGGCCTCACCGGGCTCACGCAGCACCCCGATCACGGACCTGATCTCCCGCAACACGGTGTCGGAGGCCTGCCGGATGTGCTCCAGCACCGGCCACACCTGCTCCGGGTTCTTGCGCAGCACGTGCCCGGCCGCGCCGGCCTGCACGCTGATGACCGCGATGTGGTGGGCGACCACGTCGTGCAGCTCGCGGGCGATCCGCAGCCGCTCGTCCATCACCCGGCGGCGGGCCTCGTCCTCGCGGGTCTGCTCGGCCTGCCGGGCCCGCTCGGTCACCTCGGCGATGTAGGCGCGCCGGTTGCGGGCCGAGTCGCCGGCCGCGGTCCCGCCGAAGATCAGCGCGAAGAGCCCGAGCGTGTCCAGCCGCAGCCAGTGCACCGGGTCGACCGCCATCCCCGCGGCGAACAGGACACCGGCGACGCCGATCGCGAACGGCCACGGGCGCGGCCGGGCGGGGTAGCGTGCGACGGCGTACATCAGCACGCTGAGCACGAGCCCCAGCCCCGCGGACGGCGTCTTGAGCACGACGGTGGCCAGCGTGAGGGCGGTCGCGGCCAGCAGCGCCGGGACCGGCCACCGCCGCCGCACCAGGACCGCCACGAAGCTCACCCCGGCGATCGCGAACGGCCGGACCGCTCCGGCGTGCCACTCGGTCTGCGCCACCACCGCGCCGGTCGCGGCCGCGAGCAGCAGGTCCAGCACCCGCTGCCGGTTGCGGTTCGGCAAGAAGGCGTTTGGTCGCACCCTCACGACGGTATGCGACCCCGATCGGCCGTGCCGTCGTACGCGCGCAGTAGCGCGCCGGCCGCCCGATTACTGCGTTCGCAGTACCCGCGGCCTGCGCGCGGACGACGATCTCGGCCCCGATCACGGCGATCGTGAAGTTCGACCGCATCGCACCCGACGATCACGCGAAGGACTGTTCCCGTGGCGACCTTGTTGTACCGGCTCGGCCGGTTCTCGTTCCGCCGGCGCCGCCTGACGGCCGTGCTGTGGCTGGCCCTGCTGATCGCCTTCGGCATCGGCGCGGCGAAGCTGTCCGGCCCGCTGAGCGACACCCTGTCCATCCCCGGCACCGAGTCCTCGCGGGCCATGCAGGTCATGGAGGACAAGATGGGCGGCGGCGCCTCGAGCGACACCGCCACCGCCAAGGTGGTCTTCACCGTCTCCGGCCCCGCGAAGCTCACCGACCCCGCCCAGCAGGCCGCGGTCGAGCGCGCGGTCGCCGAGCTGGCCAAGGCGCCCCAGGTCACCCAGGTCGTGGACCCGTACCAGGCCAAGACCGTCGCCCCGGACGCGCGGACCGCCTACGCCACCGTCACCTACGGCGTGGCGGCCGACCACGTCGACACCGCCGCGCGCGACGCGCTCATCGCGGCCGGCCGCACCGGCCAGACCGACGGCGTGCGGGTCGAGTTCAGCGGCGCGGTCACCCAGGAGCCCGGCGAGGGCGGCGGCACCGAGATGCTCGGCGTGATCGTCGCCGCGATCGTGCTCGCCATCACCTTCGGCGCCCTGGTCGCCGCCGGCCTGCCGCTGCTCACCGCGCTGCTCGGCGTCGGGGTCGGCATGCTCGGCATCCAGATCGCCACCGGCTTCTTCGACCTCAACAACTCCACGTCGGCGCTGGCCACCATGCTCGGTCTGGCCGTCGGGATCGACTACGCCCTGTTCGTCGTGTCCCGCTACCGCCACGAGCTCGCCGCGGGCCGCGACGGCGAGGACGCGGCCGGACGCGCCGTCGGTACCGCCGGCTCCGCGGTCGTCTTCGCCGGCCTCACGGTCATCATCGCCCTGGTCGCGCTCTCCGTCGCCGGCATCCCGTTCCTCACCTCCATGGGCATCGCCGCCGCCGGCACCGTCGCCGTGGCCGTGCTCATCACCCTGTCGCTGCTGCCCGCCCTGCTGGGCTTCGCCGGCCGCCGCGTCCTCGCCCGGCGCCAGCGCGGCGCGGTCCCGGCCCACGCGCAGGCCGCGAAGACCCCGTTCGGCGAGCGGTGGGCCCGTCTCGTGCTGCGCCACCGCGTCCCCGCCCTCGTGCTGTCCCTCGGCGTCGCGCTGCTCATCGCCGTGCCCGCCATGAGCCTCAAGCTCTCGCTGCCCGACGACAGCACCGCGAACCCGGCCAGCACCCAGCGCAAGGCCTACGACCAGCTCGCCGAGGGCTTCGGCCCGGGCTTCCAGGGCCCGCTGCTCATCGTCGTGGAGGCCGGCAAGGGCCAGGCCCAGGCCGCCGCCGTCCAGGCCGGCCAGACCATCGCCAAGCTCGACGACGTCGTGGCGGTGACCCCGCCGACCGTCAACCAGGCCGGCGACACCGCCATCCTCACCGTCATCCCCGGCAGCGCCCCGACCGCGGACGCCACCAAGGACCTCGTCGCCGCCATCCGCGACCACGAGGCCGGGATCAAGGCCGGGACCGGGGCCACCATCGCCGTCACCGGCACCACCGCCCTGAACCTCGACGTCTCCGGCAAGCTCACCGGCGCGCTCGTGCCCTACCTCGCGGTCGTCGTCGGGCTCGCCTTCATCCTGCTCATGCTCGTCTTCCGCAGCATCCTCGTGCCGCTCAAGGCCACGCTCGGCTTCCTGCTCTCGGTCGCGGCGTCGTTCGGCGCGCTGGTCGCGGTCTTCCAGTGGGGCTGGCTCGCCGACGTCTTCGGCCTCACCACCACCGGCCCGATCATCTCCATCATGCCGATCTTCCTCATCGGCATCCTCTTCGGCCTCGCCATGGACTACGAGGTCTTCCTCGTCACGCGCACCAGGGAGGAGTACGTCCACGGCGCCGCCCCGGACCCGGCGATCGTCACCGGCATGCGCCACGGCGCCCGGGTCGTGACGGCGGCCGCGCTCATCATGATCTCCGTCTTCGCCGGCTTCATCCTCTCCGACCAGGACATCATCAAGTCCCTCGGCTTCGCGCTGGCCTTCGGCGTGGCCATCGACGCCTTCCTGATCCGCATGACCATCGTCCCGGCGGTACTGTCGCTGCTCGGCCGCTCCGCGTGGTGGCTGCCCCGCTGGCTCGACCGCCTCCTGCCCAACGTCGACGTCGAGGGCGAGCGCCTCACGCGGCAGCTCGCCACCACCGCCGACCGCGACGAGGTCGACCGGCCGGAACCCGCCCGCGTCTGATCCGCACTGCGACCCCCGGGCGTCCAGTACGTTGCCATGATGGCGACGTTCTGGACGCCCGGCTGCGTCGACCCGGACGGGCGGGACCCTGACGCGATACGTTCGTGATCGTGACCATCATCTTCGCCGACCGAGGCCTGCACCTCGGTGTCCTGGGCGCCCTTCTGAGCAGCGGCGACATCGCCGCCGACGACCTCAGGGCCATCGTCGAGTCGACCGGACCGGACGGCCCCGACGACGGCTATCCAGGCCCCGGCCCGCGCCTGGCGGCGTCACTGCACCTCCTGCACGCCGTTGCGGTGCCGTCAGCCCTGGCGGCGGCGATCGAGCGGCTGGACTTCGACGGCGGCAACGAGATCTACATGCTCATCGAGCAGACCCTGGACATCGACACCGGCGGCGAATCCGACGACTACAACGTGACGTCGCTGGAGGGCATCGACGCACTGCCGGGCCTGCTGTCCCTGAACCTCGACGGCCACGGCTACCACCCGGCGCCGCTGGACCTGACCCCGCTGACGGGCCACCCGGCGCTCACGACGTTGTACCTCACCGGCGTTTGCACGGCGGCCGGCGCACTGGAGTCCCTGCCGGCACTGCGCGACCTGGACATCGCCCTGGCCCGCCTCGACGACCCGGCCGTCCTGCCTCGCCTGGAGGCCCGCGGCGTGACGATCCGCCATCCCAGACGCCGTTGACCACCCGGCCCGCGGTCAGGCACACGAGCGACGTGGCGGGGTCTCGCTGCTCGGCCGACCGACGCTGATCATGTGCGCCGCATCGGTAGATCCCCGCGCCGAGCCCCCAGATACGCCATGACGGCGCGCCGCGGATCGCGGCAGACCAGTGCGTCGTTCCGTCAGGCAGCAGCGGCCGCATGAGCGTCCGTTCGTATCGGAGGATGCAGCCCGACTCGTCTCGGATCCGGTCCGCCGCGATGAACTCCGGGTCGGCGCCGAACCGTGAACGGTAGCGTTCGTAGGCAGCCAGGCTTTCGAAGCTGAAGAGCGCCTCGGCTCGATCGCTCGCCCCTTCCGCCGGCAGGAGGTAGCCGTGATGGATCCCGCCGTGCTTGGTCACCAGCCGCATCCACAGCGGCAGATGCGGATGCTGTCTGCGATCATCGGACGGTGGTGGTGCTGCGGCGATTCGAGGGCAAGGTCGCGCTGGTGACGGCGGCGGGGCAGGGCATCGGGCAGGCTGTTGTACGGCGGATCGCCGCCGAGGGCGGTGCCGTGGTGATCACTGACCTGCTGGAGGACGCGGTCGCAGCGCTGGTTGAGGAGATCGGCGCGCAGCACGCGCTCGGGGTCAAGGTCGACGTCACTGCACGCGCCGATATCGACGCCGCGGTCGCCGCGGCGGTCGGGCGGTTCGGCCGGCTCGACCTGGTGGTGAACAACGCGGGCGGCTGCATCGTCACCGCAATGCCCGAGGACACCTCAACCGAGGACTGGCACCGGCAGCTCGACTTCACCCTCGTCAGCGCCGCCCGCTGCATTCAGGCGGCCCTGCCACACCTTGTGAGAACCCGCGGCAACGTCGTCACGATCGGCTCGGTCAACGGCATCGCGGCGTTCGGCAACGTGGAGTACGCCGCTGCGAAAGCCGGCCAGATCGCGATGTCGCAGAACTACGCCGCCCGGTACGGCCCGCTCGGCGTCCGCTTCAACGTGGTCGCACCCGGCACCATCCGGACACCGAACTGGGACTCCCAGCCCGGCGAGCTGGAGCGACTCAAGACGATGTACCCGCTCGGCCGGGTCGGCGAGCCCGAAGACATCGCCGCGGCGGTCGCGTTCCTCGGCTCCGACGACGCCGCCTGGATCACCGGCCACACCTTGCCCGTGGAGGGCGGCGTGCTGACCGGCCCGGACCCGATCAACCTGAGCCCGCCCGACACCCTGTACACAGGCCTGTAGCGAACGTTCAACCTGCGTCCGTGCCGACGCTCCACCCACGATTGCCCGCTGCTCTCACCGGATCGGCGCGGACGCATTCGGACCCCAGGAGGTCGGACCCGATTGGCGGCAGGTCCGGATTGACACCGTCAGCAGACGGTGTCGCCTGCGTCATGCGGTTGAGGCGGGCGCCTCCGCAGCGGCAGGGGCAGGCCCGTGGTCGCGGAGCATGGTCAGCAGCCCGGGGAAGCGTTGCTCCACCTCGTCGTACCGGAGTGTGACCAGCCGGCGGATGCCGTCGACGCGGGTGCGGATCAGGCCGGCATCGCGCAGCACCTTGATGTGGTGCGACAGGGTGGACTTGCCGATGGTGACGCCGGTGTTGCTGAGGACGTCGCTGCCGCAGGTCCAGTCCCCGGCGGCGTCGAGCGCGCGCACGAAGGTGAGCCGTACCGGGTCGGCGAGCGCGCTGAGCACCACGTCGATCGTCACGGTCTCGAGGGCGGGTTCGATCACCTCGGTCACAAGAGGAAGCCTAGCCAACGTTTGCAGAAAGTTCGACCCACGTCGTACTGTTCGATTCAGATCGAACCGTACGACGCAGACCGAACATTGGACGGATCATGAAGGCGATCATCTACCGTGACAACGGCGGCCCCGACGTTCTCCAGCTCGTCGAGCGTGACCGGCCCGCGCCGGGTCCCGGCGAGGTCCGCGTCCGGGTCGCCGTGTCCGGCATCAACCCGACCGACCGGCAGGCCCGCTCCGGCATCGCCCACCGCAAGCTCTTCCCTGAGATCACCCCGCACCTCGACGGCGCCGGCGTGATCGACGCCGTCGGTGAGTGCGTCGACCCAGGCCGGGTCGGGCAACGGGTGTGGCTGTTCATGGCCGCCGCCGGGCGGCCCACCGGCACCGCCGCCGAGTTCACCGTCGTGCCCGCCGACCAGGCCGTGCCGCTGCCCGACGAGGCCGGTTTCGACGTCGGCGCCTCGCTCGGCGTGCCCGCGCTCACCGCACACCGCGCACTGACCGTCGCCGAGGACGGGCCGCGCCGCCTGTATCCCGGCGCACTCGACGGCAAGATCGTGCTCGCCGCCGCCGGGGCCGGCGCGGTCGGGCACGCGGTCATCCAGCTCGCCCGATGGGCCGCCGCCACCGTGATCAGCACGGTCAGCAGCCCGGAGAAGGCGAAGCTGGCCACCGCGGCCGGCGCCCACCATGTGATCAACTATCGCGAGGGCGACCCAGCCGCCGCCATCCGTGCCATCGCCCCGGACGGCGTCGACATCGTCGCAGAGGTGGCGCTAGGGGCGAACCTCGCACTGGACCTGGCCGTGCTGCGCACACGCGGCACGATCGCGACCTACGCCAACGAGGGCGGACAATCGGTCGAGCTGAACGTGGGGCAGAACATGGTGCTGAACACACGCTTGCAGTTCCTGGTGCTCTACACGGCGGGCCCGCAAGCGCGCGCGACAGCGGTCGAGGACGTCGCCGCAGCGGTCCGCGACGGCGCCCTGCCGGTCGGCGAGGAGTACGGCCTGCCGCTGGTCCGCTTCCCGCTGCACCGCACCGCCGACGCTCACCGGGCACTGGCGACCGGCACGGTTGGCAAGATACTGGTGGACGTCACGCCCTGAAGTTCAGCCAGCAGCCATACGTGCCGGCGGTGTTTCGTGATCATCCACAGTAGACCTTGCTCATGGGCCTTGTCGGACGAGGCGAGTTTTTGGGTCGCCGAGCGGCGCGCTGGCCGTCGAAACCGTGCAATTGCAGTTCGGCGGGGTTTCGGGCGGATCGGACGCCGCGTGTCGCCGTACCGGGTGTGGTGGCAAAGTCGCAGGTCAGGCAACGAGGCATGTCACCAAAAAGGCCAGCCGAGCTGGCCTTTTCCTACGTCGGGACAGCGGGATTTGAACCCACGACCCCTTGACCACCAGGGCGGTGCGGCTGCCTTCGGTGCGCGACGGGAAGAACGACCGCACCACGCCCCAGCGTCTTCCCAGAGCGTCGGGTCCAGGGCGGGATGCCCTGGCCGCCGGAGGCATCAAGCGGGGGACGGTGGTTGCCATGTCCCCACTGACGCGGCCCGGGGAGCGTGCGACGGGTACGCCGGCGTTGTAGGCGGGGACAGCGTGTCACTTGCTGGAGGTGGTGGTTCTTCTGCTGGTAGATCGTGAGACGCTTTCTGCTACGACAACGCGGATTGAATTGTGGTGCGCGGTCGGAGCTACCGGAGTCGGGCAAGCAGGCAGGCAAGCCGCGTCCTGTTGCTGGTCATGGCCGTCGGGTGGACGGTTGCAGGTTTGTTGACCGGCTGGGCTGCCTTGGACGAAGCGCGCGGTGGAGTGGTCGACGCAGAGGTTGTCGGCATCAAATGGAACGATGCTGGGCGACGGATGTATGACGTCAGGTTCGACGTGGCCGGGCATGCGTGCGAGTCCCATGTGGACTCCGGCTCCAAGCCGCTGCCTCGTGACATCCACGTCGGTGGACACTCACGCCTCCGATATTCTGCGTCGGACCCATGCAAGAAGGTGCGGGAGACCATCGCTGGGGGCCCTTGGCCATTCCCGATCATCCACGCGGCCATAGCCGTGGGTTGCCTGATCGGAGTGTGGCGTCTTCGGCCGGATCCGACCCAGCCGGCGACTGCGGGGACCCTGGGTGAGCGCCGCCAAGCCTCGTGAGTACGTAGGAGCCCGACGCAGTCTGCGACCGTCCGCCTGCCCAGTGTTCACCTTCCGGTGAGCGCTGGCACCGTCGTGTGCGGCCGAGTGTGCGGGTCGAGGCGGCGGTGTATGTCGCGTCAGGCATGCTCTGGCCTCTCGCACCGGCACGCGCAAGGCGCGGATGCGGCAGACGTGTGCCCGGCCTTCGATGTCGCGGCCTTGGTGCTACCGGCTGTACGGATCCTTCAGAGCCACGACGAGCGTCGCGCCCTGGCCCTCACCGAACTCCCAGCCTGCAATGACGGTGCTGCCCGGCAGGTCAGCGATCGGCTGCAGATCGGCCGGGCACTCGCCAGGGCCGAGGTAGTACGCGCCGGCGCTTCGTGCCCAGTGCGCGGCGAGGCACAGCCCGCGCAGGTGCTGCCGCAGGGCGTCATCGTCGACCTGGTCCAGGACGGGCTCCCAGCGCCGGTCCACCACACTCACGCCGGGCTTCACGTACCCGCGCCCAGTGAGGGTCCCTTCGATGTCGGCAAGACCGTTCGGGGCGCTCATCGTAAACGTCGCTGCCCGCATCGCGTCCAGGAGCGAGCCGTCCGTCCGTGGCCGCAGGAGAAGTACGGGATACAGCCTGAAGGCGTCGGGGCTGAGTTCCTCGAGGCGCAGAGCGCCGTCAAGCAGCGCTCGGCCGAGGTCTCTGCCGAATACTACGGCGGGGCCTTCGCCGGCCGGACTGGCGAGCAACGCCTGGAGCGCGGCCGGCCGCGCGCTCTTCACCACGAACGCCGACCCGGCGAGGTCCGGCACCCACCGCTCCAGGCCGAGCCACTCGCCGCCCTCGTCCGCGGACCTCCCGGCCACCTCAGCGACCAGCTTGCCGGGATCAAGATTCCCGAGGGCCTCGCCAGCGGTCTCGTCGTCGTAGTGGAAGACCGCGTATGTCGCCGCCGGGTCGAACTCCCTCAACGGCCGGCCGAGCAGCAGACCGAACGCATGGCCGAGCAGATCGTCCCAGCGGGACACGGTCAACTCCTTGAGTAGGCCGTCAGGCATCGGGTCGGGCAAGCAGGACACGCTGATCGGGGACCATCTAGCCTCGTGGAGCCGCCGCCCGTCCCGGACCTTATCGGACAAGGTCAACAAAGTCATGGGCCCAGCCGTGGTTCCTCCCGGCCGAGCACAGCGTCCATCGACCTCGCCGAGACACCCGCACATCGGCAGATCCGCGCACCGGACGGCGCCCGATGCTCGTCACGCCGCGCGACGGGATTCGCCATCTTGCGCCAACCATCGGCGGCACGAGCGTGCGCCTGGTCAAGCCGCGGGATAACGGCCGCCTGCATTCCCCGTTTGCGGACGGGCGCGCGGCTCCAGCGGTGGGAGTGCTTCGCGGGCGTTGACCCATTCGCCGGGTACTCCATCGAGGCCGGCGCGGGCGGCAACGATGCAGAATCCTGGGTCGCACGGCGGCCGACGCCAATCGCTCACTCAGCGGCGCCATGATCAGGGGAACGCCCCGCGGTACCCCTCGTTGTCCCGGCGCTCGTACTCGGCACACAGGTAGGTCTCCTGGACAAACTCCGTCAAGGTGCCCCACGTCGCGAAAATATCGCGTTTACCGTTGACCGCCCGGTAGCCGGCCTTGTTGTCCCTGAAGCATGCCAGCCCTCCGAACATCGCGACGCCGGCGGGATGATAGTCGGAGAAGGCGCAGCTGATGCAGGCCCTCAGACCGAGACCCGACGGTAGCGCGCGCTGCACCTCGATCAGGGCCGCCTCGAAGTCGGCGTGCGCGCCGGCGGTCGCGAACACGCCGGCTTCGTGGTGCAGAGCCAGCTCGACGCGGTCGCGGGCGCCTCGGTCGTCCGGGGTGCCGAGGACAATCCGGCAGCGGAGCACCGCCGGCTCGACCGCGTCGGCTGCCGCCGTTACCTGTACCGGCACATCGCACTCGATGGTGCAGGCGCACAACGAGTCGCCGGTCAGCAGGAACGGGGCGCCCGGCCCCAGCGGCTCGACGGGGTCGAGCACATCGAACGCGGCGCCGCGGAAGTCCACTCCGCGGATACGAACGGCGAGCGTCCGGCCGTCGTTCTGGATGGTGATCGCCTCGGAGCCATGTCGGTCGCTGTAGTGTCCGAGCCAAAGCGACACCATGCGGCACATGGTAGTGGGCCTATGCGAGTTCCCGTGCTGCCTGTTGCAGGAATCGATCGACCTGGTGCCGCGCGTACCCGCGGAACTTGACCGCGAAGACCGCTTGTCGCACGGCGGCCGCAGCCGCGGCCCGGGCAGTGACGCTCCCCGATGTCAGCGCTCGGCCGACCTGCTCGACCAGCCGGTCCACGGCGGCCACGTCGTAGCCACGCAGGACAACATCGAACTCCGCCATGTGCCCCGGCCGATCATCCGAGAGGTCCGGCTCCGGCTCCGGCCCGGTCGCACCTTCAAGCTGAGCGGTCAGCATCGCGATCGCGCCGTCGACCTGCGCCCGGTCGAATCCGCGCAGGACGACGGGCAGGTTCGCGCGGCGCAATCCGGCGACCGCGTCCGCCCGCGCACGCTCGTCGGCGGCCGTCAGGGCGGCGGCGGCCGGCGCCAGGAGCGCATCCACGGCTTGCGGGTCGTATCCGCGCAGCACCACGGAGAACTCGTAGGAGGTCATCCGCTCAGTGTTGCGACCCTGTCAAACCCGCGCCGGGAACGGCTGATGGGACGGCGACGTGCGCGGCCCATTGACGGAGTGAGTACTCACTCCGTAGCGTTGGCATGGCCCCGACCACGACCGAGGAGTGCCGCGAGATGACCGTGACCCTCAACCACACCATCGTGCCCGCGCGCGACCACGCCGAAGCGGCTCGCTTCCTCGCCGGCATCATGGGCTTCGAGCTGCTGCCGCCCGCCGGCCGCGCCGGACACTTCCGGCCGGTGCGGGTCAACGAGACACTCACCCTCGACTTCATGACCGCGCCCGGCGCGGAGGGCCACCACCTGGCGTTCGACGCAGACGCGGCGACCTTCGACGCCATCCTGGCCCGTCTCGTCGAAGGCGGCGTGCCGTTCGGCAACGATCCGGCCGCGCCCGGCAACGGCCGGGTCGATCATCCCCTGTGCGCCCGGGGGCTGTTCTTCCGTGACGCCTCCGGCAACCTCTACGAGGTCATGGCATCCGTATAGGTGAACACCAGCACCGCCTGCAGCAGAGTCATCCGGGGCTCCCGCTGGGGAGCACGGTGCGGTCAGGCGAAGGCGAGGTAGCGCAGCCACAGGTACAGCGCCGAGATCGCGACGGTGACCCCGGCGGCGACGAGGCCGTACTTCGTGAACTGCCAGAAGCTGATCCGCTGCCCGGCCCGTTCGGCCAGGCCGAGGATGACCACGTTGGCCGAGGCGCCCACGGCCGTGGCGTTGCCGCCGAGGTCGGCGCCGAGCGCGAGGGCCCACCACAGCACGTGCGGGCCGCCGGTGCTGCCCTCGGCGTGGGCGAGGTCGGCGACGATCGGGCTCATCGTGGCCACGTAGGGAATGTTGTCCACGATCGCCGAGAGGACCGCCGATCCGCCCAGCAGTCCCATCGCCGCCAGGTGCGGGTCGCCCGCGACGGCGTCGGCGATGGTCCGGGACAGGGCACCGACGGCGCCGGTGTGCACGAGCGCGCCGACCATGACGAACAGCCCGGCGAAGAAGGCGAGGGTCGGCCACTCCACGTCGGCGACGACCTCGGCGGCGTCGAGCCGCGACACGGCCAGCAGCACGAGACCGCCGACGATCGCCACCACGGACGGCTCGAGGTGGACCACCGAGTGCAGGACGAACGCGGCGGTGACGAGCGCGAGGACGGCGAGGCTGACGACGAGCAGCCGCGGGTCGCGGATGGCGTCGCGTTCGCGCAGTTGCACCACGGCGGCGGCCCGCTCGGGATCGGTACGGAACGCGGAGCGGAACATGACCCGGCACAGGAGCACGAACACGACGACGAGAACGGCGATGACCGGGGCCAGATGGTTGACGAAGTCGTTGTAGGACAGCCCGGCGCGGCTGGCGATGATGATGTTGGGCGGATCGCCGACGAGGGTGGCGGTGCCGCCGATGTTGCTGGCCATGGCCTCGGCGATCAGGTACGGGGCGACGGGCACGGCGAGGCGCTGGCAGACGAGGAACGTCACCGGGGCGATGAGCAGCACGGTGGTGACGTTGTCGAGCATCGCCGACGCGACCGCGGTGACCAGGACGAGGATGACCATCACCGGGAACGGCCGCCCCCGGGCGCGTTTGGCCGCCCAGATCGCCAGGTACTCGAACGCGCCGGTCCGCTTGAGCACGGCGACGATGAGCATCATGCCCAGTAGCAGGAACACCACGTTCCAGTCGATCCCGGCGTCGGCCGAGAAGAACGCGTGCTCGGCGTCGGTGGCGCCGATGACCAGCATGAGGACCGCACCGCCGAGCGCGGCGGTCACCCGGTGGACCCACTCGGTGGCGATGAGCACGTAGGCGGCGGCGAAGATCGCGACGGCGATCCAGGCGGTGAGGCTCATGCCGGTCCTTTCGGTGGGCGCGTGGACACACACGCCGACCAGGCTTCCCGGCACTCCGGCGACGACCTTACCCGATCATGGGCCGGCGGCACTCCATTCGCGGCCGTCCCGGACGTAGGCGGCGCTCTCGTGGGTGGCGAAGCGGCGGCCGTCCCAGCGGCGGTTCGCCACCGTGAGGCGGTCGCCGTCCGCCTCGATCAGGTTGTACGAGTTCGGCTCGCCCTTGAGCCGGTTGGACACCGCCGTGCCCGACTGCGCCACGACCAGGCCGTCGACGAGCCCGGAGTACGCCAGGTGGATGTGGCCGCCGAGCAGCAGATCGGCGCGGCGGCGCAGGCGGCGCAACGCCGGGGCCGAGCGCCCGACGAGCCCGCGGCGCCGGCCCGGCCCGGTCAGCAGGAACGGGTGGTGCGTGAGCACGACGCGCAGCGCGTCCTCGGGGGCGGCGTCGAACGCGGCGAGGATCGCGGCCACCTGGGCCCGGTCGATCCGGCCGCGGGACCAGTCGGTGTGCGGGGTCCATGCGCGGGCGGTGTTCACCCCGACGGCGACCAGACCCGGCGCGGTGTGCGTCACGGCACCGTGCGGGTCGGTGCCGATGTGCGAACGCCAGCGCCGCCACGGCCGCGTGAACCGGGACCACACCCGCCATCCGGGCAGGTCATGATTTCCCGGTACCACCAGTGACGGCGCCGGCAGCGCGTCCAGGAACGCGCGGGCCGCCTCGAACTGGGCCGCCCGGGCCGTCTGCGTCAGATCGCCGCAGACCGCCACCAGCGTCGGTGCGACCTCGCGCAGCTCGCCGAGCAGCCTGGCGACGACGTCGGGCACGTCGCGACCGAAGTGCAGGTCGGAGATCTGCGCGATGCGCACGGTCACGGGGCGAGCACCGCCAGCGCGCGCGGCCGGATCTCGTAGCGCAGCGGCACGCCGAGCTGCGCGATCTCGCCGTCGCTCATGACGCTCAGGTACCGCAGCGCCGACGTCCGGATCCGCACGCTCGTGCCCTCGTACGTGCGAATGCGCGCGTCGCGCTGCCAGCTGCCGTCGAACAGCCGGGCGGCGACCGTGAGCAGGTCCCAGCGGGTGCGGTCGTGCGTGACGTAGACGGCGAGCGTCCCGGCGTCGAGCCGGTCGCGGCCGGGCAGCGGCGCCGGTCCGGCGGCCAGGGGGTTGCACGACACGACGACCGCGCGCGTGCGGGCCTGGTGCTCCTGCCCGTCGACCACGATGGTGAGCCGCATGCGCGGGTACCGCCGCAGGATGCGCAGCCCGTTGCGGAGCAGCCCGAGCCGCCCGCGCGCGGAGCTGCGTGCACGTTCGCGCAGCCGGCCGAGGTGCGGCATGAGCGCCAGCATCGAGCTGCACAGGAAGATCTGGTCGTTCACGGTCGCCACGTCGATCCACGCGACGGAGGCGGACAGCAGGGCGTCCACGGCCTCGTCGAGATCGTTCGGTACGCCGAGATCGCGCGCCAGCACGTTCATCGTCCCGCCCGGCACGATGCCCAGCGGGACCTCGCTGCCGAGCATGCGCTCGGCCACCGCCCGCACGGACCCGTCCCCGCCGGCGACGAGCAGCGCGTCGGGGCCGGCGGCGAGCAGTTCGCGCACGTCGGTGGTGAGCGAGTCCGGGTCGAACGCGCGGAACTGCGCCTTCACGCCCCGGCGTTCGAACAGCCGCGCGAGCCGGTCCCGGTCCAGTTGCGCACCCGAGCGCGCGTTGTACACCACGCAGACGTGATCCACAGAGCCGAGTCTATGGGCCGAACAGCGCCTCCGCGCGCTGAGCGGCATCGAGCACGACGGCGGCGCCGAGCTCGACGGTCGTCTCCGCGATGCCGAGCGCGGGCCACTCGACGACCACGTCGAGGCGGCCGGGCGGGGGTAGGGGGCTCACCCAGTACGACTGCTCATATCGGCGCCGGCCCCCGTGCCCGCCCTCCGGCATCAGCCGCGGCCGGACCTCGCCCGGGTCGCCCGGGTCGGCGTCGAGGTTGGTCAGCACCGTGCCGTCGGCGAAGCGCATCCCGAACCGCAGGAACGTGTCCGGCACCGGCCCGGGCTCGTACCGGCGCAGGAACCCGTTGGAACCGAACCCCGACCGGCGCAGCGGCTCCCGCACGACGGCCGTGAACACGAGCTGGAAGCCGTTCGGGTAGGCGCGCAGCTCGCTGAGGGCGAGCACGACGTCGTCGGTGCGGGCGAGGATCACCGTGTCCGAGGCGATGCCGGGCAGGACGGTCTCGGGCCGCGCCCACGGCACCGGGGCCGCCTCGCGCACGGGCTCCGGCTCGGGCCGCTGGTCGAAGAATCCCATCGGCCCAGTCTGCATCAGGTATGACGAGCAGCGGTCGGGTTGCGGCCTATCCGAACACGGCGACCCGCTTCTGCACGATGCCGCCGATGGTCGTGAACTCCCCGCCCGCGGTGACGGTGCCGGTGAGCGGGCTCGCGGCCAGGCTGCGCACCCCGACGATGCCGTTGGCCTGCGGCGCCCAGCTCGTGAGCTGGCCGGAGGAGCTGATCGCGGCGAGCTTGACCCGCTTCACCGAGCGGTCGCTGCACACGCCGCGCGCCTGGTTGCGCGTGGTCGTGCAGGCCGAGTCGAAGTGCCCGCCGACGTACGTGATCCCGTCGAGGACCGCGACCGCCTGCGCGTCACCGTCGAAGACCCGCTGCCAGCGCTGGGCACCGGCGAGCGTGTACCCCGCGGCGCGGCCGCCCTGCCCGCCCATCGCGACCGCGACCAGCGCCGTGGAGCCGGGCTCGGTGCCGTCGCTGGCGGCGACAGCGAGCACGATCGCCGGAGGGTTGGGGCGGAACCCGCGGTCGAGCTTCCCGGTGGCCGGATCGAGCGCGGCCAGGCGCAGCGCGGACTGCCCGTTGACGCGGTGGAAGCCGCCGCCGGCGTACACCCGGCCGCTCGTGACGGCGATCCCGGTGACGCCTTCGTCGCTGCCCGCGGCCCACCCGTTGTCGAGGGCGCCGTCGGCGAGCGTGAACGCCGCGAGGTTCGCGTGCTTGACCCCGTCGACGGTGGAGAAGTTTCCGCCGACGTACAGCCTGTCGTGCCCGGACGCGAGCGTCGCCACCTGCCCGGCGACGCGGTGCTGGAACGCGGTGACCGCGCCGTTCTCGGCATCGAGCCCGGCGAGCCGCGAGCGGGCCGCGCCGCCGACGGTGCCGAACTCCCCCGCCGCGTAGACGGTGCTGCCGGCCACGGCGAGCGCCCGGACCGTGGCGTCGGCGGCCGGCGCCCAGCCGAGCAGCGCTCCGGTGCGGGCGTCGAACGCGGCCAGGCGCTGGCGGGGCACGCGGTGGCCGTCGACGACCGCGGCGGTGAAGGCACCGCCGACGTACACGGTCGTGCCGCGGTAGGCGACGGCGTAGACGGGCCCGTCAAACGAGGGCGCCGGGAGCGCCGTGCCGGAGACCATCGCCGCGGCGGCGGGGACCGCGCACAACACCGCGAGCACCCCGGCGAGGATCGACACTCGCCGCCAACGCGACACCGCGTTCCGGGCTAATCGGACGAAAGGCATGCGGGCGACCATAGCGGCCACACCCCACTCGGCGCGCCGAACAATCCATCGATCGATGCCGTAACCTCTCAACCCTGACCGATCGACCGATCCCGCACGCATGGCAGCACCGGCGTCTCCGCAACGCCCGCCCCAGGACCGTCGTTGCATCGGCGAACAGTCGCGCTGCGCGGTCCCGGTGGTCGCGCAGCGACGAGAGGCGCGGCGGTCAGGCGGACGCCGAGAGGCGGATGACCTCGACCGGGCCCTCCAGCAGGAGCGGGCCGGCGGCGTAGGGCACCAGCAGCGTGTCTCCTCGCCGCACCGGCAGGTCGTCCTGCTCGCCGGTCAGCCTGCCCTCGCCGGAGACCACGACCAGCACGCTGAAGCCTTGTGCCACGCGGTCGCCGCCGCGCAGGCGGCGGGCGGCGAAGAACTCGTCGGCGGCCTCGGGCAGGAGCCGGGTCGCGGTGCCGCGGAGCCCGTCGAGGCGCGACGGCGTCCAGGCGCCGCGGTCGACGCACTGCAGGGCCAGGTCGTAGCCGAGGCCGAGGTGGCCGTCGGCGGTGCCGAAGCCCTCGTACTCCAGCAGGACCGAGAAGTCGGTCGGCTCCTGGACCTCGACCAGCAGGATGCCGTCGCCGATCGCGTGCGGCACGCCGGCCGGGCAGAGGATCGCGTCGCCGGTCGCGACCGGGACCTTGTTGGTGGCGGCGAGCATCTCCTCGGTCTTCTGCCCCCGCACCCAGCCGGCCAGCTCGGCGGCATCCACGTCGCGGGCGAAGCCCAGGTGGACGTAGGCGTCGGGGCGCGCGGAGACGATCACCCAGGCCTCGGTCTTGCCGTAGGGCGTGGCGAGGTGCGCGTTGGCGAAGCCGCGGTCCGGGTGCACGTGCAGCGGCAGCCGCTGGCCCGCGTCGAGCAGCTTCACCAGCACGCCGGTGTCGGCGCGCTGCGGGCCGAGCCACCAGCGCGGGTCCGCGGCGATGGCCTCGGCCAGGAGGCGGCCGTCGGCGAGGGTGGAGAGCCCGGACGGGGCGAGCCCGAACCGGCTGGTCACCGAGCCCACCCAGTCCTCGGGGCGGTCGGGCAGCGCCGGAACGTTGCGGAACTCGGCGATGCGGCCGGCGCCGCGGTAGAACGTCTCGGGCTGGTTGGCGAACAGTGTCTCGACGGTCATCGGTGTCCCTTCAGAGCCAGCTCGGCGAGGAAGCCGCCGACGAACGTGTCGCCGAGTCCGACGGTGGTGGGGTTCTGGACGTCGAGCTCGAAGCCGGGAACGCAGTCGACGGTCTCGCCCATCCGCGCGCGCAGCGCCGCCGCGAAGACGACGGACTCGGGCCGCCGCGGCTGCCGGCGCAGGCGCTCGACGTCCTCGTCGGTGAAGTCGTCGCCGTGGCAGTAGCGGGTGGCGGCCATGAGCGTGCCGTTGTCGAGGGCGCCGGCGTACTCGCCGGGGCCGAGCGCCAGGGCCCAGTACTTCGTGTGCAGTACCAGCGTAGGCACCGAGATGAGCCTGTGCACCGCAGTGAGCGCATCCGCGACGTCCTCGGCCGACAGCAGGTCGACCTGGCGCCCGAGGTACGACTGCAGCTCGTCCTCGTTCATGCCGTACACGTCGATCTCGGGCAGCAGCGCCTCCCGGACCCGGCGGCTGAAGGCGGGCTCGTGGTATGCCGCGTCCTCGAAGTACGTCACCGCACCGGGCGGCAGGCGCCGCATGTGCTCCTTGAGGGAGGCGAGCCGCTCGTCGAGCTCCGCCTCGTCGCGCATGGCGTTGAACCCGGAGATCAGGAAGACCTCCGCCCGGCCCAGCCGGTCGCCGAGACCATCGGTGAGCAGCATGGTGCTGTTCGCCGGGTCGTTGACGTAGATCAGGCGGTTGGGGAACGGCGCGACGATGTCGATGTCGTTCGCCCGGACCCGCAGGCCCTTGTCGTACTGAACGATCAGGTGCGGATAGAAGGTGTCCCCGCTGCCGCTGGTGATGTATTCGCTGTCCGCCGGCAGCAGCCGGCGGAAGGTGTCGTTGACGCTGACCAGGTGCAGCGTCGACGGCACACCGAGCCGGCTCATCAGGATCCCGGCTCGCACCGATGTGCCGCCCAGGGTCTCCCGATGCGGAAACCTGTTCGCGAAGGCCGACAGCGCCGGGGCGGAGGCGACGAAGTGCTCGCCGCCCGCGCCCCGGGCCACGTATCCGAGGATCGACACCAGGAGGTCCCGCTCACTGGTCACGGCGGCCGGCGACGTCAGTTGCGCGGCGACGAGGCCGTACTCGGCGACTAGCTCTTCCAGGACATCGGCGGTCAGCTTCAACTCGTAGTCGACGCAACCGCCGAGGCCCAGGACTACACGGGACGCGTCTGCCATGTCAGTAGAGCGAGGCCTTGCCGGCGGCGCCGAACAGCTCGATCTTCTGGGCGGCGACGACCTTCATGGCGTCGATGCAGGCGGGCTGGATGGCGTTCGGCTCGCGCACCTTCTTGTCGCTGCCCAGCACCTCGCGCATCTTGTCGTGGTAGGCGACCTTGATGTCGGTGGAGATGTTGATCTTGTTGATGCCGATCCGCGCGGCCTCGCGGATCTCGTCGTCCGGGTTGCCCGAGCCGCCGTGCAGCACCAACGGGATGCCGACCTTGCTCTTGATCTCCTTGAGCAGGTCGAGCTTCAGCTCCGGCTTGAGGTGGGCCGGGTACATGCCGTGGAACGTGCCGATCGCGACGGCGAGGCTGTCCACGCCGGTCTGCGCGACGAACGTGACCGCGTCGTCCGGGTCGGTGTAGATGATCTCGGCGGCGCCGCCCTCGGCGTAGGCGTCGTTCCCGCCGATCGTGCCGAGCTCGCCCTCCACGGACACGCCGATGACGTGCGCGGAGTCGGTCACCTTCTTGGTGATCGCGATGTTCTCCTCGAACGGCTTCAGCGAGGCGTCGATCATCACGGACGTGAAGCCGTACTGGACCGCCTGCAGGACCTGCTCGTAGGTGGCGCCGTGGTCCCAGTGGATCGCGATCGGGACGCTGGAGTTGTGCGACCGCTCGATGATGCCCGCGATCATCTCGCGGCCGATGTGCCGAACCTCGTCGGGGTGGATCCCGACGATGAGCGGGGCGTTGGTCTCCTCGCTGATCTCCACGATGCCCCGGAACATCGCCCAGTCGCTGATGTTGAAGGCGGGCACGGCGAAGCTGTGCTCGTTGGCGACGTCCAGGATCGCCTTGCCGGTGGTCAGCATGTTCTGTCTTTCTCCTTTTGTGTTGCCGGTGTTTCAGGCCTTGACGGCGCCGGCGGTGAGCCCGCCGATGAACCGCCGCTGGAACAGCAGGAAGAGGACGAGGACCGGAATCGACCCGAGGATGCTCATCGCCATCATCTGGTTCCACTCGTACGAGTGCTGGCCCATGAGCATCTGGATGCCGATCGGCACGGTGCGCATGTTGTCCGTGCGGGTCAGTGTGAGCGCGAACAGATACTCGTTCCACGAGATCATGAACGTGTAGACGCCGACCGCGATCAGGCCGGGCACCGAGATCGGCACCAGGATCCGCCACAGCGCGGTCCAGCTGGTGCCGCCGTCGACCTTGACGGACTCGTCCAGCGCCCGGGGCATCGTGTTGAAGTACGCCGTGATCATGATGATCGCGTACGGCAGCGTGAACACCATGTGCGTGAGGATCAGGCCGGGATACGTGTTGTACAGGCCGAGCCCGACGACGAGCCCGAAGTACGGAATGACGAGCGTGATCGGCGGCACGGCCTGGACGCTCACGATCACGGCGTTGATGGTCTTCTGGAACGGGAACGAGTAGCGGCTGAACGCGAACCCGGCCAGGAGGGCCACCAGCAGCGTCAGGATGGTCACCGCGAAGGCGACGATGTAGCTGTTGAGGAAGAAGCGCAGCTGAGCGCCGTTGCCCAGAATCTCCCGGTAGGCGTCGAGCGAGAAGCTCTTGGTGATCAGCTGCGGCGGATTCTGGAACACCTCACCGTTGCTCTTGAACGAGGTCGAGAGCATCCACAGGACCGGCAGACCGGCGAACAGCCCGCCGAGGACGAGCCCGACGATGACGCCGGCCTTGGCGAGGGTGCGACGGGTCTTGACGTTCATGGCCACGCGTCTCACCGCTCCCTTTGCTGGCGCACATAGAAGAAGGCCAGGACCATCGTCAGCAACAGCACGATCACGGCGGCGGCGGACGCGGTCGAGAACTCGTACTCGCTGAAGGCCTGCTTGTAGGTGTAGGTGCTGAGCATCTCGGTGGCGTGCAGCGGCCCGCCGCCGGTCATCATCCAGATCAGCGCGAACTGCTGGGACGTCCAGATCAGGTCGAGCACCGCCATGCTGATGATCACCGGCCGCAGCTGCGGCAGCGTCACGTGCACGAAGCGCTGCCACCAGTTGGTCCCGTCCACGGCGGCCGCCTCGTAGAGCTCGCCGGGGATGCCCTGCAGCCCGGCGAGCAGGCTGATCATGAAGAACGGGTAGCCGGACCAGACGTTGACGAAGGTGACCGCCCAGAGCGCCCTGGTCGGGCTGCCGAGCCAGTCCACGCCGTGCTGGATGACGCCCAGCGTGTGCAGCACGTAGTTGATCACGCCGGACGGGTCGAGCAGCAGCCGCCAGATGACGGCGATCACCGCGATCGTGAACAGCCAGGGCAGGATGTAGACGATCCGGAAGATGGCCTTGGCGACGCCACCCAGCAGCTGGGTGTTGAGCATCATCGCGAAGCCCAGGCCGAGGACCAGGTGGGCCACGGCGCTGACGGTGATGAAGATGGCGGTGTTCTTCAGCGCCGTCAGGAAGTCCGGGTCGGTGAGCACCTTGGTGTAGTTGGCGAACCCGGTGAGCACCGAGTCGTCCTGGATGATCACGTTGTCCCGGAACGAGTAACTGATCACCATGACGATGGGGACCACCATCAAAACCACGATCAACAGCGCCGTGGGAGTCAGATAGCCGTACGGGATCAGGCGCCGGGCCATCGCGGAGCGCTTCCGGCCGGGCGAGACCTGCTCCTTGCTGGGCGCCGCAGTTTTCGGTGCCGTCATGGATGTCATCGCTGTCTCCTAGAACAGGCGCCGCGCCGGCGGACCGGCGCGGCGCCCGGGCGGGCTACTCGATCACTGAGGACCAGGACTGCTGCGACTTGTTCAGCGCCTCGTCGACAGTCGACTTGCCGGTCAGCACGAGCTGGAGCTGCTCGTCGAAGGTGCGCATCAGGTCCTCGGACTTGGGCAGGCCGACGAACTCGTTGGCCGGGTAGCCCTGCTGGTAGATGTCGAAGGCCGTCTTGAACATCGGGTCACTGTTGCTGAAGTCGGGCGTGGCGTTCTTGTTGCCCGGGAAACCGTTCGCGATCGTGCTCAGCTTCGCGTTGGTCTCCTTGCTCATCAGGTACGAGACGAACTTGAACGCCTCGGCCTTGTGCTTGGTGGAGTTGGAGACGCCGATGCCCCACGAGGCGTACGGGATGCCGCGCTTGCCGGTGTAGCCGTCCTCGGCCGGCAGGGGCGCAACCTCGAACTTCAGGTCCGGCTTGTTCTTCTTGATCAGGTTGATGTGCGCGAGCGAGTCGATCATCATGCCGACCTGGCCGTTGGTGAACTTCTCGACCTTGTCCTGCTCTTTCATGGTGAGCGAGCCCGGGGCGATGACGCCCGCGTCGTTCAGGCTCTTCACGTAGTTGACCGTGCTCTTGACCTGCGCGCTGGTCAGATCGGGCTTGCCGTCCTTGAGCATGCTGCCGCCGGAGGCCCAGAGCCAGGACATGACGTCGTTCTGGATGCCGTTGGGCACGGCCGTGTCGAGCGGGAGCGCCCAGCCCTTCACGTCGCCGCCGGTCGCGCTGATCTTCTTCGCGGCGTCGAGGAACTCGGTGCGCGTGGCGGGCACGGTGGCGACGCCGGCCTTGGTCAGCAGGTCTTTGTTGACGAAGAGCGGGTAGACGAAGTTGACCACCGGGATCATGTAGGTCTTGCCCTTGACCTGCACCTGGCTGGCGAGCTGGCTGGCGTCGTAGTTCGAGTCCGACATCAGCTTCGACATGTCGGCGATCGCGCCCTGCTTGGCGAAGTCGTTGACCCAGGCGCCGTCCAGGCCCACGACGTCGGGGAGGGTCTTGGACGCGGCGCCGGTGATCAGCTGCTGCTTCGTCGAGGCGTACGGAGCGCTCAGCAGCTTGATGTGGATGTTCGGGTTCTGCGCCGTGAAGTCATTGATGATCTTGTCAAACTCACCGGACGGAAGCTCGGCCCCCCACCACTGGGCGAACTCCAGCGTCACGTTGCCATCCGAGGCGGTGTCGCTCGAGTTGCTCGAGCCACACGCCCCCACGAACGCCACCAGCGCGGCCGCCGTCACCGCTCCTAACGCCCGCTTCAGCCGGGATGTGCGTATCACCATGGCGCGCTCCTCCTATATCGAGTTCCTTCTGTTCTATGCCGCGTTGGCGTCACGTTAGCAGCGTGTTACAGATCAGGACAAGAGAAGAACCGCAGGAAGCTGCGAACTATGGCAGACTATTGCGCCATGAGGCAGAAACTGGCACTCGGCAACCGCGCTTCTGGCTGCACTTTTCCCAGACAGCACCCGGGTTTGGCCGGATCTGCCCGTCCTTGCGGGTCTTCGCGGGTCCGTGCACGGATGTCCTCAGTAGACCCGCAGATGTGGCATACTCCCGCACTGACGAGGGGGGAACTGTGAGCGTTGGCAAGGACGAGCGGCAGCGTCATCTACCTGCGGGGCGCAAGGCTCAGCTGGCCGCGTACGTCGCCGACGCGGGTCAGGTCACGGTGGGCGAGCTGGCCGAGCGCTTCGGCGTCTCCATTGACACCGTGCGGCGCGATCTCGACCAGCTGTCTGCCGACGGGATCCTCGTGCGCACGTACGGCGGCGCCGTCAGCCTGTCCACGGTCTCGCGCGTCGACCGCACCGTCGACCAGCGGCTCACCGTGCAGGAGCAGGAGAAGGAGAAGATCGCGGCGCTGGCCGCGGGGCTGGTCCAGGACGGCTCGACCATCATGATCAACGGCGGGACGACGACGCTCGCGCTCGCCCGCAACCTCGTCCAGCACCGCGACCTGACGGTGGCGACGAACAACCTGCTGGTGCCGGGTGCGCTCCCGTCCACGGCGATCCGCGACATCTACGTCTTCGGCGGCGCGGTGCGCGCGCTCACCCTCGCCACGATCGGCCCCGTCAGCTTCCGCGCGACCGCCGGCGCCGAGCTGG
The DNA here is from genome assembly GCF_059739745.1 of Dactylosporangium thailandense. Lineage (NCBI taxonomy): Bacteria > Bacillati > Actinomycetota > Actinomycetes > Micromonosporales > Micromonosporaceae > Dactylosporangium > Dactylosporangium thailandense. The sequence goes on from NZ_AP029195.1 coordinate 5,010,692, forward strand.
ACATCAGCTGCGATCTGGCGCTGATCGGCGTCGGCGCGGTCGCCGCGGACGCCGGCTACACGACAAGCAACCTCGCCGAGGCCGCGATGATGCAGGAGATGATCTCCCGCGCGGCCCGCGTGGCGATCCTCGCCGACTCCTCCAAGTTCGGCCGCCGCCTGTTCGCCCAGGTGTCGGAGCTCGCGGCCGCCGACTACCTGATCACCGACACCGCGCCGCCGTCCGACCTGCGGGACGCCCTCAAGGCGAACGGCGTGGAGGTGCTGACCCCGGCCAAGGCCCTGGCTCCAAGGTAGGCGCGAGCGCTCCTGCCAGTCCTGCGCGGCGGGCCCGGGCACCGCCGCGAGCAGCGACACCTGCAGCTCGGTCGCGTCCAGGGGCAGCACCGCCTCACGCACGGGCTGCATCAGCCGCCGCGGCCTACCTACGTCAGCGGCGGTGACCCGGCCCAGCGAGGCCGAGGCGTTCTGCCGTGCCGATGGCCGGGCGTTCGGATCTGCTGCCCGGTCGGCACTCGCTCGTCTCGCCTTGTCGTCCTGTGAGAATGGATGCATGACGCGCACGGTCGAGGGAGTCCGCATCTTCCGAGGTCCCCAAGGAAATCCAGAGGGCGCGCTCCGACGCTTCACCGGCAGGACCGAGAGTCACTCACAGGCTTCACTTGGTCGCTGTAAGGAGTTGCTGATCGCGGTCACGCACTGGATCCCGCCGCGCGATGCGCTACCAGTCAGCGTCGAGGACTGGAAGGCCCACACACCGGACTGGTTCGTGCGTGCCTGCGCCCCGGAGATGTCCATGGCCCAGGCCGAAGAAGAGCTACAGGCTTGGAGGGCACTCGACGAAGCGGGAAAGCTCCGCTACCAAGCCGAGCAGCCGTGGACCTTCGCCAACTGGATCGCATGGTTTGACGACTCATCCGACCCGCAGCGCCCGTGGCGCTGGTGGAACGGCGGGACCAACGATGATTCCGAATTCTGGATTGAAGTCGAAGTGTTCGAGGACCCTACGGCTGTCGGCACCCTGACTTGGATGATGCGTGCAGCCGGGGCACAGAGCGTCATCGAGGGCGGTTCCCACGACCGGTAGGGCTGGTCAGCCTCGCGCCGCTGAAACGCCCTGTTCGGCCGCCGACCGTGCGCGGCGGGTCGGCGGTGGACCGAATCACGATCACGCACTGTCGCAGAGCTTCTGGGGCCGCGGCCGTCACCAGCGGCCGGACGCCGTCGCCGCGCGCGATTGGATCAGGGCGCGTCGCCGTTGATCATTGCCGCGGTCAGGACCCGGCCGCCGATGCCCCAGCCGCCGTCGGGTACCTCGTCGACGAGGATCAGGGTGTTCGGGCGGGCGATCTCGCCGTACAGCTGGACGAACAGGTCCGTCGCGGTGTTCACGATGTGCTGCTTCTGCTCGTCGGACAACGTGCCCGCCGGCACCTTGAAGTTCGCGAATGGCATGAAATCTCCTTTAGACGATGCCGCCGTTGGCGCGGATGGTCTGGCCGTTGACCCAGTGGCCGGCCGACGAGGCGAGGAACGCCACGACGGCGGCGATGTCCTCGGGCGTGCCGAGGCGCTCCAGCGGCGGCTGCTGGGCGAGTCGCTGGATCGTGGCCTCGTCCTTGCCGTCGAGGAACAGGGCGGTCGCGGTCGGGCCGGGCGCGACGGTGTTCACGGTGACGTCGCGGCCGCGCAGCTCCCGGGCCAGGATCAGCGTCATCGCCTCGACGGCGCCCTTGGTCGCGGCGTATGGGCCGTACGACGGAAACTGCAACCCGACGATGGACGTCGAGAACTGGATGATCGCGCCGCCAGGACGGACGCGGCGCGCGGCCTGCTGGTCGACGACCACGGTGCCGCGGACGTTGGTGCGGTGCAGCCGGTCGAACTCGGCGAGGTCGAGCTCGGCGATGGTCTGCAGGTGCATGCGGCCGGCGGCGTGCACGACGACGTCCACGCCGCCGAAGGCCGCCTCGGCCCGGTCGAACAGCGTCGCCACGGCGGTCTCGTCGGCGACGTCGGCCTGCACGGCGATCGCCTCGCCGCCGGCCGCCTCGATCTCCTTGACGGTCGTCGCGGCCTCGGCGTGGTTGCCGGCGTAGGCGACGACGATCTTCAGCCCGTCGGCGGCGAGGCGGACGGCCGCCGCCCGGCCGATGCCGCGGGAGCCGCCGGTGACGACGGCGACGCGGCCGGTTGTCGTAGTGGTCATGGGCACCACTGTGGGCGCCGGGCGGGCCGGGATACAGACGGCGTCTACCGGGGGGACGCCATCCCCTGTCTCGCGGCCGGTCCGCGGGAGACACTGGAGTCATGGACCTGGCCGAGCTGGGCGCGTTCCTCAGGTCGCGCCGTGATCGCATCCGCCCCGCCGACGTCGGGCTGCCGGCCGGGCCGCGGCGGCGGGTGCCGGGGCTGCGCCGCGACGAGGTGGCGCTGCTGGCCGGGGCCTCCGTGGAGTACTACATCGAGCTCGAACGCGGCGCCGGCGCCCAGCCCTCGGAGCAGATGCTCGCCGCCCTGGCGCGGGCGCTGCGGCTGACGATCGACGAGCGCGACCACCTGTACCACCTCGCCGGGCGCCCGATCCCGGTGCCGGGCGGCCCCGCCTCCCACGTGCACCCGGGCATGCTCGACCTGCTCGACCGGCTCACCACCACACCCGCGCAGGTCATCACGGACCTGCACGTCACCCTCGTGCAGAACCGCCTCGCGACGGCGCTGCTGGGCGATCAGCTGCACTTCGAGGGCCCGAGCCGCAGCTTCGTGTTCCGGTGGTTCACGGATCCGGTTTCCCGGGAGTTGTACCCGCAGCAGGACCACGACTACCAGTCCCGCTCGTTCACCGCCGACCTGCGCGCGGCCGTGGCCCGGCGGGACAGCCGCGACCGGGAGGCCCAGGACCTGGTGGCCGCGCTGCTGGACCGCTCGCCCGAGTTCGCCGAACGGTGGCAGCAGCGGGAGGTCGCGGTGCGCCGTGACGAGCGCAAGCGGATCGTCCACGCCACGCTCGGCACCATCGAGGTCAACTGCCTGAACCTGTTCTCCGAGGACGGCCGCCAGCGCCTGCTGTGGTTCGCCCCGGCGGTCGGCACCGACGCCGCCGAGCAGCTCGAGCTCCTCGGCGTCGTCGGCCACCAGGACCTGCTCCCGCACGTCTGACCTCAGCGGTCCGCCGGACGGACGGGTCAGCGCAGGATGCCGGTGTGCCCCAGGGAGTAGCGGCCGGGCTGGGGCCAGATGCACAGGCCGTGCGGCTGGGTGCCGACCTTGATCCTCGCCAGCAGGTGGCCGTCGGTGGTGGACATCGCGTAGACCTCGCCGTTGTACCGGCCCGACAGCCACAGCACGGTGCCGTCGGCCGACACGCCGCCCATGTCGGGGCTGCCCCCGCCCGGGATCTTCCACTTCGCGGCCAGCGTCCCCGTCGCGAAGTCCAGCAGCGAGACGGAGCCCTCGCCGCGGTTGGCGATGTAGAGGTACTTCGAGTCGCGGCTCACGTACAGCCCGTGCGCGCCGGCGCCGGTGGCCAGGAAGGTGCGCACCTTGAACTGGTCGCCGTCGAGGATCCACACGCCGGAGGTGTGCATGTCGGCGACGTACCAGGTGCCGCCGTCCGGCGAGATCTTGACGTCCTGCGGCATGGCGTGGTCGCCGGGCAGGTGCAGCTGGCCGATGACCTCCTGCCTGGCGACGTCGACCTTGATCAGGTCGCCGGAGAACTCGCACGTGGCGATGAAGTAGCGGCCGTCGGGCGAGAAGTCGGCGTGGTTGACGCCCGAGCAGTTCACGGTCAGCTCGCGCACGATCGCCATCGTGTGCGGGTCGCGGAACACGATCTTGTGCCGCGCCTCGGACATGACCATCGCGTACTTGCCGTCCGGGGTGAAGTACAGGTTGTACGGGTCGTCGACCGGGATCGCCTTGCCGAACGTGCCCGTCGCCGGGTCGATCGGCACGAGCGAGTTGCCGGTGTTGTCGTTGACCCACAGGGTGCGCAGGTCCCACGACGGGACCACGTGCTGCGGGCCACCGCCGACCTTGACGGTCTGGGTGACCTTGAACGTCGCCGGGTCGATGACCGACACGGTGTTGCTGCCGAGGTTGGGCACGTAGATGCGGGCCGGGTCGTTGCGGACCCGCTCGGCGAACGCGTTGGGGCGGTCGGCGGCGTAGACGTCGTGCGGGTCGAGCAGCGGCGGCATGCCCGGCAGGCCGGGGCCCGGGCTGGTGGCGGCGCTGCCGCTGGGCTGCGGGCCGCCGCTCATGCCGGGCATGCCGGCCATGTTGGCGGGGGCGTTGTCGTCGCCGGGGCCGGCCGGATGCTCGCTCTGGCCCTTGGTCGAGGTACAGGCGGCGACGAGGGCTCCGAGCAGTACCGAAACGGCGACGATGCGGCCGGTGACGAGACGGGCGGTCATGCGAGCAGCTCCGTGGCCGTGACCGGGCGCAGGCCGCGTTCGCGCAGGCCGGCAAGGAGCTTCGGGATCGCGGTGACCGTGCCCGCGTGCCCGAAGTGCAGGCTGACGATCGAGCCGTTGCGCACGTTGTCGAGGGTGGTCCGCACGACCTTGTCCGCGCCGGGGTCCGTGTAGTCGAGGGAGTCGACGTCGTACGACAGGCAGGTGGCGTATCCCGCCCGCTCGGCCTGGGCCTGGATCCGCGGGGTGCTGTGCTGCGTCTGCGAGGGCCGGAACCAGCGCCCGATCGAGCCGCTGACCTCGCGCAGGGCCTCCGCGCAGCCGGAGATTTCGGCGTACGCCCGGTCGTCGCTCATCGCCTTGATGTCCGCGTGGTTCAGGGTGTGGTTGCCGAGCTCGTGGCCGTCGGCGAGCACCCGGCGGGCCAGCCCGGGCTGCTGGCGCACCCACGCCCCGACGGCCAGGACGGTGACCTTGACGTGCTCGGCGGCCAGCGCGTCGAGCAGCCCGCCGACCACCCCCGGCTCACCCTGCCCGTGAAACGTCAGCGCGACCGCGGGCACGTCCCGGGGCCCGCTGCCGACCTCGGCGGGCAGGGCCTTCGGCGACGGGCGGCCGGCGGCGCTCGGGGCCGGGCCGCTCGCACTCCCCTGGCCGCTGGGCCCCGGGGCCGGCGCCGCCGCCGGGCCGGGGTCGGGGCCGCCGCAGCCGCTCAGGGCCGCGGCGCCGGCCGCGAGCAGGAGGGTCCGCCGATCCATGCGGATGGTCCTTTCGCCACGTGACGGTCATCTTCGGACGACCGGCCACATCGTGCCCGGCGGAACCTGAGAACCAGCCGAATGCCCGGCGGCGGGGCCCGGGTAGGCTTCCCCGCCGTGCCAGCAAGCAAGAGCTCCATCACCGAGGTGCCGTACGACGAGCGCGGGAACCTCCTGTTCTACGTCGACGAGCGGTTCGGCTACTCGTACCTCGACGGCGAGCGCAGCGTGCCGTACACCATGCGCCCGAACGACCCGTTCCGCGCGACGCTGACCGTGGACTCGATGCGGACCGGGCGGTCCGCGAAGTACCTGATCTGGCGGGACGAGCACGGGCACCACTACCCGATGTTCATCTCCGATCTCACGGCGATGCTGCCGCTGGTGACGGTGCGGCTCGGCAAGGTCTCCGGCACCTGGGTCGTGCGCAAGAAGGGCCAGAACTACGGCATCGCGCTCGACGCCGGCCGCACCGGGTCGCCGACTCGGTGAGCCGGCCCGGCGGTCAGCCGCCGAGCTGGCGCACCATGTTCATGATGGTCTCGAGCTGGGCGCCGCCCTTGATCGGGTAGTTCGTGGCGCCGAGGTAGCCCCACCAGTCCCAGCAGCCGTTCGGGTTCACGCCGGAGGCCGCCGCCTGCGGGTACAGCACGATGGTGTTGTTCGTGTCGGCGTACTGGTTCAGGTTCGCCCGGTCCAGGAACGCCGTGCCGACCGCGCCGTACCCCTGCACGCACCCGTGCAGGGCCACCAGCAGCCGGCAGCTCTGACCGGCCGCGCAGGACACGGGCACGTACGCGAAGCCGGACGCGTCCATGCTCAGCCCGGGCGCGTAGCCGTTGACCGCGTACGCGCTCTGCCCGAACTTGACCAGCGTGCCGCGCAGCGGGCCGGTGTTCGGCCCGGCCACCGTGCCGAACAGCTTGCCGAGCAGGTCGCGCTGCGGGTCGGTGCCGCAGGCGTTGAGGTACGGCGAGGCGGTCGACGCGCACGCGACGGGGCCGTACGGCGTGACCCAGGCGTGCCCGGCGGGCGTGGCGGTGTCGTAGCGGACGGAGGCGCCGAAGTCGCGGAAGTAGGTCGCCAGGTCGTCGTTCACGGACTTCTTGACGCTAGTGTCCTTGCCGCCGTGGGCGATGTAGACAGCCATCCGTGCATCTCACATGCTTCGGCCCTGCGGCATGTGGCCCGCCCGGCGTCAGGAGCGCCGCAGGTGCCGGGCCGCGGCGCGCTACGGCGTGCGCCGGCTATCCGGCGAACTGCGACAGGAACGACGCCGGGGCGGCCTGGGTCTCGTTCGCGGCCGGCTTGGCGATCTTCACGGCCTTGCCGAAGTCGCTGAAGGTCGTCGAGGACGTCACGGGCGGGACCTGGCGGCCCACGGCCGGGGTCTTGAACGACAGCGTGGCCAGGTAGCCGTCCTTGACGGTCGCCTCGAAGGGCACGGACTTCGCGGCGTCGCCCATCTGCTTGACCATCTCGGTCGTCAGCGTCGGGAGCGGGTGCTTGGTCAGGTCGAACGTGCCCTTGTACGCGTCCGTCCCGGTCCGCTCGGCCGACACGATCGCGTCGGCGAAGCCCTTCACGTTGGCCGGGTCCTCCGGGTTGCCCAGGCCGAGCTTGGCCAGCGAGGTCTTCGCCCCGTCGACGTGCATCCACTTCTTCGGGTCGACGTTGGGGACCTGGCGGCTGATCTTCACGTAGAGGTCGGTGCCGACGATGATGACCTCGGCGTTGGTCTGCAGCTCGGCCGACGTCACCGTCATCTTCGCGGTGTGGGACTTCTTCGACGGGTCGGTCGAGCCGGTCAGCTTGCTGCCCGCGTTGCCGGGGGTCTGGATCGACGTCGTGTAGCCCGCCGGGCCGCCCGCGAGCTTGTTGAACGCGTCGGTCAGCGCGGCGCGCGGGTCCTTCGCGTTCTCCGCCGCCGCGTTGGCGCTCGCCGCGGGAGTGCCGCCCTTGTCGCTCTTGTCGGCCTTGTCGTCGCTGCAGGCCGCGGTGAACGCGAGCGAGCTGGACACGAGAACCGCGAGCAGCACCCGACGGCTGGCATTCATGTTCGTATTCCTCCAGGTGGGCGGCTCCTTGTCGCCCCCCGGCGAGGGTAACGGTGTCACGCTACACCGCACCGCCGGGTGCACCCCCGAGGTCGAAGCGGCAGCCGTGACTGGCCTTTCGGCCTAGGTGACCTGGGCCGCTGGTCGACACCGCCCGAGGGCGGTGGCGGGATTCGAACCCGCGTCTCCCCGTTAGCAGCGGAAGTAACGGTTGCCTGCGCACCGGGTGTGCGGGCACATCGTGCCCCGGCCGGGCACCCGGGCGCAACGGGGTTTGACCGGCCAATTCGGTAAGTGGTAGCTTACCGTTCGCCATGACGAACATAACGGCGATGCTCACCGCGCTCGGCGACCCGATGCGCCAGTCGATCCTCGACCGGCTCTCGCACGGGCCGATGCCGGTCGGCCAGCTCGCGGACGCGCTGCCGATCAGCCGCCCCGCGGTGTCCCAGCACCTCAGGGTGCTCAAGGACGTCGGGCTCGTGCTCGACCGGCAGGAGGGCACGCGGAGGCTGTACCAGGCCGACCCCGAGGGCCTCGCGCTGCTGCGGGCGCACCTGGACGGCGTGTGGGCGCGGGCCCTGCGGGCGTTCGGCGACCGGCTCGCCATCGAGGAGGAGGAGCACTGACATGCTGCGGACCGTCCAGCCCATCCGGCGCGAGATCGTCGTCGGCGTCAGCGCCCAGCGGGCGTTCGAGGTGTTCACGGCGGACATGACCTCCTGGTGGCCGGCCCGGCACCACATCGGGTCGGCGCCGATCGAGGAGGTCGTCATCGAGCCGCGGGTCGGCGGCCGCTGGTACACCAGACACCAGGACGGCTCCCAGACGTCGACCGGCGTCGTCACGGCGTGGGAGCCGCCCGGCCGGTTCGAGGTGACCTGGCAGATCGGGGCCGACTGGAAGTACCACGACGATCTCGTGACGACGATCGAGGTCTTGTTCGTGGCCGAGGCCGAGCGGCGGACCCGGGTCCGGCTCGAGCACCGCGGCCTCGAGGCCTACGGCGCCGACGCGGCCGCGATGCGCGCGACGTTCGAAGAGCCGGGCGCCTGGACCGGCACGCTGGACGCCTACGCGGCGCGGCTGGGGGTGGCGGCGTGAAGTACGTCGTGCTCTACACCTCGGCGCCGGACGTGGCCGCCACGGCGCCCGCGCACTTCCCGGCGCACAAGCAGCGCCTCGACGCCTTCCACGCGCGCGGCGACCTGCTCATGGTCGGCACGTTCGGCGACCCGCAGGCCCAGGGCTCGATGGCCGTCTTCCGCACGCGCGAGAGCGCCGAGGAGTTCGTGGCCGGCGACCCGTTCGTGGTGCACGGCGTGGTCGCCGCCTACGAGATCCGCGACTGGCACGAGATCCTGACGCCGTAGCGGCGGCTCAGAACAGCTCGATCGCGGCGGGTGCCGCGTCCGCGTCGTGTGCGGCGCCGCCCACCGCGGCGCCGTGCGTCGAGCGCTGCTGGGCCATGACGTGCCGGTGCCGCAGGTCGTCGACGTCGACGACGTGGCCGAGCACCTCCTGGGCGGGCAGCTCGTCGTTGAGGTACCGATGCACGTCGTCGGCGGCCCGCCGCACGTCGGCCACGGCTCCGGCCACGTGCTCGATCATCTGGCGGCTGATGTCCTGGAACTGCACGTGCCCGACGGCGCCGGTGGTCTCGGCGGTCAGCGCGTCGGAGCTGTAGCGGACCTGGTCGGCGGCCTGCACGGTGTCGTTGAGGGCCCGCTCCATCATGGCGGCGACGCCCCGCTGCGCCGCGGCGATCTCGGCCAGGCGGCGGGCGATGGCGCTCGTCGCCCCGGTGCTCTCGGCCGGCGCGTCGGCGACCCGGTCGAAGCCGCTGTCGTCCTCCAGCACCGCGTCGAGGCGGGCGGTGAGGTCGGAGAGGCTCACCCCGATGCCGCCGGCCGCCCCCGCGGAGCGCTCGGCCAGCTTGCGGACCTCGTCGGCGACGACGGCGAAGCCCTGACCCGCCTCGCCGGCGCGCACCGCCTCGATCATGGCGTTGAGGGCGAGGATGTTCGTGGCCCGCGCGACCTCCTCGATGGCCACGACGTGGCTGCGCAGGTCGCGCATCTGCTCGACGAGATTGCGCACCTGGCGGTCGCGCTCGATGAAGTACCGCACGAGCCGGTCGACCAGCCGGGCGTTGGCCTCACCGGCCTCGCCGACCTGGCGCCGGGTCTGTTCCAGCGCCTCGGCCAGGCCGCCGACCTTGCCGGCCGTCTGCTCCGCCAGATCGTCGACGCGCACCAGCTGCGCGACGATGGACTCGGCGGCCTCGGCGGTGTGGCCGACGACGTCGTCGAGGTGGGCGTTGATCACGTCGCAGTACGCCGGCAGTGGCGCCAGCGCGGTGCCGGCGACGTGCCGGACTTCGTGGTCGCCGGCGCGGTCGTCGGCGGGGCGCCTGGCGATGAGCCGGTCCCGCAGCGATGTCACGTGAGCACTCCCTTGGCGGACGTCATGCCGGCCCGGTCACGAGCCGGGCACGACCTGCTTGATGACCCCGAGCAGCTGGTCCGGGGCGACCGGCTTGACCAGCCAGCCGGTGGCCCCGGCGGTCTTCGCCTCGGTTCGCTTGGCCTGCTCCGACTCGGTGGTGAGCATGAGGATCGGCGTGAAGCGCAGGCCGGCCGCCTTGCGCGCCTCACGGGTGAAGGAGATGCCGTCCATGTGCGGCATGTTGACATCGCTGATGATGAGGTTGGGGCGCAGGCCGGTGTTGAGCTTGTCCAGCGCCTCGCGGCCGTGGCCGGCGGTCTCGACCTGGTAGCCGGCCTTGGTCAGGATGGTCTTGAGGCTCATCAGCATGGTGGCGGAGTCGTCAACCAGCATCACGGTCGTCATCGTGGGTCTCCTCGGGGGCGGCGAAGGATTTGTGCGGGCTCAGCACCGGCAGGAGCTGCGTGGCGAGGAACGCGTCCACCGGTGCCGCGCTTATCTTCGGCCGGAACGCGAGGATCGCCTGGAAAGCCGCGGTATGGAGATGGTTGCAGTTGCGCAGGTTGACCCGGGCCCGGGGCGTGCGGCGCAGCCAGGCGACGAACTCCTCTACCTCCTCGACCGTCACCGCCGAGCTGAGCACGGCGGTGCGCTCATGCAACTCGAGCACCAAGGCTGAGCACCTCCTTGAGGTTCAGTACCAGCAGCACCAGCCCGTCGCCGAGCAGCGCGGTCCCGACGAAGTGCGCGGCGCCGCCGAGCAGCCCCTCCATCGGCTTGAGGATGACGTCGACCTCGCGGTGGAAGCGCTCGACGAGCAGGCCGGCCTTGTCGCCGCCGACGTTGACGACGAGCACGGCCCGGTCGCCCTCGGGATCGTGCTCCCGGGGCAGGCCGAGGGCGTCGGCGAGGTCCACGACCGGCACGACCTCGTCGCGCAGCACGACCACGTCCTGGTGCAGCACCCGGCCGACGTCGGCGGCCGGCACCCGGACGGTCTCCACGACGAGGTCGACGGGCACCCCGAAGCGCTGCCCGGCGACGCTGATCACCATGACCTGGGTGACGGCCATCGACAGGGGCAGCCGCAGCCGGGTGACGGTGCCCGACCCCGGCTGCGAGCGCATCGTCACCGTCCCGCCGAGCCGCTCGACGCTGGCCCGCACGGCGTCCATCCCGACCCCGCGGCCGGACAGGTCGGAGACCTCGTCGGCGGTGGAGAAGCCCGGCTGGAAGATCAGGTTCACGGCGTCGCCGTCCGGCATGACCTCCAGCTGCTCCTCGCCGATGAGCCCGCGCTCGTACGCCTTCTGCCGGATGCGCGCGGGGTCGATGCCGCGGCCGTCGTCGGCGACCTCCACCACGACGGCGTCCCCGTCGGCGACGGCGGACAGCGTGATGGAGGCCTGGGGCGGCTTGCCCGCGAGCGTGCGCTCCTCGGGCGGCTCGATGCCGTGGTCGAGGCTGTTGCGCACCAGGTGTACCAGCGGGTCGCCCAGGGCCTCGATGACGTCCTTGTCGGCCATCGTGTCCTCGCCCTCGGTGACGAGCTCGATGCGCTTGCCGAGGCGCCGGCCGAGGTCGCGCACGAGCCGCGGGAACCGGGAGAAGGACACCGACAACGGGAGCATCCGGACGTCCATGACGGCCGCCTGCAGCTCCTCGGCGATGCGGTGCAGTCCGGCGTACTGGTCCTTGATCCGCCGGCCGAGGGCCCGGTTGCCGAACTCCTCCTCGGCCGACTCGGCGAGGTACGTCAGACCGTTCTTGGCCACGTTGAGCTCTCCGACGAGCTCCATGAGCCGGTCGACCTTCGCCTGGTCGACCTTGAGCACCCGGGAGCCGACCGGGCCGGCCTCGGGCTCCGCCGCGCGCCGGTCCGGCTCCCCCACGCGCCGCTCGGCCGGGACGGGGCGCTCGTCACCGCCGCCCGGCGCGGCCGCCAGCCGGAGCCGGTCGACGAGCCCGCGCACGATGGCGGCGAGCTCGGGGGCGCCGGCGTCGTCGAGGTCGACGGCGGCGCCGAGGGCCCGGGCCGCGCCGGCGACCACCCGGGCGATCGACTGCAGGTGGGCGCCGGCCGGCGAGGGGCCGTCGGCGGGCACGAGGGCGGTCATCGCGGCCTCGAGCACGCCCAGGGCGTCGGCGGCGGTCTCGGGGTGCTCGCCGGCGAGCGGTCCGGCCGGCCCGGCGGTCGCGGGTTCCCCGGGCGGTGGGGCCGGCGTGCGCAGCGCCGCCGCGTCCAGCTCGACGATCTCGACCTGCTCGGCGACGTAGCGCAGCACGTACTCGAGCTCGGCGACCGAGGCGCGGGTGGCCAGGACGAAGCCGAGCCGGCACGCGTACTCGTCGTACTCGTCCGGGACCGGCCAGGCGTCGGGGCGCACCACCGCCAGGTGGGCCAGGGCCGGGACCTGCCGCACGAACAGCAGCGGGTCCTCGCCGCGGAAGAAGCAGCCCTCGTCCGGCCGGTAGCGCACGAAGCGCAGGGCCGCGGACGTGGTCTGCAGCCACTCGGTGAGCTCCGCGACGACCGGGGCCCCGAGCTCGGCCACCCACTCGGGCGCGTGGTCGGCGACCGTGGCGGCCCGGGCCGGCCCGGCGGCCGGCCCGGCGGCCGGCCCGGTCGCGCCGCCGATCGGCGCGCGCAGCCGGACGATGAGCACCGCGGCGTCGTCGTGGGCGGTGCCGGGCAGCCGCTCGGTGACGGTGACGTGGGCCAGCCAGCCGCGGATCAGGTCGAACGCGGCGAGCAGGTCGTCGGTCAGCGCGGAGTCCAGCGCCAGGCGGCCGGCGCGGACCGCGTCGAGCAGGTCCTCGGCGGCGTGCGTGAGCGCGGTCAGCTCGGGGAACTCGAACAGGCCGGAGGAGCCCTTGAGGGTGTGGGCGGCCCGGAACACCTCGTTGATGCGCTGGGCGTCGCCCGGGTCCAGCTCCAGCTGCAGCAGGCCCTCACCGACCTGGTTGAGCAGGTCGTCGGCCTCGGCGAGGAACTGGGCGAGCAGTGGGTTCATCGCTCGCCCGCCTCGGCCGGCGCACCGGCGAGCATGGTGGCGACCCGCACCAGCCGTTCGGCGTCGACCGGCTTGACCAGGTAGAGGTTCGCCCCGGCGCGGTAGGCGCGCTCGGCGTCGCCGGGCCGGTCCTCGGTGCTGATCATGACGATCGGCGCGGAGGTGGTGACGGTATCGCCCCGCAGCGCCTCGACGCAGGCGTAGCCGTCCATCCGGGGCATGTTGACGTCGACGAAGAACAGGTCGAACGGGTCGACCAGCGCCGCCTCCACCGCCTCGAGCCCGTTCGCGGCCTGCTCGACGCGGAAGCCGGCGTCGAGCAGGAGCCGGCTGTGGTACATCCGGACCGTGGCGGCGTCGTCGACCACCAGCACGCGGGCCCCCTCGGTCTCGGTCATGGGCGGGCTCCAGTCGGTCGCTGGTAGGCGATGCCCTGCGGCAGTCGCTCGGGGACGAAGATCGGCGAGATGCGGCTCATCGACTCCGCGTGGCCCAGGAAGAGGTACCCGCCCGGGCGCATCACCCCGAAGAGGTTCTCGGCCGCCCGGCGGCTGGACAGCTCGTCGAAGTAGATGAGCACGTTGCGGCAGAACACCACGTCGAAGTCCATGAACTTGCGCATCGCCTGGGTGTCGCACACGTTCACGCGGTGGAACGTCACCGCGCCGCGGATTCCCTCGTCGATCTGGTAGCGCCCGGCCCCGGCGGCGTGGAAGTGCCGCTCGAGCCAGGGCTTGGGCACCCGCTGCAGCGATCGGGCGCCGTAGCTGCCGTGCCGGGCGCGGTCGAGCACGTCGCTGTCGATGTCCGCGGCGTGGATCTCCACGTCGACCCGGTCGATCTGCGGCCACTCCTCCAGCAGGCGGATGGCGATGGAGTACGGCTCCTCGCCGGTCGAGCACGGCAGCGACAGGATCTTCACCGGACCGCTCGGCCGGCCCGCCCGGGTGTGCTCGGCCAGCACCCGCGGCAGCACCGGGTCGAGCAGCGCGTCGAACTGGTAGTCCTCGCGCAGGAAGTAGGTCTCGTTGACGGTGAGCTGATTGGTCAGCTCCTGCAGCAGCTGCGGCCGGTCGCCCACGCGCAGCGCGCCGAACCAGGCGCCGAAGGTGCCGTGGCCGGAGGCGCGCACGCAGGCCTCGATCCGCTTGTCCACGAAGTACCGCTTGCCCGGCGTGAACTGGATGCCGGTGCGCTTGTAGAAGTACTCCCGGAAGCGCTCGAACTCGGCGTCGCTGAGCCGGAACGGCTCCGTGGCTGTGCTGGTCATGTGCCGGCCTCTTGCAGGTCGGGCAGCGCGGCGTCGACGGTGAAGCGCAGGAACGGATCGTCCGGGAACCGGTCCCGGGCGGCGCGCAGCACGTCGGCGTGCTCCGGGCCGGCCATCGGCAGCAGGGCGTCGATCGCGGCGGCCGCGACGTTGGGGTGGGGGTCGGCCGCGACGATCTCGGCGAGCCACTCGGCGGCGCCCGGGTGCGGCAGGTCGGCCAGGATCATCGCGGTCATGATGCGCACGTCGTGATCCGGGTCGGCCAGCAGCGTGGGCAGCAGCGCCGGCACCGAGGCCGGCATCGCGGCCAGCGCGCCGGCGACCGCGGTGCGCAGGGCCGCGTCGTCGCTGCGCAGGTGCGGGGCGAGCCCCGCCGCGACGTCGGCGTGGTCGAGCGCGGCGAGGGTGGTCAGCACGGCGTCGCGGACCGCGGGGTCGGGCTCGGCCGGGACCCGGGCCAGCAGCGCCGGCGCCGCCACGGCGTCGCCCTCCAGGTCGAGCGCCGCGCGGCGGCGGCGCTCCGGATCGGCGTCCTCGAGGCGCTGCCGCGCCGTGCCCTCCTCGGCCGGAGGCGGTGCGTCGGCGGCCTGGCGTCGTACCAGTCCCATGGTTGGTCCCCCTCCGGGTGTTCAGCCGGCCCAGGCGACGATGCGCTCGACGATGGCGTGCGCCGGCAGGGTCTCGGTGGCCCCGCCCCGGCGCACCAGCTCCCCCGGCATGCCCCAGACGACGGCCGTCTCCTCGGCCTCGGCGATGGTGCGGCCGCCGGCCTGCTTGACGGCGGCCATCTCGGCCGCGCCGTCGTCGCCCATGCCGGTGAGCAGGGCGCAGATCAGGCGGGCCGGATCGCAGCTGCGCCGCGCGGAGGCGACCAGCCGGTCGACGCTGGGGTGCCAGCGGTAGTCGGAGCTCTCGGGCACCGACTTCACCACGAGGCCGTCGGTGCGCCGGGCCACCAGCACGTCGGCGTTGCCGCGGCCGATGTAGATGTTGCCGGGCCGGACCGGGATGATCCGGTCGACCTCGTGCACGCGCAGCTGGCAGACCTCGTCGAGGCGGCGGGCCAGCGGCGCGGTGAAGCTCGCCGGAATGTGCTGGGCGACGACGACGGGGGCCGGGAGGCTCCCGGGCAGCCGCGGCAGCAGCTCCGACAGCAGCGCCGGGCCGCCCGTCGACGAGCCGATGACGATGAGCTCGGCCCGTGCCGTCCGCGCCTGCGGTGGCGGCGGCGCGGTGGCGGCGCGCTCCCGCTGGGCCTGCAGTCGCCGGCCGAGATGGTGCGCCCGGCTGGGCCGCGCGCTCGCCGCCGCCGTGATCTTGCCGACGAGCTCCTGCTGCACGTCGCCGAGGTTGAGCGAGACCGTGCCGCCCGGCTTGGGCACGTAGTCCACCGCGCCGAGCTCCAGCGCCTCGAGCGTGACCAGCGCGTTGTGCTCGGTCAGCGACGACACCATGACCACCGGGCGGGGCCGCTGGCGCATGATCTCGGACAGGCAGGTCAGCCCGTCCATCTCCGGCATGTTGATGTCGAGCGTCACCACGTCGGGCTCGACGCGCTCGATCTGTTCGAGCGCGTCGACCCCGTTGCGTGCGGTGTGCACCTCGAAGCCGCCGGCGTCGAGGAGCATCTGCTTGAGCATCTTGCGCATCAGTGCCGAGTCGTCGACGACCAGCACGGTCTTGGCGGGCACGGTGCGGACCTCAGACGGCGGCCAGGTCCCGCTCGGCGATGACATCGCCGAGCGCCGCCCGGTCCTGCGCCCCGAGCAGCTGGTCGACCTGGACGAGCAGCAGCATCCGCTGCTGCTGGTGCAGGTTCGCCACCCGCGAGACGACCTTGGCCTGCTCGTCGGAGAGCTCGGGCGCGGGCTCCAGGGCGGCCCGGCTGACGCGGGCCACCTCGGCGACCGAGTCGACGATGAAGCCGGTGCGCACGCCGCCGAGGATCAGCACGATGATGCGCTGCCGCTCGTCGCGGGGCGCCTTCGGCACGCCGAGCCGGGTGCGCAGGTCCACCACCGGCAGCACCGTGCCGCGCAGGTTCACCAGTCCTTCGACGAAGCTGAAGGTCTTCGGTACCCGGATCAGCGTCTCCGGTACACGGATGATCTCCTGCACCGCGTCGACGTCGACGGCGTACTCCTCCTCGTCGAGCCGGAAGACGACGAACAGCTCCTCGTCGCCGCGTCCGTCATCGGCCATCTCCCGCTCCTCGGTCTCCTCCGCGGCCGGCTCGCCGTCGAGCTGCTCGCGCAGCTCCCGGCGAATCTCCGGCGAGTCGAACATCCGCTCGACGCTCAGCACCGACACCAGCCGCTTGCCGCCCTCCAGCCGGCAGACCGACTCGACCTCGGTGGCCCGGCCGCGCGCGGCGACGACCGGGGGCAGCGGCGCGACGAGCTCGTAGGGCACGCGCAGCACCTGCCGCACGGTGTCCATCACGACGCCGACGACGCCGCCGTCCAGCGACACCACGACGATGCGGTTCTGCGGCTGCAGGTCGGCGACGGGCAGGCCGAAGACCCGGCGCATGCTGACCACCGGCAGCAGCCGCCCGCGCAGGTCCATGACGCCCAGCACGCGGGAGGCCGCGTTGGGCACGTGGCTGACCGCCTCGGGCGCCTGCACGATCTCCTGCACCTGGTCGATCGGCAGCGCGTACTCCTGCCCCTCGACCGCGAAGCTGACGAGCTCGAGGGTGTCGTCGGCGTCGTCCTCGGCGACGGTCTCGCCGCCCGCCGGCCCGGCGGCGGCCATCGCGTCGACCCCGCCGCCCGCGGTGACGATCCGGGAGAACTGGGCCCGGATGAGCTCGTCCACGTCGAGGATCGAGGTCATCGTGCCGTCGTCGCCCTTGATGACGCCGACGAGCACCTCGGAGCTGACCGTCGCCTGCACCGACTCGGCCGGCTCGACCGCGTCCGGGTCGACGCTGATCACGCTGGCCACGCGGTCCACGACGAAGCCCAGCGGCACGCCGCTGTCGACGACGACCACGCGGGTGGTCTCGTCGTGCTCGGTCTGCTCCAGGTCGCAGCAGCGCCGCAGGCTGACCACCGGCAGCACCCGGCCGCGCAGGTTGGCCAGCCCCTCCAGGCTGGGCGGGCCGAGCGGCACCTTGACCACCCCGGGCATCCGGATGATCTCCTGCACCCGGCTCATCGGGAACGCGTAGCGCTCCCCGGACATGTCGAAGGTGACGAAGTCCGCACTGTCGCCGTCCACGGCCGCGTCGGCCGGATCCTGTTCACGCATGAGCGTCGTGTCGTCCACGGCACACCGGCTCAGGCGTTCTGCAGCTCGTCGGCGAGCGCGGCGATCTCCTCCACCGCGGCCGCGAGCTCTTCGGCGCCCTGGGCCTGCTCGCGGGCGGCGGTGGAGGCCTGCGTCGCCAGCTGCTCGGCCTGGTTGGCGGCCGAGGAGATCTGGTCGAGCCCGGTCTTGACCTGGCCGAGCGCCGTGGAGATCTGCTCGGCCGAGTCGCGCACGTCGGCGTTGCCAGCCCGCACCTCGTTCATGTCCCGCTCGATCTCCACCAGCCGGGCGGTGGTGGCCCGGGCCGCCTCCACCTCGGCCAGCGCCTGCCGGCTGGTTTCGTCCAGATCGGCTCGTACCTCCACGATGCGGTCCTGCACCGCCTTCACGAGATCCTTGATCCGGTCGGCGTTCTCGGCCGAGTCGCGGGCCAGGTTGCGGATGTCGGTTGACACGACCGCGAACCCCTTGCCGAACTCGCCGGCCCGCGCCGACTCGACCGAGCCGTTCACCGCGAGCATGTTGGTCTGGATCGAGACGTTCGCGATCGCGTCGACGATCTTGTCGATGCGCCGGGAGATCTGCTCGAGCTCGCCGACCTTGCGCACGTTCTCCATTCCGCCCCGGGCCGCCTGCTCGATCGCCTCGATCATCGAGTCGACCGACACCTTGTTGTCGGCCAGCTGGGTGAGCATGGTCTCGGCCTTCTCCACCGCGGCGGCGCCCCGCGTCGCCGACAGCTGGGCGCCCACCTCGATCTGGGTGATCGCCTCGGCGGTCTGCGAACCCTTCTCGGCGGCGGTCCGGGCGCCCGTGTTGATCTCGTTGATCGCGGTGCTGATCTGCCCGGCGGCGCGGTTGATCTCCTCGACCGCGGCGGAGAGCTCCTCGGCGGCGGAGGCGACCTCTTCGGCGCTCTTGCTGATGTCGGTGCTGGTGCGCAGCCCCTCGGCGACCTCGGCGAGCACCTCGGCCGCCTGCTCGCTCTGCTGGAGCGCCTGGCTCTGCTGGCCCACCGTCTGCAGCGACTCCTCGCAGGCCGCGGACTGCTGTTCGGCCGCGGCGGCGATCTCCTCCGAGCGGGTCTTGGCCTCGAGCGTGGCGCGCTGGGCCTGCACGGCCGCGGCGGCCATCTCCGTCGCCCCGGTCATGATCGAGACCATGCCGTCGCGGATGGTCTCGAGCTGCTGCGTGATCTCGTTGCCCTTCTCCACCTCGCTGCGAGCCGTCTCGGCGGACTGCTGCACACCCGAGGCGATGCTGGTCACGCTCGTGCGAACCTCGTCGATGAGGTCGCGGATCTGCCGCGCGCTGCGCTCGCTGGTCTCGGCGAGGGTGCGGACCTCGTCGGCGACGACCGCGAAGCCCTTGCCGTGCTGACGGGCCCGGGCGGCCTCGATCGCCGCGTTGAGGGCCAGCAGGTTGGTCTGGTCGGCGATGTGCGCGACGGTCTTGACGATCTCGCCGATCTCGTCGGCTTGCTTCTCCAGCTCGGAGATGGTCGCCACCGAGGCCGTCTGCCGCGACGAGGCACGGTCCACGTTGCTCAGCAGGCCGCTGATCCCCACCCGGGTCTCGACCAGCAGGGTCTGCAGCGCCTGGCTGAGGTCGGCGACGCGCCGGGTGACGGTCTGCTGCTGGCCGACGCGCTCCTCGACCTGCGTCATGACGGCCAGGCTCTCCTGGGTGGCGCCCGAGGCCTGCTCGGCGCCCGCGGAGATCTGCTGCATGGCGTCGCTCAGCTGGCGCGAGGCCTCGGACGCCTCGGCGTTCTGGGCCGAGATCTCGGCGGTGGCCGAGGCGATGCGCTCGGCCGCCTGCTGCTGCTTGGCCACCGATCGCGCCTGGCGGCGGCTGGCCTCGTTGTCGGCGGGGCGCTGCCCGCCCCGAGTGCTCTGGCCGCCCTTCATGACGTTCGGGCGGCGGGGGACGTCGGTAGCGCGACCGTTCGGCGCGCTGGTGGTCAACGGCATGGTCGGTCCTCGATCTCCCACGGCGTCCGGCGGGACGCCGATATCACGTGATTCGGGCCGCGTCACCGGTGTTCGGGCGGCTCCATGATCAGCTTCGCACGGCTGGTGATCACGTTTGTGCGTTTATCGGACAACACGGATGCCCGACGCGCTCGTCGCCGCGGGTCGCGGCCGCTTGAGCCAACGTCACCGGCTCGGTCGCCGGCGGTGCGGCGCGATCCTCAGCCGCCGAGGCTGTCCAGCATCAGGGCGAGCGCGAAGTCGAAGCGCTCGTGGGCGGTGTCCGCGGTGAACTCCTCCGCGTGGTGCCGGATCCGCGGGAAGGCGTCGGCGGGCAGCTCGACGAGCCGGTGCGCGAGCTCGTCGCCGCCGGACCCGCGGCGCTGGGACCTCTCGAGGCCGTAGGCGCTCACGTAGAGGGACAGGGCGTCGATGGCCCAGGCCGCCGCGCGGGGCTCGACGCCGCCGGCGAGCAGGATGGCCAGCATGCCCTCGTTGACCCGGAGCGTCTCGAGGTTGGTGGGGCCCATCGCGAGCGCGGCGCGGGAGATGCCGGGGTAGCGCAGGTACTGGTCGCGGATCTGCGCGCACACGCCGGCGATCTGCTCGCGCCAGGCCGCCGGGTCGGGCTCGGGCAGGACGATCTCGGAGCAGAGCCGGCCGATGATCAGCTCGTCGATGTCGGCCTTGTTCACGACGTGGGCGTACAGCGAGGCGGGCCCGGTCCCGAGCACCGCGGAGATGCTGCGCACGGTCAGCGCGTCGTAGCCGTCGTGCGCGACGACGTGCAGCGCCGCGTCGACGATCCGGTCCAGCGTGATGGGCGCCTTGCGCGGGGCCGGTGGGGCGCTCGTGCCTTGCCGCGCGGCCCGGCGCCCCTTCGGGTCCTCCGACATGCGGCTCACGGTAACGAACTTAGTTCGTGTCGCCCCGCCCGTCGAGCACCCAGGCGGCGATGTCGGCCACGACGGCGGGGTCGAGGTGCTGGACGGGCTCGTACTCGGCCGGGGTCGACGGGCCCTCGCCCGGGAAGAAGAAGTGGTTGTCGGCGTCGTAGACGCGCACGGTGACGTCGGGGCGCCCGGCCAGGGCGGCCTGCCAGCGGGCGAGGTCGTCGGCCACGGTGACCTGATAGTCGCGGGCGCCCTGCAGGATCAGGATCGGCCGGTCGACGCCGGCCGCGGCCGTGGCCGGGTCGTAGGCGCGCAGGTCGAGCCAGTACGCCGCGGGGACGCCGAACGGCAGGTCCTCGGTGGGCGTGGCCGCCGACAGGTCCGGACTGTCCACCGCGTGCGCCTGGCGGGTCACGGCCTCGATGATCTGGTCGTACGACGCGCTCGTCGCCGGGTTCAGCGACGCCAGGTGGCGGAACTGGCGGACCGCGGACCAGTGCAGCGGCTGCGCCCCGCCGGCCAGCAGGACGAGCCCGGCCACGGCCGGCTCCGCCGCGGCGATCCGCGGGGCGATCGTGCCGCCGAGGCTGTGGCCGAGCACGAAGACCCGGCCGGCGTCGACCGCGGGATGCTGCCGGAGCAGCCCGACGGCGGCCAGGGCATGCGGCTTGTACTCGTCGTCGACGGTGAAGTCCGCGAGGGCCTTGACGCTCGCGCCGTGAGCGTGGGTGACCTTGTCGAAGCGCAGGGTCGCGATGCCCCGCGCGGCCAGGCCCCACGCGAGGTCCTTGAAGGGCTTGTTGCGCCCGATGGTCTCGTCGCGGTCGTTGGGGCCGGAGCCGGCGAGCATGACGATCGCGGGGTGCGGGCCCGGGACGGCCGGCAGCGTCAGGGTGCCGGGCACGGCCAGCGGGCCGGAGCCCACGGTCACGTCGTGCTCGGCGAGCGCGTCCGGCTCGGCGTAGCCGGGCGGCTGCCAGGGCAGCGTCGGCTGGGCGGCCTCCGCCGCGGCGATCTGCAGGCCGGTGAGCCAGCCGGATTCGGTGACCGAGAGCAGTACCGTCGCCGCACCGTGAGCGAAGAGGACCGGCAGCTTGACGAGGGCCGCCTCGGTGAGGGGCTCGCCGGCGCCGGTCAGCGGGCCGTGGCGGTCGAGCTCGGCCTCCCAGGCGGCGCGCAGCGAATCCTCGGTCACCATCGGGCGCAGATTCGGGGCGAACAGGTCGCGGATCTCGGCGTAGCGGCCGGCCTGGAGCAGTTCCAGCAGCCGCTGGGCAATCGGCACGGCGCGAGCCTATCGTGGATTGCGGTACACGAGTTTCAGCTTATACTGAAATTCGTGAACGACGACGAGCGGGCGCTCGCCTGGGTGGATCAGATCGCGATGTACCTCGCGCGCGACGGGGTCTCGCCGATCGCCGGGCGGGTGCTCGGGTGGCTCATGATCTGCGACCCGCCGGAGCAGTCGGCCGCGCAGATCAGCGAGGCCATCGGGGCCAGCCGCGCCTCCCTCACCGTGAACCTGCGGCTGCTCACCGGCATGGGCTTCCTCAGCTGGCGCACCCGGCCCGGCGATCGGACCATGTACTACCGCATGGCCGACGATGCCTGGCAGACCGTCGTGCGCCGGCAGATCGCCGGGATCGCGGCCTTCCTCGACATCACGCGCCAGGGGCTCGACCTCATCGGCCCCGACGGCGACCGCGCGGGCCGGATTCGGCAGGCCCGCGCCACGTTCGACTGGATGGCCCACGTATTCGACAACGCCCCGCCCCTCGAGGAGAAGCCATGAGTACCGGACACGCGGTGGTCATCGGGGCCGGCATCGGCGGGCTCGCCGCCGCCGTCGCGCTGCACCGGATCGGCTGGCACGCCACGGTGCTGGAGCGCGCGGGCGAGCTGGGCGAGATCGGGGCCGGGATGTCCCAGGCGCCGAACGCGCTGGCCGCCCTGGACGAGCTCGGCGTCGGCGAACGGGCCCGCGAGGCCGGCGTACCGTCCCGGGCGACCGGCAACCTGCGCACCCCCGACGGCCGTTTCCTGCAGCGCGCCCGGGCCGGGGACGCGCCCGCGCTGCTCGCGTTCCACCGGGCCGACCTGCACCGGGTGCTGCTCGACGCGGTTCCGCCGGACTGGGTGCGCACCGGCGCCGAGGTCACCGGCGTGCGCGCGGACGGGACGGTGACGTTCGCCGGCGGGCAGCTGCGGGCCGACCTGGTCGTCGCGGCGGACGGCATCGGCAGCGCGACCAGGCGGCTGTTGTGGCCGGACGCGCCCGCACCCCGGTTCCTCGGGCGCACCGCGTGGCTGGGCGTGGCGCCCGTGGCCGATCAGCCGGGCAGCGTGACGCTCGGCAATGGGGGGTACTTCCTGATCCACCCGCTCTCGCGCGGGCGCGCGTACTGGGCGTACGTGACCACCTCCGACGCCCCGGGCATCCGCTTCGAGGACGAGCACGCCGAGGTGGCCCGGCGGGTGCGGGAGTGGCACGACCCGATCCCGGCGCTCATCGCGGCGACGCCACCGGACGCCGTCATCCACGTCGACATCCGCGAGCTGGCGCCGCTGCCGGCCTTCGTCAACGGCCGCGTGGCCCTGCTCGGCGACGCCGCGCACGCGATGAGCCCCGACCGCGGCCAGGGGGCCGGGCAGAGCATCGAGGACGCCGTCGTGCTCGCCGCGGCGCTCGCGGAGGAGCCGACCGTCGAGGCCGCCCTGCGCCGCTACGACACCGAGCGCCGGCCCCGCAGCCAGGCGACCGCGCGCAGCGCCGCCGTCGACGGCCGGGTCAACACCTCGCGCCGCTTCCACGGCCCGCTCACGGCGATGATCCGGCTGACTCCCGCCGGGCTGTGGAGCAGGAGTATCGCCCCCGACGCCAACAAGACCTGGCGCTGGCGGCCGCCCCGCCTGACGCGGTGAGCGTTTTTGTCGTACCCCTGGTGCAGACTGCATCGCGTGGACCTGACGTTTGCGTTCGCCGCTCTGCTCGGGCGGTCCGACTTCCCTGCCGGCTCCTACGACGCGTACTACGGCGGCGACACCCTCGACGAGTTCCTGCTCCCGGCCCCCTGGCTCACCCCGGCCGCGCTCGCGTCGTCCGCCCCGGTCGCGTTACCGGACGTCGACGGCTGCTTCCTCGACGAGGACCATCAGGCCCTCGCCTGGGAGTTCGACCTGGCCGATTCGCTGTTCGCGGTCGAGTGGGCCGACGACGTGCTGCCGGCGGCGTTCCTCGCCGACGTGCGCGCGGCCGATGCCGACATGCTCGTGCGCGGCGCCGACCTGGGCGCGCTGCTCGCCCGCCACGGCCTCGACCTGACAGACCCGTCGGCGAAGCGGCTGAACTATCGCATCTCGGCACTGCTGCGCCTGGCCACGGACGGCACCCTGCACGACGCCATGCGCATGGCGACGTTCACGCACCGCCTGCCGGCGCTGGTCTCGTTCGGCTCGGGCGGCTCGCGCCGGGTCGAGGAGGGGTGGGAGACGGCGCTGGCCGCGGTCGAGCCGCCGCAGCTGCGCGACCACCTGCGCCTGCACTGCCTGGAGCCGTCCTCGTCGCGGGCCGCGGGCGCCCGCTACCTCGGCGCGGACGAGTGGCCGACGGGCACCGAGGCCCTCGACGGCCGGCGCAGGCTGGTGGCGGGCTGGGAGTTCGGCGAGTCCCAGTCGGGGGTGGCCGTGGTCGCCTGAGTCAGCCGCGCTCGCCGGTGCGGGGCCGGGGCCGTGCACCGTCGGTCGCGGCGTGCATGGCGGCGAAGCCGCGCTTGAGGCCGTCGCGCAGCAGGCGGGAGACCGGGCGCTCGACGAGGCGGTGGGTGCCGTAGGCCAATGCGAAGACGATGACGAGAACCAGGGCGAGCATCGGCTTCATGCGCGGGATGGGCTCGCTGAGCTGGTGCATCAGCGAGCTGCCGATCTCGTTGTGCAGCAGGTAGAGGGGGAATGTCAAGGCGCCCAGGACGGCGCAGCCGCGCCAGCGGACCCAGTCGAACCAGCCCAGCGCGACGCCGACCAGGATGAGGGTCCCGACGGCGTAGACGATGAGCAGGGTGGAGAACCCGGTGTCGGCGTGCGACTCGCGTCGCAGGTCGTCGAGCGTCTGTGCGCCGAAGATGAACGCCACGCCCAGCACGCACCAGAGCACCAGGTTCGGGCCGAAGCGGTGCATCAGGTAGAGCATGATGCCGACGACGAAGTAGGGCGCGAATCGCGGTTCGATGACGGCCACGACGAAGCTGTCGTTGGCACCGTGGGCGAAGGCGGCCAGGACGAGCCAGGCGATGCTGAACCAGAGCACGCGCCTGTACGTGAGACCGGCCCGCACGACAAGGGCGAAGATGATGTAGAACTTCAGCTCGATGAACAGCGACCAGTAGACCCCGTCGACGGACTGGATGCCGACGAACTGGTGCATCATGGTCAGATTGCCGAGCACCTGCATGAGCGTGAGCGGCTGCGTCGCGCCGGCCGGGTGGAAGCACCAGATCGCGATCGCGGTCAGCGGCACCGCGAACAGGTACGCCGGGTAGAGCCGCACCACGCGGGACGTGAAGAACTGCTCCACCGTCCGGCCCCACGAGCTCATGCAGATCACGAAGCCGCTGATCATGAAGAAGATCATGACGCCGACCCAGCCGTACCGCGTGGCCTGGTACACCGGGCGGGTGAACGCCTGGTTCGGGTCCACGCCCTCGTAGAAGGCGGCCGCGGCGGTGAGGTGGAACGCCACGACCATCAGCGCGCACGCGAACCTGAGCAGGTCGAGCGCGTGAATCCGGGACGGGCGCGCCGCCCGAGCCGGTTCGGGGCGGCCGGTCTCGATCGTCGGCTCGTTGCTCTGGGCCACCCCGCTGGCGTCCCGGCCTGGATCAAGCTCGGCCAGCGTCGGCTCTGACATGCCACTCGTCCCCGTTCTGGTCTTGAAGGCCCCGGGAGCATACGGGGGTTCCCAGGTGCCCTCAAGGTGGTGCGCGGCGGGCACGGTTTGAATTCAAAGCAAGTAGGATCACGGCGTGAGTGACCCGACCCCGGCGCCCGGCCTGAACTCGGAGCAGCTCGGTGCGTACTTCGCGCTGATGGAGGTCAGCAGCCTGCTGCAGTACGCGGTGGACGAGCACCTGCGCGCCGACGGTGATCTCAGCTACGTGCAGTTCCAGATCCTGGCCCGCCTGGTGGACGCGCCCGAGGGCAAGCTGCGCATGACGGACCTGGCCGACGGTGTCGTGTACAGCCGCAGCGGTCTCACCTATCAGGCCGGGCTGCTGGACAAGCGCGGCCTGATCACCCGGGCGCCCTCGCCGGACGACGAGCGCAGTGTCATCGCGACCGTCACCGACGCCGGCCGGGATCTGATCGCCCGTGTGCTGCCGGGGCATGTCGAGCGGGTGCACCAACTGCTGTTCGAGCCGATGACGGGCAACGACCTCGCCGCGCTCAGTACCGTGCTCGGCCGCGTCCGCGACCACATGCGCGCGACCCCGCCGCGGTCCGCCAAGCCTCGGGCCGGCCGCAACCGGACCGGCTGAGGCGGAGCGCGCCGTCCGGCGACTGCGCTGTTCGGCGACCTCCCCCAGTTCGCCCGGGTTGACGATCTTCCGGTGGACCCGAGGGGCAGCGGATGATCCTCATCTTCGCGGCCGTGGACGACCTGTGACGGCTGTCGGCCGGCTCACACCTTGAACTCGTTGCTTCGAATCTGAAGCGTGTTATGGTCAAAAAGTGCTTCGAATGCGAAGCATAAGGTACCGAAGAAGCGAGGGCTTGTGATGAAGGCAGTGCGTTTCCACGAGTACGGCGACCCCGGCGTCCTGCGGTACGAGGACGTCGAGCGGCCCGAGCCCGGCGCCGGCCAGGTGCTGATCCGGGTCGCCGCGACGTCGTTCAACGGGGTCGACGGGAACATTCGCGGCGGTTTCATGCAGGGGCCGATCCCGGTGACGCTGCCGCACACGCCCGGCATCGACGTGTCCGGCACGGTTGCCGCGCTGGGCGAGGGCGTCGACGCCGTCCAGGTCGGTGACCGGGTCGTCGGATTCCTGCCGATGGCGGCCGACGGCGCGGCCGCCGAGTACGTCGTGGCCCCGGCCGAGATTCTCGCGCCGGCCCCCACGAGCGCTCCCCTGGCCGACGCCGCGGCGCTGCCGACCGTGGGCCTCACCGCGTGGCAGGCGCTGTTCGACCACGCGAAGCTGACCGCGGGCCAGCGCGTGCTGATCAACGGCGCGGGCGGGGCGGTCGGCGGCTACGCCGTGCAGCTGGCCAAGAACGCCGGCGCCCACGTGATCGCCATCGCCGGCCCGAGCGCCGTCGACCGGGTCAAGGCGGCCGGCGCCGACGAGGTCATCGACTACACCACCACCGCGGCTCCGGCCGTGACACCCGCGGTCGACGTGGCCCTCAACCTGGCCCCGATCGAGCCGGCGCGGCTGGCCGCCCTGCTCAACCTGATCCGCGCGGGCGGCGTGCTGGTCAACACCACGGTGTGGATGCCCGCGCCCACCGACGAGCAGCGCGGTGTGCGCGGCATCGACCTGTTCGTCCGCAGCGACGCCGCCCAGCTGTCGCGCCTGGTCGCGCTGGTCGACTCCGGCGAGCTGCGCATCGACGTCGCCCAGCGGGTCCCGCTGGCCGACCTGCCGGCCGTGCACACCCAGGCCGCCACGGGCGCGCTGCCCGGCAAGACCGTCATCCTCGCCCCCACCGCCTGAACCCCGCGACAGGAGCATCCGACATGTCTCACGACAAGGTGATCACCGTGCTCGGCGCGACCGGCACCCAGGGCGGCGCGGTCGCGCGGGCGCTGCTGGCCGGCGGCGAATTCGGCGTACGGGCCGTGACCCGCAACGCCGCGTCGGCCAAGGCCCGGGCGCTGGCCGGATTCGACGCCCAGGTGGTCGCGGGCGTCGCCTCGGACGACATCGGCCGGGTGTTGCAGCAGCCCTCGGAGACGATCGGCGCCACGGTGGATCACGCGGAGTTTGACGGGGCGCCGCAGGTCGGGCAATGAGCACCCGAAGCGGGCAGCCACCGGCCTCCTGCCGAGCGTCGACCCGTTGCGGCGAGGGCCAGGGTCAGCAGTGCGGGTCCCGCCGCGGCGACCAGGACCGCGGCGACAGCCATGGCTGACCACTCCGGGATCAGGGGCCGCCCGGGGCCGGCGTTGTCGAACATCGCACCGAGCGGGTTCAGTGCGAGCATGCCGATCGGCGTGAGCAGAATCAGCAGCGCCCAGACCCCGCGGAAGTCGTGCCGGGCGGCCAGGCCGAGCGCGAGCAGCGTCACGCCGATCAGCAGCGCCACCCCGGCGGCCGGCAATGTGGTCGCGGCGGTGATGTAGTAACCGCCGTAGCGCGGCCCGGCGGCCACGGCGAGCGGCACGGTCACTGCCCCGGCGGCGAGCGGCGTCAACCGAACCCACCAGCGGTGCGGGCCGGCGGCGCCGAGCGCGACGACCCCGAGGACGAGCTGGGGCACCAGGACGCTCAACGGTGGGCGGGGTATTCCGGTCAGCATCGCGGCCGGCACGACACCCGCGGTGACCAGCACGGCGAGGACCGCCACGCGGCGAAACCACCGGCCGGGAGCGACGGCGTGCACGACGGCGGTCAGCAACCAGACCACCCACGCCGCCACCCCGAGGAACAGGACAGGGCCGGTAGGCGTATGCCGGGGCACTGTGGGTGCGAGCGCCAGGAGCATCGCCCACCAGCTCGCGAGCGCGGTGGTGATCGTCAGTGCGAGCAGGCCGGAAGCCGGGCCCGAGGCCGGGCGCGGTCCGCAGGCGCTGGCGCAGCCCACCGGCCGCGAGGTCCGCGATGTCCGCCGGCGAGGGTCGCCTACGGCCGGGCGCGGCCAGGGACAGGTAGGTGTCCATCAGCTCCGAGCCACGCGTCCGCCGATAGTCGGCCGGATAGAACAGCGCCGTCCAGCGCGCATAGCGCCGCTCGAGATCGGTCATCGCCGGGCGTTCCTGGTCGTGCCCTTCCGGGCGGTCCGGCTGGCTTTCCGGCAGGCTCATGCGAATCCTCGGCTCGGGCGGGGCGCGGCCTTGGCGGCGCGCAGCCGGGCGGTTGCCGCCTTGACGTTGCGGCGCATGCGTTCGGTCTCGGCGGCCAGCAGCTCGCCGCCCGGCTCGGTGAGCCGGTAGTAGCGGCGCAGCCGGCCGTCGACGATCTCCTCGTGGTCGACGCCGACCAGGCCCGCGTCGACGAGCCGGTCCAGCGCGCCGTACAGCGTGCCGGGCCGCAGCGAGATGCGTCCCCCGGAGAGCTGGGCCACCTCGGCGATCAGTCCGTAGCCGTGCATCGGCTCGCCGGCAAGGGCGGTGAGGATCAGGAACGTGGGTTCGCGCAGTGGGGTTTCCACGCCGACCAATATATCGGCTGCGAAGGTATGGCGACACATCCCCACCGCCGGCGTTCACCGACATCCCCCGCCCGCGGGAACTCTTCCGCTACACACAGATCTGCTCCCAGTGGCGGTCGCCCCAACCGTCCTGGTTCGCTACCCCCAATCGGAACCCGGCCAGCGGCACCCGGCCGAGATCGCGCATCCCCTCCAGCGGCATGCCCGACCGCCGGCTGGACGAGGCAAGCCGGCCTGGAGTCGTTGCAGCTCCTCCACGACCATGTGGAGCGCCTCAGCGACGACCGCGTCCTTCTGGTGCGGATCTGCTGACGGCGCGGAACAGATGGACGCGCTGATCGGTCGCAGGCTCGTGAAGGCGGCGCGAACGCTCAGACCTGTGGCAGGATCGAGCGCATGACGTACGGAAAGGGCGCCCAGCGCCTCGCAGCGTGAGCCGCCTCGTCCCAGCGGCATCGCTGGACGACTGGGGATGGCTGGAAGCGGGCATCGTCTCGGGCGAACTCCTGGTCCCGGGTGATCACGCGCGGTCCTGGGTCTTCGACACGATGAAGGCCGACCGGGACGGGCCGACGACCCACCGGCTGCTCGCCTTGGCGAACGACGGTCGCGTGCCGGTACGCCGGACGGTGTTCGAGTTGCTGGCCGAGCTGTATTGGCTACATCCGGGCGGGTGGCCCCTGGTGGCAGATGCCGCCGAGTCGGCGCTGAGCGACGAGGACGTACTGGTACGCCTTACCGCAGCGGCGTTACTGGTCCGCGCCGGCGGCACCGATCGAGCCGTGGCGGCGTTGACCGCCTCGTCCGATCCGGTCGTCCGGATCGCCCTCATGCACGCGATATCCTGGCGCACGGCCCCGGACCACCGGGCGATGCTCGATCGCCTGCGGTCCGACCCGGAGCCCACCATCCGGCTGCTCGCGGGCATCGCCGCGTACAGCAGCCACGACCCGTCCGCCTGGCCGGCACTGGACGCCGCGATCCTTGCCGACCTGGATGCCTCCGCCGATGCGGGTGAGCTCTGGGCCCGCGCGCTGACCGGCCTGGACCGGGAGCAGGACTGCTGCGGCTGGGCGGAACGGCTGGCGGACCCGGCCGAACGTCAGCGGCGAAGGCTCGATGGCGTGCGGATGGCGGTCGCGGCGATGCGTGCGTGGCGCGCCGCGCCCGGCCGGTTGACGTCGATGCTGACCGGCCTCCTCGGGGAAGAGCCTTCCGAGGTACGGTCGGAGGCCCTGCGCGCGATAGCGTCCTCGCTCACCGCGTCCCGGCTCGGCGCCGACGGCCTCGCGGCGGTGATGGACGACCCCGAGGCCGGCGCGACGGCCGCCACCGCGCTGGGCTGTGTCGGCGACCATCGTGCGGTGCCGCAGCTGGTACGGCTGATGCTCGCGGACAGTCACGAGCCCCGGCTGGTGGAGGCGTTCCGGGCCGTCGCTCGGGCGGGCGCCGACCCGGAGGCGCCGGTGGCCGCCGCTCGCCAGATGTTGGCCGCGGTTCCGGATTCGTGCGCGCCCGAGCTGCCGATGCTGGTGCTGGCCGCGTTCGGGCCGGCTGCGGCCGCGGCCGTGCCCGAGCTCATCGCCAGGCTGGAAGGGGCCGAGAACGACACGCCGGACCTGGCGTTCTCCGTCCTGGGACAGATCGGCCCGGCCGCCGTCGGCGCGGTCCCGCAACTACGGCAGTACCGGAGCCGAGGCGCGATGTCCGCCCTGTTCAGGATCGCGCCGGACCGGGCCGAGGCCGAGCGGTACCTCGCCGGACGGCCGGAAGAACTCCGCCGTGACCGCCTCGCGTCGCAGCTGCTCACCTGGCTCGCGGAGCACGGCGGGCTCACCGTCCGGCAGCACCGGCAGCTGCGGAGCCTGTTCACGGTTCCCGGATTCGAGCAGGTCGAGTCGGCGGGCGCGCTGTGGCTGCACGAAGGTCCCGCGGTCGCCGACGAGCTGCTGGCGGTCCTGCCGAACTCCCTGTCCGACGACCTGCACAGGCCCAAGGTGCTCCAGGTGTTCGCCGCGATGGGGTCACATGCGCGGCCGGTACTCGACCGGCTGGACCGGTTCATCGCCTTGCGGCGCCGCGCGGCATTCAACCTCGGCGACGAGGACACCGAGATGCGCGCGGACGAGATGCTGCTGGCCGCGACCATCGCGGCCCGCGAACGCATCGCCGGATGACTCCGCACGACGGACGGCGGGTGCGCGCACGCCGTTCCGCAAGGGTATTGGCGTGCTGGACCTGCATGCGGACCTCGCGGCCGGGGTGCGCGACGCCGACGGTGCCTGGCGGTTCATCCGCCGGTTCGCCGAGGGCTACGCGGAGCCGATCGGCGACGGCGACGGCTTCGCCGAGGACGATCTGCGGGCGGCCGACCAGCGGCGCGGGCTGGACGCGCTGTTCGCCGTCCCGGCATCGTGCGCACGAGCACCGTCATCTCGCTCAACGAGGAGATGCCGCTGCGCATGCGGGCCCTGCTGGAGGAGCACGCGGTCACGGGATCAGCTCCGGGAAGCCGAACACGATGATCCGCCGGATGCCGGTCGTGGTCACGGTCAGCACCGCGGCCCCGAACGGCTCGCCTCGGTACCACACGTGCACCCCCGGCTGCCCGTTCATCCACAGCGGCGCCATCCGCCACTCCCCCGCCGCGCCCATGACCAGCCGCAGGTAGGGCACGCAGGTCGCCTTGCCCGCGAACCAGGTCCGCGACGGCACGAGCTCCAGCGACGCGTCCGTGCGCAGCGCCCGCTCCAGGATCGTCACGTCGCTGCGTTCGAAGGCGGCGATGTACTGCTCCAGCAGCGCCCGCGCCGCCGGCTCGCCCGGCTCGGCGAGGTCGCCGCCGTCCGGCGAGGGCGCGACGTCCTCGAGCCGGGCCCGGGCCCGCTGCAGCAGGCTCTTGACCCCGGCGACGGACGAGCCGAGCACCTCGCGCAGGATGAGCACGGCCCGCTGCCGCGGCGGCAGGTACTGCAGCCCGGCGATGAGCGCGAGCCGCAGGCTGTCCCGGGTCGCGGCGACCTCGGCCGGGTCCGCCGACCCGGGCGTGACGAGCGTGTCGGCGATCGGGCGCAGCCACGGCACCTCGAGGTCGGCCCCGCCGGGCGGCGCGTGCGGGTCGTCCGCGGGCGCCCCGAGGCCGGAGGGCAGCGGGTCTGTCACCGTGCCAGCTTCTCCCGCAGCCACGCGGCCGCGCGAGCGATCGCCGCATACGCCGCCGCGGCGTGCCCGGCCCCCATCTGGAACGTGTGCTGCTCGCCGGGCGTCACGTCGAGCACGGCCTCGACCCCGTGCCGGCCCCTCGGGCCGGGCCCGCAGCATGAGCGAGACCGTCAGCCCGCCGCCGGCCGAGTCCCCGGTGACCGCGAGGTGCTCCGGCCGCGTCTGCGCCAGCAGCGCCCGGTAGACGGCGGTGACCTCGTCGAGCTGGGTCGGGTACTGACGCTCCGGCGTGTGCGAGTAGGACGCCAGCACGGCCCGGGCGCCGGCCGCCTTGGCCAGGTGGGCGTAGAGCTTGCGGTGCGTGTGCACGGAGCCACCGACGTATCCGCCGCCGTGCAGGCACAGCAGCACCCGGTCGGCGCTGTCCTTCGGCACCGCCCAGAGCACGGGCACGCCGCCGATCTCGCGCTCGAGGTAGTCGACGCCGCCGGGCTCGGCCGTGACGTCCCCCCCAGTGCGAGTCGACGACCCGGTGCTGCTCGACGGTCAGCGGCGGGTCGGCCTGGGAGAGGGCGTTGCTGCGGCGGTAGAAGGCGTTGAGCGAGTAGATGTCGTCCATGCCGGTACTGACCGGCCGGGCCGCGAAAGGAATCGGTCTGCCGTAAGATCCGGCCCGGCGGAGCCGTAGCGCAGAGGTCGTCGCGCTGTGACAGCACATCAGGAGGACGCCGGTTCGAATCCGGTCGGCTTCGCCGTCTTGAGCCGCATGGGGGTGCCGTGGGCGACTCGCGCCGAGTCCGGCAGTACACCGTGCCCGCCTGGATGATCGCCGAGTGCACGGCGGCACGGGAGCGCGGCGACTGGCGGGCCGCATGCGCGGCGGCGCGGGTCACGGTCGGGTTCGCGGACGCCGGGCCGGTCGCCGATCTGCTCGCCGGGTTCGCGCCCGACCTTGTGCGCCGGCACCTGCCGCGGTCGCGGGCCGGGACGGGGACGCTGGTTGGCGGGGCGCGGTACGTCCTCGCGCCCGACGGGCCGGTCACCGCCGACACGATGGTGCTCGAGCTGCGGACCTCGCCGTGGACGACGGGCTCCCAGCGGCTCACCCTGGACGCGGTGCGCGCCGGGGCGCTGGGCGAGGGGCGGGTCGTGCCGCTGCCGCCGTACCTGTGGGACGCCCGCCGGGCCGAGGAGCTGCGGGCCGTCACGGCTGCGGCGGACGACGGCGCCTGGACGCTGGAGGCGTGGGCCGCGGCCGGGTGGGCGCTGGACAGGGTGGAGGAGTCCTACTGGTCGCGGTCCGGGCTGGACCTGCTGCTGCGCGTCGATCCGGGGCTCGCGGCGCGGGAGCTGCGGCGCGTCGCCGGGCAGTTTGGGCACCGGTCGTGGCCGCTGCGGCGCGACCTGGGCGGCCGCGACTCCGCCATCCCGGAGTGGCACCTGCGGCTCGAGCTGGCCGACGGCGGGCTGCGGGTCACCTGGGGCCGGCAGGGCCCGGACCCGACGGGGTTCTGCCTGCATCCGCCGCTGTTGCGCCCGCCCGTCGACGATCTCGTCCCGCTCGCGTCCGTGGTGCCCGACGGGTTCGCCGCGCAGGAGCACGTCCGGGTGCGGTGCGGGGCCGACTGGCACCGGATCGCCGTGCGGGGCGGGCGGCTGGAGCTGCTCGATCACACCGACGACGAGCGGCGGCGGGAGCACGCGCTGCGGGCCTTCGGCGGCGAGATGCGTGACTGCTTCCGGGCCGAGTCCGCCTGGCTCGGCGGTGGGGCGGGGTTGCCGCGGCGGCTGCGGGAGTACCGGCGCGACCTGTGGCGGCGCATGGAGCACGGCGGCAGCCGGGTGGTGCTCGCGCTGCTCGACGCCGGCCTGGACCCGCACCTGCGCGACGAGCACGGCCGGACCCTGCTGCACCGCATGCACCAGTTCGAGCACGCCGAGCTGCTCCCGCGCCTGCTCGCCGCGGGCCTCGACGTCAACGCCGTGAACCGGGGCGGCTACACCCCGATGTGCGAGGTGCTGGCCCACGAGGCGCCGTACGACCTCGTGCTGGCCCTGAACGAGGCCGGCGCGATACCCCGGCTCGCAGACGGAGGTGCCCCGTGATCACCGACCCGGTGCTCGTGCGCATCGGCGAGGCCGTGGCGCTGCACCACGGCCAGGGGCAGCGCGACGCCGCCCGCCGGATGTTCGCGGAGATCTGGGCCGAGATCGGCGGGGAGCAGGGCGATGCGCTGCACGTCAGCGTGCTCGCGCACTCGATGGCGGACGTGCAGGACGACGTCCGCGAGGAGCTGCTCTGGGATCGGCGGGCCCTGGCGGCGGCCGACCGGCTCACCGACGACCGGGCGGCGCGGGCGGGCGTGACCCTGTCCGTGGCCGGCCTGTATCCGTCGCTGCACCTCAACCTGGCCGACTGCTACCGCCGGCTGGGCGATCTCGACCGGGCCCGCGCGCATCTGCGGCAGGCGCGGGACACGATCGGCGCGCTCGGCGACGACGACTACGGGCGCCTGATCAAAAGCGGCCTGGAGCGGCTGGAGCAGCAGCTGGCACCCTGAGACGGCCGGAGCGCCGCGCGACGGCGCGGCGCTCCGGTGGTGCCCAAGCTCCGTGCGAGGATCGCGTCAGAGACCGCGGACGTTCTCCGCCTGGGGACCCTTCTGGCCCTGGGTCACCTCGTACTCCACCTTCTGGCCTTCCGTCAGCTCACGGTAACCAGTGCTGGCGATGGCGGAGTAGTGGACGAACACGTCCGCACCGCCGTCGTCCTGCTGGATGAAGCCGAAGCCCTTTTCGGAGTTGAACCACTTGACAGTACCGCTAGCCACACTTTCCTCCTGTTTGCGGCGGCCGGTCCCCTGCCCATCGTCGGCAGTGAACAACCGGTCCCCGCGCGCAACCATACCCGCTCCCACCCCGATCGCGCGCACCGCAGGTACCCTCGACCGAGGTCAGGCCCGGGAACTCCCGGCCGAGTCGCACCGCGGCAACCGTTCCCCGCCGCGGCCGAACCCCTCCCCGGCCATCTGCCCGAACGCGCCAATCCCTTGCAGGCAGGCGTTTCGCGACGTTCCTCCGGCGAAGGAGCGGCCCGCGGCGCGCCGGGTTCGTCCGGCGTCGTCGCCGCAATGTGGATCGGTCGGCCGACCCTGAACGTGAACGTCGGCATGCCCGGCGACCTCGTCCCGTTCACCATGATATGTCGGCCTGCTCCCGATGCGTCAGAATCCGATGGCCTCGCGCAGCAGCAGCACCGTGCCGCGACCCGGATAGGGCTCCGCGTTGAGGATCAGCAGGCGGTTGACGGCGCTCGGCCAGCCGTGGGCCGCCTGGGTGCGGGCGCTCTCCAGCGGCAGGCAGTGCTCCTCGACCCGGCGCAGCGCCGTGCTCAGGTCGGGTACCACCTTCTGCGCCCCGACGACCCAGATGGCCCGGGCGGCGCCGCCGGCGTAGCTCGGCAGCTGGCTGCCACTGCCCGAGGCGGCCACCAGGCAGCCCGTCTCGGTGCACGCGGCCACGCTGCCCACGACGACGTCCGGCCCGGCCAGCAGGCGGCGGATCTCGTCCATCCGGGTGGCCCGGTCCATGGCCAGGACTCGCGGCCGGATGGCCTCGTAGCGGCCACTGGCGTTGATGTCCTCCTCGATGCCGGACCGGCGAAGGGTCTCGCTGGAGCCGGTGAACACGCTGGCCCCCGGCGGGATCAGCTCCCCGACCCGGGCGCGCGCCGCCGCGGCGCCGTCGAGGATCTCCACGGTGAAGCCGTGGGCGGTCAGGGCCGTGGCCGCGCGCTCCAGGCGCTGCGCGGACGCCGGGTCGGCGAACGAGGGCGCCGGCAGTTGAGTCGTCATGCCGAGTCCGACGCCACAGCCCGGCGGAATGTCAGGCCGGAACACACCGTGACCGTCGATAGCCTCGCCGTAACGATCGTTGCCCCCGAATGCTACGTTCGTCGCGTGTCCACGGCCCGACTCGTCCATGGGCTGCCGGCGCAGGTGCGCGCGAGAACGGGGGCGCCGCGATGCCGTGGTGGCTGCAGACCCTGATCGGCCTGGCGATCGCCCTCGTGGTCGTCTGGCTCGCGCTGGTCGTCGTGCTGCTCGTGGCCAAGCCCGACAAGGTGCGCCTGCGGGAAGCGCTGCGCCTGCTGCCCGACCTGCTGCGGCTGCTGCGCCGCCTGGCCGCCGACCCGGGCCTGCCGCGCGGTGTGCGCGCCCGGCTCGGGCTGCTGCTGGTGTACCTCGCCGTCCCGATCGACCTGATACCGGACTTCATCCCGGTGCTCGGCTACGCCGACGACGCCATCATCGTCGTCGCCGTGCTGCGCTCGACCGTGCGCCGGGCCGGCCTCGAGGCGGTGCGCGCCCACTGGCCCGGCACCGACGACGGTTTCGCCGCGGTGTGCCGCCTCGCCGGCCTGCGCGACACCCCCGGCCGGCGATGACGGCGAAGCCCTTGCCGGCCGCGGCGAGGGCGAGCGCGGCGCCCCGGACGGGTGAGCCGATCGGGCGTGGACGCCTCGCGCGAGCGGCATGGTTACTCGCGTGCGAGGCGGGCATCAGGGAGACGAAGCGTGAAGGGAGCGGACGATGCGCCGGGACAGCGAACGGGAGGCGGCGATCACGGTCATCCCGCTCAGGAACGCCGCGGGGTGGCGGCTCGTCCACCGCACGCCGACGGGCGCCGACGTCATGGCCACCAGCGCCGAGAACAGCGCCGGGACGAGCACCGAGACCATGCGACGGGGGCTACGGCGGCTGGGCGACGGCGACGGTACCCTCGCCATGACCGAAACCCTCGACCACCACTGGCAGTGGACGCTCGCGGACATCGGGGACGCGCCGATCGTCTCCTCGCCGCCGATCTACCGCGACCCGGGCAGCTGCCGCCGCGCCTATCTCGACGCGCGCCGGGCCGCCCACGCCGCGGCCGACCAGGCCGGCCGCTGACGCCGATGCCGTCGGCCATCGAGGACTATGCGCTGATCGGCGACCTGCACACCGCCGCGCTGGTCGGGCGCGACGGTTCCATCGACTGGCTGTGCCTGCCCCGCTTCGACGCGCCCGCGTGCTTCGCCGCGCTGCTCGGCGACGAACGGCACGGGCGGTGGCGCATCGCCCCGGCCGGGCACGGGGCCGCGACCCGGCGCTCCTACGCGGGCGACAGCCTGGTGCTGCACACCGAGTGGGACACCGGCGACGGCGAGGTCCGGGTCATCGACTGCATGCCACCGCGGGGCGAGGCCGCCGACGTGGTCCGCATCGTCGAGGGGGTCCGGGGCCAGGTCCGCATGCACACCGAGCTCGTGCTGCGGTTCGACTACGGCCACGTGACCCCGTGGCTGCGCAGCTCCGACTCGGGCATGCGGGCGATCGCCGGGCCGGACGCGGCCTGGCTGTCCGCGGGCGTGCCGCAACACTCCGCCGACGGCACCGTCTCGGCCGACTTCACCGTCGGCGCCGGGCAACGGATCCCGTTCGTGCTCACGTATCAGCGCTCGCACCGGCCGGTGCCCGCGCGGGTCGATCCCGAGCAGGCGCTGCGCGACACGCACCGGTTCTGGTCCGACTGGATCGAGTCCGGCATGCACGACGGGCCGTGGGCCGAGCCCGTGCGCCGCTCACTGATCCTGCTCAAGGCCCTCACCTACGCGCCGACCGGCGGGATCGTCGCCGCCGCGACCACCTCGCTGCCCGAGGAGCCCGGCGGGAGCCGCAACTGGGACTACCGGTACTGCTGGCTGCGCGACGCCACCTTCACCCTCCAGGCACTGCTCGGCACCGGCCACGTCACCGAGGCCAGGGCCTGGCGCGAATGGCTGCTCCGGGCGATCGCCGGCGACCCCGCCGACCTGCAGATCATGTACGGCCTCGACGGCACCCGCCGGGTACCGGAGTCCACTGTGGACTGGCTGCCGGGCCACCGCGGCAGCGCGCCGGTCCGCATCGGCAACGCGGCCGCGGGGCAGCGCCAGCTCGACGTGTGGGGCGAGGTGCTAGACGGCCTGCACCTCGCCCGCGAGTCCGGGATCGTCGCGACGGACGACGCCTGGGACCGCCAGCGCGACCTCCTGGAGCACCTCGAGGGCACCTGGCGGGAGCCGGACAGCGGCCTGTGGGAGGTCCGGGGCGAGCGGCAGCAGTACGTGCACTCGAAGGTGATGGCCTGGGCCGGCTTCGACCGCGCGATCCGGACCGTGGAGCGGCTCGGGCTGCCGGGCCCGGTGGACGCGTGGCGGCGCACCCGGGACGCGATCCACGCGGAGGTGTGCGAGCGCGGCTACGACCCCGAGCGCAACACCTTCACCCAGTGCTACGGCTCGGCGAGGATGGACGCCGCGCTGCTGCTCATCCCGCGGGCCGGGTTCCTGCCCTACGACGACCCGCGGGTGGTCGGCACCATCGACGCCATCCAGCGCGATCTGAGCCGCGACGGGCTGCTGATGCGCTACGGCGACGGCCACGAGGGCGCCTTCGTCGCCTGCTCCTTCTGGCTCGTCGAGGCGCTCGACGGCATCGGCCGCGGCAAGGAGGCCCGCGAGCTGTTCGAGCGGCTGCTGGCGCTGCGCAACGACGTGGGGCTGCTGGCCGAGGAGTGCGACCCGGCCACCGGCCGGCACCTCGGCAACACGCCGCAGGCCTTCAGCCTCGTCGGTCTCGTCAACGCGGCACGGTGTCTGTCGGGAGCCCGAACAGGGTGAAGACCGCCGGGTCGGCGAAGGTGACGTTGTGCCGGATCAGGCCGTCGCGCACGGCGAAGACCTGCACCGAGTGGGCCCGGACGCCGCCGGTGGCCGGGTCGGGGGCGTAGGTCGCGAGCGCCGGGCCGCCGTTGGCCGCCACGACACGCAGGCGCCAGCCGGGGCCGCGCATCGCGAAGACGCGCTCCATGAACGCGCCGTAGTGGGCGCGGCCCACGAGCCACAGCGGCACCGGCGGCATCTCCAGGATCACGTCGTCGGCGAGCAGCCTCGTCAGGCCGGGCACGTCGGCCGCCTCGAACGCCGTCAGGTACCGCTCGATCGCGGCCCGCTCCCCCGGGTCGGCCGGGTCGCGCAGGTCCTCGAGCGCCGGCGCGGCGGCGTGCAGCGCGGCCCGGGCCCGCTGCAGGCCGCTGTTCACGGCGGCGACGGTGGTGCCGAGCGCCTCGGCGACCTCGGCGGCCGACAGCTCGAGCACCTCGCGCAGCAGCAGGATCGCGCGCTGCCGGGCGGGCAGCAGTTGCAGCGCCGCGACGAAGGCGAGCCGGAGCCCGGCGCGCTGCTCGGCGGCCGCGGCGGGATCGTCCGGAAACGGCTGGAGCCACGCGATGTCAGGGTCGGGCTTCAGCGGTACCAGCGGATCGTCTCCGGCCGGCCCGAGCCCGCTCGGCAGCGGCCGCCGGGCCCGGCCCTCGAGCGCGGTGAGGCAGGCGTTCGTGGCGATGCGGTGCAGCCAGGTGCGCGGCGAGGAGCGCCGCGGATCGTAGCGGTCGGCCGCCCGCCAGGCTCGCAGCAGCGTCTCCTGCACCAGGTCCTCGGCCTCGTGGTACGAGCCGAGCATCCGGTAGCAGTGCACCAGCAGGTCGCCGCGGAACGCCTCGAAGTCCTCCACAAAGCCGCAGCGTACTGAGCGATGAGTCCGGCCGCCGCCACCGGTATGTGTTCGTGAGGGCGGCCGGACGGGTCGCCACCGGGCAAGGGAGTTTCACGATGGGTGACATCATCGTCGTACAGTTCGTCACGCTCGACGGCGTGGTGTCCGACCCCGACGGGCGGGCCGGGACCGGCTACGGCGGATGGGCGTTCCGCTTCGGCTCGGGGCCGGTGAGCGACGACAAGTTCCGGCTGGGCGAGCTGATGCGGACGGGCGTGCAGCTGTACGGCCGCAAGACCTGGGAGGCGTTCGCACGGCTGTGGCCGGGTCGGGACGACGACTACGCCAAGCTCATGAACGCCGTGCCGAAGCGGGTCGCCACGCGGGGCGCCATCGACGCGTCCACTTGGCCGAACTCGGAAGCGATCGACGGCGACCCGGTCGCGTGGGCCCGGGCGGAACGCGAGCGGCGCGACATCGTCGTGATCGGCAGCCTGAGCCTCGCGCACGCGCTCTCGGCGGCCGGCCTCGTCGACGAGTACCGGCTCATCACCTTCCCGGTGGTGACCGGCGAGGGTGACCGGCTCTTCACGGACGGTGTGCCCGCGGACTTCCGCTTCACCCTCGCCGAGCCCATCGGCGCGGCCGTGCTGACCGTCCTGCGCCGGGCCGGCGACCGGGGCAGCGCCGCAGCCCGGTGAGCCGGCAGAACACGCCGGCGAAGATACTTTAAGGGAAGCTTACAATTTGGTGTCCTTCTATTGACAGGCGCGCGTGAGCTGGGAGATGTTGCGAACCATGCCCCGCATTCGCCGCTCCGGTGCCGCCGCCCTCGTCATCGCCGGCGCCCTCGCCCTCGTGCCGGCGCTCACCACTGCCGGAACCGCCAACGCCGGTGCCACCACGCTCGGTGGCGCCGACCCCAGCGTCATCAAGGTCAACGGACTCTACGTCGCGGCCAAGTCGGTCGACGGCGGCGTGGCGATCCGCACGGCCACCTCCCTGGCCGGAATCGCCTCCGCGCCGAAGAAGCAGGTGTGGAAGGACACCGGCCTCGGCGAGGTGTGGGCGCCCGAGATCGTCTACCAGGACGGGCGCTATCACGTCTACTTCTCCGCCGGCACCGGTGCCGCGCACCGGATGTACCACATCGACTCGGCCAGTCCCGACTCCGGCTACACGGCCGCCGTGAAGGTCGCGCTGCCCAACGACAAGTGGGCCATCGACGGCGTGCCGTTCACGTTCCAGGGCCAGCGCTGGTTCGTGTGGTCCGGCTGGTCGGGCGACACGAACGTCGAGCAGAACCTCTACATCGCGCGGATGGCCAACGCGACCACGGCCACCGGCGCCCGGTACGTCATCTCCCAGCCGCGCGAGTCGTGGGAGCGCACGGTCGGCAACCCCTACATCAACGAGGCCCCCGAGCCGATCCTCGACCCCAAGGGCCAGCTGCACATCGTGTACTCCGCGAACGGCAGCTGGAGCAGCAAGTACTGCCTCGCCGACCTGCGCCTGCGGGCGGGCGGCGACCCGACGTACGTGTGGGACTGGTACAAGAGCAACGGCTGCCTCTTCGGCTCGTACGCGCCCAACATGATGTCCGGATGGGACCCGACGCTGTACGTCGACGGCCCCGGCCACCACTCGTTCGTCCTCGAACGGGGTGACATCGCGACCAGCCCGCCGTCCGGCAACCGCTTCCCGACCATGTACCACGCGGTCGCCAAGGGCACGCCGTACTCCTGGTCGGCGCGCTACTGGTACACCGGCACGGCCGTCTGGTGGGGCAGCGTGACGTACCGCCGGGCCAACGTCCCCGGCGCGACCAGCGACACCGGCTTCGGCCTCAAGTTCTTCGAGTAGCCGATGCGCTCGCGCCCGGGCGGCCCGGCCGCCCGGGCGCTCACCGCCCGGCGCTCGGGTGGACCGCGGGGCGGTAGCCGGCCCGCAGCGCCGCCACCGACGCGGGCGGGGTGAGCAGGTCGGCCCGCTCCGGCAGCGGCCGCGACGGGCCGTACCCGGTGGCGGCCCACGGCAGGAACCGCCGCCGCGACACCAGGCCGACGGTGCCGTCGCCGAGCCGGACCATCGCGCCGGCGGGCAGGTCGGCGCAGCGGGCCGGCCGGGTGATCTGCCGGCGGGTCCGCGGCTCGACCCGCTCGTCGTGCAGGCGCGCGTCCATCTCGTGCGCCCACGGTCGCCGGGCGAGGTGCTCCGCCTCGCGCCACGCCTCGGCGTAGGCGAGGAAGTCGGCGCGCCGGCAGTACGCGCACGGCCGGTGCCCGGCGGCCAGCGCGGTCGCCTCGTCGAGGAAGAACAACGCCGTCCAGCGCCCCGGCGGCATCGGGTCCCGGCGAACGTCCTTCCAGGTCAGCGTGCAGCAGATCCACAGCTTGGAGCGCCAGCGGGCGACCCCGAGCTCCCGGCCGGAGCCGTGCAGACAGCCCCGATTGCCCATCAGCGTTCCCCGGGCCGGGTCGGCCACGATCTCCCCGGTCGGCAGCACGCGATTCTGCAGCGGGCCGTGCGTCCGCGGCAGCGCGACGCCCTCAGGCCGCACGATGCGAATCCCCGAAGTCGAACGCGAAGGTGCCCGCCTCGATGCGGTCGACGAGCTCGCCGACATCGTCGGCCTGCCGGATGGCGTCGTCCCATCCGCCGCTGGTGATGTCGACCAGCAGCACCGGCGCGGGGTCGCTGCGCAGGTCGAGCACGAGTTGCTCGCGGGACCCGTCACCGCCGATGATCGCGATGCCGGGATGGGCATCGGCGCTCTCGTCCCACGCGTGGTGCAGCTCAAGCATCTCGCGGGGCGTGTTGAGCCACACGTAGGCCCCGCTCGTCATCCATCCCCGCCGCAACCACGACGCGCCTTGCAAGTAGGCCCGCCACCCGGCTGGAAGTTCTGTGCCGAGCGCGTCGCGCGCGTCGGTGAACTCCTGGTCGCTCACGGGGCCGCGGTAGTCGGCCTCTTCGATGATCGCGCCGACGATGTGGGCGTTGAGGTCGGCAAGCTCCTCGGCGGGGATCCAGTACTCCAGCACGTCGCGGCCACCGACCTGCTGAACCTCGTACCGGTCCAGGTGCGCGCGCTCGACCTCGAACCGCGTCACGTAGCCGACGCCACCGGCCGGGACGTTCCACTCGCGGGCGATCTTCGTCGCGTACCAGCGGTTGAGTACCGGATAGAAGATCGGCTGGTCCGGCAGGCGCGGCGGCCAGGCCCGCCACCCGGACGCCGCAACCAGATCGAGCTCGGCCTGCCCGGTGGGTCGCCACAGGGTGATCGTGTCGGAGGCGTCGATGGTTCTGCTCCCTGCAACGTTGCCTGATGCTGTCGGCCCCGGACGTTACGCGACCCTACGCCGCGAGGCCCGCTCAAGTCGCGATGTGCAGGTCCGCCCACGTGCCGGTGGTCGCGCTCCGCCAGCCGTCGAGCAGTTCGCGGGCCCGGTCCGGCGGGGCGGCGATGAGGCACCGCTGTTCGCCGCCGAGTGCTCGGGCCTCCTGCGTGACCGAGCCTTCGCTGCAGCACTTGCACAGGGCGTAACCGTTGCGGAGCGGCTCGAAGCCGAAGCCGTTCGCGTCGAACAGGTCGGACAGCGCCTCGAGGGCGGCCGGCTCCGCGGTCACGGTCGCGGCCAGTGTCGGCAGGTCGGACGGCTCGAACAGCATGAGCTCGTCGAACACCCGGTAGGTTCGGTCGCCGACCACCCGATCGCCCTTGGGCTCCCCGTCGTGAACGACGATTCCGTACCGCCGAGAGGTGTCGAACGGCACGTTGATCACCTGGGCCCGGGTCGGGCACAGCCGCTGGACCCAGACGACCTCGGATCCCTCGGCGCCGGTGAGCCGCACGCACGCACGACCGAAGTCGCCCACGATGGGGCCGTCGCCGGGCGGCAGTTCGATGCCGAACGACGACCAGGCGTCGCGGGCCGTTGCCCAGTCGCGCTGGATCGTCGCGGCGATGCCGAGATTCCAGAATGCCGGGTCCTGCCGGCCGCGCGGGGCGTGGGCCGCGGCCTGGATGCCGAGCCGGTACGCCTGCGCCCAGTTACGGCGGAACTTGTACGCCAGCGCGGCGTCGTACCACCAGTCGCCGACCCGTGGGTCGTCCGGCGCCTGACGGGCGAGCTGCTCGTACAGCGCCGCCGACCGTTCCCAGTCCTGCGCCGACCACGCGTCCCGCGCCTCGCGGACAAGCTCGTCCATCACCATTTCCCTCCGACCGGACGGCGAGCGTACACCGCAGGCCCTGGAACCATGATCGGGTGCCGCAACTTTCATGGGGCGAGCAGGGGGTTCGGCCACTGTCGAAGCGCTTCCTGGCCCCGTCCCGGGACACCGTGCCAGGGTCGGGGCATGCCGAGTGCCAAGCGCCTCTTCGCGATGGTGTCCGCCCTGGCCGCGTTGACTGCGGCGACGGTACTCGCCGTCGGCACCGCCAGCGCCGAATCGAACGGCGGGGTGCGGGTCATGCCGCTGGGTGACTCGCTCACCGAGGGGCTGAGCGTCGCCGGTGGCTACCGCATCGACCTGTGGAGCAAGCTCGTGGCCGGCGGCTACAAGGTCGACTTCGTCGGGTCGATGTCCAACGGCCCGTCGAGTCTCGGCGACCACGACCACGAGGGGCACTCCGGCTGGACCATCGCGCAGATCGACGCCAACGTCGGCACCTGGCTGCCGGCGTACACCCCGCGCACGATCCTGCTGCACATCGGCACGAACGACATCTACGGCAGCGACCCGGCGGGCGCCCCGGCGCGGCTGGCCACGCTGCTGGACCACATCACGGCGCTCGCGCCCAACGCCGACGTCTTCGTGGCCCAGATCATTCCGGTGCAGTGCTGTGACGCGACGGTACGCACGTACAACGCCGCCATTCCGGGCATCGTGCAGTCCCGTGTCAACGCCGGCAAGCACCTGCACCTCGTCGACATGTACAGCGCGCTGACGACGGCCGACCTGCTCGACGGCATCCACCCGGGGCCGGTGGGCTACGGCAAGATGGCGACGGTCTGGTACAACGCGCTGCTGTCGGTGCCGGGCAGCATCGGCAATGCCGGCGGTACGTCACCCACTCCCGGCGCGTCCTCGGCCGGTCCGAAGCCGTCCGGCGCGGGGCCGGGAGGGTGCAAGGTGACGTACAGCATCAATGCCTGGAACACCGGCCTGACGACCAACGTCACGATCGCGAACACCGGCGCGGCCGCCGTCAACGGCTGGGCGCTGACCTTCACGCTCCCCGCGGGCCAGACGATCACCTCCGGCTGGAACGCGACCTACGCACCGGCGAGCGGAGCGGTCACGGCGCGCAACGTGAGCTACAACGCGGGCATCCCGGCGGGCGGCTCGACGAGCATCGGCTTCCAGGCCAACCACACCGGCAACGCCTCCGCCCCGACCGCGTTCTCACTCAACGGCACGGCCTGCACCGTCGCCTGATCAGCGCCCGCGGGCGGCGAGGTACGGCATCCACACCTTCTTCGGCACG
Source organism: Dactylosporangium thailandense (assembly GCF_059739745.1). Lineage (NCBI taxonomy): Bacteria > Bacillati > Actinomycetota > Actinomycetes > Micromonosporales > Micromonosporaceae > Dactylosporangium > Dactylosporangium thailandense. Next base: position 5,055,383 of record NZ_AP029195.1, read on the forward strand.
GTCATGATCCAGGCGTTGACCACGAGCTCCTCGAGCTCGTCGGTGTCGAGGGCGGCCAGCCGCACGCACGCCCAGTTGTAGCGCAGGTCCGACTCGGGCGGCAGCAGGAACTTGTCCGGCTCGCCCGCGACGAGCGCGTCCCGGCCCTCCTTCGGGTAGCCGAAGCCCATGATCGTCTCGTCGCGGGAGAGGGCCGCGAAGACGATCTGCCCGACCCGCCACTTGATGCGGTCCCGCACGACGACCTCGTAGGCGCGCTCGAGTGTCCTGGTGATCGCGCGGATGTCGTCGACCCCGACCATGTGTGCACCCTATCTACGTCCGGGCCCGGCGCCCGCGCAGGTACGCGCGCTCGGTCTCGTTGGTGGCCAGCGCGATGGCCTGGTCGTAGGCCTCCACGGCCTCCGTGTTCCGTCCGAGGCGGGCCAGCAGCTCGGCGCGGGCGGCGGGCAGCCGGTGGTACCCCGGCAGGTCGACGTCCTCGAGCACGGCGAGGGCCACCGCCGGCCCGTGCACCTCGGCGACCGCGACCGCACGGTTGAGCGCGACGATCGGGGTGGGCGTGAGCGCGTAGAGCTGGTCGTAAAGCGCCAGGACCTGCGGCCAGTCGGTGGCGTCGCCGTCGGTGTGGACCGCGTTGATCGCCGCCTGGATCTGGTACGGGCCGGGCCGGTTGCGCCGCAGGCACCGGCGGACGAGGTCGTGGCCCTCGGCGATGAGGGCCCGGTTCCACCGCGTCCGGTCCTGCGCGGCGAGCAGCACCGGCTCGCCGTCCGGACCCAGGCGGGCGGGGCGGCGGGCCTCGGTGAGCAGCAGCAGGGCCAGCAGGCCGAGGACCTCGGGCTCGTCGGGCATCAGCGCGGCGAGCTCGCGGGCGAGCCGGATCGCCTCGGCGCACAGGTCGGTGCGGATCAGCGGACCGGCGGTGGCCGCGTAGCCCTCGTTGAACATCAAGTAGAGCACGGTGAGCACGGGCGGCAGCCGGTCCGGCAGCTCGTGGGCGGCGGGGACCCGGTAGGGGATGCCGGCGTCGCGGATCTTCTTCTTGGCGCGCACGATCCGCTGGGCGACGGTCGCCTCCGGGATGAGGTAGGCCCGGGCGATCTCGGGCGTCTCGAGGCCGCCGAGCAGCCGGAGGGTGAGGGCGGTCCGCGCGTCGGGCGCGAGGGCCGGGTGGCAGCAGGTGAAGATGAGGCGCAGCTGGTCGTCTCGCACGGGTCCCACCTCCTCGGGCTCGTCCTGGTGGTGCAGCAGCAGGGCCTCGGCGTGCCGGGCCTCGCGGGTCGACTCGCGGCGGAGCCGGTCGATGGCCCGGTTCCGCGCGGTGGTCACGATCCAGGCGCCCGGGTTCGGCGGCGGGTCCTGCCATTTCTGCACGGCCGTGGCGAAGGCGTCCTGGACCGCCTCCTCGGCGAGGTTGATGTCGCCGAGGAAGCGGGCCAGGGTGGCGACGCAGCGGCCGTACTCCGCGCGGTAGATCTCCGCCAGGTCCACGCGGGCTCAGCCCTGGGACAGCTCGTCGAAGGGTCGCACCTCGATCGGTCCGCAGGCCCGTGAGCACTGCTCGGCCCAGGCCAGCGCCTCGTCCAGGTCCGCGCAGCGGATGACCCAGAAGCCGGCGAGGTGCTCGCGGGTCTCGGCGAACGGCCCGTCGGTCATGGTGGTGCCGCCCTGGCCGGTCCGCACGACGGTGGAGCTCTCCGGCGGCAGGAGTCCCCCGCCGAAGACCCAGGTGCCGGTCTTCACCATCTCCTGGTTGATCCGCCCGGTCTCGCGGAACATGTGCTGCGTCTCCTCGTCGGACATCGCGGGGGCGTCCTCGACGTGGTGCACGGCCAGCAGGTACTGCTTCATGACGGTTGTTCCCTTCTCGGCAGGAAGCTCAGGCGGACAGGCGGCGGGCGACGAGCGGGACAACGATCGCGGCGGCGACCAGGTGCGTGAGCATCAGCAGCGCCTTCGTACCAGGAGCGGAGTCCGCGAGCACGTCGGGCACCAGCGACAGCACCGTCAGCACCAAAGTCGTGCGGACGAACACGCGCCGCGGCCGCCGGGCGAAGCGGGCCAGCACCGCGGCCAGCACCACGCCGACCAGCGAGAAGATCGCGGTCAGCGTCCCGAACCCGGCGACCGGGATCGGCTGGCCGGCCATGTCGAGGCTGATCCCGGCGGCGTGCCCACCGGCGGCGACGGCCATGGTCGCGGCGCTCGCGGCGGCCGTGGCGGCGACGCCGTGCCCGATCAGCGCGGGGATGCTCGACGTCGCGGTGCGGGTGGTGGGAAGCGTGGTGGTCATGATGCCCTCCAGTGGTGTCCGGACCGGCCGTGTGTGCCGGGCTCTCACCAGGGCTACGAACCACCCCCACGCCAATCGACAGGTCCGCTAAGAAATTTTCTGGCCGCGAATCCGCGCGGACGTGAGGTGGTCGAAGTAGTCGCGGGACTCGACGATCTGCCCGTCGCGCACGCGCAGCACGAAGATGCCCGGCGTCCGGAAGGGCTCGCCGGTGTCCTCGTTGACGCCGGCGTACGCGAACTCCGCCACGATCACCTCCGGGTCCACGGTCTCGTGGATGACGACGTCCGTGACCCGGCGCCGCAGCCGCGGGCCCTCACCGGTGGGGCGGAAGTGCTCGGCGAGCTCGGCGCGGGTGCGCATGGCCGGGTCGCGCCGCGGGTGGAACGGGTGCACGACGTCGGTCCGCTCCGCGTAGAGGCCGGGCAGGTCGTCCCAGCGCTCGTCCGCGACGCCGTTGACGAGGGCGAGGAACACCTCACGAGGGGTCATGACAGCCTCCTGTACTATCCGAAGTGACGACTCCGATGCTACGGAGTCCCGACTTCGTTTAGCAAGGGTGGGCATGCGCAGCGACGGACAGGCGAACCGCGACCGCATCCTGGACGCCGCCGAGGACGTGTTCGGCCGCGGCGGCGCGACCGCGTCCACGGAGGAGGTGGCCCGGCTGGCCGGGGTCGGCATCGCCACGGTCTTCCGCCACTTCCCCACCAAGGCGGTGCTCCTGCAGGCCGTGCTCATCCGTCGGTACGATCGGCTGCGCGCCGAGGCCGAGGCGCTGCACGACACCGGCGACCCGGGTGCGGCGTTCTACGGCTTCTTCCGCCACCTGGTCGCCGACGCGCCCGCGAAGATCACGATCGGCGAGGCCCTGCTCGACGCCGGCGGCGACACCGGCGGCGAGGCCCACCAAGCCGCCAACGGTTTGCGCGGTGCCGTGGGTGTACTGCTGCGGCGCGCCCAATCGGCCGGTGCGGTCCGCGACGACGTCGAGCTGCCCGAGGTCTACGCGCTGCTCGTCGCCACCTCGCGCACGAGCGCGCTGGACGACGAGGTCCGCGCGCGCATGCTGGCCATCGTCTTCGCCGGCCTGGCGCCGCTGGCCGCCGCGTCGGATCAGCCCGGCATGCTCTCGTGACACGGCTGTGGGCGCAGCAGGCGCTGGAGCGGTTGCGTGCCGAGGCGGCCGCGGAGACACCGCCACCACTGCGCCGGTACGCGCTTCCGGAGTCGTGGGGCATCTCGCTGTACTTCCAGGACGAGTCGCAGCGTCCCACCGGAAGCCTCAAGCACCGCCTGGTCCGTCGGCTGATGGAAGACGCGATCGCCCGCGGCGACATCGGCGATGCAACGACCGTGGTCGAGGCGACGGCGGGCAACACGGCGGTCGCCACCGCCTACTTCGCGGCCGTGCTGGGCCTGCCCTTCGTCGCCGTCGTGCCGGGCAGGACGGCGGCGGCGAAACGGGAGCGCATCGAGCGGCACGGTGGCCGCTGCCACCCGTTCGACCCGCCCGTCGCCATCTACGACGAGGCCGCCAGGCTCGCGGCGGAACTCGGCGGCCACTACCTCGACCACCTGACGTCCGCGGCGCATGCCGAGGACTGGCGCGGCTTCGACAGTGTCGGCGCCACCCTGACCGCCCAGGTGATCGCGCGCGAAGGTGAGCCGCCCGCGTGGGCCGTGGTGGGCGCCGGCACTGGGACGACCAGCGCGACCCTGGGCCGGCACCTGCGGTATCACGGGTATCCCACGCGACTCGCGGTGGTGGACCCGGAGCACTCCGCATACTGGCCCAGCTGGGTCACCGGCTATCCGGGATACGGAACCGGGATGCCGTCACGGATCGAAGGCATCGGCCGGCCCCGCGTCGAACCGGCGTTCCTGCCCGCGGTCGTCGATCTCATGATGCCCGTACCCGACGCGGCGAGCCTGGCCGCCATGCGCCATCTCGCGGCCACCACCGGCTGGTCGGTCGGCCCGTCGACCGGCACCAATCTCTGGGGCGCCCTGCGCATCGCCCACGGCATGCGCCGGCGCGGCGAGACGGGAAGCATCGCCACCCTGATCTGCGACGGCGCCGCCGCCTACCGCAACACCTACTACGACGACGCCTGGGCCGAGGGGAAGCAGCTCGACCCGAGCCCGTACACCGCGGTGATCGATCGCTTCCTTACCCACGAGGAGTGGACCGAACCTTCGTGAGGTCCTGCGTGAGGTCCTGCGTGAGGTCCTGCGTGAGGTCCTGGAATATGCCACTGGCGCTGGGCGACCAACTGCCCCCTCCGCCGAGGTAACTTTCCCGCCCCTGCGGCCACTCGTTGCCGAAAGATGCAGAGCCGGTTTGCGGCCGTCGCCGGCAAACCGGCTGCTCCGCGGCCCGCACCGACCCGCCGAACATGTTCGTCGAAGCGCGTCGATTGACACCCCTCGCGCCCGTGGCAACACTCCTCGCCAGGTTCGGACCGAAGACGCCGCCACGTCCGGCGCTCGAGACCGTAGGAGAGGAAGCCTCATGAGTTCGACAGTCAGGAGGGCCGGGCTCGCAGTCTTTGCCGCCGCCCTGGCCCTCGCCGGAGCCGCGTACGGCGTGACGAGGTCAACCGCGGCCAACGCCGCGGTGCAGCTGACCGCTCCGCAGCTGGTCGCCGACATGGGCGCCGGGTGGAACCTCGGCAATCAGCTGGAGGCCAACGCCAACGGCATTCCCAGCGAGACGGCCTGGGGCAACCCGGTCATCACCCAGGCCCTCATCGACCGGGTGAAGGCATCGGGCTTCAAGACGATCCGCATCCCGATCTCGTACCTGGGAAAGATCGGGGCCGGCCCGAACTACACCGTCGACTCGGCCTGGTTGAACCGGGTCCAGGAGGTCGTCAACTACGCCTACAACTCCGGCCTGTACGTGCTGATCAACATGCACGGCGACGGCTACAAGAGCGTGACCGGTTCCTGGCTGATCTGCGACGCATCGGACCAGACCACGATCAAGGCCAAGTATCAGAAGGTCTGGCAACAGGTCGCGACGAAGTTCGCGAGCTACAACGATCACCTGATCTTCGAGTCGATGAACGAGGAGTTCGACGGGCAGTACGGCAACCCCACCCAGCCGTGCTACTCGAACATCGTCGCCTACAACCAGATCTTCGTCGACACCGTCCGGCGGACCGGCGGCACCAACGCCTCGCGATGGCTGCTCATCCCGGGCTGGAACACCAACATCGAGTACACGACGGGCAGCTACGGCTTCTCGCTGCCCACCGACGCCTACCGGTCGTCCTCCATCCCCAGCGGCGAGCAGCGACTCATGATCTCCGTGCACTACTACGACCCGTGGGACTTCGCGGGCCAGGAGGACGGCAACATCACGCAGTGGGGTGCGGCCGCGACCAACTCGGCCAAGAAGTCGACCTGGGGCCAGGAAGACTACATGGACCTCATGCTGAAGAAGGTGTACGACACCTTCGTCGCCAAGGGCTATCCGTTCTTCGTCGGTGAGTACGGCTCGATCGACAAAACGTCGGCCGACCCGGCGAACAACACCTACCGCGCGAACTTCGCCAAGGCGCTGGTCAGCACCGTGAAGAAGTATGGCGGGGCGAGCGCCTACTGGGACAACGGCTACAACGGCCAGTACGGGTTCGGCCTGTTCAACCGCAGTTCCAACACCGTGACCCAGCAGGGCATCATCAGCGCCATCATCACCGCCGCCGGCGGCACGTCGCCCACCACCCCGCCCGTCACGCCGTCCCCGACCAAGACGGCCGGCTCGCCGTCGCCCTCGAAGACGACGAGCAGCCCGGGTGGCACCGCCACCTGCCGGGTCGTCAACGCGGTCAGCGCGTGGAACACCGGCCTGACCAACAACATCACCATCACCAACACCGGCAGCACCACCATCAACGGCTGGAACCTGGTCTTCACCATGCCCGCCGGGCAGACCATCACCGGCGGCTGGAGCGCTACCTACTCCCCGACCAGCGGCACGGTGACCGCGACCAACGTCAGCTACAACGGCACTCTCGCCCCGGGCGCCTCCACCACCATCGGCTACCAGGCCAACCACACCGGCAACGCCGCCGCCCCCACCGGCTTCAAGCTCAACGGCTCCACCTGCGGCTGAACCCCCGGTCGCCGGCACCGTGACCCGGTCTCGGTCCGCCCGATCGGGCGGACCGAGACCGGCCGGGTGCGCGGCGGCTCCCGACACCGGAGCGTTGTCAGGCCTGACCTGAACCCTGCTTCGGAATCTGGTGCAACGCGTTGAGGACCGTGTGCAACCGGCTGTCGAGCGGTCCGTTCAGCTCCAGCACCGGCGTGTCCGCCCAGGCGTCCAACGGGTCGTCGTACACCAGCTCCAGCATCACAGCGTTCGCTCGCGAGCGGAGGCCCGGCAACTCCGCTGCCGGCAGCATCCGCTCCGTCCCCGGTGTGATCACCACGAAGACCAGCAGGTCCAGACCGGCGAACGCCCGCCGCAACACGGCACCGTCGACCTCCTCGGCGGGGTCCGCACCAGACGCCACCAGATAGGCGAGATAGTCCAGCGGCGTCCGATCGAAGATCACACCGGCCGGGGGCGGCGGCGAGCACAGGCATTGCACCGAGCGGGCCAGCAGGGCCCGGTAATCCTCGGGCGAGGGCGGGAACTGAAACTCGTAGCCCTCCTCTTCGAGCAGGTAGTACGGCTCGTCGACGACGACGTGGCCCGGAAGGTGTGCGGACAACGCCTCGACCAGCGTCGTCTTCCCGGTTCCGTGCGTCCCGGAAATCCCGACCCGCATCCGCACTCCCCACCCAGCTCGACCAACCCGGGCGATCATAGCCACGGCGATGGCCCGCGCCCCCGTAGACCGCAGACTGTCGCGTACCGAGCCGCCGCCTGGAGGCAAGTAGCCGATGAGCGGATACCGGATCGAGGCTTTCACGTGATGCCGAGCAGGACCGCATTCCCACAAGAAACTCCGCCCCATCGCCCTGCGTTCCACGTCCGTAGGCTGGTCGGTGCTGCGTCTCGCGCTCGGTGATCTGCTGGGCCGGCATACTCGCGATGGCTCGCCGAGACGAACGGCTTCACCGTGTCCGTGATTTGCCGAATTCCAGGCCGCACCGTGCTGTTCGGTCCGATGCAACCGGTTCTGCGCATCACTGCCGACCACCGCTACCCGGACCTCCGCCACGGACCGCGCCTGGGCGCAGGACTGTTCACCGACGACTTCCTCGTCATCGCCAAACTCCCCTACGGCCACGTTGCCGTGCGCACCACCCCGCCGCACCAAGACCTGATCGTCGCGCTCGAGGACGAGCAGGCACACCACCGCGCCAGCTACGAACAGGCCGGCTACACCAGCCCGGAAGAGCACATCTGCGCGGAACTGCTGACGCCGCTCGCCCCCGACATCCAAACGCTGACGCAGCACCTGCAGCCCGTCGCCCTCGACGGCGGTCGCTCGACCGAGCTGGTACCAGATCCATACTCCTGACCCGAGCCGCGGCAACCCGGGCGCCTTGCCGCCACCGATGTATGCGCCGGCGGCTCCCGGTCGGTGCGGGTGTTGTACCTTCCCGGGCAGGCGGCGTCGGTTTTGGTGCCGGGACACGGGGGTGCGCGGTGCTTCGCGGGACCAGTGATCAGGTGATCGAGGCGGTCCGGGCCGCGGGCGGCGGCCGGCTGGACCTGTCCTTGCGCCGGCTGACTCGGGTACGGCCGTCCGTCCGGCGCCTGCCCGGGGTGACCGGCTTGAACCTGTCCGGGAACCTCATCACCGCCGTACCGGACTGGATCGGCGAGCTCGCCACCCTCCAGTGGCTGCACCTGGGCCACAACCAGCTCGCCGCGCTGCCGGACACCGTCGGCGACCTCAAAAGCCTTACCACGCTGCACTTGTACAGCAACCAGTTCACGACACTGCCGGAGGCGCTGGGCACTCTCACCGGCCTCACCTGGCTGAACGTGAACAACAACCAGCTCGCCGCGCTGCCCAACGCGATCGGCGACCTCACCGGCCTCACCCGCCTGGAGCTGGATGCCAACCAGCTCACGCAGCTGCCAGAGGCGATCGGCAACCTCGTGAACCTCACCGACCTGTCGCTGTACGGCAACCAGCTCACGTCCCTGCCCGACAGCATCGGCAACCTGACCAACCTGACCACGCTGAACCTGCGCGGCAACCGGCTCACGGCGCTGCCGGACAGCATCGGCAACCTCACCGAGCTCACCCGCCTGGAGTTGTACGGCAACCAGCTCACGGCCTTGCCCGACACCATCGGCAACCTCGAAAACCTCATCAGGCTGGACCTCGACGAGAACCACCTCACGGCGCTGCCGGACACCATCGGCAACCTCACCCGCCTCGTCTGGCTGGACCTGCGCGGCAACGAGCTCACGGCCCTTCCGGACGCGATCGGCAACCTCGCGAGCCTGACCGAGCTGGGCCTGCGCGGCAACCGGCTCGCGGCCCTGCCGGACACCATCGGCAGCCTCACCGGCCTCGCCGTGCTGCACCTGACCGGCAACGAGTTCACGGCGATCCCGGCCAACATTCCAGCCGGTTGCGACGTCATCGCCTGACCTTCGGTACCACGATCCGGCCGGCCTCAGCGACTCACGGCGGTCTCGCGCTCCACACGCGACAGCTTCTCGGGATTGCGCACGTGGTAGGCGCCGGCGACATAGCCGTTCTCGACCCGCACCGCCAGCACGCCGTCGATCTCCCCATTGACTCGGACCAGCAGCCCCGGACCACCATTGATCTGTACGACCTCGACCGACCTTTCGGCGTCGCGCTTCCACCAGCCGGCGGCCAGCAGGCGAGCCACCTTGCCGGCCCCCACGATGGGACGAAGGAGGGCACGTTTGACACCGCCGCCGTCGCTGAGGGCGACGACGTCCGGCGCCAGGATGTCGAGCAGGCTCTGCAGGTCGCCGGTTTCAATCGCGCGCTGGAAAGCACCGAGTGCGGCTCGGGTCTGGGCCGGGGAGACGACGCCGCGCGGCCGGCGCGCGGCGACGGGCGCCCGCGCCCGGTAGGCGACCTGACGGACCGCAGCCGGTCCAGCGCCTGCCGGGTGACGATCCGCACCAGGTAGGCGCGCTCCTCCCGGACCGTGGCCAAGTCGACGCCCACCCATCGCAGCCAGGCTTCCTGCAGGACATCCTCGGCGTCGGAGGCCGAGCCGAGCATCTCGTAGGCGACGGTGAACAACAGGTTGCGATAGGCAACGAACACCTCGGTTGCTGAATCCACGGAGTCCACCCCGTCGCCACGATCGAGCGACCTGGCTGTGCCCGTCGTTCGTTCGCTGCTCTGGCTCATGCCTGGCTCCTGCCTGTTCGACCTTCGTCCCGCCACACGCACTAGACGCCGCTCGTCACCGCTTTGTAACACCCGCGAGCGATGACCCACGTCATACACCCGCGCTGTTACAGGACCCGGGTCGTCGGCGTCCTGTGATCGTCAGGACGCCGCGCGAACAATCCGGGCGGCACGCAACACCATGAGTGAGGACGAAGTCATGGCAACCACGAACGCGCCGCCTCCGCCAGCCGACTCGCGCCGCTGGGCCGCGCTGTTCTTCATAGGGTTGGCCCAGCTCATGATCGTTCTGGATGGGACAGTCGTGAACATCGCGCTGCCGTCGCTCCAGCGGGACCTGGGGATCTCCGACGGCGACCGGCAGTGGGTCATCACCGGATACACGCTGGCGTTCGGCAGCCTGCTGCTACTCGGCGGCCGGATCGCCGACCACACCGGCCGCAAGCGGACTTTCCTGATCGGACTGCTCGGCTTCGCGGGGGCGTCGGCGCTCGGCGGCGCGGCGGACAACTTCGAGATGCTGCTGTGCGCCCGTGCCCTGCAGGGAGGGTTCGCCGCGCTGCTCGGGCCGTCCGCGCTGTCACTGGTGACCGTGACGTTCACGCAGCCCAAGGAGCGCGCCAAGGCGTTCGGGATCTGGGGCGCCATCACCGCGGTGGGCGGCGCGATCGGGCTGCTGGCCGGCGGGGCACTGACCGACTACCTGGACTGGCGCTGGTGCCTGTACGTCAGCGTCCCTATCGCCCTGATCGCGGTGGTGGGCGGATACGCGCTGCTGCCCGAGTCACGGCGCGAGGGCACGGCCCGGTTCGACATCCCCGGCGTACTGCTGGTTACCGGCGGGTTGGTCGCGATCGTGTACGCCACCGGCCGGGCCGAGTCCGACGGCTGGGCCTCGGCGGAGGTCATCGGCCTGTTGGCCGCCGGCGCGGTACTGCTCGCCGCGTTCGCCCTCGTCGAGAGCCGGGTGTCGCAGCCAATGCTGCCGCCGCGCCTGATCGCCAGCCGAACCCGGGGCGGTGCCTACCTGAGCGTGGGACTGGCCATGGTCGCAATGTTCGGGGCGTTCCTCTTCATGACCTACTACCTGCAGGTCGTCAAGGGATACTCGCCGATCAGGACGGGCGTGGCCTTCCTCCCGATGACCGTGGCGGTCCTGATGTCGGCCGGCGGGCTCGCCACCCGGCTGCTGCCCAAGGTCCCGCCGCGGATGCTGATCGTGCCGGGCATGCTGCTCATCGCCTCCGGCATGCTGTGGCTGCGCACCATGGAGACCGACACCGCCTACGTCGAGGGCGTGCTGGTCTCGGGACTCCTGCTCGGCTTCGGGACGGGCATTATCATGCCGGTGGCCTTCAACTACGCCACCCACGGCGTCGACCGGCGCGACGCGGGCGTCGCGTCGGCCAGCGTCAACACCGCGCAACAGATCAGCAGCTCCATCGGTACCGCGCTGCTCAACACCATCGCCACCAGCGCGACCGTGAACTACTTGGCCTCGCATGCCACGCAGGGCCACAGCCCGGCCGTCGCCAAGAAGGCGATGCTGGAAGGCTTCGCGACAGCCGGCACCTGGGCCGCGGGGATCCTCCTGGTCGGCGCGCTGACCGTCGCTGTCCTGATGAACACCCCGCGCCCCAAACGTCAGGCCGTCACCGAGGACGCCGAGAGCGCGGGGGGTGCCGAGCCAGTGCTCGCTCACCCCTGACCCCTCCTGCGGAGGTCCACGGCGGCAGCGCTCAACCGCGGGGACGTCGGCGGCCGTGGCCCGGACGGGTCGGGGCCGCCGCCGTCTGCGCTACCGCCGAAGCAGACACCGTGGGGGCCGCACGCCTCGCCGACCCACATCCTCGCCGCCTACATGGCCTGATGACCCCGCTGATGGCAGATGGGAGATTTGGCTGGCTGGCGGTGACGGCGCTTGACAGGATGCCGGGGTGGACGTTGACGAATTGCTGCCTGCCGCGCGGTCGCCGGCAGACTATCTGCGGGTCGTGGATGATCCACGGTTGGACGACGGCGGGCTCGGTGTGCTGGCGGGCAGTCCGTACTCCTTCGTTCGGCTTGCCGTTGCCCGGCACGGGCGCACGAGCGCAGCGCATCTGCTGCGCCTCCTGGACGGCGAATACGCAGACTGGGACTACAACGCGCTGCTGCTGCTCGTCGCCCGCCACGCTCGCGCTGACCGTCCGGTGCTGCTTGCGGTGCTGGGCAGAGCTCTTGCGCGCGGGCGCCCGACCGTATGCCGCGGTCCTGGCGCTGGCCGAGCGACCGGAGCTGCGACCGGAAGAGATTCGCCCGCTCGGCGGACTCACAGGCGCATCCCGGCGCATGCGCCAGGGACTGAACAAGGCGCTAACCGCGCGCACGCTACCGCCGGCGTAGCAGACCGAACGGTACTGTCATGCCGCGTTGCGCACCCGAATGCCGCCGATCGAGCGTCACGGCCGTTTACAGCGACTCGATCGGGTGCACGCATACGCCGCCGTTGGTGCGCGCCGCGGGGCCGGTGCTCCTCACGGACGGCGACTGGCCGGGAGCGGCAAGGGCTTCCGGTCCTGCCGATGACAGCACATGCGATCTGATACGCGCGCTGGGTCGCTGTGATGTCAGCCTCGGGGCTCGCGCAGGACCTGCCATCGCCTCCAGGCCGTCAGGCATGCGGCGGAGGCTAGTACCGCTGTGCGAGGCCGCTGAAGCCACGTGCCCAGTTGCGGCAGCCGCAGGACGGATCCCTGTGCAAGCTGCACGTCGGGCCGCGAGCACTGGGCGGCGGCAGAGCACGGTCGCGACATCGAGTGACGGCCTCGGACGGCGCGCAGAGCCTTCTCCGCCCTGCCGATGAGCGCGTTCTCGGCGGGCGTGTGATGGGCTGCAGTTCCCGGGGCGGCCCGAACGTCGATGATGAACCGGTGCCAATCAGCGTCTGGGTCCGCAACGAACGTCACGAGCGGCTGGCGAGCCTGCGTGACGTGGTGCATCTCGTCCCGCCGCCGTTGCCGCCTGGGTGGTACGACCCCTTTGTCTGGCCAGAGGATCACCATAGGTTTCCCATGCTTGCGCACGTCGATCCCTACGGGAACACGATCTTCAACCGGAGCCAGATGTCGGCATTGCTCGAGGAACTGGCGGCGATTCAGCCCGAACTCGACGGCGTGGCGCTCAGCACGGCCCGCGCGCTAGGCGTACTGATAGGAGCACATGGCTGCAGGCCCCACCGCTATCTCTGGTTCATCGGCGACTGAGCGCGGCCAGCCGTCCGTCGCTCTCGCCCGCCCGAACCTGCGGTTGGGTGCGCGTTCGTGCCGAATGAGTGTGTCTCCGGTTCCAAGGCCGGTTGACTCGCGCGACTGGCCGGCCCGGCACCACGGTGGCGTAAGGTGACTGGCCTCGTAACATCGTTCGGTGCGCACCCTCTGGACAACCGACCGGGGAGCCGATCTGGCGTTGCGGCAGACATTCGCCGCTGACCGGCCTTCTGCGGTGGCGACCGCGGTGGTCGGCGGAGTCGACATCCTCGTCACGCTCGTGGACGAGCACGAGGACTTCGACTGTCACCTCGGCGACCTGCATCACGAGCGTTGCCCCGAGCGCGGCGATGGGTCGACGGGCATGCCGTGCGCGCGGTCTCGCTGGACCACCGGGGAGAGGTGAACATCGCCCTCACTTTCTCAATCGGCGGCGAGCCGGTGGTACTCACCGCCGGATGCGACGGCCAGGTACATCTCACGCAGATCCGCACCGGGCTGCCTCGGGGCACCATTTCGGACACCTATCCCCCGCGTGGTGTTGCGGTGGGCCTGATGGCCGGACAACCCGCCGCCGCAATCTGCTGGATGTTCGGCCCACTCACCGTCTGGGATCTCGCGACCCGTACCGAGATCTCGACCCCTGCCGCTGCCAACGTCCAGATCGGCGAGGCAGCGCGCGGGTGGATCGACACCGGCACCGGGCCGGCCGTGGTCACGGTGCACGAGTCGCTCGTGCAGATCCACGGCCTGCTGACGGGCACCGTGTCGCGGCTACAACCCGGCCATGACGAGCCGGTGACCGCGCTCGCGGCCACCGATGACCCGGCCCGCCCTGCGGCGGTAGCGATCGCGCGCACGGACGGCAGCGTGTCGGTGATCGAGGCGGCCGCCGAGCGGGAGGTCTGCCGGCTCGTCCTGCCCTACCCGGCAACGGCACTGGCCTGGGCGCCGGGTGGCCTGTTGGTCGTGGCATGCCGCCGAGACCTCCACTGTGTCGAGGTGCCCGCCTTCTGATGCTGGGCCGCGCCATGACGTCGTCCGTCGACGAGATCGTCGGAGGGCCGACTTTGGCTGGTGTTCGTGCTGGAACGAAGCGGGGTCGTGCGTGCGCCGCTCGACCTGTACCGTGCTCGCGTGACAACGCCATCCTCCCCCGTCGGGCCGGCCCCGGACCAGCCCGGTTCGAGCGTGCCCGACGCCACCGAGCCGGCCTCGGGCACGCCGTCGACCGGTGCGGTACCGACGTCCGGGGTGCCTGCCTCCGGGATGCCGGCAGCTGCGGCGCCGACGTCCGGAATGCCCGCCCCCGCAGCACCCGACTTTGGGATGCCTGGCCCGGGGATGCCGACCAGTGACGTGCCGGTTTGGCAAGCGCCGGGGTCCGGGATGCCCGCCCCCGCAGCACCCGACTTCGCGATGCCCGGCCCCGGGATGCCGACAGCTGCCGCTCCGACGTCCGGAATGCCCGCCCCCGCGGCGCCCGGCTATGCGATGCCCGGCCCCGGGATGCCGACCGGTGACGTGCCGGTTTGGCAAGCGCCGGGGCCCGGTGGGTACGCCGGCGGTCCCGGTGCGGGCTGGCCCGTCGGTGCGCCGGTCGCGCCGCAGCGGTCCAGGACCGGGCTGATCGTCGGCGTTGTCGTTGTCGTGCTCCTGCTCCTGTGCTCCGCCGGTGGCGTCGCCGCGTTCGTTGTCGTCGGTGACCGTCGAACGGACGCCTCGCCCTCGGGCACGGCCTCGAGCGAGCCATCGAGCCCGCCGAAGGCGATGTCCGTCGCCGAGTACCAGGCAATTCTCACCGAGGTCGACGGCCTGCTCGGGCCGGCGTGGCAGAAGGTTGCCGGGGCGGGCAACCGGACCGCGACGTCCGAGGCCGCGACGGCACTGTCCAAGGCGGCCAAGGACAGCGAGGCCCGGCTGGCGTACCTGACCGCGCCCCCGGAGGCGAAGGACGGCCACGAGCACCTCATGCGGGCGTTCTCGTCGTCCAGCAACGGTTTCAGCAACCTGGCCGTGACCGTGCAGCGGGGCGAGGTGTGCGCCGGCTCCTCGGCGGTCTCGCAGGTGACCGGCTCGGTGGCGGCGAACGAGGTCCGGGAGGCGGTCAAGGCCTTCGGGACGACGTTCACGTTCGGCGCGTGGCTGCCGGCGCCCGCCCCCCAGCAGGACCGCAAGCTGGCCAACGGCACGTATGTGAAGAAGGGCACGCTCAACGGCTCGGGCGAGTTCACGGTCAACAACGG
Source organism: Dactylosporangium thailandense (assembly GCF_059739745.1). Taxonomy (NCBI): domain Bacteria; kingdom Bacillati; phylum Actinomycetota; class Actinomycetes; order Micromonosporales; family Micromonosporaceae; genus Dactylosporangium; species Dactylosporangium thailandense. The sequence continues at coordinate 5,070,489 of NZ_AP029195.1, forward strand.
TGGCGGCGACAGCGACGTCGTGGTGAGCCTTGTGCCGAAGGGTACGAAGGCCGCCGCCACGACGGTCTACATCTCGGCCGGTCAGACGTTCAAGGTCAAGCGCGTGCGGGACGGCAGCTACGACGTCTACATGGCGAGCGGCGCGGACTGGGACGCGGGCATCGGCGGCTTCACCCGCAACTGTGACCTGTCGAAGTTCACGGAGCCCATCGATTTCAAGACCACCAGCAGGCAGTACACCACCTGGGAAATCACCCTCAAGGCGTCCACCGGCGGCAACGCGCACACCGACTCGGTCGACCCGGCCGACTACCCGCAGTGACCCGGCGGGTACACATCGGTCTGAGCGGGTCGTCGACGGCGGTGGTCAGCGCCGGCGGCCCGCTCGGCAGGTCGGCGGGAAGGCCGCCAGCAGCGCATGCGCCCTGCGCCCAGTTCGCGGCGCTGATGTTGACCAGGCAGATACCCACGCCGGAACGCTACCGGCGCCAGTGACGGCTGCGTAATGCATTAGTTGTACACTGCATGCATACGACGGGGGCGGCCCTACGTCGGAAAGGATGCGCGCAGTGACCGAACCGACGAGCGGATCGCTGCCGTTGGTCCGGATTCTGCTGGTCGAGGACGACCCCGGCGACGTCGCGTTCACGCTCGACGAGTTCCGGGAGCACCGCCTCCGCAACCCGGTGACCGTCCTGGGCGACGGACGCCGCGCGCTGGAGTACCTCGAACGGCGCGGCGCGTACCGGGACGCGCCGGTGCCCGACGTCCTGCTGCTGGACCTGAACCTGCCCGGCGTCGACGGGCGCGTGGTGCTCGACCGGGTGGTCGCCGACCCGCGGCTGCGGGACCTGACGGTGGTCGTGCTCACCGGCTCGGACGTCGAGGAGAGCATGCTGCTCGACTTCGGGGTGCCATCCGCACACTTCTTGCGCAAACCCGTGGACTTCGCCCAGCTGGTCGGGCTGATACGCAGCATCGAGCGGTACGCCCTCGTGGTCGACCGCAATCGGCCGGCCGTCTGACGGTGCGTGCGCGGGCCGCGGATATGACGGTCCCGTGTCAATGCGCCGCTCGAGGCGCCCGAGCCTGGCCGCAGGCGAAAACGCCTCGGTAATGTGCGGGTTTGGTGCCCGTTGCCGCCGAGGGAGGTTGCGCGATGTCGACGATCGCCCGCCGGTACCGGCTGGTGAGCCAGGCCGGCTCGGGCGGCATGGCGGAGGTGTGGCGCGCCGTCGACACCCGCCTCGACCGGACCGTGGCGGTCAAGCTGCTCCTGCCCGAGCTCGCCGGCTCGGCCCGCGCTCGCGAACGCGCCGTCACCGAGGCCAAGGCGGCCGCCCGGATCAATCATCCGAACGTCGCCGCGATCCATGACGCCGGACACCGGGCGCGCGGGCTGGGCCGGGCGGTGCCGTACCTGGTGATGGAGTACGTCGACGGCGAGACGCTCGACCATCGCCTCCGTGGCCCCGGGGCGGTGCCCTGGCGCGAAGCCGTGCGCATCGCCGCGCAGGTCGCCGACGGGCTCGCGGCCGCGCACCGGCACCGTGTCGTCCATCGCGACATCAAGCCGGGCAACATCATGCTCACCCGCTCGGGCGTGAAGGTCGTCGACTTCGGGCTCGCCTCGATCATCGGCGCCGCCGACGGCCGCGCCGCGCGCGTGCTGCTCGGCACTCCGGAGTACATGGCTCCGGAGCAGCTGCGCGGCGAGCCGGCCACGAGCGCCACCGACATGTACGCGCTCGGGGTCGTGCTGTACCACATGCTGACCGGTGTTCTGCCGTGGACCGCGGTGGCCCGCCATGCGCTCGTTCGCGAGCGCCTGGCCTCGCCGGGCGTGTCCCTGCCGCCGGCGACGGAGGTCCCGGCCGAGGTGGTCGCGGCCGTCGACGCGTGCCTGGCCGACGACCCGGCATTTCGCCCGTCCAGCCGTCACCTCGGCGAGGTCCTTCGTGACGCGCTGGCACGGCACGCGGACGGGGCCGATCCGGCGCCTGACGTGCGCACCGCGCCCGGCGAGACGCGCGGGCCCGAGCGTCCCCGGCATCCGTGCACGGTCCCATGGCGCTCCGGCCCCGCGATCGGCTGGCGACGCCCGGCCGTCCTGATTGCCGCGGCGGCGCTCCTCGCCGCGGGCGGCTGGATGCGCCCGCTGTGGTCGACGCCCGCCGCGACCGCCGGCGGGCCGCCGTCGGACACTGGCGGCGCATGCTCGGTCCGGTACGTCGGACACCGCACCCCGACGACCTTCACCGCGGACGTCGCCGTGACCGCGGCGAGCACGCAGTCGTGGACCTTGCGCTTCACGGCGCCACCCGGGCAGCGGGTGACCAACGCCTCCGGCTCGACCGTCAGCCAGTCCGGCTCACTCGTCGTCGTGACGGGCGAGGGCTCGCCCGACCGCGCCACGCCGGTGCGGGTCACCCTCTCGGGAACCCTGGACCAGCCCGACACCGGGTTCCCGGCCGCCTTCGAGCTCGACGGCGTCCGCTGCCAGCGCACCGTGTCCATCTACGCCGTCGCGGCGGCGGACGCCTGACCGTCCGGAGGTGACCCGTCATGATCGTCACTACGAATCCGAGGGCGGTGGAGGTCTCGTGCGACCGCTGCGGTGCCACCCTGCGGGTCGCGGGGGCCGACCGGGAGACCCTCTGGGCCCGGGCCCAGGCCTCGGGGTGGCAGGCGGAACGGCTCCGCGAGATGTGGTGGCACCGTTGTCCCGCCTGCGCGGGGCGTTTCGTGGAGGATCCGCCGACGCTCTAGGGTTGGCGCATGCCCAAGGACGCACGCGCGGTTGATGCCGCCATCGCCGGCCCCGAGGCCGTCGAGGCACTGCTGACGGCGAGCCGGGCGCTGGTCGGCATCGCCGCCCGGTCCCTGGCCGACATCGATCCCGACGTCACGCTGCCGCAGTACCGCGCGCTCGTCGTCCTGGCCGCGCGCGGACCGCAGCGGGTGGCCGACATCTCGGCCGAGTTGCAGGTCGCCCCGTCGACCGGCACCCGCATGTGCGACCGGCTGGTCCGCAAGGGCCTGGCCCGCCGCTCGCGGCCGACCTCCGACCGGCGTGTGGTGCGGCTCACGCTGACGGCGGCCGGGCGGCGGCTCGTCCAGCAGGTGACGGAGAGCCGCCGCGAGCAGCTGTCCGACATCGTCGCCGCGACGGCGGAGGTCTGGCACCCGGCGGTCGCCCCGGCACTGCGCGCCTTCGCCGCCGCCGCCGGTGAGCCGCCGGAGAGCGAGTGGTGGCTCGGTTTCCCGTCCGTGGACGAGGAGCTCGAGACCCCGGACAGCTGACGCCGGCACCGGGGATCCTCACGGGCCCGGTGCGGTGGCCCACGGCTGCGGGCGGGTCGTGACGGCGGCCAGGATGTCGCGGTGCGTGACCCAGCCGACCAGGCAGTCATCGCGCTCCACCGGCAGGCCGAGCCCGCCGGCGCGGACCACCGCGTCGAGAGCCTCGTCGAGGGCTTGCCCGGCCCGCAGCACCGGCACGGTGGAGGCCAGGTCGGCCGCGGTCACGCCGCCGGCGTCGTCGCGCAGCGCGCGCTCCACCTCCACGGCGGGCACCACGCCGCGTAGCCGGCCCCGATCGTCGACGACCGGCAGCGCGTCATGGCCGCCGGCCGCGAACCGTTCGGCCACCTCCGCCAGCCCGGCGTCCGCCGGCAGCGCGGCCGGCAACGGCCCCGCCACCGCATCCACGGTCGGCACCGGGAGCGCCGGCCGATGGTCCCGGCCCAGGTCGATACCGCGCCGATGCAGCTTCCGCGTGTAGATCGTGTCGGTGGACACCAGCCGCGAGGCGCCGGCGGCCAGGGCGACGGCGACCATCAGCGGCAGCACGACCGAGTACTCGCCCGTTAGCTCGAAGATCATGACCACCGCGGTGATCGGCGTGCGGGCCGCACCGGCGAACACCGCGCCCATGCCGACCAGCGCGTAGGCGCCCGGCGGAGCGGTCAGGCCGGGCATCACGGCGTGCGCGACGTCACCGGCCGCGGCGCCGAGCATCGCGCCGATGAACAGCGTGGGGCCGAAGACGCCCCCGGATCCGCCGATGCCGATCGTCAGGCTCGCGGCCAGCATCTTGCCGACCAGCAGCAGGAGCAGCAACAGCAGCGGGTAGCCGCCCGCGACGGCGCGGCCCAGGACCGGATACCCCACCCCGTACAGCTGCGGCAGCAGGAGCAGGACGCCTCCCAGCGCAAGGCCCCCGGCCGCCGGCCGCAGCCACTCCGGCCCGCGCCAGCAGCGGTCACAGACGTCCTCGACCAGGTACAGCACCCGGCTGAACCCGACCCCGACGATGGCCGCGACCAGACCGAGTCCCGCGTACCACAGGTACTCCACCGGCGAGACCACGTGGAAGGCCGGCAGTGCCAGGAACGGGTGGTCGCCGAGCAGCGCCCGGCTGATGGCGCTCGACGTCACCGAGGCCAGCACGACCGCGGCGAACGACTCGACGGCGAAGTCGGCGAGGATCAGCTCGAGGGCGAAGAAGACCGCGGCGATCGGCGCGTTGAAGGTCGCCGACACGGCACCGGCCGCGCCGGCCCCGACGAGCAGGCGCAGCCGGGAGTCCGGCAGCCGCAGCGCCTGCCCGGCGGCCGAGGCGAGCGCCGAGCCGACCTGCACGATCGGCCCTTCGCGGCCGACGGAGCCGCCGCCGCCGATGCACAGGGCGCTCGCGACGGACTTCACGATGGCGACCCGCGGGCGAATCCGGCCTCCGCGGGCGGTGACGGCGTACATGACCTCCGGCACCCCGTGGCCCCGGGCCTCGCGGGCACCGAGATGGATGAGCGGCCCGTACAGCAGCCCGGCCGCCACCGGCGCCGCTACCACGAACCACCGGCCCGCCCACGGCAGCAACGGGTGGGCGGCACCCGGGTGGGCGGTGTAGTCGGACGCGCCGCTGAACAGCTCGGTGGCGGCGGATACGAGCCAGCGGAAGGCGACCGCGCCCAGGCTCGCCCCGGCCCCGATGCCGACGGCGAGGACGAGCAGACCGGCCGAGCCGCCCCGCAGCCGGTCCCACAACACCAGGTACCGCTCGCGTGGCACGCGCATTAATAGCTGCATAGTGCAACCATTGTAGTAGGCAGCTAAATGTGCACGCAGCACCCGCGGCGGCCGTGTGCGCCAGGACGTGCACTGGTGGACCACGACCGCGGGTGGGGCTTCGAGGCGCCCGCGCGGCGCCGGGTCAGCTCAGCACGCCACCGGTCGGCCCGAGCGCAGCCACTCCAGCGCCGCCGCCCGCTCGGCCCGCATGGGCAGGACGCCATCCAGGCACAGCATCCGCAGCGCACCGGCCACGACCGGACCGGCGCCGACCAGACACGCGCGGCCCCCGGCCGCGGACGCGCGCTGCGCCGCGCGGACGAGCACGTCCACGGTCGCGGAGCTCAGTCGCCCGACCCGGCTGACGTCGACCAGCAGATGCGTGAACGGGCCGGGGTCGCCGCTCAGCATGTCCCAGAGCCGCGCGTCGTCGGTGCACATGAGCTCGCCGCGCAGTTCGATCGCGCGGACGTCCGGCAGCAGCTGCAGCACCATCCGCGGGCCGGACCGTCCGGCCGGCACGACCGAGGGGGCGTCCAGCGATCGGGCCACGATGCCGTCGAGCGACGTCGGCGGCCCGCACCGGCCGCAGCCGTGCGGCCCGACCGCCAGCTCGCTGCCGCACCATCCGTCCAGCCTGAAGAGGCTCCAGGCCCCGCGCCAGTCGCCCGCCGACGCCGCGAGATTGCCGATCACCCAGCCGCAGGAGTCGCACACCAGACTGAAGTCGGCACCGTCCCGGCTGAGCAACGCGGTCATCGGGCCACCCGAACAATCATGTGCATAGTGCAATTATCCCGGACGCCCGTCATGCCCACATCGTTGCGGGGCATGACGTTCCCGTGACAATCGGCCGCCCGCCGGAGCACCGTCACCCGTCGGCCGCGATCGCGGCGCGCGCCGTGCATCGCGGGCACCCGTGCGGCCCCCGCCGCGACCGGTCACCGATCCAGCCGTGCCGCTTCACGAAGCTCCAAGCCAGATCCCAGTTGTGCAAGTTGGCGCCGAGACGCTCCACGGCCGTTCCGCAGCCGTCGCACACCAGCCGGAAGTCGACGCCATCGGACTCATGCAACACCGTCATCCGAACCTCCCGATCCATCGTCACTCTCGACCCATGACGCTTCTCCGGCGATTCGATGACGATTCCACGACATGTGCAGCGCCGGGCAGCCCGCCCGGGCTGCGCAATCGCCGATCACGGGCGAGCGGACATCGTACATGCCATATGAATATGTTGCTATGTGCACGTATCCGGGGACGGGTCGCAACGGCGCGGCCGAACGCGATGTGTCAGGCGCCGGCGAGACGATCCAGGACGGTCGCGAGCACCGCGTCCCGGGCCGGTCTGAGGTAGAAGTGGTCGCCCGGGAAGACATGCAGGTCGAAGGAGGAGCGGGTCGTGTCGCGCCAGGCGGCCATCTCGTCGGCGGTCACCTCCGGGTCGGCGTCACCGGTCAGGGCGGTCACCGGGCACCGCAGCAGGTCCGTGCGGCGCGGGCAGTACGTCTCGTTCAGCTCGAAGTCGGCGCGCAGCGTCGGCAGGACCAGGGCCATGATGTCCGGGGCGTCGAGCACCTCGCGGGGGATGCCGTTGAGGGAGCTGACCGCGGGCACGAACTGCTCGTCGCGCAGGCGGTGCAGCGGCGGCCGGCGGGCGGGCAGGTGCGGCGGGCGGCGGCCGGAGACGAAGAGCCGGACGGGTGCGCCCCAGCCGCGGCGGGCGAGCTCGTGGGCGACCTCGAAGGCGATCGCGGCGCCCATGCTGTGGCCGAAGACGGCGAAGGGCCGGTCCAGCATGGGCAGCAGGCCGTCGCAGAGCGGCGCGATGAGGTCGTCCATGCTGCGCACCGGGCGTTCGCGCAGCCGGGACTCGCGGCCGGGCAGCTGGACCGGGGCGAGGGCGACGTGTGGCAGCAGCGGCTCGCGCCAGGTGCGGTAGGCGGTGGCGCCGCCGCCGGCGTGGGCGAAGCAGAACAGCCGCAGGGGTGCGCCGGTCTCGCCGGCCGGGCCGCCGATCCAGGCGGTGCCGAGCTGCAGGGACGTCATGCCGCGCTCCCTAGGCTCCCGGGTTCGACCGCGATGGCGATGCTGGTGTTGATGCCGCCGAAGCCGAAGCCGTTGGACAGAGCCAGGACGGGACGGGCGGCGACCGGTTCGGCGCCCACGAGTCGCAGGGCGGGCTCGATGGGGCGGGACAGGCGCGGGTTGGGGTGGAGAAAGCCGCCGCGCAGCTGCGCGATGGTCGCGACGGCCTCCACCACCCCGGCGGCGTAGAGGCAGTGCCCGGTGAGGGCCTTGGTCGCGTTGACCCAGGGACGGTCCGGGCCGGTGCCGAAGACGCGGCACAGGGCGGCCGCCTCGGTGCGGTCGCCGAGCGGGGAGCCGGTGCCGTGGGCGTTGACGTAGCCGACCTCGCCGGGGGTGCGGCCGGCCGCGGCGAGGGCGGCCGTCATGGCGCGGGCCTCGCCGTGCTCGTCGGGGTCGGGGCCGCTGTTGGCGTCGAGGCACACGGCGGTGCCGACGATGCTCGCCCGCACGGTGGCGCCGCGCGCGCGGGCCGAGTCGCGGTGCTCCAGCACCAGGGCGGCGCATCCCTGGCCTGGTACGAAACCTCGATGCCCGGCGTCGAAGGGCCGGCACGGCTCGTCCGCCATCGCGCCGAGGTTGAACAGCGCCTGCGTCTCGGCCGGGGTGAGGTCGGCCAGGGCGCCGACGACGACGCAGGCCTCCACGGCGCCGACGGCCACCAGACGGGCGCCGGTGACGATGCCGACATTGCCGCTGGCCGAGGCGGCACCGACCTGGCAGCCCTCCCCCGCCGCGTCGAGCACGTGGCTGAGGACGCCGAGGTGATCGGTGTCGAGCAGCCGCAGCGCGGCCCGGCCCGGGACACGGGCCGGCGCGCGGCCGAGAGTGGCCGCCACCTGCTGCGCGTAGCGGCCGGTGAGGTTGTGCCCGGCGACGACGACGCCGAGGCGCTCGCGGGGCAGCGCGCCGGTGAGCAGGCCGGCGGCGCCCGCGGCCTCGACGGCGACGGCGACGGCGGCGCGGATCGGCAGCGGCGCCCGGGCGGCGGCGCGGGCCGACCGGCGGGCCACCGCATCGGGTGCGCTGTCGAGGGCCGCCGCGAGGTCGACGTCGGGCATCGGGGCGGCGCAGGCGGGACCCGCCGTCGCCGGGTCGTCGACGCCGACCACGCCGCTCGCGCCCCGGCGCAGGGCGGCGGTGAAGGCCTCGACGCCGTCGCCGATCGCGCAGCGCACGCCCATGCCCGTGACGGCGACCGGTTCCGCGCTCACGCGTACTGGCGCAGGACCGCGACGAGCCCCGCGATGTCGCCGACGTCGCGGAACGCCATGGCCGGCACGTCGACGTCGAGGTCCTCCATCGTCATCGCGACCACCTCGGTGCGGTCGAGGCTGTTGCAGCCCAGGTCGGCCATGGCCACGTCGGGGCGGACCGAGCCGGGGTCGACCTCGGGCAGCACGAGGCAGAGATTCTTGCGGACCAGCTGGAAGATCTGGTCGTCGTCCATGATGTCGCCTCCTCAGTGCCAGGCGTACCGGCGGTGAAAGTTGTCGATACCGGTGAGCACCAGCAGCCGGGGGCGGCCGGGCACCCGGTCGAGGTACTCGTCGTAGCGGGCCACGTCCACGTCGCGGTGCGGCTCCGGGACGAGCACCCGCAGGTTCTCCTTGAGCAGCTGGGCGTACTCCTCGAAACTGAGCTCGCACCGGGCCGCGAGCCGGGCGCCGATGCGCATCGGGGCGAGCGCCGCGCGTGAGCCGGCGTCGACGGTCCCGCTGAAGAACTCCGACGAGCAGCCGGAGCCGTAGGAGTACAGGCCGACGCGGGCCGGGCTGCCGAGCGGCGTGTGCTCGATGAGCGAGGCGAGCGCCAGGTACACCGAGCCGGAGCAGAGGTTGCCCACGGTGCGCGGGTAGGCCAGCGACGGTTCCACCCGCCGCCGGAAGTCGGCCTCGATCGCCGCGGGATCGGCCCCGGCGTGCTCGCGCAGCATCTTGCGGTGCGCGGCGCGGACGAGCCCGGCGAAGGGGGTGTGCAGCGCCAGCCGGTCGAAGGTGGCGACGAAGTCGGCGTCCTGCACCCGCTCGGCGTAGGCCGCGAAGCTGCGCGACAGGCAGTCGAGGTAGGCGAACAGCGACCGGTCCGTGTCGGCGATGTCGAACTGCGGCGTGGGCCGGGCCGAGTCCATCGTCTCGTAGCTGTGCAGCCCGAAGGCGCCCAGGTCGAGCGTCAGCACCCGCGGCCGGTCGCCGAGCAGCACGGCGGCGGCGCCGTGGCCGGTCGCGGGCTCGGCGTACTCGCTGCGGGCGTCGACGAGGGCGACGTCGGTGGCCACGACGAGGGCCCGGGCGCCGGGTGACACGGCGGCGGCCAGGTAGCCGGCGGCGAGCTGCAGCACGCCGGTGGCGCCGTAGCAGGCCTGCTTGACCTCCAGCAGCCGGCAGCGGGAGCCGAGGCCGAGGTGCTCGTGCACGTAGGAGGCGACGGACTTGCTGAGGTCGACGCCGGACTCCGTGGAGGTGACGAGCAGCTCGATCGAGTCGCGCTCCTCCGGGCTCAGCGCCTCCACGATCGGCCGGGCCGCGTTGACGGCGTTGGTGACGGGATCCTCGCAGGGCAGGCCGATGGAGCGGTTGGTCATCGCGAGGTTCTCCAGCCGCGCCGGGTCCAGGCCGCGGCCCTCGAACAGGACCGGCACGGGGATCTGGGCCACGCCGCAGTACACGTTCAGCGCTTCGATACCGATGGTCAGGGTTGCGTCGGTCATGATTCCGCCTGGCAGAGGTCGTCGATGAGGGCGGCGACGTTCGGGATGCCGCTGAAGTCGGACAGGGGCCGGCGCACGCCGAGCCGGTCGGTGATCATGAGGATGATCTCCACCCGCTCGACCGAGTCGGCGCCGAGGTCCTTGAGGTGCTTGCCGTGGTCGATGGCGCCCGGGTCGAGGCCGGGCAGGATCGTGGTGATCGCGCTGTGCACCGCCGCCGTGACGCGCTCGCGGGTCGCCGGGCTCATGCGGCACCGACCTGCAGCGTGGCGACGGCGATGAGCCGCGCGGTGTCCTGCTCCTCGATGACGACGTCGACGACCTCGGCGCCGTCGGCGTGCCGGCGCAGCCGCGCGGTGAGCGTGAGCACGGTGCCGGCGTCGGCGTTGCCGAGGTAGCACACGCGCTCGTCGGTCAGGCGCAGGCGCAGGTACTCCTCCTCGTCGCGGCCGAGCAGCTGCCACAGCCGCCACACCGCGGTGTCCACAATGGAGAAGTACGCGGCGAAGTACACGAGGCCGACGCCGTTGAGGTCCCGGGTCGGGTCGAGGCGGTACGCGGTGGTGTGCCCGTCGACGACGACCTCGGCCGGGCCCTCGTCGAACGTGCGGGCGGTGCGGGCGCGGTGGTAGACGGCGCGCGGGGAGTACCGCTCCGGCAGGATCGGCAGGTGCTCGTGGCGGAAGTCCACCGGAGCCGAGCGCACCAGGTCGCGGTTGCTGCGCTCCGCGCTGCGGGTCACCCAGCGGTTGAACGTCTCGACGTAGAGGCACCCGGAGCGCGGACGCTCGTAGAACTCGACGGGGTCGAGCTTCTCGGCCGCGGCCGCCGGGTCGCCGGCCAGGGCGATGCGGTGCAGGGTCAGCACCGACTCGCTGCCGTAGCCGTAGCAGGCGGACAGCACCCGCAGCCGGTCGCCGAACGTGAAGCGGCGCAGGTGCATCTCGCGGCTGCCCCGCAGGTGGTAGTAGTAGAACGCGAGGTACGTCGGCGCGCCCGACTCGTCGCGGGCGGTGAACGCGTCGGTGCCGCACAGCTCGCTGACCGTCTGCCAGGTCCAGTCGCCGACCTGGCCGACGAACAGCGAGTTGTACCCGCACATCGCCGGGGTGACCGTAATGTCCCGGAGCAGCATGCGACTCCTCTCAGCGAGCGGTGAATTCGGCCAGCAGCGCGTTGACCCGGGCGGCGTGGGTCAGGCTCGGGAAGTGCCCGGCGTCGGGCAGCTCCTCGTAGCGGGTGTCGGGGATGGTGCCGTGCAGCAGGTGCGCGGTCTTGAGCGGCACGACCGAGTCGAGCCGGCCGTGCACGAGCAGCGTCGGGACGGCGAGCCCCGGCAGGCGGCCCAGCAGGTCGGGATTGGCGGCGAACTCGTCGAGGTACCGCAGCCCGATCTGCGCGTCCATGCTCTCGCAGCGCAGCAGCAGCCGCTCCCAGGCCTCCGCCTCGTCCGCCCGCGTCACGCCGGCGGCGGTGAGCCGCTCGAAGTCCTCGCGGGCCACGAGCGAGAGCCGGTTCATCTCCCCGGCCCGGTTGCCGACCCGGTAGGAGCTGGCGATCAGCGTGAGCGACGCGACGCGCTCCGGATGGCGCAGCGCGAACGCGGCGGCGGGCAGGCCGCCGAAGGAGGAGCCGGCCAGGTGTACCGGCTCGTGCAGCCCCAGCGCGTCGAGCGTGCGGGCCATCAGCCCGACGATGCCGTCGATGGACAGGCTCTCGGCGGCGGTGGTCGCGCCGACGCCCGCGTGGTGCACGGCGACCACCCGCATCCGGTCGGCGAGCGCGGCGAACTGCGGCGCGTAGAACCCGGCGCCGATGTTGAACGGCGGCATGAGCAGCAGGACAGGGCCGTCACCGGCGGTGAACACCTCGACCTCGCCGTCGTCGAGGCGCACCAGGTCGCGGCGCACCCGCGGCTGGTGCTCGCGCAGGACCGCCCAGTTGTCGTCGGCGGGCCGGTGCCCCTCGTCCATCGCCGCGCGCACGTCCTCGGGGATGCGCCCGGCCGGGTGGTAGACGGCCTGGGGCGCCGGCCCGGTCCCGTCCACGATCAGCAGGTCGGGCACGGGCGCCGGGTCGCGGTACCGCTCGGCGACGGCCCGGCCCGCCTCGGCGGCCACCTCGGCCGGAAGCCCGACCGGGACCGCCAGGCGCACCCAGGCGCCGGAGCCGTCGACGCTGTCGTCGGCGAGGTGCGCGGCGCCGCGGACGCCGGTGCCCGCGTAGAGCCAGGCCAGCAGCGCCTGCACCGGATGGGCGAGGCCGGCCAGGCGCGGCATCCGGGCCGTGTCCAGCAGCACACAGTGCCCGCCGACCGGCTCCACGATCGGCACCTCGGCCGACCGCAGGGCCTGCGCGAGCGCGGCGACGGCGGCCATCCGCGCCCGGACCCCGGCGACGACCCGCTGCGGATCGGCCAGGGCGGCGTCGATGAGCCGCCGGTCGGCCAGGTTCACCTCGCAGCCGCGCAGCGCCACGTGTTCGCGCAGCCGCTCGGCGAGGGCCGGGTCGGACGTGGCGACGAGCCCGCCGCGGTCGACGCCGAAGTCCTTCGACAGCCCCATCGTCACCGCGTCGGCCAGGGCCAGCATCTCCCCCGCCACCGCCCAGGCGTCGCGGCCGTCGCGCTCGGCGACGGCGACGGCGTTGTCGACCAGCCGGGTGGCGTCCAGCACCAGCGACACCCCGTGCTCGCGGGTGATCGCGCGGACGCGGCGCAGGTTGTCCAGGCTCAGCGGCAGCCCGCCGAGCGCGTTGGTGCTCACCTCGACCGCGACGAACGCGATGTCACCCGGGTACGCGGCCAGCAGTTCGGCGAGGTGCTCGGGGTCGAGGTCGGCGCCGGTGCGGCGCACGGGCAGGGCGGTGAGGCCCCGGTCGAGCCGGCTGAGGGTCCACGTCGGGAAGAGCGGGTTCTGCACGACGTACCGCCCCGGGCCCGCCCAGGCGCGGCAGAGCAGGGCCTCGGCCGAGCGGCCCGAGGCGGCCGGGACGACGCACGAGAACGGCAGGGCGGGGCGCGGGCCGAGGTCGAGGGCGCCGGAGTGGCCGGCGGCGCGCTCGCGCACGGCCGCGGTGCCGGCCCGGACGAAGTCCGCGTCGAGCTCGGCCCAGGAGTCGGTGAGCAGGTCCACGCCGACCTCGGCGGCCGGGATCCGCACGGGATTGTGGCCGTACCGGTCCAGCTGCCCCTGATAAGGCGTCGCCTCCGGCTTTCGGGGCGGCGGCGCCTCCACCTTCGCCGGAGCTGCGGGCTTCACCGTCGGGTTGGTGATCATGAGCAGGACGGCGGTCACGTCGGCCGGGTCGGCGTCGGCGGGGCGGCACAGGTAGATCGGCAGGTTGACCGGCCGGAACTTGTTCTTGAACCGGAAGTTGCCCTCGCCGGAGAACACGCCGGACTCCCGCAGCTCGGCCAGGGCCCGCTCCACCGCCGGGTCGGCGTTGGGCGAGCCGGTCACCTGGACCCCGAACGTGCCGCCGAAGCTGAACATCGTGCTGCCCTCGGCGGTGATCCGCTCGATGATGGCGACGATGGTGTACTCCAGCCCGCCGCGCGGCATCGCGTGCGGGTAGAACTCCAGGTCGAGCAGGTAGCCGGGCTCCGACGGGATGCGGGTGACGATGACGGCCGCGATGAGCTCGTCGTCGACGTGGGTGAGGAACATCCGGTGCCGCTCGGCGAGCACGCCCCGGCCGATCTCGTCGCGGACGGTCCCGACGTACGGATTGATCATCTCCTTCGTCGCGGTCCACCCGTCGATAATGCCCACGATCGCCTGGTCGGTCGCGGGATCGGAGCCGACGCGGTACTCCTCCACGCGCGCCTTCCCCGCCCGCTGGAACCGGCTGACGAGCGAGCGCACCCGGGTCATCGGGCCGCCCTCCAGCGTGAACTCGGGCAGCTTGTCCAGCCGCTGCACGACGCCGAAGGGCGTGGCGGTGAACGGCCGCCCCGCCACGTCGCTCAGGCGCACCATCGACAGCTGGTTGGGGCGCAGCCCGTGCCGCTCGGCGTGGGCGACCCACTCGGCGGTGAGCTCCTCCAGGTCGGCCGCGGAGCCGACGTAGCTCCAGGCGAGCAGGACGCCGTCGCGCTGGGAGGCGTTGAAGTACGCGGTGCGGCGCGAGCCGATGAACAGCAGCGGGGCGATGTCCCGCCCGGGCAGGCCGCCCTCCTTGCCGTGGCGCTGCTCGAGCTCGGCCACGAGCGTCGCGGTACCGGCGTCGAGCTCCTGCTTGGCGACCATCCACGGGCCCGCCTCCGCCGTGCCGCGGACCGTGGTCCCGGCTGCCGTGGTCCCGGCGGCCTCGGGCCGGGGCGGCGCGGCCTGCGCGAGCCGGGCGGCCAGCGCGTCGCCATGCTGCTGCGTGAGGTGCGCGGCGAGGCCGCCGAGCGTGGGATGGTCGAACAGCACGGTCTTGCGCATGGCGCCGAGGCCCCGCTCCAGGGCCCCGACCACCCGGAGCATGTCGAACGACGTGAACCCGTTGTCGGCGAACGACACCTGCCGGTCCCAGGGCCGTTCGAGCGCCGCGTCGATCACCGCGGCGAGGGCCGTCTCCACGTCGGGCGTCTCCCGCGCCACGGGCTCGGCCGCGGCGGCGACGAACGCGCTCAGGCGGTCGACGGTGTCGTACTCGTACAGCTCCGTCGCCTTCAGGTCCAGTTCGAAGGTCGCGTTGAGCAGCCGCACGAGCTCCATGCGGTAGATGGAGTCGAGTCCGAGGTCGCCGAACGGCTGGTCCAGCGGAATCGCCGCCTTCGGCAGGCCCAGGATCTGCCCGAGCCGCGCGACGACGAGCTCCTCGACGGCTCCGGCATCACGCCCCCGGCCCGGGTCGGCCGGTGCCGATGCCGGTGCTGATGCCGGTGCCGGAGTTGGTGCCGGAGCGGACGCGGGCGCGGGCTCGGGTGTGGGCGTGGACGCGGGCAACGGGGTCAGGCGCAGCTTCGGCCGGCCTGTACCGGGCGGCGTTGCGGGCTGGGACAACGTGACCTCCGCGGGGGGAATCGTGAACCAGTGGCGGGTCTCGGTGAACGGGAAGCCGGGCAGCGGTACCCGTCCCGGCGGGCTCGGCCACGCACCCGCCCAGCCGACCGGCGCCCCCGCGACCCACGCCTCGGCCCGGGCGAGGGGCCCGGCCGCCGGTCCGGGGTCGTCGGGGGCGGTCGTGGACCGCAGCACCGTCCCGCGCAGCAGTCCCGCGGGCGTCTCGCCCCGCCCGGCGGCCTCCAGCGCGGCGGCGAGCTCGTCGCGGCTCGCGGTGACGACGGCGAGCCGCTCGGCGAGGTCTTCCCGGCCGGTCTGCAGCGTCCAGGCCACGCGGGCCAGGTCCGGCGTCTCGGCGCGCAGGTGCCGGGAGAGCGCGGCGGCGTAGGCGGCCAGCGCCTCGGGCGCCGGCGCGGACAGCACGAACGCGTGGGGCCCGGCGGGTGCCGGCCCGGCGGCGCGGGTCCCGTGAGCCTCCAGCACGACGTGGGCGTTGGTCCCGCCGAAGCCGAACGAGCTGACCCCGGCGCGCCGCGGCGTCCCCGGCCACGCCGACAGCCGAGTCTGCAGGCGCAGGGGCGTTCCGTCGAGGCGGACATGCGGGTTCACCTGGCGCAGGTGAAGGCTCGGGGGCAGCTCCCCGTGCCGCATGGCCAGCAGCACCTTCAGGATCCCCGCGATGCCGGCCGCGGCCTCCAGGTGGCCCACGTTCGTCTTCACCGCGCCGATGGCGAGGGGCTCCCCGCCCGGGCGGGTGCGCCCGAGGTCCGCCAGCGCCTGCTTGACGCCCTCGATCTCGACGGGGTCGCCGAGCTTGGTGCCGGTCCCGTGGGCCTCCAGGTAGCCGATCGTCTCCGGGTCGACCGCGGCGTCGCGCCAGGCGGCGGCGATGACGCGGGCCTGGGCGGCCGGGTTCGGGGCGGTGAGCGAGGGCGCGCGCCCGCCGTGGTTGACCGCGCTGCCGAGGACCTCGGCGTAGATGTGGTCGCCGTCGCGCTCGGCCCGCTCCAGGTCCTTGAGGACGACGACGCCGCAGCCCTCGCCGCGCACGTACCCGTCGGCGCCGGCGTCGAAGGTCTTGCAGCGGCCGTCCGGGCTGAGCATGCCGGACTGGGTGAAGGCGTTGAACAGGCCCGGGCTGAGCAGGACGTTGACGCCGCCGGCGAGGGCGAGGTCACAGTCGCCGGCCCGCAGCGCGGCGACGGCCCGGTGCACCGCCACGAGCGAGCTGGAGCAGGCGGTGTCGACGACCTCGCTCGGGCCGCGCAGATCCAGCAGGTACGACACCCGGTTGGCCAGGATCGAGTGCGCGATGCCGGTGGCGGTGTGCGCCTCGATCGGCACCCCGTGGCCCTTGAGCAGGTCCTGGTAGTCCGATGTGGACACGCCCGCGAACAGGCCGGTGGCGGTGCCGGCGAGGGCCGACGGCCGGTAGCCGGCGTCCTGCACCGCCCGCCACGCCGTCTGCAGGAACAGCCGCTGCTGCGGGTCCATCAGCGCGGCCTCGCGCGGGGCCACGCCGAAGAACCCGGCGGCGAAGCGGTCCACATGGGACAGGAACCCGCCGCGCAGGTGCCGGGTGCCGGGGTCGGCCCGCAGGTCGGCCCGGTCGGCGGGCACCTCGCCGACGAGGTCGTCGCCGGCGCGCAGGTGCCGCCAGAACTCGTCGAGGTCCGCGGACCCGGGCAGCACGCCGGCCATCCCGATCACGGCGATCCGCCGGCGTCGCGGCTCGGCCGTCGCCACCGGGACCGCCGGTGCGACCGGCTCGGCCGCAGCGGTCGGCGCGGGTGTCGGTGTGAGCGCCGGATGGCGGGCGGCGACGGCCGCGGGGTGGGTGCGCACGAGGTAGCCGGCGAACGCGTCCAGGTCGGGGCACTCGAACAGCACGGTCGGCAGCAGGTCCAGGCCGTAGCGCTCGTTGACCTGGTTGACGAGCTCGGTCAGCGAGATCGAGTCGAAGCCGAGGTCCATCAGCTCCGCCCCCAGCTCGACCTCCGCCGGGTCCACGAGCAGGAACGCTGCCGCCATCTCGCGCAGCTCGGCCCGCACGGCGTCGACGCGGTCCTCGGCGTCGCCGCCCGCCGCCTCCTCCTCGACGACCGGCGGCTCGACGGGGGACGTCGAGGGGTCCACCACCACCTCGGGCGAGTCCAGCGCCAGGGCGGCGGCGAAGGCGCGCAGGCCGTCCTCGGGGTCCAGCGGCACCATGCCGAAGCGCCGGCGCAGCACCGCGAGCGTCGCCTCGTCGACCCTCATGCCGCTGTCGCGCCACAGCGGCCAGCCGATCGCGACCGTGCGGCCGGTCCGGGTGCCGGCGGCCCGCCACTGCTCGCGCAGCCCGGCGAACGCCGCCAGGAACGCGTTGGCGTAGGCGTAGTCGACCTGGCCCGGGTTGCCCGTCTCGGCGACCACGGACGAGAACAGCGCGACGAAGTCCAGCGGCTGCCCGGCGGTGGCCCGGTCGACGGCGACGGTTCCGGCCACCTTCGCCGCGAGCACCGCGGCCACCTGCTCCTCGGTCTTGGCCACGGACCGGGCGTCGCGGGTCACGCCGGCCGCGTGCAGGACCCCGCGCAGCGGACCGTGCCGCTCGGTGACGGCGGCGACCAGCCGCTCGAGGGCGTCGCCGTCGGTGACGTCCACCGCGTGGTACTCCACCCCGGCCGGCATCCCGTCCAGCGCCGCGCGGCGGTCACCGTCCAGTTCGGACCGTCCGATGAGGACGACCGCCCCCGCGCCCCGCTCGGCGAGGTGCCGGGCGAACCGCAGCCCGAGACCGCCGGCGCCGCCGGTGACGAGGTACGCACCACCCGGCCGCACGCCGACGGGCTCACCCGTCCCGGCTCGCTCCAGCCGGCGCACCTCGCGGCGCCCGCCGGTGTAGCGGACCCGGTCGGCCTGGGGCCCGCACGCCAGCAGCTCGTCGACGAGCGCCTCGGCGTGCCGCCGCGGCCCGGCGGTCGCGTCGGCCCCCTCGAAGGCGACGACCACGCCCCGGACCCGCTGATGCTCCAGCGCGAGGGTGCGCAGCGCGCCGGTGACGGCGGCGTCGTGCGGCTGCCCGGCCGGGCTGGCGGAGGCGTACCCGTACACGATGCGCAGCTCGTCGGGGCCGCGCTCGGCCAGCAGGGCGGTGCTCATCCACAGCACCGTCAGCAGCCCGGTGGCGATGCGCTCGTCCAGGCCGGGTCCGCCGGTCCAGGCCGGCTCGTCGGCCGGCAGGCGCAGCACCGCGCCGGGCCGGGCGCCCTCGGCGGCCAGCGTCTCGGCCACCGCGTACAGGTCGTCGCGGGCCCCGGCCCGGACGGTGAACCCGTCGGTGTCGCGGGCGAACCCGTCGCCCGGCACGACCGTCACGCAGCGGCCGCCGTCGCGCTCGAGCCGGGCCCGGGCCGGCGCCGCGACGGCCGCGTCGGGGGCGATCAGGATCGTCAGCGCCGGCGGTTCCGCGGTCCGCGGCGGCAACGGCTCAGCACCCCAGGCCGGCCGCAACAGTGACCACGGGGCGGAATCGGCATCATGCGCCGCCCCGGCCGGCACGGCGGCGACGCGCAGGCCGCGGATGGCGAGCATCGCGCGGCCGGTCTCGTCGGCCAGGTCGAGATCGAAGCGGTGCGCGCCGCTGCGGCGGACCCAGGCCCAGCCGGCGCCGGTGAACGGGGTGCCGTAATCGGCGCGGTCGAACCCGACCGGCACCCGGGCGTCCCCGGCGGTGCCGAGCGCGGCCAGCGCCTGCAGCGCACCGTCCACACAGGACACCGGGCCGCCGTCCAGCCGGGCCAGCGCCTCGCCCTCGCCGGTCCACAGGTCGCGCACCGCACGCATCCCCGGGCCGTACTCGAGACCGCCCGCGGCCAGGCCCTCGTAGAAGGCGGTCACATCGTGCTCACGGCCGCAGCGGGCCCGCACGGCGTCGAGGTCGAACGGCTCCGGCCGTCCGGGGCCGGGCTCCAGCGTGCCGGTCGCGACCGGGGCGTCGGGCGGGCCGGCGGTGAAGGCGGTTGCGGTACCGTCGCCGCGAAAACGCATCGGCAGCCGCTCGGTGCCGTCGTCGAGCCGCACCGGGGCGAGCCAGCGCAGGTCCCGGACCACGTCCGCGTCGACGCCCGACCCGGCCGCCGCCGTGCGCACCGCGTCGAGCAGCGCCGCGCCGGGCAGCCAGCGCTCGCCGCGCACCCGGTGCTCACGAAGGTGGGGCGCGTCGCCGGTGAGGTCGGCCCCGGCAGGGTCCGTGGCAGGGTCCAGAGCAGTGTCTGTGGCAGGGTCCGTGGGCGCGTCGGGCAGCCAGAAGCGGCGACGGGCGAACGGCGTGGTGGGGAACGCCACGATCCGGGGGCGGCCGCTCCAGCGGGCGGGCCAGTCGACGTCGGCGCCGCCGGTCCAGGCGCGGGCCAGCCCGTCGAGCTGATCCGGGCCGCCGTCCACGGGCGGCGCGGGCGGCCGGGCCGACGCCGTCGCGTGCCACAGGCCGGGCCCCGCGTCCTCACCGGCGCCGAACGCGGCCAGCCGCCGGGCGAGCGCGGGCAGGTCGTCGGCGCGGGCGGCGAGCCGTTCGTCGGACTCGCGGCGGCCGACCTGGCTGGTGTAGGCGAGCGCGGCCGGGTCGACTTCGGCACCGTCGGGGGTGCGCAGGAACGCCGCGACGCGGGCCGCGTACGCGCGCAGGCGCTCGGGCGTGCGGGCCGAGAGCAGGAACAGGGCCGGGCCGGCGGCGGCCGGCGGTGCGGGCTCGGGCTCGGGCTCCTCCAGCACGACGTGGACGTTCGCGCCGCCCGCGCCGAACGAGCTCACCCCGGCCCGGCGCGGCCCGCCGCCGTCCGGCCGCGGCCACGGCGCCAGCTCGCGCTGGGGGTGGAAGGGCGAGCCGGCGAAGTCGATCTTCGGATTGACCGTGTCGAGGCTGGCGGCGGGGAACAGCTCGCGGTGGCGCAGCTGCAGCAGCACCTTCGTGAGCCCGACGATGCCGGCCGCGCCCTCCAGGTGCCCGACGTTGGCCTTGACCGACCCGACGGGGCACGGGGCCGCCCCCTCCGGCCGCGCCCCGAACGCCCGGGTGAGGCTCGCGATCTCGATGGGGTCGCCGAGCTCCGTGCCGGTGCCGTGCGCCTCGACGTAGCCGATCGTGGCGGGGTCGACGCCGGCCCGGTGCAGTGTCGCGCGGACGAGGTCGGCCTGGGCGTTGGGGTTCGGCACGGTGTACCCGCTGGTCTTGCCGCCCGCGTTGGCCAGGCTCGCCCGGATGACGGCCCAGATCCGATCGCCGTCGGCGCGGGCGGCGGCCAGCGGCTTGAGCAGTACCGCGCCGACGCCCTCGCCCGGCACGTAGCCGTCCGCGGCCGCGTCGAAGGTGCGGCAGCCGTCGCCGCTGGCGAGCATGTTCATCGCGGACAGGGCGACGAGGTGCGCGGGGTGGATGATGACGTTCACGCCGCCGGCGATCGCCATGCGGCACTCGCCCCGCCGCAGGCTCTCGCACGCCAGGTGCACCGCGGTCAGCGACGACGAGCACGCCGAGTCCACGGCGAAGCTCGGTCCGGTGAGGTCGAAGGTGTACGACACCCGGTTCGCCAGCGACCAGTACGCCGAGTGGGCGCCGGCGAACTCGCCGCGCGGCCATCCGCTCGCGGCGGCGAGCTTGCCGTACGAGCCGTACATGGTGCCGACGAAGACGCCGGTCGCCGGCTCGTGGCGGCGCGGCCCGAGGTACCCGGCCTCCTCCAGCAGGTTCCAGCAGGTCTCCAGGAACAGTCGCTCCTGCGGGTCCATGGCGGCCGCGTCGCGGGGCAGCACCGAGAAGTGGGCGGCGTCGAACTGGTCGACGTCCTCGATGAACCCGGCCCAGCGCCCGTACGTTCGGCCGCGCCGGCCCTTGCGCGGGTCGAAGTGCTCGCGCCAGTCCCATCGAGACGCCGGCACCTCGCGGATGCAGTTCGCGCCCTCGCGCAGGTTGCGCCACAGGGCGTCGAGGTCCGGCGACTCGGGATAGCGGCCGGTGACGCCGACGACCGCGACGGCGCCGGGATCCTCGACGGGTTCCGTTCTGGCGGATTCTGTACGGTCGGATTCGGTACGGACTATGCCTGCCTCGGGCGCGGTCGTCGCATCGTCGCGGGCGGGCAGCACGCGGGACAGCTCGCCCGGCCGCTCGGCGAGCAGGTGGTTCGCGAGCCGGTCGATGGTCATGTGCTCGAACAGCAGCGTCGCCGGCAGCTCACCCAGATCGGCGGCGAGGCGGTGGACGAGATCGACCGCGACGAGCGAGTCGACGCCGAACGTCTCGAACGTCTCCCGGTCCCGCAGCGTCTCCGGACGGCACTTGAGCACCTCGGCGAAGACGTCGCGCAGGTACTCGCGCACCGCGGCGACATCGGGCCCGGCCGCCGGCTCGGGGTCGGCGACCGCGATGCCGTACTCCCCCAGCCGGTCCGGGTCCGCGTCGAGCACGAGGACCTGCGGCAGCCCGGCGGCGAGGATCCGGCGCAGCGCCCGGTACCCGGCCTCCGGCTCGATCGAACGCACCCCGAGGCCGGCGAACCGGTGCGCGTAGGCGTCTCCCGCGACGGCGCCGACCCCGCCCCAGTACCCCCAGTTGACCACGGTGACGGGGAACGGCGCGGCCACGGCGCACGCGTCCTGGGCGGCGCTGGCCGCGGCGTAGTTGGCCTGGCCGCCCGCCGCCACGAACGACGCCGCGGAGGAGAACAGCACGCACAGGTCGAGCGGCTCGTCACGCAGCGCGTCGAGCAGCGTGGCCGTGCCCGCGAGCTTCGGCGCCAGCACCTCGGCCACGGCGTCGTCGTCGAGCCGGGTCAGCGCCGCGTCCCGCCACACCCCGGCGGCGTGCAGCACGCCGTCGAGCCGGCCGAACCGGCGCCGGGCGAACGCCACCGCCGCGCGGACCGCCGCCGGGTCGGTGACGTCGGCGCGCACGTACTCGGCCTCCCCGCCCGCCTCGGCCACGGCCCGCAGCGCCTCGGCGATCGCGGGGGTGAGCTCCCGGCGGCCGGTCCACACCAGCCGTGCCCGGTGCCGGCGGGCCAGCTCCAGGCTGAGCGCGGCGCCGAGCCCCCCGGCGCCACCGACGACGAGGTATACGCCGCCGTCGCGGAACGGCTCCCGGTCCGGCGCGGGCGGCGCGGGCGGCTCGGCCCGGGCGAACCGCAGCCGCCGGGCGCGGCCGTCCCGCCAGGCCACCACCGGCTCCCCGTCCGCCTCGGCGGTGATGCGCAGCACTGCGGCGTCCGGGCCTGGCGTGTCCGCCGAGTCGAGCCCGACATCGACGCAGCGGACGGTCCAGGCCCGGTGCTCGGCCGCCGCGGAGCGCGCGACGCCGAACACGCCCGCGACGTCCGGGTGCACCCGGTCGCCGGGGCCGGTCGCGACGGCGCCGGCGGCGGCGACGGTCAGCCGGAGCGCCCGTCCGGCGGGCACGGTCATCGCCAGCGCCCGCACGCTGCGCACGGCCGCCGCGACCGTGGCCCCGCCGGGCGAGCCGGAGCCGCACAGCAGGTACGCGGTGTCCACCGTGGACGCCTCGGCGGGCAGCGGCTCGCCGAGTGTCGCGCGGACGGTGCCGGGGCCGAGGCTCTCGGCGAGGGCGTCGGCCTCCCCGTCCGAGGGGGTGGCCACGACGATCGCCCGCCCGGCGCGCGGGCCGGGCGCGACCGGCGCCTCGGCCCAATGTGGGCAGAGCAGCATCGGGTCCTCGGCGGCCGTCGCGCTGCTCCCGGCCACCGCACTGCTCCCGGCCGCGGCCGGGGTCCGGGCGGGGCGCAGCGCGAGGCCGGTGCAGCGCAGGGCCACGCGGCCCTCGGCGTCGGCGATGGCGACGTCGTAGCGGTGCGTGCCGGTGCGGCGGACGTGGGCGTAGGCGGCGATCGCCGCCGGGTCGGGCACCTCGACGGTGTCGGCGGCGAAGGGCAGGAGCGGGCCGGCCGCCGCGGCATCGGTCAGCGCCGCGATGGCCTGCCAGGCACCGTCCAGCCGGCGCGGGTCGAGCACGCCGCCGGCGGCCGCCGGGGCGGGACCGTCCGGGGTGCCGGAACGCAGGGCGAACGTGGCGAGGGCCTCGTCGTCGCCGACCGCGAGCCCGGCGATGCGATAGGAGGGCCCGTAGTCGAGGCCGGCCTCGGTGAACGCGGCGTAGAGCTCGGCGGTGTCCCGCCGGGCCGGGCAGCGGGCCGCCACGGCCTCGACGTCGAGCCGCTCGGGCGGGGCCGGGGGCAGGTCGCCGGCGACCCCGCGCACGTACACCTCGTCGTCGCCGTCCTCAACGGTGAACGCCCCGTCGGTGCCGGCGCGCAGACGCAGGGTCCGTGGTGCGTCGAGCTCGACCGGACGCAGCCAGCGCAGCGCGGTGACCCGGGCCGGTCCGCCCCGGCTCGCCAGCGCCCAGCAGGCCGAGACGGCGCCGGCGAGCACTGGGCGACCGGCCAGGCGGTGGTGCGCCACGAGCTCGTCCCGGGGGTTCGCCCGCCACGTGTCCGCCGCCGGTCGACCGCCGGACGGCCAGTACCGCTCGGGCTCGAAGGGGTAGCCGGGGATGCGCACGCGGCGGACGGGCTCGCCCTCGTGCAGCGCGGCCCAGTCCGGGTCCGTCCCCGCGACGTACGCGGCGGCCAGCCGGGCCAGCTCGGCGCGGCGGCCCGGGTCGCCGCCGGCGTCCGAGTCCGAGACGTCGGCGGCCGCCGGGACCGGGCCGGCGGGCGACCAGGCGGCCAGGCGCTCGCGCAGCCCGGCCACGTCGGTGACGACGAAGGCGGCCCGGGCCGGCAGGTGGGCGCGGGCGGTGCCGAGCGTGTGGGCCAGGTCGCGCAGCGGCGCGTCGCCGGGCAGGGCGTCGTGCAGCTGGGCGATGCGGCGGCGCAGGGCGGACTCGGTCGCGGCCGAGACGGGCACGAGCTCGGCGCGGGCCGCGGCGGTGGCGGCGGGCGCCGGGGCGGGCGGGGCCTCGGTGAGGATGACATGCGCGTTGGTACCGCTGAAGCCGAAGCTGCTCACCGCCGCCCGGCGGATCCCGTCCCGGCCCGGCGGGAACGGCGTCGGCGTGACCGGCACGGTGAAGGGGCCGCCGGCCAGGTCGATGCGCGGGTTCGGCGTCGCGAACCCGGGCGAGGGCGGGATGACGCGGTGCCGCAGCGCCTGGACGGCCTTGATGAAGCCGGTGATGCCCGCGGCCATGGTCGTGTGCCCGACGTTGCCCTTCACCGAGCCGACCGCGCACCAGCCGGAGCGGCCGTCCGCGTGCTCGCCGAAGACGCGGCCGAGGGCCTTGAACTCGATCGGATCGCCCAGCGGGGTGCCGGTGCCGTGGGCCTCGACGTATCCGACGTCGGCCGGGCTGACGCCGCCGCGCGCGTAAACCTCGCGCAGCAGGGCGGCCTGGGACTCGGCGCTGGGCGCGGTGATGCCGTTGGTGTGCCCGTCGCCGTTGACGCCGCTGGCCTTCACCACGGCGTAGACGTGGTCGCCGTCGGCGAGGGCCCGGCGCAGCGGCTTGAGCACGACGGCGCCGACCGCCTCGCCGAGGACGATCCCGTCGGCCGAGGTGTCGAACGGCGCGCACCGTCCGGTCGGCGACAGCATGCCGGTCTTGCTCGTCCACACGTGCATCCGCGGGGTGACCATCACCGCGACACCGCCCGCGATCGCCAGGTCGCAGGCGCCCGAGCGCAGGCTCTCGGCGGCGAGGTGCACGGCGACGAGCGACGACGAGCACGCGGTGTCGATCGACATCGTGGGGCCGGTGAGGTTGAGCAGGTACGCGATGCGGGCCGCGAGAATCGACGGCGAGTTGCCCAGGAACGCCTGCCCGGCGCCGTCGAGGCCGGACGCCTCCAGCAGCCGCAGGTAGTCGCCGCCGCCGCTGCCGACGAACACGCCGCACCGGCGCGACCCGCGCTGGACGTAGCCGGCGTCGTCGAGCGCGGCCCATGCCCGCTGCAGGAACAGCCGCTGCTGCGGGTCCATCAGCTCCGCCTCCATCGGCGAGATGCGGAAGAACGCCGCGTCGAACGCGTCCACATCGGCCAGGGGGGCGGCCCACTTGCTGTAGCTGCGGCCGGGCGCGTGCCGGTCGGGGTCGTAGGTCTCGGCCGGGTCCCAGCGCTCGGGGGGCACCTCCCGGATGCTGCACCGCCCGTCTCGGAGGTTGTTCCAGAACGCGTCCACGTCCGGCGCGTCGGGGAACGCCCCGGACATCCCGATGACGGCGATGTCGTCGGCGTCGTCATCGGCGGCCCCGTCCGGCACCTCGGCCAGCACCACGGTGACCGGCGCCGGTACGGGTGCGGGTTCAGCTGGCGCGGCGGGCTGGGCCGGTGCGGCGGCGACCGGCGCGAGCCGTAGCGGTGGCGGACCGGCGGCGACGGGCGGGGCTGGCTCGGCGGCCACGGGTTCAGGACTCGTCGGCACCTCGTCAGCCACCGAGTCAGGCGCCGCGGGCATCGCCACGGGGGCGGCGGGCGCGGTCGCGGGCGCGGCGGGAGCGGCTGCGGGCGCGGCGGGAGCGGGAGCCGGAGCGGCGGACGCGGCGGGAGCGGGAGCGGGCGCAGGAGCGGGCGTGGTGGGAGCGGGGGCTGTGGCCCCGGCCTCCAGGCGGCGGGTCTCGGCGGCGCTGTCGAGGGCGTGGTCGGCGAGGCGGTCGACGGTCGGGTGGTCGTACACGGTGACGGAGTCGAGGTCCAGGCCGAAGCGCCGGTTGAGGTCGCGGACCAGCTCGACGGCGCCGAGGGAGTCGATGCCCATCTCGCTGAACGTCAGCCGGTGGTCGATCTCGGCCGGCTCCAGGTACAGCTGCGCGCCCAAGGTCCGGCCGATCGCCGCCACCACCTCGTCGCGGTCGAGCGCCGGTCCGGCCGCAACCTCGATCGGCGAGGGCGCAACCTCGATCGGCGAGGGCGCAACCTCGATCGGCGGGGGCGCGGCGAGAGTGGGCGTGACGGGGGCCGGTCCCGGCGCGACCGGGGCGAGCGTGACCGGGGCCGATCCCGGCACGACGGGGGCGAGCGCGACCGGGGCCGCAGGGGCGAGCGCGACCGGGTCCGGTCCCGGCGTGACGGGGGCGGGCGTCTCGCGGCCGGCGAAGCGGTCCACCTTGCCCATGTGCTCGCGGACCAGGCCGACCGCGTCGGAGCCCAGGACGCGCTCGTGCAGGGCGACCTCGCGCGACACCGTGGCGTCGACGGTCGTCAGCACCCGGTCGGCCAGCTCGCGCTTGAGGGCCGCGACGGCCGCCTCGGGCTGCCGGGCGATCGAGCGGGCCACGGCGAGCGCGGCCGGCAGGACGTCCGCGCGGTTCTCGAAGCGGACCTGAGCGCCGCGGCGCTCCAGCTCCGCGCCGTCGAACGCGCGGCCGGTGTAGAACATCTCGCTCGCCAGCGCGCGGCCGAAGCGGTGCTCGAGGATGAACGTGGCGCCCATGCCCGGCGTGAAGCCGTAGTGCAGGAAGTTCGCCGCGTAGCCGGGCTCGCGAGCCATGACGACGACGTCGGCGTACAGGCCGAAGGCGAGGCCGCCGCCCGAGGCGTGGCCGGTGATCGCGGCCACCACGGGACGGTCGCAGCGCAACAGGCCGCGGTAGAGAAACGGGACGTCGGTGAAGCGCCCGTCGCCGCGGGCCAGCCGTTCCAGCGCGTCGGGGGTGCCGCCCATGCTGAACGCCGGGCCGGACGCGGTGAGCACGACGGCCTTGACGGACGGCTCGGCGGCCACGCTCGCGAACGCCGCTTCGAGGCCGCGCACGAGCCCCTCGGTGAACATGTTGCGGTCGCCGCGCATGGTGACCACCGCGACGCCGTCGTCGAGCAGCCGCACGTCGACCGGAACCTCGCCGGCGGCCTCGGGCAGGGCTTCAGGCAAAGGCTCGGGCAGGGCCTCGGGCAAGGGCTCGGGCAAGGGCTCGGGTGTGAGTGTGGGTGCGGTCCCGCGGCGGCGCCACTGGCCGACCCAGCAGCGCTCGCCGGCGAACGGATACCCGGGCAGCGGCACCCGGCGGCGCGCACCCGGGCGGTGCAGCCGCGCCCAGTCCACGTCGGCGCCGCTCACCCAGCGCGCCGCCACCTCGTGCAGGCCGACGCCCTCCGGGTCCAGGGCCGGGTGCTCGCCGGCGGCGACGCCGAGCAGGACACCGGCGGGCGGCTCGACACCGGCGGCGACCGCGCGCAACGCGGCGCGCAGGGCGGGCAGGTCGCCGGCGACGACGGCCAGGCGGTGGGCCATCGCGGCCCGGCCGACCTGCACGGTGTAGGCGACGTCGGCCAGGCTGAGACCGGTGCCCGGCGACACGGCGGCCAGGCTGAGACCGGTGCCCGGCGACACGGCGGCCAGGCTGAGACCGGTGCCCGGCGACACGGCGGCCAGGCTGAGACCGGAGCCCGGCGACACGGCGGCCAGGCTGAGACCGGAGCCCGGCGACACGGCGGCCAGGCTGAGACCGGAGCCCGGTGACGCCGAGGCCAGCGAGCGGGGCGTAGCGAGGCCGCTGATGGGGCCGAAACGCTCGCGCAGGCTCAGCAGCGCCGCCCGGTCCAGGCCCAGGTCGGTGAGCGTCTCGTCCGGGTCGACGGTCGCCGCGTCGACGCCGAGCAGTTCGGCGACCGCGGCCGTGACGGCCGACGCATCCGCGCCGACATCGCCCGCGAGCGCGACCGTGGCCGTGACCGCCGAGGCGTCCGCGCCGGCGTCGTCGGCGGGGGCGGCCGCGGCAGTGACGGCCGAGGCATCCGCGCCGGTGTCGTCGGCGAGGGCCGCCTCGACCTGTCCGGCGTAGCGACGCAAGGCCGGCTCGTCGCGGGCCGAGAGCACGAAGAGCGCCTCGCCGGGGGCGGGCTCGGCCGGCGGTACCGTTGCCGCTTCCTCCACGACGAGGTGCGCGTTGGCCCCGCCGGCACCGAACGCGCTCACGCCCGCCCGCCGCGGGCCGCCGTCGCCGGGCGTTGGCCACGGGGCCGCCTCGCGCTGGATGTGCAGGGGCGTGCCGTCGAGGTCGATGTGGGGGTTGATCCGCTCGGCGTGCAGCGACGGGGCCAGGGTGCGGTACCGCAGCTGCAGCAGCACCTTCGTCAGCGCCGCGATGCCGGCGGCGCTCTCGGCGTGGCCGATCGACGACTTCACCGAGCCGACCGCGCACCCGCCCGGCGGGGCCGACTCGGCGAAGACGGCGCGCAGCGCCTCGATCTCGATCGGGTCGCCCAGCGAGGTTCCGGTGCCGTGCGCCTCGACGTAGCCGACGGTCTCCGGGGTGACGCCGCCGCGCCGCCACGCCTCGCGGATGAGGTCGGCCTGGGCGGCGGGGCTGGGGACGGTGAAGCCGCTCGTACGGCCGGCGTGGTTGAGCGCCGTGGCGCGGATGATGCCGTACACGTGGTCGCCGTCGCGCACCGCGGCGGCGAGCGGCTTGAGCACGACCGCGCCGACGCCCTCGGCCGGGACGTAGCCGGTGCCGCCCTCGCCGAAGCTGCGGCAGCGGCCGTCGTCGGACAGGAACTGCCCCTGGGCCAGCTGGAGGTACTTCTGCGGATGCACGGTGAGGTTGACGCCACCGGCGACGGCCAGGTCGCACTCCCCGAGCCGCAGCGCCTGCACGGCCAGGTGCACGGCCGACAGCGACGACGAGCACGCGGTGTCCACGGCCATGCTGGGGCCGGTGAGGCCGAGGGTGTACGACACCCGGTTCGCCACCGCCGCGTGCATCGCCGCCGGCGCGACGCCGTCCTCGTCGAAGAGCTGGTAGTGGCTCCAGGTGACACCGGCGAACACGCCCACGGGCGCCCCGCGCAGCCGCTGCGGCGCGTACCCGGCGTCCTCGATCGCCTGCCAGGCAGTGGTGAGGAACAGCCGCTCCTGGGGGTCCATGCGCTCGGCGTCCTTGCGGGAGATGCCGAAGAACGCGAAGTCGAACTCGTCGATGCCGTCGAGGAAGCCGCCCCAGCGCCCGTACGTGCGGCCCGGGGCGCCGCGCTCGGCGTCGAAGTACCGCTCGTGGTCCCAGCGCCCGGCCGGGACCTCGGTGACGCAGTCGCGGCCGGCCGCGAGATTGCGCCAGAACGTGCGCAGGTCGGGCGCCTGCGGGTACTGCCCGGCCAGGCCCACGATCGCCACCTCGCCGACGTACGGGGCGGGCTCGGCGTGCGGGGCGGCCGGCGGCAGCGGTTCCGGGCGGGGCAGGCCCTCCGCGGCCCGGTCCGGGTCGCCGTAGCGCACGAGCACGGTGCCGTCGCCGGCGGCGAGCGCGGACTCCAGCGCGGCCAGGCCCGCCTCGGTCGGCAGCGGTGCCGTGCCGTGCTCCCGGCGGGCGCGCTCGATCGCCGCGTCCGCGATGCGCATGCCGCCGTCGGCCCACAGCGGCCACGCGACGGCGACGCTGACCCCGTGGCGGTCCGGGCGGGCCGCCCGCCACTCGGCGAAGTGCTCCAGGTAGGCGTTGGCGTAGGCGTAGTCGCACTGACCGGGGTTGGGCACCGTGGCCGACTGGGACGAGAACACGGCGAAGAACGCGAGGTCGTCGCCGGCGGTGGCGTCGTCGAGGTGCCCGGCACCGGCGGCCTTCGGGCCGGTCACGTCGGCGAAGTCGGTGCGGCGTTTGGCCGGGAAGAGCCCATCGCGCAGCGTTCCGGCCAGGTGCAGCACGCCGTCGATGCGCCCGAAATGGGCCCGGCCCCGCTCGACGGCGGCCCGCACGGCGCCGGCGTCGGTGAGGTCGGCCACGACGTGCAGCACCTCCGCTCCGGCGGCCCGCCACGCGGCGATGCGACCCGCGAGCGGCTCGCCGAGCGGGCGGCGGCCGAGCAGGATGCAGCGGGCACGGTACCGCCGCGCGAGGTGCTCCCCCACGAGCCCGGCGAGCGCCCCGTCGGCCCCGGTGAGCAGGTAGACGCCGCCGTCGCGCAACGGCACCGGTCCGCCGGGCCCGGGCAGCGGGGCGTACGCGCGCGTCTCACGCCGCCCGGCGACGTGACGGATCTCGCTGCCGCCGCCCTGGTCGGCGGCCTCCCCCGCGATCGCGGCGGCGAGCGAGTCCGGGCCCCAGGCGGCGACGCCGACCGAGCGGACCCGCAGCGCGGGCGCCTCCGCCGCGACGGTTCGGCCCAGCGCGCCGATCGCGGCCCCGGCCGGGTCGGGCGACGGGTGCACGTAGAGGATCGGCCCAGGGGCGGCCAGGCGGCGGCGGTGCAGCGCCGAGGCGAGCGTCCACACCTCGACCGCGGGCCGGGCCGGGTCCGCGTCGGACGCCTCCGGGGCGACACGCACGTACGCGGCGCCGTCGGCGGCCGCGGCGACGACGCGGCCGGCCTGGGCCGGGTCGGTGAGGTCGAGCTCGTCACCCGGATGGGCGTCGACGGCGTGACCCGCGCGGCGCAGGGCGGCGACGGTGGCCTCGTCGGCCCCGATGACCACCAGCGGCCGTCCGGCGTCCGGGTCCGGCCCGGCCCCGATGGCGGTCCACTGTGGCCGGAACAGGGTGGCGGCAAGGTCCGACGGGGCCGGGTCGTCGCCGGTGGCCGCGGGCGGGTGGAAGGCGTGGGCGGTGCCGAGGTGCTCGGCGAGGGCGGCGATGTCGGTGTGCTCGAACAGCAGCGTCGGGTACAGCGCGGTCGCGGCCACCGGCTCCAGCTCCCGGCTGATGTCGAGCATGGCGACGGAGTCCAGGCCGAGCTCGTAGAAGCCGGCGTCGACCGGCACGTCCGCGGCGGCGCGGCCCAGCCGCTCACCGACGAGGGCCCGCAGGTGACCGGCGAAGGCTCGCACCGCGTCCGCGCCGGAATGCAGAAGCCGGGCGGCCGGGGCCGAGGGCACGTCGGCGAGCAGGCGGGAGATCAGCCCGGCGTGGCGGATCCGCTTGCAGGTGAGCTTGCCGAACTCGGCCAGCAGCGTCCCGGCGGCGTCGTAGAGGCCGTAGTCGTTGTCGATGACGTCGGCGGACGCGGCGAGCGTCTCGACCCGGGGCGCGTAGAGCAGCGTGGTGCCGCGCAGCGGACGCGGGGCCCGGAACCGGTCGAGGTACATCGGGATGAACGGGTCCCGGGAGACGGCCTCGGTCTGGCCGTAGGCCGCGATGGTCGCCGCGTCGAGCTTGGCCGGGTGCAGGTGGAAGGCGTCCTCGGGCGGGGCGGCCGGGTCGAGGTCGAGCTCGGCGAGCAGGTAGCCGTCGCCGATGTGCAGATCGCCGTGGCAGGTCATCGCCGGGCCGTGCCGGATGTCCTCGGCCCGGGCCCGCGCGTACAGCTCGGCGATCGGGTAGCTGCGCCGGACCCCGGCCCGCAGCGCGGCGAGGTCGAGCGGCGCGGCCGCCGGGGCGTCGGCGAAGACGAGCTCAGCGCGCATGTTCTCCCGCCAGGGCGGCGCCTCCGGGCGGCCGGCCCAGCGGCTCTGGGCGGTGACGGGGCGGCCGCCGCCGGGGCCGGGCGCGCCGACGCACAGGCGCAGCTCCCGGGGCGCGCCCTCGGCGGTGACGACCGGCTCCGGGAACAGGATGCGGCGCAGCTCGGCGCGCTCGGTGTCCAGGCCCTGCGCGGCCAGGACCCGCATCAGGATGTCCAGGAACGTCACGCCGGGCAGCACCGAGACCCCGTGCACCCGGTGGTTGCTCATGATGAAGTCGGTGTCGGACAGCTCGAGCCGACACTCGATCTGGGGGTCGTCCATGTCGGTGTCTCCTGGTTCAGCTCGGTGTGCGGCCGTTCACCCGCGTGGTCCTGACGAAACGCAGGTCCAGCAGCGACGACACGGATGCGGGCAGTGGCGGCACGGCGACCGGCTCGGGCGGGGCGGGTGCCGGCTCGGGCGCCGGGGCGGCGGCCCGCTCCAGCCAGTACCGCCGCCGCTGGAATCCCGGTGCGGGCAGCGCGGTGCGGCGGACCCCGGCGGCGACGTGGTCGTCGGGCGCGGAGACGATCGCGTGGGCGTTGGTGCCGCCGAGGCCGAACGCGCTCACCCCGGCGACCCGCCGCCCGGCCCACGGCTCGGCGGCCAGCTGCGGCGTGAACGGGGACGCGGCGAAGTCGAAGCGCGGGTTCGGCCGGTGGCAGTGCAGGGTCGGCGGGCGGACGCCGCGCTCGACGGCGAGGACGACCTTGAGCAGCCCGGCGATGCCGGCCGCGGACAACAGGTGCCCGACGTTCGTCTTCACACTGCCGAGGCCGCAGTAGCCGGTGTCCGATGTGGACTCGCGGTACACCTGGGTCAGCGCCCGCAGTTCGATCGGGTCGCCGATCATCGTGCCGGTGCCGTGCGCCTCGAGCAGCCCGATGTCGCCGGCGCCGTACCCGCTGGCGGCGATGGCCCGCCGCACGACGGCCGCCTGGGCGACCGGGTTCGGCGTGGTGAGCCCCATGGTGCGGCCGTCGTTGTTCACCGCGACCGCGTCGATGACGGCCCGGATCCGGTCGCCGTCGCGGATCGCGGCGCCGAGCTCCTTGAGCACCAGCACGCCGCAGCCCTCGCCCGGCACGAACCCGTCGGCGTCGGCGTCGAACGTTGCGCAGCGGCCCGAGGGCGACAGCGCGCGGGCGGCGGTGAACTGCAGGTACGGCTCCTCGTCGAGCAGGATCTCCACCCCACCGGCCAGCGCCAGCTCGGACTCGCCGCTGAGCAGGCTGCGGCAGGCCAGGCCGACGGCGACCAGTGCGGAGGAGCAGGCACTGTCGACCACGAGGTTCGGCCCGTGCAGGTCGAGCGCGTCGGCGACCCGGGCGGCGATGAAGTTCTGGTCGGCACCGAGCCCCGCCGCTCCGCCGCGCACGCCGGCGCGGTGGCGGTAGCCGGAGAGCCGGGCGCCGGCGAACACGGCGACGTCGCGGCCGCGGACCTCGTCGTCGCGGTAGCCGGCGTCGCGCAGAGCGGCGACCGAGGACTCCAGGAACAGCCGGATGCCGGGGTCGAGGCAGACGGCCTCCTCCTCGCCGATGCCGAACCAGCCGGCGTCGAAGTCCTCGATGCCGTCGACGAACCCGCCCCATTTGCTCACGCTGCGCCCGGGGTACAGCTCGGCGGCGCTCCAGCGGCCGGGCGGCACCTCGGTCACCGCGGAGCGGCCCGCGACGAGGTTGTCCCAGAAGGCATCGGCGTCGGCGGCGCCGGGCATGCGGCACGCGAGACCGATGACGGCGACCTTCCCGGCCGGTGCCGGGGTCGCGGCCCGCGGCTCGGCAGTGGGGGCCGGGTCCGGGGCCGGCAACGCGGCGGCCAGCAGGCGCAGGGTCGGATGTTCCAGAAGCAGACTCGGCGGTACCGGCTGAGCCACATGCTCCTCGATGCGCCGCACGAGCTCGGCCAGCATCACCGACTCGACGCCGAGATCGCGGAACTCCGCGTCCGGGTCGAGCGCCTGGGCGGGGATGCCGGCGGTCGCCACGAACAGGTCGGCGAGCCAGCCCGGCACCGGCCCGGCCGCCGCGGGCGGTTCGGTTGCGGCAACCGTGTCGACCGGGCCAGGCACGGCGGGTGCGGTCTGCACGACGGTCTGTGTCGCACCGGCGAGGGCGAGGTCCAGCACGTCCAGGCCCTCGCGATCGGTGAGGGTGCCGAGCCCGGCCCGGGCGCACGCCGCCGCGGCCCCGGCTCCCGAGCCCGACTCGCGCCAGACCGTCCACTGGATGCTGCGGTAGGCGGTGCGGCCGAGGCGAGCCTGGTAGCCGGCGAGCAGGTCGAGGTACGCGTTGGCCGCCGCGTAGTCCGCGACACCGGCGGCGAGCGCGGGTACGGCGGCCGACACCGAGGAGTACAGCACCGCGAACTCCAGCGGGTCGGCCGCGCACAGCTCGGCGAGGTTCGTGGCGCCCTCGGTCTTCGGCGCGAGCACCGCGGCGACGGCACCGGGGTCGCGCAGCACCAGCGGCCCCGGGGCGGCGGCCCGGCCGGCGCAGTGCACCAGCCCGCCGATCGGCCCGAGATCGGCCCGCACCCGCTCCAGTGCGGCGGCGAGATCGGCGGGGTCGGTCAGGTCCGGTGCGGAGGCGTGCACGGTGACGCCCTCGGCCTCCAGCGCGCGGATCGTCGCCAGCGCGGCCTGGGTGTCCCCCGACACCGGTGTGGCCGAGAACAGCGCGATCCGCCGGGCGCCGCGCTCGGCCAGCCGCCGGGCGGCGAGGGCGCCGAGTCCCCGGGTGCCGCCCGTGACCACGTACGCCCGGTCCGCGCGCAACCGCGCCGGCGGGAGCGGCCGGGCCGGCGCCGCGACGGCCAGCGGGAGCAGCCGCCGCCCCGACCGATGGCAGACCTCGGCCCCGGCGCCGGCGGTGAACTCGGACGCGATGCGCGCCGGGTCGGCCTCGTCGCAGTCCAGGGCGGTCGCGCGGACCGCGGCGTGCTCGGCGGCGATCGAGCGCACGAGGGCGGTCATCACGGCGCCGGCCAGCCGCGGCGGGGGGCCGCCGGCCAGCCGCGGCGGGGGGCCGCCGGCCGGTTGGACGCCGCGGGTCACGTGGAGGATCCGCGCGACGGGCCGGGGGCCGCGCAGCAGCCGCTGCAGCATCGTCAGTCGGGGCCGCCAGGTGTGGGGGCGGGGGTCGCCGGCGGCGGGTCCGTCCACATCGGACAGATCGAGCCAGCCGGTGAGCCCGGGGTGCGCGTCGAGCAGGGCCAGACCGGCCGCCTCGGAGTCCACGACCGGCAGGTCGTCGCCCGCGCCGGCCGCGGTGCGGGCGAGCACGAACCGCGTGGCGGGCAGGGCGGCCGCGACCCGTGCCGCGAGGTCTGTGCCGTCGGCGCCGCCGATGAGGCAGAGCACGGCACCGGGGAACGGCGACGCGTCGGGGAACGGCGCTTCGTCCGGCTCCCACCGGCGGGCCGTCAGCGGCACCGCGGCGGACTCCGCCTCGATCTCGTGGCCGCGCCCGGGCGCCGGTGGGTCCGCGTCCGGCAGCCAGCAGCGCATCCGGGCGAACGGATGGCCCGGCAGGGCGACCAGGCCGGCCCGGCCCAGGCGGTCCCAGTCGACCTCGGCGCCGGCGGTCCACTGCCGGGCCAGCTCGTCGAGGTCGAGGCGCTCCGGATCGGCCACGGTCGGCCCCGATCCCGCCGGGCCGCTCCGGCGGCCGAGCACGATGCCGGTGTGGTCGCCGGCGGCGAGGGCCGCCAGGCGGCGCCGGGCCTCGGCGAGATCGGCGGCGACGAACGCGGCCCGGTGCGCCAGGGCCTCGCGGCCCGCGCGCAGCGTGTGGGCGACGCCGGCGAGGTCCAGGCCCGGATGGTCGGCGAGGTGTCCGGCCAGCCGGGCGGCGACGGCGGCGAGCTGTTCGGGGTTCGCGGCGGAGACGACGACGAGCTGCGGTCCGGGGACCGGGCTCGGGGCGACCGGCGGCGGAGCCTCCTCGACGAGGGCGTGCGCGTTGCTGCCACCGGCGCCGAAGGAGCTCAGCGCGGCCCGGCGCGCGGTGGCGCCACGCGGCCACGGCGCGACGGCCCGCTGGACGGCGAACGGGCTGGCGGCCCAGTCGACGTTCGGGTTCAGCCGGTCGGCGTGCAGCGACGGCACCAGCTCGCCGTGGCGCAGCTGCAGGAGGATCTTGGTCAGCCCGGCGATGCCGGCGGCGCCTTCCAGGTGCCCGATGTTCGACTTGACGGAGCCGATCGGCACGCTGCCGGCAGGCCGGTCGCCGTAGGCGCGCTGGAGGCCGCTGAGCTCGATGGGGTCGCCGAGCGCGGTGCCGGTGCCGTGGGCCTCGACGTAGCCGACGCCGGACGGGTCGAGGCCCGCGCGGCGCAGCACTGAGGCGACGAGCTCTGCCTGGGCGACCGGGTTCGGGACCAGGTAGCCGCTGGTCCGGCCGCCGTGGTTGACCGCGGTCGCCAGGATCACGCCGTGGATGCGGTCGCCGTCGGCCTGCGCGCGGGCCAGGGTTTTCAGCAGTACCGCGCCGACGCCCTCCCCCGGCACCAGCCCGTCGCCACCGGCGCCGAACGGCCGGCACCGTCCACCGGCGGCCGTCATGCCCATCGCCCGCTGCTGGACGAACTTGTTGCGGTGCAGCGACAGGTTCACCCCACCGGCGACGGCGACCTCGCACTCGTCCCGGCGCAGGCTCTCGGCCGCCAGGTGCAGCGCCGTGAGCGAGGAGGAGCACATGGTGTCGACGGTCAGGCTGGGCCCGGCGGCGTCGAGGAACCACGAGACCCGGTTGGCGATGCCGGCGATGGCGGAACCGGTCGCGATCGGCGCGCCGGCGGCGGATCGCTCGACGCCGAAGAAGGGGTACTCGTTGTACATCGTTCCGGCGAACACTCCCACCCGGCCGCCGTGGCGCATCCGCAGCCGGGCCCGGCTGTACCCGGCGTCCTCGAGCACGCGCCACACCGTCTCCAGGAACAGCCGCTCCTGTGGGTCCATGAGCGTCGCGTCGCGCGGGGTGATCTGGAACAGCATCGGGTCGAACAGGTCCACGTCGTCGAGGAAGCCGCCGATCGCGGCGTCGTCGTCCGGGCCGGGGCGGCCGGGCGGCGGCGCGGTGACGCAGTCGCGGCCGGCGACGAGGTTGCGCCAGAACTCGTCGAGGTCGGCGGCCTGCGGATAGCGGCCCGCGACCCCGATGACCGCGATCGGCTCCTCCGTATCGCGAGTCCGGGCAAGCGGCGCCTCGGCCGCGGTCCGCGGCGCGGCGGTGCGGGTCAGGGCGGCCGCGATGCCGGCCAGGTCGCGGTGCTCGTAGAACAGCGTCCGCGGTACGCCGTCGAAGCGCTCGGCGAGGCGGGCGTTGAGGCCGGTGACCATCAGCGAGGTGAGGCCGTAGTGCTCCAGCGGCGTGTGCGCGTCGATGCGCCCGGCCGGGATCTGCGACACCTCGGCGAACATGGCGCACAGGTAGCGCTCCAGGTCGCCGGGTTCGTCGGCGGGCGCGGGGGCGGGCTCGACGGCCAGGCGGTGCCGGTCCGGCGCGAACGGGTAGGTCGGCAGCGGCACCCTGCGGCCCGGCACCCGCCACGCCGCGGCCCAGTCGACGGGCTCCCCGGCCAGCCAGGAGCGGGTCAGCACGTCGGCGGGCGCCTCGACGTGCCCGGTGGCCAGGAACGCGTCGAGGGCCGCGCGGAGGGAGGCCGGGTCGGCGGCGGGAAACGCCACCCGGTGCGCCATCGTCACCCGGCCGACCTGCAGCGTGTACGCGATGTCGGCGCTCGGCACCGCCCCGCCGTCGAGGGCCGCGCGCACCCGCCGGGCGGCCTCGCGCACCTGATCGGGCGTCTGCGCGGACAGCGGTACCACGAGGGGACCGTCGGCGGCCGGCGCCACGGCGAGGGGGTCGGGCGCGCGCAGGACGAGGTGGCCGTAGGAGCCCGTGGCGCCGAGGGCGTTGACGAGCACCCGGCGCGGGGCCGTGGCGTCCGGCGGCGGCCACGGGGCCGGGGCGTCCACGACCCGCAGCGCGACCGCGTCCCAGTCGACCAGCGGGCTGAGCTCGTCCGCGCGCGGCGTCGGGGCCAGCCGCTCGTGGTGGAACTGCAGCAGCACCTTCGTCAGCTGGGCCAGGCCGGAGGCGGCCTCGAGGTGGCCGATGTTGGCCTTCACGGTGCCGATGGGCACGGTGCCCCCGCGCCCGCCCAGCACGGCGTCGAGGGCCTGGATCTCGGCGGCGTCGGCGATGCCGGAGCCGCCGGCGGCGCACTCGACGTAGCCGATGTCGGCCGGCTCCCGCCCGGCGGCGGCGAGGGTCTCGCGCAGCGAGCGGGTGAGCGCGGCGACGTTCGGGGCGAGGAAGCGGTTGCCGCCGCCCGCGTGCCCCGCCCAGGTGGCCTCGAGCACGCCCCAGCGGTGATCGCCGTCGCCCACGGCCGCGGCGTCGGGTCGCAGCAGGACCGCACCCGCGCCCTCGCCGGGCGACCAGCCGCCGGCCGCCGCGTCGAACGCGCCCGCGACCCCGCTGGTGGAGACGAGGTCGAGGCCGCGCAGGACGGCGGCGTGGTACGGGTGCGCGATCAGGTTGACCGCCACGACCAGGGCGGCGTCGCACTCGGCGGAGCGCAGGGCCGTGGCCGCGAGGTGCAGCGCGGTGAGCGAGGACGAGCAGGAGGTGTTCACCGCGATGCTCGGGCCGCGCAGCCCGAGGCAGTGCGAGATGCGGCTGGGGATGTCCGCGGCGACGCCGGAGACCCGGGCCGCGCCGCCGTCCGTCCATCCGGCCGCTCCGACGTGCTGGTAGTCCTGCCACATGACGGCGGCGTACACGCCCACGCGGGGCGCGGCGGCGCGCAGCCCCTCCGGCGTGTACCCGGCGTTCTCCAGGCACTCCCACGCCACCTCCAGCGCCAGGCGCAGCTGCGGGTCGAGCTCGCGCGCCTCGGCCGGGGCGATGTGGAACAGCAGGCTGTCGAAGCGGTCGATGTCGTCGAGGTACGCGCCGGGCAGCGCCGAGCCGACGTCACCGGCCCGCGCGGGCGGTGGCGGGGCGACGCTGCGCCGGCCGGCCGCCAGGTTCCGCCAGAGCCGGTCGAGGTCGGGGGCGTCGGGGTAGCGCCCGGACAGACCCACGATCGCCACGTCCCGCACGGCGGGCACGTCCCGCACGGCGGATACGACGGACGCGGGCGGCACGGCGGGCACGGTCGGCACGGCGGGCGGCGCGAAGGCGGGCACGGCGCCGGCCGTCGCGGGGTCGTGCCCGGCCGGGCCGCCGAGGAATGCGTGCAGGAAGCGGTGGCCGTCGTCCAGGGCGAACTGCGCGCGGATGCGGTCGAAGGCCAGGCCGCCGATCGGGCACAGGCCGAGCCCGAAGGCGGCCTGCCCGAGCATGAGCAGCTCGCCGAGGTAGCCGGCCTCCAGGCGCAGGTACCCGTCGGCGTCCGGGCCGTAGACGGGCTCGATGCCGCGCGACTGCCCGATGAGGTACACCTCGAAGGACGCGGTGTCGAAGACGGGCCGGTTGTAGAAGAAGTGGATGCCGCGCGGGATGTCGGGCGCCGGGTTCACCAGCTGCAGGGCGCGCTCCTGGGCCCGCAGGTAGTACAGGCCGGCCGGGACGCCCTGCACGGCGTCGGGGCGGACCCGGACGTAGACCTGCACCGCGTAGGTGTCGCCGGCCGATGGGTACAGCCGGCGCTGCCCGTCGCCGGGCTCGGCCCCGAGCAGGCCGAGCAGCCCGTCGAACGCGGCGCGCGGAACCGGCCCGGCGGCGAACGTGCGGCGGGTGCCGCGCCACCGGAAGTGCTCGGCCGCGGGTGCCGCGGCGCTGAGGGGCACGAGGACGTCGTCCGGCCCGGCGGGGCGTTGTCCCCATCCGGCCGCCTTGAACGCGGCCTGCTCGTCCGCGGAGAAGACGTCCACACTGGACGGTGAGGGAACTTCGGGCGGAGTGGGCGGCGCGACCGGTGCGGGCGGCTCGGCGGACGGCACTGGCGACGAGGGCGCCGCGACCGGGACCGGGGCCGCCGCAGCCGGGGCCGGGGCCGGAGACACTGGCCGGGCGCCGGTGGAGGCCAGGTGGCCCGCCATCGCGGCGACCGTCGGCTCGGCCAGCAGCACGTTGACCGGCACCCGGCGGTCGTAGCGCCGCCGCATCTCCGCCGCGACCTGGACCATCGTGAACGACGTCGCGCCCTGGTCCCACAGGTCCTGCTCCGTGTCGACCGATGCCTGACCGAGCAGTCCGGCAAGGATCGCGGCCAATTCCTCGGTGAGCCGCCCGTCCGCCGCCGGCTCCACCACCGAAGCGGGAGCAGGAACAGGAGCGGGAACAGGCGCCGGGGGCAGGGCCGCGGCAACGGGGGCGATGACGGCACCGTCGACGATCGGGGACGGGGGCGGCGGCCACGGCAGGGCGTCGCGGTCCAGCTTGCCGTTGGCGGTCGCCGGGAACGCGGGAACGGCGACGACCGCGTTCGGCACCATGTAGTCGGGCAGCGTCTGCGCGGCGAACGCGCGCAGCTCGCGGGTCGGCGGCAACGGGCCGGCCGGAACGATGTACGCGACGAGCTTGCGGTCGCCGGCCGGGTCGGGCCGGGGCACCACGACCGCGTCCGCGACCGCGGGGTGGCGGCGCAGGCAGTGCTCGATCTCGCCCGGCTCGACCCGGAACCCGCGGATCTTCACCTGCGTGTCGGCGCGGCCGAGGAAGACGATGACGCCGTCGGGGCGGTAGGCGGCCCGGTCGCCGGTGGCGTACATCCGCTGCCCGGCAGGGCTCGCGAACGGGTCCTCGACGAAGCGCTCGGCCGTCAGGTCGGGCCGGTTGACATAACCTTCGGCCAGGCAGACGCCGGCGATGTACAGGTCGCCCTCGACGCCGACCGGGCAGGGGCGGCGAGCCTCGTCGAGGATGTAGTACCGGCAGTTGTCGATCGGCCGGCCGTAGGGGATGCTGCGCCAGGCCGGGTCGACGTCCTCGATCGGGAAGTGGTTGGACCACACCGTCGCCTCGGTCGCGCCGCCAAGGCTGATGACGCGAGCCCGGGTGAACACGGCCCGCAGCGCGTCGGGCAGCGTCAGCGGGGTGTAGTCGCCGGAGAGGAAGACCAGCCGCAGGGTGCCGGTGCCGGGGTGGGCGGGCTCGGGGCCGGGCAGCAGCGGCATCAGCTGGGCCAGCGTGGTCGGTGCCGAGTTCCAGAAGGTCACCGGCTCGGTGAGCAGCACGTCGAGCAGCAGGGCCGGGTCCTTCTGCTGTTCGGCGTCGGCGACGTAGAGCCCGGCGCCGCTGCCGAGCAGCCCGAAGATGTCGTAGACGGACAGGTCGAAGCCGAGCGACGTGACCTGCAGGCCGACGTCGCCGGGGCCGGTGGGGTACGCGCGGGCGGCCCAGTGCAGCAGGTTGTCCAGGGCCCGGTGGGCGACCAGGACGCCCTTCGGGGTGCCGGTGCTGCCGGAGGTGAAGATGACGTACGCCGGGTCGTCGGGCGTGCCGCGCCACTCGGGGCCGGCGTCGGCCCCGGGCACGGCGTCGGCATCGACGACCGCGGTGCCGGCGGGCGGCTCCCACTGGGCGGCGCCGCCGGAGCTCAGCACGATCCGGGCGGCGGCGTCGGCGAGCATGACGTGCGCGCGGGCCTCGGGCAGGGCTGGGTCGACGGGCACGTAGGCCGCGCCGGTCTTGGCGACGCCGAGCACCGCGGCGATCATGCCGGGGCCGCGCCGGGCCCTGATCGCCACGAAGGTGCCGGGGCCGGCGCCGAGCGCGCGCAGCCGGGCGGCGATGCCGTTGGCCCGGCGGTCGAGCTCGCCGAAGGTCGTCGTGCCGCCGCGGTAGCGCAACGCCACCTCGTGCGGGCGCGCCTGCGCCTGCCGCTCGAAGCGCAGGTGGGCCGGCTCGGGCGGCGGGTGCGCGACGGCCGTGTCGTTCCAGGCCGGCGAGGGGGCGTCCGGGGTGGGCTCGGCCGCGAACGGTTCGCGCAGCAGTCGCTCGTAGGACGCGAAGGCCTCGTCGAGCGCGCCGGGCGGGAAGTCGCCGGGCACGGCGTCCCAGAAGTAGACGAGCTCGTCGCCGTCCTCGGCGGCGATGCAGTCCAGGGACACGTCCGGCGTGTACGTCATCCAGGGCCCGGCGGCGACGCCGTCGGGCAGGCGCTCCTCGGTGAGTTCGAGCAGCCCGGTGTACACGATCGGGAAGCCGTAGTCGCCGCCGCGGCGCTGGGCCATGACCACCCGCCGCAGCTCCTCCAGGCCGCTGACCGCGTCGCCCGCGGCGTCGCGCACGTACTGCCGCCGGATCAGCGCCGCGCGCTCGGCGACGGGCAGCGCTCGCGGGCCGCGGGCGATCCAGCTCAGGCCGGTGTGCTCGCCGGGGCGGTACGGCTCGTCGTGCGGTGTCCACCGGACGGCCGGCAGCGCGAAATCCTCGTCGAAGACCGTCGCGAGCGCCTGGACGAGGATCGCCAGCAGCAGCGGGTCGGCGCCGTACCCTTCGGCCTCGGCCCGCTCGCGCAGCGCCCGCCAGCCGGTCAGCCGGCCGGTGCGCCGCTGCCGGTGCCGGTCCGGGTCCTGGGCGAGCCGGGGTCCGGGCGGCATGCCGGCGAAGCGCTCCCGCCAGTAGGCGCGGGCGGCGTCGCGGGCCGGCGGCGGGTACGCGGCCGCGCGGTGGCGCTCGAGCGCGGCCCAGGGCTGGGCGACGCGCGGGGCGGCGGCGGGGTCGGCGGCGAGGCGGAACAGCTCGCGCAGCATGCGGTGGATGCTGATGCCGTCGGCGATGGTCAGGTCGATACCGCAGTGCACGACCCACCGGGGGTCACCGTCCCCGGCGGTGCGGGTCACCCGCAGGTCGAACTGGGGCCAGCGGTCGAGCGGGAACGCGGTGCCGGCCATCTCGTCGCGGATGCGGGCCAGCTCCGCCGCCTCCGTGCCGGGGTCGAGCTCGATGACCGGGATGTGCCAGCCGTCACCGGCCCGCGCCCGCACGCGCAGGGTGCCGTCGTAGCACAGCCGCGAGCGCAGCACGTCGTGGGCCTCGATCATGCGCTGCCAGGCCGCCTCCAGCCGGGCGAGGTCGAGGTCGTCGACGGTGAAGCTGTGGTAGACCTGGCAGCCGTCCCATGGTGCCGGGCCGCTCACTCGCGGTACGAAATAGGCTTTTTGCAGCTCGTTGAGGGGGCGTTGCTCGTCGCGCGCGGCGTCGTGCGCGGCGAGGGCCCGCAGGGCGTTGGTGAACGAGGCGAGCAGCGTCTGCGGGGTGCCGGCCGCGAACCGGGCCGGTGCCACGTCCCAGTGGATGCGCAGCGCGCCGTCCTGCTCCCACATCTGGTGATCCAGCGCGACGCCGGACGTGCGGCTGGAGCGGTGGGTGGTGTACGCGGCGAAGCTGGTGCGCACGTCCGCGGTGGGCAGGTCGAGCAGGCTGGTGAAGACGACGGGCAGGGGGCCGTCGCCGCCGGCGTGCCGGTCGCGCAGGGCCTCGACCCCGCTGATCCGGGCGTGGCCGAGATCGCGCCAGAGCGCGGCGTGCAGGGCGGCGGCGGTCTCCTCGAAGGGGCCGGACGCGGGCTCGACCGCGAAGACGACGGTGGAGGTGAACGGACCGGGCACCGCGTCGGCCGCGGCGGGCAGGCGCATCCGGTCGCTGGCGGTCAGCACGAGCGCGTAGGGGTCCCGGGCGCCGTGGCGGGTGAGGGTGTCGGTGAAGACGGTGAGCACCAGCGCGGTCGGCGACACGTCAAGGGCGGCGGCGTGCTCCCGCAGCCGGCGCCACTGGGCGGGGGTGAGGGCGGCCTGCAGGACGCCGCGGGGCAGGGGGCCGGCGGGCGGCTCACCGCCGAGCACCGCCGGGGCGCGCAGCACCGCGGGCAGGCGGTCCCGCCAGTAGGCCAGGTCCGCCTCGCGGGTGCCGGTGTCCGCGGCGAGGGTGCGCAGGCAGCGCTCCAGCGTGAGCGCGCCGCCACCGAAGTCGTGGCCGGGCTCGCCGTAGGCCTGCCACCAGTGGGCGAGCACCAGGTCCAGGCCGCGCCCGTCGATGATCAGGCCGTCGATGACGAGATGCAGCACGCCGGCGTCGCCGGGGCCGCGGCTCACCTCCAGCGCCCAGCGGTCCTCGCCGCCGGGGCCGAACGTGCGGGCGGTCAGCCGGGCGCGGACCCGCCCGAGATGCGCGGCGAACTCGGCGGGGCCGGCGGCCGAAAGGTCGTGCACGGGGACCACAGCCGGCGTGGCGGCCGGTGCGACGCGCTGGCGCCAGTCGTCGCCGACGCGCAGCCGCAGGGCGTCGTGCGCGGCGACGACCCGGTGCCAGGCCGCGACCGCCGCGTCCGGGTCCAGGCCGGCGACGGTGAACTCGCGGTACAGCTGGCAGCCGACCGGGTCGGTGCCCAGGTCGGGGTCGGCGCCGATGAGGTACGCCTGCTGGATCGGGGTGAGGGGGAGGCCGTCATCCGCGGCGGGCCCGACGGGCTGATCGTCGCCGCGGTCGCGGGACGGGTCGTAGCCGGGCGCGAGCGCGGCGAGGCGACCGGCCAGGCCCCGGATCGTGGTGCCGCCGGTGATCCACTCGATCGGCACGTCGGCCCCGAGCCGCGCGCCGAGTTCGAGCACCAGCCGCACCGCCAGCAGCGAGCTGAGCCCGTGGTCGCGCAGCGGCTGGTCGTCCTCCGCGCGGGGGCCGCCGGTCAGGCCGGCGAGCGTGGTGCGGACCAGGTCGGCATACCGCTCGTCGTGGGTCATCGTCTCCCCCAAACGGGCGCGCGCCGCCGTCCGGCGCACGGCCGCAGCCGCACGCCGGTTCATCGGCGCGTGAAGAGATTTACGATCGTCGTTATTGCAATATCGATGCTAAACGTCGCCGAGGAACATTCCTGCTCAGAACTGAGCAGGGTCGGCAGCCGTTTTCAGACGCCGGCCTCCACGTACGCGGCCATGGACGGCTCGTGGACCGCGAGAAACGCCTGCGGCGACAGGTCGACGAGGCCGGCCGCGCGGAACCGTTTGAGAAAGAACCCCACCCGCGACCGGGTCGTGCCGACCATTCCGGACAGGTCGTCCTGCGTGATGCGGTCGTCGATGAGTAAGTGCGAGCCGTGGACCCGGCCGAGCTTGCGGGCCAGGCTGAGCAGGGTCGCGCCGAGCCGGCGCTCCGAATCCATCATCACCAGATTGGCGATGATCTGCTGCTGCTCGGCCACCCGCTGCGCGAGGTGCCGCATCAGCCCCTCGACCAGCGCGTCGTCGGCGAGGGCCTCGAGGAAGCGCACGACCGGGATCTGCCACACCACCGAGCGCTTCATCGCCGAGGCGGTCTCGGTGCAGCACGGCAGGAACATCGCGAGCTCGCCGAGCGAGTCGCCCGGGGTACAGATGGACAGCAGGCATTTCTTGCCGTCCTTGGCATATATGACCGTCTTCATCAGACCGGACTCGAGAAGATAGACGTTGCCGTCGCTGTT
Source organism: Dactylosporangium thailandense (assembly GCF_059739745.1). NCBI lineage: Bacteria > Bacillati > Actinomycetota > Actinomycetes > Micromonosporales > Micromonosporaceae > Dactylosporangium > Dactylosporangium thailandense. The sequence goes on from NZ_AP029195.1 coordinate 5,115,138, forward strand.
GCCGTAGTTGTAGAGATTGTCGCCCTTTTCGATCGTCACCTTGGAGACGCTTGCGGGACTGTTTTCCACGAATTCCCGCAGCTTCTTACCGAACATCTCCGGCATGGCGTCATGATTGCCGATTGACACGGAGCCCCCAAGCCCACACTCGTTTCGAAACCGAGCAACGGCACCGGACTCGACCGCACAGCATGGCGGCCCGGCCGTCCGGGCACGAAGCGTAACACTACGCTGACGTAGCGCGAATCAACACCTGGCGATGTGTGTCACGGCGTGCTAGTGGGAGGTCCGCGGCGCAGATCCGCGCAGCCGATCGGCGCGCCCCACAAACAGAGCGGCCGGCAGGGGCTGGTCCGTGGGGACCACCCATGCCGGCCGGCACTGGAGCCGAGCATCCCGACGCCGCGGCATCGCGGCGCCCGATGACACGCGAGGGTCACGGCGGCGCGGGTCACGGCCGGTTCCGCTGCGCGAAGTCCAGGGCCAGATCGATCAGCTCCGCGGGTCCGCGGAAGAGCGAGATGTGATCGCCGTGCGGGGCGATGTGCAGCGTCACCTCGTCGAGGCCGCGGGCGACCGCGATGGAGCCGTCGGGGTGGGCGGTCGTGTCGTCCGTGCTGGTCACCACGAGCGTGGGCAGGGCTATTCGGGGCAGGTGACCGCGCACGTCGGTGGCCATGATGGCGCCGTTGAGCAGGCTGTAGCGGTACCACAGCTCGCCCGTCGCATACGGGTAGATGACCAGGTGCGCCATGTCCTCGGGCAGCTGCTCGACGAGCGAGTTGCTGAGCACCCGGTGCACTGCGGCCGATCCGGCACGCCCCTGCCGGGCCATGTCCAGCAGGGCCTGCAGGTTGCGCTGGTGATCGGTCTTGGGGGCGACCGGGCCGAGCTCGAAGTCGCCGTGCCACAGGCTCATGGAGGTGAAGCGGCCCGGCCACCGCACCGCGGCGTCCAGGGCGATCACCGCACCGCCGCACAGCCCCATCAGGTGCGCGCGGTCGACGCCGAAGTGGTCCATCACCGCGATCAGGTCGGCGGCCTGCGCGGCGACGTCGGAGGCGGGGCCGTCCTCGGGTTCGCTCACCCCGGGGCCGAACAGCCAGCGGCTCTCCCAGGTGACGACATGATGGCTCCGCTGGAGCCGGCGCACCCAGTGCTCGCTCAGCTCGACCGGCATGCCGCAGGCCGAGACCAGCACGACGGCCGGGGCGGCGGGGTCGCCGGCGGCGTACGCGGTCAGCCGCGCGCCGTCGGGCCGGACGAGCTCGGCGCGCCGGCAGGCGGCGCCGAAGCTGCGGGCCAGCACCTCGGCCGCGGCGGCCGCGACGGCGGGCGGCTCGGGCGGGTCCGCGGCGGCGTCACGCAGCCAGGCGGCCGAGAGGTCGAGACGGCGCCCGACGACCCCGGCGAAGACGTCCGGGGCCGCCTCGCCGGCGCCGAGCAGCCGGAACGCCCCGGCGCCGACCCGGTCGGCCACACAGCCGAGCAGGCGCCCGGTCGTGTTGAGCTCGTCCGGGCCGGCCGCGGCGCTCGCCACGGCGACCGGCGGGCTCAACACGCCCGCGAGCGGCCGCACACTCAGCACGCGCTCGGTGAGCCGCGCCACCGCCTCGATGGAACCGGCTCCCATCGCCTCTGACCTCCACCGCCGGCGCAGTGCGCCGGCCCGTCGCCGTTGCCGTGCCGTTCCTTTCCCGCAAGCGCGTTCAGTCGCGCCGGAACTCGTGCCCCCGGGTCGTGCGGTCGGTGAGGCGGTTGTGGCCGAAGCGATCGTCGCCCCGCACCAGCACCACCCCGTAGCGATCGAGCGAGACCCGGCCGCCGTACTCCTCGATGGCATCGGTGTCCGGATACACTCTTACCGATGTCGGCACATACCGCGCGGCGAAGCCCAGCCGCATCTCGTCGGTGCGGCCGGCGTGCGGGTGGGAGGCGTGCATGAGCGTCGACCAGAACATGATCGCCTCACCCGGGCGCATCACCATCGACACGGCCTTGGACTCGTCGGGCTTCCAGTCCGGGTCGACCTGCAGCTCCCGGTAGTCGTAGCCGAAGAAGCCGCGGCGCACGCCCTCCTTGTCCCGCGCGTTGATCCCCGCCGGGTCGTAGTGCATCCGCTTGGTCTCGTCGTAGTTCATCTGCTGGTGTGAGCCGGGGATGAACTGCAGGCAGCCGTTCTCCTCGTTGGCCTCGGTGAAGGCGGTCCACACGGTGATCGTGCCGCCGAAGTCCTTGGCCTCGTCCGGCCAGAGGATCTGCGGCGTGCCGGAGGCGTTGGCGAACGTGTCGGCCTGGTGCCAGTCGGTGCCCTCGTCACCGGGGTACTTCGGGAAGAACTCCGTGCGCCAGCACAGCACGTCCGGCCCGAGCACGCTGGCCACGCGGTCGGTGATCTGCGGGCGCATGATGTGCTCGGCAAGGAACGCCATGTCCAGATGCCGGTCATAGTTGGCGATGTTGGTGTTGCCCGACGTCGCCGCCTCGTCCTGGTAGACGGCGGCCGAGCGGTCCATGAGCGCGAGCCGCTCGCGCCGCCACTGCTCGCGCATCTGCTCGATCTCGTAGACCTTGAACGGGCCGAAGTATCCGCGCTCGCGGAAGCTCGCCAGCTCCTCCGCGCTCAGCGCGAAGCGGTGGGTCTCGTCAGCGATGGTCATGACTGCTCCTTGACGCAGGTGGCGATCCGCCGCAGCGTGGCGACGCCGAGCTCGCTGCCGTTGAGCTCGGTGCCGAAGCGGCGGTTCACCTCGGCGATGATCCTGATGAAGGCCAGCGACGTGGCGCCGATGTCGAACAGGTCGGAGTCGGGGTTCACCCGCTCCCGGCCGAGCACCGCGCCGGCGAGCGAGCCGACCACGGCGAGCACGTCGCCGTCGGCCGCCGCGGGGGCCGCGGCGGCGGCGCGCGGGTCGTAGGCGGCCAGCGCGGCGCGGTCGGTCTTGCCCGACGGGGTCAGTGGCAGCCGGTCCAGCACCCGGTACTCGGCCGGGCGCAGGTGGACCGGCAGCTCGGCCCGCGCCCGCGCGGCGAGCGCCCCGTCCAGCGGGTCGAGGCCGGCTCCGGCGGCCGGGACGACGTGGGCGACCAGGCGCAGGTCGCCGTCGCCGAAGTCGTGCGGGAGCACGGCGACGGCGCCGACACGCGGGTCGGCGGCGAGGCACGCCTCGATCTCGCCCGGCTCGACGCGGAAGCCGCGCACTTTGAACTGGTCGTCGGCGCGGCCGGCGTAGTACAGCTCGCCGCCCTCGCGCACGACGAGGTCGCCGGAGCGGTACAGCCGCTCGGGCGCGGCGCCGTCGACGGAGAGCGTCACGAACCGCTCGGCGGTCAGCTCCGGGCGGTCGAGGTAGCCGCGGGCCACGCCGGGGCCGCCGACGTACAGCTCGCCGGCGATGCCGTCCGCGACGGGCCGGCCGTCGCCGTCCAGCACGTGCACACGCAGGTCCGGGATCGGCACGCCGATCGGGCTGGCGCCGGGGCGGCCGAGGTCGGCGCGGCGCATGCGCCGGTAGGTGACGTGCACGCAGGTCTCGGTGATGCCGTACATGTTGACCAGCTCGGGCCGGGCGTCACCGAAACGCTCGATCCAGGGCCGCAGCAGCGCCGGGTCGAGGCGCTCGCCGCCGAAGACCACGCAGCGCAGCGACGGCGGCAGCTCGGTGGCGTCGGCCATCAGCTGGCGGAACATCGACGGCGTGGCGCTGAGCACCGACACGCGCTCGCGGGCGAGCAGCTCGCGGAACAGCTGCGGGCTGCGGGTCGCCTCGGTCGGCACCACGACCAGCGTGCCGCCGTGCAGCAGCGCGCCCCAGAGCTCCCAGACCGAGAAGTCGAAGCTCGCCGAGTGGACCATCGTCCAGACATCGTCGGGCCCGTAGCCGAACCAGGACCGGGTCTGCTCGAACAGCCGCAGCACGCTGTGGTGCTCGACCTGCACGCCCTTGGGCGCCCCGGTCGAGCCGGACGTGTAGATGACATAGGCGAGCCGGTCGCCGTCGCAGCCCGGCGCGTCCGCGAGGGCCGGCCCGGGCGCCGTCTCCGAATCCAGCGGTACCACCTGCACCGGGGCGTCGCCGGGCAGCGCGGCGGCGTCGTCGGCGACGACCACCGCCACCTTGCTGTCCTCGAGCAGGTAGCGCAGGCGCGCCGCGGGGTAGTCCGGGTCGAGTGACAGGTACGCCGCGCCGGCCTCCAGGATGCCCAGCAGCCCGGCGATCAGGCCGGTGCCGCGGCGGGCCGCGAGACCGACGGTCATGTCCGGGCCGATGCCGGCCTCGCGCAGCCGGGCCGCGACCCGGCCCGCCCGCTCGGCGAGCTCCCCGTAGGTCAGCCGGCCGTCCGGCGCGACGACCGCCGTGCGGCCCGGATCCCGCTCGGCCCGGCGGCGGAACACCTCGTGCAGGCAGGCGGCGCCATCCTCACGCATCATGCCCCCTCGTGGTCGCGAACTTCATCTCCGCACTCCGTATACATCGATGATCGTCACTTCTATCGTAGCGTTCCCGCTGCATCGTGGCTGCTCACATTTGCGCAGAAGCCCTCCAGCCACGCCGCGGCCCCTTGCATCAGCCGCTCCGCCACGACGTCGACGTGGCGCTGCCGCCAGTCCTCCAGCGGCGTCCCGGCGACGAACCGGTTGAACGCGCCCATCGCCGGGCCGCAGTGGATCTGGTAGTTCGCCCGCTGCTCGCCGTCGGCGGCCGCGGCCATGCGGGTCGAGTGCACGAAGTACCACCGGAAGACCAGCGCCATGCGGTGGCGCGGGTTGCGCTCGGCGCGGGCGAGCTCGTCCGGGCGCGTGCGGGCCAGGTAGTCCGCCGTCTCCTTCCACACCTCCTCGACGGTGCGGCCGAAGTACCGCTCCACGGTGGCCAGCTCCGCGGCGTCCAGGGCCTCCAGCGCGTCGTACTGCCGGTAGAGCTGGTAAAGCTTGTTGGCCCGGGCCGCGAACAGCGTGCCGCGCCGCACCACCTGCACCCGCGCGCCGAGCTCGAACATGTCTCCGGCCGGCGCGTACGTGGTGTCGGCCACGTCCAGCCCGGCCAGCAGGTCCTTCACCGCGGCCGCCGCGCCGGACTCGGGCGTGCACTGGTTCACCGAGCCGGTCACGACGAAGTCGGCGCCGAGCACGAACGCCGCCGCGACCGCCTCGGGCGAGCCCAGCCCGCCGGCCGCGCCGACGCGCACCGGCGCCGGATACCCGTACTGCCGCGCGGTCCGGTCGCGCAGCCGCACGATGGAGGGCACGAGGGTCAGCGCGACCCCGGCGTCGGTGTGCCCGCCGGAGTCCGACTCGACGCACAGGTCGCCGCTGACCGGCAGCTCCCGCGCCACGGCCGCCTCGCCCTCGGTGAGCCGCCCGGTCTCCACCAGCTTGCGCAGCAGCGGCTCGGCCGGAGGACTCAGGAACGCCTCGGCGACCTCGGGCCGCGACACCTTGGCCAGCACGTGGCGCACCGCGACCGGCCGGCCGGCGGCGTCGCGGTGCGCGCCCGAGAACCGGAAACGCACCACCGGGGCGGTCACCTGGGTGTACCCGGCCGCCTCGACGAAGCGCACGCCGTGGTCGAGGTACAGCCCGACGGTGGCGTCCTCGCGGGCGCCGTCGTCGAGGCCGTAGAGCAGGTTCATGCCGAAGCGCCCGCCGCGGCCGAGCGCGGTGCTGAGCTCCCGCAGCGCGTCCTCGATCTCGTCGAGCCGCAGTCCGCCGGCGCCGAAGAACCCGATCAGGCCCGCCTTCGCCATGCGGATGACCAGGGCGGTGGAGGCGATGCCCTGGTACATCGAGCCGGCGGCGTAGGCGTATCGCACGCCGTAGTCGTCGCGGAACCCCCGGCTGCCCAGGCCTGCCGCCGGGTCGGGCGGCGTGATCGCGGCTGCGGTTCGCCACAGACCGGACAGCACGGTGCCGGGCCCCACCTCCGCCGCCTCGCCGACGCCGCGGGAGCGCAGGAACAGCATCGTGTCCCACCACCGCACCGGGCTCGCGACCTGCTCGCGCAGCAGCTTCGCGATCTCGCCGGCCGGGTAGGGCCGGGCGGTCACGTTGGCCACGACCGGAATCCGGGGTGCGGCGAACGCGAAGCCGTCGAGGAACGCGCCGAACTCCCGCGCCGCGTCGCGCATGTAGCGGGAGTGGAACGGCGCGCTGACGTTGAGCGGCACGGCCCGCCCGCCGGCCGCGCGCACCGGTGCGACCAGGGCGTCGAGGCGCTCCCGGGGACCGGAGAGCACGATCTGCTCGTCGCTGTTGTGGTTGGCGACGTCCACGCCCCCCGCGCCGTCCGCGCCATCAGGGCCGGCCTCGCGCAGCAGCGCCGCCACCCGGTCGGCGGCGAGCCCGACGACGGCGAGCATGCCGCCCCCGGCGGCCTGGGCCATCAGCTCGCCGCGGCGCTGGACCAGCCGTACGCCGGTGGCGAAGTCGAAGCAGCCGGCGGCGAAGAGGGCGTCGTACTCCCCCAGGCTGTGCCCGGCGAGGAAGTCCGGCTCGGGCTCGCGCTCGCGGCGCTCCAGGCAGTGCAGCGCGTTGACGATGAACAGCGCCGGCTGGGCGTAGCGGGTGTCACGCAGCCGGTTGTCCGGATCGCTCAGACACAGCTCGCGCACGTCGTAGCCGAGGATCTCGCCCGCCTCGGCCAGCAGGTCGGGCCGGTGGTCGAGCACGTCGGCCCCCATGCCCCGCCGCTGCGATCCCTGGCCGGGAAACAGCCATGCCCGCACGATGCCTCCTTCAGCAGGTTTCGTCGGATAGGCGCGGCTCACCGATCCCAGGGCATTCGCGCGCCGCTGGCGAACGCGGTGATCCGCTCCCGGGCCACCGGCGAGTGCATGAGACGGCCGAACTCGCGCACGGCGTCGGCCTCCATCTCCTCCGAGACGATCCACATGCGGCGGAAGTACCGCTTGAGGTCGCCGATCGTCGTGCCGTCGAGCTTCGTGGCGCGCACGAGCAGCCGCCGCAGGGCCGGCTCGGGATCCTCGGCCAGCTCGTCGACGAGACCGCACCGGGCCGCGTCGGCGGCCCCGACCGGCAGCGTCGACAGGGTCATCGCGTAGGCGCGCTGGAAGCCGACGCGGCGGATGAGGTACGGCAGCACACAGCACGGCAGCAGCCCCCACAGCGCCTCGGGCAGCCCGAACTGGCTGGCCGGCGTGGCGTGCACGAGGTCGCTGGCCGCCACGATCCCGACCCCGCCGCCGGAGGCGCGACCGTCCACACAGGACACCACGATCCGCTCGACGGTGGTGAGCCGCTTGAGCAGGCCCAGGAAACGCTCGCCGCCGTGTGCCGCCAGGTCGTCGGTGCCCGCGGCGGCCGCGTGCAGGTCCATGCCGCTGCAGAACGCCGAGCCCTCGGCCCGCAGCACCACGACGCGGCAGCCGGGGTCGGCCTCGGCGCGGTCGAGCGCGCCGTGCAGGTCGGCCATCAGCCCGGGCGTGATGCTGTTCTGCTCGCGGGGCCGGTCCAGCGTGACGGTGAGCACCGCCCCCTCGCCGCGCAGGCGCAGGGTGCCGTTGGGTGCGGTCAGCTCCACCGGTACCTCCGGTGGAAGTCGCGGATCTCGCCGAGCACGAGCAGCCCGCGCCCCTCCATCTGGGTCTTGTAGATGTGCTCGTACCCGCCGACGTCGAACACGTGGTCGCGCACCCCGCACATGCGGTGCAGGCTGTCGTCGGAGACGGCCTCGTACTCCGCGATGGTCAGCGGGTGCCGTGCGGCGATCCGGCCCGGCAGGTCGAGGGCGGCGAGCCGGGCGGCGGCCCCCTCGGCCACCACGCCGCTGTAGAACTCTGAGGCGCAGCCGGAGCCGTAGGAGTACAGGCCGATGCGTCTGGGCCGGTCGAAGTCGCCGTGATCGAGCAGGGCGCACAGCGCGAGGTACAGCGCCGCGGAGTAGACGTTGCCGACCTCGGTGCAGTAGCGCAGCGACGGCGTCACCCGGGCCTGAAAGTCGGCCTCGATCCGCTCGGGCGACATGCGCTTGAGCTTGCGCAGCAGCTGGCGGTGGGCGCTGCGGACCATGCCGGCGAACGGCGTGTGCAGCACCAGGTAGTCGAAGGTGGTCATGATGTCGGCGCCGACGACCCGCTCGGTGTAGTGCTGGTAGGACTGCTCCAGGCAGTGCATGTACGACAGCAGCGACAGGTCCGAGTCGCCCGCCTCCAGGTCCGGGCGCGGGCGCAGCGTGTCCATCACCTCGTGGCTGTAGTAGCCGTTGGCCCCGGTGTCCAGGGCGAGGATGTCGGGCCGGCGGCTGACCACGAGCGCGACGGCGCCCGCGCCCTGCGACGGCTCCCAGTAGGTGTTGCGGGCCGCGACGCTGGCCGCGTCGGCGGCGATGACCAGGGCACGCACCTGCGGGTCGGGGTGGGTGGCGACGAACCCGGCCGCCATCTGCAGCGCCGCCGTGCCGCCGTAGCAGGCGTGCTTGGTCTCGAACGAGCGGCACCGCCGGCTCAGGCCCAGCGCCTCGTGGACGTACGTGCTGATCGGCTTGCCGAAGTCCAGGCCCGACTCGGTGCCGACGATCACCAGCTCCACCCGCTCGCGGGCGTCCGGGGGCAGCGCGTCGACGATCGGCTTGGCCGCGTTGACCGCATTGGTGACCGGATCCTCGCACGGCAGGTTCACCGATTTTCGCGTCATCAGAAGGTTGCCGAAGCGGCGCAGGTCCAGTCCCCGGGCCTCGAACAGCTGCCGCACGTCCAGCGACGCGGGGCCGGTGTACGCGTTGATAGCCTCGATGCCAACGGTCGTCACACCGCCACGCTACGAAGCGCTATTGCCGTCGTCTGCTCAAATCTGCGCAGGAGAAACACTATGGCATTGATATTTGCGAATGAGCATTCCTGAGTAGACGCCGGCCGCCGGCCGGGTGACCATGCGGCGATGGACGACTTCAGCCTGCCGCGGCGAGCGTGCAGCGAGGTGTCCAGCGCCTGCGGCGAGCCGCTGTGCGCCACGGCCGGGCCCGCGGCCGGATGGGTGCTGCTCGAGCAGCCCGGCCCGCTCGGCCGCCGGCCCGCCGCGCAGAGCCCGCTGGTGCCGGCCGCGTTGCGAGCCGAGCTCGGGCGCCTCGGACTGCGCCTGCAGCTGATCCGCCGGCCGGGCCGGGTTCGCCCCGCCGAGCGCCGGACGGTGTTCCTCGCCGGGCGTGCCACACTGCGCCGGCTGCTGGTGCGGGAGCCGATCGACCTGCTGCGGCCCGGCGCCCGGGCGGCGCTGGCCGCGCTGGCCACCGGCTGGGTGCCCGACCTGGGCGAGGCGTGGACCCGGCCGCTGTACCTGGCCTGCGTGCAGGGCGCCGTCGACGCCTGCTGCGCCCGGCTGGGGCGACCCGTGGCCGAGGCGGTGCGCCGGCTGGTCGGCGACCGGCTCTGGCAGACCAGCCACCTGGGCGGCTGCCGGTTCGCGGGCAACCTGCTGTGCCTGCCGGACGGGGCGCTGTACGGCCGGCTCACCCCGGCCGCGGTCCCGGCCGTGGTGGCCGCGTGCGAGCAGGGGCGGGTCGAGCCGCGCTGGTTTCGCGGCCGGACCGGCTGGCCCCGCGCCGCCCAGGCCGCCGAGGCGCACCTGCACCGGGCGACCGGCGGCTACGACTGGGCGGACGTGACACTGCACGGCGTGGCCCGCGACGGCACCGGCGGGCACCGGGTCCGCCTGACGGCCGGCGACGAGCGCTACGAGGTCGACGTCCGGGCCCACGACCTGCCGCCGCGGCGCACCCGATGCCCGCACGGGCACCAGTCCAGCCCGTGCCGGTTCTTCGTGGCATCGGTGCGGACGCTCAAGAGTGCGCAGACAGATCCGCGACCGGCACCGGAGCATGGACGGCGTTCAATGGCAAACTCGCGGACCGAGGAGGGGCCGATGACCCAGAACATGGTGCAGATGCACCCGATCTTCCTCAAGCAGGCGGAGTACCTGGCCAAGGGCGACCTGGACGGACTCATGCAGTGCTACCACCCGGAGGCGATGGTCGTGCGCTTCCAGGACATTCTGAGCGGCCGCGACGAGATCCGCGGCATGATCCAGGGCTACATGGACATGAACATGCAGTACCTGGAGATGCTCGAATACACGCACACCGACGACACCATCCTGATGCGCGGCGTGATGAGCGTGAAAGGCGTCGAAGAGATCGGCTTCGGCGCATACGTCCTCAAGGACGGCCTGATCTGGCGGCAGATTTCCGGATCCGAGGGCGGAATGCGCAACTGGGACGAGGTCGAGGGCTGATCGCCGACCCGCGAGGGGCGTTCACGTTGTGTGCGTGAATGCACCGTGGGTATCCTCGGGCGATACGGCCGCCATTGTCGCGGAAATTGCCGGAAGAACGATCGGACGGGGCCGCGCGATCCCGCGTGGCCCCGATTTCCGCGCGCACGCATCGCACGACGACAGGACGACGCATGCCGACCGACACGCCCCCCGCCGCCGAGCCGCTGCCGGCCCGCCGGCGCGCCCTGGGCACGGCCAGCGCCCTGCTGGCCCTCGCCCTGGCCTCCCTGGACCAGGCCATCGGGGCAATCCTGCCCCGGGTCGCCGCGGAGCTGCACGGGCTGCAGCTGTACGCGTGGGTCGGCACCGCCTACCTGATGTCCTGCGCCGTGGCCGTGCCGATCGCCGGCAAGCTCGGCGACCTGCTCGGGCGCAAGCCGTTCCTGATCGCCGGGATCGTGGGCTTCATGGCCTCGTCGGGGCTGTGCGGCGCCGCGCCCGGCATGGGCTGGCTGGTCGCCGCGCGAGCCCTGCAGGGTGTCTTCGCGGGCATGCTCATCGCCACGGTGTACACGGTGCTGGGCGACCTCTACCGGCCCTCCGAGCGCGCCCGCATCCAGGGCGTGGCCAGCAGCGTCTTCGGTGTCAGCTCGGTCCTCGGGCCGCTGGCCGGCGGCTTCGTCACCGACCAGTTCGGCTGGCGCTGGGTCTTCTACATCAACGTCCCGCTGGGCCTGATCGCGCTCGCCTTCGCCCTGTCGCTGCCGCGGGTGACCGGCCACACCACCTGGCGCGACCTGGACCTGCTGGGCTCGGCGCTGCTGGCCGCGGGGCTGACCCCGCTGCTCATCGGGTTGTCCCTGGCCGGGACCGCGCCCGGGCACCCGTCGGCCACGGCCTGGGTGCTCATGCTCGGCGGCGCCGCCGTGCTGGTCGGCTTCTACCTGGTCGAGACCCGGGTCGTGGCCCAGCCGCTGGTGCCCTTCGGGCTGTTCCGCAGCAACCCGTTCACCGTCGCCATCGTCATCGCGTTCCTGTCCACGTTCGGCATGATGGCCGCGGTGTACTTCGCCCCCCTGCTGTTCCAGGGCGTGCTCGGGCAGAGCCCGACCCGCTCGGGCACGCTGCTCGCGCCGCTGATGCTCGGCCTGATCGTCACCAGCACGCTCACCGGCCGGCTGCTGTCGCGGGTGCCGCGGTACCGCTACCTGGCCACCGGCGCGCTGACCGGGCTCGCCGCCGCGCTGGCGATCCTGGCCTACACCCGCCCGGGCGCCGGGGGCGGCCCGGCGACGGTGGCGATGGTCCTCGTCGGCCTGGGCATGGGCGTGCTGCTGCCGCTGACCACCTCGGTCGTGCAGAACGCGGTCAAGCGCAGCCACCTCGGGGCCGGCACCAGCCAGATCCAGTTCTGGCGGGTCATGTCCGGCCCGGTCTCGGTGGCGGTGCTCGGCGCCGTGCTGTCGGCCGGGCTGGCCGGGAAGGTGTCCGAGCGGCTCGCCACCGTCGGGCTGCCGCCCGGCGTGGCACTGCCCGGTGGCCTCGCCGACGGCGACCCGCACAGCGCGCTGGACCCCGCGGCGCTGGCCCGGATGCGCGACACCCTGCCCCCGGACCGCCCAGGCCTCTACGACGCCATCGTGGGCGCCGTACGCCTCGGCGTCGCCGACGCCCTGCACACCGTGTTCCTGGTCGCCGCGGTCATCGCCGTCGCGGCCGCGGTTGCCAGCCTGTTCCTGCGCGAGGTACCACAGTCGGACCCCGCGCCCGGCCCCACCGATCAAGCCGCCGGCCGCCCCGCGGCCGCCGCCCGCGACGGGGCCTGAGCGCTCCGGCATCCCGACGGGCCCAGCCGCCTGCGTGGCGACCGGCCGGCCGAGCCAGAGAGGATCGCCATGTCCCAGCCCCCCGCGCTCCCGGGGCGCCGCGAGTGCCCGCTCGACCCGCCACAGCAGCTGGGCGACCTGCGCCGCGAGCGGCCGGTCGCCCGGGTCCGCCTGTGGAACGACGACGAGGCGTGGCTCGTCACCCGCCACGACCTGGCCCGGCAGGTCCTGCAGGACCGCCGCTTCAGCGCCGACGCGACGAACCCGAGCTTCCCGCGGCTCAGCCCCGGCCTGCTGGTCGGCGCCGAGCGGGCCGGGCGGCGCAGCTTCAGCCGGATGGACGAGCCCGAACACGGCGTGCTGCGCCGGATGGTCGCCCAGCCGTTCTCCACCCGCTCGGTCGAGCTGCGCCGGGCCGAGATCGAGACGGTCGTCGCCGACCTGCTCGACCAGATCGTGCACAAGGGGCCGCCGGCGGACCTCGTGCGCGACTTCGCCCTCCCGGTGCCCACGCAGATGATCTGCCACCTGCTCGGCGTGCCCTACACCGACCACGCGTTCTTCCAGGACCGCACGGCCACGGCGATCGTGGCCCGCGACGCGACGGCGGAGCAGTCCCGCACCGCCCGGGCCGAGGTGTACGCGTACCTCGACGACCTGGTCGCGGCCAAGGAGCGCGACCCCGGCGACGACCTCATCGGCGACCTCGTGCGCCGGCAGGTCCGCGAGGGCCGGCTCAGCCACGACGACGTGGTCACGATGGCGTGGCTGCTGCTCGTCGCGGGTCACGAGACGACGGCCAACATGCTGGCCCTGAGCCTGCTCACCCTGCTCACCCACGACCACCTGCGCGCGGCGATGCTCGCCGACGCGGCCGTGGTCCCGCGGGCGGTGGAGGAGCTGCTGCGGTACCACTCCGTGCTCAAGGACGGCGTCCCGCGCGTCGCGACCGAGGACGTGACCATCGGCGACACGCTGATCCGGGCCGGTGACGGCGTGATCATCTCGCTGCCGGCGGCCAACCGGGACGACTCGGTCTTCCCGGATCCCGACACCGTCGACTTCGACCGGCCCAACGCCCACCAGCACGTCGCGTTCGGCCACGGCCTGCACCAGTGCCTGGGCGGGACACTGGCCAACCTCGAGCTGCAGATCGCGCTGCCGGCCGTGCTGCGCCGGCTGCCGGGGGCGCGCCTGGCCGTGCCGCTGGAGGAGATCCCGTTCCGCGACGACATGAGCGTGCACGGCGTCCACGCGCTGCCGGTGACCTGGTGACCTGCTGACACGACGGTGCCCCGGGGCCGAGCGGCCCCGGGGCACCTTGCCGTGCTCCGTCAGGACGACTTGGCGCCCGCGGTGGCGTGCATCCCCCAGTGCTGCGGGGTGAGCGCGATGTCGGTCAGGGTGGCGTCGATGAACATCCGGTCCCAGGTGCCGCCGCCCTTCTCCGGCGCGATGCGCTCGCGGGTGTAGACGTCGAGCACCTCGGGCTTCATGAACGCGCGCATGTCGATCATCGCGTAGTAGGAGCTCAGCGACTTGAGGTGCAGCAGCCAGTGGATGCGGTCGGAGCGGCCGAAGGCCTCCTCGTAGAGGAAGACGGTGACCTCGCCGCGCTGCTGCTCGTTGATCATCTCGGCGACGTCGCGGGCGAACTGCCGGCCCTCGGCGCGCAGGCCGTAGCGCAGCTGGCCGTAGCGGTGGATGACGATCCCGGCGTTGGCCGAGTGCAGGATCTCCTCCGGCGCCAGCTTGGTCTGGTGCTGCGCGGGCGGCACGACGGCGGCCCCGCCGAGCCGGTCGCCGGGGGCCGGCGGGGACGCGTCGCCGGTGCCGTACATCCCGGTGAACTGCGGCAGCAGCACCGTCTCGCTCAGTCCGGCGTCGAGGAACATGCGCTCCCAGCCGCCTCCGCCGCGCTCGGCCGGGATGCGGTGGCGCAGGATCAGGTCGCGCCAGCCCTCGTCCCGGGTGCCCATGCGCAACAGCGTGTCGTAGGCGTCGAACGACTTGAGGTGGATGAACCAGTGCAGCAGGTCCTTGGTGCCGAAGGTCTCCTCGTAGAGGAAGACGGTGACCAGGCCGGCGTAGTTGGTGTTCATGTACTCGGCCAGCTCGCGGGCGAACTGGCGGCCCTCCGAGCGGAACTCGCCGCGCAGCTGCCCGACGCGCTCGACGATGACGCCGGCGTTGGCCGAGTGCAGGATCTTGTCGGGGGCAACGCTGGTCTGGTGCTGGGCGGACAGTACCGCCGCGTCGTGCGTCACGGTCACGGAAAACTCCTCACCACGGGTCAGAGCGGCAGCTTGGGGCTCACGCCGCCGACGTAGGGCACCAGCACCGTGTCGTGGATGGTGCCGGGGATGAACATCGAGGCCCACGAGCCGCCGCCGCGCGAGGCCGGCACCCAGTCGCGGCGCAGCAGCTCCTCGGCCTCGGGCGTGTCGGCGGCCGCGCGCAGCGCCGGGTAGTCGGCGAGCGAGCGCAGGTGGATCAGCCAGTGGATGCGGTCCTGCTTGCCGAACGTCTCCTCGTACAGGAACGAGGTGACGACGCCGGGCAGCGCCAGGTTGAGCCGCTCCTGCCAGGCCACGGCGAAGTCGCGGGCCGGCTCGCGCACGTCGTAGCGGACCTCCGCGGTGCGGTGCAGCAGCGCGCCGCAACCGGCGGTGTGGAGCTGGAGCTCGCGCGGCTGGGCCGTCTGGTTGCGCGCCGGCGGCACGAACAGCTCTTTCGGGTCGAAGTCGTCGCCGGTGTGCGTCTGGCCGTGCTGCGGGCAGAAGATCCGCTCCTGGATGCTGCCCTGCACGAACATGCGCTCCCAGTTGCCGTGGCCCTTGTCCTCGAGCCGGTCGCGCTCGGAGATGTCCTGGAAGTCCCGGTCGTGGTCGACCATCTCCAGCACCCGCTGGTAGTCGTGCGGCGACTTCAGGTGGATGTACCAGTGCAGCCGGTCGCGCGTGCCCAGCACCTCCTCGTACAGGAAGGTGGTGATCGCCCCGGCCTGCGCGGTGTTGAGGTAGGCCAGCACGTCGTGGCCGAACTGGCGGCCCTCGGCGGCGAACTCGTACTGCAGCTGCCCGACCCGGTGGATGATCAGGCCGCAGTTGGCCGAGTGCAGGACCTGCCCGGGTGGCAGGGGCGCCTGGGCGGCGGCGGTGGGCACGTCCGCCGTCGGCGGGCGGATGTCCGTGGTCATGCTGGCTCTCCAGTCTTCGCGACGGGGGTGAACGTGACGGGCAGCGCGGCCACGCCGCGCATGATGCGGGTATCCCGCCAGCGCAGCGCGTCGGCGGGCACGGCCAGGGCGAGGTCGCCCAGCCGCCGCATGAGCGCGTCGATGGCGACCTGGCCCTCGAGGCGGGCCAGCGGGGCGCCGACGCAGTAGTGGATGCCGTGACCGAAGGCCAGGTGGGCCGGGCCGGCGCGGCCGATGTCGAGCTGCTCGGGGGCGCTGAAGCGGGCCGGGTCGCGCCCGGCCGCGCCGAGCGCCACGGTCACGACGCTGCCGGCCGGCACCCGCACGCCGTCGAGGTCGACGTCGCGCACGGCGACGCGCAGCGTGGCCTGGTGCACCGGCGCGTCGATGCGCAGGATCTCCTCGACCGCGCCGGTGATGAGCTCGGGCCGCTCGGCCAGCAGTTTGCGCTGGTCGGGCGCGCCGAGCAGGGCCAGGGTGCCATTGGCGATGAGGTTGACGGTGGGCTCCTGGCCGGCGCCGAGCAGCAGCTCGGACATCGCCAGCAGCTCGCGCTGCGACAGCCGGCTGTCGCCGTCGCGGGCGACGATGAGCGCGGAGAGCAGGTCCGGCTGCTCCTCGGGGGTCAGCGCGGCGTCGACCGTCGCGGCCTTGCGCTCCAGCAGCTCGGTGAGGAACTCGCGCATGCGCCGGTTGCCCTCCTGGCGGGTCATCGGCGCGTCGGTGACCTCGGGTCCGGTCAGCATGGCCGTGGACCACAGCCGGAAGTCGTCGCGGTGGCCGTGCGGCACGCCGAGCAGCTCGCAGATCACCGTGGCGGGCACCGGGTGCGCGTACTCCCGGATGAGGTCGGCCTCGCCACGCTCGGCGAACGCGTCGATGGCCGCGTTGGCGATCCGCTCGATCATCGGCCGCAGCCGCTCGACCCGGCGAACGGTGAACGCCTTGGAGACCAGCGAGCGCAGCCGGGTGTGGTCGGGCGGGTCGGTGTTGATCAGGTGGAAGATGTAGTCGTTCTCGTCGGGCTGCTCGGCGGTGACGTAGCCGGCCTCGCGCAGCTGGTCCCAGAACCGGCGGGGGTCCTTGGAGAAGGACGTGTTGTCGGCCAGCACGTCGCGGGCACTGTCGTAGCGCACCACCAGCCAGTGGTGCAGGCCGTTGGGCTCTCGGACGTGGCAGGCGGCGCCGCCCTCGCGCATGGTGGCGTAGGCCGGGTAGGGGTCAGTGCGGAATCCCTCGGGGTAGTCGACCGGCGCACCGGCCGCGGTGTCGCCCATGACGGCTCCAATCTGTGTCGCACCGACCGGGCGCGGCCGGCACCGCGGAATGATCAATGAGCAAATGACGCATACCTCGACCAGCGTCAATCAATAGACGGCCTTGCGTCTGCCCCATAGTGAGCATCGGCGCAATGTTCGCGGCCTTAGCACAGGGCGCTCCGGGAGTCTGCTCAATATTGAGCACTGCCGCAGGTTGACGAATCCCCTAGTCAACTCCCGTTCGATGGAACTTCTCTTGACCAATGACATCCGTGCGCGGTAATCACAATCATGCAGACATCGACCGACACTGGTGAGCAGACCGTTACACGGGTGCCTCGGCAACGCAGAAGCGTCAGTGAGCTGTGGAAGGCCCCCGAAAACGACCCCGCATGGGCGCGCCCCGTGCTGCTGGTCATCGTCGCGTGCGCCGCATTCCTGTACCTGTGGCAGATGCGCGGCAGCGAATTCAAGCCGATCCACGGGCCGATGGTCCGCAGCATGACCCAGAGCTTCGAGAACTTCTTCTTCGGCGCGGTGGACCCCAACGGCTGGGTCGGGCTGGACAAGCTGCCCGGCTATCTGTGGCCGCAGGCGATCTCCGCGGCGATCTTCGGCTTCCACCCGTGGGCGCTGGTCCTGCCCCAGGCCGTCGAGGGCGTGATCAGCGTCGTGCTGATCTACGCCATGGTGCGGCGCTGGGCCGGACTGCACGCGGGGCTGCTCGCGGCGGGCCTCTTCGCGTTCACGCCCGTGACCGCGGCCCTGTTCGGCAACCAGATCGAGGACGCGGCGCTGCTGTGCTGCCTCGTCGTGGCCGCCTACGGCTACCAGCGCGCGGTCGACTCCGGCAGCCTCGGCTGGCTGATCTTCTGTGCGGCGTGGGTGGGCCTGGCGTTCCAGGCCAAGATGCTGCAGTCGTGGCTGGTGCTGCCGGCGTTCGCGGTGGCCTACCTGCTCGCCGCGCCGGTCACCGCCGGCCGACGCTGGGCCAACATCGGTATCGCGGGCGCGGTCATGGTGGTCGCGTCGATGTTCTGGATGATCATCAGCCTGATCGTGCCGAAGGACAGCCGGCCGTACCTGGACGGCACGACCAACGACAACGTCTTCTCCCAGGTGTTCGGGTTCAACGGCTTCAGCCGCATGGGCGACAGCATCCACGTGCCCGGCGCGATCGTGCCGCTGCTGGGCGGGTACGCCGAGATCGAGGGCAGCCCGGAGAAGCTGTTCTGGAGCAGCCTCGGCTCGCAGATCGGCTGGATGTACCCGGTGGCCCTGGCCGGGCTGGTGCTCGGGTTCCTCTGGGGCACCAAGCGCGGCGAGCGCACCGACAAGATCCGCGCCGGCCTGGTGATGTGGGGCCTGTGGCTGGTCGTCACCGCGCTCGCGCTGAGCTTCGGCACCCTCGCGCACACCGCCTACGTGGCCGCGCTGGCCCCGCCGATCGCGGCGCTGGCCGCCTACGGCCTCGTGCTGATGTGGCGCGAGTTCAACGCCGGCGGTCAGCGGGCGTGGGCGCTGCCGGTGGTGCTCGCCCTGACCGTCGCCTGGGGCGCGTACTTCACCCTGTCCTACAGCGAGTTCGTGCCGGGCCTGGCCGAGGTCGTCATCGTCATCGGGCTCATCGCCGTGGTGCTGCTCGCCCTCGCGGCCGCGCGGGGCGGGCAGGGTGGCGGCCTGAGCCGCTACGCGTTCGTCGCCGGGCTCGTGGCGATCCTGCTGCCGCCCGTGGTGTGGTCGGGCTCGGTCATCTCGCCGACGTACCGCGGGACCGTCAGCGAGGCCACCGCCGGCCCGGTGCGCGGCGTCGGGTTCCTGCCCAAGGGCAAGGACGCCGACGCGATGCGCAAGGTGCTGCAGCAGATCCGGCCGATCTTCGGCACCACCACCGAGCTCACCCCGGCACAGCGCTCGCTGCTGGAGTACCTGCGCGCGCAGCAGCACGGCGAGAAGTACCTGGCCGCGATCTACCCGGAGATCCAGGCACTGCCGCTGATCCTGGCCGAGAAGGCGCCGGTGCTGCCGATGGCCGGGCTGTCGGGGCGGGCGTACACCCCGAGCACCGACGAGCTCAGCGGGCTGGTGGCGCGCAAGGAGCTGACGTACGTGTACTTCGGTGACGCCAGCGTGCTGGGCAAGCTGCTGCCCAACCCCAACACCGACGCGCTGCGGGCGTGGGTGAAGGACCACTGCACGGTGGTGCCGCCGACCGAGTACGGCGCCAAGGCCCCGCAGAAGCCGGAGATCGGTCTGTACCGCTGCGGCGGCTGACCCCTCGCCGACTCGAGCCGAACCAGCGTCCGCCGCTGCTCACTTTGGAGCAGCGGCGGACGCGTGAGCGGGCTTACGGTCACCGCATGGCGGACGCTTCCGACTACTCCCCCATGGCCCCGGATCTGCTACGGCTGCGCGCCCGGGAGCACGGCGACCGGGTGCCCTTCACCGTCGGCGCCGAGCCCGGTCCCTCGTACGCGGAATGGGACCGCCGCTCCGACCGGGTCGCCGCCGCGCTCGCCCGGCGCGGGCACGGCCGCGGCGACCGCATCGCCCTGCTGTTCGGCGGGATGGACTGGACCGACTACGCGATCGCCTACGCCGGCGTGCTCAAGACCGGCGCGACCGCCGTGCACCTGCCCGCGACGCTGGGCGCCGCCGACCTCGCCGACCGGCTGGGCGAGTGCCGGGCGGGCGACGCGGTCGTCGGCGCCGGGGTCGCGCCGCCCGCCGGCGTCACCGTCCACACGGTCGCCGGGCTCACCGCGGCGGGCACCGGGTTCGCCCCGACGGTCGCCGTCGCTCCGCACGACATCGCCGACATCCTCTACACCTCCGGCACGACCGGACGGCCGAAGGCGTTCACCAACCCGCACGGCGCGCTCACCTTCGGCCGCGGGCCGGCCGCGCTCGCCTCCTTCGACGGCTCCGCGCCGCTGCTGGCGCCGATGCCGCTGGGCACGCCCTCCAGCGCCAGCACCGTCGGCATGCTCGCGCTGACCACCACCTCGGCCGTGGTCATCTGCCCGGTCGACGACGTCGAGCTCATGGCGGCGCTGACGGCGCGGTTCGGCGTCGTGTCGCTCATGCTCACCCCGTGGACGGCGATCCGGCTGGCCAACGCGCGCGTCCACGAGCGGCACGACCTCAGCCGCGTGCGGCGCCTGGCGCTCGCCTCCGCCGCGCTGCCGCCCGCGGTCGCCCGCCGGCTCGCCGCGATGATGCCGGGCCTGCTCATCAGCACCGCCTACGCGCAGGGCGAGGCGGCGCCCGCCGTCGTGCTCAACACCTACGACCCGGATCGCCCGCTCTGCGTGGGCCGGCCGGGGCCGGGCACCGAGCTGCGCGTCGCCGGCCCCGACGGGGAGCCCACGCCGACCGGCGAGATCTGGCTCCGCTGCCAGGCCCCGAAGCGCCTGTACCTCGACGAGGCGCGCAACCGCGAGATCCACGCCGGCGGCTGGACCCGCACGCGCGACCTGGGCCGGCTCGCCGCCGACGGCCGGCTGGAGCTGATCGACCGGGCGGCCGACGCGCTGCCGACGCCGTCCGGCTGGTTGTCCACATTGGAGGTCGAGCACGCCGCCTACGAGCACCCGGGCGTGGTGGAGGCGACGGCCTACGGCGGCACGGACGCCGACGGGGCGCCGTGGCTGCGCATCGCCGTGGTCCTCGCGCCCGGCCACGCCGTCGACGGCCCCGGCGGCGTCGCCGAGGTGGTGGCCGGGCACCTGCCGGCCGACGCGCCGCCGTGGCGGGTCGAGCGGCACGAGCGGCTGCCCCGCGGGATCACCGGCAAGGTCCTCAAGCACGTGCTGCGCGACGGCACACGGGCCGTCACATCCGGAGGTGTACATGTATGACGTCGTGGTCGTCGGCGCGCGCTGCGCGGGCGCGCCGGTGGCGATGCTGCTAGCCCGCGCCGGCCGGCGGGTGCTGCTGCTGGAGCGGGGCACGCTGCCGTCGGACAAGCTCTCGACCCTCTACATCCAGCAGCCGGGCGTCGCGCTGCTGCGCCGCTGGGGCCTGCTGGACGCGGTCCGCGACTCCGGCTGCCCGCCGCTGGAGCGGGTCGTGTACGAGCTCGGCGACGTGCGGCTCGCCGGCTGCGCCAGCCCGGTCGACGGCGAGCGGGCCGCGTACGCGCCGCGCCGGTTCGTGCTGGACGCCATCCTCGCCGACGCGGCCGTCGCGGCCGGGGCGGAGCTGCGCCAGCGGTGCCGGGTCACGGCGCTGCTGCGCGACGGCGAGCGGGTCACCGGTGTGGAGTACCGCCGCAGCGACGACCCCGACGCCGAGCCCGTGCGGGTGCGGGCCCGGCTGGTGGTCGGCGCGGACGGGATGCGCTCGAGCGTGGCCGAGCTCGCCGGGGCGGAGAAGCTCGTCGAGCACCCGCGGCTGACGTGCGCGTACTACGCGATCTGGAGCCGCTTCCCGGCCGACTTCGAGCTCTACGAGGGGCCGACCGGCTGGGTGTCCGCCGTGCCGACCAACGATGCCGTGCTGGTGTCGGCGTACTACCCGCAGGACCGCTTCGAGGAGGTCCGCCACGACGCGCAGCGGCACTACCTCGACAACGTGCGCACCAACGCGCCCGGGCTCTTCGCCCGCCTGGGCGGCGCCACGCAGCTGGAGACGTTGCAGGGCACCGGGGACCAGCAGAACTTCTTCCGCCGGGCCCACGGACCCGGATGGGCCCTCACCGGCGACGCGGGGCACCACAAGGACTCGCTGACCGCCCGCGGCATCGGCGACGCGTTCCTGCAGGCCCAGCTGCTGGCCGAGCGGGTGGCGCCGGCGCTCGGCTCGCCCGGGGCGCCGGACGAGGCACTGGACACGGCACTGGCGGACTACGCCGCCGAGCGGGACCGGCGGCTGACCGAGTCGTACCAGGGCACGCTGCTGGTGGCCCAGGCCGCGGCCCGCGAGCAGCGCAAGGCCCTGCTCGCGGCGGTCGGGCGCAGCGAGGAGCTGACCCAGGTGTACTTCGACGCGGTGGCGGGCCTGCGCTCCCCCACCGAGCTCTACACTCCCCAGTTGCAGGCCATGCTGGCCGGCCGCTGAGACGCCGAAGGAGTTCCACGCATGGCCGAGCACGTCAGCGGTACCTTCGACATCACCTCGCAGGATCGCCCCTACGACGAGGCCGAAGGGGCCCGCCTCATGCACGCCACCGGGCACAAGGTGTTCCGCGGCGGCATCGAGGGCACCAGCCGCGTCGAGCTGATCAAGGCCGTCTCGGCGGTCCCCGGGTCGGCCGCCTACGTCGGCCTCGAGCGGGTCGTCGGCGCCGTGCGGGGCCGCGCGGGCAGCTTCGTGCTGCGCCACACCGGCCTGATGGACCGCGGCGACGCGACCCTCGAGGTGACCGTGGTGCCCGACACCGGAACCGGCGACCTGACCGGCATCGCCGGCCGTATGACGATCACCGTCGTCGACGGGCACCACGACTACACGTTCGAGTACAGCCTGCCGTCGTCCTCACCCGAATGAGTGAGGATCCCTACTCCGACCGGTCCTGCATCTCCCACAGGTGATCCAGGACGTGCCAGACGAAGCGGCGAGCGGCGTACCGCGGCGGCCATCCCTTGGCTCCGGGTGCGACCTCGCCGCTCGGCTTGCCCAGCACCTCCAGCACGGCCGCCCGCAGCGACTCGATCGCCTCCGTCTCGCCCGGCTGCGGCTCGGGGTGCTTGATCCCGATCTTGCGCGCGTACACCGCCTCGGAGCTCAGCACGTGCCCGACCATGACGTCCCGGTCGCGCCCGCCGCCGCGGGGCCCCTTGCGCAGCTCCTCCGGCGACGCCTCGGCCTGCGCGTCGAGCAGCCCCCACGCCGCCGTCAGCAGCGCCACGTGCCGCTCGGCGAGCCCGGCGTCGACCGCCGCCCGGTCCTCGTCGCCGACGGCGGCCGGCACCCCGAAGTCGGTGTTGCCCGAGCCGGGCCAGCGCTGCACGATCTGGTACGTCAGGTCGGCCTCGGCCGGGAACGTCAGCCCCGCCGCCGCGGCCACCGGCCGGAACCGCTCGGCGTAGTCGGCCAGCGCGGCGACGGCCGCCTCCTCGCCCGCGGCGGCCCGGGCCCAGCCGGGCCAGTCCAGGGCCACCGCGAACGTCTTCTTCTTGCCCGCCTCGACGGCGATGCGCACCACCGGCATGACGGTTAGGGCAGCTCGTACTCGAGCCACACGCGGTGCGTGCCGTCGCCGTCCACGGTCATCCCGCCGCCGCCGGAGATGCCGGCCAGGTCCGCGGTGCCGCTGCCGGCCACGATGGTGAAGAACTCCCCGGTGCGGTCCGAGCCCGACGTCGACGCGGAGTGCACGAAGTTGAACGCGCCGGAGCGGCCGTCCACGCTGCCCTCGAACGACTCCATGGCCACGTACGTCCCGGCGCCGGACGCCTGGTCGAACGCGGACGTGAACAGCGTCGCGGATCGCCCGCTGATTTCACCCTCGTAGTGCTTCTCCATCAGGGCCACGCCGACGGGCAGCGCGGTCTCGATCGGAGGGTCGGGTGCCACCGTCGTGGGGACGAAGCTCTTGACGCTGAAGGTCCCGCTGACTCGCATGCAATGTCCTCCCAGATACGACTTTCGATTACGCGACGCGATCACGAGGTCACGCAATTCACAACCCGCGATGGTACTGTACGAACCACGCCCGCGTCCGGCGCAACCATATCCGGTGTATAGATTACCCTCTATCGAATGATCGCTCCGGGGTGAATCGATCCGGGGTGAGCTGATAACCGTCGGCCTGGAGGCGGAACAGGCGCGCATACCGGCCGTCCCGCGCCATCAGCTCCTCGTGCGTGCCATGCTCGGCGATGCGGCCGCCGTCCAGCACGGCGATGTGGTCGGCGAAGCGCACGGTGCTCAGCCGGTGCGAGATCAGCAGGCTCCCGCGGCCCGAGCGCAGCGCGGCCAGGCTGCGCTGCACGTCCGCCTCCGCCTGCGCGTCCAGCCCCGCGGACGGCTCGTCCAGGATCAGCAGATCGGCGTCGGCGCGCAGCACCGCGCGGGCGATCGCCACGCGCTGCCACTGGCCGCCGGACAGCACCACGCCCGCCCCGTCCTCGGCGCCGAACATGCGCGTCAGCAGGGTGTCGTACCCCTGCGGAAGCCCCGCCAGCGTCGCACCGATCCCGGCCGCCGAGGCCGCCGCGTGCCGCCGCGTCCCGTCCGCCGACAGGTCGCCGACCGCGATGTTGTCCGCCGCCGACAGCTCATAGCTCATGAAGTCCTGGAACACGACGCCGACGCGGGGCCGGATGTCCATCGTGGACACCGGCACGCCGTCCCAGGCGATGGTTCCGCGCGTGGGCTCGTAGAGGCGGCACAGCAGCTTGATCAGCGTCGACTTCCCGGCGCCGTTCAGCCCCACCAGCGCCACCGAGCGGCCGGCCGGGATCGTCAGGTCGACGCCGCGCAGGATCCAGTCGTGGTCGGGGTGGTAGCGGAACCACACGTCGCGCAGCTCGATGCCGGTGCGCAGCGGCGGCGCCGGCGCGAGGGCGGCCGGGGGCGCCGCGGCCGACACGATCTGCGCGTAGGACCGGAACAGGGTGCGCATCTGCGCGGCCGACGCGATCTGGGCGACGATCGCGGTCAGGGTGCCCTGCACGCCCGCCACCGCGGCGACGAGCACGCCGATGTCGCCGACGCTGCCGGTACGGTCGCCGATGCGCGACACCGTCCACAGCAGCGCGACCCCGCAGGCCGCGGCGGTCAGCAGCGACAGGCCCCCGTCCACGCGCACGGCCGCCCGGTCCACCCGCCGCTCGTCGCCCTGGGCCGCGCGCAGCTCGCCCAGCATCCGGCCGCGGAAGAAGCCGCCCAGGCCGAAGAGCCGGATCTCCTTCGCCGCGCGCACGTCCAGCAGCAGCATCGCATAGAACAACTGCCGGCGGGTGTACGGCGTGATCCGCACCGTCATCTCCGTGCGCCGCCGGCCGAGCCGCAGCTGGGCGAACAGGCTCGGAACCGCGGCGGCCAGCACCAGCCCGGCCGCGACCGGCGACACCGCGACCAGCGCCGCCAGCAGCCCGGCCCCGCTCAGCGCGGACTGGGCGATGCCGAGCACCGCCGCGGCGAGCTGCTGCGGCCCGGACTGCCCGGCCATCTGCGCCAGCCGCAGCCGATCCTGGAACGCCGGGTCCTCCAGCTCGGCGATGCCCGCGGGCGCGGTCACCGCCGCGAACAGCCGGTCCTGGGTGAGCAGCGTGACTCGGCGGCCGATCTCCGCGTCGGCGTACGCGCTCACCTGCCCCGCCACCGCCACCACCGCGCCGATCCCGGCCAGCGCCAGCGCCGGCGGCCAGGCGGGCCGGTCCAGCAGCAGCTTCGTGCACCACGCGGTCGCGGCCGGCGCGAGCCCCAGCAGCACCAGCGCGACCAGGCGCGCCGCGACCGGCCCGGGGGCCGCCCGCACGTAGAGCCCGAGCACGCTCACCGGCGGGGCAGGCGGCGCACCGCGCGCCCCACGATGCGGTCGGCGTCGAAGTAGCCGAGCTGGCGCGAGTCCGAGCTTTCGAGCGCGTCGCCGAGCAGGACCATCTTGCCGGGCGGTACCGTCGACTCCACCACCTGCGCGAGCGCCGGAACCTCGTGGCGCGGCACCGGCTCGCCGGCCACCGCCGCGAGCCGCTTGATCACCAGGTTGCCCGGCCCGACCACCACCACGTCGCCGGTGCGCGCGCGACCCCGGCGCAGCAGCACCCGGTCGCCGGGCTCGAACGTCGGCGCCATGCTCCGCCCGGTCACCGTCACCACCAGGAACGCGCGCCGCAGCCATACCAGCCCCGCGGCCGCCACCAGCCCGGCGACGACCAGCCCGGTCACCGGTGGCCGGCCGCGACCGGCTCCCGCAGCGCGAGCAGGTCGTGGCCGCTGGCCGTGATGGTGCGCTCGCCGTCCAGCGCGAACAGCGACGGGAACGACGACACCCCGAACGCCGCCGCGACCGTCCCGCCGTGGTCCTCGCGGATCACCCGCGCGACCGGCTCCAGCGCGGCCACCATGCCCTCGGCCTCCGGCCCGTCGCCGACCACGACGGCGAGCACCGACTCGCCGGCCACGTGCTCGACGAACTCCGGCAGCAGCTTGGCGCACGGGCCGCAGCCGGGCGAGAAGAAGCCGACGATCGCGGCCGGCACCCCGACGTCCGCGACGCGGGTGCCGGGCGCGGCGAGCGGCGGCACCGCCGGCAACGCGGCCTTGAGCTGGGCCAGCAGCTCGGTGTGCTCCCGCAGCCGCCGGATCACGCCGACGGTGAACAGCAGGTCGAGCAGGCACAGCACACCGACCACGGCCACGGCCGCCCAGAGAATCGCCACGATCGCTCCCTTCGACGGCGGGGACGGTAACCGGCGCCGATACACGCCCGATACACGCGCCGCCGCGGCGGGCCGTATGGGCGATGTATCGACGAGCGTTACCGTCCCCGCCGCACCATCAACCGAAGGAGGAGCCATGCGACAGCTCGGCAAGCTCGCCGACCGCATCGTCAGCCGGTTCGTGCCCAGCGTGAACGCGGCGGCGTGCACCGGTTGCTCGACCGTGCCGTACCACTACTCCGGCCCGTGCAGCGGCGGCTACTGGCGTACCCGCACCTGCTGCAACCTGGTCGGCCCGGGCGGCTGCGTCACCAACTGCACGTACAGCTGCTAGCCCGCCAGCTCCAGCAGCCGCCGGGCCGCCACGGCCGCGCCATCGGTGCGGACCGTGGCGGCCACGGCGGCCGCGCGCGTGCGCGTCTCGGGGCGCAGCGCCACGTCCAGCGCCGCCGGCAGCGACTCGGCGTTCGCCGAGGCCCCGATGCCCAGCGCCGTGACCCGCCCCGCGAAGTACGGCTGGTCGGACCACTGCGGCACCACGACCTGCGGCACGCCCGCCCTGGTCGCCGTCGTCGTCGTGCCCGCGCCGCCGTGGTGGATCGCGGCCGCCACCCGCCGGAACAGCGCCTGCTGGTTCACCTCGCCCACGACGCAGCAGTCCTCGGCGTCCAGCTCGGCCCAGCCCCGCCCAATGATCACCCGGTGGCCCCGCGCGCGGATCGCGTCGACGGCCCGCGCGGCGAAGCCCTCCGGCGCGGGCATGCTGCCGAAGCTGAGGTACACCGGCGCCGGGCCCGCGTCCAGGAACGCCTCCAGTTCCGGCGACAGCGGCCGCTCGTCCGTCAGGAACCAGGCGCCGCTGCGCACCACGTCGACGCGGCCACCCGGCCACGGGGCGAGCACCGGATCCGCGGCCAGCCACGGCCGCGCGGTCCGCACGAACTCGCGCACGCTGTCCACCGGCGCCAGCCCGGCCTCGGCGCGGTACCGATTCAGCGGTGCACGGATGAACCCGTTGTAGTTCGCGATGTCGAGCGCGTCCAGCGCCTCCGGGTCGGTCACGTCGGCCGGCACCGGGCGGCCCGGCAGCGGCAGCGGCCGGTGATGCGGCGACGGCAGGAAGATCGGGCAGTAGTTCACGTTCACCGACGGCACGCCGAGCAGTTCGGCGACCGACTGCGCCCCGGCCACGACCGGCAGCAGGCCGCTCGTCACGATCGCGTCGCTGCCCCGCGCGGCCTCGGCGAGCTGGTCGAACTGCACGCCGATGAAGTCCGCCGCGAGCTGGTCGACGTCCGGCACGCCGGAGCCGTGCACGACCTCCCGGGTCGGCTTGCCGATCGCGACCAGCGGCACGCCGAGCTCGGCGAGTCGCTCGGCACAGTCCGGCGGCGCGCACATCACGGCCTCGCTGCCGAGCGATTGCAGCTGTACCGCCAGCGCCGCCAACGGCTCGACTCCCCCGCGCGAGTCGTACGTCGAGAGGATCACACGCATGACCACACCCCCATTCGAGCTGCGATTTTGCGCCCTTCCGGGGGTCTTGCCGCAAGCCCCGCCCCGCGTTGTACGGTTGAACGGGAGAGACCGGGCCGTACTGGAAGGCGTCTTTTCTCGCGGCCCGGACCCGGGTGTTGTGGAAAGCGTTGCCGACGCTCGCACATCAGCCTCGCCGCCGACATCAGCCGACGCGCATGAGGAGCCGCCGTGCACGACGCGACCCCTACCCGGCCTGACCATCACGCCGGCACCGGCAACGCCGCAGCGCTGCAGGCCCAACTGCAGCACGTCTACTGGATCGGCGGCGGGAGCGGAGCAGGCAAGTCGACCATCGCTCACCGCATAGCGGCTCGGCACGGTTTCCATGTCTATGCGACCGACGATGTGATGTCCGATCACGCTCGGCGCAGCACGCCCGACGACAGCCCACAACTGGCCGAATTCGCGGCGATGGACATGGACGAGCGTTGGGTGAACCGATCCCCGGAGACCATGCTGGAGACCTTCCACTGGTTTCGGGGCGAGAGCTTCAACCTGATCATCGAGGACCTGATGCGCCTCCCGACGGAACCCCGCGTGATCGTCGAAGGCTTCCGGCTGTTGCCGCGCCTCGTCAAGCCGCTCCTCGCGGCGCCCAGTCACGCCGTCTGGCTTCTCCCGACGCCCGGCTTCCGCCGGGCGGCCTTTGCCAGCCGCGGCTCGCTGTGGCAGATCGCTGGGAGGACCACCGATCCCGACAGAGCGTTGCACAATCTGCTTGAGCGCGATGAGATGTTCACCCAACGCCTCCACGAGGAAACGAAACGGCTCGCGCTGAGTACCATCGAGATCGATACCGCGATGACCGAGGGCGATCTGACGGAACGGGTAACGGCCGCATTCGGACTTTAGCCGCCTGCCGGGCCTGCGCAGCGCCCCCAGATACGCCGGCCGAGGGGCACATGAGCACCGACCGCCGCGGACCGGCCTGCCCGAGCTGCAGGCCTCGGGGGTGGTGAGGGCGGTGTCGATGGTCATGGCCACGTCGCCGTGCAGGTTGGTGAGCTGCAGGCGGGTGTCGCCGGTGGCGCTGGTCGTGGCGGCGAGGTCGTTGGCGTAGTACGTGTTGGTCAGGCCGGTCGGGGTGGTAGTGCGGCCGAAGGCGTCGTGGACGTAGCCGGCGTCCATGATCCGGTCGGCGGTGTCGAAGGTGTGGGTGTCCTGGCTGTCGGCGGTGGCCAGACTTTCCGCCGAAGGTTGGACCGGCAACCTCAAACGACCACTGACGCAACACACCGAAACAGCGCAGGCCCACCATCGGGGCACCGAACACGACCGATCGACGGAGATCCGCTCGGCTTGGTAGCCAGGAAGACCGAAGCGCGCGGCTTAGCCGGCGGCGGCGCGGCGCAGGGCGAGCGGGGAGCCGTCGCAGCTGCGCGCTAATCGCAGTAGCAGGTGCCCGTCGCGGCCGGGGCCGCCGAGTCCGGCCAGCACCTCGACGGAGTCGGCGACCGTGAGCGGGCCGAGTCCGATGTGGACGGTGCGGTCGTGCACGGCGAGGCGGCGCCGGCTGGTGATGATGACCGCGCTGCCGGCCGTGGCGGTGAGCAGCGGGCGGACCTGGGCCTCGTCGGCGGCGTCCTCGAGCACGACGAGCAGGCGGCGGTTGGCGGCGACGGTGCGGTACCGCGCGGCCGCCTCCTCCTCGGCCGCGGGCACCTGCGCGCCGGGCACGCCGAGGGAGCGCAGGCACTGGGCGAGCACGTCGGCGGGGCGGCGCACGGCCCGGCCGGGATCGGAGCCGTGCAGGTCGACGTAGAGCTGCCCGTCGGGGAAGTGCCGGCCCAGCCGCGTGGCGACGCGCACGGCCAGGGCCGACTTGCCGATCCCCGCGGCGCCGTGGACCGCGATGAAGACCGGGCCGTCGGAGCGCAGGACGGCCTCGGCCATGGTCGCCTGCTCACGGTCGCGGCCGACGAGCAGCCGGGTGTCGGCGGGGAGCTCTCGCGGTACCAATGCGGAAACGGCGGCGGGACGGGCCTCCAGGGCCGGATCGCGCCGGAGGACGGCCTGGTGCAGCCCGGTCAGCTGCGGGCCGAGGTCGACGCCGAGGCGCTCGGAGAAGCAGCGCCGGGCCTCGCCGAACGCGCCGAGCGCGCCCGCCACGTCGCCGGTGCGGTAGAGGGCGAGGACGAGTTGGGCCCAGAGCCGCTCGCGCAGCGGGTGCTCGTCGAGCAGGTGCCGCAGGTCGGTGACGAGGCCGATGGTGTCGCCGAGGCGCTGCTTGGACTCGATCCAGTCCTCGACGGCGACGAGCCGCTGCTCTTCGAGGGGGCCGAGGCAGCGGTCGAGGCCGGGCGAGCGCTCGAGGTCCTCGCCGACGGCGCCCTTCCAGAGCCCGACGGCCCGGCCGAGCAGACCGGCGGCGCGGCCCGGGTCGCCATCCGCGAGGGCCGCGCGGCCGTCGGCGGCGAGCCGGCGGAAGGCGGCGAGATCGAGCTCGTCGTCGCCGACGGCGAGGCGGTAGCCGGGGACGTGACCGGTGAGCCGCGCCTCGCCGGTGTCGTCGACGAGGGTGCGGCGCAGCCGGGAGGCGTATGTGCGCACGTTGGCGACGGCGGAGGCGGGCGGCTCGCCGTCCCAGATCATGCCGACGAGCCGGTCGAGCGGGACGATCCGGTTGGGTTCGAGCAGCAGGGCGGCGACGAGGCTGCGCTGCTTGGCCGGGCCGATGGGCAGCGGGTCGCCTCCGCGCCACACCCGGATGGGCCCGAGCAGCTGAAACCTCACCTCACACACCCCCGCGGTGCCGGTTGTCGCGGCCCGTACGGTAGCGAACGGTCTCGATCGAGCGCAAGGTTCGGACGCATCTTCGCAAGAATCGATGTCGAGAGCATCAATTTCTCGGAAGACAACCCGATCGATACGTTGGGGCGTTGTGAGGGGCAGTGGCGCCGATCCTGGAGGGGCTCGACATGATCGCCTTGTTCCGGTGGGTCCTGATGGGCTTTCTGGTAATCTGCGCGGCCTCGCTGCTCTATCCGCGCGGCGGCCTCGGTGAATACCTGCGCGGCGGATCGCTCACCACCGCGTCCCTGAGCGACTGCGTCGACGACATGTGGCAGGAGGTGTCCCACATCTCCTGCAAGGGCACCTGGAACCTCGGCGACGGCGAGGTCCGGGGCACCGTGCGCGAGGTGAGCCCGCACTCCCCCGCGACGCTGCGGGTCTTCGCCGCGGGCACCACCGCCCACCCGGCCGACACCCGGCTGATGATGACGGGCGCCGGCGTGCTGGTGGCGCTCGCCGGCCTGCTCGGCTGGGAGGCCGTCGCGCTGATCCGGCGCAGCTACGGCGCGGCCGGCACCAGGCGCGGGGCGTTCAGCAGCAGCCGGGCGTAGAGCGAGGTCGTCCACGCGGCGCCGACCGCCTGGCCGAGCAGGGCCGCGCGGAAGTCGCCCGCGGCCGCGGCGAGCACGTTGCCGGCGACCGCCGCGACCAGGGCCGCGATCGTCCACGCCGCCCAGCCGCGCTCGCGCTCGCCGGCAAAGCGACGGGCGGCGCCGGCATCGCGTCGACGAACTCCTGGAACGTGGCGCCGCGGCCCTGCGCGAAGACGGCCTGGATCTCGCCGACCGTCGACTCGGCGCCGCCCTTGGTGTGCACGCGCAGGGCGAGCTTGAGGCCGAACCCGTCGACCCTCGTGGTGTTGGCGCCGATCCACGCGGCCGTGGTGTTGAGCTCGATGAAGTCGGAGTACTGGCTGTCCTTGGTGCCGAGATGGAAGTACATCCGGGCGGCCGTGACGACCGGGACGTCCACGAACTACTGCTCGGCGATGGCGACGTAGTCGATCTTCATGGCGTGGCCGCCGGCCGTGGCCGCGTTGGGGCCGCCGCGTTCGTCCAGGTCGCGGCCGGGACCTGGTTCGCGTTGACGGTGAAGTAGTTGGTGCCGTCGCGGTACCAGCGCATCTGCTCCGGCTTGACCGAGCGGTCGACCTGCACGGCGTACACGTGATAGCCGGTCTGACAACCATTGCAGGCGCGCTCACCGCTGCCGATCCCGGTCGACTCGTTGCACGGCCCGCCCGGGTTCGTGCCGCAGTGCAGGGTGCCGAAGACGGAGCTGCGGCCGTTGACGTCCTCCATGATGTCGATCTCGCCGGAGGTGGGCCACGGCGTGCCGGTGCGCAGCGTCGAGCCGAGCATCCAGAAGGCGGGCCAGTAGCCGACGCCGTTGGCGGTCGTCACGTCCGGCTGCCAGATCGCGGCCTTGACCAGCAGCACGCCGCCCGCCCCGGCGCCGAAGGTGGCCTTGGTCTCGATCCGCCCGGAGGTCCAGCCGGTGGCCGGGTTGGTGCCCGCGTGCCTGGCCTTGATGATCAGGTGCCCGCTGCCGTCGCGGTAGACGTTCTGCGTGCTGTCGGTCATGGTCTCGATCTCGCCGGTGTTGGCCGCGCCGTCGAAGTCGCTGGCCCACACCTGGGTGAAGCCCGCGGGCGGGGCCGGGATCGCCGCGTGCGCGGCGGTACCGAGCACGAGGGCCCCGGCGGTCAGCAGGCTGACGACGGCCACGGCTCTCGTGAACCTGCGCAGCGGCGGTGCTTGCACGGACATAGTTGTCTCCCACCGTCCCGAAGGGCCCGGCGCGCCGCCGCCACAGCCGCCAGACAGGAAGTTTTGTTTACGATAACGTTGCGCGGCAGGGGGTGTTGCGAGATTCGCGCTGGTTGTTGGGCAGACTGTCGGGTGTGATCGTCGCGGTGACCGGCCCGAGCGCGGCCGGCAAGACCACGTGGTGCCGACGCCACCACCCCGAAAATCTGGTCGCCGAGTACGCGCCGACCGGCGCGGAACCGGACGACGGGGACTTGTCGGCGCAGGCTGCCTTCTGGTCGGCGGTGAACTGCCGCCGGTGGCAGGCCGCGGTAGCGCGGGAGCGGGCCTCTGGTTTGGCCGTCTGCGACGACGACCCGTTGAAGCTGCACTATTCCTGGTCGCTGGTCCGTGTCGGTGCGGCCAGTCCAGAACTGTGGACGTTCGAGGTGGCCGCGAACCGGGCTGCCATCGCGGCCGGGCGTCTCGGCTTCGCCGACGTGGTACTGGTTTCCCTGCCGTCCGTTGAGGAGCTGCGCCGGCGCCGGGATGGCGACCCGACCCGTCAACGTCGCAACTTCGCGTTGCACGTTCGGCTGGCGGAACCGTTGCGGGAGTGGTACCAGGCGCTGGAGCTAGCCGCACCCGGCCGGGTGCGCTGGGGACTGCCGTCGGACGGCCTTCCCGCCGTACTGCCTGCGGCGAGGGCGGACCGGTACGACCCCGCGGTGTTCGACGCGCTGATTGCGGCGCTACCTCATATCAGTTGACCGGTGCACTCGCCGTCTGCCCATGCTGTCGTCGACGCATCCGGGTGGCTATGGCCCTGCAGGCCAACGCCAACGAGGTGGACGGGTAACGGGGCGGCCACGCGCCAGGCGGCGGGTCATCGTGTTGATGGCGGCCCATCGGATCATTGCCACGGATGTCGCGGGATATCGTTCGTAGTCGCGGGCCAACCTGCGGTGCCCGGTCAGCCAGGCCAGGGTGCGCTCCACCGCCCAGCGGCGGGAAATGACAGCGAAGCCGTGTTGATCCGAGGGTTTACGCACGATGTGCAGCGTGGTGCGCAGGATGGCGGCGGCCCACTCGACGAGTTTGCCGGCGAAGGCGCCGTCGGCGTAGACGAACCGGATGGGTGCCGCCAGGTACAAAGACAGCAAGGTAGTCCGGGCTCCGTCGCGGTCCTGGACGCTCGCGGCGAGGACGACCACGACGACGTGCAGGCCCAGAGTGTCGGTGACGACGAACCTGTTCCGGCCGTTGATCTTCTTGCCCGCGTCGTAGCCCCGGCTGTCGCGTCCGACGGTGTCAGTGCCCTTGACGCTCTGGGAGTCGATGATGCCCGCGCTGGGCTGCGGGTTGCGGCCCTGCTGCACGCGGAGTTGCTCCCGCAGTGCGGTGAGCATCCGGTCGGTGACCTCGTCCCGTTCCCACTGCCTGAAATACCAGTACACGGTCTGCCATGGCGGGAAATCGGCCGGCAGGTACCGCCAGGCGCAGCCAGTGTGGACCACGTACAGGATGCGGCCGGTCGGTGGTGACCCCGGCTGATCATGGGACAGCCCTTGGTTGATCCTTCTTCTTGTCGAGGGAAGAAGATCTATGAGCAAGGGCTGTCTGGGTGATCAGTGTGCCTGATGCTGCGGTGGCGGGCGCGTTCGGGGAGTTGGGCAGGTTCCGGCGGGAGTTCTACCGGTGTGTGACCGCTCGGGCTGACGCATTGTTCGAGCTGACCGATGCGCTGCTGTGTACCGACGGGCCGGTCAAGACGTTGGTGGACCTGACGTTGGCGCCGGAGCACCGGCGTGGGCACGGCGCGATGTACGACGGACTCAACGCCGGCCGCATCGATGTGCAGCGGCTGCGCACGGCCGTGGCGGGCCTGCCGCTACCCCGCTCGCGCGAGGGACGGCTCACGCTCGCCGTCGACGTCAGCCCGTGGCTGCGCCCGGACGCGGCGACCAGCCCCGACCGGCTGTTCTGCCACGTCCACGGCCGCGGCCGTAACCAGGACCAGCAGATCCCCGGCTGGCCGTACTCGTTCGTGGCCGCGTTGTAACCTGGCCGCACGTCGTGGACCGCGGTGCTGGACGCGGTCCGGCTCGGCCCGGACGATGACGTGGCCGAGGTGACCGCCGGGCAGGTTCGTGCGGTGCTGCACCGGCTGCTCGACGCCGGGCACTGGCACGACGGCGACCCGGACGTGCTGGTCGTCTTCGACTCCGGCTACGACCTGGCCCGGCTGGCGTTCCTCCTGGCGGATCTGCCGGTCGAGGTGCTGGGCCGGTTGCGCGCCGACCGGGTGCTGCGAATGCCCGTACCACCCCGCCGGCCGGGCACGATGGGCCGGCCGGCCAAGCACGGCGGCGAGTTCCACCTCGCCGATACCGGCACCTGGCCGGCGCCGGGGGCAGGTGACCACCACCGACACCACCCGCTACGGCATCGCCACCGCGCAGGCGTGGGACCGGTTGCATCCCCGGCTGACCCGCCGGGCCGCCTGGCTGGACCACGCCGGTGACCTGCCCGTGCTGGAAGGCACCCTGATCCGGCTCACGGTGCAGCACCTCCCGGTGACCGCAATCCGAAACCGGTGTGGCTGTGGTCATCCCGCACCGGCGCGTCACCGTCGCATGTGGACAAGCTGTGGCAGGCGTTCCTGCGCAGGTTCGACCTGGAACACACCTTCCGGCTGTTCAAACAGACCCTCGGCTGGACCGCCCCGAGGCTGCGCAGCCCCGAGACCGCCGATCGATGGACCTGGCTCGTGATCGCCTGCCACACCCAACTCCGCCTCGCCCGGGGACTCGCGCAGGACCTGCGCCGTCCTTGGGAACGCCCCACCGACCCGGACCGGCTCACCCCGGCCCGGGTCCGCCGCGGATTTCGGTACCTGCGCCCCAAAACCACCCGACCGGCCGGTGCACCGAAACCCACCACAGCCGGCCCAGGCCGCCCGCCAGGATCGAAGAACCACCTACCCGCCATCCAGCACGACGTCGGCAAGACCACCAAGCGGGACAAGAGCCTCAAGGATCGCAAACAGCGATGAAGGTTAAACAAACAAGCTTAGTACTGCAACGACAGGTTGTGACATAGACGCTGGTTGTGGTATTTGATCTGCCGTGTTGGAGGACATGGCTGCTGGGTGGTCGGCGGGGTTCGTGGCGTTTCTGGGCCGGTTTGCTGGTCTGTTCCCCAGGGTGGAGTCGCGGCGTCAGATGCGGATCTATGTGCGGGGACTGCTCGGTGAGGTGGAGCGCAAGAACGGGTGGACCCTCGCGGAGGCCGCTGGGGATGTCGGTCCGGAGCGGATGCAGCGGTTGCTGAACTTTTACGCCTGGGACACCGATGGGGTCCGTGACGAGGTCCGCGCGGCGGTGGTGGAGGCGATCGGGGACGCCCAGCGTGGGGTGTTGGTGGTGGACGAGACGGGGTTTCTGAAGAAGGGTGTGAAGTCTGCCGGTGTGGCGCGGCAGTACACGGGGACGGCGGGCCGGATTGAGAACGCTCAGGTGGGTGTGTTCCTCGCTTACGCCTCGCCTCGGGGGCGGGCGTTGATCGATCGGGAGTTGTACCTGCCGAAGGAATGGACCGACGACCGGCAGCGGTGCCGGGATGCCGGCGTCCCGGACGTGGTGCGGTTCGCGACGAAACCGTTGCTGGCACAGGAGATGGTGGAGCGTGCACTCGAGGCGCAGGTGCCGTTCGGTTGGTTGACGGGCGATGAGGCGTATGGCCAGGACACCAAACTGCGGATGTGGTTGGAACTCAACGACATTGCGCACGTTCTCGCCGTGCCGTGCAACGCGATGGTGGTGTCGCAGCGGTTGTTGAAGGAGCGGGTCGATCGTCTCGTTGCCGCGGTTGAGGCTGGTGAGTGGGTGCGGTTGAGCTGTGGTGCTGGCGCGCACGGTGAGCGGGTCTATGACTGGGCGGCGGTGCCGATCCGGCCGTTGCGGCGTCCTGGTTGGGGGCATTGGCTGCTGGCCCGGCGCAGTGTCAGCGACCCGAGCAAGCTCGCCTACTACGTGTGTTTCGGGCCGGCTGACACTGACCTCGACGAGCTGATCCGGGTGGCGGGCTCGAGGTGGGCGATCGAAGAGTGCTTCCAGACCGCCAAGAACGAGACCGGTCTCGACCACTACCAGGTCCGTGGCTATGAGCCGTGGTATCGGCACATCACGTTGTCCATGCTCGCGGCGGCGTTCCTCGTGATCACCCGAGACGCTGTCAAAAAAGGGGATCCGCTGACGTCGGTAGCGAACCTCTGATTCCTTTGTCTGTCAACGAGATCCGACGGTTGTTCAACCGGATCACCGCCCCGTTGACGCGCGTCATCGCCCACGTTGTGCACTGGTCGACCTGGCGACGAACCAGCCAGACCCGCGCCCGAATCAGCCATTACAAGCGACGCGGACATCATCACAACCTGTCGTTGCAGTATTAGACCGCGTCTCATTTGGGGCTGACAACGGCTCAAGGATGATGTTCAATCTTCGGCGTGTCCGATGTGGAGCGTTGGTGTCCTGATGCTCTGTGGGAGATCTCAGCCCCGTTGATCCCGCCCGCGCCGGTGCGGCCGCAGGGTGGGGGCCGGCGGCGGGTGGATGACCGGGCGGTGCTGGCCGCGATCTGCTATCTGCCCCAGGCTGGGTGCTCGTGGTGGAAGCTGCCCGAGGCGATGTTCGGCGTCACCCGCGCCACCGTGCACCGCCGCTTCACCGAGTGGACGAAGGCCGGGTTGTGGCCGGCGTTGCACTTGGCGGTGCTGCAACAACTCCAGGCCCATGGCAACCTGGACTGGTCCCGGGCGGTGATTGACTCGATCCAGGTCCGGGCTGAAAAGGGGGCGATCTGACCGGGCC
This sequence comes from Dactylosporangium thailandense, assembly GCF_059739745.1. NCBI lineage: Bacteria > Bacillati > Actinomycetota > Actinomycetes > Micromonosporales > Micromonosporaceae > Dactylosporangium > Dactylosporangium thailandense. The sequence continues at coordinate 5,151,933 of NZ_AP029195.1, forward strand.
GAGCCCGGTCGACCGTGGCAAACCCGGCAGCAAGATCCATGTCATGGCCGAGCGTGGCGGTCTGCCGCTCACCACCGCCATCTCCGCGGCGAACACCCCGGACGCGGCGGTGCTGCTGCCATTGCTGGACGGCATGCCGCCGGTCGCTGGCCGGGTCGGCCGCCCGCGGCGCCGACCGGACAAGCTGCACGCCGACAAGGCCTACGACCACAAAGCGCTGCGGGCCGAGGTCCGCCGGCGTGGCATCACCGTGCGGATCGCCCGCAAGAAGGTCGAGTCCTCCCAACGTCTCGGCCGACACCGCTGGGTCATCGAACGCACCATGTCCTGGCTCATGCGCTACCGGCGCCTTGTCCGCCGCTACGACCGCCACGCCGAACACTTCGCCGCGTTCACCACCATCGCCTGCACCCTCATCTGCTACCGCAAACTCACGAAACACCCCAAATGAGACATGGTCTTATCGGATTTATACCCGCCAGCCTCCTTGTCCGGATTCTTCCGACCGAGGCGCGCGAAACGGCCTAGCGGGTCTCCGCGAGGACCTCGGTGCGGAACCGCTCGACAAGGGCCCTCGCCTCGGCCTCGTGCCCACGCGGCACGGCGACCTCGGCGGCCGTTTCCAGATGACGCGTCCCGGTCCGGTTCAGCACCTGCACGATGAACCGGATGACGAGCACGTCCCCCTCGACCAGTTCGACCGCCACGAGCCCCACCCCGACCGCGAGCAGCATCACGTAGCCACCCGGGCGCCGATACACGCCGAGCGGGCTGACGAAGATCTCGCCCGTCGTGGCGCGGCGGGCGGCCGGTCCGGTGCCGGCCACCGCGACGACGGCGAAGAGCACGAGGTAGATCGCGGTGATCATCGCGCCGGCGAAGACCAGTCCCGGTGCGCCCAGCAGACCGGCGCCGAGGATCACGAGACCGATGACGAGCGCGGTCCATGCCGCGGCGTGCGCGCTGCGGCGGTCCCGGCGCGCCTCGGCCTCGTTCGCGGCCCGCCAGTCCGCCTCGTCGTAGCGCCAGTGCGCCCATGCCTGGCCGGCCAGCATGCGGTCGAGGTCGTCGAGGTGCAGGCGGGGCTGCGACGCCCATACGAGGACAGGCAGCATGACGGCCAGCGCGGCGAGCGGAACACCGACCGCCATGCCCCAGATCATCGCGGGATCGCTGTCCCAGGCGACCAACTGCACGCCGCTCGCCACAGCCATCACCAGGGCGGCACCGAGGACGCCGAGGATCGGCGTGCGGACGTGCACGAGGGAGAACAACCGTTTCACCGCGCCGAGAGTAGCCGCAGCCGTCAAACGGGGGCCGGGGACGCGTGCGACAGCCTCACGAGGCGCGTCCCCACTTCGGCAACCACACCGTTTCGTCGGACGGGTCCATTCGCCTGGAGCCGAGGTACTCGCGAAGTTCGCCGAGCGCGGGATGCGGATTGAACATCATCCTTGAGCCGTTGTCAGCCCCAAATGAGACGCGGTCTTAGCTTGACTTTTAACCTGTGCGGCGTGGTCGTGGGTTGGTCGACTTCTTCTTTCCGGGTTTCGGTTTTGCGGTTTGGGTTGCTGGTGACGGTGTGGACGTCGTAGCGGCGGGTGGGGTGGCGGTTGGGTTGGCCTGGCGGTCGTCCGGGGCCTGCTCTGGTGGGTTTCGGTGCGTTCGCGGGGCAGGTGCTCGTCGCGCGGAGGTGCCGAAAGTCGCGTCGGACGCGGGCCGGGGTGAGTCGCTGCGACGGGGCTGGTTGCTCCCATGGGCGGCGCAGGTCCGCGGCGATCGGGCGGGCCAGTCGCAGTTGGGTGTGCGCGGCGATGATCAGCCAGGTCCACCGGTCGGCGGCGGCTGGGTCGCGCAGTTTCGGCACGGTCCAGCCGAGGGTCTGTTTGAGCAGCCGGAACGTGTGCTCGATGTCGAAGCGGCGCAGGAACGCCTGCCATAACAGGTCGACCATGGCCGCGTCCGGGGTCGCTGCCGGGTCAGGGCCGATGCTGGTGGAGCACCACAGCCAGACAGAGCGCCGTGACCACGGCGATGCTCCGCGACCAGCGACAGTGCCGGCAACGACCGCACCGGCCCGTCCGTGCACAGCACCGCGTCCGTCAACTCGAACAACGCATCAGCACGAGCCGTCAGACAGCGGTACAATTCCCCGCGGAACCAGCCCAGATCCCCACCCACACCACCACGGCCACCATCAGGCCCACTGATCCTCCGCAGCCCTTGATCCGATCTTCTTCCCTAGACAAGAAGAATGATCGACCAACCGGGGCCGATACCAGCCGGCCCGAAGTTAAAGATCAAGCTAAGAGTTCGGCAAGGAAACCCGGCGTATTTCTGCCGCCCGGCCGCGGCAGAAAGAACGTCAGCACAGCGCGCCGACGCCCGCTACGGAGCCGGTGACCGCGCACGGCGGGCCGGCCGTCCGCGGGTCGGCATCGGCGAACATCGCCACCCGCCGCGCCGGCGAGCACGGTTTCGCGCAGCGCCTCGGTCGCGGCGCGCCGGTCGAGATCGGGCATCCGCAACCGGCAGGCCGGCACCGTCGCAGCAGCACACCGGCAGCAGCCGCCGCTCCGCGCCGGACCAGCCGGCGCCCGCAGTCTTGTTGCGGGCGTCCTGGTGGTCAACGCCCATCGCGCCGCCGAGGGCGTCCTCGTGCCCGGCGTCGACCATCCGGTGCGACGGGGGACTCGGGGTCGCCGCCCGCACCGCGTGGTACGCGGCAGCCAGCGCCACCCGGTCCGGCTCGACGCCGAGGCCGGGGCCGGTCGGCACGGCCATGCTGCCGCCTTCGAGTCCGCCGTCCGGCGGCACGGCATCATCGCCGCCGGACGGGACGGCTCGGGCGTGCGCTGCCCGACGGCATGGCGCCAGAAGGTCCCCACCGACGGCAGCACCTGCAACCAACCGGCACCACCGGCAACGAGGCCGCCACCTTCGCCGCCACGAACGCCCGGCCGCCGCCCAGCGCGGCCTGGCCCGGCCCAAAGCGCGCGAACGCCCGCACCGCCGGGAGTTACGGGTAAGCGATCAAGATCACAAGTAACAAACCCGACAACTCCTGGACGATCCGGCTCGAACCCGGTACCCCTACCCGGTACGCAATTACACGGGAGGCACCAACACCATGACCACACCCCCGCAGCAGCAGCCGCCGCAGGAGCAAGCGCCCCTGCAGCAGCCCCTGGCACCGCAGCCGGCCAAGAAGGGCATCAAGATCCCGCGCCTGGTGATCTCGCTCATCGTCCTGGTCGTGCTGGCCGGCATCGGCTGGTACATCAGCCGTGACGCCGCGCTCAACGCCAAGGTCGGCGACTGCCTGCACCAGAAGGGCGCGAACGAGCTCGCGATCGTCAAGTGCGACAGCAGCGACGCGAACTTCGTCGTGCTCGGCCGGGTCGAGAGCAAGACCGAGAGCGAGGTCGACGCGACCGACGTGTGCGCGCAGTGGGCGGACGCGACGAGCGCGTACTGGGAGGGCAAGTCGGGCCAGAAGGGCACCGTCCTCTGCCTGAAGCCCGCCAAGTAGGACGCGAGGAGTACCGCGGGTCGTCAGCCGGCCCGCGGTACCACCTTCGTAGCGCCAGATCATGACTCGGGTCCGCCGTGGTGCGGACCGTCGCTCCCGCCAGACACCGCTCGGCGCTGGCGCGCCGTCGCTGCCAGGCCCGCGGATGGTCACCCCCCATCCAGCGTGCAGTACCCGGCACCACATGTCGCGGGCGTATCGAAAATCGGATACGTCCTGACAACACCGCCCCGCGTTGGCTCAGCGGCATGATTGCGCTCAGCGTCGGCGACATCGCCGCGATCGTCGGCGGCACGGTCGAGGGCGACGACACGGTGACCGTGACCGCGCCGGCCGTGCTCGACGGCCGGCAGGCCGAACCCGGCGGCCTCTTCGTCGCCTTCGCCGGCGAGCACGCCGACGGCCACGACTACGCCGGCCAGGCCGGCCGGTCCGGGGCCGTGGCCGTGCTCGGCTCCCGGCCGACAGCCCTGCCCACCGTCGTCGCCGGCGACACCCAGGCCGCGCTGCAGGCGCTCGCCGCCCACGTCGTGGCCCGCCTGCGCGCCCGGCTGACCGTCGCCGGGCTGACCGGCTCGCAGGGCAAGACCAGCACCAAGGATCTGCTCGCGGCCGTGCTGGCGGCCGCCGCGCCGACGGTCGCCACGACCGGCTCGCTCAACAACGAGCTCGGCGTGCCCCTCACCATGCTGCGCGCCGATGCGGCCACCCGGTTCCTCGTCCTCGAGATGGGGGCCCGCCGCGTCGGCGACATCGCCGAGCTCGCCGGGCTGGCCGCGCCGGACATCGCCGTCGTGCTCAACGTCGGCCAGGCCCACCTCGGCTCGTTCGGCGACCGCGAGGCCATCGCCCGGGCCAAGAGCGAGCTGGTGCGGGGGCTGGCGCCCGGCGGCACCGCCGTGCTCAACGCCGATGACCCCCGCGTGGCCGCCATGCGCTCGTGCACCGGCGGCCCGGTGCTGACCTTCGGCCGAGCCGAGCACGCCGACGTCCGCGTGCTCGGCCTCACGCTGGACCGCCTCGGCCGCCCGTCCTTCACCCTGGCGAGCGCCGAGGCCGCCGTGGCCGTCACGCTGCCGCTCGTCGGCGCGCACCAGGCGCTCAACGCGGCAGCGGCCGCAGCGGCGGGACTGGCGGCCGGCGTGCCCCTCGACGCGGCCGCGGCCGCACTGGCCACCGCCTCGCTGTCGAAGTGGCGCCTGGAGCAGCACGAGCTCGACGGCGGCGCGACGCTGCTCAACGACTCCTTCAACGCCAACCCCGACTCGGCCCGCGCCGCCCTCGACGCGCTCGCGGCGATCGACGGCCGGCGCCGCATCGCCGTGCTCGGCGAGATGCTCGAGCTCGGCGACGACAGCGCGGCCGAGCACCGCGCCGTCGGGGAGTACGCCGCGGCCCGGGCCGACGTGGTCCTCACGATCGGCGAGGCCGCCCGGGCGCTCGCCGCCGGGGCCGGCGCGCGGGCGGTGCCCCTGACCGGCAACGACGCGGCCGTGGACTGGCTGCGCGAGCACCTGACCGCCGGCGACGTGGTGCTCGTCAAGGCCTCCCGAGCGGCCCGCCTCGACGAGGTCGCCGCCGCACTCCTGACCCCATAGCGCGGGCTTGCATCCGGTACCCGGGTACAGGTTTATCGTCGAGGTCCGCCACCGCCAGCGCAAGGAGCTGCGATGACCTTCGACATCCCCGACGCCTGCACCCTGCCGGCCGCCGACCGGCCGCTGCGCCTGGCCGAGTTCGACGCCCTGTTCGGCACCGCGGCCCGCACGGTCACCACCCTGAGCCCCACCCACGCCCGGCTGCACCTCACCGGCCCAGCGGGCCTCGAGGCCACCGTGCGGGACCTCGCCGCCCGCGAGACCGCCTGCTGCTCGTTCTTCACCTTCACCGTCACCCCGCAGCCCGTCGAGGACGGCGAGGCGCTCGTCCTCGACGTCGAGGTCCCCGCCGCCCACACCGGCGTCCTCGCCTCGCTCGCCGCACGCGCGGCCGGCCCGACGCCGTGACCAGCCTCCCCGAACCCGAAGGACGGGCCGGGCTGCGCTCCGGCGAGGTCGCCGGGCAGGCCGGGGTGAACATCCAGACCCTGCGGTACTACGAGCGCCGCGGCCTGCTCGCCCCGCCCGACCGCTCCCTGGGCGGGCACCGGCTCTACCCGCCCGGCACCGTCGCCCTGCTGCAGGTCATCAAGGCCGCGCAACGGCTCGGCTTCACCCTCGACGAGGTCGCCGAGCTGCTCGACACCGGCCGCCGGCACCCGACCCCCGACCTTCGGCAGCGCGCCATCGACAAGATCGCCGAGGTGGACGCGAAGATCGCCGACCTCACCACCATCCGGGCGGCCCTGACCGAGGTCGTCGACGCCCGCTGCGACTCCCTCACCAACTGCACCTGTGCCGACTGCCCGATGCCGATGCTGACCATCGGCGTCCGCCCCGACCTCGACGGAGACCTCGCATGAGCCTGTCCCTGCCGCCACCGGTGAACGACGGACCGCCGCTGCGGTCCAAGGTCAGCGGGGTCCTCGCCGCGATCGCCTGCGCCGCCTGCTGCGCCCTGCCGCCGCTCGTCGCCGCCGGCGTGCTCACCACGGCGGGCGCCGCGATCCTGCAGAAGACGCTCCTCGCCGTCTCCGCCGGCCTGGCCGCGACCGGGCTCGGCCTGTGGTGGCTGCACCGCCGCCGCGCCGCCGCGGCCGCCGCGCCCGCCGCGGGCTGCGGCTGCACGGGCGGCTGCGGCTCCTGACCGGCGGTGGCTCAGACGGGGACCGGAGTCTGCAGCCGCTTGCCGCGCCCGCGCATCTCCTCGTACCAGCCCCAGTCCTCGTTCTGGTCGATGACGGTCTGCAGGAAGCCCTCCACCGTCTCGGTGCGGGCCCAGTCCCGCTGGAGCTCACACGCGACCGAGTTCCACGTCGTGGGCTGCGCCCCGGCGTGGTTGATGCGCTCGAGCGCATTGTTGTGCGACTCGATCGTCGTGCCACCGAGCGCGTCGACGACCGGGAAGACCTGGTACCCCTCGTTGAGCGCGTCGAGGCTCGGGAACAGCAGGCACGCCTCGGTCCACAGCGCGCACATGATCAGCTTCCGGCGCCCCGTGGCCTTCACCGCGTCGAGGAACTCCTTGTCCTCCCACGCGTTGATCTGCGTCCGGTCGTACGAGGGGATGTCGGCGAGCTCGTTCTTCAGCTGCGGAACCGTGTCCGGGTTCACGCCCGACTTCACGTTCACGGTCGAAAGCACGGTCGGCACGTTGAACACCCGGGCGAGGCGCGCGAGGGCGACCATGTTGTTGAGCATCCGCCCGGTGTTCATGGACCGTACCGTGTAGATCTGCGGCGGCTGGTAGTCGATGATCACGAGTGCCGCGTTTCCCGGGCTCAGCAGGTGGTCCTTCGCCGGGTCACGCTTGGGAAGGCTTGTCATGGCGTCCTCCTCGCTGCGACTGGCCGTAAGGCGAGCGGTTGCGACTGGCCGTAAGGCGAGCGGCACGCTCACCACCGTCGGCACCGAGCTACCCCCGCCCGTCCAGGAGAAACCCGGCGCCGACCCTCCGACCGCCTACGAGACCGCGCCGGACTGGGTGAGCAGCGTGGGGTACCAGCCGTCCGACGGGTGACTCGTCGCCGGATAGTCGGCCGGCGGGTTCGTCGCGTAGCTCGCGCTGTCGAAGTCGGGCGGCGACGATCCGGCTGCCGAGGTCGTCACCCTGCTCGGCGGTCCCAGCCCGCGGACGATGTGCCCACCATCCGGCCCGACACCGAACGAACTCGGCAACGGCTCGGCCTTCATGCCGCTCACCGCCCTGCGCGCCAGCCTCCGGGAGGGCCCTCCGTGACGAGAGCGCCTCGCACAGAATCGCGGACGCCCCGTGCGATGGACCTGCACGGGGCGCCCTTGTTGCCCTTCGACCAGTTCCCCGGGAGGGGCACGAGCGCTGTGCTGAGTTCAACCGCCAGTGGTCGAAGCGATTCACCGGACTCGTTGGGCGATCCTCAGCTCCGTCAGGTAGCGCTTGACAATTTGCCCCCCGCAGTCCGCGTCGATCAGCCGCGCGATGGAGTTCAGCAGTGCGTTCCGCTGCACGTCCGGCAAGGCACGGTGCTGAGAGTAGGTCAACAGCAGATCCAGGTAGTCAGCTGTCGAGTACGGCAGCTCCCACTCGTATCGGTGGAACTTCGCAGGCCCGAATCGCCCCGACGAGGTGAGCTCCCGATCGTCCTCGACGATGTCACGAGCGGTCTCCAGACGCAGGCCCGGTGGGGTCGACGGATCGAAGCGCTCGTAGCACTTCTGGATCTCAACGAAGAATGCCTCGGTCCAGGTACCGCCGGCGATGTGGTGGGTTCCCACGGTGGCCAGCAGGCCACCGGGGCGCAAAGCGTCAGCAGACTTCGACACCCGCACCGCGGGGTCGATCCAGTGAAACGCGGTAGCGGAGAACACCACGTCGAACGGTTCACCGGGCAAGGGCCACTCCTCGAACGCCGCCGTAACGACCTCCACCGCGTCGAACGCGGCAAGATTTCGCCGAGCCACAGCCGCCATGTCCGCGCCCAACTCGACAGCCACGATGCGGCAGCCCCGCTCGGCCAGCGGCACGGTCGCCTGCCCGGTGCCACAGCCGATCTCCAGCACCCTTGCCCCAGGCGCTACCCCGGCCGCAGCGAGATCATCAAACATCTGCACTGGATACCGAGGGCGGGCACGGTCATAGCGTGCAGCGTCCTCGTTGAAGGTCTCTCGCAACCTCACGTAGTCATTGATATCGCTCACCAACAGAGAGTACGAGCGCAGCTCCTACGACAGGCACCCAATTCTCGATGCCAGGCACGGCAGGGTGGAGCCGCCCGCCCGCCGATCGTTACTGGAATTCGCAATCACGTGCCAGTACGAGAGCGCACTCGGCTGTCGCCCGGCGTGGCGGCGAAGCTCATCGCCGGCGCCGCGAGTGCCACGGCGCCGGCGATGGCGAGCGCGACCGCCGCCGCGGACGATCGCCGTCCGCGGGCGAGACGCAGTGCTGTCATGTGAAGGCCTCCAACCCGGAGCGCGCCACCCCGGCACGTCGGCCTTCATCTATGTCATGTACTCGGCGCCGGGCTCACTGAGCCCCGGTGAACCTTCGCGGCCGGAAACCTCAATACGAGTAGCCCCGCTGGGAGATCCAGTCGGCCAGCTTCGGGACGCTGACCCAGTAGGTGCCGTCGCCCCGGGGGTTGGCCGGATCGGCGATCTTCACCGTGCTGCCACCGTCCTGGTATCCCACGACGGTGAGGTAGTGCCCGCCTTCGTAGGAGTGGTAGACACCGGCGTTGTCCGTGAGGTGCCCGGCGATGTTGGCGACGACCGCCCGCCCGCTGCTGATGGTGGACACCACGTCGGCCTGCAACTGCTTCGCCTGCGCTGACGTCGCCGGGTAGGCCGGGATCTCCCTGGTCCGGTACACCGTGCGGCCGTCGCCGATCACGCTGTTGAGCACCCGGGTGGTGTCCAGGGCCGAGTTCGTCCCGTTCGTGGTGGTGCCCAGCATCGACGCGGCGCGGTCCTGGGTGATGGCGTGACCCGCCGCCGTCAGCGCGATCCGGGTGGCCGCCGGGCCGCAGTAGTAGAAGTTGGGCTGCAACTGGAAGTCGTAGGCGAGCTCCTTCTCCGCGGGGGCCGCCGGCGTCGACTGCGTCGGCGCCGGAGCGGACGGGTCAGGCACGGCCCGGGCGGCATCAAGCCCGCCCGCCGGCGCACCTACCGCGGCAGCGGGGGCCGACGACGTGTCGGCGGCCTGGCCACACGCGCTGACGGCCGCGGCGGTCACGGCGAGCAGCGCGCCCGAGATCGCGACCGCTCGCACCCGGCGCATGCCTCGGATGCGGCCGGCCTGCTCACGTACGGGTTCAGCATGCATTGCGACTCTCCTCAACACCCCGCGCAGGGGTGATCGATCAGGGTTGAGCATCGGGGGTTGTGCGCGCAGCACGGCGCTCGGGGCAGGCCGCAGGGGCCAGCCACCGCAACACGGCGTGGGCAGCGCGGAGCAACGCGTCCCGGCTCGCCCGCAGCGCACTCGGCGCCGCGCGGCGGCGGTCCGCCCTACGTGTGGTTAGCGCTCGGCCGCCGATGATCGACGCAGACCCGGGCGCGCACGCTCCGGGCGAGATTGGCTGCAGCGGGGGTTGCGGCTGTGCACAGGCGAATCTCCCTTACGCATCCGCTTACCGGGTTAGCTGACGGATTCGGGCGCGAAGGTCGCCCTACCGCGGGCGCTCGGCCCACGGATTCACCCCAGACGTGCGGTGGGTCCCCGGCTCGTGCATGGCACGACTCAGCGGGCCCGTCCCGGCGCCACCTGTTGTGAGCACGAACCGGGGCGAGCGATCAATGACGTTACGCAAGGCCACGGGCCCTGCAAACACCTGCTAGCTGGAAGAGCTGCTCTCCGCGCAACTACGCAACGCGGCGTTGGCCGCACTGTCCGATCAGGACGTGACATGCCGTCAGCCGCCGGCCCACGGACCGTCAGATCCGTGGGCCGGCGGCTGACGGTTGCTCAGTCCAGGGCCAGGGTCAGGGTGTGCTCGGTGGCGGAGCCGGACACGCGGGGTCCTCGCCGCGGGCCGCGCGGCCCGGTGACCCAGCACACGGTCCAGCCCTCGATCAGGTGCTCCAGCCCGCGGGTCACGACCGCCCGCAGCTGCGATCCCGCCCGGGTCACCTCGACGACCACACGCTCCTCGCCGGCCGCGTCGAAGAGCGTGGCGACGCGCCGGTCGCCGTCGGCCATCCCGAAGACCTCGAACACCGGGGCGAGCGCGTCGTCGTAGTCGGGCCGGTCGGTGCGTGCGCCGAGGGCGATCACCGAGCCGGGCCGCACCAGCAGGGGAAGCGACGCGAAGTCGTGCCGCTGCCGGACCCAGCCGGGTCCGCTCACCGTGGTGCCGTCGAGGTAGCTGGTCCACGCCCCGCCGGGCAGGTAGAACTCGACGTCTCCCTCGTCGCTGAAGACCGGCGCGACGAGCAGGTCCGGCCCCAGCATGTACTGCCGATCGAGGAACGACGACGTGCGATCCTGCGGGAACTCGAGCAGCATCGCTCGCATGACCGGTATCCCGCGCCGGTGCGCGTCCACGGCCGCCGCCCACAGATAGGGCATGAGGGCATTCTTGAGCTGCGCGAACTGCCGGGTGACGGTGACCGCCTCCTCGTCGAACGCCCACGGCACCCGGTACGACTCCGAGCCGTGCAGCCGCGAATGCGAGGAGAGCAGCCCGAAGGCCACCCAACGCTTGAAGAGCGCGGCGGACGGCGTGCCCTCGAATCCGCCGATGTCGTGGCTCCAGAAGCCGAAGCCGCCCAGGCCGAGGGAGAGCCCGCCGCGCAACGAGTCGGCCATCGCGGTGTACGTCGACTCGCAGTCGCCGCCCCAGTGCACGGGGAACTGCTGGCTGCCGACGGTGGCGGAGCGGGCGAAGAGCACGGCCTCGCCCTCGCCCCGGTGCCGGCGCACCTCGTCGAAGACCGTCTGGTTGTACAGCAACGGATAGTAGTTGTGCATGAGCTGCGGGTCCGACCCGTCGAACCACACCACGTCCGTGGGGATCCGCTCGCCGAAGTCGGTCTTCACGGCGTCCACCCCGGACTCGAGCAGCGTCCGGATCTTGCCCGCGAACCATTCGCGCGCGGCCGGGTTGGTGAAGTCGACGATGCCCATGCCCGCGACCCACAGGTCCGACTGCCACACGGTGCCGTCCGGGCGGCGCAGCAGGTAGCCGGCCGCGGCGGCCTCCTCGAACACGGGCGAGCGCTGGCCGATGTACGGGTTGATCCAGACGCTGCGCCGCAGGCCCCGGTCGCCGAGCCGGCGCAGCATCTTGTCCGGCTCCGGGAACACCCGCCGGTCCCACTCGAAGTCGCACCAGTGCAGGGCACGCATCCAGTAGCAGTCGAAATGGATCACGCTCAGGGGCAGGTCCCGCTGCGCCATGCCCTCGACGAAGTGCGTGACCGTCGCCTCGTCGTAGTCGGTGGTGAACGAGGTCGACAGCCACAGGCCGAACGACCATCGCGGCGGCAGGGCGGGGCGGCCGGTCAGCGCCGTGTACTTGCGCAGGATCTCCGCCGGTGTCGGGCCGTAGATCACCAGGTACTCGAGGTGCGGGCCGGGGGTCGAGAACTGCACCGCGGAGACGATCTCGGACGCCACCTCGAACGAGACCCGCGCCGGCGAGTTGACGAAGACCCCGAAGCCGGCGTCGGTCAGGAAGAAGGGGACCGACTTGTACGCCTGTTCGCTGGCGGTCCCGCCGTCCTGGTTCCAGCTGTCGACGACCTGCCCGTTCTTGACGAAGGGCGTGAAGCGCTCTCCGAACCCGTAGACGTTGGCCCCCACCGGCAGCGTCAGGCGCTCGATCATGAAGTCGCCGGCGGCGGCATCGGTCATCGAGGCCAGCGACTTGAAGCCCGAGGACGTCAGCGGGGTACCGGCGCCGAGGAACCGCAGCCCCCACGGCCCGGCGGCCGCCGCCTCGACGCTGAGGTCACCCGCGGTCAGCCGGACCGCCGCGTCGTCGCGTTCGACGCGCACCTCGACCGGGGCCGGCGAGATCTCGAACCGCACCGACGGGCGTTCGAGCACCGCGCGGTGGCTGGCCCGCACGCGCACCACGTCGGGGGCCGGCGCGGAGAGCTCCACCGTGATCGTGGGCGTGTTGAGCACGGAGCCGCGGTGCTCGTTGCGTTTGGTCAGCACCGCGATCGAGGCGGTGGCCTCGCCGGTGCGCACGTCCAGCGCGTCGGTCGCGTACCGCGCCGTGACGCCCTCGCGCAGCAGCCAGTAGCCGTCGTTGAACTTCATCGCGATCTGTCCCAAGAAGTCGTCGGGGTGGGAGGGTTACGCATGGCGCGCCGCCGTGCTCTGCCGGATCGTGAGCTCGGGGGCGATGAGCCGGGTCTGCGCGGTGCCGTCGCCGTCGACCTGCCGCAGGACCATCTCGACGGCGGCCCGGCCGATCTGCTCGGCCGGGACGGCGACCCCGGTCAGCTCCACGACCTGGTTGACCGCCGTCTGCTCCGGGCAGAGCGCCACCACGGAGATGTCCTCGGGCACCCGCAGGTCGAGGCGGCGCAGCGTGCCGAGGACCGCCCCGAGGATGCCCTCGTTGTGCACGACGAGGGCCGTGGGCCGCGGCCGCTTCGCCAGTTCCCGTTCGAGGAGCGCGCTCGCGGCCTGGTACGCCGGCTCGCTGGGGCACCACCGGCCGTCGATGCCGTGTCGCCGCACGGCGGACTCGAAGCCGGCCGCGAACGCCAGGGCATAGCCGCTGCGGCGCTCGTACACGGCGCCGGGCGACCCGAGCATGAGGACCGAACCGTGCCCGAGTCCGGCCAGGTGCTCGACGCAGGCCTCGGCGGCCCGGGCGAAGTCGAGGTCGACCCAGACCAGGCCGCCGGCGTTCTGCGTGGTGCCGATGAGCACCGCCGGCAGGCCCAGCGCTCGCAGCACCGGCAGGCGGGCGTCGTCGGCCTCGATGTCCATCACGATCACCGCGTCGACCAGTGCCGTCTCCCTGACCCGGCGTACCCCTTCCACGCCCTCGCTCTGGGTCAGCAGGAGGATGTCGTGGTCGTGGTCCCGGGCCGCCGCGGCGATCCCGGCGACGAACTGCATGATGACCGGGACGTTGTTGTCCGCGCGCAGGGGCGCCATCAGGGCGAGGGTGTTGGTCCGCTTGCTGGCCAGGGCCTGCGCCGTGGCGTTGGGCCGGTAGCCGAGCTCGGCGACGCTGCGGGCGATCCGCGCCCGCGTCGACGCCGAGATCGGCCGCTTGCCCGACAGCGTGTAGCTGACCGTGCTGACCGACACCCCCGCGTGCCGAGCGACGTCGGCGATGGTGACCACTACCGGGGGCCCTCGCCGGCCGTGTGCTCCGCGATGACCCGGCGGTACCAGTACGCGCTGTCCTTGGGCACACGCTCCTGGGTTCGGTAGTCGACGTAGAACAGCCCGAACCGGATCGAGTAGCCCAGATCCCACTCCAGGTTGTCCAGCAGCGACCAGACGTAGAGGCCGCGCACGTCGGCCCCCTCGCCGACCGCCCGCGCGATCGACTCCACGCAGGTGCGCAGGTAGTCGATGCGGGGCTGGTCCTTCACCCTGCCGTCCGGGTCGACGTAGTCGTGCACCGAGGCGCCGACCTCGGTGACGTACATCGGCAGCTCGCGGTACTCGCGGTGGACCCGGGTGAGGCAGTCGTACAGGCCGGCCGGCTTCGCCGCGATGCCGGCGCTCATCATCGGGCCGGGCGGGTCGATGAGCCGGGCGCCGAGCACGGGCACCGTCGGATCGGCCTTCACGATGTGGTTGAGGTAGTAGTTCACCCCGAGGAAGTCGATCCCGGTGCCGATGACCTCCAGGTCGGCCTCGCGGACCACGGCCGGGTCGGACAGCGTCGGGAAGAGCTGGTCGAGGTCCTGCGGGTAGGACCCGCGCAGGAGCGGGTCCAGGTACACGCGGTTCTGCTCGCCGTCGAGGAGCCGGGCCGCCGCGACATCGCCCGGCGCGTCCGACCACGGCCGGACCACCGCCATGGACAGCGTGATGCCCACCTGTGCGGAGCCCGGCGCCAGCGCCCGGAAGCGCTGCACCGCCTCGCCGTGCCCGAGCAGCATGTGGTGGATGGCGGTTCCGGCCTTGTGGTAGTCGCGGTAGCCGGGCGCGTGCAGCCCCCGCGAGTAGCCCTGCCCGATGACGGTCCACGGTTCGTTGTGGGTCAGCCACAGCGGGACCCGGTCGGCCAGGCGCTCGAGCACCACCTGGGCGTAGTCGGCGAAGTGGTGCGCGGTGTCCCGGTTGAACCAGCCGCCCTCGTCCTCCAGGGCCTGCGGCAGGTCCCAGTGGAAGAGCGTCACCATCGGCTCGATGCCGTGTTCGAGCAGGGTGTCCACGACCCGGTCGTAGTGGTCGAGCCCGGCCTGGTTCACCGCGCCGCGGCCCTGCGGGAGAATCCGCGGCCACGAGATCGAGAACCGGTAGGCGTTCAGCCCGAAGTCGGCCATGAGCCGCACGTCCTCGGGGTACCGGTGGTAGTGGTCCGCCGCGACGTCCCCGGTGTCGCCGTTGAACGTGCGGCCCGGCGTGTGGCTGAACGTGTCCCAGATGGACTGGCCGCGGCCGTCCTCCCGGGCGGCGCCCTCCACCTGGTAGGCGGCCGTGGCGCTGCCCCACCGGAAGTCCGCGGGCAGTGCCGCCAGGGCGTCCGGGCCCACGCTGTTGGAGTGCTCCGGCATCGTCACGTCCGTGTCCCCTTGTTCTTGCGGCGCGCGCTCATGTCGAGCGTCACGGCGGCGAGCAGGATCAGCCCCGTCGCGATGATCTGGGTCGCCGCCGTCTGGCCGATGAGGGCGAGCCCGTTCTGGACGCTGCTGATGACCAGCGCGCCCAGCAGCGCGCCGACGACGCGGCCCCGGCCACCGAACAGGCTGGTGCCGCCGATGACCGCGGCCGCGATCGCGTTGAGCGCGGCATTGCCACCGCCGGAGTTGACGGACACGGCGAATCCGCGCGAGGCCTCCAGGACGCCGGCGAAGGCGGCGAGGGCGGAGGCGATCACGAACACGGTGATCCGCAGGGATCCGACGCGGACTCCGGTGCGCCGGGCCGCCTCCGCGTTGCCGCCGACGGCGTAGATGTGCCGGCCGAACACGGTGAACCCGGTGACCACGGCCAGGGTCACGGTGACGGCCAGGACGGCCACCAGCATGTACGGCACGCCGAGGTAGCTGTCGAGGACGAGCATCACCACGATCGGGGCCGCGACGATGGCCAGCACCCGGCCCAGGTCCGCCGCGAGGGAGTTCGTGCCGTACCCGGCCCGCTGGGACAGGTACCGGCGCACGACGACCCATCCGGCGCCGGCCAGGGCGACGAGCAGCGTCAGGGTCCACCCCACCGGCCGGGGCAGGTAGTTCGAGGCGATGCTGGTGATCACCGAGTCCTCGATGCGCAGCTGGCCGTTCTGGTCGGAGAGCAGGATCAGCTGCGCCCCCTGCCAGACGAGCATGCCGGCGAGCGTCACGATGAACGACGGCGCCTTGAAGGCCACGATCCAGGAGCTCTGGACGAGCCCGATCAGGGCCCCCAGGGCGATCGCGAGCGCGATCGCCGCCCACGCCGGCCAGCCGTGCAACGCCGACATGATGCCCATGACGCAGGCCGTGACGCCGCTGACCGCGCCGATCGACAGGTCGATCTCGCCGATCAGCAGGACGAGCATGATGCCGAGCGTCAGCACCACCAGGGTGCCGGTCTGCAGGATCAGGTTGGACAGGTTGCGGGGCGTCAGGAACGCCGAGTTCGCCGCCTGGAAGCCCACGGCGATGCACACCAGGCCGACGAGCACCGGCCAGGGGCCGAGGTCGCCGCTGAACCTGGTCAGGCGTGCACGGGATCGCGCCGCGGACGGTGCGATCGACACGTCGGTACTCATGCTCGTTTCCCCCCGAGAGGCACCACGTTGCCGCCGGTGATCGCCGCGATCACGTCCTGTGGGGTCGACTCGGCCGGGGTGAAGACCCCGGCCCCCTCGCCCAGACGCAGCACGGTGATCCGGTCGGCGAGCTCGAACACGTCGACCATGTTGTGCGAGATCAGGACCACCGAGACACCGCGCTCGCTCAGCGTGCGGATGAGCCGGTAGACGGTGGCGGTCTGCTGCACACCGAGGGCCGCCGTCGGCTCGTCGAGGACGACGACCTTCGACCCCCACAGCACCGCACGGCCGACGGCGATCGCCTGGCGCTGGCCGCCCGAGAGCGCGGCGACCGGGGTGCTCAACGCCGGCAGGGTCACCGCCAGCTCGTCGAGCACCTGCCGCGCGTGGTGGCTCATCCGGCCCCGCGCGAGGAACCGCCCGAACAGCCCCTGCCGCGGGCTGCGCAGCTCGCGACCCAGGTACAGGTTGGCCACGACGTCGAGGTTGTCGCACAGCGCGAGGTCCTGGTAGACCGTCTCGATCCCGGCCCGGACGGCGTCCTGCGGGCTGGTGATGCTGACCGGCTCGCCGTCGACCCGGATGGTTCCCGCGTCGGCGGGCTGCGCCCCGGACAGGGTCTTGACGAGCGTCGACTTGCCGGCGCCGTTGTCGCCGACCAGCGCCATGATCTCGCCCGGCCGCACTTCGAGGTCGACCCCGCGCAGCGCGTCGACGCTGCCGAAGCTCTTGCGGATGCCGTGCATCTCCAGGCGCAGGCCTGAGCCGGAGCCGCGGCTGTGCTCAGAAGTCACACTTGCTCGCAACGTCGCCGGTGCAGATCTGGGCCTTGGTGACGAAGCCGTCGTCGAACACCTGCTTGATGTTCGCGCGGTCCACCGCCACGGGCTGCAGGAACAGGGCGGGAACCGCGTTGCCGCCGTTGTCGTAGGTGTCGGTCAGGCCCGTCTCGTTCGGCTTGCCCATCGCCAGCGCCACGGCGGCCTTGGCGGCGGCCTGCGCCTGCTTGTGCAGGTCCTTGTAGACGGTCATGGTCTGGTTGCCCAGCAGGATTTCCTGCAGCCCCGCGACCGTGGCGTCCTGGCCGGTGACGACGACCTTGCCGTTGAGCTGGCGAGCCTTCAGCGAGGCGATGACGCCGCCGGCCAGTCCGTCGTTGGCGGCGAGGATGCCGTCGACCTTGTCGCCAAGCTTGGTCAGCGCCTGGTCGGTCTGGGCCTGCGCCTTGGTCGCCTCCCAGTTGGGGGTGTCCGCCTCGTAGCCGATCTTGATCTTGCCGGACTGGACCGCCGGGTCGAAGACCTCGTGCGCGCCCTTCTTGAACGCGATGCACGCCTCGCACACCTGGGCGCCGTTCATGACCGCGATGTTGGCCCCGGGGCCGGCGTGGTCGACGATGTACTTCGCCTGCAGGCGACCGACCTCGAGGTTGTTGAAGGTGATGTACCCGTCGAGGTGCGCCTTGGCGATCAGCCCCTCGTAGGAGATCACGGCGACGTGCTCGCGTTTCGCCAGGTCGACGACCGGGAGCGCCCCCTCGGCGGTGATCGGGTTGATCACCAGGACCTTGGCGCCCTGGGTGATCGCCGACTCCGCCTGCTGCAGCATCGCCTGGTCGTTGGGGGCGGTACTGGCGATGACCTTCGCGCCCGGCGCCAGCGTCTGCACGGCCTTCTCGAACGCGGGCCGGTCCTGCGTGTCCCACCGGGTGGACGAGGTCGCGTCGGGCGAGATCCATCCGATGACGACGTCCTTGGACGAGTTCGCCGGGGCGTTCGCGCCCTGGTTCCCGCCGCCACCGCACCCGGTCAGAAGTAAGGCCGCCGCGGCGGCCGTTGCCATGATTCGCTTCATGTCAGCTCCGTCTTGTTCACAACGTTCCGAAGCATCTGTCGAAGCGCTTCGACAGCCGCCTAGCAGGTAAGCTAGCCGCTTGTCTCGGCATCGTCAACATCAAGTTACCGGACTGTTGCGCCGCGCTCGGCGGCGCGTTTCCCGAGGCCATTGACGGTGTCCCACCGCCCCGCCGGCCGCCGCCGCGACCACGGCGGGCCGGCGCCGTTGTGACAGGTCCACCGCCGGGCAGCCGCGGCCATTTCAAGATCGTTGCACGCCGGTCGGGCCCGCGGACGCGGATTGCCCCGTCGCGCCGAAGCCGTTGACCCGCGCCGGCGGCGGGGGCATCTTCGACACTGCCGGCAAGGCGACACGGGGAGGGGCTGGCATGGGCGTTGATCGGACCGAAGGAGCGGCACGGCGGCTCGGCGCACCGGCATGGTGGTTCGTCGCCGGGTACGGCGTGTCCGCGGTCGGCACCGGGCTGTGCTATCCATTTCTGGCCATCTATCTCAGCCAGTTCCGCGGGTTGTCCGCCGGAGCGATCGCGCTGCTGCTGCTCATCCTGGCCGGTGCGGCCGTGCCGATGTCGGTCGCCGGGGGCTGGCTCGTGGACCGGCACTCGCCGCGGGTCGTGGCGATCGCCGCGCTGCTGGTGCAGACGGCGGGCTGGCTGCTGGTCGCGCTCGCGTCCGGCTACGCCGCCGAGCTGGCGGCGGTCCTCGTCATCGGGGTCGGGACCGGCGCGTTCCTGCCGGCCGTGGTGCCGATCATCACCGCGCTCAGCGCCACCGCCGAGGCCAAGGTTCGCACGATGTCGCTGCGCTACCTGCTGCTCAACCTCGGCCTCGGGGCCGGGGCCGGGCTCGGCGGTGTGCTGCTCGGCTCCGCCGCGAGCTATCGGTGGATGTGCGCGGCGAACGGGGTCAGCTGCGCGGTGTACGCGCTGATCATCGTCTTCCGCGTGCCGCTGCCGCGACCGGACGGCGACGCGGCGGAGGACCGGGCGCGGCTCGTGCGGTTCCGGCCGGGCCTCAACTACGTCCTCCTGCTCGTCGCGCAACTGCTGCTGGTCACCTTCGGGCTGGCCCAGGTGGAGAGCGGCGTGCCGCTGGTCGTCCGCACCGAGATGGCCGGCTCCACCACGCTGGTCGGCGGTCTCTACGCCGTTGCCACGGCCGTGGTCCTGCTCGGGCAGCTGCCGGTGTCCCGCTGGGTCGAGCGGGTGCACAAGACCCGGGCCCTGATCACCATGGGACTGATGTGGGCGGTGGCCTGGCTGCTGGGCTACACCGCCGGAGCGCTCACCGGCGGCCCCCAGGTCGCGCTCCTGGCCGTCATGATGGTCACGTTCGCGCTGGGCGAGTGCGCGTACAGCCCCGCGTTCTACACGCTCGTCGAGCGGATCGCCCCGAAGGGCACCCTCGGCCGCTCCTCCGGCGCGGCGTGGGCGGTGTTCCAGGTCGGCAACACCATCGGCCCGCCGATCGCGGTGTTCCTGGTCGGCGGCCGCGTGCCGCTCTGGCTCGTGCTGGCCGCGGCCGCCGTGGCCGCCGCGGTGCTGATCCTGATCGTCGACCGGCGGATGCACGCCGCACCCGGGCCGGCGCTCACCGCGCGGTGACGCCGGCGGCCGGGCGGAGGGCCTCCCGAGCGGACCGTAGGTGCCGCCCCCGGCCGCGCGCATGAGTAGTCATTGCTCAACACGAATCCGCCCCTACAGTTGCGCCGGTCGGCCGGGGCGGTGAGCATAGGGGCGCGGCGACGTCCCGGCACCGCACGGATGGTGTCGCACGACCGCGCGTCGCCGCCGACACGCGTGGGAGCCACGGTGACTGCGACGACCCTTGCCACCCCGGCGGTGCACTGGCCGCTCGTGGGCCGATCGACCGAGGTGGAGCACCTGTCCGCGCTGCTCGGCGCGACCGACGAGGCCGGCGTGCTGCTCACCGGCGAGGCCGGCGTCGGCAAATCCCGGCTGGCGCAGGAGGTTGCGCGGCGGTGTACGGACGCCGGCATGCTGGTGTCGACCCTGTCCGGCTGGGAGGCGGCCGACGGGTTGCCGCTCGCCGCGGCGGCCCCGCTGCTGCCGGCCGCGGGCGGCGACGGGCTGGCCCGCGCGTTCGCCGCGGCCACCAGGGCGCTGCGGCAGCGGGCCGCGGACCGGCCGGTGCTGCTGCACATCGACGACGCCCAGCACCTCGACGCCGCGTCGACCGCCCTCGTGCAGCACCTGGTCGGCGCCGTGCCCGCCAAGCTGCTCGTGACCGCCCGGCCCGAGGCCATGGACGCCCCGGCGCTGCGGGCGCTGCAGGCCCGCCCGACGCTGCAGCGGGTGTCGATCGGGCCGCTGCGACCGGCGGCCGTCGACGCGCTGATCCGTGCCGTGCTCGGTGGCCCGCTCGACCGGCTCACCCTGCGCCGGCTCACCGGGATCACCCGCGGCAACCCGCTGTTCCTGCGGCACCTCGTCGACGCCGGGCTCGCCGCGGGCCGGCTGCGCCCGGTCGACGGGCTGTGGCGCTGGCACGGCACGATCTGCTCCCACGAGGGCCTGCGCGACCTCGTGGCCGACGTCCTGCGCCGCCTCGACACGCAGGAGCGCGCCGCGCTGCGGTACGTGGCGCACGGCGAGCCGATGTCCGCCGACGCGCTGGAGACGCTGGCCCCGCTGCCCGTGCTGGAGGCCCTGGAGCGGCGGCAGCTGATCCGGGTCGACCGCGTCGCCCAGGGGCTGCTGGTGCGGTGCGGCCACCCGTTGTACGGCGAGCTGATGCGGGCCACCGTCTCCGACCGCGACCGCCGGTCGGTCTACGGGCGGCTGGCCGCGGCGGTCGACGCGGCCGGCATGCCCGGCCCCGGCGCGCACCTGCGCTCGGTCCTGTGGCGCCTGGCGGCCCGGGAGCGGGTACCCGTGCCGGACATCCTGCGCGCCGCGCGGGACGCCCTCGACCGCGGCGACGCGGTCCGCGCCGAGTCCCTGGCGCGCAGCGCCGGTGCGGCCGGGGTGGAGGTGCTGGCCGGCGCGCTCGTCGCGCAGGACAACGCGGTCGCGGCCGAGGCGCTGCTCGACGCCGGCCATGAGCACCTGCCGGCCGCCGACCGTGCCGGGCTGGCCGCCCTGCGGGCCCTCAACCTGTTCTGGGGCCTGCGCCGCCCGGAGCAGGCCGCGGCGGTGGTCGACCGGGCCCGCCGGACCCTGCCCGCCGAGCAGCGCGCCGACCCGCGGCTCGGCGTGGCCGCGCTGGCGCTGTCCGTCTTCGGCGACGGCCGCGGCGACGGGGCCCTCTCCGACGGGGTGACCGACAGCGTCGTCGCCGGGGCCGCGTCCGCGATCCGCGCGTACGCCGCGGTCTTCGCCGGCGCCCCGGCCCGGGTCGTGGCCGGGTTCCGCGACGGTGACCTGGCGGCGCCCCGCGCGTGGGCGTCGATGCGCGGCGCGGCCGCGGCCTGCCACGTCCACGCGCTGGCCATGGCCGGCGAGCTGCCGGCCGCCCTGTCCACCGGGCGCGCGTACCACCGGGCGGCGCTCCCCCGCGGCGCCGCGTCGGAGGTGGCGATGCTGTCGCTGGAGCTGGGGGTCTGCGAGGTGTGGGCCGGGCGGCCCGCGCGCGCCCTGCCCTACCTGCGGGAGGCGCGGGCCCTCATCGACGAGCACACCCCGTTCCCCATCCAGGCGTACGTGTTCAGCGAGTACGCCGCCTGCCTGGCCGCGCTCGGCCGCGGCGCGGCGGCCGCCTCGACGGTGCGGTACATGCGTGCGCGGCTGCCGTCCGGATCGGTGCTCGGCGGGCATCTGGACATGGCCGAGGCGCGGTGCCGGGCCCATCGCGGTGACGCCGCCGGCGGCGCCCGGATTGCGGCGGCGCTCGGCGAGCGGTACCTGGCCCTGGACCGGCTCACGAGCGCCGCCGACAGCCTGTACCTGGCCGGGCGGCTGCGGCCGGGTGCCGGGGTGGCCGCGGCGCTGCGGCAGGCCGCGGACCGCGCCGACAGCCCGCTGTTCGTGGTCTTCGCCGACCACGTCGACGCACTGGTGCACCGCGACGTGGACCGGCTGGCCGCCGCCTGCGAGGACCTGGCCGGGCGGGGCTACGCGGCGGTGGCGCTGGAGGCCGCGGCGTCGGGCGTGCGCATGGAGGGGAAGGTTCGCGACAGCCGGTTCCGGCCGTCGCTCGCGACGCTCGGCGAGCGGTGCGAGGGGTTCGTGCCGCCCTGGGCGGAGGGCGTCGCCCGGCCGGCCGCGCTGACGGTCCGGGAGCGCCAGATCGCCGACCTGGCCGCCGCCGGGCTGCCCAACGAGGCCATCGCCCAGCGGCTGCGGCTGTCGGTCCGCACCGTCGGCAACCACCTCTACCGCGTGTACCGCAAGCTCGGCGTGACCGGCCGCGACGGCCTCGCCCGGGTGCTGGCCGCGCCCGCGTCCCGATCGGCGGCCGTGGGGTGACCAGCGGCCGGGACGCGAGCCCGTCCCTATGCGCCGAGTGCGGTCGCTTCGGTGATGCTCGCCCAGCCGTTGGCCTCGGCGTTGTTCCACCACGCGTACCTCACGTACCGAGCCGACCGGCCCGGGAACGTCGTCACCTCGGCCTGCAACGTCGTACCGCTGCTGCGCCCCTCCCACGCCTTCGTGTAGGTCACGCCGTCGACCGACGTGTAGATCGTGTAGTCGTTCCAGCGCACATCACCGCGGTGCCAGGCCACCCCGGCCCCGCAGACGGTGCGCTGCGTGCCCAGATCGACGGTCAGGTACGCCCCGAAGCCGTACCCGGACCACCGCGTCGACAGATTCCCGTCCACCGCATTGCGCGGCGGATTGACATCCTCGTACGTGCTCGCCGACGCCGACACCACCGGCTGCACGCGGTTACAGGCGGCCCCGGGGTTGATCTCCCGGATGCTCAGCCGGGTCACGTCGACGTCCTGGGCGAGGTCCCACCGGAACGTGGCGATCGGGCCGCCCCAGCGCACGACCTCGTCCCGGGTGCCGCCGCAGCGGTTGTCCTGAGCGATCGCCCAGCCGCCCTGGTCGTCGTAGGACGCGACCTGGGTCCACGTGTTGGTGTTGTTGCGGTCGAGGTACGTCTCCAGCCGCACCCCGGCCGCGGTGTTGAACATGACCGCCTTGAAGCCGACGAGCCGGCCCTGCACCGACGCTCCGGCGTTCTGCCAGGGCCGGCTGGCGTAGCCGTCGCCACCGTCGTGGAACAGCTCCTTCTGCCATCGGGTGGCCCCGTCGCGGAAGCGCAGGTTCGCCTTGTACGCGGTGCCCCAGCAGGTCTCCGGGGTGGCGCCGCTGCCGGTGTGCCGGGCGCCGCGGGCATACCAGGTGAACTCCTGATCGGCGTCGGAGGTCGTGTTGAGCCGTACGTATCCGGTGATCTCCACATCGCGCCAGTCGGACGCGTCGTGCTGATACCCCACCTTGCGCAGCGTCGGCTGCGACCACACCAGACTGTTCTCGTCGTCGTGGTCGTAGGTGGCGCTCAGGACGCCGAGTCGCGTGTTCGCCTCGGTCACCTTGAACGTGCCGTCCGAGTTGCGCCGCAGGGCCGGCCCGTCGAGCCGCGAGTCGCCGGCCGGGTTGGAGCCCAGGCGCCACACCTGCCCGCCGGCCTTCGTCGGATACATCATGGCGACGCCGTCGGCGTCGTTGCCGATCGGGCCCGCGGCGGCCGCGGGCCGGGCCGCCACGGCGGTGAGCGCGGTCGAGGCGAGCAGCGCCAGGGCGGTCATCGCGAGCAGCGCCCGGGCCAAGCCGGGCGCGGTCTTGAACATGGATACGGACATGGTTACGGCCTCCGTTCGGGTGGGCTGAACGCATTCACGGTCGTCCCTCCGTCGGCCATCGGTCATGAGCGATCCGTACTCAACCGCCGGACCGCACCGGGGAGCCCGCGGTGACCCCGGAACCCGGCGGATCCGCGGCCGGGCAGCGCTGGCCGCTCGTGGGCCGCGCCGACACCGCCCGGCTCGCCGTCACGCTGCTGCGGCGCTCCGACGCCGTCGTCGTCATCGGCTCGGCCGGGCTCGGCAAGTCGCGGCTGGCCCGCCTGGTCCTCGACCGCTGCGGGGCGAGCGGCGCGCTCGTCGCCCGTACCGCCGCCGGCGCCTCACCGCTCGCCCCGCCGGCCGTCGCGGCACTGCTGGCCGACGCCGGAGTCGGCGAGGCAACTTCGCTCGACGCGGCCGCGCGGGCGCTGCGGGAACTGGCCGGGGACCGCCCGACGGTGCTCGGTGTCGACGACGCGGACCGGCTGAGCGCCGCGGACGCCGCGCTCGTGCGCGACCTGGCGGAGCGGACCGGCGCGGGCCTGCTGCTCACGGCCCGGCCCGCCGCCGCTGCCGCCCCGCCATGGTGGCAGGGGCGCCCGATCACGGAGCTGCCGCTGCGCCCACTGCCGCTGGCGCCCGTGGTGGCCCTGCTCACCGCCGCGCTGGGCGGCCCGGTCGACGGGATGACGGTCCGCGGCCTGTGGCGGGCGGCGCGGGGCAACCCGCTCGTGCTGCGCCGGCTGGTCGGCGTCGGGCTCACCTGCGGCCGGCTCGTCGCCGTGCGGGACGTGTGGTCCTGGCGCGGTGCGGTCGGCGATCCCCGCCGCTGGTGCGACCTGGGGGCGGTCGACGCCGAGCCGCTGCCGGAGGGCGGGGCCGAGGTGCTGGAGTACCTGGCGGTGGCGGGCCCGCTGCCGGAGGCGGTCCTGCGCGCGGTGGTCGCCGGGGCCGCGCTGGACGCCCTCGTCGGCGCCGGGCAGGTCGTGCGGACGGCCGGCGCGGTCCTGCGCCCGGCGCACCCGCTGCAGGTCGAGGGCGTCCTGCCGTCGGTCGGGTCGCTGCGGCGCCGCCGGCTCTTCCGCGACCTCGTGCGGGCCGCCCACCCCGAAGGCGACGATCGGCCCGACGACGGTCCGGTGCGCGCGTGGTGGCGGCTCGAGGCGGCCGAGCCCGTCCCGCCGGAGACGCTGCTGGCCGCGGCCGGGGCCGCGCTGGGCGCCGGGCGCCCGGTGCTCGCCGCCCGGCTGGCCCGGCCCGTGCCCGGCCACGACGGTGCCCTGCTGCGCGCCGAGGCGCTGGTGGCGCTGGGCCGGGCCGCCGACGCCGAGCGGATCCTGCGGCGGCTGTGCCTCGACCGGCCGGACGACCCGCGGGCGGCGGCCGCTCGCGCGCTGAACCTGTTCTGGGGACTGTCGCGCACCGACGAGGCGGCGGCCGAGGTCGAACGGGCGCGGCGGCACGTGGACCGGCCCGACGAGTCGCTGGAGCTCACGGTCGCCGCGCAGGCGGTCGCGCTGTTCACCGGCGGGGCCCTGGCACCGGTCGACGCCTCGGCCGGCGGGCCGCTGACCCGGGACGTCGGGGAGGCGCTGCGGACCTACCAGCTCACCTTCCGGGGGCGGCCGGGCCAGGTGTGCGCCGAACGCGATCCGCGACCGGCCCCCGCGACCTGGACCGCGGTACGCATGGCGACCCTGACCTGTCAGACCCACGCGCTCGTGCTGACCGGCCGGCTCCGCGAGGGGCTCGCGGTGGCACGGCGGCACTACGCGCGGGTGCTGCGCGGCTCCCGGACCGAGGACGCCGCGCCCGCCGCGTACGCCGTCGGGGTCGCCGAGTGGTGGTCGGGCCGGCCGGCGCGGGCCCTCCCGGCGCTGCGCGAGGCGTACGCGCTGGCGGACGAGCGGACACCGTTCCCGCTGCGGGTGTTCATCGCCGGGCAGTACGCGGTGTGCCTGGCCGCGCTCGGCGAGGCCGACCGGGCCGGGCAGATCCTCGCCGAGCTCGGCGATCGGGTGGCCCCGGGCAGCACCCTGAGCGACCGGGTGGAGCTGGACCGGGTCCTCGTCCTGGCCCACGGCGGCCGGCACGCCCACGCCGCCGACCTCGCCGACCGGCTGGCCGAGCGGTACCTCGCCGCGGGCCGGCTCACCACCGCCGTCGAGTGCGCGTACCTGCATGTCCGGCTGGCCCCGGCCCGCACCGCGGCGGCGGTCCGGCGGCTGCGGGCCATCGCCGGGCGCTGCGACAGCCCGCTGTTCGAGCTGTTCGCCGAGCATGCCGAGGCCCTGCTGCGGGGCCGGACCGCGCCGCTGCTGCGCGCGGCCGAGCGCTTCGACGCGCTGGGCTACCACGGATTCGCCCTCGAGGCCGCCGCCGCGGCCGCGTGCGACCCGGCCGCGCCGCCGGCGGCCGCACGGGCCCGGCGACGGGCGGCCGAGCGCTGCGCCGGCCACGTGCCGCCGTGGCTGCCGTCGCTGACGACCCCCGCGCGGCTGACCGCCCGCGAGCGGGAGGTGTGCGAGCTCGCCGCCGCGGGCCTGCGCAACGGCGAGATCGCCCAGCGGCTCGGCATCTCGGTGCGAACCGTGGGCAATCTGCTGCAGCTGTCCTACACGAAGCTGGCCATCGGCAGCCGCCGGCACCTCGCCGAGCGGCTCGCGCTCGCCCCGCTGGCCGCCGGCGGCGGGTGAGGCCCGCCGCCGGCCGGCCGCCTCACGCGCTGAGGGCGGTCGCTTCGGTGATGCTCGCCCAGCCGTTGGCCTCGGCGTTGTTCCACCACGCGTACTTCACGTAGCGGGCCGACCGGCCCGGGAACGTCGTGACCTCGGGCTGCAGTGTCGTACCACTGCTGCGCCCCTCCCAGGCCTTGGTGTACGTCACGCCGTCGACGGAGGTGTAGATGGTGTAGTCGTTCCAGCGCACGTCACCGCGGTGCCAGGCCACGCCGGCCCCGCAGATGGTGCGCTGGGTGCCGAGGTCGACGGTCAGGTACGCCCCGTAGCCGTACCCGGACCACCGCGTCGACAGGTTCCCGTCCACCGCATTGCGCGGCGGGTTCACATCCTCGTAGGTGCTCGCCGACGTCGACACCACCGGCTGCGCACGGTTGCAGGGGCCGCCGCCGGAGCGCGCCGGGTCGACGTCGGCGAACGTGGCGCGCTGGTCGCCCAGGCGCAGCGCGTCGTAGTACATGACCCGCTGCGTGGTGTCCGACGCGTGGGTGCTGCCGCTGTTCCAGTCCCACTTGTAGATGCCGAACTTGAAGTACGGCGAGCCCTGCGTGTCGGCGTGCGTGCGGCTGCCGGTGAAGCCGAACTTGTACACGCCGTTGCGCCACACCTCCAGCAGCCCGGAGTCGCCGGTGCTCCACTTGACGTGGAACACCCAGTCGGTCCAGGTGCCGGTGCTGTAGGCGTCGAGGTCCACCGTCTGCGAGCGCAGCGGCATGTCGAGCTTCCAGTGGCCCTTCTCGGTCTTCAGCGCCAGCGGCGGGGAGCCGCCACCGCACCGGGACGCGTCGCACTGGTGCCACTGGCTGACGATCTCGGGCGACTGGTCGTACACCCACGAGGCGGGCAGGTAGATGCTGAAGCCGTACCACCGCTCGGCGTTGGCCGGCTGGGTGTCGGGCTGGGTCAGCTCGGAGCGCTTGCCGTTGGAGACCGCCGTGTCGGTCTTGTTGAGCTCGAAGCGGGCGGCGTATCCGCCGTCGCGCTTCACGTCGCTGACGATCCGGGTGGACGTGGTACCGCAGCAGGACTGCTTGTAGAAGCCGGGCGGGGGCACCGTGCGGTCCGCCGGGTTCTCCCAGTCCAGGGTCCTCGTCACACCGGCCGGGTCGGCGTGGGCCGGGGACCCTGGCGCGGCCAGCGCGAGCCCGGCCGTGGCCAGCGCGCACGCCAGCAGCGCCCGGACCGGCCGCCATCGTGATGTCATCGGGGGTACCTCCTCTGTGTGGGTGCTCTGTCGAAGCGGCCGGCCGGCTCAGTGGCAGGCGACCGGCCCGCCCTGGTCGCGCGTGACGCCGTCGATGTCGACGAAGCGCCACGCGTATTCGTTCGCGCCGAGGTCGAGACGCAGGACGCCGTGCGTGTCGGCGATGCGCCGCTCGCTGTTGGCGACGGTGGTGCCGAACGGGCGCAGGCCCGCGCCGCCGGTGCCGACGACGAACTCGCGGATGCCGGCCGGGGTCGCGACGCCGTCGGGGCGCTGGGGCGCGAACCGCTCGTAGTCGTGGTCGTGGCCGTTGAGGATCACGTCGGCGCCGGCGGCGTACAACGCGTCCCAGAACGGCTTCACGTTGGGGAAGCTGCCGTGCTCGCTGCCGGAGCTGAACTTCGGCCGGTGCCAGTAGGCGGCGACGCACGGCCTGGCGGTCGCGGCGAGGTCGGCCCGCAGCCAGGCGAGCTGGGCGCCGCCCTCGTTGCGGTCGAACTCGGAGTTGAGCGAGACGATGTGCCAGTTGCCGAGATCGAAGCTGTACCAGCTGGTGCCCTGGGGCTTCGCGGCCGCGCCGAAGTAGCGGAAGTAGCCGTCGGCTCCGGCCACGTCGTACTCGTGGTTGCCGGGCGTGGGATGGAACCGGCCCCGCAGCGGCCCCCACGTCTTGTCGAAGTACCGCAGGAAGTCCTCGTAGGTGTCGTTGCCGTTCTGCTGGTCCCCCAGCCCCAGGATGCGGGCCGGGTCGATCTGCGCGCTCAGCGCCGCCGTGCGGGCCGTCGGGCACGTGGCCGCCACGCAGGTCTGCGAGATGTCCCCGACGGCCACGACGACGTTCGAGCCGGCCGGGGCGGCGCCGAGCACCGTCGCCTCCGTGATGCTGGCCCACAGGTGCTGCTCGGCGTTCTGCCAGAACGCGATCCGCACGAAGCGCGCCTGGTGCGGGGTGAACGCGTAGGTCTCCGGCGCGCGGGTCGTGCCGGTGCTGCGGCCGGCGTTGACGTTGCGGTAGTTCACCCCGTCCGCCGAGGTGTAGACGGTGTAGTCGTTCCAGCGCTCGTCGCCGCGGAACCACGCGACCTGCACGGCGCACAGGGTGGCCGGGGCGGGCAGCTCGAGCTGCAGGTAGGCGCCGAAGCCGTAGCCGGACCAGCGGGTGTCCGGGTTGCCGTCGACGGCGTTGCGCGGCGGGTTGACGTCCTCGTAGTCGCTGGCGCTCACGGCGGACGGGGCCTGCTTCGTGCCGCATCCGGCCGGCAGGGCGCCGGAATTCGCGGCGGCATCCGCGGCGGGCCGGGCCCCGGCGGGGGCCGCGGCGAGCAGGACGACGGCGATCGCGGACAGGACGAACAACGGTCGGCGGAGCACGGGTACCTCCTGCTCAGCGGGTTATCGCATGAGCAGCATCGAGGTAATCCGATACGCGTTCATGAGTATCGGAGACTCAATCGGCCGTCGAGGTCGTACAGCATCCCCTCGCTCACCACGATCTCGCCGGACAAGGCGCAGATCGCCGAGACCGCGGTGGCGCTGCTGCTCGACCGGGTCGGCGGGAGCACCGAGGCCGACCACGACACCGTGACCGGCTACTCCCTCGTCGTGCGGGAGAGCACCGGGTCTGACCGGGCGCTCCCCCGCCGTTCGCCTCGACGTCCACGGTCACGGCGCCGATCCGGCAGCCGCTCAGCGCCACGGTCCGCGACGCCGTCGAGCTTGAACGACCAGGTGCGGCCGGTGCGGGTCACCGGGGTGCGGTGGTAAGCCATGTGGCACGACGCCCGTTGGTCGGTCCGCGGGTGGTTACTTCGACAGGTCGTAGATGGTGACGCCGTCGATCGTGGTCGCCGGGTAGTCGCGCCGCACCCAGTCCGCGATCCGGGCACTGTCGCGCACGCGGGTGCCGGCGAAGGCGCGCGCGAACGGATCGTCGACGAAGTAGTGGATCCGCTTGGCGGCGACGTCCCGCTGGAACTGCGCGAGCGTGGGGGCGGGGTCGGTGCCGCTGAAGCCGCCGACCGCCATCGCGGGCCGCCCCGTGGCCAGCTGGTAGGTCGCCGCACCGCGGGAGCCGACGGTCGCCACGACCCACGTGTACGCGCCGGCGTCGCGCGTCAGCAGCTCGCGGATCCGCGGGTCGGGCGCGCGATCGGCGAAAAATCGCGCCAGGTCCATGCCGTCGGGCCGTCCGGCGCGAGTGGTGGGCAGCGCCGGCCCCGCCGAGACGAGCGGCCCGGACCGTGGCGCCGCGACGGTCTGCAGGGAGTACGCCACCGGGCCGGCGAGGACGGCGACGAGGGCGGCGGCCCCGGCGAACGGCGCGAGCCGCGGCACCACCACCGGGCCCCGCCGAGCCCGGTGTCCGGACAGGACCAGCGCGGCCGCCGCGAGCAGTCCCGTCGCCGCGACCGCCACGCGCAGCCACGGCTGGAAGGCGGCGCTGCGCCCGAGGAGCACACACGACCAGACGGCGGTTGCGGCGACCACGGCGGCCAGCAGGGACGCGCCGGCGCGGTCGGAGCGCAGCCGCCAGAGGGTGTGGGCGCCCATGCCGGCCAGCGCGGCCACCGCCGGGGCGAGCGCCAGCGTGTAGTACGGGTGGAAGATGCCGTGCATCAGGCTGAGGACCACCGCGGTCACCACCAGCCATCCGCCCCACAACGCATAGGCGGCCCGCCACCGTCCGGCCCGCTCGGGGGCCGCGGCGCTGCGGGCGGCGAGGGCGAGGCCGGCCACGGCCAGCAGCACGGCGGCGGGCAGGAGCCAGGCGATCTGGCCACCGGTCGCGGCGTCGAACATCCGGCCCCAGCCGGGCCCGTCGGAGCCGAGGCCGAAGCGCCGCCCCGCCGAGCCCGCGAACTCATTGCCGGCGAACTCGTTGCCGGTGATCCGGCCGAAGCCGTTGTACCCCAGGGTCAGCTGCAGGACGTCGTTGTCGGTGGAGCCGCCGATGTACGGGCGGTGCCGCGCCGGCGTGAGCTCGACGATCGCCACCCACCAGCCGGCGGACGCGACCAGCGCCGCCCCGCCGAGCAGCACCTGGCGCACCCGGCGCCCGGCCGGGGCCGGCGCGAACACCAGGTAGGTGAGGGCGAACGCGGGCAGGACCAGCAGCGCCTGCAGCATCTTCGTGAGGAAGCCGAAGCCGACGCACGCGCCGGCGAGCACCACCCAGCCGGTGCGCGCGTCCTCCAGCGCCCGCACAGTCGCGTACGCGCCGGCGACGAGGGCCAGCATGAGCAGCGCGTCGGGGTTGTTGTACCGGAACATGAGCGTCGCCACCGGGGTCGTGGCGAGCACCGCCCCGGACAGCAGCGCCGGGCCCGGCCCGAACCAGCGGCGCACGGTCGCGAAGAGCAGCGCGACCGTGGCCACGCCCTCCAGCGCCTGCGGGAGCAGGATGCTCCACGGGCTGAGCCCGAACAGCCGCACCGACAGGCCCGTGAGCCACAGCGCGCCCGGCGGCTTGTCGACCGTGATGAACCCGGCGGGGTCGAACGACCCGAAGAACCACGCCTTCCAGCTCAGCGAGCCGGCCTGCGCCGCCGCCGAGTAGAACGCGTTGGCCCACCCGGACGCGCCGAGCCCCCAGCCGTACAGCAGCGCGGCGACGACGAGCAGGAGCGCGAGCGCGGGCCTCGCCCAGATCGGGTCCCCGTCCCGGCCGCGCAGCAGGCGACGGACGGTCGGCAGCGGCCGAGCCGTGGACATGGTTCCACGGTAGCCAGCCCACCGTTCCGCGCCGCCGCTGACGGCCGTGAGGTTGCTGTGAGGCGTCCGGCGATTGCACCGCCCGTCGCTGGGTAGGGCCGCGACTGAACCGGAAACCCTTGTGTGCCAACAGAAATGTACGGGAAGGCGAGGCGCATGACGGTGGCGACTCGGCTGCTGGCCGCACGCGCGCAGGAGCAGCCGCGGGAGCCGGCGTTCATCGCCGGCGCGGACGGTCAGGCGGTCTCGTGGCCGTCCCTGGCCGCGTACGCCGAACGGCTCCGGCGGCTGGCCGCCGCGCGCCGGGTGCCGCTGGGCGCGCGGATCGGCCTGGTCGTCGCCGACCCGCTGCGCTTCGCCGCCGCCTACCTCGGCGGGCTGGCCGCCGGGCTCACGGTGGTGCCCGTCGATCCGCGGCTGCCGGCGCCGGCGCTGGAGGACTTCCTCGCCCGGCTGCGGGTCGACGTCGTCGTCGCCGACGCGCCACTGTCCGCGCCGGGGGCGGGGGTGGAGATCTGGGTGGCCGGAAGCGCGGCGCCGGTGCCGATGGGCGCGCCGCCGACCGGCGTGCGGCCCAGCGCCGGCGCCGCCCTGCGTCCGGCCGTGCTGCTGGCCACGTCCGGCACGACGGGTGAGCCGAAGGGCGTTCCCCTGTCGGAGGCGCAGCTGCTGCACGCGGCCCGGCGGGTCGCCTGGCACCACCGGTTCGGGCCGGGCCAGCGCGGCTTCAGCCCGCTGCCGCTGTTCCACGTGAACGCCCAGGTGATGGGGCTGCTCGCGGCGCTGGTCAGCGGCGCGTCGCTGGTGCTGGACGGGCGCTTCGAGCCCGACGCGTACTGGTCGCGGGTGGCGCAGTGGTCACCCACCTGGCTCAACACCGTTCCGGCGATCCTGGACGCCCTCGCCGCGCGGCCCGCGCCGCCCGAGGCGACCCTGGCCCGGGTGCGTTTCGCGCGTTGTGCGTCGGCGCCGCTGCCCGGCCCGACGCAGGACGCGTTCACCGCGCGCACCGGCGTCGCGGTGCTGAACACGTACGGGATGACCGAGGCGGCGGGCCAGATCACCGCCAACCCGCTCGACGCCTCCGCCCGGCGGGCCGGCTCCGTCGGGCTGCCGGTCGGCGTCGGGCTCGCGGTCGCGGGCCCGGACGGCCGGCCCGTCCCGCCGGGGGTGCAGGGCATGGTGATGCTGCACGGCCGGCCGGTGACCCGCCGGTATCTGGAGCTGACGCGGCACGGGGCGGAGGCGAGCCGGTCGGCGCGCGACGCGCACGGGTGGCTGCCCACCGGCGATCTGGGGTTCCGCGACGAGGACGGCTACGTGTACCTGGTCGGCCGCGCCGACGACGTGATCAACCGGGGCGGGGAGAAGCTTCACCCGCAGGAGGTGGAGCACGTCCTGCTCGGCCATCCCGCGGTCGGCTCGGCCGCCGTGGTCGCCGCGCCGCACGAGCGGCTCGGTCAGGTACCGGTCGCCTTCGTCATGCTCCGGCCGTCCCACGCGCCGGCGGGTCTCGTCGAGGAGTTGCGGCGGCTGTGCGCCGAGCGGCTGCCGCGCCACAAGTGCCCGGCCGCCATCACCGTCAGCGCCGAGCTGCCGACCAGCCCCACGGGCAAGGTGCTCCGTCGTGCCCTCCGCGCCGACGCGGCGGCCCTGGGCGGCGGCCCGTGAGCGGGCCGCCGCCCGGCGCCGCCACGCTGGCCCGGCACGAGCGGGCCCGCGCACCCGCCCATCTCGACGCGCTCGATGTCGTCCGGGTGCTCACCGTCGGGCTCGTCATCGCCGTCCACGTGCTCGCCCAGCAGCCCGGCGGGGTGGGGTTGTCCAACGGTGCGCCGCTCATCGTGCTGCACGTCAGCCGCGAGGTCTTCTTCCTGCTCACCGCGTTCGTGCTCGTCTACAGCCGCCGCGCTCGCGCGCCGTCGAGCTGGTGGGCGTTCTGGCGCCGGCGCTACCTGCTGATCGGCGTGCCGTACGTGGTGTGGACCGCGGTGTACTACGTCGCCGGCGGCGCGCCGCTGTGGCCGGCGGGCCGGGCACTGCCCGGGCTCGCGCGCGACCTGCTGACCGGCGGCGCCCGCTACCACCTGTACTTCCTGCTGGTGACCATGCAGCTGTACCTCGTGTTCCCGCTGCTGCGCCGCCTGCTTCGGGCCACCCGCGGCCGCCACGGCTGGCTGCTGGCCGCCGCGGCCGTCTACCAGACCGGCTGCTACACCGCCGTGCAGCGCGGATCGGTGCCCGGGCTCGGCGACCCCAGCGCGTACCTGCCCAGCTACCTCGGGTTCGTCGTGGCCGGCGGCGTGGCGGCCTGGCACGCGGAGGCGCTCATGCGGTGGACCCTCGAGCGGATGTGGTGGGTGTTCGCCGGATGCGCGCTCGCCGTCGCCGCGGGCGTCGTGGTCTTCTTCGTGCGCGCGTCGGTCCTGCGGCAGCCCCCGCTGGTCGCGGGCGCCGTGTTCCAGCCCGTCGTCGTGGTGGAGAGCGTCGCGGTCGCGTGGGCGTTCCTGGCGTGCGGCGTCGCCTGGCAGCGCCGGGGCGCACCGGGCCGGCGCCTGATGCACTCCGCCTCGGACGCCTCGTTCGGGGTCTACCTGGCTCACCCGTTGCTGTTGCAGGGTCTGCTGGCGGTGGCTGCGGCCTCGGGCCTGGCCGCCGTGGCCCAGCGCCAGCCCGGCCCGCTCGTCACCGGGGCCGCGCTGGCCGTCGTCCCATTGATCTACCTGGCGTGCTGGTCGGCGGTGGCGGTGGCGCTGCGCACGCCGCTGAGCCTGGCGCTGACCGGCCGAGCTCGGCGCGGTACCCGGGAATGACCCTTCAGGAGGATGCGATGCGAACGTCACCCGGCATCACGATGGTGATCGACGGCGGGCTGCCCACCGCCGCCTTCACCGACCTCGTCACCAGCCACGGCGACTACATCGACCTGGTCAAGTTCGGCTGGGGCACGGCGCTGGTCACCCGGGACCTCGATCGCAAGGCCGGGGTGCTGCGGGAGGCCGCGATCGGGTTCTACTTCGGCGGCACGCTGTTCGAGCACCAGCTGTGGACCGGGCGGCTGGACGAATACCTCCAGCTGGTCCGGCGTACCGGCGCGACCCACATCGAGGTGTCCAACGGCACCATTCCGCTGGACCAGCGCGCCAAGGCCGAACACGTGCGGCGCATGTCGCAGTACCGCCCCGTGCTGTCCGAGGTCGGGTACAAGGACGCCGACCGCTCGGCTCGGCTCACCCCGGCCCAGTGGGTCGACGCGATGGGCGAGGACCTCGACGCCGGCGCCATGATGGTCGTCACCGAGGCCCGCGAGAGCGGCCTCAGCGGCATCGCCCGGCCCGACGGGCACCTGCGCCGGGACGTCCTGGACGCGGTGATCGACCACCTCCCCACCGCGCAGGTGATGTTCGAGGCGCCGACCAAGACGCTCCAGGTCGAGCTCATCACCGCCCTGGGCCCGGACGTCAATCTCGGCAACGTCGCCGCGTCCGACGTCCTCGGGGCGGAGACGCTGCGCCGCGGGCTGCGGGGCGACACGCTGCTGCACGTGGCCACGGTCCCGTCGAGCCCGTCCTCCGGCGCCTGATCCCACCCGTTCCCTGACACCGTCGAGGAGACCATCCCATGCGATCCACACACGACGCCTTCCACGTCGCGGTGCCCACCCACGATCTCGACGAGGCGGTGCGGTTCTACGTCTTCGGCCTCGGCGCCAAGCTCGCCCGCCGCTACGACGACCGCGTCACGTTCGACTTCTTCGGCGACCAGCTCGTCTGCCACCTCGACGCCGACGCCGTGGCCGCCCAGCCCGTCGAGTATCCCCGGCACTTCGGGGTCACGTTCGCCCGCACCGAGGACTTCGACCGGCTGCTGCAGCTGGTCGAGCACCGCAAGCTGCGCGTCCTGTCCGGCCCCGCGACACGGTTCGAGGGCACCGCCGAGCAGCACCGCACCATCTTCCTCGTCGACCCGTCCAACAACGTGCTGGAGTTCAAGCAGTACGACGACCCGAGGCTGCAGTACTGACCGGACGGAGGCGACGGCTGCACGCCGCCGCGGCGCTCGTCACGGTCGCGTGTCTGGCCCTGACCTCCTCGCGCTCGCCGGCCGTCCGGACATCACCGGGACCGCCCGTCAAGTGGACGCAGGCGACCGTCCCGATCGTCGTGGACGGGCTCCCCCGCGGATACCTGCTGGCCCGCCCGTGGGCGCCCGGTGCGGCCCGGCTGCCGGTGCTGGTCGACCTGCACGGCTGCTGCGTCACGCCGGAGTACGAGCAGAAGCGCAGCGGGTTCGCCGACGTGACCGGGCCGGCGATCCTGGTCTACCCCACCGGGGTCGGCCAGTCCTGGAACGCCGGCTCCTGCTGCGGCCCCGCCCGGGCCGCCGGGGTCGACGACGTCGCCTTCCTCACCGCCGTCGTGGACAAGGTGCTCGCCACCCAGACCGACGCCGACGCCGGCCGGGTGTTCCTGGTCGGGTACAGCAACGGCGGCAAGATGGCCCTCCGCATGGCCTGCGCGGCGCCCCGGCGCTTCGCGGCCGTCGCGTCCTACGCGGCCGTCGGCTCCATGCCGTGCCCCGGCCCGGCGCCGGTGTCGCTGCTCGAGATCGCCGCGACGGGCGACCCGGAGCTGACCATCGGCCCCGGCGGACCTCCCCGCACCCTCGACGGCTACACCCAGCCGACCGTCGAGGGGCAGGTGGAGCAGTACCGCCGGGCGAACCGCTGCCCCGCCACCCCGACCGTCCGGGCGCAGGGCAGCCTGACCACGAGCACGTGGTCGGGCTGCGGCACCGGGCGGTGCGTGCGGCTCGCCGTCTACCAGGGCGGCAGCCACGACTGGCCGGCGGGCGACGACCTCACCCCGTCGGCCGCGCAGGTGACCTTGGACTTCTTCGGCACCGTCGGCAACGCGGCGGCGGGCTGCCGGAACTGACCCCCGGCGGCGCTCAGGGCAGCTGCGGCAGGAACCGGTGCCGGGCGAGGGCCGCGGTCGTCTCGGCCGCGAGAGCGACGATGAACGCGGTGATCGCGAGGATGACGACCCAGGCCCAGATCCGGTACCCCGGCGGGTGCGCGTAGGCGATCCAGTGCAGCGCGAACGTGGCGACCGCCGCGTAGGGGAAGGCGTACGCCCAGAATCCGGACGTGAAGCGCAGGTGGCGGTACACGCTGATGAGCCGGAGCTGGACCAGCACGGCCAGCAGCGTGTAGCCGGCGAGCCCGAAGGCCATGGCGTCGACCTTGCCGTGCGTGGTGGCCAGGTACGCCAGGCCGGCGAGGGCGGGCGGCGCCGACGCGATCGCGAGGGTGGGTTGCAGCGGCGGGGGAAGCGGGGGCCGGAAGTACAGCCGGGCCAGCACCATCGCCTCGATGACGATCCACGACACGAGACCGAGGCCGAAGAACACCCGGGCGAGGTCGGTCCAGCCGGCGAGGCTCGCGCCGATGGTGGCGATGAGTGCCCCGGCGACGGTCGGCAGCACGTATCCGGGGTGCAGCTTGTCCAGGACGAGGCCGCCCACGATCCATTGGCCGACCATCCACCCGGCCAGCGCGATCGTGAGGATGACGAACACCCCGAACAGCCACTGCCCCGCCGCGCGATCGTGGCGCATCAGGCCGATGGCCAGCAGCATGCCGACGATCGGGATCAGCGAGACGAAGGGCCCCAGCACCGGGTCGGCCAGCTCCGCGCCCCAGCCGCCCGGTCGCCGCGACACCTGCATGACGTAGCCCACGAGCAGCGTCAGCCAGACCGCGGCCGCCAGCACACACAGGGCGTCGGAGACGAGCGCGGGCGCGAACTGCAGCATCGCGGCGTAACCCCAGCAGCCGGCGAGGCCGGTCAGGCCGTACGCGATTCCGAAGAGGTTCGGGGTGATCCCGACGCGTGGCTCGCTCGTCCGTTCGTTCACGGCGGCACGCTACCCGGCGATCCGGCGGTTATGCGGTGCTCCGGACGCGGTGCCGCAGATCCGCGGCGATGCCGTCGAGCAGATACCGCAGGCCGAGGGCGAACTGCGCCTGTGGGTCCGGTCCGGTCGGTGCGGCCAGCCACGCGGTGACGTTCGGCAGGTCGCCGTACCCGGCCACGAGGTCGCGGACCTCGGCGAACGCGGCGTGCTGCTGCCGCGGGTCGGCCAGCCCGGCGCGGCGCTCCGCGTGGGACTCCTCGGCCTCCTGGCGGCTGGCGCCGAACACGTGCCGGTCGATGAGCGCCGTCCAGGTCATCGCGTCCGCGACGCCGGCGCCCTGGCCGACGAGGACGGCGAGCATGAACTCCAGGCGGCGCATCTGGCGCGGGCCGGCCGGGGGGCGAGTGTGCACGAGCTCGGCGTACCAGCCGTGCCGGCCGATCATCGCGTGCGTGTCGTGGGCGATGCGCTCCAGGTCGGCGCGCCAGTCCGGGCCCGGCCGGGCGGGCACCGGCACCTGCGCGGCGGCCTCGTCGAGCATCAGGTCGACCAAGCCGTCCTTGCTGTGCACGTACCGGTACAGCGCCATCGGGGTGTAGGCGCCCAGCCGCGCGGCGACGCCCTTCATCGTGAGGCCGGCCGCGCCGGACTCGTCGGCGACGGCGATGGCCGCCGCCACGATCTCGGGGCGGCCGAGCGCGCGCTGCCGGGGAGGCGGCGGGGGCTGATTCCAGATGGTGACCGGCACAGCGAAAGTATACGGGATACATTCTGGTATACGTCATATACGAGGAGGCGACATGAGACTTGGAGTCGTGCGCGGCGTCAGCTACGGGCTGTTCGGGCCGCCGACCGAGTTCGGGCCGCAGGCGCGGGCCCTGGGCGCCGGCCTGGTCCGGGCGTACGTCTACTGGGGGCAGGTCGAACCGCGCCCCGGCGAGTACGCCTGGGACACCGTCGACGCGCTGATGCGGCAGCTCAACGGCGACGAGGAGGTGTGGATCACGGTCGTGTCCAGCTCCCGCTGGGCGACCCGGACGCCGACGGACTTCCTGCCCCCGTCGCCCGCCCGCGACCCCGCCGCCTACGGCGAGTTCATCCGGCGGCTGGTCCACCGCTGCGGCGGCCGCGTCCGGATGTGGCAATGCGACAACGAACCCAGCAACATCGGGCTGACCTGGGCCGGGACTGCCGCCGAATACGTGACCCAGCTGCGCGCCATGCACGCCGCGGTCAGGGACGCCGACCCCCGCGCCGAGGTCGTGCTCGGCGGCTGCGGGTACGACGTGCTGTCCAGTCCGCCCGGCAGCCCCCAGCGGCAGTTCTTCGACGAGGTCTGCCGCACCGGGCGCGGCGCGTTCGGCCTGTTCAGCGTCAACCTCTACGGCGACCCGCACCGGGTGCCCGACGACATCGCCCAGGCCCGTGCCATCGCCGGCGAGAACACCGAGATCGTGGTCGGCGAGCACGGCGGCCCCATGCTGTTCGAGTTCCCGGCGGTCGAGGCGGCGCTGCACCAGGTGATGGCCACCGCGACCCTGGACACCCAGGACACCGACGAGCTGCGCGCCCGGATGGCCCAGGAGACGCCGGAACGACGGGCCATGCGGGCGCTGTATGCCCGGATGCCGGAGCTGCCCGCCGAGCTGCGGATGCTGATGGCCGGCTGTGCGCCCGCGCTGGAGGCCAGACGGCACCGGATCGCGGCCCGGCAGCTGGTCATGCGCACCCTGCTGGCACTGTCCTGCGGCGTGCGCCGCATGGCGTACTGGTGCCTGGCGCCCGAGGTGCCCGGCACCCCCGACCACCTGCAGATGATGCACCTGCTCACCGGCAAGCTCGCCCTGCTCGGCTACGAGGGCACCACGCTCGGCGTCCGGCACCCCGCCGCCGACACGTTCGCCCTGCTCGCCGCGCAGCTCGACGGCGCCACCCGGGTCACCCGCCTCGATGCGCCCGACCAGCCCGAGCTGTGCGCGTTCCGCATCGAGCGGCCCGCACGGGGCCCGCTGCTCGTCCTGTGGCAACGCCGCGACACGTTCTCCGGCGAGGACGAGCCGCCCGCCACCGCCACCTGGCCCTGGGACGGCGGCGCGGAAGCGGTCGACGCGTTCGGCGACCGGCACGAGGTGACGGTCGACGGCGGCCGCCTCCGCCTGGCCGTCGACGCGACGCCCGTGCTGATCTCGCAGTCCGGTGACGCAACGAGCAGTGCCAGAACATGACTCGGGTCCGCCGTGGTGCGGACCGTCGCTCCCGCCAGACACCGCTGGGCGCTGCGCGCCGACGCTGCCAGGTCCGCGGATGGTCGCCCTGAGCCGTCGATCAGTCCTACGGCCCGCGGAGGGTGACGCGCGAGGGCGAAGCGCGAATTTCTCGCCCTGGTCGGGTTACGTCGGCTGGCCCGGTTGGTAGCAGGCCCGAAGTGAGGTGAGCGAAGGAGGGATCATGTATCGCATACGGCGAGTAATCATGGCCGCGACCGCCGCAACCGCCATCGCAACCGGTGTCCCGGTGGCCGCGTCCGCCCAGCAGCCGAGCCCGGGTGCTCCCGGCCCGGGCACGACCCAGACGGCGCCGCCACAGCAAAAGCCGGGCGGCGGCATGCACGGGCTCCATGGCGTGCTGCACGGCGAGGGCACGGTGCAGACCGAGCAGGGGCAGGTCCGCGTGGCCATCCAGCACGGCACCGTGAGCCAGGTGAGCGGGTCCAACGTGACCGTGCAGTCGTCCGACGGCTTCACCCGCACCTGGAGCGTGGGATCGGACACCAAGGTGGTGTCGATGCGCACCGGCCTGCAGTCCGGGCAGATCGGCATGGGATCGGCCGTCTTCGTGGCCGGCACGGTCCAGGGCACCGGCTCTTCGGCGACGTATTCCGCCACCTACATCCTGATGCACACCATGCACGGCGGTGGCATGCAGGGTTCCCCGGAGCCGTCCGGCCCGGCGCCCGCGAGCTGACAGCGTCGACCGGTGCCCGGCCCGCCGGACCGGGCACCGGGGTGATCCCCGGGGCGCATGCGAGGTGACGCGGCCGCGCTCCGGCCCCCGCCCGGCCCGCGCGATGGTTGCATGGGGCGACCGGGGGCACAGCGGCCCGCTTCACCGCAGGGGATTGCGAGATGTTGAAGGGCTTCAAGAACTTTCTCATGCAGGGCGACCTGATCGTCGTCGCGGTAGGCCTGGTCGTCGCGCTGGCCTTCAGCACCTTGATCAAGGCGTTCACCGACAGCATCATCACGCCGCTGATCGGCGCGATCGGGGGCGGGGGGACGGCCGGAAAGGGCCTCGGCTGGACGATCAACGGCCAGCGCATCGACGTCGGCGCCTTCGTCGGCGCACTCATCTACTTCATCATCTTCATGGCGGTCATCTACTTCCTGATCGTCGTGCCGTACCGGGCGTACATGAGCCACCGCGGCCAGACCGTCTTCGGCGACCCGCCGCCGACCAAGGAGTGCCCGCGCTGCAAGGTCGCCGACCTGCCGACGGGCGCGCAACGGTGCCCGCACTGCACCAGCGAGCTCGCCGGGGTCGGCTGAGCGATCCGCTACGGCACGGTGTACTCGGTGGCGACGACCTGGTCGGTGGGCAGGATCTCCATCCACTGGCTGAACACGGCGAACGGTGCCGCGCCGAACTTGATGCCGCCCTCCAGCGGGTCGAAGCCCTTGCTGAACACGGTCTCGGTGGGCAGGGTCAGCGCGCTGCCGACCCGGCCCGGGTCGGCCGGGACCGGGGTCAGGGAGGCCTCGTGCTCGGCGCGGATGCGGTCGGCGATGAGCAGCAGCACCTGGCCGATGCTCTGCCCGCGGTACTCCGGCGGATCCTGGGCGGCGTCGAACGGATAGGGCTCGTCCAGCCCGTCGCTGCCCGCGACCTCGGGACGGCGCAGCCACGCCATCGCCTCGCGCTCGCGGCCCGGGCGGATCGGCAGCACCGCCTTGACCCAGGGCGAGTTCAGGAACGCGTTGCGGTGCACGTCGCCGTCGAGCTGGATCAGCCAGCCCAGCGAGGCGCCCTGCGGCGCGGGCGCGGTCTCCTCGGTGATGAGGTAGTACGGCCGGTGCCCGGGGATGACCCGCGGGCGGCCCTTGCCGATCCCCGCGACCCGGTCGCTGAGCGCCGGCTCGGCGATGATGGTCGGCTGCAGCTCCCCCTGGTCGTCCTTGGTGGCCAGGCGCTGCTCGCGCGGGCGCCACCAGTCGGGGGCGACGAAGTACAGCATCGAGTCGACGTCGAACAGGTACCGGATCAGCTCCGACGCCACGTGGTAGTCCTCGTTGCTCCAGCCGTTCTCGTTGCCGTACAGCCGCTTGATGAGCGAGCGGTAGACGATGCTGCGCTCCTCGGCCCGCAGATCCTCCTGGGGCCGGGGCCGGACCTGGCTCACCAGCTTGAGCCGGCTGCGCAGCGTGTCGTAGAACAGCTGCTCCTTCTTCAGCGCCACCTCGTCGTCGTAGGCGGTCTTGAGGTCCGCGTTGGCGCGGTCGATCGCGGCGCGGGCCTCGGGCGTGGGCGCGTACACCAGGTTGGCGTCGAACGGGATCGCCGGCCGGCCGCCGAAGCTCGCGTGGGTGAGGTGCACGACGAAGCTGTTGTTCTTCACGTCCGGCGGGTCGACGTTGAAGTTGACCTGGGCACCGTGGAAGTCGAGGCTGCTGATGCCGTTCAGCACGAACCCGGCGGGCGGCGGCGGGCACTTGAACTCGAACTTGAACTGGATGATGTCGTCCTTGCCGGCGTCGGGCTTGAAGATGCCGTGGTCGGCGTTGTCGCCCGAGAGCTCGTAGGTGTTCTCGGCCTCGTCGTCGGCGCCCTGGTACAGGATGAACGGGATCGCGAGCGAGTGCGTCTTCTCGATGTTGGCCGGGTAGGGCTTGTAGTCGGGGACCTTGACGCCCGGGTCCAGGGCCGCGGAGGTGGCGTGCACGAACTCGCCCAGGCCCAGCGGGTCGCCCGGGTTGTCGATGTAGAGCTGCCAGCACAGCTGCTCGCCGAGATCCTGGACCTGCACCGCCACCTTGCGCATCTTGCGGCTCAGCTGGTAGCTGACGAGCCTGTCGGTGGTGTTCTGCAGCAGGTACCGGCGGCTGGACGTGTCGGTGGTCTCGGTGACGGTGCGAAACGTCGTCTTGTAGTTCTGGCGGACCTCGCTGGACAGCTTCGAGCTCTGCTCCCGCATCCGCTTGTGGGTCTGTTCCTGGGCCTGCTTGCGGGAGCTGTCGAGGTTGAAGCTGCCGCTGCCGCTGGCCTGGAAGATGCCGGCCACGCCGCCGCTCGCGCTCGCGGTGACGCCGAGGCGGGTGTCGTTGGCGTTCTCGACCTTCACCGCGTCGGACAGCTCGTCCTGGTCGGTCTGCGCCACCTCGGTCTTCGTGGTGGTCTCGACGGACTGCTCGACGGTGCGCTCGACGAGTTGCCGGCGGGTGTTGACCTCGACGAGCTCGACCTGGCCGCCGGGGCTGATCCACACGTGCCCGACCGGCGGGCCGAGGAACGTGCCGATCTCGAAGAAGTACTCGCGGAACATGTGCAGCAGCCCGATCGGCGACAGGAACGCCGAGCGGGCCGGGTGGTCCTCGGCGAACCACGTGGCCGCGGCGAGCACCCGCTGCCAGGCCGGCACCTTCGGCGTCAGCATCTGCTGGACGGTCTGGGGCGACGTCCGGCGCAGGTACTGCAGCAACGCCCCGGCCGCCCCCTCCTCGCGCACGGGCGCCGGAGCCGGTGCGGGCGCGGTCCCCGGCCGGATGCCCGGGTCGAGCACCAGCCCCTCGCGGAGGTTGATCGCGACGGTGCGCTCGTCCTCCTGCTCGGGGGCGAGGCGCACCACCGGACCCCGCGGCTCGGCCGGCGGCGTGGCCGGGCTCGGCGCCGGCGGCTCGAACATCGCCGGGTCCACGAGCCGGACCGCCTGGCGGAACCGGCTCGACGTCGCCTCGGCGAGGTGCTCGTGCTGCAGCGTCGAGCGCCATCCGACGAGCGGCTGGTACACCCCGAACAGCTCGCTGGCGTAGGGCAGCACGCCCTTGTTCGGCTTCTCCCCCACCGACTCCCCCACCGGCTGTGGGGCCGGCGCCGCGGCGGCGACCGCCGGGCCGGTGAGCGCCTGCACGACGTTGTCCGGCCCGCTGGGCTGGGTGCGGTAGTTCAGGAAGCGCGGGTGCTCGGCGTCGGTGCCCGACAGCGTCACCAGCGCCGCCGCGGTGAACCGGTCCTGCCCGGCCGGGGCGACGAAGGCGATCTCCAGCGATCCGTCGGACAGGTCGTCGGCGTCGTGCACCACGAACTGCAGCGCCGCCGCCTCGCCGCCCGGGCGCAGCAGCCGGGTGCCCCGCAGCTGGGCCACGTCCGGGAACGCCGACGGGTCGCGGATGTCCACGGCCGTGCCGAAGCCGAGGCCGATCGGGCCGCCGTGCGCGGGCTGGTCGATGTCGACGCGGTATCGCCACAGGGCGAACCCGCCGCCCGCGATCCGCGGGAACGGTGTCGTGCCGATCAGGCTGACGGTGTACATGGGTCCCCCTCCGCTGTCATTCCCCCGGCGGTACCTTGCCGATCCCCGTGATCCCGGCCGCGTGCGAGAAGCCGATCCGGGGCGTGGTGTGGTGCGCGTCGAGGAAGACCGGCCGGTCGTCGCCCGGTCCGTAGTCGACGTACGAGTCCGACATGCGCACGCTCGTCCAGCGGGCGTTCTGCAGGATGCGCGCCCAGCGGCCCGGCGGCGTCTGCTGCCGGTCGAGCGTCAGTCCGGCCCCGCGCAGGTCCTTCCAGACCGGGTCGGGGTCGGCGAGCGGATCCGGCGGGACCCGCCCGGAGGAGTGGTAGCTGCGCACGACCCGGGTGCCGTCGAAGGTGAACCAGGTGCGCAGCAATTGCAGGTACGCCGGCCACCCGCCCGTGTCCGGGTGGAACCCGTCGAGGTCCCACAGCTCCCGGAACGCCGTGTTCCACACGCGCAGCGCGTCCGTCCCGCCCGTCGACGGCACGCCCCACAGCGTCGTGCCCTGCGTGACCGGGAACGTCTTCATGACCTGCTTCACCGGGGCGATGCCGGTGCTGAACCCGCTCACGGCGACCGCGCCGACCGGGGGCACGGCCCCGAAGTCGGTGCTGAACACGGCCCGGGCCAGCGAGCGCAGGTTCGGGCCGCACAGCTCGTCCGGATTGTCGGCCGGCGGGCGTACCCCGGCCGAGCTGGTGCGGCACTGCCGGTGCAGGAACGCGGCCACCTCGCGCAGCAGCCGCAGCACCCCCTCGCCCGTCACGAGCGGCCCCAGGTCGGTGCCGTGCGCGATCGGCATGACCGTGATCGCGCGGCTGCGGCGGGCCAGGAGCTGCGCGACGAAGTAGAACTCGTCGAGCAGGTACTTCTTGCCCAGGTCGAAGTACTGCTGGAACGGGCTGTCCCGATTGATCAGCCCGTACGGGTAGGTCGCCGAGTACGAGCTGGTGTTCGGGCTGTAGAACAGCACGAAGTCCAGCCGCGACACCGGCCGGGGGCGCCCGAGGTTCGGCGAGAACACGGCGACGGTGAGCATCTGGTCCGTCTGCGGCGCCGGGTAGCGCAGCCAGTAGAACCGCCCGAGCGCGTCGACCTGGTTCTTCACGAGCCGGTGGCGAAACTGGGCCCAGCCGCGGGCGCCGTCGGCGACCGGGGTCGCGGGCAGCAGATCCTCCTC
Organism: Dactylosporangium thailandense; assembly: GCF_059739745.1. Lineage (NCBI taxonomy): Bacteria > Bacillati > Actinomycetota > Actinomycetes > Micromonosporales > Micromonosporaceae > Dactylosporangium > Dactylosporangium thailandense. Next base: position 5,196,814 of record NZ_AP029195.1, read on the forward strand.
GGCGACGTAGCAGTCGAGCTGGTCGTTCCAGTGGCCGGTGTAGGCGCGCACGGCGGGGTACTTGGGCGGCCGCCACAGCAGTGCCGCGTGCGGGTCGCGGCCCGGCTGGCGCATCACGGCCTTGATCTGCTCGGCGTTGAGCTCTACCACCGGGCACGTGTCGAGCCGGCCCAGCGTCACCGTGAACGTGACGTCGTCGCCGGCCACGGCCCGCTGGGCGAGCGCGTTGTTCCACGGCTCGGTGCGCAGGTCCCCGGCGACGGCGATGTGCTCGGTCACGTACGCCGGGTGGGCCACGACGATCAGCGGGATCGGCGGCGGCGACGCCAGCACCGTGCTGAAGCGCCCGGCCGCGTCGGTGGCGCCGCTCGCCCCGCCCAGGGTCACCAGGGCGTTGGCGATCGGCAGGCCGTTGACGTCCCGGACCAGCACCGTACAGGTGAGCGCCACGTCGCCCAGTGTGGCCGCGGGCCGGGCGTCGGCCAGCCAAATGGCGGGTGTGAGACAGCAATCCGGCCCGGACGGCGGCGCCCGGCCGTCAGCGGGCCCCGTTGTTCCGGCTCGGCGGCGGGGCCTGGCGGATGTCCGACCGGGTGGTGCTGGCCAGCCACATGGCGGCGAGCATGGCGAGGCCAGCGCAGACCATGATCCACGGCCGCACCCCGCTGGTGTCGATCTGCTCGTGGAACGCGGTGACGCCGACCGCGACGCTGACGGCGGGGTCGGCGATGGCGATCGCCATGAGCGGCACGGCGATGCGCGAGCTCTGCAGCGCGTTCTGGTTGAGGATCACCGCGGCCAGCCCGGTGACGATCAGCGCGTAGGTCTGCCCCCGGCCGAAGATCGCGGCCGGATCGAAGGACAGCTCCGCGGTCAGCGCCTTGAGCAGGGAGGCGGCGATACCGTAGAGCAGGCCGCTGGCGACGCCCAGCAGCACCGCCCGGGTCGAGTTGCCGGCGCACCACGCGAAGAACAGGCACACCGCGAGCACGGGTCCGGCCCACAGCGCGACGCCGAGCCAACCGGCCACCGACGGCTGGGCGATGCCGGGGCGGGGCTGGGCCGCGAGCAGGAACGCGGCCAGGCCGGCCCCGCCGAGCGCCACCACGGCGTAGTCGCGCCGGTGGACGGGGCGCCGGTTGAGGGCGGCGGCCAGCGGGATGGCCAGGAACAGGCCGGTGATCAGCAGCGGCTCGACGAGGATGAGCGGCCCGAAGCTCAGCGCGAGGGCCTGCAGGCCGGTGCCGATGGTCTCGGGCACCCAGGCCAGCAGCCATCGGGGCCGGCGGATCAGGCGCAGCAGCAGCCGCGGGTCGAGCGGCGGCGCCCGCTTCTCGAGCTTGGCCTCGCTCTGCTCGAGCGCGGCGCTGACGGCGAACGCGGCCGCGGACCCCAGCGCCGCGACCACCGCGACGAGGTTCTCGCCGGCGGCGGGGTCACCGGCGGCGGTCATCGCCACCGGGCGCGCGACGGCCGGACCCGGCGACGAGGTCGGCGATGCCGGCGGCCGGATCGCCGGCGAACAGCGCGAGACCGGCGGCGCGGGCCCGGCGGCCCCGCTCACCCCCGGCGACCTCGGCGAGCGCCCGCGCGAGCTGGTCCCGCCCGCGGACCAGCGTGCTCACCCCGGCCTCGTCCATGGCGGCCGCGCTCGCCCGGCCGTGACCGGGCAGCGGCCGGTACGTGAGCACGGGCAGCCCGCACGCCATGGCCTCGAGCGCGGTGAGGCCACCGCCGTTCTCCACGAGCACGTCGGCGGCGCGCAGCAGCTCCGGCATGTCGTCCACCCAGCCCAGGACGGGCCCGGTCCCGGCCAGCAGCATCCGGCTGCGCAGGGCCTCGTTGCGCCCGCAGACCGTGACCGGGATCGCGGCGCCCGTCCGGGCGATGTCGGCCGCCGTCGCGGCGACCTCGCCGACCCCCCACGCCCCGGCGACCACCAGCGCGAGCGGGGCGTCCGGCGGCAGGCCGAAGCGCTCCCGGGCGCGCCGTTTCCGCGCCGCGGAGGCCGGGGCGCACCGGGCCGACACCACCCGGCCCGCCACGCGCACGCCGGCCGCCGCGTGGGCGAGCGCCTGGGCGCGGCTCGTCTCGTGCGCCACATAGTGCACGTCGACGCCCGGGGAGAGCCAGATCGGGTGCGCGGCGAAGTCGGTCACGTAGGTGACCACCGGCGCGGCGAGGTGCCCGTCGCGGCGCAGCGGCCCGAGCAGCTGGCTGGCGATCGGATACGTCGATATGACCACGTCGGCGTCGGCGGGCAGCGCCCGGCGCATCCGCGCGCGCACCGGGCGCAGCAGGGCGCGCGTGATCGGTGCGGCGCCGCGGAACCGGCGGGCGATCGCGAACAGCCCGTCGTAGATCCACGGCAGGCGCAGCAGCAGGCCGTGGTACGAGCCGCGCAGCAGCCGCCCGAGCCGCCACGGGAAGACGTCGGTGACGTCGAGGCAGTCGACCCGCAGGCCCCGCGCGCGCAGCCGCTCGGCCAGTTCGCGGGTCGTGCCGTCGTGGCCGGCGCCGACGCTGGCCGAGATCACCACGACGCGGCGGCGCAGGTCGGCGCGCGGCGCAGCAGACTCGAGAGTGGACACGCCAGGCGCACTACCGCACCACGCCTGGTTCTAACGCTCGGCCCGCCGGCGGAGGCGGGCGGGAAGGGGTGGTCCGATGCGGATCGCGAACCGGGTCGCGCTGGTCACCGGCGCCTCGTCGGGCATCGGCGAGGCCACGGCGCTGCGGCTGGCCGGCGCGGGCGCGCGGCTGGTCCTGCACGGCCGGGACCGCGCCCGGCTGTCGGCCCTGGCCGAGCGCACCGGCGGCCTCGCGGTGAGCGGCGACCTCGCGGAGCCCGGCGCGGCCGAGCGGCTGGCGGACGAGGCGGACCGGCTCGGCGGCGGCGTGGACATCCTGGTCAACAACGCGGGCGTGGGCTGGGCCGGGCCGTTCGGCGAGATGGCGCCCGGCGACATCGAGCGGCTGGTCGCGGTCAACCTGGTCGCGCCGATGCGGCTCACCCGGGCCCTGCTGCCGGGGATGCGCGACCGCGGGGACGGGCACGTGATGTTCGTGACGTCGATCGCCGGGCGCACGGGCGTGGCCGGCGAGGCGGTCTACTCGGCGAGCAAGGCGGGGCTGGACGCGTTCGCCGAGAGCCTGCGCCTGGAGACGCGGGGCACGGGCGTCGGGGTCGGCGTGTTCGTGCCGGGGGTCGTGCAGACGGAGTTCTTCCAGCGCCGCGGGCGGCCGTACGAGCGGCGCCGCCCGCGGCCGCTGCCCGTGGGGCGGGTCGCGGACCTGCTGGTCGGGGCGATCGCGGCGGGCGGCGCGGAGCGCTATGCGCCGGGCTGGCTGCGCCTGCCCGTCGCGGTGCGCGGGGCGGCCCCGGGGCTGTACCGCCGGCTGGCCGCCCGGTTCGGCTGAGGCTACCCGGAGCGCAGCGCTCGCAGCGACTGCCGCAGCGACGCCATCGTCGCCAGCACGGCCGTGGGCTCGTAGCCGCAGTGGGCCATGCAGTTGGCGCAGCGCGGGTCGCGGCCGCGCCCGTACTGCTCCCAGTCGGTGGTCTCCACCAGTTCGCGGTAGGTGGGCACGTACCCGTCGGCCATCAGGTAGCAGGGCCGCTGCCAGCCGAACAGCGAGTACGACGGCACGGCCCAGGCGGTGCACGGGAAATCGATGCGGCCCTCGAGGAAGTCGAGGAACAGCGGCGAGTGGCTCAGCCGCCAGCGCCGGCGCCGGCCGTCGGCGAACGCCTTGGCGAACAGCTCACGGGTCTGCTCCACGCCGAGGAAGTGCTCCTGGTCCGGGGCCTTCTCGTAGGCGTACGCCGGGGAGATCATCATCTCGTCGATCCCCAGCTCGTCGTTGAGGTGGTCGAGGACCTCGATGACGGTCTGCGGGGTGTCGGTGTTGAAGAACGTGGTGTTGGTCGTGACCCGGAACCCGCGCCGCTGCGCCTCCCGCACGGCCGCCACGGCCTCGTCGAAGACGCCCTCCTTGCACACCGAGGCGTCGTGGCGCTCGCGGAGGCCGTCGATGTGGACGGTGAACGCGAAGTACGGCGACGGCCGGAACTTGTCGAGCTTCTTCGGCAGCAGCAGGGCGTTGGTGCACAGGAACACGTACTTCTTGCGCCGCAGGAGCTCGGCGGTGATGACGTCGATCTGCGGGTGCATGAGCGGCTCGCCGCCGGCGATGGAGACCATCGGCGCGCCGCACTCGTCGATCGCGGCCAGCGCCTGCTCGACCGGCATGCGCTGGCGCAACACGTCGGCCGGATGCTCGATCTTGCCGCACCCGGCGCACTTGAGGTTGCAGGCGAACAGCGGCTCCAACTCGACCAGCAGGGGAAACTTCTCGCGGTGGTGCAGCTTCTGGGACAGCAGATACCGGCCGATGCGCAGCCGTTGCCGCAGCGGGATGCTCATTGCCGTACCTCCTTGGGCAGCATGAAACGGACGTCTTCGAGCACGGCGGTGTGTTCGCGCACCGTCCGGGCGCCGAGCCCCGACAGCGCGGCGATCACCTCGTCGACGACGGCGGGCGGCGCCGAGGCACCGGCGGACACGCCGACGCTGCGCACGCCGGCCAGCCACCGCAGGTCGATGCCGCCCGCGCCGTCGATGAGGTACGCGGGCGTCCCCGTGCGCTCGGCGACCTCGACGAGGCGCTTGGAGTTCGAGGAGTTGACGGAGCCGACGACGAGCACCGCGTCGCAGGCGTCCGCGATCTCGGCCACCGCGCGCTGCCGGTTCGTCGTGGCGTAGCAGATGTCGTCGGACGGCGGCGCGGCCAGGTCGGGGAAGCGCGCCCGCAGGACCGCGAGGATGTCGGCGACGTCGTCGACGGCGAGGGTCGTCTGGACCAGGTAGGACACCCGACCCGGGTCGTCGACGCGCACCCGCTCGGCGTCGGCGACGTCCTGGACGAGGTGGACCCGCTCGGGCGCCTCGCCGAGCACGCCGTCGGTCTCCTCGTGCCCGGCGTGGCCGATGAGCAGCACGGTGTCGCCGTGCTCGGCGAAGCGCCGGGCCTCGCTGTGGACCTTCGTCACGAGCGGGCAGGTGGCGTCGATCGTCGGCAGGTGCCGGTCGGCGGCCGCGGAGCGGACCGCGGGCGAGACGCCGTGCGCGGAGAACACCGTTATCGCGCCCTCCGGCACCTCGTCGACCTCGTCGACGAAGATCGCGCCCCGCCGGGACAGGTCGGCGACCACGTGCGTGTTGTGCACGATCTGCTTGCGGACGTACACCGGCGGCCCGTACTGCTCCAGGGCGCGCTCCACGACGAGGATGGCGCGCTCCACGCCGGCGCAGAACGAGCGGGGCGCGGCGAGCACGACCCGGCGGACCGTGGTGGCCGCCGCCCATTCCCGCAGCCCGGCGGCGACGGCCGGCAGGGCCGCCAGCGCCGTGCGCAGCCGCCCCACGGTGCCCGGCCGGAGCACCGCATCGGTGTCGGCGACGACCCGCACGCAGGCGGCGGGCCGGTCCTCGGCCGCGGCGAGCAGCCACGCCGACTCCAGGTCCACCGTCAGCGCGCCGGTGCCGGCGAGGCGGTTGCGCGCCGCGCCCAGGGCGAGCCGGTCGGTGCTGAGCACCGGGCCCGCGCGCACGGTGAGTCCCTGGCGGCGCAGCGCCCCCTCGAGCAGGACGGCCGCGGGGAGCACGGTCACGGGCGGCGCCGCGGCTCCGGCCCGGACGGCGGCGCGGACCTCGGTGGCCACCACGACGTCGCCGGGCTCGAGCGCGGCGTCCAGCCCGCCGCCGACGCCGGCCACGGCGAGCGCTGCGGCACCGGTCACGGCGGACGAGCCGGCGGCCCGAACGGAGCGGCGGCGCCCTGCCCCGGTGTGCAGGACGGTGCCGAGCGGACCGGGCCGGCCCCGGCGCAGCGCCGCCGCCTCCGTGCGCATCGGCGCGCACAGCAGCCAGTCGACGTCCGCGCGGGTCCGGGCCGGTGTGCTCATCGCTCCTCCTCGGCGCTGTCGCGCAGGATGCGGCCCAGGGCGCTGACCGGGAACACCAGCCGGTACAGGTGGTAGTTGATGTAGAAGTCGCCCGGGAAGCCGGTGCCGGTGTAGTGCGGCTCGTCCCAGGTGCCGTCGGGGCGCTGGGTGTCGAGCAGCCAGGCCAGTGCCCGGCGCGCCGCGGGCGTGTGGTGCTCGCCGGTGGCGTGCAGCGCCAGCAGTGCCCAGGCCGTCTGCGAGGCGGTGGAGGCCCCGTGTCCGCGCATGGCCTCGTCGCGGTAGGAGCGCATGTCCTCGCCCCAGCCGCCGTCGTCGTTCTGATGCTCCCGCAGCCACCGCACGGCGCGGCGGATCGAGGAGTGCCCGGGCGCGACGCCGGCGGCGGTCAGGGCGGGCACGACGCAGCCGACGCCGTACACGTGGTTGGCGCCCCACCGGCCGAACCAGGAGCCGTCCGTCTCCTGCGCCCGCAGCAGCCACCGCACGCCCCGGCGGGTGGCGGGCGAGTCCGTCAGGCCCTGGGCGCACAGCGCCTCGACGATGTGCGCGGTGACGTCGGCGCTGGGCGGGTCGATGACCTCGCCGAAGTCGCAGAACGGCAGGTCGGCCACGAGCGTGCGGTCGTTGTCGGCATCGAAGGCGCCCCAGCCGCCGTCGCGCGACTGCATGCCGACCAGCCAGCGGGTCGCCCGGTGCAGCACGGCGTGGCCCCGCAGCGGGGTCCGCCGCAGCGCGAGGATCACCTCGGCGGTGTCGTCGGTGTCGGGGTATCCGTCGTTGTCGAACTCGAACGCCCACCCGCTCGGCGGGACGTGTGCGCGGCGGACGGCCCAGTCGCCCCGCGCGGTGATCTCCTCCGCGGCGAGCCAGTTCCCGGCCCGCACCATCGCGGGATCGTCGGCCGGCAGCCCGGCGTCGGCCAGGGCCGTGACCGCGAGCGCGGTGTCCCACACCGGCGACTGGCACGCCTCCAGGCGGCGCACGGTCCCGCCGGGCGTCTCCTCGCGCACGGTGTACCGCTCCAGCCCCACCAGGCCCGCTCGCAGCACCGGATGCGTCACGGGGTAGCCGAGCGCGTGCAGGGCGATGAGCGAGTACACCCACGGCGGCTGGATGCCGCCCCACGAGCCGTCCGCCTCCTGCCGGGCGATGATCCACTCCGCGGCGCGGCGCAGCGCGTGGCGGCGCAGCGGCCCGGCGGCGACGCGCTCGTAGCCGCGGGCGGCGAGGTCGAGGCGGTGCAGCCAGCCGGATCGGCGCGTCAGCGGCGGCGGTGGCGGCGGGTGCAGCCCCGTGCGCAGCTCCGGCAGCGAGAAGCCCAGCGAGCGCACGGGCCGCAGCGCCCGCACGATCGACAGCGGCACGATGGTCTGGCGGGCCCAGCACGCGAAGTCGTACACGTTGAAGGGCATCCACGCCGGCAGCAGGACGAGCTCGGGCGGGACGGCGGGCACCCGCCGCCAGGGCCACTCGCCGAACAGCGCCAGCCAGATGCGGGTGAACACCCGGCTGCGCTCGATGCCGCCCCGGTCGCGGACGAACGCGGCGGCCGCCGTCATGTGCGGTGCCTCGGGCGCGTCGCCGGCCAGGCGCAGCGCCGTGTACGCCTCGATGGTGGTGGACAGGTCGCCCGGGCCGCCGTGGTACGTCGCCCAGGCCCCGTCGCCGAGCTGCCGGGAGCGGATCCAGCGGGCCGTCTGCGCGGTCAGGCGCTCGTCGCGGATTCCGAGGAACCGGCGCAGCATCAGGTCCTCGGCCTCGATCGTCACGTTGGTCTCGAGCTCGCCCTTCCACCAGCCGGCGGCGTCCTGCCGGGCGCGCAGGTGATCGGTCGCCCGCTCCAGGCCGTCGCGGAGCCGGTCGGTGAGCTCGTCGCGCGCGGGTGCCCGCGTCGGTACCCCGGCCATCAGTGGTTGCGTCCCGTCACGAGGCGGGCGAGGTCCGCGAGGTCGTCGTGCACGTCCGCGGGCAGGCCGAGCGCGTCGAGCTCGGCGAGCGCGTGGCGCAGGTGGCGGTCGGCCTCCTGCCGCACCCAGTCCCGCGATCCGGCCTCCTCCAGCAGCCCGGTGGCGGTGCGCAGGTCGGCGTCGTGCAGGTCGCCGGTCGACGCGTACAGCTCCCGCAGCGCCTCGCCCGCGGCGGTGCCGGACGTGAGCGCGTGCACGACCGGCACCGACTTCTTGCGGGAGCGCAGATCGGACCCGACCGGCTTGCCGGTGCGCGCCGGCTCGCCCCAGACGCCGAGCTCGTCGTCGACGAGCTGGAAGCTCATGCCCAGGTGCGTGCCGAGGCGCGTCAGGGCCTCGGTCACGGCCGTGGGGGCGTCGCACAGCAGAGCCCCCAGCGCGCAGGCGCAGGACATCAGCGCCGCGGTCTTGTCCGCGCTCATCGCGAGGCACTCCGCGAGGGTGACGTCGTCGCGCCCTTCGAACTCCAGGTCGGCGACCTGGCCGGCGATGAGCCGGTGGACGTCGGAATCCAGCCGCCGGGCCGCCCGCACGGTGCCCGGCCGGGTGTCGCCGCTGAGCTCGTCGCGCGCGAGCAGCATGAGGGCGTCGCCGGCGAGGATCGCGGCCGGGACGCCGAAGACCGCCCAGGCCGTCGGGCGGTGCCGGCGTACCGTGTCCTGGTCCATGACGTCGTCGTGCAGCAGCGAGAAGTTGTGCGCGAGCTCGACGGCCGCCGCGGCGGCGACGCCCCGCTCGGGCGGATGACCCGCGGCGCGGGCCGACAGCAGGGCCAGGGCGGGGCGGATGCCCTTGCCGCCCGCGGCGGACGGCGAGCCGTCGGCCTCGCAGTAGCCCATGTGGTAGGCGGTGACCCGCTGGTTGCGGGGATCGAGGCGGCCCAGGAGCTCCCTGATCCGCGGCTCGACCAGGGCGGGAACCTGGTCGAGGAAGCCGACGGGTGCGATGGTCAACGTGTGCCCTCCAGGGTTCGGTCGGCAGAAGCCAGGTGGGCGAGCACGACGTCGGCGGCGCGGTGACCGCTTCGGACCGCGCCCTCCATCGTGTCCGGCCACCCGGTGTCGGTCCACGCTCCGGCCAGGACGAGGCCGGGCACGCGGGTCGCCGCGCCGGGCCGCAGCGCACGGGTCCCGGGAGCCTGCCGGAACGTCGCCCGCGGCTCGCGGGTGACGAACGCGTCCAGCAGCCGCGCCGAGCGCGCCGCGGGCAGGAGCCCGGCTACGGCGTCGGCGCAGACGGCGGTCAGGCGCGCGGCCGGGGCCGCGATGGTGTCGTCCGCGGCGGAGATCGACACCACCAGGTACTGCTCGCCGGGCATCGACGCCGGCGTACGGTCGAAGATCCATTGGGCCGGGGACTCGACGGCCGCGGCGAACGGCAGGCGGGTCACGGCCGAGTCGTAGCGCAGGTGGACGTTCACGATCGGGGAGCTGCCCAGCCGGTGCCAGTCGTCCCGGGCGGCGCCCGCCGCGGGCGGCACCAGCCGCGCGGCGGCCTGCGGCGGAACGGCCAGCACGACCGCGTCGGCGAGGATCTCGTCCTGGGCCGTGCGGCCACCGGTGCCGCCGGTCACGACCCGGAACCCGGTGCTGTCCGGCCGGATCCGCTCGGCCCGGCTGCCGGTGGCGACCCGCACGCCGAGCCCGGTCAGCAGCCGGTGCGCGGGACGGCCGTGCAGGTCGGCCAGCGGCACGAGCGGACGCCCGATGTCGCCGGCGCCGGCGCGCTCCAGCAGCCCGGTCCGGAACACCCGGGCGGCCAGCGCGAGTGACGCGTGCCGCGCGGGCGTGTTGAGCGCGGCGATGGTGATCAGGTCCCACAGCCGGCGCACCGCCCGGGAACCCTGGTCGTGCTCGGCCAGCCATTGGCCGAAGGACCGCTGGTCGTTGGCCGCGTCGTCCGGGTCCACCGTGCGCAGCGCGCCGGCCGCGCCGATCGCGCGCAGGCGCTCGCGGGCGTCGAGCAGGCGGTAGCGGGCCAGGGCCGGCAGCAGGTGGGCCGGGGCGGGCAGTCCCGGCGTGCGGGCCAGCACGTGCGGGGCCCGCCCGTGCGAGAGGACCGGAACCCGGAAGCGCGGCTGTATCCGGGCCAGGTGCGCGCTGCCGAGGCGGTCCAGGAGGGCCCGGTATCGCTCGTAGCAGCGCAGGAACACGTGCTGCCCGGTGTCCACGGCGAGACCGTCGTGGTCGATGGAGTACGTCGCCCCGCCGAGCTCGGTACGCCGCTCGACCAGCGTCACCCGGGCACCGGCGTCGGCGAGCACCGTCGCGGCGGTGATGCCCGCGAGCCCGCCGCCGACGACGCACACGTCACGGCCGGCGACCGGGGCTGATGGTGTGTTCGATGGCGTCGCCATCAGGCCGACCGCAGCGCGAGGGCACGGGCCGCGACCATGGCCTTCGCGCCGGGAGAAAGGGACAGCCGGGTGCGGGTGACGGCCAGCGGGTCCTCGGCGATGCGGGCCAGCAGCCGGCGGTAGATGCCGGCCATCGCGGCGGTGCAGGCGGCGCTGCGGGCGTCCAGCATCGGCAGCAGCCGCAGGCCGGTCTCGTACCACCGCTCGGCCCGCTCGGCCTCGAAGCGCACGAGCGCGGCGAAGCGCTCGGGCGGGTCGGCGAAGCCGTCGCCGTCGGGCTCCAGGTTGCAGCCGAAGCGGTCCAGGTCGTCCTTGGGCAGGTACACCCGGCCGGCCAGCCGATCCTCGCGCAGGTCGCGCAGGATGTTGGTCAGCTGCAGCGCGATGCCCAGCGCGTCGGCGAGCGCGGCGGCCCGCGGCGGTGCGCCGGTGCCGAAGACGCCCAGCGACAGGCGCCCGACGGAGCCGGCCACGCAGCGGCAGTACCACAGCAGGTCGTCCATCGTCGCGTAGGTGGTGCCGCGCACGTCGGCCGCGCAGCCGTCGATGAGCTCGTCGAAGGCCGGCAGCGGGATGGGCAGCCGCCGGGCGGCGTCGTGCAGGGCCAGCAGCACCGGGTCGTGCCCGGCCGTCTCCGGCAGCCGGTGCAGCGCGTCGCGGACCTCGTCGAGCCGGCCCAGCCGCTCGTCCGGCGGCAGGGCTCCGTCGCCGATGTCGTCGATGCGGCGGGCGGTGGCGTACACCGCGGACAGCGCGCGCCGCCGGTCCCTCGGGAGCAGCCGGATGCCGTAGGAGAAGTTGCGCGCCTCCCGGCGCGTGATCTCCTCGCAGTGCCGGTAGGCCGCCGCGAGGGGACCGGTCGCGCTCACCCGGCGCTCCTGATCATCACGCCCAGCCAGGATCTCGCGATGTCGCGCCGGCGGGGCCGGGGCGGGCCGGGCAGCGGGTCGTAGCCGCTGCGCCGCAGTGCCCGCAGCGTGGCGAGGCCGCCGGCGAGGTATCCGGCGACCGCCACCCGTGCCCAGCCGTGCAGCCCCTCGACCAGCGGCGTCCCGGCGTCGAGCCATGCCCGGGCGCGGCCCGCCTCGAACCGCACGAGCGCCCGCAGCGCTCCGCTCGCCGTGGCCGCGGCCAGGTCGGCCTCCGTCACGCCGAACCGGTCGAGGTCGGCCGCGGGCAGGTACACCCGCCCGCGCCGGTGATCCTCGGCGATGTCCTGGAGGTGCTCGATGACCTGCAGCGCGGTGCAGACGCGGTTCGACAGCGCGATCAGCGCCGGCTCGGGCCGCCCGAACACGTGCAGGACGAGCTCGCCGACCGGGTCGGCGGACAGCGAGCAGTACTCGACGAGCTGCCCGACGGTCTCGTAGCGGGTCACCGTCTGGTCGACCCGGTTGGCCTCGATCAGGCGCAGCAGCGGCCCGGCGGGCAGCCGGCACGCGGACACCGTCGGGGCGAGCCCGCGCAGCACCGGGTGCCGGACCGGGCGCCCGTCGTAGAGCTCGTGGACCTCGGCCTCCAACGCGTCCAGCGCCGCCATGCGGGCCCGGGCGCTCAGGCCCGGCACCGGCTCGTCGCCCAGGTCGTCGACGAACCGCGCGTAGCGGTACAGGGCCAGCAGGTGCTCGCGTGTCGCCCTGGGAAGGATGCGAAGCGCCACCGGGAAGTTCTCGCCGCCGGCCCGCTGCTGCGGTGCCAAGGGCCCGTCAGGCAGCGCCGTCTGGGTCGTCATGCCGCGCATGGCGGCGCGCTACCCGCGATCCGCGCTCGTAACCTTCGCGGCAGTTCCTGGTGGCGGTCCGGCATCCGGCACGCCCGGCCGTCGCTCACCCCACCGGAGGTGCTCGCTCATGCGGGCGAATCGCAGCCCCTGCCGCTCGCCGTCGCCGGCGATCGACGTCAGCGCGCCGAGGGCCGAGCCCCAGGAGCCGGGCACCGCCACGCAGTCGCTGTCGTGCAGCAGCAGGGTGGCGCCGCCCCTGATGCCGCCGGCGCGCAGGTGGGCCAGCACGGTGGCGGTGGTGGCGCCCGCCTCCCAGTCGCGGCCCCAGGCGCTCCAGAGCACCGGGCGCAGGCCGAGCCGGGCGGCCGCGACGATGCTTCCGGCGGACAGCACGCCGTACGGCGGGCGGAACCACCGGGGCGGGGCTCCGCAGGCCCCGAGAATCAGCTCGGCCGTGCGGGCGAGCTCGCCGTGCACGCGGCCCGGGCTCATCCGGAGGTGACTGCGGTGGGTCCAGCCGTGCACGCCGATCTCGTGCCCCTCCTCGTGGATGCGGCGCAGCAGGCCGGGCGCCCTCGCGGCCATGGAGCCGAGCACGAAGAAGGTGGCGGGGATGCCCAGCCGGGCCAGCGACCGGAGGAAGTGCGGGGTGGAACGCGGGTCCGGGCCGTCGTCCAGGGTGAGCGCGACGGTGCCGGGCCGACCGGCGCCGCTCAGCGCCGGCAGGTGCCGGCGGACCGGCGGCAGCGCCGTCACCGCGGGGCCCGCATGCAGCACAACGGCGGCGGCGGACACGCTCACCGCCAGGAGCCGTCTGCTCATGCACTCCTCCACCTGGCCGGGACCGATCGGGACGGCCGCTACCCGCGGCGGTGGCACCGAAACCGGGGCCGGTCGGCGCCGGCGGCGAAGCAAGATTGGAGATGGGGTCGCACATGGGGTCGCACCGGCGTCCCGCCCGCGGAGCGCGGCGTGCGACCGGGCCGAACGGCATCGAGAGGAAAGGACGGGTGCCGTGAGTATTTCCCGCCGCCTGGCCGATCTGTTCCGGATCAAGGCCAACAAGGCCCTCGACCGGGCCGAGGACCCGCGCGAGGTGCTCGACTACTCCTACGAACGCCAGCTGGAGATGCTGACGAAGGTGCGCCGCGGCGTGGCCGACGTCGCCACCAGCCGCAAACGCCTCGACCTGCAGCTGGCCCAGCTGCAGCAGGCCGCCGACCGGCTGCAGGGTCAGGCCGCCGAGGCGGTCGACATGGGCCGCGACGACCTCGCCCGCGAGGCCCTCACGCGCCGGGCCGCCGTCGCCACCCAGATGGGTGAGATCAGCGCCCAGCGCGACACGCTCACCGGCGAGGAGGCCAAGCTCACCACGGCCGCCACCCGGCTGCAGGCGCGGGTGGAGGCGTTCCGCACGCGCAAGGAGACCATCAAGGCCACCTACACCGCGGCCGAGGCGCAGAGCCGCGTCGGCGAGGCCGTCTCGGGCATCTCCGAGGAGATGGGCGACGTCGGCATGGCGGTGCAGCGCGCCGAGGACCGTACGGCGCAGATGCAGGCCCGCGCCGGCGCGATCGACGAGCTGCTCACCTCCGGCGCGCTGCAGGACGCCACCGCGACGACCGCCGGCCGCGACGACCTGCAGGCCGCCCTCGACGCGGCGCGCGGGGACCAGGGCGTCGACCGCGAGCTCGCCGCGCTCAAGGCGGGCCGGTCGGTGCCGGCCGTCGGCGGCGGACCGCAGCCCCGCGCGGTTGAGGCGGGGCCGTCGGACGAGGAGGCCCGGCGATGATCATCAGAATTCTCGGCGAGGGCCAGTACCGCGTGCCGGAGTCCGCGCTGGTCGAGCTCAACGAGCTCGACGCCGCGGTGCAGACGGCCGTCGACACCGGCGACCGGGCCGCGTTCCACGATCGGCTGGGCGACCTGCTCGCCGCCGTCCGGGCGCGCGGCACCGGCGTGCCCGACGACGAGCTGACCGCCTCGGGGCTGGTCCTGCCCGCACCCGACAGTGACCTGGCCGACGTGGCCGCGCTGCTGGGCGACGAGGGCCTCATCCCGGGCTGAGGAGCACCCGATGCGTACCCGATTCCGCCCCGACCGCCGCCTGACCGCGCGCATGGTGCTGACCGTGTTCCTGCTCGGGCTGGTGTACGTGGCCTTCATCGCCGTCCTCGTGACCCTGCTGCGCTCGTGGGTGGCGATCGTGGTCATCGCGGGCGGTGTGATGGCCGTGCAGTACTGGTGCTCCGACCGCATCGCCCTGGCCGGCATGGGCGCCCGGATCGTCGACCCGCAGCAGCAGCCGCGCCTGCACGGCGTCATCGACCGGCTGTGCGCCGCGGCCGACATGCCCAAGCCGCGCGTCGCCGTCGCCGACACCGACCTGCCCAACGCGTTCGCCACCGGCCGCAACACCGACCGCGCGGTGGTGTGCGTGACCACCGGCCTGATGCGCCGGCTCGACACCGACGAGCTGGAGGGGGTGCTGGCCCACGAGCTGTCCCACATCGCCCACCGCGACGTGGCGGTCATGACGCTCGCCGCGTTCCTCGGCGTCGTGGCCGGCATGGTCACCCGCTTCATGTTCTACTCGCAGCTCTTCGGCGGCCGCCGGCGCGGAGACAACCAGACGTACCTGCTGCTCGTGCTGGTCATGGCCGTCTCCGCGGTGGTGTACACGCTGAGCTTCCTGCTGATCCGTGCCCTGTCGCGCTATCGGGAGCTGGCCGCGGACCGCGCCGGCGCGACGCTGACCGGCCGGCCCTCGGTGCTCGCCTCCGCGCTGACGAAGGTGACCGGCGAGATGGCCCGCATCCCGACCCGCGACCTGCGCACCGCGCAGGCGTTCAACGCGTTCTTCTTCACCCCCGCGGTCGGGGCCCGGCCGAGCCTGGCGACCCTGCTCTCCACGCATCCGACCCTGCAGCGGCGCCTGGACCAGCTGGCCGAGATCTCGACCGAACTCGAGAGGGCGGCACCGGAGGCATGAGATTCCTCGACGCGCTGCTGGGGCGCACCAGACCGGTCCAGCCCGACCTCGACGCCCTGTTCGCGGTGCCGGCCGCGGCCACCACCCTGCAGGCGGCCCTCGACCTCGAGCCGACCGGCGTGGGCGCCGTCTGCTTCAAGACGGCCGAGGGCCCGGCCGCCGCCCGGGCCGAGTCCGAGGCCCTGTCGCTGCTCACCGCCGACCAGGCCGCGCGCGTGGCCACCAGCCGGGACGAGTACGGCTACACCTGGATCGCCGGCCGGCGCGACCCCGACGACCTGGCCAGCCTGGTCACCGACCTGCACGCGGTGAACAGCACCCTCGCCGACGCCGGCTACGGCCCCAGCCTGCTGTGCACCGTCATTGGCTTCACCGGCGCCGGCGGCCGCCGGCTCGGCCTCGTCTACCTGTTCAAGCGCGGCACCTTCTACCCGTTCGCACCCTCGGGGGCACAGACCCGCGACAACGCCCTGGAGCTCCAGGTCCGCGCGCAGCTCGGCGGCGAGCTCCCGGTCGAGTCGGATCTGAGCCGCTGGTTCCCGATCTGGACGACTCCGGCGCTGTAGGCCCCCGGTGCGGGGTTCGGCACACCGGTGCCGGCGTGGTGTAGGCCCGGTGCGGCGGGGTAGTCCGCGGCGCATGGCTGCGGTGCGCTGGTTGCGCGAGAGCGGGCTGGCCGGGGAGCTGGCGGCGGAGTTCGCCGGGACGATGGTGCTCATCCTCTTCGGATGCGGCGCCGTCGCGCAGGTCATCGCCGGCGGGCTGGGCGGACACGACAGCATCGCGTGGTCATGGGGCCTCGGCGTGACGTTCGGGGTGTACGTCGCCGGGCGGCTCAGCGGCGGGCACCTCAACCCGGCCGTGAGCGTGGCGTACGCGGTGTTCGGCGGCTTCGAGTGGCGCAAGGTGCTGCCCTACTCCGCGGCCCAGACCCTCGGTGCGTTCGCCGGTGCCCTGTTGGTGCGCTGGAACTACGCGTCGATCCTGCACGCCGCCGACCCGCGGCACACCATCAAGACGCAGATCGTGTTCTCGACCCTGCCGGGCAACGGCACCCTGCCGGTCGACGTGCGCAACGCGTTCCTCGACCAGATCATCGGCACGGCGATCCTGCTGTTTCTCATCATGGCCGTGACCGACGCCCGCAACAACGCGCCGCGGGCCAACCTGGCGCCGCTGCTCGTGGGGCTCATCGTCGTGGTGATCGGCATGGCCTTGGGCTCCGCCGCCGGATACGCCATCAACCCGGCGCGCGACTTCGGGCCGCGGGTCGCGTCGTTCCTCACCGGCTACGGCGGCGCGTTCGTGGACCAGAGCGGCTACCCGTACTTCTGGGTGCCGATCGTCGCCCCGATCGTCGGCGGGATCCTCGGTGCCTGGGCGTACCGGCTCGCCGTCGGGCGCTACCTGCCGGTCCGGCGGCGCGAGCCGGGAAGGGTGGACATCGGCAGTGGCTGACTACATCGGGGCGATCGACCAGGGCACCACGAGCACCCGGGCGATGGTGTTCGACCACGACGGCGCGGTCGTGGCCCAGCACCAGGTCGAGCACCGCCAGATCCTGCCGCGGGCCGGCTGGGTGGAGCACGACCCGGACGAGATCCGGCGCAACGCGCTCCTCGTCGCGGGCAAGGCCTTCCAGGGGTACCGCATCCGCGCTCTCGGCCTCACCAACCAGCGCGAGACCACGGTGGTGTGGGACCGGCGCACCGGCACGCCGCTGGGCAACGCGATCGTCTGGCAGGACACCCGCACGGACAGCATCGCCGAGGCCCTCGACCGCGACGGGCGCGGCGAGCTCGTCCGGCGCAAGAGTGGCCTGCGCCCGGCCACGTACTTCTCCGGCGGCAAGCTGCAGTGGATCCTCGAGCACGTCGACGGCGCCCGGGCGGCGGCCGAACGCGGCGACGCGCTCTTCGGCACCATGGACACCTGGCTGCTGTGGAACCTCACCGGCGGCCGGGTCCACGCGACCGACGTGACCAACGCCAGCCGCACCATGCTGATGGACCTGGAGACGCTGGACTGGGACGACGAGCTGCTGGCCTGCTTCGGGGTGCCGCGCGCGATGCTGCCGCGCATCCACCCGTCGTGCGACCCGGCCGTCTTCGGGCGCACGGCGGACGGGATCCCGCTCACCGCGGCGCTCGGCGACCAGCACGCGGCCGTCGTCGGGCAGGTCTGCTTCGCGCCCGGCGAGGCCAAGAACACGTACGGCACCGGCAACTTCCTGCTGCTCAACACCGGCACCGAACCGGTGCGCTCGCGGCACGGGCTGCTCACCACGGTCGCCTACCAGTTCGGCTCCGAGCCGCCGGTCTACGCGCTCGAGGGCTCGATCGCCGTCACCGGCGCGGCCGTGCAGTGGCTGCGCGACCGGCTGCACATCATCGGCACCGCGGCCGAGAGCGAGACCCTCGCGGCCCGGGTGGCCGACAACGGCGGCATGTACTTCGTGCCCGCCTTCTCCGGCCTCTTCGCGCCCTACTGGCGGGCCGACGCGCGCGGCGCGATCGTCGGGCTGTCGCAGTACGACACCGACGCCCATCTCGCGCGCGCCACCCTGGAGGCGATCTGCTACCAGTCCCGCGACGTCGTCGAGGCGATGCAGCAGGACTCCGGGGTGACGCTCGACGTGCTCAAGGTCGACGGCGGCGTCACCGCCAACGACCTGTGCATGCAGCTGCAGGCCGACATCCTCGGCGTGCCGGTGAGCCGGCCCGTGGTCGCCGAGACCACCGCGCTGGGCGCCGCCTACGCCGCCGGGCTCGCGTCCGGCTTCTGGAGCGACACGCAGGAGCTGCGGGCCCACTGGCAGGAATCGCACCGCTGGGAGCCCACCTGGTCGCCGCAGCAGCGGGCCGAGGGGTACCGGCACTGGCACGACGCCGTACGGCGGACCATGGACTGGATCGAGATCGGGGCCTGAGCGTGTACGACACCGGCACCATGTCACCGACCGCCCGGGACGAGGCCGTCGCGGCCCTGACCGGCACCGAGCTCGACGTCGTCGTCATCGGCGGCGGCGTGGTCGGGGCCGGCTGCGCCCTCGACGCCGTCACCCGCGGCCTGACCACCGGGCTGCTGGAGATGCGCGACTTCGCCAGCGGCACCTCGAGCCGGTCGAGCAAGCTCATCCACGGCGGCCTGCGCTACCTGGAGATGCTCGACTTCCGGCTGGTGCGCGAGGCTCTGCGCGAACGCGGCCTGCTGCTGCGCCGCCTGGCCCCGCACCTGGTCCGGCCGGTCCCGTTCCTCTACCCGCTCACCCACCACGTGTGGGAGCGGGGCTACGTCGGCGCGGGCGTCACGCTGTACGACACCATGGCCGGGCGCGACCGGGGCGCCCTGCCCCGCCACCGCCAGCTGAGCCGCCGCGCCGCGCTGCGGGTCTGCCCGGCGCTGCGCCCGGAGAGCTTCGTCGGCGCCGTGCAGTACTGGGACGCGCAGGTCGACGACGCCCGGCACACCCTGTTCGTGGCCCGCACCGCCGCCGCCTACGGCGCGCACGTGCTGTCCCGCGCGCAGGTCATCGGCTTCCTGCGCGAGGGCGGCCGGATCACCGGCGTGCGGGTGCGCGACCTGGAGCACGACCGCGAGTTCGAGGTGCGCGCGCGGCAGGTCGTCAACGCGACCGGGGCCTGGACCGACGACACCCAGGCGATGATCGGCGAGCGCGGCCAGTTCCACGTCCGCGCCTCCAAGGGCATCCACCTGGTCGTGCCCCGCGACCGGATCCGCTCCTCCACCGGCATGATCCTGCGCACCGCGACGAGCGTGCTGTTCGTCATCCCGTGGGGCCGGCACTGGATCGTCGGCACCACCGACACCGACTGGACCCTGGACAAGGCGCATCCGGCCGCGACCCGCACGGACATCGACTACCTGCTGGGCGAGATCAACCAGGTCCTCGCCACGCCGCTGCGCCACGACGACGTCGAGGGCGTCTACGCCGGCCTGCGCCCGCTGCTGGCCGGGGAGTCGGAGCCCACCTCCAAGCTGTCCCGCGAGCACCTCGTCGTCACGCCGGTGCCCGGGCTCGTCGCGGTCGCGGGCGGCAAGTACACCACGTACCGCGTGATGGCCGCCGATGCCGTGGACGCCGCGGTGCACGGGCTGGACAGGGCGGTACCCCCGTCGTGCACCGACCAGACCCCGCTCGTCGGCGCGGACGGCTTCGCGGCCCTGTGGAACCAGCGCGCCGCGCTCGCGACCGGCAGCGGCCTGCACGTCGCCCGGATCGAGCACCTCCTCGGCCGCTACGGCAGCCTCGTCCCCGAGGTGCTGGAACTGCTCGCCGCCGACCCGCACCTGGCGCGGCCGGTGCCCGGCGCCGACGACTACCTGATGGCGGAGGTGCGCTACGCCGTGCTGGCCGAGGGCGCCCGGCACGTCGAAGACGTGCTCACCCGCCGCACGCGCATCTCGATCGAGACGTTCGACCGGGGTATGACGGCGGTCCGCCCGGTGGCCATGCTGATGGCCGACGCGCTGGGCTGGACCGCCGAGCAGGTCGATCGCGAGGTGGACAGCTACCGGCTGCGCGTGGAGGCGGAGCGGGCCTCCCAGACCCAGCCCGACGACCGCGCCGCCGAGCGGATCCGCCGCGAGGCCCCCGATGTGGTGCCGGTGGTGCACGCCGCCTGACGCACACATCGATGGACTTCCCTTCGATTGGCGCCGTTTCCTGAGCAAAGTCGCAGGTGGCCGGGGTGCACGCCGCATCTCGGCAGTTCCAATCGAGGGGTTCACCTGCGCTTGAGAAGCCGCTATGGTCATGAGGCTCGCCGCGAGTGATCGTCACCGTTCCGGTGACGGCGCGGCGGCCCGCCGAGTCGTGCTCGGACGAGCCGGGGACCCAAGCATCACTGGGGTGAATCCGTGTGGCCACGCGCCGCGCGGTAGGGCGATCCTCCCGCCCGAATCCGTCAGCTAACCCGGTAGGCGGCACCGGAAGGAGCAGTACATGCACGCCCTCTCGCGGAGCCATACCTCGGCCCATCGCCCAGCGGACCCGCCGGCGCGCCCGGATCGCCGCATCGGCTGACCCTCCGGCCCCGGACCCCGCCCCCACCACAACGCCCCGACCGCCACTGTCCCGAGTGGACGGTCGATTGCGCATTCCCTTGCTCCGCACCGGACCCCCGGCCCGGAGTCGAACCCTGTCGAGGTTTCCCGTGCAGCACTCGAACAAACCCAACCATCCCGACAATCCGCACCGTTCACTCCGGCCGAGGTGCGCCCGTGCCGGCCGATGAGACCACCGGGCGGCACCGGCGGCAGGAACCGTCCGGCCGGCGCCTCCCGGCCCGGCGGGGCATCGCCCTGTACTCGGCGGCCGCCGTCGTAGCGTTCGCCGTCATCGGCGCGCTGCTGTTGTTCAACTCACACGGCCCAAGCGCGCTGGCCGTGGCGCAGAACGAGTCGGCGACCCAGCGCGCCGACGACCGGGCGGCCGACGCCGAGAACCGCGCATCCCGCGGCGAGGCGCGCACCGGCGACACGCCCAGCCGGCAACCGTCGGCGGCGGCCAGCGCCCCGGCGAAGCCGTCGACGGCGGGCACCACGGCACAGCCGCCGAGCACGGCCACCGCCGCGCCGACGACCGCCGCGCCGACGCCGGCGGTCATCGCCGCGGTCGGCGAGCTGACCCAGGCCGAGATGAACAACGCCGTGACGATCATCCGCACCGGACAGCAGATGGGCCTGCCCAGCCGCGCGTTCGTCGTGGCCATCTCCACCGCGCTGCAGGAGAGCCACCTGCACAACCTCGCCAACTCCAACGTTCCCGAGTCGCTCAACCTGCCCAACGAGGGCGTGGGCAGCGACCACGACTCCGTCGGGCTGTTCCAGCAGCGGCCGAACTGGGGCACCGTCACGGAGCTGATGAACCCGGCGGAGTCCGCGCGCCGCTTCTACAACGCGCTCATGGACGTCTCCGGCTGGCAGCAGATGGCGGTCACCGTCGCGGCGCAGACGGTCCAGGTGTCGGCGTTCCCGGACGCCTACGCCCAGTGGCAGTCGCTCGCCGAGCAGATCGTCACCGCCGTGCCGTGATCCGCCCGCGTCCCGGGGTTGTTAGGCGGCCGGGGCCGCGGGTAGTCGGCTGCGGAGACGAAGGAGGTGGCGCGTGACCCAGACTCAGCATCAGGACGTCGTCGACGTCCTGATGAACCAGCACCTCGAGATCAAGGCCCTGTTCAACCGGGTCGCCAGCGCGCAGGGCGACCAGAAGCGGACGCTGTTCTTCGACCTGGTCCGGCTGCTCGCCGTGCACGAGAGCGCCGAGGAGCAGATCGTGCACCCGGAGGCCCGCCGGGCACTGGGTGACCGCGGCGATCAGGTCGTCGACGCCCGGCTCCGCGAGGAGTCCGAGGCCAAGCAGGTCCTGTCGGAACTGTACGACCTGGGCGTCGACCACCCGGAGTTCGACGAGCGGCTCGGCGCGTTCGCGGCCGACGTCAGCGAGCACGCCGCCAGCGAGGAGACCGAGGAGTTCGAGCAGCTGCGGCGCACCGTCGAGCCGGACAAGCTGCGACGGATGGCTTCGGTGTTCGAGGCCGCCGAGACGGTCGCGCCGACCCGGCCGCACCCGGCCGCGGGTGAGTCGGCGACGGTGAACCTGCTCGCCGGTCCCCCGATCGCCGTCTTCGACAAGATCCGGGACGCTCTGCGCAGGACCTGACCCGCGAAGGCCCGCACCGGCGCGACCGGTGCGGGCCCGGAGGCGGTTGTGTCAGGTGCCGGGCGGTGGGTAGTTCCCGCCGCCATGACGGGTACCCAGACGGACGCCACCGGGGCGGACCGCGGCATCGTGCTACCCGGCGTCGTGCTCGGCGCCGGCCTCGGCGGGTTCGTCGACGGCATTCTGCTGCACCAGCTGCTGCAGTGGCACCACATGCTCAGCAGCACCACCAGGTATCCGGCCGACACGCTCGCGGGCCTGCGGGTGAACACGCTGTGGGACGGCCTGTTCCACACCTGCACCTGGCTGGCCGTGCTGATCGGCCTGGCCCTGCTGTACTCCCGGATCACGGCGGGGCGCGCGCGGGTGTGGGGTTCGCGCACCCTGTGGGGCTGGATGCTGGTCGGGTGGGGCGGCTTCAACCTCGTCGAGGGCACGATCGACCATCAGATCCTGGGCATCCACCACGTCCACGGCGGCCCCGACCAGCGCTGGTGGGACCTGGGCTTCCTCGCGCTCGGCGCCGTCCTCGTCGTCGCCGGCTGGCTGCTGCAGCACTCGGCCCGGCCGGGAGACCGCGCCCGGTGAGCCACGCCCATCCCGCCGTCGGCCTGCTGCCCGCCCTGGTCCTCGCCGGCGCGGTCGGCTACGACGCGATGGCGAGCCTCGGCCGCCGCTCTTGGCCCTGGTGGCGTTCGGCACTCTTCCTGACCGGCGCCGGCCTGCTGGCGGCCGGCCTGGACCCGGCCGTATCGCCGTGGCCGGCCGGCGACTTCCGCACGCACGTGCTGCAGCACCTGCTCACCGGCATGCTCGCCCCGCTCGGCCTGGTCCTCGGCGCGCCGGGGACGCTGCTGCTGCGCACCGTGCCCGCCCCGACCGGCCGGCGGCTCACCCGGCTGCTGCGCACCCGCCCGGTCCGGCTCCTCGGCAGCCCGTGGACGGCGCTGACGGTCACCTCCGGCGGCCTGATCGTGCTCTACGGCACCCCGCTCTACGCCGCCACCACCCGCGACCCCGGCCTGCACCAGCTCGTCCACGCCCATATGCTGCTCGCCGGATGCCTGTTCACCTGGGTCATCGCCGGCCCGGACCCGGCGCCCCGCCGCCCGGCGGTCCGCCTCCGGCTCGCCGTGCTCGGCGTCGCGATCGCCGTGCACGCCAGCCTGGCCCAGCTCCTCTACGCCGGGCTGTTCCTGCCCGGCGCGGCGGTGCCCGCCGCCCAGCGGCACGGCGGGGCCGCGCTCATGTACTACGCCGGCGACATCGCCGAGCTGCTGCTCGCGTTCGCATTGGTCACGACCTGGCGCCCCGGTCCCGCCTGGAGCGGGTCACGCGAGCAGGTCGGCGATGCGCCGGCGGTTGCGCAGGGCGTCCGGTGAGCCGGTCGCGGGGTCGACCAGCATCCAGCCGTGGCCGTCGGCGACGAAGCCGGCGAACTCGAAGAGCTGCTGGCGATAGCGCTCCTCCGCCTCGGGCCACTCGAGGTCGGCCAGCGGCTCGAAGGTGTCCGGCCGTCCGGCCAGGTCCCAGCAGGCGCGGTGCAGGGCCGCCCGGTCGTCGAGCCCGTCGCCGACGAAGCCGTCGCTGCCGGAGTCCTCGAAGACCCCGTCGTGCACGGCGCCCTCGATGACGACGTCCCCGTCGCCGGCCCGCAGCCGCAGCCCGACGGCGTCGCGCAGCCACCCGTGCTCCGGCCCGAACGCGACCGCCGGGCCGCCCTCGTCGTCGCCGTCACCGCGCCAGATCCGGAAGGACCCCCCGCCCGGTGCGGGCACGTAGTGGTCCTGCTGCACCGGCAGGCCGCAGATCTGGCAGTACGTCGACATGACACCCATGGCCCGGAAGCGTAGCGGCGCTCATGGGAGGTAGCGGACCTCGGGGAAGGCGCGGCTCGGACCGTCGAGCAGGCGCTGGCGCCGGCCGCGCAGGTGCTGGTCGAAGAAGGCGAGCGGGTACGCCTGCTGGATGCGCACGGCCCGGCCCGGGTCGAGGGTGCCGATCCAGCCCCGCAGCTCCGCGTCGCTCATCCCGACCGCCCTCGCGACCTGCGGGAGCAGGAACTGGTAGTCGTCGTACGCGTTGTGGACCGCGCCGTCGGCCTGGACGTTGAGCCGCCAGCCGGTCAGGTGCGACCAGAACTGGGCGACCGGCGGCGTGGACCGCGGGAAGTCCGCGGTCATGAGCATGAACGGCCGGTCGAGGTCAGTGGTGATCAGGGGCTCCATCGGGCCGTCCAGGCTCAGGCCGGCCCGGATGCGCCGGTCCGTGCCCATGGCGAGCGCGGTCGCGGTGCCGCCCTTCGAGGTGCCGAACATGCCGACGCGGCGCGGGTCGGGGGCGCCGAGCAGCCCGGGCGGCAGCCGTCGGCCATCGGCGTCGGGGTTGTGGCCGGCGGCGAGGCGCTCGACGGTGTCGAGCACGAACGGGATGTCGTCGGCGAAGTCCCGCGCGCCCAGCGCGCCGTCGCCCCGGATCGGGACGAGCAGGCGGCCGCCGGGGAACTCCGTGAAGGCGTCGCCGGTGTGGTCCACGGTGAGCACCAGGTATCCGTGGCTGGCCAGCTCCTGCACGACGATCGTGGTGTCGGCGCGGTGATCGTGGGCCTCGTGCGAGTACACGATGACCGGAAGGCGGCCGCCGGACTGCCGCACCGGTGCGCCGGCGTGGCCGGAGGTGATCGGGGCGCCGACCGCGCCGGGCGGGAAGCCGGCGTTGCCCAGCAGGGCGCGCATCGGGGCGTCGGCCAGCCAGATCGCCCGCGGGTGGCGGTCGGGGTCGCGGGCCGGGTACCAGGCGCTCGCCATCAGCTCGCGGTCGCGCGAGCGGTCGCGCAGGCGCAGCGCCACCGTGCCGACCGGATACGGGCCGGTCGGCCGGGGCAGGACGAGCCGGGGCGCGGACGTGGGCTCGGTGGTGGCCGCGCCGGCCCGGCCGGCGGCGGCGAACGGCGCGGCGATACCGGCGGCGACCGCGGACATGAGGACGGTGCGGCGGGACGGGCTACTCATTGCGGGCGGAATCCGGTCCGGTGATGCGCGACAGCAGCGGCAGGGTCGCGGCGATGATGGCCAGTGAGACGGCCAGGCCCAGCCCGGCCAGGGCGTAGTAGGACCAGTCCGGCGCGGCCAGGGTGTAGCCCATCTGCGCGCGGAGGAACAGCTGGGCCGCGGCGAACCCGGTGACCGCGGCCAGCACCGCGACCGCCAGCAGCGGCACCGCGGACTCGAGGGCGACGACGCGGCGCAGGGCGCGCAGCGGGACGCCGGTGAGGCGCAGCAGGCTGAAGGGGCGCTTGCGGTCGGCGATGCCGGCGGCGACGCTCACCGCCAGGCTGCAGCCCGCGATCGGCAGGCTGAAGAGCATGATGACGTCGGCCAGGCGCTGGAACAGCGCCATCTGGGTGCGGGAGTTGCTGCCCCGCTCAAGGTCGGTGAGCGCCGGGACCTCGTAGTCCGGGTAGGCCAGCCCGATCGCGGTGCGGGCCCGTTCGTGGGCGGCGGCGCTGCCGTCGAGGCCGACGACGACGCTGTCGAGCGGGAGCGCCGCGACCTGCTCGGCGGTGACGGGCGCGGCCGGCCAGACGGTCGCCGTGCCCGTGCCGGTGCGCGTGCGGTCGAAGCCGACGAGGTTGCTCCAGATCTGGGCGTACTCGGCTCCGGGGGCGCACGTGCCGTACTGCGGGATCCGGGCGAGATCGGCGCACGCGACGATGCTGGAGGGGCTGTCCGGCCCGTCGTCGGGGTTGTCGTGCAGCAGGAGGGCGAAGGTCACGCCCTGGACGTGGCGCAGCCGGTCGGACACGTCGTCCGGGAGGGTGGCCTGCGGTCCGACGTACTGGTCCATCGTCACCGCCGCGAGGTCGCTGTAGCGCACGCCGCGCTCGAATTGCATCGTGGTGATGACGCCGGTCGCGACGCTGACGACGAACAGGGCGAGCATGACGCCGCTGATCGCGCGGAACGCGGCCTGCGGGTTGTCGGCGAGCCGCCGGGCCGCCACCAGCGTGGGCAGCCGGCGGGCGTGGCGGGCCATCAGCCGGGCCCCGACCATGGTGATCCACGGGCCGGCGATCACGAGGCCGACCATGGTGATCAGGAAGCCCGGCAGGAAGGCGGCGGTCTGTCCGCTGGAGGTTTCGGGCTTACGGCCGACGAAGTACGCCAGCTCCACGAGCCCCGCGACGACGGGGATCAACCGCCACGCGCGCGGCGGCTTCGGGGTCACCTGGCGGGCGACGCCGAGCGGCGAGATCCGGACCCGGCGCATGGCGAGCGCGGCCGCGGCGATCGCCCCGAGCGGGACGCCGAGCGCGACGAGCACGGCGATGGGCAGCCCGGGCGAGAGATCGGCGGGGAAGAACCGCTCGGTCGTGAGCGGCACCGCCGCCATCGCCGCCCGCAGCGCCGGGAACAGCGCGAAGCCCGCGATCGTGCCGGCCACGGCGGCGGCGCCGGACTCGACGGCGGCGAGCTGGGTCACCTGGCGCGGTGTGGCGCCGATGAGCCGCATGGCCGCGAACCGCTGTTCCCGGCGGGTGGCCGACAGGCGTGTGGCCGTACCGACGAAGACGAGCAGCGGGAAGAGCAGGCCCCCGGCGACGACGGACAGCACCAGGTCCATGGCGGCGGTCGGGATCTTCAGCGGCGTCGTGGACACCGCGGTGACCTCGTGAGCTCTCGGGATGCCGCCGACCTCGCCCGGGGTGCGGCCGACGACGGCGACGAGCGAGTCCGGCGACTCCAGCGCGTCCGCGTCGATGATCCCGGCCTCGTGCCCCGGGAAGCGCGCGGCGAGCTGGTCGGCCGGGTGCGCGGCGATGAGGTCGTGCAGGGCCGGCGAGACGTAGTACTGCCCCGGCGCCGGCAGCCGCGGGATGCCCGGCACGGCCGGCGGGTTGGCGCCCTTGAGGCCGACGTCGATGCGCCACATCGACTTGCCGCCGAAGAAGTCCTCGCGGCCGGCCCAGACGACCGGGTCGGCCGCGGGACCGCCGGGAGCCTGCTGCCCGCGCAGCCAGGCGCCCCGGCCGACCTGGGCGTCGAGCGCGCGGACGCCGGCGGTGGTGGCCAGCAGCAGCCCGGTGCCGAGCGCGACGGCGACGGCGATGACCACGAACCGCAGCAGCGCCTCACGCCCGTTGGCGAGGGCCAGGCGCAGACCGAACCGGATCACGAGGCGGCCAGGGCGTGCACGCGACCGTCCCGGACGATCACCTCGCGGTCTGCGTAGACGGCGACCCTCGGCTCATGGGTGACGAGCACGACGGTCGTGCCGTGCTCCCGCGCCGCCGCCACCATGAGATCCATGACCTGCTCGCCGGTGAGCGAGTCGAGGGAGCCGGTGGGCTCGTCGGCGAACAGCACCCGCGGCCGGTTGATCATTCCCCGTGCCAGCGCGACGCGCTGGGCCTGACCACCCGACAGCTCCCCCGACCGGCGCCCCTCCATCCCGGCCAGGCCGAGCCGGTCCAGCCATCCGCGCGCCTCGCGCAGGGCGTCTCCGCGCCGTGACCCGCCGAGCAGCAGCGGCAGGGCGACGTTTTCCTCGACGGTCAGTTCCGGCACCAGCTGCCCGAACTGGAACACGAACCCGAAACGCTCGCGGCGCAGCGTGCTGCGCTGGTGCTCGTTGAGCCCGTCGATGCGCTGCCCGTCGAAGCGGACCTCGCCGGCGCTCGGCACCAGGATCCCGGCGAGGCAGTGCAGCAGCGTGGTCTTGCCGGAGCCGGACGGCCCCATGACGGCGACGATCTCGCCCGGCCCCGCGTCGAACGAGGCGCCGCGCAGCGCCGCGGTCTCGCCGAAGGACAGCTCGATGTCGCGGGCCTCGATGACGGCGCTCATCGGCGCACCAGCCCGGCCAGGTGGTCCAGGCGGGCCACGGTGAGCTCGATCCAGCGCAGGTCGGCCTCGAGGTGGAACAGGCCGTGGTCGGCGAGCATCGCCTCGATGAGGTCGTTGCCCTTCTTGATCTCGTGCAGCTCCCGCATCCGCTTGAGGTGCGCGCCGCGCTGGGTGTCGAGATATTCCGCGGCCGGCCGCTCCAGCATCAGCGACAGCATCACCTTGGCGAACAGCACCGTCTGCAGGTGCGGCTCGGGCTCAACCGGCTGGGTCAGCCACGCGTCGACCTCGGTGGCGCCGAGGTCGGTGATGACGTAGCGCTTCCGCTCGGGCCCCTCCCCCGCCTCGACCTCGCTGATCACGACCTTGCCGTCGCGGGCGAGGCGGCCGAGGGTCGAATACACCTGGCCGAAGGGCAGCGGGCGGCCGCGGCCGAAGAACGTGTCGTAGTCGCGCTTGAGGTCGTAACCATGGCTCGGCTGGCGCTCCAGGAGGCCCAGCAGCGTGAGAGGAACGCTCATGCCGCCGACCATACACCACGGATATACACCGAGTACATACACTCGGGTGATACGCCGGCCCGGCGCCGCCCCGGCCGTCACTCGGGAAAAGTCACCGGCGTTGAAGCAGAATGGTGGATGACAATTACGCGAATGCGTTCCGGAATGCCGGGTCCGTCGACAAGTACGAACACGTCACATATGCGCCGGGAAGCTATGCCTCGCGGGTCAACCGGCGGCAGCGGGTCTTCCTGCGCGGGCTGATCCGCCGCACGTTCCCGGACGCGCTCCCGACGCAGCACGACTTCGCCTGCGGCACCGGCCGGGCGATCCGCAACCTGCACGGCCTGGTCCGGCGGGCGCACGGCTACGACACCTCGCCGCAGATGCTGGCCAAGGCCGCCGAGCTGGGCACGGACGCGCGGCTGCACGTGGTGGCGACCGGCGGCCCGGTCCCGGAGCCGGTGGCGAGCGACGGCCCGGCGCTGGTGACGATGTTCCGGCTGCTGCTCAACGTCGACGACGACGTGCGCGAGCGGGCCCTGGCGTTCGCCGCGGCGGCGCTGCCGAGCGCCGGGTCGGGGCTGCTGATCGTCGAGAACCACGGCAACCGGCGCTCGCTGCGGCACCTGCGGGCGCGCCGGCACCGGGGCCGGCGATGGTTCGCGGAGCTGTCGCACGCCCAGGTGGAGGCGCTGCTGCACCGGCACGGGTTCACGATCGTGGCCCGGCGCGGGTTCTCGGTGCTGACGCCCGGCTGGTACGAGCGGCCCCTGCTGCGCCGGGCCGCCGCGCCGCTGGACGCCCTCGCCTGCCGCCTGCCCGGCAGCGGGGCGTGGGCCGTGAACGTGGTCTACGCCGCGCGGCGCACCCGGTAACACGAATGGCCAATTTTCACTCCTACACCATGTAGGCGCCTTTCAGGATGCATTCAGGTGCACCGTGTGAGGCTCTGCGGTGGGAGGTGGATCCATGCGGCTGTTGCTGGTGGAAGACGAGGTCGGGCTGGCCGAGACGATTCGTGACGGGCTGGCCGTCGAGGGGTTCACGACCGACCTGACCTTCACCGGCATCGACGGGCTGTGGGCGGCGACCGAGTCCCCGAACGGCGCCTACGACGCGATCGTGCTCGACATCATGCTGCCCGGGCTCAACGGCTACGAGGTGTGCCGGGAGCTGCGGCGGCGGGAGGTGTGGACGCCGATCCTCATGCTGACCGCGAAGGACGGCGAGTACGACCTGGCCGACGCCCTCGACCTCGGGGCCGACGACTACCTCACCAAGCCGTTCCCGTTCGTGGTCCTGACCGCACGGCTGCGGGCGCTGATCCGCCGCGGCGCGCCCCAGCGGCCCGTCGTGCTCACCGCGGGCGACCTGCACCTGGACCCGGCCCGCCGCCGGGTGGGCCGCGGGAACGACCCGATCCAGGTGACGCCGCGCGAGTTCGCGCTGCTGGAGTTCCTGCTGCGGCGGGCCGGCGACGTGGTGTCCAAGTCGGCCATCCTGGAGAACGTGTGGGACGCCGGGTTCGAGGGCGATCTGAACATCGTCGAGGTCTACGTCGGCTACCTGCGCAAGAAGATCGACCACGCGTACGGGCGCTGCGCGATCCAGACCGTCCGCGGCGTCGGCTACCGGCTGGACCCGCATGGCGGCTGACCGCCGGGTCGTGGCCGTCGTCCTGCCGCTGGGATTCGCCGCGCTGACCGCCCTCGTCGCCATGCGCTTCGGGCCGCTGCTGCGCCTCGACACCGCGGTCAGCGACGCGGCCCTGCGCTTCGCGCGGTCGCACCACGCGTGGCGGGCGGTCATGTCGGCCATCACGCACACCGCCGACCAGCGGGTCCTGCTCCCGGCGCTGCTGCTCGCCGTCGCGTTCGCGGTGTGGCGCCGCGACCGGGCCGGCGTCGTGTTCCTGCTCGCCGCGGCGGCCACCGCGACCGTGCTGCGTCTGACGGTACTGACCCTCGTGCACCGCCCCCGCCCGCCCGAGCGGCTCACCGCCGCCGCGGGCTGGGCGTTCCCGTCCGGCCACACGACCTCGGCGACCATCGCGGCGGGCATCCTCGTCGTGCTGCTGTGCCCGCTGCTGCCGAGCGGCCGGGCCCGCGCCGTGCTCACCGCCGCCGCCGGGCTGTGGGCGGGGCTGGTCGGCATCAGCCGCGTGGCGCTCGCCGCGCACTGGCCGACGGACGTGCTCGGCGGCTGGCTGCTCGCGGGCTCCATCCTGATCGCGCTCGGCATCGTGCTGCGCCCGCGCCGGCGCGATCTCGTCCGGCTGCGACCCCCCGGCTCCCCGCCGGGCGGCGACGGCGCGTGAGCAGCACGCCGGTCACTCCAGCGGCCGCCGGGCGATGCCGCGGGCCTCGCGACCGGCCAGCAGCCAGCCGCCGAGGTAGGCGACGACCGGCAGACCCACGAGCAGCGCCACGAGGTTGAGCACCGGCGGATGCGCGAGCCAGTGCGCCTCCCGGTGATACCAGGCGAGCATCGACACGTAGGCGCACGCCGTGCCGATGACGGCCCCGGCGACGGCGAGCGCCCCGGCGGTCGCGGCGGTGAGCGCGCGGCGGGTGCCGCGGCGGGCCCCGGTCGCGATCAGCGTGCGCAGGTCCCGGGCCGTCTCGCTGCGGATGAGCCCGACGGTCATCGCGAGCACGCCGAGGGCGACCGCGATCCCGGCCCCGGTGAACCAGCCGGCGAGCCGGGCCTGGTCCGCGCCGGTCGGGCGGGACTCGACGCTGACGCCGGCGGCGGCCGCGGAGCGCTGGGCGTGCTCGATCTGGGCCGCGGTCAGGGCGGCGGGCGCGTCGACCAGCCAGCCCACCGGGATCGGCGTCAGGTGCAGCCGGGCCAGGCCGTGCTCGGTGATGAGGACGTTCGGCAGGGAGCCGTAGGCGGGCAGCGTCACGTGCTGCTGGACCGGTTGCCACCGCGCGTTGCGGCCGGGGATGAGGTCGTACCCGTCGATGCTGTCGCGCCCGAGGAGCAGATCGGTGTCGGCGTGGACGCTCGCGGGGTCGATGCCGAAGTGCGTGAGGAGCTCGGGCGTCGCGACGAACAGGCCGATCATGTCGCGGCTGCTGTACATCACGCCGCCGGGCTCGCCGGGGCCGGGCGCGTGCGGCTTCGCGTACACCGCGGGCTGGCGGCCGTTGCGCTCCAGCGGCTGGTTCGGGTCCACGACGCCGGTCAGCGGGACGGCGGTGGCGTGTGCGTCGGCGGCGATCGTGGCCACCTCGGTCCGTACCGCATCGAATTGTTCTTGGGGAAGCGTCGGGACCGGGCCGGTCATCGCCTCCGGGGACACCCACACGGCGAGCTGGTCGGCGGGAAGGTTGCCGCCGGTCGGGGCGGCGGCCCGGGCGACGGTGACGGCGGCGCCCAGGGTGACGACGGCGGCGATGCCCACGGCCAGCGCGATCGCGGCCAGCGCCGCGCCGGAGCGGGACCGGTGCCGGGCCAGGTCGCGCATGGCCAGCCGGGGCGCCAGGGGTGCGCGCCGCGCGAGCCGGCCGACGATCGCGACCCCGGCCGGGGCGAGCAGCAGCAGCGCGACCGCGGTGGCGAGAACGCCGCCGATGATGAACGGCGCCCTGGTCTGCTGGGCCAGGGCCAGCGCGGCCGTCCCCGCCGCCAGCAGGACGACCCCGAGGGCCGCGAAGCGGTGGGCCGGGCGCGGCGCCGCCGGACGCGCGCTGAGCGCGGCCACGACCGGCATGCGCGCGGCCGCCCGGGCCGGCCACCACGCGGCGACGACGGCGGTGATGGTCGCCAGCAGCACGGCGACGAGCATCGTCGGCCACGGTACGGCGAACCGGTCGATGCGGTGCCCGAGCGGCGACTCCAGGATCGGGCCCAGCGCGACCCACGCGACCGTCCCCGCGGCGGCGCCCGCGACCGCGCCGACGCCGCCGACGACCGCGCCGTTGGCGAGCAGCACGAGCCGGATGTGCCGGTGGCTCGCGCCCATCGCGCCGAGCAGGCCGAGCGCCCGCAGCCGCCGCTGGGCCATCACGGTGAACCCGGCCACCGCGAGCAGGCCGACGAACACCAGCCCGATCGTGGCGAGCACGAGCACCACGGCGCTCGCGGAGGCATCTGCGGAGCGGACCTGCGTCGACCCGCTCGGCCTCGGCCGGGCCCGGAACTCGTCGGCCGAGGCCCGGATGAGCACGTCGACGCGGTCGACCGCGGCCGCCTGCCCGGGCGCGACGAGGGCGAACGTGTCGCGCAGGTCGAGCGGGTTCTCGACGAGGCCCACGACCGTCCGCGGCCGCCCGTCCTGGTTCCAGGCGCCGCCGACGCCCAGGCCGAGCGCCGCCGCCACGCGCCCGGTGAGCGCGATCTCGCCGGGGCCCTGCGGCCAGCGGCCCTGGGTCAGGCGCAGCATCGGGGCGCCGAAGGGCCCGTGCGGGTCCTGGGCGCGCACGTCGAAGCCGTTGGCCGAGCCGGGCAGCGGGAGCTTCTTGCCGTGCTCGATGACGTCGACGGTCCCGAACGAGGTGCGTAGCTCGGCGAGGCCGGCCGCCAGTTGCGGGTCGGTGCCGTCGAGGGCGATCAGGTGGTCGGCGGTGCCGAAGGTGCCCGCCTCCGTCGGGGCGTTGGCGGCGACGGCGAGCCCGACGGTGGTCCCGGCGACCGCGACCACCAGCAGCGCCAGGACGATCGCCTGCTGCCGCCACTCGCGCCGGAACAGCCGCCACGCCCAGCGGGCCACGGCGCGCCGCGCGGGCAGGCCGCCGTGGCCGGAGCCGAGCACCAGCGGGCGGTGCGCGACGGCGGCGCTCACCGGGCCGCCTCGCCGGTCAGCAGCGAGTCCGGGCCCGGGCGCGGGGCCGTGCGGTCGACCACGGCCCCGTCGCGGATGAACACGACCCGGTCGGCCCACGAGGCCAGCTGGGCGTCGTGGGTCACCATCACCGCGGCCAGCCCGCGCTTGCAGGCGGCGAGCATCAGGCGCATGACGGCCTCGCCGTTGGCCGTGTCCAGCGCGCCGGTCGGCTCGTCGGCCAGCAGCAGCCGCCGGTCGCCGACGACCGCCCGGGCGATCGCCACCCGCTGCCGCTCGCCGCCGGAGAGCTGGTCGGGGAAGCGCGCCGCCCGGTCGGCCAGGCCCAGCTCGTCCAGGGCGCGCAGGCCGGCCGCCCGCGCCTTGGCCGCCTTCAGGCCGTCGAGCTCGAGCGGGAGGGCCACGTTCTCGGCGGC
This sequence comes from Dactylosporangium thailandense, assembly GCF_059739745.1. Classification (NCBI taxonomy): domain Bacteria; kingdom Bacillati; phylum Actinomycetota; class Actinomycetes; order Micromonosporales; family Micromonosporaceae; genus Dactylosporangium; species Dactylosporangium thailandense. The sequence continues at coordinate 5,230,059 of NZ_AP029195.1, forward strand.
GGTGAGGCCGGGCAGGAGATTGAAGTCCTGGAAGACGTACCCGATCGCGCGCCGCCGCAGCCGGGCGCGGTCGTCGCGGGACATCGCCGAGAGCGGCTGCCCCGCGATGAGCACCTCGCCGGCGCTCGGCGACTCCAGTGCGCCCGCGATGGTCAGCAGGGTGCTCTTGCCCGAGCCGCTCGGCCCCATGACCGCGACCATCCGGCCGGGCTCGACGGTCAGGTCGACGTCGCGCAGCGCGTGTACCTCGTCGGCACCGTCCACATAGGTCTTCGACACCCCGCGCAGCTCCAGCACCCCGCTCATCGCCGCACCCCCGCGCGGCGGCGGATCTGCGGGCCCGCGGCGCGGGCCGGGGCCGGCGGGTCGAGCGCGGCCCGCTTGAGCCGCCCGTCGGCGGTGTCGAGCCAGCGCACGACCGAGTCGAGGCGGAACAGCTCGGCGTCCACGACGAGCGCGAGGCCCAGGTCGAGCTCGCCCTCCTCCTCCTTGAGACGGGTCCACTGCTGCATCAGCTCCACGATGTACCGCCGGTGCTCCTGGATCACCTCGTGCACATCGACCCCCGGCAGCCGCACCGCGATCAGGATCTTGATGACGAGCTCGTCGCGGGGCGGCGAGCCGAGGTCGGGCGGCGTCCTCAGCCAGACGGCCAGGTCCTCGGCCCCGGCCGCGGTGATCTGGAACCCCTTCTGCGGGCCGGGCTCGGCGTCGTCGTCGGACTCGACGAGCCCGTCGCGCTCCAGCCGCTGCAGGGTCGTGTAGACCTGCCCGACGTTGAGCGGCCACACCTCGCCGGTGCGCGCCTCGAACTCCTCGCGCAGCTGGAGCCCGTATTTCGGGCCCTCCTTCAGCAGCGCCAGCAGGGCATATCGGATGCTCATCGCGCCACCCCACTCGATATCATGCCCGGTAGCATACTCGGTATACTCGCACCCGTCCACGCCCTGTCACCGCGGCTCCCCCGAATTCGGGTCGGGTCCGGGCATCCTTCGGGGGAAGCGCCGACAGCGCCCGGGGCCGACCGTTGGGGCATGCGTATGCGTCTGCTCGCCGCGGTGAGCGCGGGGATCATCGGCCTGGCCGGCTGCGGCTCCGGCACCCCGGAGCCGGCCGCGCCGGACCGGGACGTCTACGCCGCGGCCGCGGCGTGCATGCGCGCCAACGGCTTCCCCGACTTCCCCGACCCGGTCGAGACCGACGGCCGGTGGGGCTTCCCGGCCTCCGTCAACGGCCTCGTCAAGCAGCCGGCGGCCGAGTGCCAGGAGCAGTTCGCCCGGATCGGCGCCATCCCGGCCCGCACCGAGCGCCCGCTGAGCGTCGCGGAGATGGCGAAGCTGCGCGCTTGGGCCGCGTGCGTGCGCGACAACGGCCTGCCCGACTGGCCCGACCCCGGCGGCGACGGGGTGTTCCGGCCCGCCACCGTGCCGCCCGACGACGACCCGGCCTGGCGCCGGGCCGACACCGCGTGCCGGAGCCTCGAGCCCGGCCCGATCGCGGTCGAGGGCGGCCCCGGCGCGCGGGCCGGCAAGTCTGGCGGCTGAGCCTTCAGCGCCCCAGCGGCAACGGGGTCGCCGCGGCCGCGCCACCCAGCGGGGCCAGCCCGTAGCGGTCCTCGATGGTCCGCAGGACCGAGTAGTGGTCGACCCGGCCGGAGCGGTTGCCGGGGGTGATGCCCGCCCCGGCGACGAGGGTCAGGATCTGGTTGCCGCTGCCGCCGTCGTCCTCGTCGAACGTCACGATCAGCCAGCTGTCGTTCGCCTCGGCCCACCGCGCGTAGGGGTCGAGGTGCTCGCGCGCCCAGGCGTCGCCGGTCGCGACCCCGCAGTCGTGCATGTCGTCGCACAGGTTCGGGATCACGAACGCGACGGTGGGCAGCTTCGCCGGGTCGGCGGGCCACGCGGTGAAGGGCTGGTTCGCCGCGTCGGCCACGGTGTCGAAGTCGGCCCAGGGATTGTGCTTGGCGGCGTACCGCCCGCGCGAGCAGCCGCGGTATCCGGCGGCGGGAAGGTCCTCGGAGTAGCCCGCGAAGGTGTGCCCGGCCGCCTGTAGCTGCTGGGCAAGATTCGGTGCCCCGCCGGCCCGGACCGGGCAGTGGTCGTCGGTGACGCCCTGGGTCGAGCCGGAGAACAGGGCGAGGTAGTTCGGCTGGCTCGGGTGGGCGACGCCGTGCGCGTCGGTGAAGACGGCGGAGCGGGCCATGAGCGTGTTGAGGTACGGCGCCTCCGGGCGTCCGGCGAGCTGCCGGTAGGACTTGTTCTCGAACACCACCACGACGACGTGCCCGGGCCCCTGCGGCGACGACGGTGACGCCGCCGGCGGCGGCGGGGCGGCGCCACAGCCGGCGACCAGGAACCCCGCCACCGCCACCGCGGTGCGGAGCCACCGTCTTGCGGCCGCACGAACGCTCATACCCGATGCAGCCTAGCGATCCGGCGGCGCGGAGACCTACTTGCCGCCGTCCTGCTTGTGCGTGCGCTGGGTGAACGTCTTCAGGTCCGCGGTCACCTCGTAGAAGACCTTCGCGCCGTCCTTCGTCCCCAGCACGTCGTACGAACCGTCCGAGTCCTTGAACACCTTCGTCACCGACACCGACGAGTCCTTCGCCCGCATCGCCGCCGTCACCTTCGCCAGCTCATCCCCCGTCACCGCCGTGTGGTTCGACTGGCCCCGTCCACCGCCGTCGTGTCCCTTGCCACCGTTGCCGGCCTCGGCCGAGGCGCTCGGGGACGGCGCGGCCGTCTCCGCGCTGGCCAGCGAGGCGGCGCCGAACACCATCACGCCGGTCGCCGTCAGGCCGACCGCCGCGAGGCCGATCCGCTTGGTTGTCTTCATCGACTTCATGGGCACGTGCATCGCTCCTATCCCCCGCGCAGGCCTTCCACCTGCGCTTTCGCGATGCTCAGCGTCGGAGATGAACCTGGGTAAACGCTGCCAGGGACCTGCCATGGACCTGGCACAGCCGACGCTCGGCCTCGGCGAAGCGGATCGTCATCGCGTGAGCGGCAGGCTCACGCGCAGCAGCGCCCCGCCGGCCGGGGACTCCTCGACCGTCAGCGTGCCCCCGTGGGCGGTCACGATGTCGCGGGCGATGGGCAGCCCGAGTCCCGTGCCGCCGCCGGCCCGGGAGCGGTCCTCGTCGAGGCGGACGAAGCGGTCGAAGACCCGGTCGCGGTCCGCGGGGCCGATGCCCGGCCCGTCGTCGGCCACGGTGACCTCGGCCGCGTCGTCCTGCGTCCGCACCGTCACGTCGACCGCGTGCTTCGCGTACCGGGCCGCGTTGTCCACGAGGTTGCGCAGCACGCGCTGGAGGTGGTGCGGGTCGCCGTTCACGCGCACCGGCGCCGCCCGCGTCGTGACCCGCAACTGCGGGTGCTGTGCCGTCAGGCGTTCCCGCTCGAGGTACACGAGGTCGTCGAGGTCCACGTCCTGGTGCCGCAGCTGCAGCCCCTTCTCGTCCACCCGCGCCAGCAGCAGCAGATCCGCGATGAGCCGCGCCATCCGGTCGCTCTCCCGGCGCATCCGGTCCACGTGCGGCCCGTCTCCGAGCAGATCCAGCCCGGCCAGCACCGTCGACAGTGGACTGCGCAGCTCGTGCGAGGCGTCGGCCACGAACCGGCGCTGCGCGGCGGTCGCGGACTCGATGCGGTCGAGCATCCCGTTCATGGTCGCGGCCAGCGCGGCGATCTCGTCATTGGCCGGCGGTACCGGCAGCCGCATGTGCAGGTTCCGCCCGCTGATCGTCTCGGCTTGCCGGCGCATCGCGTCGACCGGCCGCAGCGAGCGCCCCACGAACAGGAAGGTCGCGACCCCGACGGTCACGGTCAGCAGCGGCAGACCGATCGCGAGCGCCCCGATCGCGGCCTCGGTCCCGTCGTCGATCTCGTCGATCGACTGCCCCACGAGGACCGTGCGCTGCCCGGGCGCCCCGAGCGCGGTGATGCGGAAGTACTCGTCGTGCGCCACCGGGAGCCGGCGCTGCTCCAGCCGCGTCTCCCCCGCCGGCGGCCGGAGCGCCGAGATCGGCGGGGCCCCGGCGAGCAGCGTCGAGGAGCGCAGCACCTTCCCGCTCGCGTCGAGCACCTGCACGATGGTGCGGTCGCGCAGCGACGGCTGGATGACCGCGGCGAGGGCCTCCTCGTCGTCGATCGCCCCGGCGATCTGGGCCGCCCGGTCGCCGGTGCTCTGGTCGACGTTGCCGGTGAGGATGACCTTCGCGGCGATGACGAACGCCACACCGGTCAGCACCGAGGCGATCGCCACCACGGCGGACGCGGCGAGCGCGGAGCGCATCCGCACCCCGAGCCGCTGCCGAATCCCCGCCGCGAACCTCATCACCCGACGGACGGTAACGGCGCGGTCCTGAACGGGGGCTGAATTCAAGCTGTTCTCAGGATCGGCTCGGCACCATCCCGGCTCATGCACCACTTGACCTATCCGGAGGCGATCGTCGTCGGCCTCCTGCAGGGCGTGACCGAGCTGTTCCCGGTGTCGAGCCTCGGCCACAGCGTGCTGCTGCCCGCGCTCATCGGGGGCCGCTGGGCCCGCGACCTCAGCGTGTCGGCGCCCGAGTCGCCGTATCTGGCGTTCGTGGTGGGGCTGCACGTGGCCACGGCGCTGGCGTTGCTGATGTTCTTCTGGCGGGACTGGCTGCGGATCCTCGGCGGGTTCGGGTCGTCGGTGCGGTACCGCCGCATCATGACGCCCGAGGAGCGCCTCGCGTGGATGATCATCGTGGCCACGATCCCCGTGGGCGTCACCGGCCTGCTGCTGGAGCACACGTTCCGCACGGTCCTGGGGCGCCCCGTGCCCGCGGCGATCTTCCTCACCCTCAACGGGCTCATCCTGCTCGGCGCCGAACGGCTCCGCCGCCGTGCGCCCGCCGAGGATCGGACCACCGGCGATCCGGACGAGCGGCTGGCGTCCGGCTCGTTCTCGCGCGCCCTGCAGATCGGCAGCGCGCAGATCCTGGCCCTGTTGCCGGGCATCAGCCGCTCCGGGGCGACCATGGGCGCGGGGCTGCTCAAGGGGCTGTCGCACGAGGACGCGGCGCGCTTCTCGTTCCTGCTCGCCACGCCGGTCATCTTCGCCGCTGGCGTGCTGAAGGTGCCGGACCTGTCCGGCCCGCTCGGCGCCGGCATCCGCGGTCAGGTCCTGGCCGGCAGCGTGGCCTCCTTCGCCGCCGCATACCTGTCGGTGCGGTTTCTGACGCGGTACTTCGAGCGGCGCACCCTGACGCCGTTCGCGATCTACTGCGTCGCCGCCGGGCTGGCGAGCCTGGGCTGGCTCACGCTCGGCTGAGGCCATATCGCCCGCGTATCGAAAACCGCATACGCACCGGCAACACCCCGCCGCCTTGACTGGTGGCATGACTGGTGGCGCGACCTCGACGGGCATCACGGTGTACGGGTGCGGCCCCGACGAGGCCGTGTTGTTCCGCGAGCTGGCCCCCCGCTTCGGCGTCCGGCCGACCATCACCGAGGCGGCCGCGTCCGAGGCCACCATCGGCCTGGCCGTCGGCAACCGGTGCGTCAGCGTCGGGCACAAGACCCACGTCACGAATGCCACGCTGCGGGCGCTCGGCCGGGCCGGCGTGCGGTACATCTCCACCAGGAGCATCGGCTACAACCACATCGACGTGCCCTTCGCGCGCAGCGTCGGCATCGCCGTGGGCAACGTCGCCTACTCGCCCGACAGCGTGGCCGACTTCACGCTGATGCTGATGCTGATGGCGGTGCGCAACGCCAAGTCGATCGTCCTGCGCGCGGACGCCCACGACTACCGGCTGCACGAGGTGCGGGGCCGGGAGCTGCGCGATCTGACGGTCGGCGTCGTCGGCACCGGGCGCATCGGCTCGGCCGTCGTCGACCGGCTGGGCGGGTTCGGCTGCCGCATCCTGACCAGCGGCCGCCATCCCCTCGACGAGGTGCTGCGGCAAAGCGACATCGTCACGCTGCACACCCCGCTCACGGCGGACACCCACCACCTCCTGAACCGCGAGCGCATCGAGCGGATGAAGCCCGGCGCGTACGTCGTCAACACCGGGCGCGGCCCGCTGATCGACACCGAGGCCCTCGTCTCGGCCCTGGAGGACGGGCGGCTGGGCGGCGCGGCGCTGGACGTCCTGGAGGGCGAGGAGGGCATCTTCTACGCCGACTGCCGGAACCGCCCCATCGACAGCAAGGCGCTGCTGCGGCTGCACCAACTGCCGAACGTGCTCATCAGCCCGCACACCGCCTACTACACCGACCACGCCCTGAGCGACACGGTCGAGAACTCCATCATCAACTGCCTCAACTTCGAAAGCGGGACGCGGCATGGCTAGGTTGCGCATCGGCATCATGTTCGGGGGTCGTTCCGAGGAACATCCCGTCTCCGTCAAGTCGGCGCGGGAGGTCGCCAAGAACCTGGACACCGGCCGGTACGAGCCGTACTTCATCGAGATCGCGGAGGACGGCGCCTGGAACCTGCTCGACGAGCACGGCGGCCGCCGGCCGGTGGCGCTGTCGCCGGACCCGGGCGTCCACGGGCTGCTGGTGCTCGATGCGGGGCGGTACGAGACGATCGGGCTCGACCTGGTGTTCCCCGTGCTGCACGGCCGGCTCGGCGAGGACGGCGGCGTGCAGGGGCTGCTCGAGTTCTCCGGCATCCCCTACGTCGGCTGCGACATCCAGAGCTCCGCCCTGTGCATGGACAAGTCGCTGGCCTACATCGTCGCCGGCAACGCGGGCATCGCCACGCCGAACCACTGGATCGTCACCGGGGACGAGCCCGTCGACCCGCGGATCGCCTACCCCGCCTTCGTGAAGCCGGCCCGATCGGGCTCGTCGTTCGGCGTCAGCAAGGTCACCCGCGCCGAGGACGTGCCCGACGCGGTGAAGGCCGCGCGGCAGTACGACGCGAAGGTCCTGATCGAGGAGGCGGTCGTCGGCAGCGAGGTCGGCTGCGCCATCCTGGGCAGCGGTGCGGATCTGCTCGCCGGCGAGGTGGATCGCATCGCGCTGTCGCACGGGTTCTTCCGCATCCATCAGGAGAGCACGCCGGAGAGCGGCTCCGAGAACTCGACGCCGATCGTCCCGGCCGACATCCCGGCCGAGTCCCGCGCGCTCGTGCGGGAGACCGCCAAGGCCGTGTACCGGGCGCTGGGCTGCCGGGGGCTGGCGCGCGTTGACCTGTTCCTGCGAGAGGACGGGACGGTCGTGCTCAACGAGGTCAACACCATGCCCGGCCTGACGTCGTACAGCCGCTATCCCCGGATGATGGCGGCCGCCGGGCTGCCGCTGGCCGAGGTGATCGACCGGCTCGTGGCCCTGACGCTGGCGGGACGGCGGCGATGAAGGAGGAGTTCGTCTTCGTCGACGAGCTGGTGCCCGGCATCCGCTGGGACGCCAAGTACGCCACCTGGGACAACTTCACCGGCAAGCCGGTGGACGGCTATGTGGCGAACCGCATCGTCGGCACGCGGGCCCTGTGCGCGGCCCTGGAGCAGGCGCGGGACAAGGCGGCGGCCCTCGGCTTCGGCCTGCTCCTGTGGGACGGCTACCGCCCGCAGCGCGCCGTGGACTGCTTCGTGCGCTGGTCGAAGGAGCCGGAGGCGGGGCGGACGAAGCCCCGGCACTATCCCAACATCCAGCGGCGCCAGATGTTCGAGAAGGGCTACGTGGCCGCCAAGTCCGGCCACAGCCGCGGCAGCACCGTCGACCTGACGCTCTACCACCTGGGCACCGGCGAGCTCGCGGCCATGGGCGGCGGCCACGACCTGATGGACCCCGTCTCGCACCACGGCGCGAAGGGCATCACCCCGGCCGAGACGCGCAACCGCCGGCACCTGCGCACGCTCATGGAGGACTGCGGTTTCATCCGGTACGACTGCGAGTGGTGGCACTACACCCTGCGGGACGAGCCCTACCCGGACACCTACTTCGACTTCCCCGTCGCGTAGCGCGGGAGCCGCACCGTGACCCGCAGACCCCCGGCCGCGCCCGGTGCGAGGTCGAGGGTGCCGTCGTGGGCCTGGACGATGCTCTTGACGATCGCCAGGCCCAGGCCGACCCCCGCCTGGTCGCCGCGGATGCGGTCGGTGCCCCGCCGGAACGGCTCGGTGAGGGTCGCGACCAGTTCCCGGCCGAGCCGGTCGCCGGTGTTCTCGACGCTGAGCACGACGGTGTCCGTGCCGACGGCGGTCTCGACCCGCACCCGGCCGTGCTCGGGCAGGTTGTGGACGATCGCGTTGTGCACGAGGTTCGTGGTCATCTGCAGCAGCAGCGCGGGCGAGCCGGCCGTGCGGGCGATGTCGCCGGAGGTCTCGAGGGTGACGCCGTGCTTCTCGGCCAGCGGCAGGAGCGTCTCGCCGGCCTCCTCCGCGAGGAGGGACAGGTCGACGGGCTCCCGCTCGAAGGAGCGCTGGTCGGCCCGGCTGAGCACGAGCAGGGCCTCGGTGAGGTCGATCGCGCGGGTGTTGACGGCGCGGAGGCGCTCGACGAGCTCGCCGGTGCCGGCGTTGCCCTCGCGGCGGGCCACGTCGAGCAGGGTCTGGGTGATCGCCAGCGGGGTGCGCAGCTCGTGGGAGGCGTTGGCGGCGAAGCGCCGCTGCTCGGCCACGTGCGCCTCGAGCCGGGCGAGCATGCCGTCGAAGGCGTCGGCGAGCTCGCGGAACTCGTCCTGCCGGCCGTCCAGCCCGATCCGGTGCGAGAGCGACCCGGCCGCGGCCGCGCGGGTGGCGTCGGTGATCCGGGCCAGCGGCGCGAGCATCCGGCCGGCGAGAATCCACCCGCCGGCCAGCCCGAATACCAGCAGGAACACCATCCCCTGCTCGGCCCGCGGGACGAACGCCACAACGAGGTCGTGCCGGCTGGGGCCGCGCAGCACCGGAACCTCGCGCATCCCCGGCACCTGCATGGTGATCCGCCCCGGGTCGGGCACGTAGCGCAGGAGGAACACCCACACCAGGCCGAGCAGCAGGGCCCCGGCGACCATGAGGAACCCGGCATAGCTGAGGGTGAGCTTGAGCCGCACACTCAGCCCGGGCCGCCTATCCACGGTCGCCTCCGGCGTCGATGCGGTAGCCGACGCCGGGCACCGTCGCGATCAGCCACGGTTCGCCGAGGCGCTTGCGCAGGGCCGAGACCGTGATGCGCACGGCGTTGGTGAACGGGTCGGCGTGCTCGTCCCAGGCCCGCTCCAGCAGCGCCTCGGCGCTGACGACCCCGCCGTCGGCCCCGACGAGCACCTCGAGCACCGCGAACTGCTTTCTCGTCAGCGCGACGTACCGGCCGTCGCGGTAGACCTCGCGGCGGAACGGGTCCAGGCGCAGCCCGGCGATCTCCCGCACGGGCGGCCGGCTGTGCCCGCGCCGCCGGTCGAGGGCCCGCAGCCGCAGCACGAGCTCCTGCAGCTCGAACGGCTTGGTGAGGTAGTCGTCGGCGCCGAGCTCGAATCCGGAGGTCTTGTCGTCGAGCCGGTCGGCCGCGGTGAGCATCAGGATCGGCATGCCGCTGCCGGAGGCGACGATGCTCGCGGCGACCTCGTCGCCGGAGGGCCCGGGAATGTCACGGTCGAGGACGGCGATGTCGTAGGCGTTGACGCTCAGCAGCTCCAGCGCCGTGTCGCCGTCGCCGGCGATGTCCGCCGCGATCGCCTCCAGGCGCAGACCGTCGCGGATGGCCTTGGCCATATCGGGCTCGTCCTCGACGACCAGCACACGCATGCAGCCGATCCTACGAGCCGGGACATATCGCGGGCGTACCGAAAACGGGCCTCAGGCCGGGACGAGGACCCGTTCGGCCACCGGGCTCTTCGACGCACGCCAGCACGCCAGGCCGATCGGCAGGTCGACCCAGCACGACAGGATGCGGTAGAGCAGCACCGCCGCCGCGGCCGGGGCGGCGGGGGCGCCGGCGGCCGTGAGCGCGACGAGCAGGCTCGCCTCGATGACCCCGATGCCGCCCGGGGTGACCGGGATCTGCCGGACGAGCTGCGCGACGAGGTAGCCGGTCGCGATGGTCGTGACGGGCACCGTGAGGCCGGTGGCGCGCACGGCACCGATGAGGCAGGCGAGGTCGGCGAGCCAGTTGAGGACCGCCATCCCGATCACGGCGAGCCACCGCCGCGTCGGGACCGAGCCGGCCAGCGCCAGGGTCCGCCGCAGCGTGGTCCGGATACTCCCGTCGTCCGCCGTCTCCACGACCGGCCTCGGCCCGCCGGCGCGGCGCACCGCCCTCGCGTGCAGCGCGACGAGCACGCCGAGCACGAGCACGGCCGCGCCGATGCCGAGCGCGGCGGCGGACGGGCGGGCCAGCAGCAGGACGTTGCCCGCGTACAGCAGCGCCAGGCCGGCGACCGACGCCGCGCCGGACAGCAGCATCACGGCGGCCGCGACCGGGCGGGGCGCGCCGTGGGCCCGGAACCGCCCGAAGGCGTAGCCGGCCGACACCGCGGACCCGGCCGGCAGCGCGGCCGCCATCGCCGAGCGCGTGTAGGTGAGGCCGAGGGAGGCCCCGGCCCCCATCCGCACCGCGAAGGCGCCGAGCAGGAGGCGCTGCTGCTCGGAGAACGCGACCATGGCGAGCCCGGACAGCACGACCGCCCCCGCCAGCCAGCGCAGGTCGGCCGTGCGCAGCGCCTGCCACGTCTGCGACGGGGACGGCAGGTGGCCGCGCAACTCCAGCGCGGCCACGACGACACCCACCACGAGCAGCCCGGTTCGCCAGTAGCGTTTCACGCCCATCAGATTCGGCACCGAAGGTAAGAGCGAGCGCGATTCGCGGATAAGAATTGCGTGAGAAATCAGGCCGCGGGGTCGCGCCGGTGCAGGGTGAGCGCCGCGGCGGTGACGGCGACCGCGACGGTCGCGACCTGCACCGCGATCCCGGTGCCCAGGTGCGGCGCCGGGGCCCGCTCCAGCAGGCCGGGCCAGTCCTGCCAATAGTGCACGGGCAGCGCCACCGCGACGAGGTGCAGGAGGCCGTGCGGGCCGGCCTGGCCGTTGAGGATGCTCGCGGCGACCACGAACGCGATCGCGACGGCCACGGCCTCCGCCCCGCGCGGCAGCAGCACACCGAGCGCGAAGGCGATCGCGGCGATGCTGAGCAGGCACAGCGTCTGGTACGCGCACGCGGCCAGGACGCGCCCGAGCGCGGCGCCGGTGGACAGGTTCGCGGCGCCGATGACGTGGAACGGGTGCCAGCCGAAGGTCGCGAGCCCGACGAGCATCCCGGCGACGACGACCACGGCCACCGCCGCGACCGTGGCGACCACGACGGCGGCGAGCTGGCCGGCCAGCAGGCGGGTGCGGGTCACCGGGGCGATGTAGAGGTACCGCAGCAGCCCCCAGTCCCGGTCGGCCGATCCGATGGCGGCGGCGAGCAGGGCGGCCACGAGCGGCAGCAGCAGCGGGCCGGTGAACTGGAGGCTCGCCATGGCGTGGTTGAGCGCCGAGTACGGGGCGGCGCCGAACAGGCCGTCCTGGTTGCCGAGCCGGTGCCCGGCCGAGGAGGCGGTGGCGAGCGCGGCGACGACCGGCAGCGCGGCCAGGCCGGCGAGCGCGATCAGGGTGCGCAGCCGGCGCAGCTGGGTGGCGAGCTCAACCCGCAGCATCGATGTTCCCTTCGGTCATGGCTGTATTGCTGTTCCCTTCGGTCATGGCCATGAAGACGTCTTCGAGCGACCGTCCGGCCCGGCCCGCCCGGTCGACCCGCACCCCGGCGGTCACCAGTGCGCGGATCAGATCGCCGTCCGCCACGCCGGGCGCCGTCACCAGGACCTCTCCCGCCTGGGCCGAGACGGCGCCGACACCCGGCGCGGCGCGCAGGACGGCCACGGCCCGGTCGGCGTCGCCGACGCTGATCCGGAAGGTGTCGCCCGGGTCGAGCAGGGCGTCGAGGGGGCCGGTGGTCACGAGGCGGCCGTGGTCCATGACGACGACGTGGGTCGCGAACTGCTGCACCTCGGCGAGCTGGTGGCTCGACACCAGCACGGCGGCGCCGCGGGCGGCCGTCGTGGCGAGGTGCGCGCGCAGGGCCCGGACCTCGGCCGGGTCCAGGCCGTTGGCGGGCTCGTCCAGGATCAGCACGTCCGGGTCCCGCATCAGGGCCTGGGCCAGCATCAGCCGCTGCCGCATGCCCATCGAGTAGCGCTTCACCCGGCGGTCGAGATGCGGGCCGAGGCCGGCGAGGGCCAGGGCCTCGTCGAGCGCGGGCGGCGGCCAGGGGCGGCGGGTGGCCGTCCAGAGCAGGCGGAGGTTGGCTCGGCCGGTCAGGTGCGGTACCAATGCCGGACCATCGATGAGCACGCCCACCCGGCGCAGCACGTCGGCGCCGAGGCGGACCGGCTCGCCGAGGATGCCGACGCGGCCGCCGGTCGGCCTGGACAGCCCGACGAGGACGCGCATGGCCGACGTCTTGCCGGCGCCGTTCGGGCCGAGCAGCGCGCACACCTGGCCGCCGTCGACCGAGAAGGTGAGATCGTCGACGGCGACGTGGCGGCCGTAGTGCTTCGACAGGGCCTCGACGCGGATCACGCCGGCCTCCGCACCAGCGTGACGGCCGCGGCGAGCAGGCCGGCGCCGACGGTCAGCGCGACGAGCAGCGGCACGGACGTCACCGGCCGGTGGGTGATCGCTCTCCACACCGGGTCCCGGAACGCCGTCATGAGCACCAGCCCGGCGGTCCCGGCGAGGATCGGGGTCTCGGCCCGGGGGCGGGTCCGGCGGATGAACCCGGCGGCGGCATTGGCGGCGACGCAGAACGCGAAGAGGGTGGCTGTCTCGACCAGCAGCGCCCACGCGATGAGCAGCGGGTCGCTCCAGCGCTCGCCGACGGCCTGCGCGCCGACGATGCCGGCCGCGGCGAACAGGCTCAGCGCCGCGAACAGCGCGGTGGCCCGGGCCCGGATGCGCTCGACCAGGCCGGGCCGGCGGCCGAGCAGGGGCAGGTCGTCCAGCCAGTCCCCGGTGGCGAGCGGCGACCACCGCCGCCACAGCGCGACCCCCACGCCGGCGGCCGCCAGGGTGAGGGCCGCGAGCCCGGCGATGAGCGCGGTCGTCCACCCGTTCCAGACGCGGGCGTGCGCGCGGGCGGCGACGGCGGCCCACTCGAAGGCGAGCGTGAGCCCGACGACGGCGACGAGCGCGGCGGCCGCGCGCAGGACCCGCTGCTCGCGCTCGGGTCCGCCGGGCGGGCGCCAGGCCGGCAGCCCGACGGCGATCGCCAGGCCGAGCATGGGCACCGCGAAGAGCGCGAACGAGACGAGCACGTCGTAGGGGTCGTCCTGCCACGGGCTGACCGCGCGGACGGCCTTGTCCCGCGTGGCGAGGAGCGTCATCGCCTCGAACGCGGCGCCGGTCGCGAGCGCCGCCAGGATCAGCTTCAAGGACCTCATGGCAGCCATAGTACGCGCCTCGTAGTACACGACAAGTACTACACAGCATGTAGTACTCGACGTGTAGTACGGTAAGTGGGTGCACAGCACCGACGCCCAGATGGTCGTGCTCACCGTGCTCGCGGACGGCCCTCGCCACGGCTACGCCATCAACACCGCGATCGAGGAGCTCACCGGCCGCCGGCTCGGCCCCGGCAGCCTCTACGGCGCCCTGAGCCGGCTCGAGGCCCGCGGGCTCATCGAGCCGGTCACCGGGGATGCCGACGGCCAGGACCGGCAGCGCACCATGCGCATCACCGACGCCGGCCGCACCAGCCTGCGCGCCGAGCTCGAGCAGCTCGCCCGCGTCGCCCGGGCCGGCCTGCGCGCCCTCGGGGCCGATCCGGCATGAGCGCCCCGGCGCTCATCGTCGCCCTCTACCCGCCCGCGGTGCGCGAACGGTGGGGCGACGAGATCGGCCGCGAGATCGCCGAGCGCGGCGCGCGCTCCTGGCCCGACGCGATCGGCGGCGCCGCCCGGCTCTGGCTGCACCCGAGCGACTGGCCCGAGACCGCCGCCGGGCAGACCCGCCGGGTGCTCGCGGTGGCCCTGTTCGCCGTCACCGGCGCGGACGCGCTGCTCCTGCGGGCGGCCGAACCGGCGACCGGCCGATGGCTCGGGCTGATCCTCGCCGGCGCCCTGCTCGCCGCGCCCCGGCCGCCGTCGCGCGGGCGCGCGCTGCGGGCCGTCGCCGCCGCCGCGATCCGCACCCTGGCCGCCCCCGCGACCGCCGGTCTGGCCCTGCTCCTGCTGGCCAACAGCGGACTCGTCGACCATCCGGCCGGACCCGCCCGGGTGCTGCTCGTCGCCGCCTACTGGGGCGCGCTCACCTTCATCACCCTGCGGCTGTGGGCTTTGACCGCCCAGATCGTGCGCATGGGCACCGCACCGAGCCGCCGCCGGCTGCGCGCCGCCCTCCTGCTGGTCGGCGCCGGCACCGCCCTCGCGGCCGGCCAGAGCCTGCTCGGCGGCACGCTGCTCATCGCGGCCGCGCTGCTCCTGCCGGCCGTGGCGGCCCTGCACGCGGGCCAGGACCTACACGGCCGGTAGCCAGGCCCGGAGCAGCTCGACGAACTCGACCACCGCCGCGGCCGCGACCAGCAACGACAGCGTCGACACCGCCGCCGAGCCGGAGACCGTGGGCCCGCCGCGCCGCAGCCGGGCCGACGCCGGCCGCACCAGGGCCTCGACCCGGCGCACGGTGCTGGACCCGTCGAAGCCGAGCGACGTGGCCGGGCCGTGCGCGGCCAGCGCCACCTTGGCGATGGTCTGCGCGACGAGCCGGCGGTCGGCGACGCTGCGGGCCGCGTCCTCGTCCGCGCTGCGCTCCACGAGCAGGCCGACCGCCGACTCGACCGGGCGCAGCAGCGGGTTCACGGCCGTGGCCAGCGCGGCGAGGGCGTCCGTGCGGTGGTGCCGGCGTTCCAGGTGCGCCCGCTCGTGCGCGAGCACCGCGGCGCGCTCGTGGGAGTCGAGCAGGCGCAGCAGGCCGCTGGTCACCAGGATGTGTCCCCGGCGGCCGCGGCCGGGCGGCACGGCGACCGCCCGCGGGCTGTCCCAGTCGGCCACGACCAGCCCGCCCTCGGGGCGCCCGGCGGCGTGCAGCTCGCCGGCGACGGCCCGGCGCCGGCGCACCCGCACGGCGATCCGCGCGGCGATCCACACGAGCACCGCGGCCGCGACGAACGCGATCGGGTCGGGCACGGGCTCCGGCAGCGGCTGGCCCTGCGTCACCGACAGCCGCGCGTACCGCTCGACCGCCGGCAGATCGTCGGCCAGCGTCGCGGCCACGAGCACGAGGCACACCGCGCCGGAGACGGCGGTCACCAGCGCCCCGGCCGCGAGGGCCCGCGCGGCGCGCTCGGGCCGCCCGGCGCGGGTGGCGACGCGGGCGAGCGGCCACAGCAGCGCCGGCAGCAGCACCGGGACGTAGACGAGCCAGCTCACGCCGGGTCCGCGTCGCGCAGCAGGGCCCGCAGCAGCTCGGCGTCGGCGGGCTCGAGACCGGCGGTGAACTGGCGCAGCACCGCGTGCCGGTCGCCGGGCCCGTCGAGGACGGCCCGCATCCGCCGGGCCGCCGCGCTGGCCTGGTCCTCGGCCGGGAAGTACTCGTAGCCCCGCCCGCCGGCCAGGCTGACCCGGCGGCGCACCAGGCCCTTCTCCTGCAGCCGGGTGAGGATCGTCTGCACGGTGTTGTAGGCCAGGTCGCGGCCGAGCGCCTGCTGGACCTGCGCGGGGCTCAGCGGGCCGGCCGCGGCCCAGAGGACCGTCATGACGTCCGACTCCAGCGAGCCCCACGCGCGCCGTTCCGGGCTCATCGCCGCGCCCGGGGCTGGTGAGAACGCATGGCGACAGGGTACCTCCAGGGAAGGACCCCATTACATCTCCGGACGCACGGCGCGCTCGATGTCGTAGCCCAGGTCGACGCGGCACGACACCGGCGGCGCAGAGCGTCCGGGCATGAGCATGATCGAGGCCCGCGACGTCGCCCGGTCGTTCGGCCCGGCCCCGGCAAGTCGACGCTGCTGCGCTGCCTCGCGGGCATCTGCGCGCCCGACCACGGCGAGGTGTACTTCGACGGCCGCCGGCTCGACACGCTGCCCGAGCCGGCCCGCACGCTGCTGCGGCGCACCGCGTTCGGGTTCGTGTACCGATCCGCTCACCGCCGACCGGCGCGTCGTCATGTCGGACGGCCGCGTGCACGCGCAGACGGAGGCGCGGGCCGGTTCGAGCGGGGCTACGATCGGGGCGTGAACGGCGCGGCGATCCTGGTGGTCGAGGACGACCCGGACATCGCCGAGGAGCTGGTGCAGGCGCTGCGGGCCGGCGGCTACCGGGCGAGCGCGGCGCGCGACGGGGCAGGGGCGCTGCTGGCGGTACAGTCGCAGCCCTTCGATCTGATCCTGCTCGACCTCGGGCTGCCCGACCTCGACGGGGTCGCGGTGTGCCGGCGGTTGCGCGCGGCGGCGCTCGACACCGTCATCGTGGTGCTGACCGCCCGCACCGCCGAGCTCGACGTCGTCGTCGCGCTCGACGCGGGCGCCGACGACTACCTGACCAAGCCGTTCCGGCTCACCGAGCTGCTCGCCCGGCTGCGCGCCCATCTGCGCCGGCGGTCCGCGGCCCCGGGCGACGCCCCGATCGCCGTCGGGCGCCTGTCGCTCGACGTGGCCGCGCACCGGGCCAGCGTCGGCGGGCGGGAACTGGTGCTGCGCCCGAAGGAGTACGACCTGCTCGTCGCGCTCGCGGCCCGGGCCGGCGAGGTGGTCACCCGCGAGGATCTCATGGCGCAGGTCTGGGACGAGCACTGGTTCGGGCCCACGAAGACCCTCGACGTGCACGTCAGCGTGCTGCGGCGCAAGCTCGCCGAGGCCGGTGAGCCGCTCACCCGGATCACGACGGTGCGGGGCCGGGGCTATCGCTTTGAGACGGCGCCGGCGCCAGCAGCAGGCTGAAGACGGGGTTCGGGGCCGCGCGCCGCACGAGCAGCCGCCCGCCCTCCGCCTCGGCCAGGCTGCGGGCCAGCGACAGCCCGATGCCGCGCGCCCGCCGGGCGAAGACCCGCTCCGGGTCGCCGGTGATGCCCGGGCCCTCGTCGCCGACCTCGATCGACACTCCGGGGCCGAGCTCGGTCACGGCCACCGTCGCGGTGCCGGCCCCGTGCGCGAGCGCGTTGGCGAGCAGCACGTCGAGGATCTGCCGGGCCGCGGCGTTGCTCGCGGGCACCACCGGCAGCCGCGGCAGCGACGGCAGCACCAGCCGCCGGCCCCGCGCGGCGAACTCGCCGTGCCACCGCTCGCGCGCCCCCGCCAGCAGCCCGGCGACGTCCAGCGGCTCGGCGCTCACGTGGGTGTCTCGGGCCAGGTCGAGCAGCTCCTCGACGGTGTCGCGCAGCCGCTCCGCCCGGCGCAGGGCGTTCGCGGCCGCGGCCCGCAACCGCCTCGGGTCGGGTTGTGGGTCCCGCAGCGCCGACTCGAGGGCGAGCAGCAGTGCCGTCAGCGGCGTGCGGAGCTGGTGCGACACGTCGGCGCTGAAGGCCCGCTCCCGCTCCAGCACGGTGCCGAGCCGCCGCGCGGTCGCCTCGAGCGCCCGGCCGGCCGCGTCGGCCTCCTCGAGGTCGCTGCGCGCCGCGCGGACGGTGAAGTCGCCCTCGCCCAGGGCGCGGGCGGTCGCGGTGAGCTCCTGCAGCGGCCGGGCGATCCGGGTGGCCTGCCGCCGGCCCAGCAGCGCGGCGAGCCCGACGACGAGCAGGCCGGAGACCGCCATCAGGCCCCAGGCGCGCGCGGTTCGCCATTGGACGATGCGGTACGGCTCCGACGCGCGCACCGCGAGCGTGACGCCCCCGTCCGACGGCACCGGCGCCACGACCGCCAGCTGCCCGTCCTCGATCGCGTGGTGCAGGTGGGCATCGGCCGCGGCCGCGGCGACCGCGGAGCGCTCGGGCCCGCCGTGGGCGAGGCGCACCCCGTCGACGCGGTAGACCCCGACCGTCACCGACGCGGACAGGTCCGGCGGCAGCTCGACCGTGCTGGCGTCGGTGCCGTAGGAGTCCGGCACGGTCGCCGCCACCCGCGCCGCGTCCCGTTGCAGCCCGATCACCGCCTCGTTGTCGTATCCGGCGGCGAGCGCGTAGGCGAGGGGCAGCGCGAACAGCGCGACCGCGCCGGCCGCCACACCGGTGATCGACGCCCGGATCCGGGCCCGCAGCGATGTCACCGCACCATCCTGGACGGCGAAAGGTAAGCGCAGCCTTAACGTGCACCGGAGCCGCCGCTAACCCGGCCGTCCGTACCGTCCGGATCATGCGCGTTTCCCTGCTCGTCACATCCGTCGCGCTGGCCCTGGCGGCGGCCGGCTGCGGCTCGTCCGGATCCGCCCCGGACAACAGTCCCGCCGGCGACATCCCCGACAACACGGCGTTCGTCGCGTTCCGCCCGGCCGGGCAGCGCTACGAGATCAAGGTTCCCGAGGGCTGGCAGCGCACCGAGTCGGGCGCCGTGGTCACCTTCACCGACAAGCTCAACGCCATCCGGGTGCAGACCCGGCCGGCGGCGGCCGCGCCGACGGTCGCCTCCGCGAAGGCCGACGTCCCCGGCGCCGCAGTAGAGCGGGCCGAATCCGTCCAGCGCAAGGGCGGCGACGCGATCCTCGTCGTCTACCGGGCCGACAGCGCCGCCGATCCCGTCACCGGCAAGGTGGTGCCCGACACCGTGGAGCGGTACGCCTTCTGGCGCGACGGCACCGAGGCGGTCGTGACGCTGAGCGGCCCGGTCGGCGCGGACAACGTCGACCCCTGGCGCACGGTGACCGACTCCTTCGCGTGGCTGTCGTGACCGTCGCGATCGAGGCCACCGAGCTGTACCGCTTCTACCGGGCCGGCGAGGAGGAGACCCGCGCGCTGCGCGGCGTGAGCGTGCGCGTGCATGCGGGCGAGCTGGTCGCGGTCGTCGGCCCGTCCGGATCCGGCAAGTCGACGCTGCTGGCCTGCCTGGCCGGGCTCGACGAGCCCGACGGCGGCCAGGTGCGCGTCGGCGGCGTCCGGCTCAGCCACCGCCCCGAACGGGAACGCGCGGCGATCCGGGCCCGCGGCATCGGCATGCTCCTGCAGTCCGACAACCTGCTGCCGCACCTGACGGTCGCCGGCAACGTCGACCTCGTCCAGCACCTCACCGGCCACGTCGACCGGTCCTACCGCGACGGGCTGCTCGACGAGCTCGGCCTCGCCGCCCGGGCCGGCACCCCCGCGACCCGGCTGTCCGGCGGTGAGGCGGCCCGGGCCGGCCTGGCCGTCGCGCTCGCCGCCGAACCCGTCGTGCTCCTGGCCGACGAGCCGACCGGGGAGCTGGACGACGCGACCGAGCTGCGGGTCCTCGACCTGCTGCGGGAACGCGCCCGCGGCGGCCTCGCCGTCGTCGTGGTCTCCCACAGCCCCTCGGTCGCCGGCATCGCCGAGCGGCGCATCGAGCTGGTCGACGGGCGGGTCACGGGTGACTGAGGAACTCGCCCGGTGCGTCGGCGTCAGCCGCACCTACGGCACCGGCCCCACCGCCGTCGTCGCCCTGCACACGGTCGACTGTGTCCTGCACCCGGCCAGCCGCGTCGCGCTGATGGGCCGCTCGGGCTCGGGCAAGTCGACGCTCCTGCACCTGCTCGCCGGGCTCGACGAGCCCACCACCGGCGTCGTGCGGCGGCCCGGCCGCGGCGAGATCGGGGTCGTCTTCCAGGGGCCGAGCCTGCTGGCCCCGCTCGACGTCGCCGAGAACGTCGCGCTGCCGCTGCTGCTGGCCGGCGGCCGCCCGGCCGACGCGGCCGAGCGGGCGGCCGGGGCGCTGCGCCGGGCCGGCGTCGCCGACCTGGCGGGGAAGCTGCCCGAGGAGCTCTCCGGCGGGCAGGCCCAGCGGGTCGCGGTGGCCCGGGTCCTGGCCGGCTCGCCGCGGCTCATCCTTGCCGACGAGCCCACCGGCCAGCTCGACGCCGAGCACCGCGACGCGGTGGTCACCCTGTTGCTCGAGGCGGCCGCCGAGCTGGGCGCCGGGCTGCTCATCGCGACCCACGACGCCCGGGTCGCCGACCGGCTGCCGCAGCGCTGGGCCATGGACGACGGACGCCTCCGGGAGGTGGGGCAGGCATGATGACGACGATCTGGATCGGCGGGCAGCTGCGGCACCGGGCGGCGAGGCTGGCCGCCGTCGCGGGCGGCATCGCCGTCGCGGTGGCCCTCATCGCCTCGCTCGGGGTGTTCCTGCGCGACGCCCGGGCCACGATGACCCAGCGCGCCATCGAACGGGTGGCGGCCGACTGGCAGGTCGAGGTGCAGCCGGGCGCGGACCCGGCCGCCGTCGGCTCCGCGGTGCGGGCCGAGCCGGGCGTGGACACGGCGCTGCCGGTCGGCTTCGCCACCAGCCCCGCCCTGACCTCGGCCGCCGGCGGCACGACCCAGGCGACCGGCGCCGCCCGGGTCCTCGGCCTGCCCGACGGCTACGCCGCCACGTTCCCCGGCGAGCTGCGCGGCCTCGCCGGCGCGACCACCGGCGTCCTGCTCGCCCAGCAGACCGCGGCCAACCTGCACGCCGTCCCGGGCGGCCAGGTCACCGTCCAGCGGCCCCGCCTGCCCGACGTCACGCTCACCGTCGACGGCGTCGTCGACCTGCCGGCGCTCGACTCGCTGTTCCAGAACGTCGGCGCCCCGCCCGGCGCCCAGCCGCAGGCCCCACCAGACAACGTCCTGCTCCTGCCGGCCGACCGCTGGCACGCCCTGTTCGACCCGCTCGCCGCGTCGCGGCCCGACCTGGTCCGCGTGCAGCTGCACGCCCGGATCCGGCACGACCTCCCGCCCGACCCGGCCGCCGCGTACACCGCGGTCACCGCCGCCGCTCACCACCTCGAGGCCGACCTCTCCGGCGGCGGCCTGGTCGGCGACAACCTCGGCACGACCCTCGCCGCCGCGCGCTCCGACGCCCGCTACGCCGACCTGCTGTTCCTGTTCCTGGGGCTGCCCGGCGCGGTCGTCGCCGCGCTGCTCACCGCGGCGGTGACCGCGTCCGGCGCCGCCCGCCGCCGCCGCGAGCAGGCGCTCCTGCGCGCCCGCGGCGCCACCGCGAGCCAGCTGCTCCGGCTGGCGGCCGCCGAGGCCGCCGTCGTGGGCATCGCCGGCGCCGCCGCCGGGCTGGCCGTCACCGCCTGGTCCCCGGGTGCCGCGGCGGCCGGCCTGCTCATCGCCGTGCTGACGGTCGTGGTGCCCGCCTGGCGCGACCTTTCCCGCACGACGGTCGCCGGCGCCCGGCGGCCCACCGGCCGCGACCGCCGGGCTCCGGCCTGGATGCGCTACGGCCTCGACCTCGTCCTGCTGGCGGCCAGCGCCGCGATCGTCCTCGCCGCCGGTCGCAACGGCTATCAACTGGTACTGGCCCCCGAAGGCGTCCCGCAGGTCTCCGTCGACTACTGGGCGCTCGCCGGCCCGGCCCTGCTGTGGGCGGGCGGGGCGCTGCTCGCCTGGCGCCTGGCCTACCTGCTGCTGGTGCCCGGCCGCCGGCTCACCGCCCGGCTCCTGCGGCCCCTGGCCGGCTCCCTCGCCGCGACCGCGGCCGCGACCCTCGCCCGGGGCCACCGGCAGGCGGCCCGCACCGTGGTGTTCATCGCGCTGGCCGGCGCGTTCGCCGCGTCCACCGCCGTGTTCGCCGAGACCTACCGTCATCAGGCGGGCGTCGACGCGCAGCTGACCAACGGCGCGGACGTCACCGTCAACCGGCCCGGCGGCGTCGACGCGTCCGCCGCGGCGGGCGTGCCCGGCGTCGCCGCGGCCGAGCCGATGGTGCACCGCTTCGCCTACGTCGGCTCAGATCTGCAGGACATGTACGGGATCGACGCCACGACCATCGGCGGCCACGTGACGCTCCAGGACTCGTACTTCACCGGCGGCACCGCCCGGCAGATGCTCGACCGCCTCGCCCAGAGCCCGGACGCGGTGCTCGTCAGCGCCGAGACGGTCAAGGACTTCCAGCTCAACCCCGGCGACACGCTGAGGCTCCGGCTGCCCGGCGCGCACGGCGGCGGGCCGGTCACCGTCCCGTTCCGCTACGCCGGCGTGGTCAAGGAGTTCCCGACCGCCCCGACGGACAGCTTCCTGGTCGCCAACGCCGGGTACCTCGCCCGGCAGACGGGCGACGCGCCGAACACGCTGCTGGTCACGGCGGCCCGCGGCGCCCGCCCGGCCGACGTCGCCACCCGGCTGCGGGCCAGGCTCGGCCCCGGCGCGCAGATCACCGACATCGACTCCGCCCGCCGCGTCGTCGGGTCGAGCCTGTCGGCCGTGGACCTGTCCGCGCTGGCGAACGTCGAGCTCGGGTTCGCGCTCGCCCTCATCGCGGCGACCGCCGGGCTCCTGCTCGTCCTCGGGTTCGCCGAGCGCCGCCGGACGTTCGCCCTGGCCACCGCGATCGGCGCGCGGCCCCGGCAGCTCGCGAACCTCGTCTGGGCCGAGATCGCGGTCGTCGGGGTGTGCGGGCTCGCCTTCGGCGCGCTCCTGGCCGCGGCGCTGTCGCGGATGCTCGCCGCCCTGCTGACCGGCGTGTTCGACCCGCCGCCCGACCGGCTGACGATCCCGTGGCCGTATCTGGGCGCCGGGCTGGCGCTGAGCGTCGCCTGTCTCGCCGCGGCGGGCGCGGCAACGGTGCTCGCCGCCCGGCGCCCGGCCCTCACGGTCCTGCGCGACCTTTGACCATCCCGTCGAGGCGGGCGGCCGGGTCCACTGTGGACCCGTCCCGCCCGCCGGCGGGGGAACGGCCGAGCAGCAGGGCGCAGGCGGCGACGAACAGCGCCACCAGGAGCCACCCGTGCAGTACCGCCGGCATGGGAATCCAGCGGGCCACGAACAGGCCGAAGGACGCCGACATCGTCCACCACGGCAGGGTGTGCCGGGCGCCGGCGAAGTCCCAGATGATCGTGCCCACGACGACGCCGGCGATGTAGTACTTGTTGCCGCCGGGCTCCAGCACCAGCCGGGAGGCGACCGTCAGCAGCGGGATCGCCGCCCATCGGCCCCGCCACGCGGCGAGCGCGCCCAGGCTCAGGGCGAGCGCGAGCTGGGCCGGGCGGTCCCACACCGGCGTGCGGGCGTCGTGGATGCCGAGCGCGTGCAGCGCCGAGACCGGAGCGTTCTGGATGGTGTACCGCAACGCATTGCTCGTCCCCGGGTCCCCGAGGAAGAACGGCACCCACGCGACGGCCACCGCACCGGCCAGCGCCGCCACGGCCGCGAACCGGGGGCGCCGGCTGGGCAGCAGGAGCAGCAGCGCGGCGAAGCCGAGCGCCCACGGCTTGGCGTCGGTGGCCAGGCCCAGCAGCAGACCGGTGGGCCACGCGCGCCCGGCCCGGGCGGTGCGCAGCGCGGCGACCGACAGCAGCAGCGCGAGGACGTCGTCGAGGTGGGCCACGCCGACCGCCAGGAACATCCACACCGGCAGGAAGTACGCCGCGGCCATGGCGAGCCGGGCGTCGTCGCGCCGCAGCGGCGGCACCAGCCCGCGCACCAGCCACAGCAGCAGCAGCCCGGCGGCGGCGCCGAGGATCTGCCCGCCCAGCAGCGCGAGCCCGTGGCCGGCCGGGAGCAGCGCCAGCACCGCCAGGAAGCTCAGCGGCCCGATCTGCAGGATCGGCGCGGCCGCGTACAGGTGCAGCCCTCCGCTGACGGGATCGTCGGCGTCGGCGAGCGCGGTCGCCCCCTGCAGGAAGAAGTGCCACGACGAGCCGCCCCCGACGGCCATGATGCCGAACCAGGCCGCGGCCCAGCCCAGCACCAGATAGCCGATCGTGCGCGTGGAGAGCAGGCGTCCGAGCATCGCCGCACGCTAGGCGCGCGAAACTGAACCCGCGCTGAGTCGCGCCAGTCCGGCATTCAGCGGGCCTTCAGCCCGGGGCTGTGACGATCCCAGCATGGAGCCGAGAAGATCCGAATTTGTCCGTATAGCGAGCAAGGTCCCCGAGGTCACCGTCTACTTCTGGATCATCAAAGTGCTCGCCACCACCGTCGGCGAGACCGCCGCCGATCTGCTGAACTTCAACCTGGGCCTGGGCCTCGCCGGCACGACGATCGCGATGTTCGTCGTCCTCGGCGTGGCGATGGTGCTGCAGTACCGCGCGCCGAAGTACATCCCGTGGCGCTACTGGCTCGTCGTCATCCTCGTCAGCATCGCCGGCACCCTGATCACCGACAACCTCACGGACGCCCTCGGCGTGCCGCTCGAGGCGACGACGGCCGTGTTCGCGGTGGCGCTCGCGATCGTGTTCTTCTGGTGGTACCGCAGCGAAAGGACCCTGTCGATCCACTCGATCACGACCCGGCGCCGGGAGACCTTCTACTGGGCCGCGATCCTGGTCACCTTCGCCCTCGGCACCGCCGCCGGGGACCTGCTGGCCGAGCGCCTGAGCCTGGGCTATCTGCTGTCCGCCGCGCTGTTCGCGACCGTCATCGCGTTCATCGGCCTCTTCTACGGCCTGCGGGTGCTCGGCGGGGTGTTCGCGTTCTGGGCGGCCTATGTGCTCACCCGCCCGCTCGGCGCGTCCCTCGGCGACTGGGTCGCCCAGCCAACCGACTCGGGCGGGCTGAACCTCGGCACCGTCGGCCCGAGCGTCGTATGCCTGCTCGCCGTGGTGGTGCTCGTGGGGTATCTGACCGCCTCCCGCCGCGACCAGATCGCCACCGAGGACTTCTCGGCCCCGGCGTAGCCGGCCCGGCCCTCGGCGCCTCAGCGCGCTTTCAGTTTCGAACCGACAGTCTGGCGCGCATGCGTTCGACTTCGTCGCCGGGTGCCGTCGTTGCCGGCGAACCCGCACACCCCGCCGTCCAGAACCGGCTGGCCAAGGTGCCGCAGGTGACGGCCCTGTTCTGGGTCATCAAGGTCCTGACCACTGGAATGGGTGAGACGGCCTCGGACTTCCTCGCGCACACCATCGCGCCGCCGGTGGCAGTCGGGCTCGGTGGGCTCGGCTTCGCCGCCGCGCTGATCCTGCAGTTCCGGGTGCGCCGCTACCTGGCCGGCGTCTACTGGCTCGCCGTCATCATGGTGAGCGTCTTCGGCACGATGGCCGCCGACGTGCTCCACGTCGGGCTCGGCGTGCCGTACCTGCTCTCCACCATCGGCTTCGCGATCGCGCTCGCCGCGATCCTGGTCGTCTGGTACGCCAGCGAACGCACGCTGTCCATCCACAGCATCACCACACCGCGCCGGGAGTGCTTCTACTGGGCCACCGTGCTGGCCACGTTCGCGCTGGGTACGGCGGCCGGCGACCTCACCGCCATGACGTTCGGCTGGGGCTACCTGCTGTCCGGCGTCATCTTCACCGTCGCGATCGCGGTGCCGGCGCTCGCCTTCCGCATCGGCAGGCTCAATGCGGTGGCCGCGTTCTGGGCCGCGTATGTGATCACCCGGCCGCTCGGCGCCTCGTTCGCGGACTGGATGGGGGTCTCGCACGAACGCGGCGGCCTGGGCCTGGGCACCGGGCCGGTGACCGCGGCCTGGGCTGTGCTCATCGTCGTCCTGGTCGGATATCTGGCCGTGACCCGCACCGACACCGAGCCCCCGCTTTCAGCGGGCGTTCAGGACGATAGGCCTACGTTTGCACCGATTTCTGGGGAAACGACATCCGTAACGCAGTCGTGAGGGAGAGCTGTGTCCATTACCGCCAGCAGGCCGGTGCGTTCACGCGGCTGGCTGACCAAGGTGCCGGCGATCACCGCCACGTTCTGGGTCATCAAGGTGCTGTCCACGACGATCGGCGAGACGCTCGCGGACTACCTGAACGTCAACGTCGGCCTCGGCCCCGCCGTGACCGACGGGATCATGTTCGCCTTCCTCGTGGGCGCGCTGATCATGCAGTTGCGGACCCGCGCCTACACCCCGTGGATCTACTGGCTGTGCGTGGTGCTGGTGAGCATCGTCGGCACCCAGATCACCGACTTCTTCACCGACACCCTGGGCGTGCCGCTCGCCGTCAGCACGGCCGTCTTCGCGGTCGTTCTCGCCGCGGTCTTCACGATTTGGTACCGCCAGGAGCGCACCCTCGCGATCGCCTCCATCAACACGCCCCGCCGCGAGGCCTTCTACTGGGCCGCGATCCTGACCACGTTCGCGCTCGGCACCGCCGCCGGCGACTTCGCCACCGAGGCCCTCGACCTCGGCTTCCGCAACGGCGCGCTCG
Source organism: Dactylosporangium thailandense (assembly GCF_059739745.1). Lineage (NCBI taxonomy): Bacteria > Bacillati > Actinomycetota > Actinomycetes > Micromonosporales > Micromonosporaceae > Dactylosporangium > Dactylosporangium thailandense. The sequence goes on from NZ_AP029195.1 coordinate 5,256,171, forward strand.
TCTTCGGCGGTCTGATCCTGGCCACGTGGATCGCGTTGCGCCTCGGCGCCGGCCAGGTGCTCACCTTCTGGATCGCCTACGTGCTCACCCGCCCGCTCGGCGCCTCGCTCGGCGACCTGCTCACCCAGGACAAGGACCTCGGCGGTCTGGCCCTGGGCGCGAGCGCCACCAGCGTGCTGTTCCTGGCCGCGATCGTCGTGCTCGTCGTGCGCGAGCAGGTGCTGGTGAGCCGGCACGGCGTCGCCGAGAAGGGCGCCGGCCCGAACGGCGGACGCGGCCGGGACTACGCGTGGGCCGGTGCCGCGGCCCTGGCCGTTGTCATCGCCGGTTTCGGGCTCAGCCTGGCACAGGGATCGCCGCAGACCACGGACGCTCAGGCCGACGTGGCCCAGGACACGGTCACCGGCTCGGCCGCGGCGCAGCCGGTCCACCCGACGACCAAGCTGGGCGACCTCGGCAGGTTCGCGGTGATCGTGTCCGACGTCCAGGCCAAGGTCACGCAGCACGATCTCGCCGGGGCCAAGACCCGGGTCAAGGACCTCGAGGTCGCCTGGGACGACGCCGAGGCCGGGCTCAAGCCGCGCGACTCCGCCAAGTGGCACCAGCTCGACGGCCAGATCGACGACGTGCTCACGGCGCTGCGCGCGGCGAGCCCCGCGCAGGCCGACTGCGCCGCTGCCGTCGGCACGCTGATGAGCACGCTGAACAAGTTCGACGGAGTCTGACGGCGGACCGGGCGCCGCCGGTCAGGTACGGCTTGACCGGCGGCCTCGTGTCCTGCGGCCCTGAACACCGGGCGTTCAACGCATTCTCACGCAATTCTTAAGCGGTTCGGGGCGACGCTCTCCGCATCGCCGCCGAGAATGACCGAGGCCCCGTCCGCTGTCGACGTCGGCGGCTCGTCCGCGGTTGCGCGTGGCATACCTGCCCGTGACCGTCGCTGGTACTGGAGAGGAATCATGGACGACGTTCGTATTGACGTGTCCGGGCTGCGCAAGCAGTACGGCGACGTCGTGGCGGTGGACGGCCTGTCGTTCACCGTCGAGCCCGGCCGGGTGACCGGGTTCCTCGGCCCGAACGGGGCCGGCAAGACGACCACACTGCGCATGCTGCTCGGCCTCGTCGCGCCGACCGCCGGCACGGCGACCATCGGCGGCCTGCGCTACACCGACCTCGCCGAGCCGGCGCGGATCGTGGGCGCGGTCCTGGAGGCGTCATCGGCGCACAAGGGCCGCACCGGCCGCAACCACCTCCGGGCGTGCTGCATCATCGCCGGCCTGCCCCGTGCCCGGGCCGATGAGGTCCTCGACCTGGTCGGGCTGCTCCCCGCCGCCGATCGCAGCTTCAAGGGCTACTCGCTCGGCATGCGCCAGCGGCTCGGGATCGCCACCGCCATGCTCGGCGACCCACGGGTCCTGATCCTCGACGAGCCCGCCAACGGCCTGGATCCCGAAGGCATCCGCTGGATGCGGGAACTGCTGCAGGGACTGGCCGCCGAAGGCCGCACGGTACTGGTCTCCAGCCATCTGCTGTCGGAGATGCAGGCCCTGGCCGACGACGTCGTGATCGTCGCGGCCGGGAAGCTGATGCGGCAGGGGCCGGTCGCCGAGGTGCTCAGCTCGGTCGGCGGCGACGCCCGCGTGCACGCGCGCACCCCCGAGCCGGACAAGCTCAGCATCGCGCTGCGGCAGTTCGGCGGCACGGTCACTCCGGAAGGACCGAACCGGCTGTGCGTCACCGGGATGGTCGCCGAGGCCGTCGGCGACGCCGCGCTCGCGGCCGGGATCGCGCTGCATCAGCTCACCACCGAGCAACCCGACCTCGAGGACGTGTTTCTCGACCTGACCCAGGCGAAGGCGGCCATCCGATGACGCGACTCGTCCGCGCGGAGCTGTTCAAGCTGCGCACGACCAGCCTGTGGTGGCTTTTCGCCGGCGCCACGCTGCTCAGCACCGCCGTCATGCTCGCCGTGAACCTCGTGCAGGCCCACGAGCTGCTGCAGCCGTTCGACAAGTTCGTGGCGCTGCACGCGCACGGCCGCAACGTGGCGCAGATGCCGCCGGAGTTCCTCAACCGCCTGCGCGGCGAGTGGGAGCTGGGCCACAGCGCGGTCACCCAGGCCGCCACGATCTTCACCGCGGGGCAGCTCATCGGGGTGCTGCTGGCCTGCCTGCTCGGCATCGTGCTCATCACCAGCGAGTTCCACCAGCAGACCGCGACCACCACGTTCCTGTTCACCCCGCACCGCGGCGCGGTCATCGCGGCCAAGCTCGTCACCGCCGTCATCGTCGCGGCCGCGTCCTGGCTCGCCTCCACCGTGCTCGCGCTCGTCGTCGGCGCGATCTTCCTCGGCGGCGAGGGCTACGGCACCCAGCTGGGCCAGTGGGGCGTCGTCCGCGCGATCCTGCTCAACCTCGCCGCCTACGCCATCTGGGCCGTGTTCGGCGTCGGCTTCGGTGCGCTCATCCGCAGCCAGCTCGCCGCGACCGTCGCCGCCACCGTGCTGTACCTCGTCGGCGCCGCCGCCGCGAGCGGCGTGTTCGACCTGCTCTACACGTACGTCATCAAGCAGGACTGGATTCTCACCGCTCAGGTGATCGTCCCGTCCGTGGCGTCCACGGTCATGATCTCGCCGACGAAGACCTTCGACCAGAGCCCGGCCCAGTGGGTCGGCGCCGCGGTCCTGCTCGGATACGGCGTCGTGACCGCCCTGGCGGGCACGCGGCTGCTCCGGACCCGCGACATCTCCTGAAGGGTGATACCCGCCCGGATTCCGCAGTACGATCCCCTGGCCGGCGGGCTCGGCTCAGCATCGCCTGCCTCGCGGCGGCGCCCCGCCCTCACGGTGCTCCGCGATCTGTGACCAGCCCGTTGAGGTGGGCGTACACCGCGGCATGGATGCGGTCCCGCAGCCCGAGCTTGGCCAGGATCCGGGACACGTGCGTCTTCACGGTCTCGTCGCCGACGTGCAGGCGCCGGGCGATCTCGGCGTTGCTGTGCGCCTCGGCCAGCAGCAGCAACACCTCCCGTTCACGGCCGGTCAGGCGGGCCAGCTCCGGCGGCTCCGGCGGCGGGGCCAGGCTGGTCGCGAAGCGGCTGATGTGCCGCCGGGTCACGGACGGATCGATGAGCGCGTCGCCGCGGGCCGCGACCCGGATCGCGGCGATGAGCTCCTCCGGCGGCAGGCTCTTGAGCAGAAAGCCGCTCGCCCCGGCCCGGATGCTGCGATAGACGTACTCGTCGCTGTCGTACGTCGTCAGGACCAGGACCCTCGTCCGGTTGCCGGGCGCGGCCAGGACGGCCTCAGTCGCGCCCAGCCCGTCGAGGCGTGGCATGCGCACGTCGAGGATGGCCACGTCGGGCCGCGACCGGGCGATGCCGGCCACCGCTTCCCGGCCGTCGGCCGCCTCGCCGACGCAGGCCAGGTCGGGCTGGGTGCCGATGAGGGTGCGCAGGCCCGACCGGAACAGGGCATGGTCGTCGGCGAGGAACACCCGCAGCGGCTCGCCGTCCGGGCCGGTCATGCCGGGGTGTCCCACGGAACGACGACCACGGTGCGCCAGGTGCGGCCGTCCGCCCCGGGACCGTGTTCGGCGCGGCCGTCGAACGTCCGCATCCGGTTGCGGATGCCGCTCAGGCCACGCGGCACCGCGGTGTCGGCACCGGCGGCCGCGACCGGACCGATTCGGTTGTCGGAGGCGACCGTGAGCGCCGCGGGCCCGTAGTCCACGAACACGTCGACGCCGGAGCCGTCGCCGTGGCGCAGCGCGTTGGTCAGCATCTCCTGCACCACGCGGTACAGGGCGACGTCGAGGTACTGCGGCAGCGGCCGGGCGTCCCCGGTCACCAGCACCGCGACCGGGACCCCGGCCGCGCGGACCGCATCGACGAGCTCGTCGAGATTCGACAGGCCCGGCTGCCGCGCCGGCTCCTGCGGGTCGCTGTGCAGCACGTCGAGCAGCCGCCGCAGGTCGGTCATCGCCGACCGGCTGGCCGTCTCCACCGCCCGCAGCGACTCACCGATCGCGGGGGCGTCCGTGTCGCGCAGGCCGAGGCGGGCCGCGCCGGCGTGCACGTTGATGGCGCTGACGTGGTGGGCGATCACGTCGTGGAGGTCCCGGGCGATGGCGCTGCGCTCCTGGGCCACCGCCTCGGCGATGGCGTCCCGGGCGTCGCGGCGCTGCTGTTCCGCCCGCCGTTCGAGCTCGTCGAGGTACGCGCGCCGGCTTGTGGTGTACCGCCCCACGAGCCACGGCAGCACGCCGTTGCTCAGCACCGCCAGCGGTGCGAGGCCGCCGGGGTGCTCGCCGCCGACCGCGGACGACCCCGCGATGCCCGCGCACAGCACCGCGAGCGCGGCGACCGCCTGCGGCCCGCGCAGCCACGCACCGGCCCGGTAGCCCGCGATCAGCGTGCCGGCATCGTTGACCTCCAGCCCGGCCGGGGCACCGAGCAACAGCGGCCCGAGCAACCGCACCGCGGCGGCGACGACCGCCACCACGCCGGACAGCCGTGCCGCGGTCGCGAGCGCGGCATCGGCCAGCCCGATCGCGGCGAGCACCGCCCACCAGCGCCAGCCCCCGGCCCCGTCGCCGTACAGCGCGAAGCCCAGCCCGTCGGCGGCGAGGCACGCCCCGGCGACCAGCAGCGACTGCCGCCGCAACGAATCGTGCGCATCACGCGCGGTCGGCGTCACAGGCTCACCCCCGGACCGATCATGCCCGGCGGCCAGACCCGCCGGGTCCCCCGGCCGGGGGATGTCCGTCACTCGCCACCGGGACGATCCCCGGCCCGGCGACACCTAGCGTCGGCCCCGATGAACACCGCATCGCGAGCAGTCCTGGCCCTGACCGCCGTCCTCGCCGTCGTGCTCGGGCCGGCCGCCGCCGCACGGGCCGACACGCCGGGCGCCGGGGCGGACGTCAGCGTCGCGCAGAGCCTCGGACCACGCGAGCTGACCGTCACCATCCGGCGCGTCACCGCGGTGCCGGGCCCGGTCCGCGTCGACGTCATCACCCACGCCGGCTCGCCGGCCGGTCAGATCCGTGTGGCGGTCACCCCGACCGGCGCCGACCGGCCCGGCGCCCACCGGCCGGCGGCGGGCGCGATCACCGCATCGGCGACGCTCACCCTGCCGGACCGACCGGGACCCACCGGCATCACCCTGCGCGTCGACCGGGCCGGTCCCTGGCAGTTGTCGCTCGACGACACAGCCCGCACCGCGACCATCCCGTTCATCGTCTTCGCGCCGGTGGTGAGCCCGCCGGAACGCGCCGCGTACCTGGGTTTCACCGTCGCCGGAGCCGGGCTGGTCGCCACGCTGCTCGTCGCCGCGGCCGGACGGCGACCGTGGTGGACGGCGTTGGCGGCCGCGGTTGCCGTGGCGGGGCTGGCGGTCGCGGCGACCGGCGCGGCGCTGTCGGCGTCACTGCCGGTACCTGCGCAGCCCGGCCTGCAGCGCGAGGCGACGGTGGCCAACGCCACCGACCCGTACGCCGTCGCCGTCCGCGCCGGGGACCCGTCCCGGCCGCCGGTCAACGCCGCGCTGCGGGCCGAGCCCGGCGAGCTGCGGCTGGGGCTGACCGACGCGGCGACCGGCCTGCCGGCCGACGACCTCGTGGTGCACGACGGGGCACTGGTCCATCTGATGGTCACGGGCCCGGACGGGACGCTGTGGCACCTGCACCCGGTCCGGGTCGGGCCGGGTGACTACAGGGCGTCGTTCGACCCGCCGGCGGCCGGGCGGTACGCGGCCGCCGCCGAGCTCGAGCGCCTGGGCGGCGGGGTGCAACTCGTCCGCGCCCAGCTGGAACTCGCCGGCGGCGGCAGCCCCGCCCGGCCGCCGACCGGCGCCGGCGACCTCCGCGTGAGCGCCGGGCCGGCCGTGGCCGGACGGCCGGTGACGGTGCTCGCCAGCGCCGGGCCGCACGCGGACCTGCAGCCGTGGCTGGGGATGCTCGGCCACCTCATCGTCGTCGGTCCCGGTGCACCGGCCACGGCGCCGGTCTGGGCCCACAGCCACTCGATGGGCCTGGCCTCGGACATGGCCGGGCATGACATGGGCGCGGACGGCGCGACCATGCTCATGCCGCCGGGTGTCGACGGCGCACCCGATGAGACCGTCGCCGCCTACGGTCCCGTGGTCGCGTTCACGTTCACGTTCCCGCTGCCGGGCACCTACCGCGCCTGGGTCCAGGTGGAGCGGCAGTACACCATCTTCACCATCCCGCTCACCGTCACGGTCGGTGCCGCGTGAGGCGGCTCGCCACGGCCCTCGCGGCCGTGCTGACCGCCGCGGCGCTCGGGTGGCTGCTGTGGCCGGCGGGCGCCGCCCCGGTCGAGCTGACCGTCGGCTCGACGCGGTACATCGTCACGGTGGCCGTCGCTGAGCCCCGCGCCGGCGAGCGCGATGTGGCGGTGGTGGTCACCGACCGGACCGGCCGGCCCGACGCCACCGGCCCGGTCGAGATCACCGTTGTGCTGCCGGCGATGGGCTTCTGCGCCGCACCGGTTGCGGCGACACCGCTCGGCGGCGGCCGGTTCCGCGCCGCCCGGGTCCCCCTGATGAGCCCCGGCGAGTGGCTGCTTCGGGTCACCGCCGCTGGTACCGCTCACGTCCTGCCCCTGACCGTTCGGCCGTGAACGCACACGATTGGAGCACGCATGACCCGTACCACCGTCGGCCGGCTCGGCGCGGCGACCGTCCTGCTCGGCACCGCGCTGTCCCTCGTCGGCATCACCTGGGATGTCCAGTGGCACGTCGACGTCGGCCCCGACACGTTCTTCACGCTGCCGCACCTGCTGCTGTACTCCGGCAGCGCCGTGTCCGGTCTGGCCAGCCTCGCCATGGTCCTCACGGCGACGGCCGACCGCCGAGCCGGCCGGGACGTGACCGGTCTCGCCGGCGGGCCGCCGGTGCGCGTGCTCGGGGTGTTCACAACGCCGCTGGGCCATCTCGTGTCCGGTGTCGGCGCGGCCTCGTTCCTGCTGTACGGCCTCGTCGACCTGTACTGGCACTCCGTCTACGGCTTCGACGCGACCCTCGCCTCGCCACCGCACATCGCGCTGTTCAGCGCCATCACGGTGACGATGGTCGGCGCCGTCATCGTGTTCGGCTCGGCCGGGCGGCAGCCGTGGGGCCGGGCCGGGCTCCTGGTCAGCCTGCCGATCCTCATGATGTTCAGCCCCATCACCACCAACGCGGTCAAGGACCTGCCACTGCCGTTCGATCCGATGACCGCCGGGATCGCGTTCTTCAACGTCATGCTGCTCGTCGTCGGACTGGCCACCGTCGGCCGGCCCGGGACCGCGATCGCCGTCGCCACCGTCCTCGGGGCGATGCAGGCCGCACTCTGGCTGTTCGCGCCCTGGGCCGCGCACGCCTACGCCGGCGCAGTCGGGCTTCCGCTTCGCGACGACCTCGGCGGCAAGCCACCCGAACTGCCCGCCGGCATTCCGATGTTCCTGCTGGTGGCCGCGGCGGCGCTCGAGGGGGTGGTGTGGCTGGCCCGCCGGCGCGGCTGGTCACCGCGCTGGGCGCCCTCGATCGCCGGCGCCCTCGCGGGCGTCATCGCCGCGGTCACGTTCGCGCTGCAGGGCCCGCTCATCGGCGGCGATCCCGCCCCCGCCGGCCCGCGACTCGCCGTCGGTGCGCTCGCCGCCGCCGGGTTCGGCGCGCTCGGCGCATTCCTCGGCTGGCGCTTCGCCGGCATGCTGCGCGGTGACGCGGAGCGTGTTCCCGCATTGGTACCCGCTCTGACCGTCGAAGGACTGCACCCATGACCGCTCGCCTGCTCGCCGCCGTGGCGGTCGTCGCCGCGCTCGTGCTCGGCCCGGCCACTGCGGCCCTGGCCTATCAGCCCGTCAACATCGTGCACACCGAGCACGTCGAGGCCGGCCCCTACGCGCTGACCATCGGCTTCTCGGTGTGGCCGCTGCGCGCGCAGCGCTCCCTCGACTGGGTCTTCATCCCCGACGGCGGGATCGCCGGCAAGTCCGGGACGCTGTCGCTGGCCGGCCCGGACGTGCCGGCGGACGAGGCGCATCAACCGCTGGTCCGCCACCCGCGACGGCTCGACGTGTGGGGCCTGGACGTCAAGTCCCTCGACAGTCCCGGCGCCTACACGTTCACGTTCGACGTCGACGGGCCGCAGGGCCACGGCACCGGCGCGCTGCGCGGCCTCCCGGTCCTCGACCAGCCTGGCCCGCCGCCCGCACTGAGCTGGGCGGTGTGCGCGATACCGCTCGCGGCGCTGATCGCGTTCCTGGTCATCGCCTGGCGCCGGGACCGTCCGTCACGGCACCTCCTGCCGCTACCGGGCTGATCGTGCACAACGGCGGCCGGTTACGGTCCATTGTGGACCGCTCCGGTCGCCGCCGCCGAAGGCAGGTGTGGCGTGTGGCAGTTTGACGGCACGGCGCGGCGCGGTCGCGACGGCTCGCGGCGGCGACCGTCACGACCGCGCCGAGCCAGCGTCGGGAGCGAACCTGAACGAATGCTGCCAGGGATCTGCCGTGGACCTGGCACCGCCGATTCTTAGACGGCATCGGCAACCGTTCTTAGCGACTTCTTAGCCGGACCCGCTTGTGCCGCAACGTCGTCATCGTGTGAGCGGCAGGCAGCGGCGCAGCAGCGCACCGCCGGCCACCGTGCCGACCCGGCACCGGCCGCGCGGCGCCCGGCTGCTCGTCGGCGCGGGCACCGCGCTCGCGGCCGGCCGGAGCATGCGCAGCGGCGCACCGCTCGCCACGGTCGCGCTGGCGGCGACGCTCGCGCAGACTGGCCGAGCCCGGTGAGGACTCGGCCCAGATCACGCCGGCCCGCGGCCGCGGCTCCCGTTACGAGACGCCGCGGCTACTGGGCTCGTGAGCGAGCGCGAGCGCGCAGGAGCTCGATGGCGATCGGGACGACGGACAGCACCACGATGCCGATGAGGATGAGCTCGATGTTGTCCCGCACGAAGGCGATCTGGCCGAGGAAGTAGCCGAGGATCGTCACGCCGCAGGACCACAGGACGCCGCCGATCACGTTGTACAGCACGAACGTGCGGTAGTGCATGTGGCTCGCGCCCGCGACGATCGGCGTGAACGTGCGCACGATCGGCACGAAGCGCGCGAGCACGATCGAGCGCGCACCGTACTTGTCGAAGAACTCCTGCGCCCTGGTCAGGTTCGACTGCTTGAACAGCCGTGCGTCGGGGCGGCGGAACAGGGCGGGGCCGACGCGGCGGCCGAAGATGTAGCCGACCTGGTCGCCGGCGATCGCCGCGATCGACACGAGCAGGCACACGAGCCACAGGGGCTGGTGCAGGTAGGTGCCGGAGGCGACCAGCAGGCCGGTGGTGAACAGCAGGGAGTCGCCGGGCAGGAAGAACCCGATCAGCAGGCCCGACTCGGCGAAGACGATCGCGAGGATGCCGATCAGGCCGAACGTCGAGATGAGGTACTGCGGATCCAGAAAATGCACGAGGGGACCAATCTGTTATCGGTGGGCGACGGCAGCGGGAACGGCACTGACGGGTTCGGCGAGTGCGTTGACGACGGCCGCGAGGCGCTGGACCTGAGCCGGTTGCAGGGTGTCGTACCGCACGAAGCCCCCGCCCTGCCGATACAGCGCGAGCTCGGCGTCCACCGCGGCGAACTTGTCGTCCAGGTGGGCGTCGTAGGCGGGAGTGAGCGCGGCGATCACGGCCCGGCAGCCCTCGACGTTGGCGGCGAAGTCCCACAGGTCGGTGTGCGAGTAGCGGTCCTCCTCGCCGGTGACCTTCTTCGTGGCCACCTCGTCGAGGAGGCTCTTGGCCCCGTTGGCGATCTCCAGGGCGGTGAGCGTGACGCCGTTGAGGCGCGTGCGCAGCTCGGTGACGTCGGCGAGCAACTGGTCCGCGACGCCGGCGACGGCGGCCAGGTCCGCGCCGCTCCACAGTTGCTGCTCGATGCGGTGGTACCCGGTCCAGGCGACGCCGGGGTCGAGATCGCCGTCACGGGCGTCGATCTTCGGGTCGAGGTCGCCGAAGCTCTCCGCGACGGTCTCGATCCGCTCGTAGGGCGCGCGGGCGGGCGCGTAGAGTGCCTGGGCCTTGGCCCGGTCGCCGGACTTCACGGCGGCCACGAACGCGGTGGTCTGGTCGACGAATGCGGCCGCCTGCTGCCGCACGTAGTCCTGGTAGGTTGCCGCGGCCGCCGCGAGCGCGGGGTCGGCCGAGGGGGCACTGGAGGTACCGCCGCCGGATCCTGTGACGGTGAACGCGCCGCGAATGCCGGTGCCCGTCATGCCGGGCCGGCACGAGGTGGTGTAGGTGCCGGCTGGCAGGTCGACGTGCAGGCTGCGGCTGACGCCCGGCGCGATGTTCTCGACCTCGCCGACGACGCGGTCGCCGGCCGCGTACACGTAGAACTCGGTGACCTTGGCGCCCTGGTTGCGCACGTCGAAGACCCGCGGCCCGGCGGTGGCGTGGTCGGTGCTGAGCCGGCATTCCGTGTCGGTGGCCGTGACGGCGACGGCCCCGGCGTCGGCCGCCGGGGCCGCCGCACCGCAGGCCGAGACGAGCACCGCGAACGCGGCGAGCACGACGACGCCGTGCGCGCGCGGCCGCGGTGCGGCGTGCGCGGGCCGGCAGAACACCGCCGTCATGACCATCGCGAACGCGAGCCACGCGCCGGCCTCGAGCACGGTCGAACGCGTGGTCAGGCCGACGGTGCCGGTCAGCAGGGTCGCGTACCACGAGGCCGGGTCGGCGCCGAGGTCGAACGCGACACGGTCGGCGCCGGGCAGGGCGCCCGCGTGCTGCAGCCCGTGCACGCCGTGTGTCAGCAGGCCCGCCGCCATCGGGATGAGCATCGTGCCGGTGCAGGTCAGCAGGCGACGGGGATCGGTCCCGGCGGTGGCGGTCGATGCGACCCAGCCGAGTCCGACCGCAGCGGCCGCACCGATGACCGACGTGACGCTCGCCCCCGTGCTCAGCGCGGCGAGGAAGGCGATCGCGGCCACCGCCCAGCCGCTGACGCCCAGCGCGTCCTCGAGCCGGCCGGTGGGCTCGCCTCGCAACGTCCGCACGGTCCGGCGCATCCACAGGATCAGCACGGCGATAGCCGCGACGGCCGCGAGCGACGCGATCGCCTCGAACAGCTCCGGTCGTCCGCGGGCCGCCACCCAGGCCGCCGCCGACGCCGGGATGGCACTGAGCAGACCGAATCCGACGGCCGGCAGCCGGTCACGGCGCCCGGTCCTACTCAGGAACGTCATCAGGGCCGCGACGACGATCGGTCCGGCGAAATACACGGCGGAAACCATCCTCCGACACGTTGTAGGTCATGTTCGATGGAACATTACCCATCCATTCCTGAAAGAACCTTGAGTGGCGCCGCCTGCGCGGCCGCACCGAGCGGCGGGAGGCCGTAGGCGTCCTCGATGGTCCGCAGGATGGCGTAGTGGTCGACGCGCCCGGCCCGGTCGCCGGGCCGCACGCCGGCGCCGAGCACCACGGTCGGGATGTGGTTGCCGTCCGTGCCGTTGTCCTCATCGAACGTGAGGATCAGCAGGCTGTTGTGCGTCTCGGCCCAGTCCGCGTAGGAGCCGAGCGTATGCCGCAGCCAGGCGTCGGCGTCGCCCTTCGGGCAGTCGTGCATGTCGTGGCACAGGTCCGGCACGACGAAGGCGACCGTCGGCAGCCGGTCCCAGCTCGACGGCAGGTCGGTCAGCGGCCGGTTCAGCCCGGACGGCACATCGGCGAAGTCGACCCAGGGGTTGTGCCGGCGCACGTAGGTGCCGCTGGAGCAGCCCGTGTACCCGGCGAACGGCAGCGCCTCGGCGTAGCCGGTGAAGGTCAGGCCGGCGTCGAGCAGCTGGCGGCCGAGGTTCGGGGCGTCGAAGGTGCGCCGGATGCACGTGTTGTCGGTCACGCCCTGGGTGGAGCCGGAGAACAGCGCGAGGTAGTTCGGCTGGCTCGGGTGCGTCTCGCCGTAGGCGTCGGTGAAGTTGGCGCCCCGCCGGGCCAGCGAGGAGATGTAGGGCGTCCGCGGGTGGCCGATGACGGAGTCGTACCGCTTGTTCTCCATCACCACCACCACGATGTGGTCCGGCCGCGGCGCGGGGGACGCGAGGGCCACCGGGGCGGCGAGCAGGGGCAGCGCGGCAGCGATCGGCAATGTGGTCATTCGCATACCTACATCTTGTCGGACAGCACACAAAAGGGATGAACCGGACACGCCGAATGCGTATTCAGGCTTCTTTCAGCAGCCCTTTCCCTACCATTCGCCGCATGAATCAGCCCATCGCGGTGGTGTCCGCAAGCTTCGGGTCCGGCCACGACGGCGTGGCCTCGGAGCTGACCCGGCGCCTGACCTCACGAGGCTTCGACGTCCGGCGCCACGACTTCGTCGACCTGGTGCCGGGGCACCTCGGCCGGCTGCTGCGCGAGGGGTACCACCGGCAGCTCACCACCGCCCCGCGCACCTGGGGCTGGCTGCTCGCCGCGGCCGGCGCCGGCTCGGCGACCGCGGCCCGCATGACGGCCCTGGCCGACCGGGCGCTGCTGGAGGCGGTCGGCGACGCCTCCGCTGTCGTGTCCACCTATCCGCTCGCGAGCCAGGCCCTCGGCCGCCTGCGCGCGCAGCACCGCATCGCCGCGCCCGTCTGCACGTACCTCACCGACCTCTCGGTCCATCCACTGTGGATCCACCCCGGCGTCGACGTCCACATCGGACTCCACGACGACGTGGCCCGCCACGCGAAGGAGCTCGGCGCCGCGGACGTCCGCGTCACCGCCCCGGCCGTCGGCCCCGGCTTCGCCCCCGCGCCCCGGGCCGGCGGCCGGCCGCGAGCCCTCATCGTCGCCGGGGCCTGGGGCGTCGGCGCGATCGAACGCGCGGCCGCCGACATCGCGGCCACCGGCGTGGCGACCCCGGTCGTCGTGTGCGGCCGCAACGAGCGGCTCCGCGGGCGCATCCAGCGCCGCGGCGACGCGATCGCGCTCGGCTGGGTCGACGACATGCCCGCGCTCATGCGCACCTGCCACGTCGTGGTCCAGAACGCGGGCGGCCTCTCCTCCCTCGAGGCGCTCACCGCCGGACTGCCGGTGCTCACCTACCGCTGCATCCCCGGCCACGGCCGCACCAACGCCGAGGTCCTCGACCGCATCGGCTGGGTGCCGTGGATCCGCGACCGCGCCGACCTCGCCGCCGGGCTGCGCCGCGCCCTGAACGGCCCGGAGCGCTTCTCCCCGGCCCCGGCCCAGGCCGAGGACGTCATCGCGGAGCTGGCCGCATGAGACCGTCCACAGTGGAGTTCGCGGCGACGCTCGCCCCGCCGCTGACCGCGATCATGCCGCTGCGGCGCGCCTACATGCCGCACCTCGCGGGCATCGGCCGGCCCGGCCACGTCGCGCTCACCTTCGACGACGGCCCCGACCGCCGCTCGACCCCGCACATCCTGCGCATCCTGCGCGAGCACGACGTGCGGGCGACGTTCTTCCTGCTCGGCTCGATGCTCGCCGAGGACCCGCAACTGGGCCGCGAGCTCGTCGACGCCGGCCACGAGGTCGCCGTCCACGGCTGGCACCACCGGCTGCTGCTGCGCCGTGGCCCGGCCGCGACCGACCTCGACATCACCCGCGCCCGGATGCTCATCGCGAACGTCACCGGCCGGTCGCCGCGCTGGTACCGCCCGCCGTACGGTGTGTTCACCCTCGCCGCCCTGCGCGCCTGCCGCTGTCTCGCGCTCACCCCGGTGCTGTGGACCGCGTGGGGCCGCGACTGGGAGGCCGGCGCCACCCCGGACTCGATCGTGCGCACGGTCACCCGGCGGCTGTCCGGCGGCGGCACGGTACTGCTGCACGACACCGACGTCACCTCCGCTCCCGGCTCCTGGCAGCGCACCGCCGCCGCCCTCCCCGAACTGCTCGGCTGGGCCCGCGAGCGCGGGCTGAGCGTCGGCCCGCTCGCCGAGCACACGGCGGCTTCGCGATGACCTGGCTCGTGACCGGCGGTGCCGGATACATCGGCGCGCACGTCACCGCCGCGCTGCTGACGGCCGGCGAAACGGTCGTGATCCTCGACGACCTGTCCACCGGAGACGCCCGCCGCGTCCCCGCCGGCGTGCCGTTCCTGCGCGGCGACGCCGGCGACCCGGCCACGGTCCGCGACGTGCTGCACCGGCACCGCGTCACCGGCGTCATGCACCTGGCCGGCAGCAAGTCGGTCCCGGAGTCGTGGGAAAAGCCGCAGTGGTACCACCGGCAGAACGTCACGGTCGTCGAGACGGTCCTCGGCGCCATGGCCGAGGCGGGCGTGACCCGGCTGGTCTTCTCGTCCTCGGCCGCCGTCTACGGACTGCCCGGCTCGGACAGCGTCGCCGAGGACGCCCCGGCCCGGCCCCTCAACCCGTACGGCCACAGCAAGCTCGACGCCGAACGCGCCGTCGCCAACTCCCCCGGCGTCTCCTGGATCGCCCTGCGCTACTTCAACGCCGTCGGCGCGGGCGCCCCGCACCTCGCCGACCACGGCACCACGAACCTGCTCCCCCGCCTCCTGCACGCCGCCCGCACCGGCGAACCGCTCACCGTGACCGGCACCGGCCTGCCGACACCGGACGGCACCGCGATCCGCGACTACGTGCACGTCGCCGATATCGCCGCCGCGCACCTGGCCGCCGGGGCCGCGGTCACGACGGGCCGCCGCGCCCGCGTCTACAACGCCGGCACCGGCACCGGGCACTCGGTCCTCGACGTGATCCACGCGGCCGAACGCATGACCGCCGCATCGGTACCGTGGCTCGCCGGCCCGCCCCGCCCCGGCGACCCGGCCGCGGTCGTCGCCGACGTGCGCCGCATCGAGGCCGAGCTCGGCTGGCGGGCCCGGCACACCCTCGACGACGCCGTGCGCTCCGCCTGGCTCGGCGTTCCCTCGAACTCGGGGTGACGGACGCCAACCTTCGGGGGTATCCCGCCGGCCCTCGACGGCGCGAGCATCGGCGGCATGCAGCGATACCTGCTCGCCCTGACGGCCGTGCTGCTCGCCGTGGCCGGGTGCGGCACCGGCGAACCCGCCGCCGGCCCGTCCACGGGCACCGACTACAACAAGCTCGTCCAGGCCGTGCGATGCATGCGCGACCACGGCTACCCCGACTTCCCCGATCCCGTCGAGGACGACGGCCGCTGGGTGATCCCGCCGCCGGCCGCGGGCCTCACACCGCCGCCGGCGTGCCTGGAGCTGTTCCGCGGGGCCAAGGGCCGCCCGCCGCAACGGCAGCTGACGGCGGACGAGATCGCCCAGCGCCGCAAGTGGGCCGAGTGCGTCCGCCGCAACGGCATCCCGGCCGTCCCCGACCCGGACAGCGACGGCAACTTCCAGCTGCCGCCGGCGCTGCAGCCGATCAGCGCCCAGCCCGGCTGGGCCGCCGCGCGCGAGGCCTGCCGGGCCTACGAGTGGCCGGGCGCGAACTTCGACGACTGAGCGGGAAGCGTCGCCCGGACCGTCGTGCCGCGCCCGGGCGCGCTGTCGACCCCCACCGAGCCGCCCACCTCGCGGAGCCGCTCCCGCATGAGGTCCAGGCCCATCCCGCGCCGGCCGCCCGCGTCGCCCGGGTCGAAGCCGCGGCCGTCGTCGCGGACCGTCACCTCGACCCGCTCGCCGGTGTTGCGCAGCCGCACCTCGATCGACGCCGGCTCGCCGTGGCGCACCGCGTTGCCGACCGCCTCCTGCACGACCCGCAGCACCGCGTGCTCGGCCGGCGCGTCGAGCGCCACGGACTCCAGATCCGCCGTCACCGCGATGCCGATCCGGATTTCGTACGCCCGGCAGAGCTCCTCCAGCGCGGCGAGCAGCCCGGCATCCTCCAGCCGCACGGGCCGCAGCTCCAGCAGCAGCGCCCGCATCTCGCGCATGGTGCGGGCGAGCGAGCGCTCCATCGCCTCGGCCTGCTCGCGCAGGGCCGATCCGGGGCTCAGCGCCTTGCGCATCCCGCCCGCGACCAGGCTCACGGAGAACAGCTCCTGCGAGATGGAGTCGTGCAGCTCCCGCGCGATCCGGTCGCGCTCGGCCCGCCGCGCCTCCGCCCCGGCCGCGGCGCGCTGCTCGGCCACGGCCGACTCGAGGCGTGCGGCCATCGTGTTGAACGCCTCCTCCAGCCGGGCGACCTCGTCGCCGCCCGCGACCGGGATGCGCACGCGCAGGTCGCCGCCGGCCATCGCCGCGGTGCCGTCGGACAGCCGCCGGATGCGCCGGATGAGCCGGCCGGTGCTCAGCAGGCCGAAGACGGCACCGACCGGGATGAGCAGCACCAGGGCCGCGGCCCCGAAGAAGACCAGCGAGTTGATGTCCTGACTGCCGGACGACCCGCCGGTGGACGCCGGCCCCTGTCCCTCGGGGGACCCGGGTTTGAGGTCCAGCTCGACGTACGCGATGCCGATGGTCCGCGTCGTCGGGCCGTCCGCGAGGTCGATCGGGGCGGTGGCCCAATTGAAGATGCGCCCCTTCGCGTCCGTGCGGCCGTCGGCGGGGGCCGCGGTGCGGGCGGCGGACGGGAGCTCGGCGCCCGGCGGGTAGGCGTCGGCGGGGTTGGTCGCGAGGATCCGGCCGTCGGCGCCGGCGAGCACCTGGACGAGCAGACCGGTGCGCGGGTCGTTCGAGGCGCCGCCGCGCGTGTAGGCGACGAAGCTCCCGGCGGCCGTGCCGGCGAGGGCCGCGCGGTCGGAGCGGGGCTCGCCGTCGCCCGCGCGCACGGTCACCGACTTGGCCATCGCGGCGGCCAGGTTCCGTGCCAGCGACTGGACCGTGAGCCGGCTCAGGCCCTGCTCGGCGTCGACCGCCCGCTGCTGGGCGTCCTGGGCGAGGCGGTCGGCCGCCCGGACACGAGGAAGCACCGCGGCCAGCAGGACGGCCTCGACGAGGATGACCGCCGCGGCCGACACGAGGACGTAGGAGACGGCCATCCGGGAGCGCAGGCCGAGTCGGGACAACACGGCCCAGCGTACCCACGGCGGCGGTCGCGCCAGGCCCCCGAATTGGGGGCGGGTGACGGTGACCTTTGGGGGATGCGCGGTCGCGGCCCGCTCCGGCACCGTTGGCGCATGGCCGTTCTGGAGCTTCGCGCGGTACACAAGCGGTATCCCGGGGAGCCGCCCGTCGACTCCGTGCGCGGCGTGGACCTGCGGGTCGAGGCCGGCGACATGCTCGCCGTCTCGGGGCCGTCCGGCTCCGGCAAGTCGACCCTGCTGCACCTCATGGCGACCCTCGACCGGCCCACCAGCGGCTCGGTGGTCATCGACGGGCAGGCGGTGGAGGGGCTTTCCGACCGGCGGCTCGCCGGGGTGCGGGCCCACCGCGTCGGCGTCGTGTTCCAGCAGTTCTTCCTGCTCGAGTCCCTCGATGCCGTGGACAACGTGGCGACCGGCCTGCTCTACCGGGGGCTGCCGGCGAGCGAGCGGCGGGCGGCGGCCGAGGCGGCGCTGCGGCGGGTCGGACTCGCCGGGCGCGCCCGCCACCGGGTCACGAAGCTGTCCGGTGGCGAGCGTCAGCGGGTGGCGATCGCCCGGGCCGTGGCCGGCCGCCCGGCGATCGTCTTCGCCGACGAGCCGACGGGCAACCTGGACTCGCGCACCAGCGGCGAGATCATGGCCCTGCTGGCCGAGCTCAACGCCGCGGGCACCACGATGGTGATCATCACCCACGAGGCGGCCGTCGCGGAGGCCTGCACACGCCGCGTGGTCATGCGCGACGGCCGCCTAGTCGGTTGAAGCGGTCGGTTGAAGCGTCGGGTATCGGCTACCCGACCGTCTCCAGCCAGGCCTGCCACGCCTCGATCTCGGCCGAGCGGTCCCGCTCGTCGTAGAAGTGCGCGGTCGCGACGACCGTGTCGTTGTACCCGTGGATCAGCATGTAGGTCGCGTCGGCGGTGCGCATGCCCACGAACTTCTGCGCGACGACATGCTCGACGGTGCCGTCGACCGGCTCGATCCCGGGCACGGACAGCCGCGCCGCCTGGCCGTCGGCCGCGTCGGGGCCGGCTCCGACCGCGGCCGTCAACTGCGCCCAGACGTCCTCGCGCACCGGCCCCGGCAGGAACATCGAGCTGGTCGCCGTGCGCGGCGCGAAGTGCTCGAGGTAGACGGCGAGCTTCGTCATGTACGCGTGGTCGCCGATCGACAGCCCGTTGTACTCCGCCTCCCAGTCCTCGCCGAGCAGCCCGCTGTGCACGGCCCGGATCACCGAGCCGCCCCCGTCGCGCGCCTCGATGAGCCACTCGAAGGCCATGAACGTGCCGTCCGGCGCGGGCTCCTCGCGCGTGGCGTACCGCTTGCCCGGCTCCCACTCGGTGATCACCGACTTCGCGGTGTTCCCGAACATCTCGAACGTGGCGGTGCGCGCGTCGCCGTCGATCTCGGAGCGGCCCATGAACCAGGAGTCCACCCCGGGCCCCGACGTGATCGCCGCCCACACCTGCTCGGGTGTGGCGTCGACGGTGAACTCCTCGCGGACCTCGAACGGATGGGTCATCGCTGCTGCTCCTCTACTGGTGGGTCGGCGTCTTCGGTGATGCTCGGGTGCACCGCGACAACGACGCGATGCGGCCGGCCGGCTTCGGTGTGGTACTTGCTGGTGAGCTTGATGAGGGCGTCGGTGAGCTCGTTGATGAACGCGGCCCGATCGGCCGGCTTGGCGAAGCGCACCTCGGCATCGAGCCCGAACGTGGCCAGTGGCTTGCCGGCCCGCGCCGCGCCGGTGATGAGCGCGCCGACCTCCCGGACCAGCCGGGCCGCGAGTGCGAGCAGCCACCGGGCCGACAGCCGATCGGGCGAGCGCGCCGGATCGGGCGCCACCGCCGCGAGCGCGGCCGGCGAGATGACGTAGGCCGCGGCCGACGCCTGCACGACCCGCTCGGTCATGTTGCCCTTGCGCCGCTCCTCGACCAGCTCCACGAGGCCGTGCTGCTCCAGCGTCCGCACGTGGTAGTTGACCTTCTGCCGCGCGAGGCCCAGCCGGGCCGCGAGCGTGGTCGCGGTGTGCGGCTCGGCGAGCTCCGCGAGCATCCGAGCCCGGATCGGATCGAGCGAAACCTCCGCGGCGGCGGCGTCCTCGATCACGGCAACGTCCTGCATGCCCCCAATCTGTCACCGACAAATTTTTTTGTCAAGGGTTCCGCCCACCGCGAACCGGGCTGACCGGACGTCCGGTCAGGCACCACACTTGCGGTATGACGTCGCCGGACCTCAGCACCTCGCAGGCGTTGCTCACGGGGCTCTACTCGGCGTTCAACGCACGGGAGATCCCGACGCTGCTGGCCGCCATGACGCCGGACGTCTCGTGGCCCAACGGCTGGGAGGGAGGCGTCGTGCACGGCCGCGACGAGGTGGCCCGCTACTGGCGCCGGCAATGGGAGCGGCTGGATCCGACGGTCGTGCCCACCGCGTTCACCGCCGAGGCCGACGGACGCATCGCCGTCACGGTCCATCAGGTCGTCCGCGACA
The DNA here is from genome assembly GCF_059739745.1 of Dactylosporangium thailandense. Taxonomy (NCBI): domain Bacteria; kingdom Bacillati; phylum Actinomycetota; class Actinomycetes; order Micromonosporales; family Micromonosporaceae; genus Dactylosporangium; species Dactylosporangium thailandense. Next base: position 5,275,631 of record NZ_AP029195.1, read on the forward strand.
AGACCGGAACGCTGCTCTCCGATCACCTTGTCACCCATGTCTACCGCCTCCACGACGGACTGGTGGCCGAGATGGACATCCGCGAACCCGCTTGAGCTTTCATGGAGTCCGAACGACATGCCGATCCGGATCGCCACCACCCAGCCGGTCGCAACCGCGGATGCCCGTGAGAACGGATCGAGGGCGCGCGGGTTGATGCGGCAGGCGGCCGCCGACGGCACCAGACTGATCCACTTCCCCGAAGGATTCCTGTCCGGGTACGCCAAGGAACTCATCGCGGACTGGAACGACGTCGACTGGCCCGGCGTCCGTGAGGAACTCCGGGCGACGGCCCGGCTGGCGGCCGAGCTGCGCATGTGGGTCGTGCTCGGCTCGGCGCACCCGCTGACCGCACCGCACCGCCCGCACAACAGCCTCTACGTGATCTCCGACCGGGGCGAGGTCGCGACCCGCTACGACAAGCGCCGCTGTTCGAACACGGAGATCACCCGCTTCTACAGCCCCGGCTTCGCCCCCGTCGTGTTCGACGTCGACGGCTACCGGTTCGGCTGCGCCATCTGCATCGAGGTCAACTTCCCCAGCCTCTTCATCGAGTACGGCAACCTGGGCGTGGACTGCCTCCTGCTCTCGGCCTGGCCCGTCGACTCGATCTTCTTCCTCAAGGCTCGATCACACGCCGCGATCCACAACTCCTGGCTGAGCCTGTCAGTCCCGGCCCAGAGCGCGACGCTGATGCCCTCGGCGATCATCGGCCCGGACGGCAGCGAGTCGGCATCGGTGCACGCCCCAGCGGAACTCGCCGTCGCCACGCTGGATCGCGACGATCCACAGTTCCACGTCGCGCTGCACCTGGCTCGCCCCTGGCGAGCCGAGGCGAACCAGGGCGACATCTACCGGAGCCGCCGCGTCGACGACCCGCGCAGCGACGACCGAACCGCCATCTGATCCGCTAACGTCACCGCGACGGTGCCCCATCGAACTGCCCATGCCCGTCCGCGATGAGGGCTGAGCTCCGCCGGGAGAGCAATGAGCGCACGGCACAGCCGCGGCCGCGGAGATTCCGGCCTCCCCGGCGGTGTGGCGCCGGCGCACCAGGCCTCGCCGGCGCTGACGCACCACGGCACAACCTTGCACTCATACCGTCCGGGGCGCAGGGCTAGGGTGTGCTTCCGGTCCATCCGAGGCTGTCGCACGCCCGGCAGTACATGAACTGCTCGGCCTGCCACGGCAAGATCTTCCCTTGGGCGAGCGTCACCCGGCCCCGCCCGTCGCATTGGTCGCAGGTGGTCGCGGTCCGCGGCCTCGCAGGCATCAGGTGAGCGAGTTCCGGATACCGCTCGGCGGCTCGGGCCAGCGCGAAGTCCCGTTCGGCCCGATCGGCCGGCCGCAACGGGCCGCCCTCTTCGTCGTTCCTGACGACATCGCCGGCCGGAGTCAGGTACATGATGGTCCCCAGAGGTTGAACACCGGGAGGTGCCCTGGAAGCCAGTCAGGCGATTGTGCCGCCTCCTCGATCAGCCGGCCGATCAGTTCAGCATCCGGCATGACACCTCCCTGGAGCGCAGCATATGAAGCGGCCACAAGCGCGCCCACGCCGGGCGTCACGGCGTGGCCGAACATGAGCCGATGTCCCGCCCGAGGATCCTGACTCGACACCCGACCGACCTCGACCGATGCGTCGTCACTCTGCGCGCGGTGCACGAGGCCGACTCCTATCCGCTGCACTGGCCGGCGGATCCACGCGCGTGGCTCGACCCACCACGGCTCCTGCAGGCATGGATCATCGAGGAGCCGGGCGGCGCCGTTGCCGGCCACGTCGCGGTCCAGCGCCCGCCCAGCGACCCGACCGGCCACGCCGAACTGTCGCGGCTCTTCGTCACCCCCGCGGCCCGCCGCCGATCGCTCGCCCGCGCGCTGGTCGGCCACGCCCGGTCGTGGGCCGCCGAGCACGGCTACGAGCTGACGCTGAACGTCGCGGACGAGCGCCGCTCGGGCGCCGTCGCCTTCTACGAAGCCACCGGCTGGCGACATTCCCACACCACCGACGCCGACTGGACCACCCCCGAAGGCAGGCCGGCCACGCTGCGCCACTACGTCCTCGGCGGCGACGGCGTCTGACGCGGCGACACGACGTCAGGACGAGCGGCCGGACGTGCCGGACACCACCGGATGGGGCGAGATGTCCGGAAACAGACCGTTCGGTCAACCACGTTCGCGCTGGTCAAGTGTCGCCGCCTCGGCGCGGGCGGCCTCGGCGTCGGTCTGCAGGCCGATGGTGACGGCGAGGTCGGCGGTGCCGGACGAAGGGTCGGCCTCGGCCCAGCGGCGCGCGGCGGCCAGGGCGGTGCGCTGAGCCTGCAGGGCATCGCTGCGGCGGCCGCCGGACTGCCAGCGGGCGTTGGCGAGCGCGCCCCAGGCCCGGGTGAGTCGGCGCGGGTCATCGGTACCGGCCAGGCGGCGGATCTCGGCCTCGGCGCGGGCGGCGCGGGCCTTCGCGGCGACGCGGCCGATGTTGACGGCATCGGGGAGGTAGTCCGCGGGGTGGAGGCGGGCGACGGTCCCCACCGCCGCGACGGCCCTGGACAGCGTGCGGCGGACGGCGGCGCGGCGGCGCTCGAGGCACTGGTCGATCAGCGCCGCCGCCCGCTCGTCCCGGCCCGCGACCGCCAGGTTGACCGCGGCGTCGGCGAGATCGTCGAACTGGTCGGCACCGGCGCTGCCGCGGGAAAGGGCTTCTGCGAAGCGGCGGTCGCAGGCGGCGGCGTCGCGGGCGGCGTCCTCGGTGCGGCCGCGGACATGCAGGCAGGCGGCACGGACGGCGAGCGCCCGGGCCAGCGCGGCGGGATGCCGGTCGGCGTCCGGGGTGAGCAGTTCGACGGCGTCCTTGGCGGCGTCGATCGCCCAGGCGTGCTCGCCCGCGGCGGACATGCGCAGAGCCAGGTCGAGCCCCTGCTGCGCCCGGTACTCCACGTGCGCGCGTGCCACCGCCGACCACCCCGCCGCGTTCAGCGTAGGCGGGTCAGCCGACCGGCTCGAGCGCGTCCGGCTCCGGGCCCGGCGGGCGCGAACGCAGGCCCAGAGCGGCGTAGACGGTCTCGGGATGCCGGGCGGCCGTCCGGGCCGCGAGGTCCTCGAAGTAGATCCAGAAGTGCAGTCCGTGGTTTCGGCGTTCGGCGTAGACGTACGGGGCCAGGGCGTCCCACAGGCGCACGATGTTCGTCCCGTAGGCGCCGATGACCAGGTTCTGGTCGATCATGCCGTGGGCGACGAGCTTGCCCAGGTCGTCGTAGAACAGGCCGATGGTGTTGGCGTGAGTGCGAGCCGGTTCCGGCAGTCCCCGGAAACCGCCGTCGCGCTCGTAGTCCCCGGCCAGGTCCGTCAGCACGTATTCCTGCGCTTCGAACCAGGCCGCGCCCCGCGTCTCCCGGAAGGCGTTCAGGACCACCGGCAGATGGTTGCCGCCGCTGGCCACGCGCAGCTGCCGGAGGGTCAGGAGCATGGAGATGACGAGCGCCGTGAGGGAGATCGCCAGCGTCGCGAGGTTCAGCACCATGGTCGTGGTCACCGGAGCCCTTCGCTCATGAGCCGACTGTATGAAACAGCGGCAAGGGCTAGGGCTAGGGCTAGGGCTCGTTGCGGATCGCGTAGCGGTGCATCGTCACGCCCTGCTCGAACGAGCGCTGCTCGAGCAGGGCGAGGTCGATCGGCATGTCGTAGTCGTCGAAGAGCGGGCGGCCGAAGCCGAGGATCGCGGGATGGGTGTAGAGCACCAGCTCGTCGAGCAGCCCGGCGCGCAGCAGCTGGGTGGCGAGCGTCGCGCCGCCCACGCCGATGTCGCCGTCGGTCTCGGCGCGCAGGGCGGCGAGCTGGTCGATCGCGTCGTCGCCGCCGAAGATCCGGGTGTTGTGCTCGGCGCTGTGGCGGGTGCGGGAGACGAGCACCTTGGGCGCGTCGGTCCAGATCTCGCCGTACTCGCGCATGAAGTCCGGCAGCGACACGTCCTCGCGCGCCCGCGGCCAGTACTCCTCCATCGTCTCGTAGATGACCCGGCCCTGGACCATCGCCGCGAGCCCCCGCGCCCGCGCGTTGAAGTCGCGGTGCAGCGCCTCGGTGATGCGAAGCCACTCGCCCGCGCCGTTGTCCCCCGGCACCTGCTCGATCCGCAGGTCGAGGGACACGTTCATCCAGTACACGAAGCGGCCCATCAGCCCATCTTCCCATAGTGATTGCAATCCGCAACTACTATATTGAGGCTGTCAAGGACGACAGGAGCCGGGCCGGCTCACTCCGCTCTCGTACGCGAGGACGACCGCGCCGATGCGGTCGCGCACCTGGAGCTTGCCGAGGATCCGGCTCACATGGGTCTTCACCGTGGTCTCCCCGAGGTGGAGCCGCTCGGCGATCTCGGCGTTGCTCAGCCCTTGGGCGACCAGGCCCAGCACCTCCCGCTCCCGGTCGGTCAGGCGCTCCAGGCGCGGGTCGGGCAGCGGGCCGGCGCCCGCGGTCACGTAGCGCTCCAGCAGCCGCCGGGTGACCGACGGCGAGACCATCGGGTCGCCGCGCAGCACGCCCCGGATCGCCACGAGCATCTCCGCGGCGGGCGCGTCCTTCACGAGGAAGCCGTCGGCGCCGGCCCGCAGCGCCGCGAAGGCGTACTCGTCGAGGTCGAAGGTCGTGACCATCAGGATGCGGGTGGCGGGCAGCGCGGCGCGGATCCGGCCGGCCGCCGCCACACCGTCCAGACCCGGCATCCGTACGTCCAGCAGCACCACATCCGGCCGGTGCTCGACGGCGGCGGCGACCGCCTCCACCCCGTCGCCGGCCTCGCCGACGACGGTCAGGTCCGGCTGGCTCTCCACCACCATGCGGAGCCCCACCCGCATCATCTCCTGGTCGTCGCAGATCAGCACCCGCGACGGCGACCGGTCCCCCATCAGCCCATACTGTCGCCCGCCGCCTGTGGAATCGCTGTGACGGCCGGCCCGAGGGGCAGCACGGCGACGACCCGGAACCCGCCCTCCGCTCGCGGGGCCGCGTCCAGCGTCCCGCCGAACATCGCCACGCGCTCGCGCATCCCCGCGATCCCGCGCCCGGACGACGGCAGCCCGGGCACGGTTCCGGGCGCCCCGGTCCCGTCGTCGCGCACCTCGATGCGGATCGCCCGCTGCGGCCCGGGCGCGCCCAGGTCGACTGTGACCTCGGCAGTGACCTCGGTGGAGGCCCCGGCGCCGGCGTGCTTGACCACGTTGGTCAGCGCCTCCTGGACGATCCGGTACGTCTGCACCGCGGCCCCGGCCGGCACGCCGGCACCGCTGCCGGTGACGCGCAGGGTGGCTCCGGGCAGCCCCTCGGTGAGCCGGTGCAGGTCGGCCAGGGCCGGCTGCGGCGCGACCACCGCCCCGCCGGCCTCCAGCACCGCCAGCAGGCGGCGCAGCTCGCCCAGCGCCTCCCGCCCGGTGGTGCTCACGAACTGCAGCGTCCGGTCCACCACGGCCGGGTCGGTGTGCCGCATCAGCTGCGCGCCCTCGGCGTTGACGACCATGACGCTCACGCTGTGCGCGAGCACGTCGTGCAGCTCCCGCGCGATCCGCGTCCGCTCCTCGGCGGCCGCGGCCCGCGCCAGCGCCCGGCGCTCGGAGTCGGCCAGCTCCGCCCGCCGCTCGATCGACGCGATGTAGGCGCGCCGGGCGTGCACCCACTCCGCGAGCAGCCAGACCGTGGCGATCGACAGGCCGTAGGTGAGCACGCCCCAGGCCGCGTCCGGGCCGGCCCCGGCGGTGAGGGACCAGGCGGCGAAGAAGGCGGCGACGGCGGCCCCGGCGAGCAGGGCCGCCCGGCGACGGCCGCGCACGACCAGCGTGTAGAGCATGATGTGCAGCGACAGGTGCGCGGCCGGGAGATGCTCCGCCCAGGCGTGGGTGAGCAGCCCGAGCCAGGCGGCGGTGAGGGCGATCGAGGTCATCGCCCCGGGCCGGCGGCGGCGCCACAGCAGCGGCAGGAGCAGCCCGGCCAGGACGACGGCCGCCCACAACGGCCGGTCGGTCGGCGGGTCCACGATCACGGGCACCGCGAGGAGCACGGCCGGCGCCGCGGTGGCGATCCCGGCCCACGCGCGCGGGCGCCACCTCACTGCGAACACCGCCCCACCGTACCGACCGGGGCTTGGCCGGGCGTCCTCCCGCTCGGCGACACGGGTCCTCCCGCGGTAGGACGACGACCGCCCGGTGGCCGGACGACCGGCGACGATCATGGTCCCTAGCGTCCCGGACATGTCCATTCTCACCGAGTTCCTCCGGCACCCGCTGCTGACCGGGGCGGTCGCCGCCAGTTCGCCCGCGCTCGCCCGCCAGATGACCGAGGGCATCGGCCTGGAGCGGGCCCGGACCGTCGTCGAGCTGGGCCCCGGGACCGGCGTGTTCACCGACGCGATCCTCGGCCGGGTGGCGCCGGGCACCCGGATCGTCGCCATCGAGCTCAACGGCCATCTCGCCGGGCGCCTCGCCGACCGCTACCGCGGCGGGCCGGTCGAGGTCGTGCACGGCTCCGCCGCCGACGTGGCGCGCCTGGTGCCGGGGCCGGTGGACGTGGTCGTCTCCGGGCTGCCGTGGACGGTCATGGCCGAGCCGGTCCGGCGGCGGATCCTGGACGCGGTCACCGCGGTGCTCACGCCCACCGGCGCGTTCACCACGTTCGCGTACGCCCACGCGGCCTGGACGCCGCCCGGCCGCCGCTTCGCGAACGAGCTCCGGCAGCGGTTCGGCCGCACGGGAACGAGCCGGGTGGTGTGGCGCAACCTGCCGCCCGCGTTCGTGCACCGCGCCGCCGCGCCGCGGGTCTCAGCGATCGCCGCGCAGGGCCTCGCCTAGCGCGACCAGGCCGTGCTGCAGGCCGAAGATGGCGGCCTGGGTGCGGTCCTGCAGGTCGAGCTTGGTCAGGATGCTCGACACGTGCGACTTCACCGTCTGCTCCCCCAGCGCGAGCGACCGGGCGATCTCCCGGTTCGAGCGGCCGTGGGCGACCTCGACGAGCACGTCGCGCTCGCGGGGTGAGAGGCGGCCGAGGCGCCCGTCGCGCTCGTGGGCCCGCCAGCCCACCCGCCCGCCAGCACGACACCGGCGAGGCGGCTGCGGTGACGGCGGTGAGGACCAGGCCCAGGGCGGGGCGGCCGACGGCCCCTGCACGAGCGCGGCGGCCACACCGGGGTCGAGGACGCTGCCGCCGGTCGCCGCGGCGCGGATCGCCTCGGTGACGCGGTCGGCCGTGGTGGTCTTCGGCAGGTAGGACAGGGCGCCGGCCCGCACGGCCTCCATGGCCCGCTGCTCGTCCCGCAGCGAGGTGAGGACGATGACCGCGGGCCGCGGCTCGGTGCCGGCCAGCGCGTGCAGCACGCCGAGGCCGTCCAGGCCCGGCATCATCAGGTCGAGCAGCATCACGTCGGGGCGGCACCGGCGGATCTCGGCGAGCGCCTGCACGCCGTCGGCCGCCTCGCCCACGACCTCGAGCCCGGGCTCCTGGGCGAGCATGAAGCGCAGTCCCTGCCGTACGACTTCGTGATCATCGACGATCAGCACCCTGACCATGCGGCCCAGGGTAGTCCGCGGGGCCTCCCGCAAAGGGCGGTGCCGCACCGCCAACCTTTGGGGGGAGCGCCGGGCGGCGGTGCGGGCGATCGTATTGCCATGACCGTGAGCCGAACGACGAAGGTCGTGACCGGCGTGGCGCTGGCCGGCGTCGCGGGCGCCGCCGCCCTGGTGACGGCCCGCCAGCTCGCGCCGCCCGGCGGGCCGCCGGAGCCGGCCGCGGTGAGCACCTCGACCGCCGGGGTGACCCGCGCGAGCGTCGCCGAGCGGCAGTTCGTCAACGGCACGCTCGGGTACGCCGACGCCTTCGTCGTGCCCGGGTCGGGCGAGGGCACGCTCACGTGGCTGCCGCCGACCGGCACCGTCGTCAACGCCGGCGACGCCGTGTACGAGGTCGACGGCCGCCCCGTGGCGCTGCTCTACGGGGACCGCCCGGCCTGGCGCGGTTTCTCCGGCGGGATGACCGACGGCGCCGACGTCGAGCAGCTGGAGACGAACCTGCGCGACCTCGGCTTCGGCGACGGGCTGACCGTCGACCGGCGGTTCACGAGCGCCACCTCCAACGCGATCCGGCGATGGCAACGGGCCGGGCGCGGGGCGGTGACCGGCGAGCTGCCGCTCGGGTCGGTCGCGTTCCTGCCCGGGCCGATCCGGGTGAGCGGCCACGAGCTACGGCTCGGCGCGCCGGTCGCGGCCGGGGCGCCGGTCGAGTACGCCACCAGGAACGAGCCCGTCGTGCTCCTCACCGCTGCCGCCTCGCAGCTGGGCTGGGTCAAGGCCGGGGACGCCGTCCTGGTCACGCTGCCCGGCTCGAAGACGCGCAACGGCACGGTGCGCACCGTCGCCGCCGCGAGCGACCAGAACCCGCCCACCGTCACGGTGACCGTGCGCGTCGACGGAGACCTCACCGGCCTCACCGGCCTCGCCGACCGGGCCACGGTGCCGGCCTGGGTCATCCGCGCGCGGCACGACAACGTGCTGACGGTGCCGATCGCCGCGCTGAACGCCGTCGCGGACGGGCGGTACGAGGTCATCGTCGTCGACGGCGCCAGCACCCGGCGCGTCCCGGTCCGCACCGGCCTGTTCGACGATCTGACCGCGACGGTCGAGGTCAGCGGCGACGGCCTGGCCGAGGGGCAGAAGGTGCGGGTGCCCCGTGACGACGCGTGAGCGGCCCCTGCGCAGCCGGCTGCGCGTCCGCGACCTGCCGCCCGCGGGCCCGCTCGGGCTGCGGGCGGTGCTGTCCGGCCTCGGCATCGCCATCGGCATCGCGTCGATCGTCGCGGTCCTCGGCGTCACCCGCTCGAGCCAGTCGGCCCTGCTGGCCCAGATCGACCGGCTCGGCACCAACCTGCTCACGGTCGCCAACGGCATGAACGGCTCCGGCGCGGAGCAGGTGCTGCCGGCGACCGCGACCGCGATGATCGGCCGGCTGCCGCACGTGGCGGCGGTGGCCCCGACGGCCCGCATCGCCGACGCGAACGTGTACCGCAACGACCACACCCCGTTCGGCCGGACCGGCAGCCGCTCGGTGCGGGCCGCCGACGCGACCCTGCTCGCCACGCTGGACGGCGCCCTGCTGGCCGGCCGTTTCCTGGCCGACGACGAGTCCCCGGTGACGGTCCTCGGCTACAACGCGGCGACGACGCTGGGCATCACCGACGTCACCGGCAACGACCGCGTGTGGCTGGGCGGCCACTGGTACACGGTGGTGGGCATCCTGCGGCCGTTCGTCCTGGCGCCGGAGATCGACCAGGCCGCGCTCGTGTCCTTCGCCTCGGCCGGGCACCTGCTGGGCTACGACGGCCACCCGAGCCGGATCTACGTGCGCGCCGAGACCGAGCACACCGCCGCCGTGGCCCGGCTGCTCGCGCCGACGGCGGACCCCGAGCACCCGTCGGACGTGTCGGTGAGCCGCCCGTCGGACGCCCTGACCGCCCAGCTGCAGGTCCAGCGGGCGGGCGCGGGCCTGATCCTGGGACTCGGGGCCGTCGCCCTGCTCGTCGGGGCGATCGGCATCGCGAACGTCATGGTGATCGCCGTCCTCGAACGCCGCACCGAGATCGGTCTGCGGCGGGCCCTGGGCGCCACCCGGACCCATGTCGCGGCCCAGTTCCTGACCGAGTCGGTGATCCTGTCGACGCTGGGCGGGCTGGCGGGCATCGCGCTCGGCGGGGCGGTCACCGCGGGCCTGGCGACGGCGCGCGGCTGGACGACCCTGCTCCCGCCCGAGTCGCTCGGCGGTGCGCTGCTGGTGTCCGTCGCCACCGGCGCCGTGGCGGGCCTGTATCCGGCGCTGCGAGCCGCGCGCCTGCCGCCGACCGACGCCCTACGCACCGCCTGAACGAACGGGTCCGCGCACAGGCCGGCGACGGTCCGGGGCGCCGCCCCCGGACCGTCGCGTCAGTGGCCCTGTTCTCGCGGCTGGGATCAGCCGCGCAGGCCCTTCATGCCCGCGGCGCTGATCTTGGAGAAGCGCAGGGACTGGCCCGGGTCGGCGTTGCCGCCGGGGGCGTTGTCCTGCTCGTAGTTGGAGTTGTGGTAGCCCTTGGCGCCGATGCCGCGGTAGAAGCCCTTGTAGTTGATGTCGCTGCGGGCGTCACCGAACGGGATCCAGCTGTAGCCGTCGCCCACGCCGTCGGGCTGGCCGGTGGCGTCGCCGTCCTTGGCGTGGAACAGCGCGTACCGCTGGGTCTGCTTGGCGACCTGGGCGGTCGGGTCGAAGATGTCCTCGACGCGGTTGCCGTTCCAGTCGTAGCGCCAGCGGTGCTGGTGCTGCGCCACGTGCGCCCAGTAGACGTCCATCTCGATGACGACGAGGCTGGGGTCGGTGATGTCGAGGTAGTGCTGCATGAGCCGCTTGCCGGACTCGCCGCGGACCTGGGTCGGCGCGATCGGCGCACCGGTGATGCGGTCCTGCGTGACGGTCACCATCGGGCCGTCCTGCAGGAAGTTGTACGCCGGCGAGTGGTTGTGGGTGTACATGTGAATGCCCCACTGCCCGACGGCGATCTCGTTCAGCGCCTGCCACTTCTCGCCCGCGAGGGTCCACGGCTCGATGTTGCGGTTGTTCGCGCTCGTCGGGTCGCTGCCCGTGCCCATGAACGGCATGCCGAGGATCGACGCGAACTCCAGCTCGGTCTGCAGCCGGTCGTAGTCCGCGGTGGTCATCTTGCCGCCGGCGCTGCCCGGGCCGTTCCACGTGTTCGGAACGTACCCGTGGTTGCCGATGGCCTGCAGGCCGAACGCGTCGAGGAAGCCGCGCAGGGTGCGGGCGTAGGCCAGGTAGGCCGCGCGCGACTCCGCGGTGGTCACGTTGTTCGGCGCCGGGTTGGGCGCGGCCCCGCCCGGGTTGGAGGCGTGCTGGCCGTAGCCGGCGAACTCGATCTGCTTGTAGCCGCACTTGGCCAGGAACTCGAACAGCTCCAGCCAGCCGCCCGGCAGCGGCACCAGCGGGCCGAGGTCGCTCAGGTCGTTCGGGAAGTTCGGGCCGCCCAGGTAGCCCATCGTCGGGGACACGCCGAGCGCGCGGCTCGCGGCGATGCCGATGCGGGTCGGCACGTCGCGCTGGGTGTAGGTGATCGTGCCGACCTTGCCGTCGGGGATGAGCCGGCCGTTGGCCGCGCTCGCCGACGTCGGGGAGAAGACGGAGGCCGGACCGAGCGGGGTGAACGCGGCGGCCGCCGTGAGACCCGCGCCGGCGATGAACCGGCGGCGGCTGAGGTGTTTGGACACGGTTGCTCCTCTGTTGATGTGCGTGTGGTTCAGACCGGGGCGGGGCCCGGCGGGGTGACGGACCCCGCCCCGGTGCGGTGCTAGGGCGTGCTCACGCCCTGGCCGCCGAACTCGACCCAGTTGAGGTTGAAGAAGTTGTTCGTCGGCCCACCCGCGACCGGCCGGAACACCAGGTAGAGCCGGTGTGCGCCGCCCGGATCGGTGATCGGGAAGGTCTGGCTGGCGTAGGTGGTCGCGTTCGCGGTGGGCGCGACCGTGACGGTGGTCAGCACCGGCCCGTCGACCGCGTCCATGCGGACCTCGACGGACCCGGTGCCCGCCGCGCCGCTGCCACCCGACGTGCGCAGCGTCATCGAGTTGATGTTCTGCAGGTTGATCGTGCCGTTGAGCGCGATCCAGTCGCCGCTGCCGATGCCGTTGCGCTGCAGCCCGCCGCCGGTGTCGGTGGTCGCCGCGGTGGTCGTGCCGGACTGGTCGACGGCGAACTCGACCTCCTGCTTCTTCTGCCGGATGGTCGTCTGCGCGACCGTCGTCAGCGCCGGCACGCCGCCGGGTCCGCCCTTGTCGGTGTAGGAGGCGCTGATGACGCCGAAGACGTTGCCGCCGTGGGAGTTGTCCTCCTCGAGCGTGGGCAGCGTTCCGGAGCAGCCGGTCGCGGTGGATTCGGCGTGGCCGTGGCTGTCGTGGCCGAGCACGAACGTCACCTGGACGCGGGAGCAGTCGATCGCCCCGTCCTGCGGGTCGGTGACCGTCACGTTGAACGGGATCGTGTCGCCGAAGGCGAACATCCCGCCCTCGACCGGCACGTTGACCCGCACCGTCGGTGAGGTGTTGCCGACGGTGATGGTCGTGTTCGCCGACGCCGTCTTGCCGCTGGAGTCGGTGACCGTGAGCCGTGCGGTGTAGACGCCGTTCGTGGTGTACGTGAACGTCGGGTTCGGATCGATCGAGTCGACCGTGCCGTTGCCGTCGAAGTCCCAGGCGAACTTGATGGAGTCACCCGGGTCCGGGTCGTTCGAGCCGGCGCTGGAGAACGCGACGGTCAGCGGGGCGACGCCGTCGGTCGGGGTCGCGGCGAGCTTCGCGACCGGTGGCCGGGTGCCCTTCACGTAGCTGAACTTCACCAGCAGCGCGTCGGGGTTGGCCGTGAAGAAGCCGTCGCCGTAGGTCAGCAGGTAGAAGCTGCCGTCCTTGCCCCACTTCATGTCCATGGGGTTGTCGCACAGGAACGGACGGGCCGGCGTCTGGGGTCCCTGGCCGCAGCTGAGCAGATCGTTGATCTTGAAGACCTGGCCCGACCCGTCCAGCCGGATCTCCCGCAGGTAGTCGCGGGTGAACTCGCCGAAGAAGATGGACTGGTCGTAGTACGCCGGGAACTTCGTCGGGTTGGGGTTGTTCGCGTCGTAGTCGTACTTGGCCGCGCCGTGCGGCCCGACGCCCCCGGTGCCGAGCTCGGGGAAGAGCTGCGGGCACTTGCCGGGCGGGTTCTGCATGTAGTAGGCCGCGCAGGGCGTGCCGAGCGGGTTGGCCGCGTTGTTGTCCTGGAAGGAGTACCACATGTCAGGCTGCGCGACCGGCGGCGCGTAGGTCAGGCCCGTGTTCCAGCGGGAGGTGTTGGCCGGCCCGTGGTCGGGGTTGTTGCACTCGAACGCCTGCGCGGGTTCGTCCAGCGGCGTCGAGGTGTTGAAGTTCCACCGGTAGTACGGCAGGTTCGGCGAGTAGCACAGCGGCCAGCCGTAGTTGGCCGGCTTGCGCACGATCTCCATCCGGCCGGTGCCGGCCGGCCCGCGGTACACCTGCGGCGTCGAGGAGTCCGGCGAGTAGTCGGTGACGTAGGCGACGCCGGCGTTGTCCACGGTGATGCGGAACGGGTTGCGGAAGCCCATCGCGTAGATCTCGGGCCGGGTCTTGCCGCCGCCCTCTTCATTGCCGGTGAACAGGTTGCCCGACGGGATCGTGTACGAGCCGTCGTCCTGGACCTTGATGCGCAGGATCTTGCCGCGCAGGTCGTTGGTGTTCAGCGCCGAGCGCCGGGCGTCGACGTAGGGCGCGTTGTACTGCCCGGTCGTCGTCATCATGTCGTTGAACGGGGCGAAGCCGCCGGAGTTGCCGCCACCCGCCGGGGTGTCGTCGCCGGTCACCATCCACAGGTTGTTGTTCGAGTCGAAGGTGATGTCGCCCGCGACGTGGCAGCAGGCGCCCCGGTCGACCGGCACCTTCAGGATCTTCTGCTCGGTGCCGAGGTCGATCTTCGGGCTGGGCCCGTCGACGAACTTGAACCGCGACAGCTGGAAGTAGCCCTTCCACGGATCCCACACGCTCGGGTCGGCGCCGGTCGTCGGGGAGTTCGCCGTGGGGGTCGTCGCCGGGAACGGCGCGTCCTGGGTCCGGGGCGAGTAGTACAGGTACACCCAGTGGTTGTTGGCGAAGTCGTTGTCGATGGCCGGGCCGTAGAGGCCGTCCTCGCTCGCCGTGTAGACCGGGATCTGGGCCAGCACGTGGCTGGTATTGGCCGCGGGGTCGTGCATCCGCAGGATGCCGCTGCGGTCGGTCTGCAGGACCCGGCCGTCGGGCATCACGTCGAAGCCGATCGGCTCGCCGAGGTTCGGCGGGGCCGCGATGGTGTCCATCTGGTAGTTGGCCAGCACGGTCGCGCCGCAGTCACCGTCGGTCCGGCCGGCGGCCCACTGGATCGCGCCGCCGAGGTGCGCCCGCAGGTCCGCCGTGCCGAAGCTGGCGGCGGTGGCGCCCAGGCCGGTGTAGAAGGAGCGCCCGCCCTGGTAGTCCTTGCACCAGGTGATCGGGTGGTCGTTGCCCATCGAGCCGCCGGCGTAGGTGGTCTCGTCGACGGTCGCGAGCACGTGCGAGAAGCCGCGCACGTTGGAGGTGAAGTTGTACCACTGGTCGGTGCGGTTCCACGACAGCGGCAGGTCCTTCGAGGCCGGGTGGACCCGGTCGGCGACCTTGATCCTGGCCTGCGTGACGGCGGACGAGCCGGATGCGCGGGTGCCGAGGACGTCGGTGAGGAACGACCAGTCCTTCTGGGTCTCGATCGCCGAGTGCACGCCGACGAAGCCGCCGCCGGCCCGGTAGTACTCCTCGAACGCGCTGCGCTGGGCCGCGTTGAGCACGTCGCCCTCGGTGTTGAGGAACACCACGACGCGGTACTGCTGCAGGTGCGCGCGGTCGAACTTGCCGGCGTCGTCGGTGCTCACGACCGTGAACCGCAGCTGGTTGCCCAGCTGCTTGAGCGCGTCGACACCGGCCGTGGTCGCCGGGCTGGGCGCACCGGCGGACTTGGTGAAGGCGAGCACCTTGAATTGGCTGCCGTTGCTCTCCGGGGCGGGCGCGGCGAGCGCCGGCGCGGGTGGCGCGGCCGTCAGCAGTGCAGCGCTGAGGGCGAGCACGCCGCCGAACGCGGCGCGGCGCCGGCCTGGTGCGTTGAACATGAAACCTCCTCCGTGCGTGTTGCCGGGCGTGCCGGGGTTCGCCGAGCCGGGGGTGGCGGCTAGGCGGGCACGTCCGACCAGGGGGTCGGCTCGGGTGTGGGTGCAGTACGCCTGGAGGGAAGGCGTACGCCAGAGTCCTGGCGTGACAATTACGGACGGCGTCGTACCGAGCTGCGCCCAGCGCCCGCCGGGATGCTGTGGGACCGGCTGGCGCTGACTCGATCAACGCATAGCCGCGACCCTATCCGCCGCGATTATCGAAAGATAGAGGACTGCCGACAAAAGTTTTCCATCGCGGACGCGAACTTCTGTTAAGAATGTCAAAAGTTCTCATGTTCCCAGGTAAAAGCCTAGGCCAGCGGCCCCGGGCCTGCGTATTGTCCGTTTCATCAGGTCGCGCCAAAGCACCCAGGGCCATCTACGGCCTGGTCATCGAATGCACGAATGCTGTTGGCCGGATTGCGAAATGAATAACGCAGATAGCCAGGTCGCAGACGACCACAATGCCTGAGCCAGCGTTTACCGGCCCTGCCGGAGCCAGGCGATGAAGGCGCGGACCTCCGGCCCGGCGCCGTGCCAGAGGTTGCGGCTGCGCGGGGCGTTCACGAGCCGCTGGGCGGTCGCGTCGTCGCCGCGGCGGACGGCGTCCTCGATGGCGTGCAGGTGGCGCAGTTCGGCCCGCATGCCGGGCAGCGCCCGCGTGGCGAGCTCACGGGACAGCGCCGCCTGCAGCGGTACCACATCGTCGCCCTCCACCACGGCCCAGATCTCGTGGCCGATGCCCTCGAAGCCGGGCAGGACGCCGAGCGCGTGCTCCCACAGGTTCGCGTGCGCCTCGGCCGGGGCGTCGGGGCGCTCGAGGGCCGCGAAGCGGATCCAGTTCGCGGTGGCGGCGCGCAGCCGGACCGTGAAGTCGTAGCGGCCGGGCGGGTTGCGCATCGGCTCGAACGCGACCGACAGCAGCTCGTCCGCCTCCGCGCGCACGAACACCACGTGGGTCGCCGCCGCATACGAGGGATGCGGCCGGACTTCCTCGAAGCCGGCGGCGGTGAGCGTGGTCGCGATGCCGTCGACGATCTGCCGGAATTTCATCGTGTACTTCCTGGAGCGCCGTTTTTCGATCATGGTGCCCCACCAGCGCGTACCCCATGACGTGATCTTGCTCATCGTGGCGCCTTGGAACGGCGTTCCAGCCATGTCAGGATGGGCGCATGGGGGCCCTGTCACGGGAGCGCATCGTCGCCACCGCCGTCGCGCTGCTCGACGCCGACGGCGAGGACGGCCTGAACTTCCGGGCCCTCGGCGCGCGGCTGCGGACCGGCCCCGGCGCGATCTACTGGCACGTGGCGAACAAGAGCGACCTGCTCGTCGCCGCCACCGACGCCGTGCTCGCCGACGCCCTCGCGGCCGACGCCGCCGCCCACCCGCCGCGGGAGGCGATCCGCACGCTCGCGCTGGGCGTGTTCGACGCGGTCGACGCGCACCCGTGGATCGGCACCCAGCTGGCCCGCCTCGCGTCCCAGGCGACGACCCTGCGGGTGTTCGAGCGCATCGGGCAGCAGGTGCGGGCGCTCGGGGTACCGGACGCGGCGCAGTTCGACGCGGCGTCGGCGCTGCTGAACTACATCCTCGGGGTCGCGGGGCAGAACGCGGCCAACGCCCGCTCGCAGCCCCCGGGCACGAGCCGGGCCGAGGTGATCGGCACCGTGGCGGCGCGCTGGGCAGACCTGGATCCGGCCGAGTACCCGTTCGCCCGCGCCGTCGCCGCCCAGCTGCGCGCGCACGACGACCGGGCCCAGTTCCTCGCCGGCGTCGATCTCATCCTGGCCGGCATCGCGACGCTCCGGCCGCCCTCGTGAACCCGCCGCGCTGACCACGGTAAATGTCTCGCCTTGGTACGGTGTCGTGGCCGCGTCCGCCGCGCCGGCGATGGCCCCGACAGGCTGGGTCGCAGCGTTTCGCGCCGGTACCCTCGCGGGGTGACCTCCAACGACGATCCGGCCGACGGGCATGCCCGATTCCGCCAGCTCAGCGCCGCCGTGCGGGAGAGCGGGCCCGGTGACGACCCGGCGCTGCTCGCGGCCCTGCTCACCGAGCCGGACCGGCTCATGGCGGAGTCGGTGTTGATGTCTCTTGTGGACACTCGTGCCGAGGGGCTGAGCTCGGCGGCGTCGTTCGCCGCGTGGGCGGAGCCGGTGGTGGGCGCGGTGGGCGCCGATGGGTTCATCGCGCGGCGCGTGCAGGAATGGGCCCTGTTCAAGGCGCTGCAGTCCGGCGAGCCGGCGGATCGGGAGGCGTTGGCGGCCGCGTCCAACTGGCTCCAGCGCAAACTCGTCGAGGAGGCCGACTCAGCCGCGGTTCTGGCGGTGCTGGGCGAAGCCGGCCGCACGAAGCGGGTCCGCAACCTGGCGAAGACCCGCGCCGGGCGCCTGCGATCCGCGGGCCGGTGACCGGCAGGCTCCGCCGCGCCCGGCCCAGCATGCCGGCCACCGTCCGGTGAACGGGCCCACCGCAACCCTGCGGCGTCTCGCCGGCCGATGTCAGCTCGGTCGGAGCTGGCAGCCGCAGACCACGTCGGACACGCCGCCGAGCGGGGCGACGAGCCGCTCGATCGCGTCGGCCCCGGCGCGGTCGGCGACGCGGAAGCGGAACGACTCGGGAAGGTTCTCCGGCTTCGTGGCGCCGACCAGGTCCGGCGCGTCGCTGAACTGGCGCTGGAAGTTTCGCCAGGCGGTGATCTGGTCCTCGAACCGCAGGCAGTACACCTCGGCCGAGCTCTCCAGCACAGTACGCACCTCGGCCCGCTGCTCATCGGTGGTCCCCTGCTTGAGGAAGACGCTGACGTCAGTACCCGGCCCTTCGCAGGACCGGGGCGCGGCGGTCTGCGCCGGCGGCGCCGAGCCGGCGATCCACCAACCCGCGACGCCGCCGAGCAGGAGCAGCGCGACGAGACCGGCGGCGCCGACCGCCCGCCGCCGGTGTTCACGGACGGCGGCGGCGCGGACCGCCTCGACGCCGCCGGGGCGCAGGGCCTCGTAGGACAGGTCGTATTCGGCGCGCAGCGCGACGCGCAGCACCTGGTCGGTGTCAGAGTCCAGCATCGGTGTGCACCTCTCGGAAGTCGCGAAGGCTGACGGCAAGAGTGAGCCGGGCGCGGTACAGCCATGTCCGCACGGTCCCGGCACGGACGCGGCACACGTCGGCGACCTCGGCGACGGGCAGCCCGACCAGGTAGTGCAGGACGACGGCGCGTCGCTGACCGTCGGGCAGGCCGGCGAGCGCGGCGCGGATCGCCACCGCGTGCGGCTCGGGACCGGGCACCGGCGCGACGACCTCGAGGACCTGGTGCCGCCGGGCGACGCGCCAGCGACGCAGGCGCGAGGTAGCGAGGTTCCAGGCCACCCTGCGGACCCAGACGGCCGGCTCCTCGTAGCCCGCGATACGGTCCCAGCGCTGCCAGGCCCGCACAAAAGCTTCCTGGGTCACGTCGCGCGCCTCGTCGAGGTCGCCGAGGTACACGCTGAGCTGCGCGGCGATCTGCCGGAACTGCACGGCGTAGAACTCGGCGAACCCGTCACGGTCAGCCCGGCTCATCCTCATACCTACATCACGCGCGACCCGCGCGGAACGTCACAGGCAGGTTTCCGTCCGGCTCAGAGTGCAAGCCGCCGAACGGCGTCGATCAGCACAACCGCCGGCCGCGCTGCATGCGCGGCCGGCGGTGTCATGCGACAGGGGTACGGGTCAGCAGCTGAGGTTGCCGCCCGCGGGGACACCGAGGATGCCGACGAACTGGTTGTAGAGGTTCACGCGGCTCTGCACCTGCGCCGGGTTCCCGCCGTTGCACTCGATGCTGTTGATGGCCCGGATCGTGGTGCCGAAGCCCTGGCCGTTCACCATCGCGTTGTGCGACGTGGTGCCCGCGTTGCCGGTGCCGGTCATCCAGTACCACAGGCCGGTCTGCCACGAGATCGACGAGTTCGTGGCGACCAGGTTGGGGTTGTTGAGCAGGTCGACGCCGAGCGCGTCGCCGGCCGCCTTGTAGTTGAAGTTCCAGCTCAGCTGGATCGGGCCGCGGCCGTGGTAGGCGGACTGGCCGGCCGGGCAGCCATAGGGCTGGCTGGTGTCGCAGTAGTGCGGCCAGTTGGCGGTGTTGATCTCGTCGATGTAGACCAGCCCGCCGGTCTCGTGGCTGACGTTGGCCAGGAACGCGGCGGCCTCCTGGCGCTTGACGGTGTCGCTGCCGGTCGTGGCGAACGCCGGGTACTTCTTCATGGCGTCGACCAGCCCGGCGTACGTGTAGAACCCGTTGCGGCTCGGGAACATCTGGTTGAACTGGGCCTCGCTCACCACGAAGCCGGTCGTGGTGCCGCCACCGCCTCCGCCGCCACCGCCGTTGCAGCCGTAGGGCGACCAGAACCAGGTGCTGATCGTCGGGTCGTAGCCGGGGTTCTCGTGCGTCGCCTGGTAGTACAGGCCGTTGGTGTACCGCACGATCGCGCCGACCGCGTAGTACTGCCCGGCGACCCAGTTCGGGTAGTTGCACGTGGTCGTGCCGCCGCCACCGCCGCCGGTGCTGCCGCCGCAGCTGCCGTTGTCGGCCCAGACGCCGGACCCGCCGGTGCTCGGGGTCTCGTACTGCGTCCACCACTTGGCGGTCCAGTTGTGGCCGTTGTACGAGGCCTGCTGGCCGCCGGTGTACACCTGGCTGGATACGTAGGCGGGCACGCAGGCGACGGCCGCGTCGGCGGAGACCGTCGGCAGGATCGCCGCCGCGGCGCCGGCGATCGCCAGGCCCGCCGTGGCGACGAGCGCGAGGAGACGTTTTTTGGGCATGGAGGAGCTACCTTCCCGTAGGGCGCGGGCGATAGATGCATGGACGGGTGTCCATACCAATTAGTAAACAAGACTTAGCATTTTGTAAATACTCTTATCTGATTACTATGTGCTACCACGGGGAAGAACGGCGGACACGAACGTTGATCCCGGCGCGCTACGCCCCACCGGCACACGGCTCGGCGCCCGCCAGGAGCTCCAGGAGCAGCACCTGGCCGGGGTTCAGCTGGGGCAGCGGCACACCGGCCCCGGTGAGCAATCCGCCAGAGACCGCGGCGCTCGTGCCGGGTGCCGGGAACCAGGCCGGGTCGGCCACCTGGTGGCGGCTGGCCGGGCCGATCTCGGTACGGGTGCGCAGCGCATAGTCCACATCGGGGCGCAGGCCGGGGAAGCGTACGCGCGGTGTGTGCGCGGTCGCGCTTGTCCCGATCCGCATCCACGCGAACAGCGCGTGGCGGCCGTCCTCGCTCACCACGCCCTCCAGTACGGCCCCGTCGTCGAGGTCGTCGGCATGGACCGTGACGCCTCCGTGCAGCAACGGCCGCAGCTGCCGGTAGAGCGCAGCCCACGCCGTGAGCGTCGCACGCTCGCCGTCGGAGCAGGCGGTGAGGTCCCACTCGATGCCCGCGTGGGCGAACAGAGCGGTCGCGAGCCGTAGCGACAGGCTCGACTCCCGGTGGGTCGTGTGCGCCCGCGCCGGCCCCACGTGCGCGCCGACGACCTCCGGCGGAAGGAGCAGTCCGGTCCAGCGTTGAATCCACTGCCGCTCGATCGGATCGTTCGTGTCCGAGGTCCAGACCCGGTGCGCGTGGGCGAGGATGCCGAGGTCGGCCCGGCCGCCGCCGCTGGCGCACGCCTCGATCTCCAGGCCCGGGTGGGCGCGGGTGAGAGCGTCCATGAGTTCGGAGGCGGCCAGGGTTTGCGCGCGTCCGCGCGGAGCGCCGCTCGCGCGGTCGACCGCGCCGTGCACGTCGCGGTTGTGGTCCCACTTGAGGAAGTCGACCTGGTAGCGGGACACGATCTCATCGATCGACCGAAAAAGGTACGACCATGCGCCGGGCTGGGCGACGTCGAGGACGAACTGGTGGCGCCAGGACAGCGGCATGGCGTCGTCGAGGCCAAGAATCCATTCAGGATGGGCGCGAGCCAGGTCGGAGTCGAGGTTGACCATCTCGGGCTCGACCCACAGACCGAACTGCATGCCGAGTCCGTGCACGAGGTCGGCCAGTTCGGCCAGGCCGCGCGGCCATACCTCAGTGTCGACGGCCCAGTCACCCAGCCCGGCCGCGTCGCTGCGGCGCCCCCGAAACCAGCCGTCATCGAGCACGAAGCGCTCGACGCCAACGGCGGCGGCGTGCTTGGCCAGGTCGGTGAGCCGGCGAAGGTCGTGGTCGAAGTAGACCGCTTCCCAGGTGTTGAGCACAAGCGGGCGAGGACTCGACGGGTGGTTCGGCCGGGCCCGGGCATGCTGGTGGAACCGCCGCGAGATGCCGTCGAGCCCGCCGTCCGACCACGCGAACAGGACGGGCGGCCCGGTGTATTCCTCGCCGGGTGCCAGTCGCAGTTCGCCGGGTTCCAGCAATTCGGCCCCGCCGATCAGCGTCGTAAGGCTACCGGCTCCCTCCGGCAGACGCTCGACGAGCTGCTCGGAGTTGCCGCTCCAGGCGACGTGGACCGCCCAGATCTCCCCGCCTCTGAACCCGAAATGGCGCGTGCCGATCACCGTCATGAACGCCGCGTCGTGCCCCGGCCGGCCGCGGCGTGATGCCCGCAGCCGGGTCCCGTCGGTCAGCGGCGAGCGCTGTGGGCGTCGTTCCCCGCTCCACCGCCCGGTGAAGTCCAGCAGCTCGGCCGCCCGCGCCGGGACCGGCAGCAGGATCCGGACGGCGCCGACGTCGACGGGCTCGCCCGCCGGGGCGAGGTTCGTGATGCGGGCGAGCGCGGTCAGCACGCCCGCCGGGTCGATCCTGTACTCGAGGCGGATACCCAGGCCGAGGGCATGATCGCGCAGCGTGAAGGCGGCGGATGTCCGGTCCGCTTCCACCGCCACCAGCGCGACCCGCGATGCCGGCACCCCGCCACGGTGGCAGACGAGCGCCGGCGTGCCCGACCAGCCCTGGAACGTCGTCGGCGCGATCGACACCGATCGGGGCTGATCGAAGGAGCTGTTGAGTACCGCGGGTGCGGCGGTCGCGACCACTTCCCCGGCTGTCGCGGCCGGAAGCTCTCCTCCCCAGTACACGACGGCGGGGAGGCGGTTGGACTCGAGAGCGAAGACGACGCTGACGCCCCCGTTGCACAGGTGGACGTGTCCGTGATGGTCAGTCGGCACGGGCTTGCTCTCCTGAGGTTCCGGCATCATTGCGGTCTACTCCGGACGAACCGCTCGACGGCCGATCCGATGGCGACGCCCTTCGCACCGGCATCGAGGAACGCCTGGGCGTTGTCGAGGTCCATCCCGCCCGTGGCGACGAAGTGTGCGTCCGGGAAGGGGCCGCGCAGCTGGGATATCCAGGAGCTGCCGAGGCTGGCGGCGGGGAATGCCTTCAGCCAGGTCAGGCCGAGCTTCATGGCCTCGTTGACCTCGGTGGCGGTGCCAACGCCAGGTAGTGCGGGGATTCCCGACTCGGCCGCGTGGGCGACGAGCGTCCGGTCCAGCCCGGGGCTCACGATGAATCGGGCACCGGCGCGCCGGACGGCGTCGACCTGGTCGACGGTCAGCACAGTGCCGGCGCCGACGTGCCGGCCGAGGCGGTCCGCCTCGCGGGCCAGGGCGCCCAGGACCTCCAGATCCCCCGGGCGCTGGACGGGCACCTCCACAAGGTCGATGCCGCCCGCCCATGCCTGACGGGCCAGGTCGAGGGTGCGTTGCGGGCCGAAGCCGCGCAGGATCGCCATGAACGGCGTGGCGCGGAAGCCGTGCGCGAACCACGAGTTGTCGATGCCCATGTCACGCCGGTCCGAGCGTGGTGGCCGGCGGCACGAAGTCGGCGGTGGTCCGCAGTACGGCCGCCGCGAGGCGGTGCGCGGTCTGGATTCGCCCTCGGGGCGCCGTGCCCCGCAGGCGTTCGTGGAGGTACCCGGCGGCGAAGGAGTCACCGGCGCCGACGGGCTCGATCACCTCCACGGGGACGGCGGGCTCGAACACTTCGTCGGCGCCGACGAATGCCGTGGCACCGACGCCGCCGTCCTTGACGATCAGCTCGGCGGGCGCGTCGATGAGGCTACGAACCTCACGGGCCGTGGCACTCCCCCACAGCAGGCGTGCCTCGTCCAGGCCGACGAAGACGACGTCGGCCAGGTTGGCCAGTCGAAGCAACTCGCCGCTCGCGTCGCGATGCCGCCACAGCGCGGCGCGGTAGTTCACGTCGAAGGCGACGGTGTAGCCGCGCCCCGGGCCGGGGTCCATCAACGACAGCGTCATCGCCGCGCACGTGTCCGACAGTGCCGGCGTGATCCCGGTGATGTGCAACGTGTGGACCGCGGCACGCAGGTCGTCCGGCACCGTGGCGGGCGTCATCGCCGAGGCGGCCGATCCGGCCCGGTAGTAGTGGACGGCCGTCCCGCCGGGCGCCGGGTCCTTGAAGTACACGCCGGTCGGTCGTCCCGGGTCGCCGGTGACCCAGCTGGTGTCGACGCCGGCGGCGCGGAGCAGCGCTTCGATGCGCGTGCCGAACGGGTCGAGCCCGACGCGGGAGACCCATGCGACCGGGTGCCCGAGGTGGGCCAGGTAGAGCGCGACGGTGGACTCCGCGCCCGCGACATCCAGGGCGAGATGCCGCGCGTCGGCGAGGCTCTCGGGCGGAGTCGCGCTCAGCTGCGCCATCGTCTCGCCCACGCACACCACGAGCGGGGAGGGACCGGCCATTCAGGCCCTCCCGGTCAGGTGCGGCGCCGCACCGGCGCCGACGGCGGCCGGTCCGGCGCGATAGGCGGCGACGGCCTCGGAGACCCGCAGCGCCCGCCCGTGGATGCGCAGGGTTTCGACCTCGTCGCGGTCGCGGCCGTGCAGCACGACGTCGGCGCCGGTGGTGACGTCACGCAGGTCGGCGGAGAACCGGCCCCAGCCGTAGGGCCGTTCGTCGCCGCCGTCCTGCAACCGGCCGTCGGCCACGAACAGGATCAGTTTCGGGCCGCCGTCCACGATGATCGCGACATGGGCGCGACGCCCGGCGGTGAGCGTGTCCTGTTCCGACACCCAGCCGCACTCCCGGCGGCCGTCGTTGAGGGTCAGCCGGAGCCGGCCCCGTTCGGCGAGGCTGAGCGCGAAGCCGACCCCGGCCGGATCACGCTGCTCGATCAGCATCCGGCCCGGGGACAGGTCGTTGACGGTGAGCCAGGCGTCGAGGGTGAATCCGGCGCGGCCGTCCTCGATGCGCCAGTTCCCGCGGCGCAGCTGGAACCGTGGCAGCGTCACCGGCCCGGGCACCGGACCGCCGGCCCTGTAGTCCAGCAGCAGGCTGTCGTCCGGGACCCCGGAGCGGTGGTGCTGTGACCACAGGCCGTCCAGCAGGCCCGGGTCCAGGGCATGAACCCGGGCGACCGACTTCTGGGTCTCGGTGACCCAGAACCGGTCGCCGTCGTGCACCAGGTCGGGGTAGCTCATGCTGGTCTGCGGGTCGTCGGCGTAGACGGCGATCTCCGGCTCGGACCAGCGGATCACGCCGTCGACCTCGACGCCCCCGGACAGCCACGCGGGGTTGCGGTAGGTGCCGAACCAGGTGTTGCCGTTGTTGTGGAACCACAGCAGGTACCGGCCGTTGCCGCAGGCCCAGGCAAAGGTGGCGGCCCGCGGGTTCCTGATCGGCCGGCCGGTCGCGAAGGTGGCCGGCCGGGGCGCGGTCCAGCTGTGGCCGCCATCGCGGCTGTACGCCTCCGCGATCACGCCCACCTCGGTCCGGTAGGTGCAGTAGAGGCTGCCGTCGCTCAGCCCGATCACCTTGTGTTCCTCGGCGACGTCGCCTTGTGGCGCCCGCAGGCCCACCGCGCCGTCGGGCAGGGTGGTCCAGGTGATCCGGGCCGGATCGGGCTCGGTGAGGATGTTGGTGCTGCACATGACGAAGCCCTCGCTGGTGCGCTGGAAGCCCAGGCGCTCCTCACGGAACCCGCCGACCTTCGACGCGCCGATGTAGACGGCGTCCCCGACGATCTCGGGCTTGCCCACCGACCACCAGAACAGGACCTGGCCCTGGTACGGATTGGTCCGGTCGATGTCGAAGGTCCGCATCGGCACGGTGTAGCGGTCCGTGGACCAGGTCCGGCCGTTGTCGTCGGAATAGCGGAAGACCATGTCGCCGAGTGTGTCGACGCGGGGACTGGTCCCGGTGTCGGTGATGACCTCGCGCAGGTTTGCCGAGTTGTACGTGTAGAAGACGTAGATCCGGCCGCTGGGCAGGACCAGCGGCACCGCCCACGACGCTTCGGGGCCGGTAGGTGGCTCGACGTCCACCGGGTCGCTCCACGTGCGCCCCTGGTCGGTGGACCGGCGCGACACGATGCGTTGGCTCGGGTCCCCTTCGTGGCTGGCGGAGCTGGTGACGACGCATACCCAGGCACCGTCCGCCGCGACGACCACGTATGGCTGGTCGCAGTATCCGTCCGCCTGGATGACCGATCCCGCGGTCAACAGCCGGTCGTCCGCGCGTGCCTGCTGCGGGTCGTCCGGCAACTGTGGAGAAGCGATGCTCACCATTCCGCGAGGCTCCCGTCTGTGTGCCGCCAGATGGCGCTGCGCCATCGATGCGGATGTTCGGCGGCCCGGCGCACCTCGGCCTCGTCGATCTCGATGCCCAGGCCGGGACCGGTGGGCCGGTCGAGGTAACCGTCCCGGGCGCTGAACACCGAGCGGTCCGCGAGGTAGTCCAGCAGGTCCGAGCCGACGTTGTAGTGGATTCCCAGGCTCTGTTCCTGGATCAGGAAGTTGGGCGTGGCCACGTCGACCTGGATACAGGCCGCCAGGGCGATCGGGCCGAGCGGGCAGTGCGGCGCGACGCTCACCCCGTACGCCTCGGCCATGGCCGCGATCCGGCGCACCTCGGAGATGCCGCCCGCGTGGGAGAGGTCCGGCTGGACGACGGCCACGCCGGCGCCCAGGATGTCACGGAAGTCCCAGCGGGAGTACAGCCGCTCCCCGGTGGCGATCGGAATGCTGGTGCCTGCCGCGATGCGCCCGATGTCGGCGGAGAGCTCGGGCACCACCGGCTCCTCCACGAACATCGGGCGCAGCGGCTCGAGCAACGGCAGGGCACGGCGGGCCATCGCGGGCGAGTACCGGCCGTGGAAGTCGACGGCGAGATCCCGGTCGGGCCCGAGCACGTCGCGTACCGCGGTGACCCGCTCGACCAGCCGGTCCAGCTGGCGGGGCGTGTCGATCGCGGTCAGCTCCTCGGAGCCGTTCATTTTCACCGCGGTCAGACCGGCGGCGACCTGCCGCTCGGCGTCCTCGGCGAGCGCCGTGGGCCGGTCACCGCCGATCCATCCGTAGATGCGCACGCGGTCGCGGACCGGCCCGCCGAGCAGGTCGTAGACGGGCACGTCGTGGACCTTTCCGGCGATGTCCCACAGCGCTTGGTCGATGCCGGCGACGGCGCTGGAGAGCACCGGCCCGCCACGGTAGAAGCCACCCTTGGTCAAGACCTGCCAGGTGTCCTCGATCCGCAGCGGGTCGCTGCCGATCAGGTAGTCGGACAGCTCCGCGACCGCCGTCTGCACGGTCTCGGCGCGGCCCTCGACGACGGGTTCGCCCCAGCCGGTGATGCCCTCATCGGTCGACACCGCGAGGAACAGCCATCGAGGCGGTACCCGGTATGTCGCTACCTTGACGATCTTCATTGGCGCGCGTCTCTCCTCGTGCGTTCGGCTCAGCCGATGATCAGGTTGGCGATCTTGGCCTGCTGGTCGGGGTAGATCAGCACTGGGCTGCCACCGACGCCGGTCAGGACGTTGCGGGCGATGGTGAGGGTGTTGATCTGCGAGAGCATCTTGCCGATGGGTGACTGGCCGCCGACCCAGACGCCCGAGAACGGCGAGTCGCTGATCGTGTTGTCGGCGATGGTGAAGAACCCTTCGCCGGTGCCGGCGGACTCCCGGATGCTGTGGATGGAGATCGCGCCGGGGGTCACGCACAGGGCGCCGGTGCACGCGGCGGAGATGTGGTTCTGGACGATGTCGGCGCTGTACATCGGGAAGAGCGGCGATCGGCCCCACAGGTAGACGCCGGCCTGGCAGGTGTTGCGGACCGTGTTGCCGCTGACGACGATGCCGGTGCCGCTGCTGAGCTGGATGCCGCCGCCCTCGGCGACGCCGTCGACGGTGTTGGCGTCGACCCGGACGTACTGGGCGTCGCGGAAGACCGTGCCGGCGTAGCCGATCTGGATGCCCCCGTCCCGGTTGGCCACGGCCGTGCAGCCGGTGATCCGGACCTGCCGGCTCGCCTCGACGTCGATGCCGTACATGTTGGCGTTCTCGGTGCGTACGCCGCGCACCAGCACGCCCGTGGCGGTGTCGACGAGCAGGTTCGCGCCGCTGGCACCGTTGAGCCCGACGTCGGTCACCGAACAGTCCTTGACACCGCTGAGCTCGATCAGCGCCCGGTTGTGTCGCAGCTGCGGGCGCTGCGGCAGGGTGACGCGCAACCGCGACACCGAGCACCCGTGCCCGCCGATGAACCGGATGCCCTGGTGGTCGGCGCTCGACAGCACGATCTCGGTGTCGTCGCCGGTGCCGGCGATGTGGACGTTGTCACGCTCGGCGACGGCGAAGTGGTGCTCGATGCGGGTGTCGCGGAAGGTGGAGTGCCGCGGATCGGGACGCAGCAGGTACCGGCCCGCCGGCACGTGGATGACGCCGCCGCCCGGGGGAAGAGCGGCCAGGGCGGCCCGGAAGGCGGGCGTGTCGTCGTGGCTCCCGTCGCCGCGGGCACCGAACCGGCGGACGTTCGCCACCGGCAACCCACGGGTGGACCGCTCGGCGGGCTCCCGCCACGCGGTCTCGCTCGGTTCGCTCCGCCGCTCCCCGTACGGATCCCGGTACGGGGTCCGCTGCGTGACCTGGAAGCCGGTCAGGTCGCCGTCGACCGTCCCGCCGTCGAGCTCGGGCAGCCGGGTGACCACGTTCCCGCTGCTCACCACGCCGCCGGCCGAACCGGCCACCGAGACGCTCGGCCCGTCGTTCTCCAGCACCGTGTTGCGCTCGATGGCCAGGCCGTCGACGACCGTTGCCGGGGAGAGCCTGACGCCGGCCCCGCCGGCGCCGAGCAGCTCGTTGCCGGTGACGGTGACCCGCGAAGCGCTCACCGGCAGCCAGTTGTCGATGCCGATGGCGATGTCGTTGCTCTGCGATCCCCGGATCCGGTTGCCGGTGATGCCCAGGGTGGCGACCTTGTCGATGAACGCCACGGCCCCGTGGAACCCGCCGCCCGGGCGCAGGATGCGGTTGTCCGGCCGCATCTCCATGGCGCTGCGGATCAGGTCGTTGCCGTGGACGACGGCGTCCATCAGCGTCGCCGGGTTGGTGGTGGTGATGTCGCTGAAGACCGCGCACCCCATGGTCGATTCGATCCAGTTGTACGCGATGGTCTGGCGGGCGCCGCCGAGGGTCATCCCCCGGCCGTAGCAGGCGTTGATGATCGTGTTGTGGACGTAGCGCACGTCGGCGATCGCCGTGCTGTCCGGGTAGCGGGTGCTGTCGTGCCAGTTGGCGATGCCGTCGTCGCCGATGGACTCGGCCCAGTTGTACGCGGCGACGCAGTTGTTCGCGCCGCCGTAGTTGAACGCGTCGGAGCCACTGTTGCGGATCACGTTGCCGACCATCCAGCAGTCCCGGGCGTTGGGCAGGATGATGCCGGGCTGGCAGTGGTCGACGGTGACCCGCAGGATCTGCACCGCCTGCGGTGCCCGGATGATCAGCGCGGTCGCGGTCGCGTTGTGCCGCAACAGGTTCAGCGGCGCCCACTGGAAGGCGAGGTCCCGCAGCGAGACGTCGACGGCCGTCTGGAACTGCCAGGCCTGGCCGCTGGCGTAGGGCGGCGCCTCCTGACCGTTGCGGGTCATCACCGGGCGATGGAAGAGCAGGACGCTGGATTCGCCCTCACCGACGAAGTGGACGTTGCGGATGTCGTTCTGGAACCACCAGTTGTTGCCGGGAAGAGCCGGAGCCGGGAACAGGTAGCGACCGGGCGGGATGTACATGACCCCGCCGCCCTGGGCCCGCAGCGCCGCGAGGGCCGCGTTGAAGGCGGGAACGGCCGAGGTGACGCCGTCGCCGACCGCGCCGTGGTCGCTGATGTTGACGACCGGGAGGCTCTGGTACTCGATGCGGGGCATCCCCTCCAGCCCCGGCCGGTCGTAGAAGGAGTCCGGCAGGTTGCTCACCGCGCCGGAGGGGGTGAGGTTGCCCGCCGCCGGCATGGGGCGGGCCGGCGGGAGACCGGCGAAGGCGGGGCGGCCGAGGGCGGTCAGGCCGGCGGCCGCGGCGGCGGCACCGAGCAGGGTACGTCGGGAGATGTCGCGGGGCATGGTGGTGAGTACCTCCGTTGCTGTGCGGTCAGCTGATCGAGAGGTGCGTGATCTTGGATCAGGTCACGGGGCGGCAACACGGTGGTGGCGGGCCGCCCAGCCGAGCTCGTTTCCGGCGCGCCGGCAGTCCACAAGGGACGGGGCCGGGTGGCGCCAGGGGGTGTCCGGGTAGTAGTCGGCCGCGACGCGAGCCGGGTCGGCGCCGTCCCACGGGTCTGGTGCGGCCAGCAGAAAGGCGTGGAATCCGGTGAGCGGGGCCGTCAGCGCGGCCTGCACCGCGGCGGTCAGGTCCCGGATGTCGAGGTAGGCGAACAGGTCCGCGGCGCCGGGTCCGGCCGGTCGTGCCGAGACGGGACCGGCGTCGGGGTGGGTGACGTAGCAGGGCCGCAGGCAGATCGTGGTGAGGCCGTGCTGGCCGGCGAACTGGCGGCAGGCCTCCTCCGCCAGGTGCTTGGAGATCTGGTACGCCGAGGCGGGGCGGTGCGGATGGTCGTCGTCCACGGGCAGGTACTCCGGGCGGCCGCCGCCGACGCAGCCGAGGGCGTTGATGCTCGACATGTACACCACGCGGCGTACTCCGGCGCGCACCGCCGCCTGCAGCAGCGTGCAGGTGCCGGCGACGTTGACCGAGAACGTGTCGTGTTCGCGCCCGGCCCGGTCGCTGGCCAGGCCGCCGCAGTGCACCACCGCGTCGGCTCCGGCCAGTGCCTCGATCATCCCGTCCAGGTCTCGTACGTCGCAACGGACGTGCCGGATGTGCGGGGCCGGGCCGGCGGCGCTGACGTCCAGTGTGGACACCTCGAGTCCGGCTCGGTGCAGCGCCGTCGCGGTCGCCGCGCCGATCGCGCCGCTCCCGCCGGTGACCAGAACACGACCGGCCCCGCGATCTGCGCCGCGCCGCGGACCGGTCACGGCAGCACCTCGGCCACGGCCGTTGCGACGGGCGATCCGCCGCGCAGGAAGAACCCCGCCCGATCCAGCGGGACGTCGATCGTGACCTGCCGGCCGCCCTGGTATTCGCGTCCGGTCCACGGATCGATCCACGCCACGCCGCCGGGCAGCCACACGGACCGCGCACGCGCACGGTACTCGAGGACCGGCGCGGCGAGGATGTCCGGGCCGAACATGAACTCGTCGTCGACCTCCCACGACACCGGATCGTCGGGGAAGTCCAGGAACAGCGGACGCATCAGCGGGATGCCCCGGGCGGTGGCCTCGGCCATGTGCTGCCCGATGTACGGGCGCAGCGCCTCGCGCAACCGCAGCATCGCGGCGGCGGCCTCGAGGACCTCGTCGCCGAAGGACCACAGTTCGTTGGGGGCGCCGCGCAGCACCTCGCCCTCGAGGTCCGGCCGGCGGTGCCCATGCAGCCGGAACAGCGGCGTGAAGACCTGGAACTGGAACCACCGGATGATCAGCTCACGCAGTTGCGGGTCGGTGTTGGGGACCCAGGTGACGAAGCCGCCGATGTCCGAGCTCCACCACGGCATGCCGCTGAGTCCGGCGTTGAGCCCGGCCGGCACCTGCGCCCGCAGCGCCTCGAACGACGCGGAGATGTCCCCCGACCAGATCGCCACGCCGTAGCGGGCGGAGCCGGCCCACGCCGAGCGGCTGAGCAGGAGCGCGGCCGGCTCGCCGGCCCCGGCCAGGCCGTCGTGCAACGTCTGGGCGTTCCAGTGCGGGTACAGGCCGGCGACCGCCACACCCGGGCCCGCGTGGTAGCGCCACTGCGCAGGATCGGGTGCCACCAGCTCGGGCTCGCAGGCGTCCAGCCAGAAGCCGCGGATGCCCAAGTCGTAGTACCCGGCGCGGATCTGGTCCCAGACGTATGCGCGGGCCTGCGGGTTGCTCGGGTCGTAGTAGTGCAGGAACGCCGGGCCGGAGTGCCCGACGTCCACGAACCGGGACGCGATCGAGAGCTCGTCGCTGTGCAGGAGCATCCCCTGCCGCTGCATCTCGGCGTAGTTGGAGCTGCGTTCGCTGACCGTGGGCCAGATCGAGACGACCACCTCGACACCGAGCTCGCGCAGGTGGGCGACCATCCCGGCGGGATCCGGCCAGCGCTGCGGGTCGAACCGCCAGTCGCCGTGGAAGCTCCAGTGCAGGAAGTCGATCACGATCACGGACAGCGGCAGCCCCCGGCCCAGGTGTTCGTGCACCACGTCGAGCAGCTCTTGCTGGTTGTCGTAGCGCAGCCGCGACTGGAAGAACCCGGTGGCCCAGTCGGGGTAGGCGGGTGCGTGGCCGGTGAGGTCGGCGTAGCGGCTCAGCGTGCCGGCCACGGTCGGGCCGGCCACGATCCAGTAGTCCAGCTCCCGGGCGCCCTCGGCGATCCACCGGGTGTTGGTGTGGCCGAGTTCGACCCGGCCGGCTCCGGGGTTGTTCCACAGCAGCCCGTAGCCACGGCTGGAGACCACGAATGGGATGGCGATCTGGGTGTTCTGCTGGACCAGGTCGATGACGCAGCCCTTCTGGTCGAGCCGGCCGTGCTGGTGCTGCCCGAGTCCGTAGAGCTTCTCCCCCGCGTACGCCCGGAATGTCGCGGTGATCCGGCAGAGCTCGCCGCCCGACGGCCGCAGGTGCCGCGGCGGCACGCTCTGCAGCCACTGCTCCTGCTCGCCGAGGAGTTCGGCGCCGGAGTGCGCGTCGGTGAAGGTGATGGTGCCTCGGCGGTCGACCACGGCCCGGATCGCACCGTTGGTGACCGTCGCCGACCCATCGGCGCCGATCACGATGTCGGCGGTGCTTCCCGGAGGTTGGTCGTGCAGCGCCCCGGGCTTGGCCCCGGCCTGGACCGCCCCGAGCGCGCTGCGCACGCGCAGAGCGTCAGGCCCCCAGGGCTGGATGAGGGTGACCTGCCGGCCGGACCGGATCTGCAGGCCGGACTCGATCTCGCACGCGACCGTGAGGCGCGGTTGGAGGGCGGGCGGCTGGGCGGTGGGCATCGTCATCATCCCTTCAATCCGCTGAATCCGATGCCGCGCACGATGTGTCGCTGGAAGATGGCGAACACGACCAGCGGCGGGAGGGTGGAGATCAGCAGACCGGCGATCAGCATGGCTTGGTCGGAGTACGTGGCAAGGCGGGGCAGGGCCACCGAGAGCGGCTGCTTGGCCGGATCGGTCATGGCGACCAGGGGCCAGAGGAAGTCCTTCCAGGCCGCCATCAGCGACAGGATGGCGATCGCGGCGACCACCGGGCGCGACATCGGCAGCACGATGGACCAGAAGGTACGAACGGCTCCCGCGCCGTCGGTGGCCGCGGCGTCGAACAGTTCGCGGGGTAGCACGTCGAAGAACTGCTTCGCGATCAGCACGTTGAACGCGTGCGCGCCGGCCGGCAGCCAGATGGCCAGCGGGCCGTTGGCGATCGACACGTGCAACCCGGGCAGGTCGGTGACGGTGAGGTACAGGGCCACGAGCGTCACCGTCCCCGGCAGGAACAATGTCGCGAGGATCGCCCCGTAGACGAGCGACCCGAACCGGGGCCGCAGGATCGACAGGGCGTAGCCGGCCGTGGTGGCGACGAGCACCTGGGCGGCGCAGGAGCCGGTCGCGTAGATCACCGTGTTGACCAGGTAGTGGCCGACCTCGAGCTCGTTCCAGGCGCTGCTCAGGTTGCTCCAGTGCAGTGCGCCCGGCCACGGCCGGGTCGGGTCCCCGATCAGCTCCTGGGTCCCGGAGACCGATCCCTTGACCAGCCACCAGAAGGGCACGAGCGCGGCGGCCGCGACCCCGGTCAGCAGCAGGGCCTGGGTCACCAGTAGGCCCCACCGGGTGCCCGTACTGTTGCGATCGGCCGACGACACGATGCCGCGGGCGGGTCGGCTCGTGACGCGCCGGGGCCGGCCGGGGCGGGACGCCTCGCTGAGTTGTCCGGTCATGTCGCACTCCACCGTCGGGTCAGCCGCAGGTACACCGCGGACAGCGCCGCGAGGGCCGCGGCCAGCAGGACGCTCAGCGCCGTGGCCGAGCCGAAGTCGCCGTTGACGAACGCATCGCGGTAGATGAGATAGATGACGGTGACGGTGGAGTTCTCCGGGCCGCCGTCGGTCATCACGAAGGGCTCGCTGAAGATCTGCAGCGTGCCGATGATCTGCAGCAGCAACAGGATGAGCATCATGCCCCGCAGCTGCGGCAGTGTGATGTGCCAGACCCGGCGCCGGACGGAGGCACCGTCGACCTCGGCCGCCTCGTACAGCTCACCGGGGATCCCGGACAGCGACGCGAGGTACAGCAGGACAGTGCTGCCCGTGCTCTCCCACACGATCAGCAGCACCAGGCTGGGCAGTGCCGATGCCTTGGTCTGCAGCCACGGGGCCGGTCCGAGTCCGAGGTGTCCGAGGACCGAGTTGAACAGGCCGTGGTCGGGGTCGTAGAAGAACTTCCACAGCAGGATCGAAACGACCGGCGGCATGATCACCGGCAGGTAGACCAGGACCCGGAACAGGCCGCCGAGCCGGCGCAGCTCCGACATGACGATCGCGAGCAGCAGCGGCAGCGGGAAGCCGATCAGGATGGTCAGCGCGCCGAACTTGACGGTGTTGACGATCGCGGTGAGTAGCAGCGGGTCGGCCAGCACGTGCCGGAAGTTGTCCAGTCCCACCCATCGGGGCGGGTCGACGAAGTTCGTCTGCTGCAGGCTCAGCAGCACGCTCTTGACGATCGGCCACCAGGAGAAGTAGCCGAAGGCCAGCAGCGCCGGCGTCAGGAACAGCCACGCGGCCAGCGGGGAGTGCCGGCGCACCCGGCCGTTGCGGCGCGGCCGCGGGCGGGCGCCCGGCGGCGGCCCGGCCGAGCCGTCCGGCGGGGCGGGGGTGGCGGCCTGGTCCCGGCGCCGGGACCAGGCACCATCCCGGAGATCGGAGGCAGAGGTGGAGGTCATCATTGCTGGGCTTGCTGGACGATCGTGGTCGCCGACTTCTGCGCGGTGGCCAGTTCGGTCGCCGGATCGGCGTCCTGGCGGGTCAGCACCGCCTGCACGGCGGTGTCCAGACTCGCGTACAGCGACTGCGCGGCGACCGGGGGTTCCGGTTTGTACTGCAGCGTGGCCGTCCCGGAGACGAACGGCGCGAAGTTCTTCGGGTCGACCGTGACGGAGGGCTTGATCGCGTCGGCGATCTTCTGCTGGACGTCGGTGTTGAACAGGGCGACGGTCGGCACGCCGACCGGAATCCCGGACTCCTTGTTGGACTTCGCCCGTTCGGCGCCCGCCGCCGGATCGTACTGGGGCCGCAGATAGTAGAAGTCGGTCCACTTGAGGATGGCGGCGCGCTGAGCCGCGGTGGCCTTCGGACTGACCATCACCGCCTGGCCGCCGACCAGGGTGGCGTTGCCGCCGGCCTGCGGGTACGCGCCGGCACCGAAGCTCGCCGGATCGCCCTTGAACTGGTTGATGTAGCTGGTGTAGTAGCCGGGATCGGAGATGATCATCGCGAAGTTCCCGGCGGCGAACCCGCTGTTCACGTCGTTGTAGTTGAGAAGCTGGTTGGTTCCCATCGACTGGTCCTGCCAGCGCATCTTCTTGAGCTGGGTCAGGTGCGCCACCGCCTGCGGGTTGTTGACAGTGGCCGTGAACCTGCCGTCCTGCTGTGCCTCCATGGCGCCGCCGCGGGAGTACGTCGCCGCGGTCAGGCGCCACCCCCCGTTGTTCTTGACGGTCATCTCGGCGAACCCGGGCACCCCGGTGCGCTCGGTGATCTGCTTGGCGTACGCCTGGACCTCGTCCCAGGTCGTGGGCGGCCGGTCGGGGTCCAGGCCGGCCTTGCTGAACAGGGACCGGTTGTAGACGAGACCGAGCGCGTATTCACTGGTGGGGATGCCGTACAGCTTGCCGGAGGCGTCCTTGAGGTTCTCCAGGACGCGCGGGTCGAACTGCCCGTACACGGGCATGTCCTTCGCCGCCGTGGAAAGGTCCGCGACCTGGTGCCGGGCGATCAGGCCGGCGGGCTCGGTCAGCGGTACCAGCAGCATCGTCGGTGCCGTGCCGCCGGCCAGCTGCGTGATGTAGGCGGTTGCGTCGAAGGCGGCGTCGGTGGTCTGGATGTGGATGGCCGGGTTCGCCTTCTCGAACGCGGCCACCTGGTCGAGGTAGGTCTGTCGCGCGGCGGCTTTGGTGGTGGGCGGGATGCCCATCACGGTGATGGTGGTGCTGCCGCCGCTCTGCGGCTCGGCCGACGAGCATGCCGCACCGGCGGCGGCAAGACTCAGCGCTAAGACGCCCGCGAAGGCGCGGGTCGGCACTCTCGTCATCGGATTCCTCCAGCAGGCAGGTGGGGTGTTTCAGCAGGAGCTC
The DNA here is from genome assembly GCF_059739745.1 of Dactylosporangium thailandense. Lineage (NCBI taxonomy): Bacteria > Bacillati > Actinomycetota > Actinomycetes > Micromonosporales > Micromonosporaceae > Dactylosporangium > Dactylosporangium thailandense. Next base: position 5,311,040 of record NZ_AP029195.1, read on the forward strand.
CGGCAGGGTCCAGCGGGCTCCGGTACACGACGTTGCGCAGCTGCGTCCCGTCACGCAGGGCGCGGATGTTCGCGGCGACGTCCTGCATCCGGCTGATGAAGACGTCGTTGGTGACCCCGGACGTGTGCGGCGTCATGATCACATTGGTGAGGTCGTGGAACGGCAGGCCGGCGGGCACACCGTGTACGCCGGAGCGCGGATAGCGCCACCAGACGTCGATCGCGGCACCGGCGAGCCGGCCGTCGACGAGTGCGTTGTAGAGCGCGGCCTCGTCGACGACCGGCCCTCTGGAGACGTTGACCAGGAACGCGGTCGGACGAAGATGGGCGAGCATCCCGGCGTCGAGCAGGCCGGCGGTCTCGGCGCTGAGCGGGACGGTGACGACCACGACGTCACTGTCGCGCAGCAACCGGGGCAACTCGTCCGGTCCGCCGATCCAGGCCGCCGGGGCACTCGGCGTGGATCCGGGCCGCCGGCGGGTCGCGATCACCCGCATGCCCAGCGCGTCGCACAGCATCGCCACGTGCCGGCCGATCTCGCCGAAGCCCACGATGCCGACGGTCTTGCCCAGCACCGTCTCGTGCACCGGCGCATCGGGGTCCTGGAACACCGACCGCCAGCGGCCCGCCCGCAGCGCGCGGTCCTCCACGAACAGCTGGCGGCTGAGGGCCAGCAGGGCCATGACGCAGTACTCGGCGATGGCCCGGCCGTGGTGCAGCGTGTTCGCGACGATCGCGCCGGGCCGGAGGCCGGTCACGTCGATGCCCTCGAAGCCGGCCCCGGCCACCTGCACCAGCCGGAGCGCCGCCGCGTCCGCGGCCTCGGCGGCGGGCAGCTGCGACCCGACGTAGACATCGGCCGCAGTCAGCAGTCCCCGCAGGGCGCCGGGGCGGTACGACCCGCCGAAGTCCCAGGACACGCCCTCCCCCACCGCCGCCGTCAGCTGCTGTGACAGCCGTATCTGCATGGGATCGGCTACGACCACGTGCACCTTGCGTCTCCTGTCTGTAAGCGACGCCGAACGATCGCGTTAAAGTCAGATTAAACTGCCCAGCCCTGTAGGTGTCAAGATTCACCGCCCAACGTCCGACCCGAGCCCGACCGGCTCCATCCAGGCAGCAGACTCCCGAGCCACATGGCGAATGGGCACAGCAACTTCGACCGGATAGGCTGTCGGCGCCACAAAGACCCGTGGTGTACTGTTTGATCAGATTATTGGCGCGTAGGAAGGCGAAGCGTGCGCGACATCGACGCACCCTCTGGCGATCGCCTGTACGACCGGGTGGTCGAGCACCTCGGCAAGGAGATCGTCACCGGCCGCATCGCACCCGGCTCGCCGGTCTCCCCCGAGCGCCTGGCCGAGGAACTGCAGGTCTCCCGGCCGGTGCTGCGTGAGGCGTTCCGAACCCTGCAGTCTCAGGGTCTGCTCGTCGCCCGGCCCAAGATCGGCACACGGGTCGCGGACCCTTCCGCCTGGAACTACCTCGATTCCAAGGTGATCGCCTGGCGCCTGGCCAGCAACAAGCGCGACGAACAGGTCGCCGAGCTGTACGCGATGCGCCTCGCGGTCGAGCCGCTCGCGGCCCGGATGACCGCCGACCGGGCCACGCCACACGACCTCGCCCGGCTGACCAAGGCGATCGACGCCATGTACGTGGCGCTCGACGAGCGCGACACCCACACGTTCACCGCCGCCGACATCGACTTCCACCTGGCCTTGCTGGAGTTCTCCGGCAACAGCATGTTCGCGTGCCTCAGCAGCGTCATCGCCAGCGCCGTGCGCACCCGCGAGACGCTGGTGTTCCCCGTCGTCGAGGCGATGCGCCGCGGGCTGCTGCTCCACCGCCAACTCGTCCAGGCCATCATGACCTCCGACCCCGCCATCGAGCAGACCGCCCGCCAGCTGATCGTCGAGGCCCAGAACGAGGCCGAACGCGCACTGGGCAACTGGTCCACCGCCTTCTCTCCCGCGGAGGTGTAGGCGCGATCGCGTCCCGCCAAACGGAGGCGGCTGTCCGAGCTACCGGGAAGACCGCCGGCGCAGCAGGCCCGATCCGCCCAGGGCCAGGGCCGCGAGCGCGACCAGGGGCAGCAGGGCGACGTACGGATCCTGCAGCTCGATGCGACTGTTGGCCAGGTCGTCGGCGGGGGACAGCGCCATGGGCACGAGGTCCGGAATGACCCACGCCGGGCCGTAGGCGGACAGCACCGTGACGAGCGCGAAGATCAGCAGCGGCGTGAGGACGGCGACGCCGAGCGCGGCCGGCACCGAGTCCCGGACATGGCCACCGCGGCGGGCGCCGAGCAGCAGCACGGCCCCGATCGCGAACCCGGTCACGACCACCGCGCCGCCGACGCCGGCCGCCACGGGCGGGAAGAGCAACTGCGAGGCCAGCCACCACCCGGCGGCAGCGGCCGACAGGAGGACGGACGACCTCGCTCGCGTCATCCGGTCACCCTACAAGCCGGCGCCGATGACGGACAGCAGCCGCAGCTTCTCGTAGCTCTCGCTGCCGGGCACGGCGGTGTAGACCAGCAGGGAGTGCCCCTGGTCCGGGTCGAGCAGCGCCTGGCAGGCGACCTCGACGACGCCGACCTCGGGGTGCAGGAACCGCTTCTCGTGGCTGTACCCCACGCCGATCTCGTGCTGGTCCCAGACGCGGCGGAACTCCTCGCTGCCGGCGAGCAGCAGCTGCAGCAGGTGCGCGGCGTGCGAGCCCGGCCCGCGCAGCGTGACCGTCCGGCGCAGCCCGGAGGCGAAGACGCGGGCGTGGGTCGCGTGGTCGTCGGGGTGGTACCGCGCCCGGCACGCCGGGTCGGTGAACCACCGGTAGCCGATGCTGCGGGCCGGCCCCGTGTACCGGGTCTGGTCGCCGGTCAGCGCGACCCCGAGCGGTGTCTGCCGCAGCGTCTCGCCGAGCTCGGTGACGATCTCGGCGGGCGTGTCGGCGAGCCGGTCGAAGATGCGCAGCAGGCCCGGGCCGATGTGCTCGCTCCGCGTTCTCCGGGTCGGCGGGTGGTGCCCGGCGAGGCGGAACAGGTGGTCGCGCTCGTCGCGGGACAGGTGCAGCCCCTGGGCGATGGAGGCGATCATCTGCTCGGACGGGTGCGGCCCGCGCTCGCGCTCGAGCCGGCTGTAGTAGTCGGCGGAGATGTGGCACAGCGTGGCCACCTCCTCGCGGCGCAGCCCGCTGGTGCGGCGCCGCTGCCCGCGCGGCAGGCCGACGTCCTCGGGCTGCAGCGCCGCCCGCCGACGCCGCAGGAACTCGGCGAGCCCGGCTCGATCGATCACCAGTTCGTTGTACCACCGCCGCCGCACCGCAGCCTGGGATCGTCAGGCCGTGGATGCGCCCGCGGAACCCGTGCAGCCTGGGCACATGGCACGCAGACAGCCCGACATCACCGTCCCCGACCTCACCGGCAGGCTCGCCGTCGTCACCGGCGCCAGCGACGGCGTCGGCCTCAGCCTCGCGACCCGCCTGGCGGCCGCCGGAGCCGAGGTCATCATGCCGGTGCGCAACCGGCACAAGGGCGAGGCGGCGATCGCCAGGATCCGGCAGTCGTACCCGCACGCCGCCCTCACCCTGCGCGACCTCGACCTGTCCTCGCTGGACTCGGTGGCCGCCCTGGCCACGCGGCTGCGCGACGACAACCGCCCCATCCACATCCTCGTCAACAACGCCGGCGTGATGACGCCCCCGGCCCGCCGCGAGACCGCCGACGGGTTCGAGCTGCAGTTCGGCACGAACCACCTGGGCCACTTCGCCCTCGTGGGCCACCTGCTCCCCCTGCTGCGCGCCGGCCACGCGACCGTCACGTCCCAGATCAGCGTCGCGGCGAACCAGAACGCCATCAACTGGGACGACCTCAACTGGGAGCGCTCGTACGACGGCATGCGCGCCTACAGCCAGTCGAAGATCGCCTTCGGCCTCTTCGGCCTCGAGCTGGACCGCCGCAGCCGGGCGGCCGCCTGGGGCATCACGAGCAACCTCGCCCACCCCGGCGTCGCCGCGACCAACCTCCTGCAGGCCCAGCCCGACGCGGGCCGGCCCAGCCCCACCCTGGGCGGCCGCGTCGTCCGCACCCTCGGCAACCTCGGCATCCTCGTCGGCACGCCCGAGTCCGCCGCGCTCCCGGCCCTGTACGCCGCGACGTCCCCGGACGCGCGGGGCGCCCGGATGTACGCCCCGAGCGGCTTCCAGCACCTCGCGGGCCCGCCGGCCGAGCAGGAGCTGTACTCGCGCCTGCGCGGCGAGGCCGAGGCCGCCCGCGTCTGGCAGGCGTCGGAGCGGCTCACCCGCTGCGTCTTCCCCGACGCGCCGCCCGTGACCGACGGCTGACGGCCCCGGCGCGGGTCACCGGGCGCGGAGCCCGTCGACGAGGATCGACAGCAGGCGCGGGGCGCGCGCGTCGAGCTCGGCGTCGTCCAGCCGCGACAGCCAGCTGATGAGCACGATCACGTCCCGGGCCTCGGCGTCGCCGCGCACGGTGCCGGCCGAGCGCCCCGCGGCCAGCAGCAGCTCGACCGCCTCGCCGATCGGGCCGAGGCTGTGGGTCGCGAGGTCGCGCCACACCGACGCCTCGACCGCGGCGAACACGTCGCGCTTGACCCGGGCGTAGGCGGCCACCCGCTCGAACCACGCCGCGAGCGCGCCGAGCGGCTCGTGCGCCGCGAGCAGCCGTGGGGCCGCGGCCACGAGCTCGTCCACCTCGCGGCGGTAGACCTCGGCGAGCAGGTCCTCGCGGGTCGGGAAGTGCCGGTACAGCGTCCCCTGCCCGATCCCGCAGGCCTTCGCGACCGCGTTGAGCCGCAGCTCCCCCGGCTCGTGCACGAGGTCGCGCGCCGCCCGCAGGATCCGCTCCCGGTTGCGCTGGGCGTCGGCGCGACGTGCCGAACCGGACACGTGTCCGCTAGAGTCGGAGTAACCGGACATGTGTCCACTCTAGGCAAGGGGGATCCCCATGGCCATCCACGGCAAGGTCGTCGCCATCACCGGGGCCAGCAGCGGCATCGGCGAGGCGACCGCGCGCCACCTGGCCTCGCTCGGCGCGCCCGTCGTGCTCGGCGCCCGCCGCACCGACCGCCTCGACCGGCTCGTCGCCGAGATCGAGGCATCGGGCGGCCGGGCGGCGGCCGTTCGCGTGGACGTCACCGACCCCGGCGACATGGCGGCGCTCGTCGCCGCCGCCGTCGAGCGGTTCGGCCGCCTCGACGTCCTCGTGGGCAACGCGGGCATGACCCGGATCGGCCCCGTCGCCGAGCTCGACGTCGCGGGCTGGATGGCGATGGTCGACGTCAACGTGAAGGGCATCCTGCACGGCATCGCCGCGGCCCTGCCGGTGTTCCGGCGCCAGGGCCGCGGCCACCTCGTCACCGTCGTCTCCACCTCCGGCCTGAAGATCGTGCCGACCCAGGCCGTGTACGCGGGCACGAAGAACGCGGTCCGCACCCTCCTGGAGGGCCTGCGGCAGGAGAGCACCGACGGCGTCCTGCGCACGACGTCGATCTCCCCCGGCTACGTGCGCACCGAGCTCATCGACAACGCCGTCGACGATCCCGCCGCACGGGAGCAGGCCCGCCAGCACATGGCCGACCTCGGCATCGACCCGCTGGCCGTGGCCCGCGCGATCGCTTTCGCGATCGACCAGCCCGACGACGTCGAGATCGGCGACCTGACCATCCGCCCGACCCGCCAGGGCTGATCCCGCGCCGATCCGGCCGGCATGACGCAGCGTCACTATCCTCGCGGTATGTCGTTCCTCTCGCGGCGCCTCGACCCGGGGCTTCTCGCCGATCTGGTGGTGTCCGCCTCGGTCGTCGCGCTGTCGACCTGGTGGTGGCACCAGTTCCGCATCGGCGGGCTGCTCTACGGCGGGCTCGTCGGCGTCGCGCTGCTGTGGCGCCGCCGCCGGCCGATCGCCGTGCTCGCCGTCGTGGTCGTGCTCTCCGCCGCCGCGGCCCCGGTGATGGTGCACGGCACGCACCTGCACGAGGGCATGCTGCTCGTCGCGCTCGCCGTGGCCACGCACGCCGCCCTCGCGCACGCCCGGTCGCTGCGCACGGCGGTGGGGTGCGCGCTCGCCGTGCTGCTCCTCGCGGTCGTGCTGCTCGAGGCGCGGCCCCCGTTCGAGGGCGGCTGGGCGCCGGTCGACCTGTGGGGTCTCGGGCGGTCGCTGCTCGGCCTGCTGGGCTACGCGGCCGTGGTGTGGGCGGCCGCGCTGAGTGTGCGGTTCGCCCGCCAGCAGCGGGCGACGGCGGCCGAGCGGCGCGGGCACGCCGAGCGGGAGCGGGCGCAGCAGACCCGGATCGCGGTGGCCGAGGAGCGGGCCCGGATCGCGCGGGAGCTGCACGACATCGTCGCCCATTCGCTGTCGGTGATCGTGCTGCAGGCCAACGGCGGGCAGTACGCGTTCGACCACGACCCCGCGCGGGCCCGGGAGGCGCTGCGCACGATCGGCGCGACCGGCCGCGACGCGCTGGAGGAGATCCGGCACCTCGTGCAGATCCTGCGCGGGGACTCCGACGACGAGCTGAGCCGGGACCACGCCGTCGCCTCCGTCGTGGCCCGGGTCCGCACCGCCGGTGTCGACGTCGAGCTTCACGTGGAAGGTGTACCGCCCGAGGTCCCCGGCGGCGTCGCGCTCGCCGTCTACCGCATCGTGCAGGAGTCGCTCACGAACACGCTGAAGCACGCCGGCCCGGCCCCGGCCGCGACCGTCCGCATCGCCTACCGGCCCGGCGCCGTCGAGCTGGAGGTCACCGACTCCGGCACCGGCGCGGCCGCGTCCCCGGGCGGCGGCCACGGGCTCGTCGGCATGCGCGAGCGCGCCACGCTCTACGGCGGCACCTTCGACGCGGGCCCGTCGCTGAGCGGCGGCTGGCGCGTCCGGGCCCGCATCCCCCTCGCGGCCGAGGCGGTCAGCGCGTGATCCGGGTGGTGCTCGTCGACGACCAGCAGCTCGTGCGCGCCGGGTTCCGCATGGTGCTCGACTACCAGCCGGACATCACCGTCGTCGGCGAGGCCGGGGACGGTGCCGAGGCGCTGCGGCTGCTGCGCGACACCGACGCCGACGTGGTCGTGATGGACCTGCGGATGCCGGTGCTCGACGGGGTCGCCGCGACCCGGCGGATCTGCGCGGCCGGCCCGACCCCGCGGGTGCTCGTCCTGACCACGTTCGACACCGACGAGGAGGCGTTCGCCGCGCTGCAGGCCGGGGCGAGCGGCTTCCTGCTCAAGAGCGTGCCGCCGGAGGAGCTGCTGTCCGCGATCCGGGTCGTGGCCGGCGGCGAGGCCGTGGTGGCGCCGCGGGTGACCCGGCGGCTGCTCGACCGCTTCGCGGGCCGGCTCGGGCCGCAGACCTCGGACCCGGCGGCGACGCCCGACCTGACCGACCGCGAGCAGGAGGTCCTGCTGCTGGTCGCGCAGGGGCTGTCCAACGCCGAGGTCGGCGGCCGGCTCCACGTCGCGGAGGCGACGGTCAAGACCCACGTCGGGCGCATCCTGGCCAAGCTGGGCCTGCGGGACCGGGTGCAGGCGGTGGTCTTCGCCTACGAGTCGGGCCTGGTGCGCCCCGGCGGCGATACCTGAGTCGCAGCCGTACGACCTGAGTCGTACGCGGCGAACCAGCATCACGGTGGACGCCCCGCCCCGCGGCGCTGCCTAGCGTCGGGATCACGGATCCTCGACGAACGGGAGCACCATCGTGCCAGCGCTGCAGGCGGCCGGACTCAGCAAGGTGTACGGCCACGGCGACACCGCCGTCACCGCGCTCGACGGCGTCGACGTCACCTTCGCGGAGGGCCGGTTCCACGCCATCATGGGCGCGTCCGGCTCCGGCAAGTCGACGCTGCTGCACTGCCTCGCCGGCCTCGACCGGCCCACGAGCGGCGCCGTGCGCATCGGCGACGCCGACCTCACGACGCTCAACGACGAGCGGCTGACCCGGCTGCGCCGCGACCACGTGGGCTTCGTGTTCCAGCGGTTCAACCTGCTGCCGGTACTGACCGCGCGGGAGAACATCCTGCTGCCGCTGACGATCGCCGGGCGCCGGGCCGACCACGCGTGGTTCGAGCGGGTGGTGGCGGCCGTCGGGCTGACCGACCGGCTCGGTCATCGCCCGTCGGAGCTGTCCGGCGGCCAGCAGCAGCGGGTCGCGGTCGCCCGGGCGCTGATCACCCGGCCGTGGGTGGTCTTCGCCGACGAGCCGACCGGCAACCTCGACTCCCGCTCCGGCGCCGAGGTCCTGGGCCTGCTGCGCGACGCGGTGGCCCTGCTCGGCCAGACGGTGGTGATGGTGACCCACGACCTGCACGCCGCCGCGCACTGCGACCGGGTCGCGTTCCTGCAGGACGGCCGGTACGCCGCCGCCGTCGAGGACCCCACCGCCGAGGCGATCGTCGCCACGCTGGCCCGCCTCGACCGGGCCCGGTGACCGCCGTGCTCCGGCTGACCCTGCGCACCGCCCGCGCCAACCTCACCCGCTCGCTGCTCTCGTCGCTCGCCGTGGTCCTCGGCGTCGCGTTCGTCTGCGGCAGCCTCATGTTCACCGACGGGCTCGCCGCCGCGATGACCGGCCGCGCCGCCGAGCAGTACCGCAACGTCGACGTGCAGGTCGAGCCGGACGGGAGTGTCCGGGCCGACGAGTCCGTGGACCTGGCCGGACGGGTCCGGCAGGTCCCCGGCGTCCGCGCCGCCGAGCCCACCTGGCAGCTGTACTTCCTCGGCCTCGCCGCCGCCGACGGCCGGAAGATCCGCGGCGAGCACCGGGCCGTCAACGTCGCCGCCGACGAGCACCTGCGCTCCCTCACGGCCACCGAAGGCCGGCTCCCGTCCGCCCACGGCGAGGTCGCCCTCGACGAGGACACCGCCGCCCGCGAGCACCTGCGCATCGGCGACGGGGTGATGGTCAGCAACGTCGGCGGGGACGCCGCGACCTACACCGTCGTCGGCCTGACCGCGGCGGCGAGGGGCCCGTTCGACAGCGACGGCGCCCTGCTCGTCCTGACGAGCGCCGACGTCGAGGCCCTGGCCGGCTACCCGTCGACCACCGTGATCGTCGACGCCGCCGACGGCGTGCCCGACAAGGAGCTCGCCGCCCGGATCTCCGCGGCCGTCGGCGTCCGGGCGACGGCGCACGATCAGCTGGTACACCAGGCGCAGAACGAGGCCGTGGGCAACGCGAACACGTTCCGCACCGGGCTGCTCGGCTTCGCGGTCATCGCCGTGGCCATGGCCGCGTTCGTCATCGCGAACACGTTCACCATCGTGCTCGCCCAGCGCACGCGGGAGGTCGCCCTGCTGCGCCTCGTGGGCGCGACCCGTCGGCAGGTGTTCCGGTCCGTGGTGCTGGAGGCCGCGGTCATCGGGCTCGGCGGGTCCGGGCTCGGCCTCGCCCTCGGCACGCTGGTCGCGTTCGGGCTTCCGGTGCTGGTCGAGGTCCGCGTCGACCCGCTGATCTCGCTCAAGACGGTGCTCGTCGCGCTCGGCGTGGGCGTCGGGGTGACCGTGCTGGCGGCGCTGTTGCCGGCCCGGCGCGGTACGACCGTGGCTCCTGTCGTCGCGTTGTCCGACGCCGCCGTGCAGGTCGCCCGCCCGACCGGCCGGGTCCGCCGGGTCTTCGGGGTGCTCGCCGTCGCCGCCGGGCTCGCGGGCCTCGCCGGAGCGACGGCGGCCGGGCGCACCGAGGTGACGGTCGCCGGGACCCTGCTGACGATCGCCGGGTTTTTACTGCTGAGCCCGGTGGTCGTACCGGCTGTGGTGCGCCTCGCCGGCCGGCCGCTCGGCGCGCTCGGCGGGGCCACCGTCGCCCTCGCGCTGCGCAACGCCGTGCGCAACCCGCGCCGCATCGCGACCACCACCAACGCGCTCGTCGTCGGCGTGACCCTGGTCGGCACCTTCACCCTCATCGCCAAGAGCGCCGAGGCCCCGGCCGAGCGCCGGGCCGACGCCAAGCTGCGCGCCCAGTTCCTGGTCACCGACTCCGCCGACTTCGGGTTCCTGCCGGCCGGGCTGCTCGACGCACTGCGGCGGCAGCCGCAGCTCGCCGGGTTCCGGCCCCGGTACGAGACCTACGACCAGGGCGCCGGCCTGGAGGTGCACACCGGCGCGCCGCGGCCGGGCGCCGCGGACGTCACCGCCGATCTGGGGGTCGCGGCCGGCGGCACCGTCACCATCCACGGCCGCCCGTTCACCGTGGCGTCGGTCGTGCCCGGCACCCGCACCGTGTGGCTGACCGCCGAGGACATCACCGCCGTGTTCGACGATCCGCGCCTGGCCGAGGTGCAGCTCGACCCGGCCGCCGGGGTCAGCAAGGCCGACGCCCGCGCCGCGATCGACCGCACCCTGAACGCGTTCCCGGCCGCGGTCGCCTACGACCACGAGCAGTACGTCGAACGCCTCAACGCCCAGCTCAACCAGGGCCTCGAGGTCGTCACGGCCCTGCTCGCCCTCGCCGTGGTCATCGCGCTCATCGGCGTCGCCAACACCCTCACCCTGTCCGTGGTCGAGCGCACCCGGGAGAACGCCCTGCTCCGCGCGGTCGGCCTGACCCGGCGCGAGCTGCGGCTGACCCTCGCGGCGGAGGCGCTCGTCCTCGCCCTCACCGGCACCGTGATCGGGGTCGCCGCGAGCGTCGCCATCGCCCTGTCGGTGCTCGGCGCCATCGAGATGCACGGCTCGGGACTGTCCCTGGTGATGCCCTGGGACCGGCTCGGCATCCTGCTCGGCGTGGCCGTGCTCGCCGCGCTGGCCGCCGCGGTCCTGCCGGCCCGCCGCGCCGTGCGGCAGCCGATCGCCGAAAGCCTGGCGGTCGAGGACTGACGAGGCCTGACCGGAAAGTTTCAGGTCCGTACGCGCCTGTGGGGCCGCCCCCGCACCCCACGCATTGACGCCGATCGTGCCAGCGGCAAACGATGCGCGAACGAACGTCGTCACGGAACGGAGTGTGACCCTGTGGGTCTCAGACGTATCAGGACGCGCGGGGCTGTCGGGGGCGCGGTGGCCCTGGCCGCCGTCGCGGCCACCGCGCTCGTCGCCGTTACGCTCAACGCCGGAACCGCATCCGCCGGCACCGGCACCGGATACCTGCACACCAGCGGCAACAAGATCGTCGACTCGACCGGCGCGACCGTCCGGCTGACCGGCATCAACTGGTTCGGCATGGAGACCGACAACCACACCTTCCACGGGCTGTGGGCGGGCAAGCCGGCGAGCTGGACGCAGCAGATCGACCACATGGCGCAGCTCGGGTTCAACACGATCCGGGTGCCGTACACCGGCGACTCGCTGCGCTCGGGGGCGACCGCCACGAGCATCAACACCGACACCAACCCGGACCTCATCGGGCTGTCCCCGCTGCAGATCCTGGACAAGGTCATCAACTACGCGGGCGGCAAGGGGATGCGCATCATCCTCGACCGCCACCGCCCGACCGCCTCCGGCCAGACCGCGCTCTGGTACAGCGGGACCGCGACCGAGGCCAGCGAGATCGCCGACTGGCAGATGCTGGCGACGCGGTACGCGAACAACCCGACGGTCGTCGGCGCCGACCTGTTCAACGAGCCGCACGCCGACGGGACCGAGCCCAACGGCACCGGCTCCTGCTGGGGCTGCGGCGACACTACGAAGGACTGGCGCCTGGCCGCCGAGCGCATCGGCAACGCGATCCTCGGCACCAACTCCAACTGGCTCATCTTCGTCGAGGGCGTCAGCTGCGACGGCAACGGCGGCTCGCCGAACCCGTACGACAACATCCCCGACGACCCGATGGCCTGCGACTGGTGGGGCGGCAACCTGTCGAAGGCGGGCACGTACCCCGTGCGGCTCAACGTCGCCAACCGGCTCGTGTACTCGGCCCACGACTACGGCATCTCGGTGTACGACCGCCAGCCGTGGTTCAAGGACTCGAACTTCCCGAACAACCTGCCCGACGTGTGGGACCACTTCTGGGGCTACCTGTACAAGCAGAACGTCGCCCCGATCCTCGTCGGCGAGTTCGGCAGCACCCTCGCCAACCCGCTGGACACCCAGTGGATGACGAAGCTGATGGCGTACATGGGCACCGGCACGAACGGGATGTCGTTCACGTACTGGTCCTGGAACCCCGACTCGGGCGACACCGGCGGCATCGTCGGCGACGACTGGAACACGGTCAACCAGGCGAAGATGAACATCATCGGCCCGTACCTCAACCCACCCGCCGGGGGCGGCGGATCGACCGGCGGCCCCACCTCCAACCCGCCGACCAGCTCCCGCCCGCCGACGAGCTCGCAGCCGCCGACCAGCTCGCCGCCGCCGGCGACGGGGGCCTGCACCGCGACGTACACGGTCACGAGCCAGTGGCCGGGCTCGCCGGGCGGGTTCCAGGGCTCGGTGACGGTGAAGGCCGGCACCTCGGCCATCTCCAAGTGGACGGTCAAGTGGACGTTCGCCAACGGCCAGACCATCGGCCAGCTCTGGAACGGCACGCTGAGCACGTCCGGCTCCGCGGTGACGGTCACGAACGCGGCGTACAACGGCACGATCCCCGCGAACGGCTCGACCGAGTTCGGGTTCACGGGCACGTGGAGCGGTACGAACGCCGTCCCCACGCTGACCTGCACCGCCTGATCAACCCTCACGGGCCCGGTGCGGCCGACCCTCGCGGTCGGCCGCGCCGGGCCTCGGCGTTGAAGTCGTCGAGCACCGATTGCGGTCCCCGCCTGACAGCGGCGAGGTTGTCAGCGACGCGCTCGAGGCCGGCGGCCTGGTCCGCCGCATCAGTGCCGGACGCCGGTTCTGGCGGCCTGTTCCACTCGCGCGATCAGGCGGCCGTTGTGGACGGCGAGCTGGAATCCGGGGGTGTGGTGGGTCCCGTTCGTGATGTCGCGGGCCAGGCTGGCGTAGACCTCGCCCACGTTGATGGACGCGCCCGTCCAGATCTCGGCGGCGGTGGGGCCGGTGCCGGTGCCGGTGGCGACGGGGCGGTCGGGTGCCGTGAAGTCCACATTGGACGAGAGTGTGAGGTCGCCGACCTGGACGCCCGCGGGGTGGTTGCCGGTCAGCTTCAGCCAGCCGTCCGATCCGCGGACCTCCAGGCTGAAGTGGGCATCGGGCACGGGCACGCCGGCCAGGATCTGCACCCCGGCCGGGGCGCCGGATGCGGTCTTGACGATGGCGTCGAGGTGGTCCGGGACCTCCCGGACGGACGTCGCACCGGTGTCCACCAGCTTCACCCGGGGCCAGAGGAGTTCGGTGCGCGCGTCGATCTCGGTGATGTCGCCGAGGACCGCCTCGACCACATCCAGCACGTGCCCCGCCGCGATCGGCAGGAAGCCGGCCCCGGCCGCCGCCTTGTCGAAGTACTCGTATGCGCTCGTCGACTCCGGGCCGTTGCCGAAGGTCGTCGCGGCGACCCGGGCCGAGAGCAGCCGGCCGAGCCGGCCCTGGGCGATGATCTCGGCCGCGCGGCGTACCGAGGGGTTCAGCCGGCCCTGCAGGCCGATTGCCGTGTGCAGTGCACCGGCCGCGGCCGCCATCTCCTCCGTCTGCGCGAGGGTCGCGCCGAGCGGGGACTCCGAGTAGACGGCTTTGTTCGCCGCGAGGGCCGCGAGCACGAGCTCGCGGTGCGCCGGGACCTTGACCGCGACGGTGACGAGGTCGATCGACGGCTCGTGGATGAGCGCGAGGGGATCGGCGAACCAGCGCCCGGCGCCGAAGGTCTCGGCAGCGCGCCGGGCGCTGTCCGCGTGCCGGGTCGCCACCGTCGCGAGGGTGAACTGCGGTTGCGCCGCGAGCGCGGGGATGTGCGACGCACCGGCCCAGCTCGCTTGTGTGTCGGCACCGATGATGCCGACGCGAATCGGATTGCTTGTCATGCTGTACTGCTCCGTTCTCAGCGGTCGATGGCGGCCATGTCGGCCTCGGCGTGGCGATCGCCGGACGCCGGTGTCAGGTTGTTCAGGCGCGTGATCTGATCGGCGGTGAGCCGGATGTCGTCGGCGGCGCTGTTCTCCTCGAGCCGGTCGGCGCGCCTGGTGCCCGGAATGGGCGCGATGCCGTCCCCCTGAGCGAGCAGCCAGGCCAGAGCGACCTGCGCGGGTGTCGCCTCGGCCTCGCCGGCGATCTCGCGTACCTCGTCGACGATGCGCAAGTTCCGGGTGAGGTTGTCGCCGGTGAACCGGGGGTTGCTACGGCGCCAGTCGCCGGCGTCCAGGCCGTCGAGGGAGCGGATGCGGCCCGTGAGGAAGCCGTGCCCGAGCGGCGAGTAGGGAACGAAGCCGATCCCCAGTTCCCGCAGCGTGGGCAGGACGTCGGCCTCGGGATCGCGGGTCCACAGCGAGTACTCGCTCTGGACGGCGGCCAGCGGGTGCACCGCATGGGCCCGGCGGATCGTCGCCGCAGCCGCCTCCGACAGTCCGATGTGGCGCACCTTTCCGGCGGCCACCAGGTCGCTCAGCGCTCCCACCGTCTCCTCGATGGGCGTGCCGGGGTCGACCCGGTGCTGGTAGTACAGGTCGATGCGGTCGGTTCCGAGCCGCCGCAGGGAGCCGTCGACGGACGCGCGGATGTTGGCGGGTGTACTGTCCGGGCCCGGCCGACCGGTGTGGGAGACGAGGCCGAACTTGGTCGCGATGACGACCTCGTCCCGCCGGGTCCTGACGGCGCGACCCACCAGTTCCTCGTTGGCATAGGGCCCGTACACCTCGGCGGTGTCCAGATGCGTGACGCCGAGATCCAGGGCGCGCCGCATGGTGCGCATCGATTCGCCGTCGTCGCGGCCCGCGCCGGTGTAGAACGCCGACATCCCCATGACCCCGAGGCCGATGCGCGAGACCTCGAGCCCGCCCAGGCGTGTGACTCGCATCCTTGGTCCTCCTTCAGATCGACCGCCTGCGCCGCACGTCACCGCGCCGGCGCACAGGAAGGTCTCGAACTTGACGCGTCAACATCAAAACATGCCCGAACTTGATGCGTCAACAACGTGCGATAGGGTGGGCAGCATGGCGAGGACCACAGCAGGAGCGAAGGACCCGGGCGCCGGCGCGAACGCGTCCGCGGCGGCGCGGTCCGCTGAACCCGTAGCCGAAACGCGCTGGCTGAGCCGCGATGAGCTGGCGGCGTGGCTGGCGAACTCGGCGATCATGATCAGCCTGCCGGCCGCCCTGGACGCGCGGATGCAGCGCGAGGCGCACCTGACGTTCTTCGAGTACATGGTGCTCTCGGTGCTCTCCGAGGAGCCGGAACGCACGCTGCGGATGAGCGATCTGGCCACCCGGACATCGGCGTCGCTGTCGCGGCTCTCACATGTCGTCGGACGGCTGGAGGTACGCGGCCTGCTCGAGCGGGCCCGAATTCCCGGCGCCGGCAGACGCACCGTCGCGAAGCTGACCGAGGCCGGCTACCAGGTGGTCGTGGCGGCGGCACCGGGGCACGTCGCAGCGGTCCGCGAGTACCTGATAGACGGACTCGAACCCCGCGACCTGGCAGCACTGCGCCGCATCGGCACCGCGGTCAACGCCGCCATCAACCGCGGGAGTTCCGACGTGGACGACAGCGCGTGAGGGCCCAGCCCGCATCAGGTGTCATCGCCGCTGCGTTCGGCGCTGCTGCGTCTGGTCCGGGGGTTGGGTGCGGGTGTTGGTGGCGGCCCAGCTGGCGAGGAGACGGAGGGCGTCGTGGGAGGGGTCGGCGGGTTCGGCGTGGTAGGCGGTCATCGTGAGGCCGGGGTCCGCGGGCATGGGCATGGCTTCGAAGCCGAGGCTGAGCGGGCCGACGACGGGGTGGTGGAAGTGTTTGACGCCGGTGTGGTGCAGCCGGACGTTGTGCGCGGCCCAGAGGGTTCGGAAGTCGTCGCTTCGGGTGGCCAGCTCGCCGACGAGGTCGGTAAGGGCCTTGTCGTAGGGGTCGCGTCCGGCTTCGGTGCGCAGCAGCGCGACGGTGGTGTTGGCGGCGTCGTCCCAGTCGGGATAGAAGGTCCCGGCGGCGGGGTCGAGGAAGCAGAACCGGGCCAGGTTGACCGGCCGGTCCGGGCCGGTGAACGCCGGGCTGTACAGCGCTTGGCCGAGTGAGTTGATCGCGAGGATGTCGAGGCGGCCGTTGCGGACGAAGGCGGGGGCGTCGGTCATCGCGTCGAGCAGCCGCCGTACGGCGGGCCGGATCTGCTGCCGGGCCGGGCGCCGGCGGGCGCGTGGGGTGGTGTTGGCGGCGCGGGCGAGGTCGTGCAGGTGGGCGCGTTCAGCGTCATCGAGCCGCAGCGCGCGGGCGATCGCTTCGAGGATGCTGTCGGAGACGCCGCTGAGGTTGCCGCGCTCGAGGCGGACGTAGTAGTCGGGGCTGACCCCGGCCAGCAGCGCGACCTCGGCCCGGCGGAGTCCGGGGACCCGGCGGGCGCCCCCGTACTGCGGCAGCCCGGCCTGTTCCGGCGTGAGCCGGGCCCGGCGGCTGGCCAGGAACTCCCGCACTTCGGCCCGGTTGTCCATGCCATCACCGTACGACCCCGGCCCCGGGTGAAAAGGGGTGCTGGCATTACCTGCTTCGGCAAACCCTCCCGCCTGCCCGGAGCCGCGGCTTGTATGGGTGGCATGAGCGATGCGTCCCGAGCCGGCCGCTCGGGTCCGCTGACCCACGAAAGGACACCAGCGATCATGACAGAGAACACCGCGCCGTCCGGCGCCGAGCGCATGTTCGGCGACTTCGCCCCGGCGCTCGTCGACTACACCGACGACGTCCTGTTCGGGCAGGTCTGGGAACGACCCGAGCTCGCCCCGCGCGACCGCAGCCTCATCACCGTGGCCAGCCTCCTCACCAGCGGCAGCACCGAACAGCTCACCTTCCACCTCGCCAAGGCCCGCGACAACGGCCTGACCGAGACCGAGCTCATCGAGGCGATCACCCACCTCGCCTTCTACGCCGGCTGGCCCAAGGCCATGTCCGCGATGACCGTCGCCAAGAAGATCTTCCGAGGAGACACCTGACACGCGGTCCGATCAAGTGCCGGAGCCCCTCCGGTTCGGACTCCGGCTTGCGGATGTGGTTTTGCTCGTTGCCGCTGCTCAGCCGAGGCCGGCCAGGCGGCGCAACAGGGCGAGTGTGAAAGCCGCCGCCGCGTCGAGCGCGTCCGCCCGCGGCACCGGGTCGGTGCCGGCATCGAGCGCGCCGAGCACGATGAGCGAGAAGCCGCCGGCCGGTAGGGACCGCTCTTCGGACCGGCCCAGCACGGATCCGAGGTGCACGGCCGGGCTGTGGGCGAAGTGGTCCGGAATCCAGTCGTCGGGCCGCATCGCTCGGGCCAGGGCGAGCAGCCCGGCGTCGGGCCGGTACGCCGGCCGTCCGACGACCTCGGAGGGGACCAGGACGTCGCCGGGGCGCACCGGTGGCAAGCCGCGGGCCACGCCGGCGAACAGCCGGTGACGCGCGTACGGGACGCCGCTGGGCGGTGACGA
Source organism: Dactylosporangium thailandense (assembly GCF_059739745.1). Classification (NCBI taxonomy): domain Bacteria; kingdom Bacillati; phylum Actinomycetota; class Actinomycetes; order Micromonosporales; family Micromonosporaceae; genus Dactylosporangium; species Dactylosporangium thailandense. The sequence continues at coordinate 5,328,462 of NZ_AP029195.1, forward strand.
CGCCGGCGGCGGCTCGACCGCGACGAGCAGCGGGCCGATGGGCACGACGACGGCGGAGCCGCCCGGATGGTGGACCGTCTCGCGGTCACCGGGCAGCAGCCTCAGGAGGGCGGGCGCCGCGCTCACCACCGCGACGTCGACGGCACGCACGGGATCACTCTGCCACGCCGCCGCGAACCGCTACGCCTCCGGCATGTCCGCGAGGGCGGAGTCGGCGAGCATGAGCACCGCGAACTCGAGATCACCCTCGTGGTCGGTGCCCACCTGGCGGAAGCCGCACCGTTCCAGGAGTTTCACGGAGGCGGTGTTGCCGATGAACGGGTCGGCGTAGAGCGGCCGGATCTGCTCGCGCCGCAGGAACTCGCGCAGGGCCTCCGTGCCGATGCCCCGTCCCCAGAAACGCTGGCCGAGCCAGTAGCCGATGAAGCGCCGATCGTCACTCCACCAGGCCATGAAGCTGCCGGCGACCTCGCCGCCGGCCACGGCGATCTGGACGTGGTTGGCGGGGTCGGCAAGCACCTTGGTGCGCCAGTGCGTCATGAACGGCTCCCGCTCACGGGCGGGAAACTGCGCCCGGCGCACCGCCTCCTCCTCTCGCTGCTGCTCGTAGAGCACCTCGAGGTCGGCCTCGACCAGGTCCCGCAACAGCACTTCGCTCATGGCGGACAGTCTGCCAGCGCTCCCGGCAAGAGCCGAGGGTCCCCGGGCGCGGGGACCCTCGGTCCGGTTACTGGCGCACCTGGCTCCAGGCCGGGGCGACCCCGGGCTCGATGACGCGGGCGTCGGGCAGGCCGTCGAGGCCGGTCTCGGCGCCGCCCGGGGTGTAGACGACCACCAGCCGCAGCGGACGCCACGTGGTGTTGTAGGTCGAGTGGAGCGTGTTGGCCGGGATGTACACGGCGTCGCCCTCGCGGATCGGGAACGCCGGGCCGTCGCCGACGGTCTGCTCGCCCTCGCCGGAGATCACGTAGATGACCTCCTCCTCGTTCGGGTGCACGTGCGGCGCGTGGCCCTGCGCCGGGTAGACGATCACCTCGCCGGTGGTCAGCCCGGCGCCCTCGTCGAGGTGCGGGGTGACCAGCCACTTGATGGTGCCCCAGTCGAAGACGCGGGTCGGGTTCTCGTCGGGGCGGCGGAAGGTCGTCATGCGGGCTCCTGATCGGTGGCGGTGATGTTCTTGAAGGCGACCATCTGGGCCTCGATGGCCCGCTCGGTGGGCAGGCGCTCGACCGAGGAGGCGCCGAAGAAGCCGACGATGCCGGTGGTGTTGGCGAGGATGTACCGGGCGTCGGCCGGCTCGGCGATGGGGCCGCCGTGGCAGAGCACGATGATGTCCGGGTTGACGGCCGTCGCGGCGTCGCGCATGGCCTGCACCCGTTCGGCCGACTCATCCAGGCTCAGCGCCGTCTGTGCGCCGATCGAGCCGCTGGTGGTCAGTCCCATGTGCGGCACGAGCACGTCGGCGCCGGCGTCGGCCATGGCCGCGGCCTGCTCCACGTCGAACACGTAGGGCGCGGTGAGCAGGTCCCGCTCGCGGGCCAGCCGGACCATGTCGATCTCGAGCCGGAAGCTCATGCCGGTCTCTTCCAGGTTCTGCCGGAAGACCCCGTCGATCAGCCCCACGGTCGGGAAGTTCTGCACCCCGGCGAAGCCGAGGGCCTTGAGCTCGTCCAGGAAGCGGCCCATCACCCGGAAGGGGTCGGTGCCGTTGACGCCGGCCAGGACCGGGGTGTCCCGCACGATCGGCAGCACCTCGCGGCTCATGTCCACGACGATCTGGTTGGCGTCGCCGTAGGCGAGCAGGCCGCTGAGCGAGCCGCGGCCGGCCATCCGGTAGCGGCCCGAGTTGTAGATGATGATCAGGTCGGCCCCGCCGGCCTCGGCGGCCTTGGCGGAGATGCCGGTGCCGGCGCCCGCACCGATCACCGGTCTGCCGGCCGCAACGGTGGCCCGGAGCCGGGCCAGCGCGGTGGTGCGGTCCATGCTCAACTCACCGCCGCCGCGTGCCGGGCCGCGACGAGCGCGTGCAGCCGGTCGGCGGCCGCGACGGCGAACTGCGGATCGTTGATGTGCAACGGCGAATCGACGACCTCGACGCCGCTCGGCGCGACCGCGGCGAGCGCGGCCTCGAACAGTACCGTCGATGCCTCTGGATTATGAAATGGCATGCCGGGCGCGTCCAGCGCGGAAACCCCGCCGCGCGGCACCGCGAGCACGGTCGGGCCGGCGGCGTTCGCGAGCTTGCCGCCGATCCGGCGCCCGAGCTCGGCGTTCTCCTCCGGGGTGGTGCGCATCAGGGTGACGGTCGGGTTGTGCACGAAGAACTGCCGATCGGCGAATTTCGGGGGTACCGTGTCCGCCGGCCCGAAGTTCACCATGTCCAATGCGCCGAGGCTGACCACCTGGGGTGTCCCGTTCGCACCCGCGGCGGTGAGCCGGTCCGGCCCGGCCGTGAGGACGCCGCCGACGAGGTCGTCGGCGAGCTCCGTGGTCGTCAGGTCGAGCACCCCGGCGAGCAGGCCGGACCGCGCGAGGCCCTCCAGTGCCCGGCCGCCGGAGCCGGTGGCGTGGAACACCAGCACCTCGTATCCGAGCTCCTCCAGCCGCGCCCGGGCGGCCTCGACGGCGGGCGTGGTGACGCCGAACATCGACGCGGCGATCAGCGGACGGTCGCCGGCGACGGGCGCCCGCCGCGCGTAGGCCGTCGCCATGCCGGCGATCCCGGCGGCGGCGTTGCCGAGTATGGCGCGGGAGATCTGGTTGATGCCGGAGATGTCCACGACGCTGTACATCATGGTGACGTCGGCGGCGCCCACGTACGGCGACACGTCGCCGGCCGCCATCGTGGACACGATGAGCTTCGGCAGGCCGACGGGCAGGTCCCGCACGGCCCGGGCGGCGATCGAGGAGCCGCCGCTGCCGCCGAGGGCGAGCACGCCGTGCACTGCGCCCCGGGCGACGAGCGGGCCGAGGACGGCGGCCGCCCCCTCCCCCATCGCGGTGACCGCGACGCCGCGGTCGTTGCCGTCGCGCAGCGCGGCGATGCTGGTGCCGGCGGCGGCCGCCACCTCGTCCTGCCCGATCACGACCGGCGGCGCCCCGGGCGTCAGCGGCGCCGGCAGGCCGGCGGGCGGGCGGATTCCGACGTCGAGCACGAGCACGCCCACGCCGTGGGCGGCCAGGCGCTCGGCCACCCATTCGTATTCGGCGCCCTTGGTATCGAGCGTGCCGACCAGGGCGACGGTCGGCTTGTCGGCGGTTTCGGTCATGTCCGGGCCTGGGGTGTCGGCGGTATGCATAGGCTCACTCGCCCATCCTGGATCCGCTTTTGAAACGTGTCAACCATCGGCGCGGCCCTCAGAACTCGGTCGCCATCGGGCGGCCGGCCAGGAACGCGATCATCTGCAGGACCAGGAAGTTCCAGTTCTGGAAGTTCCGCGTCATGATCGGTTCGCCGCTGTCCGGGTGGTAGAACTCGTGCAGGCAGCCGTTGGTCTCCAGATCGTGGCCGAACAGCCGGACCGTCTTCTCGGCCAGGTCGCGGGCGTCCTCCGTGAAGCCGTACTTCACCAGCCCCCGGAACACCATGTAGTTGCTGATGCCCCAGACCGGGCCGAGCCAGTTCGACGGGTTGTTGGACGCGCGCAGGTCGTACATCTTCTCCAGCCGCGACAGCGACCGGATGCCGTAGCTCGCGGCGAACGTGCGGGGGTCGCGGATCCGCTCGACCATCCGCTCCGCCTGTTCCCGGGACGCGAACCCGGCCCACATCGGCAGGAAGCTCGACCAGCTGTCGATCCGCAGCAGCAGTGACGACCAGGCCCGCGGCGCTCCACTGTGGAGCCAGTCGGCCGGGTCGACGGGGCGCAGCGCGAGGTCGGCGCTGTAGAAGGTGCCGTCGCGCTCGTCCCAGCAGTGACGGTTGATCGCATCGGCGAGGTCCTGGGCACGGCGCCTCCACCGCACCGACTCCTTCACCTCGCCGAGCCGCTCCAGCAGTTCGCCGTACGCCAGCAGCTCGCGGTACATGAGGCTGTTGAGATAGATGGCGGCGGTGCTCTTCGCCGGGCGGTAGTACACCGACGGGTCGTTGTCGACGCCGACCGCGAAGTCGGTCTGCCAGTACAGGAGGCCGGTTTCGGCGTGGAGGTGGCGGGTGAGGTACCCGGTGAGGAACGCCTCGAGCTTGCCGAGGTGCGGGCGCAGCCACTCGGCGTCTCCGCGCCGGCGGGCCAGGAGGGCGGCGTGCTGTACCAACACCGGCTTGTGGGTGTTCTGCTGGCGGGCGTATTCCTCGTCGCTGCCGAAGTCGCCGTGCCGGAGGCTGCCCTCGGGGTTGAGCTGGATCGGCACGGAGCCGTCGGTGCTGTGGTCGAGGAAGTTGAGGATGCTGCCCTCCTCGTACTGCGCGTACCGGCCGCGCTGCCCGGTCTCGATCTCGACCTGGGCGAGCACGACGCTCACCCACCAGGAGTCCCAGTCCCACAGGTGGCCGCTGTAGTACGGCGAGTCCGGGCTGGCCGGGACGAGGAAGGGGTGCCGGAGGATGCCCACCGGCTCACGCATCATCTCGCCGCTCTTGGAGAGGACGTGCGCGCTCAGCAGTTCCGCGTAGCGGTCGATCATCGTGTTCCTTCCATCGGGAGCATAGCCCCGGGGTTCAGGATGCCGAGCGGGTCCAGGGCCCGCTTCACCCGGCGGGTCAGGGCGAGGGCGCCGTCCCCGAGGTACTCCGGCAGCCAGGGCCGTTTCAGCCGCCCGACGCCGTGCTCGCCGGTGATGGTGCCGCCGAGGGCGAGCGCGAGGTCCATCACCGCCGCGAACGCCCGCTCGGCGCGGGCCGCGTGGGCGGGGTCGCGGCCGTCGTAGACGATCACCGGATGGGTGTTGCCGTCGCCCGCGTGGGCCACCAGTGCGATGGTCACGTCGTGGGCGGCCGCGATCGCCTCGATGCCGCTCACCAGCCGCGGCAGGTCGGGCAGGGCGACGCCGACGTCCTCCAGCAGGAGCTCACCGCGGCGCTCCAGCGCCGGGAAGGCCAGCCGCCGGGCAGCGGCGAAGGCCTCGCCCTCGTCGGGGTCGTCGGTCGTGAAGATCTCCGTCGCCGCATGGTCGGCGCACGCGGCCTCCATCGCGGCGATCTCCTCGGCGGCGGCGCGGCCGGGCGCGTCGCTGCGGGCCAGCAGCAGCGCGCGGGCGGTCCGGTCCAGGCCCATGGCCGTGTGGTCCTCGACGGCGTTGATGGCGGTCCGGTCCATGAGCTCGAGCATCGCCGGGCGCAGTCGCGCGGTGATGCCGAGCACGGCGGCGGCCGCCGCCTCGACCGTCGGGAACGTCGCGACGAGCGTCGACGCGGGCGGCGGGGCCGGCAGCAGGCGCAGGGTGAGCTCCGTGATCACCCCGAGAATGCCCTCCGAGCCGACGAAGAGCTTGGTGAGCGACAGCCCGGCGGCGTCCTTCAGGCGGGGGCCGCCGAGCCGCACCGCGGTGCCGTCGGCCAGCACGACCTCCAGGCCCAGCACGTAGTCGGCCGTGACGCCGTACTTCACGCAGCACAGCCCGCCCGCGTTGGTGGCCGCGTTGCCGCCGATCGAGCACGACTCGAACGAGGACGGGTCGGGCGGATACCACAGCCCGGCCGCGGCGGCCGCCCGCTTCACGTCGGCGTTCAGCGCGCCCGGCTGGGCCACCGCCACCCGGGCCACCGGGTCGACGGCGACGGCCCGCATCCGCTCCAGCGACAGGACCAGCCCGCCGTCCACCGCCGTGGCCCCGCCCGACAGGCCGGTGCCCGCGCCGCGCGGCACGACCGGGACGCGCGCGGCCGTGGCCCAGCGCAGGACCGACTGGACGTCTTGCGTGCCGGCCGGGCGCACGACCGCGAGGGGCCTTCCGGCCGAGCGGTCCCGGGCCCAGTCCTGGCGGTAGCGCTCCATGACGTCCGGGTCGACGATGACCGCGCCCTCGGGGAGCGCCCGGGTGAGCGCCGGAAAGTCTGCGGTGTCCACTGTGGATCAGATCAGCTCGAGGGCCGCGACGGTGAGGAAGTCGGCGAGCTCCTCGTCGAGCACGAGCCGTTCGACGACGGCGACCGCCTGATCGATCTTCGCGGCGGCACCGCCGGCGAGCTCGGCCCGGGCCGCCGCCGCCTCCTGCGCGATGCAGCGGCGCACCAGCTCGGCCGTCACCGGCCGGCCGTCGTTCAGCACCACAGTGTTGCGCCGCCACTGCCAGACCTGGGACCGGGCGATCTCGGCGGTCGCGGCGTCCTCCATGAGGTTGTAGATGGCCACCGCGCCGTTGCCCGCGAGCCAGGTCGCGAGGTACCGCAGCGCCACGGAGATGTCGTTGCGCAGGCCCGCCTCGGTGGCCTCGGCCCCGGTCCCGGCGATGGTCACGAGCTCGGCCGGCTTGACGTCCACATCGGGGCGCTGCCGGTCGAGCTGGTTGTCGCGGTCGCCGAGCACGGCCGCGAACTCCGCGGCGCACAGCGGCACCAGGTCCGGGTGGGCGACCCAGGAGCCGTCGAACCCGTCGCCCGCCTCGCGCCGCTTGTCGTCGCGGACCTTCGTGAGCGCCGTCGCGTTGACCGCCTCGTCGCGGCGGCTCGGGATGAAGGCGGCCATGCCACCGATCGCCATCGCGCCCCGCCGGTGGCAGGTCGAGACGAGCAGCTCCGTGTAGGCCCGCATGAACGGGGCCGTCATCGTGACCGCGTTGCGGTCCGGCAGCACGTATTCGGCCCCCGAGTCCTTGAACACCTTGATCATGCTGAACAGGTAGTCCCAGCGGCCGGCGTTCAGACCCGCGATGTACTCCCGCAGCTCGTAGAGGATCTCCTCCATCTCGAACGCCGCCGGCAGCGTCTCGATGAGCACGGTGGCCCGGACGGTCCCGGCGGTCACGCCGAGCGCCTCCTCGGCGTGGCGGAAGACGTCGGCCCACAGGCGGGCCTCGTCCGCGCTCTCCAGCTTGGGCAGGTAGAAGAACGGTCCGTCGCCCCGCTCGGCCAGCACGTGCGCGTTGTGGAAGAAGAACAGGCCGAAATCCACGAGCGCACCGGCGGCGGGCCGGCCGTCGACCTGGACGTGCCGCTCGTCGAGGTGCCAGCCGCGGGGCCGCACGACGATGACGGGCAGCCGTCCGGCCTCGTCCTGGCGCAGCGCGTACTCGCGCCCGTCCGGCGCGCGGAAGGCGATCGTCCGCCGGACCGCGTCGCGCAGGTTGACCTGACCGCTCACCACGTTGTCCCAGTGCGGGGTGTTCGCGTCCTCGAGGTCGGCCAGCCACACGTCGGCACCGGAGTTGAGCGCGTTGATCGCCATCTTCCGCTCGGTCGGCCCGGTGATCTCCACCCGCCGGCGGCGCAGGGCGGGCGGGATCGGCGCGACCCGCCAGCTCGGGTCGTCGCGGATGGCCTGTGTGTCGGCGCGCCATCGGGCCCCGTCGCGGCCGGCCGCGGCGATCCTCTGCCGGCGCGTGGGGCGCTCGGCCAGCAGCGCCGTCCGGCGCTCGCCGAAGGTCCGCTGCAGCCCCGCGACGAACTCGAGGGCCTCGGAAGTCAGGACCGATTCGCTTCCCGCGACGTCGCCGGCCGTGGTCTGCAACCCTGCCATGTGGCTCTTCCTTTGCTGTTGTGTGACCGCTCGCGGGGCGCTTCGCGCGGTGGCCTCATCGGGCCGCTCGGCGCGCATCCGTCGTGGTGGTCCGGATTCGGTAGAGGCTTGTCGAGGCGGTGATGTACAGCGTCCGGGCGTCGTCGCCGCCGAAGCACAGGTTCGCCACCTTCTCGGGCACCGGCACCACGGCCAGCCGCTCGCCGGACGGCGTGAACACCTGCACCGAGTCGGCGCTGGAGCTCCAGATGCGGCCCTCGACGTCCACCCGCAGGCCGTCGGTCGCGCCCGGGCGCACCTCGACCAGGTCCCGGCCGCCGGTGCAACGGGTGCCGCCGACGACGTCATAGGCGCGGATGCCGCCGGGGGCGCCGGGGACCTGCAGGTAGCCGGTGTCGGCCACGTACAGGATCGATTCGTCGGGCGAGAACGCGAGACCGTTGGGGTGCACCATGTCGGTGACGACCGGCTCGATCGTGCCCGCGGCCTCGTCGAAGCGGAAGACGAAGCAGCCGCCGTACTCCGGCCGGCCCGGATGACCCTCGCGCCCGCTCTCGTGGATGCCGTACGGCGGGTCGGTGAACCAGATCGCGCCGTCGCTCGCCACCACGACGTCGTTGGGCGAGTTGAACCGCCCGCCGGCCCAGCGGTCGACGAGCGTCCGCGGGCCGTCCTCCGACTCCCGCTCGACCGCCCGCCGGCCGTGGCTGCACTGCACGACGCGGCCCTGGAGGTCGAGGGTCCGCCCGTTGGGGAACTCGGCCTCGGCCCGGAAGACGCTTGTGGCGCCGGTCGCCTCGTCGTACTCGAGGATGCGGTTCGCGGGGATGTCGCTCCAGCGCAGCCGGCGCGGCGACGGCAGCCAGACGGGACCCTCGCTCCAGGTGGCCCCGGTGAACAGGCGCTCGAGGACCGCATCTGGCGGGAAAAGGTCCGTCACGCTGGTGACCGTACAGGCCGTTGATACGTTTTAAAAGCCACTCGCCCGAGATTTTGACACGTTTCATTCGCGCCGGCCGACCGGCCGGCGGCGTCAGCGGGCCGGGGACTCCGCGGTGCTCGCATCGGCCAGCAGCCGCCGGCCCGCGGTGACCATGTGCACCGCCATCGCCGACGCGGCCGTGTCGCCGTTGCCGGCCACGATCGCGTCGTGCACCGCGACATGCTCGGCGATGGCGACATCGATCTGCTCGGGCTCGTGCACCGCCCGGTCCACCCACACGCGCAGCAACGAGCGGATGATCCGGAGCAGGTCCATCAGCGTCGCGTTGCCGGTCGCGTCGGCCAGCTCCTGGTGGAAGCGCTGGTCCGCCTCGACGAAGGCCGGAACGTCCGCCCGCGACGAACGCATCCGCTCCAGATGGGCACCGAGCCGGGCGACGCTCTCCGGGCTCATCCGCTCGGCGGCCAGCCGGGCCGCGTAAATCTCGAGCGCCCCGCGCAGCTCGACCAGGTCCTCGGTGCTGCGCCGCCCGATCAGCATGCCCCAGCTGAGGCTCTGCGGCAGCAGCTCACTGGTGCTGCCGCGCAGGAACGTGCCGGCCCCCGCGCGCACCTCGACGATGCCGAGGATCTCGAGGGCGGCAAGGGCCTCGCGGACCGCCGACCGGCCAACGCCCAGCGTCGCCGCGAGTTGCCGTTCGGGCGGCAGGCGGGTGCCGGGCTCCAGGCTGCCGCCGGTGAACAGGTCGAGCAGGCTCGTCGCCACCGCGGACACCGCGCTCCCCGACGGCAGCGTGCCGAGTGCGGCACCGATCTCCGCCGAGCGGTCATCGCGGTACGCGGGCATCCCAACACGATAGCCGAGCGCGGAACGGCACCCATCAGCCCTTCCCAAAACCGGTCAACCGGTTGCTATGATCGGGCCCACCCCTGCTTGAGGAGGGTCCGTGACCCTGCTGTTCAACGATCCGGCCGACTTCGCCGACGAGATGACCGACGGCTTCGCCGCGGCCTACGCCCGGTTCGTCCACCGCGTCCCCGGCGGCGTGGTCCGCCGCGAAGGCACCGCCGCCGGGGAGGTGGCGCTCGTCGTCGGCGGCGGCTCCGGGCACTACCCGGCGTTCGCGGGCCTCGTCGGCCCCGGCCTGGCCCACGGCGCCGCCATGGGCGACCTGTTCGCCTCGCCGTCCGCCGCCCGCGTGCGTTCGGTCGCGCAGGCCGCCGACGGCGGCGCCGGCGTCCTGTTCTGCTACGGCAACTACGCGGGCGACGTCCTGAACTTCACCGAGGCCCAGGAGCGGCTGCGGGCCGACGGCGTCGACGTCCGGACCGTGCTCGTCACCGACGACGTCTCCAGCGCGCCGCCCGAATCGTCCGGGCGCCGCCGCGGCATCGCCGGCGATCTGGCCGTGTTCAAACTGGCCGGCGCGGCCGCGGCCCGGGGCGACTCGCTCGACGACGTGGAGCGGGTCGCCCGGCGGGCCAACGATCGCACCCGCACGCTCGGGGTCGCGTTCTCCGGCTGCACGCTGCCCGGCGCATCCGCGCCGCTGTTCCGGGTCCCCGCGGGCCGCATGGCGGTCGGCATGGGCATCCACGGCGAGCCCGGGATCTCCGACGACGGCCTGCCGAGCGCCGACGAGCTGGCCGCCCTGTTCGTGGACCGCCTCCTCCAGGAACTGCCCGGCGACGTCGCCGCGCCGGCGGGCGGGCGGGTGGCCGTGATCCTCAACGGTCTCGGCTCGGTCAAATACGAAGAGCTTTTCGTGGTGTACCGCGAAATCGCCCGCCGCCTCGCCGCAGCCGGACTGACGGCCGTCGACCCCGATGTCGGCGAGTTCTGCACAAGCTTCGACATGGCCGGCGCCTCGCTCACGCTGACCTGGCTCGACGACGAGCTCGAGGAGCTCTGGCGGTCCCCCGCGGACACGCCCGCCTACCGCAAGGCCCCACAGGCGCTGACCCGGCGGGAACACGCGCCGGCCGGTGCGACGACGGCCGAGCCGGCCGCCGCCGGGCCCGAGCCGGGGTCCGAGGCGTCGCGCGCGGCCGCCGCGACCGCCTGCACGGTGCTCGACGCCGTCGCCGCGGCGCTGGACGGCTCGGCCGACGAGCTGGGCCGTCTCGACGCGGTCGCCGGCGACGGCGACCACGGCATCGGCATGCGCCGGGGGTCGCTGGCCGCGGCCGCGGCGGCCCGCGCCGGCCACGCTCGGGACCTGGGTTGCGGGGCGGTCCTGGTCGTTGCCGGCGACGCCTGGGCGGACAAGGGCGGCGGTACCTCGGGAGCGCTCTGGGGTACCGCGCTGCGCGCCGCCGGCCACCGCCTGGGCGACGTGGACGCGCCGACGCCGAGCGCCATGGCCGCGGCGGTAGCCGACGCACTGGCCGCCGTGCGGCACCAAGGCGGCGCGGCTCCGGGCGACAAGACGCTCGTGGACGCCTTCGCACCGTTCGCGCAAGAGCTGTCCAGGACGGTCGGCGGCGGCTCGCTCGCGGCGGCCTGGCGCGCGGCGGCCCGGGCGGCCACCGAGGCGGCCGACGCCACCGCCGACCTGCTGCCACGGCTCGGCCGCGCCCGGCCGCACGCCGAGCGCAGCCTCGGCACCCCCGACCCGGGTGCGCGGTCCTTCGCCATCGCCATGACGGCCGCCGCCGATCGCCTGACGCAACTCGAGGAGACATCGTGACCGATCGCCTGCGGATCGTCGTCGGCGGCGACGACGCCGGGTACCGCTACAAGGAGCTGCTCAAAGCCGACCTCGAGGCGAGCGATCTCGTCGCCTCCGTCGTCGACGTCGGGGTGGGGTCCGACGGCCACACGCCGTACCCGCGCGTCGCCATCGAGGCCGCCGAGATGATCGCCCGCGGCGAGGCCGACCGGGCCCTGCTGGTCTGCGGCACCGGGCTCGGCGTGGCGATCTCGGCCAACAAGGTGCCCGGCATCCGGGCCGTGACGGCGCACGACAGCTTCTCCGTCGAGCGGTCCGTGCTGAGCAACGACGCCCAGGTGCTGTGCCTGGGCCAGCGGGTCATCGGCATCGAGCTGGCCCGTCGGCTCGTCCGCGAGTGGCTCGGGTACCGCTTCGACCCCACCAGCGCGAGCTCCGACAAGCTCGCCGTGCTGGGCCGGTACGAGATGAAGGAAGCCTGTTGATCGTCGGGGTGAGCCTGAAGATGTACTTCGGGCTGCGCGCCGCCCACGATTGGTGCCGGGCCGTGGCCGCGCTGGCCGCGGACCGGCCGGAGCTCGAGGACGGGCGCACGGTGCTGTTCGTCGCGCCCAGTCACCTGGCCATCCCGGGCGCCGCCGCGGCGTTCGCGGGCACGCCGGTCCGGCTGGCCGCCCAGGACGTGGCGGCCGGCGAGCCGGGGCCGTACACGGGCGAGGTCAGCGCGGCCGAGCTCGCCGAGGCCGGCGTCGCCGTGGTCGAGATCGGGCACGCCGAACGGCGCCGGCTGTACGGCGAGACCGACGAGACGGTGGCCGCCAAGGTCGCGGTCGCCGCCCGGCACGGTCTCACCCCGCTGATCTGCGTCGGCGCGCGGCCGGACGAGGACGCGGCGGCCGTCGCCGAGGCCCAGCTCCGCGCGGCCCTGCCACAGGCACCCGCCGGACCGGTGTGGGTCGCCTACGAGCCGCTCGCGTCCATCGGCGCCGCGCGGCCCGCGCCGGCCGCCGAGATCACGTCGGTGACCCGGCACCTGCGCCGGGTGCTCGCCGAGGTGGCCCCGGGCGGGGCCGTGCTCTACGGCGGCAGCGCCGGCCCGGGCCTGCTCGGCGAGCTCGGCGACGGCGTGGACGGCCTGTTCCTCGGCCGCTTCGCCCACGATCCCGCGAACCTGGCGAAGGTCCTGGACGAGGCATCGGACGAGGCACTAGACGAGGCATTCGACGAGGCATTCGACGAGGCATCGGAGGCGCGGGCATGATCGGGCTCGGCACCTACGCGTTCTTCTGGCAGCTGTCCGACCGGATGCCGCGGCCGCTCACGCTCGCCCAGGCCCTGGAGCGCACGGCGGCCCAGGGCGTCGGCATGTTCCAGATCTGCGACTACCCGAAGATCCTCACGTTCGGCCAGGGCGAGCTGCGCGACCTGCGCCGCCGGGCGGACGACCTCGCCCTGCGGCTGGAGCTGGGCACCCGCGGCACGACGACCGACCACCTGACCGCGTTCCTGCGCCTCGCCGACGTCCTCGAGGCCGCGGTCGTGCGCACGATGCTCAACCCGGTGGGCGACGACGCACCGCTGGAGGAGTCCGAGGGGCGGCTGCGGGCCGTGCTGCCGGACTACGACCGGGCCGGGGTGACGATCGCGCTGGAGACCTACGAGCGGGTACCCGTGCGGAATCTGCGGAGACTCGTCGAGGCGGTCGGCTCGGACCGGCTCGGCATCTGCCTGGACCCGGGCAACGGGGTCGCCGCGCTCGACCTGCCCCGCGACACCGTCGAGCGGTGCGCGCCGTACGTCAAGGACGTCCACGTCAAGGACTTCGCGTTCACCCGCAGCGAGGGCTGGGTCGGGTTCCAGTACACCGGCACCCCGCTCGGCACCGGGCTGCTGGACTACGCGCACCTCGAGCGCGCGGTGCGGTCCGAGCCCAACGGCATCTCCCAGATCGTCGAGCACTGGCTGCCCTGGCAGGGCGACCCCGCGGCGACCGCGGCCGAAGAGCAGCGGTGGACGGCCGTCGCGCTCGAATACCTCCGCGACTACCAGAAGGAGCACGACCATGAGTGACACCGAGGCGCTGAAGATCGCGGTGATCGGGGCGGGCGGGAAGATGGGGATGCGGGTCTCCGACAACCTCGTCAAGACGGCCCACCAGGTGTGGTACAGCGAGAACTCCCCCGCCGGGCGGGACCGCGTGACGGCGGCCGGCCGCACCCTCACCGACTCCCCCGCCGCCGTCGCCGATGCCGACGTCGTGATCCTGGCCGTGCCCGACCTGGCGCTGGAGTCGGTGTCGGCCGAGCTGGTCGCGCTGATGAAGCCGGGCGGCGTCGTGCTCACGCTCGACCCGGCGGCCGCCTACGCCGGCCTGCTCACCCGCCGCGACGAGATCGTCCAGGCGGTCACGCACCCGTGTCACCCCTCGGTCTTCGTGCAGCGCCACACGCCCGAGGAGTACGCGGACACGTTCGGCGGCATCGCGGCCCTCCAGGACGCGATCGCCGCGGTCGAGTCGGACGACCCTGCCGTCAAGGACCGGGTGGAGACCGTGGTGCGGGCCATCTTCGCCCCGGTCGGCGACGTGCACTGGGTGACGGTCAAGCAGCTCGCCCAGCTGGAGCCGACCCTGGTCGAGACCATCGCCTGCATGGTCGGCTCGCTGCTGAAGGAGGCGCTGGACGAGACGGTGAAGCTCGGTGTCCCGGAGCCGGCGGCCCGGGCGATCCTGCTCGGGCACACCCAGGTCGCGCTGGCGAACACGCTGAAGGGTGACAACCCGTTCAGCGACGCCTGCCTCATCGCGATGGACTACGGCCGCGAGTCGATCCTGCGCGACGACTGGAAGAAGGTCTTCCGCGACGACGAGCTCGACCACGTGCTGGCCCGCATGCTGCACCTGAAGGAGATCGCCCGATAAGCGACGGCCGAGCGGCCCGGATCAGGCGGGAGCCGGGCCGCTCGTGCTGGCACGGATGACGAGCTCGGGCGTGAAGACCTCGTGCTGTACCGCACCCGACTCGATGTTCTTCAGCAGCAGGTCCACCGCCACCGAGCCGAAATCCTCGTGCGGGGTGCGGATCGAGGAGAGCGGGACGATCGACGACTCGGCATATTCGATGTCGTCATAGCCGATGACGGCGATGTCCTCCGGGATCCGCAGGCCGGCCATGACGAAGGCGTGCATGATGCCGATGGCGAGCAGGTCGTTGACCGCGAACACGGCGTCGGGCCGCAGCGCCGGGTCGCGGGCCACGATGCGGTGCCCGACGGCCCGCCCGGCCCGGATCGTGCGCTCGGCGATGTCGACCACCTCGAGGGTGGCCGTCCCGGCCTCCCGCACCGCGAGGCTCGCCCCCTGCAGCCGCCCGGCGACCTGCTGGATCGACAGCGGCCCGCCCACGAAGGTCAGGCGCCGGCGCCCGATCGACAGCAGGTGCTCCCCCGCGAGCCGCCCGCCGACGACCTCGTCCACCGAGACCGACGGCTGCTGCTCGGAGACGGCACGGCCGCCGATCAGCACGTTGGGCGTGCCGCGCCGGCGCACCTCCGCCAGCCGGTCCTCCAGCCGCTCGAACGACGCCACCAGCATGCCGCGCACCCGGTAGCGCTCGAACAGCCCGATGTACTGGTCCTCCCGCTCGCGGTTGCCGTGCGCGTTGACCACGAACACCGCCAGCCCGTGCTCCGCCGCCCGCGCCTCCACGCCCTCGACGAGGGTGAAGAAGAACGGGTTGCTGAAGTCGGGCGCGATGTAGGCGATGGCGTTGCTCTCGCCGAGGCGCAGCTGGCGGCCGACGATGTTGGGGACGAACCCGAGCTCCTGGATGGCCCGGCGGATGCGCTCGGCCTTCTCCTCCGACACCCGCTCCGGATGGTTGAGGAAGTGCGACACCGTGCCCAGCGCGACACCCGCGTGCTGCGCCACCTCGCGAATGCCGGCCTTGTTCGCCGCGCCGTTGCCTCGTTCACTCACTGTCGGACTACTCCACAACGTCTCACGCGGAACTGGGCTCGCGCGGCACCAGCCGGTAGCGCGGGCGCACCCCGGCGAGGACACGCTCGACATCGTCCACCATATATTCGAAGAACCTCGGCTCCGCGGCGTCCGTCACGCCGGCGATGTGCGGGCTCAGGAACACGTTAGGCATTGTGCGCAGCGGCGAGTCGGTCGGCAAGGGCTCGGGCTCGACGACGTCGAGGCAGGCGATGATGTCGCCCCGGCGCAGCCGGTCCACCAAGGCCTCAGTATGCACCACCGCGCCGCGCGAAACGTTGACGAACACCGCCCCGGGGCGCAGCCGGGCGATCTGCTCCGGCCCGACCAGGCCGGCCGTCGCCTGCGTCAGCGGCACGAGGCAGATGACGACGTCGGAGCGCTCGAGCACGTTGTCCAGGCTCGTCAGGTCGATGTCGTAGGCGTTGGCGAGCACGTCCGGGGCGCCCGGGTCGTGGGCGAGCACCCGCACGTGGAACGGCCGGAGCAGCTCCAGCAGCCGGCGGCCGATGTTGCCGAGGGCGATGAGACCGACCGTCTTGCCGGTGAGCTCGCCGCGCAGGTAGCCGGGGTCCTCGAGGAACACGGTCCGGTCGGGCCAGAGCAGCTCCCCCGCGATCAGCCGGCGGAACAGCGCGCCGGCGTTGCGCAGGCCGATCATCGCCAGCGCGAGGGCCCACTCGGCGACCGGGTCCGACGAGCCGTTGGTCGTGTCGGACACCACGATCCCGCGGCGGTGCGCGGCCTCCACGTCCACCCGGAACCCGAAGCGGTCGCCGTGGGTGTCGCCGATCATGCGCAGGCGCGGGGCCGCGGCCATGACCGCGTCGGTGATCCGCGGGCAGCCGTAGCTCACGACGAGCGCGTCGAGGTCGGCGGCGAACTCGGCGACCCGCGCGGTGAGCGCCGGGTCCTCCGCCGGAGGCCCGAACACCCGGTCGGGGCCGTCGAGCTCGAGCCAGACGACGTCGGCGAAGCGCTCCATCCGCTCGACGTCCCTGGGGAAGAAGTACCGGCGGCGGCCCGCCCCGGTCACGACGATCCCGACCCGTGGCTTCGGCGCGCTCATCGCAGATGTCCCCGTTCGCGTAGCAGTGTCTCCAGCGTGCCGCCCTGGATCCGGGCGACGTCGTCCGCACTCAGGAAGTCCGCGTGGTCCCGCAGCACCTGCAGCGCCTGCCGGTAGCTGTGGTGCGGCAGCAGCGACGGCCAGTCGGACGACCACACCATCCGGCCCACACCCCAGTGCTCGGCGAACGCCTTGACGATGGGGAGCCGGTCGAGATACGGGTAGTCCCAGGGCCGCTCGTGCCCGTAGTAGTACCCGGAAACTTTCACCAGCAGATTCGGCAGGTCCTCGCGGTCGAGGACCAGCCGGAGGCCCGCGTCGATCCCGTCCGGATGCAGCATGACGACCGCGAGATGGTTGACCATGATCGGCAGGCCGGGGAACCGGCGGGCGACCTCGCGCAGGTCGTCGTACCAGTTCGGCGGGGCCGCGAGGGTCACCAGCAGTCGCGCGTCCTGCGCGACCCGGAAGAACTCCCGCCCCTCGTCCGACAGCAACCAACCGTCGTTGTCGGGTGCGAGGTAGTGGGACACGCCGACCGGCTGATACTGCTCGATGGTCGCGCGGAGGCGGTCGGCCGCGCCGGGCCGGTGGTAGTCCGGCCCGAACCGGCTGTCGATGTCGGCGACCTGCAGCAACCGTCCCCTGTGGACGGCCGCGACCTCGGCGCCGTAGTCGTTGTTGTCCTCGGCGTGCTCGATGCGCGCGTTCACCACGAGCGCGGCGCCGACCCCGGCCCGGTCCATCTCCAGCAGCAGGTTCTCCGCCCGGCCGCGGGACTCGGAGTCGGGCACGTCGGGCCGGTAGGGCCAGCGCGGCCAGATGTGGGTGTGCGCGTCGACGATCACCCCTTCACCGACCCGGCCGTCAGGCCCCGCATGACCTGCTGGTTGAGGATGAGGTACACGGCGAGGGTGCCGAACACCGTGATGCTGATGGCGGCGAACAGGGGGCCGTAGTCGACGGAGCCGTACTCGTCGCTGAAGTGCAGCAGGCCGACCTGGACCGTCGACAGCTTCGAGTCCACGTTGAACGTCAGCGCGATGAGCAGGTCGTTCCAGACCGAGAAGAACTGCAGGAGCCCGATCGTGAACAGGCCGTTGCGGATCAGCGGCAGCCCGATGGAGAAGAACGCGCGGAACGGCCCGCCGCCCTCGATCGCCAGCGCCTCGAAGAGCTCCCGGGGCACGGCCCGGAAATAGGTGGCCATCATGAAGACGGTCAGCGGGAGCCCGTGGCCGACGTACGTGATGATCAGCGGCAGGTAGCTGTCGGAGATGTTGAGGTTGAAGTAGATGGTGAACAGCGGCAGCAGCACCATCTGCAGCGGCACCATCATGCCGCCGACGATCAGGAAGAGCACGGCGTTGCGGCCCTTCCAGACCATCACCTCGAGGGCGAAGCCGGCCGCGGCGCCCAGCAGGAGGATGAGGATCAGGGACGGCACCGTGACGATGAGGCTGTTGAGGGCGTAGTGCCCGAGGCTGCCGGTCGTCCAGGCGTCGACGTAGTTGTGCCACTGCAGCCCGCCCGGCAGGGACCACAGGGGCTCGTCGACGATCTCGCTCTTCGTCTTGAACGAGTTGGTCAGGATCCAGAACATCGGGTAGATCTCCGCGATCACGATCACCGCGATGAGGAGCTTCACGAGGAGGCCGCCGGTGAGCCGGCCGGCGAGCGTGCCGGACTCCCGGCGCGGAGCCCCCGTCCGCGGACGCGGAGCCGTTTCGACATTGATCGCGGTCACGGTTCAGTCCTTCGTGAGGTCGCGCCGGGAGGAGCGGAAGACGAACAGGGTCACGGTCAGGCACACCAGGGTGATGACGAGCGCGAGCGTGCTGCCGTAGCCGAAGTCACCGAAGCTGAAGGCCGTCTTGAACATGAGCAGGTTCAGCGGCGTCGTCTGGTAGCCGGGGCCGCCGTTGTTGAGTGCGACGATCGAGTCGAAGACCTTGAGCGACGCGTTGAGGCTGAAGATGACGGTCGCGAGCAGCACGGGCATCGACAGCGGCAGCACGATGTGCCGCACGAGCCGCCAGGTGCCGGCGCCGTCCAGGCGGGCCGACTCCATGATCTCCTCCGGGATCTCGATCAGCCCCGCGTAGAGCAGGACGGCGAAGAAGCCCATGGTGCGCCACAGATCCATGATCACGATGACGATGAAGGCCTTGTTACCGTCGGCGAACCAGTCGGTGCCGCCGAGCCCGACGAGGCCGAGGAGCGCGTTGACCGGCCCCTCCTGCGGCGAGGAGGCGAACATGCGGTTGAACAGCAGGGCGACGGCGACGGTCGGCACCACCACCGGGAAGAACACCAGCGTGCGGACGAACGTCGAGGCCTTGCGCAGGACGAAGACGTACAGCAGCGCCAGGGCGTAGCCGAGCACGATCTGGCCCACGGTGATGACGATCGCGTACTTGAGCGTAAACCACAGCGCGTGCCCCGCCTGGGGATCGCTGAACAGCCGGTCGACGTTCTTCATGCCGGTGAACTCGAACCCGCGGACCGGGTTGCCGTGCATGAAGGCCAGGAAGAGGGACCAGACCGCCGGGACGACCATGACTCCCAGATAGATCAGAAGCGCGGGAAGCAGGAAGGTCACGATGGCCTTCTTGTTCCCGAAGACGTGCTTCACGGGAGGTCCTCTCCGTTGAGGGCGGGGTGGCGGCGCCCGGCTCGGACGCCGCCACCCCGGGGCATGGACCGGGCGGATTACGACTCGGCGTCGAGGTCCGACTGGATGAGGGTCATGAAGTCCTTGGCGGACATCGCGCCGGTGAGCAGCGGCGCCGCGTTCGCGCTGGAGTCGTTGTTGGCCTTCGGGGTGAAGAGGCCCTCGAACCACAGCACGCTGGCCGGCGCGTTGTCGATCTTCTTCTGGATGTCGGCCGTGAGCGCCGGCAGGCTGTCGACCGGGGTGTTCACCTTGAAGCCGGAGAACGTGCCCTGCTTCTTGAGCGACTCCGAGCCCCAGTTCTTGGCGATGCAGGTCAGCCACGAGCCGACGCCGTCGTTGTACAGCTTGGCGTTGACGGCGTTCGGGGAGCCGACGTTCGCCGGGTAGCCCTTGATGCCGGGGACGCCGAAGAAGCCGATGTTGTCGCCGACCTTGTTCTGCTTGGGGTCGTTGACCGCGGCGAGGAACCAGGTGCCCATGTACATCATGGCCGCGTTGCCGTTGAGCATCTGCGCGTTCATGGTGTCGTAGTCCAGGTTCGTGATGCCGTCGATGAAGTACTTGCCCAGCTCCTGCAGCTTCTGGGCGGCGGCGACGTACTGCGGGTCGGTGAGCTTGGCCTTCTTGTCCTTGACCTTCTGCAGCGCGTCCGGCCCGAGCTGGCTGTAGAGGATCGCGCCCAGCCACCGGCTGATCGTCCAGCCGGTCTTGCCGGAGGCGACGAACGGGGTGACGCCCTCGGACTTCAGCTTCGCGGCGGCGGCGGTGAGCTCGTCGAGCGTGGTCGGGATCGCGATGTTGTGGTCGGCGAAGATCTTCTTGTTGTAGAAGATGCCCTCGATGTTGAACTGCAGCGGCACCGTCGGGAAGCTGCCGGCGTAGAGCTGCTCGATCACCGACTGCGCGGCCGGGGTCACCTGGTCCAGCACCCCGAGCTTTTGAAACGTTTCCTTCAGGTCCAGAACCTGGCCGGACACCTGCAGGTCACCCTTGGGGGCGATCAGCGACTGGGTTCCGGCGTACATCACCGGCAGCGCGTTCTGGCCGCCGAGCAGCTGCACCTTCGACTGCATCTCCGAGCTGGGAGTCTGCGACAGCGTGTACGGCAGCTGCTTCTGCGCGTCGGAGCACTGGTTGGCCTTCAGGTCGTCGAACATCTTGCCGGTCTGGGTGTTCTCGGTCGTGACCAGCACGGAGAACTCTTTGGCGCCGCCCGCGGGGGCGTCGTCCTTCCCCCCCGAGCAGCCGGCCAGGAGCAGGCTCGTCACGGCGGCGAACGCGATGGGAACGCTCGCCCGGCGGGGCATGGTGCGCATCATCAGATTCACGTTCAGGGCTCCTTCAAGATCCGCGCCCAGCGGAGCAACTCGGGGGGCGCGTGGGGTGATGAAACGTTACAAGCAAGTTTCGGTCCGGTCAACAACCTCGGCCGATTCGCAATCAGGCGTTGCGCGAGCGCAATTCCTCGCCCGCCGCCTCGAGATTGGCGAAGGTCATCTCTGAGTACTTCCGGGACAACAGAACGCCGTCGGCACCGCCGTCCAGCGCGGCCCGGACCGACTTGCGGACCTCGTCCGGCGTCGTCTGCCGGACGTGATCCGGGGTGGGGATGTTGATGTCGAGCCCTGGGTACACCGCCACCCGGGCGGCGGTGGCCGCGACCGTGCGCCGGGTCTCCCGCAGGACGTAGTCCGGCGAGAGCCCGACGCTCGGCAGGTCCTCGAACGCGATGGCCTCGTCGTAGCCGAGCGAGGTCCGGAACAGGTCGTACACGGTCTGCTCCGGCACGCCGCGGAAGAGACGGCCCGCGACGGTCCGGATGTAATGGTGCAGCCGGTAGCCGGCGCAATTGTTGTACAGCACCGGCTTGACGAAGTCCGAATAGGACGACATCTTCGCGAAGTCCAGCTGCGACCGGTACCAGGGTGAGAACGAGTTGTGGTGCCAGATGTGCCAGCCGACCCGGACCTCGGGGTTGAGGAACTTGACAGCCCCGTAGAGCCGGGCCTGGAACTCCTCGTACCCGCGGTGCCAGAGCGCGTCCCAGGCGACGATCTCCGGGCAGGTGCCCAGCAGCCGCAGGAAGCGGATGAAGGACGAGTCGCCGACCGGCACGTCCGGGGCCTCGTCGTTGAGCAGGCGGTCGAGCTCCAGGTACCCCTGGCGGGCCCGCCGCACGTCGATGCCCTCGCGCTCGCCGGCCTCGGTGCACCAACGGCAGAAACAGTACGGGTTGCCGTTGCGGGCGAACCCGCCGTCGCCGAGCGCGTTGTCCAGGGGGCCGTTGCGCTCCGACCCCCACATGATGCCATCCAGCTGATAGCTCTTAACCTGGTCCTCGACCAGCGAGAGCCACCAGTTCTGGTAGTCCGGGTTGCGCAGGCACGCGTACGCGTCGGCGCGGCCCCAGGCATCGACCTGGAGCACCTTCGGCCAGTTGGGCACGTGCCTGGTCAGGCCGGAGTGGGTGTTCTCCAGGACGAAGGAGTAGACGGCGATGCCACGTTCCCGCGCCGCCGGGATCACGTCGCCGAGCGCGTCGAACCCGACGACCTCGGCGTCCTGGGCCCGGTGCGGGCCGAGGAGGGTGCCGCCGTAGAACTCGGCGTGCTGCTCGACGAACGACCCGCCGACGTGGACGTCGTCCTTCTCCTCCGGGCCGTGCCCCGGCCACGGCCGGTACCACGTCTGGCGTCCGGCCAGCCCGCGGTCGAACGCCTGGGTCGCGACGAACACGGCGTTGACCGCCGCCTTCTCCACGACGGTGTCGAGGACCGTCTCGACGCCCTCGTCGGCGAACGAGATGGCGCCGACTTGAATCCCTACCAGTGGCGGCACGCTCACTGCCCACCCTCCCCCAGCGCCGGGGGAATCTCCACGCCCAGCTCGATCAGCTGGTCGGTGACCACCCGGATGGCGTTGAGCGCCTTCGGGAAGCCGCAGTACTGCACCACGTGGATGACCGTCTCGAGGATCTCGGTCGGCGTGCAGCCGACCCGGATCGCGCCCCGCGTGTGCCCGCGCAACTGCGGTTCGAGGCCGCCGATCGTCACCAGCGAGGCGAGCGACAGCAGCTCCCGCTGGGCGAGCGTCAGACCCGGGCGCGAGTAGATGTCGCCGAAGTTGAACTCGACGCCGAAGCGCGCCAGGTCCTGGGCGAGCCCGGTCTGCATCTCGACCAGGCCGTCGGCCTTGCCGGCGCCGTAGACCTCTTCGAACCAGTGCGCGCCCTTTTCGAACCGTTTCAAGCTGACCTCCCGGTCGTCAGATGGAGTGGCCGCCGTCGAGCGGCAGCACGACGCCGGTGACGTTGACCCCGGCCGGGCCGGCCAGGAACACGATCGCCGCGGCCAGGTGCTCGGGCTCGCCGAGCAGCCGGGTGGGGATCTGGTCGAGCAGGGCCTCGCGCCGCTCCGGCGTGTCCCGGTCCCGGCCCGGCGTCGCCTGGGCGCCCGGCGCGATCGCGTTGACCGTGACGCCCTGCTCGGCGACCTCGATGGCGAGCGCCTTGGTGAGCCCGACGACGCCGGCCTTCGCGGCCGCGTACGCGGTCGCCCCGCGCACCAGCCGGCCGCCCGACACCGCGGCGATCGAGGCGATGTTGACGATGCGCCCCGACCGCGCGGCGAGCATGGTCGGCAGCACCGCCCGGGTGACGTTGAAGACCTGGTCGAGGTTGCGTGCCATCTGCGTGCGCCAGGTCTCGGGGCTCATCTCGTGCAAGAAGCTCACCGCCCCGCCACCGGCGCAGTTGACCAGGATGTCGACGCCGCCGAGGCGGCTGACGAGCCCGGCGGTCGCCTCCTGGACCCCGGTGAAATCGGTGAGGTCCACGGCCGCGCCGGCCCACTCGCGACCCGCGGCCCGGACCCGCTCGCCGGTCGCGGCCAGGCCGCTCGCGTTGAGGTCGAGCCCGCCGACGTCCGCGCCCTCGCGCGCGAAGACCTCGCAGATGACCGCGCCCAGCGCGCCCGCGGCCCCCGTGACCATCGCGCGCCGGCCCTCTAGCTGTCCCAATTCGTCTCCTTCGGCCGGCCGGCTCACGCCGGGCGGTACTCGTCCCGCCAGCGGTGCACAGCGGTGAAGCCCAGTTCGTCGCGCGCCTTCCGGGTCGACATCAGCGACTCGAACTCGCCCAGGTCGGCGGCGACCGGGACGCCCGGGAACCACCGCGCGGCCAGTTCCGCCGACGGGATGTCGAGGCCGGTGTCGGGCGCCGCGACGTTGTAGACCGCGAGGCCCGGCTCGTCCCGGGCCAGGGCCAGCGACACGGCCAGCGCGCCGTCGCGGGCGTCGACGTAGGACCCGAGCAGGTCCCGGCGGTAGCCCGGGTCGGACGCCCGGGCGAACCCGCCGTACTCCCCGGGGCCGACGACGTTGGTGAACCGCAGCGCCGTCATGCACAGCTCCGGCTGCCATGTGGCGAGCTGCTCGGCCATCGTCTCCTCGAGGACCTTGCCCAGCCCGTAGGTGTTCCGGGCGGCCCGGTGCTCCTCGGTCACCGGCAGCGCGGGCGGTGCCTGGTCGAACGGGAAGCCCATCGCGGTGATGCTCGAGGCGAACACGATCCGGCGCAGGCCCGCGCGCAGCGCCGCGAAGTGCACGTTGAACGACGCGACCATGTTGTTGTGGAACGTCGTGGCGTCCGGCACCAGGCCGTTGACCGGGATGGCCGCCAGGTGGACCAGCGCGTCCAGCCCGGTGTGCCGGGCCGTGACGCCGAGCAGTGAGTCGAGCACCTGGCCGTAGTCGGTCAGGTCGACGCGGGTGAAGCCGAAACCGGCCTCGCCGCCGCGGTCGAAGCCGAGCACCTCGTGCCCCTCGTCGCGCAGCCGGGCGGTGGTGGCCCGCCCGAGCTTGCCGGAGCTACCCGTGACCGCGATCCTCATGCCGTCCCCTCCCGTGAGGCCTCGTCCCCGTAACGAGCTGGGAAATCACCGGGTAGTGGCCGGGCGGGCACGTCGTGACCGGCGGCCAGCCCCGGGTCGGTGTGCCGGTGCCCGCCGCGGCCGCCCTGGCTCTCCACGAAGAAGCCGCGGACGGTCTCGTAGACCTCGATGAAGTCGTGTTCGTCGGCCGGCAGCGTGAGCACGATGTCGCCGGACTGGACGTACCGCTCGGCCCCGTCGACGAGGATCTTCGCCCGCCCCTCGGCCACGAACCACAGCTCCGAGGTGTCGTGGAAGTGGCGGTCGAACCGGCCACCGTGCAGCGGCACGGCGAACCGCCCGGCGGAGCCGAACGAGGCGGCGGACGGACGGGTGGCGTCGTTGAGCCAGTCCGAGGGGGTGTAGATCGGCACGGGGTCCATCTTGTTTCGCCGGTTGAAACGTGTCAAGAACTGTTGTTACAGTTCGGTCCCCCAGCCGTTTCGATGAAAGGGCAACGCATGCCGGGCACGCCTTCCGCGCCGCGGATTGAACATCACCGCGAGCCCCGAGGCATCGGCGAGCCCGCTCCGCGCGTCTCGTGGACGACTACGGCGGAACCGCATTGGCGTCAGCACGCATACCAACTCGAGGTCACGCGGGGCGGTACCGTCGATGAGGTTCGCGTTGAAACGTCCCAACAGATCCTCGTCCCGTGGCCGTCCGCCCCGCTCGCGTCCCGGGAGCGGGCCACCGTGCGCGTCCGGGTCGCGGGCGCCGACGGTGTCTACGGCCCGTGGTCGGCGCCGACCGAACTCGAGGCCGGCCTGCTCGAGCCGGGCGACTGGGTGGCCGCGCCGGTGGGTGCGGCGTGGGACGAGGACCCGGACTCCGACGACCGGCGCCCCTCCCTGGTCCGACGCGAGTTCGAAGTGGGTGCCGGGCTGCGTTCGGCGCGCCTCTACGTGACGGCGCACGGCCTGTACGAGGTCGAGCTCAACGGCCGGCGCGTGGGCGACGACGCCATGTCGCCCGGCTGGACCGTCTACGGCAAGCACCTGCGCTACTACACGTACGACGTGACGCCGCTGCTGCGGACGGGCGGCAACGCCATCGGGTCGTGGCTCGGCGACGGCTGGTACCGCGGCCGCCTGGGCTGGCGCGGCGGGTTCCGCAACCTCTTCGGCTCGGACCTGTCCCTGCTCGCCCAGCTCGAACTGCGCTACGACGACGGCCGGACCGAGACGGTGGCCACGGACGCGTCCTGGCGGGCCGCGCCGAGCCCGATCATCCGGACCGGGAACTACGACGGCGAGGACTACGACGCCCGGGAGGAGCAGCCCGGATGGTCGTCGGCCGGCTTCGACGACGCAACGTGGACCCCGGTCGCGGTGCACCAGCAGGATCCGGCTGTACTGCGGGCGCCCAGCGGCCCACCGGTGCGGTGCACGGAGGAGGTCGCGCCGGTCGCCGTGCTCACCGCCCCGAGCGGCGCGCGCATCCTCGACTTCGGGCAGAACCTCGTCGGCCGGCCCCGGATCCGGGTGCAGGGCCCGGCGGGCACGACGGTACGCATCCGGACCGCCGAGGTGCTGCAGGAGGGGGAGCTGTACACCCGCCCGCTGCGCTCGGCCCGGTCCACGGACCACTACACGCTGGCCGGGCGCGGGGCCGAGGAGTGGGAGCCGCGGTTCACGTTCCACGGCTTCCGCTACGCCGAGGTGTCCGGCTGGCCGGGCGACCTGGACGCCGCCGTCGACGCGGGCGACATCGTGGCCCGGGTCTACCACACCGATCTGGAGCGCACCGGCTGGTTCGCCTGCTCCGATCCGATGCTGGAGCAACTGCACAGCAACGTCGTCTGGGGCATGCGGGGGAACTTTCTCGACATTCCCACCGACTGCCCGCAGCGCGACGAGCGCGTCGGCTGGACCGGCGACCTGCAGGTCTTCGCGCCGACGGCGGCGTTCCTCTACGACGTGTCCGGGATGCTGGGCGGCTGGCTGCAGGACGTGGCCCGCGAGCAGCTGCCCGACGGCACGATCCCGTGGTACGTGCCGGTGATCCCGTCGAAGTACATGTGGACGCCGATCCGGCCCGGCGCGGCCTGGGGCGACGTCGCGACACTCACGCCGCTGACGATGTTCGACCGCTCCGGGGACCTGGCCTTCGTCGAGCGGCAGTTCGACAGCGCCCGGCGCTGGGTCGACCTCATCGACCGCCTCGCCGGCCCGGACCACCTGTGGAACGAGGGGTTCCAGCTCGGCGATTGGCTCGATCCGGCCGCGCCGCCCGAGGACCCGGCCGACGCGACGACCGACCGCTACCTCGTGGCCACCGCATACTTCGCCGCCTCCGCCCGCGCCGCCGCCCGGATGGCCGAGCTGCTCGGCCGGGCCGACGACCGGGCGCACTACGCGGACCTGTTCGAGGCGGTCCGCAAGGCCTTCGCCGCCCAGTACGTCCGGCCGGACGGGCGGATGACCAGCGACGCCCAGACCGCCTACTCGCTCGCGCTGGCGTTCGACCTCATCCCGGATGCGGCCGAGCGCGCGGCGGCGGCCGCCCGGCTGGCGCAGCTCGTCGCCCAGGCCGGCAACCGCATCGCGACCGGGTTCGTCGGCACGCCGCTCGTCAGCGACGCGCTGTCGGCCAACGGGCATCTGGACACGGCCTACGACCTGCTGCTCGAGCGGGAGTGCCCGTCCTGGCTCTACGCCGTCACCCAGGGCGCGACCACGGTGTGGGAGCGCTGGGACGCCCTGCTCCCCGACGGCACGGTCAACCCCGGCCAGATGACGTCGTTCAACCACTACGCCCTCGGGGCCGTGGCGGACTGGATGCACCGGGTCGTCGCCGGCCTCGCCCCGGCCGCGCCGGGCTACCGCGAGATCCTGTTCCGGCCCCGCCCGGGCGGCGGGCTGACGTCGGCGTCCGCGCGCCACATCACGCCATATGGCGAGGCGGCCATCGCATGGCGCCTGACGGCCGAGGGCATCGAGGTCGACACGACGGTGCCGACCGGCACCACGGCGGTCCTCGACCTGGACGGGGTACCGCCGCAACGCCTCGGCCCCGGCCGGCACCGGGCGACGGCGCCGCACCCGGCCGGAGCGGCCCGATGATGCGCACCCCGGTCGTCGTGCGGGGCCTCGGCCTGGACGAGCGGGAGCGGCAGGAGCTGCGCGACGCCGCCGGCCCGGGGCTCGAGCTGCGCTTCCCGGCCGACGGCGAGCCCGTCGGCTTCGGCGACGTCGGCGCGGTCATCGGCCGGATCTACGACGCCGAGCTGGCCGCCGCGCCGGCGCTGCGCTGGGTCCACCTGTGGACGGCCGGGGCCGACCACGCCTTCACCCCCGGCCTGGCCGCCCGCCCCGACGTCACGTTGACCGCGTCGGTCGGCAACGGCGCGATCGGGCTGGCCGAGCACGCGGTCCTGCTGCTCCTGCTGCTCGACCGGGGCGGCTGGCACTGGGCGCGGGCGCAGCGGGAGCACCGCTGGGACCCGGCGATGCACGGCGAGCTGGCCGGCCGGACCCTCGGCCTGGTCGGGCTCGGCCACGCGGGCCGGCACCTCGCCGGGATCGCCCGGGGCCTGGGCCTGCGAATCCTTGCGACCCGCCGCACGCCCGTCGAGACGCCCGAGGTCGACGCGCTCTACCCGCCGGAGCGGATCGCGGAGATGCTCGCCGAGTGCGACGCCGTCGTCGTCACCGCGCCGCTCACGCCGCAGACCCGGGGCATGCTGGGCGAGGCCGAGTTCCGGGCGATGAAGCCGACCGCCTACTACGTGAACGTATCCCGCGGCGAGGTCGCCGACGAGTCGGCCCTCGAGCGGGCGCTGCTCGAGGGGTGGATCGCCGGCGCCGGTCTCGACGCCCACCACGTCGAGCCGCTCCCGGCCGGCAGCCCGTTGTGGGATCTGCCGAACGTCATCGTGACGCCGCACAACGGCTCGACGACCCGGCAGTCCCGGCGACGGTCGTTCGACACGGCCGCCGAGAACCTGCGCCGCTTCGCCGCGGGCGCGCCGCTGGCCGCGGTGGTGGACCGCGAAGCGGGCTATTGAACCGGTTCGCCGCGGGCGCGCGTCTGAACGCGCCGGTGAACCCGCCGATCACTCGGCGGCAGAACGCTCAGGTGAGGCGGCCCCGGTCCGATTGGTGCGGTTGAAGTGCGCCGTCCGGGGGGAGCAGCAGCTGTGAGTATCGGGTCCGCATTCCGCAACGTGTCCGTCGCGTGGAAACTCCGCATCGTCGCGATCGTGGTGTGTGCGTTGCTGGCCGCTGTCGGCCTGATCGGGCTGTTCTACCTCGGTGGCAGCCAGGACCGCCTCAACGCGCTGTACCACCGCAACCTGCAGTCCGTGCAGATCCTCGACGACGTCGCGGCGGACTATCTGCAGGTCCGCTTCCAGGTCCGCGGCCTGGCCCTGGCCCAGGGCGACGCCGAGGGCGCGGCCGCCGAGCAGAAGGTCACCGACGCGGTCGCCGGGCTCAACCAGAGCTGGCAGGCGTACGCGGCCAAGGACACCGACGCGGCCGCCAAGGCGGACCGCGCCGCGTTCGAGGCCGCCTGGTCGGAGTACCAGAAGGTGCTCAACGGCAAGTCGATCCCGGCGGCGCGGGCGAGCAACTACGCGGAGTACAACCGGATCAGCCGCGAGGAGGTCGACCCGATCGCGCAGCGCCTGTCCACGGCGATCGGCAGCCTGGTCGAGCGGCAGAACGCCGTGGCGCAGGCCGCGCTGGACGAGTCCAAGCGCGACTACGGCACCGCCCGGCTGCTGCTGCTCGCGCTGACCCTGGTCGCCATCGTCGTCACGTTCGGCATGGTGACGATGGTGGTCCGGGCCGTGTCCCGCCCGCTGCGCGAGACCGTCGCCGTGCTCACCGGGCTCGCGCAGGGCCGGCTCGACCAGCGTCTGGCGGTCAACAGCCAGGACGAGGTCGGCCGGATGGGTACCGCGCTCAACAGCGCCCTGGACCGGCTCTCCGAGACGGTCCGCACGGTCATCGACTCCACGCACCAGCTCGCCAACGCCTCCAACCAGATCAGCGGCGCGTCGCAGAGCCTGTCGCAGGCCGCGACCGAGCAGGCGGCCAGCGTCGAGGAGACCACCGCGAGCATGGAGCAGATGACCGCCAGCATCAGCCAGAACAGCGAGAACGCCACCACCACCGAGGGCATCGCCACCCAGGCCGCGACCGAGGCCGACCAGGGCGGCGACGCGGTGCAGCGCACCGTCGACGCGATGAAGCAGATCACCAGCAAGATCAGCATCATCGACGACATCGCGTTCCAGACCAACATGCTGGCGCTCAACGCCACGATCGAGGCGGCGCGGGCCGGCGAGCACGGCAAGGGCTTCGCGGTGGTGGCCACCGAGGTCGGCAAGCTCGCCGAGCGCAGCCAGATCGCCGCGCAGGAGATCAGCCAGCTCGCGGCCGGCAGCGTGCAGACCGCCGAGCGGGCCGGCAGCCTGCTCAGCGAGATCATCCCGAGCATCACCCGGACGTCCGACCTGGTGCAGGAGATCGCGGCGGCCAGCAGCGAGCAGGCCACCGGCGTGCGCCAGATCAACATCGCGATGACCCAGATCGGCAAGGTCACCGAGCAGACCGCGTCGTCCAGCGAGGAGCTGGCCGCCACCGCCGAGCAGATGGCGGCACAGACTCACCAGCTGCAGGACATGATGACGTTCTTCGTCACCGACCCGGGCCGGGCGGGGCGGGCCCCGGCGCTGCCCGCCTCCTACGAGCGCGGCGCGCACTACACCGGCGGCGGCAACGGCCGGGCTCAGCGCCCGGCGCCCGCGCTGGTCCCGGCCGGGGCGAGCCGCTCGGCCGAGGACGTGTCCACCATCGACGAGAGCAAGTTCGACCGGTTCTGAGCGCGCCGGTCGCGCGCGATGTACTGCGAGACCAGCGCGTCGATGTCGAGGATCAACGCGATGCTGCCGTTGCCGAGGATCGTCGACCCGCCGACGCACCGCACATCCTGGAAGAGTTTGCCGAGCGGCTTGATGACCGTCTGCGACTGGCCGAGGAGCTGGTCGACGACGAGCCCGGCGCGCTGCCCGGCGTGCTCGATGACGACGACGCTCTGCCGGCGCGGCGGCTGCCCGCCGAGGCCGAACACCTCGCGCAGCCGCACGAACGGCAGCGCCTGCTCGCGCAGGTCCATGAACTGCCGGCCGCGGGCCCCGGCCGGCAGTTCCACGCACTCGACGACCCGGTCCAGCGGGACGATGAAGTGCGTGTCGCCGGCGCAGACCAGGAACCCGTCGATGATCGCGAGGGTCAGCGGCAGCCGGATCTGCATCACCGTGCCGGCGCCGGGGGTGGTCTGCACGTCGATGCTGCCGCGCAGCGCGGTGACGGCGCCGCGGACGACGTCCATGCCGACGCCGCGGCCGGAGAGGTTGGACACGGTCTCGGCGGTGGAGAAGCCCGGCTCGAAGATGAGGGCGTAGACCTCCTGGTCGCTCAGCGTGTCGCCGCGCGCGACCAGGCCCCGCTCCACGGCCTTGGCGAGGATGCGCTCCCGGTCCAGCCCGCGGCCGTCGTCGGAGATCTCGATGACGATGCTGCCGGCGTCGTGCAACGCGTTGAGCGCCAGCCGGCCCCGGGGCGGCTTGCCGAGCCGCTCGCGCTCCGCGCGGGTCTCGATGCCGTGGTCGAGGGCGTTGCGCACCAGGTGCGTCAGCGGGTCGCCGATGCGCTCCACGAGCGCCTTGTCCATCTCCGCGTCACCGCCGGTGATGACCAGGTCGACGTCCTTGCCGAGCTCGACGCACACGTCGCGGACCACCCGCTCGAAGCGGCGCAGCGTGGTGCCGATCGGCACCATCCGCAGCGACAGGGCGGTGTGGCGGACCTCCTCGACCAGCCGCAGTACGTGCGCCTGCTCCTCGGAGTGCCCATCGACCAGCGCGACCCCGGACTGCGCGATCACCAGCTCCCCGACGAGGTCGATGAGCTTGTCCAGCCGGGAGGCGAACACCCGGATCGTCTGGGTGTCCTGCACCCGGCCCTCGGCGGTCTTGCGCTGCTTGCTCAGCGCCGCCTCGACGACCGGCCGCTGGACGATCTGCTCCTCGACCAGGATCTCGCCGAGCGGGCGGCCCGCCGACTCCCCCGCGTGCTGCTTGGCCAGCGCCGCGGCCAGCTCCCGGTCGGTGACGACGCCGCCGCGGCGCAGCAGGTCGCCGAGCCGGTCCTCCTCCTCCAGCGCCGCGATGACCTCGGCGGCCTCGTCGGAGGGCAGGATGCGGATCGTGCTGTCGTCGCGGACGAACTCGAAGACGCTCTCGATGTCGGCCTTCGACGCGTCGCTCGTGAACTCCAGGTCGAAGCCGAGGTAGCACACCTCGGGGTCGGCCTCGTCGGCCCGTGGCAGGGCGTCGGTGCGGGTCACCAGGCGGGTGACGGTGCCCATCCTGGCGAGGTACCGCACGAACGACAGCGGGTCCATCCCGTTGCGCAGGCAGTCCGGCCCGAACTGGATGCTCAGCAGCCAGGTGCGCGGCCCGGACGGCGGGGCCGGGGCCGGATGCGGCGGCGACACGGCGCCGGCCTGGAACGGCGCCAGCCCGGCGAGCAGCCGCGCGCTCACCTCCTGCTCGGCCGCGGTCGGCTCCTGCCGGCCTTCGGCGACCCCGTCGACCAGGGCGGTGATGTGGTCCGCGCAGGGCAGCAGCGCGCTCACCAGCCCGGCGCTGACCTGCAGCCGGCCCTCGCGCAGCTCGTCGAGGACCGACTCGAGCACGTGCGTGAAGGACACCAGGTGGTTCAGCCCGAACAGCCCCGCGGAGCCCTTCAGCGTGTGCATCGCGCGGAACAGTGCCCGGACCGCCTCCGGCCCGTCGGGCGCGGACTCGAGCTCCAGCAGCCCCTCCTCGAAGTCCTGCACCAGCTCGCGGGCCTCGGTGAGGAACGTGTCCAGGGCGTCGCGGAAATCGTCGTCGTTCATGCCGCCGCCTCCAGGTCCGGGGTCAGCCACGCCAGGGCCAGCACATCGCGTACGGCCGGGCTGTGCTCGGTCAGCCGCAGCCGCAGGTCCCGCCGCCGCGCCTCGTGCCGGGCCATCAGCAGCACCTGCAGCCCGGCGGTGTCCAGCTCGATCACGCCCGACAGCCCGATCTCCAGGTCCGGGCCGCCGGTGAGGAAGCGCAGCAGCCGCTCGTGGTGCTCGGCCGCCGAGATGATGGTCAGCTCGCCCTCGATCTCCAGCCGGGCCGGCACCGGGCCGGTCACGGAGCAATCAGCTTCGACACGGCGGCGAGCATCTGCGCCGGCTGGAACGGCTTGGTGACCCACGCCTTCGCCCCGGCCGCCTGCGCCTGCCGCTTCTTCTCCTCCTGCGACTCGGTGGTCAGCATGATGATCGGCGTGAACCGGTGGTCGGGCTGCTTGCGTACCTCGCTGACGAGGGTGATGCCGTCCATGTTGGGCATGTTGACGTCCGAGATGATCAGGTGGACCCGCTTGCCGACGAGCTTGCGCAGCGCGTCCTGGCCGTCGACGGCATCGATGACCTCGTAGCCGGCGCCCTTCAGCGCGATCGTGACGACCTGTCGCACCGAGGCCGAGTCGTCGACGATCAGAACGGTCTTGGACATGTGTGCCGCCTTCCTAGAAGAACGTGATCTCCGAGGTGGGTGCCTCCGTCGCCGCACCGGATCGGTGCGCCTGCAGCTCCCCCTGCATGGTGTACGTGCGCTCGAGCTCGGACAGGAGTGTGTGCGCCTGCGGCCCGGCGTCCGGGGCCTCGGCAACGTGGTGGGGCAGACGCTTGATGTTGTCCTCCAGGTGCTGCAGCACCTGACCGACCCGGTCCTGGAACTGCAGGTTCACGATCGCGTCGGAGATCGACGAGCGGATCTCGACCGCCGCCCGCTCCAGCCGCTGCGAGGACTCCCGCGACCGGTTGACGACCTCCTGCAGGTCGTCGATGACCTCCTGGACGTCGTCGTTGGCCCGGGCCACCGCGACGCTCTCCCGCTCCGCGTCGCCCTCCGCACCGGCCAGGACCCCCGCGATGGCCGAGCCGATGCCGCCGACCTTCTCGGCCATTTGCTCCGACGTCTGCAGCGACCGATCGGCCAGCCGCCGGACCTCCAGCGCCACGACGCCGAAGCCGGCGCCGGCCGCGCCGACCCGGGCCGCCTCGATCGAGGCGTTGAGGGCCAGCAGGTTCGTCTGGGCGGCGATCTGGGCCACGTCGGCGGTCATCTGCTTGAGCTCGTCGTTGAACCCGGCGAGCCCGGCCAGATCGTGCACGGCCTGGCGCTTGGCCCGCATCGCGTTGTCGAGGGTGTGCACGACGTTGCCGAGGCGCTCCCGGCCGCGGTCGAAGGACCCCGCGCCGCCGCCGTGCGGGCCGAGCGCGTCGGCCGAGGAGGCCAGGACCGCGTCGACGTTGTCGACGATCTGGCTGAACTGCTGGGTGACGGCGCCGATCCCGGACTCCATCTGCGCCCGCGACGACTCGATCTGGGCCGACCAGACCGGCGCCACCGCCTCGGCGAACTCGCCGACGCCGCGGCGGAACGCGTCCGGAGCCGTGCCGGGCGCCGGCGGCGGTGCCGGGCGGCGACGGCCGGCCGCGAAGCCGATCCCGAGGCCCACCAGCAGGGCCACGATGACGTACAAGACCTCAGCCATGGTTACGGATCACCTCTGCAATCGCGGGAAGCGGCACCTCGCGCTCGACGGCGCCGATCGCCACGGCCTCCTTCGGCATGCCGTGCACGACACAGGTCGCCTCGTCCTGGGCGACGGTCGCGGCGCCGGCGCGGCGCATCTCCAGCAGGCCGCGGGCGCCGTCGTCGCCCATACCGGTCATGATCACGCCCAGCGCGTCCGGGCCCGCCGCCTTGGCCACCGAGCGGAACAGCACGTCGACGGACGGGCGGTGCCGGTTGACCGGCGGGCCGTCGAAGACCCGCACCCGGTAGCCGGCCAGCGGGTCGCTCAGCAGCTCCAGGTGCCGGCCGCCGGGCGCGACGAGCACCAGGCCGTCGCGGACCCGGTCGCCGTCGGCCGCCTCGCGTACCTCGACCGCGCACAGCGCGTTCATCCGCTCGGCGAACGCGGCGGTGAACTTCTCCGGCATGTGCTGCACGACGACGACGGCCGGCGGGCGGGCCGGCAGCGCGGTGAGGACGCGTTCGAGCGCCTGGGTGCCGCCGGTGGACGTGCCGATCGCCACGATCCGCCGCTCCGCCCGGCGAGGCGCGCGGGCCGGGTCCGCCGGGCGGGCCGCCGGACGCTGCGGGCGCCGCGCCGTGCCCGCCGCCGCGGCGCGCACGGCGGGCACGATGTGGCCGCTGTCGTCCTCGAGGTACCGCTTCAGACCGCTCGCCGGCTTGGCGACGGCGGCGACCGCGCCCGCGGCGAGCGCCTCCAGCCCGGCCCGGGCGCCGGGGCCGGCGAGCGAGGAGCACACCACGATCGGCGTCGGCCGGGTCGACATCACCTGCTTGACGAACGCCAGGCCGTCCATGCCCGGCATCTCGATGTCCGTCACGATCACGTCCGGCCAGCTGCGCCGCATCAGCGTCATGGCGCGCAGCGGGTCGGAGGCCGCGCCGATGACCTCGATGCCCGGCGCCGCGCCGAGCACGGCCGACAGCACCTGGCGCACGACGGCCGAGTCGTCCACGATGAGCGTGCGGATGCTCACGACGCCACGTCCAGCTCGAAGCGCTCGTTGCGGCGCACCCATACGTCGCCGGTGGCCAGGTCGAAGCGCAGGAACCGCGCCCCGCCGCCGCCGACGTCCCCCGTCGGGGCCGCGAAGCCGTGCCGGTCCAGCAGCGTCAGCCCGGCCGCCACGTTGGCGCCGGCGACCCGGCCCTCGGTCAGCTGCGCGCCGCCGCCGAAGATTTTCGTCCGGTACTGCGCGGGCCTCGTCCCGGTCCGCGCCAGCTCGCGCAGGAACAGCTCGAACGCCCCGTCGGCGTAGCGGCCGTCGCCCGGCGTGTCCGGGCCGCGGCGGCGGCTGGGCAGCATGAAGTGGCACATGCCGCCGATGCGCCGCCGTGGGTGCCACAGGCAGACGGCCACGCACGAGCCCAGCAGCGTCGAGATGCGGGTTCCGGCGTGCGCGAAGTGGAACCCGCCCGGGTACAGGAACACGTCGTCAGTCACGGGTGCCCGCCGGGAGCCGGTAGATCGACGGGCGGACCATCCGCAGCCGCGACGGGATGCCGTTGAGCGTCTCGGACAGGCTCACGACGAGGTGACCTTCGGGGTACAGCATCTTCTGCAGCCGCGCGACCAGCGCCACCTTCGTCGGCTGGTCGAAGTAGATCATGACGTTGCGCAGCATGATGACGTCGAACAGGCCCAGGTCGCTCAGGTCGTCGAGCAGGTTGGCGTGCCGGAACGCGACCCGCTCCCGCAGCGTCGAGCCGGCCGCCATCAGCCCGGCGTACTCGTCGCGGCCCTTGAGCCAGTACCGTCGCAGCAGTTCCAGCGGGATCCGCCCGGCCGATTCCAGCGGGTAGAGCCCGCGGCGCGCCCCGGTCACGATCCGGGTCGAGATGTCGGTGCCGAGGATCTCCCAGCCGCCGGACGGGGGCCGCTCCAGCAGGACCATCGCGGCCGTGTACGCCTCCTCGCCGCTGGAGCTGGCCGCGCTCCACAGCCGGAACATGCGCCCCGGCCGGTGCGCGGGCACGATCTCGTCGCGCAGGTAGTCGAAGTGCTGCGGCTCGCGGAAGAACGACGTCTCGTTGGTGGTGAGCAGGTCGATCGCCTGCCGCAGCTCGCGGCCGTCGGGGGCGTGCAGCAGCCGGACGTACTCGTCGTAGCCGCCGACCCCCAGCTGCCGCAGCCGCCTGCTGAGCCGCCCCATGACGAGCGTCTCCTTGCCCGGCTGGAGCCGGATGCCGGTACGCTGCTGCAGGAGCGCGCTGATCGCGGCGAAGTCGGCGCCGGTGATCTCCGGTGGCGCCTCCAGCGACCCGGTCACGGGCCGTCGTCCGGCGCCTCGCGGCCGGCCCGGGACAGCGCGGCGAACTCGGCCGGCGACAGGACCCGCTCCAGGTCGAGCACGATGATGAAGTCGTTCTCGCGGCGGGCCATGCCGCTGATGAACTCGGGCTGGATGCCGGTGCCGAACGTCGGCGGCGGCTCGACGTCGCCGGGGCCGAACCCGACGACCTTGTTCACCATGTCGACGAGGATCCCGACGTCCTGGCCCTCGGTGCCGCCGGCGTCGCCGCTGCGCACGATGATGATGCTGGTGCGCCGGGCCACGGCCGTGGCACCCTGGCCGAACCGGATGCCCAGGTCGACGACGGGCACCGCCCGCCCGCGCAGGTTGATCACCCCGCGCACGAAGTCGGGCGCCATCGGCACCGCGGTCAGCGTCCGATACTCGATGATCTCGATGACGTGGAAGATGTCCAGCGCGTACGCCTCGCCGTGCAGCGTGAACGTCAGGTATCGCCCGGCCTCGAGACCGCCGGCGTGCTCCGCGTCCTCTGCGGCGGTATGGGTGACACTCACCGGCCTGCCCGTCCTGTGCGAAACGATCTCGTCCTTCCGGCTGATCGGCGCGCCGGGGCCGGTCTGTAGCGTTTCCGGCACCGCGAAGCGTCGCGGCGGCGCATCGGCCGAGGACGTGTTGCGTCAGCCGTGCTCGTCGACGTCGAGCGGCTGGTCCTCGGCGCTCGCGCGGGTGAGCCGGTGAGCGAGCGCTCGGATGTGATCCTTGAGTTCGGGTGGGTCGAGTACCTGGAAGTCGATGCCCTTGAGCGCCACGTAGAGGGCGATTCTGTCGAGTGAGTCGCCGCCCGCGTAGAAGAGGCAGCTGCCGGCGTCGTGCGGTTCGAGACGGCCGGCGGTCGGTGACGTGTGTTCGGCGACGGCGTCGAGTGGTGCGTGGAACAGGATGGTCGCCCGGTACCGGTACGGGGCAGCGGTGAGAGCGTTGGAGACGTAGGTGTGCACTCCCTCGGCGGGTTCGGGCCGGGGTGTGAAGCGCGGGCCGGGTTGCGGGGCGCGGTCGATGCGGTCGACGCGGAAGGTGCGCCAGTCGTCGCGGTCGAGGTCGAAGGCGAGCAGGTACCAGCGCCGGCCGGTGTGGACAAGGCGGTACGGCTCGGCGCGGCGAGTCTGTTGCTGGTAGCCGAAGCGGATGCCTTCGCGGGCGCGGCATGCGGCTGCCAGCGCGGTGAGCAGATCAGGGTCCACGGTGGGGCCTGGGCCGGTCAGCGGCAGGATGGCCGACTGCATCGCGCCGACGCGGTGGCGCAGCCGGGAAGGCAGGACCTGTTCGAGCTTGGCGAGGGCGCGCAACGAGGTCTCCTCGATCCCGGTGACCGTGCCGGTGGCGGCGGCGCGCAGGCCGACGGCCACGGCGACGGCCTCGTCGTCGTCGAGCAGCAGGGGCGGCAGCGCGGCGCCGACCTCGCCGAAACCGCTCCGCACACCCTCCGCAAAGGCCCTCGCGGCGGCGGACGCGACCGGGACGAGATCGTCACCCACGTCGGGGACAACGATCGGGCATACGCCCGCAAGATCGGCATCCGGCACCGGCCGTTCGCGGCCCAGGACCGGACCGCCCTGGCCGCGCTGCGGGCCGCGGTCCTCGATGCACTGGGCAACCCGGCCGGCGGTGGGCCGCTCACCGGCGGCGGCTGGCCACCGGCTTATGCCGCCCGCCGGTTCGCCTGGCATGTCCTCGATCATGTCTGGGAGATCCAGGACAGGTCCTGACCGGCACGTGGAGATCACGCGAATGGCGGTAGGCGTTGAGGACAGAAGCTGTCCGCAGTGTTCGTCAGGCTGGCTCCATGACAGCGATCACCGAGTTCCGTATCGACATTCCCCAGATCGACCTTGACGATCTGCGCGAGCGTCTCACCCGCACGCGGTGGGGCGGGCAACTGCCGGGCCCGGCGTGGGAGCGCGGCGTGCCGGTCGGCTATCTGCGGGAACTGGCCGAGCACTGGGCCACGAAGTACGACTGGCGCACGCACGAGGCCGAGCTCAACGCCCACCCGCAGTACGTCACCGACATCGACGGGCAGCGGCTGCACTTCGTCCATGTGAAAGCCGCCGAACCCGGCGCGCTGCCGCTGCTGCTGGCACACGGATGGCCGGGCTCGATCGTGGAGTTCCTCGACGTCATCGGCCCGCTGACCGACCCACGGGCCCACGGTGGCGATCCGGCCGACGCGTTCGATGTGGTGATCCCGTCGCTGCCCGGATTCGGGTTTTCCGGACCGCTGTCCGGGCCGGGCTGGGACAGCCGGCGGATCGCGACCGCGTTCGCCGAGCTGATGCACCGCCTCGGCTACGAGCGGTACGGCGCGCAGGGTGGCGACTTCGGCGCGTTCGTGGCGCCGGACCTCGGCCGGGTCGATCCGCGGCACGTGGTCGGCGTGCACGTCAACGCCGCCACGATGGGCTTCATCCCGTTCGGCGAGATCAGCGAGGCCGAGCTGGCCGCGCTCACCGACGCGGAACGGGTGCGCGTGGCGCGGATGCAGACGTTCCTGGGCGAGGGCAACGGATACTTCCAGATCCAGGCAACCCGTCCGCAGACCCTCGCACACGCGCTGCACGACTCGCCGGTCGGGCAATTGGCCTGGATCGTCGAGAAGTTCAAGGAATGGACCCACGGCAACCTGCCCGAGGAGTCGGTCGGCCGGGACCGGATGCTCACCAACGTCATGCTGTACTGGCTGACCGGCACGGCCGGCTCCGCCGCGAACCTCTACTACGAAAGCATGCACACCAAGAGCTGGCCCACCCCCGGCGAGGTACCCACCGGCGTCGCCGTGTTCGCCGAAGACATCGCCATCCGCCGATACGCCGAGCGCGGCAACACCATCGTGCACTGGTCGGAGTTCGACCGGGGCGGGCACTTCGCCGCCATGGAGGCACCCGATCTGCTCGTGCGGGACGTGCGCACCTTCTTCCGCCGCTTCCGCTGACCCGCAGGTGCGTGCGGACGCGCCCAACAACGCGCCCGCACGCGCCTGCGGTCTGACGTTTGCCCCGGCCGCCGCGGGAAACAGCAGTGCCGATGGGCGACATCAAGGTAGGCACGGCATCGTGGACCGACCGGACACTGCTGGAGTCGGGCTGGTACCCGCCGTCGGCCACGACCGCGCAGGAGCGGCTGGCCTACTACGCGCGGCAGTTCCCTCTGGTCGAGGTCGACGCGACGTACTACGCCCCGCCGAACGCGGAGACCACCCGCCTCTGGGCCGCACGGACCCCGCCCGGCTTCACGTTCAACATCAAGGCCTTCAGCCTGCTGACCGGCCACCCGACGAAGGTGAGCGCGCTCCCCCGCGAGGTGCGCCCCGACACGGACAAGCCGAACGTGTACCCGCGGGACCTGCCACCCGCCGTCGTCGACGAGGTCTGGGCGCGCTTCCTGTCCGCCCTCGACCCGCTGACCGGCAAGATCGGCTCGGTGCTGTTCCAGTTCCCGCCGTGGTTCACGATTCGCCGAGACAACAAGCAAACCCTGCTCGAGGCGGCCGCCCGCTGCAAGCCCCTGCGCGCCGCCGTCGAGTTCCGCCACGCGTCGTGGTTCGACGGCGACAACGAGCGCGAGACGCTCGACTTCCTGCGCGCGCACGACCTGCCGTACGTGGTGGTCGACATGCCTCAGGGCCACCGCTCGTCGATCCCCCCGGTCGTCGAGGCCACCTCCGAGCTGGCGGTCGTGCGCTTCCACGGGCACAGCGAGCGCTGGACGAGCAAGGACATCCACGAGAAGTTCGGCTACCTGTACTCAGACGCGGAGCTGTCGGCGTGGGCCCCGCGCCTGCAGACCCTGGCCGCGAGCACCGCCGAGACCCATGTGTTGATGAACAACTGCTATCGGGACTTCGCCCAACGCAACGCCGGCGTGCTTTCGACCCTGCTGAGCAGCTGAAACGCCGCCGCATCCCGCTCCGTCACGTTCCACCGACTGACCAGTCGGCCCCCGGACCCTGCCGGCCTTGGCCGTCCATGGGCAGCTTCACGTTGACGGACGTGCCACAGCCGGCCGGGCTGGTCAGCGTCAATGTGCCGCCGAGCGCCTCCACGCGGTCGCGCAGGCCGGCCAGGCCGGAGCCCTGGTTCGGGTCCGCGCCGCCGGCGCCGTCGTCGTGGATGGTCACGCTGAAGATCTCGCCGGCCGCCGACTCGTCCGGCGCCTGCTCGTCGGCGACGACGCCGATCTCCACGGAGACCTCCGAGGCGTCGGCGTGCTTGGCCGAGTTGGCGATCGCCTCCGAAATCACATGGTAGGCGGCGAC
This sequence comes from Dactylosporangium thailandense, assembly GCF_059739745.1. Classification (NCBI taxonomy): domain Bacteria; kingdom Bacillati; phylum Actinomycetota; class Actinomycetes; order Micromonosporales; family Micromonosporaceae; genus Dactylosporangium; species Dactylosporangium thailandense. The sequence continues at coordinate 5,368,582 of NZ_AP029195.1, forward strand.
CTCGACGTAGCCGGGCAGGCGATGGTTCAGCCTGCCGCGCACCGCCACCGGGACCGCGCTGCGGCGGGCGAGCGCCTTGACCGCGGGGACCAGTCCGCCCTGGGAGAGCAGCGCCGGATGGATACCGCGGACGATCCGCTGAAGGTCGTCGAAGGCGGCGGACAGCCCCGCGGAGGTGTCCGACAACCGGGACCGCACCTCGCCGAGCTCCTCGGGGATCATCGCCTCGGCGAAGCGCAGCTCCAGCCCGAGCGAAATGAGCCGCTGCTGCACACTGTCGTGCAGCTCGCGTTCGATGCCGCGGCGAGCATCGTCCGCGGCGAAGACGAGCCGGGCCCGCGACGCCGTGAGCTCCGCCCGGCTCTCGGTGTTGGCGATCGCGGTCGCGACGAGCTCGGTGAACTTCGCAAGCTCATGCTCGATGCCGAGCGGCGGCCGGCCGGCCTGGCGCCACAGGGCAACCAGGACGCCCCAGACCCGGCCCTCGACGACGATCGGCGCGCCGACCGAAGCGTGCATGCCCCCCGCCAGGGCGAGATCGGCCAGCGGGCCGCTGCGGCCCTCATACGAGTCCAAGCGGGCCGGACGGGAGCCGTGCAGCACCAGCTCCGTCACGCCACCGACGAAGTCAACCTGTTTGCCCAGCATCGACTCGGATGCCGGCTCTCTGTTGTACTCGGCGACGCCGGTCACCGTCCTGGGACCATCCCAGCGCCAGACCCGCGTGGCGTCCGCGTTGAACAGGTCGGCCGCCTCGGTGGCGACCGCTGTGACGATCTCGGCGAAGGCGACGCCGTTGGCCACCAGCACTGCCACCCGGCGCAACGCCGCCTGCTGGGTGAGCAGCGCCTCCCGCCCGGCCCGGTTCGCCTGCAGGGATCGGCCGGCCCGCAGCACGGTCGCCAGCCCCGGCACCACCCCGTCCTGCAGACGCCGCAGGACACGGTCCGGGACATCTGCGGGGACGACGAGCGCGCCCGGGTCCAATGGCAGCTGGATCTGGCCCTCGCGCCGCGGCACCGGGTCAGGCTCGATCGCCGCATACGGCAAGTTCATGGCGTACGCGATCCGGTCGGAGGCTTCCGGAAGTACAGCGCGCACATCGTCGGCGCCGAGGATGAGCCGGGTCATCTCGGCGACCGCGTCGGCCTCCCGTTTTCGTTCGATGGACTCGACCGCCCGCACGCGGGCCAGCTGCGCCAGCGAACCGGAGACCATGGCGACCATGAGGTACACCGAAAGCCCGAGCCAGTCCCGCCAGTCCTCGGTCTCGAGGCGCCCGACCGGCGGGGTGTGGAAGTAGTCGAACGCGAGCGCGCTGAGGATCGACGTCGCCACACCCGGCCACAGGCCCCACACCGTGGAGACGACGAGGACACCGGGCAGGTACACGATGGCCAGGGCTTCTATCGGAGCGACCTGCCGCAGCGGGAAGACCAGCAGGGTCTCCACGACGGTGAACCCGGCGCCGACTGCGATCCCCACGGCGGCTGACGGCCGGCTGACCCGCACCAGCCATGACGTAAGGCGTCCGTGCATCAATCGGCCCTCTTGTCGAAGACGTCGGTTCCGGCGTGGCTGGGCAGGCGGAGCCGGTCGAGGAGGCAACCAGTCGATGCTAGGGCGGCGGGCATCGAACGCCGGACTCGTTGCGGTCCGGGTGCCGCGGATCACCCCTCGATTCACCTTGGGCGCGGCGCATCACCGCCCTTCCGCCCTTGCCCCGGCCGGAGCTGACCGGCGCGGTATGAAGGATGGGCGGCCATCGCAGGCGCTGAGAAGCGGGTGAAGAGGATGGGTGAGCAGGTACGGGCGATGCTCACGGGCCTGCTGCACATCCGCCCGATGCGAGGCACCCACCGGGTCGCGCTGCGGGCCGGTGTCAGCATCCTGGTCCCCCTGCTCACCGTGGTGGCGCTGGGCCACCCGAGCTGGACGGCCTACGCCGCCTTCGGGGCGTTCACCTCGCTGTACGGGCGCAACCACGTGCACCTGTCCCGCGCCGCGATGCAGGCAAGCGCCGCGGCGGCGCTGACGGTGTCGGTCGTCCTCGGCGTGCTCGTCGGCTCGCTGGAGTCGCGGGCGTGGGTCGCGGTGCCGGTCGCCGCGCTCGTCGCGGCACTGGGCGCCGTGCTCGCCGCCGCGCAGGACTGGCACCCGCCGGGGCCGCTCTTCCTGGTCTTCGCGTTCGGTGCGGTCGCCTCGGCCCCGCACCAGGTGCCGGAGGTCGCGGTCGCCGCCGCCGTGGCCGGGGCCAGCAGCTTGTTCGCGCTGGTGGTCGGGAACGTGGGCAGCCTCGTCCGGCGGCAGCGGAGCCGGCCGGCCCGGCTGGCGCACGTGTGGACGTGGGAGCCGGTGCGCTACGCCCTCGCCGTGGTGCTGGCGGGCGGCCTGGCGACCGGGATCGGGATCGGCCACCCGTACTGGGCGATGGTGGCGGCGGTCGCTCCGCTCAGCGCCCCCGGCCACACTGCCCAACTGGTCCGCGCCGCGCACCGGATCCTCGGCACGCTGCTCGGGCTGCTGCCCAGCGCGGCGCTGCTCGCGATGCACCTCCCGCCGTACGAGACCGTGCTGGTCGTGGCGGCGCTGCAGATCGTCACGGAGCTGCTGGTCGGGCGGCACTACGGGCTGGCGCTGCTGTTCATCACCCCGATGGCGCTGCTGATGGGGCAGCTCACGGTGGCCCGCCCGGCCGGGCAGCTCCTCTTCGACCGGGGGGTCGAGACGGTGATCGGCGGCCTCATCGGCGGCGCGATCGTCCTGTGCCAACCGTGGCTGCGGCGCCACCGCACCTGAGGCACCGCCTGAACCCGGCCCGGTCCGCTCACGCGGGGCCGCCACCGGCACGCCACCATGCGGACGTCCTGGCAGGGCTGGCGGTGATCACCTATCGTCGCCGGCATGGCAGCCGAGTTTCACCACGACGGGTACATCTTCGTCCTCGACGGACGGGTCATGGACGTCTTCCACCAGGGCACGCCGGACGCGATGCGGTTCCACGTCGCCTTCATGGGCGTCGACGTCAAGCCGAAAGGGGACGGCTACAAGGTGCGGGTCGGCGCAGTGGTCCGCGGCCAGGTCTACGGCGGCGTGTCGCTCACCATGGATGCCGCGACGTTCGAGCGGTTCCGGGCGTTCGTCGCCCTCGCCACGGCCGCCCGCGACGCCGCGGCCAACCCGGGGCCCGCCTGATCTCGGCCCGGGCCAGGACTGCGGGCCGACGCCTACCGTCGCGACGGCCGGCCGAAGTCGACCCGCACCACCTCGAAGCACTTGAATCGCTGCGCCTCCGCCAACATCGTGTAGATGCGCCGGTCGGCCTCGGTCAGTTCGACATCATCGGTGAACAGGGTGAGCAGCGCCCGCGGCCACAGGCGGTAGTTCGCGATCATGTTGATCTCGGCGCAGAGCATCAGCACGAGCGCCTGCAGATATATCCAGGCGAAAGCGGCGAGTACGAGTCCGAATGCGCCGTAGAGCGCGCTCGCGTGGCTGAGCCGGGAGGCGACGAATCGAGCGCCTACGGTCTGCAACGCCATCCAGAAAGTCGCGGCGATCAACCCGCCGGCGATGACCTGGCGTACACGCAGCTTCCGGGCGGTCAGCAACTGCAACGCCGCGGTGAACAGGCCGGCATTGATCGCGAACGTCAACAGGTAGCCAAAAACCTGCAGTCCGGCGCCGGACCGGCCGGTGAGCTCATGAATGAAGGCCACAAACGTCGCCGCCGCCGCCGACAGCAGCACCGCGGTGCCGAGCGTCAGCAACAGGCCAAGGCTGCGCAGCCTGGACCTGACCGAACTGGGCTGTTCGTAGCGCGGGACGCCGTAGATGTGATTGAAGCCGGCCTGCGCGGCCTGCATCGCCCCCAACCCGCCGTACAGTGCACCGAGAATGCTGAGTGCCAGACGCGTGCCGCTGCCGCGCAGCCCGCTGACGTTGCGCTCCAACTCCGGCCCGATGGCCGGCAGGTCCCCCACCGCCGTGTGCACCAGTTGCTGCCGCAGGTCAGGGTTGGCCTCCAGGACGAAGCCCAGCACGGTGAGGAACAGCAGTGTCAGCGGGAACAGCGAGATGAAGCCGTAGTAGGTCACCATCGCGGCAAGATAGGGACCACGGTCGTCGACGAACTTGTAGATCACCGCCAGCGGGAATCCCAGCCAGGCGTGCCGACGCTGGAAACGATCCAACCACGCGACCACGACGGGCACCTACCCCACCACCCCCGTGTCACGCTCGGCTGCCCGCTCGTCCCCGCTGCGTCAGGAGCCCATCGGGTCAACGCCTCCGTGAGGCATCCAGGGCGGAGGCCGTCCCTGAAGATGGCCGCCCAGAAGGATTGTCCGCGCTCTGCGGGGGTATGCCCGGTGCCATCCTTCCCGGGTGGCGTCCCGCATCCGGCGTTGCGGACGCTGACCCGGGCTACGCGCGGCGTGACCCGTTGAACGGCGCCCGCCAGGTGGAGGGGGTGCCGAGCATGGCTGCGCTGCTGATCATCGCGCTCGATGTGTTCGTGATCTGGGCACTGGCCGTTCACGGCTGGAAGGTCCCGGCCTGATGGTCCGCCACGGCCGGGCACCGTCAGGGCGCCTGTCCCACCGGCTGCTGACGGTGGGCGCTGCGGCCTGGTCGCTTGTCGGTGTGGCGCTGCTGCTCGTCGGGGCGATCTTCCTCCTGGTCGTCCTGCGGTCCATCGTGATCTCGCTGCTGGTCGCCCTGTTCCTGGCCACCGGGTTCCTGCCGATCGTCGACGGCCTCGCGCGGCGTCGCGTGCCCCGCAGTGCCGGCGCCGCGGCGGCGCTCCTGCTCGTGATCGCGGTGGGCGCCGGAGCAATCGTGCTCGTGGTATGGGGCGTAGCGAGCCAGGGGGAACAGATCAATGAGAGCCTGAACGCAGCCGTCGGCGAACTGCACCGCATCCTCACCTCGGCAGGAGCCAACGGCAACATCGCCGAGGCCGGCCGGCAATCCGTACGCCAGGTGGGGAACAACCTCCTGGCCGGCCTGCTACCGGCACTGGGCAACCTGCTCGGCGCCAGCGTCAACATTTTGCTCGGCGTGTTCGTGGCATTGTTCGTCTGCTTCTTCCTGCTCATGAACGGTCACGCCATCACCGCCAGGGTCGCCGCACGGCTCCCGCTGCCCGAAGACCTGGGTCAGCGCCTGCTCGGCCGGGCCGCCACCGTCGTACGGCGCTACTACGGCGGGCTGACCCTGGTCGGGGCGATCAATGCCGCCGCGGTCGCGATCGGCGCGCTGGCACTGCGTGTACCGCTGGTGGGCGCGATCGCGGTGATCATGTTCCTCGGAACGTACGTGCCCTACCTCGGCGCCGCGATCGCCTCGATGTTCGCCGTGCTGATCGCGCTCGGCAGCGGCGGGCAGTCGGCCGCACTGTGGATGATCGTGGTCGTCGTGCTCGCCAACGTCGTGCTCCAGAATCTCGTCAACCCGGTCGTCTTCGGCGCCACGCTGCGCATGAGTCCACCGGCGATCCTGCTCGCCACGCTGGTGGGCGGCGTACTGGCCGGCGTCGCCGGGCTGGCCCTGGCCACGCCGGTGACCGCAATTGTCGTACGCAGCATCGAAATCCTGAGGGAGCCGCATCCGGCGCCGGACACGGACAACCTGCCTCCGCCCGCACGACCAGCGTCCGGCGGCCACCCGGACCGACCGGGCCCGGAGCAGGAAAGGCCCTGACGCCTGCAATGCGCTTCTAGACCTTGCCGTAAATCGCACTAAAATAGCATAAATGCATGTCGGATCGCTGTCCCGGCTGGTGCGACCGACACCCCCGCCCTACGGGTTGGGGATCGCGGTCGCCGCCGCGCTGGTCGTCGCGGAGACGCTCCTGGTCTATCCGCTCCACCAGGTGATGGCACCGTTCGACCCGGGCGTCATCTACATCCTCGGGGTACTGGTCGCCTCGATGGTGTGGGGTTTGTGGCTCGGGCTGGCCACGGCGGTGGCGAGCACGCTGGCGTTCCTCTACTTTCACGTTTCGCCCATCGGCGGGTTCGCCGCCTCCGACATGCGAGAAGTCGTCGGGCTGGCGGTTCTGCTCCTTGTCGCGGTGGCGACGAGCGCGGTTGCGGACCTGTCCCGGGTGCGCGCGGTCCAGGCCGAAAAATCCGATCTCACCGCCGAGATGGCCCGGCTGCTGTTGCACGCGGACGACCTCCGCACGGTGCTACCCGCGGTCGCAGCATGTATCGCGCGATCGCTCGAACTGCCGCACGCCGAGATCCACCTCGCCGTCGTCCCGGATGATGACCGACGCTCGGCGTTACCCCTGCACGTCGGCACCGCCCGGATCGGGACGCTGATGGTGCCGGGGGACGTGCCCGAGCGAACAATGCAGCGGCTGCGGGAGTGGGTCGTGCCGTCATTGGCATCGCTGCTGCAAGCAGGCTACGAACGTGCGGCCGTGCTGGAGTCGCTGGAAGCAAGCCGGGAGCAATCGCGCCGGCTCGCCGCCGAGCAAGCCGCGCTGGGGCGAGTAGCGAACCTCGTGGCCCACGGCAGTCATCCACTCGCCGTCTTCGACGCGATCACCACAGAGTTGCACGGACTGCTGAGCGAATACAGCACGTGGCTGTGTCGCTACGAACCCGACGGCACGGCCAGTGGCCTGTCGAGCAGCCTCACCGGACCGGGAGCGGACCAGATCCGCTGGCCGCTCGAGGGCGAGAACGTCCTGATCAAGGTGCGAGACACATGCCGTGCCGCCAGGGTGGACGATTTCGTGCATGCGGCCGGCCCTGCCGCCGCGTACGCCCGCGAGAAGGGCATCCGCTCCGCGGTCGGCGTGCCGATCGTGGTTGACGGGCGGTTGTGGGGCGTGGCGTGCGTTGCGTGGGCCCGGCCCGAGCCGCTGCCACCCGACACCGCGGAACGCGTCGCGGCCTTCACCGACCTCGCCGCCACCGCCATCGCCAACGCCGACAGCCGGGCCGAGCTCGCCGCGTCCAGGGCCAGGCTCGTCACCGCCGCCGACCAGGCCCGCCAGCGCATCGAACGCAACCTGCACGACAGCGCACTGCAGCCCTTCCTCGCCGTCGCCATGCAACTCGGTGTTGTGCAGGCCGGCCTCCCGCCAGGGCTGCAGCAGACCAAGGCGGAACTGTCGAGCGTCCTGTGCAGCCTCAACCGTGCCGTGGACGACCTGCGGGAGATCGCCCGGGGCATCCACCCCACCCTGCTCGCCGCGGGCGGTCTGTCATCCGCGCTCAAAGCGCTCGCCCGCAGATCCCCGGTACCGGTCGACCTCGACCTCCACACCTGCCCACGCATGCCCTCGGTCGTCGAGGTAGCCGCCTATCACCTCGTGTCCGAAGCGCTGGCCAATGCCGCCAGGCACGCCCACGCCACGATCGTGCAGGTGCAGGCGGCAAGCCGGGACGGCACGCTGCACCTGACGGTCTGCGACGACGGCGTCGGAGGCGCCGACCCACAGCGCGGGTCCGGCCTCACCGGTCTGCAGGACCGCGTCGAGGCGCTCGGCGGACACCTCACCATCAGCAGCCCCACCGGCGGCGGGACCCTGCTCCTGGCCACCATCCCTGCCACATCCGGCCCCGGCGTTCCTGCTGAGTAGGCGGACCCGCGGCGGCCAGCGATGTGGTGTCGAGGCACGCTCAGCCATCGCCGGTGTCCCGGTCCGCATCGGGACGGAAGCCCTTCTTGGCCTGCTGGACCAGCTCGTAGACGTGGGTGCGGATGTCGGCGAACGCCGGCGAGGAGCGGGTCTGCAGCTGGTCGCGCTCGTCGGGCAGGTCCACCTTGACGTCTTCCAGGACCACCGTCGGGCGGTTGGACAGCACGAGCACGCGCTGGCCGAGGTAGACAGACTCGTCAATGTCGTGGGTGACGAACAGGACCGTGATGCCGAGCCGTTTCCACAGGGTGCGGACGAGGTCTTCGAGGTCGGCGCGGGTCTGGGCGTCGACGGCGGCGAACGGTTCGTCCATGAGCAGGACGCTGGGTTCGTACGCCACCGCGCGGGCGATCGCGACGCGCTGCTGCATGCCGCCGGAGAGCTGCCAGGGGTGGGCGTCGGCGCTGTCACGCAGCCCGACCGCCTCCAGGGCCGTGTCGACGCGGGCGGTGCGGTCGGCCTTGTTCAGCCCTTTCTCCTTGAGCGGCAGTTCGATGTTCTTGCGGACGGTCAGCCAGGGGAAGAGGCTGCGGCCGTACTCCTGGAAGACGACAGCCATCCCGGCCGGCGGTCCGGTGACGGGGGTGCCGTCGAGCGTGATCCGGCCGCCGCTGACGTCCAGCAGGCCGGCGATGCAGCGCAGCAGGGTGGTCTTGCCGGCCCCGGACGGCCCGACGATGCACACGAACTCGCCGCGGTCGATGCGGAAGGTGAGGTCGCGGACGGCCTCGACGGCGCGGCCCTGCCCGGTGTAGGTCTTGGCGAGGCCGTCGACGTCCAGCGCTACAGATTTGATCATCACACTTCCCGTTCGGCTTGGCGCTGACCGCGGTACCACGCCAGGGCTTTGTGTTCGACGAGCCGGAACAGACCGGACAGCGCGACCCCGATCAGGCCGAGCAGGATGATGCCGGTCCACATCTGCGGAATGGCGAACCCACGCTGGAACTGCACGATCGCGGCGCCGAGGCCGCGGTTCGCGCCGAACAGCTCGCTGATGACCATGAGGATCACGCCGATGGACAGGGCCTGCCGCGCGCCGGTGGCGATGCGGGGGCTGGCAGCGCGCAGAATCACGTGCCGCAGGGTGGCCAGGCGGCCGAGATGATAGGAGCGGGCCGTGTCGCGTAGGACCTCGTCGACGGAGCGCACGCCCTCGACGGTGTTGAGCAGGATCGGCCATACGCAGCCGAGCGCGATCGTGACCAGCTTCGGGGTCCAGCCGGTGAAGCCGGCGAAGAGTGCGATGACCGGGATGAGCACCGGCGGGGGCAGTGCGCGGAAGAACTCCAGCGTCGGCTCGGACAGCGCGCGCAGGGTCGGTGAGGAGCCGATCGCGGTGCCGAGGCCCACGCCGGCGACCAGGGCGATGAGGTAGCCCAGCACGAGCCGGGTCAGGCTGGGCAGCACGTCGTGCATGATCGGGTCTTCGGCGAACCAGGTCTCCGGGAACGCCTGGACGATGGTGGACAGCGGTGGCCAGAAGAAGCTGACGCTGCCAGCGGACGCCGACCACCACACGGCGAGGAGGACAGCGGGCAGGCCAACAGCGAGCAGGATGCGTTTGAGGATGTCGACGGTCTTCACAGATCACTCCGGACCGAGGTGTGCCAGCGCAGCACCCGGCGCTCGACCGCGCGGGCGGACAGGTTGACCAGGACGCCGATGATGCCGACGACGATGACGAGCGCGTAGGTCTCGGCCACGGCTCCGGAGCCCTGGGCGACGCCGATGGACTTGCCCAGGCCGGGCACGCCGATGATGAGCTCGGCGGTGATCTCCAGAATGAGGGCGACGGCGGCGGCGAGCCGGAACCCGGTCACCACGTAGGGCAGAGCGGTGGGCCAGACGACGGTGCGCACGACCGCCCAGCGAGAGAAGCGGTAGGAGCGGGCAGTGTCGCGTACGACCGGGTCGATGTCGGCGACGCCGTACAGCACCTGGACGAGCACCTGCCAGAACGAGGCGTAGACGACAAGGACGAGCGCGGACTGCATCTGGCTGCCGTAGATGAGCACGACGAGCGGGATGAGCGCGACCGACGGGATCGGGCGTAGGAACTCGATCGTCGAGGCGGTCAGCGCGCGCAGGATCGGCACCGAGCCGACAAGGACGCCGATGACGATGCCGGCCGCCATCGCGATCGCCAGGCCGAGTGCCCAGCCGCGTACCGTCTGGCCGAGGGCCGTCCAGAAGTCGTGCTCAGTGAGCACGACGCCCAGCTTGGCGACGATGCTCGTGAAGGGCGGCAGGTAGTTGCGGTCGACGAGGCCGATGCGCGACACGGCCTCGACCAGCGCGGCGACCACGGCGAGGCCCAGCAGGCCCAGGGCGGGGCGGCTCGGCGTCGGCCGGTTGCGGCGGATGGGCCGGCCGATCGCCGACCCATCCGTGGTCGTGGAGGTCACGGCAGCAGGGTGTCCAGGGTCAGCGGCTTGGTGATGAGGCCGTCGTTCTTGGCCAGGTCGCCGAGCAGCTGCACCGATTCCTTGTCGACCGAGCTGGGCCACCTCGGCAGGGTCAGCTTCGCCTGGACCGCCGGGTCGAGCTTGGTGTAGGTGCTCAGGATGGCCCGTACCTCGTCGGGGTGCGCTTGTGCGTACTCCATGGACTTCTTCATCGCGGCGGTGAACGCCGCGACGACCTTGGCGTTCTGCGATGCGTACTGCTGCGAGGTGAAGTACATGCTGATGGTCAGGTCGGGGTCGGTGCCGGCGTAGTTGGACGCGACCTGCCGGTAGCCCTGGTTCATGGCGATGGTCAGGAACGGCTCGACGACCTGCCCGGCGTCGACGTCGCCCTTGCCGACGGCCGCGGTGATGTCAGGGAACGCCAGCTCGGTGAAGTTGATCTTTGTTGGGTCGCCGCCGTCCTTCTTCACCACGTTGTTGATGGTCGTGGTGTTGATGTTCTTGAGGGTGTTGACGGCGACCTTCTTGCCGGCTAGGTCCTTGGCCGTCTTGATCGGGCTGTCGGCCTTGACGATGACGGCGCCGAAGTCCTTACCCTCGGTGCCGGTCGAGGCCACACCGGCGGCGGCGACCTTCAGCGGCAGGCCCTGCGAGTTGGCCAGCAGCAGCGACGTGGTGTTGGAGAAGCCGAACTGGTACTGGCCGCTGACGACGGCGGGCACGATCGCGGCGCCGCCCTGGGCCGTCTCGAGTGTCACGTCGAGGCCCTCGGCGGTGAAGAAGCCCTGCTTGACACCGAGATAGATCGGGGCGACGTCGACGATCGCGATGACGCCGACCTTGATTTTGGTGGTGCCGCCCGATGACGTCGAGCCGGTGGAGCCGGAGCCGGCGTCGTCGCCGCAGCCGGCGAGGGCGAGGGCGGCGACGGCGGTGAGAGCAAGGACGGAGCGACGGCGCATGCGTGCTGGGGCGGGGGTGTGGGGTCGGGGCATGGGTCCTCCTGTGGACGACGAGCACCCCGGCGGGGGCTCGCGAGGCCGACGAGCCGGACGTTACACATATCGTCAACAATTGTGAAGTCAATCGACCGCCGGGATCTGAGCACGATACCCGGGCTTCGGAGGTTGACAGCATCTATTGCGGAGTGGATTGTTGACAATCGAATCGCGCCACCGGTCGAGTCCGACGGAGCTGAGAACGCATGGCAGCGCACTACATCGTCCGGTCGGTCGACCGGGCTGAACCCGACGTCATCGCCGCCCTGCGCGCGGCGGGCGTCGCCACCGTCCACGAGGCCGCCGGCCGCATCGGCCTGCTCGGCCCCGAGGTCCGGCCCCGCCAGACCGGCGCGGCGATCGGCGGCTCCGCGATCACCGTCTCCAGCCACCCCGGCGACAACCTGATGCTGCACGCGGCCGTGGAGATGTGCCGGCCCGGCGACGTGCTCGTAGTGACCACGACCTCGCCGTCGACCGACGGCATGTTCGGCGACCTGCTCGCCACCTCGCTGATGGCCCGCGGCGTCGTCGGCCTGGTCATCGACGCGGGCGTGCGCGACATCGCCACGCTGCGCGAGATCGGCTTCCCGGTCTGGTCCCGGGCCGTCCACGCCCAGGGCACGGTCAAGGCCAGCCCCGGCTCGGTCAACGTGCCCGTCGTCGCGGCCGGACAGCTGGTGCGCGGCGGCGACATCGTCATCGCCGACGACGACGGCGTGCTCGTGCTACCGGCCGCCTCCGGCTCGGCGGTCGCCGACGCCGCGGCCAAGCGCCTCGAGAACGAGGCCGGCAAGCGCGAGACCCTCACCGGCGGTGTGCTCGGCGTCGACCTGTACAACCTGCGCCCCCTGCTGGAGGAGCTCGGCGTGCGGTATGTGGATCGGCTCCCCGAATGAGCGACGGCATCCGCTGCATGCAGTTGCGCGGCGGCAGCTCCAAGGGCGCCTACTTCCTCGCCGAGGACCTGCCCGCCGACCCGGCCGAGCGCAACGACCTGCTCCTGCGCATCCTGGGTTCCCCGGACGACCGCCAGATCGACGGCCTCGGCGGAGGACATCCATTGACCAGCAAGGTCGCTGTCGTCTCACCGTCGGCCGACGCGCACGCCGACGTCGACTACTTGTTCCTGCAGATCGTGCCCGGCCGTGCGGTCGTCACCGACGCCCAGACCTGCGGCAATCTCCTCGCCGGAGTCGGACCGTTCGCCATCGAGCGTGGCCTCGTCCCGGTCACCGGCGACACGACCACCGTGCGGATCCGGATCGTCAACCCGTCGGTCAGCCTGGTCGAGGCCCGCGTGCGTACGCCCGGCGGCCGGGTCCGCTACGACGGTGACACGGTCATGGCCGGCACCCCGTTCCCGGCCGCCCCGATCGATCTCACGTTCCCCGGCGGCGCAGCGCCGGTCTTCCCGACCGGCGCCCTCGTCGACGAGTTCGCCGGCGTCGCGGTCACCTGCGTCGACGCCGGCATGCCCGTCGTCGTGCTGCGCGCCGCCGACCTCGGGCTCGACGGCACCGAGGACCCGGCCGACCTCGAGAGCCGTTCCGCACTGCGGGGAAAGCTGGAGCAGGTGCGCCTGGTCGCAGGGGCCGCGATGGGGCTCGGGGACGTGGCCGACATGACGGTGCCGAAACTGAGCATCGTCTCCGCGCCGAGGAACGGCGGCACCGTCACCACCCGGACGTTCATCCCGCACCGGGTCCACACCGCGATCGGCGTTCTCGGCGCGGTCTCCGTCGCCGCGGCCGTCCGCACCCCGGGCACCGTGGCGCCCGCCGGCAGCGACGACTCACTGGTCCGCGTCGAGCACCCCACCGGAACGTTCGACGTCGGCATCGAGCTCGACCCGGGCGGCGCGGCGACCCGGGTGCTGCGCAGCAGCGTGGTCCGCACCGCGCGCAAGATCTCCGACGGGCTCGTGTGGCCCCGCAGTGGAAAGGCAACCGGATGACGATCCCGCACGACCCGGACGGCCGGCGCGACATCGCCCACGTCGGGCCGATCGAGCTGTACACCCCGGTCCTCGACGAGTCCGCCGACTTCTTCGTGCGGATCATGGGGCTGCGTGCGGTACACCGGGACGAAAGCTCGGTCTACCTGCACACCTGGGACGACTATCAGTCGTGGACGCTGCGGCTCATCCAGCGCGACGCCGCCGGGATCGGCCGGACCTACCTGCGCGCCGCCGGCCCCGAGGCGCTGCGACGGCTGGTGGCGAGCACCGGCGCGACCCGCGTGGTCACCGACGTGTACAACCTCGGTGAGGTGCACGTGTGCACCGACCCCGACGGGCACGAGCTCGGCCTGTACTGGAACGTCGAGTGGTACCAGGCCGACGACACCGACCGCCCGGCGCTGAAGAACCAGGCCGCCGCCTACCCGGGCCGCGGCGCCAACCTGCGCCGCCTCGACCACGTCAACTACCTCACCGCCGACGTTCCCGGCACCTCCGCCTACCTGCGCGACGTGCTCGGCGCCCGCTGCACCGAGCAGATCGTCAAGGACGACGGCAGCCCTCAGGCGATCTGGTACTCGCTGGGCAACAAGACCTACGACCTCGTCTACACCGAGGACTGGACCGGGACCCCCGGCCGGCTGCACCACATCGCGTTCGCCACCGACACCCGCGAGGAGATCCTGCGCGCCGCCGACGTGTGCCTCGACGCGGGCGTGCACATCGAGACCGGCCCGCACAAGCACGCCATCCAGCAGACCTTCTTCCTGTACGTCTGGGAGCCCGGCGGCAACCGCATCGAGATCTGCAACGCGGGTGCCCGGCTCATCCTCGCCCCGGACTGGAAGACGATCAGCTGGACGAAGGAGGAGCGCGCGAAGGGCCAGGCCTGGGGGCTCAAAACCATCGAGACCTTCCACACCCACGGCACGCCGGTCGTCGCCCCCACCGGAGACCCGGAATGATCATCGACTGTCACGGCCACTACACGACCGCCCCCGCAGCCCACACCGCGTGGCGTGCGGCGCAGCAGGCCGCGTTCCGGGCCGGGCAGGCCGCGCCGGCGTACCCGGACATCTCCGACGACGACCTGCGCGCCTCCGTGGAGGGCAGCCAGCTGCGACTGATGCGCGAGCGCGGCGTCGACCTGACCGTCTTCTCGCCCCGCGCCTCCGCCATGGGCCACCACTTCGGCGACGAGGCGGTGAGCCGGGCATGGACCCGCGCCTGCAACGACCTCATCGCCCGGGTCGTTCAGCTGTACCCCGGGCACTTCATCGGCGTCGGCCAGCTGCCGCAGTCGCCAGGCGCGCCGATCGCCGGCTCGATCGCCGAGCTGCGCCGCTGCGTCGAGGAGCTCGGGTTCGTCGGGGTCAACCTCAACCCCGACCCCAGCGGCGGGCACTGGACCGCGCCGCCGCTGACCGACCGCGGCTGGTACCCGCTGTACGAGGTCATGGTCGAGCTCGACGTGCCGGCCATGGTGCACGTCTCGGCCGTCACCAACCCGAACTTCCACGCCACCGGCTCGCACTACCTCAACGCCGACACCACCGCGTTCATGCAGCTGCTGCAGGCCGACCTGTTCCGCGACTTCCCGGACCTGCGGTTCGTCATCCCGCACGGCGGCGGCGCCGTGCCCTACCACTGGGGCCGCTTCCGCGGGCTCACCGACATGCTCGGCCGGCCGCCGCTGGCCGAGGCGGTCATGCGCAACGTCTTCTTCGACACCTGCGTCTATCACCAGCCCGGCATGGACCTGCTCTTCGGCGTCGTCGACGTCGACAACATCCTGTTCGGCTCCGAGATGGTCGGCGCCGTGCGTGGCATCGACCCGCAGACCGGCCACCACTTCGACGACACCCGCCGCTACGTCGACACGCTCGGCCTGAGCGCGGACGACCGGCGCAAGGTCTACGAGACCAACGCCCGGCGCGTATACCCGCGTCTGGACGGCGCCCTGCTGCGGCGGCAGGCCGCCACAACCTGACCCCGCACCCCTATCGCACCACGTCCCATCGTTCGCACCGAGGAGACGAGCCGTGCCCGAACCGATCCGCACGATCCTGGTGGCCACGGCCGCCACGGTCCTGTCCGCCGTGGTCGGCGTCACCCCCGCCACCGCCGACGCCGCCCGCCGCCCCGCCACCACCCCGCAGGGCCTCGCCGCCCTCCCGGCCGTCCAGCCCGTCATCCCATGCGCGGACGTGCTGGGCCTGAAGATCAGCAATGTCACGCTGCAGTCGGCAACCATCGTCACCGCGAACACCCCCGCCCCCTACTGCGAGGTCCGCGGCAGCATCACCCCGAACAACACCATCGTCGTCCGGATGCCCGTCAACGGCTGGACCCAGCGGTACGTGCAGACCGGCTGCGGCGGCCTGTGCGGCAACGCGAACATCAACTACGGACAGGCGGCCGGCTGCCCCGTCATCGCCGACGGCACCGTCGCCAGCGCCACCACCGACATGGGCCACCAGGGCCAGAACGACGGCTCCTGGGCCGCCGGCAACCCGCAGGCGCAGATCGACTTCGCCTACCGGGGCGTGCACGAGACCGCCGTCGCCGCCAAGGCACTCATCAAGGCCTTCTACAAGCGTGGACCGGTCTACTCGTACTTCACCGGCTGCTCCGACGGCGGCCGCGAGGCGCTCATGGAGGCCCAGCGCTACCCGGACGACTTCGACGGCATCGCCGCCGGCGCGCCCGCGAGCAACATGGCCGTGCAGAACACCTTCCACCACGCCTGGAACGTGCTGGCCAACAAGGACGCCAACGGCAACTCCATCCTGCTGGCCGGCAAGCTCCCGCTCGTCCACACCGCCGTGCTGCGGGCCTGCGACAGGCTCGACGGGCTCACCGACGGCCTGATCGACGACCCGCGGCTGTGCCGGTTCAACCCCGACACCCTGCGCTGCGCGACCGGCCAGGCCCCGACCACCTGCCTGTCCCCCGCCGAGGCCACCGTCGTACGCAAGCTGCACGACGGCGCCACCGACACCCAGGGCAACCGCCTCGAACCCGCCATCGCCCACGAATGGGGCTCCGAGCTGGAGTGGACGCTGTTCATTCCGGCTGCCCAGGGTCAGCCGGTGGCCAGCGAGATGTTCGCGCTGTCCTACCTGCGCCACCTCGCCGACCCCAACCACCCCAGCCCCGGCTACCAGCTCACCGACCTGCGGTTCACCGTGTCGGCGTTCTGGAAGACCGTGCTGCCGTCGTCCACCTACATGGCCGCGCTCGACCCGGACCTCAGCCGCTTCCAGCGCAGCGGCGGCAAGCTCATCCTCTGGCACGGCTGGAACGACCAGCACATCTCGCCGCAGAACACGCTGGTGTACTGGGACACCGTCAACACAACCATGGGCGAGCGCACCGTGGACCGTTTCGCCCGCCTGTACCTCTTCCCCGGCATGGCCCACTGCGGCGGCGGCGAGGGCCCGAACACCTTCGACGTCCTCACCCCGGTCATGGCGTGGGTCGAGAGCGGAGCCCAGCCGGGCAAGATCGTGGCCAGCCGAAGCACCGACGGCACGATCACCCGCACCCGCCCGATCTACCCGTACCCGACCGTCGCCCGCTACGACGGCACCGGCAGCGTCGACGACGCCGCCAGCTTCGTGCCGTACACCCCTCGCGACACCGTCCGCAACGACGCGAACTGGGTCGGGCAGCGACTGTTCTCCAGCGACTACCAGACCTGGCCCCGTGTGGTGAACGGCCGGCTCGTCCTCTGATCCGCACCGCCCCGCCGGCGCGGCGCCTCCGTTCGGCGGAAGGCGCCGCGCTCGCATTCGAGTGCCCGCCGCCTGCACCGACCGGATTGTTAACGATGTCTGCCTGGTGTCGTCCTGCGGCCATAGCCCTACTTGCGGGAGATTGTTGACAATACTGTGGGCGGGTTGCCACACTCATCACGTGCCAGTTCAGCCGCATTCCGACACCCCGGCCACGCAGGCCCGGGAGGCGCTGCGGGAGGCCATCCTGCGTGGCGAGTACCTACCGGGTGAACGACTCGTCGAAGCGCAGCTCAGTCAGCGCCTCGGTGTGAGCCGGTTCAACGTGCGCACCGCCCTGCAGGACCTCGCCGCCGACGGGCTCGTCGAGGTGCAGCGCAACCGCGGTGCGGTCGTACGCAAAGTGTCGGTCGAGGAAGCGATCGAGATCAGCGAGGTCCGCATGGTCGTCGAGGGCCTCGTCGCCGCCCGCGCCGCCACCCGGGTCACCGACGAGCAGGCCAGCGAGCTCGACGAGGTCGCGCTGCTCATGCGCCGGGCCGTCAGCGCCGGAGAGTTCCGCCGCTACAGCGATCTCAACCACCGCCTCCACGCGCTGATCCGCACGATCGCCGGGCACCGCACCGCCGACAGCATCATCGCCACGCTGCGCGGGCAACTGGTCCGCCACCAGTTCATGCTGTCGATGCAGCCGGGACGACCCCAGGTGTCACTACCGCAGCACGAGCGGATCATCGAGGCGATCCGGCAGCGTGACCCGAAGGAGGCCGAGACGGCGATGCGCGAGCACATCGCCAGCGTCATCGAGAACCTGCGCGGCATCGACGGGGCGGGCCTGATGTGAGCGCGACGCCGGTAATCGCGGTCCTCGGCCTCGGTGAGGCCGGCGGGCACTTCGCCCGCGACTTGGTGACCAGTGGTGCGACGGTGCGCGGGTACGACCCTCGCGTCGTGGCGCCGCCGGGAGTACACCCGGCAGACACCGCGGCCCAGGCGTGTCACGGCGCCGGGCTCGTGCTCAGCGTGAACAGTGCCGCCGACGCCCTCGATGCCCTCTCGCAGGGCCTGCCGGGCTGCGCGCCGGGCACCGTGTGGGCCGAGCTCAACACCGCGGCGCCCGCGGTGAAGGAGGCCGTGCAGCGCGCCGCGGGAGACGACGCGGTCGTCGCCGACGTGGCCATCATGGCGCCGGTCCCGCCCCGCGGCCTCGGCACCCCGATGTCCGTCTCCGGCCCGGGCGCCGACCGGTTCGCCGCGATCATGGGCCCGCTGGGCACCCCCGTGGAGGTGCTCGAGGGCCCGGTCGGCCTCGCCGCCACCCGGAAGCTGTTGCGCAGCATCTTCTACAAAGGCATGGCCGCCGCGGCGGTGGAGGCCCTCGCCGCCGCCCGCGCCGCAGGCCTGGAGGAGTGGCTCACCGGCAACATCGCCGACGAACTCACCCGGGCCGACGCGGCGACACTGGACCGCCTCGTCACCGGCTCGCGCAGGCACGCGGTGCGCCGAACCCACGAGATGCAGGCCGCGGCGGAACTGCTCGACGGCCTGGGCGTGCCGGCCCGGGTGGCCCGCGCCAGCCGCGACTGGTTGCGCGACCTCGCCTGAGCCGCCGCCAACCGATCAGCCGGTAGCGACCCCTTCGGCGGCCGGGCGGGGGCGCAGTGCGAGCCCGGCGACGGCGGTGGCCAAGGCGATGACCACCGTGATGAGCAGGCTGATACGGGCCCCGTGCAGAAAGCCGCCGGAGGCGGAGGCCAGCGCCCCGAACACGGCGACGGCGAGCGCCCCGCCGACCTGACGGCTGGTGTTGAACACGCCGGAGGCGACTCCGGTGCGCCGGGCCGGGACGCTCTCGAGCAGGACCGCGGTGGTCGGTGGCATGATCAGCGGGCCGGTCAGTCCGATCGGCACCAGCAGCAGCGCCACCAGCCAGATCGGTGCGGATGCGGGCAGCAACGCCAGGGCGGCGGAGCCGGCGGCGAGCAGGACCAGTCCGGTCACCACCGGCACCCGGGGGCCGACGCGTTCGACGATCCGCGCGGTGAACGGGGTCAGGAGGGCGCTGAGCAGCATCATCGGCAGGAACGCCGCCCCGGCGGCGAGGGGTGACAGGCCGCGTTCGGTCTGGAAGTACAGGCTGAACAGGAACGGCAGGCCGTAGAAGCCGACCATGAACGCGAACCCGATCGCGACGGCGACGTTGACCGTTCCCGAGCGGAACAGTCCCAGCGGCACCATCGGGTGCGCCACCCGAGCCTGCACGAGCACGAACGCCACCCCGGCGAGCACCGCGACCGTGAGGGCGGCGAGGACGCGCGGGCTGGTCAGTCCGTGTGGGCCGGCGTCGATCGCGCCGAAGGTCAGCGCGCCCATCGCGGCGATCGCCAGGACCTGCCCGGTCCAGTCGAACGGCACCCGGTGGTGCGGGCTGCGAGGCATCCGGGCCAGCAGGGCGAGGGGGAGCGCCACCACGGGCACGTTGACCCAGAAGATCAGCCGCCACGACGCGAGGCTGAGCAGGCCGCCGAGGACGGGCCCGGCCGCGGCGGCGACCGCGCCGCCCATCGCCCAGACCGCGACCGCCCGGCCCCTGGCGGACGGCTCGGCGTAGGCGTGCCGGACGAGGGCCATCGACGCCGGCATCACCACCGCGGCACCGACGCCCTGCAGGAACCGGGCGGCGACGAGGACGGTCAGGCTGGGCGCGATGCCGCACAGCACGGACGCGACCGCGAAGAGCAGCAGGCCGGCGCCGAAGCCGCGCTTGGCGCCGACCCGGTCCGACAGTGCGCCGGCGGACAGCAGCAGCGCGGCGAACATGAGCGTGTACCCGTCGACGACCCACTGCAGGCCGGTGATCCCCCCACCCAGGCCGGCCCGGATCGACGGCAGCGCCACGTTGACGATGGTCGCGTCGAGGGTGATGACGAAGAACCCGAGCACGGCCGCGGCGAGGGTCGAGCGGGCGTGCACGCCGGCGCCCGCCGCGGTGGCGGCCGGGCGCAGTTCGGAGATGACAGCAGCGGACATGTAGCCAAGGCAACCACCGCGGCTGCCGATGAGGCAGACGCTGTCGACAGGGGGTACTACCAGCACCCCTCTCTGCCCGCCACGCCGTCCTACGCTCGAGTCGTGACCGGCCCCGACGTACGCGGCGACATCCGGCAGTTCCTCATGACCCGCCGCGCCCGCATCACCCCGCAGCAGGCCGGGTTGCCCGACTACGGCGGCCGCCGCCGCGTGCCCGGGCTGCGCCGCGAAGAACTCGCCCTGCTCGCCGGGATCAGCGTCGAGTACCTCACCCAGCTCGAACGCGGCCGCGCCCGCGGCGTCTCCGACGAGGTCGTCGACAGCCTCGCCCGCGCCCTGCAACTCGACGACGTGGAACGGGCCCACCTCATCGACCTCATCAGCGTCGCCAACACCCCGCCACACCGCACCCGCCGGCGCGCCACCGCCGGCCCGGGCCTGCGCCACAGCGTCCGGCAGCTGCTCGACAGCATGACCGGCGCCGCCGCCTTCGTGCGCAACCAGCGCCTCGACATCCTCGCCGCCAACCGGCGCGGCGCCGCCCTCTACGCCCAGGTCCTCGACCGCCCCGAGCTGGACGCGAACCTCGCCCGGTTCGTCTTCCTCGACCCGGACGCCGCCACCTTCTACCGCGACTGGAACGCCATCGCCAACGACGCCGTCGGCAGCCTGCGCACCGCCGCCGGCCGCGACCCCCACGACCCGGCTCTGTCCGCGCTCATCGGCGACCTCGCCATCCGCAGCGACCAGTTCCGGACCCGCTGGGCCGCTCACGACGTGCGCTACTACCGCAGCGGCGTCCAGCACTTCCACCACCGCGCCGTCGGCGACCTCGACCTCGACTACGACGCCCTCGAACTGCCGGCCGACCCCGGCCTCACCATCGTCGCCTACACCGCCCGCTCCGGCACACCCGCCCACCAGGCCCTGCACCTGCTCGACACCTCGACCGCCACCCCCACCGACGCGCCGGGGTGACCGGCCCGACGCGGGCGATGCTGCGGCCGCCCAGCCCGAACGGCTTGAACTCGGCGCCGAGCTCGGCACCAACCCGATGGCCTTCTACCACGCACTCGGCGCGCTCGGCCGGTCCGGGTTCGCCGACCGTGAGCTCCTCGTGATGGTCAACGCGCTGCGGTCGTTCACGATCGGGCACGTGCTCGCCGAGGTCGGCGACCCGGTCGGCGGCCCGGTCGCGACCGAGCAGGAGGCCGCCGAGCTGCTCGGCCCCTACCCGAACCTCGCCCGGCACGGTGCACCTGCGCGCCCTAGCGCTCCGGCACCAGCCGCCGCCGGGCCGCCCGGGCCACCGGGCGGGGGCGGCCGTCGCCGCCGTCCGGCCGGGCGAGCTGCCCCAGGTGGGCGGCGACGAGCCCGGCCGCGTCGCGGTTGCCCGCCTCGCCCATGTCGTCCAGGCCCGGCAGCGCCGCCGCCAGCCGCGAGCTCCGCAGCCAGTCGAACAGGTCCGGCGCGCCGGACCACTGGTGCAGCCGCTGCATGCGCGTGGCGTAGAAGGCGATCACGTCGCCGGCCGCGCTCGGGTTGGCGGCCGGCACCGCGAGCCGGTTGCGCGTGTCGTCGTCGAGCTCTAGGCGCTCGAGGTGCCCGATGACGGCAGCGCTCGGCGCGAGCAGGCACGGCAGCAGCGGCTGCAGGGTGATCGCGCCGTCGGCGAAGACCGGCCGGAGCGGCCGCCGCGTGAGACCGTCGGCGGTGCAGTCGACGTATACCGTGCCCGGCGGCGACGCGATGTCCCCGCCCTCCAGGCGCACCCCGCCGGCGTCGACGCGGCGCACGCGGCCCAGCCGCACCACGTGCTCGATCCGGCGCAGCTGCGCCAGCTCGAACGTGCTGACGGTGGCGCAGCGAAACGCGCCGGGCGTCACGGCCGGATCCCGCCGGACGATCATCTCCAGCCGCTCGAGCGCGCCGATCGCCTCGCCGGGCGAGCGGCAGTCGCGCAGCCGCTGCAGGTGGCGGTACTCCGGCTCCGGGCCGCCCTGCCCGCGCGGCAGCAGCCAGGCGTCGCGGGGCGAGATCCACGTGATGCGGGCCGGGTCCACGCCCCGGTTCAGCAGCCACAGGCAGGCGTCGATGCCGGTCTTGCCGGCGCCGATCACGGTGAACCGCTGCGGCGCCGCGGCGAGGTTGACGAGCTCGTTGACGGGCACGACCGGCACGCCGTCGGCGACCTCGAAGGGCCGGCGGCCCATCGCCGGCACGGTGACGTCCAGGTACGCGGCGTCGACGACGCGCCGGGCGGCCACGATCCGGGTGGTCTCGCCGCTGACGAGGCAGCGGGCCCGGGCCGTGGCCGGCCGGCCGGGGAGCACCTCCTCGACGTGGTGCATCGGCAGGTACACGACCCGGCCCGACTCCAGCAGGCGCTCGCGCATGAGCCGGTCGTAGTAGTCGAGGATCTCGTGGCGCGACGCGCGGCCGGTCGCGTCGGCGTCGCTGGGCATCGCCCGCGAGTGCACGCCGTAGACGTGCGACGGGCTGTGTAGCCGGACGAACGGGTACGACATCGTCCAGTGCCCGCCGGGGGCGTCGTAGCGGTCGACGACGGCCATCGTGCGGCCGCTGTCCTCGGCGATGACGTCCGCGAACGCCATCCCGCCGGCCCCGGCACCGATGACCAGGTAGTCCACCTCGATCGTCGCGGGGCTCATGGCGTCACGGGCTCCCCGGTCAGCTCGCCCATCGCCACCACGATCTTCCGCGGGCCGGTGAACGGGCTACGCGAGTGCGCGACGAGCATGTTGTCGATGACGAGCACGTCGCCCTCCCGCCAGGCGAACGCGACCGACTCGCGGTCCATCAGCTCGCGGACCTCGTCGACCACCTCGTCCTCGATGACGCCGCCGTCGCCCCAGAAGACGTTCCGCGGCATCCCCTGCGCCCCGCAGATCCCGAGCAGCACCGAGCGGGTCTCCGGGTCCAGCGCCGACGGGTGGTGCAGCGCCAGCTGGTTGAAGAACACCGCCTCGCCGGTCACGGGGTGGCGCAGCACCGCCGGCGCCCGCCGCGAGGTGCGCAGGCCGCCGTCGGCCGTCCACTCGAGGCTCGTGCCCTCCTCGGCGCACCGGCGCTCGACCTCGGCCCGGTCCGTGGTGCCGAAGAAGCGCGACCAGCTCACGTCGACGCCCTCGATGAAGTTGCGGACGTAGCGCAGCCCCCGGGTCGCGAAGCGCTCGGCCAGCTCCGGCCGCATCCGGGCCAGCACCGTGCGGCAGTCGACGATCGGCGTCTGGCCGCCGGAGCGCGGGGCCACGATGCAGGAGAAGAACTGCCGCATCGGCCAGCGCGGCAGGTGCGAGCTCTCGTTGTGGAACAGGATCGACAGATCCTGCGGGTACGGCGTGGACTGGTAGATGCGGTCCGACTCGCCCTCGCGCGGCAGGTCGCCGTACTCGCGGTGCAGGGTGGCGCACAGGGCGGCGGCGGCCTGCTCGAAGCGCTCGACCGAGCCGGCGTTGAACCCGCGCAGCAGCACCGCGCCGTGCCGCAGCAGCCGGGCCTCGACGGGCTCACGGTTGGCGCGCAGCCACCCGGGCAGGTCGACGCCGGGGCCGTTCGGGGTGATGAGCACGGGTGCCGACGGCGCCTCCGGCAGGAAGCCGATGCTGACCGGCTCGCCACCGGCGGAGGACACCGTGCGCCGGGCCGCCCCCAGCGGCGGGCGCCGGGACGTGACGTCACTCATGGATGGGCCTCATTTCGATCGCGATGGAGTCCGGCCGGGCCCGGCGTCATGCCGGCAGCACCCGGCCGATGAGGTCGGCCAGCTCGGCGACGGCGGGCTGGCGCATGATGCCGTGGTGCGTGGCCGCCACCGACGCGAGGCCGAGCGGCGCGCCGACCACCGAGGCCCAGCCCCAGGTACGGTCCGGGTCGGGCTCCTCGTCGGCCGGCTCCGCCCGCACCAGCAGTACCGGAAAGTCGGGCGGGTCGAAGGTGGCGCCCTGCCGCACGAAGTGGCGGTCGAGGGCGGTCATGTTGACCGTGAAGACGTCGAGCATGCTGCGCAGCTCCGCCTCGCCGGCGCCGGGAGGCAGGCGCCCGGCCCGGTGCATGGCGTCGAGCAGCTCTCGGTGGCCGATCGGCCCGTCCGGCAGGTCCAGCAGCTGCCAGTGGAAGGCGAAGCGGCGCACCAGGTACTCCGGCGACGTCCAGTCGGCCCCGTCCTGCTCGCTCGGCAGGGCCCCGTTGACGATGATCAGCCGGGCCACGTCGTGCCCGCCGCGGCGCAGCGCCTCGGCCGTGGCGTAGGCCATCGCGCCGCCGAAGCACCAGCCGATGATCACCGGCGCGCCCCCGCCGACGGCCGCGATACTCGCCGCGTACCCCTCGGCCATGGCGGCGTAGTCCCGCTGCGGCTCCCGGCCGTGCAGGCCCCACGACTCGATGCCGAAGACCGGCCGGTCCGCCGGCAGCAGCCGGGCCAGCTCCCAGTAGCTCAGCGTGTTGCCGCCGCCCGGGTGGATGCAGAAGATCGGGGCGCCGCCGGGCCCGGCGGGGGCCGCGCGCAGCGGGACCAGGTTGGAGTCCTGCACGTCGCTGCCGCGCACGAGCGCGGCCATCGCCGCGACGGTCGGGGCGGTGAACACCGCGGACATCGGCAGCCGGCAGCCGAAGGCGTTGTTGATCTGCGCCATGAGCTTGATCGCCCGCAGCGAGTGCCCGCCGAGCTCGAAGAAGTCAGCGTCCGGCGACGAGACGTCCTGCTCCAGGATCGACGACCAGATCGTCAGCAGCCGCTGCTCCACCGAGTCGCGCGGCCGGCCGGTCCCGGCCCGCGGCGCCGCCACCGGCGCGAGGGCCCGGCGGTCGAGCTTGCCGTTGCCGGTCAGCGGCAGCCGCGGCAGCACCTGCCAGCCGGTCGGCACCAGCGCGGCCGGCAGCTGGCCGCCGACGGCCGCCCGCACCTGCTCGACCGACGGCGCCGGCCCGCCGGCCGCGGCGGTGAGGTAGGCGTCGAGGTGCGTCACGAGGCCGGCTTCGTCCGCGCGCGCCACGACGGCGGCGGCGTCGACGCCGGGCTGAGCGGCCACCAGCGCCTCGATCTCGCCGAGCTGGACCCGGTATCCGCGCACCTTCACCTGGTCGTCCAGGCGGCCGACGATCTCGACGCCGCCGCCGGGCACCAGGCGGCCGAGGTCGCCGGTCCGATGGGCGTACGGCGTGTCCGCCGTGCCGAAGCCCGCCCGGCCCTCCCGCAGCCGTGCGAGGTAGCCCAGGCCGACGCCGGGTCCGCTGACCTGCACCTCGCCGAGGCACCAGGGCGGCAGTGCGGCGCCCGCCGGGTCGAGCACCGTGAGCACGTTCGCGCCGAGGCCACCACCGACCGGCATCGAGGCGCAGCGCTCGTCGACCGACGCGTCCAGCGCGATGCAGGAGGCGCCCACCGTCGTCTCGGTCGGGCCGTAGTGGTTGTACACCCGCAGCCCCGGCGCGATCTCGCGCAGCCGCTCGTACAGCCGGCGGGGCAGCCGCTCCCCGCCGAGCACCAGCGCCTCGGCCGGCAGCAGCGCGAGCGGGTCGGCCGCCTCGGCCAGCAGCGCCGTGAGGTGCGAGGGGACCAGCTTCAGCGCGGCCGGGCGATGCGCACCGAAGCACTCGGCGAGCGCCGCCGGGTCGGTGGCGGTCCCGGCCGGGACGAGCTGGACGCACCCGCCGCCGGCCAGGGTCGGGAAGATGGCGGTGTAGGCGAGGTCGGCGGCGAGGGTCGACACCGCCGCGAACTCGGCGCCCTCGGACAGCCGGAGCGTCTCGCCGATCGCCGTGGCGTAGTGCGCCACCTGTTCGTGCCCGATGACGACGCCCTTGGGCCGCCCCGACGTGCCCGACGTGAAGATCACGTAGGCGGCGCCGCCGGCCGGCGCGTCGGCGGTGACCGCCCGCCCCGGGTCCACGACCGCCGCGGCCGGGTCGACGACGCGCACCGTGCCCCACCCCTCGGCGTCCAGCCCGGAGGCGAGCAGCAGCGCCGGATCGGCCTCCCCCAGGATCGCCTCGACCCGCCGGCGCGGCCACCCGGGGTCGAGGGGCACGAACGCCGCACCGCAGCGCCAGACGCCGAGCATCGCGACGACCGTCCCGGTCGCGGCGGGGGCGAGCATCGCCACCCGCTGCCCCGGCCGCACGCCGTGCCCGCGCAGCAGGTGGGCCAGCGCGTCCGCGCGCAGCGCCGCGTCGCGGTAGGACACGACGGTCTCGCCGCAGCGCAGCGCGGGCCGGTCGGGCGTGCGGTCGGCCTGCGCCAGGAAACGCTCGAGCACCGAGGCGGACCGGGCGGGCGGCGGGCACACCGCGGCCGGCCCGCGCGGCGCGGTCAGCCGCAGCGTGCCCACGGCGCGCCCCGGGTCGCCGTCCACCGCGTCGGCCAGCTGGTGCTCGAAGGCGTCCGCCACGAGGGCCAGGTCGGCCGGGGCGATCCGGCCGACGGCGCCGACGAGGGTCAGCCGGAGGCGGTCCGGCCCGCGAACGCAGTCCAGGTGCAGCTGGCCGGGGGCATCCAGCGGCGAGCCGGCGGCCGACAGCTCCTCGGCCCAGCGGTCGCGGCGGTGGCGGTACGACAGCGGGCCGCCGGCGGCCACGAGGCCCGGGTCGACCTGGTTCTCCATCGCCGCCGCGGCGCGCAGCGCGTCCTGCGCCGCCCGCAGCGCGTCGGCGACCGTCGCGTCGGCGGCCAGCTCCACCCGGGCCGGCACCGGGCGCTCCAGCAGGCCGAGCACGCCCTCCAGGCCGTCCTCGGACCGGCCGGCGGCCAGCACCACCACCGGGTCGTCGGCGTCGCGGTCGTAGCGCAGGTGCAGCGAGCGCCACAGGGCCAGCAGCACCGCCGCCTCGCTCACGCCGCACCGCCCGGCGAGCGCCTCCAGCCGCCGCAGCCCCGCGCCGGCGACCACGAGCGAGGCGATCACCGGCTCGGCGGCCGGGTCCCGGCGCTCGGCCGGCACGAGGAAGGGCAGCGCCGAGGCCCGCCCGTCCGGCGCCGACGCAGGCGGGTCCAGGGCCTCGCTGAGCCAGGCGGCGACGTCGGCGTACTGCAGCACCTCCCCCGCCGGCTCCTCCACGACGTCG
Organism: Dactylosporangium thailandense; assembly: GCF_059739745.1. Taxonomy (NCBI): domain Bacteria; kingdom Bacillati; phylum Actinomycetota; class Actinomycetes; order Micromonosporales; family Micromonosporaceae; genus Dactylosporangium; species Dactylosporangium thailandense. The sequence goes on from NZ_AP029195.1 coordinate 5,395,464, forward strand.
TCGAGCAGCAGGCCGACGAGCCGGCTCCAGGAGGCGTCGTCGACGCTCAGCCGCGGCAGGGAGACGACCAGCCGCGTGCCCGCTGCGCCGAGCTCGTGCTCGACGGTCAGCTCGCCGGCGCGCAGCACGGTGCGCTCGGCGCCGATCCGCTCGACCGCGACCGGCCCGGGCGGCGCCACCACCTGCACGGGCGCGGCCAGGCCCGGCAGCTCGGTGTACCGCGTGCGCAGAATCTCGTGCGCCGCGACGGCCGCGGCCAGGCGGGTCTCCAGCCGCTGCGCCGGCACCCGGGCGGCGGTGCGCACCGTGCGCACCGCCGTGCTCCCGGCCTCGCCCAGCCGGGCGAGCTGCTGCGGGGCGAGCTGGTAGCCCTCCTCCTGCCACGTCTCGACGCTCGTCATCGTCCATCCCTCCGGTGTCCGTCGTGGCGGTCCGGCCGATCCGCGGCCGCGGGCCTCGGCGTCGTTGTCATGGCGTCTGTTGCTCGGTGGTCGTCGACGCCACGGCGGCCGGCGCGGCATCGCACGGCTCGGCATCGGCGGGCGGGGCGATGTCGGCGGACGGGGAGGCGGCGGGCGGCGCGGGGAGGCGGCGGACGGTGCGCACCGGCGAGCACAGCAGCACCAGGGCGGCCACGAACGTGCCCGCCGTGCCCGCCAGGACGGTGGCCCGCAGCCCGGCCACGGTAGCGAACGCGCCGCCCAGCAACGCGCCGAGCGACGCGGCCCCGAGGATGCAGGTGCGCACCGTGGCGTTCACGCGACCGAGCAGTTCGTCCGGGGTGGACGCCTGCCGAAAGCTGATCACGGTCACGTCGAAGACGGGCACGCCGAACATGACGACAAAGCCGGCCACCGCCGCGATCGGGAACGCCGCCGGCGAGTGCGCGGGCACCACTCCCAGTGCGAGGAAGCCCAGCGCCGTCAGCGTCATCGACGACACGAGCGTCGGCCCCACGCCGAACCATCCGATGAGCCGGTCGACCAGGATCGCGCCGCCCAGCGCGCCCGCGCTGGAGGCGGCGACGACGAGGCCGACCTGCGCCGCGCCGATCCCCACCACCCGGACCAGGAACAGGAAGAACACCGACATGATCGCCGCGGAGAACAGGTTGATGATCGCCGCGGCGATGGTGCACCACAGCACCAGCGGGCGCCGCCCGATGGCGACAAACCCCTCGCGGATCGCGGCGCGGACCGAGCCGGCCGGCGCGCCGGGCGGCCGCCGCGGCGCCTCGTCGGCCGGCAGGGCGGCCGCCGTGGCGAACGACAGCACATAGCTGGCCGCGTCGATGAGCAGCGCGACCGGCGCGCCGAGCCAGGTGATGAGCAGACCCGCCAGGCCCGGCCCCGCGACCTGCGCCGAGGAGTCCGACAGCTGCAGCTTCCCGTTCGCCTCGGTGAGCCGGTCCCGGCCCACAAGGCCGGGCAGGTAGGACTGGTAGGCCAGGTCGAAGAAGACCGTCATGACGCCGACGACGAAGACCGCGACGTAGAGCTGGAGCATCGTCAGCCACCCGAACGCGTAGGCGATCGGAATCCAGCCGAGGGCCGCCGCCCGCACGACATCGGCGGCGATCATCACCGAGCGGCGCGCCCGGCGGTCCAGCAGCACGCCGACGAAGAGGCCGAACAGCAGGAACGGCAGCGTGTCGAGGGCGCCGAGCACGCCGGCCTGCATCGGCGTCGCGTGCAGCAGCAGCACGGCCGTCAGCGGTACCGCGACATAGGTGATCTGGGTGCCGAAGACCGACACCGACTGGCCGACCCACAGCAGCGCGAAGGTGCGCTGCCGCAGCAGCGACCGCGGCTTCGTCGCGGTGGCCTCGCTCGTCATCACAGGGTTCCTCTCTGTTCGAAATCTCCGCCGAACCGCCCGGGCGCGCTCAGCGCCCGGGCCCCCGGCCCGGCCAGCACCCGCCGCCGGCCGGGGGCGAGACCGCCGCGGTGGGCGCCGCGCGCCGACGGCGGCCGGACCTCCACCCGGCCGACAGGTACATCGACGTCCGCGAGCACCTGCGCGAGCACCTCGTTGAACCGCCCGGCCAGCGCCTGCACCGTATCGTGGTCGAACAGGTCGGTGGCGTACTCGATGACACCGACGATCCCGGCCGGACACCCGTCCGGGTCGTACTGCCCGCGCAGCAGGAAGTTCAGGTCGAACTTCGCCTCCTCGCGCCCCGGGAACTCCAGCTCGCTGATGCGCAGCCCCGGCAGGTCGTAGGCGACCTCGGCGTTCGTGTTGAACGACAGCATCACCTGGAACAGCGGATGGCGGGCCCCCGAGCGGGGCGGGGCGAGCAGTTCCACCAGCCGCTCGAACGGCAGGTCCTGGTGCTCGAACGCCGCCAGGTCGGCCTCCCGCACCCGGGCCAGCAGCTGCCGGAACGTCGGGTCGCCCGAGACGTCGGTGCGCAGCACGAGGGTGTTGAGGAAGAAGCCGACCAGGTCGTGCAGCGCCTCGTCGGTGCGCCCGAGCACCGGCGTGCCCAGCGGGATGTCGGTCCCGGCCCCGAGCCGCGACAGCAGCACCGCCAGTGCCGCCTGCACCACCATGTACGGCGTCACGCCGACCCGCCGCGCCAGCTCCTCGATCCCGGCGTGTGCCTCCGCGCCGATGCGCACGGCCGCCTCGGCGCCGTGGCGGCCGCCCTCCGCGGTGCGCGGCCGGTCGTAGGGCAGCCGCAGCTCGTCCGGCACACCGGCCAGCGCGCCGCGCCAGTAGGCCAGCTGCCGGCTCAGCCGGCTCTCGGGGTCCTCGGCCGCGCCGAGCATCTCGCGCTGCCAGAGCGTGAAGTCGGCGTACTGCACCGGCAGCGGCGCCCAGCCCGGCTCCCCGCCGGCACAGCGCGCCGCGTAGGCCACCGAGAGGTCCCGCGCCAACGGCCCGACCGACCAGCCGTCGCACGCGATGTGGTGCAGCAGCAGCACCAGCACGTGCTCGTCCGGGGCCACCGCGAACCCCTGGGCCCGCACCGGGATCTCGGTCGCCAGGTCGAACACGTGGGTCGCGGCGGCGGTCGCCAGCTCGCCGATCCGGTCGGCCTCGGCGTCGGCCCACGCCACCGGCAGCTCGACCGCGCCCGCCGGCACGACCCGGGCGACCGGCTCGCCGTCGAGGACCGGGAACACCGTGCGCAGGCTCTCGTGCCGCCCCACCACGTCGTGCAGCGCGGCGGCCAGGGCGGCCCGGTCCAGCCGGCCGGACAGCCGCAGGATCAGCGACATGTTGTACGCCGCGCTCGGCCCGGCCAGCTGCCCGACGATCCACAGCCGCTGCTGGGCGAACGACAGCGGCAACGGATCCGGACGGTCCGCGGTCACCAGCGCCGGCCGCGCGGTCCCCGTCGCCTCGAGCGCACCGGCCAGCGCGGCGACGCTCGGAGCCTCGAACAGCGCCCGGATGCCGACCTCCACCCCCAGCACCGCGCGGATGCGGGCGACGAGCCGGGTGGCCAGCAGGGAGTGGCCGCCGAGCTCGAAGAAGCTGTCGTCGACGCCGACGGCGGGCCGCCCCAGCACCTCGGCGAACGCCGTGCACAGCAGCGCCTCCCGCAGCGTGCCGGGGGCCCGGTGCGCGGTGACCGGCGCGTGGTCCGGGACCGGCAGGGCCTTGCGGTCCAGCTTGCCGTTGGCGGTCAGCGGCAGCCGGTCGAGGACGACAACCGCGGCCGGCACCATGTACTGCGGCAGCCGCCCCGCCGCGTACCGGCGCACCGTGGCGGCCGGCGGACCGCCCGGCCCCGCCGCCGGGTCGGCGACCACGTACGCGACCAGACGCCGGTCGCCAGGGACGTCCTCGCGGACCACGGCCGCGGCCCGGGCGACGCCGGGGCACTCGGCCAGCACCGCCTCGACCTCGCCGATCTCGATGCGGAACCCGCGGATCTTCACCTGGTCGTCGGCCCGCCCGACGAACTCGAGCGTGCCGTCGGAGCGCCAGCGCACCAGGTCGCCCGTGCGGTACATCCGCTCCCCCGGCCCGCCGAACGGGCACGCGACGAAGCGCTCCGCGCTCAGCGCCGGCCGCCCGAGGTACCCGCGCGCCAGGCCCGGGCCCGCGATGTACGCCTCGCCGGTCACGCCGGGGGCGACCGGCTGCAGGCCGGCGTCGAGGACGAACACCCGCATGTTGAACGTCGGCCGGCCCAGGATCGGCCGCGGCGCGCGGCTCGGCTCGGCGAAGACCTGGTACACCGTGCACTCCGTCGGCCCGTAGAAGCTGAAGCTGCGGCTGCCGTCGAGCGCGCCCAGCCACTCCCACAGCGCGTCGGGCACCGCCTCGCCGCCGACGACGAGCAGCGCCGGGCGGCGCCGGACGGTGTCGAACAGCCCGCCCGACAGGGCCGAGGCCATGTGCGACGGCGTCAGCTCCAGGAAGTCGACGTCGTGCGCGTCCAGCCACGCCGCGAGCAGCCCGAGGTCGGCCAGCTCGGCCGCGCTCACGATGTGCAGCTCGTGGCCCTCGACGAGGCTCGCCAGCTGGTCCCAGCACGCGTCGAACGAGATGGAGTTGGTCAGCGCGACCCGCATTGGCCGCCCGCGCACCGAGCCGGCGGCGAACACCGACTCGCGATGGACGGTGATGAAGTTGGTGATCCCGCGGTGCGGCATCACCACGCCCTTGGGCGTGCCGGTGGAGCCCGACGTATAGATGACGTAGGCCGGGTGGGCGGGGTCGAGCGGCCGGGTGCGCGCCGCGTCGGTCGGGTCGGCGGCCCAGCCCGGCTCGGCCGACAGCTCCCGGTCGGTGGCCGGATCGTCGAGCACCAGCCGCGGCGCGCCGGCGGGCAGCCGGTCCGCGACCGCGCCGACCGTCACCACGCACGACGGCGCCGCGTCCTCGAGCATGAACGCTACGCGCTGCGCCGGGTAGTCGATGTCGATGGGCAGATAGGCCGCGCCCGCCTTGACCACGCCGAGCAGCGCCACGATGAGCTCGATCGAGCGGGGCACCGCCATGGCCACGACGTGCTCGGGTCCGACGCCGCGGCCGATGAGGTAGTGGGCGAGCCGGTTCGCGCGGGCGTTGAGCTCGCCGTAGGTCAGCACCACGCCGTCGAAGACGACCGCGGTGGCCGCGGGCGTGCGGGCGACCTGAGCCTCGAACAGCGCCGGCAGCGTCGTGGGCGGGATCGGACGGGCGGTGTCGTTCCAGGTGTACAGCACCCGCTCCCGCTCCTCGGCCGAGAGTACCGAGACCAGGTCGACCCGCAGGTCGGGCGCGGCCGTCAACGTGTCGAGCACCCGGGCGAAGCGTTCGGCGATGCCCCGCACGCTGTCGTGGTCGAACAGCTCGACGGCGTAGGAGACGTCGCCGGTCAGCCCGGCGGGCCGGCCGTGCTCGTCGAACGACTCGCGCAGCTCGACGGCGAGGTCGAACTTCGCCGGCGGGTCGCCGTCGGGCCGGACCTCGACCGCAACGCCGGGCAGCTCCAGGACGGCGTCGGCGTTGTTCTGCAGCGCGAGCAGCACCTGGAACAGCGGATGGCGGGCCATGGAGCGGGCCGGCGCCAGGTCTTCGACCAGCCGCTCGAACGGCACGTCCTGGTGCGCGAAGGCGTCCAGCGCCGTCTCGCGCACCCGGGCGAGCAGCTCACGGAACGACGGCCGGCCGGACAGGTCGGTGCGCAGGACGAGCGTGTTGACGAAGAACCCGACAAGGTCGTCGAGCGCGGCGTCGGTGCGCCCGGCCGTCGGGGTGCCGATCGGCACGTCCTCGCCGGCGCCCAGGCGCATGAGCAGCACCCCCAGCCCGGCCTGCAGCACCATGAAGACCGTCGCGCCGGCCTCCCGGGCCAGCTCGGCGATCCCGGCGTGCAGCGCGGCCGGCAGCCGCAGCGGCACGCTCGCGCCCCGGTGCGAGGCCGTCGCCGGGCGGACGCGGTCGACCGGCAGCGGCAGCTCCTCGGGCAGGCCGGCCAGCGCCCGGCGCCAGTAGGCCAGCTGGCCGCTCAGCCGGCTCCCGGGATCGTCCGCCGCGCCGAGCAGCCGGTGCTGCCACAGGGTGTAGTCCGCGTACTGCACCGGCAGCGGCGACCACCCCGGCTCCCGGCCGGCGAGGCGCGCCGCGTACGCCACGGACAGATCCCGCGCCAGCGGCGCCAGGGACCATCCGTCGCCGGCGATGTGGTGCACCAGCAGCACCAGCACGTGCGTCCGCGCGCCGGTGCCGATCAGCCGGGCGCGCAGCGGCACCTCGGTCGACAGGTCGAAGCCGTGCCCGACGGCCCGCGCGACCGCCGCGGCCACGCCGGACGGCCCGACGCGGTCGGCCGGCGTCACCGCGAGCACCTCGCCGAGCTCCTCGACGGGCACCACCCGCTGGCGGGGCCGGCCGTCGGCCGACGGGAAGACCGTGCGCAGCACCTCGTGCCGCGCCAGCACGTCGCGCAGCGCCGCGGCCAGCGCGGCGACGTCGAGCGGGCCGGACAGGTCCAGCACCGCCGCCAGGTTGTACGTCGGGCTGGGCCCCTCCAGCTCGCCGAGGAACCATAGCCGCTGCTGGGCGAAGGACAGCGGCATCGGCTCCGGGCGGGCCGCGGCCGTCAGCGCCGGGCGCGACGACTCGGCCCCGGCCAGCGCGGCCGCCAGCGCCGCCGCCGAGGGCGACTCGAACAGGGTGCGGACGGTCAGCTCGACCCCGAGCACCGCGCGGACGTGGGCGACCAGGCGGGTCGCGAGCAGCGAGTGGCCGCCGAGGTCGAAGAAGTTGTCGTCGACGCCGACCGCCGCCAGCCCCAGCACCGCGGCGAACGCGTCGCACAGCAGCTCCTCGCGCACGGTGCGCGCGGCGCGGCGCGTCGAGGCCGCGGCGTAGTCCGGGGCGGGCAGCGCCCGGCGGTCGAGCTTGCCGTTGACCGTCAGCGGCAGCCGGTCCAGCACCACCACCGCCGCCGGCACCATGTACTCGGGCAGCCGCGCGCCCGCGTGCCGGCGCAGCCGGCCGGGCAGCTCCGCCGCCGCGCGCGGGTCGAGCGCGGGCCCGGGCACCACGTACCCCACCAGGCGCCGGTCGCCGGCGACGTCCTCGCGCGCGACGACGGCGGCGTGGGCGATCCCGGGGTGCTCGGCCAGGACCGTCTCGACCTCGCCGATCTCGATGCGGAACCCGCGGATCTTCACCTGCTGGTCGGCCCGGCCGAGGTACTCCAGGCTCCCGTCGGCCCGCCACCGGCCCAGGTCGCCCGAGCGGTACATCCGCTCGCCCGGCGCGCCGAACGGGCAGGCCACGAACCGCTCGGCGGTCAACGCCGGCCGGTTGAGGTAGCCGCGGGCCAGCTGCGGCCCGACCACGTACAGCTCGCCGGTGACCCCCGGCGGCACCGGCCGCAGGCCCGCGTCGAGCACGAGCACGGCCAGCCCCGGGATCGCCCGGCCGATGAGGCTGCGGCTCGGGAAGTCCGTCACGAGGCCGGCGTCCAGCGCCAGGGTCGTGGTGTGCACGGTCGTCTCCGTGATGCCGTACATGTTCACCAGCCGGGCCGGGTCGTGCGGGCGGCCGGCGTACCAGTCCCGCACGCGCTCGAACGACAGCGCCTCTCCGGCGAAGACGATCGTGCGCAGGGCGAGCGGGCGCTCGCCGGGCCGGTCGGCCCGCAGCAGCTCGTAGAACGCCGACGGCGTCTGGTTGAGCACCGTCACCCGGTGCGCGGCGAGCAGGTCCAGCAGGTCGGCCGGGGACCGGGTGACCTCCGCGGGCACCACGACCAGGCGCCCGCCGTGCAGCAGCGCGCCCCAGATCTCCCACACCGACACGTCGAAGGCCAGCGAGTGGACCATCGCCCACACGTCGTCGGGGCCGAAGCGGTACGTGTCGCGGGTGCCGCTCATGAGGCTCACCACGCTGCGGTGCGCGACCAGCACGCCCTTCGGGTTGCCGGTCGAGCCGGAGGTGTAGATGACGTAGGCCGGGTGCTGCGCCAGCAGCGGGGCGACCCGCTCGCCGTCGGCCAGGTCGCCGCCCGGCCGAGCCCGCAGCGCGGCCGCCGTGTCCGGGTCGTCGAGCACGATGCGGGCCCGGTGCGCGACCGGATCGTCCACTGTGGACGCGGTGACGATCGCGACGGGCTCGACGTCGTTGAGCATCAGCTCGATCCGCCGCGCCGGCAGCGCCGGCTCGACCGGCAGGTACGCCGCCCCGGCCTTGAGCACCGCCAGCACCGCGACGATCATGTCCACGGACCTGGGCAGCAGCACCGCCACGAACCGCTCCGGCCCGGCACCGCGCTCGACCAGCGCTCGCGCCAACCGGTTGGCGCGCGCGTTGAGCTGCCCGTACGACAGCTCGGTGTCGCCGAACACCACCGCCACCGCGTCCGGCGTCGCCGCGGCCCGAGCTTCGAACCACGCGGGCAGCGTGGCCGCCGGCCCGGCCGGATCGTCCGCGCGTGCGGCCAGCAGCAGCTCCCGCTCCGGGCCGCTGAGGAGGTCCGCCCGGCCGACGAGCCGGTCGGGGTCGGCGACGAGCTGCTCGACCAGGCGGCCGAGCCGAGCCACCAGCGCCTCGACCGTGGCGCGCTCGAAGAGCTCGGTGGCGTACTCCACGACCCCCACGATCCCGGCCGGCCGCCCCTGCGGCCCGTACCGCGCGCGGAGCTCGAAGTTCAGGTCGAACTTGGCCGTCTCCCACGGCGGAACCTCGACCTCGCCGACCCGCAGGCCGGGCAGCGACACCGCGATCTCCGCGTCGGCGTCGAAGGCCAGCATCACCTGGAACAGCGGGTGCCGGCCCAGCGACCGGGGCGGGTCCAGCACCTCCACCACCCGCTCGAACGGCAGGTCCCGGTGCTCGAACGCCGCCAGGTCGGCGTCCCGCACCCGGGCCAGCAGCTCCCGGAACGTCGGATCGCCCGAGACGTCGGTGCGCAGTACCAGCGTGTTGACGAAGAACCCGACCAGGTCGTGCAGCGCCTCGTCGTCCCGGCCGGCCACCGGCGTGCCGAGCGGCACATCGGTCCCGGCCCCCAGCCGCGACAGCAGCACGGCCAGCGCCGCCTGCACCACCATGAACGGCGTCGCGCCGGCCGGGCGGGCCAGCGCCTCGATCCGCTCGTGCACCTCGGCGTCGAGGGCCACCGGCACCTCGGCCCCGCGATGGCTGGCCACCGCCGGGCGCGGCCGATCGAACGGCAGCGCCAGCTCGTCCGGCAGCCCGGACAGCGCGTCGCGCCAGTACGTCGACTGCCGGGCCATGGCGCTGTCCGGGTCGTCCGGCGCCCCGAGCAGCTCGCGCTGCCAGAGCGTGTAGTCCGCGTACTGCACCAGCAGCTCGTCCCAGCCCGGCGCCACCCCGACCACCCGGGCCGCGTACGCCGCCGCGAGGTCGCGGGTCAGCGGCCCCACCGACCAACCGTCGCACGCGATGTGGTGCAGCAGCAGCACCAGCACGTGCTCGTCCGGCGCCACGACGAACCCCTGGGCCCGCACCGGAATCTCAGCCGCGAGGTCGAACACGTGCCCGGCGGCCGCGGCCACCAGGTCGGCGAGCTCGTCGGCACCGGCGTCCACCCACTCCAGCGGCGGCCCGACCTCGCCGGCCGGCAGGGTGGACTGCACCGGCCCGCCGTCGACGACCGGGAACACCGTGCGCAGACTCTCGTGCCGCCCGACCACGTCGTGCAGCGCCGCCGCCAGGGCGGCCCGGTCCAGCCGGCCGGACAGGCGCAGCACCAGCGGCACGTTGTACGCCGCGCTCGGCCCGGCCAGCTGGCCGACGAGCCACAGTCGCTGCTGGGCAAAGGACAACGGATTCATGCAGGCTCCCTCGCTGAGTTCCGACCGCGGGCGCGCACTCACCGGCCGAGGTGGTGTCGTTGCAAGCCGGCGAAGTCCCCGGCGTCGCGCCACTGCTGCAGCAGCCGGAAGTAGCCCAGGCCGTCGGCGCACAGATACTCTTCCCAGATCGAGTACGCACCGAGGTCGGTGCCCTCGTTGTTGCTGTAGCCCGGCGTGCAGGTGGCCAGGAACGAGCGCCACTCCGCGTCGACGCCCACCTCGCGCATCCAGGCGTCCTGGGCTTCCTGCGTGACCTCCACGACGTCGACGCCCGCCCGCACGGCGAAGCCGACCACGGCCGCGACCGTCCGGGCCGCCTCCGACAGGTTGTGCGAGAGGTTGGAGAACCGCATCCCGCCCGTGAACGGCTGCACGAGGAACGCGTTGGGGAACCCGTGCACGTGCAGGCCGTGCATCGTGCGCAGGCCGTCGGCCCAGGCCTGCGACAGCCGCCGGCCGTCCCGGCCGACCGGGTCGAAGCCGCCGCGGCGGATCGGGTCGGTGCCGACCTCGAACCCCGAGGCGTAGATGATGCAGTCCACCGGGTACTCGGTGCCGTCCACCACGACGCCGCTCGGCGTGATCCGCTCGACCCCCTTGCCGCCGGTGTCCACCAGGTGGACCGTCGGGACGTTGAAGGCGGCCAGGTACTCGTCGTGGAAGGTCAGGCGCTTGCACGGCAGGTGGTACCAGGGCTTGAGCAGCTCCGCCGTGCGCGGGTCCCGGACGGTCGCCGTCACGCGGGCGTGGATCTCGTCCATCTTCTCCAGATCCGCGTACACCTCGCGGCCGATCCCGTCGGCGCCGTCCTGTTCCGGGTCAGGCCCCTCCCCGGCGGCGCGTCCGCGCCGGGCCAGGGCGGTCCAGCTGTCGTCGACGAGGTCCTCGGCCGGCTGCTCGGCCGCGGTCATGTTCGCCGCGTAGTTGTCCAGCCACCGCTGCTGCCAGCCCGGCGTGGCGATGCGCGCGAACCACTCCGGATCGATGGGCCGATTGTTGCGGACCTCGATCACCGACGGCGTGCGCTGGAACACGAACAGCTCCCCGCACGCCGTCGCCAGGTGCGGCACGCACTGCACGGCGCTGGCGCCGGTGCCGATGACGGCCACCCGCCGGTCACGCAGCCCGCCCAGCGGCCCGCCGGCCGGATCGCCGGTGTAGGCGTAGTCCCACCGGCTCGCGTGGAAGGCGTGGCCCGCGAACGTCTCGATGCCGGGGATGCCCGGCAGCTTCGGCACCGACAGGTTGCCCAGGCCCCAGGCCACGAACTGCGCGGTGAACGCGTCGCCGCGGTCGGTGCGCACCGTCCACCGCCCGGCGGCCTCGTCCCACTCCAGGCCGGTCACCCGGGTGTGGAACAGGGCCTGCTCGTACAGCCCGTACTGCTTGGCGATGCGCTGGCAGTGCTCCAGGATCTCCGGGCCGTGCGCGTACCACTCCGTCGGCACGTAGCCGGTCTCCTCCAGCAGCGGCAGGTAGATCAGCGAGGCGACGTCGCACTGCACGCCCGGGTACCGGTTCCAGTACCAGGTGCCGCCGACGTCGCCGCCGGTCTCGACGATCCGGACGTCGTCGACCCCGGCCTCCTTGAGGTACGCCCCGGTCATGAGGCCGGCGAAGCCCCCGCCGATGAAGGCGACGGTGACGTGGTCGCGCACCGGTTCCCGCTCCACGCGGTCGGTGAACGGGTCCTCGGCCATGTGCGCGAGGTCGCCGGCGAGCGGTCGGTACTGGTCGTTGCCGTCCGGGCGCAGGCGCTTGGCCCGCTCGGCGGCGTGCTTCTCGAGAACCTTCGACACATCGGGCCTGGGCATCAACGTCTCCTCCAACGGCGTTGTTCGGCGGACCGCGCCACGCGGCGGTCCGGGGCGACGGCTCGCACTAGCAGGTCGGGTCGTCCCGGCGGTACAGGACGCCCTCGCTCCACACCAGGTCGAGCTGGCCCCACCGCATCGCCGAGGCGGCGTCGGGGAAGAAGCTGCGGCCGTTGTAGTTCGCGCTCGTGTTGCACAGCACCGCAATGCCGCTGCACCGGTGGTACTCGCGGAGGATGGCGTGCAGGTTGGGGTCGTCGTCCGCGTTCACGGTCTGCAGCCGGGCGGTGCCGTCCAGGTGCATGACGGCCGGCACCCGGTCGACCCACTCGGGGCGCACGACGTGCTCGAAGAGCATGTGCGGGTCGCGGGTGCCCGGGTCGAAGATGGCGGGCGCGTGCTCCTCCAGGCAGATCGGCGCGACCGGCCGGTAGTGCTCCCGGCCCTTCACGTCGTTGAGCAGCTTCTTCATCGAGGCCTCCGTGGCCGGGGCGATGATGCTGCGCCCGCCGAGCGCCCGGGGCCCCAGCTCCGCGCGGCCGTTGAGCACGACGGCGGGCCGGCCCGTGGCGTGCAGCATCCGGGCCAGCTCCTCGGGCGAGCACGGCGACATGCTCCACCCCGCCGGCACCCCCGGCGTGGGCTCCAGGTCCGGCCCGAGCCGGGTGCCCCACTCGATCGGCCGAAGCCCCTCGCCGCCGGCCGCGGCGAGGCAGGCGGTGCCGATCGCGACCCCCGAGTCGTCCGGGAACGGCGGCACCCACATCTCCTTGATCATCGGGTGCGCCCGCAGCGCGCTGTTCCACTTGATGTTCAGCGCGCAGCCCCCGGCGAAGCACAGGTTCCACGGGCCGCCGCCCTTCCACGCCCGGATCTTCGCGGTCACCCGCTCCAGCAGCAGCTCCTCCAGGAACGCGTGGACGCTGGCCAGCACGTCCTCGTCGGACACGCCCGCGCCGGCCGTGCGCCGCTGGACCGCCGACATGAACTCGTGCACGAAGGAGTGCGACTTCTCGCCCGTGCTGCCGCAGCCGATGATGGTGCGGCGGTAGGCGCGCACCCGCGGCGAGCCGGCCTCGAAGTGCTCGAAGAACTCCTCGCGGAAGATCGACTTGATCTCCTCCCGGGCCGTGCCCAGGGCGATGTACGCCATCATCTTCCCGGCGACCGAGAGGTCATCGACGTGGGTCGACTTGTTCGGCCGCTTGAAGGGTCCCCAGTACTGCGAGGCCATGGAGTACGAGTGGCCGATGAGCGGGAACGCCTCGCCGCCGGCCTCGATGCGCCCGTCGGCGTCGACGCAGTACAGCCGCGGGAAGCAGCCGCCGTCCCACACCAGCACCATGGACGGCTCGCCGCGCCGGGCGAACGGGCTGGAGCAGTAGGCGGAGGCGAGGTGGCCGGCCACGTGGACGTAGCTGACGTAGTCCAGGCCCTTGCCGCCGATGACGATCTGGCCGGTGAGGCCGGGGCGGCCCGGGTCGGGCACCGCCTCGGTCTCCCGGTACGGGGCGACGAGGACCTCGGTCGGCACGCCGCCGCTGAGCAGCGACACGCGGCCGTGCCGCGCGCCGTCCCAGCCGTCCACCGCCCACGTGGCGACGTCGCCGAGCTGGTAGCCGAACCGGCCCATGATCGCGGCCAGGTCGTCCAGTTCGTCGACGTTGCTGTACCGGGCGCCGTTGCCGATCTTCTGCATCTCGATGTTGAACGCGAGGCGGTCGCCGTCGAGCAGCGCGATGCCGCCGCTCTGGGTGAGCTTGAGGCCAGCGGTGATCATGAGTTCGCATCTCCCCTGTGTCCGTTGTCGGGGTGTGCCTGAGGGGCCGTCGGGTGGTGCAGCAGGTCGGCCAGCGGTCGCCGGCCGTCGGCGACCATGGCGTCGAGCAGGTTGCGGTAGTCCGGCGGGATGCTTTCCAGCAGCTCCGGGGCGACGACGTCCACCGCGATGTCGAAGTCGCACCGCACGCCGTCCGCGCCGTCCACGATGTTCAGCGCCAGCGGATGGCCGGTGCGCGCGATCGGCAGCGGGTCGGCCTCCGCCACCGCGAGCCCGTCCACGGCCGGCACCGCGACCTGGCGGTAGAACGAGATCGACGTGGTGAACAGCTCGTCGCGCAGCCCCGCGCCCGGCCCGCCCGACTCCGCGATGAGGTCCGCGAACGGGTGGTCCTGGGTCTCCAGCCCGGTCACCAGCTGCTCGAGGACCTCGGCCACGTAGTCGGCGACCCGGATGCCCGCCGATCGCCGCAGCCGCAGCGGGAGCAGGTTGGAGCAGTACCCGACCACCAGGTCGAGCTCCGGCGACCGCCGGGCGGCGGCGACCGGAACGACGACGTCGTCACGCCCGGTCAGCCGATGCAGCAGCGCGCCCCAGGCCGCGACGAGGTAGGCGAACACGGTCACGCCCTCCTCCCGGGCGGCCTCGCGCATCCTGTCGCGAAACGCGGCGTCGAGCCGGACGCTGTGCCGCACCGCCCGGAAGGGGTAGCCCGCCGGCCCGCCCGACGACGGCAGCTCGACCGGCGGCGCCTCCTTGAGCAGGGACCGCCAGTAGTCGCGGTGCGCCGCGGCGCCCGGCCCGGCGGCGACCCGGTGGTGCCACGCGACGTAGTCGCGGAACTGCGCGGCCGGCGGCAGTTGGGCGTCCGCGCCGCGGCGTCCGGCGTTGTACAGCTCGACGAGGTCGCCGACGATGGTGCTGAACGACCAGCCGTCCACCGCCGCGTGGTGCACCGACAGCAGCAGCTGGTGCCGGCGCGGGGCGACCCGCACCACCGCGGCGCGGAAGACCGGACCGCCGGCCAGGGCGAGCGGCCGCTCGGCCCACTCGCGCCGGAACCGCTCGAGCTCCTCCGCGTCGGCGCAGGCGTGCTCGACCAGCACGCCCGGCGTCGCCTCGGCCGCGGGGTGGACGACGAGCGTCTCGCCGTCCACCCCGAGCGTGCTGCGCAGCGCCTCGTGCCGCGCGACCACGCCGTGCACGGCCGCGCGCAGCGCGTCGCGGTCCAGCTCGCCGTCGAGCCAGAAGCCGATGGACATCTCGTAGGCGGCGACGCCGCCCTCGTCGAGAGCCGCCAGCTGCCGCTGCGCGAGGGTGCTGCGCGGCGGCGCCGGGCGGGTGCCGGACCGGCCCGTGCGGCGGTCGCCGAGCATTCCGTGGGACCGCAGCTCGGCGACGGAGTCCCGGACGGCCGCGCGGATGTGCGCCAGGTCCTCCGGCCGGTGGGCGGTGGACAGGAAGAAGTTGCGCAGCTCCCAGACGAACACCCCGCGGTCGAGCAGGTTGAAGTAGAAGGGGTCCATGTTCTGCTCGTGCTCGAAGCGGAACAGCGACGAGAACCGGCGGACCTCGATCGGCACGTCGAGCTCGCGGAAGTCGGCGTTGAGGTCGTCCACGAAGGCCTCGGTCGTGCGGTCGAGGTCGCGCTGCAGGGCCGGCCCGGCCGCGCGGAGGTGGTCGAGCACCGCTTTGGCCGCCACCATCGACATCGGGTGCTGGTTGAACGTCCCGCCGAAGAACGTCGACTCGACCGTCGGGCCGGAGTCGTCGCCGAAGTGCCAGACGCCGCCGTCGATGGGGTCCATCACCCCGCCGCGGCCGGCGATCACGCCGAGCGGCAGGCCGCCACCGATGATCTTGCCGTAGGTGGCCAGGTCGGCCTCGATGCCGTACAGGCCCTGCACGCCGGCCGGGTGGCAGCGGAAGCCGGTCACCATCTCGTCGAAGATGAGCTTCGTGCCGTGCTCCCGGGTGATCTCCCGGACGCGCCGCAGGAACTCGGGGTTCTGCACGCCCGGCGTGCGCAGCGTCACCGGCTCGGTCATCACCGCCGCCAGCTGCGGGCCGTGCCGGTGGATGAAGTCGAGGGCCTCGTCGGTGCCGAACTCCAGCACGTACACGTTCTCCACCGCGCGCGGCGAGACGCCCGGCGCCAGCGGCCGCGTGCCGAACACGCCGTTCTCGTGGGAGGGCACGGCGAGCACGCCGTCGGAGTGGCCGTGGTACGCCGTGGAGAACACCACGATCTTGTCGCGCCCGGTGGCCGCGCGCGCCAGGCGCACCGCCGTCATGACCGCCTCGGTCCCGGTGTTGAGGAAGGCGACCCGCTCCATGCCGGTGAGCTCCAGCACGGCGGCCGCGACGTCCTCGACCAGCCGGGTGCGCGGCCCGAGGCTGAAGCCGACGTCCAGCCGCTCGCGCAGCGCGTCCGTGACGAACGGCGGGTTGTGCCCCAGCAGGTGCACGCCGTAGCCGAGGGTCAGGTCAACGTACTCATTACCGTCGATGTCCCACAGCCGCGCGCCGCGGCCGCGCTCGGCGACGATCGGGTACAGCATCTCCTTGGTCGCGGGCCGGAACCCCAGCGTGGAGCGGCTGTCGGCCACCATCGGGCGGAATCGCTGGGCGAACGCCTTGGAGCCCTTCGTGCGGGCGCCGAACCGGTCGGCCAGGGCCCGCAGATAGCGGGTGCGCTGCGCCGTCTCCTCGGGGTCGGCCGCGGCCCGGCGCATGCCCGGCGCGAGCGGCACCACCGACCGCGTCGGGGCCGGCGTCGCGGCCGGCGGCACCACGGCCGACGGGACCACTGCCGACGGGACCACGGCCGGCGCGCCGCCCAGCACCTCGAGCTGCCGTCGCATGACAAGCAGCTGCTCCCGGATCAGCTCCTGCACCGCTGCCGTCACGGTGGCCGGCACCGGCGCCGCGACGGAGGGCGCCGCCACCAGCGGATCGGGCGCGACGACGGGAGCCGGAGACGCGCCCGGCAGCTTCTCGGCCGGCGCGTGCGCGGCGAGGTAGGCGGCCATCTCGGCCGGCGTCTGCACCTCGCCGAAGAGCTGCCGCAGGGTGACCTTGCACCCGTACCGGTCCTCCACCAGCCGCAGCAGGCCGAGCAGCGCCATCGAGTCGGCGCCGAGCTCGGTGAACGCGACGTCTGGGTCCAGCCGGTCGGGCGGGATGTCGAAGTAGCCGCCGACGATGGCGGCGATGCCTGGCAGTAGTGGCTCCACGCTGTTCTCCTCGTGCTCGGCGCCCGGATGGCGGCGCATCAGGCGGTCACCGTCGGGTCCAGGCGCGCCGCCAGGCGGTCGATGGTGGGGTTGGCCAGCAGCTCCCGCGCCGTCAGCGGCAGCGCGAGCTCCTGCTCGATCCGCCGCGCGAGGCGGACCGCGAGCAGCTCGTCGCCGCCGAGGTCGAAGAGGCTCAGGTCGTAGCGGTCGACGTCGGTACGCAGCACCTCGGACCACAGCCGGGCCAGCGTCCGGCGCAGCCCGGCGCCCGCCGCGGGGCGCCGGTCGCCGGCCGCGGCCGCCAGCCGGCGCAGCCCAGCGTGCAGGACGAGGTCGAGGGCTTCGGTCCATGGCGGCTCCGGCCGATCGAGCCCGACGTCCCGGTCTGCGTCGGTTCCCGCGGGCGGGTCGAACGACCAGAGGTGCACGACCCGCCCGGGCACGAACCCGGCCGCCGCGAGCGCAGCCGACAGCCGCTCGCGGTCGCCCGCCTCCGCCGGGTCGACGACGAAGGAGTCGGCGTCGACCCGCTCGAACCGGCGACCGGCGCGCACCACACACACGGCGGCGCCGCCCTCGCGCAGCGCCCCGGCGAGGGCGTCGCCGGCCCCGCCGGCGTCGGCGAACAGCAGCCACGGCCCGTCCGCCCGCGCGGCGGCCCCGCCCGGGACGGCCGGGGCGCCGGGCGCATCGGGCCGCAAGGTGGGCCCCCGCAGCGGGTGGGTCGGCAGGGGCACCCGCCGGGGCCGCCCGCCCGACCACGCCGACCAGTCCACCGGCACGCCCTCGACCCACAGCCGGGCCGCAGCGGCCAGCAGGCCGGCCACCGTCGGCGGGGCCGGCACCGGGTCGAATCCGGCACCGGCCGGCGCCGCCCCGACGGCCAGCACGGCCGCGCCCGCGCCCGCGAACGCCTCGGCGAGCCGGTCGCCCACCCAGACGTCCCGCGTCCAGTGCCGCGGATCGAGCACCCGCGCCGCGGGCAGCTCGCCGCCGGTGACGGCCGACAGGATGGGCATCCGCGGCGCCCGCGGCCGCACCGCGGGCGGCCGGTCGAGCCGTCCGGCCCTCCAGGACAGCAGGGCCGCCGCCGCGGACGGGTCGAGGGCGCCGGCGACGCAGGCCGCGAGGACCTCGCCGGCCCCCGCTCCCCCGACCGCCGCCGGCCGCACGCCGGACTCCGTCCACAGCGCCGCCAGGACCTGCGCGGCGGTCACCGCGGCCGCCGAGGGATCGTCGGCCACACCGGCGCCGGCGGTGCAGCGGTCGACGAGGTCCGCGACCGCGGGCAGGCGCCCGGCCAGGGCCCGCAGCTCCTCGGCCCCCGTCGCGCCGAAGAGCAACGACACGGCCGGGGCGGACGGCGCCGGCGCGACCGGACGGCCGGCCAGGGCTCGCAGCCCGGCCACCGCGCCGGCGTGGTCGTCGGCGACGACCGCGTGGCGGTGGGCGAAGACGCGCCGGCCCGCCCGCAGGGTGTACGCCGCGTCGGCCAGACCGGGCGCGTCGGCCCCCGCCAGCTCGTCGGCCACCCGGCGGGCCAGCTCCCGCAGCGCCGCGTCGCTCTTGGCGCTCACCGCGAGCAGCCACGGGCCGTCGGCCGGCGCCGGGGCGGCGGGCGCCGGAGGTGCCTCCTCGAGCACGACGTGCGCGTTGGTGCCGCCGATGCCGAACGAGCTCACGCCGGCCCGCCGCGGGGTGGGCCCCGCCGCCCAGGGCATCGGGGCGGTGTTGACGAAGAACGGGCTGTCGTCCAGGTCGATCTCGGGGTTGGGCCGGGCGAAGGTCGGGTGGCCGGGGATCTCCCGGTGCTGCAACGCCAGCACCGCCTTGATGAGCCCGGTGACGCCCGCCGCGGCGGCGAGGTGCCCGACGTTGGCCTTGACCGAGCCCAGGGCACACTCCCGCCGCCCCGGCCGCGCGCCGCCCGCGACGAAGGCCTCGCGCAGCGCGGCGAACTCGACGGGGTCGCCGAGCGTGGTCGCGGTGCCGTGGGCCTCGACGTAGGTGATGGTGTCGGCGCCCACCTCGGCCACCGCCTGCGCCTCCGCGATCACCGCCCGCTGGCCGGCGGTACTGGGGGCCGTGTAGCCGATCTTGTCCGAGCCGTCGTTGTTGATCGCCGAGCCCTTCACCACGGCCAGCACCCGGTCGCCGTCCGCGATCGCCTCGGCCAGCCGCTTCAGGGCGACCAGGCCGACCCCGTCGCCGAACGTCGTGCCGGCCCCCGCGGCGTCGAACGGGCGGCACCGCCCGTCCGGGGACAGGATCATCCCCTCGCTGAACGTGTAGCCGGGGTACGGGTTGGCGATCACCGAGACGCCGCCGGCCAGGGCGATGTCGCACTCGCCGGTGACGAGGCTCTGCACGGCCAGGTGTACCGCCACGAGCGACGTCGAGCACGCGGTCTGCACGTTGACGCTCGGCCCCCGCAGCCCGAGCTTGTAGGAGATCCGGGTGGTCAGGTAGTCCTTGTCGTTGGCGATCATGATTTCGGTACCGTCGTAGCCGAGCGGATCGCAGTGGCGGCCCAGCAGGTTGGGCAGGTACGTGTTCATCGACGCGCCGGCGAACACCCCGACGGCCTGCTCGCCCGCCGCGCCGGCGTAGCCGATCGTCTCGAGCAGCTCCGAGGCGACCTCCAGCAGGATCCGCTGCTGGGGATCGAGCAGCATCGCCTCACGCCGGGTGTAGCCGAAGAACTCGTGGTCGAAGCGGAACGCGTCGGGCAGGACCGCCGCGCGCCTGACATAGGCCGGGTCGCGCAGCACCCGCGGGGGCGCCCCGGCCGCCGCGAGCTCGGCGTCGGTGAACGTGGTCAGCAGGTCGTCGCCGGCCCGCAGCCGGCTCCAGAGGGTGGCCACGTCGGGGGCGCCGGGGAACCGGCCGCACATCCCGATCACGGCGATGTCGTTGGGCCGGATCGGCGCCGCGGCCTCGGTCGCGTCAGGCATCCCGGCCTCCGTCGCCGTCCACGCGCTGACGCCCCCGCGCCCGCAGCCGCGCGCCGCGCGCCGTGCCGTCCGCCAGCTGCAACCGCCGGCTCGAGGCGCGCCCCCGGCCCGGGCCCTCGCCGGCCGGCGCGGCGGCCTGGCCGATCCGCCGGGCCAGGCTCGTCACGGTCGGGTAGCGGAACAGGTCGGGCACGGTCAGCGGGCGGTCCGCGGCCTCGTCGGTGAGCAGCTGATGGACCTGCATGAGCAGCATCGAGTTGCCGCCGAGGTCGAAGAAGTTGTCGTCGGGGCCGATGGCCTCGCGGCCGAGCACCTGCCGCCAGACCGCCGTCACCCGCCGCTCGTGCGCGCCGAGGCCGGTCGGCGCGGGCTCGTCGGCCGGAGCCGCCGCGTCCGCGAGGGCGTCGCCGGCCGGGTCGCCCGCGCCGACCGCGTCGCCGACGCGGCCGGAGTCGCCCACGGCCGGCAGCGGCAGGTCGTCCGCGCGGCGCCGCGGATTCGCCACCGCCGCCCCGAGCAGGGTCAGGTAGCACCGGATGACCTGCCGGGCCGCCGCGGACGGGAAGACCGACGTGCGGTGCTTGAGCACCGCGACGAGCCGGTCACCGTCGTGGACGACCTCCAGCACGAGCTCCAGCTGGTCGTCCTGCTGCGCGAGGCGGAACGGCACCGCGGTCAGCCCGGCCCAGGCGACCGGGGTCGCGCCCTCGTCGGCCACGTACAGGCCGGCGTGCGCCGGGTACCGATGCGGCTGCTGGTAGCTGAACATCGCCTGGAAGATGGGGTTGCGCCCGTCGCGGCGCGGCGGGCTGAGCTCCCTGACGAGCCGCTCGAACGGGTAGTCCTGGTGCTCCAGCGCCTCCGCGACCGTGCGGCGGGACCGCTCGAGCAGCTCCCCGAACGACGCCGCGCCGTCCAGCTCGGCCCGCAGCACCACCGGGTTGACGAAGTTGCCGACGCTCTCGGCCAGCGCCGGGTCGGTCCGGCCGGCGACCGGGGTCCCGATCAGCACGTCGCGCCGGCCGGTGTACCGCCCGATGAGGATCTGGAAGGCCGTCAACAGCACGACGTACGGCGTCGAGCCCGCCTCCCGCGCCAGCGCGAACACGTCGCGCGCGAGGGCGTCGGGGAACGCGAACACGATCGAGGCGCCCCCGTCGGCGTCGGCCGGGTCGGGCTCGAAGCGCGGCCACGCGGTCGGCTCCAGGCGGCCGGCGAGCCGCCCGTGCCAGTACGCGCGGGCCCGTTCGCCCCTCGCCGTGGCGATGAGGTCGCGCTGGTACGTGACGAAGTCGGTGTACGGCGCGTTGCGGGCGGGCAGGTTCGCCGGGCGCCGCTCGGACTCGGCGCGGTACAGCTGCTCCAGCTCGGCCAGCATGAGCCCGAGCGACCAGAAGTCGCACACGATGTGGTGCACGCTCAACAGCACGACCGCCGCACCCGGTGCGGTGCGGTAGACCCGCGCCCGGATCGGCGGACCGCTCATGAGGTCGAACGGCTCCCGATGGTCGTCGCGCACCGTCTCGGCGAGCCGCTCGTCGCCCCAGTCCCCGGCGTCGGTCTCGGCGAAGCCGGGTTCGAGCCAGCCGTGCACGCTCTGCCGGCCCTCGACGGCCCCGGCGCCCGGCGTGCCGACGCGCCCGAAGGTGGTGCGCAGCGCCGCGTGCCGGCCGACGAGGGAGCGCAGCGCGCCGTGGAACGCGGCGGCGTCGAAGCCGCCGGTGAACCGGGCGGTGAAGGCGACGTTGTACGCCGCGTTCGCCGGGTCCGTCTGGTGCAGGATCAGCAGCGAACGCTGCGCGGGCGACAGCGGGTGCTCGGCGCGCGCCTCGGCGGCCCGCGACCGCAGCACCGCCTCCAGTCGTTTGCGGACGTCGTACTCGCTCACAGCATCATCCCTCGGTCGATCCGGCCGTGCCCTGCTCGGCCAGCCACGGCAGCAGCGCGTCGAGCTGGTCCGGCGTCAACGTGTCGAGCGAGGCCAGCAGCCGCTCCGCCTCCTGCGGCGAGAACGGCTCGGCCTCGGGCCGCGACGGCGCCCCCGTCGACGCCCCGGTCGACGCCGCCGCGGGCGCCGCGGCCGGCGCCTCGCGCGACAGCCGGTCGAGCAGCTCGTCGACGAGCGCCCCCAGGTCCTTGCCCTCCAGCAGGCCGGTGAGCGGCAGGTCGACGTCCAGGTCGCGGAAGATCTGGCCCCGGACCTCCACCGCGACCAGCGAGTCCAGCCCGGCCGCCTGCAGCTGCAGGTCCTCGCCGATGTCGGCCACCGGTCGGGCGAGCCGGGCGGCGAGCATGACCCGCACGTACCGCAGCACCAGGCCGCGGCGGGCCCCGGCCGCGGCGCCGGGCCAGTCGCTCCGCAGCCGCCGCAGCGGCTCGGAGCCGTCCGGGGCGACGGCCCCCGGCTGCTCGTCGGCGTCGACGGCCGGCCCGCCGCGGTGGCGGGCGCGGTAGCGGGACCAGTCGACGCGGAAGACGCCGTACCGTCCGCCGGGCCCGGCCATGAGCCGGTCGAGCGCAGCGAGGGCCGGATCCGGCTCCAGCGGGGCGAATCCGGCGTCGCGCATCCTGGCCCGCAGGCGCGGGCTCAGCCCGGCCGCCATGCCGGCCGACCACGGCCCCCAGCCGACGCTCAGGGCGGGCAGCCCGCGCCCGCGCCGGTGGTGCGCGAGCCCGTCGAGGAACGCGTTGCCCGCCGCGTAGTGGGCCTGGCCGGGGGCACCGAGCAAGGCGGCCGTCGAGGAGTACAGGATGAAGTGCTCGAGCTCGATGCCCTCCGTGGCGCGGTGCAGGTTCCAGGCGCCCGCCACCTTCGGGCCGAGCACCGCCGCGAACCGGTCCCAGCTCAGCTGGGACAGCACCGCGTCGTCGAGCACCCCGGCCGCGTGCACGATGCCCCGCAGCCCGCCCCACTCGTGCTGCGCGCGCCCGACCAGCGCGTCGACCGCGGCCCGGTCGGTCACGTCCAGCCCGGCCCGGATCACCTCCAGGCCCGGGTGCTCGAACGCGCCGGCCGGGTCGTCGGCCCGGCGCGACGCGAGCACGACGCGGCGCACGCCCCGCCCGGCCAGCCACGCGGCGGTACGCCGGCCGAGCGCCCCGGTCCCGCCGGTGATGAGGTAGCAGCCGTCGCCGCCGGCCCGGACCGTCGGTGCCGCCGGCACCGACGCCGGACGCAGCACGCAGCGGTAGATCCGGCCGTTGCGGATCGCGGCCTCGGCGCCGAGCGCGTCGGGGAGCCGGCGTAGCGATCCCGCGGGGTCGCGGGGGTCCAGGTCGAGCAGCCGCACGCCCAGCTGCGGCGACTCCAGCGCCGCGCTGCGGCCGAGCCCCCAGAGCATGGCGCCGTGGGGATCGTCGACCTCGGCGGCGTCGTGCACGGCGACGGCACCGCGGGTCAGCAGGACCACCGCGTTCGGCGTCCGGCCCCCGCGCTCGGCGGCCTGCACGAGCGCCGGCACGAACCCGCAAGCGGCCCGCACGTCCCGGCCGTCATAGCCGTGCTGGCTTCCGGGGCCGTTCTGGCTTCCGGGGCCGTCCGGGCTTTCGGGGCCGTCCAGACCCAGGCAGCTCAGGACGCCCGTCGGGGCCGTCTCGTGCAGCAGCCGCGCCAGGTCGCCGGCGTCGGCCGGATCGAGCTCGTAGCGGCCGTCGTCGCGGCGGGCGAAGCCCGCTCCGGCCTCCGCGACCGCGCACCGGTGCCCGGCGGCCTCCAGCGCCGCGACGGCGGGCCGCCAGAGCCCCCGGCGGTCCGCGAGCACGATCCACGCGGCGCCGCCGGCCGTCGCCGGACCGGGCGCCGGGGCCGGCTCCCACGCCTCGGCGTAGATCTGCGGCTCGGCGCCGGGGCGGGCCGGGCCGTCGGGGGCGGCCGCGCCCAGGCGCACCGCCCGCAGCTCGAGGCCGACGAGGTCGAGCAGCGGATTGCCCTGCTCGTCGGTCAGCGACACGTCGGCCAGGGCCCGCGCCGCCTCGGCCGCCCGCTGCCGAACGTGAACCAGGCCGGTGCGCGCCGCGCCGCGCGGCGCGTGGAGCACGGCGCGGTGGATGCGAAACGGCAGCAGCACCCCGTCGGTCGGCGCGGACCGGGCGACCCGGGCCGCGATCGCCACCTGCACGCAGGCGTCGAGCAGCGCCATCGTGTGCTCGCGCGGCGAGCGGGCCGCGAGGTCGACGCTGCCGGTGGTGTCCACGCCGTTCAGGCGGAGCCGCGTGATCCACCGGAACGCCGGGCCGAACCGGAACCCGGCCGCCTCGAACAGTGCGTAGAGCTCGTCGGGGGTGACGGCCCGGCCGCCATGGTCTGCGGGCGGCGCCGTCCACGACGCCGGCGGGGCGTCGACCGGCCGGATCCGCCCCTCCGCCTGGACCTGCCAGGAGCCGTCGGCGAACGGGTCCTCCGCGCGGGCCAGGCCGAGCGCCTGGGCGACGAGCCCGCGCTCGCCGTCCGGGGTGAGCACCAGCTGCACCCGGCTCTCGGCCTCGCCGACCACCAGGGCCCGCGGGAACACCAGGTCCTCGACGACCGCGTCCGCCCCGGCGCCGGCCGCCTCGATCAGGCACGCCGTGTGGTACGCGCCCGGCACGACGAGGCGGCCGGAGATCTCGTGGTCGGCGAGCGGGCGCGGTGACCGCGCGCTCACCGTGGTCTCGTAGCGCCGCTGCGGGGACTGCGGCAGCGGCAGCCGGCGCAGCTCCGGCGGCTCCTGCGCCGGCGGCGCGGCCGGCGCCGGGGCGATCCAGTGCCGGGTGCGGGCGAAGGGGTAGCGCGGGGCGGACGCCTTGGCGGGGCGGAACGGCGCGTAGTACGCCGCCCAGTCCACCGCCAGCCCGGCGCGCGCCAGGCGGGCCAGGTGGGCCAGCACGGTGTCGGTGTCCGGAATGCGGGCGGACAGGCCCGGCAGCCAGAGCACGTCGCCGTCGGACTGCGCGCGGCCCGCGGCGCTCAGCGTCCGGCCCGGGCCCACCTCGAGCAGGACCGTGCAGCCCGCGGCCAGGAGCTCGCCCACGCCGTCGGCGAACCTGACCGGCGCGGTGAGCTGGCGCCCCCAGTAGTGCGCGTCGAGCTCGTCCGCGCCCGCCCGGGCGCCGGTGAGGTTGAGCGCCAGCGGCACGGCCGGCGCCCGGTGGGCGATCCGGCCCGCCGCCGCGACGAGGGGCGCGACGACCGGGGCGACCGCGGCCGAGTGGAAGGCGTGCGTCGTGTCCAGCGGGATCGTCATCCACCCCCGCCGCTCGAACGCGCCGACCAGCTCGCGCATCGCCGCATCGGTGCCCGAGACGGTGACGCGCTGCGGCGCGTTGTACGCGGCGACCGCCGCCGCGTCGCCGTGCGCCGCGACCAGGCGCTCCAGCTCCGCCACGTCGGTGCAGCCCACGGCGGTCATCCGGCCGGCGCCCGGCACGGCCGCGAACGCGCGACCGCGCGCACCGACCAGCTCGAGCCCCTCCGCCGGGTCGAACACCCCGGCCACGCAGGCCGCCGCGTATTCGCCGAGGCTGTGGCCCACGACGGCGTCCGGGCGCACCCCGAGCGACGCCCAGAGCTCGGCCAGCGCGACCTGCAGCAGGAAGATCGCCGGCTGCAGCAGCTCGGCGCGCGTCTGCGCGGCCGGGTCGGCGAAGACGTCGAGCGGGTCGACGCCGGTGATGCGGCGGAACTGCTCGGCGTGCCGGTCCACCGCGGCGCGGAACGCCGGGTGCGCGCGGTACAGCCCGACCGCCATGCCGGCGTACTCCGCGCTCTGGCCCGGGAACAGGAACCCCACCCGCGGGCGGACCGGCGCCGTCACGCCGGCGTCCGCCGCTGCGCCACCGCCGGCGAGCCACGTGTCGATGCGCTCCGCCGCCGCGGGTGCGGTGTCGGCGAGCACGCTGAGCCGGTGCCGCAGTCCGGTGCGGCCCACGTGGCTGGTGTACGCCAGGTCGCGCAGCGCCGCGCCGGGCTCCCGCAGCCGCTGCGCCCAGCGTCCGGCCAGGGTGCGCAGCGCGTCCTCGCTGCGCGCGCTGACGGTGATGAGCTCCGGGCCCGGGCGCGGCTCGGCCCGCGCGCATGGCGGCGCCTGCTCGAGGACCGCGAAGGCGTTGGTGCCGCCGATGCCGAGCGAGTTGACCGCCGCCCGGGCCGGGGTGCCGGGCATCGGCAGCGGCTCGGGGTTGACGAACAGGCCCGAGCCGTCCAGCCGCAGCCGGGGGCTGGGCGCGGTGAAGTACGGGCTGGGCGGGATCTGGCCATGGTGCAGCGCCAGGGCGGCCTTGATGAGCCCGGCGATGCCCGACGCCGCCTCCATGTGCCCGATCAATGCCTTCACCGAGCCGATGGCGCACGGCTCCTCCCGGCCGAAGAGCTGCTTCAGCGCGCCGATCTCGGCGGGGTCGCCGAGCGGCACACCGGTGCCGTGGGCCTCGACGTAGCCGATCGTGGCGGGATCGACGCCAGCGGCCGCGAGCGCCCGGCGCATGGCGGCGAGCTGGCCCGGCCGGCTCGCGGCGCCGTAGCTGGCCTTGCCGCCGCCGTCGTTGTTGATGCCCGTGCCGAGCACGGTGGCGTAGACGCGATCGCCGTCGCGCCGGGCGGCGGCGAGGGGCTTGAGCACGACCGCGCCCACCCCGCTGCCGAAGATCGTCCCCTGCGCGCCGACGTCGAAGGGCCGGCAGCGGCCGTCGGGCGAGAGGATGCCGCCGCGGCGGTACCAGTACCCGGCGGCGACGGGGAGCCGGATGTTCACCCCGCCGGCCAGCGCCGCCTCGCACTCGCCGCGCAGCAGGCTCTGGCAGGCCAGGTGCACGGCCACGAGCGAGGTCGAGCAGGCCGTCTGCACGGTGAGGCTGGGGCCGGTCAGGTTGAGCTTGTACGACACCCGGGTGGCCAGGAAGTCCTTGTCGGAGCCGAGCTGCTCCAGCGAGGCGGTCGGGTCGGCCGGCGTTCCCGCCGCGGCCAGCACCTCGGGCAGGTAGCTGGTGAGCACGCCACCGCTGCCGGCGAAGACGCCGACCGGGGAGCCGGCGCCGGCCGAGGTGCGCAGGCCCGCGTCCTCCAGCGCGTGCCAGCACGTCTCCAGGAAGATCCGGTGCTGCGGGTCCATGGCCGCGGCCTCGCGGCCGGAGATGTCGAAGAACGCCGCGTCGAACCGGTCGACGTCCTCGATCGAGGCGGTCGTGCGGACGTAGTCGGGGTCGGCGAGCCAGCGCGGGTCGACGCCGCCGCCGAGCAGCTCGTCGTCGCCGAGGTCGCGGATCGCCTCGCGGCCGGCGACGATCGCGTCCCAGAACTCGTCCACAGTGGACGCGCCCGGGAAGCGCGCGGCGATGCCGACGACGGCGATCGGGCCGTCCGGGTCGCGGATCGTCATGACGGCTCGCCGACGAGGGTGTACGCCCGCAGCAGATCGCCGACCGTGCGCACGCTCGTGATGGGCACCTCGTCGGTGAACGGGTCGGCGTCCAGCTCCAGCTCCAGGACCGCGACCAACCGGGCCAGGTGCAGCGAGGTCAGGCCGAGCTGGTCGACGAGCAGCTGGTCCTCCTCCAGCCGCTCGACCGGCCCGGCCGCCTCGTTGACGATCTCCAGCAGCACAGCCATGACCGCGTCCCGCCTGTTCATGCAGATCACACTCCCGTTCACGTTCGGGCCGGCCCGCGGCCAGGACTTCAGCAGGTGTAGCCGCCGTCGACGGCGATGGTCTGGCCGGTGATGAACGCGGCCGCCGGCGAGGTGAGGAACCGCACGACGCCGAGCACGTCCTCGACCGAGCCGAGCCGGCCCAGCGGCGTGCGGCGCACGATGCGCCGGCGCTGCTGCTCGCCGATGCCGGCGGTCATGTCGCTGTCGAAGTAGCCGGGGGCGACGCTGACCACCCGGACCCCCGCCGGGCCGGCCTCCCGGGCCAGGCTCCGCGTCAGCCCGTCGAGCGCCGCCTTCGCCGCGCCGTACACCGCGACGCCGGCCTGCCCGCGCAGCCCGTTGATCGACGACAAATTGATCACCACGCCGGACCGGCGGGCGAGCATCGGCTTGAGGCACGCCCGGGTGAGCAGCACCGGCAGCGTCAGGTTGGTCCGCAGCGCGGCGTCGATCGCCGCCGCGGACGTCAGCGTCAGCAGGCCCTCGAGCCCGACCGCGGCGTTGTTCACCAGGACGTCGATGCGGCGGTGGCGGCGCACCGCCGCCCGGACGAACCCGTCGACCGCCTCCGCGTCCGTGCCGTCGAGCGCGGACCACGACAGCAGGCCCGGCTCGGTCGCCTCGCGCAACGCGGCCAGCTCGGCGGACTCGGTCCGGCTGAAGGTCGCGACCCGGTGGCCGCGCCGCAGAAAGTCCGTCACGAGCGCCAGGCCCAGGCCGCGGCTGCCCCCGCTGACGACCGCCACCGGACGCGGCGGCTCGGGCCGGGTCACGTCGCGGCTCCCATCCGCTTGAACCGCCCGCCGTGCAGCGGCCCGTCCGAGACGGTGACCACGGCCGGCACCTTGTGCGGCGGCAGGTGCTCGGCGCAGAAGCGGCGCAGCCGGCGGCTCAGCGCCGGGCGCTCCTCCGCCTCGACGAGCTGCACCGTCGCCACGACGATCGCACCGGTGACGGCGTTCGGGCGCCCGGTCACCACGACGTCGCTGACGTTGCCCGCGCGCAGCAGGACGTTCTCGACCTCGGCGGGCGACACCTTCTCCCCGCCGACGTTGATAAGGGCCGAGAGCCGCCCGAGCACGCGAAGGGCGCCGTCCTCGGCCACCTCCACGGCGTCGCCGGTGTTGAGCCAGCCGTCGTCATCGAAGGGGCTGGGCGCGTTGAGGTACCCGAGCATGCTGCTCGGCGACCGCACCCACAGCACCCCGTCGCGCACCCGCGTGTCGAACCCGGGGCCGCCGACGTTCATCCGCAGCGAGTCGGACGCGACGGAGCGGGTGGGCAGGATGCCGGTCTCGGTGAGGCCGTAGGTCTGCTTGAACCGCACGTGCGGGAATACCTCGGCCGCATGCGCCAGCGTGACCTCGCGCATCGGCTCGGTGCCGTAGGTGATGAGCTCCAGCGAGGACAGGTCGCGGTCGCGGTACGCGCCGGACAGCAGCAGCATGTTGAGGAAGGTGGGCGTCGTCGGCAGCACCTGGACGCGGTGCCGCTCGATGGCGGCGCACGCACTCCCGGGCGTGCGGCGCGGCTCGGTGACCACGGTGCCGCCGCCGACGAGCGTGCGAAACAGCGTGTTGACGCCGCCGATGTGGTCCAGCGCCATGAACTGCAGCGTCCGGCGCGGCTGCGACGAGGCCCCGAACCCGTCGAGGAGGCGCGGCAGGGACAGCAGCGCCGCCTTGCTCTCGCCGGTCGAGCCCGACGAGAACAGCACCAGGCCGGCCTCGCCCGCCTCGGCCAGCCGCGCCAGGAGGGCCGGCCGCGGCGCGCCCGGCGCCGGGAGCGCCCGCACCGACCACGCGTCCTGGCCGTCGAACTCGACGATCCGGGTCGCGCAGGCGGTCGCGATCCGACGGGCCCGCTCCGGCGGCGGCGGGTCGGCCGGGGCGAAGGGGACCACGACGGCGCCGCGGACGGCCAGTGCGACGACGAGCGAGACCACGGCCGGCGACGCGGCGCCGACGACGGCCACGACGTCGCCCTGGGCCACCGCCCACCGATCCAGCCTCTCCAGCCATCCGGCGCTCCGCTCGGCCAGCTCGGCGTAGGTCACCGTGCCGCCGTGCCCGGCCATGGCCACGGCGCCGCCCCGCTCCCGCAGCTGCCGCGGCAGCCGATCCACCGCGTTCACGAGCCATCCCTCCTGACCAGCGCGGGCCGCGCCGCCGCCGCCGGACCGAGCCGAGCCGCGAGGTCCTCGATGGACTCCGACTCGAAGATCGACCGCATCCGCAGCTCGCAGCCCAGCACCGTGCGCACCCGGCCGATGAGCGTCATGGCGAGCAGCGAGTTGCCGCCGAGCTCGAAGAAGTTGTCGGCCGGGCCGGCGCCCGGCACCCCCACGACCTCGGCGACGATCTCGCACAGCCGTCGCTCGCGGGAGCCGGCCGGCGCCACGCCGCGGTCCGCGGCCGGCCCGGCGCCCGCCGACCGGATGCGCGACAGCGCGCCGCGGTCGAGCTTGCCGTTGGCCGTGACCGGGAATGCCTCGACGAACTCGACCCGGTCGGGCAGCAACGCGGCCGGGACGCGGCCGCGCAGGAACTGCCGGACCGCGGCGGACGTCAGCCCGTCGCGGCCGGCGCCGGGCACGACGTAGGCCACCAGGCGCGCGATGGACGTGCCGGGATCGGTCGCGACGACGGCGGCCCGGGCGATATCGGGGTGGGCGCACAGCGCGGCCTCCAGCTCGCCGGGCTCGACCCGCAGGCCGCGCACCTTCACCTGGTCGTCGATGCGGCCCCAGAACTCGAGCTGACCGTCGGGGCGCAGGCGGCCCTTGTCGCCGGTGCGGTACATGCGCTGGCCGGGGACGCCGCTGAACGGATCGGCGACGAAGCGCTCGCTGGTGTGTGCGGGCCGGCCCACGTACCCCTGGGCCACGCCGAGCCCGCCGATGCACACTTCGCCGACGAACAGCGGCGGCAGCAGCTGCCCGTGGTCGTCGACGATGTAGAGCCGGGACGTGCCGGCCGCCCGGCCGGCCACCTGCCGCCGGTGCTCGCCGATCGCGACGATGGCCGACTCGACCGTGCACTCTGTGACGCCGTAGGTGTTGAAGGCAAGCAGCCCGGGCTGGTCGCGCAGGCGCCGCCACAGCCGGTCCGACGCGCCCTCGCCGCCGATCACGACGATCCTGGGCGGGTGCGGCACGTCGAGGATGCCGGCGTCGAGGAGAACCTCGATCTGGCTGCTGCTGCCGTCGAGCACCTCGATCGCGGTGTCCGGGTCCGAGCCGCGCTCCAGCAGCCGCAGCGGGTCCGTCCGCTCCTCGTCGTCGAGCAGCAGCAGCCGGTGCCCGAAGGCCATCATGGCCAGGCAGTGGTTGATGAACACGTCGAAGGTCAGGGCGCTGAGCCCGCCGACGTTGACCTGGCGGCCCGCCGGCAGCCGCGCGTACATCGGCGCGAGCTGGGTGGTGGCGAGGGCGACCACGCCCGCCTGGTCGACGACGACGCCCTTGGGCCGCCCGGTGGAGCCCGACGTGAACACGACGTACGCCGGGGCCACGGCCGGACGGTCGACGGCGCTCGCAGGCGGCTCCCCGTGCAGCGCGGCCACGGCGACCGTGGCCGCCCCGGCGAAGGGCTCGTCCGCGATCACCAGGCCGACGCCCGCCTCCTCGACGAGCAGCCGGCGACGCGCCGGCGGCTGCTGCGGGTCCAGCAGCAGGAAGGCACCGCCCGCGCACCAGGTGGCGAGGATCGCGACGATCAGCTCGGCGCGCCGGGGCAGGCAGATGCCCACGGTCGTGCCCGCACGCACCCCGCGCGCCCGCAGGCCCGCAGCCGCCACGCGGGCCCGGCCCGCCAGCTCGGCGAAGGTGAGCCGCTCGCCCGCCGCACGCACCGCCTCCCGGTCGGGGACGCCGGCCGCGCTCCGCTCGAAGAGCTCCCAGACCGACGTGACGGCCGGTGGGGCGGTGCCGGGCGCCTCGGGGGCGCCGAGCGCCAGCGTCTCGGCCCGGGCGGCCGCATCCATGAGCGCGATGCTCGCGAGCGGGGCGCCGGGCGCCCGGCACAGCGCGGGCAGCAGGTGCGCGTAGGCCGCCGCGAACCGCCGCATGGCGGCCTCCGAGAAGCGTCGGCGGTCGAACTCGACGGCGATCGTCGTCTCGCCGGCCAGCCGCTGGATGTCCAGCGTCAGGTCGAACTGGACCCCGGGCACCTGCGCAGGGTCCGGCTCCGGCGTCACCCGAAGCCCGGGCAGCGCCCACACGTCGGCCGGGTCGACCGCCCGATAGCCGATGGCGAGCTGGAACAGCGGGTTGCGGTCGGCGTCGCGCTGCGGTGCCAGCGCGTCCACCACCGCCTCGAACGGCACGTCCTGGTAGTCGAGCGCGTCGTGGACCGCCTCGCGAACCTGATCGAGGTACTCCTCAAAGGTCAGCGTCGGCGCCGCCGGACAGCGCAGCACGACGGTGTTGGCGAAGAACCCGATGGTGCCGAAGAGCGCCGAATGCGGCCGGCCGAGCACCTGGGTGCCGACCGGGACGTCGCTCGTGCCCGCCCAGCGCTGCAGCAGCAGGCAGTACACCGCCAGCAGGCCCATGAACGGCGTGGCCGCGCGGTCGCGGCAGAACGCCTCGAACTCGGCCAGCACCGGCTGCGCCACGGCGACCGGCAGGCGCGCGCCGACGAGCCCGTCCGGGCTCGGCGAACCGTCCTCGGGCAGCCGCGCCGGCTCGATTCCGGCGAGCCGCCGGCACCAATAGTCAAGGCCCTCGCGATCCGGTTTCTGGGCCGCACGGTAATCGGCGTACTGCGCCGCCGGCACCAGCAGCTCGGGCGCATTCGGGTCGGCGTAGGCCACCCGTAGCTCCTCGGCGAACACCTGTACGGAAATGTCGTCGGTAATGAGGTGATGAAACCCGAAGACCAGCAGGTGCCGGGTGGCCGACAGCCGTATGACGCCCGCTCGCCAGAGGGGTCCCGACACGATGTCGAACGGGGCATCGATGAATCGTCGGGCCTCGGCGTCGGCCCATTCACGGCCCTCACCCTCGGCGTCGACGAACCGGATCCGGACCGCCTGGGCGGGGCCGTCGTGCACGACCTGCCGAACGTCGCCGCCGCGCTCCAGAAACGTCGCCCGCAGCGCGTCATGCCGGCCGTGCAGCACCTCCAGCGCGCGTTCGAGCCGGTCGATCGCGAGTTCTCCATCGACGACGAGGACGGTTCCCCAGACATCGGCCAGACTGCCCGGCCGCAGCAGCATCGAGGCGAAGTACATCCTTCGCTGGGCCGACGTCGCGGGGATCTCCCGCGGGCCGGGCGCGGCCGCCGGGGCAGCCGGCTTGTCCTGCCATTCCGTCTGGCGCGTTTGCGACACGAAAAACCTCCGACCGATCGGCCGTATGCAACGAGAAAGCATTCCCGCACGGCGGGACAGAGAATTACGGGCACCTATTGCTTTTGGGCAAAGAAGCCGCGATGCAGATGGCCCGGCGAACCCGGGTGGAGGCGAGCTTAACCGAACCATGACGCGTCGATGCAATACCGCCACAACGACCGGGCCGGTCCTGTCTCGCCGGCGAGACAGGACCGGCGGGACAACCGCACCCTCGGGCTATCGTCGGCCTTGCCCGCGCTCGCCGATCACCGCCGCACTGTCAGCAACTTGGGAGGATGCAACGGCGGCGCGTATCAGCGCTGGTCAGTTAGGCGTCGATGTGCGATGTGGCACGCGCGCCTGACCGGTTCCTCGCCCGCGTGGGGCGGCGGGACTGGCGAGCCGCTGTTATAGTGGCCGATCGAAAGTTATACATAACGCATCCAACGGGGGAGCGATGGGTACAGATGCAATTCATGCCAGACCAATCGGCGCGGCCATCTCGCGTGCGGTGGCCGTCAGCACTTCGGGGCAACCAATCGGGCTGGGCGTACAATTGCACAAGTCGGGCCTGCTGTTCACGTCGCGGCAGAGCCTCAACATGTGGGAGAAAATCGGCGTCGACCTGTTCTCGTTCGCGAATTCGTCGGCGTGGTGGATCGCCGACTGGCTGGTCTACGGCGAGACCACCTTTCGCGACCGCTACGGCGAGGCCGTCAAGCGCACGCCGCTGAGCTACCAGACCCTGCGCAACTACACCTGGGTCGCCCGCAAGTTCCCGCTGCCGCGCCGCCGGCAGGGCCTGAGCTTCAGCCACCACCTCGAGGTGGTGGCCCTCGACCAGCCCCAGCAGGACTACTGGCTGCGCAAGGCCGAGGAGCTGAGCTGGAGCCGCAACAAGCTGCGCACCGAGGTCCGCAGCAGCCTGCTGACCCAGCACGGCGAGGCGGCGCGCCCGCACGAGGAGCGCGGCCGGCCGGTCGGCGACCGCCCGACGCCCACGGCACTGCTGCTGCACCTGCAGCTCTCCCCCGAAGATCTGGCCAGCTTCGAGCGCGCCGCCAGCAAGGAGAGCGCGCCGCTGGAGACCTGGGCGGCCCGGATGCTGCGACGCGCCGCAGCATCCGGCTGAGCCGTCAGGCCGGGCGGCCGGTCAGCTCGCTGAGCGCGTCGCTGAGGTCGCCCAGCACGGGATGGCGGAAGATGACGCGGGCCGGGCGGGCGATGCCCAGCTCCTCGCTCAGGATCTGCCCGAGTCGCATCGCAACGATCGAGTTGCCCCCGATCGCGAAGAAGTCGTCGTCGATGCCGACGGTCGCGTCGCCGACGAGCCGGCGCACGCTGGCGATTACCAACGCATCCATGGGATTGCGGAATTCGTCCTCGGTCACCATGATTGCGCCACCGCCCTACCGCGCCCGCTCGCCCATTGCGGCAACCAGCGTGGCCGGCCGCATATCCGTCCAGTTGGCCGCGACGAAATCAAGGCAGTTCTTGCGCGAATCCTCGCCGTGGACCACGGTCCAGCCGGCCGGCACCGCACTGAACGCCGGCCACAATGAATGCTGATTCTCATCGTTGACGAGCACCAGATACGTGCCCTCTTCGTTCTCGAACGGATTCGTCATGGCAATCTCCTCGAATTTTGACACCGTAACCGACGGAGTCGTCATATTGTGACCGCCCGCCGCCCATCGCGGCAATTGTTGGCGCGCGCGCATTGCGTTTGTCTCGCCGGCGAGACAGGATCGGTCCGAATCTGCCGTGCACCGATGCTATTCGTGAGGTGAGTAGCGTAATGTCCGATCGTGTTGCCGTTGTCGGCATGTCGATCCGCGCGGCCCGGGTGCGCGACCCATCTTCATTGTGGCGGCTGCTCAGCACCGGCGGTTGCGGCCGGCGCGAAATCAGCCCCGAGGAATTGGCGCGGCGGGGCGTCGCGAAACGCCGGTACCAGAATCCGGACTTCGTCCCCGTCACCTTTGCGATGGACGATTCCCTGGCGTTCGACGCGCCGGCCTTCGGCATCGACCCGTCCGAGGCCGAGCTGATCGACCCGCAGCACCGGGTGATGCTGGAGGCGTGCTACCGGGCCGTCGAGAGCGCCGGCTGCTTCATCGGCGCGCTGCCGGACCGCGTCGGCGTGTTCGTCGGCCTGCGCGCGAGCGACTACGGCGCGCGGATCGGGCTGCACCACGCCGCGGCCGGCGACGATCTCGACCCGGGCCGGCTCGCCCTCGGCACCGACCCCGACTACCTGGCCGGCCGGATCTCCTACACTTACGGCCTCACCGGCCCGTCGATGGCCGTGCTGACCGCCTGCTCCTCCTCCAGCGTCGCCGTGCACCTGGCGTGCCAGGCGATCCTCGCCGGCGAGTGCGACTCCGCGCTGGCCGGCGGCGTCGCGGTGAACGTCCGGGACGCGGGCTACCGCTACGTCGAGGGCGGCCTGTACTCGCCCCGCGGGCGCTGCGAGCCCTACACGGCCACGGCCGACGGAACGGTCGACGGCAACGGCGTCGCGGCGCTCTTCCTGCGCCGCCTCGACGTGGCGCTGGCCGAGGGCAACCCGATCCTCGGCGTCGTGGCCGGCACGGCGGTGAACAACGACGGCCGCGAGCGGGCCGGCTTCACCGCGCCCGGGATCGCCGGCCAGGTCGAGCTCATCGGGGAGGCCCTCGAGGTCGCCCGGCTCAAGGCCACCCAGATCGGGCTGCTGGAGGGCCACGGCACCGGCACGCGCATCGGCGACGCCCTGGAGATCGACGCGGCGAGCCAGGCCTACCGGTCCGGCGGGGCCGAGCCGGGCGCATGCCGGCTGCACTCGGTCAAGGCGAACGTCGGCAACCTCACCGCGGCCGCCGGGGCCGCCGGCATCGTCGCCGCCCTGCTGGCCCTGCGGCACGGGACGATCCCGCCCAACGCCCCGCTGGTGCACGGCGCCCGACCGGCGGACCTCGACGGCACGCCGTTCGCGGTGGCAGACGGGCCGATCGCCTGGCCGCGCGCGGAGCAGGGCCGCTACGCGGCGATCAGCTCCTTCGGCCTGGGCGGGACGAACGCGCACGTCATCATCGGCGACGCCGAGCCCGAGCGGCGCGCCGCCGCCCGCCGGGGCCGCTCCTGGCAGGTGTTGCCGGTGTCCGCGGACGATCCACCGCGGCTGACGGCGGCGGTGGAGGCGGTGCGCGCTGCCGTCGCGGCGGCGGCGCCGGACGAGCGGCGCAACCTCGGCCACACGCTGCGCACCGGGCGGCCGCAGCTGGCCGCCCGCGCCGCCGTCCTCGTGCCCGTCGACGGCGGCCCGGCCGAGGCGCGGTGGCCGCGGCGGTCGCGGATCGCCCCCGAGCAGCCGCCGGTGCTCGTGTTCGTGCTGCCGGGCCGGGACGTCGGCGGGTTCGCCGGCTACACCGACGAGCCGGCGTTCCGATCCGCCGTGGACGACGGCCTCGCGGTCATGGAGCGGGCCCTGGCCCCCGAGGCGTTCGCGGCCGTGCGCGACGCCGTCGGCCGCGGCGAGGTTCCGGCCGCGGCGCCCGTCCGGCAGCCGGTGCTGCACCTGGCCGCCGTCGGGCAGCACGCGCTGCTCGCCACGCTCGGCATCCGGCCCGACGCGCTCGTCGGCGAGGGCGTCGGCGAGTTCACGGCCGCCCACCTCGGCGGCGTGCTGTCCTTCGACGACGCGGCCCGGGCGGTGTGCTGGCGCGGCCGGGCCGACGCCGACGCCGACCCGGCGGAGGCGGCTCGCCTTGCCGGTCGGCTGCGCGAGCTGCGGCTGCACGCGCCGACGGTGCCGATCCTGTCCGCCGTCACCGGAGCGTGGCTGACCGACGAGGAGGCGCGCGACCCCGGGTATTGGGGCGCGCAGCTGCGGGCGCCCGCCGACCTCGGCGCGGCCGTGCGCACGGTGGCGGCGCGGCACCCGGGCGCCGTGTACCTCCACCTGAGCGGCACCGCCAGCGGCGCGGCCGACGACGCCGTGATCGGCCGCTCGTTGCCGCAGACCGTCGGCGAGCTGTGGGAGCGCGGCGTGCCCGTCGACTGGAACGCCTACGCCGAGCGCGACCCCGCGCTGCGGATCGACACGGCGCCCCGCCGCTTCGACCGGACCGCCTACGTGCACCCGGCGCTGCGGCAGGACCACCACCACCCCGCGGATCTGTCGAGGGAGCAGGCCCCATGACGCCCATTTCGCCGACGCAGCACCGGATCTGGTTCGTCGAGCAGCTGGTGCCGGGCACCGCGCTGCACAACCTCGGCGTGTCGGTCCTCGCCCGCGACCCGATCGACCCGGCGCCTCTCGAACGGGCGGTCAACGCCGTCATCGCCCGGCACGAGGTGCTGCGCACCCGCTTCGACGTCGTCGACGGCGCCCCGGTCCAGCGGGTGCTCGCCGAGGCCCGCGTCGCCGTCCGGCTGCTCGACGACGACGCGGTGGAGAAGTTCGCCCGCGAGCCGTTCGGCCTCGCCGACGCGCCCCTGCTGCGCGTCGGCCTGGTGGGCTGCGACCGGCTCGTGTTCGTGCTGCACCGGATCGTCGCCGACCCGCCGTCGCTGCACGTGCTGCTACGCGAGGTCGCGGATCTGTACCGCGGCCACCGGCCCCCGCCCGCCATGCAGTACGCCGACCTCGCGGCGCGCCGGCGAGCGCTTGCGGCCGGGTCGACGGCCGCCGGGCGGCGGGAGTCCCGCGTCGACGAGCTGACCGGCTTCCCGACCGTGCTGGACCTGCCGGCCGACCGCCCCCGACCGGCCCTGCAGAGCCTCGCGGCGGCGCACGTCGACTGGAGCGTCGAGGCCCCGCTGGTCCTCGGGCTCGACCGGGTGGCCCGCCGGGTCGGCGCCACGCCGGCGATGACGGCGCTGGCGTCGTTCGCGGTCGTGCTGGGGCGCTGGACGGGCCAGTCGCGCATCCTGGTGGCCGCGCCGGCGCCCGCCGGACCGCCGCTCATCGGCCCCGCCGTCGACACCCTCGTCGTCCCGGCCGACATGACCGGCGACCCGTCGTTCGCCGAGCACCTCCAGCGCATCCGCGACGCGTTCGCGGCGGCGCACGCCCGGCCCGACGTCGGGTTCGAGGACCTCGTCGACGGGCTGGCCGCGCAGCGCAACCTGTCCCACCACCCGCTGGTCCAGGTCATGGCGGCGTGGCGGGACCAACCCGACCTCCCGCCGGAGCTCGCCGACGCGGCCGGCATCGAGACCGGCGCCTCGCAGTTCGACCTGGACCTCGAGGTCGCCCCGGTCGGCGGGCGGCTGCGGTGCCGGCTGCGGTACTCCACCGACCTCTTCGACCGCGTCACCGCGGAGCGGTTCGCGCGGCACCTGCGGCGCCTGTGGGAGCTCGTCGCGGCCGATCCGGACGTCCGCCTCGCCGACCTCGACCTCGTCGAGGACCCGGAGCGGGCCGTGCTGCGCGGCCTCGGCACCGGGCCGACCCGCCCGGTCGACCCGCGCCCGCTGCCGGCCCGGCTCGCGGAGGCCGCGCACCGCCGGCCGGACGCCACGGCGGTGCGGGCGCCCGACGGGGAGTACACGTACGCCGAACTCATCGAGCGCGCCGAGGCCATCGGCGCGCAGCTGGCCGCACGCGGGCTGCGGCCCGGCGACCTCGGCGGCGTCGCCCTGCCCCGCTGCCGCGACCTGCCGGCGGCCCTGCTCGGTGTCTGGATCGCCGGCGGCGCCTACGTGCCGCTCGACCCGGCCTACCCACCCGCCCGCCTGGAGCACATGACGCAGGACGCCGGCATCAAGGTGCTCGTGAGCACGCGCGACCTCGCCGAGCGCATCCCGGTGCCGGCCGGCACCGAGGTGCTCCGCCTCGACGAGCCGATGCCCGCGGCCTCCGGCGGCCGACCGGCCCCGGCGGTCGACGGCGGCAGCGTCGCCTACGTGATCTACACGTCCGGCTCGACCGGCCGCCCGAAGGGGGTCCGTGTCACGCACGCGAGCCTCGGCAACCTGCTGGACGACTTCGGGTTCGAGGCGCGGTTCGACGCCGGCGACCGCCTACTCGCCCTGACCTCGCTGTCGTTCGACATCGCGGGGCTCGAGCTGTGGCTTCCGCTGCTCACCGGCGCGACGCTGATCGTCGGCCCGGCCGGGGTCGGGGGCGACCCGGAGCGGCTGCACCGGCTGCTGGCCGACGAGGCCGTCACCGTGGTCCAGGCGACCCCGGCGACCTGGAAGCTGTACGTCTCGGCCCTCGCCGCCGCCCCGCCCGCGCTCCGGCAGATCTGGAGCGGCGGCGAGCACCTCCCGCACTCGCTCGCCCAGGCGCTGACGGCGCTCGGGCCGGAGATCCACAACCTCTACGGGCCCACGGAGACCACCATCTGGTCGACGCGGGCGGTGCTCGGCCGGCGCGACACCGTGACCGGGATCGGGCGCCCGATCGCGAACACGCGGCTGTTCGTCACCGATGCGGCCGGCCGCGAGCTGCCCCTGGGGGTGCCGGGCGAGCTGTGCATCGGCGGTGCCGGGCTGGCCCTGGGCTACCTGAACCGCCCCGAGCTCACCGCGCAGCGGTTCACCGAGGTGCGGGGGATCCCGGTGTACCGCACCGGCGACCTCGTCCGATGGCGCTCCGACGGCAACCTCGAGTACCTCGGCCGCCTCGACGACCAGGTGAAGATCCGCGGCCACCGGGTCGAGCCGGGCGAGATCGACGCCGTCGCCCGCGCCTGCCCCGGCGTCCGCGACGCCTGCACGCTGGCCGTGCCGGCCCCCTCGGGCGAGGACCAGCTGGTGACCTTCGTGACGCCGGAGGCGGCCGGCGACTCGACGGACGACTGGCGCAACCTGTGGGAGGGCACCTACTCCCCCGACCGGGTCGCGGCCGACTCCCCCGACCGCGCCGCGGCCGACGACTTCGACCTGCGGGGCTGGCAGGACAGCTACACCCGGCAACCGCTGCCCGAGGCGGACATGCGCGACTGGGTGGCCCGGACCGTCGAGCGGATCGCGGCGACGGGCGCGCGCACCTTCGCCGAGATCGGCTGCGGCACCGGGCTGCTCCTGCTGCGGCTGGCCCCCGCCGCCGAGCGGTACCTGGGCCTCGACTTCTCCGCCAACGCCGTCGAGCAGGTCCGGGCGGCCGTCGGCCGGCGCGGGCTGTCCGACCGGGTGCGGCTGGTCACGGCGAACGCCACCGAGATCGGCGCGGCGGCCGTCGGCGAGCGGTTCGACTGCGTGGTGCTCAACTCCGTCGCGCAGTACTTCCCGAGCGCGGACTACCTCACGACGGTGCTGACCGAGGCGAGCCGGATCGTCGAGCCCGGCGGCCACATCTTCGTCGGCGACCTGCGCAGCCTGCGCCTGGCCGAGGCGTTCCACGCCGGCGTCCTGCGCGCCGACGAGCGGATCGGCCCGGACGAGCTGCGTGCCCTCGCCGCCCGGCGGGCGCTGGAGGAGGACGAGCTCCTGCTCGACCCCGGGTACTTCACGCTGCTGCGGCAGGCGCTCCCCGCGATCACCGGCATCCAGGTGACGCTCAAGGCCTCCGGACGCGACAACGAGATGACCCGCTTCCGTTACGACGTGCTGCTGCGGATCGGCACGGCCACCCCGCCGGGGCCCGAACCGGTCGAGCACAGTGACTGGGCCGACGTCGCCGACCTGGCCGGGCTGCACCGGCTGCTGGACGCGGCGCCGGGGACGGTCGTCGTGGACGGCATCCCGAACGCCCGCGTCGCCCGGTTCGCCCGGCTCGTGGGCGACGTCGGCGCGCCCGAGCCCGCGTGGTCGCCGGCGGACCTCGACGAGGTGGCCGCCCGGTGCGGCCGGCTGGCCCACCACGCCTGGTCCGGTCGCCACCCCGAGCAGGGGCGCATCCGGACCACCTTCACCCGACGCAACCCGGCGGCCGACGGCCCGGCGGCCCCGTTCGTCGACGATCGGCCGGCGGTCGACGGGCCGGTCAGCAACGACCCGCGGCTCGGCGCGCTGCTGCGGGTCCTGCGGCACAGCACGCGGGCGGCGCTGCGGCGGAGCCTGCCCGAGTACATGGTGCCGAGCCGCGTGCTGACCCTGCCGGCGCTGCCGTTGACCCCGAACGGCAAGACCGACCGCAACGCGCTGCGCGCGATCGCCCGGCAGCAGCCGGCGAGCGCGGAGCCCGCGGCCCCGAGCGGGCCCGGCCAGGACCTGCTGCACGAGATCTGGTGCGACGTGCTCGGCGTCTCGCGGGTCGGGGTCACGGAGAACGTCTTCGACGCCGGCACGACCTCGCTGCTGATCGTGCGGATCCGCCAGGAGCTGCGCGACCGGCACGGCATCGACATCCCGCTGACCGCGTTCTTCGCCCATCCGACCATCGCCGCGCTCGCCCAGCATCTGCGGCCGGAGGCGTCGCCGCGTCCGGACGCGCCGCCGCGGGGCCTCGGCGCCGACGAGCGGGTCGGGGGCGCGCGCACGAGCAACGCCACCGCCGCGCTGCGCCGCGGTCACCGCCGGCGGCCCTGAGCCGGGGATACGCGTCGCACCTCGGGACGGCGGCGGAAGAAGTTCAATTCCCGGTATCCCCTGCTCGCACAGCGGCAGACCCAACAGCCATCCGGCCGACGGCCACCCGGCGCAGCACTCCGCGGGTGGCCGTCGGCCATGTGCACCCCCCAGGCCCGGCTCGCGTGTTCGGAGACATCTTGCATCGAGCCAAGCCATAGATAATACGTATTAGCGTCTTGACTTAACGCAGCGTGCCCGCCACGATTCGATAACACGCCGTTAACACGAATGGGCAGGAGGGACAGCTGGTGTACGGCTACGACCGCACGGCTCGACACGACGTCCCTCGTCAAGTCGACCTCAGCCGGACCATGGTGCCGCCGATGCTCGACGGCACCCGCTCGGCGCGGAGTGTCCGACACCCGCGGCCCTCCGTGGCGTTTCCGTCCATTGTGGAGCTTCTGGCTCCGCAACCGCACCGCTGATCGCCTTTTCCACCCTCTACCGTTCATCGCCCGGACGGTCAGTCGCGCCTGTCCTACGACCGCCGCAATCGGCGCCGTCGCGACCATGCGCGATGTCGACCACCGTCCACAAGGGAGCCTTCTGTGACATCTCAGCGCCTCGTCCGCCGTACCGCCTGCGCCGCGGCTGTCGGACTCGTCACCGCCGCCCTCGCCGCGACGCCGGCCGCGACCGCGTCACCGGCCGACGCCGCCTCGTTCAGCTTTCCCAGCTTCAGCTATGTCGGCACGGCGTTCGACAAGACGAAGCTGAAGTACAACCCGACGGGCGAGTTCATCTTCCCCAGCGTCATCCGGGCGGCCGACTACTTCGCCCACCCGCTCGGCACCTACTACATGTACTACGCGCCGCACGAGAAGCCGGGCGGCATCGCCCTGGCCTACTCCGACTCCATCAACGGGCCCTGGACCGAGTACCAGAACAACCCGCTGATCTCGAACACCTGGCTGCCGTACTACAACACGGTCAGCCACATCTCCTCGCCACACGCCATCTGGGTCGAGGGTGAGCAGAAGCTGTTCCTGTACTTCCACGGCGAGAACCCGATCACCCGGTACGCCACGTCCGACGACGGTATCCACTTCGAGTACGGCGGCACCGCGGTCCAGCGCGACAGCAGCACCGGCGGCGAGACCTCGTACGCCCGCGTCTTCGAACAGTCGGTTCCGGGGCTCGGCAACCGGTACCTGATGCTGTTCATGGACAACCCGATCTCCGCGCCCCCCAGCCCGACCGGTCCGGTGGCGCGGCGCATCCGCTGGGCCGTCTCCGCCGACGCCCGGAACTGGACGATCCAGCCGCAGCCGATCGTCACCCCGCAGGGCGACGAAGCCCCCAACGCCTCCGGCCCGTTCTTCCTGCGCTGGCAGGGCCGCAACCTGGTGATCTTCCACGCGTCCGACGGCGACATGCACGCGGTGGACGTCGGCGACAACTTCGACCAGGAGATTCACCTCGGCGTCGTACACGACTCGATGACGGCCGCGCCGGACTCGGGCCGCTCCGCGGCACCGACCTTCTACTTCGACGGCACCACCGTCCACATGTACTACGAGGCCGGCGCCCGGCTCACCGCCACCATCGGGCACGCGGTGGCCACGCTGGACGAGCCGCTGCCCGAGCGGCAGCTGAACTGCACGGTCGACCGGCCGCGGCTGTGGCCGCCGAACCACCGCATGGTCGACGTCAACGTGAGCGTCGACCTCCAGAACGGCGTCCTCGGGCCGCGCGGGTTCGAGCTCGTCAGCGTCACCGGTGGCGATGCTTCCGACGTCACGGGGTTCGTGGCGGGGCAGCCTTCGCTGACCGGACAGCTGCGGGCCGAGCGGGCCGGGAACGGCGGCGACCGGGTCTACACCCTGACCTATCGCGGCCACGACGAGATCGGCCGCCCGGCCGGCTGCACCGTGACGGTCACCGTTCCGCACGACCAGGGCCACTGATCGCAAGCAGACGCTTGTGCCACGCCGGCATCCGCCGGCGTGGCACGGCGTGTGTTCAGCCCTTGGCCCGCTCCAGGAACGCGAGGATGCGTCGCCAGGCGTCGGCCGAGGCATCGGCCTGCTCGTGCAGTTCCTGTTCGAAGAAGCCGTGCGGCGCGCCGGGGTAGGTGACGATCTCGTGCGGCACCCCGCCCTCGGACAGGGCGGCGTCGAACGCCTCGACGGTGCTGGCCGGGATGTGGAGGTCCGCGCCACCGAACAGGCCGAGGATCGGCGCCCGCAGCTCGCCGGCCCGCTGAATCGGTCCCGGTGCCCCGTTGATGGCGTCGAGCGCCCCGTACAGGCCGATGGCGCCGGCCAGGCCGAAGCGTTCGGCCGCGGTGAGGAAGGCGAACCGCCCGCCGAGGCAGAAGCCGAGCGACACGACGGTGTGTGCCCGCCCGCCGCCGTCGGCGCGCAGGTGGGCGATGCCGGCGTCGAAGTCCCCGTACAGGGTGTCGGGCCGAAGCTGCGCCAGGTGTGGCATGAGGTTCGGCAGGGCGGCGAAGTCGGCCGGACGCTCGTGGTAGCGGGTGCCGGCCGTACGGCCGTAGTAGTCGACGGCCAGCGCGGTGTGGCCTTGTTCGGCAATGCGTACCGCGAGGCGCTCGTAGAACTTGGACAGTCCGCCGTTGTCCGGCAGCAGCAGTACACCGATGCCGGTGGACTGGGCCGGTACGGCCAGATACGCGGCGAACTCGGTCGCGTCGGCCGAGGTGAGCAGCAGCGGCGCGCTGCTCACCGTCGTGACGGCCGGGCCGTGGATCGGTGGGCTGGCGTCGGCGTCGTAGCACACGAGCGGGGATCCTCTCCACAATGGACGATCGGGCCGCCGCCGGCGACCCGTGAGGTTGCCCCGAATGCTAGACACGCCAGACCCAAATCATACCATTTTGGATGATTTAAAGCTAGCACCACCCGGCCGGTCCGACATCGGCCGTTCGGTCGACGCGGGCGCTGTCGCAGTGATCGAGACGGGGAAGTACCACCGCCGCAGCGGGCCGTTTCCGGCGGCGTTCACGACGCTCCGCGCGGCGTTGTGCAGTGTTGGAATCGCTGATGTTGCCGCGCCCCAACGGCCGGGCAACGCGGTACGCCTAGCGTCGCCGCCGAACGCAGGCGCGCCCGGCCGGTGGGAGTGCCGCGACGACGGAGGCGACATGAGCATCTACGACAGGATCGGCGGCGCGGCGGCCGTGCAGGCGGCGGTCGAGCAGTTCTACACACGGGTGCTGGGCGATCCCGGTCTCGCGCCCTACTTCAAGGACGTGGACATCAACCGCCTGAAGTCGCACCAGCGGGCGTTCTTCGCCGCAGCGCTCGGCGGGCCGGCGATCTACGCGGGCCGGGACATGTCCGCCGCGCATGCCGG
Source organism: Dactylosporangium thailandense (assembly GCF_059739745.1). NCBI lineage: Bacteria > Bacillati > Actinomycetota > Actinomycetes > Micromonosporales > Micromonosporaceae > Dactylosporangium > Dactylosporangium thailandense. The sequence continues at coordinate 5,439,805 of NZ_AP029195.1, forward strand.
GCTGAACATCACCGACGGCGCCTTCGACGCCGTGGTGGGCCACCTCGCCGCCACCCTGACCGATCTCGGCGTGCCCGACGACGACGTCACGGAGATCGCGGCGGCGCTGACGCCGCTGCGCGCTCAGATCGTCTCGGCCGCCGAGCTGACCGCCTGAGGGAGCGGACCTGGATGTGGCCGATGTGGTCCTCGCCTGAGGCTCAGGCCGCGAACGCCATCCGCGACGCGAGCGACGGAAAGATCATGAGGGTGACCATGTAGACGGTGTACACGCCGTCGTCGCTCTGGCCGAGCTTCGGGACGCCGCGGACCGAGGCGTCGCGCAGCGCGGTGCGCAGGTCGACGACGATGCGCCGGGTCTCCTCCTCGGCGGCGAGCAGGTTCGGGGCCGGCCCCGCGTTGATGCGGTTCATGATGACGTTGGCCACCACGATGCTCACCGCTAGGGGCATCGACGAGGCTCCGGGGCCGTCGTCGGCGCCGAGGGCGAGGCACTCGTCGGACAGCCTGGCCGCGTCGGTCTCGCGGCGCATGGCGCCCAGGATCGCCGAGCCGTTCACCAGGATCGCGGCGAGCAGGCCGGTGAACTGCGCCGGCTCGGCCCGGCGCAGCTCACGGCCGAGGTCGAGGGCCTCGGCCATGGCCCCCCCGCTCGTCGTGGTGCACGAAGAACTCCGCGGTGGCGAGGTTCAGCAGCGTCGCGGCAAGCCAGTGCCGGAACCGCTCGGGACGCTGCTGCGCGAGGCGGCGCACGATCTGGACCGCCTCGCGGGCCCGGGCCACCGCCTCGTCGCCGCGGTTGCGCACGATGAGGTCGGCGATCGAGTTGGTCAGCGCGGCGGCCAGCCGCAGCTCATAACGCGACCCGCCCGCCGCGTCCCACCCTCGCAGCAGCTCGATGGCGCGCTCGTTGTCGTCCATGGCGCCCGCGACCGCCCGCAGCATCAGCGCATCGGCGAGCAGCGTCTCGTGGTCGGAGCCGCCCGGGCCGCCCGCCTCCAGCAGCTCGATCGCCTCGTCGAGCTCGCGGCGGCCGTCGGCGGTCGGGTCGGCGAACATCGGCAAGTCCTCCGCTCCGCCGGAGTAGGCGCGGTACGCGCGGATCTCCTGACCGTGCAGGACGAGCCGGCCACCATGGTGCACGAGGGCCCGGGCGCGGGCGGCCGGCCCGGCGGCGCCCTCGACGGCCTCAGCCGCGCACTGCACCGCCGGCTCGTACCGGCCGCTGTTGTGCAGCACCATCGCGCGCGTGGTCATGGCCTGCACCCAGCCCTGCGAGCCGGCCGCCGCGGTCAGCAGGGCGACACTGTCCTCGGCCGCGATGAGCGCCTCGGCGGGGCGTCCGGCGGCGGCGAGCTGGCGGGCCAGCGCGGTCAGCATCAGGCCCAGCGGCGTGGCCAGTCCGGGGTGCCCGCCGGCGACGAAGCCACGGACCAGGGCGGCCGCGTCCACGGTCGCGGCGTAGCCGGCCTCGTCGTCGGCGACGGCCAGCAGCACCGTGCCGAGGGTCTCCAGGAGGGGGCCGGGATCGCCGGTCGCGGCGGCGAGGCGGTGCAGCGTCACGGCGAGGGCGGTGCGCGGGGCGTGGCGGATGTCCAGCGGGGTCACCACCGGCAGGACGGCCAGGGTCTCGGCGGTGGGCGGCAGTTCGGCGACGACCTCCGCGACGACCGCGTCCACCGGGCCGGCCGCCGCGCGGACCGCCGCGATCGCACCACGCAGCAGGGCGGGGCGGACCAGCAGCGCCTCGCGCAGGGCGGTCGCGGACGCCGCGGAGTGGCGGGCGGCCCGGGCCAGCGCCGTGACCATGCGGGCCTCGCGGGACTCGGGGACGGCCCGGGCGAGCGTGGCGGCGAGGGTGGGCTGGCGGGTCAGGGCGAAGGCGACGTACCGCTCGACGAGGTACATCGGCAGCCGGGGGCTGAGCCAGTCCGGGGGCTGCTGCGGGTACAGACTGCGAAGCCACAGCGCGATGCGCCGCAGGGTGATGTCGTCCAGCCCGGCGAGGTCGTCGATCCGGCCCAGCATGTCGACCGCCCCGTCGTCGTCGGGCGCGCCGGCCACCACGGCGGCGACGACCGCGGCCCGCACGGCGGCCCGGCCGTAGGGGCGGATCGCGGCGGCGCGCTCGTCGTCGTGCCAGCGCTCCTCCTCGGCGGCGAAGAGCGCCTCGAGCGCGGCGCCGAGCTCGATCGGTCCGTCCTGCGACTCCCAGGCCCGCACGGCCGCGGCCGCGTGGACCAGGCCGACCGGCACCGGCTCGCCGGTCGGCGCGAGGGTCGCGGCGGGCGGGTCGAGCTCCCACCACACGCTGTAGGCCCGCAGCGCCTGCCGGAACAGCTGCCCCTGTACCGCCGGCGAAGCGGTCAGCGGCCCGAGCGGGGCCGGCGCGACGATCGGCACCGCGGCGGCGACCCCGGACGGCAGGCTCGCGCACAGCCGCAGCCACCAACCGCCGAAGTCCCGGGCGACGAGCAGCAGCCGCGCCTTGCCCGCGGGCTCCCGCAGAAACGCGGTGAGAACGTCGGCGAGGTCGGGCGCGAGATCGGCGTCGTCGACGATGAGCAGCGACGGCGCCGTCCGCTCACCGACCAGCCCGGCGGCCGCCGCCCCGCGCTCCGGCCGGGCCCAGGAGGCCGCGACACCGCGCTCGGCGAGCTCACCCGCGAGCTGTACCGCGAGCCGCGTCTTGCCCGCCCCCGGCTCCCCGGCCAGCAGCCACACCGCCGGCCCGTCGGTCTCGCCGAGCGCCCAGGCGCGCAGCCCGGTCAGCTCCCGGTGCCGCGCCTGGTTGAACCGGACCACCTCCAGCCGCGGGTCGAGCGCGTTGAGCGGCCCGTCGACGTCGTAGGCGCTGTCGGTCCCGTCGCCCAGGGCCCCCTGTCGCCCCCGCGCCGCCTCGCCCCGGCGCACGACGGCCGCGGCACCGAGCGCGGCGGCGGCCGAGCCGGCGCCGAGCACCACGGCCACGGGCCAGGGCACGAAGTTGGCGAGGGCGGCCGCTCCCCCGCCGGCGAGCGCGAGCCCGACCGCGGCAACAGACACGGCACTCGGCCGAAACGGCTTCACCGCTCACATTGTGCCGGGGTCACGCACGCCCATCCATACGTCGGCCGGGAACGTCAGGATGGCGCACCTGCGGCTCACCGAGGAACAGTTCGCGGAACTGGGGGCTCGGCTGCACGCACTGGCGGACGAGTACCGGGAACTGTCGGATCCGTCGCTGCCGGACGCGTCACTCGTCTTCGCCCTGTTCCACCCGGCGTGGCGCGATCAGGCTCCGAAGGACGCCGAATGACCTCGGACGCTCGGAAGTTGCCGACCGGGTTCGGACGACTGTGGACCGCGCAGACGATCGCCTCGCTCGGTGACGGGGTGACGCATGCCGCGATGCCGCTGCTCGCGTTGACGTTGACGCGGGATCCGATGGCACTCGCCGTCGTCACGGCCGCCGGAACGCTGCCGTGGCTGCTCTTCGGGGTGCTCGGCGGTGCGCTGGTGGACCGCTGGGACCGTCGGCGCACGATGTGGGTCGCGGATGCGGTGCGTGCGGTACTGCTCGCGATACCGGCGGCAGCGGCCATGCTCGACGTGCTGAGCATTCCACTGCTCGCGGCCGTCGCCTTCCTGCTCGGCCTCGGCGGACTCTTCTTCGACACGGCCGCCACGGCCTATCTGCCGGATCTGCTCGGCGGCGAGCCCGCGCTCCTGGAACGCGACAACTCCCGCCTGCGCGGCACCCAGACCGCCGCATCCGGCTTCGCGGGGCCACCCGCGGGCAGTGCCCTGCTCACGCTCGGCCGGGCGGTCCCGCTGCTCGCCGACGCGGTGTCGTTCGCGCTCTCCGCACTGCTCGTACGGTCGCTGCCGGCCGTACCCCGGCCCGCACCGCAGGCCCGTGAGTCGCTGCTGCGGCAAGCGCGGGCCGGGGCCTCGTACGTGTTCCGAGATCGGTTGCTGCTCGGGCTCGCGCTGCGTCCGGCGGTCGGGAACATCGCCTTCCTCGCCGTGGAGACCGTACTCGCCCTCTTCGCCCGAGACCGGCTCGGCATCGGCACCTCCGGCTTCGGCCTGCTGCTCACGGCAGAGGCCACCGGCGGTCTGCTCGGCGCGGGCATCGCCTGCGCCCTCGGCCGACGGCTCGGCACCGGCACCGCGCTCACCGGCACGGCCGCCGTCGAGGGACTCGCCATCCTGGGTCTTGCCGGAGCCCCGAACCCGTACGTCGCCGGCCTCGCGCTCGCCGTCTGCGGAGCGGGCATGGGCGCCACGATGGTCCTCGGCCCCTCCCTCCGACAGGCGATCGTCCCCGCCCGGCTGACCGATGCGGCCGTCTCCGGCTGATCGGCGCACCCACCGGCTCCGAAGTCACGTGAGGAACCCTCCGATCGCCTCGGCGATGTCCCCGGCGTGGGTCTCGAGCGCGAAGTGGCCGGTGTCGAGGAAGCGGACGTCGGCCTCGGGCAGGTCGCGCCGGAAGGCCTCGGCGCCGGCCGAGAGGAAGAACGGGTCGTTGCGGCCCCAGATCGCGAGCAGGGGCGGCCGGTTGGCGCGGAAGTACTCGTGGAACGCCGGGTAGCACGCCACGTTGCTCGCGTAGTCGAGGAGCAGGTCGAGCTGGACCGCGTCGGCGCCGGGGCGGGCGAGGTAGGCGTTGTCGAGCCCGTAGCCGTCGGGGCTCACCCGGGACCGATCGGTGACGCCCTCGGTGTACTGCCAGATCGTCGTCTGCGGCGCCAGCATGAACCGGAGCGCCTCGCGGTTGGCCGGGGACGGGTCGTGCCAGTACGAACGGATCGGTTTCCAGCCGTCGCTGAGGCCCTCCTCGTAGGCGTTGCCGTTCTGCGAGACGATCGCGGTGATGCGCTCGGGGTGGCGCAGCGCGAGCCGGAACCCGACCGGCGCGCCGTAGTCGAACACGTACAGCGCGAAGCGGGCGAGCCCGAGCCGCTCGGTCAGACCCTCGATGACGTCGGTGAGACGCTCGAAGGTGGGCCGCCCGATCGTGGGCGATTGCCCGAAGCCCGGCAGATCCGGCGCGATGAGGTGGTACCGGTCGGCGAGCAGCGGAATCAGCTCGCGGAACATGTGGCTCGCGGACGGAAAGCCGTGCAGGAGCAGCAGCGTGGGCGCGCCGGGCGGCCCGGCCTCCCGGTAGAAGACCGGCAGGCCGTCGACCTCGGCCGTGCGGTACCGGACGTCAGTCACGTCAGTCATCGACGCCAGCGTCCCCCGGGCGGGCAGGAGCCGGCGCCACCCGTACCGGACGAGGCCGGGTATGGGCCGCGCGGTGCCGGGAACCGCGCTCGGGCGCCTCCCGGCACGGCGGGTTCACACCGCCGCGGCCGCCCGCTCCGTCGCGGTGAACGGGGGCTGGCGCAGCAGCGCACGGCCGGGCCCGAGCAGCGTCGCCAGCACGATCCGCGGGCGGATCAGGCGATTCGCCGGCGCCGACAGCGTAAACACCTCGACCAGTTCGCGAGCCACTCCGGGCCGGCCGAGCGCGGTTCGCATGAGGCGGCTCTGGTACCGCCACATCGCCCGTTCGACCCGCGACGGCGCGGGACCACGCGCGCCGGGGAAGCGGATGTCGGTCCCGGTCGCATGGCCCCAGGCGTCCGCCGCTATGGACGCGAGCCGCCGTTGCACCTTGCGGGCCGCGCCGGATTGCAGTACCGGCACGGTGTCCAGCACGGCGGCGAGGGCCGCCGCGCCGTGCGCCGCGACCGTCATGCCGTGGCCGTAGACCGGGTTGTAGCTGGCGACCGCGTCACCCAGCACGACGAAGCCGTCCGGCCACCCGGCGAGCCGCTCGAAATGCCGGCGCCGGTTCGCGGTACTGTTCGTCACCGCGACCGGGCCGAGGGCTTCGGCGCCCGCGATGAGGTCGCCGACGATCGGGTGGCGCATGGACCGGGCGAAGCCGACGAACTCGCGTTCGTCCGCGGGGGGCTGGCCACCTCTGGTGCCCGACAGCGTCACCAGCCACTGGCCGTCCTCGATCGGCATCAGCGCGGCCGTCTGACCCGGACGGTCCTGCTCCGGATCGGCCTGAATGTTGACGATCGGAAACGCGGTCTCCGCACCCGCCGGTGCCTTGAACACCCGCGTCGCGTAGCGCAGCCCCGAGTCGACGACGTCCTCGTCGACGCTCGGCAGGCCCAGCGTGGCCAGCCAGTGCGGCGCCCGGGAACCGCGGCCGGTGGCATCGACCACGATTCCCGCGTCGAGCCGCCGCGTGCTGCCGTCGCGCAGATCACGCACCTCGACGCCGTCGACGCGCGCTGCGTCGCCGCACAGCGCGACGGCCTCCGTCTCGTCGGCGAGGCGCACCCCGGGCAGCGCCAGGACCTGCTCGCGGACCACCCAGTCGAGCAGCGCCCGGCTGCAGCTGACGACGAACTGGCCGGTTTCGCCGCGAGGGAGCCAGCCCTGCGGCAGCAGCATCACGTAGCCGTCGGGCAGTCCGATGCGGTGCGCCCCCGCGGCGCGCCATCGCTCGGTGGTGCCGGGCAGCAGCGCCTCGATCGCACGGGCACCGCTGGACATGAGCACGTGGGCGTGCCGCCCCTGCGGCAGGCCACGCCGCGGGTGCGGGCCGGCCGGCAGCCGGTCACGTTCCACGAGCACGACCTCACCGACATCGGCCGTTCGGGCCAGGGCGGCGGCCGCCAGCAGGCCGGCCATGCCGGCGCCGAGCACGACCGCGGGGGTCTTCGATGTCATCGAGCGTCCTTCCTTCTGTGAGGGACCCGCGGCTCTATCGCGGCGGTATCTCGTCACTCAGTTCCGAGGCGAGCTGGCGCAGTTGCCCGACCGTCCGGTCCCGGTGCTCTTCCAGCCAGGCGGTTCGCGCCGCTACGCAGATCGCCCCCGCGATCTGCCCGTACCTGCGCAGCGGTGCGGCGAGGGTGTCCCAGCCCGCGACCGGCGAGGGACCGTACGTGTAGCCGGCCTGCAGGATCGCGCGCTCGCGCTGGTCCGCCCGGCCCGGCAGGTGGCCCATCATGTGCGCTTCGATCAGCCGTCCCGCCGCGTCGACGGTGAGCGGCGCGCAGAAGACCATGTCGGTGGCGAGCAACCGTTCCGCGTCGCCGAGCAGCTCATCTCGTTCGGGAGCGAAATAGGCCAGGCAGTACCGCATCGGAGCGTCGAGGATGAGCGGGACGTACAGCAGCACCGGTTGCCCGGTCGCCTTCTGCAGGGCCGCCAAGCCGATCCGGATGCGCCGGGAGATCGCCAGCGACAGGCTCCCCGGCCCGGTCGCGTCCTGTGCGCCGTGCCGCGTCGCGGTGGCCGGCGCGGACACGACGGGCTGCGGGCCGGGCGATCCGGCGCGGACCGTGAGCGAGTACTGACCGCGCTGGGCCTTGGACACGGTACCGGCGCGGATCGCGGCCTGCAGGATGCGATGGGCGGTCGGTGTCGCGAGTCGGGCGCGGGCGGCGACGTCCCGGAGCCGGTGCGCCCCCGGGCCGAGCGACGCGAGCGCGTCGAGAAGTTCGAAGACCCGATCGTTGGAGGTACGTACGAGTTCTAGGCCGATCGTCACGTTGACGGTCTCCTCGCTGCTGTGCAGGTTCTCGGTGCGGCCGGGCGCGCACGGACCGCGTTGTCCGGCTGCGCGCGCCTGCCCAGGTGTCCGTCAGAACATGCCGTTGGGGACCCGCTGCGGGTCTGGCACCGGCTGCTCGACGTCCCAATGCTCGATCAGCTTGCCGTCCTGGACACGCCACAGGTCGACCACGGCCAGACCGGGGCCGTTGTCGTCGCGCAGCCGCAGATGATGATGCACGGCGACGAAGTCGCCGTCGGCGAGGATCCGCTTGACGTCGCTGGTGCCGCCCTTGAACGCGGCCTCGGCCAGGTGCGCCAGGTACGCCTCCCGGCCCGACGGCGCGTCCGGGCTGTGCTGCACGAATTCCTCGTGGACCGCCTCGGCGACCTCGTCGAGGCGGCCGTGCACGAAGTAGGACTCGTAGCAGCGGCGCAGGAGTTCACGGTTGGTCTCGGTGGTGCTCATTGTTGCTCCTAACTTGGGTGACGGTTTACCAATGGACCGGCAGCCGGCGCAGCCCGTGGAAGTCCAGGGCGTCGTTGAAGCTCAGCTGCTCGAGCGGCACGGCGAGGCGCATGCCGGGCAGCCGTTGCACCAGCCCGCTCAGCGCGCTGCGGATGGTGACGCGGGCGACGTTCTGCCCGATACAGGTGTGCGGTCCGAACCCGAACGCCAGGTGGTAGCGCGCCTCCGCACGGTCGGGGTCGAGCGTGCCCGGACCGGCGAAATGCCGCGGGTCGCCGTTGGCGCCCTGCAGGCTCAGGACGATGCCCTCGCCTTCGCGGATCACCGTGTCGCCGAGGGCGATGTCGGTTCCCGCCACCCGCGACAGCCCCAGCTGCACGATCGTGTGATGGCGCAGCAGTTCCTCGACGAGGTTCGGCCGCACCTCCGGCTCGTCGCGGAAGCGCCGCGCGAGGGATGGATGCAGCATGAAGCTCAGCGCGCTGAGCGAGGTCATGTTGGCGGAGGTGTGGTGCCCGGCGCCGAGCAGCAGCGTCAGGTTGTGGACGGCCTCCTGCTCGGTCAGCTCACCGGTGGCCACGTAGCGTCCGGTCAGCCGGCCGGTGAGGTCCGCGTCGGTGGGCTCACGCAGCCGCTGGGCCACGAGTTCGGTGACGAGCCCGACGATGGTGGCTCCCGCGTCGAGCTTCTGCTGCGCTGTGCTGGTGCCCGCGGAGAGCACGTGGGTGCTCTGCTCGAAGGTCGCGTGTGCCTCGTAGCTCAGACCGAGGATGTGGCAGATGAGCCGCGAGGCGACCGGCAGCGCGAACCCCTCGACCAGGTCGGCGGGCGCGTCAGGAGTATGCCGCCCAGCCGTGAGCCGGTCGAGCGACTCCCGCACGATCCGATCGACCACCGGCGTGAGCCGGGCAACGGAGGCGACCGAGAACTCCGGTCCGAGCATGCGGCGCAGCCGGGAGTGCGCAGGTCCGTCGAGCGCGATCAACGTCGTGTTCAGCGGCGGTACCTCGACCGCCGAGCCGAAGCGGGGACAGGCCGGCGCGCTCGTGTCGGAGCTCAGCGTCGCGTTCCGCAGCACGTTGCGCACGTCGTCGTAGCGGGTGACCAGCCAGGCGGGCCGTCCGTCCGGCAGCTTCACCCGGGTCGCCGGGCTCTCCTCCCGCCAGTCCGCGTACCGCGCGGGCACCAGGTCCGGAGCCTCACGAGCGGCCGGATACTCGTTCACGATCGCCTCCCGTCGCCGGTCCCATCGCGGGTCGCCGGCCCCGCGGTCGCGGCGGCCGTGTCCAGGCCGGCCGTCTCGAGTTCGGCGGCGAGGCGCAGCAGTCGCAGGTCGCTGTACGGCGCGCCGAGCAGTTGCAAGCCCACGGGCAGCCCGCCGGCGCTGCCGCAAGGCACCGCGACCGCGGGGCATCCGGCCATCGGCGCGAGGGTCGTCAGCGGCCAAGTGGCCGCACCCAGGCTCAGGTACGGCTCGTCCGGGTACGGGCTCGTCCCGTGCGGCAACGGCCACGGCCCGACCCCGAACACCGGCGTCACGAGGACGTCGAACCGGCCGAAGAACGTCTCCATCGCCGCCCGCAGCCCGGCCCGGCGACGCAGCGCGGACGCGACCTGGCCGGCCGGAATCGCCAGCCCGGCGGAAACCTCGGCGCGCAGGGCCGGGCCCAGCGCCGTGCCGTGCCGCTCGACCCGCTCGGCGTGCAACGCCACGGCTCGGTGCCCGAGCAGGATCAGACAGGCGTCGTGGACCCCGCGCACCGGCGGCACCGCCTCCTCGACCTGGTGACCCAGCCGGAGGAGGTCCGCCACGGCTCGAGCGCACGCCGCGGCGACCCCGTCCTCGACCCGCACGATGCCGCCGAGGTCCGGGCTGAACGCGATCCGCAGCCGGGCACCCGGCTCGGGCACCGGCAGGTCCTGCGACGCCATCACCCGCAGGAACAGCGCGGCGTCGGCGGCGGTGCGTGCCAGGGGTCCGTGCACCTCGAGCCCGGACGGATCGTCGTCGCGGTCGGTGGTGACGAGCCCCGGCGTGGGCCGCACCCCGACCATGCCGCAGAACGCGGCCGGGATGCGGATCGAACCGGCGGTGTCCGCGCCGTGGGCCAGCCACGCCTGGTGCGCGGCGACGGAGACCGCGGCGCCGCCACTGGACGCACCACACGACACGGATGGGTCGGCCGGATTCACGGTACGACCGCCGACCGGGCTGACGGTGTCGGCGCCGGCGCTGAACTCCGGCAGGTTCGTCTTGCCCACGATCACGCCGCCGGCGGCCTCGATACGCGTGACGAGCCGGTCCGAACGCCGTGGGACGTTGCCGCGATACGGTTCGGATCCGAAGGTCGTCGGCACCCCCTCGACGTCGACGACGTCCTTCACCGTGACCGGCAGCCCGGCGAGCGGGCCGTCGTTGCCGGATCGTCGCCGCCGGGCGCGGTCGACGCAGACCGCCGTCATCGCGTGCAGCCGCGGTTCGGTCTCGGCGATGCGGGCCTCGACGGCGTCGAGCAGCTCCGCCGGGCTCACCTCGCCGGAGCGCAGCGCCGCGATCGTCCGCACCGCGCCGGCCGCGAGCAGCTCATCCATCGGCTTGGCCGGTCACGGGCCAGTCGGCGTGCGCGGCGAGCTTGCCGTCCTGCCGGACCTCGGTGTGGAAGCCCTGCCGGGTGCGGCGCACCAGGACCTCGCCCGGCTGGTCGAGCTCGACGAAGCGGTGGAACCGCACCGCGAGGGTCATCGGCGCGAAGTACGGGTCGCCGGACTCCGCGACGACCGCCTGCCGCATCGCCTCGGTGAGCAGCATGCCGGGCGTGTGGTCGGTGGGGTTGTCGAAGAAGTTGGCGTGCGCGGCATCGATGTGCAGCAGATAGGCGCCGGGGCGTGATCCGGGCGCGATGACGACGTCACGCCGCAGTGCCCGCCCGACGCTCGCCGGCGGCACGGACGCCTCCGGTGCCGCGGCGGGCATCTTCACCTCCTGCGGGTCGCGGCCGCGCACCTTCAGGTACCGGTCGTTCGGCGGCACGATGACCCGGCCGCCGCCGCTCGCGACGAGGCGACCGTCCCGGAACAGCCGGCAGTCCATCGACGTCTGCAGAATCGCGTGACCCGTCGGCTCGATCCGGCCGGAGTCGATGGTGACGACGACCTCGGTCGGCCGATCGGTGACGCGCAGGCCCTCCGGGTCGGCGGTGTAGTGCGCCGCGCGCAGGATCTGCATCGTCGCCAGCGGCACATCGTCGACCACGTGGGCCAGCAGCAGCGCGCACTGCCGGAAGGTCTCCAGGACGAGGATCGGGTCGTGCCGCTGATGATCCAGGAGCGTGTAGTAGCCGCCCAGCCGTGGCCATACCGCACCGGCGGTGATCGACGTCGGGGTCTTCACCCAGCTGGTGATGAGCACGGTGGTCGTGTCGCCGCGGTCGACGAGCGCGCGCGGCACGGTGCTGTCGAACGTGATCTCCGCGGGCGGCGCGATGGTGTCGGCGGTCATGGGCTCTCCTCGATGCTGGCCGGGACGGTGGCGAAGATGCCCGTCGGCGGTGGCGGTGGCGGGTCCAGCTCGGCGCTGGTGATGATGCGGGTGAACCGGTCGCCGGTGCGACGCAGCAGGGCCGCGCTGCGGGGCGGCACCTCCACGCTCACCGTGCCTCCGTCGATCGCCCGGCGGACGGTGGCGTGCTCGGCCCCGAGGTTGAACACGAAGACCGAGCGCGCCGCGCCGTCGGGACCGGTGTGCACCAGGACGACGGCGGGATCGGTCGCCGGGTGCGCGTGCCGCGCCGCCGGCAGTATCCGCAGCAGCGGTGCCCGATCGCGCGTTGCGAGCGGGAACACCGGCAGCGGGTCGTGCGGGGTGCGCGGGGCTCCGCCGGCGCCCGTGAGGAGCACGACCAGGTGACCGGCGCGCCGGTGGTCGCGGATCAGCCCGGCCAGCCGCTCGCCGGGCCCGTCCGGCCCTACCGGCACGAGCCACGGCAGCGAACTGTGCTCGGCGTTCTCCTCGGTGAGGACCTCGATCTGGTACTGCTGCCGCTCCATCAGCTCGACGCAGAACTCGGCGGCGTCGCGCAGCGCGGGTCCGGCCGGTGCGGTCTCCTCCGGCCAAGCCTCGGACCGGGCGAGCGCCGAGGGCACCAGCAGCGCCAGGTCCGCGCTGAACGACTCCGGCAGCGGCGCGGCAGATCGGACGACGTCGCGCAGGGCGTGCAGTGCCGCGATGTTCGCGCCGGTGCCGCCGTCCTCGCGCAGTGGCGCACCGGGGCAGTAGGGCGGCGCGTAGTCGATCGGGTCGATGCCCTCCGCCAGCAGCGCCTGCGCGTCCAAGTCGATCGCCGCTCCCCAGTGCTCGGTGGCGCAGGCGGTGTAGACGCTGTAGGTCCGGGACTCCAGAGCGAGGGCCAGCAGCGCCTGGAACATGGCGTTGCCGGGCCGGTCGAAGGCCGGGTCGGTCCAGGTGAAGCCCCAGTTGTCCTCGACGTTGCTGTACCGGCGGGCGCGCACCCCGAACCAGTGCGACGCGAAGGCGCTGCGGCTGCGTGCGACGCTGCCGACCCAGCCGGTGTACCCCAGCGCGAACCCGATCCCGGCCAGCGGCGCGGTGCGCAGCAACCACGCCGCGGCGCCACCGGCCGCGCCGTCCAGCGCGGGCAACGGCAGGTTGACCGTCGCCGCCTGACGTACGGCCGGGGAGAGCCCCTCGGCCAGGTCGAGGTAGTGCCGACGCAGCACCGTGCCGCTGTGTTCGGCCCACGCCTCGCGCACTTCGACCGGCCACGTCGGCGGGTCGCCGGCGTCGGACCGGCCGGTGTCGCGCAGGAACGCCGCCACGGCCGGTGCGCTGAAATCGTGCGCGGTCACCGGCTGATTGGCGTCGCTGTAGATTCCCTCGTTGCCCAGCTGCACCGCCACGACCGGTCCGTGCGGCGCCAGCGCGGTCGCCAGGACGTGCCGTTCGACGGCACCGAGCCAGTGGCGGACCTCCTCGCGGTACAGCGGGCAGAACAGGCTCGGCAACGCGAGCCCCTGCGACGTCACCGCCCGGCCGCCCACGTCGAGCACCGCCGCGAACCGCGGATCGACGGTCGGGCTGACCCGGTCCGGCAGACCGCCGAGCTGCACCTCGGCGTGGATGAACGGCCCCGGCTTGAGCAGCACGCGCAGGCCGGCCGCGGCGGCGAGGTCGAGCAACCGCAGCAGGTCGCGCTGCTTGTCGCCGACGCCACGGAAGTCGTAGCGGTGCCGTGCGTACTCGTGGAAACGCCACGGGACGTAGCACGTGACGACATCGACGCCGGCCTCGGCGAGCGCGGCGAGGTTCGGCCCCCAGCGATCGGGGTCCGCCCGATAGTAGGGGTACTCGCCGAAGATCACCGGTCGTTCGTATCCGAACGGATATCCGGTGCTCATGCCGCGTCCCGCAGATCGATGACGACCTTCATGCCGGCGTACTGGTCGTGGTCGCCGCCGGCGGCCCCGATCGCGGCCAGGGCCTCGGTGAAGCGGTCGATGGGCACATGGTGGCTGATCAGGCCGGACAACGGCAGCCGGGATGCGAGGTCGACGGCCCGGTCGAACAGCAGGCTGTTGTAGTCGCCGGCGCCGATGACGCGTAGGCCTCGCTGCAGCAGCTCCAGCGGGCGCATCGTCCACGTGGCGCGGTCGTTGAACCCCATCACGACGATCCGGCCGAGGTTCGCCGCCAACTCCCATGCCTCCGCGGTCAACGATCCGACGCTGTCGACCACGAGCGACGCCGAACGCGCGGCGATGGCGCCCGGCTCCTCGACGCGCGCCGTGCAGCCGGGCACGGCGGCCAGGAACGCCTCGGCGACGGCGCGCCGGTACGGGTCGACCTCCACCACCCGCACCGCGGCGCCGAAGTGCCCGGCGACGAGGGCGACGAGCGTGCCGATCGGCCCGCCGCCCAGCACGGCGACCTCGTCGTCCGGGCGGATGGCGGCGGCCTCGAGATTGTTGAGCACACATGCGATCGGCTCGGCGAGCACGGCCTGGTCGTCCGACATCCCTTCCGGCACCAGGTGCAGGAACCGCTCCTCCAGCCGCATGAACCCGGCGAACGCGCCGTCGCGGTCGATGCCGATCTCGTTGCCCGCCTTGTTCAGGCAGAAGTTGAGCGCGCCACGGCGGCACCAGTGACACAGTCCGCAGTACAGCGTCGGGTTGATGATGACCCGATCGCCCTGCTTCAGCGTGGTGACACCGGCCCCGGTCTCGGCGACCTCGCCGACGGCCTCATGGCCCATCACCACACCGGCCTCCGCGTGGAACTTGCCGAGCAGCACGCCGCGATCGGTGCCGCAGATGCCGGTCTGCGTGATGCGGACGATGACGTCGTCGGGCGCGGCGCAGGCGGGCCGCTGCCGTTCGACGAGGCGCAGGCTTCGATCCTCTTGCAGGACAAGCGCTTTCACGGTGTACCTCCACTGACGGTGTTCCAGGTGATGGACGCAAGAAGCGCGGCGTGCAGCTGCGGCGTACTGGCCGCGACACAGGAACGCTGACTGGCGGGGTCCAGGGCGAGCAGCGGCATGGTGTCCAGCGAATCGCCGTAGGCATCGGTGATGACGACACCCGCACGACGGGCCAGATAGACGCTCGCCGCGATGTCGTACCCGAACAAGTGCAGGACGCTGCCCCGGCCGACCCGCCGGAACGCGGCCTCGGTCTCCGGGTGATCGCGCAGAATGCGGTTGCCTACGTCGACGAACGCGTCGAGCTGGCCGGTGATGATGCGCGTGATGGAGTACGACGCGCTGTTGAACAGGAACACCCCGCCGGTGTTGGCCGAGGCGTCGACCAGGTGACCGTAGGCGCCGCACATGAGCCGCATCGGGTGCCCGTTGAGCTCCATCGACCAGAACATCCGGGTCAGGTCGGTGTTCGGGCTCAAGCACGGCACCGGCCGGTCGTGTCCGCCCGTTCGCAGTCCGGTGTGGGTGTCCGCGTAGAACCACGCACCGGACTTGATCTCCAGGACGTGCGCGGCGATGACATCGCCGACGGTCGGGCGGCCTTCGCCCATCCGCGCCGCGGCGATGGAGACGGTGGCCATCTCCAGCCCGGCCGACGCGGGGCGGGTGCCGTCGATCGGGTCCACGACGAGCACGTGCTCGGGCTGGGGGCCGGTGGTTCGCAGCCCCTCGTCCTCCGTGTAGACGGCCACGGGCACCGGCGCGTGCCGCCACACGTACTCCCAGACCGCTTCCTCGGCCACCTTGTCGATGTCGAACTGGGCATCGCCGCCGGGCGAGTCGCCGTGCACACTGCGCCGGCGCTGCCCCTGTGCCATCAACGCGCTGCGCACCGCCGCCGCGGTGCCGGTCACGAGGTCCTTCACGCCACGACCTCCCGCAGCACCGTCTCGAACGCGTCGCAGATGTCGTCGGCCTGTTCGTGGGTGAGAATGAGCGGGGGCCGGATCTTCACGACGTTGCCGTAGCCGTACCGCGACGTACGCAGCAGCAGCCCGTGCCCCTGTCCGCGGCGGGCGACCTCGTTGGCCAGGTCTACGGCCGGTGCGCCGCCCGGCTGCACGAGCTCGATGCCGATCATGAGGCCGACACCACGCACATCGCCGATGACCGGCATCCGCCGCTGCAGGTCGCGCAGGCGCTGCATGATGTGTTCGCCGGTGGCGCGGACGTTCGCCAGGAACTCGGGTTGGTCGATGACCTCCAGGGCGGCCACAGCCGCCGCGGCGGCCAGCGTGTTCGCGCCATAGGTGAACGAGTGGTGGTGGGCGGGCAGCCCCGCGAGACGTTCGCCGGCCAGAATCCCGGCGATCTGCGCGCCGCTGCCGCCGAGGCCCTTGCCGACGGTGATGGCATCGGGCCGTACGCCGAAGTGCTCGGCGGCGAACATCCGCCCGGTGCGGCCGATGCCGGTCTGGATCTCGTCGAAGATGAGCAGGATGTCGTGCTCGTCGCAGAACTCGCGCAGGCGGGGCAGGTAGCCCTCGGGCGGCACGATGTTGCCGCCGTTGCCGGAGATCGGTTCCAGGATGATCGCCGCGACCTGTCCGCCGCTGGCGTACTCCAAGAAGTCGTCGATGCGTTCGACGCACATCAGCCCGCAGGTGTCGCGTCGCTGGCCGTAGAAGCAGCGCATGCAGTACGGGTCGGGGACCTGCAGCGAGCCCGGGTACAGCAGCGGGAACGGCGCCTTGCGGAAGGCGTTGCCCGACAGCGAGGTCGTCATCATCGTCTGGCCGTGGTGGCTGCGGAACAGCGAGATCACCTCGCCGCGGCCGGTGGCGTGCTGCGCCATCTTGATCGCGCCCTCGTTGGCCTCGGAGCCCCCGCCGACCTTCAGGTGGACCTTGACGAGGTTCGCCGGTGCGGCGGCGAGCAGTTGCCGCACGAGCGTGTTGACCGGCTCCGTCTGAAACGACGAGGTGACGTGCACGAGGCTCTCGGCCTGTTTCTGAATGGCCGCGACAACCGCGGGGTGCGAGTAGCCGAGACTGAGATTGAATGTCCCGGAGGCGCAGTCGATGTATCGGTTTCCGCCGTCGTCGTAGACGTAGATACCTTCACCCCGCACCATTATTATGTCACTGACCGGGTAGTAGATAGAGTCACTAATCGACCCAATCATTGACTCTCCTAAATTGTTTGACTCGCCGCCGAGACCGATCGAACCCGTCACCAATATTGACATCGATGCGCCTAGTGTCAATGGCGGATTGCTTTTGTTCCGCGACATGAAGGATGGAAAGCAAAACATTCCAACTCCCGAAAAATACGGAGCCATGTCGCCTGCCGCCCGGCGGCCTGCTCGCGACGGCGGCGCTGGATGATCTCCCGCCGCACCGGGCCACTACTTCCGCACCAGCGACGTACCGTTTCGCCTGACGGAAAATCCACGCGAAGGCCGGACGAGGGCCGCACGGATGCCGGCCATCGTCCGGCTCCCGCCACCAAGCGCCGATTGGGCAGCACGGTACGGTCAAGACGCGTCACAGCCGACATTGGCCGTCGACGATGCCGGAATACTAACGACGGCGCTCGCCCGACGCGGGCAAGCCACTGTGCGTTCAGCCCAGCGCCGCGACGAGGGCGCGGTCCACACCGTGCGCAATGCGCGGCGAATCGACACTGGGGGAACTTCGAGTCCTGGTCGACCAACGAGGTCGCAATCAACGACGTACGCTTGATGCGTGCCGCCGAGCACATGCACCCGCAACTTCCCGTCGTCCGCCGCCAACTCGGTGCGCTGCCCGCACAGGATCGGCGTGCTCGACGCCGTCGTGGGTGATCCGGCCGCTGGGACCGGTTCCGTGTAG
The DNA here is from genome assembly GCF_059739745.1 of Dactylosporangium thailandense. Taxonomy (NCBI): domain Bacteria; kingdom Bacillati; phylum Actinomycetota; class Actinomycetes; order Micromonosporales; family Micromonosporaceae; genus Dactylosporangium; species Dactylosporangium thailandense. Next base: position 5,457,141 of record NZ_AP029195.1, read on the forward strand.
GGCGGTGAGGTCGACGTGGCGCTGAAGACCGGCACGACGACGCGGGGGCGGTTGCGTATCTACCTTGGCGCGGCGCCCGGCGTCGGCAAGACCTACGCCATGCTGGCGGAGGGGCAACGCCGCCGAACGCGGGGTACCGACGTCGTGATCGGGTTCATCGAGCCACACGGCCGCAGGCTCACCGCGGCGATGGCCGATGGTCTGGAGCTGGTGCCCCGGCGTGAGGTCGAGTACCGGGGCGCCCGGCTCACCGAGATGGACCTCGACGCGGTGCTCGCCCGGCATCCGCAGGTCGCGCTCATCGACGAGCTGGCGCACACGAACGCTCCCGGCGGCCGCAACGCCAAGCGGTGGCAGGACGTCGAGGAGCTGCTCAACCACGGCGTCGACGTGGTCACCACGCTCAACATCCAGCATCTGGAGTCCCTGAACGACGTCGTGCGCCAGATCACCGGCATCACCCAGCACGAGACCCTGCCGGACTCGGTGGCGCGGCGCGCCGAGCAGGTCGAACTGGTCGACATGACGCCGGAGGCGCTGCGCCGGCGCATGGTGCACGGCAACGTCTACCCGCCGGACCGGATCGAGGCGGCGCTGACCCACTACTTCCGCCCCGGCAACCTCGCCGCCCTGCGCGAACTGGCCCTGCTGTGGGTGGCCGACCGGGTCGAGGAGTGCCTGCAGCGGTATCGCGCCGAGCACGGCATCGCCACCGGCTGGGAGACCCGCGAGCGAATCCTGGTCGCGCTCAGCGGGGGCCGCGAGGGCGAAACCCTCATCCGCCGGGCCGCCCGCATCGCCGAACGCATCCAGGGCGCCGAACTGCTCACGGTCCACGTCATCCCCAGCGGGGGCCTGACGCTGGGCAGCCAACCGGCGCTGGCCGCCCAGCGTGTGCTCGTCGAGTCGCTCGGCGGTCATTACCACCAGGTCGTGGGCGACGATGTGGCGAAGGCGATCCTGCAGTTCGCCCAGGCCGAGAACGCCACGCAGGTCGTCCTCGGCGCCAGCCGTACACCGTGGCCGATGTCGGCGCTGACCGGTGAAGGCGTGGGCGCCCGGGTCATCCGCCTGTCGGGGCCGATCGACGTCCACATGGTCGCGCACGAGCACGCGGCCGGCGCACCCGGGCTGCGGCTGCCACGCGCGGGCCGAGGGCGGGGTGCCCGGCAGTATCTCGCCGCGGTGGTCCTGGCGGTGCTGCTGCTGTCCGCCGTCACACTCGCCGGGCTGCAAACACGATTCACCCACTCCAGCGTCCTGCTGGGCTACCTGCTACCCGTGATCGTCGCGGCGCTGACCGGCGGCCTGTACGCGGCCACGGCAACGGCATTGGCGGCCGTGCTGCTGGCCGACTACTGGTTCATGGCGCCGCAGCACGCGTTGCTGCTCACCAGGCCGGACGACATCGCCGCGCTGGTCCTCTTCGTCGCGGTCGCGACGATCCTCGGCTGGGCGATCGACACCGCCACCCGGCAGACCCGCCGCGCCGTGCGCGCGTCGGCGGAGGCGGCCGCGCTCAGCTCGCTGGCCCGCGCCGCGCTGGGTGAGCCGAACCTGCCCGCCCAGGTGGAGCGTATCCGCCGGCTCTTCGCACTGGACGCGGTCAGCCTGCTCGGTCGGGAACCGACGGGCGCGTCGGGGCGGCCCTGGCAGGTGCTCGCCTCGGCCGGCGACCGCCCGCCGGAACTCCCCGACGAGGCCGACACGAGCGTCCCGGCGGGACAGTCGCTCACCCTCGCCGGGCGAGGCCGCGTCCTGGGCGACAACGACCAGCGGGTGCTGGTGGCGTGCGCCGCCCAGCTCGCCGCCTGCCGCGACCGCCAGCGGCTTGCCGCGCATGTCGCCAGCGCCGACCAGCAGATCGCCGCTGACCGGGCGCGCACCACGATGCTGCTGGCCACAGAACGGGAACTGCAGGAGCCACTGGCCCTGGTACGCGACACGCTCGACCGCCTCGCCACGGACGACCCGCTCAGCGTCCGGCAACGACGGGATCGGACCGCGGCCGGACGAGCCGGCCTCGACCACATCGCGGGCGTGCTCACCGACCTGCGGCACCTCGCACAGGCCAATGCGGGAGCACTGGACATCCACCTGCGCCCGGTCGAACTCGACGAGGTTCTGTCAGTGGCACTGGAAGACCTCGGCCCGGGAGGTCGCGACATCGCGGTGGACACCCCTGAAGACATGCCCGACGTCATCGCGGATGCCAACCTGCTCACCCGCGTGATCACCAGCCTCGCCTCCGATGTCCTGCGCCGCACCCCGCGGCCGGCGCAGGCCACGCTGAGCGTGCACGTGCTGCCCGATGGTCTCGCGATCGACGTCACCGGCGACGACCGGCGCCCACCGGCCGTGGACGAACGGCACACCCGGGCAACGCCCGGGACGATCGGTGTCGACTCTGTCCGCAGCATCCCGATGGACACCGCCCGTGCGCTCACCGAGGCCATGGGTGGCACACTGCGCCACCACGCCGCCCCTGGCGGCGCGCTCACCGTGAGCCTGACCCTGCCCACCGCCGCCACTTGATGACGCCGACGCGGGCAACCCTGGCCCCGCGCTTGCTCACGGTGCTGCGGCCGGCCGCGACGCCGCCGTCCCAGCGGATTCGTGCTCGACCCCTGCCGAGGCAGTATGCACGACGAGCACCGGCAGATGAGCGTGGTGCAACGCGGCCATCGCCACGCTGCCGAGCAGAATCTCACGAACGGCAGAGCGGCCGCGCGACCCGACGACCAGCACGGCCGCCGCGCGCTGCCGGGCGCATCCCGCCAGCGCCGCGGCAACCGAACGTCCGTGCGGCCCCTGCCCGCCGGCCAGCCGCAGCCGCGCCGCCACTCGGTTGCCCGCCGGCGGCGACTGTGCTGCCTCGCCGGTGACCTGACCGTCCTGCACTGTCGCCGGCAGCAGCGTCCGGGTCGGAAACAGCCGGCCCGCAGTCGCCAGCGCAGCCTGTGCCCCGGCGGAGTCGTCGTACCCGACGAGCACCGGTCCCTCGGCCAGGGCCGCGAATTCGTCGGTCACCAGCGGATACGGGACGACGAGGACGGGCCGGGACGCGTAGTGCACGACCATGTCCGACACGCTGCCCAGCACCGCTCGAGTGCCGCCGAGCCCGCGCGATCCGACCAGGGCGAGATCGGCGTCGACACGCTCGGCGAGTTCGGCGAACCGGAGTCCTTCCCCGCCGTAGCTGGACACGACGAGCGGTTCGGCAGTCCAACCGGCGGCCGCGGCGAGGGTGACGCCGACAGCCGCCATCCGGTCGGCCTCCCGTCGGCCCTCCCGCTCGACCGCCTCGACGAACTCGTCGACGTGCTCGGCACCGGCCCACAGCCGCTCGCGCAGGCTCGTGCTGCCGAACGGCGGCGTCCACAGGTGCGCCACCCACGCATACGCCTGCGGGAACAGCCGGGCGCCCGCCTCGATCGCCGCGGTCGCTGCCGGGGAACCGTCGTAACCGAGGATGATGCGGGTCGGCATCATCGCCTCCTCCTCGTCGGCCGGCAACCGGCGTCACGATCGTGGTCCCTCCGATCCCTGAGCACCACACGGGTGCGACACGCACGCTCTCCGTTTCGACGAGACCCACACCCGAGCGCGGCAGATTCGCCCGCCGAGGGTGACCGGCGGCGAGGCCCGCCTGTGCTCCCGGCGCCGCCCGACGGTCCGGCCACGCCCGGGCATGGGCGCGAGCGGCGCGGAAGCGTCAGGTCTGCCGGTCGTCGCGGGAGATCCCGGGAATCATCCGGTAGACGGCACCTTTGATCTTGTCCGGGTCGACCGGGTCGGTGGACAAGGTCGCGTGCAGGACGAGTCCTTCTATCAGAGCGTCGAGCGCCTCGGCGGTGTCGGGATCGAAGTGCCGCCGCAGCGACCGGCGGCTGCGTTCCATCCACGCCTGAGTCACCACGCGCAGCTGCGGATTGCGCGCCGCCGCGGCGTACAGCTCGTAGGTGAGCACGGCGCTTCTCTGGTTGTCGGCCAGGTCGGCCAGCATTGCCTCGACGACTCTCGCGCGGGCGTCGGCGCCGCGCTCGATGGCCGCCATCCGCGCTTCGAACGTTGCCGCCATCGTCTCCGCGAGGTGGGTGAAGGCAGACGTCAGAAGATCGTCGAGGCCGGTGAAGTGATAGGTGACCGAGCCCAGTGGCACATCGGCGGCCGCCGCCACCTGACGGTGCGTCGTGCCGGCGACGCCACGTTCGGCAATGACATCGAGCGTTGCTTCGACCAGCCGCTGCCGCCGGTCCGGCTCGTACCGGCGGCGTGCCCTACCGGGGGAACCGTGACCGGAGGTCATCGGTCGTGGACGGACCGAACGACGCGCGCCGGGTTGCCCACAACGACAACGCCGGCCGGGACATCTTTCGTGACGACCGCACCGGCCCCGACGATCGAGTCGTCGCCGATGGTGACGCCGGGACAGATCACCGCCATCCCGCCGATCCACACGTTGTCCCCGATCGTGATCGGCAACGCTGCTTCCCATTTGGCGCGACGCAGCTGCGGGTCAATCGGATGCGTCGGCGTCAGCAGCTGCACATTCGGCCCCATCAGCACATCCTGGCCGATACGGATCTGCGCCACGTCCAGGGCCATCAGCCCGAAGTTGATGAAGGTGCGGTCACCGACGTGCAGGTGGCTGCCGTAGTCGACGTGCAACGGCGGACGGATGTCCACATCGACGCCGACCGACCCGAGCAGCTGCTCCAGCAGCTTCCGGCGTGCGTCCGGGTCTTGTGGCTCGCTGTCGTTGAACGCCTTCGTCCGCACCATCGCCAGGCGCATCTCGGCTTCCAACTCCGGGTCGGCACCTCGGTACAGGTCACCGGCCAGCATGCGTTCCCGCATGGACCGCACGTCACCGTCAGCGGGATCAACGAACGTCATGCGTACGATCGTACACTCAGTGTACGACCGTACGCATCATCCCGCGCGCATCCCGTTCACGGCGCCACGCCCCGAGCGCTTCCGGCGCGCTCGTCGCGCCCGCGAATGCCCGGCGGAACCCTCTCCGACCCGTGTTATCGTTTTGCTAAATTCAAGACTCGAGGGGGCTACGTGTCGGAACTGGTTGTGGGACGGCCATCCCGGCTTCGGGTGGAGGGGCTGCGCAGCCCGCGTGGCCTGACGCTCCCCTCGCCACGGTTCTCCTGGTGGTTGCCGGCCGGCACGATCCACCAGGTGGCCTACCAACTCCAGGTGGGCGAATGGGATTCCGGTCGCGTCGAGTCCACGAGCAGCGTCCTGGTGGAGGCCGCGGGCCTTCGCCTGCGGAGCCTGCAGGACCTGAGCTGGCGGGTGCGCGTCTGGACAGACCTGGGCCAGAGCGACTGGTCCGAGCCGGAACGCTTCTGCACCGGGCTGCTCACGCTCACCGAGTGGGTCTCCGCCTGGATCGGTCCACATGAGACGATGCCCCTGCCGCCCGGCGGTCAGCGGCCCGCCTACTGGCTGAAGGGTGCGTTCGACCTCGACGTCGCCGTGCGGCGCGCGACACTGCTCGCCACGGCGCACGGCCTGTACGAGGCGTTCGTCAACGGCACCCGCGTGGGCGACCTGGAGCTGACTCCGGGCTCCACCGCCTACGCGCACCGCACGCAGGTCCAGTCCTACGACGTGACGCCGATGCTGCGCGTGGGCCGCAACGAGGTGTCGGCACTGCTCAGCGACGGCTGGTACCGGTCGGTGAGTCCGCACATGAGCATCGCCGACGGCTACGGCGCCCGGACCGCCTTCCTGGGGCAGCTGCACATCGAGCTCGAGGACGGCACGACGACGGTCTTCGGCACCGGCCCGGCCTGGCAGTGCGCCCCGAGCTCGGTCACCGCGGTCGAGCTGACCCGCGGGCAGCACCAGGACCAGCGCATCACGCCGTCGGACTGGCAGCCGGTGCTCCGCGCGGACCGCGACCACGACACGCTCGTCGGCCCGGTCGCACCACCCGTCCGGCAGGTCCAGGAACTGCCCGCCGCCGCGGTGCACAAGCTGCCGAACGGCACCCAGGTCGTCGACGTCGGGCAGAACATCAACGGCTGGCTGCGGCTGCGCGACGCGGGACCCGCCGGCAGCAAGGTCTCACTGGTGTACGGGGAGGCGCTGGATGCCGGCGGCGACGTCACGATCGAGCATCTGCACTTCGCGCACCTGGACGGCGTGGCGCAGACCGACTCGGTCATCTCCGCGGGGAGCAACGAGCCGTACGAGCCGCGGCACACCACCAAGGGATTCCGGTACGTCTCGATCACCGGCCACCCGCGCGACCTGGCCGCCGCGGACGTGACGGCCAAGGTCGTGCACAGCGACCTGGAACGGACCGGGCACTTCGCCTGCAGCAACGACGAGCTGAACCAGCTGCACGAGATCAGCGACTGGAGCTTCCGGGGCAACGCCTGCGACGTGCCCACGGACTGCCCGACGCGGGAACGAGCCGGCTGGACCGGCGACTGGCAGCTGTTCCTGCCGACCGCCGCCTTCCTCTACGACGTCGCCGGCTTCAACGCCAAGTGGCTGCATGACCTCGCCGCACAGCAGCACCCGTCCGGGGGCGTCCCCACGATCGTCCCGGACCGGCACGAGTCACTGCGCGACGAGTACCCGTTCGAAGCGGCGTTCTTCGCGACCGCGGCGGGTTGGGCGGATGCGGCCGCGCACGTGCCATGGCAGCACTGGCTCCACTACGAAGACCGCCGGCTGCTCGAACGGCTCTACCCCACGATGCTTCGCTGGGTGCGGCTCCAGGAGCGCATCGCCGGCGAGGAACGGCACGCCAGCCGGACCGGGGACCCGCAGCCACACGAGGCCTTCCTGCTCGACAGCCGGTTCCAGTTCGGCGAGTGGCTCGAACCGGACGACCCGGACGACGTGATCCAGTCGCTGATGCGCATGGAAACCGACATGGGGATCGTCGCCACCGCATACTTCTTCCGGTCCGCCCAGCAGGTTGCGGCGGCCGCGGCCGTGCTCGGCCGCGACGCCGACGCGCAGCGGTTTGCCGATCTCGCAGCGCGGATCCGGCACGCGTGGCAGATCGAGTACCTGGCCCCTGACGGGACGATCGCGCCGGGCACGCAGGCGAACTACGCGCGGGCGCTGGCCTTCGACCTGGTGCCGAGCGCGTTGCGCGCGGAGGTGGCCGCACATCTCGTCGCCGCCGTCCGCGCCGCCGGCACGCACGTGGGAACGGGGTTCCTGACGACGCCGATGTTGCTTCCGGTGCTTGCGGACACCGGACACCTCGACGTCGCGTACGAGCTGTTGCTGCAGCGGACGGAACCGTCCTGGCTGACCATGCTCGAGCGGGGAGCGACGACGGTCTGGGAGCGATGGGACGGGCTCGACGAGCACGGCGTCCCACGGGACTCGCTCAACCACTACAGCAAGGGCGCCGTGATCTCCTTCCTGCACACGCATGTGGCAGGCATTCGCCTGCTTCCGGATTTCCCGGCCTACCGGCGATTTCTGGTACAGCCTCACCCGGGCGGCGGCCTCACCTGGGCCCGAGCCCGGCTCGACACCCCCTACGGCCCGATCGAGTCGGCCTGGCAGCAGCAGGACGGCCGGCTGCACCTCAGCGTGACCGTCGCGCCCGGGACCACCGCCGAGGTGCGGCTGCCCGACGGAGCGCAGGTCGAACTGCAGCCCGGCCGGCACTCGCTCGTCAGCAACCTGCCGTAGACGCTGAATGGCGACCGGGTCGGTGCCGCACGGGGCCACCGACCCGGTCGCACCGGCGTCTACTCTGCTGCGCCGCCGGCGCGACCGACCGAGGAGAAGGCGCGACGCCGGTCCAGGTAGAGCTCGCGCGGGCCGGCGTGCACCCTCGGCCATGTTCAGCGCCCCCTCGGGAGCCATGCAGGCAAGGAAGTGCTTCCCCGTGGCCAGGACGTCGCCGGACGCCTGCAGTCCGCGCACGAACGCGACCCCGCACGCCATGGGTGGAGTTTAGCAGATCGCTAAATCCCGGAGATTCGGTCTACGGGCAGCCTGCCACTCGCCAGGACTGGTGAATGCTATTAGCGTAACGCTAATGTTCTCGAATGGTCCTCATTCCATCGCATCTGCGCTTCGAGCACCTGACCACCGCGCTGGGAACCAGCGAGTCACAGCCTCGTCTCTCGTGGCGGCTGCCGGAGGGCGCCGCTGCCCAGCATGCGTACGAGCTCGAGGTCGGCAGCTGGACCTCGGGCCGGCGGTGCTCACCCTCCCACCTGCTCGTCCCCTACGACGGCCCGCCGGTCCCGGCCCACACCCGGGTCGACTGGCGGGTGCGGGTCTGGACCGACCTCGGCGAGAGTCCATGGTCGGCGAGCGCCTGGTGGGAGACCGGGATGCTCGGGCCGGCCGACTGGACCGCCTCCTGGATCGCGCCCGCCGAGGACGAGCTCGCCCCACCCGGTGCGCGACGGGTGCACGTCGTCGGCACCGGTTTCCTCGTCCCGCCGGCGCACCGGGCCGCGCGCGTGTACGCGACCGCGCACGGGCTCTACGAGCTGTTCATCAACGGGCGGCGCGTCGACGACCAGGAGCTCACCCCGGGGTTCACCGCCTACCGCACGAACCTGCAGGTGCAGACCTTCGACGTCACCGACTACCTCAGGGCCGGCCGCAACCATGTCACCGCCCGTCTCGCGGACGGCTGGTTTCGAGGCCAGCTCGGCTACGCCAGGGACTTCGACTGCTTCGGCCAGCAGCTCGCCTTCCTGGCGGAGATCCACGTCGACGGCCAGGTGCTCGCGCGGACCGGCGAAGCGTGGCTGTCCCGGCCGACGAGCATCACGGCCGACCTCATCCAGGGCCAGTTCGTCGACCTTCGCGACGACAACGGTGACGGCTCCGAGCCTGCCGGGCCGGGCTGGCGACCGGTTCGACCGGTGAGGCACGACTACGGCCGGCTACGCAGCTCCGCCGCCCCCGGCGTCCGGCGCGTCGAGGCGCTCACGCCCACCGCCGTGACCCGGATCGGGCCGGCCCGCCACATCGTCGATCTCGGGCAGAACATCAACGGATGGGTACGGCTACGGCGGCTCGGCGAAGCGGGCACGCGCATCACGCTGACCCACGGTGAGCGCCTCGGCCCGTCGGGCGACGTCGACCTCGAGCACCTCAGGCCCGTCATTTCCGGCCGGGGCCCGGTGTTCCACGCCCTGGGCCAGGTGGACGAGGTTGTCTCAGCCGGCCGCGCCGGCGACGTGTTCGAGCCGCGGCTGACGACCCACGGGTTCCGCTACGTCCGGGTGGACGGACTCGCGGACGACCTGGCGGCAGCCGACGTCGACGGGATCGTCGTGCACTCGGACCTGCGACGCACCGGCTGGTTCTCGTGCGGCGACGATTGCCTCAACCGCCTGCACGAGGCCGCGGTCTGGAGCCTGCGCGGCAACATGTGCGACATCCCGACCGACTGCCCGCAGCGCGAGCGGTCCGGGTGGACCGGTGACTGGCAGCTGTACATGCCGACCGCGGCCTTCCTCTTCGACGTCGGCGGGTTCACCGCGAAGTGGCTGCGGGACCTGTGGGCGGACCAGTGGCCCGACGGCCGCGTGCCCAACGTGGTGCCGAACGGTCACGGGTCCGGCGGCGCGCACGACCCGACGCAGGCGTACCTCACCGGATCGGCCGGCTGGGGCGACGCCTCCGTCATCGTGCCCTGGTACATGTGGCGCATCTACGAGGACGTACGCCTCCTCGACGAGGCCTTCCCCTCGATGGTCGCCTGGGTCGACTGGGCGGCCGCGCAGGCACGCGACGGACGGCACCCGCGCCGCACCGGACCGGCCGAGCCGCACGAACGGTACCTGTGGGACACGGGATTCCAGTTCGGCGAGTGGACCGAGCCCGGCGAGGACCGGGTCGCCGTCTTCACGAAGCGCAACGACGCCTCGGACACAGCCACGGCGTATCTGTACCGCTCCGCGGCGCTGCTGTCGCAGATCGCCGAACGCCTCGGGCACGCCGCCGAGGCCGATCGCTACCGTCAGCTCGCCGGCGGCGCGCGTGACGCCTGGCGCCGCGAGTTCATCGGCGACGGCGGCCGCCTGCTTCCCGACACGCAGGCCAATCATGCGCGTGCCCTCGCCTTCGGCCTCGTCCCGGAGGCGCTGCGCGACCAGACGGCCGGCCGGTTGGCGGCGCTGGTGCGCGAGGCGGGCAACCACGTCGGCACCGGGTTCCTGGCCACACCGCTGCTGCTGCCGGCGCTGGCGGACTCGGGCCACGTCGACGTCGCCTACGACCTGCTGCTGCAGGACGAGGAGCCGTCCTGGTTGTACATGCTGGCGCAGGGGGCGACGACAATCTGGGAGAACTGGGCACCCGTGCGGGACGGCGACCCCGGCCAGGTGGGCGAGCCCATGTCGCTCAACCACTACAGCAAGGGCGCGGTCATCTCCTTTCTGCACGAGTACGTCGCCGGGGTCCGCCGCCTGCCCGACTCCCCCGGCTACCGGCGCTTCGAGGTCAGTCCGCGCCCCGGCGGCGGGCTGACATGGGCCCGGGCCGAGCACGACAGTCCATACGGGCGCATCGTGAGCGCGTGGGAGATCCGGGACGGTCGGTTCCTGCTGGACGTCACCGTGCCGCCGGGCACGACGGCGCGGGTGCGGCTGCCCGACGGGTCGGTACGTGACCAGTCACCCGGATCACGCGGGTACGCATGCCCGTGGCCCGGCCAACCCGGGCGGTGAAGCCTAGGAGGCGGGCTCCTGTTCGACCAGGCGCTGCTCGGAGTGCTCCAGCGTCGTCTTCTGCATCGCGGCCATGTCGGCCAGCACCGTCCTGGCCCCCCGGTGGAAGATCACCGCACCGATCGCGAGCGGTACGATCATCGAAGCGAACGCGACGGCGAACCCGGCGGTGTCGGCGAGGGCTCCGATGCCGACGATGATGAAGAAGGCCGGCAGCTCGTAGAACGTCGCGATGGCGAACCCGCTCGCGCGCAGCGCCGGTGGAGTCACCAGGGCGACCACGAGGGCCGGCCCGATGAGCAGCGGCGCGGCGAAGACCATGATGATGAGCACGCCGATCAGGTTGACGCTCACGTTCGGCGCGAAGCCCATCACGAGGTAGCCCACCGCCAGGGGCGGAATCGCAAGCCGGAACGAGCTGTACACGCGCCGGGGGTCCTGCCCCACCCACTTGCCGATCAGCACCAGCCCGAACACGTTGGCGACGCTCGCACCGGAGATGAGGAAGCCCAGCTGCGCCTCGTTGAAGCCGTAGCGCTCGCTGTACTGAATCGACAGCAGTGTCAGCAGCCCGGCGAACGACACCGTGACAAAGGGCACGCAGTGCAGGAGCGTCCGCAGGGTGGGGATGCGGCGCATGACGCGCCACGCCTCGCGCAACGAGACCGGGCGCTCCTCGACGTCGAGCACCTCGCCACTGCCGCCGGCGGCGATCCGCTCGAACCTTCCCCGGATCGGCTCGCGCAGCAGGCGGGCGGCGAGCGCGACGCAGACGACGAGCGGGACCGACATGATGACGAAGACGCTCCGCCAGCCGAACACGTAGCCCAGGCCGCCCGCGAGCAGCGGCACGAGGATTCCGGCGACCGTCGCGGCGCTGAGGTACAGACCCAGCACCTTCCCGCGATCGTCCGGCGCGTAGTAGTCCGACAGCAGGGACCGGTGCGTGGGGTCGTTGACCGTCTTGCCCAGTCCCGCCCCGAGGCGCGCGACGGCAAGCAGGGTGATGCCGCCCGCGAGGCCGGTGAGCAAGGTGAATCCCGCGCAGAGCGCGGCGCCGGTCAGGGCTATCGCCAGCCGTGACCGGCGGTCCGCCAGCCATCCGATCCACAGGCCGCCGAAGAATCCGACCGCCGCGCCGGCGCCGAACAACGACGTGACGCCCGAGATCGACAGGCCGAATTCGCGCTTGATCTCCGGCGTGAGCACGGAGAAGGCCGTGCCGTTCATCTCGTCCAGGATCTTCAAGGAGAAGAGCACCACGACCGGTGTCAGCCCTACCCCGCCGAATCGCTTCACGGCGTTCCTCTCGCCCGAGCCGGATTTAGCAATACGCTAACATGCTCGCAACACCGTTGTCACAGACCTACTTCGCGCGCAACCGGGTTCCGGCGTCGATGCGGATGACCTCGCCGTTGACGTAGTCGTTCACGAGCATCTCCACGACCAACCGCGCGAGCTCCGGGCTGCGCCCGAGCCGGCGTGGAAACAGCGTGTCCCGCGTCAGCGCCGCCTTGAACGCCTCCGGGTCCGGGTGCCCCTCGTAGATGGGCGTGTCGAAGAGACCGGGCGCCACACAGTTGACGCGCACGCCGATGGCGGCCAGGTCGCGCGCGAGGGGCAGCGTCAGGCCGCAGATGCCCGCCTTCGACGAGCCGTACGCGGTCTGCCCGGTCTGCCCGTCCATGGCGGCGATGGAGGCGATCGTGACGATCGCACCGCGCTGCCCGTCAGCGTCGACCGGCGCGAGCCGCGACATGGCGGTCGCGGCCAGCCGCGCGCAGTTGAACGTGCCGACCAGGTTGACGTCGACGATCCGCTTGAACTCCGCCAGGGACAGCGCGGAGTCGTACTTCCCGTCCCGCCCGATGGCGCGCCGGCTCGCGCCGATGCCGGCCGCGCACACCAACGTCCGCAGGGGCGCCAGCCCGGATGCCAGCTCGACCGCCGCGATCACCGCATCCTCGTCGGTCACATCGGCGTGCGCGTAATGCCCGGCAATCTCGCCGGCCACCTTCCGGCCACGGTCCCGTTGCAGGTCCACGATCACCACTGTCGCGCCCAGCCCGGCCAGCCGGCGTGCGGTGGCCTCGCCGAGCCCGGACGCCCCGCCCGTGACGACGGAAGCGGTACCTGTCAGGTCAGGCATCGCTCAGACACCCAGTCGTTGCAGCAGCCGCTCGCGCCACAGCGACGGTGGCCCGAAGAGCAACTGCGCGCTCTTCGCACGCTTGTAGTACAGATGCGCCGGGTGCTCCCACGTGAAGCCGATCGCGCCGTGCAGCTGGATCGCGTCGCCGGCGACTTTGAAGTACGCGTCACTGCAGTAGGCCTTCGTCAGAGCGGCGATCACCGGCAGCTCCTCGTCGAGGTCGGCCGCGACGAACGCACCGTAGTAGGCGGCCGTCTTGGCCGACTCGACCGCCAGCAGCATCTCCGCGCAGCGGTGCTTGACCGCCTGGAACGCTCCGATCGGCCGCCCGAACTGATAACGCTCCCCCGTGTACCGCACGGTCCGTTCGAGCAGGAACTGCGCCCCGCCGACGGCGTCGGCCGCGAGCCCGACCAGCGCCAGGTCCAGCACCAGCCGCAGGGTGGAGCCGGCGGCGCCCTCATCGCCGACGAGTTCGGCGACGACGCCGTCCAGCGTGATCCGGGCAAGCTTCCTGGTCCCGTCCAGCGCGGCGAGCGCCTCACGGTGCACGCCGGCCGCGGATGCCGCCACGGCGAACAGCGAGGGACCCGCGGAGGTACGTGCGACCGCCAGAATCAGGTCGGCGGCGAGCCCGTCGATCACGAAGCTCGTCACGCCGTCGAGCACCCACTTCCCGGCGCGCGCCGTGGCGGTCGTGGTGGGCGCCTCGAGGTTCCAGGTGCCGTTCGCGTCGCTGAACGCCAGCGTCCCGATGATCTCACCCGAGGCGAGGCGGGGCAGCCACTGCTTCATGGCCTGCTCGTCGCCGCTGTGCAGCAATGTCTGCGTGGCCAGGACGGCGGAGGCGAAGTAGGGCACGGGTGCCAGCGCCCGGCCGAGCTCCTCGAGAACGATGGCGGTCTCGACGAAGCCGAAACCGCTGCCGCCGTACTCCTCCGGGACGGCCAGACCCGTCAGCCCGAGCTGCTGGGCCAGCTGCGACCAGGTCGCGCGGTCGAATCCCTCGTCGGAGGCCATGAGACGGCGCACGTCCGCCTCCGAGCACTTGTCGCTGAGGAAGGTACGGACGATGCCGCGCAGCGTCTCCTGCTCCGGTGTGAACACGAACCCGAGCGCGTCGGTGGCGAGCGAGGCCATCAGCACCGCTCCAGCAGCGTGCCGGTGCCCATGCCGCCACCGCAGCACATCGTGACGAGCCCATAGCGGGAGCCACTGCGCCGCAGCTCGTGAACGGTCTTGGTGAGCAGGAAGCAGCCGGTGGCCCCGAGCGGGTGGCCCAGGGCGATCGCACCGCCGTTGGGGTTGACGGTGTCCGGGTCGGCATCGAGCTCGCGCTGCCAGGCGAGGACGACGGAGGCGAACGCCTCGTTGACCTCCACGACGCCGATGTCGGACATCGCCAGGTCGTTGCGCTTGAGCAGGTGCTGCGTCGCCGGGATCGGGCCAGTGAGCATCGCCACCGGGTCGGAGCCCACGAGGCAGGTGTCGACGATGCGCGCCAGCGGCCGCACACCCAGCTCCTGCGCCCGCTGCGCCGACATCAGCAGCACGGCGGCGGCCCCGTCGGAGATCTGCGAGGCCGTCCCGGCGGTGTGCAGGCCCCCGGCCGGACCCACGATCGGGTCGTCCGTTCCCATGACGGTACGCAGGCCGGCCAGGCCTTCCATCGACGTCTCGCGCATCCCCTCGTCCCGGGCGACGCCCGACACCTCGATGATCTGCGAGTCGAAGCGCCCGTCCTGCCAGGCGGCCGCGGCCCGCTGCTGCGACTGAACAGCGAAGGCGTCAAGGTCCTCGCGGGTGAGAGCCCAGCGCTGCGCGATCAGCTCCGCCCCCTGGAACTGCGATGTCCACTGATAGCCGTACAACGCCGACTCCATCGGTGTTCCGAGGCCGGGCACGTAGGAGGAGCCCATCGGGACCTGGCTCATGGCCTCGACGCCGGAGGCGACCGCCACATCGACGGTCCCGGAAGCCACGAGCGCGTGGGCGAGGCTGGTGGCGTGCTGCGACGAGCCGCATTGAGCATCGACGGTGGTGGCGGCCACCTCGAGCGGGAGCCCGGCGGCCAACCAGGCGTTGCGGGTGACGTTCGCGGCCTGACGCCCGACCTGGCTGACGCAGCCGCCCACCACCTGCCCGACAACGGCCGGGTCGATGCCAGAGCGCTCGAACAGGCCGCGCTGGACGTTCGCGAGCAGGTCGACCGGGTGCAGGTGGGAAAGGCTGCCGTTGCGCTTGCCGATGGCGGAGCGGGCGGCCTCGACGATGACGACTTCACGCATTGGCGTGTGCTCCTTCGGCGGGGTTGGCGGGCAGAAACTTGGCGAGCAAGGTGACTTCCTCGTCCGCGCTGCGCAGGACGAGATGGTCGTTGAGGTCACGGATCTCGGGGAGCCGCGCGGCGAGATCCTCGACGGTCGGGGTTGCCGCACCGACGTAGACGCCCGGTGTCACCCCGACGAAGAAGCGGGCGTAGCGGCCACCACCGACGGAGAAGATCTCCCGGGTCACCTGGCACTCCTCGCTGACCAGGTACACCGCCAACGGGGTGACGTACTCGGCGCGAAGGGTGTCGCGCGACACCGCCGGCATCAGAGCCTCGGTCATCCTCGTCAGGGCGACGGGCGCGATGCAGTTCGCCAGGATGCCCGCACGTTCGCCTTCGATGGACAGGGTGCTGGCCAGGCCGACCAGTCCCATCTTGGCCGCGCTGTAGTTCGCCTGGCCGAAGTTGCCGAGCAGGCCGGCCACGGACGTCGTGAAGAGCAGCCGCCCGTACCGCTGCTCCTTCATCACGCGGAAGGCGGGCAGCGACACGTTGAAGGCGCCACGAAGGTGGACGTCGAGCACCCCGTCGACGTCCTGGGTGGCCATCTTGGCGGCGCTGCGGTCCCGCAGGATGCCGGCGTTGTTGATCACGATGTCGAGCCTGCCGAACTCGTGCAGGGCCGCGTCGACGATCGCCGCGCCTCCTTGCGCGGTCGCGACCGAGCTGTGCTCCGCGACGGCCCGGCCGCCGGCGGCCCGGATCTCCTCGACGACCTGGTCGGCCGCGGAAGCACTCGATCCCGCCCCGTCGAGCGACCCGCCGAGGTCGTTGACGACGACCGCGGCTCCGCGCCGCGCGAGCTCCAGCGCGTAGGTGCGGCCGAGTCCTCCTCCCGCGCCGGTGACGACGGCGACGCGCCCGTTGAACGTGATGCTCACCGCTGCGCCCCCAGCACCGCGTTCCTGGCCTCGGACCACGACATGCCCTTCTCGACGTCGAGCTCGCGTGGCATCCCGAGCACGTGCTCGGCGATGATGTTGCGCTGGACCTGAGCGGTGCCGCCCCCGATGGTCAGGGCGGGCGCGAAGCAGAAGCCGTGGTCCCACGTCTTCGCATCGTGCGAACCGAACGGGTCGTGCCCGGTCAGCAGGCCATGGCTGCCGGCGAGGTCGCGCACGAAGTTCATGATGTGCTGGCCGTGTTCGTCCGAGAGTGCCTTGCGGATGCTCGCCTCCGGACCGGGTGGGCGTCCGTGGACGGCCGCCGTGACCGTGCGCAGCCGGATCAGGCGCAGCACCTCGCCTTCGATCCAGACCTTGGCGAGCTCCTGCCGCAGTACCGGGTCGAGGTCCAGCTTCGCCGCTCGCACCTTGGCGAGGAGGTCGGCCGCCGAGGGTCCGTGCCCCCACAGCGCGCCCTCGCCGGACAGGGACACGCGCTCGTTGCCGAGCGTGACCTTGGCCAGACGCCATCCGTTGTTCTCCTCCCCGACGAGGTTCTCGACGGGGATCCGCACGTCGTCGAAGAAGACCTCGTTGAGGTAGAAGGTTCCGGTCATGTCGTACACCGGGCGGATCGTGATACCGGGCGTGTCCATCGGGCAGATCAGGTACGAGATGCCCTTGTGCCTGGGCGCATCGGGATCCGTGCGGACGATGAGGATGCCGAAGTGCGCGACGTGCGCGTCCGACGTCCACAGCTTCTGCCCGTTGACCACGTAGTGCGCGCCCTCCCGGACCGCCCGGGTGGACAGGTTCGCGAGATCGCTGCCGTGGCCGGGCTCGCTGAACAGCTGGCACCAGATCTCCTCCGCGGCCAGCAGCGGGCGCAGGTAGCGCTCCTGTTGGGCCTCGGTGCCGCCGGCGAGCAGCGTCGGTCCCGCCCAGCCGATCGCGATCGGGTTCTCCGGCATGGCCACCTCTGCCGCGCGCAGTTCGGCGTCGATGGCCAGCTGGCTCATCGGGTCCGCGGCGAGGCCGTACGGCGCGGGCCAGTGCGGCGCCACGTAACCGGACTCGGCGAGCTGCCTCGGCGTGGGATGCGGGTGCTCCCGCAGCCACGCCCGCACCTGTTCGCGCGCCGGGTGGTCGGCCGGCGGCGTCAGAAACTCCATCGTGATCTTCTCCGCTCTCAGGGGGTTCCGCCGTCGACCCGCAGCAGCGCGCCGGTCGTGAACGTCGATGCCGAAGAAGCCAGGTACAGCGCCGCTCCGACGACTTCCTCCGGTTGCCCGGCCCGTCCCAGCGCCAGCGGCTCGGCCATGACCTGCTGGAAGACATCGGGATCCCAGGCCTTGAACACGTCCGTCGCGAAGGGCCCCGCGACGATGCAGTTCACCCGCACCTTCGGCGCGAGCGCGCGAGCCATGCCTTCGGTCAACGCGTTGAGCCCGGCTTTGGCGGCCGCGTACGTGACGAGCATCGGCTGCGGTCGCATGCTCGACACCGATCCGATATTGATGATCGACCCGCCTCCGGCCGCGGCCATCCGGGTCCCGATGTTGGCCATGAGCCGGAACGGGCCCTTGAGGTTGAGGGCGAACACCTTGTCGTAGAGCTCTTCGGTGATGGCGTCGACGCTCGGGAAGGTCGGGGAGCTGCCGGCGTTGTTGATGAGCACGTCCACCCGGCCGTACCGGGCGTAGACCTCGTCCGCGAGGCGGTCACAGTCCGGCCACCGGTTGACGTTCACCGCAACCGGATAGGCGTCCGTGCCCCATGCGGCGCGTACCTCGTCCGCGAGCTCCCGGCAGGCGTCCAGCTTCCGGCTGGCGATGACCGGGATGGCTCCCCTCGCGGCGAAGGCCCGCACCATTGCCCGTCCCAGGCCGCGGCTGCCGCCGGTCACGACGACGACCTTCCCGGTCACGTCGAACAGCGGGTCTGCGGCCGCACGCTCGCCGAGCGATGTCACGTGCGCGTTCCTTTCGATTGAGCCGGTCGCCGGGTGCGGCGCACCCGGCGGCGCGGGCCGGAGCGGCGCTTCAGGCGGTCGCATCCAGCAGCACCTTGCAGACGCCGTCGGCACGCCGATCGAGCAGGTCGTAGGCGCTCACGCCGGCGGACAGCGGGAGCCTGTGGCTGAAGACGACGGAGGGGTTGAAGCGTCCCGCGCGCATCAGGTTCAGCAGTCCAGGAGTGTCCTCGCCGGTGGCGAGCCCGATATGGAAATCGAGGGAGAGCATCTGGGCGCGCATCATCGGGAAGGCCATGCGCCTGGAGGGCGACAGGCCGATCACCGAGACCGCTCCCCGGTTCCGCACGACCCGAAGGGCCAAGCCGATGCTCTCGTCGGTGCCGACCGCGTCGACGACGTGACCCACACCGCCACGCGTGGCTTCCACGATGAGCGCTTTTGCCCCCTCCGGCGGGAGCCCCGATGCCCCGAGCTCTTCGGCCCTGCGACGACGATCGGCCACGGGATCGACGGCGAACACGCGGGAGGCTCCTTGGATGAACGCCGACATGACGGCGACGAGGCCGATCGGGCCGAGGCCGATCACCGCGACCTCGGAGCCGGGGGCGATCTTCGCCTTCTTCGCGCCGTACCAGGCGGTGTTGGCGCAGTCAGCCAGCAGCAGGGCGTTCTCCTCGCTGACATCCGCGGGCAGTCGCAGCAGGTTGGCGTCGGCGTACGGCACCTCGAGCAGTTCGGCCTGGCTGCCCGGCAGGTCGGGGCCCAGGCCGTAGCAGAAGTCGTCCCCCTGGACGGTGCAGTGGGGTCCGGAGGCGCATCCCTCGCAGCGGCCGCAGCGCACCCCCGCCGAGACCAGCACCCGGTCTCCCGCCTTGAAGCGGTGGACCTCCGCACCGGCCTCGACGATCTGCCCGATGGCCTCGTGCCCGATGGTGAAGCCCGTGCCGCGCGCATTCTCGCCGTGGAAGATGTGCAGGTCGCTGCCGCAGATGCTCGCCTTGCTGACCCTCACGATCGCGCCGGCCGGGTTGGAGAGGATCGGATCCGGCACGACGTCATGACGAACGTCCCGGGGGCCGTGATACACCAGTCCGCGCATGCCCCAGAGATTAGCATTATGCTAAGTCGCGGGGAAGCGGTCGCGGCGCCCCGGTGGGCGCGCGTCAGCCACCGCGATGCCGTCCGCGGCCGCGGTGACTGCGAGCGAGTCGAATTCGGTGCGCGACACCGGCGCACGCGGAAGCCCGCGTAGACGAGGCCCGCAGCGCGGACCCGTCAACGCGTGGTGACGAGGTCAGGTCCTCAGTGCGCCGCGGTGCCGTCGCCCTCGTGCCACAGCGGTCCCCACATGCGGCCGATCGTGCTCATCACCCGGGCGTCCAGGGTCTTGACCGCCAACCCGAGCTGCCGGGCCAGCGCCGGACGCAGCACGAGGTAACCGCTGAGGAAGGAATACCACAGCGCCAGCAGAGCCCGCGGGTCGAGATCCTCGTCCCAGATGCCTCGGCTTTGCTCGTCCTTCAGGAACTCCAGCGAGCTCTCGTAGAACGGAATGGGCGCGAGCTCGTCGTCCCCGTCGAGCGCCAGGAGCATGACGACGCGGGCGAGCTGCATCTCGTCGGCCTGGGCCCGGAAGCTCCGTGCGCCACGTCGTGCCGGGTTGACGTAGGCCTCCATGCCGACGCGCTCGGCGAGGTTGTGCATCTCCATGTCGAGGGCGTTGCGGAGCAGCGTCTGGCGACTGCCGAAGTAGTGGTGGATCAGGCCGCGGTTCACCCCGGCCTCGTCCGCCACGTCCTTGAGGTTCAGGCCCGCCAGCACACCCTCTCGCGCGAGCAGCTCCAGGGCGGCACGCATGAGCACAGCCTCGGTTTCCTGCCGACTCCGCCGGCGACCCTGCGCCTCGTCGTTGTCGTTCGCCGCCGCTTCAGCCATGCCCTGATATTAGCGTAGCGCCAACTCGACGGGAGAGCCCGCTAGGACGGCATCCACGCCGGAGGCCGGCGCTCACGGAACGCCGCGATCCCTTCGGCGGCCTCCGAACCGCGGAAGAGTTCCGTGGAGAGCGTCTGCGTGACCGCGAACGCCTCCGATCGGCTCAGGGCCGGCACGCTCGACAGGAGCATCTTGGTGGCGGCCAGCGCCTGCGGGCCTCCCGCGACGATCTCGTCGAGGAGGGCACGAACCTCGTTGTCCAGGTCGGGTGGCGCGACCGCCCGGTTGATGAGGCCGACCTCGGCGGCCCGGGCGGCGGCAATCCTGCGCCCGGTCAGGAAGAGCTCCGCCGCGTCGGCCCTGGAGAGCTTGGGCAGGCAGACGACCGAGATCATCGCGGGCGCGACACCGATGCGCACCTCGGTGAAGCCGAACGTCACGTCGGTGGATGCCACCGACAGGTCGGCCGCGGCCGCGAGCCCGACGCCGCCGCCCATGCAATGCCCCCGCAGCACGGCGACGACCGGCTTGGGCGAGTCCTGGATGCCGGCCAGCACGTCCGGGAAGGAGTACCTCGGTGTCTCCGCCGGCCCGCCCCCCTTGAGGTCGGCGCCCGCGCAGAACGTGGTGCCCTCGTGGGTGAGGACGATGACCCGTACCGCCTCGTCCGCGGCCGCCGCCGACAGCCCGTCGCCGAGACCGTTGATGATGCGTGCGTTGAGTGCGTTCTTGTGCTCGGGTTCGGCCAGGGTCAGGGTGGCGACACCGTGGCGCACCTCGTAGCGGACCGCGGTCACGGCTTGCCCTCGAGCAGCTCGACGGGCACTTCGACGTGCTTGGCCCGCAGGTACTCGCCCAGGCTCTTGGCCTGCGGGTCCATCCGGCCGCTCGACGCGACCCCCTCCCCCAGCAGCCCGTGGATGACGAAGTTCAGGGACCGGATGCGGGGCAGGTCGAACCGCTCGACCTCGAGCCCATGGGTCTCCGGCATCAGCGCCTTGAGCCGGTCGACGGTCAGGTAGCCGCTCAGCCACGCGAACGCCTCGTCGGTGCGGGTCCACACCCCGACGTTCGCGTTCCCGCCCTTGTCGCCGGACCGGGCCCCGGCAACCCGGCCCAGGGGCGTCCGGCGCGTCCGCCCACCGGCCGGCCCCGGCATCGCGGGTCGCTCGACCTCGACCGCCGGCTCCGCCCCGGTGGGCAGTGTCGGCGCGACCCGCGTCACCTCGCCGCCCACCACGACCTCGTGCGAGAGCAGGTCCGAGGGCACCGCGGCCGGCCAGTACACGCCATACGCCTGAACGGAGCTCGGGCCGCCGAAGAAGCCAGGGTACGAGGCGAGCCCGAGTTCGGTGATCGCCGAGGTCAGCGGCTTGCCGAACTTCTTCTCGTCCGGGTCCTTGAGCGTGATGCGCAGGTTGGCGATCGCCGCCTCGTTGCGTTGCGGGTCCTCGTGGTCCGAGCGCACCAGATCGACCTCGACCGACTGGAAGCTCTCGCGGCCGCCGGGAACCGCGGCGAACAGGGATCGCACCAGCAGGTCGGCCTTCTCCCGCACGTCGAGGCCGGCCAGCGGAAACGTGAGTGACGCCTTCACCGCACCGGCCAGGTTGACGCACACCTTCGAGGTCGCGGGCGGCGCCTCGCCGCGGACCCCGCTGATCCGTACCCGGTTCGGCGCCACCGGGGCGAGGGCGATGGTGTCGAAGCGCGCCGTGACGTCCGGGTTGAGGTAGCGCGGCCCGGCGATCTCGTACAGCAGCTGCGCGGTCACGGTGCCGACCGAGACCAGGCCGCCGTGGCTGTCGTGCTTGGTGATGACCGACGAGCCGTCCGCGGCGATTTCGGCGATCGGGAAGCCCGGGTGCTCCAGGCCGGGAACCTCCTGGAAGAACGCGTAGTTGCCGCCGGTCGCCTGGCAGCCGCACTCGATGACGTGCCCGGCCACGAGCGCGCCGGCGAGGGCGTCGTAGTCGGTGCGCCCCCAGCCGTGCCACCACGCCGCCGGGCCCATCGCGACGGCGGCGTCGGTGGTCCGGCCGGTGACCACGATGTCGGCCTCCCGGCTCAGCGCCTCGGCGATTCCCCAGCCGCCGAGGTACGCGTTGGCGGTGAGCACGGCCCGGTCCCCGATGGCCTCGCCGGTGTCGAGGTTGCGCAGCTCGTGCCCGGCGCCCTTGAGCTCGTCGAGCCGAGGGAGCAGGTCGTCGCCGGCCACGTACCCGATCGCCGGGGCGAGCCCGAGGGTCTCGGCGAGCCGCTCGAGCGCGCCGGCCAGGCCCTTCGGGTTGAGGCCCCCGGCGTTCGCGACGACCTTGATGCCGCGGTCGAGGCAGGTGCCCATGACCTGCTCCATCTGCTTCAGGAACGTCTTGGCGTAGCCGCCGTCCGGGTTCTTGAAGCGGTCCTTGGCGAGGATGAGCATCGTGAGCTCGGCGAGCCAGTCGCCGGTGAGGACGTCGATGGGACCGCCCTCGACCATCTCGCGTGCGGCGGCCAGCCGGTCTCCGTAGAAGCCGCTGCAGTTCGCGATCCGTACTGCACGCCGCGCGGTCACGCTTCCTCCAGGACGACGAGCAGGTCACCGGCCGCCACCTGGTCGCCGACCGCGACACGCAGCTCGGCGACCGTCCCCGCGTGCGGGGCGGTGATGCGATGCTCCATCTTCATTGCCTCCACGATGACCAGGAGCCGGCCCGGCTCGACCGCGTCCCCGGCGCTCACCTGGACGGCGATGACCGCACCGGGCAGGGGGGCCACGAGGCCGCCGTCGACGCCCTCGGCCTCCGGTTGGGGGAAGCGGGGCGCGAGCGAGAGTTCCACGTCGCCGTGCGGTCCCTGCACCCACCAGCGCGGTCCGTGGTTGCGCACGATCGAGCGGTGCCTGATCCCGTCGAACTCGACCTCGATCTCGCGCTCGGTGCATGCGAGCACCCGCGCGGTCGTGGCGCGCTCGGCCACGGTCACCGCGTAGCTGCCGTCGCGCAGCGCGCGGTAGGTGACCGGCACAGCGCGGTCCGCGTGCAGGTACGTGAACGTCTCGGGCGGCAGGACGCTGTTGCGCCATCCGCTCGGGAAGCACCCCAGCGCCGAGCTCGCACGGCGCCAGGACTGGGCCGCGAGCGCGGCTTGCACGGCCGCCGCCTCCAGGTCGGCCGGAGCGACCTCGCGCGAGCGCGGCGGGCCGATCGTGGTGATGAAGTCCGTGCTGGTGTCGCCGGCCAGGAACGCCGGGTGCCGCAGGGTGGCGACGAGGAAGTCGCGGTTGGTCGTCGTGCCCTGGATCGCGGTCCGCTCCAGGGCCAGGGCCAGCCGCAGCGCGGCCTCAGCGCGGCTCGGCGCGTGCGCGATGACCTTGGCCAGCATCGGGTCGAACTCGACGCCGATGCGGCTGCCGGACTCGATGCCGCTGTCGTACCTCGCTTCCGGCGCGGTCGCCGGTTCCCACACGAGCACTGTGCCGGTGACCGGAAGGAAGTCGTTGCCGGGGTCCTCGGCGTAGAGGCGCGCCTCGACCGCGTGCCCGGTCAGAGCCAGGTCGCTCTGCGTGAACGACAGCGCCGCGCCCTGCGCCACCAGCAGCTGCTCCCGCACCAGGTCGAGCCCGGTGACCATCTCGGTGACGGGGTGCTCGACCTGGAGTCGCGTGTTCACTTCCAGGAAGTAGAACGCGCCGTCCGGCGCGAGCAGGAACTCCACCGTCCCGGCGTTCTCGTAGCCGATCGCCTTCGCGGCCAGCAGTCCGGCCTGCCCCATCCGCTCGCGAAGCGCCGGGCTCACCGCCGGGGACGGCGACTCCTCGATCACCTTCTGGTGCCGGCGCTGGATCGAGCACTCCCGCTCGAACAGGTGCACCAGATTGCCGTACTTGTCGCCGAGGATCTGCACCTCGACGTGGCGTGCCCCGGTGAGGTAGCGCTCGAGGAAGACCGTGCCGTCGCCGAATGCGGCCTGCGCCTCGCGGCGCGCGCCCGCGATCGCGTCTTCGAGCTCCTCCTCCCGCTCGACGACCCGCATGCCCTTGCCTCCGCCGCCGGCGGCGGCCTTCACGAGGGCGGGGAAGCCGACCCTGGTGGCCGCGGCGGCGAGGTCCGCGCCCTCCTCGAGCCGCAGGGACGGAAGCGTCCGGACGCCGGCCTCCTCCATGAGGGTCTTGGCGGCGAGCTTGTCGCCCATGGCGGCGATCGCGGCGGGCGTCGGGCCGACCCAGGTCAGCCCCGCCTCGGCGACGGCCCGGGCGAAGCCCGCGTTCTCCGACAGGAAGCCGTAGCCGGGGTGCACGCCGTCCGCTCCCGCCAGACGCGCCGCGTGGAGCACCTTCGCCACGTCGAGGTAGGTCTCCGCCGCGGTCTGCCCGTGCAGGGGCACGGCCAGGTCCGCGTCGCGCACGAACGGCGCGTGCGCGTCGCCGTCGCTGTAGACCGCGACGGTGCGCATGCCCATGGCCGCGGCGGTGCGCATGATCCGGCGGGCGATCTCGCCCCGGTTGGCAACGAGCAGCGTGGTGATCACGGCCGGAACGCTCCGAAGGTGGTGGCGCCCTCGACCGGCGCGCTGTGGCAGGCGGACAGGCACAGCCCCACGACCGTCCTGGTGTCGCGCGGGTCGATGACGCCGTCGTCCACGCCCCGACCGGTCGCGTACAGGGCGAGCGACATCCGCTCGGTGATGTCCGCGACCGCGTCCGTGAGCGCCTGCTCGGCCGCCTCGTCGATCGCGATGCCCTTGCGCGCGGCCTGCCCCCGCCGCACCAGGGACATGACGCCCGCCATCTGCTGCGGCCCCATGACCGCGAGCTTGGCCGTCGGCCACAGGAACAGGAAGCGGGTGTCGAAGCCGCGGCCGCCCATGCCGTAGTTGCCGGCGCCGTAGGACGAGCCGAGGACGACCGTGATGTGCGGGACCTTCGAGTTCGACAGCGCGTTGATCATCTGGCTGCCGTGCTTGACCATGCCGGCCCGCTCGTACTCCTTGCCGACCATGTAGCCGGTGATGTTCTGCAGGAACAGCAACGGCGTACTGATCTTGTTGCAGAGCTGGATGAACTGCGAAGCCTTGACCGCCGACTCCGGGAACAGCGGGCCGTTGTTGCCGAGAATGCCG
The DNA here is from genome assembly GCF_059739745.1 of Dactylosporangium thailandense. NCBI lineage: Bacteria > Bacillati > Actinomycetota > Actinomycetes > Micromonosporales > Micromonosporaceae > Dactylosporangium > Dactylosporangium thailandense. Next base: position 5,482,216 of record NZ_AP029195.1, read on the forward strand.
ACCGGGTACCCGTGCATCTCGGCCCAGCCGCAGACGAGCGTCGTGCCGTACCGCGCCTTGAACTCCTCGAACCGGCTGCCGTCGGTGATGCGGCCGATGACCTCGCGCACGTCGAGCGGCTGTTTGAGGTCGCGCGACACCATGCCCAGCAGGTCTTCCGGGTCGAGCACCGGATCGTCGCCGGGACCCGTCGGGCCGTAGCCCGCCTTGCGCCAGTGCAGGTGGCCGACCACGTCGCGGCACTGCCGCAGCGCGTCGTGCTCATCCTCCGCGACGTAATCCGCGAGGCCGCTCACCGCGGCGTGCATGTCGGCGCCGCCGAGCTCCTCGTCCGTGCTCTCCTCGCCGGTCGCCATCTTCACCAGCGGCGGACCGCCGAGGAACACCTTGGCCTGGTTACGGACGAGAATCGTGTACTCCGACAGGCCGGGCAGGTACGCGCCGCCGGCCGTGGAGCTGCCGAACACCACGGCAACGGTGGGGATGCCGAGCCCGGACAGCTCGGTCGTCTCGTAGAAGAACCGGCCCGAACCGGCCCAGTGCCCGAGCGTCTTGCGCAGCACCCTGTCGACGTCCTCGCCGCCGCCGTCGGAACGCAGGTCGCCGCCGGCGCTTTCGATCAGCTGGATGTACGGCATCCGGTTCTGCCGGGCGACGAGCAGTGCCCGGTCGATCTTCGGGGCGCTCGTCGCGGTCATGGCACCGCCGAGCACCGTCGGATCGTTGCCGAAGATCACGCACTCGGTCCCGTTGACCGTCCCGATACCGAGCAGCGCACCGCCGCCGACCGGATAGTCGGTGTGGTAGCCGGCGAGGGCCCCGATCTCCAGGAAGGGGCTGTCGGGGTCGATGAGCAGGGCAACACGCTCGCGAACGGTGAGCTTGCCGTTGGCGTGGTGACGCGCGATCGCCTTCTCGCCACCGCCCATGCCGGCCAGCCGCAGCTGCTCCTCGATGTGCCCGAGCTGCTCCAGCATGTCGGCCCGGTTCTTGCTGAACTGCTCGGAGCGGGTGTCGAGCTGCGAGGTCAGGACGGCCATCACGCCACCTTCGCCGACAGGGGTTGCCGGCCGCCGCCGCTGGGACCGGCGAACGCCTGGGCGATCGCAAGCCAGGCCTCGGCCGTCTCGCCCGTGACGGTGAGCGAGGTGTCCGAGCGATGGCGCCGATGGGTCACGAGCAGGGCGAGGTCAAGGGCCGTCCCGGTGACCCGGTCGGCGGCGTCCCGGGGTCCCCAGGTCCAGAGCTGTCCGGAGGGGCCGGTGACCTCCACACGGATGGGGTCCCCGGGGTCCGTCACGGCGTTCTGCCAGAACGAGTAGGCGCGCGCCCCGATCCCGATGTGGCAGACGCTGCGCAGCCGGTCGGTGACCACGGGCGGCAGATCGAGCGCGTCGGCGACGTCCTGGCCGTGGGCCCACGTCTCCATCAGGCGAGCGGTCACGAAGCTGGTCAGCGACATGTCCGGCCCGTACCACAGCGCCCGGCGGCCGGGGTCGAAGGCGGCGAGCCCGGCGAGCAGGTCGGCTCTGGTCTCGCGCCAGGCTCGCAGGAGGCCGCGGCCGCCGAGTTCGCGGCCGGGGGCGACGTCGATACCCGGGGCCAGGCCGGACGCATGGACCTCGGCGCGATGCCGCGCGAACCCGTCCGGGTCCGTGATCGCGAACAGCGCGCGGGCGTCGAAGTAGTACAGGTGGCTGATGGAGTCGCGGATCGTCCAGCCGGCCGCGGGCGACGGCGCCTGCCACTGGCGCTCGTCCAGGTCACGCACCCGCTCGTCGAGGGCGGCGTGTTCGTCCGCGAGGTCGGCGATGATCGCCACTGGGTCGGTCACAGGTTCTCCTCGTCCGCACAGGCGGCTCGTGTCGTCGTGGGCCGCTCGTCGGACCGGCCCGCGGCGCGCTGCTGCGCTTCGGCTTCGAGCAGCAGGGTGCGGGCGGCACGCAGATCGGCCTTGCCGTTGACCGCCCGCGGGATGCTGGGCAGGATGAGCACGACCCGGGGGGCCTTGTAGCCCGCGAGCTGTGTCTTGGCCCACGACCGAACCTCGTCGTGGCCCAGATCGGCGCCGGGGGCGGCCGCTACCGCGGCGGCGACGCGCTCGCCGAAGCGCTCATCGGGAAGGCCGACGACGATGCAGTCGTCGATCCTCGGATGCCGCTTGAGGACTTCCTCCACCTCCTCGGGAAACACCTTCTCCCCGGCGGTATTGATGCAGCCCGACCCGCGCCCGAGGAGCACGATCGTGCCGTCCGTGTCGACGGTCGCCCAGTCACCGGGGATCGAGTAGCGCACCCCGTCGACGGTGCGGACGAGCCGGGCGCTGCGTTCCGGGTCCTTGTAGTAGCCGATGGGCACATTCCCCAGCCCCGTGATGGCGAGCAGGCCCGGGACGCCGGAGCCGGCCCGGACGTCGGTTCCGTCCTCGGTGAGCACCCGGGCGCCCGGCGCCGGCATGAACCGGGCGGTGTCCGTCGCCTCGTGCTTCGTCGTGGTGGCAGATCCGCCCGGACCCTCGGTCGACCCCATCAGGTCCCCGATGACCGCGGAGTCGCCCAGCACGTCGATGAGCGCGGCCTTGACGGGCGCGCTGAGCATGGCGCCGGAGCTCATGACGAACGTCAGGCTGGACACGTCGTCCTCCGCCCCGGCCGCTCTGGCGGTCTCGCGCGCCCGGGCCAGCGGAAGCGCGAACGCGTCCCCGACGATGACGAGCGCGGTCACCGCATGCGCGCTCACGGTGGCCCAGATCTCGTCGGGATCGAACGACCCGCTGGGCGCCAGGACGACGTGCCCCCCGATGGAGTGGGTCAGGAAGACCCCGAGCCACATGCCCGTACCGTGCATCAGCGGACAGGCGGGAAGCACCACCGGCGCGGCTTTGGCGGCCGCCAGGTGTCGTGCGGTCTCGATACACCAGCCGAGGTCCTGCGGCGGTGGCTGTTCGAGGAGCTCGGCGATGGAGTTGACCCAGCGCCGGGTGAACTCCCCGATCGGGAACATCACCCCTTTCGGCGTCCCCGTGGTGCCGCCGGTGTACAGCATGTAGACGTCGCGCTCGTCCCTGGCCTGCCGCGGAGCGGGTTGCGCCGCGGCGATCGCGTGCTCGTACGACGTCGCGCCCTGGATCAGTGCGGCCCCGACGTCGTCGACCTGCAACCACAGCCGCACGGCGGGGTGCCGGTCCATCACCCCGGCCACGTGCCCGGCCAGCGAAGCGTGGAACACGACCACTTCCGCGTCGCTGTTGTCCAGCACGTAGCTGAGCTCGGTGTCGAGATACCGGTAGTTGACGTTGACGGGCACCGCCCGGATCTTCAGGGCGGCGAACTGCGCCTCGAGATACTCCGGGGCGTTGTGGAGGTAGAGCGCGACCTTGCTGCCGGCCCCGATGCCGGCGTCGCTCAGCGCCCCGGCCAGCTGAGCGGCCCGCCGCTCATAGTCGGACCAGGTGACGGTTCGGGTGCCCTGCGTGACCGCGGGCTCGTCGCCGATGACATCGGCGACGGCCTCCCAGAGGGTCGCGAAGTGGCACTCAGCGGGCACGGCCACCAATTTGCACTCCTGACTCACAGCCGATTTAGCATTACGCTAAACTTTCGATCAGTGCGGCGTCAAGAGATCCGCCTACTCGGCCCGCTCGGGCCAGACGCGCTGCCGGTACTCCGGGTCGGGGTCGAGCAGGACCCGGCTCTCCTGCGGGGTGACCCGCAGCACCCGGCGTGCAACCAGGTCGTACGCCGGCCATGCACCCAGGGGACCGTCCGCCGAGCCCGTCCGGCAGAACTGGGCGATCATCGCCACCCATCGGTCGGCGAGTGCCGGGGCGTGCGGATCGTCGGTGAGCGGCTCGTCCATCGCGCCCGGATCGCGCCAGCAGTTGAACGTCAGGCTGATGTCCACGCCGTGGGTGGATCGCATACGCTGCCCGTCGATGACGGTCGGGACGTCGAGCTCGTACAGGTACGCCCGAGCGCCCGAGCGCGTCGTGCCTTCCGCCGCCTCGACTGCGCCGCGCCGGAACAGGTCGGTCCACACGAGGTCGTTGAATCGCGCGCCGTACCGGACACCGTGCTCGCGCCGCAGCCGCCGCAGGTACTCGCCTCGCAGGCCCCGTCCACCCGCCACGTGCGGCACGACCTGCAGCATCAGCAGATGCAGCGCCGGCCCGGCGAGCGGACCGAGCCGCCGCAGACCCCGCCGCATGAGGAACTCCATCGAGTCACCCTCGTGGCACGCGTATCCGATCACCAGGTCCGGGGCCCGCTCCCCCTTCGCGGCGATGAGATCGGCGACCCGCCCGCGCAGGTAGGTCTTCGCCACCTCGCGCCGCCCTCGCGCCTTCGCCGCCAGGTCGAACAGCTGGGGCCAGGAGCACTCGACGAGGCGGCGCCGCAACTCCTCCGGCGCCAGCTTGAGCTTTTTGCCGAGCTCCTCGAGGTGCCCACCTTGCCGCCGGTCGGACAGGGCCGGCGCGGAGGAGGCGATGGCACCGCGGAACAGGCCGGCGGAGACGGGGGACGCGCACAACTCGACGACCGCGCCGGCGCCCGCGGACTCACCGGCGATGGTGACGCGCCGCGGGTCCCCGCCGAAGTCGCCGACGTGATCGCGCACCCACTCCAGGGCCACCACCTGGTCGTAGAAGGCGAGATCGCCCGAGCCCTCATAGTCGGGCCCCCATTGCGCGACGTCGACCTGGGCGAGCGGCCCGAGCCGGTAGTTGATCGTCACGACGACGAGGTCGCCCTGGCGGGCGAGCGCGGTTCCGTCGTACTGGTTCGCGGCCCCGGAGCCACCGGCGCCCCCATGGATCCAGACGAGGACGGGTCGCGGAGCCGGGGCGGGCTCATCCGGCACATGGAGGTTCAGGTAGAGGCAGTCCTCGGAGAAGCCACCCGGCGGGGTCCGGAAGATGTCGCCGAACGGGGCCTGCGGGGCCATCGCCTTCGGCACCGTCGCGTCGAAGACGCCGCTCCAGCCGAGGCTCGGCCGGGCACGCTGGAAACGCACTGCTGGACTGGCGTACCGCAGGCCCCAGAAGGTGCGAACACCCCCGCGCACCACTCCACGCACCGCACCCTGACGCGTGTGCACCTCACACGTCGGCAGGGCCGGGGCCGCATCCGGCATCTCGTGTACCCCCGGCATGTCACTCCCCGCAGATGGTTCCCCTGGATCGCACCCGGACCCAACGGGGTGCGACTCGGGCTGGCCTCGACCAGTTAGCACTACGCTAATATTCGTGCAGACTACGCGGCCGCCGGGGTTGCCAGCAAGCGCGTCCACCGAACCCGCGCAGGGTCCTGCGCCCACCCGCAACGGTGACGCGGGTGGGCGCAGGGCAGCCGGGTTCCTAGAAGAACCAGCGTTGCGCGATGTTGCCGTTGCAGGGCCACACCATGAGGAACGCGCCCTTGCTGTCGGCGGTGGTGTCCAGGCGCATGCCGGTCAGCTCGTTGACGATCTCACCGGTCGTGCGCAGGTCCCAGTTCTCGGCCTGGGTGAAGCTGCCGCCCGGGTTGGGAACCGGGCCGCTGTAACAGGGGTGCTGGATGACGCCGGACCCGGCCGTCGTGCCGGCGACCGCCAGACACTTGCCGGCGCTCTTGGACCGGATGGTCTGCAGGCCGAGCACCGGCCCGCTCGCCCCGACGAGGATGAACTGCTGCTCCGCTACGTGCGTGCAGTTCCACAGCTGCGCCCCGGCCCCCTCGGCCGGGTCTTCGGATTTCATGTCCAGGCAGTACCGGGCCTCGCTAAGTTCGTAAGCCTCACCAGGCAACGATGCCGTTTTCGTCGAAGAAGCCACCGGTCGGGCCGTCGGCCGGCAGGGTGGCAAGCCGGACCGGGGCGATCGCTCCTTGCTCCACGGTGCGGTCGCCTTCCGGAGACATGTCGGTGCGGACGTAGCCGGGATTGACCGCGTTGACCTTGATCGGAGTGGACCGCAGCTCGACGGCGAGATGCACCGTGATGGCGTTGAGCGCCGATTTCGACGTGTTGTACGCCAGCGTGTTCCATTCCGGTCGCCAGTCCGGGCCGCTGGTCAGCGTGAGCGATCCCGCACCGGAGGACATGTTCACGATCCGGCCGGCGTCCGCCTTGTGCAGCAAAGGCAGCATCGCCCGGATGACCGCGAAGACACCGAACACATTGGTCTCGTAGGTCCGGCGCAGGATGGCGACGTCCAGGCCGCTGGGCGGCGCGTCGTCCAGGGCGACGGCAGCGTTGTTGACCAGCACGTCGAGCCGGCCGAAACGCTCCTCGACCGCGTGCGCCGCCGCATCGATGCTCGACTGATCCGTGACATCCAGCGGGAGGAACACCGCATCCAGTCCCTCCGCCTGAAGCTGCCGCACCGCCGCTTGCCCGCGCGTGGTGTCGCGCGCCGCGACCAATGCCGTATGGCCGAGCCTGGCCAGCTGTCGCGCGATCTCCAACCCGATGCCTTTGTTGGCCCCGGTCACGAGACTGACCTTCCCGGCGGCCGTGCTGGTCATCATCCGTCCTCTTCCCATCCGTCATGAGCGCGGTCATTCGGTTCTACCGCACCCGTGTCCCGGCAAGTCGCGGAGAGGACCGGGTACCCCGCCGAGCAGCGCCAGCGTCAACCCCAGGGCTGAGACCCAAGCAGCCCAGCGCACACCCATCGCACGCACGCTACGCGACACTCGCGACGCAGGCGTGCAAGCGCCGGGGCGAACATGTGCAGGTTCGGTGGGCGGTCACTCACCACCGCTCACTGGATGGTGATCGTCCGCTTCTGCACGCCCCAGGCGTCCGCCTCCGCGCCGGGGAGCCACACGTCGACGATCTGGCCCTGGATCCAGGTGCCGATGTCGGCCGCGTAGCAGTAGCCGTACCCGTCGACCTTGAAGCGGGTCCCCCACGGGATGTAGCGGGTGTCGACCGCGCAGATGCCTAGCGCCGTGTTGAAGCCGCTCGCGGTCTGGCCGGCGTCGTTGTAGGACGTGATCTCGTACTGGAACTGGGTGCCCGGGGCGAGCGCGAAGGGCTGGACGGCGCCGCTGTCGGCGAGGATGTACGGCTGGGACAGCGCGCCGGTGGAGGCGTCGCTGCCGTCGGAGCGCAGGGCCGCGATCGTGTAGTGCGCGTTGCGGCACGGGGCCGTGTCGGTCACGGAGAGCGTCGCCTGGCCCCAGTCGTCGACCCAGCCGACGGACTGGCTGTTGCGCCACACGCGGTACGCCGCGGCGCCCGCCACCCGGCTGAACGTGATCGTCACGCTCGAGCCGCTCAGTGAGCCGGTCACCGTGGACGGGGCGGGGAGCCGGCCGCTCAGGCTGATCATCGGGGCCTGGCTCGTCGCGTTGTGGCTCGGCCCGATGACCCGGGCCGGCGGGGTGACGGTGGACCAGAACGGGCAGGCCGCGAGGCTCGCGCCAGGCCCCGTGCCGCCCGTCGGGCTGGTGGTCGGGCTCTTGGTGGGACTGGGGCTGCTCGTCGGCGACGGGCTCTTCGACGGCGACGGGCTGGCCGGCGCGGTGGTCGGCGGGGGCGTCGTACCGCCGCCGCCCGAGCCGGTCGTGAGCGCGAAGTCGTCGGCGTAGTACGTCGGCTGCCCGTACCACCCGTGTACGAACACCGTCACGCTCGTCGTGGTGGACGACGTCGTGAAGGACGTGGAGAGCTGCTGGAACGCCCCGCCGGTGGACGGCGTCCAGATGCTCGCGCCGGAGGCTCCGATGTACACGTAGCTGCCGTTCACCCACGCCGTCAGCGTGTACGTGGTGTTCGGCGACACCGGCACGGACTGGGTGCACTGGGCCGTGTCGGCGGCGCTGGGCGTGGCCTTCAGCGCGTACGTCCCGGAGTGGACGGTGCCCGTCGCCGCGCTCGCGGTGCCGCTGCACGTCCACCCGGACAGGCCGGACTCGAAGCCCGGATCGCCGACGGCGTTCGTGCCGGCGCTGGCCGGCAGCACCATCGCGGAAATCGCCACCACGGCGGCCGTGACGCACCCGGCGCCGATCGCCAGACCTCTCCACCTACGCATGCATTGATGAGAGTGGGTCGGTCCGCTAATGTCAAGGTTTGTTAACTATTCCTTCAGGCTGCGACTAGAACACCCGCAGCCGCCAGGGCATCCGGGGCCTCACACGTCCCGGTAGCCGACGGCGGCCGAATGCGTCGCCGCCACCGTGTGGTAGTTCCAGCGGCGCAGCGCCTGCAGGATCTTCGCGGCGCCCGGCGGGTTGGCGGAGTGCACGTAGACGGTGCCGACGTCGAAGGGGGCGCCGTCGAAGGCGGCCCGCTCCAGCTCCTCGACGACGGGCCAGACGGTGTCGTCGCCGCCCAGGTCGTGATCGAGCCAGAGCTCGTCGATGCGCTCGTGACGGTACCGACGCAGCAGCTCCAGGCCGGCGAGGCTCGTGCGCGCCACGTGCGCCGGGGCCGGGTCGAGGAAGTCGCGCAGGTCGTCGATGAGCAGCCTCATGCGGCACCGGTGGTGGCATACAGCAGCGGCAGCCACACGTCGTCGACGATCTCGTCGATGACCTCGGGCGGGACCGGGCGCAGGGTCATCAGCATCTCGTGGCGGAGCAGGTCGAACGGCAGGTTCACCACGCGGGGCGAGCGCGGCGCGGCGGGCAGGTCGCCGCGCTCCACGGCGCGGGCCACGAGCCGCTCGAACGGCGTGGCCAGGCCCGGCGGGCGCATCGCGGCGCGCAGGTCGCTGAAGCTCTGGCCGGTCTCGCGGAAGTAGTCGACCAGCAGCACGCTCACCAGGGTGATCCACTGGGATCGCGAGCCGTCGGCGTTGCGCAGCACGCCGACGGCGTCGTCGCGGAGGCTGCCGGTGTCGGGCACCGGGATCGGCGTCGCGGTCCAGTGCTTGCGCAGGGTCGCCAGGAGCAGGTCGTCACGCTGCGGCCAGCGCCGGTACAGCACCGGCCGGCTCGTCCCCGCCCGCGCGGCGATCGCCTCGAAGGTGAAGCCCTCGTAGCCGTGCTCGTTCAGCACCTCCCACGCCGCCTCGAGGATCGCGTCCTCGAGATCGGCGCCACGTCGACGCGTTTTAAGGTGCACTTGCGTATCTTAACATGCCGCCGTACCGTCGGTTAGGTACAACCGCGTATCTTAAGGTGGCTCCGATGACCGACCGAACCGCCATGCGCACCGCCGTCGCCGTCCTCGTGGGCGCCGTGGCGGTCATCCTCGACTCCACGATCGTCAGCGTCGCCCTGCACGAGCTCGGCGGCGACCTGCACGCCGACGTGGGCACCATCCAGTGGGTCTCCACGGCCTACCTGCTCGCCCTCGGCGTGGTCATCCCGCTCGTCGGCTGGCTGCAGAGCCACCTCGGCGCGAAGCGGCTGTGGATGGCCGCGCTGACGGTGTTCCTGCTCGGCTCGGTGCTGTGCTCGTTCGCCTGGGACGCCCCGAGCCTCATCGCGTTCCGCGTGGTCCAGGGCCTCGGCGGCGGCGTCATGATGCCGCTGCTGACCACGATCGTCATGCAGGCGGCGACCGGCCCGGACCGCGCGCGGCTGATGAGCACCGTCGCGCTGCCGGCCGCGGTCGGCCCGATCCTCGGACCCGTGATCGGCGGGCTGATCCTCGGCGTCGGCGACTGGCGCTGGCTGTTCCTGGTCAACGTGCCGCTGTGCCTGGCCGGCCTGTTCCTGGCCTGGCGGATGATTCCGGCCGACGGCCCGGCCCGCCGCGCCCCGCTGGACGCCGTGGGCCTGATCCTGCTGTCCCCGTCGCTGGTCGCGCTGCTGTGGGGCCTGTCCAACGTGACCAAGCCGGGCGGCTTCGGCCGCGCCGACGTCCTCGCGCCGCTCATCGCCGGCGCCGCGCTGCTGGTCGCCTTCGTGCTGTGGGCGTTGCACCGCCGGGGAGCCGCGCTCGTCGACCTCGAGGTGCTGCGCTCCCGCCCGACGTGGGCCGCCTCCGGGCTGATGTTTCTCTCCGGCGCGTCGCTCTACGGTGCGATGCTCTTGCTGCCGTTGTACTGGCAGCAGCTGCGCGGCACCGACGCGCTGGGCGCGGGCCTGCTGCTGATCCCGCAGGGCGTCGGCTCGCTGCTGAGCCGGAGCGTTGCCGGCCGGCTGATGGAGCGCTTCAGCGCCCGCTCGGTGACCGTGTTCGGGTTCCTGCTCGTCGGGCTCGGCACCGTGCCGTTCGCGTTCGCCGGCGCCCACACGGCGACCTGGTGGCTCCTGGCGACGCTGTTCGTGCGGGGCCTCGGCATGGGCATCGTGATGATCCCGCTGATGACGGTCGCGTTCGTCGGCCTCGAACGCGAGCAGGTGCCGCACGCGAGCACCGTGACCCGCATCGCGCAGCAGGTCGGCGGCTCGGTCGGGGTGGCGCTGCTCGCCGTCATCCTGGCCACCTCGGCCACCCGCACCGGCTCGCTCGCGTCCGCGTTCGACATCGCGTTCTGGTGGACCGTCGGCTTCACCGGCATCGCGCTGGTGCTCGCGTTGCTCCTGCCCGGCCGGAGCGGCACCCCGGCCGAAGCGGACGCCCGGCCGGTGCCGGTCGCGGCCCCGGCCGGCGCCGGTCGAGCCTGAGCGGCGGACTGCCCGGCCGGACGAATGCCGGCCGGGCAGTTGCGACGACTCAGGCCTTGCCGGTCGCGGCCTCCGCCGGGACGGGCTCGGGGTGAGCGGCGTGCGGGTCGATCGGGTGGGTGCGCTCGAGCTTCGCGCCCTCCACGTCGACGTCGGGCAGGATGCGGTCGAGCCAATTCGGCAGCCACCAGGCCGACCGGCCCAGCAGGTGCATCGCGGCGGGGATGAGCAGCATGCGCACGACGAAGGCGTCGACCAGCACGCCGAAGGAGAGCCCGAAGCCGATCGGCCGGATGGTCGCCGACTCCGAGAAGATGAAGCCGGCGAACACGGCGATCATGATGATCGCCGCCGCGGTGACGACCGCCCGGCCGGCGTGCAGGCCGCGGCGCACGGCGAGGCGGGCCGGGGCGCCGTGGACGTACGCCTCCCGCATCCCCGAGACCAGGAACAGCTGGTAGTCCATGGCCAGGCCGAACAGGATGCCGATCTCGATCGTCGGCAGGAAGCTCAGCACCGGCGACGGGTCGTGCACCCCGAAGACCCCGCCGAGCCAGCCCCACTGGTAGATCGCGGTCAGGCCGCCGAACGCCGCCAGCAGCGACAGCACGAAGCCGGCGGTCGCGGTCAGCGGAACGAGGATCGACCGGAACACGAAGATCAGGATGATCAGCGAGAGTCCGACGACGAGCGCGAGGTACAGCGGCAGGACGTCGGCGAGCTTCTGCGACACGTCGATGTTGCCGCTGGCGTTGCCGGCCACGCCGAGCTCGACCTTCCCGGCCTCGACGCTCAGCGGTGACGCGGCGCGCAGGTCCCGCACGAGCTGCGCGGTGGACTCGCTGGACGGCCCGTCCTTGGGCACGACCTGGAACGCGGCCACGGTCCCGTCGTCGGACGCGCCGATCGGGGCGACCGCGACCACGTCCCGCTGGGCGGCGAGCTTGGCGCCGATGGCCGCCTCGATCGCGGTGAGGTCGGTGCCGGTGGGCTTGCCGGGCAGGTGGGCGACCACGAGCAGCGGCCCGTTCACGCCGGCCCCGAACTCCCGCTCGACCGTCTTGTAGGCGCGGTACTGCTGCGAGTCCTCCGCCTCCGAGGAGCCCACCGGCAGCCCCAGCCGCATCGACATGGCCGGGATCGCGATGACCCCGAGCACGAGCACCCCGGCGATGAGCGTAAGCACCGAGCGGCCCGTCGACATCGTGGTCTGCGGCACCGCCGGCAGCGCGGCGGCCTCGCCGATGCGGGCCCGCTCCTTGCGGCTGAGGATGCGCAGGCCCACGAGCGACAGCAGCGCCGGGGTGAGCGTGATCGCGACGAGCACGGCGACGGCGACGCAGACCGCGCCGACGGTACCCATGAGTCCCAGGAACGGGATTCCGGTGACGTTGAGGGCGAGCAGCGCGACGAGCACGGTCGAGCCCGCGAACACCACGGCGTTGCCGGAGGTGCCGTTGGCCAGGCCGATCGACTCCCCCATCTCCACGCCCTGCTTGAGCTGGCGCCGGTGCCGGTTGAGGATGAACAGCGCGTAGTCGATGCCGACGGCCAGGCCGAGCATGACGCCGAGCACGGGCGTCACCGAGATCATGGTGACGACGTCGGAGAACGACAGCGCGGCGAGGACCCCGACGCCGACGCCGAGCAGCGCCCCGAGCAGCGGCAGGGTGGCGCCCAGCAGCGTGCCGAGCATCACGAACAGCGCGATCGCGGCGATGACGACACCGACGACCTCGCCGGGCCCGAGCACGCTGGGCACGGTCTGCGCGATGTCGTTGGAGACGTTGACCTCGACCCCGTCGATCTTCGCGTCGGCGGCCTTCTGGACGATGTCGTCCTTGACCTCCTTCGGCACCGCGTACGTCGGGGTGTCGAACTGCACGACGCCGACGGCCGCGGAGCCGTTCTTGGACACCGTGCGCAGCTCCTTGGCCAGGTCCATCAGCTGCGCGCCGACCTCGAGCTGCTTGCCCTGCGCCTCGAGCTGGGCCCGGCCGTCGTCGATCTGCTTCTGGCTGGCCTCCAGCTCCTGCTTCTTCTTGTCGAGCTGCTGCTGCTGGCCCGCGAGCTGGGCCGAGCCGGGCGACTGCGCCTTGGCCGCGTCCAGCTGCTGCTGGGCGGCTTCGAGCTGCTGCTTGCCGGTGTCGAGCTGCGCCTGACCGGCGTCGAGCTGCTGCTTGCCCTGGGTGAGCTGGGCCCGCCCGTCGGTGATCTTCTGCTGCTGGGCGTCGCGCTCGGTCTGGGTCTGGAACGGGTCGGTCGTGCCCTTCACGCCGGGCTCGCCGCCGAGGTCCTTGAGCAGCGCGGCGATGCCCGCCTTCTGCTGGTCGGTGAAGGCCGAGCCGGAGGTGGTGGCGAACACGACGGTCCCGCTGCCCCCGCTCGCCTTCGGGAACTTCGCCGCGAGCTCGTCGGCCACCTTGCTCGTGGGCGTGCCGGGGATCGTGATCGCCCCGGACAGCGAGCCGTGGAACAGCGCGTAGGCGCCCCCGGCGAGTCCGATGACCACGATCCAGGTCGCGATCACCACCCAATGGCGGCGGGCGCTGAAACGCCCGAGCCGGTACAACAGTTCGGCCATGGCCGCGGTATTCCTTTCAGGCAGGCAGATATCCGTTGCGGATGTTGTCGAGAAGCCGGGTGAGCAGGTCGTCCCACACCGCCCGGGACTCGTCGTCGAGGGCGGCGCCGGTCATCGCGATCCAGCGGCCGGCGATCACGGTCATGCCGCTCATGAGCGAGTTGATGAGCAGCTCGACGTCGAGCGGGTGGGCTCCGGGGTACCGGCGCGTGACCTCGGCCGCGAGCGCGCCCCCGGTCCGCCGGAACGCGGTGTGCGTGAGCATCGGGGAGCGGGCGTCGTCCTCGCCGGCCACGCCGACGATCGCGGTCACGGAGACGATCACCGCCGCGAGGTCGGCCGCGCGCAAGGTCCGGGCGAGCTCGTCGAACATGGAGGCCCGGCTGCCGTCGCCGACGGGCGCGGCCGCGACCTGCGCGAGGAAGTCGTTGATGACGACGGAGAGCACGTCGGTGCCGAGCGTGAGCAGCACGTCGTCGAGGGAGGCGAAGTGGTTGAAGACGGTACGGCGGGCGACGTCGGCCCGGTCCGCGAGCTCGTCGACGGAGAAGTGCGCCCCGCCCCGCTCGTCGATGAGGCTCCGCGCGGCATCGAGGATGGCCGCGCGGTGGCGGGCCTTGAGCGCCTCCCGCCGTCCCCCATGATCACTCACGTCCACTTACACTAGGTGCAACGATGCACTGGGTGCAACTCGGTCGGTGAAGACGAGGCGCATCTCATACCCGCGACCACATTCTCGCGCGGCGGACGGGCGGCCGTAGGCCGTTCTCAGACTGCCCGGACCTCGGCGAGGCGCCTGGCCGAGTACTCGTCGTCCCAGCACACGGCGGCCTCCCACGCGGCCGACGCCTGCCCGGCGATGTCGAGCGCGCCGTCGTCGAGGCCGGCGGCGTTGCCGGGCAGCACGAGGTCGAGGTCGGGGACGTCGACGTGCGCCTCGTCCCAGTCGATCAGCGCGACCCGGCCCGCTGTCACCCGGACGTTGCCCGGGTTGGCGGGGTTGCCGTGCACGACGCACGTCTGACGTCCGGCGAGCCGCGCCCACGCCGCCCGGCATCGCGCGACGCCCTCGGGGGGCATCGCGCCGAGGTCGATCTTCGTCCCGGTCTCGGCGTGCAGGAGGTCGGTCGACGAGCGCCAGCCCGGGCGCTGCGGCCAGCCCCGCGTCAGGCGATGCAGCTCGCGGAGCGTGGCCGCCACGCGACGCCAGTCGTCCTGCGTCTCGGGCGGTCCGCCGTCCACGTAGCTCATCACCACCAGACCGTCGGCGAACGGCCGGCCGTCCGTGGTGGGGATCGGGACCGGAACGGTCAGCCCCGCCCGGTCGAGGTGCTGGAGGAGCCCGGTCTCCCAGGCGAGATCGGCGTCGCTCCGGGTGCCGAGACGACCGACTGCGAGCCGCCCGTCGACGCGCACGCTCCACACGTCGTTGGCGACGCCGCCGGCGAGCGGTTCGAGGCGAGTGGCGTCCTCACCCCATCGCCCGAGTGCTTCCCATCCCACTCGGCACAGCTTATTCGGCCCATTCGGCGCCCTCCGCGGTGGCGGTCGCCGTGGCCGGGGCGGTGGCCAGCACGACCGCGGCGGCCGTGGTGGCCAGGACCGCGAGCACGGCGGCGGGGGCCCAGCCCGCCCGGACCGTGTCGTGCAGGACCGCGACCCCCACCACGGACGGCACCACGACCTCGGTGATCCACAGCACCGCGGTCACGGGCCCGACCTGCCCGTACTGCAGGGCGAACGCGTACAGCAGCGTCCCGGTGACGCCGAACACGGCCAGGGCCCACGTGAGCGGCTCGGCCAGCAGCGAGCCGGCGACGGCGAGGACATCGCGGTGGGCGGGCACGGGCAGGGCCCGCGCACACAGCGCCGCTCCCCCGTAGGCGAGCCCGGCCAGCGCGGCCGCGGCCGGCCGCAGCGCACGGGTCGCGAGCCATCCACCGCCCGCGAGCACGGCCGCCGACGCCACCAGGCCCCACCGCAGCGCCGCGGACGGCCGCACCTCGTCCTGGGGCCCGGCGGCCGCGGCCACGACAGCCAGCGCCAGGATCGTGACCACGACCGCCGCCGCGTCCCGCGGACGGATGCGGGCGGCCAGGAACAGCCGGGCGGCGACAACGGTCACCGCGAGGGAGCCGGCCAGGACGGCCTGGACCTGGTAGACCGGCAGGGTCCGCAGCGCGACGAGGGAGGCGAACCAGGCCAGCAGGTCGCAGGCGAGGCCGGCCAGGTACAGGGGGTGGCCCAGGGCGCGCAGGGTGTCGCGGCTGCGCCGGGCGCCGGCCGCCTGGGCGATCGAGCCGATGCCGTAGCCGAGCGCGCCGGCCACGGCGAACGCCAGCGCTATCACGGTCGTCCACGATATCCCGGGCGGTGTCAGCGCAGTGGCGGTTCCGTGTCAGGGCGGCCCTCGATCGTTCTCACCATGACACAGCAGCAGCAGTACTGGGTTCCGGTCGACGACACCGCGCTGTACGTGACCGACACCGGCGGCCCCGGCCTGCCGGTCGTCTACCTCAACGGCGCCTACGCCGACCAGTCGCACTGGCGCCACGTCGTGGCCGGGCTGGGCGACGGCTACCGGCACATCCGCTACGACGAGCGGGCCCGCGGCAAGTCCAGGCGCTCGGCCGACTACTCGTTCGAGGCCTGCCTGCGCGACCTCGACGCCGTCCTCGCCGCCCGCGAGGTCGAGCGGGCGATCTTCGTCGGCTGGTCCTACGGCGGCGTCCTGGGCTGGCACTGGGCGGACCGGCACCCGGAGCGGGTCGTGGGCCTGGTGACGGTCGACGCGTTCCCGGTCGGGCTGACCGGCCCGGAGGGCGCCGCCCGCATCCGCAAGCTGTTCCGCCGGATGCGGCTGCTGCTGCCGATCACCGCCCGGCTCGGCATGGGCGCGCGGATGAGCGCCGACGAGCACGCCGACGTCAACATCGAGCTCAACGAGATCGCGGCCGCCAGCGGGCCGGTCCTGGAGCGGCTGACCCGCCCGGTGCGGTTCGTCCTGGCCACCGGGGACAGCCTCGGCAGCCAGGACGGCGAGATGGACGAGGGCCGGTCGACCCTCGACCCGATCGTCGCCCGCAACCCGAACATCGGCATCAGTGCCCGGGTCGCGAGCAACCACTCCAAGATCCTCAGTAAGGACTCCCCCGCGGTCGTCGCCGCGGTGCGGGGCCTCGATCAGTTCCAGTAGGCCGTCGACCAGTCGTCGCTGGACCAGTAGTGGCCGGACCAGTAGTGCCCGGACCAGTAGTGGCCCGACCAGTAGTGCCCGGACCAGTCGGGGTCGGTCCAGCTCGACGCCCCGTTCCACGGCTTTCCGGACCAGGACGCGGCGGCCCACGTCTTCGACGCCCAGGAGGTGCCGGTCCAGCTGTCGCCGGCGACGCGGTAGCCGAGCCAGGTGCCACCGGACCAGGCGGTCTGGGCGGCGCTCCTCGGGGCCCACGCGGGGGTGCTGATCGGCCCCCACACGGTGTTCTCGCCGCTGAGCGTCACGTTGTCGCGGACCACGTGGCTCGGGCCGCGGGCGCCCTCGAGCGCGCCGGTCCCGCTGGACCGGTTCCAGCCCGACGCCCAGGTGTTCTGGCTGGTCAGGGCCGCGCCCAGGTTGAGCTCGCCGACGTTACGGGCGTTGGACAGGCCGGAGGTGTTGCTGACCGAGGTCTTGAGCACGGTCTTGACCTGGTCCGGGGTCAGCGTCGGGCGGGCCTGCAGCAGCAGCGCGACCGCCGCCGAGGTGACCGCCGCCGCCTGGGAGCTGCCGCTGCCGCGCACCAGGGTGGTGCCGACCTTCGCCGACGGGTAGGACAGGTCGACGTTGGAGCCGGGGTCGGCCAGCGACAGGATCGACTCGCCGGGGGCGATGAAGTCGGGGCGGCGGTTGTTGCCGCCGACCGTCGTGAAGCTCGCGAAGTCGTCGTCGGTGGCGATCGTGGTGCCCTTGGTGGTGGCGGCGCCGACCGCGATGACCGCCGGGTCGCTGGCCGGGTCGGTCAGCGTGAGGTCGCTGGTGCCGCCGTTGCCGCCGGCCGCGACCACGACGATGCCCTTGAGCCAGGCCTGCTCGACCGCGAACTGGACGGGGTCGCTCCACGAGTCGGGGGTGCCGCCGGTGCCGTACGAAAGATTGAGCACGCGGATCGGGTTCGCCGGGTCGTCGTTGCGGTGGGCCACGACCCAGTCGACGGCGGCGACGATCTGCGACACGTCGACGGCGCCGTTGGCGGTGCCGACCTTGATCGAGGTCAGCTTCGCCTTCGGGGCCAGCCCGACGGTGCCGGTCGCGGTGTCGTTGCCGACGATGATGCCGGCCATGTGGGTGCCGTGGCCGTACGTGTCGAGGTAGCGCAGGTCCGGGGACTGCGACTCGAACGACAGGTCGGGCCCGTTGACGATCTGCGACGCGGGCAGCCCGGCGACGGGGGCGACGCCGGTGTCGATGAGCGCGACGCCGACCCCGGCGCCGGTCAGGGTGGCCGCCGTACCGGTGGAGGCGTTGATGGCCGCGCGAACCGTCGCGAGGCTCGTGCCGGTGCCGCTCGAGCTACCGCCGAGCCAGGCGCTCGACGCCCACCCGGCCGCGTCGCTGATCGGGTGGGTCGGTGCCGCGGCCGCGCCGAGTCCGGCGACGGCCGCAGCGGTGGCCGCGACGGACGCGACGATCCGTCGCCGCTTTGCCCTCGATGGCATGGGGTGCTCCGTTCCCGCCGCTTCCCTGCGGCGACGGGTTCCACCATGCCGGGCCTTGGTTGCCAGGCCAGGGGTCGCGGGCCGAGTCTGCCCGCTCGGCCGCCGGTCCTGCCCGACCACCCGACGCGATGTCGTCCGGTCCCCGCCGAACCGCACCCGGCCCGCACCCGGCCGGTGACGCAACCGCTGATCGGGTCAGGTGACGTAGGTGGTCGAGGGCGTCCGACTAGCGGCGGCGGAAGAACCCGCGCTTCGCCGGTTTCGGCCTCGTGAGTTCCTCGATCAGCGAACGGATCACATCGAACGTGCGCACGTCCGGGTTGCGGTCGGCCGAAGCGATGAGCCCAAGGCAGAGCAGGACGAACTCGCGGCCGTCGCCGCGCTGCTCGGCGATGAAGACCGGACCGCCCGCGAACCCGTCGGGCAATGAGCCCTGCCAACGCACCACGCCGTCGGGGTCCCGTGCGACATTCGAGGTAGCGATGGCCAGCGGACGCTGCTCGCCCAACGCGCCGACCTCCCGCGTGATGTGACCCAGCGCGTACGCCCGGCGCGGCTGCGCATCGACGGCGCGCACGTGCTCAGCCTTGGCGGCAACCCCGTCCGTGATCTGCCCGGCCGCCCACGTCCAGCCCTTCTTCGCCGCGTGGTCGTGAAGGACGAACGTGCGCGTCACCGCCACACCCGAGCGCCGCGACCACAGCTCGTCGAAGTCCACCACGGCCAGGTAGGCCGAAGCCGCGCCGGTCGGCTCGATGAGTTCGGGCCGAAGCCGCACCTCGCCCACCTTGGTACGCGTCACGTGGTCGGCGGTCAGCCACCATTCGCGGACACGCTCGCCCTCAGGCGCGGAGTCCACGAGCTCGTTGTAGAAGAACGCTGTCCCCGCATGCGTACGCTGTCCCAACGGCAGCGTACAGGCGCTCCAATGCTCCAAAATCGCATCGGCGAGTGGATCATCCTCGGTCACGGCTGACATCTTGCCCGCCGCAGGTCCGCGTCCGCGACCCCGAATCGTCATCCGCTGAACGTGCGCTCCGAAGTGAGCCGCCGTACGGCGCGATCAGCCCGGCCGTCGCACGTTGGGAGCCAGCCGTTCTCCGGCCGCGAGATCGTCGCGCCAAGAGCGAAAGACAAGGCCGGCGGCGACAACCGGCGGGACTTCGGCGAGATGCCGGCGAACCAACTCGACCTCATCCGCCGTCGGCTCGATAGCCGACGTCGGTAAAGACCGCCACGATCGAGTGCACTCAATTCGGCATTTCCGCGCACCGACTGGCGCCTGGTGCTCGTCAGGCGCGGCGGTCGGCCCGCTCACGGAGCTGACCCGCTCGGACCGGCCCGGCGACGCCCTCGCGGCCTACCAGCGGGTGCGGGTGACCTCTGCACGGCGAGCTCGGCGTCGACCCGAGCGCGCCGCTGCGGCACCCGCAGGCCGCGATCCTGGCCGGCGCGCCGGACAAGGCTCCGGCCCACCCCGCGACCCGGCCGGCGCGGCTGCCGCCGTCGGCGAGCGGCTTCGTCGGCCGCGACGCCGAGGTCACCGGCGTCGCCTCGCGCCCGCCCCGGTGCTGCTGGTCGGTCTGCCCGGGGTCGGCAAGACCGCGCTCGCGCTGCACGTCGCCCATCGGGTGCGCGGCGACTACCCCGACGGGGGCGACGCGGCACGGGCACGCACCGAGTGGGCGTGCGCGGTGGATGGCCTCACCGCGACCGGCGCCGCGGACCTGGCCGAGGCGACGGCAGCCGAGGCGACGGCACTGGCGCGCTCGTGCCCGAGCGGAGCTGTACGGCTGCACCACGCGGGCTTTTAATCCGGCCAGGATCGGGAAGGCTGCGGATCCCGGCGCGTCGAAGGGAGACGGCAGTGGCCAAGCGACGCAAACTCGTCCGCACCTCACCCGATCGTATCTTCGCGGTCCTGGCCGACGGCTGGACGTACGCCAGCTGGGTGGTCGGCGCGTCCCACATCCGGGACGTCGACGAGGCCTGGCCCGCGGCCGGGACCCGCCTGCGCCACCAGGTGGGGCCCTGGCCACTGCACATCACGGACGTGACCTCGGTGCGGGCGGTGATCCCGGGCCAGATGCTCGAACTGCACGCGCGGGCGTGGCCGCTCGGCGCGGCGACGGTACGGCTGGACCTCGAACCGGTCGAGGCCGGCACCCGGGTGACCCTGACGTACGACCTCACCGAGGGGATCGGCCGGTACCTCCCGCGCCGGGTCCAAGCGGCGCTGCTCGGCCCGCGCAGCTCCGAGATGCTGTCCCGGCTCGCCGACATCGCCGTCCGGCGGCGGACCCCGGCCGTCTACCCCGGCGGATAAGCGCGTACACGCTTCGGGGCTCGGCGGCGCCCACGTCATGGCGGCCCGGGTCAGTGCCTGCCGGAGTTCATGGCGCGTTCGGCGGCCTGCCGGGTGTCGTCGTCGAAGAGGACAAGACGTACCCGCTCAATGCCCGGCGGCAGCGTCCGCAGTTCGGTCAACGCCTGGATGACGGCGTCCTCCTTCGGCCAGCGGTACACGCCGGACGAGATCAGCGGAAACGCGACCGACGTCGCGCCGAGGCCGGCCGCGACCGTCAGCGAGTTGCGGTAGCAGTCGCGCAGCAGCGCCGAGCGGTCCTCGGTGGCGCTCCACACCGGCCCGACGGTGTGGACGACCCAGCGCGCCGGGAGCCGGCCCGCGGTCGTCGCCACGGCTTGCCCCACCGGCAGCCCCCGCCTGTCAGTTGGCCGGCACCGCGCCGCCCGCCTGCCAGGTGGTCCAGGCCACGTTCCAGTCGCCGTACCCGTCCCACGTCGGCATCGTCGGGCCGCCGGTGTTGGTGTAGGTGATCGGGTCGCCGACCTGGGCGAAGTCGAAGTACGACTTGGCGTTGGCCTCGGTCAGGTTGGTGCAGCCGTGGGAGGTGCTGCGCTGACCGATGTTGCCGCCGTTCCAGCTGGCCGAGTGGACGAACTCGCCGGAGTTGGTGATCCGCACCGACCACGGCACCTGCTCGTCGTAGCCCTCGCCGACCATGCGCTCGACCGCGTCCTTCTCCATGACGACCTTGACGCCGTTGAAGGTGGGGGTGCTCGCCTTGCCCAGCGACACCGGGAAGTCGAAGACCTGCTTGCCGTCGGAGGTCACGACCATCCGCAGGGTGCCGCCGTCGACCTTGCCGATGTTCGCCGCCCCGGTCTTCATGTCGAGGGTCAGGCTGTTGTCGTACACGAGCCCGGTCCCGCCCGACTTCCCCTTCGTGTCGAGGTTCATCGCGATCGAGGCGTGCGCCGGCCAGTACTCGGCCGGGCGGTAGTGCGCCTCGATCGGGTAGCCGGAGTAGATCGTGGACTTCTGGAAGTACCACGCGCCCTGGGCCGGCTCTCCGTTGACGGTGACCTTGGTCGCCGCGCTGAAGTCCTTGGCGCTCGTGATCGACGCCGACAGGTACGCGATGATCGGCATGCCCACGCCGTACGTCGCCCCGTCCTTCTCGTACAGCCGCACGTGCACCGGCTTGCCGGTCGGCGCCGGCGACACCGACGGTGACGCGCCCTGGGCCGACGACGGCGCACCCGACCACGAAGCCTGCGGCGCGGAGTTCCCGCCGCACGCCGCCAGCCCCAGACCGAGACCGACCAGGAGCGTCGTCACCCGCCAACGGTGAGAAGATCTCATGGCCTCGACGATGCCCCCGATGCACGCCCGCCGCCACTTCTGCCCGGATCGGCCACATCACAATCGGCGGGATCGACCCGGCCCGCAGGAGTGCGAAACATCCGTTTCGTTGGCATTCGTCCGCATATCGGCGCCCGTTTAGGCGCGCTCACGGCCTGCTGCTGCGAGCCGTGAGACGATCCGTGGACGAGGGACGCGAGGTGGGGGAATCGGTGCTGACCGCGCGCTGGCTGGCCGAGTGGGCGACGCAATTGCAGATGGATGACCATCAGGTGGGGCCACCGGCATCAGACGCCGACCTCGCTCTGCTGCGACAGCGCATGCCGTGGACGCCGGATGAGATCGTCGCGCTGCACCGGCATGTCGGACCGGTCAGCCTGCCCGACATCGGTAACGGCTACTTCATCCATGCGCTCGACGGGCTGCCGGCCGTGCTCGATCAACAGGATCGCGCGGATCAGATCGGCGGGCCGTTCGCCGAAAACATCGACGTGGTCGTCTTCGGCAGCAACGGTGGTGGCGACCTGTATGCCATGGCGGTGACCGACGGCCGGGTCTTCCGGCTCCGGGATGCCGCCTACCTCGGCGGCGTCTACGACGGCACCGCCCGCGGCATCACTGTCGTGGGCGCGGACCTTCGCGACTTCCTAGAACGGCTACTCAGCGCTGTGACCGCTTTCGCCGTGCGGGGCGACATCATCGATCTCTGAACGATCCGGGTCGGCCCGGGGCCGACGGCCGTCCAGTGGCGAGCGCCGGTGCCCGAATGCGGGACTGGGTCTTCGAGGTGTCGATGGAAGCCGTTCACCGCCAGGTATCCACACGTACAACTGGCCTCGGTTAGCTGCCGATCATGATTGGAGGGCTCCGGCCGACAACGGCCGAGCCGGTTCCGCTCGCCCCCGTCGCCGCGGACAGTCGCGGCTCGGCGAGGCGTGCCCGCCGGCGACGGACACTGCGCGAGGCGGCCGTGTTCGTGGCGCTGGCCTTGCCGAACATCGCGCTGATCGTCTGGTTCACCTACCGGCCGCTCGTGCTCAACGTGTACTACTCGACGCTCGACTGGACCCTGGGCTCGGACACGGCCCGGGCGGTCGGCCTCGACAACTACACGCAGTTCTTCCAGTCCGAGGAGGCCGGGCAGGTCTTCCTCACCACCGCGATGTTCACCGTCGCGACCGTGGTCCTGTCGATGGGCCTTGGGCTGCTCGTCGCGCTCGGGCTCAACCGCAAGGTCCGCGGCGCCGGGCTGGCTCAGGCGACGGTGTTCTCGCCGTACGTGCTGTCCGGCGTCGGCGTCGGGCTCGCGTGGCAGTACATCTTCGACCCGACCGTCGGCGCGCTCGGCGCGATCGTGCGCGCCTTCGGCGGCACCAGCCCGGAGTGGTTCAACGACGAGACGCTCAGCCTCGTCATGGTCGTCATCGTGTACGTCTGGAAGAACCTCGGCTACGCGGCGGTGATCTACCTCGCCGGGCTGCAGGCCATCTCGTCCGACATCCTCGAGGCCGCGGCCATCGACGGGGCGGGGCCGGTCCGCAAGTTCTTCTCCGTCACGTTCCCGCTGCTGTCGCCGACGACGTTCTTCCTGCTGGTGACGAGCATCCTCAACTCGCTGCAGGCCTTCGACCTCATCCGCGCGATGACACCGCTGGGCCGCGGCACCACGACCCTCATCTACGACGCGTACCTGCGCGCCTTCGGCGGGTACAACCAGGCGGGCTATTCGGCGATGCTCTCCACGGTCCTGTTCGTGCTGCTGGTCATCCTGACCCTCGTGCAGCTCGTCGTCCTCGAGCGGCGGGTGCATTACCGGTGAGCACCGCCGAGGCGAAACCGCTGTCCCGCCGCAACCTCGCGGCCACGCTGGTCACCGGGTACGTGCCGATCCTGCTCGCCATGCTCGTGGTGATCCTGCCGCTGGCGTACATGATCCTGTCGTCGTTCAAGACGCCGGCCGACGTCATCACGCGGCAGCTCGTCGTGCTGCCGAACCCGTGGCACCCGCAGAACTACGAGGACGCGGCCCGGGTGGTGCCGCTCGGGCGGCTGTTCCTCAACTCCGCGATCGTCACCGTCATCGGCGCCGGGATCAAGGTCCTGCTGTCCGTGCTCACGGCCTACGCGCTGGTGTTCGTCCGCTTCCCGGGCAAGCGGTACGTGTTCTTCGCCGTGCTCGCGACGCTCATGGTGCCGCCGCAGGTGAGCGTCGTGCCGAACTTCACGTTCATCAGCAGCCTCGGCGGCCAGGACACGTACTGGGGCATCATCCTGCCCGGGCTCGGCAGCGGATTCGGCACGTTCCTGCTGCGCCAGGCGTTCCTGCAGCTGCCCGCCGACGTGCTCGAGGCGGCCGAGACCGAGGGCGCCGGGCACTGGCGGCGCCTCTGGCACATGGTGGTACCGATGGCCGCCCCGAGCATCGCCACCGTCGCGCTGGTCAACATCGTCTTCGAGTGGAACGACTACCTGTGGCCGCTGGTCATCGTGTCGAACCCGCAGATGATGACGCTGCCCGTCGGGCTCACCCTGCTGCACAACAGCGAGAGTGCCGCCGCCTCGTACGGCATCGTCATGGCCGGCACCGTCATGGTCCTGCTACCCGTCCTCGTCGTCTTCGCCGCGCTCCAGCGGTACATCGTCACCGGCCTGACGCAGGGCGCCGTCAAGGGATGACCACGCCCAACTGCACTCTTCTCCAGAGAGGTAACCAACCATGTCCTTGTCCAAGCCTCAAGCCACCGAGCTCAGCCGGCGACGGTTCTTCGGCCTCGCCGCCGGCGGGCTGTCGGCCGCGGCCCTGGCCGCGTGCGGCGGGGGCCCGTCGACGACCTCGACGGACTCCTCCGCCAAGCCGGAGACCCTCGACTACACCGGCGTCAAGCCGGCGGGCAACATCACCTTCTGGTCGTCGAACCCCGGCTCGTCGCAGGAGGTGACCCAGCAGATCATCGACGCGTTCCACGCCAGCCAGTCCGACATCAAGGTGCAGCTGGTCTCCGCCGGGTCGAACTACGAGGACATCGCGCAGAAGTTCCAGGCCGCGCAGGCCGGTGGCACGCTGCCCGACGCGGTCGTGCTCTCCGACGTGTGGTGGTTCCGCTACTACCTGCAGGACTCGATCGTCCCGCTCGACGGGCTGTTCAAGGCGCTCAACTGGGACACCAGCGACTTCCGCGAGCAGCTGCTCACCGACTACAAGTACAAGGACTCGATCTGGGCCGTGCCGTGGGCGCGCTCCACGCCGCTGTTCTACTGGAACAAGGCGCACTTCGCCGCGGCCGGGCTGCCGGACCGGGCGCCGAAGACCTGGGACGAGTTCGCCGAGTGGGCGCCCAAGCTCAAGTCGGCCAACGCCGGCCTGCAGAACGCGTTCCAGCTGCCGGCGCTGGCCGGATACGCCGGCTGGAGCTTCCAGAACAACCTCTGGGGCACCGGCGGCGGCTGGTCGGCCAAGGAGAGCTTCGACCTCACCTGCGACAAGCCCGAGTCGGTCCAGGCGCTGCAGTTCCTCGCCGACGCCGTCTACAAGGGCAAGTGGTCGGGCGTCGCCGGCAAGGACTCGACCCAGGACCTGTCGGCCGGCGCGGTCTCCGCGACCGTCGGCTCGACGGGCAGCCTCGTCGGCATCCTCAAGACCGCCAAGTTCGACGTCGGCGCCGGCTTCCTGCCCGGCGGCCCGAAGGAGACCTCGCCGGTGTGCCCGACGGGCGGCGCCGGCATTGGCATCCCGAAGAAGATCAAGCCGGAGAACCAGGTCGCCGCGGCCACCTTCATCAAGTTCCTCACCTCGCCCGAGAACACGCTGAAGTTCGCGGCCGCGACCGGATACATGCCGGTGCGCAAGTCCGCCGACCCGTCGTCGCTGATCGCCAAGGCGCCCCAGTCGAAGGTCGCCATCGACCAGCTCGCGGTGACCCGCAACCAGGACTGGGCCCGGGTGTTCCTGCCGGGCGCCGACCAGGAGATGGCCAACGCCTGCGCCGAGATCCTCACCAAGAACGGCGACGTCCAGGCCCAGATGACCAAGCTCAAGGGCACCCTCGAGGGCATCTACAACTCGCAGGTCAAGCCGCACCTCAAGTAGCACGGTGTCACGGCGGCCGGCCCCGGCCGGCCGCCGTGACAGAGGCGTGACAGGCGAGTGTCAGGGCCCGCGCCGATCGTTGTCGGCATGAACGGATCAGCGATCACAGCCTCGGGGCTGCGCAAGACCTTCGGCCGCCAGGTCGTCCTCGACGGCATCGACCTCGACGTCCCGGCCGGCTCGATCTTCTCCCTCCTCGGCCCGAACGGCGCCGGCAAGACCACCACGGTCAACCTCCTCACCACCCTCATGCAGGCCGACGGCGGCACCGCCCGCGTCGCCGGGCACGACATCGCCACCGGGACCAAGGCCGTGCGCAAGGCCATCGGCGTCACCGGCCAGTTCGCCGCCGTCGACGAGCTGCTCACCGGCCGCGAGAATCTCCGGCTCATGGCCGACCTCAAGCGGGTGCCCGACGCCGAGCGGGTCGTCACCGGGCTCCTGGAGCGCTTCGACCTCGCGGAGGCCGCGCCGAAGCTGGCGGCCACGTACTCCGGCGGCATGCGCCGCAAGCTCGACCTGGCGATGACGCTCGTCGGCCGCCCGCAGATCATCTTCCTGGACGAGCCAACGACCGGGCTCGACCCGCGCAGCCGCCGCACCATGTGGGACATCGTCCGCGAGCTCGTCGCCGACGGCGTCACGATCTTCCTCACCACCCAGTACCTGGACGAGGCCGACCAGCTCGCCGGTAGCGTCGCCGTGCTCGACCACGGCCGCATCGTCGCCCACGGCACCCCCGCCGAGCTCAAGCGCCAGGTCCGCGGCAACCACGTCCGGCTGCGCTTTCCCGACCACACCCAGCTCGAAGCGGCGGCCGGGATCCTGCCCGACGCCACCCGCGACGAACACGACCTGACCCTGCGGGTGCCCGGCGACAGCGACGTGCGCTCGCTGCGGGCCCTGCTCGACCGCCTCGACACCCATGGCATCGCCATCGAGGAGTTCGCCGTGCACACCCCCGATCTCGACGACGTCTTCCTGGCCCTCACGGGCCGCCCGACCGCGGAGGTGACCCAGTGAGCGCTGTGACCGACTCGGCCATCATGCTGCGCCGCAACTTCAAGCACACGCTGCGCAACCCCGTCACCGTGTTCAACGCGGTGCTGTTCCCCATCGTCATGGCCCTGATGTTCGTGTACGTCCTCGGCGGCGCCTTCGACGTCGGCGTCAAGTACATCAACTACGTCACCCCGGGCCTGATCATCATGGCCGTCAGCTACGGCCTGGGCGCCACCGCGACGGCCGTCAACGCCGACATGACCACGGGCATCATCAACCGCTTCAAGGCCATGGACGTGTCCCGCGCCGCCGTGCTCACCGGGCACGTCGTCGAGACGACGCTGCGCGCGGTCGTCGCCGTGGCCGCCATCGTCGGCGTCGCGTTCGCGATGGGCTTCCGCCCCGCCGCGAGCCCGGTCGACTGGCTCGCCGCGGCCGGGCTCGTCGTGCTGCTCGCCTTCGCCGCCAGCTGGCTCACCGTCGCCCTCGGGCTGGCGGCCAAGAGCGCCGAGTCCGCCGGCCTGGGCACCGTACCGCTGATCATGCTGCCGTTCCTGTCCAGCGCCTTCTCCCCGGCCGGGACGATGGCGACCGGCGTCAAGCAGTTCGCCGAATACCAGCCGTTCACGCCGATCATCGAGACCCTGCGGGGCCTGCTGACCGGCACCCCGTCGACCGGCACGGCCCTCGCCGCGGTCGCCTGGTGCGCGGGGATCGGGCTCGTCGGCTACCTGTGGGCGCTGCGCTCGTTCAAGCGGCGAGCGTAACCTCGGCCAGCTCCCGCCAGCTCGACTCCGCACCCTCCCGAGCCGCCTCGGCGTACCCCGCGTCGCCGAGGCGGCTCCGCACCTCCCGCTCGATGCCCGCCATCCGCGGATGCGACCGGTCCGGCAGCCCCCGCACCGCCGCCGCGGCACCGAGCAGCCGGGCCGCCTCCTCCGGCCGGTCCAGCCGCAGCGCCAGATCCGCGACCCCGACCACCACGTGCGCGATCGTCTGCAGGTAGCCGATCTCGGCCGCCGCCGCGACCGCCGCCGCCCGGTGCACCCGCGCCTTGCCGAGATCGTCGGTGACGTAGCCGAGCAGATCGTGGACCACCGCCCGGTTGCTGGGCCAGTCGGCCTCCGGCCCGAGCAGCGTCCTCGCGACCGCGATCTGCCGGCGGGCCTCCTCGCCGTCGCCGGCCGTCGCCGCCAGACCGGCCTTCGCCAGCGCGAGATCGGCGAGCGCGTCCGGCCAGGTGACCCGCTCCGCGAGCCGCTCCGCCTCCGCGATCGTCGACGCAGCGGCCGCCTCGTCCCCGGCCAGCCGGTACAGCGGCGCCAGGCGCGCCCGGGTGCGGATGATGTCCTCGGCCGAGCCGAGTTCGACGGTGACCGCGATCGCCTCCTCGAACAGCTCGCACGCGGTCGCGAACTCGCCCCGCGTGGCGACCCGGTCCGCCAGTTCCGTCAGCGCGAACTGGATCCCGTACCGCTCCCCGATCGCCCGGAACTCCGCCAGCGCCAGTTCGAGGAACGCGTCGGCGTCCCGCCCGCCGTGCCCGAGCACGATCCGCATCTTGCCCAGCTGCAGCCGGGCCAGCGCCCGCGCCCACGGGTCCTCGGCGTCCAGCAGCGTCTCGAACGCGGGCAGCGCCTGATCCGCGCCCTGCAGCATCCGCTCCAGCGGCGCGATGAACTCCAGCAGCGGGTCGCTGGACTGGCCGCGCCCGCCGAGCTCGTACGCCTCATGGATGTACTCCGCCGCGTGGTGCTCGTCGTTGCGGCCACCGCTGGCGAACATACCCATGAACGCCAGCGCGCGCGCCCGGATCAGATCGGGCACCGCGCCCGGCAGCCGGATGGCGGCGCCCAGCAGCTCGATGCCCTCGGCCTTGTGCCCGGCGAGCCACCAGTAGAAGCCGGCGCCCGCCCCGAGCCGCATCGCCGCGTGCGCGTCACCGGCCGCGATCGCGGCGCGCATCGCCGCCGCGATGTTGTCGTGCTCCGCCTCCAGCACCGCCAGCCACTGCAGCTGCTCGGCCCGGCGCAGGTGCGGGTCCGCGGCCTCGGCCAGCTCGATGCAGCACGCCAGGTGCGCGCGCCGGGCCAGATCCGTCTCCCCCGCCTCGGCGAGGCGCTGCGCCGCATACTCCTTGATCGTGCCGAGCAGCCGGTACCGCGGCGCGCCCCCGCCCGCGACGACCACCAGCGACTTCTCCGCCAGCGACGTGAGCAGCTCCAGGACCAGCTCGGCGTCGACCCCGTCACCGGCGCACACCCGCTCGGCGCCCTCCAGGCTCGCCCCGCCCGAGAACACCGACAGCCGCCGCAGCACCGTGCGCTCGTCGTCGGTGAGCAGCTCCCAGCTCCAGTCGACCATCGCGCGCAGGGTGCGGTGGCGCGGCAGGGCCGTACGACTCCCGCCGGTCAGCAACCGGAAACGGTCATCGAGCCGGTTCGCGAGCTGCTCCACCGACATCGTGCGCAGCCGCGCCGCGGCCAGCTCGATCGCCAGCGGCATCCCGTCCAGCGCCCGGCACACCCGCGCCATCGTCGCCAGGGTGCGCTCGTCGGCCGTCAGATCCTGCCGTACCGCCCCCGCCCGGTCCCGCAGCAGCCGCACCGCCGGCGAGGCCTCGATCGCGTCCGGCCCGGCATGCCCGTCCGGCAGCCCCAGCGGCTCGACCGGCCACAGCGCCTCACCGGTGATGCCCAGCGGCTCCCGGCTCGTGGCCAGGATCCGCAGCCGCCGGCACCGGCCCAGCACGCGGTGCGCGAACCCGGCCGCGGCCTCGATCACGTGCTCGCAGTTGTCCAGGATCAGCAGCGCCTCCCGGTCCCGGACGGCGGCGATGAGCCGGTCCTCCGGGTCCGCGTCGGGCGCGCCGCCCAGCAGCGTGTCCCGCAGCCCCAGCCCCGCCAGCGCCGCCTGCGCCACATCGGCGCCCGCCCCGATCGGCGCGAGCTCGACCAGCCACACCCCGTCCGGCATCGCCCCGGCGAGGGTCCGCGCCGTCTCCGCCGCCAGCCGCGTCTTGCCCGCCCCGCCCGGCCCGGTCAGCGTCGTGAGCCGGTGCCCGGCGACGAGCTCCCGGACCGCGGCCACGTCGGCGTCCCGCCCGATGAACGTGGTCAGCTCGGCCGGCAGGTTCGTCTTGCGGTTCTCCTCCCGCCGCCCCAGCTCGCCCCGCAGCAGCGCCACGTGCAGCGCCGACAGCTCCGGCCCCGGATCGACCCCCAGCGAGTCGGCCAGGGCCTCCTTCGCCCGCTGGAACACCAGCAGCGCCTCACTGTCGCGCCCCGCCGCCGCCAGCGCCCGCATCAGCGCCCCGGCCAGCCGCTCCCGCACCGGGTGCGCGGCCACCAGGTCGGTCAGCTCGGTGACCAGCTCGGCCCCGCCGCCGTGCCCGGTCTCGGCGTCGAAGCGCTCCTCCAGCGCCGCCAGCCGCATCCCTTCGAGCCGCCCGGCGGCCGCGTCGAACGCCGCGCTGTCCGGCAGCGCCACGTCCTGCATCGCCGCGCCCCGCCACAACGCCAGCGCCTCACGCACCTGCCCCGCGCCCAGCAGCCGCTCGAACCGCACCGCGTCCACGTCATCGGCCGGCACCGCGAGCCGATACCCGTCCGTGTGCCCCTCGATCGCCCCGTCCGGCAGCGCCTTGCGCAGCCGCGACACCAGCCGCTGCAACGCGTTCGACGCGTCCGCGGGCGGCTGCTCACCCCAGATCCAGTCGACGAGCGTCGCCTTCGGCACCGCGTGCCCCGCCCGCAGCGCGAGCGCGGCCAGCAACCCGCGCAGCCGGGCCCCCGGCACGTCGGCGAGCACGCCGTCGTCCGCACGCACCTCGAACGGTCCCAGGAGCCGGATCTGCACGCGCAGATTGTGTCACGCGCCCGGCTGGCCGGATTCCGCCGGTCTGTGGCACTCTCGCCACTCCCGCCCCGTTACGAACCGATCTACGGTCGGTCGCCGTGACCAAAGTCCTGCTGTCCATCCACGTCCTCGCCGCGATCGTCGCCGTGGGCCCCGTCACCGTCGCGGCGAGCATGTTCCCGCCCGCCGCCCGCCGAGGGGACATCGCCACGCTGCGGCTGCTGCACCGCATCTGCGTCGTCTACGCGCTCATCGGCGTCGCCGTGCCCGTGTTCGGCCTGGCCACCGCGGCGAACCTCGGCGTGCTCACCGACGCGTGGCTGCTCACGTCCATCGCCCTGACCGCCGCCGCGGCCGCCCTGCTCGGCCTGGTCATCCTGCCCCGCCAGCGCCGCACCGCCGACGGCGCCGACGGCACCGACCCCGGCCCCCTGGGCATGCTGACCGGCGTGTTCAACCTGCTCTGGGCCGTGGTCGTGATCCTGATGATCGTCCGCCCCGGCTCCACCACCGGCGCGTGACGTGGCGCCGATCACGCTGCTGCGCGCCGCCGCCCTCGCCGAACTCGCCAGCCTCGCCGTCCTCCTCGTCAACCTCGCCACCGTCCACCTCGCCCCGGTCGCGTCGCTGATCGGCCCGATCCACGGCTGCGCCTACCTGCTCGTCATCGGCACCACCTGGCACCTGACCCGCACGGCGCCCGCCACCCTGCTCGCCGCGGTCCCGGTCCTCGGCGGCGTCCTCGCCCTGCGCCGAATTCGGGACCTTCGGCCCTGACGGCCCATCGCGACCCACGCGCACGCTCGAGGCATGAGACGAGACGCGCGGTGCCCGTTACGCCGGGGCGAGCCGTGCACGCTGTGCGTGCCGGGCGCGACCGGGCCGGCCGACTGCCCGACGGTCTACCTCGTGATGTCCGACCCCGAGCTGCGCGACCAGCTCCACGCCTTCCAGCGCACCGCTCAGGACGCCGGCACCGTCCACCACGGTGCCCGCAGCGGCCTAGCGCCCCTCGGCGGCCGCAAGGTACCGCCGCGCCTGCCCACGCAGCCGGGCGCGGAGGGCCAGCATCGCCGACCCGAGCAGTAGCCAGAACGCGCCGCGCATCCAGCCGGACGGGTGCCCCAGCGCGACGCTGACCGCGGCATGGACCACGAACACCGCGGGGAGCACGACGGCGGCGACCTGGAGGCCGTCCCGGCCGGCCTGCCGCCGCGCGACCTCGTCGGCGACCGCCCGCAGCTTCGGGTCGGCGGGCGGCTCGGCACGCCGGATCGCCAGGTGCGCCGCCGAGCGCTCCTCGTCGGTGAACGGCCGGCTGCCGTACACCCGCTGCTCCACCAACACGGCGACGACGAAGCCGAACAGCACCCCGAAGACGAGACCCAGCCCGACCACCACGGCCGGCGGCATCTCGGCCCGTGGCGCGAGGTACAGCGCCACGGCAATACCCGCCACACCCCCGACCGCCGACGCGGCCACCACCCCACGGACCGACTGCATGCCCCGATCGTAGACAGTCCCGTCACCCAACGCTCAGGACGTGAACACGCCCCAGCCGCGCGGCGGGAGCTGAATCCGGGCGCCGTCCAGGGTGGCGGGGCCGGCCGCGCTGGACTCGGCGCCGGCCGACGGCACCGCCGCCGGGTCGTCGGCCAGGTTCAGCGCGGTGATCAGGGCGCCCCAGCCGGTCGCCGTGCGCAGGACCGCCTGGCGGTTGTCGAGGTGCACCACATCCGTGTGGGCCCGCACGACCCACGGACGCGCCCGGCGCACCGCCAGCAGCTCCCGGTGCAGGCGCACCACGTCGTTGTCCTCGGGCGGATGTTCCGGAAACTCCGGTCGTACGGCGTCGTCGCCGCCCAGCCGCTGCTCCTTCACGCCCGTCCAGCCGTACTCGTCCCCGGCGTAGACGCTCGGCACGCCCGCGACCGTGAGCAGCACCGCCAGCGCGTGCGGCACGAAGTCCGCCCCGACCGCCGAGGCGATGCGCGTCACGTCGTGGTTGCCGGCGAACGTCGCCGGGACGAACCCGGCGAGCAGGTCGTTGTGGCGCTTGAGCGCGTGCGCGAGCTCGAAGAGGTTCCGGTCCGCGATGCCGTGCCAGATGCCCTGCCACAGCTCGTACTGCGTCACCGAGTCCATGGTGGACTCCCGCACGATCGCGGCGTAGTCGCCGTGGATGACCTCGCCCACGAACCAGGCCCCCGGGTGCCGCTCGCGGACGCGGGGCAGGACGGCGGCCCAGAAGCGGGGCGGCACCGCGTACGCCGCGTCGAGCCGCCACCCGTCCGCGCCCCGGTCGAGCCAGTGCTCCATCACGCGTACCACGAGATCGGCGACGGCGGGACTGTCGTGGTCGAGCAGGACCAGCGAGTCGTGGCCCTCGAACACGTCGTCCCTGGTCCCGGGCCGCCCCACGAGCGGGTGCGCCCGGCCGACGTGGTTGAACACCCCGTCGAGCAGGACCTTCAGCCCGCGCTCCCGGGCCGCGGCGACGAGCCGGTCGAAGTCGGCGTCGTCCCCGAGCCGCGGGTCGATGCGAAAGTGGTCCACGGTGTCGTAGCCGTGCGTCATCGACGCGAAGACCGGCCCGAGCGCGATGCCGTCCAGCCCGAGGCCCACCACGTGGTCGAGCCAGTGCTCGATCCGCCCCAGCCGGTGCACGACCTGTTCCGCGGCATCGGTACCGTCCGGGCGCACCGGGGCACCGACGAAGCCCAGCGGGTACACCTGCCACCAGCTCATGAACGCCCAGCATAACGGCCCCGATCCGTCCGGGTATGGCTCGGCGGGCAACCGAACCGGCCCCGGACGGATCTTCCACGCCCTACAACAGGCCGCGCGCCGAGAAGGCGGAGCGCGTGGCCTGGGCGGCCGCGGAGCCATAGAGCCGCTGCGCGGCGTCGACCGTCGCCTGTGCCGCGGCGCGGAACGTGACGTCCGGCGTGAAGGAGAACTGCGCCTCGACGATGAGCGTCGTGGCCCGCGTGTCGCCCAGCGCCGAGCGGATGTCCCACAGCGCCCGCGACCAGATCTCCCCGTCGGCGTGCACCTCGCCGACGACATCGGCCGGGTAGCGCTTGTCGCCGTCGAGGCGCCGCAGGCAGTGCGGCGCGGCGGTGGTGTACGACACCGAGTCCCAGTCGGCGACGCAGGCCTCCGGGGTCAGCGTCGGCGGCCCGGCGGCCCAGCTGGTGACCGCGACGGCGAAATAGTCCCCGAACGCCTCGCCGATCGCACCCGACTCGAGCGTCGTACCGAAGCCGGGAACCTGGCCGTCCTGCACGGAGTGCCCGTATTCGTGGACGATCACCTCGGCGTCCTCGGCGTCGTCGACACCGCCCTTGCCGAGGCTGATGTTCGCCTTGTCCTCACGGAAGAACGAGTTGTCGCCGCCGTACTGGTCGATGCGCAGCTCGATCCGGCGCTGGTTCACCGGGCGCAGCGCCGAGCCGAAGCCGAGGTGCTGCAGGTACTGCTGGGCGGTGGTGACCCAGTAGTACCCCATCACCTGCTCGAACTGGTCACTGTCGCGGTGCCAGGCCGGGAAGGCCCCGTCGACGAGGACGGCCGCCTTGCCGGTCGAGCTCTTGACCACGACGTACCGCCCGGACAGCCGGCCGGTGCCGTCCAGGTCGGTCAGCGTCACCCGGCGGTACGCCGGGGCGAAGGCCGGGGAGTCGGCGTCCTTCGCGTCGGTCAGGTCCTGCCGGCCGAGGGCCTGGACCGGGTTCGGGTAGAAGACGGTTCCCGGCGCCGAGGTGGCGGCGGCCTGCGCGGCGGGTGCCGGGATGACGGCGGCCGCGACCGCCACCGCCACCAGAGCGATGCTTCGATGCATGCACCAAGTGGCGGGGCGGGCGGCCGGAGCGTTACACGCGCCCGGTGCGCCGGCTGCTCGGCGGCACCGGCGACCGGGGGCCGTGCGTCGGCGACGCCTCCGGCGCGGCACCGCCCAGCAGCCGCCGGCAGAACTCGTCGATCGCCGGCTCACCCGGCCCGCCCGCGAGTTCGGCCAGCGCACGGCGCTGCGCGGCGGTGATCGGCCCCGACCGCGGATCGGCTCGGAACGCCTGCCAGGCCCGGCAGGCCTCCGCCGGCGGCACCGGGGCGGCGCCCGCAGAGCCGCTCGGCTCAGGTCCGGCCGGGACGGTGCGGGGGCTCGGCGACCGCTTCGGCTCCGATGATGCCGTGCTCGGGACCGGGCTCGCACCACCACCACCAGCATCACCGCCGTCGTCGAGCCACGAGCGGACGGCGGCGGGCAGGTGACCCGTGCCGGCCGCGAACGCCGTGCCGCCGACCGACACCGCGGCGAGCGCCGCCAGCGCGGCGGCGACGAGCCGGCGACGGCGCCGGACAGGGCGGTAGGCGCCGCGGAAACCGGCCACGGCCTCGGCCTCGCCCGCGACCTCGTGTGGCTGACCCGGCGCGGCCGCCGCCCTCAGCAGCGGGCGGAGCCGCGGGTCGCGCACGTCGTCAAGATCCATATTCGCCGTCCTCATCGCGGTGCGCCAGGACCTCGGGATGATCGGCGAGCCGCCGCAGCCCGCGCATGGTGGCCACCCGGACGGCGCCGGGGCGCTTGCCCAGCACCCGGGCGGTGCCGGCGACGTCCAGACCGGCCACCACGCGGAGCATGACGGCCTCCGCCTGTTCGCGGGGCAGGGTGGCGATGATCTTCACGGCCCGGTCGGTGTCGCTGAGCTCCATGACGTCGGCGGCGACATCGCGCGCGACGCCGCCGCCGGGCACGTCGTCGACGGACTCGTACGACTCCTCGTGGCGGCGCCAGGCCCGCCGGTTCTCGTCGATGCCGCGATGCCGGGCGACCCGGAACAGCCATACGCGGAACGCGACGGCACCCCCGCGGAAGCCGGCCAGGTCCCGCGACGCCTGAAGCCACGTCTCCGACGCGACGTCCTCGGCGGCATCGCCGCAGACGACCCGCAGGTACCGCAGCATCGGCGGGTGCAAGGCCCGCCAGAGCACCGCGAACCCGCCCGGGTCGCCGCCGACCGCCGCCGCGAGCGCGTCGGCGAGCTCCTCGTCGCGAATCTCGCGCATCGATGCGGTCATCTCGCCGCCGCGGCGAGGCCCGTCCGCGCCACGGCCTTCCAGCGCTGCCGGCCGCCCAGCAGCGCCGCCACGGTGCCCTGCACCACGACCAGGTACAGCAGCTGCCGGTAGACCACCTGCTGCAGCGGGACGCTCCACAGCGGGGCCAGCCGCTCGCCGTCGAGCCGCAGCGCGTACGCGGTCGTCGCCAGCTGCAACGCGGTGAACCCGCCCCAGACCGCGAGCACCTGCGCCCACGGCAGGAACACGGCGCCGTACACCGCGTAGACGTCGACCAGCGGCGCGGCCAGCGGCAACAGCACCTGGAACAGGACGAGGTAGAGCAGCCCCCGCCGGCCCAGACGACCGGCGCCGCCCCGCTCGAGCACCGCCCCTCGGTGCTTCCAGGCCGCCTGCATGGTGCCGTAGCACCAGCGGTACCGCTGCCGCCACAGCTGCCGCAGCGACCCCGGCGCCTCGGTCCAGGCGACGGCGTCGTCCGCGTACACCGCCCGCCAGCCGCAGCGCTGCACCGCCATGGTCAGATCGGTGTCCTCGGCCAGCGTGTCGCCCGCCACCCCGCCAGCATCGCGCAGCGCCTCCCGGCGGAACGCACCGATGGCGCCGGGAATGGTCGGCATGCACTCACCCAGATCGAACAGGCGCCGGTCCAGGTTGAACCCGACCACGTACTCGAGGTGCTGCCACCGCCCGAGCAGCCCGCCGCGGTTGGCCACCTTGGTGTTGCCGCTGACCGCGCCGACCGCCGGATCGGCGAACGGCTGCACCAGGCGCCCGACCGCGTCCGGCTCGAAGACGGTGTCGCCGTCGACGAGCACGAGCAGGTCCCCGCCGGCCGCCGCGATCCCGGTGTTGAGCGCGGCCGGTTTGCCCGCGTTCGCCTGCCGCAGCAGCCGCACCCCGGGCATGTGCCGGGCCAGCCGGTCCACGATCGCCGCGGTGTCGTCGGTCGAGCCGTCGTCGACCACGATGATCTCGCAGCCCGGGTAGTCGTTCGCGGCCAGTGACCGGACGGTCGCGGCGATGTTCGCGGCCTCGTTGAAGGCCGGCACGATGATCGACACGCGACCCAGGTAGCGGGCCGGCCCGCGGCGGCGCCGGACCCGGCGGGAGTGCCGGCGGGCTGCCCAGACCTGCACCGACAGCCGCACCAGCGCCAGCACGGTGCCGGCGACCACGATCCACTCGACGGTGGCCGCCAGCAGGCGTCCGGCCGTCTGGCTCCACCGCAGGGCCGTGCCCCGCGCGACCATCCCGGCGCTCGCCGCCGGTGCGGACAAGCCGAGCCCCTCGGACACGGTGACGAACCGGCCGCCGGCCCCGGCCAGGATGCGGCGCGTCCCCTCCACCGTCTGCGAGCGGTCGCCGCCGCCGTCGTGCAGCAGGATCACCGCCCCGGCGCCGGCCGGGTGGCCGACGGCGTTGTGGACGATCGCCTCGACGCCGGGCCGTTCCCAGTCGCGGGTGTCACGGTCGGTCAGCACCGCCAGGTAGCCGTCGACGGCGGCCGGCATCGACAGGTACGGCGGGCGCATGAGCACCGGCCGGCGCCCGGTCGCGGCCGCGATCGCGTTCGCGGTGAGCGCGAGCTCGGCCCGCTGGCGCCACGGCGGCAGTGCGGCGAGATCCGCGTGGGTGAACGTGTGCACCCCCACCTCGTGACCCTCGTCGACCATCCGGCGCACCAGCTCCGGGTACCGGTTCACCTGGGCGCCGACGACGAAGAAGGTGGCGTGTGCATGGTACTGCCGCAGCACGTCGAGCACCCGCGGCGTCCACCGCGGGTCCGGCCCGTCGTCGAAGGTGAGCGCGAGCGTCCCGGCCGGCAGCCGCAGCGCCTCCGTGCCGCCGGTGCCGGCCGTGCCGAGGCGCAGCACCGGACCGTCGGCGGCGGCGCGCGGGCCGGGGGCGGCCGGCCCCTCGGCGGCGACGCCGCCCGCGTATCCGTTGAGACACAACTCGGCCAGCACGATGGCGACGCCGAGCAGGAACAGCAGCCAGTGCGCCCGCGGCTCGCGGCGGGCTCGATGCCGTCGCACCCTTACCGGGTCCGGCTCGGCTTCGGATTGCCGGGCTTGCTGGAGGGGCGGTTCCCGGGCCGGGCGGTCGTGGTCCCGCCGGCCGGCGCCGCGGTGGAGGCGCCGGTGACGGCCCGGCCGACGGGCGGCGCGGACGTGCGCACCCGTGACTCGGGAGTCGTGGCGGGCGCCACCCCCGCCCCGCCCACGTCGCCGCGTTCCAGCAGCCCCTGGCGGCCGCCCGGCAGTCCGGGCAGCGGCCCGGGCGACCAGCCGACCAGGCCGGCGACGAGCAGCGCTCCGCCGGCCGTGAGCAGCAGGCCGAAGGCGGCGCCGAGCACGGTGAACAGCCGCCGGCGCCGGCCGCGACGATCCATGAACACAGGTTCCACGAGGCAAATGGCGGACCGGTGCCCCTGTGCGTTACACCGGCCGGATCACATGTCGACCGCCACGAACACGTCGCATAGATGGCGGACAGGCGGGTAACCCTGATGATGCAAGCAGCACGCACGAGCGAGGAAGGAAGGAAATCCCCCGTGACTTCCAACCAGACCGATGGCGCCACGTTGCTGGGCCGCGAGGTGTACGACCGCGACGGCGACAAGATCGGCAGTGTCGGCCAGGTGTACGCGGACAACGCGGGCCGGCCGACGTGGGCGAGTGTCAGCACCGGGCTCCTGGGCCTGCACCAGTCACTGGTGCCGCTGGCCGGGGCCACGAGCCGCGAGGACGGCGTGCAGGTGCCGTTCGACAAGGCCACCGTCAAGGACGCGCCCCGCGTGGACCACGAGGCCGACCGGCCGCTGACGGGCGAGCAGGTGCAGGAGCTGTACCGGCACTACCAGCTCCAGATGGACCCGGCGAGCACGACGCAGTACGACCGCAGCCGGAACGTCTACGTCGACACCGAGCCGATGGACGTCATCGAGACGGAGGACGACCTGCCCGGCGACGAGGGTCGCCGGCGTCTCGCCTGATCGACCGGCGTAAACGCGGCGCCGCCCCGGAAACTGCGGGGCGGCGCCGTTTCACATGTTCGCCAGCGCGACCGCGAACACCGCGGCCGACGCCGCGAGCAGGCCGCCCAGCGTGCCCCCCATGAGCAGCAGGGCCGGCCGCATGCGCAGCCACTGGCGCAGCACCAGGTACACGCCGGCGGCGCCGAGCACCGCCATGACCGCGAGGTACGACACGAACACGAAGCTCCCGCAGGTCAGCAGGCCGCCGACCAGCGCGGCCAGCCCGGCCTTCGCGCCGCCGAGGTCGCGCAGCAGGGTCAGGTAGGCGACGGCGCCGGCGAACAGCGCCACGACGATCAGCGT
Source organism: Dactylosporangium thailandense (assembly GCF_059739745.1). NCBI lineage: Bacteria > Bacillati > Actinomycetota > Actinomycetes > Micromonosporales > Micromonosporaceae > Dactylosporangium > Dactylosporangium thailandense. The sequence goes on from NZ_AP029195.1 coordinate 5,521,081, forward strand.
GCCCGGGAACCAGACGTAGGCGAAGAGCAGCATGAGCGCGAACGCCGCGACGACGGCGGCCGCCGTGCCCGCGCCGGCCGTCAGGGCCCGGGCCGGTCCGAGCGGCCGTCGCAGCACCAGCGCGGCGACCCCGCCGGCGTAGGCGGCGATCAGGCCGATGAGCAGCACCAGGGCGATATCCATGAGCGTGATGGTAGGCGGCCGGCGCCGGCCGGTGGGACGACCTTCACGGCATCTCCACGAGATCCGGCGGCGACGCGACGGCCGCGCCGGTGACGCTTCTCACCGGCCCGCCGGGACGTCGGCCGCCCAGGACGCGAGCAGCGCGAGCGCGTGTGCGGTCGGCGAGTCGGGCTCGGCGGCGTAGATGGTCAGCGTCAGGCCCGGGTCGGCCTGCAGGTCCATGCTCTCGTAGGCGAGCGCGAGGTCGCCCACGACGTGGTGGTGGAAGTGCTTGACCCCGGCGCCGTGGATGCGCACGTTGTGCGCGCCCCAGCGGCGGCGGAACTCGTCGCTGCGGGTCGACAGCTCGCCGACCAGGTCGTGCAGGCCCTTGTCGTGCGGGTCGATGCCGGCCGCCGTACGGAGGTTGGCCACACTCATGTCGGCGAAGCGGCTCCAGTCCGGGTAGAAGCGGCGGGCCGCGCTGTCGAGAAACGTGAACCGCGCGAGGTTCGGCGGGTTCGCCGGGTCGGCGTACAGGTCGGCGTGCATGGCCCGGCCGAGATGGTTCGCCGCGAGCAGGTCCGCGCGGTTGTTCACCACGATCGCGGGCGTCGTGATGGCGTCCAGCGTCCACTGCAGGCTCGGCCGCACGCCCCGCGCCTTCGGCCGCCGGCTCGGGCGCAGCAGCGCGCCGCCGCCGTTCGCCTCCTGCGCGAGGCGCATCAGGTGGGCCCGCTCGGCGTCGTCGAAGCGCAGCACGCGGGCGATCGCCTCGAGGACGCCGGCCGACACCCCGGCCAGCGAGCCGCGCTCGACCTTGGCGTAGTACTCGACGCTCATCCCGGCCAGCGCGGCGACCTCGCTACGGCGCAGCCCGGGCACCCGGCGCTGCCCGGCGGCCGGCAGCCCGGCCTGCTCCGGTGTGACCCGGGCCCGGCGGGACGTGAGGAACTCGCGCACCTCGACTCGGTTGTCCACCCCTCGAAGGTACGGCCCGCCGGTCCGCGCTGGGGTGTACCGCTGGTACACCTCTCGCTGGAAACTCCCGCAAACGCGCCGGACAGGGTTGACTGGACACCGGCACCTGAACGTCTGCACCGGAGGACACTTTGCTCACCGTCAACGCCATCGCCGCGACCTCGGCCACCGACCCGCTCGTGCGCGCCACCGTCGAGCGTCGCGACCTCGGCCCGCGCGACGTGCTCATCGAGATCCGCTACGCCGGCATCTGTCATTCCGACATCCACACGGTCCGCGGCGAGTGGGGCACGGTGCCCTACCCGCTGACCGTCGGGCACGAGATCGTCGGCCGGGTCGCCGAGGTCGGCGCCGAGGTCAGCCGGCACGCCGTGGGCGACCGGGTCGGGGTCGGCTGCATGGTCAACTCCTGCCGCGAGTGCGAGAACTGCCGGGCCGGGCAGGAGCAGTACTGCCTCAAGGGCAACGTCGGCACCTACGGCAGCGTCGACCGTGACGGCACCGTCACGCAGGGCGGCTACTCCACGCACGTCGTCGTCGACGAGGACTTCGTGCTGCGGGTGCCCGAGGCGATCCCGTACGAGGCCGCGGCCCCGCTGCTGTGCGCCGGCATCACCACGTACTCACCGCTGGCCCACTGGAACGCGGGCCCGGGCACGAAGGTCGCCGTGGTGGGGCTCGGCGGGCTCGGCCACATGGCCGTGAAGATCGCCGTCGCGATGGGGGCCGAGGTGACGGTACTGTCGCAGACCCTCGGCAAGAAGGACGACGGTCTCGCCTTCGGCGCCGGCGACTACCAGGCCACCAGCGACCCGGCGACATTCGAGGCGCTCAAGAACCGGTTCGACCTGATCATCAACACGGTCAGCGCCCCGATCGACATGGCTGCCTACCTCGGCCTGCTGCGCCTGAACGGCACCCTGGTCAGCGTCGGCGCTCCGCCGCAGCCGCTCGAGGTGCCGGTGTTCGCCCTGTTCCGCAACCGGCGCACGTTCGCCGGCTCCAGCATCGGCGGCATCGCCGAGACGCAGGAGATGCTGGACTTCTGCGCCGAGCGCGGGATCGCCCCGGAGGTCGAGGTCATCGGCGCCGACGCGGTCAACGAGGCCTACGAGCGGGTGCTCGCCTCCGACGTGCGGTACCGCTTCGTCATCGACATCGACACCCTGCGCTGAACCGGAAGGCCCCGCACATCTGCCAGGTGTGCGGGGCTTCCTCGTCCCGCCGCCCGCGCTCAGAACGGCCAGCGCCCGTCCTCGCCCGACTCGACCAGCGGGATCATGCTGAACGCCCCGTCGGACAGCCCGCCGAACGTGTGCCGGTTCGGGCCCGCCGGGGCGTGCGCGACCCGGTACCCGGCGAGGTTCCACGTGTAGACCGGCACCTCCTTCGGCACCGCGGCCGCCACGTTGCCGGAGCCGTGGTAGTGCGCCTGCTCGTCGGTGAGGATGACGACCCGGTCGTGCCCGTCGTAGTGCTCGCGCACCGCCCGCTCGGTCATGGTGCCGTGGCCGATGCAGTAGCCGCCCTGGCGGAACCGGCGCACCCCCGCGAGGACCGGCTCCCCGGGCACGGACGGGAACACCTTGCTGCCCCACGAGTACGACACGATCGTCGGCTCCTGCGCGCGGGCGGCGAGCGCGATGCCGAACACCACGGCCGCGTCCCAGAACTTCAGCGTGCCGTCCTTGCTGAACGGGCTGTCCATCGAGGCCGACGTGTCGATGAGGACGAGCAGCCGCCCGTCGAGCGCGGGCACGTTCGGCAGCGCGTGCTGCAGCGCGGTTTCCAGCGCGCCGGACCACCGCGACCGCCGCACCGCGTTGGACGCGGACAGGAACCGCATCGGCAGCACCCGCGACGCCGCGACCTCGCGGGGATCGGCCAGCCGCGCGGCCACCTGCGCGGCGACGGCGTCGCTCACCCCGGCCGCGTCGAAGTTGCGCAGGTTGCGCAGCAGCGCGAAGTAGCCCATGGACGGCGCGATCGACTCCCACGCGCGAGCGTCCATCGTGGACTGCCGCCACCCGGCCAGCGCCTCCCACGTCATGCCGGCCGCGCGCAGCAGCGCCGGATCGCCGGCCGCCGCCCGCTCCCCGACCGGCACCGCCATGAGCGCGGCCCGCGCCGCGACGACCGGCAGGGAAGCCGGCGGGTCGCCGCCGCGCCGGTGCCGCCGGTCGAGCGCGTGCCGGAACAGCTCGCCCTGCCGCTCGTCCCGCGCGACCGGGTGGGTCAGCTCGATGACGTCGCCGAAGCGCACCGCGCGCTGGTCGGAGTCGTACTTGAGCAGGCTCCGCTCGTGGTAGAGCCGCACCACGGCGTCCGCGATGCCGCGCTTCACCGGCTTCGGCAGCGAGCGGCCGTAGCGCGACAGCCAGTACGCGACAGCCTCGCCGGGCTCGTCGGCCCGCTGCAGCGCCGAGCTCACCACCGCCCGCGACCCCGCGATCCCGGCGGCGAGCTGTGCGCGCGCCCCCTCGAGCGCCGCGACGACCGACGCCGTGCGCAGCATCGCCCCGGTCCGCAGCCACGGCACGAACCGCGCGAACCACCCGGAATCGGCCACGGCGACGTCGGCCACGAGCGCCCGGAACCGCGCGCCGCGCGCGTCGGCCGCCTCGTAGAAGGTGTCCTCACCGACCATGTTGGACACTGCGAGCAGGAACAGCTCGGCCCGCGGCTCGCGCTCGAACCCGGGGGCACCCTCCTCGGTGCGCAACGGTTGGGCGACGGGCTGCCACCGCACCGGCCACGGCCGGTACACGACCTTGACGTCGAACTCGGAGCCGTAGTCGGGCCGCTCGTGCTGGTTCTCGCGCAGCTTGAGGTTGAACCTGGGCACAGCAATCCCCCGGAATGACACCACTTGTCGACTGCGAAGCATGGTTGGAGGGGTCGAACCTCCGCCGGGATGCTGTGCTGGGCGCTCCCCGAGACCAGTGTGGCGACGGTGCCGTGTTTTCGGTAAAGGAAGGAACCGTAGCCTTCGCACCGGGAAGCGCCCGGCCACTGTAGGCGCGCGAAGTTCGCACGCGCAAACCATTTATTCCATGGCTCGGGCCGCGTCACCTGCGGACCGTCGCTCCCGCCAGACATCCCGGCCTCCGTGGGTGGCAAGAGCCGCACCGGGTCCGACGCCCAGCCGCATGCGCATATCGCAATGCGATGTCTCGTTATCCGAAATGACAACGCGTATCGTCTCCGCGTCCAGCCCGGTCCGTCGAGGAGCGCCGATGCCGTACGCCGCGCACCACGAGCGCGTCAGCGCACTGTTCCGCGCGCTGGCCGCGCCGCTGCGGCTGGCCATCGTCGAGCTGCTCATCGTCCACCACCAGCTGCACGTCCACGAGATCGTCGCGGCCACCGGCGCGCCGCAGACGCTGACCTCCCAGCACCTGCGCATCCTGCGCCACGCGCAGCTGGTCGAGCGCGCCCAGGACGGCCGCAGCATCGTGTACCGCCTCGCCGACCCCGAGGTCGCGAGCGTCCTGGCCGCCGCGGTGCGCTTCTTCGGCGACCTGCCGTGACACGGCCCGGGTCCGCCGCGGCCCGCGCCACCACCGAGCGCGAGCGCGAGCGCGACAAGACCGACACCGCCACAGAGCGCGGGTCAGACAAGACCGACGCGTCCGACGCCGCTACCGAGCGCGAGTCCGCCGACACCGACGCGCTCGACCCCGCCGCCGAACGCGAGTCCGACGAGACCGCGGCCCGGATCGTCGCCGCGGCCCGCTCCGGCACGAGCCGCATCCTCGCGCTCGTCGGCCCGCCGGGACCCGCCCGCGCCCGCGCCGCGTGGACGGCGGTCCGGTCGCTGCCCGGCCTCTAGCGCCTCTGGCGGCCCGAGCCCGATGCGGCACTCGACGCCGCCGTCGACGCCTGGCGCCTCGGTGGCACCGCCGACCCCGCCGTCCCCGAGCACGCGTTGTACACCGGCTTCACCGCGGCCTCGACGACGACGGCGCACCCGCCCAAGCCTGGTGACCCGGTCAGCGAGGGTTGGCGGCGCGCCAGGCGACGTAGTCGGCGACCGCGGCGCGCACGTCGAAGGCCGGGGTGAAGCCGGTGTCGGCGGTCAGCCTCGCGATGTCGAGGTACGGGTCCTCGCCGGAGCCGTGCTCGCGGCCGGGGTGCAGGTCCAGCCGCAGGCGCGGGATCGCGGACTCCAGGCCGGCGGCGAAGTCGCGGTTGGTGGACGGCACGCCGCTGGAGACGTTGTACGTGTCGTGGCGCAGGGTCGGCGCCGTCATCAGCAGCGCGATCGCCCGGCCGGCGTCGGGTGCGTAGCAGCGGTCGCCGCCGTCGGAGCCGTACAACCGGGGAGGCTGCTCGCCGCGGAGCACGGCGCTGATGTAGGACGGGATGTGGAAGAACGGCGACTCCGGGTCGACGAGCGGGCCCCAGACGGCGGCCAGGTGGACGATGTCGCTGACGGCGTGACGGTCGGCGAGGGCCAGGAAGGCGGCGCGGTCGGTGACGTCCAGCGGCTCGACGGTCACCCGGCCCTCGAGCCACGACGGGACCTCGGCCCGGTGATGGGTCGTGACCAGGACATCGTGGCCCAGGTCGGCCAGGGCGCGGGCGGTGTGCGCGCCGATCATGCCGAGCCCGCCCGTCACGAGGATCACCGGATCACCTCGTAGCGCAGGTGCGTGACGCCGTCGGCCGGGACGATCTCGAGCAGGCGCAGGCGGACGTGGCGGGGCAGCTCCCGGAAGTAGCGGTGGCCGCCGCCGAGCAGGACGGGCACCTGGTGCAGCACGAGCTCGTCGACCAATCCGGCCTCGAGCGCCGCGGTGACCACGCCGCCGCCCATGAGGGCGACGTCCTTGGCGCCGGCGGCCTCGCGCGCCGCGGCGACCGCGTCCTCGATGCCCGCCGCGAGGGTCTGGCTCGCGCCGAGGCCGGGCACCGGGCGGTGGCTGACGACGAAGAGCGGCGCGGTCGGGTGGGGACTGCCGCCGCTCCAGCCGCTGGAGTGCGGAGTGGTCGTGGCCGCCCGCGCACCGGTCCAGCGACCCGGTGCCGAGCAGCTGCCGCGGGGTGAGGCCGCTCAGGCGCAGGCACTCGCGGCCGAGGTGGGCCTGGTCGGCGTACCCCACGTCGACCGCGAGCGTGGAGACGCCGTCCGCGCCCGGGCGCCCCGACGCGGCGGCCCCGGCCTGAGCCAGCGCGAGGAAGCCCTGGAACCGCAGCGTGCGCTGGAGCACCTTCGGGCTCACGCCCACAGTGTGCAGGCAGCGGCGGCGCAGCTGGCTCACGGAGATGCCGAGGCGCTCGGCGAGCGGGTCGATGCCGACCGGCCGCCAGGGCATCAGCGCGCGCACGGCGGCCCGCACCAGCGGGTCCACGGCCGCGCTTCGGCGCAGGTCGTCCAGCACGTGACGCTGCACGGCGGCAAGCACCCGCTCGGGCGCCCGCGGCTCGGCGAGGCGCTGCGCGCAGCGGCCCCACAGGTCGGCGAGGTCCACGCGCTGGTCCACGAGGTCGTCGAGCGCGGCCGGCAGCGGCGGCGGTGTCCCCGGCCAGAAGCGCACGCCCACGATGGTGGTGCGGGGCGGGATGACCTCGAGCTGCGGGGCGGTCAGCGGGCCCAGCAGCCGGGGCCGGCCGCCGATCGGGACGTGGAGCTCGACGCCGCCCGTGGGCAGGTGCCGCTGGACGTACGCCTCGGCGCCGGTCCGCTGGATCCACACCGTCCGTACCGCGCCCGACAGCTCCGGCCGCGGCGGCCGCTCGACGTAGGACTCGCTCACTTCGGCCCCGGTCCGCGGTCGATGCGCAGCTCGCGTTCCAGCTCCTGCACGAGCGCGCGCAGGTCGTCGAGGCGCTGGCTGACCGCGATCCGGTCGATCTCGTCGGGCACCCCGTCGCCGTCGACGTCATAGCCCGGCGACAGGCCGTCGGTCATCTCGAGCCGGCGCGCCTCCTCCATGGAGTTGACGATGACGGCGATGAGGATGTTCATGAGGAGGTTGGCGGCCAGCAGCACGTAGCTCACGTAGTAGACGAGCGTCCACGGCGACAGCTGCACCCCCTGCTGGATCAGGTCCGGCAGGTTCTCCAGTGACAGCAGCACGAACAGGGTCACCACCGCGCGGCCGATGGTCCCGTACTCGTCCGGATACGTGTCGCCGAAGATCAGCCAGCCGACCATGCCGTACACGTAGAGCGTCACCAGGGCCAGCGCGAGGAAGCCGCCGACGCCGGGCAGGCTGCGCAGCAGCGCGGTCACGATCGTGCGCAGGCCGGGCGAGAACCGGACCAGGCGCACCACGCGGGCGATGCGGATCACGCGCAGCGCGGCCGAGTCGCCGTGCAGCCCCGGCACGAACGCCGCCGCGATCACGACGAAGTCGAAGACGTTCCAGCCCTGCTTGAAGAAGTCCTGCGGCCGCCGCCCGTGCGCGAGGATGCGGATCGCGATCTCGGCCACGAACGCGACCCGGAATCCCCACTCGAGCTCGTCGAGCACCTCGCCGAGGGCGCCCGGATGCGGGTACGTCTCGACGGCGAGCACCAGCGCGTTGGCCCCGACGAGCAGGACGATCGCCACCTCGAACGCCCGCGACTTCGTCACGCCCGCACACCACTGAGCCACCCGCGCCGTATCGACCATTCGACGATCTCACCGTTACCGGCCGCCGCGCGGCAAGTGCTCAGGGGCCAGATCGGCCATATGTCACGAGGCCGCAACCCGGCGGCCCGGCGCCGGCGTGGAGCGCTCCCGGCGCGATCTGCGACCATCGGCCGATGGGGCGAGCGACGCTGCTGCTGATGTGCGGGCTGCCCGGCTCCGGCAAGACGACCGTCGCCCGGCGCCTGGCCGCCGAGGTGCCGGCCGTGCGGCTGTGCCCGGACGAGTGGCTGGCCGGCCTCGAGGTCGACCTGTTCGACGTGGCGGCCCGGCGGCGGCTGGAGCGGCAGCTCTGGCACCTGGCGCGGGAACTGCTCCGGCTCGGGCAGAGCGTGATCCTGGAGGACGGGTTCTGGCTGCGCTCGGAGCGCGACGAGAAGCGCCTCGAGGCTCGCGCGCTCGGGGCCGCGGTCCAGCTGCACTACCTGGATGTGCCGCTGGACGAGCTGGCCCGCCGGCTGGAGGCGCGCGGCGCGGCGGCACCGTGGGCGACGGCCCCGATCACGCGCGAGATGCTCGACCTGCACGCCCCGCTGTTCGAGCCGCCGGACGCCGAGGAGCTCGCCCTCTTCGACGCGGCCCCTCCTCCACCTCGATCCTGAGAGCGCTCAGGCGGCGGAGCGCTCGGCGAGCGGGCGGCGGCGCAGGTGCGGGGTCTGCAGGGGCGGCGGGACGGAGGCCTGGTCGACCGCGCTCACGTCGGTGCCGGGCGGGACGATCTCGTCGATGCGGTCGAGCACGTCGTCGGTCAGGGCGACCTCCAGGCCGGCCAGCAGGTCGTCGAGCTGGGCCTCCGTGCGGGCGCCGAGCAGGGCGCTGGTCACGCCGGGGTGCGCGATCGTGAAGGCCATCGCGAGGTGGGTCATCGGCAGGCCCGCCTCCGCGGCGAGCGGGATGAGCCGCTCGACGACGTCGAGGCGGCGCTCGTCGTTGAGGTGCTTGAAGAAGCGGGCGCGGCTCAGGTCGTTCTCGCCGCCCTTGCGCACGCGGCCGGTCAGCAGGCCCTGGCCCAGCGGGCCCCAGACGAGGGTGCCGAGGCCGAAGCGCTGGGCGACCGGCAGCACCTCGCGCTCGATGCCGCGGTTCAGCAGGGAGTACACCGGCTGCTCGGTCCGGAACCGCTCCAGTCCCCGGCGTTCGGCGACCCACTGCGCCTCGACGATGTCCGACGGCGGCAGGCCGGAGGTCCCGATCGCCCGCACCTTGCCGCTGTGGATCAGGTCCGACAGCGCCGACAGCGTCTCCTCGATGTCGGTGGACGGGTCGGGGCGGTGGACCTGGTACAGGTCGATGTAGTCGGTCTGCAGCCGGCGCAGGGAGTGCTCGACCGCCCGCATGATCCAGCGCCGCGAGCCGCCCTGGTGGTTCGGGTCCTCGCCGGTCGGGCGGGCGAACTTGGTGGCGAGCACGACGTCGTCGCGCCGGCCTCGCAGCGCCTTGCCGACGACCTCCTCCGAGTCGCCGTACACGTCGGCGGTGTCGATGAAGTTGATGCCCGCGTCGAGCGCCTTGTGCAGGACCCGGGCCGAGTCGGCGGGATCGGCGTTGCCGACGGACGTGGCGAACATGAGCGTGCCGAGCGCGTACGGGCTGACCTTGATGCCCGTGCGGCCGAGCGTGCGGTACTGCATGGCGGACTCCTGCCGTATGGTGAACCGGAAAGCTCTTCCGCTTCACCATACGGAAAGGTTTTCCGTTTCCGCAACAGAACGTTTCCGCAACAGGACAAGGAGCACCTTGGTGTCCAGCCCGCGGCGCGCCGACGCCCAGCGCAACCTCGAAGCCCTGCTCGAGGCCGCGAAGATCGTGCTGGCCGAGTCGGGCGTCGACGCGCCCGCGAAGGAGATCACCGACCGGGCCGGCGTCGGCGTCGGCACGCTCTACCGCCACTTCCCGCAGCGCTCGGACCTGGTCATCGCCGTGCTCGAGCACGAGATCGACGCGTGCGCGGCGGCGGCCGCGCAGCTGAGCGCGGCCCAGCCACCCGCCGCGGCGCTCGCGATGTGGGTGCGGCGCTACACCGAGCTCGTCGCGACCAAGGTCGGGCTCGCCTCCGCGCTGCAGGCCGGCGACGCCGCGCACCAGCGGCTGCGGGTGTACTTCTACGACCGCATGGCCCCGGTGCTGGAGGCGCTCATCGAGGCCGCGGCGCGGGCCGGCGAGATCCGCCCCGGCGTGCGCGCCGTGGACATCCTGCACGCCGTCGCCCTGCTGTGCCAGCCGGTGCCGGGCGAGGAGCCCGGCTACGGCCGCCGCCTGGTCGACGTGTTCCTGGCCGGCCTGCGCCCCTGACCGGCGCCGGTCTACTCCGGCCGGACGATGTCGACCGAGATCTCCACGGCCGGCACCGTTCCCCGGTTCTCCAGCCAGTGCAGCGTGTGGCGGTCCTCGGGCCAGCCCACCCCGGGCCCGTAGTCCGTGGTGCCGCCGTCGCGATGGTCGGTGATCGTGCCCTGCAGGACGTAGACGGTGCCGGGCCGGCCCTTGTGATCGTGCAGCGGGCCGAAGACGCCACCCGGCGCGATGGTCACCATGCGCATGCGAAGCTGGTGTCCCGCCAGCCCCTCGATCTCGCCGGTGAGGTCGACCGTCGCCAGGACCTCCACCGTGACGCCGCCGGCCTCCGGCACCGCTGCCTCGTCGCTCATCGCGCGTTCCCTTCTCGCACGTCAAAGCCCGCCGATGCCGAGGTTAAGCCCGCGCCCGCCGAATCCGAGGCGCCCGGCGCGGCACGGTCAGCGTGTCCGGCTCTCCCAGACCGGCCGCTGGGGCTCGTCGTTGTGCACGATGACGTCGGCGTGATCGGCCGGGCGGACCGTGGCGAAGTAGAGCCGCTGGGAGGGGATGTACCGCTCGCGCCAGCGTCGTTCGACATCGGCCCGGGACGACACCGAGCGCTCCCGGATCACCGCACGATCCACGGTCTTCTCGAGATCGGTCGACACGAAGACGCGCAGCTCCCACCGGTCGATCAGTTCCGGGCGCATGAGGAAGACGCCGTCGAAGATCAGCACGGCGTCGGCGGGGGCGGTCGCGACCGGCGGGGACAGCACGGTGTCCGTCGCGTGGTCGTAGGCCGCGTGCTGGAAGCGTCGATCCCCGCCCGGGCCGAGCGGATCGAGCAGGACCCGGGTCAGCGCGTCGTAGTCGTGGGTGTCGAAGTAGCAGCCTTCGGCCGAGTACTCGCCGCGCGGATAGCGCCGCGCCCGGGGAAAGAGGAAATCGTCGATCGTCGCGCGGATGACGTCCCGGCCCTGCGCACGCAGGACGACGGCCAGCTCGTCGGCGAGCGTGGTCTTGCCCGCGGCGGGCGGTCCATCGACGGCGACCCGCGTCGGATGCGCCACGGCGACGGACCCGACCGCCGCAGCCAGCTGGCCCAGCACCTCGTCGCGGCTCCCCCGGTCCATGCGTGCCCCCTAACCCCGTGTCGAGCCGACCTTATGCCCCGCCGGCCTTTCGCGCCCGCCTGCGACCCGTATGCCACCTCCACCTCTAAGGTCGTCGAGTATGAGCGTCGACGTCGAGGTCGTGCAGGACATCACGGACGAGTTGGTCAAGGCGTTCGGCCGGTTGCTGCCCCAGCTGTCGCGGTCCGCCCCGCCGCTTGACGCGGAGGCGTTACGGACCCTTGCCGGTTGGCCGGGCAACCACCTGTTCATCGCTCGCGTCGACGGCGAGATCCTCGGCACGCTCACCCTGGTCATGTTTCCCATTCCGACCGGTCTGCGCGCCTGGATCGAGGACGTCGTGGTCGACGATGCGGCGCGCGGCCACGGCGTCGGGGCGGCATTGACACAGGCGGCCGTCCGGCTGGCCCGCGACAACGGCGCGCGGACCGTGGATCTGACGTCACGGCCGTCGCGCGAGGCGGCGAACCGCCTGTACGAGCGGCTCGGATTCCAGCTGCGCGATTCCAAGGTGTACCGGCTGGATGGCTGACCCAGGGACGGGCAGGGTTGGCAGGCACGGCTCACCCGGGGGTCAGGGCGCGGGTGAGTCGGCCTTGCGAACCCTGCTGTTAACACTCGTCGCCTATGTTGGTTGGCGTGACCCGCCTGCTGCTCGTCTCGGAGGACCCGTCGTCGGCCGCCGCGTCGGCCGCGCTGCTGCGCGGTGAGGGTTACGACGCCCGGGTCGCCGCGTTCGGCGACGCGGTCCCGGATCTCGTCGAGCACGGCGCCGATCTCGTGCTGCTCGACGTGGCCCGGATCGAGCGGCGGGGGCTCGAGCTCTGCCGGACCATGCGCGGCCGCCGGGGGGTCGGGATCATCGTGGTGAGCGCCCGCGCCGGCGAGGACGACATCCTGCTCGCGCTGGAGCACGGGGCCGACGACTGCGTCATCCGGCCGCTCGGGACGCGCGAGCTCGTGGCCCGCATCCGGGCGGTGCTGCGGCGGCGGCCCGGCACCGCCGGGAACCGGCTGCCGGCCGTCATCGCCGCCGGGCCGGTCGCGCTCGATCCGGCCGCGCGCACCGCGACCGTCACCGGGGAGCGGGTCGAGCTGGCGGGCAAGGAGTTCCGGCTCCTGGAGGCGTTCGTGCGCAACGCGGGCCGGACGCTGCCGCGCGAGCAGCTGCTCGCCTCGGTCTGGGACGGGGTCGCCGGCGACAGCAACACGCTCAACGTGCACATCAAGCGGCTGCGGGACAAGATCGAGCCGGAGCCGGCCACGCCGCGGCATCTGCTCACGGTGCGCGGGGTCGGCTACCAGTTCCTGCCCTATCCGCCGGACGACCGGTCGGCCTGCGATGTCGGCACCGTGCTGCGGGAGGCCCTCGCCTGGCGGCTGCCGCCGGACGGGTGGCTGCTCCTCGACGGCCTGACCGAGCAGCTCGACGCCGCGCTGCGCGACGGGGACCGGGAGCGGCTGGGCCTGCTGCACCAGCGGATCGAGCTGCTCGCGCCCGGCGCCGGCGACTCGTCGCGGGTGGACTCCTGCCCGGCTGCGCTCCAGCACCGGATCGTCGCGCTGATCGCGCGGACCGAGCGAGCCGACGGGGCCGCAACGTAATGGAGACCGGCATCCACGGGGGAAGATGCCGGTCTCGCAGAGAAGATTAGCCCGAGTCGGCGCGGTTGCGCCAGACCCGATTTTGCGGTCAGGCCCGGCGCAGGAGGAACTGGCGGGCATTGACCGGGTTGCCGTTCATCGTGCGCACCGGGATCTCGCGGGAGTCGACGGGGTCGAAGGCGGCGAAGAGGTCCGCGAACCAGGCGTCGGTGTGATGCCGTACGACCGCGCCGTCACCGGTCTCGAAGACGCCATAGGTGCCGTGGACGGCCGCGAACCGCTCGTAGCGGGCCCGGTTGCGCTCGTCGTCCTGCAGGCCCATGTCGCTCACGTAGAGCAGCGCGCCCGGGGCGAGGACCCGGTGCAGCTCCGCGAGCAGGGCGCGCTGGCCCTCGTCGGTGGGGATGCAGGTGAGGACGGCGAAGAGCAGGGCGGCGTCGAACGCGGCCGCGGCGTGCGGCAGCCGCGGCGGCTCGTCGAGCACGGTGAACCGGGCCGCCGGGTGGGCGGCGCGGGCGCGGGCGAGGAGCTGCGGGGCGACGTCGACGCCCTCGACCCCGGTCCAGCCGTGGCCGGCGAGCTCGCCGGTGAGGCGGCCGTAGCCGCAGCCGTAGTCGAGGATGCGGGCGGTGGGCGCGAGGCCGGCGAGCCAGGCCGGGTCGAACGGGTGGCCGAAGGTCTTCGTGGTGCCGGTCGTGTCCCAGTACTCGCGCTGCCGATCAAGATCGCCCATGCCGAACCCTATCGCAGCCGGGATTCGATCATGCGGGCGACGACGCGCAGAGCGTGGGCGGCCCGCGGGACGTCCAGCGAGTCCTCGGGGCCGGCCAGGGTCACGGCGGCCAGGGGGCGGCCGGCGACGCGGACGGGTACGGCGACGCCGAGCATGCCCGACTGGAACTCGCCGCGGTCGACGGCGTAGCCGCGGCGGCGGGTCGCGCGCAGGTCGGCCGCGAGGCGGGACCGGTCGGTGATGGTGGCCGGGGTGCGGGCCGGCAGCGGGAGGTGTTCGGCGGCCTCGGGCGGGCCGAACGCCAGCAGCGCCTTGCCGGCCCCGGTGCAGTGCGGCGGGAACCGTCCGGCGACACGGGTGCCGAGCCGGGGGCGGCGGTGGGAGTCGACCTTGAGCAGGTAGATCACCGCGTCGCCGTCGAGCGCGGCGAGCTGGGCCGTCCAGCCGAAGGCGCCGTGCAGGTCGACGAGGTACGGGCGGGCGACGTCGAGCAGGCTGACCCCGGACTCGCCGGCGAGGGTGCCGAGCTCGAACAGCCGCAGGCCCAGGCGCAGGCCCGCGGGCGACTCGGCGAGCAGGCGCTGTTCGAGCAGGGTGGCCACGATCCGGTTGGCCGTCGCCTGGGGCAGGCCGGCCGCGCGGGCGAGGTCGCGGCGGCCGATGGCGCCCGCGCCGGCCACGGCGTCGAGCAGCGCCAGGACCCGGCCGATCATCGTGTGACTCACTCAGTGATTCTGGACCTCGCGGCCGGCCTCGGGTCCTCGTACGGTCACCACCCATGCAGGCTGTGTACGTCATCACCGGCGGGACCCGCGGAATCGGCGCGGGCGTGGCCCGCCGGCTCGCCGGAGTGCCCGGCCGGGGGCTCATCCTCGGGTACCGCGGCAACGCCGAACGCGCCGAAGCACTGGTCGCGCAGCTGCACCGCGCGGACAGCCCGGTGCGGGCGATCGCCTGCGACGTCGGCGACCCGGCCGGGGCCGGCGAGCTGTTCGCGGCCGCGGACGCGATGGGCCCGCTGGCCGGCCTGGTCAACAGCGCCGGCGTGCTCGAGCGGCAGTGCGCGTTCGAGGAGATCTCGGCCGAGCGGTGGGCGCGGGTCCTCGCGGTGAACGTCGTCGGGCTGGCCCTGTGCTGCCGGGAGGCCGTGATCCGGATGCGCAACAGCGACCGGCCGGACCGGGCGATCGTGAACATCTCGTCGAAGGCGGCGCAGCTGGGGGCGCCGGGCGAGTACGTCGACTACGCCGCGAGCAAGGCCGCGGTGGACACGCTCACGCGGGGGCTGGCGCTGGAGGTGGCCCAGTTCGGCATCCGCGTCACGAGCGTCCGCCCGGGCATCATCGACACCGAGATCCACGCCAGCGGCGGCGAGCCGGGCCGCGCCCGCCGCCTCGGCCCGCACCAGCCGCTGGGTCGCGCCGGCACGGTCGAGGACGTCGCCGGCGCGGTGGCGTGGCTGCTCTCCCCCGACGCCGCCTACGTGACGGGCACGACGATCGACGTCACCGGCGGCCGCTGAGCCCGGGTCAGGCGGGTCAGGCGCTCCCCGGGTCAGGCGCCGCTCGCGGCGGCCTCGCGGGCGACGCGGGCGACCGCGCCGCCCCACCGCTCGACGGCCGCGGCGAGCTCGGGCTCGCCGGTGCCGTCGGCCTCCAGCACCAGCCGCGCGCCGTGCCCGGTGCCGGGGCCGAGCGCCAGGCGCACGCCCGGGCACGCGAACGTCTTGGCGGGGTCGGCCGCGGTGACGGTGCCGTATCCCTGGAACGGCTCCCCCACGCCGGGCGCGTCGCCGCCGAAGAAGCTGCTCCAGGCCTCCTCGGCCGGGCAGGTCAGCTGCCGCTCGAAGCGCACGTGCCAGCCGGTCGCGTCGCGGGTCACCTGCGGGCGGTCGAGGCCGAAGCGGCCCACCAGCTCCTCGTGGCGGGCCACGGCGCGTCCGGGCGGGGGCGGGGGCTCATCGGCCAGTACCGCCGAAAGCGCCCGCAGGCAGGTCTCCCATCCGGACGCGAAGCTGGCGGCGCCGGCCCGGTCGTCGAAGTGGTGCACGAGCGTGAAGCGGGTGCCGGCCCCCTCGGGCGCCAGGCGGAACTCGAAGCGCTGCCCGCCCCACAGGAAGTCGAGCCGGTGCGGCGGTTCGACGGCGAGCACCTCCCCCTCGGAGCCGCCGTCGCCGAGGTCGCCGAAGCGGATCCGGCCCCCCGGCCGCAGATCGAAGTCGGCGGCGGTGGGGAACCACTGCTCCAGGTGCTCCGGCGTCGTCACCGCCCGCCAGACCCGCTCGATCGGATGGTCATAGACACGCATCACCTGTACGGCCGGTCGCGGCCCGGTTTCGATGAGCTCGGGTTCGGTCATGATCGTGGCCCTCCTGCTTCCTCGTCGCGCATCGCGTCGAGCCGGTCACCGAGCCGGTCGAGGCGGTGCTCCCACATCCAGCGGTACGGCTCCAGCCACTGCGCGACCTCGATGAGCGGTTCGGCGCGCAGCTCGTACCACCGCCGCTGCGCATCGGCGCGCACGCTCACGAACCCCGCATCGCGCAGGACGCGCAGGTGCTTCGACATGATCGGCTGACTGACCCCGAGCTCGTCGGCGAGCTCGCTCACCGACCGCGGCCCGAGCCGCAGCCGCTCGATGATCTCCCGCCGCGCGGGCAGCGACAGCACCTCGAAGATCGAAAGCACCCCTCGAACATACTCCCAACGGTATATACCGTCAACGGCACGGACCCGGGCGGAGCATCACGACGCCGCCACGGTGAACGTCGTCGTGATGACGCGGCCGTCGGGGAGGCGGAACTGGCCCCACAGGCGGTACAGGCCGGGGCGCGGAAAGTCCGCGTGCATCCGCAGCTCGGGCCCGAAGGTGGCGCCCGGCAGCGCGTAGACCGTCCGGCCCTCGTCGTCCACCGCCTCGGCGTGCTCGTGGGCGAAGCCGGAGCCGTCCAGCGGCATGACGACCACGTGGCCCGCGGCGGCCAGGTACGGCCGCAGCCCGGTGAGCGGCTCACCCGTGGCCGTGTCGGCGAACCAGTAGCTGAACCGGCTCGGCGCGCCGACGGTCGCGGTGCCGGCCAGGATCACCTGGACGCCGTCGACGACCTGGTCGCGGGGTGAGGGCGCGGGCGCGGGGCCGGCGGGCGCCCCGGACGGGTCACCGACGACGATCTCGTGCCGCTCGACGAGGTCGCTCATGGCCCCCTTGCGGCGGAACTCGGTGTGCACGAGGTAGCGGCCGGCGGTCGGGAACGTCACGCGCACCGCGAACGCGCCGGGGCGGCCGGTCGGCTCCGGGTGGACGTGCGCGAACGTGCCCAGGTCCGCGCGGGTGGCGATGAAGTGCATCCAGGCCTCGTGGCTGCGGCCGACGTCGCCGATCGGGCGGCCGGTCGCGGCGTCGGCGACCCGGATGCCGACGGTCGCGGGCTCGCCGGGCACGATGCCGGCGGGCACGTCGAGCGTGACCCGCACGCCGTCGTCCGCGGCGGGCCGGGGCGCGATGTCGGCGTCCATCATGACGCTCATCGGCGGCCGCATCGGCATGCCGGTGCCCTGCGTCCAGGCCAGCACGCCGTTCATGCCGCGGCGGGCGGCGGCGGTGTGGCTCAGGCCGGTGAGCCCGGCGCCGACGGCGACGGCCAGGGCCGCGACGCCGGCCAGGTACCCGAGATCGGCGAGCCGGGCACCGAGCCGGGGCCGCAGCCGCGCGGCGGTGGCGGGACGGCGGAACCGGCGCAGCCGCAGCGCGTTGGTGACGACGCTGACCGAGCTCATCGCCATCGCGGCGGCGGCGAGGGACGGGTCGAGCAGGGTGCCGTTCAGGGGGTACAGCACGCCGGCGGCCACCGGGATGAGCAGGACGTTGTAGGCGAACGCCCAGCCGAGCCCCTGCTTGATCGTGGCGACGGTGCGGCGGGACAGCGCGATCGCGGTCACGATGCCGCGCAGGTCGCCGCCGACGAGCGTGATGTCGGAGGCGGCGATGGCCACGTCGGTGCCGGTGCCGATGGCGACGCCCAGATCGGCCCGGGCCAGCGCGGGGGCGTCGTTGATGCCGTCGCCGACCATCGCGACGACCACGGCGCCGTCGCGCTGGAGGGCCTCGACGTGCGCGGCCTTGCCGTCGGGGCGCACCCCGGCGACGACCCGCTCGATGCCGACCCGGCCCGCGACGACCTCGGCGGTGCGCCGCTCGTCGCCGGTCAGCATCCAGACGTCCAGGCCGAGGGCGCGCAGCTGCGCGACGGCCGCCGGCGCCTCGGGCCGCACGGTGTCGGCGACCCCGATCAGGCCCGCGAGCTCGCCGTCGAGGGCGGCGAAGACCGCGGTGCCGCCCGCGCCGGCGACCTCGGCGGCCGCCGCGGCCAGCGGATCGGTCGACACGCCGTGGGCGTCGAGGTGGGCGGCGTTGCCGATGACGACGTCGCGGCCGCCGGCCCGGGCGCGGATGCCGTGGCCGGGCTCGGCCTCGAACGCGTCGAGGAGCGGCAGCGCCAGGCCGCGGTCGCGGGCGTGCGCGACGATGGCCTCGCCGACCGGGTGCTCGGAGCCGGCCTCCGCGGCGGCGGCGCACGCGAGCAGGTCCCCGGGGTCGGTGCCGGGCCGCGCCACGACGGTCGTGACGGCGGGCCGGCCGAGGGTCAGGGTGCCGGTCTTGTCGAGCACGACGGTGGTGACCCGCCGGGCCCGCTCGAGGGCCTCGCCGCCGCCGATGAGGACGCCGAGCTCGGCCGCCTTGCCGGTACCGACCATGATCGCCGTCGGCGTGGCCAGCCCGAGCGCGCAGGGGCAGGCGACGATGAGCACGGCGACGGCGGCGCCGAGCCCGGCGGTGAGCGAGCCGGCGACGGCCCAGACCGCGAACGTGAGCACCGCCAGCGCGATCACGGCGGGCACGAACCAGCCGGAGACGCGGTCGACGAGCCGCTGCATCGGCGCCTTGCCGGCCTGGGCGTCCTCGACGAGACGGACGATCTGGGCCAGGGTCGTGTCGCGGCCGACGGCGGTGGCCCGCATGACCACGGCGCCGGTGCGGTTGACCGTGGCGCCGATGAGCACGTCGCCGACGGCCTTCGCCGCGGGCAGGCTCTCCCCCGTGAGCATGCTCTCGTCGACGCTGGAGGCGCCCTCGGTGACCACGCCGTCGACGGGCACCCGCTCACCGGGGCGGACCCGGACCAGCTCACCGACGGCGACGGACTCGACGGGGACGTCGAGCTCCTCGCCGCCGCGCAGCACTCGGGCGGTGCGGGGCTGCAGCCCGACCAGGGTCCGGATCGCCGCCGCGGTCTGCCGCCGCGCCCGGGCCTCGAGCCACCGCCCGGCGAGGACGAGGGCGGTGACGATGACGGAGATCTCGAAGTACACGTGCAGCGGCAGGCCCCATCGTTCGGCCTGGGCGGGACAGAGGGTCACGAAGGCGCTGTAGCCGTAGGCGACCGTCGTGCCGAGGACCACGAGGGTGTTCATGTCGACCGCGCGGTGCCGGGCGGCCGCCCACGCCGCGGCGTAGAAGGGCCGGGCGGGCCCGATCTGCACGACCGTCGCGACGACGAGCAGCAGCGGCATGAGCCAGTCCATCGCGTCGAGCGGCAGCGGGACGTACATCAGGATCATCATGGCGACGCCGGCGGCAAGGGTCGTGATCCACGTCCGCTTGCGCGGATCCCGGTCCACCGGTTCCGCGGCCATGGCCTCGGCCCGGTACCCGGCACGGCTCACCGCGGCGGCCAGCGCGGCAGGTGTGACGCGGGCCGGGTCGAAGGTGATGGTCGCGCGCTCGGTGGCGAGGTTGACGGTGGCCGTACCGACGCCGTCGACCCGCAGCAGGGCCTTCTCCACGCGTCCCACGCACGACGCACAGGTCATGCCGCCGATCTCCAGGGTGCAGTTCTCCATGCGCCGGACGATCCCGGGCCGCGCTGTCCGGCCCCTGCCCGCGCTCGGACAGCGGCCGGACAGCGGCCCCTCGCAGGCTGGCCGGCATGAACGAGATCATGCTGAACGTCCCCGGTATCACCTGCGGCCACTGCGTCGCCGCCATCACCGCCTCCGTCGGCCGCGTGCCCGGCGTCACCGAGGTCCGCGTCGACGTCGCCGCGAAGACCGTCCGGACCCTCGGCACCGCCGATCCCGCCGCGGTGCGGGCCGCGATCGACGACGCCGGCTACGAGACGGTGTGAGGCCGCGATGCTCGACGTGGTGATCGTCGGCGGTGGCCAGGCCGGGCTCGCGCTGGCCTGGCACCTGCGCCGGGCCGGGCGCGAGTTCGCCGTGCTCGACGCGCACGCCCGGGTCGGCGACGCGTGGCGGCGGCGGTGGGACTCGCTGCGGCTGTTCACGCCCAACCGGTTCAACGCCCTGCCCGGCCTGCCGTTCCCCGGCGACCCGGACGCCCATCCCACCAAGGACGAGGTCGCCGACTATCTGCAGGCGTACGCGGACCGCTTCGACCTGCCGGTGTGCCTCGACAGCCCGGTGAGCGCGGTCCGGCCCGAGCCGGGCGGCGGGTTCACAGTGCGGGCCCCGGGCCGCACCTACGCGGCCCGGCGGGTCGTCGTGGCCGCGGGGGCGTTCCACACCCCGCACGTCCCCGCGTTCGCCGACCGGCTCGCGCCGCGGGTCGTGCAGGTGCACAGCAGCCGGTACCGCAACCCCGCCCAGGTGCCCGGCGCGGACGTCGTCGTGGTCGGGGCCGGCAACACCGGGGTCCAGATCGCGCAGGAGCTCGCCGCGGCCGGCCGCCGGGTCGCCCTGTCGGTCGCGGCGATCGGCCCGGCCATGCCGCAGCGCTGGCTCGGCCGCGACATCTTCTGGTGGTTCTCGCGCCTCGGCACGATGGGCCTCGGACCCCACAGCCCGCTGGGCCGCCGCATCCGGGCCGCCAACCCGATCATCGGTACCGACGTGCGCGCCCTGCTGCGGCAGGTGGACCGGCTGGACCGGGTCACCGGCGCCGAGGGCCGGAACCTCCTGCTCGCCGACGGCTCGGCCCGGCCGGTCGACGCCGTCGTGTGGGCGACCGGATTCCGGCCGCACTACCCGTGGCTGGAGGTGCCCGTGCTCGACGGCACGGGCGCCCCGGTACACCGCCACGGCGTGACCGACTGGCCCGGCCTGTTCTTCCTCGGCCTGCCGTGGCAGCGCACCCGCGGCTCCGCGGTGCTCGGCTGGGTCGGGCGCGACGCGGCTCGGCTCGGCGACCGGCTCCTGCACGGCGATTAGCATGATCCCCCGTGACGCTGGACAGCACCGAGGTCGTCTTCCGCCTGCTCGGGCCGGTCGAGGTCCGCCTGCCGGGGCGGCCGCCGGTCGCGCTGGCGCCGTCGGTGCGCCCGCTGCTGGCCCGGCTCGTCCTCGCCGCGGGCCGGGTGGTCTCCGTCGACACCCTGACCGACGCGCTCTGGGGCGAGGACCTGCCCGTCGACGTGGCCAACGCCCTGCAGACGCGGGTGTCGAAGCTGCGGCGGGCGCTCGGCGAGGCGGGCGACCGGCTGCTCACCCGCGCGCCCGGCTACCGGCTCGCGGTGCCGCCCGAGTCCGTCGACGTCCACCGGTTCGAGGCGGCCCTCGGGCGGGCCCGCGCGGCCCGGGACGCCGGCGACCCGGCCGCCGCCGAGCACGCGCTCGACGAGGCGCTGGCCTGGTGGCGCGGGCCGGCGCTGGCCGACGTCGGCGACGCCGAGTGGGCCGGGCGGGAGCGGCACCGGCTGGAGGAGCTGCGGCTCGGCGCCGTGGAGGACCGCCTCGAGCTGCTGACCGCGACCGGCCGGCCCGGCGGCGCCGTCGCCGACCTGGAGCGGCTCGCGGCCGAGCACCCGCTGCGGGAGCGCCCGGCCCGGCTACTCATGCTCGCCCTCCACGGCGCCGGGCGGCAGGCCGACGCGCTCGCCGTGCACCGGGCGCTGCGGCGGCGGCTCGCCGACGAGCTCGGCATCGATCCCTCCCCCGAGCTGGAGGCGCTCGCCGGGGCCATCCTGCGCCAGGAGGTGCCGGACCGCCCCGCGGCCGTGTCCGTGCCGATGCCCGTGCGGACCGGCCCGGCGCTGCCGGCCCGGCTCACCTCGCTGCTCGGCCGGGACGACGACCTCGCCCTCGTGCTCGACCAGCTGCGCACGGCCCGGGTCGTCACGCTGGTCGGGCCCGGCGGCGTCGGCAAGACCACCCTCGCCGTCGAGGCCGCCCGCCAGCTGGCCGCCGACGGTGAGGTCCGGCTCGTCCGGCTCGCCGCGCTGCCGCCCGGCGCCGAGATCGCCGAGGCCGTGGCCGTGCAGTTCGGGGTCCCGGACGGGGACGCCCTCGCCGGTCACCTGGCCGGCGCCCGCATGCTGCTCGTCGTCGACAACTGCGAGCACGTCGTCGACAGCGCCGCCGCGCTCGTGGACCGGATCGTGCAGGCCGCCCCGGGGGTGCGGGTGCTGGCGACCAGCCGGGAGGCGCTCGCCGTCACCGGCGAGGTGCAGGTGCCCGTCGCGCCGCTGGACCTGCCGTCGGCGACCCGGCTCTTCGCCGACCGGGCGCGGGCCGTGCGCCCCGGCTTCGCGCTCGACGCCGGCACCACGCCCGCGGTCGAGGCCATCTGCCGCTCGCTCGACGGCATCCCGCTCGCCGTCGAGCTGGCCGCGGCCCGGGTCAAGGCGCTGCCGCCGGCCGAGATCGCCGAGCGCCTCGGCGACCGGTTCGCCCTGCTGACCGGCGGTCCCCGCACCGCCGAGGCCCGGCACCGCACGCTGCGGGCCGTGCTCGACTGGAGCCACGACCTGCTGCCGGAGCCCGAGCGGGTGCTGCTGCGCCGGCTGGCGGTGTTCCGGGGCGGCTGGGACCTGGCCGCGGCCGAGGACGTGGGCGCGTTCGGGGCCATCGGGGCCGGCGACGTGCTGGATCTGCTGCTGCGCCTGGTCGACCGCTCGCTGGTGGTGCCCGACCCGGCCACCGGGCGGTTCCGGCTGCTCGCCACGGTGCTCGAGTACGCCGCCGACCGCCTCGCCGAGGCCGGCGAGACGGGCACCTGCCGCGACCGGCACCTCGGCCACTACACCCGGCTCGCCGAGCGGTTCGGGCCGTCCGTGCGCTCCGCCGCGCCCGCCTGGCAGCGGCTGCGCGAGGACGCCGACAACCTGCGCGCCGCGGTCGAGCGGGCCCTGGAACTGGCGCCCGGGGACCTGCGGGCGGGGATGCGCCTGGTGGAGGCGCTCATGCCGTACTGGAACTACGGCGTGCGGTACGAGGGCGTCCGGGCGCTGACGGTGCTGCTCGCCACCGGCGACCCGCCACCCGCCGAGCGGGCGAGGCTGCTGCAGGGCGTCGGCCTGCTCGGGGTGTACTACCCCACCGCCGAGTCCCGGGCCGCGGCCCGGACCAGCCTCGCGCTGTTCGAGCGGCTCGGAGACGCGGGCAACGCCGCGATCTCCCGGCTCGTCGTGGCCTGGGAGGGGCAGTACACCGGCGACCCCGAACACCACCGGGCCCTCGTGCGTCGCAGCCGCGACGAGCTCGGCGACGCCTACTGGCTGGCCACGGCGGAGTACCTCGAGGCCATGCTGGACCTGCGCATCGGCGACTTCGACACCGCGGTGACCCGGTGGCGCGGCGCCGAGTCGCGCTTCCTCGACGCCGGCGACTCGATGATGGCCGAGGCGGCCGCGGCGCACCTCGGCGTGGCGCTCTTCGGCGCCGGGCGGCCCGGCGAGGCGGAGCGGGTGCTGGTGCGGGTCGTCGATCGGTCGCGCCGGCTGCAGGCGCCGCACGGGCTCGCGTTCGCCCTCGTGCACCTCGCCCATGCCCGGCTCGACGCGGGCGACCCGGCCGCCGCGGCCCCGCTGCTCGCCGAGGCCGACGCGGTCGCCCGGCAGGCCCGCAACCCCCGCTGCCAGGCATGGGCGGCGTGGGGCCGGGCCCGGATCGCCCGCGCGGACGGCGACGAGGCGACCGCCGCCGCGGAGGGCCGCCGGGCGCTGGACCTGCTCGGCGAGCACGAGTTCCCGTGGGCGCTGGAGAAGCTGCGGGCGTTCACGGCTCCCTGACCGCGGCCAGCAGCGCCGCCCGGCCGGCCTCGCCCACCACGCGCAGCCGGCCGCAGTCCCCGCACAGCTCCAGCGACACCACCCCGGGCAGGTCCCGCACCCGGGCGCTGATCCGCCGTACGCAGCGCCGGCAGACCGGCCCGCCGATCATCACCGTCGTCACCCGGGCAGCCTCCCGCAGGCCGCTGTCCGCCCGCTGTCCGCGCCGCGCCAGGGGCCGGACAGCGCCGGGCCGCAGGCTGCCGGGCATGCAACCAGACCTGGCCGCACAGGCCCAGAACCTCGTCAAGACCTACGGCCGCGGCGACACCGCCGTCCGGGCGCTCGACGGCGCGAGCGTGGCGATCACCGCCGGCAGCTTCACGGCCGTCATGGGCCCGTCGGGCTCCGGCAAGTCGACCCTCATGCACGCCCTCGCCGGCCTCGACACCGTCGACTCCGGCCGGGTCCTGCTCGGCGGCACCGACCTGACCGCGCTCGACGAGCGCCGCCGCACCCTGCTGCGCCGGGAACGGCTCGGCTTCGTGTTCCAGGGCTTCAACCTGATCCCGGCCCTGAGCGCCGCGGAGAACATCGGCCTGCCGCTCGCCCTGGCCGGCCGCCCGGTCGAACGGGCCTGGTTCGACGAGCTCGTCGCCACCCTCGGGCTCGCCGACCGGCTGCACCACCGCCCGGCCGAGCTCTCCGGCGGTCAGCAGCAGCGGGTCGCGGTGGCCCGGGCCCTCATCGCCCGGCCCGACATCGTCTTCGCCGACGAGCCCACCGGCAACCTCGACTCCCGCAGCAGCGAGGCCCTGCTGGGTTTCCTGGGCCACGCCGCGCGGGACCTCGGCCAGACGATCGTGATGGTCACCCACGACCCGCGGGCCGCCGCCCACGCCGACCGGGTCGTCTTCCTCGCCGACGGCCGCGTGGTGGACGAGCTCGGCGAGCCGACCGCCGACGCGGTCCTGTCCCGCATGACGCGCCTGGACGCGCCGGCGCGGGCGGGGCGGTGACCGCGATGTGGCGCCTGACCCTGCGCAACGCCGCCGCCCACCCGGCCCGGCTCGCGCTCACGCTGCTCGCCGTGGCCCTCGGCATCATGTTCGTCACCGGCACCCTCGTGCTCACCGACACGTCCGGCCGCGCGCTGGACGCCCAGTTCCGCACCGCCGCCGCCGGCACCGACCTCACCGTCCGGCGCGCCACCGCGTTCGACGACGCGATGGGCGTCGAGGTCGAGCGCGACCCGCTCCCGGCCGCGACCCTCGAGCGCGTCCGCGCGGTGCCCGGCGTCGCCGACGCCCAGCCGGCCGCCCGGGGCCAGGCGCTGCTCACCGCCGGCGGGCGCACCCTCGTGCCGTCCGGGGCGTCGCTGCTGCGCTCGTGGACGCCGGAGCCGTTCAACGCGTTCGCCGTGCGCACCGGCCGCCCGCCGCTGACCGGCGACGAGGTCGTGCTCGACGCGGCCACCGCGCGCGAGTACCACGTCGCGCTCGGCGACACGGTGACCGTGCAGGCCGCGTCGACCGCCGCGCTGCGGGTGGTGGGGCTCGCCTGGTTCGGCGACCGGCCCGGCCTGCCGGACACGACGGTCGCGCTGGTCACCCTGCCGGCCGCGCAGCGACTGCTCGGGCTCGGCGACGGCGTGCCGGAGATCGCCGTCGCCGTCGCCGAGGGCGCGACGGTGGCGCAGGTGCGCCAGCGCCTCGCGGAGCGGCTGGGCGCCGACGCCGAGGTCGTCACCGGCCAGGACGTGGCCGCGGCGAGCGCGGCGGCGGCCAAGGGCCAGGTCGGGTACCTGCGCGCGATGCTCCTCGCGCTGGCCGGGGCCGCCCTGCTCGTCGGCGGGTTCCTCATCGCCAACACGTTCGCCGTCGTCGTCGGCCAGCGCACCCGCGAGCTGGCGGTGCTGCGGGCCGCCGGGGCCACCGGGCGGCAGCTGCTCGGCTCGGTGCTCGGCGAGGCCGCGCTCATCGGCGCCGCCGCCTCGGCCGCGGGCATCGGGCTCGGCGTCGCCGCCGCGGCCGGGCTGCGCGCGCTCGCGGGACGGGTGGGCGTACCGCTGCCGGACGGCGACCTCGTCCTGCTCCCCCGCACCGTGGCCGCCGCGGCCGTCATCGGCGTCCTGATCACCGTCGCCGCCGCCGTCGCGCCCGCCCGCCGGGCCGCGCGGATCGCGCCCGTCGAGGCCATGCGCGAGGCCGCGACCGGCCCGGCGACGAGCCGCGCCCGCGCGCTCGGCGGGGCGGTCGTCGCCCTCGCCGGCGCGGCGGCCCTCGGGGTGGTCCTGGCCGGGCGCGGGTCGCTCGGCCTGCTCGGCGCCGGGGCGCTCGTCACCGTCGGCGGCCTGACGCTGCTCGGCCCGGCGATCGCTCCCGTCCTGGCCCGGATCGCCGGACGGCCGCTGGACCTTGCCGGCGCGCCGGGCCGCCTCGCCCGGCAGACCGCCGCCCGCGCGCCCCGGCGCACCGCCGCGACCGCGATGGCCCTGGCCCTCGGCCTGGCGCTGATCGGCTTCATGGCGGTCGTTGGCACGTCGGTGCGGTCCGCGATCCGCCAGTCCTACGGCGAGACCATCACCGCGGACTACGTCATCGAGAGCAGCCGCAACGAGATGCTCGGCGGCCTGCCGCCGGACGTGCAGCACCATGTCGCGGCGCTGGACGAGGTCGCGGTGGCGTCGCGGCTGCGGTACGGCCACTGGAAGGACGGCACCATGACCAGCGCCCTGACCGCGGTCGACCCCGCGACCCTGCCCCGGGTCACGTCCCTGCACCTGGTCGCGGGCCGGCTCGACGCGCTGGCCGGCGGCGGCGTCATCCTGGCCGAGCGGGTCGCCCGCGAGCGCGGCCTCAGCGTCGGCGACACGCTGCCGATGACGTTCGCGCGCACCGGCGAGCAGCGCCTGCCGGTCGCCGGGCTGCTGCGGGACGCGGACGCGCAGGCGCTGTCGACCGACTACATCATCGGCCTGGACACCTACGCCCGCCTGTACGCCGAGAACGTCGACGCGAGCGTCTTCGTCCGGCTCGCCGACGGGGCGGACCCGGCCGCCGCCCGGCGCGCGATCGAGGCGGCGCTGGCCGGCACGCCCACCGCCCAGCTGCGCGACCAGGCCGAGGCGGTGGCCGGCCGGACCCGCGGCGTCGACGAGATCCTCGGCGTGACCACGGCCCTACTGCTGTTCACCGTGGCCATCGCGCTGCTGGGCATCACGAACACCCTCGCCCTGTCGATCGTCGAGCGGACCCGCGAGATCGGCCTGCTGCGGGCCGTCGGCATGAGCCGGACGCAGCTGCGCTGGATGGTGCGGGGCGAGGCGGTGCTCGTGGCCGTGCTGGCGGTGGTGATCGGCGTGGCCCTGGGGCTCGGCTTCGGGGCCGGCGCGGTGACCGCCCTCGGCTCGACCACCCCGCTCGCGGTGGAGGTGCCGTTCGGGCGGATCGCGCTGATCGTGGCGGTCGCGACCGTGGCCGGGCTCGTCGCCGGCCTGCTGCCCGCGCGCCGGGCCGCCCGGCTGGACGTGCTGGACGCCATCAGCCGGGCCTGACGCGGTGCCGGGGGCGGGCCGCCCGCCCCCGGATCCGGCATGATGATCGTGTGAACCCCGGTGAGGCCCTGCTCCTGCTCGGCGGCGGCCTCCTGGCCGGCACCGTCAACGCGATCGCGGGCGGCGGCTCCCTGATCACCTTCCCGCTGCTCGTGGGCCTGGGCCTGCCCGGCGTGGCCGCGAACGTCACCAACGCGCTCTCGGTGGCGCCCGGCTACGCCGCCAGCGCGGTCGGCAGCCGCCCGGAGCTCGAGGGCCAGGCGCGCCGCATCCGCGCCATCCTGCCGACGATCGTCGCGGGCACCCTGTGCGGCAGCGCCCTGCTGCTGTTCACCCCGCACGAGGTCTTCGACGTCGTCGTGCCGTTCCTGCTGCTGGGCGCCGCGGCGATGATGGCCTTCCAGACCCGGCTGCGAGCCCTGGCCGGCCACCCGCACGACATCTCGCCACGGCGGGCCGCGGTGCAGACCCAGCTGTCGGTCTTCGGCTGCGGCCTCTACGGAGGCTACTTCAACGCCGCCATGGGCGTCCTGCTCATCGCGTTTCTGGCCTTGGTACTGCCCGAGCCCCTCCGCCGCCTGAACGCCCTGAAGAACGTGTTCTCGGCCGTCGTCGGCGTGACCACGGTGCTGCTCTACAGCGTCTTCGGGCCGGTGAACTGGGCCGTGGTGGCGATCCTGGCCCCGGCCACGATCGCCGGCGGCTACCTGGGCGCGCGCGTGGCCCGCCGGCTCCCGGGCGAGGTGCTGCGCTGGATCATCGTCGTGTTCGCCACGACGGTGGCGGTGGTCCTCTTCGTCACGTGAGCGGCGCTCGCTACGGGGCGTCGAGCAGATCGGCGATCGCCTCGATGCCCGCCTCGATCGCCCGCTGGGACGTGTCGCCGAACCCGAGGACCAGGCGCGGGCTCGGCGCGCCCGTCCCGCGGTACATCCCGGACATCCCGTACAGGCCGACGCCGCGAGCGCGGGCGCGCTGGATCAGGCGCGCCTCGTCGGTGCCGTCCGGCAGGGTCAGCACGGCGTGGAAGCCCGCCGCCAGGCCGGTCACCGGCAGCCGCGGGGCGTGCCGCGCGAGGGCGCGCAGCAGCGTCTCGCGGCGCGCGGCGTACTCGGTGCGCATCCGGCGCAGATGCCGGTCGTAGCGGCCCGACTCCAGCAGCGCCGCCAGCGCCAGCTGGTCGATGCCCGGGCTCCCGCGGTCGGCCAGGTGCTTGGCGTGGGCGACGGCGGGCAGCCAGCGGTCCGGCGCGACGATCCAGCCGAGGCGGATGGCCGGGGCCAGGGACTTGCTCACGGTGCCGAGGGAGATGACCCGGTCCGGCGCCAGGCCCTGCAGCGAGCCGACGGGGTCGCGGTCGTAGCGGAACTCGGCGTCGTAGTCGTCCTCGATGATGATGCCGTCGCGCTCGCGGGCCCAGGCGATGAGCTCCTGGCGCCGGGGACCGGACAGCACCACGCCCGTCGGCCACTGGTGGGCCGGGGTCACGAGCACCGCGCGCGCGTCGCCCAGCGCCTCGGGCCGCAGGCCGTGCTCGTCCACGGGCACGGGCAGCACCCGCAGGCCGGCCGAGGCCGCCTGGTCCGCCGTCGAGGAGCCCGGGCCCGGGTCCTCCACCGCCAGGGTGTCCACCCCGTCCGCCCGCAGCACCGGCAGGATCAGGGCCAGGGCCTGGGCCATGCCGGCGCAGACGATCACGTGGCCGGGAGTCGTGGCCGTCGCGCGGACGCGGGTCAGGTAGGCGGCCAGGACCTCGCGCAGGCCGCGCTGGCCGGACGGGTCGCCGTAGTCGAAGGCGGCGTTGGGCATGGTGCGGCAGGCCTCGCGGACCGCCCAGGCCCAGTCCTCGCGCGGTACGAGGCCCAAGTCGGGCACGCCGGTGCGGAAGTCCGCGATCGCCGGCGGCACCGGTGACGACGGCCGCCGCGGCGGGGGTCCGGGGCGGGTGGCCGCGCCCAGCGCGACGCGCGTCGCGGAGCCGGGGCGGCTGGTCAGGTACCCCTCGGCCTGCAGTTGCGCGTAGCAGTCCTGCACCAGGCCGCGGGACAGGCCGGTGAGCTGCGCCAGCTCGCGGGACGACGGGAGCTTGTCGTTGCCGGCCAGGCGGCCGGTGCGGATCGCGGCGCGCAGGGCCTCCTCCAGCTGGGTGCGCAGGCCGGTGCCGCCGGTCCGGTCGATCGTCACCAGCAGCTCCGGACCCAAACCGGCCCACTCCACAGGCATGGAACTGGACCTTACCAGTGTGCCGGTCCGCGCATAGCGTGCTGTCCATGGCCCTTCAGACGCTCCCTCGCCCGCGCCTCGTGACCCGTCCCGTGCTGCTGCGCCTGGTCTCCATCGCCGGGTCGGCCGTCGGGTTCTACCTGCCGCTGTCCGTGGTGCCGATGCTGGCGCACTCCTCCGCCGGCGCCGGCCTGGCGACCGTGGCCCTGCTCGTGGCCACGGTGGTGGTCGAGCTGGTGACGCCGCAGCTGGTGACTCGGATCGGCTACCGCTGGTCGCTGGGGCTGGGGCTGTTCCTGCTGGGCGCCCCGACGGTGGTGCTCGCGTTCGAGTCCTCGCCGCTGGCGATCATCACCGTGAGCCTCGTGCGGGGCGCCGGGTTCGCCGTCTGTACCGTCGCCGGCGGCGCCCTCACCGCGACCCTGATCCCCGCCGAGCGGCGCGGCGAGGGCCTGGCCCTCATCGGCGTGGTGAGCGGCGTGACGAGCCTGATCGCGCTGCCGCTGGGCGTGTGGGCGGCGCACCGCTGGGGCTTCGGCCCGGTGTTCGTCGCGACCGCGGCGGCCACGCTGCTCGCGCTGCTGTCCGTGCCGGGCCTGCCGGCTCGCACCCCGGCGGCCGAGGGACACCGCGGCGTGCTCGCGGGCCTGCGCAGCCCGGCGCTGACCCGCCCGGCGCTCATCTTCGCGGCGTCGACGACGGCCGTGGGCGTGATCGTGACGTACCTTCCGCTCGCCGCGGCCGGGCTCCCGGCGTGGGTGGCCCCGGCGGCACTGCTCGCCCAGCCGGCCGCCGCGACCGCCGCGCGCTGGCTCGCCGGCCGCCTCGGCGACCGCAAGGGCCCGGCCCGCCTGCTCACGCCGGGCATCCTGCTGGCCGCGGCCGGCACCGCCGCGCTCGCCCTGACGAACAGCCCCGCCGCGATGGTGACGGGCTCGCTGCTGCTCGGCGCCGGCTTCGGCGTGCTGCAGAACGCGACCCTGACGCTGATGTTCAACCGGGTGCCCGCCGGCGGCGAGAACACCGTGAGCGCGATCTGGAACAGCGCGTACGACCTCGGCATGGCCGCGGGCGCGATGGCCGCCGGCCTGATCGTGGGCGCGGCCGGCTACCCGGCGACGTTCCTGCTCACCGCCGCGCTGATGCTGCCGGCCCTGCCCCTGATCCGCCGCGACCGCCGCGCCGCGCGGTAGCTACTTGTTGTTCAGCACGTCGTACAGCGCCGCCGGCGCCTCCATGACGTCCGCCGCCGCCGGAGCGGTCGCGGTGACCGGCTGGCCGAAGCCCGCGAACGTCACCTCCGTGTCGGACGCCGGCGTGTCCGCGTACGCGGGCAGGCTGACCTTCAGCGCCGCCAGGTGCCCCTCGGCGTCGACGGTCGCGGTGAACGGCACCGCCTTCGCCTTGTCGCCGAGGCCCGTGATCAGCTCGGGGTCGTTGAACGGGCCCCAGGCCTTCTTCGTGAGGTCGAGCGTGCCGGTGAACGATTTGCCGTCGGTGCTCTGCGCGGCGGCGATGCTCGCGGGCATCGCGGAGAGCTGGACCGGGTCCTTGGCGTCGCCGAGGCCGAGCGCGTTGTCCGCGGCGACCTTCGCCGGGTCGTACTTGAACCACTTCGACCCGTCCATGCCCGGGATCGGCAGCCCGCCGATCTTCACGTAGTACCCGCCCGCGACGAGCAGGGTCTCCACGGACATCTTGGTGCTCGCGTCGAGGCCGACGGAGAGCTTGCCGGTGGCGGTGGCCGCGGCCGGGTCGATCGCACCCTCGATGGTGCCCTCGACGCTCGGGTCGGCCGCCTTGTACGTGTACGCCGCCGCGCTCGTCTTCGCCGCCGCGGCGGTCAGCTGCTCGGTGGCGCTGGCCGCCTTCGTGGTCGCCGCCGCGGTGGTGGCCGGCGTCGTCGCGCCGGTGTCCTCCGTCGTCGAGCCGCACCCGCCGGCCAGCAGCACGACGGAGGTGGCGGCAACGGCCGGCCAGGTCAACCCGTTCATCCGCATATTGGTCACGTTATACGGCAAATGCTGGGGTTTCGCCGGTTTCCGAGGATCGCGGACTGGAGCGGACGGCGCCGAGGCGTTACGGTTCTCGATCGTCGACACGAGGGACTGCGGGGGCGGGCGGCATGACGGGGTACGGCAGCGGCGGCGACGGTTCCTCCCCGTGGGCGGCCCCGCCCGGGATCAACCCCGGCGACCTGGCCACCACCGAGCTCCCCGTGGTGGCGCCGTTCACGCCGCCGGTCGCCCCGGTGCGGCGCCGGCCGGTCGGGCTGTGGCTGGCGGGCGCCGGGCTCACCGTCGCGGTCGCGGCCGGGGCGGTCGTGGCCGTCAAGCTCGTCGGATCCCATGACAGCACCCCCACGCCGGCCGCGGCCCAGCAGGGGAACCCGTCGGCCGTCGCGAGCCAGTCGGAGTTCGCGGGCGAGATCCCGACCGGCGGCGACCGGGACACGGCCTCGCAGGCGGTGCCGGCCGAGCTGAAGCCGGGCGCCAAGCTGAGCTCGGGGCAGGCGCTGCGGTCGCCGAATGGGAAGTACACCCTCACGCAGCAGCCGGACGGGAACCTCGTGCTTGCCGATGACCAGAAGCGGGTGCAGTGGTCGTCCCAGACGTCCTCGAACCCCGGCGCCACCGCCAGCTTCGACCGCAACGGCGACCTCGTCGTCTACGGCAAGGGCGGCCTCGCACTGTGGCGCAGCTCCACCGGCGGCCAGGGCGCCCTGCTCGAGGTCCACGACGACGGCAACGCCGTGGTGTCGCGGACCGACCATCAGGAGGCGTGGTCGAGCCGGGCCGAACGGACGCGGCTCTACCCCGGCCAGGGGCTGACGTCCGGCCAGCAGCGCCGCACGGCCGACGGGAAGTTCACGCTGACCCAGCAGCCCGACGGCAACCTCGTGGTCGCGGGCGCCGACAAGAAGGTCGTCTGGACCGCGCAGACGAGCGGCCACCAGGGCGGGTACACGCTGATGCAGCCGGACGGCAACCTCGTCGTCTACAGCGCCGACAAGCAGCCCCAGTGGTCCTCGGGCACGTTCGGCAGCACCGGCGCGGCGGCGGTGCTCGGCGACGGCGGCAACCTGGTCGTCACGGCCGGCGGCAAGACGGTCTGGTCCAGCGCGACCGACGGCATCAGCCGGCTGACGGTGGGCCAGCGCCTGCACGCCGGCCAGTCGAGGACGGCCCCGAAGGGCGGGTTCACGCTGCTCATGCAGCCGGATGGGAACCTGGTGCTGCGGAACGCGGCCAAGACCGTCGTGTGGAAGAGCGGCACGGGCGGCCACCCCGGCGCGTCGGTGATGCTGCAGGGCGACGGGAACCTGGTCGTGTACGACAGCGCGAACAAGGCGCTGTGGAGCACGAAGACCACCGGCAAGGCCGCGGCGTACCTGCAGGTCGAGGACGCCGGGGCGGCCGTGCTCTACACCGCGGCCAAGCAGTCCGTCTGGACCAGCAAGACCGCCTGAGACCGGCCGCTACGCGCTGCTGTACCG
Organism: Dactylosporangium thailandense; assembly: GCF_059739745.1. Classification (NCBI taxonomy): domain Bacteria; kingdom Bacillati; phylum Actinomycetota; class Actinomycetes; order Micromonosporales; family Micromonosporaceae; genus Dactylosporangium; species Dactylosporangium thailandense. The sequence goes on from NZ_AP029195.1 coordinate 5,553,890, forward strand.
GGAGGCGGCGGCCAGCACCGGGGCGCGGCGGGCGTCGAGGGACGCCAGGTCGGCGTCCGCACCCGGCCGTCGGCGAGGCGGCGGGCCTGCCAGCGGCGTGCCGAGCCCCACTCGGCCGGATGGGTCATGGCGAGCTCGCCGACCCCGTCCCCGGCCACGTTGCGGGCCTCCTGCGCCACCCGCGCGAGCGTGGCCGCCACGATCTGCGTGAGCGGCACGGACGCGCTCCCGAGCAAGCGGGTCGGGAAGCTCCTCAGCCGCTGCGGCACTATGGCACCGGGTACGTTTCCGACCCGGCCCGGTGTATTGGAGGGCTCATGACCGTGTTCGCGTGCGCGGGGTGCGGCGCCGTCCTCACCGTGCCGGTCTCGCAGGTGGCGCTGCCCGTGCATGCCCATCAGGTGTACGGCAACGGCTACCCCCTCGGCACGCTGATGGAACCGGGGACGTTCGCCGTGGATCCGGCACGGCACGGTCCCGCATCGCCGCAGGGTGCCGGTGGAACCATCGCGCTGGCGCCCGGCGACGTCCACGGGGCCGTGCTCGTCCTCGGGCTCGACGGGTTCTGTTGCGGACTGGACGGCCGGGACGGTCCGAACATGAACTGCGCCCGATGCGGACGACCGGTGGCGACCCGCGTCGACGACTGCTCCCTGTGGCAGGCCACTTGGCTCGACCCGACCGCCGTGCGCCGGATCGACGATGCCGCGCCGGCTCGGATCGCCGACTGGGCAACGCTGATCGCGCAGCGGCCCGGAACGCCACCGGCCCTCCCGAACGGTCACTGGGAACCGATGTGGACGGCTGCCGTCGCGGCATCGCTGGCGCATCTGGTGGCCGCCTCCGGTGGTGCCCCGGTCACGGTCCCCGACGGCCTTGTCGCCGCCACGTTCCGCCGGGCACTGGAGCGCCTCCTGCCGCCTGGACCCGGCGCCAAGACGCTCGCCGTCGCCGGACCGAATCTGCCGGCGGTCGCCGACATCCTGCTGGTGCCGCAGCATCCACAGACCGGGGCGGCGTGGTCGCCGAAGGACGGCCAGGTCGCCGTGCCGATCGCCTTCGACGTCTGGGCCGTCCTGGCGGCTCAACGGGACCGCAGGCCGGTTTCCGGCGCCGGGCTGCCGCCCGGGGAGGTGTATCACGACGACCCGCCTCTGCCCGAGCTGTACCGCTTCTCGCCGGACGGCCGCGTCTTCCTGGCGACCCTGGCCGGCTTGCCCGAACTCCGCCAGCCGTGGCTCCGCGCCATCTATGACAAAGTGCGGGAGAACCCCTATCGAGCACTGTTCTGACGGGTCAGCAGCAGCGCCTCGACGCCGGACAGGAACGTGTCGCCGATCAGGGCCGGGTCGAACAGGCAGCCCGACGCCATCGCGCCGTCGCGCAGCATCACGTAGTGGCGCGCGGCGGGCTCCGGGGGCTCGTTGCCGATCCGGGCCAGCAGGCCGGTGATCGTGTCCAGGAACCACCGGCGGTGCTCGAGGACCGCGCGGTGCACGGGGTGGCCGGGGTCCGGGTACTCGGCCACGGCGTTCAGGAAGGCGCAGCCCCGGAACCCCGTGCCCTTGATGCCGTCCGCGATCGCCCGGCTGATCGCCCGCACGGCCTCGGCCGCGGGCCGCCCGTCCGCGAGGGCCTGCTCGGTCTGGTCGCGGATCGCCCGGTCGGCCGCGTGCAGGTAGGCCAGGATCAGGTCGTCCTTGCCCGGAAAGTGCCGATACAGCGTGGCCCGCGTCACCTGCGCCTCGGCGATGATCCGGTCGATGCCGACGGCGTGGATGCCCTCCGCGTAGAAGATCCGGCTCGCCGTGCCGAGCAGCCGCGAGCGCGCCTCGGACGGCCGGGCCCCGGCCTCGCTGCGACTCATGCCGCCATCGTACTAGATAGAACGTTCGGTCTTGACAAACCGTACCCCCAGCAGTCAGGTTTAGAGAGACAGAACGTTCTACCCCTCGAAGGACAAGGGAACGCCGATGACGCTGCGCCAGCTCTACTTCGCCCGCTTCGGATTCGCCGTCGTCTGGGCCGCCCTCGTGCTCGTCACCGGAGCGGACCACCTCGGACCGGCGACCGTCGCGCTGCTCGTGCTCTACCCCGCGTTCGACGTGGCGGCCGCGATCGTCGACGCCCGCGGCGCCCTGCCGCACAACCGCCGGCTCCTCTACGCCAACATCGCCATCAGCACGCTCGCCGCGATCGGCCTCGCCGTGGCCTGCGCGTCCGGCATCCCGGCCGTCCTGCGGGTCTGGGGCGCGTGGGCGATCGTCGCCGGCCTCGTCCAGCTGTTCGTGGCGCTCGGCCGGCGCGCGATGGGCGGCCAGTGGGCGATGATCCTCAGCGGCGGCCTCTCCGTCCTCGCCGGGGCGTCGTTCGTCCTGGCGGCCGGCGCCGACAACCCGGCGCTGACCAACGTCGCCGGCTACGCGACCGTGGGCGGAATCTTCTTCCTCGTCTCGGCCCTGCGGCTGCGAGCCGCGAACCGGCCCGCGCAACCGGCCTGAAACCGGCCCCCGCGGAGGGGGCGTTGGCCGTGGGCGCGGATCATGACGGCCCCGTACTACCGCCTGCAGCCCGAGTTCGGCTTCCTGGACCACCTCACGGACGCGAAGCGGGTGCTGGCCTGGGCGCGCGAGCGGGGCCCGTCGACGCTCGTGGTCTCCGGCAGCTCGGCCGGCGCGCACCTGACCGCCCTGTGCGCCTTCACGCCGAACGACCCGCGGTTGCAGCCGGGCTTCGAGGACGCCGACACGACGATGGACGCGGCGGTGTGCATGAACGCGTACCTCGGCAAGTACGACGACAGCCTCGACGGCCGGACGTCGCCGTGGGACTGCATCCGGCCGGACGCGCCGCCGTTCCTCGTCGTCCACGGCACCCACGACCCGCTCGTGCCGGTCGAGCACACCCGGGCGTTCGTCGAGCGGCTCGCCGACGTGCGCTACATCGAGCTGCCCGGCGGCCAGCACGGCTTCGACCTGTTCCACTCCCCCGCTTCGAGGCCGTGATCGACGCGATCGAGGCGTCAGTGGATGCGACGGCCAAGCGCGTCCGGAACGCCTGACTTGCGGAAGAAGTACGTGTTGATCTGATCCCGCCACTCGCCGGCCGACCGCTCCTGCTCGGCCAGCAGTTCCCCGACCCGCGCGTGCAGGCCCTCCCCGACGAGGGCGGGCGGCAGCGCATCCCACCGCCGGCGCATCTCGGTTACGGCCGCCGCGCCGGCGAAGTGGGTGTCGTAGATGTGCTGGATCACGGTGGTGCCGGAGTGCAGCACGTGGCTGTACGGCACGTGGTGGAAGAACAGCAGCAGCTCGTCCGGGCAGGTCTCGAGCGACTCGTAGCGCGCGGACCACGGCGGCGGATACTGCCCGCAGAACCCGGTCCCGGTCGCGACGGTCCGGTCGACGCCGACCCCGTCCCGGTCGGCGAAGTGGTAGGTCCCCCACGGGCTGTACTCGTACCCGTCGACGTCCGGCCCGTAGTGATGCCCCGGCTTGACCATGAACCCGACCCCGAGCGGCGCCGTGTACGACTCGTACACCGCCCACGACGAGTCCATGAGCGCGTGCAGCACGCCGGCCGCCGCGGCCGGGAAGGTGAGCCGAATCCACTCGTCCAGCAGCGCGATCGGGTCCAGCGCGGGATCCCAGGCGAGCCGCCCGGCCGCGTACAGGTTCGCCTGCGCGAGCGGGTGCCCGGTCCAGTAGGGGTCCTCGCCGACGTTGGACACGGTGACGACGGCATCGACGCGATCGGCCACGGCCGACAGCACCGGCGACCACATCGGCGGCAGGTAGCAGACGTGCCGCTGCTGCCCCGTGTACTCCTGGGTCGCCTGGAACTCGACCGCCAGCCGGGTCGCGGCCATCCCGAGCAGCACGGGCGAGACGGGCTCGCGGGTCTGGAAGTCGATCGGCCCGTGCTTGACCTGCAGGATCACGTTGTCGGCGAACTGCCCGTCGAGCGGGCCGAAGTGGTCGAACGCGGCCCGGGCCCGGTCCGTGGAGCGGTCCCGCCAGTCCTGCCGGTGGTTGTAGACGAACGCCCGCCAGTACACGTCCCCGCCGAACGGCGCCAGCGCGGCCGCGAGCGCGTTGGCCCCGTCGGCGTGCGTGCGCCCGTAGGCGAACGGCCCCGGCTGCCCCTCCGAGTCGGCCTTGACGACGAAGCCGCCGAAGTCCGGAATGACGGCGTACACCCGCCGGGCCGCCGCCGCCCACCATTCGCGCACCGCGGGGTCGCACGGATCGGCGGTGCCGAGCCCGCCGAGCGTGACCGGCGAGGCGAAGGACACCGAGAGCAGGACCCGGATGTGGTACTGCCGGAAGCGCCCGGCCAGCGCCGCCACCTCCCCGATCCGGTCGGTGAGCAGCCGCGCCTCCCCCGCGTGGACGTTAACGTTGTTGACCGACACCAGGTTGATCCCCGTCGCGGCCAGCAGCCGCGCGTAGTCCGACACCCGGTCGAGGTCGGCGGTGAGCGCCCCGTCCTCCCAGAACACGGACCCGCCGGAGTACCCGCGCTCGACCTGCCCCATCACGGGGTGCACGAACACGTTGTCCCAGTGCTGCATCACCCGCCGGGCCTTGGCCGGCCGGTGCGTGGCGGCGGGACAGTCCTCGCGCAGCCGCAGCGCGTGAAACGCCCCGTACATGAGCCCGGGCTCCCCGGCGGCGACGACGGTGGTGACCCCGCCGGCCCGCGCGATCGTGTAGCCCTCCTCCCCCAGCCCGCAGTCCGGATCGCGGGTGAGCACGATGCTGTCGTCGACGTCCCGCGGCAGCCAGGCCGGGTGCACGCCCGTCACGACAGCTCCACCACGGCCACGGCGAGCGGCGCCAGCACCACGACGTCGTCCACAGTGGACCCGGTCAGCAGGTCGACGCCCGGGCCCGGCAGGGCGACCGTCGCGGTCCGGGCGCCGGAGTGGTTGAGCAGGAACAGGAACCGCTCCCGCCGCGTCGCCTCCACGTGGGACGGGGCACCCTCGACCACCGGCGCGGACCCCGCCGCCCGCACCGCGCTGAGCACCGTGTCCCGCAGCGCGTCCGCCGGCAGCCGGGTGCCGATGTAGACGACCCGTCCCGCGCCGACGTCGTTGCGCAGCATCGCCGGCCGCCCGGCCAGCTCGCCGGTCGTGTAGTGCCCCAGCACCGTCGCCGTCTCCGGGTGCACGCTCTCCTGCCACCAGTCGGCGGTCGCGGTGGTCCCGTCCGCGAACTCGACCTCGAACGACTCCCCCTCCCGGGCCGGCCAGTATTCGTCTATGGAGGCCCCGATGAGCCGCCGGAACGCTCCCGGATAGGCGGGCTGCCGCACCTGGTTGTCCCGGTCGACGACACCGGAGAACAAGGAGATCACGACGGTCCCGCCGGCCGCCGCGAACTCCTGGACGCGCTCGGCGAACCCGTCAGGAACAAGATAGGCGTTGGGTATGACAAGAACCCGGTAGCGGTCGAGCGCCGAGTCGAACGAGACGAGGTCGACGGCGTAGTGCGCCTCGAGCAACGGCCGGTAGTGGTCCACCGCGATCCGCGCATAGTCGAAGTCGTTGCGGGGCAGGCCGTAGGTGTCCTCGAGGCCCCACCAGGCCTCCCAGTCGAACAGCAACGCGACGGACGCGGAGGACGAGGAGCCGGCCACCGGACCGACGCGCCTCAGCTCGTTGCCGAGAGCCGAGACCTCCTGCCAGGTGCGGGAGGCGGGGCCGGAGTGCGGCAGCATGGCCGAGTGGAAGCGCTCGTGCCCGCCCCGCGACGCCCGCCACTGGAAGAACAGGACGCTGTCGGAGCCGTGCGCGATCGCCTGGTACGACCCCAGCCGCATCCGCCCCGGGCGCTTGACGTTGTTGACCCGCCACTGCGACACCCCGGACGCGGCCTGCTCCATGAGCAGCCAGGGCTCCCCGCGCAGGGACCGCATGAGGTCGAAGTTCAATGCGGCCGACACGTGCGCGTCGGGCTGCCCGGGATCGGGGTAGATGTCGAGCGCGGCGCAGTCCTCCTCCCGCGCCCAGCGCCAGTAGTCCGCATGGCGGTAGAACCGCATGAAGTTCGTGAGGATCGGCAGGTCGTCGCGGTACTGCCGGATCGCGTCCCGTTCGGCGACGAAGCACTCCAGCAGCGCGTCGGAGGTGAAGCGCTTGAAGTCGAGGCGGCGCGCGGGATTCGACCACGAGCGCGGGACCTCGGGCGGCGCGACCTGCTCCCAGTCGGTGTACCGCTGCCCCCAGAACCGGGTGTACCAGGCGTCGTTGAGCGCGTCGAGATCCCGGTACCGCCGCCGCAGCCAGGCCCGGAAGGCCTCGGCGGCGCTCGGGCCGTAGGAGGTCGGGCCGTACTCGTTGGACACGTGCCACATCGCGAGCGCGGGATGATGCGAGTAGCGCTCGGCGAGCTTCCCGGCGATGCGCCCGGCGTGCTCGCGGTACCGCGGCGAGGTCGGGTCGAAGTGCAGCCGGTTGCCGAAGCCGAAGGTCTCGCCGTCCTCCATGACCGGCAGCACCTCGGGGTGGCCGTGGGAGAGCCAGACGGGCGGGGCCATCGTCGGGGTGGCGAGGTCGACGCTGATGCCGCCGGCGTGCAGCAGGTCCAGCACCTCGTCGAGCCAGCCGAAGGTGAAGCGGCCCGGCTCCGGCTCGAGCGACGCCCACGCGAAGACGCCGACGGTGACCAGGTTGACGCCGGCCCGGCGCATGAGCTCGACGTCCTCCCGCCACACCGCCCGGTCCCACTGCTCCGGGTTGTAGTCCCCGCCGAACGCGAACCCGCCCAGCCTTTGCCGGAGGCCATCCATCCGCGCGTTCATGCTGCTGCTCATGCCAAGAACCGCTCCTCGATCTCGGCGCACATCGGCCGGCTCACGAGGACCAGCCCGGCGATGAGCAGCGATGCCGGCAGCAGCGCGACGGCCTCGGAGGCGAGCACGGTGATCGCGCCCGCCGTCAGCAGAATCCCGGCGGTGCCGAGCGCGACACCCGGACGACGAGCCAGGAAGTAGGCCGCGAGCTTCGCGATGTCGGCGGTACGGAAGACGAACAGGGAGGCGATGACCACCGCATTGACGCTCCACAGCACCACCGCGGCCCCCAGCGCGACCAGCAGCGCCGCCCACCACGCCGGAATGCCCGCGGCGCCGCGATGCGTCAGCGAGACGCCGAGGACCGCGAGAAGCCCGAGCGCGGGCAGCCAGATCCGAAGCACCGCGACGACGTTGAGCCGATAACCGCGCATGAAATCCAGCAACGGACGCAGGTCGGCGAGGTCGGACTTGCGACGCCGGAACGCGTACACGGCGGCGGACGCCGCCGGGGCCAGGGGCACGGCGCACAGGGCGAACAGCGGCACGTTGCTCGCGGAGCGATCCAGCAGGAGCAGCAGCACCAGCCCGGGGGCGGCCGTGAGCAGGAACAGCAGCTCGACGACGAGGAGCGTGTAGATCAGGGCGGCGCAGCGGAAGAGGGTGCTCATCCGAACAACCGGGAGTCGTCGAACCAGGGCGGCGTCTCGTCGGTCACGGGGCTCACCTCGACCAGGGTCACCTCGTGGCGGCCGAGGGTCAGGTCGAGCTCGGCCCGGCCGTCGTGCACCGGCACGCGGCGGTGGGTGCGCACCGGCTCGGCGGCCTCGCGCAGCGCGTCGAGCTGGCGCGGCTTCGGCGAGGCCGGGCGGCCCATCGCGGCCCAGGCGGCCCGGGCGTTCCCGGCGTCCTCGCCGGCCGAGGACCGGGCGGCGAACGCGTGCCCGGCCCGCCCGACGGGCACCGACAGCCGCACCCGGTGGCCGTCCACGGTGGACTGTCCGGTGTGGTCGGCGGGCGCCCACGCGAGCACGGTGACGTGCCCGGCCGCGTCCCGGGTGACGAGGTGGTCCTCGCCGCGGGCGAGCACGTCGGGGCCCATGCGGGCGAGGAAGGCGTACAGGTGGAAGGTCGGCTTCTTGATCTGGCGGTGGGTCAGCAGCCCGAAGCCGCCGTGGAACATGGTCGCCGGCACGCCGGCCTCCTCGAACATGTCGCAGAACGTCCAGTACGAGAACGAGTCCACGAGATCGCCGGCCGCGGCCACCACGGGCGCGAGGTAGGCGGCGTGGAACGCGGTGTCGTGGATCGGGTTGTCCGGGCGGTAGGAGGAGCTGAACTCGGTGATGTGCACCGGCAGCCCGGCCAGCGCGGTGCCGGCGAGGGTGCGGCGGGGCGCCGCGAACTGCTCCAGCAGCGCCGCGGCCGGGCGCAGGGTCTGGTAGGACCCGAACGGCACCGGCTGCGCGGGCCCGGACGTGTAGGCGTGCCGGCTGACGAAGTCGATCGGCACCGAACGCTCGGTGACGAAGTCGGCGAAGCGGGCCAGCCAGTCGTCGTCGGCGCCCGGCGACAGGGCCGGGCCGCCGACCTGCAGCGACGCGTCGACCTCCTTCACCGCGTGCGCGGTCATCTCGTAGAGGCGGTGGTAGGCGTCCTGGTCGGCGCCGGGCCAGAAGACGCTCAGGTCCGGCTCGTTCCACACCTCGATCGGCCAGCCGCGCACCTCGTCGAGGCCGTAGCGGTCGACGAGGTGCGCCACCGTGGAGCGTACGAGCGCCGCCCACTCCTTCGGCGACTCCGGCGGCGTCACGTTGCCCTGCCACCAGAACACCGTCTGCTCGCCCGAGGCCAGGGCGGCGGGGGTGAAGCCGAGCTCGACGAACGGGCGCACCCCCAGCGCCAGGTAGGCGTCGACGATCTGGTCGACGTAGGTGTACGTGTGCGCGACCCGCCGCGAGCCGGCGAACTCGTAGGGGCGGTGGACGCCGACGCCGTCGCTGAGCAGGCCGTGCTGGCGGATGTGCCGGAACCCGATCTCCCGTTGCACGAGCGCGAGGGAGTCCTGGTAGTCGCGGCGCAGCGCCAGCTCGAACCGCCCGGCGCCGACACAGCGGCGCCAGGCGTCGGTGAGGCGGCCCGAGGGCCGGTCCGGCACGTGCATCGGGGCGGTCACTCAGCCGTGCGCCTTCTTGTAGCGCTGGTAGGCGCCGTTGACCAGCTCGACGTACTTGTCCATGTTCTTGCCCTTGAGCTCGCCGACGTAGGCGCTCCACTCCGACAGCGGCCGGGTGCCGAGGACGAACTTGAGGGTCTGCTGGTAGACGGTGTCCTTCAGCGCGGTCTCCCACAGCGTGGCCTGCTCGCGCTCCTCGGCGTTGAGCGGCCGCGGGGGCGGCTGGGGCCGGTTGGTGCGCTTGTTCATGACCTCCTGGAATGCCAGCTCCTCCTTGGGGAACTGGGAGTTGAGCAGCTTCGTGGACCCGCCGTAGGCGAAGACGCCGTTGAAGAAGCCGTACTCGACCTGGAGGTTCTTGGTGCCCGACGGGTTGAGCCCGCCCCAGTTGACGTCGCTGGCGAGCTTGAAGGTGCCGTCGTCGACGCTGCCCGTATAGGTGGTGCCGTCGATGCCCCACTTGGCGAACATCTTGCCCTGCGGGGAGTAGAACAGCCAGTCCATGAACTGCATGAGCGCGACGAAGTTCTTGCTCTGCCGCGCCTTGGCCGAGATCATCACCCCGGACTCGAGGCGGGAGACGAAGATGGTCTCGCCCATCGGGCCGGTCGGCACCGGGATCTTCAGCACCGTGGCGCCGGGGATGTTCTTGATGCTGGGCCGGATCTCGTTGACGAGCGTCTGCGCGTTGCAGCTCATCACGAACGACTTGCCGCTGGCGAACTTCTGCTTGGCCTGGTCGTCGGGCTGGGTGAAGCTCTCCGGGTCGACGAGCTTCTCCGCCACCAGGGTGTTCAGATACTGGATCATCGCCTTGTACTGGTCGGTGGCGCCCGAGTACACGAACTTCTTGGCCCCGTCGTCCCAGGTGGTGTGCTGGAAGCCCCAGCCGGCCAGGGCCCCGTAGGACATGCCGACGAGGTTCAGCAGGTTGTTGCCGCCGGGCTGGGGCGGGGTGCTCCAGCGGTCCGACAGCGGGTACGAGTCCGGGTAGGCCTGCTTCATGGCCTTGAGCACGGCGTGCAGGTCGTCCCACGTCTTGGGGATCTGCAGCCCGAGCTGCTGCAGGATGTCGGTGCGGATGGCCAGCGAGTAGTCCTGCCAGGCATCCTCGTGCAGGCCGGGCAGCAGGTAGAACTTGCCGTCCTCCTGCCGGAAGCCGTCGAGGTCCGGCTCCAGCTTCCACTTCGCGACCTGCTCCTTGAAGTTGGGCATCAGGTCGAGGTGGTCGCTGACGGGCAGGATCGCCCCGCTGGCGATGTACGCCTCCTCGTCGGGGTGGTACGTCTTCGGGATGATCGTGGGCGCGTCCCCGGAGGCGACCACGACGCTGCGCTTCTGGTTGTAGTCGCTGCCTGGCACGACCGTCGACTGAAGCGTCACCCCGGTGCGCTTGGCGAGCTCCTGGAAGAACGTCCAGTTTTCCTTGTACGGGTAGGCGGCGTTGCTGAGCATCATGATGGAGAAGGTCAGCGGGGACTTCGCGGTGAACTGGGTGCCGGCGGCGTAGCCGTCCATCGCCCCCTCGCGGTTGGCGCTGTAGTCCTGGGCCTTGCCGTCGCCGGTGTCGTCGCCGTCGTCGCCCGAGCAGCCGGCGAGGGTGGCGAACGCGGCGGCACCGGCGGCGCCGAGCACGGCCCGTCTGGAAACCTTCATGTGGACTCCTCGGTCCTTCTCGAACGGGGCGGCGCGTCAGCCCTTGACCGCGCCGAGGGTGACCCCGGTGACGAAGTAGCGCTGGATGAACGGGTAGACCATGACGATCGGCAGCGCGGTGAGGACGATCGTCACGGCCTGGATGTTGGCCGCGATCTGCAGCGTCATCTCGCTGGGCGCGCTGATGTCGGTGCCGCCGGTCGCCCCGGCGATGAGGTTGCGCAGATAGATCGTGACGGGGAACAGGTCGGCGTCGTCGAGGTACAGAAACGCCGAGAACCACGAGTTCCAGAACGACACCGCGTAGAACAGCGTCATCGTGGCGACCACGGCCTTCGACAGCGGCAGCACGATGTGCCAGAGGGTGCCGTAGGTGCCGAGCCCGTCGACGGCGGCGGCCTCCTCCAGCTCGGCCGGCATGCTCTCGAAGAACGCCTTCATCACCAGCAGGTTGAACACGCTGATGGCGTTGGGCAGCACGATCGCCCACAGGGAGTTGCGCAGGCCGAGCGAGCTGACCAGCACGTAGTTGGGGATGAGCCCGCCGTTGAAGAACATCGTGAAGACCGCGACGCCGACGAGCACCGGGCGGCCCTTGAGGTGCCGCTTCGACAGCACGTACGCGTAGGTGGTGGTCAGCACCATCGAGATCGCGGTGGCCACGACGGTGTAGAGCACGGTGTTGCCGTAGCCGGTCCAGAACACCGGGTCGCCGAGGACCCGCCGGTAGGTGGTCGTGTTGAACCCGTGGGGCCACAGGTTGACCTGGCCGGCCTGGATGTACTGCTCGGCGCTGAAGGAGCGGGCGACGACGTTGACGAAGGGGTACAACGTGAGCACCACGACCGCGGTGAGCACGATCGCGTTGACGACCCCGAAGAGGCGGCTCCTCACCACAGGCTCGCCCCGACCGTGCGCCGGGAGATGAAGTTGGTCGTGAGCACCAGGGCCAGCCCGATCACGGACTCGAAGAGCCCGATGGCGGCGGCGTAGCTGAAGCTGCCCGAGACGACGCCGACGCGGTACAGGTACGTGGAGATGACGTCGGCGGTCGGGAACGTCAGCGGGTTGTAGAGCAGCAGGATCTTCTCGAACCCGACGGCCATGAACGTGCCCACGTTGAGGATGAGCAGCGTCATCATCGTGGGCCGGATGCCGGGCAGGGTCACGTGCCAGGTCTGGCGCCAGCGGCCGGCCCCGTCGATGCGGGCCGCCTCGTACAGCTCCTGGTCGATCGTGGTGAGCGCGGCGAGGTACAAAATCGTGCCCCAGCCGACCGTCTGCCAGATCTCCGAGGAGACGTAGATGCCGCGGAACCAGCCCGGCTCCTGCAGGAACGCGATCGGGGACCCGCCGAGCGCCTTGATGCCCGCGTTCACCGCGCCGTTGAGCGCCAGCAGCTGGAAGACCAGGCCGGCCACGACCACGATGGACATGAAGTGCGGCAGGTAGGAGACGGTCTGCACCAGTCGCTTGAGCCAGCGGGTGCGGACCTCGTTGAGCAGCAGCGCGAGCACGATCGGCAGCGGGAACGTGAACGCCAGCGTCAGCGCGCCGATGACGAGCGTGTTCGTGAAGACGTGCCAGAACGTGGGGTCGTCCCAGAACATCTCGAAGTAGTGCAGGCCCACCCACCGCTCGCCGAAGAGGTCGCCGCCGGGCTTGTAGCGGCGGAAGGCGATCACGTTTCCGGCCATGGGCAGGTACCGGAAGATCACGAAGAAGGCGAGCGGGACGACGGCGAGGGAGTACAGCTGCCAGTCCCGGCGCAGGGCTCGGATCACGCTTCCTCCCGAAAGTTTCGGAAACCAGTCGTCAGGCAACGCGTAATGTAGATTTTTCAATGGATGGTGTCAAGGGACCCGCTGGTGACGCCTTGAGCTGCAAACACTTGCAAACGCCGATCTGTTGCGGAGAGCCTGGTAGCGCTACCATGGCGCGCGGCGCCGCCCGCCCGGCGATCGGAAAGTTTCGGAGGTTATCGGAGGCCCTGCCATGCCCGCGTTCGACCTGCCGCTGGCGGAACTGGAGCACTACGCGCCCGACGTGCCCGAGCCGCCCGATTTCGACGCGTTCTGGGCGTCAACCCAGGGCGGCACCGTGCTCAGCGCCCGGCCCTGGGACACCGGGCTCACGCTCGTCGACGTCTGGGATGTCGTGTTCGAAGGATTCGGCGGCGCGCCCATCAGGGCCTGGTACACCCGGCCCGCGGGAGCCACCGAAGACCTGCCGGCGGTCGTGGAGTTCCCCGGCTACGGCCGCGGCCGGGGACTGCCCGGCGAGCGGCTCACCTGGCCCGCGGCCGGCTACGCGCACCTGCTCATGGACGTGCGCGGGCAGGGCGACCAGTGGGGCAACGGCGGCGACACCCCCGACCCGCACCGCGGCGCCGCGGGCGGGCACCGGCCCACCACGCGGGGCATCCTCGATCCGGCGGAGTACTACTACCGCCGGCTCATCGTCGACGCCGTCCGCGCCGTCGGCGCCGTGCGCGCCCTGCCCGGGGTCGACCCCGCCCGGGTCGCGGCGGCCGGCAACAGCCAGGGCGGCGGGCTCGCCATCGCGGTCGCCGGGCTGGTGCCGGACCTGCACGCGGTGCTCGCCTCGGCGCCGTTCCTGTGCCATATCGAGCGGGCCCTGGCGCTCACCGACGCCGCCCCGTACGGCGAGATCACGCAGTACCTCGCCGTCCACCGCGAGGCCCACGAGCGGGTGCGGCGCACACTGTCCTACGTGGACGGCGTGCACTTCGCGCGCCGGGCCACCGCCCCGGCCCACTTCGGCGTCGGCCTGCGCGACACCGTGTGCCCGCCCAGCACCGCGTTCGCGGCCTACAACCGCTACGGCGGCGCGGACCGGACCATGCACGTGTACGAGTTCAACGGCCACGAGGGCGGCGAGGCTCTGCACACGGCGCGCCAGGTGCGATGGCTCGCGAAAGTTTCGACGTAGACTCTGCGGGCCGTACACGTGAAGGGACACCGGATGCCGCAGCACCAACGGGCCACGATGGCGGAGATCGCCGCCGAGGCGGGCGTCTCCGTGCCCACGGTCTCGAAGGTCCTCAACGGGCGGCGGGATGTCGCCCCGGCGACCCGGGACCGGGTGGAGGAACTGCTGCGCCGGCACAGCTACAAGCCCCGGCGCGCCCAGCCGTCCACCGCGGCCGGGCTCATCGACGTCGTCTTCGTCGACCTGGGCAACTCGTGGTCGATGCAGATCCTCGCCGGCGTCGAGGAGACCGCGCACCGGGCCGGCACCGGCGTCGTCGTCTCCGCCGTGCACGGGCGGGTGCGCACCGAGCCGGACCGCCGCTGGCTCGACGGCCTCGCCTCGCGCCGCTCCGACGGGGTGCTCCTGGTCCTGTCGGAGCTGTCCGCGCAGCAGCTCGAGCAGCTGTCCGGGCTCGGCATCCCGGTCGTCGTCATCGACCCCGTGGGGCAGCCCGATCCGGCGGTACCGTCCGTCGGCGCCACGAACTGGACCGGCGCCCTGACCGCGACCGAGCACCTGATCGGCCTCGGCCACCGCCGCATCGCCGTCATCGGCGGCCCCGAGGACGTGCTGTGCTCCCAGGCCCGCATGGACGGCTACCGGGCCGCGATGCACGCGGCCGGCCTGCAGATCCCGCCCGGCTTCATCCGCATCGGCGACTTCACCAGCCCGACCGGGCACCGCGAGACCCTCGCCCTGCTCGACCTGCCGAACCCGCCGACGGCCATCTTCGCGTGCTCGGACGAGATGGCCCGCGGCGCCTACGAGGCCCTCTACGAGCGCGGCCGGCGGGTCCCCGACGACCTGTCCGTCGTCGGCTTCGACGACCTCGAGCAGGCCCGCTGGGCGATCCCGCCGCTGACCACCGTGCGGCAGCCGCTGACGGAGATGGCCGCGCTGGCGACCCGGATGCTGCTCACCCTCGCCGCCGGGGAGCGCCTCGACGCGTCCCGGCTGGAGCTCGCCACCCCGCTCGTCATCCGCGGCAGCACGGCCCCGCTCGCATGAGCGGTACGGAGCGAAGCGGAGTGACCGCTCATCAGCAGCACAGCCTCCCCTCAGGCCGGCACCGGAGCGAAGCGGAGGTGACGGCATGAGCGCGCGCCGCCGGGGGGAGGTCACCGTGGCCGCCATCGCGCAGCTCGCCGGGGTCTCCGTCCCCACCGTGTCCAAGGTGCTCAACGGGCGGGCCGGCATCGCGCCCGAGACCCGCGACCGGGTCGAGGCGCTGTTGCGCGAGCACGGGTACCGCCGCGCCGACACCGCCACCACCACCCCGAACATCGAGGTCGCCTTCTTCGGCCTCGAGAGCCACCTGGCGATGGAGATCCTGCGCGGCGTCGAGCAGACCGTCCGCGAACGCGGCCTGGCCGTCGGCTTCACCGACCTGCAGGGCCCGGCGCCCGGCGGCCGCCGCCCCGCCGACCGGCTCCTCGCGCGCCGCCCCACCGGGGTCATCGCCGTGAACTCCGCGTACCGGATGCGCCAGTACGAGCAGCTCATCGCCAGCGGGGTGCCGATGGTGGTGCTCGACCCGACCGGCGAGCCGACGCACACCATCCCGTCCGTGGGCGCGACGAACTGGAGCGGCGGGGTGGCCGCGACCCGGCACCTGCTCGACCTCGGGCACCGGCGGATCGCGGTCGTCACGGGGCCGATGGAGTACCTGTGCGCGCGGGCCCGGCTCGAGGCGTCCCGCGGCGCGCTCGAGACCGCCGGGTGCCCCCTGGACCCCGAGCTGGTGCGGCACGGGCGGTTCACCTTCGAGGACGGCATCGAGCTGGGCCACGATCTACTCGCCCGGGCCGACCGGCCGACGGCGATCGTGTGCGGCGACGACCTGCAGGCCCTCGGGGTCTACGAGGCCGCGCGCCGCCTCGGGCTGCGCATCCCCGCGGACCTGAGCGTCGTGGGCTTCGACGACATCGAGGTGACCCGCTGGTGCGGCCCGCCGATGACCACGGTCCGGCAGCCGTTCGCGGAGATGGGCGCCACCGCGGCCCGGATGGTGCTGCGGCTCGCCGTCGGCGAGAGCGTCGAGCCGGCCCGGGTCGAGCTGGCCACGGAGCTCGTCGTACGCGGCAGCACCGCCCCGCCAACCATCTGACCCGCCCGCGGCGTCTGGTCGATATGCGTCGTAGCCTGCCGCTCCTTCTCGTCCCGCTCCTGCTCGCCCCGGCCGCCTGCGCGAAGGCGACCAACGGGTCGCACCCGGGCGGGCCGGTCACTCCCACGTCGATCCCGATCGACATCGGCCCCAGCGCCAAGGTCGCCGGCAACACGATGCCGACGGGCATCACCGCCAACGGCAAAGAGCTGGTGCTGTACATCCTGGTGTTCGGCAATCGCCCCCAGCTCGACGCGGCCGTGCGCGACACCGCGACCGGCAAGGTCGACCCGAACGGCGAGGGCCTGTGCACGGCCGGCACCGGCTCGGACGACCAGAACCCGTTCTTCGGGCTGCGCCAGTGCGTCGCGACCGACGGCTCGCTGATCGAGTACGGCGCCTACAAGGGTGCCGTGTCCCGGATCACCAGCCAGGCCGACGGCACCAGTACCGATGCCACCTTCGCCCGCTGGACGGACACGCCCGTCGGGTCCGCGCCGGCCCAGGGGCCCGTCGTCGTCTTCTGGCTCCAGCGGCGCGGCAAACCGGCCCCCTCCAGCATCGCCTTCGAGGGCAAGACCTCGCCGTTGCCCGCGGCGCAGTACCCGCGGATCACCGTCTACAGCCCCAACGGCAAGGCGGTCGCGTCGGCCAACCTCCGGCCCGGCATGACCGAGCAGCAGCCCGTGTGACGCCCGGCAACCCCTCGACTTAATCCTATCGGAGAAGTATGCTTTTGGCATGAGACAACAGGCCATGACGCTCGTGGTGAACCGGGTCGTGCGGCTCGCCCATCAGCTCGTCGGCTTCGGGGTCGACACCCCGCCCGAGGCGCCCGTGTGGGCCGAGCTGTCCCCGGACCGCGCCCTGCACCGCATCACGCATCAGGCGGAGGCGGACTTCCGGTATCGCGGCGCCGCGACCGGCTGAGCGCCCGCTCGACCGCCACCAGCTGCCACCCGATCGCCAGCCCGGCGAGCACCCAGAACCCGAGCTCGTGGTGCAGGCCGAGCGCGACCAGGGCGCCGGCGAAGAGCAGGGCCGCGACCGCCATCACGACCCCCGCAATCAGCCGATGTCTCCTATCGAATTTATAGCATATGGGCACGACGAAACCGGCTCTGGACCGCACCCGAGACCTCCTCGAGCAGCGGACCCGGCAGCCCGCCGCGGTCGAGCGCGCCCAGCGCCAGGTCGACCAGCGGCGGGACGGCCGCGGCGATCGCGGCGTCGGTCAGCCCGTAGCGGGCGGCCTCGACCCAGCGCCCGGCGACCGGCGCGGCCAGCCCGCGCGCGGCGTCGACCGTGGCCGGGTCGCCCAGCAGCGCCGAGAGCACCGCGACCGGCGCGAACCAGTCCCCGCCCGGCTGCGCGTCGAGGTAGCGCACCTCGAGGTGCCCGCGCGGGCGCACCGGCGGATAGAGGGTGCCGAGGTGCTCGTCGAGGTCGTCGTAGGTCGGCCGGCGGGGCAGCGCGCCGCCGATCCAGTCCGCGAACGTGATCCCGTCGGGCACGCTCCAGCTGGCGCCGGGGCCGCGCGCGTAGAGCAGCGGGGCCCGCAGCGCGAAGTCGGCCCAGGCCGCGGCCGGGTCGGTTCCGGCCGGGCGGGCGCCGGCGCGGGCGAGGCCCTGCCAGGCGCGCATGCGGGTGGACGCCCAGCCGGTGTCGCGGCCGGCGTGGACCGGGGAGTTGGCGAACAGCGCGAGCAGCGCGGGCCCGAGCTCGTGCACGGCGGCCCAGCGCGCCTCGAGCTCGCCGGGTGGTCCGGCCGGGAGCAGGGGGCGCAGGCCGGCGGTGCTGTACATCAGGATGCGCCCGTCCCCGCCGCGCCGGGCGAAGGCGGCGGCCATGGCCCGCTGCCGCCGCGAGGCGAACACCCGCCGGGGTGCCCGGTGCGGATCGATGCCCAGCCCGGCAAGGCGCAGGCCGCCCCGCGTGATGAGCAGATCGAGCCGGTCGACCTCGGCGTGAACGGTCTCGTGCAGCCGCTCGAGGCCGGCCTGCGGCCACGCCGCGAGGGTCACCTGCCCGCCCGGCCCGAGCGATACCCGCCCGCCGTCGCCGGGCTCGTGACCGCCGACGACCGCGGTGAGCGCCGCGGCGGTGAGCGGCCGGTGCGGATGATCGGCGTCGTGCACGAGCTGCTCGATCTCGACGCCGACGGAGGGGGGACCCGTCTTGAAGCAGATCGACGCGATGTAGCCCTCCGCGTCCTCGATCTGCGCAATCTCGCCGGAGTTGTTCATGGCCGAATGCTACGCCCGGCCGAACCTTCTGTATATCGACGAACACGCACAGTGCACGGGCACACGACGGAGCCCGTCTGTAGGCAGCGGACGGGCTCCTGTCGTCGGATGACCGCCGCGGCGCACGGCAACGCCACGCCGATCGCTAGCGAGGCCGGCGTTCCGTGCCGGGACGGTCCGCGTCGGACACGGTGCGCTCCACGCCGGGCTGGTCGAAGCCGGGCCGCTGCTCCGTGCCGAGCCGGTCGTAGCCGGGCCGGTCGCCGCCGGCACGGTCGAAGCCGGGCCGGTCATACCCGGGCCGGTCGCCGCCGGGCCGTTCGGTGCCGGCACGCTCGTAGCCGGCACGGTCATAGCCGGGACGGTCATAGCCGCGCTCATAGCCGGGACGCTCCTGACCGCGCCTTCCCATACCGCGGTTGAATGAGGTCTGGCGGTGGGCCGACATCAGCAGACCCACGGCGCCGAGGCCCAGCAGCACGGTCACGCCGCCGGTCACCACGTTCGACACGATGGTGCCGGTGGTCGCCCCGGTGGCCCCACGCTGAACGATCCACGGCGAAATGATGACCCACACGCCGATCGCCGTCATAGCCCAGCTCAGCCGATACATCCGGGCGGGCGCCATCGTCAGCCCCAGGGCGATCACGCCGATCGCGATCCCGAGAATCAGGTCGTTGATGGCCAGGTTCGGCGCGCTGGCGCTGAAGCCCACCACCCACGGCGAGACCGCCAGCCAGGCGCCGGCCAGCAACACCAGGCCATCGATGACGACCGCCTGCCCGCTGGAGCCGAGCCGCTCATAGCGCTGTTGCATCTCGGCGATGTCCGGGTGTCCGGCGAGGTCCTGATATTGCGAAGTCTGGACCACGACACACCTCCTTGGTTCGTTGCTGCCTTCCTCTGTTCGTTCGCCTACCCGCTCCGCCTACCCACTGCCGGCCCGATCGACCACTTTCTCGCGGCCGGATGCCGGGCGGAAAACGGCAGGCCTCAGGCGTGCCGGCGACGCATCGCACATCGCCGCGCGCCGTCCCGGATCAGCGCAGGCCGCGACGGCGCAGCACCCAGTCGAGCGTCACGACGATCAGCAGCAGGCCCGCGCCGGCCGCCAGCCAGATGGTGGCGACGTTGTTCTCCTGGTCGCTGCCGAACACCAGGGCGATCAGCATCGCCGCGATGACGGCCGCGCCGAGCCGGGCGGCGCGTGGATGTCCCGGCTTGCGCTGGTCCGGCGAGGTCACCGGATCATGGACAGCCATGGCACCTCCTTGTGCCGCGGTGTCGGTACGGTTCAAGTCTGGCACGCGATCCGCGGCCCGGCCCCGCCCTTCGCGGGAGCGCGACCGCCGGCCGATTCGAGGCGGCCGGAACCCGGTAGGAACGCGCCGAGCGGGTAGTCGGGGGCCTTCAGCGGCAGTCGACTCCCCCGGGAGGACGTCATGCGAGCACGATTCGCCATCAGCGTCGTCGCGGCCGCGTGCGCGACGGCGGCGTCCTTGCCCGCCGCGGCGTCCGGCGCGGCCACCCCGGCGCCGGGCGGCGGGCCGACGCCGACCGGCACCCCGGTCAGCGCTCAGGACCGGGCGTTTCTGAACCAGGCCGCGCAGGGAGCCCAGTTCGAGGTGGCCACCGGGCGGCTCGCCGCCAACCGGGCCGCGAGCGCGGCGGTGCAGTCGTTCGGCCGGCGGATGGTCACCGACCACGGCAAGGAGCTGCAGCAGCTGCAGTCGCTCGACCAGACGCTCGGCGTCACCTTGTCGTCCGCGCCCAGCACCGATCAGCGCAATCTCGCCGCCATCTGGACGAGCGTGCGCGGGGGTGCGTTCGACTGCTCGTACGCCCCGGCCATCTACGCCGCGCACGGGATGGACGTGCACGTGTTCGAGCAGGAGGCGGAGCACGCCGACAACGCCCAGGTCCGCCAGTTCGCCGCCGCCCAGCTGCCGGTCCTGCGCCAGCATCTGCAGCTGGCCAGCAAGAACCTCGGCAACCTCAACTGCTCGGCACCGGCGGCCACGCCGTCGTGACCCCGCCGACCGGCCGCGCCGCAGCCGGGCGGGCTCATCGCGGCGGGGGCCGGTCGAAACCGACCCGCACCGTCTGGAAGTCCTTGAAGCGCCGGGCGGTGGCGTACATCGTGTAGAGCCGCCGGTCGGCCTCGGTCAGCTCGGCGTCGTCGGTGAACGGGGTGAGCAGGGCCCGGGGCCAGAACCCGCGCTGCGCGACGACGTTGATCTCGGCGGAGAGCATCAGCACGAGCGACTGCAGGTAGATCCAGGCGAATGCGGCGAGCACGAGTCCGAACGTGCCGTAGAGCGCGCTGGCGTGGTGCAGCCAGGCCGCGAGGAGCTGGGCGCCCTCGGTCTGCAGCATCACCCAGGACGCGGCGGCGACCAGGCCTCCGGGGATGACCTGCCGCGTGCTCAGCTTCGTGGCGGTCAGCAGCCGCATGGCCGCCGTGAAGAGCCCCGTGTTGATGGCGAACGTGAGCAGGTAGCCCAGCAGCCGCAGGCCCGGCCCGAAGTGGCCGGCGAACGCGCCGGCGAGCCCAACGAGCGTCCCGGCCACGGCCGAGAGCAGCACCGCGCTGCCCAGCACCAGCAGCAGCCCGAGACTGCGGAACCTCGACCACACCGGGTTGGGCTCCTCGTAGCGCGGGACGCCGTAGATCTGGTTGAAACCGGCCTGCACGGCCTGTATCGCGCCCAGCCCGCCGTAGAGCGCCCCGAGCACGCTGAGCACCAGTCGCGTGCCACCGCCGCGCAGCTCGCCGACGTTGTGCTGCAGCTGCGGCCCGATGATCGGCAGGTCGCCGACGGCCGTGCGCACGAGCTCGTGGCGCAGGCCGGCGTGGGACTGCAGGAAGAAGCCCACCGCGCTGAGAAACAGCAGCAGCAACGGGAACAGCGAGACGAAGCCGTAGTAGGCCACCATCGCGGCGAGGTGCGGGCCGCGGTCGTCGAGGAACTTGTACACCACCGCCACCGGAAACCCGAGCCAGGTGTGCCGGCGCTGGTAGCGGTCCAGCCAAGCGGCCACGGCGGCCACCTACCCGGGCACCCCGGCGTCACGCTCGCGGCCGGCCGAGACCGCATCGGAATGTTCCGGCGCGCAGGTTTCGGGCCACCACAGCGCGGTAGCGAAGCGGTATGGCCTGGTGGATCTGGCTGGTGATCGCGGTCATCGTGGTGGTGGTCGTCGCGGCGGTGCTGCTGTGGAGCCGGCGACGGCAGCGGCGCGGCGGAGTGATCCGGGGCGGCATGCACGCCTCCGGCGGATATCGGGACGGTCGGACATGACGCGACTCGTACGTGCCACAGACATCATCGGCATGCCGGTCGTCACGCTCGACGGCGACGACATCGCCGACATCAAGGACGTGGTCTTCGACGGCGACACCGGCCGCGTGCGGGGCTTCACGCTCAACGGGCGGGGCCTGCTCGCGGGGCCGCTGGACCAGGGCCTGCCGGCCGGCGCGGTCAGCAGCGTGGGCCGCGACGCGGTGATGACCGCCGGCCCCACGACGACCGTGAGCCTGCGGGACATGGCCGCCCGCGCCGGCAACGGCGACGTGCTCGGCAACCATGTGCTCACCGAGGGCGGGACCGACCTCGGCGCCGTGGCCGACGTGATCCTGCAGGTCGCGCCCGGCGGAGTCGTCGACGTGGTCGGCTACGACATCGTCGCCGGCCCGGCCCTGTACGGCGACGGCCGCCGGGTGCTGCTGCCGCTGCCCCACACCATCGCGGCGTCGGGCGAGGTGGTCATCGTGCCCACCGAGTCCGTCGAGCTCGTCCGGCCGAACCTGGCCGAGTTCGGCGATGCCGTCGCCACGCTGCGCCACGAGACGGGAGACGGTACCGATGCTGTTCAGTGAGGCGGCCGGACGCCCGGTCGTGGCCATGGACGAGGCCCGCACGGTGGGCTCGGTCGCCGATCTCGTCGTCGATCCGCACGAACAACGGATCGTGGCACTCCGCCTGCGCCACAAGGTCCACGGGGCCGACACCCTGCTGTGGTCGGACCTGACGGCATTCGGCGCGGACGCGGTCACGATCGCGTCGGCGGCCCGGATCGCGCCCCCGCCGGCTTCCCTCGATCGCCTCACCGGCGCCGGCGGGCACCTGCTGCGCAAGCAACTGCTGACGGCGGACGGCGACAGCCTCGGTACCGTCGACAACGCCGAATTCGACATCCAGACCGGCGAGCTCACGTCGCTCATGGTCGGCAACGCCACCGTCGACGGCGAACGGCTACGGGGCTGCGGCAAGTTCGCCGTCGTCGTCGCGGCCTGAGTCACGCCCCACCCGCGCGCGGCTACGCACGGATACCATCGTCGGCGAGGCGTGACGATTCGGCGGCGGCACGGTCTTCGTGCTCGCGCGCGACTCGCTCACGGCGTACCGGTGGCCGGACGGCGCCCGCCGCTGGACGACCGCGACCGGCACCACCACCCGGATGGTCGGCGTCGAGGACGGCCGGGTCGTGCTGGCCGAGCAGCAGCCGGCGGCGCTCATCGGCCTCGACGCGACCACCGGGGCCCGGCAGTGGCGGCGGGCCGGCCTCACCCCGGCCGTCTACGGCTCCGGCGGCGCCCCCGGCGTCGTGGTCGCCACCACGGACGCGGCCACGGTCGAGGCCGACACCGGCGTCGACATCCGCACCGGGGCCGTGCGCTGGTCCCTGCCCCGATCGCCGGGCATCGCCCGGTCGCTCGTGCCCGCCGGGCGGGGCTCCGGGATCGCGATCGCGGACCTCGGCCCCGACGGCACCCTGCTGGTGCACAGCGCCGAGTCGGCGGCGGCGGTACGCACGGTCCGGCTGGACCACCCCGGCGCGTTCAACTGGTTCGGGGTCCGGGGCGACCGGCTGACGCTCGCCCAGACGACCGAGCGCAACGAGATGCTCTCCAGCGCGGTCTACGACCTGGCCACGGGCCGGATGCTCTGGCAGCGCAACGACGGGCCGGGCGGCGCGCCGCTGTGGTGGTGCGGCCCGATGATGTGCACC
Organism: Dactylosporangium thailandense; assembly: GCF_059739745.1. Classification (NCBI taxonomy): domain Bacteria; kingdom Bacillati; phylum Actinomycetota; class Actinomycetes; order Micromonosporales; family Micromonosporaceae; genus Dactylosporangium; species Dactylosporangium thailandense. Next base: position 5,576,880 of record NZ_AP029195.1, read on the forward strand.
GGCACCCGGGACGAGATCGCCGTGCTCGACCCCGACACCGGCCGCGAGCGCTGGCGCCACAACCGGCTGGGCAGCCTCGGCTCCCCCGACGACCGCTACCTGCTGGCCGCCCCGCTCGTCCACACCGGCCCCGAGATCGAGCCGGGCATCGTCGTGCTCGACCCCGCGACGGGCCACGTGCTGCGGCGCGTCCCCGACTGGTACGTCACCGGCGCCCTCGGCCGCCACGGCGTCCTGGTCGCCACCCGGCTGGCCGACGGCGCGGCGCTGCTCGGCGCCTTCGACCCCGGGACGGGGGCGGTGCGGGTGCTGGCCCGGGCCGAGCACTGGACGACCGTGCCGTGCACCGTCTCCGGCTCCCGGCTCGCCTGCTTCCTGGACCCCGTGGCCGTCTGGCCGGTGCCCCCTATCCTGTCGCCGTGATCGACGAGACCCTCGGCGCGGCGGCTGCCGCGCCAGCCGCCGGCCTCGAGCGGACCGAGTCGGCGGGCGCCTCTGAGGAGCAGGTCCGGGTCCCGGCCGTGGGCGGACCGTGGCAGACTGCCGGTGTGGATCACGAGCTGACCCCGGCATCGCGGGCGCTGCTGGAGCATGTGCGCGCCCGGTTCCCCGGCCGCGACGTCGCCGTCCTGCCGCCCGCGCCCGGGCCCGTCCACCACCTGGTCCCGGACCTGCACATCCTGAGCGTGGCGCCGGAGGAAGGCGGCCGGCTCTACGTCACCAGCGGCCTCTGGGACGCCACCCAGCGCAACGGGCACGGGCTCGAGTTCCTGCTGTACGCCCCCGCCGCCGACGACGAGCTGCACGCCGAGACGCTGACCATGGTCGCGTACTACCACGCGAGCGGCGGCGACTACGCCCTCGACCACGGCCACACCGTCTCGATCGGGCGGCCCTGGGCCGGCGAATCCGCGTGCGACCACCTGCTCGTCAGCCTGCCCTACCCGTGGGGACCGGCGCTGGAGACGTGCCCGCTGCCGGGCGGCCACGCGCGCCTGCTGTGGCTGCTGCCCATCACCGCGGACGAGAAGACGTTCCGGCACTCCCGCGGCCTGGAGGCGCTCGAGCAGCGCCTGGAGTCCGCCGCGATCAACCCGGTCGACCCGCACCGCCCCGCCGTCGTCGACGTCACCATCGACGCGATCGGGCGCACCGACGTGCAGGTCCTGGAGGACGAGCTCACCGAGGCGCCGGCCGGCGGCGCGGGGGCCGTGGAGCGCCGCGCCTCCGGCGAGTTCGTCGGCCCCCAGGGCGAGCTGGCGTCCTACGCGTTCGGCTGGGCCACCGACGCGGACCCGCGCGTGGGCCGCCTGAGCATCGGCATCGGCGCCGGCAACCCGGGCGGCGCCACCTTCCACGCCAAGGTGATCGAGCACGACGGCGGCACCGGCTTCTCGCTGACCGACGAGCCGTTCGCGGACGTGCCCCAGGGCGGCCCGGACCTGACCGCCGAGCAGGCGCGCGCCCACGAGGACCTGCCGTTCGTGTGGTGGGTCGCCGAGCAGGTGATGGAGCGCGACCGCCGGGCCTGGTGGATGCGGCACTGGCTGCTGGGCACGGCGTGCGTCAAGGCCGGCCCCGACCCGGTGCTCTCCGTCAGCCACGACGCCGACGACGACACGTGGCAGCTGCACGGCGCCGATGCTTCGAACCCCCGGCTGCTGCACCTGCACCACGTCGTGGACGAGGATCCGACGCTGCTCGACGTGCTGCACCTGGAGGCGGGCCGGTCCGCGCGGCGCGAGGCCCACGGCGCCCCGTGGAGGGCCTGACGATGGACCTGCGGCCCCCGCTCGCGGCGCCCGCCGTGCCCGAGTCCCGCATCGAGCGGCTGTGCGCGGCCATCTCGCACATCGAGGACCTGCTGGAGGAGGGCGACGCCACCGAGGCGATCGCCGCCTTCAACGCCGACACCGGCCACGCCTACGAGCCCCACGACTTCCGCACCTACTACGCCTCGCGCGACATCGAGGACCTCGCGCTGGAGGCGGCCCGCCCGGCCCGGCCGAAGGTGCCGGACATCAGCCGGGCGGAGCTGGTCGAGATCGTGCGCCGCGTGCGGGTGGTGGGCCGCGACCAGGACTACTACATGCTCGTGCTGGAGACGAACACCGTCCGTCCCGGCGCCGCCGCGCTCGCCCTGGGCGACGAGCCGGCCGAGGCGGTCGTGGACGAGATCCTGCGGTACCGGCCGATCGCGCTCTGACATGACGATCACGCTGCGCGCGGCCGAGACCGCCGACATCCCCGCCGTCCTCGCGTTCTGGAAGCTCGCCGCCGAGGACACCAACCGCGTCGGCGACGACGGCGCCGCGGTCGCCGCGCTCATCGCCCGCGACCCCGAGGCCCTGCGGCTCGCGGTGGACGGCGACGCGATCGTCGGCTCGCTCATCGCCGGCTTCGACGGCTGGCGCTGCCACCTGTACCGCTTCGCCGTCCACCCCGAGCGGCGCCGCCAGGGCATCGGGCGCCTGCTGCTCGACGCCGCCGAGGAGCGCTTCCGGGCCTTCGGCGGGCACCGGGCCGACGCGATGGTGCGGCAGGACAACGCGCTCGCCCACCACGCCTGGGCGGCCGCGGGCTACGCGTCCGAGCCGGAGTGGCGGCGCTGGGTCAAGCGGCTGGATTCCCGGTGAGCGCAACCCCGTCGATCTAGCCGGCGGTCTGGAACGAGCGCTTGGAGAAGCCGAACATGAAGCCGTCGACGGTCGTGGTCACCGGGGCCGCCGGGTCGGCCGCGGCGCCCAGCGTCACGAACAGCGGGATGAAGTGGTCCGGCGTCGGGTGCGCGAACGGCATGCCCGGCGCGCGGCCGAACTGCGCGAGCGTGTCGACGTCGCCGCGGGCGAGCGCGTCGGCGATCCAGGCGTCGAAGTCCGACGACCAGGCGGGCACCTCGCCGCGGAACATCGCCGGGGTGATGAACGGCAGCCCGTGGGTCATGAAGCCGGAGCCGATGACGAGCACGCCCTCGCCGCGCAGCTCCCGCAGCCGGGCGCCGATGGCCAGGAGCCGGGCCGGGTCGTGGCTGGGCAGGCTGACCTGCAGCACCGGGACGTCGGCGAGCGGGTACATGGCCATGAGCGGCACCCAGGCGCCGTGGTCGAGGCCGCGGCGCGGGTGGCGGAACACCGGCTCGGAGTCCGGCATCGAAGCCGCGACCCGATCGGCCAGCGCGGCCGCGTCGGGGGTGGGGTAGGTCAGCTCGTAGTACCGCGGATGGAAACCCCCGAAGTCGTAGACGAGCGGCGTGGCGGCCCCGGTCGCGGACAGCGCGAGCGGCGCGGTCTCCCAGTGCGCGGAGACGATCACGATGCCGCGCGGCTTGGGCAGCGCCCGCGCCCAGCCGAACAGCTGCCGCAGCCACTCGGCGTCGTCGAACAGCGGCGGGGCGCCGTGGCTGAGGTAGAGCGCGGGCAGCGGCCCGTCGGCGGGCTCCCACCCGCGATGGGCGCGGGACTGCTCCAGCGCGTCGACGAGGAACTGGTCGTAGGCACCGGCCGGGATCATGAGGGGGACCTCTCGCTGAAGATGCTGCCGGGACACGGGGCGCCGGGGTCGGCGGCGCGGGCGATGCGCTCGCCGGCCGCGCGCAGCTGGCGAAGCTGGGCCTTGGTGAGCGGGTCGAAGACGAGCCGGCGGACCTCGGCGACGTGGCCGGGCGCGGTGGCCACGACGATCGCCCAGCCCTCGTCGGTGAGGGTGGCCAGGGTGTACCGCCCGTCGTCCGGATCGGGCCGGCGGGTGACCAGGCCCCGCTTCTCGAGCCGGGCCACGACCTGCGAGAGCCGCGGCAGCGTGCCCTCGGCGAACTGGGCGAGCACGCTCATGCGCAGCGTCCGCCCGGGCGCCATCGACAGGCCGGCCAGCACCTGGTATTCGAAGTGCGTGATCCCGGCGTCGCGCTGCAGCTGATGGTCCAGCGCCGCGGGGAGCCGGATCATGAGACTGACCAACGCGAACCAGGTCTCCCGCTCGTCATCGTCGAGCCAGCGGGGCTCTTCCTGGTCGTTCATGCTTCCACGGTACCGCATGTGACTTAATGATTGAAGTGAAGTCACCTACCGGTTCACTTGCATCTTGAAGTCAAACGGCGCTAGCTTCCACGTCGAGCGTCAACCGACTCGAGGGAGATCCCGCCATGCGCGCACTGCACGTTCCCGCCGCCGGAGCCCAGCCCGAGCTCGCCGACCTGCCCACCCCGGCCGTCACCGACGGCCAGGTGCTGATCAAGGTCAAGGCCGCGGGGCTGAACGCGGTCGACAACATCATCGCCGCCGGCTACATGGCCGGGATGTTCCCGCACGAGTACCCGCTGGTGCTCGGCCGCGACGCCGCCGGCGTGGTCGAGGCGGTCGGCGCCGGGGTCGAGCACGTCCAGCCCGGCGACGAGGTCATCGGCCACGTCCTGCTCGCCCCGCCGGTCCGGCACGGCACGCTGGCCGAGTACGCGCTGCTGCCCGCGGCCGCCGTCACCCCGAAGCCGGCCGGCCTCGACTTCGTCACCGCCGCCGCCCTCCCGCTGGCCGGCGCCGCCGCCGTCGCGGCCGTCGACGCGATCGACCCCCAGCCCGGCCAGGTCGTGCTCGTCAGCGGCGCCACCGGCGGCGTCGGCAACTACGCGGTGCAGCTCCTCGCCGCGCGCGGGGTCACCGTGATGGCGACCGGCACGCCCGCCGACGCCGGCAAGCTCACCGGCCTCGGCGCGGCCACCGTGGTCGACTACACCGCCGGCTCCGTCGCCGAACAGGTGCTGGCCGCGTACCCCGACGGCGTCGACGCCCTCGTCGAGCTCGCCGCGCAGACCCCGGACGCGGCCGCCTTCGCCGCCGTGCGCAAGGGCGGCAAGGTCGCCGCGCTGACCCAGGCCGCGACCGAGGACGCCCTCGCCGCGGCCGGCCTGACCGGCGGCGGCGTCTTCGCGGGCCCGGTCCGCGAGGTCACCGCCCCGCTGGCCGAGCGGGCCGCGGCCGGCACCCTGGCCGTCGACGTGGCCACCGTGCTCCCGCTGCACCGCGCCGCGGAGGGCCTCGCCACCATCGCGTCGGGCCAGGCCCGCGGCAAGATCGTCGTCACCGTCGAGGACTGACCCCGGCCTCGGCCGGCGGCGGCACGAGCGGGTTGCGGAGCAGGTACAGGCCGTAGACCAGCAACGCCGTGTCGCCGCCGACCATGACGGTCCAGTGCGCCCAGGCCGGCAGCGCGTCGACGCGCAGGAACAGGTCGGTCAGGAAGTGCAGGAGCATCAGCGGCCACAGCGCGCCGGTGCGCAGGCGCAGGGCGCCATAGCCGACGCCGAAGCAGAAGGTGCCCACGGCCTGGGCGATCGTGATGGCCGGCGCCTGGCCGAAGAGCATGTTCGGCAGGTGGGCCGCGGCGAAGAGCAACGAGGACAGCAGGACCGACGGCCAGACGCCGGCCGGCCGCAGTACACCCGGAATCAGCCCGCGGAAGAGGGCCTCCTCGACGAAGCCGGTCGCGGCGTATCCGGCGACGAGCACCGCCAGCAGCCCGGCGCCCGGGAGATGGACCCCGTCCACGAGCGGGAGCACGGCGAGCAGCGCGGGCAGCCACAGCAGGCGCGGCTCGCGCAGGCCGGTCGTGCGCCAGACCCGGGTCGTGGCGAGCAGGACGGCGACGGCGGCGGCGAGCAGCAGGACCACGATCAGGCGGGCGGTCCACGCCGAGGCGGACGGGAACAGGGCGGTCACCGCGAGCGCGCCCAGGGTGGTGACGGCGATGTCGGCCAGGCCGAGACCGATCGCGGCCGTGCGGGGCGAGGTCATGCCGCCCGCCGGGCCCGCAGCGCCAGCGCGGCCGAGGCGGCGACGCGCACGACGACCATCACGAGGGCCATCAGCACGAACGCGGCGGTCCAGGCCGCGGCGCCGGAGATCTCGTGGGTCATCGAGAAGCGGCCGATCGCGGCCGGGAACCAGTACTCGGCGCCGTAGGCGAACAGCACCCGGCCGCCGATGACCGCGATCCACAGCGCCGCGTACGCGGCCCCGGCCCGCATCACCAGGCGCCCCTCCGCGTCCCGGCCGACCCGGATCAGCGCGGCCGCGGCCAGGCCGAGCACCGCGCCCACCCCGGCCCCGGCCAGCTCGAGCCGCAGGTCGTTGCCGAGGTTCGGCAGGTCACGCAGGAAGAACCAGGCCGCCACCGCGACCAGCAGCAACGGCAGCGCGAACCGGGCCCGGGTCACGGCCCGGGTGCCGAGGTCGGACCACAGCACGAACGCCAGTCCGGGCTCGCGGTGCAGCTGGAAGGGGCGCGGCTGCTGGCCGAGCGCACCGGCGCCGACCCACGCCTCGCCGACCAGGTCACCAACGCCCAGCGCCTGGCCCGCGACGGCATGGTCAACGCGCGGCGCGCGGTCGCCACCCTGCGCGGGGAGGCGCTGCCCGGCCCGGCCCAGGTGCCGGCGCTGGTCGAGCAGGCGCGGCTGGGCGGGCTGCCGGTGACGCTGCGGGTGCACGGCGAGCCGCGGAGGTCACCGACGCCGGCGGGGACCGGGTCGCGGCCGGGCTGCCGTCCGGCGGCTACGGCCTCGCCGGTCTCGCCGAACGGGCGGCCCTCGGCGGCGGCCGCCTCGACGCCGGCCCGACCGATGACGGCTGGCGGGTAACCCTCGTGCTGCCCATGGCTCTGGAGGACCGCACATGACCGGCGCCGTCCGCGTGCTCATCGCCGACGACCAGAAGGTGGTCCGCGACGGGCTGGCCATGCTGCTCGGCCTGCTCGACGGGATCGAGGTCGTCGGCACCGCGGTGGACGGGGCCGACGCCGTGCGGCAGGCCCTCGCCGGCGACCCCGACGTGGTGCTGATGGACCTGAGCATGCCGGGCACCGACGGCGTGGAGGCGACGCACCGGCTGGCCAAGACCGGGTGCCGGGACCGGGCGGCGCTGGTCGGGTACGCCTACCGCACCGGGCGCGTCACGCCGTAGCCCGGGTCAGCTCAGCCAGACCACCATCGCGTCGCCGGTGGCCGTGGCGGCGGCGAAGTACCGCACCAGGTCGTCGTAGTACTTGCGCAGGTGGTCGAGGGCGTCCGGCTCGCTCCACGCCTTCGGGTAGACGTCGGCCGCGTCCAGGGCGGCGCCGGTCACGCCGTCGATGAGCCGGTCGTACGGCAGGGCGGACAGGAACGCCGAGGCCTCCGCGACACGGTCCGGGGTGAGCAGGAAGGCCGGGCCGTAGCCCCAGTCGTCCTCGGTGAACTCGTCCTCGCCATGCACAACGTCGATCGGGCAGGCGGCGCGCTCGAGGAGCCACCGCAGCGCGTCCCACGACTTGTCGGTGCGGTGCAGGCGGTCCTTGGCGAGCTGCCCGGCGGGGCTGTCCGGCTCGTCGATCTCGGCGGCCTCGAGCTCGTCGGCGTACTCCATCGCCCAGTCGGGATCCAGGCGCGCGCGATCGAGCTCCAGCGGCGTGATGCGCAGGTAGTTGCCGATCATGCTCATCCAGTCAGATTATCGGGTCCGTATGATAGGACGCCGTGACCGTCAGGCCCGCGGCCGAGACCGACGCCGAAGCGCTCGGCGCGCTGCACGTGCACGCCTGGCAGGCGGCGTACCGCGGCCAGATCCCCCAGGCCCGCCTCGACGCCCTCGACCCGGCCGAGCGCGCGCGGGAATGGCACAACCGGCTGAGCAACCTCCCGCCGGCCGCCGCCGTCTACGTGGTGGACGACGAGGCCGGCGTGCTGGCCGGCTTCGTCTCCACCCTCGTGCACCCCGACCCGGCGACGGGCCGGATCACGGCCATCTACGTGCGCCCAGACGCCTGGGGCCGGGGCACGGGCCGCACCCTGATGGCCGCGGGGCTGGAGCACCTGCGCGCGGCGGGCTGCACCGAGGCGGTGCTGTGGGTCCTGGCCACGAACGGGCGCGCGCGCCGCTTCTACGAGGCCGCCGGCTGGCACCCGGACGGCGCGACCCAGACCGAGGACTTCGACGGTGTACCGCTGCAGGAGCTGCGCTACCGCCGCCCCCTGTGACCGGCCCGCCGCGCTCCGGCATGATGATCCGATGCCGCTGATCGAGCGCCTGCGCGACCCGGAGTTCTGGGCGCACTACACGTTCGCCATCGAGTCCGGCCCCGGCCACGAGCGCCTCGGCGCCCTGCGCGACCGGGTGCGCGGGCACGGCGACTACGAGGCGGTGTTCGCGGTCGGCGGCGGCCACGCCCTCACGCTGCGCGTCAGTGTGCGGTTCGGCACCTATGAGCTGGGCGTCATCGGCCCCGGCGACGAGCGACCGGCCGAGCTCGGCTGGGTCGACATGGCGCATCCGTGGCCGTACGCGCTGCGCTGGGCCGAGCTCGAAACCGTCTGCCGGGCCGTCGCGGCGCACGAGCCGGGCGCATGGCCGCCGGGCGCGCCGATGGCCCTGCTGTGCTCCTTCGCCGCCGTGTTCGACGACGACGACGTGGACGCGGCCCTCGCCGCCGTCGACGCGGCCTACGCGGGACTGCGCCCGGCCGGGTGGACGGGCTACTGGCCCCGCGGCGACGACTGGCTCCCGTTCGCCGACTTCCGCGGGCGCGGCGTGACCTGGCACCGGGACGCGGCCGGGAACGCGTGGGCCGACGCCGACGACGACGCCTACTTTTACAGCTTCCGGCTGGCCCCGCACGCCGGCCTCGCCCGCCTCATGGCGGCGCTGGCGCAGCGGCGCGGGCCGGGCGAGTCGCCATGAGACCGCCCGGCCGTGCGGGGCCCGGCCGGGTGATCGCCGCGCGCGTCGAGCTGCTGCGGCGCCAGGGCCGCGAGGCCGAGCCGATCCGTCTGACCGACCCGGCCCTCTGAGGCGGCCCCGTCGCCGACGAGCGCTACCGCATCGCGACCGCGGCCGGTCAGGGCAGCAGGTCCGGCGGCAGGTCCTGGTAGGAGACCGGGCGCAGGAACCGCTCGATCGCCATCGTGCCCACCGACGTCGAGCGGCCGTCCGACGTCGCCGGGAAGGGGCCGCCGTGGACCATCGCGGCGTTGACCTCCACGCCCGTCGGCCAGCCGTTGTAGATGATGCGGCCCGCCCGGCGCTCCAGCACCGGCAGCAGCCGCCGGGCCAGCGGGTGGTCGGCCGGCTCCGCGTGCAGGGTCGCGGTCAGCTGGCCCTCCAGCGACTCGGCCAGGGCGACCAGCTCGTCGGCGTCGGCGCACGTCACGAGCAGGGACGCGGCGCCGAAGACCTCCTCGCGCAGCAGGGGGTCGCGGCCGAAGCGTGCGGCCGTCGCGGCGAACACGGCCGGCGTGCAGGCGTCCGCGGCGCCGGCGATCAGGTGCTCGGCGCGGGCCCGCAGCGCGGATCGGTAGGCCGTGCCGATGGCCGGGGTGAGCATCGTCGCCGGTGGCTTGTCCTCGAGCAGCGCGGCCAGCGCGGCGCGGAACTCGGCCAGGCCGGGTCCGTCGACGGCGAGCAGCAGGCCCGGGTTCGTGCAGAACTGGCCCGCGCCCGCGGTCAGCGAGGCGACGAACGCCTCGGCGAGCTGGGCGGGGGCGGCGGCCAGGCGCCCGGGCAGCAGGAACACGGGGTTGACGCTGGACATCTCGGCGTACACCGGAATCGGCACCGGCCGCGCCTGCGCCACGGCCATGAGGGCGAGGCCGCCCGACCGGGAGCCGGTGAAGCCCACGGCGGCGATGGGCGGGGCGGCGACCAGCCGCGTGCCGATCTCGTTGCCGGCGCCGTAGACGAGCGAGAAGGTGCCGTCGGGCATGCCGGTCTCGGCGGCGGCCGCGGCCACGCAGGCGGCGGCGAGCTCGCCGGTCTGCAGGTGCGCCGGGTGGGCCTTCACCACGACCGGGCACCCGGCCGCGAGCGCGGACGCCGTGTCGCCGCCGGCGACGGAGAACGCCAGCGGGAAGTTCGACGCGCCGAAGACCGCGACCGGGCCGAGCGGGATGCGCCGGGCGTGCAGGTCCGGCGAGCCGGGGACGTGCCGGCGGTCCTCCCAGCCCGGCTCGTCCAGCAGCGCGGCGAAGAGGCGCAGCTGGCCGGTGGTGCGGGCGAGCTCGCCGCGGGCCCGGGCCTCGGGCAGCGCCGTCTCGGCCACGACCAGCGCGGCGAACGCGTCCTCCTGCTCGGCGAGCCGGTCGGCGATGGCGCGCAGGAACGCGGCGCGGTCGGCGGCGGGCCGGGACCGGTACGCGTCGAACGCGTCCGCGGCGAGCCGGGTGGCCGCGTCCGTGGCGCTGCCGTCGTCCATCCCGTAGGCGGGCCCGATCGGCGCGCCCGTGGACGCGTCGCGGGAGTGCTCGCTGCCGGCGGTACCGTGGACGCGTTTGAAGCCGATGAACATCGCTCCGGTCAGCTCCGTCATCGGGCACCCGCCTCGGCGAGCGCGGCGAGGAACAGCGCCATGCCGGTCGCGCCCGCGTCGGGCGTGCCCAGCGCGCGGTCGCCGACGTAGCTGGCGCGGCCGGCCCGGGCCCGCAGGTCCTTTGTGGACTCCGCGGCGCGCTCGGCCGCCGCGGCGGCGCCGGCCACGTCGTGCGGGTGGGCGGCGAGGTGGTCGCGGGCGGGGATGAGGCTGTCGAGCATCGTGCGGTCGCCCAGCTTCGCCTCCCCCACCCGCTGGATCGCCGCGATCCCGTCGGTGAGGCCCTGGGCGAGGGTCGGCGCGGCCGCCATCTCCTGCAGCAGCAGGCCGATCAGCGGTCCGCTGGTGCCGCCGACCTCGTCCAGGAAGCAGGTGGCGGCGACCGCCAGCTCGGTGCGCGGCTCCGCCCCGGCGGGCACCCGCGCGACCACGAGCCGCAGGGCGCCGCACAGGTTGTCGCCGAAGTCGCCGTCGCCGGCGGTCTGGTCCATCGCGGTCAGCGCCGCGTGCTCGCGCTCGGCCAGGCGCAGAAAGGTATCCATCAACATCGGGGCAGTCACTTCCGTAGCGTGGCGGTCCAGACCGGCGCGTCCCACAGGGACTGCCAGTCGTCCTCGAGCATCGTCAGGGTCAGCGAGAACCCCTTCATGTCCAGCGCGGGCGTCCAGGTGCCGACGAGGCTGCCGCCGAGGCCCACCCCGCGCTCGGCGAGGACGTCGGCCGCGATGGCGAAGACGTTGTGCAGCTCGATCGCGGTCGTCGCGCCGAGCCCGTTGACGAGCAGCAGCGCCCGGTCGCCGGCCGGGGTCTTGGTGAGCAGGTCGTCGACCATGCGCCCGACCAACTCCTCCAGCGGCGGGCGGGGGACGCTGCGGGCGGCGCGCTCGCCGTGGATGCCGACGCCGTACTCGACCTCCGCCTCGTCCAGCTCGAACGCGAGCCGGCCGGTGGCGGGCGAGGTGTGCGCCTGGGCGGCGACGGCGATGCTGCGAGAGCGGGCCACGACCCGGGTGCCGAGCGCCGCGAGCTCGGACAGGCCCAGCCCGGTGTCCGCGGCCGCCCCGAGGAGCTTCTCGACCAGGATGGTGGCGCCGGTACCGCGCCGCCCGGTCGCCGTGTCGGCGCTGTCGGTCGCGATGTCGTCGTCCACGAGCACCCGCTCCACGCGGATGCCGTCGTGGCGCAGCCGCTCGGCCGCGATGCCGAAGTTGATCCGGTCGCCGGTGTAGTTCTTGACGATGTGCAGGACGCCCTCGGGCCCGGCGACGGCGCGGCTGGCCTGGTACACCTGCCGGTTGTGCGGGGAGGCGAAGACCTTGCCCGGCACCGCGGCGTCGAGCATGCCGCGGCCGACGAGCCCGGCGTGCATGGGCTCGTGGCCGGAGCCGCCGCCGGAGACGAGCCCGGTGCGGCGGCCCGGTGCGGGCGCGACGGCCCGGACGTAGACGGGATCGGTGTGCAGGGCGACGACGTCGGCGTTGGCGCGCGCGAAGCCGCCCAGCGCCCGGTCGACGTAGTCGCTCGCGGACGCGAGGAACGGTGCTGCCATGTGAGGGTCGGCTTTCCTAGCTCAGGGGCGGGCCCAGCGACTCGCGGGTGACGAGCGTCGCGGGCAGGACGATGTCGGCGAGGTCCGTCTCGCCGGCGATCCGCCGCAGCAGCAGGTCCGCGGCGGCCCGGCCCATCTCGTAGGCGGGCTGGGCGATCGCCGTGATCGGCGGCTCGACGAGCGGGAAGAGGCTCATGTCGTCGAAGGCGAGCAGGCTGATGTCGGTCGGGATCTTCAGCCCGGCCGCCCGGATGGCCTTGAGCGCGCCGACGGTGACGAGGTTGTTGAAGCAGAACACCGCGGTGGGCGGCTCGGGCATCGCGAGGAGCTCGTTCATGGCCCGGTAGCCGCCCTCCTCGCCGAGGTGGCCGTGGCTGATGTAGTCCTCACGCACGGCCAGCCCGGCGTCGCGGTAGGCCAGCCGGAAGCCCGAGAGCCGCTGGCAGGCGGTGTCGAAGTCGCGCGGTCCGGAGATCATCGAGACCTTGCGGTGGCCGAGCCGGAAGAACTGGCCGACCGCATCGCGGGTGACCCTCCGGTTGTCGGTGCGCACCAGCGGGGCGTGCAGCCCGCGCGGGCGGCGGTCGACGAGCACCAGCGGGCCGCGCTGCCCGGTGAGCGCCGACGTGAAGCTCTCGTCGGTGCCCACCGTGGTGGCGGCGAGGCCCGCGAAGGTGCCGTCGTGCAGCGACGTCACCATCTGCCGCTCGCGCTCCGGGTTGAGGTGGGACCCGGCGATCACGAGCTGGTAGCGGGCATCCGCGGCGCGGTCGGCCATGCCCTGCGCGACCAGGGCGTAGAACGGGTTCACGACGTCCGGCACGAACAGGCCGAGCACGTTGGAGCGGCCCTGGGACAGCGCCCGGGCCGCCGCGCTCGGCACGTAGTCGAGCCGGGCCGCGGCGGCCAGGACTTTCGCCTTGGTCTCCGCGGTCACCGACGGCTCGTCGCGCAGCGCGCGCGTCACGGTTGCGGTCGACACTCCGGCCAGTCGGGCCACGTCGCGAATGCCTGCCACACGTACTCCTCAACTCGCCGGGGAGAGCGCTTCCATCAAACCGGAAGAACGCCCGCCTCCACCAGGGCCGCGCGGATGGTCGCCCGTTCGGCGTCGCTGACCGGCGTCAGCGGGTGCGCCCCGAGACCACCGTTGCGGCCCTGCAGGGCGAGCGCGGCCTTGATCCGGACCGTCATGTTCGGGCCGTCGATCGAGCGCCACACCGGCAGGAGCTTGTTGTGGATGTCCAGGGCGGTCTTGTGGTCGCCGGCCTGGACCGCGTCCCACTGGGCCACGCACAGCTCGGGCACCACCGTGAGCGTGGCGCTGACCGCGCCCTGGGCGCCGAGCAGGTAGGCGGGGTAGAGCAGGTCGTCGACGGCGGTGAGGACCGCACCCTCCGTCGGCGCGGCCTTGAGCAGGTCGGCCAGCTGGTGGATGTTGCCGCCCGACTGCTTGACGCCGACGACGAGCTCGACCTCCTGCAGGATGCGGTAGACGGTCGTGGCGGGGATCAGCGCGTACGGGATGACGTTGTACACGATGACGGGCGTGCCGGTGGCCTCGGTGATGCGCCGGTAGTACTCGACGGTGGTGTCCTCGTCCGGCTGGAAGAGGTAGTGCACCGGCGTCACCTGCAGCGCGTCGACGCCCGTCTCGGCGATCGCCTTGCCGTAGCGGATCACCTCGGCGGTGGAGTCGCGGATGATGCCCGCGATGACGGGGATCGCCCCGGCGACCTCTTCGACGGCGACCTTCGCGATGGTCACGGACTGCTCGAGGGAGAGCATCTGCCCGTCACCGGTCGAACCAGTGACGCAGAGGCCCTGCACGCCGGCGGCGAGGTGGTAGCGGACCTCCGCGCGCAGCGCCTCGACGTCGATGTTCTCGTCGGCGTCGAACGGGGTCACGAGCGGCGGGATGACGCCCTTGAAGGTGGTCTTCGTTGCCAGGGTCATGTGATGGCGGCCTTTCCGTGCCTCGACGATCATGTCACCGGTTACATCTGCGAACACTGTTGCCGATCGGAACCGTCGTGTCAACGGCAGATTTCAAAGTCGTGAGCAGCAGTGTTTCGGCTTGAGGCCTTGACATGAGGATGGCCGGACGTCACGGTGTAACCGATAACACGTGGTGGCAATCAACCGGCAACAGCGAGGACATGACATGTTTCGACGCCCTCCGAGAGCGCGGCACACCCTGACGGCCGCCGCCGTCGCCGGCGCTCTCGCACTGACCTCTGCCTGTTCTCCACCGTCCGCGAAGAGCCCGGGCGGAGCGGCGGCCGACAACGGCGGCCCGATCAAGCTCACCTTCTGGACCAACCTGACCGTCAAGGCGCAGGCGGACGTCATCAAGCAGCAGGCGGACCAGTGCGTCGCCAAGCAGCAGGACGTCTCCGTCGCGTTCGAGGCGGTGCCGTTCGACAGCATGTACCCGAAGATGGTCACGGCGTTCCGGGCCGGCAACGGGCCCGACGTCATGAACACCATCGAGGGCGGCGTCGCCGCGGCCCAGGCCGGTGACTACATCGTGCCGGTCGACGACGTGGTCGACGAGCACGGCCGCAGCGACTTCGTCGGCTCGTTCCTGCACGCGGTGAGCAAGGACGGCAAGACCTGGGCGGTGCCCGACTGGGCGCTGCACCAGGAGGTGTACTACCGCAAGGACCTCTTCGCCGCCAAGGGCATCGCGGTGCCCAAGAGCTGGCCCGAGCTGCTCGCCGCCGCGAAGCAGCTCGACAACCCGGCCGGCGGCGTGCGGGGCTTCACGGTGCCGATGGCCTCCGCGCTCGTGGCGCCGCAGACGTACTACCAGTTCCTCTACGCCAACGGCGTGCACACGTTCGACCCCAAGACCGGGGAGTACGCGCTCGACCGCGACAAGCCCAAGGCCGTCGCCGCCACCCAGTTCATGCTCGACCTCTACAAGGCCGCGTCCCCGCCGGAGTCGCGGACCTGGACCTGGACCGACTTCCGCACCGCGTTCGTGCAGGGCAAGTCCGCGATGACGCTCGACTTCGGCGCCGTCGTGGGCATGGCCAACGAGCAGAACCCGGGGATGCTCGACAACATCGGGGTGTTCCAGCTGCCCGGCCCGGCGGCCGACGTCAAGCCCCAGGGCTCGATCGGCGGCGGCTACTTCTACATGGTCGGCAAGAGCAACGAGCGCCGCCAGAAGGCCGCCAAGACCCTGGTCACCTGCATGATGGCGGCCGACCTGCAGGCCGCCCGGGTCAACACCCGGCCCGTGTTCGCCCTGCCGGCGACCACCAGCGCCGCGGCCTCGCCGGTCTTCACCGGCAACCCGACGGTGCAGAAGCTGTCGTCGCAGATCCAGACGATCCGCGACGACTCGCTGCCTGAGTGGTACCGCTACGGCATGGAGGCCGGTTTGAACCCGCTGGCCGGCCAGATCGAGGCGACCACGTTCGTCGGCGACAACCTGCAGGCCGCGGCGGCCGGAAGCCTGACCGCCGAACAGGCCTTCGACAAGATCAACACCGAGATGAAGCGTCTCGCCAAAGTGAACTGAACGGCGGAACCATGGCCTCCACTCCCGCGATCCTCACGCGCGGGCTGACCGGACGGCAGCAGCGGGCAGGCATCGCCTTCGCCCTGCCCGCTGCTCTGCTGTTCGCGGTCATCCTGGCGTACCCCATCTTCGAGAGCTTCCGCACCTCGCTGTTCTCGATCGATCTGCTCACCGGCGACGCGTCGTTCGTGGGCCTGGGCAACTTCGGCGACGTGTTCGCCGACCGGACCCTCTGGTCGACCATCGGCCACACCCTGGTGTGGACGGTGCTGTCGCTCGCCGGCCAGCTCGGGCTCGGGCTCGCCGCCGCACTGCTCATCGACGCCGACTGGCCCGGCATGCGCTGGATCCGTCAGCTGCTGCTCATCCCGTACGTGGTGCCGGTCATCGCCAGCGCCCTGGTGTGGCAGTGGATGCTCGACGGGCACTACGGCATCATCAGCACCAGCCTGCAGACCTGGGGCGCGCTCGACCCGGGCGCCAACCCGCTGGGGCAGGAGAGCACCTCGCTCGCCACCGTCGTGCTGGTCAACATCTGGCGCGGCTTCCCGTTCGCGATGCTCGTGTTCTGGGCGCGCATGCAGAGCATCGACAAGGCGCAGTACGAGGCGGCGCGCGTCGACGGCGCCGGTCCGTGGCGCGAGTTCGTGCACGTGACCCTGCCCAACCTGCGCTCCGCCGCGCTGTCGCTGCTGGCGCTGCGTGGCATCTGGACCCTCATGTACTTCGAGCTGGTGTGGCTGCTGACCCGCGGCGGCCCGGCCGGGTCCTCCGAAGTCCTGTCGACATACATCTACAAGGTGGTCATGGGTGAGTTCCGCGTCGGTTACGCAGCAGCGATCGCATCCCTTGCCGGGCTCTTCCTCGGCTTCGTCGGGCTCGTCGGCTGGATCCTCCACCGGGTCCGGGTCCGTCGCGCGGCCTGAGCGGCGGCGGACGAAGGCGGCCGTGGCCGGGATCGCCGGCCGGGTCGTCGCGCTCGCCCTCATCGTCTTCTTCGCCGTCGGGCCGATCCTCTGGATGGTCGTGAGCTCGGTACGCCCGGCCGACCAGCTCTTCCAGAGCCACCCGTCGGTCGTGCCGACCGCGGTCACCGGCGCCTGGTACGACGAGGTCTTCGGCTCCGGCGCGCTGCGCTGGTTCGCCAACAGCTTCGTGGTCGCGGTCGTGACGACCCTCGTCTCGCTCGCCCTCGGCACGGCGGCCGGATACTCGGTCACCCGCTTCACCTTCCCGGGGCGGCGGGTGCTGCTGGCCTGCCTGGGCATCTCGTACCTCTTCCCGGCGATCCTGCTGCTCGTCCCGCTCTACCTGGTGCTCGCCTCGCTCGGCCTGGCCGGCTCACTGCTCGGCATCGTCATCGCGCACCTGACAATCACGCTGCCGCTCACGACCTGGCTCATGAAGAGCTTCGTGGAGGCGGTACCGCGCGAGCTCGAGGAGGCCGCGTGGGTCGACGGCCTCGGCTACTTCGGCGCCTTCGTGCGCGTCACGCTGCCGCTGCTGCGCACCGGCCTGGCCACGACCGCCATGTTCGCCTTCATCCTGTCCTGGGACGAGTTCCTGCTCGCCAGCGTCATCGCCCAGGGCGACACCGTCACCGCGCCGGTCGGCATGGCCGGGCTCGTGACCTCGTTCGACATCCGCTGGGGCGCCATCATGGCGCTGAGCACCCTCGTGACCATCCCCGTCGTCGTCCTCTTCTTCGTACTGCAGCGCTACTACGAGAAGGGCCTGACGGCCGGCAGCGTGAAAGGCTGAGTCTCCCGTGAGCCCCACCTCCACCGACCTCACTCCCGAGCCGCCGGTCACCCCGCAGGTGCTCGTCGTCGGCGCCGGATCGGCCGGCGTCGCCGCGGCGGTCGCGGCCGCCGAGTCGGGCGCCGACACCCTGCTCGTCGAGGCGACCGGCCACGTCGGCGGGACGCTCGCGTGGCAGCTGCTCGAGCACAGCGCCGGCTTCCACGACGCCGCCGGCAACCAGGTCACCGGCGGCGTCGGGCAGCGGATCGTCGCGCTGCTGCAGCGCTACGGCGGCTCGCCCGGGCACATTCCGGACGACGTCGGCTACACCGCGACCCGCACCCCGGTCAACCACGCCGAGCTGGCGATGGCCGAGGCGGTGCTGCTGCACGAGTCCGGCGCGCGCCTGATGCTCAACACGGCCGTCACCGGCGTGTCCACGGAGGGCTCGGCGGTGACCGAGGTCCGCGTCGAGACGGCCGGCGTCGGCGGCACCGTCATCCGCCCGGCCCTCGTCGTGGACTGCTCCGGCGACGCCGTCGTCTTCGCGCTCGCCGGCGCCGCGATGCAGACCGACCGCCCGGGCCGCACCCAGCCGGTCTCGCTGCTGCTGAAGCTCGGCGGCGTCGACTTCGGCCCGCTGCTGGACTACGCCCGGACCCACCCGGACGACCTCCGCCCCGGCGGCCGCGTCGGGGCGGCCGACGACGACCACGTGAACCTGTGGGGCCTCGGCGCGCTGCTCGCGGCCGGCCACGCCGACGGCCGGCTGTCGTGGCGGCGCACCGAGCTGCACCTGGCCGGCTGGCCGACCCGGGGCGAGGCCGTGCTCAACGTGACCCGCACGGTGTCGGGGTACACCGTCCTGGCCCGGCAGGTGCTGGAGACCGTGGACTGGTTCCGCCGCTACGTGCCCGGGGGCGCGAACGCGTACCTCGCCGCCGTCGCCGACCGCGTCGGAGTCCGCGAGTCCCGGCGGATGCTCGGCCGGCGCACGCTCACCCAGGACGACGTGCTCGGCGCCCGCCGCGACGACACCGCCATCGGCATGGCCGCGTTCCCGATCGACGTGCACGACGCCGACGCGCCCGGGCTCTCGCACACCGACGGGCTGCCGGCCGCGTACGACATTCCGTTCGGCACCCTCGTCGCCCAGGACCTGACCAACCTCCTGGCCGGCGGCCGCTGCATCTCGACCACCCACGAGGCCAACGGATCGGCCCGCATCACCGCCACCTGCTTCACGACGGGCGAGGCGGCCGGGACGGCGGCGGCCCTGGCCGCGCTCGGCGGCTTCGACGCGCACGCGGTGGACGTGGGCAAGCTCCAGGCGGCCCTGCGCGCCCGGGGCGTGATCGGCGCCCGCGGCCGCTGAGGCCGCTGGACTACTGGAACAGGGCGGCGAGGCGGGGCAGCCGCCGCTCGTTCTCGGCCTCGTCCTCGACGTCCCAGCGCTCGCCCCGGGCCGGCCCCGCCGGCCCGGCCGGCCGCCCGGCGGCGAGCGCGGCGTCGAACGCGTCCACGTCGCCGGTGCGGGCGCGGTAGGCGTTGCGGGCGGCGTAGTGCAGGGCCTCGTAGCCGAGCCAGCCGGAGCCGGCCGCCATCTCCCGCACGATCGGCAGGTCGGCCAGCGAGTCGGGATCGGCGCACGCGCCCTCGAAGGCGGCCCGGCCCTGCAGCATCAGCCCGGCCCGGAAGTCCCGGAAGCCGTCGTCGCCGCAGCCGCCCTCGATGAGGTACGCGGCGGCCCAGAGCGGCCCGAGGTAGGCGGCGTCGAGCACCTGCGAGTATCGCCGCGCGAAGGCCACGATCTCGTCGGGCGTCAGCTCGGCGAGGTCCGCCCCGCCCTCGATCAGCTCCCAGAACCTCTCGATCTCCACAGCGGTGACGGTAGCCCCTTCGCATACCTGGTGCAGGAGCGGCCCTCCTAGACTGGGCGGGTGAGCGCCGCACACGATCCCAACGCCCTGCTCGACGAACACGGTGGACTGCCCGAGGCGCGCCCGCCGTGGCCGGCCCGCGACCGGCTGCGCATCACCGCCGTCCGGCCGATCGTCACCGCGCCCGAGGGGCTGCCGCTCGTGGTGGTGAAGGTGGAGACCAGCGAGCCCGGGCTCTACGGGCTCGGCTGCGCCACCTTCACCCAGCGCTACGCCGCCGTCGCCGCGGCCGTGGCCGAGCACGTGGGGCCGCTCGCGATCGGGCGGCACCCGGCCGACATCGAGGACATCACGCGGACGGTGCACTTCTCGTCGTACTGGCGCAACGGCCCGGTGCTGAACAACGCCCTCTCGGGGCTGGACCAGGCGTTGTGGGACATCGCCGGCAAGCGCGCCGGGGTGCCGGTCTACGAGCTGCTCGGCGGCCGGGTCCGCGGCGGCGTGGAGGTCTACACGCACGCGTCGGGCGACACGACCGGGGAGGTCCTGGACGAGGCCGAGCGGCTCATCGCCCAGGGCTACCGCTGCATCCGCATCCAGCGCGCCGAGCCCGGGCTGGGCAGCTACGGGGCGCCCGGCACCGGCGGGCACTACCCGGGCTCGCCGAACCCGGACGGCTGGGACCCGGAGCGGTATCTGCGCGGGACCCCGGCGCTGTTCGCGGCCGCCCGCGAGCGCCTCGGCCTCCAGATCAACCTCATGCACGACGTGCACAGCCGGCTCACCCCGAAGCAGGCGGTCGTGCTGGCGCGGGCGCTGGAGCCCTTCGGGCTGTCGTTCCTGGAGGACGTGATCCCGCCGGAGCACTACGACCGCCTGCCGGAGGTGCGGGCGGCGTCCCCGGTGCCGCTGGCCGTCGGCGAGCAGGTCGGCTCGGTGCCGGACGCGGCGCGGCTGGTCCGCGACGGCGGCGTCGACCTGATCCGCCTGCACACGTCGGCGATCGGCGGCCTGACCCCGACCCGCAAGCTCGCCGCCCTCGCCGAGCTGTGCGGCGTGCGGACCGCGTTCCACTCCCCCGCTGACGTCTCGCCGGTCGGGGTCGCGGCCAACCTCGCGGTCGACGTCTCCAGCCCGGCGTTCGGGTTCCAGGAGTCGCACGAGTACAACGAGGCCACCCACGAGGTCTTCCCCGGCTGCCCGGACGTCGTGCGCGGCTACATGCAGCCGTCGGACGAGCCGGGCTGGGGCGTCGACCTCGACGAGCGCAAGGCGGCGCAGTTCCCGCCGACCAAGTTCCTGTTCGACCGCTGGGCGGCCGTGGTGCGCCGCCCCGACGGCGCACTGGAGGCCCCGTGAGGGTCCTGGTGACCGGCGCGGGCGGCAACATCGGCCGCGCCGTCTGCGCCCGGCTCGCGGCCGAACAGGTGCAGACCCACGCTTTGGTACTGGCCGAGCCCGCACCGTCCACAGTGGAGCACTCGGTCACGGGCGACGCCGGCGACCCCGCCACGGTCCGGGCGGCGCTCGGCGCCGGCGTCGACGCGGTGGTACACCTGGCCGCCATTCCGAGCCCGCTGAACGACCCCCCGCTCGACGTCTTCGCCGGCAACACCCGCGCCACGTTCAACGTCCTGGAGGAGTGCGCCCGGGCGGGCGTGCGCCGCGCGGTGATCGCGTCCAGCTACTCGATCCTGGGCCTGCGCTTCGCCGAGCGCGAGCTGCACCCGGCCTACTACCCGATCGACGAGCGGACCCCGCCGCAGATCGAGGACGCATACTCACTGTCGAAGCACGCCGACGAGGCGACGGCCGCGATGATGCACCGCCGCCACGGCCTGGACATCGTGGCCCTGCGCTTCCCGTTCACGGCCGGCTGGGACCGGCTGCGCACCACCGCCTCGACGTGCGATCGCGACCCGTCGACGATGGCCGCGGACTCCTGGTCGTACCTGCACGTGGACGACGCCGCCGAGGCGGTGTGGCTGGCCCTGACGCGCCCGGTGACCGGCTTCCACCCCCTACTCCTGGCCGCTCCGCACACGATGTCGGTACTGTCCACAATGGACCTCATCGCGCGGTACCACCCGGGGACCGAGCTGCGCGCCCCGATCCCCGGCACCGCGACGCCGATCGACACCGGGGCTATTGAGCAACTCCTGGGCTTTCGCGCGACGCGCTCCCTGTGACACGACCGCCACCGTCACACGACAAGTCGGGCGCTCCGCGCCGCGACTTGTCGGATTTTTCGCCCGACGGGGTATACGCCGGCTCAGTGAGCGCTGGTGATCAATCGTCCGTTACTGTCCGCGCCTTGGACCGCAACATGACGATTTGCGACGACCCGGTCGGCCCCCTCCCCCGGACGAATGATCAGTGGGAATACCGCTACCTTGCGCGGGATAGCTCAGTGGCGGGCAGGCCGCGCGATTCCAGGTTGAGCGCGGCGAGGCGGGCTGATCTTCGGACGGGACCGTCGCCGATATGTTCGCCATTTGCGCTGGGGCGTGGTGCGAGACGTCGTTCGGAGGCGCACTCTGGGATAATTCTTGGCATGGGGCAGATGCAGTTGTTCAGTTCTCGGGAATTGGCTGCTATGCGGGATCGGACGAAGGCCAAGAATTGGTGGCCAGGGAAAGACGAATTCCGGAAGGAACAGCAACGGCGGCGAGACTGGGGGCTGGTGAGACGGCACGCGGAGAAGCTGCGCCGCGTCTGCGGGACCGGGACACCCGCGAACGAAGCAATGGTGCCAGCCCGGCCCAAGTCAGGCCTGAGCGTCTCAGCGCTACCCGCTCCGCCCACGCCACGCCCGACCCGCAAGCCTGCACCGTCCGGGCCCACGCCGCGTCCGGCCCACAAGCCTGCACCGTCCGGGCCCACGCCGCGCCCGACCCGCATGCCTGCACCGTCCGGGCCCTCGCCACGCGCGTCTCACACGCCGGCACCGCCCGTGCCCGCAGCGCCTACGCCGGCCGCGCTCAAGCCGCCCACTCCAGCATCGCCCACACTGCCCACCCCGCCGAAGCCTGCGCCGCCGGTGTCAACACCGCCCACGCCAGCCGCGCGGTCCCGGTCCGCTCGGAGCCCGTCCCGCCCATGTTCGGCCGCGCCTACGCCTGCGCCTCTTCATCAGCGCCGCTCGCGCCCGCGCGGTCCAGGACGTCAACTGCTACCGCACCGTCTGCCGTTCGAAGTCTTACCCAGAATACCCGGCCGACGAATACCGACCGTCGCACGGGAGCGAACCGTTTCCCGCCATCGAAACAATACGGGGCACAGCGCCTTCGACGAACCCGTTGCCCAGGAGCGCGGGAATCCGCCGACTCGGCGAGCATAAACTGCACCCGATATGCGCGAGCAATTGTGCGGGTGTCATGCCGACTACGCGGGAGTGTGCCGATCGTCGTGCGTAAGGATCAGCCCGGCCAGGCGCGCGCCGACCGGCTGACGATCACCGACGACGGCGGCGCGGTCAAGGGCCTGACCGACGAAGCGGTCACCAATCCGGTCACAGCGTCGCGCACCCGGACGCACCCACCGTGTGCGGTGACCAGGCCGGTGCCGACACACCGGCCGGGGTCGCGATCTCGCGGTGGGCCACGAGATCCCACGCGATGATCGGGCCGAGCGTCCCGGCGATCACGGCCACCGGCCGCCCGTCGAGCGCGGTGACCAGGCCGGTGCCGACACACCGGCCGGGGTCGCGATCTCGCGGTGGGCCACGAGATCCCACGCGATGATCGGGCCGAGCGTCCCGGCGATCACGGCCACCGGCCGCCCATCGAGCACGTCGGCCGTGACCCCACGCGGCGGCACGCGGTCGGAGAGAGCGCGGCCACCGGCCGCCCATCGAGCACGTCGGCCGTGACCCCGCGCGGCAACACGTGGTCGGAGAGCTCGACGGGCGAATCGCCGCCACGAGCAGCTCCGAGCACCGGACGTCGGCGACGGGGTCGCGGCGGCCGGGCGGTGGTGCGGTTCGGGGGCGACGACGCCGCGATGCCGGGGCTGCGGCGCGTTCGGCTGCGACGGAGGACCATCGGGCCCGACGTACTGTTGGGCCAATGAGCGTGGTCCGGCGCGAGGCGCGGCGGCGGTGGGCGGTCGTCGCGGCGCTGGTCGGCGCGCTCGTCGCGGTGCCGCTCGTGGTCGCGTTCGCACCGGTGACGGCCGAGCGCGTCGAGCCGGCGGTGCTGCGGGACCGGATCATGGTCGCGGCGCGGGGGCCCTATCAGGGATACGTCCAGAGTCGCGGCTCCATGGTGCTCCCCGACCTGCCGCAGCTGGCCGACACGGCCGCGCTCTTCAGCGGTACGACCAGTATGCGCGTCTGGCACGCCGGGCCGGACGCTTGGCGGGTCGCGGTGCTCGACCCGGTCGGCGAGAAGGACTGGTTCCGCACTCCCGAAGGGTCCTTCACCTGGGACTACGGCCGCAATCTGTGGACCGGGAGCGCGGGTGAGCCGGCGGCCCGACCGCCGCAGGCGCCCGACCTGGTGCCGCCCGAGCTCGCGCTGCGCCTGCTGCGCGACGCCGGGGCCGGGGCCAGGATCGCCGCGCTGGCGGACCGGCGCATCGCGGGAGTCGCGGCGGCCGGCATCCGGGTCACGGCGGCGGATCCGGACTCCACCATCGGCGCCGTCGACGTGTGGGCCGATCCGCGCACCGGGCTCGCCCTCGAGGTCGACGTGGGAGGGGCGCTCACGACGCGGTTCCTCGACGCCAGCGCGGCGCCGCCCGCCGAGGACGTCGTCCAGCCCCGCGCCTCCGGGTCGAGCGGGTTCGCCGCCACCACCCAGTCCGAGATCACCTCGTCGCTGAACTCGGTGGCCCGGGCGAACCTGCCGGGCTCGCTCGCCGGGCGCGCACGGGTGCCGGGGCCGTTGAGCGCGCTGGCGGTGTACGGGGACGGGCTCTCACGGCTCGTCGTCGTCGCGGTGCCCGGGCGCCTCGGCGAGCGCACGCTGAACGCTTTGCGCAACGCCGGCGGTACACCTATCGCGACCGGATATCTGCTGCGCTCCTCGGTGCTCACCCTCGCCGTCACCCGCTCGGGGCGGCGCACGTATCTGGTCGCCGGGTTCGTCACCGCCGACCTGATCACACGGGCCGCCGGGGAGCTGCGGTGAACCACACCGACACACCGGCCAAGACACTCGGCCGCATACCGGCCGCCGGGGAGCTGCGGTGATCCAGACCGTCGCGCTGACCAAGACCTTCGGCCGCATCCGGGCCGTCGACGGCGTCGACCTCACGGTGCCGGAGGGGTCGCGGTTCGGGCTGCTCGGCCCCAACGGCTCCGGCAAGACCACGCTGATCCGGATGCTGCTCGGCCTCGTCTTCGCCACGAGCGGGGAGATCTCCATCATGGGCAAGCCGGTCCCGCGCCGGCTGCACGAGATCCTGCCGGACGTCGGCGCGCTGGTCGAGGGCCCGGCCGCGTACGGGCACCTGTCCGGCCGCGCGAACCTGCGTCTGCTCGACGCGGCCGGCCCCTCGGTGCGCGGCACCCGTCGCCGGCGCGTCGAGGAGGCGCTCGAGCGGGTCGGGCTCGGCGGGGTCGACGGGCGGCCGGTGCGCGCGTACTCGCTCGGCATGCGCCAGCGGCTGGGGCTCGCCTCGGCCCTGCTGCGCACCCCGCGCCTGCTGATCCTGGACGAGCCGACGAACGGGCTCGACCCGCAGGGCATGCACGAGATCCGGGAGCTGCTGCTGGAGATCAGCGCGGCCGGCTGCACCCTGCTGCTGTCCAGTCATCTGCTCGCCGAGATCGAGCAGCTGTGCACCTGGGTCGGGATCATGGACCGCGGGCGGCTCGTCGGGCAGGACGAGCTGGCCGCGCTGCGGGTGCCGACCGGGCGGGTCGTGCTCGAGAGCCCCGACGCCGACCGGGTGGTCGCGCTGCTCGACGGGCGGGTCGCGGACCGCGACGGCGACCGGCTCGCCATCGCCCACCCGGACGCGGCCGCGCTCAACGCGCAGCTCGTGGCGGCCGGGCTGCGGGTGGCGGAGATCGCGGCCGAGCGGCGCACGCTGGAGCAGGTCGTGCTCGAGCGCACCGGGGCGGGCACGGACCGGATGGAGCGACGGTGATCCTCGTCGAACTGCGCAAGTTGTACCGCCGGCCGCGCACCCTGGTCAGCCTGGCGCTGCTGTGCGGGTTGCCGCTCGCGGTCGCGATCCTGCTGGCCACCACCCGGATCGGCACCGCGGCGGCCCAGGGCCCCGCGTTCCTCTCCGCGGTCCTGAGCAACGGCTCGCTGTTCCCCGCGGCCGCCCTGGCGATCGTGCTGCCGCTGTTCCTGCCGGTCTCGGTAGCGGTCATCGGCGGCGACGCGGTCGCGGGCGAGGCGGCCAGCGGCATGCTGCGCTACCTCGTGGCCCGCCCGGTGGGCCGGACCCGGCTGCTGCTGGCGAAGCTCGTCTCGATCATGGTGTACGTCCTGGGCGCGGTCGTGGCCGTCGTGCTGAGCGGGTACGTCATCGGCATCTTGCTCTTCCCCGCCCAGCCGGGCGCCGAGGTGGTGACGTCGGTGTCGGGACCGGCCCTGACCCCGCAGCAGGTGACGCTGCGCATCGGGGCCGCGACGCTGTACGTCGCCCTGTCGATGCTCGGCGTCGGCGCGATCGCCCTGTTCCTGTCGACGGTGAGCGACTCGTCGCTGGGCGCCACCCTGGGCGCGCTGGCCGCGCTGGTGGCGAGCCAGCTGTTCACGGCCCTGGACGCGGCGGCCGCGATCCGCCCGTACCTGCCCACGCGCTACTGGCTGGCCTGGATCGACTTCTTCCGCGAGCCGATCCTGTGGCGCGACATCGAGCGGGGCGTCGGCATCCAGGCCGTCTACGTCGCCGTCTTCCTGGGCCTCGCCTGGGCGAACTTCGCGACCAAGGACGTGACCAGCTAGCAGGGCGGGGCCGGTCCGATGGGCGCCGTGCCGATGGCGTCGAGCACGAGCCCGGTCACGTAGTCGTCGGTCGGCAGGTCCCCGTGCCCGACGTCCCGCCCCGGGCACGCCTGCTGGATGTCGACGTCCACGGCCCCGTCGAGCCGGGCCGAGTCCGGCGGCACGACGGTCTGGTCCTGCTCGGTCCAGATGCTCAGCCACTGCGGCGGGTTCGGCACGCTGGTGCCCAGCTGCCGCAGGAGCGTGCTGCCGGGCGCGAGCTGCTGGCAGGCGGCCGGGCACGCGCCGGGGAGCCCGGCGGCCCCGGCCGCGGCGAGCTGGGCCCCCTGGTGCGGCGAGCCGAGGGTGACGACGCGCCGCGCCTTGTGCACGCCGTCGTGGTCGCGCACCCAGAGCCGGGCGACGACTCCCCCGGCGGAGTACCCGATCACGTCGACGGAGGGCGCCCCGCGCAGGGCCCGCGTCGCGGCCGCGTCGAGCACGTCGGCCTGGGCCGCGAGGTCCCCGGTGCCGCCGTCGGGCATCTCGACGACGGTGGCCGTCCGCCCCGTGGCCCGGATGGCCGCGGCGAGCCGGTCCACGCCGGCAGTCCCGCCGCCGAAGCCGGGCACGAGCAGCACCGGGCCGGGGACCGCCTGGTCCGGGATGCGCACCGGCTGCTCCCGCAGCGCGGCGCGCAGCGCGAAGCCCCCGGCGGCCAGCACCACGATCGCCGCGAGCACCGCGAACATCAGCCGCCGGCGAGGACTCATGCCCCATGTATAACGCGCCCTTGACACGGTTAGCTAATGCCATTAGCTTTTGGCTAACGCCATTAGCCAGAGCCTCTTGGAGATCGCGATGACCGAGTACCTGAACGTGGACGGCGGCACCCTGGCCTACGAGGTGACCGGCTCGGGCCCGCTGGTCGTGCTCGCCCACGGCATCGGCAACGACCGCGAGGCGTTCCGCTTCGTGACGCCCCTGCTGGTCGCGGCCGGCTACCGGGTGGCCGCCCTGGACCTGCGCGGCTGCGGCGAGTCGAGCGTGGGCTGGAAGTCCTGCACCAGGACCGACATCGCCGGCGACCTGATCGCCCTGATCACCCACCTCGGCGGCCCGGCCGTGCTGGTCGGCCACTCGATCTCCGGCGGCGCGGCCACGATCGCCGCCGCGAAGGCCCCCACGCTGATCACCGCGGTGGTGGAGCTGGCCCCCTTCACACGCAAGCTGAGCTACTCCCTGGGTGACTTCCGCGTCGCACGCTACCGCCAGGGCGCCCTGAACCTGCTGGGCGCCGGCCTCTTCGGCAGCATCGCCCGCTGGCGGCGCTACCTGGAGATCGCCTACCCGCAGCCCCGCCCCGCGGACTGGGACACCAGCCTGGCGCACATCGAGTCGAAGCTGCGCGAGCCGGGCCGCATGCAGTCCTTCCAGCTGATGGGCCGCTCGACGCCGGCCGACGCCGCCGCCCAGCTCGGCAACGTCCGCTGCCCGGTTCTGATCATCGAGGGCGCCCAGGACCCGGACTGGGTGAACCCCCGCGCCGAGGGCGAGGCGATCGTCGCGGCGCTCCCGGCGGGCCTGGGGCGGCTGGAAATGATCGCCGGAGCCGGCCACTACCCGCACGTCCAGTTCCCCGAGCAGGTCGTCGCCGCGATGGTGTCGTTCCTGGCGACGGTACGGGCTTGACCCTCACGTACCGTGAGGCGGGAGGGTGGGCGCATGAGCGAGTACTACAACGCGTTCGAGATGAGCCCCGTGCCCGTCCCCGGCCCGGACGCGGTCGCGCCGGAGCCGTTCCGGGGCATCTACGGGATGCCCGCGTTCGCGACGATCCCCACGGGCGACCTGACGGCGTCGACGGACTTCTGGATCCGCGGGTTCGGGTTCATCGACCTGTTCAGCATCCCCGGCCGGCTCGTGCACCTGCGCCGGTGGGCGTTCCAGGACGTCCTCCTCGTCCCGGCGGCGGAGGCTCCGGCGGCGGTACCGGCGATGAGCCTCAGCTTCGCGTGCGTGCTCGGCCAGCTCGACCCGCTCGTCGAGGCGTGCCGTGCGCTGCGCCCGGACTGCGTCGAGGGCCCGCGGGACACGCCCTGGAACACCCGCGACGTCGAGGTGATCACACCCGAGCACGCCCGGGTCGTGTTCACGGCGGCGAAGCCCTTCGACCCGGCCGGCCAGGAGGCGCGCAACCTCGCGGCCGTCGGGATCACCCCGCCGGGCGCCGGCCGCGGCGACAATGAGGGGCATGCCTGATGCCGCCGACGCCGACGGCCTGACCGTCGGCCAGGTCGCGACGCGGTTGGACGTGACCGTCCGCGCGCTGCACCACTGGGACGACATCGGCCTGGCCCGGCCGTCGCTGCGCACGACCGCCGGCTACCGGCTCTACACCGCCGCCGACCTGGAGCGCCTGCAGCGCATCGTCGTCTACCGCGAGATCGGCCTCGGCCTGGACGGGATCCGGGCCGTCCTGGACGACCCGGCCGCGGACGCGCCGGGTGCCCTGCGGGCGCAGCGCACCCAGATCGCCGAGCGCATCGACCGCCTCCAGCGACTCGGCGCCGGGCTGGACCGGATGATCGAGGCCCACGAGCGCGGTCTGCTGCTGACTACCGAGCAGCAGGCCGCGATCTTCGGCCCCGAGTGGAACCCGGACTGGCCGGCCCAGGCCCGGCAGCGCTACGCGGGCACGACGCAGTGGCGGCAGTACGCCGAACGCTCCACCGCCCGCACCCCGCAGGAGTGGCAGGCGGTCGCGGACGCCGTGGCCGACCTCGACCGCGCCCTCGGCGACGCGATGGACGCCGGTGTCGCACCCGGCAGCCCGGAGGCGAACCGGCTCGCCGAGCGGCACCGCGAGGTGTTCGCCGCGTACTTCCCCCTCACCCGGCAGATGCAGGTCTGTCTCGCCCGCCGGTACGAGGCCGACCCGGACTTCGCCGCCCACTACGACGGCGTCCGCGCCGGCCTGGCCACGTGGTTGCGCCACATCGTCGATGCCGCCGCACGCGCCCACGGCATCGACCCCGACACCGCCACCTGGCAGTAGCGTCCGGCCGCCGGCTAGTTCGCCGGGCGGCCCGGGCGGCGGCGCGGCGGCCGTTCGCGCGGCGGGGCGGTCGTGGCGCCCGGGATCAGGTTCGTGGTGAGCAGCCGTCGGCCCTCGCCGTGCGGCACCTCGCCGGCGCGCCGGCCTCCGCCGAGCGCGCCGACACCGTGGTCAGCCGCGGGTGGGTCCGGGTCGCCAGCACGTCGTCGCAGCCGATGACGCTGAGGTCCCGGCGACCCGGCCCTCCGCCTCGACGCCGTCTGGTCCGGCCCCGGCTAGAAGTTCGCCAGCGGTGCAGCCTGCCGCGTAGCGGCCAAGAAAAAGGCGTGGCTTGAGCCACGCTCGCTATGACATCCTAGGACGCTAGGATGAGCCGATCCCGGAGCCGACCCAGAAACGGCGCATCGCTGGGTTCCGCAACTTCCAGACGATCGAAAGCCGCCAAGACCGCCCTTCGCTCGTCGGCGCCCAAGCGCCTGAGTTCGTCGACGATCCGCGACGTCGCCTCTGCCTGAGCCCGCGCATCGATCAACGGCGGCTCCAGATCGAACAGCACACGACACGGCGCAAGGAGAACCGATACCAACCGGTCGCTGAGGTCACGGTGGTCGTGGACGGCCGAGTCCGCCGCGAGCTCGGCCACCGACTCCGCCATGTGCCGAAGGGATTCGACAATGCCCGAACCGTCCATCTCCGTGCCGTCCAGCGCGGTACGGAACTCCCGAACCTCGCCCGCGTCCATCTGCCCCAGCTCAAATTCGACGCCCTCGATGGCCTGCAAGCGCGAATCCACGTCGATCTGCGACGCATCAAGCTCAAACAGCACCACCAACGCCAGCACCGCGGCACCCACCACCCGTCGCTCCACATCCATGTCGATGGCGTCAGGCGGGGCGGCGGTGTTCCGGGAGCTGGTTGAGCCACAGGGCCAGGGCCCGCGCGACCTCCTGGTCGAAGGCGGTCCGCGCCCGGTGCGCCGGGTCGCCGTCCTCGCCGGCGGCCAGCCGGCTGATGCGCGTGCGGGTCGCGGTCAGGCTGTTGGACAGGAACGCGTCGAACGTCGCCGGGTTCGCGGCGTCCACCGCCAGCATCCCGCGCACATACAGGTCGTCGACGTCGGTGTCCGGGTCCACCGCGCACAACCACGCGGCCTGGCGCCGGCGGCCCTCCGCGGTCAGCCAGCACGGCAGGCGGTTGCCGCTGCCGTGACGCAGTGTCGTGGGAGCCTCCACGCGCAGCAGACCGGCCCGCTCCAGGCGGGTCACGCTGATCATCACGCGGCTCAGGTCGACGCGGCGGGCCGAGCCGAAGATCGCCGAGTGGCGGTGCCACAGGTCGTAGGCGCTGCTCGGGCCCTCCGCCAGCAGTACCAGGACGACATCGTCCAGTACCACCGTCATGAGGACCTCCGCCGGGAACTTCTACAGTCGTGTAGAAGTTAGCAGTCCGGCTCCTCGTTCAGCAGGTCCCGCAGGAGGCGCTCGTCCTGCTCCGACAGGCGGCTCACGAAGCGGCGCAGCACCGAGGCGCGGTCGGACTGGGCCGAGAGCAGGCGGCTGATGCGATCCGCGACGAGCCCGGCCGGGTCGCTGAGCGCGCCGTACCGGTACGCCCGCCCGGCACGCTCCCGGGTCACCGCCCCGCGCTCGTGCAGCCGGGTCAGCGTCGTGACGACCGCACTGTAGGACAGGCCGCCCGCGGGATCGACACGGTCCCGGACCTCCCCCGGGGTGAGCGGAGCACCGGCCGAGCCGAGTACCGTCAGGATCTCGGCCTCGAGCTGGCCGGGCCGCCGCCTCGGTCGCGCCTCGTCTGGGGTCACGGGCACGACTGTAGCGGGAAGGGTGCGCCGCAATCATGTTCGACCATTTCGTCTGGTCCGTCCTCGCCGTCCCGCCGCTGCTCGTCGTCGCCGTCCGGCTGCTCGCCGACCGCCTCGCCCCGGGTGCCGCGGCGCGGGCCGTGGCCTGGTCGGCCGCCGCGGCCGCGATCGGCAGCACGGTCAACCTGGCGCTGTTCGCGGCGCACGCCGCGGCCGAGGTGCCGTTCGTCGGCCGGGCCCTGGGCTGGTCCACGCGGATCGTCGCGCGGGACACGGCGTCGGAGCCCTGGGTGCCGTGGCTCAGCATCGGGCTGCTCGCGGTCGCCGCCGGATCGGTGTCGTACCGCTGGATGCGCCAGCGCCACCTCCTGCGCCTGCTGCCGTCCGGCCCCGGCGAGCCCGTGGTCATGGTCCCCGACGCGACCGCGGGCGCGTTCGCGGTCCCCGGCCGCCCGGGGCACGTCGTGGTCACGACCGGGATGCGGGACCTGCTCACCGACCGGCAGTTCGAGGCGCTGCTCGCCCACGAGCGCGCCCACCTCGCCGAGCGCCACCACCGCCTCGTGCGCATGACGGAGCTCGCCGTCGCCGCGCACCCGGCGCTGTGGTGGGTCGGCCGCCACGTCGACTACCTCGTCGAGCGGGCCGCGGACGAGCGGGCCGCGGCCGCGCTGGGCGATCGCCGTACCGTCGCCCACGCCATCGGCGCCGCCGCGCTCGCCGGCACCACGCCGCACCCGGCCGGCCTGCACGCGGCGAGCGTCGGCGGCGTGGTGCCCCGCCGGGTGAGCCACCTGCTGCGCCCCCACCCCGCCGTCCTGCCGCGGGTCCTGGCCGTGATCCCGGTCCTGGTCGGCCTCTCGTCCCTCGTCTGGACCGGCGAGGCCGCCCTCGACCTGATCCAGCTCTTCGCCGCGGCCGCGCGGTAAGCCGTGCACGTTCTCGCGATCGACCAGGGCACGTCCGGCACCAAGGCGGTGGTGACGGACGCCGCCGGGCGCGTGCTCGCGACCGCCGAGGAGGAGCTGCGGCCCGTCTACCTCGACGGCGGCGGCGTCGAGGTCGACCCGCACGCGCTGCTGCGCTCCGTGCTCGACGCCGGGCGGAGGGCGGCGGCCGAGGCCGGCGTCCCCCTGGACGCGGTGGCGCTGGCCAACCAGGGCGAGACCGTGCTGGCCTGGGACCGGGCCACCGGCAAGCCGCTCGGCCCGGCCGTCGTCTGGCAGGACCGCCGCGCCGAGGCGATCTGCGCCGCCCGCGCCGGCGCCGGGCCGCGCGTCGCCGAGCTGACCGGCCTCGTGCTCGACCCGTACTTCTCGGCCCCGAAGATGCGCTGGCTGCGCGAGCACCGCACCTCCGAGGGCGTCGTCACCACCACCGACACCTGGCTCGTCCACCGCCTCTGCGGCGCGTTCGTCACCGACGCGTCCACGGCGAGCCGCTCCCTGCTGCTCGACCTCGACCGGGTCGCGTGGAGCGAAGAGCTGCTCGACCTCTTCGGCCTCGGCGGCGAGGAGCTGCCCGACATCGTGCCGAGCGACCGGATCGTCGGCACCACCACGGCGTTCGGCGGCGAGGTCCCCGTCACCGGTCTCGTCGTCGACCAGCAGGCCGCGCTGCTGGCCGAGGCGTGCCTGGAGCCCGGCACCGCCAAGTGCACCTACGGCACCGGCGCGTTCCTGCTCGCCCAGCTCGGGGCGAGCGCCGCGCGCTCGCGGCAGGGCCTGGCCACGTCGGTCGCCTGGCGGCTGCGGGACACCACCGCGTACTGCGCCGACGGCCAGGTCTACACCGCCGCCTCCGCCGTGCGCTGGCTCGCCGACCTCGGCCTGATCCGCGGCGCCGCCGAGCTCGACGCGGTCGCGGCCCCCGACTGCGGCGGCGTGCTCTGCGTGCCCGCGCTCGCCGGCCTGGCCGCGCCGTGGTGGAGCGCGTCCGCGACGGCCTCGCTCACCGGCATGACGCTGAGCACCGGCCGGGGCCACCTGGTGCGCGCGGTGCTGGAGGGCGTCGCCGCCCAGGTCGCCGCGCTCGTCGCGCTCACCGGCGACGACCTCGGCACCCCGCTGACCCGGCTGCGCGTCGACGGCGGCCTCACCCGGTCCCGCGTGCTCATGCAGGCCCAGGCCGACCTCGCGCAGCTGCCGATCGAGGTGTACCCCTCCCCGCACGCGACCGCCCTGGGCG
Source organism: Dactylosporangium thailandense (assembly GCF_059739745.1). Classification (NCBI taxonomy): domain Bacteria; kingdom Bacillati; phylum Actinomycetota; class Actinomycetes; order Micromonosporales; family Micromonosporaceae; genus Dactylosporangium; species Dactylosporangium thailandense. The sequence continues at coordinate 5,609,867 of NZ_AP029195.1, forward strand.
CCGCCGCCTGCGCCCGCCTCGCCCTGGAGCCCGGACTGTCCATCGTGGACGCGACCGGCGGCTGGCGCCCCGCGGCCACGTTCGAGCCCGCGTGGCCCCCGGACCGGGCCGCCGAGCACCTGGCCCGCTGGCACGCCGAGGCCGCGAGGGCCGCGGCATGACCGCCCGCACCTTCGACGTCGCCGTCATCGGGGCGGGCCTCGTCGGCTCCGCGATCGCCCGGCGCTTCGGGGCCACGCGCCTGTCGACGGTCCTCATCGAGGCCCGCGACGACGTCGGCGACGGCACGAGCAAGGCCAACACCGCGATCCTGCACACGGGCTTCGACGCGAAACCGGGCACGCTCGAGGCGCGCCTGGTCGCCCGCGGCTACCACCTGCTCGGCGACTACGCCGCGGCGACCGGCATCCCCGTGGAGCGCACCGGCGCGCTGCTGGTCGCGTGGGACGACGAGCAGCTCGCGGCCCTGCCCGGCCTGCGGGACAAGGCCCGGCGCAACGGCTACGCCGAGTGCTCGATCGTCGATTCCCGGCAGGTGTACCACCAGGTGCCCGACCTGGCCCCCGGCGCCCTCGGCGGCCTCACGGTGCCGGGCGAGTCGATCACCTGCACGTGGACGACGAACCTGGCCCTCGCGACCGAGGCGGTGGGGCGCGGCGTCACCCTGCTGCGCGGCCACCGCGTCACCGCCGTGCGCGACGACGGCACGCGCACCTGGCTGAGCACCGCGCACGGCGACATCGGGGCGCGCTGGGTCGTCAACGCGGCCGGGCTCGGCTCCGACGCCGTCGACCGGCTCTTCGGCCACGAACGGTTCACCGTCACGCCCCGCCGCGGCGAGCTGCTCGTGTTCGACAAGCTCGCCCGGCCCAAGGCGCCGCGGATCGTCCTGCCCGTGCCGTCCAAGGTGGGCAAGGGCGTGCTCATCAGCCCGACGATCTACGGCAACGTGATGCTCGGCCCGACCGCCGAGGACCTCGAGGACCGGGCCGCCACCGGCACCTCCGAGGCCGGGTTCGCGTTCCTGCGCGAGAAGGGCGCCGCGCTCATGCCGACGCTGCTGGACGAGGAGGTCACGGCCGCCTACGCGGGCCTGCGCGCCGCGATCGACGCCGACGACTACCTGATCGACGTGGACGAGCCCCGCCGGTACGTGCTCGCCGGCGGCATCCGCTCCACCGGCCTCACCGCGTGCCTGGCCATCGCCGAGCACGTCGCGTCCCTCGTGGACGGGGTGCTGGACCTGGCCGAGCGCCCCGGCCTGCCGCCCCCGCCCCGGATGCCGAACCTGGGCGAGGCGGGCCCCCGGCCCTACCAGGACGCCGCGGCGATCGCGGCCGACCCGGAGTACGGCCGGATCGTGTGCTTCTGCGAGCGGGTGACGCGGGGCGAGATCCGCGACGCCTTCGCCTCGCCGATTCCGCCGTCCACCGTGGACGGTCTGCGGCGCCGGACCCGCGCGATGAACGGCCGCTGCCAGGGGTTCTCCTGCGGCGCCGAGGTCGCGGCCCTGGCCGAGTCGGGCGGGAGGCCGCAGTGAGCGAGCACGTGCGCGTCGCGATCGTCGGGGGCGGGCCCGCCGGGCTCGCGGCGGCCGCGGCCCTGGCCGGGCGCGTGGACGGCACGGTGCTCGTGCTCGAGCGGGAGGCCGCGCCCGGGGGGATTGCGCGGCACAGCGCGCACAGCGGGTACGGCATCCGGGATCTGCACCGGGTCCTCAGTGGACCGTCCTATGCGGACCGCCTCGCCGGGCGGGCCGCGGCGGCCGGGGCGGTGCTGGAGACCGAGGCGATGGTGACCGGCTGGGCGGGCGACCGCGCGCTCGAGGTGACCTCGCCGCGCGGGCGGCGCACGGTGAGCGCCGACGCGATCGTGCTCGCTACCGGCGCCCGCGAGCGGCCCCGCCCCGCGCGGGGAATCCCCGGCGACCGGCCGGCCGGCGTCTACACCACCGGGCAGCTCCAGCAGCTCGTGCACCTGCACCACCGGTCCGTCGGCCGCCGCGCGGTCGTCGTCGGGGCCGAGCTCGTGAGCTGGTCGGCGGTGCTCACCCTGCGCGCGGCCGGCTGCCGGACGGTCCTGCTCACCACCGAGCTGCCCCGGCCGGAGCTGCGGCTGCCGCTGCGCCCGGTGCGCACCCGCACGCGCGTGGCCGCCATCCACGGGCGCGGCCGGGTGTCCACTGTGGAGCTTGAGGATCTGCGCACCGGGCGCCGCGAGCGCGTCGAGTGCGACACCGTCGTGCTCACCGGCGACTGGATCCCCGACCACGAGCTGGCCCGCGCGGCCGGGCTCGCGCTCGACCCGGCGACGCTCGGCCCCCGCGTCGACGCCGCCCTGGGCACGAGCCGCCCCGGCGTCTTCGCGGCCGGCAACCTGCTGCACCCGGTCGACACCGCCGACGTCGCCGCGCTCGACGGCCGCCACGTCGCCGCCGCCGTGCTGCGGCACCTGGCCGGCGCCGGGCGGCCCGGGAGCGCGGGCGTCGAACTGGTCGCCGAGCCGCCGCTGCGCTGGGTGGCCCCGCAGCTCATCCACCCGGGCGGCCCGCCGCCGGCCCGGGACCGGCTGCTGCTGTGGACCACCGAGCACCGCCGCCTGCCCCGCGTCACCGCCACGCAGGACGGCCGCCGGCTCGGCTCGCGGCGCCTGCCGTGGCCGGCCGCCCCCGGGCGCGTGTTCCGGGTGCCGTACGCGCTGGTCCGGCCCGCCGATCCGACCGGCGGCCCGGTCCACCTCACGCTCGGCGGCTGACAGTCCGGCCTCACCGCGGACGCGCTGCCCGGCCGCGACGCGTAAGATCGCGCACCGGTGGAGCAGACTGGAATGATCGGCTGGCTCGACGGTGTCTGGACGAGCGCGCGTCTCGTGCAGATCGTCGAGGGCGGTGAGGCGGACGGTCCGCAGCCCGGGCGGGCCGTGCTGGCCGAGCTGCGCGAGCCCCCGGCGCTCGGCGCGCTCCGGGCGCTGAGCACGACCGGCCGGTTCACCGGCGACATCTGCCGCTGTCACGGCCACACGACCGTCGTGCTGCGCGGCACCGCGGGCGAGGCCCTGGCCTCGGCCAGCCTGCACGCCTACGGTTCGGTCAGCTGGGAGCGCCCACGATTCCGCAACGACCTCGAGGTGGATGACGCCGCGGGGCTGCACCTGCTGCTCGCCGAGCACGGCGTGCGCGGGCAGGTCCAGCGGTTCCTGTCCCCGCTGATGGATCTGCTGCGCCGGCACGAGACCGGCCGGCGGCCGCAGTTTCGTCCCGCGGGCAAGGCCGGCCGCCGGTACCTTGCCGAGCGCCGGGTCCCCGTCGAACTGCACGCGACGCTGGGCCGCCTGACCGGCCAGCAGGCGGGCGAGCTGGCCGAGCCGCAGATCCTCGGCCTGGGTCGGCTGCTCGCCGCCGCGACACCGTCACCGGCCGAGCGAGCGGCGGCCCTGTTGTCCTGGCTCGGCCGGCTGACGGTCCCGGCGGAGGCCTACTGGGCGAAGGCGCACTGGTGCGGCAGTTGCTCGCCGACATCGCCGCGCCGGACATCGCGGCCGCCGCGGCGGCGGTGCGGACCGGCCCCGTCGCGATGGGCGTGGTCAACCTGCTCATGACGACCGGCGAGGATCCGGTCCTCGTCGCGGCCGTCGCACCGACCCTGCGCCGGCTGCTCCCACCGCCCCCGGCCTCGTAGGGCTTTGTTTCGGGGCGGTGCTGGAGGCGCGCGAAGGCCGGGTCGCGACCGGGCCGGCCGGGGGCAGCACCCGGCACCCGGGCAGCGCCGCGATCCCGGCCAGCAGGTCACGCACGACGAGCGTCACGCACCGCGTCGTAGAGCGGCGGCGGCCGATCGGTCAGGCGGTGATGGTGTACGAGTCGCCGTACACCTTCCACGACAGCGGCAGCCGCAGGTCGAGGTTGCCCGCGGCCAGGAACGCGCGCTGGGCGGTGTCGACGCGGCTCGTGTCGCTGTGCGCCTCCTCGGTGCGCATCGCGGCGACCCGGGCGTCGAGGAACGCGTTGAGGTACGCGGTCTCGTCGCCGCCCTGGGCCGGGCTCTTCGCCTTGGCCAGGGCCGCCTTGCGGATGCCGCCGAAGCTGGCGGCGTCGTTGCCGGGGCCGTGCATGACGAGCGCGTCGAAGTAGGCGAACTGGCCCAGCGCCCGCAGCCCGTCGGCCTTGGCCTGGGCGATCGCCGGGTTGAAGTACACCCGGTCGCGCTCGTCGTCCTGGGCCTTGCGCAACGCCGGGTCGGCCGCGGCGCGCTTCCAGTCGGCGACGAAGGCCTCGCCGAGCCCGGTGTGCGCGGCGGTGCCGTTGACACTGCGCAGGGCCGGCAGATACTTCGCCAGCACGTTGCCGGGCGCGGCCGCGGTGTAGGCCTCGACGACCTCGAGCATGTCGCCGGTGCCGGAGCAGAAGCCGATGATGCCGCCGGTGTACCCGCGGCCGTCCCCGATGTCCTCGATGTACTGGTACTGGGCCTGCCAGTCGAGGCTGGAGTTCTCCGCCGAGGACACGAGCCGCATGGCGACGTCCGTGCTCAGGTCCGCCCTGGTCACCGGGGACGGTGCCGGGGCCGGGGCCGCCTCGGCCCGGTGCCCGTAGACCTCCAGCTCGCCGAGCGCGAGTCCCTTCGCGCCGCGCGGGGTCGCCGTCAGCCGCACGTAGCGCCCGGTGCCGCCCAGCCCGGCGATGTCGTCGGTCTTGCCGTCGCCGGCGCCGGTGGCGTACAGCGGCGTCCAGGTGCTCCCGTCGGCGGAGGTCTCCAGGCGGTACACCTTGGCGAAGGCGGAACCCCAGGACAGCTTGACGCGGCTGACGGCGCTCACGGCCCCCAGGTCGACCCGCAGCCACTGCGTGCCGCGCCCGCTCGTCGTCCACCGCGTCGAGGGCTTCCCGTCGACCGCGCGCGCCGCACTCCCGGCCGACGCGGCCACGGGCCGTCCCTTGGACACCACGGCGTCCGCCGCGTACGCGCTGGGCGCCCCGAGCGCCACCCCCGCGATGACTGCCCCGATCCCTGCCACCGTGCGCCGTGCCGCCATGCCATCCCTGCCCGTCCGTCGGAGTCCCGGTCGGCGTGAGCATCGGCACACCCGGGCGCGCCCATGATCCCGGCAACCACCCCGCTCCCGCTCCGCGACGAACGCGAAACGGCCGCCGCCGGTCGACAGCGCCGGGCGGTCGCGTGGTCGTCAGCGGCGCGCATCCGGGCCGTGACCGGTGGTGGCGGATTGACCGATGGGGCTACAGGCGTTTCCTTCATATCCTGGCGCGGCGACCGATCTAGCAGGCGGCCGATCCAGCAGGCGGCCGATCAGACGGACGAGAGGGAGGCGCGGCGGGATGGGCGACACACATCTGCGGGCCGAGCGCGCCGACACCCGGCCGCTGCTGATCGCCTGCATCACGATCTTCGGGCTCGGCTGCGTCTGGACCGCGTTCTTCGCCGCGGGGCTGCCGGCGCCGAAGGTGCTGATGTGGCTCACGGTGCCCGCGACCAGCGTGGTCGCCATGCTCACCACGCTGCGGGTGTCCCGCTCGCCGGGGCTGCACCCGGCCGCGCGGCGGTTCTGGGCGACCCTCACCGCCGTCGAGGTGCTCGTGCTGACCGGGGCCAGCCTCATGACCGTGGCCACGTTCGCCCAGTGGTCCTCGCGCCCGTTGCTCTTCGTCGGTACCGCCGTGCCGCTGCTCGCCATCGGGCTGCTGATCGTGATGTGGGCGCTGCTGCGGCTCCCCGTCGGCGAGCGCAGCCGCAACGAGTGGGTGCGGCTCACGCTGGACGGGGCGACCGTCACGGCCGCCGCGGCGCTGTTCCTGTGGCACCTCGTGCTCCGGCCGCTCGCGCAGAGCCACACCGACGTGCCCAAGTTCCTCGGGATCCTGCTGATCTCCCTGGTCTGCCTGCTGGCGCTGGTCGCGGTGATGAAGGTGGTGATGGTCGGCAGCGGGCCGGTGAGCTCGGCGTCGCTGCGGCTGCTGGCGCTCACCATCCTCATCGGCGTGTTCGCCTCCGCGGCGGCGCCGATCACCAACCAGCCCCGCTGGGTCGGGCTGCAGCCGATCAGCATCATCGTGAACATGCTCATCGTCACCTGGTCCGCGCACGTCCAGCGCCGCCGCAGCGACGACCCCGCCGACCCACGGGCCGGCGCGCGGCGCCAGCGGCGGTTCTCGATGCTGCCGTACGTCGCCGTCGGGGCCACCTCGCTGCTGCTCGCGGTGCAGAGCTTCCGCGCGGGGCGGGAGCACGGCGTCGTCGACATCGCGCCGGTGGCGCTCGGGGCCATCCTCATCACCGGGATCGTGGTCGCGCGGCAGCTGTTCGCCCTGCGGGACAACGCGCACCTGCTCGACTCGGTCAGCCGGCACGAGCAGCAGCTGCAGCACCAGGCGACCCACGACACGCTCACCGGCCTGGCCAACCGGGCCGGGTTCAGCGCGCTCGTCGACGAGGCCCTGACCCGCGACGCGAGCGCGGCCGTGCTGCTCATCGACCTCGACGACTTCAAGGAGGTCAACGACACGCTCGGGCACGACGTCGGCGACGCCGTGCTCGTGGCGGTCGCCGAGCGGCTGCGGGCCGCGGTGCGGGGCGGCGACGTCGTGGCCCGCCTGGGCGGGGACGAGTTCGCGGTCCTGCTGCGCCACGCGCCGGGCGGGGACGCCGACCGGGCCGCGGAGCGGGTGCTGTCGCTGCTCGTGCCGCCCGTGAGCGCGGCCGGGCACCACCTGCTCGTGCACGCCAGCATCGGCGTCGCGCCCGCCGGGACCGGCGACGACCTGGGCACCCTGCTGCGCAAGGCCGACATCGCGATGTACGCCGCGAAGGACCGCGGCAAGGGCAACTCCGTGGGCTACACGCCGGACATGGCGGCCCGCATCCAGGCGCACGCCGAGCTCGGTGCGGATCTGCGCGACGCCATCGGGACCGATCGGCTCTACCTGCGGTACCAGCCGATCGTCCGGCTCGAGGACGGTGCGCTGTTCGGGGCCGAGGCGCTGATGCGCTTCGAGCACCCGACGCGCGGCCCGGTCTCGCCGGCCGAGTTCATCCCCGTCGCCGAGCAGTCCGGCCTGATCGTGCCGCTGGGCCGCTGGGCCCTGCGCGAGGCGTGCTTGCAGGCGTCGCAGTGGCTGCGGCGGTACGGCGACGACGCCCTGCGCTCGATCACCGTCAACGTGGCCGGGCGCCAGCTGCAGGACCCCGGGTTCGTCGACGACGTGCGCGCCGCCCTGGCCGCGGCCGGGCTGCCGGCGCAGCGGCTGCTGGTCGAGGTGACCGAGACCGCGGTGCTCAACGACGGGCAGGCGATCGCGACCCTGCACGAGCTGCGGGCGCTCGGGGTGCGCATCGCGCTGGACGACTTCGGCACCGCCGCGTCCTCGCTCGGGCTGCTGCTGACCTGCCCCGTCACCACGCTCAAGCTCGACCGCAGCTTCGTGGAGGAGATCACGACCGCGGGCCGGCCGGCGGCGGTCGCCCAGGCGGTCATCCACATCGCGAAGACGCTCGATCTCGCGGCGGTCGCGGAGGGCATCGAGACCCCGGCGCAGGCCGAGTTGCTGCGGCGGCAGGGGTACGAGCTCGGGCAGGGGTACCTCTACGCCCGCCCGCTCGCCCCGGAGGAGCTCGAGGCGCGGCTCCAGCCGGCCGCGCAGCCGGTCTAGCTCTGTACGGTCATCCGGACCGTGAATCCGCCGGGTGCGCGCTGCAGGGTGACGTGGTCGCAGATCTGGTGGGTGATCCACAGCCCGAAGCCGGCGGAGTGCTCGCTGGCTGCGGGCAGCAGCCCCGCGAACGGGTCCTTCGGGCCGGCGCCGGTGTCGGCCACGGACACGATCACGCGCCCGTCCGCGGCCCACACACGCAGGCGGGTCGACGGCCGGCCGTACCGGCCGGCGTTCGCCACGATCTCGCTCACCGCGAGCGTGAGGTCGTCCAGCCGCGCCCGGCCGACCCGGCCCTCGCCGGCCGCGCGCACGATCCGGCGGGCCTCCTCGGGCGGCGCGTCGAGCACGTCGGCGGCCGGGGGATGCCACTGCAGCGGGTCGGCGATCTCGGGCCGGTTCTCCAGCAGGAACGTCTCGGGGTCGGTGTACTCGTCGTTGGCCGTGTGCCGCCCGCCGGGCCCGGCGGTCTGCGGGTGGGTGCGCAGCACGTCGGCGAGCACGCGGGCGGGCGTGCTGCGGGTGTCGTACGCGCACATGCTCCACAGCGGGAAATCGTCGTAGGCGTGGTTGATCGCCGACTCGTATCGGGCCCACCAGTCCCAGGTGTCGCCGAACTGCTCGCGGCCGAGCTCGCCGACGATGCGGATCTGCCCGGCGCCGGCGGCCACGTGCCCGGCGAGCAGGTCGCGGTAGGAGCGGATGGCCCCGGCCGGGCGGGCATAGACCTCGCCGCCGGAGAGGAACGTCACCGGGCAGCCGGCCGGCAGGGCGTCACGGACCAGGGCCGCGTTGCGAGCGCCGAACGAGACCAGCGTGGGCTCGCCGGCCTCGACGCCGCCCAGCAGGAAGGGCATCACCACGGCGAGCAGGTGCTCGTCGGAGTCGTAGCACACCGCCTCGTGCAGGTAGCCGGTGTGCCCGGCTCCGGCCCCCGTTCTCATCCCGCCGCCTCTATCCGGATCCGCGTCAGCCGCAGCAGCTCGACCAGGTGCGCCGCGGTCGTCAGCGAGGTGCGCAGCACCACGGTGACGTCGCGCCGCTCCGCGTAGCGCTGCAGGTGCAGCAGCGCCCGGTGGTCGACGAACCGCAGGCCGTGCGCGTCGAAGATGATCTGCCCGTGCTCAGGATGTGGTTCTACCCGATCGAGCGCGACGGGAAACAGCAGGTCGGCGGCGCTGTCGAGTTCGCCACTGACCAGCACCGCGCCGGGCGCGTGAGGGTCGCCGCGCAAGGTGAACGGGGCCTCGGCGGCGTTGGTGCGCGGGTGCAGGCAGGCGAGCTCGCCGACGGCCCGCGCACCGGCCTCGGCCCGGCGCAGCGCGCACACGGCCTGCATCGGCGCGACGGCGATGAAGCGGTCGACCAGGGCCTCGTACCGCGCGAACGCGTCCAGCTCCGCGTCGGTGCGCACGAGCGCGGTGCAGTCGGCGAACACGCGCAGCCCGGTGTGCCCGGCGGCGAGCGCCGCTTCGGTGGCCGCGGCGTACGCGGCGACCTGGGCCTTCGGGTCGACGGCGACACCGGCCGCGTAGGTGGAATCGAGCGAGACGAACTCGGCGCCCTCGGGCAGCCAGCCCGGGTCGGCGAGGCCGGCGAACCAGGCCCGCTGTCCGGCCGCGAGCCCGGCATCGAGGTATGACCGTGCGTAAGCGTGCATTTGCCCGGGGTCGTCATACGTCCAGCAGATGTGCTGGTCGGTGGCGAGGTTACGCACGGTGAGAGCCTAGCGGCTGGAGCGTTGCACGTGAACGGCCCTGGTGCGGGGCCGTTCCCGCGCTCCAGGCGCTCCCGGGCGCTCCCGGGTCCGGAACCGCCTCTTGCCTGGTTCACGCGCGCCCTATGCGAGCGTGTTTTCGGGCGCGCGCTTCGGCTTGGCGACTCCGGCTCGACCCATGCGTCCCCGGGCGTGCGCGTATTCAATGCTCGCGTCCCGGGCCGGGCGCGTATCCGATCCTCGCGTCGCGGGCGGGCGCGTATCCGGTCCTCGCGTCCCGAGCCGGGCGCGCATTCGGTTCACGGGTCCGGGATGAGCGGCCGTTCGGTGATGTCGTTCGGTATGGGCAGGTTTCGGGTGAACGCGTCCGGCACGGGCCGGTTCTTGGGTGAACGCGTCCGGCCCGGGTAGCCGGAGCGCATGAGAATCGGACTGATCGGAGCGGGCCACATCGGCTCGACGCTCGCCTACCTGTGCGCCGAGGCCGGCGACGACGTCGCGATAGCCAACCGCCACGGCCCGGACACCCTGCGCGACCTCGAACTCGACCTAGGCCGCCGGGTACACGCGGTAACACCCGACGAGGCCGCACGCTTCGGCGAGATCGTCGTGCTCGCGGTGCCGTTCGGGCAGTACCGGGACCTGCCGGCGGCCGAGCTGAACGGCAAGACCGTGATCGACGCGAGCAACTACTACCCGCAGCGCGACGGCCGGTTCGCCGAGCTCGAGGACGGCCACGTGACCAGCAGCGAGCTGGTGCAGTGGGAGCTGCCGGGCGCGCACGTGGTGAAGGCCTTCAACGCGATGCGGTGGGACCACCTGCGCAGCTACGGCCACTCGGCCGGCGCCAACCGCCGCTACGGCATCCCCGTGTCGGCGGACGACTCGGACGCCAAGTGGAAGGTGTTCGACCTGGTGGAGCAGCTCGGCTTCGAGCCGGTCGACGCGGGCGGGCTGGCCGACGGGGGTCGCAAACACCAGCCGGGGACGCCGGTCTACACCGCGGACCTGTGGGCCGAGGATCTGCGCGAACGCATCGGCGTGGACGCCTGACCCCACCGTTCGCCCACCACGGCGGGGCTTTTGCCGCTTCCCCATTCGCCGCACAGCCGCGCGCGGCCCTCGCACGCGCGACCCGACACTGCTCACCTCGCACGCGCACGGGCTCCTCACCCGCATCGGCCCTCTCCCCTCGCGGCACGGCCCTCTCCCCTCGCGGCGCGACAGGCCCCTCTCCTCTCGCGGCGCGGCAGTGCCCTCTCCTCTCGCGGCGCGGCAGTGCCCTCTCCTCTCGCGGCGCGGCAGTGCCCTCTCCTCTCGCGGCGCGGCAGTGCCCTCTCCTTTCGCGGCGCGGCAGGGCTTCCTCACGCACGACAAGGCCCCCTCGCGGCACGGCCGGGCTCCTGCGGCGAGTTTCGCGACGGTCCGAGTGCCGCAGCCGATCTTGCACACACGGTGACCGCCACAGCCGCCCCGACAGCTGGTCGCGGCGAGCACGGACGGTCACCGGCGACCTACTGCGGCGGAGGGAGCAGGCCCCGGGCGATCGCAGCGGTGACGGCGGCCGTCCGGTCCTTCACGCCGAGCTTGTCGAAGATGCGCATGACGTGGCTCTTCACCGTCGCCTCGCTCACGAACAGCTCCCGGCCGGTCTCGGGGTTGGACAGGCCGCGGGCGAGGCAGCGCAGCACGTCGAGCTCGCGGTTGGTCAGCTGCGGCACGTCCCCGCGCCGGGCCCGCACGAGCCGGTCGGCGGCCGGCGCGGCGAGTGCGGTGCCGCCCCGCGCCGCCGTGCGCACGGCCGCGGTCAGCTCCTCCCGGCTGCACCCCTTGAGCAGGTATCCGACCGCGCCCGCGGCCACCGCCCGCACCACGTCACCGTCCGTGTCGTAGCTGGTCAGCACGAGCACCTTGGCCGCACCGTCGGCGGTGATCCGCTCGATCGCGGCGATCCCGTCGAGGTCGGGCAGCCGCAGATCCATGAGCACCACGTCGGGCCGCAGCGCCGCGGCGAGCCGGACCGCCTCGTACCCGCGGCCGCAGTCAGCCTCGACCACGAGGTCGGGTTCACGGTCCAGCACAGCCCGTAAACCCTCCCGGACGATAGGGTGGTCGTCCACCACGAGTAACCGCACCGTCACGCCGTCACCGTCCTGGCCGCTCACGCCACCGCCTCCGATGCCACCGCAGGAACACCGACCCGGTCGCACCCGCCGCGACCGCCTTCGCCGTCGCCGACACCGCGTCGACCGGCACGCCATCGTGCTGACGCCGCCACCCCGGCCGCCGATGCCCCGAGGAAGCCGCCCCCGCCATTCACGCCGCCGGCTCCCAGTCGACCGGCACGCCGCCGATCAGAGCGACCGCCGCCGCACACCACGCGCCGCGAGGGCAGCCGTCCCGGCCGCTCACGCCACCGCCCGCCGCGCGTCGAGAAAACAACCATCCCGGCCGCTCACGCCGCCGCCCGCCGCGCGTCGAGAAAACAACCGTCCCGGCCGCTCACGCCGCCGCCCGCCGCGCGTCGAGAAAGCAACCCTGCCGGCCGCTCACGCCGCCGCCCGCCGCGCGTTGTGTGAACAACCGGCCCGGCCGTTCACGCCGGCAGCTCCACGTCGACGGTCACGCCCTGGCCGGGGCTGGTGCGCACCGCGACCGAGCCGCCCGCGGCCGTCACGCGCTCGCGCAGCCCGGCCAGGCCGAAGCCCGCCGGGCGGGCGCCCGCGTCGAAGCCGCGCCCGTCGTCGCTGACGCGAAGACCCAAGAGCCCGCCGCCGTACCGTATGCACACCTCCACCCGCGACGCGCCCGCATGCCGGCGCACGTTCGCGAGCGCCTCCTGGCCGGCCCGCAGCGCCACCACCTCCAGCTCGGCGGGCAGCGGCCGCGGCTCGCCCTCGACGGTCAGCGTGGCGCCGCCGGGCAGGTCGGGGCCGATGCGGTCGACGACCAGCCGCAGCGCGGCCGGCAGCGAGGCGGCCCGCAGCGCCGGAGGAGTCGCGGCGTCGATGAGCGAGCGCGCCTCGCCGAGGTTGTCGCGGGCGGTGTCGCGGGCTCGGTACAGGTACGCCAGCGCCGCCCCGTTCCCGTCGCCCAGCTCGGCCTCGAGCGCGTCGAGCAGCAGCAGGACGCTCGTGAACCCCTGCGCGACCGTGTCGTGGATGTCGCGGGCCATGCGCTCGCGTTCGGCGAGCGCGCCCGCCTCGCGGCTGACCTCGGCGAGCTCGGCCCGGGTGGCGTCGAGCTCGGCGACGAGCCGCGCCCGGTGCGCGCTCTGGTCGATGATGCGGCTGATCCAGAGCCCGACGCCGACGGCGCACACCAGCGCGAGGGCGGCCGGGAGCAGGACCGTCTCGGGCGGGTACCGCAGCGCGAACACGGCCCCGATCGCCACCACGGCGGCGACGGAGCCGGCGATCGCCTGCCGGGCGGGCAGCATGGCCCACACGTGCGGAAAGAGCAGGAACAACAGCACGGCCCCGGCGGGCGACACGGCGACGGCGGCGGTGCTCAGGACGACGGCGATCCCGACGTACAGCCACCCCTTGCCGTCCCGCGGGCGCCGCAGCAGGCCGGCACCGGCGACGGGGTACCACGCGGCGAGCGCGGCGACGATCGCCACCCCGAGCACCCGGCGCCCGGCCCCGAGATCCCCGTCGAACGCGATGAGCCCCGCGGCGGTGACGGCCAGCGCGGCGAACGCGAGATGCCACCCCGCCGCGAGCCGATGCCACTCGTGCTGCCCAGGATCGCCGGCCCCATCGGGATCGTCCATCCCACCAGCATCGCCAATGCGCGCGGGCGGCGCATCCAACGGTCGTTGGATGTGCGGGGCGCCCGGCGGCGGGATGGTGATGGCCATGAGTCCTCGTCTGTCGATGAACATCATGCTGATCCTGTCCGTCTGCTACGGCGCCGCGGTGGCGATCGTGGCGCTGACCGATTCCTCGGCCGTGGGCACCTTCGCGGTGATCGGCGCGATCGTGCTGGGCGTGCTGTGGGCCGCGCGCAGCTTCCTCATCCGCGGCTCCCGCTGACGCCACGACGCCACGACCTCCTCCGACACTCACGGCGCACGCGGCGTCGGTCGCGGTCATGCGCAGCGGGCGTGGCCGCGGGTCGTCGTCGTGTCCGGCGGGCGTCGCGGTCAGTCGCGGCGCCCGTCGCCGATCCGCGCCTCGCCGAGGATCCAGTCGTTGCCGTCGCGCTCGATGCGGCACTCCCACCCGAGCCCGCGCAGCCGGTCCCGCAGCGCCGGCGGGTCGATGAAGCGCTTGACGATGCGGAACGTGCGCCCGTCGGTGAGCCGCCGCTCGACCACCTCGTCGCCGACGAAGGCCTCCTTGGGCTGTTCGTCCACGTGCTCGTCGACGAACAGGACGCGCCCGCCGGGGGCGAGCCGATCGCGCACGAGGCGCCAGAACTCCTCGAAGCGCTCCTGCGGCACGTGGGAGAGCCAGGCGGAGAAGAACACGACGTCGTACGCCGGCCCGGCCCGGAACCCGAACACGTCCGCGACCTCGAAGGCGACCTCGCCCTCCCGCACGCGCTCCCGGGCGATGGCGATCGCCTCGGGCGCGGCGTCCACGGCGTGCACCGAGCCGGCCTCGCGCGCGAGCGCCTCCGTCCACATCCCGGTGCCGCAGGCGAGCTCGAGCACCCGCCCGCGCGGCGCCATCGCGCGCACGAGCCGCGCGATCCGCACCCGGGCCGCGTCCACGTCCCCGTAGGCCGTGGCGTCATACTCCCCGGCGCGGCTGCGGTAGTACCCCACCTGCTCGGCCAGCACATTGTCCGTCATCGGTCCATCGTGCCTCAACGGCGCATACTAGCGACGTACATCTATATCTGGCACGCTGCCCGCCATGCAGAACTCCTTCGCGCGGCGCGCGGTCGTCGCCGCCGCCGTCCTCGCCGCGGTCCTCGCGCCCGCCGTCCCCGCGCACGCCGCGACGAACTGGGTGACCGTCGGCTCCGATCGCGCCCGCCCGCTCGACGAGAGCCAGGGCCTGACCGTCATCCGCCGGGGCAGCACCGTGGAGTACCGCTACACCGGCGTCGGCACCATCCCGCCCGACGTGGCCGCGCGCGGATTCGACCACGTCGGCGATCCCGACTCCGTCGCCGGCTGGTACGTGGAGCCGTACGAGCGCGGCGACCACAACGGCAAGATGTTCCGCGCCCAGTCGCCGGCCGGGGCCTGGACCGAGTACCGCCACGCGCTGACGGCGGGCGAGGCGTACAACAACTCGTGGTCCGCGATCACCCCGGACGGCACGTGGATGCTGGCCGGCGAGTGGGGCACCATGGACCGCCTGCTCGGCTTCCCCACGCCCGGCCTCAACCCCGCCGCCGTGGCGGGCGCGAACCTGCCGCTCGCGTTCACCGTGCGCCTCGACCACGCCGTGCGCGATGTGCAGGGCTGCGACTTCCTCTCGGCGACCGCCCTGCTGTGCGCGTCCGACGACCCCGACGGCACCCTGTTCGGCATCACCAAGCCGCTGCTGCGGATCGACCTGGCCCGAGCCCCCGACGGCACCGACCTGACCGGCCACGTGACCGCCCTGCGGCAGCTGCCGCTGTCGAGCGCCTGCTCCGGCTCGTTCGAGGTCGAGGGCATCGACTACCAGGCGGCCGACGGCACCCTGCGAGTGATCGTGATGTCGCCGAGCGTGTGCGTGGTCTTCGACAGCAAGACCTGGCGCCTCAAGCAGGCCTGAGGCCGGGCTAGGCGCCCAACTCCCGGCTCTGGTCTCATCGGGCCGCGAGCATCGGTGTGCCGGGGCCGCTCAGGTGTTCGAGGTACGCGGCACCGCCGGACAAGGCAACCGGCCCGACCCAGCAAGAGGCTGTCCGGAAGCTGGGTGACGCACGGGTGCGCCAGACGGTCACCGAGTTCGCCGACGCCCTCGAACGCGGCGACATCGACCGATTCGTCGCGCTCCTCACCGGTGATGTGACCTGGTCCATGCCGCCGCTGCGACACTGGTACCGCGGCCGAGCCGCGGTGGCGGACTTCGCCCTCGCGGTCCCGATGACCCGCTGCCCGAGCTGGCGGTACCGGCCGATCAGCGCCAACGGGCAACCAGCGGTGGCGTTCTACGTGGGCCCGGACGCCGGCAGCGACCACATCGCCTGGTCGATCACCGCGCTGACACTCCGCGCCGACCGCATCGCCGCGATCACCGCGTTTCTCGGCGCCGAGCATTTCCCTGCCTTCGGACTTCCACCGTCACTGTGACCGCACTCGCATGCCACGCTCCTACCGAACCCGGCTGAGCAAGTCCACGCTGCTGGTGCTACTGCTTGCCACGACGCTCGGCCTGTCCACCGGATGCACCAGCGAGCCGGGCAGCACAACGGCCACGAACGGGGCGGCTGCGAGCGGGGCAGCCACGAGCACGGCGGCCGCACCGAGCGCCACCGTTGACGTGCAAGCCAACACCGAGGCGGTGTGCAAGGCGGTGGCGGCCGCCTACAAGGCAGAAGAGGGCCAGCTGCTGCCGCTCGGCAGTGCCATGGCCAAGGCGTCGCTCAGCCATGACCAGCAGCAGATCGCGAAGGTCAAGGCAGATGCCGCGGTCAAGCCGTATTGCCCAGCCTTGAAGATGTAGCCAGGTCCCATGCCTCGTCGGCATCCGCCGGAAGGCCGTCGCGGTCAACCCGCGTGCCCACGGTCACCGGGCATGGGTTGCACGGTGAGGCCCGCGGCGGTGAGGAACTGACGGATCTGGGAGGCATGCTCAACGACGTGCAGCGGCATGCTGCCGACAAGCACCGCGAACGGCATGCCGTGGTATCGATGGGCGCTCGGAAGCGGCCGAGCGGCCATCTCCTCGGTGAGGCCGTCAAGGGTCCGGCGTACGCGGCCGCGGCACCAGTCGACGTACCCGAGAAGCTCGGGCTTGGTGAACCTGCGGTTCGGGAAGCCGTACGTGTTGTCGTCGAACGGTTGCGGCGGTGCCCACGGCTCGAACTCGCCGGCCAGGTCATAGTCGAGCGTGCTCAGCGCGTGGTAGCCGAGGAACCAGGGAGCCGAGCCGTGCAATCCCCCGTGCGGCGCCGGAGCCGTGGGCGCCTCGTCCGGCCACAAGTCCGTCTGCCACAGCTCGTCGGGGCAGTCGGTCAGCGCCGTCTCCATCAGTCGCAGCGCCTGTTCGAAGTTGTGGGCCATGCTCTGCACAAACGCGTTCGGCACAGTGCCGGTATAGCGCATGTCGGCGGTTCTGGCACAGACGCGCGCCCTTGCCGGCGTTGGCAGCCGGCCTAGACTTGGCGGCATGGCGCGGGCGAACGACGCCGTCGCGGCGCTGCTGCAGGAATACGCCGATCTGCTGATCGTCACCGGCGGAGAACCGTTCAAGAGCCGGGTGTACGAGAAGGCGGCCCGGGCGGTCGCCGGGCACCCGCTGGACGTCGCGGCCATGGACGACGGCGGGCTGCGGCAGATCGCGGGCGTCGGCACCTCGATCGCCGAGAAGATCGTCGAGTACCTGCACACCGGCCAGGTGGCCGCGGTGGACACCCTGCGGCTGCGGGTGCCCAGCGGCGTGCTGGAACTCATCCGGATTCCCACACTCGGCCCGAAGCGGGCCGTGCAACTGCACGACGAGCTCGGCGTGGCCTCGATCGACGAACTGCGGGACGCGATCGCCGCCGGCAAGCTGGCGGGCCACCGGGGATTCGGCGCGAAGACGGCCGAGAACATCCTGCACGGCATCGAGGTGCTGGAGCGCAGCCACGGCCGGGTACTGCTGTCGGTGGCCACCGCGGCGGCGGAGCAGGTCGTGGAGGCGCTGCGCGGCGTACCGGGGTGCGTCCGGTGCACCTGGGCCGGCTCGCTGCGCCGGTTCCGCGAGACCGTCGGCGACGTCGACATCCTCGCCGCGGCGACCGAGCCGGGTCCGCTGATGGACACGTTCACGCAGCTTTCCATGGTCGCCGACGTACTGGCCAAGGGCGCGACGAAGTCCTCGGTACGGCTGCACGGAGACCTCCAGGTGGACCTTCGGGTGATCCCGCCCGCGGCATGGGGCGCCGCGCTGCAGTACTTCACCGGATCCAAGCCGCACAACGTGCGGGTGCGTGAGATCGCCGTGCGAGCCGGGTTCAAGCTCTCCGAGTACGGGCTGTTCCGCGTCGACGACGGCAGCCTCGTGGCGTCCGAGACCGAGGAGGCGGTGTACGAGCGGCTCGGCCTGCAGTGGGTCCCGCCCCCGATGCGCGAGGACCGGGGCGAGGTCGAGGCGGCCCGGGACCGGGCGCTGCCGGCGCTGGTGACCGCGGCGGACATCCGCGGCGACCTGCACACCCACACCGACCTCACCGACGGCGTGGCACCGCTGGCCGACATGGTGGCCGCGGCCCGGGCCCGCGGCTACGAGTACTACGCGGTGACCGACCACGCCAAGAACATGCCCATGCAGCGCATGACGGACGACAAGATGCTCGCGCAGCGCCGCACGTTGCGGGAGCTGGAGACCGGCGGCGGCCCGGTGCTGCTGCACGGCACGGAGCTCAACATCGGCCCGGACGGCGAGCTGGACTGGCCGGGAGCGTTCCTGTCCGGGTTCGACCTGTGCGTCGCGTCGGTACACTCCCACTTCAACCAGCCGTCCGCGCAGCTGACCCAGCGGCTTGTGAGCGCGTGCGAGAACCCGTACGTCACCATCCTGGGCCACCCGACCACCCGCCTGATCGGCAAACGGCCACCGCTGGACGCGGACTTCGACGCCGTGTTCGCCGCCGCCGCCCGCACCGGCACCATCCTGGAGATCAACAGCTTCCCCGACCGGCTCGACCTGCCCGACGAACTCATCCTGCGCGCGAAGCGCCATGGTGTCAGCTTCGCCGTCGACACCGACGCGCACGCACCGGTGCACCTGGACCACCTGCGATACGGCATCGGTACCGCCCAGCGCGGCTGGCTCACCGCCGACGACGTGGTCAACACCTGGCCGATCGAGCGCCTCCGCGCCCACATCGACGCCAAGCGAACGGCGGCAGCGCGGTCGTGAGCGGCAGGCCACCCGGTCCGTTGACGTTGTTCCTGTGCGGCGACGTGATGCTGGGTCGCGGCATCGACCAGATCCTGCCGCACCCCCTCGACCCGGCGCTACAAGAACGGTACGTGGACGGCGCAGGCGACTACGTCGCGCTGGCGGAGGCCGCGAACGGCCCCGTCCCCCGCCCCGTGGACTTCTCCTGGCCCTGGGGCGACGCGCTGGACGTCCTGGCCGCCGCCGCGCCGGACGCCCGGATCGTGAACCTGGAGACCAGCGTCACCGGGAGCGACCAGTTCGCGGCGGGCAAGGCGGTCCACTACCGCATGAGTCCCGCGAACCTTCCCTGCCTCACGGCGGCGCGTCCGGACGTGTGCGTCCTGGCCAACAACCACGCCCTGGACTTCGGACTCCGCGGCCTCGAAGAGACGCTCGGCGTGTTGAGCGACGCGGGCCTCCAGGTGGCCGGCGGCGGCCTGGACGCGCATCAGGCGCGCAGGCCCGCCACGGTGAGCGTCGGCCACGCCCGCGTCCTGGTGTTCGCGTGCGGGGCGACGTCCAGCGGTACTCCGCTGGACTGGGCGGCGACCGAGGATCGAGCCGGTCTCGACGTTCTGCCGGAGCTCTCCGAGGACGGCGTCGAACGGCTCGCCGACCGCATCCGGCAGCACAAGCGGCCCGGCGACATCGCGGTCGTCTCCATCCACTGGGGATCCAACTGGGGCTACGACATCCCGGCGGAGCAGATCCGCTTCGCCCACGCGCTCATCGACAACGGCGCGGACATCGTGCACGGGCACTCCTCGCACCATCCCCGGCCGATGGAGGTGTACCGCAACCGGCTCATCCTGTACGGCTGCGGTGACTTCATCAACGACTACGAGGGCATCCGCGGCTACGAGCAATACCGCGACGACCTGCGGCTGATGTACCTGGCGTCCATCGCGCCCACGGGCGCGCTCCTGGGCCTGCGCATGGCGCCGATGCAAGCCCGGCGTCTGCGGCTGCAACGCGCCTGCGCCGAGGACACCGAGTATCTCCGGGCCGTCCTCAACTCGGTCAGCGCCCGATTCGACGTCCGGATCGACACCACCGCAGCGGGCATGCTCACCGCTTCCGAAAACGGTTGATCGCGGCAGCGACAATCGACGGTGTGGACGTGGTAGGTGTGCCTCCGGGTCGTGGTCTTGTCGGGACACTGGAGAGTGCGTACCGGCGGGCGGTGCGTGACGGGCAGACCGTGGTCAGCTCGGCGGAAGTGCTGCGGCACGGTGCGCCGCGGGTGCCGGAACTGGGCCAGTTCCCGCCACCGCGGTCTCGTGACTGGCAGCAGGGCCGGGATCTGATCGACGACGACCGGCCCTGGCAGCGGTCCCGATTGCGTCCCGCCTTCGACCAGCAGGTGGCGGTGTTCGCCGACGGGGCGCTGCGAGAGGCGGCCCACCTCGGCGGTCCCGGCGTCGCCGTGTTCTCCCCACTGGTCCGTCACGCGGTCTACGAGGCCGTCCACGAGGCGAGCCGCCGCGACGGCGTACCCGCCGGCGCACGTCACCTGCTCGCCGCGATCTTCGCCGAGCCCGGCAACGCCGCCGCCCAACTCGCCAGGCGCATGTGGGTGGCCGGTCACGACCGCCTCGCTCTGGACCGGCAGGCACCCAGGTACCGCGCCGGCGACGACCCCCCGAACTGGGCACCACAGGCGCTCAAGGCGCTGTGCGTCCTGCCGTCGAACGCGCCCCGCGCGCTGCGACCGCCCTGGCGAGCCGCCGTAGCGGCCGGCCTGTACGTCACGCTGCGGCGACCCTTTCTTCGGCACGGAGCCCGCTACGGCCACCCCATCCTGGAACTGATCGAACGCGACGCCGGCAGACAGGCCGTCCGCCTCGGGCACGCCCACACCGGGACCGTCGAGCTGCTCCTGAGCGTGCTGGACCTGCACGAGCAGCTGCACGCCGCGGGCGCGGTGCTGCCGGAGCCGGTCGCCCGCCACAACACCGCCGGTCAGATCCTGCGCGAGCACGGCGTCACCCTGCTCGCCGCCACCATGGCCGCGGCCCAGCCGGCGCCCGCACCGCAACCTGTCCGAGACCCGGAAGCGGTCCCGGCCAAAGGCTGGCCGCGGGAGCGGAAGACCCGCCGCCCCACGCCACCCCTGGACGAAGGCGCATTGCGCGCGCTGCGCTCGGCCAGCACGGCGGCGCGGCAGGCAGGTGATCCCTTCGCCGGCACAACACACCTCTTGGTGACCATGCTTCGCGACGGCGACGACCCAGCCGCCGACCTGCTCCGCAGGATCGGCGCGGACCCCGAAACAATCGCCGGTCACGCATCCCCCTGAGCCGATCCGCCTACCGCGACCGCGTGGTCCAGAACGCGGGCGACGGTATGCAGGAGCTGCTGGGCGCTGACCGGTTTGGTGAGCAGGGTCGCGCCGGTGGGGATGGTGCTGCGGGTGGCGAGGATCGTCTCGGTGTATCCGGACAGGTAGACGACGGGCAGTCCCGGATGCGTGCTGTGCAGGGCGGCGGCGAGGGCGGGTCCGTGCATGTCGGGGAGGATCACGTCGGTGAGCAGCAGCGCGATCCCGGGGTGTGTCGCGGCCGGGCGCTGGGCATCGGTACCCGTGGCGGCAGACAGGACGGTGTAACCGGCCTGGTTCAGGATGCGTTCGGTGATCGCGCGGAGGCTGTCGTCGTCCTCGACGAGCAGGATCGTTTCGCCGGCGCCTGACCGCGGATGTTCCGCGGGTGTGGTGTCCGGTTCGGCGAGGTCGTCGGTGGCGGGGAGCAGCGCGGTGATGGTGGTGCCCCGGCCGAGTTCGGAGTAGATCTGGGCGTGGCCGCCGGCCTGGGTGATGATGCCGTAGATGGTGGCTAGGCCGAGACCGGTGCCGTGGCCTTTGGGTTTCGTGGTGAAGAAGGGTTCGAACGCCCGCTCCAGGGTGGCTTTGCTCATACCGGTACCGGTGTCGCTCACCCGCAGCCGCATGTACCGCCCGGTTCGCACGCCGGGGTGCTGGGCGGCGTAGTGCTCGTCGACGGTGACCGGTGCGGTCTCGATGCTGAGGGTGCCGCCGCCGGGCATGGCGTCGCGGGCGTTGACCACAAGGTTGACCAGGACCTGCTCGAGGCGACCAGGGTCGGCTCTGATCGGCCACGGCTGCGCGGTGAGATCCGTGGTGAGGGCGATGTCCTCGCCGAGGGCGCGGCGCAGCAGGGTATCGAGGTCGATGACGACGGTGTTGAGATCCAAGGTGCGGGCCTCGGGCGCGGGGTCGGCGCGCGCGAAGGCCAGCAGCTGGCGGGTGAGGGCAGTCGCGCGGTCGCCTGCGGCGACGATCTCGGTGAGGTCCGCGTGCAGCGTGCGCCACGCGGGGTCTGCCGCGGCCACCGGTTCCAGGTCCGCGGCGGCCATGCCGGCGTAGCCGTTGATGATGCCGAGGAGGTTGTTGAAGTCGTGCGCGACACCGGCGGCGAGCTGGCCGAGGCTCTCCAGCCGGTCGGACTGGCGCAGCCGTCGTTGCAGGTGCTCGCGTTCGGTGACGTCGGTCATGACGGCACAGCGGACCCTCCGCCCAGCGAACGACGTCAGGTAGGTGGTGACGCTCACCTCGGCGATCGTGCCGTCGTGCTTGATGTGGCGTTGCGGCCGGTCGCGTTCGACCGGCTCGGCTGCCGCGCCGTCGGCGCTTGCCTCGTCGAGATCGTCCGGTGCGAGCAGATCGGTGTAGGCCATCGTGAGGAGGGCGTCGCCGGACCGGCCGTAGTAGGCCAGGGCGGCCGCGTTCGCGGCGACGATGCCGAGGGTGTCGACGTCGAACAGCACGATCGGGTTCGGGCTGGCGTCGAACATCTGCCGGTAGTTGCGTTCGTGTTCCCGGGCGGTGTCTTCTGCGCTGCGGCGTTCGTGCAGCTCCCGGTCGACAGTGGCCAGCAGCGCGGTGAACTCTTCGCCAAGCTCGGCGACCTCCCGCGGGCCGGTGACCGCGACGGTCGTGTCCAGGTTGCCGGAGGTGGCGGTGCGCACCGAGCTGCGGAGGTTGGCGATCGGGGCGGTGACGCGTCGCTGCACGACCATCGTAGCCAGTAGCCCCGCGAACAGGCCGAGCGCCACGATCAAGGCTTGGCGCCGTGCCAGCCGATCGGCGTCCGCCAGCGCAGCGGACCGGTCTGCGCCGGCGAAGACCTGCCAGCCGGTGCCCTCGACGGCCGCCTGCCCATACAACCGGGGCAGCCCGGTCACGTCGACGCCGTCGCCGGTCGTCGTGAGCCGGGCGTGGCCCACCTGCGTGCCGGCCCACCGGAGTCCGTCGGGCCAGCGCGTCAGCACGGCGGTGCGGCCCTCGGTGGTGATCAGCAACTCGAGTTGGCGGGCTCCGCCGAACAGTCGGCCCGCCGCCGCGCCGAGTGCGGGCAGGTCGACGAATGCCGCCACCAGTCCGAGCGCGGGGATTACGGCGGTGATCAGGAAGGCGGGACGTCCGGTGCGATCGTCGCGGACCGGGGCGAGGGCTTGTGGTGTACGCACCGCATCGGACAGCCAGGAAGACCCGGCGTAAGCGTTGGCCGGTTTGCCGTCGGAGAGTGGCGTGGACGAGCACACGACGGTCCCGTCGGTGCGTAGGACGTCCAGGTGCCCGTCATCGGCGCCGCCGAGGGAGAACGCCAGCCGGCAGTCGCCTGGGTCGGCGAAAACCTGCGCTACGCCCGGGCTGGACGCGACGGAATCGACGCTGCCGCGTACAGTGGCGAGGCTCTCGCCGATCTGCCGCGCCGCCAGGCCGGCCGCCATCGAAGCATCCGCCCGGGCGGCGGACACGGCGTCGTGCCGGGCCTGCACCCAGCCGGCGCAGATGCCTGCCCCGGCAGTCACGACGAACAGCACCAGCAACCCGATCAGGTAGGACCGCAACGGCCATCGCCGCCGGCGGCGTGCCGGCTTCACGTGTCGCGGTGGGTCCGCTACCGTGCCGGGCTCCGGCGTGCTCATGTGGCGGCTACCTTCCTGGCATCTGTGCCGGGCCGCCGACCGGCTCCGAAACGCCAGATACACAGAGCCAGACCGCGGGCCGGTCACCACCGCACCAAGGGTGCGCCGACACGTACTCCTCCAGACGCTACGCCGTCGGGCCAGCCGGCATAGCCGGAATCAGACGCGGACAGTCGAACTAGGCAATCCCCTGAGCCCGCCGCGTAGGAAGATAGGCGCCCGGGGAACCGTCGGGACGTCAGCCGCGTCCGACCGGGCGAGTCATCGGGCGATGGGGGAAATCATGCGACGCTCGGCCGCGGCCGCGTTCACGCTGCTGGTCCTGACGACGTCCGCGTGTGCGGCGCGCAACCAGGCGCCGCAGGAGGCGAGTGCCTCCGCCGGGCCGCAGGTGGGCGCCTCCGCTGCGCCGGAGGGCTGGCGCTGGGAGTCCTACGGCGGGATCGAGATCGCCGTGCCCAGGAGCTGGGGCTGGGCCAACGGCAGCCAGCGGCTGCACGCGTGGTGCATCACGCGCGAGGACGAGCTCGCGCAGCCGGTGGTCGGGCGCCCCGGTGCGATTCCCGCGATCGGCTGCCTGGGTGGGGACCCGCCCGACCCCAGCACGCTGGTCCGGAAGACGGGTCAGCTGGTGACCTTCGACCGCACGACCGAGCCGCCCGGCGTGCGGCAGGAGGGCGACCAGACGGTCGTACTCCGCGACGGTGTCATGATCACCGTCAACGCGCCCCAGGAGCTGCGGCAACGCATCGTCGACACGATTCGCCGGGTGGACGTCGACAGCTACGGCTGCCCGTCCGAGCACCCGATCGGCATCCACCCGCAGCAGCGGCCGCCGAAGCCGGTGGACGTGGCGTCGCTGCGGGATGTGGCGAGCGTATCGGCCTGCAAGTACGAGGTCGCCGAGGGAACCGGCAATTCGAGCCCGCGTTTGGTCTCGTCGCTGCGACTGGACGGCTCCGCGGCTGCCGGGGCGGTCCGCGAGATCGCGAAGGCGCCGGCCGGCGGAGGCCCCAACGCCCCGCAGACCTGCTCGCCGGAGGTCTCCTACGGCAACGAGGCCATCGTCCTGCTCGTCCGGTCCGCCGCCGGCCCGACCGAGATCCTGCTGCGGTACTCCGGATGCGACCACAACGGGTTCGACGACGGCGTCTCCGTCCGCACGCTGACCGCCGCCGCCGTGGCGCCTCTGGTCGCCGGTCCCAACGTGGTGTTCAACTTCTCCGGACCGAAGGAGAAGCTGCAGATCCTGCGGCCGAGCTGACAACCCGGGGGCGGCTAGAGGTCGATGACGACCTTGCCGTGCACGTGCCGGGCGGCCTGGAGCTCGACCGCGGCGCGGATCTGCTCGACCGGGAAGGCGGCCGCGATCGGCACACGGAGCCGGCCCGCCGCGATGAGGCGAGCGATCTCCTCGATGGCGCCGGGGGCGGCGTTGGCGCCGTTGGCGGGCGTGATGCCGTCGAGCTGTGCGGCGATGGTGGTGATGCGCTCGTCCGGGACGCCAAGTGCCCGGGCCGCCTGCGCCGTCTCCGTCCCGTACAGGTCGACGGCCGCGGTGACGCCGCCGGGAACCAGGGCGCGGACCCGGTCGGCGAGGCCGTCGCCGTAGGCGACCGGCTCGGCTCCGAGGGCGCGCAGGGCATCGGCCGACGCCGGCGAGCCCGTCCCGATCACCCGCGCGCCCGCGAGGCGGGCGAGCTGCACGGCGAACACGCCGACCCCGCCTCCCGCGGCGCCGATGAGCACGGTGTCGCCCGGGGCGGGCTTGACGACGGCGAGCGCGGCGGCGGCCGTGCACCCTCCGATGGCGAGGACGGCGGCCGTGCGGTCGTCGACACCGTCGGGGGTGTGGTGCGCGTCGCCGCCCACCGCGATGGTCCCCGCCGCGTCGATCACCACGTGGTCGGCGACCGCGCGCGAGAGGGCGCCGCCGAACACTCGGTCGCCGGCCGCGAACCCGGTCACGCCGTCACCGACCTGGTCCACGACGCCGGCGTAGTCGGTTCCGAACCCGGACGGCAGGCTCAGGCCGAATCGAGCGGCGGTCTCCGCGTCGGAGGTCATGAACCAGTCCATCGGGTTCAGTCCGGCCGCGGTGACTCGCACGCGGATCTGCCCCGGGCCGGCCTGCGGCGCGGGCACCTCGCGCACGTTCAGGGCCTCGGGGCCGCCGAACGACTCGAGCAGGACCGCCCGGCTCATGGTCGCCGGCGTATTGGCGCTCGGTTGCTGCATGTTCACGTGTCTCCTTGGGCGGCGCACGACGGCAACGAAAAACGGACTATGCTCCGTTTACAACAGGCACCGTACCACAACCGGAGCGTGATCCGTTTTGACCGACGCAGAAACTCGCGCCCCGCGGGCGGATGCGGCGCGCAACCGCAACCAGCTGCTCGAGGTCGCGACCCGCGTGTTCGAGTCCGCCGGCACCGAACCGTCCATGCGCGCGATCGCACGCGAGGCCGGGGTCGGCATCGCCACGCTCTACCGGCACTTCCCCACCCGCGAGTCGCTCGTCGACGCGGTCTACCGCGACCAGGTCACGCGGCTCACCGAGGGCGCCCGCGAACTCCTCGCCGAGCTACCCCCGCCCGCGGCGCTCCGGCGCTGGATGGAGCTGTTCGGCAGCTGGATCGCCACGAAGAACGGCATGCTCGACACGCTGCTCGCGATGATCGAGTCCGGCGAGATCGCCCATGCCCGGACCCAGACCGAGCTGCTCGCGGCGATCGACGAGATCCTCGGCGCCGGCCGGGCGACGGGCGAGCTGCGCACCGACGTCACCGCCGAGGACATCGCCGCCGGCCTCATCGGCATCTTCACGGTGGCCCGCCCGCCCGAGCACAACGCCAGGGCGAACCGCCTGCTCAACATCATGATGGACGGCCTGCGACCCCCACGTACGGTGTAGATCATGACCAGTCGACTCGCCGTCATCGCCATCGACGCCATCGAGCCCCGTCCCGTCGCCGACTTCTGGTGCGCCGTGCTCGGGTGGCAGATCGTCGAGGAGGAGGCGGACATCATCAGCCTGGCGCCCGCGGCCGGGGCCATGCCCGGCATCGACGTGGTGCGGGTGCCCGAGCGCAAGAGCGTCAAGAACCGCCTGCACCTCGACCTGCGCGCGGACGGCAGCACCCAGGCGCAGGAGGTCGAGCGCGTGCTCGCGCTCGGTGCCCGGCGCGCCGACGTGGGCCAGGGCCCGGACGCGTCCTGGGTGGTGCTGCAGGACCCGGAGGGCAACGAGTTCTGCATCCTGTCCCGGTCGGTGCAGGACCTGGCCTGAGTGCACGGCGAAGGCCCGGCGCGACGAGCGCGCCGGGCCTTTCGCATGCGACGGGTCAGCTGCCGGACTTCGGCTTCGACGGCTTCTGCGACAGCGCGCTGCCCGCGGCCTTCTTGTCCGCGCTCGTCGCCGTCGGGTCGCGCAGCACCTCGCTGGCCGCGTGGGCCGCCTGCTCACTGGTCTGCTTGGTGTTCTCGGCCATCGCTCCTCCTGAGTCACTCGATCCGTCAAGAAATGGATGCCCCTCAGCGCGCGGTTCAATCACACCCTTGTACCGGGGCATCGACCGCTATAAAATCCCGGAAAACAGTTAACAACCTTAACTGTTTACATGGGAGTGCTCTCGGTACAGGAGGAGCGAGATGCGCAGACCCGGCCGGCTCATCGCCGCCATCGCAGCCACCGTGCTCACGGCCGCTGCCGCGTGGACCACCGCAACGTTGAACACCACGGCGCAGGCCGCCACCACCAGTGGCGGCGTCAAGTTCGCCTACTTCACGCAGTGGGGCATCTACGCCAACGGTTTCTACCCCAAGAACCTCGACACCAGCGGCATGGCGGGCAAGCTCGACTTCCTCGTGTACGCGTTCGAGAACATCAACCCCACCACGCTCAGCTGCTTCGAGAACGACTCCGCCGCCTCGCCCGACGAGAACAACCCCAACGCCGGGGACAACGCGGGCGACTCGTTCGCCGACTACGGCAAGTCCTACGGCGCCGACATCAGCGTCGACGGGGTCGCCGACACCTGGAACCAGCCCCTCGTCGGCAACTTCAACCAGCTCAAGAAGCTCAAGGCGAAGTACCCGAACCTGAAGATCCTGGTCTCGATCGGCGGGTGGACGTACTCGAAGTACTTCTCCGACGCCGCCTCGACCGACGCGTCGCGCAAGCAGCTCGTGAGCTCCTGCATCGACATGTTCATCAAGGGCAACCTGCCGGTCCGCAACGGCTTCGGCGGCCCGGCCTCCGCGGCCGGGGTCTTCGACGGCATCGACATCGACTGGGAGTACCCGGGCGCGGCCGGGCACACCGGCAACCACTTCAAGGCGGCCGACAAGCAGAACTACACGCTGCTGATGGCCGAGTTCCGGGCCCAGCTCGACGCGCTCGGCGGCGGCAAGAAGTGGCTCACCGCCGCGGTGCCCGCCGGCCAGGACAAGATCGCGCAGATCGAGACGAACAAGGTCGGGCAGTACCTCGACTACGCCAACGCCATGACCTACGACATGCACGGCGGCTGGGAGTCGACGGGCCCGACGAACCTGCAGGACCCGCTGTACGGCTCGCCCAGCGACCCGAGCACCCCGGTCCCGCCGGGCAACGGGAAGTACTCGATCGACGCCGCCGTCAAGGCGTACACGACGGGCGACTCGGCCTACGGCATCCCCGGCGGATTCCCGGCGAGCAAGCTGACGCTCGGCTATCCGTTCTACTACCGCGGCTGGACCGGCGTCCCGGCCGGCTCGAACCACGGGCTCTACCAGACCGCCTCGGGCCCGGCGACCGGCCACGCCCTGTCGGGCAACGTGGCGGGCGTGTCGTTCTACAAGGAGCTCACCGGCTTCGTGAACAACCCGTCGTACACCTATCTCGACCCCGTCACCAAGGGCGCGTACTTCTACGACGGCACCACGTTCTGGGCCGGCGACTCACCGGCGTCGATCCAGCTGCGCGCCGACTACCAGCACTGCAACGGGCTCGCCGGCGCGATGATGTACTCGCTGGAGGCCCTCGACCCGGCCGCCACCCTGTTCAACGCGGTCGTCAACTCGACCAACGGGGCCACCGCGGGCTGCTCGACCTCGTCCCCGACGGCCTCGCCCTCGGTGTCGAAGAGCACCTCGGCCAGCCCGTCGGCGTCGGCCTCGCCGTCCAAGAGCCCGTCGCCGAGCCCGACCACCGGCACCTGCTCGGCCGCGGCGTGGAACGCGGCCACCGCCTACAACGGCGGGGCGGTCGTGTCGTACAACGGCCACACCTGGACCGCCAAGTGGTGGACCCAGGGCGACATCCCCGGCAACAACAGCCAGGGCGTGTGGACGGACAACGGCGCGTGCGGCGGCACGACGACCTCGCCGACGCCCACCGGCGGCACCGGCTGCGCCGGCATCGCGGCGTGGAGCTCGGCCACCGCCTACAACGGCGGCGCGGTCGTGTCCTACAACGGCCACAAGTGGACCGCCAAGTGGTGGACCCAGGGCGACATCCCCGGCAACAACAGCCAGGCTGTCTGGACGGACAACGGCGCCTGCTGACGGCGGCGCAGTGACGGCGGCCCGGGACCGTGAGGTCCCGGGCCGTTGTGTCATACCGGGCGGGCGACGGCCCGGGGCGGCATACTCGGGATCATGACCGAACCGGAGCTCGACCCCGAGCAGTACCCGCCGATCGACCCGCGCGAGCCGGTCCCCGACGACCCGGGTGAGCTGCTGCCGGACACGCCCGACACGCTGCCGCCCGCGCCCGCCGAGCCGATGCCCGGCGACGAGGACCCGCCGCCGGACGGTGGCGTGCCCGAGCCCGCGTAGGAAGCGCCAGATCATGGCTCGGGTCCGTCTTGGTCCGGACCGTCGCTCCCGCCAGACACCGCTCGGCGCTGCGCGCCGTCGCTGCCAGGTCCGCGGATGGTCACCCCACCCTCAGTAGAGCCAGCCGAGGATCGCCCGGAGCAGGATGATACCCAGGAAGACGACGATGAACGCGAGGTCGATGCCCACGCCGCCGAAGCGCAGCGGGGGCAGGGCGCGGCGGACCGGGGCGAGCACCGGCTCGGTGACGCGCCACACGGCGGCGATCAGCTTCGACCGCACGCCGCCCGGCGCCGACGGTCCGGCCAGCACCACGCTCCAGTCGAGGACGGCGCGGGCGATGAGCAGCAGCTGGAACACCAGCAGCGCCAGGCTCACGATGCCGAGGACGAGACCCACTGTTGACCTCCGTAGCGGAACGGGTGCGTACTGCAAGGGTGCGTCGGAAAGCTGAGAGTCCGCTGTGTGCGGGCCTCATCGGTACTGGAACCGCGATCGTCGCCTGCGCCTGACATCGGCAGCGACGCGAAGTTACCGAGCGGTCATGACGCAGGACACCGCGAAGCCGCCCTTGGTGGACTGCTTGACGCGGTACATGGCCTCGTCGGCCTCGCGCAGCAGGTGGTCCCCGACGCCGTCGCCGGCCTCCTCGGCGCTGGCCAGGCCGACGCTCGCGCCGATGCGCACGGTGGTGCCGGCGATGTCGAACGGCTCGCCGAGCACCGCCACGATCCGCTCGGCCAGCGCGACCCCCTCGGGCTCGCCGCCGGCCAGCACGACCGCGAACTCGTCGCCGCCGAGGCGGACCACGGCGCCGTCCGGGGCGGCCTCCAGCAGCCGCCCGGCGACCGCGATGAGCAGCTCGTCGCCGGCGGCGTGGCCGAGACGGTCGTTGACGGGCTTGAACTCGTCCAAGTCGATCAGCAGCAGCGCCTGCGGGCCGGTCGAGCCGGTGAGCAGCTCGGTGAGCGCGCGCCGGTTGGCCAGGCCCGTGAGCGGGTCGTGCGCGGCCTGGTGGCGCACGAGGGCCTCGTGCTCGGCCAGGGTGTCCAGCGCCTCCTGCTGCTGGCGGAGCAGCTCCTCGCGGGCGCGCATCGAGGCGCGGTGCTCGCGCTCGAAGCGGTACAGCAGCAGCCCGATCGCGGCGACCGCGAACGCCATGGCCAGGATCAGCGTGAAGTCGGCCAGGCTCTTGGCCAGGTCGGCGTCGGCGGTCTCGGACTCCTCGAGCCGCTGCAGGGTGTTGGCGAGCACGACGAAGGCCGGGTCGGTCCGCTGCTGCTCCAGCGCGAGCGCCTCGGCGGTCTTGCCCACCCCGAGCAGGCCGAGCTCGTCGTCGAGCACCGCGTGGTAGCTCTCGACCTGCCGGCTCAGCGCCTCGGAGCCGGGCAGCTTGTCGAGGATGTCGCGCTCGCGCAGGCGGATCCCGCCGAGCTCCCGGGCGACCTTCACCGGGGTGTTGCGGCTGGCGAGGGTCTTCCACTGCAGCGAGCTCTCCTCGTGCAGCAGCATGTTGAGCTCGTTGAGCTGGGCGCGCGTGCCCTCGTGGGCGCGGCTGCGGCCGTGCAGCTCGATGTTGGCGACGGTGACCGCGGCCAGCAGCACCAGGGCGAGCGCCAGCACGCGTGGCCACCTCCACGCCAACGTGTCCCTCACTCTCCCGCGCACGGTCCGACTATCGACCGCCACGGCGCCGACCTACGAGTTTTTCCGCCGGTCGTCTGGGCTCAGCCGCCCGGGCCGCCGGTCGATAGGACGGGTGTGATGAGGCGCACTGTGCTCAGGTCCGTGGCCGCCGCGACCGTTGCCGCCCTGGCGCTGTCCGGGTGTGCGAAGGGCGGCGGCGACGGCGGCGGAGCCGGGGACACCGTCGGCTACGCCGCGGACCGCCCGGCCGTGGAGCTCGAGTTCTGGTACATGCCCTACGGCGGCCCGATCCAGGACCGCGCGGTCATCCAGGAGACCGAGGAGTTCCACAAGGCGCACCCCAACATCACCATCAAGCCCGTGCGCATCCAGTGGAGCGACGCCCTCACCCGCCTCAGCACCGCCACGACGAGCGGCGAGGGCCCGGACGTGACGGTGCTCGGCACGACCTGGGTCGGCGGGTTCAGCGCCCTGCACGCGCTGCGGCCCTACACCGAGGCCGAGCTGGCGGCCGTCGGCGGCAAGGACGTGTTCGCGGCGGCCAGCTGGAGCGCCAGCCACCGCCTCGGCTCGGACGAGATCACCGCGCTGCCCTGGCTGACCGACGTGCGCGCCCTGTTCTACCGCAAGGACGTGCTCGCCGCGGCCGGGATCGACCCCGCGACCGCCTTCACGGACTGGAACGCCTTCGAGGCCACCCTGAAGAAGATCAAGGATTCCGGCGGTCCCGTCTGGCCGCTCGCGATCGGCAACGAGAACAACTTCGGCATCATCCACAACGTGGCCCCCTTCATCTGGGGCGCCGGCGGCAATCTGCTCGACGAGGCGGGCGACAAGTCGCTGCTGGACCAGCCGCCCGCGGTCGACGGCGTCGCCTACTACCAGCGCCTGGTCCACCTCTACGACGACCCCGAGGCGATGAAGCTGACCTCCAGCGACGTGCCGGAGGCGTTCGCCAAGGGCATCGGCGCCATCACCATCGACAACTCCCAGTCGGTCGGCGACTACCTGGCCGACCCGGACCGGCCGGGCCTGAAGAACGGCTGGGGCACCGCGCCCATGCCCGCGGGCAAGATGGGCCGCTTCGGCTTCTTCGGCGGCTCGGGCCTGGCGATCCTGAAGGCCGCGAAGCACCCGGACGCGGCCTTCGAGTGGGTGAAGTTCCTGACCGGCGAGGAGAGCCAGCGCCGCTACAGCGTCTCCTCGGGCCTGTGGCCGGCGCGCACCGCGGCCATCAAGGGCACCCGCCTGGAGTCCGACCCGGCGTACGCGGCCTTCCGCACGATGATCGAGGCCGGCCGCATGTACCCGTCGATCCCGGCCTGGATCGTGGTCGAGAGCATCATCGCCAAGGACCTCGCCGACCTGTGGCATGCCGAGCAGGCGCTGACCAGAGCCCAGGTCGAGGACATCCTGAAACGCACCACCGCCGACATCGACGAAGCTCTGCAGGACCCCGCCCAGACCGGCATCAAATAGCCGGTAGCGGGCATCGACGAAGATTCCCGGGCCGCCGTGTTTCGCGGCATCGGCGCCGGGGAATGCAAATTGCAAGCCGGTGCGACGAGGCGCCGGCGGAAACCCCCGCATTCGTACTGCCTTATCGACTGCGAACCGCGGGCGGAATCGAAGACGGGAGCGGCGGATTCTGCCCGGATCCGCCGCCCCATTCGTTACGTGGTCCTGATGTAGCCCTGCGATCGTGGTCCCATGCGCAAACGGGGGATCGTCGCCGCGCTGCTCGCCGCCGTGCTGCTGGCGTGCGCCGGGCTGCACGGCTTCATCGCCCAGCTGCGGGTGCAGAACCTCCGGCACATCGGCGAGGTGACCGAGGTCGTCGAGGGCGCGCGGCCCGGCACCGTGCTCGTGCGCACCGAGCGGTCCGGCCGCGGCGCCTGGTGGGTCGTCGACGACCGCGGCGAGCCCGTCGACGCCGCCGACGAGCGGCAGGTCCACAGTGGAGCGATGGAGGAGGGCTGCGCGGCCGGCGCCTGCTACCGCGTGTGGCGCGGCGAGCTCAAGGTGCAGCGCAGCGACAACGGCGGCAGCGGCGAATACCGGACCGTGTGGGAGATCGCCGGCCCCGCCTACACGGCGCTCGCCGACGGCTACCCCGGCCTCGGCGACCGGGCCGAGCACCTCGCCTCCCGCTCGATCGTCGCGCACGCGGTGCCCGGCGGGCACGTGCTGTTCGTCGCCAACGGCCGCGACGGGCTGCTGTACCGTGACGCCGGAAACGCCTGGCACCGGCTGGGCGCGCCCGACTCGGGCGAGGGCTGCTGCTTCTACACGCCGGTGCCGCGCCTGAGCACCGAGCCGGCCCCGTTCGACCCGACCTGGCCCGCGGCCGCCCTCGCCGCCGCCGTCGTGCTGGTGTGGGGCCTGCTGAGCCGCCCGCGCTCCCGGGCCGGCACCGCCACCGTGCTGTTCCTCGCGACCGCCGCCGCCTACGGTGCCGCGCTCGCCGTCAACCTGCCCGACGCCGGCATGGTCCCCGGGCTGCTGTGCGGCACCGTGTGGGCCCTGGCCATCGTCGCCGCCGGCTGCGTGCTCGCCCGCCGGCTCCCCGAGCGCCTCCGTGAGCCGTCCCCGCCGGAACCGCACGCGGCCGAATCCCTCGCGGCCTAGACAGCCGACGGCGGGCGAGTGCGCGGCGGGCTGGGCGGGCACCACCGCGGCATGCGCGCATCGGCCCTCGTTGCGTGGCCCTCGGCGTGTCCGGGACGGGCACTACAGCGCGGCGGCGCAGGCCCTGGCCGCCGCCGACCCGGCCTGGCTGGCGAGCCTGATCACCCGGCGGGTGCCGCTGGAGCGCTTCGCCGAGGCCCTCGAGTCGCGGCCCGACGACATCAAGGTGGTCCTCACGCTGGGCTCGTGAGCGCCGGCCCCAGCGCGTCGGGCATCCGCAGGACCGAGAGCATCCGGCGCACGCCCGGCGGGGCGGCCAGCACCACGAACCGCTCGCCCAGCGTCCGGCGCGTGCCGAGCAGCACGCTGAGCCCGGCCAGCGAGCAGAACGTGACCCCGCTCAGGTCGGCCTCGAGCCGGGTCCGGCCGTCGCCCGCGGCGGCCTCGAACGCGCCCCGGAGCAGGTCGGCGTTGGCCGCGTCGAGGTCACCGCGCACCGCCATCCGCACGACGCGCGGGGACTCGCGGCGCACGACCGTCGTCACTTCCATGGTCTCGAAGTTCATGCAGCATCACCGCCGGTCACGGTAGGCCGTGCCGCCGGGCCGCAGTACCCCCTTCGAGGTCGCGAAATGCCGGACGGTCGACGTCCGTGGTCCCCCGAAGGGCCTACTCAGTACGGGTTACCGGTGCCGGGCAGCCGTCCGCGCAACAGCCCGCCGAGGCGGCCGGGGCGGCCCGCCGCGCCGGAGAGCGGGGCGCTGCCGGCGTGGGCCCGGTGCGCCATGCCGGCGGCCAGCTCGCGCAGGGCCTCGGACGCGTCGACCGCGGGCCGCCAGCCCAGCTCGGTCGCGGCGCGGGTGGTGTCCAGCAGCGGCGCGGACAGCGCCAGCCGCACCCAGCCGGCGTCGACGGGCTGGAGGCGGGCGTGCCAGGTGGCGGCGGCCGCGGCGCGCAGTACCACCGCCGGAACCGGCATCGTCCGGCCGTGGAAGAGCTCGGCCGCCAGCTCGGGCGTGAGGACCGGGTCGGCGGCGATGTTGAAGGCGCCGCGGGCGTCCGACGTGAGCGCGCGCACGTACGCGTCGGCGACGTCGTCGGCGTGCACGGCCTGCAGCCGCAGCCGCGGGTGCGCGGGGACCACCGGGACGCGGCCGAAGCGCAGCAGCCGCACGGGGACGAGCGGGCCGAGGAAGTAGCGGGCGATCTCCGTGCCGGCGTCGCGCTGGAAGATCAGCCCGGGCCGCAGCCGCACCACCCGCAGCCGCTCCTCGGCCGAGTCGAGGAGGCCTTCGAGGGCCACCTTGTCGCGGCTGTACGACGAGGCGGCGACCCCGGTCGCGGGCCAGTCCTCGCCGACGCGGCGATCCTTCGGGCCGGGCGCGTACACGCCGACCGACGACGCCGCGACGAGCGCGCCCACCCCGGCCTGGATCGCGGCGTCGACCACGGCCCGGCTGCCGTCCACGTTGGTGCGCCGCAGCACGGCCCGGTCGTGGCTCGGCTGGATCTGCCAGCCCAGATGCACCACGGCGTCCGCCCCGCGGAAGATGTCGGTCAGCGTGCCGACGGCCTCCGGGGCGCCGATGTCACAGGGGTGCCAGACCATTTCGGCGTACTCCGAGCCGCCCGGAATCCGCCGCGCCACGCCGACGACGCGGTGGTCGCCGTCGGCGCGCAGACGCCGCAGCAGCGCGGTGCCGGCGTTGCCCGACGCCCCGACCACGACCACGCGCATCGTCATCGCCTCCTACCGGCCCTCTTACGGGGCCGGGCCGCCCTCTTGCCGGCCGCTTACCGGGCCGCGCCGTCCGCGCCGCCGTCGTGGGTGCCGGGGGCCGCGCCGCCGTCGGCGATCCCCTCGGTGGCGCCGTCGTCGGCCCCGCCGTCGTGGCCCTCGACGTCGGCGCCGCCGTCCGCGGTGCCCTCGCCGGTCCTCGCGCCACCGTCCACCGGACCCTCGGGCCCGGATCCCGCGGGTGTGCTGGTGACGTCATCGTCGTCGAGCGCCATGGCGCGGCTCCTTTCAGCTTGCCCGGATACCCGCCCGATCCCGGTCAATCGGGGCGAATCCGCTGCGGGTCGACGGCCCGGTCCGGGAACCGGCGCAGGTACTCGGCCTCGAGCTCGGCCGTGCGGCTGTCGTGGTTCGCGAGGGCCTGCGCGGAGCCGTGCCGGAACGTGTCGTCGCGGGTCTCGTGCAGGTGCCGCAGCTCCCGCGACAGATCGGAGTCGTCCAGCGCCCGGGCCGGGACGCCACCCGAGGTGATGACGGGCGGGGCGAGCTGGGCGAGGGCCTCGGCCGCCTCGTCGTAGGCGTACTCCCCCTCCGGCAGCGTCTCCACCGCGTCGATGACCCCGGCGGGCGCGTCGACCGCGACCGCGTGGCGGTGGATCTCCTCGCGGGTGACCCGCTCACGCCCGGTGTACACGGCGTCGAGCAGCTTCTCGACCTCGTCCATGCGGCCTCGATACCCCCGATGGCGCCGATGCAACATAGTCGGTACGGTGCGCTCGTGACCGACGTGACGGCGGGCTGTTCACTCGCGTTCGATGTCGAGCGGGCGGCGGAGATCGTGCTGCAGGTGGCCGCCGCGCGCCGGCCCGGAGTCCGGGTGAGCGACGACCTCGGCGTGCGCCTCAACGGCGAGCCGGTGCCGGTCACGCTCGTCGAGACCGGCGACGGCGGCCGGCTGCACACGGTGCGCAGCGAGCCGGGCCGGCTGGAGATCACCTACGAGGCGCACGCCTCCCTCGCGGCCGAGCCGGCGCGGGTCACGCCGCTGGAGCGGATCGTCGGCATGCGCCCCAGCCGGTACTGCCCGTCGGACCGCATGCTCGGCTTCGCGCTGCGGCAGTTCGGGCCCGTCGACCCCTTCGACGCCGAGGCGGTGGCCGGGGCCGTGGCGCGGGTCGTGGCGTACGTGCACGAGCACACCGAGTACCGGGCCGGGGCGAGCACCGGCTCCACCGACGCGGCGGACACGCTGCTGGCCGGCGCCGGGGTCTGCCGCGACTTCGCGCACCTCGTCGCCGCCCTGGTGCGGGCCCTGGACATCCCGGCGCGCACCGCGGCCGTGTACGCGCCCGGGCTGTCCCCGATGGACTTCCACGCCGTCGCCGAGGTGGCGATCGGCGGCGTGTGGCGGGTCGTCGACGCGACGCGGCTCGCCCCGCGGCCGAGCCTGCTGCGCATCGCGACCGGCCCGGACGCGGCGACGACGGCGTTCGCCACGGTGCAGTCGGGCCTCGCCGAACTGTCCACGATGGAGGTTCACGCGATCGCCGGCGGCGACCTGCCGTTCGACGACGGCACCAGCCCGGTCTCGCTCCCCTGACCCACGCGAGCGCTCGGCCGGTCGCCGCTCGCCGTGCCCGGACGGCCGCCCACGCTCACCCGGCCCGCTCTGCGCGGGGCAGAGCGGCGCGGGGCAGCCCGATGCGGCGCGGGCCGGGGCGGCGCGGGAGCAGAGCGGCGCGGGAGCAGAGCGGCGCGGGAGCAGAGCGGCGCGGGAGCAGAGCGGCGCGGGAGCAGGGCGGCCCGGCCCGCTCTGCGCGGGGCGGCCCGATGCGGGGCGGCCCGGCCCGATGCGGCGCGGGGCGGCCTGGGGCGGGACCAAGCGTGCCGGCGCGGCGTGGCCCGACGTGCGGTCAAGCGTGCCGACGCGGGATCAACGCGGTGTCAGGCGTGCGGGTGCTCGGCCCGGTGCTCGCGCAGGAGGTCGCCGCCGAAGTCGGACTCCGGGCGGCGCAGCACCGTGTGGGCGTGGTTGCCGTCGGCGCTCGTGTTGTCGTACTCGATGAGCAGATCGGGCCCCTGCACCCGATAGTAGTGGCGCCCGCCGCGCTCCGGTGGACCCTCCCACGCGAAGGTGAGGGCGTCGCGGTCGACGGCGAGGCGGACGTCGGCGGGGAGGCGGTCGAGGTAGAGCGCGACGAGGTCGTCCAACCGCTCCCGGGCCGCGCGCGGCAGCTCGGCCGCGGGCACGCCGGGCGGGGGCGGCACCACGTCGGCGCGCGGGCCGCTGTAGATGTCGACCGGCGCCTCGGGCCGGCGCAGCACGTGCCCGCGCAGCGACTCGGGCAGCGCGTCGAGGAGCTCGAACGCGAGGTCCTGCTCGGGGCCGAGGGGGCGCAGGACGGGGCGGCCGCGGTAGTACGTGGCCAGGGGGTTGGCGCCGAGGAACACCGGCGTCGGGGAGACCGCGTCGCCGTCGAGGGTCATGGTGACGGAGAGGTGATGGCCCTCGAAGCGCCAGCCCCAGCGGCCGGCCGGGCCGGGCTCGCCGAAGACGATGACGCGGTAGTCGTCGCTGTGGCGCCCGCGGCCGTAGCCCTCCTCGCGGTCCAGCACCTCCTCGAGCGCGACGACGCCCATCGCCTGGGCGAACGCGTGCGGGCGCAGCGCGGTGGCGAGCAGCCTGTGGGCGGCCTTGCGCGCGTCCGGGTCCAGCTCGCCGAGCGAGACGCCGGGGCGCGGCGCGGGCCGATACTCGATCCAGCGCCGCTTCGCCACGTCCTCGAACGGCGCGCGCACACCGGCCGGCGCGGCCCGCAGTAGCCGGGCGGCCTCGGCCCGCATCGCGGCGGCAGTCGTCATGCGACCAGTTCTACCCGAACCCGCGAAAGATCGGCCGCCCCGGCCCGCGTCGCGGCGGGCAGCCGTCACCCGAACGGCCGTCGCGGCCCGCAGCAACCAGGCAGCCGCGGCAGTCGTCACGCGACCAGTTCTACCCGAACCCGTCTCCACCCGAACCCGCTTCTATCCGAACCCGCGGAAGATCGGCTCGATGGTCGCCGCCGCGATGTGGACGTCCGCGGAGACCAGGGTGCGCAGGCGGTCGGGCGGGTGGTGCGCGGCGAGACGGCGCTGGAGGCTGGCGGCCTGCACGCGCCAGAGGCCGAGCAGCGCCACGGCCGCGATGTGGGCCGCCGGGGCCGGCTCGGGCGCGGACGACCGGTCGGCGAGCAGGCGCGCGGCCGTCTCGGTGAGGCGGTCGATCATGTCGTGCTGGTGCGAGCGCAGCTCCGGGGTGCTCGTGCTCAGCTCGCGGAAGCGGCGGAGGGTCTCGCTCGCGGCGGCCGGGTCCGGCTGGCCCGCGAGCCAGGCGGTGAGTCCGTCCAGCTCGGCGTCGAGCACGGCGAGCGCGGCCGGCAGCGGCGGCGAGCCCGGGTCGGCCAGGGCCGTGCGCAGGGCGGTCAGGGTGTCGTCGAAGCGGTCGAGGAGCAGCGACTCCTTCGTCGGGAAGTAGTTGAAGACCGTCCGCTCCGACACCCCGCACGCCTCGGCGATCTCGGTGACCCGCACGTCGTCGAAGCCGCGCTCCAGGAACAGGCGCGTCGCCGTGGCCGACAACCGGGCCCGCATCTGCCGCTTCTTGCGCTCTCGCAGGCCCCCGGTCTCCTCGGCCGCGGCGCCGTCGGGCAGCCAGGTGACCGCCGTGTCGCTCATCCCGCCATCGTACTTCAGCGGCTGCAGAAATCCTGCTACCGTAAACTTGCAGCGACTGAAAGAAGGTGACCCGGGTGCGGGAACTGAAAGAGGGCGGACCCCGCACCCGGGGGCTGGAAGCAAGCGACCTCAGGTGCGGGGCGGAGCTGAAAGAAGACGCCCCAGGCGCGGAAAGAAAGGTGTCCCATGGCGGTGCTGCAAGCGTTCGGCCTGATCCTCGCGGGGTTGCTAGCCGGCGAGGAGTTCATCGTCCGGTACGGGGTGCAGCCGGCCCTGCTCCGCCTCGACGACCGCGCGCACATCCAGGCCCGGGTCGCGCTCGTGCGCAGCCTGCGCGTCGTGGTGCCCGCGATCATGCTCCCGGCGGTGGCCGTCGCGGTCGCGGTGCTCGTGCTCGCCGACGGCCCCGGGACCGCGTGGCGATGGGCGGGGGTCGCAGCCCTCGCCGCGTTCCTGGGCTTCTCGTTCCTGGGCACGGTCCCGATCAACATGAAGGTCGCCGGCTGGGACCCCGACGCCCCGCCCGCGGACTGGCGCGACCGTCACCCGGTGGCAGCGCCTCGACGTGCTGCGGTCCTCGGCCGCGATCGTGGGCTTCGCCTGTTTCGCGACGGCACTGGCGGTACAACTGGGATAGGTTTCGGCTTCCTCGCCCGGGGGAACGCCAGCTGCGGCGAATGCGGGGAGGTGGCGGGGTGACGGCGGACGGACGGGTCAACGACCCGGAGGCGCTGCGGGCCGAGATCGTGCGCACGCGCGCCGCGCTCGGGGAGACGCTCGAGGCCCTGGCCGCGAAGGCCGACGTCAAGGCCCGGGCGAGGGCCGCCGCCGACCGCACCGTGCACCGCACCGTGGCGCGCCTCTCGGCGCGTCGCACCCGGATCGTCCTGGCCGCCGGGGCGACGATGGTCGTGGGAGCGATCGTCGCGCTCGCCCTGCGCGGCCGCCGCCCGAACCGACGTTCTTGAGGGAGACATGATGAAGCTGCTGCCCATCGCCGCGGGCCTGGCCGTCGGCTACGTGCTGGGGACGCGCGCCGGCCGCGCGAAGTACGAGCAGATCGTGGACAACGCGCGCCAGGTCCGCGCCAACCCGACGCTGGGCCAGCTCAGCGAGGCGGCCCGCAACATCGCCACG
Organism: Dactylosporangium thailandense; assembly: GCF_059739745.1. NCBI lineage: Bacteria > Bacillati > Actinomycetota > Actinomycetes > Micromonosporales > Micromonosporaceae > Dactylosporangium > Dactylosporangium thailandense. The sequence goes on from NZ_AP029195.1 coordinate 5,649,919, forward strand.
CCGCCGAGCACGACCTTCGGCACCACCCGCACCAGCTGAGCGCCGCCGCGCGGTCAGGGCGTCAGGAGGCGTTCGGCGACGTCGAACGCCTCCTCGCCCGCGGTGCGGTGCTCGGTCACGAACGCGTGGACGTCGCCGTCGGCGAGCGCGGGCACGCGGCCGCACGCCGAGATGCCGCGCAACTGGCTGAACACGCACAGGACCCGGCCGCCGGCCGTCGCCGCGGCCGCCTCGTGCAGGGACTCGCAGCGGCGGAACAGCTCGGCGAGCCGGCGCGACGCGGCGCTGTTGTCGGTGTAGATGCCGCCCCAGCCGACCTGCAGGAGCACGGCGAGCGGGCCGTGGACGAGGTGGTAGTTGATCGCGTACGAGTTCACGCCGTGCCCCGCGTGGCTCACGGCGACGTAGTCGGGCACGCGCGCCGCGAGGACGGCGGCGGGGAAGTCGGGCTCGAACATGTACATCCGGAAACCGTCGATCTCGCGCGTCGCCCAGCACCAGTCGCGCACGGTGCGCAGCCGCGGCCGCAGCGACTCGGGAACCGGTGGGACCGGCAGGCGGCTCTCCGTGAACGCGGCCACCATCTCCGCATAGGCGGTGTGCACGCGACGATTGTCCGGCCGCCCGGCCCGGCCGCGCAATGCGTTGCGACACCCGGAATCGCTCCGCCGAACGGCTCAGGTTCGGGCGGCGCCGATGCGCGGGCGCAGGGCCGCCCAGACCGCCGCGGGATCCGGGGCCTGGGCGATCTGGCCGGCGACGCGTTCGGCGTGCAGACGGTACGACGGATCGGCCAGCACCTCGGCGACCGCCCCGGCGGCGCGCGCGGGATCGTCGATCGCGACGCCCGCCCCGGCGGCGACGACCCGCTCGGCGTTCTGCGGCTTCTCGGCGCCCTTCGGCCACAGCACCATCGGGACGCCCCGGCTCAGCGCGGCGAGCACGGTCCCGGCGCCGCCGGCCGCGAGGACCACGGAGACGCCCGCGTCGAGCAGCTGCGCTATCGGCACGAAGCCGACGAACCGCACGTTCGCCCGCGCGTCGGCGAGTGAGCGCGGGAGCCCGGCCGGTACCGTGGCCAGAACGTCCACATTGTCCAGTGCCGCCACCGCGTCGACGAGGGCGTCGAGCGGCCCGGCCTCGAGCAGGACCGTCCCGAGCGTGACGAGCACCCGGAAACCGGCCGGGGCCGGCAGGTCGAAGGGCTCGGTCCCGGTGTACGCCCTGGGCCGGATCGCCAGCCGGTCGTCCGCCGGCACCCACTCCGGCCCGTGCAGCGCCGGCGGCCAGAGGTCCACGAGCGCCAGGCGGGCGGGCCGGGCGAGGCCGCGCGCGGCGTACCGCGGGGCCAGCCGCGCCTCCATCGCCGGCCCGAGCTCGGGCGGCGACACGGGCAGCCCGACCGCGTGCCGGATGAGCGGCACGCCGAGGGTGGCCGCGACCATGGGCCCGATCGTGTCGTACTCGTCCGCGACCACGACCTCGGCCCCGAACTCCCGCGCCCGGCGCAGTGCCGCGTCGAACGAGGTGTCCACGAGGGTCCCCGCGAACAGCTCGGCCACCGGTTCGAAGCCCGAGTTCATGTCGGCGCCGCCGGTGCGCCGGTCGTTCTCGGCGAGCAGCTCGTCGACGCCGGGCCCGGCGGGGAGCACCGGCAGCCCGCCGACCAGCCCGGTCAGCGACTCGGGGACGGCGAACGCCACGTCGTCCCCGGCGGCCGCGGCGGCCTCGGCGAGCGGAAGCAGCGGCAGCAGATGCCCGTGGATCGGCACGGCGGTGAAGAGCACGCGCATGGACCCGGATTATTGCACCGCGGCGGGCAACCGTTCGACCGCGTCCGCGAGCCACGCGTCGGCGCCGGGGCACCGCGGGCCTAGGCTGGCTGCCGTGATCACGGTGGCCACCTGGAATGTGCTGCACCGCGTGCACGCGGAGAACTACGCGGAGCCGGTCGCGGCCGCCTGGCCGGACGAGGCGCGGCGCATCGCGGCCGTCACCGCGCGGCTCGCGGAGCGGGACGAGGACGTCATCGCGCTGCAGGAGGTCAGCGGCGACCAGCTCGCGAGCCTCCGGGAGGTCTTCGCGCCGGAGCAGGTGCATGCCGTGTCGTACCCGCGCGTGCCGACGGTCCGCCGCGGCACCCCGCGGCTTCGCGACGTGCGCGAGCACCTCGTCGTGATCGCGCGGGGCGAACGGGTGGCCGGCGACGCGTTCGACGGCGACCCGGGCAAGGGCTTCCTCGCCGTGCGGACCGGGCCGGCGCTCGTCGTCTCGGCGCACGTCGGGTTCGGCGACGCCCGCACGGCTCAGCTGGCGCGGCTCGCGTCCCTCGGCGACGGCCCGGCGGTGCTGCTGGGCGACTTCAACGCGGACCGCGAGACGATCGCGGCCGGGCTCGGGCCCGGGTTCACCCTCGCCGAGTTCGCGCCCGGGGCGCCGCCGACGCGGCCGGGGGCTCGCAGTCCGTACATCGACCACATCGCGGTCCGCGAAGGAGTTCCCGGACTCGCGACGGTCGAGGACGCGGGCGGCCTGTCGGACCACAACCTCGTCGTCTCGCTCATAGGAAGCTGACCCCGGTCAGCTCCTCGGCCGCCGCCCACAGCCGCCGGCCGACCTCGGGATCGGCCGCCTCGCGGCTGAGCCGGGCCGCGGTGACCCGCCCGCGCGTCTCGAAGAGCCCGGCCGGCCCGAAGAACTCCCCGCCCCGCACGCCGGGGTCGGTCGCGGCCCGCAGCTGCGGCAGCGCGCCCTGCTCGACCGGCTGGGTGGCGAGCAGCCCGGCCCGGGCGATCACGCGCCCGAGCCGCCCGCGGTGCTCCCAGGCCCGCGGCGTGAGGTTGGTGCGGGTCAGCCCCGGGTGCGCGAGGGCGCTGACGATCGGCGACCCGGCCGCGCGCAGGCGCCGGTCCAGCTCGACGCCGAAGACGGTGGTGGCGAGCTTGGACCGGCCGTACGCGGGCGAGGCCCGGTAGCCGCGCTCGAACATCAGGTCGTCGAAGTCGAGGTGCGCGGTCTTGTGCGTGATCGAGCTCAGGTTCACCACCCGCGGCGCCGGGGCCGCGGCCAGATTGCCCAGCAGCAGCCCGGTCAGCGCGAAGTGCCCGAGCAGGTTGGTGCCCAGCTGCAGCTCGAAGCCGTCGGCGGTGGTCCGGCGGGGGCCGAGCAGCACCACGCCGGCGTTGTTGACCAGCAGGTCGAGGACGGGGTGGTCGGCGGCCAGCCCCGCCGCGAACGCGCGCACCGAGGCGAGCGAGGCCAGGTCCAGCTCCCGGACCTCGACGTCGCCGCCGATGCGCCGGGCGGCCTCGGCCCCGGCGGCGGTGTTGCGCACGGCGAGCACGACCCGGGCGCCGTGCCGGGCCAGCTCGGTCGCGGTGACCAGGCCGAGGCCCGAGTTCGCGCCGGTCACGACGGCGACCCGGCCGTGCTGGGCGGGCATGTCGGCGGTGGTCCATCCGGTCATCTGCGGCCTCCAAACGTTCGTGGTCGACACGACGCTAGAGCCGCCGGGCCCGGCTTCCGTCGTTCTGCCAGACCTACCCTGGGCGCCCGGCGGCGCGGCACACTTGCCCCATGACCCATCCGTACGCCCGCGAGCTCGGCGACTTCCTGCGCGCCCGCCGCGACCGCCTCCGCCCGCGCGACGTGGGCCTGGAGCCGGGCGGCCGCCGCAAGGTCGCCGGGCTGCGCCGCGAGGAGCTGGCCCTGCTGGCCGGGCTGAGCACCGACTACTACCAGCGGATGGAGCAGGGGCGCGAGGTACGGCCGTCGGATGACGTGCTCGACGCGCTCGCCGGTGCCCTCGGCCTCGACGAGCAGGAGCGCCGGCACCTGTTCACCCTCGCCCAGGCCGCGCGCCGGCCGATGCCGGCCCGGGTCGAGCGCGTGCCGGAGCGGGTGCCGGACAGCACCCGGCGGCTGCTGCGCGTGATGGACACCCCGGCGGTCGTGCTCGGCCGCCACCTGGACCTGCTGGACTGGAACCCGAAGGCGGTGGCGCTGCTCGGCGACCCGGACGACTACCCGCCGGACCGGCTCAACATGCTGCTGCTCATGTTCGACGACACGCTCACGAGCCGGCGCAGCTGCCCCGACTGGGAGCAGCAGGCCCTGGACTACATCGGCATGATGCGCGCCGCGGTCGCCACCGACCCCACGCACCCGCGGGCCACCGCGATCGTCGGCGAGCTGAGCATCCGCAGCGCCGAGTTCCGGCGGTTGTGGGGGCGCCACGACGTACGCGAATCGGTCAGCGGCACCAAGACGTTCCGGATCCCCGAGGTCGGCGACGTCGTGCTCGACTGGGACACGTACCCGCTGCCGGGCAACCCCGGCCCGGTCATGCTGGTGTTCACCGCCGAGCCGGGCACTGCCCACGCCGAGCGCCTGCGGCTGCTGTAGCCCCCGGGCGTCAACCGTCCCCGGCCGCGATCATCTGCGCGAGGGCCCCGGCGACGAGGGCCACGGGCCGGTCGTCGTCGCCGGCCAGGCGCCGCAGGGTGTCCAGCGCCACCGTTCCGGGCAGCTCGGCCAGCGCCTGCGTCAGCCGAATCCGCTCGGCCGGGCCGGCCCCGGGCGCGTCGAGCTCGGCGACGAGCGCGCCGAGGATCCGCCCGCCCCACTCCCCCTCCCGGGCCAGCGCCCCGAGCAGCTCGGCCGCCTCGACGTCGTTCGGCCCCTCGACGACCATCCCGACGAGCGTCGGTACGGCCGCGGTCACCCCTCGCGCGCCCAGCGCGAGCGCGGCCTGCCGCCGGATCGCGGCGTCCTCGTCCTCCAGCGCCCCCGCCAGCAGCTCGGTCGCCTCCTCCCCGGGCAGCTCCGCGAGCGCCAGCACCGCCCGCCGCCGGACCTCCGCGTCGCCGGAGCGCAGCCCCGCGGCCAGCCCCGCGACCCCCTCGCCCCCGGCCCGCGCCAGGGCCCACCGCAGCGCCCCGGCCACGTTCGGGTCCGACTCGGTGAGCACCGCACGGGCGAGCACGTCGGCCGGGACGGGCGCGGCCTCGGCCGGCGCGAGGGCGGCCTGCTGCCGGCGCGCCGCGCTCGGCGAGGCCAGCCCGTGCAGCAGCTCCACGACCCGGGCGACGTCTGGCCAGGCGGCGGGCCCGGCCGCGTCGACCGTCCGGAGCCGGTCGAGCAGCTCCCGCTCCCGCTCAAGGCGCTCCCCGGTCCGCCGAATGAGGTCGCGGACCAGCGCGGACGGCGTGAACCCGGGGTCCTCGAGCGTGCGCGCGATCTCCCGCAGCGACAACCCGAGCGACCGCAGGCCCTCCACGTAGAAGATCCGCCGGACGTCCTGCTGGGTGTACTCCCGGTATCCGCCCACCGTCCGCCCGGTCGGGCGCACCAGCCCGAGGGAGTCGTAGTGCCGCAGCATCCGCGCACTCACCCCGGACCGGCGCGCCACCTCACCGATCAGCACGCAACTGCTCCTCCCGTTCCCGCCCGAGCGCGTCCACCCGCCTCGCCGCGTCCACGTCCGGCGCGAACGCCGCGTCGGGATCGAGCAGCAGCCGCTCGGTCGCGGCCGCGTGCGCCCGCACCCCGGCGTCGGGGTGCGCCGCGGCCGCCCGCAGCACCGGCTCGACGACCTCCCCGAGCCCGGCGAGGACCCGGCTCAGGCTCAGTTGTACCTCCCGGTCGCCCCGCCCGAGCTGCGTACCCAGTTCCGCGGCGAGCGCCGCCCGCTCACCGTCGGGCACGAGCACGACCGCCGCCCGCCATGCCGCCCGGGCGACCTCGTCGTCCCCGTCGCGCAGCAACGCGACCGTGACCGCGGGCCAGGCCCCGGCGTCCCCGATCTTCGACAGCGTGTGCAGCGCCTGGCTGCGCGCCTGCGCCCGCTCGGACTTGAGCTCCGCGAGCAGGCGCGGCACGGTGACCTCGCGCGGCAGGCGGGTGAGCGCCCACGTGAGCATGTCGCGCACGAAGAAGTCCGGCTCGACCGCACACCGCGCCACGAGCGCGTCGGCGTACCCGTCGCCGGGCCGCGTCCCGATCGCGAGCGCCGCCTTGAGCCGCGTGGACGCCTTGGACGCGCCGAGCGCGTCCGCGAGCCGCGTGTCGTATTCGTAGCCGGATGCCGAGTTCATGCGAACCAGTCAAGGCCTTGACACAGTGAGAAGGTCAAGGCGGATGGGTGATCGAGACGACCGGCTTCAACGCGGTCTGGCCGGACGGCTTCAGCGTCGAGTCGACCATGGACCCGTACTGCCTCGCCGGAGAGCACGACGCGTCCATCTCCGTGCAGGGCCCGGCGCACATCGCCGACCCGGACGTGATGATCGCCGAGGGCCAGGCGGTCGTCGCCCGCCGCACGATGGGCCGGGGCGTGCGGGTCCTCGAGCTGGCGTACGAGCACGAGGGCGAACCGTGGTGGCAGGGCGTGTACCTGTACCCGCGCAAGGACGGCCGCGTGCTCGTCTTCACCGCACAGTCCCGCGAGCCCGGCGTCGCCGCCGCCCGCCACGGTGTGGAGTGGATGCTGGGCCTGGTGTGAGCCGCGGCCCTGACGGGAGGTCCAGCTCGCGCGCCGCAGCACCCCGCCGGCCGGGACGATGATCGGGGTCCCGGCCGGCGTGGCCCACTCAGCCGGGGTACCGGATCAGCGTTATCGGCCTCGACACCAGCGTGACGGTGCGCAGCGCGCCGGTGTCGCGGGCGATCAGCTCGACGGACACGGACCCGGCGGTGAACGGGTCGCTGCGGCTCGGCGCGATGTGGAGCAGCAGCGGCCCGTCGGCGTGGATGCCGAGCAGGTAGCGCTCGTCCGGCTGTCCGTACTCGACACCCCCGTTCGCGGCGGAGCGCTGGGCCGCGGGGATTCGGTCGGGCAGCGGGTACCGCCCGGTCAGTGTTCCGCTGTCGATGTCGAACCCCACGAGGAACCGGTTCCGCTCCCCTGCGGCCGTGTCGTGGGTGCCGATGAACAGCGTATGGTCGTCCGGGCCCAGCACCGGCGTCCCGAGTTCGGCCAGAACCGCCTCTGTAGGGCGCAGCCCCAGATCGGCGGCGGGAATGTCGCGAATGACCCGCCCGGTCGTGCCGTCGGCCAGGCGCAGCCCGGAAAAGGAGGACTCGGGCGACGGGCACAGCACCAGCACACCCGAGTCGCGCACCGCACACACCCGGCCGGAAAGCCCAGGATCCAGCGGTACCGTCGTGCGTGCCCCGGTACCGAGGTCGACCATGTACGTGACGACGGAGTTCGTCGCCGCGGACCCGTCGGCGATCTGCACCACCAGCCGCCGGCTGTCCGGCGACCAGCTCGCGCCGGACCTCGTGTCCCCGCCGGCGAACTCGTGCCGCGCGGTGCCGGTCAGATCGCGCAGGACCCTCGACCCGTCGGGGCGCTGCACCAGCAGCCACCGCCCGTCCGGCGAAATCCCGTCAACGCTCAACCCATTGATTCGGTACTGGCTGCCGTCCGCGGTCACCAGGACCCAGCGGTTCTCGTCGCCATCGTCGCCCAGGTACGCCAGCGCGGCCGGCCCGACGCCACGATCCTCGGGCAGCATCGGCGGAGACGCCTGCGGGACCAGGCGCCCCGGCAGCCCCGCAACAGTCGACATCGGGCCCTGATCGTCCTTGCCGCCGAACGGCACTCCGACCCCGATCAGTCCGGCGACCACGAGCAGCGCCGCCGCGGCCGGCACCAGACGCGCCATCATCCGCCGGCGCCTGACCACCCGCAGGGCACGGTCGGTCACGTCATAGGTGCGCGCGTCGCCCGCCTCCTCGACCAGCAGGTCCCTCAGCCCGGTCACGCCAGTACCTCCGAATCCTCAATGAGTTCAGCGAGTTCGGGCGCGATGACCCGCAACCGGGCCAGCGCGTGGTGGGTCTGGCTCTTGACCGAACCGACCGAGCAGCCGAGCGCGTCGGCGGTGTCGGCCTCGGACAGGTCCTCGAAGTACCGCAGGACGATCACCGCCCGTTGCCCCGGAGCCAGCTTCGCCAGCGCGGTGCGCAACACGATCCGGCGTACCGCCTCGGCCGACTCGTCCCGCCCGGTCGCCCGCTCGGGCGGGTCCGTCGTGGGCATCTCCAGCACGCGCCGGCCCCGCCACGACGAGACGTGCTCGTGGTACAGCGCCCGCCGCACGTAGGCGTCCGGCGCACCCGCCTGACTCACCCGGCGCCAGTGCCGGGCCACCTTGACGAGCGTGACCTGCACCAGGTCCTCGGCCGCGTGATGGTCGCCCGTCAACAAGTACGCGATCCGCGACAGCCGCCCCAGCCGTGCCGACACGAACTCCCGGAACCCTGCCTCATCGTCCACCAGCACCCCTCAAAACGTCGTCTCACCCCGGTACACGAGACTTGCGGCGTCCGGGGTTGGCACTGGATCGGAAACGCTCTCGCGACCTGTGCTGCCCCGTGGACTTTCTGGAGTTCGACCTGCTGGCCGAACCATTGCGCCAGAAGTCGGCGGTGTCGAAGGCCAAGTACGGCGCACGACGTGGTGTGGGTCTTCCCGTCGCGAGGACTATGGCGTGGCCGCCCGGTGACCCGCGGCGGGATGTGTTCGTGGCGGCGATGGCGACGCCGTGTTCCCTGCCGGCGATACGCTTCCTTCGTGACCGAGCTGGACGAGTTCCTTGCACGAAGCCGCCTCCTGGCGGACTTGGCTCGGCCGATGTTCGCTTCCGGCGCCGACCCGGATCAGGTCGCCGCGGAGTTGCTCCGGCACACCAGTTCGCCGATCGCGGCGATCCGCGCCATCGCTCTGGCGACCGGCATGGGCATCGGCGACGCCAAGTGGATCGTCCACCGTAACCTCGCCCCGGAGACACGCGCGGCGACGGAACGTTTCTGGGCCGAAGCGATCGAAGCGCTCGACGAGGCCGACCCGCCTCCACCGACGACGGCGACGCACTGAAAACCGCGACAGCGGCGCGCGCTCGCGCCGCTGACGGCTCGCCACCACTCCTGTCATCGCCGGCTGACTGTCGCCGGGGTGGCACACGGTCGGGCCTGCGGGTGGAGCAGCAGCTCGGCGAACTGCTGGACCCGATCGACGGTGATGCCGGTGCGCCGCTCCACCGCGAGGGGATGGCCCGTGGCCTCCAGCTCGACGAGCGGCCGGGAGCCGACGGGCTGCGTGTGGACGTCGGGTACACGGGTAGTTCGGTGCACAGCCAGCCGAAGTACGGCGGCTCCTGCTCGCGGCCGGGTGTCGTCCACAGGTCCAGTGAGCGCGCGAAGTTGGGCCTGCTCAGCGAGACCCACACGGTCCAGACGAAGTCGTGCTCCGCGTCGTGCACGGGAATGACCAGGCGGCCGTGGACGAAGAAGTGCTCGGCCTCGATGATGCCCATGTCCTTGTCCAGCATGCTGCGCTCGTCGCCGGCCCGGCCGTCGTGCCAGGGTGCCGGGGCGTCCGAGCCGTACGACAACGACAGGCCCTCGTGCCGCTCGCCGCAGCAGCGGCACATGTGACCATGATCCGTCACCGGGCGACAGTGGCGCCCGCAGTGCTCAGACATCACGAGCCCGCAGCAGGATCCCGCCGACCAGCAGTGACGCGGCCGACCAGGCGGCGAGCACGCCCAGGCCGGCCCAGGGGCCGATCGGCAGCCGGTCGAGGTTCGTCGTGGCCTGGACGGCCAGGCCCGCGCTCATCGGGGAACCGCGCTCCAGCAGGCGCTGCAGGTGCGGGTCGGGCACCATCTGCGTGAGCAGCGGCGGCAGGTACAGCAGCCCCAGCACGACCCCGATCGCGCCCCCGGAGTCGCGCACGGCCGCGGCCGCCCCGAGGCTGAGCAGCGCGACCAGCACCAGGTAGGCTACGGTGCCCACGCCGGCGCGGAGCACCGGGCCCTCGGTGAGCGGGACGCGCGCGATGAGGAGCGAGGCGAGCACGGCCACGCCGGCCGCGGCGAACACGGCCACGGCCAGTACCGAAGCCTTCGCCGACAGGACCGCGGCGCGGTTCGGGATCGCGGTCAGCGTCGTGCGGATCAGGGCCGTGCTGAACTCGCCGCTGACCGCGAGCACGGCCAGCACCGCGACCGGGGCCTGGCCGAGGTAGACGCCGCTGAGGGCGAGCCGGGCCGGGTCGGTCCCCGGGCCGGGCGCGACGGCGGACACGGCAGCGCCCAGCGCGGCGGTGACGAACGCGGCGGCCGGCAGCAGCCACGCCGGGCCGGGCGTGGTGCGCAGCTTCGTCCACTCCGCGCGCACGGCGCTCACGCGTCCCTCCGGCGCAGCAGGACCGCGGCCACGGCGAGGGCGAGCACCGTGTAGGCGGCCAGCACGGCCAGGCCGGCCCCGGGTGACAGCGGGTAGTAGCCGGCGGCCGGGGTGTAGACGCTGTCGACCTGGGGGTAGCGGGTGAGGGTCTGCTGCACGGCCAGGGCCGCGGCCGGCGTGTACGTCGTCAGCCACCCGGCCAGCGGCGCCGGCAGGAACGGGGTCCGGGCCAGCAGGTGCGGCAGCACCGTGGCGGCGACGACGGTGGTCACCGCGGTGGCGCTGCGGCGCAGGATGGTGCCGACGGCCAGCGCGAGCACGGCGGTGATCGCGAGCACCGCGGCGGTGCCGGCCGCGGCCCGCGCCAGCGTGCCGGGCGCCGCCGGGAACACGTAGATGCCGAGCCCGCGCACCAGCCGCAGCCACAGCGGCAGCGCGACCGCGGCGGCGGCCAGGCTGGTGGTGAACGTGACCGCGGCGAGGACGGCCGCCTTGGCCGCGAGCCCGCGAATCCGGCGCGGGTCGGCGCTCAGGCTGGTGCGGATGATGCCGTACCGGTACTCCGTCGTGATCATCAGCGTGCCCACGACGACGAGGACGATCAGGGCCGGAAACGTTCCGAAGAGCAGATCTGCGGCGGACGCCGCCACGGCGATGTCGTTGCGCGTGGCGGGGGCGAGATCGCCGGCTCCGGTCACGGTGAACCCGTCGCCGGCCGGCGTGTACCCGCCGGTGACGCCGCGCGGGTAGCCGCCCATGGTCGCGGTGCCGGCGCCGACCTGCTCGCCGGTCCAGTCGCCCGCGGCCCAGCCGCCGGTGAGCCCGGGCGGGCCGAAGGTCGCGGTGGCCGCGTCGACGGCGGTGCCGAGGCCGTCGACCTTCGGCGGGCAGGCGACGAACAGCCCGGCCCGGACGGTCGCCGGCAGCCCGGGCAGCCGGACGGACCCGGCCGGCGTCCAGCGCGTCCCGTCGGCCGAGGCCTCGCCGGTGACCGTATCGCCCGCGCGGGTGAGCCGCAGCCAGCGCAGCCCCGCCGGGCCCACGGCGCGGTCGTGGACATAGTCGTACTGCATCCGCACGCCGTGCCCGCCCGTGGCCATCACCGCGGCGTACCGCGCGCCCGGCTCCGGTCCCGCGCTCACGATCAGCCCCGCCTTGGCCCACGGCGCGGCCGGCCCGTCGAAGCCGACCGGCACGGTGATCTGCCCGTCGCCGGTCAGGGTGCGGTGCACGAAGTAGTAGGCGGCGCTGACCGGCCCGCCGTCCGGCCCGATCGGGATCGGCGACGCGTGCTCGGGCGGCCCGCCGCCCAGCCCGGTCGCCGGGAACACGAGGATCATCAGCGCCGCGATCACGGTGCCGCGCAGCCAGCCGGGCACCGTGCGGAACTTCGTCCACTCGGCCGACAACCGGCTCACGACGGCTCTCCCGCCCGGTAGTCGACGAACGCGCGGGTCAGCTCGAAATACGCCTCCTCGAGCGTGGCCCGGTGCGGCGTCAGCTCGGAGAAGGCCAGCCCGCCGGCGGTGAGCACGGCCGCGACCCGCTCGGCCGCGAGCCCCCGCACGGTCAGCGCGCCGTCCGCGGCCGTCACCTGCGCGCCAGTGGCCGACAGGGCCGCGGCGGCAGCCTCGGGCGCCGCGGTCCGCACGAGCACGCGATCGCCGGACGCGGCCGCGGTCAGCTCGGCGACGCCGCCGTCGGCGATCACCCGCCCGCGGCCGGCCACCACCACGTGGTCGGCCATCCCCTGCAGCTCCCGCATCAGGTGGCTGGACACGAGCACCGCCCGGCCCTGCGCGGCGAGGGCGCGCAGGAAGCCGCGCAGCCACACGATGCCCTCGGGATCCATGCCGTTGAACGGCTCGTCGAGCATGACCGCCGGTGGGTCGGCCAGCATCGCGGCGGCCAGGCCGAGGCGCTGGCGCATGCCGAGCGAGTAGCCGCCCGCGGGACGCCGGCTCGCCGGGCCGAGCCCGACCAGCTCCACCACCTCGTCGACGCGCCGGCGGCCCAGCCCCTGCGACTGTGCGAGCCAGAGCAGGTGGTGCCGGCCGGTCCGGGCGGGGTGCAGCGCGGACGCGTCCAGGAGGGTGCCGAGGTGGCGCAGGGGCCGGCGCAGCGATGTGTAGGGGCGGCCGCCGACCAGCGCCTCTCCCGCCTCGGCGGCGTGCAGCCCCAGGACGATCCGCATGGTGGTGGACTTGCCGGCGCCGTTGGGCCCGACGAACCCGGTCACCCGCCCGGGCCCGGCGGTGAACGTCATCCCGTCCAGCGCGAGGGTGGAGCCGTACCGCTTGTGCAGCCCGGCCACCGCGATCGTGGCATCACTCATGGTCCGAAGTTCTACGCCGCGAGCGGTCACAGCCCGGTGCCAAAGTCTGTGACCGTGCTGTCACCTCCCGCCTGGCATGGTGGTGGCATGAAGGTGCTGGTCGTGGAGGATCATCGGGCGCTCAACACGCTGATCGCCGGCGGGCTGCGGCGCGAGGCGATGGCGGTCGACGCCGCCGTCGACGGGCCCGCGGCGCTGACGCGGCTGGCCGCGACCCGCTACGACGTCGTGGTGCTCGACCGCGACCTGCCCGGCGTGCACGGCGACGAGGTGTGCCGGCGGATCGTGGCCGGCGGGTCGGGCGCCCGGGTGCTCATGCTCACCGCGGCCGGGACCGTCCGCGACCGGGTCGAGGGGCTCGGCCTCGGCGCCGACGACTACCTGGCGAAGCCGTTCGACTTCGCCGAGCTCGTGGCCCGCATCCGGGCGCTGGGCCGCCGCAGTGCCCCGGCGCTGCCGCCGGTGCTGGACAACGGCGACCTGACCGTGGACCCGAACCGCCGGGTCGCCTCGCGGGCGGGGCGGCGGCTGGAGCTGAGCCCGAAGGAGTTCGCGGTGCTGGAATACCTGCTCGCCGCGGCCGGCCGCGTGGTCTCCGCCGAGGAGCTCCTCGACCGGGTGTGGGACGAGGCCGCCGACCCGTTCACGACCACGGTGAAGACCACCGTCGGCCGGCTGCGGGGCAAGCTCGGCCCGCCGCCGGCCATCCACACCGTCCGCGAGGGCGGCTACCGCATCGGCGAGCCGTGAGGCCGCGGCGCCGGCTGCGGACCCGGCTGGCGTTGGCGCACGGCGCGATCGCCTTCGCCGGCGGCGTCCTGCTGCTGATCTTCGTCGACATCCCGCTGCTCGTCGCGGGGCACACGAGCCCGGCCGGGCGGCCCGGCGACGCCCGGGCGGTGAGCAACCTCGGTCAGGTGCTGCGGTACGACGCCGTCGCGCTCGTCGTCATCGCCGCGGCGTCCTTCGTGCTCGGCTGGATGGTCGCCGGGCGGGCGCTGCGGCCCCTGCGCGTCATCACCGACACGGCCCGCCGCCTGTCCGCCGACAACCTGACCGACCGGCCGCGGGTCCCGGCCGGCTATCGGGAGTTCGCCGACCTCGCCGACACCCTCGACGGCTTACTGCACCGGCTGCACGCGGCGCTCACCGCGCAGCGGCAGTTCGTCGCCAACGCCTCCCACGAGCTGCGCACCCCGCTGACCGTGCAGCGGACCCTGCTCCAGCTCACCGTCACCGACCCGGACGCGAGCGCGGAGACGCTGCGGGCGACCTGCCACGAGCTGCTGGACCTCGGCCGCCAGCAGGAGCACCTCATCGACGCGCTGCTGACCCTGGCCTCCGGCTACCGGCCGGTCGAGCGCTGGGAGCGCTTCGACCTCGCCGCCGTGGCCCGCCAGGCGGTCCTCGACAGCACGGCCGAGGCCGAGGCCCGGGGCGTCGGCGTGCGCACCGCGCTCGACCCGGCCGAGGTGAGCGGCGATCCGCGCCTGGTCGCGAGCCTGGTGGCGAACCTGGTCGGCAACGCCGTGCGGCACAACGCGCCCGGCGGCACCGCCGAGGTGGTCACGATCGCCCCGGGCCGCCTCGTGGTCGCCAACACCGGGCCCGCGGTCCCGCCGGCCGAGCTCGGCCGGCTGTTCGAGCCGTTCCAGCGGCTCGGCACCGACCGCACCGACCAGACCGACGGGCACGGCCTCGGGCTGGCCATCGTCGCCGCCATCGCGCACGCGCACCGGGCGCCGCTCGACGCGCGGCCGGGGCCGCAGGGCGGTCTGCGGATCACCGTCGACTTTCCGGCGGAGCCCGACGATGTGCCGCTCGACGGCGAACCCGGCGTGCGCGCAGACGGACGGGGTGCCGGTCGGGCTGGCGGCGCCGGTGCTAAGCGGGCCGGCGGCGTCATTCGAACCGACGGCGTCAGTCGAACCAGCGGCGGCGGGCGGGTCGGCGGCGCCGGTGCCGGTCCGGCCGGCGGCGGCGGTGCTGGTGGGGCCGCCGGCGGCGGTGCGGGTGCCGGTGGGGTCGGCAGCGTCGGTGATCGCGAGGTCCGGGCGCCGGCGGTGAGGGAATTGAACCCAGATTTCACCAGAAGTATCCGCCGGCTGCGCACCGCGATCGATGCCAAGTCTAGGCACCGGGGCGAGGGCTCCGCACCGGGTTTCTTCCCGGAATAGTGCCAGGGCGTCGGGACGGGGCCGGCGCCGCGGTGGGAAGCCCATACGTTCCCGGCATGACGAGAAGTCGCACCGGCATCCTGGTGGCGCTGGCGGCCGCCGTGGTGGCGGCCGCGGCCGTCCTCGGTGCCCAGCTGATCAGCCTGGGCTCGGCGCCGGCCGCGTACGCCGCGGCCGCGTTCGAGCGCACCGGGCCCGTCGTGGGGGCGGGCGAGAACCCCCTGTACGCGATCCGGGCCGTCCTGCAGGGGCAGTCGGAGGCGATGGTCAGGGGCGACCGCGACGGGTACCTCGCCGCGTTCCCCGTAGCCGCGGCGGAGCTGCGGGAACGGGCCGGGCGGCGGTTCGACTCGCTGACCGCGCTCGGCGTGCGGCGCTGGGACCTGACCACGAACGGGGTGCCCGGCCTGCTCAACGGCGTGTGGCGGCTGCCGGTCTCGGTCGGCTACTGCTTCGACACCCCGGACTGCACCCCGCTGCCGCTGCTGCTCGACACGGAGTGGACGGTCGCGCACGGGCGGGTACGGCTCGCGGGCTGGGAGCAGACCGACCGGCCCTGGGACACCACGAGGCTCACGGTCCGCCGGGGCGAGCGGGTGACCGTCGCCGGGGCCGAGTCCGTCGACCCGGACGCGCTCGGCACGCTGCTGCGCGCCGCCGAGGCCGCCGCGCCTACCGACGATCGGGTCGCGCGGTCGTTCGGCGGGGCGCCGCGGCGGTACCACGTGTTCGTCGCCGGGGACGAGGAGTGGACGACGTGGTACGACGGCGAAACGGAGAATGCGGCCGCCTATGCGATCCCGTTGCAGCCGGGCACCGCCGACGTCGTCGTCGACCACCGCCAGATCCTGTCCGACGCGTGGAACACGCAGCTGATGACCCACGAGTTCGCGCACGTGGTGACGCTCGACGGCAACCGGCCCGCTCCCGGCTCGTGGTGGCTGGTGGAGGGCATCGCCGAGTACGTCGCGAACGCCGACGGGGCCGCGCTGCGCAAGGATCTGCGGGCTGTGCGGGCGTACGTGAAGGCCGGCCGGTGGGACGGCGCCGTCGCGCTCGGGGCGCCCGCGGACGGCACGTCGCTGGAGGACACCGTGGCCCGTTACGGCATCGCGCTGCTCGCGGTGACGTACCTGGCCCAGCACTTCGGCGAGGCGAAGCTGTTCGCGTTCTTCACGCAGGTCGTGCGCAAGGGCGTGAGCCCAGACGCGGCGGCGGGGGCGGCCCTCGGCGCGGACTGGGCCACGGTGGCGAAGGACGCCGCGGCGTCGGTGCGGGTGGCGGCGGCTCAGTAGCATCGGCGCATGAATGCCGGCCGATCGATGCTTGTCCTGGGTCTGCTGCTGCTCGCCGGGGGTGTCGTGTACACCGTCGTGTACTACTTCACCCAGGGCTTCTACGACGTGAGCGCCCCGCTCGCGGACCTCGGCTACGCGAACCTGGCGGTCGCGGGCGGAGCGCTGTGCATCGGCCTGGTGCTGGCGATCTCGGGCGGCGTCACGATGGCCGGCGCCCGCCGCCGCTAAGTCCTAAAGCCCGCGGCAGGTCTACAGGCCGCGGCAGAACAGCGCGGCCGGGGCGCCGTTGGAGCCGATCCGCCGGGTGAAGGCGATGCCCGCCGCGTACTCCGCGTCGCCGCACTGCCCCTTGTAGTGTCCGCTCGCGAAGTCCCCGCCGTGCGCATCGGCGGGCCGGTTGTCGCCGCGGTCGAACCACACCGTCCGGCCGCCGGACGGCATCGCGGCCCCCGACGGGGCGCACAGGGCGCTGGAGACCGTCGCGCCGCGCACGGCGTACCCGATGAGGAACGACCCGTCCGGACACTGGAACTTCGTGTAGCCGCCCGCCCAGTCCGTGGTGACGTAGCGCTCGCTCGTGACCACCTGCGCCGCGGTCGAGGACGGCCACGCGGGCGCCCGTCCGGCGTCGGTGCACAGGCCCCGGTTGCCGTCGCGGGCGAGCCCGGCCAGCCGCTGCCCGTCGGGGCAGGCGGCCTTGCGCGCGCCCGGGTCCCAGTCGGGCAGCGCCCGCATCCGCAGCGACTGCACGAAGTCGCCGTGGTCGGGGCTGAGCATCGACCAGTGCGCGGCGGGCTCGACGACGCCGGTCCGGCCCGGCGCGGCGACGAGCCGGTGCCAGTCCGCGGCCCGCCAGTCCCCGCCGTCGTCGATGCCGAGCAGGTGGCCGGAGCGGTCCCAGCTCAGCAGCGCCCACCCGTTGCCGGTGCCGTTGTCCTGCCAGCCGACGAGGGGCCAGTACGCGAAGTCCGTGTCGTGCGCGATGAGATAGTCGACGAAGTTGGCGAACCAGGCCCGGCTCTTCGCGTCGCTGCCGAAGCGGCCGATGCCGAACTCGCTCACCCACAGCGGCGCGGTGTAGTGGCGGGCGGCCTCGTCGGCGACGTAGAAGGCCTCCTGCTGCAGGGTCGCGAACAGCTCGTCGCGGCTCAGGTCGCGGTAGCGGGGGTCGCTGGTCTCGCCGACGCCGGTGGCGCCGCTGTGGTGCGGGCCGGTGTAGTCGTAGAAGTGCGCGGCCAGCACGAGCTTGCCGGAGCGCACGAGCGCCGGCGAGAGGGTGCGGACCGGCTCCAGGGTCGGGCGGCCGTGCGCGAACCCGTCGACGGGGATGCCGGTCCAGTTGATCCCCTCGATGATGATCAGCATGTCCGGGTCGGCCTCGGCCAGGATCCGGTCGCCGAGCCGCTGGGCGGCGGCGAACCAGTCGTGGTCGTCGCCGAGGCCCCAGTTCGGGTCGTCCCACACGTTGCGGCGGACCTCGTTGTACAGGTCGGCGCCGACGACGCGCGGATTGGTGCGGTACCGGCGGACCATGAACAGCCAGTCGGACTGCCAGGTGTCGTCGGACTGGCTCGCGTTCCACCGCTCGTTGCCGTCCACGCCACAGCACCAGCGGGTGGTGTTGGTGTGGTTGTTGAGGATCACCGCGAGCCCGGCCCCGGTGAGCGCGGCCACGGCGGCGTCGTACACCTGCAGCGGCGTGAGCCCCCGCAGGGCCGGGTTGGCGGCCACGGCCGCGTCGGTGACCGGCCGGGTGTCGTGCACCATCTCGTTGGAGAAGGGCAGCCGGACGCTGTTGATCCCGGTCGCCACGAACTGCGCCACGATCGTGTCCAGCGCCACCCGGTCCAGCCCGAGCGGGACCCGGCCCGAGTTCTCCCCCGCGTGGTGGTTCGCGTCGGCCTCGGGATCGCCGGAGCCGTTCCAGGTGCCGCTCGCGCCGTGCCAGTTGCCGGCCTTGAGCTTGAACCGGCGGCCGTCGGCGTCCACGATGTACCGCCCCCGCGTGCTCAGCGGCGGCGTCCACTGCGGTTCCGCGGCGGTCGCGGTCGTTCGGAAGCTGACGAGCGGCATGATTCCGGCCACCAGCGCCAGCACGAGCAGCACCCGCTTCATATCGATGAGCGTAGCTGAAAGTCAGCACTCGAACTGGATGCGGCGCCCCGGAGGTACCGTTCTCGGCGTGACGGACTACGGGATGCTGCTGCACGCGTACGGCCGGGCCGAGGACACGCCGGGTCACCTGGCCGCCCTCACCGGCGACGACGAGGCGGCGCGCGGCGCGGCGGCGCAGCACCTGTGGGGCGCCATCATCCACCAGGGCACCCCGTGGATCGCGACCCCGCCGGCCGCCGCCACCGTCGCCGAGCTCCTCCCCGACGTGCCCGACCCCGCGCTGCGCGCGAACCTGCTGAACTTCCTGGCCGCGGTGGCCGAGGCCGCCCAGCCGACCCTCGACCTGACCGAGTTCGCCGCGTGGGAGGACGTCGAGGCGGCCGTCAACGCGGCCATCGAGGAGGACGACGACGAGGCGATCTACGGCGACGAGCTCCTCGGCAACGCCGTCTACGCCCGCGCGATCGCCGGCTGCCGCGAGGCCGTCCCCGCGATCCTGGCCGCCGCCCAGGCCGCCCTGTCCGATCCGGATCCGGGTGTACGCGCTGCTGCCGGTCACGCCATCGGTGCCTGCGCCGCGGTGCTGCCGCCGGCCCCCGGGCTGGAGGAGCTGCTCGCCACCCACGCCGCCGCGGCCGGCCCGGACGAGCGCGCCGCCCTGGTGCTGGCCATGGGCGAGCTGGGCCTGGCGCCGAGG
This sequence comes from Dactylosporangium thailandense, assembly GCF_059739745.1. Lineage (NCBI taxonomy): Bacteria > Bacillati > Actinomycetota > Actinomycetes > Micromonosporales > Micromonosporaceae > Dactylosporangium > Dactylosporangium thailandense. Next base: position 5,668,738 of record NZ_AP029195.1, read on the forward strand.
GCGTTCCTGTCCGATCCGCATCCGGGTGTACGCGCCTGTGCCGCCCTGGCCCTTCCAGGCGACGAGGCCGCGACGGAGGAGATCCTCACGGCGCTACTGGACCCGGCCGCGACCGACTCCTGGTTCACGTCGAGGCCGCCGCAGTTCCCGATGCGCGTGCGGTTCCCGCTGATCGTCGCCGCGGTGGAGCGGGTCGCGGACCCGGCGCGCCTGCTCCCGGCCGCCCTCGCGCTGGCCCCGGTCGCGTCCATCCACACCGCGCGCAGCGACTGGGGCCTGCTGCTCAAGGTCCTGCCCGAGCCGCAGCGCGCCGAGTACCTGCGCGCCCTGGCCGCCAACGAGGACCTGTGGGACCCCCGCAACGGCTCGGCCGGCCTGGTCTTCCGCGAGCTGGGCCTGCCCTACGACCGCGCGGCGTACGCCTGAGTCAGCGGGCCGCGAGCCAGGACGCGTAGGTGATGCCACCGATGCGCGCGCCCGGGCCCGTCACCAGGGAGTCGTCGGTGATGACGGCGCCGAAGTAGGGCGCGGTCGCGTCCGTCACGACCTGCGGGGCCGACCCGACCGCCCGGCGCACGAACTCGTCCAGGCCGATCTTCTCCGGGCCGCCCACCTCCACGATGCCCTTCACCGGCTCGCCCGGCACGACGTCGGCCAGCGTCGCGGCCACGTCGTCCGCCGCCACCGGCTGCAGCTTCGCCGGCGTCAGGTGGGCCGTGCCGTCCGGCCCGGTCGACGAGGCCGCGATGCCCGCGGCGAACTCGAAGAACTGCGTCGCGCGCACGATGGTGAAGGGCACCGGCCCGGCCGTGATCAGGTCCTCCTGCGCGACCTTCGCCCGCAGGTAGCCGCCGTCCGGCACCCGGTCGGCGCCGACGATCGACAGGGCGACGTGGTGCCCGACGCCGGCCCGCGCCGCCGCCTCCAGCATGTGCGCCGTCGACGCGCGGAAGAACGCGAGCACGTCGTCGTCGGCGAACGACGGCGAGTTCGTCACGTCGACGCTGACGGCGGCGCCCGCGAGCACCTCGTCCAGGCCCGTGCCCGCGACCGTGTCGACCCCCGAGCTCGGCGACGCCGCGACCGCCTCGTGCCCGGCCGCCGTGAGCAGCGCGATCAGTTTGCGGCCGATGAGCCCGGTGCCGCCGAAGACCACAACCTTCATGACCATCCTCCAACTCGGATAAGTTTTGTCCGAGACCGACTGTACCCGGATACATCATGTCCGAGTCAAGTAGGATGGCCGGGTGAAGATGTCGGGTGGAGTCGAGTGGGCGCTGCACTGCTGCGTGGTCCTGACCGCGGCCGCCGGGCCGGTGCCCGCCGCCCGCCTGGCCGAGCTGCACGACGTCTCCGGCAGCTACCTGGCCAAGCAGCTGCAGAGCCTGGCCCGCGCCGGGATCGTCCATTCGGTGCAGGGCCACGCCGGCGGCTACGCGCTGACCCGGGATCCGGCGAACATCACGGTGCTGGACGTGGTCGAGGCGGTCGACGGTGCCGCCCCGGCCTTCACCTGTACCGAGATCCGCCAGCGCGGCCCCCTGGCCACCCCGGCCGAGGCGTGCGCGGTCCCGTGCCCCGTGCATCGCGCGATGATCGCCGCCGACGAGGCCTGGCGAGGGGCGCTGCGGGACGTGACCATCGCGGATCTGGCGGCCGGCGTGACGAGCGACTACGGCCCGGGCACGTTCGACGGCATCCGGCGATGGCTGGGGTGAACTCGGGTAGACCTGGAGTGAGCCCGGAGTGAGCCCTGGTGAACAGGGCCGGCGCCACCCCACACGTGAGCGCCGGCCCCGGTTCCACCCGCGGAGCGAGAAGGCCTATGGGAGGCGGACGATCACCTGCTCGACGTCGGCGTCCGCCTCGATGACGACGCCGGCCGACACCGTGTCTGTGTCCGTGTCCGTGTCCGTGTCCGCGGGAGCCAGCCGGCCGGCGTCCACGGCCGCCACCGTGTCGACGCCGGCCAGCTGCACCCGCCAGGGCGCCGCGCTCCCGCCGCGGCGCACCTCGACGACGGTCCCGGCCCGGCGCACGGTGAACGTGGCGGCGGGCCGGCCCTGCGGGGTCGGGACCTCGACGGTCGTGGCCGCGCCGTCCTCGAGCTCGAAGACGCGCAGGGTCACCCCGTCGGCGTACTCGTAGTCGGGGCGGTCGTCGCGCGCCCCCAGTGCGATGACCGAGCCGGGCCGGACGAGCACCGGCAGGTCGCCGATCCCGTACCGGCGGCTGACCCAGCCCGGCCCGGTCAGCACCTCCCCGCCGCGCAGGTCCGTCCAGCGGCCCGCGGGCAGGTAGAACGTGGTGTCGCCGCCGGCGCTGAACACCGGGGCGACGAGGACGCAGCCGCCGAGCATGAACTGCCGGTCCAGGTGCGAGCAGGCCGGGTCGTCGGGGAACTCCAGCGCCATCGGCCGCATCATCGGCACGCCCTCGCGGTGGGCGGTGACGGCGGCCGCGAACAGGTACGGCATGAGCCGCGCCTTGAGCCGGGTGAACTCGCCGAGCACGGCGACCGCCTCGTCGCCGAACAGCCACGGCACCCGGTAGGACCCGCTGCCGTGCAGGCGGCTGTGCGAGGACAGCAGCCCGAACGGGATCCAGCGGATGAACACGGCCGGATCCGGGGTGCCCTCGAAGCCGCCGATGTCGTGGCTCCAGAAGCCGAACCCGGACATCGCCAGTGACAGCCCGCCGCGCAGGCTCTCCGCCATCGACGGGAAGGTGGAGGAGCAGTCGCCGCCCCAGTGCACCGGGAACTGCTGGCCGCCGGCGGTCGCCGAGCGGGCGAAGAGCACGGCCTCGCCGTCGCCGCGGTGCTCGCGCAGGACGTCGAAGACGGCCTCGTTGTACAGGTGCGTGTAGTAGTTGTGCATCCGCACCGGGTCGGAGCCGTCGTGCCAGACCACGTCGGTGGGGATGCGCTCGCCGAAGTCCGACTTGAACGCGTCCACGCCGAGGTCGAGCAGGCCGCGGAGTTTCGCCTGGTACCAGGCCTTCGCCTCCGGGTTGGTGAAGTCGACCAGGCCCATGCCGGCCTGCCAGCGGTCCCACTGCCAGACGTCCCCGCCGGGGTACGTGACCAGGTACCCGTTCGCGGCCCCCTCGGCGAACAGGGCGGAGCGCTGCGCGATGTACGGATTGATCCACACACAGATCCGCAGCCCTCTGGCCTTGAGCCGGGCGAGCATGCCGGCCGGGTCCGGGAACGTCTCCGGGTCCCACTCGAAGTCGCACCAGTGGAACTCGCGCATCCAGAACGTGTCGAAGTGGAACACCGACAGCGGCAGGCCGCGCTGCTCCATGCCCTCCACAATGGACGTGACGGTGGCCTCGTCGTAGTTCGTGGTGAACGAGGTGGACAGCCACAGCCCGAACGACCACGCGGGCGGCAGTGCCGGGCGGCCAGTCAGCGCGGTGTACTTGCGCAGCACGTCCTTCGGGGTCGGGCCGTAGATCACGAAGTACTCCAGCACCTGCCCCGGCACCGAGAACTGCACCCGCGACACCGCCTCGGAACCGACCTCGAACGAGACCGGGCCCGGATCGTTGACGAACACGCCGTAGCCGCCGCTGGTGACGTAGAACGGCACGTTCTTGTACGCCTGCTCGCTGCTGGTGCCGCCGTCGGCGTTCCACACGTCGACGGTCTGGCCGTTCTTCACCAGCGGGCCGAAGCGCTCGCCGAGGCCGTAGACGGTCTCGCCGACGCCGAGCTCGAGCTGCTCGCGCAGGAAGTGACCGTCCCCGGTGGACAGTGCCGCCATCGCCTTGCGCGGGCTGGTGGTGAGCACCCGGCCACCGGCCGTGAACTCCAGCCGCCACTCGTCGCCGAGGGCGAAGCGGGCGGACAGCTCACCGGAGGTGAACGTGGCGTACTCCTCGTCGCGGGTCACCTTCGGCGAGGCGGCGGGGTCGGCCTCGATGCGGAAGTGCGGGCCGCGGTCGACGCCGCCGGCGTACCGGGTGACGCGCACGGCGATCACGTCCGGGGCCGGGGCCGTGCACCGCACGGTCAGCAGCGGCATGTTGAGCGTGTCGCCGCGCTCCACGATGCGCTTGGCCGGCGCGTAGACCGTGAGCCGGTCGGCGCGGACCTCGACGTCGCGGACGTGCACGGGGTACTGCGGCTCGACGCCGGGGCGCAGCTGCCAGTACCCGTCGGTGAACTTCATGCGGGCTCCATTTGGGTTTTCACTTGACCGCGCCCGCCGTGACACCCCGGGTCAGGGTGCGCTGGAAGACGAGGAAGAACAGCACCGCGGGCAGGATGCCCAGCAGCGCGGAGGCGCTCGTCGCGGTCGCGTCGAGGTCGTGTTCGCCCTGCAGCAGGGCGAGCGCGAGCGGCACGGTCTGGTTGCTGTTGGAGACGAGGAAGACGAGCGGGATGAACAGCTCGTTCCACGTCCAGATGAAGAAGAACGTGAACAGCACCGCGAGGGTCGGGCGGCTGACCGGGGCGACGACGCGCACCAGGGTGCGCAGCCGGCCGGCGCCGTCCATCGCGGCCGCGTCCAGCAGCTCCGGCGGGAACTCCGCGAGCACCGAGGAGAGCAGGAAGGTGCCGAACGCGCTCTGGATCGCGGTGAAGATGATGATCATCGTGATCTGGGAGTCGTACAAGTCGATCTGTGTGGCGATGTGGTAGAGCGGGTAGATGAGGCTTTCCTGCGGTACGAGGTTGGCCACCAGGAAGGCGGCCAGGAACCAGCGGCGGCCGCGGACCCGGCCGATGCCGAGCGCGTAGGCGTTGAGCAGCGAGAAGCCGACGCCCAGCACGGCCACGGAGCCGGCGATGACGGCGCTGTTGACGAGCACCTGCCCGAAGTCGGCGCGAATCCAGAACGCCTTGATGCCCGCGAACGAGATGTGGGTCGGCAGGCCGAGGGGCCCGACGGCGGCGTAGTCCTGCGGCGTCTTGACCGCGTTGAGCAGGATCAGCGCGAAGGGCGCCACGACGAGCAGGACGACGACGAGCAGCGCGGCGAGCACGAGGTACCTCCTCATCGCTGCACCCGGATGAACGCGAACGTCAGCCCGACGATCAGCACCGCGAGGACGGTGGAGATGGCCGAGGCGTAGCCGACGTTGGCGTTCTGGAAGTAGTTCTGCCACGCGAAGTACGAGGGCACCAGGGTCGCGTTGCCGGGGCCGCCGCCGGTGAGCACGAAGATCTGGGCGAAGATCTTCAGCGCGGCGATCGTCGTGGTGATGAGCACGACGCCGATCTCCGGCCGGATCTGGAACAGCGCGATGCGGGTGAAGCGCTGCCACCAGCCGGCGCCGTCGAGGGAGGCGGCCTCGTACAGCTCGGGGTCGACCCGTTGCAGCCCGGCCATGAACATGACCACCGGGTAGCCGATCTGCACCCAGACCATGACGGCCATGACGGTGTACAGCGCGTAGTGCTCGTCGCCGAGCCAGTTGCGCGCCAGCGAGCCCAGGCCCGCCTTGTCCAGGATGGAGTTGAGCACGCCGTAGTTCGGGTGCAGGATCCAGCCCCACACGATGCCGGTGACGGCGAGCGGCAGCACCTGGGGCAGGTAGAAGCCGGAGCGCAGCGCCCGGGCGGTGCGGCCACCCAGGCGCGGCGCGACGTAGTCGAACAACAGGGCGGCGAGGAACAGGCCCAGCAGGGTCGGTACCACCGCCATCGCGACGATCATGAACGCGATGTTCTCGAAGGACTTCCAGAACCTGTCGTCGTGCAGCAACCGGTCGTAGTTGGCCAGGCCGGCCCAGCGCGGGGTGCCCACGCCGGACCACTGCGTGAAGCTCGTGCCCACCGTCATGAGCAGCGGTACCGCCACCACGAGCGTGCACAGCAGGAGACCCGGAACCAGGAACGGCCAGTAGCCCTTGCGGCGGCTCATCACTTGCCGACGTTCGCCAAGTTGTCGTTGTACGGCTTGGCGATCTCGTCGAGCACCGCGTCCGGCTTGGCCGAGCCGTTGATGAGCTTCTGCCCGCCGGCCACGAGCACGTCGTAGTAGCCGGGGGCCGGCCAGTCCGGGTAGAAGGCGAGGCCGTCCTGCTTGGCGATGGTCTCGTAGTTGGCGATCAGCTCCTTGCTCTTGGCATCCGTGATCTTGTCGGTCTCGGCGGCGACGGGGATGCCGCCGGAGTTGCCCAGCAGGTTCTGGATCTCGGGCTTCATCGTGATGTCGATGAAGTCGTACGCCAGCTTCTTGTTCTTCGCCTTGGCCGGCACGACCCACAGGTTGCCGCTCGAGCCCGGGTAGAGCTTGCTGCCCGGGAACAGGAACGTGCCCCACTGGAACGAGGCCTCCTTGACCACCCGGCCGTACCACCAGCTGCCGGAGATCATGATCGGAAACTTCTGCTGCTCCCACGCCTGGCCCATGTCCTCGGCCTTGATGCCGGCCGAGCTCTTGTCGATGAAGCCCTTCGACACCCAGTCGCTGAACGTGTTCGCCGCGTACGTCCACTCCGGACCGTGGAAGTCGACCCTGTTCTTGTACAGCTGGTAGTCCTCGACCCAGGAGCGGGACGCCTTCGACAGGGCGAGCGAGTACAGGATCTGCTGGGCCGGGTACTCGGCGCCGCCGAGGCTGATCGGCGTGACGCCGTTGCCCTTGAACGTGGACATCGCGGTCTCGAGCTGCTCGAGCGTCGTGGGAACCTGGATGTTGTACTTCGCGAAGAGGTCCTTGTTGTAGTAGACCATCACGTATTCGGCGTAGTTGGGCACGCCGAACCACTTCCCGCTGCCCATCACGCCGCGGGTGTCGTACTTCGCGGTCGTCGCGAGGCCGGGCGAGAGCGTCTTGCTCCAGCCGCGCTGGTCGGCCTCGGCGGTAAGGTCGGTGAGCAGCCCCTGCTTCGAGAGCAGGCCGGCGCTGGCGTTGCCCTTGTTGTACTCCATGACGTCCGGCGCGTCGTTGGAGTTGAGGATCATGCTGGCACTCTGGCGGATCTGCTCGAAGCTCTTCTCCTCGAACGTGACCTTGACGCCGGGGTGGGCGGCCTCGAACAGCTTGATGGCCTCGGCCCAGGCAATGCCCATGGCGCTCGACGCGCCCTCGTAGTGCCAGAGTTTCAGGGTCTTCCCATCGCCCTGGGCGTCGTCACCACCACAGGCGGTGAGCGAGCCGGCGATGGCGAGCATGGCCGCCGCGGCTACAGCGGCGCTGCGGATGCGCGTGAACACGTCTGCTCCTGATTGGAAGGGTGTGACGCGGCGGGGGGTGTCGCCGCGCGCGGTTGCGGTGCGCAGTCGGTCTCGTTCACTGGTGCGTCTTCGCGGCTTCCGATGGGGTTTGTCGAAATCGTATCGAAGCGCTTCGACTGGCAAGTTACGAACTCTCGGGGTGATTGTCAACAGTCGATCGAATTGGTGCTGGTGCGGCGGGGTCTGATCGAGAAACTTCCAGATCTCCATTTCGCGGGGTGCGGCTGGATGCTGGATATGTCGGGCGCTCCGCGCCACGACATATCCGCATTTTTCGCCCGCCGGGGCATTCGCCCGCTTTCGCACAGGCGTCGCCGTTCAAGCCTTCAGCCCGTGGCATGCCCAGCGTCGCGCCCACGGATAGCCGATCTCCGACTCCCACGACGGCGGCGCCCCGCGCTGTTCGCCCAGGCGTCGCCATCCGAGCCTTCAGCCCGTGGCATGCCCAGCGTCGCGCCCACGGGCAGCTGATCTCCGACTCCCACGACGGCGGCGCCCCGCGTTGGTCGTGTAGTGGCCGTTTCTGATCGCTCGACCGCCCCGCACACGCTCGACTGCTCAGGCGTGCCACCGACCGCGCATCACCCACGCCACCCACGCACTCAAAGCGGACTGGGCCACCACCGGCCACACCTCGACTACACCGTCCCAGCGCTCAGAGCGGAGCAGGCCGGCCACCGACCGCGCCTCGGCTACGCCGCCCCGGCGCTCGGAGCGGAAGCCGCACCGACGGTGGCCCCGAGCCGCCGGGCAACCGCGTCCCGCACCCACCCCATGCCCGGCACCGCGACCCCGGCATCCTCGGCCATCTTCCGCAGCGACGTCATCGTCACCCCATCAAGCCGGCAGGCCACGAACCGCTCGTACACCCCGAGATCCGAGTCGACATTGATGGCAAACCCATGACTCGTGACGCCACCCCGGATACGCATCCCGATCGACACGATCTTGTGGTGCTCGGGCGTCCACACCCCGACGAGGCTGTCCGCGCCCTTCGGCGTGTCCCGGCGCACCGCCGCGAACCCGAGATCCCCGAGCGCCTCGATGAGCGCGAGCTCGAGCCAGCGCACGACATCGCCAGGGCCGCCGTCGCGCAGGTTCATGACCAGGTAGCCGACGAGCTGACCCGGCCCGTGATAGGTCGCGTGCCCGCCGCGGTCGACCTCGATGACGGGCAGTGATCCGTCCTGCGGGAGGTCGGAGAGCGCGGTGTGCCGCCCGTACGTGACGACCGGCGGGTGCGTGAGCAGAAACAGCCGGTCCGGGGCGGCGCCGGCCTGACGCTCCGTGACCCAGCCTCGCATCGCCTCGACGGCCTCGACGTACTCGACCTCGCCCAGATCCACCCGCATCAGCTCCGCCACCGGTCCATCCTCCCTCGCGAGCGCTCCCCCGCCGCGGATTCGCTCAGTGATCGGCCGCACACGGGCCCGCTCGTGGTGCCGGGACAATCTGCTTGAAGGCGGCCAGGTCAGACCATCCCGGCCGCGGATGCACGCTCTGTGACGCTCGCCGAATTACCGATTACTGATTACCGGCAATCCGATAATTCAGTAATCACCGGACGGGGGCCTCGCCGGCGCTTGTCCGATTTTGACACTCGGCTCCCGACGTCGAGGCGGCAGCGCCCCCGGACAAGCGAACCCGCAGAGCGGCGACAGCAACGACGGCGGCAACACGGGCGGCAAGCGAGACCGCAACGCAGGCGGCGGACGCAGGCGGCGGACGAAGGCGGCGGACGAAGGCGGCGGACGAAGGCGGCGGACGAAGGCGGCGGACGAAGGCGGCGGACGAAGGCGGCGGACGAAGGCGGCGGACGAAGATGGCAGCGCAGGCGGCAAGCGAGACGCCAACGCCAGCGGCAAGCGAGACCGCAGGGCAGGCCCGCAGCGCAGGCCACAAGCGAGACCGCAGCGCCGGCGGCGAACGAAGGTGGTGGCAACGCCCAGCGGCAAAACCGAAGGCGCTAACGATCCGACGGCCGCAGCACCGTGATCTCCGTCTTGCCGACCTCCACGCCCCAGCGCCCGACGACCCCCGACAGCTCCCCCGCCAGCCGCCGATTCAGGTCGAAGCGCGACGCGAGGGCGTCCGGCCGCGTCAGCTCGGCGCACGCGGCCCGCAAGACGGTAGCCGTCAGCTGCTCGAGTCCGTTGACATAGTCGGAGATCTCGTAGGTCGCCCGCACCGGATCGACCACCCGGCACCACACCGTGGCCGCGGCCTCCACCCGCAAACCGTCCGACGTCGAAACGGGCTGCGGCCGGAACGCCAGCGGCCGAAAGCGCAGATCGACCCGGGCCCGAACCCGATCCACCCCCGGCACGAGCAAGTGCCGGCCCGGCGGCAGGGTCCGCGAGTACTTTCCCACCCGCTCCACCACGAACGCGAACCCGTCCGGAACACGAACCATGTGCACGACACTAGGCCGCAACGGCCAAGCGCACTCTTACCGTTCTCCGAGGTACCGAGGCTATCTTTGGCCCATGCGCCCAGCCGGGAAGCCCGAGCAGCAGTGGGCCGGCCCCGAGGTGACGATCATCGCGGAACCCGGCCCCAAACAGCCCGAGCCCGCGAAACCCGCACCCGCGGGATGGCCCAGACCGAAACCGAGCAGCCCGGACCCGGACCCGAATCCGCACCCAGAGCCGGACGGCAAGAGCAGCCGGGCACCGGTGGCGCTCACCCGGCGTGACCTGGGCATCGGCGTCGGCGTTGTCGTGCTCGCCATCGTCGCGACCGGCATCCTCGCGTTCCGGGCCGGCGGCGAGGGCGCGGCGCCCGCCGCGACCAGGCCCTCGGCCGCGGCCTCCCCCAGCGCGTCCGGACCGCCCACCACGGCGCAGATCTACCAGGCCGTCGCGCCGTCCGTGGTGACCATCGAGACGACGCTGCCGGACGGGGGCGCGACCGGCACCGGCGTCGTCGCCAACGCGACCGGCACCATCCTGACCGCGTTCCACGTGGTCAAGGGCGGCACGGCGATCAAGGTCCGGTTCGCCGACGGCACCGAGTCGGCCGCGCAGGTCGCCGGGTCGAACGCGGAGCTCGACATCGCGACGCTCACCCCGGCGACCCTGCCCGACGTGCTCGTCCCGGCCGTGCTGGGCAACTCCGGGCGGATCGCGGTCGGCAACGACGTCGTGGCCATCGGCAACCAGCTCGGCCTGACCAGCAGCACCACCACCGGCGTGATCTCGGGGCTCAACCGGGCCGCGGCCAACCCGGACGGCACGAAGCTCACGGGGCTCATCCAGTTCGACGCGGCCGTGAACCCGGGCAGCTCCGGCGGGCCGCTGGTCAACGCGAAGGGCGAGGTCATCGGCATCGTGGTGGCGCTGGCCAACCCCACCTCGGCCGGCACGTTCGTCGGCGTCGGCTTCGCGGTGCCCATCGGCGCGGCCCTGGGCTCGACGGGGCCCGGTGAACCAGGACCGGAGCAATGACGGCAAGGAAGATCGGCGCCCATCGGCGCGGCCCCGGGCTCGACCGGGCCGGTGAACCAGGACCAGAGCAATGACGGCAAGGAAGATCGGCGCCTATCGGCGCGGCCCCGGGCTCGACCGGGCCGGTGAACCAGGACCGGAACAATGACGGTAAGGAAGAGCATGGACGTTCCGAACGCGACCGCCGTCGAGCAGGTGCTCTACGAGGTCCGCAAGACCATCGTCGGGCAGGACGGGCTTCTCGAGCGGCTCATGGTCGCCCTGCTCAGCCGCGGCCACATCCTCGTCGAGGGCGTCCCCGGCCTGGCCAAGACCCTCGCCGTGAAGGCCCTCGCGGCGGCCATCGGCGGGCAGTTCCACCGGGTGCAGTTCACCCCGGATTTGGTGCCCGCGGACATCGTCGGGACGCGGGTGTACCACCAGCCCTCCGGCGAGTTCCAGGTGAGCCTCGGCCCCGTCTTCACCAACCTGCTGCTCGCCGACGAGATCAACCGGGCCCCGGCCAAGGTGCAGAGCGCCCTGCTGGAGACGATGCAGGAGCGGCAGGTCACCATCGGCCGGGAGACCCACCGGATCCCCAAGCCGTTCCTGGTCATGGCCACCCAGAACCCGATCGAGTCCGAGGGCACCTACGCGCTGCCCGAGGCGCAGGTCGACCGGTTCATGATGAAGGTCCTGGTGGGGTACCCGAGCCCGACCGAGGAGTTCGTGATCGTCGAGCGGGCCATCCTGCCCGAGGCCGTCACCCAGGCCGTCGTGGACCCCGACCGGCTCGTCGAGATGCAGCGCCAGGTCGACGAGGTCTACGTCGACCCGTCGCTGATCGAGTACTCGGTGCGGCTCACGAACGCGACCCGCAACCCGGCCGACGTCGGGCTCGGCGACCTGACCCGCTACGTCACCTTCGGGGCCAGCCCGCGCGCCTCGATCAACCTGGTGCTGGCCGCGCGGGCGCTGGCGTTCATCCGCGGCCGCGACTACGTGGTGCCCGAGGACCTGCACGAGCTCGCCCCGGACGTGCTGCGCCACCGGCTCGTGCTGTCCTACGAGGCCCTCTCCGACGACGTCACCCCGGACATGGTCGTGGCCCGGGTGCTCGCCGCGGTCGCCGTGCCCGCCCCGACCCCGGCGCGCAACGGAAGCCGCTGAGCGCATGACCACGGCCGAGGATCGCCTGCTGCGCCGCCTGGAGTGGCAGATCCTGCGCCGCCTCGACGGGCAGTTGCAGGGGTCGTACCGCACGGTCTTCCGCGGCACCGGGATCGACTTCGCCGACCTGCGCGAGTACACCGCCGAGGACGACGTCCGGCACATCGACTGGAACGTGACCGCGCGCCTCGACGAGCCGTTCGTGCGCCAGTACACCGAGGACCGCGAGCTCACGGCCTGGCTGGTGCTGGACCTCTCGGCCTCGATGCGCGTGAGTACGGCCGAGAACGGCAAGGACGCGACGCTCACCGAGCTCGCCGTCAGCCTGGCCCGGCTGCTCACCTACGGCGGCAACCGGGTCGGCGCGATCCTGTACGACAACGCGAAACAGCTCGTGCTGCCGCCGCACGCCGGACGGGTACACGTGCTGCGGTTGGCTCATGAGATCGCCAAGGCCTCCGCCCGCGGCCCCGAGCGGGGCGCGACCGACCTGGCCGCCATGCTGCGCCTCGCCGCGTCGACCGCGCGGCGCAGAAGCCTCGTGTTCGTCATCTCCGACTTCATCGGCGAGGGCTGGGAGCCGGAGCTGACCCGGCTCACGTTCCGCCACGAGGTGATCGCGATCCGGGTCGTCGACCCGATCGAGCTGGACCTGCCCGACCTCGGGCTCGTGGTCGTCGAGGACGCCGAGACCGGCGAGCAGATCCTCGTCGACACCGGCGACCCGCAGTTCCGGCTGCGGCTGCGGGCCGAGGTCGACGCGCGCGAGGCCGGCGTGGCCGAGGCCATGCGCCGCTCGGGGGTGCGCGGGCACGTGGTCAGCACCGACGAGGACCCGCTGCAGGCGCTGGTCGCCATGGTCCGCGACACCAAGCGCAGGCGCCGATGACGTTCGAATACCCGGTCCTCGTGGCCGTCGCGGTGGTCGTGACCGTCGCGCTGTTCATCGTGTACTTCCGGATGCACCGCCGCCGCCCCGCCGCGCTGCGGGCCGGGTCGGCGCTGCGGCGGCACCTGCCGCAGGTCATGTTCCTCACCGCGGCGGCCCTGCTGCTGCTCGCCGTCGCCCGCCCCGCCGCCACGCTGCCCGTCGCGCGCGCCGCCGGCACCGTCATCCTCGCCTTCGACGTGTCCAACAGCATGAAGGCCGACGACGTGCAGCCCAGCCGGCTCGCGGCCGCCAAGTCCGCGGCGACCGAGTTCGTCGCGGCCCAGCCCGACACCGTGAAGATCGGCATCGTCGCCTTCGACCAGGGCGCGCTCACCACCCAGCAGCCCTCCGACGACCACGACGCGACCACCGCCGCGATCAAGCGCCTGCAGGTCAACGGGGGCACCTCGCTGGGCCAGGCGATCCTCGCCTCGCTGACGGTCGTCGTCGGCAAGCCGGTGAGCCTGCCGAACGAGGACACGGGCGAGGCGGCGCCCGACATCGGGTACTTCGGCAACGCCACGATCGTCGTGCTCTCCGACGGCGAGGACACCGGCGGCCCCGACGCCCTCGCGGCGGCGAGCCTGGCCGCGAAGGCGGGGGTGCGCATCGAGACCGTCGGCGTCGGCACCGTCGAGGGCGCGACCGTCGAGGTCGAGGGCTACCAGGTGGCGACGTCGCTCAACGAGGACCTGCTCACCCAGATCGCGCAGACCACGGCCGGCAACTACCACCGCGCCGAGAACGCGCAGGCGCTGCACGACGTGTACCAGTCGCTGGACCTGCGGCTGACCACCGAGCGCAAGCCGGTCGAGCTGACCGGGGCGGCCGCGGCGATCGCGGTGCTGCTGCTCACCATCGGGGGCATACTGATGACCACCTGGTTCGGACGGATCCTCTGATGTCGCTGACCTGGCCGTGGGCCCTCGCGATCCTGCTGGCGTTCCCGCTGCTGCTGGCCTACCGCTGGTGGAGCCGCCGCCGGCGCCGCAAGGTGGCCGTGACCCTGTCCAGCGTGGCCCTCGTGCGCGCCGCGCTGCCCGGCCGCTCCTCGTGGCGCCGGCGCGTCCCGCTCGCCCTGCTCGCCGTCGGCATCCTCTTCGCCGGCACGGCCGCCGCCCGGCCACAGGCGTCGGTGCTCGTGCCCGACGACGCCGCGACCATCCTGCTGGCCATCGACGTCTCCGGCTCGATGTGCTCCACCGACGTCGACCCGAACCGGCTGACCGCCGCGCAGGCGGCGGCCAAGGAGTTCATCGCCGAGCACGAGGGCGGCGCGAAGATCGGCCTGGTCGCCTTCTCCGGCACCGCGGGCCTGCTGGTGCCGCCGACCACCGAGAAGGACAAGCTCGCCAAGGCCATCGACGGGCTGCGGACCTCCCGCGGTACCGCCATCGGCCTGGCCATCCTCGCCTCGATCGACGCGATCGCCGAGATCAACCCCGACGTGCCCCCGACCGGCGTCGAGGTCCCCGACAACGGCGGCACCGGCGGCGGGCCGGGCGGCGGCGACTACGAGCCCGACACGATCGTCATCCTCACCGACGGGCGCAACACCGACGGCGTGGACCCGATCACCGCCGCCGAGCAGGCCGCCGCCCGCCGTCTGCGGGTCTTCACCATCGGCTTCGGCACCGACCAGCCCTCGCCGATGGTGTGCTCCAGCAACCAGATCAGCGGCAACCAGAGCTTCCGCGGCGGGCCGGGCGGCGGCGGGTTCGGCTTCGGCGGCCGCGGGCGGTTCCAGGACATGGACGAGCCGACCCTGACCAAGGTCGCGGAGATGACCGGGGCCAAGTACTTCAAGGCCGACAACGCCAAGGCCCTCGGCGACGTGCTGCGCGACCTGCCCAGCCAGGTGACCCTGCAGCACAGGAAGACGGAGATCAGTGTGTGGTTCGCCCTCGCCGGCGCGCTGCTCGTGCTCGCCGCGGTGGCCCTCGCCCAGTGGTGGTCCCGCCCGCGGCCGGCCGCCGCGCCGGCGGGCGGCCCCGCGCAGGCATCGACGGGAGGCCCGCCCATTCGGCGCTGATGCGCTGGCCGGAAACGGAACGTTCGGGTGAGATCCGGTACGCAACCGGCACGCTATCGTTCCATCCGTGACGCGGGAGGCCCGGCGCTATGTGCTCGCCGACGCCGTGGTTGCCGCCCTCGGCACCGTGTGGTGTGTGGCCCACCTGACCGTGGGTGCCGGCACCGAGGCGATCGCCTACGTCTTCGCCCCGCTGGGTGGCGTGTTCGCCACCGCGAGCGTCGCCCGGCTGGTGCGCACCGGCGACCTCCAGCCGGTCGCGCGCCGGTTCTGGCGCACCATGCTCGCCGCCGTCGCGCTCATCTCGTTCGGGTACGCCTGGTTCGCCGTCGACATCCTCGTGCACTACACCGAGGCCCGGACCCACCCCATGCCGGTGCCGGCCGCCGCCTGCGCCGCGATCGGGTTCCTCGTCGCCATCTGGGCCATGATCCGGGTGCCCGTCGTCGCCGCCGAGGGCGTCGAGTGGTGGCGGATGCTGCTGGACCGCACCATCGGGTTCCTCGGCTGCGCGGTCGTGCTCTGGTACGCCGGGCTGGCCCCCATGATCGGGGCCGCGGAGCCGTGGAGCCCGCAGGCGATGGTGCTCACCGGGCTCGGGCTCCTCGTCGCGGTCGGCGCGGCCACCAAGGTCTCCTACGTCGCCGGCGGGCCCGTCGACCGCGACGCCATCCGGCTCATGGCGGCCGCCGGCGGGGTCACCGCCGCGATCGTCACCGTGCTCGCGGTCCGGCTCGGCGCGGCCGGCAGCGTGCCCGCCCAGGCGATCGTGATGCCGCTGACCCCGCTGCTGGCCACCCTCGCCGTCCTCGCCCAGGTGCGGGCCGACCTCGGCCTGCGCCGCGCCCGCGGCCGCAGCGGGGTGCTGCTGCCCTACCTCGCCGTGGCCGCGGCCGACGTGCCGCTCGTGGCCGTCGCGCTCGGCGCGCCGCTGAGCTGGCCGAGCCGCGTGGTGCTGCTCGCCGCGGTGCTCGTCACGGTGCTGGTGACGCTGCGGCAGTACCTCGCGTTCCGGGAGAACGCCCGGCTGCTGCACAGCACGCGGGTGCAGGAGGAGCGGCTGCAGTACGAGGTCAGCCACGACGGGCTCACCGGCCTGGCCAACCGGGCGCTGTTCCGCGACCGGATCGCCGCCGCCCTGGCCGCGGCCGAGCCCGCCCACGTGCTGCTCGTCGACCTCGACGACTTCAAGACCGTCAACGACCTGCTCGGCCACGGCGTCGGCGACGAGCTGCTGGTCTCCGTCGCCCGGCTGCTGCGGGCCGAGGTCGGCGCGGACGGCCTGCCGGTGCGCGTCGGCGGCGACGAGTTCGCGGTGCTGCTCACCGGGGCCGGCACCGACCCCGAGGGCCTCGCCCGGCGGCTGCTGGCCGCGCTGGACCAGCCGATCAGCGCGCACCGGCTGCTCGTGCAGGCCAGCATCGGCATCGCGACGGCCGGGCCCGACCAGCCGATCAGGGCGACCGTCGACTCGGTGCTGCGCGACGCCGACGTGGCCATGTACACGGCCAAGCAGCGGGGCAAGGCCGGGTTCGTGCGGTACGTCGACGGCATGGGCGAGCCGGTGCTGGCCCACATGCAGCTCGGCGGGGAGCTGCGCCGGGCACTGGACAACGACGAGTTCCGGGTGGTGTACCAGCCGATCCTGCGCCTCGCCGACCTCCGCGTCGTCGGCGTCGAGGCCCTCGTGCGCTGGCACCACCCGGCCCGCGGCGTGATCAGCCCGGCCGAGTTCATCGCGGCCGCCGAGCGCACCGGCCTCATCGTGCCGCTGGGCCTGTTCGTGCTGCGCGAGACCTGCCGCCAGGCGGCCCGCTGGCGCGCCGAGTTCGGCCCCGGCAGCCTGCTTGAGGCGGGCCTGAACGTCTCCGCGCGCCAGCTGCACGACCCCGACTTCGTCGCCGACGTGACCGCCGCCCTGGCCGACACCGGCCTGCCGTGCGAGCACCTGGTGCTGGAGGTGACCGAGTCGGCGGTCCTGCGCGGCCAGCAGGTGTCGCGCACCCTGCACGAGCTCGACCGGCTCGGCGTCCGGCTCGCCCTCGACGACTTCGGCACCGGCGAGTCCTCGCTGAGCCTGCTGCGCGCCTTCCCGGCCGCCATCGTGAAGCTGGACAAGTCCTTCGTGGACGGCATCGAGATCGACGACGGCCAGCCCGCGGCGGCCGACGCCCGCCAGGCGGTCGCCCGCGCGGTGATCCAGCTGGCCCGGGCCCTCGGCCTGGACACGGTGGCCGAGGGCGTGGAGAGCGCCGAGCAGGCCGCGGTGCTGCGCGAGCTCGGCTACACCCTCGGCCAGGGCTACCACCTCGCCGAGCCGCTCACCGCCGAGGGCATCTCGGAGCTGCTGGCCCGCCAGCGGTCGATCACCGTCGCCCAGTACCTGGCCTGACCGGCCGCGCGGCGACCCAGGGGCTTCGGCTCACCCGCCGTTGACCAGGGACCAGCCGACGAAGACGAGCAGCAGGGCGGGCACCAGCAGCCCGTAGGCGGCGGTGCGGTCCAGCAGCGGCTTGCCGGGGTCCAGGGTGTGCTCGTTGCGCTCCCGCTGCGGCTCCGGCAGCGCCGCCACCCGGCCGCGGCGCGCCGTGTTGAGCACGAGCACGCCCGCGGTGGCGAACAGCGAGAAGACGCCCCACCAGCCGCGCACCATCGTGGCGGCGCTCAGGTCGCGGTAGGCGGCCAGCCCGCAGTCGCGGCAGAAGGGGCCGTCGAGGCGGCTGAAGCGCATCAGGACCAGCATGCCCTGGTGGCCGTGGAAGCGGACGTTCGCGGCGGGCGAGCGGTGACAGATGCGGCAGGAGAGTTCGGACATGTAACGGCTCAGCTCCGGTGGGCTTGCGGACGTGGGGCGGTCGCACACGGTACCGGATCATGCTCTTGCGGGTTGTCCCCTCAGCGGGTCGGACCCGCGCTGTCCCGCGGCACCAGCACCGGCTCGACCAGCGTCGCATCCGGGACGGGGCGGCCGTCGAGCTTCGCCGCGACCAGCTCCACCGCGCGCCGGCCGATCTCCTCCGCCGGGATGCCGACCGACGTGAGCCGGGGCTTGGACCGCTCGGCGAGGTCGTCCGGGCCGATGGCCACCACCGACACGTCGTGCGGGACGGACCGGCCGAGCGCGGCGAAGGCGTCCAGCAGCAGCGGTACCGCCGGCTCGTTGTGCACCACGACCGCCGTGAGGTCCGGATGGCGCGCCAGCAGCGACTCCGCCACGGCGTGCACGGCGTCCGGGGACGGCTCGCACGGCACCGTCGACCCGGTGAGTCCCCGGCGGCGCAGGGCCTCGTGGAACCCGTCGGCGGTGCGGCGGGCGAAGCCGAGGCCGCGCTCGTACACCTCCGGCGGCGACCCGACCAGCGCCACGCACCGGTGCCCGAGGTCGGCAAGGTGGTCCACGCACCGCGCCCCGGCCGCCGCGAAGTCGAGGTCGATGCAGGTCAGACCGGTCCCGTCGGCCGGGAAGCCGATGAGCACCGACGGCCGGCCGAGGGTGCGCAGCCGCGGCAGGCGGGGGTCGTGCTCCTCGATGTCCATGACGATGAGCCCGTCGGCGAGGGAGCTCGCGGCCACCCGCTCCAGCCCCTTCTCCCCCTCGTCCTGGGTGAGCAGCAGCACGTCGTGGTCGAAGCGGCGCGCCGCGGTCACCACGGAGATCACGAACTGCATGAGGATCGGCACGTACAGGCCGGTGTAGAGCGGCATGATCAGCGCGATCACGTTGGACCGGTTGCTGGCCAGCGCCCGTGCCCCGGCGTGCGGGTGGTAGCCGAGCACCTCGATCGCGGCGAGGACCCGCGCGCGGGTCTCCTCCGAGATGGTCCGCTTGCCGCTGAGGACATACGAGACCGTGCTCGGGGAGACTCCCGCCTGCTTCGCCACGTCACCGATCGTTGCCATGGCGCACACGGTAGCGGTTCCGGCACCCACGCGTCCCGCACCGGCGCGACCGTTGTCGATCACATCGCTGCCGCCCGCCCAATCGCGCAGGGTTTTCGACGGTCTAGGCGAATCGGCGGGTCATGTCCGTTTTCCTGGAAGTTCCATATGCGAACCGAATGGCTACAGAAGCGCTCCCGAGTGACGATGGCCTGGCGTGAGGCTGTTGTCGCGTTCGGAATCACCGGCCCGCCAGGAGCCGGCGCCGCGGGACGTCGAGGCGCTCGAGGAGCTCGTCACCGCGCTCAGCGGGGCGGCCGACGAGGCGAGCACCTGGCGGATCACCGTCGAGTCGCTGGTGCGCTCGTACGGCTACGAGTACGGCGCGGTCTGGCTGCCGGCCGGGCCCGGCGGCGCGCTGGCGATCGGGTTCGCGACCGGGCCGGTGGTCGACCAGGTGCGGGCGGCCCCGACGGGACTGGTCATGCGCGCGTACCAGAGCCGGCAGGCGATCTACGCCGGCGACCTGACCGAGGTGCGGGACTGCCCGCGGGCGGCGGAGGCGGTGCGGGCCGGGATGGTCGCGGCCTCGGTCGTGCCCGTCGTGCGGGACGGGCGCGTGGTCGCGGTGTTCGAGTACTACTCGCCGTACCGCTTCCACGTCGACGAACCGAGGACGCAGAAGTGGAACGCGATCCTGCGCATCGCCGAGCTCGCGCGCAGCCAGGTCCTCGCGGCGGCCGAGCTGCGCCAGGACGCGAAGGACCGCGCGGCGGTGACCGAGGTGGTGACCGCGCTCGGGCACTCCAGCGACAGCCAGGCGGCGATCCGGGCGGCCCTGGACAAGGTGCGCAGCTCGTTCGGGTGGGCCTACGGGTCGTACTGGGAGATCGAGGACCGCGGCTCCGGCCCGGTCCTCGCGTTCCGCTACGAGTCCGGCTCGGCCGGGCCGGAGTTCCGCGAGGTGACGCTCGCGGCCACGTTCGCCGAGGGCGTGGGCCTGTCGGGCCGGGCGTGGAGGGCGCGCGACCTGGTGTTCGTGGCCGACCTCGCCGAGCTGACCGACTGCGTGCGGGCGCCGGCGGCGCAGCGGGCCGGGGTGCGCTCCGGTGTCTGCTTCCCGATCCAGTCGGGCGGCCGCGTGGTCGGCACCATGGACTTCTTCACCACGGAGCGGATCTCACTGAGCGAGTCGCGGGCCTCGGCGCTGCGCAACGTCC
The DNA here is from genome assembly GCF_059739745.1 of Dactylosporangium thailandense. NCBI lineage: Bacteria > Bacillati > Actinomycetota > Actinomycetes > Micromonosporales > Micromonosporaceae > Dactylosporangium > Dactylosporangium thailandense. Next base: position 5,688,590 of record NZ_AP029195.1, read on the forward strand.
AGCAGTTGGTCTCCCAGCGGCTGGACATCGTGCGGGCCGGGGAGGCCGCGGAGCGCAACGGCCGGATGCTGCTGGACTCGATCGCCCGGCTGCGGGAGGCGAGCAGCGACGCGACCGGGGTGGCCCAGGAGGCGGTGAGCCGCGCCTCGACGATGACGGGCGAGGTCGACGCGCTCGGGCGGGCGTCGGCGGCGATCGGCGACGTCATCAAGATCATCTCTTCGATCGCGGACCAGACCAACCTGCTCGCCCTGAACGCCACGATCGAGGCGGCCCGGGCTGGCGACGTCGGCAAGGGCTTCGCGGTCGTCGCGGGCGAGGTGAAGGACCTGGCCCGCGAGACGGCGGCGGCGACGCAGAAGGTGGCCGAGCAGATCGCCGGGATTCAGGGCAGCGCCCGCTCGGTCTCGGCCGGCATCCACACCACGAGCGACACGATCGGCCAGATGGACGCGGTCCAGACGCGCATCACCGCGATCCTGGAGGACCAGGCCCACCTGGCCCGGCTGCTCAACGAGCGCTGAGGCTACCGGTCGTAGTCGTAGCGGTCGTGGTGGTGGTGCCGGTCGTCCGAGCGGAAGACGCTGGTCAGGGCGGCGGCGACGCCGACACCGACGACGGCGATGCCGACCTGGACACCGACGACCAGCCAGTCGTAGTTGTGCCCGGCGACCGTGAAGTGCTTGTCGCTGTGCAGGTCCCACCGGTCCGCGGCCCACGTGCCGGCCACCGCGGCGCCCATGCCGATCAGGGTGGTCAGGATGATGCCGATGGACTGGCGGCCGGGCAGGATGATGCGCGCCACGACGCCGATGACGGCGCCGAAGACGATGGCGGACAGATAGTCCTGAACGTGCACCGGGTGCCTCCCCTGTAAGAACCGACACCCGCATTGTTCCGCCCCTGCGCAACCCCGCAACCCCTGCGCGTACGGTCGAGATACCGAGGAGGCGAACGCGAAGGGAACCGTGATGCAGGAACACAGCTTCGACGTCGTGGTCGTGGGAGCGGGACCCGGCGGCGAGGTCGCGGCCGGGCGGCTCGCCGAGGCCGGGCTCGACGTGGCGATCGTCGAGGATCGCAAGGTCGGCGGGGAGTGCTCGTACTGGGCCTGCATCCCGTCGAAGGCCCTGCTGCGCCCGGGTGAGCTGCTGGCCGAGGTGCGCCGCGTGCCGGGCGTGCGGGAGGCGGTCACCGGGCCGCTGGACGCATCCGCGGTGCTGCGCCGCCGCGACGAGCTCATCGGCAACCTCGACGACGCCGGGCAGCTGCCGTGGCTGCAGGAGCGGGGCATCACCCTGTTCCGCGGGCGGGGGCGCCTCGACGGGGAGCGGCGGGTCGTCGTCGGCGACACCGCGCTGGTCGCGCGCCGGGCGGTGATCCTCGCGGGCGGAACCGCGCCGGCGATGCCGCCGATCGAGGGGCTCGCCGAGGCGCGGCCGTGGACCAACCGGGAGGCCACGACCGCGAAGACGCTGCCGGGGCGGCTGGTGGTGCTCGGCGGCGGGGTGGTCGGGGCGGAGCTCTCGCAGGCGTACGTCTCCCTGGGTTCGAAGGTGACGCTCATCGAGGGCGAGCGGCGGCTGCTGCCCCGCGAGGAGGAGTTCGCGTGCGAGCAGGTCACGGCGTCGCTGCGCGAACAGGGCGTGGACATCCGCACCGCGCAGAAGGCGACCGCGGTGCGCCGTGACGGCGAGACGGTCGTGGTGACCCTCGGCGACGGCACCACCGCGACCGGCGACGAGCTGCTCGTGGCGACCGGGCGGGTGCCGGAGACGAGCGGGCTCGGGCTCTCCTCGGTGGGGCTCGCCGAGAACGGGTACGTCACCGTCGACGAGCACACGCGGGTGCCGGGCCACGACTGGCTGTACGTCGTCGGCGACCTCAACGGCCGGGCGCTGTTCACGCACATGGCGAAGTACCAGGCCGCGCTGGCCTCCGGGCACATCCTCGGCCGGCCGATGGCCGCGACCCACCTGGCCGACGGCAGCGGCGCCCCGCGCGTCATCTTCACCGACCCGCAGGTGGCCGCGGTCGGGCACACCACCGAGTCGGCCCGCGCCGCCGGCATCACCGTGCGCGTGGTCGACCTGCCGACGTCGGGCAACGCGGGCGGCTCCTACTACGGCAACGGCGCCCGCGGCACGAGCCGGTTCGTGATCGACGAGGAGCGCCAGGTCATCGTCGGGGCCACGATCACCGGCTCGGAGGTCGCGGACTTCCTGCACGCGGCGACGATCGCGGTGGTGGGTGAGGTGCCGCTCGGCCGCCTGCGCCACGCCATCCCCGCGTTCCCGACGCGCAGCGAGATCTGGCTGTACCTCTTCAACGAGCTCGGCCTCTAGCCTCGGGGGGAGTTGCGGGGCGAGCCCGCGACCGTCCACGCGGCGCGGGCACCCCCGGCGCGGGATCGTGGCCGCGTGGACATGAAACTCGAGGTAGTGGTGCTCCCGGTGGCCGACGTCGACCGCGCCAAGGCGTTCTACACGGGGCTGGGATGGCGGCTCGATGCCGACTTCCCGGCGCCCGACGGGCTGCGGGTGGTCCAGCTGACGCCGCCCGGGTCGGAGGCCTCGGTCATCTTCGGGGACCGGCTCACCACCGCCGCGCCCGGCTCCGCGCAGGGGCTGCACCTCGTCGTGAAGGACATCGAGAAGGCCCGGGCCGAGCTCGCCGAGCGCGGCGTGGACGTCAGCGAGCCGTTCCACGACGCCGGCGGGGTCTTCCACCACGCCGGCACCGAGGGCCGGGTGCCCGGTCCGCATCCGGCCCGCGGCGACTACGGCTCGTTCGCCGCGTTCAGCGACCCGGACGGCAACGGCTGGTTCCTGCAGGAGGTCAGAGTCCGGGCGCCGGGCCGCTGATCCGGTTCGGCGCCCGGCCGGTGCGCGGCGTTCAGGCTCGGGGGCCCGCGACCGTACACTCGCCGGATGCTGAGCGATCATGAGCTCGCGGTGACCGCGGCCGAGGCGGGGGCCGCCGTGGTGCGCTCCCGCTTCGGCGACGACCTGGCCCGCGTCGACAAGGGCGGCGGGGACTTCGCGACCGCGGCGGACCTGGAGGCCGAGGCCGCGATCCTCGCCGTCCTGCGCGCCGCCCGCCCCGGCGACGCGGTCCTCGGCGAGGAGAGCGGCCACAGCGGACCCGCATCCACCGGCCGGACCTGGCTCGTGGACCCGCTCTGCGGCACCCTGAACTTCGCCTCGGGCACGATGGCGGTGGCGGTCAACGTCGCCCTGCGCGACGCCGGTCGCACCGTCGCCGCCGCCGTCTGCGATCCGTTTTCCCGGCAGGTGTACTCCGCACAGGGCCCCCTCCACCCCTCCGCGCACACGGCCCTCGTCGACCTGAACCTGGACCCGCCGTACCCGAACGCCCCCGAGATCCGGGTCGCCCGCCTGCTCACGAACCCGGCGTTCGAGGCCCGGTTCCGCCCCCGCGTCCTGTCCACGACCCTGGCCCTGGCCTGGGTGGCGACGGGCCGGCGGGCGGCGTACCTCACCGACGGCGACGTCGCCGCCAGCGTCCACTTCGCGGCCGGCATCGCCCTGTGCGAGGCCGCGGGCTGCGTCGTGACCGACCTGCGCGGCCGCCCCGTGACGCCCGGTCCGGGCGGCCTGATCGCGGCCGCGGACGCCGAGACCCACGCGGCGCTGCTCGCCCTCACGTACGATCCCCGTTTGTGAGCGTCGTGGTGATTGGGGCGGTCAATGCCGACCTTGTCGTGCGCGTGCCCCGGATCGCCCCGCCCGGCTCGACCGTCATCGCGACCGGCTCTTCGGCGGGCCACGGGGGCAAGGGCGGCAACCAGGCCGCGGCGGTCGCGCGGCTGGGCGGCTCGTGCGCGCTCATCGCCCGCGTGGGCCTCGACTTCGACGCGGCCTCACTGTCCTCTGTGGACCTGTCCTGCGTGGTGCGGGACACCGCCCCGACGGGCCTCGCGGTCGTGCTGGTCGACGACACCGGCGAGAACGCCATCACGGTCGTCCCGGGCGCGAACGCGAACCTCTCCCCCGCCGATGTTCCCGCCCTCACCGGCGAAGGGGTGCTGCTGGCCAGCCTCGAGGTGCCGCTGGACGCGGTGCTGGCGGCGGCCCGGTGCGGATGGACGTTCGTGCTCAACCCGGCACCGGCCGTACCGTTGCCGCCCGAACTGCTGTCCCTCGTGGACGTCCTGGTGCCGAACGAGCACGAGCTGGCCGTGCTCGGCGCGCCGGAGGACCTGCTGGCCGCGGGCGCGAAGGCCGTGGTCGTCACCCTCGGCGCGGCCGGGTGCCGCATCCACCGCCCGTCCGGCACCGTCGACATCCCCGGCCACCACGTGCCCACGGTCGACACCACGGGCGCGGGCGACGCCTTCTGCGGCGCGCTGGCGTGGGCCCTCGACGCGGGCCACGACCTCGACGAGGCCGCCCGCCTGGCCTGCGCCGCGGGCGCCCTGGCCACGACGGCCGTGGGCGCGCGAGCCGCCCTCCCCACCGCCGCCGAGGTGGCGTCCCTGCGCTGAACCCGTGCACGATCGCGGACGATCGCGGCACTAACTCTCGGAGACCGCCACCGCGGTCCGGCGGGCGACCCAATCCCGTCGACACTCTCCGAGAGGCCACCCGATCATGTCCGACGCACCTCCTTCATCATCCGACCGGCTGCCGCTGCGCTGGGCGGTCATCATCCTCGCCACGACGTACACGGCCACGCTGGCGAGCGCCCTGGTGCTGCTGCAGCAGGGCGCGTGGCCGACGGCCCTGCTCACCGCGCTTGGCACTGCCGGTATCAGCGCGCCTGCCCTGCACCAGGTGCTCGCCCGATGACGCACACGAATTCGGAGGCCACGGATGGCCATGGACGATGACCGGCTCGAGGTCGGCACAAACACCGGTCCGAGATCGAATCCTTCGGACGTAGATCCCGGCCTCGCCGCCCGAAAAGCAGAGTTCTCCCTCTTCTACGAGAACGATTTTCCGAGACTTGTCGCCTTCCTCACGGTCCATGGCGTGCCCATCGCGACGGCGACCGACGTCGCTCAGGAGGCCATGACCGAGGCATTCCGGCAGTGGGACAGTCTCGATGCCCCTCGGGCGTGGGTACGAAAGGTCGCTGCGCGCATGTGGTGGCGCCGGGCCCAGCGCGACGAGCGGGAGGCGCCAACTGAGCGGCTGCCCGAGGGCGAGGTCATCCTGCAGTCCGACGTTGCCCTGGAAATCGAGGCCCGGCACGACTTCGTCGCCCTGGTCAAGCGCCTGCCCATGGCCCAGCGCCAGGTCATCGCCTGGACCTACGACGGCTTCCAGCCAACCGAGATCGCCGCACAGCTCGGCAAATCACCCGCGACGGTACGGTCCTTGCTCCGCAAGGCCCGGCTTGCGGTCGGTCTCGCGTACGACCGGGAGGACCGATGACGTCACAGCGCCCCGACCCGACCGGAACGGCGGATCCCCGCGACCACGCGGCGCTGGTGGACGACCTGGGCCGCGCGCTCGACGTCGAGGCTGGCCTGCGAGCAATCACCCGCACGGCGTCGCCCGGGCCGGTCGCAGCGCCCGCCGACCACGCGCACGCCGCGCTGGTCGCCGATCTTCGTCACAACCTGCGCCTCGGCGAGGGCCGCGACGGTCTGCTGGCCGCCGAAGCCGGTCACGCCGGCCTCGTCCGGACGCTGACCTCAAGGCTTGGCATCGGTCACGGCCTGGCCGGCATCATCGGCACCCAGTCCGAGCCGCAGCCGACTCCGCTTCCAGCGAAGAAGGATAGTCAGGCCGATGTCCACCTGTTCACAATCCGTGCCGCACCACCGACGGATCGCATCCAGGTGCGTAGCGCGGACCTGAACAGGCTCCTGGTGCGAAGCCGGGAGATCGTCCGCGACATCCGTGAGCTCCTGGCCTGGCCGCTCCCGACGCCCGAACCGTCCGCCCGGCTGCTCCCGCTGCCGGATGAGCTGGATCGACGGTACGACAGCGTCATGGCGGCCGCAGCGGTGCTTGCGGCGCCTATGGCGACTCGGGCCGCCAACGGCGTCGGCCGAGATCCATCCACGGAGACGAGCCCGGAGGAGTCCCACGCCGAGCTGGTCGAGCAGCTCGTCGCCGAAGGCCGCATCGACGAGCTGACCACGCTCGCTGACGCCGGCGATCCGTACGCCGCCGGACGGCTCGTGGACGTGCTGCACGAACGGCGCATGGTGGACGAGCTGCGGCAACGCGCCGAAGCCGGCCATTCGTACGCCGAAGCGCGCCTGAGCGACCTGCTCCGTAAGCCGCCGCACAACCCCGTCGACATCATCCACATCAAGGCGCATGTTTCCCTCGGCTTCGACGCAACTGACCCGTATCACCACGCCCTCTCGAATGTCGAGCACGACCTGCACAAGACCGCAGAGGATCTCGACCGGCTGCTCGACCGGGTACGGGAGCACGGCCCGGCCACTCCGACCGAGCGGTCACTGTCCCTGGCCGCGGCCGATCGGCTCCTGGGCGGCATTGGCAGGTTCCTGGAGACGCTGAACGACTTCGAGGGTGCAGACCTTCGGCTCGCGGTGATCGACCCGGCGCGAGCCGAGGACCTGGAGGGCATCCGCTGGTCGACCGCCGACGGGGCGAGAGGAGCCACCCAATGGCCGGGCGAGGTCGTCGGCGTCGTCAGCCGGAACTCGGTCGAGGTGGCCGGCCGAGCCGGGGTGTACGAGGTCGTGTTCGGCGCCCGGACCGGCGCTGGATTCTGAGTTGCCGGTCAGGAGGTCCTGGCCGGGGCCGTGGCGAGCGGGACGGTGTCGAGCAGGGACCAGTCGTGGCTGATGTCGGCCGCGGCGCGCAGCAGCAGCGGCAGATGGTGCTCCAGCAGGTGCTCGACGGTCGTCTCGGCGGCGTGGACGGTCACGTTCATGGCGGCGACCACGCGGCCCTCGCCGTTGCGCAGGGCGGTGGCGACCGAGCGGATGCCGGGCGCGAGGTCCTGGTCCGCGAGGGCCCAGCCCTTCGTGCGGACCTCGCGCAGGGCCGCGTCGAGCTCCTCGCGCGGCGGGAGCCAGCGCGGGGTGATGCCCGAGCGGGTCGGCTCGGCCAGCCGGGCGGTCAGCTCGTCGGGGGTGAGGGCGGACAGGAGGACCTTGCCCATCGAGGTTGCCGGGGCGGGGAAGCGGGTGCCGATGTTGACCGCGAGGGTGACGATCTTCGGTACCGCCACCCGCGCCACGTACACGATGTCGGACCCGTCGAGCTGGGCCAGGGACGTCGACTCGCCCGTGGCGGCGACGAGGCGCTCCATGTGCGGGCGGGCCACGTCCCAGACGGACAGCGCGTTGACGTAGGCCATGCCGAGCTCCAGCACCCGGGGGGTGAGCGCGAAACCGCGCTCACCCCCCGAGCGGACGTAGCCGAGCTCCTCCAGGGTGAGCAGGATCCGCCGGACCGTGGGGCGGGCCAGGCCGGTGGCGGTGGCGACCTCGCTGAGGGTCATCACCGGCCGGCCCGGCCGGAAGCAGCGCACCACGTCCAGACCGCGCGCGAGAGCCTCGATGAAGTCCGGTCCCGCTTCGCGTGGCATGAAGACCCTTCCCTATTGCTTCCACTGCGCCGAGCCGGCGTCGTAGTCGGTGTACGTGTATGGATTGTCCATCACCTTGGTTTCCGGGATGTCGGGGTTCATGCCCTTCTCCCACGCATCCCGGCCCATGGTGGCGATGAGGTGCTCGACGGTCGCCTCGACGTCGGCGCGGGCCTTGGCGAGGTCGGCGCCGACGAGGCGGTGCTCGTGCTTCACCACGCGGCCGTCGACCACGACGGTGTGCACGTCGCCGCGCTGGGCCTGGAAGGCGACGTGGCCGTACGGGTTGAGGATCGGGAACATCACGGGGCTGGCGTCGTTCTTGAGCAGTACGACATCCGCCTTCTTGCCCGTCTGGATGCTGCCGATCTTGTCGTCGAGGCCGAGGGCCCGGCTGCCGCCCCGGGTCGCCCAGTCCACGACCTGCTCGGCGCGCAGGTGCACGTGGGTGACGGTCTCGGCGCGATCGTGGGCCACGAGGTGCTCGCGGGACCGGTCGGCGCCGAGGGTGGTGCGCATGGCGGAGAACAGGTCGCCGCTCCACCACACGCTGGTGTCCATCGACAGCGAGACCGGAATGTCGTGGTCGCGCAGGGTCCAGGTGGGCGGGTAGCCCTGCCCGGCGCTCTGCTCGCTCTCGGTCGACACCGAGACGCTGCCCCCGGTCGCGGCGATGCGGTGGTACGAGTCGTGCGTGAGCGTCGCCGCGTGCACGTAGACCGTCTCCGGCGTCATGAACCCGTGCTCGTGCATGAGCCGGATGCCGTCGTCGTTGGTCGCGCCCCACACGCCCGCGTGGGTGGTGACGGGCACGCCGAGGTCGCGGGCCACCTCGAACGCGGCCTTCTCCGGGAACGCCGGGTCGCCGGTGACGTCGAAGGCCATCTGGAAGCCGAGCAGGTCCGAGCCGGTGATGCGGCGGCTGACGAAGTCGCGGAACTCGGGCGCGGCCGACCACTCCCACGGGCCCCGCTGGATGTTGCCGTACGCGAGCACGAACCGGCCCGGCACCGACTCCAGGGCGTCGACGGCCGCGTCCGCGTGCTGGGTGGTCTGCAGGCCGTGCGACCAGTCGACGGTCGTGGTGACGCCGGCGTCGAGGGCCTCCCAGGCCGCGAGCACGTTGCCGGCGTAGATGTCCTGGGGGCGGAAGTGCTTGCCGGACTCCAGGTAGTACCAGACGAAATACTGGGTCAGGGTCCAGTCCGCGCCGTAGCCGCGCATCGCGGTCTGCCACATGTGGCGGTGCGTGTCGACCATGCCCGGCATGAGGATGCCGCCGGACGCGTCGATCTCCTGCGCGCCGGGCGGGGCGGTGAGGCCGACGCCGATCTCGGCGATGCGCTCGTCGACGATCAGGACATCGGTGCCGGGGAGCACGGTGTGGGTGTCGTCCATGGTGAGGACCAGTGCGTTGCGGAAGATGACTGCGCCCATCGCGGGCTCCAATCTCGGACGTCCGTCCGCCTGGCGGGCAGATTGGGTAGGTAGTGAGATTCTGTTCCCGGTGATGTACCGTGTCAACGAGTTGCGGACGGTTGTCCGCAGAGCGGACGGAGGCAGCGTGGGACCACTGGACGGGCTGCTCGTCGCGGACTTCTCGCGGATCCTCGCGGGGCCGTACGCGACGATGCTGCTGGCCGACCTCGGCGCCGACGTCATCAAGGTGGAGGGGCCGGGCGGGGATGACACCCGCACGTGGATGCCCCCGATCCGCGACGGCCTCTCCACCTACTATCTCGGCATCAACCGCAACAAGCGGTCGATCGCGCTGGACTTCCGCGATCCGGACGACCTCGCGGCCGCGCGGGCCCTCGCCGGGCGCGCCGACGTGCTCATCGAGAACTTCAAGCCCGGCGGCCTCAAGCGTTTCGGGCTGGACTACGAGACCCTCGCCGAGCGCAACGAGAAGCTCGTCTACGCGTCCATCTCCGGCTTCGGCACGGCGGCCGGGGCGTCGCTGCCGGGGTACGACCTCATGGTCCAGGCGATCTCGGGCCTCATGAGCCTGACCGGCGACGCCGACGGACCGCCGTTCCGGGCCGGCATCTCCGTGTTCGACGTGATGGCCGGGATGCACGCGGGCCTGGGCATCCTCGCCGCGCTGCACCACCGGGCCGGCAGCGGGCGCGGCCAGCACGTCGAGGTCAACCTGCTCTCCTCGGCGCTGTCGGGCCTGGTGAACCACAGCAGCGGCTACGTCGCCGGCGGCACGGTGCCGTTCCGGATGGGCAACGCGCATCCGAGCCTGTTCCCGTACGAGCCGCTGCCCACCGCCGACGGCGACCTCATCGTGATCGCGGGCAACGACCCGCAGTTCCGCAAGCTGTGCGGCGTCCTCGGCCTGGAGCACCTGCTCGACGACCCGCGGTTCGCGCACAACCAGGACCGCACCGCCAACCGCGAGGCCCTGCGCCCGCTGCTCGTCGAGGTGCTCGCCACCAAGGGCAAGGACGAGTGGTTCACGCTGCTGACCGCGGCCGGGGTGCCGTGTGCGCCGATCAACACGATCGACGGCGGCGTCGCCTACGCTGAGCATCTCGGGCTCGACCCCGTGGTGGTCACCGGCGGCATCCCCGGCGTGCGCAACCCGATCACGTTCTCGGCGACACCGCCGCGCTACGAATTGCCCCCACCGTCCCTGGACGAGCACGGCGAGGAGATCCGCCAATGGCTGAAGAGCTGAGCTTCCCCACCGGCATCGGCACGTCCGACGCCGACCAGATCCGGCTGCTGGGCCAGGACCTCGCGGCCGACCTGATGGGCAAGGTCGGCTTCGGCGAGCTGGCCTTCTGGCTGGTGGCCGGCCGCCGCCCTTCGCCGGGTGAGACACGGGTGTTCGAGGCGGTGCTCGTCGCCCTGGCCGACCACGGGTTCACGCCCACCGCGATCGCCGCGCGCGTCACCTACGCCAGCGCCCCCGAGGCCCTCCAGGGCGCCCTGGCCGCGGGCCTGCTGGGCGGCGGTTCCCGGTTCCTGGGCGTGACCGAGGACTGCGGTCGGTTCCTTTCCGATGTACTGCACGCGCAGGGCGACCTTCCCGCGACCGACGCGGACTGGGACGCACTCGCCGAGCGGGCGGTCCGGGACCAGCGCGCGGCCGACAAGTTCGTGCCCGGACTCGGCCACCCCGTGCACAAGGTCCAGGACCCGCGCACCCCCGCGCTCATCGGCATCGCCGAGGCCGAGGGCCTGCGCGGCCCGCACCTGCGCCTGTTCGAGGCCATCGGCCGCGTTCACCCCGCGGTCCTCGGCCGCACCCTGCCGCTCAACGGCGCCGGCATCTGCGGTGCCGCGCTCGCGGACCTCGGCCTGCCGGTGGAGATGCTGCGCGGGTTCGCGCTGCTGGCGCGCGCGGCCGGCCTGCTCGGGCACCTGGCCGAGGAGCGGCGCACGAACCTCGGGCTCGAGATCTACAAGACCGTCGACCGCAACGCGCGGTACACCCCCTCAAGGAAGGAGTCGCCGTGGCCCAGATCGTCGCGGTGATCGCCTCGACGCACCACCCCTTCTACTACAAGGCCAGCACGGCCACCGGCGAGGACCGGCCGCCGTTCGCCGACGAGTGGGTGGCGAAGATCCTGCGCTTCCGGGAGACGCTCACCAAGGCCCGCCCGGACGTGCTGGTGATGGTCGGCTCCGACCACTTCCACCAGCTGTGGCTGGACAACATGCCGCAGTTCCTCATCGGCAAGGCGCCGTTCTACGACGCCAACTGGTACAACGAGGAGCGCGAGTTCGGCCTGCCGCGGATGCGGCTCACGGGGCAGGAGGACCTCTCGGCGTACATGCTGCGGGAGGGCCTCGACGCGGGCTTCGACCTCGCGTTCAGCAACGAGCTGCGCATCGACCACAGCATCACCTGCCCGATCATCACCCTGCGGCCGGAGGCGGACCTGCCGATCGTGCCGGTGTACACGAACATCTTCGCCCCGCCGCTGCCCCAGCCGAAGCGCTTCGTCCAGCTCGGCCAGACGATCCGCGAGCTCGTCGAGTCATGGCCAAGCGACCTGCGCGTGGCCGTCATCGGCACCGGGCACCTGTCGCTGGAGCTGGGCGGCCCGCGCCAGTTCGGCCCGCACGGCCCGGACCCCGAGTTCGACGCCCGCGCCGTGGAGTGGATCGCCAACGGCGACCTCGAGGGGTGCCTGTCGGAGGTGACGCTGGACAGCCTGCACGCGCCGGGCAACGCGACGCACGGGTTCATGGACTTCATGCTCATGATGGGCGTCGCCGGGGCCGGCCGGAAGCCGGACTACGTCGACACCTACGACCTGTTCCACACCATGGAGGCGTACTTCACCTGGTACCCGTCGGGGGTGCCGGCATGAGCAAGTACCTGCTGGACAAGTTCCTCTTCACCGTGGACCGCGACCCGGAGCTGGTCGAGCGCTACCGGACCGAGCCCGCCGAGACGGTCGCGTGGTGGGAGTCCACCATGGCCAACACGCTGCTGAACTGCCACACCGGCGAGGCCTCGACGTGGCAGGCCTTCTCGCCGCGGGAGCGCGCCGCGCTGGCGGGCCACGACTATGTGACGCTGTTCGAGCTCGGCGCGCACCCGTTCCTGACGCTGACGTTGTTCATCGCGATGTTCGAGCGCGACCACCCCGAGCCGCTGGGGTTCCAGAAGGAGTACGCGCTGCGGCTGGCGCACTTCGACCTGCCGTACCCGGACATCGCGACCTGACATGCGGGCCGCCCTGATCCTCCAATGTGGACAGCCGCCGGTCGTGGCCGCGCACGAGCCCCCGCCGTCCGGCGGCGTCCGGGTGGCCGTGACCGCCGCGCCGATCACGCCGCTGGACGTGCTGTGCGCGAGCGGGACGTCGTACTTCGGCGCCCCGCCGGTCCCCTACGTCCCCGGAGTCCAGGGCGTTGGAGCGCTGGCCGACGGCACGCCGGTGTGGTTCGCCACCGACGCCGGCATGCGCCCCGGCGACGGGAGCATGGCGGAGTACTGCCACGTGCCCCCGGCGGACATCGTCGAACTGCCGCCGGACGCCGACCCCGCGCTGGTCGCCGCGCTGGGCCTGTCCGCCGTGGCGGCGTGGCAGTCCCTCACCTCGTGCGGCGACCTGCGCACCGGCGAGCAGGTGCTGGTCCTGGGCGGCGGCGGCATCGTCGGGCAGGCGGCGATCCAGATCGCCCGCCTGCTCGGCGCCCGCCGCGTGGTGGCGGCCTGCCGCTCCTCGCGGGCCCGGTCGCGCGCCGCCGCCCTGGGCGCGGACGCCGTGGTGCCCCTGCTCGACGACGACACCGTGCCCGACCTGGCCGCACGGCTGCGCCCGGCGCTGGACGGCCCGCTGGACCTGGTGCTGGACCCGCTGTTCGGCGTGCCGGCCGCGGCGGCGTTGCAGGTGCTGCGCCCGGGCGGCCGCCTGGTCAACCTGGGGGGCTCGGCCGCCCCGACGGCCCCCTTCGACTCGGCCACGCTGCGCAGCGGCTCGCTGCGGATTCTGGGCTACACGAACAACTCCCTGACGAAGCCGGAGCGGGCGGAGACGATGCGCACGATCGCGGCCCACGCCGCGGCGGGCCGCCTGACCGTCTCGTACGAGGCCGTCCCGTTGTCCGACGCTCCGGCCGCCTGGCACGCCCAGTCCACGGGCTCGGCCACCTCACGCCTGGTCCTGCTCCTGCGCTGACAGCAGCGAGGCCGCGAGCTCCGGAATGAGCTTGCGGGCGAGCTCCGGCGGCAGCGCGCGCATCGCCCGGCCCTCGGGGGTCTCGCGGATCTTGCCCGCGTACCCTCCGTCGAGCACGGCCTCCAGGCGGACCATGACATCCCAGAACTCGTCCGAGAAGATCCGCTTGACCTGGATCGCGTGCCGCATCGCCAGCATCGCGACGGCCTCGTCCATGCGCTTGCCGCGAAGGTTCAGCACATCGTTGGCCGTCGCGGCGTCGAGACTCGCGCCGTGCCGGGCCGCCGCACTCAGCGCGAGGCCGTGCAGCGGGCCGGGAATGCGGCTCACGTCGGTGAGGATCGCGAGGCTTTCCGGGGAGGCGTAACCGCGCAGCAGCACCTCCGTCAGAGCGCGGGCCATCGCCGGGCCGGGCTGGTCCATGGGACTCGTGCTGTCGAACAGCACGGTGCGCCCCACGGCGAGCTGCATCGCCCGGGCCTCGGCCAGAGCGGCGATCTCCACCATGTCCTCCCAGTAGCCGGCGGACGGGCGCCACGCCGCCGTCGGCCGGTCGCCGTCCACCACCTGCAGGGCGCTGATGAACGCGCCCCATCCGGCGGAGGGCTTCAGCACGGCGTCCCACAGGCGGACCTGGTTGGCCCACGACAGGCGGACGTCGGCGTGCGGCGGGCACAGGCGGGCGACCTCCACCGGCTCGTCGGCCATGGCCAGCCGCAGGGACACGATGTTGGCCGCGTAGGTCGCGATGCGCTGGACGGCCACCCGGCTCGACGGGGCGTAGGCGGCGTGGCGGCCCGGGCCCCAGCGGTCCTGCACGATGGCCGCGATGTGCTCCAGCACGCCCGCGACGGCCGCGTCACCGCGCGCCTGCTCGGCGAAGAGGTCGAGGGCGCGGGAGCCGTACCCCGCCAGCAGCCGCTGGGACAGCAGCGCGAACAGCAGGTCGTCGTCCCAGGACTGCGACGCCGTGCGCAGCGAGCGGGCGGCGGCCGCGTCCCGCAGCAGCTCCACGGTGTGGAAGGCGACCAGATAGTCGGCGAACATGGCGTGCAGGAACTCGTAGCTGCGGCCGCCGACGCCACCCTCGGCCTCCGCCGCGGCGACGAAGAAGAAGCGGCCGATGATGCGGCGCGCCGGGTCGAGGGGGCGGGCCAGGTCGCGCGGCCGGGACTCGGTGACCGGGATCGGGCCCGGGAGGGCCAGCAGGTCGGCCTCGAGGTCGCGCTCGGAGAGGTGCTGGCGGCCGCGGTTGAGCATGCCGAAGGCGACCAGGCCGAGCTTCCACAGCTCCGCCTCGCGTCGCTCGTCCTCGGCGAGGCCGGACGCCTGGTTGTCGGGCCGGGCCAGCTCGCGGCGGATGTAGTCGTCGAGGAGCATGCGATAGAGCCCGGCGGACGTACCGTCGGCCGGCAGCTCCCGCTCCGCGGCCACGATCGCCAGCAGCAGCAGGAGCAGCGGCTGCCGGGCCAGGTCGCCGTAGCCCCGCAGCGCGCCGGCCGCGACCGGGCGCACGTGACCGGCCGCGACGCCGGGCTCGTTCGCCTCGGCCCAGCGCTCGGCCCAGGCGTCGATCTGCTCGTCGGTGAACTCCTCCAGCCGCACCACGAGGCAGCCCTCCGGGATCGCGGCCAGGTCGGCGACGAGCGTCCGGGAGGTGACGATGACGGCGACCGGGCCGTCGACGGCCGCCTCGGTGCGCTGGAAGTCCATCACGTTGCGCAGGTAGCGCGACTCGGTGGCCCCGGTGGCCTGCATCAGCTCGTCGAGGCCGTCGATCAGCACGACCCGCACCGCGGGGCCGCTCGACTCGCACAGCGTCCGCCACTGGACCTGGTCGTTGGTGGCCTCGCGCAGGACGTCGTCGATCTGGCGGTACACGCCGGCCGTCGGGTCGGGAACGTCCCGCAGCGGCACCCGGACGGTGACGAACGCGTCGAGCCGCGCGGCGCAGACCTTCGTGAACAGGCTCTTGCCGCTGCCCGGGTGGCCGAGCACGACCATCGGCCGCTCGGCGGCGGCGGGCGACACGACGTGGGCCGCGACGAACCCGGCGAGGTCGGACCCCAGGGGCTGCCGGCCCCACCAGTCCTCGTGGGCGGGCAGCGACGCCGGGCCCATGACCGCCCAGCGGAACTCCGGCTCGATGTACCCGCGCTCGACGCTCGGCACCCGCACGGCCGTGACATCGCCGGTCGCCTCCTCGAGATCGACGATGGGAGCGGCGAGGACGGCGCGATGGAGGCTGCGCAGCGCCGGGCGGGCGGCCTTGGCCGGGGCGGCGAGGAACCGGGTCAGCTCCTCGATCCGCCCGAGGGCGTTCTGCTCGGCGAGGTGCTCGCCGAACTCCGCCCAGATCCGGAACTCCGGAACCTCCGCGGCGAGGCCGAGGTAGTCGGCGCGGTACCGCCGGACCGCGCGTTCGACGACGTCCCCGGTGACGGAGGAACCGCTTCCCGGGGAGAACGCCCTGAGTCCGGCGAAGAATGTGCGGCACCGGCCGGCCAGGTCCGCGTAGTACGGCCTGATCCCGCCTTCCAGGTTCGCCTCGAAGCCACGACCGGACCACGGCAGGTCGATGGGCGTCCACAACACGCCGTCGACGGTGCGCCGCAGCAGCCCGTGATGGGTCGAGTTCGCGCTCAGGCGCTCGATGTCGGCCTCGGTCAGCTCCAGCCCGTCGTACATCGGGCCGAGCACATCGCGCAGGGCGGCGAAGAACGCGCCGACCGTCAGGGCCGCGTGCGTGGCCGCGAGCAGCTCGTGCCGCTGCCGGCCCGACGACCTGCGCAGCTTCGCGCGGCCCTTGCGCACCAGCTCGTCCAGCCGGACGACGAGCTCGTTCTTCTGGTCGACCCAGCCCCACGCCGCGAGCAGCCACGGCTGGCCCGTGGCCACGCCGATCGGTCCCGCGGCGAGGATCCCGGCACCGAGCAGCCTGTCGAGTATCTTGATCGTCGCCGAACGCTTACCCAGCAGGATCTCGCGCGCATCGCCCAGGGTGTCCGCGGAGCGGGTCATGCTGCTCGATCCTAGCCGTCCGGGAGCCGGACTCCATGGGCCTGCCGGTTGGAATCGCCGGCCCATGGCGTCCACTGTGGACCTAGTTGGGCGGTGGGTCAGCGCGCATGCCCTGGACGGTCAGGGTCACGCCGCCCAGGGTGATCACGTCGCCGGGGTTCACGGCCACGGGCTCGGTCACCGGGCGGTCGTTGAGCCGCGTGCCGTTCGTCGAGCCGAGGTCCGTCAGCACCACCATCCGGCCGTCGTACCGCAGCGCCGCGTGCCGCCGCGACACGCCCTCGTCGCGCACGCGCAGGTCGACCTGGCGGCCGCGGCCGATGACGGTCTCGCCGGCCTGGACCGTGTACCGCCGGCCGTCGTCGATGAGCAGCATGACCCCGCGCCCGGCCTCGTCCTCGCGGCGGGTCCGGGCCTTGCGCACGTCAGCGATGATCTTGAAAGAGCCCGGCGGGACGGTGTCGTCGGGCTGCAGCTCCACGACCACCTCGTCGGCGATGCCCCAGCGCTGCTCGGCCAGGAACTCGGCCTGCGCGCGAGCCAGCGGCCCCGCGAACTGCGCCAGCTGCGCGTGGTCGCCGGGCGCGACGAGCACGAGGTAGCTGTTGGGCGCCAGCGTCTGCTCGCCGACCTCCGCCTCGCGGTGCATCGCCTCCAGGATCGCCGTCCGCTGCGGCAGACTCATGCGGGGCAGCGTACCGGAGCCCGCAAATGCTCACGTTCCGTAGGCGTCGCGGGTCAGCGCGATCAGGTCGTCGAGGTGCGCGGGCGGGTCGTCGCGCCACCACGCGAGCCGGACCTCGATCGGCGGCGCGTCGCTCATCCGGCGGTACGCCACGCCGGGGCGCGGGTTCTGGTGCGCCGTCGCCTCCGAGGTCACGCCGACGGCCTGGTTCGCCGCGATGAGCGTGAGCCACTCGTCCGTGCCCCGCGTCGGGCGCACCGACGCCGGCCCCGCACCCTCCGGCCACAGGCCGAGACTCGTCGTGCCCGTTCGATCGTCGATCGCCATCGTGTACCGCGTCAGGTCGGCCAGCCGCACCGTCCGCTTGCGCGCCAGGGTGTGCTCGGTGGCCACGGCCGCGCAGCGGTGCTCGAAGCCGACCCCGGCCGTGGCGAATCGCGGATCCTCCAGCGCCCGGCGGACCACGGCGACGTCGGCGGTACCGTCGGTCAGCCCGGCGGCGAGGCTGTTGTGCTGGACGAACACCAGCGGTACACCAGGATGCAGCCCGGACCAGGCCCGCTGGATGCGGCGCGTGTGCCGGCCCATCGCCGCCCAGGCGTAGCCCACCCGCAGCTCGGTGCGCGAGCGCTCGACGACCCGCCGCAGGTGCGCGACCTCGTCCAGCACCGCCCGGGCGCGGGTCAGCACCTGGGTGCCCGTCGCGGTCAGGCGCACGTGCCGGGTCGTGCGGTGCAGCAGCCGCGCGCCGAGCGCCGCCTCGAGCGCGGCCACGGACCGCGACACCGCCGCCTGCGACAGCCCGAGCGCCCCGGCCGCGTCGGTGAAGGTGCCGGTCTCGACGACGGCGACGAACGCGCGCAGCTGCCGCAGCTCCAGATCCATGCGTACAGCGTATGAATGGCGCATCGCACGCATTTCCGCGGCCCCGCTCCCCCGGCCCAGAATCGTGGTCGTGAGCAGGCTGAACCTCGGCACTGTCGGCGCCCTCGCGACCATGTTCGCCAGCGCGGCCGGCAACCAGGCGGGCGCCGCCCTCGGCGCGCGCGCCTTCCCCGCGATCGGGCCCGCGGGCGTCGTCGCGGTCCGTCAGCTCGTGGCGGCCGCGGTGCTCCTGCCCGTGGCCCGGCCCAACCTGCGGCGCCTGACCTGGTCGCAGTGGTGGCCGGCGCTGCTGCTCGGGCTGGTCTTCGCGACGATGAACATCAGCCTGTACACCGCGGTCGACCGCATCGGCCTCGGGCTCGCGGTCACCCTCGAGTTCCTGGGCCCGCTCGCGGTCGCGCTGTGCGGCTCGCGCACGCCGATCGACCTGCTGTGCGCGATCGTCGCGGGGATCGGCGTCTACGTGCTCGTCCTGCCCGGCCCGAGCACCGACGTCGCCGGGCTCGGCCTGGGCCTGCTCGCCGGGGCGTGCTGGGCCGCGTACATCCTGCTCAACCGGCTCGTCGGCGCGCGCCTGCCCGGCTTGCAGGGCCCCGCGGTGGGCACGACGGCCGCGGCGGTGCTCTACCTGCCGGTCGCCGTCGTCCTGACCGTGCAGGGCCGCTTCACCGCGGCCGGGCTGCTCTACGCGCTCGGCGCCGGCGTGCTGTGCTCGGTCGTGCCGTACGCCGCGGACGTCATCGCCCTGCGCCGCGTGCCGCCGCGCTTCTTCGGGCTGTTGCAGAGCGTGCACCCGGTGTTCGCGGCGCTCGCGGGCGCGGTGATCCTGGGCCAGGTCCCCGCCGCGCACGTCTGGGCCGGCATCGCGATCGTGGTGGGCACGAACATGGCGGCCGTGGCGGTCGCCGGCGCTCGCGCGGCATCGGCGCGCGCGACCGCCGTCGCCCTTCCCGAGCCGGGGATCGCCCTGTAGCCCTCAGCGCCCGTCCCCGGCCTCGCGCCCGTGGTCGTGGTGCTCCTCGATCTCGTTCTCGTGCCGCTCGCCCCGCCGGCGGAACATGGCGAAGCCGGGGATGCCGACGATCGCCTGGCGCAGGTCGCGGGTGACGTTCAGCAGCTCGTGGATGTCGGGGCCGACCCGGTCCAGGGTGGCGAGGATCGGCAGGATGTCGGTGTTGAGGTGGTGGGCGAGCCGCGGCAGGTCGTCCACCATGCGGATCGCCGCGTCGACCTCGTCGGGCGAGAGGTTCTCGATGAACCGGCGCAGCGCCGGCGCGTACGCGCCGAGCAGCTCCTCCGCGGTGCCCGCCGCGCGCGCGGCCTGGGCGACGACGGCGTCCGCGTTCGTGGCCGTCTGCTCGGCCTGCGCGACGATCGCGTCGGCGCTCGTGGCCGTCTCACCGGCCTGCTTGACCAGGGCTCCGGCGCTCGCGGCCGTCTCGGCGGCCTGCACGACGATCGCGTCCGCGCTCGCGGCCGTCTCACCGGCCCGCACCACGAGCGCGTCGGCGCTCGCGGCCGTCTGGGCGGCCTGCGCCACGATCCGGCCCGACTGGTCGATCAGGCCCGCGGCCGAGGCGGTCAGCGCGCGAACCTGGCCGATCGCCTCGTCGGCCGCGTCGAGCGTCGCGGTGGCGCGGGCCAGGAGCAGCTCGGCGCCGCCGACCAGGCGCACCACCCGCCCGGGCAGCGCGACGACGGCCGCGGCGGTTCCGGCGGCGGTGCCCGCGGCGGACACGGCCAGGTCGACGACTTGCGACAAACGCGGCAGGGGCATACCTCCATCTTGCCCACTGCGAGCCCTTGGAATGCAGGTCTAGCATCGCCGGGGTGAGCTTTGAGGTGCAGGCGGACGCCTACGGGCGTTTCATGGGGCGGTATTCGGTCCCCCTGGCGACGCGTTTCGCCGAGCTCGTGGGCGCCTCGTCGGGTCAGCGCGCGCTCGATGTCGGCTGCGGCACCGGGGCGCTCACGGCCGAGCTCGTGCGACGGCTCGGGGCCGCGTCCGTGTCCGCCGTCGATCCGTCCGAGTCGTTCGTGGCCACGGCGCGGGAGCGCTTCCCCGACGCCGATGTGCGCGGCGGGGCGGCGGAGCGGCTGCCGTACTCCGACGGGACCTTCGACCTCGCGCTCGCTCAGCTCGTCGTGCACTTCATGGCCGACCCCGTCGCCGGGCTGCGCGAGATGGCCAGGGTCACCCGGCCCGGTGGCCTCGTGGCCGCCTGCGTGTGGGACCACGCGGGCGGCGCCGGCCCGCTGGCCGTGTTCTGGCGCGCCGCGCTGGAGCTCGACCCGGCCGCCCGCGACGAGTCCGGCCTCGCCGGCGCGCGCGAGGGCCACCTGGCCGAGCTCTTCACCGCGGCCGGCCTGCGGGACCTCGAGCCGGCCGAGCTGACGGTGCGCACGACCTTCGCGGGCTTCGCCGAGTGGTGGGAGCCGTTCACGCTGGGTGTCGGGCCGGCCGGCGACTACGTGCGCACGCTGGACGAGCCGCACCGCGAGGCCCTGCGCGAGCGCTGCGCGACGCTGCTGCCCGCGACCGGCCCGATCGAGGTCACCGCGATGGCGTGGACGGTCCTCGGCCGCACGGTTTCGCCGGTCTGAGGGCGGGTAGCCCGCCGTCCGTGACGACCTTTCCCGTGGGCGGTCTCGACCTGACGGCCGCCGGAAGGTTCAGGGCCGGGCGCCTGGACGCCGACGGCGAGGCGGGGCTGGCCGGGCAGGTGGCGTACCTCGTCGGACAGTTCGAGCCGCCGTGCACGCCCGTCGCCTCCTGCCTGCGGCACATCATGGAGCACGTCGGCGGCGACGAGGCGCTGCTCGCGTGGCTCGACCAGTTCCCCGGCCGGCCCCGGCTCGTGACCCGGGCGCTCGAGCTCGTGGGGCTGCTGGACCGCTACGGCGACTGCCGCCCGCTCGTCGCCGCCCTGCGCCAGCGCCGCGTCCACACCCCGGACCCGCCGGCGCTCGCCGAACGCCTCCCGCCCGAGACCGACGAGTCCACGCTGTCCAGCCTCGGCGGCGAGATCAAGGCCCGCCTCGGCGACGACGACCCGACCGAGGCGGCGCACCTGGCGCTGGACGCGGCGCGGCTGCTGGCCGACCTCGCGCCCGCCCTGCACGAGGTGCCGGGCCTCGGCGACTTCGAACAGCTCGCCGTCGAGTCCGTGCGGGCGCTGGAGACCGTGCAGCTGTGAGGCGGCGCGAGGACTCCTAGAAGTCCGCCGCGTGGTCCCGCGCCCACTGGGCGAACGACACCGGGCGGCGCCCGGTCACGCGCGTGAAGGTGCCGGTCACCGGCGAGCCGCCCGGCTCCAGGGCGTGCTCCACGAACTCGAGGATCGCCGCGGCCGTCGCGGCGTCCGTGAACGTCGCGAACGCCGCCCGCGCCGCGGCCGGGGTCAGCTCCTCGAGGCGGATCGGGCGGCCGACGGCGGCGGCGATCGCGCGGACCTGCTCGTGCTGGCTCAGCGCGTCCGGGCCGGTGAGCAGGTCGCTCACGCCGGGCGTGGACGGGTCGCGCAGCGCCGCGACGGCGACCGCGGCGATGTCGCGCTCGTGGATCGGGGCCGTCGCCGCGGCCGGGTGCGCCACGCGTACGACGCCCTCCGTGCGGATCGAGCGCGACCAGGCCAGGGCGTTGTTCGCGAGCACCAGCGGGCGGATCGGGACGCAGCCGGGCAGGGCCGCCTCGACCTCGCGGTGCTCCCGCGCGATGGCGTTGGCCGCGGTCCAGGGCAGCAGCACGCTGCCCGAGGAGAGCAGGACCACGTGCTCGACGCCGGCCGCGGCGACCGCGGCGGCGAAGGGGGCCGGGTCCGAGGGCAGGGCGTAGACGAAGACGCGGCGCACCCCGTCCAGCGCGGGCCCCAGGGTCTCGGGGCGGGTGAGGTCGGCCCGCACGACCGGTACACCGGCCGGAATGTCGCCCGCCGTGGACAGGTCGCGCACGGAGGCGCGGACGGGGTCGCCGGCGGTGCGGAGCTGGTCGAGCACGTGGCGGCCGATGGAGCCCCGGGCGCCGATCACCAAGGTCGTCATGGGTACGATCGTGGCGCGGCGGCGGCTCAGCACCACGTCATTGGGGTTCGAATGGCGAAATCCGACCTTGATGAACTCGATCTGCTCATTCTCCAC
This sequence comes from Dactylosporangium thailandense, assembly GCF_059739745.1. Lineage (NCBI taxonomy): Bacteria > Bacillati > Actinomycetota > Actinomycetes > Micromonosporales > Micromonosporaceae > Dactylosporangium > Dactylosporangium thailandense. The sequence continues at coordinate 5,710,508 of NZ_AP029195.1, forward strand.
GCTCTGCAGCTGGACGGGCGGGCGTCGTTCACGCGCCTCGGCGAGGTGCTCGGGATCTCCGACCAGACCGTCGCGCGGCGGTTCGCGCGGATGCGGGCCGAGGGGCGCGTGCGCGTCACCGGGCGGACCGACCCCGAGCGGGTCGGCGAGGTGTCGTGGTTCGTGCGCATCCAGTGCGTGCCGAGCGTGGCGGTCACCGTCGGGCGGGCGCTCGCGCGGCGGCCGGACACGTCGTGGGTGAAGCTGACCTCGGGCGGCACCGAGATCGTGGGCGTGGTCCGCGCGGCGTCCGAGCGCGACTCGGGGGCGCTGCTGCTCGAGCAGCTGCCGAAGACGCCCAACGTCACCGGGGTCACCGCGAACTGCCTGCTGCACGTGTACTTCGGCGGCCCGCAGAGCCTCATCGACGTCCTCAGCCCGCAGCAGGTCGCGGCGCTGCGGATGCCGGAGCCGCCGCCCGGCGCGCGGGCCGAGCTCTCCGGCGATGACCGCAGGCTGCTGCAACTGCTCGCGGCCGACGGGCGGATGGGGTTCACCGAGCTGGCCGCGGCCACCGGCCGGCCGCACACCACCCTGCGCCGGAGGGTGCACGAGCTGCGGGAGTGCGGCGCGCTGTACTTCGACCTCGACATCGACCACCGCGCCCTGCGGCTGCCGATGCAGACGATGCTCTGGCTGTCGGTCGCCCCCGACCGCCTGGCCGAGGCGGGTGCGGCCCTGGCCGCGCACCCCGAGGCCGCGTTCGTGGGTGCCACGACGGGCGCGACGAACCTCTACGCGGCGGTGCTGTGCCCGGACCCGGCGGCGTTCTACCGGTACCTCTCGACGAGCATCGCCGCGCTGCCCGCGATCCAGCACCTGGAGACGGCGCCGGTGATCCAGACCCTCAAAAGCCTGTAAGGGGCCGCGCCGCGCGGCGTTCGGCTGGATCATGACTTCATGGTGGAGTCCTCTGGGGCGGCTGCCCGGCAGCGGATCGGCATCGGCTGGCCCCTGACCGCGGGCGTGGCGCTCGGCATCGCCGCCTTCTGCGCCGATCTCGTCGACGGCACCCTGCGCACGGTGCTGCAGTTCGTGGCCAGCACCGGCTTCGCCTGGGGCTGCGCCGCGTTCGTGGCCGCTTCCATGACCTCGCTCCGGGCCCGCACGCGGCGCGGGGCGGCGGCCGCGGCGGTCATCGTGCTGTGCACCGCGACCGGCTGCTACTACTGGCTCAACCTGCCCGGCGGCCTGCGCCCGGGCGGCGAGTTCGGGCCGCTGCTGCGGGCCTTCGGCTACTGGATGCTGCTGTCCGTCGCCGGCGGCGCCCCGCTCGGCGCGCTCGCCCACGCCGTGCGCGCCGACGGGGCCCGCCGCGCCGCGATCGCCGCCGGCATCGCGTGCGGGCTGCTCGCCGGGGCCGGGATCGCGATCGCCGTCACGCCGCTGTTCACCGGCGACCCGCTCCGCGGCGGGACCGCCGAGGGCGCGCTGCAGGCCGCGGCGGGCATCACGGTGGCCACCTGGTCCTTCGCCCGCCGCCGCGGGCCGCGGGCCTGGCCGGTCTACGGGATCGCCGCGCTCGCCGCGTGCACGGCGGGCGCCCTGGCCTGGAGCGCCGTGGAGGCCGTGCCCGTGATGGGCTTCTAGGCCCTGTCCCGGGCGAGCCCCTCGCGGACGGTGGTCACCGCGGCCACCACGCGGTCGAGCTCGTGGCGCAGCTCGTCCAGCGCCCGCGTCGCGTCGTCCGGCAGCCCGCCGCGGGCCCGGGTCTCGAACTCGCCGCTGAGCCGGGCCAGCACCGCCGCCCCGACGTTGCCCGCGGCGCCGGTGAGGGTGTGCGCGGCGCCGACGGTGGCGGCCGAGTCGCCCTGGCCGACGGCGTCGGCGAGCCGGGCGAGGGTGTCCGGGGCCTTGGCGCAGAAGGAGCCGAGCACCCGCCCGACCAGCTCCAGCTCCTGCGGCGAGGGATCGTCGTCGGTCAGCTCGCGAATCCGGGCCCGGATGCCGTCCTCGAGCCCGTCCGGCTCCGCCGCCGGGGCGGGCCCCGCCACGGACTGCGCGCTGGTGAACGCGGACAGCACCGCGGCCAGGTCGGTCGGGCGCATCGGCTTGGTGAGGAAGTCGTCCATCCCGGCCGCCTCGCACGCGGCCCGGTCCTCGATGAGCGCGCTCGCGGTCAGCGCGATGATGTGCGGCCGCGCGGCGGGCGGCAGCTCGGAGCGGATGCGCCGGGTGGCGTCGAGGCCGTCGAGCACCGGCATCTGCACGTCCATGAGCACGACGTCGTAGCGCACCCGGCGCACCGCGTCGAGCGCCTCCGCGCCGTTGGCGACCACGTCGGCGCGGTGGCCGAGCTTGGCCAGCATCATCGTGGCGACGGTCTGGTTCACCTGGTTGTCCTCGGCGACCAGGATGCGCAGGGGGCGCACCGGCGGTACCGGCGCCGGATCCTCGGCCGCGGAGGACTCCGCCGGTCCGTTGAGGACGCGGTCCAGCGCGGCCTGCAGTGCCGCCGCGCGCACGGGCTTGGTGAGCACCGCCGCGAAGCCGGGCGGCCGGGGCGCGTCGACGGTGCTGAGCAGGATGCTCGGCCCGTCGAACGCCGCGGACCGGCCGTCGGTCAGCACGACGTCGGCGGTCGACGGGTCCGGCGTGCACTCCATGCCCCACTGCGTGAGCTGGGCGCACAGCACCCGGCGGAGCGTGGCGTTGCCGGACAGCACGAGCGCGCGGCGCCCGCCGAGGTCCGCGGTCGCCGCCGGCGGCGCGGTCGCCGAGATCCTCAGCAGCGCGGTGAGCGTGAACGTGGAGCCCTCGCCGGGCCGGCTCACCACCGTGAGGTCGCCGCCCATGGCCCGGGCGAGCCGGCGGCTGATCGCGAGGCCGAGGCCGGTTCCGCCGTACGTCCGCGTCGTCGACGCGTCCACCTGGCTGAACGAGCGGAAGAGCCGGTCCATGCGCTCCGGCGGGATGCCGATCCCGGTGTCGGCGACCGCCAGTGCCACCCGGACGCGGTCCCCGGCGAGGGCGAACGACCCGGTCACCACGATCTCGCCGCTGGAGGTGAACTTCACCGCGTTGGAGAGCAGGTTCACCAGCACCTGCCGCAGCCGGGTCACGTCCCCGCACAGCGGCGGGCTCTCGGCCACGTCGGCGACGAGCTCGAGACCCTTGCCGGCCGCGGGCACCGCCACCAGCGCGAGCGCGCTGTCGACGCACTCCCGCAGGTCGAACACGGCGTCCTCGAGCTCCAGCTGCCCCGCCTCGATCTTGGAGAAGTCGAGGATGTCGTTGATGATCGCCAGCAGCGCCTCGCCGCTGTCGCGCACGGTCGCGGCCAGCTCGCGCTGCTGCGCGCTCAGGTCGGTGTCCAGCAGCAGCCCGGTCATGCCGATGACGGCGTTCATCGGGGTGCGGATCTCGTGGCTCATGGTGGCCAGGAACGCGGACTTGGCCTGGGTGGCGGCCATCGCCTCGTCGCGCGCGTGCAGCACGACCCGGGTCGCCTCGTCGACCGCGTCGGCCATCTCCGCGAGCTCCGCCGGCCCGCGCGCGGCCGCCCCGCCCGCCACGGGCGCGACCACCTCGCCGGTGGCGACCCGGCGGGCGGCGGCGGTGACGGCGGCGATCGGGCGGGACACCTGCCGGGTCACCCACCAGGCGCCCAGCGCGGCCAGCACGGCGGTGAGCAGGGCGCCGCCGAGGATGGAGCGGCGGGTCGCGATCGCCGCGGCCGCCGACTCGCGCTGGTCGGCGGCGAGCCGGACCTGCTGGGCGGTGCGCATCCGGCTCAGCCCGCTCTCGATGGCGGCCATGTCGGCGGCGCCGCGGTCGGTGTCGACGACCCGCTGCGCGGCCGCGAAGCCCTCGGTGCGCCGCAGGTCGATCGTGTCGGCGAGCTCGTTCAGCTTGTCCTCGACCCGGCCGCGGACCTGCGCGAGGGTCGTGTCGCCCGCGGTCCGGGCCGCCAGCCGGTCCAGCGTGCCCGGAATGGCGGCGACCGCGGTCGTGTACGGCTCCAGGTAGCGCTCGTTGCCCGTGATCACGTAGCCGCGCTGGCCCCGCTCGGCGTTCTGCAGCTCCTCGCGCAGCGCGTCGATGTCGTCGATGACCGCGTGGCCGGCCTCGACCGCGGCCCGGGCGTCGAGCAGCGTGCCGATGCGCACGTACGCGGCCGCGCCGACGACCAGCAGCCCGCCGATGGCCAGCAGGTACCCGGCGGCGAGCAGGCGCGCCACCGTCCATCCGCCGGTCCGAGGTCTCATCCACTCGGCTCATCGCCCGCTCGGGGCGGGAGCTTTGTCTTATTGCGGCAGTTTCAGCCGTAGCAGCGCCCCGCCGGCCGCGGACTCCTCGATCGTCAGGGTGCCCCCGTGCGCGGTCACGATGTCGCGGGCGATGGGCAGCCCGAGCCCGGTCCCGCCGCCGGTGCGCGAGCGATCCTCGTCGAGGCGGACGAACCGGTCGAAGACCCGGTCCCGGTCCGCGGGGGCGATGCCCGGCCCGTCGTCGGACACCGTGATTTCGGCGGTACCGTCGTGAGCCTCCACCGTCACCTCCACCGCCTCCCGCGCGTGCCGGGCCGCGTTGTCGAGCAGGTTGCGCAGGACGCGCTGGAGGTGGTGCGGGTCGCCGCTCACCCGCACGGGGGCCGAGCGCGCGGTCACCCGGAGCCCGGGCCGCTCGGCGATGAGCCGCTCCCGCTCGAGATAGACGAGGTCGTCGAGGTCGACGTCCTCCCGCCGCAGCCGCAGCCCCTTCTCGTCCACCCGCGCCAGCAGGAGCAGGTCGGAGATGAGCCGGGCCATGCGGTCGCTCTCCCGCCGCATCCGCACCACGTGCGGCCCGTCCCCGAGCAGGTCCAGCCCCGCGAGCACGGTCGACAGCGGGCTGCGCAGCTCGTGCGAGGCGTCGGCCACGAACCGGCGCTGCGCCGCCGTAGCGGACTCGATGCGGTCGAGCATCCCGTTCATGGTCGCGGCCAGCGCGGCGATCTCGTCACCGGTCGGCGGTACGGGCAGCCGCGTGTGCAGGTTCCGCCCGGTGATCGTCTCCGCCTGCCGGCGCATCGCGTCGACCGGCCGCAGGGAGCGCCCCACGAACAGGAACGTCGCGATGCCCACGATCACGGTCAGCAGCGGCAGCCCGACGGCCAGGGCCCCGATCGCGGCCTCGGTGCCGTCGTCGATCTCGTCGATGGACTGCCCCACGAGCACCGTGCGCGGCCCCGCGTCCGAGTCCACGCCGAGCGCGGTGATCCGGAAGTACTCGTCGTGCGCCACCGCCAGCCGGCGCTGCTCCCGCCTGGTCTGCCCCGGCTCCGGGCGCAGCGACGAGATCGGCTGGGCCCCGGCGATCAGCACGGAGGCGCGCAGGACCCGGCCGTCGGCGCCGAGCACCTGCACGACGGTGCGGTCCCGCAGCGACGGCCGCATGACGGCGGCGAGCGCGGCGTCGTCGTCGAGCGCGCCGGCCACCTGGGCGGCCCGGTCGCTCGTATCCTGGTCGACGTTGCCGGTGAGAATGAGCCGCGCGGCGATCACGAACGCGACACCGGTGAGCACGGACGCGACGGCGACGACGGCGGAGGCGGCGAGCGCGGAGCGCATGCGCACCCCGAGCCGCTGCCGAATCCGCCCCGCGAGCCCCGCCACGCGCCCGACGCTACCCCGAGCCCCGCACGGATCCGCGCATCGGCCTCCTCCCGCACCACCCGGCGTGCTTGTCTCGGCGCTGGTCTGCCTCTTGATTGCCGCGCTGTGTCGCAGTGCTTGTTTGTCTGGCTCCGTCCTTGTGCGGGCACTTCAGCCGGTGGCGGTTTCGGTTGGAGCGGCAATGCCGGTCCGTAGTAGTGCGACCAGGCGGCGGGCGTGCGTGGGGTCGGCCGTCAGGGCGGCGCCGCTGGCCAGGGTCAGCACGTCGGCGGCGGTGAGGTCGGAACGGAGGGCTGGCTGCGCGCGCCGGACCAGGCGATCGGCTATTGAGGTGATCGACGCGTGCCATTGACGGAACAGCATGGTGCGGCGTTCGCCGGTGCCTTCCGTCGCGGCCAGGGCAAGGGGACGTTTCGTGGCCACGTGCACGACGAAATCGTCGAGCCAGGCGAACAGCGCGTCCGCCGGCTCCGCGGACTGCAGCAGCTGTGCGCCGCGTTGGCACAGTGTGGCGACCTCGTCGGCGTAGACGGCGACGAGCAGGTCGGCGCGGGTCGGAAAGTGGCGGTACAGGGTGGCGTTGCCGACGCCGGCGCGCCGGGCGATCACGTCGAATGCGACGTCGTTGCCCGCTTCGGTGAGCGCCTCACGAGCCGCGGCGATGAGCCGCGAGCGGTTGCGAGTCGCGTCGGAGCGAGGGCCTCGCTTGCTATCCGGGGACATCCCCGTATACGGTACCGGAGGCTAAACGGGGAGCACCCCACTTAGGTCGGGAGGGGATCACGATGGCCATCACCGCAGACGACCGGATCACCATCACGGACTTGATCAACTCGCACGGCCACCTGACCGACCGCGGCGACTTCGACGGCCTGGCGGCGCTCTTCACCGAAGACGTCGTCTACGACGTGTCGGCCCTCGGCAGTGGCACATTGGTCGGTCTCGCGGCCGCTCGCGAAGCGGCGCTGGCCCTGGCCGACGCCAACCCGGTCGCCCACCACGTGACCAACATCGTGCTGCGCGAGACGGCGGACGGCACCGTCAGTGCCCTGTCCAAAGGATTCGGAGTCATGGCCGACGGCTCGACCGGCAGTGTCACGTACGAGGACACCGTCGAACGGACGGCAGCCGGCTGGCGTATCGCACACCGCGTCGTGCGTCCCCGGCGCACGCCCCTGCACGACTGATCACCGGTGACCGCATCGCCACTCGGCACCGGCCGCACGGGAATGAGCTCGCTCGGACACGCCGCCGGCACCGCTGCAGCGCGTGGCGGCGATACTGTTCCTGACCGGCCAGCTGATCGACGCCGAGACCGCCCGAGCGGCCGCCGAGACCAAGCACACCCCTATCGAGCATCCCTCATGCCGCCGATGGCGCGCGACAGGCAGCCCGATCGCGTCAGCGGCCGTGACCAGCTCGAAAGGCCGAGGCTTCCTATAAGTAGCCGATGAGCGTGCGTCTACTCGTGCCCTTACGAGCCGTATCGCTCGACGAGCGCGTTGCCGATCGAGGCCAGGTGGTCCCGCACCCCCGGAGGGCTGGTCACCTCGACCCATGCGACCAGCCCGGCAAGCTCGCCGGCGAGGATGTATTCGTCGTTGCCGCGGATCACGACCTCGATGCGGCCGTCGGCCGTGGAACCTCCCACCTCGAGACGACCGCCGAACCCCATCCGGAGCACGCCTATCCCGTGAGGCGCGCACATCGCCCGGGCCTCGAGGGGTGTTCGCTTGCGTTCGACCTCGTCCGCGATCGCGCGCCAGCTCTCGGCGAGGTCGAAGTCATCGGGCCGGTGCACGGGATCGCCGGTCGGGTCGACGGACGACACCCGGTCGATCCGGAAGGTCCGCCGACCGGCCTCGGTGCTGGAGACGAGGTACCACGACGGGCCTTTGGCGACGATGCCCAGCGGGTGGACGGTTCGCTCGGTTTCGGTGCCTTCGCGGTCGACATAGCCGAGCCGGACCTGCACGCCGCGGATCACCGCGTCCTGGAGCTCGTCGAGGAAGCGAGGCGGTCGGGACTCGGCCCGGCTCGACCCCCATCGTTGCGGGTCCGTGACGAGCGACGACGCCGCCGCCTCGGCCTGCACCCGGAACGGCTCCGGCAGGGCATGGACGAGCTTGCGCAGCGCCGCTTTCACGGCTGGCGTGGCAGCCGAGGCCGGGCCGGCGACCAGGAACAGGGCGCGGGCCTCACCCGCGGTCAACCCGGACAGGTCGGTGCGGGCGCCGCCCACGAGGCGCCAGCCGCCGCCCCGGCCCTGCACGGAGTACACCGGCACGCCGGCCATGCCCAGGGCGTCGAGGTCGCGGCGGGCGGTGCGCTCGGAGATCTCCAACTCCCGGGCGACCTCCGCTGCGGTCACCTGCTCGCGGTGTTGCAGCAGGAGGAGGATGGCCATCAACCGGTCAGCTCGCACGCCGGCGACACTCCCACATAAAACCGGTCAGGAGGTGGCCGGTATCGGTCGGCATGATGCCGGCATGACAATCGATCTTCCCGAGCCCACCCTCATTTCGGTCAACGGTGTGGAACTCGAAGTCTTCGAAGCGGGCCGAGAAAATGCCGGAAGGCCCATCGTGCTCTGTCACGGCTGGCCGGAGCATGCCTTTTCCTGGCGCTATCAGGTGCCGGCCCTGGCCGCGGCGGGCTACCACGTCATCGTTCCGAACCAGCGGGGCTACGGCAACTCGTCCCGTCCCGCCGAAGTGACGGACTACGACATCGAGCACCTGTCGGGTGACCTCGTCGCCCTCCTCGATCACTACGGCTACGAGGATGCCACCTTCGTCGGCCATGACTGGGGCGCATTCGTCGTCTGGGGCCTGACCCTGCTGCACCCGAACCGGGTCAACGGCGTGGTAGCGCTGAGCGTGCCATACCAAGAGCGCGGAGAGATGCCCTGGATCGAGGTCATGGAGGCCGTGCTCGGCGCCGACTTCTACTTCGTCCACTTCAACCGGCAGCCGGGCGTCGCCGACGCCGTGTTCGAGGAGAACACGTTGCAGTTCCTTCGGAACCTGTACCGGAAGAACGTGCCCCTCGCAGAGCCTCAGCCGGGCAATGCGTTGATGAACCTCGCGAGAGCGGAAACCCCACTCGGTGACCCCGTCATGAGTGACAGCGAACTGGCTGTCTTCGTCTCCGCCTTCGAATCAGCAGGGTTCACGGGCGGAATCAACTGGTACCGAAACCTGGACCGCAACTGGCGCCTGCTGGCGGACGTGGACCCGATCATCCGGCAGCCCACGCTCATGATCTACGGCGACCGCGACACGGTCGCGAGGGCGGAACGACTGACGGAATTCGTGCCGAATGTGGAAGTGGTCAGTCTGGACTGCGGTCATTGGATCCAGCAGGAGATGCCGCAGGAAACGACCGAGGCGATGCTGCAGTGGCTGGACCAGCGGGAGACCGCCTAGCGGATCATGAGGCCGGCGGTGGCACAGGCTGCCGATCGCCGCCCGGGTCCCACCAGCGGCCATTGAATCCGTAATAGATCCCCGTAGCCCAATCAGCGGGTTCGTCGTGGTAGGTCAGGCTGTCGCCGACGATCCATACACGAGGAACATCACCGTCCGGACTTCCCGGTTCAGACCATTGCCGATTGATACGGGCTACCGCCTCGGTCCGGGAGATGCCGAAGGCGTGCATCATCTTGTCGGCTATGTCCTCACAGAACTCGCGAGCTTCATCGTCACCGGCACAGGGGAACGCGCCGTGCGGGCGAAGGACCGACCGATGCACGAGATACTCGATCTCGCCGGCGTGGGCGACACCCGAGGGCAGCGTGCGCGTGCGGACGCTGCCCTCGAGCTCCTCTTCATCGAGGTCGTACTCGACAAGCAGGCGAGTCAGGTGTTCCCGCAGACCGATCGGCTCGTAGCCGTCGTACTCGTCTGTCGACACCTTCACATCATCCGACCTGCTCGGTGCAGCGGCGCCACGGGCCATCCAACTTCCGCTCATACCGCGATCCGTGGCCTTGCGCGGACTGCGCCAGCCGCCCCCAGCACGGGCCGTAGTCGGCGGTGGCCCTTGAATCAAGCGCCGCGCTTATCTACATGGACGGGTCCCGGAACTCGGTTCTGGCGCGAACTGTGTGATGGGTACCGAGTAATAGATCGTCATCGCGGTGCGCGATGCCGTCGGACAGCTACTCCCTCATCTGAACGGTATCGAGATCGATGCGGTCGTGGACGCTGGCTCCGAACTGATCGTCACAGCTCGGGTTCGAGGTCATCAGGCCCGTTGTCAGGCGTGCGCGGTGGCGTCGTCTCGGGTGCGGCCTGAACGCAGACCTCGCTGCGGTCACCGCTGGCCTCAGCCTGCCCTTCAGCTCCGGACCGGTCGAAGGCAACGTCAACCGCATCAAGATGATCAAACGACAGATGTACGGTCGAGCCGGTTTTGACCTACTCCGCAAACGCGTCTTGCTGAGTACCTGAGATCAGCCGACTCGCGGTTCCTCTCTCGCCCATATGGTGACGTCACTGCTGGTTGCGACCACCAAGGTGTTTCCGGAAGGAGAGAAACCGACTGCACGCAGCTCTGAGTAGGTCGAGTGGAAAATGAGCCACCAGGTGCTGCCCTCTTCCCCACTGTTGGGGTTGCCGTCACGGGACAGCACAACACGCTCGCTCGGCCAGTCGGGACTGACCGTGTCGACCACCCAGCCGTCCTGCGTGCCTGTGTGCAACCCGCCTCCGTGCAACCCGGCGATCCGCACGGGCACTCCGGCTATCGGACCCAGCCCCGGACAGCTCAAATCTTCATCCGGGCAGGGCAGATCCGGGTATGGATCGCGGTCGCGAGCCAGCTTCTGTCCGGTGACGGTGTCGAACAAGCCGTGCCCGTCGATGGAAGTCACCAAAAGCAGGTCTCTGTGGCTGGCTGGGTCCACAGCAAAGCCCACGCCCTGCAAGCCTCCGACGGGCGTGCAGTGCGATGCTGCGGGCGTCCAAGGCTGCGGCGGGGGAACAACCTGGGCTTGAAGAAACCGCGTTCGTAGTCCTCGCTGGTAATCACTGAGTGTCGCGAGTTGCGGCTCTGCGGGCGCTTGCGACCGCAGGCGCCTCACCTCACTCAGCAGCCGTGGCAGGTCCTCCGACGCGGCGGCTACAAACCCAACGACCGCGTCCAGTCGAGCATCCGGTGAACGCAGCTGTTCCGTCCCCGCACGTACATCCAGGTACAACTCATGGTCAACGTCCGGATCCCCACCCTGGACGAAGCTGTTGCCGCCGATCCCCGAGCGGGTCTCCACATGAGCTGTCCACGGCGTCGGCACCACGGCAAACGCTGCCGCGCACCGCAGGTCGATAGCATCAAGATCGGAGTAGGCCAGGCGATCACTCATCCGGGTAGTTTGAACCATTTTCAGAGCGGCGTGCCCACCGCTCGACGCTAATGCGCGACCCACGGGTCCTCAGCGCCGCCGTTCAAGATCTATCGGACGAAGCCATTGTCTGTGCGCTTGTTCGCCTCTGTGCACCCGGCTCTCGGTGACTGCTGCGGGACCCGTCAGCTGAGCACGGCGGACGGCGAACGGCGAGGGGTGGCCGGCGGCGCGTCCTCCTGCACCGGGACGCCGATACGCATCGCGACGGCCGGGTTGCCGACCCCGCCGAGCAGCCCGCGCAGCGCGTTGCGCACGCCCGCCACCTCGACGACCTCGCTGATCGGCGACGCGGCCAGCCCCCGCGCGGTGAGCGTGAGCCACACGTCGGAGAGTGCCTCCCCGGCCGCCAGCCAGTCCCGGGCCTCATCACCGTCGGTGACGAAGAGCGCGTACACGGTGCCCCGGTCACTCCCCGGCCCGGCCGCCAGCCCCGCCTTGAGCGCGAAGTCCCGCGGCGCGACCGTGCGCCGGGTGGTCGCCACGACATTCTGGGTCGTGACGCCGTCCCCGTGCGCCCGGTTGGTCCAGGCCCGCAGGTCGGCCCGGAACCGAGGATCCTCCCGCTCGACCTCCCCGGCGTGGGCGACCGCGCCCGCGAACGCCGTGACCTGGTCGTCGCGCACGATCTGCAGGTGCACCCCGTGCCGCCCGGCCGCCGCCCGCAGCTCGTCCAGCACCGCGTCGGCGGGCCGCTCGTCGCCGAACGGCCGCCGGTCGGTGTGCCGCCACTCGATCGCCGCGGCCAGCTCACCGTCACGACCCCGATCGCCACCGCCCGCACCCACCGCGGCCGGCTCACCGTCACGAACCAGATCGCCACTACGCACACCCACCGCGGCCGGGTCACCGTCACGATCGTCCGTGCTCGCGTTCGCCTCCGGGACGTGGCCGGGGCGGGCCGGGCCGCGACCGAAGCGCGCGACGAGGTCGGGCCGGTCGGCGTCGGGCAGCCGGTCGACGGCAGCCTCGTACCCGGCCGCGTGCAGCGTCACGACCGCGTGGTGCAGCGCGGCGCCGCAGCTGAGCATGAGCAGCCGCCCGTCGGGGTCCAGCCCGGTGAGCTGCCGCGACCGGTCGGCCCACAGCTCGGCGTGGTCCCCGGCCAGCCGCCACCGCCAGGGCTGGCTGTTGAGGATCGAGGGGGCCCGCAGCGCCGCGATGGACGCCTCGGCCACGAGATCGAGCTCGGCGCGAAGGTTGCGGTTCATGGCGGTCTCCTCAGGCGGGGCGCTTGCGGTGTTCATCCAACGGTCGCCCGGACCCGCGCCGCCGGGCAGGGCCGGAAGTCACTGATTCCCCGGGACCTCCCGCGCGAATGCCCGATTCATCCCGCTCCCGCGGGGTTCGTCCCGGCGAGCTGGAAGCCGTTGACCAGGTCGCACTCGATGCCGATCACGCAGTTCATCGGCTCGTCGACCCAGGGCCGCAGGACCTCCTCGTAGCGCCGCAGCCGCTCCTCGTCCATGACCAGCCGCGCGGTCCCGGTCACCACGACGCTCCAGCCGGCGTGCGTGCCGGCGTCGATCTCGTCGGCCTCGTACGCGACCACGAGCGACCCGTGCGCCGTCGCGGCCGACGCCAGGCCGCCGCCGAGGCTGCTGCGGATCACGATCGTCTCCCCGTCGAGCAGGTGGTTGACCGGCCGGATCGCGGGCAGCGCCCGGTCGGTGAACACCACGCGTCCCACCGCCACCGAGCCGAGCAGTTCAAGACACCGCCGCCGCCCCAGCGCTCGCATCGACCCCATCGCCATCACCTCCCTCCGAAGCCACTGTCAACGCATGCGCGCCGCACGCGACGAATCCGCGAACCGAGGCCACGACCGGCTCAACCCACGACCGCCGCCGCGAACACGGGAGCCCCACCGCCGTCACCGCCCTTCACATCCGTGACCGACCCGAGCGACCCGGCGGCCGGGTGCAGGGCGATGACCGAGTCCACGTAGTCGCGGGCGTCCGTGCGGTGCGTGATCAGCAGCACCGTCCGGCCCCGGGTCGCGGCCATCAGGTCCCGCAGCAGCGCGACCGCGTTCTCCTCGTCGAGGTGCTCGGTGGGCTCGTCGAGCACGAGCACCGGGAAGTCCGCGAGCAGGGCCCGCGCGAGCGCGATCCGCCGCCGCTGGCCGCCCGACACCGCGACGCCGTGCTCGCCCACGCTCGTCGCGAGGCCGTCGGGCAGCCTCCGCACCCACTCCGTGAGCCGCGCCCGCCGCAGCGCCGACGCCAGCTCGGCCTCGGTGGCGCCGGGCTTGCCGATGCGGAGGTTCGCCTCGATCGTGCTGTCGAAGAGGTAGGCGTCGTCGCCGAGATACCCGACGATGTGCCGCACGTCGTCCCCCCGCGCGTCGCGCAGATCGACCCCGCCGAGCGTGATCCGTCCCGCGCAGGGGTCGAGCCACCGCACGAGCAGCGAGGCGATCGTCGACTTCCCGGACCCGCTGGGCCCGGTGAGCGCGACCCGCGCCCCGGGCTCGAGCACGAACGAGACGTCCCGCACGACCGGCCGCCCGGGCACCCACTGCGCCGCCACCCCCTCGACCCGCACGACCGGCGCTGCGGCCGGGTCCACCGCGGCGGGCCGCAGGGCGACCGGCGTCACCGGGTCGGGTGCGGGATCCGGCGTCGCGGCCACCTCGGCGAGGCGGCGCAGGGCGGTGCGGGCCGCGGCGAAGTGCTGGGCGGCCGGCGGAACCGCGCCGACGATCTCGAAGACGGCCAGCGGGGTCAGCACGACCACGGCCAGGAGCTCGCCGTGCAGCGTGCCGCCCCGCACGGCCAGGGCGCCCGCGACGAGGGCGGCCAACACGGCCAGGCCCGTGCACAGGGCGGTCACCGCCGCCGACACGCCCGTCGCGGCGCTCGAGCGGCGGGTGGCCGTCAGCAGCTCGCGGTCGGTGCGGTCCAGGGCGGCGAGGGCATCGCCGACGGCCCCGGCGGCGATCAGGTCCGGCAGCCCCTGCACGAGGTCCACGGTGCCGGCCGCCAGCGTGCCGCGCAGCGGGGCCAGGCGAGCGTCGGCCCGGCGGACGAGGGCGGCCTGCAGCAGCGGTACCCCCACGCCGACCACCAGCACGCCCGCCGCCAGGGCCAGGCCGGCCGCGGGCAGCAGCGACCAGACGAGCAGCACGGAGGCGAGCCCGGTGACGGCGGCCACGGCGATCGGCAGCGCGACGCGCACGACCAGGTCGACGATCGACTCGACGTCGTCGACGAGCCGGGCCGCGAGGTCGCCGCGGCGGAACCCGGCCAGCCCGGCCGGCGCGAGCCGCTCGAGGCGGCGGAAGACCCGCACCCGCAGCTCCCCCAGCACCCGCAGCGCGCCGTCGTGCCCGGTGACGCGCTCCACGTACCGCAGCACGCCCCGCCCGATCCCGAACGCCCGCACGGCGACGATCGCCACCATGAGGTGCAGCACCGGCGGGTGCAGGGCCGCGCGGGAGATGAGCCACGCCGACGTCGCCATGAGCCCGACCGCACAGACCGCGGCCGCGACCCCGGCCACGAGCGCCACGAACAGCCGCCCCGCCGCCGGGCGCAGCAGCGCCAGCCGGTTCACCGGGCCACCTCCGCATCGGTTCACCGGGCCACCTCCGCACCGGCCGGGAGCGCGATCGCCCGGTCGGCGATGGCGACCAGCGCCGGGCGGTGCGCGGCCATGATGACGGTGCGGCCCGCGGCGTGCGCCCGGATCGCGGCGAGGAGCTCGGCCTCGGTCGCCGGGTCCAGGCCCGCCGTCGGCTCGTCCAGCAGCACGAGCGGCGCATCGCGCAGGAACACCCGGGCCAGGGCGATGCGCTGGCGCTGGCCGGCCGACAGGCCGGCCCCGTCGTCGCCCAGCGGCGTGCCGAACCCGTCCGGCAGCGCCTCGATGAACCCGAGCGCGCCGGCCTCGGCGGCGGCGGCGCGCAACGCGGCGAGCGACACGTCCCCGGCGCCGAGGCGGATGTTGTCGGCGATGGTGCCCGCGCCGAGCCAGGGCCGCTGCGGCAGCCAGGCCACCCGGCGCCGCCAGGCGTCCAGGTCGGCGGCGGCCAGCTCGGTGCCGCCGACGGTCACGGTGCCGCCGGACGGCGTCGCGAACCCCATCAGCACCGACAGCAGCGTCGACTTGCCGCACCCGCTCGGGCCGGTCAGCGCCACCAGCTCCCCGGGCTCGATCGTCGCGGAGAACGGTGGCAGCGCCGGCCGGCCCGGGTAGGTGACCACGACCCGGTCGAACACCACCGGCGCGGCCGGAGGAACCGAGGTCCCGGCCGCGGGAAGGGGCGTCTCCAGGATCGCGAACGCCTCCGTGGCCGCGGCCAGGCCCTCGGCGCTCGCGTGGTAGTTGGCCCCGACCTGGCGCAGGGGCAGGTAGGCCTCTGGGGCCAGGATCAGCACCAGCAGCGCGGTGGCGAGGCCGAGGTCGCCGTCGACCAGGCGCAGGCCGATGCCGACCGCGACCAGTGCGACCGACAGCGTCGCGAGCAGCTCCAGCACCAGCGACGACAGCAGCGCCACCCGCAGCGTGCGCATGGTGACGCGGCGCTGCTCGGCGCTGATCCGCGCGATGACGGCGGCCTGGCGCTTGGCCCGGCCGAAGACGCGCAGGGTCGCCAGGCCGGCCACGACGTCGAGGAAGTGGTGCGACAGGCGGGTCAGCAGCCGGAACTGGCGCCGGTTGGCCGCCTCCGTGTGCAGGCCCACGAGGGCCATGAAGACCGGGATCAGCGGCAGCGTGAGCGCCACGGTGCCGGCCGCGACCAGGTCGGCCGGGGCCAGCCGGGCCAGCACGATGACCGGCACCAGCACGCCGAGGACGAGCTGCGGCAGGTACTTCGCGAAGTACGCGTCCAGCGCGTCGAGCCCCCGCGTGGCCAGGGTCGCGAGGCGCCCGCTGGGCGGGGCCGCGGCCGGCCCGAGCGCGGCCGCGTGGGCCAGCAGCCGGGCCCGCAGCTCCCGCTTGACCGCGGCCGCGGCCCGGGTCGCGGCCGCCTGCTGGGCCCAGGTGACCGCCGCGCGCAGCGCGACCACCGCGGCGAGCCAGCCCAGCACGGGCCCGATCGCGCGGACGTCGGCACCGTGCAGGTACACCCGCGTGATCCCCTCGGCGAGGAGGGTCGCCTGGGCGACGACGAGCCCGGCCAGGGCCACGCCCAGGGCGACCGACAGCACCAGGAAGGTGCGCGTCGCCCGGGCGTAGCGCAGCAGCCGCGGGTCCAGGGGCCGCATCAGTGCCCGCCGGCCGGGATGTGCTCGACGGTCAGCCGCCGCCGGAACACCCAGTAGGTCCACGCCTGGTAGACCAGCACGATCGGCGTGAAGCACACCGCGACCCAGGTCATGACCTTCAGCGTGTAGGGCGTCGAGGCCGCGTTGGTCGTCGTGAGCGAGTCGCCGCCCACGAGCGTCGTCGGCATCACGTCGGGGAAGAGCGTCACGAACAGGGCGGCGACGGCGAGCACGATGGTCGCCCCGGTGGCGATGAACGCCCAGCCCTCGCGGCGCGCCCGAGCCGCGAGCACGCCCCCGATCAGCGCCACCGCGGCCGCGCCGGACAGCGCCCAGCCCCACGCGTCGGAGTGGGTCAGCTGGGTCCACAGCAGGAACGCGGCGGCGATGACGACCGCCGGCACCGCGATCCGCACGGCGAGCCTGCCGGCCCGCTCGCGCATCTCCCCGTCGGTCTTCAGCGCCAGGAACACGGCCCCGTGCAGCAGGAACAGCGTCAGGGTGGTGAGCCCGCCGAGCAGCGCGTAGGGGTTGAGCAGGTTGAAGAAGCCGCCGACGTATTCGTGCTCGGCGCTGATCGGCACCCCGCGCACGATGTTGCCGAACGCGACGCCCCACAGCACCGCGGGCACCAGGCTGCCGCCGATGATGGCGACGTCCCACCAGCGCTTCCACTGTGGACTGTCGGACTTGCCACGGTACTCGAACGCGAGCCCCCGCAGGATGAGCGCGACGAGGATCAGCAGCAGCGGCAGGTAGAAGCCGGAGAAGAGCGTGGCATACCACTCCGGGAACGCGGCGAACGTGGCCCCGCCGGCGACGATGAGCCACACCTCGTTGCCGTCCCAGACGGGCCCGATGGTGTTGATGAGCAGCCGGCGCTCGCGGTCGTCGCGGCCGAGCACGGGCAGCAGCAGGCCGACGCCGAAGTCGAAGCCCTCGAGCAGGAAGTATCCGGCCCAGAGCACGGCGATGAGGATGAACCAGACGGTGGTGAGCTCCATGAGCGATGCCTCCCTTCGCAAAAGGCTCAGTACGCGAACGCGAGCGGGCGGTCGGGGTCATCTTCGCCGTCGGGTACGACAATTTCCGGCGCCCCCTGCTTGGCGTAGCGCAGCATGAGGACGAGCTCGATGACCGCCAGCCCGCCGTACAACAGGGTCAGCAGGATGACCGAGAACGCGGCCTGGCTCGTGGCCACCGACGGCGACACGCTGTCGGCGGTCTTGAACAGCCCGAACACCGTCCAGGGCTGCCGGCCGACCTCGGTGAAGATCCAGCCGAAGGAGTTGGCCAGCAGCGGCATCGCGACCGTGGACACCGCGGCGAGCCACAGCCAGCGCCCGCCGGGCAACCGCCCCTTGCGGGTGCTCCAGAGCGCGAGCAGTGCGACGGCCATCGCGAGCACCCCGAAGCCGATCATGAGCCGGAACGACCAGTACGTGATCGGCACGTAGGGCACGTAGTCGCCCTCGCCGTACTTGTCGGCGTACTGCCGCTGGATGTCGTTGATGCCCTCGACCTCGCCCTGCGGGTCGGCGGTGGCCATGAAGGACAGCAGCGACGGGATGCGCACGCTGTACACCTCCGAGCGCCCGTCCAGGGAGCCGATCGTGAAGATCGAGAACGACGCGGGCTTGCTGGTGTCGTAGAGCGCCTCGGCGGCCGCCATCTTCATCGGCTGCTGCTCGGTCATGATCCGGGCCTGCAGGTCGCCGGTGATGAGCACCGCGACGCCGGAGACGAGCACGACCCAGGCCCCGAGCTTCAGGCCGGGCCGGAACACCTCGGTCTGGTTGCGCCGGCGCAGGTGCCAGGCGCTGACCGCGAGCAGCAGCGCGCCGGCGGTCAGGAAGCACGCGGCGAGGGTGTGCGGGAAGGTCACCAGGGCGGTGCTGTTGCTCAGCACGGCCCAGATGTCCGTCAGCTCGGCGCGCCCGCGTGCGGTGTTCATCGTGTACCCCACCGGATGCTGCATCCACGAGTTCGCGGCGAGGATGAAGTACGCCGAGAGCATGGTGCCGATCGACGCGAGCCAGATGGTGGCGAGGTGCACCCGCTTCGGCAGCCGGTCCCAGCCGAAGATCCACAGCCCGAGGAACGTCGACTCCAGGAAGAACGCGAGCAGACCCTCGATGGCCAGCGGAGCGCCGAAGATGTCGCCGACGAACCGCGAGTACGCGCTCCAGTTCATGCCGAACTGGAACTCCTGCACGATGCCGGTGACCACGCCCATCGCGAAGTTGATCAGGAACAGCTTGCCCCAGAACTTCGTGGCGCGCAGGTACTGGTCCTTGCCGGTGCGCACCCACGCGGTCTGCAACCCGGCGACGAGCGCCGAGAGGCCGATGGTGATCGGCACGAAGATGAAGTGGTACACGGTGGTGATCGCGAACTGCCACCGCGCCAGGTCGAGCTTGTCCATGACGCGATTCTGTTTCCTGCCGGGGGGCCCGCGCAGGGCCGAAGGTCATATTCGCGGCGGGACTTTTCCGGGCCGCACCAGGCCGGTGCCGCCGTCGTAGCGGCGGTACACCAGACTGCCCCGCCCTGTCCCGGAATCCGTGAAGAACAGGAACGGCAGCCAGCCCTCGGCCATGCGCGCGGCCGCCGCCTCCGGGCTCAGCACCGGCGGCCGGCGCGGGTTCACCGTCGGCGCCGGGGTCCCTGGCCCCTCGGCCGGGTGCATGCTGCGCTGCCGGGTCAGCTGCAGCCCGGTGGGGCCGGCCCGGTGCACCAGCGCGTCCTCGCCCGTGGCGGCGTCGACGAAGAGGTACGCGTCGTAGTCCATGGCCGCCAGGTGCGCGGCGGCCTGGCAGAAGCTCTGGCGGTACAACCGCGGGCTCTTGATCCTGGTGATCGCGGGCCGCCCGGGCACGGCGAGCGGGCGGCGCTCCGGGTCGGGCCAGGGCCACGGCTCCCACCGCGTGGACAGGCGGCGCACCTGCCGGTCCAGGCGCGTGGCCCCGGTCGCGATGGCCTCGGCGGGGTCGCGGCCGGCGACCTGGATGCGCGCGGGCGCGCCGAAGAGCCGTAGGTTGGCCTGGACGAGCATCGGCCCGCCCGCCACGGCGGCCCCGGTGAGCCGCAGCCGCAGGTCCCCGTCGACGCGGTGCCGGGTGGCGAGCGCGCCGAACAGCGCCTCGGCGGCGGTGCGCTCGTGCGGGCGCAGCCCGCGCGCGGTGATGTCCATGCTCCAACAAGGCCACGCCGCCCGCGGGGAGGACAGTGCCGAAGGTCCTTTCTTTCCGGCCCCCGGATTGGGTATGAAGGAGGCATGATCCGGGTGTACCTGCTCGACGACCACGAGGTCGTGCGTTTCGGCCTGCGGGAACTGCTCGAGCGCGAGGGCGACATCGAGGTGGTCGGCGAGTCCGGCTCGGCTGTCGAGGCCACGCACCGCATCCCGGCGCTGCGGCCGGACGTCGCCGTGCTCGACGGGCGGCTGCCTGACGGCAGCGGCATCGACGTGTGCCGCGACGTGCGCTCCATCGACGCGTCCATCAACGCGCTGATCCTGACGTCGTACGACGACGACGAGGCCCTGTTCGCGGCGATCATGGCGGGCGCGTCGGGCTACGTGCTCAAGCAGATCCACGGCACCGACCTCGTCGACGCGGTGCGCCGGGTCGCGGCCGGGCAGTCCCTGCTCGACCCCGCGGTGACCGCGCGCGTGCTCGAGCGCATCCGCAACGGTCCCGAGCAGCCCGACGAGTTCAAGCACCTCACCGAGCAGGAGCGCAAGATCCTGCTGCACGTGGCCGAGGGGCTGACGAACCGCGAGATCGCCGAGCGGATGTTCCTGGCCGAGAAGACCGTGAAGAACTACGTCTCCAGCCTGCTGGCGAAGCTGGGGCTGGAACGGCGGACGCAGGCGGCGGTGCTCGCGTCGCGGTTGCTACAAAAGAAGCCGTGAACTCGCCGCTGCCGCTGCCGGAACTGTCCCGCGTCGACCTCGACGCGCTGCTGCAGGAGCTGCTCACCCGCGTCGGGGAGGTGCAGACCAGCCGGGAGCGGCTGCGCGCGCTGCTCGACGCGGTGGTCGCGATCGGCTCCGACCTCGACCTGCACAGCACGCTGCAGCGCATCGTGGCGGCGGCGTGCACCCTGGCCGGGGCGCGGTACGGCGCGCTCGGCGTGATCGGCTCGGACCGGATGCTGGTGGAGTTCATCAACCACGGCATCTCCCCCGAGCAGCGGGCCGAGATCGGCGAGCTGCCCCGCGGCCACGGCGTGCTGGGCCTGCTCATCGACGAGCCGCGCCCGATCCGGCTCAAGGACATCACCGAGCACCCGCGCGCCTACGGGTTCCCGCCCAACCATCCGCCGATGCACAGCTTCCTGGGCCTGCCCGTGCGCATCCGCGACCAGGTGTTCGGCAACCTGTACCTGGCCGAGAAGCACGGCGGCGAGCAGTTCACGCAGGACGACGAGGACCTGGTCGCGGCGCTGTCCGTGGCCGCCGGGGCCGCGATCGACAACGCCCGCCTCTACGCCCAGGCGGAGCGGCGGCAGCGCTGGCTCGGCGCCGCGGCGGAGATCACCGGCGTCCTGCTGGGCGAGGTGCGCCGCACCGAGGCCCTGGAGCTCGTCGCCACCCGGGCCCGCGAGGTCGCCGGGGCCGAGCTGGCGATGGTGCTCCTGGCCGCCGAGGACCGTCTCGTGGTGGAGGTGGCGGTCGGCGGCCCGGCGGACGCGGCCGGCTGGTCGATCCCGGTCGCCGGCAGCGACTTCGCGGAGGTGCTCGAGCACCGGCACGTGGCCGTCGTCACCGACCTCGGGGCCGCGGCGAACTGGCCGATCCTGCTGCCGACGGGCACGGCGCTGCTCGTGCCCCTGGCGGTCGGCGGGGTGGCGCTCGGGGCGCTGGTGGTCGCGTTCGGCCGGGAGAGCGCGCCGATCACCGAGGGCCTGGAGCTGGCGATGGTCGAGACGTTCGCCGGGCAGGCCGCCCTCGCCCTCGAACGCGCCCGGGCGCAGGACGAGCGGGAGATGCTCGCCGTCGTCGGCGACCGGGAGCGCATCGCCCGCGACCTGCACGACGTGGTCATCCAGCGGCTGTTCGCGGCCGGGATGCAGTTGCAGGGGGCGGCGTACCGCAGCTCCCAGGACGACGTCCGCGAGCGCATCGGCCGCGTCACCGACGACCTGGACACGACGATCCGGGAGATCCGCGGGGCCATCTTCGAGCTGCGCGGGGCGGCCGGCAACAGTCTGCGCAAGGCCCTGCGGGACCTGGTCGACGAGGCCGAGGACTCGCTCGGCTTCCGCCCGGTGCTGCGCGTCGACGGGCCGGTCGACACCGCGGTGCCCGACGCCCAGCGCACGGCGGCGCTGGCGGTGCTGCGCGAGTCGCTGAGCAACATCGCCAAGCACGCCCGGGCCGCGTCCGCCCGGGTGCTCGTCGTCGTGGGCGGCGGGGCGCTGAGCCTGACCGTGGAGGACGACGGCGTCGGCCTGCCAGGAGGATCATCCGCCGGGTCATCGGCCGGGCACGGGCTGCCCAACATGCGCGCCCGCGCGGCCGACCTCGGCGGGGAGTGCGCGGTGGAGCCGCTGGAGGGCCGCGGCACGCGCGTCTCCTGGAAGGTCCCGGTCTGACCGGTGCGGCTTGTTGCATATGCTTGGCAACAGCCGATAGATTGCAGCGGTGCCGCCGGTCAGCGTGGAAGTGCTCGTGTTCGGCGCCGACGACGGCGGCCTGCACTACGACTCGCGGTGCGCCGACGTCGCCGCCCGCTCCCCGGACGAGGTCGCCGCGGCGCTCGCCGGCGACCCGCTGACGCTGCTGCACTCGACGTCGTGGCGGTACGCGGGCGGTCAGGTGGTGCTCACGTACGCCGCGGTCCTCGACGGCCGGCCCGGTCCCGGCGCCCGGGTGCTGCCCGAGCACGGCATCGCCCGCTCCCCCGACCCGCGCGTGCCGAGCCCGCCGCACGCGTGCCCGGACGCGGTCGCCACGCACGCGGCCCGGCACCTGGCCTGGCTGCGCGCGACGGACCCGGTCGCGGGCGCCGCGCTGGCCACGGTGCCGCCGGTCCACGACGCCCTGGACCGGCACGTCCCGGACCTCGCAGGCTCCATAAGCGCCGAATCGAACGAACACCACGTGTTCATTTGATTACCATGCGTGACATGACGTCACGCGTTGCCCGGCTGCTGGCCGCCGGGGCACTTCCCTTGCTCACCGCCGCGGTCCCGGCGCCCGCCCACGCCGACACGGGCGACTACACGCTGGCCTACGCGTACGGCACCGGCAGTCCCGGCCCTGCGACGCCCGGCCCCGCGAGCCAGTCCGCGATCGCCGCCCCGCTCGACGTGACGTTCGACGCCTCCGGCAACCTCTACGTCACCGCCTCCGGCACCTGCCAGATCGACAAGATCACGCCGGGCGGCACCCTGTCGGTCGTCGCCGGCACCGGCACCTGCACGCCCGGCGCGACCTCGGGCCCCGCGGCGAGCACCGCGATCGGCACGCCCGGCAGCGTCCTGCCCATGGCCGACGGCAGCCTGTACTTCGGCGAGACCGACACCGGTCGCGTCTACAAGGTGTCGACCGGCGGCCAGCTCTCCGTCATCGCCGGCACCGGCACCCCGGGCGCCATGACGACCGGCCCGGCCACGAGCAGCCGCCTGGACTCGCCCGGGCAGCTGGTGTACTCCGACGGCGCCCTCTACGTGCCCGAGCGCGAATGGGGCCAGGTCGGCCGCATCGACCTCGCCTCCGGCCAGCTCACGGTCATCGCCGGCACCGGCACGAACGCGGGCCCGCCGGTCCCGGGGCCGGCCACCAGCTCGCCGCTGGACCACCCGGTCGGCGCGGCGATGGACGCGTCCGGGAACCTCTACGTCACCACCGCCGTCGTGGACGGCCAGATCGTGAAGATCACGCCGGGCGGCACGCTGTCGATCGCGAAGAGCGCCCTGGCCGTGCCGCTCGGGCTGCGCTTCCACGCGGGCGAGCTGTACCTGACCGAGAGCGCCGGCGCGGTCAGCGTCGTGGATCCGGACACCGGCTCGATCGGCACCTTCGCGGGCAGCGGGGAGCCCGGCGGGCTCGTGCCCGGGCCGGCCATGAACTCGCCGATCAACGTGCCGTACGGCATGGCCTTCGACGCCTCCGGAACCCTCTTCGTCTCCGTCCCGCCCCAGCACCGCGTCGTCGCGCTCAACCCCGCGCCGCGGGTGCCGGCCGCGCCCACGATCACGTCGGTGACCGCGCGCGACCAGGGAGCCGAGATCACGTTCACGCCGGGCTCCGACGGCGGTTCCACGGTGCTGCGGTACGAGTACACCGCCGACGGCACGACCTGGCAGGAGTTCGCGACGACGGCCACCGGCTCGGGCGCGGCGCGCACCGGCACCGTCAGCGGGCTCACCAACGGGCAGCTCTACACCGTGAAGGTCCGCGCGGTGAACGCCGTCGGCAACGGCGACCCGAGCGCGGGCAGCCAGGTCACCCCGGCCGCGCCCGCGCAGCCCACGGTGCCGGCCGCGCCCGGCACCGTCACCGCCACGGCCGGCGTCTCCTCGATCGCCGTCAGCTGGACGGCGCCCGCGCCCGGCTCGGGCGCCGAGGTGACCGGGTACACCGCGACCGCCTCGCCCGGCCCGGCCACGTGCACCACGACCGGCGCGCTCACGTGCGTGCTCGGGGCGACCGCCGGCACCACGTACACGGTCACGGTCGTGGCGAACTCGGCCGCCGGCCCGTCGTCCCCGGCCGGGCCGTCGGCGCCGGTGACCGCGCTCGCCCCGGCCGCGCCCGCGACCGTGCCGGACACGCCGCTCACGCTCACCACGGACCAGGGCGACATCTCCAGCACCCGGCCCGGCGCCCAGCTCACCGTCATCGGCACCGGCTTCGCGGCCTACTCGACCGTCGAGGTCACGCTGTACTCGGCGCCGCAGTCGCTCGGTACCGCCGTCACCGACGCGAGCGGGAACTTCACCAAGACCGTCACCGTGCCCGCCGGGCTGGCCGCGGGCGAGCACACGGTCCTCGCCCAGGGCGTCGCGCCCGACGGGACGGCGCGGGCGATGAAGCTCGCGGTGACCGTCGCGCCGCCCACGTCCTCGGCGGCGCTGCCGGTCACCGGCGACCCGGTCGCGCGCACGGCGCTCTCGGGCCTGCTCGCACTGGTCGGCGGGGCGGCACTGGTGCTGGGCGCGGCACGTACCCGCTCGGGCCGCCACAGCCGGCTCCTGCCGACCGGCGCGGCCTACAACTTCTGACCGCTCGGCGCCGGCCGGCGGGGCCACGCACGCCCCGGCACTACCTCGGCCTCACCCTGCACGGGCTTGCGCCTCACCCTGCACGGACCTGCGCGGGCCTGCGAAGGCTGAGGCCCGCGGGCTCGCGCGGGCCTGCGTGGCCTGCGTGGACCTGCGCAGGGTGAGGCCCGAGGGCTTGCGCGGGCCTGCGTTGGCCTGCGCGGACCGGCCGATCGCCGACGACCCGGCCACGCACACGGCGCTCCCGAGTCGGCTCGCACGGACTGGCCGAATCGCCAATGAGCCGGCCAAACGCGCGGCCTCGCTCGGGGCTCCTCGCACTCATCGGCGGGGCAGCGCGGCAGCGGCGCCTTGCCGGCGATGTCAGGTCCGCCGCCGCCTCGCGTGCAGGCCCGGGCCGAAGCCCGCGATCTTCTGCGGATGGGACGTGTTCCGGCGCGGCAGAAAACGGAGGACAGCGACCGTCAATTGGAACGGTGCAATCGCTTCGAGCCGGACCCGACGGCTTTCGGATCGTATCTTGTGGCAGGCTTCGCAAAATGGCGTCGCGGCGGCGGAGTTGAGTATTCCTGACCGGCGGGATCGCCGCATCGCCCGATTGTCTGGATTGGTAGAATGATGGCTGCGCCGGGGCCGTTTCTGCGGTGCTCCGGCCGGAAAGCAATGCGGCCACAGTGCCGCCCGGACCGCGGCGATCGACCGCCGGCACAGACGGCGCGGACACAGACGGCGTCGGCACAGGCAACGCAGACACACACGGTGTCGGCGCTGACTGCGCAGACACAGACCGCGCAGACGCTGACGGCGTCGGCACAGGCGGCGCAGACACAGAGCACGCAGACGCTGACGGTGTGG
This sequence comes from Dactylosporangium thailandense, assembly GCF_059739745.1. Classification (NCBI taxonomy): domain Bacteria; kingdom Bacillati; phylum Actinomycetota; class Actinomycetes; order Micromonosporales; family Micromonosporaceae; genus Dactylosporangium; species Dactylosporangium thailandense. The sequence continues at coordinate 5,735,851 of NZ_AP029195.1, forward strand.
GCGTTGACGGCGCAGACACAGACCGCGCAGACGCTGACGGTGTCGGCGCTGACGGCGCGGACACACACGGCGTCGGCGCTGACGATCCGGGCGCAGGCGCCATGGCGCCGTGAATGCGGCGCAGCTTCTCCGCGTGCCGCCTCACCAATCCCCACTCACGCCGCCGCTGCGCTTCCTTCCGGAACTCATCCTTCCCCGGCCACCAATTCCGGGCCTTCGTCCGATCCCGCAGAGCAGCCAATTCCCGCGAACTGAACAACTGCATCTGCCCCATACCAAGAATTATCCCAGAATACGCCCGAAACCACGATCCCCGACCACGCACCCGCGCACATACCGAACATTTTGAAATGATGCCCGGCCACAGGGACATCACGACGATCACCAGCGTGATGTCCCTGTGCCCGTTCCAGTGCCAAGGTCTCAGAATCGGACTTACACCCCGTTGGGGTATAAGTCAGATAAGTCGCGGCGCGGAGCGCCCGACTTATCGTGATCAGGCCGTCGGCGTCGGAGCGGCCGACGTCGGAGCGGCCTGGGTCGGGGCGGGCTGCGTCGGGGCGGCGGTCGTCGGGGCCGGGCCGGGCTGCCGGCCGCGGTCGCCGAAGCGGCCATTGCCGGGACCATAGCCGTTGCCGGGACCGTAGCCGTTCCCGGGACCGCGACCGTCGCGCGGGTCGCCCCTGTGGTCATGGCCGTTGCGGTCCCAGCCCGGTCCGACGCGATCCGGGCCGCGATGATGGCCGACGACCAGCGCGCCGACCGCGGTCACGCCCGCGCCGAGGCAGCAGCCGACGACCAGGGCCACGAGCGCGATCAGGATGCCCTTGCGCCGGCCCGGGCCGCCGCGCCAGCCGCCCGGCCATCCACCCCACGCCGGACGTCCCGGCGGAGGAGGCGGCGGGGGCGGAGGCGGAGTGGGTGCGGCCGCCGGGGACGGAGGCTCGGCCGCCGCCGCCGCGGGCGGAGGCGGAGTGGGTGCGGTTGCCGGGGGCGGAGGCTCGTGCGCGGCCAGGGGCTCGGGTTCGATCGGTTCCGCCGCAGGAGGCGGGGGCAATGGGGGTTGCTTCGAGGGGTCTTCGCTCATAAAACCAAGCATCGATCCCCCGCTTAAGGACAGCGCGGCGGCGAACCTAAGAATTGCGTGAGAGAGTCGAGATCTTAAGCAATTCTTAGGCCCGCCGCGCCGGTGCTCTCACGCGCCGGCGCAAGACTCGGGTCTCATGTACGAGGGAGTGGGCTTGCGCATTCTGGTGGTCGACGACGACGCGGCCGTGCGGGACTCGCTCGCGCGGACGCTGCGCTTCGAGGGGTACCAGGTGGAGACCGTCGCCGACGGCGCCCAGGCGATCCGGGCCGTCCGCGGCGAGGAGCCCGACGCCGTGGTGCTCGACGTGAGCATGCCCGTGCTGGACGGGCTCGAGGCGTGCCGGGAGCTGCGCGCCGGCGGGGTGCTCGTGCCGGTGCTCATGCTCACCGCCCGCGACAGCGTCGGCGACCGGGTCGCCGGGCTCGACGCCGGGGCCGACGACTACCTGGTCAAGCCGTTCGCGCTGCAAGAGCTCCTGGCGCGGCTGCGGGCGCTGCTGCGGCGGGCCCAGCGCCCGGCCGCGGCCGCGCCGGCCGACGGTGAGCTGCGCTTCGCCGACCTGCGGCTCGACCCGCAGACCCGCGAGGTGTGGCGGGGCGAGCGGCTGCTGCGGCTGACCCGCACCGAGTTCAGCATCCTGGAAGTGTTCCTGCGGCACCCGCGGCAGGTGCTGACCCGCGAGGTGCTCTTCGAGCACGTGTGGGGCTACGACTTCGGGGAGACGAGCAACAGCATTCACGTGTACCTCGGGTACCTGCGCCGCAAGCTCGAGGCCGAGGGCGAGCCGCGGTTGCTGCACACTGTGCGCGGGGTCGGGTTCGTGCTGCGGGAGGAGCCGCTGTGATCGCCTGGTGGCACCGCCGGACGCTGCGCGACCGGCTCTCCCTGCTGGTCTCCGGGGCCGTCGCGGTCGCGGTGCTCGTGGTCGCCGCGGTGGCCTTCGCGGCCGTGTTCGAGATCCAGCACCGGCAGCTGCAGTCCCAGCTGACCACGGACGCGCAGGCGATCGCGGCCCAGCCCGACCAGTGGCGGGCCGGCACCGCGCAGCTGCCCGACACCGGCCCGAAGTTCGGGCCGCCCGACGGCAAGGGGCCGCCCTGGCACCGGCCCCCGCGACCTCGGTACCCGCTGGCAGATCATCGGCGCCGACGGGGCGGCCGTCAGCGACTCCGCCTCGCTGCCGATCACCGCCGGGGCGAAGCAGGTCCTCGCGGGCCGGCGCAGCTCCGTGCAGGAGACGGTGGTGCTGGACGGGGACCGGTACCAGATGCTGACCCTCCCGGCCACGGGCGGCGGCGTGGTGCAGGTCGCCATCAACCAGGACCCGGCCGGACGCACCCTGGCCCAGCTCGGCCTGCTGCTCGCGGCCGGCTCCGCGCTCGGCATCGCGGGCGCGGCCTTGCTCGGGCGGGCCGTCGCCCGGGCCGGTCTGGTGCCCGTCTCCCGGCTGGCGGAGGCGGTCGAGGACGTCGCCGTCACCATGGACCTGACCCGTCCCGTGCCCGTGCACGGCGTCGACGAGATCGCCCGGCTCGGCCGCTCGGTGAACACGATGCTCGGCGCCATCGACGCGTCCCGCCGCGCCCAGCGCACCCTGGTCGAGGACGCGAGCCACGAGCTGCGCACGCCGCTGACGAGCATCCGCACGAACATCGAGCTGCTGCTGGCGGTCGAGCGGCGGCCCGAGCTCGCGCACCGGCTGCCGCCCGAGGACCGCGCCCGGCTGCTGGCCGACCTCGAGGCGCAGGTCGGCGAGCTGGCCACGCTCACCACCGAGCTCGTCGAGCTGGCCCGGGAGGAGACGACCCGCGAGGAGCCGGAGCCGGTCGACCTCGCCGACATCGTCGCGGCGGCCGTGGAGCGGGTGCGGATTCGGGCGCCGGGCCTCACGTTCGCGGTCGAGCTGGCCCCGGTGACCGTGCACGGCCGCCCGGGCGAGCTGGAGCGGATGGTGGTCAACGTGCTCGACAACGCGGCGAAGTGGAGCCCGGCGGGCGGTACCGTCGGCGTGGTCCTGGAATCCGGGGGCAGCCTGACGGTCCGCGACCGGGGGCCCGGCATCGACGAGGCCGACCGGCCCTTCGTGTTCGACCGCTTCTACCGCGCGGTGGCCGCGCGGGGCATGCCCGGCTCCGGGCTGGGCCTGGCGATCGTCGCGCAGACCGCCGCGCACCACGGCGGGACGGTGTCCGTCGCCCCGAACGATCCGCAGGGGACGGTCATGACGATCCGGCTGCCGGTCCTGTCGTGAGGCGGCTCGCGCTGGTGACGGTCGTCCTGGTGGCCGGGTGCTCCCCGGCCCCGGTCGCCTCCGCCCCGCCGTCGCCGTCCGCGTCACGTTCCGCGTCGCCGCCGCCGTCGCCGTCCGTCTCGCCCTCCCCCGCGCCCGTCGACCTCACGCTCGCCTTCGCCGGCGACGTGCACTTCACCGGGCGCACCGCGAGCCTGCTGCGGGACCCGGCGACCGCGATCGGGCCGATGTCGCCGGTCCTGGCCGCAGCCGACCTGGCGGTGGTGAACCTCGAGAGCGCGGTGACCGAGCGGGGCACGCCGGAGCCGAAGGAGTTCCACTTCCGGGCGCCGGCGGTGGCGTACGACGCGCTGAAGGCGGCCGGCATCGACGCCGTCACGATCGCGAACAACCACGCGCTCGACTACGGCCGCACCGGCTTCGGCGACACCCTCGACGCCGCGGCCGCGAGCGGGCTGCCGGTGTTCGGCGGGGGCCGGACGATCGACGAGGCGTACGCGCCGCTGGTCCTCACCGTGCGGGGCGTCCGGGTGGCGCTGCTCGGCTTCAGCCAGATCCACACCCTCGCCGAGAGCTGGAAGGCGGGCCCGTCGACCCCGGGCATCGCGATGGCGTGGGACGTGCCCCGCGCCGTGGCTGCGGTGCGGTCCGCCCGCGCGCGGGCGGACGTGGTGGTCGTGTTCAACCACTGGGGCACCGAGACCGTGTCGTGCCCGAACGCGGACCAGAAGTCGTTCGCCGCCGCCCTGGCCGGCGCGGGCGCCGACCTCATCATCGGCGCGCACGCCCACGTGCTGCAGGGCGACGGCTGGCTCGGCCGGACCTACGTGGCCTACGGGCTGGGCAACTTCGTGTGGTACGTGGGCTCGGCCGACACCGGCGTCCTGCGCGTCACGGTCCACGGCCGCGCGGCGACCCGGGCGGACTTCGTCCCCGCCGTGGTCTCGGGCACCGGCCAGCCCCGGCCGGTGACCGGAACCGCCGCGACGACCGCGGCCCAGCGCTTCGCGGACCTGCGCCGCTGCACCGGCCTGGCGCCCGCCGCCGGGTAGCTACCGCTCAGCAGCCACGCCGGGAAACCGGCGCCGTCCGGCGGCGCCCGCGGCCGGGTGACGGCCGCGGGCGTGGCCGCTCAGCAACCGCGCCAGACGCTCAGCAGCCGCGCCAGACGACCGGCGCGGTCCGGCCGCTGACCACCGGGTCGCCGACCGCCCCGCTGGAGGCATTCGGCCCCGTCTCCACCCCGCCGACCAGCACCCGCCCGTCGGCGGTGATGCCCGACAGGGTGCTGCCGGCCGGTGCCGCGCCGGCGGGCAGCGGCAGCGTGTTGACCTTGCCGTCCCGCCAGAGCGCCGGCGCGCCCGAGCCGGTGGTGCCCGCGACGACGCCGGTGGCGCTGACCCGGCGGCCGCTGATGCCGGTGATCACCTCGACGGCGCCGGTGCGCAGGTTCCACCGGGCCGCCGTGTGCGTGTCGTCGCCCTTGCTGTCGGTCACGGGCGACGACACGTCGCCCGCGGCCCACTCGCCGGCGGCGGTGGACGCGGTGGCGGACTCGGCCCCGCGCGGCAGCGGCAGCGTCGTCGTCGCCCCGTCGGCGGCCCAGCGCAGCGCGTGCCGGGCGCCCTGGTCGAAGCCGACCGCGATGCCGTCGTCGGTGAGCCCGAGTCCGGAGGCGCTCGCGACGGTCGTGACGATGGCGGTACCGCCGGTAGTGCGCCAGCGCACCGCGAGCCAGGTGCCGTCCGCGCGCGCCACGGTGCCGAGCACGTCACCGTGGGTGTTGACCGCGTACGCCGCGCCGCCGCTCGCGCCGCCGGGCAGCGGCAGCTGGAGCAGCCGCGTGCCGTCGTAGGCGACGGGGCGCTGCTGGGCCTCGGAGCCGTGCCGATCCGGGCCGGTGAAGCCGACGACCAGCCCGGACGCGTTGACGGCCTGGGGGGTGAACGGCTCGGGCAGTACCGCCGCCACGTCATCGATCCAGAGCACCGCCCGGGGCGCGTCCCGCTGCCCGGTCAGCCCGATCACGTAACGGCCGGACGGGTCGATCCCGACGGCCGTCACCCCGCCGGCGGTGCCGCTCGGCAGGTCGAGCACATCGACGACGCAGCCGGGTCCCGCGGGGACGACCGGCGCCGGGCCCACCGCGCGCACCACCCCCACCAGGCCGAACGCGGCCAGGGCGGTCACCGCCGACGCGGCCACGGTCGCCACCGCACCCCGGCGCCGGGTCCGGCGCCGCGCCTCGACCAGCACATCGGCGGCCCGCAGGGGCGAGGGCGGCGGGTCCTGCTGCGCGTACCGGTGCAAGGTGTCCTCGATCATGCCTGCCTCCTCTGGCGTGCCGTCGTGACGGAAAGTGACGAGGGCGCGCCGTCGCCGAGCGCGGCGCGCAGTGCTCGCAGCCCGTGATGGGTCCGGCTCTTGACGGTGCCCTCGGAGCACCCGAGCACCTGCGCGACGTCGGCGACCGGCAGGTCGCACAGGAAGCGCAGCATCACCACGACGCGCTGGCGGACCGGCAGCCGGTTCAGGGCCTCCCGGACCATGAGCCGCTCGTCGACGCGGCCGCTGTCGGAGTCGGCCACCGAGTCGGGCGGGTCGCCCCGGAGCAGGACCCGCGACCAGCCGCGCCGCCCGTACGCCAGGCAGGCCCGGACCACCATCGTGTGCACGTACGCGTCCAGGTTCGCCACGTCGCCGAGGCGCCCCCACCGCCGGTACAGCACCGTGAGCGCGTCCTGGACCGCATCGTCGGCCCGGTGACCGTCTCCGAGCACCAGGTACGCGGTGCGCCGCAGCGCCGGCAACCGGGACTGGACGTACTCCACGTATTCGCTCTCGTACGCTGTGCGCAACCGCCGCCTCCCTCAGTGACCTCCACCCGACTGATGCGGGCGACGGCGCCGGAGGTTCAAAAATCCGGGCTCAGTCCGGCCGCCGCCAGAAGACGTGCCCGCCGGGCCCGACAAAAATGTCGTCGACACCGTGGCCCGACTGGTGCCAGGACTCGAACCGGTCGTCCACGCCGGCGAGGACCTCGCAGCCGTCGTCAAAGGCGAACGCGAGGGCGCCGTGGCCGCGGACCTGCGGTGCGAGCTCGATCCTTTGCCGGGTTCGAGCTCGTGCCACGCGCCGGTCGCGTGACGCAGGAGGAACGGGTCTCGATGACGAGTTCGGCGTCGGCGTGGCGAGCGACGAGGGGCAGCCGGACCTGGTCGTCGAACGCGGTGCGCCAGAGCACGCGGGGGCTACTTGGACGTCAGGGAGCCCAGGGTCTCGTCGACGTCGAGGGGTTCGCCGTGGAGGTAGGACGTGGTCACTCGCTGGATCAGGGCCACGCGCGCCGGGTTCTCGTCCGTGGTCTCCGCCGACTCGTAGCCCGAGATGCCGCCCAGCGAGTGCTCCGCGCCGAACAGCGTCAGCAGCGTCTTGGCGCCGGGGCTCAGGTGGTACGCGTCCGTGAACCAGTCCGGGCCCCGCGTCGACAGGGCCGACTGGTCGTGGTCGCCCGCCACGATCAGGGCCGGCGTCTTCATGCCCTCGAAGTCCGGGCTCATGAACGGGAAGTGCTCGGCCGCGAACGGGCTCAGGTCGTCGCCGCCGCGGCCGGTGATCGCCAGCAGTACGCCGGCCGAGACGCGGGGGTCGGTGAAGTCCTCGCCGCTCGGGGTGCGCGCGCCGAGCAGGGTGCTCGCGGTCTGGGCGCCCCAGGAGTGCCCGGCCACGGCCACCCGCGTGCGGTCCACGCGTCCGGGCAGGCCGGGCACGGCCGCCGCCAGCGCGTCGAGCTCGTCGATCGCGCGGGAGAGCTCGGTGATCCGGGTGCGCCAGGTGTCCGGGTCCAGCGGGCGGTTCAGGGTCCGCGAGTCGGGGTGGGTGGGCTGCACGACGACGAAGCCGTGCGCGGCCCAGTAGCCGGCCAGCGGCTCGTAGCTGCGCGCGGACTGGCCGAAGCCGTGCGAGAAGACGATCACGGGCAGGGCGGTGCCGGTGACGGGCGCGGAGACGCGCGCCGTCAGGCCGGGCAGGGCGATCGGGTGGACGGAGACCACGGGCGTCGGCATGGCAAGCTCCCAGGGGTACGCTGTTGATGCGGAACACGGTTCCGCTAAAACTTATCCGGAACCTGGTTCCGCTACCAGGGGATGTGACGGGGGTTACGGTGGCCGACACGCCGCGCAAGCGCCGCTCGGACTCGCGGCGCAACGAGGAGGCGCTGCTCGAGGCGGCCGCCGCGGCGTTCGTCGCGTCGGGCGTCGACGCCCCGGTGCGCGACATCGCGGCCCGGGCCGGGGTCGGCGTCGGCACGATCTACCGTCACTTCCCGACCCGGGCCGATCTCATCGTGGCCGTGTACCGCCACCAGGTCGAGGCCTGCGCCGAGGCGGGACCGGCGCTGCTCGCGTCGAGCCCGTCCCCGCACGCGGCCCTCGCCGCCTGGATCGACCTGTTCGTGGACTTCCTCGTGACCAAGCACGGGCTCGCCGAGGCGATGCGCTCCGACGACTCCGGATTTCAGACCCTGCACTCGTACTTCCTGCAACGCCTCGTCCCCGTCTGCGCCCGGCTCCTCGAGGCGGCCGCCGACGCGGGCGAGATCGCGCCCGGCATGGACGCGCTGGTGCTCATGCACGGCGTCGGCAACCTGTGCATCGGCGCGTCCACCCCCGGCTACGACGCCCGCCGCATGGTGCGCCTCGTCGTCGCCGGCCTACGCCGGCCGTAGGGTCTCGCCCTCGGTCAGCGTGCAGGGCAGGAGGCGCTGCGAGTCCACCGCGCGGCCCTCGAGCAGGGCGGTCAGCACGTCCACGGCCTGCTCGCCCATCGCCTCGCGCGGGATCTCGATGCCCGTGAACGTCACGGGCGACGGCGGCACCGCCCGGGTCGGCTCGCCCAGGGTGACGATCGACAGCGCCGGGGCCAGCGCGTGCAGGAGCGGGCCGTCCGCGGCCTCCTCGCACACCACCGCCGTCGCGCCCGAGGCCAGCACCGCCTCCGGGGTCGGCAGGCGCAGGGCCTCGGCTCCACCACCGCGGACGCCCAGCTCGAAGCCGCGCCACCGGTCGGTCCAGGCCTCGGCGCCCTCCCCCGCGCCCAGGTACGCCAGGCGCGTGTGGCCCAGCGCGACGGCGCGGCGGACGACCGCGGCCGTGGCGGTGACGTAGTCCGCGCCGACGTACGGCACCGGACCGCCGGCGTCGTCGCGGCGGCCGATCGACACGAACGGCGGGCCGGAGCGGACCAGGGCGGCCAGCTCGGCGCGGTCCAGCTCGCGGCCCAGGAGGATGCAGCCGTCGGCCAGGCGCAGGCGCTGCAGGATCTGGCGCCGGCCGCTCGTCAGGAGCAGCAGGTCGATGTCCAGCTCCTCCGCCCGGCGCTCGATGCCGACCAGGAACGGGTGGTAGAAGTCGCGGGCGGAGCTGGGGAAGACCGGCTCGTAGGTGAAGACGCCCAGGATCCGGTTGCGCCCCTCGGCCAGGCGCCGGGCGACCGGGTCGGCCACGTAGCCCGTCGCCTCGATGGCCAGCCGGACGCGCTCGCGGGTCTCCGGGGCGATCTTCAGCCGCGGGTCGTCGCGGCCGTTGAGCACGAACGAGACCAGGGTCTGGCTCACGCCCGTCATGCGGGCGATGTCGCGCTGGGTCACCCGTCTGGGCACGACATCAGCGTGCGGAACCGAGCCGGGCAAGTCAAGGAACTAATACGTATTAGTCCCTTGACGGGGTCCGTTCGGCGGATCGAGACTCGCCGCCATGACCGCACGCCGCCACGTGACGATCTGGGCGCTCGTCACCACGCTCCTGACCCTGACCCTCCTGCACCCGATGCCCGCCCGAGCGGCGACGCCGGACACCGCCGCGAGGGTGTCCCTCAACGGGGACCAGTGGCAGTTCAAGGCCGTCAAGATGCCGTTCTTCGGCTGGGAGACCCAGGCCTACATCCGCGACGCGATCGACGCGGTGCCGGCCACCGAGTGGAGCACCTGGCACGACGTGCGGGTGCCGATGGCGTGGAACAGCGTCGGGGAGTTCGACTTCCCGAGCTACTGGCACTACATCCACAAGGGCGAGTACAAGCGCACGTTCACCGTCCCGGCCTCGTTCGCCGGCCGGCGGGTCAAGCTGCACTTCGAGGGCGTCAACTGGCAGACCTCGATCACGGTCAACGGCACCCTCGCCGGCACGCACGAGTTCGCGCTCACCCCGTTCGACGTGGACATCACCGACCTCGTCACGCCGGGATCCACGAACAACACGCTCGACATCGTGGTGCAGGACATCACCGCGAACTTCATCGGGCCCGCGCCGAACGAGTACAGCGTCGTGAAGTACCCGATGGGCGTGCGCGGCGAGTACTGGCCCCAGAGCAACGGCGCCGCCCCGCGGCTCTACCACGAGGCCAAGTCCGGCCTGTTCAAGGACGTGGAGCTGGTCGGGGAGCCGGACGTCTCCGTCGAGGACGTCTTCGTGCGGCCCGACCCCGCCGCCGGGACGATCACCGCCGAGGTGACCGTGCACAACGCGACCCCGGCCGCGCAGAGCGTCGTCGTCGCCAACCAGGTCGACCGCTGGTCCGACGGCGCCGCCGCGCTCACGTTCGCCGACAGCGCGGCCCGCACGGTGCCGGCCGGGCAGAGCGTGAAGGTCAGCGTCACGCAGCCCTGGACCACGTTCCAGCTGTGGTGGCCGGACGACCCGGTGCTGTACAACCTCGTCACCACGCTCAAGGTCGGAGCCGACCGCATCCAGCACACGGAACGCTTCGGCGTGCGCGACGTGAAGGCGGTCAGCGACGGCGATCCGAACGTGCGGGGCGTCTACGTCAACGGGGTCAGGACCGCGCTGTTCGGCGAGTCCATCGAGACCAACCTGCACGGCGCCGGCGTCGGCGGGATCGAGGCCGACGGGCTCACGTTCAACGGCAACTGGGCCCTGACCCGCTCGTACTTCAGCCAGGTCATCGACGTCGCCAAGGCGATGAACATCAACGTCCTGCGCATCCACCGCGGCTGGGCGCTCAACCGCGACATCGTCGACGTCGCCGACGAGAAGGGCATGATGCTCATCGCCGAGAACCCCGTCACGCACCCGAGCTGGGAGGTCCCGCTCGCGGCCGCGCAGCGCGAGACCGGCCTCAAGGCGGTGCTCGGCATCGCCAGGCACTACCGCAACCACCCGTCGATCGTGATGTGGTCGATCTCGAACGAGAACCCGGCGTACAACACCGAGCTGACCGCCGGCATGAAGACCGGCTACGGCGGCGAGGACGCGGTGAACCCCGACATCCAGCTCGTCTCCGCCGACGCCGAGACGGCCGAGGTGAAGTCGGACGGCTACCTCGGCGGCTACCTGAACAACCCGACGCCGAAGACGTGGTTCACCTACGAGGAGAACGCGTCGTACCTCAAGCTGGGCGACGCCGCCCGCCGCGCCTCGGTGATCGACTCGATGCGCATCTTCCGCCAGCAGCGCATGAGCCTCGGCTACGACGCCAAGGTCATACTCGCCTTCTACAACTTCCAGAAGGTCTTCTCGCTGCCGCCGGGCACCTCCGCGGTGCCGTGGAGCGCCGCCGACGTCGCCGGGCCCGGGTACCACGCGAAGTACCTGTGGCACAGCATCATGAACCCGTACACGAGCCCGCCGACGACGACCGCCATGCGGGACGCCCAGGAGCTGTGGCAGGACACCTACGCGCCCGTCGCGGTGTTCGACAAGGCCTGGGTCGACGCCGCCATGACGGGGCCGGGGCTCAGCACGCCGTACAGCACCGGCCGCACCTTCTTCGTCTTCAACAGCGACCTGCGGGACCGCTCGACCGCCGTGACGGTCGGCTGGAGCCTGCTCGACGCGGACTCCGGCGCGGTCATCCGCTCCGGCTCGACCGTGCGGAGCGTGCCGCTGGGCGGCTCGGCGAGCGTCACGGTCGACACCGGTACGACCGCGACCCAGCACGTGCTGCTGCGCCTGACCGCGGCCAAGTCCGGCACGGTGCGCTTCGACGAGACCCTGGCCTTCGGCGGGGCCGTCCCGCCGCCCCCGCCGACCCAGTCCGTGCCCGGCGGCGACGTCGTGGTGCTCGACAACGGCGAGGCGGGCACGGCCACCAGCGGGCTGACGCGCTCGACCGCCTACACCGGCACGTACGGGCTCGACGCCACGGCGAAGACCGCTCCGCAGGCCGGCGACCTGGCCCGGTTCACGCCGTATCTGGGCACCTCCGGGCAGTACGACATCTGGATGCACGTGCCGGGCGGGCTGTCCGGCACCCAGAAGGTGAACGTGGTGCGCGACGACGGCGGGCTGGTGCAGAGCTCCGCGATGGTCGACACCGCCGCGGCCGGATGGGTGAAGGTGCCCGGCGGGCCGTATCGGATGAGCGCGGGCCAGGCCGCGAACTACCTCGAACTGGTGCCCGGCGGGACCGCGGCCGCGCTGGTGGCCGACGGGGTCGCGTTCCAGCGGGTGACGGGCGGGGCGACGACGCTGAAGGTCGACGAGAGCCGGGCGCCGGGGCACGGGGCGACGTGGCAGTACCTCGGCACGTACACCTGCGGCGGTGGCACCTCCTGCTCGGTGCGGCTCAGCAACGCGGCCAACGGGCGGGTCGTCGCCGACGCGGTGCAGTTCCGCCGCGGGGGCAGCACCGTCACGGTCGACGAGGACCAGGCGGCGCGCACCGGCACGTGGACGAGCGCCGCGAAGCCGGCGTCGGTCGGCGGGGACGTGCTCTACGCCGATCCGGGGGCGGCCGCGACCATCACCTACTCCCCCGCGCTGCCGAGCGCCGGGGCGTGGGACGCGTACCTCACCTGGGACGACAACGCCGGCAACCAGCGCGCGACCGACCTGCCCGTGACGGTGGCGAGCGCGGCCGGCTGGGACGTGTTCGACGACGGGATGGACACCCCGGCGGCGTGGACCGGCGTGGGCGGCGGCGGGGCGACGACGTGGACGGGCTCGGCGGCGCGGGTCGTCGACTCCAGCACCACGGACTACTACGCGATCGCGCGCGCCGGCACCACCCCGCCGGCCGGGGCCTTCACCTACGAGTTCGTGGCGCACACGAACGCGGCCGGCAGCGCCGAGGTGGCGGTCCGCTCGGGGTCGTACTACATCCGGGTCGTGCTCAACCACGGCACCGCGGGCTCGGCCACGGACGGCTACGGCAGCGCGGCGAAGTCGTTCACGCTCGACACGACGGCGGAGCACACGTACCGGGTGGTGGTGCACGCGTCGTACACGTACGACCTCTACGTCGACGGCATGCTGCGCTGGTCCGGGGCGGCGAGCAAGGGCAGCGGCACCGATATCGTGAAGATCGGCTCGGAGCCGGCCACCCGGGCCGACCTCACGGTCGACCGGGTGTCGATGGGCACGGGCGAACGGCTCTAAGTCAGCCGCGCACGACGAGCGTCTTGGCGGCCATGTCGCCGATGCGGCGGCGGCGCTGCGAGGAGAGCACCACGATGAAGCCGACCAGGTAGGCGAAGAAGCCGTCGATGATGCGCAGGATCGTGCGGATGGCGGCCTTGCCCGCGCCCGGTACGCCGCCGGTGGCCTCGTCGACGACCTTGATGCCGGTGACCATCTTGCCGACGGTCTTGCCCAGCATGCCCTCCATGAGGATGTAGTACGCCAGCGCGACGACGAACAGCACGAAGCTGCCGGTGGACAGCCGCGTGAAGTCGAACCCGGAGGCGTCGGTGCCGCCGAAGATCGGCTGCAGGATGAAGTTGATGACGCCGAAGATGATCGCGTCGATGATCGTGGCGACGACCCGCCGCCCCGTCACGTGAACGTCCATGTGCCAATCCTCCCCGGTGGACTGAGACGGAGGTGACGTTACCCGCCGGAGGCCTTCCGGGCGCGGTATGCGGCGACGTTCTGCCGGTTGCCGCAGCCGGACTCGCAGAAGCGGCGGGAGCGGTTCTTCGACAGGTCGACGACGACGTCCTGGCAGTCGTCGGCGGCGCACACGCGGAGGCGGTCGAGGGCGCCGGCCCGGATGACGTCGACCATCGCCATCGCGAACTCGACCATGAGCCGCACGTCGAGCGGCTGCTCGGCGGCGGTCGCGTGCAGGTGGTAGTCGAACTCGTCGTGCCGGACGAGCTGGGGCAGGGCGCGGCCCTCGCGCAGCATGGCATTGACGAGCTCGACGGCCTCGTCCTCGCCGGCGTTCCACAGCGCCCGCAGCCGGGGCCGCAGCGCGCGGACGGCCTCGAGCTCGGCCTCGTCGTGGCGGTGGGAGCCGGTGTACCGCTGCCGGCGCACGAACGCGTCGAGCGCGGCGATGTCGGGCAGCAGCTCGCCGTCGTCGGCCGAGTCGGTGTTGACGAGGGCCGCGGTCGCGGTGAGCGTGAGTTCGGTGTCATGAGTGAAAATCTTCTTGACTCCTTACCGGCGCGGGCCTACGTTGCTGTCATGAGCATAACGCGGTTTGGCCATGACGCCCGGGGGCGCGGCGCGGCCGGGCTCGGCCTCGCGGTGCTGGGCTCGGCGATGTTCGGCACCTCCGGGGTGTTCGCCGACGCGCTGATGGCCACCGGCTGGACGCCGGGCGCCCTGGTCACCTACCGGATCGCGATCGCCGCGCTGGTGCTCACCCCGTTCGCGCTGTGGTCGCTGCGGGGCCGCTTCGGGCTGCTGCGCTCGGCGCTCGGCGAGGTGCTCGCGTTCGGGGCGGTCGCGGTCGCCGGGTGCCAGCTGTTCTTCTTCAACGCGGTCCAGCGCCTCGACGTGGGCGTCGCGCTGCTGCTGGAGTACGGCGGCATCCTGCTCGTGGTGGCGTGGGCCTGGCTGCGGCACGGGCAGCGGCCGCGGCGGCTCACCGTCGCCGGGAGCGTCGCGGCGCTGGCCGGGCTCCTGCTGGTGCTCAACCCGGCCGGGGGCGGCCTCGACCCGGTCGGCGTGCTGTGGGGCATCCTGGCCGGCACCGGTCTGGCCGTGTACTTCGTGATGGCCTCCCGCGGCGAGGGCGCCCTGCCCCCGATCGCGCTGGCGTGGGCGGGCATGGTCGTCGGCGCGCTCGGCCTCGCGGTCTTCGACGTCACCGGCCTGCTGCCGTTGCGCACCAGCGCCGCCGACGTCACGCTGCTGGACCGGGCGATGCCCTGGCCGGTGCCGATCGCCGGGCTGGCCGTCATCGCCGCGGCCCTCGCCTACGCCACCAGCATCGCCGCGACCCGCCTGCTCGGCGCGAAGGTGGCCTCCTTCGTCGGCCTGCTCGAGGTGCTCTTCGCCGTGCTGTTCGCGTGGCTCGCCCTGGGCCAGCGCCCGGGCGGCTGGCAGCTGGCCGGCGGCGTCGTGGTGCTCGCCGGGATCGCCCTGGTCCGGGCGGACGACGACGGCGAGGCCGGCGTGGCCGAAGAGCTCCGGTCGGTGACCCCGGCCGCGGAGCCCGCCCTGGTGCCCGGCCCGGACGTCTCGTCCTGAGGAATGCCGGCCGTTCCGGTACGTTCGACGGCATGACGGCCCCGACCCGCCGCGAGACGCGCGCGCTGCTGGCCCGGGCCGCCGGGACGCACGCCGACGCCGAGGCGATCGTGCACGCCGTGGACGCGGCCCGGACCGAGGTCCTCGAGGCCTACGCGGTCGCGAGCGAGCCGCAGGTGTGGACCGCGATCGAACAGATGTCGATCGAGACGGTCAAGGACACCGTGGACGGACGGGCCCGGCTCGACGAGCTGCCCGCGCACGGCATCACCTCGGTCGCCGACGTGCTGCGCGCCGGGCCGCAGCGGCTGACCCGGGTGCCCGGCATCGGCGAGGGCACGGCCCGCAAGACCATCCACGCCGCCGAGCAGCTCAAACTGGCCGCCCGCGACGCGCTGCAGTTCCGCATCGACTTCGACCCGAAGAACCCGGACATGACCCGCCTGGTGCGGGCGCTCTACACCTGGGGCGCGGTGTGGACCACGGCCGGCTCCCACGAGGCCGAGGCGAAGCGGCTCGCGGCGGACCTGGCCGAGCAGCGGCCGATCGCCGGGCCCGCCGAGGCCGGGCCGCTACGGCGGCTGTTCATGCGGGCCGGGGACAAGGCGGTCGCCGACGAGGCCGCCGGCCGGGTCCGGGCGCTGGTGGACGCGGCCGAGGCGAGCGGCCTGCCCGCGGCCGCCGCGGCGGTGCGCAACGTCCGCACGCCCCGGGACAAGCAGGTCTGGCGCGACTTCGAACAGCACTCGGCCGACTACTACGGCCTGCTCGCCCAGGTCGTCGGCCTCGGCGGCGACGTCGCCGCGAGCGAGGGCTTCCTGCCGGCCGACATCGTCGAGCGGGTCGGCGCGCAGCAGCTGGACACCTCCCGCCTCAACGACCGGCTCCGGCTGCGCGGCTACCAGTCGTTCGGGGCCCGGTTCGCGCTCGTGCAGCGGCGGGTCGTGCTCGGCGACGAGATGGGGCTGGGCAAGACGGTCCAGGCCATCGCCGCGATGGCCCACCTGGCCGCGCGGGGCTCCACCCACTTCCTGGTCGTCTGCCCGGCCAGCGTCCTGATCAACTGGTCCCGCGAGATCGCCCGGCACTCGTCGATCCCGGTCGTCAGCCTGCACGGCAGCGGCCGGGCGCGGGCGGTCGCCCGGTGGCGGGCCCAGGGCGGCGCCGGGGTGGTCACGTTCGGCTCGCTCGGCGCGCTCCAGCTGCCGCCGCCCCGGCCCGCGCTGATGGTCGTCGACGAGGCCCACTACGTGAAGAACCCGGGCGCGAAGCGGTCCCAGGCGGTCAACCGGGTCGCGGCGGACTCCGAGCGGGTGCTGTTCCTCACCGGCACGCCGATGGAGAACCGCATCGACGAGTTCCGCGCCCTCATCGAGCACCTGCGCCCGGAGGTCGCGGCCGGCATGGGGCCCGAGCACGCGGCGATCAGCGTCGAGGCGTTCCGCCGCGCGGCCGCCCCGGTCTACCTGCGCCGCAACCAGTCCGACGTGCTCACCGAGCTGCCGGAGCTGGTGCAGGTCGACGAGTGGGAGGAGTTCGGCGCCGAGGACGGAGCCGCCTACCGCGACGCGGTGCGCGACGGCAACTTCATGGCCATGCGCCGGGCCGCGTTCGCCGTGCGCCGCCCGCAGGACTCGGCCAAGCTGACCCGCCTGCTCGAGCTGGCCCGGGAGGCCATGGCCAACGGTCGCAAGGTCGTCGTCTTCTCGTACTTCCGCGACGTCCTCACCACCGTCGGCGCCGCGCTCGGGGCCGCCGCGTGCGGGCCGATCACCGGCTCGACCCCGGTCGCCGAGCGCCAGCGGATCGTGGACCGGTTCACCGCCGCCGCGAAGCCGGCCGTGCTCGTCTGCCAGATCGAGGCCGCCGGAGTCGGCGTGAACATCCAGGCCGCCTCGGTGGTGATCCTGTGCGAGCCGCAGGTGAAGCCGTCGATCGAGGCCCAGGCGATCGCCCGCGCGCACCGGATGGGCCAGGTCCGCACGGTGCAGGTCCACCGCCTGCTCATCGCCGACTCGGTGGACGAGCGGATGATCGAGCTGCTCGGCTCGAAGGCGCAGCTGTTCGACGCGTACGTCCGGCACAGCACGATCGCGCAGGCCACTCCGGGCGCGGTGGACATGTCCGAGGTACAGCTGGCGCGCCTGATCGTGGCCCAGGAGCAGCAGCGGCTCTCGGGCGCGCCGCAGCCGGCCCCGGCGCCGTGAGCGCCGCGGGTCAGGGCTCCAGCGCGGCGCTGAAGTCGGACGTGGCACCGGCCGGGCGCAGGGAGTGGGTGCCGTCCGCGCGCCGCAGCCGCAGCCCGTCCTCCTCGCGGGCGCGCCGCCACGCGACGAACACGCCCGCGCCCAGCACCGGCAGCAGCGCCACCCCGAGGACCGCGAGCGTCACCGCCTGTGAGGTCGTGGCCGCCGCCACGGCCGGCAGGAACAGCACCGGAGCCAGCGCGACCGGCCCGGCCGCCACCGCGCGCCACCAGCGGCGGCGGCGCCGGGCGATGCCGGGGCTGGCGATGGTGAACGCCACGGTCGCGCCGCACTCGGGGCAGGTCAGCTCGGACCGGGCGCGGCCGGTCGCCGGGCGGGGCGCCGCGACGGGGTAGAGGGCGTAGGTGTTCCAGGATCCGCCCGCCGACTCGCCGGAGCCCGTCCGGTGGGCGAGCTGCCGCAACGGCGCATCAACCGCCATCGAACTACTGTAAGGCTCAGCACCCCGGGTAGAACATGGACAGCACGGAGAGCAGGGCCAGGACCGCCCAGCCCGCGCGCAGCGCCGCCCAGAAGGGGACCGGCGGCTTGAGCAGCAGGGACACGCCGAACGCGAGCCCGCCGAGGACGAGCTGGGCGCCGCCGTACGTCAGGATCAGCGCGGTCAGCAGGTTGAACCGCCCGCTGGGGTCCAGCGACGAGCCGCAGCCGAGCCCGTCGCTCCCGTGCGCGCGCATGACGACGATCGCGGCCACGTCGGCCAGGAGGTTGCCGACGATGGCGATCGCGACGCCGAGGGCGGACTGGAGGATACGAGGCGACATCGCGCCCGATCTTAGGCGATGTTCGGCGACGCAGCAGCTCGCAGGTGTGCGCGGCCCGGGTGGCGCCTCAGGACGTCACCACCATCACCGCCCGTGGGGCCAGGACGCGGCCCGGGCCGGCGAGGGCGGACACGTCCAGCGGGCGGTCGGTGCGGTTGATGAGGAAGCGGTGCGCGCCCCGCACGGCCAGCTCGACGGCGCCGCGCAGGGCCGCGGGCAGCTCGCTCGGCACGCCGGCCCGCGCGGCCAGGGTCGCCAGCAGCGGGGTCAGGCCGGCCGGGCCGAGGCGCGTGGAGACGTACGCGGCCGAGCCGGGGCCGGGCGCCCGGCGGGTGACGGCCGGTCTTCCCGCCTGCTCGCCGGTGGTGTACCGCACGAGCACCTCCGTCGCCGGGTCCACCACGTCGATGCGGTCGGTCCACAGCGTGCCGGTCGAGCCGTCGTCCAGCGCCACGCGCTCGTCGTCCAGCAGCGGGCCGAACTCCTCGATGCGCAGGCCGAGCAGCTCGCGCAGCGCGCCCGGATAGCCGCCCAGCCACACGTGCTCGTGCTCGTCCACGATGCCGGAGAAGTAGGTGGTGACCAGGTGCCCGCCGGTGTCCACGAAGGCCTCCAGCCGGTCGGCCAGCGGCCGCGGCACCATGTACAGGATCGGCGCGACGACGAGCTCGTAGCGCTCCCAGGCGCCGTGCGCGGGCACCACGTCCGCGCGGATGCCGAGGTTCAGGAAGGCCGTGTACCAGTCCAGGGCCTCGCGCCGGTAGCGCACCCGGTCGCTGGGGTGCGAATCCTGCTCGGACGCCCACCAGGACTCCCAGTCGAACAGGATCGCGGCCCGGGCCGGCTCGCGGGGCGTCCCGGCGACGGGGGCCAGATCGCGCAGCGTGGCGCCGAGCTCGGTGACGGCCCGGAACACGTCGCTGTCCTCGCCGGCGTGCGGGATCATCGCCGAGTGGTACTTCTCGGCCCCGCCGGCCGACTGGCGCCACTGGAAGAAGCAGACCGCGTCCGCGCCGTGGGCCACGTGCGTCAGCGAGTCGCGGGCCAGCTCGCCCGGGGCCTTGGCCTTGTTCACCGGCTGCCAGTTGACCGCGCTGGTGGAGTGCTCCATGAGGTACCACGGACGCCCACCGGCGAGGTTGCCGACCAGGTTCGCGGAGAACGAGAGCTCGTCCAGGCCCTGTGGCCCCGGGATCACGTAGTGGTCGTTGGCGAGGAAGTCGAGCTCGGCCGCCCATTCGGCGTAGTGCATGCCGCGGGTGTCGCCCATGAGCAGGAAGTTCGTCGTCACCGGGATGTCCGGGGTGTACTGCCGCAGCAGGTCGCGCTCGGCCCGCAGATGCTCGCGCAGGGCGTCGGACGAGAAGCGCTTGAAGTCCAGCTGCTGCGTCGGGTTCGGGTAGGACCCGGGCGCGGGCCGCCGCGGCGGGAGGACCTGCTCCCAGTCGCCGTAGGCCTGGGACCAGAACGTCGTCGCCCACGCGTGGTTGAGCGCACCGATCGTGCCGTACCGCCGCCGCAGCCACAGCCGGAACGCCCGGGCGGCGTCGTCGGAGTAGTCGTAGACGTTGTGGCAGCCGAGCTCGTTGTTCACGTGCCAGGCGGCCAGGGCCGGGTGGGTGCCGTAGCGCTCGGCGAGCGCGGCGACGAGCTCGAGGGCGTGCGCGCGGAACACCGGCGACGTCGGCCGCCAGTGCTGCCGCGCGCCCGGCCACACGGTGCGCCCGTCGCGGTCGACGGGCAGGATCTCGGGGTGGGCCGCGGTGAGCCACGGCGGCGGGGACGCCGTCGCCGTGGCCAGGTCGGCCGCGATGCCGTGGCCGTGCAGCAGGTCCATCACCTCGTCGAGCCACGCGAAGTCCCAGGCGCCGGCGCGGGGCTGGATGCGGGCCCACGAGAAGATGGCCAGGGACACGATGTTGACCCCGGCCGTCCGCATCGCCCGCATGTCCTCGCGCCAGACCTCGCGCGGCCACTGCTCCGGGTTGTAGTCGGCGCCGAACGCGAGGCGCGGCCGGCCGGGCTCCGACGGCCAGCGCAGCCATCGGTGACGGGGGTGCTGCGGCACGGACGAACTCCCTTACTTGACGGTGAAGCCCTGCTCCCGCCCGTACTTCACGGACGCGTCCTGCCACGCCTTGAGCCCGTCCTGCAGGGTCGCCCCGCCGATGTAGGCCTTGCCGGCGGTGTCGTTGTAGATGCTGTTGGCGTACACCTGGAACGGCAGGTACGACCAGCCGCTCGCGACCTGCCCGGCCGCGTCGGAGAGCACCTGGTTGACCTTCTGGCCGCCGAAGTACGGGAACTCCTTGTCCCGGAACGCCGGCGAGCTCAGCTGCGCGGTGGTCGCGGGGAAGGCGCCGTTGTCGGCCCGGCTCTGCGCGCCCGCGCCGACGGTGGCGTACCTCGTGAACGCGTACGCCAGCTGCTTGTTCTTGCCGAGCTTCGGCAGGGCCAGCGACGAGCCGCCGTTCTCGGCCACGACCTTGCCGCCGGCCGTCCACTGCGGCATCGGCGCGACCCGCCACTTGCCGTCCGCGGCCTTCACGCCGGACTCGAGGTTCGCGGGCATCCAGGCGCCGATGACGAGCGTGGCGATCGTGCCGTCGCCGAGGCCCTTGTACCAGCCGTCGCTCCACCCGTTGATCGGCGCGAGCAGCTTGCCGTCGATGAGCTTCTGCCACAGGGCGGTGAACTGCTTCGTGCCGGCGTCGGTGAAGTCGACGCCGACGCTGGTGCCGTCCACTGTGTACGGTCGCCCGCCGGCCTGCCAGATCATGCTGGTCGTGAACCCGGCGTCGCCGGTGTCGCTGGTGATGTAGACCTTCGGGTCGGCGGTGTGCAGCTTCTGGGCCGCCTCGTAGTACTGGTCCCAGGTCGCGGGGACCGCGACGCCGTGTTTGTCGAAGACCTCCTTGTTGTAGAACAGCGCCATCGGGCCGGAGTCCATCGGCAGCCCGAACAGCGTGCCGCCCGAGTGCACGGCGCCCCACGGGCCGGGGGTGAAGGTCCCGTCGAGCCCGGAGCCGTAGCCGCCGAGGTCGTCGAGCTGCTTGCCCAGCGCGAACTGGGGCAGCGCGTAGTACTCGACCTGGGCCACGTCGGGCACGCCGCTGCCGGCCTTCATCGCGTTCTGCAGCGCGGTGTACTGCTTGTCCCCGGTGCCGACGTTGCGCAGGTCGACCTTCACCTTCGGGTACTTGGTCTGGAAGTCGGCGACGACCTGCTTGAGGGTCGGCTCCCACGCCCACACGGTGATGGTGCCGCCCGCGTCGAGCGCGGCCTGCAGGTCGTTGTCGGAGGCACCGGTCGGCTTGTCCTCTTCCTGGGGTCCGCAGCCGGCAACCAGCAGGGCGGACGCGGCTGCGAAGAGCAGGCTTCTACGGCGGATGGACGTCATGACGGTTCCCTTCGCGGGGTGTACGAGGGCTTATTCCTTGACGCTTCCGGCGCTCAGGCCGGACTGCCAGTACCGCTGCAGCAGCAGGAACGCGGCGATCAGCGGCACGACGGTGAGCAGGGAGCCGGTGATGACGAGGTTGAACACGACGTCGCCGCCGGCGGTGACGGCCTGCCGGTTCCAGGCGGACAGGCCCAGCGTCAGTGGGTACCAGTCCGGGTTCTTGAGCATGACCAGCGGCAGGAAGTAGTTGTTCCAGGTCGCGACGACGTTGAACAGCAGGACGGTGACGGTGCCGGGGGCCAGCAGCGGCGCGGCGATGCGGAAGAACGTGCGGAACTCGCCCGCGCCGTCGACCCGCGCGGACTCGAGCAGTTCGTCGGGGACCGCGTCGGCCGCGAACGTCCACATGAGATACAGGCCGAACGGCGAGACGAGCGACGGGATGACGATCGACCACGGGGTGTCGGTGAGGCCCAGGTTCGAGAACATCAGGAACGTCGGCACCGCCAGCGCCGTGCCCGGCACCGCGACCGCCCCGATGACGACCGCGAACACGCCCCGCCGGCCGGGGAAGTCGAACTTCGCCAGCCCGTAGCCGGCCAGCGCGGCGAGCAGGGTGGCGCCCCCGGCCCCGGCGACCACGTAGAGCAGGGTGTTGAGCAGCCACCGGGTGAAGATGCCGCCGTCGTACGTGAACGTGTCGGCGATGTTGTCGAAGAGCGCGAAGCCGTGGCCGAACCACAGCCCGAACGTGCTCAGCAGGTCTGGCTGCGTCTTGGTGGCGTTGACGAGCAGCCACGCCAGGGGCAGCAGGGCGTAGACCAGCATGACGCCCGACAGCACGGTGAGGGTGACGCTGCGGCGGGGTCGCATCAGGCGGCCCGCCGCAGCCCGCGCAGCTGCACGGCGTAGGCGACGGCCATCGTCAGCACGCCCATGACGATGGCCACGGTGGCCGCGTAGTTGTACTGCTGGCCGCCGAAGCTGAGGTAGTACGCGTACAGGTTGGGCGTGAAGGAGGTCGGGATCGTGTTCGGCGCGAGGATGCGCAGGATGCTCGGCTCGGCGAAGAGCTGGAAGCTGCCGATGATGGAGAAGATGGTCGCGATGAGCAGCGGGCCGCGCAGCGCCGGGAGCTTGATGGCGCGGATGACGCGCAGCTGCCCGGCGCCGTCGAGCGCGGCGGCCTCGTAGAGCGCCGGGTTCACGACTCGCAGCGCGGAGTACAGGATCAGCATGTTGTAGCCGACGAACTCCCAGGTCACGACGTTGCCGATCGAGGCCAGCACGTACCGGGGCGACAGCGGGTCGGGCAGGTCGACGCCGAGCGCGTCGCCGAGGTTCGCGACCAGGCCGAACTGGGTGCCGTACATGAAGCCCCACAGCAGGGTGGCGACCACGGCGGGCACGGCGTAGGGCAGGAAGACGGCGATGCGGAAGAACGCGGCGCCGTGCAGCCGCCCGCTGTCGATGGCCAGGGCCAGCAGCAGCGCGAGCAGCAGCATGATCGGCACCTGGACGACCAGGAACAGCGCGACCCGCCCGAACGCCGACCAGAACTGCGGGTCGTCGAGGGCCTTGGTGTAGTTGTCGAGGCCGACGAACGTGGTGCCGCCGATCAGGCGGGTGCGGAAGAGGCTCAGGTAGATCGCGTAGCCGATCGGGGCCAGGAAGACGAGCGCGAACACCGCCATGAACGGCGCCACGAACCGCCAGCCCGCCCAGGATCGTCGCCGCACGGTGCCGCTCCCTCCGCCGTGTTTACGTAAACATCGACTGACGCTTTCTGCGCATCCGTGTGGATGTTTACGCAAACATTGGTTGCGGTATGGTGGCACCCCTCAACATGAACCGTCAAGACACGCCTGGAGCACGCATGGACCAGCAGGCCCGCACCGCGGATCGCGGCGGCGCCGGCGTGCCCGGCGGCCGGCGCAAGCAACGGGTGTCGATGGCCGACGTGGCCGCCCGGGCCGGCGTCTCGGCCCAGACCGTCTCGCGCGTGTCCAACGGTCACCCGGCGGTCGTGGAGTCCACGCGGCAGCAGGTCCTCGCGGCGATGCGCGAGCTCGGCTACCGCCCGAACAGCGCGGCGCGGGCCCTGCGCTACGGCCAGTTCAACACCATCGGCGTGATCCTGTTCGGCCTGTCCTCGACGGGCAACAGCCGCACCGTGGAGGCGATCGCGACCCACGCGGCCGCCGCCGGGTACGCCATCACCCTCATCCCGGTGGGCGTACCGACACAGGACAACGTCCTCGGCGCGTTCACGCGCATGGACGAGCTGGCGGTCGACGGCGTCGTGGTCATCATGGAGGTCCACCTCCTGGACGCCGGCACGGTCGCCTTACCGCCCGGCGCCCACGTGGTCGTCGTCGACTCCGACGCCGGCGACCGCTACCCGGTCGTCGACACCGACCAGGCCGACGGCGCCCGACAGGCGGTCCGCCACCTGCTCGACCTGGGCCACCCGACGGTCCACCACGTGGCCGGCCCGGAGGAGTCGTACGCCGCCACCCGCCGCGCCGACGCCTGGCGCTCGGTGCTGTCGTCGGCCGGCCGCCCGATCCCGGACCTGCGCCGCGGCGACTGGTCGGCCCGCTCGGGCTACGAGGCCGGTCTCGTCCTGGCCGCCGACCCGTCGTGCACGGCCGTCTTCGCCGCGAACGACCAGATGGCCCTGGGCGTGCTGCGCGCATTCCACGAGTCCGGCCGCCCGGTGCCGGCCGAGGTGAGCGTGGTCGGCTTCGACGACATCCCGGACGCCGCCTCCTACCTGCCGCCGCTGACCACGGTCCACCAGGACTTCGCCGAGGTGGGGCGCCGCTGCGTGCAGGCCCTGCTGGCCCAGATCAGCGACTCCCCGGCCCACCCCGGCACCGACCTGGTCCCGACCCGCCTCATCACGCGCGCGAGCACCGCCCCCTACCCGAGCGGCTTGCGCAGGATGTAGTTCAGCCCGAACTCGGTCTCGCTCTCGCGCACGTCGACGTAGCCGAGCCGCCGGTAGAACCCGTGCCCGGTGATGCTCGCCCCGGTCTCCATGAACGCGTGCCCCTCGGCCTCGGCGAGGCCCTCGATGTGCGCCATCAGCGCCCGCCCGATCCCTTTCCCGGCCGCCCGGGGGTCGACGAACATCGTGTAGACCTTGTTGCCGTCCCGCGACACCGTGCCGTGCGGGGCCACCCACATCTCCCGCAGCCCCGCCAGCTCGACCAGCCGCCCGGGCGTGAAATGTGCACACATCCGCTCGATGACCTCGGCCGGGTAGTCGCGACTGTTCGTCTCACGCAGACAACGCCCGATGATCCCCGCCACGACGACCGCATCGGCTTCCTCGAACCGTCGAATCCTCACGCCACGCCACCCTCCCGGGACCACCGCCGGGCCGTCGCCACCGCCCGCCCGCGGTCCCCGCCGACGGACACGAGCCTAGTGGCGGAAGAGGCGCAGGCCGGTGCGGGTCAGGGTGATGCCGTGGCGGGCGGCGAACCCCGCGATCTCCGCGGAACGGGCGGCAATCCAGGCCGCGCAGCAGGCTCAGTCCAGGCTCCGCAGGAGCTTGCGGGCGATGGCGTCGAGCGCGGCGCGCTCCTCGGCACTCAGGGCGGACAGCAGTCGCGACTCGTTCGCCACGTGCTCCGTGGTCACTGCGTCGACCAGCCGCAGGCCCGCCGGGGTCAGGGCGACCCGCAGGCTGCGGCGGTCGTCGCGGTTGGCCCGGCGCTCGACCAGCCCGGCCTCCTCGAGCCGGTCGAGGCGGTTGGTCATCCCGGCGCGGGACAGCATCAGGGTGTCGGCCAGCGCCGAGGGGATCAGCTCGTACGGCTCCCCGGCCCGGCGCAGCGCCGCCAGCACGTCGTACTCGCCCCGCTGCAGCCCGTGCCCGGCGAACGTGGCGTCCACGGCCCGGCCCAGCCGCCCGTACAGCCGGCCGAGCCGCCCGAAGGTGGCCATGGCGTCCAGGTCCAGGTCCGGCCGCTCGCGGTGCCACTGCTCGATGATCCGGTCCACGTCGTCCGGCGGCGTCGTCATGCCGACAATACTATTCGAGGCAAGATAGTTCGACGCCGTATTATTCGAGGCATGACTACTTACGCGCTGAGCGCGCAGACATACATCGAGCGGCCCGCCGAGGACGTGTGGGCGTACGTGGCCGACTACGCCAACGACCCCGCCTGGCGCCGCGGCGTCACCCGGATGGTGCCGACGCCGCCCGGCCCGGCCCGCGAGGGCACGGTCACCGACGAGCTGATGCGCCTGGCCGGCAGCGGCTACCACAACCTCGGCGTGGTGACCGCGGTCGACCCCGGCCGGCACTTCGCCTGGCGCACGACGCAGGGCGCCGACGCGCACGGCTCCCGCACGGTCACCCCGCAGGGCAACGGCGCGACCGTGCGGCTCGAGCTGACCGTGACCCTGCACGGCCTGCAGCGCCTGGCCGCGCCGCTGCTGCGCCGCAACCTCACCGGCGACGCGAACCGGCTGCGAGCCGTGCTCGGCTAGCGCTCGCTCAGGCGGCGCTGCTCGCGCTTGACCTCGGCGTACGACTCGCGCTCGCGGACCAGCCACTCCGGCGGGTTCGCGTTGAGCTCGGCGATCTCGGCGGTGGTCAGGGCCTCGGTCACGCCGCCGCGGGCCAGGCCGCTGTTGGACACCCGCAGCCGGGCCGCGACCACGTTGCGCGGGTGCGGGCCGTCGCGGCGCAGCTCGACCAGCCACTCGGGCGGGTTGCGCTGCAGCTCGTCGAGCTCGTCGCGGGACACCAGGCGGTCCTGGAACTCCTGCGGGGTCGCCGGCAGGTACACGTCGAGCTTCTGCGCGGCGGTCGCGGGCTTCATCGTCTGGGTCTGCTTCGGCTTGCTCACCGAGCAAGGGTAGCGTGACGCCAATGACCTTCCGCCTGCTCGTCGTGCCCGGCGTCGTCATCGACCGCTGGCGGCACACCTGGGCGGAGCGCCGGCCGCAGACGCCGCTCGAGCTCGTGCCGGTCGCGGCCGCCGACGCCGCGGCGCGGCTGGTCGAGTCCGGGCACGCCGCGCTGCTGCGGCTGCCCGTGGACCGGGACGTGCTGCATGCGATTCCGCTGTACCAGGAGCAGAGCGTCGTGCTGGCCCACCGCGACCACGTGCTGCACGCCGCGGACGAGCTGAGCGTGGCCGAGCTGGCCGAGCTCGGCGAGCCGCTGCTGCACCCGCTCGACGACGTGCTGGCGTGGGAGCCGCCCTCGCCGGGCGTGGAGCGGCCCGAGTCGACGGAGACGGCGGTCGAGTGGGTCGCGGCCGAGGTGGGGCTGATGGTCGTGCCGCAGTCGCTGGCTCGGCTGTATCACCGCAAGGACGTGAAGTACAAACCGGTCGTCGACGCTCCGGTGTCCTCGGTCGCGCTGGCGTGGCCGATCGACGGGCACTCGGAGCTGGTCGAGGAGATGATCGGCATCGTGCGTGGCCGGACGGCCAACAGCACCCGCGGGCAGGCCCCACCGAAGGGGCCGGCGAGCAGAGCCCGCCGGCCCCGGTGAATCACGGGGTGTAGATCTTCGGCGCGGCCGGCGTGCTCATGCCGTCACCCAGGAAGAAGCTCGGGTGCGGCGGCTGGTTGTACGCCGTGTTCTGCCACGCCACGCCCTCGCGGTACTGGATGTCGTGCATCAGCGTGACCAGCCGCCGGTCGGTGACCGCGGTGCTCACGTAGACGCGCAGCGCCTTGTCGTCGGACGTGGGCCAGATGACCTCCTCGCGCCAGTCGCCGAACAGGTCGGCGGTCAGCGACGGGGTGGACTTGGTGCTGTTGTTGGAGTGCACGCCGCTCGCGGTCAGCAGGCGGGTGTCGCCGCTCGGCGTGTACTTGTCGATGTGCGTGGCGTCGAGCAGCTCCCGCACCGGGTCGGCGTCCCACCAGACGACGAAGTTGACCGCGCCCGGCCGCCGGGTGTTGATCTGGGCGCCCTTGGTGTTGTAGATGCCCGTCGTCGACGTGCTCCACGACTCGGCGCCGGGGCTGCCGGCGTACACGTCGTCGGAGCGGCCGCGGCCGTTGTCGCAGCCGCAGCTCGCCCAGGACCACAGCAGCGAGCCGGTCTTCGCGTCGGCCATCCAGCCGGCCTTCGACCCGGTGTTCTCGTCGACCTTGAACACCTCGAGGCCCGCGTGGCTCGGGTCGAGGTCGCCGACGTCCATGGCGTCGCCGTGGCCCTGGCCCGTGTTCCACAGCGGGGAGCCGTTGTCGTTGATCGCCATCGCGCCGAAGACGATCTCGTCCTTGCCGTCGGCGTCCACGTCGGCGATGGCCAGCTGGTGGTTGCCCTGGTCGGTGTACTGGCTGCCGGCGCTGTTGGAGTCGAACTTCCAGCGCTCGGTCAGCTTGCCGCCGCGCCAGTCCCACGCGGTGATGACGGTGCGGGTGTAGTACCCGCGCGACTCGATCAGGCTGGGCCGCTGCCCGTCGAGGTACGCGGTGCCGGCCAGGAAGCGGTCGACGCGGTTGCCGTACGAGTCGCCCCAGCTCGACACCGTCCCGCGCGGCACGTCGTAGTTGACGGTGGCCATCGCGGCGCCGGTCTGGCCGTTGAACATCGTGAGGTACTCGGGGCCGGACAGGATGTAGCCGGACGAGTTGCGGTAGTCGGCGGAGGAGCTGCCGATGACCGTGCCGGCCCCGTCCTTGGTGCCGTCGGCCGTCTTCATCGCGATCTCGGCCTTGCCGTCGCCGTCGTAGTCGTACACCTGGAACTGCGTGTAGTGCGCGCCGGCCCGGATGTTGCGGCCCAGGTCGATGCGCCACAGCCGCTGCCCGGTGAGCCGGTAGGCGTCGACGAAGACGTTGCCGGTGTAGCCGGACTGCGAGTTGTCCTTCGAGTTCGTCGGGTCCCACTTGAGCACGACCTCGTACTGCCCGTCGCCGTCGAGGTCGCCGACGGACGCGTCGTTGGCCGTGTACGTGTACGCCACACCGTCGGGCGTGGTGCCGCCGGACGGGGGCGAGATGGGGATGTCGAAGTACCCGTTGGCGCCCACCTGGAACGCCGCCTCGGAATCGCCCTGCTCGGCGCCGCCGACCACGGGCCGGACGGTGTACGCGGCGCCGGAGGCCGCGCCCGAGTCGAAGTAGTTGGTGGAGTTCGTGATCGGGCTCGCGTTCACCTTGGTTCCGGCGCGGTACAGGTTGAACGCCACCCCGGCCGGGTCGGTGCCCAGCAGCCGCCAGGACACGTAGTTGCCGGACCCGGACCGCACGCTGACGAGGCCACGGTTGAGCTTCTCGGCCTGGCGCCCCGTTCCGGCCGGCGGCGGACCGGTGGTCGTGCCGGTCGTGGGACCGGCGACGTAGTTGAACGACCACTGCATCCGGGCGATGTCGGAGCAGGTCTCCTCGACGATCGGGTTGTTCCCGGCCGTCGAGCCGTCCTTGTCGCTGACGCACAGCCCGGTGGCCACGGACTTCACCAGGTACTTGCCCGCCGCGGCCGGCGAGGCCGTGAACGTCCACAGCTGGTTCGTCTTGGTGCCGTCGCCGCAGCCGTACTGCTGTAGCTGCGTCCCCGGCGTGGTGCTCGACGACGGCACGTCGATGCACCGGCCGCTGTTGCCGTTGGCCAGGTTGAAGCCCGAGGACTGACTGACCGCCTTCCACTGCATGTGCGTCGCGGTGGCGTCGCAGGCGACCTGCACCAGCAGCGCGCTGTTGTCCATCGAGGACCCGACGACGTCGACGCACTTGCCGGACGCGCCGGACGCCAGGGTGTACACCCCGTTGCCCACCGGCGTCGTGGCCGCCTCGGACGGCCAGATCGACACCGCGAGCACGACGCCGGGCACCGCCACGGCGGCGGCGATCCCCGCCGCTCTCATCCGGTTCACGTCACACCCCGATGTTCGGCTGCGGGCCGGAGTACGTCTTGACCAGGGTCGGCACGTCGGCCGCCGGGTCCAGCGTGTACGAGTAGAAGCTGTGCGGGTCGAACGCCGAGCCGGACGTGTCCTTGCGCCCGGTGCTGTTGACCACGATGGACCCGGACTGCTTCAGCTGGGCGGTGCTGTCCGGGTAGTACGGGTTGTTGACGTGGTCGAAGTAGCTGTTCTCCAGCACCATCTTCGTCGAGCCGCGCGAGTAGTTGCCGTAGCTGGTGATGTTGGCCAGGTAGTTGTTGTAGAGGTGCGCGTAGGCCAGGTTGTCGGCGCTGGGGTTGCGCTGGTTGTTGTCGTGCAGCCAGTTGTGGTGGATCGTCATGCGGGCGGTGACGTTGTCGGTCCAGCCGATGCCGAAAACCTTGTTGTGGTTGCCGAGCTGGTTCCACGACACGGTCACGAACGACGTGTCCTTGCGCGAGTCGATGTACCCGTCGTTGATGTTCGTGAACGTGTTGTGGTCGATCCACACGTGGTCGGCGGTGTCCATCTGGATGCCGTCGTAGTCGAAGTCCTTGTCGTCCGGGTCGTCCGACGCCACCGCCGTGTCCCCGATCGTCAGGTTCCGAATGATCACGTTGTGGACCCCGGCCCCGAGGAAGAACCCGCCGTTCTTGATCCGGCCGTTCTTCCCGACGCCGATGATGGTCTTGTTCGACGTCACCGGGATCTCGTACCCGTACTGCGGCACCGTGATCGTGGCGTTCACGCGCACGGTGTAGGCCGAGCTGGACGTCGCGTACTTGAGCAGGTCCGCGTAGGTGGTGACGGTGACCGTGCTGCCGGCCGCGCCGCCCGTCGTCCCGCCGTTGGTGCTCGCGAACCCGTCCGCGGTGTTGGACCAGGTGCGCCCGCCGGAGCCGGTCGTCGGCGCCGAGGTCGAGCCGGTCACGGAGTTGAAGCTCCACTGCATCCGCGCGATGTCGGAGCAGGTCTCCTCCACGATCGGGTTGTTCCCGGCCGTCGAGCCGTCCTTGTCGCTGACGCACAGCCCGGTGGCGACCGACTTCACGAGGTACTTCCCGGCCGCGGCGGTGGACGCGGTGAACGTCCACAGCTGGTTCGTCTTCGTGCCGTCGCCGCATCCGTACTGCTGCAGCTGCGTCCCCGGCGTGGTGCTCGACGACGGCACGTCGATGCACCGGCCGCTGCCGACGTTGCTCAGGTTGAACTGGCCGTTCGCCTGCGCGACGGCCTTCCACTGCTGGTCCGCCGCGGCGGTGTTGCACGCCACCTGCACCAGCGGCGCGCTGTTGTCCATGGAGGCGCCGGTCACGTCGACGCACTTGCCCGACGCGCCGGCGGCAAGGGTGTAGACGCCGCCGCCGGCCGGGGCGGTCGCGGCCTGCGAGGGCCAGACGGCGACGGTCAGCACGGTCACCGGGACCGTGGCGGCCGCGAGGGCGATCGCGAGCTTCCTGCTTGTCTTCACAGCGGGTTCCATCCGTCCGTTCCGGCGAGGTACTTCTGCGGGGTGTAGTTCGCCGCCTGCGCGTCACTCAGCTGCGGGCGGTTGCTGTTGGTCCCGGCTCCGGCGCCGGTGTTGCGGTACTCGAAGAACCGCGCGCTCTTCCACGAGTTGCCGGACATGTCGGTCCACGGCTGCGCGGTCTTGATGGTGTTGCTGAGGTTCGACTCCCGGTACAGCACCTGCCCGGCGGCTCCCCAGGGCCGGCCGAGCTGCGTGACGTTCGCGGTCGCGCCGGTGATGGTGCACTGGTAGAACAGCAGGCCGTAGGTCTGCCCGGCGTCGGTGTTCGCGGCCGTGATCGGGCCGCCGGTGCTGCGCCGCTCGTAGATGGTGCTCTTGTTGAACACCGCGGTGCCGCCGCCGAAGATGAAGTCGACGGTGCCCTCGACGTAGGAGTTCACGAGGTACGAGCGGTAGTGGTAGACCAGCATCGTGTCCTGGTTGCCGAGGAACCGCACGTTGTCGTAGACGGCCCGGTCGGCGTTGAGGCTCGCGGCGACCGCCTGGCTGCCCTCGCCGTAGTCGTTGGACATCGTCAGGTTGGTCGCCTTGAAGTCGTGGCCGTTGATGAACACGGTCGCGCTGCCCGAGGTGCCGTAGCCGCCCGCCGAGCTGTGGTTGTTCACGATGACCGTGTTCGCCGGCCCGGACCCGAGGCCCTGCAGCGTGATGAACGGCTTGTTCTCGGGGATCGTCACGATCTCCCGGTACGTGCCGGCCTTGATGGTGATGACCCGCCGCGTGGTGTTGTTCGCGGGCACCGCGTCGATCGCCGCCTGCACCGTCTTGTACGTCCCCGAGCCGTCGGCGGCCACCGTCGGCTTGGTCCCCGTGCCGGTCGTCGGGCCCGAGGTCGCGCCGGTGACGTAGTTGAACGACCACTGCATCCGGGCGATGTCCGAGCAGGTCTCCTCGACGATCGGGTTGTTCCCCGCCGTCGAGCCGTCCTTGTCGCTGAGGCACAGCCCCGTCGCGACCGACTTCACGATGAACTTCCCGGCCGCGGCGCTCGAGGCGGCGAACGTCCACAGCTGGTTCGTCTTCGTGTTGTCGCCGCAGCTGTACTGCTGCAGCTGCGTGCCCGGCGTGGTGCTCGCGCTCGGCACGTCGACGCACTTGGCGCTGTTGCCGTTGACGAGCTGGAACTGGCCCGAGTTCTGCGCGACGGCCTTCCACCGCATGTCCGCCGCCGCGGTGTTGCACGCCAGCTGGACCAGCAGGGCGCTGCTCGCGGTCGAGGCGCCCGCGACGTCGACGCACTTGCCGCTGGCCCCGGAGGCCAGCGTGTAGACGCCACCGGCGACCGGCGTGGTGGCCGCCTCCGACGGCCAGACGGTCGCGGCCAGGACGGCGGCGGGGACCGCGGCCGTGACGGCGACCGCGGCGATGGTTCGGGGTCTCGGCCGCCGGCGGGCACCGGCGACGGGTTGTGGCGACATGGTCGTCCTCTCCTACGGGGGTGGGACTGAGGCGCGGGGGCGCACTCCCGTAGATGGCGGGACCAGCCGTCGATAACGCGAATCCGGTACAAATATCAAAAGTGCTGATGCAACGGTGAAAGTTTCACGACTCGGACATGGAGGCGCCCATGCCGTTGCCCGTGGTCAGGAAGTCCGTGGCCGGCAGGGTGCCGTCCGCGCGGCGGGTGCCCTGCGCGGCGGTCGCGTCGGTGGAGCGGAACATCGCGGCGGTCCACGTGCCCTCGTCCCAGGTGTTGCGGCTCGTGTGCACGCCCGAGCCCATCGACACGGAGTCGTCGTTGCCGATCGACACGTTGGAGCGCAGCGTCGCCGGGGTCGTCGGCATGCCGAAGCCGGTGGCGCCGTTGCGGTAGGCGGTGTTGTTGGACAGCCGCAGCTCGGCCGGGTTCCCGCCGTCGGCGAAGCCGTTGTGCACGTTGCCCCAGGCGGCGTTGTGGCGCACGCTGTGGCTCGCCGCGACCGGCGGGTTGCCGCCGCCGAAGGTGAACCCGTTGCCGTTGCTCTTCCAGCCGGCCACGCCCCAGCGGTTCACGCCGTTGCCGTAGGCCCAGTTGTGCTGGATGTCGATCGGGCTGGCGAAGTCGCCGAAGTCGAAGCCGTCGTCGGCGTTGTTGAAGGCGCGGTTGCCGCGCACGATGTTGTTCTCGCCGGAGCCGAACTTGATGGCCATGCCGATGCCGGACTGGCCCTGGTCGGCCGGGTCGTGGTTGTTGAAGAAGTCGCTGTCGAGCACCTGGTTGCCCGTCGTGCCCTCGCCGCGCAGGGTCAGGCCCGACTCGACGTTGTCGTGCAGCGACAGGCGCACGAACAGGTTCTGCCTGCACGACAGGCACACGTAGGCGTGGCTGGCCGAGTTCTTGACCTCCAGCCCCTGCACGGTCCAGAAGCTGCCGTGCTGGGTGATCGCCCACTTGTCCTTCGGGATCCGGCTCGCGTCGATGACGGGGTGCTCGTCGCCGTACGAGCTGAGCGTGATCCGATGCGTCTCGTCGCCGCTGGTGTCCAGCACGATGGGCGAGGTGGGCCGGTAGGTCCCGCCGCGCAGCGCGATCGTCTGGCCGGGCCGGACCACGGATGCCGCCTTGGTCAGCGTGGCGAACGGGTGCTCGATGCCGCCGTCGCCGCCGTCGTCGCCGTCGGGGGCGACGAAGTACTCGGCGCGGACCAGGCCGGCGGTGCTCGCCGGGCCGGGCGGGGCCGGCGCCGCGGAGGCGGTCGAGCCCGGCGGGTCGGGGGCGACCGCTCCCCCGGTCGCGGGCGGCGCGGCGACCCCGCCCGGGCGGTCCTCGCCGGACAGCGGCGTCTCGTAGACGGCGAAGGCGAGCCCGCCGCCGGCCACCACCACGACCGCGGCGACGGCGGCGGCCTTGGTCTGCACGATGTGCTGCAGGTGCGCGAACACTCCGGTGCCGGCCGTCCCCGCGGCCTTGAACCCCTCGAACGCGAAGACGGGCAGGGGCAGCGCGGCGATGCCCGGCAGCAGCTTCTCCGGCGCCAGCAGGTCGGCGGCGAGCTCGGAGCAGCGCCGGCAGCCGCGCACGTGCCGGGTGAGCCGCTTGCGCCACAGCGCGTCGGTGCTGCTGTCCCACGGCTTGAGCACCTCGGCCAGCTCGGGGCAGCGGGGGCTGGCGTGCAGGGCCCGCACGAGCCCGCGGGCGGCGTCGAGCTGGGCCCGCATCCGCTGCACCCGCACGGCCGCGTGGTTGGGCCGCACCCCCATCGCGGCCGCGAGCTCGGCCCGGGTCAGCTCCCCCGCCGCCTCCTGCCACCACAGGGCCAGCAAATGCCGATCGTCGTCATCGAGCCACTGCGTCGCCTCGGCCAGCTCGCGGCGCTGCCCGGCGAGCATGAGCCCGGTGAGGCTGCGCTCCTCGAAGTCGCCGCCCGGGTCCGCGAGCTCCTCCGGCACCTCCCGCGCGGGCGGGTGGCGCCGGGTCGCGCCGCGGCGGTGCATCTGGATCTGCCGGTAGGCGATCGCCACGACCCAGGAGCGGAACCGGTCCGGCTCGCGTAGCCCCGGCAGCCCGCGCACGACCTGGATCATCGTCTCCTGGACGAGGTCGTCGACGTCGGCGTGCCGGTTCAGCGCCCGGCCGATCACGTTGTAGACGAGCGGCAGGTGCCCGGCGATGAGCGCGTCGAGGGCGCGCTCGTCTCCGGCCTGCGCGGACCGCACGAGCGAGGTCGTATCGTGCACCGGCACGGTCTCACCCTGCGTCACCGCTGATCCCTTCCGACCCGCGACCGCCGGCGCCGGCGGTCACACCGCCCCGGCACCCCTGGCCGAGCCGTATGTTGGCACACCCCATCAGGCGTGTAAAGCGCCGGAAACATTGAACGAGACTGCTTCCGGAAAACGTGTTATCGCTCTCATCGCCCCGGCATCTACATGGTGCGGGGACTGCCTCGACCACGCTGGGTGACCATCGCCGGTCGCGCGGCCGCCGTGCGCATGCCGTGCCGGCGGACTCGGGGCACACTGGATCTCGTGGCGGTGCGGTGGAGGGTGGCCTGGCGAGTCACACGCCTCCGCCTGCGCCGTATGGCCCGAACCCCGCACGAGCGGCGCTCGGTCGCGTTCGTACTCCTCGTGCTCACCGGGTTCGTCTGGGGCGTGGGGTCCGCGCCGCCCGGTCCGGCGGTGCCCGGCCCGCCGCCGGAGCCGCCGTCGCCGACGGCCGTGGCCGCGATCGAGCAGGGCCGCCCGGCCGGCTACCCGATCGGCGGCATC
Organism: Dactylosporangium thailandense; assembly: GCF_059739745.1. Taxonomy (NCBI): domain Bacteria; kingdom Bacillati; phylum Actinomycetota; class Actinomycetes; order Micromonosporales; family Micromonosporaceae; genus Dactylosporangium; species Dactylosporangium thailandense. The sequence goes on from NZ_AP029195.1 coordinate 5,770,657, forward strand.
GACATCTCCAGCCACGACCACCGGAAGTTCACGGTGCACTGGCCGACCGAGGTGGCGGCCGGCAGCCAGTTCGTCTACGTGAAGGCGACCGAGGGCCTGTCGTACGTCAACCCGCACTTCGCCGCCGACTACGTCGCCGCCCGGGCCGCGGGCCGGTACGTGGGCGCCTACGTGTACGCGCGGCCGGACAAGGGCGACCCGGTCGGGCAGGCCGAGCACTTCCTGCGCCACGCCCGGTTCACCCGCGACGCCCGCACGCTGGTGCCGTTCGTGGACCTCGAGTGGCCCTACGCGGGGGTCAAGGCGGGCCCCTGCTACGACCTGAGCCCGGAGCAGATGCGGGCCTGGATCGGCGCGTTCATCGGCCGCATCGAGCGCGAGATCGGCCGCAAGCCGATGATCTACACGAACACGTACTGGTGGAACCCCTGCACGGGCAACGACACGTCCTACGGCGACTACCCGCTGGACATCGCCAACTACACCAAGGGGCCGCCGAAGCTGCCTGCCGGGTGGACGACGTTCGCGCTGTGGCAGTACGCGCCGGGGAATCCGGATCAGGCGCACAGCCACGACCGGGACGTGGTCAACGGCGGGCCGGCCGGCCTGCGCGCCCTCGCCTGGCCCTAGCCCTCCCGCACCAGTCACTCGCACGGGGTGTTGGTAGCGCCTGCTGTACCACGATCCGCCAGCGGGCTGCATCGCCCGTCGTCGAACCGCGCCATACCGTTTTCGGTGCGCGCACTTCCGGTTCGACGACACGAAGGGACACGAGACGATGTCCGTCACGACAGCGGCCGCGGCGGCGGTGCGCGTGGAGGCGCTGACCCGCACGTACGGCTCCGGCGCGCAGGCCGTGCACGCGCTGGCCGGCGTCGACGCCACGTTCGCCCGCGGCACGTTCACCGCGGTCATGGGCCCCTCGGGCTCGGGCAAGAGCACCCTGCTGCAGACCGCCGCGGGGCTGGACCGGCCGACGTCGGGCCGGGTCTTCATCGGCGACACCGAGCTGTCGCGGCTGTCCGAGACGCGGCTGACCGAGCTGCGGCGGGGCCGGATCGGCTTCGTCTTCCAGGCCTTCAACCTCATCGCCGCGCTGAATGTGGCCGAGAACATCGAGCTCCCGCTGCGCATGGCCGGCACCCGGCCCGACCCGGCGTGGCTCGCGCACGTGGTGGCCCGGGTCGGCCTCGGCGAGCGGCTCGGTCACCGCCCGGCCGAGCTCTCCGGCGGCCAGCAGCAACGGGTGGCGATCGCCCGCGCCCTGGCGAGCCGCCCCGACGTGGTCTTCTGCGACGAGCCGACCGGCGCGCTGGACACGAACACCGCCGCCGACGTGCTCGCGCTGCTGCGCGGCATCGTCGACGAGCACGGCCAGACCGTGGTGATGGTGACCCACGACCCGGTCGCCGCCTCCTACGCCGACCGCGTGCTCGTCCTCGCCGACGGCCGCATCGTGCGCGACCAGCCCCAGCCGGGCGTCACGCAGATCGCGTCGCTGCTGGCGTCCCTGGACCGCCGCTCGATGGTGCGGGGGTCCTAGCCATGCGCCGGTTGGCCTTCCGCATGCTGCGCCACCGCCCCGGCTCGGCGGTCGCGACCCTGCTCGCGCTCGTGGCCGGGGCGATGATCCTGACGGCGATGGGTGTCCTGGTCGAGTCGGGCGTGCGCTATGTGCCCCCGGCGGGCCGGTACGCCGCGGCCGACATCATCGTCGCCCGGCCCGACGTGACCGTCTCGTCCCGCGACCTCGACGGCTCCCCGCAGACCAGCACGATCACCCTGCCGGAGGGCGGGACGGTGCCGATCTCGCTGGCCGAGCGAATCCGCGCGCTGCCCTCGGTCGATCGCGTCGTCGTCGACGTGACCGTGCCGGTGTTCGTCGCGGGCGGATTCGTCGAGGGGCACGGGTGGGACAGTGCGGGGCTCTCGCCGTACACCTTGCAACAAGGAAATCCACCGGGGAGCGACGACGAGATCGTGGCCGACGCCCGGCTCGGCCTGGCCCCGGGGTCCACTGTGGACGCCGTGGTGGGCGGCGATCCGCTCCGGTTCCGGGTGAGCGGCGTGGCCACGGGCCCGGCCGCGGCGGTGTTCCTGACCGACGCGCGGGCGGCCGCCCTGTCGCCGCGGCCGGGCGCGATCGCCGTGTTCGGCACCCCGTCCCTGGCCGCGGTCGCGAAGCTGGCCGGCCCGGACCTGCGGGTGTACGCCGGCGAGGACCGCGGCCGCGCGCTGCGGTCGGCGGACGGGGCGGCCCGCGACCTGCTGATCCTGGCCGGCGCCAGTTTCGGCGGCTACGTCGTGCTGCTGGTGGTCTTCGTGGTCGCCGGCACCGTCGGGCTGTCGGTGCGCCACCGCCGCCGCGAGCTGGCCCTGTTGCGCGCGATCGCCGCGACGCCGGGCCAGGCCCGCCGGCTGCTGGTGGCCGAGGCGGCGTGGGTGAGCGCGGCGGCCGCGGTGCTGGGCGTTCCGGCGGGCCTGCTGGCGGCGCGCTGGGTGCACGGTTCGCTGGTGTCGCGCGGCTTCGTCCCGGCGTCGTTCCCGATGTCGCCGGGGCTGGTCGCGGCGGCCGCGGTGGCGCTGCTGACGGTGGTGGCGGCGGTGGCGGCCGCGCTGCTGGCCGGCCGCCGCATCACGCGGGTGCGCCCGACGGAGGCCCTGGGCGAGGCGGCGGTGGAGCCGGCGCGCGGCGGCCGGGCGCGGCTGGTCTCGGGCGTGGTGGTCCTGGCCGGCACGGCGACGTCGAGCTCCTTCACCGTGGCCGCGAGCGGCCAGACGGCGCTGGCGGCGGCGACGGGCATGCTCTACCTGTTCACCGCGGCCGTGGCCCTGCTGGCGCCGTGGATCAACACGTTCGCCGCGCGCGTGTGGTCGCACGTGTTCCGCACGGCCCCGGGCCGCCTGGCGGTGGCGAACCTGCGCGCGAACGCCCGCGGCTCGGGGGCGGTGGTGACGGCGCTGGTGCTGGCGGTCGGTTTCGGCGGGTCCGTCTGGTTCGTCCAGGACAATCTGGAACGCGGGACGGTGTCGCAGTCGGCGGCGGGCCTGCGCGCGGATCGCGCCCTGGCGGCGCCCGGCGGCCTGCCGGCGTCCGCGGCCGACGAGGTCCGCCGGCTCCCGGGCGTGCGGGCGGCGACGGGTCTTTCGCACACGAACGTTCTCGTGACCCTGATGGGCGAGCTGGACACGGCGCCCGCGCAGGTCGTCGACCCGGCGGGCCTGGCCGGGACCGTGGACCTGCGCGTGACGGAGGGCCGCCTGGACGCCCTGGCCGCGGACACGATGGCGGTGTCGTCGATGCGCGCGGGCACGCACGGCTGGCACGCGGGCTCGCGGGCGGAGATCCGCCTCGGCGACGGGACGCCGGTGACGCTCACGGTGGCGGCGGTCTACGACCGCGGCCTGGGCTTCGGCGACTTCACCCTGTCCCGCGCGACGGTGGCGGGCCACACGGCGGCGGCGACCGACGAGGCGATCCTGGTCCGCACCGACCCCGGGGCTTCGGGCGGCCCGGGGTCGGCGAGCGCGGACGTCGACGCCGCGCTCGCGCGGATCGCGGCCCGCTACCCGGGCGGCCGGGTCACCGCCGCCTCGGAGCTCACCGCCCGCGTCGGCAACGACCTCGCCGTCAGCGCGTGGCTGAACCGGCTGCTGATCGGGGTGATGGTCGGCTACGCGGCGCTGGCGGCGGCGAACGTGATGGTCATGGCGGCGCTGTCCCGGCGGCGGGAGCTCGCGCTGCTGCGGCTGGTCGGGGTGACCCGCCGGCAGGCGGCGCGGATGGTGCGGGCCGAGCAGGTCGGGCTGCTGGGCACCGCGCTCCTGCTCGGAGTCGCGATCGCCGCGGTGACGCTGATCGCCGTGGTCAAGGCGCTCACGGGGAGCCTGCTGCCGTATGTGCCTCCGCTGGGGTGGGCGCTGGTGCTGGGCGGCACCGCCGTGCTGGCGCTTGTCACCACCATCGTGCCGATCGGCCGGCTGCTGCGAGCGCCACTGATGGAGAACATTGGTCAGCGCGAGTAGGCCACGCGGGTCCCGAGGGTGCCTGTCCTGATTGATTCACCCTAACACATCGACAGAAATCGAATAGCGGAACGTAATTGCACCATCACGCTGCCGGCCGGGGTGGGGCTGAGCTTTCGCGGACGACCAGTTCCGTCGCCAGCTCCACCCGCGGGGTCTCGATCGTCTCGCCGTGGGCCATGCGCAGCACCGTACGCGCGGCCAGCAGGCCCATCTCGGCCAGGGGCTGCCGCACCGTCGTCAGCGGCGGGGACGTCCAGCGGCTCTCCGGCAGGTCGTCGAAGCCCACCACCGACACGTCGTCCGGCACGCGCAGGCCACGGCGGCGCACGGCCTCGTACGCGCCGAAGGCCATCTGGTCGCTCGAGGCGAAGATCGCCGTCGGCGGCTCCGGCAGGGACAGCAGGGCCTCGGCGCCCGAGCAGCCCGACTCGTGGTAGAAGTCGCCCTGCTGGATCAGCGACGGGTCGGTGTCGAGGCCGGCCGCGGCCAGGGCGGCGCCGTAGCCGTCCAGCCGGGCACGGCTGCACAGCAGGCGCTTCGGGCCGGCGATGAAGCCGATGCGCCGGTGACCCAGGGACAGCAGGTGTTCGGTCGCGCGCAGGCCGCCGGCCCAGTTCGTCGCGCCCACGGTCGGCACGTCGATGGTCGGCACGCCCGCCGGGTCGATGACGGCCAGCGGGATGTCGAGGCGGCGCAGCTCCGCGTGCAGCGGCGGGGTCACGTCCGACGTCACGAAGATGACGCCGTCGGTCGCGCGGGCGCGCAGGTTCTGCAGCCACTGCCGGGCCGAGGCCGGCTTGTCGTGGATCGCCGAGACCACGGTGCCGATGCCGGTGGCGTGGGCGACCTCCTCGACGCCGCGGATGATCTCGACCGCCCAGGGGCTGTCGAGATCGTTGAAGACGAGGTCGATGAGGTTCGCGGCGGGCTTGTTGCGAGCGGTCCGGCGACGGTACCCGTGCTCGCGCAGGATCGCCTCGACCCGCTCGCGCGTCTGGGGCGACACGTCGGAGCGACCGTTGAGCACCCGGGACACCGTGGGCACCGACACACCGGCCTCGCGCGCGATCGCGGTGATGGTGACCCGGCCTGCGTCCTCGACTGACACGCGCACATCCCCTTCAACAGTTTTCGATATTTTCGCACGCCGCCGTTTTCGGAACCAATTCCGGAACTTTCAGGTGCCCGTAGCCGGGGAGCAGCACGTCACGGCAGCTGAACCGGCTCAGGCGCTTCCGGAAATCGTTGACACCGCCGAACGGGCCGCCCAATACTTGCGCCATCGACATCCGTCAAACCCGGCCGCCCCACCGGGTCACGGCTCGCTGCCCTGCTGAGGAGGAAAGCGCGCACATGAACAGACGCACCAACAACGGCACCTGCCGTCTCCTGATCGGCGCCCTCGCGCTCGCCGCGGCCGCCACGTTCGCCACCGGCGTCGTCGGGGCCGCCCCGGCGAGGGCCGCCACCTGCAACGGGTACGTCGGGCTGACCTTCGACGACGGCCCGTCCAACGACCACACGCCCGCGATCCTCAACGCCCTGCGCCAGAACGGTCTGCGGGCCACGATGTTCAACGAGGGCCAGTACGCCGCCGCGTACCCGGCCCAGGTCCGCGCCCAGGTCACCGCGGGCATGTGGGTCGGCAACCACAGCTACACCCATCCGCACCTGATCCAGCAGAGCCAGGCCCAGATCGACTCGGAGATCTCCCGCACCCAGCAGGCGATCGCGAGCGCCGGCGGCGGCACCCCGCGGCTGTTCCGCCCGCCCTACGGCGAGACGAACGGGACGCTGCAGGCGGTCGAGGCGAAGTACGGGCTGACCCAGATCATCTGGGACGTCGACTCGCAGGACTGGAACGGCGCGAGCGTCGACGCCATCGTCGCCGCGAACGCCCGCCTCACCAACGGCCAGATCATCCTCATGCACGAGTGGCCGGGCAACACCCTGGCCGCGATCCCGCGCATCGCGCAGGGCCTGGCGAGCCGGAACCTGTGCGCGGGCATGATCTCCCCGCAGACGGGCCGCGCGGTGGCCCCGGACGGCGGCGGCACTCCGCCCGGCGGCGGGGGCACGACGCCACCTCCACAGGGCGGCGGCTGTACGGCGACTCTCTCGGCCGGCCAGCAGTGGAGCGACCGGTACAACCTGAACGTGACGGTCTCGGGCACCAACGCGTGGACGGTGACCATGACCGTGCCGAGCCCGGCGAAGATCAGCGCGACGTGGAACGTGAACGCGACCTGGACCAGCTCCCAGGTGATGGTGGGCAGACCGAACGGCGCCGGCAACACGTTCGGCGTGACCATCATGACCAACGGCAACTGGACCTGGCCGACGGTCTCGTGTAGCACCTAGCGCCCGAGGCGGTGGCGCGGCACCACACCGCCGCGCCACCGCACCTCCGCTGAGCGGGCGTGTCCGGAAGGACCCATATCCGGGGATCGGGAGATATTTCAAGTGACGAACTAAGCCGAACGGCTGATCGTGCAAGGGAATCGCGTGGTGTCAGCATTCAGGGCGACGGATGTCGGAACGGGGGGTGAACAGACAGGAGCGCACCGTGCTGGTGGAACGCATCGTCGTGCCGTTCGAGGGGCGCGGAGCCGGGACCGGGCCGCTGGCGTGGGGGCAGCAGCAGGTCTGGGAGGCAATGGTCGACATCGGCTCGTCGCTGCCGATGGGCGGCGTCGTCGCGGTCACCGACGGGCGCACCGTCGAGGACTTCGTGCACGAGCTGCGCTTCCACATGTGCCGCTACCCGTCGATGCGCACGCTGCTGCGGTTCGGCGGCGACGGTACCGTCACCCAGGAGATCTTCGCCGAGGGCGAGACGGCGCTGGAGATCCACGAGGGCGAGGACCCCGGCGAGGATCCGGCCGCGGTCGCCGAGGCGCTCGCGGCGCGGTGGCGGGAGCGCAAGTTCGACTACGACTCCGAGTGGCCGCTGCGCATGGGCGTGGTCCGGCACCGGGGCGTCGTCACGCACGTGGTCGCCCTCATGTGCCACATCGCCGCGGACCTCGGCGGCGTCGAGGTCATGATGCGCGACCTGGCCGCCGCCGACCCCGGCCCGCACACCGCCCCGTCGCCGCTGGACCTGGCCCGGGCGCAACGGGAGGCGGGGATGCGCCGGCACACGGCGGCGGCGATGCGGTACTGGGAGCACCACCTGCGCGCCGTCCCGCTCAGCGTGCTCGGGGACGCCGCCGACAACGGCGACCCGACGTTCTGCCGCCTGCACTGGCGCTCCCCCGCGCTGCACCTGGCCTCGGCCCGGCTCGCCGCCCGCCTCGGCGCCGACCCGGCCTGGGTCCTGCTGGCCGCGCTCGCGACCGGCCTGCACCGCGTCGGCCGCAGCCCGTTCGTGGCGCTCGGCATCATCGGCAACCGGTTCCGGCCCTCCCTGCGCGAGGTGGTGAGCCCGCTGACCCAGGACGGCCTGTGCGTGCTCGACGTCACCGGGGCGAGCGCGGAGGAGGCGATCGCGCGGGTCCGGACGGCGTCGATGAGCGCCTCGAAGTACGCCTACTACGACCCGGCCGACCGCGAGGCCCTGGAGGAGCGCGTCGGCCGCGACCGCGGCGCCCGCGTCGACCTGCGGGTGCTCTACAACGACCGCCGCACGAGCGCCGCCCCGCCGCCCGGCGCCGAGGACCCGCGGGCCGCCCTGGCCCGCACGGAGCTGCGCGAGGAGCCGGCCGCGTTCCTGGGCCCGAAGCTCATGTTCCACGTCGAGGACTCCCCGGACGCGGTCAGCCTGATCATGGAGGTCGACACGCGGTACCTCGCCCTGCCCGACGCGCGCCGCCTGCTCAAGGAAGCGGAAAGGTTTGCCGTCGAGGCCTGACACCCCGGCGCCGCCTTCCTACCCTGGGGTCACGTCACGGGGAGGCGGCCATGCAGATCACCGAGGTGAGCGTGCTGGGCGTGCGGTCGGCGGTCGTGGTGCTGCGGCACCGGCACACACCGCTGCGGTTCGTGCTCGTCCCGACCGTCCACATGGGACGGCCGGAGTACTACCGGCGCATCGCCGAGCGGATCGCGCGGTCCCAGCTCATCGTCGCGGAGACGTACGACGGGCCCAGCTCCACCGGCCTGGCGTACGTCACCGCGATGCGCCTGACCCGCCAGCGCCAGGCCGGCGGGCTCGTGCACCAGAACATCGACTACGCCGCGCTCGGGGTGCCGGTCGTCTGGCCGGACGGCTTGCTCCTGCGCGGGCGCCGCGACCGCATGCCGCTGCTGGGCTGGCTCGACCTGGCCCTGCTGGTGCCGGCCCTGACCGTCAGCATGGCCGTCGGCGGCCGCGCCTGGCTGCTGGCCCGCAACCTCGAGGTGAGCGACGACTCCGAGGTGCGGGCGCCGCTGTTCAACCGCACCATGCTCGTCGAGCGCGACCGGCTCCTGACCGCGGACCTGGCCGGCATCCACGAGCGGCGCGCGGCCGAGGACATCGAGGTCGCCGTGGTGTACGGCGCCGCGCACATGCCCGCCGTCGTACGCACCCTGGCCCCGCTCGGCTACCGCCCCCTGCGCGGCGGCGACTGGCTGACCGCGATCCCGTTCTAGGCTCCGGGGCGTGACGGGCGGGGCGTGACGGCTCAGTCCTCGGGCAGGGCCGCGTCCGCGGTGGCCGCGTGCCTCGGGATGAACACCGCCAGCAGGGCGGCCAGCACCGCAGCGCCCGCGCAGATGGCGAACAGGGTCCGGTAGCCCGCCAGCGACGGCAGGGCGTGGCCGGCCAGCGTGATCGTCTGCGCCGCCAGGATCGCCCCGCCGATGGCGCTCGCCAGGGAGCTGCCGACGCTGCGGAAGAGGGCGTTCAGGCCGTTCGCGGCGGCCAGCTCCGAGCGCGGGGCGGCGTGGATGATGAGGCCCGGCATCGCCGCGTAGGCGATGCCGGTGCCCGCGCCCGAGATGGTGGCGCCCAGCACGACCTGCCACAGGGAGTCGACCAGGACCATGCGGGTCGCGAAGCCCGCGGCGATGATGAGCGAGCCGATGATGAGGGCGGTGCGCGGGCGAAGGCGGGCCGAGAACGGCGACAGCAGCAGCATCGCGATGCCGCCCGGCAGCATGCACAGCCCGCCGGCCAGGACGGACTGGCCGAAGCCGTAGCCGGTCGCCGCCGGGGCCTGCACGTAGGAGGCGGTGCCGATCAGCGTGGCGAACAGGGCGAAGCCGACGCACAGCGAGGCGATGTTGGTCAGCAGCAGCGACGGGCGGGCGGTGGTGCGCACGTCGACGAGCGGGGACGCGCGGCGCAGCTCCACGGCGATGAAGACGGCCAGCAGTACCACGGCGGCGGCGAGCAGGCCGATGGTCCACGGGCTCGTCCAGCCCCACGACGCGCCCTGGGCCAGCGGCAGCAGCAGGGCCAGCATCGCGGCGCCGAGCAGGGCGGTGCCGACCAGGTCCATGCGGCCCTTGGCGACCCGGGCCGGTTCGCGGACGAGCAGGACGATGCCCGGCACGGTCAGGATGCCGCCGGCGACGCAGATCCAGAACAGCACGTGGTAGTCGGCGTACTGGGCGATGAGCCCGGCCAGCGGCAGGCCGAGCGCGCCGCCGACGCCGAGCATGGCGCTGATCAGCGCGATGCCCGCGGGCGCGTGCTCCCGGGGCAGGGTGACACCGATGAGGCTGATGCTCAGCGGTACGGCGGCGACGGCGAGGCCCACGACCGACCGTCCGATGATCATGACGGTGAGATTGTCCGCCAGGGCGCAGATCAGCGAGCCCACGACCAGTGCCCCGATGGTCACCAGCAGCATCCGGCGGGTGCCGAACAGGTCGCCGAGGCGGCCGAAGGCGGGCACCGCGACCGCGCCGACGAGCAGGGTCGAGGTGAGCAGCCAGGCCACCCCGTCCCCGCCCGCCCGCAGGTCGACGGCGAGCTCCGACAGGACCGGGACCAGCAGCGACTGGGTCAGCGACACCATGAGCGCCGCGGTGCCGATGACGAGCACGACGACGAGCTGCCGCCGGGTCCACGCGGCGCGGACCGGCGCGGGCGGCGCCTCGACGGCGGGCTCCTGGATCTGGGTCATGGGGGTGGGGCTCCAAGCACGGGGAATGTGGCGAATGGGCCTGGTCGGCCAGGAGGCAGAGCCTGCCACGAGCCTGTTGCCGCGAGGTGACCGCCGCGTGGACTGAGACCGCGGTCACAAGCCCATCGGCCGCCGAGTCTGGCATGAAGGACCGACCCCGCACGGCTGCACGCCGCCGTGACCGAGTTGCGCGAAGGGTCGTTGAAGGTCCGTGTCCACCAAGCGCCGCCTGTTCGCCGTAGCCGTCCTGCTGTTCGTCCTGGCCGGTGCCGGGTCCGCGACCGCGGGCGTCGCCCAGCACGGCGTGGTGAGCGAGAAGCCGGTCGCGTGGACGCCGAACGTGCTCGACGGCACCGTCAGCGCCATGGCCGTGGTCGGGGGCAACGTCGTGGTCGGGGGCGACTTCACGCAGGTCGCGGACTCGGCGAGCGGCGTAAAGTACAAGCGGCGGTATCTGTTCGCCTTCGAGCTCGGCACGGGGCGCATCCTCGATGCGAGCGCCACGGTGGACGGGCCGGTCACCGCGCTCGCCCCGGCCCCCGACGGCGTCGGCGTGTTCGTCGCGGGGCGGTTCGCGAAGGTCAACGGCCAGCCGCGCACCGGGCTGGCCGAGGTGAACGCGGTCACCGGCGCGACGGTGCCCGGGTTCGCCGCGACCGCCGGCAAGGGCCAGATCCGCACCCTGGCGACGGCGGGGTCATGGCTGTACATCGGCGGCAGTTTCACCCAGCTCGGCGGCCTGCCCCGGGTCGCGCTCGCCCGCGTGGACGCCGCGACCGGGACCACCGACGCCGCGTTCGACCTGCGGCTGGCCCGCCGCGACCGGGGCCTGGTGAAGGTCGAGGAGGTCGCGGTCAGCGCCGACGGCGCCCGGGTGGCGGCGGTGGGCGCGTTCGACTCCGCGGCCGGGCAGAAGCGCACCCAGCTCGTCGTCGCCGACGCCGGGGCCGCGCCGGCCGTCTCCGGCTGGTCGACGGACGCCTACACGGGGCGGTGCAACACGCTGTACGACTCCTATCTGCGCGGCGTCGACTTCGCGCCCGACGGCACCTGGATCGTGGTGAGCGCGACCGGGGGCATGTCCGGCCCGACCCGGATGTGCGACAGCGCGGCCCGCTTCGACGTCGCCGGCAGCGGCAACCACCAGCCGGTGTGGGTGAACCGGACCGGCGGGAACACGCTGTGGTCGGTGGCCGTGACCGACGCGGCCGTCTACGTCGGCGGGCACATGCAGTGGATGGACAACCCGAAGGGGCACAAGTCCAAGGGCCCCGGCGCGGTCGAGCGCTCCGGGATCGCCGCGCTGGACCCCGCGACCGGGGCCGCGCTGCCGTGGAACCCCTCGCACAGCCGCGGCGTCGGCGTCGGCGTCCTGGTCACGTGCCCGGCCGGGCTGCTGGTCGGCTCGGACACGGACCGCATCGGCGGGGAGTACCACGGCCGCATCGGCCTGCTCCCGATGCTCTAGCGGCGGCTCTCGCGAGGTGCTCGCGGGGTCGCGAGCAGCTCGGCGGATGTCGCCGCCGGAACGTCGGGTGGTGGAACCTCCGCGAGATCGTCCGCGGCGCCGCCGACACGCCATCCGTCCTCGAACTCGGTTTCCGGCCGGCAAGGGCGGCACGGTCGCCCTCATGCCGCTGCCGCCGGCGGTGACCCGGGCGGTCGAACGCCGCCGTCCGGAACCTGATCCTGCGGCTCGCGCTCATGCCGAGAAGCGGATACCCGATCACGGGCACTTTCGCTCGATGAGACGGAGCGGCGTGCGCGCCGGCACCCACGGGATCGCTTCGGCGTCGCCCGGCCGGGTGAAGACGAGCACGGACTCGTCGAGGCGATGCCATACGAGTCGGCCGGAGTGATCTTCGTCTGCCTCGCCGGCGACGAGCAGCAATTCCCGGCCTTCCACCCGAAGCATCACCTCAGCGAGCAGGTCACCATCCAGGTAAGTCGAGGCCTCTTGGACTCGCCCCGTGGGCAGCTCGGGCAGGGCCCGCAGCCGGTACCCGGCGTCCGGAGCCTCGGATGGCCGGGTGCTGCAGGTGTCGATCGCCAGCCCGAACCCATCGTCGTCCTGGTACGTGGTGACGACCACTGGCGAGTCGTCGGCGAGCGTCATGCGCAGTGTGAGCAGTTGCAGACAGGGTACGTCCGGGCCGCCGAACTCGAAGTGTGCGTCGTCGCCGCGGACGGCCATCTCGATGCCCTGCCAGGAGCCGACATTCTGTCCTTGCAGTGCAACGAACGCTGACGCCTGCCGCTGAACCCAACCGCCGATCATCGCCATAGTGTGCTCGGCTGGCCCAATCAGTGGTGACACCGCCCGGGCTGAGAGAGGCGCGCCCCGAACTAGGGACTACGACTCGGCACCCGGCATCCGCCTTTGCCGCAATCCGCATGCTGCGTTGGTGAGGTCGCCCGTCGGCCGGAGCCGTCTCGGCGGGTGCGAAGATCCGGGTTGTGAGTTTGAGCTGGCAGGAGCTGCGTGGACTGCCCGCCGGTGATCTTCAGGCCGTGCTGCTGACCGAGCTCGACGTGGTGATGGCCGGTCGTTCCGAGCGGGACGAGGACGAGCTGCTGGCGGGTCTTCCCGCGCCGATGCGGGTGCTGTGGGTCCTGAGCTGGCTCGACTTCGAGATTTCCCAGGGCTCGCTGCTCGCGTACTTCTCCAATACGCACGGCCGGCACGCCGCCCAGGCTGTCCAGGCCTTGCGAGACATCGGCGCGGCCGCGATGGCCGACGTGATGGTGCTGGCGATCGCATCGGTTGCCGCCGTCACCGGCGAGTGGGCGGACAGGCGCGAGGGGATGAACGGCCTGCCTGAGCACTCCGTGGCGCGGCCGGACGCCGGGCTGTCCAACGCCGAACGGCTTGCTGAGCTGACGGATCGGTACTGGACCGCCGCTGAGCAGGAGGAGACCTGGTGGGGAGACAAGCTCGACGCATATCTCGCCAGGGCCGTGGACGCTGAAGCCCGCCGGTGAGCGCATCGCCGCCGGCGGCATCCGCTCATAGCCGCGATGAGGCTCGCTACGGAACGTCATGGCGTGTCTTGTCGCCCTGCTCGCGGACATGCCGAAGAGGGGGACGTTCACATCAAGGCCGACGATCGAGATCCAGCTGCACGGCCGGAAGATTCAGTCGTTGCCTGCTGTCATTGACCACACGAGCAGTGTATTCATGCAGAATCGCAGGATCGCCCAGCAGATCAAGGATCTCTGATGCCTTGACGGCCAAGGTTTGCTCCCAGTCAGTTGAGAGATTTGCTGCGGCAACCCGGGCGAGGCGTTGCTCGGCGACGGCATGGATGTCGGGGAATTGCCGCCGAAGCTCGGCGGCCCGGCCGGCCGCGATGTCAGCCACTACGGCGACGTCCCGCGCGAACTGATCGGGATTCAGGAAGTCGACGTGCTCGGTCCACCCTCGTTCACCGATCGGCGGTTCGGACGTCCAGGCACCGTCCGGACGCCAGTACAGCCGCGCGCCCTCGTCGAACGCCCAGTGATCGCGGCCGGCCCACAGCCACATCGCACCGACATTGAGGTACGTGCCTGGCCTGCGTCCGGGCCGGAACTCGACAACGGTCAACCACCACTGGTGGTCGGCGTACCACAGCCTAGAGCGTCCGAAGTGCACCATGCCGTACGGCACCAAACGAGACCTTGCCGCTGCCACGATCAACTTGCTGCTTTCCTGGGCAACGGACATCGCCACACCATACCGAGCACAGCGTGCGCGCTCATGCTGCCGATCGCGAGCGCCAGGCCGGCCGACTCCTGTCTCACCTAGCGTGACGAGTACCGAGCATGTCCCGATGCGCTGAACTGCCGATAGCGCGCACGCCGTGGCTCGGTGCCGGTCCGCCGCCGCGCTTCGCGCGAGTCTGGCAGGCACGATTGGCGGGAATGTCGTGTCAAGATGACAGGCACTGTGAGGACTGACATGCAACGTGACCGGGACAACCTTCTGCGGCGATTGGCGGCTTTGCAACTACCAGTCGCATCATTGCGACGCCATGGATTCGTGATGCCCGCCAGTCCAACGGGCACCCTGCGTGAGCCGGAAGCGGTCGGCGTCGGTCCCGACGGGACAGCGTTGGCGGTGTGGCGGTTCCGCGAAGACGGTAGCCGTAAGCAGGTGACGCGGCATGCCGCGGGTCGGCGGCGTGTCATCGGGTCCGTCGATGTCGAATCCGACCTGCGGGTCAGCTTCGTGCAGCCGCTGCCCGAGGGGCGCGTGCTGCTGGCGGCTGCCCGGGCCCGGTCCGGGGAAGCTAACGCCGAGGTGTGGACCGACGCCGGCGAGCTCCAGCACCGAAGCTACCTCGGTGACGCGATCGAGGATCTGCTGGCCACTCCCTCCGGCAAGGTGTGGACCAGCTATTTCGACGAGGCGATGGGCGGAAGCGGCCCGGAAGGACACGGGCTCGCGCGCTTCAACAGCGACCTGACCATCGATTGGCTCTACCCGTTGAATTCCGGGCTGCCCTACATCTCGGACTGCTACGCGCTCAACGTCGACGGAGAAACCGCACATTTCTGTCCGTACAGCTCGTTCCACATCCTGTCGGCGAACGGCGCCGAGGTGACTGACTGGGGACCTTCTCCGTACCGGTCTGCCCATCACCTCCTGAGGCACGGCCCGGACCTCGCCCTCATCAGGGGCGTCGGCCCGGAGTACGACATCGCGACGATGCTACGGATCAGCAGCAACGACCAGCCGCAGATGGGCGGACAATGCCGAGTCGTGCTCCCCGACGGCATGGAGACCAGCAGACTGCGCTACCTCGCCCGAGGCGGGGAACTAGACGCCTTCATCCGATCCATCTGGTACCACACCGATCTCGACACTCTGCGCACCGCAGCGGTCAATCCGGCAGTGTAAGAGCCTCATCGCACCAAGCAACCGCACACGCCGTTGCCATTGCACACCGGAACGATCGAGCGGTGGAAGCCGTCGACCCCATATTTCGCTATCGCAACGGCTGCGCCGCTGTCAGAGTCGAGCGGTCCCGACACAGGCGTACCGGGGCGCCCGAGGCCGAGCGGCCGAACTGGTGGCAGTACGAGGCGGCTGGTGGCGGCCGCACGCGTGATGCGCGAACGGCATCCTGAATAGTCGCCACCGGACCCGGGCGCTCGGGCGTCGATGACGCACGCTCATGCCGCAGCGGGTGCGCGTTTTCGGATGCGTTCGCGTGGCTCGGAGTGCCACACTGCCGCGGCCATGCAGCGGCACTCTACCCAGACCCGACGCCAAAGATGATGTTGCAGCGACCGGCCGCGGCCAGCCTCCGCGACGAGCAGATCGCCGCCCGCCACGCCGACCCGCGCACCACGATGCGCTACGACCAAGCGCGCAACAATCCCGACCGTCACCCAACTACCTTCGCTTGGCGGGAGCGCTAGACCTCCAGCCGCAGCCCGGCCCATCGGCCGACCCATCCCTTGACCTCCACGCGCCGCCGTACCTTCGCGCGGCCCGCTGCGTTGTTGAAGGCTGGAGAAGGGCGGACAACCATTCCCACAAGGTCAGCCAACCCATGGCAGGTCACCAGGCGAACAGCGTCACCTCGCAGCGTAACCGCGACACACGTTGCCGTTTCGGGCCAGCGCGATATCGCGTCCAGGGCGGACGTGTAGGGCTCATCGCCATTGCGCAGATGCATCCGTGCTTGATTGCGAATCTCCCACGGCACCCCAGGCAGGGCCTCCATGGCCCGGGCCTCGGCGCGTTCCTCCTCGCGCGGGTCCAGCTTCTCCGGGTCGAAGTAGGCGACATCCACGTCGCGCTCCGGCGAGGCCGGGAGGCTGCTGATCGCGTCCCAGACGCGGTTGCGTACGAAGCCGGCACCGATCCACCAGTCCGGTAATCCAAGGTCGGCCGTAGCCCGAAGGACGCTCATTGCTCCCGGGTCTGACTCGATTACGCCGACAACGTCCTGTGCGCTCAGAACCACCCCAGGGACCCTAGACCAGCGGACGTTCGCGTTGCCGATTGCCACGCGGCCGTCCGCGCGCGGCGAGGGGGGACCGGGCTGCCCGCGGACGTCGGGTCGCCGGATGCGGACACCGTACGAACCGGCACCGGGCGGCCGTTGCGCACGGCGACGCGATCGTCGCCGGGGATTCGCGCGGGTGCGGTGGCCGCCCGGTGCCGGGTGCGCCGGCTAGTTCGGCCGGTAGATGTCGGGCTCGACGAAGATCAGGGTGGCGATCGGCACGGCCGCCCGGATGCGGGCCTCGGCGCTGTTCGTCGCCTGGCTGATCTCCTCGGCGACGGTGCCCTCGGGGACCGTCACCTTCACCGCGACGAGCAGCTCGTCCGGGCCGAGGTGCATGGTGCGCAGGTGCACCACCCGGTCGAAGAGCGGCTCGCCGAGCAGCGACTCGCGGATCTTCGCGATGTTCGCCTTCGACGCGGCCTCGCCGACGAGCAGGCTCTTGGTCTCCATGGCCAGGATCCACGCGATCGCCACGAGCAGCAGGCCGATGACGAGCGTGCCGATGCCGTCGAAGACCGCGTTGCCGGTCAGCACCGACAGCCCGACGCCGAGCAGCGCCACCACCAGGCCGGTGACCGCCCCGGCGTCCTCGAGCAGGATCGTGGGCAGCTCCGGGGCCTTGGCGTGGCGGATGAACTGCCACCAGGTGCGGCCGCCGCGGCTCTCGTTCGCCGCCTTCGCCGCCGTGATCAGGGCGTAGCCCTCCAGCCCGATCGCGATCACGAGGATGATCACGGCGACGAGCGGGGACTCGAGGTCCTTCGGGTGCAGGATCTTGTGGTAGCCCTCGTACAGCGCGAACAGCCCGCCGAGCGTGAACAGCACGATGGACACGATGAAGGCGTAGATGTACCGCTCCCGCGCGTACCCGAACGGGTGCTGCTCGTCCGCGGCCCGGCGCGAGCGGCGGCCCCCGACGAGCAGCAGCGCCTGGTTGGTCGTGTCGGCGAGGGAGTGCACGGCCTCGGCCAGCATCGACGACGACCCGGTGATGAGCGCGCCGACGGCCTTGGCCACCGCGATGCCGAGGTTGGCGGCGAGTGCCGTGACGACCGCGCGCGTACTACCGCCCTCAGCCGCCATTGAGCACCTCGCCGAGGAACCCCTCGAGCTCGCGCCAGCTGCGGCGGTCCGCGGCCGCGTGGTACGCCTCGCCGGGCAGCGTGAACCCGTGCTCGGCGCCGGCGTAGGTGGTCACCTGCCAGTCGAGGTCGCCGCGGGTGCGCAGCTCGTCCTGGAACTTCGCCACCGCCGCGTCCGGCACGACGGAGTCGGCGCCGCCGGTGAGCACCAGCAGCGGGCCGGCGATCGCGGCGACGTCGGCGGGCTCGTGGGCGATCAGGGCGCCGTGGAACGACACCGTGCCGCGTACCGGCGCGCCGGTGCGGGCGAACTCCAGGGCCGCGGAGCCGCCGAAGCAGTAGCCGATGACGGCGATCCGGTCGGGGTCGACGTTCGGGTCGGCGGCGAGGGCGTCGTAGGCGGCCCGGACCCGGGCGCGCAGCAGCGCCAGGTCGCCGTAGTACTTGCCGGCCTCGGCGGCGGCCTCCTCGTGGCCCTCGAACCGGCGCCCGGCGCCGTAGACGTCGGCGCAGAACGCGAAGTAGCCGAGCCGGGCGAGCATGTGGGCGCGGGCCTTGGGATATTCGCGCAGGCCGGTCCAGTCGTGCACGATCAGCACCGCGGGCTTCGGGCCGGCGACGGCGGCGTCGTGCACCGCGTAGCCCTCCATGGGCCGGCCGTCGTGGTCGTACGTCACCGCCGCCCCCTCGAGCCGGGCGCCGTCGGGCGCCGCAACGGTGTCGATGAGCCGCCGGTGGTCCCCGGAGAAGTCGGTCATGATCGGCACTCTACCGACGCCGTGTGAACCGCTCCCGGCAGGCGTGCGCAATCTGGACGTTGACCTGCCGCTTTCCGGATATCGTGAGCGCGAGGAGGCCGCATGCAGAAGCACGCGCTCACGCCGGTCGACCGTGGCCGGTGCCTGGGCGATCTGCAGCTGAGCGCGGGCGCGCTGTCCCAGGCCGCCGCCGACCAGCTGGCCGCCCTGACCGCGCGCGCCGCCGGGGCGCCCGCCGCGATGATCCACCTGGCCACGGCCGGGGCGCTGCATTACGCCGGCGGCACCGGGCTCCCGGTGCAGTTCGATCGGCAGCGGTACGCCCCGGCGCGCTCCACCCTCGCGGGCTGGGTGATCGCCAACGACCATCCGCTCATCGTCACCGACGCGGAGCTCGACCACCGGGTCCCGCCGGACGCCCCGATCCGCGCGGCGGGCACCCGCACCGGCGCCGTCATCGCCGTGCACGACGTCACCGAGCGCCGCCGGGCCGAGCGCTTCCGCGAGGCCGAGCTCGGCGTCGCCGCGTGACGATCGAGGCGGTCCTCGCCCCGAACGTCACCGTCCTCGGCGACGCCACCCGGCTCGGCCAGGTCGTCATCCACCTGCTGGACAACGCGATCCGGCACAGCCTGGGCGGCGGCCGGGTCACCGTGGCGCTCACGTCCCCGGCCGCGTCGAGCGGCGAGCGGCGAGCGGCGAGCTGACCGTCGCCGACGCCGGGCTCGGCATCCCCGAGGACGAGCGCGACCGGGTCTTCACCCGCTTCTACCGCTCGACGCGGACCCGCGACCGCGGCATTCGCGGCGCCGGGCTGGGCCTGGCCCTGAGCCGGGCCGTCATCGACCGGCACCGCGGCACGATCCGCCTGGTGCCGCAGCCCGAGGGGACCCGCTTCGTGGTGCGCCTACCCGGTCACGCGGACTCCGAGGCGGCCCAGCCCGTCCAGCGGGTGACGTCCACCGCCACCAGCCCGCCGCGCAGCTCGAAGTGCGGGTAGCGGGTGCCGAGGCGGTCCAGGGCCATCCGGCCCTCGGCGCCGTCCGGGTCGACGTCGCGGGCCGAGCCGTCGGCGCGCACCCACCACAGCGCGGACCAGTCGTCCTCGTAGTGGTCGGCCAGCACCGCGGCCCGCGGGTTGGCGGCCAGGTTCGCCAGGCGGCGCAGCCGCAGATGCCGCTTGGGCTTGGCGTCCACGCCATGGTAGATGGTGTCGGCGTCCAGGGCGAAGACGATCGGCACCACGTGCGGGTGACCGTCCGGCGACGCGGTCGCCAGGTGCGCGACCCGGGCCTCGGCGAACCTCCGGCGCGCCTCCGTCGCCGCCAGCTCGGTCATGAGGCCTCACCGGCGAAGACGGCGATCGCGTGCTCCCACTCGTCCAGGGCACGCTCCACCGTGGACCGCGGCCCCGAGGGGATCCAGCGGCTCGCGCGCTGCACGCCGGCCTCGTGGAGCCGTTGCAGCACCGCCGGGTCGCTCGGCGCCGAGAGCACCTGCACGCCGATCGGGCGCTCCGCTCGCGAGCGCAGCTCGGCGATGCGCTCGAAGATGCCCTCCTCGTAGTTCGGGAACCACGCGTCGCCGAAGGCGAGGACCCGGTCCAGCACGCCCGGGCCGGTGCCGCCGACGAGGACCGGCGGGTGGGGCCGCTGCACGGGCTTCGGGTAGGACCAGATGCGGTCGAAGTTCACGTACTTGCCGTGGTACGTCGCCTCGTCCTCGCGCCAGATGGCCTGCATCGCCTCGACCCGCTCGCGCAGGACGCCCATCCGCACCCGCGGGTCGGTGCCGTGGTTGCGCATCTCCTCGCGGTTCCACCCGGCGCCGACGCCGAACTCGAAGCGGCCCCCGGAGAGCTGGTCGACCGACGCGACCTCCTTCGCGGTGATGATGGGGTCGCGCTCGATCACGAGGCAGATGCCGCTGCCGACCCGCAGCCGGCTGGTGGCGGCCGCGGCGGCGGTCAGCGCGACGAAGAGGTCGTAGGTGTGCCAGTACCGCTGCGGCAGTTCCTGCCCGTCCTGGGCGGGCGTCTCGCGGGCGGCCGGGATGTGGGTGTGCTCGGCGAAGAACAGCGCCGAGTGCCCGCGATCCTCGACCAGCCGGGCGAGCGCCCCGGGCGCCATGGCGTTGTGCGTGGGGAAGTAGCCGACTCCGAAGTCCATACCACCATTGCTACAGCAGACGCTTGACGTGCCGGATCGCCTTGGCGAAGTAGCGGTGCCCGGGCGGGCGGGTGAGCAGGTCGGCGAGGGAGAAGAGGTCCAGGGCCCGGCACAGGTGGCGCCAGTCCTCGGGCAGCTCGCCGCCGCCCGCTGTGAAGCCCGTCACGAACGCGTCGGCGAAGCCCGGCGGGCGCGGCTCGCGCAGCATGTTGGCGACGTCGAAGAGCGGGGTGCTGCTGCAGGCGAACTCCCAGTCGAGCACCGCGGCCACCCCGCCGCCGGGGCCGGCGACGAGGTTCTTCGGGTTGTAGTCGCCGTGCACCAGGTGACGCGCGCCCGCGAGGGCGGCGAGGTCGGGGGTGACCCGCTCGGCGTACCGCAGCAGCCGCCCCCGCTCGTCCGCGCTCAGGTGCCCGTCCGCGTTGCCCTCGCGCAGGCACCGCTCGACCCACGCGTCCAGGCCGCTCGTGGGTTCGGGCCCGGCCGGCTCGAGCGCGGCGTCCGCGAGGAACCCGGGCGCCGGGAAGCGCACGGACCCGATGCGGGCGAGGGTCTCCCCCACCACGAACCCGTCCAGCGGCGCGGCGCCCCCGTCCACGAACCGCGACAGCAGCACCCCGGCGCCGGCGTCGGCCGCGACCACCTCCGCGACGGGCACCACCCCGGCGAGGCGCCCGGCGAGCGCGGTCTCCTTCGCGCACGCGTTGGCGCCGTTGTACCGCCGCAGCACGTACCGCCGCCCGCGGTCGGTCTCGAGCAGCTCGTTGTGGTTGCTGTAGCCGCCGGTGAGCTCCCGCCGGGCCACGACCCGCTCCCCGCCCAGCGCCGCGGCCAGCCACTCGCCGAGATCACCCATCACGACACCGTATCGGGACTGTGGCAGGATGACGCGCGTGGCAGAGGCCCCCGACCGGCACGAACAGCGCCGCCGCGCGGAGCTCGCGGGGGTGGCGGCCCGGTTGCGCGAGGTCGGCATCGAGCCCGCGTTCGGCCCGCTCACCCCGACCTACGACTTCTACGGGCGGGTGCCCGCGAACCTGACCGGCCTCGTCGTCGGCGAGCCGCACAACACGGGCCGGATGCAGGTCACCGTCGTGGCCGCGCGGCGGCTCGTGCCGCCGGGTGAGGGCGGGCTCTCCGCCGACGGGCACATGTGGACGCGGGACGTCGACATCGAGCACGACCTCGCGGCCGCCGACGACGTCGTGTTCGAGGTGACGCTGCTCGACGGGTTCGGGGACGCGGCGGGGACGGAGTCGGTCTGGGCGCCGCGGCAGCTCGTGCGCGACGAGGAGGCCGTGGTCGACGCGGTGCGGCTCTGGCACGGGTACCGCGACATGCTCCGCGCCACCCCGCCGAAGCCGGCCCCGGAGCGCCGCCGGGCCCTGCGCGCGCGGACGGCCGCCGCGCGCCGGACCGCCGCCGCGGCGCCGAGGGTGCGCCGGCCCGCCGCCGGCGAGGTGCCGGGGGCGCTCGCGGAGCACCTCGCCGGGCTCGACGACGCCCGGCTCGCGTTCAACTTCCCGCGGGACCGCAGCGGCAAGTACGTCCGCAGCGCCGTCGTCGCCCTCGCCGGCGACGGCTCCGTGCTGAGCAGACGCGCGCCCTGGCTCGCCGTGCGGGCCGACGGGGACACGCTCGCCGTCGGGGTCGAGGGGCTCATCGGCGCGAACCAGGACCACCGCTGGGACCGGCTCCCGTGGCTGTGGAGCTCGACGCACGCCGACGCTCCGGCGGCGGTACGGTGGCAGCTGCCCGACGCCGGAAGCGCCCGCCCCGTCGTGAGCCTGCTCGACCGGCACGCGCCCGCCGAGGCCCTGGCCCGGTGCGGGGTCGAGCTGGACGAGGAGCTGACCGCCCTGCTGTCCGGCTACCCGATCACCTACGGCTTCGCCCGGCACACCGAGACCTGGGTGAAGCGGCTCTTCGAGCAGCTGCAGCGCTGCGCGCCGTGGCGGCTCGCCGCCGCGTACGAGGTGCACCAGGACGAGCGCCGGGCGGTGCGCCGGCCGACGGGCGAGCCGATCGCGCTCTTCGGGCTCAAGGGCATGAACCAGCAGTCCAAGCCCATGGTGGGCCTCGACCTGCGCGACGGCGCGGCGCGGCTGAGCATGATCTGGTCGGCGAGCAACATGCGGCTGCCGCACGAGCTGTGGCAGTGCCCGGCCGACCTCGAGGCCGAGCTCTTCTAGAGGGCGACCTCGCGCATCGCGGTCGTGGCCGCGTGGGTGCGCAGCCAGACGGCCACGTCGGCGCCGGGCATCGGGCGGGCGTAGTGGTAGCCCTGGGCGATGTCGCAGCCGAGCTCCAGCAGCGCGGCCGCGTGCGCGGTGCCCTCGACGCCCTCGGCGACGACGGTCATGCCCAGGTTGTGGCCGAGCTCGATCGCGCCCCGGACCAGGATGGCGTCGTCCTGGTCGATGTCCATGTGCTGCACGAAGGTGCGGTCGACCTTGAGCTCGTCGACGGGCAGCTGCTTGAGGTAGGCCATCGAGGAGTACCCGGTGCCGTAGTCGTCGATCGACAGGTGGATGCCGAGGTCGTGCAGCTCGGTGAGGGTCGCGGTGGCCTGGACGGGGTTGGCCATGACGGCCGACTCGGTGACCTCCAGCCGCAGCAGCCGGGCCGGCACGCCGAACTCGTCGAGCAGGCCGGTCACGTGCCGCACCAGCTCGGCGTCGAGCAGGCAGCGGGGCGAGAGGTTCACGGCGACGGGGATGGACAGGCCGGCGTCGAGCCAGGCGCGCTCCTGGGTCAGGGCGAGCCTCAGGACGTACAGCGTCAGGCGGTTGATCAATCCGGTCGTCTCGGCCACGGGGATGAACTCCGCCGGCGGGATCGCGCCGCGGGTCGGGTGCTGCCAGCGCACCAGTGCCTCCACGCCGCTGAGCCCGTGGTCGTCGAGGCGCACCTTCGGCTGGTAGTGCAGGGTCAGCTGGTCGCCGGCCTCCAGGGCGCGGCGCAGGTCGCCGAGCAGCAGCAGGCGGCTGCTGTCGTCGGTGTGCATGCTGGACCGGTAGACGGCGACGCCGTTCTTGGCCTCCTTCGCGGCGTACATCGCGATGTCGGCGCAGCGCAGCAGGGCGTCGGCGGAGTGCCCGTCGCCGGGGGCGCCGGCCACGCCGATGCTCGCCTCGACGTCGACGGTCACGTCGCCGAGCACGAAGCTGCGGTGCAGCTGCTGCTGCAGGGCCGCGGCGAGCCCGGCCGCCTCGGCGGTGCGGGTGCCGGGCAACAGGACCGCGAACTCGTCGCCGGACAGGCGCGCGACCAGGTCGCCGGGGCGCAGCGCGGCGGTGCAGCGGGCCGCGACCTGGCGCAGGAGGTCGTCGCCGTACTGGTGGCCGAGCGTGTCGTTGACCTCCTTGAACCGGTCCAGGTCGAGCATGAGCACGGCGACGGGCGCGTCCGGGTCGGCGAGCGCGGCGTCGGCCCGCCGGTTGAACAGGATGCGGTTCGGCAGCCCGGTGAGGGCGTCGTGCAGCGCCTGGTGCTCGTTCGCGGCGGCCTGGCGCAGCAGCCGGCGCTGGTATCCGGCGGCGGCGAGCGCGAAGCCGGTGATGAGCACGAGCCCGGCCGCGAAGCCCAGCGTCGTGGTGGTGAACACGATCGACTCGGTGTGGCGCAGGTCGGCGACGGCGTCGGCGGCCTCGGTCGCGTGGGCGATGTTCGCGGCCCGCACGTCGCCGGTGAGCTGGTCGAACACCGGGTCGGTCAGGTCCTGGTCGATGCGCTGCACGAGCGCGGCGTCGCCGGCGTCGACCGCGGCGAAGAGGCTGTTCATCGAGGCCAGGTACTCGTCCTGCAGCGCCCGGACCCGCGCGGTGAGCGCCCGGTCGGTCGCGCCGCCGAGGCGGTCGACGTCGCGCAGCGCGGCGGCGAGGGTGGCGGCGGCCGCGGCATGGCCGGCGCGCACGTCCGGCCCGGGCTCGAGGCGGTAGTGCTGCTCGGCGAGCTTCTCCTCGGCGACGGCGTCGTGGGCGCGCTCGTAGGCGGCGGCGAGCGCGGTGGCCCGGGTCACGGTGTCGGCGGCGCGGCGGGTCCGCATGACGCCGACGACGCTGAGCACGGCGAGGGCGATCACGACGAGGGTGAGACCGGTCGCGGTCGCCCGCCGCATCCGGTGCGGGCGCGATGACGCGTGCATCCGGCCTCCCTCCCTGTCCTGTGTGGCGACCTGTCCTGTTTGGCGACCTGTCCTGTGTGAGCGACCTGTCCTGTGTGGCGACGGAACCGTCCGCACATCGGCAGGGCCGACGCCGAGTTGACCCGTCAGGCCGCCGCGGTCGCGGTGCTGCCGGCGACCGCGATGGTGCCGCCGTGCGCGTCGACGATCGCCTCGACGATCGCCAGGCCGACGCCGGCGCCCTGGGAGGCGAGGTCGTCGGCGGCCGCCGAGCGGTGGAAGCGCTCGAAGACGTGCGGCAGATCCGCGGCCGGGATGCCGACGCCGGTGTCGGCCACGGTGAGCGTCGGCTGCGGGTCGGCGGCGACGCGGGACTGCCGGGCGCGGCGCCGCTGCGACGAGAGGTGCCGGGGCTCGCGGTCGAGCACGCACACGGTGCCGGCGGCCAGGCCCGGCGCCCCGTCCTCGGGCGCCGGGCGGTCCCGCAGGATCAGCGGGGCGCCGGCGTAGAAGCGCACCCCCTCGTCGGTGACGAGCGGGTTGGCGGCCCAGTCCGCGGCGGTGACGGCGTCGCCGATCCCGTAGATGCCCGGGTGCTCGATGGCGCGGGCGCAGAACGACAGGTCGCGGGGCGTCTGCGGGGAGCCGTCCCAGCCCACGCCGGCCTTGGCCCACTGGCGGTCGCCGTCGACGAGGCTCACCATGCCGATGGGCGTCCCGCAGATGTCGGACGCGATCGCCGCGATGTCGTCGAAGTCCGCCTCGGGCGGGGTGTCGAGGACCGCGGTCGCGTACAGCGCGGCGAGCCGCGCCGCCTCCCCGTCGGATTCCATCGGCTCCATGATCTCAGCCGCTTCCCGCAATTTCCGACATGTCCGAAATTTCGTTCAGTCGTTAGGCCGAGGAACGGCACGGACTCGGACAGGGAGCGACGACGATGAACAGACTCCGGGCGGCACTGCTCGGCGCCGGGCTGGGCCTGCTCGCGGCGGCCCCCGCCCCGCCCCCGGCCGCCGCCGCGGACGCCGTCACCTCGGTCGCGACCGTTCCCGGTGTGCACGACATCAGCCCGGACCACCACGGGACCGTCTACGTCACCGACCCGGCCCGGCACCGGATCCTGGCGGTCCGCGACGGCGCGACGACGATGTTCGCCGAGCAGATCGCCGGCCCGGCGGGCCTCGCCGTCGACGGGCACGACAACGTCTACGTCGGCACGAGCTACGGCCGGATCCTCCGGTTCACGCCGGACGGGGCCCGCACGATCTTCGCCGTGGGCAAGGGCGCCGTGCTGGCGGTGGCGATCGACCCGGCCGGCAACGTCTACTGGGCCGAGACGAACACCGTGTGGAAGGCGACGCCGGACGGGCACGCGGCCCGGTTCGCGCAGGCGCCGCGCCCGGCCGCGCTCGCCGCCGACGGCGCGGGCAACGTGTTCGTCGCGACCGCCACCCAGGTCCTCGAGATCACCGCGGCCGGGACCCGCGCGCCGATCGCGACCGGCCGGACGCAGGCCCTCGCGGTGGACGCGGACGGGACGCTCTACGCGAGCGACGGGTGCGCGGTGCGCCGCCTCCCGGCCGGCCCGCCGCCCGCCGTGTGCGCCGCCGCCCTGGCCGCCGCCGACGGGGTCCTGTACTACGCCGACGCGAAGACCGGCCAGATCGGTCGCATCGGCCCGGCCGCCGCCCCCGAGCCGAGCGCCGCCCCGTCCCCGAGCACCACCCGGGTCGCCGCCGCCCCCGTCCCGCGCTCCGGCGACGGGCCCGGGGCCGGCGTCGCGGCCGCGTTGCTCGTGGGGGTCGCGCTGCTCGCCGCCGCCGTTGGAACTTTCGCGCACCACCGCCGCGCCACCTGACCGCCTCGGGACCGCCGCGCCGTTTCCTGTTATCCGGCGGCTGCCGATGTCATCTACGCGGTCGTGGCTACCTTCAGATCGCTGCGACGCAGGGCCGTGCTCGGCGCGGCGGGGCCGGCGACCGTGTCCGCGGGCGCCGGCACCGGGCGGCTCGGCCTCTGACGCTCCTCCTCGGGAAGAAATGGTGCCCCGGCGAGGGAGCCGCCGGGGCACCACCGGGCTATGGCAGCACCCAGTTCTGGTTGGCCTGCCCGTTGCAGGCCCAGATCTGGATCTGCGTGCCGTCGGCGCTGCTCTGCCCGGTCGCGTCCAGGCACCTGCCCGTCTCCGGGTTCACCAGCGTCTGGCCCGAGCGCGTCCACTGCTGGTGCGTGTTGCCGTTGCAGTCCCACAGCTGGACCTTGGTGCCGTTGGCGTTCACGCCCCCGGCCACGTCGGCGCACTTGCCCAGGGCCCGCAGCGTGCCGTCGGTCCCCACCGTCCAGTTCTGGGCGCCGGTGCCGTTGCAGGTGTACAGCTGGATCTTCGTCCCGTTCGCGGTGCCGCCCGCGGCCACGTCGAGGCACTTGCCGGCCAGGCCCTTGATCGGCCCGGTGCCGCCGGGGTTCGTGGTGCCGCCGCCGAAGTGGATGTCGCCGCGGTGCAGCACGCGCGGGTCGTAGTAGGTGCGCTTGATCCCGTCGTCGGTGTTCCACGCCGGGTCGGTGAGCCAGCTGATCCACACGCTGAAGAACGTCCACCGCGGCTGGGCCGTGATCGTCTCCGGCGTCGGCACCGTGCCCACCTCGGACAGCCCGATCGGCTTGCCGCCGGCGATGCCGAGCATGGCGTTGTACCAGGCCTGCGTCGGCTGCTTGTTCACCCAGGCGTCCAGCGTGGCGACGTCCACATAGGACGCGCCCGGCCAGTAGTCGGCGACGTGGCTCTCGCCGCCGGCCACGTCCTTGAGGTTCCACACCCACACCAGGTTGCTCAGGCCCTTGGTGCCGGCCAGGTAGTCGTGGGTGATCTGGAAGAGCTTGCGGCTGCCGTTGGCGCCGGGGCGCCCGCCCCACCACGACCAGCCCTCGTTCATCTCGTGCTGGGGCCGGAAGAGCACCGGGATGCCGTTGTTCTTCAGGTCCTGCAGGTAGGGCACGGCCTCGTCGAGGCGGCGCTTGAACGCGGTGTTCAGCCCGGTGCCGTCGGTGACGAGCTCGTTCCACTGGGCGTCGGTCAGCTTGCTCTCGATGGCGCCGGTGCCGTAGTCCCAGTGGCAGGCCGAGCCGACGGTCGGCGGGCACATGTGCCACACGAGCGCGGGGATGGTGCCGGCCGCCCACACCGACTTCGCCTGGGCGATGACGGCCGGGCGGGCGTTGATGTCGTTCTGCTCGAACGCGAAGTCGCCGGCCCACTCGCCCGGGTACACGCCGGTGATGTCGTGGACCTTCTGCTGCCAGGTGTTCGGGGCGGAGCTGGGGCCGTCCTGCTGGCCGGAGATGATCGAGCGGCCGGTGATGCTCTGCAGGTAGTTCACGACGTCGGCGGCGGTGGCGGTGCCGCTCGGGGTCGGGGCCGCGCTGGCGGGCGCGGCGGCGGCGAGCGCGGCCGAGACGGCGAGGGTGACGGCGGCGAGGGCCGCGCCCGCTCGGCGGGGTGATCGCATGAGCCAGGTCCTTTCGTCTGCTTAACCGATACTGAACCGAGTAAGGCAGCTAAAGGCAGTTCAGTCAACCGATGCCTGAAGGGCCAGCGCGGCCGCCCCGAACAGCCCCGCGTCGCGGCCCAGGGCCGCCGGCTCGACCCGCAGGCGGCGCAGGAACGCCATGCCGCGCCGCGCCCGCAGCGCCCGCCGGAGCGGCTCGAAGAGCACGTCCCCGGCCTCGGCCACGCCGCCGCCGACGACGACCCGGTCCACGTCGCACAGGGCGGCCGTCGTGAGCAGCCCGGTCGCGAGCGCCTCGGCGCCGCGGTCGAACGCCTGGCGCGCCACGGGATCCCCGGCGCTCGCCGCGGCGGCCAGGGCCCGGGCGTCGGGGCCGGACCAGCCCTGCCCGCGCGCCCAGCGGACCATCGCCGGGCCGCTGGCGAAGGTCTCCACGCAGCCGACCGCGCCGCACGGACACGCCTGGCCGCGCGGGTCGACGGTGATGTGGCCGATGTGCCCGGCGTTGCCGGTCGGGCCCAGGTGCGGGCGGCCGTCGAGCACGAGGCCGCCGCCGATGCCGGTGGACACCACGACGCCGAGCAGCGAATCCGGCCGGCCGCCGCGCCACCACTCCCCCAGGGCCATGCACTGGGCGTCGCCGGCCAGGCTCAGCGGTACGGCCGGCAACCACCCGGCCACCGTCGCCGTCAGCGGGAAGTCCCGCCACGCGGGGATGTTCACGGGGCTGACGGTCCCGCGCTCCCGGTCCAGCGGCCCGGCCGAGCCGATCGCGGCGGCGTCGACGTGCCGCGGCCCGGTCGCGGCGATGACGCGGCGCAGCACCGCGACCGGGTCGGCGCCCGCGATCGGCTCCTCGGCGCGGGCGTGGACCTCGCCGTCGGCGCCGATGACCGCGGCCGCGAACTTCGTCCCGCCGACGTCGACGGCGAGCACGCGGGTCACGGCCAGGCCTCGAACTTCGTCCCGCCCACGCCGACGGCGAGCACGCGGGTCACGGCCGGGCCTCGAACTTCGTCCCGCCCACGCCGACGGCGAGCACGCGGGTCACGGCCGGGCCTCGTTCACGCACCGCAGCACGGGATGCGCCACGAGCGCTCGCGCGTCCAGCTCGGCCGGGCATGCGACGGCGAACCGGACGGACTCCCCGGGCAGCAGGGTGACCAGCTGATCGTCCACGGTGGCGTCGGGGTGCAGGCGGTCCGGGAACAGCGCCAGGTCCCGCAGGATCGTGCGCGCGGTGATCCGCACGGCGTAGCCGCCCGGGGTCGCGTCCACCCGCGCGTCGAACGCGGCCGGCGGGAACGGCACGTGCGGGTCCTCGGCGAAGAAGCGCAGGTCGCGCCGCCCGTCGAAGGCCGCCTCGAGCACCTGGTCCTTGTCGCCGGCCGGGGCCGGGACGTGGGCGACGGAGCGCGGACCCGCCGTCACCGCGACGGACTCGGCGCCGAGCACCGCGCCGTCCAGCGTGCGCAGGGTCAGCGTCAGGGTGCCCGTCCACGGCTCGGCGGTGTCGTTGACGATCGCGACCCCGTCCTCGTGGAAGGTGAGCAGGCGCGGGGCGTAGGCGCGGCGCAGCGCGTACCAGAGCGGCTTGCGGCGCCGCCCGCCGTCGACCGCGGCCCAGGAGGTCACCGGCCAGCAGTCGTTGAGCTGCCAGACGACGGTGCCCATGCAGTAGGGCATCAGGGCCCGGAACCGCCGGACCCCGAACGCCATCGCGCGGGCCTGGTTGAGCTGCGTCCAGTAGTGCCAGTCGTCGAACGTCTCCGGGCGCGGCAGGTGCTCGCCGAGGCCGGACAGCAGCTTCGCGTTGCCGTCGATCGCCTTCTGGTGGTGGCGCACGCCGGGCGAGTCGGGGCTGAGCGGGTCGTCGGTGACCGCGGCGCGCAGGGTGGCGTAGGCGGGCGGGCCCTGGAAGCCGAACTCGGCGACGAACCGCGGCGTATAGGCGGCGTAGTGCGTCCAGTCCTTCGAGCCCCACACTGTCCAGATGTGGATGGTGCCGGTGGCGGGGTCGTGCACGTCACGGTCGGGGGCGCCCGAATACGGGGTGCCGGGCCAGTACGGGCGGGCCGGGTCGAGCTCGGCGACCAGGCGCGGCAGCAGGCCGAAGTAGTAGCCGGCGCCCCAGCTGAGCCCGCCCAGCTCGGCGGGCCAGCCCCAGTGCTGGTGGCCCTCGACGTTCTCGTTGTTGCCGCACCACAGCATCAGGCTCGGATGGCCCATGAGCCGCGCGATGTTGTCCCGCGCCTCCGCCTCGACCTCGGCGGCGAACGGCTCCTCCTCCGGGTAGGCGGCGCACGCGAACGGGAAGTCCTGCCAGATCATCAGCCCGAGCTCGTCGGCGAGCGCGTAGAAGTCGTCGGACTCGTAGACGCCGCCGCCCCAGACCCGCAGCGCGTTGGCGCCCGCGTCGATCGCCTGGCCGAAGCGCTCGGCGAGCTCGGCCGGGCCGGTGCGGGCCGGGAAGGGGTCGTCGGGGATCCAGTTGAAGCCGCGCACGAACACGGGCTCGCCGTTGACGACGAGCCGGAACGCGTCCGGGTCCAGCTCGACGCCGCGCAGCCCGACCCGGCTCGCGCGGGTGTCCCCGGCGGCGGTGACGACGAGGTCGTACAGGTGCTGCTCCCCATGACCGCGCGGCCACCACAGCCGCGGCTCGGGGATGTCCACGCGCAGCGTGAGCTCGTCCTCGCCCGGCGCGAGCCGGCCCTCGGCCCGCACCCCGCCGACCGTGGCCGACACCTCCACCGCGGACTCCTCGGTCCGCTCGACGGCCACGGTGACGTCGACGCCGTCCGGGCGCGGGCTCGTGCGGGTCTGCGCGATCCGGGCACCCGACCAGGACTCGAGGCCGATCGGGCGCCAGATGCCGGCGGTGACCAGCGTGGGGCCCCAGTCCCAGCCGAAGTTGCAGGCCATCTTGCGGATGAACGCGTACGGCTCGTCGTACGGGCCCGGCCTCGCCCCGAGCCGCGCCGCCTGCGCCTGCGCGTACTCGTAGGGCGCGGTGAACGCGATCTCGAGGTCGTTCGCGCCCTCGCGCAGCAGGTCGGTGACGTCGAAGCGGTAGCGGCGGTGCATGTTGCGCGTCTCGCCGGCCGGGTGCCCGTTCACGGTGATCGCGGCGATCGTGTCGAGGCCGTCGCAGACCAGGTCGACGCGGTCGAAGCCCTCGGGCCGCCACTGGAATTGCGCCGTGTACCGCCAGTGCGTCCGCCCGATCCAGCCGAGCGCGAGCTCGTGGTCGTCGCGGTACGGGTCGTCGATGAGCCCGGCGGCGAGCAGGTCCGTGTGCACGCTGCCCGGCACCGTGGCCGGGACGCCCGCCAGGTTCGCGGGGCGTCTCCAGCGCGGGTCCTCCTCGGTGCTGGCGGCGGTGCCGATGGCGGTGACGGTCCAGCCTTCGTGCAGCGAGCGGTACATGCGCGGCCCCTGTGTCGTGTGGTGTAGCCTCGGCCCGAAACCTGGTTCTGAACCGAGTAAGCGCGCTCAACGTAGCCAGGGCCACGCGGGGTGTCAATGGCTCGGGTAGCGACAGGAGTGCGTTGTGGAGCTAGCATCGCCTGAACCGAGAAAGACGCCGAGGGAGCCGAGGTGAAGCGACCGACCATCGCCGACATCGCCCGCGAGGCCGGGGTGTCGAAGGGCGCGGTGTCCTACGCGCTCAACGGCCGCCCGGGCGTCTCCCCCGCCACCCGGGAGCGCATCCTCGAGGTGGCCGGCCGGCTGAACTTCCACGCCGACAGCAACGCCCGCGCGCTGGCCGGGGCCAAGGCCCGGGTCGTGGGCCTGACCCTGCAGCGGCCGCCGAGCACGCTGGGCGTCGAGCCGTTCTTCATGGAGCTGATCAGCGGCCTGGAGCTGGAGCTCTCCCGCCGCTCCTACGCCTTGCTGCTGCAGATGGCGGCCGGGCGCGACGAGGAGCTCGCGTTCTACCGCCGCTGGCACAGCGAGGGCCGCGTCGACGGCGTCCTCGTCTGCGACGTGCGCACCGGCGACCCCCGCGTCCCGGCGCTGGAGGAGCTCGGCCTGCCCGCGATCGTCATCGGGCCGCCGGACGCGAGCGGGTCGCTGCCGAGCGTGTGGTCGGACGACGCGCAGTCGATGGTGGAGGCGGTGGAGTATCTCGCCGCGCTCGGCCATCGCCGCGTCGCCCGCGTCGGGGGCATCGCCGAGTTCGCGCACACCGCGATCCGCACCGACGCGTTCACCGCGGTCTGCGCGCGGCTGGGCCTGCCCGACGCCGTGACGGTCGCGGCCGACTACACCGGCGAGTCGGGCGCCCGGGCGACCCGGCGGCTGCTCAGCGGCCAGGACCGCCCGACCGCGATCATCTACGACAACGACATCATGGCGGTGGCGGGCCTGACGGTCGCCCACGAGATGGGCGTCGCCGTGCCGTCGCAGCTGTCCATCATCGCCTGGGACGACTCCCCCGTCTGCCGCCTGCTGCACCCGCCCCTGACCGCCCTGACCCGCGACATCGGGGCCTACGGCGTCCGGGCCGCCCACCTGCTCCTGGCCGCGATCGACGGCGACCCGGTGACCAGCACCCACGGCACCCCCGCCCACCTCAGCCCCCGAGGCAGCACCGCCCGCCTGACCCACCCCGCCTGACCCCACACCCCCGCCTGACCCCGCACCCCGTCTGACGACACCCCCGCCCGCCCCCACACCCGCCGTCTCGACCCGACACGCCCTGGAAAACCCGCAGCTCCGCGGGTCCTTTCGCATGCCCGAAACGCACCATTTGTCCGGTTATAACGAATCGGTCAAGGGGCTTTACCGCGGCTGAGGCGCGGTGCCATATTGCGTCCGCTCTACTAAAACGCTTTAGGCCCGAACGGAGCGCACCCCATGTTCAGACGAGCGTTCGTCGCCATACTCGCCGCCACCGCCCTCACGGCGGCCGCCTGCGGCGGCTCGAGCGGCAAGTCCGGCACCTCGGACGAGGCCCTGTCCCCCACCGACGCCGGCGCCGTGTCCGGCGACATCACCGTGCTGACCAACCGCACCGACCTGGTGACCGACGGCACGATGCAGAAGTACGCCGACCAGTTCAAGCAGCTCTACCCGAAGGTGAACGTCAAGTTCGAGGGCGTCACCGACTACGAGGGCGAAGTCAAGATCCGGATGAACACCGAGAACTACGGTGACGTCCTGCTGATCCCGAGCACGGTGTCCACAGAGGACTATCCGAAGTACTTCGCCTCGCTCGGCGGCGCGGCCGACCTGCAGAGCAAGTACAGCTTCACCGACAAGGCGAAGGTCGGCGACAAGGTGTACGGGGTGGCCGGCTTCGCGTACGTCAACGGCTTCGTCTACAACAAGGACGTCTGGAGCCAGGCGGGCGTCACGACATGGCCGGCCACGCCCGAGGAGTTCGTGGCCGACCTGCAGGCGATCAAGTCGAAGACGAGCGCCACGCCGTACTACACCAACTACCACGACGGCTGGCCGCTGAGCTCCTGGTCCAGCGTCGTCGGCTCGGTCAGCTGCGACCCGAAGGCGAACGACAAGCTGCCCACCACCGACCCGTGGGCGCCCGGCGCCGACCTCAGCACCGGCGACACGCTGCTCTACGACATCGTGAAGAACAAGCTCTCCGAGGCCGACCCGACCACCACCAACTGGGAGGACTCGAAGGGCGCGATCGCCACCGGCAAGATCGCGACGATGTGGCTCGGGTCGTGGGCCATCGTGCAGATGCAGGACGCGGCGAAGAAGGCCGGCAAGGACCCGAACAGCATCGGCTACATGCCCTTCCCGAAGCAGGTCGGCGGGAAGTTCTGCTCGGTCGTGGCGCCGGACTACCAGTACGCCATCAACAGCCACTCGAAGCACAAGGCGGCCGCCCGCGCCTGGTTCGACTGGTTCATCGACAAGTCCGACTCGGCCGCGGTGAACCAGGCCGTCTCCGCGGTCAAGGGCGCCCCGATGCCGCCGGCGCTGCAGCCGTTCACCGCGGCGGGCGTGCGGTTCATCGAGCTGTCGCAGGCCGAGTCGGCGAAGCTCACGAAGATCGACAACGCCTCCGAGGTCGGCATCAGCAAGCCCGACTACCGCCAGAAGATCGTCGACACCGCCCGCGGCGCCGCGCCCGGCGATCTCAAGGGCATCTTCACCGACCTGTCCAAGCGCTGGACGGAAGCGGCCAAGACCGTCGGCTGATCCAGGGGGCGGGCCGGCCTCGCCGGCCCGCCTCCCGGCGAAAGGAAGCCCGTGAAAAGGTTCACCCCCTGGATCTACCTGCTACCGGCGCTGGCGCTGCTGGTCGTGTTCACGTACATCCCCGTCGGCAGCATGGTGGGGTACAGCTTCACGGACTGGGACGGCCTGGGCGACGACCCCGCGTTCGTCGGGGCCGAGAACTACGTGGAGCTGTTCACCCGCCCGGAACTGTTCCAGGTGTTCTTTGTCAGCCTCTACTACGTGGCCGCCTCCGCGGTCCAGATCGCGCTCGCCCTCTACTTCGCGTTCATCCTCAGCTTCAAGCTGCGGCTGCGGAACCTGTTCAAGGGCATCCTGTTCTTCCCGTACCTCATCAACGGCGTCGCGGTGTCGTTCGTCTTCCTGTACTTCTTCCGCCCCCACGGCACCCTCGACTCGGTGCTGGCGCTGTTCGGCGCCCACCCGGACAAGCTCTGGCTCGGCGACCCGGACCTCGTGAACGTGTCGCTGTCGGGCGTCTCGGTGTGGCGCTTCACCGGGCTCACCTTCGTGCTGTTCCTCGGCGCGATCCAGGCGATCCCGGGCGAGCTGTACGAGGCCGCCGAGCTCGACGGGGCGAGCCGCTGGCAGATCTTCCGGCACATCGTCGCGCCCGGCATCCGCCCCATCATCAGCCTGAGCGTCATCCTCGCCGTGTCCGGGTCGCTGTCGGTGTTCGAGATCCCGTTCGTGATGACCGGCGGCGCGGGCGAGTCCAAGACGTTCGTGATCCAGACCATCAAGCTCGCCTTCCAGTTCAACAAGACGGGGCTCGCCTCGGCCGCGGCCGTCGTGCTGCTGCTCATCGTGCTGCTGGTCACCTGGCTCCAGCGGCGCCTCGTCCCCGACGAGAGGACCGACCTGACGTGAGAGCGAACCTCATGCGGTACACCATGCTGGTCCTGGCTTCCGTCGTTGTGCTCCTGCCGCTGGTGACCGTGTTCCTGACGTCGCTGAAGACGCCGGAGGAGATGGCCACGGGCGACACCCTCGCGCTGCCGCACGACTGGCTGAACTTCAGCAACTACGCCACCGCGTTCAGCTCCGGCCGCATGCTGACCGGGTTCGCGAACACCGCGATCATCCTGCTCGTGTCGGTGGCCGGCACGGTGCTGGCCGGGACGCTCGCGGCCTACGCCCTCGACCGGTTCCACTTCCGGTTCAAGCGCCTGGTCGTCGGGGCGTTCCTCGTCGCCACCCTGGTGCCCGGGGTGACCACGCAGGTGGCGACGTTCCGGGTGATCGACACGCTGGGGCTGTTCGACTCGCGGTGGGCGCCGATCCTGCTCTACATGGGCACCGACATCGTCGCCATCTACATCTTCATGCAGTTCATGCGCGGGATCCCGGTCTCGCTGGACGAGGCCGCCCGGCTCGACGGGGCCTCGACGTTCAAGATCTACCGGTCGGTCATCCTGCCGCTGCTCAAGCCCGCGATCGCCACGGTCGTCATCATCAAGGGCATCTTCGTCTACAACGACTTCTACATCCCGTTCCTCTACATGCCCTCGGAGGAGCTCGGCACCATCTCCACGTCGCTGTTCCGCTTCAAGGGCCCGTTCGGCGCCCACTGGGAGACCATCTCGGCCGGGGCGGTCCTGGTCATCCTGCCGACCCTTATCCTGTTCCTGCTGCTGCAACGGTTCATCTACAACGGCTTCACGTCCGGGGCCACCAAGTGACGATCCAGGGAACGCCGTGAGACGCCCCACCATCAGCGACATCGCCGAGGCCGCCGGCGTCTCGATCGGCGCCGTGTCGTTCGCGCTCAACGACCGGCCCGGCGTCTCCGCGCAGACCCGCGAGCGCATCCGGGCCATCGCGGCCGAGATGGGCTGGCAGCCCAGCGCCGCCGCGCGCAACCTGTCCGCGGCCCGGGCCGAGGCGATCGGGCTCGTGATCGCCCGCGACGCGGCGACGCTGGGGGTGGAGCCGTTCTACATGAAGTTCATCGCCGGGCTGGAGACGGAGCTGTCGGCGACCGGCACGGCCCTGGTGCTGCAGGTGGTCGGCGACCACGGGAAGGCGATCGAGGCGCTGCGCGGGCTGTGGGCGGCGCGGCGCATCGACGCGACGATCCTCACCGACCTGTGGGTGAACGACGAGCGGGTCGCGGCCCTGGACCGGCTCGGCCTGCCGGGCATCCTCGTCGGCCACCCGTCGGTCCGCCCGCCCGGCGCCGGCACCCCGGCGGTGTGGAGCGACGACGCGGCCGCGCTCACCGAGGCGGTCGGCTACCTGGCCGGCATCGGGCACCGGCGCATCGCCCGGGTCGGCGGCCTCGTGTCGCTTTCACACACCCGCATCCGCACCGCCGCGTTCCGGGCCGCGGCGCGCCGCCACGAGCTCGTCGCCGCCGAGGTGGTCGACACCGACTACACCTGGGAGGCGGGCGCCTGGGCGACCGAGCGGCTGCTGACCGCGGCCGAGCCGCCGACGGCCATCATGTTCGACAACGACATCATGGCGACGGCGGGCCTGCACGTGGCCCGCAAGCTGGGCCTCGACGTGCCGGGGCGGCTCTCGATCGTGGCCGGCGACGACTCCCAGCTGTGCGAGATGGCCTTCCCGGCCCTGAGCGCCCTGGCCCGGGACGTGCACGCCTACGGCGCCAACGCCGCCCGCGTGCTGCTGGCGTTCCTGGCCGGCGGTCCCCCGTCGGACTACCAGGACGCCACGCCCCGCCTGCTCCTGCGGGACAGCATCGCGCCGCCGCCGCGCTGAGGCGGTTAGGCTTCGTCCCATGGCGGGACGGCGACCGACGATGAGCGACATCGCCCGGCGCGTCGGCGTGTCCCGGGTCGCCGTGTCCTATGCGCTCAACGGCCGCCCCGGCGTCTCCGAGGACCTGCGCGAGCGGGTCCGCGAGGTGGCCGAGGAGCTGGGCTTCACCGCGCACCGGGCCGCCGTCGCGCTGCACGGCGCGGCCGCCGACGTGGTGGGGCTGGTCCTGCGCCGCACGTCCGCGGCCCTGCGCAGCGAGGTCTTCCGCCGCCAGTTCATCGCCGGGATGCAGATGGAGCTGTCCGCGCGCGGCTTCGGCCTCGCCCTGCAGTTCGTCGAGGACGCCGGCGAGGAGATCGCCGTCTACCGCCGCTGGCACGCCGAGCGCCGGGTCGACGGCGTGATCCTGTGCGACCTGCGGGTGGACGACCCCCGGCTGCCGGCGGTGCGGGAGCTGGGCCTGCCGGCGGTCGTCGCCGGCGGCTCGGGTCAGCTCCCGGGCCTGGCGAACCTGTCGACCGACGAGCACGCGGGCGCGGCGAAGGTCGCGGGGCTGCTGGCGGCCCTGGGGCACCGGCGCGTGGCCCGGGTGAGCGGCCCGGCGGACCTGGCGCACACCGCGGCCCGCACGGCGGCCCTCGACGCGGCGGCACCGTTCGGCCCGATCGCGACGACGGCCGCGGACTACACCGGGGAGGCGGCGGCGACGGCGACGCGGCGCCTGCTCAGCGGGCGCGACCGTCCGACGGCGATCGTCTACGACAACGATCTCATGGCCCTCGCCGGGCTCGGCGTGGCCGCCGAGATGCACGTGTCCGTCCCGGCCGAGGTGTCCATCCTGGCGTGGGAGGACTCCCCGCTGTGCCAGCTCGTGCACCCGGCGCTCACGGTGTTGCAGCGCAACGTCACCGACTACGGGATGCGCACCGCCCGGCTGCTGTTCGAGCTGCTGGACGGCGGCCCGCCGCGCAGCGTGCGCTACGGCAACGCCGTCCTGGTCGTCCGCGACTCCACCGGCCCGGCCCCTACCGGGCGGTCCAGCCACCGTCGATGAGCATCACCTCGCCGGTGATGAGCGACGCGGCCGGGGAGACCAGGAACAGCACCGCCCCGGCGACCTCCATCGGCTCGCCGATGCGGTGCAGGGCCGCGATCCGCTCGACCACGTCGGCGCGGTGGGCCGGGTCGGCGAGGTAGTCCGCGGTGCCCGGCGTGTGCACGAAGGTCGGGGCGACCGCGTTGACCGTCACGCCGTGCGGGCCCCATTCCACGGCCAGGCACCGGGTCAGGTGGGCGATCGCCGCCTTCGTCATGCAGTAGACCGACTCGCCCGGCAGGGCCACCGCGCCGGCCTGGGAGCCGACGTTCACGATCCGGCCGTAGCCCTGGCGGATCATCACCCGGCCGGCGGCCTGGCTCGCGAAGAAGGTGCCCTTGAGGTTGACCGCGAGGGTGGCGTCGAAGTCGGCCTCGGTCACGTCCTCGGCCCGGTTCTCGGGGGCGATGCCGGCGTTGTTCACGAGGATGTCGAGCCGGCCGAAGTGCTCCACCGTGGCGTCGACGGCCGCGCGGACCTGGGCCGGGTCGGCGACGTCCATCGGCAGCGGGAGCGCCCGGCGGCCCAGGGCCTCGATCCGCGCGGCCAGGCCGGCGTCGGCGTTCACGTCGCGCAGGCCCAGGGCCACGTCGGCGCCCGCGTTGGCGAGGGTGAGCGCGATGGCCCGGCCGAGGCCGCGGGCGGCCCCGGTCACGAGGGCGATCCGGCCGGGGATCTCGAAACTGGGGAAGTCGGTGGTCACAGCGTCAGCGTAGGTCTTGCCACCGCGGACGTCGCCGCGCCAGGGCCAGCGGATGCTGGGCCCCGGCGCGGTCCCTGGCGGGAGCGACGGTCCGCAGGTGACGCGGACCCGAGCAGGGATTCGCCTATGCGGGAACGGTCCAGTTCTGGTTCGTCTGCCCGTTGCAGGTCCAGATCTGGATCTGCGTGCCGTCGGCGCTGTTCTGCCCGGTGACGTCGAGGCACTTGCCGGTCTCGGGGTTGCGCAGCGTCTGGCCGTTGCGCGCCCACTGCTGGTGCGTGTTGCCGTTGCAGTCCCACAGCTGCACCTTCGTGCCGTCCGCGTTCACCCCGCCGGCCACGTCGAGGCACTTGCCGAGCGCGCGCAGCGTGCCGTCCGAGCCCACCGTCCAGGTCTGCGCGCCGGTGCCGTTACAGGTGTACAGCTGGATCTTCGTCCCGTTCGCCGTCCCCGACGCGGCCACGTCGAGGCACTTGCCCGCCAGCCCCGTGACCGGCCCGCCGCCCGGGGAGGAGGTGCCGCCGGGCACGGTGAACTCGCCGCGCACCAGGACCCGGCTGTTGAAGTAGGTGTTCTGCACGTTCGCGTTGGTGTTGTACGCCGGGTCCTGCAGGTACTCGGCCCACACCATGAAGTACGTCCAGCGCGGCTGGGCGTTGAGCAGGGCCACGCTCGGCACCTGCCCGACCTCGGCCAGGGCGATCGGCTTGCCGCCGGCCACGTTCAGCATCGCCTGGTAGTCGGACGTGCTCGGGGCGAGCTTCACCCACATGTCGAGCGTGGCGACGTCCACATAGGACGCTCCCGGCCAGTAGTCGCCGATCGAGCCCATGTTGGTGTCCTTGACGTTCCACACCCACACGAGGTTGGACAGGCCCTGGCCCACGTAGTAGTCGTGCACGATCTGGAACAGCTTGCGGCTGCCGTTGGCGCCGGGGCGCCCGCCCCACCACGACCAGCCCTCGTTCATCTCGTGGACCGGGCGGAACA
Source organism: Dactylosporangium thailandense (assembly GCF_059739745.1). Taxonomy (NCBI): domain Bacteria; kingdom Bacillati; phylum Actinomycetota; class Actinomycetes; order Micromonosporales; family Micromonosporaceae; genus Dactylosporangium; species Dactylosporangium thailandense. The sequence goes on from NZ_AP029195.1 coordinate 5,810,113, forward strand.
GCACCGGCACGCCCGCGTTCTGCAGCTGCCGCAGGTAGGGCACGGCCTCGCCGAGCCGGTTCTTGAACGCCGTGTTGAGCGCGCTGCCGTCGGTGACGAGCTGGCTCCACTGACTGTCGGAGAGGTGGCTGAGCACGCCGGCCGAGTCCCAGCCGCACGTGGAGCCGACCGTGGGCGGGCACATGTGCCAGGTCAGCGCGACGAGCGAGCCGCCCTGCCACTGCCGGATGGCCTCGCTGACCATCGTCTGGCGCGCGTTGACGTCGGAGGAGGCGAACAGGAAGTCGCCGCCCCACAGGCCGGGCGTCTGGCCGGTGATGCCCTGGGCGACCCGCGTCCACTTGGTCGGGTCCGAGTTGGGTTCGCGGTTGTGCTGCCCGGTGATCGTGTACTGCCCGGAGATGCCCGACAGGTAGTTGACCAGCGCCGCCCGCGTCGACGCGGGGAACGCCTGGGCGGGCGCGGGGTTGGCGATGAGCGCGGCGAGCAGGATCGCCGCCGCGGCGAGAGCCTTGCGCACGAGGACTCCTTCCGGGACCGGGCGAGGCGGCGCCCGGACCCATCGGTTCAGTACCTTTACTGAACCGAGTAAGCGCCCCGACAGTAGAGCCGGAAGGTCACGGCTGTCAATACGAGCAAAAGCGAGGAAGGCCGTCAGCCGACGGGTTCGAGGACCGCGTCCGCGGGGACCGGGTGGCCGAGCAGATACCCCTGCACCCGGTCGCAGCCGAGGCCGCACAGCAGGTCGTAGTGCTCCTCGGTCTCCACGCCCTCCGCGACCGTCACCAGCCCGAGACTGCGCGCCAGGTCCACGATCGCCCGCACCAGCGCGGTCTGCCCGGCCACGTCGTCGCGGCTGTGCGGCAGGAACGAGCGGTCGATCTTGAGGATGTCGATCGGCAGGTCCCGCAGGTAGGCCAGGGACGAGTACCCGGTGCCGAAGTCGTCGATGGCGACCTTCACGCCGATCGCGCGCAGCGCCGTCAGGTGCGCGATGGTCTGCTCCGCCTGCGGCCCGGCGCCGACGAGCACCCCCTCGGTGATCTCCAGGGTGAGTGCGTGACCCGGCAGCCCCGAGGCGGACAGGGCCGCGTGCACCCGGGCCACGAAGTCCGGCTCGGCCAGCTGCCGCGGCGAGACGTTCACGCTCACGCCCGCCCCGGTGGCCGCGTGCCACGGGGCGGCGTCCCGGCAGGCGCGGTTGAGCACCCAGTCGCCGAGCGCCACGATGAGCCCGCTCGCCTCCGCGGCCGGGACGAACCGGTCCGGCCCGATCGGCGCCGCGCCCGGCGGGCACCAGCGCACGAGCGCCTCGAAGCCGACGGTGCGGTCCCCGCCGAGCGCGACGATCGGCTGGTAGTGCACGGCGAGCTCGTCGGCCGCGAGCGCGGCCCGCAGCCGCTGCGCGGTCTGGCTGCGCTGCAGCTGCCGGTCGCGCAGCGGCTCGTCGAAGGCGACGACGCGGTCCTTGCCGGCCGCCTTCGCCGCGTACAGGGCCACGTCGGCGTCCGCGAGCACGATCGTCGCGCTGTAGCCGGCGCTGAACCCGCGCGCCCCCGCCGTGCCGGAGACGAACAGCTCGGAGCCGTTCACGTCGACGGGCCGGCGCAGCGCCGCGAGCAGCCGCTCTCCCCGCTCCAGCAGGTCCGGCTCCCCCACGCCCGGGCACAGCAGCGCGAACTCGTCCCCGCCGAGCCGGGCCAGGGTGTCGCCCGGGCTCAGCAGCGCCTCGAGCCGGCGGGCCACCTCGACGAGCAGCGCGTCGCCGGTCGGGTGCCCGAAGCGGTCGTTGACGTCCTTGAACCCGTCGAGGTCGAACAGGATCAGCCCGCCCCGGCCACCGGCCGCGAGCAGCTCGGTGAGCCGGTCGTCGAGCAGCCGCCGGTTCGGCAGCCCGGTGAGCGCGTCGTGCAGCGCGTGGTGGCGCAGCAGGGCCTGCATCTGCGACTGCTGCCGCAGAGCGTCCTGCAGGTCGAGGGCCCGGCGCCGCTCGACCCGCCCGGCGTGCCCGAGCCGGATCACCAGCAGCAGGGCGGTGACGGCGGTCGGCACGAGCGGTACCACGACGTCGGGCACGTCGAGGCTGGGCTCGCGCAGCTCGCGCAGCAGCGACCAGGCCGTGGCCGCCGGCCCGACGAGCACGACGACGGCGACTACCACGGTGCCCCACGTGGCCGACGACGGGCGCTCCGGCGCCGGGGGCAGCGCGGCCGTCGGGTGCAGCACGGACGCGCCGAGGAACAGGTAGGTCGCGGCCCAGCCGGCGGACGTGATCCCCGAGCCGGCCCAGGCGCCGCCGCCGGAGGCCGAGACGAAGTACAGGATGTCGGACGTGAGCAGGCACGCGGCCCCGCCGAGCAGCAGCAGGTGGGTGGCCCGCAGCGCCCCGGCCGCGACCACCATCCGCACCGCGGTGGCGAGGATGAGCAGGTCGAGCGCCGGGAACAGGGCGACGCTGAGACTGACCGAGTGCTCGGGCCGGTCGCGCACGAACGGGTCGTACAGCGCCACCCAGGTGACCACGACGGCCGTGCAGAGCGCGACTCCGGCCTCGGTGAACCCGGCGAGCGCGGAGCCGTACCGGTGCACCGCCGGCTGCCCGAGCAGCGCCGCGCCGATCAGCGGGTACATCGCGAAGTAGATGCCGTCGACGAGCGGCAGGTCGCCGCCGGTGCCGCCGAGGCCGAGGTCGGCCGCCCAGCACAGGTTCGCGGTCAGGGCGCAGCCCATCGCGGCGACCGCGATCCACCAGGCCCGCCGGCGGGCGACCCGGCCCGCGCGCAGGCGGCGGACGATGACGGTGATGGCGACGGCGCTGCCGAGCGCGTAGACGAGCTGGCGTTCGAACACGGGCAGCAGCGGAGCGGCCAGGACGACGGGCAGCCCGCCGACGACGTACCACATCCATGCCCGCATGCCCTCAACTGTTCCCGCCGCCGGGTGCGGCCCCGGTGCTCAGCCGGTTGCTCTCCGGGCCAGCCAGTCCCGTGACGCCCCGCCGAGGGCCGCGGCCGTGCTCGCCAGCCGGGGATGATCCGCGGCACGCGCCGCCAGGTCCAGCAGGAAGCCCGCGTGTGCGGCCAGGAACGCGTCGATCACGCGCGGCGGGAGGTCGCGGGTGAGCGGGTTCGCGGCGCACAACGCCTCCGCGTCGGGCGAACCGGCCATGAGCATGAGCGCGTCGCAGTACGCCGGGCCGACCCACGCGTGCGCCCAGTCGACGATGAAGACGCGCTCCGGCGACACCAGCGCGTTGAACAGGTAGAGGTCCCCGTGCAGGAGCGTGTCGCCGGCCAGGTCCAGCGACTCGAGCCCGGCCAGGCGCGGCCGGGTCGGCGGGCGGATGGGGGCCGGCGTCAGCGCGCCCGCCATGGCCGTCACGGTGTCCAGGACGCGCGGCAGGTCCGCCGGGCCCGGCAACGAGGCCGCGACGAACTCGAACCCGAGCACCGCCCACGGGCCGTCGTCGAAGGCGAAGAGCAGCTTCGGCGACGGTACCGATGCCGGAAGCGCGGCCGCGACGACCGCCTCGCGCCGGTGGAAGTCGCGCACCGCCGGGTCGGCGGCCGCCTTCACGAACACGTCCCGCCCGTCGGCGAGCCGCAGCCGGGCCGCCGCCCCCTCCGAGTGCCCGCCCGCAAGGTCGACGGCGTCGGCGACCGGGCTTCCCAGGCGCTCCCGCACGCCACCGCGCACCGGCTCCGGCAGCGCGGACCACGATACTGTCCCCATGGCCGAACAGTACGTGTCCGCGTTCGCGATCGACCCCGCCGAGCTCGCCGCCGCCACCGCCGGCAACCCGCCCGAGATGCACGAGATCGGCCGGGCCATCCTGCCCGGCCGCGGCTGGCACAGGCTCGCCAAGGCGCTGCGCCACTGGGGGCTGCCGGGCGTCGCCGCGGTGTGGAAGCAGCCGTACCAGGCGCCGTGGGCCGAGCAGCCGGTCGGCAACGACCCGTGGCCGTTCCCGATGCACGCCCCGGCCGCCGCGCTGGACGGCCTCGCCGCCGAGCTCGAGGCCTTCGACACCGGGCGGATCTACGAGGAGTACCAGCACCTGCCCGACGGCGACGACGACGTCGAGGAGGCCGCCTGGCTCGTCGGCGAGAAGCTGCCGCAGTGGGTGGCGGCCGCCCGCGAGCAGGGCCGCGATCTTTACCTGACCCGGGACGGCTTCAAGTAGCCCGGCGCTGGGTACCCCGGCACGCATGGCGGAACTGAGCTGGCTGGGCGTGGTGCGGCACGGGCAGAGCGTCGGCAACGTGCGGGCCGAGGCGGCCGAGCGCGGCGGGCTCGAGGTCATCGACCTCGCCGAGCGCGACGCCGACGTGCCGCTGACCGGGCTGGGCCGCGAGCAGGCCGCCGCCGTCGGGCAGTGGGTCCGCGGGCTGCCCGCGGGCGAGACGCCCGAGTTCGCCGTCGTCTCGCCCTACCTGCGCACGCGGGAGACGGCGGCGATCGCGCTGGGCGGGACCGGGATCGCGATGCGGTACGACGAGCGCCTGCGCGACCGCGAGCTCGGCGTGCTCGACCTGCTCACGAACCGGGGCGTGGCCGCGCGCCTTCCGCAGGAGGCGGCGCGGCGGCAGCGGCTCGGCAAGATGTACTACCGGCCGCCCGGCGGCGAGTCCTGGTCCGACGTGCTGTTGCGCCTGCGCAGCCTGATGCGCGACGTGCGCGCCGACCATCCCGGCGGGCGCGTCCTGCTCGTGGGGCACGAGGCGATCGTGATGCTGGTGCGGTACCTCGTGGAGGGCCTCGACGAGGAGACGCTCATGGCCCTGTCCCGCTCGACGGCCATGGCCAACTGCTCGGTGAGCAGCTGGGTCAACGCGGGCGGGGTGCTGCGCCCCGAGCTGTTCAACGAGGTCGGCCACCTGCGCACGGCCGCGACGACGACCCAGGAGTTCGTCGGTGCCGACGACTGAGGTGATCACGCCCCGCGTGCTGCGCGACTGGCCGCTGCCCGAGCCCGGCGGCGACAAGCACGACCGCGGAACCGTGCTCGTCATCGGCGGCTCGCGCACCACCCCCGGCGGCGTGCTGCTGGCCGGCGTGGCCGCGTTGCGGGCCGGCGCCGGGCGGCTGCAGCTGGCGGTGACCGGCAGCACGGCCGCGGCCCTGTCGATCGCGGTGCCGGAGGCGAAGGTGCTCGGGCTGCCCGAGACCCCGGAGGGCAGCGTCTCGGCCGAGCTGCCGCGAGCGCTGCTCGATCAGGTGGCCGAGGCCGACGCGGTCGCGCTCGGGCCGGGCCTGGACAACATCGAGGAAACGCAGAAGATCCTGGCAACGGTACTGGCCGAGGCCGCCCCGGAATCCGCGGTCGTGCTCGACGCCTACGCCCTGGGCGCGCTGAGCCGCCGCCCGGAGACGCTCGAGCACGCCAAGTGCGGGGCCGTGCTCACCCCGAACCGCACCGAGGCGCGGCACCTGCTCGGCCGCGAGCCCGGCGACGACCTGGCCGCCGAGGCCGCCGCCCTGGCCGGCCGGTACGCGGCGACGGTGTGCCTGCACGGCTACGTCGCCGACCCGGACGGCACGGTCTGGCGCGAGGAGAGCGGCGCCGCCGGCCTGGGCACCTCGGGCAGCGGGGACGTGCTCGCGGGCCTGGTCGCCGGCCTGCTCGCGCGCGGCGCCGAGCCCGCCCAGGCCGGGTGCTGGGCCACGTACGCGCACGCCGTGGCCGGCCAGCGCCTCGCCCCCCGCTTCGGCCGCACCGGCTACCTGGCGCGGGAGCTGCTGGACGAGGTCGCGTACACCATCGGCACCGTCTGACCCGCGACCGTCCCTCACCCGCACGGGGATCACTGTTTGCGGAGACCGTACAGTGCCACGTGCTAGTGTCAATTGCCATGGTGTTCAAGAAGATGCTCGCCGCCTTCGGGGTTGGCGGACCGAGCGTCGACACGGTGCTCGACACCCCCGCCGTCCAGCCGGGCGGCTTCATCGACGGCCACGTCCACGTCCAGGGCGGCGATCGCGACGCCCGCATCGAGCACGTCGTGCTCTCGCTCGTCACGCGCGTCGAGGTGGAGCGCGCCGGCTTCGACCGCGAGGCCGGCCTCGAGCTGACCCGCACCTCGGTCGCCGACCACTTCACCGTGCGCGGCGGCACCACGGAGTCGATCCCGTTCCGCCTGGCGGTGCCGTGGGAGGCGCCGATCACGAACGTGTACGGCCAGCACCTGCGCGGCATGGTGATGGGCGTGCGCACCGAGCTCGAGATCGCGGGCGGCCGCGACAAGGGCGACCTCGACCCGGTGTCGATCACGCCGCTCCCCGCCCACCAGGCCGTGCTGGACGCGTTCGCCGAGCTCGGCTTCCGCTTCAAGCACGCCGACGTCGAGCACGGCCGCCTCCACGGCGTGCCGCAGCAGCTGCCGATCTATCAGGAGATCGAGTTCTGGCCGCCGCAGCAGTACGCGGGCCGCGTCAACGAGGTCGAGCTGACCTTCGCGACCAACCCCGCCGGCGTGGAGGTCATCCTGGAGTTCGACAAGCGCGGCGGGATGTTCCGGCCCTCGCAGGACATGGTCAGCCGCTTCAGCATCGGCCACGACGGCGTCGAGGGCACCAACTGGACCGCGCTGGTGGACAGCTGGGTGCGCCAGGCCACCGACCGCCACTTCACGGCGATGCAGTCCGCCCACGGCTACGGCCCCGGCGGCTACGGCCACGGCGGCCCCGGCGGCTACGGCCACCCGGGCCAGCAGGGCCACGGCCGCCGCGGCATGGGCATGGGCACCGTCGTGGCCGCGGGCGCCGCGGGCATCGTCGGCGGCCTGGTGGCCGGCGAGATCATCGACGAGGTGTTCGACGACGACGGCGGCGGCGAGGACTTCGGCGACTTCGAGTAGTTCGGCACAAGACGGGTAGCGGGCGGCCGCCCGCTACCCGATCGGACACCACGGCCGCGGCCCTGCCGATCGCGGCGAAACGCTCCGGCACGCTCTTCGCCATGCGCCTCGCGGTCGTCGATCCTCTGCCGATGTACCGCCAGGGTCTGGTCACCGTCCTGTCGGGCGCCGGGCACACCGTGGAGGCTCCGGACGATCCGCTGGCGTGGGTCCGCCGTGGGCGCGACGGTTTGGTGCTCCTGACGCTGGAGGCCGAGTCGCACTGGACGCTCCTCGAACAGCTCCGGATGGGGCCGGACGCCTACCCGATCATCGCGATCCTGGCCCAGGACTCGGCGATCATGGGAGCCAGAGCTGTGCGGTCGGGCGCCCGGTCGGTGCTCGCGCGGGAGGTCACCGCGGCGGTGCTGACCCGCACGGTCGAGGCGACGATCGGCGGCCAGGCCGTCCTGCCCGCCGCGGTGGCGTCGGTCCTCGCTGAGGGCGGCGAATCGCCGGACAGCGTCCAAGCGCTGCTGACTCCCGAACAACAGAGCTGGTTACGACAACTCGTCGCCGGCGTGACCGTCGCGCGCCTGGCGGAGCAGGCCGGCTATTCGGAGCGGGCCATGTTCCGGTTGTTACAGGAGCTGTATCGACGCCTTGGTGCCCGCAATCGCCTCGAGGCGATCGTTCGTGCCCAGGAGCGGGGATTGCTGTTGCACCGGCCCGTCGCCAGCAGCGCGGCCGCAGTCAGCTCGGCGACTGCCGAACGGCACCGGCGTTGAGCCAAGCCAGCAGCGGGTCGAGCCGCTGCCGTTCGGCCGGGGTGGCCGTCTCCCGCACCAGGAAACTGATGAACCTGTCGTGCCCGGTACTCCGCGATCTCGTCGGCGACCGCCTCTCGCCGGCTGCGGAGGCGGGGGCTCGGCCAGCCCTGGTCGGCCTCGATATCGATGGCCTCGATCGCGTGGTAGGCGTCCATAGTCAACTTCGCTCGGAGCCAGGCGTCGAGCTCGGCGAGATCCGTGTCCGTGATGACGCGCTCGGCCGGGGCCTTCGAGGCGCGCACGGCCGCCAGACGCACGGCCGCGGCCGCCAACAGCCACCGAATGTCTTCCTCCCCGGCGGCGCTGTCGGCCGCCGTCCAGTCCAAGGCGCCCTGAGCCTCGTCGCCGGGAAGAAAGTAACGGCCGTCGACCTCGCGCACGACGTGGCGGCTGAGCCTCTCGAGCTCGTAGCCGATGCGGCGCGAGTCGAGCTCCGGTTCCTCCGAGTTGACGACGCAGGCCACGTCGTCGCTGCTCACTGGGGTGGCAAAGGCCGCAAGGGCGTCGTAGACCCGTGCCCTTGCGGGCCGGAACGTCCGGCGCAGCCGATCGAGGAGGCGTTTGTCGACGTGTTCGGCGCCGCCGTCCTGCTCGACCCAGGCCCGCACCTCGAGCGCCAGCGATTCCGCCGTGTCGCCGTCGTCGCTGTCAATGATGGCGTCGAAGATCTCCGCGAGCCGCGGCCGACCTCCCAGGTTCTGGCACAACGTCCTCAGCCGACCGTCAGCCAGTCGGGCGGACGAGTCCTGCTTCGCGCCGGACCGCTCGCGAACGACCCTGTTGAAGTACTTGGACGGCAGGCCGTGGACCTCGATGAGACTGCCCGGCAACCAGGTCTCCAGCGCGCTGGACGGCTTGGGAATCGCGTTGGTGATGAGGACGACCTTGATCCGGTGCCTCCTGGTCGCGAGCGCCTCCAGCGACTCGTCGAGCGCGAGATCCGTCATCCGTCGGTCCTGGTTGAGCAGGCGCTCGGCGTTGTCGATGACGATGACCGCGCGTTGTCGCCGGAACCGGGTGACCGCCGTCTCCAACCGGCCAAGCAGAGATTCGTCGAACGGTGGAACGGGACTGGCCGGCGGCTCGCCCTCGGCGCCGAGGTCCCGCAGGACGGTGACCGGCCACGGCCCGGCTCCGGTCGCTGCCGCCCGTTGCGGTCGCACGGCGGACAGCACCGCGATGGCCGCGGCGATGATCCCGCCGGCCTTGTCGCCGACGTCCAGGGCAGTCGACAGCGCAAGAGAGCCGCGCGCGGAGGGCTCAGGTCAGGAGCCCTCCGCGGGCGGGGGCCGCAATGCTCTACAGGATCGAGAGCACGCCGGCGGCGATCGACAGGAACAGCAGGAACGAGGCCGGGCCGAGGCCGCTGCGGTCGCCCGCCTTGAGGTGCGCGGCCACGGCGCCGATGAAGTACAGGGTCAGGCCGGCCGCGGCGGCGGTTCCCAGGGGCCGGTACGCCAGGCCGACGAGCAGGCCCAGGGCGCCCGCCAGTTCGGCCGTGGCCAGCCACGGGTACCAGCCGTGCGGGACGGCGGCGCGGTCCAGGTTCTGCACGACGGCATCGGCGCGGCGCAGCTTGCCGATCGCCGAGCCGATCAGGATCAGGGCCAGCAGGACACTTGCGACGAGATACCCGATGAACATGTCGCCTTCCGTAGCTCGTGGTCGATGGATCCATGGTGCGGCCCAGCCCGGCGACACGAAAGCTCGGGGCCCGCAAAACGCCGCAAAGGCCGCGGTGAACCAGGCCAACCAAGCGATTGCTTGACTCCAGCCCTTCCGATTGCTAAATCTTTTAAAAGATTTACACGGAGGTGGTCAGTGACAACCGTGACCGAGAAGCCCGGCGGGACCGCCGTCTGGGCTCCGAAAATCACCCCGCCCATCGGTGTCGACCTCACCGACGCACAGGCCCTGGCCTGCGCGTTCCGCATCCTGGCGAACGCCGGCTTCAGCGAGAACATCGCCGGGCACATCACCATGGTCAAGAACGACGACGGCGACATGTGGATCAACCCGTGGGGGTTGTGGTGGGACGAGGTCTCCGCCTCGGACCTGTGCGTCGTCGACCGTGACGGCGCCGTCAAGGACGGCAAGTGGGACGTCACCCCGGCGTTCCACATCCACACCGAGCTGCACCGCGCGCGGCCCGACGCCCGCGTCGTGGTGCACAACCACCCGTACTACGTGACCGTGCTGGCCGCGATCGGCGTGCTGCCCGAGATCGTGCACCAGACGGGGTCGATGTTCGACGGCGATCTGGCGTTCGTGCACGAGTACACCGGCGAGGTCGACGACGCCGAGCTCGGGGCCGATCTCGCCCGGCGCATCGGCGACAAGTCCGTCGTCATCCTCGCCAGCCACGGGATCATCGTCACCGCGCCGACGATCCAGGAGGCCACGTACCGCTCCGCGAGCATCGACCGCGCCTGCAAGCTCGCCTACGACGTCATGCTCCTGGGCCGCGATCCCCTCGCCATCGCCCCCGGGCTGCGCCACGGCATGAAGAAGTCCCTGCTGGAGCGGGGATCCGACTACTTCTGGGCCGGCGCGGTCCGCAAGCTCCTCCGCCACGAACCCGACGTCCTCGATTAGGAGACACCCCATGGCTTCGATCGACGAACTCCTGACCAATACGAGCTTCACCACCGCCGCCCGCGACAAGGTGACGTTCCTGCCCGACCCGCCGCGGCAGCCGCGCAAGTACACCTTCATCTCCGTCGACGACCACATCGTCGAGCCGCCGGACGCCTTCGAGGGCCGGATGCCGGCCAAGTACGCCGAGCAGACCCCGCGCGTCGTCGACAAGGGCGGCAGCCACGTCTGGATGTACGACGGCAAGGAGTTCCCGAACGTCGGGTTCAACGCCGTCGTCGGCCGGCCCGTCGACGAGTACAGCATGGAGCCGAGCCGCTTCGACGACATGCGCCGCGGCTCCTGGGACATCCACGAGCGCATCAAGGACATGGACCTGTCGGGCGTCTACGCCTCGCTGTGCTTCCCGTCGTTCCTGCCCGGCTTCGCGGGCCAGCGCCTGCAGCTGTCGACCCAGGACCCCGAGCTGGCGCTCGCGGCCACCCGGGCGTGGAACGACTGGAACATCGAGGCGTGGTCGGGCGCGTACCCGGACCGCATGATCCCGTGCCAGCTGCCGTACTTCCTCGACCCCGAGGTCGGCGCGAAGGAGATCTACCGCAACGCCGAGCGCGGCTTCAAGGCGGTGACGTTCACCGAGGCCCCGCATATGCTCGGGATGCCGTCGCTGCACACCGGCCACTGGGACCCGATCATGCGCGCCTGCGCCGAGACCGGCACGGTGGTGAACCTGCACATCGGCTCGTCGAGCAGCTCGCCGTCGACCGCCGAGGACGCGCCGCCGGACGTGGTCGGCGTGCTGTTCTTCGGGTACTCCATGTTCTCGGCCGTCGACTGGCTGTACTCCCGCATCCCGGTCCGCTTCCCCGACATCAAGATCGTGCTCTCCGAGGGCGGGATCGGGTGGGTGCCGGGCCTGGTCGACCGGCTCAACCACATGCTGAGCTACCACGAGATGTACGGCACCTGGAAGGGCATCGAGCTCACCCCGGCCGAGGTGCTGCTGCGCAACTTCTACTTCTGTGCGGTCGAGGACCCGTCGACGTTCCCGCTGCGCGACGTCATCGGCGTCGACCACATCCTGCTGGAGCAGGACTACCCGCACTGCGACTCGACCTGGCCGCACACCCAGCGCACGATCGAGGAGGAGATCGGCGGCCTGCCCGAGGCCGACGTGCGCAAGATGACGTGGGAGAACGCGTCCAGGCTGTACCGGCACCCGGTTCCGGAGGCCGTGCAGCTGGACCCGGACGCCTACTAAGCTCACGGCCGTGGAGCCCCGGGTACGCGTCCATCGGCTCGCCGAGCAGGTCGCCGACCGCATCCGGGCGCAGATCATCAGCGGCGAGCTGGCCGACGGCGACCCTCTGCCCAAGGCCGACGAGCTGATCCGGCGCTATCAGGTCAGCGCGCCGACCCTGCGCGAGGCGATGCGCATCCTGGAGGCGGAGGGCCTCATCACGGTGCGCCGGGGACGGCTGGGCGGTGCCGTCGTGCACCGGCCGTCCCCGGCCAACCTCGGGTACAACCTCGGTCTCGTGCTCGCCGCCCAGCGCTCCGGCATCGGTGACGTGGCGGCCGCCCTGCGTCACGTCGAGCCGGCGTGCGCGGCGCTCTGCGCGGCCCGCGGTGACCGGGCGCACACGGTGGTACCGCGCCTGCGTGAGCTGCACGAGGAGTACCTGGCGAGCATCGGCGACCTGCCCACGGTGGTGGGCGTGTCCCGGCGCTTCCACGAGGCGCTGGTGAGCCTGTGCGGGAACCCGCCGCTGATCGTGCTGGCCGGGGCGCTGGAGGCGCTCTGGTCCAGCCACGAGGAGGGCTGGGCGAGCCGCACGGAGCCGCGAGGGGTCCCGCTCAGCCAGCGCGAGGAGTCCGGAGCGGTACACGGGAGGATTCTGGAACTGATCGAGGCGGGCGAGTCCGAGGCGGTGCACCAGCTCGTCGCGGCCCACCTCGCCTCGGCGCAGCGCAACCCGCAGCCGGTCGGCTCGCTCGCGATCGACCTCACCCTCCTGCGTGAGCTGATGCTGCCGCCGGGCGAGGCAGGCGAGGCGGACTGAGGGCGCCTGCTACGTTCGGCGCATGAGTGGGGCACATGGCTGAGGTTCGCGCGCTCGCGCGCAACTCGGCCATCGCGGCGGGCGCGGTCGTCGCCAACGGCCTGCTGAGCGCGGTGATCCTCGCCCTGTGCGCGAAACTGGGGCAGACCGCCGAGATCGGCGCCTACACGGTCATGACGTCCGCGCTCGCGTTCGTGCTCATCTTCCTCAGCGGCGGCTCGACGCTGCTGTACCTCAACGGCACCGAGGAGCAGCGCGCCCTCGTGCGCAGCCAGTGGATGCTCGTCGTGGTGCCCGGCCTGCTGCTGGGCACCGTGGCGGTCGGCGCGTTCTACGCCACGAAGGGGTACGGCCTGGCCGCCCTCGCCGCCGCGGGCGTGGTCGCGCTCGGCAACGGGCTCGCCACGCTGCAGCTGTCCGACTTCAGCCGCCGGATGCGCTTCCTGGCCAGCGCCGTGCTCATGTGCACCAGCAAGGCGGCCTCGCTGGTGATGGTCCTGCTCGGCGTCCCGCTCACCGTCGCCCTGGCCGGCGCCGGCCTGGCCCAGCTGCTCGCCGGCGAGCTGGTGCTGGGCAAGCACGGGTCGCTGCGGGCGAACCTGCTGCACGGGCTCTCGGTGCGCAAGGCGATCCAGGGGTACCGCTCCAGCCGCCACCTCTTCGGCTTCTCCCTCGCCGACCTGTACGTCGCCCGCTTCGGCACGCTCGTGCTGTCCCTGGTCGCGACCCCGGCCGTGATGGGCAGCTTCGGCGCGATCGTGACCGCGTACCAGGCCATCGGCGGCGTGGTGCAGTCCGCGCTGCAGGTGCCGATGGTGGCGCGGGCGCGCAGCCGGCTCGGCATCGAGCACTCGGCGCACCCGGCCGGCTTCTCGATCGGCGTGGCCCTCGCCTGCGCGATCCCCGGGGCGGCGATCGTCGCCGTCCTGGCCCCGTTCCTCACGCGCACGGTGCTGTCCCTGCCGCACCCCGACGCGGCCACCTGGCTCGCCGTGTTCATGCTCGCGCTGCCGTGCCTGGCGGTGACGCGGGCGCTGCTGTTCAACTGGATCGGCGACGGGCACTACGGCCGGGCCACGAAGGCGATGACCATCGTCGCCGCCGTGCTCACGGTCTCCGTCGCCGTGGGCGTGCCGCTCTGGGGCCCGCTCGGCACCGCGGGCGCGACGGCCGTCGCCGAGGCCGCGGCCCTCGCGATCATCCTCGCCGGGCTGGGCCGGCGCGGTGAGCCCCGGCGCCCGGTGCCGCTCGAACCGCCCGTGACGGCGCCCCCCGCGGCCGAACCTCGCGGGGCCGGCTCCCGGGCCGGATGACGCCGGACTAGGTGTCCAGCAGCTCGGCGCTGAAGATCTCCCCGACGCTCCACCGGCGGCTCGACAGCCCCTGCTCGTGGTGGTACCGCAGAAACGTGTCCAGCGCCGTCCGGTTCGCGGCGATGCCGTAGGGCCACCAGTCGGGCCCGAACAGCGCCTCGTTGCGCTCGTCCAGCGCGTTCGCCCACGGCAGCATCGTCGGCGCCTGGAACAGGCGGCGCCGCGCCCGGTACCGGTCGGCGCCGGTCTCCTTCGCGGCCAGGAAGGCGTCGTAGATCTCGCGCGCCAGACCCGGGCGGGACGCGAGCAGCCCGCGGGGCGCCGCGATCGTGTGCATGATCGGGAAGATGCCGGTCCGGCGGTACCAGTCCCGCTCGACCGTCTCGTAGTCGCCGAACAGCCGCCGGATCGCGGGCGAGCCGTCGAGCACCGGCTGCGGGACGTTCGCGGTGAAGAGGGCGTCGATCTCGCCGCGCTCGAGCATCCCGCTGAGCGTCGCCCCCTCCGGCGCCGCGGCCACCTCGACGCCGGCCGGGTGCGGGTGCGTCGTGAAGCCGAACGGCGGCATCGGCCGGTCGAGGCCGCCGATCACCCAGCGGTTGTCCTCGGGCCGGAAGCCGTACTCGTCCATCAGCACACCCTTCGCCCATACGCCGGAGTCCTGGCCGTACACCCCGAACTCCCCGATGGTCCGGCCGGTGAGGTCCTCCGGGCGCGTGATGCCGCTGTCCGCGTGCACGAAGACGCACGAGTGCCGGAACACCCGGGTGGGGAACGCCGGGACGGCGAGGAACGGCGCCCCGTTGTCCAGCGAGCGCAGGTAGAACGTGAGGCCGAACTCGGCCACGTCGGCCTCGCCGTCGACGAGGAGCCGGAAGACGTCCACCAGCGTCGGTGCCGTCCGCACGGTGCCGCGCTCGAACAGCGCCTCCGTGGTGTCGTTGCGGCCGATGGCCACGCGCAGGTTCTCCATGCCTTCAGCGTTGCCCCGCCGCGGCGCTCGCGTCCAAGACCTTCCGTGTCCGCCGCATACCGTCTGGGTATGGTGCGCACGTGGACCTGCGGTTGCTGCGGTACTTCGTCGCCGTGGCCGAGGAGCGGCACGTCGGGCGGGCGGCCGCGCGGCTGCACATCACCCAGCCGCCGCTGAGCCGGGCGCTGCGGCAGCTCGAGGCCGACCTCGGCGCGACCCTGCTGGAGCGCACCCCGCACGGCGTGACCCCGACTGCCGCGGGCGAGGCCCTGTACGAGGAGGCGACGACGCTGCTCGATCAGGCCGACCGGCTCCGGGCCCGGGTGCGGGCCGAGGCCGGCGCCGAGACGCTGACCATCGGCACGCTCGCCGACACCGCCGGATGGGTGAGCGGCCGGCTCGTCGCCGACTTCCGCCGCGAGCACCCGCACGCCTCCGTCACCGTGCACGAGTCCGGCCTCGGCGACCCGACCGCGGGGCTTCGGGCCGGGCTCGTCGACGTCGCGCTCACCCGGACCCCGTTCGACGGCGCCGGCCTGCGCACCCGCGTCCTGAGCGCCGACCCGATCGGCGTCGTGGTCCGCGCCGACGACCCGTTGGCCGGCGCCGGGCCGGTGTCCGTCGCCGCGCTCGCCGCCCGCCGCTGGATCCGGCTGCCGGACGGCACCGACCCGCTCTGGGCCGCCTACTGGACCGGCCCCGCCGCCCCGGACGCGCCGGTCATGCGCACGATCCAGGAGTGCCTGCAGTCCGTGCTCTGGAACGGCACCTCGGCGCTCGCGCCGCTCGGCCAGCCGCTGCCGCCGGGCCTGGTCACGGTGGCCGTCGACGACCGCCCGCCGAGCCGCCTGGTGCTGGCCTGGCGACCGGCCCGCCTGACGCCGCTGGCGCGCTCGTTCGTCCGGATCGCGGCGCGGGCCTGACGGCGGTGACCGGCCCCGCGAGCCCGGCAGCCGCCGCGGGTCTGGGGCATGGAGTGGGGTGGCTACAGTACGACGGTGATCGACGCCCCCGCCCCCGCGCCTCGCGTCCGCCAGGGCAAGACCGCGCTCGTGCTCGCGAGCGTCAGCCTGGTGCTCTCCCTGATCTCGTGCGGCGTGACGGCTCTCGTCGCGAGCACCGCCGGCATCGACCTGCTGCCGGTGCAGTCCAAGCCGGTGGAGGCGAGCGCGGCCCAGGTCGAGGCGGTGGCGCACGTGACCCTTCCGCCCGGGACGGTGCTGCTCGCCGCCGCCTACACCAACGGCCTGGAAACCCGTCTCTCGGCGAAGTTCCGCATCCCGCGCACCGGGCTCGACGCGTTCGTCGCCGCCGGGAAGTTCACCGCCCCGCCGACGCCGGGGCTGCGGGCCGTCACGGCGGAGCACAACGTCGGCGGGGGCAACCTCTGGGACCCCGGCACCGCGGTGTCCGTGTCCGGCATCAAGGAGGAGCAGCCGACGGCGGACGGCACGTACCGGTCGGTGCTGTTCGGCCTCGACGCGCCGGACGCCGTCACCGTCTACCTCTACGCCGGGCGCGGCTGACGGGCTCAGGCCGTGATGCGGGTCTTCGTCTTCGGGATGGACTCGACGACCCGGCGCGGGAGGTTCAGCGTGTCGGCGGCCACCTGCGGCGGCGTGTTCGCCATCCACTGGCTCAGCGAGATGTCCTCGAACTTCGGGTTGCGGAACATCTCCAGGAACACCAGCGGCTCGCTGCCGGTGTTCTCGACGTAGTGGCCGAAGGCGAACGGCACGTACCCGACGTCGCCCGCCTGATAGTCGAAGGTGCGGTTCTGCCCCGAGCTCGCGAAGACGCCCATGCGGCCGCGGCCGGAGATGTAGTACTGCCACTCGTCGTCCGTCGGGTGCCAGTGCAGCTCGCGCAGGCCGCCCGGCTCGATCTCGACCAGGGCCGCGCTGATGGTGTCCGAGGCGGCGAAGTTCGTCGAGTCCGCGACCCGGGCCCGGCCGCCGTCGAAGTACTCCGGCTCCTGGGCCAGCAGGCGGTGCTTGAAGCTGCGGGGCACGTCGCCGGTCGGGCTGACCACCTGGTCGCGCTCCAGCGGCGGGGGGACCTGGCCGGCGAAGATGTACTTCTCGCGCTCCGGCAGCCGGTCCAGGTGCTCGGGCGACCAGCCGAAGTTCTTGGCGATGACGCTCTTCGGGGTGTGGGCGAAGAAGTCGCTGATCATGAACGTCGAGTTCTCCGAGAACTCGCCGTCGTCGAAGACCAGCAGGAACTCCACGCCGTCGTCGAGGGCCTGGATGTGGTGCGGCACCCCGTGCGGGAAGAACCAGAGGTCGCCCTTCGTCACGTCCTCCAGGAAGTTGCGGCCCTCCTGGTCCACGGCGCCGATGCGGCAGCTGCCCTCGAGCACGTACGCCCACTCGGACTGCTTGTGCCAGTGCAGCTCCCGGTAGGCGCCCGGGTCGAGCTTCATGTCGACGCCGGCGAGCTCGGTGGCGATCGGCAGCTCGCGCTGGGTCACCTCGCGGGTCCAGCCGCCGTCCTCGATGCGCGTGTGGGCCATCGACATCGAGAACTTCAGGTTCGGCAGCGTGCCGGCATCGGTCTCCGGCGGCGCGAGCAGATCGGGGTTCTGCCGGTCCAGCTCCACGTTGCGCGGCCCGGTGTCGGGGCCGCCCTCGAGCCCGCGCTCGGGCTGGGGGATGCTTTCGGGACTCATGTGCGCTCCTTCGGGGATTCGGCGGACCGCGGGCGGCACAGCGCGCGCACCTGCGGTACACCTCCGGACATCAGCACGGCGGCGGGAATCGCCACGGCGCAGAAGACGAGGGCCAGCACCGCGACCGGGCCGGCCCCGAGGACGAGGGCGAGCGCGGCGGCAGCGGCGAAGGCCAGCATGCGCGACCGCAGCCGAGGGAGCGTCGGCATCCGGCCCTCAGACGACGAGCAGGACCGGCAGGGACAGGCCCGCGGCGGCGACCACGAAGCCGGCGCTCGCGGCCACCCGGGTCGTGGCCGCGGCGTTCACGAGCCCGCCCATGAGCGACCGGTCCCGGCAGAAGTGCACCAGCAAAAACAGCGCCACCGGTACGCCCAGTGAGATCACGACCTGGCTGAGCACCAGCAGCGCGGTCAGCGGCGCCCCCAGCAGCAGCGCGGCGACCGCCGGCAGCATCGTCAGCCCGCGGCGCAGCAGGCTCGGGATCCGCCATCCGAGGAACCCGCCCATCACGAAGTCCCCGGCGAGCGTGCCGATCCCGGACGAGGAGACCCCGGAGGCGAGCAGCGCGACGGCGAACGCCAGCGCCGCCGCCCCGCCGGCCCGCGCCGCGATCTGCTCGTGCGCGGCGATGATGTCGCCCGTCCAGCCGCCGGCGGTGAGCGCCCCGAGGCCGGCCCCGAGCGCGATCATCGCGACGTTGACCACGGCCGCGCCGCCCAGCGCGATCCCGCAGTCCAGCCGCAGGGCCCGGCGCACCACGCCCGGGGTCCGGCCGCCGATCGCCTCGGCGACGCGGAACTCGGGGCGCACCGCGAGGGCCGAGTGCAGGTAGATCGCGTGCGGCATGACGGTCGCGCCGACGATGCCCATGGCGAGCAGGGCGCCGCGCGGGCCGTCGAGCCGGGGCACGAGACCGCCCGCGAGCCCGGCGGCCGACTGGTGCCCGACGGCGGCGACGTCGTAGAGGATGCCGGCCCCGACGAGCAGCAGGGCCGCGGCCGTGAACAGCTCGAACCGGCGGCGGCCGCGGCGGCGCAGCTCCAGCAGGACCAGCGAGACCACCGCCGTGACGAGCGCCGCCGGGGCGACGGGCAGGCCGAACAGCAGCCGCAGTCCGATCGCCGCCCCGACGAACTCGGCCAGGTCGGTCGCGAGCACCACGAGCTCGGCCTGGGCCCACAGCAGCCGGCTCGCCCAGCGGGGCAGCCGCTCCCGGCACAGCTCCGGCAGGCTCCGGCCGGTCGCCACGCCGAGCTTCGCGGCCTGGAACTGCACGAGCAGCGCGACGAGGCTCGCCGCGACGACGACCCAGACGAGCAGGTACCCGCTCGTGGCCCCGGCGGTCAGGTTCGTGGCCACGTTGCCGGGGTCGACGTACGCGACGGCGGCGACGACGGCCGGCCCGACGAGCGGCGTGAGGCGGGGTTTTCGGTGTGGTACCGGCGGATCCGCGACGGCGACCTGCTCCATGGACTCAACGGTGGACCGCCGCGCCGCCGGATGCCTCACCTGCGGTGGCTACCGGGCCTACACCGGCGCGTGATGGTAGTCGGCGCCCGCGAACGCCTTGCCGATGCGCACGACGGACTCGGGCGCGTCCAGCCGGCCCATCCGCGCCTCGATGAAGACCGGCCGGTCGCGGGTCGCCGCCGCCTTGTCCAGCGCCGCGGCGAGCTGGTCCTCGGTGGCCACCGCGGCGGTGACGGCCCGGTCGTGCGGGTCGAAGGCCTGGACCAGCCGGTCGTACCGCCACGCCCCGATCGTGTTGTAGGCGGCGTACTCGCCGAGGATGCAGCGCTCCACGGTGTACCCGTCGTTGTTCACGAGCACGATGACCGGATTGAGCCCGAGCCGCAGCACCGTGGCGAGCTCCTGCGCGGTGAGCTGGAACGAGCCGTCGCCGATGCACAGCACGTGGCGGCGATCGGGCGCGGCGAGCATGGTGCCGAGCAGCGCCGGGAGCGTGTAGCCGATCGAGCCCCACAGCGGCTGCCCGACGAAGGCGCAGTCGCGCGGCAGGGGCTGGGCGGCGCTGCCGAAGTACGACGTGCCCTGCTCGGCCACGACGACGTCCCCGGGGCGCAGGAACCCCGCGATCAGCGGCCAGAAGCGCTCCTGGAGCAGCGGCGCGCCCGGCCTCGGCTCGGGGCTGGACGGGATGCGCCGGTGCGTGGCGGGCTCGCGGCCGGTCGCCGGCTCGGGGGACTCCGCGAGCGCGGTCAGGGCGTCCTTCAGGGCGACGTGGGCGTACGGCGTGCCGCCCACCGAGGCCGCCGACGGGTGCAGCTCGACCATGCGGGCCGGCTCGATGCGCTGGGTGAAGCCGCCGGTGACCGCGTCGGTGAACTGGCACCCGACCGCGAGCAGGCACTCGGCGTCCTCCACGGCCGCCCGCGCCTCCGGTGGCCCGAGCGCGCCCGCGTAGCCGCCGGCGAACTGGTCGTGGGTCTCCGGGAAGACGCCCTTGGCGCTGCTCAGCGTCGCGACCGGGCAGCCGAGCGCCTCGGCCAGGGTCAGCAGCCGCGGGCCGAGCCGGTAGCGGTCCACCTCGGGCCCGGCGAGGATCGCGACCGAGGTCGCGGCGCGGAGGCGCTCGCGCACGTCGGCGGCGAACCGGGCCAGCATCGCCGGGTCGCTGGACGGCTCCGGCAGGGCGAGCGGGGCCTTCGGGGCGGCGACGCGCTGGCCGGCGACATCCGCGGGCAGCATGAGGTACACCGGCCGCTTCTCCAGCCAGCACAGGCGCAGCAGCCGGTCGATCTCCTCGGCGGCGTTGTCGCGGCCGAGCAGCGCCTGGCCGGCCGTGTACTGCGCGGCGCACTGCGCGGCCCGGGTGAAGTCGCCGTCGCCGGTGGTGTGGTGCACGAGCTGCCGCTCCCGCATCACGAACGTGGCCGGCGTGCCCACGATGGACACCACCGGGACGCGCTCGGCGAAGGCACCGCCGATGCCGTTGAGCGCGCTGAGCTCGCCGACGCTGAAGGTGGTGACGACCGCGCCGATTCCGTTGAGCCGGGCGTAGCCGTCGGCGGCGTAGGCCGCGTTGAGCTCGTTGCAGTTGCCGACCCAGTCGATGCCGTCGGCCGCCTCGATCTGGTCGAGGAACTCGAGCTGATAGTCGCCGGGCACGCCGAACACGTGCCGGACGCCGGTCTCCCGCAGGCGCAGGAGGAGGTACTCACCGATCGTGCAATCCGTCATCGCCCGGCACTACCCCGCCTCACGGGCGCTTATGTGAGGCGGGGCGCGACGCGTTCGGGGGTCAGAGGCTGACGGCCCGGCCGCCGAGGGTGACCACGAGGTGACCGTCGGAGGCGAAAGACCAGGCGAGCGCGCCGCTGTAGCCGGTGCAGCGGGAGCCGTTGGTGCCCGTCCAGAACTGGTTGGAGCTGTCGGCGTTGCCGATCGTCTTGTCGTTCGACCCGCCACCGGCGAACCGGCACGACGTGTTGCCGCGGAACGTCGAGGTGCCCGCGTCGAACGAGTAGTTGCGCTCGGCGTTGTCGATGGAGAGGTTGTTGGAGATGGTCATCGAGCCCGGGTTGCTGTTGTAGGTGAACCCGTGGTGACCGTTCTTGTAGGCGATGCTGCGCTGCACGACGTGGTTCACGGCGATGTCGTCGCCGCCGAGCTTGTAGCCGTTGCGGTCGCCGTTGGCGTTGACCTGGCCGTTGCTCAGGGTGCCGTTGTTGTACGACAGCGAGTCCTGGATGGTGACCGGGCCGATCGCGCCCGTGTCGGTCTTCGTGTAGAGGTCCCAGCCGTCGTCGATGTTGTTGTGCGACACGTCGTAGCGGAAGACGTTGCCGGTGCCGATGGTCAGCTTGGCCGCGAAGCCGTCGGCGTCCTCACCGTCGGAGTCGGCGTTGTCGTGGGACTCGCTGCTGAGGATGAGATTGCCGGCCGGCCAGTTGGCCTTGGGCGTGTCGGAGGCGATGCGCGAGATCTGCAGGCCGCTGTCGTGGTTGAACCGGGTCACCACGCGCTCGATGATGTTGTTGCTGCCGCCCACGAAGATGCCGTTGTCGCCCGCGCGCTCGACGATGATGCCGGTGATGTGCCAGTAGTTGCCGTTCACGGCCAGGCCCCGGTTGGCGTCGGCCTCGGGCATCGCGGAGAAGTTCAGCACCGGGGTCTCGCCGGGGTACGCCGTGATGTTCTTCAGGGCGCTCGCGCTGCCGTTGTTGCCGGGCGCGATCACGACGGTCGAGGAGAGACTGTAGGTGCCGCCGCGCACGTAGATCGTCCCGCCGGCCGTCACCCGGGTGATCGCCGAGGCGAGCGTCGTCGGGCTGGCCTGGGTGCCGGGGTTGCCCGCGGCGCCGGTCGGGGCGACGTACAGCGTGCTCGCACCCGGACTCTGACTCTGCGTCGGGCTGGGGCTCGGGCTCGCGGTGGGGGATCCGGTCGTCGTCGTCGGCGGCGGCGTCGTCGGGCTCGTGCCGCCCGTCGTGACCGTCACGTTGTCGAAGTTCGCGCTGGAGTAGGCGGTCTGCAGCCCGATACGACCCTTGGCGATCGCGGTGTTGCTCACGTTCGCGATCGTGGCGCCGTCGACGGACGCGCTGATGGAGCTCCCGTTCACAGTGATCCCGAGGGTGTACCAGGTGCCGCTGGACACGGTCCGCGACGCGCTGCCCAGCACGGTGACCGAGCCGCTGTTCACGGCCTGCAGCTGCACCGAGTTGCCGGGCAGCAGCGCCAGCCGGTAGAACGTGGTGGCGCTGGTGGAGCGGGCCAGCAGCGCGGCGAACCCGCCCGAGCCCAGCGCGAGCGGCTTCACGGCGGCCTGCACGGTGTAGTTCGTCCAGCCGCTGTCGCCGGCGAACTCGCGGGCGTTCTCGCTGCCGGTGCTGGACTGCTGCAGCACCTTGCTGCCGTCGGTGACGACGCTCCAGGTGCCGCCCGACTTCGACCAGCCGCTGGTCGAGCCGTCCTCGAAGGTCGCGCTGAACGCGGTGTCGGCGAACGCGACCTGGGTGGCGAACAGGACACCGGCGACCGCGGTGGCGGCGGCCAGCCACCGGCGCTTGTGTGGAATCAAGGCGACCTCCGAGAGGGCGGGGTGCGGGATCGACGGCTCCCAATGCTAGGAAAGCGTTTTCCTAGGTCGCAAGGCGAAGCGTTTGCAGGTTTGTTGCAGCTTTCTCATTGCAGCTTTCTGCAGCTTTTTGCTGTGCCGCTCAGATGTGCAGGCGGCCGTCCGCCACGACCACCGCACTGCCCGCGATCTCGACCCGATCGACCCGGCCGCCGAGCATCGAGACCTGCGCGCGGATCGTGGACGGGCGGCCCATCTCCACGCCCTGCCGGACGGTGATCGCCCCGCCGAGCGGCACCAGCCCGTGCCGGCCGAGGTGCAGCGCGAGGGGGCCGGCGGCCGAGCCGGTCCCGGCGTCCTCGGTCACCCCGTAGGCCGGCGAGAACATCCGCGCACGCCACACGAGCGGGTCGTCGGTGGGCGCGAAGCAGTTCGCCGCGAGATCCTCGTGCGCGGCGAGGGCCCGCAGGTCGACGCGCAGCGCCGAGAGCGCTTCGACGCTGTCCAGGCCGACGAACGCGTGCCGGGGGCCGTTGCGGTACACCTCGACCGGGAGCGTGGACTCGCGGACCCCGAGCGCCGCGAGCAGCTCGCCGGCGCGCGCGTACGGCTCCCACACCGGGATCGGCTGCCGCATGCGCGCGGTGATGGCCCGCCGGGCACGGTGTTCTCGCCCGGTGAGGCGGAACGGCACGACACCCATGCCGCTCGCCACGCCCAGCCCGCCGTCGTCGCATCCCGCCGCGCGCGTTCCGTCGCCGCGCTGTGCGCGTTCGCGCAGCCCGCCGTCGCGACCCGCCGCACACATTCCGTCGCCGCGCTGTGCGCACTCGCGCAGCCCGCCCGCGTCGTGGGGTTCCCGCCCGGTGAAGCGGAACGGCACGACACCCATGCTGCCGTCGTCGCACCCCGCCGCGCACGTTCCGTCGCCGCGCTGTGCGCGTTCGCGCAGCCCGCCGTCGCACCCCGCCGCGCACGTTCCGTCGCCGCGCTGTGCGCGTTCGCGCAGCCCGCCGTCGTCGCGGGGTTCCCGCCCGGTGAAGCGGAACGGCACGACACCCATGCCGGTCTCCATGCGCAGCCCGCCGTCGCGCACGCTGGGATGCCCGATCGCGGCGAGGACCACCGCGGTGCCGAACGTCGGATGCCCGGCGAACGGCAGCTCACCGACGGGCGTGAAAATACGCACGCGCACGTCTCCGCCCTCGATCGGCGGGAACACGAACGTGGTCTCGGAGAGGTTCATCTCGCGCGCGATGCGCTGCATACACTCGGCGGAGAGCCCGGCCGCGTCGGGAAGGACGGCGAGCGGGTTACCTTCGAGCGCGGTATCGGTGAAAACGTCCGCGATAACGTAGTCGTACACGATCCCGACGGTAGGTCCCGGCCGGGACACCGCCCACTACTCGAACGAGCAGCTCCGCGCACACAAACGCCTACGCCGGCACGTGCTCAACGCGCGCAACACGTCCGGCGGCGCGGAGGGCGGCCCGTGCGCAACGCGTCCGGCGGCACATGCGCGGCACATCCGACGACGCGTGCCCAATGCGGACGGCGGTGGGTGTTCAAGGCGTGCACGGCGCGTCCGCCGGCACGTGCGCTCAGCGCGAGAGGCGGCCCGTGCACAAACGCGTTCGCGGCGCGTGCCAGCGCGTGCGGCGGCGCGTGTTCAAGGCGTGCGCCACGCATCCGGCGGCACGTGCCCAACGGGTGCCCAACGCGCACGGCGACACGGGTCCAGCGCGCACGGCGACGCGGCCTCAGCGCGCACGGCGACGCGGCCTCAGCGCGCACGGCGACACGGGCTCAGCGCGCACGGCGGCGCGGGTTCAACGCGCACGGCGACACGGGTTCAACGCGTGCGGCAGAGCGTGCTCAGGACGTGCGGCGGCGCGGTTGGGCGTTGCGCAGCCGGATGCCGCTGAACGCCATGGTGCTCGCAATCACCGCGTCCCAGAAGGGCCAGAGATTGTCGAGCACGCGCAGCTGAATCCCGGCCTCGGCGTGCAGGTCCAGTAGGTTGCCGACCGGCTCCGCGGGGCCCAGCGGGACCACGGGCTCCTCCGCCACCTGGGCGTGCCCGTCGTCGCCGAACGGGCGGAAGGGGGCGGCCGCGAATCGATACGCGTACAGTCGCGTCGTGCGCATCGCGTCCAGCCAGGCGAACTCGATGGCGTGCACCCGCGGGCCGCAGCCGGCGCCGGCGATGCGGTCGCGATCGGCGTCCGTCGTCGCCGGGATCGCCCATGCCATCGCGCGCGGGCACTGGCGTGGGAACCAGTAGTCGGGCGCGCGGGCGGCATCCACCGCCCAGACGTAGGCCTCCGGCTGCTGCGCGGTCGCGGCGACGTGCGGGGCGAACCGCTCGATCGCCGGGTCCTCGGAGAAGTGCAGCACCTCGCCGGGCTCGGGCCGCATCAGCCGGCTACGTCGAGCAGATACCAGTTGCCCTCCACGTGTGCGGCGGAGAGCAGGATCCGCCAGCCCACCCGCGCCTGCGCGGCGATCTCCGGCGGCACCGCGACCGCCCCGATCTCCTCGAACGTGATCGCGCGCGGGCCGACGGCGACGATGGCCCGGTGCTCGTCCTCGATCATCGTGTCCGCGAGCTCGACGAGCTCGGCCGGGTCGGGGCCGTCGGGGTCGTTGGCGACGTGCTCCCCGAGCGCCTCGGCGAACTCCTCCAGCGCCGCACCGCTCCCGGCGGCATCGCCACCCGTCTCGGCACCATCGCCGGCCGTATCGGAGGCGTCGCCGGCCATCTCGGCACCATCACCCGCCGTCTCGGAGGCGTCGTCGGCCATATCTACAGCAGTGGAGGCCGTATCAAGAGGGTCGGCCGAATCAAGAGGGTCGGCCGTATCAAGAACAGCACCGGCCGCCGAGCCGACCATCTCCTGGGCCTGCGCCAGCTCCGGGTAGTCGCCCGACCAGGCCCAGGTGACCTTGTGCGTCCGGGTCGCGGCCCGCAGCCGCTCCCACAGCCCGCCCTCCCCGCCCCCGCGCACGTAGTCGCTGTGCACCCGCACCTCGACCGCCGTCGGCCGGGTCAGGCACTCCAGGCCCGCGACGACTGCGGTCAGCGCCATCCGGTCGGCGGGCGCGCCCGGCTCGGTGCCCTGGACCTCGCGGCGGTGCCGCCCGTACGTCAGGACCGCCGCCCAGGCCCCGCCGGCCCCGGCCGCGTGGACAAAGGCCTGCTTGGCTGTTTGATCGACCACAGACCAATCTTCGCACCCGCCCCCGCGAGCCGTCTCACCGGAACGTGGTGCGGTACGCCTGCGGCGTCACCCCGGTCGCGCGCTTGAACTGCGCCCGGAAGTTCGTCGGCGACACGAATCCGGCCAGGTGCGCGATCCGCTCGACCCCGTGCCCGGTCGTCTCCAACAGCTCCTGCGCCCGCCGCACCCGCGCCGCGGCCAGCCACCGCATCGGGCTGCTGCCGGTCTCCTCGTGGAAGCGGCGGTTCAGGGTGCGCACGCTCAGCCCCGCGTGCGCGGCGATCCCGGCCAGGCTCAGGTCCCGGTGCGCGTGCTCCTCCAGCCAGGCGAGCACCGGCCCGAGCCCGGCGTCGTCGGGCGGGGCGGCGGGGCGGGCGATGTACTGCGCCTGTCCCCCGTCCCGGTGCAGCGGCGCGACCGCGAGCCGCGACGCGTGCGCGGCCGCCGCGGCGCCGTGGTCGCGGCGGACCAGGTGCAGGCACATGTCCACGCCGGCGGTGGCCCCGGCCGAGGTGACGAACTGCCCGCTGTCGACGTAGAGCACGTCCGGGTCCAGGTCGACGCGGGGGTACCGCCGCCGGAACTCCTCCGCCGCGGCCCAGTGCGTGGTCGCGCGCCGCCCGTCGAGAAGCCCGGCCTCGGCGAGCGTGAACGCGCCGACGCAGATGGACGCGATGCGGGTGCCGGCCGCCGCGGCCGCCCGCAGCGCGTCGAGCGTCCCGGGGTCGGCGGGGGCGTCGACGCTGCGGCCGGGCACGACGATCGTGTCGGCCGTGGCGAGCGCCTCGAGCCCGTGCCGCACCGCGAGGCGCATCGGGCCGGCGTCGACGGCACCGGTCGCGGCGCAGACCTCGACGCGGTACCCGGGCATCCGCCCGAGCGTCTCGATCGGCGTCGCGAGGTCGAACGCGATCGTGTCGGGCAGGGCGAGGACGACCACGGTGTGCACGCGACCCCCTTGGCACGAAACTGCCGGACAACGGCAATCTTGCCACTGGGCGCCCGGCCGGCCCACCGCGAGCATCGAGGACATGCTGATCCAGATCGTGTTGTTCGACGGGTTCGACCCGCTCGACGTCGTCGCCCCGTTCGAGGTCCTCGCCGCCGGGGCCGACCTCGCCGGGCGGCCGCAGGACGAGGTGCGGCTCGTGGCCGCGGACGGCCCGCGCGAGGTCACCGGGGCCACCCGCGGGCTGAGCCTGCGCGCGACGGCCGCCCTGGACCCCGCGGCGCCGGGCTACGTGATCGTGCCGGGGGCTGGCGGGGCGGTCGGGGAGATCCCGGCGATCCTCGGCCGGGTCGCCCAGTCGGCCCTGATACCGCAGGTCCGCGCGGCCCTGGACGCGCCCGGCGTCACGGTCGCGACCGTCTGCGGCGGCTCGCTCGCCCTTGCGCTGGCCGGGCTGCTCCAGGGGCGGCCAGCGGTCACCCACGGGCTCGGGATGGACGCGCTCGCGGCGACCGGTGCGCGGCCGGTGCGCGCCCGCGTGGTCGACGACGGCGACCTGGTCACCGCGGGCGGGGTCACCTCCGGGCTGGACCTGGGGCTGCACCTGGTCGGGCGCGAGTACGGGCCGAGGGTCGCCCTGGCGGTGCAGGAGCTGTTCGAGTACGAGCGGCGAGGGACCGCCTGGCGCGACGCGGGCGCCGAGCCGGTGATGACATAACGGGTGTTGCGTCGATTCTTGCGTCGGCCGAGTTTGCGGGGTATCACTCGGGGAACCTTTCCATCATCGAAAGATCTCCCCCGAAGGGTATGCGATGCGGATTGCGACGGCGATCACCGGACGGCTTGGAGCGATCGTCGTCCTCCTGGTCGCGATCGGGCTGACGGCGCTGGCGTTCGTCACCTCGCCGGAGCAGCCGGCCGCCCGGGCCACCGACGGGCTCCCCGCCGGCAAGCAGTCGACGCGGGTCACCGAGCTGCAGGATCGCTTCCCGAGCGGCCGCACGCAGACCGCGCTGGTGATCTTCGAGCGGGCGGGCGGGCCGCTGACCGAGGCCGACCGGCAGGCGGTCGACCGGGCCCGGGCCGCCGCCGGGCCCATCGCGCTCGGCGGCCGGGTCGCGCCCGCGGCGCCGTCCGACGACGGGCAGGCGATGCTCGTCGCGGTGCCGCTGCGGGCCGGCGGGACCGAGCAGGTGGCCGGCGAGGTGGAGCGGCTGCGCGCCGCGGTGGCGGGGGTCCAGCCGCCCGACGGGCTGCGGGTGCTCGTCACCGGCGGTCCCGCGTTCGCCCGGGACATCTCGGCCGCGTTCGACGGCGCCGACTTCACGCTGCTGGCCGCGACCGCGATCGTCGTGGCGGTGCTGCTGCTGGTGACGTACCGTAGCCCGATCCTGTGGCTCGTCCCGCTCGCCGTCATCGGCACCGCCGACCAGGTGGTCGCGAAGCTGCTGCCCTGGGTCGCGAAGGTGGCCGGCCAGCCCACGCAGGGCCAGGTCAGCGGCATCGTGTCCGTGCTGGTCTTCGGGGCCGGGACGGACTACGCGCTGCTGCTCATCGCGCGGTACCGCGAAGAGCTCCGCCACACCGAAAACCGCCGCGAGGCCATGGCCGCCGCCCTGCGCGGGGCCGCCCCGGCCGTCATCGGCAGCGCCACCACCGTGGTCCTCGCCCTGCTCACGCTGCTCTTCGCGGTGCTGACCACCAACCGCACCCTGGGCGTGGCCGCCGCGCTCGGCGTGATCGTCGCGCTCGTCTTCGGCCTCGTCGTGCTCCCGGCCGCGCTCGTGTGCCTGCCCCGGGGCGTGTTCTGGCCGTTCGTGCCGCGGGTCGGCTCCGAGGACCCGGCCCACGCCGGCTTCTGGTCACGCGTCGCCGCCGGGGTCCAGCGGCGCCCCCGCGTCGTGCTCGCCGCCGCCGTCGTGCTCCTCGCGGCCCTGACCGCGGGGCTCATCGGCACGAAGATCGGGCTGTCGCAGACCGAGCAGTTCCGCACCGAGGTCGAGTCCGTCACCGGCGCCGAGGCCCTCGCGCGGCACTACCCGGCCGGCGCCGCCCAGCCGGTCGCGGTCATCGTGCACGCGCCCGCCGCCGACCCTGCCCGGGCCGCCGCGAACGGGGTCAAGGGCGTCGCCGAGGTCGGCGAGCCCGAGCGCTCCGACGACGGCGCGCTCGTCACCTTCACCGTGGACCTGACCAGCGGCTCCGGCACGGCCGCGGCGGACCGCACGGTCCAGGACCTGCGCGCGGCCCTGACCGGGATCCCGGGCGCGGGCGCGCTCGTGGGCGGGGACCCCGCGGCGGACCTCGACGAGCGCGACGCCAACCTTCGCGATGATTACGTGGTCGTACCGCTGGTGCTCGCCGTCGTCCTGCTCGTCCTCGTGCTCTTGCTGCGCTCGCTGGTCGCGCCGCTGCTGTTGCTGTTCACGGTCGTCGTGAGCTTCGCGGCCAGCCTCGGCGCCGCGAGTCTCGTGCTGCGCCACGTGCTGGACATCCCGGCGCTGGGCACCGCCGTGCCGCTGCTGGCGTTCCTGTTCCTGGTGGCGCTCGGCGTCGACTACAACATCTTCCTGGCCACCCGGGCCCGCGAGGAGGCGCCGCACCTGGGCACCCGCGCGGGCATGGTCCGGGCCCTGGCCACGACCGGCGGCGTGATCACCTCGGCCGGCATCCTGCTCGCCGCGGTGTTCGCGGTGCTCGGCGTGCTCCCGGTGATCGTGCTGACCCAGATCGGCGTCATCGTCGGCATCGGCGTGGTGGTCGACACCCTCATCGTGCGCACGATCGTCGTGCCGGCCCTGGCCCTGCTGCTGGGCGAGCGGTTCTGGTGGCCGGCCTCCATCAAGGGCCGGCACGAGGCGCCCGAGCCGTCAGCCCGCCACCTCGAGGGCGTCGCTCGCCAGGATTGACCAGATCTCCGTGTCGTGCCGGACGCCGTGGTACGGGTACGACTCCCGAAGGACGCCGTCGAGGCGCATCCCGAGCCGGCGCGCCACGGCGGAGCTCGCGGCGTTGTCGGGCCTGCACTTCCACTCGACCCGGTGCAGGCCCCGGGTGTTGATGGCCCAGTCGATGAGCACCCGCGCCGCCGCGGTCACCAGGCCGCGGCCCTGCCCGGCGGGTTCGAGCCAGACGCCCAGCTCGCAGGCCCCGGCCTCGGCGCTGAAGTGCACGAACATGGTCCCGCCGACGAGGGTGCCGTCCAGCCAGATGCCGAACAACCGCCCGGCGTCGCGGGCCTGCAGGTCGGCGTAGCGCTGCAGGGTCGCCCGGGCCGAGTCGAGGTCGGTGCTGACCGACGCCCACGGGATCCAGGGGTCGACCACCTCCCGGGCCCGGTCCATGTGTGCGAGGAACTCCGCGGCCTGCCACGGCTCCAGCGGGCGCAGCTCGGCCCCGCCCCCGAGGGATACGCTGAACATGATCACACCGTACGCGGGCGCGCATCAGCCGTCGACGGTGACCGTCACGGTGTGCCAGCCGGTGGCGCCGTCGGGGAACGGGGTGGCCCGCCGCTCCGGCTGGACCGCGCCGGTCCCGTCGGTGGCCCGGACCCGCAGCGTGTGCGGGCCGGGCGTCGCGGACCACGTCAGCCGCCACTGCACCCAGGTGACGTCCGAGGGCACCGGCAGCAGCTCGGCCCGCCGCCACGGCTCCGCGTCGACCTGCACCTCGACCGCGGCGATCCCCCGGCCCTGGGCCCAGGCGACCCCGGCGACCGGCACCGAGCCGGCCCGCACACGCCCGAACGCGCCGGGCCGGTCGATGCGCGACGCCGTCTTGACCGGGCCGCGGGGCGCCCAGCCGCGCGCGACCCAGTACGCGTCGACGGCGCCGAACGTGGTCAGCTCGAGCTCGGTGAGCCACTTGCACGCGCCCGCGTAGCCGTACACGCCCGGCGTCAGCATCCGCACCGGGAACCCGTGCTCGAGCGGCAGCGGCTCCCCGTTCATGCCGACGCACAGCAGCACGTCCGGGGTGTCGAGCACGGTGCCGAGCGGGGTGCCGATGCTCATCCCGTCGACCGAGCGCGCGAGCACCTGGTCGGCGCCGGGGTCGATCCCGGCCTCGCGCAGCAGCGGGGCGAGCGGCACCCCGAGCCAGCGGGCGGTGCCGATGTACGGGCCGCCGACCTCGTTCGACACGCAGTTGAGCGTGATGTGCCGCTCGACCAGGGGCCGCCGGAGCAGCTCGGCGAAGGTGAACGTGCGCGGCCGCTCGACCCGGCCGTGGATGTGCAGCCGCCAGGCGCCGAGGTCGACCCGGGGCACCGTCAGCGCGGTGTCGACCCGGTAGAAGTCCCGGTTCGCGGTCACGAACCCGGGGTCCTGTCCGGCCGGCAGGGGCGGGGCCGGGTCCGCGGGCGCGGGCAGCCGCACCGCCTCGCGGTCCCGGGCCGCGGCGCCGCCGCGCACCCGCCGGGCCACGACCGCGGCCCCGCCCGCGACCGCCACGAGGGCGGCGGCCCGCAGGAACGCGCGCCGGTCGAAGCCCTCGGGCCGCGGCGCCGGCCGGTGCAGCGTCCACAGCACGATCCCGGTGACGGCCCCGCCGAGCAGCGACGGCAGCGCCGCGGCCGGCCCGGCGGCCGGCCGGCTCACGGCCGCGGCCGCGCCGGCGATCGCGAAGAGCGCCGCGCCGCCCGGGCCGAACCAGCGCCGGCGGGCCGCGAGCAGCCCGGCGAGCACGGCGACGGCCGCGAGCGCGACGGCGATGCCGCCGAGCAGGACCGGCTTGTCCGCGGTGCCGAACGTGCGCACCGCGAACTCCTTCACGGGCGTCGGGGCCGCGTCGACGAGCACCCCGCCGACCGCGACGGCCGGGCCGGCCGCCGGGTCGGTGAGCGCCGCGAGCAGTTCGGCCACGGCGATCCCGGCCGCCGCCGTCAGCAGGCCCGACAGGCCCGCCCGGCGACGGCTCTCCACAGTGGACATCAGCTCTTGGGCATGAGGACGGTGTCGACGATGTAGACGGTCGCGTTGGCCGTCTGCACGTTGCCGCACACGACCATCGCGTTGCCGTTGACGGTGAAGCTGGTGCCGGAGCCGGCCACCATGAGGTCGGAGCCCTGCTGTGTCGTGTGGGTGCCGGCCAGCTCGGACGGGCTCAGCTTGCCGGGCACCACGTGGTAGGTCAGCACGGCGGCGAGGGTCTTCGGGTCGGCCAGCACCTTGTCCAGGTCGGCCTTCGGGATCTTCCCGAACGCGTCGTTCGTCGGCGCGAAGACGGTGACGTCCTTGGTGTTGTTGAGCGAGTCGACCAGGTTGGCCTGCTTCACCGCACCGACCAATGTGGACAGCAGCGGGTTGCCGGCGGCCGCGGAGGCGACCGGGACCTTGGCCATCGCGTCGAAGCTGCCCGGGTTGGCCGGGTCCGTCGGCACCGCCGCACAGCCCGGACCGAACTGCGTCCCCGTGCCCGCCATCGGCGCGGCACTGGAAGGGGCGGCGGCGGTCGTCATCGGCGCCGATGGTGCGGCCGTGTCGTCCGAGGAGCCCCCGCACGCGGCGAGGGACAGGGCGAGGGCGGTGGCGGCGGCCACGGCGGCGAACTTGGTGCGAACCATGAGCAATCCCCTTCAATCGGTACGTTCACCGATGATTCGCGGCCGGGATCGCGCCGGATGGGTCCGACTTTGGGCGAGAGCGCTCTCAACACATATGAGCAGCTCACAGCGAAGATAGAGAGCGCTCTCCGAAAACCGGTCATTGACACTGGTCGCATTTGGTGCGCAGAATTCGCAAGGACCCCGGAAGCCCGCCACTTCGAACCCACGGAGTCCACCCCATGCGCCTGAGAAAAGGCCGGCCCCTCGCGGCCGGTGCGATCGCCGTTGCCGTGGTCGCCACCGCGCTGACCTTCCTCGCCCTCCCCAGCGCCGAAGCCGCCACGCTCGGCTCCGGCAGCTACGCCACCACCACGCCGACCGGTGCCACCGGCCCGACCGGCTGCGGCAGCATCGCCACCAACCCGCGGCAGTACGTCACCGCGAACGCCCCCGCCGGAGCCGTGCCCACGAACGACTGGTGGTCGTCGCTGCTGTTCAAGCGGACCGACTGCAACTACTCCCTGCCGCTCGAGGCCCACCCGATGGCCTTCAAGCCCGCCGCCAACGGCCTCGGCGTCTCGTACACCACCGAGGCCGCCATCTCCGGCACCGCGACCGGCGTCGGGGAGTACCACTTCCCGTACACCACCGAGTTCACCCTCGGCGTGGCCGGCCTGAACGCGCCGAACACCCTGGTGGACGGCTGGACCGACTGGACCGTCACCCCCTCGTGGTCCGACGGCGCCCGCACGCTGAAGACGACCATCGGCCACGGGATCCCGTTCGTGTACGCCCGCACCTCCGGCGGCAACGCGCAGCTGACCTTCGGCGGCGCGCCCACCGTGTGGTCCAACAGCGGCGCCCGCGTCGGGTTCACCGTGCGCGGCCACGACTACATGGCCTACGCGCCCACCGGGGCGACGTGGACGGTCAGCGGCTCGACCATCACCTCGACGCTGGCCGGCAAGGACTACTTCTCCGTCGCGCTGCTGCCGACCACCACCTCGACCTCGGCCGCGGACCGCACCGCGCTTGCGAACACGTACGGCACGTACGCCCACAACCACGTCACCGGCACCCGCGTCGCGTGGAGCTACGACCAGTCGGCGAGCAACGTCAACGCCACCTACACCGTGACCACCACCGCCCGCGAGGGCACCGGCTCGGGCACGGTGCTCGCGCTCTACCCGCACCAGTGGAAGAGCCTCTCGGGCAGCACCCCGATCGCGCAGACCTACGTCTCCCCGCGCGGGACGATGAAGGTGCTCACGGGCACCGGCGCGTTCACGACGGCCACGCGCTACCAGGGCGTGCTGCCGGAGATCCCCGCGGTCGCCGACTCGGCCGGGGCCGACCTGACCACGGTCGGCGCCTACCTCGACCAGGTGGCCACCGGCGACCCGCTGGCCGCGTTCGGCAACGACACCTACTGGACCGGCAAGGGCCTCGGCCGCGCCGCCCGGGCCGCCGAGCTCGCCGACCAGCTCGGCCGCACCGCCCAGCGCGACGCGCTGCTGGGCGCCATCCGCACCCGCCTGACCGACTGGTTCACCGCGGGCTCGGGCGAGGCGGAGCGCCTGTTCGTCTACAACCAGGCGTGGGGCACGCTCATCGGCTACCCGGCCTCGTACGGCTCCGACCAGGAGCTCAACGACCACCACTTCCACTACGGGTACTACATCGCCGCGGCCGCGACCCTCGCCAAGTTCGACAAGGCGTGGGCGGCCACGAGCGCGTACGGCGGAATGGTCAACCTGCTCATCCGGGACGCCAACAACCCGGACCGCAACGACACCATGTTCCCGTTCCTGCGCGACTTCGACATCTACGCCGGGCACGACTGGGCGTCCGGGCACGGGTCGTTCGGGGCCGGCAACAACCAGGAGTCCTCGTCGGAGGGCATGAACTTCGCCAACGCGCTCATCCAGTGGGGCATCGCGACCGGCAACACCGCGGTCCGCGACGCCGGGCTGTACATCTACTCCACGCAGGCGCAGGCGATCCAGGAGTACTGGTTCGACTCGTCCAACCAGAACTTCCCGTCCACGTTCGCGCACAACACGGTCGGCATGGTCTGGGGCGACGGCGGGGCCTACGCGACCTGGTTCAGCGCCGAGCCGGAGATGATCCAGGGCATCAACATGCTCCCGGTGACCGGCGGCTCCCTCTACATGGGGTACAAGCCCTCGTACATCGCCACCAACTACAACGAGATGACGACCAACAACGGCGGCCCGCCCACGGTGTGGCAGGACGTGCTGTGGTCGTTCCAGGCGCTGGGCAACGGCGACCAGGCGCTCGCGAACCTGCGGGCGAACCCCGGGTACACCCCGGAGGAAGGCGAGAGCAAGGCGCACACCTTCCACTGGATCCGCAACCTCGCCGCGCTGGGCACCGTGGACGCCTCGGTGACCGCGAACACGCCGCTGTACGCGGTGTTCACGAAGAACGGCCAGCGCACGTACGCCGCGACGAACCTCGGCTCGACGGCGCTCACGGTCACGTTCTCCGACGGGCACACGCTGAGCGTCGGGGCCGGGAAGACCGCGACCAACGGGGCCTTCACCTGGAGCGGCGGCAACGGGACCAGCAACCCGCCGTCGTCGCCGCCGCCCACCTCCACGTCCCCGTCGCCGTCGCGCTCGGCGTCGCCCTCGCCGTCCGCATCGCAGCCGCCGGTCGGGTCCAGCAAGTTCTACCTGCGCAGCGGTCCGGCGCTGAACACCACGGCCGGCGGCGGGGCGGGCACGCAGACGATCACCGCGGCCAACGGCAACTACGACGGCACCCCGCACAACCCGGTGACCTACACGGCGTGCGGCATCACCGGCTCGACCAACGGCGCGGCGACCCAGTTCGCGTTCCACGTCGACGCCGGTACCGCGGTCGGGCAGGGCATCCAGGCCCGGGTCTCGTACGACTTCACCGGCGGCGGCACCTACGGCCGGGTCGAGACGTACCGCTACTTCGCCACCGACCCGGTCGCGGGCACCGAGCAGTACACGCAGTCCGCCGGCCTCGCGTCCTCGTCCGGCACCCTGTCGGCGATGAACCGCGGCTGCGTGAAGCTGGAGCTGTGGAACGCCATCGGCAACGCGAACACCACCGTGCGCGTGGACGCGACCGCCGCCAACGGCAACCAGTCCACCCTCACGATCCCCTACACCGTCTCCTGACCCGATACCCTTCGGGCCCATGAGGCCCCTCTTGATCGGCGCCGGCGTCCTCCTCGGAGGCGCCGGCGCCTTCGTGTTCCTGCGCCGCCGATTCGTCGTCGTCACCGTCAGCGGGCCGAGCATGGAGCCCACCCTCGCGCACGGCGACCGGTTGCTGGTGCGGCGCCGCCCGGCCCGGCCGCCGCGGCTCGGCGACATCGTGGTGCTGCAGCCGCCGCCCGACGACCTGGACTGGGACGCCCTCGCCCGGCGCACCGGGACCCGCGGCCCGTGGAACATCAAGCGCATCGCGGCCGGACCCGGCGACCCGGTGCCCGACAGCGCCGCCAAGGCGTGCGGGCTGGACGCCGGGGCGCCGGTGCCCGCCGGGCGGTACGTCGTCATCGGCGACGGCGCGGTCAGCTACGACTCGCGCGAGTGGGGCCTGCTGCCCGCCGACCGGATCCTCGGCGTGCTGCGGCGCCGGCTGGCCACTCGGTAGCAACGCGGTAGGACTCCCGTAGCAGAATTTGCGAGCGTCAATCCGGCGGTCATCGCCGCCGTGCCCGCAAGGACGCCAATACAGGAGGTTCCTGCATGTCCAGAGTGCTCAACGCCCTCGGCGACCGGATGCTCGGCGCGCTGCTGCCGAAGACGACCGCGCACGCGATCACGTGCCGCGGCCAGATCGTCGGCCAGAGCGGCAGCTGCGAGATCTACTGCTACATCTGGACGGGAGGCCGCTCGGAGAAGATGCGCCGGTGCAGCACTCCGCCGCCCCGGCGGTCGCGGCCGAGGTGCTGCTGGGCCGGGCGCGGGCGGCGATGGCCTGGCGGATGAGCCCGCGGGCCCGCCGCCAGCTGTTCTACGCCGACCTGCTGACCGATTTGCGCGCGGCCAAGGAGGTGCGGCTGTTCGGCCTCGGCGACTTCCTGCGCGGGCGGCTGCTGCGCGAGGTCGGCGCGGCCAACGACGGCGAGCAGACCCTGGACCGGCGCGAGGTGCTCGTGCAGGCCGGGCTCAGCGCGCTCGGCGGCATCGCGGCCGGCGCCGGGCTCGTCTGGGTGGTCGCGGACGCGGCCGGCGGCCGGCTCTCCGTCGGCGACATCGCCGTGTTCGTCGCCGCCGTCGCCGGTGTCCAAAGTGGACTGATTGGGCTCGTCGGCCAGCTCGGCGGCGCGTACGAGGCACTGCTGCACTTCGGCCACTACCGCGCGGTGCTGCGCGCGAGGCCGGACCTGCCCGTGGCGCCCGCCGCCCCACCCGTGCCCGCGCTGCGCGACGGCATCGAGCTGCGCGACGTGTGGTTCCGCTACGACGACGCCCACCCGTGGGTGCTGCGCGGCGTCGACCTGTTCCTGCCGCGCGGGCAGGCCGTGGCCCTCGTGGGGCTGAACGGCTCCGGCAAGTCGACGCTCGTGAAGCTGTTGTGCCGGTTCTACGACCCGCAGCGCGGCGCCGTGCTGTGGGACGGCGCCGACATCCGCACGTTCGACCCGGCGAGCCTGCGCCGGCGGCTCGCCGCGGTGTTCCAGGACTACGTCGCCTTCGACCTCACGGCCGCGGAGAACGTCGGGCTGGGCGACCTCGGCGCGCTCGACGACCGGGACCGGCTGCGGGCGGCCGCGACCCTCGCCGGGATCGACGGGACGCTGTCGGGGCTGCCGCGCGGCTACGACACCATGCTCAGCCGCACCTTCTTCGACGCCGCCGACGGCGACGACCCGGAGGCCGGGGTGCTGCTCTCCGGCGGGCAGTGGCAGCGGGTCGCGCTCGCCCGGGCGTACCTGCGCGACGACCGCGACCTGGCGATCCTCGACGAGCCCAGCGCCGGGCTGGACGCCGAGGCCGAGCACGACCTGCACCGCGACCTGCGCCGCCACCGGGCCGGGCGCACGAACCTGCTGATCTCGCACCGGCTCAGCGCGGTCCGCACCGCCGACCGCATCGTGGTGCTCGCCGAGGGCCGGATCGTGGAGCAGGGCACGCACGCGGCGCTCATGGCCGCCGGCGGCGCGTACGCGCGGCTGTTCGAGCTGCAGGCGGCCGGCTACTCGGCCGGCATGCTCAGCGCGCCGGCGGATGTTCCAGGGTGACGGTGACCGTGACGCGGCCCTTGTCGTCGCGGCGGGACACCGCGTGGCCGGGCCGGTCCTCGCCGTCGAGGTGCAGCAGGATCGGGCCGCCCGCGCCGAGGAAGTTGCGCCACCACGCCTTGGCGTCGGGGAACTGCACGCCGATGGTGACGGTGTCGCCGGAGCGGCGGTAGGCGACCGGGGTGCTGAAGGTCTTCCCCGAGCGGCGGCCGGTGTAGGTGACGACGGTCAGGCGGCGGCGCACCACGCGGCCGAGGCGCGGCGAGTCGCGCAGCCGCAGCACACAGGCGTTGACGCGGCGCACGGTTTCCTTGGGCAGTTCCACGACGATCACGGTACCGGCTAACTGGAGACCCTCGTCCAGTTGCCGGTAAAGTGAGAAGCATGCGCACCGCGGCCTCTCGATTGCGCGCCGACGCCAGGCAGAACCGCGATCGCATCCTCGATGTCGCCGCCGAGCTGTTCGCCGAGCGCGGGATCGACGTGCCGATGGCCGCGGTCGCACGGCACGCCGGGGTCGGGGTGGCCACGCTGTACCGCCGCTTCCCCACCCGCGAGGCGCTCGTCGCCGAGGTGTTCGCCGAGCAGTTCGCCGCGTGCTCCGCGGTGCTCTACGACGCGCTCGAGGACCCGGACCCGTGGCGCGGCTTCCGCACCGTGGTCGAACGGGTCTGCGCGATGCAGGCCGCCGACCGGGGGTTCAGCGCCGCGGTGCTCGCCGCGTTCCCGCACCTGATCGACCTCGAGCACGAGCGCGCCCGGGGCGTGGAGGCGTTCGCCGGGCTCGTCGCCCGCGCCCAGGCCGCCGGCCGGCTGCGCGCCGACTTCGAACCCGGCGACCTGCTGCTGATCCTGCAGGCCAACTGCGGCGTCACGGACTCCGGGCGCCTGGTGGCGTACCTCCTCGACGCCTTCGCCGCCTGACCGAGGGAGCCGCTGTGCACATCCGCACGTTCCGCTGGGCCGACTACGAGGGTGCGGTGGCGCTGTGGGAGGCCGCGGGCAACGACGTCCTGCCGTGGGCCGAGCTGGAGGCGAAACTGACCCGGGACCCGGAGCTGTTCCTGGTCGCCGAGGCCGGCGACGGCGCGCTGGCGGGCGTGGTGCTGGGCACCTACGACGGGCGGCGCGGCTTCATCCTCCGGCTCGCCGTCGCCGCGTCCCGGCGGCGCCAGGGCATCGCGACCCGGCTCGTCGCCGAGCTGGAGGAGCGCCTGAAGGCGCTCGGCTGCCCGCGCGTCAACCTGCTCGTGCTGCCGCAGAACGCGTCGGGGCTGCGGTTCTGGCAGGCGCTCGGGTACCTGCCGGCGCCCGACGTGCTCTGCACCAAGCCGCTGTGAGGCCTCAGCCGTTGCGGTGGTGCTTCTTCACGAACGTGTACCCGGGCGCCAGCGGCTCGTCGGGGAACTGGCCGCTGTCGATCGCCTGGCGGTGCAGCGCGAGGGCCCGCGGGGACGGGCGGGTGCCGGGCTGCAGCTTGCGGATGAAGCCGGCGACCCAGTGCTCGTGCCGGTTGGAGGGGTCGGTCTCGGCAGGCTCGTCGGGCCGCGCGCCGGGCTCGAGCAGCGGCGCGTAGAACAGCATCGGCACCCCCTCGGCCCCGTCGGCGGGCGGGAACGACGGCCGCCCCTCGGCGTCGAGGCTGCCGGCCACGCGGGTGACGTACCCCTCGCGGATGAGCTGGTCGATCGCGTTGCGCAGCAGGAAGGTCCCGCGGGTCCCGCGCCCGAGCCCGGCGCGCTTGACGAGGTCGGCCTCGGGAAACACCGCGCTGCCGTCCTCGAACACCCGCCCGTGGCGCCGCACCGCGTCCAGCACCTTCCCGCGGTTGGAGTTGGCGGGACGGAACTCGTGGGTCACGATCAGGGGGTCGTACTCATGGAAGTACGCGATCCCGTCGACCTTCAGCGGCTCGCCGAGCGGCTTCGTGCGCAGCTGCACCTGACGGCGGGCCGGCTGCCAGGTCAGCCCCACGAGCACGCCGACATGCGCGTCGGGCGGCCACGCGACCCCGATCCGCAGGCCGTCCTCGTCCTCCTCGGCCACGGCGTCGAAGACCAGCCGGCCGGGGGTGACCCCGTGGGCGCGATGGTCGAGCACGACGGTCTCGGCTTCGGCACACTCCGGCGGCACCGGCATCGTCCCGCCGTCGAGGTCGGCGCGGCGCAGCGCGTACCAGGGAGTCTTCACGCTGGGAATCTACCCGCCCGCATGGCCGGCGAGTGGTAGGCCGTGGGGACACGAAACCCCGCCGACCAGGCCGTAAGCCGCTCGGCTTCCTCGTCGCGGGCGGCCCCGGCGTCTGCGCGCCGGTGTCGTCACCGAGCAGCCAGCGGGTCTTGCGGACCACGGTCTTCGTCCCGGTTCCGAGATGTTCGCTATTTGCGCCTCGGCGCGGTCCTGGATCGTGGTTTCGGTCGCATTCTGGGATCATTGTCGACATGGGGCAGATGCAGTTGTTCAGTTCTCGGGAATTGGCTGCTATGCGGGATCGGACGAAGGCTCGAAATTGGTGTCCGGGAAGGATGAGTTCCGCCGCGAAGCACAGCGACGGCGTGATTTTGGCCTGGTGAGGTGGCATGCGGAGAAGCTGCGCCGCATCCACGGTTTCACAGAAAATGCCCCGGCACAATCGTCGCCCGACCCCCACCAATCCGCCGACGCGACAATTCAGCGGCCAGCGCCGTGCAATTCCACCGCCGCGCCGGCACATGGCGAATCAGACACCGCGCGGACTCTAGCGGCGCGGAGGCGGAGGCGGATCGTCACCCCGCAGCGGCCCCGGCGAACTCTAGCGGCGCGGAGGCGGGGCCCCGTGCAGCGGCGGGCCATGGTGATGCGGCGGCGGAGGCGGCTCGGCACCTGGGGGCGGCGGGGTCGTGACCAGAGGCTGCTCCGGCCATACGAGCAGCACCGGGCAAGGCGCATGGTCCACGACGAAGCGCGTGAAGCGGCCCAGGCTCCGCGGCCCCACCCGCGTCCGGTCCCCGTCCCGCGCCACCACCAGCAAGTCTGCACCGAGATCATTACACGCGGCGATGACCTCGTGCTCGGTGCGGCCACGGCGCACGGCCGTCTCGCAGGGCCGGTCCAGCGACGCGGCGGCCGCGGCCAGAAGGTCCCGCTCGGCGGCCTCGGCCGCCGCGGCCATGGCCGGGCCCGGGTCGCGGTGCCCGCGGCCGAGCAATCCGCTCCAGGCGCCGCTCACCTCGCCGGCCGTGGCCGGGTCCACGACGTGCAGGAGGGTGACGCGCGCATCGGAAGGCGCGTGGCGTGCGGCGGCCTCGGCGGCGGCGGCCCAGGTGCCCTCGGCTAGCCAGACGAGCACATGCATGTACCGAGGTTCGCAGATGATCCACGCATGTCGCCACCGCTGGCGCCGAATCGGGCAAATACCCTGACGGGGTATAAGTCCGATATGTCGCGGCGCGAAGCGCCCGACATATCGCCGCCGACATGCCCGTCTCCGCTGCGGCCCGCACAGCCCTTCCCCAGAGGCACCGACCTCGCCGCAGTCGCCGCCCAGCTCAACCGGCGTGGTGTACGAATCGCCGACCTTTGTGGTGGTTGAGGATGCGGAGACGGTCACCGCTTGATCCTTCGAACTGACGAAAGTACCCAAGTGTGTGGACGTCGGCCGGTTCCTGCGTGAGGAAGCACCGCCGGCGCGCCGAACAGGCTCCCGTGTCCGTGGTGGCCACCGCCTATCTGCTCGGGGTCTGCACGCGGCGGGCGGAGAAGCTCGTCGAGCAGCTGGGCATCGCCGGGCTGTCCAAAAGTCAGGTGTCGGGGATGGACGCGCAGGTCGAGGCGTTGCGGAACCGGCCCCTACACGTTCCTCGCCCCGGACGCGCTCGTGGTGAAGGTCCGTGAACGCGGCCGGATTGCCGGCGCCACCGGCGTCAACGCCGACGGGCAGCGGGAAGTCCCGGCCTGGAGGCCACCTCCGACGAGGACGGCGCCGGCCGGCTGGCGTTCCTGCGCAGCTTGACGGCCCGCGGCCTGACCGGCGTCCGGCTCGTGGTCTCCGACGCACGCCGCGGCCTCGTCAGCGCGATCGGCGCCGCGCTGCACCACCAGCGCGGACACGATCACATATCGCCGCTCCTCAGACCAACAGACCGGGCCCGCCGTCGCCGCCCCAGGCGCAGGAACCCGCCGGCCGAGGGCGCCGCGTCACACCCCGGCGACCCACAGACCGGCCCACAGCGCCGCCACCGCCGCCAGCAGCGCCGCCGGCACCGTCAAGGCGCCCAGGCGCAGGAACCGCCCGGCCGAGGGAGCGGCGTCGCGCGCGTGGAGGATCTGGCGCCACAGGAGCGTGGCGAGGGAGCCGACGTACGTGAGGTTCGGGCCCACGTTCACCCCGATGAGCACCGCCAGCAGCAGGCCCGGCGAGTGCTGCACCGCGGGCACCAGGACGAGGGTCGCCGGCAGGTTGTTCAGCAGGTTCGCCAGCAGCGCCGCGAGGGCCGCCGTCGCCAGCAGGCCCAGGAAGGACGCGTCGCCCGGGGTGAGGGTGTCGACCAGCCGGCCCAGGCCGTGCTCGCGCACGGCCAGGACCACGACGCCCAGGCCGAGGACGAAGGCGCAGAAGGCCGGGTTCGCGGCCTTGATCGCGGCCCGGAACCCCAGTTTTCCGGCGCGGATCAGCGGGACGGCCAGGGCCAGGGCGCCGGCCGCGGCCGCGAAGGCGGGGTGGACGCCGACGGGCTGGCCCGCGGCGAAGCCGGCCAGGGTGAGGACGAGGACGACCAGGGCGTAGCGCGGGGGCTTCGCCGGCTCGGCGGCGGGCGGGGTGGACGCCACGGCCAGGTCGGAGGCGAAGAAGCGGCGCAGGATGACGTACTCGACCGCGACCACCGCCAGCCACGGGGCGGCCATCAGGCCGGCGAAGGCGGCGAAGCTCAGGCCGCTCGCGGCGAACGCGAGCAGGTTGGTGAGGTTGGACACGGGCAGCAGCAGCGAGGCCGAGTTCGCCAGGTGGGTGCAGGCGTAGACGTGCGGGTCGGGGCGGGCGCGGATGCGCAGGGCGGCGGCGAAGACCACCGGGGTCAGCAGCACCACCGTCGCGTCGAGGCTGAGGACCGCGGTGACCAGGGCGGCCGCGGCGAAGACCGCCCCCAGCAGGCGCTTCGGGCGGCCCTGGGAGTGGCGGGCGGCCAGGTCGCCGATGTACGCGAAGACGCCGTGCACCTCCGCGAGGTACGACAGCAGCAGCACGGCCGCGAGGAAGCCCACGGTGGGGCCCAGCTCGCGCACCTCGGCCCCGGCCTCGGGCCACGTGACCAGGCCGAACAGCACCGCCAGGACCGCCGCCGGGACCGCGGCCACGGCCTCGGGCAGCCCGAACGGTCGCGCCACGGCGAACCCGAGGACGGCGACCAGCAGCAGCACGGCAACGACCAGCACGGCGGCAGCCTACGGGCAAGATCTGGGCGCCGCACCGCGGGCTCAGAGCGGGGCGAGCGACACCAGCAGGCCGGGGTGATCGGTCGCCTGCCGCAGGTCCAGCGCGTCGGTGCCCGTGAGCGCGTGGTCGGCGGTGGCGATCACGTACTGCACCGACCCGTCGTCGGCGCGCACGTACCCGTTGCCGGGCACGCACCCCTGCGCGTGGTCGGCGAGGTTGAAGTCGCCCGCGGCCACGGTCGGCTCGTAGCCGGCGCGCGCGTGCAGCCCGGGGATCGCGGTGCCGAAGAGGTACCGGCACTGCGCGAACGCCACCGCCGGCACGGTGTTGGCCAGGTGCGTCGTGCACGCCTGGTAGGCCCCGCGCGCGTGTACGCAGACCCAGGCGCGCTCCTCGGGGTCGCCGGTGTCCTGGTCCGGGTAGAGCCCGCCGTCGATCACGGTCGCGCGGCGCGGGCCGGTGACGCGGGCCAGGAGCCCGATGCCGTACTCCTCCCCGTTCACGCACGCGAACGGCCCCCCGCTACGACGGTCCCCGGCCGGCTCGAACGCGCGCACGATCGTGTCGCCCGGGAACACCCACGCGAGCACCGCGCCGAGGGCCTCGACGTCCCCGGCGCAGATCTCGTTGAGCGTGACCACGTCGGGCCGGTGCGCGCGCAGCTCACCCGCGGCCACCGCGACCGCCCGGCCCGTGAAGCAGCTCGCGAACCCGCTGTCGCACAGGTTGAGCTGCAGCACCCGCAGCGGCGGGCGGGCCGCCTCGCCGGGCGCGGGCGTGGCCCCGAGCACGGCGGCCGCGACACAGGCGAGCACCGCCGCGATGCGCCGCGCCCCGCGCCCCCTCATGCCGGGCAGCATATCGACCGGGTTACGGTCGCGTCATGCCCCCGAACGCCGCCACGCTGCTGGTCTTCGGCCGCGGCGTGATGCGGGACGAGGCCGGCTGGGCGCTCACCGACGACAGCCTGGCCCGCGTCCGCGCCGCCGCCGAGCACGTCGAGCGGGCCGGCGCGCCCGCGCGGATCGTCTTCACCGGCGGCTGGGCCGGCGCCTCGCTGGGCGCGCCGGAGCCGCCCCCGGGCCACCGCGAGGGCGACCTGATGCTGCGCGCCGCGCGGGAGGCGGGCCTGGGCCGGGCGAGCCGCCTCCTCGCCGAGACGCGCTCGCGCAGCACCCTCGAGAACCTGCTCAACCTGGTCGAGGACGGGCTCGTCGGCG
The DNA here is from genome assembly GCF_059739745.1 of Dactylosporangium thailandense. Lineage (NCBI taxonomy): Bacteria > Bacillati > Actinomycetota > Actinomycetes > Micromonosporales > Micromonosporaceae > Dactylosporangium > Dactylosporangium thailandense. The sequence goes on from NZ_AP029195.1 coordinate 5,854,040, forward strand.
GCCCGTACAGCCCCGCCGAGCCGCTCGGCCTGGTCTCCCACGCCTGGCACCTGCCGCGGGTGCGCTACCTGGCCGGCAAGATCCTCCGGCTGCGGGGCGCCGCGCTGCTCGACATCCCGGCCGCGGGTCCGTGGCAGCCCGAGCGGCTGCTGCGCCTCGGCTCCCGGCTGTGCTTCCTGGGCGCGTCCAGCCCGGCGGCCCTGCGCCGCCGCGAGCGCCTCGCGGTGGCCCTGGCCCGTCGCTGCGGCCGCTGAGTGATCTCGCCCCCGGCGGGGTATCGACCTTGGATGATCGCGCTGCTGCCGGTGTACCGCCCGAGCTTCCACCTCCCCCAGCTGCTCACCGCGCTCGGGAACGACGCACCGGCGGTGGTGGTCGACGACGGCGGCGGCCCCGGGGCGGCCGCGGTGCTGGACGCGGCGCGGGCGCTCGGCGCGACCGTGCTGCACCACCCGGCCAACCGCGGCAAGGGCGCCGCTCTGCGCACCGGCCTCGCCCACATCGCCGAGGCGTGGCCCGGCCGCGGCGTGGTGTGCGCCGACGCCGACGGCCAGCACCGCGCCGAGGACGTGCGGCGGGTCGCCCGGCACACCGAGGTCACCGGCCGCATCGCGCTCGGCGTGCGCGAGTTCGGCGCCGGCGTGCCGCTGCGCAGCCGCATCGGCAACGGGCTCACCGCGGTCCTGTTCCGCGCCGCGACCGGGCGGCGCGTCCGCGACACCCAGACGGGCCTGCGGGCCTACCCGGCCGGGCACCTGCCCTGGCTGCTCGGCATCCCCGGCGACGGCTTCGACTACGAGATGCGCGTCCTGCTCGCCGCCGCGCGCGCCGGCCACCCGATCGAAACGGTGGACGTGGCGACCACCTACCTCGACGACAACGCCGCGTCGCACTTCAGCCCGCTCGGGGACTCGGCGCGCGTGTACCGCCCGCTACTGGCCGGGCTCTTCGGCGCCGACGCTCGCGAAGGCTAGGTCCAGCACCTGCGCGAACCGCCCCGCGCCCCCGGCGGCGATCCAGCCCGCGTAGGCGACGTCGAGGCAGGACAGCGCGGCGAAGACGATCGCCTGGGCGGGCACGTCGCCGCCGGGGCGCTCGCCGAGGCGCTCGCGCATGATCGGGGTCAGGATGCGCGACCACAGCAGGTGCTTCTCCAGGTGCCGGGCGCGCAGCGAGGCGGAGCCGTTCACCACCCGCATCACCCGCAGCGTGCGCTCGGCGTTCGCGTCGGACAGCGCGGCGATCGGCTCCAGGGCCGCCCGCATCGCCCGCCACGGGGACTCCCCCGCCGGCCGGGCCGCGAGGGTCTCGGCGACCAGGTGCCCGGCCGCCGTCGCGTCGCCGATGACGGCGTCCTCCTTGGCCGGGAAGTACCGGTGGAAGCTGCGCCCCGAGATGCCGGCCGCGGCGGCCACGTCCTCCACGCTCGTCGCGTCGAAGCCGCGCTCGTCGAACAGCTGGAGGGCGCGCTCGGCGATCGCCGCGCGCACCGCCTCCCGGGTCTGTTCCCGCAATCCCACGTGATCAGGGTAACCCGCCGCCAAACTTGTCAGCCCCTGACAAATTCGTCGTAGGCTGACAGCAACAGCACGGACTGCAGAGGGGTACGGAACATGCGACAGCGCACACTCGGGCGGCAGGGTCTCACCGTCTCCGAGATCGGCTACGGCGCGATGGGCATCCACCTCGCCTACGGCCCCGGGGACGAGCAGGAGGGCATCGCCACCATCCGGCGCGCCCACGAGCTCGGGGTCACGTTCTTCGACACCGCCGAGCTCTACGGCTGGGGCGAGAACGAGAAGACCGTCGGCCGCGCGGTCAAGGACTTCCGCGACGAGATCGTCATCGCGACCAAGTTCGGATTCACCCGCGACTTCGGGTTCGACAGCCGGCCCGGCCACATCCGCGAGGTCGTCGACAACAGCCTGCGCAACCTCGGCGTGGACCGGATCGACGTGCTGTACCAGCACCGGGTCGACCCGGCCGTGCCGATCGAGGACGTGGCCGGCACGGTGAAGGAGCTCATCGACGCGGGCAAGGTGCAGTACTTCGGGCTGAGCGAGGCCGGTGCGCAGACGATCCGCCGAGCGCACGCGGTGCAGCCGGTGTCGGTGCTGCAGACGGAGTACTCCCTCTTCGAGCGCGACGCCGAGGAGCTGTTCGCGACCCTGGACGAGCTCGGCATCGGCTTCGTGGCCTACTCCCCGCTCGGCCGCGGGTTCCTCACCGGCACCGCGAAGCCGGCGGACGAGTACGACCCGACCGACATGCGCCGGACCGACCCGCGCTGGCAGCCCGGCAACTACGAGCGCAACCTCGCGGCCGCCGAGCGCCTCGGGGAGCTGGCGAAGGCCAAGGGCGCGACGCTCTCCCAGCTGGCCCTGGCCTGGCTGCTGACCCGGGGCGAGCAGGTCGTGCCGATCCCGGGCACCCGCAGCGTCGCCCGGGTCGAGGAGAACGTGGCCGCCGCGGACCTGACGCTGAGCCCGGAGGACCTCGAGACGATCGGCGAGGTCCTCCCCACGGGCGGCTTCGGCGCGCGGTACGCCGGCGGGCGCACGCCCACCTGGGTCTGACGGCTCAGTCGTCGCCGAGCGGGTCGAGGCCGCCGGTCAGGCTCGCCACGCCGCAGTTCGGGGCCGACCAGAAGCGCGACGGGCGGCCGTCGACGTGCGTGTGGTCGTTGTGGTCGGGGTAGCCGGGGCCGAGGATGCCGGCGAAGCCGTGGTTGCGGGCCTCCTGGGCGAGCTGGCACAGCGTCCGGGAGCCCGAGACCAGGTCGGCGGCGTCGCCGTAGAGGTGGCGGCTGCCCGCGGCGCCGCCGACCGCGCTGTTGCACGAGGTGCTGCGGAACCCGCTCGTGACCGTGATCGGCACGTCGCCGAGCGCGTGCCGCAGCGCCTGCAGCTTCCACATGGTGACGAGGGCGTTCGCCTTGGCCGTGGCGGCGGAGACGGCGCCGCCGGTCCAGGTGCTGTTGCAGCTGTTGAGCTCGCCGTAGGAGAAGTTCACCGGCGTGCAGTCGTCGTCCTGCAGCGCGTAGATCTTGGCGAACGTCTGCGGGCCGGCGATGCCGTCGGCGGCGAGGCCGTACGCGCTCTGGAAGCGCTGCACGGCGGCCTTGGTCCCGGGGCCGAACTGCCCGTCGAGGGCCAGCACGCCGCCGGAGCCGGGGTAGCCGGCGACCCGGATCTGCAGCTGGCGGACCGCCTCACCGGAGGAGCCCTGGGCCAGGGTGCCGCTCCAGGTGTAGCAGCCGTCCGCGAGGGCGGGGGACGCGGACACGGCCAGGACCGTGCCGGTGGTGGCGATGGCGAGCAGCGCGGTGGCAGCCACCCGACCGAGACGTCGAAGCATGCATCGAAGTATCTAGATGTACCGCTAAAAAATCAACGACCCATGCGAACCCTGATCACGGTGCCGGCGGGGCCGGTGAACACCTCCACCAGGTCACACATCTGGTGCGTCAGCAGCAGGCCCCGCCCGTGCTCGGCGGTCGGCTCGACGGGGATGCGCCCGGTCAGGGGGTCGCGCAGGAACCCGCCGTCGCTGACCTGGCACACCAGCGCGTCGCCGTCGGCCCACAGGTGCAGCACCCCGCTGCCGCCGCTGTGCCGCAGCGTGTTCGTGGCCAGCTCGGTGACGACGAACTCGAGGTCGGCCGCGCGGTCCTCGGACAGGCCCACGGCCACGGCCCGCTCCCCCACCGCGCGGCGCAGCCGCCGCAGGGCGCCGATCGCGGCGTACGGCATCGCCGTGGCCGCCGACGGGGCGACCAGCGGCGCGTTGCGCTCGGCGAGGGCCGAGTCCGGGGCGTAGTCGGCGCTCGCCGCGAGGCCCGCGATCCCGGCCAGGCTCGGGTGGGCGCGCCGGGCCACGTCCACGTCGGAGGAGTGCAGCCCCACGGTGTCGTACGGGCACAACGCCGTCGCGTCCACCCCCACGAGGGCGCGGTTGACCAGGGCCTCGTGCACGGCGACGGCGGCGCGCTCGGCGCCGGTGCGCCCCACCCACATCGGCTGGCCGAGCAGCGCCGGGCGGCGCCCGGCGTGCCGGGCGCAGTAGTCGAGCAGCGCCGGGATGATCCGGCCCGGGTTGCGCGAGGTGGCCTCGGCGTCCCACCACGTCACGCCGTCGTCGTCGCCGCCCACGCCGGCCCGGATGCGCTCGAGGTCGGCCCCGGGCACGGCCACGAGCACCGGCCGGTCCTCCTCGCGGGCCGCCCGCACGTAGGTGACGGTCGCGTCGAGGTACTCGGCCGCGGTGGCGTACAGCAGCGCCGTGTGCGTGAAGACGGAGCCGGTCATGCGAACACCACCGGGGCCGGCCCGCACAGGCGCACGATCCGCTCGAGGGTCGGCTCGGCACCGAGGATCCGCAGGCCACCGGGGACCGTCCGCGCGGCCCGCAGCAGGGCGGTCACTGCGGTCAGGTCCGCGAAGCGCAGGGCGGCCACGTCGACGACGAGCGGATGGCCGTCGGCGTGCGGGACGAGGTCCGCGAGCACGGGCTCGAGGCAGCCACCGTTGGACGCGTCGAACTCGCCGGTGAGCCGCACGCCGAGCGGCGCCCCGGTGACGGCCAGCCGGGCCAGGGGCGCGTCGCCGTCGCCGTCCGCGGTGGCCGTGTCGGGGTGCACGCGCCCGATCTCGGCGAGCACGCCGGGCTCGAAGCGGCGGGTGTCGTACAGGCACAACCCGATCGCCCCCGAGTGCGCGTAGAAGGCGTTGATCTGCCGCTCGTAGGCGATCAGCCGCTCGTCCGCCAGGTGGCCGCGCGACCAGGCCATCTCGCCCGCGAACCGCACGCCGGCGAAGCCCTCGGCCCGGGCCTGCTCGACCACCTCGCCCAGCATCGCGATCCACGCGTCGGCGTCGAACGGGCGCGTGACGTCGACGGGCGTGGAGACGAACCGGCCGAACCCGGGCACATCGGGCTCATCGAGGTCGGCCCGGTAGTGCACGATCTTGTAGTTGTCCCGCCGCCCGCCGTCGATGAAGCCGGTCAGCGCCTCGCGATGGCTGTCGTCGTCGCCGAACCGCCAGCACACATGATCGCCCGGGGCCAGGTCGGCGGCGGTGGCGGCGTGCGCCTTCATGCGGCCCAGGATACGGTCCTCAGACGCTCAGACGCTCAGACGCTCGGGCGGGAACGGGGCAGCGCCGGCCGGGGCCGGGCGAACAGGTGACCCTGGGCCTGCCCGCAGCGCGGGGCCCGGAGCCGATCGGCCTGCGCGGCGTCCTCGGCCCCCTCGGCGACGCAGGTGAGGCCGGGCGCTGTGATCTCCGTCAGGACCCGCGATCTACGTCAGGACAGCGATCTACGTCAGGACCAGGGCCGCCTCGCGCAGCAGGCGCCGGGCCAGGACGAGCCGGTCGGCGTCGTCGAGGCCGGGCAGGTCGCCGATGCGGTGCGGGCGGCCGTCGAAGGCGGTGCGCAGGGCCGCGGCGCAGGCGTCGGGCATCGCCAGGGTGCGGTCCGGCAGGTGTACGGCGACCCGCCCGCCCGTGGGCTCCTCGAGACGGAACGGCAGCCCGGGCCGGGCCGCGACGTGATCGTCGGGGCCGATGCCGGGCAGCGCGGCGGCCTGGGCGACGGCCCGCAGCGGGGCGGGGCGGCCCGACGTCCACGCCGGCCCGCGCAGCTGGGACGCGAGGTCTTCGGGCGTGACGGTGTCGAGCCAGGCGTGCAGGGCCGCGACCGTGTCGGCGAGCGCGGGCGCGACCGAGTCGCCGTCGGCGGGGTCGAGGCCCAACGGCAGCCCGGCGCGCAGCGTCGGCTCGGACACGGCCAGCCGGGCAAGCGCGTCGAGGACGGTGAGCCGGGTCGGCGCGTGCAGCCCGATCGTGAGGTGCAGCGACCACTCGCCCTCGGTCGTGGCCGCGTGCACCCAGCCTCGGGGCAGGTAGAGCGCGTCGCCGGCCCGCAGCACCGTGTCGATCGCGGGATCGGTGCCGGCGGTCGCGGCGACCTCGTCGGCCGCGCCGCCCCACGGCTGCCGCGGCACCGGCGCCTCCAGCACGGGCGGGTGGACGCGCCACCGCTTGCACCCGCTGACCTGCAGGACGAACACGCCGTGGGTGTCGTAGTGCGGGTCGAAGCCGCGGCTCGACGGCGGGGTGAGGTACGCGTTGATCTGCACGGGCGTGCCGAGCTCCTGGCGCAGGGTGGCCGCGAACGCCACGAGCGGCGGCCACATGCGGTGCAGGCCCTGCAGCACGAGGGTGGCCCCGTCGGCGAGCAGCGCGAGGACCTTCTCGTCGTGCACCTGGTCGCCGATCTCGGCCCCGGCCCCGCCGCCGCCGGTGTAGCGGGCGGCCGGGATGACGCGCCCGTCCTTGGCCATGCGCACGAAGGGGGTCCGCAGCGCCCGGGCGCCGAGGAGGTCGTCGACGCCGTCGACGGTGAGCAGGTCCCGGTAGTTGCCGAGGGAGGGCGAGAGCAGCGGGGTGCGGTCCCAGTACCGCTCGGCGAACTCCGTCTTCGCAACCGAGACGCACCGACGCAGCGCCACGCTGGCTCCCTTGGGACGAATCGGACGGGGGTGACCTCGGGGTTACCCACGTCCGATCGTCCCAATCGGGAACCGGCCCGTTCAGCCCTCGATCGCGGCGGCGGCCTCGCGCAGGCGGGCGGCGGTGCGCTCGGCGCCGAGGGCGACCATGGTGTCGTCCAGCGGCGGCGAGACCGGCTTGCCGACCAGGGCCAGCCGGGCGGTCATGAACGAGCGGCGGCGGTTGGTGCCGGCCTCGGCGACGACCCGGTCGAGGGTGGCGGTGATCTGCTCCTTGCCGAACGGGTCGAGCTGCTCGAGGTTCTTCGCGAACGCCTCGAGGATCGCGCGCGCGTCGGCCGCGGGCAGGCCGTGCTTGGCCAGGTCGGCGGGCTGGACCGTCACGGTGGCGGCGGCGAGCCAGTCGAGCTGCTCGGGGATCTCGGCGAGCTTCTTGGTGCGCTCCCGCAGCGGCACCACGAGCGAGCGCACGTCCTGCGCGGTCAGGCCCTCGGGCAGGAACGGCTCGGCCGCGCGCAGGAACGCCTCGTCGTCCAGGGTGCGCAGGTAGTGGCCGTTGAGCCAGTTCAGCTTGTCGATGTCGAAGACCGGGCCGACGGGGTTGACGCGGGCGAAGTCGAACGACGCCACCATCTCGTCGAACGTGAAGATCTCCTGGCCGTCGGGCATCGAGTAGCCCATGAGCGCGAGGAAGTTGACGAGGGCCTCGGGGAGGTACCCCTCCTCCTGGAACCACTTGAGCCGCGCGGCCGGGTTCTTGCGCTTGCTGATCTTCGAGCGGTCGGCGTTGCGCAGCAGCGGCATGTGCGCGTAGGTCGGCGCGGTCCAGCCGAGCCAGCCGTAGAGCAGGATGTGCTTGGCGGTCGAGCTGATCCACTCCTCGCCGCGGATGACGTGCGTGACGCCCATCGCGTTGTCGTCCACGACGACGGCGAGGTGGTAGGTCGGGAACCCGTCCGCCTTCAGGATGACCTGGTCGTCCGGCTCCGGCGGGGTGATCTTGCCGCGGATCAGGTCCGTGAACGAGATCTTGGCGTCGGCGGGCACGAGCATCCGGATCACCGGCACATCGGTGAACCCGGGCAGCTCGGCGCGCTCCTCGCGGGTCTTGCCGTAGCACATCCGGTCGTAGCCGGTGGGGATCTTCAGCTGCTGCTGGCGGGTGCGCATCTGGGTGAGCCGCTCGGACGAGCACCAGCACTGGTAGGCGTGCCCGTCGGCGAGCAGGCGCTCGGCGACCTCACGGTAGACGGGCAGCCGCTCGGACTGCCGGTAGGGCTCCGCGGGCCCGCCCACGTCCGGCCCCTGGTCCCAGCTGAAGCCGAGCCAGTGCAGGGTGTCGAAGACCTGCTGCTCGCTGCCCTCCACGTAGCGCGTGCGGTCGGTGTCCTCGATGCGGAGGATGAACTCACCGCCGTGCTTACGCGCGAACGCCAGGTTGAACAGGGCGGCATACGCGGTCCCGACGTGCGGGTCGCCGGTCGGCGACGGGGCGATACGGGTGCGTACGGGGGCCTCGGAAGTGCTCACCGACCGAATTTAGCCTACGCGGGCCGCCGGCCTGACCGCAGCTCCGGTTCTCGGCGGGATGATGCCGCCGGCGGCGGCGGCCGGGCGGCGCGAAGGGGGCGGGCGGGCGCCGCGGTCCGGTCCACTGTGGACGACGAGCCCGACGGGCCGGGGCCCGGCTACGATCGCCGGGTGAGCGGACGTTCCTACATGCTGGCGGCCCGGATGCCGATGTCACGCGAGGCGTTCGAGACCTGGCTGGACGAGGCCGCGCCGGGCGTCGAGGCCATCGACAACCCCGGCGCGATCTGGGACGAGTGGACGCCGGCGTACGCGTCCGAGACCGCCCGCGAGCGCCTGGCCGTGCGCGGCGCCGCTGGTTTCGCCCTGGCCCGCCACCGCGACGGGGTGCTGGAGCTGTACCTGTACGACTACTACTACAGCCCCGGCGTCGCCCAGTCCGAGCTGCTCCTGCTCGCCGCGGCCGGGAGGCGCGCCGAGGCCGAGTCGGCGGTCATGTACTGGGGCGGCAACGTGTACCCCGACCTGCCCCTCGGCGGCGACGAGCCCATCGCCGTCCTGCTCACCGGCCCCGACGGGGCGCGCTTCACCGACCGGTACCGGCTCCCGGCCCTGATCGAGCACCTGCGCCCGGTCGAGACCGCGTTCCTGGCCGCCGCGGGGGCCGGCGACGAGGACGCCACCTGGAACCCCGACGGCATGGTCGACCCGGCCCTGCAGCCGGCCGGCTGAGCGCGCACAGGCCACGGCGAACGCGAGCATCGGCTCACGCCGGGGCGTTGCGCGCGGCCAGGGCGTGGAAGAGGCGCTTGGGCTCCCAGTGCCCGTCGTCGTAGGAGCGGACGATGGCGTACGAGGCCATGTCGAGGTCGCGCGCGGGGTCCTGGCGGTGCGGCAGTGCGGGCGCGGCGAACGTGAACACGAACGCGCCCGCGGCGCCCTCCGCGTCGAGGATGCGCAGCAGGTCCATGACCTCGGCGGCCTGCAGCTCCTCGTCGCGCACGAAGTCCCCGGCGAGCCGGTCGCGGTCGTCGCGGTCGACGATCGCCCAGGCCATCCCGCCCTTCTGCTCGGCGCCGCGGTACGCGCAGCAGCCCACCTCGGTCGCGACGACCGGCTTGCCGTGCGCGAGATGCCGCCGGAACCGCTCGCCGAAGTCGTCGCGGTTGCGCCGGCCCCGGTAGGTGTCGACGCACACGAGGTCGAACGGCGTCCAGTCGACGCGTTCGATGGGCGCGGAGGCGTACGACACCCGTCCTTGAAACACCGCGCGCACCGCGCCCGAAAGCTCGGCGAGGAACGCGTTGAGCGGTCTGTTGTGCGACCCGAGCAGCCGCATGCGCGCCATCCGCCCCGGCCGGAGGCGTTCGGCGAGCGTGTCGCCCTTGAGGATGCCGCGCATGAACAGGGTGAGCTCGCACCCGGCGAGCAGGACGATCCGCTCCGGCCCGAGCCGCTGCGCCGCCGCCGCCAGCTCCCGCGCGTTGGCGAGGGTCTCGGCGGCGCCGGCGTCGTGCAGGTGCGGCGAGAGCCAGACCTCGAGCCCGAGCTCGAGCGCGATCCCGGTCGCCGCGAGCAGCCGCTCCCGATCGGTCCCGGACACGCGGACCGCGTCGCAGTGCAGCTCGTCGCGGATGACCGTCAGATCGCGCCGAGCCTCCCCGTCGTCGAACGCGGGCCGCGAGTGGAACGGCCCGGTGACCGTCCCCACGTCGTAGTTGACACCCCGAATCCCCATGCGTCAACCGTAGTTGACAGGCGCCGAGCCGTCAACGCCGGTTGACACGCGGGGCTCGGTCGAGAGGGTTCAGGCGCCGGGGTTCAGGCGCGGGTGTTCAGGGCTTGGGCCACGCTCCGGCGGCGAATCCGCACCGCCACGTCGATCAGCGTCACCAGGATGAGGAGCGCGCCGAGGGACTTCGCCGTCTCGTCCGCCGGGCCGGTGGCGAAGACCGGCCCCGCGCCGATCACCCACGTCATCACCGCGCACAGCACCAGGCTGTGGACCAGGTCCACGGTCCACAGCCCGGAACGCCAGCGGCCCAGCACCGCGAGCACCGCCTGCGTCGCGATGGCGAGGACCAGCAGGACCAGGACGATCGGGCCGCGGTACCGCACGAACGCCCCGTCATAGGCGAGCGCGTCGTAGGCCGCCGGGGCCGCGCGCCCACCCGTGACCAGCCGCAGGGCCGCCGGCGGGTCCAGCAGGATCGCGGTGCCGAGGACGGCGAGGGCCACGGTGAGGATGCGGGCCGGGCGGTTCACGCGGTCGGTCGGCAGCGGGCGCGGGCGCCAGCGCGCCGGGCGGCGCCGACGCAGCCAGGCCGCGGCCGCGAAGCCCGCGAAGAGCAGGCCCAGCCACGCGAAGACGACCGGCCAGGCGGCGTCCGACGCGGCGCGGAGGTCGCGCACCGGCTCGATGAGCTCGCCCAGGAACGCGCCGAACTGGATGATGACCGTGCCGCCCGCGGCCAGCGTCAGGAAGCGGCGGGTGTCCGCCGGGTCGATCAGCGCGGCCGGCGTGCCGTATCGGGCCGCCACCTCCGCCGGGTGACCGAAGCGCCGCAGCAGCTCCGGCACATCGTCCGCGTCGAGCGCCTCCTCGCTCAGCAGGGCACGCAGTTCCAGGGCGACGTCGTGGCGCTGCCGGCGCGGCAGGAGCACGACGACGTCGGCCACATAGCGTGCGATCAGGTCCTCGGTGTTCATGGCGCCGCTCCGCTCTCCAGCAGTGGTTCCATCGCCTGATTGAGCCCGCGCCAGGTGGACGTCAGCCGCTCGTAGAGCCGCAGTCCCTCGGCGCTGAGCCGGTAATACCGCCGCGGCTTGCCCTCCGCGGTCTGCCACTCGCTGCTCAGCACGCCCTGGGCCTCGAGCCGGCGCAGGAGCGGGTAGAGCGTGCCCTCCTCGATCGGCAGCCCCCGCTCGACGAGGGCCTGCCGCAGCTCGTAGCCGTATCGCAGCGAGCGGAGCTGGGAGAGCACGGCGAGCACGACGACACCCCGGCGCAGCTCCTGTTCGAGCTTCTCGTAGACGTCCGCGCTTACCATGCGCCACACAGTACCATGTGGCACACAGCAAAAACCAGGTTGCCCGCGCTGCGAGGATGAGCGCGTGGATGTGCGACGACTTGGGCCCGAAGATTGGCGATTGTGGCGCGATATCCGCCTTGCCGCGCTCGCCGACTCGCCGCGGGCGTTCGCCTCGACGCTGGAGCGGGAGCAGGCCTTCGACGAGGACCGCTGGCGCGCGGGGCTGGAGCCGGCGAGGGGGCTCAAGGCCGTGGCCCGCGAGTCCGATGGCGGCGCCGGGATCGTGGGCGTCTGGGTGCCCGAGGACCGCGACGGCGCGGGCGAGCTGTTCAGCATGTGGGTGCACCCGGCGTGGCGGGGGTCAGGGATCGGGGACCTGCTGGTGGCCGAGGCGCTGCGGTGGGCCGGCGAGCAGGATCTCCAGGCCGTGGACCTCTGGGTCGTCGGCGAGAACGCGGCCGCCCGGCGGCTCTACGAGCGGCACGGGTTCCGCCCGACCGGCGAGTCGCAGCCCTACCCGCCGGACCCCTCGGTCGTCGAATACGTCATGCGGCGCGAGCTCAGCTGAACGCCTGGGCGAGCAGCAGGCCGACGGCGGCCGCGCCCAGGCCGGCCACGACCGAGGCGAGCACGTTCATCGCCGCGTAGAAGCGGGCGCCGTTCTGGGCCAGGCGCAGCGTCTCGTAGCTGAACGTCGAATACGTCGTGAGCGCGCCGCAGAAGCCGGTGCCCAGCACCGCCGTGACGGTTGCGTTCGCGGGCAGGCCGGCGAGCAGGCCGAGCAGCATCGACCCGAAGACGTTGACGGTAAGCGTGCCCCACGGGAACACCGAGTCGTGCCTGGACTGCACGAAACGGTCGGTGAGATAGCGCATCGGCGCCCCGATCGCGGCGCCGAGCGCGACCAGCAGGACGGTCATGGGTTCCTCCCGAGGCGCCGCACGAGCGCATGGGTGGCCGTGCTGCCGGTCCACACCGCGAGGAGCGCGCCGACGACGGTCACGGCCAGGTACGCCAGCGCCGCCCAGGGCGAGCCGGCCGCGGCGGTCTGGTGGATCTCCACGGCATAGGTGGAGAAGGTGGTGTACCCCCCGAGCACCCCGACACCGGCGAACGGCCGGAGCAGGCGCCGCTCGGTGGCCACCTCGTTGACGATGACCATCAGCGCGCCGATCAGCAGGCACCCGGTGACGTTGACGACCAGCGTCGACCACGGGAAGCCGCCGCGGGCGTGCGGCCAGGCCTGGGCCAGGCCGAACCGCGCGAGGGCGCCGCACACCCCGCCGGCCGAGATCGCGCCCAGCACCGGCCACGGACTCGGCCGCAGCTCGAGGCGCTGCGCGCGAATGTGGACATCGACATCGGGGTCGATCTCGGTCACGATGCTCCTTCCCCACCAGGGCATGACACAGCTCCACTGGCAGGGACCGTTGGCGTCGTCGCGGTTCACCCCGGATCGTGCCGGAGTCGGCGGGCCCCACCGCCGTCCGCCTACTGTAGCCCAGCCGTCCGGGCCCGCGGCGGGCAGCGGGGCTACGCCAGCGTCTTGAGACGCCCGCCGATGCCTTCGGCGCGCTCGGTGAGGCGCGTGAAGTCCTCGTCGCCGCGGCGGTCGGCGGCGGCGATGTCCTCGAGGAGCTCGCTGTAGTCGGCCGCGGCCGCGCGGAAGCGCTTGCGGGCGGTCTTGGTCTGCTTGGGCGCGCCGTCGAGATCGACGATCTGCTGGGCCACCGCCGCCATCGCGGCGCTGAGCACCGTCCGGCCGTCCGTCGCCCGCTCGCGGCGCTCCCGGCGGGCGGCGGCGAGGCGGCCGGCACGGCGGGCCCCGAAGTACAGCACCGCCGACCCGGCCAGCACCGACCCGACGGCGGCCGCCGCCACGAGGTAGCGCGGCAGCGACGGGCTGATGGTCCGCGCGTCGGCCGGCACCACGTCGGCCTTGGCCAGCTTGTCGTAGTTGACCGCGATCACCTTGACCGCGTCCAGGGGCCGGTCGGCGAACGGGCCGATGCCCTCGCCGATGACCGACTCGGCCACGAACGCGTCGCCGAAGTGCTCGTCGCCGCTGCCGGGCAGCCGCGAGCAGCCGTACCGGTCGTAGCCGTCGGTCTTGCGGCTGATCACGAGCACGAGCGTGCCGTCGGCGGCGTGCTGCACCGCGTGGCACGCGTCGCGCAGGTCCGCGCCCGGGCGCAGCAGGATGACGACGAGGCGCCGGTTGCCGATCACCCGCTCGGCCGCGGCGACGTCGAGGCCGGTGCCCGGCTCCGCGTAGACCGACTGGGTCCGCACCTGCCGGGCGATCGGCCCGTCGAGGGCGCCGCCGCTCCACGCGGCCCAGCCCGCGAGCGCGAGACAGGCGAGCACGGCCAGCCCGAACGGGGTGGCGATCCAGCGCCGCACGGCCGCCCTCACGCGAGCGGCCCGCGCAGGTAGTCGGCCGGGCGGTAGCCGCGCACGCCCACCGCGCGGCCGACCCGGTCCAGGTCCCGCTCGGCGTCGTCGAGCAGGCCGCGGATCTGCGCGTCGGGCAGCCCGTCGCCGATGGCCGCGCGGGCGGCGCCGAGCCGCGTGATGGCGCGGGTCAGGTCCGGGTCGGTCGCGGCGCCGGTGAGGCCGGAGACCTCGACGGCGAGCGAGCTCAGCGCGGCCAGCCGGGCGGGCAGGCCGGGGGCGGTGGCGCGGCCGCGGGCCGGGCCGGCGCTCGCCGCCGACAGCAGCAGGAAGCCCACGACGCAGGCCGCGAAGAGCCACGGCAGCACCGGCAGCGCCACGCGGAGGGGGTCGGCGGGGCGGTACGGCAGCGGCCGGTCGAACAGGCCCGAGTAGCGCACGTCGGCGACCCAGCCCAGGTAGGCCCCGAGGACGTTCTCGGCCGGGTAGGCGTAGGTGCTGAGCCGCTCGTCGAAGCGGGCGTAGAACCCGGCCGCGGCGATGTCGGCGAACTCGGCCTCGTGCGGGCCGTGGTACTCGATCCAGTCGCCGACCATGAGCACCAGCGGCTTGTCCGGGAACGCCCTCGCCAGGGCCGGGCCGTAGTCGGGGGCGGGCGTGTCGCGGGGCTGGGCGGGCAGCGCGACGACGAGCGCGTCGGCGGTGCCGAACGCCTCGGTGAGCCGCTTCGGCGAGACCGCGGGCAGGCCGGCGGCGGGGTCGGTGTACTGCCCGCCGGCGCGCAGGGCATCCGTGACCGTGCCCAGCTCGGCGGCGGTCGGCTCGCGCCACAGCCCGTCGGCGGGCGGGGCCGCGACCTCGGTCTTGTTCAGCCCGTTGATCAGCCCGATGAGCTGGGCCGTGACGTCGTTGCGGGCGAACTGGGCCCGCCACTCGGTGAGCAGGCTGCTGCTGGACTGGTACAGCCCGCCGGTGACCTCGGTCCCCATGACCCGGATGGTGGCGTTGTCGACCTCGCGCACCTGCTTCTGCTGGTCCTTGCTGAGCCCGGGCGGCGCGACGATGATGCGCACCTCCTTGGCCCCCATCGCGGCGCGCACGGCCTGCTCGTCCCAGGTGGCGATCGACCCCGGCAGCCGGACCACGGGGTCGGCGTCGACCCGGGCTCGCATGTCCTCGACGGAGGGCAGGGTGGCGTCGGAGAGCTCGCCGGCCGAGCCCTCGGCGATCGTGGCGGTGGGCGGCGACTGGCCGTAGGTGACGTCGGCGCTCTGCCGCTGCGCGACGAGGAACCCGGTGACGCTGAGCGCGGCGATGCCCAGCAGGGTCCAGCGCACGACGCCCGAGTGCCGGCGGACGCGGTCCCGGATCGCCTCAAGCACGGCCGGTGTCCTGCCAGAGCCGGTCGGCGGCTCGCGCACACCGGGCGGCCTCCCGGGCGGCACCGGCCCCGCCCCGCCCGGCGGCGATGGACTCGGCCCGGCCCAGCAGCTCCTCGGCCGCGGCGACCCGCTCGCGGGCGGCGTCCCGGCTCACCCCGGCGACGGCGATCGCGGCCCGGGCGTCGGCCCAGGCGGCCGCGCGCCGCCGGGCGGTGGTGCGCAGCCGCGGGACGTACGCGGCGGCGAACCCGGCGACCACGAGCACGATCGCCCCGATCAGCCAGCCCACACCCGCTCCCATCAGCCGTTTCCGGCCTCCATGATCCAGGAGGGGGTCAAGGGCCGCAAACCGTGGGGTTCTCCCGCAGGGCGGCCCGCGCGTTGCCCCGGACGTCCTCGTCCTCGTCGTCGCGGGCCGCCGCGGTCAGCGCCGCCGCCACGTGCGCGTCGGCCGTGTAGGAGCCGAGCGCCATGGCCGCGTACTGCCGCACCAGCTCGTCCTCGTCGCGCAGCGCCACCACGAGCGCCCGGCCGGCGGCGCCGCGATCGGCGGGCGGCCAGAGCCGCAGCACCTTCATCGCCTCGATGCGCGCCAGGTCGTAGGCGGACCCGTCGGCGGCCAGCTCGGCGAGGAACGGGTACAGGCGCGGATCGCCGAGATGGTCCTCCAGGTAGATGTCTTCGGGGGCGGTCCGGAACCGGTCCAGCAGCCGTGCCACATCGTCCATGGCGGCGATCATCCCAGGCCGTTACAACCAGCGGTTGCGGCGCAGGTACCAGTACAGCAGCGAGCCCAGCGAGAGCATGATCGCGCAGCTGGCCACGAAGCCGCCCATCTTGCCGAAGCCCGGGTAGGGGACGTTCTGGCCGTAGAAGCCGGTCACGGCGGTCGGCACGGCGATGATCGCGGCCCAGGCGGCCAGCCGCTTGGTGATCTCGTTGAGCTCGGCCGCCTGCTCGTTGAGCTGGGTGTCGGCGATCCGGTCGACCCGGTCGCGGGCGGCGTCGACGGACTCCACCGTGCGCAGGGCGTGGTCGTAGACGTCCTGGTAGTACGGCGTCAGGACCTCGTCGCGCAGGTGGCTGTCGGCGCGGGAGAGCCGGCTCACCACCTCCTGCATCGGGGCCACGACGCGCCGCAGCGCGGCCAGGCTGGCGCCGAGCTCGTAGGCGCGGCGGCGCACGTCCACGTCGGTCTGGGCCTGGAACAGGTGCGTCTGCAGCTCGTCGACGGCGTCGTCGAGCTGCTCCACGGCGTGGTAGTGCCCGTCGACGACGACGTCGATCAGGCCGTACACCAGCGCGCTGACCTGGTTGCCGGCGTCCACGAGGTCGGCGTTGAGATCCCAGCGCGCGATGAGCGTGTCGATGTCGAAGTCGTCCTTGCGCACCGTGACCAGCGCCCGCGGCGTGATGAACACGCCGATCTCGCCGGCGGTGAGCGTGACCGCGGTGTCGTCGACGCTCACGGCGTACATGTTGGCGAACAGATGACTGCGGTAGCGGTCCACCTTCGCGCGCTGGTGTGAGGTGATGGCGTCCTCGACGGCGAGGGGGTGCAGGCCGAACTCGTCGACGACGATCTGCAGGTCCCGCTGGTCCGGGTCGTACAGGTCCAGCCACACCACGGCCCGCTCGTCGGCGGCCAGGCGGTCGGAGAGCTGCTCGGCCGGGAAGCCCTCGTCGAGCAGCTCGCCGTCGCGGTACAGCCTGGTGCGCGTCGGGCACTGCGGCGGCACGGCCAGGCTCACGCTCGGCGCCGACGGTCCGGGCGTCTGCGGGTCGCCGGGTGCCTCGACGGGCTCGGCCATGAGCTCGTCGAGGGCCGAGAGCTCGTACTGCTGGTCGGTGGTGGTGTCACGGGCCATGCAGTTCAGTTTCCCCAGCTCCGGCGCCGCGATGCCGCGCTCGCCGATTTTTTGTCGTACCCCCCGGGCACAATGTCGGTGACTTCGCAGAGTGGGGGCAAGATGATCGGCAAGCTGGAGATGGTCGTGCTCGACGCGGCCGACATCACCGGGCTGTCCGCGTTCTACCGGGCGCTGGCGGGCTGGTCCGAGGTCAGCGTCGAGGACGACTGGATCACGCTGGGCACGCCCGACGGCTGGCAGGTCGCCTTCCAGCTGGCCCCCGACCACCGCGCGCCGCAGTGGCCCGGCCAGTCGCAGCCCCAGCAGGCCCACCTCGACCTGCGCGTGCCCGACCTCGAGGCCGGCTCGGCCCGCGCGGTGTCGCTGGGCGCGACGCTCCGGCAGCGCAACGAGGGCTGGCACACCCTGGCCGACCCGGCCGGGCACCCCTTCGACCTGTGCCTGTCCGCGGACGTAACCGGCGTGGCCCTGATGGGCGTGATGCTGGACTGCCCCGACGCCAACCGGCTGGCCCGCTTCTACTCCGACGTGCTCGGCAAGCCGCTGACCTACGAGGCGGACGGGGTCGCGATGATCGGCGAGGACGGCGCCCAGCCGATCATGTTCCAGCAGGTCGCCGGCTACAGCGCGCCCCGGTGGCCGGACCCGGCCCACCCGCAGCAAGTCCACCTCGACATCGAGGTGGACGACCTCGACACCGGGGAGGCGGCGGTGCTGGCGCTGGGCGCGGTGCGGCAGCCGGGCGCGGGCCGGTTCTTCCGGGTCTTCACCGATCCGGCGGGCAAGCCCTTCTGCCTGACCGTGCAGCCCTCCTGACGAGCCCGGCCCGGCCGGCCGCGTGATCGTTCGCGGTCACCGGGGCCATCGGGGTCTCGTCGGCGGCGGGGCCGGACCGGCGGGGATCAGCGGGTCGCGCGCAGGCGCGGCGCGGCAGCCGAGCGCTGGCAGTTCTTCCGAGTCTTCACCGATCCGGCCTTCCGGGTCTTCATTGATCTGGCAGACAAGCGCTTCTGCCCGCCCCTGCAACCCTCCCGACAAGCCCGGCCGGCCGGGGGGTGTCCCTATGGGTTTCGTCAAGCGGCAGCTGGGCGGGGTTGGTAGGGCACCTTGTCTCGGAGCATGGCGAACAGGACGTCGACTCGTCGGCGGGCGAGGCAGATGAGGGCGGCGTTGTGACGTTTGCCGGCGGCTCGTTTGCGGTCGTAGTAGGCGCGTGAGGGCGGGTGGGCGGGGGTGGCGAACGCGGCGAGGAAGAACGCGCGTTTCAGCTGCTTGTTGCCGCCTTTAGGTGGGTGTTCACCGCGGATGCTGCTGCCGGAACGGCGGGTGACCGGCGCCAGCCCGGCGTAGGCGGCCAGGTGGCCGGGTGTTGGGAATGCGGTGCCGTCGCCGACTTCGAGCAGGATGCGGGCTGCGGTCCTGACCCGATGCCGGGCATTAGGTCAGGACCTCGGCAAGAGGGTGTGCATCAAGCATCCCCTCGACGTCACGGGCCAGTTCGTCACGCTGGCGCAGCACCTCGCGCAGGCTCTCGGCGAGTTTCGGCAGAATCTTCTCTGCCGCCGCGGTGCCCGGGACGGTCACCGTCTGCTCGCCCAGGGCGGCGACGATCTGTTCGACCAGTCGTTCACCCATGCGAGGCGCGTGCGGACGGACGATCTCGGCGAGTTTCGATCGGCCAGCCTTGCGCAGACCGGCCGGGCCGCCGCACCGCGACAGGAGTTCCAGAACAGCTTTGTGCTGGACTTTCGGCCCGAGGACCCCGCTCGAGTGCGAGGTGGATCTGGGTCAGCAGCCCACGGATGCGGTTGCTGATCCGGGTGGCTTCGCCGGCAAGGTCGTCATCGAAGCCGACCAGGACCTCCAGCTCGGCCAGGGCCTCCTCGCCGAAGTCGACGCGGCGCAGCGTGTGCGGCATCGTGCGAGCGGCGTCGGCGATGACGTAGGCGTCCCGGGCGTCGGTCTTCGCCGCGCCGGGGTGCAGGTCCGCGATGCGGCGCATCGCCAGGCCCGGCAAGTACGCGACCTGGTGGCCGCAGGAACGGGCGACCGCGACCGGCAGCGCACCGATCGAGGCCGGCTGATCAACCACCACCAAGACCCGGCCGTGGCGGGTGAGCCGGTCGAACACCTGCCGCAGCTTCGCCTCGGTATTGACCAGCGCCGCGTCGTGCAGCCGCTTGCCGTCCCGGGTCAGCGCCACGGCGTGATGGCCGTCCTTGCCGACGTCGAGCCCGAGGAACACCTGGTAGTCGCCGTGCACATCGCCTCCCCGCACCGAGCCTCAGCCTGGCCGCCCGTCTGGCGTCGACTGCCGGCAGCCACGTTACGAAGAGACCTACCCAACACTCCCGGGTGGTCGTGTCCCCATCAGCGGTCCGTCGGCGCCGCCCAGCCCGGCGACAACACCCCCCGGATCATCCAAACGACAGGGGCAGGAAGTCATACCGGACCAGGCGACCGAGCGTCCCATCGGGGACCTGAACAAGGTAGCGGGGTGTCCCTATGGTTTTTGTCAAGCGGCGACGGCGAGCTTTTCTACTGGTTTGTGCTGGTAGGGCATCTGGTTGCGGAGCATGGCGTGCAGGACGTCGATGCGGCGTCGGGCGAGGCAGATGAGGGCGGCGTTGTGTTGCTTGCCTTCGCTGCGTTTGCGGTCGTGGTAGGCCCGGCTGGCCGGGTCGGACAGGGCCGCGAACGCGGACAGGAAGAACGCGCGTTTGAGCTGTTTGTTGCCGCCCTTGGGTGGGTGCTCGCCGCGGATGCTGGTGCCGCAACGGCGGGTGACCGGCGCCAGCCCGGCGTAGGCGGCCAGGTGCCCGGAGGTCGGGAAGCCGGTGCCGTCACCGACCTCGAGCAGGATGCGGTCTGCGGTCCTGACCCCGATGCCGGGCATCGAGGACGAGCAGGGCGTGGATCTCCTGGTCGATGCCGTCAGGCGTGCGGGCGCGCAAGACACGGCCGCCGAGGATCGTGGATTTCAGTTCGAGGCGGTCACCGGCCGGGGTAGCGGCGGACGTCGAGCAGGGGGGTGACCAGCCGGATTGCCGGTGTTGCGGCCGTGGGTCGTGGCGATACCGATCTGGGCGTCGACGACGCGGACGGCAGGGGTGCCGATCCGGGGGAGCCACGAGCCGTCGTGGCAGCGGCCGAGGCAGGCCCCGCCACCACACGTGCGCCGCGCTGGTCGCGGCCGGACCGCGCAGCAGGTCGAACAAGGCCCGCATCCGAGCCACCCCGAGGCGCTGGCGGGCCTGGCGCAGGACACTCCCGGTCGGGTCGCGCACCGGCAATGGGCGCAGCCCGGCGACGAGTTCCGCCCACACCTGCCGGCAGCAGCCGGACCCGCCGCTGGACGCGGCGCGTTACGACGAGACCCTTGACCATCCACGGCCGCACCTCACTGAACAGCGTTAGCGCCAGGCCCGCAGCCGGCGAGGCTGCCGTGCTGCTCTGGGCCCGGGTGCGGCAGTCAGGCGCGGGCAATCCTTCGGGGTCTTCTCAGCGGCGTGATCGTCGCGGTCACCGGCTATCGGGGCACCGCGGCCTCGTCGGCGGCGGGGGCCGGACCGGCGGGGATCAGTGGGCCGCGCCGGCCCAGCGCCCAGACCAGCAGGGCGAAGGCGCTCAGGACCAGGCCGGCGGTCGTGATCGCCGTCCAGCCGCCCGCCGACCACAACAGGGCCGCCGCGGCCGAGCCCAGGGCGCCGCCGGCGAAGATGCCCGTGACATACGCGGTGTTCAGGCGGCTGCGGGCCTGGTGGGAGACGGCGAAGACGCGGGACTGGTTCAGGATGGCCTGGGTCTGCATGGCGACGTCCAGGATGACGATCGCCAGGATCACCAGGACGACCGAGTGCCGGGCGAAGGCGGCGACGGCGAACGACAGGAGGATCGCGGCCCAGGCGGCGCCGGTTGCCGGGAGGGACCAGCCGCGGTCGTGCAGGCGGCCGGCGCGCTGGGCGGCCACGGCGCCGGCCAGGCCGGCCAGGCCGAAGAGGCCGATGACCGGCGCCGGGTAGCCGAACGGCGGCCCGCTGAGCAGGAACGTCAGGGCGGTCCAGAACAGGGTGAAGGCGGCGAAGCCCGTCGCCGCCAGGACCAGCGTCCAGCGGACCGCCCGCTCGCGCAGGGCGATCGTGGCGATCGAGGCGATGAGGGCCGGGTAGCGCAGGCGGTCCTTCGGCGGCAGCGCCGGGATGGCCCGCCCCAGGACCACGGCCAGGACGACCATCACCAGCGCGGCGGCGGCGTAGACGGCCCGCCAGCCCGCCACGCCCGCGAGGAGCCCGCTGATGGTGCGCGAGGCCAGGATGCCGGTCAGGATGCCCGACGCGACGGTGCCGACCACCCGGCCGCGCTGCTCCTCGGGGGCCAGGTCGCCGGCGAGGGGGGCCAGGATCTGGCCGGCCACCGTGGTCACGCCCAGCGCGGTGATGGCCGGCAGCAGCGAGCCGATCGACGGGGCGATCGCGCACAGGCCGAGGGCGGCGGCCGAGCACAGGAGCATGATCGGGATCAGGCGGCGGCGGTTCAGCACGTCGCCGAGCGGGACGATCAGCAGGATGCCCGCGGCGTAGCCGAGCTGGGTCGCGGTGATGAGCCAGCCGGCGGCGGCCTTGGAGGCGTGCAGGTCCTCGGCGATGAGGTCGAGCAGGGGCTGCGCCCAGTACAGGTTGCCGACCGCGGCACCGCCGGCGACGGCGAACAGGAAGATGAGCGAGCGGGGCGGCGGGGCGTTCACCGTCCCATTCAAGCGGCCGTCGCGCGAAACGCCATCGCCCGAACCGGTCGCGACACCACGGCGGGCTCTCGCGCGCGGCGGTCGCCTTCATGTCCGTCTCAGCGGCGCAGGCGCGATGGGGACGGGTACGGGGACGGGTCGCACAGCGCCGCGCGGGTGCCCGTCGCCTCCAGGATCCTGGCGGGCAGGCCGGTCGGGTCCAGGACCCGGAAGCCGCAGCCGTGTTCGGCGGCCAGGTCGCGGGCGTCGAGCAGGGCGCGCAGGATGGCCGGGTCGATCAGGGTGGCCCGGTCGATGTCGACCTCGACGGCGTCGGGGCCGCTCGTGATGGCGGCGCGCAGGACCGCGGCCAGCCGGGGGCGGTTCAGGCGCTCGAGGCGTCCGCCGGCCACGACGAGGACGGTGCGCGACTCCGGGCGGTTCCGCGTGGTGATCCAGCCGGCTCGGTCGTCGCCCGTGGCCATCGTCGCTCCCGTCTCGTCGTGCGCTCGTGCAGGACACCGGCGTCGTGGGCGCCGGTGCGCCGGCCGGCGGCGGACGCCCGGTGCGGGCCACGCCGGCGGGGCCCGGGCATGACTACGCGGACGCATGCCGCGCCGGTGAGGGCCGCGGCGCCCACTGCGAGTGTGCCCAGCGTGACGGTGAGCAAAGGGTGGTCACTACCGCGCAAAGCGAACGATCACCGTGTGGTTAGCTCAAAAGCGAAGGTGCGTTATCCGGACAGGAACGTCACTGAGCGGGTAACGTGCCGGAAACTGGAGGTGGTTCGTGAAGTCGACCGCAGGTCAGTCTGGTCTGGTGGAGATCCGCACCCGGGACCGGGACGTGATCGCGGATGCGCTGAACCACATCGTCACGCATCGCGCCCGGATCACGTTCACGGATCCGGCCGAGGTCGACCTGTCGATGCGCTCGCGCGAGGACGGCGAGCTCGGAGGGCTGCGGGTGCGGCTCGGCGGCGTGGGGTATTCGGCGGCGTCGGAGCCGGTCGGGTACCTCCTGGCGGGCATCGTCGAAAGTGGTGAAATCACGGTCCGTGTCCGGGGACGGGATATCCAGCTGGGCCCCGAGGACGGCATGCTGTTCCCGGTGAGCCATCCGTTCGTCGGTGAGTACGGACGCTCGGCGATGGGCGCGGTGAGCCTCCCGCTGCCGTATGCGGCGGACCTGGCCGAGGCCGAGACCGGGCTGCCCGCGGCCGACCTGCGATTCGAGGGGGCGTTACCGGTGTCGGAGGCGATGCGGCGATATTGGGCCGGCACCGCCGCCTACCTGTCCCGCCAGCTCACCACGCCGGGCCTGGATCTCCCGCCGCTGCTCGCCGAGCACCTGCGGCGCCTCGGCGCGGTCACGATGCTCAGTGTGTTCCCGAACACGACGATGACCGCCGCGCGCGCCCCCGCCGACGGCCGCGTGGCCCCGGCCGTGGTCCGCCGCGCGAAGGCGTTCATGGAGGAGAACCCGGAGCGCCCGCTCACCGTCGCCGAGGTCGCCGCCGCGGCCGGGGTCGGCGCGCGGGGGCTGCAGGTCGCGTTCCGGCGGCACCTCGGGATCACGCCGATGGAATATCTGCGCCGCGTCCGCCTCGAGCGCGTCCACCGCGAGCTGCGGGCGGCCGGGCCCGGCGACGGCGTCACGGTGCGCGAGACCGCACGGCGCTGGGGCTTCGCCAACCCGGGCCGCTTCGCCGCTGAGTACCGGGCCGTCTACGGCCAGCCGCCCAGCCGGACCCTGCGGGTATAGACGTGGCGACGCTGTTCGAGACGACGGATGCCGAGGCCGCGCACCAGATGCTCGTGTCGATCTACGGCCCGATGCGCTTCAGCTGCACCGGCGAGCGGCGCCGGGCGCGGGTGGCCCGGCACGTGGTGGGGCCGATCGAGCTGCACCACAACACGTTCACGATGCACTTCCAGGTCGACGCCGACCCGTTCCGCCGGGTGACGATGGGACGCGTGCTCGGGGGCTCCTTCTCCTACCGCCGCGGCGCCGAGCAGTGCGACAACGAGCCCGGCGACATCTTCATGCTCGCCCACCCGAACGCACCCTACCAGTCGATCAACATCGACGTGGACCTGGAGTTCGCGGTCATCGACCCGGCGCTGCTGGCCCAGGTCGCCGACACCGACCGGGGCCGCGGCGCGGAGCCGTTCCGGTTCACCGGCTACCACCCGCTCTCGGCCCAGACCGCGCGGCTGTGGAGCACCGCCTTCGACTTCGTGCGCGACAACGTCGCCGACACCCCGGCCGCGCTGGAGCCGCTGCTGGCCGGCAACGCCGCCCGGCTGCTGCTCGCGACCGCGCTGGCCACCTTCCCGAGCAACGTCAGCCACGAGCCGACGATCGAGGACCGCCGCGATGCCCACCCGGTCACGCTGCGCCGCGCCGTCGCGTTCATCGACGCCAACGCGCACCGCGACATCAGCCCGGCCGACGTGGCCTCGGCCGCGCACGTCACGATCCGCACGCTGCAGCTCGCGTTCCGCCGCCACCTGGACACCACGCCGGGCGCCTACCTGCGGCGGGTCCGCCTCGAGCACGCCCACCGCGACCTGCTCGACGCGGACCCGGCCACGACGACCGTCGGGGCGGTCGCGGCCCGCTGGGGGTTCGCCAGCCACAGCCGGTTCACCGCCCACTACCACGAGGTCTACGGCCAGCTGCCGTCGGACACGCTGCGCCACCGGTAGCCGCGGCCACCGGTGGCGCGCAAGCTACTGGTAGATCGCCAGGCTCCAGGTGCACGCGTCCGGCGTGACGACCATGAGCGTGCGCGCACCGGCGCTGCCGCCCTGCTCGAAGACGCCGCTCTCGCCGGTGCCGGACTTCGACACGATGTCACGGCCGCCGAGCTTGTCGTCGGCGATCTCGAAGCGCTGCGGCGTCGGGCAGGTGAATGTCCACGCGAGCTGCCACGGGGTCTTCAGCGCCGGCGTGTCGAGGTTGTCGTTGCCGTGGCCGTCCTGCTTCCAGATCGGCTGCCGCGCGTTCGCCCCGCCGGCGCCCTGCGTCACGAAGTCGAGCTGGAACTTGCAGCGGCCCTCGCTGACGACGTCGATCGGGTAGTGGTTCCTGCCCTCCGGCCCGGTGCCCCAGATGTGGATGAGCCCCTGGCCGGTGGGCGTGGTCCCCTCGACCGGGTTGCGGTCGCTCTGGTCGTGCCCGTCGAGGTAGCCGTTGTCGCCGTTCGTGCCGACCTCGATGCGGAAGACGACGTTGTTGAACACGTCCGCGGGCGCCTTCTGGCAGTCCCAGTACTTGAACCGGACCCCGTTGCCGGCGTTGCCGGGCTGGTAGTCGGGCGAGTTGTCGCCGTACTCGAAGTTGCCGTACGGATTCGGCTCGCTCACCGTGACCGTCTTGAGCACCTGCTCGCCCACGCCGGCCGCGGACGCGGCCCCCGGCCCTCCCGCCGCCGTGGTGGGCGGCGGCCCGGCCGGGACCGTGGTCGGGGGCGGCGGCGCGCCCTGGGGCTCGGACGAGCCGGAGGAGCCGCACGCCCCCGAGAGCAGGATCGCGACCAGGACCGTGGCGAAACCAGCAGCACGCACGGTCAAGATAGTTGCAGCCCGGCAAGCAGAACGCCTCGGCGGAACGGACGGAGTCAGTAGCCGATCGCCGCCGCGGCGACGTTGCGCATGTTCGTCGCCACCGCCGCCGTCAGGTACTGGTTGGACAGCGTGCGCGGCGACTCGCGGAACAGGATGCCGTAGAGGGTCGCGGCGTCCAGGTAGATCGCGGTGTCGTTGGGGTGCTTGCCGTCGGCGACGATGAGGTACGACGTGCCGTTGGCCGCGATGATCGTCTCGAACTCGTCGCTGATCGGGGCGACCAGGTTCGGGGTGCCCAGCGACGCCGACAGGGCCGCGTAGTTCGTGTCGATCGCCGCCGTCTCCGCCGCCCGGGTCGCGAACGGGGCCGGGTCGACCAGCGCCCAGTTCTTGAACAGCACGATCCGCCCGCCCGGCTTGAGCGAGCGCGCGAACGTGGGCGCGTAGGTGTTGAGCAGCGTGTTCGTCGCCTGGGCGGGGTTCGTCGCGACCAGCGTGGAGTACTCCTGCAGCACGATGTAGTCGTATTGCTTCGCCCCGCTCAGGGCGGTCGCGACCTCGCCGCCGTCCCAGGTCTGCTGCAGGGTGTTGCCGAAGTGGATGACCTCGGTGACGTTCACCGTGCGCCCGGCCGCCGACGCCAGGTGCTTGACCAGGGCGGGGGTGTCCTCACCGGAGGCCCCGGTCGCGGTGCCGAGCAGGCTGTTGCCCACGAACAGCACGTCCAGCGCGGCCGGGGCCGTGGCCGTCGACGTCACCGTGAAGTGGATCGTGTACGCGGAGCCGAGGGCCGCGCCCGACGACGACAGCGCCTGCACGGTCAGGGTGTACGTGTCCGGCGTGGACAGCAGCGGGCAGTCGACGTAGTCGTTGCACAGGAAGTAGGGCGCCTGCGACTCGGTACGGGTGTAGCTGCTGCCCTTGGCGCCGGTCATGGTGAACGTGACGCTGCCCGGGCTCACCCCGGCGGCGAGGTCGGCGCGCAGGCTGAGGTTGCGGTTGGCCAGGCGGGTCAGGTCCACGACCGCGTTGTCGACCAGCGGGCTCAGGCCGAGGATCGGCTTGCGGGACACGTCGTTGACCAGGGACAGGCCGTTGATCGCGCGCGTGGTGCCGGGGTTGCCGGTCGCGGTACCGAAGACCTGGAACTCCCAGAACGAGTAGCCGTAGGCCGCCAGCGCCCGCGTGGTCAGGTTGATGCGCACGTACCGCGCGGTGCCGGCGGCCGCGATGCTCTGCTTGCCGCCGGGGCCCGTCGTGGTCGAGTAGGCCTGGGTGTACGCGCTGCCGTCGGACGAGAACTGGATCGTGAACGCCTTCGCGTACGCGTTCTCCCACGTGATGTCGATGCGGCTGACGGACGCGGCCGCGCCGAGGTCGACCTGGAACCACTGGCCGGCGGCGAACGCGCTGGACCAGCGGGTGCCGGTGTTGCCGTCGACGGCGGCGGCGGCCGGGGTGCCGGCGCTCTCCTGCGAGGAGGCGGTGACGGGCTTGTTCTGCGAGAGCACGACCTCCGCGGCCTGGGCCGGCGGGACGAGCACCCAGGCGAGGGCGGCGGCGAGCACGAGCACGAGGGCGCCCCAGAGCAGGCGCAGGCGAGACGTCATGGCGGTGACTCCCGAATCGATCTTGCGAGAGAGCGCTCTCTCGTCGCTGTCGTCACTCTCGCACGTCTGTCAACCCCGCTCGACGCAGAACTCGTTGCCCTCCGGATCGCGCATCGTCACCCAGCCGCGGTCCTCGGGCCCGCGGTGGTCCTCGTGCACGGTGGCGCCGAGCGCCAGCGCCCGCTCGACCTCCTCGTCGCGGGTACGCTCGAGCGGCACCCAGTCGAGGTGGACGCGGTTCTTCCCGGCCCGCGGCTCGGCGACGCGGACGAACAGCAGGCCCGGGACCGGCGGCGGGGCCTCGACGAGCACCTCGTCGTCGCCGGGCTCGTCGATCGCCGAGACGGCCAGCCGGTCAGGCGGCTCCAGAAGGTCGCGAAGGTGTACGGATGCGAACAGGCGACGGTGACGTGGCGCCGTCGCATCACCGGACCCTATGTGGTGCGCAGCTCCGACAGGTCGGTGCTGCGGCGCAGGAAGATCAGGCCGGCGCCGGTCGTGGCCAGGACCGCCAGCAGCGCCACCCCGCCGTCCCGCGCGAGCTCCCGCCACGGTACGTCCACCGCCCGCACGACCTCCGGATCGCGCTCGACGCGCCACTGCTCCGGGTGCGTCCGCGGGTCGCCGGTGCGGCACGCCTCCTCGTCGGGCGCGAGGCACTGCGCCGACTCGAAGCCGCCGTAGCGCGCCTCGGTGCCGAGCGTGCGCGCCAGCCCGACGCCGACGACGAGCGCGAGGAGCACGGCCGGGATCGCGGGCAGCAGGCCCTGCCAGAGGATCGCGCGGCCGAGGGTGCCGCGGGGCACGCCGGCCGCGACGAGCCCGGCATACTCGCGCCGCCGCGACACGATCCCCTCAGCCACGATCACAAGCATGGCGGCCGCGGTGAGCCCGATGGCGACGTAGACCGCGAGGTCGACCAGGTCCATGGTGCGCAGGTAGAAGGGGTCCTGCGCGTCCTGCTGCAGCCGCGGGTCGCCCGGGCTGGTGAGCGCGTGGTAGGCGCGCCGCGCCTCGCCGATGGCCGTGAACTGGGCCCGGATCCCGGCCGCGCCGGCGCCGAAGAGCACGCAGATCAGCAGGACCGCGAGGGTACGGCTGCCGCTCCACGGATCCGCGACCAGCCGGGCCGAGGCCAGTACCGTCGAAGGCCGCCGGGCGAAGCGGGCCAGCACGCGACCGACCGACCAGGTCAGCCACCCGGTGCCGAGGACGACCCCGAGCCCCGCCGAGGCGACGCCCGTGAGCAGCAGCATCGCGACGAGCCAGCCGGGCGGGTGCCAGTGCAGCTTCGGCATCGACGCCACCAGGACCAGCATGCCGGCGCCGAGCAGGATGAAGACGCCCGCCCACGGCCGCGGCCCCCGCGTGCGGCGGACCCGGCGCACGACCCCGAACGGGCTCACCGTCACCCGCCGCATGACGATCGCGGCGGCCAGCGCCGCCAGCACCGGAATCCCAGCGACGGCCACGGCCAGGAACCACGCGGCCGGCCAGACGTCGGTCGGCAGCGGCAGCAGCCCGTCGGGCCCGGGCCGGTCCAGCAGGCGATGCCCGGCCGCGAAGATCCCGAGCCCGGAGACGGAGCCGACGAGCGCGGCGAACCCGGTCTCGGCGCTGGAGATCGCGACGGTCTGCGCGGGCGTGGCGCCGGCCATCCGGAACGCGGCGAGGCGCCGGTCGCGCTCGGGCGCGCCGAGCCGGCTGCACTGCCCCGCGAGGGCGAACACGGGGATGGTCATGAGCAGCAGGGTGAGCGTGGTGCCGGGGCGCAGGCCGGGCTCCTTCAACAGCGCGTTGCTGTACTGCTCCGCCCACTCGTCCGAGCCGGTGCCGCCGAACGAGAAGCGCCCGATGGCCACGACGTTGGCTGCGGTGAGCACGGCGAGGGTGGCCAGGGCGGAGCTCAGCGCGGTGAGCAGCACTCGCACGGCGTCGGCCCGCGAGCCCGCCAGACCCAGCCGCAGCAGGGTGCCCGCCCTCATCGCCCGTGCCTGCCGGTCGGTACCGCGATCCCCAGACCGGTGGCGTCGACCTCACCGTCGCGGAGCACGATCTCGCGGTCCGCATAGCCGGCGACGCGGGCCTCGTGGGTGACGAGCACGACGGTGGTGTGCTGCTCGTGCGCGACCCGCACGAGCTGGCCGAGCACCTGCTCCCCGGTGAGCGTGTCGAGCGCCCCGGTGGGCTCGTCGGCGAAGACCACCCGCGGCCCGGTCACCAGTGCCCGGGCCATCGCGCACCGCTGCTGCTGCCCGCCGGACATCTCCCCCGGCCGGCTGTCGGCGACGTCGGCGACCCCGACCCGCTCCAGCCAGCCCAGCGCCGCGGTGCGCGCCTCCCGCCGCCCGGCCCCCGCGAGCAGCAGCGGCAGGGCGACGTTCTGGGCCGCGGTCAGGTCGGCGACGAGCTGGCCGAACTGGAACAGCACCCCGAACTCGGTGCGCCGCAGGCGCGACCGGGCCGACTCGCTCATCGTGTCGATGCGGTTGCCGCGGTACGTCACCTCGCCCGAGTCCGGCCGCATGATCCCGGCGAGGCAGTGCAGCAGCGTCGACTTCCCGCACCCGCTGGACCCGGTCACGGCGAGGATCTCGCCCTCGGCGACGTCGAGCGTGACGCCGCGCAGGGCGGGCGTCGCCCCGTAGGAGCGCACCACCGCCCGGGCCCGCAGGATGTCGGTCATGTCGGTACTCCCCGGGACAGGTCGGCGACCCGGGCCAGCGTGGTGCGCAGCCAGTCCAGGTCGGCGTCGAGGTGGGCGATGGCGTAGTCGGCCGCGATGACGTCCCCGAGCCCGGCCCCCGGCGCGGCCTTCGCCGCGGTGAGCTCGCGCAGGCGGTCGGCGTGGGCCTTGCGCTGGGCGGAGAGATAGGCGACGGCCCGCCCGGTGTCCGGCCACAGGAGCGCGACCATCACCTTCGTCAGCAGCGCGGCCCCGATGTGCGGGGCGGGCGGCTCGACGGTGGCGACCCAGCGCTCGAGCTCGGCCCGGCCGGCGCCCGTGATGGCGAACGCGGTCCGGTCGGGCCCGCCGGCGCGGTCCTGCCCGGCCTGGGTGACGAGCCCGTCGCGCTCGAGCCGGCCGAGGGTCGCGTACACCTGGCCGAAGCCGAGCGGCTTGGCCTTGGGCAGCGTGCGGTCATACGCGTGCTTCAGGTCGTAGCCGTGGCGCGGCCCCGCACCGAGCAGGCCGAGCAGCACGTACGACGCGGTCACGCACGAGACTATTCATCGAATGAATAGATCTGTCAAGCGACCTTCCGCTTGGCCGCGTCGTACGCCAGGTGCAGGAAGTCCGACCCGGCGACGGCGGCGGCCACGCTCATCCCGAACCGGGTCAGCCGCGGCGCGAACACGAGCCCCGCCGCCAGTCCCCCGGCCACCCAGACCCCGGTGCAGAACGGGCACGTCAGCAGCTCCCCGACGGCGTGCCGGGCCCCGTGCCCGCGCGGGCTCTCGTTGAGCTCCGCCTCCCCCGCGGGCTCCTCGAACGCGGTGAACGGCGCCCGGATCGGGCTGGTGATCGCGTCCTTGGTGATGAGCCGTGAGAGCTTGTGCGTGGCCACGGCGAGCAGGGCGATGTCAGAGGCCGCGGGCCGCTCGGGCAGCTCCCGCCCGGTGAGCCGGGCCGCGCCGGCCACGGCACCGGCGGCCGCCGCGAAGACCCCGAGCACCGCGGCGTACCCCCGCAGCGGCCGCTCATCGGGCGCCTTGCGCGCGTACTGACGACCGGCCCGGGAATCGATGTCCGCCATACCCGTCCCGCTACCCGCCCGGCGCGTGCGGAAACGCTTTTCCCGGACCGTCAGTGCCCGGCCAGGTAGTCCTCGACGAGCCCGCGCGGCGCGCACGAGAGCCAACCGTCCACAAGCGACTCCTCAACATGCGGCAGCTGTACCGCCGGCAACGCGACCAGCACCGCCGAGTACCCGTCGAAATGCGGAATCGTGAAGAACCCCGGCCGGCCCTCGGCGAGCACGGCCTCCTTCTCCCCGAGATCGCCGACACTGATCGCGACGATCGGCCCGGCCGGCGGCTCCTCGCGGCCGAACCGCTTGATGTCGGCCTTGCTGAACGGCCGCTCCCACGCGAACACCTTGCCGCCGACGCCCCAGCTGCGGTTGCCGTACCGCACACCCTCAACCACCTCGGGCAGGCGCATGGCCAGCGCCGCCACCTCGTCCAGGGTCACCATGACCCCAACGTAACCCACCTGGCGTCGCCGAGCGGGTGACCCGGCGTGGGCCGGAGGCGGTCACACACCGCCTCCGGCCCGCCGATCACTCCGTCAGCGGGTCCTCCGGTCGCGCCGGACCGCGACGACCCAGCCGGCGACGAGCACGAGCGCGATCACGGCGAGAGCACCGGCGACCGGCACCGCGTACGGCTCGTCCCGCCAGAACCACACCAGCCAGACGGCGATGAACCACGCGAGGCCGAGCCCTCCGAAGTACGCCACGAACCGGGCCCTCGGCAGCGCGCCGAGCGTGCCCCACATCCGCTGCGTCGTCGGCCGGCGCAACAACCCGGCCGACACCACGGCGTTGCCGAGCAGCGCGGCGCCGACGCTCGCCAACGCCAGGTACAACAAACCCTCTACAACCCGCATCGCTGCTCCAGTGTGCCGTCGTGTACTTCGGTGGTGTGTCGAATCTAGGGCCGGTGCCGCGCTAGCGGCAGCGGGCGCGGGCCGGGCTCGGCCAGCCCCACGTGTTCCACCAGCGCTGGCCGAACGCGTTCGTCCAGCGCAGGTGCACGGTCGTCGTGACGTAGACGCCGGCGCTCCTGGTGCAGTTGGCCCAGTACCAGGCGCTGGCGACACCGCCGAGCACAGCCCCGATGATCGCGCCCGGGACGTTGCCGATCGCCGCACCGATCGCGGCGCCGAGCACGGCCAGGGCGAAGCCGCCCCAGACCGCCCAGCCGTGGCCGATGTCGCACCGCAGCCCGATGTCGACGCCGCTGACCCACACGCCGCTGATGCGCCGCTGGGAGGTCCGCCGGCAGCTCATGCTGTAGTTGCCGAACAGGCCGCTGGTGTCCGCGCAGTTGATCGCGTCGCCGGAGCAGTAGTCGTAGGCGTTGGCGTTGCCGCCGTACACCGGGTCGACGCTGAGGAACCTGCCGGTGGCCGGCGCGTAGAGCCGGGCACCCATCAGCGTCATGCCGCCGGGGGTGTCCGACCACCGCTGGTCGGCACCGTGCCAGCCGTATCCTCGCTGCTGGGTGGCCGGGTTGTGCGGGCGGCCGCTCTCGGTGAAGTCGCCCGTGTAGACCAGGCCGAAGCCGCTCGACGCCATCCCCGCGACGAAGTCGCCGTGCAGGTTGGTGATCTGCCAGCTCAGTCCGGCCGTGGTGGTGTAGATCGCCGCGACCCCACCGGCACCGGCGATCGGGCGAGTGACCTCGTTCGCCCCGGTCACCAGCCACGACGGGCTGTCGCCGTCACCCGCGTAGTGGCTGGTGCGGGTGAGCGTGCTGGCCCCGTCGCTGTCGGTCCAGCCGCGGAACCGGTTGGCCACCACGTCGAGCGTGTAGGTCATGGTCCTGGTGTCCTGCGTCTGGGTGCGCACCATGTCGTTGACGTGGTACGTCAGCGACGTGCTGCCGGCCCCCGCGGTCAGGGTGTCCGCGCCGGGCACGGCCGAGGTGCGGCCGAGCACGTCGTACGTGTAGCCGCCGGTGTTGACCCGGCTCGCGGTGTCGTACGTCCAGGTCGTCGTCGTGAGCGCCGTGCTGGTCTGGCACGCGCCGCCGGCGGCGGGTCCGTAGCTGGTGAGCGTGGTGCGGTCGGACGCGGTGTTGTATCCGCTGACCCGCGTCGTGCAGGAGCCGTCGATGATGTCGTTCGCGGTCGTGATCCGGCCGCCGTTGTCGTACGTGAACCGCTGCGCCGACAGCGACGACGTGCGGTCGCGGGTCTCGCCGTGCACCGACGACCGGATCGTCTCGGTGAACAGCGTGCAGTTGCTCTGGCCGCAGCCGGGCTGGTTGTACGCGATGCCCGAGACGGCCCCGTCCTCGCGGTACGTCCTGGTCACGACGACCCCGTTGGGCCAGGTCTCGGTCACCGGCCGGCCGTCGGGGTCGTAGGCGGCGGTCAGGTTGCCGGCCTGGCCGTCGGTGACCTGGGTGGGCAGGCCGCGCCGCTCGGTGCCGCCGTCGAAGGTGTAGGCGCGGGTGGCCTGCCCGTCGCTGGACGAGGAGATGCGGGAGTACACGTCGTAGGCCGTCGTCGACTGGGTGTTGTCGGCGTCGGTGTACGAGGTGATCCGGCCGAGCGTGTCGTACGCCCGCACGATCGTGGCCGTGACGGTGTTGCCGGCGTCGAGCGACTCCGTGCGGATCGCCTGGCCGCCGGCGCTGTCGTACACGGTGCGGGTGGTCGGCAGCGCCTGGCCCGTGCCGGCCGCGCCGGTGATCGAGACCGTCGAGGTCCGGCCGGCGCCGTCATAGGTGGTGGTCGAGGTCCGCTTGGTGCCGGTGCTGGTCTTCTCGGTGACGACCCGCGGCTGGCCGTAGATGTCGTAGGTGGTGACCGTGACCGGCAGTTCCGGCCCGCTCGCCGCCTGCCCGCCCGGCTGGACCCGGCAGGTCAGGCCGGCCCATTCGGGACGGCTGTCGCACTCACTCGGTGTAGCCGGACCCGGTGCCGCTGCGGTAGTAGACGGTCGTCCGGGTGGCCGGGCTGTTGGTCGTCGCGCCGCCCGCCGGCCGCGTCTCCGAGGTGATCAGCCCGGTGTTCGCGTCATAGGCGGTGCGGCTGCTCAGGGCCAGACCGCCCGGGTCGACCGTGGAGATGGTCGGGCGGCGCAGCGTCCAGTCGTATCCGGTGGTGGTCGTTCTCGGGTCGACCTGGGCGCAGGTGCCCGCCCCGTAGCACACCGAGGTCGTCTCGGTGGTCACGAGATCGAACGGCGCGCCCGTCGACGGGGCACCCTGGTCGTAGGCGTTGACCGTGCGGGCCCGGCCGCGCACCGTCGACCCGTTGGGCAGGGCGACCTCGTGCTCCGGGCCGTACACCTCGAGGAGCCGCCGGCCGTCGGCCGAGTAGACGCTCTGCGTCGACAGCGTCCCGGCGATCGCCGCCTCCTGCGCGGCCGTGTCGGTCGTCGACCGGTCGAGCGCGCGGGCCCGGTTGTCCGCGGTGAGCTCGCGCACGGTGTTGCCGTAGCTGTCGTACCAGGTCGTGGTGGTGTGTCCACCGGGCATCACGGTGTTGACCGGCCGGCCGTTCGGGTCCAGATAGGTGACCATGGCCCGGTCGTAGGTGGCCGGCTTGGCGCCGGTGCTCTGGTCGGCGGCCGGCACCTGCCCGGGGTCGAAGACCGCGGTGACGTCGACCGGCTGCTCGGCCTGGCCCCACCGGGTGGTCTGGGCCGCGGACAGGTTGTACGGCGCTCCGGTGCCGGACACCGGAACCTTGTACACGATGGTCTGCCGCGCGGTACCGGCGCTCAGCGCCGACCGGCTCACCTGCGCCAGCCGTCCGTCGCCGGGGTCGCCGGGGATGGTCGTGTAGGTGAACTGCCACGGCTGCTGGGCCGGCGGCGTGATGGTGGAGACGATGCCGCCGGCGTTGTAGTCGTAGGTGGTGGCGACCCGCCGGGTGGTCGGCGGCATGGTCGAGGTGTCGGTCCAGTCGAGCCGCGGGTCCCAGGCCGCGCGGAGCCGTCCGTTGCTGTCGTAGCTGTACTTGGCGACGGCGACCGTGCGCATCGCCGCCGGCGAGGCGTCCGGGTCCCAGGCGGTGAACGTCACCTGGGTGATCCGGCCGGTGTAGTCGCCCCACTGCGTGGCGCCGGTGCCGGTGGCCGTGGTGGTGGCGGCATAGGTGAAGTCCAGCGCCCGGCAGCCCTTCGCCAGCGTGGTGCAGGTGACCCCGCTGGGCACGGGCGCCAGCATCCGCGTCGGCCGGACCACGTCGGTGCCGCCGACCGTGACCTTCTGCCAGCTGATCGACGTCGTCTGGTTCACACCGGGTGTGGTCACCGCGGTCGGGTTGTAGACCCCGGCGGCGGCGCCGGCGATCCGGGTGAACAGCACGGAGTTGCCGTCGATGTCGACCAGCGTGTAGCTGTCACCCGCCGTGGTGTAGGTCAGGCGCAGCTGCTGGAACCCGTTCTCGGCCTCGTACTTCTTGCCCGCGCCGTCGACGGCGGTCTCGGTGAACCCGAGCGTGTCCCCGTCGGGCAGCCCCACCTGCACCAGCGATCCGGTGACCGTGAGGTCGGTGTACGGGGCCTCGGCCGCGTCGACGGCGACGCCGGAGACCCAGCCGGGGCCGAACATGCCGGCCTTGTCGGTGGCCGTGGCCCGGCGGGTGTTGAAGGTCCGGGTCACGGTCAGGTCGGAACCGTACGACGCGACCGAGACGTCGGTGTTGCCGAGGCTGTAGTTGCCCGTCAGCAGGTTGACCGAGCCCGGCCCGACGTCCTGCGTGGCGGCCGAGGCCTGGTTGCGGTCGAAGGTGAACTTGACCGGCACCGACGCGCCGCCGTTGAAGGAGGCGCGGACCTGCAGCGGTCCGTTGAGCGGGTCGGGCCCGGCCTCGGCGCTGTTGACGGTGACGTCGAGGTTCCAGTTCAGCTTCGGGAACTGACCGGAGACCCGGGCCAGCGGCCAGGTGACCGCACCGCCGCCGGCGGCGACGGTGACGTCGGCGGCCGGGATGGTCTGCCACGCGTCGGTGTCGGCGCGCCGCCACTGATAGGTCACGCCGGAGACGGTGGGACCGGCCGTGACGGTCAGCGCGGTCTTGCCGGCGCTCACGTCACCGGCCTTCGGCGCGGTGACGCCGCCGTAGCCGACGTTGAACGGGTAGGCCTTGATCGGCGACTGGTTGCCGGCCCGGTCCTGCGAGCGTACGTACAGCGTGTGCGGGCCGTCGGAGTCCGGGGTGATCGACACGGTGGCGTTGCCGCCGAGGGCCGCCGCGTTGACCACGGTGGACGGCGGGTTGGTGTCCACGCCGTACTGGTACGAGGCCACGTCGGTGATCCCGGACGGCGTGAACGTGAAGCTCGCGGCCGTGCCGGCCGACACCGGCGGGGTGCCCGCGTTGTACGTGAACACGACCTGGGTGTTGTTGTTCAGGCTCGGGGTCAGGTACGAGTACTGCGTGGCGGCCGTGCCGTCGGCGTTCTCCACGCCGATGAGCGCCTGCGATCCCTGCTCGTAGGCGTTGTCGAGGCCCGAGTAGTTCAGCTTGATCGTGCTGGAGTTCTCGGTGAACAGCACCTCGGCGTTCTGCCGCCGGGTCTGGTTGCCGTACTGGCTGGGGTTGTTCCACTCGACGAGGAACGTGCGGTTCGGCGCGGTGCCGCTCGTCAGCGTGCGGATGCTCGCGTTGGCGTCGACGATGAGGTCCTGGCCGAACACGTAGACCGTGCCGTTCGGCCGGGCCGCGTTCGGGATCGGCACGACGTCGTCGGGGTGCGGGCCCTGCGGGTCGACGAACGACAGCATGCCGTTGGTGTCGATCCACGCCGAGGAGTACGACTGGCCGTAGTAGGTGACCGGGAACGGCAGCGTGACCTGCTGCACGGCGTCGTCACCGGTGAGCGTCAGCACCGTGGTGCCGTTCACGAACGGCGTGTTGGGCACCGTGCTGGTCGTGTAGCCGGTGAGGCCGCCGGTCCAGCCGTTCTCCGGGAACGTCGCCGAGGACACGCCCGGCTGGGCGGTCGGCTCGCTGGTGTCGACCGTGAACTCGCAGAAGCTCGTGTAGGCACCGGTCGTGGCGCCGTCGACGCCCCGCACGCGCCAGCTGTACGTGCCGCCGTTGCTGAACGCGCCGGCCGGGACCGTCGCCTGCAGCGTCGAGCCGGACGCCTGCGGGCCGACCGTGGCCGAGCCGATGATCGACCCGCCGGTCGTCCACCACTCGAACGTCGCCGACACCGGCGATCCCTCGGGGTCGGTCACCTGCGCGCGCAGGTCCGGCTGGGTCTTGTTGATGAACGGCCGGCCGCTGCCGGTCAGGCACTCGGTCGACGGGTCGCTCGAGCGGGCGGTGACCTGCGGGACGGCGTTGAAGTTGACCACGGCGTACGGCGGGTTGGTGCCCTCCGACGAGCTGAACCGCTTCCAGCCGTTGTGGTTGGTCTCGCTGGCGGCCAGCAGGCCCATGCCGGTCGTCGACCAGGCGTTGTCGGCCGCATCCTGGAAGAACCCCGGGATGCTCGCCGACACCCAGCCGGCGGCACACGAGGCGCTGTAGCCCTTGGTCTCGCTCGACGATCCGCGCAGCGCGATGAGCTGCGGCTGCGCGGTCCACCGGGTCGCCGACGACGGCGTCCACGAGGTGTAGACGTTCCACTGCGCGGGCGTGCACGACCACGAGTGGCGCTCCCACAGGTACAGCGACGCCGAGTTGACGCGCGCCCCGGACAGGAACGCCGTGTCCCAGGTCAGGTAGGAGCGGGCCGTCCACGCCCCGCCGTCGTCGGAGTACCCGAGCTTCAGCTCGGTGCCGCCCGACTGGTCGGCCGTGTACCCGGTCTGCACGAAGGTGTCGAACAGCAGCGTCACCGACGGGTCGATCGTGACCGGGTAGGTCAGGTCCTTGCGCGCGAGGAACGCCGCGTCGGGCACCAGCTCGAGGTCGATGTTCGATCCGCGCTGGGCCGCCGACAGGCCCACCTCGCCGACGTGCAGGTGATCGAGCGAGCGCTCACCGATCACCGCGTCCCACATCGACGGCTGCGGCATCCGCCCGGCCTCGGCCCCCGACCGGTCGGTGAACACCAGGCCACCGGCACCGTCCGAGGCCGCCTTGAGCCCGTCGGACTTCAGGCGCAGGGACAGCCGTCCCGACTTGGCCAGCGCCTCCTGGGTCTTCACCACGAAGAACTGCTCGTACCCGCTGCGGGTCGACTCGATCACCAGGTCGACACCGGGCTGCACGTCGCTGTAGGTGGCGCGGGTGCCGTCGAGCGCCGGCTTCGGCAGCCGGCCCGCCCAGCGCAGCGCGACCGCGTCGGCGCCGTTGCCGAGCCGCACCACGTCGCGCTCGCCCTCGCCGGACTGGCCGGCCAGCTTGAGCCCGCGCGGGTGTGCCTTGGCCGAGACGCCACCGTCGGCGTCGGCCTGCAGCGTCGCGTCGACCGGCTTCCAGCCGCCCTTGCCGTCGCGCATCCGGACCGGACCGGCGTGCTGCTCGATGGTCATCGATCCGTCGGCCTCGGCCCACAGCCGCTCGGTCTCGGACCGCGCATCGGCGACCTCGACCTTGCCGCCGCACCAGCGCGCCGCCAGCACGGCCGCGGTGCGGTCCGGACGATCGGCCGGGCACGCGGGCTTGGCCGGCGGCGCGGCCTGGACGGGCTCCGGCGCGGCGACCGCCGCGGTGAGCGTGACAACGAGCGCCAGTGCGAGCCCGAGCGTCAGCGCCCGCCCCCACCATTCACTCAGCCATGCAGATAAAGCGATGAATGTGCCTCTATGACGCCATGGCGCAGCGCGCATGGACCGGCCTCCCCGATGGTCGGATCACAACAGTGAGCGAGAACGTACGCAGCGCCACGCTCGCCGGTCCATGACGATCGCGTGACATTCACAGGCGCGTATCAGGTGCGTCCCGGCGTGCTGCCGATCGACCGTCTTCCGGATCAGCGGCTACTACCCAGCGTGATGGCTGCGAGTTTCGCCATTTGCACACCGCGACAAACTACGCAAAGGTCCGAACTCATCGTGAGTGCTGGCGATCGTCCGATTGCGCGTATGTGCGCGATATTGCGCAGCAACGCTCATGAATAAGCAGGTGATGCTTTGACGCCTCTCACGTTGCGTAGTCAGGCATCGGGGTCCGCCGCGGGGTGTTTCAGGCCAGGCCCTCGACCACCCACCCGGCCCAGTGCCGCGGGTCCGCATGCACCGCCCGGATCTCCAGCTGCGCCGCCCGCAGCGCCTCCCCCACCGACCCGCCCAGCGGCCCGGTCCCGATGAGATGGCGATAGAACGCGGCCACCAGCGCGGCCGCCACGTCGTCGCGCACGGTCCACAGGCTCGACACGCAGCAGCGGGCGCCGGCCAGCAGTGCCGCCGTGCGCAGGCCCATCAGGCTGCCGTCGGCATAGTCGACCGCACCCGCCCCGCTCTCGCACGCCGACAGCACCACCAGCTCGGTGCCGGCGAGGTCGAGCAGCGCGAACTCCCCCGCCGTGAGCAGGCCGGTGCCGACGGCGTCCGGGGTGACGACACCGGCCAGCCAGGCGTTGACCCCGGCCAGCACCAGCACCGACCGCGACAACGGATCGGCCGGGCCGATCTCGTCGAGCCACTTGACGCGCTGCACGTGGCGCTCCCGGGCGTCGCCGGGCGGCGGGCGGCTCGCGATCGACCAGTCGGAGGACCCGCTCACCGCGGTGCCGCCGACATTGGTGATGTTGTACGCGCGCGGCTCCATCCGCTCGGAGGCATGCCCGATCGCATCGACGAACGTGCCGTGCGAGGCGATGTGCAGCACGCGCGGGCCGTGCGCGTCGAGCAGCCGCTGCCGGGTCACGTCGCGGCCGAGCACCGGCTCCACACCGAGCCGCGCGGCGCTGTCGGACGCCTCGGCCGCGGTGTGCACCAGGCGCTCGAACGAGCGGGTCAGGAAGAACTCGGTGTCGAAGTCAAGATCGAAGTCGGCGTCGCCGAGGACCAGCGGCGGGCTCGCCGGTGCGGGCGGCGGGCGCCGGCCGGCGAGCACGAGCCAGCGCGCCGAGGGCACGACCTGCACGACGTGGTCGTCGATGAGCGGGCGGCCGCCGGGGCCGGGCAGGCTCGCGAACGGCACGACGCCCCAGGTGCCGGTCGGGGCGATGACGATCCGCGCCGGCAGGCGGTCGTCGGCGGTGAACAGCGGCGGCCGCTCGCCGGCGCCGACCGGGCCCAGGTCACGGTGCTCCACCGGGCCCTCGGCGCGGATGAACAGCGCGAGGTGGTGGCGGGTCCCGTCGGGCCGCTCGGCGACCGCGAACTCCAGCAGCAGGGTCGAGGCGTCGAGGACGGCACGCACGTCGTCGAGCGTGAGCCGCTCGAACGGCGGCCAGTCCTCGCCGACGGCCCGGTGCAGCCGCGCCTGCGCATCGCCCAGCGCGCGCATCGCCTCGTCGTGGCGCTGCCGGGCGGCGCGGATCGCGTCGCTGCCGGTGCCGTCGAGGTCGAGGGCGGCCGCCCGCGCCCGCAGCCGCCGCACGTCGTCGACCAGGCCGGGCGCGTCGAACGCCCGCAGCCAGGCCGCGCCCTGCCGCTCGGCGAGCACGCCCTTGCGGTTCACCACCAGCTCGGCCGGCCAGTCGCCGGGCGCGCACGCACCGAGCAGCTGTTCGGTGCGCCGCGCGATGCCGCGGAACCGGTGCCGGGCCTCCGCGTCGGAGGCGGCGCCGAGCAGCGCCTCGACCAGCCGGTCGTCCGTCGCGGCCGTGGCCCGCGCCGCCCATTGCGCCACATCGTCGTGCCCGCTCATCGCCGCGGCGCGCAGCAGCGTCATGAGGTTGTCGGCCTTGCTCGCGTGGTGTACCCCCCGGGCCCACAGCTCGCCGAAGACCAGCATCGCCTCGACGGCCTCGCCGGGCCGCCCGGCATCGAGCAGATAGCCGCCCCGCAACCCGGCGGCCAGCCACACCGACTCGGCGGTGACCTGGTGCCGCTCGACCAGGGCGGCGGCGGTGGCGCTGAGCTCGTCCAGCCCGTCGAGATCGCGCCACTGCTGGGCGACCCGCGCGCTGTTGTGCAGGCAGAGCACGAGATCGTCGGCCGAGTCGGGCAGGCCGGCCTCGAACAGCTCACGGG
Organism: Dactylosporangium thailandense; assembly: GCF_059739745.1. Lineage (NCBI taxonomy): Bacteria > Bacillati > Actinomycetota > Actinomycetes > Micromonosporales > Micromonosporaceae > Dactylosporangium > Dactylosporangium thailandense. The sequence goes on from NZ_AP029195.1 coordinate 5,894,453, forward strand.
CCTGCCGGAAGTGCCCGGCGGCCTCGTCGAGATGCTCGGCGGTCTCGACGTTGACGTACGCGGCGTCCGGCCCTGTCCACAGTGGACCGGCGCGGTCGGCCAGCGAGAGCTCGGCCAGGGCGAGGTTGTCGAGCGTGATCGCCCGCCCGGACGGGTCGCCCAGGCGCAGCGACTCGGCGAACAACGACTTCGCCCGCGCCGGGTCACCCTTGTCCTGGTACACGTTGCCGAGGTTGCTCAGCACGGCCGCGCGCCTGGCCGAATCGTGCTCCAGCACGGCCAGCACGCGTTGGAAGCACACCTCGGCGCCGTCGAGGTCGCCGAGCTGCCACAGCCGGTCGCCGCGCAGGTTGACCAGGATCGTCGGCAGCGGTTCGCCGACGTCGGCGGCGATCGCCTCGGCCCGTTCGAGCAGCAGCACGCTCAGGTCGGTGGCCCCCAGCCGCCACAGGTTGCGGGCCAGCCCGGCCACCAGCGGCTCGTCGCCCAGCTCGAGGAACGACCGCAGCGCGAGGCCGGCCAGGGCGATGAGCAGTGGCCGCGCCTCGTCCGGCGGCAGCGTGCCGGCCAGGCCGACGACCTCGACGCACACGTCGATCACGGCCTCTTGGTCGGCGGGGTCGGTGTCGCGGACGCGTTCGAGCGCGGCCGCGATCACGGTCACCGCCCGATGCGGATGCGGGTCAGTCCCGCCCCGACGGCCTGCTCGAGCTGTCCGGCCCGTTCCTCGGCCGGCTGCCCGGCGTCGACGACGACCTGACCGCCCCCGCTGACCTCGATGGTGAGGGTCGCGGTGGGCTCGGCCCGGAACAGCCGCTCGGCCAGCTTGTTCACGAACGGCAGCAGCAGCGTCGCCGCCGCGGCGACCACCGCCACGACCACCGTCGGGTCGGTGCCGCGCTCCCCCGCGCCCCGGTCGCGCGTGACGGTCACGCCATCGAGGTCACGGGCCGCATGTGCCGTCAGCCGGTCGAACTCACCGGGCGGCAACCACCCGGACTCGAGCTCGAACCGCGCGCCGTCGTCCATGACGTGAATCTATCGGTTCTCGGCCCGCACCGAACTGCACGATGCCCGACAGTCGGGGGCCGCCGCGCCCGGTCAGCCCGCGTGCTGGCCCAGGCCCGCCTCGGTCAGGATCTTCCGGCGGCGGCGCGACGAGAGCAGGTCGACGTACACGGTGCCGTCGAGGTGGTCGCACTCGTGTTGCAGGCAGCGCGCCAGGTAGCCGCTGCCCGTCACCGTCACCGGGCGGCCCTCCAGGTCCACGCCGGTCACCGTCGCCACCGCCGCGCGCCGCAGTTCCGTGTGCGGGCCCGGCACCGACAGGCAGCCCTCGGTGTCCCTCGTCGTGGCCTCCCGCCGCGAGAACGGCGACAGCACGGGATTCACGACGTGCCCGGCCTGGCGGGTGCCGCCGGCGTCCGGGCAGTCGTAGACGAAGACGCGCAGCGGCACGCCGATCTGGTTCGCCGCCAGGCCCACCCCGTCGGCGGCCTTCATCGAGGCGACCATGTCGGCCACCAGCCGGGCCAGGTCGCGGTCGAAGTCGGTCACCGGCGCGCACGGGGCGTGCAGCACCGGCTCGCCGTAGAGCGCGATCGCCCTCGCCCTGCCCTTTGCCATCGCCCCAAGTTACAGCAGGTCGAACGTGCGCCGGAGCTCACGCTTGAGGACCTTGTGGCTCGGGCCCAGCGGCAGGGTCTCCACGAAGCGGATCTCGCGCGGATACTTGTGCCGCCCCAGCCGTTCCCGCGCCCAGTCGACCAGCTCCGGGGCCGTGACCGGCACCGCCGGATCCCGGACGACGACCGCGCAGATCTCCTCGCCGTGCACCTCGTGCGGCACGCCGATCACGGCCGCCTGCATGACCGCCGGGTGCCGGGCCAGGACCTCCTCGACCTCGCGCGGGTACACGTTGAACCCGCCCCGGATCACGAGGTCCTTCTTGCGGTCCACGATGGTCACGAAGCCGGACTCGTCCTTCGTGCCGAGATCGCCCGTGCGGAACCACCCGTCCACGATCGCGGCGGCGGTGTCGGCGGGGCGGTTCAGGTAGCCGGCGAAGACGTTGTGGCCGCGGACCACGATCTCGCCGAGCGAGCCGGCCGGCAGCAGCTCGACGCGCTCCTCGATCTCGGGGCGGGCGATCTCCACCTCCACGCCCCAGATCGGGTGGCCCACGGTGCCGGCGCGGGTGCCGAAGTGCGGCTGGTTCGTCGTCGCGGTCGGGGAGGTCTCCGACAGGCCGTACCCCTCGAAGATGCCCGTCGAGAAGGTCTCGCCGAACTTCTCGAGCACGGCGACCGGCAGCGGCGCCCCGCCGGAGACGCACAGGCGCAGTTGCGGCAGGTCCGAGCGGCCCTCGGCCGCGGCGAGCAGCGCGACGTACATGGTCGGCACCCCGTGGAAGACGGTGACGTTCTCGCGCACCATGAGCTCCAGCGCCGCCTCGCCGGAGAAGCGGGCCAGCATCACGAGGGTGGCGCCGAGGCGGAAGGTGCCGTTCATGCCCACGGTCTGCCCGAAGGTGTGGAACAGCGGCAGGCAGCCGAGTACCACGTCGGACGGGCGGGCGTCGTTGGCGTCGAACACGTTGACCATCGCGTTCATGACCAGGTTGAGGTGGGTGAGCACGGCGCCCTTCGGCTCGCCGGTGGTGCCGCTGGTGTAGAGCACGACGGCCGGGTCCTCGGGCGCCCGCGAGACGTAGGACCGCAGCGGCGCGGCGCCGAGCAGGTCCGCGGGCGCGACGAGGGGGACGCCGGCCGCCGCGGCCGCCTCCGAGCCCATCGCGGCCAGGCCCGGATGGCACACGAGCAGGCGGGCGCCGCTGTCCCGCAGCGTGTACGCGGCCTCCGGCGCCGTCAGCAGCAGGTGCACGGGGACGACGACCGCGCCCAGGGCGAGCGCCCCGAAGTACACCCGGGGGAAGTCCACCACGTTCGGGATCTGCAGCGCGACCCGGTCGCCCGGGCCCACGCCGAGATCGCGCAGCGCGGCGGCGCAGGACAGCGCCTCCCGCCAGAGGGTTTCGTACGTGACCCGCTGCTCCCCGTCCACGACGGCGATGTGCTGCGGATACTTGCGGGCCGACTCGGCCAGCACGGCGGCGAGGGACAGGGTCGCGCTCATGCGGTCCAAACTAACGCTGGAAGTTTTTCGCCGCCAGCTTCAATTTGCACGGGTACTGCATTAATCTCCGTCGGCATGGAGCGGTTCCGGACCACGGATGGGATCAGCATCGCGTACCGCCGCTGGGGCTCCCCCGGCGAGCGCCCGCCCGTCGTGCTGCACCACGGGTTCATCGTCGACGCGGCGGCGAACTTCGAGGCCCCGGGCGTGGTCGCGGCCCTGGTCGGCACGGGCCGGCACGTGATCGCCCCGGACGCGCGCGGCCACGGCGCCTCGGGCAAGCCGCACGGCACCGCCGCGTACGGCGAGGAGCGCATGGCCCGCGACCTCGCCCAGCTCCTGACCCACCTCGGCGTCGGGGAGGCCGACCTGCTCGGCTACTCGATGGGCGCCGTCGTCGCGGCCATCCTCGCGGCGCGGGACCGCCGCGTGCGCCGCCTGGTCCTGTCGGGCGTCGGCGCGGCCCTCGCCGAGCTCGGCGGCCTCGACACCCGCGCGATGCCGCCGTCGGAGGTGGCCGCCGTCCTGCTCACGGAGTCGCGCACCGCGGTGGAGGCCTCGCCCGCGGCCGGCTTCCGCACCCTCGCCGACGCGGTGGGGGCGGACCGGGTGGCCCTCGCGGCGCAGGTCAACGCCGCGAACCGGACCCCGATCGCGCTGGAGCGGATCACCGCCCCGACCCTGGTCCTCGCCGGCGCCGAGGACCCGCTCGCGACCCGCCCGCAGGACCTGGCCGCCGCGATCCCGGGCGCGCGCTGGCGCGTGGTGAGCGGCGACCACCTGACGGCCCTGCGCTCCCCCGCCTACATCCCGGCGCTGCTGGACTTCCTCGCCACCTGAAGGCCGGGCGGTCCACTGTGGACCGTCGGGGTGCCGTCGGCCGCGACGGAGACGTCGAGGTGCGCCCCCGCCACGCGCAGGCCCCACACTCGGAAGGCGCCGGCCGGGGACGGGGCCAGGGGACTGATCGTGACCCGGCCCGCCGGGACGTCCGGGTCGAGGCCGAGCAGCGCCGTCAGCAGCGCCGGGCCCGCGGCCGCCGCCCAGGCCTGCGGGCGGCAGGACGCCGGGTACGCGGTGGCGGCGTCGTCCCCGCCGTACAGCTCCGGCAGCCGGAACCCGAAGCGCTCCCCGGCCGCCAGCAGCGCCCGCACCAGCGCCGCGGCCTGCGCGTGGTGGCCGTCGCGGGCCAGGCCCAGCAGGGTGATCGCGGTGTCGTGCGGCCAGACGGAGCCGAGATGATAGGACAGGATGTTGTACCCCGCCGAGGCCGGCGACACCGTGCGGAGCCCGAACGGCGAGGCGAGGGCCGCGACGTGGCCGGCGACCGCGCGGCTCTCGTCGACGTTGAGCAGCCCGGTGCCGAGCAGGTGCCCCATGTTCGACGCGATGCTGTCGACCTGTTCGCCGGAGCCGTCCAGGGCGATCGCCGGGTAGCCGCCGGGGCACCAGAACGCCTTGCGGAAGCGCTCGGCGAGGTCCGCGGCCCACGCGCGCCAGGTCTCGGCGCCGGGGCGGGCGAACGCGTCGAGCAGGGCGGCACCGTCGAGGGCGGCCCGGAAGGCGTACGCCTGGACCTCACTCAGCGCCAGGGGCCCCTCGGCGATGCGGCCGTCCGCGTGCTGGACGCCGTCGCCCGAGTCCTTCCAGCCGTGGTTCACCAGGCCCTTGCCGTTCGCCCGGTACGCGATGAAGCCGTCGTGCCCGCCGAGCCAGGCCAGGGCGCGCTCGACGTTCGGCAGCAGCGCTTCGACCTCGGCGGGCGGCAGGCCCCAGCGCCACGCGTCGGCGAGGGTGCTGATCCACAGCGCGGTCGCGTCGACGGTGCCGTAGTAGACGGGCGGGAGATGGTACGACGCGTCGGCCGGCCGGACCTCGTGCAGGATCTTGCCCGGCTCCTCGTCGGTGTCCGGGTCGTGCCGCGTGCCCTGGCGGCGGGCGAGGGCGCGCAGGGTGCCGGCCGCGACCTCGGTGCCCATCGGCAGCGCGAGGCGCGCGGCCCACAGCGAGTCGCGGCCGAAGAGCGTCAGGTACCAGGGGCTGCCCGCGGTGTAGTACACGTCGGGGCCGTCGGCGCGGCGCAGCGCCTGGAGGTCCTCGATCCCGGTGCGCACGAGCGCGTCGAGCCGCCGGTCGTCGGCCGCGACCGCGAGCGGGGGCGGGTCGCCGGCCGCGACCGCCGGCTCCACGTCGCCGCGCGTGAACGTCAGGCGCGCGGTCCACGACCGCCCCGGCGGCAGGGTCACGTCCCAGCGCAGCCCCGGGCCGGACGGGGCCGGCTCGGCGGCGACCGTCACGGTCATGCCGTCCGGCGCGGAGGCCGACTCCGCGAAGTCCACAGTGGACAAATTCGATGTCAGGCCGTCCTTGACCACGCCCATGGTGGCGAAGTCGGTGGCCGCCGACACGGCGACGGTCGCGCGCAGCGTCGCGTGGGACGCGTTCGCGAGCACCAGGGTCTCGGTGCCGCCGCGCGGCCCGGCCTCGCGGCGGCGGGTCAGCGTGACGGTCGGGTCGGGGCCGTCGTCGCCCAGCTCGCGCACCACGGCGGCGAACTCGGCCGCGGCCGCGCCGATCCGCCGGGCACCGATGGGCACGGGGTCGTGCCCGGCCACGGTGACGGTCAGCCGGGCGAGGACGCGGCGGTCCTCGACGAACAGGCCGTCGGGGTCGGCGCGCAGGTCGCCGGACGGGCCGGAGAGCCAGGTCGCGGGCGCGGCCACGCAGGTGACGTGCTCGTGCAGGTAGGGCTGGCGCATATCGGTACCTCTTGACAAGCCGACGATCGAGTGGGAACGTCCCGGCATCCGGTGTTGAACGTTCAAACGCTCCTCGATTGCCGTTTTGAACGTTCAACACGACGCACCATACGACATCCGGGAGCGATTGTGCAGCCCACTGTTGAGGACGTGGCGAAGGCCGCCGGTGTTTCCCGGCAGACCGTGTCCAACGTGCTCAACGCACCCGAGCGGGTCCGGCCGGAGACCCGCGAGCGGGTGGAAGCCGCCATCGACCGGCTCGGGTACCGCCCGAACCGCCTCGCCCAGGGCCTGCGCGCCTCGTCGTCGCGGATGATCGGCTACCGCCTGGAGCCCGTGCACCCGCACGCCCTCGGCAGCATCCACGACCGCTTCCTGCACGCCCTCGCCGACGCCGGCCGCGCCGAGGACCACCACCTGCTGCTCTACACCGCCGACGACGCCGAGGGCGAGGTCGCCGGGGCCGTCGCCCTGCACAAGGCCGGCGCGATCGACGCCCTCGTTCTCTACGGCCTGCACGTGGGCGACCCGCGCCCGGCGGCGCTGCGCGCGGGCCGGGTGCCGTTCGCGGCGTTCGGCCGCACCGGCGACGACGGCGGCCACCCGTGGGTCGACGTCGACAACGCCGCCGGCACCGCGGCCGCGACCCGCCACCTCGCCGAGGCCGGGCACCGGCGGATCGCCTTCGCCGGATGGCCGCCCGACGGCGGTGTCGGCGACCGGCGCGCCGAGGGCTGGCGGGACACCTGCGCCGAGCTCGGCCTGCCGCCCGGGCCGGACCTGCGCGGCGAGGACTCCCTCGCGGTCGGCGCCGCGCTCGCGGCCCGGCTCCTCGACGACCCCGACCCGCCCACCGCGGTCGTCACGGCCACCGACACCCTCGCCGCCGGAATGCTGCGCACCGTGCACGGCCGCGGCGCCCGGCTCGCCGTCGTCGGCTTCGACGACACCCCCACCGCCTCCGCCCTCGACCTGTCCAGCGTCCGGCAACCGATCGAGGCGGCCGGCCACGCGATGATCGCCGCCCTGCTCAAGCCCCCGGCGGCGGGAGACCCGACACCCGCCCGCCTGCTGCCCCCCGAGCTGATCGTCCGAGGGTCCAGCACCTCGCCCTGACACCCCCAAGGAGCAACCGATGAGATTCATGAGACCCGCCCTCGCGTTAGTGCTCGCCGGCGTGCTGTCGGCCACCGCCGCCTGCGGTGACGACGGCAGCGGCAAGCAGGGCGACACCACCGGCGCGAAGCTCACCATGTTTGCGTTCTCGTCCTCGCCGGCCGAGGACGCCGTGCTGCGCAAGGCCATCGACGACTACAACAAGCAGGGCCGCAACACCGTCGACCTGAAGGTGCTGCCCGAGTACGACACCGCGCTCACGACCGCCCTGGCCGGTGGCCAGCCGCCGGACGTGTTCTACCTCAACGACAACAAGCTGCCGGACCTCGGCAAGAGCGGCGCCCTCGAGCCCACCGGCGACCAGGTCGACAACCCCGGCGACTTCTACGACACGCTGAAGCAGTCGTTCACCTACCAGGGCACGTACTACTGCGCGCCCAAGGACTTCTCGACGCTGCAGCTGGTCTACAACACCGCCGACTTCGAGGCCGCGGGGCTCAAGCCGCCCACGACGTGGGAGGAGCTCGCCACGACCGCGAAGGCGCTCACCAAGCCCGGGCACCCGGGCCTGGTCCTCGCGCCCGAGTTCTACCGGTGGGGCGCGTTCTTCGCCCAGGCCGGAGCGTGGCCGACCGACGACGGCATCACGAAGATGACGATGGACACCCAGCCGATGCGCCAGGCGCTGCAGTACCTCACCGACAACCACAAGGCCGGCTCGTTCGGCACCCCGGCGGCGGTCGGCGCCGGCTGGGGCGGCGAGGCCTTCGGCAAGGGCCTGACCTCGATGACCATCGAGGGCAACTGGATCGTCGGGGCGATGAAGAACGACTTCCCGAGCGTCAAGTACGGCGTCGCCGAGCTCCCCGCGGGTCCCAAGGGCAAGGGCACGATGTCGTTCTCGGTCTGCTACGGCGTGGCCAAGGCATCCAAGAGCAAGGCCGCCGCGGTCGACCTCGTGAAGTTCCTGACCTCGCCCGACGAGCAGCTCACCATCACCAAGGAGTTCCCGGTGATGCCGTCGCGCAAGTCCCTGGCCGACAAGTGGCTGACGGACAAGCCCGAGCTCAAGGCGTTCGTCGCCGGCGGCGACTACGCGAAGAAGTCGGTGTTCGTGCCCGGCTTCAGCACCGTCATCGACACCTTCAACGACGGCATTCAGGGCCTGGCGAAGGGCAACAAGTCCGTCGACGACGTGGTCTCCAGCACCCAGAAGGCCGGCGGATCGGTGCTGGGCTAATGAGTGTGGAACCTGCCGCCCCGGTCGCGCGCGAGCGCGGCCGGGGCGGGATCCGCGGGCGGCAGGGACTGGCCGGCTGGCTGTTCGTGTCGCCCGCGCTCGTCCTGCTCGGCGTGTTCATGGTCGCGCCGATCCTGCTGGCCCTGTGGGTGAGCTTCCGCGACTGGAGCGGCCTGGCCCCGCTGTCCGCCTCGACCCCGGCCGGGACCGACAACTACCAGGACCTGCTCACCCACACGGGCGTCGTGCGCGGCGACTTCGCCAAGAGCCTGCGCAACAACGTGTACTACGTGCTCGGCGTCGTGCCCGCGCAGACGCTCCTGGCGCTGGTGCTGGCCGTCATCGTCAACGCCAAGCTACTCAAGGGCCGCACCTTCTTCCGGGCCGCGTTCTACTTCCCGTCGGTCACCAGCTCGATCGCGGTCGCGTTCATCTTCGTGTTCCTGTTCAGCCCCAACGGCGTGGTCAACACGGTGCTGTCCGCGCTGCTGCCGGGCAAGATCGGGCTGGTCTGGCTCGACGACTCCGACGGGCTCATCCACCTGCTGCTGCGCGCCGTCGGCGCCGGCTCGCCGCCCGGCCCGCTGCGGCACGAGTTCCTCGACCTGTCGTGGTGGGACTGGCTGTCCGGCCCGAGCGTGGCGCTGAGCTCCATCATGATCCTGGCGACGTGGACGACGACCGGCACCTTCATGCTCATGTTCCTGGCCGGGCTGCAGAACATCCCGGTCGAGGTCGAGGAGGCCGCCGAGGTCGACGGCGCCTCCCGGTTCCAGGTGTTCTGGCGCGTGACGCTGCCGATGCTCAAGCCCACGCTCTTCCTCGTGGTCACGTTGGGGCTGATCGGCACGTGGCAGGTGTTCGACCAGGTGTACGCCATGACCTCCGGCGGCCCCCAGAAGACCACCCTGACGCCGGCGTACCTCGTCTACCGCGAGGGCTTCCAGAACTCCGCGATGGGCCGGGCGGCCGCGATCGCCTTCATCGTGTTCGTCATCATCCTCGTCTTCACCGGCCTGCAGCGGCTGGTCCTGCGCCGGGAGCGCTGATGATCCGCCGAGCCCTGCTGACCCTGTTCGCGGTCATCTTCATCTACCCGTTCGTGCTGTCGCTGGCGACCTCGTTCAAGTCCCGCCCCGAGGTCGCGGCCCACCCGGTCACCCCCTGGCCGGCCAGCCCGGACCTGCGAGCCTGGACCGACGTGCTCGTGCACAGCGACTTTCCACTGTGGACGTTCAACTCGCTGCTCGTCACGGTCGTGGCCACGCTGCTGCGCGTGTTCCTGGACTCGCTGGCCGGCTACGCGCTCGCCCGGCTGGAGTGGCGCGGGCGCGGGATCGTCTTCGCCGGCGTCGTGGCGGTCCTCGCGGTGCCGCCGATCGTGCTCACCGTGCCCCGCTTCCTGGTGCTCAAGGAGCTGACGCTGCTCAACTCGTACACCGGGCTGATCCTGCCCCTGGCCGTGGACGCCATGGGCATCTTCCTCATGCGCCAGTTCTTCGTCGAGCTGCCGCGCGAGCTGGAGGAGGCGGCCCGCATCGACGGCGCCTCGATCTTCGGCGCCTACTGGCACATCGTGCTGCCGCTGGCCCGCCCGGCGCTGCTGACCCTGACGATCCTGTCGTTCCAGGGCGTGTGGAACGAGTTCCTGCTGCCGCTGATCGTGGTGCGGGCGAGCCCGTCGCTGTGGACGCTGCCGTTCGGCCTGTCGACGCTGGGCCGCGGCGGGGCGGGCGGGCAGAGCTTCGACTATCCGGTGATGATGGCCGGCTCGATCCTGACCATCGTCCCGGTCGCCGTCGTGTTCATCGTGTTCCAGCGCTTCTTCGTGCGGGGCGTGGCCGCCTCGGGCGTCAAGGGCTGACGGCCGCCCGGCGGCGCGCCCTCGACGCGCGCCGCCGGTCAGCCGTAGTACTGCACCAGGCAGAACTCGTGCCCCTCGGGATCGGCCATGACGGCGACCACCCCGGCGTCGTAGTCGTGCCGCTCGCCCGTGAACCGCCCGCCGAGCCCGGCAACCTGCGCCATCCCGGTCTCGATGTCGTCGCACGCGATGTCGAGATGGATGCGCACCTTGCCCCGCGCCGGCTCGGGCACCGGCTGGAACACCAGCCGTGGCTGGGGGTCGCCGCGCTCGCCGAGGTACACCCAGCCGTCCTGCGCGGGGCCGGGCTCGCGGCGCAGCAGCGCGCTCCAGAACCGCGCCACCCGCTCGGGATCGACGCAGTCGATCGTGACCCCGGACCAGACGTTCGCCATGCCCCGATCCTCGCAGACCCATAACCCGGTGGCGCCTTCCGGCCGCGGTGTGCGAGGATCGTGGGCCGTGACGGAGCACGAGCTGGCATCGGTGTGGCGGCGCATCATCCAGGGCGAAGGCAAGTCGTGGGTGGCGTTCGCCCACGGCACGGTCGTCGTGCTGCCCTCACCCGCCGAGGACGACGACCTGACCGAGGCGGCCGTGGAGATCCTGCGCCAGTACGGGCCGGTGCACGCCGGATCGGCGGCGGGCGACTTCGGCACGATCACGCCGGAACCGGGGCCGGGCTGGGTGGTGTACGGCCATCACAACGACGTCCTGACCTACGTGGCGCCGGATGAGGTCCCGGGCGACGACGACCTGACGATCGGCCTGCACGGCCGAGGCAAGCGGAACCGGGACGGCCACGACCTGACAGCCGTCCACGTCGAAGACAAGCGCAGCTAGTCCGGCGTACAGCCCGCGTCGGCGTGATCGAGGTCGCCGGCCCGGTGGCGCGGTCAGGACTTCGGGAGTTCCACCAGCAGCGCGCCCTCGGCCACGACGGTCTCGGGCTGCTCGAGCACGACCGGCCGGATGCCGGTCTCGCGCAGCAGGAGGGTGGCCACGAGCGGCACCCGCGTCGACCCTCCGACGAGGAAAATGCCGGCGGCCCCGGCGGCCGTGACGCCCGCCGCGCGCAGCACGGCGGTCGTGGCGCGCACGGTCCGCTCGATCAGCGGCCGGGCCGCGCCCTCGAACTCCTCGCGGGTGACGTGCGTGTCGGCGCCGATGCTGGGCAGCGTCAGGCTCGCCATGGGCTGCCGGGACAGCGTCTCCTTGGCCGCGCGGGCGTCGTCCCACAGCAGCCGGGCGAGGCGCCGGTCGGCGCTCGAGCGCGGGTCGAGCAGCCGCCGCCAGGCCTCGCCGTCGTGACCGGCCCCGGCGAGGCCGACGACGACCGCGTCGAGGTCCAGCCCCCCGACGTCGCCGAGCCCGTCCGCGGCGAGCACCTCCAGCCCCTCAGAGCCGTCAGGGCCCCGGCGGACCACGCTCGCGTCGAACGTGCCGGCGCCCAGGTCGTAGACCACGAGGTCGCGGCCCGGCTCCAGCTCGTGGCCGAGGACGGTCACGAAGTAGGTGGCCGCGGCGACCGGCTCCGGCACCAGGTGCACCGGACCGAGCCCGGCCCGCGCCGCGGCGTCGAGCAGCACCGACCGGCGGATCGCGCCCCACGCCGCGGGATGGGTCAGCACCGTGGCGCCGATCCCGTCGTCGCCGCAGACCCGCCGCGCCTCGTCCAGCACCCGGCGCAGCGTCGCGGCGATCAGGTCGGCGACCGGGTGCTCCCGGTCCCCCAGCAGCACGCGGCCGTCGTCGATGCGCCGCTTCGGGCTCGGCTCGTGCCGGCCCGGGTCGAGCCGTCCGGCGTTGACCGCGTCGCGGCCGGTGAGCAGCCCGCCGTCGGTGCCCTGGACGGCGGAGGACAGCAGGGGCGAGGAGTCGAACAGCAGCGGCTGCACCCGCCCGTCCGGACGGCGCAGCAGCGCGACGGTGTTGGAGGTCCCGTAGTCCACGGCGAGGATCGGCCGGGCCGCGGAAGCCGCCACGGGCTCCGGCGGACCGGCGGCCTCGGACGGACCGGCGGCCTCGGACGGACCGGCGGCCTCCGACGAGCGGCGCCGGCGCATCACGAGCCAGACCGCGGCTCCGGCCACGCCGGCCGCGGCGAGCCCCACCGCCACGGCCGTCGTCGCACCCCCGGCCGGCGCATCGCCGGAGCGGGCCGGACCGGTCGGCTGAGACGCGGTGATCACCGGTGTCGGGCTCGTGGCCGCGCTCGTCACCGGGGCGGCACCCGGCGTCACGACCAGCACGGGCGCCGGACGTTCCAGCACGCCGGCCGATTCCATCCGGTCCGGGTCCGCCGAGAAGTTGATGATCCCGCCGTCGGCGGCGTTCTGCGTCACGGCGAGCACGAACCGGCCGCCGCCGGCCGGCACGGTGCCCAGGCGGACCTTGAACCGCATCCGCCCGGTCGTGGCCGGCCCCTTGAAGAAGAAGGCGTTGAGCGCGGGATCGCGGTTGAAGTTCCAGTACGCCGACGGCGAGTCCACGTAGTTGACGGTGTCGACGGTCGCGAGGTCCCGGGGTACCTTCACGGTCACCCTGGTCGTGCCGCTGCTGTTGCCCGCGTCGTCCACGTCGATGGTGAGCACGACGTCGCGCTGGCCGCCCGCGAGCCGGTCGGGTCCGATCTGGGGGCTGCCGAGCGCGGCGCCGGGCACCGCGAACACGGCCAGCACACCGAGCCCCGCGGCGAGCACGAACCGGACGGCCGCCAAGCGCATGGGAGCACTGTAGTGATCGCCGCCCGGGCCGATCACCCGCCGATCCGGTGGATCGGCGTGGCGTTCAGTGGAGCACCCTGCGGATCGCGGTGCGGGCCAGGAGCATCAGCAGCACCACGTACACGACGGTCATCGCGGCCGAGGTCCAGGCGAAGGGGTCGGCGAAGCCGATGTCCCGCAGCCAGGAGCGGTCGTCGTCCGGGGAGAGGTCCGGGCCCGGGCCGCCGCCCCGCGCGAACGGCAGCAGGGCCGGCCCCCCGTAGCTCGCGATCAGCCCGAACGGCCACAGGACCACCGACAGCACCGCCGTGCGCAGGGTGCTGAGCGCCCCGGCGGACACCGCGACCGCGAACTTCGTCAGGGCCCAGCGCCCGCGCGAAACCGACTGGGTCAGGGCGAACGCCACCGTGTCGTCGGCCCGCTCCGGCGCGAACAGGGGGACGCCCAGCAGCAGGCCGAGCAGCGTGGGCACGAACGCGGCGACGAGCTGCATCGCGAGGACGGCGTCGAGCGCGCCGCCGTGCGGGTAGCAGTGGTTGGGGTTGACGCAGCCCGGCCGGCCGTCCGCGTTCAGCTGGGCCTGCACCGTGGCCGCGGCGAGGAACAGGACCACAGTGGACAGTGCGACGACGCCGGCGCCGATCAGCACGTACGGCCGCGAGGTCCGCCAGGCCAGCCACGTCATGCCGACGCTCGCAGGTAGCCGAGCACCAGGTCCTCCAGGGAGGGTGTGTGCCAGGCCAGGGTGCCCGCGGGGACGGTCTCGCCGAGCCGGACCAGGGCGGTGAAGCCGGTCTCGTCGCGGTGCAGCTCCACCACGTCGGCGCCGTCCAGGGCCGGGTAGTCCGGGCCGGCGCCGTTGACGAGGCGGTGGGTCGCCAGGGCGGTGTCGACCTCCACGGCGGCGCGGATGTGCCCCCGGTCCAGCACCACCACGTGGTCGCACACGCCGGCCAGGTCCGCCACGGCGTGCGTGGAGAGCACGATGGTCGTACCGCGCCCCGCCGCCTCCCCCATCAGCACCGCGATGGCCTCGGCCCGGGCGACGGGGTCGAGGGCGGCCAGCGGCTCGTCGAGCAGCAGCAGGTCCGGGCGCCGGCCGAGCGCCATGGCGAGCCCGAGCCGGGCCCGAAGCCCCGGGGCCAGGCGGCCGACGCGCGCGGAGACCGCAATGCCGGCCGCGACCGACTCGGCGAACGGCGCGTCCCACGACGGGTTGAGCCGCGCCCCGAGGCGCAGGGTCTCGGCGACGGTCAGCTGCCGGTACAGCGGCGCGTCCTGCGCGAGCAACCCGATCCGCGCACCGGCGCGGACGGTGATGGTGCCGCGGTCCGGGTGCAGCAGGCCGGCCGCCGCGCGCAGCAGGGTCGTCTTGCCGGCGCCGTTGCGGCCGACCAGGGCGGTCACCGAGCCCGCGGGCACGGCGAACGAGCAGTCCGCCAGGGCGGGCCGGCCGCCGAAGGCGTGGGTGACCGCCTCGGCGATCAGGGCCGGCTCAGAACTAGTGGACTGGGCGGGCCGTCAAGCCTTCCGGCGCAGCGCGTCGGCGAGCAGCTCCACGAGGTGCTTGCCCGGCCGGTCGGCGAGGTCGGCGGCCTGGGTGCGGCAGGAGAACCCGTCGGCGAGGAAGACGTCGTCGGGCCCGGCCTGCTCCAGCGCGGGCAGGAGCTGCTGCTCGGCGACGGCGACGGACACCTCGTAGTGGCCGCGCTCGACGCCGAAGTTGCCGGCCAGGCCGCAGCAGCCGCCGAGCCGCCGCACCGTCGCGCCGGTCTGCTTGAGCAGCTTCGCATCGGCCTCCCAGCCCATGACCGCGTGGTGGTGGCAGTGCGGCTGGGCCACGACCGTGACCCCCTCCAGCGACGGCGGGGTCCAGCCCGGCGTGCGGGCCAGCAGCTCGGCGACGGTGACCGTGGCCGCGCTGACCTTGCGGGCGGCGTCGGTGTCGAGCAGCTCGACCAGGTCGCTGCGCAGCACGCCGGTGCAGGAGGGCTCGAGGCCGACGATCGGCACGCCGCGCTCGACGGCGTCGGTGAGCTTCTCCACCGTCGAGCCGAGGATGCGCTTGGCCGCGTCGAGCTGGCCGGTGGTGATCCAGGTCAGGCCGCAGCAGGCGGACTCGCTGGTCAGCTCGGGCGCGTAGCCGGCCGCGGTGAGCACCTCGACGGCGGCCTGGGCGATGCCGGGGGCGAAGTGGTCGGTGAAGCTGTCCACGAACAGCAGGACGGGCGTTCCCGGGGCGACCGCGCGGCCCCGGAACCAGCGGCGGAACGTCTTGGGGGCGAACTTCGGGATCGAGCGGCGGGAGTCGACGCCGGCGGCGAAGAGCGCGAGGTTGCGCAGGCCGGGCGCCGAGGTCATCGCGTTGGCCAGGCGGGGCAGCCGCGACGCCAGCCGCGACCACATCGGCAGCCGGCCCAGCGAGTAGTGCGAGCGCGGGCGGACCCGGCCCTTGTAGCCCTGGTGCAGGACCTCGGCCTTGTAGGCGGCCATGTCGATGCCGGTCGGGCAGTCCGACGCGCAGCCCTTGCAGGACAGGCACAGGTCGAGGGCGTCGTGCAGGGCGGGCGCGCGCCAGTCGGGGGCGAGGTCGCCGTCGAGCATCTCCTGCAGCACCCGGGCCCGGCCGCGGGTCGAGTCCTTCTCGTTGCGGGTGGCCAGGAACGACGGGCACATGACGCCGCCGAGCACGGTGGTGTCGGCGCGGCACTTGCCCACGCCGGTGCAGCGGTGCACGGCCTGGTTGAAGTCGCCGTGATCGGCGTGGTAGCCGAACGCGAGCGGCTGCTTGACCGGGCGGCCCGAGGCCACCCGCACGTCGGCGTCGACCGGGTCGGGGTCGACGAGCACGCCCGGGTTGAGCAGGTTGCCGGGGTCGAAGGCCTGCTTGACGGCGCGGAAGAGGTCCATCGCCTCGGCGGAGTACATCCGCGGCAGCAGCTCGCTGCGGGCCCGGCCGTCGCCGTGCTCGCCGGACAGCGAGCCGCCGTAGCCGACCACGAGATCGGCCGCGTCCTCCAGGAACGCGCGGAACTTCGCGGTGCCGCCCGGCCGGTCGAGCGGGTAGTCGAGCCGGACGTGGACGCAGCCGTCGCCGAGGTGGCCGTACGGCATCGCGCTGAGCCCGTGCCGCTCGACGAGCGCGTCGAAGTCACGCAGGTAGTCGCCGATGCGGGCGGGCGGGACGGCCGCGTCCTCCCAGCCGGCGTGCGCGGGCCGCCCGGACGGCGCCCTTCCGGCCAGGCCCGCGCCGTCCTCGCGGATGCGCCAGAGCGGGGCGGCCTTCGCGGTGTCCTCGACCACGAGCGTGTCGACGGCCCCGGCCTGCGCGGCGAGGCGCCCGGCGCGCTCGCGGCACTCGTCGAGGTCGTCGCCGGCGATCTCGACGAACAGCCACGCGGTGCCGCCCGGCAGCGGCGGCACGGCGTCGGGGCCGCGGCGGCTGCGCACGACCTCGACGATGCGCGAGTCGATGCCCTCGCAGGCGGTCGGGTCGAAGCCGAGGATCGTGGGCACCACGTCGCCGGCGGTGCCGAAGTCGGGGTACCCGAGCACGACCAGCAGGCGATACTTGGGGTCGACCACCAGCCGTACCGTCGCCTCGGTCACCACCGCCAGGGTGCCCTCGCTGCCGACGAGCAGGCCGGTCAGGTCGAGGCCGCGCTCGGGCAGCAGGTGCTCGACGGCGTAGCCCGAGACCTGCCGGGGGAACGTCGCGAACTCGGTGCGGGCGACGGCGAGGTGGCCGCCCACGACGGCCTGGAGGGTGTCCGCGATCGCCTTGGCCCCCTCCAGGGTGGGCCGCCCGCGCTCGTCGCGCCCGGTGGAGAACCGCTCGCCGTCGATCGTGAGCGCGTCCAGCCCGACGACGTTGTCCGAGGTCCGGCCGTACCCGAGGGTGCGCGACCCGCACGAGTTGTTCCCGATCATCCCGCCGATCGTGCACCGCGTGTGCGTCGAGGGATCGGGGCCGAAGCGCAGGGCGTGCGGCCGGGCGGCGGCCTGCAGGGTGGCGTGCACGGCGCCCGCCTGCACCCGGGCGGTGCGGGTGCCCGGGTCCACCTCCAGGACCTTGTCCATGTGGCGGCTGAAGTCGAGCACGACGCCGCGGCCGATCGCGTTGCCGGCCACGGAGGTGCCCGCGCCGCGGGCGGTGATCGGCACCCCGAGCGCCCGGCACACGTCGAGCGTCGCCGCGACGTCCTCGTCGCCGCGGGGCCGCACGACGGCGCGCGGGACGACCCGGTACAGCGAGGCGTCGCTGGCGTACGCGGAGCGGTGGGCGTCGTCGGTGAGCACATCCACCACACCCGCCCGGGCGAGACGGTCGATCAGTTCGTCGCTCATGTCCCTCTTGCCGCTCGTACACCTGCTCGGACTCGGTCCCCGACATGGTAGACGGCGGCCCGGTCGATCAAGGGCTCGTGTACCGGTAGACCGAGAACACGTAGTCCGGGCACACGACCTGACAGGCCGTGCAGCCGGTGCACCCATCGTGCAGGACAGGGAAACGGTATCCCAGCTCGTTGACCTCGGCCGACATGGCGAGCACCTGCGGGGGGCAGGCGGCCACGCACAGCTCGCAGCCCTTGCACTTGTCGGCGGCGATGACGAGCGTGCCGCGAGTGGTCCGGCTCACGCTTGGCTCCCTTCGACCACGCTGGTGACGTCGTCCCAGCCCTCTTCTGACGTGTCTGACGTGCTGGGTGCGCCGAACACACCGCGGCGGCGCAGGGCGGCGATTGCGTTGGCGGCCGTGAGCCGGATGTGGGCCAGGGCCGCCTCCCCCGCCGCGGCCGGGCGGCCGCCGCGCAGCGCCACGAACTCGGCGTGCAGGGCGGCCCGCTCGTCGGCGAGGGCGTCGTCGATGGCGAAGCGGGCCGCGACCGGCACGAGCCCGGAGAACGAGCGCAGCAGCGCCCGCAGGTGGTTGCCGGCGCCGGCGACGTTGACGACGCGGCGGAACTCGCGGGCGAGGGCCTCGAACGTGTCCGGGTCGTCGCAGCCGGCCAGGGCCTCGTCGAGCTTCGCGAGCTCCTCCAGCACGCCCGGGTCACCCCGGCGAGCCACCCTCCGGTTGGTCAGGGCGCTCAGCATGCCGTACAGCTCGAAGGCCTCCCGGACCGTCGAGTCGTCGAACTCGGCGACGAACGCGCGCTTGTAGTGGGCGCGCTCGACGAGCCCGTCGCGCTCGAGCTGGATGAGCCCCTCCCGGACCGGCACGCGGCTCACGCCCAGCTCCCCGGCGATGGCGTCGAGGTCGAGCCGCTGGCCGCTGGTCAGCTCGCCCGCGAAGAGGCGGCCGAGCACGTAGGCGGCGACGGCCTCGCTGGTGTTGGCCCGTTCGAGTTTCACGGCTTGATGATTTCACCGAGCGGATAGGTCTGCTCCATCGTGCCCTGCTGATACGTGGGTCCCTCGGCGGTGGGCACGAACCAGCCGGTCGGGCACATGGTGAGGATCTCCACGAGCGAGAAGCCGCCGCCGGCCAGCTGGGTCTCGAAGGCTCGTTTGATCATGCGCTTCGTCTGCAGTACCGCTCCGGCCGTGGAGACCGCGCCCCGGGCCACGTAGCCGACGCCGTGCAGCCCCGCGACGAGATCCGCGACCGGGATCGGGTAGCCGTGGGTCTCCGGGTCGCGGCCGTCGATGCTGGTCTTCGTGCGCTGGCCGAGCACCGTGGTGGCGGTCTGCTGGCCGCCGGTGTCGCCGAACACGCCGTTGTTGAGCATGACGCAGGTGATGTTCTCGCCGCGGGCGGCCGCGTGCAGGACCTCCTGCAGGCCCTCGTTGGCCATGTCGCCGTCGCCCTGCAGTGTGAACACCGCGACGCCGGGGCGCACGCGCTTGATGCCGGTGGCGCAGGCGGGGGCGCGGCCGTGCAGGCACTGCAGCACGTCGACGTCCATGATCCGCACGAAGCTGCCGTAGCAGCCGTGGCCGACGACGCCGATGGTCTTCTGCACGATGTCGAGCTCCTGCAGCACCTCCAGCAGGATGCGCAGGGCGACGGGCTCGCCGCAGCCGGGGCACAGCGAGTGCTCGCCGAGGATGAGGCTGGGCTTGAAGTCGGCGACCTGCTTGGCGCCGCGGCTGGGCGGCTGGGTGGTGTCGATGGTCACAGTGCCTCCAGGATGCGGCGCTTGAGCACGGGGGCGTCGAGCAGCGGGCCGTACGACAGCCCCGACTCGGCGATGCTCACGCCCCCGATGAACCGCACGGCCCGGCGGTCGTGGGCGTGGATGCGCACGTCGTCGACCATCTGCCCGCCGTTGAGCTCGAACACGAGGACGTTCTTCGCGGTCCGGGTCGCCGCGGCGAGCGCGTCGCCGGGGAAGGGCCACAGCGTGATCGGGCGGAACCACCCGATGTCGTACCCCTCCGAGCGCAGCTCCCCCACGACGTGCTCGACGAACTTGGCGGCCGAGCCGAACGCGACCACGACGGTCTCGGCGCCGTCGCAGCCGTCCTGCTCGTGACGCGCCTCTTCGCCGTTGATCCGGTCGAACTTCTCGGCGATGGCCCGCCAGTGCCCGTCGGGGCCGAGGCCGGGCGCGGTCGCCTTGCCCATCGCCCACGTCCACACCTGCCGGCTCTGCCCGGTGCCGCCGCCGGTGCCGTCCAGCGCCCAGTCCTTGGGGGGCAGCTCGCCGAAGTCCCGGCGCCCGACCTCGACGCCGACGCGCGTCTGGGCGATGAGGGGGTCTCCGTACAGTACGACCGGCGCCCGATGCTTGTCGGCCAGGTGGAACAGCAGCTGGGTGTGCTCGACGGCCTCGGGGATGTCCTTGGGGGCCAGGGTGATCGTGCGATAGTCGCCCCAGCCGCCGCCCCGGGTGGCCTGGAAGTAATCCTGCTGGTTGCGCGCCATGTTGAACACGACGAACGGGGTCTCGTTGAGCGCGGCCTCGGCGATCGCCTCCTGCATGAGCGCGATGCCCTGCCCGCAGGAGCCGGTGGCGGCCCGGGCCCCGGCCGCGGCGGCGCCGAGGGTCATGTTGACGCCCTCGATCTCGCTCTCGGCGTTGAGGCACACGCCCCCGGCCGCGGGCAGGCGCCGGGACATCTGCTCCAGCAGTCCGGTGAAGGGCGACATGGGGTAGCCGGCGAAGAACCGGCACCCGGCGGCGATGGCGGCCTCGGCGATGGCCGCGGAGCCCTCCAGCAGTTCGAGCGTCATACGGCAGCCCCCTCCAGGGCTTGGGCGCCCGCTTCGAGCGCGCGGGCGTTGGCGGCGGCGTGCTGGCGGCGGTACGGGGGCAGCAGTTCCTCCATCGCCGACACGAGCGCCCCGGCGCCGACCATGCCGGTCAGGGCGTTGTACGCGCCCAGCAGCACGAACCCGGACGCGTTCGGCGCCTCGACACTCTTGGCGACGGCCCCGGCGTCGACCGCGAACACCCGCAGGTCGTCGCGGAACACCTCCGGGTCGACCAGCGGCGTGTTCGCCAGCACCAGGGCGCCGGTGCGCAGCCGCTCCTCGACGCCCTCGCTGTGACGATGGTGGGCGAAGATCGCCGACCAGGCCGACGGCAGGATCGGCAGGGCCTTGAGCGGGGCGTCGCCGATGACCACGCCGGCCTTCGACGGGCCGCCGCGCATCTCGCCGCCGTAGTCCGCGGCCAGCATCGCGTACCGGCCCTCGTGGGTGGCGGCGAGGGCCAGGGTCTTGGCCAGCAGCTGGATGCCCTGGCCGCCGGTGCCGGTGACGAGCACCTCACGCTCCACGCGCGCCTCCTTCACTGTCTCCCCGGACCTCTTTGCGGTTCTACGGGCGTCTTTGCGGTGCTCTGGGCCTTTTGGTGCTCCGGCCTTGACTCGGTTCGCCGGGCCTCGACCCCGTCCTCCGGGCCTCGACCCCGTTCCCCGAGCCTCGACCCGGCTCGCCGGGCCTTGACGTGGTTTGAATATTGAATACAAAATCTGATTCGAGCGTCAAGGGAGGTCGCGAAATGCGGGCACTGGTAATGCGCGGCTTCGGCGACGTGGCCGTCGAGGACGTCCCCGACCCCGTGCCCGGCCCGGGCGAGGTCGTCATCGACGTGGCCTGCGTCCAGCCGAGCGTCACCGAATGCATGCTGCTGGCCGGGGAGCCGATCGCCATGCACACCGTCCTCGCCGAGCGCCTCGCGGCCGGCCCGACCCGCTTCGGCGGCCACGAGTTCGCCGGCGTGATCAGCGCCATCGGCCCCGGCGCGCCGGCGGGCCTGGCGATCGGGGACCGGGTCACGGCCGTGGAGACCGCCACCTGCGGCCGGTGCGCCGCGTGCCGCCGCAACCGGCCGGACGCCTGCCCCTCCCCCGCCGTGCTCGGCTTCACGGGACCGGGCGCGTTCGCCGAGCGGGTGCTCGTCCCGGCGCAGACCGTCGTGCACGTGCCCGACGGAGTCCCCGCGGCCCACGCCGCGGCCGTGCAGCCCCTGGCGGGCGCGATCCACGGGCATGCGATCGCCGCCGTACGGCCCGGCGACACCGTGCTCGCGATCGGCGCCGGCGTCATGGGCGTGCTGCACACCCAGGTCGCGCGGCGCGGCAACGCGGGGCTGGTCATCGCGACCGGCCGCAGCGAGGCCAAGCGCGCGCTCGCCGAGCGCTCCGGGGCCGGCCTGGTCATCGACGCCACCCGCGAGGACGTGGTCGCCCGGGTCCTGGAGGCCACCGAGGGCATCGGCGCCGACGTCGTCTTCGAGTGCGCGGGCGAATTCGAGCAGGCGGCCCGGTGCGTCCGGCGCGGCGGCACAATCGTCATGGTGTCGGTACTGCCCAGCCACGCCCCCGCCCCGCTCGCCCTGCTGCGCGAGCGGTCGGTGTCGGTGCTGCACCCGCGCTCCGGGGCCGGCGGCTACGCGCCCGGCAGCAGCGTCTTCGAGCACGCGCTGCGCCTGGTGCACCGCGGCGACGTGGACGTGCAAGGATTGATCAGCCATCGGCTGGACGGGGTCGAGGCGTTGCCGGAGGCGTTGGAGATCACGCGGTACAAGTCGAAGCACGCCGCGCTCGGCCCGGCCCAGGTGGACCTCTTCGACTGGGAGACCCGCGCGTGAGCCTGCTCATCGGCGACATCGTCACCTCGGCGGCGCTGACCGTGCCGGACCGGCTCGCCGCCACCCTCGGGCCCGAGCAGCTGACGTTCCGCGAGCTCGACGCGCGGGCCGACCGCACCGCCAACGCGCTGGCCGGGCTGGGCGTGGGCCGGGGCGACACGGTGCTGTGGTGCGTGACGCCGACGCTGCGCTCGGTCGAGGTGTTCGTCGCGTGCGCCCGGCTCGGCGCGCTGTTCGCGCCCGTGAACCCCGCCCTGCCCGGCGAGGAGCGCGACCGCATCCGCTCCTATGTGGACCCGAAGGTCGTGCTGTCCGACGTGGACTTCTCCGCATCGGTACTCCCACCGTCCACCCTGGACGGCGGCGCCCCCGGATTCGCGCGGGTGCCCGTCGACGATCGCGAGCCGCACATCCTGTACCTCACCAGCGGCAGCACCGGCACCCCGAAGGGCGCCCTGGTCAGCCACCGGGCGAGCTGGCTGCGCGCGGCCCCGGGCGGCGGCACGTTCACCAGCGGCCTGCGCGGCGACGGCGGCGTGGTGTGCACCTTCCCGCTGTACCACTACGGCGGCTGGCACTACGTCATGGAGGCGTGGCAGCACCGCACCGCCGTGCACCTGGTCCGCCGCGCCGACGCCGCCGACATGATCGACGTCGTGGAGCGCCGCCGGCCCTCCGCGCTGTACTGCATCCCGGCCGTGTGGGAGCGCCTGCTCGACCCCGAGCACCGCCGCGCCGACCTGCGCTCCCTGCTGCACGCCGACACCGGCACGTCCGCCGTCGCCGCCGACCTCGTCGAGCGCATCAAGTCGCGGCTGCCGGGCACGACGACGACAATCCTGTACGGTTCGACGGAGGCCGGCCGCATGGCCGCCCTGCACGACTGGGAGCTCGCGACCCACCCCGGCAGCGTCGGACGCCCCGCGACCCCGAACGCCCTGTGGCTGGACGCGGACGCCGAGGTGTGCACGAGCGGCCCGGCGCTCATGAACGGCTACCTCGGCGCCGACCCCCTCGACGGCGGCGTGTACCGCTCCGGCGACGTCGGCCGCCTCGACGCCGACGGGTACCTCTACCTGACCGGCCGCACCCGCGAGGTGATCCGCACCGGCGGCGAGTCGGTCGGCCCGGCCGAGGTCGAGCACGCGCTGCGCGACCTGCCGGGCACACTGGACCTGGCCGTCGTCGGCGTTCCCGACCCGCGCTGGGGCGAGGTGGTCTGCGCGGTGCTCGTGGTGCCACCCGGCGCCGAGCCGCCCACGGTCGCCGAGGTCCGCGCCCATGTCGCCGGCCGCTTGGCGTCGTTCAAGCAGCCGCGCCGGGTCCACGTCGTGGACGCCATCCCGCGAACCCCGGCGACCGGCCAGATCCAGCGCACCCGCCTGCGCAAGCTGGTCGAGGGCGACTGACGCACCGTAGGACCGAGGCGATGCCCGCGTCCGCCCATAACAGAGGTCGAACCGCTGAGATTTGCGTTGGTCCGAGGTTGCGCCTTCGTGCCATGCTGCGCGTCATGACGGTAGGCGAGCCGGTCGTGATGCAGGTGTACTGCCGCGTTGAGGTCGTGGTCGATGACCCGGTCGCGGTCGCCGAGCTGGCTGCGCGGCGGCTGCGGGATGCGGGCATCGACTGGTCGCGTGAGCAGGACACGGTTGAGGACGCCGCGGCCGAGCTGCGCGGGGACTTGGCGGAGGCGTTGGCCAGCGTGGTCGATCCAGAGCGGATGCTGGCCGACGTACCGGGTGTGGAGGTGCGCCGCGGGCGGTGGTGGGCCGAGCGCGGGGGTCCCTCGGCCCGGTTCGCGCCCGGCTTCGCGGCGGCGGGTAGCTGAACAGGCGTGTGGCTGGTTACGGCGGGTACCCCGCAGCGTGTAGCGCACGTGGAACAACCTGCCGATCAGCGTGATCCTGGCCACCAGGTCGAAGGGAGTCTTCAGCGCCGCGCCGGCCCAGCGCAGCGGCCGGGCCACGCTGCCGATCGTGAGCGTCGACAGCAGCGACGCCATGTTGCCCCTCGGGTGTGCCACAAGGACGGGCTGGGAGCCGCTCGCGGAGGCGGGTCGGCGTCTGTGCATGTCCGCACTGCCGGTTCCCGACGGTGTTGTGCATTGCCGGTCGGCAGCGCTTGGCGTTGGAGAGGTCGGCCGTCTCCTGACAGCGCGAGGCTTCACATCACGACCGCCAGGCGGTGGGGTCCTTGTGATAGCTGCCGAGCAGGGCGCGGAAGACCGCCGGACCAAGCTCGGCGACGGTGGCGGCGGCCTGATAGACGTCGCGCTTGTCGTCCCAGTCGACCGAGCCCGAGTCTTCCAGTACGTGCCGGGCGCGCAGGTGCAGCGGACCGGCGGCCAGCTCGGGCAGGCGGCAATCCGCTGCGAGGTGGCGCACATCGTCGCCGAGCAGCGCGTCGAAGGCGGTCTTGGCGGTGGTGTGTCCCCGGAACCAGTAGGTCCTCAACTGCAGCCGCAGGTGTTCCATCGGCTCCGGGATCGCCATCCGGTCGCGGAAGCCGGCCCAGAACGCGTCGGCGACTGCCGGGTCGGGATTGTTGAGGACGTAGGCGTTCAGATGAGTCAGCACCTCGAAGGCGCCGGTCAGATCGAGCAGGCCGAGCGCCGTGTGCACGCGCTGCACGCCGTCCAGGCCCTCGCCGGTGGTGATCTCGAACGCGGTGTGGAAGGCCACGTCCTCGTCCGACATCTCCTCCGGGGGCGTGCCGTCCCACCTCCACCGGTTGGGTCCGATCGGCGTGAACCCGACGTCGGCCAGGTATCGCAAGGCCAGGTCGGCATCCGTCACACTCACCCGCGGAGTCTGCCCGGCGCGAGTTCGGATGTCCACACGATTGCGCGGACACGACTTGAGCGTGCAGCGACTCGAGAGATCGGCTGCGAGGGTCTGAGGCGCAGGCGCCGCGCGTGCTGGTCCGACATCGTCAACGCTTTAGTGGTGTGCCAGGCCGCAGAAAGCGAAGAAGATGTTCACCATGTGCGCGACTGCGGGGTCGGGGATCGCGATTCTGCGCCGCATGCCGGGATAATTCTTTGCGTGGGGCAGATGCAATTGTTCAGCTCGCGGGAATTGGCTTCCATGCGGGACCGGACGAGGGCTAAAAATTGGTGGCCGGGGAAGGACGAGTTCCGGAAGGAACAGCAGCGGCGGCGTGACTTCGGCTTGCAGAGACGGCATGCGGAGAAGCTGCGCCGCCTCCACGGGCCAGGAGAGCCAGCGAGCACGCCGCCAGCGAAGGAAAGCGACGCCCGCGTCGGCACCAAATCCGGCGCACCGATCTCCCCCGACGCAGCACGACCGCCGGCCCCGGCCAGACAATCCCAGCGAAGAATACGCATTGATGGTGCTGGGCGGCACGGCAGCGGCCACCGCTTGCTCTGTGCGTGCGTTTCCGCGGCACCTCGCTGCCGAAGTCACGGGTGCGGGAGTGCGCCGCGCTGCCCGGCGCCGGCCGGCAACGGCGCCCGCCGAAGTGGCGCGGTTCCCCGGCCGCCGCGGACCCACCTCATCCAGGCGTCGGTGACGTCGGCGAGCGCGACGCCGACCGGGTGCACCGCGAACGTCCCGGCGAAGACGCGGCGAACTACGATTCCTCGCCGTGCAGCCACGCGGACAATGACGCAACGTACTCCGGCACGAACTCCGGATTCCAGCGGGCGAAATATACCGCCGTCGACAAGGCGTGGACGGCGTTGCCCAGCCGGACCCGGGTTTGCCAGTCTTCCGGGAGCGGAAGCACCGCGTCGTACGCGGTCAGGAACGCTTCGCGGCCCTCCGGCCAGGTCGCGAAGATGTGCTCGTCCAGCTTGCCGAAGTCGAGGAACCGGTCGGCCCAGCGCCCGTGCTCGAAGTCTAGAACGCACGTGATGCGACCGGCGCGCAGCAGCAGGTTCGGGCGCCACAGGTCGCCGTGGACCAGGGATGGCGGGGCGTCGGGCGGTACGTCGTCGATGGCCCGGTGCAGCGCCGCGCCCGCGCGGTCGATCAGCTCCGGCGACAGTACGCCCGGGGCCTTGGACAGCTGCTCGCCGACCCGAGTGTGCAGGAACGTGCGCGCGTCCGGGTGTTGGGAGCGGCCCAGCACGTCGCCGAACCAGGGGCCGGTGCAGGCGTGGATGCGGCCGACCACGGTGCCGAGGTCGGCGGCGAACGCGAGGCGGGACGCGGCGTCCATGGTGGACCAGGCGCCGTCGGCGGGGGTGCCGTCCTGGTACTCCTGCACGAGCAGCGGGCCGCCCACGTCCGTCGAGTGTGGCAGCAGGGCCCGGAACCGTACCACCGGCACGCCCCCGTCGGCGGCGCGGCGGGTCGCGGCGATGAGGCGGCGCAGGTGCGCGGGGTCAGGGTTGCGGATCGGGGTCTTGGCCAGCAGCGGGCCCTCGTCGGTGTCGGCGACCCACTGGCGGCTGGTGTAGCCGGCTTCCAGCGGCCGGATGTCGCCGACCCCGAGGCCCGGGCAGGCCTCCAGCAGCGCCGCGCGCACCGCCTCGAGTCCGATCGTCACCGCGTCATCCTAGGCGCCGTCACCCCGGTCTTCTCCGGCGCCGGCGCGCGGGGCAGGATTGACCGCGAGACGTTCCCGGGAAGGAGCCCCAATGCAGGTCGGCGACGTGGTCGAGGACTTCGAACTGCCCGATGAGACCGGCACCCCGCGCAGGCTCAGCACGCTGCTGGAGGGTGGCCCGGTCGTCCTGTTCTTCTACCCGGCCGCGCTCACCGCCGGCTGCACCCGCGAGGCCTGCCACTTCCGCGACATGGCCGGCGAGCTGCGTGAGGCCGGCGGGCAGCCGGTCGGCATCAGCGGCGACGAGGTCGCGAAGCAGGCCGAGTTCGCGACCAAGCACAGCCTCGGCTACCCGCTGCTGTCCGACCCCGTGGGCACCGTCCGCGAGCAGTTCGGCGTGAAGCGCGGGCTGGGCGGCGGCCTCATCCCGACGAAGCGCGCGACGTTCGTCATCGACACCGACCGCCGCGTGCTCGCCGTCGTCAAGAGCGAGATCCGCATGGACGTCCACGCCGACAAGGCTCTCGAGGCGCTCCAGGCCCGCTCGCGGTAACAGCAAAAAGCAACAGCAGCAGCGAGCTACCGCGATGTCCGTCGTGGTGCGGACCGTTACTCCCGTGGCCTCACCCTCCGCCGTTGGTCGCGGCGGCCGACGCTACGCGGCCGGTCGCGGTCCGCGAAGACGGGCGCGCAGCTGCGCCTCCGCCACCTTGCCGCCGCAGCCGCGACGCTACGCGGCCGGTCGCGGCGGCCGACGGTACGCGGCCGGTCGCGGTCCGCGGACACGGGCGCGCAGCTGCGCCTCCGCCACCCTGCCGCCGCAGCCGCGACGCTACGCGGCCGGTTGCGGTCCGCGGAGACGGGCGCGCAGCTGCGCCTTGGCCACCTTGCCGCCGGAGCCGCGCGGGAGGTCCTCGACGAGCTCGAGGCGCTCGGGCCAGTTCTCGCGGGACACGCCGCGGGCGTCCAGGTGGGCGCGCAGGGCGTCGAGGTCCAGGGTCGCGGCCTCGCGCAGCACGACGAACGCGCACACGCGCTCGCCGAAGGTCGGGTCGGGCACCGCGACCGCGGCCACCATCGCCACCGCGGGGTGGGTGCCGACCTGGTCCTCCACGGCGGCGGCGGAGATGTTCTTGCCGCCGCGGATGATGAAGTCGGACTTGCGGTCGACCACCCGCAGGTACCCGTCGGCGTCGATGGTGCAGATGTCGCCGGTCAGCATCCAGCCGTCCGCGGTGAAGAGCTTCTCGTTGGCCTCGGGGTCGGCGAAGTACCCGAGACAGGTCGCCGGGCCCGCGCACGCCGCCTGGCCCGGGCCGCCCACGGCGGTGACGTCGGTGCCGTCCTCGGCGAAGAGCCGGACCCGCATCTCGTCGATGACCTTCCCGGCGGTGCGCAGCCGCTGCTCGACGGTGTCGGTGACGGAGGTCCGCGACAGCGCGCCGGTCTCGTTGGAGCCGAAGAACTGCAGCACCCGGGCGCCGGTCCGCCGCTCGAACTCCGCCGCCCGCTCGAACGGCACCGCCTCGCCGCCGGTGAACATGCACCGCAGCGACGACAGGTCGACCTCCTCCAACACCGGCGAGTTGAGCATCATGATGAACTGGGTGCTGACACAGCAGACCACGGTCACCCGCTCGCGCTCGATGAGCCGCAGGGCCTCGTCGGCGCTGAACCGGGGCATCACGACCGTCGGGGCGCCCAGCAGCGTCGGGGTGAAGTTGGCCGTCCACTGCGCGAAGCCGTAGGGCGCCGGGATGAGCGTCAGGAACACGTCGTCGGTGCGCAGGTCGCCGCACTCGACGGCGAGCTCGTGATAGTAGAACCAGCGGTTCTGGTTGTGCACCACGCACTTCGGCATCCCGGTCGTCCCGGACGTCGAGTTGAGCAGGTGGATGTCCCCGAGCCCGAGCTCCCGGCCCTCCAGCGAGCCGGCCGGCTCGGCGGCCGCCGAGATGTCCCCGAGCCCGAGCTCCCGGCCTTCCGGCGAGCCGACCGGCTCGACGGCCGCCGAGATGTCCCCGAGCCCGGCCTCCCGGCCGTCCAGCGAGCCGTCCGTCGAGCCGGCCGGCTCGGCGGGCGCCGACAGGTCGGCGATCACCAGGTGCGTATCGATGCCGAGCCCCGCCACGATCCCGGCGACCGGCTCGCCGCGGTGCTCCGCGAAGCTCACCAGGGCCGTCGCGCCGCCCACGGTGAGCAGGTGCCGCACCTCCAGCCGCGCCGCCCGCGGCCCGATCGCGACCACGACCACCCCGGCCTTCATCGCGGCCAGGTACACCACGTGCACCTCGACCCCGTCGGGCAGCAGCACCCCGACCCGCGCCCCCGGCTCCAGCCCCGCCGCGACCAGCCGGTGCGCGAAGCCCGTCGACCACGCGTCGAACTCGCGCCAGGTCATGCGGTCGTCCCCGGCGATGAACGCGAGCCCGTCCGGGTCCTCGGCCGCGTGCCGGCGCACCACGCCGGGCAGGGTCTCGTCGCCCCAGCGGCCGACGTCGGCGAGCCGGTCCGCGACGTACCGTTCGTGAACGCTGCCGGCGGCCGGAGCCGTTCCGGGTGGGAAGTGCACGAGCCGACCCCTCTCGCATCTACCAAACAAGCGCTTGGTTGTGCCATTCTGTGTCGGTCGGAGAGACCGTGTCAAGGCGGGAGCGCGTGCGTGGACGACATCTGGCTGGCGCCGATCGGCGAACCCCTGGACCTGGCGGTGACGGCGGGGCTGCCCCCGGTACCGCTGCCGGAACAATGCCATGTGGAGCAGCTGATCTGGCACGGTGACCCGCTCACCGGCCCGCTGCGGGCGCACGTCGCGGCGCGGAGCGCGAGCACGGCCACCGTCCGCATCGCGGCCGGCGACCGGATCGTCGCCGACGTGCGCATCCGCCGCGGCCCGGGCCGCACGGCCAGACCCCACGCGCTGCTGCGCACGGACCTGGGCCCGGGCGCGGCGTACACCCGGCTGTTCCCGGTGACGAAGGACGTGACGACGGACCACGTGCCGGGCGCCGAGCCGGTGCTGAGCACCCCGTCGCTGATCGCGTTCATGGAGGACACCGCGGCCGACATCCTGCGCGCCCAGTTCACCCCGGCGGCGGCGTCGCTGGGCACCTGGATCGGCGTGCGGCACTCGGGCCCGGCCGGCATCGGCCAGGCGGTGACCGTGACCGCGGTGCTGGCCGAGGTGCGCGGCCGGCGGTACCTCTTCGACGTCGTGGCCACAGTGGACGGCCGGGAGATCGGCGACGGCCAGGTGGCCCAGACCCTGATCAGCCTCGCCGGCTGAGCGCGGCCGGGAATGGGCCACCGGTGCGCCGCGCGGGTGGCTCGCCGCGGTTTCCCGGCGGCGGTTCGCGACACATCGGCGCGGCTCGAGTCGGTCAGGGCGTCGGCTTCTCCGTGCCGATGAAGACGATGCCGATGAGCAGCGCACAGGCCACGTAGATCGCGCCGGCGGTGAATGCCCCGGCGACGCCGAGGACGAAGGTGTCGCGACGGCCGGGGATGTCGCCGATCCGGCCACCGAGCAGCGTCATGCCGCCGAAGGCGCCGCTTGCCGCGGCCTTCCGCGACGACCGCGCATCCCGTGCAAGCAGCCGGGAAAGCGCGAGCCGACATCAACGCATAACAAGTAGCGGATGGTGGCAATAGTCGATTTTTCACGATCGGCGTGTTGCGGCACTGCCGGAATGCGTCGTCCTTTTAGTCGTTGAGTGATCTTTTCTTTTCCGAAACCATCGAATGGCGCCGTACCGCGCGCGGAACGTTGTCCTGCACTTCAAGGAATGTCGCAATCAGGGAGTGATTGTGCACGGCTTAGTGCGGTCCATTCGGCACGTTCATGGCGCGACGTCGCGGCGGCTGGCCGCGGGCGTCGCGGTGTTGTCTGTTCTGCTGGTGCAGGTCGTGGCGGTCATTGCCGGTGCCGCCCCGGCCGCGGCCGGCGGCGGCCCGCTCGAGCACGGGCCCGGTGGTCCCCGGTTGAGTGTGCACGCGCCGCGGAGCACGACCCTCGGCAGCGTCGTGCTGACCGGGCGGACGATCCCGCGCAGCACGGTCACGGTGGCCGGCGGGTTGATCCCGGCGTCGACCGCCGGCGGCGCGGACGGGGCGTTCTCCGTCGAGGTGGTGCTGCGCCCGGACCGGGAGAACCGCCTCGAGGTGACCGCGCTCTACGGCAACCAGCGGGCGGCGCAAAGGGTCGAGGTGCGCCAGCGGACGGCCGCGTCGAGCGGGACGCTGCGGGGCCGGGTCGTCAACGTGGCCACCGGTTCGGCGATCGCCGGCGCATGGGTCAGCTACGGGCCCAGGCGGGCGCAGACCGACGCGAACGGCCGGTACACCCTCACCGGCCTGCCCGACGGCATGGTCGGCCTGTCGGTGCGGGCGCCCGGGCGGATCAGCGGCCTGGCCATCGGGCGGGTCGCCGGCGGCGGCGCCGGCCAGGTCGGCGACGCGCTGCTGCAGGACATGGCCGCGCCCGTCCGCGTCACCAACCGGGGCGGTACGTTCTCCGGGCCGGGGTGGCGGCTGACGGTACCGCCGAACGCGGTCCGCAACACCGTCGAGCTCAACCTCACCCAGCTCGTCTTCACCGGCGCGGCCGACACCGCGGGCGTGCCGATCGTCGACCTGTCGCCGAGCGGGACGCGGTTCCTGCGGCCGGTGACGGTCTCCATCGACACCCGCGCCACCGGCCTGGAGCCCGGCGACGCCGAGATCGTCGGCATCAACCCGGACACCTTCGCCGGCTCCGTGCTGCCGTCGCGGATCGTCGGCGGGCGGCTGGAGGTCCAGCTGACCGAGTTCGACGGCATGGTGCTGCGCGACCGGCCCCGCTTCAACAACCGGTGGGGCGGCTCCGCGTCGAAGTGCACGCCGTTCACGTCCACGTTCGACGCCGACTACGCGCGGGGCTTCATGCAGAAGGTACTGCTGCCGTTCCTGAGGGTGGCCATGGGCAAAGCTTCCGCCGACCTCTGGGGCCAGTACCTCGACGGCGGCGTGCCCTCCACCGGCCGGGTGGCGGTGACCGACGCCGACGCACTGCGCCAGTTCCGCACGGTGGACGAAACGAACATCGGCACGAGACGGGTGGTGAACAACGTCGCGGCCGCGCTGGGCGAGCGGACACCCCCCGCACTGTCCGCGCCGGAGCAACCGACCACGGTGGACATCACCACCCTGAGCTACAACGGCAAGACGGTCGGCAGCAAGGAGAACATCGACTACGCGTGGCCGTTCGACGTGCCGGGCAACATCGCGGGTGGCCTCAGCGGGGTGACCATCAACGGCGCCCACTTCGACGACGAGCGGACCTTCACCGGGCCGGTGAAGCTCGTTCCCACGGCCAGCCCCA
This sequence comes from Dactylosporangium thailandense, assembly GCF_059739745.1. NCBI lineage: Bacteria > Bacillati > Actinomycetota > Actinomycetes > Micromonosporales > Micromonosporaceae > Dactylosporangium > Dactylosporangium thailandense. Next base: position 5,926,211 of record NZ_AP029195.1, read on the forward strand.
GGGGCGTGCTGACCAAGGTGGAGGTCGTGCCCACGCTGACGCTGACCGTGAAGGACTCCATCGACCTGTGCGACGGTCAGCTCGGCGCGGGTATCGAGGAGCTGGCCACGATCGCGCTCAGCCGGCTGGAGGTGACGCCGAAGCCCGGCGGCGGCTTCTACGCCAAGCCGATCCTGTTCCAGGTGACCACGCCGGTGGATGCCGACCCGGTCGAGGTGACCCGGCTGTACCGCAACGACGCGGACGGCGACGGCGTGCCGGAGACGCAGCCGTGGACCGGCGCCGGCTTCTCCCTCGACAACTGCCCGCAGGTGGCCAACCCCGGCCAGGCCGACGACGACGGCGACCACGTCGGCAACGCCTGTGACACGCCTGACGATCTGCCGCCGGGTGGCGTGCCCGGCGACGGGCTGCCGCCGGACGGCGGGACCACGGCCGACGCGGGGCCGCACGACCCGGGTCCGGGCGGCGGCTACGGCGACCCGCACATGGTGACCTTCGACAACGGCACCTACGACTTCCAGGCCGCCGGTGACTTCGTGATGGCGGAGTCGAGCACCGACGACTTCGCCGTGCAGGTGCGGTACACCAGGCTGCCCAGCACCTCCCCGAGCGTGGCCTTCAACCGTGGCGTCGCGGCCCGGGTCGGCGGCTCGATCCTCGCCTTCGGCGACAACACCACCTCGGCCCCCGGCTCCCCGCTGGTGGCGACCCTGGACGGCCAGCCGTTCGAGGTGCGGCCGGGCACCACCAGCCTGCCCGGCGGCGCCCTGCTGCGCTTCTCCGGCGTCAGCGGTGCGGTCGTGCGGTGGCCCGACGGCACCGAGCTGGCCGCCGGCCGGTGGACCGGCGACAACGCCTTCCTCACGCTCGCGCCGAGCCGCTGGGGCAAGGTCCGCGGCATCCTCGGCAACGCCGACCGCGACCCGGCCAACGACCTGACCGCGCGGGACGGCACCGTCGTGCACGAAACGCACAACCGCGACCAGCTGTACGGCGTGTTCGGCGAGAGCTGGCGGGTGAGCGGTGCGGCCTCGTTCTTCCGCAGCACCGTGCCGCCGGACGGGGCGCTGCCGATCGTGCCGCCGACCACCGCGTCCATCGCGGACCTGTCGGACGCCGCTCGCGCCGCGGCCGAGCAGGTCTGCCGCGGCCGCGGCCTGCAGCCCGGCGCCGGGCTCGAACAGTGCATCCTCGACGTGGGCCTGACCGGCGACGCGCGCCTCGCCGACGACGCGGCCGTGGTCGCCCAGCGCATGCGGTCCACCGTGGACCTCGGCGCGGTCGGCACGCCCGCCGAGGACACCGCGCACATCACGCTCGGGCAGCGGGTCACCGGGACCATCTCGGCGCCGCTGGGCGTGGACGTCTACCTCATCGACCTGCAGGCCGGGGACACCATCCTCATCAGTACCCCGGCGGCGTGCACCAGCCTCGACACGTTCTCCATCACCCTCGTGTCGCCGAGCGGCCGGCCGATCGGGCGCACCCGCGGGCCGGACTGCGGCTCGCTGGGCGCGACCGCGCTGCGCGAGTCCGGGCAGTACCAGCTGCGGGTGTTCGACGCGGGCGGGCGCACCGGCGGGTACGGCTTCCAGGTCGACGGCCAGCAGCTCGGCCTGACCTGCCAGGCCAACTCGGTCACGCCCAACGACGACGGCTCCAGCCCCGAGATCGTGCTGCCGTTCAGCATCGACTTCCTGGGCCGCCAGTACACCTCGGTCTGGGTCAACAACAACGGCAACGTGACCTTCGACGGACCTCGCTCCGACTACACGCCGGGCGCCATGGCCGACCTCCGCTCGCCGATGGTGGCGGCGTGGTGGGCCGACGTGGACACCCGCGGCGCGAGTTCGCAGCCGGTGAAGTACGGCACGGGCACGGTGAACGGCCGGCGCGCGTTCTGCGTCGACTACCACCAGGTCGGCTACTTCAACGGCCACGACGACAAGCTGAACTCGTTCCAGCTCTACCTGGTGGACCGGGCCGACGTGGCCCCGGGCGCCTTCGACATCGTGCTCAGCTACCAGCAGCTGCAGTGGGAGACCGGCGACGCCAGCGGCGGCACCGGTGGCCTGGGCGGCACCTCGGCGGCGGCCGGGTACGCCAACGGCTCCGGCGACGCCGGCACCTTCGCTGAGCTGCCGGGCTCGCGCCAGCCGGGCCAGCTGCTCGACACCGCGGCCACCGGGCTGACGCGGACGTCGACCAACAGCGGCGAGGCGGGCGTGCACGTCCTGCAGATCCGCCCCCGGGCCGGCGGGACGGGATGACGCGCTGAAACGCGGGCCGGTCGGCGCATCGCCGGCCGGCCCGTTCGGACCGGCTAGGCCTGGGCGAAGCGCCTCGCGGCATCGGCGCGCAGGGCGGCCTTGTCCACCTTGCCGCCGGTGCCGAGCGGCAGCGCCGGCAGCTCGACCAGGTGCTCGGGCCAGTTCTGCTTGCCGACCCCGCCCGCGTCGAGGTGGGTGCGCAGGTCGTCCAGCGTGAGCGGGGCGCGGGTCACCACGTAGGCGCAGGCCCGCTCGCCGAGCACCGGGTCGGGCGCGGCGACCACCGCGACCGCCGCCACCGCCGGGTGCCCGGCGACGGCCTCCTCCACGACGAGGGCGCTGACGTTGTGCCCGCCGCGGATGATGAAGTCGGCGATGCGGCCGGTGATCGCGAGGTACCCGTCGGCGTCGATCGCGCCGACGTCGCCGGTCAGCAGCCGGCCGTCGGGGCGGAAGAGGGCCGCGTTGGCCGCGTCGTCGTCGAGGTACCCGGGGGTGCAGCCGGGGCCGTCGACGGAGATCTGGCCCTCGCCGACCAGGCGCAGCCGCATCGCCGGGATCGGGCGCCCCGCGGTCGTCAGGCGGCGCTGCGGCGGATCGTCCACCGTGGTCACCGAGATCGGGCCGGCCTCGTTGGAGCCGTAGAACTGCAGCACCGAGCAGCCCGTGCGCTCCTCGAACTCGCGCGCCCGGGCCAGCGGCACCCGCTCCCCGCCGGTGAACATGACACGCAGCGAGGACAGGTCGGCCGAGGCGAAGCCGGGGCTGTTGAGCATCATGATGAACTGGGCCGTCACCGCGCACAGGACGGTCACCCGGTGCCGCTCGATCAGCCGCAGGGTCTCGGCGGCGTCGAACTCGGCGGTGAGCACGGCCGGGTAGCCGTACATCGCCGGGACGACGTGCGCGCTCCACAGGCCGAAGCCGTAGGGGGCGGGCAGCACGCTGGCGACGACCTCGTCCGGGCCGAAGCGGCCCGCGGCGTGGGCCAGGGGGCCGAAGTACTTGCGGTTGTTCAGCGTCTGGCGCACCACCTTCGGCAGGCCGGTCGTGCCCGAGGTGGAGTTGAGGAAGAACAGGTCGTCCGGGCCCATCCGGGCCTCGGCCAGCCCCTGCGCGGGCAGGGTCTCGAGGTCCAGCAGCACGTGGCGGTGCGCGCCGCACGCGGCGGCGATGGCGGCGCCCGGGCGGCCCCGGTGCTCGGCCCGGGTGGCCAGGGCGGCGCCGGTCTTGCGCAGCAGGTGCGCGATCTCGGCGTCCCCGGCCCGCGGGCCGATGCCGACCGTGACCAGGCCGGCTTTCTGCGCGGCCAGGTACGCGATGTGGGTCAGCGCGCCGCCGGTGAGCAGCACCGCGAGCCGGTCCCCCGGCGCGAAGCCCTGGTCCACATAGGACATCGCGAGGCGCGAGGACAGCTCGTCGTACTCCCGCCAGGTGAACGTCCCCTCCGGCGCGTGGAACGCGATGCCGGAGGGATCGTTGCGGGCCACGTAGTCCGCGATCGTGTCGGCGCTCCAGGAGCCGTCGGCGTAGAACGCGTCCACTCTGGACGCCGGGAACTCAGACACCCGCTCCCCCGTCCAGGCGCAGCACCGCACCGGCGGCGAAGCGGGCCTCGGCCGAGCCCAGGTACGCGATGGCCGCCGCGACCTCCGCCGGATCGGCCACGGGCGGGTCGACCAGCGCCCCGCCGATGCCCGCCAGCCGGGGATGCGGATTCGGCACCGGCGCCAGCCCGGCCCGCAGCGGCGTGTCCACGGAGCCGGGGCACACGCACGTGACCCGGACTCCCGAGGGCGCCAGCTCCACGGCCAGCGAGCGGGTCAGCGCGACCACGCCGCCCTTCGCGGCCGAATAGGCGGCGCTGTACCGCCACCCGCGCACCCCGGCGAGGGAGGCCACGTTCACGATCGCCCCGCGGGCGGCCACGAGCGGCTCCAGCGCGGCCCGCGCGACCAGGAACGTGCCGGTGAGGTTGATGCCGATGATGCGCTCCCACTCGGCGAGCGTCACCTCGGAGGTGTGCTGGTAGGAGGCGACCCCGGCGACGTTGGCGACCAGGTCGAGCCGGCCGCCCCAGTCCGCCGCGCGCGCCACCGCCGCGGCGACCTCGGCCTCGTCGCGCACGTCGCAGTGCAGCGCCAGCACGTCGTCGCCCGACTCCTCCATGGGCGCCACGTCCAGGGCCGCGACCCGGGCGCCCTCGCGCAGCAGCCGGCGGACGGTGGCCGCCCCGATGCCGGAGGCGGCCCCGGTGACGAGGGCAACGCTGCCGGAGTATCGCTGGGCGCTCATGAGGAACGCATCGAGCGCGCGTCGTGCCCGGCCAGGGCGTCCTTGCCCACCTCGGCGTTGTGCGCGTGGGCCACGTGGTGCAGGCCGAAGACGGAGTCCATCCCGGCCCGCAGGCCCATCAGGTCCTCGGCCTGGTTGACCGCCTTCTTCGTCAGCGCCAGCCCCAGCCGCGGCATGGCCGCGATCCGGTTCGCGATGTCCATCGTGGACGACTCCAGGCCGTCCCGGGGCACGACCCGGTTCACCATGCCCAGCGCCAGGGCCCGCTCGGCCGGCACGCGCTCGCCGAGGAACAGGAACTCCTTGGCGTAGCGGGGACCCATGACCCACGGGTGTGCGAAGTACTCGACGCCGGGGATGCCCATCCGCACCACCGGGTCGGCGAAGAACGCGTCGTCGGCGGCGACGATGAGGTCGCAGCACCAGGCGAGCATGAGCCCGCCCGCGATGCAGGCGCCCTGCACCATGGCGATCGTCGGCTTCGGCAGCTCCCGCCAGCGCCGGCACATGCCGAGGTAGACCTCCGACTCGCGGGCGAAGCGGCTCTCGGCGCCCTCCTTGCCGACGTGGTCCCACCACAGCCCGGCGCGGCGCTCGAAGCTCTGGTCGATGTCGCGGCCGGGGGTGCCGATGTCGTGGCCGGCGGAGAAGTGCTCGCCCGAGCCGGCCAGCACGATCACCTTGACGTCGTCGTCGGCGGCGGCCCGGCCGAAGGCGTCGTCGAGCGCGTAGGTCATCTTGGAGTTCTGGGCGTTGCGGTACTGCGGCCGGTGCATCGTCACGACGGCGACGGGGCCTTCGGTGCGGTAGAGGACGACGTCGTCACTCATAAGGTTGCCTCCGGGAGGGCGAGGGATGTGGCGATGCGGTCCAGCCGGGCGCCGGTCTCCGCCAGGGATTCCAGGGCCCAGGCCCGTTTGACGTACCGGTGCAGCTCGTACTCCACCGTGTAGCCGATCGCGCCGTGGCACTGGATCGCGGCGCGCCCGGCCTCGTGGGCGGCCTCGGCGGCGAGCACGACCGCGGCGTCCACGGCCCGCTCGGCGTCCACGTCGTGCTCGACGGCCCAGGCGGCGGCGAGCACCTCGGGGGCGGCGAACTCGAGGCCGAGCAGGGCGTCGGCGAGGTGGTGCTTGACGGCCTGGAAGCTGCCGACGGGCGCGCCGAACTGGTGGCGCTGCTTGACGTAGGCCACGGTGAGGTCGAGCATCCGCCGCCCGAGCCCGACGAGCTCGGCGGCCAGCGCCAGCCCGGCCCGCAGCCGCGCCGGGCGCACCAGGGCCGGGTCATCCGTGAGGACGTCGGCGCCGGTGGAGACGGTCGCGCTGAGGAACGGGTCCACGGTGGACACCGGGGCTCCGGCGGCGGCGCCGATCCGGGCCACATCGGCGTCGAGGTGCAGGATCCAGTCGGCCTTGGCGCCGAACGGGGTCAGGCCGCCCGCCCCGGCCAGGGCGATGCGGGAGCCGTCGGTGCCCCGCGGATCGCCGAGCGCGGCCAGCAGCGGCCCCGCGACGAACGCGGTGGCGGAGAAGGGCTCGTCGATCGCGGCGTACCCGGCCGCCTCCAGCACCCCCACGAAGTCGGTCGCCGTGAGCCCGAGGTCGGCGAAGACGTCCATCGCGGCGAGGGCGTCCCAGTCGCCGGCCGCCAGGGGCGCCCGGACCGCGTCGGCGAAGGCGAGTTGCTCGTCAGTGGGGGCGAAGCGCATCGGCGAACCTATCGGGGCAGGCCGAGCACCCGCTCGGCGACGATGTTGCGCTGGATCTCGTTGGTCCCCGCGTAGATGGGGCCGGCGAGGGAGAACTGGTAGCCCCGCGTCCACGGGCCGTCGAGCAGCGCCTGCGCGCCCAGCAGCTCCAGCGCCACCTCGTGCAGGTCGATGTCCAGCTGCGACCAGTAGAGCTTGTTGAGACTCGAGCGGGCGCCGGGCGGGCGGCCCTCGACCAGGCCGGTGACCTGGTGCAGGGTGAAGTGGCGGTACGCGCGGGCGCGCAGCCAGGCGCGGGTGACCCGCTCCCGGGTGGCCGGCCGCAGCCGGTCCCGGTGCGCGATCGCGAGCGCGATGAGGCGCTCGGCGGCGTGCAGGAACCGGCCCGGGGAGCGCAGGGTCAGGCCGCGCTCGGAGCCGGTGGTCGCCATCGCCACCTTCCAGCCCTGGTGCAGGCCGCCGAGCACGGCCGTGTCGGGGACGAAGACGTCGTCGAAGAAGACCTCGGCGAAGCCCTCGTCGCCGTCGAGGCGGCCGAAGCCGCGCACGGTCACGCCCTCGGTGTCGAGGGGGACGAGGAAGTATGTGAGGCCGCGGTGGCGGGGCGCGTCCGGGTCGGTGCGGAAGAGCCCGAACAGGTGGGTGCAGAACGCGCCCCGGGTCGTCCACGTCTTCTGCCCGCTCAGCCGCCAGCCGCCCTCGGCCCGCACCGCGCGGCTCGCGATCGCGGCGAGGTCGCTGCCGGCGCCGGGCTCGGACCAGCCCTGGCACCACAGGTCCTGGGCCGCGGCCATCCGCGGCAGCAGGGTGTCGCGCTGCTCGTCGGAGCCGAACTCGAACAGCGTCGGGGCGAGCAGGAAGATGCCGTTCTGGGTGACCCGCTGCGGGGCCCCGGCGGCGTAGTACTCCTCCTCGAAGATCAGCCACTCCCACAGCGACGCGTCCCGGCCGCCGTACGCGGACGGCCACGACACCACCGCCCAGCGCGCGTCGAACAGCCGCCGCTCCCAGTCCAGGTGCGCGGCGAAGCCATCGCGGGTGTCGCCGGACGGCAGCGGCTCGGCGGGCACGTTCGCCCGCAGCCAGTCGCGCGCCTCGGCCCGGAACGCGGCCTCGGCGGGCGTGTCGGACAGGTCGACCGTCATCGGCCGAACTCGTCCCGCACGCGGTCGGCGACGCCCGTGAGGTTCAGCTCGTAGGTGAAGCCCTGCTCGTACCGGTAGCTGCGCTTCGGCTCCCAGGGGTCGATCCCGTTGAGCGACTCCTTGGCGGCCCGGATCACGGTGGGGTTCTTGGCCGCGATGTTCGCCGCGACCTCGAACGCCGCCGCCCGCAGCTCCTCGCGCGGCACGACCCGCAGCACCGACCCGAACGCGTGCAGCTCGGCGGCGGTCGCGGTGGCCGAGGTGTACATCATCGCGCGCATCTTGTGCTGGGGCACCAGCCGCGCGAGGTGGGTCGCGGCGCCGAGCGCGCCCCGGTCGACCTCGGGCAGCCCGAAGGTCGCGTCGTCGGCGGCGACGATGATGTCGGCGTTGCCGCACAGCCCGATGCCGCCGCCGAGGCAGAAGCCCTGCACGGCCGCGACGACGGGCACGGGGCAGTCGTAGACGGCGGCGAACGCGGCCGCGCAGCCCTTGTTCACCCCGACGATCGCGCTGAAGTCCTTGGCGGCCTGCAGCTCCTTGATGTCGACGCCGGCGTTGAAGCCGCGGCCCTCGGCCCGCAGCACCACCGCCCGCACCGCCGGGTCGGCCCCGGCCGCGTCCAGCGCGCCGGCGAGGTCGAACCAGCCCTTGACCGGCAGCGCGTTCACGGGCGGGTTGTCCATGACGATCTCGGCGATGCCGCGGTCGTCCACAGTCGAGGTGATCATTGGTCCTCTTCGGTCGCGAAGGTCGCCCAGCCGTACACGGCGACGGTGCCGTCCTGTTTGGTGCAGGTCATCTCGACGTCGAGCTCGCCGGGGCGGCGGGCGGTGACGGTGCCGTCGCAGGTGACCGTGTCGCCGGGGAAGACCCGGGCGGCGAAGCGGACCCGGAACGCGCGGACGTTCTCGGCGCCGAACGCGTCGGTGGCCCAGGTGGCCAGGAACCCGGCCTGCAGCATGCCCAGCGCGAGCGGGGCCGGCAGGCCGGACTCGCGGGCGAAGGTCTCGTCGTGGTGGATCGGGTTGAAGTCGCCCGAAGCGCCCTGGTACTTCACCAGATCCGTGCGCGTCAGCGGTCCGACAACGAGCGGGCTCATCCTGCCTCGACCCCCGTCAGCTTCGCGGTGGCGACGAGCCGGCCGGTCTCGTCGCGGAACTCGGTCACCATGACGGCGAACGCGAGCGGCCCGGAGCGGCCCTCCTTGCGGGTCACCGACTCGATCCGGGACACCCCGGTGAGCCGGGCCCCGGCGCGCGGCGGCGGGCCGTGGAACACGAACTCCTGCTCGGCGTGCAGCCCCTTGTGCTGGTCCATCGCCACCGCCTCCCACGGGTCGGCGGCGCCGGACTGCCAGAAGAACGCGGTGGTGAGGAACGTCGCCGGCACGACCGGGTCCTCGGTGTCCAGATAGGCCGGGTTGGCCGAGTGCGTGGCCCGGGCGAACTCGCGGATCTTGCCGCGCTCGACGTCGAGGGTGAACGGCTCGCCGATGCGTCCGGCGGCACTGTCGTCGACCATGTGAACCCCTACGGATGCTGACTGCTGACCGACACGACCTCGCCGGTCATGTACGTGCTGTAGTCACTGGCCAGGAAGACGATCACATTGGCCACCTCCCACGGCTCGGCCGGCCGCCCGAACGCCTCGCGCTGGGACAGCTCCGCGAGCAGTTCCTCGGTGGTGACCTTGGCCAGGTGCGGGTGCATCGCGAGGCTGGGCGCCACCGCGTTGACCCGCACCCCGGCCCTGGCCGCCTCGACGGCGGACACGCGGGTGAGCGCCATGACCCCGGCCTTGGCCGCGGCGTAGTGCGCCTGCCCCTCCTGCGCCCGCCAGCCGATGACCGAGGCGTTGTTGACCACCACGCCCCGGCCGCGCGGCATCATGTGCCGCAGCGCCGCCCGGGTGCAGCGGAAGGTGCCGGTGAGCGTCACGTCGAGGACCGTGGACCACTGCTCGTCGGTCATGTCCACGATGTTCGCCGTGCCGCCGAGCCCGGCGTTGTTCACGAGCACGTCCAGCCCGCCGAGCCGCTCGGTCACGGTGTCGAAGAGCCGCTGGACCTGGGCCTCGTCGGTGACGTCGCAGGGCACCCCGAGCACGCCGAGGCGCTCGGCGGTCTCGGCGAGCCGGCGCTCGTGCCGGTCGCTGATCGCGACGGTGGCGCCCTCCTCCAGGCAGCGCTCGGCGGTCGCGAACCCGATGCCCGTGCCGGCGGCGGCGGTGACGAGCACCGTGCGGCCGGCGAGCAGGCCGTGACCTGCGGTCTTCTCCAGCATGCGATCACTCTACCAAGCGCTTGTTTGGTTCACTAGCCCGGGCGACGCCGAGCGGGACCGCGGTTTCGGGGCCGGTCGGCAGCTCGGGCCGGTCGGGCTCGGGCGCCGGCAGCGGCTCGACCTCGCGGAGGGAGGCCCGGCTGCGGGCGGCCAGCTCCTGGTACACCCGCGTGCCGTTGGCCTTCCAGGCGAGCTCCGCGGGCGTCAGGTCGCGCACGACGCGAGCCGGCGACCCGGCCGCGAGGGTGCGCGGCGGCACCACGAAGCCGGCCTTGACGAACGCGTGCGCGCCGACGAACGCCTCCGCCCCGACGTCGGCGCCGTCCATCACGACCGCGTTCATGCCCACGAGCACCCCGTCGCCGATGACGCAGCCGTGCAGCACCGCGCCGTGCCCGACGTGGCCGTGCCGGCCGAGCACCGCCTCGGTGCCCGGGAACGTGTGGAAGACGCAGGAGTCCTGCAGGTTCGAGCCGTCCAGCATGACGATCCGGCCGAAGTCCCCGCGCAGGCTGGCGAGGGGCCCCACGTAGCAGCCGGGGCCGACGTGGACGTCGCCGATGAGCACCGCGGTCGGGTGGACGTAGGCGTCCGGGTCCACGACCGGGACGACGCCGTCGATCGCGTACGCGGGCATCAGGCCAGCCGCTTCAGCGCGGTCTCGGCCTCGGCCATGATCCGCTCGACCAGCTCGGCGACGCTGGGCAGGTCGTCGATGAGCCCCGCAACCTGCCCGCTGGCCATGACGCCGGCGTCGGGCCGCCCCTCGACCATCGCGTTGCGGATGAGCATGGGGGTGTTCGCGGCCAGGAGCACCTGGTCGTACCGCAGCCCGTGCCCGCGCATCGCCCGCCCCTCGCGCAGCAGCGACACCCACGAGCGCCCCGAGAGCTTCCGGAACGCCCGGGCGCTGCCGAACGCGCGGGCGAGCCGCCGCCCGGGGACCGACGGTTTCGCGAGGGCGTCGACGAACCCGGTGCGCAGCACGCGCTGCGGCACCCCGTCGAGCGCGTCGGTGACCACGGTGTCGGTGACGGTCGCGGCGAGGTAGCGCCGCTTGACGTCCTCGGCGATCGGGCTGTCGGTGGTGAGCAGGAACCGGGTGCCCATGGCGATCCCGGCCGCGCCGTAGGCGAGCGCGGCGACGAGCCCGCGCCCGTCGTGGTAGCCGCCGGCCGCGACCACCGGGATGTCGACGGCGTCGACGACCTGGGGCAGCAGCAGGGAGATCGGCACGGGGCCGGTGTGCCCGCCGCCCTCGCCGCCCTGCACCACGACGGCGTCGGCGCCCCAGGCCGCGACCTTCTCGGCGTGCCGGCGCGCGCCGACGGAGGGCACCACCACCACGCCGGCCGACTTCAGCTTGTCGATCAGCTCCGGCTTGGGGGCCAGGGCGAAGGAGGCGACCCGGACCCCCTCGCGGATGAGCAGGTCGGCCCGGCGGCCGGCGTCGGGCGCGTCGGCGCGCAGGTTGACCCCGAAGGGCTTGTCGGTGCGGGCCTTGACGTCGGCGATCGCGGTGACGAGCTCGTCGTAGGACAGGGTGGCACTGGCGAGGACGCCCAGGCCGCCGGCGTTGGCGGTGGCCGCGGTGAGCCCGGCGTCGGAGACCCAGCCCATGCCGGTCTGCACGATGGGGTACTTCACCCCGAACAGCTCGCAGATCGGCGTCCGCAGCGCCCCAGTGCTCACCCCGTCACCTCCGCAAGCTCCGGCGCCGGGGCGGAAACCCTGAGCCGATGGTGGGCGGCCCCTCCGCTGCGCTCCGGACCGCTCACGACGACACCTCGCGCGAGCGGGCGCCCTTGGGGTCGATCACCTCGCGGATGAGCCGCAACTCGTCCTCGGTGGGCTCGCGGGTTTGCGGGACCTCAGCCGGTACAACTAAATCAAAGGCGGTCGCGGCGAGGACCTCGTCGACCGTCACGCCCGGGTGCACCGACGCCAGGCGCATGCGGTGGTCCTCGGTGTCGAAGTCGAAGACACCGAGGTTGCTGACCACCCGCCGCAGCTCGTGGTACTTGCCCGCGGCCGGGTCGGCGGCGGCGCGGTCGTAACCGACGCCGCTGACCATGTCGACGGCCGCCACGAACGCGCGCTTGCCGTGCCGCGGCACCCAGTAGCTCGTCGGGTGGCTCACCGTGTTGCCGGGCGCGCCGCGCACGCCGAGCAGCTGGCGGGTCGGGCGCGCGAAGTCGCCGATCGCGGAGATGTTGGCGTTGCCGTACCGGTCGATCTGGCTCGGCATCATCATGACGTGCCGGTGCCCGGTGTAGAGCAGGTCGAACACGGCCCGGAACGGCACCCAGCCCTCGACCTCGGCCGGGGCCTGCCCGAGCGCCCAGGTGCCCACGCCGAGCATCGCCTCGCCGTCGGAGAGCAGCAGGTCGGGCGCGAACGTGGCGCGGGCCAGGCGGGCGGCGATGCTCGGCACCACGCCGACCGGGCTCGCCAGGATCTCCCCGTCGCCGCGCCAGGCCTCGGCGCACGCGATCGCACAATATTCCGCGCGGGTGACGTCGCTCATGCCGTCACCTCCGCAAGCTCCGGCGCCGGCACGAGGAAACTGTGTTCATGATGAGCGGCCCCTCCGCTTCGCTCCGGACCGCTCATGCGGCCACGCTCCTGGTCTCGACGGCGGCACGGTAAGCGGCCTCGTCGCCGTCCAGGTACCGCTCGTAGAACTGCCGCCAGCGCTCGGGATCGGCGGCGGCGTCGGCGTACTCGCGCTGGAACGCCTCGTCGCGCCCGTAGTCTGGGTCGCAGGAGGTGAAGTGCGCGCCGCCGGGGGCCTCGACCACGCCGTGCACCATCCAGCGCTGCAGCAGCAGGCTCTGCACGGGCGCGTCCCGCGTCAGCTCGGCCGTGGGGACGATCCGCTCGACGGACACGTAGGCCTGCTCGGCCGCGGTGCAGAAGAGGTCGTCGAAGTACGGGTCCATGCCGAGGTACTGCGCGTTGCCGTGCACGTCGGCCCGGTTCAGGTGCACCAGGGCCGCGTCGAGCTGCAGGGCCGGCATCGCGACGAACTCCTCGCCGCCGTAGGGCGAGGCGACCATCCGCAGGGACGGGTTCACGGTGAGCACGTCGGAGCCGAGCCCGACGCGGCTGGGCAGGAACGGCAGGCGGCAGGTGGCCGCGTAGAGCCCCCAGCGCAGCATGCCCTCGTCGTACTCGGTCACCTCGACCGCGCCGCTCTCCCGGGCCGCACGGAAATGCGGCTCGAGCGGGATCGAGTCGAGCGACACGAACCCGTAGATCAAATGCCGGACCTTCTTCGCCGCCAGCAGCAGGCCCACGTCGGGGCCGCCGTAGCTCACGATCGTGAGGTCGGTGAGGTCGGAGCGCAGGATCGCGCGCACCAGGGCCATGGGCTTGCGCCGCGACCCCCAGCCGCCGATCCCGATGGTCATGCCGGAGCGTAACCGGGACACGACCTCGTCGGGGGACATCTGCTTGTTCGCCATCGCTGTGTTTGGCCGCCTTACTCCCGCAGGCTGACTTGCCACACGACCGTACCAAGCGCTTGCTTGATTACGCTACACTCGTTTTCTCACGGGGTCGGTACACTCCGGCGGGATACATCACCTTCTCTGCAAAGGACACGGCATGGCGCGGGAGTCTGGAGAACGACGCGAGCGGATTCTCGCCAGCGCCGCGGCGCTGTTCGCCAACAAGGGCGTGGCGGCGACCACAGTGCGTGAGATCGCCGACGAGGTCGGCATCCTGTCCGGGAGCCTCTACCACCACTTCGAGTCCAAGGAGGCGATGGTCGACGAGATCGTCACCTCCTACCTCGAGGACCTGCGGACCCGCTACAAGCGGGTGCTGGCCGCCGACACGGACCCGCGCACCCGCCTGCACGACCTGATCGTGGCGTCGCTCGAGGTGGTGGAGGCACACCCGCACGCCACCGAGATCTACCAGAACGACGTCAACTACCTGATCCAGATCGAGCGGTTCGGATACCTGCGCAACGCCGGCAAGGAGGTCCAGGCCGCCTGGCTGCAGGTCATCGAGGCCGGGATCGGCCAGGGCGTGATCCGCTCGGACCTCGACCCGAAGATTCTGTACCGCCTGATGCGTGACGCGGTGTGGTTGTCGGTGCGCTGGTTCAAGCCGACCAAGGAGTACCCGATCTCGCGCCTGGCCGAGGACTGCACCTCGCTGTTCCTGGACGGCCTCGCGCGCAAGTGAGACGGCCAGTCCCGCAAGTGCGACGGCTTGTCCCGCAGGTGACGTGAGCGCGGGCTAGGCGGCCAGGAGCCAGCCCGCTCCGATCGCGCCCGCCACCATCGCCCAGCGGACGAGGTGCTCGGCGCGGCCCCCGGTCCCGAAGCGCAGCCCGCGCGGGGCCCGCAGCCGCCGCCAGCGCCGCCCGCCGAGCTTGAGCGGAAACAGCGCGGGCACCCCCGTGTTGGTGAGCGCGTCCCCGGCGATGTGCGCGAGGCACCCGAACGCGACCGGCAGCCCGAGCCACCACCAGCCGCCCGCCGGCCCGAACGTGACGAGCGCCGCGGCGGTGACGGCCCCGCCGAGGGTCGCCCCGAGCGTGCCCCGCTTGCGCTTCGGCCACAGCGCCCGCACGGCGAGCCCGGTCGTGGCGAACGTCACGACCGCGGCGGCCGCGATGCCCCCGAGCCACCCGCCCACGGCCGCGACCAGGCCGGTGACGAGCGCCCAGAGCACGGTGTGCGTGAGCGTGCGGTGCCCGTCGAGGTCACGGACGTCGAGCGGCGTGCGCGTGCGGGCGTGCAGCACGGCACAGGCCCGCCCGATGCGCCGGCACAGGAACTTCGTCACCGGGCCGAACGTGTGCGCGACGCAGGAGCTGGGGTGGTCGCAGTCGGGCAGCAGCGCCGCCCCGGCCGCGACGACCGTCCCGACGATCACCACGGGCGGCGCGACCGGCACGCCCAGGGCCGCGAGCCCCGCACAGCCCGCCAGCCACCCGGCGGCCCCCGACACGGCGTGTGAAGATCCCATCACCCTTCCGATGGTGATCCATGCACGCAAATGCGGGCCGATCTCAGTGGTCAGCCCAGTGGTCAGCTCAGTGGTTGCCGGGCCACCACGGCTGGTCCCACGCCGGCGTCGTATGGGTCAGCCACGGCAGCAGGACCAGGATCGCCACCCACGGCAGGACCGCCACGGCCAACGGCGTCCGGCGCACCCGCCCGAACCCGGCCAGCCGGAACACCGGCGAGCCGGTCCGCGGCCGGGGCGGCGGCTCGTCCGCGACGGTGACCGTCCCACCGCTCAGGTCCCGCACCGCGGCCGCGGCCCCCGGCCCGTCGGGAACCGGCGAGAAGTACGGCCGGTCCCGCTCGCCGGCGAGCACGAACAGGCACCGCTGGCTGCCGAGGTAGGCGATCCACGCGGCCCGCACCTCGGACCAGGCGATGCCGGTCAGACCGGTCGAGATGGCCAGCTCGCGCAGCCGGAGCCCGTCGGCGGTCACCTCGGCCGGCGGCGTCGTCAGGGTGGCCACGAACGCGAGCAGGCCGATGGCCCCGGTCACCCCGAACACCACCAGCACGGCGAACAGCATGGGCCCCCGGGCGCCGAGCGCCAGGGCATAGGCGGCGATCAGCGCCCGGAACACGACCGTGACCCCCACCGGGACGGCCGCCTGCCAGCGCGAACGAACCAGCACGAACCGTGCCACATCGGTGTCCGACACGAGATCCCCCGGGTTGATGAGTCGGGCCGCGCGCCCTACTTGTTCTTGTCGACCTCGATCTGGGCCCGCGCCTGCGGCAGCAGGCGCTCCGCGTCGCGCGCGGCGCCGAAGAAGAAGTAGATGACGCCGGTGTCGTACGCGTCGGCCCACAGGCAGACGGTCGCCGGGGTCGCCGCGGTGGAGGCGTCGGCGCACCGGACCGCGCCCCGCATCGGACCACCGTCGACGGGCCGGAAGCTGTACTTGCCGAAGCCCTGCGTCGCCACCTGCTCCACGAACGCGGCCGGGTCGGTGATGTCGGCGGTCGACGCGGCGAAGAGCAGCACGTTCTCCTTGCCGGTGGTGCCGTAGGCGCCGGCCACCTTCGTCCCGCCGGAGCGCACGCCCCACCCGTCGCTCACCTTGACGCCCTGCGCCTTGATGCCGGCCTCGGTGGCGGGCGCCCGGCCGAGCAGCGTCTTGGGCTGCACGACGGTGTAGGCGATCGTGTCCGCCGCGGCCGGGGTGGCGACCGGCGCCGCGGACGCCGACGGGGGCGGGGCGGCCGCCGACGTGGGGGCCGCCGCGGACGTCGCCGAGGCCGCCGCCGACGCCGCCGCCGAGGGGGCCGCGGGCGCATCGCCGCAGCCGGCCAGCGCCATCACGCCGACCGCCAGAACTCCCGCCATCACGCGCACGGCGGGAGGCTAACAGCGACCCCGCCCGGAGCACCAGGTGGGGCGGGCCATACTGACCCGATGATCGGCGGCATCTCGGCGGTGGAGACCGTGGTTCGGCATGCCACGGAGCTCGAGGACGACTACGAGGACATCGCCCCGCTCCTCGCGGCGCTCGCGGCCGGCGGTGACACCACGCTCGTGCCGCGCCTGAAGCGGGCGCTCGACACGTTTCTCGACGACGGGAACTTCTACGGCCGCGACCTGATCGCCGGCATCCTGGCCGGCATCCAGGGCGTGACGGCGCTCCCGACGCTGCTGCGCGCCGCGGCCCGCGACCTCGGCGACGACCAGGACGGCCTGGACACCGAGATCATCGAGCTGCTGCAGGCGGACGGGGCGGCCGCGCGGCGGGCCGTGCTGCGCTTCGCCACGAGCGAGGCGCCCGACGAGCGCCGGGCCGGGCTCTGGGCGCTCGGGTTCGTGGCCGAGGCCGAGGACCACGACCTGCTCGCCGCGGCCGTCACCGATCCCGATCCGCGGATCAGGTCCACGGCGATCGGCTCGATCGGCGACCCCGCCGGCGACGACCGGGACTTCCGCCTGCTCATCATGGCGCTGCGCGAGCCGGACGTGCAGGCGCGGGCGGCGGTCGTCAGCCGACTCGGCGGCACCGGCCGCGCCGACGCGGCCGCGCCGATCGCCGCGCTGGCCGACGATCCGGCTCCGCGGGTGCGGTCCATGGTCGCCTACGCCCTGGGGCGCCTGGGCGGCGGCGGCCCCGTGATGCCGACGCTGCTGAGGCTCAACGGCGACGCCGACCCGCACGTCCGCGAACACGCCCGGGAGGCCCTCGGCACGGTCGGCGGCCCCGCGGCGGTCGACGCCCTGCTCGCGCTCGCCGCGGATCCCGACCCGGAGACCCGGGCCCAGGCCGCCCGCGCGCTGGCCCGGGCGGGCGGCTCGGACCCCCGGCGGTCCGCGGCACCTCGCATCGCTGGCGCGCGACACCGAGGCGTCGGTGCGGGCGGCCCTCGTCAGCGGCCTTGCCGTCTCCGCCGGCCGGGACGAGTGGCAGGCGTCGCTGCTGGCCGGTCTGGCCGACGACCGCGATCCGGAGGTCCGCCGGCGCGTCGCGGTGACCATCCGCCGCGTCGCCCCCGGCCTCGCGCCGGAAGTCCTCCGGCAGTACGCGAACGACCCCGACGGACAGGTGCGCGGCATCGCCGGCGTGGAGCTGGACCGGCTGGCCGGCACCGAGGCCCGCTGAACCGTCCCGGGAGCACCCGGCGGGTCAGACGCGGTGCAGGCCGAGCGGGCTCAGGGGGCCGACCTCGCCCGCGGCGAAGGCGGCCGCCACCGCCGACACCGTCCAGGCCGGGTTCAGGGCGCCGTGGCCCTGGACGGCCGGGTGGGCGACCATCGACAGCTCGTCCCCGTCGATGCGCACGACCTGGCCGTGCAGGGCCGAGGACGCGTCCGCGAGCAGGTACACCACCGCCGGGGCGTTCAGGGCCGGGGACTTGGCCACGTTCTGGCCCTGGGCGGCCGCGCCCAGGTACGCCTCGTACGCGTCCGCCATCCGGGTGTGCGCGTTCGGGGACACGGCGTTCACGCGCACGCCGGTGCCGGCGAGGTCGGTGGCCCAGCAGTACGTCAGCGACGCCACCGCCCCCTTGCTGGCCCCGTAGGCGCCCATCGCGGCCGAGCCCGCGTGCGAGCCCGACGTCACGTTGACGATCGAGCCGGTGCCGCGCTGGAGCATGGCGCGGATGGCGTGCAGGCCGCAGTACGCGGTGCCGAGGACGTTCACCTCCAGCACGGCGCGGAACTCGGCCGGGTCCTGCTCCCGCGGGTCGGCCAGGCGGAAGATGCCGGCGTTGTTGACCAGGCCGTCGATCGCGCCGAACTCCTCGACGCACGCTGTCACCAGCTCGCCCGCCCGGTCCCAGTCGGCGACCGAGCCCACGAACGGCGCCGCCCGGCCGCCCGCGCCGCGGATCTCCTCGACGACCGCGCCGGCCAGGTCCGCGTCGACGTCGTTGACGACGACGGCGGCGCCCTCGGCCGCGGCCAGGCGCGCGTACGCGGCGCCCAGCCCGCGGCCCGCCCCGGTGACGACGACGGCCTTGCCCGCCAGGTGACCGGTCACGACAGCCGCTCCAGGATCATTGCCATGCCCTGCCCGCCCGCGGTGCACATGGTCTCCAGGCCGATGCTCCGGTCGCGGAAGGACAGCCCGTTGAGCAGGGTCGTGGCCATCCGCGCGCCCGTCATGCCGAAGGGGTGGCCGACCGCGATCGCGCCGCCGTGGACGTTGACCTTGTCGGGGTCGGCGCCCAGCTGGCGGTACGACGGAATCACCTGCGCCGCGAAGGCCTCGTTGATCTCGATGAGGTCGATGTCCGAGATGGACATGCCGGCGTTGCGCAGCGCCCGCCGGCTCGCCTCGACCGGGCCGAGGCCCATGATCTCGGGGCTCAGCGCGGACACGCCCGTCGCCACGATCCGCGCCAGCGGGGTGAGGCCGAGCTCGCGGGCCCGGGAGGCGCTCATGACGATCACGGCCGCCGCGCCGTCGTTGAGGGGGCAGCAGTTGCCGGCGGTGACGGTGCCGTCGGGCCGGAACACCGGCTGCAGCGTGCTCACCTTCTCCAGCGTCACCCCCGCGCGGGGGCCGTCGTCGCGGGCCAGTTCGGTGCCGTCGGGCAGGGTGACGGGCGTGATGTCGAGCTCCCAGAACCCGTCGGCCTGGGCCTTCTCGGCGTTGTTCTGGCTGCGCACGCCGAACTCGTCCTGCTCACGGCGGGTGATGCCGCACAGCGACGCGACGTTCTCGGCGGTCTCGCCCATCGCGATGTACACGTCCGGCAGCCCCCCGCTCTCGCGCGGATCGGTCCAGGGCAGCGTGGACGTGCGCTCGGGCCAGCGGGGGTTGCGGGTGTCCGGCATGCCGTCGGCCTTCCCGGCCGGGTAGTGCGAGACGACCTCGGCCCCGGCCGCGACGAACGCGTGGCCCTCCCCCGCCTTGATGGCGTGGAAGGCCATCCGGATCGCCTGCAGCGAGGAGGCGCAGTACCGGTTGACGGTGGTGCCGGGCACCATGTCGAGCCCGAGGTGCATCGCGACCTGGCGGCCGAGGTTGTACCCCTGCTCACCGGCCGGCTGCGCGCACCCGAGGATCAGGTCGTCGAGCGTGGCCGGGTCGAGCGCGGGCACCTTGGCCAGGGCCTTGCCGACGATCTGGGCGGCGAGGTCGTCGGCGCGCACACCGGCGAGCGAGCCCTTGTAGGCGCGGCCGATGGGCGAGCGCGCGGCGGAGACGATGACGGCGTCCACAGTGGACTCCCTTCCGAGTTGCTATTGGGTGACGGTCCATCCCCCGTCCACGGGGAGCAGGACGCCGTTGACGTAGGCGGCGGCCGGCGAGAGCAGGAAGAGCACGGCCGCGGCGACGTCCTCGGGGCGCCCGGCGCGGCCCATGGGGTTGCGCTCGATGAGCGAGCGCCCGAGCGGGGTGTCGGCGAAGCCGGCCATGCGGGGCGTGTCGATGAAGCCGGGCGCGACCGCGTTGGCCCGCACCCGGGGCGCCACTCTCGTGGCCAGGTGCCGGGTGTAGCCGGCGATCGCGGCCTTCCCGGCGGAGTACCAGGCGCTGTCGGTACCGACGAAATTGCCCGCGACGGAGGCCACGTTGACCACGGCCGAGCCCTCGGGCGGGCCGGTCGCCAGCCAGGCGGAGGTGACGAGCTCCATGCTGCCGGCGGTGGCCACGAGCCCGTCGTCGAACGCGAGGGCGGGGCCGCCACTGGCCGGGCCCGCGTTGTTGACGAGGTAGCGCGCCGACCCGGTCTCGGCCAGGGCGGCCTCCACCGCGGCCCGGTCGCGGACGTCCACCTCCAGGTCGCCGCCGCGCAGGTCCCACACGACGGGGCGCAGGCCCTGCTCGGCGGCGAGGCGGGCGATGGCGGCGCCGATGCCGCTGCCACCCCCCGTGACGATGACGGTGTCCATTCAGGCACTCCGGAGGGTCGTTTTGAGCACCTTGCCGCTGGCGTTTCGCGGCAGGGCGTCGAGGAGTACGAACGAGCGGGGCTGCTTGTAGTTGGCGAGGCGATCCCGGCAGTAGGCCGCGAGCTCGTCGACCCGCAGGCCCGGCCGGGGCACGACGAAGGCGCGGGCCACCTCGCCGAGCCGGGCGTCGGGCACCCCGACGACGGCGACCTCGGCGACGGCCGGGTGGCGGGCGATGACCTGCTCGATCTCGACCGGGTAGGCGTTGAAGCCGCCGACGATGAACATGTCCTTGAGCCGGTCGGTGATGCGCAGGTAGCCGCGCTCGTCCAGCACGCCGACGTCGCCGGTGTGCAGCCAGCCCTCGGCGTCGATCGCCTCGGCGGTGGCGGCGGGATCCTGGAAGTACCCCTGCATGACGTTGTAGCCGCGGATCAGCACCTCGCCGGAGGACTCGTCGACGCGGACCTCCACGCCCGGGACCGCGGGGCCGCAGGTGGTCGCGACGGTCTGCGGGTCGTCGTCGGGGCGGCACATGGTGGCCGTCCCGCACGACTCGGTGAGCCCGTAGGCGGTGAGCACGGTCTCCAGGGCCATCTCGGCCCGCAGCCGCTCGATCATCACCACCGGGACGGTCGTCGCGCCGGTGACGGCGACCCGCAGGCTGGACAGGTCGTAGCCGGAGCGGCCGGGGTGGTCGAGCATCGAGGTGTAGAGCGTCGGCGGCCCGGGCAGCACCGTGATCCGCTCCCGCTGCACCAGCTCGAGGCTGACCGGCACGTCGAAGACCGCCTGCGGCACGAGCGTGGCGCCCCGCAGCAGGCAGGCGATGACGCCGGCCTTGTAGCCGAAGGTGTGGAAGCAGGGGTTCACCAGGAGGTACCGGTCCCCCTCCCGCAGCCCCGCGAGCGCGCTCCACGCGACGTAGAGCTCGGTGCTCTGCCGATGGGTGAGCATGGCGCCCTTGGGCCGGCCGGTGGTGCCGCTGGTGAAGAAGAGGTCGGAGAGGTCCTCGGGGTGCACCACCGCGTCGACGCCCTTGCCGACCGCCACGAACTCGTCCCAGTCGGCGAAGGAGACGATGTCGGTGAGCGCCGGGGTGGGCGTCTCGGCCGCAGCCTCGGCGAGCGAGTCGATGTAGCGGTTGCCGAGGAAGCCGTCGTCGACGAGCAGCAGCCGGGCCCCGCTGCGGGCCAGGATGTACGCGGCCTCGGCCCCCTTGAACCGCGTGTTCAGCGGCACGAGGACCCCGCCGGCGGAGACGATGCCGAGGGCGGCCACGATCCACCGCCACCCGTTCGGCGCCCACAGCGCCACCCGGTCGCCCTTGGCGATCCCGCGCGCGGCGAGCGCCTCGGCACAGCGGGTCACCTCGGCGGCGAGGTCGGCGTAGGTGAGCCGGACGTCGCCGTCGACGACCGCCTCGCGCCCTCGGTAGTGCGCCGCGCCGGCCCGCACCAGATCGGGGATCGTGCGGGCGTCCAACGGTTCCATGCGAGGCACCTTACCAACCAAGCGCTCGCTTGGTAAGGTCTTGGGCATGACGGAGGCATATCTGGTCGAGGCGGTCCGCACCCCGGTCGGCCGGCGCGGCGGCGGACTGGCCGCCATCCACCCCGCCGACCTGGGCGCACACGTGCTCACCGCGCTGGTCAAGCGCAGCGGCGTCGACCCGGCCGCGGTCGACGACGTGATCTTCGGCTGCGTCGACGCGCTCGGCCCGCAGGCCGGGAACATCGCCCGCACCAGCTGGCTCGCGGCCGGGCTGCCCGAGCACGTGCCCGGGGTCACCGTGGACCGGCAGTGCGGCTCCTCGCAGCAGGCCCTGCACTTCGCCGCGCAGGCGGTCATGTCCGGCACCGCCGACCTGGTCGTGGCCGGGGGCGTGCAGAACATGAGCGCCATCCCGATCTCGGCGGCGATGCTGGCCGGGCAGCAGTACGGCTTCGAGGACCCGTTCCGCGGCTCGTCCGGCTGGCACGCGCGGTACGGCACCCAGGAGATCAGCCAGTTCCGCGCCGCCGAGCTCATCGCCGCCGAGTGGGCCCTCACGCGCGAGGAGATGGAGCGGTACGCCCTCGAGAGCCACCGCCGCGCCGCCGCCGCGATCGACGCCGGCCGGTTCGCGCGCGAGATCGAGCCGATCGCCGGGGTCTCGGTCGACGAGGGCCCGCGCCGCGACACCACCCTCGAGAAGATGGCGACCCTGCCCACCCTCAAGCCCGGCGGGGTCGTCACCGCGGCCCTCGCCAGCCAGATCTCCGATGGCGCCGCGGCCCTGCTCGTCGCCTCCGAGCGCGCGGTCGCCGAGCACGGGCTGCGCCCCCGCGCCCGCATCCACCACCTCAGCGTGCTCGCCGACGACCCCGTCTACATGCTCACCGGCCCCATCCCGGCGACCGCGCACGCCCTGCGCAAGGCCGGCCTGACGATCGACGACATCGACCTCGTCGAGATCAATGAGGCATTTGTACCGGTCGTGCTCGCCTGGCAGCACGAGACCGGCGCCGACCTCGAACGCGTCAACCCCCTCGGCGGCGCCGTCGCGCTGGGCCACCCGCTCGGCGCGACCGGCGCCCGGCTCATGACGACGCTGCTGCACGAGCTGGAGGCGCGCGGCGGCCGGTACGGTCTGCAGACGATGTGCGAGGGCGGGGGTACGGCCAATGTCACCATCATCGAGCGGCTCTAGTCCGGCGGCGCTGGTCACCGGCGGCACCCGCGGCATCGGCCGCACCATCGCGGCGCGGCTGGCGCTCGGCGGCTACCGCGTGCTCACCTGCGGCCGCAAGGACCCCGGCGACCTGCCCGAGGGCGTCGAGTTCCACCGCGCGGACGTGCGCGAGCCGGAGGAGGCCGCGGCGCTCGTGGCCGCCGCCGTGGACGCCTTCGGCCGGCTCGACCTCGTGGTGAACAACGCCGGTGGAGGCCCGCCGGTGCCGGCCGCCACCGCCTCGGCGAACCTCGTGACCGCCGTGGTCAGGCTCAACCTCCTGGCCCCGTTCTTCGTCGCCCAGGCGGCCAACGCGGTCATGCAGGACCAGGACGCGGGCGGCCTGATCGTGAACATCGGCTCGGTGTCGGCCCTGCGCCCGGCGCCCGGGACCGCGGTGTACGCGGCGGCGAAGGGCGGCCTCGAGGTCCTCACCCGGGCGCTGGCCCTCGAGTGGGCCCCGAAGGTGCGGGTCAACACGGTGACGGCGGGCGTGGTGCGCACGTCGGACAACGAGGTCCACTACGGCGACGAGGCCGCGCTGGCGGCGGTGGCGGCGACGGTACCGCTGGGACGCATGGCGACCCCGGACGACATCGCGGACGCGGTGCTGCTGCTCGCCTCCCCGCTGGCCGGGTACATCACGGGCACGTCCCTGCTCGTCGACGGCGGCGGCCAGGTCCCCCGCTTCCTGGACGCCACGGGAGGCGCCGCGCCCGAGTAGCGGCCCCGCCGGCGTCGGCGGCACCGGCGGTGATCGGCGGCCAGGTCCTCCTCCACCCGCCGCATGCGCGGCCCCGGACCGGCGCATCGCCGCTCGGACCGAAGCATGTGACCGGGTGCGGGGTGGAACTTACGGGATCGGCGGGCCGGTCTGCTTGATCAGCTGAAAGCTGTCGAGGCGGTAGAACTCGCACCGCGAGGCCGAGGTGAACGACAGGTACAGGTCGTGGACGCCGGTCGGGGTCGTGGCCACGCCCATGCGCGTGCTCGACTGGAACCACTGGGCGCACGTGCCACCCGCGGGCTGGAAGGTCAGGAACGGGGTGGCCGCGGGCGAGTCGAGCCGCAGCTCGACCGTGCCCGTGCCGGTCGCGCAGGAGCGCCAGGTGGCGAAGCCGCTGGCCTGGCCGGGCACGCCGAAGTCGACCGCGTCGAGGCGCAGGCGGTCGCCGTCGGAGAACGCGACCGCGTGGCCGCCGGAGGCCGCCGGGTCGGCGAAGACGCGCACGCCGTGCTGGGCGTCGTAGGACTCGGCCTCGACGACCGAGCCGAAGGGGCGGACCGTGGCGGCGGAGGCGGGCGGGGCGACGGCGGAGGAGACGGCGGCGAGCACGACCGCCGCGGCGATGACGAGGGTTCGTCTCATGCCACGCAGTCTATGTGACACAATCGACAGTTGTCGATTGTCACACGAACGTGAGCAGCAGTCGCCGCAGCGTGGGCGGGTCGCCGAAGAGCAGGTGGCCGGCGGTGGCGCGCTTGAGGTACCGGTGCGCCGGATGCTCCCACGTGAACCCGATCCCGCCGAGCAGCTGGATCGACTCGCGGGTGATGGTCCACGCGGCGTCGCAGGCCGACAGCTTCGCCAGCGGCGCGGCGACCGCGAACTCGGCAGTGCCGTAACAGCGCAGGGCGTAGCGGGCCGTCGAGGTCGCCTGCTCGAGCAGCACGTAGAGGTCCGCGACCCGGTGCCGCAGCGCCTGGAACGTCGCCAGCGGCACGCCGAACTGGTGGCGGGTGCGCAGGTGCTCCACAGTGGACCGCAGCGCGGCCCGGGCCACGCCGACGGACTCGGCGGCCAGCAGTGCCCGCACGCCGGCGAGGGCGTGCGCGGCGCCGGCCGGGGCGACCAGGCGGGCCGGGGCGGCGGTGAGGATCAGGGTCGCCTGGCCGCGCGTGGCGTCCAGCGTGGGCACGGGCTGGACGACGGCGGCGTCGGTCGCGTAGAGGTCGCCGCCCGCCTCGACCAGGAACAGGTCGGCGGCGTCGCCGTCCAGGACGTGCTCGACCCGGCCGTCCAGGACCATGCCGTCCGCGGTCGGCCGGGCCTCGACGCCGTCGCCGAGGGCCAGGGCGCCGATCGTCGTGCCGGCGGCCAGCGACTCCAGCAGGCCGGACGCGGAATCCAGGGCGCCGGTCGTCGCCCCGGCGGCCGGCGACTCCGGCAGGCCGGACGCGGGGTTCAGGGCCAGGATCGCGGCCGTGGTCGACAGCAGCGGCGCGGACAGCAGCGCGGCCCCGGCCTCCTCCAGCACGATGCCGGCCTCGACCGCGGTGGCGCCGAAGCCGCCGTGCTCCTCGGCGACGGCGAGCGCGGTGAGGCCGAGCTCGCCGGTGAGGCGGCCCCAGCTGTACCCCGGCGAGGCGAAGAAGTCGCGGACCGACTCGCGCAGCGCCGTCTGCTCCGCCGTGAACTCGCCGGCAAAGGACTCCACTGTGGACACTCCTAGGCTCGGGGGACGCGGCCGAGGAGCCGGTCGGCGATGATGTTGCGCTGGATCTCGTTCGAGCCGCCGTAGATGGTGTCGGCGCGGGTGAACAGGAACAGGCGCTGGGCGTCGGTCAGGTCGTAGGGCGCGGCCCGGGCGACCGTCGCGCCCGGACCCTCCACGGCCAGGGCCAGCTCGCCGAGGTCGCGGTGCCAGTTGGCCCACAGCAGCTTGGCGACGGACGCGGCGGTGGGGTCGGGCTCGGTCGCGGAGAGGGTGCGCAGCGCGTGGTGGCGCAGGCCCTGCAGTCCCGCCCAGGCGCTCGCGATGCGGTCGGCGATGATCGGATCTTCCATGGTACCGGTGGATCGCGCCCTGTCCACAATGGACTCCAACTCCCGGGCGAACCCGAGCTGCTGGCCCAGGGTCGCGACGCCGCGCTCGAAGGCGAGGGTGCTCGTCGCGACCCGCCAGCCGTCGCCGGGCTCCCCCACGACCAGTCCGGCGTCGGTCTCGGCGCCGTCGAAGAAGACCTCGTTGAACTCGGAGGTGCCGGTCAGCTGCACGATCGGGCGCACGTCGACGCCGGGCTGACGCATCGGCACGAGCAGGTACGACAGTCCGTTCTTGCGCGTTTGCGCACCGGTGCGCGCGAGCACGAAACACCAGTCCGCGATGTGCGCCAGCGACGTCCACACCTTCTGGCCGGTGATGCGCCAGCGGTCGCCGGCGAGCTCGGCGCGGGTCTGCACCCCGGCGAGGTCGGAGCCGGCGCCGGGCTCGGAGTACCCCTGGCACCACAGCTCCTCGGCGCGGGCGATCGGCGGCAGGAACCGGGCCCGCTGCTCCTCGGTGCCGTGGGCGATGAGCGTGGGCGCGAGCAGGTACTCCCCGATGTGCGACAGCCGCCCCGGCCCGCCCGCGCGGGCGTACTCCTCGAAGAACACGACCTGCTCGGCGATGCTCGCGCCGCGGCCGTACGGTTCCGGCCAGCCGAGCCCGATCCAGCCCCCGGCCCCCAGCTCGCGCTCCCACTCGGCGCGCAGCTCCAGGTGCTCGTGCTCGCGGCCGGGCCCGCCGGAGCCGACGAGCGGCGCGAACCTTCCGGTGAGGTGCTCGGCGAGCCAGGCCCGCACGACTTTGCGGAAGTCGTCCGGCGCACCGGAAGCGCGCGTGTTGCTCGGCGCGCCGGAAGCGCGCGCGCCGTCCGGCGCGTCAGAAACGCGCGTGTCGCCCTGCGCGTCAGAAACGCGCGCGCCGTCCGGCGCGTCAGAAACGCGCGTGTCGCCCTGCGCGTCAGAAACGCGCGTGTCGCCCTGCGCGTCAGAAACGCGCGTGTCGCCCTGCGCGTCAGAAACGCGCGTGTCGCCCTGCGCGTCAGAAACGCGCGTGTCGCCCTGCGCGTCAGAAACGCGCGTGTCGCCCTGCGCGTCAAGAACACGCGCGTTGCTCGGCGCGCCGGACGAGCGGGAGCCGTCCGGCACGCCGGAAGCGCGCGCGTTGCTCGGCGTGCCGGAAGTGCGGGAGCCGTCCGGCGTGTCGGACGGGTGGACGTCAGGCGCCATACACGGCCGCCGGTTCGGGCGCGCGGGACAGCAGCCCGCGCACGATCGGCCCGAGCTCGTCCGCGTCCCAGCGACGGCCCACGTCCGTCGCCGGGCCGTGCTGCCAGCCGTCGGCGAGACCCACGCTGCCGCCGGAGACCTCGAACACGCGGCCGGTCACGAAGCCGGCCTCCTCCGAGGCGAGCCACACCACCAGCGGCGAGACGTTCTCCGGCGCCATCGCGTCGAACCCAGACTCGGGCGCGCGCATGGCGTCGGCGAAGACATCCTCGGTCATCGGCGTGCGGGCGCTGGGCGCGATCGCGTTGACGGTGATCCCGTAGCGCCGCAGCTCCACCGCCGCCACCTGCGTCACCGCGGCCACGGCGGCCTTCGCGGCGCTGTAGCTGACCTGCCCGACGCTGCCCATGAGCCCCGCGCCGGAGGTGGTGTTCACGACCCGCGCGGCCACGGGCTCCCCGGCCTTGGCCAGCGCCTTCCAGTGCGCGGACGCGTGCCGCAGCGGGGCGAAGTGGCCCTTGAGGTTGACCCGGATGACGGAGTCCCACTCGTCCTCGGTGACGTTGGTGGTCATCCGGTCGCGAGCGAGCCCGGCGTTGTTCACGAGCGCGTCGACACGTCCGTTCACCGCCACTGCGCGTTCGATCAGCGCGGCCGCGAAGTCCCAGTCGGCGATGTCCCCCGGCACGGAGGTCACGGTGCCCTGTCCGAACGCGCACTCGGCGGCGACGGTTTGCAGCCGATCCGCGCCGAGGTCGTTGAGCACCAGGTGATACCCGGCCGCGGCGAACGCGAGCGCGTGCGCGCGGCCGAGCCCCTGCCCGGCGCCGGTGATGATGACCGTTCTCATGCCCCGAGAACCTCCCGCTGGTAGCGACGAACCTTGTCCCGTACGCCGACGAGATCGTTCGGGTCCGCACGGATGACGACCCGGGCCACGCCGAGCGAGCGCAGCCGCTCGACCTCGCCCCGGTCGCCCGGGCCGCGGGCGGTCACCTCGACCTCGTCGGGGTCGCGGCCCAGCGCCGCGCACTCGTCCCGCAGCGCCTGCCGGAGCCGCGCGAACTCGTCGCCGCGCACGCCCAGCGGATACCACCCGTCGCCGAACCGGGCCGCGCGGCGCACCGCGGCCAGGCTGTGCCCGCCGACGACGATCGGCACGGTCCCGCGGGTGGGCCGGGGCCGGGAGTGCACGGGTCCGAAGGAGACCAGGCGGCCGTCGTACCGCGCCGGCGACTGCGTCCACAGCGCGCGCATGGCCTCGAGGTATTCGTCGGCGCGCGCCCCGCGCCCGGCGAAGGGCACCCCGAGCGCGTCGTACTCCTCGCGCAGCCAACCGACGCCGATCCCGGCCAGCAGCCGCCCGCCGCTGAGCACGTCCACGGTGGCGAGGCGCTTGGCCAGGTCGACCGGGTTGTGCTCGGGCAGGATGAGCATCGCGGTGCCGAGCTTGAGCGTCGTGGTGTGCGCGGCGGCGAACGTGAGCCAGTGCAGCGGGTCCGGGATGTCGTCGTCCCCGCGCAGGGGCATGCGGCCGCTCGAGTCGTACGGATACGAGCTGTCGTAGTCGTCCGGCACGATCACGTGCTCGACCGCCCACACCGACTCGCAGCCGAGTTCCTCCAGCAGCCGCACGAACCGCGCGACGGTGGCCGGGTCCGCACCACCGTGCGCGGGCATGACCCCGAGTTTCAGCTCCACGGCCGATACTCTAACAAACGCTTGCTTGGTAGCGTAGCCGTCATGGAGCAGGATTTCGCCGCCCGCCCGGGGGTCGCGGTCGTCACGGGGGCGACGGGCGGCATCGGGTCCGCGGTCGCCCGGATGCTCGTCGCGCGCGGGTGCGCGGTCGTGCTCGCGTACCGCTCGGACGCCGCCGCGGCCGCGGCCCTGGCCGCCGAGCTCAACGGCATCAGCCCCGCCGACACCGACACGACCCGGGCCCGCGTGACTCACCGCGGCGCAACTCAGCCCGACGCGACTCAGCCCGGCGCAACTCAGCCAGACGCAACTCAGACTGGCGCGGCCCACACCGGCGCGACTCAGCCCGACGCGACTCAGCCCGACGCGACTCAGCCCGGCGCGGCCCACACCGGCGCGGCCCAAGCCCGCGCGGCCCAGACCGGCACAGCCCAGACCGACACGGCCCACACTGGCGCGGCCCACACTGGCGCGGCCCACACCGGCGCGAAAACGGCAGACGGGCGGGTGCTCGAAGCGGGCGCGGCCACCGAGCGGCGGGCGATCGCCGTGTGCGCGGACCTCACCGACCCGGCGGCCTGCGCCGCGCTGATCGGCGGCGCGGGCGAGGTGCACACGCTCGTGCACGCGGCCGGTCCCCACGTGCCGATGATGCACCTGAGCACGATCGCGCCGGAGCGGTTCGCCGAGCAGGTCGCCCAGGACGTGCTCGCCACGTTCAACATCGTGCGCGCGGCCCTGCCCGCGCTGCGCGCGAGCCGCGGCAGCATCGTCGCGGTGACCACCGCGGCGACGCGGCGCTTCCCGGTGCGGGACGGGCTGTCGGCGGTGCCGAAGGGAGCGGTCGAGTCGCTGATGCGGGGCGTCGCCGCCGAGGAAGGCCGCTTCGGCGTCCGCGCCAACTGCGTCGGGCCCGGCATGCTCACCGACGGCATGGCGGCCCGCCTGATGGCCGGCGGCGACCTGAACGAGCACGCCCTGGCGGTGACCCGCTCGAACATCCCGCTGCACACCTTCGGCACCGCGGCCGACATCGCCGAGGCCGTGTGCTTCCTGGCCAGCGACCGGGCGAAGTTCATCTCCGGCCAGAAGCTCGACGTCGACGGCGGCTACGCGGCCTGAGCCCCGGCCGCCGGAAACCGGTCAGAAGGCCAAACCCGGAAACCGGCCGGCAGCCCAAATGCCGACGGCGGCCGCGCAGCCCGAGCCCCGGCCACCGAACCGGGCACCGGTCAGAAGGCCAGAACCGGAAACCGGCGAGAAGCCCGACGCCGACGGCGGCCACGGCCAGGCGGCCCGAGCCCCGGCCACCGAAGCCGCGAAACCGACAATTCGGCTGGTAGCGTCGTGATCGTCGCCCGGCGGCCCCGGAGGGGCGGCCCGGTTGGGAGGACCCATGACGCACAGCGCGGCACCAGGCCCAGGCCGGCACCGCCGGCGCGAGCACTGGGTGCCGGTCGAGCGCCGGCTCCTCGGGCTGGACCGCCGCACGCTGGTGCCGGCCGGGCTGGTCGCGCTGCTGGTGGCGGTCGCGCTGGGGATCCTGCCGGCCGTCGACGCCGCCGTGCCACTGCACGACCCGGTGCGGGCCGGAGACGTCGTGCAGGTCGGCGCGGACGTGCAGTTCAGCCCGGCGGCCGGCGCGAACCTGGTCAGCGGGCTGCGCCGCTCCACCGGCGGCGGGGGCTATCCGAACCGGGCCTCGGTGACCTACGAGGGCGCCCGGTTCACGGTGACCGCCGACAGGTACGACGGCACGCCGGAACAGCTGCTGGCACAGATCCGCAAGACCGACGCGGGCCTGCGGGGCAACGGCGACCCGCGGGTGACCGGCAAACCGGTGGCGATCCTCAACGGCTCGGGCCAGCGCGGGGTGACGGCGCACGTCGACGGGGCGCACACCAGGGGGCTGGTGGCCGCGTTCGTGTTCGGCCGGACCGGGGTGGAGATCGAGGTGCTGGGCCCGGCGACGGCGGACGTCAGCTCCGCACCGGCGATCACGGGCATGATCCGCTCGGTGCAGCCAACGCGTGAAAGGGCAGCCGACGCGTGAAAGGGCGACCGGCGCGTGAAGGGCGACCGGCACGTGAAGGGCAGCCGGCACGTGAAGGGCGGCCGGCACGTGAAGGGCGGCCGACGCAGGAGGGAGGGGGCGCATGACCACCGCGGCGCGGCAGGCGGCGATCGAGCGGACCGGGTGGGGCAACAGGTTCAGCCTGTGGCAGCCCCGCAACGCCTGCTTCTGGGTCTACGCCGGCGTGGTCGGCTACGGTGTCTGGTTCGCGTACGACCTGGTCAACTCCCAGGTGCGCGTGTACGGGCCGGCCTTGGGCACCAGCGCCCTGATCTTCGCGGTCTACGGGCTGCTGCTCTGGTGGTTCACCGCCCGCATCGACCGCTACTCCCGGCAACCGCGCGGCCTCGTGGTCGCGGGCTTCGTGTGGGGCGGTCTCGGCGCCACCTGGACCATCGCCGTCCACGCCAACACCAGCATGCTGCACCTGTACCAGAAACTGGTCGGCCCGGAGTTCTCCCTCGACTGGGGCGCCGGGCTGACCGCGCCGGTCTTCGAGGAGCTCGGCAAGGGCAGCGGCGTGCTCCTGCTGATGTTCCTGGCCCCGCGCGTGGTGCGCACCGCCTACGACGGGTTCATCCTCGGCGCGTTCACCGGCCTGGGCTTCGAGATCGTCGAGGACGTGCTCTACGCGCTGCGGTCCGCGCCCGACCAGTTCGGCAGCCATCAGCTCGCCACCAGCCTGCAGACCGACGTCCTGCGGCTGCTGACCGGCTTCTCGTCGCACATCCTCTACAGCGCCGTCTTCTGCGCCGGCCTCGTCTACCTGCTCGGGACGCCCGGGCAGCGGCGGCGCCCGGTGCTCGGGCCCGTCCTCATGCTGACCGCCATGGTGCTGCACTTCCTGTGGGACTCCACCACC
The DNA here is from genome assembly GCF_059739745.1 of Dactylosporangium thailandense. Taxonomy (NCBI): domain Bacteria; kingdom Bacillati; phylum Actinomycetota; class Actinomycetes; order Micromonosporales; family Micromonosporaceae; genus Dactylosporangium; species Dactylosporangium thailandense. The sequence continues at coordinate 5,957,620 of NZ_AP029195.1, forward strand.
GTGCTCAGCGGCGGCGACGGGCTGGTCGTCATCGTGCTGATGGTGGTCATCTCCCTGGTCGCGATCGCGATCGTCATCACCGTCTTCCGCATCACGGTGCGCCCGGAGCGCGACGCCATGCGGGCGGTCATGCAGCCCGAGGTGGACACCGGCGTGCTGACCCCCGTCGAGCTCGACGCGCTGGCCGGCGGCTGGAGGCAGCGCCGCCGCTACCGGGCCGCGGGCGGCCTGCGTGACCGCCGGCGCCGGCGGCACCGCCTCGCGGCCGCCCATGACCTCGCCGACCAGATCGCCGCGGCCGGCGGCCGCGACACGAGGCGGGTCCAGGTCACCCGGTCCGAGCTGGCCCGGCTGGCGCTGTCGGGCCGGGAAGGCCCCTGAGCGATACGCGCAGCGCGTCCGGCACGGCGAAGAACTGGTCGGGGCGATCGACGATCGGGGCCGAGAGCCCGGCTTCCGAGACGCGGGCCAGGCGCAGCAGGAACGCCGCGATCCCGGCCGCGCCCTGCATCCAGGTCGTGCCCGGCGGCAGCAGCGGCTCCTCGATGCGGTACTCGATGAAGCGCCAGTAGCGCCCGTCGACGGCGCGCGACACCAGGGCGTCGCCCATCGTGCGGGCGCCGTCGAGGTACTCGCCGTCGCCCAGGGACTGCGCCGCGTCCAGCAGGATGTCGCCGACGCCCGCGGTGCCGCAGCAGCGCCCGTCGTTGTCCCAGAAGCCCGGCCGCAGCCGCTGCGGGATGCCCGAGGTGAGCGTCGAGTGCAGGCAGCGCCGCCGCAGGTCGGCCACCGTGTGCTCGCCGATCGACGGCACGCCGGCGCGGCCGAGGGCGGCGAAGACGTGCGACGTGCCGGCGGGCCCGTGGCACCAGGTGAAGGTCACCGGCTCCACCTCCCGCTTCGAGCGCGGAATGGTGTGCTCCAGGACGAACCCGCCGCCGGACAGGTCGGCGATCGCGAGGAGGTGCTCGGCCCCGCGCCGGGCGGCGTCGGTACGGCCGGCCAGGGCCAGCGCGGCGGCGACCCCCGCGGTGCCGTGCGAGTAGTTCGGGTTGCTCGACGGGTAGTCGGGCTTCATCCGCCAGTCGAGCCCGCCCTCGGCCTCGTCACCGGCCTCGGCCAGGGCCGCGGCGGCCGACGGGAGGCTGACCCCCAGCCAGGACAGGGTGAGCAGCACGCCCGCGGTGCCGGAGATGATGTCGTGGTACTCCGGCAGCGGCAACGACACGATACGCGCGACGGCGGCCGCCTCCGAGCCGGGCGCCAGGAGCCGCAGCGCCGTCACGTCCCCCGCCAGCCCGTCGTAGAGCGACACGTCCGTGCGCGACGGAACCTCCCGGGAGAGCCGCGCGACGATGCCGGCGGCCAGCTCCTCCTCGGCCGCCGTGAGCGCGCGATACTGCCGGATCTCGGCCAGCACCGGCGCGATCCCGGCAATCCCGGCATAGAGCGAGTCCCGGTCGCCGGCCATGTCGCCGGGCACGGAGACGGGCAGCCACGGCCCGTCGGAGAAACGCACCTGCTCCAGCACCCACGCCCACGCGGCCTCGCCCAGCGCACGGTAATCGCTCACCGGACGGACGGTACCGCATCCGGAAACAGGCGATCGAAGACCGCGGTCCGCTCGAAGGCCATCGCGTAGGCCCGCGCCCGCGTCTCCCGCTCCGCCCGCTCGGCCGGCGGCATCTCCAGCACCACCCGGTCGAGCGCCGCGGCGAGCCCGTCCGCGTCGAAGGGCTCGACGATCACGGCGGTGTCGCCGACCGCCTCGCCGGTGCCGCCGGTGAGCGTGGTGACCACGGGTCCGCCGCCGGCCAGCATCTTCTCGGTCAGCGCGATGCCGAACGTCTCGACGAAGTCGGGCTCGGGCCGGGTCGGCAGCGCGTACGCGGCGCAGCCCCGCATGAGCAGCGGCTTCTCGGCGTCGTCGACGTCGGTGAGGAACACGATCCGCTCGTCGCCCGCGGCCAGGGCCCGGATCTCCTCCAGGGCCGGGCCGGTGCCGGCGACGACGAGCTTCACGGCGGGGCGGCAGCGCATCCGCCGGTACGCCTCCACGAGGTCGTGGATGCCCTTGGCCCGCGCGACCCGGGACAGGAAGAGGATGTACCCGTCCCGCTCCAGCCCGCGCCGGGCCAGCGCGTGGTCGACGGCGGCGGGATCGAGGTCGAGGTAGGCCGAGGCGTCGATCGGCGGGTAGCCGATGGTGACCCGCAGCCGGCACTGCTCGGCGAAGCGGGTGCCGCAGCGGGCGTCGACCTGCTCGGCCGCGGCGATGATCTCGTCGCGGGTGTACTCCGACACCGCCACCAGCTCGTCGTTGCCCAGGAACGTGGTGAACAGGGCGATCGCCGCGCCCATCCGCCCGTCGCGCAGGCAGGAGCGGATCACGTTGGTCACGTCGGAGCCGACGGCCTTGGCGACGGTGCGCACGTCCGGGTTGAAGCCGGCGGCGCGCACGGCCGCGACCGCGTCGGCCACGACGGTGGCGTGCGGGACGAGGTACATGGACAGGCAGGTGGTCGGCACCGGCTCCAGCAGCAGCTCGGTCAGCCGCCCGGTGAGCCCGGCGAGGTGCCGGCCGTCGGGGACCCGGTAGTCGCCGACCGGCTCCGGCCGCTCGACGGTGATCCCGGGGCTGTAGGGCAGCAGCCGGTCGAGCGGCTTGAGCGGCAGCCCGGCGGCCTGCAGCGCGCCGATCGGCCAGGTGAGCAGCCGGACGTCGTCGAAGCCGCGCTGGAGGGCGACCTCGGCGAGGTTGCGCGCCTCGCCGGAGTGGCCGCAGATGACCGGGTCCGCCCGGACCACGATGACGAGGCGGCGGTTGATGTACGTCACCTGGTCTCCTTCGCTGCGAGCACGCGGTCGGACGCCGACGGGGGCCGGTGCCGGCGGTCGTGGCCCCACCCGGAGGGCTCCGGGCCGAGGCGCACGTGCAGCCGGCCGCCCCGGTGGATCTCGGCGGCGCTGATGTGGGTGGCGTCCAGCGGCTTGCCGTTGAGGCTCACCGACTGGACGTACTGCGGGGCCGGGTCACCGTCGAGCCCGTCCGCGCCGATGGGCGTCGATCGGTGGCCGCTGGTCTCCACGATGAACTCCCGGTCGCCGACCCGCACGGCGGAGCGCTCGAAAGCGGGCGCGTTGATCAGGAAGAGGTTCTGCCCGGCCACCGGGAAGAGCCCGAGCGACGCCCAGACGTACCAGGAGCTGAGCCCGCCCGAGTCGTCGTTGCCCGGCAGCCCGCCCGGCCCGGTGCCGAACTGCCAGGTGAGCGCGGCCTGCACGATCTCGGCGGTCCGGTCGGGGCGCCCGGCGTAGTGGTACGCCCACGGCGCCTCCATGTCGGGCTCGTTGTTGAGGCCCTCGAACCGGTTCAGCGCGTAGCCGGCCAGCATCTCCGCGGGCTGCGGGCGGCGGCCCGGCTGGGTGACCGGCGGGGCGCCGAAGCCGAAGAACTTGTCGAGGTTGCCGATGAACTCCTCGTCGCCGCCGCCGAGAGCGATCCGGGCGGCCATGTCGTGCAGCAGCCGGAACGAGTAGTTCCACTTGCCGCCCTCGTAGAACTCCGAGTCGCGCAGCAGGCCGGTGACCGGGTCGAAGGCGTTGATCCAGTGCCGGCTGCGCCGCTCGAGGTCCTCGGCGAGGTGCACGTCGTTGAGGGCGCGGGCCACCTTGGCGGTGCAGTGGTGGGCGTAGGCGAGGTCGAGGGTGTGGCTGATCGGGTGGACGATGCCGTGCTCGAAGAAGTCCTCGCCGTACATCCGGCGCAGGTCGTCGACCATGTGCACGAGCGCCCAGTTCCAGTCCAGCGGGGCCGTGCCGAGCGCGTGGGCGTCGGCGAGCACGGTGTGGGCGAGCGCGCTGGCCTGGCGGAAGAAGCGGTCGGCGCCGCGGGCCATGCGGTAGCCGATCGGGAAGTTGCCCTCCTCCTCGCAGACCCGGATCAGCGACTCGAGCAGGTCGGCCGAGCGCTCGGGGGCGACCGCGGCCAGCAGCGGCAGCTGGGTCTTGTAGATGTCCCACATGGTGCAGACGTCGAACGCGAACGGGCCGGAGTTCGGCCAGAACGGGCTCTCGTCGTCGGCGAAGCACGGCTTGATCAGGGAGTGGTACATCGCGGTGGCGAACACCGTGCGCCGGGCCGGGCTGCCGCCGTCGACCCGCACCCGCCCGAGGTGCTCGCGCCAGCGGTCCTGGGTCGCGTCGCGCACGCGGTCGAACGCGTCGCCGGCCGGCCCGCACTCCCGCTCCAGGTTGCGGGCCGCCTGGTCGCAGCCGCGCAGGGAGAAGCCGAGGCGGATCTCCACCGTCTGGCCGGCCCGCGTGGGGCCCATGAACAGCATGCCGAACGGCCGCAGGGTGGTGTGGCGGATGCTGTCGAAATCGAGACGTGTGCCGCCGTCGATGAGGCGGCGGTCGTACCACAGCATCTGCCGCCAGCCGCGGCTCACCACCTCGGCGTGCACGGAGAGGGGCACCCCCTCCATGTCGACCGTGCCCTGCACCCGGCCGTGCCCGAGGCTCTCGGCCTGCGCGCGCAGCGGCACCGTGCGGCCCAGGTCGATGGCGAGGCCGCCGCAGGACAGGTCGATGACGATCCGGGCGCTGCTGCTCTCCGGGAAGGTGTACCGGTGCACGGCGACCTTCTCGCCGACGGTGATCTCGCAGCGCACGCCGGTGCCGAGGGTAGCGGCGTAGTACCCGGCCTCGGCCACCTCCTCGCGCAGCGGCCAGGACTCGCCGAGCGCGTCGAGCTGCTGCACCATCGGGGTCACGCGCACGTAGTTGTAGTACTTGCGGATCGCGCCGGTGCCGGACTGCTGGAAGTGGGTGAACCCGGAGGCCTGGAGCCGGTCGAAGAGCAGCTCCGGCACCCCCTCGGTGTTCTTGGCGTACCGGCCGTAGCCGGTGGGGTATGCCCCGGAGTACGCACAGGCGGAGACCATGCCCAGGGGCGAGGTGGCGCCGGGGTGCGTGTTGCCGACCTGCGGCTTCGGCCACCACCAGGTGCCGGCCAGGCCCCGGGCGGGAGGCAGGTCGGTCGCGGCGGTGCCGATGAAGGGATCAATGTCGTCGAAGATGACGGGACATTACCCCCCGCCGCCGCGAGCTGGGTTTCATGGAGATGAAACTTCAGCCCGCGGCGGCGTGGAGCGGGCCGAGGATCAGCCGCCGGTGAACGACGGGGTGGTGCCGCACTTGGCGTGGGCGTCGAGGCACACCTTCACGAGCGGGCCGAGGTTCTCGGGCTTCCACGCGTTCATGAAGTCGCCGTGCATCGAGGAGGCCATGCCGGAGGAGAGCGCCAGCCCGTCGCCGCCCAGCGAGTCGTAGTTGACCATGAAGGACAGGTTGGGGATCGCGACCGGGTAGTCGCCCTGGCACTTGCCGTTGACCGCGTTGCCCATGTGCGACTTGTGGTCCGGCGAGTCGATGTGCTTGCCGTCCCAGCAGTCGGCGAAGGTCAGCTGGAAGATGAGGTTGCCGCCGGCCGCGCAGACCGGCCAGTTGCCGTCGGCGCTGCGGCCGACCTCGGCGCTGCCCGCGCACCAGAACTGCCCGTTCGCGCCCTTCGGCGTGGCGACCTGGCGCTTGGCGTCACCGGAGATCATGACCAGCCCGGGCGGGAACGGCATCGTGACCGACGGGTCGGGCAGGCGCGATCCGTAGTACACCCGGAAGCTCTTCATCTTGACCGGCTGGCCGTTTTTCTGCAGCTGCGGCACCCAGTAGGCGCTGTTGTCGCCCGGGGCGTTGCAGTTGGTGGTCTCGCCGAACAGGTCGGCCGGCTTGCTGGTCGCGGTGACCTTCGGGCCGAAGAACGTGTGCATGTGCGAGGCGCCCGCCAGGCCCGGGAACACGATCGGGTCGTCCGGCGCCTCGCCCGACACCGAGCAGTCGGTGTGGAACTCCGAGACGCGGGTCGTGCCGGCCGGGACCGGGAGCTGCTGGAGCTTGTTGAACGCCGCGACCTGCTGCTGCCAGGCGGCCTGGTCGACGTCCACCCAGCCGGCGGTGCCGGCGCCCGTGCCGCCGGTGGGCGTCGACGTCGGGTTGCCCTTGGTCGGCGACGGCGCGGCGGTGGTGGGCGGCGCGACCGTGGCCGTGGCCGGCGGGCGGCCGCCGCTGCCGAGCGTGAACCAGTTGATGTTGACGAAGTCCCACTGCTGGGCGCTCTTCATGACCGCGACGACGGTCTGCTTGCCGGCCGGCACCGAGATGGCCGTCGCGGTGACGGTCTTCCACGACTGCCAGTTGCCCGTGTACGCGACCGGGAACGTGGCCAGCAGCTGGCCGGTGGGCGAGCCGAGGTGCAGCTCGATGGAGCCGCCGGCCTTGTTCTGGGCGGCGATGCGGACGCTGAGGTCGGCGCCGCCGAGGGTCACGTTGTCGTACTGCAGCCAGTCGCCGTTGGCGAGCCAGCCGACGTTCTTGCCGCCGCCGGTGTCCGCGGTGTTCTCGGTCTGCGCGCCGGACTGGGCCGAGAAGCTCTCGGCCTCGAGCTTGGGCGCCGTGTTCTCGTCCGCGCTCGCGGTCGCCATGTAGACGCCGCCGGCGCCACCGGCAACGGCGACCGCGGCGGCCGCGATGAGGACACGGGTTCTCAGGCGGATTCTCTGGTTGGGCATGTCGATCCTTCTCTGCCGGCTCGGGTGCCGCGGCCAGTATTCAAAGGGCTCGCATGCGGGTTCAAGAGACCAAAGGAAAACTTAGAGAGCGCTCTCCGGAAGATCGTTGTCAGGACCCGTGACCCGACTCGATTACATTTTTTGGAAAGTCCGTTCTTAAATCTTCTTTAGCGACGGTACGTATACGCGCGAAAGCATTCAGCGAGAGATCTCGACCCCTTGCACCCCGTCGAGCCGCCGCAGCGCCTCGGCGATCGCGGGCAGCGAGGTGTCGTTGTCCCCGCGGGCGGTGAGCACGATGGACTGATCGTGCCCGGCATAGTCGATGCGCAGCACGTGCGCGGTCGGCAGCGTCTCGGCCGCGGCCCGCTCGACCTCGTCCAGCGCGTAGTCGGGCGCCAGCGTCAGCGTGATCTGGATGCGGTGCCGGTCCGGCAGCCAGTTGGCCTCGGCCACCTTGAACAGCCACAGGGCGGCGAGCGCGACGACGGTGACGAGGACCGCGGCCCAGTAGAGCCGCAGCCCGCTGGCCAGGCCGATCGCGGCGGTGACCCACAGGGAGGCGGCCGTGGTCAGCCCGCTGATGTTCACGCCCTCCTTGAAGATGGCGCCCGCGCCCAGGAACCCGATGCCGGTCACGACCTGGGCGGCGATCCGGGTCCGGTCGGCGCCGAGCTCGAAGCCGGCCACGGTGAACAGCGCCGCACCGACCGCGACGAGCATGTGGGTGCGCAGGCCCGCGGGCTGGGCGCCGATCTCGCGCTCCAGGCCGACGACGGCGCCGAGGAGCAGGGCGAGCAGCAGCGGCGGGATGACGGTCCAGTCCATGACATCTTCTACCGTCGCCGCGCCGTTCCCGCCACTCAGCCGCCGGGGCAGGTGTTGGTGCCGCCGCTGAACACGACGCACTGCCGCCCGCGGGTCGGCTCCGGCTCGGGGGTCGCCAGCTGCCGGGAGCCGTTGAGGCTCAGGATGATCGCGGGCAGCACGGTCACCCCGGCGACGACGAGCGCGATCTGCGGCAGCCGGGGGACGCGCAGCCCGGCCGCGGCCCCGGCCACGACGAGCGGCCCGGCGATGAGCACCCCCGCGAGGACGAACTCGAGGCGGCCGGTGACCGGGTCCGGCCCGGCGATCTCGACCACGCGGGCCAGGACGTCCCGGGTCAGCAGCGCGACCGCCGCCAGCCAGAGCACCCCGAGCCCGGCCGGGACCGTCCAACGCGCCGCCATGACGGCAATCTATCCGATCGCGGCCGATCCGACGGCCCGGCCCGGGATCACCGACAGCTCCAGGGTCGCGGGCAGCTCGGCGACGCCGGGGCCGCCGGCGTCCACCCACCGCACCACGTCCGCCACGATCTCCTCGGCCAGCACCAGGCCGAACCAGACCGGGCGGGCGCCCGCGCGGCGGGCGGCCGGGGCCGGGTGCACGACGAGCACGTTGGACTGCTCGCACACGTCCAGGCAGAGGCTCGTGCGGACCCGGTGGCGCGGCGCGAGCGCGGCCCGCAGGCCGTCGAGCTGGGCGGTGTGGTCGACCCCCGGGTGCTTGGCCGCGCTGCCGCAGCAGCAGTCGCGGCAGACGGTCAGCGTGCACCCGGTGTCGTCGTCGCTCACGCCCCCACGGTAGCCGGGGTCAGGGCGGCCTCGATCACGACCGCCTCCAGGTCACGCGCGCACCGCTCGATGACGGCGGGGGCATAGCGGTGGGTGTCGCCCCACAGGCTGTACGCGATGCGCCCCGGCTCGTCCTCCACGTGCAGGTAGAACGTGCCGTCGTAGGTCTCCTCGCGCACGCCCCAGCGCACGCTGCCCTCGGCCTGGGCGGCGCGGATCGCCCCGGCCGTCGGCGGCTCGCCGGCGGGGTCGTCGGTGCCGCGGCGGCGGTCGTTGAGGTAGCACGACCAGGCCTCCAGGTCGCGGCCCGCGGCGGCGCCGTCGAAGTAGCCGTGCTTGAAGGCCGCGAGCATCGCCGCCCAGGACCGCGCGACGATCTCGTCGAAGGGGGCGTCGGTGCCGAGCACGCAGAGGCCGAACTGGCGCAGGCTCGTGACCGCCTCCGCGAAGCCGGGCCGGAACCGGTTGCTGACCACGATCTGCACCGCGGCGGTCGCGATGCCGGTGGCGCGGGCCAGGGCGGTCGCGTACGCGGCGAGCAGGATCGGGCCGGAGGCGAGGCCGGTGCGGGCGGCGACGGCGCGCACGGCGAGGGCCAGGGCCGGCGAGGAGCACACGACCTCCCAGTGGCGCGGCGCGCCGAGGCCCGGGTCGGCCGGCTCCGGGTGCGGTCGGGGCGGGACGCGGTCGAGCTGGCGCTCCCAGTGCCGCAGCGCCTGCTCGCTCTGGCGCAGCGCGGCGGGCTCGCGCTGCCGCGCGGCGAGCTCCAGCGGCCGGACCCCCAGCACCGGCGCCGACGGGTCGCCGAGGTTCGCGAGGTCGCGCACGATCGCGTCGATGCCGAAGCCGTCGACGAGGACGTGGTAGTACATGAGCACCACGTGCGTCGGGCGCTCGCCGTCGACCACGACGCCCATCCGCACCGGCCACTCGCCGAACGGGTCGAAGTGCGTGGTCTGGTAGCGCACGCGCAGCGCCTCCGCCGTGACCTCCGCGTCCGGCCCGGCGGCGACGAGCTCCATCGCGATCTCGCCGGACCGGTGCACCTCCTGCCGCGGCGGCGTGTGCGCCCCGGTGGCCACGAGCCGGGTGCGCAGGGCCTGGTGCCGGCTCACGATGAAACGCAGCAGGCCGGCGAGGTGCTCGACGGTCTCGCCCGGGGCGGCCGGCACCGTGCCGCCGATGTTCATCGTCCGGCCGGTGCGCCGCATGAGGTCCCAGACGTCGCGCTGCCCCCAGGTCAGCTCCTCGACCCCGCCGTCGTCGCCCGCGAACGCCACCACGATCTCCACGCGGGCGAGTGTCCCGCCGCGCCCGGACCGGCCGTCAACGCCCGGGGCCGGGCCCGGACATCGGCGCTGGTCGTATCTGAAAGTTTCGCGGAGTACCGGAGTCCTCGCCCTGTCGCTGCGGCCATGACCACGGGGCTCGCCGATCCGCCCCGCGGCGTGCTCCCGTCGAGCGCGCCGAGGCCGAGCAGGGGCTGCGGGTCGCCCGGGCGCGCCGGCTGGAGCGGGCCCGCATCGCTGAACAACCGCACCCAGGTTGCCCTGCTCGCCCACGACGCGTCCCTGACCTAGGTGTTCGAGGCGGGCCGTTTACGCAGCAGGTTCACGGCGAGCAGGCTCAGCACCACCTGGTCGTCCTGGTTGAGCAGCTCGCCGCGGGTTCGCACGACGCCCCGGTCCGGCTTCGAGCCCGACGGGCGCGCCGACAGCACGGTCGCGCGCAGGCGCAGCCGATCCCCCGGCCGCACCGGCACCGGCCACCGCAGCTCGTCGACGCCCGGCGAGGCGAGGCTGGCCACGCGGGAGAGGTACCGCTCGGCGTACAGCCGCATGAAGAGCCCGGCCGTGTACCACCCGCTCGCGATCAGCCCGCCGAACGGCCCGGTAGCGGCGAACGCGGCGTCGACGTGGATCGGCTGCGGGTCGAACCGCCGCGCGAACGCCAGCATCTCCGCCTCGTCGGCCACCTCGGCGCCGCCCTCGACGACGGTGCCCGGCTCGTAGTCCTCGAAGTACTCCAGCACGATCGCCAGCCTGCCACCGGAGCGGCCTGCTCGGGCACCGTGCCGCCGCGGTCGCCTGAAAAGGGGCGCCGGGCGAAGTGCCCGGCGCCCCCTCGCGATGACCAGGCTGTGACTACGCCAGGTCGGCCGTCATGACCTTGTTCCACGCGGCCACGAAGTCCGCGACGAACTTCTCCGCGGCGTCGTCGCTCGCGTAGACCTCGGCCAGGGCGCGCAGCACCGAGTTCGAGCCGAACACCAGGTCGACGCGGCTCGCGGTCCAGCGCACGGCGCCGTCGCCGGAGCGGCCCTCGAAGGACTCCTCGGTGTCCGAGGTCGGCGCCCAGGTGGTGCCGAACTCGAGCAGGTTCACGAAGAAGTCGTTCGACAGCACGCCGGGGCGGTCGGTGAGGACGCCCTGGGCCGAGCCGGCCGTGTTGGCGCCGAGGACGCGCAGGCCGCCGACGAGCACGGTCATCTCCGGCGCGGTGAGGCGCAGGAGCTGGGCGCGGTCGATCAGCAGCTGCTCGGCCGGGCGGCTGTGGCCCTTGCCCAGGAAGTTGCGGAAGCCGTCGTGCGTCGGCTCCAGCACCGCGAAGGACTCGACGTCCGTCTGCTCGGCGGTCGCGTCGGTGCGGCCGGGCGTGAACGGCACCTCGACCTCGACCCCGGCGGCCTTCGCGGCCTGCTCGAGCGCCGCGGCGCCGCCGAGCACGATGAGGTCGGCGAGCGAGACGCGCTTGCCACTGGCGTTGAACTCCTGCTGGATGCCCTCGAGCGTGCGCAGGACGCGGGCCAGCTGGTCGGGGTCGTTGACCTCCCACGCGTTCTGCGGGGCCAGGCGCACCCGGGCGCCGTTGGCGCCGCCGCGCTTGTCGGTGCCGCGGAACGTCGAGGCCGACGCCCACGCGGTGGCGACGAGCTCGGCCACGGACAGGCCGGAGCCGAGGATGCTCGCCTTGAGCGCGGCGATGTCGGCCGCGCCGACCAGCTCGTGGTCGACCGCCGGCACCGGGTCCTGCCAGATCAGCGGCTCGGCCGGCACCAGCGGGCCGAGGTAGTTGCGCAGCGGGCCCATGTCGCGGTGGGTCAGCTTGAACCACGCCTTGGCGAAGGCGGCCGCGAACTCCTGCGGGTTCTCGTAGAAGCGGCGCGAGATCTCCTCGTACACCGGGTCGACGCGCAGGGCCAGGTCGGTGGTGAGCATCATCGGCGCGTGGCGCTTGGCGGCGTCGTGCGCGTCGGGCACCAGGTCACCGGCGGCCGGGTCGGTCGGCTTCCACTGCTTGGCGCCGGCCGGGCTGGTGGTCTGCTCCCACTCGAAGCTGAACAGCGTCTCGAAGAAGCTGTTGTCCCACTTGGTCGGCGTCGGCGTCCAGGCACCCTCGAGGCCGCTGGTGATGGTGTCGCCGCCCTTGCCGGAGCCGTAGCCGTTCTTCCAGCCCATGCCCATCTCCTGCAGCGGAGCGGCCTCGGGCTCGGGCCCGACGTTGTCGTCCGGCGACGCGGCGCCGTGGGCCTTGCCGAACGTGTGGCCGCCGGCGATGAGCGCGACCGTCTCCTCGTCGTTCATCGCCATGCGGCGGAACGTCTCGCGGATGTCCCGGGCCGCGGCGAGCGCGTCGGGGTTGCCGTTGGGGCCCTCGGGGTTGACGTAGATGAGGCCCATCTGCACCGCGGCGAGCGGCTTCTCGAGCTGGCGCTCGCCGTGGTAGCGCTGGTCGCCGAGCCAGGTCTCCTCGGTGCCCCAGTTGATCTGCTCCGGCTCCCACACGTCGGCGCGGCCGCCGCCGAAGCCGTAGGTCTCGAAGCCCATCGACTCCAGCGCGCAGTTGCCGGCCAGCACCATGAGGTCGGCCCAGGAGAGCTTCTTGCCGTACTTCTTCTTCACCGGCCACAGCAGCCGGCGCGCCTTGTCCAGGCTGGCGTTGTCGGGCCAGCTGTTGAGCGGGGCGAAGCGCTGCTCGCCCGCGCCGGCGCCGCCGCGGCCGTCGGTGATGCGGTAGGTGCCCGCGCTGTGCCAGGCCATCCGGATGAACAGCGGGCCGTAGTGGCCGTAGTCGGCCGGCCACCACTCCTGCGAGGTCGTCATGACCTCGGTGATGTCCGCCTTCACGGCGGCGAGGTCGAGGCTGGTGAACTCGGCCGCGTAGTCGAAGCCGCCGCCCATGGGGTCGGCGGCCGGCGAGTTCTGGTGCAGCACGCTCACATCGAGCTGGTTGGGCCACCAGTCCTTGTTGGACCGGGCCTTCGGCGGGCGGACGGGCGCCTCGCCCGAGATGAGACCGTTGCTGTCACTTCCCACGTTGTTCTCCTGGGGCTCGGAATCCGGCGCGAAAGTCGCGTGATAGGCAGTACGAGGACGCTCGGTAGTCTTTCGCGTTTTCTGGAATGAGTCAAGAAAACGCGCCGACCCGCCGCCAGGCCAGCACCGAGCACAACGCGAACCCGAGCGCGTTGGCAACGCCGTGGGTCGCGACCATCCACGACAACGGCAGGCGGGGCACGGCCGTCACGTGGCCCAGCGCCCAGTCGAGCGCGAGCACCATGGTCACGGCGAGCACCGCGGCCGACACGGCGAGCAGCGCCCGCGCGACCGGGTCCGCGGTGGCGGGCCGCACCGCGCGCAGCGTGGTCCACGCGGCGAGCCACATCCCGGCCGTCAGCACGGCGGCCCCGGCGAGCTCGACCCACTCCCCCACGAAGAAGCCGGCGAGCACCAGCCCGGTGCCCGCGGGCACGGCGAGCGCGGCGGTTCGCCCGGCCCGGTTTCCGCCGTCGTACGCGCTGACGAGCCCGGCCACGAGCGCCGCCGCGAACCCGGCGTAGTGGAAGTGCGCCTCGGTCAGCGCCAGCACGTCGAGGCGGAAGCCCATCAGCCGGAAGCCCGCGCGCTCCGCCACCAGCGCGCTCGCCGCCACCGCCGGCGCGGCGAGCGCCGTGCACGCCGCGACGCCGAGCCGCGGCCGGGCGCGCGCGAGCAGCGCGAGCGCGACGAGGAGGTAGAGCGCGGCGAGCCCGGCCGCCACCGGACCGCGCGGCAGCCAGAGCGAGACGGCGCCCGGCACGGCCCCCGCGAACCACCACCGGAGCCGGTCGGCGGGCCAGGCCCCGGGGATCAGGCGCAGCCCCAGCGGTACCACGACCAGCATGCCCAGCCCGACCAGCGCGGCGACGAGCACGCGCGCCCACTCGGTCAGCCCCATGGCGTCCTCCCCGATTTTGAACGCGTTCAACTTCCTTCCAGTAGACCACGATCGACGCATGGGGATGCCCGGATTCGGGGCGGCAACGGTGTGACGGTGCTCGCGGCCGGGCCCACCGGCGATGGCCGTGCCGGAGTCCGGCACGGCCATCGGGCGTGGGTGATGCGGGGGCCGCCGGGATACCGCCCCCCAATGTGAGGACCTGCTCACCAGACCTGCCGGTTAGCTACCCGGCATGTCACGTGTATTCGTTCGTATCATGCTGCTTGCCGGAGCCGGCATCGTCCTGCTCGTCGCCGGGCCAGGAGTCCTGCCGAGCTGGTCCCATGTGGCGCAGGCCCCGGCCCCGGCCACCGGGGACTGGTGGCCGACGCCGTTCCCGTCCCGCACCCACGAGACCAAGTCGCCGACGCCCAGGCCGAGCCGGTCGCCGTCGAAGTCGCCCAGCAAGTCGCCGTCGATGTCGCCGTCCAAGTCACCGACCCAGTCGCCGTCGCACACCGTCACCGCGACGCCGACCCAGCTGCCCGTCACCGGCGGCGCGACGAGCGGCACGCTCACCGGGCTCGTCGTCGCCGGTGTCGCCGTCACCGGGGTCGGCGGTCTGCTGGTCCGGGCCGGACGCCGTCGGCAGCGGTCCAACGCCTCCTAGCCGGGCCCTCAAGAGCACCGTCAGACGGCGCTCTTGAGGACACCCATCTTCGCCTGGTACACCGCGTCGAGCGCCTTCCCACCGGCCTCGCTCGCGGCCACCGTCTCGCCTCGCACCAGCACGTAGCCGCGGTCCACGGCGCCCCGAACGGCGCCGAGGGCCGGCTCGGCCATGAGCACCGCGACGCCGTCACGCGCCAGCTGCGTCACCGTGCGCAGCAACTCCTGGACGATGAGCGGGGCGAGCCCGGTCATCATCTCGTCGAGCAGGAGCACGCGCGGCGAGCCCATCAGTGCCCGGGAGACGACGAGCATCTGCTGCTCGCCGCCGGAGAGCACGCCGACGAGGCTCCTCAGCCGGGTGCGCAGGATCGGGAAGCGGTCGATCGCGGTGTCCACGGCCGAGCGGGGCAGCCGCAGCAGCTCCGCCATCACCTGCAGGTTGTCGGCGACGTTGAGCTTCGGGAACAGCTGGCGGCCCTGGGGCACGACGGCGATCCCGGCCCGGGCGCGGGCGGCGGGCTTGAGCCGGCTCACGTCCTCGCCGTCGAGGAACACCTTGCCGGTGGCGGCCACGGAGCCGTAGGCGGCGAGCAGGGCACTGCTCTTGCCGGCGCCGTTGGGGCCGACCAGCGCGGTGATCTGGCCGCCGGGCGCGGTCAGGTCCAGGCCGGTCACGGCGCTGGCGTGGCCGTAGCGGACCGTCAGGCCCTCGAGCCGCAGCTCATGAGACGACATGGGAAGCATCCTCCTGATCGTCTTCGGCAGCGGCGACACCGAAGTACACCTGCTGCATCTCGGGGCTGGCGAGGCACTCCTGCGGATTCCCGTCGAACACGGCGCGGCCGCGGTCGAGCAGCATGATCCGGTCGACCAGCCCGGCGACCAGATCGACGTTGTGGTCGACCAGGATCACCGCGTGGCCGCGGCGCTGCACCGTGCGGACGACCTCGACGATGCCGTGCACACCGC
Organism: Dactylosporangium thailandense; assembly: GCF_059739745.1. Classification (NCBI taxonomy): domain Bacteria; kingdom Bacillati; phylum Actinomycetota; class Actinomycetes; order Micromonosporales; family Micromonosporaceae; genus Dactylosporangium; species Dactylosporangium thailandense. Next base: position 5,972,708 of record NZ_AP029195.1, read on the forward strand.
TCGCGTCGGAGCCGGCGAAGGGCTCGTCGAGCAGCAGCACGAGCGGGTCCTGGCCCAGCGCGCGGCCGACCTCGACGAGGCGCTGCTCGCCGAGGGACAGGTCGCCGGCCGAGCGGTCGAGGCGGTCGATCCCGAGCTCCTCGGCCAGCTTCGCCACGGCCTGCGTGTCCGACGCCAGGTGCGGGCGCAGGGCGCCGGCGAAGCTGCCGGCGACCATCTGCCACACGGTGCCGTGGCGGCGCGCGGCCCGGCCCAGCAGCAGGTTCTCGGCCACGGTGAGGTCGAGGGCCAGCTGCGGGTACTGGAACGTGCGCGCGAGGCCGGCCTTGGCGCGCTTGGCGGCCGGCCCGGAGAGCCGCTGCCCGCGCAGGGTCAGCTCGCCCTCCGTGGCCGGCTGGGCCCCGGAGATGAGGTCGACCAGCGTGGTCTTGCCGGCGCCGTTGGGCCCGACCAGGCCCAGGATCTCGCCCGACCGCAGCTCGAACGAGACGTCCTGCAGGGCGGTGACCCCGCCGTACCGCTTGGTCAGCCCGGAGCCGACCAGCAAGGTCTCAGCCACGTCTTCCCCCCACGAGTCGCGCCAGCCGGCTGGCGTAGCCGATCACGCCCTGCGGCGCGAGCAGCAGGATCACGAGCACACCCAGCGCGAGGATCAGCGTGCCGCTGGTCTGCACCGCCGGGAAGTTCAGCGTCAGCTCGACGGCGATGACCGCGCCGAGCACGGCGCCCCACGGGGTCGCGGAGCCGCCGATGAGGGGCATGAAGATGGCCAGGAACACCAGGTTCAGCGTGAACGTGTCGGGCGTGACGCTGCCGGCCGAGTAGGTGAACAGCCCGCCGCCGACGGCCGCGATCGCGGCGCCGATGGCCAGCGACACGAGGTTCATCACCGACACCCGCACCCCGGCCGCCTCCACGGCGCGCGGCGCGTCGCGCATGGTCCGCACGATCACGCCCCACGGCGACATCCGCAGCCGGTCGAGCAGGAACGCGATGACGCACACGACGACCAGCGAGCCCACGACGACCTGGTAGTGCGAGGGCACCCAGCCCAGGATGTTGAGCTTGCGCAGCGAGCCGAGGCCGCCGGAGCCGCCGGAGAGGCTTTCGGCGTCGACGAGCAGCGCGGTGAAGGCCATGCCGAACAGCAGCGTGACGGCGGCCAGGAAGAACCCGGACAGCCGGCGGGTGGCCAGGCCGAGCAGCACCGCGACGGCGGCGGCGACGACCGGGCCGGCGATCCAGGCGAGGATCAGCGGCAGGCCGGTGCGCGAGGACAGCAGGCCGACCGCGTAGCCGCCGATGCCCGCGTACGCGCCGTACGCCATCGACAGTGAGCCGGCCATGAGGTAGGGCACGTACATCCCGAGCGCGATGAGCGCGTAGGTGGCCGTGGTGGTGATCAGGGTCTGCTTGTAGCCGTCGGCGCCGACCCACAGCAGGATCAGGGCCGCGCCGACCAGGCCCAGCAGGAGACCGAAGGACCCGGGAACCCGCTTCATGCTCGAATCCTCCGTACGAACAGGCCACTCGGCTTGAAGGCGAAGAACAGCAGGGCGACGAGCAGCAGCCCGTAGACGTGGGACTGGCCGCCGAAGTAGTACGGGACGAACACCTCGACCAGCCCGAGCAGCAGGCCGCCGACGAGCGGGGCCCAGACCGAGCCGGTGCCGCCGACCACCATCGCCAGGAAGCCCGACAGTGCCCAGCTCAGCCCGGACAGGGAGCTCACGCCCGCCTTCGGGGCGAACAGCAGGCCGGTGATGCCGGCCAGCAGCCCGGAGACGAGGAAGGCGATGAGCCGCACCCGGTTCACCGGCAGGCCCAGCAGGCCCGCGGCGTGGGTGCTGTCGCCGACCGCCCGCAGCAGCCGCCCCGTCCGGGTGTACCGGATCCACAGGGCGGCCGCCGCGAACGCGACGACGGTGAAGCCGAGCAGCAGCACGGTGCTGGGCTGCGCCACGGTGTCGCCGAGGGGCACCGGGTCGAACGTCAGCAGGGCCTGGCCCGGGAGGGTGGTGTAGCCGAAGAGGTAGCCGCCGAGCTGCTGGATGGCGAACAGGACCGCGGCGACCGCGACCAGCGCCGGCAGCTCACCGCGCCCGGCGCGCCGCTGCACCTGCCGGACCACCGCGAGCTCGGTGACCACCGCCAGCGCGGCGGAGACGAGCACCGCGATCAGGGCGGCGGCCCAGACGTTCATGTCCTCGTAGAGCACGAGGTAGGACGTGCACAGGCCGCCGACCATCGCGTACGGGCCGATGGCGAAGTTGAAGAACCCCGCCCCGACCAGCACCAGGTAGTAGGCCAGCGCTAGCAGGCCGAAGAAGCATCCCATCTCCAGCGCGGACAACCACAGCTGCAACTGGCCCACGACGTTGCCTTTCTAGCGGGTGGGGTTACTTGTTACACGGGGGCTGGAAGGTGGCCCAGGGGCCTTTCGGCTTGTTGTCCGAGCCGAACTCGACCAGAGACAGGCCGCACGGCCCATCCGCGCCCAGGTGCTTGCTGGCGCTGAAACTGAGCGTGAAGTTGGCCTGGCCGAACGTGGCCGGGTAGGCCTGGACGCTCTGGATGGCCTCGTTGAGCTTCTTCGAGTCGTCCACCCCGCCGGCCTTCTCGATGGCCTGCTTCAGCACGTGCACGGCGTCCCATGCCTGGGCGTCGTACGCGGTGATGTCGTAGTCCTTGCCGTTCTTCTCCTGCAGGAGCTTGATGAGCTCCTTGGTGCGCGGGTTCTCGGTGTTGATGGAGCCCATGAAGATGAGCCCGTTGAGCGCACCCGGCGAGGCCAGCTTCCACGAGGACGGCTGGTTGCCGATGGAGGCGAGCGAGAAGCGCTTGACGCCGGCCATCTGCGTGCCGAGGGTGTTCTGCGCGAGCACCTCGAAGGCGCCGCCGACGCTCGTCACGAGTACGGCATCCGGCTTGGCGTTCTTGAGCCGCGCCACCTGCGCCGACAGGTCGCTGGCGTTGGCCGCGCCCTTCTCCGTGGCCACGAACTGCACGCAGGTCATCTGCGCGAACAGGGCCTTGTCGAGGGCCGCGATCGTCGTGGTGTCGTCGGTGAGGACGCCGATCTTGGTGATGCCGGCCGCCGCGAACGCGCCGCAGTAGACCTGGGCCCAGTCGTTGGTCGTGTTGGCCAGCATGTAGATGAGCTCGTTGTCCGGCGGCGTGACGAGTGTGGCGGTCACGCCGGTCGGGGCGATCGCGGGCAGGCCGAGCTGCGTGAGCGTCGACTTGGCCTGGAGGATCGCGGCACTGCCGCTCTGCAGGAACAGCGCCTTGGCGCCCTGGCTGGCCAGCTTCTGCAGCGTCGCCGGCACCTTGGTCGGGTCGGACTCGTCGTTCTCGACGACGAGCTTCAGGGGCCGGCCGAGGACGCCGCCCTTGTTGTTGATCTCCTGGATCGCGAGGCGGATCGTCTTGCCGGCGATGACGCTGTACGCCGCGCCGGAGCCGGTGCTGTCCTCGTCCATGCCGATGATGATCGGCTCGCCGGTCGCGGTGCCGTTGCTCGGCTTCTCGTCACCCGCCTTGTCGCCACAGCCCGCCAGCGCGAGCGCCGTGAGCGCCAGGCCGACGACGATACGACGAGACCTCGTCGCTAAAACGCCCATGTCTACCCCTGTCGGAATTATACGAATCGTCAGCCTCGGGTGGATTGTTCGCTCGATTCAAAACCTAACAAGCGCTTGGTTTTTACATCTTGGCGAGGGCTGCCGAGCGTGTCAAGGACACGCCGGACACCTGCGCGTAACAGAACCGTTAACGTCCGACCGCCCTGAGCTGGGATCCCGGTGGTGCGGTACACATGATGGATGCAGCTGATCAAGACCTTCCTGCCGGAACGGTTCGCCGCTGCCCTCGAGTCGTGGCAGTGGGCCGGGGTCGAGGGCAAGACGCCCGCGTTCGCCTCGCTCTTCGGCGACGTGTTCCTGCGCGGGGCGGACGGGATCTGGTGGCTGGACACGATCGGCGGCACGCTCGAGCGGCGCTGGCCCAGCATGGAGGCGCTCTCGGCCGAGCTCAACACGGCCGAGGGGCAGGAGCGGTACCTGTTCGCCGGCCTCGCCGTGGAGATGGCGCGCCGCGGCCTGACCCCGCAGGACGAGCAGGTCTACGACTTCGGCCACCCGCCGGCGCTGGGCGGCGCGATCGACCCGGACAACGTGGACGTCGTCGACTCGCGGTCGGCGTGAACATCGCCGGCCAGCTGCACGACCAGCTGCGGGCGCTGCCGCCGGGCACCCAGGTCCGGGGCGTGTCGTTCGACGACGGCCGGCTCAAGATCGACTACTAGTCGCCGACGCGGCGGACCGTCTCCGTCGCCCATCGCACGGCCTGCAGATAGGGGGTCACCAGGTCGCCCGCCTCCGCCGGGGGCGGGGTCCCGTGCAGGTAGGCCTGCACCGCCGAGAAGGTCGCGCCCAGCGGCCCGGAGCCGTCGACGAGGGCCGAGCGGGTGGCGTCGCCGAGCGGCAACTGCTCGGAGAGGACCTTCGCCGGCTGCCCGATCAGCTCCGCGACGCTGGAGAGCAGCCCGACCACGAACGCCTCCTCGCCGGACTGGCCCGCCTGCTCGGCCACGAGCCGGCACAGCTGGGCCCGGATGAGCGCGTCGGCCATGCGCTCGTCGCCGGCGAGGGTCAGGTCGCCGACGAGCATGAGCATGACCCAGTCGCGGACCTGGGCGATGCCGAGCAGCATCACGGCGCCGTGCACGGTGGAGACCCGCCGGGCCGAGCCGTTCCAGGCGCAGTTCGCCGCGCGCAGCAGCCGGTAGCTCAGCGCCGGGTCGGCCGAGACGTGGGCGACGATGGCCGGCACGTCGCTCTCGGCCTCCATGAACTCGCCCAGCAGCTGGATGCAGCGCATGCGGGAGGCGCTCAGGGTGCGGGTGCTCGCGACGACCGGGCGGTCGAGGGCGTACCCCTGGAAGAGCTCGTAGCCGAGATCCCGGGCCGCGGCGATGTCGGCCGGCGTCTCGAGCCGCTCCGCGACGAAGCGCAGGTGCGGGTGGCGCCCGCGGAGGCTGCGGATGACGGACCGCCCGGCCGCGTCGAGCCCGAGAAAGTCGATCTTCACGTAGGTCGCGACGGGCAGCAGGCGCTCGTGCTCGGAGCCGGGGACGAAGTCGTCGAGCGCGATGGCGTAGCCGGCCGCGGCCAGGGCCGCGACCCCCTCCACCACGCGGTCGTCGACCCGCACCGTCTCCAGCACCTCGAGCACGACCCGGCCCGGCACCAGCGGCACGGGCAAGTCACCGCGCAGGAAGTCGTCGGTGAGGTTGACGAACCCGGGCAGGCCGCCGGTCAGCTCGTCGAAGTCGAACGCGGTGAACGCGGAGACGATGACCTGGCTGGTGGCGGCGGCGCCGCTGCGGTCGGCCCCGAGCGCGTCCGGGCCGGACCGGAAGAGCAGCTCATAGCCGGCGACGGCGCCGGCGGCGTCGTAGATCGCCTGGCGGCCGACGACGACGTCGGGCGAGGCCGGCTCGGTGTGCTGCTGCTCTAGCATGTTCCGCCCTGTCAGAACGCCGCCAACGATGTCCTCCCAGGCTGGGCCGGTCCGGTAGCGCGGTCCGGGCGAACCCGGTTGCGACGCGGTTGCGGCCGTCAGCGCTCGGCGGCGCCGGTGGCCACGAGCCGGTCCACGGCGGCGTCGACGAGGGCGCCGGCCTCGGCCTCGGTGAACACGCCGGGCAGCGTGAGCCGCTCGAGGATGAGCCAGTTGAGCGCCAGGTACAGCAGCCGGACCGTGGTCTCGTCGCCGGGCTGGCCGGACTCGCGGTGCAAGCCGACGTTGGCCGCCAGGTCGGCCACGATCGACGGGTACATCGCCGGCCCCGGCGGCGAGACCGACTGCTTCCCGCTGGCCGAGGACGTGCTCGGGCACATCGCCGCGGAGTATCCGGAGACGCTGCCCACCGCGGCGCGGGCCCACTTCGGCGTGGACGCGCCCAACCGGCGCTTCGACACCGTGGTGATGGGCCGGGCCACCTACCAGCCGGCGGTCGACGCGGGCATCGCGGAGCCGTACGCGCACCTGCGCCAGCACATCGTCTCCACGACCCTCGCCGGCGCCGAGCCCGACCCGCTCCGGCTGGTCCGCGAGCTCAAGGCCCAGGACGGGCTCGGCATCTGGCTGTGCGGCGGCGCCCGGGTCGCGGGCGCGGTGCTGCCCGAGATCGACGAGCTGGTCGTGAAGCGCTACCCGGTGGTCGCGGGCGCGGGCATCCCCCTGTTCTCAGGCCCGTACGCGCCCGTGCCCTGGACGCTGACCGGGCACACCACGTTCGCGAGCGGCGCCGCGATCCAGACCTACGCGCGCGCACCCCGCACCGAGTAGGCGACGAGCCCGGCCGCGGCCAGGGCCAGCGCGCACACCAGGGCGGACGTGGTCGCGGCGGGCTGCACGGGCCACGCGGCGACCTGGACCCGCACGTCGGCGCTCGGCCCCAGCAGCGGCAGGACGGCGACGAGGGTCCACAGCAGCGGGGCGACCCAGGCGTGCGCCGCCCCGAGCACCGCGGCGCCGAGCGCGGCCAGCCCGAGCAGCCCGGCGGCGTCGCGCAGCGCCACGACGAGCGGCTCGAACCGGGCCGAGTCCGGGGCGGCGGCCGGAACCAGGACCGGGACGGCGACGAGCAGGCCGGCGACGAGCAGCGCCACCGCGCCGAGGTGCAGCGCCCGGCGGGGCGGCCAGGGCACGGCACCGGTGCGCTCCAGCGCCTCGTCCGCGGCGCCCAGGGTGGGGCCGAACGCGGCTACCGCGAGCATCGCCGCCAGCGCCGCCACGCGCACGTTCGCGGGGAGCAGGACGGCGAGCCCGGCGACGGACACGGCGACCGCGAGCGCCTGGGGGACGCGGCGCGCGCGCAGGTACAGCCGCAGCCACCTCATGCCGTCAGCCCGGCGAACGCGTCCGGCCGGCACGCCAGCACCCCGTCGCGGGCCGCCAGCACCAGGCGGCGCTGCTCGTCCTCGGGCCGCGCCCGCAGCGCCGCGTAGGCCCCGGCGAGCCGGGTGTCGGGCGGGGCGGCGCCGGTGAGCCAGGCGACCGCGAGCTCGCGGCCGTCGAAGGCGTCGGCGGGGGCCGGGTCGCAGCTCTGCTCCCACGCGGCGCCGAGCACGAGCCCGGGGAACGAGCCGTCGCGCAGGTCGGCCCGGCCGTCGGCGCCGATGGGCGGGGCGGGGAACACGAGCGTGGCGGCGTCGTGGGGCGGGTCCGCGGGGCCGGTGCCGTAGGCGGGCCGGCGGGTCTCGACCGCGCGCGCCGGGGCGTCCGGCATCGTCGCCGCGAGGGTGGCCAGCGCCGCGCGGACGGGGCCGGCGATGTCGGGCAGCAGGGCGGCGTGGACCCGGGTGACGCAGACCTGCGGGCCCGCGTCGTCGCAGACCAGCTCGACGGCGCGGGGGTCGTAGGCGGCCGCGGCCGCGTAGCCGCCCGGCGGCAGCAGCGGCACCGCCACGGCCGCCCCGAGCACCGCCGGGAGCAGCGCCGGGGCGACGGCGCGGCGGCGGGCGGTCGCGAGCAGCAGGCCGGTGGCGGCCAGCGCGGCGAGCCACAGCGCCTGCGCCAGGCTGACCCGCGCCGAGACGGTCTGGAAGTCGTCGAGGCTGCCGCTGTACACCGGGGACAGCAACAGAGCCGCGGGACTCCGGCGCGTCACCATCACCCACTGCGGCACCATCCCGGCCACGGCGACGCCGAGCACGGCCAGTACCGGCGCGGTGACGAAGCGGGGCACGGCCCGGCCGGCGGCGAGCCCGATCCAGCCGCCGGCGACCAGCGCGAGGGCCCCGACGGCGGTCACGCCCAGCGCGGCGAGCGGGAAGTACCCGGCCCGGGGCAGCACCCACGCCAGGGCCACGAGGAACGTGAGCGCGTACGCGGCGACGAGGGCCGCGGCCAGGGCGCCCGCGGTGACGAGCATGCGCTGGCGGCGCGGCCGGGGCGTGCTGGCGAACAGCTCGCCGACCCCGGCGGCGGCCTCGCGGCGGCCCAGCGCGGCGCCCCCGGCCAGCGCGACGGGGAACAGGAACATCAGCAGCAGGCGCAGCGCGACCGCGAGCTGCAGCCAGCGGCCCGCGAAGCCCTGCGGGAACGTGAGCAGCAGCGCGGTGCCGACGGCGAAGGCCAGCACCGCGACGACGGCGGCGGCCGAGCGGCGCAGCTCCAGCCGGATGACGCGACCGGTGGATGGACCGCTCACGCCGGCACCTCCCCGCGGTGGGCGCGCAGCAGCGCGGAGTAGCCGCGCTCGGTGGCGCTGTCGCCGGCGTCGCCGGACGCGCCCCGCTCGGCCAGGCCGGCGGCAGGGCCCCGCCACACGAGCCGGCCCTCGTCCAGCAGCACCACGCCGGTGCAGGCGGCGGCGACGTCCTCGACCAGGTGGGTGGAGACGAGCACGCAGCTGTCGGCGCCCACGTCGCGCAGCAGGGCACGGAACTCGATGCGCTGCTCGACGTCGAGGCCGACCGTCGGCTCGTCGAGCAGCAGCAGCTCGGGGTCGTTGACGATCGCCTGGGCGATGCCCGCGCGGCGTAGCATGCCACCGGAGAGCGTCTTCATCCGGGCGTCGGCGCGGGCGGTGAGCCCGACCCGGTCCACGGCCCGCTGGACGGCGCCGGGGATGTCGCGGCGGGGCATCTCCTTGAGCCAGGCCATGTACTCCACGAACTCCCGCACCGTGAACCGCGGGTAGTAGCCGAAGTGCTGCGGCAGGTAGCCCAGCGCGCGGCGCACGGCCCGCAGGTCGGCCCGGCCGGTGACGGCGGTGCCGAGCAGGGCGAGCCGGCCGCCCTCGGGCCGCAGGACCGTGGCGAGGGCGCGCATGAGCGTGGTCTTGCCGGCGCCGTTGGGGCCGAGCAGCCCGTGGACGCCGGGGCCGAGGGCGAGGTCGAGCCCGTCGACGGCGAGGCGGCGGCCGGCCCGCACGCGCAGGGCCTCGGCGTGGACCTTCCACATCACGTTGTCTCCCGGTTGAAGGCCGTACGGACGACGGCGACGGCGACGAGTGCGACCACGGCGGCGGCCCAGCCCGGCCAGGCCCCGGCCGCGAGGACTGCGGGCAGGCGGGCGGTGGCGAGGCTCGGGACGATCACGAACCCGGCCCAGGCCGCGGCGAGCCCGAGCGCGGCCCGGTCCACGCCGGTCAGCCCGCCGAGCGCGAGGCTGGCCGCGGTGAACGCGAGGCCCGGCAGCAGCCAGAGCGCGGGCGCGTGCCCGGTCGCCCACCCGGCGAGGGCCAGCAGCGGGATGACGGCGGCGAGGGCGGCCAGGGTACGGCGCAGCAGCAGCCCCAGCCCGAACCGCGGCACGGAGGCGAGCAGCTCCCAGGCCGGGTCGGTGCGGCGGCTCCACGCGGCGGCGACCGGCAGCAGCGGCGCGACCGGGGCGAGCAGCAGCACGAGCGAGGGCAGGCTGGTGAACGTCTGCTCCAGCGCGACCGCCGCGAGCATCAGCGCGCCCGAGGCCGCGAGCCAGGGCGCGACCCGCCCGGCGAGCCCGGCCGGGCGGAACCGGCGCCCGCGCACCGGCCCGGGCCCTTCCTCGATCCCGGCCGCGATGCCCGCCGCGGCCCGCTCGACCAGCGCCCGGATGTCGTCGTCGTCGGCGTTCATGACAGCGCCTTTCGCAGTGCGAGCCGGGCGCGCCGGGCCCGGGTCTTCACGGTGCCCTCGGGCATGCCGAGCAGCGCCGAGGTCTCCCGGACGCTGAGCCCGTCGAGCACCAGGGCGCGCAGGACGTCGCGCAGCTCCGGCGGCAGTGCGAGCAGCGCCCGCCCGAGGTCCCCGTCGAGATCGCCGGCGAGCGCCTGCTCCTCCGCGGCCGGCGCCACGGCCGGCATCGGCGGAGGCAGGCGCTCCGCCCGCGCCCGCCGCCGGAAGGCGTCGACGAGCCGGTTGGCCGCGATCGTCCACAGCCACCCGGGCGCGTTGCCGCCGAGCCCGGCGCGGGCCTGGCTGCCGGCGCAGCGCCACACGGCCAGGTACGTCTCCTGCAGCACGTCCGCGACGACGTCCTCGTCCGCGCAGCGCTGCCGCAGCCGCACGGTCAGCCACGGGGCCGTGCGCCGGTAGAGCTCGTCGAACGCGCGCCGGTCCCCGCGGGCGGTGCGCCGCAGCAGCTCCGCCTCGTCGAGCGCGTCCAGACCTCGTCCCACACCTCTCCTGACGACCGGGGCCGCGGCCCAGGTTCTCACCCGCCTGTGATCCGGGCCACACCCAGCCCCGGCCGCCGAGCATTGCGACCGGCACTGATTCCGGCCAGCGGGGTGGTGGTCCGGGTGATCCGGCTGGCAGCCTCGTGCGGATGCGCCGAGCCATTCCTATCCTCGCGATCGTGGCAGTGCTCCTCGCCGTCTTCGGATTCTGGCGGCACGACCGGTCGGCGGCCCGGGTCGCGGCCGGGCCCGCGAACCCGCCCGCGAGCGGGCTGCACGTGCGCGGCTCCGAGATCGTGCAGGCCGGCGGCGAGCCGTTCCTGATGCGCGGGATCAGCCATCCGTACGCCTGGTTCCCCCAGCACACCGCCGCGCTCGCCGACATCAAGCGCCTCGGCGCGAACACGGTGCGGGTGGTGCTCACCGGCGACGTGCCGGGCCGCGACGTGGCCGGGATCGTCGCGCGGTGCAAGGAGAACCGGCTCGTGTGCGTGCTGGAGGACCACGACACGACGGGCTACGGCGAGCGCGAGGGGGCCGTCACCCTCGACCGCGCGGCGGACTACTGGGCCGGGCTCTCCTCGGTGTTGCGGGGCTCGGAGGAGTACGTCGTCGTGAACATCGGCAACGAGCCCTACGGCAACGGCGACACCTCGGGCTGGGCCGAGGCCACCGGGGCCGCGGTCGCGAAGGTGCGCGCGGCGGGCCTGCGCCACCTGCTCATGGTGGACGCGCCGAACTGGGGCCAGGACTGGTCCGGCACCATGCGCGACTCCGCCCCGGCGGTGTTCGCCCGCGACCCGCAGCGCAACACGGCGTTCTCGGTGCACATGTACGGCGTGTACGGCACGGCCGCGAAGGTGACCGAGTACCTCGACGCGTTCGGCCGCACCGGGCTCCCGCTCGTCGTCGGCGAGTTCGGCTGGCGGCACACCGACGGCCCGGTGGCCGCGGACGCGGTCATGCGCGAGTCCGACGCCCGCGGCATCGGCTACCTCGGCTGGTCGTGGAGCGGCAACGGGGGCGGGGTGGACTATCTCGACGCGGCCGAGGGCTTCGACCCGGACCGCCTGACGGACTGGGGCCGCCGCCTCTTCGACGGCATCAGGGCCACCGCGCGCGAGGCGACGGTGTTCACGAAGGCTTCGCGATGACCAGGAACCGGTTCTCGGTCCGGCGCGCGAACTTCATGAAGCCGCGCAGCCCCGGCAGGCCCTCCATGAGCCCGAACAGGGGGATCAGCGCGACCACGGCGACCGGCTCCCACCAGCGGCGCCGGCCGTCGCCGGAGACGCCCGCGTTGACCCGCAGGCCCTCCCAGTACATCCAGACCACGTAGGCCATGTTCACCGCCCACAGCGGGATGATGAGCACCGTGGTCGGCGACGTGTTCGGGTCGGCGATCAGCAGGGCGACCAGCATGACGACGGCGACGTTCTGGATCGGCCCGATCACCCACGACATCACGGAGTAGCCCAGCAGCAGCCGGTTGCGCAGCCGCAGCGTCGGGTTGAAGACCAGCCCGGCCAGCCCCCACGACCAGCGCTCCCGCTGCCGGAAGAAGTCCCGCATGCTGGCCGGCGACGCGCCGTAGCAACGGCCGGCGAACCAGGCGCTGCGGCCCTCGTACTGGTCGCTGAAGATGAGCGCGAACTGCGCGTCCTCGACCAGGCTGCGCGGGCCGAAGTCCCAGCCGATGGCGGCCTCGACGGAGGCCCGCACCAGCAGCAGCTCGCCGTGCACCCCCACCCGCGGGGTGCCGCTGCCGGTCCAGGCCGAGAAGCGCCCGACGTCCTCGGCCGGGCGGGCCGAGTCCGCGAGCCAGGTGAGCCGGTTGACCGCGTACTCGCGCGGATACGTCAAAATGCCCTGGGCCAGGTGCTTCGCGGCGGGTCCGGCCTCGTCCTGCTCCGCGATGAACCGCGCCATCGCCACCGCCGTGTCCGGCCCGACACCGGTGTCGTCGTCCATGTGCAGCACCCACACGTCGTCGCGGGCCTCGCCCTCGCGGATGCGCAGCTCGTGCGCGTAGTGCGCGGCGCGGGCCTTGAACCGGGTGCCGTTGGGCGTGCGGTAGCCGGCCGGCACGGTGACGAGCCGGACCAGGTCGCTGCGCGCGGCCAGGGCCTCGATCCGCTCGAGGCCCTCGCTGCCCTCGTCGACGAGCACGTCGATGCGCAGGCGCGGGAAGCACGGCGGGAGCCAGGTGATGTACGAGTGGATGGAGCGCTCGAGCGCCGGGTGGGTGTCGTGCCGCCCGATCGTCGGCACCACCACGACGAGCAGCCCGTCGCTGGTGGGCGAGCCGCGGCCGGACCACCGCGCGGCGGAGGCCCGCAGCGCCTTGCGGGTGCGGCGCAGCCCGACGATGCCGGTCAGGGTGGTGAAGATCGGCCACGTCCAGAGCACGGTCAGCGGCCAGCCGAGCACGCCGGGATGGGGCTGGGTGAGCCAGGTCTCGCTGAGCACGATGATGAGGTACGACAGCACCAATGGCGAGTACGCGGGCCGCCAGCGGGCGAGCCGGCGCGGCGATGCTCCCACCGGGGCGAGCTACCCGCGAAGCTCCCGGGCAATCTCGCGGCCGGCGGGCACCTGGGCTCACGGGCGCGATGTGCCGCCGGCGTCCGGGCCGGCGGCACATCGTCCTTCAGTGCTCGTTTAGAAGTTGCCGGCCGTGTTGCACTTGGCCTTCTGCCGGACGCAGTCCTTCACCCGCTGGCCCATGGCCGTGTTGTCCCAGGCGAGGAACGAGTCGCCGTGGATCGACGACGCCATGCCCGACGCCAGCGTGAAGCCGGCGGCGCTGCCGTGGGTCGGGTACGCGATCACGAACGAGATGTTCGGGATCGCGACCGGGAACTGGCCCTGGCACTTGCCGTTGACCGCCCCGCCCACGTGCGACTTGTGGTCCGGGCTGTCCAGGTGGACGCCGTCCCAGCAGTCGGGGAAGACGAGCTGGTAGTTGAGGTACGCGGTCTGGGCGCAGCGCGGCCAGTTGCCGTCCGTGCTGCGGCCGATCTCGCCGCCGGCCCCGGCGCACCAGAACTGGTTGGGCGAGCCGGCCGGGGTGGCCACCTGGAGCTTGGCGTCACCCGAGATCATCCGGAAGCCCTGCGGGAACGGCATCGTCGCACTCGGGTCCGGCAGCCGCGAGCCGTAGTACACGGTCACGCCGCTGGGCTCGACGGCCACGCCGTTCTCGTACAGCGTCGGGATCCAGTACGCCGACAGGTCACCCGCCGGCGAGCAGGACGACGCGCTGTTGTTGAGCAGGGTTTCGGTCGTCGTGTTCGCGTTGGTGCTGCGGTTGCCCAGGAAGCTGTGCATGTGCGAGGCACCGGCCAGCCCGGGGAAGACGATCGGGTCGTCCTTGAACGAGTGGCTGTACGTGCACGCCGCGTTGAACTCCGAGACGCGCACCGCGTCGGCCGGCGCCGGGTGCGTCGGCAGCGCGTTGAACGCGGCCACCTGGGCCTGCCACTTGTTCTGGTCCATGTTCACCCAGCCGGCCCCGCTGCTCGGCGGGGTCGTGCTGCCGCCGGTGCCGAAGACCTGGAACTCCCACAGGGACACGCCGTACTGCGTCGCCCGCTTGGTCGTGGTGAGCTTCACGTAGCGGCCCGAGCCGCTCACGGTCAGCGTCTGGGTGCCGCCGGTGCCGTTCACCGTGGTGTTGATCGTGGTCCAGGCGGCGCCGTCGGCCGAGGTCTGGATGGTGAAGTCCTTGGCGTAGGCGGTCTCCCAGCTGAGCACCACCTTGGTGATGGTGGCGCTGGCGCCCAGGTCGACCTGCAGCCACTGCGGGTCGCCGAAGGCGCTGGACCAGCGGGTGCCGGCGTTGCCGTCCACCGCGGCGGAGGCGGGCGTGCCCGCGTTCTCCGCCGACGAGGCGGTGGCGGGCTTGCCCTGGGAGATAGGGGTCTCGGCGGCGTCGGCGGAGCGCAGCGCGAGACCGGTGATGAAGGTGGCGACGAGCGCGGTGGCGGCGGCGCCGAACGTGATCGTGCGCAGCCGGGATCGGCCCGCGCGTGCGGGTCGGGTGGTCATGAAGCATCCTCCGGGGTCGGCGGGTCGGCCGGGGGCGGAGTCCGGCCGATCTTGCCAGAGAGCGCTCTCTGTGAGGTTCCCACTGTGAACCCCGCACTTGACGCATGTCAATGGCCTGGCACCCGGTTCAGGAAATCGGAGAGCGCTCTCCCAAGACTCTCAATCAGGACGCTTGGGGAGAGCGCTCCCCCGACCAGCGCTCCTGGGCGGCGAGGACGTCGTCGCCGTAGCGCAGCGCCCACTGGCCCATCGCGCGCATCGGCTCGAGCAGGGCCTCCCCCGCGACCGTGAGCGCGTAGTCGACCCGGGGCGGCGCCTCCCCGTACACCTGCCGGAACACGAGGCCGTTGTGCTCCAGCCGCCGCAGCGCGTCGTTGAGCACCTTCGGCCCGATTCCGCCGATGCGCCCCACCAGCGCCCGCGGGCGCATCGGCCCGTAGGCGCCCAGGGTGAACACCACCACGCTGTCCCAGCGGTTCGCCAGCACCTCGAACGCGATGCGGGCCTGGCAGTCCGCGGTGTACTCGTCGTCCACCCCGCGATTGTGCCCCGCCCGACGCACACCGCCCGGTGTGCATCGGCGCACCTAGCGTTGCCCGGCATGAAGATCGGCATCATCGGTACCGGCTCCATGTCCCAGTCCCTCGGCGGCGCCTGGACCCGTGCCGGCCACGACGTGCGCATCGGCGGCCGGCGCGACGGCACCCTGCGGGCGGCCGCCGCGCACGGCGAGCTCGTGCTCCTGGCGGTCCCGGCCCCGGCCGCCCCGCTCGTCGCCGCCGACCTGGCCGGCACCCTGGCCCGCCGGATCGTGCTCGACTGCACCAACCCGGTCGAGCCCGGCCCCGAGGGCCCGATGCTCACCGGCTCGGTCCCGGCGCGGATCGCCGAGGCGGCGCCGGAGGCCGCGGTGGTGAAGGCGTTCAACGTGTGCCACGCGAGCATCTGGACGCTCGACCCGCCGGTGTTCGAGGGCGTCCCGCTGACCGTGCCCTACTGCGCCGCGACCCGGCCGGCGGGCGAGCGCGTCGCCGCGCTGATCGCCTCCATGGGGTGCACGGCGGCCGACTGCGGCGGCCTCGACCGGGCGCCGTACCTGGAGGCGACCGCGGCTCTGGCGATCGGCGTCTGGTTCGCGGGCGGCTCGGTCCGCGCGGCCTTCCCGGAGCCCGCCCAGCGCTAGGCTGCCGCGCATGAGGATCAGCGACTCCCTGCCTCCCGGGCGGCTCGTCGGCGAACAGCGGCGCCTCTGGGTCAGCACCGGCCCGGCCACCGCCGCGCTCTTCGACGAGCTGCGCCGGGCCCACCCGCACGCCGGGCAGTGGCCGCTGCTGCTCGACCACCGCTACAACGAGCCCGGCCGGCCCTGGGACGACGGCGAGATCGGGCTCTGCGAGATGACCGACCCGGCCGGGCACGATCCGGAGGCCTACCTCGCCGGCGAGTGGGCGCGCTACGCCAAGCCCCCGGTCACCGAGCCGTTCACCGCCTGGCCCGGCCTCGCGCCCACCGGGCGGCCCCAGGACCCGCTGGGGCACGCCGCGGCCTGCGCCGCCGAGATCCTGGCGGCCCAGCCGCACCTGCGGCTCGGCCTGGTGGAGACGGCTCGCCCGGCCGACGCGATCACCGCCTTCGCGTGGGCCGGGCCGCTCAACTACAGCAACGACATGGCCCCGCTGTCCGCCGTGCTGCGCTCGTGGGAGGAGCGCTTCGGGGCGTACGTCGTCGGGGTCGGGTTCGACACCCTCCACCTCAGCGTCGCCGCCCCGCCGGCCACCGTCGAGGAGGCGCTGCCGGTCGCGGCCGAGCACTTCGCGTTCTGCCCGGACGACGTCTGGCAGCGCGAGCACCCGCAGACCGTCGCCGCCCTCGCCGAGGAGCTCGTCGGCGTGCCCATGTGGTCGTTCTGGTGGGACTAGGAGCGGCTGGGGCTAGCCGCGGCTGGGGCTAGGAGCGGCGCAGCAGCAGGCGGATCGAGCCGTCGGACTGCCGCTCCTCGCCGGCCACCTCGAAGCCGTTGTGCTCGGCGTATTCGAGGGTCGCGGCCCGCCCGTACTCCTGGGTCACCCGCTGCAGCCACGGATCGCCGTACTGCGCGCGGTCGAACTCGCTGACGATCGCCTCGAACGTGCCGTCGACGGTGCGCCGGAAGCCGAGGTCGTTGCTCATCCGGCCCAGCCGCGCGCGGCGCACGATCACCTCGGCGCGCTCGGGGCGGGCGTCGCCCTGGTAGCCGTACAGCGTCTGCGCGACGTCGTGCACCTCGGCCTGCTCCAGGCCGACGGCGGCCAGGGCCTTGGCCAGCAGCGCGGGGTCGCGCAGCGCGGTGCGGACGCGGGTGAAGTGCGACATGGGCTCCCCTTACGCGAGGCGGACCACCGGGCGGCGGTCCAGCAGCCAGATCTTGCGGTCGAGGTCGAAGGCGGACACGGTCAGGCGCTTCTGCGAGTCGATGCGGAACTCCAGCAGGAACCGGTCCGCGCCGGCCGTCGCGGGCGGGTCGGCCTCCAGGAACGTCGGGCTGTCCTCGTTGAGCCACAGCGAGCTGCGCTCCTGCCGCTGCTGCGCGCTGACCGGGGCGGCCCGGGCGCCGCCGTCGCGGTCGAACACGATCTCGAGGTCGGCGCTCGCGTCGCGGTAGGTGGCGTGCGCCAGCTCGTAGACGGCCAGCCCGAGGCGGCGCTGGCCGTCGCGCACGCCGCGGATCGTGAGCGACTTGACCGGCTCCTCGGTCGGGTACGCCGTGCCCGCGGCGACCAGCGGCTCGAACTCGTAGCCGCCGGAGCGCTGGTCGACGTGCCGGATCGCGTAGTCGTGCTGGATGTGGTCGTGCAGCTCGCGGCCGCCGGCGATGCCCGCCGCGCCGACCGCGACCGCCTCCAGGGGCCGGTCGAGGTGCAGCACGCCCGGCTCGAACTGCATCCGCAGCAGCTCCTGCACGGCCGGGATCAGGCTCGTGCCGCCGACGAGGAACACCCTGGCCAGCTCGCCCGCCGGGTAGCCGCGCGCGGCGGCCGCGTCGAGCACCCGCCGCAGCGTCCGGTTGACCCGGCCGAGCAGGTCCTCGTCGCGCAGCAGCCGCTCCAGGCCGGCCCGGGTCACCTCGACCGGCCGGGCCGCGCCGGGCACCGCGATGCGGGCCGAGTCGCGGTGGCTCAGCGTCACCTTGGCCGCCTCGGCCTCGGCCAGCACGGCGGCGAACACCTGGTTGTGCCGCACGGGGTCGCGGGGCGCGCCGCCCGAGCGCTCCAGCGCCCAGCGGGCCAGCAGCGCGTCGACGTGGTTGCCGCCCACGTCCGCGCCCGCCTTCGCGACGACCCGCACGCCGGCGCCGCGGCCCGACTCGTCGGGGTCGCGGACCACGACCACGGACACGTCCAGGGTGCCGGCGCCGAAGTCGAAGACGCAGAACGCGTCGCCGGGGCTCATGCGCCCGCCGTAGCCCACCGCGGCC
This sequence comes from Dactylosporangium thailandense, assembly GCF_059739745.1. Lineage (NCBI taxonomy): Bacteria > Bacillati > Actinomycetota > Actinomycetes > Micromonosporales > Micromonosporaceae > Dactylosporangium > Dactylosporangium thailandense. Next base: position 5,990,386 of record NZ_AP029195.1, read on the forward strand.
GCCGTCGCCTCGTCCACGACCCGCAGCCGGGCCTGCGGCAGGTCCCGCCCGACCTCGGTGACGAGCCAGTCGCGGTAGGCGTCGAACGTCTCGACCGGCGCGGTGGCCACGATCTCGAGGTCGTCGGCGCCGACGGCCAGGACCGCGAGCGCGGTGACGCCGCGCAGGAAGTCGGTCGCGGCCTGCCGCCCGGTGACCTGCCGCCCGCCCACGGTCCGCGGCACGTCGGCGACCCGCCCGGACAGGTTGGACTTCATCGACCGGAAGACCGTCCCGCCGGGGCCGGGGTCGGCGAGCCCTCCGGCGCCGATCGCCGTGGTGACGCGCCCCTCCGAGCCGATCCGGTACCCCACGATCGACGGCACGACCCGCTGCGGAAGCCCCGGCACCGGCTCGCGGACGACGTCGTAGCCGGGCAGCGCGATGGGCTCGGCCCGCTGCCCGGCCGCGTCCCACCCGGCGACCACGGTGTTCGCGGTGCCGAAGTCGATCCCGATGCGCGTGGTCACGCCCGTGCCTCCGCTCGCGGCCACCGCTGCATCGACGCATCCCTCCCCGTGCCGGCGCCTGTCACCAGCATGACACCCGGGCGCTAGGGTGATTGACCGTGCTGCTTGAGCTGATCGCCGACTACCGTCCCGCCGACGCCGACGAGGCGGGTGACGTCGCGCGGGTGCGGGCGTTGCTCGACGGGGGCGGCGACGTCTGGTCGCGGGCGACCCCGCTGCACGTCACCGCGTCCGCGCTGATCGTGGACCCGGCCTCGGGGCGGGTGCTGCTGCGCTGGCACGCGCGGCAGGAGGCGTGGCTGCAGGTCGGCGGGCACGGCGACCCCGGCGAGACCGACCCGGTCGCCGTCGCGCTGCGCGAGGGCGAGGAGGAGACCGGCCTCGCCGACCTCGTCCCCTACCCCGATCCCGCCCGCGCCGAGATCGTGCACGTCGTCGTGGTGCCGGTGAACGCGAAGGGCGACGAGCCGGCGCACGAGCACGCCGATGTGCGGTTCGTGCTGGCCACCGGCAGCCCCGCAGCGGCCCGGCCGGAGAAGCCCGACGCACCCCTGCGCTGGCTCACCGTGGCCGAGGCGCTCGACCTCGCCACCGAGCCCAACCTGCGCGAGACGATCGCGCGGGCCGGCCGGCTGCTCACGCCGGGCCGGGAGGCCTGACGCCGAGGGCGATGTCGTCCTCGGCGAGATCGGCGCGCCGGCCCAGGGCGACGTCGGCCTCGAACCGGATGGCCAGGCAGTCGCGCAGCAGCCCCAGCACCCACGCCCGGCCCCGATCGGGCTCCGTGTGCCGGTCGAGGGTCTCGAGGTCGCCCGGGGCCGGCCCCGACAGCGGGCGCCCGGCGAGGCGGTAGGCGGCGGGCGGGTCCACGTCGATCGCGTGCTCGGGCCGCAGCCAGTGCCGGGTGACGGCGACGAATCCGGCGGCGGCGCGCGGGTACGGTATCCGCGCCGTCGACCCCTCGATCGGCGGCCGCGGCTCGAACGTCTCGGCGTCGCGCAGGTGCAGCAGCTCCTCGCCGGTGTCCAGCACCAGCGTGCGCCCGTCGAGCGCCTCGAGGTTGCGCGCGACGGGCACGGCGGCGACGGCCTCCTCGACGAGCTCGCCGCCCGCGATCCGCCACCGGTGCAGGCGGCTCCCGGGCCCGCCCGGCCCGCCGGGCTGGTCGAGCGCGACGAGCCGCCCGTCGCCGGTGAAGGCGACGCCCTCCAGCCGCCCCGACGGCCACGGCACCGCCCGCGGCTCGCGGCCGTCGGCGTCGAGCAGCACGATCCGGTCCTCGGTCGCGACGGCGATGTGCCGCCCGTCGGGCGCGGCGGCCAGGCGGGTGCCGGGCCCCACGTCGACGATCCGGTCCTCGCCGGCCCGCACGCTCCCGCCCCGGGCGCCGAGGACGAGCCGGCCGTCCCCGCCGAGCGCGACCCAGCCGCCGGCGGTGCCGAGGGGTGCGAGGGTGTGGAACAGGCGCCCCGGGTACACCTCCTGCCGGCGCCCGCGCGAGAACAGCACGATGCCCTGGCCGTCGAGGGCGAGCACGGCGTCGCCGAGGTGCACCATCACGCGCCGGGTGACGCCGACGGCGAGCGCCTCGGTCAGGGTGCGCACGCCGAGGTCGAGGTCGTACTCGTAGCGCCCGAGGCCGCCCCGCATCGCGTCGACCAGCCGGTAGCGGTCGGTGCCGAGGCGGTGGAGGATCGCGAGGCGGGCCGCCTGGGGGCCGAAGGCGAGGTCGGCGACCTGGCCGCGCACGTCGATGCGGGACGGTCCGGGCAGCGCGGCCACGGCCGAGGCAACCCGCCAGGGCTGCTCGGCGGCGAGACGGTCGAAGAGGGCCGCGTCGGTCCGCACCGCCGGGCGCCAGGAGCCGAAACCGGCGACCGCGGCGGCCGCCTCGGCCAGCGGCAGGTCCCAGACCATCCGGCTGCTGCGCTGCCGGGCCGCGGCCACCACCGGCTCGATGTCGCCGGCCCGGGCGAGGGCGGCCAGGAGTCGGCCGCGCCGGGACGGGTCCGCGGCGGACAGGGCCTCGGCGAGCAGGGCGGTGTCGGGGTCGATCGCACGGTACCGCCGCAGCTGCCCGGTCAGGAGGAACAGCGCGGCGGCCGTGACGGCGTCGGCGGGGACGATGTCGTTGCGCGCGCACCAGATCTGCAGATCCGGGCGGTCCAGGGCACGCCGGGCGAGCTCCTCCAGGGCCTGCGGGTCGCCCGCCTCGAGCACGGCCTTGCGCGCCGCCCGGTTCAGCGCCCGGTTGCCGCCGGCCGCCCGCTGCAGCAACGCGTCGCCGAGATACCAGCGGACGAGCGCGCTCATCATCGCCGGCCACCGAGCTCGATGCCGTCGCCGTAGCGCAGGCGCAGGCAGTCGCGCAGCAGCTCCAGCAGCTCCCGCACGTCGGGCGGCGGGCGGCTCGCGGTGAGGTACTCCTCCAGCACCCCCAGCTCGAACGGCAGCAGCTCGCCGAGGGGCCGTTCGGGCAGTTCGCACAGGTCGACGACCCGCGGCGGCCCGTCCGGCCACGCCACCACGGCGACGGGCGGGGCGAGGCGGATGAGGGCGAACGTGGCCCGGTCGAGCCGGTCGGCGTCGGCGGCGGCGAGCAGCTCCAGCAGCGCCGCCCCGGCCGGGCCGCCGGCGAGGCCGCGCGCCGCCTCGGCCGCCCGCGCGACCGGCAGCCCCAGGACGAGCGCCTCGGGGCCGGCGCCACCCGCCACGAGCGCCGGTTCGACCCCCGCGGCGGCCATGGCGGCGAGGAGCGGCCCGCGCTCCGCCAGCCCCGGCATCGCCAGCACCGCCCGCAGCGCGCCGCCGTCGGGGTCGATCGCGTGGTACTGCTGCGCCTGCCCCGTCACCAGCAGCAGCATCGCGGCCACGGGCGGGCTCACCAGGTCGGACGCGTGCTGCGCGCACCAGGCCGCGAGCCCGGGCCGCCCGGGCGCGAGCAGGCACAGCGCCTCCAGCTCGGTCCCGCCGCGCAGCCGGATGCGTTCCCGGGCGGTCTGCGCGACCGGGTGCCCGTCGTCGCGGGCGGCCGCCGTGAGCAGCTCGCCGTCGTCGAGCGCCGCGAGGCAGTCGGCCCGCACGGCCGCCCAGAGGCCGGGATCCGGCGACGGTACCGCCAGCAGCGCCCGCCACACCGCCTCCGTCAGCTCCGCGCCGCCCTCCCGCTCCAGCAACCATCGCAGGGCCACGATCGCGGTGCCGTCCCCGGCCGCGGCCCGTTCCACCGTGCGCCGCCAGGCCGCGTTCACCCGTCCCAGCCGTCCGGGTAGCCCGAGTCGCCCGAGTCGTGCGGGAGGTCCAGCTCCAGGCCGGGGCCGCGCTCGGCGGCGGGGTCGCGGCGGTCGGGGGCGGCCGAGGCGGGCTGGGCGCGGCCCTGGCGCAGCCAGGCGCGCAGGTGCTCGATGACCTCGCGCTGGGAGCGGCTCAGCGGCACCGTGCGCAGCAGGGCCTCGGTGATGTCGGCGGTGCGCAGGTCGCGGTTCTCGGCGAAGGCGTGGTACATGGCGTCGATGACGGCCTGCTCCAGCTCGGCGCCGACGAAGCCGTCGGAGATCTGGGCCAGGTGGTGCACGTCGAAGGCCTCGGGGTCGCGGCGGCGCTTGCGCAGGTGCACCGCGATGATCTCCCGCCGCTCCCGCTCGGTCGGCAGGTCGAGGAAGAACACCTCGTCGAACCGGCCGCGGCGCAGCGTCTCGGGCGGCAGCGCGGTGACGTCGTTCGCGGTGGCCACCACGAACACGGGCGCGGTCTTCTCCTGCATCCAGGTCAGGATCGTGCCGAAGACCCGCTGCGAGGTCCCGCCGTCGAGCCCGCCCGCCGCGAGGGCCTTCTCGATCTCGTCGATCCACAGCACGCACGGGGCGACGGTCTCGGCGAGCTGCATCGCCAGGCGCACCCGCTCCTCGCTCTCCCCGACGAGCGAGCCGAACAGCGCGCCGACGTCGAGGCGCAGCAGCGGCAGCCGCCACAGCCCGCCGATCATCTTCGCGGTCAGGCTCTTGCCGGTGCCCGGGATGCCGATCAGCGCGATGCCCTTCGGCGCGGGCAGCCCGTATCTCGTCGCCTCCTCCGAGAACGCCCGCTCGCGCAGCGTGAGCCACCGCTTGAGCGCGTCGAGGCCGCCGACGTCGTCGCTGGTCTCCTCGACGGGGTAGAACTCCAGGGCGCCGCTCTCGCGGACGACGGCCTTCTTCTCCTGCAGGACCGTGTCGATGCCCCGGTCGTCGAGGGCCCCGTCGCGCACGATCGCCTTCGCGAACGCCCGCTTGGCCTGGGCCACGGTCAGCCCCAGGGCCGCCTGCGACAGCTTCGCCCGCCCCGCGCCGCTCAGCGCGGCCCGCACACCCGCGGTGCCCTCGATGAGCCCGTCGAGCTCGTGGCGCAGCTGCGGGGCGGTCGGCAGCGGCAGCTCGACGACCACGGCGTCGTTGCGCAGCTCGACCGGCACCGCCCGGGTCGGCGCGATCACGACGAGCGAGCTGCCGGTGTACACCAGCTGCTGCGCCAGATTCTTGAGCTTGCGGCGGATGCGCGGGTCGCGGCCCCAGAACTCGTGGAAGTCCTTGAGCAGATAGATGTCGCGGCGCTCCGGCGTCTTGTTCGCCAGCTCCTTGATCTTGTCCAGCGCGGTGCCCGGGTCGCCGGTCTCCGGCAGCGGCCGCTGCCCCGCCGGCGGCTTGGCCGCGGACGTGAAGTGGTCGGCGACGTCCCACACGATGAGGTCCGCGCCGGGGTCCCGCTCCCGGCGCACGTCGTCGAGGATGTCGACGGCCCGCTGCTCCTCGATCGTGACGAGCACGATGAGCGCGACCCGGGCCCGCAGGTACAGCCGGATCTCGTCCCCGACGCCAGCCATGTCCGTTCCCCCGCCTATCCGATGGTCGGTGCCGCCATGCCCGTGATCGTCAGCGTGCCGTCGGCGCCGACGAGCACCTCGAGGTCGGGCAGGGCTTCGAGCTCCACGCCCCGGTACCGTCCGGTCAGCCACCAGTACGCCTTGTTGGACGAGCCGCGCAGCCCGCCGCCGAGGTGCGCCCGGCGCTGATACCGCCCGGCCACGACGAGGTCCGCGTGCGCGACGGCCGCGCGCCGCGCCGGGTCGTCCTCGATCTCGCGCCGCGAGTACCCCGTCAGGATGATCAGCCCGAGCCCGGTCCGCGCCTTGAGCCCGGCCCCGAACGCGGCCACGCCCCCGGCCTGCTGCAGCGGCTCCCCGCCGGTGAGCGTGACGCCCTCGATCGGCAGCGCCTCGGCCATCGCGAGCAGCTCCGCGACGCTCGTGGCCGCCTCCCCGCCCGGGTGCGTACCCGGGTTGAAGCAGCCCGCGCACGCCAGCGTGCACCCCTGAACCCAGACGGTCATCCGCTCACCGGGCCCGTTGGCACGGCTGCGCGGGACGATCGCGTGGACCAGCAGCGACCCGGTCAATGCCAGAGCCGGTTCTGCCGGTCGATCTCGGCCTCGGCCTCGGCCTGCACGTAGGCCTCGGCGGTCAGCTCCTGCGCCTCGACGTCGCCGCCGAGCAGGCTGACGAGCTGGTCGGTGTGCTCGACACAGACCATCCCGTCGACGCCGGAGACGTGCATCTCGACCTTGCCGTCGGGCCGGATCACCACATCGACGACCTCGTCTGCCATGCGATCCATCTTGGCACAGCGGCGCACCCGCTCCCGGGTTGCTCATCTTGTGCGCTGTCTACGGGGGCGGAGGGGAACGTCCCGGCATCAGTCGTGGGGAGTCCAGCTGACGTCTCGGCCCAGGTACGCGGCGAGGTGATCGGCGGCGCCGGCCTCGACGGGAACCGGCCGGGCGGGGGCGAACGAGCCGCCAGGCGTTCGGGGCAGCTCTCCGTAGATCTCGTGGACGGTGGCGAGGGCTGTCTCGGCGAGGTCGGGGGCGAGGTCGGTGGGCTGACCGGTTGCCTTGGCCAGATCCCAGCCATGGGCGAGCATCTCTATGCTGACCTGCTCGACGAGTCGCCAGCCCGGGGCCGGCCCGTACCGCTGCGTCAGCATGCCGGGCCGGCGGAAGGCGGTCAGCGCCGCTTGGGCCGAGGCGCGGAACGCGGCCACGTGGTCCGCGCCGAGGTGGTCGGCGGTGAAGTCGCTTCGGGGGTCGCCGTTGGCCAGGCTGGTCCACATCAGGTTCTCGTAGACCAGGTGGTTCAGCAGAGTGCGTACGTTCCAGTCGGCGCAGGGCGTGGGGTCATCGAAGCGGTCGGCGGTCACGGTGGACACGATCGTGTCCACCTCGGCCAGGACCCGGACGTAGGCATCCAGCACTTCCGCCGGCTTGGGCGGGGCGGCGTGCTCGAGCGCGGCGGCGATGCTCGCGGCGCGGACGCCTGGTGCGGGGTTGGCGCGCAGTGCGGTCATCAGCCACTGCCCGGCCGCGGCCAGGCTCGGTCGCACCGGCCAGCCGTTGATGATGCACAGCAGCTGCCAGTACCGTTCGGCGCGCGGGTCCGCGGCGATCTCCAGCTGTTCGAGCAGCAGGCTCCGCGCGTGCTCGCCGTCACCGCCCGATCGCAGGTCGCTGCCCTCTTGTGTGGGCAGCCAGGCATCGACGACATCGGCCACGATCGAGTCGGCCACCGGCGAGTCCACCGGGATGCCCGCGTCGATCGCCGCGGTGGCTCGCCGCACCCAGAAGTCCGTCACCTGCTCGACCGCGCGCACCTCGTGTTCGCCCAGCCGGCCGGGGGCGTGTCGCGCGGCGTACTCGGCCATCCTGCGCATCGCGGTGCGCAGCTGCGGATCGTCGAGCATGTCGGCCAGTTCGATCCACGCGTCGACCTGCTCGTCGGTGGGCTCGTCGGGCAGATCCGGGGTGGCGGCCAGCAGGCCCTCCCGGTACCCGGGAACGTCCAGGTCGCCCAGCACGTCGCGGATGAACCGGTGCACGATCGCGTTGCGCTGCGCGGCGGACAGCCGTGCCAGCTTTGTCATGACAGCAAGCTCCTCGGTTGTGCCACCACGGTTGGCGACCGAACGCAGCACCGCACGCTGCACGCGCAGGGTGCGTATCTGCACCTCCAACGCGCTGGCGTGCAGAGCGGCGACATCGGCCATGCTGCGCTCGCCGTCGAGGACACCGCGTATCGACGCCATGCCCAGCCCGAGATCACGCAGGGTCCGGGCGAGTTCGAGGCGGGCCACCGCTCGTGCGTCATAGCGCCGGTAACCGGCCGAGCTGCGGCCGGTCGGCGGTACGACGCCGATGTCGGACCAGTGACGGATCACCTTCACCGACAGACCGGTCCGCTCCGCCAACTCGCCGATACTCAACAAGACGGCGTCTTCGTCGGGCATGCCGCCAACCATCGGGTCTCCCACAATAGGAGAGTCAACCCCACCACGCGGCCGACACCATGTCCTTTCACCGGCAGGACAGGAAGTCCTGGCCCCGCAGTGCTGGTCACTCGCTGAGATGTGCGGCGGGCCGGCCTTCGGCGCGGACGCGGTCGATCCAGCGAAGCGGGGCACCGACGTGTCCGCTCGTCACGGTACGGTCGTCGGCGTGGTGCGGGTGATGGACGATCCGGGCGAGGTTGCCGTGGCACTGCGGGGACCGGCACTCGACGGGCATCCGGTGGAGCGGGGACTGGGCGACACGATGCTGGTGGAGGGCGTTGTGCCGGCGCGGGTCCTGGAGTCCTGGCGGGCGGCCCGATCGGTGGTGGCGCTGACTGGCCGGTGGCCGGTGCTGACGGGTGTCGGGGAGTTGTATCACGAGCCGGAGCCGCACGAGATCGCCGTGCTGGAGCGGGCAGCTCGCGCCGTCGACCCCTGGTCGATCTACCGCAACTGGGGCGACGATGACCCGGTCGGTCCGAACGACCTGTACCTGCACGTGGGCAGCCTCGGCTACGTCAACCTCGCCGCGCGGGCCGAGCGGGAGTTGCCGTTGCCCACGACCCGGCTGGCCGTCGAGCGATGGCTCTGGGAGACGATTGTCGCCGATCCGGATCTCATCGAGCTGGGGCATGGCGTCGCGGCGCACTACGTCGGCACGCGGACCTGGTACACGCCGCGGGACGTGCAGCTCGTCCTCCTGCCGACACCGGATCAGTGGCTGGCACCGCTCTGGGTCAGCTACTACGCCGCTGCCCGGCCCGACGGGCCGGCGGGGCTGGCGGCGGCGATCCGGCAGTGGGAGCGACACTGCGGTGCCGAGTTGGTGGCCTGCTGGACGACGATGTTGCAGTTCGTCGTCGCCCGGCCGCCGACGCTCGGTCCAGACGCATGGCGGCTTGCCAAGCAGCTCAAGGCGGTCGGCGGCAGTCTCCAGATGCCGCCGTGGGCGCTCGCGCTCGCCGTGACCCGCAGCGACGCGTGGTTCCTGCACGACCGTCCGTGAACGCGCTCGACCTTCTGCTCTCGGCAAGCCCGTAGTCGACTCCTCGCCCGACGAGCAGTCCCACGACAGTACAGCGGACGTCGGCAGCGGCTACCGTGATCGTGCAGGAGAAGCCGTGAGTTTGCACTACGAGTGGATGTTGACGCTGCGCCTCCGTCCCGACGTGCCGGCGACTTTCCTGACCGAGTTGCGGTTCCATCTCGGGCTCTCCGCTGCACTGCCCGAGCATCGGGAGTTGGACTAGGACTGGCCTTGCTTGGTCGCGGATTCCTCCGATGCACTGCCCGGCGGGAGTGTCGGGTCGTTGATCCTGCAACGCCCGTACGTGAATCATCCGGGCTCGTACGGGCTGTTCGTGCGGACGTTCGTGCTGAGCGACGTCGTCTGGGTCGCCAGCACTGCGACATTTCACCACCCAGTCTTCCGGTCCCCGACCGCCGACGAGCAGGCTTTCGCCCGAGCGGTGATCAACGACGACAGCTACCAGGTCTTCACCTGGGACGCAGAGACCGCATCCGGAACGGTCGCCATGATGATCGTGGCCGGAGAGGTCCGCGTCGACGAGGCACTCATTCAACACTGACGTCAACGAGACGGTGGGCCATTCACCCCGGGCCGGCAACGTTGAGGACTGGATACGGCGGCGCAGAATTCGCTAGTCGGGTACGAGAACGTACTGGTCGTGTGCCAATGACAGATCCAGCTGCACCAGCCGCCGTAGGGTCTCCGATGTGTACGTGATGGCGGCGGTGGACACATGAGGTTCACCATCGACGGCGTCGCGGTCGCCGTGCATGGTGACGACCACCATGATGCCGGCGCGCATGCCCAGGGTGCAGCAGGCCGTGTGGATGCCGTCGGTGTATGGCTCGATGGCGTCCAGCAGAGGAACAACGATGTCTTCGGTGATGTAGTTGTGCGCCTCTGGCTGCTCGTACTTCCAGCTGCTGAATCGACGCGGTCTCGAGGTTCCCGATACCGGATGTGGGTCGCCGGAGCGCCATGTCGTGGTCGGCTGAAGCCCTACCAGCCTCGTAACCTCATCGGGGTCGAACGACATCAGAGCTAGATCGCTGGAGGTGAACGGCGGTCCGGTCACATCGACGTTCCGTGCCAGATACAGGTATGCACGCTGGACGCACCTGCGCGAGAAGTCGGTGCTGCGCTCATCGTCCATCATCGGCGTCGACGGTAGCGCGGAGTCACATCGCGTGCCTCGCCATACCTACCAGGGAAGCGCCGGCAGCGCCATGAATTCCGCATGTCGACCGCTCATGCCACCGACACGTTGAGGCCCGCAGGTGGACGTCCACGCCGAGACGACAGCGGCATGTGCGCGCAGCCGATCAAGCGTGCGGAGTGCAGGCCGAGCGGGCATCCGCGCGATAGCCGTTACGAGCCGGTGCATCGCGTGCGGACGGCTCGGCTACTGGGTCGACTGGATGGTACGTACCGGGGACATGCAGTTGCTGGACCTCGCGTAATCATCGGATCTCCGCGCAAAGACTCACCTTGGCGGTGGGCATGTCAGCTCCCCCGTCACAGACTGTCAGTGCGTCCGTCCGGCCGGCGCGCGGTCAGCGGCATGTCCGTAAACGCGATCATTGGACGACGGGAGGATGTCCTGCTTCGCGAGGCGGCGATCGCCTTCGCGCGCGGGGAAGTGTCGTCGATACTTGTGCGGACTCTCGTCGCGAAATACTTCGTCGGCCGGCCCGTGAACCAGCGAGGAGCGCGTCACAGACTGGTGAAGCAGAGCATCGATATGACCGCACGGTTGGAGATTTCGTTGGAGGTTTCGTTGGAGCTGGCGCTGAACCGGCTGGCACAGGGACTTGATCCCGTGGAGGGCGGAGTCTCCTGGTTCAACGGGATGGCAGTTGACGATCGCAGGATGGTCCTGCGGAAGCTAGGAAATTTTGTCTCGCAAGCACGGGCGACCGTCGAGGACGGCAGGCTCGCCGTTATCCGGTCCGGAGTACGGCCGACGGTCACTCCAGCGGTGCTCCTCGTGAGGAGTGAACTCAGCGCGTCACTGAGCAAGCTGAGTGGTCTCCCGGAGGCGGAATTGGAAAGGGCCTTTCGACTACTCGTGCTGACCCTCGGCATCGCCGACCAGCGGCGGCGGGCCCTCTTTTGCGCTGACGGCTGCTCGCATTGGTGGCACCATTTGCCGCCAGGGCTACAAGCCGATTAGGCGCTCGCGGGCTGAGAAGTCGCCTTCGATCACCCGTATGGTGCCATGAGAAGCGCGCACATCGGCTACTTATAGAAGTTGATCTACGACCTCAACCCGGCCAGGTTGGGTCGAGGTGGCCGACGGGATCGCTCTCATCATCGGCTGTCCACGGCATCAGGGTGTGACTCTCATTTGGCGTGCGCCCGCCGGCCACCGCTGCCGGGAATGGCTCAAGTCAGGGGTGTGCCCAGCTCAAATGAGCATTGCCCTCCACGGCGATCGTCCACTGTGTACGACACGAGGAGACAACGCCATGAGCCGTGTGGTGATCGGCATGGATCCGCACAAGCGGTCGGCCGCGATCGAGGTCATCGACGAGCGGGAACAGGTCCTGGCCCGCGGCCGGTACGGCACCGAGGCCGGCGGATACCAACGAATGCTCACGACCGGCCGCACGTTCCCCGAGCGGGTGTGGGCAGTGGAGGGCTGCGCCGGGATCGGCCGGCACATCGCCCAGCGGCTGGTCGCCGACGGTGAAACGGTCATCGACGTGCCCGCGAAACTGTCCGCCCGGGTCCGGGTGTTCGACACCGGTCAGGGCCGCAAGACCGACCCGGTTGACGCGCACAGCGTGGCCGTGGCCGGCCTGCGCACCCCGGGCCTGCGCACGGTGGCCGCCGACGACCACACCGTCGTGCTGCGGCAGCTCGTCGACCGGCGTGACGAACTCGGCCGGGCCCGCACTGAGGTCGTCAGCCGCATCCACCACCTGCTGCTCGAGCTGGTCCCCGGCGGGGCCAAGAAGTTCCTCACCCGCGGCCAGGCCAGCTACCTGCTGCGCACCGCGCCGCCACCGGCGGGCATCGTCGCCCAGACCCGCCACGACCTGGCCCGCGAGCTCATCGACGAGCTGACCACCATCGACGCCAAAATCAAGGAAGAATCTTGCGAAGACCCCTTGACCTAGAGGGGAACCAGATCCGGTAGCCGCCAAGAGCGGGCAGCCATTGCTTAGCGTAACTACTGGTGGCTGGCCAGAAGACCAAATCCCCACCCGCCATTTTGACCGATGCGTGCCGCCGCAGAGTGGGTCCGAAAGTCGCGGCTATTGATCGAGGGAGACAGGCTCGTCCGGACCGGAAAGTGCGCACATCTGGGCCCCCTTTCTTACGGATGAAGCCAGGAAAGCTTGCCGGAGGGGTCGTTGCTGAACACCAGCGGGCTGAAGGTGGCCGGTAGGTCGCCTCGCAGGCGGCCGGGAGGATCAGCATGGCAAGGAAGGCCACGCCCGAGCCTCGGGTGAGGAGGAGCGCGGCTGACCGGCTCCGCGAATGAGTTCCGGCAGTCCATCGCTTGGTCGGTCGGCGCCGACGCCGCGCTCGCCGGGATATGGTACGGCGGTGGGTAGCCGGGTCAACTACGTGGTCGTGCGTGACGGGGTGTGCCGGGTGCACGCGCTGGGCGGCGGTTCCGGGCTGCAGATCGACGTGGACTTCGCCCTCGGGCCGCAGATCGCGCTACGTCGCCTGGACGGCGACGACTTCGCAGAGGACGGCTCCTGGTTCGACGACGTCAGCTCCGAAGGCGCCGTCCTGATCGACGCCGACCGCCGGGTGCTGCTGTTGTTCAACACGCAGCTCAACTACCCGGCGTACCGCACGGCGATGCTCCAGGGCTACGCCGCGACCTGGCCCGGCTGGGAGATCCGCTGGGCCTATGACGGCATCGGTGACCTGATGGCCTACGCCGGCCAGGATCCCGCCGCCGCGCACAACGACGAGGGGCCGGACCGGACGCCACGCAACGAGTTCGACCTCGAGTACGACCTGGCGAAGGCCATCGTCACCGTCGGCGGACGGCGGTACGGGCTGAACGCGAATGCGGCCTACCGGCGCTGGCGGATGGGGCCCGGCCTGATCGACTGGGTCACCGCCGGGCCCGAACTGCTGGAGGTGATGGAGTACGAGTCGCTGGACATGGTGACCGCCGGCCTGGACCTCGACCCGGGGACGCGGCGGGCCGGGCTGTGGAGCGTGGAGCCGCTGCGGGGACTGCGGGAGCGGTGGGCCCAGCTGTGGCCCGGTTGGACGCTCGAGTTCTGGGGCGACGACCGCAGCCGCCAGGAACCCTGGGAGATCCCGGCCGACGAGATCCGCTCGGAGCGCGGGGTCCTCGCCGAGCGGGTGCGCAAATACTGGCCAGTGCGCGAGACCATGCTGGCCCGCGGGGTGAGCGAGGAGGAGTTGAGCATGATGCTGCGGACCAACTTCGGCGGGACCCGGGACCGGATGGCCGCCGGGGCCACGGCGGAGGACGTCGAGCGGATCGCGGCGCTGCTGCGCGGGGCGTAAGGCTCACACGCGCAGGCAACTGCGCTGGAGTCATGGCGCCCCAGGAGTCCCGGGCCGCCTGGTCCTGGTGCCCGGCCTCCTTGAGGTGGGCCGCCCGGGTGCTGCTAAGGCGGGCAGCCAGCACGAACCACGGGCCGGGCCCCGGCAAATGTCGTGGCCGGCTCCACTGCCGGGTCGACGGCTTGCAGTTCGACGACGAGATCGCCGCGGCCACGCCCACGGTAACGCAACTGGCAGCCGTCCGGAACAAGCCTGCGTGCATGGCCGCAAAGATCGCCCGCCCCCACACCGCCCGGACTGACGCCGATGATTCGCCACCCTTAGCTGATCATTGGAGAACTCCCGGTCCACGGTCGTCAAGATCACTGCCGCATGACTCGTCGAGCTGCGCTGGAAAGACATCGCTCGGATGCGCGCTCATCGGCAGGATGTCTCGACCAGGCCAAGGCTCATGACTACGAGTCACGAGCCCCGGGCCGGTCACCACGCATCAGCGGCGGCATGAGCGTGAACGTGATCACTGGGCCCGGCGGTGACAAATGCAGGCGAGGCGGCGTCTCTATGGGGTACTTTGGCTGTCCTGCGTCAAGCCGATCATGGACATCGCCTCAGACATCGGCACCGTACGGCGCGATACAGCCGCGGGATCCTTGCCCTCCTTGGTCCACATGAGTTCCCCCCGTTTCGACGGAGCGGCGGTTACCTGCTTCCGGTCGGGGCAGGGCTGAGGTTATCTGGCTCAGGCTGTGCGTGCCAGGCGTCCTCGTATTCGTCGGGGCTGAGGTAGCCGAGCTCGCGTTGGATGCGGCGGGTGTTGTACCAGGTGTCGATGTAGGTGAAGATCGCGTTCTCGGCCTCGTCACGGGTCCGCCAGCTCGTGCGATAGACCAATTCGATCTTGAGCGTCGACCAGAAGTTCTCCATCAGGGCGTTGTCGAACGAGTCGCCGACGGATCCCATGGACGGCCGGATTCCGTTGTCGGTCAAGCGTTGCGAGAAGCGGAAGCTCGTATAGTTACCGGTTTCAACCGGTCGTTGCAACACCACTGTCCTGAGTGGACGATAACAGCTCGTTGAAGGCTTCGCCAGGCGTCTTCCACTCGAGCGCTTTGCGTGGCCGGCTGTTCAGCGTTGCGGCGACCGCTTCGAGTTCACTGGTGTTCCAGCGGGCGAGGTCTGTGCCTTTGGGGAAGTACTGCCGGAGCAGCCCGTTGGTGTTCTCGTTCGTGCCGCGCTGCCATGGACTGTGCGGGTCGGCGAAGTAGACCTGCACGCCGGTGTCGATCGTCAGCTTCGCGTGCTGGGCGAGTTCTTTGCCGCGGTCCCAGGTGAGCGTGCGGCGCAACTGCTCGGGCAGGGCGGTGATCGTCGCGGCGATCGCTTCGCGGACGGCTTCGGCGCCGTGTCCGGCCAGGGCCGGGCCGTTCTTCGACCGCGCTTCGACGCCCCAACCGTCCATGCGGGGCAGGTGCAGCAGCATGGTGAAGCGGGTGGTTCGTTCCACGAGGGTCCCGATCGCGGACCTGTCCAGCCCGATGATCAGGTCACCTTCCCAGTGTCCGGGCACGGCCCGGTCTTCGACCTCGGCCGGCCGTTGGCTGATCATCACTTCGGGGGTGACCATGCCGTCGCGGCGTTGCCGGGCCCGGGCGCGCGGCACCCGCAGTGCCCGGCCGGTGCGCAGACACGCGACCAGTTCACGCTTGAGCGCGCCCCGGCCCTGAATGAACAGCGATTGGTAGATCGCCTCATGCGAGATGCGCATGGACTCATCATCCGGGAAGTCCAGCTGCAACCGGTTGCTGATCTGTTCCGGGCTCCACGCGGTCGCCCAGCGGCGGTCCTCCCGGCGGGGCTTGTTGCGTCCCTTCCAGGCCCGAGCCCTCGGCCCGGTCACGAGCTCGCCGCCAGGCTGGCGGACGCTGCCGCTCAGGCGCTCTTGGACGTATTCGCGCAGCCGCGGATTCGACACCAGCTTGGCTGTCTTCGGACGCTTGGCCGCCTGCTGTGCCTTCCACTGCGCCACCACAGCCCGATACTCCAGCTTGCCGCCGCGTGTTGCGGCGTTGCGCCGCAACTCACGCGAGATCGTCCCCGCGTCGCGGCCGATCCTGCGGCCGATCTCCCGCACGCCCTTGCCCTGCGCCCGCAGCAGCGCGATCTCCTCCCGTTCGGCGAAGGACAGATAGCGGCCCGAAGGCTCGTCCAGGCTGATCGGCGGCATGCCTCCAGCGTTCCGAAACCAGCGCGCCCCCACCGGCCACGACACGCCAACATCAAGCGCCGCCTCGACCGTCGTGACCCCCGTCGCGATCAGCCGCCAGAACTGCCGCTGCACCGCGCGTGACGGCTCAGGCCGACCCGGCGACCGCATCGGCGCCCGCAACGCCCGGTCCGCCGCCCACTGCCTCCGCGCCCCTTCCGGCACCCGCTCCAGCTTCGTGTTCCTACCCATCGCCCACCTCCGCGATGAAGGTGTTGCGACGATCGGTTGAATTCGCCGTTCGAGCCCCTATCGCTGTGATGGATGAGCTGGCCGTCGCGGACGTCGCGGGACCAGATGCCGTACTCGAGCGCGGCGAGGATCAGCTCGGTGTCGCACCTATCGGAGGTCTTCCACCCGACGATCCGGCGGGAGAACACATCCCGGACCGCCGCCAGCCAGAACACGCCCTCCCCGCACGGGATCCGGGTGGCGTCGGCCACCCAGAGCCGGTTCGGGGCGGCTGCGGTGAAGTTCCGGTTGACCAGGTCCGGTGCCGGCGTGTGCCGTGGGTCCTGCTTCGTTGAGCCGCCGCGCCAGCCGCGGTGCAGGAACGCCCCGTGCCAGCCCTGCTGCTGCATGAGCCGCTCGACGCGTTTGCGGCCGATCTGGATGCCGTCGCGGCGCAGTTGCCGATGGACGCGGTCGGCGCCGTAGGTGCGCCCGGAGGCCTCCCAGATGTCATAGATGTTGGAGATCAGCCCGAGGTCGACCAGATCCCGGTCACAGGGCTGCTCGGCCTGCTTGACCCACTGGTAGTAGGTCGACTCGGCGATGTTCAGAACCCGTAGCAGGAGCGCGACCGCGAAGCGGTCACGGTGTTCGTCGATGAACCTCATGACCGTCGCCGGGCCGGGCCGAGCTCCGACGCGAAATAGCTGGACGCCGCACGCAAGATCTCGTTGACCCGGCGCAGTTCGGCAACCTCTTCACGCAGCCGGCGGTTCTCCTCGGCCATCTCGGTGGTGGGCCGGTCATGACGTTCGCCCGCGTCTGCCTCAGCCTGACGAATCCAGTTCCGCAGTGCCTCGTGATGCACGTTCAGCTGCTCAGCCAGCCGCCGGATCGTCGGCTTCGGGTCCGACTCGCGATACAAGCGCACGGCACGCGCTCGCAACTCGTCGGGGTACTTCTTCGGTGCGGCCACAGAACTTCCTCCCCATGATCAGTCGATCACGTTTGAGAAGCTCCGCCAAACCGGGGGGAACTCAACAGCGGTGGGAAGACGTTGATGGCCTGGTCGAGCCGGCACGCGCCGACCTCTTCGACCCAGCCCGGCCAACGCAGCGACTCGTAAAATCCGGTCATCGCACCACCGATCATGGCCGCGAGCCAGGCACCGTATCCCCGTTCGCAGTTCTCCCACCGCGACGTGTCCGGCGCCAGATACCAGATCGTCGGCGTGCCATCGGAGTCCGATATCCAGGCGAACTGACCGCCCAGCACGTCCTGCGCCACGATCATGCCGCCGGCAACGTTGTCGTTGACCTGGCTCAGACTGGCCAGGCGATGTTCGTCGTTGCCCGACCCGAAGACGCGCAGCCACCCATGCTCGAGCACCAGGCCGCCGCTACGGTGGACCACCGCCCCCAACCACGACCGCGTCGTCACCTGCAACAATCGGAGCTCCTCGTCGGCGCGCCGCGGGTCGACGGCGAGGACGACGACCGGGTACGGCGCGGCGGCCACGGCCGCCTCGACCTCAGGCCAGGCCGGATCGACGGCATCAACCAGCTCCAACAGCGAGCGCACACTGGCACCCCACAAGCGACACGCATCGTGACGGCCTGGACCAGCCACCGCGCACCGGACGCGGCATGAGCGGATATCTGCGGGCCGGTCGAGTAGGTCATGCGGGTCGGGTGTTGGTGTACTGGCGTCGGGCTTGGATCAGGATGGCGGTCGTGTCGTTCGGCGTCGGGAAACACGGCCGACGGTACCGGCGACCCGCCGGCCGTACACTCCGACGTGCCTCCGCACGCGGACGGCGGCATGAGCGCACTTCCTACTTGGGGCCGTGCCAGAAGTCGCCGTCTCGGTCAAAGTTCCGGTGCGTCAGGGTCTCCGCTCGTTCCAGCCACATCTCGACCGACGCCCCGGTGGAATCCTCGGGTCTCGCAAGCCAGTCGGTCGCTGCCTGCCGAAGGGCGGCGTGTGCGTCTGAGATCGGCGTCTTGCCTGTCTCGAAGAGGTCCGCGAGTTCCGCCCAGGCCTGGTAGAGCAAGCCACCGTGCGGCAGCCAGTCCAACGCGTCCAGGAAACGTCCTGGAATGTCGACGGCGGCCTCATACGCATCCCAAGGCCGCACGGAATCGAGGATCGCCTGAGCGAGCGGGTCTATCTCGGTTGAAAGCAACTGAGACTCGCGTTCTTGGTCCTGGTCGGAGGCCACGGTTCATCTTCCCAGCAGGGCACGCGGCCCATCCGCTCATCGGCTTGTCAGCGAGCTGGGCGATCCTCAAGTCCTGACGTTTGCGAAAGCGGATATCCGTTCAAGCGGTAGCAGGTGCTTCCTACTGACCCAGCCGAGTCGTTGCGCCGATCGTGTTCATGCGACTTGCGAGTAGGCGCATCTCGGCCGGTGAGACCCAAGCTATGGCTCGATTCGGATCGAATCGCCGGCAATCGTTCGCCACTCGGTCGCCGCGTCGGGGTGTACGCCGCGGACCGCCACCCGGGGGTTTCGGCTGAGCACGAGACCGGTCCGCACCGGATACTGCCGCGGCCGCAGCGCCACCAACACGAGCTGGAACAGGCCGTTGCTCAGCGCCGCAGCGCAGAAGGCGACGACGCCCACCTTGAAAACCCATCCTGGCAGCAAGATGCCCGCGAGGACCATCAATACCCAGGTGCCCATCACCACGAAGTACACGATCCGCTGCGCCCGGACGGTCCGGTCGAATCGCCGGAATCGCGCCGCGTCAGCCGGCCCGATCGGCAGGCGCACCCGGTGTCGATGCGGTGGACCGGCAAACGAGTGGGCGGTCAACTCCACCCGCTCTGCCGGCCGTGCCCCGTCGACCAGCGACCGGTCGGGCATCGGCACGTAGCCGTCAGCAACCGTCCAGGACACCCGCACCGATCCATGATCGGTTTTCCACGGTCGCGGGTCCAGCCTCCTTTCCTCCCGGTGTGCGTCGAACGAAACTCGACATGCCGACGCGCCGTGTCGGTTCCGCGCCTGGTCGTCACCGACCACGACCGGCGGCGGCGCGCGGTCTACGCGGTGACCGCCACCCGGCCGGCGAGCCGATCGACCGCGGCGAACGCCCCGAATCCGAGCACCCGCACCAGTTCCTCATCGCCCCGCGGCCCGACCGAGCTCCGCCAAGCCGCCACCGCGGACTCGGTCAGCCGATAGGGCGCGAGGGCCGCGAGCAGCGCCAGCCGCGCCCCCGGCCGCTCGTCCTCCGGCACCGCGCCGAGCGCGCTCCCCGGCCAGCCGCCGAGTTCAGGATGCTCGCCCCGCCACCCGGCGACCGCCTCGAGCACCACGGCCCGGGCGGTGTCGCCGAGCAGCGCACCGCCGGCGCGCGCGGCCCGCTCGAACGCCGGCCACGCGGCCGCGACCGGTCCGGCGCCGGCCCACGCCGGCGCCGGGCCCGCGCCGGGATCCAGCAGCGCCAGGCTCTCGCCCGGCGCGATCGTCCGCCGCACGGTGCGGGCCAGGGCGAGGCCGGCCGCGCGGCGGGACGGCGTGCGCAGCGCCCCGCCCGGCAGGAGGGAGCCGGGGCGCAGGGCGTCGACCATGCGGTTGATGAAGTGGTTGGCCAGGGCCGTGCCGACGTATTCGGGGGCTTGCGCGGCCGGGAACGGCCACGGGTCGGGCGCCGCCGAGCGGGTCGAGCGGGCCCAGGCGACCAGCGGGTCGGGCGCCTCGCCGCGGGTGATCGCGTCGGCGGTGTCGTGGGAGCCGGTCGCGTGCAGCATCGCGGCGTGCGCGTCGATACAGAACGGGCAGCGGTTCACCACCGCCACCGCGGCCGCGACCGCCTCCTTGCGGGCCCGCGGGACGGTGCCGGCGAGCATCGACTCGCGCAGCACCGCCCAGAGGGCCGCGTGCAGGTCCGGGGCGGGTGAGAGGTGCGGCGCGAAGAGCGCGCCGAGCTCGCGGGCGGACGCCGCATACACCGCCGCTACCGAGCCGGTGGCGGCGCGCTTCGGGACTGGGGTGACGAACCGGTAGGGCATCGGACCTCCTTGGTTACGAGGCAATGTTCGCAACGGCGGGATGCGGTGTCGTCGGACCAGGGTTGTCACTTTCGGGTACTCCCCTGGTCGTACGCAGCAGCCCGAGCACGGCCAGACCGCCGGCGAGTGCGATGCCCGCGCCGATGCCGAAGATGCGGTCGAGCCCGTCGGTGAACGCGGCCGCCGACACGCCCCCGTGCAGCACGTCCCCGGCACCGGAGGCGAGGACGGCCGCGTAGACGGGCAGCGCGAGCGCGTACCCCAGCTGCCGGAACGTGTTCGACGCGCCGTTGGCCATGCCGGCGCGGGACGCGGGTACCGTCGCCAGGGTCGCCGACGCGATGACCGGCGTGCTCAGCCCGACCCCGACGCCGATCACCACGAGCGCGGGCACCACCGCGGACCAGCCCGAGTCCGGCCCGACCAGCAGGCCGAGGGCGTCGCCGGCCGCGACGACGAGCAGGCCGATGCCGATGCTGTACCGCGCCGGCACCGCATGCAGCAGCCGCCCGCCGGCCCCGGCGACCACGAACGCGACCACCGCCATCGGGGCGAGCACCAGCCCGGCGTCCATCGCGTCGAGGTGCAGCACCGCCTGCGCCCACACCGACACGAACACGAGCCCGGCGAACGCCGACGCGGTCAGGGCCGCCGCGCCGAACATGAGCACCGAGAACGCCGGGCGGCGCAGCAGCGACAGGTCGAGCATCGGCTCGCGGCGGCCCCGCTCCAGCAGCACGAACCCGGCCGCGGCGAGCGCCCCAGCGACGAGCGCGCCGATGCTCAGAGGGTCGCGCCAGCCCGCGTCGCCGGCGCGGATCAGGCCGTACACCAGCAGACTCGCCGCCGCCGTGAAGCTCACGACGCCGGGCAGGTCGAGACGGCCGGCCGCGCGGGGGTTGCGCTCGCCGGTGACGTGCCGGGCGAGCAGCAGCGCCGCGGCCGCCACGGGCAGGTTGACCAGGAAGATCGCACGCCAGCCGACGTGCTCGGTGAGCAGCCCGCCGAGGATCGGCCCGGCCGCGGCCGCGGCGCCGTTCGCCGCGCCCCAGATGCCGAACGCGACCGAGCGGTCCCGGCCGCGGTAGGCCAGGCCGAGCAGGGCGGCGTTCGTGGCGTACATGGCCGCCGCGCCGAGGCCCTGCACGCCCCGCGCGGCGATGAGCGCGCCGACGCCCGGGGCGAGGCCGCAGGCCAGCGACGCGACGGCGAACACGGCCAGCCCGGCGACGAAGACGCGCCGGTGCCCGAGCCGGTCGGACAGCGAGCCGGCCGCCATGAGCAGGGCGGCGAGGACGAGCACGTACAGGTCGACGGTCCACTGCAGCGCCCCGAACGACGCGTGCAGGTCCCGGGCCAGGGCCGGGGCGGCGACGCTGACGATCGTGATGTCGATCAGCAGCATGAGGGTGCTCAGCGAGACCGCGAGCAGGGGCAGCCATTTGCGCATGACCGGCAGCCTGGCGCGGTTCCCGGCGGGCGACTCGGCCGGGGCGCTTTTCGGCGGAATCCGGCACGGCAATACTCTGCGACGGTGGATCCACTCACCTTCGACGAGCTCGACCGCCGCATCGCGCACGCGCTGCAGGTCGACGGCCGGGCGCCGTTCAGCCGCATCGGCGAGGTGCTGGGCGCCTCGGATCGGACGGTGGCCAGGCGGTACCGTCGGATGCGCTCGAACGGGCTGCTCCGCGTGGTCGGCCTCCCGCACGCGGCCGCGCTCGGCCACGTCGACTGGCTGGTGCGGATGCGCTGCACGCCCGACGCCGCCCTCCCGGTCGCCACCGCCCTCGCCCGGCGCGCCGACACCTCGTGGGTGCACATCATGTCCGGCGGCACCGAGATCTCGTGCGTGACCCGGACCCGCCGCCAGGCCGAGGAGGGCGACCTGCTGCTGCAGAAGCTGCCCCGCTCGCCGAGGGTCACCGCGGTGACCGCCCACTGCGTGCTGCGCGGCGTCGCCGGCCTCGAAGGCTGGCCCGGCCGCACCAGCGCGCTCACCGCCGACGAGATCGCCGCGCTGAGCCCCGAGCCCGCGCCGCCCGGGCCCGTCACCCCAACGCCCGCCGACAATGCGCTGCTCGCCGCCCTCGCCCGGGACGGCCGCGCGGACTTCCCCGCCCTCGCGCGGGCGACGGGGTGGTCGGAGACGACGGTCCGCCGGCGCCTCGAGGAACTGCGCAGGAGCCGGATGCTGTACTTCGACGTCGACGTCGAACCCGCCTCCCTCGGCTACCACGCGGAGGCGATGCTCTGGCTGACCGTCGCCCCCTCCGCGCTGACCCCGGTCACCCGGGCGCTCGCGTCGCATCCGCAGATCGGCTACGCCGCGGCGATCACGGGCCCCGCCAACATCTCGGCGACCGTGCTCTGCCGCGACCTCGACGAACTGTACGACTACCTGGCCGACCGGGTCGGCGCCCTGCCCGGCGTCACCGCGGCCGAGACGTCCCCGGTCGTGCGCCGCCTGAAGGGCGCGGGCACGCTGCTGGTGCCGTAGGCCCTCCGGGCGCCGTCAACCATGGTTGACGCCATCCGGCTCGTCAACTACGGTTGACACATGACGGGGACTCACACGCTCGTGGCGGCGGCGACACCCGATCGGCCGCCCCACCGCCCCAACCGCCTGCTCCGCGCCGGCCTGGTCGCCGGCCCCGTGTTCATCGCCGCCTTCCTGACGGAACGGACCTTCCGCGCCGCGGGCGACTGGGTGCAGGTGGCCGCCTTCGTGGTCACCGGCCTCCTCGGCCTGGCCTTCGCCCTCGGGCTGCGCCGAGCCCTGCGCCCCGGCCCCGGCGCGCTCGCCGCCCCGCTGCTCGTGGCCGTCTGGTCCGTCGGCCTCATCGGCGCGGGCGCCTTCCCAACAAGGCCCACGACCCGGTACGGCTGGCTCTTCATCGCCCTCGCCGCCATCATGTTCGTGCTCGCCTACGCCTATGCCCGTCGTCGCCGCCCCCATACGGCCCGGCGTGGGGTCACGGCAACGCCCGGAGGATCACGCTGAAGGTCGCGGGCTCCGCCCGCAGCACATACCCCGGCAGCACCCCCGGCCCGCAGGCCGCGCTGCCGAGTCCGTGGTGCGCGTGGTCGAGATGCAGATGGATGCGGTCCGTGGCCACCAGGTCCGCCCGGTGCCGGGCCGCGTCCAGGTCCCGTGTCGACCAGCGCCGCGCGGTGAAGTCGATGCGCGGCACACCCTCGACGCGCAGCCCCGTGCCGTCCGGCCCGGTGAGCGTGAGCCACCGGGCGTCGGCCCGGTTGCCGTTCTCCTGCGGATACACGTACGGCGTGGCCAGGTCGTCCACTGTGGACACATAGCGCCCGATCAGCGCCGCGGTCCGCGAGTCCGGGTAGGCCTCCCCCGGCCCCGCCCCGAACCAGCCGACGTCGCCGAGGTCCGGCGGCAGCTCCAGCCGCACCCCGAGACGTGGGAGCGGCACGTCCCACTCGCCGGTCGGCTCGACGCGGACGGTCAGCTCGGCGCCCCGCTCGACGTGCCGCCACGTGTACCACGTCAGCAGCGCCCGATCCGAGGACGCCGCCGCCACCCGGGTCGCCACCACCACCGCGCCGGGCGTGAGGTCGATCCCGAGCAGCCGGTGCGTCATCCGGTGCAGACCCGCGGCGCGCCAGCGGGCGGCGACCGGATCGGGCCCGAGGCGGTCGTTGTCGATCGGCGCCCGCCAGACGTCCAGGACCGGCCCGCGCAGCGCGAGGTCCCCGAGCCGCGTCAGAAGCCCGTGCACCGGCTCGAACTCGGCCGCCCCGAACCGGATCGCGCCGCCCTCCCGCCGGGGCGCCGGTCCCCCGCCCGCGACCGGGACGGGAGCCGCGCGCAGCTGAACCTGCCCGGCGCCGATCTCGAGGCCGTCCGCGGCGACGGCGTGCACCGTCAGCCAGGCCTCGCCAGTGCCCGGCGGCACCGGCGCGACCGGCAGCGCGAGCACCTCGGTCTCCCCCGCCGCGACCGCCGGCAGCCGCACCACCCCCTCGGCCGAGGGCACCCCGTCGACCGTCACCGACCAGCGAAGGCCCGCGCCGTCGAGGGAGCGGAAGGCGTACCGGTTGCGCACCGTCACCTCGCCGGGCCGGACGGCGAGCCGGACCGGCGCGTACACGGCGGCCAGCTCGATGAGCCCCGGCGACGGTGTGCGGTCCGGGAAGACGAGCCCGTCGATCACGAAGTTGCCGTCGTGCAGGGGCTCGCCGAAGTCGCCCCCGTAGGCGAAGTCGCCGCCGGGGCGGCGGATGCCGTGGTCGAGCCACTCCCACACGAAGCCGCCCTGGCAGCGCGGATGGCGGTCGAACAGCTCGTCGTACTCGGCGAGGCCGCCCGGCCCGTTGCCCATCGCGTGCGCGTATTCGCACAGGATGAACGGCAGGTGCGGCACGTGGTCCTCGCCGCGGCCGATCGCGTCCACCTCGGCGTGACTCGCGTACATGCGGCTGTAGACGTCCACGTGGGCGCAGCCGCGGTCGCCCTCGTAGTGCAGCGGCCGGCCCGGGTCGCGCTCGCGGGCCCAGTCCGCCATCAGGCCGAGGTTCGCGCCGACGCCGGCCTCGTTGCCCAGCGACCACATGATGACAGAGGGGTGGTTCTTGTCCCGCTCGACCATCCGCCGCATGCGGTCGACGCAGGCCTCGGCGAACCGCGGGTCGTCGCTGGGATTGCCGCGCCAGCCCACCGTTTCGAAGCCGTGCGTCTCGTAGTCGCACTCGTCGATGACCCAGAAGCCGAGCTCGTCGCACAGGTCGAGCACGTCCGGGTGCGGCGGGTAGTGGCTGGTGCGGATCGCGTTGACGTGATGGCGCCGCATGAGCTCCAGCTCGGCGCGGACCAACTCCAGCGGCACGACCCGGCCGAGATCGGGGTGGAACTCGTGCCGGTTGACGCCGCGCAGCACGATCCGCCGGCCGTTGACGGTGAGGATGCCGCCGGCCATCGCCACGGTGCGGAACCCGACGCGCAGGGTCGCCGTCTCGGTGGCGGTGGCGACGACGAGGTCGTAGAGCCGCGGTGTCTCGGCGGTCCACGGCTCGACCGGCCCCGCGTCGTGCTCGGCCCCGGTCGGCAGGCCGGTCAGGCCGAGGGCGGGGATGCTCACCGTCGCGTCGGGCGGGCCGTCGACGCGCAGCCGGCCGTGGCCGCCGGGCTCGAAGGTCGCGTGGACGAACACGTCGTCGACGCCGCCGGCGGGCCGGGCGAGCAGGGTGACGTCGCGGAAGATGCCGGGCAGCCACCACATGTCCTGGTCTTCGAGGTAGCTGCCGGCCGACCACTGGTGGACGCGCACGGCCAGGACGTTGGTGGCGCCGGGCCGCAGCGCCGCGGTCACGTCGAACTCGGCGGGCAGGCGGCTGCCCTGGGTCACCCCCAGCTCGACACCGTTGAGCCACACCCGCCCGCAGGAGTCGACGCCGTCGAAGCGCAGCCGCGCGCCGAGCCCCTCGAACGCGGCCGGCACCTCGAAGACCAGGCGGTGGTCGCCGGTCGGGTTGTCGGTGGGCACGTGCGGCGGGTCGACCGGGAACGGGTAGACGACGTTCGTGTACGCCGGGCGGCCGTGGCCGTGCATCGGCCAGCTCGACGGCACCGGCAGCGGCGACCAGCCCGAGTCGTCGAAGCCTGGCGCCCAGAACCCGTCGGCGGCCTCGGCCACGCTGGGCGCCAGCCGGAACCGCCAGGTCCCGTTGAGGCTCAGGCGCGGCGCGTCGGTGTCGAACGCGGCGCGCGGCGCGCTGGTGCCGATGGGGCGGCCGAAGCCGGTCAGGTACTCCACCCGGCCACCGTACGCCGGACGGGACAGGGCCTACGTTGCTCGCACGCAGATCAGGCTCCTGGGGACGGTCGGCATCGCGGCCGGCGGCGAGATCCGCGGCGTCGCCGGGGAGCGCCGCACGGCCGTCCTCGCCGCGCTGGCCCTCGCGCACGGCGAGGTCGTCGGCACCGACCGGCTCGTCGAGGCCGTGTGCGGCACCGGCCCGCCCGCGACCGCGCTGAACACGCTCCAGCAGCACGTGTCACATCTGCGCCGCGCTCGCCGGGGGCGGCACCATCGCCGCCCGCCCGGATACGTGCTGCGGGTCGACGGCGACAGCGACGGGGACGCGACCGACGTGGCCCGGGCCGACCGCCTGATCCGCGCCACCGCCGAGGCCGACGACGCCCGCGAGCGGGTCCGCCTGCTGCGCGCCGCCGTCGCGCTGTCGTAGTCGTCGTAGCCGCCGGCTTCCCACACGAGCCGCAGGGCGGGCAGGTCCGCGTTGGGGTGCGCGGCGACGGCGGCGCGGACGAACACGTACTCGCTGGCGGCGAGCTCGCGAACGATCGGCGCGGGCAGGCCCGGGTCCCGGGCCAGGCGCGCGTAGTCGGCCGGCGACCGATCGTGCGCGGGCAGCAGCGACTCGAGATCCATCCTGGCATCGTGGCACCCCACGCCGCAGGCGCAACGGCATTGCGCGCGATCGGCCGCGCGGCCGGGCCGGTGTGCCCGCCGGGGCGTGTCCGGCTCCTGTCATGATGTCGCGCATGGCTGACTCGGCTGTGGTCACGATCGTCTGCGCGCCCGGGGACGCGGCGCACGCCGACGCGGTGCGGGACCTCTGGATTCTGGTCCGGGCGGCCGGCTTCGACGCGCGGCTCGAGGCCCGCGACGGCGCCGACGCCGACGCCGTGGTGCTCGAGGTGGGCGACGAGCGGCGCGCGATCGTGAAGGTCGGCGACGAGGAGCTCGCGTGGCTGCGCGCGCGCCGCGCGGCCGAGACGGTCAGGCACGAGCTGCGGCTCGCCGTGGCGGTGGAGGGCAGCCGGGTCCGGTGCGCCGTCACGCTCGCCGGTGAGCTGGTGTGCGAGCGCGACGAGCCGCTGCCGTTCGGCCGGGACGAGGTGTGGGACCTGCTGGACCTGCCCGACGCCGAGGCGCGGCTCGCCCGGCTCGGGCAGCGGCTGAGCCGGGCGCTGTTCGACGCGGACGCGCTGGACTACGTGACCGTCCTGCTCACCGCGGGCGTCGGCGGCACCGTGCTCGACGTCGTCGTCGAGGCGGACGGGCCCGCGCACGAGCTGCCGTTCGAGCTGCTGCGGCTCACCGATCAGCGGGTGCTCGTCGCCGTCGACGGGGTGCGGCTGACGCGGATGGTCACCGGCGTGCGGGTACCGCGGCATCCGGCGTCACCCGGGCCGCTGAAGATCCTCGTGGCGGTCGGGGCGCCCGAGCGCACCGGCAACCCGCCGCTGGACGTCGAGGCGGAGATGCAGGCGATCGTGTCCGTCGTCGGCGGGGTCGGCCGCGCGGAGATCACGATCCTCGAGGTCGCCGGGGTCGCGGAGATCGCCGAGGCGCTGCGCCGCGACGCCTACCACGTGCTGCACCTGTCCGCGCACGGCTCGCCGTACGGCGTGGAGCTCGAGGACCGCGACGGCAACGCGGTCGACGTGCGCGCCGAGGATCTTGTGCGCGCGCTGCGCAGGGGCGGCCGTCCGCTGCCGCTCATCGTGCTGTCCAGCTGCGGCGGGGCCGCCGACGCCGACGCCGGGCTGGCCGTGACCCTGCTGCGGCACGGCGCCGATCGCGTGCTGGCGATGCAGACGTCGATCACCGACTGGTACGCGACGCGCCTGCTCACCGGCGTGTACCGCGCGCTCGCCGAGGACAACGCGACCGTCGCCGCGGCCGTGGCGCGGGCGCGGGCCGAGCTGTTCGACGCCACGGCCGGGGCGCAGCCGCCGAAGCGCCCCGAGTACGCGGTGCCGGCGCTGTTCGCCGCGTCCGACGGGCCCCTGTGGGACGGCGCGGCACCGGCGGTACACCTGGAAAATCCCACGGATCTGCCGACCGGCGCGGGCGTGCGCGAGCTGCTGCTCGGGGACCTGGTCGGGCGGCGCGGGCTGCTGCGCGTGGTGACCCAGACGCTGCGCGACGAGATCGTCGCCGCGCCGCTGGTCAACGGCGTCGTGCTCACCGGGCCGGCCGGGATCGGCAAGACGGCGCTGGCGGGGCGGGTGGCGGGCCGGCTGCGCGACGACGCCGACCCGTGGGCGATCGTCGTGCACGCCGGCGCGTGGAACCCGCCGCGGCTGTTCGAGGACCTCGCCGCGGCCGGCGTCGACGCCAACAACCCGGACGAGCTGGCCGAGGCGCTGCACGCGCGGCGGATTCTGCTCGTCTTCGACGATTTCGAGCAGAACCTGACCGTCGGCGGTGACGCGTTCGCCGACCCGGGCTTCGGCGAGGTGTTCGCGACCCTCGCCGCGGCCGCCGAGCGCGGCAAGATCCTGGTGACGAGCCGCTATCCGGTGCCGGGAGTGCCCGCACTGTCCCGGGTGGACGTCGGCCCGCTCGGCGACGCCGAGCTGGTCCGGCTCATGCTGCGCCTGCCCGGCCTGCGCGAGCTGTCCACCGAAGACATGGTGCTCATCATGCAGACGGTCGGCGGGCACCCGCGGCTCGTCGAGTTCGTCGACGCGCTGCTGCACGGCGGCGCGCGCCTGCCGGAGGTGACCGAGCGCCTGCGCGCGCTGAGCGGCAACGAACAGCTCGAACGCGCGGGCGCGTCCGAGGCGGCCCGCCAGGCGGTCGCGCTCGGCGCGCAGGACGTGCTGCTGACCGAGCTGCTCGACCTCGCCGGCGCCGGCGCCCGCGAGACGCTGCTGCAGGTGGCGGTGTCCCGGATCGCGATGAGCACCGAGGACCTCGCGTTCGCGGCGCTCGGCCGCGAACCGTCCACAGAGGACACCGCGGCGATCGCCGCGCACCTCGACCGGCTCCGCGACCTGACCCTCGTCCGCGTGTCCGACGACGGCGCGATCGTCGAGCCGTGGCTGCGCGAGGCGCTCACGAAGGCGCAGGGCGACCGGCTGGCCGAACGCCACGCACGCGCGGCGGCCGCGTGCCGACGGCTCGTCGACGCGGGCCGCGCGGACTTCGCGACCGCGCTCGAGGGGGTGTACCACCTCAGCGGCGACGACCTCGCCGACTTCGCCGGCGCGGTGCTGCCGAAGCTCTCCGGCGAGGTGTCGGTCGCGGCGCTGCTCGGCGACGTGACCGAGCGGTTGCCGGCCCGGCATCCGGCGTACCTGTCGCTGCTCACCCGCGAGCGCGACGCCCTCGAGGCCACGGGCAGCACCGCCGCGGCCGCCGGGAAGGGCGAGGAGGCGGTCGCGATCACCGGCCGCGCGGCCAGGGCCGAGCCCGACGACGCCGGCGCGCAGGTGTCGCTCAGCGCCGCCCTCGACAGCCAGGGCCGGCTGCTGCACCGCCTCGGCCGCCTCGCCGACGCCCGCCGCGCCTACGAGCGCGCACTGGAGATCGACACCCGGCTCGCCGCGGCCGACCCCGACGACCTGCAGCTGCGGCGCAACGTCGGCCTGAGCCAGCTCAAGCTCGTGCGCGTCGCGCTGGACGACTCCGACCCGGACCGGGCCCGCGCGGCGGCCGCCGAGTCGCTGCGCATCCGCCGCGAGCTGGCCGCGACCGACCCGCAGAACGGGTCGTTGCAGTGGGATCTGGCGGTCTGCCTCGGTACCGTCGCCGAAACGACCGGACCCGAACAGGCCCGGCCGTTGCTGGAGGAGGCGCTCGGCATCTGGCGGCAGCTCGCCTCCGGCGATCCGGACAACGGTTCGCTGCAGTCGAACCTGTTCGACTGTCTGTACGCGCTCGCGGACCTGGACGCCGAGCACTTCCGCGACCTCACGATGGAGGCGGCGGCGATCGCGGACCGGCTCACCGACGCGGACTCCGGCAACACCGGCTTCCAGCGCAAGCTGCTGCGGTCGTACTGGCGCCTCGGCGACATGGACCTGCGCGCCGGCGACCTGGCCTGCGCCGCGGGGCACTTCGCGGGCGCGATGACCCTCGCGCAGCGGCTCGCCGGCGACGACACCGGCAGCGTCGACGCGCAGCGGGACCTGGCCACCGCGTTCCGGCGGCAGGCCGACTACGCGCTCGCGAACTCCCGGCCGGAGGAGGTCCGCGGGCACCTCGAACGGTCGACCGAGGTCACCGAGGCGCTCGTGCACCGCTTCCCGCGCACCGGCGCCCTGCACCGCGACCTCGCCGAGTCCCGCGAGCGCCTCGGCGACTGGCTGCGCGACACCGGCGACCCCGTGCTCGCGCGCGCCCTCTACCGCCTCGCCCTCGCCAGCCGGCGCCGCCGCGCGGTCCTCGACCCCGAGGACACCGCGTCGCGCCTGGCCCAGGCCGAGGTCCACGCGCGCATCGCCGCGCTGGACGAGGCGGCCGGCCACCGGGGCCGCGCGCGCCGGCAGTGGCAGGAGGCCGCCGAGCTCGCCCGGGTCCTCGAGGCCGGGGCCCGGATGTCGTACTTCGAGCAGCGCCTGGCCGCCACGTCCTGACCCCGCCCGGCGGCGTTCACCCCCCCGCTTCGAGCAGCGCCTGACCCCCACGTCCCGACCCCGCCCGGCGGCCTTCACCCCTCCGCCAGCCGCGCCCTCTCCCCTCGCGGCAGCGGCCCGACGTCCGGGAACGACCCGTCCCCGAACAGCACCCGGGCCGCCGCCGCCCGCCCGGCCCGGCCCCGCATCCCCGCGACCGCCGCCTCCACCAGCGCCGCCGAACGCAGCCCGCCGAACGCCCGCCGCAGCAGCAGCCGCCCCCGGAACCGGGATCGCAGCAGGCCGCCGTCGTACCGCCGCAGCTCCCCCTCGTCCCCGCTGCGCACATACGCCCCGGCGACCGCCGCGGCCAGCTCCGACAGCCGCAGGCAGGGATCGAGCCCGCCCGCGGTCAGCGGCGACACGGCCCCGGCGGCGTCGCCGACGAGCAGCCCGCCCGGGCACGCCAGCCGCCGCAGCACCCCGCCGACGGGAATCGGCCCGCCCCGCCGCTCGACCGGCCCCGCCGCCTCCGCCCGCCCTGGCGCGTCGCCCGCGAACTCGTCGAGCAGGTGCCGGACGCCCTTGCCCATCAGGCGCGCATATCCCGCCACGCCGACGTGCGCGTGCCGCCCGTCGTCGATGACCCACCCGAGGTACCCGGGCGCGACCCGCGGATCGAGCACGCAGTGGAACGTCGGCGTCTGCCCGAGCCCGGCGACCGGATGGACGATCTCGGCACCCACCAGCATCCGCCGGTTGACGTCGAGCCCGAGGTCCCGCGCGACCCGGGAACGGGCCCCGTCCGCGCCCACGAGGAACCGCGCGAGCACCGGCTCCCGCCCGTGCAGCCGGACCAGGCCGTTCACGGACCCGTCGTACCGCGTCCCGAGCCAGACCGAGGCGCCCGCCGACTCCGCCTCCCGCCGCGCGTACTCGTACACGCCGGGCATGTCGGCCACCCGGTACTCGTCCCGGTCGCTGGTGAGCCGGACGGGCCGCCGGCGGGACGGCGGATAGAGCACCACGTCGCGCACCCCGGGACCGAGCAGGTGCTCGGGCAGCGCGAAGTCCTCGAGCGTGCGCCGCACGAAGATCCCGGTCGTGCGAACCCCGGCCGCGAGGGACCGGCGCTTGTCGACGACCACGACATCAAGCCCCTGCCGCGCGAGCAGCCGCGCGACGTGCAGCCCCGCGAGCCCCGCCCCTACCACCAGCACATCGATGCTCCGCACGTCCCTGACGCTAGGCCGCGGGGCGCCCGGATCCGCGTCCGTGCACCGAACCTCCCCGACACCTGCACACCCGGGGGCGTTCCAGCTCCGGCGCGTCTCTCCTCCGGTGCGTTTCAGCTCCGGTGCGATTCAGCGGTGGGCGTCTCAGCTCCAGTGCGTCTCAGTGGCGGGGCGTCTCAGCTCCGGTGCGCGATGCCCCAGCGGGGATGGTCCTGCGACGGCGGGGTCAGGTCGTCGGGGAGGTCGCCGAACGCGGCGGAGTCGTCCACCGGGGCGTAGCCCGGCAGGGTGCAGCCGTACACGCGCGGGGTGTTCGCGGAGACGCCGTGGTACACCCCGAAGCCCACGTCCACCGCGAGCGCCGCCGCGACCAGGCGGTTCAGGTCGCCCGGGCTCAGCCAGCCGCCGCGCCAGCTCGCCGCGAGCGGCCGCTCGGCCACGCCGCCCAGCCGCAGGCACACCGTCGAAAGACCCCACACGTCGGCGTAGCACCGGGCCAGCTGCTCGCCGAGGACCTTGCCGGCGCCATAGGGGCAGCAGGCGTACGGCGGCAGATCCTCCGGCACGAACGTCCTCCCGGCGTCGACGTGCCCGGCCATCGCGTGCAGCGAGGACGCCAGCACGACCCGCCGCACCCCGTGGGCCACGGCGGCATCGAGCACATTCGCAACGATGTCGGCGTTCGGCACGCGCAGCCCCGCCCACGGCGTGTTCGGATCGGCGTTGCCGGCGAGATGCACGACCGCGTCGGCCCCGGCGATGACGTCACGGGCGAACCCGGCGTCGGCCAGGTCCCCGGTGACGATCCCGCCCTGTGCCGCGCTCCCGTCTCCTGCCGCGCTCCCGTCCTGTGCCCGTGCCGCGCTCCCGTCCCGTGCCGCGAGGTCGGTCCGTGCCGCGAGGTCGGTCCGCCGGACGTCCCCGTCGAGCCGCAGCCGCCCCGCGACTCCCCCGGCCGCCCCGGTGATCACGATCATGCCCCGACCCTACGGGACCCCGGCCCGCCCGGCATCGCGGTGGCTGCGGCACCATGGAACCGTGATCAGCGTCGAACTGGCCATCGAGCTGCGCGAGGCCTGCCTGCGGTGGCACCCCGCCCCGGGTGACCGTTTCGCCATCCCGGACCGGGGCCTGGACGACCAGGCCTTCGTCCTCAGCGACATGATCATCCAGCTGCACGACCTGCCAGGCGGCGAGGCGGTCATCGGCTTCAACGGCACCACCGAGTGGGCGCTGGACGACGTCGAGCGGGACGAGGCCGTCTGGCTGCCGCACGAGCACCAGCTGCGCGAGCTGCTCGGTCCCGGCTTCCGTGCCCTGGAGCGCTCCGGCGACGGCTGGCGCGTGACCGTGTCGGACCGGCCGGACTCGTTCGGCGCCTCGCCCGAGGACACGTACGCCCTGGCGCTCCTGCGCGTGCTGCGCGCGAGATGAGCGGCGCTGCTGCGCGCCTGCTGCACGTGCTGCGCGCGGGATGAACCGCGGGGTGCGCGTGCTGCGCGCGGGATGAGCGGCGCTGCTGCGCGTGCCGCGCGTCTCCTGCGCGTGCCGCGCCCCTCCTGCGCGCCTCCTGCGCGCCTGGTGCGCGCCTGGTGCGCGTGCTGCGCGCCCGATGAGCGGCGTTACTGCGCGTGCTGCGCGTGGCATGAACCGATCCGCCGGACGCCGAGTGCGTGGGCGGCGGGTAGCCTTGGCCGCGTGGATCTTCCCGATGGGCTGCGCGACCTGCTGGAGCGCAACAGTCTCTGCTACCTGACCACGCTCATGCCCGACGGCTCGCCGCAGATCACTCAGACCTGGGCCGACACCGACGGCAAGCATGTGCTGATCAACACCGTCCGCGGGCACCAGAAGGTGCGCAACATCGAGCGCGACGCGCGCGTCGCCGTGGCGATCGGCGACCCGGACGAGTCGCGGCGCTACTTCCAGGTCCGTGGGCGCGTCATCGCCGTCACCGAGGAAGGGGCGACCGAGCACATCGACGTGCTGGCCCAGCGCTACCTCGGCGGGCCGTACCCGTGGTTCGGCGGCCGAGACCAGGTCCGCCTCCTGGTCACCATCGAGCCGGAGCACATCACCGGTCAGTGACCGCCGCCCAACCCCACCGCGACCGCGGCCGGGTCGTGTGGCGGTCCCCCGACCGCACACGACCCGGCCGCGCACTACCTCGCCGCGCGCAACGCCTCCGATGACCGCACGAACCCGACCAGGCCGAGCGCGCTCCGCCTCGCCGCACGCAACACCCCCCGACGACCGCACGAACCCGACCAGGCCGAGCGCGCTCCGCCTCGCCGCACGCAACACCCCCCGACGACCGTGCGGACCCGACCGGCCAGCCGCGCGCTCAGCTCACGGCGACCGCTTCCGTCCCGGCCGCCACGACCTCGGCCGGGAACGGCGTGCCGCGGGGCGCGAGCGTTCCGCGCACGACGAACATGCCGCCGCGCGCCTCGGGACGCCAGCCGTGATCGAGCGCGTACTCGACGATCGCGCGCACGTCCTTCGGCGTCGCGAAGCACGACTCGTCCGGCTCCGCCGGCTGCAGGTGCGCCTGCAGCACGCGGCCGTTCTTGCCGCCGCCCCA
Organism: Dactylosporangium thailandense; assembly: GCF_059739745.1. Classification (NCBI taxonomy): domain Bacteria; kingdom Bacillati; phylum Actinomycetota; class Actinomycetes; order Micromonosporales; family Micromonosporaceae; genus Dactylosporangium; species Dactylosporangium thailandense. The sequence continues at coordinate 6,024,395 of NZ_AP029195.1, forward strand.
CACGCGGACGCGAACCGTGCGGTGCAGGCCGCCGCCGGCGACCGGGACGTACCAGACCGCGGCGCGCCACAGGAAGTCCCGCGGGCCGAGGTGCAGCGTGCGTAGCTTGTGCATGGGTACCCCTTCTCCGGCGACGCTCCACAGTGGATGGATTTCTCGGTACCCGGGGAGGGATTCGAACCCCCAACACGTCGGGTCTGAGCCGACGGCCTCTACCTTTGGGCTACCCGGGCGGGTGTGCTGTGCCGCGTGGACGACGGGGAGAGCCAGCGGGGAGACTCGAACTCCCTCCTCCGGGTTACGAATCCGGTGCACCACCGGTCGTGCTGCGCTGGCATCACGCTGAAGTCCTCGTTGTCGTCACGTCTGCTGGGGACCCAGGATTCGAACCTGGACCGGCTGGTTCAGAGCCAGCCATGCTGCCGGTTACACCAACCCCCAACGGTGCCGCGCACGACGAGTGGACGACGGGATTCGAACCCGCGGCCTTCGCCTTGGCAAGGCGATGCGCTACCGCTGCGCCACGTCCACACAGGAGCGTCCCGCGCTCCTCGAACCATCGGCGGGAGTCGAACCCGCTACTCTTGGGTGGAAGCCAAGCATGTCACCGTGGACACCCCGATGGCCTGGTAGCGAGTAGGGGAGTCGAACCCCTGTTTCCGCGCTGAGAACGCGGCGGCCTGACCGCTGGCCGAACCCGCCAAGCAAAACCCGCGTCCTGCCCAGCAGCCGAAGCGCCGGGAGGGCACGAGATCCATCCGCTGTGGAGTTGTCAACGAACAGCGATGCGCAGGGGCGACAGGATTCGAACCTGCAACCGTCGGTTTTGGAGACCGATGCTCAGCCAGTTGAGCTACGCCCCTCTGCGGTACGGAAAAGCCGCCCGGTCCCTGTGCGGGGCGGGCGGCTGAGAGCGGCTCTCGTTCGAGCTCTACCCTCGCCATCGTCCCGGCCACCCGGCGCCCGTGAGCAGGCCGGCACCCAGCAGCTGCCGCTGCTCGGTCTCGGTTCCCGTCCACGTCGTCATCGCTGCGGCCTCTCGGTGGGTGCCTCGTTCGCTTACATGGACGACGATACGCAGCGGGGCCGAAGGCGGGCAACGCAATATCTGCGTAAGGTGCTGGGCATGGGGGGCGACGGGTACACGGCGCGGCTGGCACCGAAGTGGCGCCGCCTGCTCGTGATCGGCTCGGTGGCCGTGTCGGCGCCGATGCTGTCGTTCGAGCCGGCGGTGCTCGGGGCGGTCGTGGCGCGCGTCGTGGCCGTCGTGCTGATGGCGGTACAGGCGGCGGCTCTGTTCTGGCTCGATGCGCGGCCGCGCGGTGCGGCGGCGATCGTGCTCGCGGCCGGCGCCGGGTTTCAGGTGCTCTTTCCGGCGTTCGGGCCGGGGGTCGCGTTCGTCGTGCTGTGCACCTGCGCGTGGATGCGCCCGGCGGCGGAGTCGCTGTGGCTGCTCGGGCTCGCCGTGGTGGCCGTGTGCGGGCCGGCGCTGGTGCAGCAGCGGTGGCTGCCGGCCGGCCTGTGGCTCGTGGCGTGCCTGCTGGCGTGGAGCTGGGGCGCGCAGGCGCGGTCCCGCGGGGCGCGGCGGGTGGCGGAGCGGCGGCAGGCGGCGCTGGAGGAGCGGGCGCGGATCGCGCGGGAGCTGCACGACGTGCTCTCGCACACGGTGTCGGTGATGGTGGTGCAGGCGGCCGCGGCCGACGACATCTTCGAGGTGAACCCGGCCAAGGCGCGGGAGGCGGTGCGGCGCACCGAGGAGGCCGGGCGGCAGGCCCTCGCGGAGCTGCGATGGTTCCTGCGTACCGTGCGCGAGGACGACGGCGCCGAAGGCTCGCCGCAGCCGTCGCTGGACGACCTGGAGCGGCTGGCCGAGTCGGTGCGCGGGGCGGGGCTGGCCGTCGAGGTGGTGCGGGAGGGCTCGGGCCCGGTGCCCACGGCGGTGCAGCTCGGGGCGTACCGCATCGTGCAGGAGGCGCTCACGAACGCGCTGCGCCACGCGCAGGGTTCCAAGGCGATCGTCCGGGTTCGGATCGATGGGGAGGCACTGGTGGTACACGTGCGGGATGACGGCAACGCGGGAGCCTCCCCGTCCGCGAACCGGGGCAGCGGGCAGGGGCTGGCGGGCATGCGGGAGCGGGCGGGCCTGCTCGGGGGGACGTTCAGCGCGGGGCCGCATCCGGACGGCGGGTTCCGGGTGGAGGCGCGGCTGCCGCTCGGCGAGGCATCGGGAGGAGCGGCGTGACGATCAGGGTGCTCATCGCGGACGACCAGGCGCTCGTCCGCTCCGGATTCCGGATGATCATCGAGGCGCGCGACGACCTCGAGGTCGTCGGGGAGGCCGGCGACGGCGCGGAGGCGGTGCGGCTCGCGGCGCAGACGGCGCCGGACGTGGTGCTCATGGACGTGCGGATGCCGGGCATGGACGGGGTCACGGCGACCGGGCGGCTGACGGCGGCCGGGCCGGCGCCGCGGGTCATCATACTCACGACGTACGACCTCGACGAGACGCTCTATGCGGCGCTGCGCGCGGGGGCGAGCGGGTTCCTGCTCAAGGACGTCCGGCCGGCGGAGCTGGTGGAGGCGATCCGGGTCGTGGCGCGCGGGGAGGCGCTGCTGGCGCCGACGGCGACGCGGCGGCTGCTGGACCGGTTCGTGGCCACGGACACGACGCCGCCGGCGCCGGTCGGGGCCCTCGCCCAGCTGACCGAGCGGGAGCGGGAGGTGCTGGGGCTGCTGGCGCGCGGTTCGGCGAACGCGGAGATCGCGTCGCGGCTGGTCGTGACGGAGGCTACGGTGAAGACGCACGTGTCGGCGATCCTGCGCAAGCTCGGGGTCCGTGACCGGGTGCAGGCGGTGGTGCTCGCCTACGACCTCGGGCTGGTCAAGCCGCGCCCCTCATCCTGAAGACTGAGGCCGAAGACCAGCCCGTGGTCCGACGCCAACCAGCGCCGTCCAGCCTAGCGTCGACGGCATGGATCCCAAGCAGCGCAACGCGATCCGCATCGTCGTGGGCCTGCTCATCGCCAGCCTGTCGATGAGCGCCGTCTTCGCCCTGCTCACCCTCGTCTTCCGCCACGACGTCCTGACCTACCAGCAGGCGCGGCACCCCGGCGCCGACCCGGCCGCGCTCGACCGTACATTGTGGACACGGCCGATCCCGGTCCTGGCGGTCGCGGTGCTGTACGTGTGGGTGACGCGGCAGCTGCTCGCCGGGGTCTCACGGGCGTACCGGCGGGTGCGGATCGTGTCGGCGGCGGGGTTCGTGGCGGCGGCGTACCTGTTGCTGAGCGGCGAGTATCCGGCGTGGATGCGGGGCGTGCAGGCGGTACAACTGCTGCTGCTGGCATCGTTGATCGTGGCGGTCAACCGGCCCGTGGTGCGCTCGGCGTTCCCGGCGGTGCCGGACGAGCGCCCCCGCAACCGCCGGGCCGCGTGGCTGCTCGTGCTCGTCGCGCCGCTCGTCGCCGAGCTCACCCTGGGCACGATCCCGCTGCGCATGGCGTGGGTCCTGCTCGTGTTCTCGCCGATGTACGGCGGCGGCGCGCTCTTCATCCGCGAGATCGTGCGGCGCACCGGCGGCGGCTACGCGAACCTGCTGCTGATGGGCGTCGCCTACGGGGTGGTCGAGGAGGGCCTGGTGCTGCAGAGCCTGACCAGCCCGCACCTCTACCACGCGGCGGACTGGGCGCCCCGGCTGTTCGGGCTCAACACGGACTACACGCTGCTGAACCTCGTCTACCACGCGGTCTTCAGCGTCACGATCCCGGTCGTGCTCGTCGAGCTGTGCTTCCCCGGCCACGGCACCCGGCCCTACCTGCGCCGCGGCGGGCTGATCGCGACCGGGCTGATCGCGCTGGCCGGGGCCGGGCTCGTGCGGCTGGCGGTGCCGCCCGCGGAGGACCCGGGCTACACGATGCCGCTGGGCGCGGTGCTCGTCTTCGCGGCCGTCGCGCTGGGGGTGGGCGTGGTGGCACTGCGGGTACACCTGCGACCGGCGGATGCGCTGCGACCGCCGCGCCCCCTGGCCGTGGGCCTGACCACCGGCGGCGCCGCGCTGGTCTTTTTCGGCCTCGCCTGGCCCTTCGGCGGCGCGAGGCAGCCGATGTTCACCCACGGCACATGGGCGCTGCTGCCGATGGCGGGCGCGACGGCGGTCGTGGTGCTGCTGGTGTACCGCATGCGCCGGTGGAGCGCCGCGCCGGACTGGACGCGGGCGCACCTGATCGCGGCGTGCACCGGGGCGCTCGCCGCGCACACGGTGTTCGGCCTGCTGGGACAGGCGGACGGCGCCCTGGACCGGGCCTTCCTCGCCACGGTCGCGGTGCTGACCGTGGCGCTCGGCGCGGCGGCGGCCCACTACCGTGCGTTGCCACGCCTCGCGGTGCGTGACGAGCGAAACGTGAACTTGTCTCAGTAGGTTACGGTTGATTGGAACGGAACGGCGCCGACCGAGGTACCCGCCGTCACTCTTCCCAGACGGGTTCGAGCGGCAGGCCGCGTTCGGCTCGGGCCGCGTCGACGAGGCGCTGGATGAGGTCGGTCTTCGCGCGCGTGTAGGTGTCGCCGTCGGGGTTCGTGGCGGCCAGGGCCTGCTTGAGGCGGCCGTAGTCGTCGCGGGCGGCGGGGTGGCGCCGGAGGTGGTCGCGGAGGAGGCGCTCGTTGCGGGTCGGCCAGGAGTCGAGGGTCACGATGTGCAGGTGGACCGCGGGGCGTTCGGCCGGATCGCGGTCCTGTGGCTGTGCGGGTTCGGCGTTGTCGGGCTCGGCGTTGTCGGGCTCGGCGTTGTTTCGCCGGGCGTTGTTTCGCCGGGCGTTGTTTCGCTCGGCGGCCGCGGGCTGGGTGGGGACTGCGGCGGTTGCGGGCTGGCCGGTCGGTTCGCCGGTCGGCTTGTCCGTCGGCTGGGGGTCGGGTTCGGCGTTCGGGGGTCGGTCGTCGCGGTGGTCACCTAGCGCAGGGGTCGTCGCGGGCCGGGCGTTGGGATCAGCGGCGGCCGTCACGGGCGTCGGCACGAGCGCGGACGGCGGCACGGGCGTGGGCGCCGTCGTGGGCACGGACGTCGGCACCGGCACGGATGCGCGCGCGGACGCCGGCACGGATGCGCGCACGGGCGCCGTCGTGGGCGTGGGCGTTGGCGTGGGCGTTGGCGTGGGCGTTGGCGTGGGCCTGGCTTCGGGTTCGACACGCCCGGGTGCGGGGCTCGGCTCGCGGCGGTAGAAGAGGCGCTCGGGCATGCCGGTTTCGATCAGCTTGTAGCCGAGGCCGAGGTCGGGTACCGCGGCCAGGGTGTCGACGGCCGCCATGAGGTCGATCACCGGTTTGGCCGGCAGGCCGGGTACCGCGGTGCTGCCCAGGTGCTCGATCACGGTGAACACGCCTGGGTGTGTGGCCTGCAGTTCGGCGATCGCGGCTGCGGCGAGGTGCGGCCAGGCGGGGTCGTAGTCGTGGACCTCGATGCTCATGGTGCGACAGTCTGCCCGAATGCGGCTTTGGCCGGACGCCGAGGCGGAGCGGCGGCCTCGGCTGGTCTAAGTGGGTCACAGAAGCGGCATATTTCGCGAAATGAGCGTAAAAATGTGACTTTTTCGTGGTAAACGATGCCAGGGCATGATCGCGTTGAGTGCGTCCGCCGCCGTTAGGGCGTCGACGTCCACCACGGGTGCGGGACCCTCGAGGCCGTGATCGCCGCCCGTACCGGGTCGGTGCCGCGCACGGCCGCGTCGACGGCCCGGATGCCACAGCAGCCGGAGCGCGGCAGCGATGCGGGTGGTGGGCGGAAACTCTGCGCCGTAGAAGGAGCAGAAGGACGCGCTGCGGCGCGTCGGGGCGGGCCGTGCAAGCCTGCGTGCGGGCCGCAAGCAGAAGGACGCGGGCTGCGCCGCATCGGGTCGGGCCGTGTGCGGGCTACGCACGGGACGTCGAGCAGGCGTCGATCAGCTTCGCCGCCAGCAGAAGGACGCGGGCTGCGCCGCGTCGGGTCGGGTCGGGTCGTGCAAGCCTGCGCGCGGGCCGTAAGCAGAAGGACGCGGGCTGCGCCGCATCGGGTCGGGCCGTGTGCGGGCTACGCGCGGGACTTCGAGCGGGCGTGGATCAGGTTCGCCGCCAGCAGCAGGTCGCGGTCGTCCAGGATCGTCGAGGTCGGGGCGTCGGCGAGGACCTGGTGGTGTTCGCCGAAGACTACGCAGCGGTCGGCCAGCGACGGCAGGGAGTCCAGGTCGTGCGTCGCCAGGACGATGGTCTTGCCGGCCGACCGGAGTTGCTCCAGGAGCTCGATCAGCCAGAACTGGGTGCGCGGGTCCAGGGCCGCGGTCGGCTCGTCGAACAGCAGGACCTCGGGGTTCATGACGAGCACCGAGGCGATCGCGACGCGCTTCTTCTGGCCGCCCGACAGCTGGAACGGGGCACGGTCGGCGAGGTCGGTGATGTCGAGCATGGCCAGGACGTCGTCGACGCGCTGGGCGGCCGTCGCTCGGTCCAGGCCCAGCTGCAGGCAGCCGAAGGCGACCTCCTCCCGTACCGACGGGGAGAAGACCTGCGCGTCGGAGTTCTGGAACACGAAGCCGACGCGGGCGCGGAAGCCGTGGTTGAACTGCTCGTCCTCGAGTTTGTCCTCGGTGACCTGCTCGCCGAAGGCGGTGAACGTGCCGCTCTCGGCGAACAGCAGGCCGTCGAGGAGCTTGAGCAGCGTCGACTTGCCGCAGCCGTTGGCGCCCAACAGGGCCACGGTCTCGCCCGCGTTGACCTGCAGGCTCACGCCGTCGAGGGCGGGGAAGCGCTCGAGGTACCGATAACGGATCTCGCGGCAGTCGAACACCACGCTCATCGGCCGGCCACCAGCAGCGCCGTGGCGAAGAGCGCGGCGCCGGCCACGAACCAGCCGTCGAGGGGCGAGAGCCGGAAGCCGTGCAGGGTGCGGGCGTCGCCGGTGTAGCCGCGGGCGGTCATCGCCTGGTGCACCTCCTCGGAGAGCTGGTGAGCCTTGCCGAAGAGCGTACCGGCGCCGGCCGCCACGAACGCGCGGCCGGTCTTCGTCTGGTGGCGGCCGCCGTCGGGGACGAGGGTGCGGGCCTTGCGGGCGGTGTACATGTCGTCGACCGCGTCGAGCAGGAGGAAGAGGTAGCGGTACGCCATCCCGATGATGAGCACGAAGATCTTCGGGACGCCGAGGGCGCGCAGGGCGGCCAGGAGCCGGGCCCACGGCGTGGTCAGGGTGAGCAGCACGACGAGGGAGATCGAGGTCGCGACGCGGGCGATGATGATCCCGGCGCCGTGTAGGCCCTGCTCCGTGACGCCGTGGGTGTGCCCGTGCCAGTGCCACAGCGGCAGCAGTACGTCACCGGGGGTGACGACGGAGAGGGTCGCGGGCAGCACCACGATGCCGGTGAAGATCGGGATGAACAGCCAGACGCGCTTGATGAAGTACCCGAGCGAGAGGCCGGAGGCGACCGCGAGCGCCACGGTCGCCACGTAGGCGCCGGCGAGGACGGGCAGCGAGTGCACGAGGGCGACGGCGATGAGCAGCCCGAGCATCGACAGCAGCTTGACCCGCGGGTCGAGGCGCTGCAGCAGGCCCTTGGCGGCGGCGACGTCCTCGGAGTAGATCGCCTGCCGCAGCACGCCGGACGCGCCGGCGAGGGTCTTGCCGACGAAGCTGCCCTTGCGCCGCCGGCCGATGCAGCCGCACGGGCACAGACCGACCTCGGGTTGCAGCAGCCAGGCGGGCGCCGAGGTCGAGGCCGGGGCGGTCATGGCCGCACCGGCGGCGTGTCCAGGTCGGCCGCCTCCCGCTCACCGCCGCGCAGCCGCCCGATGAGCCAGGTGACGCCGAAGACCAGGGCGGCGACGACAGCCACGCCGATCAAAGCGCTGAGGATGTACTGCCACCAGCTCCCGCCCCCGTAGTCGGGCAGGATCGTGCTGCCCCAGAAGTCGGTGTACTTGGCGAGTCCCGACGGCACGGCGCTGAGCCCGTACTTGCCCAGGTCGAGGTCCTCGGGCGCGTCCTCGCCGAACGCCCCGCCGGGCGCGAGCAGGCCGAGCGGGCTGATCAGCGCCATGATGCCGAGCGTGACGAGCGCGGCGCGCACCGGGGAGACGGGCTTGCGCCGCACCTCGGCCTCGGTGAGCGGCACCTCGGGGGCGTTGATGCGCAGCAGGGGGACGTTGGCGCGCTGCAGGTAGGCGACCACGCCTCCGGTGAGCACACCCTCGACGAAGCCGGCGATGACCAGGTGCGCGAGCATCATCGCGGGGATCGCCTGCGAGAGGTGGAACGGCGCGTAGAGCGGGGTGCCGTCGGCCTTGTGGAACAGGTCGGGCTGGATGCCGAACTCGACCGCGGTGGCCAGGGCGGATGCGTTGAGCCCGACGTAGGCTCCGGCGACCGCGGCCCACATCCGGCGGCGGGCGGTCAGTGCGGCGTTGCGGGTCAGCAGGCGGTACACCCCATAGCTGACGAACGGCAGAACGATCGCCATGTTGAAGGCGTTCGCGGGGAACGCGAGGATGCCGCCGTCTCCGAAGAAGAGCGCCTGGATCAGCAGGGCTATGGACACGGCGATGCACGCGGCCCACGGTCCCAGCAGGATCGCGATGAGCCCGCCGCCGACGGCGTGCGCGGTCGTGCCGTCGGGGATGGGGATGTTGAACATCATCACCACGAACGAGAACGCGGCGCCGAGCGCGACCAGCGGCACGTACCGGCTCTTGACGACCTTCTTGACGCGCGCGGCCGACTGCCACCACAGCGGCAGCATCGCCACGCCGAACACCAGGCTGGTCTGCGGGCTCAGGTACCCATCGGGAATGTGCACGATGAGCAGTCTTCCGCTATCGCAAGTAGTTTGCAATAGCGAATCAGGTGCGTGAGACAGCGCACTGCATCGCAGCGTGCCACTCATGAATGAACACATGAACAACGGCACCCTTCCGGTGGAGTCGCCTTGTACCCCGCCCCCGCCGTCAGGCATCGTCGGATGTCGACGGACGGAGGCTCGCCGTGGTCGCACCCAGCGCCGAGGACTCGACCGACACCCGGGACCGGACCGTGCCGCGCCAGGCCGGACCCGCCGACTCGGTGCTGCCCGAACTGCGGGCGATGTGGTGGGAGAGCGGGGCGCGGGCCCGGGCCGAGGCCGGCACCTGGACCGTCTTCGCCGAGCTGCCCCGCCTGCTCGCCGCCGCCGTCCGGCTCAGCTGGCGCGCCGACCGGGCCCGGACCCTGCTCGTCGGCATCGCGACCGTCGGCTCCGGCGTGTTCGCGTCGTTCGGGCTGCTCGCGACCCGGCAGGTGCTGGTGGAGCTGTTCGCGGGCGGGCCGACGCCGCAGCGGGTCTCCGCGGCGCTGCCCGCGCTCGCCGCGCTGGCCGCCGTGACCGGGCTGCGGGCGGCGCTCGGGATCGCGTCCGGGTACGCGCAGAACGGGCTCACCCCGCGGGTCGACCGGGAGGTCGAACGCTCACTGTTCGAGGTGACCACCGCCGTGCGGCTGGACGCGTTCGACGCCGACGCGTTCGCCGACGACATGGAACGCGCCTCGCGCGGCACCGACTCGGCGGTCGGGCTCGTGCAGGGCGCCATGAACCTGCTCGCCGGGCTGGCGGGGCTGCTCGCCGTGGCCGCCGCCGTGATCGTCATCCATCCGCTGCTACTGCTCGCGCTGCTCGTGGCGACCGTGCCGAACGCGTGGGCGTCGCTGCGGGCGGGGCATCAGCGGTACCAGACCTTCATCGCGGGCTCGGTGCGCCGCCGGCGGCTGTGGCTGCTGCACCGGCTCATGGCCGAGCGCGACTCGGCGACCGAGCTGCGCTCCTACGGGCTGCGGCGGTTCCTGCTCGACCAGTACGACCGCGTGATGGGCGCCGAGACCGACATCCAGCTCGCCCTGGCCCGGCGGGTCACGACGACCACGAGCGTCGGATCGGTCATCGGCGGCATCGCCACCGTCGGCGTCTACACGCTGCTCGGGGTGCTGCTCATGCGCGGGCAGATCCCGATCGCGGCCGCGGCCACGTGCGTCATCGCCGTGCAGACCGCGCAGCGTTCGCTCACGACCGTGACGCTGCAGATCGACCGGATCTACACCGACGGCCGCCACTTCGGCGACTACACCGGGTTCATGGCGCGGGCGGAACAGTATCTGCCGCACGACGGTGCCGAGAACCGCGCCGAACCGGACGCATTGCGACGCCTCGACGTGCGCGGGGTGAGCCTGGCCTACCCGGACCGCGACACGCCGGCCGTCGATGACGTGTCGCTCACGGTGTACGCCGGGCAGACCGTCGCGTTCGTGGGCGAGAACGGCTCGGGCAAGACCACGCTGGCGTCGATGATCGCGGGGCTGCGCACGCCCGACACGGGCGCGATCGAGTGGAACGGCCGCGCGCTTTCCGCCTGGGACACCGAGGCGCTGCAGGCGCGCATCGCCGTGGTGACGCAGGAGTACCACAAGTGGCCGTTCACCGCGGCGACGAACATCGCCATCGGTGACGCCGCGGCCGAGCCGTCGCAGCCGCGGATCGAGGCCGCCGCGGTGCGGGCCGCCGCGCACGAGATGATCGCCGAGTTGCCGCACGGCTATGAGACGCTCCTGGACCGTACCTTCGCCAACGGCCAGGACCTCTCGGGCGGGCAGTGGCAGCGCATCACGGCGGCGCGGGGGTTCCTGCGCACCGCGGACCTGCTCATCATGGACGAGCCGTCGTCGGCGCTGGACCCGCGCGCGGAGGACGCTCTGTTCCAGGCGATCCGCGACCGGCAGGGGCGGCTGACGACGGTGCTCATCACGCACCGCCTGGCCAACGTTCGGCACGCGGACCGCATCTACGTCCTGCACCACGGCCGCGTCGTCGAACAGGGCACCCACGACGAGCTGATCGACGCCGGCGGTCGCTACAGCGAGCTGTTCCGCCTCCAGGCCGCGGGCTACCTGGCCTGACCTCTCCCCCGGGCTGTCCGCGCCGCCGTGTTCGTTTGCGTCGGACCTTGCTTATCTGCACCGGGTCTGGACTGGAAGCGCTTATCTGCACCGGTCTGGACTGGAAGCGCGAGGGCTCCGTGGATGTGGGCGAGATCAGATGCTCATCCGGTGCCAAACGGTCAACACGCCGTACACGGCGTTGTCGGTGATGCTCCTGCCCCGCCGAAGAGCAGGGGAGCGCCGGCGGCGGTGGCGATCGCGATGAGCATTTGGTCGGCAGTTCGCCGATCCTCAACAGAGAGCTTGTCGAGGATGTCCGGGAGATGCTTGTTGACGTCGGCGAAGAGAGCGTCGACGGTTTCCTGGCCCAGTGGGGTGACGCTGAGGGTTACGGCTCGACGGTCGTGGTCGGGTGTCTCGCGGTGGACGAGGCCGCGTTTCTCGGCGCGGTCGACCAGGCCGCTGAGGCCGTTCTTGGCCAGCCCCATGATCTTGGCGAGTTGCGACATGCCGAGCGGCTCGTCCTTGATCATGCAGAGCAGCTGCGCCTGGGCCGGGGTGAGGTCGTGGTCGGCGCAGATCTGTGCATACCGGCGCTGAATCAGCACGGACAGGCCGACCAGCCTGGCTCCGAATCCTTCGCTCTGCGTCACCGCCGTGCCCTTCTCTTCCCGCCGACCTGCGTGAAGCAGCATACATTGCGAAAGTTCCCGACGAGAACTACTTTGGTTCTCGGCAAGAACTACTGATAGGTGAGTCGCTCGGCGCATCAAGCGCCGTCATCCCCATCCCCGGCAACGACATTCCCCACGAAGGAAAAGATCATGGCTGACGGGTTCGACTCTGCACATGATCGAGACCCGCACGTCATTCGGCAGGGATCACACCGGCCACACCGATTACCCCGCTCTCGCCGGCTGACCCACTTCCCGCAGCGGCCCGCCGGTGCGTCCCGGCGGGCCCGACCCCTCAGAGGATGATCGTGAAACGGAACAAGAACGTCGTCGTCAACCTTCCCGCCGTGGCCGGCCTCGACCTGAAGGGCACCCGAGCTGCCGTCGTCGGCGGCACCGGCGGGATCGGCCGCGCCATCGCACGGACCCTCGCCTCCCGCGGCGCCGAGGTACTGGTCGTCGGCCGTACCTTCCGCGACAGCGACGTGCCCGGCATCCGCTTCCTGCAGGCCGACCTGAACCTGATGCGCGAAGCGGAACGGGTCGCCACGGAACTGCCCGCCGAAACCCTTGACCTGGTCGTGTTCACCACCGGCATCATGGCCGCACCCCAGCGACAGGAAACCGCCGAAGGCATCGAACGCGACCTGGCCGTCAGCTACCTGAGCCGCCTGGTCATCCTGCACCGAATCGCCGAACGCCTGCCCGCCACATCCCGGGTTTTCGTCATGGGCTACCCCGGCTCCGGCAAACCCGGCACCTACGACGACCTCAACGCCGAACGCTCCTACAAGAGCATGGCCGTGCACATGAACACCGTCGCCGGCAACGAGATGCTGGTCCTCGACGCCGCGAACCGTTACCCGCACCTTCGCGTCTTCGGCCTCAACCCCGGCTTCGTCAAGTCCGGCATCCGCGGCAACATGCTCGGCGAGGGCAGCTGGCGCCAGAAGCTACTCGAAGGTACCGTCGGCCTGATTACCGCCAGCGCCGACACCTACGCTGCCCGGATCACCCCGCTGCTGGTCACACCCGATCTGCGCGGGGACAGCGGCCTGATGTTCGACAACAAGGGCCGGGTCATTTACCCCACACCCGGGCTCACCGACCAGCACATCCGCGGTTTCACGAAAGCCTCGGCCGACCTCGTCGCCCGCACCGGGGTCCGGGTCTGGCAGGTGTCGTCATGACCGGCTTCACCCCCGCCGAACGCGCCTACCTGCGCAGCCAGATCCTCGGCCGGATGGCGACCGTCGACCCGTCCGGCCAGCCCCAGGCCAACCCCGTGGTCTACCGCCTGCAGGACGACGACACCATCCTCATCGGCGGCCTCAACATGGGCGCCAGTAAGAAATGGCGCAACCTGCGAGCCAACCCCAAGATCGCCTTCGTCGTCGACGACCTCGCCAGCGTGCGCCCGTGGCGGCCCCGCATGGTCGAGATCCGCGGCACCGCCGAACTGCTCGAAGGCCCCCACGACCTCGGATCCCACTTCAGTCCCGAAGTCATCCGAATCCACCCGGACAAGGTCCACAGCCACCTTCCCGGGTGAGGGGCGACTGCGGCGCCGCGCGGTGTAACTCTCGGCCCTGGGCTGGCCGAAGGCGATCCTGCCCTCCGGCCAGCCGGGTCAGCTCAACTACAGCGCGGGAGGCGTGATGGTGGGTAAGCAGATCCCGACGACCCCGTTGACCTGACTGACCCGGGTGGTCTGCTGCCGCTTGTCGGCCAAGAACGCAGGGTCAGGTCGATGCCCTCGATCTCACCTAGCCACCCCTCCGCCTCGGCGCGGTTCCGGCGGGCGTGCCTTCCAGCGTGCTGACACGGATAACCTCGCCCGAGGCGACGTCGACCGCTCGGACAGCCAACTCAGCACGACTCGCACAATCCGCATTGCACGCATCGCACAGTGCGCGTTCGCGCGGCCCACATCGTCCACTCGCGCAGCCCGCACCGCACGCAACGCACAATGCGCGTTCGCACGGCCCACATCGTCCACTCGCGCAGCCCGCACCGCACGCAACGCACAATGCGCGTTCGCACGGCCCACATCGTCCACTCGCGCAGCCCGCACCGCACGCAACGCACAATGCGGGTTCGCGCGGCCCACATCGTCCACTCGCGCAGTTCGTCTTGGTCGCGGCACGCGGTGCGCGTTCGCACATTGCGCGTGGCGGGCACAGCCCGACGCTGCTTTGCGATCGGTCCACTATGGACCGGCGGCGAGGATGCGGCGGCCGTCCACGATCCGGCGTGCCGCGTGCCGCGTGCCGCGTGCCGCATGCCGCGTGCGCGTGCCGCGTGCCGCGTGCCGCATGCCGCGTGCGCGTGCCGCATGCCGCGTGCCGCGTGCGCGTGCCGCGTGCCGCATGCCGCGTGCGCGTGCCGCATGCCGCGTGCGCGTGCCGCATGCCGCGTGCGCGTGCCGCATGCCGCGTGCGCGTGCCGCATGCCGCGTGCGCGTGCCGCATGCCGCATGCCGCGTGCCGCGTGCGCGTGCCGCGTGCGCGTGCCGCGTGCGCGTGCCGCATGCCGCGTGCGCGTGCCGCATGCCGCGTGCGCGTGGGCGTGCGGCGTGCGCGTGGGCGTGCCGCGTGCGCGTGGGCGTGCCGCGTGCGGCGTGCGCGTGGGCGTGCCGCGTGCGGCGTGCGCGTGGGCGTGCCGCGTGCGCGTGGGCGTGCCGCGTGCCCCGCACCCACCGACGCCGACGCCGACGCCGACGATGCAACAGCAGCCAATCTCGATGGCCGTGGCGATGACGCGGCCGCCGAGGGGGCGCCGAGGACTGCGCACGAATCCGAGGCGCGGCCGGGCATCGCGCCGCGGCGAACGGGTTGGCCGGAAACCGAAATCGCTGTCGCCCAGGTGGTGGACGGCAGATCGTTCGGATCCCAAATATCGCGACCGCCACCGGCATGGACCGGCTCGTGCGACCGCTGCCGTGCGAATGGACGTTCGCGCTGGTCACTGTGCCCGCCGCCGTCCGCGCCGGCCCCGCCGCGCATTCCGTAGCGCTCGGCGCGGGACAGCCAACCTGGCGGACCGCACCCACACGGGCGTCGATTACGGCACGATGATGCCCACGGTGCTGCTGTGACTGGAGGTCGTCGTGGGGAGTTCCAGATACTTCGAGATCCGCACCCGCGACCGGGACGAGGCCGCGGAGTCGCTCAACCGGGTCGCCGTGCACCGGCCCCGGATGCGCTTCGACGACAGCGAAACGGGCGGCGTGTCGCTGCGGACCGCGAACTACGACGGGCTCGGCGCCGACCTGATGCGCCTCGGCGGCATGCACTACGCGGCCGCCGTCGAACCCGTCGACTTCCTGCTCGCCGGGTTCGTCGCCGACGGCCGCGGGATCGTGCACGGGCGCGAGGACAGCACCGAGGTGCCGCGCCACGGCGGGTTTCTGTACCCGCTCGGCATCGAGTTCGCGGCGGAGTACGACGACGCGTCCCTGGCCACCGTGCGGGTACCGATGGATGTCATCGCCCCCGTGGCGGAGGCCGCGACCGGGATGCCCGCCGCCGACCTGCGCTTCGAGGCGGTGACGCCGGTGTCGGAGGCGATGCGCCGCTACTGGGCCGCGACCGCCGTGCACCTGACCCGCCACCTCGCCGTGCCCGACGCCGACCTGCCACCGCTGCTGCTGGACCAGCTGCGCCGATTAGCCGCCGCGTCGCTGCTCACGGTGTTCCCGAACACCACGATGACAGCGGCGCGCCTGCCCGAGCCGGGGCGCATCCCGCCGGCCGCGGTCCGCCGGGCGGTGGCCTACATGGACGCCCACGCCGCCGAGCCCCTCACCGCCGCCACGATCGCCGCCGCCGCCGGGATCGGGGTACGCGGGCTCCAGGTCGCGTTCCGCCGGCACCTGGACCAGACCCCCCTGGAGTACCTGCGCCGGGTCCGCCTCGAACGCGTGCACCGCGAGCTGCAGGTGGCCGAGCCCGGCGCGGGCGTGACGGTGAAGGCGATCGCCCGCCGCTGGGGATTCGCCAACCCGGGCCGGTTCACCGCCGACTACCGCGCGGTCTACGGCCACCTGCCGAGCCGTACCCTGCGCACCTGACGAAGCCGGCGGCCGGGAATTCGGGCAGATACCCCGTCAGGCGAAAAATCCGATAAGTCGCGGCGCGGAGCGCCCGACTTATCGGCACCAAAACGAACCCGGCCAACGAAACGGGCCGGCGAAATCGGCCAAAACGGACCACCCGAACGGGTGAACCGGCGGAAACTGGCAGACATGAGCAGCCAAGCGCTCGCCGAAGACACCCAGCACGCACCGGCGATGCTGAGCCGGCGCCAGATCAACGTCGTGTTCACCGCGATCCTCCTCGGCATGCTGCTCGCCGCGCTCGACCAGACGATCGTCTCCACCGCACTACCCACGATCGTCGCCGATCTCGGCGGGGCCGGGCACATGTCGTGGGTCGTCACCTCGTACCTGCTCGCCGAGACCGTCGCCACCGTCCTGGCCGGCAAGTTCGGCGACCTGTTCGGCCGCAAGCTCGTCTTCCAGGTCAGCACGGTCGTGTTCGTCGCCGGATCCGCGCTGTGCGGCCTCGCCCCGGGCATGGTCACGCTCATCGCCGCCCGGGCCGTGCAGGGCATCGGCGCCGGCGGGCTCATGGTCACCGCGATGGCCCTCATCGCCGACGTCATCCCGCTGCGCGACCGCGGCCGCTACCAGGGCGCCCTCGGGGCCGTCTTCGGCGTCACCACCGTCGTTGGGCCCACCCTCGGCGGGCTGTTCACCGACCACCTGAGCTGGCGCTGGGCGTTCTACGTCAACGTCCCCGTCGCCGTCGTCGTGCTCGCCATGTCCGCCCGCGCGCTGCCGTCGATCCGCGCGGCGATCAAGCCCGTCATCGACTACCTCGGCATCGCCCTCGTCGCCGCCGGCGCGTCCAGCATGATCCTGGCGCTGTCGTGGGGCGGCAACGAGTACGCCTGGAGCTCCCCCGTCATCATCGGGCTCTTCGCCGCCGCCGTCGTGCTCCTCGCCGCGTTCGTCGCCGTCGAGGTCCGCGCCGACGAGCCGATGCTGCCCATGCGGCTGTTCCGCAACTCCGTCTTCACCGTCTGCTCGGCGCTGAGCTTCATCGTCGGCTTCGCGATGCTCGGCGCCATGACCTTCCTGCCGACCTACCTGCAGTACGTCGACGGGGTCACCGCCACCGACTCCGGCGTGCGCACCCTGCCCATGGTGCTCGGCCTGTTCACCACCTCCATCGCGTCCGGCACCATCATCAGCCGCACCGGCCGCTACAAGGCGTTCCCGATCGCCGGCGGCGCCGTCATGGCGGCCGGCCTCTACCTCATGTCGACCATGAAGCCCGGCACCAGCGTCTGGCTCGAGTCGCTGCACATGTTCGTCCTCGGCCTCGGCATCGGCCTGTCCATGCAGGTGCTCACCATCGCCGTGCAGAACACCGTCCCCTACGCCGACCTCGGCACCGCCACGTCCGGCGTCACGTTCTTCCGCACCCTCGGCAGCAGCTTCGGCACCGCCATCTTCGGCACCCTGTTCTCCAACCACTTCGGCCCCGCCCTGGCCAAGGCCCTCGCCGGCGACCCCGGCGTCGCGCCGGTCGCCGCCCAGAACCCCGAACTGCTGGCCAAGCTGCCCCACGCGCAGGCCGCCCCGATCATCGACGCCTACGCCTCCAGCATCACCGACGTGTTCCGCTGGGTCGTGCCCGTCGCGCTGCTGGGCTTCCTCATCGCCTGGTTCCTGCGCGAGGTCCCGCTGCGCGACAGCGCCCGCGCCGCCGCCACCGACGTCGGCGACGCGTTCTCCGCCCCGCCCGCCGACCGGATCGGCCAGCTCGAACGTGCCATCAGCGACACCATCCGTCACACCCGCGGCACCGACCCCGGCTTCGTCAACCGCATCCTCACCGCGGCCGGCGGCGGCCTCAGCCCCGCCCAGGCCTGGGCCGTCGGCCAGACCCACCTGCACACCACCGTGCGCGGCGAGGCCACCGTCACGGCGATCGCCGACCGGCACCGCATGCCCCGCGACGTCATCGCGCCCGCGTTCAGCGAGCTGCAGGGTGCGGGCCTCGCCCGCCTCGACGGCGACGCCGTCCAGCTCACCCCGGCCGGCGAGGCCCAGCTCGACCGGGTCCGCACCGCCTGGAAGCAGTGGCTCGACGCGCACCTCGAGGACATCACCCTCGCCGAGCCCGAGGACCACGCCCTGCTCGACAAGGCGCTGACGAACATCGCGACGCGGCTGGTCGACGAGCAGGGCGAGCTACAGAAAGCTTAGGACCTTCGCCTGCAGCCAGTGCTCCAGATCCGCAGCCGCCATCGGCCTGGCGTAGTGGTACCCCTGCGCGATGTCGCACCCGAGCGCCCGCAGCGCGTCCGCGTGCGCCGCGGCCTCCACGCCCTCGGCGACCACCGTCATCCCCAGGTTGTGGCCCAGCTCCACCGCCCCGCGCACCAGCACGGCGTCGTCGTGGTCGGTGTCCATGTGCAGCACGAACGTCCGATCGATCTTCAGCTCGTCGACCGGCAGCTGCTTGAGGTACGCCATCGACGAGTAGCCGGTGCCGTAGTCGTCGATCGACAGCCGCACCCCGAGATCGTGCAGCTGCCGCAGCGTCGCCGTGGCCTGCGCCGGATTCGCCATCACCGCCGACTCCGTCACCTCCAGCCGCAGCCGCCCAGCCGGCACCCGGTGCTCGGCCAGCAGCCGCGTCACGTCGTCGACCAGCCCCGGGTCCAGCAGGCAGCGCGGGGACAGGTTCACCGCCACCGGCAGCTCGCGGCCCGCGTCGAGCCACGCGCGCGACTGGGCGAGGGCGTGGCGCAGGACGTACAGCGTCAGGCGGTTGATCAGGCCCGTCGTCTCCGCCACCGGGATGAAGTCCGCCGGGGCGATCGGGCCGCGCACCGGGTGCCGCCACCGCACCAGCGCCTCCAGCCCGCACACGGCCCCGTCGGCCAGCGACACCTTCGGCTGGTAGTGCAGCGAGATCTGGTCCTCGGCCTCCAGCGCCCGGCGCAGGTCCCCGAGCAGCAGCAGCCGGCTCGAGTCCTCCGTGCGCATCTCCGGCTGGTAGGCCAGCACCCCGGCCTTCGTGTCCTTCGCCGTGTACATCGCGATGTCCGCGCACCGCACCAGCTCGTCCGCCGAGCCCGAGTCCTGCGGCGCCGACGCCACCCCGATCGACACCTCGATGTCCACCGTCACGTCGCCGAGGTCGAAACTGCGGTGCAGCTCCGCCTGGATTCGCTCGGCGAGCCGGGCCGCGTCCGCCGCACCGGTCGCCGGCAGCAGGATCGCGAACTCGTCGCCGGCCAGCCGCGCCACCGTGTCCGCGGCGCGCACCGCCGCCGTCGTGCGGGCCGAGACCTGCCGCAGCAGCTCGTCGCCGTACTGGTGGCCGAGGGTGTCGTTGACCTCCTTGAACCGGTCCAGGTCGAGCATGAGCACCGACGGGGCGCCGTCGAGGGCCTCGGCGGTGCGGGCGAGGAACACGCCGCGGTTCGGCAGGCCGGTGAGCTCGTCGTGCATCGCCTGGCGCACCAGGCGCCGCTGGTAGCCGGTCGCGACGAGCGTGAAGACCACGATCATGCCCAGCCCGACGGCGAAGGACGACAGCGTCGCCACGAACACGAGCCGCTCCACCCGGTCGAGCCGGTCGCTGGCCGCGCCGGCCGCCGCGTCCTGCTCCTCCTCGGCGTCGTGCAGCATCGAGCCGAGCTGCGACTCGAGGGGGTCGATGTCGTCGGCGGCGACGCGGCGGATCTGCACCGGGTCGGCGCGGTCGACGGCGGAGAAGAACCGCTCGGCCGCGGCGAGGTACTGCTTGTGCAGGCTGCGCAGCTCGGCGACGACGGCCCGGTCGTGCGCGGAGCCGTGCGCGTCGATGTCGCGCAGCGACGCCTCCAGCGAGGCCGCCGCGTCGGCGTGGTCGACGCGGGCGTGGCGCTCGGGCTCGATGCGGTACTGCAGCTTGAAGATCTCCTCGCTCGCGGTCGCCTCGTGCGCGTGGTGGTACACCTCGGCCAGCCAGGCCGCCGTGCGCGCCGACGTCGCCACGTGCCGGGTCGCCACCGTGCCGACCACGCTCACGCCCGTCAGCCCCAGCAGCACCAGGGCCAGCCCGATGAACGCGACCCGGCGCCTGGCTTGCGATCGTGACACGGCTGCTCCCGTCCGCGCCCGTGCCATCCGCGGGCCGCACTACCCGGATCGTCGGCACCGTGGGGCCTACGTTGACCGGAGCGGCGGTTGCGAGTCGGGATCACACCCGCTCTCGCATCCTAGGATCCTAGGTCCTATTCCCCCGAAACGTCGCGTTCGGTACCTTCTGCTGCGCAATGAGTACTCCGGACCCCGGGCGCATCGACGACCGCGCCGCCTTCGCCGAGGCTCTCACCGCGCTGCGCGAACGGGCGGGGCTCTCGGTGCGCCAGGTCGCCACGAAGGCCGGCGCCCGCAACTCGCTGAGCACCCTCGGCGACTGGTTCTCCGGCAAGGGGCTGCCGTCGCTGAGCTCCCAGCCGCTGTTCGTGCGGGTGCTGGAGGCGTGCGCGGTCCCGCCCGGGGCGGTCGCGGACTGGCTCGCCGCCTGGCACCGCATCCGGCACCGGCCCGTGAGCCGCGCCGCCCCCGGGGAGCCGTACCGGGGCCTGGCGAGCTTCCAGCCGTCCGACGCCGCCTGGTTCTTCGGCCGCGAGCGGATGACGGCCGCGCTGCGCGAGCGGGTCGCGGCCCGGCACGCCGGCGGGGGCGGGCTGATGCTCGTCGTGGGCGCGTCCGGCTCCGGCAAGTCCTCGCTGCTGCGGGCCGGGCTCGTCGCGGCGCTCCGGGCCGAGGGCTGGACGGCCGAGATCGTCACGCCCGGCGCCGCCGGCCCCGCCTTCCCCTCCGTCGTGGCCCGCAAGGCGCTGCTCGTCGTGGACCAGGCGGAGGAGCTGCTGGCGGGCGGTACCGACCCCATCGCCTTCGTCGCCGGCCTCGCCCCGCCGCCCGGCGCGGTCGTCGTGCTCGCGCTGCGGGCCGACTTCTACGCCCCGGCGCTGGCGTATCCGGCGCTGCTGGAGGCGGCCCAGCAGCACCAGTTCACCGTCGGGGAGATGACCCGCGACGAGCTGCGCGCCGTGATCACCGAGCCCGCCCGGCGGGCCGGCGTCGACGTCGAGCACGGGCTCGTCGAGCTGCTGCTGGCCGAGGCCGGCTCCGGGCACGCGACGCTGCCGCTGCTGGCGCACGTGCTGTTCACCATGTGGCGGGCCGACCGGCGGCTCACCCTGGCCGGGTACCGGCGGGCCGGCGGGATCAGCGGCGCCGTCGCGGCCACCGCCGAGGAGGTCTGGGCCGGGCTGCCGGAGTCCGCCCGCGAGCCGGCCCGGCGCCTGCTCACCGCGCTCGTGCACGTCGGCGTCGACACCGTCGACACCCGGCGCGTGGTCCCGGCCGCCGGCCTGCTCGCCGAACTCGCCCTCGACACCGCCGACGCCGCCGAGGCCGAGGCCACCCTCGAGCGCTTCGTGCGCCACCGGCTCGTCACCGCCGAGGACGGCACCGTCCGGCTCAGCCACGAGGCCCTGCTCACCGCCTGGCCCCGGCTGCACGGGTGGCTGCGGGACGGGCGGTCCGGGCTCGTCGTGCGCCAGCAGCTCGCCGCGGCCGCCGCCGGCTGGCAGCGGGAGCGGCGGGACCCGGCGGCGCTCGTCGGCGGCACGAGGCTGGCCGCGGCGCAGGACTGGGCCCGCGAGCACCCGGCCGAGGTCTCCCCGCCGCTGGCCGAGTTCCTGCGGGCCAGCGCCCGGCACGCGCGGCGGACGACCCGGCGGCTGTACCGCACGATCGCCGCCCTGTCCGCGCTCGCGCTCAGCACGCTGCTGCTGGCCGGGTACGCGTTCCAGCAGCGGCACTCGGCCGTCGACCAGCGCAACGAGGCCCTCTCGCGGATGATCGCCGGGCGCGCCGACTGGCTGCGCGAGCGCGACCCCACCCTGGCCGGGCAGGTGGCGCTGGCCGCCTACCGCACCGCCCCGACGCTCGAGGCGCGCTCCGCCCTGCTCGACGCGACCGCCACGCCCACCCCGGCCCGGCTCGGCCCGTTCGACCGCGCGGCCCAGGCGGTCGTGCTGCTGCCCGGGCGCGGGCTGCTCGCGGCGGCCGGGGCCGACCACACGGTCCGGCTCTGGCGGACCTCGGCCACGCCCGTCCTCGCCGGCGCGCCCCTGCCCGGCCCGGCCGAGGCCCTGTACGCGGTCGCCGCCAGCCCCGACGGGAACCTGCTGGCCGCGGCCGGCGCGGAGGGGAAGGTCTTCGTGTGGCGCCTCGACGACCTGGCGCACCCGCAGGCCCTGCCGCCGCTCGACGGGCCCGCCGGCACCGTCTACGCCCTGGCCTTCAGCCCCGACGGGCACACCCTGGCCGCGGGCGGCGCCGATCACGCCGTGCACCGCTGGCAGGTCGGTGCGGCCGGGGTCCTGCCCGCGCCGCCCCTGCCCGAGGCGGCCGACGTCGTGCAGTCCCTCGCCTACAGCCCCGACGGGCGGACCCTCGCCGCCGGCACCGCCGACCGGCTCGTGCACCTGTGGAGCGTCGCCGGCCCGGCCGCCCCCGCCCACCTCGCCGCCCTGCCCGGGCACACCGGCAAGGTCCTCGCCGTCGCGTTCAGCCCCGACGGCCGGCTCCTGGCCAGCGGCAGCGGCGACGCCACCGTCCGGCTCTGGGACGTCGCCGACCCCGCCCGCGCGGCCGCGCACGGCCCGCCCATCACCGGCCCGGCGAGCTGGGTCAACGCGCTCGCGTTCGCGCCCGGCGGCGAGACGCTCCTGGCCGGCTCCAGCGACAAGAGCGTCACCGTGTTCGAGGTCGCCACCGGCCGCCGCCGGCAGCGCCTGCCGCACCCCGCCCCGGTCACCGCCGTCGCCCTCACCCCCGACGGGCACGGGCTGGCCAGCGCGAGCACCGACGGGTACGTCCGCACCTGGACGCTGCCCGGGCCGCTGCTCACCGGCCCGTCCGGCGGGGTGTTCGCCACCGCCTACAGCCCCGACGGCACCACCCTCGCGGTCGCGGGCAGGGACCAGACCGTCCGGCTCTGGCACCTCACCGACCCGGCCGGCCCGGTCCTGTGGACCGCGCCGCTGAGCCGCCCGCCCGGCGCCGGCGGGTACGCGGGCACCGCCGCCTACGCGCCCGGCGGACGCCTGCTCGCCGCCGCCACCCGCACCGGCGAGATCGACCTGTGGAACGTCGCGGACCCGTCCCGCCCGAGCCGCGCCGGGGCGCCCCTGAGCGCCGGGAAGGACCTCGTCGAGTCGCTCGCGTTCGGCCCCGGCGGCACCGTGCTGGCCGCGGCCGGCGACGACGGGAACGTGTACCTCTGGGACGTGCCCGGCGCTCGCCCGCTCGCCACAATCCCGGGCTCCAAGGCGATCGTGCTCTCCGTCGCCTTCGACCCGGGCCGCCCGCTGCTGGCCGCGACCGACACCGACGGCGGCGTGCGCCTGTTCGACGTCGCCGACCCGGCCCGGCCCCGGCTGCTCACCACGCTCGGCGGGTTCACCGGCTACGCGTACAGCGCCGCCTTCAGCCCCGACGGGCGCCTGCTCGCGGCCGGCAGCGCCGACAAGAGCATCCAGCTGTGGACCCTCGCCGACCCCGCGCATCCGGTACCGCTCCCCCGCCGCCTCACCGGCCCCGCGAGCTACGTGGACTGGGTCGCGTTCGCCCCCGGCGGCGACCGCCTCGCCGCCGCGTCGACCGACGGCACCGTGTGGCTCTGGGACGTGCGCGAGCCGTCCCGCCCCGCGGCCCTGGCCACGCTGGGCCGCACCGACGACGCGTACTACGTGGTCGCGTTCAGCCCCGACGGGCACACCCTGGCCGCGGGTGGCGACGACGGCACGACCCGCCGGTGGGACACCGACCCGCGGCGCGCGGGCGCCGGCATCTGCTCGGGGGCGGGGGCCGCGATCAGCCGGGCGGAGTGGGAGCAGTACGTGCCGGCGGCGCCCTTCACCCAGCCCTGCTGAGCCGTCCGGACCCGTCCGGAGTGCTGGACGCCGGACGCCGCCGGACGGTTGGCTGTGCAGGCGCGACGACGTTGCCCGGCACCGAGGGGGGCGGCCGCCCGCCGGGCTCGGTCTCCAGCTCCCGGCGGGCGGCCCACATCGCCCGGACGAACGCTCCTAGGCCGACGCCGACGGGTCCTCGGGCGCGAGGTCGTCGTCGAGCAGGTCGGCGCCGTCGTAGTCGGCGGCCCCCGCATAGGGATCGAAGGTGTCGAGGTCGTCCATGCGGCGACGGTACCGCCGGTGCGCACCCGGCCCCTCCCGGATTCGTGCCGTTAGAACGCGAACGCGTTGAACGGCTCCGGATCGGTGCGCAAGGCCCGCCCGAGCTCGGCCGCCGCGCCCGCCCGGTGCTCCCGGATGCGCCCGGCCGCGGTGAGCAGCGCCGCGGACATCCCGCCCAGGTACAGCGACCCGAGCGCCTGGATCTGCAGGGTGAGGTCGGGCCGGCCGCCGGTACGCCAGCAGGAAGCCCCGTCCGGCGAGAGCTCCAGGCGCCAGGTGCCGGCGTTGCCCGGGCACATCGGGTCGGGCTCGACCTCGACCGTCAGGGCCGCGGCGGCCTCGTAGGCGCGCGCCTCGATCGCGGCGGGCAGGTCGAGGATGCGCAGCCAGAGGCAGTCGGACTGGCGGGTGACGCGCATGGCCCGCGGGTTGGCCAGCATCCAGCGCAGCGGCTCGTCGGCCGGACGGCTCGGGGCCACCACCGTGCGGGTCAGGTCGAAGTCGGTGAGCAGCGCCCACAGGGCCCGGTAGGCCTCCGGCGTGGCCGCCTCGAGGGCCTCGACCACGAGCGTACCGGCGTGCTCGACGCGGTTCGACCAGGGCAGCCGGTACTGCGCGATGCCGTCGGTCACGCCGTGTTCGCCACGGCACACGACGTACCGCATCGGCCCGTCCGTGCCGCTCGCCTCGTCGGACAGGCCGTCCCAGCGTCCGGACTGCGGGCTGAGCTCGCCGACCCTTTCCCGGCGCACCCGTTCGTGCACCCGCATCCGTTCTTACCGCCTGGGGCGTCTCGGCGCCGGTCAATATCGCCGCGCGGGTGCCCGTCCCTGCCCGCGCGGCGCTTCGCGCGACGGTCATGGCCGTGCGCGGGCGAGCGCCTCCCGGCGGTTGGCCATGATGCTCGTCGCGGTCACCGCGCCCAGGGTCGCGATGATCACGACCAGCGAGAGCGGGGTCGGCACGTCCGGCACCCACGACCACACCGTGTGCGCCCAGTGCAGCACGAGCTTGGCGCCGATGAACGCGAGGATGATCGCGAGGCCGTGGTTGAGGTGGCGCAGCTTCGACAGGGCGTTGCGCAGCACGAAGTACAGCGCCCGGAGGCCGAGCAGGGCGAACGCGTTGGTGGCGAAGACGAGGTACGGGTCGCTGGTCACGCCGTACACCGCCGGCACCGAGTCGACCGCGAACACCACGTCGGTCAGGAACACCGCGGCCACGACCAGGGCCATCGGGGTGAGCGCGCGCCGCCCGGCCTGGCGGATGGTGAGCCGGGCGCCGTGGTACTCGTCCGTGACCGGCATGAGCCGGCGCAGCAGCCGCGTGGCGCGCATGTTCCCCGGGTCGACCGTGTGCTCGTCGTGCCGCAGCGCGTCGCGCAGGACCTTGGCCGCGGTCACGATGAGCACGACCCCGAACAGCAGGAACGCCCACGTCCCCGCGCTGAGCAGCGCGGCCCCGGCGGCGATGAACACGCCCCGCAGCACGAGCGCGCCGACGATGCCGTAGAGCAGGACGCGCTGGGTCAGTTTCGCCGGTACCGCGAACGCGCCGAGCAGCAGCATGAAGACGAACAGATTGTCGACGGAGAGCGACTTCTCGACCACGTAGCCGGTGAAGAACTCGACGCCGGGCTCGCTGCCGTGGGCGAGCCACACGTAGACGCCGAAGACGGCCGGGAGCGCGAGGTAGAACACGGACCAGGCCACGGCCTCGCGCATCGGCACGTCGTGGGGCTTGCGGGTCAGGATGAAGTCGAGGGTGAGCAGTCCGAGCAGGACGGCGATGGTCGCCGCCCAGAGCTGGGGGGACGCGATGGACTCGGCGGGCATGCGGGTCTCCTCGAACGCAGCGTCACACGTTCGAGGTCTCCCTCACCCGCCCGGCGGGTGGCCGCCCGGGAACCGCATCGGCGGCTCGTACTGACCGGAACGACCTTGCGAGGTACTCCCCTCAACGGCCGAGCATACGGGCCCAACCTGGACGTTCCCTGAGTGCGGGCCCGGCCCCGGGCGATGCGGCAGGCCTCAGCCGGACGTCTCCACGAACCCGGGCGGCGGCCCCGAGGCCGCGTTCGGGTCGGCCCCGGCCGGCGGGGCGCTGACCAGATCGCCCGGGCTCGACGCGCTCGGCTCGGCCGAGCCGGTCGGCTCCGGCGTCCCGCTCGGCGAGACCGACACCGTGGGCGAGGCGGACGCGGACGGCGAGGCCGAGGCGCTCGGCGACGCCGAGCTCTCGACCGGCGGCACCGACGGCGGGGGCGGGGCCGGATTCACGGCCCCGGTCGTGCTGGTGACCGGCCGGTTCTTGCCCGTCGTCGCGGTGGTGGGCGTGGGCCGGGGCGCATTCGCGGTGGGCGCGGCGGTGGCCGGTGGCGCGACGTCCTGGCCGGTCGGCGGCAGGTCGACCGGCGGCACCGCGACGACCTCGGGCGACCGCCCGAGCCACGGCACCATCCCGGTCCCGGAGGACCCGAGGGCCCCGACCGCACCGGCGAGCACGACCACGACCCCGGCGGTCACCGCCCCGGTGCGCAGCGCCCAGCGCCGCGACCGGAACCGCCCGGCCTGCTCGTGCATCCACTCCCCGAACGCCCGGAGGCTCCCGTTGAGCCCGCCGTCGCCGGCCAGCCCGGTCCGCGCCAGGATCGCGGCTCCGGCCCCGCTCCGCGCGGCCCGCGCGCCGACCGGCGGCCGGGGCGCGACGGACAGGGGGCGGGTCTCCTCGCCGGCCGCGTGGCGGGGCTGACGGTCAGACCCGGACCGCTCCGCGACCAGCCGGGCGAGGTCGGAGCGGTCGGCGGCCGAGCGCACGAAGTCCGGGCGGCGGACGGCCGGTCGGACCGGATAGGTCTGGTCCTCGGCGGGGGCCGGGTGCGCGGGGTCCACGGCCGTGCGGATGACGATGGCGTCGTCGGCGTTGGTGTGCGCGAGGTCGAGGTCGAGGCGGCCGGCGACCGGGCGCCCGGGGTCGGTGGCCCAGGCGAGTTCGCCGGCGGGGCGGATCAGGTCCTCGGCGGTGCCGGCGCGCTGCGGGCCCATGGCCCGGGCGGCGCGCTCCGAACGCATGGCGCGGGCGGCGTTGCCGAAGCGGTCGGCCAGGGCGGAGCCCCCGGAGCGCAGGGAGCGGCTCAGGCGGGCGGCGCGGGACCGGCGGTCGGCGTGCTGCGCGTCGGGGCGCAGGTTGGCCAGCACCGCCGTGCGGCGCGACTCGGCCGCCTCGCTCAGCCAGGCCGGCAGGTCGACGGTGGTGCCGGACAGCTCGGCGAGGATGAGCGCGACCTCGTCGCTGGAGGGCCGCTCGGCGGCGTCGACGCGCAGGCAGCGGTCGACCAGCTCGAACAGCTCGGCCGGGGCGCCGTCGCCGACCTGGCCTCCGACGCAGCCGGCGAGGACCCCGCCGAGGGCCCGCACGTCGGCGGCGGCCGCGGCGGGCTCGAACTCGCCGTCCCCGGCGAACCCGACGACCTTGGCCCCGAGCTCGCCGAGCAGGATCTTGGCGGCCGTCAGGCCACCGTGCGTGACCCACTGCCCGTGCGCGTGGGCGAGCGCGGCCGCGACCTGGGCCCCGATCCGGGCGGCCTCCCGCCACGACAGTGCCCCCTCGCCGAGCAGGACGGCGAGCGACGGCCCTTCGGCGAGCTCCATGACGACGTAGGGCGTGGAGCCCCGCTCCGGCAGGTCGGCGACGCCCACGTCATAGACGGCGGCGATGTTGGCGTGCACGAGCCGCGCGGCGATGCGCCCGCCGGTGAGGAACCGGTCGGTGACGTCGGCCGCGCTCAGATGCGGAATGCGAACCGCGACCGGCCGATGCAGCAGCCGGTCGGCGCCATGCCAGATCTCCGCGGTCCCCCCGGTCCCGGTCACCCGGTCCAGGCGATACCGCCCATCAAGCTCCATGGTCTCCTGCAACGCCCCCCAGCTCTGCCCGGATGCCCCACCCTTGCCGCACTGCTACCCTACCGTCCGCCGCCTGCCCGCCACGTGACGGTTAGGTGTCGATTTGGCTGGTCCCGGGCCATCCGCGGGGCATCCACAGGTCTTCCGAGTACCCACGGGGCGTCCGAATCCCCCTCGCGGGGGCTTGCGTGTGGCCAGGATCACCACAGCGCGCCCGTGGCACAGTTGGGGCCATGGTGCGGTACGGACGGGCCGGGTGACGCCGCGCGGCGTGTACCGGCTCGTGGCCCTCGCGGTCATCGCCGGGTGCGTCGCGGTGTCGTACGTCGCGATCCGGCAGCGGGCCGGGGAGCCGCCGGCACCGCCCCCGCCGCCGGGGCCGCGGCCCGCCTTCCAGATGCCGTTCCCCTGCGGTGAGGTCTGGACGCTCACGACGTACCCGGGGCACGACGACTTCGACATCGACTTCTTCGCCACGTCGGGGTCGACCGGCGGCCGGACCGTGCTCGCCTCGGCCGGCGGGACCGTGACCTGGGCGGGGTGGAGCGCGACGCTCGGCGACGGCAAGCCGGCCCCGGCGGGGGCGTCCGGGACCCGCGGCGGGCTCGGGTACGGCGTGATCATCGACCACGGCGGCGGCTGGTTCACCGAGTACGGGCACTTCGGAGCCGTCCCGCGGGTGCGCACCGGCGACGCCGTCACGCCCGGGCAGCCGATCGGGGTCGTCGGGCACACCGGGTCCACGACCGTCGACCACCTGCACTACGAGCAGCTCAACGATCGGCTCGACCCGAAGCGGACCCGCGGCAACGGGGACAAGGTGGAGGCCGTGTTCGACGGGGTGCCCTCCGGGATCACCAGCGACGAGCACTCCCCGGACCAGGTCCGCACCAGCCGCAACTGCACGGCGACCGCGGCGCGGCCGTCGGCCTGACCGGCCGCCGGACGTCCACAGTGGACTCACACCCCCTGGTATTCTCGGCGTTTTAGCAGGGGGTGAGCATGCGAGCACGCGCGGCCGTGGCCGGACTGGCCCTTGCGGTCTGCGCGCTGCTGCTCGGGCTCAGCCTCGCGCACCACGCGGTGCCCGGCGACACGTTCCAGGTGCAGCGTGCCGCGCCCGCGCACGCCATGCTCGCCGCCGACGTGCGCGACGCGGTGTCCGCGACGCCGGTCGCGGCCGAGGGCGAGGCGCAACCGCGTTTCACCGGCGGCCCCGCGGAACAGTCCACGACGAAGCTCAGCATCGGGTGGTCCGGCGAGCCCGCCGGCTGCCGGGGTCCTCCCAGCTCCTGAAGGCACACCGAAACGCATCAGCCGTGGCCCGTCCGGGTCGACGGCATAGACCCGTTTTGCCTTCAGGAGGTACGCCCATATGAGTGCCGTCCTGGCGATCGCCATCTTCACCGTGGCCTTCGCCCTCATCGCCACCGAGAAAGTGCACCGCGTGGCCGTCGCGCTCGGCGCGGCCGGGGCCATGGCCCTGCTCGGGCTCGTGCCCGGCCAGGACGTCTTCTTCTCCGAGCACGCCGGCATCGACTGGAACGTCATCTTCCTGCTGCTCGGCATGATGATCATCGTCGGGGTCATCAAGCAGACCGGCCTGTTCGAGTTCCTGGCCATCTGGGCCGCGAAACGCTCGCGCGGCCGGCCGTACAAGCTGCTCGTGATGCTCATGGTCATCACCGCGGTGGCCTCGCCGTTCCTGGACAACGTCACCACCATCATGCTCGTGGCGCCGGTGACCGTGCTGGTCTGCCGCAAGCTGGGCATTCCCGCCGCGCCGTACCTCATCGCCGAGGCGCTCGCGTCCAACATCGGCGGCGCGGCGACGCTCATCGGCGACCCGCCGAACATCATCATCGGCAGCCGGGCCGGGCTCACGTTCAACGACTTCGTCATCCACATGGCGCCGATCGTGGCGGTGCTGTTCGCGCTCTTCGTGCTGCTGGCGTGGGTAATGTTCCGCAAGCGCTTCGAGTACCACCCCGAGCGCGTCGCCGAGATCATGGCGCTCGACCCGCGGGCCGAGATCACCGACCGGCGGCTGCTGTGGCGCTGCCTCGCGGTGCTGTCGCTGGTCGTGACCGGCTTCGCGCTGCACGCCGTCATCCATGTCGAGCCCGCGATCATCGCGCTGCTCGGCGCCGGCCTCATGGTGCTCGTCTCGCGGGTGTCGACGGAGAAGTACCTCGAGGAGGTCGAGTGGTCGACGCTCGTGTTCTTCATGGGACTGTTCGTCATGGTCGGCGGCCTGGTGGAGACCGGCGTCATCCACCGCATCGGCACCTGGGCGACCGGCCAGGTCGGCGACGACTACTTCGCGGCCGCGACGGGGCTGCTGTTCGGCTCGGCGATCCTGGGCGCGTTCTTCGACAACATCCCCTACGTCGCCACGATGGCCCCGATCGTCGAGGACATCGTGGCCACCACGCCGGACCCGGAGACGGGCCGGTCGCTGTGGTGGGCGTTCGCGCTCGGGGCGGACTTCGGCGGCAACGGCACCGCGGTCGCGGCCAGCGCCAACGTCGTGGTCCTGGGCATCGCCGCCCGATCCGGGGAGCCGATCAGCTTCTGGCAGTTCACGCGGTACGGCATCATCACCACGATCGTGACGACCGTCATCGCCTGGGGGTACGTCTGGCTGCGCTACTTCGCCTGACAACCATCCCGTGCCACGACAACCGTCCAGTGCCACTGAACGGTTCGGGGCAGTTCGTCACAAGACTGTCATAGCGCCGCGGGACCACGGTCATATCGATTCGCCAGGGTTGCTGCGGCACCGGCGGGCGGGCAGCGGACACGGCTGCCCGCCCGCCTCCTCAAGCAGGCAAGTCAGCTGGGAGCACGCACGATGGACGTCGAACGCACCGCCCTGCCCGGAATCGGCCTTCGGCACGAGTTCGTGACCGCCAAGGGCCAGCACGCGGCGGTCCTGTCGCACGTCTCCGGCCGCCGCGACGTCGTCCTCTACAGCAGCGAGGACCCCGACACCGTGGTGGCCACCCTCGCGCTGAGCACCGACGAGGCCAACGGCGTGGCCGAACTGCTCGGCACCGCCCGCATCGTCGAGCGCCTCGCCGACCTGCAGCGGCAGGTCACCGGGCTCAAGACGGTCCAGGTGCCGATCACGGCGGGCTCGCCGTACGACGGCCGCTCCCTCGGCGCCACCCAGGCCCGCACGCGCACGGGCGCGTCGATCGTGGCCGTGATCCGCGCGGGCCAGATCCTCGCCAGCCCGCGGCCCGACTTCGTGTTCGACCCTGGTGACCTCGTCGTGGTCGTCGGCACGGCCGACGGAACGGACGCTGTCATCAACATCCTCGCCAACGGCTGACCGCGCATGCACGGTGCTGCTGCCCTGATCGAGATCGGCGCGGTCATCCTCGGCCTCGGGCTGCTCGGAGCCGTCTCGGCGAAGTTCGCGATCTCCCCCATCCCGCTCTACCTCATCGCCGGGCTCGCGTTCGGCCAGGGTGGCATCCTGCCCCTGGCCACGAGCGAGGAGTTCACCGCGACCGGCGCCGAGATCGGCGTCATCCTGCTGCTGTTCACGCTCGGCCTGGAGTACACCGCGCCGGAGCTCGTCGGCACCCTGCGGCACAACGCCCTGGCCGGTGTCGTGGACCTCGTGCTCAACGCGGCGCCCGGCGTCGCGACCGCGCTCATCCTCGGCTGGGGGCCGGTGGCCGCGGTGGCGCTGGGCGGCGTGACGTACGTGACCTCCTCCGGCATCACCGCCAAGGTGCTCAAGGACCTCAACTGGCTCGGTAACCGCGAGGTGCCGATCGTGCTGTCGCTGCTGGTCTTCGAGGACCTCACGATGGCCGTGTACCTGCCGATCCTGACCGCCCTGCTGGCCGGGGTCGGGCTCGTGGCCGGCCTGACGACCCTGGCCATCGCGGCCGGGACGATCACCGTCATCCTCGTCATCGCGCTCAGGTTCGGCCGGTACGTCGAGATGTTCGTCGCCTCCCCCAACGAGGAGGTGCTGCTGCTCAAGGCGCTCGGCCTGACCGTGCTCGTGGCCGGCGTCGCCCAGCTGCTGCAGGTCTCGGCCGCCGTCGGCGCGTTCCTCGTCGGCATCGCGCTGTCCGGCCCGCTCGCGCACACCGCCCGGGAGCTGCTCAGCCCGCTGCGGGACCTGTTCGCCGCGGTGTTCTTCGTCTTCTTCGGCCTGCACACGGACCCGGCCGCGCTGCCGCCGATGCTCGGCATCGCGGTGCTGCTGGCGGTCGTGGGCGTGGCCACGAAGTTCGCGACCGGCTGGTGGGCCGCGCGCCGGGCCGGGATCAGCCCGCTCGGCCGGGCCCGGGCCGGGGTGGCGCTGAGCCCGCGCGGCGAGTTCAACATCGTCATCGCGGGCCTTGCCGTCTCCGCCGGGCTCAACGAGAGCATCGGCCCGCTGGCCGCCGCGTACGTGCTCGTGCTCGCGGTCCTCGGCCCGATCCTGGCCCGCTCGCTGGAGCCGCTGAGCCGGCGCATCGCGCGCAAGCGCGGCCTGCCGGTGCCCGCGCCGGAGACCGTGCCCGCACCGGAGACCACGTGATGGACGTGTCGGTCGTGCTGCCGTGCTACAACGAGGCGGCGCACGTGCGTCAGGAGCTCGACCGCATCTGCGCGGCCCTCGACGCCTCCGGCTACCGCTACGAGGTGCTCGCCGTCGACGACGCCTCGACCGACACGACCCTCGACGAGCTGCGCCGGGCCGCGGCCGTGCTGCCCGCGGTGCAGGTGGTCCAGATGGGCCGCAACGGCGGGGCGGGCACGGTGCGCCGGCTCGGGTCGCGGATGGCCCGGGGCGAGATCGTCGTGTGGACCGACGCGGATCTGACGTACCCGAACGAGCGCATCCCCGAGCTGGTGCGGCGCCTGCGCGAGGACGGCACGGTGGACCAGGTCGTCGGGGCGCGCACCTCCGAGCAGGGCAGCCACCGGCTGCTGCGGATCCCGGCCAAGTGGACCATCCGCAAGATCGCCGAGTGGCTGGCCGGGCAGGACATCCCGGACCTCAACTCGGGGCTGCGCGCGTTCCGCCGCTCGGTCGCCGCGCCCTACCTGCGGCTGCTCCCGCCCGGGTTCTCCTGCGTCACCACGATCACGCTGGCGTTCCTGTCCAACGGGCACGGGGTCGCCTACGTGCCGATCGACTACGGCAAGCGGGCCGGGCGATCGAAGTTCCGGTTCGTGCGCGACGCCTACCGGTACCTGCTGCAGGTGCTGCGCATGGTGATGTACTTCAACCCGCTCAAGGCCCTGATGCCGCCGGCCCTGGTGCTCATCGGCGCCGGGACGGTCAAGAGCGTCGTCGACGTCGTCGTGCACCCGGTGCGCCTGGCCACCAACACGGTGCTGGTGTTCCTGACCGGGCTCATCATCGCCTCCGTGGCCCTGCTGGCCGACCTCGTCGTGCGCTCGCGCCCGGACGCGTGAGCGGCCGCCGGCCGCCGCGGCCCACCCGTTAGGCTCGGCCGATGCTCCGACTCGCGCGGCAGGTCCTCGGCAGCCGCTGGCTGCGCTGGGGGTTCCTCGCCGCGGCGCTCGCCGGGTGCGCGGCCGCGATCTGGCCGCACCGCGCCGCCGTCGCCGCCGCCGCGCGGGACGTCGGGGTCGCGGCCGTCGGGCTCGGCGCGGGCGCCGCGGTCGCCGGGCTGCTGGCCACCCTCCAGTCGTGGCGGGCGGTGCTGGACGGGCTCGGCTCCCCGCTGCCGGCACTCCCGGCCGCGAGGGTCTTCTTCGCCGGGCAGCTCGGCAAGTACCTCCCGGGCTCCGTCTGGCCGATCGTCGCCCAGATGGAGCTCGCCCGGGCGCACGGGGTGCCCCGCTCGCGGACCGCCGCGGCCGGCCTGCTCACCATGGGCGTCTCCCTCGTCGCCGGCCTGCTCACCGCGGCCGCGACCCTCCCGCTCGCGCTCGCCGGATCCGACGGCCGGCTGCGCTGGCTCCTCGTCGCCGCCCCGGTGGCCGCGGCCGCCCTGCACCCGGCCGTGCTCAACCGCGTCATCGCCCGCGCGCTGCGGCTGACCCGCCGGCCCCCGCTCGAGCGGCCCCTGCCGGGCCGGGCGGTGCTCGCCGCGGCCGGGTGGGCCGTCGTGACGTGGCTGCTGTTCGGCGCGCACGTGTGGCTGCTGCTGCGGCCCCTGCGGCCCCTGGGCGAGCACGCGGGCCCGGCCCTGGTCGTGTGCGTGGGCGGGTTCGCGCTCGCCTGGTGCCTGGGGTTCCTGGTCGTCATCGCCCCGGCCGGCGCGGGCGCCCGGGACCTGGTGCTCGTCGGGCTGCTCGCCACCGTGGCGGGCGGCGGGGCGGCGGCCGCCGTCGCGCTGCTGTCCCGGGCCGTGATGACCGCGGCCGACCTGATGCTCGCCGGCCTCGCCTACGCCCGGACCAGCCAGCACTCCAGCAGCCGCGGGTCGGTGCCGTCGGGGCGCCGCGCGAGCTGATGCTGGTCCTCGCGCTCGTCCTGGTACACGACGCGTTCGAGGGGCAGGCCGTACGGCAGCAGCGGCAACGTCGACGTGGACATCAGCACCGGGTCGCGCCCGGCCGCCCGCACCGCCGCGGCCACCATCCGCAGCCGGTCGACGGTCGGGTCCGGCAGCTGCGCGACCGGCAGCCCGCACTGGTTGCGCACGGTCGGGGCCCACTGCGTGTCGATCATGATCACCGTGTCGTCCGGGCGCAGGGCCCGGCACAGCCGCGCCGCGGCCTCCGGCTCGCCGACCTCGGTGCGCAGCGGCGCGAGCGGCACCGTCACCCACAGCGCGGGGCCGATCGCCAGCGCGAGCAGGGCCGCCATCCACGGCACCCGCAGCCGCATCCGGGCCAGCCCGGCGAGCGCGACGACGGCGAGCAGCACGACGGCCGGCAGCACCTCGACGACGAGCCGCCGGTCGGCCCACGGGTGGTCCGGCGTGATGGCCGGGCGCAGCAGCGTCGCCGCGGCCGAACCGGCGTAGACGAGCAGGATCGGCAGCAGCCGCCACTGCCGCCCGCGGGCCACGCCGGCGGCGGCCGCCATCAGCCCGCCCCAGGCCAGCACGAGCAGGGGCCAGCCGAAGTACCACGAGACCCAGGACAGGCTCTGCTCGGCGTACCCGCGGGTGCCGTCGACGGGCAGCCCGAGCCGCCGCTGGTGCGAGGCCACGTAGTCCATCGTCGACGCGGCGGTGACCGAGTGGTCCGTCCAGTACCAGGGCCGCGCGGCGAGGGCGATCCCGCCGGCCACGACCAGCGCGACGGCGAGCCTGGGGTTCAGCCGCAGCGGCCGGCGGCGCAGGAGGATCGCCCCGGCCACGGTCCCGACGACGGCCGCGACCAGCAGCAGCGCCATCGGCCGGACCGAGGACCAGTTCACCTGGACGTACGGCCACGTCACGTACCGGGCGTCGAGGTACCCCCAGCCCGCCGCCCACCAGCGCCCCCGACGCGAAGGCCAGGGCCCCCGGCTGCCGGCGCACCCACCACCACCCGATCGCGGGCAGCACGAGCGCGAAGTCGACGGCCATGTCGAGCCGGACGAGCTCGCCCCCGCCCAGCACCAGCCCGGCCAGGGCGAACAGCGGTGCCCGGCGGCTCTGCCACGCGTCCAGCAGCAGGGCCAGCCCGCCGGCGAGCATGAGCGCGGCCAGCGGCTCGGAGTAGGTGGTCTGGCTCACCCGCAGCATCGGCCAGGCGGCGGCGAGCAGCAGCGCGGCGAGGGGGGCCCAGCGCGGCCCGGCGATCCGCGCGGCGAGCCCGGCGACGGCGAGGACGGCGAGGCCGCCGACGAGGCCGGGCAGCA
Organism: Dactylosporangium thailandense; assembly: GCF_059739745.1. Taxonomy (NCBI): domain Bacteria; kingdom Bacillati; phylum Actinomycetota; class Actinomycetes; order Micromonosporales; family Micromonosporaceae; genus Dactylosporangium; species Dactylosporangium thailandense. The sequence goes on from NZ_AP029195.1 coordinate 6,059,951, forward strand.
CGAACATGCCGGTCCAGCCGCCGGCCCAGTGCGCGGCGGCCAGCAGCGTCGGCCAGCCGGTCATGAACTGCGGGACGATCATCCCGTCCTGCTCGTAGAACCCGGGATGAGCGAAGGTGACCTCGTCGGCGGCGCCCCCGAAGGCCTCGGCCGGCACCGGCGCGGTGAGCCCGGGGTGGCCGCTGAGCCAGAGGCCGATCTGCGCGTACGTGCCCGCGTCGCGGTGCAGCACCGCCTGCTCGCTGTGCGTGGCCATGGCCAGCGCCGCGAACGCCGCGGCGACCGCGAGCGTCGACGCGACCGCCCACCACGGCGCGGGCCGGGTCCGGGCGGCCGCCAGGGCGGGCCGGGCCAGCCGGACGAGCAGCACCGCGGCCGCCGCGGCCGCGGGCAGCACCGTCCACGCGTGGAAGGCGCCGAGCGCGGCCAGCGGGACGGCCACGAGCAGCCAGCCGGTGACGGCGAGCACGGGCAGGACGGAGGCCAGCTGCAGCACCCGCCCGGCCCGCACGCCCGGCGCGGTCCGCACACGGAGCGCGCCGGCGAGGTGAGTCCGGTTCGCGGCAGGCATCGCGGGCCATTGTGGACCCGGAGTACGACGACGCTACCGCCGGTTCATGACAAAGTCTTGACGACTTGCTCCGTTCGACGAGTTGCTCTGTGGGTTCAGTTCCAGCGGCAGGCCGGGGAGCGGAACTTGCACGCGGCGGACTGCAGCACCTGCCCCTTGCCGGGCGGGGCCGCCTCGGCCGAGGCGGGGAGCAGGGCCAGGAACGCCGCGACGGCGACGATCCCGGTGGTGAACGGTCGGACGATCCCCATGGCGTACCTCCGAGGTCGGCGGATGGCGTTGCCATGATGCTCGGCAGCGCCCGGAGCCCCCGGGTTCCCGGCGCGGTGCCGCCGGGGTGCGCCCGCCACGGCGCAGGACAGGGCCTAGCCGGCCGGGCCGGTCGCGAGGCGGATGTTCGCCGTGTGGGTGCGCCCGCCGCGGTCCATCCACGTCACCCGCACGGTGTCGCCCGGCTGGTGGGCGTCGATGAGGGCGGTCAGCGACGACGCGCCGGCCACGTCCTCGTCGTCCACGGTGCGGATCACGTCGCCCGCGCCGATGCCCGCGCGCTCGGCCGGGCTGCCGGCCAGGACGCCCGAGACCTCGGCGCCGCCCGCCTTGCCGCCGGCGTCGGACGCCGTGACGCCGAGCAGGGCGGTCGGGCCGATGTGGACGGTGTCCGACGACTCGCCGTTCGTGATGCGCTGGGCGATGGCGAGGGCCGCGTTGCTCGGGATGGCGAACCCGACGCCCTGGCCGGTGTCGGTCGACGCGGCCGTGTTGATGCCGATGAGCCGGCCGCTGCGGTCGACGAGCGGGCCGCCGGAGTCGCCCGGCTTGATGTCCGCCGCGACCTGGATGAGGCCGGACAGCCGCTGGGAGCCGCCGCCGTCGGGGTCCTGGGCGGTGATGGTGCGGTTGAGGCCGGTGACCGAGCCGGTGACCGACTCCCCGCCGTTGCCGCCGGCGTTGCCGACCGCCACGATCTCGTCGCCGACCTGGACGCGGGCCGAGTCGGCGACGCCGAGGCGGGTCAGGCCGGAGACGCCGGCGAGCTGGATGACGGCGATGTCGTGGGTGCGGTCGTAGCCGACGACCGTCGCGGCGAACGAGCGGCCGTTGGCGACGGTCACGGCGCTGATCGCCGTCGCGCCCGCGATGACGTGGTTGTTGGTGAGCACGAGCCCGGTGGAGCCGATCACGACCCCGGTCCCGGCCGCGCGGGCGTTGCGCAGCCCGAGGGTGCTGGTGATGTTCACGACGCTGCGGTTGACCGTCGCCACGATCGTCGCCGTGTCCAGCGGCGCGGCCGGGGCCGAGGTGGCCGGCGACGCCTCCGGGGTGGCGGACAGCGCGTCGCCGGGCGGGGCCGGGACCACCGCGCCGGGCCGCGCGGCGGTCGGTGTGGGGCGCGGCCGGGGGCTGTCCGAGCGCGCCTCCAGCGTGGCCACCAGCCCGGCGACGCTGACCAGCGCGGCGAGCCCGACGAGCATGACGACCCCGACGGCCCACCGCAGCACCGCTCCCCCGCGCCGCAGCGCCCGCCGCGGCTCGGGCGGAGGGCCCCAGCCGGGATCGGGCCACCGGTCGTAGGCGCGCGACGGGCGGTTCCACTCGGGCGGGCGGGGCGGCGGCACCGGACCGTCGCCCCAGCCGTCCCAGCCCCGCTCCGCCCCGATAACCGAGGTGACCGGCACCGCGGTCACCGGCACGTCGTAGCGCGAAGCCGTCATTCGTCCACCACCGCCCGGGAGTCGGCCATCTACCGGCGACTACGGACGCGGACCGCCGAAGGTTCGATCGGCCGCGCAAAACGACCGGGACCGATGGCGAGGCGGTAGAACTGGAGTCATGGACATCGCGTTCGACGGCGAGGTGTGGTTCTGGCGCGGCCCCGCCCCGCACCACTTCGTGACCGTGCCCGCCGCCGAGTGCGCGGCGATCGCCGATCTGGCGCGGATGGTGAGCTACGGCTGGGGCATGATCCCGGTCGCGGTCCGCGTCGGCGGCTCGCAGTGGACCACGTCGATGTTCGCCAAGGACGGCGGGTACATTGTCCCCCTGCGGGCGGCCGTGCGCCGCAGCGAGGGCATCGACGTCGGCGATGTCGTGACCGTCCACCTCAGGGTTGGTTAGCCTTACCTAGCAGCGGATTCACGGGCCGTTCATCGCCCGTCCACCCGCCACTCACACACTCACGCATCTGCATTCGGCTGTGGCGTAGCAGAGTGCCCTCATGACCATTTCTCGTCGTCAAGTGCTGTCCGGCACGGCCGCCGCGGGTGTCGGGCTGACCGTTGCGGGTGCGCTCCCGACCCTGGCCGAGCCCGCCGCCGCCCACAACGGCGGCAACGACGGGGGCCGGCCGAACGGCAATGGCCGCCCCTTCCCGCCGCTGCAGGACGACCCGAAGGGCATCCTGGCGCTGCCCGCGGGCTTCTCATACGCGATCGTCACCCGTGAGGGTGAGACCGACATGTCCTTCGGCCAGGGCAAGACGCCCGCCTACCACGACGGCACCGGGGTCGTGGGCGCGGACCGCAACGGCCTGACCATCATCCAGAACCACGAGATGACGCCGTACATGTCCGCCTACGGCGTGCCGCACATCGAGGGCACCGTCTACGACCCGGGCGCGAAGAACGCCAGCGGCTGCACGGTCATCACCACCGACCGCAACGGCCGCAAGCGGGCGGAGTGGGTCGGCATCTCCGGCACCGTGCGCAACTGCGCCGGCGGCGTCACGCCGTGGGGCACCTGGCTGACCTGCGAGGAGACCTTCATCAACGCCGGCGCCACGTGGTCGGCGGCGGGCCAGACGGGCACCTACGAGAAGGACCACGGCTACGTCTTCGAGGTGCTGACCAGCGACTCGAAGCACCAGCTGCCGAAGCCGATCAAGGCGTTCGGCCGCTTCGAGCACGAGGCCCTCGCGGTCGAGCCGAACCTCAAGCACGTGTACCTCTCCGAGGACGCCTCCGGCCCCAACGGCCTGTTCTACCGCTGGAGCGCCCCGCGCGGCGCCCGCCTGCACGCGGGCCTGGCCACCACGCTCGCCGACGACGCCGGCAAGCTCGAGGCGATGCAGATCCGCCTCGACGACGGCAGCATCCTGCCCGACGTCGCGTTCCTCACCTCGGCGCAGCTGGGCCGCCCGTTCAAGGTGAGCTGGGTCGAGGTCCCCGACCGCGACGCGCGCACGAAGACCGTCCGCACCCAGTTCGCCGACGGCCAGGTCACCCGGGGCAAGAAGTTCGAGGGCGTGTGGAGCACGAACAAGGGCTGCTACATCGTCAACAGCTTCGCCTTCGGCGCCAACGACCTGCCGGCCGGCGCGACCAAGCACGACGGCATGGTGTGGTTCTACGACTACAGCGACGAGACCATCACGCTGGTGACGTACTTCCCGCACAACCCGGAGTCGGAGGGTGAGGGCCCGAACCCGAAGTACGCCGACATGGTCTTCGACGGCCCGGACAACGTCACCGTGACCCCGTGGGGCTCGCTGGTGCTGGCCGAGGACGGCGTGAAGGCCTCGCACGTGCTGAGCTCGATCCCGGGCGGCCCGACCTACGCGATCGCCCGCAACATGCTCAGCAACGGCACCTCGAACGGCTCCCCGACCTACTCGGAGTTCACCGGCCCGACGTTCTCGCCGGACGGCAAGATCCTGTTCGTGAACATCCAGGCGCCGGGCATCACGCTCGCGATCACCGGCCCGTGGGAGAAGTACCTCGGCTAGCAGCACGTGCACCGACGGGGTCCGGGTTCGCCCGGGCCCCCGTCGCGTGTTCGTCATACCGTCTCCGCACGTTCGTCGTACTTCGCCCCGAGAATCACGGGGTGTCCGATGATCACTGGCGGCTGCGGCAGCTGGAGCAGTCGCTGTCCGGCGAGGACCCGGAGCTGGCGCGGGCGCTGACCGCCCTGCGCCCGGTGCGCCGCTGGCGCACCCGCCTCGCGACCGGCGCGCTGCTCTCGGCCGGCTGCGCGCTCCCGGCCAGCCTCATGGCCCACGACACCACGCTCGCCGTGCTGTCGGCGGGCGCCTTCGGCGTGGCCGCGGGCCTCTGGCAGCCCTTGGACACCTGACCCCGACACCTGACCCCGGCCGGCGGAGGCCGAGGACGCTGCGCGCGGGAGCCCGTCGATTGGGACCCGGTCTGGGCCTTTGGGCCCAGGATCGCGGGGGCGGCGATCACTAGCGTTCCTGACGCAAGTGGTGATCCAACCCCCACGGGAGAATCGATGACCCTGTCCCTCCGGCACCAGCCCCGATCGCGGCTGTTCGTGCTGGCCGGCATCGCGGTGGCGCTCGTCGGCCTGCTCGGCTGGTTCGCCACCGGGCCGCTGCGCTCCGCCAGCGCCGACGCCACGCCCGTGTCCCAGGGCAAGCCGGCGACCGCCTCCTCCAGCGAGGGGCGCGCCTACCCCGCCTCGGCCGCCGTCGACGGCGACACCGGCACCCGGTGGTCCAGCGCCTTCAGCGATCCGCAGTGGCTGCAGGTCGACCTCGGCGCCCCCACCGCGATCGGCAAGGTCGTGCTGCAGTGGGAGCGCGCCTACGGCACCGCCTACCAGATCCAGACGTCCTCCGACGGCACCGGCTGGCTCACGGTGTACTCCACGACGACGTCGAAGGGCGGCAAGGAGACGCTGACGGTCAACGGCATGGGCCGCTACGTCCGGCTCTACGGCACCGCGCGCTCCTCGGGCTACGGCTTCTCGCTGTGGGAGCTCCAGGTCTTCGGCACCTCCGGCGCCCCGGCCACCGCGACGGTCGGCCCGGTCACCGGCGGCCCGTCCAGCGCCGGGCCGGTCCCGACCGGCGGCGCCACGCCGACGTCCACCGCGACCGCCCAGGCCGGCTGGATCATGGCGCCGAACCCCGTCACGAACGTGAAGCCGTCGCACGAGGTGCCGCCGAACAAGGGCGGCTTCCACGAGTTCCAGGCGAACTGCTCGGTCAGCCGCGGCAACCTGCAGGACGACCCGATCGTGTTCCCCGGGCTCGCGGGCGCGTCGCACATGCACACCTTCATGGGCAACACCACGACGAACGCGAACACGACCGTCGACTCGCTCGTCGCGGGCTCGACCACCTGCAAGGCCAAGGGCGACCTGTCCGCGTACTGGATGCCGACGCTCTACAACGGTGACGTCGCGGTCAACCCCGAGGGCCTGCAGACCATCTACTACAAGACCGGCGTGCAGGACTACCGCACCATCCGGCCGTTCCCGAAGGGCCTGCGCTTCGTCGTGGGCAACGCCAAGAACACCGACGCCGACAAGTTCCTCGCCGCGACCGAGAAGGGCTTCGAGTGCGGCGACAGCTACGAGAACAAGAACATCCCGCTGAGCTGCCCGACGGACCGCAGCGTGAAGCTCAACATCCGCTACCAGGCCCCGAGCTGCTGGGACGGGCTGCACCTGGACTCGCCGGACCACCAGTCGCACATGGCCTACCCGATCGACACGCACTCGGCCGCGGGCGTGGTCTGCCCCGACGACCACCCGGTCGCGGTGCCGAAGCTCGAGTTCAAGATGGCCTGGCCGGTCAACGGGGACATGTCGAAGGTGCACTTCGCCAGCGGCGCCGGCCCGACGTTCCACTACGACTTCGTCAACGCGTGGGACGACCGGACCCTCAAGGCGATGATCGACGGGTGCATCGTGGCGGCCCGGCAGTGCGACGCCCAGGGCCACGACGGGCGCGACGACCAGCAGCCCGCGCCGTACGTCCTGAACAACAACTACGTTCTGCCGTAACACTCCACCGGAAAGTACACCCCACCGGTAAGACCCGGCGCCGTCGTCCCGCAGGGGGCGGCGGCGCCGTGGCGTATTGTCGGGCGCGGGTCGCCGGAGGGACGAGGAGCACGCGTGACTGACGGCGGCTTGCCGACGCGCCGACCGCGGCAGTGGATCGGCGTCACGGCCGTGGCCGTCGGCATCGCGGGCGCGGCCGTCGCGGTCCCGCCGCTGATCGCCCCGGACCACGACCGGGCCGAGCCCCGGCCGAGCCGGACGCCGCAGACGGTCGCCAGCGCGTTCCAGCCCGGCCTGAGCCCGAGCGCGAGCCCGAGTCCCGGCCTGGGTCTCGGCCTGAGCGCCTCGCCGCCGCCGGGGTTCGCGCCGATCAGCATCCAGGCCGAGGACCCCGCGAACACGCTCACCGGCGGCGCCTCCGCGACCGCGTGCGGCACCTGCCGGGGCGGGAAGCGGGTGCGGTACATGTGCGCCGAATGCACCCTCGTCGTGCGCGTCACGCTGCCGAGCGCGGGCACCCGGACCGTGACCGTGTACTACGAGGCCGACGGGAACCGGACGCTGAAGGTCCGCATCGGCACCGCCGCCCCGCGCGTGTTCCCGGTGACCGGCCCGGACTGGACGGTCCCGCAGTCGTTCCGGTTCACGGCGAACCTGCCCGCCGGGGAGGTCCGGCTGACGCTGTTCAACGACGAGTCACCGGCGCCCGACCTCGACGAGATCGTGATCGCCTGACTTAGGTTTCGCTTAACTGCGGCGCAAATCCCGAGCCCCCGCTGCGCGCGCGGGCAGGCGCCCAGTAGCGTCCCTGCCGTGGTGAACACCGACCGTGCGGTGGCCGCGGCGGCGCTGGCCCGGGCCGTGCTCGTCGGCCGCGCGCTCGCGACGGTGATCGCGGCCGCGGCCGGGTTGCTCCTGGTGAGCGACCGGTGGCGGCTGGTCGAGGTGCTGGCGCTGGTGGCCGTGGGCACGGGCGTCCAGCTCGGCCTGCTCGCCCGCTGGCCCCGCCTCGCCGCGCTGCCGGTCACCGCCGTCGCCGCCGACGCGGTCCTCGTGCTCGCCGTGCTGGCCCTGAGCCGGGGCGGCATCGCGTACTTCTGCTTCGCCGCCGGCGCCGGCGCCCTGGCCGGGGTGCTGCTCGGGCTGCGGGCGGTGCCGGTGTGGATCCTGCACGGGGCGCTGGGCTTCGCCGTCATCGGCCGCGTGCTGCACCGCCTCGACCCGCCCGCCGAGATGGCCGCGTTCGTCGTCGCCCTGCCGGTCGCCGGCGCGCTCGCGGGCCTGGGCACGTCGGTGCTGACCTCGGCGCTGGCCCGCTACCTGGAGCTGTCGCGCAGCCTCGTCGACGCCGCCCAGCGCTCCGCGGCCGCGTCCGAGCGGGCCCGCCTCGCCCGCGAGCTGCACGACTCGGTGAGCAAGACGCTGCGGGGCGTGTCCCTGGCCGCCCTCGCGCTGCCCACCTCGCTGCGCCGCCAGCCGGCCCTGGCCGAGCAGCTCGCCGGCACCGTCGCCGCGGGCGCGACCGCCGCCGCCCGGCAGGCCCGCGAGCTGCTCGAGGAGATGCGCCTGGACGTGCCCGACCGCGACTTCGCCACCAGCGTGCGCGAGCTGTGCGACGCCTGGAGCGCGGCCGCCGGGGTGCCGGTGCGCACCATCCTGGAGCCCGTCGATCCGCCGATTCCGGTGTCGTACGAGCTCAGCCGCATCCTGCGCGAGGCCCTCGCGAACATCGCGAACCACGCCCTCGCCCGCCGGGTGGTCGTCCGGCTGGCCCCGACCCGGCGCGGGGTGCTCCTGGAGATCTCCGACGACGGCCAGGGCTTCGCCGTGCCGCGGGACCTCAGCCGCCTGCAGAGCGCCGGGCACTTCGGCATCGTGGGCATGACCGAGCGGGCCCGCAACGCCGGCGGCGACCTGCACGTGGACTCGGCGCCCGGGGCCGGCACCACGATCACCGTCCGCGTCGCCCTCGGCGCCCCGGTCGGTGCCGCGTGACGTGGCCGGGCGCGCCCCACATCGGCGTGCTGATCGTGGACGACAACCCGATCGTGCGCGGCGCGCTGCGGGGCATCCTCGACGGCGGCGACGGGGTGCGGGTGCTCGGCGAGGCGGCCAACGGGCGCGAGGGGATCGCCGCGGCCCGGCGCCTGCGGCCGACCGTCACGCTGCTCGACCACCGCATGCCGATCGCGGACGGGCTGTCGGTCATCGCCACGATCGCGCAGTACAGCAGCGTCCTCGTGCTCACCAGCGACGACGACGCCGAGCTCATCGCGGGCATGCTGCACCAGGGCGCCCGGGGCTATCTCGTGCACGGCGAGTTCGACCCGGCCGAGCTGCAGCGCGCGGTCCGTGAGGTCGCCGGCGGCCGCGGCTGGCTGTCGCCGGTCGCCGCCTCCGTCGCCGCGTCGATGGTCCGCGACCAGCAGGCCCGCGAGCGCAGCCGGCACCAGCAGACCGAGCGCCGCGCCGCGGCCCGCCGCCACTTCGGCCTGACCGAGCGCGAGGAGGACGTGATGCACCTGCTCTGCGAGGGCCTGTCCAACGCCTCGATCGCGCACCGCCTGCGGCTGACCGAGAAGACCGTGAAAAACCACCTGAACCACGTCTTCGCCAAGCTGCAGGTGCGCAGCCGCACCGAGGCCGTGGTCCGCTGGACCTCGATCCGCTAGCCCCGTGCCGCGACCGCGGCGGCTTAGGGTGTCACCATGATCGAGGTTGGCAGGCTCGGCGACGGCGACCGGGCCGCGTGGCAGGAGCTCTTCGCCGGGTACAACGCGTTCTACGGCCGCACCTGGCCCGACGAGCGCTACGAGCGGGCCTGGGCCGACTTCCGGCGCGGCGACCGAGTCCACGCGCTGGTGGCGCGGCTCGACGGGCGCGCCGTCGGGCTCACGCACTTCCTGTTCCACCCCAGCACGACCTCCGGCGACGCCTGCTACCTGCAGGACCTCTTCACCGCGGCCGAGGTGCGGGGCCGCGGTGCCGCCCGGGCGCTCATCGCCGCCGTCGCCGAGGTGTCACGCGAACGCGGGTGCGAGCGCGTCTACTGGCACACCCGCGAGGACAACGCGACCGCGCGGCGGCTCTACGACCGGGTGGCCGAGCATCGGGGCTTCATCCAGTACGTCATGCCGCTCACGCCCGGATGACGTGCCCGGCCCGGGGCGGCGTGCGCCCGGCGGCGACCTCGAGCCAGGCCTCCCGCAGCGCCTCCGGCCCGTGCCCCGTCCGGACGTCGACCCAGCCCGCGGCCGCGGCGGCGAAGCGCTCCCAGGCCTCGGCGAAGCGCGCGTCGAGCCCCTCGCGGCCCCAGTCGGCGGAGCGCTTGCGCATCCGGGCCGGGGCGAAGAACACCTCGCCGGCCGCGAGCGCGTTCGGGGACTGGGTGGTGAGCCCGACCGCGATGTCGCGCACGAGCCGCTCGCCGAGGTGCGCCCGCAGCGCCTCCCGCGTCGCCGCCGCGCCGGACAGGTCCAGATACGCCGTCGGTACGGCCGGCAGCGCCCCGACCTCGTCGTAGGACAGCACCTCGTCGTAGCAGCCGAGCGCCTCGGTGAACGCGACGTTCCCGGGCGAGGTGAGCCCCGCGACGCGGGGGCCGCGCCCGCGCAGCTCGAAGGCGGCCGCGTACGCCGTCTTGCTCGAGGCCGAGGACAGCACGACGCGCTCGGCCCCGTAGGCGTCGTGGTCGAGCACCTGGTCGGCGAGCATGAACGAGGTGAAGAACAGCGGCCGGAAGAGCACCAGCAGGTCCTCGCGATCGGCCCGGTAGGCGGCGTCGCCGGTGGTGAGCCGGTAGGCGTTGTACGGCGAGGGGAGCTCCGCCCGGTGCTCGCTGGTGTCCCGGAACCCGGTCTCGTCGATCCGGCCCGGCCGCACGACGAGGTGCCCGGCGGGCGGGAGGTAGCCGTAGACGCGCGATCCGGGGTGCACGTGCGGTACACCCGACTCGACCACCTCGGCGAAACCCCACAGCGGCACCAGGCCCCACCGCGGCGGCAGCCCGAACGCGGCGGGCGGGAAGAACTCCCAGTAGCGCATGGCGTCGCCGAGCACCGCGTAGGTCACGTTGTTCGCGGTGACCCCGACCCGGTCGACGCGCAGCACGGCCTCCCCGTCCCCGGCCCGGGGCGCGGCGACCTCCTCGACGGTGGTGACGCCGAACTGCTGCCGATCGACCCCGAACACCCACATGGCACACATCCTGCACCCCTTGTGCATCTTTGTTCAAGCCGCCCGCCCGATCCCCTCCAGGGTGACGCTGCCCACGGCCGGGGGCGATCGGCGCGGTCCTCGGCGGCGGCATTGTTTGGCTACGCTCGGTCGCATGGGGAGTGAGCAGGAGGACGGATACACGCCACGGTCCCGCGTGGGGGCCGTGTTCGTCGCGCTGCTGGCCGGCGACGAGGACGCGGCGGCGCGGGCGGCGGAGCAGCCGCCGGACGAGCACGACGCGCCGGTGCTGCGGGCCGCGATCCGCCTCGCCGTGCGCAGCCTCTTCGACGAGGACACGCCGCGCGACTCGGTGGCGGAGTTCGTGGCCACGATGGCGCAGGACGTGGAGGTCGACCCCGCGGTGGGCGAGGCCCTGCTGCGCACCCAGCTCGGCGAGGAGGGGCTGCTGGAGCCGTACTCGGAGCAGGACGTCTCCGACGCGACGTGGTCGATGCTGGGCTACCTGTGCGAGCGGCGCCTCGGCCCCGAGGACTCCCTGGAGCTCGTCGCCCAGGCCGAGCGCGAGGCCCTGCCCGAGGCTTGAGGCCGGGAGGCTTCTGCAACCGCCTTGCACCCCGCACGGGCGCCCCGTGCTCCCCGGCCGGCGGAGGATCGCGGGCAGGGACGTCTCACGAGGGGGTACGGCATGTTCGAGCCGGCCGGCGGGCACAACGGATATGTCGTGGCGGTCGACGACGACGAGGACCTGCGCGAGCTCATGGCCACGCAGCTGCGCAGCGGCGGCTACGAGGTCGCGACCGCGGCGGACGGGCCGTCGGCGATCGCCCTGATCCAGCGGCGCCCGCCGGACGCCGTCGTGCTGGACGTGTCCATGCCCGGCATGTCGGGCGTCGAGGTGTGCCGCACGCTGCGCATGCTCTCCACGACGATGGCGGTGCCGATCATCATGCTCACCGCCCGCACCCAGGTGAACTTCGAGACCGAGGGCCGCATGGCGGGCGCCGACGCCTACCTGACGAAGCCGTACTCGGCCCGCACGCTGCTGTCGAGCCTCGAGGACCTGCTCCTGTCCTGAGCTAGCCGGCCGCGTCGGCGACGATGGCGCCGCGCAGGCGGTCCAGGGCGTCCTGGCGGGCCCCGGCCAGGGCGGGCTCCCGCCGCAGCACGGCCGCCTCCACCGGGACCGTGCGCGGCAGCCCGCCCACCGCCTCCCGCACCGGGCCGAGCACGGCCGGGCCCCACGGGCCGCCCAGCACGATCAGGCCGGGATCGGCCAGGGCGACGATCGCGGCCACCACCCCCCGCGACCGCCCGGGCCACCAGGAGACGGTCGGACGCACGAGCCGCGATCGCGGCCAGCAGGGCGTCGGGGTCGATCGCGGTGGAGCCGGGCCGGCGCACCCCCATCGCGCCGAACACCTCGATGAACGGCACCGCGCGGCCGCCGGGGCCGGCGGTGAGCAGGTGCGCGATCTCCCCCGCCAGCCCGCCGCGGCCGCGGGTCACCGCGCCGCCGCCGACGGTCGCGCAGCCCAGGCCCTCACCCAGGTACAGGTACGCGAAGTCGTCCCCGGCGTGCGCCCGCTCGGCCCGCGCGGCCCAGTTCACGTCGTTGTCGACCGTCACGGGGCCGGCGACGTGCCCGGCGAGCACCCCCACCGGGTCCAGCTCGCCCACCAGGAAGGGCGAGTCCGGCAGGTGCACGAGCCGGCCGCTCGCCCGGTCGACGGGGTCGGCCGCGCTGACGACGGCCAGGCGCGGGCGGGCCCCACCCGGCGATGAGGCAGCGCCCGGCGGCGAAGGGGCGCCCGGCAGTGAAGGGGCGCCCGGCGGTGAAGCGGCGCCCAGCGAGGAGGCGGCGGCCGCCAGCGCGGCGGCGACCGAGGACGGGGACGCCGGGCGGCCGAGCGGGTGCGAGGTCCGGGCGATCGTCTCGCCGTAGGCGTCGAGCAGCTCCCCCGTGATGCCCGACGGGGCGATCGCGACCGCGAGCGCCGCGCCGGCCGCGGGCGACAGGGCGTAGTAGGAGCCGACCCGGCCCCGGCCCCGGCCGCCGAGGGTGCGCTCGCCGGTGTCGGCGACGAGGCCGCGCTCCTCCAGCCGGCGCACGCTCTCCCCCGCCGTGGGCTTCGAGATGCCCGTCTCGGCGGCCAGCTCGGCCCGCGTCAGCCGCCGGTGCCGCATGAGGGCCCGCAGCACCCGCTCGTCGGTCAGCGAGCGCACCAGGTCCAGGGACGGTGACGACGACGGCGCGGGGTCCATGTGCCAATGCTAGGCAGGAGCCTTGCCTAGAACGCCGCGGGGCGCGTACCGTCGGCTTTACAAATAAGGAGACCTGACTAGAAGGAGCCCGCCGTGTCCGCACCCGCGCTGCCGCACTGGGAGGAGACCCCGGCCGACCTGCCGGGCGCGATCCGCGAGATCAAGCGGGCCATCCGCGCCCGCATCGCGGCCTCCGGGCGCACGGTCGAGGAGGTGTTCGCCGTCCTCGAGCGGCGCATCGAGGCCGAGGTCGAGCAGATCGAGGCCGCGCTCAAGAACGGCGAGCAGGTGTGGCCCGTGATCGACTACGCGGACATCGCCGCCGGCACCGTGCCGCCGGAGCAGCTCGACCTGCTCAAGCGGCGCGGGTGCCTCGTCGTGCGGGGGCACTTCGAGCGGGAGCAGGCACTCGGGTGGGACCGCGGCATCGTCGAGTACGTCGAGCGCAACGCGTTCTTCGAGCACTACCGCGGGCCCGGGGACGACTTCTTCGGCACCGTCGGGTCGCGGCCCGAGATCTACCCGATCTACTGGTCGCCGGCGCAGATGGAGGCGCGGCAGAGCGAGCGGATGGCGACCGTGCAGGCGCTGCTCAACCGGCAGTGGAAGTACGACTCGGAGGGGCAGGTCTGGTTCGACCCCGACCGCGACTCGCTCTACCCCGACCGGATCCGGCGGCGGCCCGAGGGCGCGGACTCGGGCGGGCTCGGCACGCACCTCGACCCGGGCACGCTCGACCTGTGGATGACCGAGGCGTACCAGCGCGCGTTCCGGCACCTCTTCGACGGCAGCGTCGAGCGGTACGACCCGTGGGACGCGGCCTACCGCACGGACGGCCCGCAGTACCCGGGCTCGACGATGTGCTCGGCCTTCCGCACGTTCCAGGGCTGGACGGCGCTGTCCGACATGGACCACGACCAGGGCGTGCTGCACACGGTGCCGATCCCAGCGGCGATGGCGTACCTCATGCTGCGCCCCGTGCTCGGCGACGTCCCCGAGGACGACATGTGCGGGGTCACCGTCAACCAGGTGTTCCCGGCGTCCGAGCGCTGGCACGCGCTGCTCCTGCGCGCCCAGGCCGGCATCCCCGACGTCCGGGCCGGCGACTCGGTGTGGTGGCACTGCGACATGATCCACAGCGTGGCGCCGGTGCGGCACCAGCGCGGCTGGGGCAACGTCATGTACATCCCCGCGGCCCCCTGGTGCGGCCGCAACGAGCGCTACGCGGCGAGCGTCCGCGACGCCTTCGCGACCGGCTCCAGCCCGGGCGACTTCCCCGAGGAGCACTACGAGCGCGCCTGGCCGGACCGCTTTTCGCCGCAGCAGCTCAACGCCACCGGCCGTCGGGGTCTGGGGCTGACGGACTGACCGGCGTTCCCGGGGATTCGGGGGCACAAACCGGCACGCAACCGCCCAAGCTGCGGGACGCCCCGGCCCGGGTTACGCTGCCCTCCTCATGAATGGTGACAGGCGTTCCGGTTCGGGGCTGACGATCACGGCCGGCACGGGGCCCGACGGTGTCGTGCTGTCGGTGGCGGGTGCCCTCGACTACACCTCGATCGAGCGCTTCGGCGAGGCCGTGACCGGCGCGTTCGAGTCGGGCGCGGCCACCCTGGTCGCCGACCTGAGCGGCCTGGCCTACTGCGACTCCTCCGGCGTGGCGGCCCTGGTCCGCGCGCACAAGCACGCGGGGCGCGAGGGCCGCCGCTTCGTGGTCCGCGCCCCGAACACGACCCTCTCCCGCGTCTTCGCCCTGACCGGCCTCGACGCGATCCTGACCATCGAGAGCTGAGGCCGTCAGGACGGCAGGCGCGCGGTGTCCATCCAGAACTGGTTGATCTGGCGCACCACGTCCACGAACTCGTCGTAGCCGGACGGCTTCGTGATGTACGCGTTCGAGTGCGAACCGTAGCAGGCGACCACGTCCTCGACCGCGCTCGAGGTCGTCAGCACCACCACGGGGATGCTCGCCACCGCCGCGTCCGACTTGACCTGCCGCAGCACCTGCCGGCCGTCCACGCGGGGCAGGTTCAGGTCGAGCAGGATGAAGTCGGGGCGCGGCGCCGATGCGTGGCGGCCGCGCCGGTAGAGGAAGTCGAGCGCCTCCTGCCCGTCCCGCGCCACGTGCAGGTCGCTGGAGAGCGCGTCGTCCTCGAAGGCCTCGCGCGCCATGAGCTCGTCGCCCGGATCGTCCTCGACGAGGAGGATGGTCGCGGCGCGGTCGGCGTTCGGCATGGCGGCGGTCCTTTCACCGAGCGGGGGTCGGCCGAACTGTACGGCAAACGCGGACCCCTTGCACAGCGGCAAACTCTATCCGGGAGGTAGGGGAAGGAGCCGGCTCCGCCCCGCCACCCGCCGGATGGGGATGTGACCCGAGTCCTGCCCGGCCGGGGGTCGCATGGTGTCGAATCAGCGGCATGAGCAGCGAGCCCCACCTGAGCGTCCGCGGCGCCGCCGAACCCCGCGTGCTGGTCCTGCTCCTGCCCGGGGGCAACGCGGACAGCACGGCCGCGGCCCGGCGCTACGGGGTCGCCTACCTGCGGATGCTCCCGTTCGGCCGGGCGGTGGCGGGGCCGGGCGTGGCCGTGTGGCGGCTGCGGTACCGGCTGCGGGGCTGGAACGAGCCCGAGCGGCACCCGGTCGCCGACGCCCGCTGGGCCCTGGCCGAGGCCGCCCGGCGTCACCCGGGGGTGCCGGTGGTCCTGGTCGGGCACTCGATGGGCGGCCGGGTGGCCCTGCACGCGGCGACCGAGCCGGGCGTCGGCGGCGTCTGCGCGCTCGCGCCCTGGATCGAGCCGCCCGACCAGGACCTGCCCGTGCCGGCGGATTTGCCGCTGCTCGTCGCGCACGGCGACCGCGACCGGATCACCGACCCGGCGGCGTCGCGCCGGTTCGTGGTCGCGCACGGCGCCCGGTTCGTCCCGGTCCCCGGCGGGGGTCACGCGATGCTGCGGCACTGGCGCACCTGGAACCGGATCGTGCGCGAGTTCGTCAGTCCCTGGACCCGGCCCCGAAGCGCAGGCCGTCGATAAGCAGGTCGACCATGTACCGGTCGGCGTCCGGGTGCACGCCGGTGCACAGGCGCGAGATGGCGTGCAGGATGTGCATGGGCTCGGCGTCGGCCCGGATCTCGCCCGCCTCGGCCGCGGCGGCCAGCAGCCCGGTGAGGGCCGGCTCGAAGCGCTCGCGGAAGTACAGCGGCAGCGGCTCGAACGCCGGGTCGCCGGAGTGCAGGGCCGCGTAGAGGCCGCGCTTCGCGCTCACGAACCCGGTGTAGCGGTGCAGCCACCGCACGAGGGCCGGAAGCGGCGGGTGCTCGGCGGCGAGCACGGCCGCGGTGTCGGCGCACGCGTCGACCTCGTGCCGGAAGACCGCCGTCACCAGGTCGGAGCGCTCCGGGAAGTGGCGGTAGAAGGTGGCCAGGCCGACCCCGGCCCGGGTCGCGATCTCGCGCACCGGGGCGTCGACGCCGGAGGACTTGAAGACCTCGCGGGCCGCCTCGACCAGCGCGTCGAAGTTGCGCTGGGCGTCGGCGCGCACGCGCTTGCCGGGTGTCGGTTGCATAAGTGAGAAGACGTTCCGTATCGTAGTAACTGATAAAGCGTTCCGCTTTGCTCATCGTACGCAAGGAGGCGCAGCATGCGCTACCGCACGCTCGGCCGCACCGGCATCCAGGTCAGCCCCTACTGCCTGGGCGCCATGATGTTCGGCGCCATCGGCAACCCCGACCACGAGGACTCGATCCGGATCATCCACAGGGCGCTGGACGCGGGCATCAACTTCATCGACACCGCGGACGTGTACTCCCGCGGCGAGTCCGAGCAGATCGTGGGCAAGGCGCTGCGGGGCCGGCGCGAGGACGTCGTGCTCGCCACGAAGGTCAACGGGGCCATGGGCGACGACCCGAACCGGCGCGGCACCTCGCGCCGCTGGATCATGGCCGAGGTCGAGCACTCGCTGCGGCGGCTGCGGACCGACTACATCGACCTCTACCAGGTGCACCGCCTCGACCCGACCGTCGACATCGAGGAGACGCTGTCCGCGCTCACCGACCTCGTGCGCAGCGGCAAGGTCCGGGCGATCGGCTCGTCGACGTTCCCGGCCTCCGCGATCGTCGAGGCGCAGTGGGCGGCCGAGCGGCGGGGGCTGGAGCGGTACCGCACCGAGCAGCCGCCGTACTCCATCCTCGACCGCGGCATCGAGCGCGAGATCCTGCCCGTCGCCCAGCGCTACGGCATGGGCACGCTGGTCTGGAGCCCCCTGGCCCAGGGCATGCTCACCGGCCGGTTCCGCAAGGGACAGCAGGCCGGCACCCACCGCAGCAACCTGCCGTTCCAGCACTACCGCGACGAGCGCCGCCTCGACGCCGTCGAGCGGCTCGTCCCGCTCGCCGAGCGGGCCGGGCTGTCGCTGACCCACCTCGCCATGGCCTTCGCCGTCGCCCACCCCGGCGTCACCTCGGCCATCATCGGCCCGCGCACCATGGAGCAGCTCGACGACCTGCTCGCCGGGGCCGAGGTCGCCCTCGACGACGCGATCCTGGACGAGATCGACGCCGTCGTCGCGCCCGGCACCGACGTGGGCCGCCTCGACATGGCCTACAACCCGCCGCAGATGCAGCAGACTGCGCTGCGCCGCCGCGCGTCGGGCGACCGCGCGGCGGCCTAGGTGCCGGTGGCCTTCCCCTCCAGGACGCCCGCCTCGGCCATGCTGTCCACGGCGCCGAGGTAGTGGTCCTCCAGCATCGCCACGATCTCGTCGCCCGAGCCGACCCGGAACACGTCGATCACGTACTGGTGGCGGCGCACGGCCTCGTCCAGGCCGATGTGCTGCCGGTCGATCGACGAGCGCATGAGGGCGCCCATCTGGGCGTCCAGGGTGCGCCACAGCACGGCGAGGCGCTGCTTGCCCGCGGCGTCGATGATGCAGCCGTGGAACTCGGTGTCGAGGTCGATCATGGTGGCGACGTCGCCGTCGGCGGCGGTGTCCGCCATCCTGTCCACCACCTGCTGCATGCGGCCGAGGACGTCGTCCCGGTTGCCGGTGATGCAGCGCACCGCGCCGGCCTCCAGGACGAAGCGGGCATAGCAGGCGTCGCGAATGTCCTCGTAGGACATCCGCGTCACGACGCTGTGCCGCCGCGGCGAGATGTCCACGAGGCCGTCGACGCTGAGCTGGCGCAGCGCCTCGCGGACGGTCGAGCGGCTGACCCCGAGCTCCTCGGCCAGCGGGGCCTCGACGAGGCGCTGCCCGGCGGCGTACTCGTTGTTGAGGATCTTGCGCCGCAGGACCAGGTACACCGCCTCGGGCAGCGACCGGTGCAGGAACGATCCGGGGTCGGTCATGGCCGGAAGTCTAGGTCGTCGGCCCGCAGGCCGAGGTGCTGGTCGCCGTCGGCGTGCACGGGCAGATCCGCCGCCGGGCCGCAGAGCAGCGGCATCAGGCCGGGGCCGTGGCCGGGCAGCGGGCTGCCGCCGTGCACGATCACGCCCACCGTGCGCCAGC
Organism: Dactylosporangium thailandense; assembly: GCF_059739745.1. NCBI lineage: Bacteria > Bacillati > Actinomycetota > Actinomycetes > Micromonosporales > Micromonosporaceae > Dactylosporangium > Dactylosporangium thailandense. The sequence goes on from NZ_AP029195.1 coordinate 6,078,219, forward strand.
CCCGCCGGTAGCCGGCGTTGTGGCGCACGTCGAGGTCGTCCACGGCCACGAAGTCGCCGAGCCGCAGCCCGGGCGGCACCTCCTGCAGGTCGAGGTCCCACATCTGGGCCGGGCGGCCGATGCCGTTGCCGACGACGGACGAGGGGACGATCCCGCGCACGCCGAGCGGGAGCGCGAGCCGGGGCAGCATCCGCGGGTCGGTGTTGAGCACCGTGAGCCCCGGCAGCGTCGCGCCCTGCCCGTGGGCGCGCACCGCGACGGCGTCCCCGGGCAGCAGCTGCGCCAGGACCTCGTCGGGGAAGAGCACGATGACCCGGCCCTCCTCGCCGCGCTTGCCGAGCACCGTCCCGCGGGCGCCGGCGGCGGCGCCGGTGCGCACGACGGCCTCGTTGCCCAGGCACGCGAACGCGGTCAGCGCGTGCCGGGCGGCCTGGTCGCGGTGCTCGAGGGTGACGCCCGGGGCCGCGTGGTCGGCGTCGTGGTCGAAGACCCCGTCGCCGAGGCGGACCCCGAGCACCACGCCCGAGGAGCCGATCGGCACGTACGGGGCGCCGTCGGCGTCGACGAGGTAGGGCGAGGACCCCATCGTCGGGGTCTCCACCGCCCCCGTCAGGTTCATGGCGACCGTGCTCACAGTCAAACTCCCAACAGTGAAAGGTTCGCGTCCGCGTCGTCGACGATCGCGAACGCCTCCGCGGGCCCGCTGAGGATGGTGCTGGGCCCGGGGCCGTGGCCGAAGAGGCGGCAGTGGCCCGTGCTGATGACGCCGATGGTGAGGTACCCCGGCCGGAACCCGCGCCCGAAGCGGTGGTCCTGGTCGGCCAGCACGACGAGGTCGCCGATGCGCAGCGACTCCAGCCCCAGCGAGAGGTCCTCGCCCTGCCCGGCGTAGGCGCCCATCAGATCGGTGTTGGCGAACTCCGACACCATGCCGGCGCCGGCCCCGACCGCGGCGGCGGGCACCCGGGCGGCGACCCCGACCTCGAGCCGCCCGTCGGCGCGGGTGGCGATCGGCAGGGCGTCGAGCAGGGCCGGGTCGAGGTTCTTGGCCACGATCGCCGGGTGGTCGGCGAGCTTCAGGCCCTGGCCGGTGGCGGCGACGCTGACCCGGTCGCCGGAGCTGACCTGTTCCAGCGCCGCCTCCGGCATGTCGACCAGGACGTAGGCGTGCTGCCCGATCACCCGTCCCGTGGCCCCGGCCGCCGGGCCGCTGCGCACCGTGACCGTGTTGCCGACGCAGGAGAGGAACTGCAGGGCCATGTTGGCGCCGGGGTCGGCGGCCCGCACCGACAGGCCCGGCTCCAGGTGGTCGGCGGCGTAGCCGGTCGCGGGGTCGCCGACGTGCGCGCCCAGGGTGACCCCGCCCATGCCGGGCAGCAGGAACGGGGTGCCGTCGGCGTCGACGCGGTAGCCGTGCCGGTCGGCGAGGGCCGGCCAGACCTCCCCGGCGAGGATCTGCGTGACGAGCCGCTCGCGGTTCGTCCGGACGCCGCTCACTTGGCCGCTCCGAAGCGGAACCCGTGGCCGCGCAGCGCCGGTGCGCTCACGGCACCGTTCCACACGTTCATGACCGGTTGCGATCGCACGGTACGGCCGACGCCGTCGACGGTCGCGAGCAGGTCGAGGACCGAGTGGGTGAACCGGGCCCCGGCGACGGGCGCGGCGAGGCGCCCGTTCTCGATCAGGAAGCAGCCGTCGCGGCTGACCCCGGTGATCGTGCCCGCCACCCGGTCGACGAGCCGGGTGTACCAGAAGCGCTGCACGTACACGCCGCGCTCGACGCCGGCGATCAGCTCCTCGTCGGTGTGCTCGCCCGGGCTCAGCACGATGTTCGCGGCGACCGGGCTCGGCGGCTCCTCGCGGGCCACGTGCGCGTGCCCGGTCGGGGCCGAGCCGAGCGCCCGCGCGCTGGCCAGGTCGGTGACGGCGGCGCCGACGACCCCGCCGGTCAGCAGCGGCACCCGCGACTTCGGGGTGCCCTCCAGGTCGAAGCCGATCGGCAGCCCGTAGGGCGCGGTGGCGTCGTCGGCGACGGTCACCAGCGCGGACGCCACCTTCTCCCCGGCCCGGTTCGCGACGAGCCCGACCCCGGCCGCGGCCAGCTCGCCGGAGAAGCCGAACGCCTCCAGGAAGCCCAGCAGCTCACCGGCGGCCTGCGGGCCGAGCACGACGGTGTGGTGCCCGTCGGGCAGCGGGCCCCGGCCGCGCCCGGCGACCGCCTCGCGGACCGTGCGCCGCACCGACTCCTCGGCGGCCAGGGCGGCGGCCGAGCGGTGCAGGTCGATCCAGTGCGAGGTGCCCTCCTCGACGGTGGCGGTCAGGCTCCCGATCGCCTCGGTGGCGAGGGTGTGGTGGGCGACGCCGGCGCTGTTGACGACGGCGAGCTGGGTGACGGCCCGGCCGAACATCCCGGCCGCGTGCCCGCCGGCCCGCTCCGCCTCGCCCATCGTGAACGCGGCCAGACCGGCCCGCGCCCCGGCGTCGAACGCGGCGGTGTCCTCGTGCCACAGCTGCAGCTTCGGGGCCTCGGCGGGCTCGGCGACGGTCGCGACACCCGGCCGCCCGGCGCTCTCGGCGATGGCGCGGGCCAGCTCGGCGGCGCGGGCCACGGCGGTCTCGAGGCCGCCGAGCACCCCGGTCGCGGCGCGCGCGGCGTGCCCGTCCACCAGGGCCCGGACCGTGAACTGCGTCTCGGTGATGTCCTGCGGCTGGTGCACGCGGCCGCCGGCGAAGCGGGTGTACTCCCCCGCCTTGCCCAGCAGCGCGATCTCCACGGCGTCGGCATCGGCGCCGCGGGATGCTGTTTCCAGCGCGGCCAGGAGCCGGTCCGGGTCGACGATCGCGGTCATCACGCCACTCCGATCTGCAGGTTGCGCACGAGCATCGGCGCGGCGCCGTGGCTGAGGAAGCCCCACTGCTTCGGCTCGCCCTTGCCGCACGGGTAGCCGAACGCGCGGAACTCCGACGGGCCGGCCACCGCCTCGACCGAGCCCCAGAACCGCGGGGTGACGCCGCCGTAGGAGAAGTTCTTCAGCAGCCGGCCACGCCGCCCGCCCTTGACCTCGTAGGCGACCTCGGTGCCGAACTGGAAGTTGAGCCGCTGGTTGTCGATCGACCAGCTGCGGTTGTCGTCGATGTAGTAGCCGTCGCCCATGCGCGCCAGCAGCTCGTCGAGGCTGCCGCCGTCGCCGGGCTGCAGGAACACGTGGGTGGCGAAGCAGACCGGCAGGTAGGCCCAGCCGTCGGAGCGGGCGGCGCCGGTGAGGGCGAGCCCGGCGCGGGCGGCCGAGTCGCGGTTCGACAGCGTGTTGCGCACGATGCCGGCCTCGATCAGGTGGCTGGCCCGGGCCGGGGTGCCCTCGTCGTCGAAGGCGAAGCTGCCGCGGGTGCCCGGCACCGTCGGGTCGGACGTGATGGTGACGGCCGGGGAGCCGTACCGCAGCGAGCCCACGTCGCCCGGCTTGATGAACGAGGTGCCGGCGTAGTTGGCCTCGTCGCCGAGCATCCGGTCGAGCTCGAGCGCGTGCCCGCACGACTCGTGGATCTGCAGCGAGACCTGCTGGGCGCCGATGACGACGTCGGCGTGCCCGGCGGGGGCGACCGGCGCGGTGAGCAGGGCGACGGCCTCCTCCCCGACCCGGGCGGCGTTGTCGAGCATGCGCAGCGAGGCGAGGTACTCCCACCCGCCCGCCGCGGTGTTGCCGTGGAACGAGTTCGGGTAGCTGCGCCGCTGCACGTCGCCGTGGCCGCTCGCGGTGACCATGAGCATCGCGCCGGTCTCGGTGAAGTGCTGGTGCTGGCGGGAGCCCTCGGTGTCGGCGTAGTGCCGGTGCTGCCGCTTGGCGTTGATCCCGGCCTGGGCCGCGGCCACCTCGGCGGGCGCCGTCGCGGCGGCCAGCCAGGCGGCGAGGAGCTCCTGGCGCTGGGCGGACGAGACCGCGAACGGGTCCTGCTCGACGACGGTCTCGTAGCGGCCGCCGGCCGGCTCCCGCGGCGGCAGGTCGGTCGGCTTGCCGCTGCCGGCCAGGGCGACGGCGACCCGGTGGGCCTGGGCCGCGGCCGCGGCCGCGTCGGACTCCTCGGCGAGGGGACGGGCGGCGAACCCCCACTGCCCGTCCACGAGCACGCGGACCCCGATGCCGATGTTCTGCTCGATCCGCTCGTCGGGGTCGGAGCCCTTCTGGACGTACGACCGCAGCTCCTCGGCCTCGATGAGGCGGGCGTCGGCGAACTGGACGCGGCCGGACACGGCGGCCAGGGCCGAGTCGAGCACGCGGGCGGCGACGGCGTCGTCGCCGAGGGAACCCCAGCTCATGCCGCGTCCTCAGTCAGCGGCAGGTTCACCCAGGAGCGGGTGCGGAAGGAGCGCTCGAACGCGTTGATGGTCTCCTGCACGAGCGCGCCCTGGCCGAAGTCGCCCTGGTTGCGCGGGCCGCCGGAGAGGATCTCGGTGGTGAAGTCGGCGCAGAGGTTCGAGTAGAACAGGAAGTCCCAGTCCTCGCGGGAGTGCCCGCCCTCGGGGAAGAACTCCTGCGGGATCTCCCGCTCGACGAACTCGACCTCGTGCCGGGTCGCGGTCTTGATGGTCTGGCAGATGCCGAACTCCTCGACCAGCCGCACGATGATGGCGCCCTCGGAGCCGTAGATGCGCGCCTCGATGCCGGGGAAGTTGCCGACGGTCACGTACGAGGACTGGATCGAGGCGAGCAGCCCGCCCCCGAACTCGGCGATCCACATGTCGCCGTCGTCGATGTTGAGCCGCTGCATGAGGCCGGTGTCGCGGACCATGCGCTCGGGCACGAAGTTGCGCATGGTGCCGACGACCGACTGCAGGTCGGTGCCGGCCCACCAGTGCATGATGTCGATGATCGGGGCGCCGTAGCCCTCGATCGACGAGGTGGCGATGACGGCCGGGTCGGCGTCGGGGTCGACCTGGCGCATCGGGGTGGCCGGGTCGATCCACTGGCTGTTCTGCTCGTAGCCGTTGAAGACGTACGGCTGCCCGACGAAGCCGGTGTCGATGAGGTGCTTGGCGTACTGGATCGCCGGCGCGTAGCGGAACGTGAAGCCCAGCTTGGTCTTGAGCCCCTTGGCGCGGGCCAGCTCCGACAGCGCCCGGGTCTGGCGGTAGTCGTGGTGCACCGGCTTCTCGCACAGCACGTGCTTGCCGGCGTCCAGCGCCGCGGCGGAGATCTCGAAGTGGGCCCGGTTGGCGGTGGCCACGTCGATCACGTCGATGCCCGGGTCGTCGAGCAGCTCGCGGTAGTCGGTGACGCGCTTGGCCACGCCGAACCTCTCGCCGGCCTCGGCCACGGTCGCCGGGTCGGTGTCGGCGATCGCGACGACCTCGGCGCGCGGGTCGCGCTGCCAGCCGGGGATGTGCGCGCGCTGGGCCCAGCGGCCCGAGCCGACGACGGCGACGCGGAGCTTGTCGCTCATGGGGTGGTCCTTTCCAGGGGGTTGTACTAGCGCCGGACGCGGGGGTCGATGGCGGCGTAGGCGAGGTCGACGAGCAGGTTCATGACGACGATGAAGAACGCGGCGAAGAGGACCGCGCCGGTGATCATCGGGATGTCGAGGGTGCCGATGGCGTCGAAGGTGAGCTTGCCGATGCCCGGCAGGCCGAAGACGGACTCGATGACGACGACGCCGCCGAGGAAGTAGCCGAGGTCCATGCCGAGCATGGTCAGCAGCGGGCTGAGGACGTTGCGCAGGCAGTGGCGCAGCAGCACGACCCGCTCCGGCATGCCCTTGGCCCGGGCCGTCTGCACGTAGGGGCTGCGCAGCGCCTCCAGCATGTTGGTGCGGGTGAGGCGGGCGTACCAGGCCGCGCCGCCGAGCCCGAGGGTGAAGGCGGGCAGGATCAGGTAGTTGAGGTACGGCGACTCGTACCCGCTCAGCGGGAAGACGCTGGACTTGTAGGCGAGGGCGTAGAGCAGCAGCAGCCCGAGCCAGAACGGCGGGGCGGACAGCCCGACCAGCGACGCGAGCGTCACCGCGCGGTCCAGCAGGCCCTTGGGCCGGTAGGCGGCCACGATCCCGGCGGGGACGCCGAGCAGCACCTCGAACAGCACGCCGAGCAGGGCCACGGCCGCGCTGACCGGCAGCGCCCGCCAGATGGCGTCGCCGACGGACGTGCCCTGCAGGGCGTAGCTGACGCCGAGGTCGCCGTGCAGCACCTGGCGCAGATACGTCCAGTACTGGTAGCCGAGGCCGCGGTCCAGGCCGAGCTGGGCGTGGATGGAGGCGACGGTGGCGGGGCTGGCGTTGGGGCCGGCGATGAGCCGGGCCGGGTCGCCGGGCACCACGTGGGTCATGAAGAAGGCCAGGGTGACGACGCCGAAGAGCACGACGATCGCCTGGGGCAGGCGGCGCAGCAGGAAGCGGCTCATGCCGGCACCTCCGCAGGCTCCGGCGCCGGCCTGAGCCCCACGCCGCAACATTGATGAGCGGCCTCTCCGCTTCGCTTCGAACCACTCATGTCAGCGACGCTCCGGTGCGGTCGGGTCGAGCAGGTCGCGCAGCCAGTCGCCGGCGAGGTTGAACGACAGGACGGTCAGCAGCAGGCACACGCCGGGGGCGAAGAGCAGCCAGGGCGCGATCTGGAAGTACTCCTTGCCCTGCTCGATCATCTGGCCCCAGGAGGGGTCGGGCACGGGCACGCCGACGCCGAGGAACGACAGCGACGCCTCGATGAGGATCGACGAGGCCACGCCGAGGGTGGCGTAGACGATGATCGTCGGCACGAGGTGCGGGAAGAGGTGCTTGCGCATGATCCTCCAGTGCGACAGGCCCAGGGTCCGCGCGGCCACGACGAACTCGCGTTCCTTGAGCGACAGCACGAGGCTGCGGATGATGCGGGCCAGCGCGGTCCAGTAGATGAGCGCGATGACCACGACGACGTTGCGGGCGCTGGGGCCCGTCACCGAGATCAGCGCGATGCAGAACAGCAGGATCGGGAACGACATCACGACGTCGGTGATCCGCATGAGCACGGTCTCGGCCCAGCCGCCGAGGTAGCCGGCGATCAGCCCGACGAGCACACCGAGGACGGTCGCGAGGCCATTGGCGAGGATGCCGATGACGAGCGAGACCCGGGCGCCGTAGAGCAGCCGGGACAGCACGTCGCGGCCGTTGGGGTCGGCGCCGAGCGGGAAGCCGCCGCCGGGGCCGACCGGCGCGCCGGTGACCTCGAGCCCCTCCGGGTAGGTGGCCAGCGGCGGGTGCGGGGCCAGCAGCGGCGCCAGGATCGCGGCCAGGGCGAGCAGGACGAGCAGCGTGATCGAGACCAGCGCCGGCCAGTCGTGGCGCAGGCTGCGCCGGGCCCGCCGCCAGAACCCGGGCGCGGCGACCTCGGTGCCGACTTCAACGGGTACGGTCACGGCGTTGCCTCCTTCCGGAGCCGGGCTCGGGGATCGCGGCGATCAGCGCGCGGGTGTACTCGTGCGACGGATCGGCGAAGACGGCCTCGCTCGCGCCGGTCTCCACGATCCGGCCGCCCCGCATGATCGCGATGTCGTCGGCCATGAACCGCAGCGTCGACATGTCGTGCGAGATGAACAGGTAGGCCAGCCCGTCGGCCTCCTGCAGGTCCTTGAGCAGGTTGAGGATCTGGGCCCGGACCGAGACGTCCAGGGCCGACACCGCCTCGTCGCAGACCAGCACCTGCGGGCCGACCGCGAGCGCGCGGGCGATGGAGACCCGCTGCCGCTGACCGCCGGAGAGCTGGTGCGGGTAGCGGCCGGTGAACCCGGACGGCAGCCCGACCCGCCCGAACAGCTCGCGGACGCGGGCGGTGTGGTCGGGGCGGGCGACGCCCGCGGCGGTCAGGGCCTCGGCGACGTTCTCGCCGACGGTGAGCCGCGGGTTGAGCGAGTCGTAGGGGTCCTGGAACACCATCTGCATGTGCCGGCGGAACCGGCGCAGCGCGGTGCCGCGCAGCTTGGTGACCTCCTGGCCGCCGATGCGCACCGAGCCGGCGCTCGGCTCGACGACCCGCATGAGGGCCCGGGCGACGCTGCTCTTGCCGGAGCCGGACTCCCCGGCCAGGCCGAGGGTGCGCCCCGGTGCGATGGCGAAGCTGACGGCGTCGACCGCGAGCAGGTGCTCCGGGCGCCAGCCGGTTCCCCGCTTGCGATAGGCGACGGTCAGGTCGCGGACGTCCACGGCGGGTTCAGACATGCTCACCCTCCAGCGGAAAGTGACACGCGGCGGTGACGCCCGGGCCGGTCGGCCGCAGGGCGGGATCCGTGGTGCGGCACAGGTCCTGCACGCGCGGGCAGCGGTCGGCGAACGCGCACGACCCGGCCGGCACGTCGCCGAACGGCGGGGCGCCGGGAATCGTGGGCAGCCGCCGGGGCAGCGGGCCGCGCAGCCGCGGGATGGACTCCAGCAGCGCCCGCGTGTAGGGGTGGGTCGGGCGGGCCACGATCTCGTCGGTCGGGCCGGACTCGACGACGCGCCCGGCGTACATGATGAGGATCCGGTCGCAGAAGCCCGACACGACGCCGAGGTCGTGGCTGATGAGGATGGTCGCCGTGCCGTGGCGGTCGGTGAGCTCGTCGAGCAGGTCGAGCACCTGGGCCTGCACGGTGACGTCGAGCGCGGTGGTCGGCTCGTCGGCGACGATCAGCCGCGGCGTGCACGCGGCCGCGATGGCGATGCACACGCGCTGGCGCATGCCGCCGCTGAACGCGTGCGGGTACTCCCGCAGCCGCCGCTCGGCGTCGCCGATGCCCACGGTGCGCAGCAGCCGGGCCGCCTCGTCCCGCGCGGCCGCCTTGCCCAGCCCCCGGTGGTGACGCAGCCCCTCGGCGAGCTGGGTGCCGACCCGCAGCAGCGGGTTGAGGCTCGACATCGGGTCCTGGAAGACCATGGCGATGTCGGCCCCGCGCCAGCTCGCGAGCCGCTTGGCGTCGAAGGCGAGCACGTCGTGGCCGTCGAAGGCGATCCGCCCGCCGACGCCGGCGGTCTGGGGCAGCAGCCGCATCACCGCCTGCGCGGTCACGGACTTGCCGGAGCCGGACTCGCCGACGATGCCGACCCGCTCGCCCGCTTCCACGGCGAACGAGACGCCGCGCACGGCGGCGGAGCGCTCCCCGTCGCGTTCGAAGTCGACGGTCAGGTCGTCGACCTCAAGCAGTGTCGTCACATCAATGTCCTCAGCTAGGTCCCGCCCGGCGGCTCGTGCGAGCCCCCGGGCGGGAGCACCGCGTCAGCGGCTGGCCGTGCCCGTCGTCTTCCAGTAGTTGGTCATGTCCCAGCCCCAGATCGGCTGCGAGTGGTAGCCGCCCACGGTCTTGCCGAAGACCTCGGTCTTGGAGCCGTAGTAGAGCGGCACGACCGGGTTGTCGGCGAGCATCGCCTTGGTGGCCTGGGCGTAGATCGCGTTGGCCGAGTCGGTGTCCTTGGCCGCGAGCGCCTGGTTGACCAGGTCGTCGACGTTCTTGTTGCAGTAGAACGGGTAGTTCTGCCCGTTCGGGATCGCCGCCGCGCAGGACAGCAGCGCCTGGTAGAAGTCGCTGGCGTCGGGGTAGTCGGCGACCCAGAAGGTGAGCGTCATCGGCGCCTTGCCCGGCGTGCCGGCGAGGTCGAAGAAGGCGCTCTGCTGGATCGGCTTGGCGTCGACGGTGATGCCGATCTTGCCGAGGTCCTGCTGCAGCTGGGGCAGCAGCGCGGTCCAGGGCGAGGTGTTCCAGGAGTACATCGTGGTCGAGAAGCCGTTTGGGAACCCGGCCTCGGCCAGCAGCTGCTTGGCCTTGGCGATGTCCTGGTCGTGGACGAGCTTCTCCTTGGTGTAGCCGGTGATGCCCGGCGGCAGGTACTCGTTGGCCACGGTGCCCTGGCCGGCGACGAGCTTGAGCAGGAAGCTGCGGTCGAAGGCGTAGGAGACCGCCTCGCGCACCTTCGGGTTGTCGAACGGCGCCATCTGCGTGTTCATGGTGACGTAGTACGTCGAGGGCTTCACGATCGTCTTGATCTGCGGCTTGAGCGCGGCGTCGTTGGAGACGCTCAGGTAGTCCGCGGCCGGGATCGGGTCGCCCATCAGGTCGATGGAGCCCTTCTGCAGCGACAGCAGCTGCACGTGCGGGTCGACGCCGAGCTTCTCCACGACCTTGTCGACGTAGGGCTTCGGCGCGTCCCAGTACTTCGGGTTGCGGTTGACCACGATCTCCTGGCCGGGCGTGAAGTGGTCCATCACGAACGGGCCGGAGCCGACCGGCTTGCCCGCGCTGCCGGTCTCGATGACCGACGCGTGCGGCATCGCCAGGACGTACTTGAACGAGCTGTTCGGCGCGGTGAGCTTGATCTGCAGCGTGGTGTCGTCGGTCGCGGTGATGCCCGCGAACGTGCCGCTGGGGTTCTTCGCGTAGTCCGCGGCGCCGGCGACCCCGGTCCAGAAGCTCTGCACCGGCGACTTGGTGGCCGGGTCGAGGATCCGGGTGAAGGAGTAGGCGAAGTCCTTGGCCGTGACCGGCTTGCCGTCGCTGAAGGTCATGCCGGGACGGATCTTGATGCTGTACGTCAGCCCGTCCGCGCTCACCTCGGGCAGCGCGGTCGCGGCCTGCGGCTCGATGTTCATGGTGTCGCCGACGTAGTCGTAGAGCCGGTCGTACAGCATGCGCATGTTGTTCCAGCAGGTGGCGTCGTAGCACACCGCCGGGTCGAAGGTCTTGGGGTCGCTCTGGTAGGCCACGGTCATGGTGCCGCCGTAGCGGGCCTGCTCGCTGCCGCCGGCGCCGGGGGTGGCGTTCGTGGCGGCGTCGCCGCCGCAGGCCGCGGTCAGCGCGACCGCGCCGGCCGTGAGCGCCGCCAGGACGATTCTCCGTGTGGAAGGCATCCGAGCCTCCTTCGTCTACTTCTGGGGGGATTTCTGGGGGGATGGGGATGCTGCGATGTTCGTCAGGCCACGGACGATGTCGTCCGGAGCCGCCGCGAGGGAGAGCCGGACGTGGCCGGCTCCCTGCGCGCCGAACGCGGTGCCGGGCGCAACCGCGGTGCCGGTCCGGTGCAGGAGGTCCACTGGGGAGACGTCGGTCTTGAGCCACAGGTAGAAGGCGCCCGCCGGGCGGGTGGCGGACAGCCCCAGGTCCTGTGCGGTGCGCAGCGCGGTGTCGCGGCGTTCGCGGTAGGCGTTGCGCATGGCCGCCACCGGCGTCTGGTCGCCGGTCAGGGCGGCCACCGCCGCGTGCTGGGCCACGGTGTTGACGCAGGACGCGGTCGCCTCCTGCACCCGGGCCAGGCCGGCCGCGAGCTCGGGCGTGGTGACCGCGTACCCGACCCGCCACCCGGTCATCGCGTAGCTCTTCGACAGCGAGTACACGGTGATGGAGGGCACCTCGGGCGCGGCCGCGGCGAAGGTGACCGCCGGCCGGTCCAGCCACAGCTGGTCGTAGCACTCGTCGGAGACGACGACCAGCCCGCGCCGCGCGGCCCACTGCCCCACCGCCGCCAGCTGCTGCGCGTCCCACTGGTAGCCGACCGGGTTGGACGGGGAGTTGACGAGGATCGCGCGGGTGCGCGGCCCGCACAGGGCGTCGAGGTGCTCGTAGTCGGGCGTGTGCCCGGCCGCCGGGTCGAGCCGGTAGCCGCGCGGGACCGCGCCGAGCATGGTGGCCAGGGTCGAGAAGTTGGTCCAGCCCGGGTCCGGCACCAGGATCTCGTCGCCGGCGCCGAGCAGGGTGCGGTAGGCGGCGAAGAGTGCGCCCACGCCGCCCGCGCCGACCACGACCCGGTCCGGGGTCACGCCGTCGAGGGCGTTGTCCCGGGCGAGCTTGGCCACGACCGCCTCGCGCAGCACGGGCAGCCCGGCGCTCGGGCCGTAGCGGGCGTGCCCGGCGAGCGCGGCGGCGTGCGCGGCCGCGACGATGTGCTCCGGGGTGGCGAAGTCGGGCTCGCCGAGCTCGAGGCGGATCGCGCCGGGGACGGCCCAGGCGGCGTTCGCGATGGCCCGGATGCCCGACGCCGCGGTGCCCGCGACCTCCGCCGCGATCACGTCAGGCTCCGCATCAGCCCGCCGTCGCAGGACAGCAGGCTCGCGGTGACGTACGACGCCTCCGGGGACGACAGGAAGCCGACGACGGCCGCGAACTCCTCCGGCCGCCCGTAGCGCCTGGCCGGGATGTCGGCCATCGCCGCCGCCCGCACGTCGGCGGCGTCGGCGCCGGTGCGCCTCGCCCGGGCCGCGTCGATGGCCGCGACCCGCTCGGTGTCGATGCGGCCGGGGACGACCCCGTTGACGGTGACGCCGTCGCCGGCCACGAGCCGCCCGACGGTCTTGAGCCAGGCCGTCAGCGCGGCCCGGCCGCCGTTGGAGTAGGACAGGTCGGGCAGCGGCTCCCGGACCCCTGACGACAGCACGGCGACGACGCGCCCGGACCCGCGCTCGCGCATGCCGGGCAGGAGCCGGGTGGCGAGGTCGATCGGCGTCACGGTGAGCAGCTGCAGCGCGGCCCGCCAGCCGTCGGCGTCGGTGGCGTCGGCGGGCGCGGGCGGCGGGCCGCCGGCGTTGAGCACGAGCACGTCGACGTGGCCGAGCCGGTCGAGGGCGGCCGCGGCGACGGCCTGCGCGGCGGCCGGGTCGCCGGCGTCGGCGCTGAGCGTGTGCGCGGCGACGCCGTGCCGGGCGCGCAGCTCGGCGGCGACGAGGTCGAGGCGCTCCTTGCCGCGGGACCACAGCAGCAGGTCGTGGCCGCGCCGGGCGAGCTCGTGGGCGATGGCCGCGCCGAGGCCGGAGCTCGCCCCGCCGACGACGGCCGTCACGCGGTCACCTCGAACGGGTCGATCGAGGGCGTCAGGCCGACGCGGGCGAGGACGTCGTCGAGCTCGGCCAGGGTGGCCTCGTCCGGCAGCGGGTTCAGCGCGCGGGTGCGGGCGGTCGCGAGGACGCCCCGGCGGCGCAGCACCTCCTTGCGGATGGCGAGGCCGACGCGGACCTGGCCCTCGAAGACGAGGTACGGCAGGAACCGGTCGTTGATCCGGGCCGCGGCCGCGGTGTCCCCGGCCTCGAAGGCGAGCCGGATCGCGCGCAGGATCTCGGGGTACGCGAATCCGGTCATCGTGCCGGCGGCGCCGCGGCGCAGCTCGGAGTACGCGCTGACGCCCCCGAGCCCGCCGAACACGGTGAGCCCGGGCCGCTGGGCCAGCAGCCGGCCGATCTTCGGCGGGGTCGGCGGGTCCTCGAGCTTCACCACGGTGCTGCCGCTCGCGTCCAGCGCGGCCAGCAGCGCGGAGACGGGCAGCGTCACGCCGGTCGCGGCCGGCTCGTCCTGCACGATCACCGGCACGGTCAGGTTCGCGGTGGCGGCCTTGTAGAAGGCGGCGATCTGGTCGGTGTCCTTGAGCAGCGGCGGCGCGGAGATCATCACCGCGGCCGCGCCCGCCGCGACCGCGCGCCGCGCGTTGCCCGCGACGACGGCCGCGGACGGCGCCGAGCAGCCGACGGCGAACGGCACCGTGCCCCGGGCCGCCTCGGCGACGGTGCTCAGCACGGTCTCGCGCTCGGCGGCGGTGAGGTCGGCCGCCTCGCCCATGACGCCGAGGATCGTGATGCCGTCGACGCCCCAGCTCGCCGCGGCGGCGACGATCCGCCCGAGGCTCTCGGTGTCGACGTCGCCCGCCCCGGTGAACGGCGTCGGGCTGATGTACCAGGTTCCCCTGAGCATGCCGCTCCTTCAGTAGCCGCGGTCGCGGTGGTAGAGGTTGCGCAGCGGCTCCCCGGCCAGGTAACGGCGCAGGTTGTCGCAGAACAGGTCGGTGATGGCCGCGTTCTCGGTCGCGACCGTGGACGCGGAGTGCGGGGAGACGAGCACGTTGTCCAGGCCCCACAGCGGCGACTCGGCCGGCAGCGGCTCGGTCGCGAACACGTCCAGCGCGGCCCCGGCGAGCCGGTCGCCGGCCAGCGCCTCGATCAGCGCGGGCTCGTCGAGGACCGGGCCGCGCGAGATGTTCACGAGGATCGCGCCCTCGGGCAGCCGCTCGAGCTGCTTCGCGCCGATCAGCCCCTCGGTCTGCGGGGTGAGCGGGCAGCACAGCACCAGGACGTCGGTGGAGGGCAGCACCTCGTCCAGCTCGGCGATGCGGTCGCGGCCGAGGCCGACGACGGTGCAGCCGAGGGCCTCGAAGGAGCGGGCGACCTGCCGCCCCATGCCGCCGAGGCCGACGACGGTGACCGTGCGGCCGGCGAGCTGGGCGGTGGTGTAGCGCTCCCAGCGGTGGGCGGCCTGGCGGCGGCGCAGCTCGGGGACGCCCTTGACGAAGTACAGCGCGCCGGTGACCGCGAACTCGGCCAGCGGCACGGCGTGGATGCCGGCCGCGGTCGTGAACGTGATGCCGGTCCGCTCCAGGCCGGTGCGCTGCACGAAGCCGCCGATGCCGGCGCTGGTGGCCTGCACCCAGCGCAGCTTCGGCGCGCGCTGCGCCAGCCGGGCCGGGTCCTGCCAGTCGAAGTCGAAGGCGATGTCGGCCCCCGCCAGCATCCGCTCCCAGCGGGCGTTCCCGGCCGCGCCGAGGGTGCGCGGGGTGCCGGTGTGGTCGCAGCGGTACCGCGGGATCGGCAGGAGTTCCGGCTCGTACAGGACCTCGACGCCCGGGGCCGCCGCCGCGATGCGGCCGACGTGCTCGGGCTCCAGGTAGGTGGCGATGAGCACCGCGGGCTGGGGCATGCGAGAACCTTAACGGTCGACGGCTGATTGTCGACAACCGACTTTCACCTGTTACCAGCTCTTTACATGATCCATCTTGCCCGGGGGTTTATGTCGCGAAATAGCTGCATAAGACGGGTTGAGCACTTGGAGCGGACATGTTGGGGATTAGTCCTGGCGTGTCGGGCATTCATCGACCAAGATGAACGCACTGTCGCAATCGGGGGTACCCATGACTGCTGTGCGTGAGCTTCCGCTGCCCGCCGAGAAGGGCTGCCCGTTCGGCCCGCCGCCCGAGTACGCCGAGCTCCGCGCGACCAGCCCGGTCATCCGCGTGGCCTGCCCGACGGGGATCGACGCGTGGCTCGTGACGCGCTACGCCGACGTGCGCGAGGTGCTGAGCGACCCGCGGCGCTTCACCACCCGCCCGGGCACGGCCGCGCACATCCTCGCCGGCTACAACAGCGAGCCGCCCGGCGAGGGCGACTTCGCCCGCATGGACGGCCCGGAGCACCTGCGCTTCCGCCGGCACATGGCGCCCGAGGTGTCGAACATGAAGCGGATCGCGCAGCTGCGCCCGCTCGTGCGGCGCATCGTCGACGAGCACCTGGACGTCTTGGCCGGCACCGCCCCGCCGGCGGACCTCTACGCGGCCTTCGCCAAGCCGGTGACCACCGCCGTCATCGCCGAGCTGCTCAGCGTGCCGGAGTCCGACCGGGCGCTGTTCCAGCGGGCGGCCGACGCGCTGTTCTCGGGCGGCTCCAGCGCCGAGGACTACGGGGCGGCGATGCGCCCGCTGCTGGAGTACCTCTTCGGCACCGTCCTCGCCCGCCGCGCGAACCCGGGCGACGACGTGCTCAGCCGCATGATCGTGCGCAGCGACCAGACCGACCGGCCGTTCACCGACACCGAGCTGGTGTCGATGGCCGCGGGCCTGCTCATGGCCGGCTACGACACCACCGCGAGCGTGATCGCCCACGGGATGCTGGCACTGCTGGAGCACCCCGCGGAGCTGGCCCGGCTGCGGGAGCGTCCCGGGCTCGCGGCCGGCGGGGCCGAGGAGCTGGTGCGGTACCTCGGCGTCGGCACCGGCCTCATGCGCGAGGTCCTCGAGGACTGCGAGGTCGGCGGGCAGCCGATGCGGGCGGGCGACCTCATCGTGCTGGCGATCCAGTCCGCCAACCGCGACACCGCGCTCTTCGCCGACGCCGACCGGTTCGACGTCGGCCGCGCGCCCGGCCCGCACGTCGGCTTCGGGCACGGGCCGCACCAGTGCGTCGGGCAGCAGCTGGCCCGGCTCGAGCTGACCGCCGTGCTGGCGACGCTGCCCCGGCGGATCCCGTCGCTGCGGCTGGCGGTGCCGGTCGAGGACATCCGCTTCAAGACGCGGACCGCGGTGGGCGGGCCGGTCGCGGTGCCGGTGCTCTGGGACGAGGTGCTGCCGGCGTTCCCCGCCGGGGACGAGGACGGCGACTGATGTGGGTCCAGGTCCACCGGGACAAGTGCATCGGCTCGGGCGTGTGCGCGCTCGTCGCCCCGGACCTGTTCGACCAGCGCGACGACGACGGGGTGGTGATCCTGCTCGACGAGTACCCGCCGGCCGGGCTGCGGGAGGCGGCGTACGAGGCGGCGACCCGGTGCCCGGCCGCGGTCATCGAGATCCACACGAACCGCGGCGCGGCCTCGGGCTGACGCGGCTGCGTCACGGCGCCGCTCGTGGGCCGCACCGGCCGCGTTGCCACGTCTCGAACGCCCACCAGCAGCGCAGGGTCGTGAGCACCGGGGCGCCGTCGTCGTCGACGGGCAGGCCGGTGCGCTCGTGCAGGGCGCGCAGCCGGTACCGGACCGTGTTCGGGTGCACGTGCAGCGCCGCGGCGGTGCGGTCGAGACGGCGGCCGTGGTCGAGGTACGCCAGGGCGGTCCCGACCAGCTCGCGGTGGAACGCGTCGGCCGGGTCGAGCCGCGCGAGCAGCGCCTCGCCCAGCGCCGTGCCGAGCTCCGGCTGGGCGGCCAGGGCCGTCTCCGCGGCGAGGTCGACCACCCGGTGCACGCCGGTGCGGGCGAAGCGCACGGCCCCCGTCAGCGCGGCGAGGCACAGCCGGTAGCCCTCGGCCGCCCGCTCGAGCGGCAGCGGCGGCCCGACGACCGCCGTGACGTCCGGGCCGGCGGCCGCCGGGGAGCGCGGGGTCAGCCCGGCGAGGCGGCCCTCCACGGTGCCGAAGACCCCGCCGCACGCGGCGAGCCGCGGCTCCAGCGCCTCCGCCCGGGCCGGGTCGGTCACGTTCAGCACGACGCAGCGGTACCGCACGCCGCCCCGAAGCCCCACCGCCGCGGCATCGTCCGCCCGGCCGCCGAGCAGCAGCGCCCGCAGCACCGCGTCGCGCTGGTCCCGCCGGCCCCGGGCCCGGGCCCGCTCGGCCTCGCGATAGCCCTCGACGACGTGGCCCTCGAGCGCGCCGACGTACCGGTCGAAGTCCAGCGCCGCGCTCAGCAGCACCTCGTCCGGGATCCCCGCGGCCCGCCCGCGCACGACGGCGACCTCCAGGACCCGGGTCCGGGCCGCCCGTACCGCACACAACAACCCGGCACACGGCACGCCCTGCGCGGCCCGGTCGGCCCCCAGCCGCGCGGCCTCGTCGAACTCCGGCTCCCCGCCCTGGAACGCGGCGAGGCCGGCCGCGAGGAGCAGGGCCACGTGCCGCCGGCTCTCGTGCGCGGGCAGCCGCGCCACGTCCGGCGAGGCGGACCGGGCGGCGGCGACGAGCTCGTCGACCAGCCCCTCGTCGCCGGCCAGGGCGGCCAGCAGCGGCGCGAGCGGGGTGGACACATCGGCCTCGCTGTCGTGGGTTCGCGTTGTGCGTTCGGCACAATCGCCGGGCGCGGCGTTGTGCGCCGAGACCTATCGACCGCCACCGATCGGCGATTTCCTGGACGTTACCGCACAGTAACGACAAAGCCCAGGGAGGCCGCGTGTCCGCCAGTCCCGTTCCCCGCCGTCGCGCCGTGCTCGCCGGTCTCGCCCTGCTCGCGAGCGCGCTCGTGCCCCTCGCGTCCGCGTCAGCGCCCGCCGCCGCGGCGCCCGCGCTGCGGGAGGTGATGTTCGTCGGCAACAACTGGGACGGCACGGTCGACGTGATCGGCTCCAGCGGCACCTACGAGAAGCTCCGCCGGATCAACGTCGTGCCCGACCGCGACCGGCGGCTCTGGGAGATCTACCTCAACCCGGTCCGGCTCGCCTTCTACCTCGGCGTCCAGCAGGGGCCGGGCGAGGGCCACGACCAGCTCGTCGACGACATGTACACGACCCCGGACGGCAGCGCCCTGGTCGTGTCCCGGCCCAGCTTCGCCGACGTCGTCGCCATCGACCTGCGCACGGGCGCGCTGCGCTGGCGCTTCCCGGTCTCGGGCTTCCGGGCCGACCACATGGCCGTCTCCCCCGACGGCACCCGGGTCGCCGTCTCCGCCTCCACGTCGAACACCGTGCACGTGCTCGACATCACCACCGGTCGGCAGCTGGGCTCGTTCACCGCCGGCGACAAGCCGCACGAGAACATCTACACCGACGGCGGCCGCTACCTGTGGAACATGTCCATCGGCGAGGTCAACACCGACCTGGACGACCCGTGGCTGGACTGGACCAAGGGCGACCGGCACATCACGATCGCCGACACGCGCACGTTCCAGGTGGTCCGGACCATCGACATGCGGCAGCGGCTGGACGCGTTCGGCCGCGGCGACCTCTCCGACGCCGTCCGCCCGGCCGTCTTCACCCCGGACGAGCGGACGCTGTACTTCCAGCTCTCCTTCTTCAACGGCTTCGTGGAGTACGACGTCGCCTCCGACCGGATCACCCGCATCCGGGAGCTGCCCGAGAACCCGGCGACCAGCCCGGACCGCACCACCTGGGTCAACGACTCCCGCCACCACGGCCTGTCGATGAGCCCGGACGGCGCGCACCTGTGCGTGGCGGGCACCATGGACGACTACGCGACCGTGGTGGACCGGGCCACGCTGCGGGAGGGCGCGCTGATCCCGGCGAGCAAGCCCTACTGGGCCACGGTCAGCGGCGACGGCCGCGACTGCGTCATCTCCGAGTCCGGCGCCGACCAGGTGACCGCGATCAGCTTCGCCACCGGGCAGAAGGTCGTCAGCGTCCCCGTCGGCGACCACCCCCAGCGCGTGCGGATCGGCCACATCGCCGCGAGCTGACCCGATCCGCAGCCGAGCACTGTGGTTGCCGGGCGGTTGCATCCGCCCGGCCCGCTCAGGTGTCCCCCGCGGCGGCCGAACGCTTTCCCCGAAGAGCGGATTCGGGGAGGTGTCATGGCGCCACGGTCGCCGAGCGGCGGGCTCGCGCGTGACCCCGTGCTGCTCGGCATGGGCGCCCTCGCGCTCGCCGTGCCGATCTGGTTCCTCGCCGGGCCCGGCGGGCCCGCGCTGTCCTGGGGCATCCAGACCGGCCTCGACCTCGGCATCCTGTTCTTCTCGTGGCGCCTGGCCCGGCTCACCGCCGGCGACCGCCCCGCCCGCCGGTTCTGGCTCGGGCTCGCGGCCGCCGGGCTGCTGTGCGCGCTGGGCGACGGGCTGCAGACCGCCCTCGTGATCGCGGGCGGGCCCGGCACCCCGACCAGCATCGTGCAGTCGTTGTGCGTCGTGCTCGCGATGTCCGAGATGGTGGTGCTGATGCTGCGCCACCCGCTCGGGGACACCGGGCGGCTGCGGCTGCGCCTGTGGCTGGACGCGGCCACCGTGCTCGCCGGGGTCGCCGTGCTGCTGTGGTACTTCTCCATCGGCGCCCAGCTCGGCAACCCGCGCCTGGCCGACCGGCTCGCCTCGGCGGCGTCCTCGGTCGTCATGCTCGTCATCGTGCTCGGCGCGCTCAAGCTCATCCTGAGCGGCACGGCGCCGTTCACCCGCCTCGCCGGCGTGGCCGGGTGCGCCGGGGTGGCCGGTTCCGCGCTCGGCTCGGCCGCGGGCATCATCGTCACCGGCGGGCCGGACCCGCGCGTGGAGGCCGTCGCGTCGCTGCTGTCGTGCATCCTGACGGTGGCCAGCGTGCGCATGCAGGAGGTGCAGACCCGCAACCCGCGCGAGGACGCCCGGGTGCGCCGGCGGCGGTTCAGCCTCATGCCGTACGTCGCCGTCGGCGTGACCGAGCTGCTGCTCGTGTTCGCGCTGGCCGGCCGGGGCGCCGACCCGCGGCTGTGGGGCGTGGCCGCCGGGGTGCTGGTCATCACCGGCCTGGTGCTCAGCCGCCAGGTCGTCGCCTTCCACGACAACGACCGGCTGCTCACCGACCTCGACCGCAGCATGCTCGAGCTGCGGCAGCTGCACGGGGAGCTGCGCCACCGGGCGACCCACGACGCGCTGACCGGCCTGGCCAACCGGGCGCTGCTGGCCGAGCGCCTGGCCGCGCTGGCGCCGGCCGCGAGCCTGAGCATCCTGGTGCTCGACCTCGACGGCTTCAAGCAGGTCAACGACCGCCACGGCCACCACACCGGCGACGAGCTGCTGGTGGCCGCGGCCCGCCGGCTGACCGCGCGCGTGCGCGCCGACGATCTCGCCGTCCGGCTCGGCGGCGACGAGTTCGCGGTGGTCCTGCCGGACACGGACGCGGACGTGGCCCGGCGCCTGGCGCGGGCCCTGACCGAGGCGCTCAGCGAGCCGTACGCGCTCAGCGGCACCGAGGCTCGCGTCGGCGCCAGCGTCGGCGTGGCCACCGGCACCCCGGCCGGGCTCGACGCGCTCCTGCGGGACGCCGACGCGGAGATGTACCGCATCAAGACCGCCCGCAAGGCCGAAGCGCTCGCCGCCCCCGAGGCCCGGGTGCCGGCCTGAGCTAGGTTGGACGCGTGTCGATGACGGTCGGGGTCGAGGAGGAGTTCCTGCTGCTCGACCCCGACTCGTGGCACAGCCTCCCGCTCGTGGCCGCGGCGCGGGCCGCGCTGGCGCCGGAGGCCCGCGAGCGCAGCCGGCACGAGTTCCGGCGCAGCACCCTGGAGATGGTCACGCCGGTCTGCACGACGCTGCCCGAGCTGCACGAGCACCTGGCCGCGAACCGCCGCGCCGCCGCCGGGGCCGCCGCGCGGGCCGGGGTGCGGCTCGTCGCCGTCGCGGCCACGCCGGTCGCCGAGCCGGACCGCAGCGTGGCCCACTCGCCGCGGTACCGCGCGATCGCGCGGCACTACGGCCCGATCGCCCGCGACCCGGCCCTGTGCGGCTGCCACGTGCACGTCGGCGTCGCCGACCGCGACCTGGCCGTGCGCGTGTGCACCGCCCTGCGCCCGTGGCTGCCGGTGCTGCAGGCGATGTTCGCGAACTCCCCGTTCCACGAGGGCGGGGACACCGGCCACGACAGCTGGCGCGGCATCGCCGTCGAACGCTGGCCGGGCCTCGGCCCGACGCCGCCGCTGGAGTCCTTCGCCGACTACGAGCGCGCGGTGGCGCAGCTGGTCGCGTCCGGCTCCATGTACGAGCCCGAGCTGGTCTGGTGGCACGCCCGCCCGTCGCTGCACTACCCGACGGTCGAGGTCCGCATCGCCGACGTGGCCCCGACGGCCACCGATGCGGTGCTCCTCGCGGCCCTGGTCCGCGGCCTGGTCGCCACCCTGGCCGCCGCGCTCGCCGCGGGTGCGCCGCTGCCGGTGGTGCCGGAGCACCTGCTGCGGGCCGCGCACTGGAACGCCTGCCGTTCGGGCCTGCGCCACACGCTGACCGACCTGCGCCACGGCGCCGCGCGCCCCGCGTGGGACCTGGTCGGCGATCTGCTGGACGAGATCACGCCGGCCCTGGACGCCCACGGCGACCTGGACCTCGTGCACGCGGGCCTCGCGCGCCTGCACGACGAGGGCAACGGCGCCACCCGGCTGCGCCGCGCCGCGACCGTCCCCGAGGCCCTGAGCGCCCGCGCCGACGAGACGGCCCCGGCCTGAGCCGGGCTCAGCGGGTCGGGCTCAGCGGTCGAGTAGGATGGTGATCGTGGCCGTGGTCGGGCCGCCCGGCGGGCTGTGCAGGCGCAGGGTGCCGTCCACCGCGTCCAGGCGGTCCGCGATGCCGCGCAGGCCCGTGCCGGCCGCCAGGTCGGCGCCGCCGCGGCCGTCGTCCCGCACGGTGATGCGCAGGGCCGCCGGGGTCGCCGCGAAGGTCACGGTCGCGGCCGTCGCGTCGCTGTGCTTCACCACGTTCGCCAGGCACTCCGACACGGCGAAGTAGGCGGCCGTCTCCGCCGCCGCGGACAGCTCCCCCGGGACGTCGCCGGTCACCGTGACCGGCACGGCCAGGTTCAGGGCCAGGGCCCTGGCCGCGTCGAGCAGGCCGCGGTCGGCCAGCACCGCCGGGTGGATGCTGTGCATCACCGCGCGCAGGTCGTCCAGGGCCGCGACCGCGGTCGTGCGGGCCTCCTCCATGAGCTTGGCGGCGCCGTCCGGGTCGAGGCGGACCAGGCTGCCGGCCAGGCCCAGGGTCAGCGACAGGGAGACGAGCCGGGCCTGGGCGCCGTCGTGCAGGTCGCGCTCGACGCGCTTGAGCTCGGCCGCCTGCCGGTCCACCGCGCCGCGGCGGGAGCGGGTCAGGGCGCTCACCCGCCCGGCCAGCGCCGACTCCCGCCGCTGCACCCAGGCGACGGCGCCGAACAGCAGGGCCAGGCCGAGCATCGTCCAGGCCGGCCAGAAGTACCCGCCACCCGTGGACACCCACACCGTCAGGTCCACGACCGCCATCACGACACCGGCCGTCGCGGCGGTCCGCAACGGCCGGCGCCCGGCCGCGACCCGCAGGTCGGCGGCCAGGCGCGTCCAGGCGACGGTCCGGGTCATCGGTAGGCGAACTTGCGCAGCAGGGTCTCGGCCGGGCCGCGGTGGCCGCGGTCGGCGAGGGCCTTCGCGCCCAGGCACGACACCGCCCACACCGCGACCGCGCACCCGGCGGCGGCCCAGGTTCCCCCGAGGTGCAGGGCGAAGGGACTGAACAACGCGACCCAGCACAGCGACTGCAGGAGGTACCCGCTCAGCGACCGCTGCCCGAGCGCCACCACGGGCTCCAGGGCGCGCGGGGTGCGGCCGGCCAGCCGCAGCGCGACGAGGCCGAAGAGGGCCACGTAGCCGGGGCCGCCGTACTCGCCGGTGATCGCGTGCATGCGGGCCATGGCCTCGACGGTACCGGGTGCGGCGTGCAGCACGCCGGCGCACATGAGCGCGTAGGGCAGCGCGCCCAGCGTCGAGATGCCCAGCGACACGACCGCGGTGCGGCGCAGCAGGGTGCGGTGCGCCGCCGGGTCCTCGAGCACCCGCTTGCGCGCGGCCCAGATGCCGAGCCAGACGATGACGATGAAGGGCAGCACGGTGGAGGTGTGCACGGGCCACTCGGCGAGCCGGTCGGCCATCGACCGCAGGTAGGTCGGGGCCGCGAGCGACGGGTTCGGGGTGTTCGTGATGCCGGCCGTCCCGCCGTGGGCGCCGGCGAGCGCGATGACCGAGGAGACGAGCGCGTACACCGTCTGGAGTCCCCAGAGCCAGAGGATCGCCCGGTGGAAGCGGTCGCCGCGGCGCACCAGCAGCAGGGTCGCCACGATGCCGACGATGCCGTAGGCGCCGAGGAAGTCGCCGAAGTACAGCAGCGTCGCGTGCACGGCCCCGAAGCCCAGCAGCAGCGCGTTGCGGCGCAGCAGCACCCGGTCGGCGTTGCGCCGGGCCAGCTGGACGAGGCCGTAGCCGAACATGACGGCGAAGACCGGGTACGCGCGGCTGTCGACGAAGGTGGCCATGACGAAGTTGACGACCCGGGCCGGGCCGCTCGGGTGCGGGTCGAGGCCGGGCTGCCCGGCGAACGCGAAGTTGGCCGCGTTGGCGAGGGCGATGAACAGCAGCATGGCGCCGCGGGCGAGGTCGGGGGCGAGGGCCCGCTCGGACCGCTTGACGGGCCCGGGTTCGAGGACTGTCTGTGTCATGCCCATGAGCCTCGTCCTCGCGCGGCCCGGTATCGAGGACAGTGCGACCCCGACCGGTGGGGGTACTGCTACCCCTGTTCCAGGTAGGCCAGCACGGCGAGCACCCGGCGGTTGTCGTCCTCCGACGCCTGCAGGTCCAGCTTGGCGAAGATGTTGTTCGTGTGCTTCGCGACGGCCTTCTCGGTGATGAACAGCGCGGCGCCGATCGCGGCGTTGGAGCGGCCCTGGGCCATGTGCGCGAGGACCTCGCGCTCGCGGGCGGTGAGCCGGTCCAGCGGGAGGGTGCGCTCGCGGCTGTCGAGGAGCCGGGCGACCACGGTCGGGTCCAGCGCGGTGCCGCCGGCCGCGACCCGCCGGACCGAGGCCACGAACTCGTCGACGTCGGAGACGCGGTCCTTCAGCAGGTACCCGATGCCGCCCCGGCCGTCGGCGAGCAGCTCGCGGGCGTAGAGGCGCTCGACGTACTGCGACAGCACGAGCACCGGCAGCCCGGGCACCTCGGCGCGGGCGGCGAGGGCGGCGCGCAGGCCCTCGTCGGTGAGCGTCGGCGGGAGCCGCACGTCGACCACGGCCACGTCGGGGCGCTGCTCGATGAGGGCCCGCTGCAGGTCGGGCCCGTTGTCGACGGCGGACACGACCTCGAAGCCGTGCGCCTCCAGCAGCCGGATCAGCCCGTCGCGCAGCAGGGCAAGGTCCTCGGCCACCACGACTCGCACGCGCAACACCGTACCGTGCCGACCGGCCGGGCCGCCGACCCGACCTCGCCAGCGGCCGGTCTGGACGGCGTCGCGTAGGGTCACCGTGGTGAGCCTGTTCGCGCTGGCGGTCGACTATGGCACGTCCAACACCGTGGCCATCCTGCGCTGGCCCGACGGCAAGACGCGGCCGCTGCTGTTCGACGGCTCCCCGCTGCTGCCCTCCGCCGTGTACGCGATGACCGACGGGCACCTCGCGACCGGCCGCGACGCGATCAACAGCGCGAAGCTCGACCCGGTGCGGTTCGAGCCGAATCCGAAGCGCCACGTCGACGAGCCGGACCTGCTGCTGGGCGATGCGACGGTACCGCTGATCGCCGCCGTCGCCGCCACGCTCGCCAGGGTCGCGGACGAGGCGCGGCAGGTGGCCGGGCGGCCGGTCGACGATCTCGTCATGACCTATCCGGCCGAGTGGGGGTCGGCGCGCCGGGCGGTGCTGACGCAGGCCGCGAGCCGGGCCGGCTTCCCGCCGCCGCGGCTGGTGCCGGAGCCGGTCGCGGCCGGGCTCTACTTCACCGCCGTGCTCGGCCAGCGGGTCCCGCCCGGGTCGAGCGTCCTCGTCTACGACCTGGGCGCGGGCACGTTCGACGCCTCCGTGGTCCGGCGCACGGCGAACGGGTTCGAGACGCTGGCGTACCGCGGCCTCGACGACGTCGGCGGCGTCGACCTCGACGAGCTCGTCGTGCAGGAGATCGGGGCCGTCGCCGGCGCGAGCGATCCCGGGGCGTGGGCACGGCTGTCCCACCCGCGGACCGCCCCGGACCGCCGCGCCGCCCGGACCCTGCGCGAGGACGCCCGGATGCTCAAGGAGCGCCTCTCCCGCGAGTCCTCGGCCGGCCTGCTCGTGCCGATTCTCGACCGCGACCTGCACGTGACCCGCGGGGAGCTGGAGCAGCGGGCCCGGCCGCTCATCGCCCAGACGGTCGCGGTGACGGCGGCGACGCTCACCGCGTCCGGGGTGCCGCGCGAGCAGGTCGCGGGCCTGTTCCTGGTCGGCGGCTCGACCCGGATGCCGCTGGTCGCGACCGAGCTGCACCGGGCGCTGGGCATCGCCCCGACGGTCCTGGACCAGCCCGAGCTCGTGGTCGCCGAGGGCGCGCTGGTCACCGACGTGCCGGCGCAACCGGCCCCGATCCCGGCCCCGATCCCGGTCCAGTCCCCGATCCCGGCCCCGGCACCGGTCTCGTCCCCGCCACCGCCGATGCCCGTGTCCGCGATGCCGATCTCGCCCCGGCCCGTGTCGCCGCCGTTCGCCGCGACGGGCCCGATCGTGCCCCAGCGCCCGATCATCGCCCAGCAGGCCGTCTCGGCGCCGCCCGTGCGGCCCGTGCCGCCGCAGCCGGAGCCGCTGCGCCCGTTCTTCCCCGCCGGGGGCCGGATGCCGGCCGAGTTCCGCACCAGCACCGGCGCGATCGTCGGCCGGGCGGCGGCCCGCATGCTGTGGACCCTGCCGTTCTTCCTCGGCAGCATCCTGGCCTTCGGCGCCATCTACGAGCCGACCAACAACGACGATCTGGCGGTCATCGCGGCCCTGCTGATCTGGGTGTACATCCTGATCTGGCTCGGCAGCTCGATCGCCCGCATGGTCCGGGCCCCGGGCGAGCCCCAGCGCCTGCTCGTCGACGAGCACGGCCTGACGATCACGGTGCGCGGCCGCCCGGTGCACGTGCCGTGGGGCGAGCTGGAGCGGGCCGAGGTGCGCACGCGCGGCTTCTTCCTGCGGCCGAACCTGCTCATCGTGCCCCGGCCTGGCAACGCCCTGGCCGCCCATCCCGACTGGCGCCACCGGGTCGTGCTCGGCGGGGCGGCGCTGAAGGTCGCGGACCTGCGCACCCTCGGCGCGAACCGCACGTCGGTGCGCTCGGCCGTGCGGCAGTACCTGCCCGCGTGACCGCCCCCGCGAACGGACCCGGCGCCGATGCCGCGCCGGTCCGAGGCGCTGCGGCGGCTCGGCGGTGAACCCCGGCATCATCGGCCAGGCGGCCGGCCTGTTCGCCGTCACCAACATCGACGACATCGTCGTCCTCGCCTTGTTCTTCGCCCAGGGGGCCGGCCACCGGCACGCGGGCCGGACCATCGCCGCCGGCCAGTACCTCGGCTTCGCCGCGATCCTCGCCGTCGCCGTGGCCGCCGCGTTCGGCGCCACCTTCCTGCCCGAGGCGGCCATACCGTACCTCGGCCTCCTCCCGCTCGGCCTCGGCCTCAAGGCCGCCGTCCAGGCGTGGCGGCACCGTGGCCGCGGCGGCGACGAGGAGCAGGACCCCGAGAGCGGGCCGGGCGGCCCGCGGATGCTCGAGGTCGCCGCGGTGACGTTCGCCAACGGCGGCGACAACATCGGCGTCTACGTTCCCGTCTTCGCCACCGCCGGGCCCGGTGGCATGACCGTCTCCGTCGTCGTGTTCCTCGTCCTGCTCGCCGTCTGGATCGCCGCCGGCCGGTACTTCGCCACCCGCCCGGTCATCGCCCGGGCGCTCAGCCGCTGGGGGCACGTCCTGCTGCCCGTCGTGCTCGTCGGCATCGGCGTGCTCATCCTCGTCGACGGCGGTGCCTTCGGCCTCTAGCGCGCCGCCGCACCGGGCTGTGGGGCAGTATTGCTCCTCATGAGGATCCCCGACGACGCCGAGATCCGTGCGCTGCACGAACGCCTCGCGCCGACCCCGCAGGCCTTCGCGCTGGTGTACACCCACTGCGAGATCGTCGCCCGGATCGCCTCGCAGCTCGCCGCCCCCGGCGTGGACCCGGCCCTCGTGCGCGCCGGGTGCCTGCTGCACGACATCGGCGTGTACCGGCTCGGCGCGGGCGAGGCGTACATCCGCCACGGCGTGCTCGGCCACGAGGCGCTGGCCGGGCTCGGGTTCCCCGAGACCCTGAGCCGGTTCTGCTCGCACCACACCGGCGTCGGCCTGACCCGCGAGGACGTCGACCGGCAGGGCCTTCCCCTGCCGGTCGACGACTACGTGGCGGAGACGGGCGAGGAGCGGCTGGTGATGTACGCCGACAAGTTCCACAGCAAGTCCACGCCCCCGCATTTCGTGTCGGCCGCGGCGTACACGGTGGCCGTCGCCCGCTTCGGCGAGGACAAGGCCGCGGCGTTCAAGGCGATGGTCGCCGAGTACGGCGAGCCGGACCTGAGCCGTCTCGCCGCCGAGTACGGCCACCCCGTCGTGTCCGCTTAGTTGCGGTACCGGAACAGGATCCGGCCCCTCGTGAGGTCGTACTGGCTGAGCTCGACCAGCACGCGGTCGAACGGCAGGATCTTGATGTAGTTCTTGCGGATCTTGCCGCTGATGTGGGCCAGGACGATGTGGCCGTTCGCGAGCTCGACGCGGAACTTGGCGTCGCGCAGGCACTCCAGCACGGTGCCCTCGAGCTGGATGCCGTCGGTTGCCCTGGGCATCAGCGGATCACCAGCTCGAGGTTGCTGCCGGTGCGGCGCGCGCCGGCGGCCTCGAAGAGGGCGATGGCCGCGGTGTTGGCCTCGTGCACGTCCGCGGAGACCGTCGCGACGCCGCGGGCCGCGGTGGCCGCGAGGATCCGCGCGAGCAGGGCGGAGGCGATGCCGCGGCGGCGATGGCCGGAGCGCACCGCGATGAGGCCGATCCTGGTGTGCCTCGGCAGCAGCGCCAGGCGGGCCAGGCCCACGTAGCCGCCGAGCTCGGCGGCGACCGCGTAGTGGGCGGGGTCGAGCGGCCGGGACAGTACCGCCGCCGGCATGTGATCCCAGCCGATCGTGGCCTCGATCTCGGCGCGGACCGCGCGGTCCAGGCGGCGCAGCGGGTCCAGTTCGGCGGTGCCGACGGGCAGAAGCGTCAGACCCGGCGGCGGTACCGCACCGCGGCCGCCGCTCGGCATGACGTACTCCCACTCGCGGCGGCGGGTGGTCAGGCCGGCCTGCACCCACCGGGTTCGCAGGTCGGCGTCGGCCTCGTCCACGACGGTGTAGAGCGGCCGCGGCAGGGCGGCCAGCATGGCCTCGGCGAGCCGGGCGAAGACGTCGTCGTGCCAGGCGTCGACGCTGAGGAAGAGGCGGCCGTCCGGGCGGGGCGAAACGTCGCCGCGGCCGACCACGAGGTCGTCGTCGAGGGCATGCCACTGCCGCTCGGCGAGGCGCGTGATGACGAGTGTGTTCATCGGTGTCACCTTTCGGGAGATCCCAAGGGGACGCTCCCGGGCGGCACCTACCGCAGTCGCCCGACCGTGACGGGAATGGGGAGCACCCACATCGCTACAACGCGCACAGTGCTCACCTCCTCGGGCCGGACCACGGTCGACGGCACGCTACCGCCGCCGCCCGCCGTCCGTCCAGCGATTAACCGATCTCAGGCGGCCTGCCGTTCGGCGCGCTGCCGGGCCAGCTCCTCGATCGCGGTGGGCAGCGTGGTCTCGAAGTCGATGAGCTTCGCCCAGGTCGGGGTGACGACGATGCGGACCATGCCGTCGTAGAGCGAGCGGATCTCGGCCTCCCACGCGACGCGCTGCTCGGGCGTCATCTCGTAGGTGCCGTTCATCCGCAGGTACTCCTCCGGGATGCCGTCGACGACATCGAGCTCGGCGCGGCCGCGGATGAGCAGGATCCGCGGCGGGTGGACCTCGGTGTCGATGGTCAGGGCGACCACCGGGTTCGCGCGCAGGGACGGCAGTTTCGGGGCGTTCTTCGTGGTGCACATGACGATCTGCGAGCCGTTCCAGGTGAAGGCGATCGGGATGCTGCGCGGCGTGCCGTCCTTGGCGACGTAGGCCAGGCGGGTCAGGTCGCGGGCCAGCAGCTCGCGGCTGATCGGCCGGTTCAGGACCTCGGTGATCTCGGACGGTTGCATGGTGGTCGCTCCTTCGTCGGCGGCTCGTACCCCGGGGACGGAGCCGGCCGGCCGTTCTCGACACCCGCCCGCCATCCGGGGTCCCGCCGGGCCAAGGTCACCCAGGGTGATGTGGTCGGCGGTCCGGGTGGTGGCGAGGTCGTGGGAGACGGTGACGATCGCTTGCCGGCCGTCTTTCGGGCGGGTGGCGCTGGTT
The DNA here is from genome assembly GCF_059739745.1 of Dactylosporangium thailandense. NCBI lineage: Bacteria > Bacillati > Actinomycetota > Actinomycetes > Micromonosporales > Micromonosporaceae > Dactylosporangium > Dactylosporangium thailandense. The sequence goes on from NZ_AP029195.1 coordinate 6,107,573, forward strand.
TCGCTGTCGATGGTGACGTGTTGCGGAGGCTGGTAGCCGCTGCGGATCGCGTCCGGCCTGAAGCCTGGTCGCGCCGTCGCTGTTGCTCTCACCCCGTGTGTTGCCGCAGGTGGGCAGGCAAGGGGCGGCGGCCATGACGGGCTCGGGCCTACGCTCTTGGGAGTCAACCCCGGTTCGAGCTGTACGGCAGCAGGGATGCAGCCGGTGCGGCACCCGCACCGGCAGCAACGGACGAAGGAGGATCGACGAGACGTTGGAGTTCCGGTTGCTCGGCAGTATCGAGGCACACAGGGGCGCAACGCCGATCGAGGTTGGACATGCCCGGCAGCGCGGGGTGCTGGCGGCGCTGCTGGTCGACGCCGGCGAGATCGTGCGGGCCGACCAGCTCGTCGAGCGGGTGTGGGGGGCCCGGCCGCCGCAGCGGGCGCAGCCCACGCTGTACAGCTACCTGTCGCGTCTGCGCCGTACCCTGACCGCAGCGTCCGGCCGGCCGTTGCTGCACCGCCGCTCCGGCGGTTACCTGCTCGAGATCGACCGGCTGACCGTTGACCTGCATCTGTTCCGGCACCTGTGCACGCAGGCCCGCTCCGCGCCCGACGACGATACGGCCTCGGCCCTGCTCGGCGAGGCGCTCGGCCTCTGGCGCGGCGACGCCTTCGCCGGCCTCGACACCCCGTACTTCAACCTGCAGCGCGACGCCACCGACCAGGAGCGGCTCGCCGCCGAACTGGACCGTTGCGACATCCGGCTGCGGCTGGGGCACCACGGTGAGCTGCTGGCCGAGCTGTTCACCAAGACCGAGGCGTACCCGTTGGACGAGCGAGCGGCCGGCCAGTTCATGCTCGCGTTGTTCCGCAGCGGCCGCGTCGCCGACGCGCTGGCCCACTACCGGCTGACTCGGCAGCGGCTGCAGGAGGAGCTGGGCAGCGACCCGGGCACGGCACTGCAGCAGCTGCACGAGCGGATCATCGCCGCCGACCCGGCGCTCGATGCGGCGAACGCGCCGGCGGCGCAGGCCCGGCGCCAGGTGCAGACCCCGCGTCAGCTGCCGGCGCCACCCGCCGTCTTCGTCGGCCGGGCCGGGGAGATCGCCGAGCTGGACCGGGTCGCCGGCACCGGTGACGTCATGGGAATCGCGGTCATCGGCGGCACCGGCGGGATCGGCAAGACGTCGCTCGCGCTGCACTGGGCGCACCGCAACATCGACCGCTTCCCTGCCGGGCAGCTGTACGTCGACCTCCGCGGCTTCGATCCGGCCGGGAACCCGGTGCCCGCGCCGGTCGCCCTCCACGGCTTCCTCGAGGCGCTGGGGATCGCGCCGGCCGAGATCCCGGCGGACCTGCCGAGCCGGACAGCGCTGTACCGCAGCCTCGTCGTGGATCAGCGGATGCTGATCCTGCTCGACAACGCCCACAGCACGGCGCAGGTCGAGCCGCTGCTGCCCGGCAGCCCGGCCTGCATGGTCCTGGTCACCGGGCGCCGGCAGTTCGCCGGGCTGGTCACCGCGTACGGCGCCCGGCCGCTGGCCCTGGACACGCTGCCCAGGCACGAGGGGCAGCAACTGCTCGTGCACCACCTCGGCCGGCATCGGGCGACGCGCGAGCCCCAGGCTGTCGCTGCGCTCGTGGCGCACTGCGCGGGGCTGCCGCTGGCCACGAGCATCGTGGCGGCCCGGGCGCGCATCCAATCCGGCCTCCCGCTGGCCGCGCTGGCCGAGGAGCTCGCCGACCGCTCGGCGCGGCTCGACGCCCTGGACGCCGACGACCTCAACGCAGACCTGCGGGCGGTGTTCTCCGCCTCGTACCAGGCTCTCGATCCCGACCTGGCGCGAACGTTCGGGCTGCTCGGCGCCGCGCCGGGACCGGACATCAGCCTCTGCGCCGCCGCGGCCCTGACGGGCCGGTCCGCCGCCCGGACGCGGGTTGCGCTGCGCAGGCTGGCGGCGGCGTATCTGCTGCAGGAGCACACCGCGGGCCGCTACCGGATGCACGACCTCGTGCATCTGTACGCCGCCGAGCGTTGCGCATCCGATCAGGCCGCCGCCGCGGAAGCCGCGCGACAGCGGCTGACGTCGTTCTACACCAGCACCGCCCTCGCCGCCGACCGGCTGTTGTCGCCGCGGCGGACACCGATCGCGCCGGCCCTCGCGCCGGCACCGCCGTTCGGCCCGCTCGCCGACGCCGCCACGGCGATGGCCTGGTTCGAGGCGGAACACGAGTGCCTGCTGGCCGTGCACCAGGACGCCGTGGAGCACGGCTGGCACGCCCAGGCGTGGCAGCTGGCCTGGGCACTCGACACGTTCCAGTGGCGGCGCGGGTACCTCCACGTCCGCGTCGCCATGCTCCAGGCCACGATCGCCACCACCCAGACGCTCGCAAACCCGACGGACCTCGCCCTCAACCACCGGCTGCTGGGTCGCGCCTACGTCCCACTCGGCCGGCACGCACGCGCGCTGCACCATCTCCGGCAGGCGGCGGCCGGATACGAGGAGGCCGGCGATGCCGACGGCCAGGCACAGACCCAACTGAACCTCGCCCTCGCATGCGAACACGTCGGCGACTACCAGCAGGCCCTCGTCCATGCGGCCGCGAACCTGCGCATCCGGTCCACCCTCGGCAACCCCGCCCGCGAGGCCGAGGCACTCAACGCGCTCGGCTGGTACCACGCCCGCGTCCAGGACTACGAAGAGGCCGCCCGCTACTGCCACCGGGCTCTCGCCCTCTGCCGCGAGCAGGGGTTCCGCGAGGGCGAGGCCTATACCTCCGACAGCCTCGGCTACATCGCCCACCACAGCGGGCGGCATGCGCCCGCACTGCGGCACTATCTGCGTGCCCTGGCGCTGCGCCGCGAACTGGGCGACACGTACGAGGAGGCGGATACCCTGGTCCACCTCGGCGACGTGTACCGTGCCGTCGGCCGCACCGCCGACGCCGTGGGCGCCTGGCAGGAGGCGCTGGCTCTCTACGACCTGCAGCACCGCGCCCGCCAGGCCGCGAACGTGGCGGACAGGCTCCTCGGCGCGCGGGCCGGCCGGGCGCACGGGGGGACGGCCTGACTCACCCCGGTGCACCCGCCCGGAAGGCCGACATCTCCGCGAACAGCTGCCGGTTGAACAGTTGCTCGGACTCGATGATGCCGGCGCCCACCGCGAAGTAGCGTTCGACGAGTTCCGGCCGGGTGCTCAGGAACCGCAGCACCTCCAGCCGGTACGGCGACACGTCCAGCGATCCGGCGAGCAGCGCCATCTTGTACAGCGGGGTGAAGCGGGCCCTGCGTTGCTCGGCGAACCGGTGCAGCCCGGCACGTAACCGCACCTCGTCGTGCAGACCGTCAGCCACGCAGTCGGCGAGCATCGCGGCCTGTTCGAACGCGTCGGTGATACCGCGTGCGGTGATGGAGTCCTTGTGGTGGCTGGCGTCGCCGACGAGAACCCAGCCCGGTCCACAGGCCTGACGAAAGAAGTTCCGCTGGTCGTTGGTCCCGCGCAACCGTTCGGTACGGGTACCGGCGGCAACCCGTTCGAACAGGCCGGGCGCGGTGGCGCGGATGTTGTTCAGGTAGGAGTCCCAGGCGCGCCCGCGGACGTGTGCGAACTCGGCGCTGGGGAAGTAGGTGCAGACCAGTGTCTGGTCGCCGTGCGTGGGCATCGCGCCGACGAGCCGGCGCGGCTGCTCATAGAGCTCGAAGTCCGCTTCGATACCCGTCCAGTACGTGTAGTAGATGCAGGTCAGCCGCGCGTCCTCGGACTCGGCGGGTGCGCCGACCAGGTCCGCCACGGTCGAGCGCATGCCGTCCGCGCCGACGACGAGCCCGGCGGCGACCGTGTCCCGGGCGCCGGCGCGGGTGCGGTAGGTGACGCCGGTCGCCCGTCCTCGGTCGAAGGTCACGTCGAGCACCTCGCACCCGTCGCGCAGTTGGGCGCCCGCGGCGACCGCGGCATCCGCCAGTACCGCGTCGAGCACCTGGCGGCGCGGCGCGCAGCTGAAGCCGACCCCGTCCACCGCCGGCGCCATCGCCTCGAGCCGCACGTCGCCGACCTGGTGCGAGATCCGCTGGATCGGGGGACAGCCGGTGGCCGTCAACGCGTCCAGGAGCCCCCACCGGGCCAGCAGCGCCAGCCCGCCCGGGTGGATGTAGTGCGTCGACAACGTGTCGCTCGGCAGGCTCGCCCGGTCCAGCAGCAGCACACGATAGCCGCGACGGGCCAGCAGCAGGGCGGTCGAAGCCCCGGCGCAGCGAGCCCCGACGACCACGACGTCGTACCGTTCCCCCGTCACGGCGCACCGGCAAGACGCTGCCCGGCCGCGCTCGCATCGACCGACACAGGCGCCTCCAGACGTTGGCCGGACCATGACACCGGTCGCCCGTCCAGCCCCGTCCGCGGTGGCCGGATGAGCGCCGATGCCCGGCCAAGGGTGTCCCTCGGGCCCTGCGCGAATCTTGCAGGAAGCTTGAATCCGCTGCTCACAGCGGCGTCCGTCCGGCGGGAGGGTCAGCTCGACAACGCCGGGCGCCGGTGAGGCCGACGCTGCGGGAGGCACCGGCCGGCATCGCCGGTCCGAGTCCGCCTCCGGGGGCCGCCGACGACCGACGGCAGGGCCGGCCCCGGCAGGGTGCGCTCGACGGAGCCGTGGGCCTATTCGTGGACGGCCGTGCCGAGCTCCGCCGCGTCCTCGGCCCGCACGACGACGGCGCGTCCGGACAGGGTGCCGAAGTCGACGCCGACTACGTATTGGGTCATGTGGTTCTCCGCGCGCTCTGTTTCCTGGTCACCGTCCGCTGCAGCACGATGAAGACGAAGAGCAGCGCGCCGATGACGATCGACGCGGCGATCATCGTGGTGAGGGCGACGACGGCGCCGACGGACAGGTCGATGCCGCCGGTGAGGATCACGAACGTCATGCCGACCGCGACGACGAGCAGGAACGCGTTGTCGATGAAGACGTTGAGCACGATCTGGGTGTCGTCGAACCCGTCGTAGCGCACCACACCCACGCTGTACATCAGCACCAGCAGGATTCCGGTGGCCATCACCGGTTTGCGCAGCCAGTTCCCCGCGACCCGGCCGATCGAGCGTCCGGGGTGTCCACTGTGGTCATGCGCTGACCTGCACCTTCTCGTCGACCAGCTCATCCTGGCGCTGCCGGGACAGCGGACGGGACCAGCCACGCGCGGCCTGCAGGGCCCGCCCGTGAGCACCTTGATCAGGGTGGACTTCCCGGCGCCGTTCTCGCCCATGAGGGCGTGGACCTCGCCTGGCAACAGGCGGAAGTCCACGTCCTGTAGGGCCATGACACCCGGGAACTGCTTGGTGATGCCGGTCATGGTCAGCATGGTTCAGTCAGCGCTCTTTTGCTCAGTACTTGCGGTCGGGGAGAGCGGCCTTGGCCTGCTCGGGCGTGAACTCGGTCTCCACCGTGAGGATGCGCGGCTCGACGGTCTCGCCGTTGACGACCTTCTTGGCGAGGTCCATGAGCTGAGGGCCGAGCAGCGGGGAGCACTCGACGATGTGGTTGATCTTCCCGGCGGCCAGGGCGGTCATGCCGTCCTTCACCGCGTCGACCGAGATGATCTTGATGTCGGTGCCGGGCTTCTTGCCGGCCGCCTCGATCGCCTCGATGGCACCCAGGGCCATGTCGTCGTTGTGGGCGTACAGCACGTCGATCTTCGGGTTGGCCTTCAGGAAGGCCTCCATGACCTCCTTGCCCTTGGCCCGGGTGAAGTCACCGGTCTGCGACGCGATGATCTTCATGTTCGGCGCCGCCTTGATCGCGTCGGCGAAGCCCGCCTTGCGGTCGTTGGCCGGGGCCGAGCCCGTCGTGCCCTGCAGCTCGACGATGTTCACCGGGTCGGTCTTGCCCTGGTACTCCTTGACCAGCCAGTCGCCGGCCTTCTTGCCCTCGACGACGAAGTCCGAGCCCAGGAACGTCTTGTACAGCGAGGTGTCCTTGGAGTCCACCGCGCGGTCGGTCAGGATGACCGGGATCTTCGCGTCCTTGGCCTCCTTGAGCACCGTGTCCCAGCCGGACTCCACGACCGGCGAGAACGCGATGACGTCGACCTTCTGCGCGATGTAGCTGCGGATGGCCTTGATCTGGTTCTCCTGCTTCTGCTGCGCGTCGGAGAACTTCAGATCGATGCCCGCGGCCGCGGCGGCTTCCTGGATCGACTTGGTGTTCGCCGTGCGCCACCCACTCTCGGCGCCGACCTGCGCGAAGCCCATCACGATCTTCTTGTCGCCCTTGGGCGCGCTGCCGCTGCCGGCATCGTCGCTCTTCTCCCCGCCGCACGCACCGAGCGCGCCGACAAGGAGCACGCCACCGAGCACAGCGGCGGTCCATCTCTTCAACATTGTGTTTCCTCCACGAACGTTGGGGTGTGATGCGAAACGTGCGGGGGACGAGCAGGAGCCCGTCCGCGTTGCATCGCGATGCGAGTGCGAGGCGCTGCGCCAATGTCCGGTGAATTGCTCACGATCGCGGACGGCAGTGCGCGGCGTTCGCAAATGTTACCGTTCTCAATTGTCGCGTCAAGTCTGCATATCGAGCCGAGATGGAATCGCAATCCTCGCAATTTGATCACGCAAACCGCGATCCGTCACGGCACGGCTCAAGCAGCCTTCCGGCGCAACCCTGCAGCGCCGCGACCAGCACTCCTGCCCTAGTCGGCCCGGCAGAAAATGCGCGAAAGTTCTCTGAAAAAAAGCGTTATGAACCGCCGCCCCGAACCGTCGTCCAGGAAATCGCATCAGGCAGAATTCCATCCCCAGACACCCTGATAATCTCGTAAATGGGCATCGCCGTACACACACGCGCGTGCTCATCACGGAAACCGGCAACGCTCACGAGCGTTCCGATCCGCCGGGCGTCCGAACCGGCTGCGCACTGCCGGTAAGGGTGGATTCCCGGCCCCCCGACTGCCCCTCGGCGCGACCCTCCGCCCGGGCACGGGCGAGCAATTGCGCAAGCCGTCGCCGGCGGCGCCGGACAGCAGTCCGAGCCGCGAGGAGGAGCACGGCGAGGGCGACCACAAGAGCCAGTTGGGGCCAGGGCAGCGTCCAGACCGTCACGCTGGCCGACGCCGACCGGATCTCAGCGCCGCTCGAGTCGCCGCCCTGGACGGCCGGCGTCACACGGACAGTCGTGCGTAACGCTCCCAGCCCCCACACGCCGCCGACGCGGGCCTCGGCAGGTCGGCTGCCGCCTGGAAGGATCTCCTCAACCCCGCCCGAGGCATCGTGCCCGGCCAGGCCGAACAACTCGTCGACCGTGACATGGCCGGTGCCGGTGACCGTGACGTTGCCGGCGTTCTTGACCGTGTAGCTGACCTGGACGGCACCGGCCGACAACGGGTTCCACGAGCGCTTGTACCTGGCGGTCAGATCGCTGACCGCCAGTGCCGCGGTGAGCGTTCCGGTGGCCCGCATCATGACCCGGAATCCGACCCGGCTCTCGACGTTGACCGTGCCACCGGCGGTCATGAGTGTCGCCGCGATACCGGCCGGGTGGTCGCCCGGGGCGGCGTCCCGGGGCGCGTTGATGGTGAACGGGACCACCTTGGTCTCCTTGGCCCCGACGCTGACCTTCTCCTGCACCTCGATCCACCGGCCGCCGTCCACCGACGGACTTCCGGACGCGAGCATGTTGAAGCGGCCCTTGTCGGTGAGGTAGCCGTCAGCGGCCTTCAGCGAGAAGACCACAGCGGTATCGCTGAAGTTCCGCACCGCCAAGTGCTCGGTCATGACCTGACCCGGATCGAGGGTGACCTCGATCCACCGGCGGCCGTCCGGGCCCTGCTGGTTGGCCGGCTGGACCGCCCAGGTCAGCGTCGGGGCGCCAGGATCCGCCCAGGAACCTGCGGGCGAGATCGGCACGGCCAGCAGCACCGCGGCCAGGACCGCGAGGAACCGCGGCAAGAGTCGGATCATGACGAGAGTCCTTCTGGCGGAGGGGTGTGGTGGGGGCCGCTGCGCAGCGACCCCCACCCGTGCACTATTCGAAGAGGGACAGGGTCAGGGTCGATGCGTACGAGCCGGCGGCGACGTCGGCCGGGGTGCGCAGGTACAGGTCGGCGTTGACGGAGTACGCGTTGCCGGTGACGGCCGCCGAGTCATAGGTGGAGACCAGCAGCTCCTGGTCGACCAGGCCGACGTTGTTGCCGGGCTGGGTCGGGTCGTCCAGGACGGTCACGACCTCCTCGCCCTCGCTGACCAGGCCGGTGCTGCCGCCGTTGAGCAGGCGCGGCTTCCAGCCGAGGTGCCCGGCGCTGATCGGCGCCTGGCCGGCGTTGCCGACGAAGTCGCTGGCGCTGCCCAGCACGGCCCACGCGGCACCGGCGGGCACCTCGTCCGTGGTGCGGGTGTCGGTGACGGTCACCGTCGGCAGCGTGCCGACGAACTGCCGGACCAGCAGGGTCGAACCGTCCTCGGCCAGCACGACCGAGTTACCGGCGACCGACAAGGCCAGCACACCGGGTTCCTTGATCTTCTGGATGTCGACCGTCACGTGCACGTCGGCGCCGTCACCGTCACCGGCCACGGCCGGTGCGGGCAGCGCCATCGCCCCGGCCAGCACGGCGCCGGCGGCTCCGGCCGCGAACAACTGCTTGCGATTCCATGCGTTCATGCGAAGCTCCGTTGTCGTTACGAGGGGGTGTCGAAAGGTCAGGCGCAGGCGAGGGCGGAGTACTGCGCGGTGACGGCGGTCGTGACGTCCTTGCCGCCGACCGTGCCCGTGACCCGGACCGTCGCCGTACCGGCCGGGACCGCACTCACCCGCGTGGTGAAGGACTGGTAGGCGTTCGCCCCCGGCGCCACACCGGCGAAGGAACGCTCGCCGTACACGGTCTCCAGAGCGATGCTCACCGGCGCGTCGTGGTCGTTACGCGCCTGCACAGCCACGTACCCCTTGCCCGCCAGGCACTTCACCTGCGCGGTGACCGTGACCGGCAGGTCAGGGTCGAACGTGAACCGCCAGTCGTCGACGTCGAAGAGCTCACCGCTGCCGGCGCCCTTGAAGACGAAGAAGACGTTGTGGACGCCGGTCACCTTCGTGGTCAGATCGGTGCTGACCGTCGTCCAGGTACCGGCCGTCGATGCGGGGATCGTCAGCGTGCCGACCAGGTTGGCGGCGCTTGCCGTGTTCGGGCTGTCGAGACGGATCTCGACCTGGCCGCCGGCCTTCGGCAGTACATCGGCGGTGAGCCCGGTGGCCCCGCTGCCGAAGTCGACATTCGCCAGCGCTGTCCACTCACCGTTGTTGATGTTGGTGAGCTTCTGCTCTCCGGTGCTGTCCGTCCCCACCGGCAGCACGCGCACGCCGGACGAGTCGACGTAGGCGTCCTGGATACCGGAGTCCCAGGCGATCGTCTCGGCCTCGATCCGCTGACGCGGATCGAGCGTGCCCTGCTGGGCGACACCCTTGTAGGTGGCGGTGATCGGCGCGATCCGGCCGTCGGGGTCGACCGTCACCTTGTCGATGTGGGTGGAACGGTAGCCGCGAGCGGCGGTGAGGGATCCGCCGGCGACGAGCGCCGACTGGACCGTCTGGGCGTGGTAGGTGATGTACATCTGGTTCTTGAACTCGAACATCGCGTGGTGGTTGTTGCCGCCCACGCCGAAGAACGTGCCCGGGTTGTTCAGGATCTGGCCCTGGTAGGTGAAGGGCCCCATCGGATTGTCCGACACCATGTAGGCGATGTTTCCGGAGCCGATGGTGTTGCCGTCGATCACGCTGGAGTGGCTGAAGTTCGTGCAGTAGCTGTAGTAGTACTTGCCGTTGATCTTGTTGATGCCGGAGTCCTCGAACAGCGCCGGCGCGTCGATCGTCGCGGCCGTGCCGACGGTGCTGATCATGTCGTCGCCGAGCTTGATGACGCGAGCGGTCTTCGGGTGGTCGTTCTGCCCGCTGGGCAACCCGCCGCCGAAGTAGAGGTACGCCACGCCGTCGTCGTCGATCAGGACCGCCGGGTCGAACAGCCACACCACGCCGGCGACACCGGGCGTCGAGTTGGTGATCAGGGCCTTGCCGAGCGGGTCGACCCAAGGCCCGACCGGCGAGTCGGACGTCAGCACGCCGATGCCACCGGCGCTGTTGGCGAAGTACAGGAAGAACTTCTCCTTGCCGCCGATCGTGCGGTGGGTGGCCGCCGGCGCCCACGAGTTGGACGCCCACTTCGCGGCGCCGAACGACCCGGCAACCTTGACCTGGCCCTCGTTGGTCCAGTTCGCCAGGTCCGCGGAGGAGATGACGGTGAGCGTCTTGATCTGGCCGTAGGAGTTGTCCTTGATGTTGCCGCTGCCGTCGTACTCATAGGTCTGCACGACGTTGCCGCCGGCGTCGTACTGCTCCCCGTCCGAGGTCATGTACTCGTAGACGCGCCCGTTGTAGACCATCGCCCACGGGTCGGCGCCGTACTGGTAGTCCATCAGCGGGTTGGCGTTGCCGACCGTCTTGGCCGGCTGGGCGTTTCCCGGCGGATGGGTGGTCGTCGGCGCGCCCTCCTGCAGGGTCACGTCGTCCACCTTGAAGTCCATCAGGTGGGTATCCGGCGCGCTCTGCGGGTTCGACGTCCACGGCGTCTCGAGGAACAGCCGCGCGGTCGTGACGCTCTGCGTCGAGGGGATGGTGAACGTGCTCTGGATGAGCCCCCACTGCCCGCGCGGCACGGTCACCGTGCCGAGGTTGGTGTAGGTCGAGCCGCCGTAGTGCATGGTGACGAAGAACTGCTTGGTCGCCGGGCTGCTCGGGTTCTCGTACTTCACCCGGGCCGTGACCGTGTAGGCCTTGCCGGCCTGCACCTTGCCGGAGAGGTCCTGCATCGGGCCGGCGCCGGTCGTCGTCCGGTTGGTGACGAGCACGGCGCTGGAGCCGGCGTAGGCGTCCGGGGTGAGCGACAGCGTGGCGCTGTCGGACGCGTTGCCGTTGTTCACGAACCAGCCGGCGAGGCCGTCCTCGAACCCACCGTTGACGATGATGTTGTTCGGGTCCGCGGCCCCAGCGGGCGAGGCCGGGGCGACGATTCCAGCGGCCAGCATGGCGCCGACGGCCGCGATCGCGGCGATCCGACGGCGGGCCGCTCTTCGCAAGCGGTCTTGCACAAGCATGCTCCTTCGATGTGGGGTGTTTTCAGGCACCCCCGGGGTCAGCGGCAGCCGGCCCCGGGGGCGGGTCGGATTCCTGGAGAGGGTCTGGGTCAGGCGCAGCTGGCGGCGGAGTACTGGGCGGTGACGGCGGTCGTGACGTCCTTGCCGCCGACCGTGCCCGTGACCCGGACCGTCGCCGTACCGGCCGGGACCGCACTCACCCGCGTGGTGAAGGACTGGTAGGCGTTCGCCCCCGGCGCCACACCGGCGAAGGAACGCTCGCCGTACACGGTCTCCAGAGCGATGCTCACCGGCGCGTCGTGGTCGTTACGCGCCTGCACAGCCACGTACCCCTTGCCCGCCAGGCACTTCACCTGCGCGGTGACCGTGACCGGCAGCTTCGGATCGGTCTTGAGCACGCCGAGGCGGGCCAGTTGGTAGCTGAGCGCCCGTTCCGGCGCGTCGATCTGGTTCTGGGTGCCGAAGGTGCCGGCCCGGGCCTGCTTCGCCGCGGCCAGCGCGGCCTGCGTCGCCGCCCACGCGTCCTGCGGGTAGAAGCGCTGGTCGAGCGTCGCCGCGTAGGCGATGGCCGCGTCGAGGGCGCTCGTGTCCAGTGGCCGGCCCTGCGCGGTCAGCGTGTCGCTGAGCAGGAAGGAGTCGAAGTCGACGTGCCCGCCCGTGGCCTGCGTGGCGTAGTTGAACAGGCCGACCCGGTGCCCCATGAAGTGCGCGAGGGTGCCGTCCAGCGTCTGCGGGCCGACACGGTCGCCCAGCTTGCTCCACTGCCGGCCGTCGAGGCTGTAGTAGAACGTCGTCCACAGTTGCCCGGCGGGCGAGGCGAGGTCCAGGTCTGCCTTCACGTACACCTGGGTCGCACTGCCCAGCGCGACCGTGCTGCCCGGCACGAAGTTCTCCAGCGTGGCCTGGTCGAGGTCCACCGCGAACGGCTGGCCCCGGTTGACCACGCCCAGCGTGTTCTGGCCGCCGGTGCGCTTGACCGCCACGTACGAGAAGCCGCGGTTGTAGGCGGCGAGGCCTGCGACGTCGCCGTCCTTCATGCCGGAGATGTCCATCTTGGTCTCGACCGACTGCCGTGGCCCGAACGTGCGCTGCGAGAGCGTGTTGCGGGCCTCTTCGAACCAGGCGAGCTCGGGCCGGTTGGACAGCTTCGTGTAGACGTATCTACCGGTGACCACCTTGCCGTTGGTCAGCCGCAGCCAGCCGTCGCGGTCGGTGAGCGACCAGTACCGGTTGTCGGGTGCGTGGTTCCACTCCCACGCCATGTCCAGCCGCGACCCGTTGGGCGCGATCTCCGCCGCCGTCGGGTACTCGGTCGTCACCGGCTGCCCGACGATCGAGACGTCGTCGATGAGGTACTCCACGCTCGACGACGCCGGCTGCGGGTTGGCCCACGGCGTCTCCACCGCGAACTTGAAGTTGTTCAGGTTGGCCGTCGACGGGACGGTGTACTGGCCCGACACCGTCGTCCACTGGCCGGCCGGCACGCTGCCGGATGCCATCACCTGCACGCCCGAGCCCCAGTCCGCGGCGAGGTTGAATGTGATGGTGGCCGGTCCGGACGCGTACTTGATCTTCGCCGTCACCTTGTAGGTCACACCGGCCTGCATCTTGCCGTTGAGATACTGGTTCGGGCCGGAGCCGTTGAGCGTGCGGTTGCTCACCTTCAGCGCCGCCGAGCCCGCGGCCGGGCCGCTCGTGTCCAGGGCGAGCGTCGCGCCGAACTGCGCGGCCCACGGCGAGACCGACCCGGACTCGAAACCGGGGTTCTGCAGGAGCTCGACGCCGATGAGTGACGAGTCGTACTGGGGCGGCTGCGGGATCGTCCACTGCTCGTCCGTGTAGCCCTTGCGAGGAGCGTCGTTGCTGAAATCGTCGGAGGCGACGAGAGCCTTCTGCCGCTCGAACGTCTCCTGAGCCGGGTCGAGCGTGATCGGCTTGTTGAACAGGCCGTCGACGGGAACGACGCCGTTGTTGCCGAAGGTCGGCCACCCGTCCTGCCAGGTGGCGGGGATGAGCGCGGGGGTGCGCCCGATCGGGAAGTTGTCCCGGAAGAACATGCCGTACCAGTCGGTGGCGCCACCCGGGCGTGAGATCGGCACCAGGCTGCCCTGGGCGAAGCCGTTGGAGTTGAGTACCCCTAGGGCCTCGTAGGTGTTCGCGCCGCCCGGCGCGGTGTAGCGCCCGAGCAGTTGCCGCGAGCGGAACATGGCGACCTGGCGGCCCTGCCCGGACGGCCACGTGATGATGACCGCGTAGTAGTAGCCGTCGATGTAATACATCTGGGCGCCCTCGAACAGCCCGCCGATGAACGACTGGCCGGCGTAGTTGCTCGCCGTGAAGATGCTCGGGTAGTCCTGCGCGATGGCGGTCAGGTCGGCATTGAGGCGCACAGCGCTTGTGCCGCCGGAGCCGTAGAAGATGTACGGCGTGCCGTCGACGTCGAAGAACAGCGACGGGTCGTGCAGGGCACGGCCGAGCGGCGTGCGCTGCCACGTGCCGTTCTCGATGTCGTTGGTGCGGTAGAGGTACGCGCCGCCCAGGTTGTTCGTGTTGAACACGACGTAGAACGTGCCGTCGTGGTAGCGCAGCGACGACGCCCACTGACCCTGGCCGTAGGAGTTCTGGCCGTTGCGCAGCGAGAAGCCGTCGTCGATGCTCGCCCGGTCGAAGACGTAGTTGACGATCTCCCAGTTGACGAGGTCGTAGGACTTCATGATCGGCGCACCCGGGCTCAGATGCATCGTCGTGCTGATCATGTAGTAAACGTCCCGGCCCTCGCGGTTCTGGGCGGCCGGGACGCGCTCCACGCTGATGTCCGGTACGTCGGCATTGAGCAGCGGCACGGAGTACCGGCCGTCGCCCTTGTCAGTCGACGTGTAGGACGACCGGGGCGACCAGCCCTCCGCGGCGTGCGCCGCAGCGCCCGAGGACACGAGGCCGGCACAGACGAGCACGCCGGCCATGACGAGCGAGACCTTCCGTGATCCCCGCGGCGCGGCGGGCAGCAGCGCCGCTGCGACGCGTTTCGGTAGTGCGGCGACGATCAGCGAAACGGCAGCAATGCGGGCGCGCATAGACCTATGCGGGGGCACAGAATCGTGGGGGCTGGCGGACGCGTGCATGGCGAGCTCCAGACGCAAAAGTGACGGGGAGGCCCATCGTGTGACCGCTAACATCTCGTGTCAAGACTGTGTTCAGGGCCAGTTAAAACCGTCATAAAGCAGTTACACTTCCCTGGAAGCGCTCCCATTGCGTCCATTCGGCCTGGCTATTCGACGCCGCCCGGTAACGCCTGAGCACGCGTGGCGCGCACTACGGGGAAGACTGCGGGACGTGACGACCGAACGATTGTGACAGTCACCTGCCGTCACATTTGATGATCGCTACATCGATGATTGCGAAACTACCCGGGTGAATCGCAAAAATCACAGCGCAGAAGTGTTATCGCGGAGCGCACCACATGGTCGGCACGTCGCGCCGCGTCGTCGGCATCGACGCCCGGCCGGATCGGTCGCCGCCGTACGGCAGATCGCCATCTGGCCGACTCGCCTCGGTCGGCCGGATCGGCAGATGCCTATTTCGTCATTCGGCCTCACTGCGATGAATTGCTTTCATGTTCTCGGCCGGCGCCGGGCAGCCCTATGGGAGGGCTCCCATCGCCGGTCGGCCGTGCGGGAAGTGCGGCCCCTACTGGGGAAATCGCCACGTTCGCCTTCACATCGACCCGTGGCGTAACGTTGGGAGCGTTTCCAACGCCGCCCTTTCGCGTTCCGCCCGAAATCGACGCATACACGGCCGCAGCTGCGCGCATTGGATTCTTGCGGTCGCATGCGGCAGGGCCACCATTCGAGCGGCATCAACCGTTGACAGTGATGTGTCCGCGGTGTTTCATTGATCGCGTTGCCAGTTGTTATCGTTAACATCCGCGGCCGCTCCGACCGCCAGAGGGCCCTCAGCCGCACGCCACACGTGCGAGACGGATGACACTGCGAGCCATTGCCTGCGCGCTCGGCGCAGACTCACCCCTCGAATGTTAGCGCTAACACCCGGACTCTCGCTTGCCCGCCATCGAGGAGAGTGGTCCAGGAATGACCCAGCTCAACCACGCACGCTGTCGCCGAGCAGCCCGGCAGTCATCATCGGGTCCACGGAAGCGGAGCGACCTGCGCGAACCTGCGCTGGCGCGGCATCCGGCGACAACGCAGCGGACACGCGCACCGCCGCCCCCGGGGCAGACCCGCAACCCGCGGACCGCCGTCAGTCGCCGGCCGGCGTCAGCCCACGCCGGTCCCTCTTGCACCCCGTCGACCAATTCCGTGGTCAGGCCGCTCAGCGCGGTCAACGACGCCGGCGGCGAACCCCGCATCCACCGGCGCCGGCCAACGTCGTCCACCAGCTTCTCGGCTCAGCCGAGCTCGTCAGCAGACGAACGATCGGAGCTCATCCAGATATGTTCAGATCCCCGGTCCGGCCCATAGGCCGGAGCACCTTCGCGGCTCGCACTGCGGGCGCCCTCATGCTGATCGGCGCGTCGTTTGCGCTGGCGCCTTCGGCGCTGGCCGCACCGCCGACAGCACCGGCCAGGCCGCAGGGCCCGTGTGACATCTACGCCGCCACCGGCACCCCGTGTGTGGCGGCGCACAGCACCACGCGGGCGCTGTACGCCGGCTACGACGGCCCGCTTTACCGGGTCCAGCGCCTGTCGGACAACGCGGTCAAGGACATCGGCGTCGTGCAGCCCGTCGCCAAGCCGTTCGCCGATGCCGGCGGGTACGCCGATGCCGCCGCGCAGGACGCGTTCTGCGCCGATACGACGTGCCTGATCACCGTGCTGTACGACCAGTCGCCGAAGCACAACGACCTCACCCAGGCGCCACGCGGCGGCTTCAGCGGCCCGGCCATGGGCGGGTTCAACAACTACCCGATCGCCGACATGGCGCCGATCACGATCAGCGGCCACAAGGCGTACGGCGTCTTCATCGAGCCGGGCATGGGCCTGCGCAACAACAACCCCTCGGGTACCGCGGTCGACGACCAGCCGGAGGGGCAGTACTGGGTCATCAACGGCCGGCACTACAACAGCGGTTGCTGCTTCGACTACGGCAACGCCGAGACGGACAGCCGCGACGACGGCAACGGCACCATGGAGACCACGTACTACGGCAACGCCACCGCCTGGTACCGCGGCAGCGGCCCCGGTCCATGGATCATGACGGACCAGGAGAACAACCTGGTTGGCTGCGTCAACCAGGGCAGCACCTCCAAGGTCTGCAACGACCTGCCGAGCATCGACTGGCGGTTTGTGACCGCGATGGCCAAGGGCGAGCCGCACCACTGGGCCTCGATGGGCGGCGACGCGCAGACGGGCCAGCTCAAGACGATGTTCGACGGGCCGCGCATCGACGCCAGCTACGACCCGATGCGCAAGCAGGGCGCCATCCTGCTGGGCAACGGCGGCGACAACAGCGTCGGTTCGCAGGGCACGTTCTACGAGGGCGTCATGACGACCGGGTACCCGTCCAACGACGCGGACCAGCAGATCCAGGCCAACGTCGTGGCGGCCAAGTACGACGTGCAGCGGCTGAGCCTGGCCCCGGCCTCGGCGACCGACGCGCCGCCCGGGCTGCAGACGTTCGCGCCTGGGACGTCGCAGGACACCACCGTGACGTTCACGAACACCACGGGCTCGCGCGCGGTGGGCGTGAAGCTGAACATCACCCCGCCGGACAAGCAGTGGACCTCGGTCGTGCCGGGCAGCACGGACACGTCGGTGACGTTCGACTCGGTCGCCCCCGGCCAAAGCGTCAGCGCAACCTTCAAGGTGACCGCCGGGCCAGCGCCGTTCAACGGCGACCTGGTCGGCAACGCGTCGTGGACCAACCCGACCTTCGGTGGCCGGCAGTCCGAGACGACGGCCGAGAAGGTCCGCAACGTCAGCCCGATCAAGGTCAACGAGTTCCGCACCGGCACGAGCACCAACTCGACCAACGCCTACATCGAGCTGTACAACGCCGGCGCGGCCGACGTCGACATCTCCAACTGGACCGTCACGGAGCACCCGACCCAGCAAGCCGTCTTCTCCACGGTGACCGTCCCGCCCGGCACGACGATCCCGGGCCACGGCTTCTACCTGCTCGGGCTGTCCAACTCGGGGCTGGCGGCTCCCGCCGGCAAGGGCGACTCCACCGTCTACGTCAGAAGCACCACCGGGATGGTCACCGGCCACCAGATCGACATCGACACCGGCTCCGGCGTGGAGACCCGCACCATCACCGGCGTCGGGACGGCGGCCACCGCCAACACGACCCTGTGGCAGCCCCAGCCCGACGGCCCGATCACGATCCCGGCCGGCTCGACCAACGTGCCCGTCACCAGCACCACCGGCTTCGCGGTCGGCCAGAAGCTCAGCCTGGGCTACGGCGCCAACTACGACGTGGCCACCGTCACCGCGGTCGGCAAGCCGGGGACGCAGGGCCGCCTGTCGGCCACCGCGCACGCAGGCGACACCACCATCAAGATGTCCTCGACCACCAACATCTCGGTCGGTGACGTGATCCGGCTGGACATCGACAGCCCCGGCCACGGCATCGAGAACGTCACGGTCACCGCCGTCGGCACCACCGGCGCGAACGGCACGGGCATCACCATCGCCGCCCCGCTGCGGTTCGAGCACGCCAACAACATGCCCTACAGCGTCCGGGGCACCGGGATCAGCTTCACCCCCGCGACGAGCTCCGCGCACTCCAGCAACGAGCCCGTGCAGCCGCTGGGCACCGGTATCACCCTGGACAAGCCCCTCGACAACGGCCACCCGATCAACGCCGTCGTCCGGGACGCCCAGGTCACGAACGCCGGCTACCAGCCCGCGCCGGCCCCCAACCAGTGGTTCGGCGGCCCGGCCCCGTCCTCCAGCGCCGGCAGCATCGCGCTGCGGGACCCCAAGAACCTGGTGGTCGACAGCCTCAACTACGGACTCCTCGTCGACCCGTGGCTCGCCGAGGGCTACCAGGCCACCTCCGGATCGGGACAGAGCGGCTGCCGGGTGACCGCGCCCGGTTCGGCCGCCGGCGCCGGCGCCAGCGCGGGCCGCGTGCCCGACGGCTACGACACCGACAGCAACTGCGCCGACTTCATCAGGTCGACCACCCCCACGCCGGGCGCACCCAACGGCAACGCAACGCTCTCCCCCGGCCCGCGGGTCTCGCTGCAGGCCACGAACGGCACCACCGGCAACTACATCAAGCACAACGACACCGACGACGGCGTCGTTCTCGCACCGGTCACGGCGGGCAGCTCGTCGACCGTCAAGGGCGACGCGACGTGGGTGCAGACGGCCGGCCTGGCCAACCCCAGCTGCTCCTCGTTCGAGTCGGTCAACCGGCCGGGTCTCTTCCTGCGCCACCAGAGCTTCCAGCTCCACCTGCAGGCCAACGACGGCAGCTCACTGTTCGCCCAGGACGCCACGTTCTGCCAGACCACTAGCAACAGCGGACAGGGCGTCTCCTTCCAGTCCGTGAACTACCCGACCCGATACCTGCGCACCTACAACAACGGCATCTACATCGCCAGCAACGGCGGCACCAACGCCTTCGACACCACCACCTCGTGGGCGGCCGACTCGAGCTGGTCGGCGGCGACGCCCTGGACCCCGGCACCGTAAGGCAACCAGCCGGCGGGCGCTGACCCACAGCGCCCGCCGGCCC
This sequence comes from Dactylosporangium thailandense, assembly GCF_059739745.1. Lineage (NCBI taxonomy): Bacteria > Bacillati > Actinomycetota > Actinomycetes > Micromonosporales > Micromonosporaceae > Dactylosporangium > Dactylosporangium thailandense. Next base: position 6,126,380 of record NZ_AP029195.1, read on the forward strand.
CGACAACACGGCGCAGAGCACGCTTTCGGCGCCGCCTTCGGTTCGTTGCTTCCGGTGCCCGAGCTGTGGGCGTGGGCACCGGAAGCGACGGCCGATATGTTCAGCAGCCGGATACGACCGCGGCGCGCTCGCGCATGCTGAGCGCTCGACGCAGTCGAGCCGGACACGCATAGGAGTTGAAGAAACCATGCTCATGCATCCCGTCCGGCGCAGACGCCGGAGGAGCCCCGCCGCTCGTACGGCCGTTGCCCTCACGCTGATCGGCGCCACGCTCACGATCGCACCGTCAGCGCAGGCGGCTCCGCCCGCGGCGCCGGCCAGACCGCAGGGCGCGTGCGACATCTACGCCGCCGGTGGCACCCCCTGCGTGGCCGCGCACAGCACCACTCGGGCGCTGTACGCCACCTACAACGGCCCGCTGTACCAGGTAAGGCGTGTGTCGGACAACGCCGTCAAGGACATCGGCGTCGTGCAGCCCGTCGCCAAGCCGTTCGCCGACGCCGGCGGGTACGCCGACGCCGCCGCGCAGGATGAGTTCTGCGCCAACACCATCTGCTTGATCACCACCCTCTACGACCAGTCCGGCAAGGGCAACCACCTCTACCAGGCGCCCCCCGGAACCTTCCGGGGCCCAGCGGTGGGCGGGTTCGACACACTCCCGATCGCGGACATGGCGCCGATCACGATCAGCGGCCACAAGGCCTACGGCGCCTACATCATGCCGGGCATGGGGTTCCGCAACAACAACGCCACCGGCCTGGCCAAGGACGACGAGCCGGAAGGCATCTACTACGTCATCGACGGCACGCACTATGACAGCGGCTGCTGCTTCGACTACGGCAACTCCTCGACGAACGGCCGTGCAGTGGGTACCGGCACCATGGAAACCACGTACTTCGGCACCGCCACCGCCTGGGGTCGGGGCAGCGGCCCCGGCCCGTGGATCATGTCCGACATGGAGGCCGGCCTGTTCTCCGGGTACGACCCGAAGCAGAACGACGCCGACCCGACCGTCGACTCGTGGCGGTTCCTGACCGCAGTCGTCGACGGCGGCGGCGGGAACAAGTGGGATCTGCGCGGCGGCAACGCGCAGCACGGCCCTCTGACGACCTTCTACAGTGGAATCCGACCCGGCTCACTGACCAACAGCAACTACTACCCCATGCACAAAAAGGGAGCCATCCTCCTGGGCACCGGCGGCGACAACGGAAACGGCTCGTCCGGTACCTTCTATGAAGGCGTGATGACGTCCGGGTACCCCTCGGAGGCCACCACCGACGCGGTGCAGGCCAATGTCGTAGCTGCCAAGTACGACGTGCAGCGGCTCAGATTGTCGCGTCTCACGACATTTACGCCCGGCTCGACGCAGGACGTAACCGAGACGTTCACGAATACCACCGGATCGGCAGCGGTGGGCGTCAAGTTGAGCCTGTCCGCGCCCGCGGGGTGGACCGCGTTGGTCAAGGGCACCGCCGATAAGTCCACGACGTTCGAGCAGCCGGTCGCACCCGGCGAGAGCGTGAGCGCCACGTTCACGGTCACCGCGGCGGCGACCACCGGAGCCGGCTTCGTGTCCGGTAAGGCGGAATGGACCAACCCCACGTTCGGCGGAAGACAGTCGACAGCAACCACCCAGGCGGTACGGGACGTCCTCCCGATCAAGATCAATGAGGTCCGCTATCGCACCAGCAGCAACGCCACCGACCAGTTCATCGAGCTCTACAACGCCTCCGCCAGTGAGGTCGACCTGTCCAGCTGGACCCTGACCAACACCCCGAGCCAGTCGGCCCCCGTCACGCTCGCGACAATCCCGGCAGGTACGAGGCTCGCCGGCGGCGCCTACTACCTGCTCGGCCTCTCCAGCTCGGGGCTGGCGGCCCCGGCGACCCCCGGCGCGGCCAACATCAATGTACGGAGCACCACCGGCTTCGGGGTCGGCCAGCAGGTGTCCATCAACACCGGCTCCGCCGCGGAGACTCGCACAATCGTCGGCGTCGGGACAGCGGCCAGCACGGCGACGACGCTGTTCATACCCGTCTCCACCGGGCCGTGGATCACGATCCCGGCCGGCTCGACCAACGTGCCCGTCACCAGCACCACCGGCTTCGCGGTGGGCCAGCAGATCGGCGTCGACGCCGGTAGCAGCTACGAACAGGCCACGGTCACCAAGGTCGGCACGGCGGCCACGCAGACGGTCCTGTCGGCAGCGGCGCCCGCCGGCGCGACCAACATCAAGGTCGCGGCCGACTCCAACATGACCGTCGGCGACAGTCTGACGGTGGACACCGGAGCGAGCAAGGAGGTCGTCACGGTCACCGCGGTCGGCACCGCCGGCGCGAACGGCACGGGAGTCGACCTGGCCGCCCCGCTGCGCTTCGCTCACGCTTCGGGCGTCGACGTGTCCGATCCGGGCACCGGGATCAGTTTCTCGCCGGCGACGAGCCTGCCGCACGTGAGCGGCGCCTCGGTGCAGGCCCTGGGCAGCGGCATCGCGCTCGACAGCCCCCTGGCTCACGGCCACCCGACCGGCGCAGCCGTGGTCAACCCCCTCGTCACGACCGCGGGCTACCAGGGCGCACCGGCACCCGACCAGTGGTTCGGCGGCGCCCTCTCCACCAGCGCCGGATCCATCGCGCTGCGTGACGCCACCGGGGCAGTCGTTGTCGATGCGATCGTCTACGGCTCCCAGCAGAGCAGTTCGAGCGGCAACGGAACCATCACAAGCCCTGAAATCGCCGTCATGGAGGCCGATCAGGGCGGCGGCGGCTGCATCGCGGTAGTGGCCGGCTCGGGCGCCGGCGCGGGCAGGAGCAACGCTCGCTGGCCAAACGGCAGCGATGCCGACAGCCTCTGCCACGATTTCGTCACCACCACCGTGCCCACGCCGGGCGCGGCCAACATCAAGTGATCTGATCGACCCGGGATTCTGGTGCCCGCCGTGGACGGCGGGCACCAGAACCCAGCTCCGCCGGCACGCCGGCGATGACGGCGAGCCCCACCGAATAGCCATTCATGGAATGCGGTCGATCGGCAATGACAACTGCCGACGGCGGCTGCGAATTCCCCGCAATAATGGTTACGGGTGATGCGCCGCCGAGGTCGCACGCCACTGCTCACGGACTCATTTCCGACTGATACAGTACCGATTCCAAATCTCGCAGGCCGGGCGAACGGCACGGCGGCAACAGCTTTCGCACTGCCGACATCGGCGACATGAAGGAGATGCGGCTGATGATGCGTGGCCGCGCAGCGGTGATCACGGATGTCGCGCGGCTCGCGGGGGTCTCCCACCAGACGGTGTCGCGAGTGCTGAATGACCACCCCAACGTCAGCAATGTCACCCGGGATCGGGTTCTCGATGCCGTTCGCCAGCTCGACTACCGCCGCAACGCCATGGCTCGCGGCTTGGCCGGCCGGCGGTCGCACGTGGTCGGGGTAGTCACGCTGGCGACCATTCTGCACGGCCCAGCCGCGACGTTGCGGGGTATCGAGCGGGCTGCGCTCGCCGAAGGCTACGGCGTCAGCATCTCGACACTGGAGCGAATCGACCACAGCGGCGTTCTTTCGGCGCTGGGGGCGCTGGTGGATCAGTCGGTCGCCGGCGTCGTCGTCATCGCGCCGCAGGGCGCCGTCGCCCGGGCATTGCACAGCCTGCCGTCAGGGATGCCGGCCGTGGCCGTGGAGGCCGACATGGACGGCGCGATTCCGACTGTCTCGGTCGACCAGGCGGCCGGTGCCCGAATGGCCGTGGAGCATTTGATTCAGCTCGGCCATCGCACGGTGTGGCATCTGGCCGGTCCGCCCGATTGGCTGGAGACCCAGGGGCGCATCCAAGGCTGGCGCGCAGCACTGGAAAGCGCGGGTCTTCGGGCACCCGAGGTGATGACCGGTGACTGGAGCGCACGTTCTGGCTATACCGCCGGGCTCGAACTCGCAGCGCGGGAAGACGCGACCGCGGTGTTTGCAGGTAACGACCAGATGGCGCTCGGCGTGCTGCGCGCCTTCAACGAGCGGGGCATCCGGGTTCCGGACGACGTCAGTGTCGTAGGATTCGACGACATCCCCGAGGCGATGTACCTCTGCCCGCCACTCACGACGGTCCGGCAGGACTTCGACGAGATTGGCCGGCGGTGTATCGCCACCTTGTTGCGAATCATCGATGCGGGTTCGCCCGAGCGACCGCACCGTCCCGGTCCGGCACCAGCCGTGGCGCCGACCCTGATCGTTCGGAACAGCACGGCCCCCCGCACATAGCCGCGGGCAGCGTCTCTTCGAGTCCCTGGCAACATGCTCAACGAAGGCCAACGTCCTTTGTGGACGGCGCCTCGTCGAGGGCAGTCCTCCCGCAGCGCCTCGGTGTTGTCGGTAGCAATGCAGCCGGGGGCGATGGCGTTGACGTTCACGCCGCGGCCTGCCCACTCGTTGGTCAGGGCTCTGGTCAGTCCGGCGATGCCGGACCTGGCGGCGACGAAACCGGGCACCGTGACGCCGCCTCGGAAACTCAGCATCGACGCGGTGAAGATTACGCGGGCGGTAGGTAGGCGTCGGGTCGTCCGACCAACAGGTGGCTACGCGAGCACGCTCGTCAAGGAGGGCGCCGGTGCGGAATGTGAGCGCTAACGGTCGACGACATGCACCGCGCCATCAAGACGCATATTTGGACGAGGTTGCCAGATTGCCGCATCGGCACAGGAGCGGAGGCCATTTATTCGAGCCAGCAATTTCGATTGGCTCGCTATCCGAATTTGGCTATGAACTCACCGGCCGGACGGTCACGCCCGCCGCAGTGGTCGTCGGTCACAACAACGGCGGCCGTACATAAAACGCACTGTCGATGCGAAATGCCGTGGAGCCATCCGACTGCTGGACCCAGATTTTGCCGTCCTCCGGGTGGATGAAGTACCCGCGGTAGTTCGACGACTCCAGCAGCACCATCCCGGCACCCGCGTCGACAGGGCAGAAGGTGGCGTCACTGCGGAACAGCCGGGTCCCCTCGTCACGGCTCAGGCGAAGCCGCCAGGACGCGTGGCGAAGGTACTGCCCGTCGGGCGCTCGCAACGAGTAGCAGGCCGAGTCGGCCAGCCCCGGCACCGCCTCGAACGTCGCGCGCTGGCGGGACTGCGGGGTGTCACCCGCAACGACGACACCGACCGGACCGTCGGTGTCCGTGCCCAGGTAACGGCCGGGGACGGCACCGAACTCAAGAGACAGCCGCCCGGGCCGTATCAACGGCGCCGCGGGAGAGGGCCCGGTCGCGGGAGGCGATGCCGACGCGGCGGGCACTGCGGGCGCCGACGAGGTCTTCGGCGCTCGCCCGCCGCTCGGCCAGGCCAGCGCGGTGGCGGCAACGCCGAGCACGAGCGTACCGACGGCGAGCTTCGCCACCGGCAGCCCGGCCAGCCAGCCGGCCTTCGCGGCGCCACCGACGCCGGCACCGGCCACAGAGGATGCGCCGCCGGCGCCGGGCGCAGTGGATGCGCCGCCAGCACAGGCCACAGAGGATGCGCCGCTGACGCCGGGCGCAGTGGATGCGCCGCCGGCGCCGGGCACAGAGGATGCGCCGCTGACGCCGATGGCGGCGGACGTTACCGGCTCATGGGCGGCGAAGGCGGTGATGAGGACCGCCGGCACCGGAAGCAGCGCGAACCCGGTCAGCAACCGCTCAGTGTCGATCACACCTTCGGCGGCGCGGGCGCACGACACACACGTTCGCGTGTGCCGGCCGATTCTCTTGCGCCACAGCGGGCCGGGGATGCCATCCCACTCTGCGACAACGTCGTCCAACCAAGGGCAGCGTGGCCGGGCGTCCAGCGCGGCGACCAGCAAGCGGGCCTGCTCGAGATGATGGCGCATCCGTTGCACCCGGACCCCGGCGTGCGCCACGCTCACCCCGAGGGCGGCGGCAAGCTCGGCGCGCGTCAGTTCCTCGCTGATCTCCAGCCACCACAAGGACCACAGCAATCGGTCCTCGCGGTCCAGCCAGCCGACCGCGCGCCCGACCTCGCGGCGCTGCCCGGACAGCTCCACCCGCAGCATCGTGAGACTTTCGAAGTCGGCGGCGTCCGGCGCGTCGACCAGCGCATCCAGCGACGCCGTCCGCCCGGTGGTGAGCTGTTGACGCTGCAGGTAGGTGCCGGCCTGACGCACGGCGATCGCGGCCAGCCACACGCGGAAGCTTTCCGGTTCCCGCAACGACGACAGCCGCCGCAATGCGCGCAGCATCGTGTCCTGGACGACGTCGTCGACCGAGCCGGGATATCCAGCGAGGGCACGGCGCACGATCGTATACACCAGCGGCAGGTGTGCCGCGGCGAGTTCGCCCAGCGCTCGTTCGTCTCCAGCCTTTGCCGCCGCGACCAGCGACGCCTGGTCATTCTTCGTCGTTCGCACGTACTATCACCCGGCCCGTTGATCAGCTCCCGGGTTTGCACGACGACCGGCGGGGCCGCCGGCGTCGAGGGCGCCGGTATCAATCTCGGCATATGGACAACGCGTTGTCAAGACCTCCAGTCGGTCGGCGCTGCCGGCGCAAGCCGTTTCCCGGCCGCGACCAAGCCCGCCGGACAACCATTTCTCGCCTGACCCTAACAGCGAATTTGCACGTCGCGCACTTCAGCCAGCTTCGACACGTTAGCGTTAACACGACGCGGCTACCGCCAACGCTTCCCGCCACATGAGCCTCGGCACCACCCGATCGGGAGCTCCCGTATCGACGACGCCGTCGGCCTGCCAACGCCGTCGACGACCGCACGTTGCGGCCTCCCCGTCGGCGTTCTGCGCCGACCCACAATTGCGCCTGCCGTAACCGCCACGGCTTGTCCGCGGTGGTTGCCGTACACGTCAGCCCAGCCGTTCCATCGCCCGCAGTAACCAGAGCGCGAAGCACCGGAGCCGAACGGCTTACCCATTCCGGGAGTCGACCGTCCACAACGGCCCATGCCGGTCGAGAACCAGCAGGCACGGCCACGAACATCGCATTCGCTGCACCACCGACACGTGCTGAACCGTCACGCCGCAGGTCCCGGCCGATGCTGTAGGTGATTTTCTGGCATTCGCCGCCATTGCAGCCCTGCACCACGAGCTGGGTGCCCGTCCTGCCACCTGGCGAGTCAACGCAGAACGCTCATTCGCGAAGTCGTTGGGACTTCATCCGGCGGGCAAGCTCTATGCGGGTGCGTGGAGCCTGCGTGCCCATGAAGCGCTTGGAGGCGAGCAGCTTGGATTCGCTGTCTGCTGAGGCGTGCTGTCGATCTGATCGCGGTGGGGCCCGGGGTCAGAGGTCGGCCAGGAAGATCAGTGCGCGTTCGAGCACCAGGTCGGTCGCGGCGGCGTCGTACGACGGGAGGGAGGAGTCCGTGAAGAGGTGGTTGCCGCCTTCGTACAAGTAGAGGTGCGCGAGTTTGTCGCCGGCGCGTTCGACCAGCTCGCGCGCGGCGTCGATGTCGCCCTCGCCGGCGAAGAAGGGGTCGGCGTTCATGCCGTGGATCTGCACCGGGACGCCGTCCGGCCAGGGGCCGATCGCCCAGTCGCCGGTCACGGGCAGGCAGGCCTCGAACAGCAGCGCGCCCCTCGCACCCGGGCGCGTCTGGGCCAGTCGCTGAGCGGTCATCACGCCCCAGGAGATGCCGGCGAACACCATGCCGTCGTACTCCTCCCAGGTCCGCTCCCCCAGCGGCACGGCCGGGACCGAGCCACCGTCCTGCGGCGTGGCCTTGGTCGCGGGCGTGGCCGTAGCACCGTCCTGCGGCGCGGTCGTGGTCGTGGGCGTAGCACCGTCCTGCGGCGCGGTCGTGGTCGTGGGCGTGGCCGTAGCACCGTCCTGCGGCGCGGTCGTGGTCGTGGGCGTAGCACCGTCCTGCGGCGTGGCCTTGGTCGTGGGCGTGGCCGGACCCTGCTCCAGCGTCGCCGCCAGGGCCGCGCCCTCCTCCAGCGTGGCCGGTCGCACGCCGCCGAACAGGTCGGGCGTGTGCACCGTGTGTCCATTCGCGCGCAAAACGTCAGCGAACGCGCGCACTCCGTCGGTCAGCCCAAGCAGGTGGTGGAAGAGCACAACCTCGGCCATCGCCGGGCCCCCGATCATTGGTCGAAAAATTTCGGACGTTTGAACACCCTAGAATGATCGGACTATGCCGGTCAATCACTCCATCCCCGACTACGAGCTCGGCGACATGCTCGTGGTGACCGCCCCCGAGCAGCTGCGCGCGCTCGCCGACCCGCTGCGATCGACGCTGCTGGAGCTGGTGCTGGAGCGCGCCGCGACCGTGTCCGAGCTGGCCGAGGCGGTCGGGCGGCCGAAGGGCACGGTCGCCTACCACGTGAGCCACCTCCTCGCCATCGGGCTGTTCAAGGTCGTGCGCACCCGCCGGGTCCGCGCGATCGAGGAGCGCTACTACGGGCGGGTCGCGCGCACGCTGTACGTCGGCGTGCTCTCGAGCCCGGAGGAGCAGCGCATCGCGGCGGGCATCAACGGCCTGGCGACCGCGGCCGCCGAGTCCGCCGCCGCGCACGCCGTCGACGACCTGCGCTGCACGCTTGTGCATGCGCGCATTCCGCGTGACGAAGTGCGCAACTTCTGGGCCGAAGTGCAGGCACTCGCGCAGCGGTTCGCGCAGATTCCGCGGGCCGGCGACCAGGTCTACGGGTTCGCCGCCGGCCTCTACCCCACCGACGCTCCGGCGCTGCCCGAGCCGGCCCCGGATTCGGCCGACGCGACCACCGAACCCGGGTGACGCAACCGCCGCGACCGAACGATGCCGACGCGGCGCGACACAAGAGAACGCGAGGCGACACGAAACGACACCGGGGCGACGCGACGAGACGGTCCGACGCCATTGCGACACAAAGCGACACACCGGTGCGACGCATGGCGACACCATGGCGGCAAGAGCGGCGCCATCAGTGCGGCGCCCGGGGCGATATCGGTGCGACGCGGGCCGGCGCCCGGGCGAAACGGTGCGACGCAGGCCAGCGGCCGGGCGAAACGGTGCGACGCAGGCCGGCGCCCGGGCGAAACGGTGCGACGCGAGGCGGCGCCGGGCGAAACGGTGCGACGCGAGGCGGCGGCCGGGCGAAAACGGTGCGACGCGAGGCGGCGCGATCGCATAGGGTCGATGATCGTGATCGACGGGGCCTGGCGGGAGTACCGCCGTGACGAGGACGACGAGCTGCTCGGCTACCTGCGGCCCGTGCCGGGCGAGCCGGACCGGTTCGTGCCGGTGACCGTGTTCGGGCACCCGCTCGGGGAGGCCGGCGACGAGTTCGACGCCGAACGCGTGCTCGACGCGATCGGGCTCAGCTACCTCGCCGACCGCTGGCTGCTCACCATCCCCGGCCGCGCCGAGCCGGTCGCGGTGGAGATCGTCGAGGCCAGTCCCGAGCAGGTCCGACTCCGCAGCGTCGACTTCGGCTACGAGGGCGACATCGGCACCATCTTCACCCTGGCGACGCCGCCGGGTGACGCGCTCCAGCGGCAATAGCCGCGCACGACCACGCAATCGACCCACAAGCACGTCAACAAGGCCGCCGGATGGTGTGCTCCGGCGGCCGTAGCCGGCTCACCGCCGCGCAGCCGCCCCACGAGCACGTCAACGAGGCCGACAGCGAACTGCACGGGCACCGCGCCGCCCTGGGCGAGCCGGTGAACGCGATCGCCGGCCGACGTCGACCGGGCGAACGCCGCGAACGCCGCAACCGACCGCCGTGCGGAGCGGACCGAGTTGGGCGCGGGGGCGGGCACTAGAATTCGGCTTTCCGGTACTGCCAGGGGGAGGCCGCGTGGCGCGCAAGGCGGAAGCGATCGTCGCGGAGCTGCGTCGGCGGATCGTCGCGGGTGAGCTCGCTCCGGGCGCCCCGCTGCCGGCCGCGAAAGCGATCATGGCGGAGTGGGGCGTCTCGATGGGTCCGGCGTACCGGGCGCTCACCATCCTGCGCCAGGACGGGCTCGCCGAGGCGGCGCCCAGCGGGCGGGGGGCCGTCGTCGCCGCGCGGGCCGCCGACGCCGTCGCCGAGCCGCCGCAGCTGCCGCGGCTGCCGGCCGAGGAGGCCGGGACGCGGGCCGAGCTGGTGCGGGCCGCGATCGAGATCGCCGACGCCGAGGGGCTGGGCGCGCTGTCCATGCGGCGGCTCGCGCAGCGCTTCGATCAGGCCAACGTGTGGCTGCTGACGTATCTGCGGGACAAGGCGCAACTGCAGGTGCTCATGTCCGACGCGATCTTCGCCGGGTATCCGCCGCCGGCGTCGGGCGGCAGCGACCGGGAGCGGCTGGAGGCGTTGTGCCGGCTGCAGTGGGAGATGTACCGCCGCCATCCCTGGCTCGCGGTGACCGTCTCCTTCAAGCAGCCCCAGATCAGCCCGCACGTGGCCGCGCACACCGCGGTCGCGGCGCCGCAGGTCGCGCTCACCGCCGCGGCCTTCGTGCGCGGGTGCGCACTGGGCCGCGACGGCGAGGCGTTCGAGGCAGGCCTCCGACGGCTCGTCGAAAGCCTGCCTCTCAACCAATAGCGTTCAAGGCAACTAGTTGGGCGTGCCGTTGAAGACGAACTGCGAGCCCGGCTCCTTCACGACGCTGCCCGTGGCCGAGTTGGTGATGGTCACGTTGGTCAGCGTCGCGCTGCCGCGGGCGCTGCCCATGGCCAGGATGCCCGCGCCGTTGTTGGACTTGTCGATGCGGACGTTGGTGATGGCCACGTTCGGGTACTGGCCGCTGCCCGCCTTGAACTGGATGCCGTCGTAGGTGGAGTCGATGACGTCGGTGTCGCGGATGGTGACGCCGGGGATGTCGCTCGACGGGGCGAACAGGGTGATGGCGCCGAACTTCTGCTGCTCACCCCAGAACACGCCGCCACAGCGGTAGAGCCCGTTGTTGGCGATCGTCGTCGTGCCCGAGAACGCGATCGGCGAGTGGTCCGTCGCCAGCATGATGCCCGGGTAGTTCATCGTGTCGGAGATGAGGTTGTTCTCGATCGCGTTGCCGTAGCCGCCGTAGATCGCGATGCCGTTGGCCCGCCACGGCAGCTGGATGGTGTTGTTCGTGAAGTGGTTGTCGTGGCCGACGTCGACCGACTGGTCCTTGACGTAGGTGCTGGACCAGACCGCGAGCGAGTCGTCGCCGGTGGTGCGGAACGAGGAGTTGAACACCTTGGAGTTGCGCGTGCCGTTGGAGAAGTTGATGCCGTCGGCGTAGGTGTCGCGGATGCGCATGCCGGAGAACTCGAGGCCGTCGCCCGGGTTCCAGTACGCCGGGGTGTCGCTGTAGTCGCGGCCGACCCAGGCGCCGACGTTGGTGTGCTCGATCCACACGTTGGCGATCTTCGTGTTCTTGCCGAAGCGGCCGTTGAGCCCGTGGCCGCGGTCCTTGCGGTTGGTCGTGCCGCCGAAGATGGCGATGTCGGAGAGCTGGACGTTGTCGTCGATGTCGAAGCCGACGTTGCCCTCGTGCGGGTGGTTGATGTTGCCGGTCACGTTCTGCGGCTCGGTGGTGGTGTAGAGCTGGGAGTACCACATCCCGGCGCCCTTGATGACGACGTTGCGGATGCCCTTCTGGTTCCACTGGCCCCGCGTCGGGTCCGGGGTCAGGATCTTCTGCTCCTGCCGCCACTGCCCGGCCGGAATCCACACGCAGCTGATGACGCCGTTCTGGTCGTCCATCACGGCGCGCTGGATGGCGGCCGTGTCGTCGATGCCGTCGTTGGGCACGGCGCCGTACTGCGTGATCGACGTGCACCCCGCCGGCTGCGACAGCGCCGGGGCGACCTGCTCGAGGTCGACGAGGTCGATGTAGTAGAACGACGCGTTGTCGCCGCTGTCGCGCTGGAGCTTGAACTTGGTGCCCGCGGGGTAGCTCGACGACAGCAGCGCGTGGGACTCGTCGAAGAGCCGGCGCGCGTCGCCCCCGGGGCTGTTGGACAGCGACTCGGTGTCGTCACTGGTGCCGTACAGCCAGCTGAAGTGCGACGAGAGGGTCAGCTTCTGCACGAAGACGTTGTTGGCGTAGAGGCTGAGCGTGTAGTCCTGGCCGCCGCCGGAGGGCGAGTCCGGCACCGAGTTGCGCACCACGATCGAGTTCGCCTGGTTGGTGGAGGTGAACTCGACGTACTGCCCCTGGCTGGACAGCTTCACCGACGCCCGGCCCGAGCTCTCGGTGCCGAAGTTCGTGTGCCCGAACGTGCGCAGCGAGTCGGCGGTCACCAGGGTGCCGGTGTAGTTCGCGGCCTCGGCCTCGTACTCGGTGTACGGCACCGCGGCGCCGCGCCCGACCACGATGGAGCGCGACAGCGAGTTGTTGTCCTCGCGGGTCTCCGCGACCACGTTCGTCGCGTCGGCCGTGGCGGTGATCGTCGCCCCGCCCGTGACCGCGGTCCAGGTGCCGGGGACGGCCACGGTGACCGTCTGGCCGGCGTTGATGGTGCCGGTGTTCGCGTTGAGCGTCGTGGTGCCCACGACCACCCGGGTCACCGTCGTCGCGGTGACGGCGGTGGTACCGGTGTTGGCGACCGACACCGTGAAGGAGACGGCCGCGCCGGCCGCCGGGCTGGCCGGGTTCGAGGCGACCGCGGTCACCTGCAGGTCCGGGCCGGGCGCCTGGGTCACCACGAGCGGGCTCGCGGTGGTGAAGCTGTTGTTGGTGTCGTTCTGCTCCACGACCGTGTTGGCCGGGTCGACCGTCGCGGTCAGCGGGTAGCTGCCGATCGGGCGGGTGCCGGCGTTGAAGGTGACGGTGGCCGACGCGCCGGCGGCCAGCGCGGGGACGTTCGCGGAGCCCGCGACCGACCCGCCGAGCGAGAAGTTGACGGTGGTGGCGGGGGCGGCGGCGGTACCGCTGTTGCGCACCGTGGCCGACAGGGTGATCGCGGTCGTCTCGTTCACCGCCGTCGGGGACCAGGACGCGGCGGTGACCACGAGGTCCGGGTTGGGCGCCATCGTGCCGAACACCTGGAACTCGGCGACCTGGCCGCCGGGCGCACCGGTGTTGGCGAAGAACTGCAGCTGCACGTCCGCGACCCGGGCCGTGACCGGGATGGTGATGCTGTTCTGGGTGCCGCCCGGCGCGAACGCGTAGTCGGCGCGCGGGACGAGCGTGGTGAAGCCGGTCGCGGACTGCTCGCGGCCGAGCACGGCCAGGCTCTGGGTGCGCGGGCCCCACGCCGTGTCGGGGTTGAGCTTGACGACGAGCGAGGTGACGTCGGCGTTGGCGCCCAGGTGCACGGTGAGCGTGCCCGGGTAGCCGCTGGACTCCCAGTAGGTGCCCACGTTGCCGTCGACCGCGTTGGCCGCGACGAACGAGAAGACCGACGAGTTCGCGTCGACCGGCTTGCCCTGCGAGAGGTTGGTGCCGCCCGGCGGCGGGGTGCTGCCGTTGCGGGTGACGTGGTTGCTGTCGGCGCTCTCGGTGCCGGCGGTGTCGCGGGCGCGGACCCAGTACGTCACCGTCGTGCCGGCGGGCTGGGTGTCGGTGTACGTGAGCACGCCCGAGCCGACCGTGGCGCGCGCGGTGCCGTTGGCGTAGACGGTGTACCCGCCGATGCCCAGCGACGACGTGGACGCGGTCCAGGTCAGCTTGATCTGCCCGGAGCCGGGCTCGGTGAACGCGAGGTTCCCGGGCGCGGTCGGCGGGTTCGGCGGCTGCACGGCCGAGCCGTAGACCTCGAACTCGGACAGCTGCCCGGCCGGCCAGCCGGTGTTCGCCGTGATGGTGGCGCGCACGTAGCGGACCGTGGCCGCGGTGAACCCGATGGTCACCGTGTTCGCGCTCGCCGGGTCGAAGACGCGGCCGGCCGACGCGGACAGGGTCGTGCCGAAGTTCTGGCCGTCGGTGCTGCCGGTCAGGGCCAGGGTCTGGGTGCGGGCGCCCCAGCTGCCGGTGGGCAGCTTGAGCTTGACCTGGTCGATGCTGACCGCGGAGCCGAGGTCGACCTGGATCCACTGCGGGAACGCGTTGTTGGCGCTCTCCCAGTAGCTGCCCTGGTTGCCGTCGGTGACGTTGCCGGCCCCGTAGACGTCGGTGAAGCTGCTGGCGGTGGCGGTCTTGCCCTGGGCGAGGTTCGGCCCGCCGGCGGCGACGGCGGGCTGGGCCGCGGTGAGCCCGACGGCGCCGGCGACGGCCAGCAGGACCGTCAGGGCACCGGCGGTGAGTCTTCTTCTGGGCATGGTTGTCCTCTGCTCCGTTCAGACGACAGCGCGGCCCGGGGACCTGGCGAGCCGTACTCACGGAACGAGCACATCGGCGGATGCCCGCCCAGGTCCGGGCCGGTGTTGGGGTGTGGGAATTGCCGTGAAGTTGCAGATCGTTGCCAACTTCTTGCGGACGGGGCCTTAAAGGTTGCAGACAACCATCCATTCGTCAACGTCTAACCGCAAAAAGGCCGACCCCGTTCCGGGGCCGGCCTCACGTTTGCGAAGGTCAGAGCTGTGCGCCACCATCCGCGCCGCCGTCGGTGCCGTGGGGGTCGGCGCCGCCGTCGTTCGGCCCTTCGCCGGACACGTGGTGCTCGTCGTGCTCCTCGTGCGAGGCCACGCCGTTGACCACCGACGTGTGCTCCGAGTGGGAGTGGTGCTCCGAGTGCGAGGTGTGGGAGCTGGTGGTGGTGATGTCGTCATCGCTGAGTGCCATGTCCGATGATTACCCGTCCGGCGGGATCCGCTAACCGCTCAGCTTGCCGGGCCGGTCGCCGATGACCAGGGCGCACGGTCGACGGGAGGATGGGTCCGGTGGGTGGTGACGACCGCGTGGTCCGGCCGTTCCGGCTCACCACGGGGCTGCTGGTCCTGGCGGTCGCCGCGGTCGTGCTGGCGACGTGGCTGACGGGCGTCTTCGCGCGGGCCTGGGAGGCGCCCCTGGCCGGCTGGGCGATGCTGCCGGTGCTCGCGGCGGTCGCGGCCGCCGAGTCGTGGCGGGCCTCCGGCGCGCGCGGGCTGACGATCCCGGCGCGGAACTTCTGGCGGTACGTCGCCATCTCCTCGGCGATGCTCGGCCTCGGCGCGATCAGCAACGCCTACGACGCCCTGCACGGCCCCGGCGCGCCCTCGCAGAAGCTGAGCCCCCTGACGCTGGGCCTGTTCATCGGCGCCTCCGTGATCACCCAGTTCGGCCTGCTGCGGCTGCCCGGCGCGCGGGCCCAGCGCGGCGGCTCCCTGCAGCTCCTGCTCGACAGCGGCACCGTGATGATCACCGTCGCGCTGGTGGCCTGGCACTTCTCGTTCCGCCACGGCGAGGCGTGGGCCAAGGTGTCCGGGTCGGTGTGGCCGGCCGTCGTCGCCGTCGTGGCCGGCTGCGCCTCGATCGCCGTCTTCGTGAAGCTGGCCTCGACCGGCATCGGCGCGATCGAGCGCGGTGCGCTGCGCATCCTCGCCGTCGCCACCGGGGTCGCGGCCGCCGCCGGGGCCATGGCGCCCGCCTACGCCGCGTTCCCCGCGATCAGCGACGGGCACGTCACGACCGCGCTCGCGTCCGTCTTCATCGCCTTCGCGGCCGACCGCCAGCGCCGCGCCGCCGACCTGCCGCCGCCCCCGCCGCTGCCCGCCCGGCGCTGGAGCGTCCTGCCGTACCTCGCCGTGGCCGCGGCCAACGGGCTGCTGCTCGTCGCCGGCCAGGGCCCCGACGGCCGGGTGCTCACCGCCGGCGCCGTGCTGCTCACGCTCGTCGTCGTGGCCCGCCAGATCCACGCGTTCCGGGACAACGCGCGGCTGCTCGCGACCGTCGACCGCACCGTCGCCCAGCTGCGCGAGGCCCGCGACCAGCTCGCCAGCCAGGCCGCGCAGGACGCGCTCACCGGCCTGGGCAACCGCCGCCTGCTGGCCCGGCGGATGGGGGAGATGAGCGGCACGCCCCCGCACCGCCTGCACCTGGCGATCATCGACCTCGACGACTTCAAGCAGGTCAACGACCGGCTCGGGCACAACATCGGGGACGAGCTGCTGCGGGCGGTGGCGGTACGGCTCACGGGCGTCGTCGGGGCCGCGGGAACCGTGGTCCGCCTCGGCGGCGACGAGTTCGCGATCCTCGCCGACGCGGAGCCGCTCGCGGCCGACGCCCTCGCGGCCCGGCTCGCCGACGCGCTGCAGCAGCCGCTCACGGCCGGGACCGTCGAGCTCATGGTGCGCGCGAGCATCGGCCTGACCGACGCCGAGGGCTCCGAGGGCTCCGAGGGCTCGGCCGACTCGCGCGAGCTGCTGCGCCGCGCGGACGTCGCCATGTACGCCGCCAAGGACCGCGGCAAGCACCGCATCGCCCGCTACACCCGCGACCTGGACGCCGTGGCGACCGAGGACGCGCGGATCGCCGCCGAGCTGCGCCGGGCCATCGACGCCGGGGAACTGCACATGGTGTACCAACCCATCGTGCGGCTCCCGGACGGCGTCATCGAGGCGGCCGAGTCGCTCATCCGCTGGACGCACCCGGAGCGGGGGTTCGTGCCGCCGTCGGTGTTCATCCCGGTCGCGGAGCGCACCGGTCTCATCGCGCCGCTCGGCGAGTGGATCCTCGCCGAGGCGTGCGCCCAGGCCGTGCGCCTGCGCGACCTCGGGATGGACGACCGGCCCGAGGGCCCGGTCCGCATCACGGTGAACGTCTCCGCCCGGCAGCTGCGCGACCCCGACTTCCCGGCCACCGTCCGGCGCATCATGGGCGAGACCGGCGCCGACCCGGACCGCCTCACCGTCGAGGTCACCGAGACCGCCGTGTTCGACGACGAACTGGCCCTCGCCTCCGTGCGCACCCTGCGCGAGATGGGGCTGCGCATCGCCCTGGACGACTTCGGCACCGGGCACTCGTCGCTGGGGCTGCTGCAGATCTGCCCGGTCGACGTCCTCAAGGTCGACAAGAGCTTCGTCGACGAGATCGGCGCGGGCGGCTCACCGGCCGTCATCGCCACGGCGCTGCTGCAGATCGCGGACGGGCTGCGCCTGCGGGCGGTCGCCGAGGGGGTCGAGACCCCGGAACAGGCGCGGCAGCTGTACTCCCTGGGCTACCGCTACGCGCAGGGGTACCACTTCCACCGCCCCATGCCCGCGGACGACCTCGTGCGCGTGCTCGGCCTCGACGGTCAGCGGCCGCGCAGGAAGGAGACGGCCTCGGCCAGCCCCAGGTCCGTGAGCCTGGGGTCGTAGCGCGCGCCCACGTCGCGCATGAACGCGTGCTCGCCGCCCGCGTACACGTGCAGCTCGAGGTCGTCGTGGCCGGCGGCGTACAGCTCGGCCAGGATCCGCACCCGCGCGGCGGCCGGGACGTGCGGGTCCCGCGCGCCGAAGACGACCATCAGCCGGCCCCGGATCTCCGCGGCCCGCGCGAGCGAGTCGGCCTCGTCGGCGCCGAGCTTCCCGTCGTGCAGGCCGGTCGGGTAGAAGCAGACGGTCGCGGCCACCCGCGGGTCCAGCGCGGCCCGGAAGGCGAGGTGGCCGCCGATGCAGAAGCCGGCCGCGGACAGCGTCGTCACGTCGGGCCGGGCCGCCAGGTGGTCCAGGACCGCGGCCCGGTCGGCGTCGAACCCGGCGGTCGTGGTCGCCGCGGCGCCGGCCAGCCCGCGGGCCTTGCCGGCGTCGTCGAACTCCAGCGCCACCCCGGCCAGGTCGCCGTGCGGGTAGATCTCGGGCACGGCCACGAGGAACCCCTCGGCCGCGAGGCGCCGGGCGGTGCGCAGGGTCGACTCGGTGAGCTGGAAGATGTCGGTGTACAGCAGCAGACCCGGCCACCGGGGCCCGTCCCCCACCGGCGCCACGATCCGGGTGCGGATCGCACCGCCCGGCCCCGGCACCACGACCTCGTCCTCGCGCAGCCTCATGCCGCCGACCTTACCGGCCCGCCTACGGCAACCGGCCGAGGTCGAGGGCGCGCCACGTGGTGCCCTGCCGCCACCAGACGACGTGGCCGCGGGCGAGCACCTCGTCGGCGTCGTCCGCGAGGGTCACGAGCCGATCGTGGCGCAGGTCGTACAGCGAGAGCCGGTGCGAGGAGTCGTACGCGCTGCGCGTGCCGGTCTGCAGCACCGGCTCGAAGCGGTCGAGCAGGGCGACCGCGCCGGTGGCCGGGAACGTGTCGACGCCGCCGACGCGACGGCGGCCGGTGCCGTCAGGGTGCAGCACGGCGTAGCTCGTGTCCCCGCCGGAGCCCGCGGACACGATCGAGCGGCACCAGACCGGCCCGCAGTCCACCGTCTCCGCCGCGGATCGCACGATCGTGACGCGCGCGCCGGTCTCCAGGTTGCGCAGCTCCTGCCGGCCGCTCTGCCGCGCGGCCGTCGCGGTCTGCAGCCACGGCCAGGCCGACAGCTCGTAGGCGCCGTCGACCGTCGTCGCGCTCACCGCGCCGCCGGTGACCGGGACCGAGCGGATCGCGGTGTCCGGGCCCTGCGCCGCGGCCCAGGACACCCGGCCGTCGCGGACCACGAGGTCGTGCTCGCCGCCGGGGAACTCGCCGTCGCCGGTGTCGGCGGTCAGCGGTACACCTTCCGCGTCGCCGTCCACCGGGGCGCGCCAGATGCGGTGCCGCAGCGGCTGGGTGGTGGTGGCCGTCGACTCGACCCAGTAGACGGCCCCGGCGTCGGCGGTGAAGCTCGTGAACCGCGGGTATCGGTCCCGCGCGACGCGGGCCAGCTCGCGGACCCCGGCCCCGGTGCGCAGCAGGACGCGCTGGGCCGTGCCGTCGGGGGTCGGGGCGACGCCGACCGAGGTGGTCGCGTCGAGGTAGATCCCCGGCGCGTAGCGCGTGCCGTCGGCCAGCGTGCCGTCCGCCTCGGCGACGACGGCCGCGGGCCAGGCCTGGCGCAGGGTGCGCTGCGGCGGGGCGGAGACGGCCGGCACCGACGGGCCGGGCGGGCCGGCGACCACGAGCGATCCGCCGACCAGCAGCGCGATGCCGAGGGCGATCGGGCGGATGAGCCGGGCGCGGGCCACGCCCGCGACAATACCCGCGCCGACCGGGCCCTCCGGCCCTGCGCACGGCGCCGCCGCGGGCGCACGCTGGAAGGCGGGAAACCAGCGTGAGGAGGAACCGATGAGCACACACGCGGACCCGCAGGGGATCGTGGTCGGCTACGACGGCTCGCCCGAGGCGCGGCGCGCCGTCGAGTGGGCCGCGGCCGAGGCCGGGCGGACCGGCAGCCGCCTGCAAATCGTCACCACGTACGAGATCGCCTGGCCCGGCGCCTACTACGCCGCCATCGCCGAGCAGGTCGACGCGGCCCGCCAGGCGGCCGAGTCGATCCTCGCCGACATCACCGCCGAGATGCGCGAGCGCTCGACCACGGTCGACGTGTTCGGCGTGTGCGCGCCGTCCTCGGCCGCGGCGACGCTGCTCGGCCTGGGCGACGCCGGCGCCCGCATGCTCGTCGTGGGCAACCGCGGCGCCGGCGGGCTGGCCAACCTCCTGCTCGGCTCGGTGAGCCAGCAGGTGGCGACCCACGCGAAGGTGCCGGTGGCCGTGGTGCGCGGCCGGTCGGACCCGTCCTTCGGCCCGGTGGTCGTCGGCGTGGACGGCTCCGTGTCCGGCGACCACGCCCTCGGCTTCGCCTTCGAGGCGGCCCAGGCCCGCGGCCGGGCCCTCGTCGCGGTGCGCGCCTACGCCCCCGGCATCGGCGACGACTCCCACGAGCGGGCCGGGCTGGAGGAGTCGCTGGCCACCTGGTCCGCCAAGTTCCCGGACGTGCCCGTGGCCAAGCTGGTCGCCGCCGGGCGCCCCGCCGAGGTCCTGGTGGACGCCTCGCGCACCGCGACCCTGGTGGTGGTCGGCAGCCGCGGCCACGGCGGCTTCTCGGGCCTGCTGCTCGGCTCGGTCGGCCAGCAGCTCATGCACCACGCCGACTGCCCGGTGCTGATCGTCCACTGAGGACGCCGGTGGGGCCCGGACGAATCCGGGCCCCACGGAGCACCTGCCACTCGACGCGCCCGCTACTCCTCGACGGTGATCACTTCCTCGGAGGTGAGCCGCGGGGTGTGCGGCGGGCCCGCGTGCTCCGGGTCGGCGACGCCGAGGCGCAGCACGAGGTAGGGCCAGCCGACGTCGCCGAGCATCCGCCGCAGCGCCGCACGGGTGAAGTCGAGCTCGACCGGGCTGCTCAGCGGCAGGACGGCGGCGCCGCGCCCGGTCGCGGTCAGCCACAGCTCGCCGAGGGCCTCGCCGGCGGCCAGCCAGTCGGGGCGCTCGTCGCCGTCGCCGTACAGGATCGCGTAGTTCGCCGCGTTGTCGTGCCCCTCGCCGGCGGCGAGGGTGCCCGCCACGCCGAAGTCGCGCTCGGCGACCGTGGTGCGCGGGTTCTCCACCGGCAGGGCGCTGGCCGGGACGCCGGTGCCGCCGGGACGCTCCCCGCCGACCCAGCCCGCGGTCTCGGCCCGCATCCGCTCGTCGCGGCGCTGGGCCTCGCCGGAGTGCTCGATCATCACCGCGAGCTGGAGCACCTGGTCGCGGTCGAGCACGTGCAGGCGGGCCCCGCCGCGGCGGGCGCCGGCCGCGAGGGCCTCCAGGACCTCGGGCGTCACCGGCTCCTCGGTGACCGCGCGCCGGTCGGTGCGCCGCACCCGCAGCAGCTGCAGCCGGTGCATGTCGTGCGGGTCGGCGGGCGTGTGCTCGACGGCCCGGACGACGGCGAGCGGGTCGCCGGCCGGGCGTTCGACCTCGCACCGCCAGCCCTCGGCCGCCAGCGCCACGAGCGCGTGGTGCAGCGCCGCGCCGCAGCTGAGCACCATGAGCCGGCCCTCGGCGTCCTGCTCGCGCAGCTGCCGCTCGGGCACGGCGTGCAGGTCCAGTGTGTCGCCGCGCACCACCCAGCGCCACGGCTGGGTGTTGTGCACGGAGGGCGCGAGCCGGGCGGCGTCCGCCGCCGCGGCCAGCGCGTCGGATGCGGTGGTCATGACAGGCTCCAGTCCCGCACGTCGGGCATGTCCTCGAGGTGCTCGACGACGTACGTCCCGTGCTCGGACAGCTTCCGCTCGCACCACGCCTTGAGCTCGGTGGCGCCGGGCGGGAGCCGCTTGGCGTTGTTGATGGCGTCCATGACGAGGTGGTACCGCGACACGCGGTTGCGCACCGTCATGTCGAACGGGGTCGTGGTGGTGCCCTCCTCCACGAAGCCGCGGACCCGGAACCGGTCGGCGTCGGGGCGGCCGTGCACCAGCTGATGGATGGCGCCCGGGTAGCCGTGGAAGGCGAAGACCACGTCGACGGTGTCGGTGAACAGCTCCGTGAACTGGGTCTGGCTCATCCCGTGCGGGTGGTCCTTCGGCCGCGGCAGGGTCATGAGGTCCACGACGTTGACGACCCGGACGCGGAACTTCGGCAGCCTCTCGCGCAGGATCTGCGCGGCCGCGACGGTCTCCATGGTGACCACGTCACCGGCGCAGGCGAGCACGATGTCGGGGTCCATGGTGGCGTCGTCGGTGCCGGCCCAGTCCCAGATCCCGGCGCCGCGGGCGCAGTGCTCGGCCGCGGCCTCCATCGGCAGCCACTGCAGCTGCGGCTGCTTGTCGATGACGATGAGGTTGATGTAGGAGCGGGACCGCAGGCAGTGGTCGGCCACGGAGAGCAGGCAGTTCGCGTCCGGCGGCAGGTAGACGCGGGCCACGTCGCCGCGCTGGGTCAGCACGACCTGGATGAGCCCGGGGCCCTGGTGGCTGAAGCCGTTGTGGTCGTTGCGCCACGCGGTCGAGGTGAGCAGCACGTTGAGGCTGGGCACCTTCGCCCGCCACGGCAGCCGTTTGGCCTCCTGGAGCCATTTTCCGTGCTGTACCGTCTGCGACGCCGACACCATCGCGAACGCCTCGTAGGTGGCGAACATGCCGTGGCGCCCGGTGAGGTTGTAGCCCTCGAGCCAGCCGTGACAGTTGTGCTCCGAGAGCACCTCCATGACCCGCCCGTCGCGGCCGATGGCCACGTCCGCGTCGGTGACGTGCTCCATGAACGCCCGGTCGGACACGTCGAACACGGCGCCGAGCCGGTTGCTGTTGGTCTCGTCGGGGCAGAAGAGCCGGAAGCGGTCGGGGTTGTCGCGGTACACGTCGCGCAGCAGCTCGCCGAGGCGCCGGGTGGACTCGGCGTGGCCGGTGCCGGGCCGGTCGACGTCGATCGCGTACTTGCGGAAGTCGGGCAGGTCGAGGTCCTCGGTGAGCACGCCGCCGTTCGCGTGCGGGCTGGCGCTCATCCGCAGGGCACCGTCGGGCGCGAGGGCCCGCACGGCGGCGACGGGCGAGCCGTCGGCCTCGAACAGCTCCTCCGGCCGGTAGGACTTCAGCCACTCCTCGAGCAGCCGCAGGTGCTCGGGGTTCTCCTTGACGCCGGACAGCGGTACCTGGTGCGAGCGCCACGTCCCGGTGACCTGGACGCCGTCGACCTCCTCGGGCCCGGTCCAGCCCTTGGGCGAGCGGAGCACGATGAGCGGCCAGCGCGGCCGGGTGCCGTCCCAGCTCCCGTCGCGGGCGGCGTCCTGGATGGCCGTGATGCGCTCGTAGGCGTCGGCGAGCACGGCGGCGAAGCGGTGGTGCATGCCGGGCAGGTCGGCGCCCTCGACCTCGAGGACGTCGTAGCCGTGGCCCTCGAGCAGCGACCGTACCTCCGCGGGGTCCTTGCGCCCGAGCACCGTCGGACCGGCGATCTTGGCCCCGTTGAGGTGCAGGATCGGCAGCACGGCCCCGTCGCGGGCCGGGTTGATGAAGGAGACGCCCTTCCAGGAGCCCTCCAGCGGCCCGGTCTCGGCCTCCCCGTCGCCGACGACGGCGACGGCGAGCAGCCCGGGGTTGTCCATGACGGCACCGAAGGCGTGCACGAGCACGTAGCCGAGCTCGCCGCCCTCGTGGATGGAGCCGGGGGTCGTGACCGACACGTGGCTGGGGATGCCGCCCGGCGCCGAGAACTGCCGGAACAGCTGGAGCATCCCGGGCTCGTCCTGGGTCACGGCCGGGTACACCTCGGAGTAGGTGCCCTCGAGGTAGCCGGCGGCGACGAGCGCCGGCCCGCCGTGCCCGGGACCGGCGAGGTAGATGGCGTGCTGCCCGGTCTGCTTGATGAGCCGGGACAGGTGCGCGTAGATGAACGACAGCCCGGGGCTGGTGCCCCAGTGCCCGAGCAGCCGCGGCTTGATGTCCGCGGCCTCCAGCGGCCGTCGCAGCAGCGGATTGGCTTGCAGGTAGATCTGCCCGATCGTGAGGTAGTTGTTCGCCCTCCACCACGCATCCAGCTGTGCGATCTCGGTCTCGTCGAGCTCAGCACGCAGGCGCTGTGTCATGACCTCTCCCGTTTCCCTCGCGGCCTCCACTTCTAGGGTGACCGTAACGAAGCGCGCCCGTCAGGGCCGGAGGTCCCGCAATTCCCGGGACCCGCGGCGCTGGGCCGGGACCGGGTCCGGGGAGGTGACCGGCGCGGCCGGCGGCCGGGGTGACCCCCGTCACCCCGCGGGGCTCGGCGAGGAGCTGATACAACGGGCGCATGCTTAGGGCGCGCCTGACGCTGGTGCTCGGACTCGTGCTCCTCGCCGCCGGCGTCGCCGGGTTCGCGACCGCGGACCGCGGGCTGCGCACGACCTCCGTCCACGTCGGCGCGGTGCCGGTGGAACTGGTCCGTTCCGGCGGCGCCGCGGCGGGCGGGGCGGCGCGGCCGGTCGTGGTGGTCGTGCACGGATACGCCGGATCCGGCCGCCTCATGCGCCCGTTCGCCGACACCCTCGCC
Organism: Dactylosporangium thailandense; assembly: GCF_059739745.1. Taxonomy (NCBI): domain Bacteria; kingdom Bacillati; phylum Actinomycetota; class Actinomycetes; order Micromonosporales; family Micromonosporaceae; genus Dactylosporangium; species Dactylosporangium thailandense. Next base: position 6,150,024 of record NZ_AP029195.1, read on the forward strand.
CGGCGGGGCTACGTCGTGGCCCTGCCCGACCTGGCCGGCCACGGCGCCAACCCGGAGCGGCTCACCGAGGCCGCGCTCGACCGGGACCTGGCCGCGGTGGTGCGCTACGTGCGCGGGCTGCCCGACGCCGACCCGGCCCGGGTCGCGCTGGTCGGGCACTCGATGGGCGCGGCCGCCGTGGTGCGGGCCGGCGCCGCCGACCGGTCGATCGCGGCCACCGTGGCCATCTCGATCGGCGACGACGCGGCGGCGGCGATCCGGCCGGGGCCGCGGCACCTGCTGGCGATGTACGGCGCGTTCGAACCGTCCGGGATCGGCTCGACCACCGACGCGACCGGCGCCGAGCGGGTGGTGCGGGTGCCGCTGGTCGAGCACATCGGCGTCCTGTTCGCCGACCGCACCCACCACGAGACGGCCCGGTGGCTCGACCGGGCGCTGGGCCACCACCCGGACCGGCCCGTCATCGCCGCCAAGGGCCGGCTGGTCCCGGGCGGCCTGAGCCTGGCCGGCGGGCTGCTGATCCTGCTCGGCGCGCTGCTGTCGCGGCGGACCGGTGCCGCGGCGACGCCGCCGGACCGCGAGCGCCTCGGCCTGCGCATCGGGGCGGTGCTGGTGGCGCCGATCCCGGGCGAGCTGGCCGGGGTGGCGCTGGCCCACGCGCTGCCCAACACCGTGACCGGCTACCTCACCGGCTACTTCGCGGGGTGCGGGGCCGCGCTCGTCGCCGCCGCGCTGCTCCTGCGCCGCCCTGCCGCCCGGCTTGCCCGGCCCGCGCGGCCGTCCGCCGCGGCGCTCGCGCGGGCCGGTCTGCTCGCGGCCGCCGCGTTCGCCGCCGTCGTCGTGCCGGTGCACCTCGGCCTGACCGACGTCGCGCCGCACGGGCCGGACTGGTGGGTCGTCGCGCTGCTCGCCCTGGCCGTGGCGGCCCTGCTCGCCGGGGCGCACGCGCTGCTCGGGACGCCGTGGAGCTACGCCGCGGTCGTCGCCCTGTGCCTGCCGATGCCGGTGGCGTCGCTGGCCGGCGTCGCGCCGGGGTTCCTGGCCCTCATCTCGCCGCTGGTCATGGCGCTGATCGGGCTGCACGTCGCGGTGTGCGCGGGGGCCGGCCGGCCGTGGTGGCGGACAGTTCTGGCCGGCGCCCTGACCGTCGCGTGGCCGGTCGCGGTCGTGCTGCCGGTCCTCGGCTAGGACCGGCTAGGACCGGCTAGGACCGGCTAGGACACGGCCTGGCCGAGGGTGGACAGGGCGAGGGCGGCGTGTTCGCACCAGTGGGCGTGGCCGAGCTCGGCGAAGCGGTCGTGGGCGGTGCGCAGCAGGGTGCGGGCCTCCTCGACGCGGCCCTCGGCGACCCGCAGCCGGCCGAGCTCGAGGCGGGCCCGGGCCGCGCCGGTCTCGTCGCCGTGGCGGGCGAACATGCTCAGCGCCTGGGTGAAGCGCTCGGCGGCGGCCGGCCCGCGGCCGTCGGCGGCGTCGAGGCGGCCGAGGTCGAGGCTCAGGTACGCCACCCCCGTCTCGTCCCGCAGCTGCTGGGCGTCGCGCAGGCTGCGCCGGAAGCATGCGAGGGCCTCGGGGTGGCGGGCGTGGGCCTCGTACCACATGCCGAGCCGCCGCTCCATCATCGCCGCCTGCCGCACGGCGCCGATGCCGCGCAGCCGGTCGCGGCAGTCGCGGTAGGCGTCGGCGACCGCGGGGGCGTCGGGATCGTCCTCGTGCTCCCAGCGCACGAGCTTGGCCTCGGCGTTGACGGCCATGTACTCGTCCCCGCCCTCCCGCGCCGCGGCGATCGCGCGCCGGAAGTGGCGGCGCACGTCGTCGCCGTCGTGGCGCCACTCGGCGATCTCGGCCATCGCGAACAGCGCCACCGAACGGCCGACGGCGTGCCCGGCCGCGTCGAAGATCTCGTAGGCGGCCACGGCGTCCCCGTCGTCGACGCTGCCGCCCTCCGACGCCACCCGCTGGGCGAGGGAGACGAGCATGCAGGCCTCGCCGACCCGGTCGCCGGTGCGGCGGGCCGCGTGCAGCCCGGCCCGCGTGGTCTGCTCCCACAGCTGCCAGTGGCCGCGGGTCTCCAGGTAGGTGCGCAGCACCCAGGCCAGGCGCCAGCACAGCTGGTCGAGGCCGTGGGCGTGGGCCTGGTGCACGGCCGCCGCGACGGAGCCGACCTCGGCATCCAGCCAGGCGAGGGGGTCGGTGAGCACGGACCAGTCGGTGACGTCGGCGAGCTCGGCCACGCCCCAGGCCCGGGCCGGGCGGTCGCCGCTGAAGCGCTCGACCGCGGCCAGGGCCGCGGACAGCCAGCCGGTGAAGATGCGCGTGGCCGCGGCGCGCACCGCGGCCGGGTCGTCCTCCTCCGAGCAGCGCTGCGCGGCGAAGATGCGCACCAGGTCGTGCAGGTGGTAGCGGGAGGTGCCGACGCTCTGCACCAGCTGCGCGTCGGCGAGCTCGTCGACGACCTCGTCCGCGTCGACGGGCCCCGGCTCGTCGCCGACCGCGGCGGCGACCGTCCACGCCGGGAAGGGGCGGGTGGCCAGGGCGCCCAGGCGGCGCAGGGCGGTGCGGGCCGGGGCGCCGAGGCCGACGTACGACACCAGCAGGCTCGCCCCGACCCCTCCGTCCGGCGTGGACAGCGCGGCGAGGCGGCGGCGCTCGTCGGCGAGACGCTGCGAGTAGGCGGCCACGGGCAGCTCGGCCCGGCCGGCGAGGCGGGCGCCGGCGACGCACAGGGCCAGGGGCAGGCCGCCGCAGTACCGGATGACGTCCCCGGTCGCGGCCGGCTCCGCCCCGGTGCGGCCCGCGCCCACGATCTGGTCGAGCAGGGCCCGGCTCGGCCCCGGCCCGAGCAGCCCCAGCTCCAGGTGCTCGGCCTCGGTGAGCCCGAGCAGGCGCGGGCGGCTCGTCACGAGCACGACGCCGCCGGTGCCGGGGCTCAGGGCGCGTACCGTCGCCGCGTCCGGCGCGTCGTCCAGCACCAGCAGCACGCGACGGCCGGCGAGGCGGGCGCGGTAGAGGGCCTCCCGCTCCCCCGCGCCGGCCGGGATGGCCGCGGGCGGGACGCCGAGCGCGATGAGGACCGAGGCGAGCGCCTCCCACGCGCCCCCGGGCACGCCGAGGCGCACGTGCAGCTGGCCGCCGGGGAAGCGGGACCGGACGCGGTGCGCGACCGCGACCACGAGCGCGCTCTTGCCGATCCCGGCCGCGCCGCACACGGCCAGGATGCGGGTCTCCTCGCCGTCGCCGTCGAGCCGGCGCAGCAGCCAGTCGACGGCGTCCTCGCGGCCGACGAGCAGGCGCGGGGGCGGCGGCAGCAGGCAGGGCGCGTCCCGCTCCGGCGGCGGCTCGGGCCCGATGCCGGTGTCGGCCTCGGCGTCGAGCAGGATGCTCTGCTGCAGCTCGCGCAGCTGCGGGCCGGGCTCGATGCCGAGGTCCTCGACGAGGCGGCGGTGGCCGGCGCGGTAGACGGCGAGCGCCTCGGCCCGCCGGCCGGTGCGGTGCAGGGCGGTCATGAGCTGGGCGCGGAGGCGCTCGGCGTAGGGGTGCTCGGCGACCAGGGCGGCCAGCTCGGGCAGCGGGTCCCCGCCGACGGCGAGCTCGGCGTCGAAGCGCTCGGCGAGCACGGCCAGGCGCAGCTCGGCCAGGCGCGCCCCCTCGACGGCCAGCGGCGGGGTGTCGAGGTCGGCGAGGGCCGGGCCGCGCCACAGGCCGGCGGCGCGGCGGTACAGCGCGACGGCGTCCTCGACGCGCCCGTCGGCGGCGGCCCGGCGGGCGTCGGCGGCGAGGCCGGTGAACACGCCGAGGTCGATCTCGGTGGGGTCGGCGGCGAGCAGGTAGCCGGACGAGACGGTCCGCACGGCCTCGTCGCCGAGGATGGTCCGCAGCCGGTGGACGGTGCTGTGCACCTGCTGGCGGGCGGTCGCCGGGGCGGTGTCCCAGGTCGCGTCGATGAGCTCGGCCAGCCCGACGGGCCGGGCCGGGCGCAGGAGCAGGACGCTGAGCATGGCCCGCTCGCGCCGGCCCCGCGGCCGCCAGACCGTGTCGCCCTCGCCGATCTCCAGCGGGCCGAGCATCCGGTACCGCACGCTACCTCCCCGTGTGCGCGTCGTAGCCCCTTCGTAGCCGTACGATAGCCGTCGATGCCATGACGCGTCGGCCGGGCGGCTTCGGGTTTGCGGTGCGGGGCGGCTATCGGAACAGCGCGGCGATGTCGTCGTAGGCGGTGACCACGATCCCGACGACCAGCCCGGCGCCGCCGGCGACGATCGCGCCCGGCACGGCGATGGCGCTGCCCCCGGCCGCGGCCGCGAGGCCGGCGAGGGCGATCGCGACGAGCACGGCGTTGCGCACGATGTGCCCCCGGCCCAGCGGGGTGGTGGAGGCGCCGAAGCACCGGCAGGGCGCCCGGCTGCCGGTGCGGAGGCTGAGCGCGATGGCGCCGGCGAACACGGCGAGCAGCCCGGCGGCGATCACGAACCCGGCGACGGCGGCCCAGCGGGCCGGCACGAGCAGCAGCGCGACGACGGCGACCTCGGCCGCGACCGACCCGGCGGCGGCCGGCGCGACGAGCCGCGGGGGCACGACGCGCATCTGCCGCAGCGAGTCCGCGAACGCGGTGTAGGCCCTGCGGGAGCCGACCTTCCCGGCGAGCGCCACCACGAACACGGTCGCGACCAGGAGCCTGGCCGCGACTTCCACGTATCCCATGCGCATTCCTCCCCGTGATCGAGACCAGCCTATCTCCCGTGGACGCTGACGCGGCCCCTGCGAACACCCGGATCTTCGATCTCGTCGAGCACCGCGACCGCCAGGTCGGCGTGGGACAGCGTGGGGTCCGGGTCGGGGACGGTCTCGCCGCCCAGGGTGTACCGCCCGGTGCGCGGCCCCTCCGCGGTGAGCCCGGCGGTCGGGGTGAGCACGGCCCAGTCGACCCCGGTGGCGTCCGCGCGCAGCCGGCCGAGGCCCGCGAGGTGGGCCAGCGCGAACGGGCGCAGGGCGGCCGGGAAGGCCGCGGGGTCGTCGAGCACCAGGCCGCCGGCCGCGGTGCGCAGCGTCGCGAACAGCCCGACGACCACGAGCCGGGGCGGGCGGGCGGCGAGCAGGGCGTCGGCGGCGCGGGCGAAGAACCGCCCGTCGAAGGCGTCGCCGAGCCGCGCCAGCTCAGCCGGCCCGGACGCGGGCGTGACCGCGCTGACGACCGCGTCGCAGCCGGCCACGGCCCCGCGCACCCGCTCCGCGTCGGTGACCTCGACGGGCCGCCCGAGCGCGACGGGCGCATGCCCGCGGCGCGCCGCCTCCGCGACGACGGCCCGCCCGACCCGACCACTTCCTCCGAACACAGCGATTCTCATGGCCGCGAACCTAGGGCCGGGGCGGCCGGTTTCCGCAACGATACGGGCGCTACGCTCGGACGATGGCCGAGCCCCGGGAGCCGCTGGACCCGGACCTGTTCGACCCGATGTGCCCGTCCGGCGTGCTGCCGTTCCAGGTCGGGGACAAGTGGACCGGGATGGTCCTGCTGTGCCTGAGCGGCGGGCCGCGCCGGTTCACCGAGCTGCGGGTGCCGCTGCGGGCGGTGACGCCGAAGGTCCTCGCGGCCACCCTGCGCGCGATGGGCCGCGACGGGCTCGTCACGCGGACCGCGCACGACGAGAACCCGCCGCGGGTGGAGTACGCCCTGACCCCGCTCGGCGCCAGCCTGCTGCCCGTCATCGCGGCGTTCCGCGCGTGGAGCGACGCCCACCTGCCCGAGCTGCTCGCGGCCCGGGCCGCTGCCACGGAGGAGCCCTGATGGATCTCGAGGCTTACGCCCGGGAGATGCTCGACGAGAACCGCTACCTGGTGCTGGGCACCGCGGACGAGCGCGGGGAGCCGTGGGTGTCGCCGGTGTTCTACGCCCTGGACGGGTACGACACCGTCTATTGGCTCTCCGACCCGCAGACCAGACATTCGCGGAACCTGCTGGTGCGCCCGCGGCTGAGCCTGGTCGTGTACGACTCCACGGTGCCGATCGGCGGGGCCAAGGCCGTCTACATGAGCGGCACGGCGGGGATCGTGACCGACGGGCTCGACGCCTACAACCGCGGCTGCCTGGCCAAGGGCGCGGAGGCCTTCACGTCCGACAAGATCGCCGAGGGCGGGCCGTTCCGGTTGTACCGGGCGGTCGTCGACGAGCACTGGGTGCTGGACCCCACGCTGCCCCGTGACGGCCGCACCTCCGTCCGGCCTTGACACGTGAAGTTTGTTTGTGTGTACTGACTTACATGCGCAGCACCGCCGAGGCCCGCCGGGCCGTCCTCCTCGACCGCGCCGTTGCCGTCTTCGCGCGCAACGGCTACCACGCCACGCCGGTCACGGCCGTCGCGGCGGCGGCGGGGATCTCGGAGGCCTACGCGCTGCGGCTCTTCTCCGGCAAGCTCGGGCTGTTCGTGGCCGCCGTCGAGGCGTGCTACGAGCGCATCCTCGCCACCCTGGAGACGGCGGCCGAGGAGATGGCCGGCAAGAGTCCCGCGCTGGTGCTCGAATACCTCGGCGACACCTACGCCGAGCTCATCGCCGACAAGGACCTGCTCATGCTGCAGGTCCACGCGCAGAGCGTCAGCGACGTGCCGGAGGTCGGGGCCGCGGTCCGGGCCGGCTACCGGCGCCTGGTCGACTTCCTGCGCGTCCAGGGCGCGGACGACCAGCAGATCCAGCAGTTCGTCGCCTACGGCCAGCTGTGCCACCTCATCGTCACCACCGGGCTCGACGACGTGGACGAGTCCTGGGCGCACGCCCTCACGTTCGGCATGCGGCACGTGCCGTAGCGCGCCTTTTGCTGCCCGCTTTTGTCAGTCAGTGCACACATACTTACTTCGGAGGAACGCCATGCACGCCACCGAGATCGTCCTGCCCGGCATCGTCGACCCCGCCGGCCTCCAGGTCCGCGACCGGCAGCTCCCCGCCCCGGGCGCCGGCCAGGCCCTCGTCCGCGTCGAGGCGAGCGGGGTGTCGTTCGCCGAGCAGCAGATGCGCCGCGGCAAGTACTACGACCAGCCCACGTTCCCCTTCGTGCCCGGCTACGACCTGGTCGGCCGGGTCGAGCGGGTCGGGCCCGGCGTCGACGGCGCGCTCGCCGGCACCCGGGTCGCGGCCGTCACGAAGACCGGCGGCTGGGCCACCGCGGCGCTCGTCGACGCCGGTGACCTGGTGCCGGTGCCGGACAGCGTCGACCCCGCCGACGCCGAGACGGTCGTGGTCAACGGGGTCACCGCCTGGCAGATGCTGCACCGGATGGCCCGGGTGCCCCGCGGCGGCACGATCCTGGTCCTCGGGGCCAACGGCGGGGTCGGCTCCACCCTGGTCCAGCTCGCCCGGCACGCCGGGATCCGGGTGATCGGCACCGCCTCGCCGCGCCACCACGCCGCCGTGCGCGCGCTCGGGGCCGAGCCGATCGACTACCGGGACCCGCAGCTCTACGCGAAGGCCCGCGCCCTGGCCCCGGACGGCTACGACGGCGTCTTCGACCACGTGGGCGGGCCGGGGATCCTCGAGTCCTGGCGGCTCGTGCGGCGGGGCGGGGCGCTGGTGTCCTACGGCACGGCCGCCACCCGCGACGTCGCCGGCAGCTCGAGGCTGCCCGTCCTGGCCCTGTTCGGGCGGTTGCTGTGGTGGAACCTCACGCCGAACGGGCGCCGGGCCGGCTTCTACAACCTGTGGGCCGGCCGCCGCCGGCGGGCCGCGTTCCAGGCGCGGCTGCGCGAGGACCTCACGAACGTCTTCGCCCTGCTCGCCGCGGGGTCGCTGACCGCCCAGGTCGCCGCCCGCGTCCCCCTGCGCGAGGCCGCCGAGGCGGTGCGCCTGGCCGAGTCCGGCACCGTCGCCGGCAAGGTCGTCCTGATCCCCTGAACCTGGGAGAACGGTCCCGGGCGCGGCGGTCGCGCCCGGGACACCGCGCCGGTCAGCAGCACCGCACCACCTTGAACTCGGCGGTCGCGGAATCGGTCGCGATCACCCCCGCGATCGTCCGGCCGTCCGCGTTCATCGCGAACGCCCACGCGACCTCGCCGCCGGGGCCGCGCAGTTCGTCGACCGCGCCGTTGGCGGCGACCCGGCGCGTGGTCGCGCCCGGCGTGTTGCCGACCACGAGGGCGTCGCCGTCGACCGAGCCCGTCCTCGCCCCCGGCCACCCGGCCCTCGGCATCCCGGCCCGCTGCGTCCGCCCGCATCCATGGTCCTCTCGGTAGCCGTCACCCGGCCGCCGGGCCCGGACCTAGGAAAGGTTGAGTGGATTGCGCAGCGCGGCCATGGAGCCGTCGGGGTGGCGCACCTCGAGCGGCGAACCACACGGGTCCAGCTCCAGGCCGGGTTCGCCGGCGATCCAGCTGTGCCCGGCGCGCAGCCCGGCGACGATCGCCGCGGAGGTCAGCGCCTCGGCCCGCACGACGGTGTGCGGCGTGCCGAGCTGCCCGGCGAGGTGGGCGTCGCTGCCGCCGATGGCGGGCTGGCGCCACCCGGCGTCGAGGCGCCGCTTCCACTCGGCGAGGGCGGCCTCGTTGTCGGCGTTCCAGGGCCGGTCGGAGGCCCACAGCCCGTTCCAGACCTCGACGCAGTCGAACTCCTCCCAGGGCCGGCGCATGGTGCCGGTCGGGTACGGCGCGAACGGGTGCGCCGCGATGCGCAGCCCGCCCTCGATCTCCAGCCAGTGCCCGTCCGGGGTGGTGTGCTCCACGCCGCGCAGCACGAGCAGGTCCCCGGCGACGGCCAGGAACCGCTCGTACGTGTCGCTCGTGTTGTGCTCGGTGACGGCGATGAAGTCGAGCCCGGCGGCGCGCGCCTCGGCGACCACCTGCTCCGGCGTCAGCTCGCCCCCGGTGCTGCGCGCGGAGTGGACGTGGCAGTCGCCGCGGTACCAGGGCACCGGCTCGCGACCTCAGGCCAGGCGGGCCGGGAACCCGCCGGTGGCCACCGGGCCCCAGCGGTCGACCGTGATGCGGATGAGGGACTTGCCCTGGTCGCGCATGGCCTGGCGGTACTCGTCCCAGTCCGGGTGCTCGCCGGAGATGCAGCGGAAGTAGTCGACCAGCGGCTCCAGCGCCTCCGGCATGTCGATGACCTCGGCGGTGCCGTCGACCTGGACCCAGGCGTCGTTCCACTCGTCGGACAGGACCAGCACCGACACCCGCGGGTCGCGGCGCAGGTTCGCCGCCTTGGCCCGCTCCGGATACGTCGAGACGACGATGCGCCCCTGCGTGTCCACCCCGCACGTCACCGGCGAGGCCTGCGGGCGGCCGTCGGCGCGGGTGGTGATGACGACCGCGTGGTGGCGCGGGCTCAGGAACTCGACGAGCGCGGCCCGGTCGACGGTGTCGTTCGTCGCGATTTTGCGTGCCATGAGCCGACCGTACCCGGATCCGGCTCCTGCGAGGGAGGCTCCGCCAGGGACCCCCACGGCACAATGACGGCATGCGCGTCCGGGCCATCGACCTGCTCATCGCCGCGGCGGTGGCGGCCGCGACGGGTGCTCGTGCTCACCACGTTCGACCTGGACGAGTACGTGTCCGACGCGCTGCACGGTGCGCGCGGTCGCGTCCGGCGCGTCGCTGCTGGCCCCGACGGTCACCCGGCGCCTCATCGCCGACGTGCTGCGCCGCCGCGGCCCGGCCGAGCCGGATCGCCGCCTCGCCGCGCTGACCCCGCGCGAGCTCGGCCACGATATTCCAGCGGCCGGGCGGGGTCCATGTGACGCGGGCCAAACGTCGCTATTCGCCGTCGCCGTATGGGCGGCTCAGGGTGAAGAACACGCGGTCGAGGCGGCCGGCGGCGAGGTCGTCGGCGCGGATGAGCCAGTGCAGCAGTACCGCGTCGTCACCGTGCCAGGCGATGTCCGGGTCACTGCGGTCGAACTGGGCCAGCAGGCGCCACCGCAGCGCCTCCTTCCGCACCGCCGGGTCGCGCCGGTTCGCGGCACCGCCGAGCGCGGCGGTCGCGGCGTCGAGCTCCACGCAGTGGCGCAGCGACCGCGGGTGGCCGCCGAGGCGATGGTCGGGCTCCTGGCCGGCGAGCGCCGCGGCGAGGCGCAGGGCTCGCAGCGGATGCCCGGGGTCGGTCACCGCGTCGCCGAGCGCCTGCGACACGGCCGGATCGTCGCCGGCCGGGACCGTGACGCACGGACGCGCGCCCAGGCGGGTCCGGTCGTAGGCGTTGCCGCGCGCCGGGGTGGCGCGGCGCCGCACCGCCTGCCCGGCCGGCACGTGCACGAGGCGAGCCGCGCCGGACGGGGGCGGCTCGTCCGGGTCGACGTCGTCCTCGAACAGCGCCTCGTCGACGAAGAACACCAAGCGCCCACCGTCCGGCAGCCCGGCGCCCGCCGCGGGCAGCGCACCGCAGTCGACGGTCGCGACGTGGTAGAGCGGGCGGCCGTCGCCAGCGACCGGCCACGGCACGTCGTCCGGAAGCTCCGGCTCCCCGCCGAGCTGCCCGACGACCGGTGTGAGCACGTCACCGACCGGTACCGGCACGAGCTGCACGGCGGGGAGCCGCAGGGCCAGCCACCCCTCGGCGACGCCGGCGGGCAGGTGCTCGCGGGCGATGGTCATCAGCTCGTCTTCGGTTCGCACCCGGGCCATGCTGGCACGGCTCGTCAACCCCGGGCCCGCGGTCGACGCGAAGGTCCCGTTCCACGCCGTCGCCGCCGGCGTCGTGCCCGGGTGACAGCCCGTCGGTCATCCCGAGGCGGCGGGCCTCCTGCGGGGCGTTGCTGTGCGGCATGTCCTTTCGGTGGCCGAAGTCGGTTCGACGTCCAATGGTCAAGCGGTTCGCGGCTGTGGCGCGGCCATTACCCTCATGGACGTGGGCGATGCGGACGAGGCCGCGCACGCGCGGCGGGATGCCCTGCTCGAAGAGGCGTTCCTGGCCGAGGAGCCGTGGGATCGCCATCGGGCGCTGAGCATCCTGGCTCGCGACTGGCTCGCCGACCCCGACGTCCGCGAGTTGCTGCGCGAGTGCGCCCTTGGCGATCCGGACGGGGACGTCCGCGACGCGATGCTCGAAACCATCGCCCACCGCGGTCGTGCGGAGCCGGAGACGGTCGAGTGGCTGTTCGCGCTCGCGACCGGTGCCGATGAGCGGCGGCTCCGGCGTACCGCGCTCGTCCAGCTCGCGCAGCTGCGTCCCGCCGATCCGAGGGTCCGGCCCCTGGTGCGGGTCCGGGCGGTCGACGACCCGGAGGGTTACGTTCGCCGCCAGGCCGTCGCCGCGTACGCGAGCGGCTGGCGCGACGAACCGGGCACCGTTGCGTGGCTGCTGGAGCGCGGCGTGGCCGACCCCGACCACAACGTGCGCCGGCAGGTGGTCAACTCGCTGGCCCGGCTGTGGCCGGGCCATCCGCGGGCGGGCGCGCACGTGCGCGGGCGCGTGCGCGAGGACGGGCACGGCGCGGTGCGGTACGAGGCGGCGTACTGGCTGGCCCACGGCTGGCCCGACGCGCCCGGCACCGAAGCGGTGCTGCGCCGGTGCGCCGTCGCGGACCCGGCCGCGGAGGTCCGCCGGTGCGCGATCGACGTGCTTGCCGGGTCGGCCCCGCATTCGCCGCCGTACGAGTACCGTCCCGGCCTGTGGCGTGACCAACTCGGCGTGCTGGCGCTGCTTCGCGAGCGCGCGCTCGACGATCCGTCGCCGCTGGTGCGCCGCGCGTGCCTGGAGACCCTCGCCGCCGGTTGGACGGCCGACCCGCGAGTGCGCTCGATGCTGCGCGAGCGGGCCGTCGCCGACCCGGACTGTTCCGTGCGGATCGGCGCGTGGGAGGCACTGGTCCGCCGGTGGCCCGCCGATCCATCCACAGTGGACCTCCTGCGGGAGCGGGCCGCCGCCGAACCCACCGACCTGGGGCGCCGCAACGCGCTGCGTGTCCTTGCCGAGGCGTCCGGTTGCGCCGAGTAGGCGCCGGCGTCACAGATCCAGGCGGTACCCCAGCCGCAGGCGCAGTTCCACGCACACCTCGTCGGCCGGGATCGTGTAGACCGCCGGGCCGCCCCAGTCGGCGTACTCCCGGTCGTGGTCGGCGATGTCGTTCTCGGACAGGTCGAGCAGGGTGAGCCTGTCGAGGGCCGCCGCGCGCAACAGTGCGCCCAGCCCGCCGCAGCGTACGTTGCGCAGTACCAGTTCCCGCAGGGCGGGCATCGACGCGTCGGCCAGTGCGTCGAAGCCTTCCGGCGTCACCGGGTTGCCGCTGAGGTCGAGCCGGGTCACGGTGGTGCGCAGCGGGCTGTTGGTGAGTGCGCGGATGCCGTCGTGGCCGACCGCGTTGCCGACCAGCTCCAGGTGCGTCACGGCGGTCAATGCGGGGTTGGCCGCCAATGCCGCGGTCCCGCTGTCGCCGAGCCGGTTGTGGTGCAGCGCGAGCCGCTCCACGCCGGCGAACCGGGTGTCGGTGCGCAGCAGATCGTACGAGTCGGGCTCCAGCCCGACGTCGCGCAACGTCACCGACCGGGTCTGCGCGGCCTGGCTCAGCTGTTCGGCCAGCTCTCGATGCCCATCGCTCATGCGGTCTGCGCCTCTCCGTGGGAAGTACCGGCCATCGACCGTAGCGACCCGTTGCCACGGTGCGGGAACGCGGGCTCGCTGCGGCGGCGTCGCTTGTTGGTCGGGCCCGGTCCGTCGTCAACGGGCTGACCGCCTGGCGTCGGCCGGGCGGCGGTGGGCGGTACCCCAATGTGCAGTGACGCCCCGAGCCGCGGATCGGCCTTGCGCGAATCGACCCCGCCGGGTCACCCGCCGTCGTATCGTCATGATCACGCCCCCAACGCAACGGTCGATGCGGGGTTCTCCGATGTCGCGGTTCGTCGCCGGCGCCCACCGGCGGGGACCGCTAGGTGCACAGGCGTTACGGCCCACCCTGCGGCAAGCGTGACGTCCCCGGCACACGTGCGAAGGGTACGTCCATGGCAGGTTCCGCTGGGCCGGTCCGGTGGTTCGCCGACCGCAAGGTCGGCACGAAGATCTACACGGCCGTCGCGGCCGTCGTCGTCGCCGCGGTGGCGGGCGGCGTCGTCGCCACCGTCGCCCTGTCGCGCACGTACCAGCGCGGGCAGGACATCAACGAGCAGAACCTCCTCCCGTCGATGCGCCTGGCCGAGGCCCGGGTGCAGGCCAACACGGTGCGCATCGCCGTCCGCGACGTGGCGCTCACCTCGGACCCGGCGGCGGTGAGCGCGGCCGAGCAGCGGATGCGCACCGCCGACGCCGCGGTGGACACGAACATCCAGGCGTACCTGCCGTACGCGGCCGACCCGGCGGCCGTTCGGCGGTTCATCGAGGTGTGGAGACAGTACCGCGACGCCCTGAACAATCAGCTGCTGCCGGCGGCCCGGGCGAACGACTTCGTCACCTTCGTCAAGGTCAGCTCGCAGGTGACGTCGCCGCTTTCCGCGCAGGCCATGACCGAGCTGGACACCGCGACCAAGGCGGAGGCAAGCCAGGCCGAGGGCACCGTCGCTGCCGCCCGCTCCACCTACCAGCAGAGCCGGACGGTCCTGTACGCCGTGCTGGGCGCCGGCATCGTGCTCGCGGTGCTGCTGGCCTGGTGGGTCACCCGCATGATCACCAGGCCGCTGCGGCGGGTGAGCGAGGTGCTGTCGGCGGTGGCCGCGGGCGATCTGACCCGCGTGGCCGAGGTGGACTCGGGCGACGAGGTGGGCCAGATGGCGAAGGCCCTCGACGCCGCGACCGGCCGCACCCGGCAGGTGATCGCGGGGGTCGCCGAGACGGCGGGCAGCGTCGCCGCGTCGTCGGAGGAGCTGTCGGTCACCAGCGACCAGATCGCCGCGACCGCGGAGGAGACCAGCGCCCAGGCGGGCGTGGTGGCCGCGTCGGCGACGCATGTGTCCGGCAACGTGCAGAGCGTGGTGACCGGCGCCGAGCAGATGGCCGCCTCCATCAAGGAGATCGCGCACAGCGCCGCCGAGGCCGCCGCGGTCGCCGGGCAGGCCGTACGCGACGCCCGCAACGCCAACGAGACCGTGGGAAAGCTGGGCTCCTCCTCGACGGAGATCGGCAACGTGCTGAACCTGATCACCTCGATCGCGGAGCAGACCAACCTGCTGGCCTTGAACGCCACCATCGAGGCGGCCCGGGCCGGCGACGCGGGCAAGGGCTTCGCGGTGGTGGCCAGCGAGGTCAAGGACCTGGCCCAGGAGACGGCGAAGGCGACCGAGGACATCTCGGCCCGGGTCGCCGCGATCCAGACCGACGCGCAGGCCGCCAGGGTGTCCATCAACGGGATCGCGGAGGTCATCGAGCGGGTCAACCAGTACCAGTCGACCATCGCCGCCGCCGTGGAGGAGCAGACCGCCACGACGGGCGAGATGAGCCGGAACGTCACCTTGGCCGCGACCGGCACCAACGAGATCGCCGACAACATCAACGGCGTCGCCGAGGCCTCCCAGACGGCCGCGGCCAGCATCACCGAGACCCAGGCCGCCAGCCAGGAACTGGCCCGCACGGCGGCCCACCTGCAGCAGCTCGTGTCGCAGTTCCGCTTCTGAGTCGAGCCGGCGGCCCGGCGGACGGGGATCCATCCCTGAGTGACTGCCGTTGCGGTGTCGGTCGCAGCCAGACGAGACGTCACAAACCTCGACCCACACCGATGCGCCGGTACGGTCCTCGAACGCCAGCGCGAGCGCGGAAGCGGACGGTCCGTCGACGCCGGCGACGACCGGGCCGTTGCGCGGCAGCGCTGTCGAGCCAGGCCGCGGGTGATTCATCCCCGGCGCCCGAGGTGGTACCTCACCGCGATGACGTCCAGGGCCCGCGTCAGCGCGATACGCTTTGGCGCGACCATCCAGCAGGAGGCTGGAGTGTGGAATCATCAGCGTTCAGGCGAACTGAGCGGTCACCTGCTCGGGGTGATCGAGCGCTCAAGAATCGCGCTGGAACACGTCACCAGGGCTCTGTGCGACTCCGGTCCTTCCGCCGCGGGCGCTCTGCCTGATGCCGACAAGGCCCTGCACGCGCTGCACCAAGCCGTCGAGGATCACGCGTTGGCGATCGATGAGACCCGGGTCGCATCGCCTGCGGCCACTGTGCGCACGATCGTCGTCGCCGCGCAGGTCAACGCCGACGCGGAGTGCGTCGAGGGACTGGCGAGGCGGCTGGCTGAGATCGCCGGGTCACGGCCCGCGCGGCCGGCGGTGCCGGGCGACGTGCGGGCCGTCGTGTGCCGCATGGGTCGGCTCTGTACCGACATGATGGCCACGGCGGGCAGCGCCGCGAGGTTGCCGCGGGCCGATACGGAGACGCGGATCGAAGCGGCCGACGCCGAGGTGCGACGGCTGCGACAGCGGCTCTGCCGACTGCTGCTGCACGACCCGGCTCCGGTCGATGTGGATGCCGCGCTGGACACCTCATTGGCGTGCCGGTACTACGCACGCTGTGCTGAGCTCGCGGTGTCCATGGCTCGGCACGTGATCCTGGTCGCGGACGCAGGTCAGACCCGCCGGTGAGATCTGGTCGAGGATGGCCTCGCGCCCGGCCCCGGTTTCGACGGCGACCGTGAGCCCGAGGTCGCGAATGGGTCGGACGGCCGCGGGCACGACCGCCACGCGCCGTTCGCCGGGTGCGGTCTCGCTGTGGACACCGGCCGTTTCGTGTGTCATCGGGATGTCGCCTCCCCGCTGATACGGGGTACGGTACCCCGTCCGCGGCCCGCTGGGATGCGGCACCGGCACCGAGGGAGGGGGAATCCGCGGTGGCAGGTGGACGGTGGCAGTTCTGGGTCGACCGTGGTGGCACGTTCACCGACATCGTCGCCCGGACGCCGGACGACCGGCTGGTGACACGCAAGCTGTTGTCGGACAATCCGGCACACTATGCGGACGCGGCGGTCGCCGGAATCCGGGCGCTGCTCGGTGTTGCCGATACGGCGCCGATCCCGGTCGACCGGATCGAGGCGGTGCGGATGGGAACCACGGTCGCCACGAACGCACTGCTGGAGCGCCGGGGCGAGCGCACCGTGCTCGTCATCACCGAAGGCTTCGGCGACGCGCTGCGGATCGGCTACCAGGACCGGCCACGCATCTTCGACCGGCACATCGTGCCACCGGACATGCTGTACGAGCGCGTGGTCGAGGTGGACGAACGGATGGCAGCCGACGGCACCGTCCTGCGCTCGCCGGATGTCGACCGGCTGGCCGCCGACCTGCGGCGTGCGCACGACAGCGGCGTCCGCGCGGCCGCGGTGGTCTGCCTGCACAGCCACCTGTACCCGGCCCACGAACGGAACATCGGGATGCTGGCGGAGCGGATCGGCTTCGATCAGGTCTCGTGCTCCAGCGAAGTGAGCCCGTTGATGAAGCTGGTGCCGCGGGGCGACACCACGATCGTCGATGCGTACCTGTCGCCGGTGCTGCGCCGGTACGTCGAAGCGGTGGCGAGGCAGCTGCACGGCGTACGACTGATGTTCATGCAGTCCAACGGGGGCCTGGCCGAGGCGGGGCACTTCCGCGGCAAGGACGCGATCCTGTCCGGTCCGGCCGGCGGCATCGTCGGCATGGCGCGCATGTCGCAGCTAGCCGGCTTCGACCAGGTGATCGGCTTCGACATGGGCGGCACCTCCACGGACGTGTCGCACTACGCCGGCCAGTACGAGCGGGTCTTCCACACCCGGATCGCGGGGGTACGGCTGCGCGCCCCCATGATCGACATTCACACCGTCGCGGCGGGAGGCGGGTCGGTCCTGCACTTCGACGGCGCCCGCTACCGCGTCGGCCCGGACTCCGCGGGTGCCGACCCGGGACCGGCCTGCTACCGCGGCGGCGGCCCGCTCACCATCACCGACGCCAACGTGATGCTCGGCCGCATCCAGCCCGCGACGTTTCCCCAGGTCTTCGGCCCGGGCGGCGATCAGCCGCTGGATGCCGGCGTGGTCCGACAGCGCTTCGCCGACCTGACCGCGGCCATCGCCAGGCAGACCGGCGACGAGCGCACGCCGGAGCAGGTCGCCGAGGGGTACCGGCAGATCGCGGTCGCGAACATGGCCAACGCGGTGAAACGGATCTCGGTACAGCAGGGCCGCGACGTCACCGGGTATGTGCTCACGACGTTCGGCGGCGCCGGCGGTCAGCACGCGTGCTCGGTGGCCGATTCGCTGGGCATCCGCACCGTGCTCGTGCCGCCGATGGCCGGCGTGCTGTCCGCGCTCGGCATCGGCCTCGCCGACACCACCGCGATGCGCGAACAGTCGGTGGAGAGCCGCCTGGAGCCCGCGGTCATGCAACGCCTGACCGATGTCGCGGACGCGCTGGAGGCCGCGGCCCGCTCGCAGCTGCTGGACGAGGACGTGCCGGCCCGGCGAATCCGGGTGCACCGGCGCGTGCACCTGCGCTTCGAGGGCACCGACACCGCGCTGCCGGTCGAGCTCGCCGGGCTCGACGCGATGGTGGCGTCCTTCCGGACCGCATACCGGCGCATGTACGCGTTCCTCATGGACCGCCCGCTGATCGTCGAGGCGGTCTCGCTCGAGGCCGTCGGGCTGACCGAACCCCCGGACCTCTCCCGCACGGGTGAGCCCGCCGGCCCGCCGGCACGCGCCGCCGCACGACCGCTCACCACCGCCCGCCTGTACACCGGCGCAGCGTGGCGAGACGTGCCGCTGTACGAACGGGAACGCCTGCGCCCCGGCGACACCGTCGGCGGCCCGGCCATCGTGGCCGAGGCGGACGCGACCACGGTGGTCGACGACGGCTGGCGGGCGGCGGTGACGAAGTTCGGCCACCTGCTCCTGGAACGGATGCGGCCAGGCGACGGGGCATCCGGGGCGACCACCCGGGTCGACCCGGTACTGCTGGAGATCTTCAACAACCTCTTCATGTCGATCGCCGAGCAGATGGGCGCCCGGCTGGAGTCGACCGCGCAGTCGGTGAACATCCGGGAGCGGCTGGACTTCTCGTGCGCGCTGTTCGACCCGGACGGCAATCTCATCGCCAACGCGCCGCACATCCCCGTGCACCTCGGCTCGATGGGCGCCAGCGTCAAGGAGGTCATCCGCCGCTGCCCCGGCATGCGGCCCGGCCACGTGTACGCGATCAACGACCCGTACCACGGCGGCACCCATCTGCCCGACATCACCGTCGTCACCCCCGTCTTCGGCGCCGACCGGTCCGAGGTGCTGTTCTACGTGGCCTCCCGGGGCCACCACGCGGAGATCGGCGGGCTCACGCCCGGTTCCATGCCCGCGACCAGCCGCGACGTCCACGAGGAGGGCGTGCTGTTCGACACCTGGCCGCTGGTCGAGGACGGCCGGTTCCGCGAGGAGGAGACGCTCCGGCTGCTCACGGAGGCGCCGTACCCGTCCCGGAACCCGGCGACCAACCTCGCCGACCTGCGCGCCCAGATCGCCGCGAACGCCAAGGGTGTCGAAGAGGTCGGACGGATGATCGGCCATTTCGGCCTCGACGTGGTGCAGGCGTACATGCGGCACGTCCAGGACAACGCCGAGGAGGCGGTGCGGCGCGTCATCGACGCCCTCGGCGACGGCGAGTACCGCTACGAGATGGACTCGGGGGCGACGATCGCGGTACGGATCACGGTGGACCGCGCCGGCCGCGCCGCGACGATCGACTTCAGCGGCACGTCGCCGCAGCTGGCAACGAACTTCAACGCGCCCTCGTCGGTCGTCACCGCAGCGGTGCTGTACGTCTTCCGGACGCTCGTCACCGACGAGATCCCGCTCAACGACGGCTGCCTGCGCCCGCTGCGCATCGTGGTGCCCGCCGGTTCGATGCTCGCACCCACCTACCCCGCAGCCGTTGTCGCCGGAAACGTGGAGACGTCGCAGGCGATCGTCGGCGCGCTCTACGCCGCGCTCGGCGTCCAGGCCGAAGGGTCCGGGACGATGAACAACGTCAGCTTCGGCAACGACCGGCACCAGTACTACGAGACCGTCGCCTCCGGTTCAGGCGCCGGCGACGGGTTCGACGGAGCCTCGGTGGTGCAGACCCACATGACGAACTCCCGGCTGACCGACCCCGAAGTCCTCGAATGGCGCTTCCCGGTGCTCCTGGACGAGTTCGCCGTCCGGCACGGCAGCGGCGGCGCCGGCCGATGGCGGGGCGGCGACGGCGCGGTGCGCCGCATCCGGTTCCGCGAGCCGATGACCGTCAGCACCCTGTCGGGCCACCGGCGAGTGCCGCCGTACGGCCTGGCCGGCGGCTCCCCCGGCGCGCTCGGGGCCAACCGGGTGGAGCGCGCCGACGGCAGCTCCGTCCCCCTCGCCGGCTGCGGCTGCGTCGACGTCCAGCCAGGCGACGTGCTGGTCGTCGAGACACCCGGCGGCGGCGGATACGGCACCTCAGCCAGCTGACACATGGCCGGTGCGCAAGCCGCCTGCGGTTCCGCGTGGCGACCGGCGGCTTCGTCCCAGGCGGAGCCATCCAGCCACAGGCCGGTCGCGGCCGGACCTCACGGGACGTGGCGGGTGCTCTCCCGCAGCCGGACGGTGCACCGGATGCGCCTGATCCGCGGCCCGAGGGCGCCGTCCGGGGCGAGCACCAGGCCCATCGCCTCTTTCCCCAGGGTCTCCAGCGGGATGTGGACCGTCGTCACCGCCGGCGAGATGTCGCGGAGCGGGAGGATGTCGTCGAACCCGGCGATCGAGATGTCCTCCGGCACCGACAGGCCGAGCTGCCGGAGCGCGGCCATGGCGCCCACCGCCATCACGTCGTTCGCCGCGAACAGGCAGGTCGCCTCGATGCCGGAGCTGCGCCAGCGCATCGCGGCGGCGAACCCGCCCTCGCGCGTGAAGTCGGCGTGCATCACGTGCCCGGGGTCCAGCCGCAGTCCCCGGTCGGCCAGCCCCTGGCGAAACCCGGAGACCCGGTCGCGGGACGTGCGCAGCGACGCCGGGCCGGCGAGGACCACGAACGACCGGTGCCCCAGATCGAACAGGTCGTGGGCGAGGTCGCGGGCGCCCGCGCTGTTCTCCACCAGCACCGTGTCCACCCCGGGCAGCTGCTGGCTGATCATCGCCACCCGGCCCCCGCCGCCGGTGAACGAGTCGATCTCCCGCCGCAGCCGCGCCTCCGAGGCCTGGTCGGCGCTGCGGCTGCCGGCGAGGATGACCGCCCGGCAGCGCAGCTGCCTCAGCGACGCCAAATACTTCGACTCCCGCTCCGGCCGGCGCCGGGTGTCGGCCAGGGTGACGATCATGTCCTGCTCGTCGGCCGCCCCCGTGACCCCGGCGGCGATCGAGGAGAAGTACGGGTCGTTGATGTCGTGGACGATCAGGCCGACGACGTTGGTGTGGCCACGCCCGGCCGCCAGCGCCGCGGCGTTGGGCAGGTAGGAGAGTCCTCGCAGCAGCTCCGGTGCGGGGCGTCCCGGGCCGCCGGTGAAGTCACGCGAGGTCGTCGCGACCGACGTGCCGGCCATCCTCGCCATCTCGGCCAACGTCGCGGGGCTCACCGGTTCCACATGGCCTCCCGTACCGTCCGGCTGCTAACACTGCGCCATCGGACCGCCGTGCGCAATACGGCGCCGCGGCCCACCGGAAGCGGCGAGCGGACGGCAGCCGTCTCGGGCTACAGCCAGCCGGGCCGCGGACGGAGCTCGGAGAACAGCCGCGACTGGGCGACGGCGCGCTCAATGTCCTCCTCGACCCCGGCGATGCTGTTTCTCGGCCCGAGTTCGTCGTCGTGGCGGCGGCGGGCCCCTGGCGGTACGAGCCGGACGGGCCGGCCGGCCAGCCACTCGACGACGCCGACGAACGGCCGGGTGTCCTCGATCGGGCACGCCAGTCCGGCGCCCGGGTCGCGTACCTCCCGGAGCAGGTCCTCGAGCAGGTCGACGCGGGTGTGTCGCTCGGTGATCGCGGGCCGGTCGGCCGGCGCGACCTCCAGCGCGTCGGTCTCGTACCACCACCGCGCGCTCCCCCGCTCACCGTGCACCAGCACGTAGGGCGGACGCGGGCGCTCGGCGCACAGGGTGACGGCGATCGTGATCGGGGGCCGGCCCGGGGCGGCCAGGCGCAGGCAGCCGGTGTCCTCAACCTCGATCGGCCGGGTCCGGTACAGCTCGGCCTCCGCCCGCGGCCGATCGGCCGCGCCGAGGCCGGCCAGCGCCACGCAGTTCATCACGGCGTGGGCGAACGGGTTGGACAGGGCGCCGTCGTTGACCGCGGCGCCGTCGAGCCGCCGGCGCCCGGCCCAGGGCGCCCGCGCGTAGTACCCGTCGGCGCGGGTCCAGCAGCCGGTCGCGCCGATGCCCGTGATCTCGCCGAGATCGCCGCCGTCCATCAGCTCCCGCAGCCGGGCCGGCGCCGCCGAGCCGAGGCTCTGGAAGCCCACCTGGCAGAGCCGGCCGGCGGCCGTCGCGGCGGCGGTCATGGCGTCCAGATCTGCCAGCTCGACCGCGGGTGGCTTCTCAACCAGCACGTGCGCGCCGGCGGCGAGCGCGGCGCAGACCATCTCGCGATGCCGGTGCGGCGGCGTGGCAACCACGACGACGTCGGGCCCCGCCCGGAGCAGGGTCTCGTAGTCCGCAAAGAAGGTGCCGCCCAGCCCGGCGACCCGCTGGAGCAGGCCGGGCCCGGGCGGGCGCAGATCGGTGCAGCCGGCGAAGCGCAGCCGCCCCGCGCCGGCGAGGCGCTCGATGTTGTCGAAGTGCACCGCCCCGTACCCACCGGTGCCCACCAGCGCGACCCGCGGCGGCCCCGATCCGGGCAGACGAGCCATCACGTCCTCGATCCTCCAGTCACCGCGATTCGTACAGGCAAGCGCTTTCCCGCTACGGTGATCACCGTAGTACGCCCCGCCTGCCCAGTCGACAAGGACCTCCGAGCATGACGACTCCGATGGACGGCACCCCCGCCTACCTCACGGACTTCGGCCGTTGCGTGGGTGCCCTGCCCCCGCGCGCCGCGGTCCGCACCGACGCGCCGACCCTCGACCTGACCGGCACCTGGCGCTTCCTGCTCTCCCCGGACCCCACCCGGGCACCGGACGGCTTCTGGGCGCCGGACTTCGACGACGGGCACTGGGCGCGGCTGCCGGTGCCGTCGAGCTGGCCGATGCACGGCCACGGCGCCCCCGCCTACACCAACATCCGCTACCCGTTCCCCGTCGACCCGCCGTACCCGCCGGCGGAAAACCCGATCGGGGACCACCGCGTCGCCTTCCAGGTGCCGGCACAGTGGGCAGGCCGGCGGGCGGTGCTGCGCTTCGACGGCGTCGACTCGTGCGGCCGGGTCTGGCTCAACGGCGTCGAGCTCGGCGTCACCCAGGGCAGCCGGCTGCCGGTGGAGTTCGACGCGACCACGGCACTGCGCCCGGGCGAGCGCAACGTGCTCGCGGTGCGCGTGCACCAGTGGTCGGCCGGCAGCTACCTGGAGGACCAGGACATGTGGTGGCTGCCGGGGATCTTCCGGCCGGTCACCCTCCAGCTGCGCCCGGCCGGTGGCATCGACGACGTGTTCGTGCACGCCGACTTCGACGACCGCACCGGCACCGGGACGCTGCGGGTGCAGGCCCCGCCCGGTGCCCGGCTCACGGCGCCCGAGCTCGGCCTCCGCGACGCGCCGGCGGACCGCCCGCACGCGATCCCGGGCGTGCGACCGTGGAGCGCGGAGAGCCCCGCCCTCTACGACCTCGCGGTCAGCACGGCGACGGAGACCGCCCGGCTGCGGGTCGGCTTCCGCACCGTGGCCATCGTCGGCGGCATCCTCACCGTCAACGGCCGGCGCATCCAGCTGCGCGGCGTCAACCGGCACGAGTTCCACCCGGATCTGGGCCGGGTCGTGCCGGCCGAGGTGGTGCGCGCCGAACTGGAGCTGATGAAACGCCACCACGTCAACGCGATCCGCACCAGCCATTACCCGCCGCACCCACTGGTGCTCGAGCTCGCGGACGAGCTGGGATTCTGGCTGATCGACGAGTGCGACCTGGAGACCCACGGCTTCTCGGAGGTCGGCTGGCGCGGCAACCCGACGGACGACCCGCGCTGGCACGACGCCTGCCTGGACCGGATGCGGCGCATGGTGGAGCGCGACAAGAACCACCCGTGCGTCATCCTGTGGTCGCTGGGCAACGAGGCCGGCACTGGGGTCAACCTCGCCGCGATGGCCGATTGGGCACGCTCGCGCGACCCGGGCCGCCCGATCCACTACGAGGGCGACGGCGACTGCCGCTACGTCGATGTGTACAGCCGGATGTACGCCTCGCCGGAGGAGGTCGAGGCGATCGGGCGCGGCGAGGACCCCGACCAGGCCCGGCGGGCGCTGCCGTTCATCCTGTGCGAGTACGCGCACGCGATGGGCAACGGGCCGGGCCGGCTGGCCGAGTACGAGCGGCTGTTCGACACGTACCCGCGCTGCCAGGGCGGCTTCGTCTGGGAGTGGATCGATCACGGCATCCGGCGGCGCACGGCCGACGGCCGGGAGTACTTCGCCTACGGCGGCGACTTCGGCGAGCCGCTGCACGACGGCAACTTCGTCATCGACGGGCTGGTCTTCCCCGACCGCACGCCGTCGCCGGCGCTGGACGAGCTCGCCGCGGTCTACGCGCCGGTGCGCCTGGAGCTGACCGGGGACGGCCTGCTGCGCGTGAGCAACCGGTACGCGCTGCGCGACCTGGCCGGGGTGCGCTTCACCTGGCAGTGCGCGGCCGAGGGCGAGCCGGTCGCGCACGGCGTCCTGGCGGTGCCCGAGCTCGTGGCCGGGACGGCGACGAGCGTGCCGTTGCCGCCGCTGTCCGGACTGCCGCCGGCGGAGACCTGGTTGACCGTCACCGCGACCACGATGGCGGACCGGCCGGGGCTGCCGGCCGGCAGTGTCCTGGGCCGGGCCCAGACCCGGCTGCGGCCGGCGCTGCCGGTGCCCCGGCCGGCCGGCGCGCGGGTGCGCCGCGAAACGGACGGGCTGCTCCGCCTGGGTCCGGCGGTGTTCGAGCCGCGGTACGGCCGGCTGGTCCGGATCGGCGAGCTGGAGGTGGCCGGCCCGCGGCTGGACGTCTGGCGGGCACCGATCGACAATGACCGGCTCGGTCCCGATCCGCTGGAGCGCCGTTGGCGGGCACTCGGGCTGGACCGGATGACCCATCGGCTGCGGGAGCTGGCCATCGACGGCGACGAGCTGGTCACCGTGACCCGGGTCGCGCCGGCCGGCTCCGACGTGGCCCTGCTGGTCACCTGCCGCTGGTCCGCCGACTCCGACACGGTGGGACTGACCGCCTCGGTCGTCCCGCAGGGCGAGTGGAGCGTGCCGCTGCCGCGGGCCGGAATGCGCCTGGCGGTGCCGGGCCGGTTGGGCGAGGTCGAGTGGTTCGGCGGCGGACCCGGCGAGGCGTACGCCGACTCCCGCGCCGCCGTCCGCGTCGACCGGTTCACCGCGACCGTCGACGAGCTGCAGACGCCCTACGTGTACCCGCAGGAGAACGGCAACCGGACCGCGGTGCGCTGGGCCCGGCTGCGCGCGCCGGACGGCTCCGGCCTGCGGATCATCGGTCATCCGACGGTGGAGTTCAGCGCGCGGCGGTGGAGCAGCGAGCAGCTGGACCGGGCCCGGCACACCACCGACCTGGTGCCGGGCGAGCGGGTCGTGGTCAACCTGGACGTCGCCCAGCAGGGCCTGGGCAGCGCGGCCTGCGGCCCCGGCCCGGGACCTGGCGACGTGCTGGCGGCCGGACCGTTCGCGCTGTCCTTCTCGTTGCGGCTGGAACAGTAGCGTCGCTTCTGGAATTTCGTCGGATCGTGGTGTGCGGTTTTGTTCTCGAGACGCGGAGGTGGCCCCCGGCTTGGTAGACGTGCTGTCGAGCTGTGACCGGCACCAAGCCGCTGGCCAGGCAATCCCGGCCTGATCCATCGGATGCGGGGTGCCGTTGGTTCTGGTTGGATCTCGTTGCATTTGGTCGAGCGCGACGCCATCGGCCGCCACGGACTTTGTCCGCGCCAGCCGGTCGGATTGGTGGCGCGGGATAACGTCGGTACCGTGAGATCCTCGTCCGCGCAGGCCTCAGGAGCCACGAGTCCGATGACCACACCGCCCATGACCGGTACGGGCCCCTACCGCCCGACCATGGCCGACGTCGCCCGGCTGGCCGGGGTCAGTCTCAAGACCGTGTCGCGGGTGGTCAACCAGGTGCCGACGGTCGACCCCGCGCTGGCCGAGCGGGTGCTGGCCGCGGTCTCGGAGCTGGGGTTCCGGCGCAACGACATGGCGCGCAGCCTCCGCTCGCGCAGCACGTCGGGCACCATCGGGCTGGTCATCGACGAGGACCTGGCCAACCCGTTCTACTCCAGCCTGGCCGCCGGGGCCGCGCAAGGCGCGCTCGATCACGACGCCATGCTCATCACGGCCAGCTCGGCGGAGGACAGCGAGCGCGAACGCGGCCTGGTGCTGGAAATGTGTGAGCGGCGGGTCGCCGGGCTGCTCGTGGTGCCGGCCGGGGGCGACCAGAACCACCTGCGCGCCGAGATGGCGGTGGGCACGCCCGTGGTCTTCCTCGACCGCCCGCCCACCAGCGTGCGGGCCGACACCGTGCTCATCGACAACGAACAGGGCGCGCGCAGCGCCATCGAATACCTGGTGGCGCTGGGCCACGAACGCATCGGGGTGCTCGCGGACCGGCTGACGATCTACACGATGCGCGAGCGGCTGACGGCGGCCGAGGCCGCGATGGAGCGTGCGGGGCTGCCGTACCGGCCAGATCTGATCCGGGACGGGCTGCACTCGGTCCCCGACACGCAGGCGGCGGTGGAGCGGATGCTGGAGTCGCCGGAGCCGCCCACCGCCCTGTTCACGCTCACCAACCGGCTCACCCTCGCCGCGCTCAGCGTGCTGGGCCGCCAGCGCAGCGACGTGGCGATCGTGGGCTTCGACGACTTCGAGGCCGCCGAGCTGGTGCCGCACCCGCTGACGGTCGTCTCCACCGACGCCCGCGAGATGGGCCGCGTCGCCGCGGAACTGCTGTTCCAGCGAATCGCGGGAGACCGCTCACGGCCCCAGACGATCGTCATCCCGACCACGCTGGTGGAGCGCAGCAAGGGCTGACCGGCGCCCGGCCGGGTCACGCCGCCCGGCAACCGTGTGAGACAACGTTCGACCGCACCGCCGCTCCCGCTCCGGCGGGGCCGGCCGTCGCACCGGTCCGCGATCTCCCCCACCGCCCCGTGCCGACCGGGGCCCGGCGAGTGCCCGCGGACGCACCTTTACCAAGGGAAATCAGCCCATCCCGGCAGCCTCGCCCTCGGCGGGGGCCGGTCCGCCGGCCCGTGCTCAGCCACCTCGAAGTCGCCCCGGTTCCGGAGTTGCCCCGGGCCGATGTCTGGACAACGTTGTCTCACGCGGGTTACGGTTCCCCCGCGCTAAGCCCCCGCTAGGGCCGGAAGGGCAACTTTGATGGACGTAACGGACAACTCGCACCTCTGGATCGATGGAAATGTCCTTTATGTAGGCAACATTGCCGTCACCACATTGACGGACGGCGTGCGGGTGCAGGCCGATGCACGGGCCGACGCCACCGTGGTGCAGATCTTCAGCACCAACTCTGGGACAACGTTGGTACGACTCGACGTCCCACTCGGCGACGGAGTCGGCTACTGGCACCCCGCGGCCGACTGGAAGCGCCCGCTGCCGGCGGACTGGGAGGGCGACTGGCAGCGGGTCGGGCTCATTGACTCGGCCGTCGCGGGCTGCCTGTACGACGGCGCCGGCCGGTCGCTGCTCGCCTTCGCCGGCGACCGAAGCGACGCGACGACCCTGATCCGGTTCGGCGTCTCGGAGGACACGGCCCGCTTCGGCGTATGGCTTGCCATGCCGATGCGGGCCGGCGAGGAGTGCCGGTTACGCATCGAGGCGCCGGGGCGCCCCGCCGACGACGCCTTGCGCGCCCTGGCCCGGTGGATGCCAGGCACCGGCGACGCCCTGCGCACTCCCGAGGCCGGCCGCACCCCGGCGTACTCGACCTGGTACTCGATGCACCGCGACGTCAGCGCCGCCGCGGTGGAGGCGGAGGCCGCCGTCGCGGCCGAACTCGGATGCGGGCTGCTACTGCTCGACGACGGCTGGCAGGCACACGCCGGCAGCCGCAAGTACTCCGGCTGCGGCGACTGGACGCCCGATCCGGCGAAGTTCCCGGACTTCGCAGCGCACGTACGCCGGGTACGGCAGATGGGGCTCTCCTACGTCGCCTGGATCGCGCCGCTGCTGCTCGGCGAGCGCAGCCTCGCCCACGGCGCGCTCGAAGGCCTCGCCCCCCACCGGGTGCCGCGCCTGGCGTGCCAGGTGCTCGACCCCCGGCAGGACAAGGTGCGCGCCTTCGTCGTCGAGCGCTGTGCCGAGCTCGTGGAGCGCTACGGGCTCGACGGGCTGAAGCTCGACTTCCTGGAGACGGCCATGGTCTACGGCACCGGCGACGATGACCGGGCCGCCGACGTGAGCGAGGCGATGCGCACCCTGCTCGACGAGCTGTTCACCCGGCTGCGCGCGCTGCGCGGCGAGGACCTGCTCATCGAGCTGCGCCAGCCCTACGCCGGGCCGGGCATGCGCCGCTTCGGCAACCTGCTGCGGGCCAGCGACTGCCCGGCGGACGCGACCGCCAACCGGGTGCGCACGCTGGACATCGCCCGGCTCGCCCCAGGCGCGGCGGTGCACTGCGACATGCTCATGTGGGACCCCCGCGCCGGCGTCGAGGCGGCCGCCCGGCAGCTGCACTCCGCCCTCTACGCGGTCCCGCAGGTCTCGGTGCGGCTCGCGGAGCTGTCCGCCGAGCACCGCGCGATGACGGCGTGGTGGCTGGGGCTGTGGCGGCGGTACCGCGACGTGCTGATCGACGGCGAACGCCGCGCCGGCCGGCCGGACGAACGCGACGCCACCGTCACCGCCTGGAACGGCGACCGGGCCGTCATCACGGTGTTCGGCGAGCACCGGGTGGTGCCGCTGGAACCAGGACGGTTCACCGACGTCGCTCTGATCAACTCGACCACCGCCGACCACCTCGTGCTCGACCTCGCCGACATCGCCCGGGTCCGCCTGGAGGTCACCGACGCCTGCGGCCGACCGGCCGGCGTCCACATCCGGGAGCTCGGCCCCGGTCTGCACCGCCTGCCGGTGCCGCCGGCCGGCCTGTGCCGGCTCTCCCCCGCCTGACCCCCGCATCGCAACTGCGCACCGACGGTCCTCGCGACACACCCTCGGAGGTTTGTGCATGTCCGACACCCCTGACCCCAGCACCACGAGCCCGGGCACCGACGCCCGGGGCATCACCCGGCGCCGGGCCCTGGCCTACGGTGCCGCCGGCACGGCCGGCGCTGCGCTGGCCGGCGTCATGAGCACGGGCCCGGCGGCGCAGGCGGCCACCGCGCCGTCGATCGACCTGCGCTTCGACGACCCGACCGCGCTGTTCCCCATCGACGTCTCCGGCCGGGCCACCCCCGAGCTGCTCGTCACGGTCACCGCCCAGGACCCGCTGAGCGGCACGGTGGCCTGGGCGGTCAAGGCCCGCAGCACGCAGACCGTCCGCACCGCAACCGCGAGCTTCACCGCCGGCGCGGGCACGCCGCAGACCACCACCATCCCGCTCGGCGCACTGGATCCCGACTACTACCGGGTCTCGGTCACCGTCACCGACGCGGGAGGTGCGCAGCTGCTGGCGAAGACACTGGGGCTGGGCGTGCTGCGCCCGACCGTGTCCGGGGTGCGCCCCGGCTCGGCGTTCGGCCTGGGCATCCGCTCGGAGGGCAACCCGGCCGTCACCAAGCGGATCGCGCAGCTGATGGGCGTCAAGTGGACCCGGGGCCTCGCCTCGGTGCAGCCGGACACGGTCAGCCCGGCGCCGAACACGTTCTGGGGCCAGGCCGATATCGACAAGGCCCGGGCCGAGGTGGCCGAGTGGCTGAGCTACGGCATCTCCCCGATGGGCGGCATCAACTACAACATGTCCTGGAACGTGCAGCCCGACGCGAACGGCCGGCCGCTGCCCACGTACCGCAACCGGCCCAAGGACATGGTGGCGCACGCGGACATGGTGTACCACGCCATCGCCCCGCTGCAGGACCTGGTGCAGAACTGGGAGCTGTGGAACGAGCCGTGGGTGCACGGCCGGTACTGGTCCACGGGCGACTCGCAGGACTACCGCGACATGAGCAAGCTGATCTGGGACCGGGTCAAGCCCGACTTCCCCGACGTCAACCTGGTCGGCGGCGGCTCGGTCAGCTACAACCGCGACGCGGTGTACGCCAAGGGCTCCACCGACACCGGGTACATCGACGGCTCGGTGAACCACGCCTACGGATACCCCGACGCCACCCAGTACGCGATGGCCAAGACGCAGGTCGAGATGGACAGGCGCTGGTCGCGTTCGGGCGGGCGGGGCGGGCAGTGGCAGACCGAGTGCGGCACCTCGGTGGTCAACTCCTTCCCCAGCCTGCCCGTCGAGCAGGCCATCTACGGCGTGGCCCGCACCCTGGCCCCGACCTACCTGTTGCACATGCTCGCCGGGGCCGAGGCGGACTCGCCGATCCGGATCTTCTGGTTCTCGCTGTGCTACGACAAGCCCTACTCGGGCCAGGAGTTCAACATCTACGACAGCGGCACGAAGACGCCGCTGCCGGCGGTGGTCGCCTACACCACGATGACCAGCATCCTGGAGGACGCGACCCTGCAGACCGAGCTGTACCCCGACGCCAAGTCCACCTGGGGCTTCCTGTTCCGCACCGAGGACGGCAAGGGCCGGGCCGCGATCTACGCCGACCAGATCTACAAGGGCAGCGACGAGTCGCCCGCCGCCGGGTACCACGGCACCCTGCAACTGCGCGACGCCCACGGCGTGCGGGTCTACGACTACCTCGGCCGGCAGCTGGCCGACGGGTCGTCGAACCTGGTGAAGCTGCCGCTGAACCCGTGGGAGGTGCTTTACTTCGACACCGACCGCAGCGCCGAGGAACTGCGCGAGGTGCTGACCAGCAGGGCCTCCTTCGAGTACGACACGCCACTGCTGGTCACCCCGCTGGCGCTGGTCAAGCCGCTGAGCGCGGGCAGCGAGCTGCAGGTGCGGGTGGAGAACGTGTCGCCCGGTGCGCTCAAGGCGATCCTGCGGGTCGCCGCGCCGCCGGGATGGACGCTGGAGCGCACCAACGTCGCGCTGCACGAGCTGGCGCCCGGCGAGCAGCACGTGGTCAGCCTGCCGATCACCGGCTACCAGGTGAGCCCGGACAACGAGTACCGCGTGGACTGGACGATCAAGCTGCCCGGGCGCAACGACGTCACGCCGAGCGGGTCGCAGACCGTGCGGGTCGCCTATCTGCCCTGCCGGTCGATGACCGTGGGCGGCGGCGCGGACCAGTGGAGCGACGTCATCCCGGTGACGCTCACCAGCGTCAGCGCGACCGGCGACACCAAGAAGTACGCGATGCGCGGCGCCTGGGACGACGACTACCTGTACTTCCGCGCCGAGATCCAGGACGGCATCGCGTCCTTCAACGTGGCGTTCGCGGCCAATCCGTACCTGTTCCCGTTCCAGGCCGACAGCATCCAGCTCGGCTTCGACACCGGCAACAAGCCGGACGACCTGCTGGCCGGCGACCGGCACTACGAGAAGTGCCTGGTCTCGCTCTCCCACCTCTACGTCGCCACGCTGGCCAGCGCCACCCCCGACCACGCCAGCCAGAACGCCTTCGCCCAGCTGCACCGCCAGTGCGCGCCCGGCACCAACTACCAGACCTACTACCCCACCAACGCCGCCCTGCCGACCCCGCTGGGCCCGATGGACGCCACGGCCACCGGCGGGCGCGAGGGCCGGATCCTCATCACCCGCGACGCCGTCGCCAAGGTGACCGTCTACGAGGTGGCCATCGCCTGGAACCAGCTGCCCGAGCTCAAGGCGACGCTGCCCGGCGCGGCGGGCGGCCACGCCACGATGGCGTTCGCGTTCGCCGTCGCCGACGCGGGAACCGGCGGGCACGGCATGACCTACTCCACCGCACAGTTCGGGGCGCCCCAGTCGTCCGGCTACAACTTCGCGGCGTTCTGGGGCACCGGCGCGCAGTTCAGCGGCGGCCGCGTCGACACGCGCTGGGGCCTCGGCCGCTGAACCGGCGCCGCACAACCGCCCGGCCGCGGGGTGAGCGACCCGCGGCGGGCCCCCATCGTCAGCCCTAGCCCGACCAGAGCCCGAGCAGAGAAGGAAACCCAGCCGTGACCAGCGTCGACGGTACCCCCTCCGCGCCCCCGTGGGCGGACTCGCCGGCCATCCGCATCACCGGCGTGAGGGCGGTGCTGACCGCCCCCGCCGGCACCACGCTCGTGGTGGTCCGCGTGGACACCAGCGAACCGGGCCTGTACGGCCTGGGCTGCGCGACGTTCACCCAGCGCGCGGCGGCGGTGGCCACCGCGGTCAACGAGTACCTGGCGCCTCAGCTGATCGGCCGGGACCCGGCCGACATCACCGACATCGCCGGCACGCTGCACGTCAGCGGCTACTGGCGCTCCGGCCCTGTACTCAACAACGCACTGTCCGGAGTGGACATGGCGCTGTGGGACATCAAGGGCAAGCAGGCCGGGCTGCCGGTGTGGCAGCTGCTCGGCGGGCGATGCCGCACCGCAGTGCCGCTGTACGGCCACGCCTCCGGCCGGGACGCGCACGAGGTCGCCGATGAGGTCAGGCAGATGATGGCCGAGGGCTACCGGTACGTGCGGTGCCAGGTCGCCGTGCCGGGAGCCGGCACGTACGGGGCGCCCAGTGCCGCGGCGCCGGCCGGCAGCCGCCCGCCGCTGACCGCCAACGCCTGGGATCCGCCGGCGTACCGGCGCACCGTCGTCTCGCTCCTGGCGCACCTGCGCGCCGAGCTGGGCGAGGAGATCGAACTCATCCACGACGTGCACGAGCGGGTCCACCCGACCGACGCCGTCGGGCTGGCCAAGGACCTCGAACCGTTCCGCCTGTTCTACCTCGAGGACCCGGTGGCCCCGGAGGACATCGACTGGCTGCGCCGGCTGCGCGGCCAGTGCAGCACGCCGATCGCCATCGGCGAGCTGTTCACCAACCCCGCCGAGTACCGCCCGCTGCTCGCCGACGGGCTGTGCGACTTCATCCGCGTGCACGTCTCGGCGATCGGCGGCATCACGCCGGCCTGGCGGCTGGCCAATGCCTGCGAGGTGTACGGGATCCGCACCGCCTGGCACGGGCCGGGCGACGTCTCGCCCATCGGGCACGCGGCGAACCTCGCACTGGACCTCGCGAGCCCCAACTTCGGCATCCAGGAGCAGCACCTGTTCGCGCCGCAGCTGCGCGAGGTGTTCCCCGGCTGCCCCGAGATCCGCGACGGCCACCTGTGGCCGAGCGACCGGCCCGGCCTCGGCATCGACTTCGACGAGAACCTGGCGATGCGATTCCCGCCTCGGCGCCTCGGCCACGCCTGGGCGCCGCCCCGCCGGGCCGACGGCGCCCTGCAACGCCCGTAACCCGTTCCGACACCCCGATCCTCGAAGGAGCAACACCGTGGACACCCCAACCAACCCGCGGGCCGCCGCGGCCCGCCGGCGCACCCCAGCGGTGCCGCTGGTCGCCGCCGTCGCGGCCGGCGCCTGCCTCGTCACCGGCCTGACCGCCTGCAGCGGCGGCTCGGACTCCGGCTCCGCCGAGAAGGTCACCCTGACCATCGGCCAGTGGACCAACCCGGGGGCGATCGAGTTCACCAAACAGCTCAACGCCGCATTCGAGAAGGCGCACCCCGGCGTGACGGTCAAGCTGCAGCAGGCGCCGACGGCCAACGGGGCGTGGCAGCAGCTGACCAGCAGCATGCTGCAGTCCAAGTCGGTGGACGTGCTCGCCCAGTTCGCGCCCACCCAGCAGGGCTTCGCGCCGTCCTACACCAACCTGAAGCCCGGCGGAGCGGCGGCACTGGTCGCCGCGGGCCAGCTGGTCGACCTCAAGGACCAGCCGTTCATGAAGAACTACGACCCGACCGTGCAGCAGGCCGCCGTCGGGTACAACGGCGGGATCTACGGCGTGATGGCGGCGCAGTACGTTTCCGCCGGCTCCGTCTGGTACAAGAAGGACCTGCTCGCCAAGTACAACATGCAGGTACCGAAGACGTACCAGGAGTTCCTCGACGACTGCGCGGCGCTGAAGGCCAAGGGGATCACCCCGATCTTCGCCGCGGGCAAGGACGGCATGCACGCCGGCGTCTGGCACGGCATCATGAACCAGACGCTGATGGCGGGCCACCCCGGCGCGGACTCGGTGAAGGTGTCCACCGACCGGGCCACCGCGTTCTGGCAGAAGACGCAGTCCTGGGCCGACCCGGTCTACAAAGACATCTCCGAGCAGTACCAGAAGGCGATGGTGTACCTCGAGCCGGCCGCGGCGGGCGTCGCGCAGCAGACCGCTCCGGGCGCGTGGGCCAGCAAGCCGGACGACTTCCCGTTCCTGCTGGACGGCTCGTGGGACGGCGCGACAATCCAGCAGGCCGGCCCGAAGCTGAACCTGGGCTTCTTCATGCTGCCCGGCACGAACGACCCCGCCGCCAACCGGGTGGTCATCAAGCCGGACCTGACCTGGGTGGTGCCGACCAGCGCGCCGCACAAGGATCTCGCGATGCAGTGGCTGGAGTTCTTCTCCCAGCCGGACAACTACAAGAAGTGGCTGGAGGCGACCGGCTCGATCTCCACCCAGCCGGCGCTGCAGAACACCGGACTGCCGTGGATGGACTGGCTGAACTCGCACATGAGCGACTCGTTCGTGGCGCTGACC
Organism: Dactylosporangium thailandense; assembly: GCF_059739745.1. NCBI lineage: Bacteria > Bacillati > Actinomycetota > Actinomycetes > Micromonosporales > Micromonosporaceae > Dactylosporangium > Dactylosporangium thailandense. Next base: position 6,183,728 of record NZ_AP029195.1, read on the forward strand.
GTCCCGTGGGCGCCCGCCGGTGCCTCCACGGACGCGGCCGGTCCCGACCTGTACAAGATGGCGCCGATCGGCAACGACAGCGTGGACACCATCCTCGCCCGCTCCGCCGGCGCCTACCAGAAGGCCCTCGGCTAGTCCGTACCCCACGGTAGAAGGGAGGGCGGCGTGTCACGCTGCTTGTTCGGCACCCCACGGACCCGACGGTTCATTCCATGGGCGAGCATTGCGATACCGGGACTCGGGTGGCTGGTGTTCGGGCTGTACCCGTCGCTGGCGACCATCGGGTACTCGTTCACGCAATACTCCGGCCTGCCGGGTACGCCGCTCAACCTCTGCGGCCTGTGCAACTACTCCAGCGCGTTCACCGCGCTCTCCTCGGAGGTGTGGGGCGCGGTGCGCGTCACGCTCATCTACGTGGTGGGCGTGGCGATCGTGCAGAACGCGATCGGCATCGGGCTGGCCCTGCTGCTCAACCGGCGGGGCCGGTCCTACGCCGTGTACCGGGCGCTCATCTTCATGCCGCAGATCTTCTCGGTCGCAGTCGTGGGGGCGATCTTCTCGCTGATCTTCGACCCGTTCTCCGGCCCGGCCGAGAAGATCCTGCAGGGCGCCTTCGGGGTCACCAGCACCTTCCTCGGCTCCAACCAGCTGGCGCTGCCCCTCGTGATGCTGGTCAACGTCTGGATGTTCTCCGGGTACTCGATGCTCATCTACATCGCCGGGCTGCGCAACATCCCGTCGGACGTGTACGAGGCGGCGTCGATGGACGGCGCCGGGCGTTGGCGCATGTTCCGCAGCATGACCTTCCCGCTGCTGGCGCCCGCCTTCACGGTGAACATGTTCCTGGCCGTGGTGGGCGCGCTCGGCGAGTACGCGCTCATCCTCGTGCTCACCGGGGGCAACTTCGGCACCAAGACGCTGGGCATGTACATGTTCAACTCGGCGTTCCTCAGCGGCAACAGCCAGCTCGGGTTCGGCTCGATGCTGGCGATGCTGCAGTTCTTCCTCACCTTGCTCGTCGGTGGCGGCATCCTGTGGACCCTGCGGCGGCGGGAGGTGGCGCTGTGACGACCTCGGCGGTACTGCCTGAGCGCACCCGGAGCCAGGCCGCGACGCCGCCCCGGCGCCGGCGCGGCACCGGGGCGCTGCTTCGCGGCGCGCGCACGAACGTGGTGTGTTTGCTCATCTCGGTACTGCTGTTCGCGCTGCCGCTGTTCTACCTGCTGCTGCAGGCGTTCAAGTCCTACCCGGAATTCCTGCAGCACCCGACCGGCCTGCCGCGGGAATGGACGCTGCAGAACTTCGCCGAGGCGTGGGAAGAGGGCGACTTCGGCCGCCAGATGATCAACAGCCTGGTCTATTCGGTGTTCCCGACGGCGATCACCCTCGTGCTCGGGGTCTTCCTCGCCTTCCCCATTTCCCGCGGGTACTTCAAGCACTCCAACGCGCTCTACACGTTCTTCATCTTCTCCGGCTTCCTGCCCGGCGGCCTGATCCCGCTGTTCATCGAGGCCCGTGCGCTGCACCTGTACAACAGCATGCCCGGCTATCTGGTGATGACCAGCCTGTCCGGCGCCGGGTTCTTCTTCTTCGTCGGGTACATCAAGGGCATTCCCCGCGAGATCGACGAGGCGGCCGTGCTGGACGGCTGCGGGTACATCCGGTTCATCCTCACCTTCATCATCCCGCAGATGAAGCCGGCGCTGGCCACCTTCGGCATCTTCGGGTTCGTCGCCTCCTGGAACAGCCTGATCCTGCCGCTGGTCATGCTCTCCGACGACGCGCTGTGGCCGGTCACCCGCGGCCTCTACTCGTTCTTCGGCGAGCACACCCAGAACTGGCCGGTCGTGGCCGCGGCCACCTTCATCGTGGCGGCGCCGATCCTCGTGCTGTTCATCCTGCTGCAGCGCTACCTCGTCGAGGGCGTAGCGGGCGGGGCGGGCCTGGGCAGCCAGGGCATCGCGCCGACGCAGGCGGCGGCCGGCGAGCGGACCGGCGGGACCGAATGAGCGGCCCGGCCCGGCTCGACCGGCACACCACCCGGTGGGAGCCGGGCCGGGCGAGCGTCACGTTCCGGCTGCACGACCCGATCGACCATCCCGAGTTCGCGTGGCCGCGGACGCTGCTGCACTGGCCGGTGCGCTGGCCCGAGCCTGCCCTGCCGGCCCGGCGGCTGCGGCTGGTCGACACCGCGGGCACGCCGGTGCCGTTCCAGCTGTCCGAGGTGCGCACCGACGACGAGGGACGGCTGCGCAGCGCGGTGGTCGGCTTCCTCACCGCCCTGGCGCCCGGGCAGTCCCACGAGTACACGCTGTGTGCCGACGAGTCGATCCCGCTGGCGAGCGTCGCCCACCCGGTGACGGCCGTGCACGACGACGACGGCATCGTGGTGGACGCCGGACCGATCCGGGTGCGGCTGCCCCGATCCCACCGGCCCGGCGCCGGACCCGAGGCCCCGCCGGTGCCCGGCCCGATCCTCGCGCTGGACCGCGGGCACGGCTGGGTGGGCCGATCCGCACTCGAGGGTGTGCGGGCCCAGGTGGAGCGGATCGACGTGCGCGAGACGCAGGCCGGGCCGCTGGTCGTCGCCTACGAAGTCGGGTACCGGCTCGCCGGCGGCGGCCGGTACACCGCAACCGTGCGCTGCGTGCACGGATACGACTTCGTGGAGCTGAGCGAGCGGATGCGCGGCATCGACGGCCCCGCCCCCAGGTGGGAGCTGCGCTGGGACGGCTTCTCACCCACCCACCGATTCTCCTCGACCTGGCCGTACTCGCAGGACGCCACCGATCACCTCGACCCCGGCTCGCCGGAGACCTACCGGTGGCCGGGCATCGACGAGCCGCTGCTGGTCGCCGACAGCGGCGAGGATCCGGCCTTCTCCGGACCGGGCCGGCCCGAGGATCCGCGGGCGGACATGGCCTTCACCGTCGCACCGTACGCGCCCGCGTACGCCTGGGACATCCGTCCACATGCGACGTTCTGGAACGTGCGCACCGGCGACGCCGCCGGGGTGTTCGTCCGCGACCCGGGCCGGTGGGACGACGGCCGCTACGCCTCCTGGGCCTCGGCCCGGGACCTGCAGCTCCATTTCCGGCACCGCGACGGGGAGTTGCACTGGCGGTGGCCGCTGCGCACCGGCACCCGGCGCACCGGGGTCGCCTTCTACGACCACGAACGCGACCGAGACGTACTGCGCTCGCAGCACGAGAACGCGCACGCGCTGTCGGCGCGGTACGGCATCGAAGCCGAAGCGGCCCGGCGAGCCGCCTGCTACCAGTCCACCCACGTCCGGCAGCTGTACCACTGGCACAGCACCCTGGACCTCGACCGCGTCAAGGACTGGGTGCTCACCTACGACGGGCGGCGCCCGGGCCGGCTGTGCGCCACCGGCGAGATCCGCACCGGGCGGGAACTGCGCACCGCGCTGTTCGCCGGCGCCGAGGGCCCGCGGCTGATCGCGCACGGCGTGAACGAGGTCGCCGGCTACCTCAACATCGGCCAGCGGCCGCTGTACGACCGGCTGCTGGACGGCTACGACCGGCTGCGCGGCGAGCTGACGCCGCAGGACGCCGCCCGGGTCGACGCGCTGCTGCTGCTGACCGCCTACGTCAGCGCCGGCGAGGAGATCGGGCCGATGCGGCGGATGTTCGGCGGCCACCCCAATTTCATGTCCGACGGCAAGGCGGCGCTGGCCTGCCTGTCCTGGTTGTACCCCGAGCATCCCGCGGCCGGCGACTGGCTCGACCAGTTCGAGACGTTCCTGCGGCTGGCCGGGGCGTTCAACACCCGGCCGGCACTGCCCGACCGGCAGGCCAGGCCCGGCCGATGGACGGAGAGCCTCGCCACGTACGTGTGGGCGTTCCTGCGCCCGGCCACGCTCGGCAACGCGCTGGGCATCCGCGCCGACGGCCGCAACCGGCTCTGCACGCCGCAGTACGCGGCCCTGGGCGACTGGCTGGTCGACGCGCTGAGCGCCCCGGTGATGACCGCCGCCGCGCCGGACCGGGACGTCTCGGCCACCGCGCCCGGCGCGCTGCGCATGCACCCGCCGCAGGGCGCGCACGCAAGCTGGCCGCGCCGGCCACCCATCGAGATGCGGCTGCTCGGCGAGCAACTGCGCCGCTACCGTCCGCTCGTCGCCGAACACCTGCTGTGGGGCTGCGACGCCGCGGGACATCGCCTGGACCAGCCGCGCGGCGCCGCCGACCCGTGGCGGGTGCTGCATCCCCCGCCCGGTGACCGGGGTACCAACCCTCGCCTGGGCAGCACCAAGTACACCGGGTACGGGATCACGCTGCGCGCCGGCGTCGGCGAGCCCACCGAGGTGTCGGTCCACCTGCAGCAGACCGACCGCGGCCCCAACTACCGGTGGGGCATCGCGGACGACAACGGCAGCGGGCACCTGTACTACTACGCCGGCGGGCGCGCCTACAGCGGGCACGGCCGGGAGGACGCCGGAGACCGGCGCGCGCCGGATGCCACCTTCGTCAGCTCGTGCGGCATCTGGCGCGGCGGGGCGATCCGGTCACTCGGCCCCAACACGCTGGACCGCCCGCACTACGACCTGGACACCGCGCAGTACGCCGAGATCACCCCCGCCCCCGGCAGCCCGGTGCACGGCCACTATCTCGGCCGCAGCGTCATCCTCGTCGGCCGCGACTACCTCGTCGTCTACGACGCCGTGGCGGCCACCCAGCGGATGGTCTGGACGTGGGCCACGCTGACCCGGCCCACCGGGGACGACGCCAACAGCATCGACCACCTCACCGACCGGATGCCCTTCATCCACGTGGTGCGCGGCGTGCGCACCGACGGCGCGGGCGGCGGCGAGTTCCGCACCCCGGTCTCCCAGGGGGTACGCCTGGAGGGTCCGCCCGACGCCACCACCGGCAGCACGCTGGCGATCGTCAGCCACCGCGACGACCTCACGATCGACCCGCAGCACCGCACGCCCTGGGGCGCCCGGATCACCGGCCCGGACAGCGTGGACTACGTGTTCCGCCACGAGCGGGCCGCCCATCACGAACCGGGGGCGCTCGACGTCACGCTCGACGGCACCTCCGACGCCGCAACGGCCGGGCTGCGCTTCCGGGGCACAGCCGGGGTGATCCGGCTGCGGCGCGACGGCGAGCGGCGGCTGGTGCTCTTCCACGGCACCGCGATCGGCACCGGCGACGTGGTGCTCACCACCGACGACCGGGACCTGGGCATCAGTCTGCGCTACCGGGCGGACGCGCACGAGTGCCACGGCACGTACCGCGCCGCGGCCGGCAGTTCGCTGACCCTGCGCGTGCCGGCCGGCCGGCGCGGCGCGGCCTTCCACGTCGACGGCGCGCTCGTGCGGCCACTGCGCGAGACCCCCGACGAGGTGACCGTGGCGCTGCCGGCGGGCCGGCACCGGTGGGAGCTGACCGCACACGCACCCCGACCGGCGCCCGCCGAGGTGCGCCGCACCGTGGCCGCCGCCGGCGCCGCCGAGGTGCACTTCGCGCCGGTGCCGGCGGCCGAACGGTACCTGGTCCAGCTCAGCGACGACGGCGGCGACACGTGGCGCACCGCCGCGACCGCCCGCAACAGCCCGTGCCGGCTGACCGGCCTGGCCGACGGCCGCAAGCTGCACGTTCGGGTCGTCGCCGCGAACTCCCGGCACCATGCCCCGCCGGGCGCGGACTACCCGCTGTACGTCACCGACGCCCCGCCCGCCCCGCCGGACGGGCTGGCTCCGCTGCCGGGCCCGGACGGCGTGGAGCTGAGCTGGGGTGAGGTGCTCGGCGCGAGCGGCTATCGGCTGCTGCGCCGCCGCCGCGGCGAGGCCGGGTACCGCGAGATCTTCGCCGGGCTCGCGTTCTCCTACGTCGACCGTGCGCCGGCCGCCGGCGACGAGTACGCGGTGGCCGCGGAGAACGGCAACGGCGTCGGCCCGCCGAGTGCGCCGGTGCCGGCCGATCCTGGTGGTTGGCGGCACTGGCGCCCACCGGTCCCGCTGACCTTCCGCCGGACACACACGTACCACGAGCCGCCCTACCTGCCCGCGGGGACGGCTCCGCGGGAGTACCACGCGCCGTCCGAACCGCCGGCCATCGCCGGCCCGTAACCGCAGGGGGTTCACAGATGTCCGAGCGGATCCTGCTCACCGGCGCCGCCGGGCGGATCGGCACCGTGCTGCGGCCCGGACTCGCCCGCCCGGGCCGGGTGCTGCGGGTGCTGGACGTCCAACCGCAGCCGCCGGCGGCCCCGGGCGAACGGGTGGAGATCCACACGGCGTCCTTCACCGGCCCGGACGCGATCCGCGCCGCCTGCGAGGGCGTCGACACGGTGGTCCACCTCGGCGGGTGCGCCGGCGAGGCGCCCTGGGAGACGATCCGTGCCGTCAACATCGACGGCACGCAACAGGTGCTGGCGGCGGCGGTCGAGGCCGGGGTACGGCGGGTGGTCCTCGCCGGAAGCATTCACGCCGCCGGGTTCCGCACCCGCGACGAGGCGGTGCACGGCCCGCTGCCGGCGGACAGCTCGGCCCGTCCGGACACCTTCTACGGGGTGAGCAAGGCCGCGGTCGAGGCGCTGGGCAGCCTCTACCACTCGCGGTTCGGCATCGACGTGACGTGCCTGCGCATCGGCGCGTTCCGGCCGTTTCCGGCGGTCCCCGAGGACTTGGCCAGGTGGCTCTCGCCCGGGGACGCGGTCCGGCTGGTCGAGGCGTGCCTGCGGGCCGAGCCGGCCGGATTCCGCGTCCTGTGGGGCATCTCGGCCAACACCCGCCGGTGGTGGTCGCTGGCCGAGGCGGAGGCCATCGGGTACCACCCGCGCGACGACGCCGAACGGTACGCCGCCCAGGCGCTGGCCGGCGGCGACGCCGACCCCGCCGCGCCCCGCAACCGTCTGGTCGGCGGCGGGTTCTGCACCATGCCGCTCGGGTGACCCGGCTACCGAGCGCCGGCCGTGCCCTGCGCGGCCGGCGCGGCGGCGCCCACCCCGGCGAGCCACCGCGCGCACAGCCGCGTCCACTGCCCGGCCGGCTCGTCGTCCTCGGCCAGCCCGAGCCCGTGCCGGCCGTGCGGGAAGACGTGCAGCTCGTGCGGCACGTCGTGCGCTGCCAGCGCGCGAGCCAGCCGGTAGCTGTGCTCGACCGGGACGACCGCGTCGTCCGAGCTGTGCCAGAGGAAGAACGGGGGCGCCTGCGGTGTCACCAGCTCCTCCAGGGACGCCTCCCGGCGCTGCGCCGCCGTCGCGTCCGCGCCGAGGAGCTGCTCCCGCGAGCCGGCGTGGTGCTCGGGGAGCATCGAGACGACCGGGTAGCACAGCACCGCCAGGTCCGGCCGCTCGTCCGGCCGCACGTCCGGCGCCAGGGCCGCATGGCCGGCGAGGTGGCCGCCGGCGGAGAAGCCGATCACGCCGATCCGCCGCACGCCGCGCCGTCGCAGCCCGGCGATCTCCGCCCGCACCGCCAGCAACGGTCCGGGGTGGCGGGTCGCCACCGGGTAGCGCAGCACGCCGGCCTCGAGGCCAAGCGACCCGAGCCACTCGGCCACGGGTTCGGCCTCGTGCGTTGCGTGGTGCTCATACCCGCCGCCGGGCAGGACGATCATGTGCAGCGGCATTGCACCGAGCCTTCGCGTCAGTCGGATGCGGTGATCCGGTCGAGCAGTTCCAGCAGATGGTGGTACGTGTGGCCGGTGGCCCGGCTCATCCCGATCTCGCAGGTGCGGTTGACCGAGGCGTGGGCGGCGCATCCGCCGCGCCCGACGGCCTCCGCCTCGCCGCGGGTGGCGGAGGCGGTGAGCTGCGGGTGCAGCAGGCCGCGGTCCCCGGCGAAGGCGCAGCACTGCCAGTCCTCCGGGACGACGACGCGCTCGGCCACCGCGCCGGCGATGCGAGCGATCGCGGCGTCGAGGCCGAGACGGGTGGAGGAGCAGGTGGGATGCAGCGCCAGCGAGGGCAGGCGCCGGCCGGCGGGCAGCCGTGGCAGCACGTGCTCGGCCACGAAGGTCACGGCGTCGACGACCTCGACGGCCGGGGTGACCTCGGCGAGCAGGCGGTGGAGACCCTCCGTGCAGGAGGCGGCGTCGGTGACGACCGGGAGCCGGCCGTTGTCCGTCGCGGCGGCGAGGACGTCGCGGACGCGGTGCCGCATGATCTCGTACCCGTCCGTCAGGCCCTTGGACGACCATGGGGTGCCGCAGCACAGGTCGCCCACCCCCGCGGGGATGTGCAGCCGGACGCCGGCCCGGTCGGCAAGCCTGCGCACCGCGGCCATGACGCCGTCGCCGCCGCGGGCCGGGGCGAACATGGTGTTCAGGCACGAGGGCAGGTAGACGGCACCGGCGGCCGGATCGGGTGCCGCGCGGCGCCGGATGCCGCCGCGCGGCAGGTCGCGGCTCCAGGCCGGCACGACATCGGGGTTGCCGATGCGGCGGGCGGCCCGGGTGGTGGCCTCGGCGACGCCGGGCGGCACCGCCGCCGCCAGGTCCAGGGCGAGGTTCATGGCCCGGGTCGCCGTGTCCCAGTGCTTCGCGGCCGCGCTCCACGCCTGCCGGGCAGCGCGGCCGTGGTGCCCGGCGCGCAGCCGCTTGGTGAGATCGCCGGTGTTGATGAGCACGGGGCAGGCGGTGGCGCACATGCCGTCGACGGCGCAGGTGTCGACGGCGTCGTAGCGGTACTCCCGCTCCAGCTGCCGGGCGAGCGCGGTGTCGCCACCGGCCACGGCGGCGGTGATCTCCCGGCGCAGGACGATGCGCTGCCGCGGGGTGGTGGTGAGGTCGCGGCTGGGGCACACCGGCTCGCAGTAGCCGCACTCGACGCACCGGTCGACCTCGGGCTCGACGGTGACGACCGGCTTGAGGTGACGCAGGTGCGCCCGCGGATCGTCGGTGAGCAGCACCCCGGGGTTCAGGGTGCCGGCCGGGTCGCAGTGCCGCTTGACCTCGAGCATGATGTCGAAGAGCTCGTCACCGTACTGCCGCCCGACGAACGGGGCCATGACCCGGCCGGTGCCGTGCTCGGCCTTGAGCGTGCCGCCGCGGCCCAGGACGGCGTCGATCATCTCCTCGGTGAAGTCCGCGTAGCGCTGCACGTCGTCGCCGGCGCCGAACTTCTCGTTGAGCATGAAGTGCAGGTTGCCGTCCTTGGCGTGGCCGAAGATGACGCTGCGCTCGTACCGGTGCCGGTCGAACAGGCCGGCGAGGTCGTCGCACAGGTCGGCGAGGGCGGGCACCGGGACGGCCACGTCCTCCAGCAGCGCGACGGTGCCGGACGGCCGGGCCCCGGCGACCGCGGCGTACAGCCCCTTGCGGATGTGCCACAGTCCGGCGCGTGCGGTCGCGTCCCGGCTCAGCTTGGCCGGGACGGCGAGGTTCCATCCGGCGAAGAGCTGTCCGGCCCGCCGTTCGCGCTCGGTGAGGCGTTCGGCGTCCGGCTCCTGCCACTCGACCAGCAGCGCGGCGTGACGGTCGACGACCAGATCGAGGGCCGAGGCGTCCTGCGCACGGGCGACCCGAAGGGACTCGGCGTCGAGCAGTTCGACCGCCGCGGGTGCGGCCGCCACCAGCTCCGGCATGACCGCCATCGCCTCGCGCAGCGTGGGAAAGACCACCAGCCCGGTCGAGACCGCGGGGTGGACCGGGACGGTCCGCAGGACGGCCTCGGCGACGAAGCCGAGGGTGCCCTCGCTGCCGATGACGAGGTGGGCGAGGATCTGCGCGGGCGTGGTGTGGTCGAGGAAGCTGTTGAGGCCGTAGCCCATGGTGTTCTTCATCGCGAACTGCGCCGTGATGCGCCGCACCGAGTCCGGGTTGCCGCGGACCCGGTCGCGCAGCCGCTCGATGGCGCCGGTCAGGGCCGGCTCGTGGGCGCGCAGCCGCGCGTCGGCGTCGGGTGCGGCGGTGTCGACGACGGTGCCGCTGGGCAGCACTAGCGTCATCGACTCCAGGGTCTGGTAGGTGTTGGCGTGCGTTCCGCAGGTCATGCCGCTGGAGTTGTTGGCGATGACGCCGCCGATCGTGCACGCCGACTCGCTGGCCGGGTCCGGGCCGAGCCGGCGGCCGTACGGCGCGAGGCGGGCGTTGACCTGGCGCAGCACCGCGCCGGGCTGCACCCGGACCCGGGCGCCGCCGTCGAGGACCTCGACGGTGCGGAAGTGCCGGCGGACGTCGACGAGCAGATGCTCGGTGCCGGCCTGCCCGCTGAGGCTGGTGCCACCGGAGCGGAACGTGACACCAAGTCGCAGCCCGGCGGCGGCGCGCATGAGCGCCGCCACCTGCCCGGCGTCGCGTGGTACGAGTACCGCCTGGGGCGTGAGCAGGTAGTGCGAGGCGTCATGGGCCATGCCGAGCCGATCGCTGGCGCGGGCCCGGGTCGCGCCGGGTGCGGCCCGCTCCAGCGCGCCCAGCAACTCGTCGTCGATGGGGGCGAGCCGGGGCGGGCCGGCGGGGTTCTCGGTGCTCATCGGCATGCTCACCCCGCGAACATCGTGGCCGGCGTTCCCGCCACGCCCAGCCCGTTGACCGCGAACACCGATCCCGTGGGGTCGTCGTCGGCCAGGTCCAGACCCTCGCGGGCCGACGTGATGTACAGAACGTCGAGGGCGGGGCCGCCGAAGGCGCAGGAGGAGGGCTGGTGCACGGGCATGGGCAGCTCGCCGAGCAGGTCGGCGTCCGGTGAGAGGCGCACCACCCGGTCGCCGCCCCACATCGCCACCCAGAGACAGCCGGTGGCGTCGACGGTGAGCCCGTCCGGCATGCCCCTGTCCTGGGGGAACCGGGCGAACGTGCGCCGGCGGCCGATCGTGGCACGCTCCAGGTCGGCGTCGAAGGCCGAGATCTCGCCCGCCATGGTGTCGGCGAGGTAGAAGGTGCGCCCGTCGGGACTCCAGTCGAGCCCGTTGGGCAGCGTCAGTCCCTCCAGGACCACGCGAGTCGTCCAGTCGGGGCTGAGCACGTGCAGGGCGCCCCGGCCCGGCTGGAAATCCATCGTGGTGCTGCCGGCCCAGAGCCGCCCGTGCCGGTCGCACTTCGCGTCGTTCATGCGCTCCCCCTCCGGCAGGATCGCGCACCGGACGGTCATGCCGGCCTCGACGCTGGCGAAGCCCTCGGCCACCGCGGCGACGAAGCCCCCGCTGCGGCGGGGTACCGCCGCGCCGACCTGCGTCGGAAGTGTCAGCGTGCTGGTCTGCCCGGTCGTCGGGTCGCTGGTGTGGATGTGCCCGGCCGGGATGTCCACCCAGTGCAGGCGGCCGCTGGGCGCATCCCATACCGGACCCTCGCCGACCCGGGCCCGGCCGGCGACCGCGACCCCGGGCGTTGTCGCCGGCGTCATTCGGGGAGCACCACGGCGGCGTTGGCGAGCAGTCCGCCGTCGACGGGCAGCGCGACGCCGGTGATGAAGCTGGCGCGGTCGCCGGCGAGGAAGGCGATCGCCTCGGCGACCTCCTCCGGCCGCGCCACCCGTCCCAGTGGGTGGCTGCGCCCCCAGGATTCGACGAGGGCCTGGGTGCCTTCGTCGGTGCCGTCGGAGAACATGCGCGCGGAGGTGCGCAGCATCGGCGTGTCCACCGAGGCGGGGCAGACGGTGTTGGCCCTGATCCCGTGCTTCGCCTCGTCGATGGCGAGCGACCGGGCGAAGGCGTTGAGCGCGCCCTTGCTGGTGGTGTACGCCGCGACCGCGCTCTGGGTGATGAAGGACTGGACGGAGGAGACGAGCACGATCGAGCCCGACCCGCGGGCGCGCAGGTGCGGCAGCGCGTGCTTGACCGTGTGGAACGCGCCGGTCACGTTGACGGCGAGCACCTCGTTCCACGCGTCGGCCGTGGTGTCCGCCGCCGTGCCGTAGCGCTGGATCCCGGCCGCGGCGACCACGATGTCCAGTCCGCCGTGGTCGGCCGCGACGCGAGCGATGAGCCGGGCCGTGGCCGCCTCGTCGGTCACGGAGAGTTCGGCGTACTCAACGCCGGGAAGCTCGGCCTCGACCCCGGCCGCCGGTGGCAGGCCGACAGCGACGACGGTCGCGCCGCGCGCCGAGAGCACCTCGGCGGTCGCGCGGCCGATGCCGCTCAGTCCGCCGGTGACGATGGCGACCTTGCCGTCGAACTCCACAATGGACTCCTTGCTGCCGTTCGCGGGCCCCGCAGCGCGCGGCGCGGGGGCCAGCCGCGCTGGGGAACTGTCGCTGCAGCTGTCGTGCCACGACGGTTCTTGATCAGCTGCGCGGAACAGAGTTTAGACAACGTTGTCTGCGGCCGCTAGTAGCGTGTGGCGCCGCCCGCCCGGCGTTCCACTATGGACAGTTGGCTCGACCGGCGCCGACAGCCAGGTATCCGGGCGCTCCATGGCCGGCGGAGCTGTCCGGGCACGTCCAGGTGGCTGTGACGCCGGCGACGGTGCCGTCATGCGCCAGGCCCGTTGTCGACGTCCGGCCGGCGCTCGCGGTACCGAACTCCCTCACAGAGACTGAGCGCCCAGCGCATCGTGCGTTCGACCGCGTGGAGGTCGCCGCTGTCGAGCGTGCGACGTAACTGGTTGAGCGCCGAACGTAGTGCGGCGATGTCGGGCGATCGCCTCCTGGCTCCGCCCCGAATCCGCGACAAGGCGCCCGCGGCGGCGAGCGCTCCGAGGTCTCGCTGCACGGTGGAGCTGGAGGTGCCCGTGGCCGCCTGCACTTGCTCGATCGTGACGAACTCCTGTTCGGCGAGCAGATCGAGGATGGCCCGGCGCCGTACCGCGGGGAGGCGTCCGCCCTGGTCGGTCACCTAGACCACCCCCGGCCGGGCCAGCGCGGCCCGGCCGTGGTCCGCGAGCGCGGCGGTGCCCTCGTCGCCGTGATCGCCGGCGGTGATGACGAGGGCGTACCGGAAGCCGACCGTGGCACCAGGGGCCAGTTCGAGTTCCGCACTGAAGAACGGCGCCGGGTTGAGGCAGGCGAACGCTTCGCTGCGGGCGAACCACTGCGGCGGGTGCCGGGGGTTTCCGGCGTCGTCGACGATGACGATCGTCGACGAGCGGCCGGTTTCGTCGTGCCTGCCGCGGAAGGCGAACCACTCGGCACGGGCCCCGCGAAGGTCGTCACCGCCGACGCCGTCCGGTGATTGGACGATGCCGCCCGTGAACGAGCGGGGGCCGCGCCAGAAGAGACCGCCGTAGCCGGCGTTCTCGCGGCCTTCGGTGGCGGGCGAGCCGAAGGTGAGGGTGCCGTCGGAGACGTTGGTCGTGGCTGTGTCGAAGACCAGCGTCCAGGTCTGGTCGTCGACCAGGGCGGCGGTCAGCGTCCGGTGCTCGTCGAGCACCATGTCGCCCGGCCGGGAGATCCAGTCGAGCTCGTGGGCCAGGGATGCGGTGTCGCCGTCGGCGGACAGGTGGTTCATGGACCGGTGCACGGCGCTGCCGTTGTTGTCCAGCTGGACGTAGCCGCTGCCGCGGACGTACGTAGGGCCGCCCCAGAAGTTGTGCTCCGCGACGTGCGGCAGCGACCAGGCGAGACCCTTGTGCCAGACGTGGTCGTGCGGACGGAACACGGACACCAGATCACCGGCCAGCGTCCGGATCGGATGCAGATAGGGCTTGGGCGACTCCAGCCGCGGGGTGTCCGGGCGGTACACGTAGCTGAGCAGCGCGACGCCGCCGGTGCGGATGGTCACCGACCGGCCGAGGGCGTGGTCGACCCGAAGGTTCATCGGGCTCGCATCGCTTCCGTGGGCTCCCGATGTCCTCCCTGACGAGGTGCCCGTCCCGCCTTGACGATCCGCACCCGGCCCGCCGGCACCATGATCTCTGCGCTGTGGACGGATCCGTCCAGCAGGTCGGTTCCGGACCCCGCCACCCTCGTCGCGGTGACGCCATGGTTGATCAGGAAGGTGTACTCGTGCTCGGCGGACCGGCGCACGACGACCTCGAGCCCGTCTGGCGTGCCGGCCGACGTCACGGCCGAGCGATCGGCGAGCGCCGCCACCAGGCGGGCGCGGGCGTCGTCGTCCAGCTCGACTCCCGCGTACCATGCCTCCCCGGCTCCGCGGACGGCGCGGGTGACCGCCGGCGCGCCCGCGAAGTCGCCGCCGACGTACCACGCCTCGGCCACCGCGTCCGTGAGGTCGATCTCCTCGTGCCAAGTCGAGACCGCGGTGGCTCCGGTGACCCCGTCGATGTCCACGCGGTCCGCCTCCGGCAGCGGCGCGAACTCCTCCACGCGCACGCCGAGCAGGTCCCGGAACGCCCCGGGGTAGCCGCCGAGCCGCACCCGGTCGAGCGGGTCGACGATGCCCGAGAAGTAGGTGACCAGCACGGTCGCGCCCGCGTACGCGGCTTCCGCGATGGCGGCCGCGTCGCGGTCCGAGACCAGGTAGAGCATGGGTACGACGATCAGCCGGTAGCCGGACAGGTCGGCCGACGGTGGCACGACGTCGACGGTGATGCCCGCGTCGCGCAGGCTCCGATACCACCGCAGCGCGTTCTCCATGTAGGACAGACCGTTGTGCGGGTGCCCTTCGCGGTCGGCGGCCCACCACGACTCCTCCGAGAACACCAGCGCGCAGTCCGCGACCACTCGGGTGCCGAGCACCTCGGCGCAGGCCGCCAGCTGCGCGCCGAGCGCCGCGACCTCCCGGAACTTGCGGCTGCCGGACCCGGCGTGCGGGAGCATCGCGGAGTGGAACCGTTCGGCCCCGGCCTGGGCGGCGCGCCACTGGAAGAAGCAGATGCCGTCGGCTCCGCGCGCGACGTGCGCGAACACGTCGCGCTGGAGTTGCCCGGGGCGCTTCGCGGGATTGACCGCACGCCAGCTCGTGGCTCCGGTGGCCGTCTCCATGAGCAGCCACGGCTTGCCCGCCGCCAGGCCGCGGGCCCGGTCGGCCGAGAACGACAGCTCGGACTGGGCGTCGGGCGTCGGGCGCAGGTAGTGGTCGCTCGCGACGAGATCCAGGTCGGCGGTCCACGAGCTGTAGTCCATGTTCTTGCCGGCGTCGAACAGCACCAGGTTCGTGGTCACCGGCATGTCCGGGGTGACCCGCCGCAGCACGGCGAGCTCCGCCCGCAACTGCTCGCGCAGCTGGTCCGAACTGAACCGGTCGAAGTCCAGCAGCTGCGTCGGGTTCGAGTCGGTGAAGGTCAGCCGCGGCGGCTGGACCTCCTCCCATGCCGAGTAGGCCTGGCTCCAGGCGGCAGTGCTCCATGCGGCGTTGAGCTCGTCGAGCGAGTCCGCGTACCGGTGCCTGAGCCAGGCCCGGAACGCTACGGCGGTGGCACCGTCGTAGGACCGGGAGTTGTGGCCGCCGAGTTCGTTGGAGACGTGCCACAGGGCAAGGGCCGGGTGCGCGCCGTAGCGCTCGGCCATCTTCTCCACCAGCGCGAGCGAATGTTCGCGGTAGACCGGCGACGACGGCGACCAGGCCTGGCGGCCGCCCTGCGCCATCACCCGGCCGTGCCGGTCGACGGGCAGCACCTCCGGAAACCGTGTGGTGAGCCACGGTGGCGGCGACGCGGTGGCAGTGGCGAGATCGACCGCGATGTCGCCGGCGTGCAGCAGATCGAGCACCCGATCCAGCCAGCCGAAGTTCCAGCGGCTGGGCGACGGCTGCAGCACCGACCAGGAGAAGACGCCGACCGTCACGAGGTTGACGCCGGCCTCGCGCATCAGCCGCACGTCCTGCGGCCACACGCTGTCGTCCCACTGCTCGGGGTTGTAGTCGCCGCCGAAAGCCACCGGCTGGCCGCCGAACCGGGCGACGACGTTGGCGGGCCACCGAATCCATTGCGCCGTCATGCGCGTGTGCCGTCTCGCTCGTCGAGCCCCATCCCGTTCAGGACGCCCTGCAGGTAACCGATCGCGTGCGCCCGGCCCCGGCTGCAGTACGCCTCGGACGAGATGTCGCCCCAGGTGTCCACGTCGCCGATCATCGCCGGGACGTGGTCGTCGATGAGGAACCCGTCGAATCCGGCGTCGTGCAGGCGCCGCAGCACGCGGGCCGGGTTGTAGTTACCCTCACCGATGAAACACTCGGTGAAGCGGGGCACGGTGCCGCGGACGTCCCGGAAATGCACGTAGAGGATGGCCGGTCCCAGCAGGTCGATGACCTCGTTGACGCTGCGCTCGCCGTCCATTTCCGACACCGTCCCGAGGCACAGGTTCAGCCCCCATGACGGGCTGCCGCCGGCCTGCTCGAGCGCCTTGCCGAGGGCGGCCGGGGACGTGAAGATCCGGGCTATGCCGCCCAGCGGCTCGTCGACGGGCGGGTCGTCGGGGTGCAGGGCCAGCCGCACCCCCACCTCCTCGGCCACCGGCAGCACCGCATCGAGGAAGTACTGGTGGTTGGCCCACATCTGCTCGGCAGTGATCGGCTCGCCGACGGGCCGGTCAGGCGTGAGCCGGTGCCCGGCGAGGGCGTTGCCGGCGGGCACGTCGGCCAGGTCGAACGCGGTGACCTTGGCGCCGCCGCGTCCGCGCGCGGCCATGTCGGTGCGCCAGACGTACGTGCCGAGAAAGTTGTAGCCCAGCAGGTCAATGCCGACCGCGGCGAGGTTGCGGATGGTCTTGTGGTAGTTCTCGATCTGCTCGTCCCGGCCGGGCAGCCCGCGCTGGATCTTCCAGAAGTGCTCCAGCGGGACGTTCTCCAGGCCGTCGATCGCCAGCCCGTCGGCGTCGCAGCGGTCCCGCAGTGCCCGCAACTCCGGCAGGCTCCAGTGGCCGTCGACGCCGGGCAGCAGATCGGGTGTGTGCAACTGGATGCTGCTCAGCCCGAGCTGGTGGGCGAATGTCGCGATGTTCGAGTCGTATTTGTCGATGTGACCAAGGCTGATGCGGATGGCCATCCTGCCCGTTTCCGTTCGTTGGTAGCGGTTTTCAGCCGGCGAGGAGCCCGCCGTCGAGGACAAGTTCAGTGCCGGTAACGAACGCGGCATCGTCGGAGGCGAGGTAGAGCGCGGCCGCTGCGACTTCCTCCGGCGTGCCGAGCCGGCCCATCGGCTGCCGGGCGACGAGTTGGTCGCGGGCGCGGTCCGGATCGCCGGCCGCCGCGAGCAGCCGCCCCACCCACGGTGAGTCGACCGTGCCGGGGCAGATGCTGTTGCACCGGACCCCGGTCCCCGCGTACTGCACCGCGACCTGGCGGGTGAAGGCGATGACCGCACCCTTGCTCGCACAGTAGGCGGCGCGGTCGGGCAGCCCGACCAGACCGGCCACGGACGCGGTGTTGACGATGGCACCGTACCGCTGGGCGAGCATGTGCGGCAGCGCGAACTTGGTGCCGAGGAACACGCCGCGGCTGTTGACCGCGAAGGTACGGTCCCAGTCCTCGACGGTGCACGCGACCGGGTCGGTGGTCGAGGACGCCCCCGCGTTGTTGCACAGGACATGCAGCGCGCCGGTCTCGGCCACCGCCCGGGAGACCGCCGCGGCGACCGAGCCGTGATCGGTCACGTCGACCACGAGCGGGACGGCGCCCTGCGGCACATCCGCGGGGTCCAGGTCCGCCGCGTACACCGCCGCACCTTCGGCGAGAAAACGGCGCGCCATCTCGCGGCCGATCCCGGAGCCCGCCCCGGTCACCAGGACCGTCTTTCCATCGAATCGCATCACGTTGCCGGCATTCCTTTCAAGCCGCACGCCAGCGCGGGCCGTGGCGCGCCGGCCACGGCCCGGCGGCGGTCGTCGGGTCACTCGGTGAAGTAGTCCGGGTGCTTGTCGCGCAACGACGGGGCGAGCTCCATGGCGCGCCGGGCGTGCCGGCTGATCAGTGCCCGCCCGGCCGCGACGTCGGCCTTCTCCAGGACGTCCACAATTGCGCGATGCTCATCGATCAGCACCCGCACGCCGGCCTTGTCCGGCAGGGTGAGCCGCCGCAGCCGGTCCAGCTGGAGCTTCGTGCGCTGCACGACCTGCCAGGCACCGGGATAGCCACTGAGCGCGAAGATCCCGGCATGTAGCGCCTCATCTGCGGCGAAGAACGCGTTGTAGTCCTCGGCGCGGTAGCTGCGCTCCTGCTGCTCCAGCAGTTCGCGCAGCCCGCTGACGTCCGGCGCGAGGCCCGCGCAGGCGGCCTCGAACGCCGAGACCTCCAGGCTCTCGCGGACGAAACGCGCCTCTTCCACCTCGCGCAGGCTGATCAGTCCGACCCGGGTGCCGACCTGCGGCACGACGCGCACGAGCCCCGCGTCGGTCAGGCGGGCGATCGCCTCGCGCACCGGCGTGCGGCTGACGTGCAGCCGCTCGGCGAGCTCGGTCTCGGACAGCGACGTGCCCGGGGCGAGCCGGAGCTCACGGATCGCGGAAACCAACTCGTCGTAGACGCGATCGGACGTCCGGGCCGACACACGCTCGCGGACGACCGGCGACAACGCCGGGCCGATCGGGGCGGGTGCCGGCTCGGGGGCGAGTGCGGGTCGGGGGCTCATGAAATTGATCGTTGCATGCCAGTGTACTTGTATGCAAGTATCCGAACGTTAACGTGATCGACGTAGATGGGAAACGACACGTGCCCGCCGGCCCGCACATCGGTTCGGCGTCGGCTCCGATCCTGGAAACCACCTGACACCCGGGACGTTCACCGAGCGCCGCCCGGACCCTCAGCAGATCCCACGCCTCGCGGGAAGCCGTGCCTCAGGGGGCACGCGCATCCGGCGCGAACAGCCGTGCACGCGTGCAGGCCGTCCCCTTCGGACACCCCCGGGCGGCCCGGCGTGACGCTCAACTGTCCACACAGGACCACATAGGAATCGAGAGACACATGGTGAAGCGAACGGCGAGACTCATCGCGGCCGCGGTCGCCGCCGGCGTTGCCCTGGCTGGATGCGGCAGCGGCGACACAGGGACGCAGGCCAGCGGCCCGGTGGACGTCACCTTCTGGGGCTGGGCCGCGGGATACGACAAGTCCGTCGCGCTGTGGAACGAGTCCCACCCCGACATCCACGTGAAGTACGAGGCCCTGCCCAGCGGCGGGCAGACCGGCTACGACAAGATGCTCACGGCCGCGAAGGCGGGCACGGCCCCGTGCCTGGCCCAGGTCGGCTACGAGACGTTCTCGACCTTCCTCGCCGCCGGCGTGCTGCAGGACGTCAGCCAGTACGTCAAGCCGCAGCGGGCCGAGTTCCCCGACTGGGTGTGGAACAACGTCGGCGTCAACGGCGCCGCGTACGGCGTGCCCGTCGACACCGCGCCGATGGCCATGTTCTACCGGGCCGACCTGTTCAAGAACGCGAACATCGCGATCCCGAAGACCTGGGACGAGTTCGCCACCGCCGCCGCGGCGGTGAAGGCCGCCAACCCGCAGGCGCGCATCATGAACCTGCCCACCGACCCCTACCTGTACTCCGGATTCGCCTGGCAGCACGGCGCCGCCTGGTTCGGGGTCAAGGGCGACTCGTGGACCGTCTCCATCGACAGCGCGGCCAACGCCGAGGTCGGCCAGTACTGGCAGGGACTCTTCACCCAGGGTCTCGTCGCCTCCTACCCGGCCTTCGACGCGGCGCTCTACTCCGCGTGGAGCAAGGGCGAGGTCTGGTCCGAGGTCGGCCCGGTCTGGTCGGCCTCGCTCATCCGCGACAACGCCGGCGACTCCGCGGGCAAGTGGGCCGTCGCGCCCATGCCCCGCTGGGGCACCACCGACGCCGTCGGCAACTCGGGCGGGTCGTCCACGGCCGTCATGAAGGGCTGCAAGTATCCGAAGCAGGCCACCGAGTTCGCCCTGTGGATGTCGACCAACGACCAGTCCGTGTCCAACCTGATCGCCTCCGCGGCCATCCTTCCGGCCTCGAAGTCCGGCCTCGCCAACGCCGCACTCGACAAGCCGGAGAGCTACTACGGCGGCCAGGCCATCTACCAGCTGTTCCGGGACGAGGCCCCCAAGGTGAATCCCAACTGGCAGTGGGGCCCGGTCATGAGCGCCACGGCGGCGTCGCTGGGCGACGGTCTCGGCAAGGTGCCCACCAAGGGCGGCACCTACCAGGACGCGCTGAGCGGGGCGCAGAAGTCCACGCTCTCCGCGCTGCAGGCGCAGGGGTTCTCCGTCAGTAAGTAGCGCCTCGCGGGGGCGCCGCCCCGGCGTCCCCGCGACCCGCATCTCCGGTCCTTCACAGATAGGCTGATCGTGTCCCACGTGACGATTCGGCGGCGCGGCCGCGCGCGCGAGCTGCGGCGAGCCGCGCCGTTCGTCCTGCCGTTCCTGGTGCTCTTCGTGGTGGTGTACCTGATACCCGCCGGCTACTCCATCGCGCAGAGCTTCTTCGCGGTGAAACGCTCGGGCCTCGGCCTCGGCGGTGCCGAGACCGTCTTCGCGGGCCTCGACAACTACACGCGGGTGTTCGGCGACGGGGAGTTCCTCGGCTCCCTGGGGCGAGTGGCCTTCATCGGCGTCATCCAGGTGCCCGTGATGCTCGGCATCGCGCTCATCCTGGCCCTGCTCATCGACTCCTCGGTGTCCACGGGGCGCAAGTTCTTCCGGGTCGCCTACTTCCTGCCGTACGGGCTGCCCGGCGTGATCGCGGCCCTGGTGTGGTCGTTCCTGTACGCCCCCACGCTGAGCCCCGTCGCCCGGCTGTTCGCCTCGATGGGCATCCACGTCAGCTTCGTCACCGACGGCGCCCTGCCGTTCTCGATCGCGAACATCCTGACCTGGGCCTGGACCGGATACAACACGATCCTGATCTTCTCTGCCCTGCAGGCCATCCCCGAGGAGACGATGGAGGCCGCCGCCCTCGACGGCTGCTCCGGCTGGAAGGCCGCGCTGCTGATCAAGGTCCCGCTGATCCGGCCGGCCCTGCTGCTGACACTGGTCTTCTCCATCATCGGCACGGCCCAGCTCTACAACGAGCCGGTGACCATGAAGGCCGTGGCGCCGAACCTGCCGTCCACCTATACCCCCATCATGGCCGCGCTGCGGTCCCTGTCGGCCAACGACTTCAACTACGCGGCCGCGCAGTCCGTGGTGCTCGGCGCCGTCATCTGCGTGCTGTCCGTGCTCGTCTTCCGCGCATCGGCCCGGAGCGTCGACTCATGACCACCACCCTGCAGACCCCGGCACCCACCGAGCCCGTCGTCACAGCAACGCGGCGGCGACGGCCCCGGACGAGTCCACTCACGACGGTCAACCCCGCCACGCGCCTGCTGGTGCTGCTGATCATGTCGCTGTTCGCCGTCTACTTCCTGGTCCCCGTCTGGTGGCTGGTCGTCTCGGCCACCAAGGGCCAGGGCGAACTGTTCTCCGGCAACGGCTTCTGGTTCGGCGGCCACTTCGCGCTGGTGGACAACGTCCAGACGCTGTTCCGGGCCCAGGGTGGCATCTACTCGCGCTGGCTGCTCAACTCGCTGCTGTACGCCGTCGGCGGTGGCATCGTCTCCACGCTGCTGGCGTCCATGTGCGGGTACGCGCTGGCCAAGTTCTCGTTCCCGGGGCGCGAGGCGGTCTTCGGCACCGTGCTCGCCGCGGTCCTGCTGCCCGCGCCCGTCCTGGCCATCCCGCTGTATCTCGTATTCAGCTACACCGGAACCGTCAACACCTTCTGGTCCGTCTTCATCCCCAGCATCGTCAGCCCCTTCGGCGTGTATCTCAGCCGGATCTACGCCGCATCGTCGGTACCCGACCAGCTGATCGAGGCCGGCCGCCTCGACGGCGCCGGCGAGTTTCGCATCTTCACGATCGGCGTGCGGCTGATGGCACCGGCGATGGTCACGATCTTCCTGTTCCAGTTCGTCGCGATCTGGACGAACTTCCTGCTGCCCTCGCTCATGCTGGCCGACACCTCGCTGCAACCGGTGACGGTTGGGCTCGTCAGCTGGCGTGAACTGCAGGGCTATCCGATCAGCTACACCACCGTCGTCACCGGCGCGCTCGTCTCGGTGATTCCGGTCGTCGCCATGTTCCTGTCGCTGCAGTCGTTCTGGAGCAAAGGACTGGCCACGGGGGCGGTCAAGTAGCACTCCCCCGCACATGCGCACACCCCAAAGAGAAGGATGAGCCATGAACATCCTGAGAGGGATGGTGTCGTCCCTGTGTGCCGCCGCGCTGGTACTCGCGGCACCGGCCTGCGTCGCGTTCGCATCACCCGCAATCGATGCCCAGCCCGCCAATCTCCTCGCGGGCGACATGGACACCGAGTTCAACGGCCCGACCAGCCCGCTCTCGATCGCCAGCGCGACCAGCGGAGCCGGGCAGCAGATCGTCAGCGTCAACGGCAACAGCGCCCTCGAGCTGCGTGACTCAGCGCTGGGGGCGGCAAACCCCAGCTACTTCTACCGCCGCTTCTCCACCGGTGCGCTCATCGACGCGGTCAACGCCGTGTACAAGCAGCCGGTCGGCAGTCCCGCCAGGCAGTTCAGCCTGTCGTTCGACCTCAAGCGCAGTGCGGCAAGCGACCAGCCGGTCGCGAAGGACATCTTCGCGCAGATCGCGTTCGGCAACTATGACAACAAGCTGGTGCCCCGGTTCCCGGTGCCGCCGCAGCTGACCCTCACCACCACCGCCGCGTACAAGAACACCTCCGGTGCCTTGTCCCGGGTCAGCGACGCCGACATCCCGCAGTACACGTTCACCGTTGTGCCCAACGGGGGGCAGCGTCTCATCACCACGGTCGAGCTCGGCTGGCAGGTCCGGGTCAACACCACCGGCACCGACGAGGCGATCGTGGTCGACAACCCCTCGGTCGTCGAACTGCCCGATCCGGTCATCGACGATCAGCCGCCGACCGTACCGACCGGGCTGGCCAAGGGGCAGGTGTCCGAAACCAGCGCCTCCTTGACGTGGACGCCGTCAACCGACAACTTCGGCGTGACGGGCTACGACGTCTACCGCGACGGCTACCTGGTCACGTCCACCACAGGTGCCACCACGCTGGCGGTCGTCGGCAACCTCGTGCCGTCCACGACCTATCAGTTCACGGTGCGGGCCAGGGACGCCAGCGGGAATGTCAGCGCGCCCAGCGCCCCGCTGGCCATGACCACCAGCCCGCACGTACCCACCGCGCCCGCACCGTACCCCGGCGACCAGCGGAGCCGGTCGCAGTGGCTGTGGGACAAGACGAAGGCGATGTTGGAGGAGGAAGGAGCCATCAACACCGCGTCGTACGTGGCGCAGCTCGGGGACCACGAGAACGTGGCCACGAACCTCGGCAAGCTCGACAGGCTGTACCAGCTCTACGACGCCGAGCAGTACAAGACCCTGTCAAAGATGTACGGGTATCTCATGGTCGGCGACCAGTACAGCCCGACGATGGTCACCCATGTACGGAGCTACTTCGCCCAGTACGCCTACGGGCCGCTCCCGCAGACCGAGAACCTGCGGATGAGCAACTACGTCACCGGATACCTCGTCGGCCAGTACCTCCCCGACGTGTCCGATCTCAAGGGCAACTCCGGCGACCAGCTGAAGTCCATCAACAAGGCCGCCATCCTCGCGATGATCGACGCCGGCGTGCACCGTGGCTGGGCAGAGTACGAGAGCAGCGAGTACACCTTCATGACGTACTTCGGGCTCAACGCCGTCTACCAGTGGGCCGACGACCCCGAGCTGGTGCAGAAGGCCAAGATGGCCATGGACGTCATGTGGTTCGAGTGGGCCAACGACTGGATCGACGGCTACCGGGTCTCCACGGAGAGCCGGGCCAAGGGCGACTCGACCCTCGCCGACGACCCGACCTGGCGCGCCGCCAGCCATTCGACCCTCGCCTGGACGTACTTCGGCGCCTTCCGGGCGCAGCAGGGCGTCGGCGAGTCGGACAACCTGGCTCCGTCGGCCTACCGCCCGGATCTGGAGTACACCGGCCTGGTGGCCTGGCCGGGGATGAAGTACACGCCGCCGCCGCTGGCCGTGCAGCTCGGCCAGACGACCGGCAAGTCCTACACCTCGTACAAGGCGAACCTGCAGAACTCGAGCGGTCGCGCGATGGACATCTACCGGACGACCTACGTCCGCCCCACCTGGGGGCTGGGCACCGAGGTGCAGTACCGCAGGGTCGACAACTGGCTCGAAGACATGCCGATGGTGCTGCGCTGGCACTCCGGCGCCCCGCAGTCGGTGTTCCGCGTGTCGATCGACGTGGGCAACGCCCCGATCGGGACCTACGACGATCCGGCCCAGCACCGGGTGATGCAGGACGGTCCCGCGGCCGTGGGCGTCTTCAAGTCGGCCGGGGACCCGACCGAGAACTACCTCAACGCGCTGTTCCCCGACACCGGCTCGATCGTCGAGCGGCGCGACATCGGCGGGTGGTCGATCGTCAACACCGGGACCTCCTACTTCGCCTTCAAGATGGCGCAGCCCGGGACCTGGTACCACCAGACGCCGAGCGACCCGTCGAACAAGGTGAAGACGACGGCGCAGAACCACCCGACGGCGACGCTCACCTACAGCTACGACATCCTGCGCAGCCAGGCCGACCGCAACGGCTGGGTGCTGGATACCGCGGACAAGTCCGAGTACGCCGACCTCGACGCCTTCGCGACCGCGGTCACCACGAAGACGAGCCTGGACACCAGCCATGTCGGCGACGAAAATCCGCGCCTGGTGTACCACGGCATCCACGGCGGCACGCTCGACATCACTTACGACAGCCCCGCCCAGGCCCCGGGGGCCACGCACCTGATCAACGGCACCCCGATCGGTTACGACTCGTTCAAGCTGTTCGACACTCCGTGGCTGCAGCAGGACAAGCTGGGCGCCACCTTCACCGCGTCGGTGGGCGGCGAAGGCGTCGTCTACGACTTCGATCGGTGGACGGTGACCCCGGTCTCGAAGGACGAGGTGCCCCCGACGACCGCTCTGGCCTGGTCGCCCGGGCAGCCGAACGGCAACGACGGCTGGTTCACGACGGCCCCGTCCTTCACGCTCGACGCCAAGGACGACGTCGCCACGGCCGGCACGCAGTACCGGATCGACGGCGGCGACTGGACGGCCTACCCGGGCTCGCCGGTCACGATCGACGTCCAGGGGACCCATCAGGTCGACTACCGCTCGACCGACACCGCGGGCAACGTCGAGGCGACGAAGTCGGCCACGGTCAAGGTCGACACGGTCGCGCCGGCGGTGATGTTCTCCGCCACCATCGGCGAGGTGTACTTCGGCGCGGTCCCGGCCGCCCCGGTGTGCACCGCGATCGACCGCGCCTCCGGCCCGGCCGGCTGCGCCGTCACCGGCTACAGCACCGCCGTCGGCACGCACACCCTGACCGCGACGGCGACCGACCTGGCGGGCAACGTGACCGCGATCGAGCACACGTACACGGTGCTGCCGTGGACGGTGCGGGGCTTCTACCGCCCGGTCGAGATGGGCGGCGTGGCCAACACGGTCAAGGGCGGCAGCACGGTGCCGATGAAGTTCCAGGTGTACTCCGGCACCACCGAGCTGACCGACCCGGCCATGGTCACGATGAGCGCCCGGAAGGTGACCTGCGACGACGGCGCGCCGACGGCCGAGATCGAGACGCTCGCCACCGGTGCCACGACGCTGCACTACGCCGACGGCCAGTTCCAGTACAACTGGAAGACCCCGGCCACCCCCGGCGCCTGCTACGCGGTGACCGCCACGGCCCGGGACGGGTCGAGCATCACCGCCCTGTTCAAACTCCGGTGACACCGCACTGACACACACGGAGGGGCTGCTTCCCGCAGCCCCTCCGTGGCCGCGCTACCCGGGCGCGAATTGCCCGTGCTAGACCGCGAGAAGTGCGGCGGCCACGGTTTCGGGGTGGGCCAGGGCGATCAGGTGCCCGCCCGGCAGCACGGTCACCGGCAGGTCCAGCCGCTCGCGGGCCACCCGCACCTGCAGGTCGGCGGGGAACAGGCGGTCGTCGGCGCCGGCGAGCACCGTGGTCGGGACGTCCGGCCAGGCGTTCAGCAGCCAGGGCTGGCCGAACGGGGTGTCGGCCTGCTCCTTGCCGCCGCTCATGGCCTGCTCGGTGACGTCCGCGGGCACGTCGTGCAAGAAGATCTCCCGCAGGTCGAACTCGGCGTCGGGGTCACGGCCCTGCTCCATCGCGTAGGCGCGGGCCGCGTCGCCCTGGCCGACGTTGTCCCACCAGGCGCCGCCGGTCTCGCCGGGCCGCGGGACCATCGCGTTGACCAGGACGATGTGCCGGGCGCCGAGGCGCTGGGCCACGACCGGCGCGGTGAAGCCGCCCATCGACTGGCCGACGACCACCAGCTCGCCGGGGTCGGGCGGGAGCGTGTCGATGACGGCCTTCGCGTACTCCTCCCAGCCGGCCGCCGGGTCGTCGCCGGGGATCTCGACCGCGACGGCCCGGTGCCCGGCCGCCTCGAGGATGGGCTGGACGCGATGCCAGTACCAGGCGTCGCCGCCAGCCCCCGGGATCAGCGCGTAAGTGCTCATGGTGTGAATTTAGCACCATGTAGTGCGGCTTTACTACCGTATGATGGTCGGCATGCGACGCGTCTACGACGATCCGTGCGGCATCGCCCGCGCGCTCAACCTGGTCGGCGAACGCTGGGCGCTGCTCGTCGTGCGAGAGCTGATGCTCGGCCCGAAGCGCTTCACCGACCTGCGCCGTGGCCTGCCCGGGGCCAGCCAGAGCGTGCTCACGCAGCGGCTCGGCGAGCTCGAGGAGGCCGGCGTGCTGACCCGGCGGCGGCTCGGCCCGCCGGTGGGCGCGGCCGTCTACGAGCTGACCGAGCAGGGCCGGGCGCTGGACCCGGTCCTGCTCGCCCTGTCGAGCTGGGGCAGCCGCCGCCCGCTGACGTCGGACGAGGAGCTCAGCGTCGACGCACTCGTCATGGCGATGCGCAGCACGTTCGCCGGCCACGACGGCGACCTCACGATCGTCCTCACCATCGACGGCGACGAGCTCACCGCCGAGGTCCGCGGCGGGCGGCTGACGATCGCTCGGCGTACCGCTGCGGAAGCCGACGCGGCGATCAGCAGCACGGCCTCGCGGCTGCGCGCGGCGCTCTTCACCGGCGCCGCGCTCGACGACGACGAGGTGCGCGGCGACCCCTCCACGGCGGCGGCCTTCCTGCGCCTGTTCCCCCGCCCCACGGCCGGCTGAGCTGCGCGCAGGAAGGGCCAGGCTGACGCCGAGCCCCGCACATTGACGCCGCCTCCGGGAGCGTGACCAGACTGCCCACTCCCGAGGGCTTGACCTTGACGCAGCGTCAACCCTGCATGCTGGCGCCATGTCCAGAGATTCCCAGATGACAACCGAGCAGGTCCGCGGACCCGCGATCCACGTGCGGGGTCTTGAGAAGTCGTACAGGGAACTGCAGGTGCTGCGCGGTGTGGACTTCGACGTGGCCCGGGGTCACATCTTCGCCCTGCTCGGCTCCAACGGGGCGGGTAAGACCACGGTGGTCAGGATCCTGTCCACGTTGGTGAAGGCAGACGCGGGGACGGCCAATGTCAACGGCTTCGATGTCGTCACGCAAGCGGCGAACGTGCGTGCGTCCATGAGCCTGACGGGGCAGTTCGCGGCCGTCGACGAGATCCTCACCGGGCGGGAGAACCTGGTGCTCATCGCCCGGTTGCGGCACCTGAAGGACCCCGCTCGGATCGCGGATGCTCTGCTGGCCCGCTTCGGGCTGACCGACGCGTCCGAGCGCAAGGTGTCGACCTACTCCGGTGGCATGCGTCGCCGCCTGGACATCGCCATGAGCCTCATCGGGAACCCGCCGGTGATCTTCCTCGATGAACCGACCACGGGGCTCGACCCGCAAGGTCGGGCCGAGGTGTGGAACAGCGTCAAGACGCTCGCCGGACAGGGTACGACGGTGCTACTCACCACCCAGCACCTGGATGAGGCCGAACAGCTCGCCGACCGGATCGCGATCCTCCACAAGGGACGCATCATCGCGAACGGCACCCTCGTCGAGCTGAGGCGGCTGCTCCCGCCCGCCAAGGTCGAGTACGTCGAACAACAACCGAGCCTCGAGGACGTCTTCCTCGCCATCGTCGGTGACAAGGGCATCGGCAGCAAGGCCGGCGCGGCCGGCACGAACAGCTGAGGACTCACGATGACCAAGCATTGGTTCGGCGACACCGCCATCCTGCTGGGGCGGTCCCTGCGCCACATCAGCCGCAGCCCGGATACCATCATCACGACCGCGTTCATGCCGATCGCGTTCATGCTGCTGTTCGTCTACGTGTTCGGCGGCGCGATCCAGACCGGATCGGGCAGGTACGTGAACTACCTGCTGCCCGGCATCCTGCTCATCACGGTCGCCTCGGGTGTCTCCTACACCGCGTTCCGGCTCTTCCTCGACATGAAGGGCGGCATCTTCGAGCGGTTCCAGTCCCTGCCGATCGCACGCTCGTCCGTGCTGTGGGCGCACGTACTGACCTCACTGGTCGCCAACGTGGTCTCGCTCGCAGTCGTTGTGCTGGTCGCCCTCCTCATCGGCTTCCGCTCACCGGCCGGCGCGCTGGCCTGGCTCGCGGTCGCCGGCATCCTGGTGCTGTTCACGCTCGCCCTGACCTGGCTCGCCGTCATTCCCGGCCTGACCGCGAACTCCGTGGACGGCGCGAGCGCGTTCTCCTACCCGCTCGTCTTCCTGCCGTTCATCAGCTCCGCCTTCGTACCGACCGACAGCATGCCCGGCCCGGTGCGTGCCTTCGCCGAGCACCAGCCGGTGACATCCATCGTCAACACGATCCGCGACCTGTTCGCTCAACAGCAGATCAGCGGCCAGCTCTGGACGGCGCTCGCCTGGTGTGTCGGCCTGCTCAGCGTCGCGTACGCCCTCGCCATAGCCATCTACCGCCGCAAGATCAGTTGAGGGAGCGTCACCATCGGGCAGGCTGAAGCAATGCTGACGATCGGACAGCTGGCGGCCTACGCCGGGGTGACCATCCGCGCGGTGCGGCACTACCACCAGATCGGACTGCTCCCAGAACCGGACCGCGATCCCTCCGGGTACCGCACGTACGACGCTGCCGCGGTCGTGCGGCTCATCCGGATCCGCACCCTGGCCCAGGCGGGCGTCCCGCTGGCCCGGGTCCGCGGACTGCTCGACGCCGACCCGGAGACATTCGCCGCCGCAATCACCGAGATCGACCGGCAGCTGCGTGCGCAGATCCGCGCCCTGCGGGAGCACCGCCGGCGAATCGCGCAGCTGGGCTCCGGTGATTCGTTGGCCGTTCCGCAAGAGGTGGTCGACTACCTGGACCGCCTGCGTGCCATCGGAGCGCCGGACGCGGCCATCGACGGCGAGCGAGACGCCTGGATCCTGATGGCGGCGCGCTACCCCGAAACGATCCCGGCGGTCATGGCTCACAAGGTGGCCCAACTTGCCGATCCGAACAGCATCCGGCTCTACCGGCTCATCGGTCGCATCGCCGAGAACTGGCAGGACGAGGAACTCCTGCGCGAAGCAGCCGACCTTGTGAGCGAGCTCAACGAGAAGGCGAGGATCAGCGGGCAGCTCGATCGGCAGGGCGATCTCATGCTCGACGAGGCGTTCATCCGCCTGATGGACTCCTTCGCCGATCGTGCCCACCCCGTCGTCGCGCGGCTGCGGGAACTCATCGCCGAGCGTGGTTGGACCGGGTGGACTCGCTTCGAAAAACGCGAGCCCTGAATCGTCAAACCACGCACGCGTCTGCGTGGTTGCCTGAGCCAGCCACGGACGGGGGCGCGACCGGCGGTGTCGCCGGCCACGCCCCCTCGTGTGGTTCAGGCGGTGTCGTCGTCCAGCACCGTCAGCCACGCGAAGCCGTCACCGATCACGGCGCCGGTGGGTGCCGAGATGGTGATCTTGTACCGCAGCGATGCGGTGTTGACGACCGTGTTGCCGACGATCGGCACCTCGACCGTCGCGGCGGTCGCGCCCTTGGGCAGCGTGACCGGGAACGACCCGAGCGCCACCTGCCCCGCCGTGGCGGACCCGCTCGCCGCCGTCTGCACCTGGATCGTCGCGTCCTGCTTGAGCTTGCCGCTCAGGGTCAGCCGCATCGTCGCGACGCCCGGGCCGTTGCCCTCCCGTACCGTCGCGTCGGCGATGCTGACCTGCACGGCCGGGGTGGCGACGCCGCCGCCGACGCCGGGCGTGTCGAACGCGACGTCGGACAGGTACGCGCCACCCGTCGCGGTGGCCGGGCGCACGCTGAGGGAGCGGACGTTGCGCAGGTTCACGCCGGACAGCGAGGCGAGCGGCACCCGGACGGTACGCAACCAGGTCTTGCCCAGCAGGTTGATGCCGTTCGTGGTGTTCGTCGACGACGGGAAGCGGGTGAGCGCCGGGCTGACGTCCCCGACGCGCACGGTCGCCGAGCCGCCGTCGCGGTCCACCAGCGTGACGTCGAGGTCGACGTCGCCGTCCGCCGAGTCGTCGCGGGCGACCCGGAAGGTCAGCGCGTCGTACTTCGTGATGTTCGCCTCGGCCGGCCCGAGGGCCACCCGCACCTCGGGGTTCACCGAGGACGCGCTCCACTGCAGCCGCAGCAGCGGGCTGATCGGCACCGACGGGGCGAACGTCGCCGG
Source organism: Dactylosporangium thailandense (assembly GCF_059739745.1). NCBI lineage: Bacteria > Bacillati > Actinomycetota > Actinomycetes > Micromonosporales > Micromonosporaceae > Dactylosporangium > Dactylosporangium thailandense. The sequence continues at coordinate 6,214,120 of NZ_AP029195.1, forward strand.
CGTCCAGTGCGGGACCTTGGACGTCGCGGTGGTCGACGAGCACGGCGTGTCGCCGGGCCGCACGCGCGCCGCCACGCTGTAGCAGTACGCGCCCAGGTCGAAGCCGGAGATCGAGACGTTGCCGGCCGCGCGCTCCAGCGGGGCGAGGTCCAGCCGGCGCGAACCGGGCTGCTGCGCCTGCGCGTACACCACGGCGCGACCGGTCGAGGGGACGGTGCCGTTCGTGCCGTCGAAGAGCGGCAGGAACGCCGTCTCCCCGCCCTGCACGAGCCGGAAGAAGCCGGCCATGTACGCGGTGCCGACGGCGCGCTGCTCGGCGCTCGTCAGCCGGGTCGGGGCGCTGCTGCCGCAGACCCCGTCGGCGGAGGCCGACCAATCGTCGCTCGAAGGCGCGACGGAAACGCCCGGCGTCCACTCGGTGTTGAAGAAGTTGTGGTCGGCTCCCATGACCATGAGGGAGGAGCGCAGCACGTCGTCCCGCACCGAGTAGCGGGTGTCGTCGTAGAAGTGCTGCCCCTGCTGGTTGGAGACGTCGCCGTCGCAGTACGGCAGCATCACCAGCATCGGCACGTCGGGCAGCGTCGGGCGGCCGAAGTCGACCGGGGCGAGCGGCAGGACGGCGCGGATGCCGTAGGGGTGCGCCCGGTCGGCGTTGAGCAGCGCGGCCTCGACCACGCCCTCACCGCCCCGCGAGTGCCCCATCAGGCCGACGTTGGTCAGGTCCAGCCGACCGGCCAGCGGGTGCTTGGCCGGGCCGGTTTCGGCGTTCCATTTCGCGAGCAGGTCGAGGTGGTCCATGACCAGCTGACCGCGGGCCAGGGCGCCGTTGTCGTCGGTGAAGCTCGCGTCCTTGGCGTTGATGCCGTCTGCGCTGACGGACACGACGACGTACCCGTGCGTCGCCAGGGCCTGCGCGGTCTCCGTGTAGCCGAGGTAACTGTCGATGGGCTGGAAGCCCGTCGCGCACGGCCAGTTGGTGTTGTTGGTCTGCCGGGTGGCCGGGTTGTAGCACGCCGAGTGCCGGCCGTGCAGGAAGATCACGACCGGACGGGCGCCCTTCGCCCCGGCCGGCGCGTAGACCGCGGCGCGGAGCTCGACGGGCAGGTCACTGAGGCCGGACAGGGTCGTGGCGGTGTCGCCGAGGTCGTAGTCGAGCCGCTCTACCTGGAACGGCCCCGGCTGGGCGGGGTCGGTGTACAGCTGCTTGCGGGCCAGCCCCTTCGGGGTGGTGGGCGCGGCGGCGGACTTCGGCGGCGCCGCCTGGGAGCCGGGCACCACGCCGTTCCAGGCGACGTCGACACGCTTGGCGCCGGCCACGCTGCTGTCGGTGGTCTCCACGGTGATGGTGAGACCGTCGGCGGACTCCTTGGCGGCACCGATGACGCGTCCGTCGACGGCGAGCTCCGGCACCGCGTCGCGGACCGGCAGCGGCTCGGCGAGGTGCAGCGACACCCGTGCGCCGCCGTCCGCGAGATTCTCGACGGTGAAGCCGTTGCTGTTCACGGTCTCGTCGCCGGGTTCGGCGCCGGCGGGCGTGACCATGAGACCGGATGCGGCGATGCAGCCGGCGAGGATCGCGACCGGGACCGCGGCCGCCAGTCGGCGTCGACCCGGTGACGGGGCGAAACGAAACATATGCGCTCTCCTTCACGCACTGAAATGCGTCAGTGCGCGGAGGAACGTACGAATGCGGTGTTCCAGAATGCCGCCACCGATGCTACGGAACGATTACCGAAGGGCACGGAATTGTTTCCAGGACCCAGCATTGGGAAATGGCCGGATGGCGAAAAGCCAGGTGCCACGGCTTTTCGAGAAAGGGTGCGAGTCCACGCACGGCATTTCGTCCGACTTGCCGAAAATCGGCGTGGCCAGGCTCGGAAGAATGCCTCAGGCGGGTAACGCAGATGCCGTGCGTTCCGCCTCTTATGGCGACCCTGTCGCATTGACCGGGCGTGGCGGTGCATGTCGGGCCGAAGGCGAACCGTCAGCCGAGCGCGCTCCACCGCGGCGTGGTCCTCGCCTACGAGTCCGGCCTGGTGCGCCCGGCCACCTGAGAACCCTCGAACGTATCGACCGAATTCGCTCGCCGCAAGGCTTGTCGCGAGGGTCCACGGTGCCGACCCTGTGCGGATGTCTTCTCGCATCGCGGTGCCGTTCTCGGGCGCCGGATCCGGTTCGTCCGCCCTGACCTGGGGGCAGCGGGCCATGCTGCAGGCCATGGCACGGGAGCGCTCGTGGCTGCCGATGGGCGGGCACCGGCCCGTCGCGGCCGGTACGACCGTCGCGGACGTGGTGGCGCAGCTGCGGTACACGATGGAACGCTGGACGTCGATGCGCACCCGCATCGACGGCGGCCGCCAGCAGGTCGCCGCGGACGGGGTCGCCGTGCTCGAGGTCTTCCCCGACGGCGGAGTGGAGGCCGCCGCGGCCGTCGAGGCCGGGTACCGCGCGGCCGCGCCCGACCTCGCCGCCGACTGGCCCCTGCGCATGGCGGTGATCTGCGACCGGGGCCGGCCGGCGCACCTGGTCGCGGTGATGCCGCACCTGGTCACGGACGGGCTGGGCGCGGCCGTCATGCTCGGCGAGTCGGCCCGCCGCGTCGCGTCGCCGCCGGCGGGCCCGCAGCCGCTGGACATCGCGGCCTGGCAGGCGTCGCCGCCGGGCGAACGACAGCACGCGGCGGCCCGGCGCCACTGGGACCGCCACGCCGACGGCCTGGTGCCGTTCACGAGCCGCGCGATGCTGCAGCGGTACCAGCGATGCCTGCACGACTCCGCCCGCCTGTCGGCCCGCCTGCCCGGGGCCGCCGCCCGGCTGGGCACCGACGAGTCGACGGTGCTGCTCGCGGCGTACTTCGCGGCCCTGGCCCGGGTGACGGGCCGCGCGACGATCGCGGTCCGGCAGGTGGTGTCCAACCGGTTCCGCAGTGGACTGTCCGATGTGGTCACGCCGCTGACCCAGTTCGGCCTGTACGCGCTGGAGGTGCCCCCGTCGTTCCCGGACGCGGTGGCCGCGGTGGCCCGGGCCGCCCTCCCGGCCCGCAAGTACGCCTACTACGACCCGGACCGGGTGCCGTCCCCGCCGACCCCCTGCTTCAACGACCGTCGCGCGCTCGCGCTCACCGACCCGCCGTCCGCGGCTCCTCCGGGCCCGACCGAGCCCCTGTTCCTGCACGTGGACAGCGTGCCCGGGGCCGTGCGGCTGCTCTTCGACGTGGACACGGCCTGTTTCGCACCCGGTACCGTCGCGGCGATCGCCCGGGAGATGGAGTCGATGGTCTGACGGTCAGGCCGCATTCTCGATGTGCGGCAGCGGCTCGCGCTGGGCCAGCCACAGCGGCGGAATCCCGGCCCGGCCCGTGTACGCGGCCACGATCCCGCCGACGATCGCGCCCGTGGTGTCGACGTCGCCGCCGGCCTCGACGCACGCCCGGATCGCCGCCGGGTAGTCGTCGAGCCGGGTCGCGGCCACCCACAGCGCGAACGGCACCGTGTCCTGCGCGAGCACCTGCGAGCCGTTGCCGAGCTCGTAGGCCGCCTCGGCCACGCTCGCCCCGAGCAGCCGCCGGGCCCGGCGCACGCCGGTGAGGACGGCGCCGTCGACGAGGTACCCGGCCACGGCGTCGAGCAGCTCCCGCGGCTCGGGCCGGTTGCGCACGAGCCGGGCCCATCCCGCCTCGGCGGCCGCGACGGCGACGGCGACCGCGCCGAGTATCCCCTCGGCGTGCGCGTGCGTGACCTCGGCCGAGCGCATCGCCTCCAGCGCCGCCGTGCGCGCGTCCCCGGCGTGCAACGCCCCGAGCGGCGCGACCCGCATCGCCGCCCCGTTGCCCATCGAGCCCTGCCCGCCGAACGCGTCCCTGGCCACGTCCCGCCACGGCTCGCCCTCGCGGATGCGGCGCAGGATCACCACGGCGCCGCCGCCGTAGCCGCGGTAGGGCTCGAACCGGTCCGCGAAGGCCCGCGCCAGGCGGTCCTGGTCGACGGCGCCGTCCTGGATCAGCTGCGCCGCGAGCACGCTCGCCATCTCGGTGTCGTCGGTCCACGGCCACGATCCCGCGGGGGCCGTGCCGTCGAGGAGGTCGTCGAAGGTCGTACCGGGAACGAAGAACTGTGCCCCAAGGGCGTCTCCCACACTCAGCCCGTCCAGGCTGTCACGCAAGCATCCGAAGTCGGTCATCGGGAAAAATTGTCACACCCGGCGGCTAGGGTCGGCCACGTGAGCGTCGTGCAGCAGTTCCGGTATCTCGCCCCCTCGACCGCGGGCGCCGATGGGGTGGCCCTGCAGACCAGCGGCGGCCCGGCGGCCAACCCACGCTTCTTCTCCGGCTTCCTGACCACGCCCCCCGCGGCCGCCGCCGGGCTGATCGCCGTCGCCGACGTCGCCCGCACCCGCTACTACCAGCCCCGCGACCCGGCCAGCCTCGACCCGGTCGTCACCGGCAGCGACGACCGGCTGCGCTTCGAGTCGTTCTCCGGCTGCTGCGGCGTCTACGCCCGCCTCGACATCCTCCCGCCCGGCCTCGACGGTGAGGTCCTCGGCCACGGCACCACCAACGTCGACGTCAACCCGCCGCTGCGCGAGGCCCTCGCCCGCATCGCCGGCCTCGACCCCCTGCACCTGTCCGTCGGCCCCGACTCCCTCACCGCCTCGACCCTCGACGGCACCGTCGTGGAGAAGAAGGTGCCGCTCCCGGCCCGCTGGCTGCGCGGCTTCGCCGAGGTCCACGTGCTCTCGGCCGGCTTCGACCTGCGCGCGGAGCTGCCCGCGGCCGAGGCGGCCGCGTTCCTGCGCCGCCTGCCCGCCGCCGGTGACCGCTCGGCGCTGTGGGCGGTCCCGGCCGGCCGCTCGCTGCGCCTGACCTCCCGCCCGGTCCCGGGCGCGGTCTGCCTGGCCGGCGCCGGACGGCTCGCCGCGTTGCGGCCGCTGCTGCGCCACGGCCACAGCCTGCGCGTCTACGGCCCGCCGGTCGCGGCCGGCTCCCCGCCGGTGGCGAGCGCCTGGGAGCTGTGCACGAGCGCGCTGCGCCTGACCCTCACCCTCTCCCCGGAGGTCCACCGCGGCTTCTCCGGCGAGGGCGCCGCCCTGACGTCCCTGGCCGCGGACGAGGTCACCGACGACGCCGAGCTGGTCGGCGCCCTCCTCGCCTGGGACCCGGCCATCGACGTGGCCGCCCTGGCCGACGCCGCCGCCCTGGACCCCGGTCGCGTCCGGGCCGCCCTGGCCCAGCTCGGCACCGCGGGGCGGGTCGGCTACGACGTCACCGAGGCCGCGTATTTCCACCGCGTGATGCCCTACGACGCGGCCCGGGCCGAGCGCGACAACCCGCGCCTGGTCGGCGCCCGCACGCTGGCCGAGTCCGGCGCCGTCACCTTCGACGGCCCGGCTTCCGCCGAGGGCGTCACGGCCGCGACGGTGCGCAGCGGCGCCGAGACCTACCGCGTCCGCGTCCTGCGCGACGGCACCATGACCTGCACCTGCCCCTGGTGGGGCAAGCACCGCGGCACCCGCGGCCCCTGCAAGCACGCCCTCGCCGTCACCATCGCCGGGAGCAGCACGGGGAGCACGGCGTGATCGACCTCGACCTGATCGCCGACGGCAAGGTCGAGGACGTGGCCGCGGCCGTCGCGGCGCTCGACGAGTCCGGCCGCCCGGCCGCCTTCAAGGCCCTGGAGGCGCACGTCAAGAGCCGCTCCCGCGCCCCCTGGCGCGGCCCCGCGTATACCGCCGTGGCCGTGGCCGCGGTCGGCACCGCCCCGTCGGCCGCGGCCGCCGCCCGCATCCTGCGCCGCCGCGACTTCTTCCCCATCCCGACGACCGCCGCCGCGGTCGTGGCCACGGCCCGGGACCGTGGCATCACCTGGCTGCCCGACCTCGCCGTCCGCCTGAGCGACCGCCCCGACGACAACCTGTGGGACAACACGTGGGACTTCGTCGCCGCGCTGCTGACCGCCACCGGCACCCCCGCCCCGCCCGACGACTGGTTCGTGCTCGGCTGGCTGATGGACGTCGGCCACCCGAGGGAGGGCCGCCTGCGTTCGGTCCCGATCGCCGAGCGCCTGCGCGCCGACCCCTTCCTGGACGACGTCGTCCCGCGCCTGTTCACCGCCGACGGCGCCGGCGAGCGCCTGCTGGTGTGGGAGGTGCGGGGCCGGCCCGGCGGCGCCCTGGCGCTCGTCGAGGCCCTGGCCGAACTGGCGTCGGAGGGCCGCCTGGACCGCGCCCTCCTGCTGACGGCGACCCTCTCGCGGCTCCTGCGCGGCACCGACCGCCGCCCGGCCACCCGCGCCTACCTGGCCCTGCTGACCGCGCTGGCCCCGACCCCGCCGGAGGTGACCGGCCACGCGGGCGACTACCTGCGCCTGCTGTCCGACGCCCCGGTCCCGGTGGCGACGGCCGCCCAGAAGTCCCTGCGCGCCGCCGGCGACCTGGACCTCGACGCGGTCCTGGAGTCCTCCCGGGCCGTCCTGCGCCGCCCCGACAAGACCCTGGTCCGCACCCAGCTGACGTGGCTGGAGCAGCTGATCCGCCGCCACCCGGACCGCGGGGCCGACATCGCCGCGGCCCTGGCCGAGGCCCTGGACCACCCGGCCATCGACCTGCGCGAGCGAGCCGCCGCGCTGCTGGCCAAGCACGCCTCGGCGGCGGCCCCGGCCGCGTCGCCCGCCCACCCGGCCGCCCTGCCCGCCCGGGGCGACGACCTCCCGCCGCCGCCACCGCCGGTCCCCGCCCCGCCGCCCATCACCGACCCCGACGAGCTGGCCGAGGAGGTGGCCGCCTTCTACAGCGGCCGCCCCTTCAGCGCGCTGCTGCCGATGGAGCGCATCCTCGACGGCACCGTCCGCCTGGCCGCCGCCGACCGCCCGGCCCTCGCCGCCGCCCTGCGGCCGGTGCTGGAGCGCCACCGCGAGGGCATGGGCGAGCACCGCTGGGACCCCAACTGCCTGTGCGGCGCCTTCACCGGAGTCCTCCAGGCCGCCGTGGACCCGCACGCGGAGCCGACGGCCCGCTCCGGCTGGGCCGCGATCCTGACCGCCGCCCGCCGGTTCCTGTCGCTGGGCGAGGCGCCGCCGGACCGCCGCATCCCGCCGCCGCAGCGCCTCCTGCGCGCCCGGCTGGCCGAGATCGGCCTGCACCTCAACGCGCAGACCCTCCCGGGCAACGGCCTGCTGAGCGCCCCGGGGTGGGCCGGCGGCGCCCTGGACACCGCCGTGCTCCTCGACCGCCTCGCCGCCCGCGCCGCCCACGAGCCGCCGGACCGGGAGTCCCCCGGCCGCGACCCGTGGCCCTGGGACCTCGCCCAGGCGATGCTGCGCCTGCCGCCCGGCCCCGACCCGGCCGCGGCCGCCCGGGCCGAGGCCCTCGGCACCCCGGCCGGCGCCCGCCTCGCGGCGTGGCTGCGCGGCGGCGGCCTGCCGGCACCGCAGTGGCGGGTCGACGTGCGCCCCCGCCCGCCCCAGAAGCACAAATACGACCACTCGCACGCCGGCTTCCCCGCCCTGCGCGTCGAGGTCACGACGTCGCCGGCCGAGGCCGAGGGCGGCGGCGAGACGTTCGGCCTGCTCGGCGCGCCCCCGCCCCCGATCGTGCCCGGCGGCCAGGGCTGGCACGTGCTCTGGCCCGGCGTCCTGCCCCGCCACCGGGGCCTGGTCGCCGTCTTCGCCCTGCCCGCCACGGCCGCGGCCGCCGACATGGACGAGCGCGGCGGCGCCGTGACCCTGCCCCTGCTGGCCGAGACCGAGGGCGACGGTGGCCCGGCGCTCGCGATCGCCGTCGCCTACGCCCTCGCCGCCCGGCACGAGTCCGACCGCCTGGCCGCCGTGGACGCCCTGCTGCTCCTGGCCGCCGGCGACGCCTTCGACGCCGAGATGGCCGGGCACCACCTCGGTCTGCTGTCGGCGGGCGGCGCGATAACCGTGAACCGGGCCGTCCAGCCGCTGCGCGACGCGGCCGCCGCGGGAGCCCCGCGCACCGTGTTCCGGCTCCTGGCCACGGCCCTGCCGGCGCTCCTGGCGACCGAGCCGCCGCCGCGGGGCACGCCGGACCTGCTGACCCTGGCCGCCGAGACCGCCGCGGCGGCTCCGGCGGGGACGCGGATCGAGGGCCTGCGCGAACTGGCCGCCCGGAAGGGATCGTCCCGCCTGGTCACGGAGGCCCGACGGCTGGCCGGCGCCCTGCCGTGAGCCCGGCGCGGCACGGGGTATGACCGCCCGCGCCCGCGTCGGCGTCCTGCGACGCTCGTGTTCGTGGCGTCACCGCGGTGCGGTTCGGTCGCCGGGATTTGGGGAGAACAGCAAGAAAGTTTGGACGCCGCTCGGCGAGTCCTCGGACGCGACTCGTTGCCGTGGTGGCCGCCGTCGGTGTCGCCGCACGCGCCGGTGGCACCGCGGGACACGACACCGTCGACGCCGAGACCTGGCGGAACGTGGTCGTACAGCTCGTGCAGCACGGCCGGCTCGCCGAGGCGATCGCGGCGAACGCCGAGCTCATCGCGTCCAGCTCGGAGGAGTTGACGCTGGGAAGATCACTAGGCCGGCCCGGGCACCGGTGTCGCCACCGACGGACTGGCGGAGGGCGGCCCCGTTGACCGGCCGCCCTCCGCCGCGATTCGCTACACCGTGGTCAACGTGACCGACGACAGGTCCCGCTGGCCCAGCGACGTCTTCACGCGCAGGATCAGCACGTGCCGCCCGGGGCCGCCTTCGACACCGTTGCCGGAGTTGGCCGGCAACAGCGTCGCCACGCCGTTGTCGACCAGGTACAGGTGGCCGTTGGACTGGGCGCACTGCGTGTACGGCAGCGACGCGGTCCACTGGAAGGTGGGATGCCCGGGCGCCGCGACGACCGGGTTCGACGACGTCAGGGCGCCGGTCGCGTTCTGCAGGCAGACGGCTGAGTCGACGGTGATGTCGGCGTGGGCCGGCCCGGTGCTCACCAGGAGGGTGCCGATCGTGGTCAGGGCGGTCAGTGCGGCGGCGCCGCTCGTGCGCAAGGTGCTCATGTCCCAGAAGGTGTTCCATCCCGTTCCAACCGCAATGCCGCATCGACGTCCTCGAAGGACTCGACGTCGAGCGGGACCGCGATCGTGTCGCGCTCGGCGGCTGGGCGAGCGCTGAGATCCTCGGTGTCTGCCTGGCGGGAGCGAGCATCACGGTGACGGTTGCCTGGATGGGTCATCCTCCACCAGGTGGATCATCGCGTCGATCACGCAAGCCCCGTCGAGATTCGGGTCGTTGACCCCGTCGAGGACGATCCACGAATTGTCGGCGGTGTGAATCACCGTGAGCGCGGGCAGCTCACCGTCGGCTACCGTCCGCTGCACCGTGGCACCGAGTTCGGCCGGGAACCTGCCGCCCGGGAACGGAAACGGCACGTGTTGAAAGACTTCGTGAGCCACGCGGATCTGCCGCCGATCGCGCATGCTGGCCGGTCGTCGCTCGATCGAGTGCGCGCTCAGAGTTTGCCGGCGACGAGCCGCACCCGGTGGCCCAGCCGGCGGCCGATGCCGGCGACGAAGTCGTTGCGCAGCGGTGGCCAGTTCCAGAACGTCAGGCCCAGATTGGCGAAGGCCCAGACGCCGTCTGTCCACCGCCAGTCGTTGATTCCAATGGTCCGGCTGCAGTGCCGGCAGACTGTGTCGCTCGGCCGCTGGGCGTACCAGGCGTCGATCGCCTCGATGAACGCGGCGCCGAGCGGCTCGTGGTAGGACTCGATGGCGTCGCAGTGGGGCAGCCGACCTCGCCGCCTCCCTGGCCAGTGTCAACTACCGAGCGGCCCCACCACGCGAACAGGCCGTTCCAGCCCAGGGTGAGCAGTCGGTGCGCTCGGCGCTCACGATGCCGTCAGCCACCAAGTCCGCCACAACAACGTCGGCCAGGCCGGGCGCCTCCTCGGCGGTCGCGTCGAGGTCCGCGATCGTCTGAAACCAGTCGCCCACCGTGAGAAGCGTACCGGCCGATCACGCGACGCCTCCATGTACGCACTGGACGGCACCGGACTCGAGGGGATCAGCCCAGCCATGACCAGCTGCGCGGATCTGCTGCGATCGCTCGCTACGGAACGACACGGCACGTTGAGTTGCCCAGCTCGCGGACATGCCGCTGTCCGGCCACTACGCATCGTCAAGTTCCCCAGAAGCTGGGCCGACGTCGGCCGCACCAGGTGAGAGCACCCGGGTATCGCGCGCCGATGCGAAACCAAACAGCGCCGACGTGTGACCCCTGTCGGGCCTGCCGCTACAGTCGCCGTCATGCCGGCCACGTTCCCGTCGCACGCCGCCGCCGTACTGCCGCTGAAACTGTGGCGTCCGGACCTGTTCGACGGCGTCGCGCTGGTGATCGGCGCCGCGGCACCGGATCTGCCGTACGCCGCCGGCGGATGCCGGCCGCCGTACACGTACGGACACACCTGGTGGGGCGCGCTCCTTTCCGTACCGGCCACCGTTGCGGCCACCCGGCTCGTACGCTGGGCGGCGCCCACCGTCGCGGCGCACCTACCGGCCCTGGGCCCATTCGCCGCCCGCGACTACGGCGCACTCGGCGGTGCGCGCCACCCCTGGTGGGTCACCGCCGGATCGGCGCTGCTCGGGGCAGCCAGCCACATCGCGTGGGACCATGTCACGCACACCAGCGTGCCCGGCACCCGGGTCGGCCTGCCCGCGCTGCGCCGCGAGGTCCTGCCCGGGGTGCCGTGGTGGATGCCGCTGCACCTGGCCTCCAGCGCCGCGGGCGCGGCGGGCTGGGTGGCCCTGTCGGCCCGAATCGGCCAACGCCGGCGAATCCGCGCCTGGCACGGCGCGGCGCCCACGGTCCCACCGAGGCCGGCCCAATTCTGGGGTACGGCCGCCGCGGCCGCCGTGACCGGTACCGCCGCCGCGGTGCTCGCCCCGGCCACCCGCGAACGGATCGTGCCGTTTCTACCACCGCTGCCCCGCCCGGCAGTCCTCTCAGCCCGGCTGCTCGGCGTCACCGCCGCCGCCCTGCTCACCGCGACAGCCGTACACCGCGCATCGACACGACCACGCCGAACGCACCCATAGCCAGCAACAGCCGAACAAGCACCCCGGCCGGGATCACCTATCACCTGCTCGCGCGGTTGCGAGAACCAACGCCAGCTGCACGCACATCAGCCGCAGACGGTGCGCGGCCGCTCGCCATTGATCGTCGCGGAACGCGACTGGCTGGCGAGGCCGAGGCGGCGCCGCACGCCTTCGATATTGATTCGGCCGACCTCGGCGGTGTGATCGACGCGTTCCTGGACGAACACGCTTGGCCGGTGTTCTCGCTGCGCCTCGCCGATGTCAGTCGCCTCTACGTCGTCATGCGCAACTTCCCGGACGAAGGCGGCGTCGACTACGTTCTTGAACCCGGGACGGGCGGCGACGCGATCCCGCTTGCCGCCATGGAAGGACATTTCCGAGGGCCGGCCCTCAGCTGGCCCGAACTGATCATCGCCGCTCGGCAACCGGACCCTGAGCACACACCAGCGCAACGGCTCCTCCTGCTGCTGCCGGCCTGCGCAGACCGAGCCCGTCCCGCCGACGCCGCCCAAACCGTGGCGGATGCCCTCATCGCCCTCGGCGCCACGGCTCACCTCGACAGAACCGCCGACGAACTGCTCAGCAGCACCCGATACTGGACCCGCGACTGTGCATGGACCACCGTCGACGACACCGTGATCTGTCTCGGCTCACATAGCTACCGCAGGCCAGGCGGAGAACTGACGCCAACCGACCTACACCAGGTCACGAACGCTTTCAGCGAGTCGTACCTCGCCAGGAGGGACCGAACCTCTTGACCACGTGTCCGGATTTGCCGCCGCTGGTGCGTGGTGACCGGCCCGGCGATCTGCCGCTTCGGGCGTCCGGCATTGGCCGAGTTGGTCGACCTCTGCTGATGGCCTTCGCGGGTGACAATGTGGAGGTGATCGATCGCGGACCTGAGCGGTTCCCGCCGCCGGTGGTGTGTGACCAGTGCCCGCACCCGATCAGCGAGCACGTGCTGTGGGGGCCGGATGAGATCTGCGGCGGCTGGATGCACTGCACTATGCCGGATTGTGATCGCTGCTGGCACGAGTGGCCGGCTCAGCGCCCGACGTCCTGATCAGGCGCTGTCGGGACGCGTAGGCGCTTGCGATTCGCTCCTACTGGCCACGCCCTTCGCTAGGGTGCGGGGTATGAGTGCAGGTTCGGCAGCGTGTCCAGCTCCGCGAAGTTGCGAGGCTCAGGATCTGTCGGCGTTGATCGGAGTTCTCGCCGTCATTGAGGGCGAGCTCATGGCCGGCCACGCCAGCTCGCAGTTGGCCGGTAACCTTCGGGAGCGCCTCGAGCGCGCACGATTGTTGCCGCCCGGTGGAACCGAACGAGACCTCCGGCAAGCCATCAACGATCTCAATCACCGGCTGCGGTACGCCCTGGGTGAATACGATCGACCACCGGCTCCCTACGTGGTTCCCGAGCAATCCTGAGTCAGCCGGTCATAAGGCAGTGCGGCGGCCGCGAACCGTGCGCGCTCATGCCGCGTTGGTGCGCGGCGGCCAGCCCGTGCACCTCACCGCGAGGAACCAGCACGGCGAGGTCAGGACTTCCTGTCCTGCCGATGTCCGTGCGTCTGCGAGGCGCGGCTGCCCGACCGCGTTTCCGTGCCATGACCTACACGGTGGACGCGCGCCCCGCTTCGTCGAGGAGCACCTGCAGCCGATCCCGGCAGCGCAGCAACAGCCCGGCGATCTCATCGAAGGTCGCCGCGTTGACCGTGCTGTTGTCGAACCACATCGCGCGCACCGCGGCCTGACTCTGCGCCAAGTACGATCCCGCGGCGTCGACCAGTCCGATGAACTCGTCCCTGTTCTGCGGTGGCGCGAACTGGACCGACCCGCACGCGGCTCGCAACGGCTCCCCGGCAACAGCGAACACCGCCGCCTGGTCGCCGCCCGCCTGATCAGCTCCGATCCACGCCAGGACATACTCGAGCTCTGTCGCGGCCAACGTCAGCCTGCCGACTGCCAGAACCGCTTCATCGGTGACCCGCCGCATCCCGCAACCGTATCGGAGACGCGCCTCGCAGGTGCACGCCCGGAGCCGCGATCCGTGGGCGAAACGAGATTCGGCTGAAGGGGTCGAGTTGATTCGCGTTCGACGCGCGCCGCATCGGCTTCAAGGATGCTCCACCCGGGACCGAGTAACCGTGATCGGGCGAGCGAAGTAGCCGATGAGCGGGCATCCGATCTTTGCACTCGTGCGCTGTTGCTGGCCGCGTGGCGATCGCACGGTACACGGGTGGCAATCTTGCTTGTATGCCGTGCGACGCCTACGGAGCAGCAGGAGTCAGCAGCGCTCTGATCGCGCGCAGGTCGGCGGGTGGCAGCAGGTCGGTCGCGTCGAACGTTGCGATCCACTCGCGGAGAGCGGGCGTCCTGTCCGCCAGCTGACGTTCCACGTCCTCCGCGACTGTCGGCTCCTGCTGGTGCTCGCGCCAGTTGCCCTGGTCGGGGTCATAGACCCAGGCGTGCCCGGCATACGCCGCTGCGCCACGCCACCCGGCCGCGTAGTCATCGATGATGGCGTGGTCCGTCGCGCCGGCGATGTGCAACAGCATCGCAGAGATCATGCCGGTGCGGTCCCGGCCTCCCGCGCAGTGCACGAGCACTGCCCCGTCTGCCCGGGCGACCACGCGCAGAGCGGCGGAGATGCGGTCGGGGGCAAGCCGGGCATTGTCGGCCCAGCAGCGCGGATGATCCAGGAACGGCCCGCAGACCCGGAGGAACTCGGTGTCATCAGGGTCTTCGGTCGGCGCCGGCACGAAGACCAGGCCCTGCAGCGACTCGGCGCTGATGACCGGATGTTCTGCTCGACGCTGCGTCTCGGCCGGTGCGTTGCGCAGATCTACCACCGTGCGCACACCCGCCGCCTTCGCCGCAGCCCACCCTTCATCGGTCAGGTGCTCTGGCGCCGCCGAACGGAACACCTTCCCGAACGGCGTGCAGCCGCCGACGCGCAACGCTCGACCACCCAGGTCGCGCACGTTCCGGCCACCCGGCCAGTGCAACACGTCCATCATCGCCTCCGCTCAAACGACTTCCATGCCGTTCATATGGTGCTTGGTCACGCTAGAACCAACCGAGTACGGCGCACGCTCATGCCGCCGTTGGTGCGCGGCGGCCGGCTGGCGCACATCACAGTGAGCAACCAGCACTGCGAGGCCAGACTTCCTGCCCTGTAGCCGGGTGCGAGTTCCAGTCGGTGAGCTGTGGGTGGGATCAGCTGCCCGGCGACCTGCGCCGGGTGTTGCTGGACCGCGACGGCACTGCCCGGCTCCGTGTCGACCCGGAGTCAGGCAGGTGCTGAGGCGATACGGCGCCACCCTCGGCGAGGCGAGTGAGACCTGCACACGCCTGACCGGCTCGGGTGTCAGCGGTACACCAGCCGAGATGCGCCGACTCGCAAGTCGCCTGAACACGATCGGCGCAACGACTCGGCTGGATCAGCAGGGAGCACCGGCTACCGCTTGAACGGATATCCGCTTACGCAACGTCAGGACTTGAGGATCGCCCAGCTCGCCGACATGCCGGCGAAAGGGCGGTTCCCCCAGCCCATAAAATCTAACTAAATGCGTCGATATTGCGTGCGGCCCATGCGGTGAAGGGGCGTGCTGGTCGGCGAAGGACCTCCGCCACGTCCGGGCTGATCCGCTGCTCTCGTGCGCTCGGCGTGCCGAGGATCGCGAGCGTGCCCTCGACAACGGGTGGTGGCATGTACCGCAGCATCTGTTCACGAGCCTGGTCGGGCGTTTGCTCGATGAAGCGGATGGGCTCGCCGAGCGCGGCGGCGAGATCAGCAACCCGCTCACGTGGTGTGCTCAGCACCGGACCGGTCAGCTCGTACGTGCGTCCGTCGTGCGCGCTGTCGCGGAGCGCGGCGGCGGCCACCTCGGCGATGTCGTCCGGGTCGACCACGGGCAGGCCGACGTCGCCGAATGGTGCGGTCACCGTCCGGCTGGCCCGGATCGGCTCGGCCCACGCGAAGGAGTTGGAGGCGAAGCCGCCGGGACGCAGGATTGTCCAGCCGAGACCGGACCGGCGCACGAGATCCTCGATGGCGTGCAGAGGCGCGTGTGACGCCGCCCCCGGCCTTGTGCCGACCGCTTGCGAGGATTGCAGCACGATGCGTTTCACACCGGCGGCCGCGGCGACCCGCAGGACTTCGGGCATGTCGAGGTGCGCTCCGGCCCCCTCGACCAGCAGGAAGACCGCTTCTGCGCCAGCGAACGCTGGACGAAGGGTCTCCGGCTGGGCAAGGTCCGCGAGATGGTGGCGAACCCCGCCGGGCACGACGTGGTGGCGTCGTCCACGGGACACCGCCGTCACCGCGGCGCCCGATGCCGCAAGGACCGACACCAGCGTCCGGCCGACATTCCCGGTGGCGCCTGTCACGACAAACATGTTCGTCTCTCCAGTTCAGCCGCGTCGCTCGCGCGGCTGAAGGTGACGTTAGTGGCGTGGGTATAGTAGGTACCTAGGGGATAGTAATGGAGTTATGACGGAGGACACGTGGAGCGATCAGCGAACCCCGAGCTGGCGTGTCCAGTCGCGCCGGTCGTCGATGTCGTGTTCAGTCGATGGACCACGCCTATCCTCTGGGCTCTTCACGAGTACGGCCGGCAGCGATTCGTGGAGCTCGAGCGCCGGCTGACCAGCATCACGCCGAAGGTGCTCACCCAGCGGCTACGCCAACTCGAACGCGACGGGCTGGTGGCCCGCACCTACCACGCCGAGGTGCCACCCCGAGTCGAATACGAGATCACCGAACTGGGCGCCAGCCTCGGTCCGATCTTCGCCCACCTGGCCACCTGGGCCGACGACCACCTCGAAACGGTGGAGCAGGCCCGTCACGCCTACGACGCAGCGCGATGAGACTGAGCCGGCCCGATCACGACACTGCCGTCCGCGGGAGCCGGGCGGCGGTGCTGCGGCCTTACCCGTAGTGGTCTTCGCCGCCGGACAAGCGAGGCGAGGCTGGGCTGGCGGGTAGGTCAGGCGACCCGGCGGACGGCGCCGGGCAGGGCCGGGGCGGCCGCGCCGGGGTGGAGGATCGCGGCCAGGGCCTCGACGCCGTCGACCAGGCGGGGGCCGGGGCGCACCACGATGCCGTCGGCGTCGATCGCCCACACCTCGGCGTCCGGGAACCTCGGGGCCACCAGCGCCGCCTGCTCGGCGGCGCCCTCGAGATGGTAGCCGCACGGGGAGACCACCACGACGTCCGGCTCGGCGGCGGTCAGGTCCGGCCAGCCGACCTGGACCGAGCGGAGGCCGGGCCGGGCGGCCACCGGTTCGCCGCCCGCCGCGGTGACGAGGTCCGGCACCCAGTGGCCGGCCGTGAACGGCGGGTCGACCCACTCGACGACGGCGACCCGGAGGCGGGGACGGCCGGCGACCCGCTCCGCCACGGCGCCGAGCCGCGAGCGCAGGCGGGCCACGAGGGCGGTGGCGCGGGACGGCACCCCGGCGCGGTCGCCGACCGTGAGGATCGTGGCGAGCACGTCCTCGAGCGTGTGCGGGTCCAGCGACACCACGTCGGCGCGGCAGCCCAGGTGGTCCAGGGCGTCCTCGACGTGGCCGGACGGCAGGGCGCAGACCCGGCAGAGGTCCTGGGTCAGGATCAGGTCGGGGGCCAGCGCGGCGAGGGCGCCCGCGTGCAGGGTGTAGAGGTCGGCGCCGGCCGCGAACTGGGCGCGCACGTACGCGTCGATCTCGCCCGGGGTCAGGTCCGACGTGTCGCGCCCGCCCACCACGACGGTCTTGTCGACGCGGGCGGAGGGCGGCTCGTCGCACTCGAAGGTGACGCCGACCAGCTGGGCCTCGAGGCCGAGGGCGTAGACGATCTCGGTGGCCGAGGGCAGCAGCGACACGACACGCATCAGGCCACGCTAGCTCGCGGCGCCATCGATCCGGCCGTCCTCGGCGGCCGGTAGCGGAGGTGTTGCTCCACTTCGGCCAGGGCAGCGGCCGATTCCCGGCAATCAGCCAGGTGACGGACTGTTATCCTCGCCGACCATGACAGCTGCGCGTCTGCGCCTCGGAGTCGACTTCGGCACCTCCACCACCATCGCGATGCTCCAGCGGGCCGACGCCCGCGTGCAGCCGCTGCTCTTCGACGGTTCGCCGCTGCTGTCCTCCGCCGTCCTGCTCGGCCCCGACGGCCAGCTGCACACCGGCCGCGACGCCGCCCACCTGGCCCGCAGCGCGCCCGAACGGCTGGAGCCGAACCCGAAGCGCCGCATCGACGACACCGCGGTGCTGCTCGGCGACCGCGAGGTGGGCGTGCGCGACCTGATCGTCGCGGTGCTCGGCCGGGTGGCGCGGGAGGCCGCGCGGGTCGCCGGGCCGGTGCGGGACGTGGCGCTCACCCACCCGGCGAGCTGGGGGCAGAACCGGCGCTCGATGCTGGTCGACGCCGCCCGGCACGCCGGGTTCGTGAACATCGAGCTGGTCGGCGAGCCCACCGCGGCGGCCACGTACTTCGCGCACACCCGTGGCGGGGCGTTCCCGCTCGGCGCGTGCGTGCTCGTGTACGACCTCGGCGCCGGCACCTGCGACGTCACGCTCCTGCGGCGCACCCAGACCGGCTTCGAGCAGGTCGCCTCCGACGGGCTCAACGACGTCGGCGGGCTCGACGTCGACGCCGCGATCATCGCGTTCCTCCAGGCGACCTACGGCGAGCTGTGGAGGGACCCGGCCCAGCGGCGGCAGCTGTGGGACGACGTGCGCTCGGCCAAGGAGATGCTCTCGCGCGCCAGCGGCACCGTCATCGGCGTGCCCGCGCTGGGCCGCGAGGTGCCGCTCGGCCGCGAGCAGCTGGAGGGGCTGGCCCGGCCGGTGCTGCGCTCCACGATCGCGATGACCCGCGCGCTGGTCCACGAGGCCGGCGTCGGCACCGCCGCGATCGCGGGCCTGTTCCTGGTCGGCGGCTCCAGCCGCATCCCGCTCGTCGCCACGATGCTGCACGAGACCCTCGGCATCGCGCCCGTCGTCGCCGAGCAGCCGGAGCTGGTGGTCGCCGAGGGGTCGCTGTACGGGAACCGGATGCCCAACTCGGCGCCCGCGACGGCGAGCATGGCCGCCCCGGTCTCGGCCGTGCCGTCGTCCGGGATGCCCTACCAGCAGCAGACCGGCGCGTTCGCGGCCGGCCAGGTCTCGGCCCCGGCCTACGCCCCCGCGCCCGTGTCGCCGGCGGTCCAGCAGCCGGTGCCGATGCCGCCCCGGATGGGCCCGCCGGTCCAGCCGCCACCGGCCCCGGCCCGGCGCGGCCTGTCGCCCGCGGCCCTCGTCGCGATCGTGCTCGCCGCCGTGCTGCTCGTCGGCGGGGGCATCACCGGCGCCATGTACCTCACAAAAGACAAGCCAAATGGCAACGGTCCGGCGGCCACGGGCGCCACTTCAGGCGCGGCCAAGGCCGCGAGCGGCCCCGGCCGGTACAACCTCGACAACGTGCCCGAGGACTTGTGCCAGGCGTCGGACGCGAGCATGTTCAACGACCTGTTCGAGACCGAGCTCTCCAAGCCGATGCCGAACCGCAACCCGAACGCGACGATCAACTCCAGCACCTGCGGCTATACCCGCGCGCACGCCCTCACCGACTCCAAGCAGCAGCGCACGGCGAGCATCTCGTTCACCGTCTTCGCGGCCAACGACGTCTCCCTGGCGCAGAACATGCAGAACCAGGAGGCCTCCACGGCACGGCTCGCCGGGCCGAACTCGGAGGTCCCGAACCTCGGCGAGGAGGCGATCTTCTACGAGACCCCGGGCACCGGCGACCAGGTGAGCCGGTTGACGATGACGCTCGGCGTGCGCGACAGCAACGTGCGCCTCCAGGTGTACTTCATCGGCAGCCGCGGCGACGGGGCGGCCTGGACGCAGAAGGAGAAGAACGACGTGCGCGACCGGGTCATCTCCGCCGCGAGGGCGACGTTCACGAAGTCCGTGGCGGGCATGAAGAAGTGACCCGGCGGCGGGCACAGCTGACGATGGCGGGCCTGCTGGCCCTCCTGTCCCTGTGCGCGGGCGGCGCGGCCGCGACGGACCTGGTGCACTACGCGACGGGCGAGCGCGGCACGATCACGGTCCGGGCGTGCACCGCCGACCACGGCGCGCGGAAGGTCAGCTACGACTGCACGGGCACGTTCACCGCGGCCGGCGGCGGCGCGCCCCACGAGGCCGAGTTCGCCGAGAGTTTCGCGCGGTCGCCCGGCGACACCGTGCCCGCGACGCGCAACGGCGGGACGGTCAACGAGGTCAGCCCGGCCGCCACGGCCACGGGCCTGCTCATCGCCGCCGCCTCCCTCGCCGGCGTGGTGGTCTTCCTGCTCCTGGCACGGCGAAGGCCGGCCACCAGTGGTGACCGGCCTTGAGCCAGGGGTAGCCCTTGTCGTGCTCAGTTGGCCGCGACGCCGAACTGGCCGCCACCGGCGTGGAACTCCGTGCCGTCGACGAACGACTTGCCGAAGCTCTGCTCGAGCTGGTCGAGCTCGCCGAAGCTGGCCTGGTGGGCGTTCTCGCTGCCCTCGGCGGCGAAGACGTGGTCGTCCGAGGTCGCGTCGTGCGAGTAGTTCGTGTAGTCGTCCGACTCGTAGTGCACGGCCGCCGGCGCGTCGTACTCGACGTGGTGACCCTGCGAGAAGTCCGTCGACTCCGCGTCGTGGTGGTCCTGCTCGTACACGCCGTACTGGTTGTTGTAGTCGGCCTCCGAACCCTGCGCCTGGTGCAGCTGGTCCAGCTGGCCGTGCTCCTGACCGGCGTCGTAGTGGCCGTAGTCGACGTCGCCGTGACCCGTGTCGCCCATGTCGTAGTCGCTCATCGTGCTCTCCCCTGGAAGTCGTTGTCGCTGTTGAGGAATACGTTACGGAGTCCCGGCGGCCGTCGAATCCCGGAAACGTGCCACTGCCGCCGGGGCCACGCGCGAACACTTTTGCCGGCTCCGGCGAACCAGTGATGTGAGGGAGACGGACTTGGCACCGCCGGAGACCGACGCCGACCTGCTCCAGGACCGGTTCGCGGAGGTCTTCGACCGCCACTACGAGCACATCTACGCCTACGCCGCGCGCCGTCTCGGCCCCGATCTCGCCGAGGACGTGGCGTCGGAGACGTTCCTGGTCGCCTACGACCGCCGGGCCGGGTTCGATCCGGCGCGCGGCGACGTGCGCCCGTGGCTGTACGGCATCGCATCCAACCTGATCATGCGCCACTCCCGGGCGGAGGCGCGCCGCTACAAGGCCCTCGCCCGCAGCGCCGAGCCGGACGCGGGGCCGGACGAGGCGGAGCTGGTGCCGGGCCGGGTCGACGCGGGCGGGGCCCGGCCCCGGCTCGCCGCCGCCCTCAACCGGCTGTCACTGGCCGACCGCGACGTGCTGCTGCTCGTCGCGTGGGCCGGGCTCACCCAGCAGGAGGCGGCCGCGGCCCTGGGCATCCCGCCCGGCACCGCGCGCTCCCGGCTGCACCGGGCCCGGCAGGAGATGCGCAAGGCCCTGGACACCGATTCGGAGGAGTCGTCGTGATGGATGAGATGACCGCGCTGCGGGAGGCGTTCGGGCCCGGCCCGCGGCCCGGCCCGTACACGCGTGACCGGGCCCGCGCGGCCCTGCTGCGGCACATGGAACGCGCACCGGAGCCGGCCCCGGTGGCCGCTGCGTCCGCGGCTCGCGCGAGGCGCCGGTGGCCGCTGCGCGTGGCGCTCACGGCGGCGGCCGCGGCCGCGGCGGTGATCGGCGTCGTGGCGGTGGAGAACATCGGCACCGTGGACGACAGCGGGACGGGCTACAGCACCACCGGCCTGCCCTTCCCCCGGCCCGCGAGCGCCGCCGAGGTGCTCACGAACGCGGCCTGGGCCGCGACCCGCAAGCCGTGGACCGACCCGCGCCCGGACCAGTTCATGTACAACGAGAGCCGCGAGCTGCGCAACGAGCGCACCTACGAGCAGCAGCACCCGAACGACCCGATCGTGCCCGGCCACACCCGCACCATCACGGTGCAGGAGTGGAAGCGCATCGACGGCAAGGTGATGGGCACCATGCGCGACGGCCGGCTCGAGGTCTACGAGCAGGGCGGCCAGGTCACCTGGGGGCAGCTCGACTACGACCAGCTCAAGCGGCTCGACACGCCCGACAAGGTGATCGCCTGGGACCGGGCGCCGAAGAACTTCGGCATCGAACTGGACCGGCTGATCGGGCAGTACGTGCTCCCGCCGCGGGTCGAGGCCGCCTTCTACGGCGCGCTCGCGCGGGGCGAGGGCGTGCGGCTCAACCCGGACGCGGTGAACCTCGACGGGCGGCCGGCGATCGGGCTCGGGCGGGTCATCGAGGGGTACCTCGCGCAGGAGCTGCTGTTCGACCCGGGCACGTACCGGCTGATCGGCGAGCGCGAGGTCGCCATCGCCGACCACCACAACACCGACGAGCACGGCGACGACGACTTCACGCCGGCGGGGGCGGTCTTCCGCCAGGTGATCTACACCCAGGCCGTCATCGTGGACAAGGTCGGCGACACGCGCTGACCACGCTTTGACAGCACGGTTAGGGAGTTGGCAAACTCCCTAACCGTGCTCGACGTCGAGGTGCTCAAGGCGCTGGGGAACGAGAAGCGGCTCGCCGTGCTCGCGTGGCTCGCGGACCCGCGGGCCCACTTCCCCCCGCAGCGCGACGGCGACCTCGTCGAGGACGGGGTGTGCTCCGTCTTCATCGCGGACAAGCTGGGCGTGAGCGCGCCCACCGCGAGCGAGCACCTGCGACTGCTGACCGCGACCGGCCTGCTGCGGTCCAGGCGGATCAAGCAGTGGACCTTCTACCGCCGCGACGAGGAGCGCATCGCGGCGGTCCAACGCATGCTCGGCGAGGGCTGGTGATCGGCGTGTACGAGACACTCATGGCACGGCTGGACGAGGGCGGGGCGCGGTACCGCGTCATCGACCACGCCCCGGAGGGCCGCACCGACGAGGTGAGCGCCCTGCGGGGCCACTCCCCCGCGTGCGCCGCCAAGTGCCTCGTGGTGATGGTGAAGATCGGCAAGCGCGAGACCCGCTGGTTCCTGGCCGTGGTCCCCGGCGACGCCCGGGTCGACCTGCAGGCGCTCAAGGCCCTCGCCGGCGGCACCTACGTGTCGTTCGCGTCCACCGACCGGGCGGAGGCGCTCGCGGGGAGCGTGAGCGGGACGATCCTGCCGTTCAGCTTCCACCCCGACCTCACCCTGGTGGCCGACCCGGAGCTGCTGCGACACCCGGAGCTGTACTTCAACGCCGCCCGCCTCGACCGCTCCCTCGCCCTGAACACCGAGGACTACACCCGCCTCGCCGCCCCGCGCGTGGAGCCGATCAGCTCCCGCTGACCTAGTTATATACCGGATTCCGTTATATGCTCGAGGCATGCCTCTCAAGGAGTCGGCGTTCCTCATCCTCTCGGCGCTCGCGGCCGAGCCCACGCACGGCTACGGGATCATGAAAGACGTCGAGCAGCAGTCCGCCGGGGCGGTGCGGCTGCGCCCCGGCACCCTCTACGCGGTCCTCGCCGAACTGGTCGACGGCGGCCTCATCGAGGTCGACAGCGAGGAGGTCGTGCAGTCGCGGCTGCGGCGCAACTACCGGCTCACGGCGCCCGGGGCACGACAGCTCGCCACCGAGGCCGACCGGCGCCGCGCCGCGGCCGACACCGCGGGGCGCCGGCTGCGCACCAGTGGCCTGCTCGCCGGCGGAGGTGCGGCATGACGACACCGCTCGAGGGCCGCTACGAGCGGCTGCTGCGGGTGTACCCGGCCGCGTTCCGCCGGGCACACGGCGAGGACATGCTCACCACGATGCTCGCCGACGCCGGGGACGGGCAGCGCTGGCCGCGGCCCGGCGACGCCGCCGACATCGTGCTGCACGGCCTGCGGCTGCGGCTGTCGCGGCGCTCCGGCGGCGGGCTGCTCGGCGGGGGCTGGGCCGACGCGTGCGCGCTGATCGGCCCGCTCGCCGTGGTCGCGCTGCTCACCTTCCGGCTCACCTCCGTGCTGCGCGGGCCGCATCCCGGCTCCGCGCCGCTGCTGCAGACGGCCGCCTGGGCGCTCGTGGCCGTGGCCGCGTTCGCCGGACTGCGCCGCGGCGCGGCCGCGCTCGGCTGGGTCGCGCTGCTCGCCGAGGTGGCGCCGCCCGTGCGGCAGTTCACGTCCGATCCGGTCCCGGTGGTGTACGGCCTGTGGTGGTCCGTCCTCGCGCTCGTCGCCGCCGTGGCGCTCACGGCCGCCGGGCCGCGCCGCCCGTGGGCCGTGGCCGGGACGCGCCGGTTCGCCGTGCTCGTGGCGGCGCCGCTCGTCGTCGGCGCGGTCGGGGTCCTCGGCTCCGGGATGCTCGTCGCCGGGGACGCCGGCTTCAGCGCGTTCTACCTCGAGGACATGTTCCGCCCCGAGACGTACGTGACCAGCTACACCGGCCTCGAGGCGCCCAACGCCGCCGAGCTGGACCTCATGCTGCTCGCGGTCGCGGTCGCCCTGCTCGCCGGGCTCGTCGCGGCCGTGCGGCTGCCCGGGCCGATCCGGCGCCGCCTGCTCGTGGCCGCCGCGCCGGTCCTCACCATGGCGGCGCTCGTGAACTTCACCTTCAACGGCTGGGCGGTCTCCACCGTCCACATGGGACACAACATCCCGCTCGTCACCGGGCAGTGGGCCGCGCTCGTCCTGCTGCCGCTGCTCGCGTTCCTCCTCGGCGCCCAGTGGGCGCGCCGCCGCGACGAGACCATGCGCCTCGCCGCCCTCGGCGCCGCCGCGGAACGCGAGCGGCCCTGAACCCCGCCAGCACCGAGGACCCGGCGGCCGGGCGCGCCCGGCCGCTGGTGTTCCTCGACGTCGACGGCCCGATCGTCCCCCTCGCCCGGCGCGGTCGCGCACCGCACCCGGCCGCCGGGGCCGCGGCCGGGCGCTTCGGCAACCCGCTGCTCGAACGCGTCGACCCGAGATCACCGCCGCCGACCGGCGCTGGGTCGCCCGGCACCACGCGGGCCCGGCCCTGCTGCACCGCGTCGACGGCCGGTCGGGGCTGACGCCGGCGGACTTCGCGGCGATCCGCGCCTGGGCGGGCTAGCCCTGCGGTGCGAGGGTGCCCTTCGCGAACGCCACCGCCGCGGCCAGGTCGTCGTCGCTCGTCCCCCACGCGGCCTGGACCGCCGCGCCCCACGCCTCGCAGCTGCGCGCCGCGAACGCCTGCACCTCGGGGCGGCCCGCCCACGCCGCCGGGTCGTACTCGGCGCCGGTGAGGTGCAGGTGGAGCCCGACGAGCGCCAGGTCCCAGCCCTCGCCGATGCCGATGGTCATGCCGGGCCCGTACTGGCGCACCAGCTCGTCGACGATCTCGCCCGGCGAGGCGTGCTCGAGCTCGAGCAGCGTCCGGTCGCCGTCCGCCGGGCCCAGGCGCAGCTCCACCTCGGTCGCCATGCCCTCGCCCATCGTCCACGTGACGCGCAGCAGGCTCGGCGCCTCGCAGCGCAGGATCTCGCCGCCGGCGTTGCCCCGCAGCTGGTACTTCCCGCCGAGGCGCAGGTCGCCCTCCACCGGCGCGAGCCAGCGGGCCAGGCGCGCCGGGTCGGTGCAGGCGTCCCAGACGTCCTCGACGGCCGCGTCGTAGGTGCGGCGCAGCAGCAGCGAACGCCCGGCGCCGCCGCCGGACAGCCCGGCGGTGCCGAGCTCGCGGTGGGTGGCGTTGATCTGGTGCACAAGGTCGATCACGGATGCTCCTCGTCTCGGTCGCGTTGTCGTCTGCCGCGGGCCAGCTCCGTGGCCAGGGCGTCGAGCCGCTGGCTCCAGAAGCCGCGGAACTGCTCGAGCCAGGCGTCGACCTCCCGCAGCGGGGCGGCGTCCACGGCGTACAGGCGGCGGGTGCCGTCCGCGCGCACGGTGGCGAAGCCCGACTCGCGCAGCACCTTGAGGTGCTGGGAGACGGCCGGCTGGGAGATGCCGAACTCGGCCCGGACGGTCTCGCTGACCGCCCCGGCGGGCTGTTCACCGGCGGCGAGCAGCTCCAGAATCCGCCGGCGGACCGGGTCACCCAGGACGTCGAACGCGTGCACGGACCAAGGGTGTCACCGCCCGCTTATATAAGTCAAGCCTGAAATAGCGGCGGTGGGGTTGAATGACGGGATGGAGTGGATAGTGCCGCTGGGCTTCTTCGTGGTCCTGCTGCTCGCCCTGACCCTGCGCCGCGGCGGCCCCGACCCGTCCACGGAGCGGCGCCTGGCCGCGATCGAGCGCAAGCTGGACCTGATCATGGAGAACCTGGGCATTCAGGAGCCGGTGCCGGACGTGAACCCGATGGTGCTGCAGGAACTGCAGCAGGGGCGGAAGATCCAGGCGATCAAGGCGTACCGGGAGGCGACCGGCGTCGGCCTGAAGGAGGCCAAGGACGACGTCGAGGCGATCGGCCGCCGCTACGGCCTGATGTAGCGCCCCGGCCGGGCCCGGGTACAGCTCGAGGCCCGCTGCCGCCGGCACGGAGTCCGGCGCGGCGCCGGCCGCCAGGGCGCCCACCGGGCGGCCGTCCAGCTCCGCGATGTGCAGCTGGCCCTGCGGGACCCAGGCCGCCAGCGAGGCCAGGCGGCGCGGGTTCGTCGAGTGCGGCTCGGTGCCCCACTGGCCGGTGCGGCCCCGCGCGACCAGCCACGCCGTCGCCGTGTCGAGCAGGGCCTGCACCGCCGGGATGTCGTGCATGGCGCCGGGGCGGATGCTCGCGGGCGCCGCCAGCTCGATCTCGTCGTGGATCCCGATGCCGTACTCCCCGTGCACCGCGATCCTGGTCCGTGCCGGCAGGCGCCGAGGACGTGGTAGGGGTCGGCCGCGCGGCGGGCGGCGCGCCCGCGGCGTCTCCCGGCCGCCGGCGGCGGCTATCTGCGGCGGGCGGGCCCGGTCACGGTGTCCTCCACGGCGGCCAGGTGCAGCTTCATCGCGTCGGCCGCCGCGGTGGCGTCGCGCTTGGAAATGGCGGCGAGGATCGCGTCGTGCTCATCGGCCGCCTGGCTCGCCCGGCCCGGCACGGCGGCCGCGGCGATGGCCTGCTCCTGCAGCACCGAGCGGAGCTCCGAGACCAGCCGGGGGAACAGCGGGTTGGCGGTCGCGGTGGCGATGGCCACGTGGAAGTCGGCGTCGATGCCGACCCGGATGGAGGGGTCCTGCTCCTCCCGGAAGCGCACGAGCAGCGCGGTCATCGCCTTGAGGTCGGTCCGCGAGCGGCGCTCTGCCGCGAGGGCGGCCAGGGGCACCTCCAGCGTCCGGCGGACCTCGTGCAGGTCGCGGGGAAGGTACTTGCCGGTCAGCAGCTGCGACGGCGCGAACTGGGCGTCGACGAAGGTGCCCTTGCCGGCGTAGGACCGGGTGAGGCCGAGCGCGTTCACGCTGTGCAGCGCCTCCCGGATCACCGAACGGCTGACCGCGAACGACTTGGACAGCTCGGCCTCGGAAGGCAGCCGCTGGCCCACCGCGAACTCACCCGACTCGATGAGTTCGATGAGCTGCGATCGCACGTGGTCCGCGGCGGTGCGCTGCGCGACGGGGATCACCTTCACGGCTGCCAGGTTAACAGCCTGTCTGGCAGCCGGCCGGTCAGAACTAGGCATCGATACGCACCGGCGCCCAGGCCGACTCGCACGGGTTGCCGGCGGCGTACACCAGCGAGCGGGCGCCGAGATCCATCACGATGCCGGCAATGGTGCAGGTGCGCTCGGCGGTTGGCTGGGCCGCGTCCGGGTGCTGGCACACGCTGTACGGCGCGTCCGCGTGGTCGGCCAGCGCCTCCTGCAGGCTCCCGACCGTGTGTCGTTCGTGTTGCCGCACGCGCTCGGTCAGGTGGTGCAGCCGGTTGCGCGTGTGGGCCTTGCGTTCGAGGTAGCGGTCCACCCCCGTGAGGCCGTCGACCAGGAAGTGGTTGGCGTGCGTGACCGCGCCGTCGACGGGCGTGATCACGCCGCACGGGCCGTCGCCCGGCCCGGTCTCCACGTCCGCGCAGAACCCGCCCGCGTCGGCGATGAGGTAGTTCGCGGAGTTCGCCCGCGACGCGGACTGGACCCGCTGGGCGGCCTCCGCGCCGCTGTCGCTGTCGAGCACCGAGCGCAGCAGCACGTGGTACGGGACGCCGAACCGGCCTTCGTCGCCGTCCGAGATGAGGGTGTTGGTGCACAGGCCGACCCCGCTGGCGTTGACGCCGACCTTCGCGAGCATCCCGGCCTCAACGACGGTGACGAAGCCGGGGCCGTCGTCGCGCAGCACCCGGAGCACGATCGCGGTGTGCCGGGCCCCCTCGATCCAGTCCCAGTTCTGGCCCATGAGCACGGTGCCGGAGACCGTGCGGGCGGGGGTCAGCGCGAACGACGTGCACTCGGTGGACGCCACGGCCCGGGCCCGTCCGGGGGCGGCGAACATGATCTCGCTACGGGTGTTCAGGGCCAGGATGTCGGCCACCTCGACACCGGCCCCGCGCGCGATGCCCCGGATCTCGCGCGCGGACGCCGGCGAGAAGTCCTCGATGGGGCCGGCGAACCGCAGTCCGTGCCGGCGCACGGTCGCCCAGTCCCACGACGCGTAATGCCGGAACACGTCGGCGTAGGTCCGCAACGCGTGCTCGATCCGGGTCCTGGCGGCGATCCCGTACTGGTATCCCCGCGCTTCCGGGTCGCCCGTGACGGTCACGATGTCGTACCCGGAGGCGACTGTCCGCGCCATGCCCGCACCTCCACTTGGATGTCCTGCCTTCGCCCGGTCAGCAGGCTATCAGGTTGCATGACAGGTTGTCCTTCCCCGGCAGGGCGTCCCCGCGTAGACTCCTGTCAGGCTGTCGGACAGGAGTCGCGCAATGCGGGTTGACCTACCCCTCGATCAACTGGTGCGGTACGAGTACCCGCACCCCGAGCCCGGGGACTTCGACGCCTTCTGGAGCCGGACCCTGCGCGAACAGGGCGTCCACCCCCTCGATCCGCGGTTCGAGCCGGTGGACGCCCTGGTTCGGACCGTCGACGTGCACGACGTCACCTTCCGCGGGTACGCCGGGGACGAGGTGCGCGGGTGGCTGCTGCTGCCGCACGAGCGCACCGGCCCCCTGCCGCTGGTGGTGGAGTACCTGGGCTACGGCAGCGGGCGCGGGCACCCGGTCGAGTCGCTCGCCTACGCCAGCGCCGGCTTCGCGCACGCCGTCATGGACTCCCGCGGCCAGGGCAGCGCCGTGCGGGCCGGCCACACCGCGGACCCGCACGGGGCGGGCCCGTCCGCGCCCGGGTTCCTGACGCGGGACATCCTCGACCCCGAGCGGTACTACTACCGCCGCCTGTTCACCGACGCGTACCGGTTCGTCGATGCCGTGGCCACCCACGAGGCTGTGGCCCGCGACCGGATCGCCGTGACGGGGCGCAGCCAGGGTGGCGCCCTCGCGCTCGTGGCCGCCGGCCTGCGCGACGACGTCCGCCTGGCGATGCCGCACGTGCCGTTCCTGTCGGCCTTCCGGCGCGCGGTGGAGGTGACCGACCACAGCCCACACGGGGAGATCGTCAAGTGGCTGGCCACCCACCGCGGCTCGCAGGAGCGCGCCTTCGCGACGCTCGCCTACTTCGACGCCGTGTCCTTCGCCCGGCGAGCCGCCTGTCCGGGCCGCTTCTGCGTCGCCCTGCACGACGTGGTGAGCCCGCCTTCCACCGTTTTCGCCGCATACAATGCCTTTGCCGGGCCCAAGGAGATGACCGTGTGGCAGTTCAACGGCCATGAGGCGGGCGGGCCCGAAGACCTCCTGCGAACCATTCGCGCCGTCCGAGAGCTGGTGTCATGACCATCGTCGACTTTCACCATCACGCGCCGCTGGCGTCCTACGTCAGCCGGTTGACGGCGCTGGGCATCCAGGCGCAGCCGGGCGCCCCGTTCCCGGTGTGGGAACCGGCGGACTCGGTGCGGATGATGGATCGGCTGGGCATCGACCTGGCCGTGCTGTCCGTCGCCTCACCCGGCTTCTACTTCGGCGACCAGCCGTTCACCACGGCCCTGTGCCGGGACACCAACGACGAGCTGACCGACGTGGTCCGCGACGGCGGCGGTCGCTTCGCGGCGGTCGCCTGCCTGCCGCTGCCCTCGGTCGACGCGGCGCTCGCCGAGGTCGAGCGGGTGTTCGACCGGCCGGAGTTCGTCGGCGTCGGCCTGCTCACCAGCTACGCCGGGTCGTACGTCGGCCATCCCAGGTTCGACGGCCTGCTGCAGGCCCTGGACGACCGCGGCGCGCTCGTCCACGTCCATCCGGTGCTGCCGGCCTGGTGGCCGGAGGGTGAGATCCCCCTCCGGCCGTCGGTCCTGGAGTACCTCTTCGACTCGACGCGCCTCATCACGAACCTGCTCCTCACCGACGTGCCGCGCCGGTTCCCGCGAATCCGGTGGGTCTTCTCGCACTGCGGCGGCGCGATGCCGGCCGTCGCCCCGCGCATGGTGCTCGCCGAGGGCATGCCGGAGCTCGCGGCCGTCGCCGGGCGGGGTGTCCTGGGCGCACTGGCGGCGTTCCGCTACGACACCGCCCTGTCCCACACCGCGGCCGACCTCGGCGCACTGCTGTCCTTCATCGACGACACGCGCATCGTGCTCGGCACCGACTTCCCGTTCTCGTCGCTCGACGAGGTGGCCGGGCGTTTCGCCCTCCTGGGCGAGTACCTCGGCGACACGCGGCGGTCGGCCGTGCTCAGCGGGAACGCCCGCGAGCTGCTCGGGGACCGGGAGCGGACGCGGTGACCCGGGCCGGCGGCTGGACGGACAGCGCCTGGTAGATGGCCGCCTGCTCGGGGCGCAGCGGCGTGGTCTGGGTGACGGTGCCGCCCGGGCCGGCGAGGGTCACCTGGGCGACCCGCCGGAGCTGCCGGTCGATGGCTGGCCAGGTCCGGCCGCTGGCGTGCTCGGCGATCCGGGTCAGGAGCAGGGCCAGCCACCAGACCGGCACGTGCGCGCGGGCGGCCGGTCCGGGCAGCGGCCGGGTCCCGGGGTCCCGGCCGTTGCGCAGGTGCAGGTAGCCCAGGGCGACGTCCTCGGCGCTGAGGTGCGGGTCGGAGGTGGCGATGAGGTACCCGGCGCCGGCCTCGGCCCTGGCCTGCGCCGGGTCGCGGCAGACGACGAACCGGGCGTCCTGACTGTCGAGGCGGATCTCCCGCACGCGCAGGTCGCCGCGGACGGACCGGTGACGGCCGGGGCGGGACAAGGCCGCCTCGACGAGGCGGTCGCCGGCGCGCATCCGCATCCCGGCGATGTAGTGTCCGCCGTCGCGGCGCAGTCCGGCCAGGTCGTCCGCGCCGGAGAAGGCGCGCTCGACCACGGTGACGACCGGGCCCGGATGCCGGCGCAGCAGGTCGTCGCGGACCGCGGCCGCCACGGTGTCGTCGCCGGCGCCGGCCGGGCGGCCCCAGCAGCGGACCGGGATGCCGTCCCGGGTCAGGGCCAGGCCGATGACGACGTGCTCCCCATCGTCGCACTCGGCCCGGACGGTGTGGACGAACAACGGGCCGGACCGCTCGGCCACGGCGGGCAGTAGCGACTCCTGCACCCGCGCCAGCGTGCCCGCGTCGGCGAGCAGGTCCAGCACCCGGCGCACCCGCCCATCGTCCATCGTGGACAGTCCGGGCACGACGGCCTCCTCGCGCACCCATTCGGCGGCCGGGGGCCCGCCCGGCGGGACCACCGCCCGGTGGGCGACGAGCGCGAACAGCACCCGTTCCAGGCCGGTGCTGAACCGCCGCGCGCCGACGGCCGCGCGCACGGCCGCGCCCACGTCGAGGCGGCGCCACACCCCGTCGAGCAGCCAGGTCGTCCCGACGGTCCGGACGTCGACGACCTCGGCCGGCGCGGCGCCGGCCGGCTGCTCGACGCCGAAGTGTTTGCCGATCGACGCGGCCAGCCGCCGCAGCCCGGCCACGTCGAGCTGGTCGACCCGGCCCAGGCTCATCAGGACGTCCGGCTTGACCCGCCCGTCCACCCGCCGGTTGTGGGCCAGGGCGACATAGCGCACCACCGCGCCGTCGGCGTTGGTCCGCGACGTGAACCGCAGGAACATGCGTGAGACCAAACCATCCTTGACCTTCCAGCACAAGGTCAAGATACTGCGTCGTGTTACTACAACTTCTGCCCTTCCGAGCCGCTGACCAGCACAATCTGAGATCGAATACTCCCGCGTGTGTACCAAACCATGGGCCCCGGGCGCAAGGAGACTTCGTAACGAACCGAGCGGAGGCCCTTGCGATCCACCCGACCGCGGTGCACCCTGAGGGGCAACCTATAGGGCTGTCAGACAGCCGGGCAGGTCGACAGGTCCGGAGGCACCGCGTACCTCGCGCCTGGCAGGTCTTCGGTCCCCAGCAGAGGAGAGCAGCGATGCGTGCAAGGAACGTTTGGCGCGGCCGTGTCGCCGTGGCCATCGGGCTGGCCGGGGCCCTCGCCCTCGCGGCCTGCGGTGGGGCAAGCGACTCGGGCGCGAACAGCTCGGGCGAGATCAAGGGGACCATCGACTTCTGGATGGGCGACCCCATCGGCGACGCCCAGCAGCCGATCATGCAGAAGCTGGCGGACGACTACGCCGCCGCCCATCCGGGGACCAAGGTGAACCTCCGGTTCCTCGGCAAGGACGCACACCAGACGTACCTCACCTCGATCGCCGGCGGCAGCGTTCCCTGCGTCGCGCTGATCGGCAACACCTGGACCCCCGAGTTCGCGGCGCTCAACGCCCTCGACGTGTTCGCCGACGACCCCAAGACGCTGCAGGGCACCTACGTGCCCGGCATGATCGAGTCGACCATCTTCAAGGGCAAGTCCTACGCGGTCCCCTACGACACCGGCGTGCGCGCCCTGATCTACCGCAAGGACATGCTCGAGGCGATCGGCAAGACCTCGGCCCCCGCCACCTGGGACGAACTGCGCGAGGACGCCCTGGCCATCCAGGCGAAGCAGCAGGGCGTCAACGGGTTCGGCATCATCGGCGGCGCGCACTGGTACTACCTGCCGCTGATCTGGAACTGGGGCGGGGAGATCGCCAAGCAGAGCGGTGACAAATGGGTCTCCGAGGCCGGATCGGCACAGTCCGTCCAGGCGTTCCAGTTCTACGCCGACCTGCTGACCAAGGATCA
This sequence comes from Dactylosporangium thailandense, assembly GCF_059739745.1. Taxonomy (NCBI): domain Bacteria; kingdom Bacillati; phylum Actinomycetota; class Actinomycetes; order Micromonosporales; family Micromonosporaceae; genus Dactylosporangium; species Dactylosporangium thailandense. Next base: position 6,246,246 of record NZ_AP029195.1, read on the forward strand.
CCTGTCGCCCGCCGGCGCCTCAGCCTGGACCGCGGCCGACGTCGACAAGTCCATGGGGCTGGGCCAGACGGCGATGATGGTTGGCGGCTCGTGGGACCTGCGGACCATCCTCAAGCAGAGCCCCGATCTGGAGGGCAAGCTGGGCACGGCCGTGCTGCCCAAGGGCCCGGGCGGCAACAACGACACGTTCGCCGGCGGCAGCAACCTCGCGGTGTTCCGCGAGTGCGGCAACAAGGCCGTGGCGAAGGACTTCGTGAAGTTCATGATGAGCAAGGACAACCTCGTGCCGGTCACCTCGAACCTGGGCCTGCTCCCGGCGACGAACGACGCGCTGGCCCAGGAGAAGGCCACCGGATCGTTCTCCGCGCCGCTGTTCAAGGCGTACGCCGACCAGGCCGATCACACCCGCTCCATCCCGCCGGTGGCCAGCTGGGGCAAGGTCGAGGGGGCCAACTCCATCGTCAACGCCATGCAATCGATCATGAGCGGCAAGAAGACGGCCGACGCCGCCATGCAGGAACTCGCGAATCAGGTGAACCAGGCCATTGGCTGAGAACGTGAAGACCACAGTCCGCCGCGCGGCGTCCCCGGCCACCCGGGGGGCGCCGCGCGAGCGGCGCTCACCACGCGGGCCGCGGGGCTTCGAGCGGCGATTCCTGCCGTGGGGTTTCCTGACACCGCTGCTGGCGGTGATCGCCGGCGCGGTCGGATACCCGGTCGTCCGCACGATCTGGCTCTCGTTCCACGACGGCGAGTACCTGCAGAGCGGGCCGTTCGTCGGGCTGCGCAACTACCGCGACATCTTCGCCGACCCGAACTACACGGCCGCCCTGCTGCGCACCACCCTGTTCGCGGTCGCGGTGGTCGCGACCACGATCCTGCTGAGCCTGGCCATCGCCCTGGTCCTGGACGCCGCACCCCGCGCGGCCAGGGTGCTCAGCGTCATCGTGCTGCTGCCGTGGGCCATGCCGCGGGTCGCGTCGGGCATCGTCTGGAAGTGGATGTTCGACGACCAGTACGGCGTGGTCAACTGGCTGCTGGTGCACTGGTTCGGCCTCGACTCGTTCGACGGCTACTCGTGGTTCAGCACCGGCACGCCGGCGATGGTCGCCATCACGGTCGCCGTGGTCTGGCACTCGGTGCCCTTCGTGGCGGTCTCCCTGTTCGCCGGGCTCCGCGGCACCCACGGCGAGGTGGTGGAGGCGGCCCGGGTCGACGGCGCCAGCGCCTGGCAGATCCTGCGCCGCATCCGGCTGCCGATGATCCGGCCCCTGCTCGTCGTGATGACCACGATCTCGACCATCTGGGCGTACCAGTCCTTCGACCACTTCCTGGTGATGACCACACCGCCCGGCGGCCCGGACCACTCGACCGAGGTGCTGTCCCTGCTGACCTGGCTCGAGGCCTTCGCCCAGCTCGACCAGGGTTCCGCCGCGGCCATGGCCGTGGTCCTGTTCCTCATGCTGGCCGCGGTGAGCGTGCTGTACGTCCGGCTCAACCGGGAGGACGCCCGATGACGTCTCTGCTGCGCCGCGGCGCGCTGTTCCTGCTCGTCGCGGTGATCGTGGTGAGCAGCCTGTTTCCGTTCTTCTGGATGCTGGTCACGTCGGTCAAGCCCGACAGCCAGCTGTTCACCCGCAGCCCCCGGTTCATCGTCACGTCACCGACCGTGCAGCGGTACACGCACCTGCTCGACGGCAACATCCCGACCCAGTTCCGCAACTCCCTCGTCGTCGCCGTGGCCACGACGGTGCTGACCGGCCTGATCGCCCTGCTGGCGGGGTACGCGCTGGCCCGCTACCGGCTGCGGACCCGGCACATCCTCACCGTCGTCATCCTCGTCACGCAGCTGCTGCCGCAGACGATCCTCGTCATCCCGCTGTTCACGCTGTTCCGCAACGCCGGCCTGCTCAACACGTTCCAGGGGCTGACCCTGAGCCACCTGGCCCTGACCGTGGGCCTGTGCACCTTCATGCTGCGCTCGTTCGTGGTGGAGATCCCGTTCGAGCTCGAGGAGGCCGCGCTGGTCGATGGGGCGAGCCGGCTGCGCGCCGTGTGGTCGATCGTGTTCCCGCTGGCGTGGCCGGGGCTGGCCGCGAGCTCCGTCTACGCGTTCATCACGTCGTGGAACGAGCTGATGTTCTCGGCGACGTTCATGCAGCGGCCCGCGATCGAGACGCTCCCGGTCGCCCTGCAGCAGTACTTCTCCAGCTACTACACCGACTGGGGCGGCGTGATGGCGGCGAGCGTGATCTTCACGATCCCCGTGGTGATCTTCTTCCTCGTGGTGCAGAAGCGGCTCATGCAGGGCATGGCCTCGGGCGCGATGAAGGGGTAGAGGATGACGGGCTAGAAGCGGAACAGGGATGCCTGGAACCGGTAGGCGTCCCCGCGGTACAGCTGGCGGCCCACATCGAAGCACCGGTCGTGCTGGTCGAAGGTCTTCTGGTAGCCGACCAGCACCGGATCGCCGGGCGCGAGGCCGAGCAGCTTGGCCTCGCGCGCCTTGACCGCCTCCGCCGCGAGCTCGTAGTCGCACCGGCTGGCCGTGATGTCGTACCGGTCGCGCAGCACGTCGTAGAGCGACTGGCCGGTGAAGTCGACGTCCTCGAGGCCGGGGACCCTCGCGGCGTCGAGGCAGGAGTGGTCGACGCTGAGCGGCGACCCGTCCAGGAACCTGACCCGGCGCAGGTCCACCACCGGCTGGGCGGAGCCGATGCCCAGGACCTCCGCCTCGGCCAGGGTGGCCGGGCGAACCGTGACCCGCAGGACCCGGGCCGACACGGCCATGCCGCGCTCGCGGGCGACCTCGCTGAGCCCGCGCAGCCGGTTGGGCTCGTGCACGAGCCGGTTCTCGGCGACGAACCAGCCGCGCTGCGGCGACGGCACGATCCGTCCGGCGTCGGCCAGGGCGCTGAGCACCTGCCGCAGCGTCACCCGGCTGACCCCCAGCTCGGCGGCCAGGGTGCGTTCGCCGGGCAGCCGGGTGCCGGCCGGGAACTGCCCGACGGTCAGCGCTTCCTGGAGGACCCGGTAGGCCTCGACCGCGTTGTTGCGGCCCTCCACCCGGGCCGGGGAGACCTTGAGGTCGAGCGCCTTCACCACGGCAGCCACTCCTTGGTTCGTTCGTGTGCGCTGCATCCTAACGCCCTCGCCGCGCGGGCCGAATCGATTGACACGTCCGGACCGATCCTCCAAACTGGTCTAGAATATAGACCAGTTAGCCTCACGAGAGGGCGACATGACAGACGAGAGCATCCGTGAGCCGCAGATCCTCCGGTACCGGGACCTCGAGCGGCGCACGTGGGGCGATGAGACCACCGGACGGCTGTGCGACTGGTTCTACGCCGACGACGCGACGATGAACCTCAACATCGTCGGCATGCCACCGAACGGTTCCGCGATCTCCTCGCCCGAGCACCCGACCGTCTTCGGCGCGGACGAGCTCTTCTACGTGCTCGAGGGGCGCATGGTCCAGAGCAACCCGGTCACCGGCGAGGTCTTCGTCGTCAATCCGGGCGAGGCCATCTTCTTCCGCAAGGACACCTGGCACTACCAGTGGAACCACAGCGACGTGCAGCTGCGGATGCTCGAGTTCTTCCAGCCGGCGCCCAAGGCGGGCACGGGCGGCGCCTACGCGCGGGCCCAGCCGCCGCTCGACGGCCCGCCGAAGCAGGGCCAGGACGAGCTGCTCGGCAACTGGCCGATGGCCCGCGACACCCCGCGCGAGCGGACGACCTGGATGATCCGGGAGGCCGACATCCTCTGGCGCATGGAGGGCTCCACCCGGGGCCGCGAGATCCTCGTGGGCATCCTGGCCAGCACCGAGCACCTCACCGCCGGGAAGATGTCGTTCCTGGGCGGCCAGCGCAGCGACGTGTACAGCCACGGCGCCGACAAGGTGATCTTCGTCGAGTCGGGCAACCTGCACGTCGAGCTGACCGGCACGAAGAAGTGGGTCGAGCTGGACCCCTGGGACGGGCTGCGCATTCCGGCCGGCACGCGGCACTCGTTCTACAACATGAGCCACGAGCCGGCCTCGTGCCTGTTCTCGGTGGCCGGCGAGTACCGGCCGGGCAGCGTTGCCTGACACCGCGGCCGGCGGCGGCCGCGACACCCTCGTGGCCGCCGTCGACTGGGGCGGGACCTGGATCAGGGTGGCGGCGGTGTCGGCCGGGCGCGTCGTGCGCAAGGACCGTCGCGCCAAGCCGCCGAGACTGGCCGAGCAGTACACCACCGTCGCCGGCATGGTCCTGCGCACCACCTCGGGGCTCGCCCAGGCGCCGGCCGCGGTGGGCGTGGGCCTCGCGGGCGTGGTCCAGGACGGCGTCGTCGGCACCGCCCTCAACCTCGGCTTCACCGACGGCACCGACGTCGCGGCCGCCCTGCGCCCGCACCTGCCGCTGCCCACCTACCTGCTCAACGACGCGCAGGCCACGGCGCTGGGCGTGGCCGCGCGCTGGCCGCACGGGACGACCTGCGTCCTGACCATGGGCACCGGCATCGGCGGCGCGGTGATCAGGGACGGCTCGCTGGAGACCGGGCTCGGCGGAGCCGGCGACTTCGGCCACATGGTGATCGACGCCGGCGGCCCCCGCTGCCCCTGCGGCGGCACGGGCTGCCTCGAGGCGCTGGTCTCCGGGCGGGTCCTGGCCGAGGCCGCGAACGCGCTCGCGGAGCATGGGTCGAGCCCCCTGCTCGCCGCCCGCGCCCGCGGCGGACGCGTGCTGCACGCCGGGGACCTGCGCGACGCCGCCGAGCACGGCGACGACCGGGCGGCCGGCGTGCTCGACCGTTCCGCGGCCGCCCTGGCCGCCGGCCTGCGCACGATCGTCGCGACGCATGATCCGCACCACATCGTCCTGGCCGGCGCGCCCCTGGCCCCGGACACGTGGTTCGGCCGGGCGGTGCGCACGCACTGGGACCGCGCCCGGCCGCACTGGGCCCGGACGCAGCTGCACCACGTCGGCGACGACGAGGACGCGGCACTGCTCGGAGCCGCGTCCTACGCACTCGGCCGGTTCACCGGGGCGCGGCCGGACTCCTGACGACCTTCCCCGCCGATCCACCGTGTGGCAAACTGCAACTGGTTCTTTTAGTAGACCAGTTCTCTCGAGAGGCCAGGTCACTCCCTCATGACGTTGTCCAACCGTTCGATCGTCGTCTTCGCCTTCGACGACTACCAGGAGCTCGAGTTCTGGTACCCGGTCCTGCGCGCCCGGGAGGAGGGGGCGCAGGTCAAGGTCGTCGGTCCCGGAGCGGGTCCGTGCGAGAGCCACCTGGGCTACCCGGTCCTCGGGGACACCGCCCCGGACGAGGTCGTGGCCGGGGACGTGGACGCCCTGGTCGTGCCGGGAACCGTGACCGGCCGCCCCGCGGTCAGCGACGAGCAGGTGGCGCTCCTGCGGCGGCTGCGCGCGGCGGAGGTGCCCGTCTTCGCGAGCGGCTCCGGCGCCCACCTGGTCCGGGAGCTCGTCCTCGACGTCGATCCCGACCGCGTCGCGGCGGACGCCGACGCCCTTCCATCCCTGTTCACCCGGCTGCGGACCGAGCTGGCCGGCTGAGCCGCCGCTCGTCGACGTCGAAGGAGCGTTCGTCATGCAGATCTTCCGTACCGTGCTCGGTGACGTCCCGGCCGAGGAGTCGGGCCGCATCCTCACCCACGAGCACCTGCTCTACGGCTACCCCGGGGCCGAGCTTGACCACCGGACCGTGTTCGACCACCCCGCCGCCGTCGAGCGGGTCAGCGGCCAGATCGTCGACGGCATGCTGCCCAACGGGTACCGCACGCTCATCGACATGACCCCGCCCGAGGTCGGCCGCCACCCGCAGTTCATGGTGGACGTCGCCCGGCGCACCGGCATCAACGTCGTGGCGATCACCGGGTTCTTCCCGGAGCGCATGGGCGTGCCGTACTACTGGCGCCGGCAGACCGTCGAGGAGCTCACCGAGTTCTTCGTGCGCGACCTCACCGAGGGCATGGTGTTCGCCTGGCAGCAGACGCCCTACAAGGCCGGCGCCATCAAGATCGCCACCGGCCAGGAGAGCGTCTTTCCCAAGCCGAGCCCGGTCGGCGCGTACGGCCGCCACGTCCACGAGGTGGAGGACCGCGTGATCCGGGCGGCCGGCAAGGCGGCCATGGCGACCGGCTGCGGCATCAACACCCACATCGACCCCATGGACTTCGAGGTCACGAACCCCGGCCGCGAGCAGCTGGAGATCCTCGACGAGGTCGGCATGGACCTGTCCAAGGTGATCATCGGCCACGCCTTCGTGCCGCCCCAGGTCGCCATGATGCGCGAGATCCTCGAGATGGGCGCGAACGTCCAGCTGGACCACATCGGCATTCCCTGGCGCGTCAGCAGCGCGGAGGAGCTGGACGAGGCGATGGCCGACGCCCTCGTCGAGCTCATCGGGGACGGCTACCTGGATCGCATCGTCCTGTCGTTCGACCGCTGGTTCTTCAACCCCCGGGCGACGGTCACCGAGTCCGACCCGCAGCTGGAGAACGAAAAGGTCAACCTGAACTACATGTTCACCAGCTGGGTCCCGCGCCTGAAGTCCAAGGGCGTCACCGACGAACAGCTCGACCAGATCATGATTCACAACCCCCGACGCATCCTGTCGATCGCGGTCTGACGGAGGACCTGGATGGAACTGCAGAAGGCTCGAGTCGCCGTCCTGGCCGAGAACCTGTACCAGGAGCTGGAGCTGTGGTACCCGGTCCTGCGGCTGCGCGAGGCCGGCGTGAGGGTCACGATCGTCGGCGCCCGCGCCGGCGAGGTGTACGCCAGCAAGCTGGGCTACCCGGCGGTGGCCGAGGTCGGCATCGCGGACGTGTCGCCCGACGACTTCGACGCGGTGATCGTGCCCGGCGGCTTCTCCCCCGAGTACCTGCGCCGGGAGCCGAGGTTCGTCGCGTTCGTCCGTGCCCTGCACGAGCGGGCCGCCCCGGTCGCGGCGATCTGCCACGCGGGCTGGCTGCTGGCGACGGCGGACATCGTGCGGGGGCGGGCCGTCACGTCGGTCCCCGTCATCAAGGACGACGTCATCCACGCCGGCGGCGACTGGCGCAACGAGGCGGTCGTGGTCGACGGCAGCCTCATCACCGCCCAGCTGCCCAACGACCTGCCCCAGTTCCTCGCCCGGATCCTCGACGCCCTGGCCGCCGCGGACGCGAAGGGCGGCGACGTCCCGGCCGCCGTCCGCGACGCCACGCCGAGCTCGGCGGTCTACCGCGCGGCGGCCGTGGTGAAGAACCGGGCGGCGGGGCCGGGATCGGCCAACTACCGGGCCTACGCGGTGGCGGGCGAGTGACCGTCGCGCTGGTCGCCGGCGGCGCCACCGGCATCGGACGGGCGACCGTCCGGGCTCTGCGCGCCGCCGGGACCGACGTCTACCTGGCCGACGTCAACGACCCGGCGGCGCGGGAGGTGGCGGCGCAGGAGGCCCCGGGGCGGATCGCCGTGGGGCACCACGACCTGACCGACCGGCACGCGCCGAAGGCCGCCGTGGACGCCGCCCTGGCGGCCTTCGAGCGGCTCGACCACGTGGTCGTGACCGCCGGCCTGCACGTCGTCGCCCCCTTGGAGGACTTCGCGTTCGAGGCGTGGGAGGCGACGATGGCGGTGAACGTGCGGGCCCCGTACCTGCTGGCCCAGGCAGCCGTGGGGGCGCTGGCGGAGACCCGCGGCAGCATCGTGTTCACGGGCTCGACCGCGGCCCACCGCGGCAGCCCCGGCACGTTCGCCTATGCCGCGTCCAAGGGCGCCCTCGTCAGCCTGACCCGGTCGCTGGCGGTCGAGCTCGCGGGCCGCGGCATTCGCGTCAACAGCGTGTGCCCGGGGTGGATCGACACCCCGTTCAACGATCCGTACTGGCACGCGCAGGCCGACACCGAGGCCGCCCTGAACGGCATCGTCGCGCGCGTGCCCCTGGGCCGGCAGGGCGATCCGGAGGAGGTGGCCGCCCTCATCGTGTACCTGCTCGGTCCGGGCTCGGCCTACCTGACGGGACAGTCCGTGATCGTCGACGGCGGCCTGCTCTCCGCCTGACATCGTGCGGGCCCGGCCGCCGCCGGGTCCGGTCTCGCCCACGTTCGCGGCAAATGTCACGATGTGCAGGTGCCGAACACGTGATAGGTGTCGACGGCGCAGCGGTTCGGCACGGTGCGGGCGAACGCCGGCGAGCGCGCCGGCGCCGCGGGCGACGCCGCGAGCAGGGCCGTCGCGACCACGATCGCCAGCCGCGGCAAAGGCCGTCGCAGCTGCCCCGGTCTTCGGGGCGCATCGTGGTCCAGGTCGATCACCCGGGCAATGCTACCGGCGGCTCGCGGTCCACTGTGGAGGGACGAGCCCGCGGCGACGAGCACCGGCACGGCGAGGCCGCCGAAGCCGGGGCCGAGCCCCACGACGACGGCCCAGACGGCGATCGCCAGTATGGTCTTGGACATGCGTCGATGCTGTCGCCGCGGCCCGGGTGGCCGCATCGCCGACAAGAGCGGTCCGGCTCCCTCGTGAGAGTGAGCCGCCTCGTCCGCGCCGCCTTCCGTGCCGGCCTGCCCTTCGACGCCCGCGGCGCCGCGGTGCCGGCCGCGCTCATCGCCGAGCTGCTGCTCGACGGGCCGCCGGCCCGCGCCGGGCGCACGGCCCGGGTCGACCTGTCCGGCGCGCGCGTCACCGGACGGCTGGATCTGACCGGGGCGCGTGTCGGCGCGCCGCTGCGGCTGCGCGACTGCACGTTCGAGCAGCCGATCGTGCTCGATCACGCCGAGCTGGGCTCGGTGAACCTCGACGGCGGGACGCTGCCGTCGCTCGACGCCGAGTCGCTGCGGGTGCGGCGCTGGTTCGGGATGCGCGGCGCGACCGTGGCGGGCGAGGCCTGGCTGCACCACGTGCGCGTCGACGGGGCGCTGGACCTGTCCGGCACGTCCTTCGGCGGGGCGGTCAACCTGCAGCGGGCCGTGGTCGAGGGCGACGCCCGGCTCGGGCACGGATCGTCGTACGCGTGCGGCGTCCGCCTCGACGGCGCGCGCATCGCGGGCGACCTCAACCTCGCCCAGTGCACCGCGCACGCGCCGGAGCCGGGCGGCACGGCGATCGCGGCGAGCGGGGCGGTCCTCGGCGGCGGCCTGTGGGCCCACGAGCTGGTCGCCGAGGGCACCGTGATGCTGATCGGGCTGCGCGCGGGCGCGGCGATCACGTTGCAGCGCACGGTGCTGCGCGCGCCGGACGGGTACGCGCTGCTGCTCATCGAGGCCCAGACGGCGATGCTGACGCTGCGCCCGGACCCGTCGTCGGCCGGGACCGTCGTGTTGCGCGACGCGCACGTGGGCCGGCTCGTCGACGACCCGGCCGGCTGGCCGCGGGCGTGCGCGATCGAGCTCGCCGGGCTGACGTACGAGCGGATCAGCCGCCGCTCGAACGACGCGACGGCCTGGACCGCCCGCGAGCGGCTGGCCTGGATGGCCCGCTACGACCCGTCGTTCGCGCCCGGGCCCTACGACCAGCTGGCGGCCGCCCTGCGCCGCGACGGCCGGGAGCAGGAGGCGCGGCAGGTGCTGCGGGAACGGGAGCGGCTGCGGCACCGGGCGATGGGGCGCCTCGGCGCGGTGTGGGGCGCGGTGCAGGACGCGACCATCGGCTTCGGCTACCGTCCGGCGCGTGCCCTGCTGTGGCTGCTGGCGGTGCTCGGCGGGGGCGCGGCGTGGTTCGCGCACAGCGGCCCCCTGGCGCCGGTCAAGCCGGGCGAGGGGCCGAGCTGGGATCCGCTGCTCTACACCCTCGACCTGCTGGTGCCGCTGGTGGATCTCGGGCACGAGCACGCCTGGAACCCGACCGGCCCGGACAAGGCCGTCGCGGTGGCGATCATGGCCGCGGGGTGGGTCCTGGCGACGACGGTGATCGCGGGGGCGGGGCGGGCGTTGCGCCGGTGAGCCGGACGGGGTGTCGCGCGAAGTTACTTGCCAGTACCATCGCGCCACACCCCGGGATCCGTCCATGCAAGGAGGCTCGATGGCCCCGCCTGCCCGACGCCGCCGCTCCGGCTACTGGTTACTGGCCGTACCGACGATCGCGCCGCTGCTCACACCCCTGTACGACCGGGCCACCCCGATGCTGTGGGGCGTGCCGTTCTTCTACTGGTACCAGATGGCCTGCGTCCTGCTGGCGATGCTGATCCTCGCCACCGTGCACCTGCGCAACCGCCGCCGGGAGTTCGACCGGTGAGCGGCGGAGTCGAGTCCGTCGTCTTCGCCGGGCTCATGGGCGCGATGCTGCTGCTCGGCATCGGCGCGGCCCGCTGGCGCCGGCCGCGCGACATCCACAGCCTCGAGGAGTGGGGCGTCGGCGGGCGGGCGTTCGGCAACTGGACGACGTGGTTCCTGCTCGGCGGGAGCATGTACAGCGCGTACACGTTCGTCGCCGTCCCCGCCCTCACCTACGGCGTCGGCGCGATGGGCTTCTTCGCCATCCCGTTCGCGACGATCACCACCCCGCTGTCGTTCATCTTCACCACGCGGGCCTGGTCGGTGGCGCACCGGCACGGGTTCGTGACCCCCGGGGAGTTCACCGCGGCCCGGTTCGGCTCCCGCGGACTCGGCGCGGCCGTCGCGCTGACCGGGATCGCGGCCACCATGCCCTACATCGCGGTGCAGCTCAGCGCGTTGCAGGCGGTGCTGCAGACGGTCGGGCTGGCCGGCGAGTGGCCGCTGCTGGCCGCGGTCACCGTCGTGGCGCTGTGCACGTTCCGCTCCGGCCTGCGCGCGCCCGCGCTGCTGTCGATCGCCAAGGACGTGCTGCTCGGCTGGGTGGTCGTCGCCGCGCTGCTCATCGTGGCCATGAACGGCGGCTGGGGCGAGTCGTTCAAGCGGGCCGGGGCGCACTTCGCCGCGACCCCGAACCCGTCGGACGGGCTGCTGCTGGGCGGGTCGGCCGGGCAGAGCGCGTACCTCACCCTGGTCATCGGCTCCGCGTTGTCGATCTTCGTGTACCCGCACGCGCTGACCACCATGCTCGCCGCCAAGGACCGCTCGACGGTGCAGCGCAACGCCGCCGCCCTGCCGATCTACTGCCTGGTGCTCGGGCTCATGGCGATGCTCGGCTTCTTCGCGCTCTCGCAGGGCGTGCTGCCGGTCGGCCGCGACCTGAACACCGTGATGCCGCAGCTGTTCCACGGCCTCTTCCCGCCGTGGTCGTCGGGCATCGCGCTGGCCGCGTTCGGCATCGCCGCGCTCATCCCGGCCGCGGTCATGTCCATCGCCGCCGCGAACGCGTTCACGCGCTCGATCTACCGCGCCTACCTGCGCCCGGCCGCCACCCCGGCGGAGGAGGCGCGGGTCAGCCGCTGGACGTCGCTGGTGGTGAAGATCGGCGCGGTCGGCTGCATCCTGCTGCTCGACCCGGCGTTCTCCGTCGACCTGCAGCTGATCGGCGGGGTCATCATCCTGCAGACCATCCCGGCCGGCTTCATCGGCCTGCTGACCAACTGGTTCCACCGCCTGGCGCTGATCGCCGGGCTGGTGGCGGGGCTCGCGGCCGGGGTGGTCATGTTGTACCGCATCCCGCAGGCCGGCCCCGGCGGCACGATCGCCAAGGCGCACTTCGGCGGCTCGATCACCACGATCGGCGGCTGGCCGGTGTACGTCGGGATCGTCGCCCTGCTCGTGAACCTCGCCGTCGCCGTGGCCGGCACGCTGCTGCTGCGCGCCGCCCGGGTGCGCCCCGGCCGCGACCTGACCCGCCCCGACGACTACGACGCGGACGCCGACGACCCGATGGTCAAGCGCCTCGAGAACCTCCTCGACGGCCTGCCCACGAGCCCCGCCGGCGTCCACGCCGTGCACCGCCATCCGCGCTAGAAGACCCGCAGCTCGTAGATGCGCGCCGCGCCGTCGGCACCCTGGGTCGGGGTGCCGGCGGTCAGGCGCACGTACCGCCCGGAGACCCCGCTGACCGGGTGCGTGGTGTTCGCGGCCGTGTTGTTCGTGACGTTCACGGCCTGGGTCCACGTCGTGCCGTCGACGGAGACCGCGATGGTGAACGCCTTCGTGTTGTACGCCGCCGCCTCCCCGCCGGCCTGGGCGTGCGCGACCTCGAAGCGGGTGATGCTCTTCGTCGCGCCGAGGTCGACCTGCAGCCAGGGGCCCGCGACCGACGAGCAGAACTTGTCCGAGTTGCCGCCGGAGACGCTGCCGTTGACCGCCTTCTCCGGTCCCTCCGACGCCGCGCACGGCGTCGAGCCGGTCGCGGGGCGGCCCTGGGCCAGGTTCGTCCCGGGGCCGGTCGGCGCGCCGACGGCCACGTTGTCGAAGGCGGCCGCGGCGTTGAAGACCCGCACGCCGTCGGCGCCGGAGGCGTAGGTCGCGTCGGTGACGGAGATCCTCGGATTGGCCATGTCGTCGACGTACACCTTGATCGACGATCCGATCGCGGTCACGCGCAGGTGGTAGGTCGTGCCGGCCGCCACGGTGAGGTTCGCCGTGCCGAGCTGGGTCCAGTTGTTCGCCGCCCGGCCGAGCACCACCCGGCCGGCGGGGCTGATCCCGGCGTAGTAGCCGTTGTACGCGTCCGTGCCGTTCGCCGCGCCGGTGGCCCGGAACACCAGGCCCGCGTCGCCGGAGCCGGACGTGACGGTCACGTCGGCGTCGTAGGTGAAGTCGCCGAAGTTGGTGTCCAGCAACGCCTTGCCGCCCAGCGAGCTGCCGGCCTCGTAGCGGCCGCCGACCGCGGCGAAGCTGCCGCCGTAGGTCTTCCAGCCGAAGGCGTTGCCGTCGGCGAAGTTGTCCTTGACCCGCATGGTGACGCGCTGGATGGTGCCGTCGGCGTTGAAGGTCATCCGGTCGTAGGCGAGCTGGCGATGGTTGCCGTCGGTCTCGCTCAGCGGGCGGCGGTGGTAGAAGATGTACCAGGTGTCGGTGCCCGGTACGTTGACGACCGAGTTGTGCCCGGAGCCCTTCGCGACCGCCGGGTCCTGCGCGAGGACCTTGTCCAGCTTCGTGAACGGGCCGGTCGGCGAGCTCGACATGGCGTAGGACACCGAGTAGTCCGGGCCGGTCCAGCCGCCCTCGGACCACATCAGGTAGTACTTGCCGTTGCGCTTGAACATCTGCGGGCCCTCGGTGTACCCGGACGGCGTGATCTCCTTGTAGGTGCTGCCGTCGGGGAAGGTGCCGATGCTCGTCATGTCGGCGTTCAGCCGGGCGACGTTGGCGTGGCCGTGCCCGCCGTAGTAGATGTAGGCCTGCCCGTCGTCGTCGACGAAGACGTCCTGGTCGATGGGCTGGGCGCCGTTGTAGTACTGCCCGATGAGCGGCTTGCCCAGCGCGTCGCGGTAGGGGCCGGCCGGGTTGTCGGCCACGGCGACGCCGATGCCGCCGAGGGCCGAGTTGTTCTGGATGTCGTTGGCCCCGAAGTACAGGTAGTACTTGCCGTTGCGGGCGATCGGGGCCGGCGCCCACACCGCGTAGGACGCCCAGGAGACGTTCGCGGTCGTGAGGATGTTGCTGTGCTTGGTCCACGTGACGAGGTCGGTGCTGGAGAAGGCGTCGAGGTAGGTCTGCTCCGCGTAGCTCTTCGACGTGGTCGGGAAGACCCAGTAGGTGTTGTTGTAGATGGCGATGTCCGGGTCGGCGTACCAGCCGTCGGCGAAGGGGTTTCCGGCCTCGGCGGTGGTGTAGTCCGGCAGCGCGGCCGCGGCGGGGAGCGCGGGCGCGAGCGCGAGGAGGAGCCCGGCGGCGGTCAGGCCGGCGAGGAGGCGGCGTTTCATCGGTGGCGGCTCCGATGTCGAAGGAAAACGCTCAGGTTCCGTCAAAGATGCACACAACCCAACGGACGAGTCAAGCGTCATCGATGGGTTGGAGTCGCCGGTTCTGTCAAGACTTGACCCACGGCGCAGGGGCATGCCATCGAGCATGGTCGCTCTGATCGATCGTTTGGGTCGGAAACACGACCGCGCTCTTGATATCGACGGCGATCATCACTGCGATGGATCGCATGAGCCAGGGTGCCGCGGTGGCCGTTCGCGAGCTGTTGTACGCCGCCGCCGCGCTGATCGCCCCGCGGCGGTCGGCCGCGGCGATCGAGCGGCGGCAGCTCGCCGGGGTCAACGCGATGCTCGCCGCGGCCCGGGCGGATGTCGCGCACTACCGCGACCCCGCCTACGCCGGGCCGCTGCGTCGGCTGCCGGACCTCGCCGGGCTGCCGATCGTGACCAAGGCCCAGGTCCGCGCGGACCCCGAGCGCTTCCACGCCCCCGAACGCGGCTGGTTCCAGACCGACACCACGGCCGGGTCGACCGGCTCGGTGCTACGGGTGCGCCACGACGCCGGCGCCTACGGCTACCACGGTGCCACGCTGCTGCGCCGGTTCCTGCGGGCCGGCTGCCGGCCCTGGTGGACGATCGCGCACCTGAAGCCGTTCCCCCGGCCGAGCCGCTGGTTCCAGCGCTTCGGGGTCTTCCGGCGCACCGTCGTGCACGCGGGGCTGCCCGAACGCGAGCTCGCCGAGGCGATCCTCGCGCTGCGGCCCGGCGTGCTCATGGGCTATCCGGTGATGCTGCGCGCGGTGCTGCGCGAGCTGACCGGCGAGGAGCTGGCCCGGCTGCGGCGCTCGCTGCGGCTGATCCTCAGCGAGTCGGAGCTGCTCACGGCCGAGACGCGGGCGCTGCTCAGCGAGGGCTTCGGGGTGCCGGTGCGCGACGAGTACTCGGCGTTCGAGGTGCTCACCATCGCCACCGAGTGCCGGCACGGGTCCATGCACGTCGACGCCGACCGGGTCGTGTTCGAGGTGGTCGACCCGGCCGACGGGCGCCCGGTGCCGCCCGGGACGCCCGGCGTGGCGGTCGTGACGCACTTCCGGGAGCGGGCGATGCCGCTGGTGCGGTACCGCATCGACGACCGCGTCGCCGTGGTGCCCGGCGCGTGCCCGTGCGGGAGCCGGTTCGGCCGGATGCGCCTGCTCGACGGGCGCATCGAGGACAGCCTGGTGCTGCGCGACGGCACCGTCGTCTACTTCGGCGCGTTCGCGGCGGTGACCCTCAAGCAGCCCGGCATCGCCGAGTTCTCGGTGCGCCAGGACGAGGCCGGCGAGGTGACGGTCTCGCTGCAGCTGGACCCGGCGGCCGGGCTCGGCTTCGACGAGGTGTGCGACGGCGTGCGCGGGATGCTGCGGGACCTGCTCGGCTTCGACCTGCCGCTGCACTTCCGGCGCATCGACCGCCTCGAGCTCACGCCGGGCGGGAAGGCTCGCCTGGTGCGCTCCCGATTTCGGCCCGGGGCGCCGGGGTCCGCGGCCGGGCCGCCGTGAACAGCCACGGCACCCGCGCCAGCCAGCCGGCCGCCATCGCCACCAGCGCGCCGGCCGCGCCGCCGGACGCAACGAGCAGCAGGCCGGCGAGGGCCACGACACCGAGCCCGGCCAGGGCGCTCAGCGCGGAGTTCAGCCTGGCCCGGTCGTCGATGCTCTCGATCACGAAGGCCGCGCCGGAGACCGCCAGGAACGTCACGATCTCCACCGCGAGCGCGACGACCACGTTGCCCGCCAGGCCGGCGGCGACGGTCACGACGAGCCCGGCCGCCCCGGCGATCACCAGCCCGCGCCGCAGCCGGACCGGCGCCGAGGCCGGGCCGGCCGCCAACCAGACGAGGATCGCAGGTTGCCAGAGCCGCAGGACGTAGTTGCTGAGCGCGCCGAGCGCCACGGAGACGGTCAGCCCGACGTACAGCAGGCTGCCCTGGGCGGCGGGGGCGAGGGCGGCCAGCTCGGCGTAGAGCACGGAGACGGCCGCGTTGCCGAGCACGTCGCCGGCGGCGAACAGCCCCGCGGTGCGCAGGGCGGCGACGACGGCCGCGCGCCCGAACCCGCGCCCGATGGGCCGCAGCACGAGCAGCAGCACGGCCACGATCGCGGCGGTGACGGCGATGAGGAACGCGAGCACGCCGCCGACCCCGAGGCCGGCCAGGGCCGCGAGGGCGACGGCGGCGCCGTACGCGACGGACAGCACGGCGTAGGCGGCCGGGTCGGCCCCGGGGCGGCCGCGCAGCCGGAGCAGGGCGACGAGCACGGCCAGGGCGCCGGTGCCGGTCATGAAGGCGATCCCGGCGGCGTAGCGGACCGCCGGGCCGCCGGGTTCCACCAGCCCGGCCGCCGCACACGCCGCCAGCGACAGCGCGAACGGGAGCAGGCCGAGCGCGGCGAACATCCCCTCCAGCGCCCGCCGCTCGGCCGGGACCGGGTCACCGGCGGCGACGGGCTGAAGCGTGACGAGCGCGGACCGCTCGACGCCGGTGGCGGCCAGGGCGAACGCCCACAGCCCGACGCCGACGGCCGCCGCGTAGCCCGCGAACCGGTCCGGGCCCCAGACGGCCAGCAGCGCGAATCCGGCGCCGTACTGGGCCAGCCGCCCGGCCCCGCGTCCGGCGAGCAGCAGGGCCACGGTGCGAGCACGCATGCCGCCATTGAAGCATCCGCATCCGTCACCGGACTCGTCCTCGAGCTCGCCGACCCCCTCTCCCCCGCCCCACCGCCGGGCTGGGCCGAGGCCGTCAAGCACGCGAACCTGCACCACCTGTGGGACTGGCCGGTGATCCACACGATCGCGGCCGAGCGCGGCGGCGGCGTGATCGCGGGCGTGTTCCGCGACGGCGGGCGCCCGATCGGCCTGGCCGGGGCCCGCGTCCACGGGCTGGGGCGGCGGCGCGTGCTCGGCGGGGTGGCCGACGTCGAGCACCCGGCGATCGGCGCGCTGCCGGGCCTGGGCCTGCCGGACGGGCTGCCGGGGACGCTCGACCCGGCCGGGCGGCCGGGGCCGGGGCTGCTGGGCGAGGCGGTGCTCGCGTTCGAGCGGGCGGTGCGGGCCGAGTTCGGGCCCAGGGTGCCCGCGATCGCCTATCGCCAGGTGTACCGCGACGAGCTGCCCGTCTTCCTGCCGGGCGTGACGCTCGTGCGGGCCGGGGCGCCCGTGGCCGTGCTGCGCAACCGGGGCGGGGGCTACGAGGGGTACCTGGGCACGCTGAGCAAGTCCCGCCGGGGCGACCAGCGGCGGCTGCTGCGGCGCATCGACGCCGACCCGGACACGGTGGTCTGGTTCGGCCCCCGCGAGGAGGCCCGCGTCGACCTGGCCGAGATGCACCGGCTCAGCGCGGACGCGGCCCGGCGCAACCACACCGTGCGCTGGCCGCCGCTGCGCATGTGGTCGCCGCGGCTGTTCGAGACCATGATGGCGCTGCCGGAGGTGCGCGTGCTGACGTACCGGGAACCGGGCGGCGCCCTGATCGCGGCGGCGGCGATGTTCGACCATCCGGTGGCGCCGCTGCTGGG
Source organism: Dactylosporangium thailandense (assembly GCF_059739745.1). Taxonomy (NCBI): domain Bacteria; kingdom Bacillati; phylum Actinomycetota; class Actinomycetes; order Micromonosporales; family Micromonosporaceae; genus Dactylosporangium; species Dactylosporangium thailandense. The sequence goes on from NZ_AP029195.1 coordinate 6,263,561, forward strand.
CCCGTGGGCGGCTCCCCCGCTCGGCGACCGGCGCACCGGGCTGTGGTTCGACCAGTTCAGCCGGCAGCTGCAGTTCCTGCTCGACGCCGGGCGGCCGATGGTGCTGGCGGGCAAGGGGGCACGCGAGGCCAAGGAGTCACTCGGCTTCACGTTCGAGCCGCAGTGGACGGTGCTGCGCCGGATCCGGAGGGTGTGAGCCCCGCCCGGACCGCTGGCGGCCGGCCCGGGCGGGGTTCGTGAGAGCGCTCTCACATTGTTGTACGTCGATACTTCCGGCGTGTCAACCGGTCAGCCGAAGTCCTCGGTGAACACGGCCGCGCCGAACGCGACGAGCATGGTCAGCACCCAGAGGCCCTCGACCACGCGCAGGCCCGTGGTCCAGCCGGGCGAGGTGAACGCGCACGGCTCCAGGCTGGACCGGTGCCTTCCCGCGGGGTCGACGTGCAGCCGGGTGTGGTCCCCGGGGCCGAGGCCGCGATCGCCGCACGGGATCCAGCCGAGGTCGCTCTCGGTCCTGTCGTCGCTCACGCGGTACTGCCAGGCGCACCCGCTGTCCGTGGACACGCACCGCGTGTCCATGACCGTGACCGCCTGCCACTGGCCGGTGCGCACCTCGATGTCGATGGCCACGAGCCAGATCAGCGCGCCGACGAGCAGCAGCGCCGGCAAGTACATCACGCAGCCGGCCTCGCCGTCGCCGGTCACGATCAGCCCCACGACGAAGGTCGGGATCAGCCAGGCGACCAGCCCGATGACCACGGTCGCGGCCCCGCGCCACCAGCTCGACGCGCCGATGTGCCCGGCCCAGAAGCACAGCCCGCCCGCGCCCGCCACGACCGCGGCGGCCAGCAGTCCCCGCAGATACCGCATCGCACGCCTCCCCCGCGTCCGGACAGACCCCGAGGGTATACACATCGGGCAATACCTCGCTTGACGGAGTGAGTACTCACTCCGTACCGTTGCGAGCATGACGGAACCCAGCGCCCCGCGGCGGCGCGCGCCGGGCATGAGCACCGAGCAGCGCCGCGAGATGATCCTGCAGACCGCGCTGCCCCTGGTCGCCGAGCACGGCAGCCAGGTCACCACCGCCCAGATCGCCCGCGCCGCGGGCATCGGCGAGGCGACGATCTTCCGCGTCTTCACCGACAAGGACGAGCTCATCCAGGCGTGCATCGCGCGCGCGCTCGACCCCGCGCAGCTGCTGAGCCACCTGGAGACGATCTCGCTCGAGCAGCCCCTGGCCGACCGGCTCGTCGAGGCGGCCGAGGCGCTGCAGGGCCACCTCGGGCGGATGGGCGCGGTGCTCGGCGCGCTCGCCTCGACCGGCCGGCCCCTGCACCGCACCCCGCCGGCCGGCGCGCCCGGCCGCGAGGCGTCGCAGGCCGCCACCAAGGCGGCCGTCGCCGAGCTGTTCGAACCCGAACGGGATCGGCTGCGCATCCCCGCCGAGGTCGCGGCGGACGTGTTCCTGGGCCTGCTCTTCGCCCGGGGCCGCTCGCCGCTCGCGCCGGACGTGACCGCCGCCGAGCTCGTGGACCTGTTCCTGCACGGCGCCCTCGCGTGAGCCGCCCGCCGGCCGTGGCGGGCCACCCGGCCTGACTGCGGCCCGCGCGGGATAGTCTCGTCGCGTGCCAGTGCTCCGCATCGTCGCCGCCGTGCTCCGCGATCCCGACGGCCGCTGGCTGCTCGTGCGCAAGCGCGGCACGAGCGTCTTCATGCAGCCGGGCGGCAAGCTGGAGCCGGGCGAAGCCGCCGCGGACGCCCTGGTGCGCGAGCTGGCCGAGGAGCTGGGCCTGCGCGTGGACCCGTCGGCGCTCGGGCACGTGGGCCGCTTCGAGGCCCCCGCCGCGAACGAGGCCGGCTTCACCGTCGACGCGGACGTCTACACCGCCCCGCTGTCCGGGCCGGTCGAGGCGCTGGCGGAGATCGAGGAGCTCTACTGGCTCGACCCCGCCCGCCCCGCCACCGTCGAGCTCGCCCCCCTCCTGCGCGAGCACCTGCTGCCCGCGGTCAGGTGACCGCGGGCAGCCTCGCTCATCCGCGCCGGACCACCGCCACGACCTTCCCGAGAATAGTGGCGTCGTCGCCCGGGATGGGGGCGTAGGCCGGGTTGCGCGGCATGAGCCACACGTGCCCGTCCCGCTTCCGGTACACCTTGACGGTCGCCTCACCGTCGAGCATCGCCGCCACCGTCTCCCCATCGTCCGCCTGCGCCTGCGGCAGCACCACGATCACATCGCCGTCGTGAATCGCCGCGTCGGTCATCGAGTCGCCCGTCACCGTGAGCGCGAAGAGCGTCCCGTCGCCGACGAGGCTGCGTGGCAGCGTTACGAACCCCTCCACCGTCGCCTCGGCGAGCACCGGTCCGCCCGCGGCGATCCGGCCGACCAACGGCACGGCGACCGACGACGTCCCGGCCGGCGCCCGCCCGGTGGCCTCGACGGCCGGCCCGCGCAACCCCACCGCGCGCGGCCGGTCCGGGTCACGACGCAGGTACCCCTTCCGTTCGAGCTCCCTGAGCTGGTAGGCCACGCTCGACGGCGAAACCAGCCCGACCGCCTCGCCGATCTCCCGGACGCTCGGCGGGTAGCCGTTGCGCTCGGTCGAGTCCCGCACGAACTCCAGGATGCGCTGCTGTCGCGCGGTCAGGCCCGCGACGATCGCGAGCGCGCGCTCCCGCCGGACCGGCTCGGCCGGGCCACCGCCGGCGCCCCGCTTGACCCGCGCCAGAGCGGCATCGACGTCGATGCTGGACTCGGTCGCGTCGACCAGACGGTCGTCGACGCTGCGCAGCCACGCGTCGAAACGCTGGTCGGGCTCGTACGCCGTCATCGCGATCCTTCCTGCGGCCGCGGAGGATAGATCCCGGCCTCGACGGCCGCCTCGGCGAGACCGCGGCGTGCGTGTCGGAGATGGGAACGGACGGTCGCCGGGCGCATGCCCAGGTGCCGGGCCGTCTCCTCGGGAGTGAACCCGTCGAGATGCCACGCCATGACAGTCCGCTGCCGCGCGGGCAGCGAGGCGAGCAGGTTCAGGACGGTCCGCTGGTCCTCCTCGAGGAAGGCGGGCTCCTGCAGTGCCCGGCCGGCGACGGTGGCCAGGTGCGAGACGACGGACCGGCGCAGTCCCTCCCGGTCCCGTTCGGCGTTGTGAGCGGCCGTGCGCCGGGCGACGACCCGCACCCAGGCCGCCGGGCAGTCGATCGTGTCCCACTGCCGATACGCCTCGATCATCGCCTCCGATGCCGCGTCCTTCGCCTCCTCGGAGCCCGTGCCCAGCGTCATCAGGTGTTTCACGAGCCGCGGATACTGGGTTCGGAAAAACTTGTCGAAGTCCTCGCATTCGCTGTCCAAGTCACTGATCCCGCCTCTCTGGACAGGTGTGCCGGGATGCCGGAGCCGGGCGGAGGCGCTGCGTGGCCATTGTCACCGGTACCGGCGGCGCAGCGCGAGGATTGCCGTGACGGTGACCGATGCCGCGGCGATGGCCGTGGCCACGGCCGAGGTGGTGGCGATGTACACGGCGCCGATCGCGGCGGCCAGTGCGTTGCACAGCGCGACGACTGCGCCGAGGTCGCGCCTGCTGTTGTGCCCCGCTCGTGGGGAGAGGTTGTTGCTCATGCCATGGTGTGGATCAGACGGGCCGTAGCGTGCAACGGCCGCGGCGCCGGACTGAGGGGCCGGCGCCGCGGGCTGAAGCGGCTCAGCCGATGAGCTCGTACACCGAGGCCGGGCACTCGATGGCGCCGGCCGGGACGGTGACGGGGTCGATCGAGCCGTACCCCGTGAAGGTCAGCTCCATCGCGAGATCCTCATCGATGGAGGCCCCGTCGATGGTGAACACGGTCAGGCGGCCCTCCTCGTCGAGCGTCGCCTTGAAGGGGATCGCCTTGGCCTTCGCGCCGGCCTTCTGCACCGAGTCCTGCGTCGGGGCCAGGGAGCCCCGCACCGCCGACACATCGATCGTGCCGGTGTAGTGCGTCTTGTCCGTGCGCTGCACGTCCGCCGTGCCCGACAGCAGCTCGGTGATGCCGACGTCCAGCTTGCCGTCCTCGGAGAGCGGCAGCGCGTTGCCGGTGAGCTTCGCGCGGTCCACGTGCATCCAGGTCGTCGGGTCCATGCCGTAGTGCTCGTTGAGGGTGTCGCCGAAGTCGGCCTTGATGTAGAGCTCCGGCGCGAGCACCGTGTAGCCGAGCGAGAGGCGCGTGACGCCGACGCCGGCGCCCAGGTCGACGTTGCCGCCCATGGAGAGCACGGCCTTGCCCGCGGCCGGGTCCACGCGGCCGCCGCCGGTCATGACGCCCTGCTTGACGGCGACGTTGAACGCGGTGGTGCCGAGCGCCTTGACCGACTTGGCGAGCGCCTCCGGCGGGGGCAGGGCGGTGTTGACCGCCCGGGCCGAGGCCGGCGTGCCGGTGGTGGTGACCGAGGTTTCGCAGCCCGCCAGGGAGGCGAGCGCGAGCGCTCCGACGAGCGCGACAGTTATGGGTTTCATGAGCTGTATGTCCTCCAGGTAAGACGTGCACCCGGAGGGTAGGGGCCGCGCCGCAGCGGGGGCTACGACGCGGCTTACAGTGTCGGCAACCAGCGGTGGAACAGTCGGATAGGTTGCCTCAGGCCAGGCGCACGAAGTCGAGCGCCGCGCAGCCCGACGCGCCGGTCAGCACGACCCGGCTCGTGACTGACAGCCAGGCGCTGCGGAGCTCGAGTCCGGCACCGCGGATCCGAGTTGGAGCCCGTGACCGCTGAGGCCGGCCTCCGGCCTGACGTCGGTTTGGCCGGACGGGAGTGGCCGCGGCGTCGCCGCTGTGCTCGCGCGCCCGCGGGCCTACCGGTGCTTGAATCGTGCGACAAGGCTTTGCAGCTCGTGGGAGAGGCCCGCAAGTTCGCCGCTTGCCTCGCGGCCGACGGCGACGTTGCGGCTGGTCTCCTCGGCAGCGGCGGAGACCTCGGCGATGGTGGCGGCGATGGTCTGCGCGCCGCCGGCCGCCTCGCCGACATTGCGAGTCATCTCGCTCGTGGTGGCGGTCTGCTCACCGACGGCGGAGGCGATGGTCGTCTGGTACTGCGAGATCTCGCCGATGATCAGGCTGATCTGCTCGATCGCGGCGACGGCACTCTCGGTGTCCGCCTGGATGGTGCGCACGCGAGTGGCGATGTCCTCGGTGGCGCGCGCCGTCTCCTGCGCCAGGTCCTTGACCTCCGAGGCGACCACGGCGAAGCCCTTGCCGGACTCGCCGGCGCGGGCCGCCTCGATCGTGGCGTTGAGCGCCAGGAGGTTTGTCTGTTCGGCGATGGCGGTGATCACCTTGACGACATTGCCAATCTCGGCGGAGGACTGACCGAGTTTGGAGACGGTCTCGTTGGTGGTGCTGACGACGGTGACGGCCTGTCCGGCGACGCGGGCGCCTTCGCTGGCGTTGCGGGCGATCTCGCGGATCGACGCGGACATCTGCTCGGCAGCGGCGGCGACGGTCTGCACGTTGCCGGAGACCTGGGCGGCGGTGTGGTCGGCGTCGCGGGCGCGGGCGGAGACCGACTCGGCGCTGCCGGCGACGCCTGCGGTGACGGTGTCGAGCTGGTTGGAGCTGCGGGCGACCAGTTCGGCGCTGCGGGCGAGCGCGGTGACCGTCTCGCGGACACTGGCGGTAGCTCGGTTGACCGCATCGGCCATGGTGCCGATCTCGTCCCGCCCGCCGACGGGTGTGGTCGTGGACAGGTCGCCCGCGGCCACCGCATCCATGGCGGCGACGACCGGTGTGAGCCGTCTGGTGATCGACGCGGCGACGTACAGGGCGAGGGCGGCGGCGACGGCCAGGCCGATGAGCAGGGTGAGCAGGACCTCGAGCCGGGCTTTGGAGTGCTGCGTATGGGCGTCCCGCACCGCGGCGTCGGCGTCGGCGGCCTGTTGCTGCGCCAGTGCGGCGACGGCGGCCTCCATCCCGGGTACGACCTTGCCGAAGTCGATCGTTGGCGGTCGGCCGGCGGCGATGGCGGCGATGGCGCCGGTGAACTGCTGCCAGAGCGAGGTGAACTCATCGACGGTTCGCTGTGCGGCGGCGCTCCTGGGGAGTTTCAGGTAGGCGTCGAGGGCGGTGTTCAGCTGTTGGATCGCCGCCGCGGTGCCCTGCTGGGCGGCCTGGATGAGTTGTGGATCACCGTTGGCGTTGCCCTGCACGGCCGCATTGTGGTTGATCAGCGATTGGGCGCCGCGGATGTCGCCGAGCAGGACTAGCTGCCGGACGTTCACGGCGTGCAGTTGGCTGACCTTGTCGTCCATCGCGGCCATCCGTGACAACGCGGACGCGCCGGTGATGACCGCGGTGAGCGCCATGGCCGTCAACGCGAGCAGGATCTTGGTCCGGATGGTGCGGTCGGCCAGCCATCCACCGCCCCTGGCTGCCACGTCCGTCACGGTGCACCGTTCCTTGCGTCGACAAGATCCTGCATCCGTCGACATCGGCCCAGGAACCGCGCAGTTGAGGTTCTTGATCGAGCAGTTGCAACGGGCCTTGCTTTTTCCGGGATTGCCTTACCGATGTGGATCAGCCACGCCGACGCCGCCCGTTCCGTGCCCGCCCGCTGGTCGAGCAGCGTCGTGATCAGGTGCACGAGCGGGCGGAAAGTGCCCCGGGCCGGCCGTCCCGACCGGCGGCCGCCCCGGGTCTCAGGGACAGGCGTCGGCCAGCTCGTGCAGCTGGGCGGCGCTCCAGCGCTCCTCGCCGTGCCGGTTGGCCAGCACCAGCTCGGCGACCGCGGGCCGGCCGCCGGGGCAGAGCGTGTCCGCCGCCGCGGCCCGGTTGCGCGGCTCGTGCAGCAGGCGCACGAACCCGGGGCGGCCGAGGTCGTGCTCGGGACGGGTCGGCTCGAGGTACACCATCAGGACCAGCTTGCCGGCGGGCGCCGGACGGTCCGGCAGCAGGCGGTCGCCGGTGACGGCCGCGAGCCGGTACACCTTCCCGGACGCCGTGTCCGTGAGCGAGGGGGTCCTGTCGTCCAGCCGCAGGCGCGCCCCGGGGTCGTTGCGGAGCAGGTTCGCGGCCAGCTCCAGCTCGCGGCGCAACGGCAGCTGGTCGGCGGCCGGGGCGGCGCCGGACGCGTTGCGCAGGATCTCGGGCAGCGCGTCCGGGTTCTCGACGCGGCCCGACCCGGTGATCATCCGCACCTCGGGGATCAGCTGCCCGGCGATGACCAGGTCGAGCGCGGCGAGCACCCGCTGCCGGTCCGCCGGCGACAGGCTCGGGCGGCCGCGGACCATCGCGTCGGCGGCGCCCAGGAGCACCGTCTGCAGGGCGGGGTCGAGCTCCTTGACCCTCGGCGACTGCGACGGGTCGAGCTGCAGCGCGGCGACCCGCTGCCGGGCGGCGGGGTCGAGGCCGTCGAGCGCCGGGCAGTACACCTGCGCGTTGTAGAGGGCCCGGGGGGCCTGCTCCCGGAACGTCATCGACGGCGTCGTGCGGGACTCGCCCGGCGCCAGCACCCCGAGGCGCGTGCTGCGCGGCTCCATGCCGGGGTTCACGGTCGCGATGAGGGTCGCGTCGCAGGGGGCGGTGCCGGTGTTCGTCACCTTCACCGTCCACGCGCACTGCCCGCCGCCGCAGCCCTCGTCGTCGGGCTGGGTCACGAACCGCGGCGCGGTGAGCGGCACCGTCGCCTGCGTGAGCGGCGGCTCGGGCGCATCGGCTGCCGCGGCCCGGTCCGGGGGCGGGAGCACCTGCCCGACCTGCTCGGCGACCTTGGCGAGCGCGGCACCGTCCGGAGTGGACAGTGTGACGCCGACGTAGGGCGGGACGGTGTTCGGCTGGTAGGCGGGGACGAAGTGCGGGCCCGCCCCGCCGCCGCGACGCAGCGCGGCCGGCTGCAGGGGACCGAAGCCGGTCAGGTGGCCGCCGAACCACACGACGGAGCGCGGCTCGGCCCGCGTGAGCAGCAGCAGCCAGCCGGTGTTGTCGAGCAGGTCGGCGTCCCCGCCCGGCCACGGCACGGTGCCGGCCGCCTTCGGGTGCCCGGACGCGGCGAAGCGCACCGACTCGGCGATCCCCTTCGGCGTCAGCGCGCGGGTGATGTCGATCGGCAGGATGAGCCCGTCCCGGGGCAGGATCCACTTGTCGGCGAGCGCGGACGCCTGCCCGGGGGCGCGGCGCGACCACCAGTCGGCGTCGGCGCGCACGACGGTCCGGGTGCCGTTGGTGCGCACCTCGGCCCGGCCGCCGCCCGGGTCGGTGACGACGCCGGTGCCGAGCCCGGCCGCGGTGACGGTGAACTCGGCATCGACGAGCGTGCCGTTGCGATCGCCGAAGGTCAATGCCGCCGTCGTACCGCCCGATGCCGCGATGGCCGCGACCGCACCCGCGATCGCGTCGGAGGCGGACCTGCTCCCGGACGGCCGCAGCACGACGAACCCGGCGACCGCCGCGACCGCGACGGCGAGCACCACCCCGGCGGCGATGAGCGCGGCCGGCCGTCGCCTCGCCCTTACCGGAGTCGCCGGGACGTCCGGGTCCTCTGGGATGTCCGCGACCTCCGGGGCGTCCAGGGTCGGCGGGACGTCCGGGGCCGGCGAAATCGGCGCCGCTTCGGGCTCGGCCCACCGGGGCGGGGAGGACCACGGCGAGGGCGCGTCGAACGGCGACGGCTCGGCCGGCCGGGCCCACGGCGACGGCTCCTCCGGCTCGCGGTCGGTCATCGCCCTCACCCTCGGTTACCGAACGTCATCGATGCGGTGCGCTGCGATGGTACTCCGGCCGCAGCGCTTAGCACCGGCTCGGGCGGGTACTGCCTGGGCATGGACGACAACACACCGATCATCTCGGGAAATCCGGCCGCGGCGCGTACGGTCGACGCGTCCGGGCAGCACGCCGCCCGCACCGGGGCGGACCAGGAGTGGACGGCGGAGGATCTGGCCGCGGCCGACGGGCGCGACCCGACGCCGGGCAACGTGCGCCGGGCGCAGGCCGAGCTCGACGAGCTCGGGCCGGCGGCGATCGAGCGGACCGTCCCCTAGCCGGCCTACCGGCGGCCGACCGGCACCAGGCAGAACAGGGCGTCGTCCTTGATGACGAAGGGCTGGTTCACGTCCGGGCAGCGCTCGGCCTTCGGGATCTGCTTGGTGATCTCGAAAGCGCCGCGGGCGTCGCAGTCGACGACCGTCGCGCGGTCGGCGGTCTGGGCCACGCACTCCCCCACCTGGAACCGCCGCTCCGGCAGGGAGCCGGTCATGTTCAGGGCGACGACGGTGCCGGAGCCGAGCGCGACCAGCGCCACGAACAGCGTGAGCGCGGCGCTGACCGGCGGGCTCAGCCGCCGCCGCCGATGCGCCCGGGGCCGTGTCGTCCCGGGCTTGGCCTGCGACTGTGACGTGGCCCAGCGCCAGTGGAACGCTCGCGTGCGGGCCTTTTTGCGCGGCCGGTCGGCGAGGGTGAGCTTCGGCGCGGGGAAGCGCGGCGCGGGCGAGACGGCGACGTCGGACAGCGGCGGCTCGGCGTCGGGGTCCCCGCCGTCGTCGCCGTCCATCGGGTCGGCGAGGTCGCCGCGGCGGGCCGACTGCATGTAGCGGCGGACCACCCGTACGAGCGCCCCGAAGTCCTCGACGTCCGCCTCGGCCTCGACCTTCGTGGTCGCGCCGGCGGCGACGGGGCCGTCGTCCGCGCGCTCGGCCACTGGACGGGCTTCCTCGGGCTGCTCGTCGTCCTCGTCCTCGTCCTCGTCCTCCGTGCCCGGTTCCTGGGGGTCGCTGATGGCGCGCAGGGTGGCCAGGAGGTCGGGCTCCTCCACCGCCTCGCTGCCGGAGACGGACGCCCACGGCACGAACTCGGACGCCTCTTCCTCTTCCTCTTCTTCCTCCGCCTCCTCTTCCGCGGCCTCCTCGACTTCCGGCTCCGGTTCGGGCTCGGGTTCCGGCTCTGGCTCTGGCTCCGGCTCTGGCTCGGGCGTCGGCAGCGTGGGCGGGGCGGCCGCCTCCTCCGACTCGCGCAGGGTCCGGAACTTCGTCACCATCAGGTCGAGCTCGGCCTCGAAGACGTCCAGCTCCGCACCGGCCGCCCGCAGCCCGATCCCCGCCGCGTTCAGGTCCGTGTCGGCCAGGTCCATCTCGCTGCGCAGCTGCATGACCTCGTTGGCGATGGAGACGAGGTCGGCCCGGACCGTGCGGGCCTCGATCTCCGCCGTCCGGCACTCGGCCCGGATGGCCTTGAGCTCCTTCTCGAACCGCCAGGGCTTGTCCTGCTCCAGCGCCCACAGCTCGGCCCGGATCTCCCAGGGCTCCAGCTGCTTGGGCTTGGCGGCGACCGGCTCGGGCGGGGCGGCGGCGACCGCCGGAGCCGGCGCGACCGGCGGCGGCTCCACCGCGGCGGGCGCGGGGGTCGCGGCGGCGCGGGCGTCGTAGAGCATGCGGCCCGTCTTGCGGGGAGCCGAGGCCGCGCCGGTGCGCCACGGCGCCGACGGGGGCGCGCCCGCGGCGCTCTCCCGCTTCAGGGCCGCCCAAGGGTCCTCGGGGGGACTGGCGGGCGCGGCGGCCGCCCAGTCGGACGCGGCCTGCGCGCCCGCCTGAGCCGAGGCCGCCCACACCCGGCCGACCGGGCCGGCCGGCGGCGCGGCGGGACGCGGGGCACGGCGGTCGTCGGGCTGCTGCCGCAGCGCGGCCCAGATCTCGTTCGGGTCCACACGAGGGCCGCCCGCGGGAGCCGGGGGCGCCGAGGCCGGGGCCGCCGCGGGCGGGGCCGGGCGCGGGCGGCGCGGGACCGGCGAGGGCTCGGCGAGCAGGGCGCCCTCGGCGAGGACGGGGCCGTCGAGGTGTACCGGCAGCACCCCCAGCGTCTCGACCAGCATCTCGGTCACGAGCGGGGTGTGCGCGAGGCCGCCGGTGAGCAGCACGCCGGCCAGCTCCGGCACCCCGGCCGCCGCGACCAGGGACGCCGCGGCGTGCATGGCGCGCTCGAACGCGGGCCGGGCCAGGTTCTCGAACTCGGTGCGGGTGAGGGGCGTGCCGGAGGCGGACCACGGTACCGGGATCGTGGCCGCCTTGATCGCGCTCAGCTCCTCGCGGCCCTCGCGCGCGCCCTCCAGCAGCGCGCGGTCGGGCTTCCAGCGCCACACCTTGCGCCGGGCGAAGGTCGAGCCGAGGTGGGTGAGGATCGCGGCGTCGAGGGCCAGGCCGCCCGCCTCCGGGACGGTGGCCGAGGAGAGCACGGACACGCTCCGGCCGGTGCGCTGGACGACGGCGGCGTCGGCGGATCCCGCGCCGAGGTCCAGAACCACGGCCGCGGTACCGTCCGGCAACGCCAGCAACCCGAGCTCGTCCGCGTGCAGGGCCGCGGCGGCCGGCTCCGGCACCAGCCGCAGCGGCCGCAGGCCGACCAGCGCCGCCGCCTTCTCCAGCACCTGCGTCTGGGGCCGGTGCCAGTGCGCCGGGTGCGTGATCGCCACGCTCGCGACCGGGCCGCCGACGACCTTGCGCGCGACGGCCGCGATGTGCGTGAGCACGGCCGCGAAGAGGCTGCGGACCGGGCACTCGACGCCGCCGAGCACGACGGAGCCCTTGTCGATGGTGCGGCGCGGGAACGGCTCGAAGCGGTCCGGGTTCGCCTCGCCGGCCGCCCAGGCGGCGCTGCCGGCCACGAAGTGGGGCGCGTTGTCCAGGCACACCGCGGACGGCTCGAGCAGCAGCAGCTCGCGCCGTCCGTCCGGCCTGGCCAGCACCGCGGTGGTGCGTGCGGTGCCGAAGTCGATCCCCAGGTGGTAGCCCCCCACGCGTACCAGTTAATACGACCAAAGCGGGTCAAAGGCCACAGAACGGCGAGGACGGATGCGTACGTTGCGCGGTAATCGGGCGGTCGTGCGGTACAGCGGACAAAACCGGCGTCCGGGGAAGTCGTACTTTGGTCCGATCCGCCCCGCGGGTCCCGCCCATACCATGAGCAAGATGCTCGCTCGACTGCGCTCTTTCTGGGACGAGGCCGGCCCGGCCGACGCCCCCGCACGGGTGTGGCGGGACTGGGTGCTGTTCGCCGGGTTCGCGGTCGCGATGGTGCTCGAGGTGCTGCTGCGGCCCGAGTTGCCCTTCCGCTGGTTCGCGGGCGCCGTCGGCCTCGCGGTGCTGCCGACGCTGCTGATCCGCCGCACCCGGCCCCTGGCGGCGGTGGCGATCGCGTTCGGCGCCTGCGGGATCGCACCCTTCGTCATCGGGCTCGACCTGGGGCTGAACGCCTTCGTGTTCGTGCTCCTGCTCGGCTACGCCCTGACCCGCTGGGGCTCGGGCCGCCAGACGATCCTGGGCACCGCGATCATCCTCGCGAAGCTGACGGTCGGGCTGCTCGCTGGTCATTCGGGGCCGAACGACACCCTCGGCGGCGTCGGCATGCTGTTCGCCGTGACGGCGCTGGGGGCCGCGGTGCGGTATCGCGCGCGCGCCCGCCACCGCGAACTGGACCAGGTGAAGCTCCTCGAGCGCGAGCGGCTCGCCCGCGACCTGCACGACACCGTCGCCCACCACGTCTCGGCGATGGTCATCCGCGCCCAGGCCGGCCTGGCCACGGCCCCGTTCAACCCCGACGCCGCCACCGACGCGCTGCGCCTCATCGAGGCCGAGGCGACCCGCGCCCTGGCCGAGATGCGCGGCATCGTGCGGGTCCTGCGCACCGACGAGCCCGCCGACCTGGCCCCCACGCCGGGCCTGGCCGACCTGCACGGCCTCGCCGGCGCCCACCGCGCGGGCCCCGCCGTCGACGTGGCGGTCACCGGCGACCTCGACGACCTGCCGGCGCCGATCGGCACGGCCCTGTTCCGCCTCGCCCAGGAGTCGGTGACCAACGCCCGCCGTCACGCCCGCAACGCGACGCGCATCGAGGTGCACGTGGAGGCCGACGACGCCGCCGTGCGGCTGCGGGTCACCGACGACGGCGACGCCCCCGCGGGCCGCGCGCCCGCACCGGCCGGCTTCGGTCTGGTGGGCATGGCGGAGCGGGCCGGTCTGGTGGGCGGCACGTGCTCGGCGGGCCCGGCCCCGACCCGCGGCTGGATGGTCACCGCGGTCCTCCCCCGCGCCTGAGACCCGCGCTGTTCCAGGCCACTCGGAACGCTCCGCCGCACCTGAGGGCAGCACCGCACCGCACGGACGCTCGACGCGCCACTCCCCGCACCGCACGGACGCCGGGCTTCGCGACGAGGCCCGCGGGTGCTCGGCCGTGCCCGTGTGGCGGTCGCGAGCTCGTACCGGGCGCCGCCGAAAGTACGGGAAAGCCGAGGCCCATGTGCCGATGAGCGCCGCGGCCCGCACGGCCACCATCGATGGCATGAAGGCGATTGTGCAGCAACGGTACGGCTCCGCGGAGGAGCTGCGGCTCATCGACATCGACGCGCCCGTGCCCGGCGAGGGCGAGGTCCTCGTCCGGGTGCGGGCCGCGGCGGTCAACGCCCGCGACTGGCACGTCATGCGCGGCGACCCCTACCTGGCCCGCGTCATGATGCCGTCCCACTTCGGCCCGCGCGGCCCGCGGCGCGCGGTCCGCGGCAGCGACTTCGCGGGCGTGGTCGAGGCCGTCGGCCCGGGCGTGACGCGCTTCGAGCCGGGCGACGAGGTCTACGGCGACCTGCGCGAGGACGACGGCGCCTTCGCCGAGCTGGCCCGGGTCCCCGTCGGCTGCCTCGAGCGCAAACCGGCCGGTCTCACGTTCGAGCAGGCGGCGGCGGTACCGCTCGCCGGCACCACGGCCCTGGTCGCCCTCCGGGACATCGCCGCGGTCCGCCCGGGCGAGACGGTGCTCATCAACGGCGCCTCGGGCGGCGTCGGCACCTTCGCCGTCCAGCTCGCCAAGGCCTTCGGCGCTCACGTCACCGGCGTCTGCAGCACCCGCAACCTCGGCCTCGTGACGGAACTGGGCGCCGACGAGGCGATCGACTACACGCGCGAGGACTTCACGCGCGCGGCCCAGCGCTACGACGTCATCCTCGACCTCGTCGCCAACCACACCCTGAGCAACCTGCTGCGCCCCCTGGCCCCGGGCGGCCGCCTGGTGACCGCGGGCGGCGGCACCTCGGCCGGCGGCCGCCCGCGCGTCTTCGGCCCCATGGCCCTGGTGATCCGCGCCCAGCTGTCCGCCCGCTTCGGCGACAAGCGCGTGCACCCGATGCCGAACGTACCCCCGAGCCCGGAGGGCCTGGCCACGCTGCGCGGGTACCTGGAGTCGGGCGACATCACCCCCGTCGTCGACCGCACCTTCCCCTTGGCCCGAGCGGCAGAGGCGGTGCGCTACCTGGAGATCGACCACGCCCGCGCCAAGGTCGTCATCACCGTCTGAACGCGGGCGGGACGGTGCCGGAGTTTCCGGCACCGTCGGGCTGACAGGAGATCAGCGGGCCCACCCGCGGAGCTGACAGCGTCGGCGCGCAGCGCCGAGCGGTGCCTGGCGGGAGCGACGGCCCGGACCAGATCGCGAGGACGACGTCGAACTCGCCGCGCAGTCGCGTCGGCTGCTGGACATCCTTGAGCCGGTGGCGGATCAGCTCTGGGAACTGGTGGGCGCGGGATACGAGGCGAACTGGCTGTGTTACCTCGGCTCCTATGCAACCGAGCACGCGGCAGAGTTGGACCGGACCACGATGCAGCGCCTGCTCGATCTGCCTGGGGACTTGTAGCTGGACATCTACGAGGAGGAACCACCGCCATGACGCTCGACCGGTGGTGCTGCGCCTCAACCAGTTGCAGGACCAGAATGCTCTGGACGATCATGCTTGCGCGTCATAGACAGCAGCGCAGCTTGGTCAGGATCTTGCAGGTCTTGAGGGTTGCAACTGAGCGTCCACCGATGCCACGAACGCGGACGTGGAATCCGTTGACGGCACGCTGGCACAGCGGAGCCGGGTCTAGAGCGATGGCGCTTGGACGGCGCGCCAGTCGGGCTGCGCGGCGAGCGGCGGCGGTGACGTCGTTGGCGTGGGCGGCGAGCAGGTAGGCGGTACTAGTGGCGATGGCGAAGCGGCGACCAGCCGGGTACACGTGTCGCCGTTGCGCAGGTGCGCCAAGACCAGCAGCGCTTGTTGTCCCTCGAGGCGCCGCCATCGCCTTCGACGCTGGTGGCGTTCCGGACGGTTCAGGTCGCGAGGTGGTTGAGGGTGTGGGTGGGCAGCGTGATCGTGACAGGAAGGACAGCAATGAGGCTCTCGGTTGGGGCATCGAGTCTTGGTCGACAGCTGTCTCACCGGGAGTCTCCCGCTACGTCGATCCCCGCAGGTCACACCATCGACGACCTGCGGCGTCACGATGAAAGTGGCTCAGCATTCGGCTGCGCAACACGTCCGCTCTCCGCGCCCCCGGCCATCGAGGTGCCTCCCCCTCCTTCTGGATCGAGGGGTTTGGGGGTTAATTCCTGACGACCCACCATGTGCGGCATTACGCGAACCAGCGTGCCCAGCGGCACCCAGAACCCCGAACGATCCGGGTGACACCCCGCGATCCTGTGGAACATGGGTCTATTTTGTTGCAAACCCCGGGGGTACTCAAGTAGCGTCTTTGAGCATGCTTTCACGCCAGATTGATGCACGTCGCGATGCCTGATATGGCGGAGTTTGAGCCCCGCCTGGACGACAAGAAGAACATTGTCGTGGTTGTCGACACGAGCAAGATCTTTAATGACCACTTCCTGACCCGGGCACCTACACTAAGCCTGCTTTCTCTCGGCTTGCTGCCGAATGTCAGCGTTGTCGTCCCTGAAGCAACTTTGACCGAGCACGCCAAGCATGCGCAGCAGGAAGCACGAGAGCATGTGGCGAACATGCGAAAATTTCTACGGTTCCGCGACATCAGGCGCGATCCTCAACGCTTGATGGGGTTGTCCGTTTTCGTTGACGCAACAATAAGCGACGTCTACTACGGCTCCGGTCAACCGGAACACGTGATTTCCGGCGTGCAGTACTGGCATGATTCGGCAGTGCATTCGGCCCAGCGCGCATTTGATTTCGCGATCGGCAAGGCCGGCGCGGCAGACCTGGACGAAATTGTCAATCTCGTTTCGAACGGGCACAAGCCTTTCAATGAGAAGGGCGGAGGTTTTGCCGACTACGTGATCTGGCAGACGGGGCTCGAATTCGCCGCCAGGATTGACGCGGACGCCGTGATTCTGGCGACAGCGAACACAAGCGACTTCGCATCGTCTAGGCGGCCGAATGCAGTCTGGTCGTTGGTTCACCCCGACCTAGTGCACCGCCTGACGAGCGAACGGCGAGACGCCGCCTTCGTTTGCACCGACATCAACGCACTGCTCAGGAAATTGTCTGGCTTTGACCCCGAGCACTGGAATAACCGCACTCTTTTCCAGGCGTTAAGGAGCCGGCCAGAGTTGTGGACCGGATGGCTGGAGAAGATCGAGAGCGCAAGGGCCAAATGGCAGCCTTTACCGTGCGCGAGTACAGCTATCTCGTACTCAGGTGCGGTCGACGGTACTCTCATGATCGATCGATTCAACGTTGACCTGCCAGCACATCCAGACGATGAGCATCCGTATCCGTTGTCAGCCGAGTCGTGGACAGTGTTCACAGCCGGCGACGGCCGGATTGGTGTCATGTGTCTCATTTCCGGGACGGCCACATTAATCGGGGAATCGTTCGTTACCAGCGACGTCGGGCAGGATCGGGAGGTGGTCGTGCCGACTTGGTTTGCCAACAGCGTTGACGGCACCTACGAGCAGCGGACAGTTGAATTGCAGGGAAACGTCTCAATCGCCACGGTCTCGTTCTTTGAAGCCGACTCCTTGAGGTGTACTGATGTGCGTATTGTCAACTTTTACGATGAACCCACCGCCCTTCCCCTTGGTTTATCATAAACGCGGTCATCTTTGCTCATGGCGGCGTTGGTCGACGGCTGTGAAGCGGTGCATGCGTCGCTTGCGAACCACGCCGTTGTCCGCCACAGCTGGTCAGGTCGGCGCAAGTCAAGAGCGGCTATATCGCACTACGAATGCCAACTTGGCGGAGGTCGGCCGCGCCAGCACCATGATTGCGCGATTACATGGCGCAGCGTCCGCTCCACCGGGTGTCTGATCTGCGGGTATGCGGGTGGCGGGCGATGCAGGCGCGAAGACCGACTGGTCGGGCGATGTTGTCCGGGTTGGCGTTCAGGCAATCTGCGCGGCATGTCGTTCGACGTGGTGGACACCCTGACCGGGATGGCTCTCGAACCTCGCAAGGAGCGGTGGGGAAGCCTCTCGTACTGCGTGATCGATGCGGTCTGGTCGATCGCCGCCAGCTACCACCAGGTCGTGGTGCCGCTCGTCCGGCGCATAGCCGAACGTAACGGTGACGCTCATCCGCTTCTCGATGCTTCCCAGCCTCTGCCAGCGGACCCACTGCCATTGCCGACGCTGCTTGAGCGTTATCCGACCGCCACAGCGCTGCGGTTGGATACGAATGGCCAGCTCACCTCCACCAGGGGCGGAATCACGAAGGCAGACGCCGTGTGGCGTTACGCGGAGGTGCTCATCAACCACGGGGTGATCCGACCTGGCCGCCGCGGACAGCCTGATGAGCGACAAAGAGCGTTGGGACGAGGTCGACCAAGCGCTGGCCGCTGTTCCGGGCGACGGCCAATACGGCGTGAGGCGGGGTTATCTGTGGATGTTGTGCGGCTCCGACCAGATCAGCAAGCCGGATCGGATGGTCCTGCGGTGGCTGGCCCGGCGCGGCTGCGAAGTAACCGTTGCCGAGGCCCCGTACTGTCCTGGAACGCGCGGCCAAGGAGCTGACCGTGCGCCTCCGTCGGCCAGTGACGCCGTGGATGGTGGACCGCGCCATCTGGAAGGCCGAACGCGCGCGGCCGGCGATTGGCCGGGTGACCGCGATCGGCTTCGACGTGGCAGGCTGGCCGCCGGTCAAGAACGAGGCGACCTAGCTGTTCGCGGCCCGGCATCCACAACGTGAGCGCGTAGAGCGCCTGCTTGCTGCGGCGGCTGCCGCGGTGTCGGAGGCCGGGTTGGACGACAGCGACCGAAGACATCGGGCTCGATGTGACGGTCCGGTCGCCGATGCCGCGCCCGCCTGGCGATGGGACGAACTTCCTCGGTGGCATCGCTGATGTGTTGCAAGGCAGGCGGGTCTCCCCGAATCTTGATCTGTCACATCTTGGCGAATTCGGCCGTGTTGCGCTGTTCGCCGACGACCGGCAGATCCAGCAGGTCATGTACCGTGTCGTCAGCGGCGATGCCCCTTCGTACTCCGTGCAAGCCACAGTGCTACAGCGCCCCGAGCGGCCCTGATCCCAGTCATCGAGCCGCCCACCACCATGATCGTGCGGTTCGCATGGCGCATCGTCTGCTCCATCGTGGGTGAACGTCCGCGGCGTTACACGAGCACAGCACCGCGAGCTACGACGGTCGGTCCGTCAGCTCCCCATCACCTCCGAGCCGAAGGCACCATGGCTGCACCTTCCCGCGATGCCCCCAAGGACCTGCTCGCCGCGCTCCGGCGGGCTCGCGCGAGTGGCGGCGACGCCCTCGGCGAGTCTCTGGCCGAGCTGGGCGTGAGCCCGCTCGCCGAGGGCATGCAGCATGATCTGTATCGCTGGACATCGCCGGGCGGCGACGAAACCGTGATCAAGTTCTTCACGAAGACGGACCGGCGCCGCGCCGAGCGCGAGTGGGCGGCACTGAACCTCCTCGAGCCGCAGCGCCTCCGGACGGTCCCGACCCCGCTGTGGCTGGACCCGGCCGAGGCCGAACCCGCCATCGGGATGACGCTTCTGCACGGATACTGCTTGATCGAGGCCGACGACCAACTGCACGCGCTGCGCGGCCTCGCATGCACGACGCGGCGACTGCAAGCGGTCCCCCTGTCCGGGCTCATGGCCGCGCTACCTCGCATCGACAGCGGCGAACACTATCTGGTTCGGTTGACCCGGACATGGCCCGATCTGCTCGACCAACAGGCGGACGACCCACTGGCACCGGCCATGCGGGAACTACTCGCCGCATGGCACGGCAACAACGACGCCGACCTAGTCATCGAGCACGACGAGCCGGTCCTGTCCCGCGGGGACGCGAACCTCCTCAACTGGCTCCAGACCCGCGACGGAGCCGCCTGCGTCGACTTCGAATACGCCGGATGCAGCAACCGGGCGTTCGACGCCGCCGATCAAATCGAGCACATCAGCGCCCGTGACGTTCCTGACTCCGTGTTGGTGCAGGTACTGCCCGAACTCGGCGTCACCGACGTCAACCGCGGGCGTTTCGCGGCCAACCAGCGCACGTGCGCCCTGCGATGGCTCGCCGTCCTGTGGAAACAGCGCGGCCGCCGGCCGGACGAGTTCACCCGGCAACACGAGCGCGTCACCATGCTCTTCGGCCCTTCCAACCCGTACGCCTGACCCAGGGTGCTAGTGCTCGTGCTCTGCTCGGAGGTCGGGCCGTACCACCAGCCACAGCACCAGCACCGCCGCCGTCATGCCGCCGAAGACCACGACGGCCATGGCGCGGGAGTCCGCGCCCAGGACGCCGACCAGCGGGGCGGCCGTCGCGCCGACACCGAACTGGACGGCGCCGAGCAGCGCGGCGGCGGTGCCGGCCGCCTCGCCGTGGCGGGACAGCGCCAGGGCGGGCGCGTTGGGCATGGCCAGGCCGACCATCGCGAGCACCGCCCACAGCGGCACGAGCACGCCGAACAGCCCGCCCGCGCCGGTCGCGGCGAGCGCGAGCAGCACGGCTCCGGACGCGACGCCGATGAGGAGCGCGGCGGCGAGGATCCGCTGGGGCGACCAGCGGCGCAGCAGCCGCACGTTGAGCTGGGTCGCGGCGATGAGGCCGACGGCCCCGCCCGCGAAGACGAGCGCGAACTGCTGCTCGCTCATGCCGTACTGGTCCTGGAACACGAAGCTCGACCCGCCCACGTACGCGATCAGCGCCGCCATCGACAGCCCGGCGACGACGATCAGCCCGACGTACACGCGGTCGGCGAACAGCCGCCCGTAGTCGCGCACGGTGCCGGCGATCCCGCCGCCGCGCCGGCGCTCCCGCGGGAGGGTCTCGGGCAGCGCGAACGCCGTGGCGGCGAGGATCGCGAGGCCGGCGACGGCCAGTACCACGAACACGCCCCGCCACTGGGTCAGCTTCAGGACCAGGCCGCCGACCGTGGGGGCCAGGATCGGCGCGACGCCGACGACGAGCATGAGCCGCGACAGCAGCCGCGCCGCCGCGAGGCCGTTGAACAGGTCGCGCACGATGGCCATGGCGACCACGGACGCGGCCGCGGCGCCGAGCCCCTGCAGCACGCGCAGGGTGCCGAGCACGGCCAGGTCGGGCGCGAACACGCACAGCACCGACGCGACCACGTGCACGCCGATCCCGGCGAGCAGCGGCAGCCGCCGCCCGAGCGCGTCGGAGAGCGGCCCGACGATCAGCTGCCCGATCGCCAGCCCGGCGAGGGTGCCGGTGAGCGTGAGCTGCACCGCGGCGGCGGACGCGTGCAGGTCGCTGGTGATCGTCGGCAGCGACGGGAGGTACATGTCGATGGTGAGCGGCCCGAGGGCGGTCAGGAATCCGAGCAGCAGCACCAGCCGGAACCGGCGCGAGGCGGGCAGCAGTTCGCCGGGTGTCGTGCGGTCGCCGGATCGGGTCGTCGTCAGGGTCTGGGCCACGACTGGTGACAAGGCGTACGGACTCCGGGTTCTTCCCGGTCGTTACCCCGGTCACGTTCGCTTGCGTTCGCGGGCCGGAGCGTCCACGACCCGGGACCGCCGCTCCCGCCGGCGCCTCGCCGGGCTCCGGCGGTGAGGCCGTTCGTCGCCGGCCTGCTCGTCGTCGCGCTGCTGGCTCGCGTCTACTACACCGCGCTGACCGTGCTCAACCCGCTCGCCGCGATCCTGCTCTAGGCCCGGCGGGCGGCCGGGGTGTACCTCAGCGCGGCCGTGCTCGCCACCGACACGCTCGCGAACGCGTACGCCACCGTGTGGGTGCGTCCCGTCGAGCGGCCGATCGGGCTCGTGGTCATCGGCGTGCTCGCGGTCGTCGCCGTGGTGTCGGTGCCGAGCTTCCGTCAGTGGTGCAGCATGATTGCCACGCCGGCGATCATCAGACCCACGCCGATCACCCCGCCGACCAGACCCACGAGGGCGGTCAGGCGGTGTGGCCAATGGCGGGAGGCGCGCCAGGCCGCAACGCCCAAGGCCATACCGGCCAGGCCGGTTGCCGGAGCCCAATTCCAGCCCGGAAACAGTGGAAGCCAGGCCCAGCCGCCGACTATGGAAAGCGCCGGCACCAGCCACGCCTGAAGCTCCACCGCGCTGGACTGGGGTGGCGGCAGGTCGGCGACAAGCCGGGCCAGGTCCGCCTCAGTCCGCGACGCGTAGGCGAGGGAGGCTCGATCCTCGAATTCGGCGAACTCGAGGCGGCCTTCCGCGGCAGCCGCGCTGAGCCGCGCGACGACGGCCTCACGTTCGGCATCCGATACCCGGGTGACGCTCATCAATTCACGGTAACAGCAGACCCGTTCGGTTGGGCCGGTGCGCTGGTTTGACCTGCGGCTCCTTCTGCCTCAGGTGAGGAGATGCCGCGGCGGCAGGTGAGCATGTCAGCAAAGGCGCGGACGAGGGTCTGGGCGGTGATGTCGCGGTACAGGGCCTGGATGTTGCCGAGCCGCCCGGTGTAGCCGGCTTGGCTGTGGTCCCTGAATGGGGTGAGGTGATCTCCACGGCAACCCCGTCCTCGCATGGACCGCCACGCCGCGTGCCGACGGCTCCGCCGCGATCGAGGCGGCGCTGTTCGGGATGCGGGTACTGCTCGCCGAGGTCCGCGCGGAGCTCGGCGTGACCGGGTCCGGCTTCGACTTCGGGCCGCCCGGCGGGTGAGTCGGGCGGCCGGGCGGTCGGCCGACGCCTCGTGGTGCTGGGGCTGCGACGAGGCTCGGCCGGTGTCAAGGCGTACGGACTCCGGCACGGGCCGCGGCCCTAACCGAAGTCGGCGTACACGCGCCGCTCGGCACCGTCGACCGTGACGTCGCCGCCGTGCGGGAGGAGCCATTGCGGCCTCGTGTGGCCGAACGGGATGCCGGACACGAAGACCGCCTCCGGGTTGTAGCGGGTCACCTCGGCCAGGACCGCGTCGCGCTGGGCGGCTCGCAGGCGCGCCCGTTCGGCCGGCGCCGGGCGGCGGGTGAAGTCCGAGACCGGCGGGCGGGCCAGCAGTACCGCCGAGACCGCCGCCAGCAGGCCCCGCTCCCCGAGGGCGCGCACGATCCAGGCCACGTTGCGGGCCGGGAGCAGCTCCTCGGAGGTCTCCAGGAGCATGACGCCGCCGTCGAGGGCGGTGGGCGGGAACGGGAACCGGCCCGCGGTGAGCACCCACTCGATCACCTCCAGGCAGCCGCCCCAGGTGCGGCCGGTCACCGTGCGCGCCGGGCCGTGCCAGCTCCAGGGTTCGGTCGGGACGCGGTCGCCGTACGACGTCAGCGCCCGCGGATCGTTCCAGTCGACGCCGACGTCCTCGGACGAGCCCGGGTCGGTGATCTCCAGGCGCCCGCCGGTGAGCAGGGCCGCGCGCAGCGAGCGGGCGTGCACGTCGTCGACGGCCGGGCCGGGGCCCAGGTGCACCTGGGTGGAGCCGCCGTAGAAGCTCGCGATGCCGTTGGCCCACAGCCAGTGGTGCAGGTTGGTGTTGTCGCTCGTGCCGAGGAACGGCTTCGGGTCGGCGCGGGCGAGGGCGGGGTCGAGGTGCGGTACGACGGTGATCTGGTCCTCGCCGCCGACGGTCGCGATGATGGCGCGGACCGACGGGTCCGCAAACGCCGCGTTGACGTCGGCCGCGCGGTCCTCGGGTGATGCGCCGGCCCGGCGCGTGGTCGGGTACTCCACCGGCACCAGCCCGGTGACCTCGGCGAGCCGGCGCATCGCCCGCTCGTGCACGGCCGGGAAGAGCCCGGGTGCGGCGAAGGACGGCGACAGCACCGCGATGCGGTCACCCGGGCGGGCCTTCGGGGGCCGGACCAACGCGTCCACTCCGCCGGCCTCTCAGCGCGCGACGAGGACCTCGACCGAGCGCAGGTCGCGGTTGGCGTGGTGAACCTCGACGATCTCGGCCAGGGCGTCGCGGCCCAGCGCCCGGTACGCGCCCGCGAGCAGCTCCGTCGACTCCGCCCGGTATTCGTCCGCGTCCAGCCAGTGCAGCTCGCCGCCGACCATCAGGGCCAGGGCCGGGCGCCCGGCCGCGAGCTCGGCGCGGGCCTGCGCGATCACCGGGGCGGCGGCCGAGGGGTCGCGGTAGGAGTCGAGGCGGGCGGCGGCCTCGGCGACGCGCGGGTCGCCGGCGCCGGGCGGCAGGACCGGGCCGATCGTGATCGCGGCGTCCGGGCGGCCGGTGGGGTCGGCCCAGCGCGGCGGCCCGTCGGCGGCGCGCGCCTCGGCGTCCGCGGCCGCGAACGCGTCCAGGGCCGCCTCCAGCGGCTCGAACGGCGGCAGGCCCTCGTAGTGCTCGGGTCCGTCGAGCTCGACGTCACGGCGCGCGGCGGCGAGGCGGATGCGGATCTGTTCCAGCAGCGTCGGGGCGCCGTTCGTCCACGTCTCGGCCGAGTCGCGCGCCCAGTTGAAGGCGATGAACGAGGGGAGCTCGGCGGGGTCGTCGTACCAGAATCCGAAGTGCAGCCCGTCGCTGTCGCCACTCATGACCGTCACGAACTCGGCCGGGTCGCGGCGGAACCGGCAGTGCAGCCGCTCGTCGAGCCCGTCGCGCGCGACGCGGTCGAGGCCGCCGTCGGCGAACAGGTCGGTGATCCCCCACGGCGACAGGCCGAGCCGCTCGCCGAGGCACGCGGCGGCGCCGGCGGGCAGCGACGCCCAGAACGCGGCGAAGACCGCGAGGTGGCGGGGCAGCCTCAGGCCGTACACCCGCCGGACATGGCTCTCGACCAGCGGGAAGCGCTCGTGCATCTGCTCAAGGGAGGACATCTGCCCTTGATATCAGCCGGAGACGGGCGGGACCGGTCCGGGGCCGGTCCCGCCCGCCGGTCGGGGGTCAGCTGATCTGCACGGCGGCGTCGTCCAGGACGAACGAGGTCTGCAGCGAGGAGTCCTCTGTGCCGGTGAACTTGAGCGTGACGCTCTGCCCCGCGAAGGCTGACAGGCTGTAGGACTTCTGGGCGTACCCGGTCGCCTTGTTCAGGTTCGACAGGGTGGCCAGGGTCGTGGAGCCCGCGGTGACGGTCAGCTTGTCGTAGGCCGTCGTGGTCGTGGTCTCCGCGGAGTCGACGTGCACCCAGAACGTCAGCGTCGCCGAGCAGCCCGCGGGGATGGTGACCGACTGCGACAGGCTCTCGGTGTGCGTCGAGCCGTACCCGAGCAGCCACGCGCTGTAGGTCCCGCCGTGCGCGGCCTGGCCCTGCGAGGACCACTGCCCGATCGCGCCCGTGGTGCCCGTCCAGCCCGTCGCGCCCGACTCGAAGCCGGGGTTGGTCAGCAGCTGCGCCCCGGTGCAGCCGGTCGGCGGCGGCGTCGTGGTGCCGCCCACCGAGGCGGCCCAGATCGTCGACGCGACCCCGTCGGCGGCGCGGTTGAGCACGGTGGCGCTGATGTTGGCGGTCGTGTCGCAGGCCTGGTGGTAGCAGGAGTCGTAGGCGCTGTTAGCGGTGCCGCCCCACTTCGACGCCTGCGCGGAGGTCTTCCTGGCGCTGGCGCCCGCGGCGTAGCCCGACGTCGGGATGCCCACGCGCTCGAAGGAGTAGTCGTCGGAGCGCCCGGCGCCCTCGGTGTTCTCCTCCGGCTGCAGGCCCAGCGAGTCCCAGTACGCCTTCATCGGCGCGGCCGCCGTCGACGTGATGTGGTTGATGAAGTAGCCGCCGTTGGGCGAGCCGACCATGTCGAAGTTGTAGTACGCCTTGATCTGGCCGCGCTGGGTGGTGCTCAGCGCGTTGGCGTAGAACGCGGAGCCCTGCAGGCCCTGCTCCTCCCCGGCCCACCACGCGAACCGGACGTGGCGGCTCATGGTGGGGTTCTGCTGCGCCAGGACCAGCGCGTTCTCCAGCAGCGTCGCGGAGCCCGAGCCGTTGTCGTTGATCCCCGGCCCGGCGGCCACGCTGTCGAGATGCGAGCCGAGCATGGTGATCTGGTCCGACGGCCCGCCCGGCCAGTCGGCGATGAGGTTGTTCGCACGGTACGTGCAGCTGGTGCACGTCTGCTCGGCGACCGTGTAGCCGGCGGCCTGCAGCTTGCCCTTGATGTAGGCGACCGACGCGGTGTAGCCGGCGGTGCCCGAGCGGCGGGTGCCGCCGTTGCTCGACGCGATCGAGCCGAGCTGGGTCAGGTGGGCCTGCACGTTGGCGACGGCGATGTCGGGCGCCGCGGCGAGTGCGGGGGTGAGGGTCACGGGAGGCGCGGCGGCGGCCGGGATGGCCAGGCCGGCACCGGCCAGCAGGAGCGTGGCGGACACGATCAGTGTCAGCGCCGCGGGTCTGGATAGCATGGCGTGCACATTCGCATATTTGAATATGTACGTTCAAGGGCCGGATGCATACCGTCCGGTCCATACCGCGACAGCCCCCATCGGCCGTTCGGACATTGCCGTCGCGCCTGGCATCGGCGTCAGGCACGAGCCTGCCCCCGCCCCGCCGGGCTTCGCGTGCGGCCCGGACGGGATCGCGTCGCCGCGGCCCGGCGTCGGTGCGGTCGCTGCCCGGGCGCGGCAGTCGCCGGCGCGGGGATGGATCTCGGACCTCGGCGGCTGACTATGCTCCGGCCATGACCCGTTGGTGGGAACGGCTGCCGGACTCGGTCGGCGCCGGCGGCCTGCTCGTGCTGGCGCTCGTGCCCGGCATGTCGGGCATCGGCGCCGACCTGCCGGAGTTCCCCGACCGCCCTCTGGACGCGCTCGGCTG
This sequence comes from Dactylosporangium thailandense, assembly GCF_059739745.1. Taxonomy (NCBI): domain Bacteria; kingdom Bacillati; phylum Actinomycetota; class Actinomycetes; order Micromonosporales; family Micromonosporaceae; genus Dactylosporangium; species Dactylosporangium thailandense. Next base: position 6,289,396 of record NZ_AP029195.1, read on the forward strand.
GTTCCTGGTCGTCGCCCTCTGCGCCCCGCTGGCGATCCGGCGGCGGTGGCCGGCCGCGTGCGCCGTGCTCACGGCGGTACCCTTCGGCCTCTACCAGTGCCTCGGCTACGCCCACTCGGCGGCGACGCTGGGATTTCCATTCGCCTTGTACGCCCTGGGCGCCCACCAGTCGCGCCGACGCACTGTGCTGCCGGTCGTCCTGACCGTCGCCTACACCGGACTGGCGGTGCTCCTGCACCGGATGGGCTCGGAGCAGAACGTCGTGCAGTACGCGGAGTTCGGCGCCCTGCTCGCCGCGTTCTGGCTGGCCGGGCGCTGGATGCGCCACCAGCGCGCCGCGGCGGAGCGGCACCGCCGGGACAGCATGGCCCTCGCGGCCGCGGCGGAACGGGCGGTGATCGCCCGCGAACTGCACGACGTCGTGACCCACCACGTGACCGCAATGGTGCTGCAGGCCGACGCGGCGGCGATGGCACTCGACATCAGCACGCCCCTGACGCACGACCGCCCGGCGCCGACCGGCAACGCCTCGACCCTTACCGACGATGCCCCCGAGCTCGCCACCAGCGGCCCGGCACCCACCGACGACGGCCCGGTGCCACTCACCGGCAGCGGGCCGACCATCGCCATCGGCGGGCCTGCACCGGCCACCAACGGCCTAACACCCGTCGACGACGGTCCGGCGATCTCCAGCGGCGGCCGGTCGTTTGCGGACGACGGCCCCTCGTTCACCAACGGCGGTCTGGCACTCATCGGCGACAGCTTGGCTTCGGTGGCCGGCACCGGACGGCAGGCCCTCGTCGAGCTGCGGCACCTGCTGCGCGTACTCGACGCGGACGAGGACGACCCGAGCACCCGCCCGGTCGTCGGACGGATCGCCGACCTCGTTGAGCGAACGCGCACACTCGGCCAGCCCGTCGACTGGCACGAGGAGGGCATCGCACTCCCGACCGGCGGCGGGGTCGGTCTCACCGTGTACCGGGTCGTGCAGGAATCGCTCACGAACGCGGTGAAGTATGCGCACGGCCGGCCCACTCGCGTGCGAATCGCGCACTCGGACGATCGAGTCGCCGTGGAGGTGCACACGGACGGCTCCACGGTCGTGGACACCGGGGCGACGCGAACGGGTCGGGGCCTGGCCGGCCTCCGAGAACGGGTGAGCGTGTTCGGAGGCGACTTCGAGGCCGGCCCAACGCCCACGGGCGGCTTCCTGATCCGCGCGTCCATCCCCACCGGCGTGCGCGTATGAGCAGACAGAACGCGCGCGAATGAGCGAACGAGCAGCGCAGGGACGGGCGAGCGATACGCACCCGCGGATGAGCGAACGAACAGCACACGAATGAACGAATGGACAGCACGCGGGCGAGCGGCGATGAGCACCCAGCGGATGAGCGAACGGACAGCGCGCCGATGAGCGAACGCAACTCACATACAGACGAGCGACGGAACAGCACGAGACCGAGCGGGCGTGAACACCGACGAGCGGACGCACGGACGAGCGGACACACGCACGCACGGACGAACGAGCGGACGAACGGACGAACTGCGCGGATTTGAGCGGGTGCGATGCGCGCGTGGGCTTGGACTAGTGAACGGGTGGTGTGCGCGTGAGCGAAACGAAAACGCACGTTGATGCGCGGGAGGGTGCGCGAATGAGCGGCGCGCCGGTGCGCATTCTTGTCTGTGATGATCAGGCGTTGATTCGCACCGCGTACGCCACGATCTTCGGGCTCCAGCCCGGTTTCGCCGTCGCCGGGGTCGCCGGTGACGGGGAGCAGGCCGTCCGCCTCGCCCGGGAGCTGCGGCCCGATGTCGTGCTCATGGACATCCGGATGCCCGTACTCGACGGGATCGAAGCTACCCGGCGACTCGCGGGGCCCGACGCCGCCGAACCGCTCAAGGTGCTCGTGGTCACGACGTTCAATCTGGACGAATACGTGTACCGGGCGCTGCGCGCGGGTGCGGCCGGGTTCCTGCTCAAAGACGCGCAGCCGGCCGAGTTGATCGCCGGGGTACGCACGGTCGCCAACGGGGAAGCGCTCGTCTCCCCCGCCGTCACTCGGCGGCTGATCGGGCACTTCGGCTCGCGGATCCGGCCGGCCGAGGGCGCGCCCGGGCCGGCTGCCGCGCTCGCGCCGCGCGAGACCGAGGTGCTGACGCTCATCGCGCGCGGGATGAGCAACGCCGAGATCGCGGCCGAGCTGATGCTGAGTCAGGAGACCGTGAAGACGTATGTCTCCCGGATCCTCATGAAACTCGACCTCCGCGACCGTGTGCACGCTGTCGTCTACGCGTTCCAGACCGGACTTGTCCGCCCCGACGCATGACCGGGCCGCGCTCAGGTCCCACGCGCACCGCGAACACCATCGGCCGCGCATTCGCGCAGTCGCGCATCCAGAACAGCCGTCGTCACCCGACACGCGGCCGAACCGCTCGCCACGCGCAACCGCGAACACCGTCAGCCGCGCATTCGCGCATTCGCGCAGTCGCGCATCCAGGCCCGGCCGTGGCCAACCCCGCGGCGGGGGCGAGCCGTTGGACCACGCGCGGCTGCGTGTGCCATCGGCGGTGTGGCAGACAGAAACAGCAGGCCGAGGCGTTCGCTGCGAAGCGTGACCGCGCCGTTGTCCCCCGCGCGAGCCACACCGAATGTCCCCGGCGGAGGGACGTTTTCGCCCGGATCGATCCCTATCTTGCTCGTCATGTCCAGGTTTGTAGTGCGGTTCCCGCTCATGCTCATCGGCACCTTCGTGCTCCTCGCGGTCACCGAGGGAGTGACCGCCGCGCGGGCCGACGACCTCACATGGGCGGTCTCCGCGGGCTTCACGGGCGCGATCGCCGCCGTAGTCGGCTACGCCCTGCTCAGCCGCTGGATCGAGCGCCGCCCGAGCGCCGGCGAGGTGTCCCCCGCGAACGCGGCGCGCTGGCTGCTGCCCGGCCTCCTGCTCGGCGCCGCCGCGTTCGGGCTCGTCATGCTCGGCATCCGGCTGCTCGGCGGCTGGGACTCGCAGACCCGCGACTCCGCCCGCAGCCTGGCGATCACCGCCGGCGTCATGGCGGTCGTCGCGGTCAACGAGGAGATCGTGTTCCGCGGCGTGCTGACGAGGATGCTGGCCGAGCGGTTCGGCGGCTGGGTGGCGCTGGCCGTCTCGTCGCTGCTGTTCGGCGCGATGCACCTCGTCAACGCCAACGCCACCGTGCCGGCGGTGCTGAGCATCGTGCTCACCGGCGGGCTGCTCTTCGGCGTGCTGTACCTCTTCACCCGGTCGCTGTGGCTCACGATCGGGTTCCACTTCGCCTGGAACACGGTCCAGGCCGGGGTGTTCGGGGTGCACTCCTCGGGCGAGGACGCGTCGCACGCGTTGTTCCGGACCACGCTCTCCGGGCCGCAGTGGCTCACCGGCGGGGAGTTCGGGCCGGAGGCGAGCGTCGTGACGCTGGTCGTCATCACGATCCCGGCGCTGGTGCTGATCGTGTGGGCGGCGCGGACCGGACGGCTGAGGGCGGCGGCCCGTGGCTAGGGGTTGCCCAGAGTGATCAACAACATCGGAGCGTGATATTCGGTGGCGGCGGCGCGGCCCGCCGCCGGATACTCCGCACCGTGCAGGGGTTCGTGGATGAGCGGTTCGCGCCCGTTGGCGCGGTGTTCGAACAGGGTCTTGCGAGCGATGCCGAGGTCGGCGCGTCGGTGTGCATCACCGTCGACGGCGAAACGGTGGTCGATCTGTGGGGCGGGCACGCCGACGCGGCCCGGACGCGCCCGTGGCAACGGGACACCATCCTCAACGTGTACTCGGTCACGAAAACCATGACGGCGCTGACGGCGCTGCTGGTCGCCGACCGCGGGGAGCTCGACGTGACCGCGCCGGTGTCACGGTACTGGCCCGAGTTCGCGGCCGCCGGCAAGGACGCGGTCACCGTCGCGCACCTGCTGAGCCACTCATCCGGCCTGTCCGGCTGGGCCGAGCCGGTCACCGTCGAGGACCTCTACGACTGGGACAAGATGACGGGGCTGCTCGCCGCGCAGGAGCCCTTCTGGGCGCCGGGCACGGCCAGCGGCTACCACGTGATCACCCAGGGCTTCCTCGTCGGCGAGGTCCTCCGCCGGATCACCGGGCGCTCGCTGGGCACACTGTTTCGCGAAGAGGTGGCGGTACCGCTGAACGCCGACTTCCACATCGGGCTGCCCGAGTCCGAGGAGCCCCGCGTGGCCGAGCTCGTCCCGCCCGTCGGCGGCAGCACGATGCCGTTCGCCGACCCGACGCCGTTGCAGGCCAACGCCGCCGTCCCCGACCTCCGGGTGGACGACGCCAACAGCCGGGCGTGGCGCGCGGCGGAGATCCCGGCCGGCAACGGCACCGGCAACGCGCGGGCGGTCGCCAACGTCCTCGCCGTGCTCGCGTGCGGCGGCGAGGCCGGGGGCCGGCGCCTGCTGTCCGAGGCCGGGGCCCGCCGGGCGCTCGAGGTCCAGGTCGAGGGCACCGACCTGGTGCTGTCGATGCCGCTGCGGTTCGGGCTCGGCTTCGCCGTCGGCGGGTTGATGCCGAACCCGAACACGCTCTACTGGGGCGGCCTCGGCGGGTCGATCGCCCTCGCGGACCTCGACGCGCGGACCACGTTCACGTACGTGCCGAACCGGCTCGCGGCCGCGGGCGACACGCGCGGCCTCGGTCTGCTGATGGCGATGTGGGAGGCCCAGAAGCTCATCTGAGGGTGACGGTGAAGGCCCCGCTGCCCCTGGCCGACGGCTGCCCCGGCGTTCTCGTGACAGCCCGGGCCGGCGGGGCCCTCAGCGGCGGGCGCGCAGCCGGCCCAGGGGCAGCGCGGCGGCGAGCAGCAGCACGCCGGCGGAGCCCTCAGCGGCGGGCGCGCAGCCGGCCCAGGGGCAGCGCGGCGGCGAGCAGCAGCACGCCGGCGGAGCCCTCAGCGGCGGGCGCTCAGCCGGCCCAGGGGCAGCGCGGCGGCGAGCAGCAGCACGCCGGCGGAGCCCTCAGCGGCGGGCGCTCAGCCGGCCCAGGGGCAGCGCGGCGGCGAGCAGGACCACGCCGGCGGTGCTGAGCAGGCGGACGCCGAAGAACAGATAGTCGCCCCACAGGGCGGGCGGCGTGACGTCGGCCGGGAGTGTGCGGTTGAAGACCAGGTCGCCGGTCGTGAGGACGGTGCCGGGCAGGAGCAGCACCAGGCCCGCGACCAGGGCGGCCAGCCCCAGGCGCCGCACCCCGAGGGCCAGCAGCGCGCCGGCGGCGAGGCCCAGCACGTAGCCGGCCACGGTGAGCGGCCCGACGCGGCCGGGCTCGGCGCGGGCCAGGTCGACGGTGAGGGCCACGCCGGGGCGGACCTCCAGCGACCACTCCCCCTTGCTCGCGGCGAAGCCGCCGGCGGTGGGAGGGTACGGGTCGTCACTGGTGTGCCAGCCCTGCGCCTCGAGCCCGGCGCGCAGGGAGCCGGGATTGGTGCCCGAGACGGTCAGCCCGACCCAGCCGGCGTTGTAGTCGTCGTTGCCGATGAGCCAGGTCAGGGGCTCGTCCGGGTGCTCGTAGGCGAACGGCGCCTCCTGGCGGACCGTCACGGCGAACTGCGCGGCCGGCGCGGCGGGCTGGATGAGCTCGACCGCCGCCGCGTCGGACGGGAGGGCCGGCGCGCCGCGCCAGCCCAGCCAGGCGCCGAGCGCGGCCATGGTGAGGGCGGCGACGATCGCGGCGAGGACCCGGGCCGGCCCGCGCCCCCGTCCCGCGCGCTGCCCCGACGCATGATCCGGTACGGTTTCCAGTGCGGCCGCCATCGCAGTCTCCTGCCCCATAGGAAGTGGGAGCAGGAACATAGGCCCGCACGAGCGAGCGTGCCAACCGGCCGAGGCTCAGACGCGGAACCGGCCGACCGCCGCCTGCAGATCGCTCGCGACCCGGTTCAGCTCGGCCACCGTCTGGTCCACTTCGGACAGTGTCGACGTGGTCGACTGGGCCGCCTCGGCCACGCCGGCGATGTTGCCCGCGATGTTCGTCGCGCCGTGCGCCGCGTCGCCGACGCTGCGGCTCATCTCGCCCGTGGTCGCCGTCTGCTCCTCCACCGCCGAGGCGATGGTGAGCTGGTAGTCGTTGATCCGCGCGATGATCCGGCTGATCTCGCCAATCGCGTCGACGGCGTTGGCGGTGTCGGACTGGATCGCCTCCACCCGGCGGGAGATGTCCTCGGTCGCCCGGGCCGTCTCCTGCGCCAGGTCCTTCACCTCGCTCGCGACGACCGCGAAGCCCTTGCCGGCCGCGCCCGCGCGGGCCGCCTCGATGGTGGCGTTGAGCGCGAGGAGGTTCGTCTGCTCGGCGATCGAGGTGATCACCTTGACGACGTTGCCGATCTCGGTGCTGGAGTCGCCGAGCTTCGACACGGTCTGGTTGGTCGTCTCGGCCACGCCCACCGCCTCGGAGGCGACCCGGGCGGCGTCGTTGGCGTTCTGGGCGATCTCGCGGATCGAGGCGCCCATCTCCTGCGAGCCCGCGGCGAGGGTCTGCACGTTGTGCGAGACGGTGCCCGCGTCGCCGGCGACGACGTTGGCCCGGGACGCGGCCGCCTGCGCGCTGTCGCCGATGCGCGCGGTGACGCCGGTGAGCCGCTGGGTGCTCGCGCCCAGGGTGCGTGCGGCGGTCGCGAGCGTGTCGACGGTACGGCCGATGCCCTCATTCGCCTGGTTCACGGCCACCGCCATGGCCCCGAGCTCGTCGCGGGAGAGCACGTCGGCGCGCTTCGTGAGATCGCCGTCGGCCGCGGCCCGCAGCGTCGTGGAGACCGAGTGCAGCTGGCGGTTCATGCGCCGGCCGATGAGCCCGACGATCGCGAAGGCGACGACGAGCCCGGCGACGAGCGAGCCGATCGTCCAGTTGCGCGAGGTGTGGTAGGCGTTCAGCGCCGCGGCCGCCTCGCTCGACGCCTCCGTGTTCTCCAGCTGCTGCAGCTGCGCCAGGGAGTCGTTCATCTGCGCCTCGAGGCTCTGCCACAGCGTGTTGCGCTCGGCCGCGTCGCTCGTGACCGTCGTGCCGGCCTTGGGCTGCTCCTGGAACACCACCACGTTGCGCAGGTTCGCGTAGTCGGCCCAGGCGGTCGCGAACGTGTCCACGGCCGCGGCGCGCGGCGCGGACGAGGCGGTCAGCTTCCGGTACGTCTGCAGCGCCTTGTCGATGAGCGCGTCCCCGTTGCTGCGGGCCTGCTGGGCCCGCGGGCCGAGCGTCGGGTCGTAGGCCGCCCAGGCGAACAGCGACTGTGCCCGGTAGTTCTCGGCGACGCCCTGCCGGATCACCACCAGCTGCGCCACGCTCTCCAGGTGCTCGGACTGCAGGTTCTCGAGCCGGTCGTTGATGCGCCCCATGCTCACGATGGACAGCACGCCGACGCCGATGGCGACCAGGGCCACCACGCTCACGCCGATGAGGTTCTTGACGTTCACGGGCCTGTCGGCGACCCACCCGGCGAACGCGTTACGCCGGACGTTCACCTCGATCGGCGAGGAGTTCACGGTGCCGTCCTATCTGAATGCAGCGGATGTCCGCATCATCGGCCGCTCCCGCCCCGGGTTTAGGTCTGATCAAATAGCGTCGTGGAACCCGAGCCGGACCTCGTGCGCGCGAGCTGCTACGTCCTGGAGTTCTCCGTCGGCCCGGGCGGGGCCCGCCAGGGCGACCTGCGGGGCGCGCTGACCGTCGACCGGCTCCGGGCCGGGTTCGAGGACCGTTACGACGTGGGGCATCTGGCGTACCTCGTGCTGTGGTACGGCGCGATCCTGCACCTGTGGACCGTGCGCGCCGGTGAGCTCGTCGCCGGCACCGACCTGCACCCGCTGCTGCGCACCGGCGACCCGGGCCTGGACCGGGCCGCGGCGGCGCTGCTCGCGGGCGGCCGCCGGGGCGAGCTGCGCGACCTGTTCAACCGGGTGCACCGCGACATCGACGAGACGATGACCGCCCTGCGCGTCTTCGCGCACGTCCTGGAGCTGCACGCCGGCCCCGCCGCGGCGCTGGCCGCGATCGACGCCGGCGGCCTGCCGACGCCGCCCGGCTCCGGGGGGACGTTCGAGCTCGACTGGTCCGCGGTGGCCGCGGCCGCCCCGCCGCTGGGCGAGCCGCTGCTGCGCCCGGGCGAGACGACGGCGGTGACGTGGTCCGACGAACTCGCCCCGCCGTACGGCAGCTACCTGCGCCACGTCGACGGCGTCCACCTCGGGCTGCTCGACATCGAGGGCGGCGACGAGGAGTTCGACGAGGAGTGACCGCCCCGCGCATCGTCCTGCAGGAGGCCGGCGAGTGGCTGGGCGCGGCCCTGGCCGCCGAGGGCTTCGCGTGGCGTCCCCGGCAGAAGGCGCTCCAGCGCGAGCGCGACGGCCTGATCCAGGAGATCGCGTTCAGCCCGAGCTCCTGCAACCGGACCGGGCAGTCGGTCAGCGCGGTCGCCTACCTCGCCGCGCGCGACCCGGCGCTGCGGGCATGGCGGGGCGGCGGCGACGACCGTTACTGCGCGATCGCGATGGGCTACGCGTCCGGCCGCGCGAACGGGTACATCTACGGCAGCTTCCACGACGGGGTCTTCGAATGGCTCGACCCCGCCGCGCGGGCGGACTGCCTGATGAAGATCCGCGAGGGGGTGCTGCCCTGGTTCGCCGAGGCGAGCGACCCGGAGACGATCGCCGGCTCGTTCGCCGGGGACAGCACGGTGAACCCGGACGGCGTGGTCGAGTGGCTGGCCAGCCGCGGCCGCCCCGACCTCGTGGCCGCCTACGGCGAGCGGCAGCGGGCCCGCTATCCGGGCGGCGACGAGCGCTGGGCGGCGGGCGTCGCGGCCGCGCGGGCGGGCCGTCCCCGTCCCGGCGCGCCCGACCACGACCGGTGGCTGGACCTGGCCTGGATGGTGACCCGGTACGGCCCGGCCCAGCCGCCGTCCTAGGGGTTGCGGACGCAGGTCGGGCAGGTCTCGGAGATCGGCAGCGGGCGGGCGTGGGCCGGGCCCGCGTCGATCAGGGCCGCGGCGCCGGTGGCGAGCGCGGACGCGAGCAGGGTGCGCAGGACGACGGTCTTGAGTCTCATGCCCTTGACGGCGTTCCATCCCGTTCCACGCCAACGGCTCAGGGGCGCTCGGTGCGGACCGGGTCGCCGCGGATCAGCTCGTCGTGGACGTGCCAGCGGGCCGTGGTCAGGGCCCGGGCCGCGGCACGGTCGCCGCGTTCGAGGCGTTCGCGCAGCTGCCGCATGGCCAGGCGGCGGTTCAGGCCGAACTGGCGCTCGGTGTCGACCACGACGACGGTGCCGGTCGGGCGGTGGGTGGCCCGCACCGCGGTGCTGACCTTGTTGCGGTGCTGGCCGCCGGGGCCCCCGGTGCGGCAGGGCACGACGTCCACGTCGGACTCGTCGAACGCGGTGCTCGGGGCGTCGAGCGAGCAGCGCTGGGCGATCACGTACCAGTTCTTGCGCCCGTGATTCGGCCGGTACGGGCTGGACGCCTGCCAGCACAGCGTGCCCGTCCACGCCGCCGCGCATTCCTGCGCCGCGGGGCCGTCCAGCTCCAGCACCACCGAGCGCAGCGTGCCCGGCCGCTCGCCGGGCACGCTCTCGGCGCGGCGCACGCGCACCGCCCGCCGGGCCGCGTCGGACTCCAGGCGCGCGGCCAGCTCGGCCACGGCCCACGAGCACTCCAGCGGGCCGCGGCCGGCGGACAACATCAGGTACACCGTCATGATCTGGTCCAGGAACGCCGCTTGTCCCGGCGAGCCGGCTCCGGCTCCGCGGTCTTGTAGGTGACGATGGGGACCGTCACCGCGACCGGCGTGGCCAGCTCGTGCGTGACGAGGTCGGCGATCACCTGCTCGATGCGCTTGTACGCGGTCGGCGCCTCCTCGAACAGCAGCTGCCGGTCGCCGCAGACCACGTAGGACCCGACCGGCGTGCGGCGCAGCTCCTCGACGGTGTGCTTGGCCCGGCCGCGGCGCAGGGCGTCGGCGCGGGACATCTTGCGCCCGGCGCCGTGCGCGACCGACCAGCCCGCGCCGGCCCCGGCGTGCGCGGCCACCAGGTAGGACGGGGTGCCGCGGGTGCCGGCGACGAGCACGTCGCGGCCGTCGCCGGGCGCGGCGCCCTTGCGGTGCAGGTAGTCCCCGTCGCGGATCTCGACGAGGTTGTGGCACTGGTCGACGACCGGCTCGGTGGGCTCGGCGCCGAGCGCGAGCGCGACGCGGGCCGCGAGCAGCCGCCGGTTGAGCGAGCCCCAGCGCACGGCGTCGTCGTGCGCGGCGAGGTACGCGGGCGGGTCGGCGGCGGGGCCGGCGCCGTGCACCTCGGTGTGCGCGCGCAGGATCCGCTCGCCGAGGCCGCGCGACCCGCTGTGCACGATGAGCACGAGGTCGCCGGCGGCGAGGCCGAGCCGCTGCGCGTGCGCGGTGTCCTCGATGGACTGGACGCGGGCGAGCTCGACGAAGTGGTTGCCGCGGCCGACGGTGCCGAGGCTTTCGGTGTACCCGGCGGGAACCGGCCGCCCGCCCGACGCGAACGCCCACGCGGGGTCGTCGGGGTCGGGCGCGAGCGGCACGTCGAGGTCCGGGAAGCGGGCCGCGAGCCGCTCCGGCGACGGCTTCTTGAGCGCGATCGGGAACACGGCGATGCCGCAGCCGATGTCGGAGCCGACGAGGAACGGGTACAGCACGGACGAGCGCATGGCGGCGCCGATCGGCGCGCCCTTGCCGGGGTGCAGGTCGGGCATCCCGGCCACGTGCACCATGCCGTCGAGCGCGGCGACCTGGTGGCACTGCGCGACGGCGTCGGACTCGATCCAGCTGTGTTCGGACGCGAACAGGGAAACGCTGGCAGACAACAGGAGAGGTCCTTCGAGGAGACGGCACGGACGGAGGAAGGGGCTGGGGTGGTCCGTCAGTACGTCATGCCCCCGAGTCTCGCGCCCGGGCGGCGCCGCGGCAATCGAATTACGCGCCCTCAGGGCATGGCGCGCTGGAGGGTGATCTGGCCGTACCACGTCCGCGCGTGGATCTCGGCCCGCTCGGCGAACCCCTCCGGGCCGCCGCGCACCGCCATCAGGTTGTGCACGCTGCCGAGCGTCGAGCGGGCGTCCACGAGCGCGGCGGTGCCGGCGGCGATGCCCACCTCGATCGACCCGCGCGCGGTGCTCAGCAGGACCTTCCCGCGGGACACCTCGCCGACCCGGATGGAGCCGTTGGCGGTCTTCGCGCTCACGCTGCCCGCCGCGCGCACGATCGTGATGCCCCCGTTCGCGGTGGCCACCTCGACGTCCGCGGCGCAGTCCTGCAGCCGCACGCTCGACGTCGCCCCCTGCACATCGGCGACCCCGTCGACGCGGCCCGCCACGACGTCGGAGCCGGACGTGGAGACCTTCAGCGCGCCGACGTGCTCGAGATGGATCGGTCCGGAGACGGTACCGAACCGGCAGTCGCCCAGCCGCCCCTGCGCGCTGATGTCGGCCCGGACGGTCTGCACCTCCAGGCTCGACCCGGCCGGCACCTCGAGGAACACGTCGATGCCGCCGCCCGGGCGCAGGATCGCCCGGTGCGGGGCCTTCACCGTGAGGGCGCCCGCGGCGTGCTCGACCGTCGTCTGCTCGGCCGCGCTCACCGCCGACGCGCTCGTCCCGGCCGGTAGCACGGCGACGGCCGCGTCGGGGCGCTCGGTCGCGACCACCCGCACCCGGCCGGTGTCGAGGACGACCTTCACCGCGACCGGCCCGGCCGTGTCGAACGTGGTCGGCATGCGAGGCCCTCCCGTGGCGCCATGATGGCGCCATCGTACATTGGTTCAGCTCCGGCCGCCGTGTGCCGATGGAGATGCGTGTCCCGGTTCGGTGTCGTCGCGAGCATCGGTGCGCGGCTGCTCGACGCCGCACCCGATGAGGAGCGCATGCTGCGGTACCTCACGACGGCGCTCGCCCCCGAGCTGCCGGACCGCACCGTGTCCGCGACCCTGCAGCCGGGCGCGTCCGGCGTCTTCACCGCGCCGCTCGTGCTGCACGGCCGCGCGGTCGGCGCCGTCTGCGTCGACGCGCAGCTGCCGCCCGACGAGGCCGAGTTCGTGCGGGCCGTCGCGGCCGTGGCCTCGGCGGCCCTGGAGCACGGCCGGGCCCTGGGCGCCGCGCTGGCCCTGCTCGACGACGCGCGGCGCCAGACCCACCTCCTCGACGCCATCTCCGACGCCGTGATCTCCTGCACCGCCGACAACGTGATCGACTCGTGGAACGCGGGCGCCGAGCGGCTGTACGGCTACCCGGCCGGCGAGGCGATCGGCTGCGACCTCTTCGCCCTGCTGGCCACCACGTGCTCGACGGACGACGGCGTCGAGGTCGGCCCCCGCCAGGTCCTCGAGGATCTGGAGGCCTTCGGCCGGTGGCGCGGCGAGCTGCGCGAACGCCGCTTCGACGGCGCCCCGCTGACCGTCCTGTCCTCGGTGTCGACGCTCACCGGCCCCGACGGCCTGGGGACGGGCTTCGTGTACGTCAACCGCGACGTCACCGAGCAGCGCCTCCAGGAGCACGCGGCCTCCCACGACGCCCTGACCGGCCTGGCCAACCGCCGCCGCCTGGTCAACCGCATCCACGACGCCGCGGGCCGGGTCCACCGCGGCGGCGGCCCGATGGCGGTGCTGTTCCTCGACCTCAACGGCTTCAAGCCGGTGAACGACCGCTACGGCCACGCGGCGGGCGACGAGCTGCTGGTGGCGGTCGCGCACCGGCTGACGGCCACGGTCCGCGGCACCGACTTCGTGGCCCGGGTCGGCGGCGACGAGTTCGTGGTCCTGCTGGAGATGATCGGCGCCGCGGACCGCATCCCCCCGGTGCTGGAGCGCATCCTGGAGTCGGTGGCCGAGCCGGTCACGCTGTCCTCGGGCGAGACGGTCGCGGTGGCGACGTCGATCGGCGTGGCGGTGGTCGAGTCCCCGCAGGAGACGGCGATCGCCCCGGAGCGCCTCGTCCAGCTCGCCGACGAGGCCATGTACCGCGCGAAGCACCGCCCCGGCCACGTCGCCTTCAGCGACAAGTCCCGTGACGCCGAATGGCTGACGCGCTTCGCCATCGCCCACCCGTAGCGGGCCGCCACACCGCCGGTTCACCTTCGCGGCGGGTGCGGTTCAGGGCGGCAGCGGGCATATCGGTTCGATGAACGGTCCGTTCCGTGGCGGCGCCGTCACGCTGGGTGCGGCCGGGGTGGGTTGCGCCAGGCAGGCACCATGGACGTCGTGAGCTGCGGTGGTTGACCCGTTACGGAGCGAGGACCCGCGCCGCCTCGGGCCGTACCAGGTGCTCGGGCGGCTCGGTGCCGGCGGCATGGGCCAGGTTTTCCTGGGCCGGGACGCGGCCGGGGCGGCCGCCGCCGTCAAGACGCTGCACCTCGGCGCCGGCTACGACGACGAGCTCGTCGAGCGGTTCCGGCGCGAGGTCGAGCTCGCCGCGAAGATCGAGTCCGAGCACACCGCCCGGCTGCTCGACGCCGATCCCGCCGGGGCGCCGCCGTGGCTGGCGACCGAGTACCTCCCCGGCATCACCCTCGCGGAGGTGGAGGAGCTCGCCGGGGCGCTGCCCGAGGAGCTCGTCCGGCGGCTCGGCGCGGCGCTGGCCGGCGGGCTGGCCGCGATCCACAACGCGCGCGTGGTGCACCGCGACCTCAAGCCGAGCAACGTGCTCGTCCTGCGCGACCAGATCAGGATCATCGACTTCGGGATCGCGCGGCCCGACGATGCCGCCCGGCTCACGGCGTCGCAGTATTTTCACGGTACCGTCGGCTATATCGCACCCGAGCGGTTCGCGGGCAAGGCGGGCACGCCGGCCTCGGACGTGTTCGCGCTCGCCGCGGTGCTGGTGCGCGCCGCGACCGGGCGGCTGCCCTTCGAGGGCCGCAACATGGCCGAATACCTCTACGCCGTGCACTACTCCGCCCCCAACCTGGTCGGGGTGCCCGCGGGCATGACCTGGACGCTGCGCAAATGCCTCGAGGCGGCGCCCGAGGACCGGCCCACGGCGCGGCAGGTCCGCGAGCGTCTCGCCGCCGGCCTCGCCGAGCCCGCCGGGCCCTGGCTGCCCGCGCCGGTCCTGGCCGCGATCGACGCCCGCCAGGCCGCCGTACGCGCGCTGCTCAGGCCGGGCCGGAACCGTCCGTGGCGAGCCGGTCACGCCATGGCGCGCAGCGAGGTCGTGGCGCACGGCGGCGTCGTCGTGGTGAGCGCCGACGACGGCATCCACGCGCTCGAGGCCGCCGACGGCAGCGTGCGCTGGCGGCACCCCGAGCCGACGACCCCCGGGTACCGTCCCGTCTTCGCCGGCGACACGCTGATCAGCCCCGCGCAGACGAGCACCGTCGCGCTCGACCTGCGCACCGGGGCGCAGCGGTGGCAGCTCCCGGTCGCGGCGCACGGCGAGCCGGTCTACGCGCACGGGCAGGTCCACGTGCTCGGCCCGGGCAAGCGCAACCTCTTCGCCGTCGATGCCGCAACCGGCGCCGAGGTGTGGCGCACCGCGGCCTCGGCGGTCCATCCGGTGCCGGTGCCGGGCGGCGTCGCGATCGTGCAGGGGCGCATGATCCGGCAGCGGCGCGGCGACGGCAGCACCGGCTGGTCGCACGGCGAACTGCCCACGCCGGCCGGGTCGCTGGCGGCCGCCGGGGACCTGGTGCTGGTGCGGGCCGGCGACGAGCTGCTCGGCCTCGGCGTCCACGACGGGGTGCCCCGGTTCCGGCGCGCCGGTCTGCCGCCCCGCCTCGCGCCCGCCGCCACCGCCGAGATCGTGGTGCAGCCCGCGGGCGGCGAGCTGCTCGGCCTCGACCCGGCCGACGGGGCGCTGCGCTGGCGGCGGCCCGGCGACGGGGTGCCGCACGCGGTCCCGGGCGCGGTCTTCGTGGCGGAGCCGGGCGGGCTGACCGCGCTCGGCCCCGACGGCGAGATCCGCTGGAAGGTGCCGGGCGTCGCCGTGTGGCCGGGCGTGCACGCGACCCGGACACTGGTCTACGTGGTCGACGCCGGTGTGCTGCACGCCTACTCGCGCCATGACGGCACCCCGCGCTGGTCCGCGCCGGACATCGTGGTCACCCGCGCGCCGGTCGTCGCCGGCGGGGTGCTGTACCTCGACAACGGATACACCTTGTTCGCCATCAACGCCGACGACGGGGAGCGACTGCCCACATGACGGTGCACATCGAGTTCGAATCGGACCGGCGCTTCACGGACCAGTTCGAGCTGCAGTGGGGCCGCCTGACGGACACCGGCGAGCGCGTGCTGCGCCGGACCGCCCGCAACGCCGACGCCCAGCGGCTCGTCCACGCCGAGGTCCACGCCGGGCGGCAGCTCGACGCGCTGCCCGGGACCACGTACCCGCCGCAGGTGTGCCGGGTCGTCGAGTCGGACCTGAGCGGGCCGGAGCCGTACGTCACCAGCACGTACCGCGGCGTCCCCGTGGCCGGGCAGCCCGGCGCGCCGCTGCCCGAGACACTGCTGACGATCTTCGGCGACCTGCTGCTGGCGATCCAGACCCTGGCCAAGGCGGGGCTCACGCACGGCGCGATCATGCCCGAGTTCGTGCTGTGGGACGGCATCCACGCCCAGCTCGTCAACCTCGGCGAGACGGTCGCGGTCGGCGAGCCGGCCCGCTCCGCCCTCGACCCGCAGTGGCAGCCGCCGCCGGGACCGGACGGGCTGCGGCTGGCGACCGAGGCACACGACGTGTACCAGGCCGGGATGGTCGTGTTCTGCATCGCCCTGCAGCGCGGGCCGGACGCGGCCCCGGCCGTGCGGGAGGAGCTCGGGCGGGGCGGCGGCTCGGCCCTCTCGGCGCTGCTCGAGGGCGTCTTCGCCGACGACCCGCGGGACCGCCCCGACACCCACGAGCTGCTGCGGCGGGTCGAGGACGCCCGCTACGAGCCGGTCTGGCAGAGCTCGGACCCGTCCGACGCCACCACGGCGACGATCAAGATCCCGCAGCAGTACTCCCCCGCGCCGGCGGTCGCCGCACCCGCCGTGGCCCGGGCCGCCGTGCCGCTCAGCCCCGCCCGCGACGAGTTCCGGCGGCTGGTGGCGGCGAAGCGGCAGTACCGCGAACGGCGCGAGGCGCCCCAGCAGGTCGCGTGGCGCTTCGCCCGCGGCCTCGCCGACGTGCTGTGGTACAGCCGCGACGAGTTGAGCAGCCGGATCATCATGGGCGTCATCGCGCTCGTCGTCGTGGGCGTGCCCCTGCTGCTGATCATCCTGATCGCCACGAACCTGGGAGGGTCCAAGTGAACCTCGCGAGCCCGAGCCGCCTGCTCGGCCGCGTGCTCTGCCCGATCTGCCTGCAGTGGATCCACTGGAGCAAGGCGCAGCGGGTCGAGGTCGACGTGGAGACCCAGCAGCACCGGCCGTTCCGCCCCCGCGGCGCCGACGAGACCAGGGAGGCCTTCGCCGAGCGGCGGCTGGGCGCCCAGCGCTCCTGCACGCTCATGCGCGACGGCATGGCCACCACGCACTACCTGCCCGACCGCTACGGCGACTACGGCGACCCGATCGTCATCGGCCTCGTCGGGCACCGCGCGGCCGGCAAGACGCTGCTGCTGGCTGCGATGGTCGAGGCGCTGCGCAACAACCTGGAGCTGGCCGACCTCGGCCTGCGCGTCGAGCGGCTCGACGAGGCCATCGAGCACAACTACATGACCCGGTACGTGGAGCCGTTCTGCCACCGGCGCGAGCAGCTGCCGCTGACCCAGATCAGCCCGATCGCGTTCAGCTATGTGGCGAAGGTGTACAGCGCCCACGCCCGCCGCGACTTCGCCGTCGCGTTCTTCGACGTGGCCGGCGAGCAGCTGCGCCGGCGCCGCTCCGGCGACCGGTTCCTCGACACGTCGTTCCTGTCCGCCGTCAACGCGCTCATCTTCGTGGTCGACCCGGAGAAGGCGCTGCCGGCCGCGCTCGGCGAGCCCGCGACCGTCTACGGCGACCCGGCCTTCAACGCGGTCATGGACCGGCTGGTCGAGGTGCGGGGCGAGTCCGGCACCCAGTTCCTGCCGATCCCGGCCGCGATGGTGGTTGCCAAGTCCGACCTGCTCGCCGCGCGCCGGCCCGAGGTGGCCCGCTGGCTGGGCCGCGACGACAACACGCGGCTGCACACGGTCGCCGAGGAGAGCGAGGAGGTGTACGAGTTCCTCGCCACCAACGGCGCCGAGCGCTTCCTGCCGCCGGTCAACCGGGTCAGCGACGTGAGCCTGCACTACGCCTCCGCGGCCGGGGTCGCCCCCGTCGACGGGCACTTCCCGGCCGACGGCTTCGGCCCCCGCCGGGTCCTGCGCCCGCTGCTGTCCCTGTTCGCCATGACCGGCGTCCTAGACCGTTCCATCCTCGGGAACTGAGGAGTCCGATGACACAGGCAACGGGACGCATCGAACAGATCGTGTTCCGCTGGCGGGCCCGGTCGGCGGCCGCCGGCAACGACGGCGTCGGCCCCGACGCCACCTCGCTGCCCGAGTCCGCCGTCGCGTGGTGGGACGAGCGGCTGGCCCTGCGCATCACCCGCGCCCCCGGCCGCAACGAGCGCCCGTCGCTGGCCTACCTGCGCGTCGAGGGCCACGGCGTGATCCTGCACAAGGTGCCGGCCCGCGACGACAAGAACCGCCCCGGCGCCGCGATCGCGCACGCCCTCATCGGCCCGGCCGAGCTCGTCACCGTGCAGCTCGCCCTCGGCCTCGAGCACTGGCCGCACTGGGCCGGGCGCAACGACCCGGGCGCCTACCCGCCCGGCCGCCTCGGCGCCGTGCCGTACGCGACCCTGCGCGAGCACGCCGACGCCGCCAACGCCCAGCCCGTCACCGACCCCGGCCCGGTCTTCGACGAGCTGCTCGACCGGGTGCTGGCCAACCCGGCCGCCCCGCTCACCGTGGTCCTGCCCGACGCGCCCGCGACCGCCCTCGTGCGCGGCCTCGTCGACGTGCTCGGCGACGTGCGCGACCTGACCTTCGCCGCCAACGAGGACGACGACACCGACCCGGATCTGCCCCGGCTGGTCTTCCTCGACGCGGTCACCGGCGGCAGCGGCTACGCGGCCACCCGCGAGCGGCTGTACCCGGGCACCGGCGGCGGCCCGAACGGCGGCCAGGTCGACGGCTTCGCCCAGCAGCTCGCCGACATGTGGCGCCGCGGCGGCGCGGCCGAGCTCGCCCCGCTGCGCGGTGGGCGGAGCATCGCCGGCGCCGCGGACGTGCGGCAGTGGCAGAGCGACGTGCTCGTCGGCGGCCGCATCCTGCAGACCACGCTGCTGGAGGCGGTCACCTCCGGCCGGGCCGCGCCCGAGCACCTGGAGCTGCTGCGCACCGAGGCCGGGCAGCGCCAGATCGAGGGCGAGGCGGCCAAGCTCAACGACGGGGACCTCGCGGGGGCGTACCAGGCCTGGCAGCCCGGCGGTGCCCTCGCCGCCCGCCACCCGGGCGCGAGCCAGGTCCTCACCCGGCACGTCGTGCAGCGGGCGATGCGGGCCGGGGCCAGCAAGACCCTGCGCGAGACGCTGCGCCGCTCCGCGTTCGACCCGGGGCTCGTCGACGCCCACCTGCGCGCCTGGGCCGGCCACGGCCGCAACGCGAGCGCCAGCCCGGCCGCGATCGTCGAGATGGCCCAGCTCGCCGCGTCCTTCGGGGTGCCGCCCGCGCTGCAGTCGCCCGGCGTCCGGGCGCTCATGGACCGCATCGCGCTCGCCGACCTCATCGAGCTGGCCAACCGGCACACCGGCTCCGACGTGCAGATGACCGAGCTGCTGCTCAGCGCCGCCGAGAGCCGCCGGTTCGACCCCGCGGCCGTCGACCAGGCTCACACCGCGCTGGAGCGCACCGACTTCCTCATCTACTGCATCCCGTTCCTGCCCGGCGACGCGCCGGTCGCGCAGGACCGGTGGTACCGGCTGTTGCTGGCCGTGTTCGGCCCGCGGCTCGGCGCCGAGCAGGGCCGCGAGCTGCACGACGTGCTGAAGTTCCTCGCGCGGGAGGACGCTCCGGAGGTACCGCCGGCGCTGGCTTATGCCCTTCGCAGGTTCCCGGCGGGCCTTGTCGGCAAGGCGCGGGTCGACCAGCTCGCGGCGCGGGACTTCTATCTCGCCGCCGGGCTCAGCGACATCTGGCCGGAGCGCGCCGAGCTGCTGCTCGCCGAGCGGCGCACGACGCTTCGCCAGCGCGCCGCGCCGTCCGGCGGCACCGTGACCCGCTCGGCGGCCGTCCCCGCGGCCGAGCGGCCCCCGCGCGTCCCGCCGCGGCTGCTGCTGATGGTGGGCGGGGCCGCGCTCGTCGTGGTGGCGCTCGTCGCGGTCGTCATCTACGCCATGCAGGGGGGAGCCAAGTGAGCGAGTTCCGGCTCAGCATCGACTACGGCACCACGAACACGGTCGCCTACCTGCAGCCGCCGGGCGAGGCCCCGTTCGCGCTGCAGTTCGACGGCCGGCCGCTGCTGCCCTCCGCCGTGTGGGCCGATGAGCACCGCTCGCTCGTCACCGGCAACGCCGCCGTGCGCTCGGCCCGCCTCGACCCCGGCCGCTACGAGCCCAACCCGAAGCGGCGCATCGGCGAGCAGCGGGTGCTGCTCGGCGGCGACGAGTTCGACATCGCGCAGCTGATCGGGGCGACGCTGGCCCAGGTGTACGCCGAGGCCGTCCGCCTGGCCGGGACCAACGTCCTGACGGTGATCCTGACCCATCCGGCGGCCTGGTCCGCCGACCGCCAGGGCGTGCTGCGCGCCGCGGCCGGGCACGCCGGGCTGCACCAGCCGACGCTGGTCAGCGAGCCCGAGGCGGCCGCGGCCCAGCTCATCGCGTCGGGCGCGACGGTCGCCGACGGGGACCCGCTCGTCGTCTTCGACCTCGGCGCCGGCACCTGCGACGTGACCGCCGTGCTGCGCACCGGCCGCGAGTTCCAGCAGCTGGCCAAGGCCGGCCTCGACGACGTGGGCGGCCTCGACCTGGACGAGGTCGTCCAGCGCCGCGTGGGCCGCGCGGTCGGCGACCGCCACCCCGACGAGTGGGCCCGGCTCATGGAGCCCGAGGGCCCGGACCGGTGGTCGGCCCGGCTGCTGTGGGACGACTGCCGCGGCGCGAAGGAGCGGCTCAGCACCGAGCGCGTCGCGCGCGTGCAGGTACCCCTCGTCGACGAGGACGTGTCGGTGACGCGCGGCGACTTCGAGCGCGACGCCCGGGCGCTGCTGCAGCGCACGGTCGCGATGACCGAGCAGGTGCTGCGCCGCGCGAAGATCGGCCGGGACGACCGCGCCGAGCTGTTCCTGGTCGGCGGCGCGACCCGCACCCCGCTCGTCGGGACGCTGCTGGGCCAGGCGACGGGCCGCTCGCCGCGCCGGGTGGAGCACCCGGAGCTCGTCGTGGCCGAAGGGGCGCTGCGGTACCTCGCGATGCGGGCGAACGAGCCGCCGCCCCGGACCCGCACGGCGCCGCTGCCCGCGGCTCCCGTCGGCGTGCCCGTCTCCGCTCCGCCCACGCTCGCCCCGTGGCGGGGTGACACCGTGGGTCATCCGTTCGATGCTCCCGCGCGGGATGGTGGGACGCTGCGGGAGCCGGTCGTGGCCGGGCCGCCGCCGGTCACGCCGCCGACCCGTCGTGAGTCGGTCACGGTGAAGATGCCGCAGCAGCCGGCTCCACCGCCCTACGGCATCCCGCAGCCGGCTTCCCAGGCGCCTGCGCCCTACGGCACGCCGCCGCAGGACAAGCGCAAGCTGATCCCGAACCCGTACCGCCACCACGGCCGGGCGACGGTCCGCTTCGCCGCGGTCCTCGTGGCCGGCATCGTCCTGGGCCTCTTCGACGGCATCCTGTTCACGCTGCTGAGCTGGCTGCTGATCCTGGGCGGCGGCGCGGGCCTGGTGTGGAAGCTGTTCCAGTGGGCGGTGAGCGCGCGGGACACCCGCCCGATCAGGATCGACGCGACGGGCATCACGGTGACCAAGGGCGGCCACGACACCACCTTCCCGTGGTCGCTCATGGCGACGGTGTACATCCGGCCGTACCGCGGCAGCCGCTGGCTGGTCTGCACGCCGGCGAGCAACACCGCGCTCGGCAGCGACCACGGCACGGCGCGCTTCTGGTCCCGCCCGTACAGCGTCTTCTTCCTGACGAGCACCAGCGCCTTCGGCGACGAGCTGGTGAAGGAGGCCTTGGAGCAGTACGCCGGCGACCGCTACGCCCACTGAGCCGGCCGCAACTGCTGGGGCTGGACGGCGGCCGGCCTCCGGGCGTGATCCCGTTCAGCGCCGAGGCTCTTCGGGGATGCCGGTTCGCCCGTCGTGGTGGGCCAGCAGCTTGGACAGCAGCTCGGTCAGCTGCCGCCGTTCCTCGGGCTCCAGCGGGGCCAGCAGCTCGTCCTGGGTCTCGGCCAGCCGCTTCTCCAGCCGCCGCAGCTGCCGTTTGCCCGCGGTGGTCAGGGTGATGATGTTGCGCCGGCGGTCGGCGGGGTCCGGGGCGCGCTCGACCAGGTTGTGGTCGGCGAGCTCGTTGATCGCGGCGACCATGTCGCTGAGGTGGATGCCGCTGCGGCGGCCCAGGGCGGCCTGGCTGGCCGGGCCGGACTCCTCCAGCGTTGCCAGCAGGCGGTAGTGGTAGCCGCGGGCGTGAACGGACGAGAACCCTTCGCCCACCAGGCGGTGCGCGTGGCCGGCGGTCTGGGTGAGCAGCCAGCTGGGCAGGCTCTCCCACCTGGCGGGTGTCTTCTCGACCGGGTGCTCCATGTGACGAGTCTAACGAATCGTTCGGGCCACCAACGATCATGTTACCGTTAGCTCCACAAACGTTTATCGCTCTAACGTTTAGAGCGCAAACGATCTTGCCGGAGGTGGCGACCATGATCGAGCCGTTCCGCATCGACATCCCGCAGGCTGACCTCGACGACCTGACCGATCGGCTTTCCCGCACCCGCTGGCCCAACGAGGTCGCCGACGCCGGCTGGGACTACGGCTTCCCGCTGGCCCGGCTCAAGGAGCTGGCCGAGTACTGGCGCACCGGTTACGACTGGCGCGAGCACGAAGCCGAACTCAACAAGCTTCCGCACTTCACCACCGAGATCGACGGCCAGAACATCCACTTCGTCCACGTCCGGTCGCCGAAGCCGGACGCGCTCGCGCTGATCCTCACCCACGGCTGGCCCGGTTCGTTCCTGGAGTTCCTCGACGTGATCGAGCCGCTGTCGCGCGACTTCCACCTGGTGATGCCGTCCATCCCGGGGTTCGGCTTCTCCGGGCCGACCCACGAGCGCGGCTGGGACATCGTCCGGGTCGCACGGGCCTGGGCCGAGCTCATGCGCCGCCTCGGGTACGAGCGCTACGGCGCGCAGGGCGGCGACTTCGGCGCGGGCATCTCCCTGGCGCTCGGCGCGGTGGCACCCGAGCAGGTCGTCGGGGTGCACGTCAACTACCTGCCGACCCGGCCCGTCCCCGGCATCGAACTGTCCGCGACGGACGCGGCTCGGCTGGACAAGGTCCGGCAGCTGATGGCGAACCGTCCGCCGTACCAGACGCTGCAGGCCACCACCCCGCAGACGATCGGCTACGCGCTGACCGACTCGCCGGCCGGCCAGCTGGTCTGGATCGCCGAACGCTTCGCACAGTGGACCGACCCGCGCTCGCCGATCAGTGACGAGCGGATGCTCACCGGCATTGCCCTGTACTGGCTGACGGCCACCGCGGCTTCCTCGGCCCGGCTGTCCCGCGAGACCCCGCGCGGAACGGAGCCGTGCCCGGTGCCGGTCGGCGTGGCGGTGTTGCCGCACGACATCACCCAGTCGGTGCGACCGCTGGCCGAACGGCTCTACGACATCAGGCACTGGTCGGAATTCGAACGCGGCGGCCACTTCGCCGCGATGGAGGTGCCGGACGAGCTCGCCGACGACATCCGCAGCTTCTTCCTCACCTCCGTCAATGTGCCCCGCCGGGCTCCTGAGGAGGCGTCATGACCAGTACCGAAACCGGATCCTCCAGACCGAACAGCCGTCCGCCTTCGTACCCTGGCCCCGATTCGAGCCGGGCACCGACCAGAGCTACGCCAACACCAACTACACGCTGGCTCTGCTGCTGATCGAGAAGGTCACCGGCTGCTCCTACGCCGATCAGGCGCAGCGGCGGATCCTTGGGCCGCTCGACCTGTCCGACACCGTCGTGTCGGCCACCTCGCCGGATCTCCCCGGGCCACACGCCCACGGCTACTACCGCTACCAGGACGCCGGAGACTGGAAGGTGGCCGACGTCAGCCGCCAGAACCCCTCCCTGCTGGCCGGCGCCGGTGACCTGATCTCGACCGCCGGCGACCTCCGCACCTTCATCACCGCGCTGCTGGGCGGCAAGCTGCTGCCGGCCCCGCTGCTGGCCGAGATGCTTACGCCGCACGGCAAGCTCGGCCTCGGGCTGGGGCTGTGGGTACAGGACCTGGGCCCGGGCAACGGCACGATCGTGCACCACAACGGCGGCGCTCCGGGCGGCTACGGAGCGCTGATGATCAGCAGACCCGACGGCAGCAAGACCCTGACCGCCTCGCTGACCATCAGTGCAGTGTTCCCCAAGGCGTTGGCCGGGCTGATCGAAGCGGTGTTCTGCGACCGGTAGGCCCGGCAGGCTCAGCCGACGGACTGAGCGCCCGGCGGCCAGGCATTGAGGTGGCCTCCTTCCGGTCGCGCGCCAACAACAGCACGAATCAGGCCGGGCCGGCACAAGGCGGTTCGGGGTTTCGCTCCGCTCTCGGTCTGTCTACCTCAGCACTTCACGAACCGGTGCAGGGCGTCGAGCGCGGTCGGGGCGAGGGTGTTCGGGTGGTCGGCGTCGTGCAGCAGGTGGTCCACTCCGGGCAGCGGCACCCGGCCCGGGCCGCCGACGTGCGCGCGGCGCAGTGCGGCGGTCAGGGCGTCTGTTGTGGCGCAAGGGACTTGGGCGTCGTTCGTGCCGCAGGTCAGCAGCACCCTGGTCCCCGGCCGCAGGGCTGCGGCGGTGTCCGGCGGGTAGACGGCGTCGTCGCTGTCCACGAACCGGCCGCTCGGCCCTTGGAAGCCCGCGAAGAGTTGGGCGACCGCGGGCGGCAGGTTGGTGGCATCGACCGGTCGGTGTTCGCGCAGGGCGGTGACGGCGGCGTCGACCGCCGCGTCGATCGCGCGCTGCTGTTCGGTGGTGAGCTGGCCCTGCCGAGTCGCCTCGGCGACCTGGGCGTGCAGTTGCAGCGCGACCAGGTCCAGCAGGCGGATCGCCTGCGGTTGCAGCAGTGCCAGGCCGGTGGGGCGCGGGCTGACGGTGTCGACGAGCAGCAGCGCGGTCATTGCGCCCTCACTGTGCCCGACGACCATCAGCGTGTGCGGGTCGGTCTCCGGCTGGTCGCGCAACGACTCGTAGGCGGCCCCTGCCTGGCGGACGAAGGCCGGGTAGTCGAGTGCTTCCGGGTGGTCGCGATAGGCGCCGAGCCCGGTGCGGCCGGTGCCGTACTTGTCGAACCGCAGCGTGGCGACTCGGTCGCTGTCGAGCGCCTCCGCCACCTGCTTCAGGGTATTCGGGGACGCGGACGGTTGGTTGCCGTCGCGGTCGCTGGGTCCGCTACCGGGCAGCAGTAGTGCGGCGCGCAACCGTTGCCCGGCACGGTGCGCGGGAACGTGCAGGGTGCCGTATGTCGTCGTCCCGTCGACGGTGAAGACGACCTCCCGGTCGGCGGCGGGCACGAGGCCGGGCCTCGCCTCGACGGGGGTGGCGGTCACGACGGCCAACGACGTCACGACCGCGACGAGGTGGGAGATCATCGGCTTACCTCTTTCGGCGTAGGGCGTTCTCGACCAGCGCGACGGTCGCGCTGGGGTTGCCGACTTGGAGCACCAGGCGGGCGTAGCGCTCGCCGGGGAGCGACCTCCTCGTCGGCCGCTGCCCGTTCGACCGCCGCGAGCAGCAGCAGACCGAGGCCGGCCAGACGTGACGAGCCGCAGCGCGGTCGCGGCATCCGTTGCCCCGGCGAGCACTTCGACCAAGGGACCGACGTCGTCGGCGAGGTGCAGCGCAGGGCGACAAGGCAGAGGCCGCGCTTGCTGCCGAACGTCTCGTACGGGGCGTTGCGGTGCACGCCGAGATGCGTGACGAGGTCGTCCGATGGACACCGCCCTTGGCGGCGCGCACCACCTCGTCCTCATCGAACGCCCTCGCCTGCCCATGCCCCGACGATAAATCGTTGAGGAACGATCAGTCAAGAACAATCGTTCCTCAACCGCTCACCGTCGCGACGGCATAGGGACATCCCCCGGTTCGCCCGGCCGGCCCGTTCAACGCCCAGTGGCCGGGTACTGCGCGAGTCATGAAGGCTGTCGTATACGAGGGACCGCGTGACGTCGCGGTCAAGGACGTGCCGGACCCGCGCATCGAGCACCCGCAAGATGTCTTGGTCCGGATCACTACCACGAACATCTGCGGCTCCGACTTGCACATGTACGACGGCCGCACAAACATGGAGACCGGCCGGATCCTCGGCCACGAGAACCTCGGCGAGGTGGTCGAGGTAGGCGAGGGCGTCGACAAGGTCCGCGCCGGCGACATGGTATGCCTGCCGTTCAACATCTCCTGCGGGTATTGCGCGAACTGCGAGCACGGGCTCACCGCCTTCTGCCTGCGGATGAATCCGGACCCGAACATGGCCGGCGCCGCGTACGGCTTCGCCGGCATGGGCCCGTACGAGGGCGGCCAGGCCGAGATGCTGCGGGTGCCCTTCGGTGACTTCAACTGCCTCGTGCTGCCGGAGAACGCTCGCGACCGGGACCGGCAGCGCGACTACGTGATGCTGTCGGACATCTTCCCGACCGGCTGGCACGCGACGCAGCTCGCCTGCGTGCAGCCCGGCGACTCGGTGGTGATCTACGGCGCCGGGCCGGTGGGTCAGATGGCCGCGCTCTCGGCGACGATCAAGAACGCCGCCAAGATCATGGTGGTCGATTACCATCAGGACCGCCTGGAACTCGCCGCGAAGATCGGTGCGATTCCGATCGACGCCTCCAAGGAGTCCGTGGTGGACCGGGTGATGGAGGAGACGAACGGCCTCGGCGCGGACCGGGGCTGCGAGTGCGTGGGCTACCAGGCCCACGACGCGTCCGGGCGGGAGCACCCGGAGATGACGGTGAACTCACTCGTGCAGACCGTCAAGTTCGCCGGCACGATCGGCGTCGTCGGCGTCTTCACACCCGAGGACCCCGGCAGCCCCGATCAGCTGTACAAGCACGGGAAGGCCGCCTTCGACTACGGCATGTTCTGGACCAAGGGCCAGACGATGGCCACCGGGCAATGCAACGTCAAGAACTACAACCGGGCGCTGCTCAACCTCATCGTCGAGGACAAGGCGCGGCCGTCGTACATCGTGTCGCACGAGCTGCCGCTGCGGCGGGCCCCGGAGGGCTACGAGCACTTCGACAAGCGTGAGCGCGGCTGGACCAAGGTGATCATGCACCCGGACCTCTGACGCGAAGGGTTTGGGCGTCGTATCGCAACACATCCATCCTTCGCCGTCGTGCGACGGCGGGTCCGACCCGACGTCCACCGGCCCACTGCGTCGCCCAGGTCGACGCTTCCATCGGCGACCTGGGCGACACGGCGCTGCTGCTGAGCGAGGCGTCGGAGCGCGAGGATGCCGCTGCATGCTTCGAGCTCTGTCTGAGCCCCGACATGGCCGGGGGAACGAGGGGGTTAGCCGGCGACGCTTCGGGTAGACGGTACCCCCGCTGAGGGGGTGGATGTGAACGTGCTCCTCGAGACGCCGGACCGCTACGGGGCCTACCCACGCTTGGATGACGCCCAGATCCACGCCCTCGCCGCCGAGGGCCGGCGCCACCGCACGCAGACCGCCGAGGTGCTCATCCGGGAGGGTGAGGAGAACTACGACTTCTTCGTGGTGCTCGCCGGCAAGGTAGCCAATGTCGACGGGTTCGGCGGCGACGAACGTGTCATCAGCGTGCACGGCCCCAAGCGGTTTCTGGGAGAGCTGAGCCTTTTCACCGGCCAGGCCGCCTTCTTCACATCGCAGGTGCGCGAGCCGGGCGAGGTCCTCAGGGTGCCGGTCGACCGTCTCAAGGCCGTTATCGCGCAGGATTCCAACCTGGGTGACCTGATCCTGAAGGCGTACCTGATCCGCCGCTCCCTGCTCATCGGCCGCGGAGCCGGGCTTCGGATCATCGGATCCTGCTTCTCGCCCGACAACCGGCGGCTGCGCGAGTTCGCCGCTCGCAACCGCATTCCCTACCAATGGGTCGACCTGGAGAAGGATCAGGACGCCGAGACGCTGCTGCGCGGGCTGGACGTGCGACCGGAGGAGACTCCGGTGGTGATCTGCCCGGCCGGGCAGGTGTTGCGCAACCCGAGCAACGCGGAGCTGGCACACGAGGTGGGCCTGCCCGCACCTCGACCCTGCGCCACGGTGTGCGACCTCGCCATTGTCGGGGCGGGCCCGGCGGGCCTCGCCGCCGCCGTCTACGGCGCCTCGGAGGGTCTGGAGACGGTCACCCTCGACGAGTTTGCGACCGGCGGTCAGGCCGGCCGATCGTCGCGGATCGAGAACTATCCTGGCTTCCCGACCGGGATCTCCGGCGGGGAGCTGGCCGAGCGGGCGGTCGTGCAGGCGGAGAAGTTCGGAGCCAGATTCAGCGTGCCGGCTCGGGCGCGCGGGCTGCTGGAGCGAGAAGGCAACTATGTCATCGAGCTCGATAACGGCGGTGAGGTCACGGCCCGGACCGTCCTGATCGCGACGGGCGTCCAGTACCGCAAGCTCGACGTCCCGCGGTTCGAGGAGTTCGAAGCGACCAGCGTGTACTACGCGGCGACCCTGTCGGAGGCACTGTTCTGCCGCGACGACCCGGTCGCGGTCGTGGGCGGTGGCAACTCGGCGGGCCAGGCAGCGCTGTTCCTGTCGAAGTACACGCCGGTCGTGCACCTGCTGGCCCGCTGCAAGGACCTCGGCGAGACCATGTCGCGCTACCTGGTTGATCGGATCGAGACGACACCGGGCGTCGAGATCCACCTCCGCACCGAGGTTCGCGAGTTGCTGGGCGGCGAGACACTCGAACGGCTCGTGGTCGAGGACGGGCGCACCGGGCAGCGCCGCGAGATTCCCGCCCGTGCGCTGTTCGTCTTCATCGGCGCGCGGCCGTGCACCGATTGGCTGACCGGTCAGGTCACCACCGACGAGGACGGCTTCATCCTCACCGGCCCGGACAGCGACGAGCCGGACCCGCAGCGACGGCCTCTGCTGCAGACCAACCTGCCCGGCGTGTTCGCCGCCGGCGACGTGCGCCGGGGGTCGATCAAGCGAGTCACCTCGGCCGTGGGCGAAGGCGCCACCGCAGTGCAGCTGGTGTGGAAGTACCTCCAAAGCGCCGGCCGCGTCGCCGACGACACCGCCGCCACTCTCAGATAGCTCTTCTTGGCCCGCGCGCGGCGTGGTGGCCAAGCCGCTCGCCCCGGCACGACACCCCAAAGGGCGGGGCGAGCGGTGTGGCTCGCGGCTATGACGGCGCGGCGCCGACGTCGGCCGGTGCGCCGACCGGTTCGATCTGGAGACCGGCCCGGCCGAGGTCGACCTGGATGGCTGCCTCGTCGCGAATCTCGCCCCGCAGCAGGATGCGGGCAATCGGCGTCTCGATCTGCCGCTGCAGATACCGGCGCAGCGGCCGGGCACCGAACACCGGGTCGAAGCCCTCGGCCGCGATGTGCCGCCGGGCGGCTTCGGTGACCTGCAGCCCGACGCGGCGGTCCTCCATGAGCCGGTCGCGCAGGTCCTGGAGCATGAGGTCGACCACCTGCTCGATCTCGGCCAGGGTCAGCGGCTTGAACAGCACGGTCTCGTCGACGCGGTTGAGGAATTCGGGCCGGAAGTGCCCGCGCAGTGTGGTCATGACCGCCGCGCGCGCCTCGTCGGTGAGCGTTCCGTCGCTGGTGACGCCTTCGAGGAGGTACTGCGAGCCGATGTTGCTGGTCATGATCACGACGGTATTGCGGAAGTCGACGGTGCGGCCCTGCGAGTCGGTGAGGCGGCCATCGTCGAGCACCTGCAGCAGGGTGTTGAACACGTCGGTGTGCGCCTTCTCGATCTCGTCGAGCAGCAGCACGCAGTACGGCCTGCGGCGCACGGCCTCGGTGAGCTGGCCGCCCTCCTCGTAGCCGACGTAGCCGGGCGGGGCGCCGACGAGCCGGGCGACGGTGTGCCGTTCCTGGTACTCGCTCATGTCGAGGCGGACCATGTTCTCGTCGGTGTCGAACAGCGCCTCGGCGAGCGCCTTGGCCAGCTCCGTCTTGCCGACCCCGGTGGGGCCGAGGAACAGGAACGAACCGATCGGGCGGCGCGGGTTGCGGATGCCGGAGCGGGCCCGGATGATCGCGTCGGTGACCGCCTGCACCGCCTCGTCCTGGCCGATGACCCGTTCGTGCAGCACCTCGTCGAGGTGCAGCAGCTTCTCCCGCTCGCCTTCGAGCAGCCGGCTGGTCGGGATGTGCGTCCATCGGGAGACGACCTGCGCGATCTCGTCCGGGGTGACCACTTCACGCAGGAGCCGGTGACCGCCCTGCTTCGAGGTGAGCCGCTCCTCCTCGGCCGCCAGCTTGCGCTCCAGCTCGGGCATCTTGCCCAGCCGGAGCTCGGCCGCGCGGTCCAGGTCGTAGGCGCGTTCGGCGTGCTCGGCATCGCGGCGGATGCGTTCGATGTCCTCCCGCAGCGCCTGGACCTTGCGGATCGCCTGCCGTTCGGCGTTCCATTGGGCCCGCATCGCGTCGACCTGGGCGCGCAGATCGGCGACCTCCCGCTGGATCTGGTCGCGGCGGGCCACGCTCGCCGGATCCTCCTCTTTGGACAGTGCGGCCTGCTCCATCTCCAGCCGCATCAGCCGGCGGCTGGCCTCGTCCAGCTCCGCCGGCTGGGAGTCGATCTCGGTGCGCAGCATGGCGCAGGCCTCGTCGACGAGGTCGATCGCCTTGTCCGGCAGGTAGCGGTCCGGGATGTACCGATGGGACAGCTGGACCGCGGCGACGAGCGCGCCGTCCTGGATGCGCACCCCGTGGAACACCTCCAGCCGCTCGCGCAGCCCGCGCAGGATCGTGACGGCATCCTCCGGCGTCGGCTCCTCGACCAGGATCGGCTGGACCCGCCGCTCGAAGGCCGCGTCCTTCTCGATGTGCTTGCGGTACTCCGCAAGGGTCGTCGCGCCGATCATCCGCAGTTCACCACGGGCGAGCATGGGCTTGAGCATGTTCCCGGCGTCGAGCGCTCCCTCGGTGGCACCGGCGCCGACGACGGTGTGCAACTCGTCGATGAACAGCAGGATGTTTCCCTCCGCGGCGCTGACCTCGGACAGCACCGCCTTGAGCCGCTCCTCGAACTCGCCGCGGTACTTCGCCCCGGCGACCAGCGAGCCCATGTCGAGCGCGAAGATCGTCTTGTCCCGCAGGCCCTCGGGCACGTCCTGGTCGACGATGCGCTGGGCGAGACCCTCGACGATGGCGGTCTTGCCGACACCGGGGTCGCCGATGAGTACCGGGTTGTTCTTCGTCTTGCGCGACACGATCTGTACGACGCGGCGGATCTCCTCGTCGCGGCCGATGACGGGGTCGAGGCGGCCGGCGCGCGCGTCGGCGACCAGGTCCCGGCCGTACTTCTCCAGGGCCTCGTACGCCACCTCCGGGTTGGCGGAGGTGACCCGTTGCGAGCCGCGCATGCCGGTGAGGGCCGTGAGCAGCCGCTCCCGGCTGATGCCGAAGTCGCGCAGGATCCGGCCGGCGGCCGTGCCGGTGTCCTCGTCGACGAGGGCGAGCATCAGGTGCTCGACGGAGACGTATTCGTCCTTGAGCCGGCCGGCCTCGCGTTCGGCGGTTTGCAGCAACCGGGCCAGCCGCTGGGTGACCATGACCTGGCCGGGCTGGGCGCCCGGCCCGGAGACCGACGGCCGGCGCTGCAGTTCGCTCTCGACCCGCTCGCGGACCTGGTCGACGTCGGCGTCCATGGCGACCAGCAGCCGCGGCACGATACCCTCGGACTGGTCGATGAGGGCCAGCAGCAGATGTTCCCCGTCGGCCTCGGGGTGGCCGAAGCGCAGGGCCTTGGTCTGGGCGTCGTGGAGGGCTTGCTGAGATCGTTCGGTCAGTCGGTTGAGATCCATGACCGCCTCCTGAGCGTTGCTTCCAGTTCGTCGATGCGGTCGAGCAGGTCGAGCACGACACCGATGGCGGCGTAGTTGAGCGGCAGGCCGGTGTGCAGCCGGTGGATCCGCGCCGCGACGGCCAAGTCCGCCGCCCGGAACCAGCGGATGCCGCGGGCGTCCACCGACGGCTCCAACAGTCCCAGCGCGGCGAGCCGGGCGACCAGGTCCGGGTGCAGTCCGGCGGCGGCAGCGAACGCGTCCAGCGACAGGTACCGCGGCCGCACCAGCGCATAGGTCATGACGCACCTCGCGGCTCGAACGACGACACCTTCGCCAGCTGTTCGAAGAGGCGGCGCTCCTCCTCGGGCAACTGCGTCGGCACCACGATCTTGACTGTCGCGAACAGGTCACCGGGGTTGCCCCGGGGGTTCGGCAGGCCGCGGTCGCGCAGTCGCAGACGCCGCCCGCACGACGAGCCCGTGGGCACCCGCACCTGCACGGCTCCGCCGGGCGTCTCCAACGGCGCGGTCGCGCCGAGAGCCGCTTCCCAGGGCGCCACCGGCAGGTCCACGATGATGTCGCGGCCCTCGACGTGGTAGCGCGGGTGCGGCGCCAGGTGGACGACCAGGTACAGGTCGCCGGCGGGTCCGCCGCCGGCGCCCGACGAGCCCTGTCCGGCCAGCCGGACCCGCTGCCCCTCGGTGACCCCGGCCGGGATGTTCACGTCGTACTGCCGCGGCTGCCCGTTCGGGTCCGGCAGCGTGATCCGGCGCCGGACGCCGTGGTAGGCGTCCTCGACGCTGATCGTGATCTCGGCCTCGGTGTCGGCGCCAGGCGAGGGCCCGTAGCCGCGCGCCCGCCCGGACCGCCGACCATACAGGCTCTCCAGAAGGTCCTCGACGTCGATCCCGCCGCCGGCGCGGGACGAGTACTCTCGCGGCCCGCCGAACCCGCCGAAGCTTCCGAACCCGGCGCCACCCCCGCCGGCCCGGGCGCCGGCCCGGGCACCGGCCTGCTCGTAGTCGTCGGGCACCTGCCGCCACGCCTCGCCGAACCGGTCGTACTTGCGCCGGCTCTTCGGGTCCGACAGCACCGCGTACGCCTCGTTGATCTTCTTGAACCGATCCTCCGCACCTGGCGACTTGTTGACGTCCGGGTGGTGGCGGCGCGCCAGGGTCCGGTACGCGCGCTGGATCTGTTCCGCGTCGGCGTCCCGGGGCACGCCGAGCACCTCGTAGAAGTCGGTTCCGTCAGCCACCGTCCGCTCCGCCGTCCCGTCGGGTGTCGTCCCCGGTGCCGGTGATGGTGTCCCCGGGCAGTTCCGGCAACGCGCTCACGACAACCACGGCGGGCCGCAGCAGCCGGTCCCCGGCCGCGAACCCGGGCCGCAGCACCTGCACCACCGTGCCGGGCTCGGCGCCGGTGTCCCGGACCACCTCGGCCGCCTCGTGCCGCTGCGGGTCGAACGGTACGCCCGGCGTGTCGATCGGTTCGAAGCCGAGCTGCGACAGGACGCGCACGGCCTGCTCGCGCACCTGCCGCACGCCCGCGACGATCGACTCCGGGTCGGCATCGGCGTGCCGCAACGCCAGGTCGATATGGTCGAGGACGGGGAGCCATGCCGCCGACACGGCGAGCCGCTCGGACAGCCGCAGCGCCGCCGTGTCGCGGTCGGCCGCCTTTCGGGTGTTCTCCACCTCGGCGAGCGCCCGGTGCAAACGATCGGTGAGCTCCGCGACCTCGTCGCCGCCGGACGGCGGTGTCGGGGGCGCGGATGCGATCGGCTCAGTCATGGCTCACCCCGTGGAGAAGTCGGCATCGATGACGTCATCGCTGCCCTGGGCGCGGGCGCCGGCGGATTGCTGCTCGCCCGCCTGCTGCCCGCCCGGTCCCGGCCCTGCCTGCGCACCGGCGGGCTGGGCACTCAGCGAGTACAGCGCCTGCTGAAGGTCCTCGGTCAGCTGCCGGACCCGGTCCAGCGGCGCCCGGTCACGCACCGCCTGCCGTGCCTCCTCGACGAGCATCGAGGCGCGGGCCCGCTCGTGCTCCGGCACCTGGTCACCGAGGTCGCCCAGGCGGCGCTCGACCTGGTAGGCGATGCTGTCCAGCGCGTTGCGGGCGTCGACCTCCTCGCGCATCCGCCGGTCCTCGGCCCGGTGCTGTTCGGCCTCGCGGACCAGCCGTTCGACCTCGGAAGTGTCGAGCGTGCCGCTCTCGGTGATGGTGATCTTCTGTTCCGCGTTCGTGTCCTTGTCCCGGGCGGAGACGTTGAGGATGCCGTTGGCGTCGATGTCGTAGGTGACCTCGATCTGCGGCGCGCCGCGCGGGGCCGGACGGATGTTCTCCAGCCGCATCCGGCCGAGGACCCGGTTGTCGGCGGCGCGTTCCCGCTCGCCCTGCAGCACCACGACGTCGACTGCGGGCTGGTTGTCCTCCGCGGTGGAGAACACTTCGCTGCGCCGCGTCGGGATGGTGGTGTTGCGCTCGATGACCTTCGTCATGAGCCCACCCAGGGTCTCGATTCCGAGGGAGAGCGGGGTGACGTCGAGCAGCACGACGTCGCGCACCTCGCCCTTGAGCACCCCGGCCTGGATCGCCGCGCCGAGCGCGACCACCTCGTCGGGATTGACCGTCATGTTGGGTTCTTTGCCGCCGGTCAGCCGGCGGACGAGGGCCTGCACCGCGGGCATCCGCGTCGCGCCGCCGACGAGGATGACCTCGTCGAGGTCGTCCACGCTGACCTTGGCGTCGCTCATCGCCTGCCGTACCGGACCCATCGTCCGCTCCAGCAGGTCGTGCGTCAGCTCCTCGAATTTGGCGCGGGTGACCGTCGCCGTGAGGTGCTTCGGCCCGTTCGCGTCGGCGGTGATGAACGGCAGGTTCACCTGCGTCTGCGTCACCGACGACAGCTCGATCTTGGCGCGCTCCGCGGCCTCGGTGAGCCGCTGCAACGCCTGCGGGTCCTTGCGCAGGTCGATGCCCTGCTCCCGCTTGAACTCATCGGCGAGGTGGTCAACCAGGCGGTGGTCGAAGTTGTCGCCGCCCAGGTGGGTGTCCCCGGCCGTGGCGCGCACCTCTACCACGCCGTCGCCGACGTCGAGGATACTCACGTCGAACGTGCCGCCGCCCAGGTCGAACACGAGGACCGTCTCGTGGCCCTTCTTGTCCAGCCCGTAGGCGAGCGCGGCTGCGGTGGGCTCGTTGATGATCCGCAGGACCTCGAGACCGGCGATCTTGCCGGCGTCCTTGGTCGCCTGCCGCTGGGCGTCGTTGAAGTACGCCGGAACCGTGATCACCGCTTCGGTGACCTTCTCCCCGAGATACTTGCCGGCGTCCTCGGCGAGCTTGCGCAGGATCTGCGCGGACACCTCCTCCGGCGAGATCAGCTTGCCGCGTACCTCGAAGCGCACCATGCCGTCCGGACCCGGCGCGACGTCGTAGGTCACCGTTTTGATCTCCTCGGCGGACTCGTCGAACTTGCGGCCGATGAACCGTTTCGCCGAGTAGATCGTGCCCTTCGGGTTCAGGACCGCCTGCCGCCTGGCCAACTGCCCGACGAGGCGCTCACCCGTGTCGGTGTAGGCAACCACCGACGGTGTCGTGCGGCTGCCCTCCGCGCTGGGCACGACCGTCGCCTGGCCGCCCTCGAACGCGGCGATCACCGAGTTGGTCGTGCCCAGGTCGATCCCTACAGCCCTGGCCATGAGTCGGTCTCCTCTCGCCTGTGCGGACGCTCGCCTGTGTTGGGCGCGCTGTCAGCGTTCCTGCGTGCGGAGCAACTGCCGCGCCTGGTCGGCGTACTCGGCATCGACCATCACCGAGTACGTGTTCGCCTGGATGGCGCTCGCGGAGCTGAAGTCCCGCCTGCCACCGGTCATCGCGTGGGCGAATGCTCCGAACACAGCACCCCATACGACACCCGCGACGACGCCGAACACGACGACCTGCCACCAGGCACCGACGGCGAAGACGCCGAGCAGGATGCCGATCAGCAGGCCGAACCAGGCGCCGGTGCCGGCTCCCGCCAGCGCCGAGCGAGCCGTGGTCATCCGGCCCAGCACCTTCTCCACGAGGCGTACGTCGGTGCCGACGATGGTGACGCGGTCGACGGGGAACTTCTTGTCGGACAGGAGGTCCACGGCGCCCTGCGCGGACAGGTAGTCCGGATACGTCGCGACCGTCACCATCGGCCGCTCCTCCGCCCGGGCGTCCCTCCCCCGGCCGCTGCGGCCCTCGGCGGCGCCCGGCATGGCGGGGCGCTCGTTCGTACGGAACGGCATCGCGTTGCTCTCGTACGGGCTTGTGGTATCGCCGGGTACGGTCATGATGACAGCGCTCCTTTCCGAGGAATCAGCCGGCGACGATCTGCCGACCGCCCCGGACGCATCGTGAGGGCCCACTCCCTTCGCGGCCCGGTTTCCGAGCCTTCACCGGGTCGGGGCGACGGTGCCCATCCTTCGCGGGTGAGACTGGTGCGTTCATGGCTCCCGCAACAGCTCGCGGTACCGGCCCGGCAGTTGCACCTGCACGTCGAAGAACTCCTCGTCGTCGACGACGTCCCGCACCGTTGACAGCACGGCCCGGATGTACCGGATCACGCGGTCCGGGGGGAACCCGGTGCGCTGGGTGACCTCGACGACGAACTCCTCCGGAGCGAGGTCCGGATCGGGTGCCTCCTGGCCTCGCCGCAGCGCCGGATGCAGCTGGACCGGCAGGAACGTCATCAGGTCCTCGGCCTCGCCGCCGATCCGCCGGGCCAAGGTCTCCAGGACGACCTCCGCCACGTGCTGCGCGTGCCCCGGGTCGAGCCCGGCGCGGTCCGCGACCTTGCGCACGAAGCTGTCCGCCGGGACACCGCCGGCGAATTCCCCCTTCGGCAGCAGGGGCGCGTACGTGCGGGGTAGCCGTGCCGTGAGGTGCCGGTAGGTCTCGTCGTCCAGCACCTGGCCCAGCGCTGTCATCACCACCGTCGTGTGCCGCTGCGCCGTCTCGACCGGCGCGTCCTCCCGGTGGGCCACCCGGCTCACGAAGTCGGCGGAATCGAACCGTTGCGCCGGTCCGGTGGTGAACAGCCACGGCGCCACCTCGGGCGGCAGGGCGGGCACCAGGTGCAGCGCCTCGTCCTTGCCGATCCGCTCAGCCAGCGTCTCGAGGGTGGCGCGGACCGCCCGCAGTGCGGTTTCCTCGTCGCCGAGGCTCTGCTCGACCGGGCGAAGGAGCTCTTCGTACTGCACTGCCATCAGTGTCACCGTCCTGCCAGCGTCGGTCTGTTCGGTCGGGTCAACGCCGGTCACCCTGCCGGCTCTGACCACCCTGGCCCGTGCGGCCCTGCTGTGCCTGCTGCTGGGCCCCGGATCCCGATACGGCGCGGCTGCGCGTCGCGCCTCTTGCCGACGCTGACGGTCAGCACGCCGTTGTTGTACGTCGCCTCCACCCGGCCGGCGTCGATGTCGCTCGCCAGCGGCGACGCGACGCCGTCTGGAGGTGCACGGTGCAACAGTCGTGGTGGATCGATGCCTCGCCTCCGATCATGGGCTGCCGCGTGAGAACGTGTTTCCCCTGGTCCGGATGAACCTCCGCCGGCTGCGGTCAGCCGAGAGCGTCGGTGATGGGCGTGTCCGCGGGCATCGTCACGACCAGCTTCCGGTTGGCGAACTCCTTGAAGCCGATCGAGGACAGCTCACGCCCGTACCCCGACAGCTTGATGCCGCCGAAGGGCAGGTTCGGCTCGGACGACGTCGGGTGGTTGATCCACACCATCCCACTGTCGACCCGGCGTGCGACCGACCGGGCCCGCGCCAGATCGGTGCCGAACACGGCACCGCCGAGGCCGTAGGGCGAGTCGTTGGCGAGCGCGACCGCCTCGTCGTCGCCGTGCACCTGATGGACAACGGCTACCGGGCCGAACAGTTCCTCGTGGTAGGCGCGCATCGTCGGGGTCACGCCGACGAGGACCGTGGGTTGCAGGAATGCGCCCGGGCGATCGACCCGCCCGCCGCCGACGACCGCGGTGGCGCCCTTGTCGAGGGCATCGAGGACCTGGTCCGACAGCTTCTCGGCGGCACGCTCCGAGGACAGCGGCGCCAGCGTGGTGGCCTCGTCGGCGGGATCGCCGGGCTGCAGCGCGCGCATGCGCTGGGCAAGCGCGGTCACGAACCGGTCGAACGCGCCTGCCAGCACGATCATCCGCTTGGCGCTCACGCAGCTCTGGCCCATGTTGTGCATGCGCCCCGCCATGGCCGCATCGACGGTGTGCTCGAGGTTGTCGCCGTCGAGGACGATGAACGGATCGCTGCCGCCCAGTTCCAGGACGCTCTTCTTCATGCGGCGCCCGGCGGCGGCCCCGACGCTGGCGCCGCCGCGCTCGCTGCCGGTCAGCGACGCGCCGCGCACGACGTCGAGTTCCACGACGCGGTCGACCTCGGAGCCGGTGATCAGCAGGTTGGTGTACACCCCCTGTGGTATCCCCGCGTCGGTGAACAGCCGTTCCATGGCGAGCGCCGTCTGCGGGGTGTTGCTCGCGTGCTTGAGCAGGATCGTGTTGCCCAGCACCAGATTGGGTCCGGCGAATCGCACCACCTGGTACACCGGAAAGTTCCATGGCTGGGCGCCCACGATCACGCCCAGGGGATCGTTGACGACGACGGCCGATCCGCCGTCGAGTTCCAACGGCTCGTCGGCGAGCAGCCCGGGCCCTTCGTCGGCGCAGTACTGCAGGATCCTCGCGGACAGGTCCATCTCGGCGCGGCTGTGCCCGATGAGCTTGCCCATCTCCAGTGTCACCAGCTGGGCCAGTTCCTCGCCGCGCTCGCGCAGCAGCCGCGCGGCCCGGCCGACCAGCGTGGCCCGTTCGTCGACGCCGACCCGGCGCCAGGACTGGAATGCGTTGTACGCGTTCTGCGCTGCGTTGTCGACGGCCTCCCGGCTCATCGGCGGGAACTCACGGACGAGCTGGTTGTTGTAGGGATTGACGGTGGCGATCGGGCTGTGCCGGACGGCGGCGGACGTAGACATGGGGTACTCCTTCCGCGCAACGGTTGGGGGAAACGTGCCTGCTACCCCGCGAGCACCGCCCGAACCAGCGAGGGTTTGCCCACCCCGGGCCGAGGTAGTGCGCTGCGATGAAGACGTTGAGCATGCGGATGGTGGAACTGCCGGCCGGCGAACGGATTCCCGTGCTGGGACAGGGGACGTGGGGCCTCGGTGAGGACCCGATGCGCCGCGACGAGGAGCTCATCGCGCTGCGGCTGGGCCTCGACATGGAGATGACCCTCATCGACACCGCCGAGATGTACGGCGACGGTGCCGCCGAACGCCTCGTCGGGGACGCGGTGTTCGGCCGCCGCGACGAGGTGTTCCTGGTCACGAAGGTGCTGCCGGAGCACGCCGACCGGGTGGGCGCGATGGAGGCCTGCGATCGCAGCCTGCACCGGCTGCGGACCGATCACATCGACCTGTACCTGCTGCACTGGCCCGGCCCGGTACCCGTCGACGAGACCGTCGAGGCGTTCACACTGCTGCAGCAGCAGGGCAAGATCCGGTTCTGGGGAGTCAGCAACTTCGACACCACCGACCTGCGAGAGGCCACCGCGGTGCCCGACGGCCGCTCCGTGCAGACGGACCAGGTGTTGTACAACCTGGCCCGTCGCGGTATCGAGTGGGATCTGCTGCCGGCGTGCCAGCGGTTCGGGCTGACCGTGATGGCCTACGCGCCGTTCGACCATCGGGGATCCGTCCCGCGCCATCCGGCGGTCATTGCCGTCGCCGAGCGGCACGGTGTCACCTCGGCGCAGGTAGCGCTGGCCTGGGTGATCCGCCAGGACGGGCTCACCACGATCCCGAAGGCCGCCCACCCGGAGCACACCGAGGAGAACCGTGCCGCGCTGGACCTGCGACTCACCGCCGAGGACTTCGCCGACCTCGACCGCGCGTTCCCGCCGCCGGACGGCCCCACGCCGCTCGAGGTGCTCTGACCTCGATCACCGCGCCGGGTCGGGCCGACGCGGCCGGGCGGAACGTGTCGCCGTGGCGGGAACCTGACGTGGGCACACATCGTGCATGACCGCCACAACTGCGGGTAGTTCCCCCGCATGAGCGGTGAGATCGTCGCCTGCTCGCACTGCGGGCGCCGCAACCGTGTCCCCGCGGCGTCCCCCGGCGTGCCGCGGTGCGGCAACTGCCATCAGCCCTTGCCGTGGATCGCCGACGCGACCGACACCACGTTTGCCGCCGTGGCCGAGCAGTCGGCCCTCCCGGTGGTGGTCGACCTGTGGGCGACCTGGTGCGGACCCTGCCGCATGGTGACGCCCGCCGTGGAGCAGGTCGCCCGGGAGCTCGCCGGCAACCTCAAGCTCGTCAAGGTCGACGTGGACGCCGCTCCGACGCTGTCCCGGC
Organism: Dactylosporangium thailandense; assembly: GCF_059739745.1. Classification (NCBI taxonomy): domain Bacteria; kingdom Bacillati; phylum Actinomycetota; class Actinomycetes; order Micromonosporales; family Micromonosporaceae; genus Dactylosporangium; species Dactylosporangium thailandense. The sequence continues at coordinate 6,328,895 of NZ_AP029195.1, forward strand.
GCTTCGACGTGAAGGCGGTGCCGACACTGCTGATCATGCACGACGGGAAGGTCCTCGCCCGCAAGTCGGGCGCCGCGCCCGCGCCTGCGTTGCGCCAATGGGCCGACACCGCCCTTGCGGGCATCCGCTGACCACTCAGGTAGCCGTGAGGCGAACCAGGCGCGCCGCGATGAACAGGAGGACGAGACGCCATGACAACGCCACTGCAGAGCGCGGGTGCCCGGCTCGTCGTACCGGTCACCGACCGCGATCACACGCTCGGACCCGTCGACGCGCCGGTCACGCTCGTGGAGTACGGCGACTACCAGTGCCCGTACTGCGCGAGGGCCCACCCGATCGTCGGTGAGCTGCTGCACCGGCGACAGGGCGCGGTCCGGTTCGCGTATCGGCACTTCCCACTGACGAATGTCCACCCGTCCGCGGAGATGGCGGCGGAAGCCGCCGAGGCGGCCGGCAGCCAGCGCCGCTTCTGGCAGATGCACGACTGGCTCTTCGAACATCAGGATGAGCTCGACGCGATGACGATCCTCGCGGGCGCCGAGGCCGTAGGGCTCGACGACGAGGCGATCGCTGGGGCTCTCCGCAGCCACCAGTACCTCGACAAGGTCCGTTCGGACTTCGTCGGCGGGGTCCACAGCGGGGTCAACGGCACGCCGACGTTCTTCATCAACGGCGACCGGCACGACGGCGGCTACTCACTGGCGGAGCTGGAATTCGCCGTCGACGAGGCCGCCGCGGACGCCGAACGCTGATGCTGGCCGCGCCGTCGATACCGTCAGCCACCGATCGCGGACGACCACCAGCGCCGTCCTGCGGATCAACGTGGGCAGGCGGGCCGTGATCGCCTCCTCCGCGCCCCGGACCGAGCTGGACACATCATGCTGAACGCCCTCGACGCACACGACTTCGTCCACACTGCCACATCACTCGACGACGCGGGCGCGAGCAAGCCGGCACCGGACACCGTCCAGGTCGCGCTCGCCCGGACCAAACTCTCCCCGGAAGAGGTGGTGGTCGTCGGCGACTCCGTCTGGGACATCTACGCCGCCGGCGCGCTCGCCATCCCCGCATCGGCTGGACCTGCGGCGGCATCAGCACCGCAGACCTGCTCGAGGCGGGCGCAGTCCGCGTCTACGACCATCCGCGGGCGCTGCTCGAATCACGCGACGCCGCCCTCAGCCGGTGAGGTACGACGGCGCATGCGCGGCTCGATTGCGGGTAGCTCCCGGCGACTGCAGAAAAGGAGGTACCGGGATGCCGGTGCTAGCCATCAACCGATTCGAACGCTTCTTCCGGGCGGCGGCGAGCCTGGACGTGGACAAGAACGACCTCAAACGCTACAGCGACTTCGTCGACCAGAAGGTCTACGACCTGCTCCTGATCGCACAGGCCACGACGAAGGCGAACGGTCGCGACGTCATCGCGCCGCACGACCTGCCGGTAACGAAGGGTCTACAGGAGCGCATCCACGAGTTCCGGAACCTCGACGAAGAGATTGAGCTGCGCCCCATCCTGGACGCGCTCACCCCAAGGCCACCGCTGGACCTCGCGCTGGGCGACGAGACCGAGCGCCGGCTGCCGGGCATCGTCGGTGGCCTGAGCGTCGCGCTCGCGCGTACCTTCAAGATCATGGACCCGGAGCTCAAGAACCCGCAGACCGCACACTGGGAGGGAGCACTCCGGATCTTCGACCTTCTGCTGTGATCAAAAGGCACCAGCACATACTTTCCGTGAATTCACCAGCGACAGCGCCGGCAGGAACAGGCGGGCGAGGAACGCGAACGGGCCGTCGCCGGGGCCGGCTGGGCCGAGACCGGGAACCCGTGCAGATGCACGGCGAAGACCACGAGCAGGATGACGCCGGTGACGAACTCGGGGGTGGCGCCCAGCGCGAGCCCGGCGGCGCTGACGGCGCGGTCGAGCCAGGTGTCGTGCCGCGCCCCGGCGAGCACGGCCTCCGCGCTCGCCTCACGGCCGAGCACGGTGCGCCCGACGTCGCCGGGCAGCACGTCGGTGGCCAGGAAGACCAGGACTGAGACGCCGGCCAGGGTGAGCGGGACGGCGGCCAGGCGGCGCAGCAGGAACCTCGGCATCGGCTCAGGCCTTCGATACCGTGCTGAAGTCGACGTACTGCGCGGGAGGCGCCTGCACACCTCGGAACCGCTTGCCTGGTACGCCCGGACGGCGCCGGACCAGTACGCGACGATCACGGGTTGATGGCCTGCAGAGTCTCCGCGATGATCTGGCGTGACCGGGTTCGCGCCACGGAATCGGTCAACATGTCCTGGACCATGACCTCTGTCGCACCCGATTCCCGGATCACGGGCTCGAGCTGGGCACGCAGGGTCGCCGGGGTCCCGGAAATCTGCGGCGGCACGACGCCGTTGACAATCGTGCTCGGCTGCGCCTTCACCGAGACCTTCAGCTCCGCCCGGGCCTGCTCTACGGTGGGGATGGGCCGGTCCCGTCCACCGGCCCGCAGGGCTCGCGCGGGCCAGGTCAGCCGGTGGGCCGACTCCTCGTCTTCGGCGGCGACGATGTTCAGCGCGAGCATCGGCTGTGGGGCGCCGGTTCCGAAGGGTGTTTTCGTGAAGCCTTCCCGGTAGTGCCGTAGCGCGCGGGAAGTCAGGGCGGGGTTGATGTGGCCGCCGAAGGTGTAGCCGATGCCGAGCCGCGCGGCGAGGCCGGCGCTGGTGCCGGAGGAGCCGAGGACCCAGACCTCGGGAACGCCGTCGGTTCCGGCCGTGAGGTCGATCGCCGCGAAGGGGTGGGCGCGGTCGAATGCGTTGTGGAGGTAGCCGATGATCTCGTGCACCTGGTCGGGGAAGTCGTCGGACGGCCGGCTGCTGCGGTCACGGCGCAGCGCGTGGTCGATGAGGGGTGTGGCCGTGGAGCGGCCGAGCCCGAGGTCGATGCGGCCGGGGGCGAGCGATTCGAGCATCAGGAAGCGTTCGGCGACGCTGAAGGCGCTGTAGTGGTTGAGGAGCACGGCACCTGAGCCGAGGCGGATCCGGGAGGTCCGCTGGGCGGCCGCCGCGATCAGCGGGGCCGGGTCCTGGGCGGCGTATCCCGTCACGTGGTGGTGCTCGGCGAACCAGAAGCGGTGAAAGCCGAGATGTTCGGCCTCCTCGGCCGCGGCCAGAGCCCGGTCCAGGGCTTCACGCTTGGTGCCGCCGGGCGCGACCGGGGCCAATTCGACGAGTGAGTACCTCACCCGAGGCCTCCGGCGTGCAGGACGCCGCCGGTCCAGGACGGGAAGCCGGCCGCGAGCACCGAGGCGACGTCGGCGACGGGCGGGTCGATCCGCAGGCCGTTGTCGAGGGCGCGGCGGGCGGCGGCGGTCATGGCGGCGGGATCGGGGCCGGCGTCCAGGAGGGTCTGCACGAAGGAGACGTGGCCGCCGTGGATCAGCACGGGGATGCCGCCCCTCGCACGGACCTCGGGGACGAGGTCCGCGTCGGTGATTTCGACGATCGGGGCGCCGGGGGCGAAGAACACCGCGGCGAGGGGGTTGGCGACGATCTGTGGGAACTCGCGTACGCCGGCGTGCGAGCCTGCCGAGGGAAGCCCGGCAGGCTCGCCTGTCGCAGGACGCTCGGCGGGTGCCGTGGCGGCGGCACGCATCGCGAAGAAGAGATGCGCCAGACTCGGGATCTCGGGCGCGCTCAGCAACGCCCGGCAGGCCGCCGTCTCGATCTCGAACGCCTCATCCAGCGGCGCCGCCGCGCTCCGCGCCGCCACCTGCAGCACCGCGGCGAGCGCACGCACCGGCGACCCCGCCGAGCGGCGTCTCACCTCCTCGGCAAGACTCGGTGGCTCCGCGGTGCCGCCGGGGATCTCATAGCCGGGCCGCTCCCACCGCTGCACGAAACGCCCGGCCGGCTGCGCCAGCACCCAGGCCCGCGCCGCGGCGACCACGTCGTCGGCCAGCTCGTCCACCAGGCCGGCGGCCAGCGCCTGTGCCGGGTGATACGCCGTGCCCGGCCCGACGATCTCGAGCACCGTCGCGGCGATCCCGAACATCCGCGTCGCTCGGACCGTCCCGCCGCCTCCGGGAATGATGCCCATCCCGGTCTCGGCGAGCGCCCACACGACCGACGGGTCGTTCGGGCCGACCCGGTAGTGGCAGGCCAGCGCGAGCTCGAAGCCGCCGCCGAGCGCGGAGCCGTTGAGCGCGGCGGCGACCGGCCGGCCCAGGGTCTCCAGCCGGCGCGCCTGGTCGCGCAGCGGCGTCAGCAGGTCGTAGGTGCCGGCCGCCTCGTCCGGGGTGATCTCGCTCGGCACGAAGTCGGGGCCGGCGATGAAGGAGCGTTTCGCTGAGGTGAGGACCACGCCGCGCAGCCGGTCGAGCTGCCGGGTGAGGTCGTCGAGGCAGTCGCCGAGCCCGTCGTAGTGGCGGCGGTTGAGCATGTTCGCGGTGCGGCCGGGGTCGTCGAGCGTCACGGTGACGACGCCGTCGGCGTCCCAGGACCAGCGCGCCGAGCCCGATTGTTGGACATCCGTCATACCTTCAACATAGGCAATAGTATGATGGATGTCCAACAGTAGGGTGGGGGTATGGCCCGGGAAGACGACGCGATGCCGGACATCGCCGACGTGACGATGGTCGACGTGCTGCGGGCGGTCGCCGATCCGATCCGCCTGCGCATCGTGCAGACACTCGCCGACGGCCGGCCGCACGGCAAATGCGGCACGCACTGGGACTTCGGCGTGCACAAGTCGACCATGACGCACCACTTCCGCACGCTGCGGCAGGCGGGCCTGACGCGCACCGTCGTGGCCGGCCGCACACACACCATTGAGCTGCGCCGCGATGAGCTCGACGCACGCTTCCCCGGCCTGATCGACGCCCTCACCACCACCGAAGTCCCGCTGGGCGGCACGGCGGCCGACCGGGCCTGAGCGGTCCCCTGCGAGCGCTGTCATCGGCTCCGCCGTCGCAGCCCTCGCCACGCAGAACGCCGTCGCAGCGGCTCGCGAGCGCGGCCACCACACGAACCTTCGGCCGGCCGGACTGCCGGGCACACCGGGTCATCGCCGGCGGGTCGGCACAGTCGATGTCCGGCCGAGGACGACGAGCGCCACCTCAGCGCCGGTCCGCCGAGGCCGCGGGCGACCCGGATGGCGTCGCCGCGCGGCTCATTCCACGACGGTCCGGGTGTCGTAGGCCGCACGGGCCCGCTCCACACCGGCCACGTTCTCCCTGCCCCAGGCGATCATCGGCTTGACGGCTTCGTGGAGGGTGACGCCCATCTCGGTGAGCCGGTACTCGACGTGCGGGGGCATGACCTCGAGCACGGTACGGACGAGGATGCCGTCGCGTTCAAGATTACGCAGGGTGACGGTCAACATCCGCTGACTGATGCCGTCCAGCCCCCGCTTGAGCTCGCTGAACCGCCTCGGCCCCGCGTGCAGCATCGAGATGACAAGCAGTGACCACTTGTCCTCGATCAACGGGCGACATCCGCTGTACCTCCAGAGAACCGAGGCACCGGAATGTGCCTGATTGCCCGGTGCGTGAGATTCGTCAGAGCATGAACGAACTCCCACTCACACCCTCACACAGCGAAGGATAGGCATGTCCACCTACGTCCTCATCCATGGTGCGTGGCACAGCGGGGCGGCCTGGGACCGCGTCGTACCGCTGCTGAGCGCCGCCGGCCACCGGGTTCTCGCGCCGACCCTGACCGGCTACGGCGACCGCATCCACCTCCTCAGCCCCGAAGTCGGACTCGACACGCACATCGACGACGTCGTGCGCCTGCTCGACGACCAGGACGACGTCATCCTCGTCGGCCACAGCTACGCCGGCATGGTCATCACCGGAACGGCGAACCGCGCACCGGACAAGATCGCCCGCCTCGTCTTCCTCGATGCCATGGTTCCCCGAGACGGCGAAAGCGCCATCGACGTGATGCCGGCCACCCAGCACCTGATCGACCAGGCGGCACGGACCGACACCCCGTGGCGCCTGCCACCGATGTCCCGCTCCTTCGGCGTCACGGAGCCGGCCGACCTCGCCTGGCTGGACACGATGCTGTCCGACCAACCGGTCCGCTGCTTGCAACAGCGGGTCGCCTTCGACAATCCGGCCGCGCACGCGATCCCACGCACCCACATCCACTGCACCGCCGACGCTCCGCCGCGGCGCCCCGTCCCCCCGCAGGACGAGGTGTTTGAGCTGCCGACCGGCCACGACTGCATGATCACCATACCCTTCGAGCTCACCGAACTCCTCCTCAAAGCGCACTGAGGAGACGGAACCTCTCCGTCACGGGCGCCCGCCGGCGCCGTGACGGAGAGGTGATCCCCCGGCGGATCAGGCCTTGCGGTCTTCGCGGGCGAGCACGGCGATACGCAGATCGCGCGCCCGTTCAACGTGCGCCCGCAGTTCGCTGCGCGCGCGGGCCGGATCACGGTCGTGGACGGCGTCGAACACCCGCCGGTGCTCGTCCTGGGTGGTCTGCCGATCGTCGGGCGTGCCGGCCGGCCGGGCTTCGTAGGCGGCCAGCTGGGCGTCGACCCGGCTCGCCAACTGTGCCACCGTCGGGTTGTGGGCCGCGTCGCGCAGTGCGTCGTGGAACGCGTCGTTGATGTGGATGAGGTCTGCCCCGGTGGCGGCCTCGGCCTGCTCGAGAAGGTGCCGGAGCCGGGCCAGATCGAGCTCGCTGCGCCGCTGCGCGGCCAGCTCGGCCGCGGCGACGTCGAGGATGATGCGGGCCTCGAACAGCTCGACGACCTGTTCGGGACTGCGGACGGGCACCGCGTAGCCGAAGCGCACGCGTTCGAACAGGCCGTCCTGCTCGAGCCGGGCCAGGGCGTTGCGGACCGGCGTGCGGGACACGCCGTACTCGGCGGCGAGCTGAGCCTCGCCGAGCGTCAGGCCCGGCGTGACCTGACCCTCGACGATCCGGCGCCGGATCTGGGCGTAGATGTCGTCCGCGCCGAGCTGCTTCGCCGGGTTCTCGTGCTGTGCTGCCACCTGGGAACATCTCCTCGCTGTGCGCCGCTGTCGATCACCACTGTAGCCATGCTTAGTTCCTAGTGATACGGTATGGATTCATTGTGGATCCACATGGAGGTTCGGTGATGGCGGGAATGCGCTCAGCGTTGCTGACGCGCCGCCGTGCCGTCGACATGATGTTGGTCTGCAGCGCGCGCTGTCGCTGATCAGCCCAGCCTCTTTCACCGCACCCCGCGCGCCGCTCCCCCGATCCCCGCTGCCTGCCGATCGTTCGGCGGCTCCTGCCGTGGCGCGTGCCTCTCTCAGTACGGAAGGAACAGCCGTGTCTTCTGCACGCCGGCTCAGGATCGGCCTGGCCGCCTATGGAACCGGATGGGATCTGGAGGCCTGGCGGCTGCCGGGCGCCACGAACTCTGGACTGCTGGACCCGAGCGTCATCGTCGACGTCGCCCGCATCGCCGAGCGGGGCAAGCTCGACTACGTCTTCAGCGGCAGCGCGCTCGCGACCGAACCGAACCGCCTGAACCGGGTCTTCCGGTGGGACAACTCGGTGTACGCCGGAACGCTCGCGGCCGTCACCGAGCATGTCGGGTTCTTCCCCAGCTACAACACCTCCTTCGAGCACCCGTACTTCGTCGCCCGGCAGATCGCGACCGCGGACCGGTTCAGCGCCGGCCGCATCGGCGTGAACCTCGTCTACGGCATCGACCGCGAGGGCGGACCGGCGGGCAATTTCGGCGGCTGGCCGCTGCCCGACGATCAGTCCAAGTACGACCGCGCGGACGAGTTCACCGAGGTGTTGTTCCGGCTGCTGCACGACAGCTGGGAACACGACCTCCTGCTCGACGACCGCGACGGCGGCACCCTGATCCGGCCGGACAGCTGGCACCCGATCGACTTCGTGGGCAAGCACTTCCAGGTCCGGGGCCCGCTGAACGCGCCGCCGCCGGTGCAGCCCAAGGTGCCGCTGATCCACGTCGGCGAGTCGGCCCGCTCACTCGAACTCGGAATCCGCCACGCCGAGGTGCGCTTCTCCCCGTACTACGGATTCGAGGAGGGCAAACGCCGCTACCAACAGGTCAAGCACCAGGTCGCCGAGGCAGGACGGGATCCCGACAAGTTCCTGATCATCCCCGGCATCACGTTCTTCGTCGCCGGCACCAAGCGCGAGGCGCGGGAGAAGTTCAATGACGCCCATCGCGTCCAGACCGAAGAGGTCATCCCGGCCTACTTCTCGAAGGTGTTCGGCGTCGACCTGGCCGGCGTCCGGGCGTCGAGCCGGGCGGCCGACGTGCTGCCGCTGGAACGGCTGCACGGCGACGCCCTCAAGACCAACCAGACCGGCGGTCTGGCCAGGGAGGCGAGCACCGTCAAACGCGGCGGGCTCGACGACGCGCACTGGCTGCACGACCTGCTGGCCAAGCGGCTCGGCGAGGATCTGACGCTGGCCGAGTTGTACCACGCGGTGCAGAGCCACCTGCACGGCGAGCAGATCTTCGTCGGCGACACCGCCGGCTTCGCCGACTGGCTCGAGGCGAACTTCGTCGAGCGGGTCTTCGACGGGATCCAGCTGTTCCCGCCGTACCACCGCGGGCCGGCCGACTTCTTCGTCGACAACGTCGTGCCGGAACTGCAGCGGCGCGGGCTGTTCCGCCGCGAGTACGAGTCCCGTCTGCTGGCCGAGAACCTCGGCATCGCATGAGCCCCGAGAAGGAGCTATTTCACATGTTCGACGGTCAACCCCCTACTCGGCCCGGCAGCATCCGGCGCCGCTCAGGCCGTGCCGCCTCAGCATTGACCGCGACCATCGCGGCAGCGCTCGTCGCCGTCCTGGCCGCATGCGGCTCGAACCCGGCGGCCTCGCCGGGGCAGAACGCCGGCGAGCCGGTGTCCGGCGGCAACCTGGTCTACCTCGCCTCCTACGACAACCCCGACTTCCAGTGGACCGACGTCAACGACTGGGAGCCGGGCATCATCTTCAGCGCTCTCGTCGACCGGCTCGTCTACTGGGACGCGAAGTCGAGCACGCTCAGGCCGTGGCTGGCCGAGTCGTGGACGGCCAACCCCGACAGTACCCAGTTCACCCTGAAGATCCGCAAGGGTGTGACGTTCAGCGACGGCTCGGCACTGAACGCGCAAGTCGTCGCCGACAACCTGACGATCAAAGGCAAGGGCGACAAGGCGCTCGGCATCCCGGGCACCTACACCTGGCCCGCCGGTTTCGAGAGCGCGACCGTGACCGACGCCGACACCGTGGCGGTGAAGTTCTCCCGGCCGGCGTACGGCTTCATCCGGGCGTTGACCTTCTACCACAGCGGCATCGTCGGCGAGAAGACGCTCAAGCTGAGCTTCCAGGACAGCTCCGACATCAAGAACCTCGTCGGCAGCGGCCCGTTCGTGTTCGACAGCTACACCCCCGGCGAACAGTACGTCCTGAACAAGCGCAAGGACTACGACTGGGCTCCGGACGGTGTCGGGCACACCGGTTCCGCCTACCTGGACAAGATCACCGTCCGGATCGCCGGGCAGAACAGCGTGCGGACCGGCCTGCTGCAGTCCGGACAGGCCGACGTCATTCGCGACGTGCCCACGGCCGACGAGCAGCGACTCGGCCAGACGGGATTCACCGTCCTGCCGGCCAAGCAGATCGCGTACTCGGTGCAGATCCGCGTCCGGCCGAACAGTGCCGCGACGGCGGACGTCCGCGTGCGGCAGGCGATCCAGCACGCCGTGAATCGCAAGGAGCTCGTGGACACGCTCTACTTCACCGACATCTGGAAGCCGGCGACATCCGTGATCGAGTCGGGCGTGCCGGGCTGGGTGGACCTGTCCGCCAAGCTCACCAACGACGTGGACAAGGCGAACAACCTGCTGGACCAGGCCGGTTGGACCGCCCGGGACCCGCAGGGCTTCCGCACGAAGGACGGCCAGCGCCTGTCGTTCCTGGTGTACTCCGTGTCGTGGATCCGGCAGTCGCAGCCCGAACTGCTCCTGCTGGCCCAGCAGCTGAAGAAGGTGGGCGTCGAGCTGACGGTCAAGAACGTCGACTCCAACAACGAGACGGCGGCGGTCGGCGCGCCCGGCGTGAGCCTGTCCATCTCGCTGGGCAGCGTGCCGACCGTGTCCGGGCCGATGCGCAACAACTTCCACAGCGCGGTCACCACGAGCTGGTTCAACAGCGGTGCGCTGGCCAAGGACACCGAGCTTGACGGTCATGTCGACGCGCTCAGCAACGCCACCGACGACGCCGGCTACACCAAGGCGGTCAGCGAACTGCAGAACTACCTGATCGACCAGGCGTACGTGATCCCGCTGGACACGAACCAGCAGACATTCGCCGTGGCGAAGAAGGTGCACGACCTGAACGTCGACGCGTACGGGCGGCTGTTCTTCTACGACGCCTGGCTGAGCAAGTAGCCGGGCTCCGGACCGACCATCTCGACCGGGCGGGGCGTGCGCGTCCCGCCCGGACTGAGCGAAGAGAGCGCACAGTGAAACAGCTACTGCGGCGGGCCGGCGTACTCGCGCTGGTTCTGTTCCTGGTCTACACGCTCGTGTTCGTCGTGCTCGTCGTGCTGCCCGGCGATCCGATCAGCAACCGCCTCAGCGACCCGGACGCGGGCTACACGCCGCAGACGGTGGATCTGCTCAAGCAGTACTACGGCGTCGACAAGCCCGCGGCGCTGCGGTACGCGGAAGGCTTGCTGCGGGCTCTGCACGGCGATCTGGGACACTCGCTCGCCGACGGGCAGCCCGTGACCGGCAAGCTCGCCGACGCCTTCGCACCGACGCTGGAGCTGGGCGGCATCGCACTGTTGGTCGTGCTCGTCCTCACCGCCCTCGTCGGACTCGGCGCGCTGTACGGCCGCATCCCGGCGCTGCGCGTGGCGTTCATGTCGGTGCCGTCGCTCGTCTACTCACTGCCGGTGTACCTGGTCGCCGTCGTGTTCATCCAGGCGTTCTCGTTCCAGCTCGGCTGGGTACCGCTCAACGGCGAAGGCGGATTCGCCGCCACCTTGCTGCCGGCCTGCGTCCTCGGCATCACCATCTCGCCACCGCTGATCCAGGTATTCGTCCGCAGCCTGATCACCGCGGACCGGCTGCCGCACATCACCGTCGCCCGCGCCCGGGGCATCCCCGAGTTGCGGATACTCACCCGGCATCTGTTGCCGGGCGCCGCGCTGCCGAGCCTGACCGTCCTGGGCATCACCATCGGCTACCTCATGAGCGGCGCCGTCGTCACCGAGACCGTGTTCACCCGCTACGGACTCGGGGCGCTCACCCAGAAGGCCGTGCAGCAACACGATCAGCCGGTGCTGCTCGGCATCGTCGTGGTCAACGCCGCGGTGTTCATGCTTGCCAACCTCCTCGTCGACGTCGTCTATCCGCGCTTCGACCCACGTGTCCAGCCGAGGTTCAGCCATGCCAAGTAGTGCCCACGACACCCTGCTCGCCGACCTCGGTACCGAACCGGATCCCGGTATCGAAGCCGGACGCTCAGGCACCGCCCCGCGCCTGCGGGGACGCCGAATCCCGCCCACCGTCGTGCTGTCCGTGCTCGTCATTGTGGTCGTGCTCGTCTCGGCCGTCGCGCCCTCGCTGCTCGCCGGTCAGGACCCGATCAACGGCGTCCCGTCCGACAAGCTCGCGTCGATGAGCGGGGCACATTGGCTGGGCACCGACTACCTCGGCCGCGACATGCACTCGCGGATCGTCCACGGTGCCCGGACCTCGGTGCTCAGCGCCATCCTCGCCGTCGCCGTGGCCGTGAGCCTCGGCACGGTCACGGGCCTCGCCGCGGCACTCGGGCCACGGTGGCTGGAGACACCGCTGATGCGGCTCATCGACGTGCTGCTCGCGATCCCGTCATTGCTCCTGGCGATGGTGTTCGTCGCCGCCTTCGGGTTCTCCAGCGCCAACGCCGCCGTCGCGGTGGGACTTTCGATGATCGCCAGCTTCGCCCGGGTGGCCCGGATCGAAGCGCTGCGCGTGCGTTCGGCGCCGTACATCGAGGCCGCGGAAGTCGCCGGCACCACCCGCGTCGGAGTCGTGGTCGTACATCTGCTGCCCAACATCGCCACGACGCTCATCTCATTGGCGGTTCTGGAGTTCGGCGCGGCGATCCTGGCGCTGTCGACGCTGTCGTTCCTCGGCTTCGGCGCCCAGCCGCCCGACCCGGAGTGGGGGCAGCTCGTCGCCGAGGGCGCGAACTTCTTCTACGCAGCGCCGTGGCTCGTCTACGCCCCCGCCGCCGTGGTCGTCATCGTCGTGCTCGCCGTGAACCGCCTGTCCACCTACCTCGACGCGAGGGCATTCGATGAGTCGCTCTGAAGCACCCGCCGATCCGCCGCTGCTGCGAGTACGAAACCTGTCGATCGCCTACCGGGCTGCCCGGCAGTGGAACCCTGTGGTGCACGACGTCTCCTTCGACGTCCGGGGCGGCGAGACCGTCGCGCTGATCGGGGAATCCGGCTCCGGCAAGACCACGCTCGCCGGCGCCGTGCTGCGGATCCTGCCGGCCAACGCGCGTACCACGGGCGGCACGATCCTGTTCGACGGCACCGACCTCGGCCGGGCGTCGCGACGGCAGCTGCGGCAGCTCCGCTCGCACGAGCTCGGCTACGTGCCACAGGACCCGACCATGTCGTTCAACCCGTTGCGTACAGTGCGCAGCCAGCTGTACGAGATCCTCCGCCTTACCGGACCCGAGCACGGTCCGGCCGCAGCAGCGGAGGCTCTGCTGCGGCGGGCCGGGGTCTCCGACACCGCCCGCGTGCTGGACTCCTATCCGCATCAGTTGTCCGGCGGGTTGCTGCAGCGCGCGCTCATCGCCGCGGCGATCGCGGGACGGCCGCGGCTGCTCATCGCCGACGAGCCGACCTCCGCGCTCGACGCGACCATCCAGAAGGGCATCCTCGACACGCTCGATCAACTGCGCACCGAGCTCGGCCTCGCGGTCCTGCTCATCACGCACGATCTGGCCCTCGCCGCGGCGCACAGCGATCAGGTCGTCACGCTCGACCGGGGCCGGGTGGCCTCGGCGCCGTATGCCGAAGCGTTGTTCGCGAGCGCCCCCAAGCCGGTCGCCGTCACGCTCGCCGAACGCGCCGACGACACCGCCCGGGAGGCCCCGGGGCCGGCCCTCACCGTCGACAGCGTGAGTAAGACCTTCGGCCGGTTGACGGCGGTCGACGCCGTCTCCTTCGACGTCCCGTCGGGCACCACACACGCGCTCGTCGGTGAGTCGGGGTCGGGCAAGACGACCCTCGCCCGGATCGTGCTGGGCCTGCTGCACGCCGACTCCGGTGCGGTGCGGCTCGCCGGACAGCCGGTCGACCCCACGGATCGCGTTGCCCTGCGCAAGGTCCGGCGCGACCTGCAGATCGTGCACCAGAATCCGTACGGCTCGCTCGATCCGCGGTACACGGTGGCACGCATCATCGGCGAGCCATTGGTCGGCTACCGCGCCGGGGACCGTCGGCAGCGACAGGCACGCATCGGTGAGCTGGCCGACGCCGTGGGCCTGCCTGCCAACGTGTTGCAGCGCCGGGCACGTGAACTGTCCGGCGGCCAGCGGCAGCGGGTCGCGATCGCGCGTGCGCTTGCCCTCAACCCGAAACTCATCGTGCTCGACGAGCCGACCTCCGCGCTCGACGTGCGAATCCAGGATCAGGTGCTGCAGCTGCTGCAGACGCTGCAGCGCGAACGTTCGCTGACCTACCTGTTCATCTCCCACGATCTGCGCCTGGTGGCCGGCCTCGCCCACACGGTCACGATCCTGCGCAGCGGTACCGCCGTCGAGTCCGGCCGTGTCGCCGACGTCTTCCGGTCACCGGCCGAGGAGTACACCCGCGTCCTGCTCGAGTCCGTGCTGTAGACCAATCCCGAGGAGTCCCGTGTCCGACCCCCGCACACAACACCTGATCAGTGCCCGAGAGCTGATCGACCATCCGGTGCCACGACCCGTCGTGCTGCACATCGGCCGGGCGTCCGCGACGCTTCCGGCGCCACAGGTGAAAATCGCCGGCGCCCACGTGACCGAACTCGAGGACGACTTCGCGGGACCCGCGGACGGCGAGCGCGGGAGGCTGCCGTTGCCCGACGCCCCCAGCCTGACGGATCGGATACGAAGCTGGGGCATCGACGGCGGAACGCCGGTGATCGTCTACGCCGCCCGATCCGAACTCGTCTCCGCGGCCACCCGGGCCTGGTTCGTCCTGCGCTGGGCCGGGCTGCCCGACGTCCGGCTCCTCGACGGCGGGCTCGACGCCTGCCGGGCGGAGGGCGGCGGCACCGAGGACATCGCCGCGACGGCTCCCGCGGTGCCGAGCGACTTCACCGCATCGCCCGGTCACCTGCCCACGATCGACGCCGATCGCGCAGCCAAGTTCGGCGCCCGCGGGAACCTTCTCGACGCCCGCGACAAGGCCGCCTACGCCGGTGGTCACATCCCCGGCGCGCGACTCGTACCAAGTCCCGTGTTCGACAACGGCAGACTCAAGAGCGCGGAGACCCTGCGGTCCGCACTCCCCGTTCCGGCGGCCGTGTACTGCGGCGCGGGGGTCTCGGCCACCACTGTCGCGTTCGCCTACGCCACGCTCGGCCACACCGTCCCGGTCTACGTCGCCTCGTGGTCGGGGTGGACAGCCGATGCCGGCCGGCCAATCGAGCAGGCCTGACCGGCCGGACATGGCTGCAGCACTCGTCAGGTAGGCGTGGTGCCGCTGTACGTTTCCACGACACTCTCCATCAGGGTGCCATCGCCGACGGCGGCAGCTGGCCGGTGCCTGATGCGGCCTCGGCGCGTAGAGCCGGAATGACCTCCTTGGCGATGAGTTCCTGCTCCGCGACGGTGGCGACGGCCAGGAGCAGGGCGGTGAAGCCAGCCGCGATCACCTCACGGAGCTGCCCGACGACCGAGCTCACGCTCCCGACGACGGCCTGTGGCGTGGGCTCCAGCGACGGGTCGATGCGAACGATGATGTTGCACGCACAGGTGATCGAGTCGGGGTCGCGGCCCGCCGTTGTGGCGGCGGCTCGCACGGCGGCTCGCATCTGCCGGGCCCGGTCAAGGCCGATTCTGCCCAGGGATGGAATCCAGCCGTCGGCGAGTTGTCCGGTGAGGGCGAGGGCGCGTGGTCCGTAGGAGCCGAGCCAGATCGGGATCCGATGCTCGGGCTGGGGGTCGATCCGGGCGTCGGTGACGTCGAACTCGCTGCCGTGGAGCGTGGTCGTGGGCTGGGTCCAGAGGCTGCGGATGATGGCGATCGCCTCGCGTTGACCGGTGATTTTCTGACCAGGGGTGCGCTCGGGGAGGCCGAAGGCACGGAATTCGTCGTCGAATCCGCCTCCGCCGAGGCCCAGCACGAACCGGCCTCCGCTGATGCGGTCGAGGGTTTCCGCCGTCTTGGCGACGACGGGTGGGGGCCGGTACGGCAGGGCGAGCACGTTGGTGCCGAGTTCGATGCGAGTGGTCCGGCCGGCCAGCCACGCGAGCGCGGTGAAGGGTTCGATCGTCGGGCGATGGCTGTGCAGGTGGTCGCTGAGGGTGAACAGGTCGTAGCCGAGCTCGTCGGCGCTCTGGGCGAGGTCGAGCGTCTGGGATGCGGACAGCCCGCTGACCGCCCCGCCGGCGCCGAACACCAGCCGCCGCTCGAACAGGGCGCTCACACCGCACCGGCCGGTAGCGGGCCGGTGGCGATCGACCGGCTGGGATCGGCGGACCAGGCCGACCAGGAGCCTGGGTAGAGCGCGGTGTTGTCGATGCCGGCCAGTTCGAGCGCGAGCAGGTCGTGGCATGCGGTCACGCCGCTGCCGCAGTAGACGATGACCTCGGCACCGGGGTCGATCCCGAGCGTGCCGTAACGCTCTCGCAGCCGGTCGGGGGCGGCGAAGGTGCCGTCCGGTGTGAGGTTTGCCGGCCATGGGGCGTTCTTCGCGCCGGGGATGTGGCCGGAGCGCACGTCGGTGTGGAGCACGCTGTCGCCCGAGTAGCGCTCGGGGGCACGGGCATCGAGGACGACGGTGGCACCGCTGGTGATGGCCCGCTCGACGTCGTCCGCGGTTCGCAGCCGATCGGCCGGCCATTCGACGGTGGCGCGCCGGACCGGCGGGAGGGTGACCTGCCCGGTGTCGAGATCGCCCGGCCAGGCGGCCAGGCCCCCGTCGAGCAGTGCCGCGGGTTGGCCGAGCCGGCGCAGCAGCCACACGAGGCGGGCTGCGTAGGCCCCGCCGGAGTCGTCGTAGGCGACGACCGTGACCGTGTCGGGGATGCCGACCTGGCCGAGGGATCGGGCGAACTCGGCCGGGTCGGGAAGGGGATGACGTCCGGCCCGTGGGTCCGGCGGCGCGGACAGGATGGTGTCCACGTCTACCCAGATCGCGCCCGGGATGTGCCCGGCGAGGTATGCTTCCCTGCCGCTGCGTCCGTCGAGGTACCAGCGGATGTCGGCGACGACGACGCGGTCGAGGGATCGGCGTAGCCAGTCCGCGTCGACGATCGGGCGAAGATCGGCGAGGGTCAGTGGGTGGTCGATGCTCATCGGCGGCTCCTTCTCGAGGACCGGAAGCGACAGATTCATTCCTTGCGATGGATGTGTTGCGGATGCAGGCGCAGGAGCACCCGTTCCCCGTCAGCGGGGCGCAGCGTGGGGCTGCCGGTCCATTTTGTGAAGGTGGTGTGGGCGAGCCGCACGGCGGCGGCTCCGGTCTCGGTGCCGACGATGCGACCACGGATCTCGATGTATCGGCGAGGGTTCGCGGCGTCCAGGAGCAGAATCGCGGCCCGGGGGTCGGCGACGACGTTGCGGTACTTCTGCCGGCTTGTCTGCGTGCCGATCAGAATGTGGTCCTCGTCGGCGTGCGGCCAGACGATGCTGAGCTGAGGTTGGCCGGTGGGCATGAGCGTGCTGAAGAAGCCGAGGTTGGTGCCGGTCGCGAGCTCGCGGACGTCCTGGTCAAGCACCCGTGCTCACCGCCGGGGTCGATCCCCGACCGGCGGCGCCCGCCGGCTGCGTGAGGTGCGGGAGGACGTCGGAGGCGATCAGTTCCATCGCGGTGTGCACGTCCGCGTACGGGATACCGCCGATGTCGATGGCGAGCAGGTGCAGGTCGTGTCCCCACAGCTCGTGCAGGCGGCCGAGCTTGTCGAGGACTTCGGCGGGGCTGCCGCACAGGGCCGGCCCGTCGGCACCGATGTAGGTGTCGAAGTGGAGGGGGCCGCGGGCCGGGCCGTGCGACGGGGCGTTGACCGACAGGTAGTTGTTGATGTGATCGCGCCACAGCGACCGGGCGGCCTGGGACGTGCGGGCGACGAAGGCGTGGCTGGCCGCGCCGAGCCGACCTGGCTTGTCCGGCCGGCCGCTGCTGGTCCACCTCCGGCGGTACCCGGCGAACACGTCGACGAAGTCCAGCGGCGGGCGCGCGGTGGTGCCGACCACCATCGGCAGGCCGTGCGCGATCGCCAGGTCGATGGAGTCGGTACCGACACCGGCGCTGATCCACAACGGCAAGCGGTCCTGCGCGAGGCGGGGCTGGAGACGGACCTCGTGCAGTGGTGGCCGGAACTGTCCGGTCCAGGTCACCCGCTCCTCCTGCCAGAGCCGTGTCAGCAGCTCGACGCCCTCGCGTTTGCGGACAGCCTTGCTCTGCGGGTTCTGTCCGAATACCGCCCACGGCTCGGGAAAGAACGAGCCGCCGGCGATGAGCTCCAGCCTGCCCTCGCTCAGCAGGTCCACCAGCGCGTAGTCCTCGGCCACCAACACGGGGTCGCGGTTGGCGAGCAGCGTGGTCCCGGTCGCGAGCCGGATCCGCGAGGTGTGTTCGGCGATGGCGGCCAGGACGATCGCCGGCGAGGGGATGACGTCCCGGTCGCCGAAGTGGTGTTCGCCGACGGCGTACCAGGAGAAGCCGAGGTCCTCGGCGACCGGCGCGGCCCGCACGACGTCGCGCAGGCGCTCCCGCTGGGTGAGCGCGGTGCCGGTGGTGGGGTCAGGCAGCAGGCTGCCGAAGGTGATCAGTCCAAGTTCCACGATGGGTCCTTCTGGTTGGGGATTGCGTCCAGCAGCGCTCGTGTGTAGGGGTGGCGGGGCGCGGCGAAGATGTCGTCGGTTGAGGCCACCTCGAGCAGCCGCCCGCCGCGCATCACGGCGACACGGTCGGCGATCTGGCGGACGACGGCGAGGTCATGGGAGATGAAGAGGTACGTGAGGCCGTAGCGGTGTTGCAGGTCGACGAGGAGCTGCAGGATCTGCGCCTGGACCGTGACGTCGAGGGCGGACACGGGTTCGTCGCAGACCAGCAGGTCCGGGTTGAGCGCCAGCGCGCGGGCGATCGCCACCCGCTGTCGCTGTCCGCCGGAGAGCTCGGCCGCCCTGCGGCGGCGGATGCCGGCCGGCAGCGCGACGCTGTCCAGCAACTCCCCGATGCGCTGTGAACGGGCGACCCGATCGCCGATGCCGTAGTTGCGGAGCGGTTCACCGACGAGCTCGTCGACGGTGAAGTAGGGGTTCAGCGACGCGTAGGGATTCTGGTAGACCAGCTGCACGCGGCGGTGCATGGTGCGCAGATGGCGCCGTCGCAGCCCGGTGATGTCGCGCCCGTCCAGGCGGATCCGGCCGGCGTCGGGGCGGGCCAGGCCCAGGATCAGCCGGGCGAGGCTGGTCTTGCCGGATCCGGACTCGCCGACCAGGCCCAGCGTGGTGCGTGCCGGTACGGTGAAGCTGACGTCGTCGACCGCGACCCGGGCCAGCCGACCTCGTCCGCGAATCCCGTGGGCGGGGTAGCTGAGGCGCAGGTGGTCGACCGCGAGGAGCGGTCCCGGCGCGGGAGCGTCCGCCGCGGGCGGCGGCGTGGCGGTGGCCGACGGCCGCAGTCTCCGGCTGCGCAGCCCGGGGGCGTCCGTGATCAGGCGGCGGGTGTAGTCACTGCGGGGATCGGTGAGCATGTCGCTGGTCGGACCGGCTTCGACAACCTGCCCGTGGGACATGACGACGACATGCTGGGCGCGCTGCGCGACCACGGCCAGGTCGTGGGTGACGAGCAGGATCGCGAGGTCGCCGGTGGACACGAGGGTGTCCAGGTGGTCGAGGATCTGTCGTTGCACGGTGACGTCCAGGGCGGACGTGGGCTCGTCGGCGATGAGCAGTGCGGGCCGGGCGGCGGTAGCCATGGCGATCAGGACTCGTTGGCGCAGGCCGCCGGAGAGCTCGTGCGGGTACTGCCTGGCCCGGGTGGCGGCGTCGGGGATGCCCGCCTCGGCGAGCAGCTCGACGGCCCTGTCCGGCGCGGTGGTGCGCGTGGCGAGGCCGTGGATGCGCAGCACCTCGGCGACGTGCCGGCCGATCGGCGTGAGCGGGTCCAGCGACACGGCGGGGTCCTGCGGTACCAGCCCGATTTGGGCTCCCCGGATGTGCTGCCATGCCCGCCGGCTCAGGCCGGCGAGCTCTTGCCCGCGCAGGCTGATGCTTCCGGCCTCGATGCGCCCGGTCGGGGGCAGCAGGCCGAGGATGGCGTGTGCGGTGCTGCTCTTGCCCGATCCGGACTCCCCCACGATGGCGGTGATCTGCCCGGCGGTGACCGTCAGGTCGGCGCCATCGACGGCGGTCACGCGACCCGCCCGACTCCTGTAGGTCACCCGCAGGCCGCGGACCTTCAGCACCTGGTGTCGCTCGGTCACGTGTGGCTCCGTTCGGTTTCCAGTGCTCGGGACAGTCTGTTCGCGGCCAGCACCACGACCGCGACGGTCAGACCGGGCAGCGTGCTCAGCCACCAGGCCGTCGCCAGGTAGTTGCGGCCCGACGCGACGAGGGCGCCCCATTCCTGCGCGGGCGGTGGAGGCCCGTAGCCGAGGAAGCTCAGGGCGGACACGGCCAGGACGACCAGGCCGAAGTCCAGTGCGGCCAGCCCGAGCACCGGGCCGGCAACCGCTGGAGCGACGTACCGGGCGAGGATTCGCCACCAGCGGGCCCCGCAGAGGGCGGCCGCCTCGACGTGGACCGCCGTACGGATCCGCAGTACCTCAGCTCTGGCGAGCCGGGCGAAGCCGGCGATGCTGGTCACCGCGACCGCGACCGCGATGTGGAGGGTCCCGCTTCCCATCGCGCTGATGATCAGCAGCGACAGCAGCACGGACGGAATGGACAGCGTGATATCGACGATCCGCGAGATCACCACGTCGGCTGTGCGCCCGAAGTAGCCGGCGGCCAGCCCGAGCAGGACGCCGGCGGCCGACGCGATGGCGGTCGCGGCGAGCGCGGTCCCCAACGACAGCCCGGCCGCGTGCACGACCCGGGCGTAGACGTCCCGGCCCAGCTGGTCGGTGCCGAACAGGTGCCGGCTGCTCGGGGGCTCGAGCCGCTGTCGCACAACGCCGGCTGTCGGCGACTGACCGCCGAACCAATCCGGCACCAGAATCCAGCCCATGACCAGCAGCAGGACCACAGCGGACAGCACGAGACCTGGACGGCGCGCCACGGCGCCGACCACGCGGCGCGGCCGCGCGGCGATCGGCGATCTGTCGCTCATGCCGGCGTCACCGCCGTCCGGACGGTGGCGCGGATCCGCGGGTCGAGCAGCGGATACAACAGATCGATCGCCAGGTTGGTCAGCGCGAAGGCAACGGCGGCGACCACGACGGCGCCCTGCACGACCGGGAGATCCTGCTCGCCGACGGCGGCCTGCGTGATGCGCCCCAGCCCCGGACGGGAGAACACCGTCTCGACCACGACGGCACCGCCGATGAGGTGTCCGACCAGCAGCCCGGCCGCGGTCACCGTGGGGATGGCGGCGTTGCGCAGTCCGTGCCCGACCACCAGGCGCCACGCGCCGGCGCCGCTCGCGCGCAACGTGTCCGCGTACGGTTGCAGCAGCGTGTCGTGCAGGCTCTTGCCCAGCACCTGCGCCACCAGTGCCGCTCCGGGTAGCGCGAGCGTGCACGCCGGGAGCACGAGTCCGGTCAGCCCGTTCGAGCCGAACGACGGGAAGACCCGCCAGCGGAAGGACAGCAGCTCCAGCAGTACCAGGCCGACCCAGAAGGACGGCAGGGAGATCCCCGCCGCGGGCAGCGATCGCAGCCACTGGCGAGCCGACGGTGCGCCGACGAGGTTGGCCGTGATCCCCACGGCGGTGCCGGCGGCGAGGGAGAGCACGAGGGCCGCCGCGCCGAGTTGGAGGGTGGCCGGCAGTGTCTCGCTGATCATTGCCGATACCGGTCGGCCGGTCTGGATAGAGGACCCGAAGTCGCCGTGCAGCGCGTCGGCCAACGCGTCCCAGTACTGCACGAGCAGCGGGCGGTCGAGACCCAGCCGAGCCCGTGCCTCGGCGACCTGCTCCGGGGTCGGCGCGGAGAACCCGTTGCGACCGGACAACATCAGTGCCACCGGGTCGCCGGGCAGCAACCGGATCGCCGCAAAGGTGACCGTGAACGCCGCCCAGACCACCACCGCCGCCTGCGCCAGTCGCCGAAGCACGTAGCTGCCGGTCCCATTGACCACGAATCGCATCGTCAGCGCAGCCAAGCGTCGTGCAGGTCCAGCTGGGTCGAGGCGGTTGCCCGCAGATCTCGCACGCGGTCGGAGACGCCGTGGACAATCGCGGTCTCGTAGAGCGGGACGGTGTCGGCGTGGTCGAGAATCCAGCCGGCCGCACTCGTCACCGCGGCCTGCCGGGCCTCGGCGGTCGTCGCGGCGGCCTGCTCCTCGAGGTAGGTGTCGAGCTGGCTGGGCGACAGGTGCCAGAGGTTGGCGCCCTTGGTGGAGAAGATGTTGCGCAGCACGTCCGGGTCGGCCCGGGTGACGGCGACGGCCGTGAGGTCGAAGTCCCCCGCCGACTGCCGCGACACGTACTGGGCTGGCGGCACCACGTCCAGCACCACATTCACGCCGATTGTGCGCAGCTGTTGCTGCACGTACTCGTTCGCCGGTGGTAGCGGTGCGGGGATGAGCCACCGCAACGTCAACTGCTGGCCGTCCTTCACTCGGATCCCGTCGGGGCCTGGCGTCCAGCCCGACGCGGCGAGCAACTGCCGCGCGCCGTCAGGGTCGTAGGCCAGTTTGACGCTCTGATCGACGAAGTACGGGGTGGTCGAGGCCAGCACGCTGGTGGCCGGGCGGACGTGCTCGTTGAACACGGTGCCGACCAGTGCACCACGGTCGATGCCCCGCAGCAGGGCCGTGCGAATGTTCTGGTCGGCGAGTACGCCGCGATGGTTGAGCGACAACGGCGGCACCAGCCCGGGGGCCGCCTTGACCAGCAGATGGAAGCCGCGACCCGTGAACTGGCCCTGGTCGGTCGGTTGCACGTTCTCGGCGACCTGCACCTGGTCAGAACTCAGCGCGCCGGTGCGGGCACCGGCTTCGGAGACGAAGTTGAACCTGACCTCATCCAGGTAGCCGGCGCCCTTGTTCGTTGCCAGCGACGACGGCCAGGCGTACTCCGAACGCCGCGCGAGCACGACGCTCTGGTTCGGTGTGTAGCTTCGCAGCACGTACGGCCCCGAACCGGCGAACTGGCCGCGGCAGCGCTCCGCCAGTGGCTTGGTCGCGGTGGCGACCGACAGGATGCCGAACCCGGCGGTGGAGGTGGCCTGCAGGAACTGCGTGTTCGGCTGCCCGAAGCCGACGTCGAAACGCGTGTCGTCGACGACGGCGGTACCGGTGTAGCCCTGGATGTATGCGGGCGCGCCATTGGGCGGCAGCCTCGACAGCGCGTCGAAGGTCGCCTTGACCGCCTGTGCGTTCACGGGCGTCCCGTCGCTGAAGGAGACCCCCGCGCGGAGCACAAAGCTGAACTTGCGGGCGTCAGCGCTGATCGTGAAGGACTCCGCCAGCCAGGGCACGATCTGGCCTGTCTCGGGGTCCTGGGCGGTCAGCGAGTCCACCAGACTCCGGCTGATGTCCAGCGCCTGCAGCTGGCCGGTCTGCTGGGGGTCCAAGCAGCCCGGGTCGGCGCCGGCCGCGATCAGCAGCGTGCCGCCGGCGTGCGGGGTTCCCGCCTCCGCGGAGTCGGAAGGGGTGCTGGAGCACGACGCCAGCAGCCCGGCCAGGGCAAGAGCGGAGCCGGCGAACAAGGTCGGCCAACGGCGCCGATAAGCAAACATCGATGTCCTTCGAGAAATGGCACACGGGGAGGCAATGGTTCGCAACGCGTATTACCTACAATACGAACCAAATTAGTGTGCAATGCGGACCACTGTCAACGTGAACTAAGATGGTGGAGTGGGAGTCACACGAGCGACCGCCTCATCCGACCCGACCGAAGCACTCGGGGGTACGGAGACCCTGACGTTCGCCGACACCCTGGTGCGCTGCACCCACATGGTCAATCACGTCTTCGCCGAGGTGAGCCGCCAGCACGGACTCACACCGCAACGCACCCAGCTCATCTGCCTACTGACCCGCGGCCCGCTGCCCATGCGCGAGCTCGGCCGCCTGCTACACCTGGAGAAGTCGGGGCTCACCGGGCTCGTCGACCGCGTCCAGGAACGCGGCCTCATCGTGCGCCAGCCCGACGAGAACGACCGGCGGGCCTGGAACCTCGCACTGACGCCCAGTGGCGCCGCCATCGCCGCCGACTGCCACGCCGCCATCACCGCCCGCATCGAGGCGCTTGCAGCCGACATCCCGGCGCCCGTGCTGAACGCCGTCGTTTCGGCACTGCAAGGGCTACTCCAGGCACACACCACCATGACCGGCCACCCCTGGAAGCTGCCACACTGACACAGGCCGACACCGCATCGACGAAGGCGCAGCCTCGCCGCGTTGACGATTATTCGCAGTGCGAACTAAAGTAGTTCGCGCTGCGAATCGTACGTTCATCGAACTAGAGGGTGTCATGACGACGGTGGAGGAACGCCCGGACGCCAGAGGGATCAGAGTCCTGGTCGCGCTCGTGGTGGCTGTCTTCGGTTCCGCACTCATGCAGACCGTGGTGGTGCCGGCGCTGAAACTCATCAACAACATCGCCCGTACCGTCGGCAGCGCCGTGGGGAACCGCCCTCGCCGCCGCGGTCATCACCTCCGCCGGCACCGGCCCGCTGCCCGACTCCACCTTCACCAACCTGTTCTGGCTGGCGGCCGGCGTTGCGGCACTGGGCATCGCGGTCGGCTTCCTCGCCGCACGAGCCGCACCGACCGGCAACGCCACCTCGACCGGCGAACCGGCCACCCGAACGACCGATTGATCGAGCACCGATGCACATCGTCAGCGGCGTGTCACCCCTGGGTGGTGGATGCGTGACCGGCGATTGTTTCGGGGTCCGTGCCGATCCTGCGGAGGAGGTCGGCGGCTGGGTCGTCGCCGTCGCGAAGCATGGTCACCAAGAGGTGTGTTGTGCCGACGAAGGGATCACCTGGCTGCCGTGCTGGCCGAGCGCAGCGCGCTCAGTGCGCCCGCGTCCAGCGGCGGCGTGGGGCGGCGGGTCTTCCGTTCCCGCGGCCAGCCTTTTGTGGGTGCCGCTGCCGGGTCGGGGACAGGTTGCGGCGCGGGCGCCGACTCGGCCGCGGCCATGGTGGCGACGAGCAGGGTGACGCCGTGCTCGCGCCGGCCGCTACGGCGGCTTTCCAGAGCGGTTGCAGCGTGCGGGGCGCGTTCGACGGCCGCACACCCACCACGTCCACACCGTCGATTGTCGCCGCCGCGATCAACCGCCCGGGGCCTTCTCAAACGGCGTGCGCGTTCAGATTCTTCCGGCGTGATCGACCAGGAGTTCGGCGAACGCGTCCGGCTGGTCGATCGGCGTGATGTGACCGCTGTCCGGGAGGTTGTGCTGTGCGAGGGTTCCGCAGATCGGCCGGAGCTGCAATGCGGTGGCCTCACCGACGGCGTTGCCACCGATAGCCAGAACCGGCATCCGCAACCTGTGCTCTCGCGCCCAGTTCGAGATCCATTCGGCATTCGCCGGCATGGCGCGGTAGTGGTCGAAAGCATTCGTGAGGGACTCCCGGCCGCGGTACGCCTCGACGAGAATCCGCGTAAGGTCCTCCGGCACGCCTCGGCGGCTTCCCGACTCGAGGAAGTGGCGGACGTACCGCTCCTCGGCGTGTTCGACGACAGCTTCGGCCAGGCCGCCGGGGGCGCGATGGAAGCCGAACCACCATGGCGGCCCGTTGTGCAGGAATGCCTCGGCACCAGGCAGCGAGCCGATCAGACCCTCGGACAACGTCAGACTGACCACCCGTTGCGGAAATGCCGCTGCGAGTGCGAATGCCGGCGCCACACCCAGGTCGATACCGACGACATGTGCCTGGCGGATGTCGAGGACGTCCAGGAGACCGATCAGATCCGCGGCGAGCACCGGCGCCTCGTAGCCGCGCATGGCAGGCCCGCTGTCGCCCAGCCCGTGCAAGTCGGGTGCGACAACCCGCAACCCTGCCGCGACCAGCTGCGGTGCGACGTCCCGCCAGATCGCGCGGGTGTGCGGAAATCCGTGGAGCAACAGCACGGCGGGGCCGTGGCCCGTGAGCTCCACGGCGAGTTCCACGCCGTCGACCGGAATCCGGCGCACGGTGGCTGCGGGGATGTGGGAAGTGAATGCATCCTGGCGCACAGTGGTCTCCTCACTTACACTTGGCGACCTGGTAACCGTAGGAGACCGCCCCCGACGCAGCAAGAAGGCACCTTGCACACACCAGGTCACCCCCAGGTAACGCCGTCCCGCTCAGGAGACCTCTTCGACCCCGCATGTCCGACGAGACTTCTGCTCGACCGGGTGGGCTCGAAATGGACCACCATGGCCGTTCTCTCGCTGGCGAGCGTCCAGGGCGAACTGCGGTTCACGGAACTGAAACGCCGGATGGCCGGGATATCCCAGAAGATGCTGGCCCAGACGCTCAAATCCTTGGAGCGAGACGGACTCGTCGCACGCCGCGTGGAGGCAACCACGCCTCCACGCGTGCACTACCGCCTCACAGAGCTGGGCACATCACTCGTCCCGCCGTTGTTGGCTCTGCGCGCATGGGCCGAGCAGAACATGCGACAGGTCCAGGACAACGCCACCGCTTTCGACGCCGTGACGGTCCACGCAGCGGGCACAGACCGCTGAGCCGAGGCCAGCGTGTCGCTGTCGCCGCGCGCGAGGCCGGCTGACTCAGCTGGCGAGCAGGAACCGGGTCAGCACCCGGACGCCGAACTCGAGGCCGTCGACCGGCACCCGCTCG
Source organism: Dactylosporangium thailandense (assembly GCF_059739745.1). NCBI lineage: Bacteria > Bacillati > Actinomycetota > Actinomycetes > Micromonosporales > Micromonosporaceae > Dactylosporangium > Dactylosporangium thailandense. The sequence goes on from NZ_AP029195.1 coordinate 6,355,013, forward strand.
TCGACGCCGTGGAACAGCGAGGCGAAGTCCAGACCCGGCGGCAGGCGCAGCGGTGCGAAGCCGAAGTTGCGGATGCCCAGCAACTGGAAGGACTTGGCATCGGTACCGGCGGACAGCATGTACGGCAGCAGCCGGGCACCCGGGTCCTCGGCCGAGATCGCCGCCGCCATCGCGTCCACCAGGTGTCCGTCGAACGTCGTCTCCACCGGCGGGAGCTGGTCCCAGTCGAGCTCGACATCCGGCCCGAGCACCTCGGCCAAAGTCTTGGCGAAGACGTCCTCGCGGCCGGGCAGCATCCGCCCGTCGACGGTGGCCTCGGCCAGCGACGGCACGACATTCGTCTTGTACCCGGCGTTGAACATGGTGACGTTGGCGGTGTCGCGCAGGGTGGCGCCGATGAGCCGGGCGACGGAGCCGAGCCGGGCCACGGCCGCCTCCGGGTCGTCGGGATCGAACGGCACCCCGGTCAGCTCGGCGACGCCCTCCAGAAACTCGCGGGTGGCCCCGGTCAGCACGATCGGGAACCGATGGGCGTCGAGCCGGGCCACCGCGGCCGCGAGCTTGGCCACGGCATTGTCGGTGTGCACCATGGACCCGTGCCCGGCGGTGCCGGCGGCCTTGAGCCGCAGCCACATGATGCCCTTCTGCGCCGTCTCGACGAGGTAGGCGCGCACGTCGTCGCCGAGGGTCAGCGAGAATCCGCCGACCTCGCTGATCGCCTCGGTGACGCCCGCGAACAGCTCCGGGCGGTGCTGAACCAGCCAGCGGGCACCGTTGAAGCCGCCGGCCTCCTCGTCGGCGAGGAACGCGAAGACCAGATCCCGCGGCGGTACCGTGCCGTCGCGCTTGAACTGCCGGGCCACCGCGAGGCTCATCGCGACCATGTGCTTCATGTCGATCGCGCCGCGGCCCCACACGTAGCCGTCGCGGATCTCGCCGGAGAACGGGTGCACGGACCACTCGGCCGGGTCGGCCGGCACGACGTCGAGATGGCCGTGCACGAGCAGCGCGCCGCGGCCCGGGTCGGCCCCGGCCAGCCGGACGACCACGTTGCCGCGGCCGGGCCCCGATTCGACGTACTGCGGCTCGAAGCCCACCTCGGCCAGCTTCTCCGCGACGTACTCGGCGGCGACCCGCTCACCGGCGAGCGTCGCCGGGTCGCCGGTGTTCGTCGTGTTGATCCGGATCAGGTCGCTGGTCAGCGCGGCAACCTCGTCCACGGCACTCGCGGTCATGCCCCCACCCTAGACCTCCGGATAGATGTATGACACATTTTTCCTATCGGAATAGTGGTCTAACCTGGCGGCATGTCAGAACCTCAGTTGCCGGCGCGGCAGCGCAGCCGCTGGCCCTGGATCGCGGGCATCGCCGCCGTCGTCGTCGTGGCCGCCATCGTCGTGTTCGCCGTCACCCGCGGCGGATCGGACGACGACGGCGCGAAGACCGTGCGCATCGGCGTCACCGACGCATCCCAGCCGTACTGGAAGACCTACGCGGACCTGGCCAAGCAGCGGTTGAACGTGACCGTGCAGTTCGTGAACTTCAACGACTACAGCCAGCCGAACCCGGCGCTGAAGGAGAAGCAGCTCGAGCTCAACGAGTTCCAGCACATCCAGTACCTCGCCAACTACAACGTCACCGCCCACGACGACCTGCAGCCGATCGGCGCGACGGCCGTCTACCCGCTGCCGTTGTACTCGCTGAACTACACGTCGCCCTCGGCGATCCCGGCCAATGCCAAGGTGGCCATCCCCAACGACGCCATCAACCAGGCCCGGGGGCTGCTGGTGCTGCAGGCGGCCGGGCTGGTGACGCTGAAGAACGGCGGTACCGCCTTCTCCAGCACGGCCGACATCGACACCAAGAAGGTCGACGTCGTGACGCTCGACGCCTCGCAGACCGCCGGGGCGCTCAAGAGCGGTTCGGTCGCCGCGGCGATCGTCAACAACAACTACGCCACCAGTGCCGGGCTGCCGAAGACGGCGGCCGTGTTCCAGGACGACCCGGCCAGCGCGAGCGCCGCACCCTACGTCAACATCTTCGTGGCCCGCGCCGCCGACAAGGACGACCCGACGTATCTCAAGCTCGCCGAGCTCTACCACGAGGCGAGCGTCGAGCAGGGCGTGCAGGAGTCCAACGGCGGCACCGCGGTGTTCCGCAAGGTCGCCCCGGGCGAGCTGCAGTCGCTGTTGAAGACGGTGCAGGACCAGGCCGTCGCCGCGGGCAAGAAGTAACGTGCCGCACGTACGCATCGAGCATGTCACGAAGGCGTTCACCCGGGGCCGCGACGGTTCCCGGGTGGTCGCCCTCGACGACGTCAGCCTGGAGGTCGGCCAGGGCGAGGTGTTCGGCGTCATCGGCGAGTCCGGGGCGGGCAAGAGCACGCTGATCCGGCTCATCAACGGCCTGGAGTCGCCGACGAGCGGCCGGGTGTTCGTCGGCGACCACGAGATCTCCACACTGTCCGAAGGGGACAGACGCGGGGTCCGCCGCGACATCGGCATGATCTTCCAGCAGTTCAACCTGTTTCGCTCCCGGACGGTGGCGGGGAACGTGGCGTACCCGCTCAAGGTCGCCGGCGTGCCGCGGGCCGAACGGGACCGGCGGGTGGCGCGGCTGCTCGACTTCGTAGGCCTGCTGGACCGTGCGCACGACCACCCGGAGCAGCTCTCGGGCGGGCAGAAGCAGCGCGTCGGCATCGCCCGGGCTCTGGCCACCGAGCCCTCGCTGCTGCTGGCCGACGAGGCCACCAGCGCGCTCGACCCGCGCACCACGGCTGAGGTGCTCGCGCTGCTGGGCCGGGTCAACCGTGAGCTGGGCGTGACGATCGTGCTCATCACCCACGAGCTGGACGTGATCCGGGCCGTCGCCGACCGGGTCGCGGTCATGGACGGCGGCCGGATCGCCGAGGCGGGCACGGTGTACGACGTGTTCGCCCAGCCGCGCAGTACCGCCGCCGCCGACTTCGTGCGGGGCGCCCTGCGCGACCGGCCGTCGCCCGAGACCCTGGAGCGGCTGCGCAGCACGCACCCGGGGCGCCTGGTGAGCGTGGCCGTGCGGGACCGCACCGGCTTCCAGACCGCCCTGGCCGAGACGTTCCTGGAGCACCGGGTGGCGGCCGGCATCGTGTACGGCGGGATCAGCGAGCTGCAGCAGCGGGCGGTCGGCAGCCTCACGTTCGAGCTGACCGGCCCGGCCGAGGGCATCGACGCCGCCCTGGCCGCGCTGCGCGCCGACGGCGTCGATGTCGTCGAGGAGGACTGACGTGGACGAGTTCGTCACCAACCTGCCGGTGTTCCGCGAGGCGATCTGGCAGACGTTCTACATCGTCGTCATCTCGGTCGTGGCCGGCGGCCTGCTCGGATTGATCCTGGGTCTGGCGCTGTACGCCACGCGACCGGGCAGCCTGTTGTCGAACCGGCTGATTTTCGTCATCATCAACATCCTCGTCAACGTGGTGCGCCCGATCCCGTTCGTCATCTTCCTCACCGCCATCCAGCCGCTCATGCTGGTGACGATCGGCACGACGATCGGCACCGACGCGGTCACGTTCGCGCTGTCGCTCGCGGCGGCGTTCGCGGTGAGCCGCATCATCGAGCAGAACCTCCTCGCCGTCGAGCCCGGGGTTATCGAGGCCGCCCGGGCCGCCGGCGCCCGCCCGATCAGCATCCTGCTCACCGTGGTGGTACCGGAGGCGCTCGGGCCGGTCATCCTGGGGTACACCTTCATCTTCGTGGGCGTGGTCGACATGTCCGCGCAGGCGGGCCTGTTCGGCGGCGGCGGCCTGGGCGACTTCGCGGTCACGTACGGCTCGCAGCGCTACAACTGGCCGGTCGTCTACATCACCGTCGCCACCATCATCGTGATCGTGCAGGCGGGCCAGTTCCTCGGCAACGCTCTGGCCCGGCGCGCCCTGCGGCGTTAGCCCTGCTGGCCGGGAACCCGTCCCGGCAGCGGCGCCGGCCGGGCCAGGCCGAGGTGCTCGCGGAGGGTGGCGCCGCTGTACTCGGCGCGGAACAGGCGAGCTGCCACTTCGCGCACGACGTCGCGCCGCCTTGCCAATCCGGCTGACCGTTCGAGCCTGGCCTCGTCCCCACGGTGCCGCAACAATGGCCGATCCGCTCCTGCACGCGCCGGCGGTTCTGTGACACGGTGATGGTCGTTCCATATTGATGGCTGTGGGGGAGTCTCGAATGCCGACGGGGCCTCGGGAACGCCTGCGACGTCTGTCCGCGGCCACCGCACCGGGCCTGACGGTCGCCGCGGCCGCGACCGCGGCCGGCGCCAACTTCGTGCCGTGGCCGGTCGCGGTCGGTCTCGGCGCAGTGTCCGGTGGCGCCGGCCTGGCCGGCGGTCTGTTATGGCAACAGCGGACCGCTCGCCGGGCGCTGAGCCGCGAATGGGACACGTTGGTCGATCCAGGCCCGGCGCTCGGCTCGGCCGAGGACAGTGACAGTCTCCTGGCAGCGCTCAACCCGGACCGCGAGATCGTGGGCTTCAGCCCGCTCCGGGATGCTGAAGTGCGGAGGCTGCTGCGCTGGTGCGACGAGCCGTCGCCGCAGCGACTGTGGCTGATGACCGGCGACGCGGGCTCCGGCAAGACACGGCTGCTGGTCGAGGCCGTTGCGCGGCTCGAGAAGCCATGGTTGTCCGGTTGGGTCCGTCGCGGGAAGGGCGCGGCAGCGGTCGCTGCCGCCGCCGGCTCGGGCCGGCCCGTGCTGTTGATCGTCGACGACGCCGATACCTATCCGGATCTCGCCGACATGCTGGTCAAGGTCGTTCGCGACAGCGATGACGTACGCGTCGTCGCCGCCGCTCGCGACACCGCCGGATGGTGGTCGCGAGTCCGAGCCGGCCTGGAGCAGGACGTCGACGTGGCAATGCCCGCGAGCCCGCAGGTCCGGCTCACCACGCTCACGCCGGACGCATCGAGTCAGCGGCAGCGGTTCGCGCAGGCGATTCGGCATTTCGCCCGCTCCTGGGACGTCCCGGCTCCGGCGGCGAACCTGGTCTCCTCGGATGCGCCCGTGTCAATGCTGCTCGTGCACGCGGCGGCAGCCGTCACGGTGCGGGACGGCCTCTCCGGCCGGGTCGTCCTTGACGACGCTGTGCGGCGGTTGTTCGACATCGAGGAGCGCTGGTGGCAGGACCGCGCGGTATCGGCCGGGCTGCCTGCGATCGGTCTACCGCTGTTGCGCTCAGCCATCGTGGCCGGCGTCCTGCTCGGCGCGGATGATCTCGACGACGCGGTCCAGGTCCTGCGCCGGCTTCCCGGCCTGACGGGTGCGAGGGCCGAGCTCCTGCGAGACTTGGCGTTGTGGATCCGCGGCCTGTATCCGGCGAAAGCCGGAGGCTGGCTGAGCCCGCACCTACCCGGACGGCTCGTTGAGCGGTACGTGGTCGGGTACCTCGTCGCCAACCCGTCCCAGCTGGCCGCCATCGCTTCCGCGGCCGTGGAACCCACGGAGCGGCAACCCGCGGCCGGGATCGTGCCCGGCGCCCGCCCGGCGCGTCTTGTTTCCACGCTGGCGAACGCCGCACGCTATGAACCGGCGGCAGCGCAGGCGCTGCGGGGCCTGCTCCGGGAGGAGCGTCGACTCCTGCCGGTCGCGATCCAGGCCGCCCGCAACGGTATCGGCCCGATTGACGAGGCCGTGGCCGCCGCCGTGAACGCGACCGGCCTGTCCGCTGACGAGCTCGCCGCTCTTGACGAACTGATCCCGAACCGGCTCTCGCAAAACCTGATCCGTACCGCGGTCGCGGTCATTTCGGCGCGCCTGGCCCTGCCCGACACCGCCGAAGGCCGTGCCCGCCATCTGACCAGGCTCAGCCGCTGGCTGCCCGGGCTCGGGCGGCATACCGAAGCGTTGGCCGCCGCCGAAGAGGCAGTCGTCATCATGCGACGGCTCACCGAGACCGATGCGGCAGTCTACGAGCCCGGCCTCGGTGCGGCGCTGCTCGGCTTCGACACACAGCTGTCCTCGGCAGGACGGCAAGCCGAAGCGCTGGCTGCCTCCGAGGAGGCGGTCACGATCTTCCGCCGGATGGTCATTGCCGATCCGACCAGCTACACCCCCCAACTCGCCAAGGCGCTGCACGGGCTCATGGAGCGCCATCACGAGTCGAGGCGGCGCGACGAAGCGCTGGTCGCCATCGAGGAGGCGGTCGCCCTCCTCCGTTCGGCGCACGGAACAGACCCGGACGGCAACGACGCCGCGCTCGCCCGAGCGCTCGACGACTACGCATTCATGCTCAGCGACGGCCGGTTGAGCGACGCCATCACGGCGACCGAGGAAGCGCTCGCGATTCGCCGGCGGCTGGCCGCAATCGACCCGGCCGCTCATGAAGAGGACCTCGCCCGGTCGTTGGACAATCTTTGTGCCAGATTGCCCGGGACCGGCGACGACCGTGATCGGGCGGTGGCCGCGGCCGAAGAGGCGGTCTCGATTCGCCGACGGCTGGCCGCGTTCAACCCGGTGATCAACGAACGCGCGCTCGCGACGGCTCTGCACAATCTCGCCGATGCGCTGGCCGATTCGAAGCGCCTGGAGGACGCTCTGGCGGCTGTGCGCGAAGCGATCGGCATCTTCCGGCGCTTGGAGGCGGCCAATTCAGGAAGCGGGAAGGGTCTCGCGTACTCGCTGTACACGTTGGGCCGTCTTCGCATCGCGCTGCCGGAAGGTCTGAAGGCGTCGGGGGAGGCCGTCACCATCCTGCGGCGATTGGCCGAGACCGATCCGGCAGGCGGACACGACAGCATGCTCGCGATGGCGCTGAGCAGCCTCGCGATCGGCTTGGCGGGAACGACGGGGCGGCGGACGGACGCGTTGACCGCCGCCGAGGAGGCTGTCGCCGTCTACCAGCGGCTGGCCGTGACACATCCCGCTTACCAACAAGACCTGGCCAGGGCCAAGGCTGTCGTACAACGCCTTCGATAGCAGACGGGCCACCAACCCCTGAGCCCGCCCAGCAGGGTCTGAGCCGCCACAGCACGAGGCCTCTCGCCCGGCTCACCCAGGCCGCAGCGACCATCGCCGTCGTCACGGCACCGAGGGAGACGGCAACCACGGCGACCAGTCCCCCTCCGGATCGGTGGTCTGGCCCACCTCGATCAGATGACCGTCGGGATCGCGAATGTAGCAACGCATCTCGTACTGGTGCTGCTTCGGCGGCGTCAGGAACTGAGCACCCCGGGCGCTCCATTCGGCGTACACGGCCTGGATGTCCGCGACCCGGATATTGAGGAAGCCGCTGACCCGGTCGGGTTCGCGTGGCGTCTCCAGGGTGACCGCGGGCTTGTCGTCGGTCGGGCCTCCCCCGCCGTTGATGACGATCCAGCTGTTGGCCAGCGCGACATAGGTCGGCTCTCCGGAGAAGACCACCCTGCCGCCGAGTACCTCGGTGTAGAAGCGCCGCGAGCGCTCGACATCATCCGAGACGATGAAATGGGCCAGCACCATTCCCCCGGCGGGCGGTGTGAGCTCGGCCATCTGGCACCTCCACTTGTCGGGACTCGTACGTCATTCGCCCGGCCCACGGGCGGCCGCGATCTGGCCGCGGAGCTCCTTCAGCGCGGCGACATAGATCTCGGAGAAGGTGGGGAACGGCTGGATGACGTCCCGCAGCACCGGCAGCGGCACCCGGGCGCGGATGGCCAGGGTGGCCTGTTGCAGCCACTCTCCGGCCTCGGGTCCGAGCGCGTAGGCGCCGGTCAGCCGGTCGCCGTCGGACAGCAGGGTCAGGAAGCCGTTGGAGGTGGCGTAGGCGTGGGTGTAGGTGGCCGTCTTGGCCACCTCGGACACCGGGACGGTGGCGCTGAAGGCGGCCTCGGTGGCGCCTGCCGCGGCCGCTTGCGGGTCGGTGTAGACGACGTCCGGTATGGCCTCGTAGTGGGCCTCGCGGGGCTCGCCCAGGATGTTCGCGGCGACGATCTCGCCCTGGTACTTGCCGACATGGGTGAGCAGCCGGATGCCGGTGACGTCCCCGATGGCCCACAGCCGATCGTCGGCGCGCAGGTGCGCGTCGACGCCGATGCCGTGGGGGCCGGCGGTGACGCCGACCGAGTCCAGGCCGGCGGGCATCCGCGGACGCCGGCCCGTGGCCAGGAGCAGGTGGTCGCCGCGCAGCTCGCGACCGTCATCGAGGGTCAGGACGTACTCCGCGCCGTCGCGCCGCGCGGCGGTCGCGCGCATGCCGAGGTACAGCTCTGCGCCGTCGGCCCGCAGGACCTCGCCGACCGCCTGACCCAGCGGCTCGGGCTGGCGGGCCAGCACATGCCCGGCGCCATCGACCAGGGCCACCTCGCCGCCCAGGCGGCGCATGGCCTGGGCCATCTCGGTGCCGACCGGCCCGCCGCCGAGGATGAGCAGGCGGCGCGGGACGGCCTGCATGCCGGTCACCTCGCGGCTGGTCCAGATGCCGTCCAGCTCGTGCAGGCCCGGGACGGGCGGGATGACCGGGTCCGAGCCGGTGGCCACCACGACGTGCCGGGCGGTGTGGGGCACGCCGTCGACCTCGACCACACCCGGCCCGGCGAGCCGGCCGGTGCCGCGGATCAGGTCGATGCCCTTGCCCGCCAGAAACTGCTGCTGCCCGGCGTCGGAGTAGCCCGAGACCATGAAGTCGCGGTAGGCCAGCGCCTCCCGCACGTCGACGCGCGCCGTGGCCGCCGCCTCGCGAGCGCCGTGCACCGCCTCGCCGGGCCGCAGCAGCGTCTTGGACGGGATGCACGCCCAGTACGAGCACTCGCCCCCGACCAGATCCCGCTCGACCAAGGCCACGCGCAGGCCGCCGTCGGCCAGCTCGCCGGCGCAGTGCTCACCCGGCGAGCCCCCGCCCAGGACGATCACGTCGTGGTCGCTCATCGCTCGGGTACCTCCTCTGCGGCCTGCTCCCGGACCACGTACTGACTGGGTGGTACTGGGACCGCGGACGGTGGTTCCTTCCCCGCGGCGGACCGGCTACACACCGCGGGGGGCGACTTGAGCGAGGGCGAACCCGCAGCATGCCGCCGCCGACAGCTCGGCGACGTCACGAGCACGCACAGACCCGGGCAACAGCTCATCGCCGACGCCACCGACACGGTTCGGCCCGCGGTGCGAGCGGCACCGCTGGACCGCCGGCCTCATCCGGGGCCTCGTCACCACTTCCCCGCATGCCGGCATCGCACACGTGACGGCGACTACGGATCCGATGGGGTTCCGGATGCGTCATGCGAGGCCCGGTTCAGGAGTTCAACCAGCCCCCGCCGTGAACGTGCGGGGTGGACGGGCAGTCAGTTCACCGTGCTGAGCGACCCACGTGCATCAGGCCGTCGTTGCCGCCGTAGTACACGTTCTGCACCAGCCACACGACCGGCGCCACGAACAGAACCGGCTGCACGAACGCTCAACTGCACGAACGCTCAACTGCACGAACGCTCAGCCGGCAAGGGCGTGCAGCCGCTCCTCGGCGCGGTCCGGGATCTCCTGGCTCAGCTCCCCGAGGACGCCGTTGGTCCAGCGCAGGGCCGACAGATACGCGGCGACGATCGCGCCCGGTTCGCCGTGGTCGTTGTCCGGGTCCGGGTCGGTGTAGGCGCGCGCCGCGTACAGGATCGCACCGAGCGGGCCGTCTCCCGCCCGCAGCGCCCCGCTCAGCTCCGGCCCCAGCGGCAGCCCGTCCACGATCTCGCCGACGGGGACGGCGAAATGGTCGGCGACGGCGGAGAGCAAACCGCCGAGGTACGCCGCGTCGCCCTGCCCCTCGGCGCCCGGGAACTCGGAGGAGTCCACGAGCAGCTGGCACAGCCGCGCCCGGACCAGGATGCGCGCGAGCTGTTCGTGGTCGGCGGTGGTGAGGTCGGAGACGAGCATGAGCGTGACCCACTGCCGCAGCCGGTTCAGCCCCATCGCGACGATCGCCTCGCGCACGGATGTGACCGTCCGGTTCAGTCCGAACGTGGCCGCGTTCGTCGCGCGCAGCACGCGCATGCTCAAACCGGCATCCTGACCGACGAGCGCGACGACCTCGTCGAGGTCCACGTCGTCCGCCGTGAGCGTGGCGAGCAGCCGCAGCCGAGCGAGCCTGCCCGGGGCGAGCGCCGAGGTCGTGTCGACGTGCGGCCGCCCGAGAATGTGCCCCTGGAACAGATCGAACCCGAGCTCGAAGGCGAGCCGCAGCGACTCCGCACTTTCGAGGCGCACCGCGACGAGCTGCAGGTGGGGGTACCGCCGGCAAAGCTCCACACACGCGCGCACCCCGGCTTCGTCGGCCGCGAGCATGTCGATCTTCACGTAGCTGACCAGCGGCAGCAGCACCTCGCGGGGCCCGCCGCACACGAAGTGATCGATCGCGAGCGTAAAGCCACGTTCGGACAACACCGTCAGCCCGGCCACGAGCTGATCGTCGACCTCGACGCTGGCGAGCACCTCGAGCACGGCCTGGCTGTAGTCGAACGGCAGCGGCAGCATCCCGGTCAGGAACGCCTTGGTGACGTTGAGGAAGCACACCTTGCCGCCGGTGAGCTCCTCGAGGCCGAACTCGGTGAACGCGGCGACAAGAACGCGCGCTGTCGCGTGATCGTCCGTGCGCGCAGCGCTCAACGCGTCGGTGCCGGCGCGGAACAGCAGCTCGTACGCAACGACGGCCCCGTCCCGGTCGTAAATCGGCTGCCGCCCGACGTGCGCGGTCGCACCACCGCCGTTGTCCAGTTGCTCCACCCGTCGATTGTCGGCCCCAGCCCCCATCAATGCTGCCAAAACCGGCAAATCGACAGCAAACCCCGGGGCTCGCAACCGGCGCGAAGGGCGCCCGGCTGGCCGGACCAGGAGCGGACGCCCGAGCTTGAACCGGGGCCGGCCGCGGCTGCCGGCGCAGGCCAGGACGGCCATTTCGACAGTGATTTCCGAAGGCCACAACGGCATCCGCCTTTTCACTGCCGGGCGTGCCCGACATCGGCGGAAGGCGGCCAGCCCGGCCGGTGGCCCGGGACCGACCGAACCGGGCGGGCCACCGGCGGGTCCGGTCCCGCCCGGGCATCGAGGCGGTAGACATGCACGCGGGCCGCCGTGCCGGGTCAGGGGGCTGACCGGACTCCGCTTCACCCGCGTTCCATCCCGTTCCATCGGCCGCTCGTCAACCGCCGGCCGCTCCACGTCGAGCAGCCCGCGACCGTCCCGGCACGCGCGGCCTCGGCGATATCCGTCCCCTCACCGGAAACGGCGCCCTATCGGCCCGTCCCAGCCAGCTTGACCACGGCAGTACCCGCCACCGCCACGAACGCCGCGCCCTATCGGCCCGTCCCAGCCAAGCTTGACCACAGCGCGCGCCACCGCCACGAACGCCGCACCCAGTCAGCCCGACCCGGCCAAGCCCGACCACGGCAGCACCCGCCACCGCCACGAACGCCGCGCCCTATCGGCCCGTCCCAGCCAAGCTTGACCACAGCGCGCGCCACCGCCACGAACGCCGCACCCAGTCAGCCCGACCCGGCCAAGCCCGACCACGGCAGCACCCGCCACCGCCACGAACGCCGCACACGGCGCGGCCGGCACGACGGCTCTACTGCTCCGGCCGCCACCAGCCCCGCCCCGACCAGCACCGCGAACAGCCCGGCCCACCCGAGCACCGCCACATCCGGCCCGGTCACCGCCAGGAACGCCGCGCCGGGCACGGCGGGCAGAATGACGCTGCCCGGCGACACGCCACCGGCGTTTCGAGCAGATACGAGCACCGCATACTGCACGCCGTTGTCCAGCCGCGAAACGGCGGCCGTCAGCCGGTCCCCGTCGGGCTCCGTCGCCAGCGGTTGCCAGGTCTGGGCGCCGTCGAGGCTGACCTGATAGCCGGTGACCGGATCGGCGCCCGGGTCCAACGGTGCGCGAAACGACAGTTCGAGTGAGCGATCGCGCGGCGTGATACGCAGATCGCGCGGGGCGCTCGGTGTGGCGGGACCGATCCGGGCGACGCCCTCGGGGCCACCGACGAAGACCGCGCCCGTCAGGCTCGCGACCGCCGACCTTCCGCGCACGCCCTCCCCGCGCACACCTTCACCGCCCACGCCGTCACCGCGCACGCCCTCACCGCGCACACCCTCACCGCGCACACCCTCACCGCGCACACCCTCACCGCGCACACCCTCACCGCGCACACCCTCACCGCGCACACCCTCACCGCGCACACCCTCACCGCGCACACCCTCACCGCGCACACCCTCACCGCGCACACCCTCACCGCGCACACCCTCACCGCGCACACCCTCACCGCGCACACCCTCACCGCGCACACCCTCACCGCGCACACCCTCGCCGCGCAGGCTGAGCGTGCCGTCCGGCGCGACGATCGCGACCCCGTTGTCCGTGGCGAGCACCAAATTGTCACGATCGTCCACGCTCAAGTGCTCGATCGCGTCCAGTCGCGACTCGCGTGCGGGACCGGGCGTCGGGTGGCCGCAGCCCGACCCCGCATACGCGGAGCGCACACCGTCCGCCGCGATGCGCTCGATGCTGCAGCCGGGACCGGAGACGTACAGGTTGCCGAGCGAGTCGACAGCGACAGTGCGCGAATCTGTCGTCTCGGCGGCGACGGACAGCGTGCCGGATGGGGAAACGCGCAACACGGCGCCGTCGTCGGCGATGAACAGGTTGCCCTCGCGGTCCATGGCCAGACCGGCCGGGGCGCTCAGCGGGGACGCGAGCGCCGGGCCGGGCACCGGAGCGCCGGCCACCCCGTTGCCGGCGACGGTGCGCGTTCGACCATCCGGCGTGATCATCGCGACACGGTGACGGGCGTCGCTGACGTACACCGTGCCGTCGCCCCCGACCGCGACGCCCTCGGGCTCGTCGAGTCCTGCCTCCGGGCCGCCGGCCACGACCGCCACGGCGCCGTCGGGTGCGATGCGCACCACTCGATCGCCGCTCGGATCGGCTGCGACCAGGCCGCCTTGAGCGTCTGCGGCCAGTTGCGCGAGGCCGGCGGTACCGGCGAAACGGGTGATCGTATCGGGCCGTCCGGCGGCGAAAACCGGCGTGGCGAGCGGCGTGGCGAGAACGGGCAGAACGAGCGCGGCGGCGAAAACCGGCGTGGCGAGCGGCGTGGCGAGAGCGGGCAGGACGAGCGCGGCGGCGAGGCGCGGAGACCACACACTGCACTAAACGCACAAATAGGGCAAAAGTTACCGGTACGCGTGGCTCAAGAACTGCACGTCGGGGCTGTGTATGCCGCAGATCCCCGGCGTCGCGGTTGCCAGCCCAGTTGACGCCTCGGGTACGCCACTCGCCTGCGCATCGAGCTGATGCCGATCGCCGCCGGGGGGTGCGCACCTGCTCGCGCCACGACGCGCCCCAGCGGCGGGTGAGGATCTCGGCGATGGCCGACGGTACCGATGCCAGGAAAGCGAAGCGTCAGGTGATGAGGGCCACGGCGGCGAGGGCGATCGGCCACGGGGGTCGACGACCGAAACGCAGCAGTTGTACCGTGCGGCTCGTGCACTGGTTCGCCGACTTGATCGACCGCTTCTACGACGCCCACTGGCAGGTCACCGCCGGGCAGTCGATCAGCTACCGCGAGATCGTGGGCAACGCGTTCGGGCTCGCGTCGGCGCTCTTCGGGCTGCGCCGCAGCGTGTGGGCCTGGCCCGTGGGGATCGTGGGCAACGTGCTGCTGTTCACCGTCTTCGTCGGGCAGGCCGCCGGCTCCGAGGAGGCGACCACACCCCTGTACGGCCAGGCGTCGCGCCAGGTGTTCTTCGTGCTCACCAGCGTGTACGGCTGGTGGCGCTGGAAACACAATCGCTCATCCGGCGGTGGCCCCGCCGTGCATCCGCGATGGGCCTCGGGCGGCGAACGGCTCGCGCTCCTGGCCGGGTCGGCGGTCGCCGTAGTCGCGTGCTTCTACGTGTTCCGGGCCGTCGGCGCGGGATTCCCCGTGCCATGGTGGTACTACCTCGCCGACTCCTGGATCTTCGTCGGCTCGATCGCCGCCACGTACGCGATGGCGCGCGGATTCGTCGACTTCTGGCTGTGCTGGATCGCGGTCGACCTGGTCGGCGTCCCGGAGCTGCTGCACTTCCGCTACTACCCGTCGGCCGTGCTCTACGCCGTCTACGCGGGATTCGTGCTGTGGGGCTTTGCCGTCTGGCTGCGCATCTCGCGCCGCGAGCGACCCCAGCGCCGGCCGGCGGCACCGGCGCTGGAGCCCGCCTGAGCGTCCACGCAGCCGGTTCGGGTCGGCCGCCATTCGCTCATCCGCGAGTGCAAGAACTTGTCCGTCAGCCGGGCTGGGCGGCATTGCTCACTCCGCCCGGCACGGCTGTCCATTCGCTCACCCCGGTCAGTGCGCGACTCGGCCGGGGTCGTGCGTGGTTCGCTCGGTTCAGCTCGTCGGGAAGTTGTCCGCGGTCCGGATGCGGTTGCGCAGGTACGTGCCGGACTCGCTCAGCGAGTTCGCGTTCGTGTACGAGCCCGCCGCGCACGTGCCGGACTTGAACGCCGCGCTGCTCTCGTTCGCGTCCGAGTACGTCCAGTTCGCGTAGCTGATCTTGTTCTGGTCGAGCAGGTCCAGCCAGGTGCCGGTGCTCGCGAGGTCGACCGTGCCGCCGCCGGTGTAGGTGACGCTGCCGAACTCGGTCACGAACAGCGGCAGCGAGCGGGCGGCCCGGGCCACGACCGCGCGGTAGTCGTCCTTGTGCGAGGCCGCGTAGAAGTGGAACGTGTACATGATGTTCGTCGCGTTCACCGGGTTGTTCACGATCTCGGACTCGTTCGAGCCGTCGGAGACGCCCAGCGAGGACCAGCCGCGGGTGCCGACGATCACGACCGCGTCCGGGTCGGCCGCGCGGATGATCGGGATGACCGTCTCGGCGTAGCTCTTGATGCCCTGCCAGCTCACGCCGTTGGGCTCGTTGGCGATCTCGTAGATGACGTTCTTCTTGTTCGCGTTGCGCTGGGCGACGGAGGCGAAGAAGGTCTTGGCCCGGTCGAGGTTGTAGTTCGGGTCACCGGGGGTCAGCGTGTGGAAGTCGATGATCGCGTACATGCCGCGCGCCTCGGCCATGTCCACGTAGTTGTTCACCTGCGCGGTGAAGCCCGACGGGTTCGTCTCGTAGCCCTGCTCCTGCACGTACATGGCGATGCGCAGCAGGTCGGCCTTCCAGTCGTTGGCGAGCGCGTCCAGCGAGGCGTTGTTGAGGCACGACGCGAACCACTGGATGCCGTGCGTGCTCATGCCGCGCAGCTGGATGGCCTTGTTGTACTGGTTGCACAGATTCACGCCGCACACGTGCAACTGCCCGTTGATGGCCAGCGGCGTGGTCCCCTGCGGCGGAGGCGGCGTGGAACTGGTGCTCGGGCTCGGGCTGGCGCTGCGGCTCGGGCTGGGGCTCACGCTCTTGGACGGGCTCGGCGAGGCGGTCGTCGGCGACGGCGTGCCGACCGATCCGGTGCAGGCGACACCGTTGAGCGTAAACGAGGCCGGGTTCGGGTTGGCGCTCGTCCACGTCCCGTTGAAGCCAATGCTCGTCGAGCCGCCGGTGCCGAGGTTGCCGTTGTAGTCCAGGCTCTTGGCGGTGACGGCGGTACCACTCTGCGTGTACGTCGCCGACCAGCCCTGGCCGACCTTCTGCCCGGCGTCGCCGAACGTCCAGCCGAGGGTCCACGCGCTGATCGGGTCGCCGAGGTTGGTGATCGCGATGTTCGCGGTGAAGCCACCGGGCCACTGGTTGGTGGTGTAGGTGACGCGGCAGCCCGACGCGGCGGACGCGTTGACCATCGGCGCCAGGATCAGGCCGCCGGCCACGAGGGCCCCGACGGCGCCGGCCACCCCGAGGGTGCGGCCGCGCGGCAGACGTTTGAGCAGGCTCATGTCGATGTTCCTCCGGGTACGGGTCGAGCCGGGCGGCTG
This sequence comes from Dactylosporangium thailandense, assembly GCF_059739745.1. Taxonomy (NCBI): domain Bacteria; kingdom Bacillati; phylum Actinomycetota; class Actinomycetes; order Micromonosporales; family Micromonosporaceae; genus Dactylosporangium; species Dactylosporangium thailandense. Next base: position 6,370,892 of record NZ_AP029195.1, read on the forward strand.
GCTCGCCCGGGGGTCGAGATCGTCACGCACCGCCGCTGAACCGCTCAAATGCGGCGCGGCGGAGTGCCCCGGGACAAGGGCTCTGACCTGCGAGTTCATCGAGCACAAAGACTGAAATATTCACCTCGAAGCGCTTCGACATTTCGCGGTAAAGCCGGGCATTGCGACGCGCCGCCAGGAAGGCGGAAGACAGGGCGGAAGACGGGGCGGAAGACGGGCCGGAGACGGACGGAAGACGGACCGGAAGACGGGCGGGAGACGGGCGGGAGACGGGCGGAAGACGGACCGAAAGACGGGGGAAGACAGCCCGGGCAGGAATGAACACAAGACCGGCCGGGAAAGATGGGCCGGGGAAGGGACGCGAGCGCTGGAGCCGGGGATCGACGGTGATCCCGGAATGCGGTGGCCGAACGGCGGTGCAATGCCGGGTGCGCGCGTGCGCACAATGGCGCCGTGCCCGATCTCGAACTCGCCGTGCTGCGTGACGCCATCCGCCACCGCGGGACGATCGACGTGAGCGGTGCGGCCGCGGTCGTCGAGGAGTACCTCGGCGGCGTCCTGCGCGACGCGGGTGCGGCCGGGAACGACGCCGCGCTGCGCTGGGCCCGCGATCGGCTGCGGCTGTTCATGGTCGTGAGCTGGGGAAACTGGTTCGGGGTGCTGGAGCGGCTGCCGCAGGAGTATCCGACGCTGCGGGCCGAGTGGCGGGATCTGCTCGCCGACCCGTCGCGTTACGGGCCGGAGCACCTGGTGGCCTGGTGGTGGCACCTGCGGCCGGCGATGTTCGAGCCGCTGGTCGCGAACCAGCTACGCGAGATGAGCGTGCCGCTGCGCGACGGCGTGGCGAGCATCCTGCGGGACGGTGGCACCTTCGACGGCCGGCTCGTCGACTGGGCGGCATTCGGCGCGGCCTGACGGACCGGCCGCCGCGGCAAGCGCCGGGCATGGTCTGCCCCGGACGAGGCCAGAGAGCCGCCACGCCACACCGATCGAGCACGAGACCGGGCAGCCCCACGCCACACCGAGCACGAGACCGGGGAGTCCCACGCCACCCCGGACGGGGTCGGGGAGCCGCCACGCCACAGACCGGCCGACGTAGGGTGAAGGCGCCCGGCACCGCGCGGGTCGCGCCGCCCCCGGGCGCCGCCGGGATCTGCGAAGGCACTGGAGGTACGCATGCTGCCCTGGAAATCCGAGCTGGCCGGGCGCTTCGAGGAGCTCGTCGTCGACAGCGCCGCCCTGCGCGGCAACCCGCTCGGGGACCCGCACGAGCGGCCCCTGCTCGTGTACCTGCCGCCCGGCTACGACGAGGACCAGTCGCGGCGCTACCCCGCGGTCTACGTGGGCCAGGGGTACACCGGGCATCTCGGCATGTGGTGGAACCGTCCCGCATTCCGCCAGCCGTACCCGGAGCTGATGGACGCGATGTTCGCCCGCGGTGAGGCGCCGCCGGCGATCGTGGTGTTCTTCGACGCCTGGACGGCGCTCGGGGGCAGCCAGTTCCTCGACTCGCCGGCGACCGGGCGCTACCACACGTACCTCTGCGAGGAGGTCGTGCCCTTTGTGGACGGTCGCTTCCGGACCCTCGCGAGCCGCGACCACCGCGGCATCAGCGGCAAGTCCAGCGGCGGCTACGGCGCGATGGTGACCGCGATGCTGCGCCCCGACGTGTTCGGCGCCCTCGCGACCCACGCCGGCGACGCGCTGTTCGAGGTGAGCAACCAGCTCGCCTTCCCGCGGCTGGCGCGGCAGCTGCGTGACCAGCACGGCGGCTCCTACGACGCGTTCCTGCGGGAGTTCCGCGAGCGCAGCATCCCGCGCGACGGCGACATCGAGCTGCTGGAGCTCTACGCGTACGCCGCGGCGTACTCGGCCGACGAGGACGGCACGGTCCGCCTGCCGTTCGACGCCAACGGCGCCGTGATCCCGGACGTGTGGCAGCGGTGGCTCGACCGCGACCCCGTGGTGATGGCCGGGAAGCCCGAGTACGCCGAGGCGCTGCGCTCGATGCGCGGCATCTGGATCGACGCCGGCCGGCGCGACGAGTACTACCTCGACCTCGGCGCGTCCGCGTTCCTGGACAAGGTGCTCGCGGCCGGCGTCAAACAGCCGCAGGTGTACTTCGAGCTGTTCGACGCCGGCCACGGCGGTATCGAGTACCGCTACCCGCTCGCGCTGGCCTGGCTCAGCGAGCGCCTGGCCCCTTGAACCCTCACACGGGCTCGATCCAGATGTTGCGGTAGCGCACGTTCGCGCCCGGGTCGCCATGGTCCTGCAGCCGGATCGGCAGCGCCGCCGGGCTCTCGGCCGCGCCCGCGCCCGTCGGCCCGTCGACGGCCACGTTGTTGTGCACCGTGACGCCGTTCCACACGAGGGTGACCCGGGCGTTCTCGGTCTTCGTGCTGCCGCTCCAGCGGGCCGCGCGGAACGTCACGTCGTACGTCTGCCAGGTCTCCGGCGCCGTTGCCGGATTGCTGTCGGGCGCCCGCTTGAGGTAGATCGAGCCGCACTCGTTGTTCGCCAGCGGGGCCTTGCCGTAGGTGTCGAGCACCTGGACCTCGTAGCGGTCCTGCAGGTAGATGCCGGAGTTCGCGCGGGCCTGGCCGGTGACGTCGGCGGGGAGGTTCGGCAGCCAGAACTCGACGTGGAGCTTGAAGTCGCCGTACGCCTGCTTCGTGCGGATGTCCCCGCCCAGCACCTCCGCCGAGCCGCCGGAGACGGGCCAGGTCGGGGCGGTGCCGTCGGCGTTTTGGAACGCGTTCAGGCTGCCGCCGTCGAACAGGGTCACCCGGGAGACTCCATTGTGGACCCAGCTCTGCTGCGGTACGCCGGCCGCGTCCCAGATCTGCAGCTGGGTGCCGTCGGCCGAGGCGCCCCCGGCCGCGTCGAGCACCCTGCCGGACTGCGGGTTGCGCAGGGTTCCGTTCGCCCCGGCCTGCCACACCTGGGCGGCCGAGCCGTTGCAGTCGTACAGCTGCACCTTCGTGCCGTTCGTGGTGCCGCCGTTGTCGACGTCCAGGCACTTGCCCAGCGCGCGGAGCGTGTCGCCGGTGCGGGTCCAGCTCTGCGCGGTGGTGCCGTTGCAGGTCCACAGCTGGATCTTCGTGCCGTTGGCGGTGCCGGCGTTGCTGACGTCGACGCACTTGCCGCCGATGCCGGTGATGGTGCCGGTGTGGTCCGCCGCTCCCCCGCCGCCGGCCGGCGCGACGGCGATGTTGTCGAGGTTGACGTGGCCGATGTCGCCGCTGTCCACGCGGTAGGAGATCGCGTTGCCGCCCGCGCGCAGCTGGAGCGTCTCGGTGGCCGTCGCCCAGGTGTCCCAGTTGCCCGTGTCCGCGAGGGACAGCTGTTTCACCTTGGCGCCGTTGAGGTACAGGCTGACGGTCTTCGTCCCCGCGGAGGGGTTGGGACCGTTGCTGAACCGCAGCGCCACGGTGTAGGAGCCGGCGCTGGGGGCCGTGACGCTGAACGTGGCCGCGGCGCCGGCGTTGCCGAACCCGGCCACGAAGCCGGTGCCGGTGTATCCACTGTGGTCGGTCGCGACGCCGGCGCTGCCGCTCAGGCCCGAGTACTCGGCCTCCTGCTGGCCGGTCGGCGGGAGCGTGCCGTCGGCGAGGGCGTTGAGGGTGTACCAGGCCTCGGTGCTCCACAGCGACTGGCCCGTGGTCGAGGTGAACGGCCGCGGCGAGCGCACGTAGACGACCCGGCCCGGCTTGAGGCCCGCGACCTGGACGTTGACCTTCAGCCGGTCGGCCGAGAGCGTGGCCGAGGTGACCTGCAGCGACTCCTCGTCGACCTTCGGGCCGCCGTAGGCCGGCGTGGGGACGTACCGCCACTGCTTGAACGTGTAGCGCGAGGCCAGCTGGGCCGCCGTCTCGGTCGACACCGGCTGGGTGTACTCCAGCTCGAAGCCGCCGGGCTTGACGCGCATCGCCTTGAAGTCGAAGACGTTCGCGCCGTTCGCGGTGATCTTCTGCAGGCCGTAGGTGAGCTTGCCCTCCTGGCCCCAGTTGCCCCCGGCGCCGAGGCCGCCCGCGTAGATCGCGCCGTCGGGGCCCTCGCTGATGCGCAGCACGCCCATCTCGAGCCCCTGCGTCATGCGGAACACCGCACCCTGGTACTCGCCGTTCACCTGCTCCAAGGAGGCGCGCTGGATGCCGCCGTACGTCACGTCGCCGAACGCCAGCTGCCCGGCGTACGGTCCATTGTGGAGCACCAGCGGGGTGCTCGGCGAGTTGGCGATCTCGTTCTGCGGCAGCCACAGCACGGGCTGGGTGACCGGCTGGCCGTCGAACGGGCCGTCGGGGTTGGTGTAGTGGCCGAAGAAGCGGTCCTGCTTGATCTGCACCAGCTTCGACGCGGGCAGCCAGCCGCCCTGGTTGTCGGTCACGAACAGCTCCCCGGCCGGTCCCCAGCCGATGCCGTCGGGGGTGCGCAGGCCGCCGGCGACGTACTGCACGGCGCCGGTCGAGCGGTTGATCTTCAGGCTGGTGCCCCGGTTCGGCGAGCCCTGCGGCTCGGTGGTCGCCCCGCCCTGGTTGATGGAGACGGACAGGTTCAGGTAGAAGTACCCGTCCTGGTACAGCAGCCCGAACCCGAACTCGTGGAAGTTCCCGTCGAACGGCCAGGTCGCGACCGTGCGGTAGCGGTCGATCTGCCCGTCGCCGTTGGTGTCGGTGAGCTCGGTCAGCTCGTGCTTCTGCGACACGTAGATGATGCCGTCGACGATCTTGAGCCCCATGGGCTCCTTCAGCCCGGAGGCGATCCGGGTGTACTGCACCTGCGACGGTGAGGTCGCGCCCGTCACGTTGCGCAGGATGTAGACCTCGCCGGTGGTGTTGAGGCTGCCGCCCCACGTGGCGATGGCCAGGCGCCCGTCGGGGAACCAGTCCATCGCGCTCACCTGCGGGTTGAAGCCGCTCGGGCGCAGGTTCGTGAGGGTGTACCCCGGGTGCACCGACGCCAGCGGCAGCCCGTCGCCGGGCGAGTCGGCGGAGCCCTCGCACTCCTTGCGGCCGGGGGCGGTGACGCGCACGACCCCGGCATCGGTGCTCAGCACCGAGTTCGGCACGAGCGCGTAGGCGCTCGAGCCCGGCGGCCGCCACTCGAGGGTCAGCTGCTGGCCGCCGGTGCGCTCGAAGAAGTCGATGCGCAGCGCGTGGTAGCCGGCCGTGAGGGCGACGCTGCCCTCGACCGCGGTCGCGCCGTGCAGCCCGTCGTTGCCGATGACGTTCGCGCCGTCGATGGCCAGGCGGGAGCCGTCGTCGCTGGTGAGCCGGAACGCGTAGGTGCCGGCGCTGGGGATGTTGACGTTGCCGATGACCTGGGCCTGGAAGTAGTCCTCCAGCCCGCCGAAGTCGGCGGCGGTGGTCCAGTTGACGGTCGGCATGAGCTTGTCGACGTTGGGCGTCTGCCCGGACTTGAGCACGCAGATGGAGCTCTGCGGGGTCTGCAGGTCGAAGACGCGCAGGGTGACGCCGGGCTCTTGCGGTGGCACCGCGGCCGCGGAGGGGATCGCCGGCAGCAGGCCGACACCCGCGAGCAGCACGGCGAAGAGGGTCGTCCATCGCTTCACGGAACGCTCCAAGGGGTAGGAGCCGGTCACGGACTCCCGCGCGCGCTCGCCGAAGACGGGCACGGGTCATCGAGGCGTTCGTCGGCACTGGCGGAACCGACGACCGTCGATATGCCACGACACGCTAGGGGACTTCCGTCGAGATGTCGATAACTTTTGCTGCGCGCGTGAAAAGTTCGACCGTTTCGCGCTATTTATCCCGTGGGAGCAGCGTGAGATCGGGGTGCTCGGCGCGGAACCGCGCCCGCCCCTCGCCCGTGGTGGCGGTCCCGGAGACGTCCACGGATGTCGTCGCGTGCCGGCAGCGCCGCCGCCGTGAGGTCGAGCGAGCGCAGGGCCGGCGGCCAGACCCCGTCGAGCCGCAACGGCCCGGCCGGGCGGCCCTCGTCGCGGTGGTAGAGCCGGTCCTCGTCACCGCAGGTCCTCCCACAGGGCCGGGGGAATCGGGTGCGCGAGCAGGGCCGCGCTCCGCTCCATCTCCGCGGCCGAGCGCGCGCCGACCACCACGGCGGCGACCGCGGGGTGCCGGAACGGGAACTGCACCGCGGCGGCGGGCAACGGCACGCCGTGGCGGTCGCAGGTCTCGCGGATGCGGCGGGCCTCCGGGGACGTCTCGTCGAGCAATGCGCCGCCCTGGTACACCCCGGCGGCCAGGATCGCCACGCCGCGCTCGAGGCACAGCGGCAGCAGCTCGTCCGCACCCGAACGGTCCAGAAGGGTGTACCGCCCGGCGAGCATGACGCAGTCGACACCGGGATCCGGGGCCTCGCGGACGAACCGGGCCGCCACGTCCGCGTGGTTCACGCCCAGCGACACGGCCGCGACCCGACCGGCGCGGCGCAGCCGGTCCAGGGCCGGGAAGGCCGCGGTGAGGGCGGTCGCGTAGTCCAGGTCCGGGTCGTGGACGTGCACCACGTCGACGCGGTCCAGGCCGAGGCGGTCGAGGCTGTCGGAGAGCGAGCGGTACACGCCCTCGGCCGTGAAGTCCAGGCGCGGCCCCACGCCCGGCGGCGGGTCGGCCCAGATCGGCTGGCCGTCGGGGCCGCCGGGCTCGATGACGCGGCCGGCCTTGGTGCACAGGACGTACTCGTCGCGCGGGCGGTCGCGCAGGGCCTCTCCGGCCCGGCGTTCGGAGCGGCCGTAGCCGTACACCGGGGCGGTGTCGAACAGCCGCACCCCGAGGCGCCACGCGGTGTCGATCGTGTCGCGGGCGTCCTGGCGCGAGACGGGCGCCCGCAGGCCGCCGATCGAGGCGAGGCCGAGCCCGAGCCGCGTCACCGACAGGCTCGTGCGGCCCAGGGGGACCCGGTCGGCGGCCTTCATGCCCGCACGCTATCGCGAACATGGTCTTGACGCGGCCTGTCACCATTCGGACACGCGAGTGATGGGAGACGAGAGGGGCAGATGGAGTTTTTCGACGCGATTCTCGGATTCCCAACCGTCCTGTTCACTGTCCTGCTCGTCCTCGTCATCGCGTACTGGCTCGTCGTACTCCTCGGCGGCGCCGACCACGACCTGCTCGACGTCGGGCACGGGCTGCTCGGGGCGCCGGTCGCGGTCGGGCTCTCGGTGCTCGTGCCGGTCGCCTGGCTCGTCAGCCTGGCCGGCGCGTCCGTCACCGGCGGCGCCCTGCCCCGGGTGGCCGTGCTGCTGGTCGCCCTGGCGGCCGGCTGGCTGGCGGCCCGGCTGGCCGCGATCCCGCTGCGGCGGCTCACCCCGGCGACGGGCGGCGGCTCCCGCACCGCGTTCGTCGGGCGGTCGTGCGTGATCCGCACCGGCACCGTGACCGAGTCGTTCGGCCAGGCCGAGGTCACCGCCGACGACGGCTCCAGCGCGATCGTCCAGGTTCGCCAGACGGGCGCCGACACCTTCACCGCCGGCAGCGTCGCGGTGATCTACGAATACGACCGGGACGGCGAGTTCTTCTGGGTCGTCCCCGCTCCAACTGGACCCACCCCCGGACACAGGGAGCTTTCATGACCGTTCTTACCACCGGCTTCCTCGTCGTGCTCGGCGTGGTCGTGCTCGCCGCGATCGGCGTGCTCGTCGCCATCAGCCGGTTGTTCCGCAAGATCGAGCAGGGCAAGGCGCTGATCATCTCCAAGGTCAGCAAGGTCGACGTCACGTTCACCGGCGCGGTCGTGCTGCCGGTGCTGCACAAGGCCGAGGTCATGGACATCTCGGTCAAGACGATCGAGATCGAGCGGACCGGCCGGGAGGGGCTGATCTGCCGCGACAACATCCGGGCCGACATCCGGATCTCGTTCTTCGTGCGGGTCAACAAGACCGTCGAGGACGTCATCAAGGTCGCCCAGGCGATCGGCACCGTGCGCGCCAGCGACCAGGAGACCCTGCAGGAGCTGTTCAACGCCAAGTTCTCCGAGGCGCTCAAGACCGTCGGCAAGCAGCTGGACTTCGTCGACCTCTACACCAAGCGCGACGAGTTCCGCGACCAGATCGTCCGGGTCATCGGCACCGACCTCAACGGCTACAGCCTCGAGGACGCGGCCATCGACTTCCTCGAGCAGACGCCGCTGTCGAGCCTCGACGGCTCCAACATCCTCGACGCGCAGGGCATCCGGAAGATCACCGAGCTGACCGCGATCGAGCACGTGCGCACGAACGAGTACCGGCGCACCGAGGAGAAGGAGATCAAGCGCCAGGACGTCGACGCGCGCGAGGCGATCCTCGAGCTCGAGCGCCGGCAGGCCGAGGCGGAGATCAAGCAGCGGCGCGAGGTCGACACCCTGCGGGCCCGCGAGGACGCCGAGACCGCCCGGGTCCGGGCCGAGGAGCGCCTCAAGTCGCAGACCGCCGAGATCCGCACCGACGAGCAGGTCGGCATCCAGCACGAGAACAAGTCGCGCGAGATCGCCGTGGCCGAGAAGAACCGCGAGCGGGTCATCGCGATCGAGTCGGAGCGCATCGAGAAGGACCGCATGCTCGAGGTCATCGCCCGGCAGCGGGAGACCGAGCTGAGCACGATCGCCAAGGACAAGGAGGTCGAGGCCGAGAAGCGGGCCATCGCCGAGGTCGTCCGGGAGCGCATCGCGGTCGAGCGGACCGTCGCCGAGCAGGAGGAGCAGATCAAGCGGCTGCGCGTGGTCGAGGAGGCCGAGCGCACCCGCCAGGCGGTCATCATCGCGGCCGAGGCCGAGGCGCAGGAGAACCTGGTCAAGGGGATCAAGGCGGCCGAGGCGGCCGAGCAGGCGGCGAAGTTCCGGGCCCGCGAGGAGCTGGTGCTGGCCGAGGCCCGCCAGCAGACCTCCGAGCTGGAGGCCCGGGCGAAGATCCGCCTGGCCGAGGGCGTGCAGGCCGAGGCGGCCGCGGCCGGCCTGGCCGACGTGCTGGTCCGCGAGCGCAACGCCGAGGCGATCGAGAAGGTCGGCCGGGCCGAGGCCGTGGTCGAGCGGGAGAAGGCGGTCGCCCACGCCGAGACCATCGAGAAGGCCGGCCTGGCCGAGGCCTCGGTCGAGCGGCAGAAGGCGATCACCCTCGCCGACGCGCTGCGGGACAAGCTCAAGGGCGAGGCCGAGGGCCTCACCGAGAAGGCCGCCGCGATCGCCGCGATGGACGCCGCGTCCCGCGGGCACGAGGAGTACCGCCTGCGCCTGGAGATGGAGAAGGAGATCCGCCTCGCCGGCATCGACGTGCACCGGCAGGTGGCCGAGCAGCAGGCGCTCGTGCTGGCCGCGGGCCTGGAGAAGGCGAACATCGACATCGTCGGCGGCGACAGCGTCTTCTTCGACAAGCTGCTCGGCTCGATCACGCTCGGCAAGAGCATCGACGGGCTGGTGCAGCACTCCGACGTCGTGCAGGGCGTCGGCGCGGCCTACCTCAACGGCAACGGCGACCTGGTCGGCGACCTCGGGCGGGTGCTCGGCTCGATGAGCACCGCCGACGTGTCCAACCTGACGCTGTCGGCGTTCCTGGCCCAGCAGATCCAGCGCGGCGGCGCCGACGGGGACAAGCTGCGCGACCTGCTCGACACGGCCCACCGGCTCGGCATCGCCGACAAGCCGGTCGCGGCCCTGGCGGCGGCCCAGCGGTGACCGGAGCGACCGCGGCGGTGAGCGACAAGACCGAAGCGGCCCCGGCGGCGAGCCTGGACGCCGGCACCTACGAGGTGCTGCGCGACCGGCTCGCCGCCCAGGCGGCCGAGCTGACGCGCCGGGCCGAGGCCCTCAACGCGCGGCGGACCGAGGTGTTCGGGGGCGCGCAGCTGCGGCTGCTGGGCACCGAGCGCATCCGCACCGAGCACAACTGCGTCCCGCGCGACATCGTGTCGGTCGGCGGCCTGATGCTGTTCGGGTACAACGTCTTCATCGGCCTCAAGCCGGAGACGACGGTCGACGACGTGTTCTCGGTGCACCGCTTCGCCCGCGACGGCGACGCGTTCCGGTTCGACCGGCCGAGCGGCGACGACGACGCCGCGCTGCTGCGCGACCCGCGGCTGCTGCGCGAGTTCGGCGAGGTCTACAAGTACTACCGCGACACCCGGCTGCTGCAGCTGCGCCGCCTCGACGGCAAGCTCCTCGCGGTCTTCCAGACCGGGCCGCGCACCGACGACATCAAGGTGCTGCGCTGGACCGTCGGCCCGGACGGCACCGTGTCCTATGTGGACAACCGCGGCGAGCGCGACCACGTGTTCCCGCCGTCGCACGACTTCGAGTGGACGCCGGTCGGCCGCGAGCAGCACGTCCTGGGCCGGCACCCGCACATCTCCATCGAGGACGTGGTGTTCGTCGAGACCGTCGGCGGCGACCTGACCGTCAAGGTGGAGAACAACACCGAGACCGGCGAGGGCATCTACCGGGAGCCGGTCGACGAGCCGCTGCAGAGCCTCGCCGACGCCGACGTGAGCTACGCCCGCATCGGCGCCCTGGTGCTGCTGCGCATCAGGCCGTACAAGGAGAACGCCCATCGCTTTCTGGTCTTCAACACGAGGACCCGGGCGGTCGTGCGGCTCGACGGGATCGGCCAGGGCTGCCAGCGCCTGCCGGAGGACCAGGGCCTGATCTTCCCGGGCGGCTACTACCTGGCCACCGGCGTCGCCCGCACCTTCGACACCGACGTGGCCGAGCTCGAGTTCGAGCGCGTGATCCGGTCCGTCAACGGCGAGGACGTGCTCTACGTCTTCCACGCGCGCGCCGACGGCCGGTCGCTGCTGCTGCCGTACAACGTCATCCGCAAGGCGGTCGAGAACCCGATCGTGTGCCACGGCTACTCGCTGTTCGACGAGGGGACCCTCGTGGTGTTCCGCGCCGAGTCCGAGGAGCCGGCCCGGGTCCACACCATGCAGGTCTGGCAGACGCCGTACCAGTCGGACACGTACGCCGCCGCCCAGCCGATCGGGACCGGGCCGCTGGACCGGGTGGGCAACGCCGACCTCGTCCGCGGCATCTCCGACGCCCTGTCGGTGGCCCGGATGGTCGCCGAGATGGCCCCGTCCGCGGCGGTCTTCGAGGCCATCATCGCCGCGTGCCGGCGCGCCTTCGACCACTACCACTGGCTCGGCGAGGCCGACCTCGGCGACCTGCGACACCCGCTCACCGAGCTGCGCGACACCGCCGAGCAGGTGCTCGGCGAGTTCGAGCGGGTGCGGGCGCTCACCGAGGAGGCGGCCGCCGCCCTCGGCGCGCAGGGCGAGCGGATCGAGTCGCTCATCCGCCGCTCCCAGGGCGAGACGCCCGCCGACACCGACGCCTGGGTGCGGCGCCTGGCCGACCTGCGCCGCGCGCAGGGCTCCCTCGTGCCGCTGGCCGAGCTGCGCTACGTCGACACCGAGCGGGTCGCCGCGCTGCAGGCCCGCCTCGGCGCGGAGCTCACGGCGGCGGCCCAGCGGGCGGTGCGGTTCCTGCAGCACGAGGACGCCTTCGCCGCGTACCACACCGGCGTCGAGCGCCTGGTCGCCGACGCCGAGGCGATCCGGACCGTGGCCGACGCCGCGCCGGTCGGCGAGCGGCTGGCCGCGCAGGCGGAGGCGCTGCAGATCGTCACGGAGGTGGTCGGCTCCCTCGAGATCGCCGACGCCACCGTCCGCGTCGGCATCCTGTCCCGCATCGGCGAGGTGCTCGGCGGCGTCAACCGGGCCCGGGCCACCCTCGACGCCCGCCGCCGCGAGCTGCTCGCCGTCGAGGGCCGGGCCGAGTTCGCGGCCGAGTTCGCGCTGCTCGGGCAGGCGGTCACCGGCGCGCTCGCGGACGCCGGCACCCCCGAGCGCTGCGACGAGCAGCTGGGCCGGCTCATGCTGCAGCTGGAGAACCTGGAGTCCCGCTTCGGCGAGTTCGACGACTTCCTGGCCCAGCTCGCGGACAAGCGCACCGACGTCTACGAGGCGTTCTCGGCCCGCCGGCAGGCGCTGCTGGACGAGCGGGCCCGCCGTGCCGACCGGCTCGCCGAGTCCGCCGAGCGGATCCTCGCCGGCGTCGGGCGGCGGGTCGCCGCCATGACGTCGGCCGACGAGGTCAACACGTACTTCACGACCGACCCGATGGTCGCGCGGGTCCGCCGCCTGGCCGGCGAGCTGCGCGAGCTGGGCGACCAGGTCCGCGCCGAGGAGCTGGACGGCCGCGTCCAGCGGGCCCGGCTCGAGGCCGGCCGGCTGCTGCGGGACCGGATCGACCTCTTCGACGGCTCGGCCGACCTGATCCGCCTCGGCCGCCACCGGTTCGCCGTCAATACCCAGGCGATCGACCTCACGCTCGTGCCGCACGGCGACGGGCTCGCGTTCACCGTGACCGCGACCGACTACCGCGCACCGGTGGACGACCCGGAGATCGCCGCGGCGCGCCCGTTCTGGGGGCAGCTCGTCGCCTCCGAGTCGCCCGAGGTGTACCGCGCCGAGCACCTCGCCGCACTGGTCCTCGAAGGCACCGGGCCGGCCGACGGCGACCTCCTCGATTTGGTGCGGCGCTTCGCCGACGAGCGGTACGACGAGGGCTACGAGCGGGGCGTCCACGACCACGACGCGGCCCTGATCCTCGAGGCCCTGCTCCGGCTGCACGCGGGGGCCGGGCTCCTGCGCTACCCGGGGGCGGACCGGGCGGAGGCGCAGCTGTTCTGGGCGTTCGGCGCCGGCGACGAGGCGAAAGCGGCCTGGACCCGGCGGGCGCGGTCGCTGGCCCGGGCCCGGGCGGCGTTCGGGCCCTCGGCCGCGGTCGGCGAGCTGTGCGCGGAGCTGCAGCAGTCGATGGGTGCTTCGGGTCTCGCCGCCGAGTACCTGTTCGAGGAGCTGAGCGGTTCGCCGTTCGGGTTCGTCACCGGCGCGGGCGCGCGGGCATTGCTGGACCGGTTCCGGCGGGCCGTGCCGTCCGACGAGCTCGCGGAGGACCTGCGGGCCCTCGAGGGCGATCTGGCCGCCCGCCGCCAGCTCGTGTCGGCGTGGCTCACCTCGTTCGCTCCGGAGAGCCCGGACCTGCAGGAGGCCGCCGCCATCGTGCTCTGCGGTTCCCAGCTGCCGCGGCGCGAGTCGGCGGCCGAGCTCACCGCGACCGTCGAGGGGCTGCTCGGCACCCATCCGCGCGTCGAGGGGCGCCGGATGGAGCTGCGGCTGGACGAGGTGCTCGCCCGCACCCGCCGGTTCCGGCTCGAGCGCGTCCCGGCCTTCCGGGCCTACCAGCGCCGCCGCAACGAGCTGGCCGCCCGCGAGCGGGAGCGGCTGCGGCTGGAGGAGTACCGGCCGAAGGTGATGAGCGCCTTCGTGCGCAACCGGCTGCTCGACGAGGTGTACCTGCCGCTGATCGGCGACAACCTGGCCCGGCAGCTGGGCGCGGCCGGCGAGGCGAAGCGGGCCGACCAGATGGGCCTGCTGCTGCTCATCTCGCCGCCCGGCTACGGCAAGACGACGCTGATGGAGTACGTGGCCAGCCGCCTGGGGCTGGCGTTCGTCAAGGTGAACGGGCCGGCGCTCGGGCACCACGTGACGTCGCTGGACCCGGCGGAGGCGCCGAACGCGACCGCCCGGCTGGAGATCGAGAAGGTCAACTTCGCGCTGGAGATGGGCAACAACGTCCTGCTGTACCTCGACGACATCCAGCACACGTCGCCGGAGCTGCTGCAGAAGTTCATCTCCCTGTGCGACGCCCAGCGGCGCATGGAGGGCGTCTGGAACGGCCGGACGCGCACGTACGACCTGCGGGGCAAGCGGTTCGCCGTGTGCATGGCCGGCAACCCGTACACCGAGTCGGGGCAGCGCTTCCGGATCCCCGACATGCTGGCCAACCGCGCCGACGTGTGGAACCTCGGCGACGTGCTGACCGGCCGGGACGAGGTGTTCGCGCTGAGCTACATCGAGAATGCCCTGACCTCCAACACCGTCCTCGCCCCGCTGTCCGCGCGGGACCGCGGCGACGTCGAGCTGCTGGTGCGGCTGGCCCGCGGCGACGGCACCGTGCGGCCGGACCAGCTCGCCCACCCGTACTCGGCGGTCGAGGTGGACCGGATCCTCGCCGTGCTGCGCAAGCTGCTGCGGGTGCAGGAGGTGGTGCTGGCGACCAACCGCGCGTACATCGCCTCCGCGGCCCAGGCCGACGCGTCCCGCACCGAGCCGCCGTTCCTGCTGCAGGGCTCGTACCGCAACATGAACAAGCTCGCCGAGCGGGTCGTGCCGGTCATGAACGACGCCGAGCTGGAGGCGGCCATCGACGACCACTACGCCGGCGAGGCGCAGACGCTCACCGCCGGGGCCGAGGCCAACCTGCTCAAGCTGGCCGAGCTGCGCGGCCGCCTCACCCCCGAGCGGGAGCAGCGGTGGGCCGAGGTCAAGGCGGCCTATCGCCGGGCGCAGGCGCTCGGCGGCGCCGAGGACGACCCGATGAGCCGGGCCGTCGGCGCGGTCGGGCTGCTCGCGGACCGGGTCGGCGCGGTCGGCGCGGCGATCGACCGGGCGGCCGCGTCGGGTCAGACGGTCACCGGCGCGAACGGTACGACCGCCAGATCGAAGGCGTAGTGGACCATCCCGTCCTGGTAGGTCGGGCGCAGGCCGGGGCCGGCGAGGGCGCGGATCAGGCCCTTGCTGGCCGCGTTGGCGCCGGTCACGTCGGCCTGGACGGTGCGCACGCCGGCCGCGGCCATGCGGGGCACGAGGGCGCGCACGAGCGCGGTGGCCAGGCCGGTGCGCTGCCACGGGTCGGCGACGAGCACGGCCAGGTCGGCGGCGGGCGAGCAGGCGGGGCGGCGGCCGTACTCGGCCCACCCGCACAGCTGCCCGCCGTCGTCCAGCGCGACCTGCGCGTCCCACTCCGGCCGCGGGCCGCCCTCCAGATGACGCAGGTAGAACGCGGGCAGCCGCCCGCCGCTGCCGACGCAGAAGCGCCGGTCGATGCTGCGCGCGGACAGGTGCCGCTCGGCGGCCGCCACCAGGTGCTCGTCGCCTGTCTGCCATGGCCGGATGAGCATGAGCTGAGTCTAGAACTTGAACCCAACTCCTGTGAACACCGCGTGGCCATGTGCTGGTAGCCGGGTGGTCGTGCGGTTGCGGTACAACCCCTGATCATGTTCGCTGTCGTGCTGTCGGTTCTGGCTGCCGCCATGTTCGCCTGCTCGGCGGCCATGCAGCAGCGCGCGGCTCGCCGGGCAGCGCCGGATGTGCACGATCGCGCGTTGCCCGTGCGGGTGTTCCTGCTCATCCGGACGCTCGTAAGGGATCGTTGGTGGCTGGCGGGCTGGGTGCTCAACCTGGTCGCGTTCGCCGCGCACGCGCTGGCGCTGCACCTCGGATCGCTCACGATCGTGCAGGCGCTGCTGGTGTCGCAGCTGCTGTTCGCGCTGCTCACGATCCGCCGGCCACGGGCCACGGCCTGGCTCGGCACCGTCGCCGTGTGTGCCGGGCTGGCCCTCCTGGTCGTGGCGCGTCCGTCGGTACCGCACGACCTCCGGCGCACCGATGTGCCCCCGGCGGTCGGCCTCGCCGCGGGCGTGATGGTCGCGCTCGTCGTCGGCGCGCACCTGCTCCCGGCCCGTACCGAGGCGCGCCTGCGCGGCGCGCTCGCCGGGGTCGCGGCCGGCGTGTGCACGTGCCTGACCGCCGTGTTCGTCGTGCTCGTCACCGACACCCTGGCCCGCGACGGCGTCCGGGGCCTCGCCCACGACTGGTCGATCCTGGCCCTGGCCGCCTCGACCACGGCCAGCGCCCTGCTCACCCAGGACGCGTTCGCCGCGGGCTCGCTGCCCACCGCGCTGACCGCGATCAGCATCGCCGACCCGCTCGCGAGCGCGCTGTTCGACGCGACCGTCTTCCACGCGGGCTGGCGCGGCGCCCTGTGGTGGCCCTGGAGCCAGGTCGTCGTCGCGGGGATGCTCGTCGCGGGCGTGGCGCTGCTCGCTACGGGACGCGCTGGCGCCCCGTCGCCCGGGCGAACACCTCCAGCAGACCGCCGACCGTCGCCGACCACGGAAACTGCTCCGCCACCGCCCGCGCGTCCGAGCGACGGCGCTGCGGCGGCGCGCTGAGCAGCGACTCGACGCCGTCGGCCAGCGCGTGCGCGGTGCCGTCGGTGACCCGGCCCGACTCCGGCCGCAGGATCAGCTCGCCCGCGGCCCCCTTCGACGGGACCACCACCGGCACGCCGCACGCGAGCGACTCCAGCGTGGCCAGGCCGAAGGTCTCGGCCGGCGACGGCGACAGCGAGATGTCCGCGCCGGCCACGAGCTCGGCGAGGCGCCCCCGCTCGGCCACGTGACCGAGGAAGCGCACCGGCAGCCCCTCGGCGAGGCGGGTCAGGCGGCGCTGCAGCGGGCCGGTGCCGATCACGTCGAGGGTGGCGGGCACGCCGCGGCGGCGCAGCTCGCGCAGGGCCTCGATGGACAGCTCCGGGTGCTTCTCCGTGGACAGGCGGGTGACGGTCACGAGGCGCACGCCGGGCTCGTGCTCGACCGGCGTGAAGGTGTCGAGGTCCACGCCGAGCGGGACGCGGTGGATCTTCTCCCGGCCGAAGACCTCGAACTCGGCGGCGGAGAAGGCCGACGTGAGCACGATGTGGTCGACGAGCCGGTGCAGGCGGCGGTTGGCCGCGGTGGCGGCGGCGTCCAGCGGGAACCAGCGCGGCACCCGGGTGCGCAGGATGGCGTTGATGCGCTCGTGCGAGACCAGCACCAGCGGTACACCCCGGGAATGCGCCCACGGGGCGAGCCATCCGATGCTGAGCTTGTCGTTGGCCTCCAGCACATCGGGCTCGACCTTGTCCAGCAGCGCGCACACGCGGCGGCGGGCGGTGAGCACCCGATAGCCGCCGGTGCCGGGCAGCAGCGGGCTGCGCACGGTGAGGTGGCGGCCGTCGGGCAGCGTGATGTCGCGATCCTCGGTGCCGGGCACCAGCGTGACGCGCTCGTGGCCGGCCGCGATGTAGCCGCGCCCGGTCTGCTCCACGCACGTGCGCAGCCCGCCGGAGACCGGCGTGTAGAAGTTCGCGAGCTGGACGATCCTCACGACGCCGCCGCGTCCAGGACGGCGCCGTAGGTGGTGGCGCGGGCGCCGGCCTTGAGCGCGCCCTCGATGGCCCGCAGCGTGTCGTCGCGCAGGCGCGGCTGGTGCAGGTCGTCGGGGTGCAGCGCGACGCGCACCAGGCCGCGGCGGCGGGTGGCCCAGGCCGCGCCGGTGCGCAGGACCGCCGCGCCGAGCCGCTCGCCGGTGCCCCCGGGGCGGTGCGAGAGCGCGAATCCGCGCCGGGCGCGGGTGGGGCCGTCGCCGCGGAGGTCCTTCACGCCGAAGTGGTCGGTGGTGTACCGGAACCCGGCCCCCGCCAGCGCCCGCTCGGCGGCCGGCGAGGCGAGCCAGCCCGGCGGGGTGAAGCCGGTGGTGCGCAGCCCGAGGCGGTCGAGCACCTCCTTGGCGTCGCCGAGGCGGCGGGCGGCCTGCCCCTCGTCGAGCGCGGCGAACTCGGCGGCACCGCGGGCCACGGCCCGGCCGACGGCACGGCGCACGGGGCGCCCCTCCGGCCCGGCCTGGTGGCACCAGCCGTGCAGCACGAGCTCGTCGCCGCGGGCGGCGCGGTCGCGCAGCACCTCCGCGTAGTCCCCGTGCTCGGCCAGCGCCATCCCGCGCCACGGGCCGGGGATCACCAGCAGCGAGACCGGGATGCCGAGCGCGTCGGCGTCGGCGCACCAGCGGGCGGTCTCGTCGGCGGTCGCGGGCGCCACGTCGTGGACGCTGACCACCAACAATGGTTCTACGGTCGTCATCTAGGCCCATCACAGCAGGTCAGGGCGGCGTGCCGCGTCGAGTCGGGGTACCTGTCGCCGGACGTTAGCACGTGCCGCACAACCGCCCGCGACCCCGACCACCCGCGGCCCGACAATGCGGCGCACGTCACGATCACATCGATGAACATCAGCTCGCTACCGCATGAACCGGGCATGAACGGATGGGGTTTTGTCAATGGTTGACAAAGCTTGCACCTACAGCGACGCTGGTCGATACCATGCCTTCCTGGGGGTTCCCGATGCGCCGCCTACTCGTCGTCCTCCTCCTGCTCGCCGCCGCCGTCGTCCTGCCCACCCACGCCGCCACGGCCGCCGTCACCGGCCGCCCGATCAAGATCATGCCGCTCGGCGACTCGATCACCTGGGGCGTCGGCAGCCCCACCACCTCGAGCTACCGCGCCGCCCTGTGGAACCGCCTCACAACCCAGGCCGGCTTCGGCGTGGACTTCGTCGGCTCGCAGCAGTCCGGCGCCCTGCCCGACCCCGACAACGAGGGCCACTCGGGCTGGCGCATCGACCAGATCGCCGCGAACATCGACGGCTGGCTCGCGACCTACCAGCCCGACGTGGTGCTGCTGCACATCGGCACCAACGACATGAACCAGAACTACCAGGTCGCCACGGCCCCGCAGCGCCTCGCCGCCCTGGTCGACCAGATCCTCGCCGACCGGCCCTCCGCCACGGTGGTGGTCGCGAAGATCGTGCCCGCGCTCGACGCCACCATCCAGTCGCGGATCACCACGTTCAACGCCGCGATCCCCGGGGTGCTGTCCGGCAAGGCCCGCACGCGCATCGCCGACCTCAGCGGGCTGAGCGCGAGCGACCTCAACGACACCCTGCACCCCAACGACACCGGCTACGCGAAGATGGCCGTGCGCTGGTACACCGCCCTGGAGCCGGTGCTCGGCGACGGGCGCGACTGGCCGCTGTTCGCCACCGCGTTCGAGCCGTCCGACGCGGCCCCCACGTGGGCGGACAGCGCGGCGGCGGCGATCGGCGTCGGCGGGTACTGCTGCGCCCTCACCGCCGCCGAGTCCTCCCCGCGGGCCGAGGTCGCGCACAGCGGCACGAGCGCGCTGATGTACTCCGGCTCCGACAACTCGGCCACACAGTCGTACTCCTACCAGCGCGTCTTCGCCGCCGACCTACCCCTGGGCGCGAGCAGCGTGCTGTCGTACTGGATCTACCCGCAGCAGGCGACCGGCACGTTCGTCGCCGTCGACCTGCAGTTCACCGACGGCTCGGCGCTGCGCGACTCGGGGGCGGTGGACCAGTACGGGGTGCGCGCCCACCCGCAGTTGCAGGGCGAGGGCGGGCGGCTCGTGGTGAACCAGTGGAACCTCGTGCGCGTCAGCCTCGGCGGGCTCGCGGGCCGGACGGTGTCGCGCATCGACGTCGGGTTCGACCGGCCGGGCGGCACCGGGCCGTTCCGCGGCTACGTCGACGACATCGCGATCGCCGACGAGGCGGGCGCCTTCCCGGGCGTCAACCTCGCGCTCGGCGCCGCGGCGACCGGCTCGGCCCCGTGCGCCGCGGCCGAGGCGGCGGCGAAGGCCGTCGACGGGGTCGTGTCCGGCAACAGCAAGTGGTGCAGCGGGGTCGCGGGCGCGAGCCTGCAGCTCGACCTCGGCTCGGCGCGGACCGTGCGGCGCTTCGTGGTGCGCCACGCCTGGGCGGGCGGGGAGCAGGGCGCGTACGACACCCGCGCCTTCACCATCGCGACGAGCACCGACGGCACGACGTGGAGCACCGCGGTCACCGTCACCGCGAACGCCGACGGCGTGACGACCCACGCGATCGCCGCGCGCAGTGCGCGGTACGTGCGCCTGAGCGTCACCACCCCGAACCAGGTCGACGGCGCGACGCGCATCTACGAGCTCGAGGTGAACGGCTCGTGAGCCCCGCGATCCGCCGGGCCTCAGGCCAGGCGGATCGCGGTCACCGGCAGCATCGCGGGTTTCGTGGTCGTGCCCGTGTCCGGGCGGTACACGTGCACGACCACCGACGAACGGTCCAGGTCGCCGTTGACGTTGAACGCGAACGTGCCCTGCGTGAGCTTGAACGGGCCGCGCGCGAGGGCCGCCCGCAGGTCCGCGCGCGAGCCGGCCCGGGCGGTGATCGCGTCGAGCAGCAGCGTGGCCGCGTCGTAGGCGGCGGCCGCGTGCCGGCCCGGCGCCGCGCCGAACGTGCGCCGGAACGCGGCCAGGAACGGCTCGTCGGCCGCGTCCGCGCAGCCGCACAGCGCGAACGTGTTGGTGCCGGCCTGGGCGACCAGCTGGGCGTAGGCGGGATCGAGCAGCGCCTCGCCGCCGACGACCGGCCCGCCGAAGCCGGCCGCGCGCAGGGCGATGGTCAGGTAGCCCACCTCGTCCGGGGCGCCGCGGAAGAAGACCGCCTCGGCGCCGGAGGCCCGGATCCGCTCGACGAGCGCCCGGTAGTCCTTCGCGGCCGCCTCGACCTGGACGGTGGCCACGACGGACACGTCGACGCTGCGCCGGAGCCGGTCGGCGATGCGCTGGTCGGCGACGTCGTTGTGGCGGACCACGAACAGCTTGCGGGCCTTGAGGCTGGTCTTCAGCAGCCGCGCGGCGGCGTCGGCGACGTCGAGGTCGGTCGGGTACAGGCGATGGAACGCCGTCAGGCCCAGCGTCGCGGAGGCCGGGTCGCCCGACCACGGCGTGACGAACGGCAGGTCCCGCCGCTCGAAGTCGCGGCCCAGCAGCGACACGTCGGCGTCGCGCAGCGGCCCGACGACCCCGATGACGTCGTCGCCGAACCGGGCGAGCGCGGCGGCGGCCTCCTGCGGGCCGCCGTGCGCGGTGTCGGCCTCGACCAGCCGGACCGTGCATGCCGGGGAACCGCTCTCGTTGTGCCGGCTGACCGCCAGCTGCACCGCCCGCCGCGCGTCCACCGCGTCCGGGCCGAGCTCGTCGGCGCCGAGGTACCCGATCGCCGGGCAGGGGCCCGAGACCTCGGGCGGCGCCGCCACCGCCTCCACCGCCCGGGCCGGAGCCGTGGTCGCGGCCTCGCCGGGCGCACCGCCCGCGGCGTCGTCGCGAGCGTTGCGCGCCACCGCGCAGCAGATGATCGCGGCCATGACGGCGAAGACGACGAGGGCGACGGCCGCCGGGCCGGCCTTGCGCGCCGCGGGCTTCGGCGGCGGCTGCAGCACAGGCACCGCGGGCGGCCGCGTGACCGCACCTTTGTTGACCGCCCCCTTGTTGACCGCCCCCTTGCTCGCGGGCCTGCGGGCCGCCTTGCCGCGCGTCGCGGCCCGGGCGGCCGGCGGGGACGGCATCGGGGGCGGGGCGGGAGTCTCGGGCGGCGTGACCGGCCGGGCGGGCGAGCCGATCTCGAACGGCCTCGGCTCCGGGAACGCCGGCGCGCCGAACGACTCCGGCAGACGTCCGTCTGGCAGCTCCATGCGGTCACGATAGAGGCCGGTGCCAAACCGCGGCTACGCCCTAAACTGGCCAGGCCACCAAGTCATCTGGGAGAAACCCGTGACCGCCGAGTTCACCCCGGTCCACCGCTCCTCCGCCGCCGCCGAGGCCGTGCGGCTCATCCAGGAGATGATCGTCGACGGCCGGCTCGTGCCCGGGCAGCGGCTGCCCGCCGAGCGGGAGCTCAGCGAGATGCTGCGCATCAGCCGGCCCACGCTGCGCGAGACGATCCGATCGCTGGTCAGCCTGAACATCCTGGAGAGCCGGCACGGGTCGGGAACCTACGTGGCGGCCCTGGACACCGCGGCCCTGCTGGAGCCGCTGCAGTTCGTGATGTCGCTCAGCGGCCGCACGGTCGACGAGCTGTTCGAGGCGCGGCTGCTGATCGAGCCCGCCCTGGCCGCGCTCGCCGCCTCGCGCGCGGACGCGGGTCAGGTCGCGGCGATGCGGGCGGCGCTGGCCGAGCCGGACCGGGTGGCCGCGGACGTCGCGCTGCACCGCCTGGTCGCGGACGCGGCCGGCAACGCGCTGCTCGCCACGATGCTGCAGACGCTCTCGGCGCTCGGCCGGGTCAGCCGGGCCGTGACCGCCACCCGCCCGGGCGTGCTGCGCCGCACCGCGGCCGAGCACGCGGCGATCGTGGACGCCATCGACCGCCGCGACCCCGACGCCGCCCGCGCCGCGATGACCGAGCACCTGCGGCGCATCGCGGCCGCCGCCGGAGCCGGGCCAATTGGCTTGACCACTTGACCATCTCGGGCATAGCTTGGCCGGCATGAGACTTGCGCGGATCGGCAACGCCGGTGAGGAGCGGCCCGTGGTGGTCGCCGAGGACGGGACATACCTGGACCTGTCGGCCGTCACCGGCGACATCGACGGAGCCTTCCTGGCCGGCGGCGGACTCGACCGGGCCCGCGCCGCGCTCGGCACCCTCCCCCGCCTCGACGTCCCCGCCGGGACCCGGATCGGGCCGCCGGTGGCGGCCATCGGCAAGATCGTGTGCATCGGGCAGAACTACGCGCGGCACGCCGCCGAGTCGGGGGCCGAGCCGCCCTCCGAGCCGATCGTGTTCCTGAAGGCGGCCGACACCGTGGTCGGGCCGGACGATGACGTGCGCATCCCGAAGGCCAGCGTCAAGACCGACTACGAGGTGGAGCTCGCGGTCGTCATCGGCACGGCGGCGCGGTACCTCGACAGCCCCGCCGACGCCGCGGCGCACATCGCCGGCTACGCCGTGAGCAACGACGTCTCCGAGCGCGAGTTCCAGCTCGAGCGCCTCGGCCAGTGGGACAAGGGCAAGAACTGCGAAACGTTCAACCCCCTCGGCCCCTGGCTGGTGACCGCGGACGGCCTCGACGTGCCGGCGCTGCGGCTGCGCTCCTGGGTCAACGGGGAGGCGCGGCAGAACGAGGTCGCGGCCGACATGATCTTCGACGTCGCGCACCTCGTGTGGTACGTCAGCCAGTTCATGGTCCTGTACCCGGGCGACGTCATCAACACCGGCACGCCCGCGGGAGTCGCGATGGGCCTGCCCGGTCAGCCGTATCTGCGCGCCGGCGACGTGGTGGAGCTGGAGATCGAGGGCCTGGGGCGCCAGCGGCAGACGCTAACGGCACACACCGTCGAGTAGGAGCGCGATCGCGCGCTCACCACCCCCGCAAGCCCCCGACAGCATCGCGAAGAGCAGGGCCAGGTCGTCCGGCACGAGGTCGGGCCGCACCCGGCCCTGCTCCTGCGCGCGGCGCAGCGCGGGCGCCAGCGCCGCGGCCAGCCGCCGGTCGAGGCCGTCGGGCGCGGCGCTGAGCGGGCGCACGACCGCGTACAGGCGCAGGGCCGAGGCGAGCAGCTCCCGGAAGCCGCGCGAGTCGTCGGCCTCCAAGCGGGCGAGCTGGTCGACCACCACCGCGTCGACGAGGGTGGGCCGGTCGCGGAAGTGGCGGTACAACGTCGCCTGCCCGACGCCGGCGCGCCGCGCGACCTCGGGCATCAGCACCGCGGCCCGGCTCAGCATCAGCTCGCTGGCCGCGCGCACGATCGCCGAGCGGTTGCGCCGCGCGTCGCGCCGCTGCGGCGTCGGAACCCCGTAGAGCACCACAGCATGTTACCGACCGGTAATGATAATGTCACGAGCTTCTAATTCTCGGAACGGACTCCTAGGCTCCCGCCACCACGAAGCGCTACCCCGCCAGGAGCGTGCCCATGACCCGTTCCCGCCAGACCATCGCCCTCGTCGCCGCCGCCGTGCTCGCCGCGGTCACCCTCCAGGCGCCGCCGGCCGCCGCGGCCGCGCCCGCCACGAAGTTCGTCGACATCGCCGGAGCCGGCGGCATCACCCTCAAGGCCAACGTCGTCGCCCCCGCCGACACCGCCAAGCACCCCGCGATCGTGTTCCCGTCCAGCTGGGGGCTCAACGACCTCGAGTACCTCGCGCAGGCCGGCGCGCTGGCCGGGCGCGGGTACGTCGTCGTCTCCTACACCCCGCGCGGCTGGTGGGCCTCCGGCGGCGAGATCGACACCGCCGGGCCGCAGGACCTCGCCGACCTGTCGAAGATCGTCGACTGGACGATCGCGAACACCGCGGCCGACCCGGCCCGCATCGGCGCGGCCGGCGTCAGCTACGGCGCCGGGATCAGCCTGCTCGGATCCGCGTTCGACAAGCGCATCCGCGCGGTCGTCATGATGAGCGGCTGGACCGATCTCGTCTACAGCCTCTACGGCGACAACACCCGCCACCAGCAGTCCGCCGGGCTGCTGAGCCTCGCCGCGACCCTGCTCGGCCACCCCGGCGCCGACCTGAGCGGCAAGCTCGCCGACTTCAACGCCGACCGCAACGTCGAGGCGGTGAAGGCCTGGGCCCGGGTGCGCTCGGCGGCCACGTACCTCGACGCCATCAACGCGAACAAGCCGGCCGTGATGATCGCGAACGCGTGGGGCGACTCCTTCTTCCCGCCCGACCAGCTGGTGGACTTCTTCGGCCGGCTGCAGACCCCGAAGCGGCTCGAGCTGCGCCCCGGGGACCACGCGATCGCCGAGTTCACCGGCATCCTGGGGCTGCCCAACGGCGCCTGGACGAGTCTGTACCGCTGGTTCGACCAGTACCTCGCGGGCGTGGACACGGGCATCGGCGCCGAGCCGGCGGTACAGCTGCAACCGCTGAACGCGGGGGCCGAGCAGTATGCGTCGTGGTCGGCGCTGAACACCTCGGTCAAGCGCTACGGGCTCGGCGCGGTCCGCTGGCTCGACGGCACCGGCCTGCTCGGCGGCGCCCCGAGCACCGGCTGGAGCAAGACGCTGCCGGGCGACCTCGACACCGTCGCCAACGGCGGGGTGGTGCTGCTGACCAACGGCGTCGGCGCGTTCACCGGCCAGCAGCCGCAGATCTGGCTCCCCGCCGTGGACCGCCTGCGCGCGGGCGTGTGGGCGTCGGAGCGACCGGCCTCGGCGCTGCGCATCCGCGGCATCCCGCGGGTCCACCTGAACCTGACCGGCGCGCCGAAGGGGACGCTGATCGCGTACCTGTACGACCTCGACAGCCTCGGCAACGCCAAGCTCATCACGCACGCCCCGGTGTCCTGGAGCGGCGGCGGCTCCGTCGATGTGGCGCTGTCCGCGACCGCGTACGACGTGCCGGCCGGGCACTCGCTCACCCTCGTCGTCGACACCACGGATCCGCTCTACTACGACGACAATGCCCTCGGCGGTACCGTCACCGTCGCGGGCGGATCATATGTGGACGTGCCGATCCGGTAGAACGGGTGCATGAACATCATCCGCACCGACCACGTCCTGGAGGTGCCGCTCGACCACGACGACCCCGCGGGCGAGACCATCGCCGTCTACGCCCGCGAGGTCGTCGCCCCCGGCGGCGAGGACAAGCCGTGGCTGGTGTTCCTGCAGGGCGGCCCCGGCAGCGCCTCGCCGCGCCCGCTCGGCCGCGAGTCGTGGGTGGGCCGGGCCCTCGACGACTACCGGGTGCTGCTGCTCGACCAGCGCGGCACCGGCCGCTCGGCCCGCGTCAGCCGCCACAGCGTCACGCGGCGCGGCGGGCCGCGGGCGCAGGCCGAGTACCTGTCGCACTTCCGCGCCGACAGCATCGTCCGCGACGCCGAGTGCTTCCGCCGCCACCTGCTCGGCGACGCCCGGTGGACGGTGCTCGGCCAGAGCTTCGGCGGCTTCTGCGCCGTCACCTACCTGTCGTTCGCCCCCGAAGGACTGCGCGAGGTCATCGTCACCGGCGGGCTGCCCGGCCTGCACGCGCGGGCCGAGGACGTCTACCGGCACACCTACCCGCGCGTCGCGGCGAGGAACGCGGCCCACTACGCGCGCTACCCCGGCGACGTCGAGGCCGTCCGCGCCATCGCCGAGCACCTGCGCGCCCACGACGTCCGGCTCCCCGACGGCGCCCCGCTGACCGTGGAGGCCTTCCAGACGCTGGGCGTCGCGCTGGGCTCCAGCACCGGCTCCCACGAGCTGCACTACCTGACCGAGGACGCCTTCGAGGCTCCGGGCGTGCTCTCCGACGCCTTCCTCGCCGAGGTCCACCACCGCCTGAGCTACGCGACGCGGCCGGTCTTCCCGCTGCTGCACGAGCCCATCTACGGCCAGGGCCCCGGCGCCACCGCCTGGGCCGCCCATCGCCTGCGCGCGGACTACCCCGAGTTCGACGCCCTGGCCACGGACGCCCCGGTCTACTTCACCGGCGAGATGACATATCCGTGGCAGTTCGCGAACGACCCGGCCCTGGCTCCCCTGCGCGAGGCGGCCGAGCTCCTCGCGGCCCGCGACGCCTGGCCCCGCCTCTACGACCCGCAGGCCCTGGCCCGCAACGAGATCCCGGTCGCGGCCGCGGTGTACTACGACGACATGTACGTCGACCGCGAGCTCTCCCTGGCCACCGCCGGCGCGATCCGCGGCGCCCGCGTCTGGGTCACCAACGAGCACGAGCACGACGCCCTGCGGGTCAGCTCCGGCCCGGTGCTCGACCGCCTGATCGGCATGGTCCGCGGCGAGCTCTGACCCGGCTCACAGACGCCGGGGCGGGCACCGGTCGGGCGCCCGCCCCGTCTCCTGACCCCCAGGAGGCTTAACGCCGCGGCTTCTGCGGCACCCGCGGCTGCACGAGCGGCGGACCCGCCGCGGCCAGGTCGCCCTGGACCGTGCGCAGCGACTTCTTCGGCTGGTAGTTCGCGTCCCACAGGCAGCCGGAGCCCTCCGGCGGGCTCTTGAACCAGCCCGGGATCCACGAGTGCCTGTCGGTGAAGCCCCACACCGTGAACGACAGGCAGTGGCGGTTCATGAGGCACGCCTGGAGCAGGACGTGGTAGTTGTACGCCGAGGCCTGGTCGCGGGCGTTGAGGTCGGCGCCCGCCGCGTCCAGCGCCGGGTCGGACGCATCCTTCGTCAGGCTGCGCGCGTCGGCCTCGGTGAAGGCGACGGCCAGGCCGAGGTCGGTGAACTTCTGCAGCGCGTCGGCCACGGCGAAGACGTCGTAGTTGCCGTACTGGGTGCTGAGGTGGCCCTGGCTGCCGACGCCGTCGATCGGCACGCCCCGGGCGCGCAGCCCGCGGACCATGTCGTAGACGAACCGGGTCTTGTCGCCGGGGCCGCCGTCGCCGAACGCCTCGATGTTGTAGTCGTTGTAGAACAGCAGCGCCTTCGGGTCGGCGGCGCGGGCCCAGCGGAAGGCGTCGGCGAGGTAGTCCGGGCCGAGCAGGTCGGCGAACTGCTGCTTCAGCGAGCCGGTGTTGCCGCCGAGGTGGATCGCCGCCGGGGTCTCCCACGGGTCGGAGACGGCCTCGTTGACCACGTCCCACTGCCAGATCCGGCCGCGGAAGTGGCCCACCACGTCGGTGATGTGCCGCTTGAGCAGGGCGCGCAGCTGCGGGCCGTCGATCGTGCCGTCCTGGATGCCGGTGCTGAGCCAGCCGGGGAGCTGGCTGTACCAGGCCAGGACGTGGCCGCGCACCTGCTGGTGGTTGCGCTCGGCGACGGCGACGAACGCGTCGGCCGCGGCCCAGTCGTAGGTGCCGCGGGTGGGCTCCAGGCTCTCCCACTTCATCGCGTTCTCGGCGGTGACGGTGGAGAACTGGCTGTCCACCATGGACCGGTACTGCGGGTCGGCCGCGTCGGCGTAGGCGGCCGCGTCCACGGCGGTGCCGAACGCCAGGCCGTTGCGGGCGGCGAGCCCGCGCAGGCTCTGGTCCTGCGTCGCCGGCGGGCGGGGACCGCCGGCGGACGCGGCGACGGCGCCCAGCGTGGCCGCGACCACGGCCGCCAAAAGGCCGGCCGTGGCCATTCTGCGTAATGTCATGAGGGTGGCTCCCGATTGTTTCGAAACAATTCCGGATTCGCCTTGAGACATCGACGCTATTGCCACACGAAAGGCGAGTCAACAAGCCTCCGTTATCGAAACATCATTGGCGCGACACCCGCTTGCTGATGATGTCGAAGGCGACCGCGGCGATCAGCACGAGGCCCTTGATGGCCTGCTGCCAGGCCGCGTCGACGCCGAGGATCGACAGGCCCATGTTCAGCACGCCCATGATGAGCGCGCCGATCACGGCCCCGGTGACCTTGCCGATGCCGCCGGTCACGGCCGTGCCGCCGATGAACGCGGCGGCGATGGCGTCCAGTTCGTAGTTCGTGCCGGCGCCCGCGACACCGGCCCCGGCGCGCGAGGTGGTGACGACCGCGGCGACACCGGCCAGAATGCCCATGTTGACGAAGATGAGGAAAGTTACACGCTTCGTCTTCACGCCCGAAAGTTTCGCCGCGGCGAGATTTCCGCCCATCGCGTAGATGTGCCGGCCGAATACCGTGTTGCCCATGATGTACGTGTACAGAATGACGAGCGCGCCGACGATGACGAGCACGTTGGGGGTGCCGTCGGTGCTCTCGGCGAGCAGGTAGGTGATGTAGCCGATGAGGGCCGTGAACACCACGAGCTTGCCGATGAACGCGGCCTGCGGCTCGAGGCGCAGGTCGTAGCGGATCAGCTCGCGGCGGGTGCGCAGCTGGAAGAAGGCCAGGCCGCCGATCGCCACGAGACCCACGAGCAGCGTCATGCCGTCGAGGTTGCCCACGAAGCCCAGCGCGTTGGGCAGCGACTTGGCCGCGATGGCGCCGAAGCCCTTGTCCTGCACCGGCACCGTCTGACTGACCGCGAGCACGGCCAGGCCCCGGAAGAGCAGCATGCCGCCCAGCGTCACGATGAAGGCGGGGATGCCGACGTACGCGATCCAGAAGCCCTGCCAGCATCCGACGACGACGCCGATGACGATGGACGCGGCCACCGCCAGGGGCCACGGCCAGCCCCAGTGGGTGATCATCAGGGCGCAGACGCCGCCGATGAAGGCCACGATGGACCCGACCGACAGGTCGATGTGCTGGGCGACGATGACCATCACCATGCCGATCGCCAGGATCAGCACGTAGGCGTTCTGCTGCACCAGTGCGGCCACGTTGTCGGGGTAGAGCAGGCGCCCGTCGGTCAGCACCTGGAACGTGATGACGATGGCGATCAGAACCGTCAGCATGCCGTACTGCCAAAGGTTCTGCCCCAGATAACCCCGCAGCGACGACGCCTCGGTCGGCTCGGTCTCCGGCGGCACGGTCTCGATTGTGCTCATCGCGACACCCCGCTCCGGTCCATCGTCATGTATCGCATCAGGCCCTCCTGGGTCGCCTCGGCGCGGTCCATCTCGCCGGTGATCCGGCCCTGGCTCATCGCGTAGATCCGGTCGCAGATCCCGAGCAGCTCCGGCAGCTCGGATGAGATGACCACGACCGCCTTGCCGGCATCGGCCAGCGCGTTGATGATTTCGTAGATCTCGTACTTCGCCCCGACGTCGATCCCGCGGGTCGGCTCGTCGAGGATGAGCACCTCCGGCTCGGTGAAGAGCCACTTGCTCAGCACGACCTTCTGCTGGTTGCCGCCGGAGAGCTTGCCGGTGAGCACGGCGACGGAGTCGGCCTTGACCCGCATCTCCCGGCGCAGCCGCTCGGCCCGGTGGACCTCCTCGGCGTTGTTGACGATGCCGAGGCGCGCGACGGCCGCGAGCTTGGCCGCGGTGATGTTGCGCTTGATGTCCTCGATGAGGTTGAGGCCGTAGCGCTTGCGGTCCTCCGTCGCGTAGGCGATCCCGTGCCCGATGGCCTCGTCGACGCTGCGCACCCGGACCTCCCGGCCGTGCAGGTAGATCCGGCCGGAGATGCCGGTGCCGTAGCTGTGGCCGAACACGCTCATCGCCAGTTCGGTCCGGCCGGCGCCCATCAGGCCCGCGATGCCCACGATCTCCCCGCCGCGCACGTTCAGCGCCGCGTTGTCCACCACGACCCGGCCGCGGTCGATCGGGTGGTGCACGGTCCAGTCCTCGATGCGCAGCACCTCCTCGCCGATGCGCGGGGCGTGCTCGGGGAACCGGTGCGCGAGGTCGCGCCCGACCATGGCCCGAATGATGGCGTCCTCGGACACCGGTTCAGCACCGTGCATGTCGAACGTGGCCACCGTGCGGCCGTCGCGGATCACGGTCGTGGTGTCGGCGATCGCGGCGATCTCGTTGAGCTTGTGGGAGATGATGATCGACGTGATCCCCTGGCCCTTGAGCTGGCGGATCAGGCCGAGCAGGTGCTCGGAGTCGGCGTCGTTGAGCGCCGCGGTCGGCTCGTCGAGGATGAGCAGCCGCACCCGCTTCGACAGCGCCTTGGCGATCTCGACCAGCTGCTGCTTGCCGACGCCGATGTCGAGGATCTTCGTGTCCGGCTGCTCGCGCAGCCCGACCCGGTCCAGCAGCTCGGCGGCGCGGCGGTTGGTCTGCGGCCAGTTGACGATGCCGCGGCGGGCCTGCTCGTTGCCGAGGAAGATGTTCTCGGCGATGGACAGGAACGGGCTGAGCGCGAGCTCCTGGTGGATGATGACGATCCCGCGGTGCTCCGAGTCGCGGACGGACTTGAAGTGGCACGGCTCGCCGTCGAAGACGATGTCGCCGTCGTAGGAGCCGTGCGCGTACACACCGCTCAAAATCTTCATCAGGGTGGACTTTCCGGCACCGTTCTCACCGCAGATCGCGTGGACCTCGCCCTCGGCGACGCTGATGGTGACGTCCCGCAGGGCCTGCACGCCGGGGAACGATTTGCTGATGCCGTGCATCTCGAGCAGTGAGGGCATGGGGCCTCCCGCGACAGTGGGCCGGGCCCGCGGCTGCGGACCCGGCCCGGTACGGCTGATCGGTTACAACCCCAGGTCCGAGGCTTTGAAGAAGCCGGAGTCGACGAGCTTCGACTTCACGTCGTCCTTCGTGACCACGACCGGCGGGAGGAGGTAGGAGGGAACGACCTTCACGCCGTTGTTGTACGTCTTGGTGTCGTTCGTCTCGACCGCGGTGCCCTTGGAGATCGCGTCGACCATCTTCGCGACCTGGTCGCCGAGGGTGCGGGTGTCCTTCCAGACCGTCATCGACTGCTTGCCGGCCAGGATGTTCTTGGTGTTGGCGAGGTCGGCGTCCTGACCGGTGAGCACCGGCCAGTCCCCGCCGGGCTTGTAGCCGTGCGAGTCCAGCGACTGCGCGATGCCCAGCGCGAGTGAGTCGTTCGGGGACAGGACGACGTCGACCTTCTTGCCGCCGGTGTAGAACGAGTTCAGGCGGTTGTCCATCTCGGCCTGCGCGCCCTCGGTCTTCCAGCCGTTGATCGAGACCGTCTTCCAGTCGTCGTTGCTGGCCAGCTTCTTGCCCGACGGGATGACCAGCTTGCCGCTGTCCACGTACTGCTTGAGCACGTCCCAGGCGCCGGCGAAGAAGAACTTGGCGTTGTTGTCGTCCGAGGAGCCCGCGAACGGCTCGAGGTTGAACGGGCCCTTGCCCGCGTCGAGGCCGAGCTTGGAGACGATGAACTGGCCCTGCAGCTGCCCGACCTTGTAGTTGTCGAAGGTCGCGTAGTAGTCGACGTTGGGGCTGGAGTTGATCAGGCGGTCGTACGCGATGACCTTGACCTTCTTGTCCGCCGCCTGCTGCAGCACCGGGGCCAGCGCCGTGCCGTCGATCGAGGCGATGACCAGGATCTTCGCCTTGTCGTTGATCATGTTCTGGAGCTGGGTGATCTGCTGGTCGACCTTGTTGTCGGCGTACTGCAGCGAGGTCTTGTAGCCGGCCTTCTTGAGCAGGTCCTCGAGGTGGGCGCCGTCGTTGTTCCAGCGCTCCAGGCTGCGGGTCGGCATGGCGATGCCGACCAGCGCCGGGCCGCTGTCGCCGCCACCCCCGGCGTTGTCGTCGGAGCGGGTCTTGCTGCACGCCGACGTCGTGGCGAGCAGGGCAGCTAGAGCGGTGGCGGCCAGGATACGGAGAGTCTTACCCATCCCTGACGCCTCCTTTCGAATCGGGAGGAGGGGGTGTGCGCGCAGGGTGCGGGGGTTTGTTATGGCCGCGAACATACCTCCCCGGACCGGTGATCAGAGGTCACAGATCGATAACACCATGGTCAACTCCGTTGCCTGGCAACATGTTTCGAAACACAATCCTTTAGCTCTAATCTAATTACTGCTAATGTACTTCCCGTGAGCGTGGATCTTCGGCAGGTCTTCGACGACCTGGTGCGGTTCGAGACCGATCTCTGGAACGGCGTCGACGCGCGCCTGCGGCAGGCCGGGGCCATCCCCCTCGGGAGCCTCAACGTGCTGCAGGTGGTGGCCCGGACGCCGGACTGCCGCGTGAACGACATCGCCGACGCGCTGTCGATCACCATCGGCGGCGCGAGCCAGGCGGTCGACCGCCTGGCGGCGCGCGAGCTGCTGGCCCGGCGGCCGAACCCGGCCGACCGCCGATCCTCCATTGTGGAGCTCACCGGCGCCGGCTCGGCCTCGCTCACGGCCGCCGAGGAGATCTTCGACGCGGAGCTGGCCGAGTGGTTCGGCGGCGCGCTGACGGGTAGCGCCCTGCGCAGCTTCGCCCGCTCGCTGTCCACCCTGCGCACCTGGAGGAAGCATGCCTGAGGCACGAGCCGTCCGATTCGACACCTTCGGCGGGCCCGAGGTGCTCTACGTGACCGCGATCCCGATGCCGTCACCCGGTCCGGGCGAGGTGGTCGTCGCCGTGCGCGCGGCCGCCATCAACCCGGGTGAGAGCGGGATTCGCAGCGGGGCGCTGGAATTCAGGTACCCCACCCGCCTCCCCTGCGGCGAGGGAAGCGACCTGGCGGGCGTGGTCACCGCGGTCGGGCCGGGGGTGACCGGCTTCGCGGTCGGCGACGAGGTGCTCGGCTTCTCCTGGACCCGCTCCAGCCACGCCACCCACACCGCCGTGCCGGTCACCCAGCTCATCCCCAAGCCCGCCGCGCTGTCGTGGGAGGTGGCCGGCTCCCTGTACGTGGTGGCCTGCACCGCCTACGCGGCCGTGCGCGCGGTCGGCGCCCGGGAGGGCGAGACGATCGCCGTGTCGGCCGCGGCCGGCGGCGTCGGCACCGTGACCGTCCAGCTGCTGCGCCACCTCGGCGCGCGGGTCCTGGCCATCGCCTCACCGTCCAACGCGGACTGGCTCGCGGCCCGCGGCGCCACCCCGGTCCCCTACGGCGACGGCCTCGCGGACCGGCTGCGCGCGGCGGCGCCCGAGGGGATCGACGCCTTCATCGACCTGTTCGGGCCGCAGTACGTCGACCTGGCGCTCGAGCTGGGCATCCCGAAGGACCGTGTCAACACCATCATCGCCTTCGAGGCCGCGGCGCGCCTGGGCGTGCGCGCGGAGGGCAGCGAGCACGCGTCCACTGTGGACGTCCTGACGTACATGGCCGGCCTCGTCGCCGACGGCACGCTGGAGATCCCGATCGCCGGCACGTACGCGCTCGACGACGTGACGAAGGCCTTCGAGGAGCTGGACCGCCGCCACACCCGCGGGAAGATAGTCTTGCTCCCGTGACCTCGGTGCTGACCCTGCCGATCGAGCGCTACCGCGTGATGGCGCACATCGACGGCGAGTTCGTGGCGCCGGGCGACGGCGGCATCGACGTGTTCGAGGCGCTGCTGCCGGTGAACCGCTTCCTCGCGGGGCCGGCGCCCTCGACGGTGCCGATCGCCTCCTGCCCGTCCTGCGGTTTCGAGGACTGGCACGACGACGCCACGATCGTGCGCGACGGCGACCTGGTGCGCTGGACCTTCCGGGACCGCGAGTTCACGTTCGCCGCCGACGCCTACGACGCCGAGGTGCGCCGCGCCGCCGAGGAGCCGTCGCTGGCGGACGAGCGGCTGATCCTCAACGACCTGGCGCTGCCGCACGGGCTGTTCGCGGCCCGTCCCCGGTCCCTGCCCAAGGACGGCCTGAGGGTTATCGAGGTTCGGCAGGGCGAGGACTATCAGATCTTCGTAACGGTGCCCGCCGACCCCGTCCAGGCCCGCGCGGTGCTGTCGGGGCCGCTCGAGCGGTGGGACGCGGAGTGGTTCTCGAACCGGGGCTGGGTCGAGGAGCCGCCGTCGTGCGCCGCGCCCACCTGGCGCCGGCACAACCTTGAGACCGCGTCTCATTTGGGGCTGACACCGCCTTGAGCGTGATGTTCAATCTTCGGCGTGTCCGATGTGGAGCGTTGGTGTCCTGTTGCTCTGTGGAGATCGCAGGCCCGTTGATCCCGCCCGTGCCGGTGCGGCCGCAGGGTGGTGGCCGGCGGCGGATGGACGAAGGCCGGACTGTGGCCCGCGCTGCACGTGGCGGTGCTGCAGCGGCTGCAGGCCCGCGGCGACCTGGACTGGTCCCGGGCGGTGATCGACTCCATCCAGCTCCGGGCTGAAAAGAGGGCGATGAGAGCGATCCCGTCGGCCACCTCGACCCAACCTACGTGATCAGCCCGCTGCGGTGGGCGAGGATCACGAGGTGTATTCGGTCGCGGACGTCCAGCTTGGTGAGTAGGTGAGCGATGTGGGTCTTGGCGGTACCGGGGGTGATGTGTAGCCGGGCGGCGATTTCCGGGTTGGAGAGGCCCTCCGCGACAAGCAATAGCACTTCACGTTCGCGGTCGGTGATCCGCTCCAGCCGGCCCGGCGCGAGCCGTGCGCGGTCCGCGGGCACTGGGCCGGTACCGTCGGGCATCGGCGTGTCGCTGTGCACCTGGCGGGTGATGGCGGCGATCGGGTCGGCGTCGATTGCTTCATGCCCGGGCAGGTGTGCGGGTGAAGCGGTGAACCGGGCGATCAGGCGGCGGGTCACGCTGGGGGCCAGGAGCGCGTCGCCGGCGGCGATGGTGCGGATCGCGGCGAGCAGGTCAGCTGGTGGAGTGTCTTTGAGGAGGAAGCCGCTGGCCCCGGCATGCAGTGCGGCGTAGACGTACTCGTCGAGGTCGAACGTGGTGAGTACCAGCACCCGTGCGATACCCGATGTGGTGATCAGCCGGGTGGCCTGGATGCCGTCGAGGTCGGGCATCCGGATGTCCATGAGCACGACCTCGGGTCGGTGCCGATGGGCCTGGTCGACGGCTTCCCGGCCGGTGCCGGCCTGAGCCACGACAGCGAGGTCGGGTGCGGTACCGATGATGCCGGAAAGGCCCGCACGGACAAGGGGTTGGTCGTCGGCGACCAGGACTCGCAGGGTCACGTCGCCGGCTCCCCGACGGCGTCGGGGGCAGGCGTCGGCAGCCGGGCCGCAACGCGGAACCCGCCACCGGGTAAGGGTGCGGCGTCGAGATGGCCGCCGTAGAGCTGGACCCGTTCGCGCATGCCGGTGAGCCCGAGACCGGTCGATGCGACGGGGCCGCCCCTGCCGTGGTCGGTCACCTCGATGACAAGCTCGTGCGGGAGGTAGTCGACAGCGACGTTCGCGGTCGTCGCGGCGGCGTGCTTGGCGACGTTGGTCAACGCCTCCTGGACGATGCGGTACGCGGACAGTTCGACCCCGGCGGGCAGTTGCCGGTGCTGGCCGGTGATAGTCAGCTCGACCCGGATGCCGGCCTGGCCGGTCCGCGTGGCCAGCTTCTCCAGGTCGGCCAGTCCGGGCGTGGGCGTCAAGTCGGCGGGGGTGTCCGGGGCGCCGTCCGCGCGCAGTACGTTGAGCAGCCGGCGCATCTCGGCGAGGGTCTGCCGGCCGGTGGTCTCGATGGCGGCCAGCGCCGCACCGGCCTCGTCCGGCCGCTCCCGCACCATCAGCCGCCCGAACCCGGCCTGTACGGTGATCACGCTCATGCTGTGCGCCACCACGTCGTGTAACTCGCGGGCGATGCGCATGCGCTCTTCCGCGGCCCCGCGCCTGGCCCGTTCCCGCTCGACCTGTGCCGTCCGGGCATGGTGGCGTACCAGCTCGTCGCCGTACCGGCGGTGCTCACCCCGGGCGTACCCGACCGTCCAGCACAGCACGAGCGCGACCGCGAACGGCAGCACGCCGCCGGCGCGCCCGGTCAGCGCGGTGGCCGCCGGGCCGGTCAGCGCGGCGACTAGCACGGGCAGCCCGGTCCGCGTCGGGTACCGGCCAGCGACCAGGTAGAGCACGTACCCCAGGGGAGCCACGGCGAGGAAGGGCAGCAGCGGCGCCAACGGAGCCAGCCAGAACCCCACCAGCGCGCAGGCAAAGCCGAGCAGCAGCCGGCGCTGCCCGATCGCTACAGGCAGGGCAACCAGAGCGGTACCACCGAACGCCAACGGCCACGGAACGATCTTGTGAGCGAACAGCACCCAAGCCACCAGGCCGTACCCGAGACCGGCGGCGACCTCGACGACGAATCTCTGGCCGGGTCGCAGCCGCTGCGACAGCGGCGGACGGGGTTGCATGCGCCCAGCCTACGAACACGGCCCGGGTGCGTCATCTGCCGCAAGGCATAGTCCGAGCGGCCCACGCCTGCGGACCGATGACGGGGGATGGCCTGGGCCGGCACGGTATTGCCCATGATTGAGGCACAGGAACTGACAAAGCGGTACGGAGCGACGGTCGCCGTCGACCGGTTGTCCTTCCAGATCCGACCTGGCCGGGTGACCGGATTCCTCGGCCCCAACGGCGCCGGCAAGTCCACCACCATCCGGATGATCCTCGGGTTGGACACCCCCACCGGCGGCCGCGCGCTGATCGGTGGCCGGCCGTACCGCAACCTGCCGTTCCCCCTGCGGGAAGTCGGTGCGCTGCTGGATGCCGGTGCGGTGCATGGCGGTTTGCGGGCCGGGCAGCACCTGGCGTGGCTGGCCGCCAGTAACCGTCTGCCGCACGCCCGGGTCGCCGCTGTCCTCGACCGTACCGGCCTGGATGCCGTGGCCGGCAAACGGATCCGCGGATTCTCCCTCGGCATGCGCCAGCGCCTCGGCATCGCCGCCGCGCTGCTCGGCGATCCGCAGATCCTGATCTTCGACGAACCGGTCAACGGCCTCGATCCGGAAGGCATCGCGTGGATCCGTGGGCTCATGCGGGCCTTGGCGGCCGAGGGCCGTACGATCCTTGTCTCCAGCCACCTGATGAGCGAGATGGCATTGACCGCCGACCACCTGCTGGTGATCGGCAAGGGTCGGCTCCTGGCCGACGCCGGCATCGACGAGTTCGTCCGTTCGGCCGGCGCGTCCACCTTGGAAGACGCGTACCTGCGGCTCACCCAGGACGCCGTGCAGTACCGCAGCACGGAGGTGAACCGGTGACCGCCGCCCTACACGCAGAGTGGATCAAGTTGCGCTCCCTGCGATCCACCTACCTCACGATGCTGTGCGCTCTTGCGCTCGGTACCGGGCTCGGCTTCCTCGACACCACCTCGGTCGCACACCACTGGACCACCATGAGCGCCCAGGACCGGGCCGCGTTCGACCCGGTTGGTAACTCGTTCACCGGCCTGGCCTTCGCCCAGCTCGCGTTTGGAGTGCTCGGCGTGCTCGCGATCAGCACCGAGTACGGCACCGGCATGATCCAGACCACGCTGGCCGCGACACCCCGCCGCGGCATCCTCTACATCGCCAAGGCCGTCGTTGTCGGCACCGTGGCCCTGGTACTCGGCGAGACGTTCGCATTCGGCACCTTCCTCCTCGGCCAGGCGGTGCTCACCACCAGCCACCTCAACGTAAGCCTGACCGATCCCAGCGTGCTGCGTGCCGTGTCCAGCGCCGGCCTCTACCTGTGGGTGGTAGCCATGGTGGGCTACGGTGTCGGAGCGCTCCTGCGACACACCGCCGCGGGTATCGCCGTCATGTTCGGGGTCATCTTCCTGGCCTGGCCGGCCGCCCGGGCCATGGAGACCTGGTCGTACCTGCCCGACAAGCTCGTCCTGAGCAACGCCGCCGACGTCCTCGGCCAGGTACACGCGCTGGCCGTCAAACCCCGCCTCCCCTCGCTCGGCCTGGCGTACCTCGATCTCCTCATCTACCTGGTGGCCGCGCTCGTCCTCGGCGCCTGGCGCACCAACCGCGACGCGTGACACAGCCCAGTTGAGCCATCCGCACCTGCCGCAATCCGCGCGCTACAGACCGTGACGGAATGTGGCGTGATCTGGCTCGTAGTCCGAAGCCGTGGCCGCGCGGCTGACCGCTGGTCAGGCTCGTCCCGGCCCATACGTACTCACTGCCCATGACGTACGACCTCGCCGTGTGGGAAGGCGACATCCAGACGAGTCGGACGCGGCCGCGACCTTCGCCGCTCTAGATGGCCGCCGAACGCGGACTCGTCTGCTTCGAGGTCCAATGGAACCAGCTCCGCCCGACCGCCGAAGCGCACCTGCCCGCCTGATGGCGGTTCCGGATAGCCGCGATCCGTGCGGCACCTCCCAGCGACGGGCGACCGGTGATGCCGAATACCGTGCACGGGTCGCGGACCGTCGCTGGCTGCCAATGGTGTAGATGTGTGCTGTGGAGATGTTGCCCGGCTATGACGATCTCGGTCCGGACGATCTGGATGGGCCGGGACGTGCGTACGACGCATCCGAACTCCTGGCTCGTCCAGGCTTCTGGCCCGCGTACCTCGGCGAGATCCTCGAACTGGATCTCGACGACGAACTGGCTGAGCTGTTCGACAACCAGCTCGATGTGATCCGGGCCGTCTATCAGCGGCTCACGGATGCCTCCGCCTGGCCGGTCTTCCCCATCGAGCTCGGCGGCGGCAGCCGAGTTGCGGTCGTCTACCGCAACTTCACCGAGGATGAGGGAGTGGACTACCTGGTAGTCCCTCCCGGCGGCGAACGCTGTATCACGATCGCCGCAGCAGAGGGGACGCTGGACGGTCCGTGTATCTCGTGGCCCGAACTGATGGGGGTCGCCGATCGCCAGTCCACACCGATCGGGCGAGCCACCGCGGTACTGCTGCTCGCACCAATCCTCGGCGCCACAGCCGCAGAGTCCAGCGAGGCCGCTACCCGGCTGGCCGAAGCACTACGGTTCGTCGGCGTGACGGGACAGGTCGACACGATCGCAGCGGCGATCGTGTCAGCCCTTCCCGCCGCCTGGAGCCGAACGGCCGAGGGGATCGTTGTATGCGAAGACGAGTACAGCACCCGCAACCCTGCCGGCCGGGCCCCGTTGAAGCCGACCGAACTGCTAACCGTCTCCGACCTTCTCGCAGGCACCCGAACTGCACATGGATAGGTTGACAACTTCACGCTACGTCGCGAGTTGCCGACAAAGATTCGGCGCACCGATCTGCCGCCGATCGGGCTCGGCGCAACGGTTGAGGCGGTCATTGCCCGGTGGCCGCCGGGGCGTCTCGGTCTGGATCTTCGCACTTGACCCGACTGCCACTCGAACATGCCACCAGCCAACCTGCGGCACCGCCAGCCACCCGGACAGCAGGCCAGGACGTTGGGTAATGGTGCGTGTCCGACCTGCGCCCAACACCCCTTCACGAGGTTAGGCCGACCTGAAGGCGGACCTGGCGACCGCGCGGCGGACGGCCTCCAGGGACTCCTCGACGTCGGCCTCGTCCGTCGACCAGTTGCTCACCGAGACGCGCAGGATCGCGCGGCCGCGCCAGGTCGAGCCCGACATCCAGGCGCGGCCGTCGTCCAGCAGGGCACGGGTCACGGCGGCGGTGCGCTCGTCGTCGCCGAACGCGGCGCACACCTGTGTGAACACGACGTCGTTGAGCACCTCGGCGCCGTCGATGGCGGCGATGCCCTCGGCCAGCCGCAGGGCGTTGCGCGCAAACCCGTCGACCATCTCCGCGACCCCGCGCCGGCCCAGCGAGCGCAGCGCCGCCCACACCGGCACCCCGCGGGCGCGCCGGGACAGCTCGGGCACCTTCTCGAACGGGTCGGCCGGGCCGCCGGGGCCCGCGGGCTCGATGAGATAGCTGGCCCGCACGCCCATCGCGGCGCGCATGGCCGAGGGGTCCGCGACGATCGAGATGCCGCAGTCGTACGGCACGTTCAGCGTCTTGTGCCCGTCCGTCGCCCACGAGTCGGCGCGCTCGAGACCGGGCACGAGGTGGCGCAGCCGGGGCGACGCGGCGGCCCACAGCCCGAAGGCGCCGTCGACGTGCACCCAGGCGCCGTGGCGGTGCGCGAGCTCGGCCGCCTCGCCGATCGGGTCGAACGATCCACTGTGGACGTTCCCGGCCTGCAGGCACACGATGGTGGGCTCGTCCCCGCCGGTGCGCAGCGCCTCGGCGAGCGCGTCCAGCCGGATGCGGCCCTGCTCGTCGGCGGCCACGGGCGTTGGGGCACCCAGGCCGAGGTACCGCAGCGCCAGATCGAGCGTGTCGTGCCGCTCCTCGCCGACCAGCACGCGGATGCGCGGCGCCCCGAACAGCCCGCCGGCGTCGAGGTCCCAGCCCCGCCGCGCGAGCACGTGGCGGCGCGCGGCGGCCAGGCCGGTGAAGTTGGCCATCGTGGCGCCGGTGACGAACCCGACGTCGGCCCCGCCGGGCAGCCCGAGCAGGTCGAGCACCCACGCGCCGGCCGCCTCCTCCAGCGCCGCGGTCGCGGGCGTCGGGTACCGCATCGCGGCGTTCTGGTCCCAGGCGCTCACGAGCCAGTCGGCCCCGAGCGCGGCCGGGAGCGTGCCGCCGATCACCCAGCCGTAGAACCGGCCGGACGGCATCGCCATGAGTCCCGGCTCGGCCGACCGCGCCAGCAGGTCCACCACCTCGCCCGGGTCGGACGGCTCCTCGGGCAGTGCCCCGCCGACGGCCGGTGCGAGCTGGTCGGCGTCGGCGCGCGGGGGCACGGACCGCGCGGCGAGCGAGGCCAGCCAGGCCCGGGCGTGCGCGTCGGCCGCGGCGAGGGCGGCGTCGTAGGCGTCCTTGTTCGCACTCATACGTCCACTGTGCGCCCCGCGATGGCCGCCGTGTCGAGGTCCACCCGCAATCCCGCGGACCGTTTAGGATGGTTCGCAGCGTCGCGGTGTACCCGGCAAACAGACCGCCGAGGGCATGGAGGCGCGGAACCCTACGAGGTCACACCTTGTCCGAGTTCACCCCGCCGCGCGTCGCGGCCCTGGGGCACCAGCTCATCGAGATCCACCAGCACCTGCGGTCCCTGCTGGACGACATCGCCCGGCTTCCCGACTTCTCCCGCGAGCTGCGCGTGCACTGCCTCGCGTTCTGCGGCGCGCTCGAGCGGCACCACACCGGCGAGGAGCGCGGCATGTTCCAGGTGCTCGCCGAGCGCCGCCCCGGCCTGCGCGCCATCCTCGCCGAGCTGCGCTACGACCACGAGCAGATCGCCGCGCTCATCCGCCGCGTCGAGGCGAACCCGACCCGGGCCGAGCTCGCCGGGCTCGCCGCGGTGATGGAGTCGCACTTCACCTTCGAGGAGAAGCGCCTGGCATCGGTACTGAACGAGCTCACCGCGTGAACCGCGAGGGCCGCCGGCCTAGGGCTGGTCCGCGGCGGCGACGACCGGCAGCGTGAAGCAGATCCGGGCGCCGCCGGTGTAGGTGGGGTCGAGCCAGATCCGGCCGCCGTGGTGCTCGACGATCCGCTTGCAGATCGCCAGGCCGATGCCGGTGCCCGGGTACACGTCGCGCGGGTGCAGCCGCTGGAAGATCACGAAGATCTTGTCCTCGAACTGCGGCTCGATGCCGATGCCGTTGTCCTGCACCGAGAACCGGTGGAACCCGTCCTCGTCCTGCCGGTCGACGACGATGCGCGGCGGGGTGTCGGGCTTGCGGAACTTGATGGCGTTGCTGATGAGGTTCTGCCAGAGCATCGCCAGCAGCGTCGGGTCGCCCTGGACGACGGGCAGGTCCTCCGGGCACTCCAGCACGGTGTCGGCGTCCAGCATGCGGGCCTCGAGATCCGAGCGCACCCGGCGCATCGTGGCGGACAGGTCGACGTCGGTGACGTTGTCGTAGACGCGGCCGACCCGGGAAAACGCGAGCAGGTCGTTGATGAGCGCCTGCATCCGGGTCGCCCCGTCGACGGCGAAGGCGATGTACTGCCGGGCGCGGTCGTCGAGCTGCTCGGCGTACCGGCGCTGCAGCATCTGGCAGAAGGACGCGATCTTGCGCAGCGGCTCCTGCAGGTCGTGGCTGGCGACGTAGGCGAACTGCTCCAGGTCGGAGTTGGATCGCCGCAGCCGCTCCTCCTGCCCGCGGCTCTCGGCCAGCGCGGTCACGATCCGCTCCCGCATCGCCTCCACGTCGTTGCCCAGCGCGGCCAGGTCCGGCGGGCCGCCGGCCGGCACGTGGTGCTCGAAGTCCCCGTCGGCGACCCGGCGCACCGACGTCTGCAGCCGCTCGAGCGGGCGCAGCACCAGCCGCTGCAGCATGAGCGCGATCGCGAACAGCCCGATGAGCAGCCCGCCGACGATGATGCCGAAGATGGTGTCGCGGCGATGGCGGGAGGTGTCCAGCGCCCGCCGCCCGGCCGCCCGGGCCTCGTCGACCCGCTGCTGCAGCACGCTCACGTCGGCCCGCAGCGCGTCGAACGCCGTCTTGCTCGACACGACCAGCGGCGACTCGGAGTTGGGGGCGGCGATGAGGGGCTCGGCGTACGCCGTGCGCCACCCGGCGGCCGCCCGCTCGATGGACTCGAGCCGCTCCAGCGCGTGCGGCTCGTCGGCGAGCAGGGTCCGCAGCCGGTCGGCGACGCGCCGCTCGGTATTGGCGCCCTCGCGGTACGGCGCGAGGAAGTCCGGCTCGCGGGCCAGGACGAACCCGCGCACGGCG
This sequence comes from Dactylosporangium thailandense, assembly GCF_059739745.1. Classification (NCBI taxonomy): domain Bacteria; kingdom Bacillati; phylum Actinomycetota; class Actinomycetes; order Micromonosporales; family Micromonosporaceae; genus Dactylosporangium; species Dactylosporangium thailandense. The sequence goes on from NZ_AP029195.1 coordinate 6,413,139, forward strand.
GTCTCCTGGTCGACCAGGGCCGCGCCGAGCTCGACGACGGCCGTGGCGGCGGGCGAGATGCGCAGCTGCAGCCGGTCGGAGACCCGCGTGGTGTCGGCCAGCGAGGCGTACCCGGCCCACGAGCCGAGCACGATGAGCAGCGTCAGGGCGCCGATCGTCAGCGCGAAGAGGCGCTGGCTGGTGAGCCGCCGTCGATCCGTCACGGGACGCAGATTACGGCAGGCCACGGCGGGCCGCGCGACGACGGCGATCAGCCGTCGGCCGACACCGCGGCCTTGAGGCGGGTCCGCAGGCGCAGGCGGCCGCCGCCCGTCGTGGTGCAGTGCAGGTCGCCGCCGAGGTCCGAGTACCGGGTGAGCAGCCCGTCACGGAGCATCGGCACGAGGCACGCGCGCTTGCGGATCGCGGTGACGACGGCCAGGGCCAGGTACACGACGCTGAGGGCGAACAGCTCGCGGTCGTGGTACTCGCGCGGCAGCACGGCGGCGAGCACGAACTGGACCAGGAACAGCCCGAGCAGCACCAGCGCGGCCCGCAGGCTCAGCGTCAGCCCGAGCAGCAGCGCGATGGCCAGCAGCGACTGGGCCGCGGTCAGCAGCAGCTCGCCGCGCTGGGCGGGCTCGATCGGCAGCCCCGACCAGCCGCGGCTGGACACGGCGAAGACCACCGGCAGCGTGCCGACCAGCAGCGTCCACTGGTTGACCTTCGAGGACACCAGCGCGCCGAGGGCCTCGGTGGTGTGCAGGCGGTAGGCGTACAACCCGGCCACCAGCAGCTCGGGCGCCTCCGAGGCGAGCGGCGCCACCCACTGCACGAGCAGGAACTGGCTGATGCCGAGCTGCTGCCCGGTGTCGACCAGGCTCTGCGCGAACGGTTCGGCGGCCAGCAGGATGACCACGGCCGAGACCAGGAACAGGCCGATCACCGTGGCGCGGCGCGGAACCTTGGCCAGGTTGCCGACCCACGCCGAGGGCCCGATCAGCTCCGGCTCCCCGGCCGGGGCCCGCGACACCCGCCAGCTGTAGGCGACGAAGACCGCCACGAGCACGGCGGTGTCCCAGAGCGTGAGGGTCCGTTTGAAGGGCAGGATCAGGCAGTACAGCGACGCGATCGTGAGAAACGCGAGCGGGACGGCGTCGGCGCGCCCGAGGGTGATGCCGCGCTCCTTCGAGCGCCGCCACGCGATGAGCACCACGACGACCCAGCCGATGCCGACCAGGATCCGGTTGGCGCCCGTCATGTTGGCCAGCGCCAGCGAGCACGCGGGGGTGCCGTCGCCGCCGGGCGGGCGGCAGCCGGCGCCCCACTGCTGCGCCGCCTCGCCGCCCCGCCACGTGAAGACGAAGTCGACCGAATACTCCGGGAGCACCGCGATCAGGGCCAGGACCGCGACCGCCAGCCCGGCGGACACGTCGACCTGGGCCGCCTCGGCCGCCCAGGCCAGGACGAACGCGGCGCCGACGATCGCGCCGCCGAAGACGAGCGCGGCCACGGGCGCCGGCACCTCGGCGCCCGCGAGCGCGACGGCCACGCCGGGGACCGTCGCCGCGAGCGCCAGCAGGCCCGAGAGGGGCGGTCGTCGCATGCGACCCGATGCTACCGGTGCCGCGGTCAGACCGCCTGGGACGCGGCCCGGCCCGCCGTGCGACCCGATGCTACCGGCGCCGCGGTCAGACCGCCTGGGACGCGGCCCGGCCCGCCGTGCGACCCGAGAAGAGGCAGCCGCCCAGGAAGGTGCCCTCCAGCGAGTTGTAGCCGTGCATCCCGCCGCCGCCGAAGCCGGCCACCTCGCCGGCCGCGTACACACCGGGGAGGGGGGTGCCGTCGGCGCGCAGCACGCGGCCGGACAGGTCGGTCTCCAGGCCGCCGAGGGTCTTGCGGGTGAGGATGTTCAGGCGCACCGCGATGAGCGGCCCGGCCTTCGGGTCGAGCAGGCGGTGCGGGGAGGCGACGCGGATGAGTTTGTCGCCGCGGTACGAACGGGCGCCGCGCAGGGCCGTGATCTGCGCGTCCTTCGTGAACGTGTTGGTCATCTCGCGGTCGCGGGCCTCGACGGTGGCCTTGACGGCCGCGGCGTCGAGCGGCACGCCGGGCTCGAGGCGCTGCATGCCGGCGATGAGCTCGTCGAGCGTGGAGGCCACGACGAAGTCGGCGCCGTGCTGCTTGAACGCCTCGACCGGACCCGGCGCGCCCTTCTTCACCCGCTGCAGGACCTGGCGCACGCTGCGGTTGGTGAGGTCGGGGTTCTGCTCGGAGCCCGAGAGCGCGAACTCCTTCTCGATGATCTTCTGGGTGAGGATGAACCAGCTGTGGTCGTACCCCGTCGCCGTGATGTGCCGCAGGGTGCTCAGCGTGTCGAAGCCCGGGAAGCACGGGGCCGGCAGCCGCTTGCCCGTCGCGTCCAGCCACAGCGACGACGGGCCGGGCAGGATCCGGATGCCGTGGTTGGGCCAGATCGGGTCCCAGTTGCGCAGGCCCTCGGTGTAGTGCCACATCCGGTCGGGGTTGATGACGTGCCCGCCGGCCGCCTCGGTGATGCCGAGCATCCGCCCGTCGACGTGCGCGGGCACGCCCGCGACCATCCGGCTCGGCGGCGTTCCCAGCCGCGCCGGCCACGCCTTGCGCACGAGGTCGTGGTCGCCGCCGATGCCGCCCGACGTCACGATGACCGCGGACGCCGACAGCTCGAACTCGCCGACCGCGGTGCGCGAGCTCGACTGTCCACGCGCGACGGTGCTCGGCTCCAGGATCGTGCCGCGCACCACCCCGCCGGGGAGCAGCTCGTCGACGCGGTGCCGGAAGCGCAGGTCCACCTTGTCGCTCGCGCGGACCCGGCGCTCGAACGGCTCGACGACGCCCGGGCCGGTGCCCCAGGTGATGTGGAAGCGCGGGACCGAGTTCCCGTGCCCGTCGGCCGGTCCGCCGCCGCGCTCGGCCCAGCCCACGACGGGGAAGACGCGGTGCCCCATGGCCCGCAGCCAGGCGCGCTTCTCCCCGGCGGCGAAGTGCACGTAGGCCTCGGCCCAGCGCCGCGGCCACTCGTCCTCGGCCCGGTCGAACTGGGCGCTGCCGAGCCAGTCCTGCCAGGCGAGCTCGGCGGAGTCCTTGATGCCCATCCGCCGCTGCTCCGGCGAGTCCACGAAGAACAGCCCGCCGAACGACCAGAAGGCCTGCCCGCCGATGCTCTGCTCGCCCTCCTGGTCGAGCAGGATCACGCGCTTGCCCGCGTCGGCCACCTCGGCCGCCGCCACCAGCCCGGCCAGACCGGCACCGATCACGATCACATCCGCATCCACCCGACCAGGCTAGGCATCCGCGTGCCAAAATCGTTGGTGCCCGAAACACATTTTCCGCCGGAGTTTGTCACCCCGGTGACAAAGGCGGTGCTGGCCGCGGTCCGCGCCGCGATGCGCGAGCAGGGCCGCTCGCTCACCGGCGGCCAGGGCCACGGGCTCACCCTGGGCGTCGAGACCGCCGTGGCCACCTTCATCTCGGGCGCCGACCTCGCCCCGACCCTGTCGCTGTTCGCCGAACTCGGCCGGACCGAATACCGCGAGGGCCACCGCGTCGACGCGCTGCGCTCGATCCTCACGCTCGGCGCGCAGACGTTCTGGGCCACGCTCGTGCAGCGCCCGGGGCCGCTGGAACCGCCGCAGCTGTACGCCACCGCCGCCGCCCTGTTCGGCTACGTCGACGCCCTGGCCGGGGCGGCCGCGGAGGGCTACCTGGACGAGCAGCGCGACGCGGCGCGGGACTGGGCGCAGCTGCGGCGCCGGCTCATCACGCTGCTCGTGCAGCCCGACCCGCCGGCCGAGGCGGCCCTCCTGGCCGCCGCGGAGGCGGCGAGCTGGCCGCTGCCCGCGTCCGTGTGCGCGGTCAGCGTCGAGGGCACCGACGCCGAGCACCTGGCCCGGGCCGCGGGCGGCGGCGCGATCGCGACGGTCATCGACGGCGCGACGCGCCTGCTGGGCCCGTCCCCGCACGCGCTGGAGCGTCCCCTGGCCGGGCGGCGGGCGGCGATCGGGCCGGCGGTGCCGGTGCGGGAGGCGCGCCAGTCGTACCGCATCTCCCGCAAGGCCCTCGAACTGCAGCAGGCGGGCCGGCTGCCCGAGGGCGTCCTGGCCTGCGACGAGCACCTGGTGCCGCTGCTGCTGGGCTGGGAGCCGGGGGTCGCCGACCGCCTCGCCTCGCGCGCGCTGGCCCCGCTGGCGGCGCTGACCCCGGCCGCCCGCCGCCCGCTGACCGAGACGCTGCACGCCTGGCTGCGCTGCCAGGGCCAGGTGATCCCGGCCGCGCGGGCGCTGCACACGCATCCGCAGACGATCCGCTACCGCCTGCGCCGCCTCCGCGAGCTGTTCGGCGACCGCCTCGACGACCCGGACGAGCGCCTGGCGATCCAGCTGGCGCTCATGGCGAGCCAGCGGTGAAGCCCACCGAGGACGGGCCGCGTCACGGGCGGAGCACGATCTTGCCGGTGGTCCGGCGGGCCAGCAGGTCGGCGAACGCCCGCCCGGCCTCGGCCAGCGGATACTCGGCGCCGACCGCGGGCCGCAGCTCCCCCGCCGCGACGAGCCCGAACATCGCCCGCAGCGGCTCGGCGTAGGCGCCGGGGACCTCGAGCGCGGGGCGCAGCCAGAACCCGGCCACGGCGCGGTTGTGGTCGGCCAGCTCGCCGGGGTCGATCGGCGGGCGGCCCTCCCGCGACGCGTTGCCGAAGGTGACGAGCCGGCCGAACGGGGCCAGCACGGCCAGCCCGGCCGCGAAGACCCGCCCGCCGACCGACTCCAGCACCACGTCGACCGGGCGGCCGCCGTTGGCGGCGAGGACGCGCTCGGCGTAGCCGTCGGCGGCGCCGTCCACGGCCGCGTCCGCGCCCAGGGACAGCGCGAGCTCGCGGCGCTCGGGCGTGGAGGCGGCGGCGATGATCCGGCCGGCGCCGAAGTGCCGGGCGAGCTGGACGGCGAGCGAGCCGACCCCGCCCGCGGCCGCGTTGACGACGACCGTCTCCCCCGCGGCCAGCCGGGCGCTGCCTCGCAGGACGTGCCAGGCGGTGAGCCCCTGCACCAGCAGCGCGAGGGCCTCGGCGTCGGTGACCGCATCCGGTACGACCACGGCCGCCGCGGCATCGACGGCCGCCCGCTGCGCGAAGCCGCCGCCGGCGAACGTGTGCGCGAGGACCCGCCGCCCGTCGCCGGTCCGGCCGACGACCTCGGTGCCGGGCACGAACGGCAGCGTCGGCGCGGGCCGGTAGGTGCCGGCGATCCGGCTCGTGTCGGCGAAGTTCACCCCGGCCGCGGCGACCTCGACGACCAGCTCGCCGGCGGGCTCACCGAGCTCGGCGAGCTCGAGGACCTCGGGGCCGCCGAACCTGGTGCACCGGATCGCTCGCACGAGCGCCGACACTACCCGGGTTCGCGCCGCCGCGGGGCCCGCATGTCGCGCGGGACCGCTCGCCCGCACCCGGTACCGTGCCGGGCATGTTGACGGAGCTGGATGCGGTGGCGTGGCCGGAGCTGACCCACGCCTACGGTGAGGCCGACGACGTTCCCGACCTGTTGCGCCGCCTGGCCGCCGGTGACGAGGAGGCGCTGCACGCCCTCTACGGCAACATCTGGCACCAGGGCACCGTCTACGAGGCGACCGCCCCGGCCGTGCCGTTCCTCATCGAGGTCCTGGACGCGCCCGGCGCCGACGCCGCCGGCGTGCTGCACCTGCTGGCCTCGATCGCGGAGGGCTCGTCGTACCTGGAGGTGCACGAGCACCCGCGGGGCGCCGGCGAGGCCGACGAGGAGCTCGCCGCGGAGCTGGCATGGGTCGCGGCCGCCCGGTCCGCGGTCACCGCCGGCCGCCCGGTCTACGTGCGCCTGCTGTCCGCCGCGCCGTCCGAGGACACCCGCGCGGCGGCCGCCTACACGCTCGCCGCCCTCGACGCGGCCGGCCCCGACGCTGCCGACGACGACACGGCCGCGCTGCGCGACCGGGCCGCGGCCGACCCGAGCCCGGTCGTGCGCGCCGCGGCGATCCTGGCCCTGCGCGCCCGCGGCGTGCTCGACGCGCGCGGCCTGGCCGATCCGGAGCCTTTGCCGCGGGTCGTCGCCGCCATGGCGCACCTCCTGGAGGGCGACCCCGGCCCGGCCGGGGTCCTCGCCGCCGACGGCCCGGCGGTCCTGCGCGCGGTGGGGCGGCTGCCGTGGGACAGCGACGACCCGCTGGCGTGGGTGCTGAGCGCGGCCGAGCGGGACTGGCCCACCCAGGTGCGCGTCCTCACCGCCTGGCTGGCGCACCCGGACCCGATGGTGCGTGCGGGCGCGGTGTACGCCGCCGAGGACCCCATGCGCACCTGGCGCGCCGCGGCCGCGGCGCTGGCCCCGCTCCTGGCCGAGCGCCTGGACGACCCGGACCCCACCGTCCGGTTCTGGGCCGCGTCCCACCTGTCCGCCGCCGGCCGCGCCGCGACCGGCGCCGACGCGCTGTGGGCGCTGGTCGATCGCGGCCCGGGCCTGGACGCGACCGCCGCGCGGGCCCTGACGGCCCTCGTCTCCCTGGAGGACCCCCGGGCCGACGCCCACATCGCCCGCGTCCTGTCCGCCCCGCCGCCGCCCCCGCCGGCGGCGCTGACCGGCCACGAGCGGCTCAGCGCGTTCATCGCGGCGGCCAACGAGCGGGACCCGGCGGTGGGCCGCAACCGGGCGCTGCGCGAGCAGATGGCCGACGCGGCCCGGCCGGTGCCGTCGCTGGTCCTCGACCTGAAGACGCTGCAGCCGGCCCTGCTGCGCCTCGGCGCCTGGGCCACGGCGACGCGCGCCGCCCTGCCGCCCGCGATCGCCCGGGCCCAGGCCGGCTTCGAGCAGAACCTCCTGATCGCGACGGCCGCGCGCCTGGACCCGGCGCCCGCATCGGCCGCGCCCCTCGTGCCGGTGCTGCGGGACTGCCTCGGCGAGGAGAACCCGTCGACCGCCGCCATCGAGGCGCTCGGCGCGCTCGGCCCGGCCGCCGCGGCGGCGGTACCGGAGCTGACCGCCCTGCTCGGGCACGCCGAGCTGACGATTCGGCTTCCGGCCGCGGCCGCCCTGGCCCGGATCACGGGCGACCCGGCCCCGCTGCTCGCCGAGGCCGCGGCGGCCCTCGCCGAGCCGCGCGCCTGGCAGCGCACCGAGGCGCTGTTCGCCCTCCCGGCCGCGGGCCGCGCGGCCGCGGATCTGGCCCCGGACCTGCGCGCGCTGTTCACCGACGACGACGAGTGGCAGTCGATGCGGGCCGCGGTCGCCTACTGGCACGCCACCGCCGACCCGGCCCCGGTCGTCCCGGTCCTGCTGCGCCACGCCACCCACAGCCCGCGCGGCCTGGAGGCGGTGCGCTGCCTGGCCGGGATCGGGCCCGCGGCGGCCGAGGCCGTCCCGGTCCTCGAGGCGGCGATCGCGGCACCCGACCGGCAGCCGTTCAACCACGACACCTGGGGCCGCGACGACGATCTGTGGCTCGACGCGTGCACGGCCGCCGTGGCCCGCATCACCGGCGGTGGCGCGCTCGGGTGACCGCGCGAGCCGTGGCCCGGGTCGGCTAGATCGCGTCGGCCAGGATGTTGGCGACGGCCACGCGCGTCGGGTCGGGGTTGGCCCAGCTCCAGTTCGGGTGGGCCCGGTTCGTCAGCAGCACCAGGACGAGCTTGCGCTTCGGCTCGACGACGAGCTCACAGCCCGTGAAGCCGGTGTGACCGTACGCCCCCGACCCCGCCAGCCGCCCCATGAACCACGACTGGTCGAGCTCGAGCCCGATCCCGTGCGTCGAGGTGCGGTTCGGCCGGTCGACGTCGGTGGCCGGCAGGCCCGAGTTCTTGTTGGTGAGCATGTTGCGGACCGTCGCCTCGGACAGGATGCGCTTGCCGTTGACCTGCCCGCCGCCGAGGAACATGAGCCCCAGCACCGACAGGTCGGCCGCGGTGGTGAAGATGCCCGCCGAGCCGGCCACGCCGCCGAGGACGTTGCAGATGTCGTCGTGCACGGTGCCGCGCAGCAGGCCGCGGGAGGTCCGGGCGTCGGTGGCGGCGAGGCGGTTGGCCTGGTCGGCGGCGCTGAGCCAGTTCTTCGGCTTGAAGCCGGTGTCGCGCAGCCCCAGCGGGCCGGTGATCTCGCTCTTCACCTGCTGGTCGAGCGGCTTGCCGGTGAGCTTCTCGAGGATCTGCTGGGTGAGCAGCAGGCCGAGGCTCGTGTAGCGGAACAGCGTCCCGGGCGCGACCCCGTCGGCGAGCGGGGTCGAGACGATGTACTCCCAGCGCGCCGCGACGTCGGGCTTCTTGGACGTCTCCGGGATCGACGGGCCGACCGGCAGGCCGCTGGTGTGGGTGAGCAGCATCTGCACGGTGACCGCGGACTTGCCGGGGCCGTCGAACGCGGGCAGGTACTGCGCGACGGGCGCGGCCAGGTCGAGCTTGCCCCGGTCGACCTGCTGCAGGGCGAGGATGGTGGTGTACACCTTCGTCACCGACGCCACGTCGAAGACGGAGTCGGGGCGCATCGCCACGCGGGACTTCGCCGGCAGCTCGACCGGCCCGGCGCCGTAGCGCAGCGCGTCGCCGACCGCGGCGTGCGTGGTCACCTTGCCGCCGACGTTGACGAGCACGGCCGCGCCCGCGTAGCCGGGGTGCTTCGGGTTGTCCGACGTCGGCACGAGGTACCGCTTCAGGACCTCGACGACCTTGCCGCTGTAGGGCGCGGTGAGGATCTGCCCCGACGGGCTCGCGCTGGCCGAGCCGGACAGGCCCGCCACCCCTTCCGCGGCGGCGGGCGGCTCGCCCGGCGCGGGTCCGTCGGAGGCCGCGTCGGAGGGGGCGGCGGTGGGTGACACGGGGTCCGGACCGCAGCCGCTCAGGGCCGCGACGGACGCGGCGAGGCCGGCCCCGAGCACGGCGCGCCGGCCGTAGCGGCGATCAGACATCACGGCGGGCATTCTCGCACCCCCGCACGCCGGAGCCCCACCTCCGAAAGGCCGATCCGGACACTGTCAGGATGGTGGGATGGGCAGCGGCCGCGGGCGGGGCGTCGTGGTCGCGGCCGCCGGGCTGGCCGCGGCGACCGCGATCCTGGATCCGCTGCGCGGGCACCTGTCGCTGGCCTCGGTCACGCTGCTCTACCTGGTGCCGGTGGCCGGCGCCGCCGCGGCGGGCGGGCTCTGGCCGGCCCTCGGCGCCGCCGTGGCCGCGGACCTGCTGCTGAACTTCCTCTTCGTGCCGCCGCTGCACACGCTGAGCGTCGCGAGCTTCGACAACGCGATCGCGCTGCTGGTGTACGTGCTCGTCGCGGCGGCGGTCGCGGTGGCCATGGACGTCGCGAAGCGCCGGCGGGCCGCGGTCGGGCGGGCCCGGGAGCTGGCCGAGGTCGACCGGCTGCGCACGGCGCTGCTCGACGCGGTCAGCCACGACCTGCGCACCCCGCTGGCCGGGATCAAGGCCTCCGTCTCGAGCCTGCGCAGCCCGGACCTGGAGTTCACCGACGCCGACCGGGCCGAGCTGCTGGCCACCGTCGAGCACGCGACGGACCGGATGACGGCGCTGGTCGAGAACCTGCTCTCGCTGAGCCGGCTGCGGGCCGGGGTGCTGTCGGCGGCCCCGGAGCCGACGGCCCTCGACGCGGTGGCGGCGGAGGTGGTCCTGCACCTGCCCGACCCCGAGCACACGCGGGGCCGGGTGGCGGTGGACCTGCCCGAGGACCTGCTCGCGCTGGCCGACCCGGGCCTGCTGACCACCGTGCTGTCCAACCTCGTCGCAAACTCGCTCGCGGCCGCGCCGCACGTGAGCATCACCGGCGCGGCGGACGGGGCGCGGGTCCGGCTGGTCGTCGCCGACGACGGGCCGGGGGTGCCCGCGGCCGAGCGCGCCGCGCTGTTCGAGCCGTTCCAGCGGCTCGGGGACCGCGGCGGGGCCGGGCTGGGGCTCGGGCTGGCCATCGTGCGAGGGTTCACCGAGGCCATGGGCGGCACGGTCACGCCGTCGGAGACGCCCGGCGGCGGCCTGACGATGACGGTGGAGGTGCCGCGGGCATGAGCGGGGTGCTCATCATCGACGACGACGAGCCGCTGCTGCGCGCGCTGCGGCTCAACTTCGCCGCGCGCGGCTACCGGGTGCAGACCGCCGGCACCGGGGCCGAGGGGCTCGCGGCCGCCGCGGACCACCCGCCCGACCTCGTGATCGTCGACCTCGGCCTACCCGATCTCGACGGGCTCGACGTGGTGGCGGGCATCCGGGGGTACAGCAGCGTGCCCATCATCGTGCTCTCCGCCCGGCACACCGGCCCCACCAAGGTCGCGGCCCTGGACGCGGGCGCGGACGACTACGTGACCAAGCCGTTCGGGATGGACGAGCTGCTGGCGCGCATGCGCGCGGCCCTGCGCCGGGCCGCGCCGGCGCCGGCCGCCCCCGTGCTGCTGACCCCCGCGTTCCGGCTGGACCTGTCGGCGAAACAGGCGACCGGGCCGGACGGCGGGGTGATCCGGCTCACGCCGACCGAGTGGCACCTGGTCGAGGTCCTGGCCCGGCACGAGGGCAAGCTCGTCGAGCACAAGCGGCTCCTGCGCGAGGTGTGGGGGCCGCGGTACGAGACGGAGACCAACTACCTGCGGGTGCACTTCGCGAACCTGCGCCGGAAGCTGGAGCCGGACCCGTCGCGCCCGCGCTACTTCGTGACCGAGCCCGGGATCGGCTACCGGCTGGAGCTGCCCGGGGACGCGACGTGATCGCGGACGGGCACGACACCCGCGTCCTGTCCCACGGCCGCCGCCGGGCCCGCTCGGTGCTGCTGCTGCACGGGTACACCCACTCCCCCGCCCAGCTCGACCCGCTCGCCGCGCTGTTCTTCGCCCGCGGCTACAACGTCGTCGTCCCGCGCGCCCCCGGCCACGGCCTCGTCGACCCCGGCGCCCACGCCACCGTCACGGCCGCGGGGCTGCGCGCGTACGCCGCCGAGGCCCTCGACACCGCCGCCGCGCTCGGCGGCGAGACCGGTGTGCTCGGCGTCTCCGGCGGAGGGGTGCTCGCCACCTGGCTGGCCGCGCGCCGCCCGGACGCCGTGCGGCGGCTCGTCGTGCTGGCCCCGCTCTACGCCCCGCATGCCTCGCAGGTGCCGCCCGCGGCCCGGGTCGCCATGCGGGTCCTCTACGGCCGCCGGATGCTCCCGGATCGGCGCAGTTCGCGGGGGTACTCCTACCGCGCCGTCGCCCAGTACCTGCGCATCGCGTCCGCCCTGCCCCGCGCCTTCCCCGCGAACGGACCGGCCCGGGTCGCGGCCGTGCTCGCCCCCGGTGACACGACGGTCGACGGCGAGCTGGCGTTCGGTCTGCCCGAGCGGCTCGCGCGCGCGGCCGGGGCGTCGCTGACCCTCGATACCCTGCCTTCCCAATTCGGGCTGGCGCATGACATCATCTCGCGGCACCGGCTCGGCGAGCACGCCGACGTGCTCTACGAGCGGTACGCAGCGCTCTACGAAGACGCCTGACTCGGCTTCATCCACGGGGGACCCATGATCCCGCAGTACCGCGGCGCCATCATCGGCGCCGTCATCGGTGTGCTCGGCCTCGGCCTCGCCGGGTTCCTGGCCACCTCCACCGACGTCACGTGCGACGGCAACACGATGTCGCCCGGCGACCAGTGCGTGCACATCTCCACCAAGACCGGCACCCGGACGGTGAACTCCTACGAGGAGGAGGCCTCGTCGCAGCGGGTCGGCGGCGGGCTGACCGGCGGCATCCTCGGCGTCGTCTTCCTCGGCCTGGGCACGCAGCAGGCGCTGGCCGGGCGCCGGCGCGAGCGCGAGTCGGCCGCCGCCGGGCAGGCCACCCGCGAGCTGCTGAGCATCCCGATGCCGCCGGACCCGGACGCGTCCACGAACCCGCCGCCGACGACGATCCCCGCGGACGCGATCCAGGCCGCGTGGCAGGCCCAGCTGGGCGGGTACGTGGCCTCGATGCAGCCGGGCAAGCGCTCGGCGGCGCTGGTGTACCTCGGCCTCCTCGCGATCATCGGGATCTTCCTGTTCGGGCTCGGCGCCGCGCAGGGCGGGGTCGCGCTGGTCGTCCTCGGGCTGATCGCGCTGCTGTGCCTCGGCGCGTTCGTGGCCGTGCTGGTGCGCTCGCCGCTGGTGTCGAAGAAGGCCCGCCTGCTCGGCTTCCACCTGTTCGCGCACGGGTTCGTGCGGGCGACCGCGGCCGGCGTGCAGGCCTACCGGTGGGACCAGATCGTCACGATCTACCAGTCGATCATCCGGCAGCAGGTGTACGGCGCGACGACGAACACCAACTACTCCTACGTGCTCGAGTTCGTCGACGGGCGCGTGCTGAACCTGAACAACTTCTCGGCGGACATGAAGGTGCTCGGGCCGATCCTGCAGGAGCGGGTGGCCCGGGTGCAGGTGCCGCGGGCGCTGCAGTACCTGCACTCCGGCCGGGCGATCCCGTTCGGGGCGTACGTGCTGAACGCGGCCGGCGTGACCAACGGCGCCAAGAGCGCGCCCTGGTCCGAGATCGGCGGCGTGAAGATCGAGAACGGCGGCCTGCGGCTGTGCCGGCCCGGCGGCCGGGCGATCCTCGGCGGCCGGAAGGTCCGCGACATCCCGAACTTCCTGACGTTCGCGATCCTCGTCGACCGCATGGCGGGCCAGCCCGCGTCACAGGTTCGCGGCTAGGTACTCCTCCCACGTACGGCGGCCCACCGCGCGGTCCGGGGCCAGGTTGGCTCCGGCCCGGATCGCGCGGTAGGCGCCGCCGCCCATGGGCATCCGCACGACCGGGCGCCTCCGGCCGGCCGCGCGCAGGTAGGAGCGGACGAGCTCGTCGAAGCCGTAGGCCCGCGGGCCGGCCAGGTCCGCCACGAGCCCGGCCGGCTCTCCGAGCGCCAGCTCCGCGAGCCGGGCCGCGACCTCGGCCCCGTCGACCGGCTGGAAGCGCACGCCGGCCGGGACGGGGATCACCGGCAGCCCGGCCAGCTGCCGGACCGTGGCGAGGGTCAGCTCGTGGAACTGGCTCGCCCGCAGGGTCGTCCACGGGATGCCGGACCCGGCGACGAGGACCTCGGCGGCGCGCTTGGCCCCGAAGTACCCGAACGCCATGCGGTCCACGGCGCTCGTCACCGGGACGCGGTCGGCCCCGACGACCGAGATGTAGACGATGTGCTTGGCGCTCGCCGCCGCGCGCAGGAGGTTCGCGGCCTTGACGTCGTCGCCCTTGGCCGAGCCGGCGCAGTGCACGACGACGGCCGCGTCGCCGGCGGCCCGCTCGACGTGCTCGCCGGTCGCCAGGTCGCCCTCGACGTATTCGACGCCGTCGAGCGGCCGGGCCGGGCGCCGCCGGGCGAGCACCCGGATCGGGCGCCCCGCGGCGCGCAGGTGCGGCAGGAGCAGGCGTCCGAGCGTGCCGGTGCCGCCGGTGACGAGGATCGGTGTGGTGTCCATGCCCTCTCGACCCGCGCGAGGCCCCGGATGTGACACCACGAAATTTGCTGGTTCTGGCGGCTCCGGAGCTGCTATCAACGTCGGCGTGATCGCCTCTTGAGCCGTACCTCGCACACCGACCCCTACCTGCTGCGCGCCGCCCGCCGGCCGGCCCGCGTGCCCGTGCGCGCCCGGCCCGCCCGCCCCGGGTTCCGGCACCCGGCCACGCCCGCCGACATCGCGGCCCTGCTGGCGTTCTTCGGCCCGGCGGCCACCTACGGGCTGCGCGGCATCGAGCTGCGCCAGCGCACCGCCGCGAGCCCGGCCGTCGCCGCGCTGCGGGTGCCCGGCCACGTCCTGCTGTTCGAGCAGCCCGAGCCGCCGTGGCTGCTGCCCGGCCGGCTCACCCCGCCCGCGCTCGGCCGCCTGCGCCGGGCCGGCGCCCTGATCGCCGAGGGGCCGGCCGCGACCCGGGTCGACTGGCCCGGCTCGACGCTGCGGGACTTCGTGCTCTTCGACGGGCTCATGCACGAGATCGGGCATCACACCGTCCAGCACGCGGCGAACAAGCGCCGGACGGCCGCCATGCGCACCGCCGACCACGAGCGCCGCGCCGACGCGTTCGCGGCCCGGGCCCGGGCGGCGTGGGCGGCCCGATGGTGACGCTGGTCGGGGACGGTATCGGCAACCCCGCCAACGCCTCGGCCCTGCTCGACGCGGCCGCGATGTTCGCCACCGGCTGCCGGTTCCGCGACAGCCGCGGGCTCGCCGCGGCCCTGCCCGGCATTCCCACCGTGGACGCCGTGGCGGGGCCGATCATCGCGGTGGACAACGCGCCGGGGGCCGAGTCCGTGTACCGCACCGGCAGCGTCCACGATGGATCGTCCATTGTGGTCGGCAACGAGCGGCGCGGCATCCGGCCCGATCTGCTGCGGGCCGCCGCCCGCACGGTGCAGATCCCGATGCCGGGCCGCGGCGTCAACACGCTCAACGTGGCCACGGCGGCCGCGGTCGCGCTCTACTACCTGCGCGGGGCGGCCGGGCGGCGGGCCGTGCGGGGGCCGCGGCCCGAGTCCGAGCGGCCCGGGCTGCTGCTGGCCGCGCCCCGCGACCACGTCGAGGCGGGCAGCTCGCTGCGGTCGGCGGCGGCGTTCGGGTGGACGGTCGCGCAGGTCGAGGACCGCGACAAGGTGTGGTTCGGCACCCCGCGGCCGGTGCGGGCCGAGGCCCGGGCGGCCGCGCGCAGCCACCGCAATCCGCTGCGGGTGGTGCCGAGCGAGGGGCCGGATCCCGTGTACTCCCGGATCGTCGTCTGCTCGCCCCACGCGGACGGGCCGCCGGTGCACCGGACGGATCTGACCGGGGCCGCGACGCTCGTCGTCGTGCCGGACGAGGGATGGCAGCCGCCGCCGTCGAGCGCGGTGGTCCGGGCGCGGGTCGACGTGCCCGGGGCCGTGGGCCGCTACCGCTTCGTGACGGGGATCGTGCTGGCCGAGGTCGCGCGGCAGCTCGGGGCCCGCCCGGCCGCGCGGCCGCCCCGGCGGGGGCTCTCCTACGGCAGCGGGCTCGGGCCCGGGCGCGCGGCGCCCGGGGAGCTGGTGGAGGCGTGGGAGCTCTTGTCGTACTGAATCCGTCACATCTTCGCCTTCCGAGGGGTCGACCGGGGGAGGATCGAACTCGGGAGGGGAACACCGGTGGATGAGCGCGAGTGGCTGAGCGGGCAGTTCGAGGAGCACCGGGCCCGGCTGCGGGCGGTGGCGTTCCGGATGCTGGGCTCGGCCGCGGAGGCCGACGACGCCGTCCAGGACGCGTGGCTGCGGGTCGACCGGGCCGGGGCCGGGGGCGTGGACAACTTCGCCGCCTGGCTCACCACCATCGTGGCCCGGGTGTGCCTCAACCAGCTCCGCGCGCGCAACCAGCGCCGCGAGGACCCGCTCGAGGTGCACGTGCCCGACCCGATCGTCAGCCCCGTGGCCGGCGTCGACCCGGAGCACGAGGCGCTGCTCGCCGACTCGGTGGGCCTGGCCCTGCTCGTCGTGCTGGAGACGCTCACCCCGGCCGAGCGGCTCGCGTTCGTGCTGCACGACATGTTCGCGGTGCCGTTCGAGGAGATCGCGCCCATGCTCGAGCGCTCGCCGGCCGCCGCCCGGCAGCTCGCCAGCCGCGCCCGGCGCCGGGTCCAGGGCCGCCCGACCGCGCCCGACCCGGACGTGAGCCGCCAGCGCGCGGTGGTCGACGCGTTCTTCGCCGCCTCGCGCGAGGGGGACTTCGCCGCCCTGGTCGAGGTGCTCGACCCGGACGTGATCCTGCGCTCCGACGGCGGCCCGGCGCGCCCGCGGCTCACCTTCACGCTGCACGGCCCCGAGCAGGTGGCCACGCAGGCCCTGGCGTCGTCGCGGCTGTCGCCGTTCGTGTACCCGGCCCTCGTCAACGGCGCCGCGGGGGTCGTGGTGGCCGCGAGCCCGGACCGTCCGCTGTTCGTGATGGCGTTCACGGTCGCGGGCGGGCGGATCGTCGCCGTCGACGTCCTCGCCGACCCGGACCGGCTGCGCGCGCTGGACCTCGCCGCCCTGCGCTGATCGCTTCGGCCGCCCGGCCCGGCCGCTCCCGGGTACGGTCGGAGGGTGATCCGTAAACGGGTGCTGGTCTCGGGCCGGGTGCAGGGCGTCTTCTTCCGCGAGACCTGCCGCCAGGTCGCACAGCGGTGCGGGGTGGCCGGGTGGGTGCGCAACCTCCCCGACGGGCGGGTCGAGGCGGTGTTCGAGGGCGGCGAGGAGCCGGTCGCGGCGCTGCTCGCCTGGGCCGGCGAGGGGCCGCCGGACGCGCACGTGAGCGGCGTCGAGGCCCACGACGAGCCGGCCGAGGGGCTGAGCGGCTTCAGCGTCGTGCGTTGACCCCGTCCGGTCCATTGTGGACGCTTCGGCCTAGCCCCCCGCGGCCGCGCTGGAGCTGCGCTGGGCCTCGATCGCCGCGCGCATGGACTGGGCGAGCCCGATGGCCTGCACGATGGACAGCACCGGCGCCTGGAGCTCGAAGGCCAGCCCGTCGGGGCGCAGGGACAGGATGCGGCTGTTGTTCACGAGCTGGGCGACGGGGCGGTTCCGCTCGTCGGTGACGGTGAAGCGGCGGGACGTCCAGTTGCCGCGGGTGGTGAGGGCGCGGCCGTTCGCGAGCCTGAGCGCGCTGGTGCGGTTGGGCCCCCAGAAGCTGAGCCGCAGATGGAAGAGCATCTGCTGGCGCGCGTCGGTGAGGTAGTAGTTGCGCCCGCCGAAGCCCTCCCGATGACCGGCGGCGAGGACGGCGCCGCCGGCCGGGTGCAGGATCTCGTATCGGGCCCGCATCGACCAGTTGTGCCAGCGGATCGTGGCGACGGGGCGGCCGTCGGCGAGCGTGACCGGGGACTCGCGGCCGAACGGGGCCTTGTCGGGCAGGAGCAGCGTTCCGGCATACGGCGCGAACACGTCCATGGCTTGCATGGTACCGATGGGCGCCACGACGTGCCTTCTGTCGACCCGGGCCGGGCGGGCACCGTCCCACGCCCCAGCATCGCGCGTATCTCGTCGATGCCGCGGTCGTGCGACCACCTCGCGGTCGTGCGACCGGCTGGTCAGACCGTCGGACGCTCCAGCACCGCGCGCATCTCCTCGATGCCGCGCCCGGACGGCCGCCTCGCGGTCGCACGGCCGCCTCGCGGTCGTGCGGCCGGCTGGTCAGACCGTCGGACGCTCCAGCACCGCGCGCATCTCCTCGATACCGCGCTCAACCCTCGCCCGCACGGCCGCCTCGCGGTCGTGCGGCAGCACGTCGGTCGTCCACACGAGCCGTGCGCCGCCGCCGTCGCCGAAGACCTGGAAGGCCGCGTGGTGGTGGGCGAGGACCATCCGCCCGGGCCCTTGCACCGAGTAGGCCATGCGGCGCTGCTCGTGGTCGACGGCGACGATCAGCTCGCGCACCTCGGTGCCGTCGGGCATCGTCAGAATGCGCTCGTCCCCGTCGATCCGCGCATCGGCAACGCGGCTTGGCAGCAGCCGCCGGTGCACGTTGCCGACATCGGCGATCGCGTCCCACACCACGTCCGGATGCGCGTTGACGATCGTTTCGACCCGGATGGACACCACTCGCGCAGTGTAACGATCGCTCACGCCGGCACTCTGCTCCGAGGCTGCACTACCTGTTCCAGACGCGGACCCGGTCCGAGCTGGTCGCGCTCCACCTCGCCCCGGATCAGGTGATGGGGGCTCATCCGATGGGCACCCACCATGTGCGCCAGCCGACGTGCGGGCGATCGCCGCAGCCTTCGTCTGCTCGGACGCGGATCGGGGCCAGCCGACGTGCGGAGCCCGGAGAACGATCACGTCCGAACCGATCGCCGCAGGCTTGTCCGCTCGGACGCGGATCAGGGCCAGCCGACGTGCGGGGCCCGGAGAACGATCACGTCCGAACCGATCACCGCAGCCTTCGTCTGCTCGGACGCGGATCAGGGCCAGCCGACGTGCGGAGCCCGGAGAACGATCACGTCCGAACCGATCACCGCAGGCTTGTCCGCTCGGACGCGGATCAGGGCCAGCCGACGTGCGGGGCCGGGGCCGGTGTGGCGAGGATTCGGCCGGTCCGCGCGCCGAACGGATCCTGCGGGTCCCACTTCGCCGCGCAGATGAACAGCGTGCGACCGTCCTCGCCGCCCAGCATCACGGCGAACGGCGCCCGATCCAGCTCGACGCGGTCGAGGACCTTGCCGCCCTCGGCCACCCGCACGGCCTCGTTGCCGCCGCTCGACGTCCACACGGCACCGTCCGCGTCGAGGCAGATGCCGTCGGGCCCGATTCCGTCGGCGAACACGCGGCGGTTGCTGAGCGTACCGTCATCCGCGATGTCGAACGCCGTGAGCGTCCCGGTGAACGATTCCGACACGATGAGCGTGCGATTGTCGGGCGTGATCGCCATCCCGTTCGGAAACGCGAGGTCGTGCTCCTGCCGCACCACGGTGCCGTCGGGCCGGATCAGCGCGATGAACCCGGGCTCGTAGCCGGCCCGCTCGGTCAGCGACCGCGGATCACTCAGATCGACGCTCTTGATAAAGTCCAGAAACGCAAACCCGACGCTGTTCACATAGACATTGCCGCGCCCGTCGACCACGAGCTCGTTGCACCCTCCTGGAAGTTCCGACAGGTCAGCGTGCGCGACCATGGCGCCATCGTCCTCGCGCCGCAGCAGCCTTCCGAGCGTTTCCGGATTCTTCGGTACCACCAGCAGCCGCCCGTCCGGCAACCACCCGATCGTGTGCGGGTCGACGGCCGAATCCAGCGGTACGACTTCGTGCACTCCTTCGGGCGTGACCGCGATGACCTCCCCGGCCCCCCAGTGACAGAACCAGAGCCGCCCATCGTGCCAGCGCGGGGATTCGACGAGCTTCAGCCCGTCGAGCAGTACGTTCACGTTCGTCATGACCCCCATACGAACGAGGTACCCACGTAATCGACATCATCCGCCGCGACTTGCCACAAAGCCTCCTCTGAGCGCGGCGTGAGAGTTGGTGCCGTCTTCGCAGGCAGCGGGATTGACGAGGTTACTACGTCCTGCGATGCTACGTCTGACGTAGCAACTTGGAGGAACGTGTGACCGGACTGTCGCAGCTCGGCAGGTTCTCCGAGCCGGCGTTGTTGATCCTGATCAGCCTGGCCGAGGGCGCCAAGCACGGCTATGCGATGCAGGAGGACATCGCCGCATTGACGGGCGAGCGACCGGGCCCGGGCACGCTCTACGGCGCCATCCGGCGCCTGGAGGAGCAGCGGTTGATCGAGCAACTGCCGGAGGAAGACCGCCGCAAGCCGTACCGCCTGACCGACCAGGGCGCGCAGGCGTTGCAGGCAGAACTCGTGCGCATTCGCTCAATGGCCAGCACCGGCCTGCGACGATTGGCGACGGCCTGATGCGCGCGACGTTGATCCGCCTCGCCATGGCGATGTACCCGGCGCCGATCCGCGACCGCTACGGCGCCGAGCTCACCGACCTGCTCGCACACTCGACGCGGCCGTGGCGCGACATCGCCGACGTCGGCCGGTCCGCACTGACCGAGCGGGCGGCGACCTGGACGTGGGCCCGCACCCGCCCGCAGCTTCGCCGGCTGGCCTGGCTCACCGCCGCACCGTTCGGATTCGGCCTCACCGCGCTGCTCCTGGCGGTCTGCGCGCTCATGCTCGGAACAACGTACGCGAAAGACGCCGGGCACGACGTCGGTCCCGCGCTCCTCAACGTGCCGATCGTGCTGAGCGTGCTGGCGGTGTGCGGGGCGATCGTCGCGCTGACGCTGCCGATGCCCCGCCAGCATCACTTGGTGGCACCGGTGCTGACCGTACCGGCGTCGTCGACCGCGGGAATCCTGGTCATCGCGAACCTGCCCATCGCCGGCGACATCCTCGGCGAGTCGCGATCGGGCACGCTGCTGTCCACGCTGTGCTGGTGCGCGGCGATGCTCGCACTCGGCGCCGCGATCACCGTACTCGTCCGGCGCGGGCACACCGGCACCGCCGTGGCGGTCCTCGTGGCCGGGGGCCTCGCCACGCTCGAACTGACGTCTGTGGTCTACGCTATCGCCGCTCGACCGGTCGCCGCGGACTGGCGTTTACTGTTCAGCGTGTGGCGCCTTCGCGCGGGGATCGCCGATCCGCCCTGGTTTTCCGGCGACACGTTCAAGGGCCTGCAGGCGATGCTCCCGATGTGCACGACGTTCGTGCTCACACTCGTCATGGCCAACGCAGTGCACCGGCGCAGGGCGGGCTTTCTCGGATCGCAGAGCCCGCCGCACGGTCCCGGCGTACGCACGCTCGCGAATCCCGCGTCGCATGGTCGCTATCTTCCGCGACCGTAACGATTCGAACGGCAGTACGGGCCGCCCGGCGCGTCCGGCACCGCCGGTACGAAATGCCAGCGGTGTCGGGCGTTGGCCGCGCGGTCCCCGCCACAGTGCGGTGCGGTGCGGCGCGCGAGTGCACGGCGCGGTGCACGAACGTGCAACGCGGCCCAGTGCGGTGCGCAATCGTGCGGTGCGGCGCGCGAACGTGCAACGCGGTGCGCAAACGCGCAGCGCGGTGCGGTGCGCGACTGCGCGGCGCCGTGCGCGAACGTGCAACGCGGCCCAGTGCGGCGCGCGAACGTGCAACGCGGTGCGCAAACGCGCAGCGCGGTGCGCGACTGCGCGGCGCCGTGCGCGAACGTGCAACGCGGCCCAGTGCGGTGCGCAATCGTGCGGTGCGGCGCGCGAACGTGCAACGCGGTGCGCGAGTGCGCGGCGCCGTGCGCAAACGCGCAGCGCGGTGCGCGAGTGCGCGGTGCGGCGCCCGAACGTGCAACGCGGTGCGCGAGTGCGCAATGCGATGCGCGAGTACGCGGTGCGTGCAGTGCCGTGCGCGAGCGTGCAGCGGTGGGCGAGCGTCAGCGTGGGGCCCGGGAGCGGTTCAGCCAGCGCAGAACCTCGTTCGCGTGGGTTGACGGGGCCGGGATCGGGTGGAAGACGTGCTCGACACGGCCGTCGGTGACGATCAGGGTCAGCCGGCGGTACAGGGTCATGCCGGCCGCCGTGAACGTCGGCAGGCCCAAGGCCGTCGCGAGCACGAGGCGCGGGTCGGGGACCAGCGGGTACGGCAGGCGGAGACGATGCGCGAGCTCCTGCTGGTAGGTGAGCGACTGCGCGGACAGGCCGTACACGCGCGCGGCCCCCGCGCCCAGCAACTCGCCGTGGTGGTCGCGGAACCAGCGCGCCTGCTCGGTGCCGCCGCGCGCGCCCGGGATCTCCAGCAGGCCGTCGGGCAGGTCGACGCCGGGGCGGCCGGTCAGCGGGTACACGAACAGAATCGTGCGGCCGGGGCCGAGCGTGGCGAAGTCGACGGACTCGCCGTTCGTGGCGAACACCGACACGCTCG
Organism: Dactylosporangium thailandense; assembly: GCF_059739745.1. NCBI lineage: Bacteria > Bacillati > Actinomycetota > Actinomycetes > Micromonosporales > Micromonosporaceae > Dactylosporangium > Dactylosporangium thailandense. The sequence goes on from NZ_AP029195.1 coordinate 6,434,473, forward strand.
GCAGCGCGCGGCCCACGAGGTCGGCAGGGTCACTCGGCGCGAGGTCAAGATCCGGGTTTCCGGTGACGTTCACTACGGCTAGGCGAGCCTCCAGGGCGTCGCGCTGGGCGGTCAGCTGGCCGATGCGCGACTGCAGGCCGGAGATCGCACTGCGGTACGTCGCCAAGGCCGCCGCGCACACGTCCGACTCGTCGGCGCCGGCCGCCAGGCTCTCGACGAAAGGCCTGGTCTCCTCCACGCTCAGGCCGAGCGCGGTCAGCTCGCGGATCTGCACGACGAGCCGTTCGGCGATGGGCTCGTACTCGCGATACCCGTTCGCCGTCCGGCGCGGGACGACCAGGCCCAACGACTCGTAGTACCGCAGCGCACGTATGGTGGTGCCCGAGCGCCGCGCGAGCTCACCCACGCGCATTCCCCAGACGATAAACCCGCACCCTGGGGTCCGGGTCAAGGTGACCGTCATCGCGTCGCGCGCATGGGCTCTGAGCTGCCAGGATGCGAGCCCATGACAGTCATCGAGGCGATCACCGCCCGCCAGATCCTCGACAGCCGCGGCAACCCGACGGTCGAGGTCGACGTCCGCCTCGCCGACGGCTCGCTCGGCCGCGCCGCGGTGCCCTCGGGCGCCTCGACCGGCGCCGCCGAGGCGGTCGAGCTGCGCGACGGCGACCCGGAACGCTTCCACGGCAAGGGAGTCGCGGCCGCGGTCGCCAACGCCGCCGGACCGCTCGCGGCCGCCGTGCGGGGCCTCGACGCCGAGGACCAGTCCGGAGTCGACGCCGCCCTGATTTCCTGCGACGGTACCGCCGGCAAAAGCCGCCTCGGCGCCAACGCGATCCTCGGAATCTCCCTGGCCACGGCCCGGGCCGCGGCCGCCGCGCGCGGCCTGCCGCTCTACCGGTCGCTCGGCGGAGACGAGGCCACCCGTCTCCCCCTCCCTATGATCAACATCGTGAACGGCGGCGCCCACGCTCACAATCCGCTCGACTTCCAGGAGTTCATGATCGCCCCGGTCGGCGCCGCGACGTTCTTCGAGGCCGTGCGCATGGGCTCGGAGGTCTTCCACACGCTGCGCCGGGCGCTCGCCGCCGCCGGCCACAACACCAACGTCGGCGACGAGGGCGGGTTCGCGCCCCAGTTCACGACCGCCGACGAGGCGCTCACGTTCGTGACGGAGGCGATCGCGGCGAGCGGCTACGAGCCGGGCCGGGACATCGCGATCTGCCTGGATCCGGCGGCGTCGGAGTTCTTCAAGTCCGGCGCGTACGACTACGCCGGCGAGGGCGTGAGCCGATCCGTCGAGGAGCACATCGCCTACCTGTCCGGCCTGCTGCAGCGGTACCCGATCGTCTCCATCGAAGACCCCATGGCCCAGGACGACCTGCCCGGCTGGCGCTCCCTGACCGAACGCGCAGGCGCGACTGTTCAACTCGTCGGCGACGACGTCTTCTGCACCGACGCGGCCCGTTTGCAGGCCGGCATCGACACCGGCTGCGCGAACGCGATCCTGGTGAAGGTCAACCAGGTCGGCACGCTGACCGAGACACTGTCCACGGTGGACACCGCACGGCGCGCCGGGTACCGCGTGGTGATGTCCCACCGCTCCGGCGAGACCGAGGACACCACGATCGCGGATCTCGCCGTCGCCACCGGCTGCGGCCAGATCAAGACCGGCTCCGTCTCGCGCTCGGATCGCACCGCCAAGTACAACCGCCTGATTCGCATCGAGGAGGAACTCGGCCCCCGCGCGGTCTTCCCCGGCGCGGCCGCCCTGCGCGCATAAAACCCGCACGGCGTCGTCCGTCCGCACAGCCACCGTCGCCGGTCGCGCATTCGCGCAGAGCTGTGCGCGAATGCGCAGGCACCACCGACCGACGCGCATTCGTGCACTGCGGGCGGATAGTCCGCAAGCGTCACTGATGGGCGTGCGTTTGTACGCGGCGGAGGCGGTTCGTGCGCGGTCGCTCGCGTTGCGGGTGCCGAATTGGACATGCGTGCAGCGGGAGCGGCACGAACGGTCACTGCACGCGGCGGGGCTCATCGCGACCTTCGGATTGCTGTCGGCGCTCATCGGGAAGCCCCAACGCGTGAGTGGGACGCTAAGGTCGACGGCGTGGTGATGTCGGCGGCGGAGAACCAGAACCGGCGGCTGCTGCGTGCTCGTGACGCGATGGACCGGGACTATGCGCAGCGGCTCGATCTGCCCGCGCTCGCCCGGCTGGCGCACATGTCCGAGGGGCACTTCAGCCGCACGTTTCGGGCCACGTTCGGGGAGACGCCGCACCACTATCTGCAGCGGCGGCGGATCGAGCGGGCCATGGCGCTGTTGCGCGACCCGCGCAGCGCCGTGACCGAGGTCGGGCTGCGGGTCGGGTTCGACAGTCTCGGCGCGTTCAGCCGCGCGTTCCGGGCGATCGTGGGCGTGGCACCTTCGCAATACCGCGATCGGGGACTCGTCGCCCGCGCGCCCGTGTGTTTCGTCAAGGCCTGGCTGCGACCCGTCGGCCTCGTCGAAAAGGCCGGGACCGCAATGCCCGCGACCAGGACCTCGACACCCGAAACGCGCGCGACGAACTCCCACGGCACGTCGTCGCCGGCCGCCACGCACGCGACAGGCGTATGCAGAGAGTGAGGACTGCCGGGACCCCGTCCGGCGTGGGGTGACCGCGGGCCCGGGTGCGAGGCGTATGCAAAGAGTGAGGCCTGCCGGGGCTCCGTCCGGCGTCGGGTGAACGCGGGCCCGGATGCGACTGATCAGGTTTGGCGAAGCGCCCGGGTCGGTGGCGCCCGTACGGTGAGGGCATGTTCAACACGATCACGATCACGACCGTGCGGGTGCTCGATCAGGACGAGGCGCTCGACTTCTACGTCGGCAAGCTCGGGTTCCAGGTTGACGAGGACGTCGACATGGGCTTCATGCGGTGGCTCACGATCTCGCTGCCGTCCGACCCCGGCCGGCAGTTGCTGCTCGAGGTGCCTGGGCCGCCTTCGATGAGCGAGGAGACGGCGGCGCAGGTGCGCGATCTGCTCACCAAGGGTGCGCTCGGCACCGCGGCGATCCTCACCACCGACGACTGCCGGGCCGTCTACGACACCCTCAAGGGGCGCGGGGTGGAGTTTACGCAGGATGTGGAGGTTCAGCCCTACGGCACCGACTGCGCGTTCCGTGACCCGTTCGGCAACGATATCCGGGTCACGCAGCTGGCCGAGCAGCCGGCCGCGATCACTGATGAGGATATCGCCCGCTGGAGTGGTGGTTCGAACAGCAAGGGGTGAGCGAACGCGCAACCCGCTTGAGGCGGACGCGCAAACGCGCGAACTGCCCGAGACGAACGCGCAAACGCGCAAACGCGCGAACCGCCGGAGACGAACGCGCAAACGCGCAAACGCGCGAACCGCCGGAGACGAACGCGCAAACGCGCAAACGCGCAAACTGCCCGAGACGAACGCGCAAACGCACGAACGCGCAGACGCGCGAACCGGTCGCGGTGGCGGGTGCGCGAAGGAGACGCGTAAAACCCGGGGCCGAGCAGGCTGGCCTCGCAATCAAGAAAGCCGGGCCGAGGGAGGCAGTCCGGCGCACCCCCTCGGCCGGAGGACTGCCATCCCTGGCGGGTGGCGACTCGGCGAGTGGCCCGGCGGCACAGTTGAGGCATGCAGCTCAAGCCCGAGGCCGTGGTACTCCCTGCGGACCCGAGCCACCTGCCCCAGGGTAAGTACGGCCCGGTGTATCCGCGCACCCCGGCGTGCTACGGCTTCACGATCATCGCGACGCTCAAGCCGGGAAGGGCGGAGGCGATGCGCGTGTACGGGCAGACGCTGGCGGCGGCGCTGGAGGCCGACCCGTACCTGCTGGCGCCGCTGAAGCTGCACTACCTGCGCTGGGTGCTGTTCGACGGCGACACGCGGTTCATGTACCAGGGCATCTTCGACACCGACTTCGACAAGTACACCGAGGACGCCGTCGCGTTGTTCAGCAAGGCAGGGGTCGACACCGCGTTCGAGAACCTCGAGGGCTTCCCCGAGGACTGGCGCACCAACCCGGAGGCGTTCGTGCGGTTCGTGCGGGAGCACCACTGCCCAAGCTTCCTGGAATACGGCGAGTACCCGTACGTGACCACCGACGAGATCAAGCGCGCGCTGCGGGTCAAGGACGCGTTCTCCACCATGCTCGACCAGCTGCAGTAGCGCCGGAGTGCCCGATGCAACCGTGGAGCACCGCCCGGACCTACAACCAGCGCCACCAGCCGCGGCCGGCGGGGGCAGGGCGCCGGGTCAGCATCTACGTCGCCTGGAGCTATCCGGCCGAGGCGAGCCGGGACCCGGCCGGGCTGGACAACCGGTTCTCGACGATGACCGAGGTCCGCCGTGTCGCCTGGCCCGCCTACGAGGACCCGCAGTGGTCCGACCCCGGCCGGTACCAGCAGGGCATCGCCGGCTCGCTGGAGCTGTTCTTCCTGGCCTGGGAGCCGTTCCAGCAGTTCGCGCTGGAGGTCACCGGGCATCCGGTCGCGGTGTACCAGCGCATCGACCAGGCGGGCGTCTCCGCGCCGCTGGACGAGCGGGTGCTGGCCGACACCGACGTGCTGCTCGTGTTCGGCCTCGATCACATGGTGACCGACCAGGAGGCCACCGACGCCGAGGTCGGGGCGTTGCGGCAGTTCCTGACCCGGCCGGAGGCGCGGCTCGTGCTCGGGCCGCACCACGACGTCGGCGCGACTGAGGATCTGGCCCGCCGCGACGTCGAGTACCACCATCACGGGGACCCGCTGGTGCCCCGCCAGCAGCGGTTCGGCCGATACACCCGCTCCCTCATGGCCGGGCTCGGGGTGCCGGTGGAGAACCGGTGGGGCCTGCGACCCGCGGTCCGCGACGGTGACGGCATCGCCCCGCTGTCCATCGACGCGGACCTCGACGAGCGGGGCTGGCTCGACGGGGTCACCGGCTTCAACTTCCACCAGCACCTGCCGCACTACGCCGTCACCGGCAGCGAGCCCGGCGCGGTGCGGGTGCTGGCGCGCCAGCCCATCGACACCTCGCGGCCGCACCCGTTCGTCGAGGCGGGCAACACCGAGTTCAACTCGCTGCTGTGGATGCCGCCCCGCGACGCGCGGGCCGCGGACGTGCTCGTCGCCGACTCGACGATCTTCAGCACGCTCTTCGGCGCCGACGACAGCCTGCGCCGCTTCTGGCGCAACGTGGTCACCGAACCGCCGCGGCGGTCATGAACCCGGCCGCCGTACGCCTGGAGCTGCACGACATCCAGCGCGGGGTCCTGATGCCCCGCCCCACCCCGTACGCGGCGACATATCTGCTGTTCCGCATCGACGGCCGGGCCGACGGCCGGCGGCTCCTGCGCCGCGCGGCCGGGGTCGTGACGGGGGCGGACGGGACCCACCCGCTGGGCGACACGTCGGTCACGGTCGCGGTCACCTACCACGGCCTGCGCGCGCTCGGCCTGCCGCAACGCTCGCTCGACACGTTCGCGTGGGAGTTCCGCCAGGGGATGACGGCCCGGGCGGCGGCGCTCGGCGACACCGGCGACAGCGCACCCGAGCACTGGGAGCCGCCGCTGGGCTCGCCCGACGTCCACGTGGTGCTGACCGTGGTGGCGCCCGACCGCGACCGGCGGGACGCGGCCCTCGAGCGGGCCCGCCCGGCCGCGGCCGCGCTGCCCGGCGTGACCGCGATCTGGCGGCAGGACTGTCACACGCTGCCGGCCGAGACCGAGCCGTTCGGCTACCGCGACGGCGTGAGCCACCCGGCCGTCGAGGGCAGCGGCGTCCCCGGCTCCAACCCGCTCGAGCCGCCGCTCAAGGCGGGCGAGTTCGTCCTGGGCTACCCCGACGAGCTCGGCGGCACCCAGCGCGTCGAGCCGGAGGTCCTGGGCCGCAACGGCAGCTACGTCGCCTTCCGCAAGCTCCACCAGCGCGTCGCGGCGTTCCGCCGGTACCTCGCCGAGCAGGCCACGACGGACGGCGACGAGGCCCTGCTGGCCGCCAAGCTCATGGGGCGCTGGCGCAGCGGCGCGCCGCTCGCGCTCAGCCCGCACCGCGACGACCCGGCGCTGGGCGGCGACCCGCGGCGGCGCAACGCGTTCGGGTACGCCGACGACCCGACCGGCTACGTGACGCCCGGCGGCAGCCACATCCGGCGCACCAATCCCCGCGACAGCGCTGTCGCCGGCGAACCCCGGCTGCACCGCATGATCCGCCGCGGTACCGTCTACGGCCCGCCCCTGCCCGAAGGCGTCGCCGAGGACGACGGGGCCGACCGGGGCATCATGTTCGCGTTCGTCGGCGCGCACCTGGGGCGGCAGTTCGAGTTCGTCCAGTCGGAGTGGATCAACGACGGGGTCTTCTTCGGCGCGGACGGGGCCCGCGACCCGATCGCCGGGCGGCACGGGCCGGAGCACGCCGACTTCACCATCCCGCGGCGGCCGGTCCGCCGCCGCCTGGAGGGTCTCCCGCAGTTCGTCGTCACCCGCGGCGGGGAGTACGCCTTCATCCCCGGCCTGCGCGCCCTGCGGTGGCTCGGCGACCTCGCCGACTGACGCACCCCCGGCAGGATTCGAACCTGCGGCCTCCGGCCCCGCATGCCGGCGCTCTCGTCCAACTGAGCCACGAGGGTATGAGGGTGACCATCGGGAGTCGAACCCGAACCTCCAGAGCCACAATCTGGTGTGCACGGACCCGTACACCATGGTCACCGCACCCCGAGCAGGATTCGAACCTGCGGCACGCGGCTTCGTAGGCCGCTGCTCTTTCCGCTGAGCTACCGGGGCGAAGTCCCGTCGGTTGGAGTCGAACCAACTGTCTCCTCGTTATCAGCGAGGCGCCTCTACCACGCAGGCCGCGACGGGATGGAGCCGAAGATCGGCATCGTCGGAAACCGGGGAGTCGAACCCCGCACTTCCTGGTCCCAGGCCAGGTCCGGTCACCGCGCCGGTCGTTTCCGAATAGTGAATGCACGCGCCCGGAAAAGGGCGGGAAAGAATTGCGCAAGAAAAAACCGCCCGGGTCCCTGTGCGGGGCGGGCGGCCGAGGTGGAGGCTGGTTTGCCTACCCTCGCCACCGGCCCGTGGGACGGATCGCCGGAATGGTATGCGGTCGGGGAGCCGGGGTGACAATCATGGATCGCGTGTTCATCTCGGGCTCCTCCTTCGGCGACTTGTTCCGGTGCGGTTCGACGTTGACAACAGTACGCGGGAAATGGGAGTCCGGCAATGGATTAAATGCGCGAGCGCGGCAATGGCTGGTCTAGCCTCGGAGGCATGAGCCTGGAGGGTACGGCCGAGGAGTACCGGTACTTCGCGACGGCGATGGCGCGCGGGAGCTCGCCGCTCTACGAGCGGCTGGGGCTGGCCGTGGCGCAGGACCGGGAGATGCTCGGGGCGCTGGAGGGGCTGCCGCCGGCCAAGCGGCAACCCAACCTGCTGTTCGCGGCGGTGCGGCTGGTCGCGGGGACGCCGGACGGGTACGAGCGGCTGCGCGAGATCGTGTTCGACCGGCGCGACGAGGTCTTCGCGGTGATGCTGGCCCGGCGGACGCAGACGAACGAGCCGGGGCGCTGTGCGGGGCTCTACCCGGCGCTGGCCTCGCTGCCGCAGCCCCTGGCCCTGCTGGAGGTGGGCGCCTCGGCGGGGCTGTGCCTGCTGCCGGATCGGTACGGCTACGAGTACACCGGCAACGACGGCGGCGTGACCCGGGGCGGCGCGCCGGACGCGGGGCTGGTGCTGCGCTGCCGCGTCGACGGGCCGGCGCCGTCCGTGGCCCCGGTCACGGTGGCGTGGCGGGCCGGGATCGACCTGAACCCGCTGGACGTCACCGATGACGACGACGTGCGGTGGCTGCGGATGCTCGTGTGGCCGGAGCAGACCGACCGGCTGGCGCGGCTCGACGCGGCCGTGGGGATCGCCCGGCGGGACCCGCCCCCGATCCACCGCGGCGACCTGAACGAACCGCTCGACGCGCTCGCGGCCGAGGCGCCCGCCGGGGCGACGCTGGTGGTGCTGCACACGGCGGTCGTCGGCTACGTGCCGGAGCCGGCCCGCGCCGCGTTCGCGGAGCGGGTGCGGGCCCTGCCGGGGCACTGGCTCTCGCAGGAGACGGCGGACGTCTTCCCGGGGATCGCGGCGCGGCTGCGGGAGCCGGCGCCGGTGGAGACGGCCGCCTACCTGCTCGCGCTGGACGGGCGGCCGCTGGCGTTCACCGCGCTGCACGGGTCGTGGCAGCGGCCCCTATAGGGCGATCCAGGTGGCCCGGGCCACGGCGAGCGGGGTGCCGGACGAGTCGTACACAGTGGACAGTGCCTGGGCCTTGCGACCCTCGCCGCCCACGTACTGCCCCATGACGACGCAGGTGTCGCCGGGCTCGGCGACGGCGTCGATCCACACGGCGAGGCGGCCCAGGACATACGGCCGCCCCTCGGCGATCACCGACCAGCCGCCGGGGCAGTCCAGCGCGGCCCACATGGTGACCTCGGCGACGTCGGCGGGCACGTGCCACGGGGTGGCGGTGCGGTCGCCGGAGACGGGGCCGGGCAGCAGGCCGAGGCCGTCGGCGCGCTCGGTGCCGCACACGTAGCACGTCGGGAACGGGTGGCCGTGCAGGCCCGCGTAGCGCTTCGTCGCCTCGGCGGCCTCGTCCAGGGTCACCGGCCGTACGACATCCGGCTTCTCTCCCGGTGCGGGCCGGGCCTCGGCGATGAGCTCGTCGCCGTGCATCGCGCGGCCGCCGGCGAGCGTCAGGTCGGTCTCGAGCGGCGGCGGGCGGCGCAGGGTCACCTCCGCGGGGGCGAGGCCGAGCCGGGTGGCGACCAGGCCCGCGCTGTAGCCGCCGTTGCCCGAGCCGGGTGGGCCGTTGTACCGCGCCGCGATCCGCATACCGCCCGGTCTACCATTGAACATTGTGTTGAAAACAATTCGTTGCTAGCCTGGCGGCATGAGCGAACTGCTGGAGCGGCCGGATCCGGGGGCGCGGCGGGCCGAGCGGGTGTACTCGGCGCTTGCCCATCTGACGTCGCGGCACGCGGGATCGCCGCAGTTGCGTGCGCGGCACGTGCATGCGGAGGTGGCGGCGCCGCACGAGGTGGTGCGCCTTGCGGCGGCCATGGCGGCCGGGTCGGTGCCGCCCGCGCCCGGGGAGCCGGCGCTGGACGAGTCCGACCTGGTCGCGGCGCTGACGTTGCTGCCGGACGTGCGCGCGGAAATGGACATCACGGAGGTGTACCTCCTGCAGACCGCCCGGGACCGCGGCATGAGCTGGCAGGACATCGCGCTCAGTCTCGGCCTCGGCAGCCCGCAGGCGGCCCGGCAACGCTACGAGCGCCTCACCGCCCGCACCGAGACCTAGGGAAACACCGTCGGGCGGAAGCGCGGGAGCGGGTGCAGCCCGTGCTTCGCCTCGTACATCTTCTTGTCCGCGTGCGCGATGAGGGCGTCGGCGTCCAGGCCGCCCGGGCGCGTCCAGGCCACCCCGATGCTGGCCCGCGGCCGCAGGATCGCGCCCCGCATGTCCAGCGGCGCGGACTCCAGCGCCGCCCCGAGGGCCAGGGCGATGTCCTGGGCCTGCTCCAGGCGCGGCACGTCGCGGCACACCACCACGAACTCGTCGCCGCCGAGGCGGCCGACCACGTCCACGTCGCGGACCGCGCCGCGCAGCACGTGGGCGACGTGGGCGAGCATGCGGTCGCCGGCGGCGTGGCCGTAGCGGTCGTTGACGAGCTTGAAGTCGTTGAGGTCCACGAACACGGCGGCGGTGCCGTGCTCGGCGGTGGCCAGCGCCTCGGACAGCGCCGTGAGGGTCGCGGCCCGGTTGCGGCAGCCGGTCAGCTCGTCGAAGGCGGCGCGCCGCTGCAGCTCCTCGCGCAGGCGTACCTCCTCGGTGACATCGGCGAGGCAGATGACCGCGCCGGCGACGCGCCCGTCGGCGGTGGTGAGCGCGCGGGCCTTCGCGCTGGCCCGGCGCAGGCCGAGGCGGGGGTCGCGGTAGCCGTACTCGATGTCGGCGTCGGTGCCGTCGCGCAGCACGCGCACGAGGGCCGCGCCGACCATGGGCCGGTCCGCGGGGACCACCGGGTCCAGGGCCGCCGCGCCGAGCTCGCCCCCGACCTCGGTGCCCACCATGCGGGCGCCGCGCGCGTTCTGGTACACCACCCGCCGCCGCGCGTCGATCTGCACCACGCTCATGGGCAGCGCCTCGGTGAGCCGGCGCAGCAGCTGCTCGCTGGCCCGCAGCGCCTCCTCGGCGGCCATCTCGTCGGTGATGTCGAGCATCTCGGCGAGCACGCACGGCTCGGCCCCGTGCAGCAGGCTGTGGTTGGTGATCTCGAACCAGATGACCCGCCCGTCGCGGTGCAGGTGCCGCAGCCGGATCCGCCGCGCCTCCCCGGCCGGGGCCGCGAGCAGGTCCATCCAGCCGGCGATGGCCCGCTGGTGGTCGTCGGGGTGCACGAGGTCGAGCGAGCGGCGCCCGGCCAGCTCGGCCGCGCTCCAGCCGAGCACCCGATGGATCTGCGGGTCCGCGTCGAGGATGACGGCGGTCGGGTCCTTGCGCATGGTGACCAGCCGCGGGCGGATCTCCTCGTGCTCGAGCACGCTGACGCCGTCAAGGTCCGTGAGGATCAACACGATGACGTCGTACCGGTGGGAGACGTCGATCAGATGGAGCCGGGCCGGGCGGTCGGGCTGGGACCGCGGACGGAACCGGCAGTTGGCGACGCCCTCGCCGAGCAGCCGGTGCCAGGCGTCGATGATGGCGGTGTGGTCCTCGGGCAGGGCGAGCCCGAGCGCCGAGGCCGGCCCGTCGATCGGGCGCAGCCCGGCGTCGCGCAGCTCCTCCGGCAGATCGACGAACAGCCCGGTGGGCCCGACGGCGCCGATGAACGCGCCGGGGTGTTGCGCGATCGTCGCCTCGAGCACCGCGTCGCGGTCCGCGGGGTCGACCCTGGTCTCGGCCATGCCCCGACATCGGCGCACGACCCGGGGAGTCAAGCAATCAGCCGCCGCCAGGGCGTATGAGCCCGCTCTCATACGCGAATGCAACCGCCTGCACCCGATCGCGCAGGCCGAGCTTGGTCAGCATGCGCGACACGTACGTCTTCACGGTCGCCTCGCCCAGGAAGAGGGTCGCGGCGATCTCGGCGTTGGACTGCCCGCGCGCGACGAGCCGCAGCACGTCGGCCTCGCGCTCGGTGAGCTCGGCCAGCCGGGCGGCCGCCCGCGGATCGGCCACCGGCGCCCCCGCATACGACTCGATGACCCGCAGCGTGACCGCGGGATCGAGCAGCGCCTGCCCGGCGGCGACCGTGCGCACGGCGTGCACCAGCTGCTCGGGCGGGGCGACCTTGAGCAGGAAGCCGCTCACCCCGGCGCGCAGGGCCGCCCGCACCGCCTCGTCCTCGTCGAACGTGGTGAGGATGATGACCCGCGCGGCCGACTCGGCCAGGATGTGCCGGGCGGCCTCGATGCCGTCGCCCTTGGGCATGCGGACGTCCAGCAGCACCACGTCGGGGGCGCTGCGGCGCACCTCGGCCCGCGCGGCCGGGCCGTCCGCGGCCTCCCCGACGACCTCGATGTCGGGCTGGTGGTCCAGCAGCATGCGCAGCCCGGCCCGGATCATCGCCTCGTCGTCGGCGACCACGACGCGGATCACGCGAGCACCAGGGGGAACTCGGCCTCGACGGTGAAGCCGCCCGGCCGCTCCCCCGCGCGCAGCGTGCCCGAGGACGCCGCGACCCGCTCCCGCATGCCGAGCAGCCCGAAGCCGGCGGAGGCCTCGGCGGTACCGTGCCCGGCTTCGTTGTCGACGAGGAGCGAGACCCGCTCCGGCTCCCGGCGCAGCAGCACCGTGGTCGGCACCGGGCCGGCGTGGCGCAGGACGTTGGTCAGCGCCTCCTGCAGCACCCGGTAGGCCGAGATGTCGAGGGTTCTCGGCAGCCCGGCCAGGTCGCCCTCGACGGTCAGGGTGACCGGGAGCCCGGCCGCGCGGACCTCGCCGACGAGCTCCTCGGCGCGGGCGAGGGTCGGCTCCGGCGCCGCCGGGTCGCGCAGGAGGCCGACCAGGGCGCGCATCTCCCGCACCGACTCCCGGCCGAGCCGCTCGGCCCCCTCGAGCATCTCCGCCTGGGGCGTGCCCGCCGGCAGGGTGCTGCGCACGGCGCCGAGCTGCAGGACCATCACGCTGATCGAGTGCGCGACGGCGTCGTGCATGTCGCGGGCGATGCGCTGGCGCTCCTCGGCGACGGCCGCGTGCGCGCGGGCCTCGCGCTCGGCGTCCAGCGCGGCGTTGAGGCGGGCGAGCAGCTCCGCCCGGTCGCGCAGCCGCCGCGCGACCAGTCCGCCGCCCCACGCGCCCCAGGCCAGCAGGCCGAAGAAGAGGTTCTCCCAGGCCTGGGCGCCGAGGCCGGACACGGTGGAGGCGGCCGCCCGGCCCGCGACCCAGGTGCCGGCGCTCGCGAGCAGGTGCAGCGCGAGCGGGGCGCGCCAGGACCAGCGGGCGACGCGGAAGCCGGCCCAGCCCGGCGCGGCCACGAAGCCCAGGACCGCGGCGCCGGTCGGCCCGTGCAGCCCGCCCAGCACGGCGATCGGGAACGCCAGGCCGACCAGCGCCGTCCCGGCGAGGGGCCGCCACGCGGCCAGCGCCATCCCGCCGACGACCGCGGCGAGGGCGGCGGCGGGCGCGGCCGGCGCGGCGGAGAACTGCTCGTCGAGCAGGATCTCGGCCGCGCCGATCACCGCGAGGGCCGCGGCCAGGCCCCCTGGCACGAGCTTGGCGTTCATGCGGCGAGCCTAGACGCCGCTGGTCAGCCGCCGGGTCGGCCGTACGACGGACACGGTGACGGCCCCGCGTCCGCCGCGGGGCGGACGGGAGTCGAGACGCGCGCGGGCAGAGAACGGCGCCGAATCTCCCTAGCGTTCTGGGGCATGACGAACGAAACCTCTCCCGCTCGCCGGGTCATGCTGATCGCCGCCGGTGCCGCCCTCCTCGCGGGGGCCGCCTGCTTCTTCGCCGGCCTCGCCACGTCCCCGCCCGAGGTGGACGAGACGAAGGCCTCCTACCTTCGCTCGCTCGCCGCCGACCCGTTCACCACGCAGCTGTCGGCGCTGCTGCTGCACTACGGCAACCTGCTGATGGGCGCCGGCCTGCTCGCCGTGCCGCTGCTGGTGCGCGGGCGCCGCGGCGCGGTGCTCACGGTCGCCGGGGCGCTGGCGGGCGCGCTCGGGCTGCTGCAGATGTCCGGCGCGCTGCTGTCGGACTGGTTCCACATGGAGATCGGGCGCAACCTGCCGATCGAGCAGGCGGTGCTCGTCTCCGACAAGGTGCTCGCACACCCGGCGGAGCAGCTCGCCTTCAACCCGGGGCCGCTGGTCTCCCTCGCGCTGCTGGTGACGTTCATCGGGCTCGCCCGCGCCGGGGTGGTGGGCTGGTGGACGGTGCCCGCCGTGGTCGTGGGCTACGCGGGGATGCTCTTCATGCCGTACGACACCCCGATCCTGCCCGCCGTGGGCACCCTGCCGATGCTCGCCGCGATGGGCCTCGCCGGCTGGCGGGTGCTCGGCCGGTCCCGGGTCGCGGGCGGTCAGCCGGTGCTCAGTCCGGTTGCGGCAGGCTGATCGTCACGACGGTACCGCCGCCGGGGTTCTCCTCGATCCCGATCGTCCCGCCGTGCCGGTCCACCACGCGCTGGACGATCGCCAGGCCCAGGCCGGTGCCCGCGTAGCCCTGGCCGGTGTGGGCGCGGTGGAACGAGGAGAGCACCTGGCGGCGCTGGTCGGCCGGGATGCCGATGCCGCGGTCGGCGACCGTGATGCGGGCCGTCCCGCCGGACCGCAGGGCGGCGACGGCGACCTCGGCGGCGGTCCGGCCGGTGACCCGGGCGGCGGCGTCGTTCCACGACACGATGCGCCCGGCCCCGTCGACGTCGACGAACGGCTCCGCGCGCTCCACATCTGCCCAATCGACCCGAGCGCCCCGGAGCTGAGGCGAACCTCGCTCCGGGGCGCGACGGGCATGCTCGTGCGGAGCGCGGGCTATCGCGCCGCTCGGCCGAACCGCACGCGCGGGCGGACGAGCACCGCACCGGCCAGCAGCATCGCCAGGCCGGCCAGGGCCATCGGGCCGGCGGGCGCGCCGGTGACGGCCAGGCCGCCGCTCGACGCGGCCGCCCGGGGCGCCACGGTGACGGTCAGCTTCATCGCGCGCGGGTTGCCCGACGGCGCGACGCCCTGGGCGACCAGCGTGTGCACGCCGGCGGCGAGGGAGGCCGGCACGGTGACCGGCTTGCTGAAGTCGCCGTTGCCGTCGGTGACGACGGTGACGAGGGTCAGCGGCGTGGAGTACAGCGTGATCGTCGCCGTCGAGTGGGCGGCGAACCCGGTGCCGACCACTACGATGTCCTGACCCGGCACGGCGGTGCTGATGGCGCCCTTGTCCGTGGTCAGGGTCAGCGGGGTGTCCGGCGGCGCGGACGGCGGGACCGGCGCGGCCGGGATGACCGGCTCGCTCGTCGCCGGCTCCGAGGCGCCCAGGGACGAGTTGGCCACGACCGACACCGTGTACTGCTGCCCCGCCGTCGCGCCCAGCACGCAGCTGAGCGGGTTCGGGTCGGTGACCAGGGTGGTGCAGGTCGCCGGGCCGGGCGAGGCGGTGACGGTGTACCCGGTGACCGGCGCGACGTGCGGCGTGGCCGCCGTCCAGGTCACGCTGATCGAGGACGTGCCGGCGGTGGCCGTGACCGGGCTCGGCGCGTCGGGCGGGGCCGGGCAGGCCGGGATCGGCGCCTGGTAGAAGACCTTCTTCAGGGCGGGCGCCTTGCCCGCCCGGCCGGCCTTCTTACCGCCCTTGTCGGCCTTGTCGACCTTGCCCGCGTTCTCGGCCCCCGCGACATCGTCGTACCCGAACTGGCTCGCCGCCGTGACCGTGCCCTGCGCGGTCGTCAGGGCCAGGTCCACGAACCCGATCGAGTGCGCCGGCGCCGTCACGGTGACCGTGGTGGCGTTGAGGACGGTGACGTTGGTGCCCGGGACGCCGCCGAAGGTCACCGCGGTGGTGCCGGTCAGGTTGGTGCCCGTGATGGTGATGGTGGCACCGCCCGCGACGTTGGTCCAGTCTGGCAGGAACGACGTGATCGTCGGGCCCGGCGCCGTGTAGGTGTAGCTGCTGGTCACGGTGGACGTGCCGAAGGGCGTCGTGACCGCCACGTCGACGGTGCCGGCCGCGTGGGCGGGCGTGGTCGCGGTGATCGACGTGGCGCTGTTGGCCGTGATCGAGGCGGCGGCGCCGCCGAAGGTCACGCCGCTCGCGCCGCTCAGGTACGTCCCGGTGATCGTCACGGCGGTGCCGCCCGCCGCCGGCCCGCTCCCCGGCGCCACCGACGACGCGATCGGAGGCAGGGGCAGGGGCGGGATCACGATCGGCGGGATGACCGGCGTGTAGGTGAAGGTGCCGCCGCTGACCGACGAGACACACGTGCCGACGGCGACCTGCACGGTCGCGGGGCCGGCCAGGCCCGCGGGCGTGACGGCGGTGATCTGGGTCGGGCTGTCGACGGTGAACGTGGCGTCGGAGCCGTTGAAGGTCACGGCCGTCGCGCCGGTGAACCCGGTGCCGGTGATCGTGACCGTCGTGCCGCCGGCGGCCGTGCCCGTGGCCGGGTTGACCGTGCCCACCACCGGCTGCGTCGAGACGCTGGCGAGCCGCGGGGCGGCGGTCCCGTGCTCCGGCGGCGACGCCGTCGTGGCCACCGCGAACGCGCCGAGCACCAGCAGGCCGAGCGCGATGTTCGGCCACGACGACCCGCGCCGCTCCGAACGCCGCCTGAACAACCTGAACACCAAGAATCCCCCGTCCGTACGACCCCGGCAGTGGACCCCACCGCCGACGTGACCGTACCGGACAAAAACTCACATGTCCGGAAAAGACGGATACCGACGATAGTGCCGGACTTACGGGCGCTCCCGCCGGCCGCAGACGTGGTCCAGGATCGCGTCCCAATCCTCCGGCACCGTGTCGTCGCGCCAGGCGACGTGCTGGTCGGGGCGCACGAGCACGAGCCGGCGACCCCAGCACGCGCGCACCGCCGGGTCGAAGACGGGCAGGTGCGCCACCGGCAGGCCGCGGGTGCGCGCCACGCCCGCGAGGCCCCGGCCCCGCGCGTCGTCGGTCAGGTCGACGAGCGTGAGCTGCGGCCCGAGCCGGTCGAAGAGCTGCCCGCCGTCGGCGAGGCGCACGGCCGGCGGGCGGCCGCCGGGCCACGTGCTCGGCGTGATGCGCTGCCCGTGCGGGACCGGCGGGAGGCCGCGCTCGTGGCGCACGACGGGCGAGGCCGCGTACCGGCCGCCGTAGGACATCCCCGGGTCCTCGGCGAGCGCGGGCTCCTGGCGCAGGAACGCGGCGAGATAGTCCCGGGGCGCGCCCGCGGCGGCCAGGCGGGCGAACCGGCGCCGCGTCTCCAGCACGCGGGCGAGCAGCTCGCGGTCCATGAGCGCGCGCGGGCGCCGCTCCGCCTCGTAGCTGTCCAGCAGCGCGGGTCCGCCCCAGCCATGGTGCACGGCGGCGAGCTTCCACCCGAGGTCGACCGCGTCGCCGATGCCCGTGTCGGCCGCGTCCCCGGCCGGGCGGAACGCGTGCGCGGCCTCGCCGGCGAGGAAGACCGCGCCGCGGCGGTACGCCCGGGCGACGGGCAGCGCGTCGTCCCAGTCGTGCACGCCGAGCACCTCGACCGCGGCGCCGAGCCGCTCGCGCAGCTGCCGCGCGGGGTCGAGCGGCTCGCCCGCCGCGACGGGCAGGTGCGCCACCCAGACGTGCCGCTCGGGGTCGGAGCGCAGCGTGAGGGCGCCGACGACGAGCGTGGACAGCCCGGGCCCGCGCGAGTGCAGCGCGAGGTCCTTGCTGCGGAAGCGGATGGCACGGTACTGCGTGTGCGCCCCCGGCATCCCCTCCAGCCCGACGCCGGCACAGCGCCGCACGGTGCTGCGGGGGCCGTCGCAGCCCACGACGTACCGGGCGCGGATCGTGTGCTGCACGCCGTCGCGCAGGTCGACGGCCGTGACGGTCGCCCCGTCCCCGCCGCCGTCCGCGCGCACGCCGGTGCACGCCCAGCCCTCGCGCAGGTCGACGAACCCGGTCCCGCGCAGCGCGGCGCGCAGCACCTGGCCGAGCGGGCCGCGCGCGATCTGCTGGTGGTGCTCGGCGGGGGCGCTGCCGTCGTTGACCGTGGCGTACCGCTGCACCAGCCGGCTCACCGAGGGCCGCGCCGCGACGAGCACCGGGGGCCGGTCGAGGCCGCGGCTCCACACGACGTCGGTGGCCTCGTCGGCGCCGACGCCCGCGCGCCGGATCGCGGCCGCGAGTCCCAGCCGCCGCAGCAGCTCCATGCTCCGCCCGCCGAGGTGCTCCAGCGCCGTCGCATCGGCTCCGCCGCGGTCGAGCACTGTGCTCGGCACGCCGTGGTGGGCGAGCTCGAGGGCGAGGACGGCTCCGACCGTTCCGGCGCCCACGATCAGCACGGGCGTGTGCAGTGTCGTCGCCGCTGCCACACCAACCTCTCCTGTCGTCCGGTTGCGGGTGATTGTGGCGGCTCGGGCGGATCGCGCAGAACAGCCGTTCGGCCCCCTGGTTCCGCGCGGGGCGCGGACGACATGTAGGGCGCTACGCGCCGCGCGGGGCACGCCGCGCGGGGCACGCCGCGCGGGGCACGGGGCACGGGGCGCGGGGCGCGCGGCGCGGGGCGCGCGGCGCGAGGCGCGCGGCGCGCGGCGCGAGGCGTGCGGGGCGCGCGGCGCGAGGCGTGCGGGGCGCGCGGCGCGAGGCGTGCGGGGCGCGCGGCGCGGACGATATGTCGGGCGCTTCGCGCCACGACATATCGGATTTTTCGCCCGACAGGACATATGTCGGAGTCAGCGTGGCCTTACTGCAACGGCAGTTGGGTTGTCATCGGATGGATGATGTTCGCTGTGGCAGGGGCGGAGATCGAAGCGTGGTCGGCTGAGCTGGATCGGCTGCATGAACGGATCGGGCGGCGGTTTCGCCGGTGATGCGAGGAGCGGCAGTGCTCAATGCGGTGGGCGTCGAGGTCTGGAACGAAAGCTGTGACCTCTTCTGGCGGATGTCCCGTGAGGGTGAGGCTGTTGCCGACAGTGAGCCGGTCGGTCTGCGGCACCTGGCGTACCTCAACTGGTTCAACGCACGGTTCATGCAGCAGGGTCTTGGCGAGGCGCTGGAGTGGCATCCGGCGGAGCGGATGGAGAAGGTCGCGGACGCATGTGACTACTTCGGGATGACGGGTCTGGGTGCGCTTGTCCGGGAACTCGCGGCCGATCATGACAACGTCGAGGTGGCGGAGAGTCGCAGCGGCGAGTACTGGGATTTCGTCGGACGGCAGCCCAGGGACGATCGGATCTCCGCTGCGATGGAGGAGCGGTTGCGGACCTCGCCCGAGGACTTCGGGCGCGGCGGCTTCAACACTTCCGTGGCGTAGTAGTGCGACGGCAGTTGGGTTGTCATCGGATGGATGATGTTCGCTGTGGCAGGGGCGGAGATCGAGGCGTGGCCGGCTGAGCTGGATCGGCTGCGTGAACGGACCGGGCGGCGGTTTCGCCGGTTCGGGCCGCGGCGGCGGGTCCGAGACTACGTATGCGCGCTGCAACACGCCCATCGACCAGACCGGATCTGGGCCTGGTCACACTGGCGCCGCCGACGACAACGCCAAGCCCGCCTCAGCCACTACCGACGACGCGGCCACCCACTCACCTCACTGCCGTTGCTGTACTAACCGTACTTTCGGCCGGTCCGGAAACCGCCGGTCCTTCGTAGCCTGGAGCGCGTGACGGCCTGGAATCGCCTGGTGGACGCGGCGCTCGTGGCGGGCGGGGGCATCCTGCTCGCGGCCGCCGCGCTGGCGCTCGCGGCCAGCTGGGGCGGGGCCTCCTGGGTGCCGGGGCTGGCCGCCGGAGCCGCCGTCATCGTCGCCGCGCTGCTGCGCCGCCGGGCGCCGCTCGCGTCCGCGGGCGCCGGGCTCGCCGTGGCGGTCGCGGCCGTGGTCGTGGCCCGGGTCGCGGGGCTGCCGGTCGAGCCGCAGCCCGGGCTGGCGCTCGGGCTCGCCGTGCTGGCCGGCGACGCGGTGCGCCGGTTCGAGCCGCGGGTCGCCGCCGGGATCGCGGGCGGGGCGCTGCTCGTGCTGGCCGCCGGTCCGCTGCTCTCCGCACGCGCCTCGTCCGGCGGGGCCACCGTGGTCGCCGTCGCCGACGTGCTCGTCTGGGTCGCGGGCGTGGGCGGCGGGCTCTGGCTGCGGCTGGCGGGACGCCGGTGGCAGGAACTGGCGGAAGGTGTACGGCGGGAGGAGCGCCTCGCCCTCGCCCGCGAACTGCACGACGTCGTCGCCCATCACGTCACCGGGATCGTCGTGCAGGCCCAGGCCGCGCGGGTCGTGGCGGGGCGGCACCCGGAGCGCCTCGAGGGCTCGATCGCCGGGATCGAGGAGGCCGGCTCGGAGGCCCTGGCGGCGATGCGGCGGATCGTGTCGCTGCTGCGCGACACCGGGGACGCGGCGCCCGCCAGCGGGGAGACCGAGCGGCTGGAGGCCCTCGTGCGGCGCTTCGAGGACGGCGACACCCGTTCGGTGCGGCTCCGGCTCCCCGACACCGCCTCCGGCTGGCCACCGGAACTCACCAGCACCGTGTACCGCATCGTGCAGGAGTCCCTCACCAACGTGGCCCGGCACGCGGCCCAGGCCGCGACCGTCGACGTGAGCGTGGTCCAGTCCCCGGCCGGCGTGACGGTCTCCGTGACCGACGACGCGCCGCCACCGGCCCGGGCCGGGCTCGGGCCGCGCGCGGGCGGGTTCGGGCTGATCGGGATGCGGGAGCGCGTCGAGGCGCTTGGCGGCTCGCTCGAGGCCGGCCCGCGCTCCCCGCACGGGTGGGCGGTGACGGCCAGCCTGCCCCCGCTAGGAGCGAGCCGCGACGCCGCCGGGGTGCGGCGGTGACGGCCAGCCTGCCCCCGCTGGGAGCGAGCCAGGACGCCGACGAGGTGCGGCGGTGACGGGCCGCCTGCCAAGACCCACGCCCCCCGCCGACGCCGATGGAAGGGCCACTGGGAGCGGGCGGGGTGCGGCGGTGACGATCCGGGTGCTCATCGCCGACGATCAGGCCATGGTGCGGGGCGGGCTGCGGCTCATTCTCGAGGACCAGGACGACATCGAGGTCGTGGCCGAGGCGGCCGACGGGGTCGAGGCGATCGAGGCGGCCCGGCGGCTGCGGCCCGATGTGTGCCTCGTGGACATCCGGATGCCCCGGCTCGACGGGATCGAGGTGACGCGGGCGCTCGCGGGGCCGGCCGTGGCCGAGCCGCTGCGGGTCATCGTGGTCACCACGTTCGACCTGGACGAGTATGTGTACGGCGCGCTGCACGGCGGGGCGGTCGGGTTCATCCTCAAGGACGCCGGGCCGGCGCTGCTGGTCGAGGCGGTGCGGGCCGCGCACGCGGGGGATGCGCTGGTGTCGCCTTCGATCACCGTACGGCTGCTGCGGCACTTGAAGCGCCCGGCGCGGGTGGCGCTGGCGGCGTCGAGGCTGTCGGAGCGGGAGACCGAGGTCGTGCGGCTCATCGCGCGGGGGCGGACCAACCAGGAGGTCGGGGCGGCGCTCTTCATCTCGCTGAGCACCGTGAAGAGCCACGTCTCGACGATCCAGGCCAAGCTCGGGGTGCGCAACCGGGTCGAGATCGCCGCCTGGGCCTGGGAGCACGGGATCGCGAACGAGGGACCCGCGCGTCCCGGCGGCGTTCCGGGCCGTCACGATCGCCGATCATGACCGATTGGGGCCTCGCGCGCGTGGCCCAGCGTCGCGCGCGCGGCCAGGATGTGGGCCCGCATCACCGAGCCGGCCCAGGCCCGGTCGCGCGCCTCGAAGGCCTCCACCAGCTCCCGGTGGTGCAGCATCGAGCGGGCCATCGCGGCCTCGTCGTAGCGGCGGAAGGTGTGGTTCACCAGCGGGGTCTGGACCACGGCGCCCAGCAGGGCGCTGAGGCGGCGGTTGCGGCCCGCCTCCAGGATGATCGCGTGGAACTCGGTGTTGCACATGGCGACCCGGTCCGCGCGGTCCGAGGCGGGCACCGCAGCGTGCTGCTCCATCGCCGAGCACAGGTCGCGCAGCCGGTCGGTCTCCACGGCGGTGATGCGCGCCGCGGCCAGCTCGGCGCCGTAGCCCTCCAGCAGGGCCCGCAGCTCGAAGATCTCCTCCAGGTCCTGCCCGGTCCAGGACGGCACGGTCGCGCTGCGGTTGGCCTCCCAGTCGACCAGGCCCTCGGCGTGCAGGCGGCGCAGCGCCTCCCGGATCGGGGTGCGGCTCACCCCGACCGTGGACGCGAGGTCCTCCTCGGACAGCTTGTCGCCCGGCCGGTAGACCTGTTCGAGGATGCGGCTCTTGATCGAGTCGTACGCCTGCTGCGAAGCCCGCCCCATGGAAACCTCCAGCGCTAGACGGACGCCGTGGAGCCCGCGTTGACGGTGTACTCGGCGCCGGTCACCTGACGCGACGCCGGGCCGGCGAGGAAGCGCACGACGGCGGCCACGTCGGCCGGCTCGTTCATGCGGCCCAGCGGCAGGCGGCGCATCTCGTGCACGAAGTGGTCGGCGGCCGCGTCGACGTCGATGCCGAGGTCCCGCGACAGCGAGGCGAGGAAGGTCTCCATCGTGGAGGTGCGGGTCGGGCCCGGCGCGACGGTGTTGACGCGCACCCCGGCCGGCCCGAACTCCATCGACAGCGCCTTGGCCAGGGCCAGCAGCGCGGCCTTGCTCACCGCGTAGTCGACCAGGTACGGCTTGGGGTGCCGCGCCCCCTCGGAGCCGATGTTCACCACGCTGCCGCCGCCCCGCGCGGCCATGCGCGGGATGACGGCCCGGCACAGGCGCACGCACGACATGACGTTGATGTCCCAGGTGCGCTGCCAGGCCGCGTCGTCGATGGCGGCGAACGACGCCCGGTAGGGCGCGACGGCGACGTTGTTCACCAGGATGTCGGCGTCGGCCGCGGCCCCGGCCACGAGCGCGGCGCCGGACGGGGTGCCGAGGTCGGCGGTGACGGTACGGATGCCGGAAACACCGTCGCAGGCGGACGGGTCGAGGTCGGCGGCCACGACCAGGCAGCCCTCGGCCGCGAACATCCGGGCGATCTCCAGCCCGATGCCGGAGCCGGCCCCGGTGACCACCGCCGTGAGACCCGCGATCGAGTCAGTCATCATCACTCCAGAAGTACGATTCGCCCTGGACCGCGACCCCGGCCGCCAGCACGGCCTCGGTCGCGAACTCAGGCTGCCACAGGTCACGCCACGCCCACAGCCGCCGGGTCAGCCGCTCCAGGCCCAGCTCCTGGGTCACCCCGATCGCGCCGTGGACCTGGTGGGCGATGCGGGCCACGACCCCGGCCGCCCGCGCGGCGACCGCGTGCGCGCTCAGGACCGCGACCTCGTCGTCCACATCGGACAGTGCGGCGCCGAGCGCGGCGCCGGTGAGCACCGACTGGGCGTGGGCCTCGGCGACGAGTGCGGACACGGCCTGGAAGCGGGCGATCGGCTTGCCGAACTGCACGCGGGTCTCGGCATATTCGGCGGTACGCCGGGCCGCCCCCTCGATCGCCCCGGCGAGCCGTGCGGTGTGCAGGACCCGCCAGGGCAGGAGCGCATCGCCGCCCTCGGCACCGTCGACGAGCAGTTCGTCGACCGGTTCCCCCGCCAGGTTCTCCCCGGGACGAAGGCCGTCCGCGGCGACGATCCCGCCCGAGGGCACCAGCACGGTGGCGCACCAGCGGCCCCACGGCACCAGCAGTTCCCCGCCGCCGAGCGGCAGTCCCACCCCGGTCGCGCCGCCCAGGGCACCCGCGTACAGCTCCGGAATCGGTGCCGAGAGCCCCGCGGCCGAGACGGCCCGCACGACCCCGGCGAGATCGGCGAGGTCGCCGCCGTAGGAGGGATCGAGGGCCAGCTGGTGCCATTCCTCGTCCCGGGCCGTGCGGAACACGGCCGCCATGTCCGGGGCGGCACGCAATGCGACGACGGCCGCCGCGGCGACGGTGTCCACAGTGGAGCTCATCGGGCCCCCTCCAGCGCCGAGCGGGCGACGACCACGCCGAGGACCTCGGTGGTGCCGCCGCGCAGCGAGAACCCGGGCGCGGACAGCTGCGCGTCGGCGAGCATCGCGGCGAAGCGGGGCCACGCGGCCGCGCCGACGTCGGCCCGGGTGAGCTCGCGGGCGGCCTCGATGACGTCGACCTCGAAGCGGTTGCCCAGCAGCTTCAGGGTCGCCGCGGCCGCGATCGGCGCCTCCCCCGCGTCCATGCGCGCGGCGACCTGCCGGCCCAGCGCGCGCAGGGCGGTGAGCCGGGCGACGAGCTCGCCGAGCCGCCACCCGCCGCCGCTGTCGAGCATGAGGCGCAGCAGCGGGTACGTGCTCAGCACCCGCTCCGGGCCGCCCCGCTCGAAGGAGAGCTGCTCGGTGACCTGGGTCCAGCCGTCGCCGACGGTGCCGAGCACCCACGCGTCGGGCACGGTCGCGCCGTCGAGGAAGACCTCGCAGAAGTGCCCGGGGCCGCGCAGGTCGGGGATGCGCCGGACGGTGACACCGGGCTGGTCGAGGTCGAGGACGAACTCGGTCAGTCCCTCATGGCGTTTCGTACCGTGTGCGGTGCGCGCGAGGACGTAAGCGTGCGTGGAGCGGTGCGCGTTGCTGGACCAGACCTTCTGCCCGTGCAGTTCCCAGCCGCCGTCGACGCGGGTCGCGCGGGTGCGCACGGAGGCGAGGTCGGAGCCGGCGTCGGGCTCGCTCATGCCGAGGCAGAAGCGGGCCTCGCCGGACGCGATCCGGGGCAGGATGTGCCGCCGCAGCTCCTCGGTCCCGAGCCGCGCGACGGCGGGGCCGATCTGCCGGTCGGCGATCCAGTGCCCGGCGACGGGCGCCCCGGCGCGCAGCAGCTCCTCGGTGAGCACGAACCGCTCGGCGAAGCCGCGGCCGTGCCCGCCGTACTCGGGACTCCAGGTGAGCCCGATCCAGCCCTCGGCCCCGAGCAGCCGGGTGAAGTCCTCGTCGTAGCCGGCCAGCCACGAGTCGCAGCGGGGGTCGAATCGCCCCTCGCGGCGCCACTCGTCCAGCCGCGCCCTGATCTCGGCGCGTTTCACGTACTCCTGCCCAGAATCTCGTCGTTGTGCTCGCCCAGGGTCGGGGGCGGGCGGTAGGCGACGGTCGGCGTCGCCGAGAACCGCATCGGCGCGGCGATGGTGCGCACGGTGCCGACGGCCGGGTGCTCGACGAGCGAGACGACGCCGCGGGCGATGAGGTCCGGGTCCTGCAGCAGCTCCTCGTAGCCGGCCAGGGGCGCGCACGGGATGTCGAGCTCGTCGAGGACCTTCAGCCACTCGCCGGTGGTGCGGGTCAGCATGATCTCGCCGACGATGCCGTAGAGCGCGTCGGCGTTGGCGATGCGCTTGCCGACGGTGTCGAAGCGCTCCTCGGCGAGGACGGCGCCGCGGCCGGCCCGGTCCAGGAAGCGCCGCCACTGCCGCTCGGTGTAGATCATCACGCAGAGGTGGCCGTCGCGGGTACGGTACGGGCGCCGGTTGGCCGCGGCCGTGCGCGGGTACACGGGCGGCCCGGCCGGCGGCTCGAACGTCCAGCCGTCGAGCTGCTCCAGCAGGCCGAAGGCGAACATGGTGTCGAGCATCGGCACCTCGACCCGCTGGCCCTGGCCGGTGGCGTCGCGGTGGCGCAGCGCGGCGAGGATCGCCACGGCGGCGGTGATCCCGGCGAGCTTGTCCGCGACCGGGGTGATGACGTATCCGGGCTCGTCCTGGTTGATGCTCTGCAGGGCGGCCAGGCCGGAGGCGCCCTGGATGATGTCGTCGTAGGCGGGGCGGTCCGCGTCCGGGCTCTGCTCGCTGAAGCCGGGGATGGCGCAGTACACCAGGCCGGCGTGGGCCGCGGAGCAGTCCTCGTAGGACAGCCCGAGCCGCCGGGCCGCGCCCGGGCGCATGTTGTGCACGAGCACGTCGGCGGTGGGCACGAGCCGGGCGAAGTCGGCGCGGCCCGCCTCCGACTTGAGGTCGAGCACGACGCTGCGCTTGCCGCGGTTCATGTTCAGGAACACGGCCGCCATGCCGGGGACCGTGGTCGCGCCGAGGTGCCGGGCGATGTCCCCACCGGGCGTCTCGATCTTCACCACGTCGGCGCCGAGGTCGGCGAGCAGGAGGGTGCAGTACGGCCCGGAGAAGGTGCTGGTCAGATCCAGCACCCGGACGCCGTGCAGCGGGGCGCTCACCGCTGGGCTCGCCGGCGCAGCGACCACATCTGCGAGGCGCGCTCGGCCTCCATCGCCT
The DNA here is from genome assembly GCF_059739745.1 of Dactylosporangium thailandense. Taxonomy (NCBI): domain Bacteria; kingdom Bacillati; phylum Actinomycetota; class Actinomycetes; order Micromonosporales; family Micromonosporaceae; genus Dactylosporangium; species Dactylosporangium thailandense. Next base: position 6,459,837 of record NZ_AP029195.1, read on the forward strand.
GCTCCCACTCGACCGCGGACGGCCCGGCCGAGCGGCGGAACGAGGCGGTGATGCGCCGGCTCAGCTCGGGGTCGGCGGGCGCGGCCGCGGCGAGGGCCAGGGCGTGCGCGTCGACCTCGTCGTCGGCGACGCACGCCCAGGCCAGCCCGGTGCGCACCGCGGCCGGCCCGTCGAGCTCCTGGCCGAGCAGCGTGAGCGCGGCGGCGCCGGAGCCGCCGAGCGCCGCGGCGGCGAGCAGCAGGTGCCCGCCGCCGGGGTGCAGCCCGATGGCGCCGAAGCCGGCGAGGATGCGCGCCCGCTCGGCCACGACCCGCACGTCCGCGGCGAGCAGCAGGTTCACGCCCGCGCCGACGGCGGCGCCCCGCACGGCCGCGACGACCGGCACGCCGAGGCGGCCGAGGCGGTAGAAGGAGTCGTACACGACGCCGAGGTCGGCGTAGCGGCGCGGGTCGGCGGGGTCCTGCGCCACGTCGTCGAGCAGCGCCCGGTGCGCGCCGGCGCAGAAGTGCCCGCCGTTGCCGCGCACCACCGCCGCCCGCACGCCCGGGTCCGCGTCGACGCGGGCGACGACCTCGCCGAGCTCGCGCGCCATGTCGAGGGTGAGGGCGTTGCGCCGGCCGGGCGCGTCGAGCGTGATGACCGCGACGCCGTCGGTGACCTCGAGGCCGACCTCGGCGGCGGTCACCCGAGCACCGCCAGGCCCGCCCGCGCGACCTCCATGTCCTGCGTGTAGTGGCCGCCGCTGACCCCGATGCCACCGACGACCGCCCCGTCGACCTTGATCGGGAAGCCGCCGCCGAAGGTCACCAGGCGGTCGATGCCGGCCGGGGCGCCCATGGCGAGCGGGCCGTCGTCCTTGATGAAGTCGTACCATCCGTCGCTGGACAGCCCGAAGCCGACCGACGTGTACGCCTTGTCCTGGGCGAGCTGGACGGTGACGAGGGGCGCGCCGTCCATGCGCTGGAAGGCCTTGAGCACGCCGCTCTCGTCGCACACGGCCACGGTGACGGGCAGCCCCATCGACTCGGCCTGCGCGACGGCGGCCTCGATGGCGGCGATCGCGGCCGCGTGCGCGATGGTCGCCTTGCTGACCACCGTGGACGACGGCACCGCGGCGGCGGACTCCTCCTGGTAGGGCAGGAACGGGTCCCGCTTGCGGCCGCCGCTGCGGCGGGTCCGCTGGTAGCCGAGGTTGGCGCTCATGACTGCTGCTCCTCCTTGATGCCGAACATGCGGGCGATGCGCTCCTCGGCGAAGCGGGACACGCCGCCCTCGCGGGAGACCGAGCGGACGCCCTCGACCTGCAGCAGGGCGGGGCGGACCAGGGCGCCCATGGTGACCGGGGCCGACGGGCAGGCCCGGCAGCGGCCCTTGAAACTGATATGGGCGTCGCCCTCGTCGTTCACCTCGACGGTGATGCCGCCGCCGTGGGCCTCGACGAGCTGGCGGACCTTGCCCTCGAGGGCGAGGTCGGCCGCCCGGTTGACCTCAGCGACGTCCACGGCGCACCGCCTTCTTGGCGGAGTCGGCGGCGCCCTTGCCGTACAACTCCTGGACCTTCGCCTCGACGTCGATGCCCATCATCTTCGCGTAGTTGAGGCCGAAGATCTTGGCCTTGATCTCGTCGGTCAGCTCCGGGTAGCCGTAGCCCTCCTGCAGGTCCTCGGGCATCGTCATCTCGGCGAACAGGTCGATGTAGGCCTGCACCTTCGGCCAGACGAACGCCTCCGAGCCCCACAGCAGCCGGTCGGCGCCGACGTGCAGCAGGCACTTGCCGATCGCGTGCAGCGCGGGGCGGGGCGCGACCGGGTACTGGTTGATCCACGCCGTCAGCGCGAGGTGGATGTTCTCGTAGCGCGAGGCGATGTTGATCGTCTCGTCGATGAACGGCTCGCCGAGGTGGTGCACGATGAAGTTCATCTCGGGGAAGTCCTGGGCCGCCCGCTCGAGGTCGTACGGGGCCAGGTCGATGATGTGCTGGGTGTTGAACGCGAGTCCCTTGTGGAACTGCACGTTGGTCACCCCGTTCTCGAGGCAGGTCTCCCAGATGGGGTAGGCCATGTCGGGGTCGTCGATGCGCCACGAGACCCCGCCGGAGTGGGCCTGGTAGAACTTGAAGCTGACCGCGCCCCACTCCTTGATCTGGCGGACGGCCTCCTTCTTGGCGCCGTAGCGGCCGTGGGTGATCGGGTCGACGCCGCCGCAGAAGAGCACCCGGTCCGGGTACGCCTCCTTGAGCTTGTAGTTGTTCTCGGCCGGGGAGAAGCCGAGCTTCCAGCCGCCGTGGGAGGGCACCGTCTGGGCCATCGCGATGTCCGTGTCGGACTCGTCGAACATGATGCGGTACGCGTCCTCGACGGACAGCTCGCGGTCGGAGATGTCGTCGTAGGGGTAGCCCGGCGCGGAGAACTTCTTGGCGTACTCCACCAGCGCGTTGGTCCGCTGCCGCCCGCCGCCGTACGACTCGTCGAAGTTGTCCTCGGTGAGCTTGTACATGTGGATGGCGTTGTCGAAGATGAAGAAGTCGTTCTTCACGATGTCCCACTTTCCGGGTGTGCTGGGTCTGCTTGCGAAGCTTCGAGCCGTTCGACGTGCCGGACGGCCAGCTGACGGCGGCGGCGCACGGCCAGGCCCGCGACGGAGACGCCCACGATGACGGCGACGCCGTTGAAGACGCTCTCGATCCAGGTCGCGGCGCCCAGGTGTTGCAGGCCGGCGATCGTGAAGCTCACGAAGTACGCGGCGATGACGGTGCCGAGCATGTTGACCCGGCCCGGGCGCAGCACCGCCGCGCCGAGGAAGGCCGCGGCGAAGGCGGGCAGGAGGAACTGCTGCCCGACGGCCGGCTGCCCGGAGCCGATCCGGGAGGCCAGCAGGAGCCCGGCGAGCGCGGCCAGCACCGCGGCGCCGACGAACGCGCGCAGGGTGTACGCGTTGACGTTGATCCCGGCCCGGGCGGCCCCGCGCAGGTTGCCGTCCATGGAGTACATCCGCTGCCCGAACGGCGTCCAGACGACCACGAACTCGAGCACCAGGATCACGACCACGAGGTAGATCAGCGGCAGCGGCACGCCCAGCAGGTCGCCGCGGGCGATCGCGGTGAAGCTCTCCGGGACGTCCTGGAAGATGACCCGGCCGCCGGTGATCATGTAGAGCAGGCCCATGAGCACGCTGCCGGTGGCCAGGGTGGCGATGATGGACTGCATCCCGAAGCGCAGCACCAGCACGGTGTTGAGCACCCCGACGACCACCGCGGCCGCGAGGACCACGAGGGCGGCGAGCCAGATCGGCACGCCCTTGACCGCGATCAGCCACACCGCGAGCCCCTGGGCCAGGCCCAGCATCGGGCCGACGGAGGCGTCGAGGTAGTGGGCCAGCAGCGGCAGGGTCGCGGCCAGGGCCACGATGACGGTGACCGTCTGGTTGACCAGGATCAGGCGGAAGTTCGTGGTGGTGAAGTACGTCTCCGGGCTCAGGATCGAGAACACGGCGATGACGAGCACGAGCAGGCCGATGAGCCCGAACTTGCTCACGGCGCCGACGAACCACTCCGACGAGCTCTGCCGGGACCGGTCGGCGCTCTGGCGAACGACGACCGGCGGCGGCGCGAGATTGGTGGACATTACGCGGCGTTCCTCTCCAGCGCGGCGGAGCCCTGCACGATGAGCTGCACGCACCGCTCGACGTCCAGCTCGCTGGTCGGGCCGTGGTGGACCTGCCGGCCGCCCTTCATCACCAGCAGCCGGTCGGCGAGCTCGAGCAGCTCGGGGATGCGGTGGCTGATGACGACCACGGCGTACCCGCGGTCGCGCAGCCGCACGATCAGGTCGTTGACCGCCCGGGACTCGGTGGTGCCCAGGGCCGCGGTCGGCTCGTCCATGACCATGACCCGGGGCTCGCCGGCGGCGACGAGCGCCCGGGCGATGGCGACCATCTGCCGCTGGCCGCCGGAGAGCCCCTCGACGAGCACGTTCATGTCGTGCAGGTCGATGCCGAGGCTCTCCAGGACGGTCTGCGTGCGGGCGCGCATGGCCTTCTTGCGCAATACCGGCAGTCCGGGGACGGTGCCGGTCCACTCGCGGCCCAGGAACACGTTCTCCACGACGCTGAGGTTGTCGCTGAGCCCGAGGTCCTGGTAGATCATCTCGATGCCGGCGGCGCGGGCCCGGCCGATGGTGTGCGGGGCGAGCTGCTCGCCCGCCACCCGCAGGTGCCCGCTGTCCGGCGCGATCGCCCCGCTCACCATGTTCATGAGCGTGGACTTGCCGGCCCCGTTGTCGCCGACGACGCCGAGGATCTCGCCCGGCTGCACCTCGAAGGACACGTCCGACACGGCACGCACGCGCCCGTAGGACTTCGACACGCCGACAACTTCAAGGACCGGCCCGCTCACGCCGTCGCCTCCGCAAGCTCCGGCGACGGCGCGAGGCACGAGAACGCCCTGTGCCCCTGGTGAGCGGCCCCTCCGCTTCGCTTCGGACCGCTCATTGCGCGCTGCTCCACATCTGCGTGTACCGCTCCGCGTAGTTGACGTACGAGTCCCAGTTGACCTTGCCGTCCTTGGGCGCGTTCGACTTGTCGAACACGGTCGCCGGGATGCCCTGCTCGGCGTCGGGCAGCGGCTGCTGGCCGGCCAGCAGGCGCACGACCTGGTCGACCGCGGCGTAGGCGTTCCAGCCGCGCACGGCCCCGAAGTCGGCGAACTGGTCACCCTTGGCGACGCTGCCCAGGCGCTCGGGCTCGGCGTTCTTCGACATCACCTTGACGTCGGTGCGGCCCGCGGCCTTCAGGGCGGCGATGATGGACTCCACGCCGTTGCCGTAGGGCGTGAAGATGTACTGCAGGTCGTTGCCGTACTTCTGGATCAGCGACGTCGTGATGTTCTGCATCTCGATCGGGTCGGTCGCCTGCGCCAGGGTGCGCTCGCGCACCTCGAGCAGCTTGCAGCCGGTGCACCCGGCGAAGACCTGCTTGCTGGTGTTGAGCGCCTCGACCAGGTGCGGGTAGCCGACGTCCCAGAGGAACACGGCCTTCGCGGTGCCCTTGCTCTCGGCGATCGCCTTGGTCACCTCGAGCACCGACTGGAAGGTCTCGCGGCTGGAGACGTTCGCGTCGAAGCCGACGGCGCCGCCCTCCTTGACCGCGGAGATGCCGACCGTCGGGATCTTCTGCTGCTTCATCTCGGCGAGGCCGTCGGCGACCTGGTTCTCCGGGATGGCCACGGTGATGACCGCGCTGGGCTTGTCGGCGGCGGCGGTCGAGAAGGCCTTCTGGAAGCCCTCCGGCGCGCCCTGACCGTCGAGGATCTTGGTGGTCCAGCCGAGTGACTGGGCGATCGAGGCGGCCTTCTTGCCGACCTCCTCGCAGGAGGTGCCGACCTTGCACACGATGATGTCGACCTTCGCGCCGGCCACCGGCTTGACCGACTTCGTCGGGCCGGACCAGTCCTTGTAGACCTTGATCTTGTCGAGGGTGATGTCCTTCTCGGCGCCCTCGAAGTACAGCAGCCCGCCGGTGCCGGCCTTGATCAGGTCGGCGGCCTGCTGGGTGTAGGTGTCGTTGACCGGGCCCGGGGACTCGCCGGCCGACGAGTTGTCGCCGCAGGCGGCGACCGTGAGCAACAGCGCGGCGCCTAGGGCCGCGACGGCGGGAAGTCTGATCAAGGTGCCACTCCTCGGGGGGCGGGGGGTGCGTTGTGTATGCAATATGGCCTTCACGCGGCGGTCGCTCGGGGTGGGCGCGGGTCCGCTTCGTGGCGTCGTTGTACGCAATGGAACGTAGGTCCACCGCGCGAGAGGTGTCAAGGGTCACGGTCAACCCGGTAGAGGAACCCACCCGAACGGCCATCTTGTATGCACCACGCCCTGTTGCCTTTCCGCCGAACGACACCTAAGTTGCATACAATTACGAGACCTGGAGGGAACATGACGACCGACACCGAACTCCCCCTGGCCGATCTGCGCGTGGTCGAGATGGGTCAGCTGCTGGCCGGGCCGTTCTGCGGGCAGCTCCTGGGCGACTTCGGGGCCGAGGTCATCAAGATCGAGGACCCACGCGCGGGCGACCCGATGCGCCAGTGGGGCCGGGAGAAGCCGCACGGCATGTCGCTGTGGTGGCCGATCGTCGCCCGGAACAAGAAGTCGGTGACCGTCAACCTGCGCGGCGCCGAGGGGCAGGACCTGGTGCGCCGGCTGCTCGCCGAGGCCGACGTGCTCATCGAGAACTTCCGCCCGGGCACGCTGGAGCGCTGGGGGCTCTCCCCCGAGGCGCTGTGGGAGCTCAACCCGCGCCTGGTCATCACCCGGGTCAGCGGCTACGGCCAGACCGGGCCGTACTCCAGCCGCGCCGGCTTCGGCTCGATCGGCGAGGCGATGGGCGGCATCCGCTACGTCATCGGCGACCCCGACCGCCCGCCCGCCCGCTCCGGCATCTCCCTCGGCGACTCGCTCGCCGCCGTCTTCGCCGCGCTGGGCACGCTCGTCGCCCTGCACACCCGCCGCCGCACCGGCCGCGGCCAGGTCGTGGACGCGGCCATCTACGAGGCCGTGCTCGCGATGATGGAGTCGCTGCTGCCGGAGTGGGAGCTGGCCGGCTACCAGCGCGAGCGCACGGGCGCGGTGCTGCCGAACATCTCCCCCAGCAACGTGTTTCCGACCAGCGACGGCGAGAGCGTGCTCATCGCGGCCAACCAGGACGGCGTGTTCCGCCGGCTGACCGAGGTCATGGGCCGGCCCGACCTCGCCGAGGACGAGCGCTTCGCCACCCACGACGCCCGCGGGCGCAACATGGACCTGATCGACGGGATGATCGCCGACTGGTCGGCGACGGTACCGGCGGCAGACCTGCTGCACCGCCTCGACGCCGCCGGCGTGCCGGCCGGGCGCATCTACAAGGCTCGCGACATGCTCGCCGACCCGCACTACGCGGCCAGGCAGGCGATCGTGCGCATGGCCGCGCCGGGCCTCGGCGACGTGCCGATGCAGAACGTCATGCCGCGGCTGAGCGAGACGCCGGGCGCGGTGCGGCACACGGGCCCGCAGCTCGGTGAGCACAACGACGAGGTGTTGGGCAAGATCCTCGGCCTCGACGCCGAGCAGACGGCGCGGCTGCGCTCGGCGGGGGTGATCTGAGATGCGTATCGACATCGTCGAGGTGGGACCGCGCGACGGTCTGCAGAACGAAGCGGTGACGGTACCGACCGCCGAGAAGATCGAGTTCGTCCGGCGCCTGGCCGCCGCGGGTGCCCGGCGCATCGAGGTCACCAGCTTCGTGCGGCCCGACCGCGTCCCCCAGCTCGCGGACGCCGAGGAGGTCCTCGCGGGCCTCGACCTGCCGGACGTCACCGTCAGCGCGCTGGTCTTCAACGAGCGCGGCCTGCGCCGGGCCGCGGCCGCGGGTGTCCCCGAGGTCAACCTGGTCATGGTCGCGACCGACACCTTCTCCCGGCGCAACCAGGGCATGGCCGTGGCCGACGCCGTGGCCTCCTACCAGCGCCTGGCCGCCCAGGCCCACGACCTCGGCATGCGGGTGACCCTCACGATCGGCGCCTCGTGGGGCTGCCCCTTCGAGGGCGAGGTCGACCCCGGCCGCGTGCTGGAGCTGGTCGGCTCGTTCGAGGCCGACGAGGTCTGCCTGGCCGACACCATCGGCGTCGCGACCCCCCGGCCGGGTCACCGCGCTGGTCGGCGCCGTGCGCGACGTGACCGCGCTGCCGGTGCGCTGCCACTTCCACAACACCCGCAACAGCGGCTACGCCAACGCCTACGCGGCCCTGGCCGCCGGGGCCGTGGCCCTGGACGCGAGCAGCGGCGGGATCGGCGGCTGCCCCTTCGCCCCGCGCGCGACGGGCAACATCGCCACCGAGGACCTGGCCTGGGCCCTGCACCGCGACGGCTACGAGACCGGGCTCTCCGTGCCCGGCCTGCTGCACGCGAGCGCGCTCGTGGAACGTACCCTCGGCAGGCAGGTCCCGGCGCTGCTGGGCCGCACCGACCCATTCCCTCAACCGGAGGCGGCAACCGAGTCGTGAACGCGGTCGAACACGCCTACGCCACGCTGCGCAAGGGCATCCTGGACGGCACCTACCCGCCGGGCGCGCAGCTGGCCGAGGTCGAGCTCGCCGGGCACCTGTCGGTCTCGCGCACCCCCGTCCGCGAGGCGATCCGCCGCCTGCACTCGGAGGGCCTGATCGAGGTCTTCCCCAACCGCGGCGCCTACGTGCGCACGTGGACCCGCGCGCAGCTCGACGAGCTGTTCTCGGTCCGCGCCCTGCTGGAGGGCCACGCCGCGGCCCTGGCCGCCCAGCACGCCACGGACACCCAGCGCACCGCGATGGCGGCGCTGTGCGACGACATGGACGAGGCGGCCGCCGAGCCGACCGACATCCAGCGCGTGGCCGGCCTGAACGACCGCTTCCACGCCCTCGTCCACGAGTCCTCGGCCAACTCGCTGCTGCCGGGCATGATCCGCGGCCTGATCCAGGTCCCGGTGGTGCTGCGCACGTTCCTGGGCTACTCCCCCGAACGCCTGCGGATCAGCCTGCAGCAGCACCGCGAGATCCTGTCGGCGATCCGCGCCCACGACGTCCCCTGGGCCGAGTCCGCCATGCGCACCCACATCCTCTCGGCCCGCCACGAGCTCGACGCCTCCTCATGACGCCCGGCCGCGCGGCGTAGGACTGCCGCACGGTGGCCGGGTGGCGGGGGCGGCACGTGGCCGTCCCGCCACCCGGACCGGCTACGCGGTGAAGGCCTTGACCTCCAGGAGGCCGACCGAGTTGGTGCCGTTGGACTGCAGCAGGACCCGCAGCCTCGTCGTGCTCACCGTGGTGAAGGTGACGGTGTTGTACGCGTTCGCGTTGGTCGTGTAGCCCGACGCGCCCGGCACGTCCACGTAGGCGCTGCCGTTCCAGTACTGCAGCTTCCAGCTCGACGGCAGGTCGATGCCCTGGTTGTCGTCGAACAGGTACACCTGCGCCTTGTTCAGCGACTGGGCCGACGACCACTGCAGCTCCGCCCACTGCTGCCCGCTGTTCGGCCAGGTGCCCCAGCGCGGGTTCACGGTGTCGTTCGACGAGGGCGGGTCGATGTTGTCGTTGATGGCGTTCACCGACTCCCACGACGACGTGTAGGAGGCCGACGGGGCCGCCTGCGGAGCCACGTTGACGCCGCCGGTCGGAGGGGGTGTCGTCGTGCCGCCGCCGATCGCGAGGTCGGCGGAGGAGAACCCGGTGAAGGACGGGTTGACGTCCGTCTCGCCACCGCCGCCGTCGCACTTGCGGTCCGGGTTGAAGGCGAGGTACGTCCCGGAGCCGCACGCGATCGCGAACTCGGCGTCGCCGCCGACCACGATGTTGCCCGAGAGGTTCGCGCCCGCCTGGATCAGCGCGTTGTCCTTGACGATCGCGTTGCCGCCGACCGTGCCGCCGTTGACCCAGCCGAGGCCTTCGATGCGGGCGTTGCCGGTCACGGTGCCGGCGTACACCGCGGCCTTCGGGCCGACGTAGGCGGTCGACGCCACGCTCGCGTTCGCCGCGACCCAGCCGCCGCCGTTGGCGTGCCAGTGGCCGCCGTTCGTCGCGGCCGGCTTCACGTAGCCGGGCTCGAAGCCCGACGGGGTGGCGCCGGAGACGCGGAACTCGTACGGGAAGCGCCGCGCCTTGTTGTAACCGTCCAGGAAGGCGTAGTGCGGCACCGCGTTCGGGGTCGCGGTGACGACCAGCCACACCTCCTTCTCGCCGGACTGCAGCTGGAAGTCGACCTGCCCGTCGGTGCCGGTGGTGAGCGCCGAGTACCGCGGCACGCCGTTCTTCACCGCGACGAGCCCGAACGTCCAGCCGGTCGCGCCCGTCTCGGCGTGCCCGCGCAGGCGCAGCTTCACCAGGCCGCCGTCGGTGGCGGGGACGAGCTTGATCTTGTTGAAGCCGTAGTCCGACGGGGCGACGCGGGCGTTGATGCGGAAGTGCCCGAGCGAGGCGTCGACCGCCTCCACGTTGCCGCCGTTGTACGCGTTGTTGAGGAAGCCCGCGCCGTAGACGTTGGTGATGAACGGCATCAGCGTGGACCTGTTGCCGAAGTCGTACGTCACCGTGCGCGTCGCGTACTCCCCGACGCGCCGGTTCAGCTCGGCCTGGGTGATGCCGGTGATGCGGCGGTACGTCTCCAGCGGATGCTCGTTGCTCTTCGCCTCGTTCCAGATGCGGTTGAACATCGCGAGCCCGTCGCGGTCCTTGATGTACTGCATCAGCATCCAGTTGCCGTAGTGGTGGCGGCTGGAGCTGTAGTAGAGGTTCTCCGAGCGCAGCCAGCGGCTCAGGTCACCGGCGGCGGTGGTGGGCAGCGCCTGCATGGCCATGAACTCCGCGCTGGTCTCCCAGAACGTGCCCGCGCTCGCGTCGGTGAAGCCGTAGCCCGAGCGGCCCAGGAACGTGTAGTTCTGGAACACGTGCCCGAGCTCGTGCGCGAGGCCCCAGGAGCCCGGCAGCGCGGCCTTGGGATCGATGTTGATGACACCGACCTTGCCGTCCACGGAACCGCCGGTGGCCCAGGCATTCAGCTCCGTGCGGTTCCATGTGTTCGTGATGATGACGATGATTTTGTACTGCGCGAGCAGCCCCTGCTCCGGCGTGAACTGCATCGTGTTCACGTAGAACGAGTACAGGTTCTCCAGCTGCGTGATGACGCTGTTCGGGTCGAAGTTGTACGGCGAGGGCGCCGAGGTCGGCGTGGTGCCCGACTTCTCGCCCCACAGCAGGATGAAGTTGTTCGACTCCTTGGTGCGGTTCTGGGCCCACGGCACCTCGCCGGTCTGGGTCCAGCGGGCGGGGATGTAGACGGACTTCGTGGCGGCGGCGGCCGGGCGCGTCTGCAGGGCGACGAGCACGCCGGCGATCACGGCCAGCGCGACCATCGGCGCCAGCCACAGCCGGCGCGCGCGGATATTGACGGGGGTCATGGACGCACAATGTTCTCCGAAAACCTTTTCGGTGCAACCGAGGCCACTTTTAGCGAAAGCTTTTCGGAGCCTTAAGCCGCACCCCGGGACACCAGCCGAAGGTGTCCCGGGGCGCGAAAATTACATCAGCTGTACGACGCCTCGAACTCCGCCGTCACCGTCTGCCCGCCGACCACGCCGGTCGCTCGGACCGTCACGGTGCCGGCCGGGACGGACGCGGCGCGGGAGTTGAACGCCTGGTAGGCCGACTTGCCGGGGGCCACGCCCTCGACCGTGCGCGAGCCGTACGGCGTGACCAGCTCGATGGTGAGGGGCACGCTGTCGTCGTTGCGCGCGTTGACCGAGACGTAGACGGTCCCGCCGATGCGCTGGGTGCGCGCCTCGACCGCGACGGTGAGCTCCGGCCCGGTGGCGAGCTCCTGGCGGGCCGCGTTCGCCGCCGCGACCACCGCGTCCTTCTCGGCCGCGGAGAGCAGCGAGCCCGCCAGGGTGGTGACCGCCGCGACGAACTGGGTGTGCGTGGCGAACGGGGCCTGGTCCCACAGCAGGTCGAGGAACGTCGGGCCGTCGGTGCCGGGGGACGTGACGCCGGAGACGGGCACGTCGTAGTTCGGCAGCCCGTCGTTGCGCTTCCGGTTCGGCACCCCGGTGTCGATGGAGCCGAAGACGATCGTCGGCTCGACCCGGCGGAAGTAGGAGGACGCGGCCTGGCTGTCGCTGATGTAGTACGGCCGCAACGAGAACCCGCCCGCGGCGAACGTCTGGTCCCCGGCCGCCGTGACCGCCCCGGCCGTGACCGCCGCGCGCGTGTAGTCGCCGTCGCGCTTGAGGTGCTTGTAGAGCGACAGCTCCCGCCAGGCCCCGCTGCCCGGGTTGCCGAGGATCTGCAGCAGCACCGGCCCCCAGAAGAGCGCCTGGGTGTCGGGCCGGTCGATGGCCCGCTCGACGCGGACGCTGAACGGCATCCGGATCTCGACCACGTCCCCGGGGCTCCAGGTGCGGCTCAGCGTCACGTACGAGCCCGGCTGCGCGTTCAGGTTCTGCGCGGTGCCGTTGAGGGTCACCGTGAAGCCGCGCTGGACCCAGCCTGGCACCCGCAGCTTGACGTCCAGCGGCCCGGACCCGTTCACCGTGAGCTTCGTGCGGTCCTCGCGCGGGTACGACGTCGCCTGCGTGATCGTGAAGCCCTTCTCGGCCCACGTCAGGGTCGAGGGCAGGTAGAGGTTCACCCACAGGGTGCCGCCGTCGTCGGACTTGAGGTAGACGGTCTCCTGGTACTTGGTGTGGTTCTCCAGCCCGGTGCCGCCGCAGCAGGTGCCGGTGTTGCCGTAGCTGCGCACGGTGCCGGCCGCGAGGGGCTGGAAGTAGGTCACCCGCGGGTCGGAGGTCGAGTCGGTGTCGGCCCGCGAGCCCGGGATCATGTTGACGAGGGCGCGCTCGTAGTAGTCCATGTACGCCGGGTCGTGCTCGTGCAGGAAGAGGTTGCGGGCCAGCTTCATGACGTTGTACGTGGTGCAGGTCTCCGCGCCGCTGGTCGGCACCGAGTTGGCGATGTCGTCGCGGTTCTGGAACAGCTCGAGGTTGTTGTTGGAGCCGGGGTAGTTGCCGCCCGTGCCGCCGTGGGCGAACATGCGGTGCGGCACGACCATGCCGTAGAAGTTCTTGGCCGCGGTGAAGTACTCCTGGCCGCCGCCCTGCTCGAAGATGCGCATGTAGCCGATGAACTGCGGCACGTGCGTGTTGGCGTGCAGGCGCTCGGCGCGGCGGCGGCCCGGCCGGTTCTGCGGCGTGACGACGAGGATGTCGCGGTTCTCGACGCACGCGCCGAAGAGCGACTCGCGGTTGTCGAAGCACTTGGCGGTGTCGAGGTGCTTCGGGTCGCCGGTGAGCTGGGCGATCTCCGGGAAGACCTCGTTGGCGCCGCCGAACTCGCCGCCGATGTAGAGGTCCCACATGTAGTTGAGGTCGTCGCGGGTCAGCGGGCCGGTGTAGCCGGGGTGGTTCTTGTCCCCGATGGTGAGCGCGAGGTGGGCCCAGTCCGCCATCTTCGTGACGACCTGGAGGGCCTGGGCGTTGCCGGTGTGGTAGTACGCGTCCAGCAGCCCGCGCATGATCTTGTGCTGGGTGTACCAGGGCGCCCACGTGTTCGTCTCGGCGTTGCCGCCGTAGACGGCCCAGCGGGGCGGGCCGAGGCGCAGCACCGCGTCCTCCGGGATGGCGCCGAGGTAGCCCGGGAACGTCGGGATCCAGTCCGCGGCCCCGGCCGTCGAGGCGGCCACGATGCCGGCGTCACGGCCGTTGGGCGAGCCGTCCTTGAGCGCGCTGCCGTCGGTCTCGTCGAACTTGTACCACGCGATGTTGCCCCCGCCGGTGCTCCCGGCCGGGGAGTCCAGCATGGACAGCAGCTCGGTCTGGGTCAGCGCCCGGTCGAAGATGTGGAACTCGTCGACGGTGGCGTCCAGGAACGGGTCGCCGTAGGCCGACCGCCCGATCCACCGGTTGCCGGGGTTGCCGAGGTTGGACGGGTTGAGCGTCATGTTGGTGTTGGTGCCGACCGGCTGCGCGTTGACGTACATCGTGCCGGTCTTGCCCGACAGCGTCACCGCGATGTGCACCCACTGGTTGGTGGGCAGCGCCGCGCTGCCGTTGATCTGCTGCTCCTGGCCGGAGCCGCCGACGGTGATGGCGAAGCGCGGCACGTTGCCGGTCACGCCCGCCCGCGGGGTCAGGAACATGTTCACGGTCGTGCTCTGGCCGAAGTCGAACAGCCGCGTCCAGCTCGCCGTGGAGGCGAGGTTGATCCAGGTCGCGATGGTGAAGTCGGTGAGCTGGTTGATCGCCTCCTGGGGCAGGGTGCAGTACTGCGCCTTGCTCGTGCCGTTGAGCTTGAGCGCGTTGCCGAACCGGCCCTGCACCCGGCCGATCTGCGGCGCGGGCTGCTCCCCGCCGCCGCCCGGGCTGCCGCCCATCCGCGCGGTGATGGCGGCCTGGCACGCGGCCAGCTCCCCGACCATCCAGTCGAGCTTGGTCTTGTAGACGGCCTCGCCCTGGTCGGCGTAGGCCTGCGCGAGCGAGGTCATGTAGTGCCCGGCCCAGTGGCCGCTCAGCAGCCCGCCGTCCTCCCAGCCGCCGGGCACCGAGACGCCCGACGGGTTCGGCCGGCCCGCCTGGTTGTTGAACAGCACCAGGAACCGGCGCTCGTCGAAGGCGCGCAGGAACGCCTTGGTGCGGTCGCGCTTCTCCTGGAAGAGCCCGCTGCCCAGCCGGACCTCGCCGAGCTGGAACGGGCGGACGGGGGCGGTGCCGCCCGGCCCGGGCTGGGGCGGGACGGTGGCGGCGGCAACGGGGGCGGCAAGAGCGGATTCGGGCATGAGCAGGCCCCCGCCGGCGACGGTGGCGGCACCGAGCGCGGAGGCCTGCAGAAACTGACGTCGATTGGCCATGGATCGATTGTTAGCGCTAACTCCGACGTAGGTCAACAATCATTTTGACGTGCTCAGATTTGCGTTGTTAGCGCTAACAATTCCTTCTTCCCGAGCGGCGGCGAGCAGCGCGGCGAGGCGGGAACGACGACGGCGGCGCACCCAGCGCAGGACGAAGAACAGGGCGACGAGCAGCGCCACGAGCAGCAGCTGCGGCCACGGCACCACCCACGCCGACACCGCGACCGTGGACGGCACCACCTGCGCGCCCGGCCCGGCCTCGCCGATGACCTGCGGGGTCAGCTCGACCGTGGTCGTCACCCGGAACAGGCCCCAGACGCCGCGCACCCGGGCCTCGGCCTCCCGGCTCCCGCCGGGCAGCAGCTCCCCCGCCTGCACCCCGGCCGTGCTGTGCCGCGCGCCGAAGAGCTCGGCGACGGAGGTGCCGGCGCGGGCGTCGACCCGCACGTTGCCCGCGTTCGCCACGGTGTAGGTGACGCGGACCGAGCCGGGCGTGAACGGGTTCCAGGAGCGCTCGAAGCTCGCGTCCAGCCCGTGCCCGCCGAGCGCGGCCCGGACCGTGCCGCTGGTGCGCAGCATCACCCGGAAGCCGACGCGGCTGTCGACCGCGACCGTGCCGGAGTCGCTGAGCACCGACGCCGCGATGCCCGCCGGGTGGTCGCCGGGGGCGGCGTCGCGCGGCACCGTGACGGTGAACGGCACCACCTTGGTCTCGTTCGGCCCGACGGTGACGCTCTTCTGCACCGTGATCCAGGTGCCGCCGTCCTTCGAGGGCTGGTCGGCGGGCAGCATGTTGAAGCGGCCCTTGTCCGTGAGGTAGCCGTCGGCGGCCGACAGCGCGAAGACCGCGGAGGTCTTGCCGAGGTTGCGCACGGCCATGTGCTCGGTGACGGCCTGGCCCGGGTCCAGGGTTCGCTCGACCCACCGCCGGCCGTCCGGCCCGCCGGCGTCGGCGGGCTGGACGGTCCAGGTCATCGTGCCCGGGTCGGCGAGCGCGGGGATCGGCACCAGGGGGACGGCCAGGACCGCGGCGAGCACCACCGCGGTCCGGGCCAGAAGACGGGACATCTACTCGAACAGGGAGATGGTCAGGGTCGCGTGGTAGGAACCGGCCGCGACGTCGGCGGGGGTGCGCAGGAACAGGTCGGCGTTCACGTCGTACGCGCCCCCGGCGACCGCCGCCGAGTCGTACGTCGAGACCAGCAGCTCCTGGTCCTTGAGGCCGACGTTGTTGCCGGGCTGGGTCGGGTCGTCGAGGACGGTCACGACCTCCTCGCCCTCCGCGACCTGGCCGGTCTCGCCGCCGTCGATCAGCCGCGGCTTCCAGCCGAGGTGGTCGGCGGTGATCGCGGGCTGCCCCGCGGTGCCGGTGAAGGCGCTGGACGTGCCCAGGACCGCCCAGCTCGCCCCGGCCGGGATCTCGTCGCCGGTGCGGGTGTCGGTGACCCGGACCGTCGGCAGGGTGCCGGTGAACTGCCGCACGAGGGCGGTGGAGCCGTTCTCGGCCAGGGTCACCGCGTTGCCGGCGACGCTCAGCGCGAGCACGCCGGGCTGGTGGATCGCGGGGATGTCGACGGTGACCTGGACGTCGCTGGAGTCTCCCGGGTCGGCCGAGGCGACGCCCGCGAAGGCGGCGCTTCCGGCCAGCACCGCGGCCCAAGTGGCCACGTGGAGTCGGGCGCGTGCGTTCATGCTGCTCCTAACAGGTGAGGGTGCCGTAGTCGGCGGTGATGGGGGCGGTGCCGGTGACGCGGACGGTGACCGTGCCGGCCGGCATGGTCGTGGCCCGGACCGGGAAGGACTGGTAGGCGTTGGCGCCGGGCGCGACGGCCGCGAACGAGCGGTCGCCGTAGGCGGTCTCGACGGCCAGGTCGAGCGCCGCGCCGCCGTCGTTGTGCGCCTGCACGGCGAGGTACGCCTTGCCGGCGATGCACCGGGGCTGGACGGTCACCGTGACCGGCGCGACGGGCTGGGTGCCGGGGTCGTCGGCGAAGACCCGCCACTCGGTGATCGCGACCGCCGAGTAGGTCGTGCCGTTGCCGTTCGCGCTGACGGTCGCCCGCAGCCGGGAGGTGACGACCGGGGTGAAGGTGACGGTGTTGAAAGCCGTCGTCGAGGTGCCGTAGGTGGCGGTGATGTCCTGCCAGGCGGTCCCATCCCAGTATTGGAGCTTCCAGCCGTCCGGCTCGGCCACGCCGTCGCCGGTGCCGCGGTTGGAGTCCTTCCAGAACTTGAGTTCGGCGCCGGTGAGGCGGATCGGGCGCGCCCAGTCGTACTGCACCCACTGCGTCGCCGGGCGGCTGCCGGACCAGGTGCCCCAGATCTGGGCCTGGGCCGGGTTCGCCGGGTCCGCGTTGTCGTTGAGCGCGGTGACGCTGTTCCAGGACGCCGTGTACGACGCCGTCGGGGTCGCGATCGGCCCGACGTTGCCGGACAGCGGCCCGGACAGGTCGGCCGCGATCGTGGCCGTCTTCGCGGTCTCCACGTTCCCGGCGTTGTCCAGCGCCCGGAACGACACCGTGTGCTTGTTCGAGTCGGGCGCGGAGACCGGTCCCGTGTACGTGACCCAGGCCCCCGTGTCGACGGCGTACTCGATGCGGGCGATGCCGGAGGTGGCGTCGGCCGCGCTCACGGCAACGCTCCGTCCGGTGACCGTCGCGGTGCTCACCGGCGCGGTCGCGTCGATCCGCACCGCCAGCGATGCCGGGGCCGAGGTGTTCCCGGCCCGGTCGGTGGCCGTGGCGCTCACCGTGTGCTGGCCGTCACCGGAGACGTTCACGTCGGCGTAGCGCACCGGCGAGACCGACACCGCCGCCTGACTGTCCACCGTGGACCTGATCGTCATCCGCCCGCCGCGGTCGTCCACGGCCGCCACGCGCACCTTGACCGCCGAGCGGAACCAGCCGCCCGTGCCCGCGCTGCCGCTCGGGGTGAGCGTCACCGTCGGGGCCGTCACGTCTCCGGCGGTGTCGCCGGGCGAGATCACCGTGACCGCCGCGGTGACCTGGCCGGCGGCATAGCCCAGGACCGAGCCCTTGACGGTGAACTGCCCCGGCGCGTCGGCGGTGACCGGGTCCCAGTAGACCGGGATCTGGAGCGTCTCCGCGCCGAACGTCACCGGAACCGTCCCGGGCAGCTCGGTCTCGCCGACCTCGACGGTGATGGCCGGGGCGGTGACCGAGGCCGGCTGGGCCGCGAGCACCTTCCACTCCTCCACGGCGACGGCCGAGTAGGTGCTGCCGTTGGTCGAGGCGTCGAAGACGGCCCGCACCTGCGTGGTGGTGACCGGGTCGAACGTGGTGTTCTGCAAGCCCGCGGTCGCGGTCGGGTAGCCGCTCGGGTTCGGCACGTCGGCCCACTGCCCGGTGGCGAGGTTCCAGTACTGGATCTTCCACCGGGCCGGGGCCGCGACGCCGACGCCGCTGCCCTGGGGCTGGTCGTTCCAGAAGTCGATCTGCGAGCCCGCGATCCGCATCGGGGAGTCCCACGTGTACTGCACCCACTGCTGCGCCGGGTTGTTCCCGGTCCAGGTGCCCCACATGTCCGGCGGGAGCGGGTTGGCGCGCACGATCTCGTCGTTGAGCGCCTTCACCCAGTACTGCGTCGGCACCGGGTCGTTGGAGACGGTGACCTTGGCCTCCTGGGCGATGTTCGCCCGCGGGGTGCGGTCGCGCTGCTTCACCGGCGTCTGGACGACCATCTTCATCCGCGGCGGGGACTGGGTGTCGTCCCACTCCACCTTGTCGATGGCGACCGAGCGGCGGAAGTGCCCGCCACCCACGGCGTCGGCGGTGTGGTAGGTGATGTACCACTGGCCCTTGTACTCGATGATGCCCGGGTGGCTCGTCGTCGACGACACCGGCGCGAGCACCGTGCCGCGGTAGGTCCACGGCCCCGACGGCGACGCCGAGGTCGCGTACGCGATGCACGCGTGGTAGTTCGCCGGGGTGCACGACGAGGTCGGGCCGGCGTTGTTGCCCGCGTAGGCCAGGTAGTACGTGCCGTTGCGCGCGAAGAGCCAGGGCGCCTCGAAGAACCCGGTGAGCCCGGTGACCGTCTTCTGGGTGCCGACCGGCGTCTTCATGTCCGCGGCGTACTCGAGCATCCGCAGCTGGCCGAAGGTGCCCCAGTAGACGTAGACGTGACCGTTCTCGACGAGGATGGTCGGGTCGATGTTCTGGATGTCGTTCGTCGTCGGCACCCGCTGGGAGATCAGCGGGCCCCCGATGTAGTCGGTCCACGGCCCGGTCGGGCTGCCGGACACGGCCAGGCCGATCGCGAACTTGTCCGCGGCGGTGCTGGTGCGCTCGCTCACGGGCAGGTACCAGTAGTAGCGCCCGTCGGGGCCCTGGACCACCTGGCCGGCGTAGGCGCGGCCGGCCGTGGCCCAGGCGAACAGCGTCTCCGGGCGGGCCAGCGACGGGTAGTGCGTCCACTGTCCACTCTGGACGTCACTCGTGCGCAACGCGCCCCACTCGTTCATCTGGAAGTCGTTGGTGGTGGGGCCGGCCTGGTCGTGGCCGGTGTAGATGTAGAGGTCGTCGCCGGCCACCAGCGGGGCCGGGTCGGCCGAGTAGTAGCTGCCGTCCGCGAGGATGGGGTTGCCCTGGTGGGTGAAGGTGTACGAGGTCGCATCAGCAGCTAGCGAATCGGCGGCCTGGGCCTGGCCGGCCGGGCTGACGAGCAGCCCGGCCAGCACAAGCCCCGCCACCGCCGCGAGGCGGAGGGATTTCAACTGAGCCGTCCTAACAGGTGGAGGCGGTGTAGGGGGCCTTGATCTCCATGGACCCGCCGGGGCCCGTGACCTTCACCGTGGCGCTGCCGGCCGGCACCGAGGCGGTGCGGGCGTTGAACGACTGGTAGGCGGTCTTGCCCGGGGCGACGCCGGTGACCGTCCGCGACCCGTACGGCGTGACCAGCTCGATGGTGAGCGTCTGGTCGTCGGCGTTGCGGGCGTTGACGGAGACGTAGGCGGTGCCGGCGATGCACTGGGTCTTGGCCTGCACCTCGACGTCGAACTGCGGCGTCGCGGCACCCGGCACGTCGTACACCTCCCACTCCTGCACGCCGGGCGCGCCCTTGCCCTCCTCGGTCCCGCTCGCGGTGAGCAGGGCCCGCAGCTTCGTGGTCGTGACCTTCTTGAAGGTCACGGTGTTCCACTCGGTCGCGGAGGTGCCGTAGGCGGTGGGCTGCTCGACGTCGGCCCAGGTGCCCGCGTCGGTCCAGTACTGCAGCTTCCAGGTCTTCGGCGGGGCCACTCCGGCGCCGGAGTCGTCGAGGTCCTGGCTGAACCAGATGCGGGAGCGGTCGACGGTGACGGGCGCGGCCCAGTC
The DNA here is from genome assembly GCF_059739745.1 of Dactylosporangium thailandense. Classification (NCBI taxonomy): domain Bacteria; kingdom Bacillati; phylum Actinomycetota; class Actinomycetes; order Micromonosporales; family Micromonosporaceae; genus Dactylosporangium; species Dactylosporangium thailandense. Next base: position 6,479,566 of record NZ_AP029195.1, read on the forward strand.
CAGCTGGATCCACTGCTCGCCGACCTGCGGCCAGGTGTTCCACACGTCGGTGTTCGGCCCGACCGGACCGGTGGGCTGCACGCCGTCGTTGATGTTGTCGGCGGTGACCCAGCCCGGGGTGTAGGACGCGGACGCGGTGGCCGTGCGGGCCACGTTCACCGGCGCCTGACCCGCCGGCACCTGCACGGTGCCGGTGGCGGAGGTGTTGCCGGCCTTGTCCACGGCCCGGTAGTCCACCGTCGTCGCGGAGGAGCCGATCGGCACCGGACCCGACGCGGTGGTCCAGTCCTGGGTCACCACGCCGCCGACGGTGAGCCGGTACTGCACGGCGCCGATGCCGGACAGCGCGTCGGTGCCCGTGATGGTCACCGACCGGCTGCCCGCGTCGAAGGCCGCGGTCGCCGTCGGGGCGGTCCGGTCGATGCCGACCGTCCGCTCGGTCACCGCCGAGACGTTGCCCGCCTTGTCGGTGGCCCGCGCCTTCACGGTCGTCGAGCCCTCGGCCGAGATCGTGACCGGTCCGGTGTACGCCTGGAAGGCGCCCGATCCGACGGCGATCTCGAGCTTCGGCGCCGGGTCGGCGTTGTCGGTCGCGGTGGCCGTCACCATGACGTTGGACGTCGTCCAGCCGCTGGCCGGGGCCGGGTCGGCGGTCAGGGTCGCCACCGGCGGGGCGGTGTCGCTCGGCCCGCCGTCGCCGACGGTGACGGTCGCGGTGGCCGTCTTGTCGGTGCCGGCCACCTGGCCGCTCACCTCGAAGGTGTTCGCCGCCGCGTACTTGGCCGGATCGATCGCCGCCCAGGTGACCGCGATGCCGCTCTGCCGCGAGCCGTCGTTGTAGCCGACGGTGACCCCGGCCGGCAGCTTCGGCGCGACGCCCACCTTGGTCGACACGGCGACCGGGTCGATGGTGTTGATCTGCACCGGGTCGGGGCCGCGCACCCAGACGTGGGCGCTCGCCGTGAGCGTGGTGCCCGCGACGAAGCCCGAGACCGTGAAGTCGCCGACCGCCGCCACCTTCGACGGGTCGATCGAGCCCCAGGCCACCGAGACCGGCAGCGTGGTGCCGTCGGCGTAGGTGACGTCCACCGTGGACGGCAGGGTGGGCACGACGCCGACCTGGGTCCGCGCGTCCACGCCCTTGATCGAGCTCGCCGCGGTGGCGAAGACCCGCCACTCGGAGACGCCGACCGCGGAGTACGCGGTGCCGGCCGCGTTGGGCAGGGCGTTGAACGTGGCCCGCAGCCGGGTCGTGGTGACCGCGTCGAACGTCACCGCGTTGGTGCGCCCGCGCACGGCCGGGTCGAACCCGGTCCCGTTGGTCACGTCCTTCCAGGCGGTTCCGTCCCAGTACTGCAGCTTCCACGACTTCGGCACCGCGACACCGCTGCCGCCCGTGGTGCTGTCCGACCAGAAGTCGATCGAGGCGCGGTCGACCCGCACCGCCGACGGGAAGTCGTACTGCAGCCACCGGGTCGCCGGCTCGCTGCCGGTCCAGGTGCCCCACAGGTCGGTCTGGGCGCCGCCGCTGAACAGCGAGGGCTTGCCGTCGTTGACCGCGTTGACGTTGTTCCAGCCGGCCGTGAAGCTCGCCGACGCCGTCGCGGTCGCGGCCACGTTGATCTCGCCCTCGGACAGCGCGGTCGCGTTGACCACGACGTCCTTGGTCGAGGTCGCCTGCCCGTTGGTGACGGTCAGCCGCAGCGTGTACCGGCCGCTCTTGGTGAAGCGGGCCACGGTGCTCGGCGCGTTGGCGGGCTCGAAGGCCGCGGAGCCGCCGTCGGGCGCGTCCGCCACCGTCCAGGCCGAGGTCAGCGCCGTGCCCGGGTCACCGTCGTCCTGGGCCAGCCCGATGATGCGGGCCGAGCCGGCCTGGCTGTAGGAGGAGTCGAGCCACGCGTCGGCCAGCGGCGGGTTGTTCACGGCCGCGGGGGCCGCGACGCCGGTGCCGAACGCCTGCACCTCCTTGATGCCGGTCTTCGCGCCGGGGGCGTGCTGCACGGTGATGCGCAGCTTCTTCGCCTTGACGCTGGGGAACCGGACCTGGTTGAGGTTGCCGCGCGGGTAGGCGGGCGAGCGGAACTCGCTGGGCACGAGCTTCCAGCCTGAGCCGTCGTCGTACGACACCGTGAACTGCGCCGGGGGTGCGTAGCCCTGGACCGTCGCGGTCGTGGTGGTGTTGTAGAAGTAGACCCGCACGTCGTCGATCGAGCGCTCGCCCTGCAGGTCGATGTCGATCGAGTCGGTGGCGTTGGGCGATCCGGCGGTACCCCAGAAGGGCTCGTTGATCGTCGTGCCGTTCACCGCACCCGCCGGGCCGCGGCCCGAGGCCGAGAAGGTCGCGGTGGCCGGGCGGCCCTGGGCGACGTTCTCCGAGCCGGTGCTGGCGGTGTTGATGTCGGCGCCCGCCTTGGCCATGACGTCGACGATGCGCGCGTTCGCGTTGTAGGTGACGTCCTGCGGGGCCTTCACCGAGATCGCGTCGTGCGTGAGCACCTGCACGCCGGCGGCCGCCTCGACCGTGCCGGTGGCCGGGTCGTAGACGAGCTTGCCGAGCTTGTCCGCGGTGAACGCGAGCTGCCCGTCGAGGTAGACGGAGTAGCCCTCGGGGACGTCGCTGCCGTAGTACTTCGTGCCGCCGGGCGCGTCCCACACGATGGTGAGGTCGCGGTCGCGGTAGCGGATGTTGTTCGCGGTGAAGTGGTCCCAGCCGATGTCGATCGGGTCGAGCTCGACCTTCGCGTCGGAGCGCGGGCGCAGGCCCATCGCGTCCTCGATGACGGTGAAGTTCGTGGCGCCCAGGATCGTGTGGTGGATCCAGGAGCGGTAGCCGATGTTCTGCGGGCTGGCGGTGCCGTCGGCCCAGAACTCGTTCTGGTCCGGGTAGCGGTTGTCGCCGCCGTTCTGGTACTGCGCCCAGGCGTTCCAGTAGAGCAGCTTCTTGTACCACTCGGCGTCGATGTAGCTCGTCGGGTAGTTGCGCAGCACCGAGGAGAGCATGCGGAACGTCACCGTGGAGTTGATGATCGAGAAGTTGTTGCTGCCCGGGAAGCCCTTCGCCGCGGCCGCGGCCTTGTCGGCCTGGTTCGCGGTGGTGAACGGGAAGATCGGGTACTGCGACGCGTCCGCGAACAGCCGCAGCGCCTCGGTGTAGGGCTGGTTGTAGTCGGCGTCGCCCGGCTTCGGCATCAGCCCGACCGAGTACGGGTAGTAGTTGTTGATCTCCTTCCACGGCACGAGCTCGTTGCCGTTGACCAGGCGGTGCTTGAGCAGGTTGCCGTAGAGGCCCATCTGGTCCGGGGTGCTGCGGGCGGGCTCCCACAGGTACTGCAGCACGGCCGCCTTGATCCGCGCGGCGAACGCCTCCATCTCGTCGGCCTTGGCCGTGTTGCCCGCGGTGCGGTAGGCGGCCGCGGCGGCCTTGGCGTTGGAGTACAGGTAGGCGTTCTCGGTCCGGTCCATGTAGCCGGACTTCCAGTCGAACGACACCGCGTCGGCGTCGTTGCCGGTCATGGCGCCCCAGTTGTACTCGATGAGGCCGTTGCCGTCGAAGTCGTACGCCTGCTGCAGGCCCTTGACGTCGTACTCGGCGTACTCGGCGAGGTTCTGCGCGATCGCCTTGGGCCCGCCGTGCAGCTGGTAGGAGCGCCAGGCGGCCTCGGAGATGTACTCCGTGTAGGAGTTCGACCAGTTGGCCGGGTCGCCGGGATTGTCGACGTACTTCGAGCTCTTCGACACCTCGCCGGCCGACACCCACGGGCCGTAGGAGTACACCGGGTCGCGGAAGTACTTGAGGTCGTCGACGAACATGCCGACGGTCAGCACGATCGCGTTGTTGTACCCGAGCACCCCCTCCATCGACGTCGGGAACTGGTAGTCGTTGCCGGGCAGGTCGGCGTCGAGGAAGTTGTACCGCATGAGCCACCAGCGGTAGAACAGCGTCTTGTCGATGTTGTTCTCGGGCGTGTCCAGGTAGGGCACGTTGTCGGCCCACCACTGGTTGTAGTCGGTGACGTGCTCCTTGAACGCCGCCGCCGGGCTCAGGCCGCGGTAGTGGGCGTACTCGGCGTCGGCGGCCGGCTGCTCCTTCGTGACGAAGCCGAGCTGCACCTTGGTCGACACCGCGCCCGACGCGGGCACCGCGAGGGTCTGGCGCAGCGTGCCGTCCACCGGCGCGAAGCCGTCGCCGGAGAAGCGGGGGAAGATCGTGGTGAGCTGGTTGAACGCGCGCACCGCACCGGTCAGCTCGCCGTTGTCGCTCGCGACCGTCTTGGCGAACGCGGACGTCGCCGTGAGGGTCACGTTCTTCGCGCTGCCGTTGGTGCTGGTGACGTCCATCGCGGTCACCGCGACGTTGGCGTCGGTGATGTACTTGGTCTCGGTGATGCGCAGCCCGCTGCCGGTGTTGTTGAACACGGTGCGGAAGTAGCTCGGGGTCTGCTTGCGGGCGTTGACGTCCTCGGTGAGCGCGACGTCGGCGCCGTTGACCGACGCGGTGATGGTGTAGGCGCCCTGGCCGCCCGCGATCGACTCGACGTAGGCGACCTCGCCGCCGAAGCCGAGCACGTTCGGGGTGTGCGTCTTCATGAACACGGCCCGGCCGCGGCTGAACAGGTAGGCGTTCGCGTCACCGTTCGACCCGCCCGGCAGGTTGCCGGTGCGGGCCAGCATGCGGTCGATCCAGAAGTCGTTGTCCGGGCTGGACCCGGCCCCGGCCGCGACGTCGGCGTCGAAGATGGCCTGGAGCTGGTTGCGCACGTGGTATCCGGTCCGCTCGTCCGGCACCGGGTTGGCGCTGCCGGCGAACGTCGGGTAGGGGGTGGCGGTGTTGGGTGCGGCGTGCGCCGGCACGGGTGTGAGGGTGGTCAGCAGCAGGCCGGCGATCGCGGCAGCGGCCGCGGCGCGTGGCCGGACTGTTCTCACGAGCGGGCACCTTTCTGGGGGGTGGCGAAGGCGTTCGCTTGCAGGTCGGCCCGCGCGACCGGGTCCCCGTTGCGGGCGAGTATCTGGACCTGCGCCTCGTCGGAGAGCAGCCAGGCGATGAAGTTCCACGCCTGGTCGGCCTTCTTCGAGTCGCGGGAGATGCCGATGTCGCTGTGCTGGTCGCCCAGCACGAACGGCAGGGCGTGCTGGGCGCCGTCCTTCGCGCCGGCCCGCATCGACGGCTGGTCGAGCTGCGCGGCGAAGGGCAGGCGGGCGATGCGGTTCGTCAGGTCCTGGTAGAGGCCGCGGCCGGTCCAGCCGGGCACGTCCGCGACGGCGCCCGTGAGCAGGTCGGGCAGCGCCCCGGACTGCGCTGCGCCGTCGATGCGAGCGTTCACATCGGCGCCCGGCAGGAGGGTCAGCTCGACCTGGTTGGTGTGGGTCGCGTTGTACGCGTCGACGAGCAGCGTCGCCTGGACCTCGAGCTCGGACCGGCTCCACAGCACCAGGCGGCCACCGCTGTCGGCGCCGTCGACGGGCGGGGGCGGCGCGGGCTTCGGCGATCCCGAGCAGCCCGCGAGGAGTACGACCGCGGCGAGCGCGGCGAGTGCGCGACGAAGCATGAGCACCATCCTCGAAAACCTTTTCGGGAATGGTGGCAACACGTTACAGCCGTGTCAACGGTCTATTTCCGCCGTTCGCGAGGTTGTTACAACTGTGACAGTCCTCGTTTGGGTCCTTACAGAACGAAATGTTTTCTGGTTCGCCCGCTCACCTGCCCGGAAGCGCTCCCACCAGGGCGGCGTTAGACCGATGCACGCGAATATATGGATGGCACGACGTTCCACGACCGCTTTGCCGGACATGCCGGAAGCATCGGATTCATCGGGCGGGGCTGAGCCGCGCGGCCCGCACGAAGTCCGGGGACTCCTCGGGGCGGCCGAAGAGGTAGCCCTGGGCGTAGCGGTAGCCCATCCGCAACAGCGCCTCGGCCTGGTCGGCCGACTCCACGCCCTCGGCGATGGCGGTCAGGCCGAGGTGCGCCGACACGTCGATGAGCGCGGTGGCGATCACCGAGTGCCCGCCGCCGGCGAGGTCGTCGACGAAGGACTTGTCGACCTTGAGCACGTCGACGGGGGCGGTGCGCAGCAGGCCCAGCGAGGAGTGCCCGGTGCCGAAGTCGTCCAGGGCGATGCGGACCCCGAGGGCCTTGATCGCCCGCAGCGCGTCCAGGGCCGTCGAGCTGTCGAAGACCGCGGTCTCGGTGACCTCGACGGTGAGGCAGGAGGCGGGCAGGGCGGTGTCGTGCAGTACCGATGCCACGAAGGCGGGAAATCCGGGCTCCGACAGCTGCCGGGCCGAGACGTTCACCGACACGTAGCCGGGGGCCGCCGCGCCCAGCTCGCGCCGCCAGGTGCGCATGCGCTCGAGCGCGGTGCGCAGGATCCAGCCGCCCAGCTCGACGATCAGGCCGTTGTGCTCGGCGACCGGGACGAAGGCGACCGGGTTGACCAGGCCGCGCTGCGGGTGCCGCCAGCGCACGAGGGCCTCCACCGCGGCGACGCGCCCCTCGGGCAGGGCCACGATCGGCTGGTACACCAGGAAGAACTGCCCCTCGTCGAGGGCGGTGCGCAGCTCGGCCCCCAGCTGCGCGTGCTCGGTGGCGCGCTCGTCCAGCAGCGGGTCGTAGCGCAGGTGGCGGCCGCCGGTGACCTTGGCCGCGTACATGGCGACGTCGGCCCGGCGCAGCGGCTCGAACGGGTCGGCGGTGCCGTCGTCGTCGGCGACCCCGATGCTGGCCCGCATGAGCAGCCGGTGCGGCCCGGCGGTCAGCGGCTGGTCCAGCGAGGCGACGATCCCGGCCACGATCCGGTCGGCGACCTCGGCCGAGGTGCGCGGCAGGTGCACGGCGAACTCGTCGCCGCCCAGCCGGGCCACGGTGTCGCCGGGGCGCACGAGCCCGGTGAGTCGCTCGGCCACCGCCCCGAGCAGCCGGTCGCCGACGGCGTGGCCGAGGCGGTCGTTGACGGCCTTGAAGTCGTCGAGGTCGACGAGGGCCACGTGCGATCGGGGGCCGGAGCCGAGCTCGGCGCGGATGCGCGCCTCCAGCGCCCGGCGGTTGGCCAGGCCGGTGAGCTCGTCGCGCATGGCGAGGGTGCGCACCTGGTTGACGAGGCCGGCCATGCGCAGCACGGACAGCAGGAACAGGGCGGCGGCGCAGATGCCGACCGCGAGCCACTCGATGTGCCGCGGGTCGCGGAAGCCCTGCACCACCAGCACCGCCGGGGCCAGCAGGGACGAGGCCGCCATCACGATCAGGCGCGCCCGGCCGTTGGGCAGCACCTCGCCGGCGTCGAGCGGGGCGGCGCCGCGCACCGAGGGGTGCAGGGCGGCCGCGGCCCAGAAGACGTAGGACAGCATCCAGCCGGCGTCGAACACGCCGCCCGCGTAGGCGGTGTAGGAGTTGACGATCGAGTACGCGATGTCGGCGGCCAGCAGCAGTCCCAGCGCCACCACGAGCAGCCGCGTGCTGGCGTCCCGCCCGGCGCCGCCGACCACGAGCCGGGCCACGAGCACGAGCAGCAGCACGTCCGCGGCCGGGTACGCCAGCGCGATGATCCGGGTCGTGACGGGCGAGGTGGCGTCGTTGGCGATCGGCTGCATGACGAACGTCCACAGCACCAGGCCGGTGCCGGTGGCGAAGATGAGCGCGTCGACCATCGCCGTCCAGCCCGGTCCCCGCGTGCGGCGGCGGCCGAGCAGGAACAGGCCGCCGAACAGGAACGGGTAGGCGCTGAGGTAGAACACGTCGGCGAGGGACGGGAACGGCTCGATGTGCGCGACGTGCTCGAAGTAGGTGTAGATCCAGTCGCCGGTGGACCACAGGGCGGTGCCGGCGGCGGTCAGCAGCCAGGCGTTGCGCCGCGTACGGTCGGTGCGCCGGGCCCCGGCCAGCATCAGCACGGCGGCGACGGTGCCGATGGCGTTGTAGACGCACGCCTGCGCTCCGGAGCCGGCGGGCAGCGCGAAGTAGCCGCCGACCGCCGCCGATCCGGCGAGGAGCCACCACAGCCACCGCTTTTCCCGCACGAGGCCACTATCGGCAGGGCCGGGACGTGGCTGAGTGTGATCGGTACCATGGGCGTCCATCGTCAATTTCGGGTCATTTAAAAAGTCGCGAAACCCGGTACATTTCGTGCATGACCGTCGATCGGGCGGTGGCTCCCGCCGCCCTCGGTCGGGCCGTGCTGCTCGGCCGGGGCGCCGCCACGCTCACCGCGGCGGGGACCGGGCTGCGCCTCGTGCCCAACCCTCGCCCGCTGCTGCTGGCCGCGGCAGTGCTCCTGCTCGGCAGCGTCGCCGGGCTCGTCGTGCTGGCCCGCAATCCCTACGTGGTGCGCCACCCGGTGCCGCTGCTCGCCGCCGACACCCTGCTCACGCTGGCGGTGCTCGCGGCCGACCCGGGCATCGCGTACTTCTGCGCCGCCGCGGGCGCCTCCGCCCTGGCCGGGGTCGTGGTGGGGATGCGAGCCCTGTGGCTCGCCGCGGCCCACGCCGCGCTCGGGTACGCCGTCGCCGCGCACGTGCTGGCCGGCAGCCCCGCGCACGCCGAGTTCGTGCTCGCGTACCCGATCGCGTGCGTCCTGGCCGCCACGGGCGCCGCGGTGGCCACCACGGCCCTGCGCCGCCACGTGGAGCTCTCGGTCCAGGTGGTCGCCTCGGCCCAGCGCGCCGCGGCCGCCGACGAGCGCGCCCGCCTCGCCCGCGAGCTGCACGACTCCGTGGCCAAGACCCTCCGCGGCGTCTCGTTCGCGGCCCTCGCCCTCCCGCAGAGCCTGCGCCGCCACCCCGACCTCGCCGAGCGCCTCGCCGGCACCGTGTCCGAGGGCGCCGCGGCCGCCGCCCGGGAGGCCCGCGACCTGCTCGACGGCCTGCGCTCGGACGAGCCGACCCGGGACTTCGCCGCGGTCGTGGCCGACCGGTGCGCGGGCTGGCAACGCTCGACCGGCATCGCGGTCCGCCTCGACCTGGCCGCGGCCGACCCGCCCCTGCCGGTCCGCTACGAGCTGCTGCGCATCCTGCAGGAGGCGCTGCGCAACACCGCGGCCCACGCCGCCGCCACCGCGGTGACGGTCCGGCTCGCCCCGCTGGAGGGCCGCCTGGTGCTCACCGTGACCGACAACGGGCGCGGCTTCCCGGTGCCGCCGAGCCTCGCGGAGCTGCGCACCGGCAACCGGTACGGCATCCTGGGCATGTCCGAGCGCGCCCGCCTGTCCGGCGGCGCCCTGCGGGTCCGGTCAAGCCCCGGCAGCGGTACCTGCGTGGAAGCCGCCATCCCGGCATGATCAGCGTGCTCATCGTCGACGACAACCCGATCGTCCGGGCGGCGCTGCGCGGCTATCTGGAGGGCTCTCCGGACGTGGTCGTGGCCGGCGAGGCCGCCGACGGGCTCGAGGCCCTGGCCGAGGCCCGCCGCACCGGCCCCACCGTGACGCTGCTGGACCACCGCATGCCGATCGCCGACGGGCTGTCGGTGCTGCCCGACCTGGCCCGGCTGACCTCGATCCTCGTGCTGACCAGCGACCCGGACCCCACGCTCATCGCGCAGATGCTGCACGGGGGCGCCCGCGGGTACCTCATCCACGGCGCCTTCACGCCTGGCGAGCTGCACCGCGCCGTGGTCGCCGTCGCCGCCGGCTACGGCTGGCTGTCCCCGGCCGCGGCGGCGGTCGCGACGGCCTCGATGCGCTCACGACCGGCCGCCCGTCCCCGGCCGCGCTATGGGCTGACCCGCCGCGAGCAGGACGTCCTCGACCTGCTCGCCGAGGGGCTGTCGAACGCGGCCATCGCGCACCGTCTCCTGCTGACCGAGAAGACGGTGAAGAACCACCTGCACCGCGCGTACGCCAAGCTCCGCGTGACCAACCGCACCGAGGCCCTGCTCCGCTGGACCGGCCGCTCGTGAACCGCTGGGGCTGGACGTCGCTGGCCCTGGCGGTGGCGGCCGTCGTCGTGATCGTGCCGCCGCTGGTGCTGCCTTCCCCTCCTGCCGCTCCCCCGTCCCCGTTCTCCGCTCGCTCCCCGTTCTCCGCTCCGCCCCCGTCCTCCGCTCCGCCCCCGTCCTCCACTCCCTCCCCGTTCTCCGCTCCGCCCCCGTCCTCCGCTCCGTCCTCCGCTCCGCCCTCGGCCTCCGCTCCGCCTTCGCCCCCCGCTTCGCCCCCGCCGCCGGCTTTCGCGCCCATCGCTGTGCATGCCGCCGACGCGGCCAACCTGCGCAGCGGCGCCCGCGTCATCGAGTGCCCCACGTGCGACGGCGGAAGCCGCGTCGGCTACATCGGCGGCCCCAACACCCTCGCCGTCCGCATTCCCGAGGTCCCCGCCGCCGGCGAGCGGACCCTGGTCATCGTCTACGAGACCGAGTCCCTCCGCACCCTCAAGGTGGCCGTGGCCGACGGACCCGTGCACACCCTGAAGCTCGCCGGCGCCGGCGACTACCGCATTCCCGCCCGCACCTCCCTCCCCGTGTACCTGCCCGCCGGCGGTACCTGGATCCGCTTCTACAACGACGACGGGGATGCCCCCGACATCAACCGGATCGAGCTGCGTTGATGCCTGGGACCGCCCGTCAGAACGTCCCGGCCGTGTTGCACTTCGCCTTCTGAACGATGCAGTTCTTCACCCGGTGCCCCTGCGCCGCGTTGTCCCAGGCGAGGAACGCGTCACCGTGGAACGAGGACGCCATGCCCGACGAGAGCGTGAACCCGTCGGCCGTGCCGCTCGTCGGATACGCGAGCACGAACGACAGCGACGGGATCGCGACCGGGTACGCCCCGCCGCACGTTCCCGTGTACGCGTACGCCACGTGCGACTTGTGGTCCGGGCTGTCCAGGTGCACGCCGTCCCAGCAGTCCGGGAAGACGAGCTGGAACATGAGCGTGGCGCCCGGCGCGCACAAGGGCCAGTTGCCGTCCGCACTGCGCCCGGTCTCTCCGCCCGGCCCGGCGCAGTAGAACTGGTTGACCGAGCCGGCCGGCGTCGCCTGCTGCAGCTTCGCGTCCCCGGCGATCATCCGGAAGCCCTGCGGGAACGGCACCGTCGCCGCCGGGCTGGTCAGGCGCGAGCCGTAGTACACGACGACACCCTTCGGCTCGACCGCGACGCCGTGCTCGTAGAGCGTCGGCACCCAGTACGCCGACAGGTCCGGCGCCGGCGCGCAACTCGTGCCGGCGTTGGCGAGCAGGGTGTCGCCCGTCGAGAACGCGTTGGTGCTGTGGTTGCCCAGGAAGCTGTGCATGTGCGACGCACCCGGCAGCCCCGGGAAGACGATCGGGTCGTCTTTGAACGAATGACTGTACGTGCACGAGGCGTTGAACTCCGACACCCGCACGGCGTTCGCCGGCGCCGGATCCATGGCCATCGCGTTGAACTCGGCGAGCTGCGCGTTCCACCGCGCCGGGTCCACGTTGACCCACCCCGTGCTCGCGCTCGCGCTCGGGGTGGCGGATGCCCCGTTCGTGAACGAGAACCAGTTGATGTTGACGAAGTCGCGGCCGCCGGTCGCGTTGCGCATGACCGCGAACACGGTCTGCGCCCCGGCCGGGTGGCTCGCGGCCGTGGCGGTGAGCGTGGTCCAGGCCTGCCACCCGCCAGTCGGCGCGACGGTGATGGTGGCCAGCACCGGCCCGGTGAGCGAGCCGGTCCGCAGCTCGATGGCGCCCGTCCCGCCGGTACCGGCGGAGGCGACGCGGGCACCGATGCTCAGCGCCCCGGCGGCGCCGAGGTCGACGCCGTCATAGCGCAGCCAGTCACCGTCGGCGAGGTAGCCGACGGCCTGCCCGCCGCCGGTGTCGACGGTGTTCTCCACCTGCGCCCTGGGACTGCGCGCTGAACGCCTCCGCCTGCACGGTCACCGCCGTGGCGGCATCGGCGGACGTCACCATGGCGGCGGTGACGACGAGGAGGGCGGCGGCCGCGGCCCCGGCGGCGGCGATGAGGCCCCTGACGTTTGGCACGAGGATCTCCTAACTGCTTGCGACGTGCACGAACGATGGCGAGGGCCCGCACACCGTAGGGTCGAATCCCTGGGCCCAAAGACCCAAGCCGGGGACCCAATTCCGGGGTCTCACTCCGCCGCGGCGCTCAAGCCGCCCCTGTGCTCCTGCCTCTCCACATCCCGCCGCGCTGTGCTGCGCGCCGGCGCCCCGCGGGCCTGCCGCGCTTGGAGTGCGGCGCGGTGTGGCCGGCACGTTTCGAACCCGCCGCCTCGCGAGCCCGCCACCCGCCTTGCGAGCCCGCCAGCCGCCCTGCGAGCCCGCCGGCCCGCGCACCGCGAGCCCGTTCGCCGTGGGTCCGGCGCCCCGCCAGGGTCAGGCCTCGACCACGAAGTCCGCCATCATCGCCATGTCCTCGTGCTCCAGGTTGTGGCAGTGCAGCATGAACGTGCCGGTGTAGTCGGTGAACCGCACGGCGACCTCGACCGCCTCCGAGGCCCGCAGGTCCACGGTGTCCTTCCACCCGTGGTCGTACGCTCCGAGCCCGCCCGCATTGCGCGACACCACCTGGAAGTGGTTGAGGTGCAGGTGGACCGGATGATGGAAGTCGGACACGAACCGCCAGTGCTCCACCTCCCCGAGTCGCGGCCGGGCCACCGCGCGGCCGGGCCGGTACTCCAGGTCGTTGATCCGCCAGGTGCCGTCGGGTCCCTGGTTGAAGGCGAACGTGCGCGTGCGGGCCGGCGGTGGTAGGGGTTCGGCGGTTCGGCTGAGCATTGGCGGTACCGCTGAATCGTCATCGCGACGGGAACCCGTCACGTCGAACCGCATCACGTTCCCGCCGTCGCGGTCGACGAGCCGCACGCGCGTGCCGGGTTTGAAGCGGCCGAAGTCGACGACGACGTCGAACCGCTCGGCGGGCGCGATCTGCAGCGAGTCGTGCCCGATCGGCTGTCGCAGCAGGCCGCCGTCGCTGCCGATCTGCGTGAATGCGGCTCCGCCCGGCGGCTGCGGGTCGAGCTCGAGGCGGTACCGCCGGGCGTTGGACGCGTTGAGCAGCCGCAGCCGGTAGCGGGCCGGGTCGACCTCGTGCACCGGCCACGGCAGTCCGTTGACGAGCACGACGTCGCCGAGCACGCCGTTCATGAAGGCCGGGTCGCCGGTCGGGTAGCGGAAGGAGCCGTCGGCCTCGAACGCGCGGTCGGTGAGCATCAGCGGCAGCTCCCGCTCCCCGCGGGGCAGCGGCAGCGCGTCCTCCTCGTCGTCGCGCACGAGGTGGAATCCGGCCAGCCCGCGATAGACCGCCGGGCCGGTGAATCCCATGCGATGGTCGTGGTACCAGAGGGTCGCGGCGCGCTGGGCCATCGGGTAGCGGTACGTCCGGCTGCCCACGGTCATGTCCCCGCTCATCGCGGCCATGTCGTGGTGCGTGGCGGCGGTCGCGGTGCCGCGCTCGGGCATGATCTCGTCGATCGGATAGCCGTCGCTGTCGGCCGGCGTGTGCCCGCCGTGCAGGTGCACCACCACGGGCTCGGACAGCCGGTTGCGGTGCGTGAGGGCCGCGGCCCGCCCCGAACGCGTGATGACCGTCGGGCCTGGGAAGCTTCCGTCGTACGTCCAAGCGCGCGTCGTCAGCCCCGGCAGGATGTGCAGATCGGCTTCCCGCTGCACGATCTCGTCGCCGGTGTGCACGGGCGGAACGGTGAGCCGCGCCTCGAACGGCTTCGGCAGCTCCGCCCGGCTGTGCAGGAGCTTCCCCGGCCGCTTCGGCGTGAGCAGCGACCATCCGAGCCCGGCGACGCCGAGCGCGGCGGCCCCGGCCCCGAGCAGCGCGCGCCTTCTCATGCCGTCACCGCCTCGGCCCGCTCGCGGGCGTTCGGCAGCGGCGTCCTCCACGCCCACATCGCCCCATGGACGGTGCCGATCGCCATGAGCACGCCGATCGGCACGTGCAGCTCGAGGATGCGGAACACCCCCAGGACGCCCTGGGTCGCCAGCAGGACCGGGATCATGACGCCCTCGCGCGTGAGTGACGGCGGCCGTTCGCGGCGCCCGGGCAGGAACACCAGGACCGTCTGCAGCAGCGCGACGACCACCATCGAGAAGCCGCCGATCATGTGCCAGCGCAGCACCGCGTAGTGCCCGCTGAGAAAGCTTCCGGCCAACAGCACCTGAACCGCGGCGAGGACTGCGAGCGCGGCGCTGGTCCCCCGCAGCGCCATGTGGACCGTTCGTGCGTTCATGGCCGGAGATGTTGCTCCGAAACGGAGATCAAGTCGTCAGACCACGGTCTAGATCTTGTACCACCCTGAGATGACAACTCGGATACCACCCTAGGCCGACGCGCATCCGCCTCCGACCGCCTAACGTCAGGCCCATGAAACACGTGTGGCGCGATCTGGCGTTGGCCGCCGGGGCGGCGGTGCTGGCCGCCGGCGGGGCCCTCACGGCTCCGGCCGGCCGCACCGGCCTCGACGCGCCGGGCGTGCTGCTGCTCATCGTCGCCGGGCTCGCGCTGATCGCCCGGCGGCGCTATCCGCGGTCCGTGCTGGCGATCGCGGGCGCGAGCCTGCTCGCCTACCTGGTGCTCGGCTATCCGGGCGTGGGGCCCGCGCTGCCGGTGCTCATCGCGCTCTACACCACGGTCCACCGCGGCCACGGCAAGACCGCCCGCGCCGCGATCGCCGGAATCCTGGTGGTCGGCATCGTCGGCGACGCCATCGGATCCGGTGCCCGCCCGGCGGAGGTGTTCCAGCGCTGGTTCCTCATCATCGGCTGGATGGTCGCCTCGAGCGTGATGGCCGAGGTGACCCGGCAGCACCGTGCCTACCTGGAGCAGGTCGAGCGCCGAGCGGAGGAGGCCGAGCGCACCCGGGAGGAGACGGCCCGCCGCCGAGCCGTGGAGGAGCGCCTGCGCATCGCCCGCGAGCTGCACGACTCCCTGACGCACAGCATCTCCATCATCAAAATCCAGGCCGGCGTGGCCGTGCACCTGGCCCGCAAGCACGACGAGCCGGTGCCGGAGGCCCTGCTGGCCATCCAGCACGCGAGCACCGACGCGATGCGTGAGCTGCGCAACACCCTGGAGGTCCTGCGCACCGCCCCGGACCCGCTCACCACGGACGACAACGGCAACGGACTGGCACACCTGGACCGCCTGGCCGAGGGCGCGCAACGGTCCGGCCTGCCGGTGACCGTGCACACGACCGGGCCGTGCCGCGACGTGCCACCGGCGGTGGACGAGACCGCCTACCGCATCGTCCAGGAGGCCCTGACCAACGCCGCCCGCCACGCGAGCCCGGCGGAGGCGACGGTGTGCGTGGAGTTCGCGGCGACCACCCTGACCATCCGCGTCGACGACAACGGCCGCGGCACGACCACAGCTCCGGTCCCGGGCGTGGGCCTGACGGGGATGCGCGAGCGGGTGACGGCCCTGGGCGGCTCACTGCGCACAGGCCCACGCCCAGCGGGCGGCTTCACCGTCGAGGCCCGCCTCCCACTGACCGCCCCACCCGCACCCACTCCCATCCCAACGCCACCCGCCCCCGCGACTTCGGCTCCACCGACGCAGGACGACCCGGGCGAGCCCGATCCGGCGCCGGACGTCACGGTTCGCAGCACCATCACGACTTCCGGCTCGTCGGCGCAACGCGTTGCATCACAAGCGGATTCGGCGTCCGACGTCACGTCGACCCCCACCGCGCCGCACAACGAGCCCAAGTCGGTCCGAACGTGAGCCGCGAAAATGCCGTCGAGCGGAACTTCCGCACGCATCGGAGCGGCGCTGTGCCGCGATGGAGTTCGCCGAAACGAATCAGCGCAAGGGAATCCAGGCGGTGCGGCATGAGGTGCGGGGACGTCGTTCGGGGCGGCTGGGCGGCGGTGGCTTCATGATTCGGGTACTGCTCGTCGACGATCAGGCGCTCATCCGGGCCGGGTTTCGGGCGCTGCTCGCGGCTGAGGACGACATCGAGGTTGTGGCCGAAGGGGTGGACGGGGAGCAGGCGGTTGCGCTGGCCGCGGAGCATTTGCCCGACGTGGCGCTCGTCGACATTCAGATGCCCGGTGTCGACGGGATCGAGGCCACGCGGCGGATCGCGGGCGACCCGGCGCTCGCGGGGGTGCACGTGGTGATTTTGACGAACTACGGGCTAGACGAATACGTGTACGCGGCGCTGCGGGCCGGGGCCGCCGGGTTCATGGTCAAGGATACGGAGCCGGCCGATCTGCTCTATGGGGTGCGGGTCGCGGCCCGGGGTGATGCGCTGCTGTCGCCGGCGATTACGCGGCGGTTGATCGGTGAGTACGTGGCGCGGCCGCCGCGGGGGCCGTTGCACGGGGCGGTGAGCACCCTCACGAACCGGGAGCGCGAGGTGGTCGCGCTCGCCGCCCGGGGGCTGTCCAACGATGAGATCGCCTCGCGGATGGTGATCAGCCTGGCTACGGCCAAGACGCATGTGAGCCGCGCGATGACGAAGCTCCGGGCGCGCGATCGTGCGCAGCTGGTCGTGTTCGCGTATGAGTCCGGCCTCGTCACCGTCTGACCGTGCCTGCCCAGACTCGCGCGGGGCGCGGGGCGCGGGGCGCGGGGCGCGGGGCGCGGGGCGCGGGGCGCGGGGCGCGGGGCCGTGGAGCGCGGGGCGCGGGGCGCGGGGCGCGGGGCGCGGGGCCGTGGAGCGCGGGGTCGTGGAGCGCGGGGCGCGGGGCCGTGGAGCGCGGCGGGGCGCGGGGCCGTGGAGCGCGGGGCGTGGAGCGCGGCGGCGGGCCGGCGGTCGCTGCAGTGCTGCGGTGTCGAGCGCGACATTGCGGAGTCGGGCTGGGCGGCCACGGGTGGCTTGGAGTGTGGATGATGTGAGGCATGTCGACGGAGGCTCCGATTGTCGGGCGCGGGGCCGAGGTACGGCTCCTGCACGGGCTGGTCGAGCGCGTCCGGGACGAAGGTTCCGCAATCGTGGTTCGGGGAGAGGCCGGCATCGGGAAGTCGGCGCTGCTCGCCGAGACCGCTCGGGTGGCCGATCGCGCGCGGATGCGGGTGCTTTCGACCACCGGGGTGCAGAGTGAGGCGCAGATCGCGTTCGCGGGGCTGTACCAATTGTTGCGGCCCGTTCTCGATCAGGTCGATCGGCTGTCCGAGCCGCAGCGCGGGGCCGTGCTTGCGGCGTTCGGGCGCGGTGACGCGGCCGTTGCGGATCTGTATTTGATCGCGCTGGGCACACTGTCCATGCTCGGCGAGGCCGCCGCTCAGGCGCCGGTGCTGCTCGTCGTCGAGGATGCGCAGTGGCTGGACGCGGCCAGTGCGGACGTGCTCGTGTTCGTGGCCCGGCGGCTCGAGTTCGAGCCGGTGGTGTTGCTCGCCGCGCTGCGGGATGGGTTCGACGGGCCGTTCGCGGACAGCGGGCTGCCCGAACTCGCGCTCCCGCGGCTGGATCGGGGCTCGGCGGAACGGGTGCTCGATGGGCGGGCGCCGGGGCTTGGGGAGGGGGTACGGCTGCGGGTTCTGCACGAAGCGGCCGGGAACCCGCTCGCGCTGGTCGAGTTGCCCGCCGTCCTCGCAGCCGGGGAGCCTGCCGCACCCGCGCCCGGGAGCGTCGAAACACCCGCGCCCGGGAGCGTCGAAGCACTCACGCCCGGACCTGCCGAAACACCCGCGGCCGGGAGTGTCGAAACACCTGCGGCCGGAGGGGGCGACGCACTCGGAATGCCCGAGCCGACGTCCCGGAACAGCAGAACCCGAACACCGGCGAACGCGAGCGCGCACAACGCAGCACCACAACCGGCGAACGCAAACGGGCACAACACAGCAGAAGAAGCGGCGAGCGCGAGCGCGCACCGCAATGCAGCAGAAGAACCGGCGAGCGCGAGCGCGTACGACACGGCTGCGGAATCGGTGAACGCGAGTGCGGGCAGCGCGGGCCGGGTGCCGGGCGGTGGCGGGGTGCTGCCGTTGACGGCGCGGCTCGAGCAGGCGTTCGCGGACCGGATGTCGGGGCTGCCGGACGCCACGCGCGCCGTGCTCGTCACCGCCGCGCTCAACGACGGCGACGCGCTCCGTGAGACGCTGGCCGCGGCCAGCATCACCGCAGGGGCACAGTGTACCGCCGACGACCTGGCCCCCGCGATAGCGGCGCGGCTGGTCGAAGTGGAGGCCGGGGCCGACGGCGAGCGGCTGCGGTTCGTGCACCCGCTCATGCGCTCCGCGATCCACCAGCGGGCGGGGCTCGGGCCGCGGTACCGGACCCATGCCGCGCTGGCCCAGGTCATCCCCGACGACGATCGCCGGGTGTGGCACCGGGCGGCGTCCACGGCCGGGCCGGACGACGGGATCGCCGCGGAGCTGGACGCGGCCGCGGGGCGGGCGCAGCGGCGGGGCGGGGTCGCGGCCGGCGTGGCCGCGCTGGAGCGGGCGGCCGCGCTGAGCCGCGACCCGGGCGCGCGTGGGGAGCGGCTCTTGCGGGCGGCCGAGCTGGCGTTCGAGCTGGGCCGGCGCGACGCGGTCGGGCGGCTGCTGGGCTCGGCCGAGCGGCTGACGCTGTCGGAGCGGCAGCGCTGGCGCACGGCCTGGATTCGCGACAGCTTCGACGACGGCGTGCTCGGGCGGGCCCAGGCGACCTGGTCGCTGGCGCAGGTGGCCGAGCGGGCGGCGGCGGAGGACCCGGATCTGGCGCTGAACTTGCTGTACGGGGCGGCCCTGCGCTGCTGGTGGACCGAGCCGGGCGTCGAGGCGCGGGCGAGCGTGGTCGCGGCGGCGGGGCACGTGCACGTGGACGCGCGCGACCCGCGGCTGCTGGTCGTCCTCGCGTACACCTCCCCGATCGACTGTGGCGCCGTCGTCCTCGGGCGGCTGCGGGAGCCGGGCGTCACCACCGATGCGCGGGCGGCGCGGATGTCGGGCAACGCGGCCATGGCGGTCGGCGCCTTCGACCTCGCCGCCGGGTTCTTCGCCGGCTCGCTGGCCGACCTGCGGGCGCAGGGGCGGCTGGGGCTGCTGGCCCGGGCGCTCGCGCTGCAGTCGTGGAGCTGCTCGCAGCTCGTCGACCTGGACGTCGCGATGCCGGCGGCCGACGAGGCCTTCCGGCTGGCCCGCGACACCTCGCAGCCGATCGTCGCCGCGACGGCCCGGGCCACCCAGGCGATCCTGTGCGCGCTGCGCGGCGACGCCGACGAGGCCGAGCGGCTCGCGGCGCAGGCCGAGCGGGCGAGCCTGCCCGGGACGGCACGGGCGGTGCTGGCGGCCGTGCAGCACGCCCGCGGGCTGGTGGCGCTCGGCGCCGGGCGGCACGCCGACGCGCTCGCCGACCTGCTGCGCATCCACGATCCGGCCGATCCGGCGTACCACCTCGGCTACCGCTGCTTCGTCGTGCCCGAGCTCGCCGAGGCGGCCGTGCGCAGCGGGCAGCCGGAGGCGGTGGCGGGCGTGGTGGCGGAGATGGAGGCGGTCGCGCGGCGTACCCCGTCGCCGGCCCTGCACCACGGGCTGCGGCACGCGCGGGCGCTGCTGGCCGGCGACGGCGAGGCCGAGCCGCTGTTCCGGGCCGCGCTGCGGGCCGAGCCGGGCGCGTGGCCCTTCGCCCGGGCTCGGGTCCAGCTCAGCTACGGCGAGTGGCTGCGGCGGCAGCGGCGGGTGGCCGACTCGCGGGCGCACCTGCGCGCGGCCCGCGGTACCTTCGACGCGCTGGGCACCATCCCCTGGGGCGAGCGGGCCCGGGCCGAGCTGCGTGCCTCGGGCGAGGCGAGCCGCGGCCGGGTGCCCGACGCGCGCGACCGGCTCACGCCGCAGGAGCTGCAGATCGCGCAGCTGGCCGCGGAGGGGCTCACGAATCGCGAGATCGGGCAGCGGCTGTACCTCTCCCATCGCACCGTCGGCTCCCACCTGCACCGCATCTTCCCGAAGCTCGGCATCGTGTCGCGAGCCCAGCTGCGCGCGGCAATGACCGTCATGTGACGCAAGCGAAGCCGGACCTCGGCGCCGTACGGTCCGGGCATGACTACCGAGACGCCGGTGCTCTTCATCCACGGCCTGTGGCTGCACGCCACCTCGTGGGCTCCCTGGACCGAGCTGTTCACCGACGCGGGCTACCGGACCGCGGCCCCCGGCTGGCCGGGCGAACCCGACACCGTCGAAGGCTCCCGCGCCGAACCGGACGCGATCGCCGACCACGGCATCGACGACGTCGTCGCCCACTACGCGAAGATCATCGACGGGCTGGACGCGAAGCCGATCATCATCGGGCACTCGTTCGGCGGCATGATCGCCCAGAAGCTGCTCGGCCAGGACCTCGCCGCGGCCGCGGTGGCCATCGACGCCGCGCAGATCAAGGGGGTACTCCCCCTGCCCCTGTCGTCGCTGCGGGTCACCTTCCCCGTGTTCAAGAACCCGGCCAACCGGCACCGGGCCGTCTCCCTCACCGCCGAGCAGTTCCGCTACGCCTTCGGCAACGCCATCAGCGAGGAGGAGTCCGACGAGCTCTTCGAGCGGTGGGCGATCCCGGCGCCCGGCAAGCCGCTGTTCGAGGCGGCCGCGGCCAACTTCGACCCGCACTCGCCGGCCAAGGTCGACGTCGACAACGACATGCGCGGGCCGCTGCTGCTCATGATGGGCGGCCGCGACCACACCGTCCCGGAGGCGGTCACGCGGGCGACGCTGAAGCAGTACCGGCACTCGGACGCGGTCACGGACATCCACGAGTTCGCCGACCGGGCGCACTCGCTGACCATCGACCACGGCTGGCGCGAGGTCGCCGACGTCGCCCTCGACTGGCTGCGGCGCCACGGCCTGTAGACGCCATGGACCTGCAACTGAAGGGCCGGACCGCGGTCGTCACCGGGGCGAGCAAGGGCATCGGGCTCGCCATCGCCCGCGCCCTGGCCGCCGAGGGGGCCGCGGTCGTGGCCGGGGCGCGCGGCCTCACCACGGAGCTGTCCGACCTCGCCGCGCGGGAGGCGGTCACGCCGGTCGCGGTGGACCTGAGCACGCCGGACGGCCCGGCGCGGCTCGTCGACGCGGCGCTCGCCGCGCACGGGGGCCTCGACATCCTGGTCAACAACGTGGGCGCGGTGCGGCCGCGCCCGGGCGGGTTCGCCTCCGTCACCGACGACGACTGGCTCGCCACGCTGACGATCAACTTCCTGGCCGCGGTGCGCACCACCCGGGCCGCGCTGCCGCACCTGATCGCGCGCGGGGGCGGGGCGATCGTGACCGTCAACTCGGTCAACGCCCGCCTCCCCGACCCGCTCGTGATCGACTACAGCGCGGCCAAGGCGGCCCTGGCGAGCTTTTCCAAGGCGCTGTCGAAGGAGGTCGCGGCGCACGGCATCCGGGTGAACACGGTCAGCCCGGGGCCGGTGAGCACCGGGCTGTGGCTCGGCGCCGACGGCGTCGCCGTGACCGTGGCCAAGGCCGCCGGCGCCGCGCCCGAGGACGTGGCCCGCAAGGCCGCCGGCGACTCGGTGACCGGCCGGTTCACCGAGCCCGAGGAGGTGGCCGACCTGGTCCTCCTCCTCGCCGGCGGCCGCGCGGGCAACGTCACCGGGGCCGACTTCGCCATCGACGGCGGCCTGATCCAGACGCTCTAGCCGGCCAGGTGGCCCCAGTCCGGTTCGAGCTCGCGCCAGGTGCCCTGGGCCGCCGCGGTGCCGTCCTTCAGGACGACGACGCGGTCGGCCTGGGTCAGGGCCGCGCGCTTGGACGTGGAGCCGATGACCGTCACGCCGTGCTCGCGCAGCGCCTGCCACAGCGCCAGCTCGGTCGTCACGTCCAGCGCCGAGGACACGTCGTCGGCGATGAGCAGCTCGGTGCGCGGGGCCAGGGCGCGGGCCAGCGCGAGGCGCTGGAGCTGCCCGCCGGACAGGCGGGTGCCCTTGTGCCCGATGAGCAGGCCCAGGCCCGCGCCCGCGGCGGTCAGGTCGTGCTCCAGCTGCGCGGTCGACACGGCGCTGTCCGCGTCGACCTCGTGGCCCAGCGCGATGTTGTCCGCGATCGTGCCCGACAGGACGCGGGGCAGCTGCGCGACGTACCCGATCTGGTTGGGCCGCAGGAACATCTCGGGCTCGGTCACCGGCTCGCCGTTCCAGCGCAGCTTCCCCGTGTGGTGCACGATCCCGGCCAGGGCCCGCAGCAGCGAGGACTTGCCGGAGCCGACGGGGCCGACGACGAGCACGAGCTGGCCGCGCTCGACGGCCAGGTCGAGGTCGCGCACGGCCACGGTGCCGTCCTCGTGCACGGCCGCGAACCCGGCGAGCTCCAGCCGCCGCAGCGGGTGCCGCGGGGCCGTCGGCGGGGCCGGCGCGGTGCCGGCGGAGAGATCGACACCGGGGACGGCGGCGGCGTACTCCCCGTTGCCCACCATCTCGATGGTCCGCCGCGTCCAGACCCGCGCCGAGGGCAGCTGCGAGACCAGCGACGCGGTCGTCCAGGCGAACCAGCGGGCCGAGCCCAGCGTCGACACCGCCACGAGTGTCGCGCCCGCGGAGAGCCGGCCCGACAGCAGCAGCGCCCAGGCCCCGATCGGCAGCAGTCCGCTGGCCAGGGCCGGGGTCGAGCGGGCCCAGATCTGCACGGCGATCTCCCGCCGCACCCGGAAGCTGCGCACGCGGTCGAGCTTCGCCAGGTGCTCGAGCACCGGGACGGTGGCGCCGGCGAGCTTCACGGTACGGGCGGCCGAAAGCGACGACACGAGCGCCGTGGCGAACGCGGCCCGCGCCGCGACCGTCCGCTGCGCCGAGCGCTTCAGCGCCGGCCCGAACAGCGCGGCGGCGAGCCCGGAGAGCACGATCGTCGCGGCCATGAACCCGGCCGGGACGAACGAGCCCGCCACGATCGTCATCGAGACGATGGCCCACAGGCAGATCCACTGGTCGATGAGGTGGTCGGCGAGCATGACCACCCGCTCGGTGTCGCCGCCCTGGGAGACGACCTCGGCCGGGGTGTGCTTGCTGACCCGCCGGGCGCCGGTCTGCCCGTGCACCAGGCGCAGGCTGATGCGCAGCAGCTGGCGGACCCACCACTCGGGGAACCACTTGCCGGTGTAGTACGGCAGCGCCATCGGCACCAGCAGCGCCGCCGCGATCCCGAGCGCCGGCCACAGCGCGTTGCCGAGGCCGTCGACGAGGTCCGCCCACAGCCACGGCAGCACCGAGCCGTCGAGCGCGACGAGCATCATGAGCGCGAAGATGACCACGGAGACGAGGCCGAAGCGCCAGTCGTTCGTGGCCAGCTTGAAGATGTTCCACAGGGTGCGCGCCCGCGGCACCGACGGCAGCGGCGGCGGGTCGGCCTTGATCCCCGCGCTGCTGACGACCCCCGCGCCGCTGATGACCACGGCGCCCGCGGCAGCGCCCGCGGACGAGGCCGGCCGCTCGAGCGTCGAGGCCGCCAGCAGCGCGGCGAAGCGCTCCGAGGAGGCGAGCGGGCCGGCCTCGACCACGGCGCCGTCGGCGAGCACGACGACCTCGTCGCACTGCTGCACCGAGGAGAGCCGGTGGGCCACGATGATGCCGATGCGCCCGGCCAGCAGCCGCGCGGTGGCCCGCTGTACCTGCGCCTCGGTCACCGGGTCGAGCCGTGCGGTCGCCTCGTCGAGGATGACCACCTGCGGGTCGCGGACCACGATGCGCGCGAACGCGACGAGCTGCTCCTGTCCGGCCGAGAGCATGTGGCCGCCGTCGCCGAGGCGGGTGTCGAGGCCGTCGGGCAGCTCGGCCACCCAGCCGGTCAGGCCGAGCTCGTCCACCGCCCGCGCGGCCGCGCCGAGCAGGGCGGGGTCGAACAGCGCGATGTTCTCGGCCAGGGTGCCGGCGAGGATCTCCGTGCGCTGCGGTACGACCGCGATCCACCGGCGCAGGTGCTCCAGGTCGAGGTCGAGCAGGTCGGTGCCGCCCAGGCGGACCGTGCCGCGCGGGATGTCCACGGCCCGGGTGAGGACCTTGGCCAGCGTCGACTTGCCGGAGCCGGTGCGCCCGATGAGCGCATAGGAACGGCCCCGGGCGAACGTGAGCGTCACGTCGCGCAGGGCCGGTTTGCGGGCCGTCTCGGAGTACCGGAAGGTCAGGTCGCGCACCTCGAGGTCCCCGGCCGCGGGTGCCCGGCCGCCGACGGGTTCCTGCGCGGCGTCACGCAGGAGTTGTACGCGGGCCCAGGCGCCGAGCGCGTACTGCAGGTCGGGCACCATCCGGCTGGCGTGCTCGACGGTCCCGCCGAAGCCCAGGGCCAGCAGCCAGATCGCGCTGAGCCGGGCCACGTCGATGCGATCGGTCGCGAGCGCCCACACGCCGCCGAGCACGATGAGCGCGATGGTGAGCCGCACGAAGCCGGAGGCGACGGACGTGACGGCGGCCGAGCGCACCCAGACCTTGCGCCCGCGCTCGAGCACGGCGGCGGCCCGGCGCGCGAAGAGGCGCAGCACGTACGGGCGCGCCAGCGAGGTGCGCACGTCGTCCTGGCCGTGGATGCTCTCCTCCATGACGGCGGCGAGGTCGCTCCAGGCCTCCTCCTCGCCCATCCGGCTGGCGGCGATCTTCGAGGTGGGCTTGCGCAGGCCGATGGTGAGCCCGACGACGATCACGATCATCGCGACCCCGGCCGGCCACCACACGAACAGCGCCGTCGCGATCGACAGCACCGTGTAGCAGGCGGACTGCGCGATGCGGACGCCGGCGTTGCGCATCTCGCCGGCGACCTGGTAGACGTCGTTGTCGATCCGGTCGAGCAGCTCGCCGACCGGTGTCGTCTCCAGCGTCGGCAGATCCTGGCCGAACGCGACCCGGCACAGGCGCCGGCGCACGTCGGCGCACCAGTCGGCGGTGAGCCGGGCCATGATGAGCCCGACGGCGAGGTCGGTGAGCACGGCGGCCGCGAGGGACGCCGCGAGCACTCCGAACATCGCCCAAGATCGATGGATGAGCACGGATCCGCCGACCGCGGACGCCGCGGCCTGCCCGGCCGCGCCGAGCACGACGAGCAGGGCCACGGCCACGGTTCTTCGCGGCGACGTGGCCCACAGATCACGGATCAGACGCATGGTGAGGCCCCCGGGGTGTGTGCTGCGGTGCCTTCAGCCTGCCTCGGGAGCCGGTACCTGCTCAACGCATTTACGCGCGGGGAAGTAGTCCAGGACGTTGCCGAGCGTCGCGCCGCGCCCCCGCTCGACGGCGCCGGGCACGGCCTCGGCACCGAGCGCCGCGCGGGCCCGCTCGTCCACGTCCGCGGTCCACGGCCGGGTGGCGTCGTCCGTGCCGCGGACCGCCCGCGCCGCGGCCAGCAGCGTCACCGCGCGCGCCGCGTCCCCGCCCAGCAGCGCGGCCTCGGCGGCGTCGTCGACCGCGTTGGCGACGGCGTACGCGTCGAACGCGGCGCGGCCCTGCACGACGGCGAAGCGGATCGCGTCGCCCGCCGCGGCGTGCTCGCCGTCGCGGGCCAGCAGCACCGCGCGGCCGGAGTGCAGCAGGGCGAGCATCTGCGGCGAGACCCGGTTGCCGCCGACGAGGTCGAGGGCCCGGTCGAAGCGGTCGCGGGCCTCGTCGAACCGGCCCGTGCGCAGGGCCCGGTAGGCGAAGGCGTACTCGACGAAGGCGATGCTGTCGGGCACCCCCGAGCGCCGGGCGGTGTGCCGGGCCTCGGCGAGGACCGCGTCCGCGCGCGGCTCGTCGCCGATCAGGTAGTACAACTGCGCCAACCGCACCTCGGTGACCGGCCGGTCCTCGGTCGACCCGAGCAGCCGCAGGTAGGTCAGCGCCTCCTCGTAGTGCGCGATCGCCTCGCGGTGGCGGCCCTCGTGGGCCTTGGCCTCGGCGAGGGCGGCGAGGGCGAACGACATGCCCCAGCGCTCGCCGATGCCCTGGAACGCCGCCAGCGACGACTCGAACGCGGCGCGCGACTCGGCCGCGTGGGCGCCGGTGTTGAGCAGCGTGTGCCCGACGAGCAGGCGGCCGAGCCCGGCGATCCAGGGGTCGGGGTCGTCGGACAGCGCCGCGATGCGCTCGAGCACGGCCCCGACCGGGCCCTGCCGATACAGGCCCGCGACCGCCTGGAAGAGCCGGGACAGCGGGTGTTCGCCCTGGTACCCCACCGCCTCGGAGAACCACCCGTCGAGCATCTCGGAATCGCCGAGCCCGTCGAACCCGTTGACCGCGGCCACCCCGCAGGCCATCGCCCGGGCGTCGGGGTCGGACGGGCCCGGCAGCGACAGCGCGGCCGAGGCCAGGGCCGCGCCCTCGACCCGGTGCCCGCCGAGCCACCAGTACCAGCCGACCACCGCGACGAGCCGCACCGCGAGATCGCTGTCCCCGGCCGCGATCGCCCGCCGCAGCGCCCCGTGCAGGTTGTCGTGCTCGGCGCCGAGCTCGGCGAGGGCCTCCAGCTGCCCGGTGCCGCGCAGCGCCGGCTCGAGCCGCTGGGCCAGCGCCAGGAACCAGGCGCCGTGGCGGCGGCGCACCCCGTCCGCCTCGCCGGCCTCGTCCAGGCGTTCCAGGCCATACGCGCGGATCGTTTCGAGCATGCGGTACCGCAGATCGTCGCCGGCCACCAGCAGCGACTTCTCCGCCAGGGTCGTGAGCAGCTCGTCCGGGTCGCCCAGGCGCCCGCCGGGATCGCAGACGGCGGCCGCGGCGGCGACGGTCGCCCCGCCGGGGAAGATCGCCAGCCGGCGCAGCATCGCACGCTCGGGCTCGGCCAGCAGGTCCCAGCTCCAGTCGACGACCGCGCGCAGCGTCTGGTGGCGGGGCCGGGCGGTGCGGCTGCCCCGGCTGAGCAGCCGGAACCGGTCGTCGAGCCGGTCGGCGATGTGCGCCGGGGTGAGCGAGCGGCAGCGGGCCGCGGCGAGCTCGATCGCCAGCGGCATCCCGTCCAGCGCGCGGCAGATCCGGGCGACGGCGCCGGGGTCCTCGGGCAGCCCCGCCAGCCCCGGCCGCACCGCCGCGGCCCGGTCCGCGAACAGCCGCGCCGCCGAGTCCTCCGCGAGCGGCTCCACCCCGTAGAGCGCCTCGCCGGTGATGCCGAGCGGCTCCCGGCTCGTGGCCAGGACCCGCAGGTGCGGGCACTCCCCCAGCAGCCGCTCGGCGAGCTCGGCCGCGGCCGCGACGACGTGCTCGCAGTTGTCGAGGATCAGCAGCAGGCGCCGGTGGGCCAGGGCGGTGGCCAGGCGCCGGGGCGCGTCGTCGGCGTCGAGGCGGCGGCCGGGCGCGGCGGGCTTGCCGGCCGGGTCCCGCAGGCCGAGTGCGCCCCAGACGGCCTGGATCACGTCGCCGGGGTCGGTGAGCGGCGCGAGCTCGACGAGCCAGACGCCGTCCGGGATCTGCCCGGCCAGTGCCCGCCCGGTCTCGACGGACAGCCGCGTCTTGCCCGCACCCCCGGGCCCGACGAGCGTGACGAGCCGCCCCCCGGTGACGAGCCGGCGCACCGCGGCCAGATCGGCGTCACGCCCGACGAAGCTGGTGAGCGCGGCGCGCAGGTTACCTTCGGCGGGCCGCTGCTGCTCACCGCGCAAAACCTGCAGGTGTACCGCCATCAGCCCCGCCGACGGATCAGCGCCCAGCTCCTCGGCGAGCCGGTCCCGGCACCGCTCGAACACGGAAAGCGCCTCGGCCCCGCGCCCGGCCCCGGCGAGCGCGCGCATCAGCAGCGCGACGAGCCGCTCCCGCAGCGGATGCGCGGCGACGAGCGCCTCGAGCTCGGCGACGACCCGCTCCCCGATGCCGAGCTCGGCCTCGATCCGGTCCTCGATCGCGGCGAAGCGCAGCTCATCGAGCCGGGCCCGCCACGGCCGGGCGAATGCGGCCTCCCCGGCGTCGGCGAGCGCCGGCCCGCGCCACAGCTGCTCGGCCAGCCGGAACAGCGTGACGGCCGAGCCGGGGTCGCCCGCGGCCCGGGCCCGGCCGACGAGCGCCTCGAACCGCAGATGGTCGACGTCCTCCGCGTCGATGTCCAGCAGGTACCCGGTCGGGCGCGCCTGCAGCACGCCGTCGGGCAGCACCCGGCGCAGCCGCGAGACGAGCGACTGCAGCGCGTTGCCGGCCCCGGCGGGCGGATGCTCGCCCCACACCCCGTCGGTGAGCCGCGCGGCGGTGACGACTCGGCCGGGCTCGAGCGCGAGGAGCGTGACGAGCACACGCAGCCGCGAGCCGCCGACCTCGAGGGGCACCCCGTCCCCGCCGACGACCTCGAGGGGTCCTAGCAGCCCGATTCGCACTCTGCTGATTGTGCTCTCTCCCGCCCTGCGTTCGCGGGCCCGGGTTCGCACGCCCCGCCATCGGGCCTTTGGGGCGCGCGGTTGCCCGGGGTGAGCTTGCTCAGCACCCGCTGCCGCGCACGACGATCGTCGGGCCTTTGGGGCGCACGGTTGCCCGGGGTGAGCTTGCTCAGCACCCGCTGCCGCGCACGACGATCGTCGGGCCTTTGGGGCGCACGGTTGCCCGGGGTGAGCTTGCTCAGCACCCGCTGCCGCGCACGACGATCGTCGGGCCTTTGGGGCGCACGGTTGCCCGGGGTGAGCTTGCTCAGCACCCGCTGCCGCGCACGACGATCGTCGGGCCTTTGGGGCGCACGGTTGCCCGGGGTGAGCTTGCTCAGCACCCGCTGCCGCGCACGACGATCGTCGGGCCTTTGGGGCGCACGGTTGCCCGGGGTGAGCTTGCTCAGCACCCGCTGCCGCGCACGACGATCGTCGGGCCTTCTCTGCTCCCGACGGGAGGTCCGCTACGGGCCTTCGCTGCTCGTCGGACGGGAGGCCCAAGGCGGGGCGGCCACGTTCCCCGATAGGGTTGCCGTTCGTGGCCCTGCAGCCGATCCGCACGGCCCGGCTCGTCCTGCGCGAGCCGGCCGTCACCGACGCCGCAGACGTGCTCGTGTTCCGCGGCGACCCGGAGGTCCAGCGGTTCAACGACGACCCGATGCGCACGCTGGCGGAGACCGAGGCATTCCTCGAGTACCTGCTGGCCGAGTCCGCCGCAGACCTACGCCGGCACTGGGCACTGGAGCTGAGCGGCCGGGTCATAGGCCTCATGGGACTGCACAGCTGGCAGCCCGCCCACCGGCGGGCCGAACTCGGATACGATCTCGCGAAAGAGCACTGGGGCCACGGCTACGCCAAGGAGGCGGCACGGGCGATCCTGCGCTTCGGCTTCACCACGATGCGGCTGCAGCGCGTGCACGCCCAGACAGTCGCGGCCAACGATCGATCGGTCCGGCTGCTGACGTCCCTGGGATTCACCCGCGAGGGAACGCTGCGCCAACACTCCCTGGAAGGCGACGGCCACTTCCACGACTGCGCGATCTTCGGCCTCCTGCGCTCAGAATGGGCAGCAACAGCCTGACCGCCCCATCAGCGCCACAACTCCACGTGCAACCAACATTGCACAATCGTGCATCCCTGCACTCCCGCACTGGTGGTTCATCCGCGCCTGTGCTCAGACCCGGTGGCAGCGGTCTGACAGGGCTTTGTCAGCGCGACTCCCCAGACTGCCCGCATGACCGACTTGTGTGTCGCATTCTCCGCCGACGGCACGGCCATCACCTACCACAGCACCGGCAACGGACCCGGACTCGTGGTGGTGCCCGGCAACAACCGGCGCGCGCACCATTACGACACGTTCATCCAAAACCTGCCCCGCTACCGTGTCCATTCGATCGACCGCCGGGGCCGCGGCGCGAGCGGGCCACAGGGCGCGGCGTACTCGATCGAGCGCGAGGCCGACGACGTTCTCGCCGTGGCCGACGCGACGGGGTCCGAGCTGGTGTTCGGCCACAGCTACGGCGGACTGGCGGCCCTGCACGCCGCGCTGCGCCGGACCTTCGCCGGGCTGGCCGTCTATGAGCCGGCCGTCAGCCTCGACGGCGCGTTCGACCTCTCGTGGCTGCCACGCTTCACAGAGCTGGTCACGGCCGGCCGCGCCTACGCGGCGATGGCGACGTTCACGAAGCGCACCGGGATCGTGCCGCTGCCCGACGTACCGCTGGCCGTGCACTACGGCCTGGCCTTTCTGCTCCTGCGCGGCACCGATGGAGCCGAGACGCGGGCCATGATGCCGACCAGCCCGGCCGAGCTCGGCGAGGTCGCGCGGCTCGACTCCGACGGTTCGCGCTACGCGGCGATACGGTCACCGACGCTGCTCCTGGCCGGAGCGAAGTCGGTGGCATACCTGCGCGACACGGTGCCGCGCCTGGCGGAGCTGTTGCCGCTGGCGCAGCACGAGGTCCTGGCGGGCGCCGACCACAACGCGCCGGACCTGAACCGCCCGGCGCTCGTGGCCGCCCGAGTCGACGCGTTCTTCACACGCTGACGCCCTCGCCTCGCGCACCCGCTCGAACCTTCACTGCACGAACCGCTCGCCGTCCGAACGCGCACTGCACGAATCGCTCGCCGCACGAATCGCTCAGCGCACGAATCGCTCAGCGCACGAATCGCTCAGCGCACGAATCGCTCGCCGCGCAAACGCTCAGTGCACGAGTCGCGCGCTGCACGAACACGCAGTGCACGAGTCGCGCGCTGCACGAGCCGCTCAGTGTTCAAACGCGCAATGTGCGAACGCGCAAGACCGTGGCGCTCACTTGCGCGGACGCTCAATGGCCGAACGCGCACTGCACGAACGCGCAGTCTGCGAGTCGCGCAGTGCGCGAACGCGCAAGGAACGAACCGCTCACCGCACGAACGCGCCGCCCGCAACCCGCTCACCGCACGAACGCCCCGCCCGCAACCCGCTCACCGCACGAACGCGCAGTCTGCGAGTCGCGCAGTGCGCGAACGCGCAAGGAACGAACCGCTCACCGCACGAACGCGCCGCCCGCAACCCGCTCACCGCACGAACGCGCGACGCAAGAACGCGTTCCGCGCGAACGTGACACCGCGCAGCATGCGAAGCGCGCAGCGGGCATGGCGGGGCTCCAAGGACGGACGAACCCTGGAGCCCCGTCAGCAGCGATCAGCCGAAGACCTGGAACTCCCACAGGGAGTAGCCGTAGGTCGTTGCGCGCTGGGTGCCGTAAACGCGCACATAGCGACCGGACCCGGTGACGTTCAGCGTCTGGTTGCCGCCCGCGCCCGTCGTGGTGCTGTAGATCGACGTCCAGTTCGTGCCGTCATTGGAGGTCTGGATCTGGAAGGCCTTGGCGTACGCCGCCTCCCAGTTCAGATTCACCTTGCTGATGGCCCGGGTCGCGCCGAGGTCCACCTGCAGCCACTGCGGGTCACTGAACGCGCTCGACCAGCGCGTCCCGGTGTTGCCATCGGTCGCGGCGGACGCAGGCGTGCCGGCGTTCTCCGTCGACGACGCGGTGGTCGGCCGGCCCTGGGAGATCACGGTGCCGGTCGAGCCGCCGGGCGTGCCGGTGAGGCCGAACTCGTACAGCGAGTACCCGTACGCGGTCGCGCGCTG
Organism: Dactylosporangium thailandense; assembly: GCF_059739745.1. Lineage (NCBI taxonomy): Bacteria > Bacillati > Actinomycetota > Actinomycetes > Micromonosporales > Micromonosporaceae > Dactylosporangium > Dactylosporangium thailandense. The sequence continues at coordinate 6,510,843 of NZ_AP029195.1, forward strand.
CGTGCCATAAACGCGCACGTAGCGACCCGATCCCGTGACGTTCAGCGTCTGATTGCCGCCCGCGCCCGTCGTGGTGCTGTAGATCGACGTCCAGTTCGTGCCGTCGTTCGAGGTCTGGATCTGGAAGGCCTTGGCGTACGCCGCCTCCCAGTTCAGGTTCACGCTCGTCAGGTTGTACGTCTGGCCGAGGTCGACCTGCAGCCACTGCGGGTCGCTGAACGCACTCGACCAGCGAGTCGTGGCGTTTCCGTCAGTCGCGGCCGACGCAGGCGTGCCGGCGTTCTCCGTCGAGGAGGCGGTCGTCGGCTTGCCCTGCGCGATGTTGGTGCCGGTCGGGGGCGGGCTGGTCGTGCCGCCCTTCTTGTTGTACACGGCCACCCAGTCGATGTTCATCTGCGCGCCGGAGACGGTGCTCGCGTTCGGGCCGCCACCGAAGGCGTCGGGGAATCCGCCGCCCATGGCCAGGTCGTAGATGATGAAGAACGGGTGGTGCACGGCGTTGTTCCACGTCGTGGCGTCCACGCGGGTGGCCGGCAGCGTGAAGTAGTTCGCGCCGTCGAGGTACCAGCGGATCTCCTCCGGCGACTTGGACCGGTCGATCTCCACCGCGTACGTGTGGTAGCCGGTCTGGCACCCGGCGCACGCGCGCTCGCCGCTGCCGATGCCCGTCGACTCGTTGCACGGGCCGCCGGGGTTGACCCCGCAGTGCAGGGTGCCGAAGACGGAGCTGCGGCCGTTGATGTCCTCGAGGATGTCGATTTCGCCGCTGGTCGGCCACGAAGTGCCGGTCCGCAGTGTCGATCCGAGCATCCAGAACGCGGGCCAGTAGCCGGCGCCGTTCGCGGTCGTCACGTTCGGCTGCTGGATCGAGGACTCCATGCGCACCACGTCGCCGGCGTCGGCGCCGAACGTGGCGGCCTGGGTCTCGATGCGGCCGGACGTCCAGCCGGCCCTCGGATCGGTACCCGAGTGCAAGGCCCGCAGCACCAGGTGCCCGTTACCGTCCTGGAAGACGTTGGCCGTGCTGTTCGTCATGGTCTCGATCTCGCCGGTGCCGAAGCTGCTGCCCGGACCGGTGTCGTACTTCCACGTGCCCGTGTTCACCCCGGTGCCCGCGGCACCGTTGAACTCGTCGCTCCACGTGAGCGTGAAGCCGGGCGGCGGCGCGGGCGCGGCGGCGGCCGCGAGCTGGGCGTTGTTCGACGTGCCGGCCTGCGCCACGGCGGTGACGGCGACCAGGGCGAGCGCCGCGGCGGCGGTGACGCCCGCGGCCCAGCGCCGGGCGTGACGGTGTGTTCGAGTGCGCATGGCTCTCCTTGCGATCCTGGCGGGGACTAGAGAGCGCTCTCTCAACCGGCACGCTACTCCTGCCGCACGGTACGACGTCAAGAGGGTCGCGACTCGGGTTCGTATATATTGACAGTCATCACTCACCGCTTTCACGCTGGCCGCATGACCATCCGGCTTCTGACCGCGCTCACCGTCGCGGTCACCACCGCCACCGCCGTCGCCGTCGGGGTCACCGCCCCGGCCGCGTTCGCCGCGGTCGACACGACCCGGACCCCGGGCCTGGCCGACTACACCGTCACGCTCACGAGCGACAGCACCGGCGCCTCGTGGAGCGGTCACGAGTCCGTCACGTTCACGAACACCTCGCCGACGACACTGCCCGAGGTGTACCTGCGGCTGTGGGACAACTACCACGGCACGTGCCCGTCCAACACGCCGATCACGGTGACCAACGTGACCGGAGGCTCTGCAGGTTCGCTCAGCGTCGGGTGTACGGCTCTGAAGATCACGCTGCCCGCCCCGCTCGCACAGAACGCGACCGCGACGATCGGGTTCGACCTCGGGATCGTGGTGCCCGCGGGGGCTGACCGGTTCGGGCGCGACGGGGCGTACAACTTCATCGGCAACGCGCTTCCGGTGCTCGCGGTGCGCGACGGGGCCGGTTGGCACCTCTCGCCGTACACGAACAACGGCGAGTCGTTCTACAGCCTCATCAGCGACTTCGACGTCACACTCGATCACCCGACGTCCATCTCGGTGCCCGCGACCGGCACGTCGACGGACACGCCGGGCACGAGCGGACGCACGATCACGCACGCTTCGGCGACGAACGTGCGCGATTTCGCCTGGGCGGCGGGTCCGTTCACGAAGACCACCGGCGTGTCCCCGGGTGGATACACCGTCAACGTGTACCGCACCAGCGCGATCAGCGCCTCCAGCGCCAGTTCGATGCTGAGTACGGCGCTGGGCGCGCTCGACGCCCACTCGCAGCGCTTCGGGGCGTACCCGTACGGCGAGGCCGATGTCGTACTGGACAACAACTTCTGGTTCGGCGGGATGGAGTACCCGGGCTTCGTGCTCGACGTGGTGTCGAGCAACGCCCTCGCGCACGAGCTCGCGCACCAGTGGTTCTACGGGATCGTGGGCGACGACGAATACACGACACCGTGGCTCGACGAGGCGTTCACCGACTACGCGACGGACCTGTACTTCAACAAGACCGGCACCAACTGCTGGAACTCGGTCACGTGGCAGTCCTCGAGCGAGCGGCTGACCAGCTCGATGGCCTACTGGGACGCGCACTCGTCCCGCTACTCGACGGTCATCTACGGCTACGGCAAGTGCGCACTGCACGACCTGCGCCGCACCCTCGGCACGACGGCCATGACCAGCCTGATGTTCAACTACGCGCAGTCACACTGGTACGGCGTCTCGACGGTGCCCGACTTCAAGGCGGCAGCCCAGGCGGCGGCCGGCTCGACGAGCCTGTCCTCGTTCTGGACGACCCACCGCATCGACGGCTGATCACCGCAGGCCCCGCGCGGAGCCGGCCGATCCTCGCTCCACACGGCGCAGCCGCTGACCGTCGCCGACCCGAGCGCGACGAGCGCGCCGGACAGGCCGCGATCAACGGCAGCGCAGGTGAAGGCGGCCAGCGCAGGTGCCAAGAACCGGCTGCTCACCCGCGCGAAGCCAGCTGGCTTCGCGCGGGTGAGCAGCACCGGGGCACGGCCGAGGCCGGGTCGCCTTTCTTGCGCTGACCGCCCCGAGCGCGACGGGCGCCGCGCCGCCGGTGACCGCACCGCTCAAGCCCCGCGCGGCAAGGGAGGGCTCGCGCCCGGTCCCGGCAACGCGCAGCCGAGCCGGTCATAGACAGGGGCGAGCTGCGATCCCCACGGCCCGCGCACAGTGGAATCAGTCCGGCCCGCGCGCGACCTCCGCCACCGGGCCGAGCACCGCAAAGCCGGCCCGGTGCCCACCCGGGCGGCGCGGTCGAGCCGATCACGGGCAGGAGGCGCGCACCGCTCGCGTGGCCCGTGGAATCAGTCGGGCTCGCTCAGAAACTCCTCCACCAGACCGGGCAACGATGGCGCCTCCGTGATGTCGTAGTGCGTGCGCCCCGGGATGATCGCCAGCCGCGACGCGACCCGCTTCGAGGCGTCCCAGTCCGCGTCGCGCAGGCCGCCGCCGAGCAGCGCGTAGAACTCGGCCGCGTGGGCGGGCGGGATCGAGTCGGCGTCGGCGTACACGAGCATGGTCCGCGCCTGAATCCGGGCCGCCTCCGGGGACCAGTCGTAGTCGCGCCGGAGCAGTTCGCCGAGCCGCGCCCCGAGCACCGGCCAGTCCTCGACCCGCGGCGCGACCCGGGCATAGGACGCGTACAACGGCGACGCCTTCATCCCCTCCGCCGCCTCCGGCCCGAGCTGCGCCATCCCGGCCAGCACCTCCGGGAACCAGCCCGAGCGCCGCACCGGCGTCGAGATCGCGATCAGCCGCCGCACCACGTCGGGGTGCTGCATCGCGATCCGGACCGCGGTCCCGGCCCCCAGCGAGTAGCCGAGCACGTCGACGCGCCCGAGCCCGAGATGCGAGATCAGCGCGGCGACGTCGTCGGCGCAGGTCTCGTACCGAAGCGGACGCTCGGTCACGGGTGTGTGCCCGTGCCCCTGCAACTCGACGGCGATGACCCGCCGCCGCTGCGCCAGGGCCGGCAGGAACGCCCCGAACATCTCGATGGTCCAGAACCCGCCGTGCAGCAGCACGAGCGGCTCACCCGAGCCGTGCTCCTCGTACCACAGCGAGACCCCGTTCACCTCGGCATACGTCATGTGCCGACCCTAGCCTCGAGCGACCCCGGCACACTCCCGGACGAGCGGCGACCACCGGTCCGGGGGCGACTGTTGTGCTTCATGGCCCGGACGCTACTCGCGGGGTACGACAAAAACGTCCGAACACGAGCGGGGCCCCGCCGGCGAGTGCCGGCGGGGCCCCTGAACGGTGTTGCCTACTGCCCCGGCGTGATGTTGCCGCTGGAGCCGAAGACCTGCACCTCGGCGATGCGGACCTCGTCGCGGTACTGGCTGTTGGCAGCGCAGTCCGTGTTCGCCCGCGGGTCGTTGTCCTGCTCACCGGCGTAGAACGGGTTGCCGGTGCACTGGCTGGACCGCACGACCACACGGACGTGCGTGGCCAGCGTCGGGTGGATGTCGAAGGTGCGCAGGTTCAGCTGCGGCGCCACCGGACGCCAGGCGCCACCCGGGAAGGCGTCGTCGTTGCTACGGTACGCCTCCGTGTAACTCGAGTCCTTGCTGCAGTCGGCCTTCGTGGCGTCGCAGGTGAGCACCGAGAACGAGCGCAGAGCGCTGAACCGGTTCTGGTTCTGCGTGCTGGAGTCGACGTCGCCCCGGAGGGCCGGGCGCAGCAGGGCACTGACGTTGAGCGACTGGACGTTGACCGGCTTGTCGCCGGCCAGGTCGATCGTGACCTGCTTGCCGGCCACGCCGTTGACCGACGCCCAGTTCGTGCCCTCGGTCTCGTCGTTGATCTTGTCGAGGTTGACGCCGTCACCGGTCGCCACCGCGCCAAGCGCCGAGGAGGCCACGTTCTGCGGCAGCTTCAGCTTCAGCTCCTGCGCCTTGCCGGGCTTGAAGGAAGCGGTGAACTTCTGGCTGCCGTAGCCCTTGCCGTTGACCAGGAAGTGGAACTCGGTGTTGGGCAGGATCTGGAACGTGTCCGGCAGCGGCGTCGACGGGTCGGTGTCGGCCACCGGGGTCGCCCGGGCCTCGTAGTCGCCGACGTACAGCGTGACGTTCGCACCGGCGGAGCCGGCCATCGGCCGCAGGGTCACGGTCGCGTTCTCGGCGTACGGCGAGTGGAAGCTCGGCGTCGGGTCGGTGTCCGACGGAGCGCCCGTCGCACCCTCACCCAGGCCGGACTCGGCGAAGCCCTTCCAGATGATGTCCTGGTTGGCCCCCCCGAAGCGGACCAGGTCCGCGGCCAGCATGTTGTCGCGCATGCTGGTCATGGTGGCCCCGCTGGCCGCCTGCAGCAGGAACGAGTCGAACATCAGCTGGATCCAGCGCCGGTTGCCCGGGCAGGACGCCACGTCGGCGGCGCCGTCGGCGCACTTCTGCTGCAGCTCGGGGTTGCCGAGGCCGTAGCGGCTGACGAACTCCTTGCGGACGCGCAGGTTCGTGGCGACCCAGATCTCGCCGTCGGCGTGGACCTCGGACCCGACCAGGTCGAAGCCGAAGTCCGAGTAGTTCAGCGGGCTCTTGCTGGCGTCGTAGTCGCGAATGCCCTCGTGCACGTTGCCCGTGACGTAGGCGCCGGTGACGAACTCGGTGTCGCCGGGAGCGCGCAGGCCGTTCTCGAACAGGTACTCGGCGGCGACGAGGTCACTCCACGCCTCGCCCATCGAGCCGCCCTGCGAGCCGGAGATGCCGCTGTTCGGGCCGGCGATCATGCGGTTGGTGATCGCGTGGGTGTACTCGTGCCCGATGACGGTCATGTCGTAGTCGCCGTCAACGCACGGCGGGTACGCCGAGCCGGCCACCGGCTGCCACAGGTACATGTTGGTCGTCGACGTCGCACCGTCGCGGCCCGTGCTCTGGTTGGCGTTGTTCCGGCTGCCGCTCAGGGCGCCGGACTGCGCGCGACCCTGCTCCGGGTCGTTGCCCAGGCCGCCGGGCTGGGTGTTGACGACCTGCATGTTCCACGCGGCCTCGGTGAAGCCCAGGTGGTAGCTGAAGTCGTGCATCGCGTTGTGCATGCCGAACAGGTTCGACACCGCCGCGTCCGCGTCGTTGCGCGTCGCCGAGGTGAACACGTCCGGGTTGCACTTGGACTCGTGCCACTGGTCGGTGAACGCGTAGTTGTAGTTGCGGTCCGTCTTGGTGGCCGCCGGGAAGGCCGCGACGCCACCGCCCCACGACACGAGGTTGTTGGCCGAGTTGCCCGACGAGGTGAAGGTCGGCTGACCGGTGAGCTGGTTGACGTCCCAGGCCTTGCCCGACGCGGCGTCCTTCACGGTCTTGACGCAGTTGACCGCCGGCGTGAAGCACCAGGTCACCCGCGAGTCGGTGCCCGCCGTGACCGTCTGCGGCGCGGTCGTCGGGAAGACGGCCCAGGTCGGGTTGTCGGAGTCGAAGTCGACCATGTCCTCACGGATGAGGATCTCGCCGGTACGCGCGTCGACGAAGGTCGAGTACGCGGTGGGGTTGTCGGCGTCGTTCGAGACCAGGCTGATCTGGTACGCCGCACGCGGCCCGCCGTCCGGGGTGGGCACGGCGACCTCGATGACGTCGGGCGCGCCGATCTGACCGGCCGTGAGACCGGCGTCGGCCAGGGCCGCGGCGACGGCGTCGGACGCCGACAGGGTCGCCGGCTCGGGCGCGGTGGTGTCGCGCGAGAGCGATGACGTGACCCAGACGACGTTGCCCTTGTTGAGCAGGATCGACACGAGTCCGTCGTGGCCGGCCGGCAGGTTGCCGAAGCGCTGCTGCAGCTGCACGACGGTGCCGGTGCCGAGCGCCTGGACGAGGATCGGCTGCATCGCGTCGACGGCCGGGGCGTCGAGCGCGTACAGCTCCTCGTTGTCGAGCAGGTACTTGCGGGCCGCGGCGACCGGGTCGCCGGTCAGGCCGGTGGCCAGGGCCTTGTCCGGGCCGACGGCCTCGGGCTCGCCGAGGGAGTTCCAGCGGACCTTCGCGGCGCCGACCCGATCGGCGGCCGCCTTCTGCTTCGCGGTCGGCGCCTTGCCGCCGCGACGGTTGTCGACGTCACGCGGGCCGTGGCCCTCGACGTCATGGGCCTTTCCGGGGTTCGGCTTGGGATCGGCGGCGGCGGGCGCGGCGGTTACCGCACTCGTCGCCACGACGGCGGCGGCAGTGAACGCGGCTAGCGTCCTGCCCCGCCAGCGCCTGGGGTTCAACCCAGATTTGCGCACGATCGGTTCTCCTCTTGTTCGATGGGGGCGCGTGTTGCTCCAGGGGGCGCCAAGTGGATCTCATAGGGCCTATCACGGCCCGGCGCAGGCACACCAGGCAGCGCGAATGCGGGTCCACAATGGACAGGAACGCGACAGTTCCCTCTAACGGGGGAAACACTGTCGTAGCTTCGGGCGACAACGGGCAAATCGATCAAGGGGCCTGCCCGGCGATTTACCGGCACTTCCGGACACAGCATGACTTGCGTGAATGTTCACCAATTGCAATGACCGACATTCGTACCACAAGCCAATGAATGGGCAACCGCGCGCGCCGCAATTCAATATGCTACCTGGCAGATTGATATATGCCATCATTGCGCGGTGAGCGACCAGCTGCCCGCCGGCGGCATCCAGCTGTCCCCGGCCGACATCGACGCCCTGCCCGCCAGGTGGTCTTCCTGCTGGACCCCGGCCGAGGTCGCGGACCAGCTGGCCGGCACCGCCACTCCCTGGTGCGTGGCCGCGGGCTGGGCGTTGGACCTGTTCCTCGGCAGGCAGACACGCGAGCACGGGGACATCGAGATCGCGATCCCCGCAGCCCGCTTCCCCGAGGTCCGCGACCGCTTCCCCGGATACGTCTTCGACACGGTGGCCAGTGGCCGGATCTGGGAGAACGCCACACCGGACGAGCTGGCCGCGACACACCAGACCTGGCTGCGCGACCCGGCCACCGGCAACTACCTGCTCGACGTGTTCCGCGAGCCACACGACGGCGACACGTGGATCTGCCGCCGCGACGAGACGATCCGGCTTCCGTACCGTGACATCATCCTGCGCACCCGGGACGGCATCCCGTACCTCACGCCCGAGCTGGTCCTGCTCTTCAAGGCCAAACACGCCCGCGGCAAGGACCAGGCGGACTTCGACGAAACCGTCCCGCACATGACCGCGGCCCAGCGCGGGGCCTTGGCCGCACTGCTGACCCGCGTGCATCCGGGTCATCCGTGGCTCGCGCACCTCTGAGGCGCCGTACCGCCCGGACGACTACAGTGGGCGACGGAGGCGTGCGGGTGGCTGGTGCCCCTCCCAGTCTTCAAAACTGGTGTGGTCCGGAATCCGGGCCAGGCGGGTTCGATTCCCGTCCGTCTCCGCCAACCAGCCCTTGCATCATCAAACGCCCGATGACCTCGCCAAATGTAGATCGTCGAGGGTTGTCGTCGACCTTGAGGACAGCTCGCCGTCGTCGCCCAGGCCCAGGGCGTCGCCGATACGCCGCCGTGCGGCTTCCTCCTGCCTTTCCCGCACATGCCGCGCGATCGCGCCTACAACGCCCCCCGTCTTGGCGATGCTCGGCAACGCCTGTTGTGAAGATTCGCCGGTCGGGGTCGACGGTGGCTGCGGGCCGGCCGACCATATACGTGGTGAAGGCCGATCGGAGCATCCTGGCCGCCGCGGCGCTCGCGGTCGGCGTCGGCACGCTGGCGCTCGACCTTGCCGTGCAGCTCCAGGCGCACGCGGGGCCGTGGCACGTGGTCGTGCTCGTGCCGCTGGAGCGGCTGTCCCGGGCGGTGCTGCTCTTCGCCGCCGGGCTGGTGCTGCTCGCCGCAGCGACCTGGCGGGTGTTGGACGGACGTACCGCAGCGCGGGTGCTGGCCGTGTTCGCTGGGGTGCTTGCGCCGTTCGCCCTTGTAGCGGCTGCCGCCGTGAACGTCTTCGAGACAGGCATCGGCGAAGAGTCCCGGTCGTATCGTGTGGCGGTCGCGCCGGACGGCCGGCACGCGCTGTACGCCCGGTCGGGGTACGGGTCGGGCTACAAAACCTGTTACCGGCTGCGCACCACCGGCCACCTCGTGCGCGAGAGCCGGGTCGACGTGGCCTGCCTGATAGACGTCCAAATCGGCTTCGCCGACGACAGCCACCTCCGGATAGGCACCCGAACGATCGCCTTCTCCCGCGTGGCGACGGCCGAGACCGTCTACGACTAGCACTTCCGGAGTCGGCCACCATGCTCCGGCGGCGCTCGATCTGGGACCAGGATCGGGTGCGTGATCCTCGACAGGACACGAAGTCCCGGCCTCGCCGTGCTGGTTACTCCCTGTGATGTGCGCCAGCCGGCCGCCGCGCACCAACGGCGGCATGACAGTGCGGTCGTTGCGATTGTGGGCGTGTCCGCTTGAGCTTCCATCCGGTGGAACCTTCAGGCTTGGTACGTGGATCGCGAATCGGATCTCTATACGATCGGGCAACTCGCGCAGTGCGCAGGTGTGTCGGCCCGGACCGTCCGGTTCTGGTCGGACAGGGGCGTGCTCCCGCCAGTCGGCCGTTCCAGCGGGGGGTATCGACTCTATGACGCGGTGGCCGTCGCTCGGCTCGAGCTCATTCTGACGCTGCGTGATCTGGGCCTTGGTCTCAATGCCGTCGGAGCACTGCTGGCCAAGCAGGTCACGCTGGCCGATCTTGCGGCAGCTCACGTGAAGGCGCTCGATGCAGAGATCCGCACGCTGCAGCTACGACGCACGGTCCTACACACCGTTACCCGTCGGCAGAGCACGACCGAGGAGATGACCTTGATGAACAAGCTCGCCAGACTGTCCGCGCAGGAGCGCCAGCGCATCATCGACGACTTCGTTGACCATGCATTCGACGGCACGGCCGACCCGGATAGTGCCGTCATCGCCGACTGGATGCGCGAACTGCCTGCCGAGCTCATCGAGGATCCCACCGACGAGCAAATCGACGCCTGGCTGGAGCTGGCCGAGCTGGTCGCCGACGGAGACTTTCGGCAGAAGTTCCGCGCCATGGTGCTGAGCGCCGCCGACCATGGCCCGCGTCTGGAGTTCGGGCTGAACATCCGACCACTCGTCCTTGCCCACGCCGGAAGCGCCGAAGAGCGCGGCGTCGCTCCCGACTCCGCTGAAGGCCGCGAGACACTCGACCGGATCGTTCCGGCCGACCTGCCCGTCGAGGAGGCCGCCGCACTGCTCACATGGCTGGAGATGGTGGCCGACTCCCGGATCGAGCGCTACTGGCAGCTCCTCAGCACACTCAACGCCACCGATGCGGGGCCGCCGGCTGTGCCTGCGTTCGCATGGCTGCTTGCGGCAATGCGTGCGCACCGATTCCCCTGATGCTGCCTGTGTCGCGCAAGGCAGACGTCCGATTGCTGGCGCGCTCAAATCGGCATGACAGGATGTCTCGACCAGGCCAAGACTCATGACTACGAGTCACGAGCCCCGGGCCGGTCACCACGCACCAGCGGCGGCAGATCCGCGCACAACATTCGGCGTCGGCGAAGGCCGTCGGCGCCTCTGAATCCGTTTACCAGTGGCTGAAGACGATCCCGGTGCGCCCGCCGAGTGCGCCGCGGAGCTCGGCGATGTGGCGTTGCGAGATCGGTGGCCAGTTCAAGAAGGTCACCGCCGGAGCGCCGATAAGAACGCTGAACCGGCCGTTCCAGTCGCCTACCGGGGCCGACCGCTGGCACGAACCACAGACGAACGACGGTTCTTGCCCATGGCTCATCCACGCCTCTAGCCACTCGGCGTAGGAGTCGGTGTAGTCGGCCGGCGCCTCGGCGTCGCAGCGTAGGCAGCGAGGCACCTCATCGTTTTCGACCGGATGGTAGGCGTCGCGCTCGACGCTGATGTCGACGCCGTTGTTTGCGGTGTGCAGGAACGCGTCGAACCAGTCTGTGTGGTCCACGATCGTCCGGGACTGCGGACCGGGCATCCAAACACTTGGCTGCCAAAGTGGGTCGCGACGATCGTTGGGAATGATCACACCGCGGGTCACCAGAAGGTCCTGCACCGCGGCGGCGATCTGCTCGCGATCGGCCACTGGAACATCGTCCAGCCGTACTACCGTCATGCTGTGTTCGCTCACGCTCGGCTCCTCCGTCGCAGCCGCGGTCGGCCGCACAGCGAGCGAAGGGTAACACCATCTGGCCCGCGGCTCTGCCCAGCTCCGAGGACCCGACAACGCCGAATTCCGGTCATCATCGACGTCCAACGACGTCAGCGCTGGGCGTGACAGACTGCGGGTTTGTGGGCGCGATGTCTGCGGCCATGAGCGAGTGGCGCGAGGTGTTGACTACGCTTGTCCATCGCACCTTGCGAGATCGGGACACATGGAGAGCTTCGGGTTGCCGGCATACCTTCCTGAATGGCGCGGTGCCGAGTCCGCGACCGCCGCATCCGACATGCCCATGGTCCGGCAGCGGGCGCGCGAGCTCGTCGACCTGGTCCTCGCCGAAGACACCCGCTACCTAGACGCGTTGCCGGAAACGATCGAGTCGGCGATTGTCACCCCACTGTCGATACTGTCGCACGCATTGGGCCAAGGAAGTGATGTCGGCTTCCAGCCACGCCCAACTGCCCAGCGACGCCGCCGGCACCAGGCGCCTCACGCCGCGCGGCGCAAGGGGCCCTTCCCGCACATCATGCGCCCGATCCTGACGCACGAACATCCCAACCCGCAACTAACGATCAGAAGCCCTGACCTGGTCAGGCCGCTCACCGCCGGTGACGAGCGCCTGGCGGTCACCGCGCTTCCGTAGCGGCATGAGAGTGCGCCGCGATACGGGCATAGATGCGGTGACTGGAGGCCGCGATCTTGGCGTTGTCGTATGAGGACGGTAGGGCGGGCGGCCGTGAGGTTGGCGTGATGGGTTATGGCTCGGGGTAGGTGTCCAGCAGCCGTGCGGCCTCGATGCGCAGTTCTTCCTTCGTGAGGCCGCCGCCGAACATGGATGCTGCTACCAGGTCCAGAAACCGCAGGAACTCGTTGGCGCCCGGCAGTGGACGGTCGTAGGAGGCCGGTTCGTCGCCTTCCCGGTGGGCGTTGCATGCTCGCAAGACCTGCATGCTGGCGTGATTTCCGATGCGCCACGCGTCCCGCCAGTCATGCTCGTGGAAGGTGAACAGCGGGTGGACCGTCTCCAGCAGTTCGAACCCGAGCACGTCGATGAGCGCCCACACGGCTTCATCGTCGGTGTGCGTGCCGATCGCGTCGGCGATGCGGTTCGCCGGGGCGGGCAGGCCGGCCGCCGTGGCCCAGCCGGACAGGCTGTCGGCCAGGCCGGCCGGGTCGTCGTCCCGCACCTCGGCGCCGTCAGGCAAGGGCACGGTGCACTCTTCGTGGTGGTCAAAGGCGCATCGTTGCGTTGCCGGGCAGGGCGGCAGAACGAGCCCTCTGGCCGCGGCGAGGTCACGGAACGTGGGACCGGTCCGCTCGGCCGTGTTGGCGAAGTGGGCCAGCCACGTAGATCCGTCGGGGGTCGCACCGCCGTACTGCAGGCAGTAACTCTCTTTGATCTCTACTGCGAGTGCGGGTGCGCCGGTGGCCACCGCCAGGGGCGCGGGTCCACCGTGGATGGTCGGCCATTCGTGGTACATCGGCGGATTGAGGTGCGCCAGTTGCCAGCCGCTGTCGTATCGGTGCACAGCGACGAATCGGCTGCCGAACGCGGACCGCACCCCGGGCACATGCGGCAGCAGCGTGTCGGACCGAGCGAGCACGAAGGTGCCAAAGAAGCTCACGTGTGACGTTGTAGCACCCGGACCTCTCTGAACGCGGAGACGGGACCGCTCACTGAGGCCGTGAGTTGCTGCGGCAGCTCGTGCGACGCGAGGCACCTGGTCGCGGCGCGAGCCGTCGGCCCGTGCCAGCGGCGCGCACAACCGACTCAATTCGGCAGACCCGCGCGCCGAACCGCCAGCTGGGCCATCACGATCTGCAGCGCGCGGATCGCGGCAGATGAGGATGCCTCCAGATCGCGGTTGGGTTCGAGTCCATCCTGGAGGAGGCCATGCCAGCCACACTCTCATTGGCAGCCCCATCACCAGCTGTCAGTACAGCTCGACCTCCCAGAATTCGAGTTCTGGTTCTCCGGCAGGAAGCGTCCCGGTGCAGTATTGGTAGAGAAACGTCGCGGCGCGGCGTTCGGCGTACTTTTCGTTGATCGGCTCTCCCTGCTCGTCGAGTTCGAGGACGTTGGCGAAGATGGCGAAGCAGGTCTCCATCTGGGAGGGCGAGTCCTTCAGTTCGTCCCAATAGTTGATGCCCTCCAGCATGGGGCGGCCGACCGAGCCACGCGCAACCCAACCGGCAAAGCGACGGATCGCTCCTGACGCACCTTGACTGAGGTGGGAAGACATCCGTGCAACCTACTGCTGCCCCGGGGCTACCGGTGCCACAGGTTCTTGATCTACGGGGTTGCCCCGGTGCCGCGTCCTCAACTCGGCATGATGGCGCGCCTGGCGTTGTCAACGGCGCCCGAGCAAGCCAGCGCGGAGGGTGACGATCGAACTGGCGCCGTCATGCCGATCGGAGGCAGATGTGCGCGGGTCGCCCGCGACGGAGCGTGCGCAGTTACGCTGCACGGCCATGGACTCTGTTGAGATCCTCAGCCAGTTCGACGCTGCGGCCGAGCAATGCGTGTTTCCGGACCTGAACAACGGCTACTACTACGCTGTCGACGCCCGGCTCCATGCATACCGCGACGCGCGGCGGTGGGCGCTCATCGTCGAGACGGCGGGCTACTCACCCCGGGCCGCCAATCTCACCGACATCCTCCACGTCTTCGGCAACTGCCTGACCAGCGGCGAACCGGGCTTCGAGAACGCGGACTTCCTTGACCGGATCGACAACTGGGACGAGATCGAAGACGACGACCAGCCCGAGACGTACTGCGGAACCTCGATCGTGATCCGAGGCCACCGGCTCGACATACCCGGCGAACATGGCGAGGAACTGATCGACGTACTTCGTCGGCTCGTCCCAGACCACCGAGAACTGCTTCTTGCCGATGAATCAGAACTCCGGCGGCGAATCCCGGCCGACCTACCCGAGCTCCTACGACTGGACCAGTGGCATCACCCCGACGGCGAACTCCCCAGCGAGTCAACGACCTTCATCCAACTCGCCGACGTACTCACCACCGGAGACGTGAAACGGTATGCCCCGGACACGCCACCCAACACACATTGGTCTCACTGGCCGGAATCCGGAACCCTCTAACCCGGCCAGACACCCACCAACAGCGGCAGATCAGTGCGTCGTTCCGTCAGGCAGCAGCGGCCGCATGAACGTCCGTTCGTATCGGAGGATGCAGCCCGACTCGTCTCGGATCCGGTCCGCCGCGATGAACTCCGGGTCGGCGCCGAACCGTGAACGATAGCGTTCGTAGGCAGCCAGGCTTTCGAAGCTGAAGAGCGCCTCGGCTCGATCGCTCGCCCCTTCCGCCGGCAGGAAGTAGCCGTGATGGATCCCGCCGTGCTTGGTCACCAGCCGCATCCACTCGCGAGCGAACCGTTCGAACGCCTCGATCTGAGCGGGGTCAACGGTGTAGTGCACTACGCAGGTGATCACGCGTCGACCCTATGACTCGGCGGCCGTCGCAGCACGCTTGCACAGCGGCAGATGCGGACGCTGTCTGCGATCATCGGACGGTGGTGGTGATGCGGCGATTCGAGGGCAAGGTCGCGCTGGTGACGGCGGCGGGGCAGGGCATCGGGCAGGCTGTTGTACGGCGGATCGCCGCCGAGGGCGGTGCCGTGGTGATCACTGACCTGCTGGAGGACGCGGTCGCAGCGCTGGTTGAGGAGATCGGCGCGCAGCACGCGCTCGGGGTCAAGGTCGACGTCACTGCACGCGCCGATATCGACGCCGCGGTCGCCGCGGCGGTCGGGCGGTTCGGCCGGCTCGACCTGGTGGTGAACAACGCGGGCGGCTGCATCGTCACCGCAATGCCCGAGGACACCTCAACCGAGGACTGGCACCGCCAGCTCGACTTCACCCTCATCAGCGCCGCCCGCTGCATTCAGGCGGCCCTGCCACACCTTGTGAGAACCCGCGGCAACGTCGTCACGATCGGCTCGGTCAACGGCATCGCGGCGTTCGGCAACGTGGAGTACGCCGCTGCGAAAGCCGGCCAGATCGCGATGTCGCAGAACTACGCCGCCCGGTACGGCCCGCTCGGCGTCCGCTTCAACGTGGTCGCACCCGGCACCATCCGGACACCGAACTGGGACTCCCAGCCCGGCGAGCTGGAGCGACTCAAGACGATGTACCCGCTCGGCCGGGTCGGCGAGCCCGAAGACATCGCCGCAGCGGTCGCGTTCCTCGGCTCCGACGACGCCGCCTGGATCACCGGCCACACCTTGCCCGTGGAGGGCGGCGTGCTGACCGGCCCAGACCCGATCAACCTGAGCCCGCCCGACACCCTCTACACAGGCCTGTAGCAACCGCGTATCGAACCGCCGCGGCTCAAAATCTTCCTCGACGGCACGGCGATGAACACCAGTGCGCACGCTGCGGCGGATCCGTGCACGCCCCACGGCAACGGAGCGTCGAGGCTGGCACCACCTTCCCGGGCGCCGGAAATGCATCAGCCATTCGCCGCGAACGTTCAACCTGAACTTCTCCTGCAACGCCATCCACTGCTCGTGGACGTCATCTGGACGCTGGTGGCCACACTCGACGGGACTGCGGCGGCTGCCCGCAGCTCTCACCGGATCGGCGCGGACGCAGAAGCCTGGACAGCCCTGCTGAAGAGCGGCTCGACCACCCGCGTTGCCGCCAAGATCCAGACCGGTCGGCACAGACGGACGCCGACCGACACGGACCGGTCTGGACCCTTCCGAAACAGCCGAACACATTTGGAACACATCAGGTCCACAATGGACAAACAATGAGAGGCGGTTGATCTACGTGCGGCGCGTATCCGCAGGTCCACGCGATCTAGCTTCCCAACGTCCGCCGGCGATGGGGCGATCGACGGGTGCGCATGCCGAGACGGTGCCCGGCGTGCTGAACGGTTGCGCTACATCCGATCACCACCGGAACACAACCGATCGCTGCGGCGTGGATCCGCACGGCGATAACCCGTCCGGGGTCGGTCGGTCAGAGCCCGCCGGAGACGGTGATATCGCTGCCGGTGACGTACGACGCCGCTGGGGAGATCAGCCACGACACGGCGTCGGCGATCTCATTCGGCCGGCCGGCGCGACCGAGTGGACTGCTCACGGCGGCTTCCTTGGCTCCTCGAGTTCCGGCCGCCATCTGCGTGTCGATGACACCTGGCGAGACGCTGTTGACCCGGATCCCTTCGGGGGCGACCTCGTGTGACAGGCCACGGCTGAACGACACCACGGCGCCCTTGGTGGCCTCGTACGGCACGAATCCCTGGATGCCGGGGGGCGCCTGGGCGGCGATCGAGGCGATGTTCACGATCGAGCCGCCCGTGCCGCCCCGCGCGGTGGACATCGCCTGCACGGCGTGCTTGGCGCAGACCATGGGGCCCACGACGTTGGTCTGCATCAGGCGGGTCAGGTGCTCTGCATCCTGCTCGTCGATACGAGCCTGGTCGCCGGCCGATCCGGCGTTGTTGACCAGCGCGGCCAGCGGGCCGACCTCCTGTCGTGCCCGGTCGAACAGCTCCGCGACGTCGCGCGGCGCCGTGACGTCCGCGCGCACGGCGACGGCCCGCCCACCGCGACCCCGGATGTCGGAGACGACGGACTCGGCGCCGTCGGCGTCCGCGGCGTAGTTGACAACCACGCCGTACCCGTCGTCGGCCAGCTTCTGCGCGATCGCGGCGCCGATCCCCCGGCTCGCACCGGTCACGATCGCCGCGCCCTTGGTCTGCGTCATGTGCTGCCCTCCCGTCGTTGGATGTTGTTCCAGTTTCCGCGACCCCGTGCCGCAACCCTCACCCGTTGTGGGCGGGGCGGGATGGGCCGGTTTCACCCGACGCTGGGGTCATGAGGGTCGTGGTGAACCTGACGCGATGCGAGGCGTACGCGCAGTGTGCCTTCCTCGCCCCGGACGTCTTCCGGATGTGCGGTGTCGAGGCGCTGATGTACGATCCGCAGCCCGACGATGCGCAGCGCGATAGAGTGTTGCGGGCCGCGGCGGCGTGCCCGGTGCAGGCGATCCTGGTCGACGACCTCGAGGACCGGGAGGTCCCGGCATCGGCCGGGCTCAGCGCCGTCCGGCTCGGCCAGCCCGCGCCGGATGATGGGTACCTGTCCTACCCGTGGCTCGCGTCGTTGCGGCGGACCGGCCGGATCGTGATCGTCGGCGGGTCGCTGGCCGGCCTGGCCGCCGCGGCGACGCTGCGCCGGGAGGGCTTCACCGGCACGCTGACCGTGATCGAGGACGAGCCCCACCAGCCCTACGACCGGCCCCCGCTGTCCAAACAGGTGCTCGACGGCTGGGTGGCGCCCGACCACACCACCCTGCCGTTCCGCCACGACGTCGACGCGCAGTGGCGCCTCGGCGTACCCGCCACCGGCCTCGACCTCACCGCGAAACAGGTGCGCCTCGGCGACGGCGGCACGGTCGCCTACGACCGGCTGCTGATCGCCACTGGCACCCGGGCACGGCCCTGGTTCAACGCCGAGGAGGCCGCCCTCGACGGCGTGTTCCTGCTGCGCACCCGCGACGACGCCGCCGGCCTGCACCGGCGCCTGGCCGAGCGACCCCGACGAGTGCTGGTCATCGGCGGCGGGTTCACCGGCTCCGAGGTCGCCTCGACCTGCCGCAACCGCGACCTCGACGTCACGCTGGTCGAGCGGGGACCTGCACCGCTGGTCGGCGCCCTGGGCGGGGTGATCGGCGCGGTCGCCGCCGACCTGCAACGCGCGCACGGCGTCGACCTGCGCTGCGGCGTCACCGTCACCGCGTTGGAGGGTGACAGCGGTGGACGGGTGCGCCGCGCGCATCTGTCCGACGGCAGCGTGCTTGACATCGACGTGGCGGTGGTGGCGTTGGGCGCGGTCCGCAACGTGGAATGGTTGCACGACTCCGGACTCGCCGTCGGCGAATGGGGCGTCGGCTGCGACGCGGGCTGCCGGGCCTTCGACGTCAACGGCGTGGTCTCCGACGACGTGTTCGTCGCCGGGGACGTGGCCCGCTTCCCGCACCCGCTGTTCGACTACCAGTTCCTAGCACTGGAGCACTGGGGCAACGCGGTCGCCCAGGCCGAGGTCGCCGCGCACAACATGATCAGCACACCGCAGCAGCGGTGGCCGCACGTGGCCAGCCCGGTGTTCTGGTCGGCCCAGTTCGGTACCAATATCAAATCTGTGGGTGTGCCGACCTTCGCCGACCAGGTCGTCATCGCTCAGGGCTCGGTCGCCGAGCGGCGGTTCGTGGCCGCCTACGGCTACCGAGGGCGGATGACCGCCGCGGTCGGGTTCGACCAGACCAAGTGGCTGGGGCACTACCAGGCGCTGATCGAGAACGCGGCGCCGTTCCCGCCCGACGGGCTCCCCGAAGGCCAGCGGCCGGTGCCGCCGGAACTGCCCGACCAGACCGCCCCCAGCCACCACGCCACCGTGACGGTGACCGGCCACGACCCGAGCGAGCGCCGCGCCAACCTGATTCACCACCACTAAGGAACTCGTCGTGCCACAGGCCAGCATCTTCCAGCAGATCCTCGACCCCGCGAACCGGGCCGACCCCTACCCGCTCTACGCCGAGCTGCGCAAGACACCGCTCACTCGGGAGGCCGACGGTACCTACCTGGTCAGCCGATACCGGGACATCGTCGCGCTGCTGCACGACCCACGGATCAGTTCCGACCCCCGCAGCCGCCCCGACATGGCCGACGGCGACGGTCCGCCGCTCGACTTCATCCGCCGCGACCCGCCCGAACACGACCGGCTGCGCGAGCTGGCCACCCGCCCGTTCGGGCCGCCCCACACGCCCGGCCGCATCGACGGAATGCGCCCCTGGCTCACCGAGGTCACCGACGAGCTGATCGACAACCTGGCCGGCAAAGACCGGGTCGACCTCGTCGACGACTTCGCCTACCCGCTGCCGGTGACCGCAATCTGCCGGCTGCTCGGCGTCCCCCGCGAGGACCAGCCGCGCTTCCACCGGTGGGCCGACGCATTCGTCGAGACCATCGACCCGACCACCGGGCCGTTCCCCGAGCGCCAGCGCAGGCGCAACGAGGTCGAGGCCGAACTCGGCGCCTACCTTGACGGACTCGCCGACACCCACGCCCGCCAACCCGGCGACGACCTCATGTCCGGCCTGCTCACCGACACCGGCCCCGGCGCCCCGATGTCCCGCGCCGACCTACTCGCCACCTGCGCGCTGCTCCTCGTCGCCGGTCACGAAACGACTGTCAACCTCATCACCAACGGCATGCTCACCCTGCTGCGCCACCCCGACGTGCTCGACCGGCTCCGCCACGACCCCGACCTGGTCATCCCGCTGGTCGAGGAGTTGCTGCGCTTCGAGCCACCGGTGCAGTTCCTGTCCAACCGCACCGCAACGGCCGACATCGCCGTCGCCGGCACCGTCATCCCCAACGGTTCCCCGCTGACGCTCGTGCTCGCCGCCGGCAGCCGCGACCCCGACCGCTTCCCTGATCCCGACACGTTCGACCCCGCCCGCACCGACAATGTGCACCTCGGCTTCGGCAACAGCATCCACTACTGCTTCGGCGCCCCACTCGCCCGGGTCGAGGCCCAAATCGCGTTGCCCGCACTCGCCCGCCGCCTGACCAACCCCCGCCTCGTCAGCGACCCGCCACCCTACCGGCCCAACCCGATCCTGCGCGGCCCCCGCCACCTCCCGGTCGACATCGACGCCGTCGCCCCAGCAGGCGAGGCGGCGGCCGGGCACCTCGACGTCCTCGGCGCCCGCTGACGGGTGCAGGCAACAGACCGCGGACCCAATCGCCGTACGCGTGTATATGCGGCTGACCGGAGATGGCGTGGCACGATATCGCGGCGCTCCCCGCGTGCGGGGTTGAAACCGACCGGGGACGGCGGTGAGGCCACCGCCAGCCGCAGCCACCGGCGGCGTGTTGTCGGTCGCTCGGTTGGCGGGTCTGCTGCAATAGACACCTGGTAGCTATACGCGCTGACGCGCGTTGGATCCTGGACGTCGGCGGCCGGTTTCACGCTCGGCGTCGCGTTCAAGCCGTCCGCCTGTCGAATTGCTCACCGCTGGTCACGACCATGATCCGTCCACGATGGACAGCGTGCGATTCCCGGCATGGGAAGGTTTGCCGGGCAGCAGTTGTGCACCCTGGCCATCGACACCGCCGTCGCGGGATTCACCGCGAGCGCGGTCACCGTGGGGTGAGCGGCGGCACCGCCGCGCAGCCTCCCGGCGCCGGGCCGCCGTATCAGGTCGCCGCGACAGCCGCTATCCGGGACCGGTCGCTGAACCGTCACGGTCCGCGACGAAGGTGTGTGTCAGAGTGCGGGCGAGCAATTGACCGGCTTCGTCCGCGGTTCTGCGTCCGACCAGCACTTCCTCGTTGGCCGCGCGGCCGAGCCCATGGATCATCGCGTACATCCACTCGGGCGTGAGATCGGTGTGGAGCTCACCCCGCTCGGCGGACTTGGTCAGCCACATGAGCAGCGGCTCATCGGCGGCGGGGTGGCGCAGCGGCGCGTCGGTGACGCTGCCGGAACGGTTGTCCAGGAACCGGTAGCGTTCTCCGACCCGGATGATCCCCGGCCCGAGCCGGCCGAAGACTTCGGTCGCCGTGGCGTCCGGCGTGATCGCGGTCGTGACGACGGCCCGTTCCTCCTCCACGACGAGGTCGATGAGCGCCCGGATGAGGTGTTCACGCGTCGGAAAGTGCCGATAGACGGTGATCCGCGCCACGCCGGACTCCGCGGCGATCTGCCGCATGCTCGCCTCCGGGTCGGCCGCGAGTATCCGAATCGCCGCGGCGATCACCGCATCCCGGTTGCGCCGGGCGTCCTGCCGCAGTGCCTGTTCGGTCGCATCAAGATGACTGGCGTCGCCCACGAGTAAATGATACAACATGTCACAACTGATACAGCATGTTTCATTTGGAGGGCGCGTGGGCGCGATCGAAGCAACGGGCATCAACCGCACCCGCCCGTCGAGGCGGAAGCAAAGGATGGCCCTCGTCGCGGTGGCGTTGGGCGTGGTGATGGTCAGCCTGGACGGAACCGTCGTCCACATCGCCAACCCGACGATCGCCCGCAGCCTCGGCTCGTCGATGACCGGTCTGCAGTGGGTGACCAACGGCTACCTTCTCGCCCTAGCGGTGACGTTGATCGTCGGCGGCAAGCTCGGCGACAGGTTTGGCCGGCGCAGGATCTTCGTGATCGGCGTCGCCGGTTTCGCGCTCGCGTCCCTCGGGTGCGCTCTGTCCCCGTCGACCGCGGCACTGATCGCCTTCCGCGTGCTGCAGGGACTCGCCGGAGCGATGCTGGTACCGAACACCCTCGCGATCCTGAAGTCGACGTTCCCAGCGTCGGAGTTGCACCGTGCCATTGGGATGTGGGGTGCCGCGTCGGCGTTCGCCGCCGCCGCTGGACCGATCATCGGCGGACTGCTGGTGGAGTACCTGTCCTGGCCGGCGATCTTCGTGTTGAACGTCCCGATCGGGTTGGCCGCCGCCGCGTCGGCGCTGCGGTGGGCCGGCGAGAGTCGCGCCCCGGGTTGTGCCGACCGGTTCGACATCGTCGGCGCCGGTGTGCTGGCCGGGGCGATGTTCGTCCTGGTGTGGTCGTTGACCGGCGCAACCGGCCGCGAATGGTGGTACTGGGCCGCGGGCGTGCTCGCGGCGCTGGTCCTGCTCGCCGGGTTCGTGATCCGGCAGCGACGGTTCCCCGCGCCGATCCTCCCGCTGTCGCTGTTTCGTTCCCGGGCGTTGTCGGTGGGTGTCGTCCTGCTCGTGACCGGAAACATTGCGTTGTACGGAGTGCTGTTCTCCATCGGTCTGTACATGCAGAACGTGAACGGCTGCACGCCGCTGGAGACCGGCGTTCGCCTGCTGCCGCTGATGGGGATGTTCATGGTCGGCTCGCCGCTGGGCGGACGCTTGACCGGGCGGCTGGGTTCGCGTTGGCCGCTCGCCCTCGGAATGGCGCTGCTCGCGGCGAGCTTCGTCGGGCTGGTCGGCCTGGCCGCGGGCTCCCCCTACGGCCGGCAGTGGCCGTGGCTGGTCCTGCTGGGCCTCGGCATGGGAATGGTCGTGGTCGCCGGGACCGAGGCCGTCGTCGGAACGGCTCCCGTACAGCACGGCGGAGTCGCCGGGGGCCTGCAGACCACCGCGAATCAACTCGGCGGCGTGCTCGGCACAACGGTGTTCGGGACGGTGATCGCGACGATCGTCGCGCGGACGCTGCCGGCAGAACTGCGCACCGCCGGCGTCCCCGACGCGATCGCGGAACAGGTCGCCATCCACAAGGGCCTGGCCGAACAGGGAATCGCTCCGCTCGGCGCACGGCTGAACCTCACCGGGCAGTTCGACGACGTGGCCGCGGCGGCCATCACTCGTGCGACGGAACGCGCCTTCATGTCCGGCCTGCACACCGTCATGTGGATCGGCGCCGGCATCGCGCTCCTCAGCGCGCTACTGGCGCTGCTGATCCCGGCCCGCAACGCTCCGCCGCATGCATCCGGTCGGTAGACGAGGATGCGGGGACGGGACTGCGGAGATAGGCAAGGGCCTCCATGATCGACGGTGCTAAGCAACGATGACCATGGAGGCCACGTGCACGTCGATCTGGAGATCCTTGCCGCTACCCTGTCGCAATACATTGTGACAATGCAAGATGCGGGTACAGTCCTGGTATGCCGATCCACCACGCGGTGCTCTCACTGCTGGCCCACGGGCCCAGCTACGGATACGAGCTCAAGAGCGCCTCCGAAGCGGCAGTCGGCCCGCAGTGAGGCCGCTGAACACCGGCCACCTGTACCAGATCCTCGACCGTCTGTGCCGCGACGGCATGGTGAGCTCCGAACGACGGGTCCCAGGCGGTGAAAACCGGACCGCGTGATCTACGAGACCACCGAAGCTGGAGCAGTCGAGCTGCGGCGCTGGCTCTCCGAAGCAAGCCCCCGTAGCGGCGGCTTCCGGGACGACCTATGCCTGAAAGTGACAGCGGCCGCACGAACAGGCGATTCGGATACGGTGCAGATGGTGCTCGGCCGGCAGCGCACTCATCTGCTAAGGGAACTTCGCAACCTCGACGGCCTGCGGCCGCGCGGCGACAGACCCGGTGGTCGCCTGTTGCTGTCGTCCGCAACCCGGCACGTGCAGGCGGACCTGTCCTTCATCGACGAGGAAGTCGTCGTCACGGAGCTCCGCGACCTTGAACCACTCGCCGAGCAGCATCGACGCCCCGACGATCGCCGTGCTCACCAGCAGCCCAACGACGGCCGGTCCGAGTTTGGCCAGCGCCTTGTCGCGGTAGCTCGGGGTGGGGAATCGCAGTATCTCATCCGCCGATTCCGAAGCGGGGTCCAGGCGGCGGACAGCAGCCAGCCCACCGACCCACCGGTTCGACCGCCGCGTGCAACGCCTCGCATATGGTCGGCAGCGACTTCAGCCAGCCCGCGCGCTGCGGCTGCCGCACAAGCGGACTCGATATGTCAATCCTTCGACGTCGTCGGGTACAGCCTGGTCATTGCCCGGAGCGTAGTGGTGATGCGTGCGACCAGCTCGGGAGGGGCGAGCGCCTGCGCGTCCGCGCCGAGCCGGAGCAAGCTGGCAGCGGCGTGGTCCACGTTTTCCAGCGGGATGGTGACGCGTCGCCATCCGGCCGGGTCGGCGGGTGTGAGGGTGCGCGCTGCCAGCCGGCCGGCCCTCGGGCCAAGGATGTCAGGTAGCGCGGCGATCCCGGCGGGCGACAGGCGTACCACGGCAACCTCGGCCGTTTCGGCCCGCTCGTATCGTTCGACGTGTGCGTGCCAGAACGTGATCAGGTCGAAGCCGTCCGGGCGGGTGAACAGCTCCGGCAGCTGCCGGAGCTCGACGATGGCGGAGACCCGGTAGGTGCGCGGCTCACCGCTCCCGGCGGCGATCAGATACCAGACTCCCGCCTTGAGGACGAGTCCGAGCGGGTGCAGCCGCCGGCCGACCACGCCCGGCCGAGGGGCCCAGCGACGGTACCGGACCTCGATGACCTGGTCCTGCCAGAGCGCCTCCGCGACGGCGAGCAGGTGCGGCACCGCGTCCGGCTCCCGGTACCAGCCCGGCGCGTCGAGGTGGAAGCGCTGCCGGATCCGTCTCGACGCCTCCCGGTACGGGGTGGGCAACGCGGCCATCAGTTTGAGTTCGGCGGCGGCTACCTGGGCACCGAGTCCCAGCTCGGCGGCCGGCTGCGGCATGCCGGTCAGGAACAGCGACTCGGCCTCGTCAGCGGTCAGCCCGGTCAACCGGGTGCGGTAGCCGTCCATCAGCTGGTAACCGCCGGTGGGTCCCTGCTCGGCGTAGATCGGCACGCCCGCCGCGGCCAGCGCCTCGACGTCGCGGTAGACGGTCCGGGCGGTGACGCCGAGCTCCGCGGCGAGTTGTGCGGCGCTCATCCGCCCACGGTTCTGCAGCAACAGCAGCAGGGACAACAACCGGCTGGCACGCACCACGACAGTCTTCCAGACCACTGACAGAAGATGTCAGGGGTAGCGCCCCATGATCGCCGGCATGAACGACTTCGACTTCATCATCGGCTCGTGGAACGTGGCCAACCGACGCCTCAGGACGCTCTTCGCCGGCAGCGAGGAGTGGGACCACTTCCCGAGCACGGTGACCAGCCAGAGCATCTTCGACGGTGCCGGCAACACCGAGGAGATCGTCTTCCCGACGCTCGGCAGCCGCGGCTTCTCGCTGCGACTGTTCGACGTCGAACGCAAGGAGTGGTCGATCCACTGGGCGAGCAGCACCACCGGCCTGCTCTACCCGCCGGTGGTGGGCACCTTCACCGACGGCCGCGGCGACTTCTACGGCGACGACACCCACGACGGAAGGCCGATCAAGGCGCACTTCATCTGGTCAGACATCACCTCCACCTCGGCACGTTGGGAGCAAGAGTTCTCCGCGGACGGTGGACATACGTGGGAATCCAACTGGGTCATGGAATTCTCCCGCGCCTGACCAGCGGCCGGCGACACGGCATCACCGCACTGGTACTCGCCGTCGGCGACCGACCGGCGTCCCCGGCTGTCGATGTGGACAGAAATCGCAGTACCAGGCAACGGCCGCAGCGCCACCCCATGCCAAGCCGTCGCCTGTATCCACGCGCCCACCCCATCCATCGGACACCATCCAGCCGAGCGGTTCACCTGTTCTCGACGTGCAGGCCTCGCCGCCGCAACCGACGTCTGCCGGCGGTCGTAACGGACGGGTCATCGGCGTCTCAGGGTTGTGCCTCAACGGGGGCACCGGCCCGCGTGCCGACAGAGTCCGCAGGCGCAGCTGCGACGACAGTCCGGGCCAGACGTAAACCGGGTGCGGGCGACGGCACCCGCAGAATCAGGGCCGATGCCTGCAGGCGGCAGGCGGTCAGGCCACCCTGCAGACCTGCGACGGTGACCCGCCCAACAATGGCGGCCGGGAGCCGCGGGTTCGTTGATCAGTCCGGCGTCGGAGCTGTGTCTCGGCGGGCCGGACGACGACGAGGATGGTAGGGCCTCGCAGCGCATGGCGGCCTGCAGCCAGTCCGCTGCGCAACGGTGGACCTTGCCGTAGCGAGCGGCGGGCGCCTCACGGCCGGCGGCCACCGCTCGCCCGCGGTTTCGCCCCCGACGTCGCTCCGGGCACGTCGGCCTCTGGCTAGGCTCGGCCAATGCTGGTCCGCGTCGTCAAGATGCACTGGATGCGCCTGCTGTTGGTCACGTTGTTGCTGGCCACGGCCCTCGTGGCGGATGGCGAGATCACCGCGCACGGCGTGCGTCCGGCCTCCGCCGGTGCCCACCCGTCGGCATCGCCGACCGCGACGGCATCGCCGAGTGCCTCGCCGCCCCCCGGCGTCTACGCCGACCGCCTGCCGCGGTTCGACAAGCCCCCGCCGGCCGTCCGCACGGCCGCGGCCGAGGACGGCGCCTTGCCGTGGATCGCGCGGGTGCCGACCGATCAGCGGGTCGCGTTCCTCACCATCGACGACGGCTGGGTCAAGCATCCCGAGGCGGCCGAGCTGCTACGGGAGGCGCACGTGCCCGTGACGCTGTTCCTCACGATCAACGCCATCAGCGACAACCCGGAGTACTTCCGGACGCTGCAGGGCCTCGGCGCGGTGATCGAGGCGCACACGATCACGCACAACAAGCTGACCGGCCTGTCGTACGACGCGCAGCGGCAGGAGATCTGCGGCTCGGCCGACCGGCTCGGCGAGCTCTACGGCCGTCGGCCGACATTGTTCCGACCGCCGTTCGGCGAGAAGGACGCGACGACGTTGCGCGTTGCACGCGACTGCGGGATGAAGGCCGCGTTCTTCTGGAAGGAGTCGGTCAATCAGGGCAACGTCTGGTACCAGGATGTCAAGGTCGTCCAGCCAGGCGACGTCATCCTCATGCACTTCCGCGACCAGTTCGTCGAGGACTTCATCGGCGCGCTGCAGGGCATCAAACGGGCCGGCCTGACGCCAGCCCGCCTGGAGGACTACTTCTCCTGATCGGCCCGGTGCGATCAGCCGGGGATCCAGCCGAAGGTGGCCGGGTTCGGCGGGATGCCGTCAGCCGGCCACTGCTCCAGTGCCGACACGAACGCCTCGGACGCAAGATCCTCGGCGATGTCGAGGCTCCCGATCCGGCGGGCGAGCTGACCTCCCAGATCCAGTAGCCCGCGATCACCTCAGTTCAGGCGGTGGTGACGCGGTAGGTCGACACGACCACCCCGGACTCGAAGGTGGTGGTCTCGAAGTGCGCGAGGCCGGTTCGGCTCTCGGCGCGGAACAGCGGCTCGCCACTGCCCTTGAGGACCGGGTAGGTCCAGATCTTGTACTCGTCGAGGAGGCCGGCCGTCGCGAGTGCATCGGTCAACCGGCCGTTGCCCCAGATCAGGATGTCGGTGCCATCGGTGTCCTTGAGTGCCTTGACAGTAGTCAGCAGCTCGGCGCCGGCGATGACGGTCGTCGGGTTCCAGGCGCTGGTGTCGACCGGCTGGGAAGCGACGACGTATTTGTGCATGGCGTTGACGTGGTCGGCGTACGGGTTGCCACCCATGTTGGGCCACGCCTGCGCCATGCCCTCGTAGGTGATGCGGCCCAGGATCAGCGTGTCGGCGCTGAGCACCAGATCCAGGGCGTACCGCATGGCCGCCGGGTCGTTGTATGCCAGCGACCACTCGTGGGGGTTGTCGATGAAGCCGTCGACAGTGCTGTAGGTCGAAGCGATGATGCGTCGCATCAGGTCTCCCCGGGTGGTGGGCCGGCTGTTCCGGCCCGCACCCGTCCTTCGCGCGACAGCGCGCCGTTTCGACATAGAACCAAACACGCGTACCGCGGATGAGCGGATGGAGCGTGTGGGCGGCTGCTCACGGCCATCGGGTTCAACGGTTCGCCGGCCGCAGCTCATAGCGGAGCCGCGGTGGGCCGACGAGCAGTGCCCGAGCTGGGATACTGGGAGACAGCCCTGATGTGCTACCGGAACTCGACCGCGCGGACCTCGGGAACGCCATCGAGTGACTGCCCACCCCCGGACCGTCGCATGATCCAGCCCGCCGCGAGCCCAGTCAACACGCCCGTCAGCGCGTACAGGGTGTCGGTGTCGGCGCCGTTCACCGGCGGGCTTCCGGCAAGCCCGGTGATGATCGCGGGCACCGGCAGCATCATGCCGAGCAGCACCGTGAGCACGACGGCGAACGGATAGCCCAGCAACGCGGAGAACAGCACGACCGGGTAGCGCCACCAGGCCTCCCGCCTGTACCAATCAACGGGCGCGGTCACGGTGAGCGCCGCCGCGCCGAAGACGCTCATCGCGCCGAACCGCGTGCCGGGTGCGATCTGCCGCAGCAGCACCACGGCGGCGACGGCCGTGACGGCCAAGGCGATCGCCAGCACCCTCCGGCGCCGGCTCGGCGCCGCGGCGAGCATCGCGGACAGCCAGGCCACGGCAAGCAGGCCGCCGACACCGATCGCCGCCGGATCAAGGCTCGCCTCGGTATCCGTCGGCGACTCGATCGCCGCGGCGAGCGGCATCGTCGCGGCAGCCACCGCCGCGGCCAACACCACCGCCCGGGCCGGGCCGGCAGCCGGGCCCCTCGCACCATCCGGATCGGCAGCCCGTGCGGACCGCACCGGACCCGATCGCGTCAGCGCGAGCCAGCCGGCCGTCACCACCACGACGGCACCGACAGCGAACGGGATCGTCGCGGTAACGTCGAGCCGGTCGCACACGAGGTCGGCCGCGACGACCACGGTGAACCCGGCGACCAGACACCAGGACCGGACACGACCGAGTCCAGCCGCCGAGGACCGTGCCGCCACAACGAAGGCGACAGCAACTGCGACGATCGCCATCCAGCGCAGGTCACGGGCCCAATAGGTGTTGTTGCTCGCCACCTCTTCGCCGACCGGCTCGGCCGACGACTGCAGTCTGGTCAGCCCGACCGCCCAGAACACCGCACCGGCCCACAAGATCATCAAGCCGAAGAGCCGCCCCATCCACGGATGCTACATCGAGCACCGCCGACATTCTGCCGCTTACGCGCGAGGTCCGCGCTTTCGACGCGTCGCGTGGCTTCGATGAAGGCCGGGTCGCTGACGCCGGCGCAGGGTCCCCTGCCAAGGCGAGCTACTGCACGCCCGCACATCGGCAGATCCGCGTGCCGAACCGCCAGCTGGGCCGTCACGGTCTGTAGCGTGTGGATCGCGGCATGTACGTGTTTTCCACGGCCGACCGGCTCAAGGTGAACGAGTGCCGCTCACCTAGTCCACCAGGCGAATCTGCATGCTTCCGGGCCAGGCGGGTGCCGAGCACGCGGTCAGGTGTCGTCGCGGCGGGGTGAGCCGGGCAGGGTGACCAGGCCCAGGCGCTCCAGGCGCGCCCAGATGCCCCCGCGCGTCCGGCCGAACTCCTTGACCAGGTCCTGCACCGGGGCACCGTCCCGGTGGCGCCGTTTCAGGCGTTCGTCGTCGGCCTTGCTCCACGAGCGGTACGCGTTCGGGTAGCGCAGCCGGACCTTGTCGAAACCATGACCCTTCGGCACAGCGAGTCCTCCTTCAACGCAGGCGTCAGCCGCGCCGGCTCATTGGCGTCGGCTGTGGATTCCGGATGACAACGGACGAGCCGGACTGCTACGAGCGCTGCTCCCCGCCGAGCTGGCGGCGCAGCCAGCAGCACGCCGCCGCCGTGCCCAGGCACCAGCCGGCCCAGGCCATGACGTCGGCGGCGGCACCCAGGTGGCCGCGGGCGGCCGCGCCGACCGCCGGCCGAAGGTTGCCCGTCCAGCCCTGGACGGTCGACGTGCGCGTGGCCATCACCGGTACCCACTCTCGTCGATGTCACATGCAGCATGCGGGCCGTCACCAAGCCCGCGCCAGATTCGATCGCGGCCTGTGGATAACTCCGCGCTGTTAGCGTTGACTCGGCTACAAATGACGCGTTGACCAACGGAAACTTCCGGAAAGTGGGGGGCTGACGTGGATCCGCGCAGGGCGGTGCCCAGGACCGATACGGTGCTCGATGACCCGCGCCTGGCGGGGTTCCCGCGCGACCGGGCCCGGGCGGTCGTGCGCGAGGAGCTCGACCGCATCCGGCGGGGTGAGCTCGAGGCGGCCGAGGTGGTCGGGGCGGCCGAGCGGAGACTGCGCCGGACGCACAGCATGCGGGCCGTGCTCAACGCGACCGGGGTGGTGCTGCACACCAACCTGGGGCGGGCCGCGCTGTCGCCGGAGGCGGTGCAGGCGATCGTCGACGCCGCCGGACCGACCGACGTGGAGCTCGACCTGGAGACCGGCCGGCGGGCGCGGCGCGGGCGGGGGGCCCTGCAGGCGCTGGCGGAGGCGGTTCCGGGAGCACAGGCCGTACACCTGCTGAACAACGGTGCCGCCGCGCTGGTGCTGGCGGCCACCGGATTGGCGCAGGGGCGCGAGATCGTCGTCAGCCGAGGCGAGCTCGTCGAGATCGGCGACGGGTTCCGGCTGCCGGATCTGCTCGCGTCGACGGGCGCGCGGCTGCGTGAGGTGGGCACGACCAACCGCACATCGCTGGAGGACTATCGCGTTGCGCTGGGGCCGCAGACCGGTTTCATCCTCAAGGTTCACCCGTCGAACTTCTTCCAGCGCGGGTTCGTTGCATCAGTACCGGTAGACGCACTCGCCACCCTCGACGCCCCGCTCGTCGTGGACATCGGATCCGGGCTCCTGCGACCCGATCCGCTGCTGCCCGAGGAGCCCGACGCCGGCTCGGTGCTGCGCGACGGGGCCGACCTGGTGACGGCCAGCGGGGACAAGCTGCTCGGCGGGCCGCAGGCGGGGCTGCTGCTCGGCCGGGCCGACCTGGTCGAACGACTTCGGCGGCACCCGCTCGCACGTGCGCTGCGCGTCGACAAGCTCACCCTCGCCGCGCTGGAGGCGACGCTGCTCGGGCCGGAGACGCCCACGTGGCGCGGCCTGCGCGCGGACGTCGACCGGCTCCGGCAGCGGGCGACGGCGATCCGGCAGGAGCTCGGCGGCCTCGACGCCGAGGTCGTGGACTGCGTCGCGGTGGTGGGCGGCGGCGGGGCGCCCGCGGTCGAGCTGGCGTCGGCGGCGCTGGCGCTGCCGGCCGAGCTGGCGCTGCCGCTGCGGCTCGGCGACCCGCCCGTGCTCGGCCGGGTCGAGCGGGACCGCCTGCTGCTCGACCTGCGCTGCGTGCCCGAGTCGGAGGACAAGGCCGTGGCGGCGGCGGTGCTCCGAGCGGCGGGCCGCTGATCATGTGGGTCGTCGCCACCGCCGGGCACGTCGACCACGGCAAGTCCACGCTCGTGCGGGCGCTGACCGGGATGGAACCCGACCGCTGGGCCGAGGAGCGCCGCCGCGGGATGACCATCGACCTCGGCTTCGCCTGGACGCGGCTGCCGTCGGGGCAGACGGTCGCGTTCGTGGACGTGCCCGGGCACGAGCGGTTCGTGCCCAACATGCTCGCCGGCGTCGGCCCGGTGCCGGCCGCCATGCTCGTCGTCGCCGCCGACGAGGGCTGGAAGCCGCAGACCGCCGAGCATCTGGCGGCGCTGGAGGCGCTCGGCGTCCGGCATCTGCTGCTGGTCATCAGCCGCGCGGACCTCGCCGATCCCGGCCCGGCCTTGCGGCAGGCCCGCACCCACCTGGCCTCCTTCGGCGCCGTCGAGGCGGTCGCGGGCACCGGCCCTCACCCGGCCTCGCCCGAAGCCGTCGAAGCGGGCGCGGCCGCCGGACCCGACGAGTCCGGCACCGCCGAGGCGATCGCGGCCACCGGCCCCGACTCCCCCACGCGGCAGGCCCTCAATCACCCGGCCTCACCCCAAACCGTCGAAGCGGTCGCGGTCAGCGCGGTCACCGGCGCCGGCCTCGACGAGCTGCGCGCCGCGCTGGACCGTCTCGGCTCCGCCCTGCCGCCGCCCGACCTCGACGCGCCCGTGCGGCTGTGGATCGACCGCGCGTTCACCATCCGCGGCAGCGGCACCGTGGTCACGGGCACCCTGGGGGCGGGGCGCCTGACCGCGGAGGCCGATCTGGAGCTGCATTCGGCTGCGGTACGAGTACGAGGTCTGCAGTCCCTCGGCTCCTTCGTGTCCACAGTGGATGCCGTGGCGCGCGTCGCCGTGAATCTGCGCGGCGTGGAGCGCACGGCGGTCACCCGCGGCGACGCGCTCGTCTCACCCGGCCGGTTCGTCTTCGCCGACCTGATCGACGTGCGCGTCCACGGCGATCCGGTGGCCGAGCTGCCGGTCTCGGTGGTGTTCCACATCGGCTCGGCGGCGGTCGCGGCCCGGGTCCGCCCGCTCGGCCCCGACACCGCGCGGCTGCGCCTGGCCCGACCGCTGCCGTTGCACCTGGGCGACCGGGCGCTGCTGCGCGACCCGGGCCTGCACCGGGTGCCGGGCGGCGTGACGGTCCTGGACGTCGCCCCGCCCCCGCTGAACCGCCGCGGCGCCGCCGCCGCGCGCGCCCGGGAGCTGTCCGCGATGGACGGCCGCCCCTCCCTCGCCGACGAGGTCCGGCGCCGCCGCATCGTCGACGCCGAGTCCCTGCTCCGGATGGGCGTTCCCGACCCGGGCACCGGCTGGCTGATCGACCCGGCCTACGAGTCCGAGCTGCGGGCCGGGTTGATCTCGGAGGTCCGGGCCTACGCCGAGCAGAACCCCGTCGAGCCGGATCCGCCGGTGGACGTCGTACGCCGCCGCCTGGGCCTGCCCGACCGCTCCCTCGTGGAACGGCTCCTGTCCCCGCCCCTGACGATTCGCGACGGCCGCATTGGCACCGGCGCGGGGCTGCCCGCGAGGCTGGCCCGGGCCGTGGACGCCGTCCGCGCGGACCTGGCCGCGAACCCGTTCGCCGCGCCGGAGGCCGACCGCCTGACGTCGCTCGGGCTGGGCGCGAAGGAGCTCGGGGCCGCGGCGAAGGCGGGCCTGCTCCTGCGCATCGCAGACGGCATCGTGCTCCTGCCGGACGGCCCGGCGACGGCCCTCGAGCGACTGGCGGACCTGCCGCAGCCGTTCACCCTGAGCGAGGCCCGGCAGCGCCTGGGCACGACTCGGCGCGTGGCGGTGCCGCTGCTGGAGTTCCTGCACCGCCGCGGCGCCACGAGACGCACCGAGGACGGGCGGCACACCGTCGTCGGCGACTGAACACCGTGCCCGCGGTCAGGGCGCAGGCCCGTCTACGGCGAGCAGGGCGCACACCGGACCCGGCCACGGCGCGCCACAAAGGTGGTCCAGGCTCCACCGGCCGCCGCGCCTCGCCCCGCAAGGTGATCCAGGTTCCAACGGCCGCGCCACGCGACCGAGCGCCGTCTGTCACCGAACGGCGTTCGCAGTGTCCTGGGCCGGGAAGTCGCGCAGTGTGCGGGCCTCGGTGGCGAGCAGGGGCAGGGGGGCGATGACGTAGAGGACGGCGAGTACCCACATGGCGGGCCGGATGCCGAGCGCCGACGCCAGCAGGCCCGCGGTCGCCGCGCCGAACGGGACGGTGCCGAAGACGAAGATCCGCGATGCCGCGGTGACCCGGCCGAGCAGGTGCGCGGGCACGAAGTTGCCGCGGAACGTCATCGTCATCACGTTGGACATGGTGGCTCCGGCCAGCGCGAGGAAGGAGCCCGCCGCGAACAGTGTCAGGCGCCAGCCGTGTCCGCCGAGCGGCAGCAACAGCACGAACGGGGCGGCCGCGAGGTTCGCCGCCAGGTAGGTGCGGGCGCTGCCGAAGCGGCGGGACGCGGGTGAGGCGAGTGCGGCGCCGAGGATGGCGCCGAGGCTGCCCACGCCGATCACCAGGCCCGCGGTCCCCGGTGCGGTCCCCTCGGCACGCACCAGGAAGACGACGCGCAGGGCCGTGATGCCCAGCATCGCGAAGTTCGTCGCCGCCGCGACCACCAGCATGGCCTGCAGCAGGCGCCCGCGCACGATGAAGCCGATGCCCTCGGCGACCTGGCGCAGCATGCCCGGGCGATCGACCGCGGACGGGCGCGGCTCCGGCCCGGAGCGCAGGCCGAGCAGGCAGGCCGCCGACACGAGGAAGGTGACGGCGTCGATGAGGACCCCGCTGACCGCACCGGCCGCCTGGGCCAGCAGCCCGCCGAGGCCCGGGCCGACGACCAGGGCGATCGACGCGCTGGTCTGCAGCCTGGCGTTGCCTTCCATGAGGTCGTCGGCGCCGACGAGACGGGGCAGGAACGCGTTGAACGCCACGTTGGCGAAGACACCGGCGGCCCCGGCGAGCAGCGCAGCCACCACCAGCAGGGTCATGCTCAGCGCGCCGGACCAGGCCGCGAGCGGGATGACGACGAGCACCGCCGCCGAGACGATGTCGGCGACCAGCAGCGTGCGGCGGCGCGGCCAGCGGTCGACCCAGACGCCGACCGGCAGGCCGATCAGCAGCCACGGCAACCAGGTGGCGGCGGTGAGCAGGGCGACCATGGCCGGGCCGGCATGCAGGGTCGAGACCGCCACCAGCGGGAGTGCCACCGTCGAGATCGCGGAGCCGACCGCGCTGGTGGACTGGCCGATCCACAGCAGGGCGAAGTTCCGCGTCCGCAGCAGCCCGCCGACGGGTCGCTTCATGAGCTGAGCGGCCGTTGCCTCGGACCGTCGATCATCTGGGCAGCATCACACGACGTGTGAGGGACCGTCGATCGCATTAGGAGCAGGAGGAGGAGCAGGAGGAGCAGGAGGAGGAGCGGCGGTGGGGGCTACGGGCCGCTCCAGATGCACAGGGCCAGCACGACGGCGAGCGCGACGACGGCGATCGCGATCGTGTACGCCGGGGACAGGCCCGGCTGCTTGCCGCCCGTCAGGTTGGCCCGGGCCGCCTTCCATTCGCGGCGGTCCTTCGCCGAGGGTGTCTCCGCCGGCTTCTCCAGGTGCGTGCCCCCGGCCAGGCGGGTCAGCAGCTCGTCCACCGCCTCCCGCGTCGCGCCGCGCTCGGCGAGCCAGTCGGCGGCCGAGGACGTGCGGACCAGGGCGGCCAGGAGGTGTTCGGTGCCGATGTGCTCGGCGCCCGACTCCAGGGCCACGCGCAACGACTGCTCCAGCACGGCCTTGGTCGCCGGGTCGAACGGGGTCTCCGTCGGGGAGGGCGGCAGGTCGGCGGCGGGCCACGGGTCGGTCCAGATCGCGGCCGCGTTGCCGGCGCGGTGGGCGTGCAGGGCCTGGGCCAGGTCCATCGGGGAGATCGTGGTGCGGGCGTCGGCGGTGGCGAACGAGGGCAGCCGGGCGATCACGGCACGGGCATCGGTCGTGAAACGGGAGAACACGAAAGACCTTTCTACCCCAGCCCGGAACGCCCGGCGCCGGCACGGGCATCGGTCGTGCAACGGGAGAACACGAGAGACCTTTCTACCCCAACCCGGCACCGCGGCGGCAACCGGAGGCACGCACGCTTCAGCCATGACCCGCAAGGTATTCACGGCAATGGCAGCCGTGGTCGCCGTGGCGGCGCTCGTGCCGAGTCCAGCACACGCGGCGCTGCCCCCGCCCACCACAAATGCCACGGCCACGGCCACGGCCACGGCCACGAAGCAACAGGCCAAGGCCCGTGCCATGTGGTTATGGTCGCAGGCGAACCCGGCCGCCGTGGTCGCCTGGGCGAACAAGCAGGGCGTGAAGGAGATCTTCGCGGCGGTGCCCTGGCAGCCCGTCCGGCTCGCGGCGGAGACCCAGCCGGCGAGCGACTGCACCTACTGCACCTTCGCCGGCCGGACCCAGGCCGCGCTCCAGCAGCAGCTCGCCGCGATCGACGCGGGCGCCCGGGGCTACGGCACCTACCAGGGCATCGCGGCACACGACTACGACACCTGGTCAAACATCAACTGAGCACCGTACGCTACGACCCGACGCCGATGCGTTCTGCTGCGACCCGCCACGTTGTGCAGTCCGCCTCAGCCCGCCGCGCGCCGTGGCCGGACGGGTTCGGGAGGCCGTGCACTGCCGTCTACGAGGATGGGAGGGCCGGCGGGATGTCTGCTGCGCCGGAACGAGTCAGCGTCGGGTTCGAGGGTGATTCGGCGGGCGAGGGCCCGCTGTCGTGGGGTCAGCTGGAGAACTGGTCCGCGATCGTGAAACAGGGCACGTGGCTGCCGTTAGGCGGGGTGAAACCGTTAGCCCCCGGCACCACCGTCGACGACGTGGCCGACGAGCTGCGATACCTCATGAGCCGCTACGAGCCGATGCGCACCCTGCTGCGGTTCGCGCCCGACGGCACGCCGACGCAGGTGGTGTACCGCAGCGGCGAGATCGACCTCGAGATCGTCGACGCGGGCGAGGCCGATGCCCAGCGCGTCGCCGACGAGCTCTGCGACGCGTGGCGGGGCAAGCAGCTCGACTTCGCCACCGAGTGGCCGCTGCGCATGGCGGTCGTGCGCCGCGACGACACGCTCACGCACATGGCGGTGCTCATCTCGCACTTCGTCACCGACGCGGCCGGCGCGCTGACGATGCTCGCCGAGGTCGCCGCGCGCACCGACACGCCGGTCCAGGGGCTGCAGCCGCTCGCGCAGGCGCACTGGCAGTCGTCGCCGGCCGGGCAGCGGCACAACGCGGCGGCGCAACGCTACTGGGAGGGCATCCTGGGCACGGTCGCGCCGGACCGGTTCCCGAAGCCGCAGGTCACCGAGGCGCCCCGGTACTGGCACGGCGAGTACACCTCCCCCGGCCTCGGCATCGCGGCGCGCCACTGGGCCCAGAGCACCGGCCTGGACAGCTCGACCGTGCTCCTGGCGGCGTTCGCGGGCGCGCTGCACAACGTGCTCGGCACCGACCCGGTGGTCATCCGGCCGATGGTGAGCAACCGGTTCCGGCCGGGACTCGCCGGTGTCGTGTGCACACTCGCGCAGGCCGGGCTGCTCAGTCTGCCGGCCGCGGGCGGGGACTTCGCCGAGCTGCTCGCGCGGGCGCGGCGCGTGACGACGGCGGCGTACAAGTATGCGTACTTCCACCACGCCGGCATGCAGGAGCTCATCGACCGGTACGACGTCGAGATCGGCTGCTACTTCAACGACCGCCGCGGCCCGTCCCGCGACGAGCCGATCGAGCCCGGCGAGTCCGCGTTCCGCTGGGTCACGGCCCAGGACGCGCCGTCGTTCGAGCCGCTGTTCGTGCACGTGGACGACGTGCCGGGCACGCTGCGCCTGAGCCTCTACCTGGACGCGGCCCACCTCGAACCGAAGGCCGCGGAAGAGATCATGCGGGAAATGGAGCGTCTGGCCGCACCATAGGCCACGCCTGTGCAGGGCCGGAAATGGAGCGTCTGGCCGCATCATAGGCCACGCCTGTACAGGGCCGGAAATGGAGCGTCCGGCCGCACCATAGGCCACGCCTGTACAGGGCCGGAAATGGAGCGTCCGGCCGCACCATAGGCCACGCCTGTACAGGGCCGGAAATGGAGCGTCTGGCCGCGCCTTACAAGGCGGGAAATGGAGCGTCCGGCCGCGCCGTAGCGGCGTCCACAACGTCCAGGGCGTCCGCCGGGGCGATCGAGGCCAACGGGCCCGACGCCCCGAAGCGATGCCCCTGGCCGAAGCGGCAGCCGAGCGCCGCCATCGCCGAGGCCTGCTCGTCGGTCTCCACGCCCTCGGCCACCACGGCGACGCCCATCCCCGTGCAGATCTGCACGATCGAGCGGCAGATGGCCTCGCTGCGGCCCCCGCCGACCGTGAACGTGCGGTCGAGCTTGACCTCGTCGACGGGCATGGCGTGCAGCTGGGCGAGGGCGTTGTACCCGGTGCCGAAGTCGTCGAGCGCGAAGCGCACCCCGAAGCGGCCCAGGCGGTGCACGGCCGCCGCGGCCTCGGCGAGGTCGGGCAGCGGCGCGGTCTCCGTCAGCTCCAGCACCAGCCGGTGCGGGGCGAGGCCGTGCCGGAGCACGGCCTCGCGCACGGTGTCCTCGTGCTCGGGGCGGCCCAGGCGCGCGGCCGAGGCGTTGACGTGCACGGCGATCCCGGCCCACGGGCCGCGGAAGGCGGCGGCGTCGCGGCAGGCGCGGTCGAGCACGAAGTCGTCGACGAGCCGGATGAGGCCGATCTCCTCGGCGGTGGCGATGAACACGTCGGTGGGGACCGGGCCGAGGCTCGGGTGGGTCCAGCGGGCGAGCGCCTCGACGGCGACGACGGTGGCGTCGGCCAGCCGGACGATCGGCTGGTAGTGCACGTCGAGGCCGTTGCCGTCGCGCAGGGTGGCGGCGAGCGCCTCGGCCAGATCCGAGCTGCCCCGGCCGTCCGGGAGGTCGACGCGGTACCGCACCAGCGTCCCCTTCCCCTGGCGCTTGCCCGCGTACATGGCGGCGTCGGCCCGGCGCAGCAGCGCGTCGGCGCTCGGCACGGTGCCGTGCTCGCCCGCCTGCACGAGCCCGACGCTCACGCCCACCGTGACGCTCTCGCCGTCGAGCTCGAAGGGCCGGCCGATGGCGTCCATGATGCGCTCGGCCGTCTCGCCGGGGTCGCCGCCGCCCTCGAGCAGCACCGCGAACTCGTCGCCCCCGACCCGGGCCACGGTGTCGGAGTCGCGCACGGCCGCGCGCAGCCGCCCGGCGGCGTGGCGCAGCAGCCGGTCCCCGGTGTGGTGGCCAAAGCGGTCGTTGACGGCCTTGAAGTCGTCGAGGTCGCAGAAGAGCACGGCCAGCGGGCGGCCGTCGCGGTGGTGCAGGGCCAGCGCGTGCTCGAGCCGGTCGTGGAACAGCACCCGGTTCGACAGGCCGGTGAGCGCGTCGTGGAAGGCCTGGTACGTCAGCCGCGCCTGGCTGTCGGAGACGCGGTCGAGCAGCATCGCGTTCTCGATGAGCGTCACCGCCTGGCGGATGATGAGCAGCGAGATGACCGCGGTCTCCACGGCGATCTCCACGCCGTCCATGCTGATGCCCCGCACGAGCTGGACGATGAGCAGCACGCCGGTGCCGGCGACGGGGACGTAGGGCAGCATGAGGTGGGCCCAGCGCGCGTGCCGGGCGGCCGGGCGGGCCGTGTCCGGGCGGGCCGGGGTGAGCGCGGCGACGGCGACGAGCGCCATGCCGGCGACGAACCCGGCGTCGGCCAGCGGCGGCATGCTGTCGGCGCCCTTGGAGACCAGGTAGGCGAAGACGCTGTCGGAGAAGGTCAGGCACAGCAGCCCGGCGCCGAGGATCGTCAGCTGGCCGCGGCCGGCCGGCGCGGACGCGGCCAGCAGCAGGATGACGATGACGGTCAGCACGAGGTCGGTGACCGGGTAGGCGATGGCGACGGAGTACGCGAACGGGCTCGCCGCGCCCGCGCGCGCCACCGAGCCGAGCGTGGTCGCCCAGGTGAGCACGAACAGCGCGCCGACCACGATGAGCCCGTCGAGCACCATCACCAGCTGGCCGGGGCGCCGCCGCGGGGCGTCGGCGGGCGGGCGGGCGGCCGCGAGCGAGACGACGGCCGGCAGCGCGAAGACGGGCAGGGTCAGGTAGCCGGCATCGGCGAGCGACGGTGAGGGCAGGGCGTTGTCCCGGAACAGCTGGTAGAAGCTCCAGATGAACTGGCCGATGGTCCAGCCGCAGGCGGCCGCGCCCATCCAGAGCCGCCAGCGCCGCTGGGCGCCGGTGTGCCGGGGCGCGCCGAGCCAGCAGGCGAGGGTCGCCGCGAGCCCGGCGCCGAACTGGCCGAGGTCGTCGACGAACTGCGACCACCACGGGGAGAGCAGGCCCGAGCCGCCGACCCCGACGACGACGGCCACGGAGACGGCCGCGACGAGCAGCGGCTTCGACGCAGGTCCGCGCGGCAACTGAATCCATCCTCACCCGACGTGATCAGGACGGTACGCGCGATACCGTATCAGCCACGCACCTCGATGGCTTCGGCGGCGGCCAGGAACCCCTCGCGTGTCATCGGCGGGGCACCGCCCTGGCGGTAGCGGACCATGAGCGCGAGGTCGTTGTCGGGGAGTCGCTGGTCGACCTCCAGGGCGTAGGGGTCCTTGTAGAAGTCGGCGGGGCGCGCGTGCAGCGACGCGAACCGCGCGTCCTGGCGGGCCGGGAGCGCGGGGGCGAGGGCCGCGGTCAGGATGCCCCGGTCCTCGGCGGAGGCGTCGGCGGTCACGGTCGCCGACCAGCGGTCCGCGTCCATGAGGCTCTGGGTGTACCGGATGACAGGCTCCTCCCCCGGCGTCCACCCGAGGATCAGCCGCTTGTCCAGCCACAGCGAATGATCCGCGACGGACGCGGCGAGCTGCAGCACCTGGGTCCGGCTCAGGCCGGTCCGCACGGCCTCGAACGAGACCACGCCGCCGAGCCGGGCCGGCCAGGTCACCGTCGCGGAGTCCGGCAGGCCGTCCACGAGCACGCCGCGCACCGCGCCGACGCCGACCGGCTCCCCCTCGGGCAGGCCGCCGGCGCGCACGGTCAGCGTCAGGTGCGGCAGGCCTCCCGCGTCCGACGCGAGCGGGTCGAGCGGTGTCTCGGTGTAGATCCGCGAGGCCGTCACCCAGGTGGGGCCCTCCTCGATGGTGCGCAGCCGCTCGCGGTAGCCGCCGGGCGGGTGCTCGAGCTCGTAGGGCATGGCCACCCACGGCTCGGACCGCGTCGGCGACGGTCGGGCCGAGGGCGGTCCGGCCGGGAGGTTTCGTTCGGGTGTACCGACCGGCAGCCGGACGACGGCCACGACGGCCAGGATCGCGGCGACGGCGGCGAGCGCGAACCCGGCGCGCCGGCGGCGGGCCCGGCGCCGGCGCAGGGCGGGCAGGGCGGCCAGGATGCGGTCGAGGTCGGGCGTGGTGGCCGCGGCGCGCTCCTGCTGGGCCCGGCGCACGAGGGTCTCGATCGGGTCGGTCATCGCGGCTCTCCGTTTCCCGCCGGCAGCATGGCGCCCGGCAGCGAGGCGCGCAGGGTGGTGAGCGCCCGCAGCAGGTGCGTGCGCACGGTGCTCTCCCGGCAGCCCAGCTCGTCGGCGATCTCCTCGACGGGCAGGTCGGCGTAGAAGCGCAGGGCGATGACGGCGCGCTGCCGGGGCGGCAGCGCGCCGATCAGGCGCATGACGGCGTCCCGGTCGTCGTAGCGGCCGGTCGGGTCGCCCTGCGGCGCGAGCAGGCTCTCGAGCGCCTCCCCGGCGTGGACCGTGCGGGAGGCCCGGCGGCGCCGCCACGAGAGGAACTCGTTGACGAGCATCCGCTGGACGTAGCGCTCCGGCGCGTCCAGCCGCCGGATGCGCTCCCAGCGCGCCTGGGCCCGGACCAGGACGTTCTGCACGATGTCCTCGGCCAGGTCGGCGTCCCAGGTGACGACCGACGCGTAGCGCACCAGCGCCCCGAGCCGGGCCGTCACGAACTCCTCGAACGTCACGGCACATCAACGCATCGGCGCGGGCGGAACGGCTACACGGCTCACGAACTTTTTCTCACCCCGCCGCGGGACCGCCGCCGGCGGGGTCCGGGCCGCTTCAGAAGGTCCCGGCGGCCTCGACGGCATCCGCCCGGGCGCGGGCGCGGCGGGCGTCGACGTCCGCGGCGGCCAGGTTGGGGCGGAACTCGACCGCCGTGATGTCGGTGATGCCGGCCCAGCGCAGCCAGCCCTCGAGGAACGGGGCCTGGTGGTCCGCGCCGAACGCCGGGCCGCGCCCGTCGCCGTAGACCGCGCTGGTGTAGATGACGGCGGCCTTGCGCCCGGTGACGAGGCCCGAGTAGCCGAGCTCGCCGTCGAAGCCGAAGACCATCCCGGGCTGGCTGACCACGTCGATGAACTGCTTCAGGATGT
Organism: Dactylosporangium thailandense; assembly: GCF_059739745.1. Lineage (NCBI taxonomy): Bacteria > Bacillati > Actinomycetota > Actinomycetes > Micromonosporales > Micromonosporaceae > Dactylosporangium > Dactylosporangium thailandense. The sequence goes on from NZ_AP029195.1 coordinate 6,552,156, forward strand.
ACGGAACGCCGGCGTTCCACATCGGAACCGAGAACAGGTACCGGTCGGCGGCCGCGAACCGCTCGAACGCGGCCCGGGCCCGGCGCCACGCCTCGGCACCCGGGCCGGCGGGCTCCCGGCCCGCGAACACGTCCATCTTCGCGGCCGCGGCGGCGGGGCCGAACTCGGGCAGGGTGCCGTCCCACAGGTCCCACTCGCCGACCTCGTCGCCGGGGTGCAGCCGGCGGTACGCCTCCAGGAAGGTGCCCGCCAGGGCGAGCGACTCCGACCGCTCGCCCCGCGGAGAGGCCGAGATGTGCAGCAGCTTGGACATGACATCCTCCTCATTCATGTGCGTGCGCACGCACTTGTCGATGCGCCGACGGTAGCCAAAGTGCGTGCGCGCGCACAAGACTGCTACGGTGTGACCATGGACTCCACGGCGGCCTGGGCCGCGCTGCTGCGCGTGCACGCGGCGCTGACGCCCGTGCTCGACCAGGAGCTGCAGGCCGCCCACGCGCTGCCGCTGACGTGGTACGACGTGCTGCTCGAGCTCGACGCCGCCCCCGGCCGCCGGCTCACCATGTCCGCCCTCGGCGCCGCCGCGGTGGTCAGCCGCAGCCGGGTGAGCCGCGTCGTCGACGAGCTCGTGCGCGCGGGCCTGGTCGAGCGCGTCGCCAACCCGGACGACAAGCGCTCGGCCTTCGCCAAGCTCACCCCGGCCGGGCGGGCACGCCTGAAGGCCGCCGCGCCCACCTACCTGGCCGGCATCGAGCGCCACTTCACCGGCCGGATGACCCGCGCCGAGGCCCAGTCCGTCGCCGCCGCGCTGGGCAAGGTGCTGCGCGCGCACGACGCATCGATCGTCGTGCCGCTCGGCCGGTCCCGCTGACCGGTTCGTGCCGGGGCCGCCCGCACGGTAGGGTCACGCCTCGTGATGCGCGTGCTGCCGCCCCTGCTCGTCATCGGCGGCCCGGCGGGGGCGGGCAAGAGCAGCATCGCCGGCGCCGTGGCCGAGCTGGTCGACGCCCCGGTGGTGGGCCTGGCCGACAGCGCCGGGCCGGACCAGCACAGCGTGGACCTGCCGTCGCTGCAGCAGCGCCTCGACGAGCACGAGGAGGCCCCGCTCGTCGTGGTCGAGGGGGTGTACGCGCTGGCCCTGCCCCCGATCCGCTGGGCCGCGCGCTGGACCGTCTACGTGGACACGCCCCTGGACCTGAGCCTGGCCCGCCGCGCGCTGAGCCAGGACGACCCGCGCCCGGTGCTGCGCGCCTACCTCGGCGGCGGCCGCGAGGCCCACGCGCGCACCGTGGCGCCCGGCCGCCAGCTCGCCGACCTGGTGGTCGACGGCTCCGAGCACCTGCCCGACATCGCGGCCCGCATTCACGCCTTCATCCGCCGCCGCGCCTGACCCGCGGTGGTGAGGACCGCGACGACGGCCAGCACCACCAGCGCCGCCGCCAGCGCCGAGGCGGGCGGGCCCAGCGGTGGCCACCCGCGCAGTTGCGGCGGGGCGCCCGCGGCCCAGGCCGCCGCCGTCGCCGGCACCGCGACCACCCCCGCGAACACGACCAGCAGCACGGCCGCGAGCAGCTCGACGGCGCGGGCGCAGCGGCCGGAGAGCCCCTGGGCCCGCAGCGCCCGCAGGTCGCCCGACGAGCCCTCGACCGTCCCGCTCAGCAGCGCCGCCGCCGCGAGCACCACCGCCAGCACGCCCGCCACGAGGTAGAAGCGCAAGCCCAGGGCCGCGCCCTCCCCCGCCAGGGCGGCCCGCGCGCCGGCGATCGTGCGCCGCTCGTCCACCGTCACGCCCGCGGCCGCGATCGCGTCGGTCACCGACGGGGGCGCATCCGCCGCGAGCCAGACCTCCGCGCCCGTCGCGGTGCTGTCCGCGCTGAGCCGGTCCGCGTACTCGAGGTCGACCAGCAACCCGCTCGTGCCCAGCCGCGGCAGGCGCGGGACGGTCGCGGCCACCTCGGCCGTCAGCGGGCGCTGGCGGTCGAAGACGGTCAGCTCGCCGTCGGGCGGGAGCGGGCCCGTCGAGACCACCGGGAGCGTGGCCGGGCCGTCGTCCGGGCGCAGGACGCCGGTGGCCGCGCCCGGGCCGGGCGGGACCTTCAGCAGCAGGTCGGCACCCTGGGCCGTGGCCGTGCCGCCGGGCGGGGGCCGCCAGGCCGTCGACGGCGGGTCGTGCCAGGTCAGCTCCAGCGCCGCGCCCGCGTACGGGGCCAGGCGGAACGCCACCTGCAGCAGGACGCACCCGCCGGAGCAGGCGGCCGCGGCCGTGTACGTGTGGCGGCCGGGCAGGACGGCGCCGAACTCGATCGTCGCGTTCGGGCGGCCGTCGAGCGGGGCGAGCACCGCCGAGAACGCGTCGTCGGTGCGGTCCAGGTGGGTGACGTCGAGGTCGAGGCTCAGCGACGTCCCCCGCACCACCGTGCGCTCCCGCAGGCCGGCCGGCTGGAGCCGCGCCGCGTAGCCGGGGCCGAAGCCCACGAACGGCGACGTGACGGCCAGGCCGCCCGGGAAGGGGACGACCGCCATGGCGTAACGCCCGTCCGGGTCGGCGGCGCGCACGGCGTCGAGCAGCGCCCGGCGGCTCGGGGCGCCGACGGACAGTACCGTTGCCGCCCCCAGCTCCCGCTCGGCCTGCTCGGCGCGGCGCCGCTCGGCGGTGGTGGTGGCCGCGGCCGCGAACGCCAGCGAGGACAGGGCGACCACGAGCACGGCGAGCAGGCGCGCCGACGACGGGCGGCGGGCCAGCCACAGCCCGGCCAGCGCGCCCGTGAGCCGCCCGCGGCGCAGGGCCGCGCGGCCCAGGCGGGCCGCGAGGGCGGGCGCGGCGACGGCGGCCAGCAGCGCGGCGGCCAGCAGGACCAGAGCGGGCGCGAGGGCGGCCACGCCGCCGCTGGAGCCGCGGACCTGCACCGTCGCGGCGGCCGCGGCCACGGCGGCGAACGCGGCCAGCCGGGCGCCCCACCGTCCACTTCGGACATCGACGCGGCGCAGCAGGGCGGTGACCGGGCCGGAGACGGTACGGATGCCGGCCACCAGCCCCGCCAGCAGCGCCCCGAGCACGGCCACGGCCGCGTAGAGCAACGCCCCCGGGGTGCTCCAGCCACCGATCGCGGTGAAGCCGGCCAGCGCGCCGAGCAGCATCGGCACCAGCGTCTCGCCCGTCGCCAGCCACCAGCGGCCGGGGCGGGACACGCCGCGCAGGGCGATGACCCCGTGCTCGAAGCGGCGGGCCCGGGTCGCGGCGGCCACCGCGAGGATGATGACCGCCCACGCGAGCACCAGCACCGGCGCGACGGCGAACGGCACCGTGCGGCGCACCTCGGCCCGGCGCTCGTCGATGCGGTCCAGCAGGCCGCCGAGGTCGGTGGTGAGCCGCGCGCCGCTGTTGGCGCGCCGCTGCGACGCCGCCACCCACTCGCGCAGCTCGCCGAGGTGGGCCACGCTGATCGCGCCCGGCGCCGGGTACGCGTCGAACGTCTGCAGGTCGGCCGGGCGCACGAAGGTGGCCAGGGTGCGCCGGTCGACCGCGAACGCCGGGCCGCCCGCGTCGGTCAGGGCGCCGCCGCTGCCCCAGTAGGGGTCGGTGCCGTCGGCCGCGCGCACGATGCCGACGACGGTGACCGGCGTGGCCGGGCCGGCCGCGAGGTAGCGGTTCTGGGTGGAGTCGAACATCGAGCCGGTCAGCGCGATCGCGTCGCCCGGGCGCAGGTGCAGCCGATCGGCCGCCCGCACGCCGAGGACCGCGTCGCCGGTGCCCATCAGGCACCGTCCGGCGACGACGACCACGTGGTCGCAGAGGCCTTCGCGGTACACCACCCGCGAGAGCTGCTCCGGGTCGGCCACCGGGACCTCGGCCGGCTGCGCGGCGAACTGGGAGGAGAAGACCGACGCGTAGCCGGGCGCGTCGAGCCAGCCGGAGCCGAGCCGCTCGAACGTGTTCGGCATCGTGCCGTCGTTGCCGGACTCCACGGTGCCGCTGACGAGGATGTTGCGCTCCCGGACGGAGGCCTGCGCGACCGCGGCGTCGACGATGCGCCGGTCGGTGCGCTCGACGTAGACGGGCGCGGCCACGGCCGCGACCGTCGCCAGCGCGGTCAGCAGCGCGACGGTCAGGGCCCGGCCGGGGCGGGACCGCAGCATCCCGAGCACGAGGGCGGTCATCGGCGGCCCGCCCGCAGAAGCGCGACGGCGCCGAAGACCACCAGCGCGGCCAGGCCGGCGAGCAGCAGCGCCAGGGGCTGGATCGCGGGCGGCGGCACCGGCCACGAGTCCGTGAAGGCCCGCACGGGCGGGGGAGCCAGGGCCCGCAGCAGTACCGCCGACACGACGCCCACCACCACCGCCAGGAGCACGGGGGTCAGCGCGGCGCGCCGCTCGACCCGCGCCAGCAACCCGTGCGGCACGCCCTGCCGGCGCAGGGCCGCCGTCTCCGCGTCCCGATCGCGGCGGTCGACGGCGGCGACCACGAACGCGGCCACCGCGGCGAGCAGCAGCACGATCCCGGCCCCGGCCACGTCGCCGAGCGCGGCCACGGCCGGGGCGAGCCGGTCGGCCCGGTCCGTGGCCGCGGCGACGCTGTCGCTGCCGGTGATGTCGAGGCCGGCCGCGCGCAGGCGCCCGATGACGGCGTCGCCGGCCCCCGGGGCCAGCCACACCTCGGGGCGCTCGGCGGACGGGACGGTGCCGACGGCCACGGCCGCGATCCGCGCCGCGTACTCGAGGTCGACGACGATGCCGGAGCCGCCGCCGCGCGGGACGAGGGCGGCCGGGCTGGGCGCCAGCGGTACCGAGGCCCCGAAGACGCTCGCCGCGGGCTGGTCGTGGCGGTCGTTGTCCGCGGCGCCCCCGGCGGCCAGGGCGGGCAGCGGGACCGGGGCGTCGATGACGTACAGCCGGCTGTCCACCGGCCGCCGGGTGCGCGCCTGCGCGTCGCCGATGCGCAGCACCCCGCCGGTCTGCACGATCTGGATGCCGGCGCTCGCCTGGGCCACGGTGGTGCGCCAGCGGGCCGGGTCGGCGAAGACGTCCCCGGCGATGACGGTCGCGCCGCCCGCGCTGAGCTCGCGCAGCTCGACGGGGGCCTTGAGCGCGCCGTCGGCCTCGACCGCCTCGACGCGGCAGCCGCGGTCGCAGGCCGGGACGACGGCGGTGAGGGGCCCGGCCCCCGGCGTCAGCGGCCCGAACTCGGCCACCGCCTGCTCGCCGGTGCCCTCGGCGGCCAGCAGGAACCGCACCCGGTTCCCGTCGCCGCTCGCGCGCAGGGCCAGGTCGGTGCCGGTGAACCGCAGCGGCGCGGGGGCACTCGGGTGCAGCGCGGCGCCGTCGACCCCGGCGACCGCCCGCAGGCGCGCGGCGTCGACGGCGACGACCGGCGAGGCGGCGGAGGCGCCGGTGACGACCACGGCCATCGCCTCGCGCCCGCCCGGGTCGGCGGAGCGGACGGCGGCGAGCAGGCGCTCCCGGGCGACCGGCGCGACGCGCAGGACCCGGTCGGCGCCCATCTCCACCCGCGCCCGCTCGGCCCGGGCGGAGTCGCCGCCCTGCCAGTCCTGGGCGGCCAGCGCGAGCACGCAGGTGGCGGCCGCGAGCAGGGGAATGATGCGGAAGGCGGTGCGCCGGCGCCCCAGCGTCAGCCCCGCCAGCGCCCCGCTCAGCCGGCCCGCGGCCAGGGCCTGGCGCCCGTAGAGGCCGGCGGCGGCCAGCAGCAGCCGGGTCCCGAGCACCCCGAGCCCGGCCGCGACCAGGAGCGGGGCGACCTGCGCCAGCCCGAAGCCGGTGTCGCGGCGCACGTCGGCGGCGGGCGCGGCGACGAGCTGGAAGAGGGCCGCGGCGGCCAGGCCGAGCGCGCAGACCTCGGCGGTGGCGGCCGCGAGGGGGCGGCGCGGGCGCACGTCGCGCATGAGCTCGGTGACCCCGCCGCGGGTGGCGCTCCAGTCGGCGGCGGCGACGATGACGGCCCCCGGCCGCGAACAGCCGCGGCGACCAGATCGAGCCGAGCGCGAGCGGCACCAGGCTCTGCCCGGCGGTCGCGGCCCGGATGCGCCAGCGGGGCAGGCCGCGCACGGCCAGCCGGGCGGCGTCGCCGCGGCGCTCCTGGGCGGCGTAGGCGGCCGCCACCGCGACGGCCAGCCCGCCGAAGAGCAGGATCTGCGCCTCGGCGAGGCCGATCCCGCGGCGCACCGAGCGGCGGTCGGCGGCCACGGCGTCGGCGAGCGCGGCCGCGCCGGAGGTGACCTCGAGGCGGGCCGCCCGCAGCCGGTCGAGCACCGTGCGCAGCTCGGCGGCGTCGTCGAACGCCTCCGGCTCCAGCACCGCGTCGTAGGTCGCGGTGACGGTCGCCCCGGCCGCGGCGACCGTCGGGGCGGTGGTGTAGGCGGCCACCCCGTCCTGGCCGGCCCAGAACCAGCCCGCCGGGTCCGCCGGGGCGAAGATGCCGACGACCTCCAGCGGCACGGGCGTCGCGGTCAGCCCGGTCTCGTGCACGAGCTTCGCGCCGACCCCGGCGCCGAGCAGCCGGGCCAGTTCCTCCGGGAGCACCACCTCGCCGTCGGCGTTCACGCACCGGCCCTGCTTGAGCGTCAGGTTCGCGCACAGCCGCTCGGCGGAGCGCAGCTCGGCGCTCTGCCGCCGGGCGCCGGCCGGGCCGACGAGGTCGCCGGCGAGGCGCAGGCCGCCGGCGCGCTCGTCCACGGGCACGTGGACGAGGTTGCCCATCCGCCGCAGCACGTCCTCGGGCCGGTCGCCGGGGGCCACGGTGCCGCGCACGTGCAGGGTGCGCTCGGCGACGGTGGCGGCCGCGACCCGCGCCCGCGCGGCGTCCTGCCCGGCGGTCCCGGCGGCGCGGGCGGCGGCCCCGGCCGCGACCACGGTCATCGCCGCGAGCGCCAGCATCACCAGTGCCTGCACCCGCCGAGCCCGCAGCGCCCCGAACACCAGCCCCAGCATCGCTCAGACCCTAGTACACCTCTTCAGCTCAGAACGGCCACGAGAAACTCCGACTCCGGCGTGAACGGGCGGAGATCCCAGGTCGACAGCAGCGCGTCCCGGGACAGCCCCGTGGCGGCCGCGTCGGCGAGGAAGTCCTCGAAGGCGTAGCCGCGCCCGGCGCCGAAGCCGACCACCACCCGCCCGCCCTCGCGCAGGTGCGCCTTGAACCGGCGCAGGATCTCCACCCGGGTCGAGGGCGCGACGAAGGCGATGACGTTGCCGGCGCAGACGACGGCGTCGAAGCCCGGCGCCGGCAGGTCGAGCTCGGCGAGGTCGCCGACCAGCCACGACGGGCCGGGGTGGTCCCGCTCGGCCACGGCCACCAGCTCGGGGTCGAAGTCGACGCCGACGACCTCGTGGCCGGCCGCGTGCAGGAACGCGCCGACCCGCCCGGTGCCGCTGCCGGCGTCGAGGATCCGGGCCCCGCGGGGCACCATGGCGTCGATGAGCCGCGCCTCCCCGGCCAGGTCCTCTCCCCTGGCGGCCAGGTCCCGGAAGCGCTGGACATACCACCCGGTGTGCCCGGGCTCCTCGGCCTTGCGCCGCAACCAGGCGTTCTCCTCGGCCACGCGGGCATCCTCTCGTCGGTGGTCGTTCGTGAAAGTTCCATTCTGCTCAACCGGGCCGCCGGGGCGCCGATGGGGCACTCGTGCGGTCCGAACTCGACGGCGGGGTCGTCAGCGCCGATGCCTTGCAGGGCATCGTGTGGCAGGTGTGGACCGCCTACCTCGGCGCGAGCCCGCCGGCCGAGCCGCTGCCCGCCGCCGCCTTCGCCGAGCCGTTCGACGTCACCGCGGGCGTGTCGATCGCGGGCGCCTGGCACGGGCACGTGATCCTGCGCTCCCGGGTGGACGGGGCCGCCGCCATGGCCGCCGCGATGCTGGAGATGCCGACCGGCAGCGTCCGGCTCGAGGACATCGTCGACGCCGCCGGGGAGCTGATGAACATCATCGCCGGGAACGTGAAGAGCCTGCTGCCGCAGCCGTCGATCGTCGCCCTGCCGCAGGTCGTGCTGGGCGAGGCGGACGTGGTGTGGCCGGGCAGCGTCGCCTCCTGCGAGCTGCGCACCGGCTTCGAGGAGTGGGCGGTGCAGCTGTCGGTGATGGAGATCGACGGCGGAGCGCGGCACTGAGCCGGCAGCCGGACACCACGAGCGAGACCATCCGGAGCGTCCAGTGACCGAAGACCTCAGCGACCTCGAGCGGCTGCGCGCGATCACGCGGTACGACCTCGACGACCCCGAGCTGCGTCACGCCCTCGGGGTCATCACGGCGGAGACGGCGCAGCGCCTGCACGGCTCCCTCACCGCCGTGAACATCCTGCTCGACCGGGCGGTGCTGACCATGGCCTCGCACGGCGCGGAGCACACCATGACCGCCGCGGTCGGCGGGGCCCCGGCCGAGTGGTCCTTCTGCAGCCGGGTGGTGACCGAGGGCCGGCCGCAGGTGATCGACGACGTGACCCTGGACACCCGAGGGGACGTCGACGGCGGCCCGCTCGCGGCGGCCGGCATCCGCTCCTACGCGGGGGTGCCGATCGCGACCGATGACGGGCACACCATCGGCACCCACTGCGCGCTGCACCCGCTGGGCGGGCAGTACGACGAGGGCACGATCGCGGTGCTGGAGGCGGCCGCCGGCCGGATCAGGCACGAGCTGGACCAGGTGCTCGTCGGCTAGGCCAGCAGGCTGACGACGTCGACCACGCCGTCGACCCGCTCGACCCGGCGGACGAAGGACGGGATCGCGGCCTCGCGCCCGACCTCGCCGAGCAGGGTCACGACGCCGTCGGCGACCTCGACCCGCACGCCCGTGCGCGGGCAGAGCCCGGCGACCTCGCGGCGGATCTCCTCGTCGCTGCGCAGGAAGACCTTGAGCAGATCGCGGCGGGTCACCATGCCGAGCAGCCGCCCGGTCGCGTCGACCACGGGGAGGCGCTTGAGCCCGGCCGCGTCCATGACCCGGGCGGCCCCGGGCAGCGCGGCGGTTCCGGAGACCGTGATCGCCGGGGCGGTCATGAGCTCGCCGGCCGCGGTCGCGTGCATCTTGGCGCCCGCGCGCTCGATCTTGGGCAGCAGATCGGCCGAGGACACCACGCCGATCACGCGGTCGGCGCCGTCGACGACCGGGACCGCGTTCACGCCGTGCGCCTCGAGCAGGTCCACGATCTCCTTGAACGGGGTGTCCTCCGTCACCGACACCGCCCCGAATGTCATGACATCCGCGACATTCCACCGACTCATGGCGGTCCTCCTTCGCATCTGCCCCGACCGTAGGCGAGGGCCGGACCGGGGCGGCAGGGCCGAAGGACCCGTCCGTGCGGTACAGTGGCCGCGTGATGCTGGGTTATCGCGCGTTTACCGTGGCTCCGGGTGGAGCCGGCGGCTGTTCGCGCTGACCTAGTTCACCCGGAGCCAGCAAGGGCAGAGACGTCGTCGTCTCTGCCCTTCGTCGTGTCAGACGGCGGGCGCTGGGTGTCACCGGGCCCGCCTCCCTTGGAAGGAACCGAGACGGGCATGGAAACCAGTAATCTCCGCGTGACCGGCTACCGCCCGCTGTTCTCGCCGCGGGAGCTCACCGCCGAGTTGCCGATGGACGACGAGCGGGCCGCGGTCGTGCAGCGCGGCCGCGACGCCGTGCACCGCATCGTGACCGGCGCCGACGACCGGCTCCTCGTGGTCGTCGGGCCCTGCTCGGTGCACGATCCCGTGGCGGCGGTGGACTACGCGCGGCGCCTGGCCGCCGCGGCCGAGCGCCTGTCCGCCGATCTCGCCGTGGTCATGCGGGTGTACTTCGAGAAGCCCCGCACCACCGTCGGCTGGAAGGGCCTCATCAACGACCCCGGGCTGGACGAGACCTTCGACGTGCCCCGCGGCCTGCGCCTGGCCCGGGAGCTCCTGCTCGACGTGCTCGGCCTCGGCCTGCCCGTCGGGTGCGAGTTCCTGGAGCCGACCAGCCCGCAGTACATCGCCGACGCCGTCTCGTGGGGCGCGATCGGCGCCCGGACGCCGGAGAGCCAGGTGCACCGCCAGCTCGCGTCGGGCCTGTCGATGCCGGTGGGCTTCAAGAACGGCACCGACGGCGACGTGCAGGTGGCGATCGACGGGTGCCGGACCGCCGCGAGCCGGCACGTGTTCTTCGGCGTGGACGAGGACGGGCGGGCCGCGGTCGTGTCCACCACCGGCAACCCCGACTGCCACATCATCCTGCGGGGCGCGCGGACCGGCCCGAACTACGGGCCGGGCGACGTCGCCGACGCGCTCGCCCGCCTGGAGAAGGCGCAGATGCCGCGCCGGCTCGTGGTGGACGCGAGCCACGGCAACAGCGGCAAGGACCACGTGCGGCAGGCGACGGTGACCCGGGAGGTCGCCGAGCAGGTGGCGGCCGGCCAGGACGGGATCGCCGGGGTGATGCTCGAGAGCTTCCTCGTCGCCGGGCGGCAGGACCTCGGGGGCGAGCTGACGTACGGCCAGAGCGTCACCGACGCGTGCATGTCCTGGGACACGACGGAGGCGCTGCTGGACGAGCTGGCCGCCGCCGTCCGCGCCCGCCGGGCCGGCTGAGCGCTCAGGCGAAGACCGGTGGCTGTCCGGTCGCCTCGAGCACGGACAGCCACAGGTCGCCGCCGGGGTCGACGAGGTTGCGCGAGCTGATGGCCAGGGCGATCGGCACGTGGACGAACCGGCCCCGCCAGCGGCCGACCACCATCTCGGTGCGCCCGGCCATCGCCGCGTGCACGGCGGCGTGGGCCAGGCGGATGCAGTACACGCTGTCGTACGGATCGGCCGGCACGCTGCGGATGGTGTAGCTCGGGTCGATGTACTTGAGGTTGGCCTCGACCCCGGCGGCGGCGAAGTGCTCGGCGATGCGCCCGCGCAGATAGCGCCCGAAGTCCTCCAGCCGCACGTTGCCCGAGGCGTCCTGCCCCTTCGCGGACAGGTACTCCTGCCCCGCCCCCTCGGCCACGACCACCATCGCGTGCCCGCGGTCCACGACGCGGCGGCGCAGGTGCTCGAGGAAGCCGCCCGGCCCGTCGAGCGCGAACGGCACCTCGGGGATGAGCACGTAGTCGGCGTCGTTGTTGGCCAGGGCCGCGTAGCAGGCGATGAACCCCGAGTGCCGGCCCATGAGCTGCACCAGCCCGATGCCGTTGGGGAACGCGGTCGCCTCGACGTGCGCGGCGCGGATCGCCTCCGTCGCCTTGCCGAACGCGGTCTGGAAGCCGAAGGAGCGCTCGATGTAGGGGATGTCGTTGTCGATGGTCTTGGGCACCCCGACGACGGCGATGCGCAGGCCCCGCTCCGCGACCGTCTCGGCGATGCGCAGCGCGCCGCGCATCGAGCCGTCGCCGCCGATCACGAACAGCACGTTGATGCTGAGCTGCTCCAGGCAGTCCACGATCTCGTCCGGGTCCTGGTTGCCGCGCGACGTGCCGAGGATGGTGCCGCCGTACTCGTTGATGCCCGCGACCACGTCGGGGCTCAGATCCACGACCGGTTTGCCGTAGCGCGCGGTCATCCCCTGGTACCCGTTGCGGAAGCCCACGATCCGGCGCACCCCGTAGTGGTTGGTGAGCTCCAGCACCAGCGCCCGGATGACGTCGTTGAGCCCCGGGCACAGGCCGCCGCAGGTGACGATGCCGACCCGCGTCTTGGACGGGTCGAAGTAGATCTTCGAGCGCGGGCCGCCGGGCTCGAAGCCGGGCAGCTCGGCCACCGGCACCCCGCGGGCGGCGACGAGCGCGACGGTGTCGTCCAGCAGCACCCGGTCCGCCTCGTCCACGTAGTGCCGCGTGGTGCCCTGCCGGCGCAGCAGCGCCGAGAGCGGCGAGTCGATCCGGCCCTCGCCGAGCCGGGCGACCTCGAGCTGCGCGCGTTCGTCGACCATGCCCACCATGCTCCGCCCGGGGCGTTTCACCCGGGTTAATCGGTTGAGGCGATGGCCGTACGACCCCCAGGCTGAGGGGATGCGGGTCACGTTCATCCGGTTTCCCGACCATCAGCGGGCGCACGTGGTGGTGGCCCGCGACGACGGCGTCGTCTACCGGCTCGACTCGGGCCCGGCGAGCGCCGAGACGCCGCACGACCTCGTCCACTTCACGGTCGAGGACGCGCTGGGCATCGCCGACGGCATCTGGGGCGCCATCGCCGGCGGGGTCGTCTTCCGCAGCATGCACCACGAGTCGGGCCGCCGGCCGCCGCACGCCGCCGAGCGCTCGAAGGACCTGATCCGCGAGCACCGCGAGCCGCTGCAGCGGGCCGAGCTCATCGGCGGGCTGTGCGAGCGGGCCGCGCACGGCGGCCTCGCGGCGCGCGAGCCCTTCATGCCGCTCACCACCGAGCAGCTGGACACCGCCGTGGCCGCCCTGCGCCGGGCGGACGCGGCGTGGTCGAGGCTGCGGGTCGGCGAGGAGCTCGAGCTGCGGTGGCCGGCCTGGCGCCGGATCACAGCAGCGGCGACGCCTGCGAAGACGGAACGACCGGGACGATCTCGAAGTCGACGAGGTCGTTCCAGCGCGTGACCCACGCCATGAGCAGGGTCAGGTCGTCGCACTCCATGAGCTGGTAGCAGCGGCCGAAGTCGGCGGCGACCCAGCTGTCGACGTAGCGCAGCCCGTCGGGCAGCTGCCGGCCCTGGGCGCGGGCCCGCTCGTACACCGGCCGGGGCTGTCCGCCGCGGAAGGTCTCGATCACCATGAACAGCATGGTTGCGACCATAGCGACCGGGTCCCGGACGACCACCCCACCGGCGCCGTCCGGGACCCGGGCGTTTTTCTAGGCGGGCAGCGTCCAGCGCTGGTTCGCGCCCGCGAAACAGGTCCAGATCTGCAGCCGCGCGCCGTCGGCCGTCGAGTTGTCGGTGACGTCGAGGCACTTGCCCAGCGACCGCAGGGTCCCGTCCGCGTTCGCCGTCCAGCTCTGCGCGGCCGAGCCGTTGCAGTCGTACAGCTGGATCTTCGTCCCGTCCGCGGAGCTGGCCGAGGTCACGTCGAGGCACTTGCCCAGCGCGCGGATGGTGCCGTCGGTGCCGACCGTCCACTGCTGCGCGCCGGTGCCGTTGCAGGTGTAGAGCTGCACCGCCGTCCCGTTCGCGGAACTGGCCCCGGCGACGTCGACGCACTTGCCGCCGAGGCCGGTGATCTGCCCGGTCCGCGACGGCGTGGTCGTGGTCCCGGCCTTCCACGTGAACGTCGCCGAGGTCTTCGTCGGCAGGCTGTACGTGAAGTGCTGGCCGTTCCAGTTGACGGTCACCGCCTGGGTGCTGCCGGTGTTGTTGTACGCGATGAGCGCGCGGGTGCCGTCGGTGTTGAGGTACGCGATGTTCGGCACGCTCGCGTTCGCCGTGGAGTCCACGCGCCAGGCGCCGGGCTGCACGAACTTGGTCAGGTGGCCCATCGTGTAGTACTCGATGGTGTAGTCGACCTGGCCCGAGCGCGAGTCGCCATTGTGGACGGTGATCAGGCCGGTGCAGGTCCCGCAGCCGCCGTAGTGCGGGCCCATGTTCTGGTCCACGGCCAGGCTCCACTTGGTGAAGCTCTTGGACCAGTTCCGGCCGTAGTCGATCAGGTTGAGCATGTCCTCCTGCTGCTGGTTGGCGATCCAGGTGCCGCCGGAGTGCTCGGTGCTGTACGCGTCGACGTTCGGGTACTGGTTGTGCACCGACGTCTGCTTGGTGACGTCCCCGCCGTAGCCGTGCCAGGCGATGCCGCCGAAGAGGGAGTCGTTGCGGATCGCGGCGTCGTTGACGGACTGGGCCGCGTAGGAGTCGTACACGTCCCAGTTCCAGTCGTGCACGAGCACCTTCGTGGACAGGCCCGCCGCGTGGAAGGCCGGCAGCAGGTTCGAGCCGACGAAGTAGTCGAGGCCGTTGGCGTTCCAGCTCATCGACGGGTATCCGGCGCAGCAGGTGGGCTCGTTCTGCGGGGTCACGAAGTCGACCTTCACGCCCTGCGCCTGGTAGGCCTGCACGTACTTCACGAAGTACTGGGCGTAGGCCCCGTAGTACTGGGCCTGCAGCCAGCCGCCGTTGAGGCTGCCGCTGTCCTTCATCCAGCCCGGTGCCGTCCACGGGCTCGCCATCGTGGTCAGCTTCGGGTTGAGCTGCTGGGCCTGCTTGGTCAGCGGGAGCACGTCGGCGAGGTCGTGGGCGATGCTGAAGTTCGCCAGGCTCGGGTCGGTCTGGCCGGCGGGGCGGTCGTCGTAGGAGTACCCGGTCCGGGCCAGGTCCGAGGCGCCCATGGGGTTGCGCAGGAAGCTCAGGCCGATGCCGTTGACCGGGTCGAAGAGCTTCTGCATCACGGCGGCGCGGGTGCTCGCCGACAGGGCGCCGGAGCTGTTCATGAGCCAGGCCGCGGTGTCGGTGAACGAGGCCCCGCCGCCGGTGAAGGTCTGGTAGCGCGTGGCGTCGTTGACGGTGATGTTCTGCCCGCTGCCGCCGGTGCCGGCGCTGAACCCGACGGCGGCCTGCTGGGCCAGGCCCCGGGTGACGGTTCGGCCGCCGGCGTCGCTGGTCGTGGTGAGCCAGACGTTCACGGACTCGCCGGCCGCGAGCGCGTGCGGCGCGGCGATGAAACCAACCGCGCCAAGGGCGGCCGCCGCGAGCGCGGCGATCCCGTAGCGAAGTCTCATGTGGCCTCCTAGGCCAGGGTGAAGGCGGTGCGGACGCCGACGGCGATGTAACGGAATGAAACGTCCTGTAACATCGCTGGGCATCAGCAAACCGCTGCGAGGATTGACTGTCAAGACTCTTAAGAGAAAGAGACGACGATGGCGGGCCATAGACGGGTGACTGTGCGCGACATCGCGGCCGAGACCGGGATGTCGATCGCGACCGTCTCGCGCGCGCTCAACGACCACCACGCGGTCACGCCCGCGACCCGGGCGCTGGTGCACGAGGCCGCCGAGCGGCTGCGGGCCCGCATCGGGGTGAGCGGCAAGTCCAAGGGCGGGACGGTCTTCGTGCGCTGCCCCTACGTGCTCACCGACTACTTCGGCCTGATCGTCTCCTCGATCGCCGAGACGCTGGCCCTGCACGGCCGCCAGCTCGTGCTCACCGCGGGCGAGGCGGCCCAGCGCACCCCGCTGCTGGCCGACCTCGACGGCCGCGAGGGCGTCACCGGCGTGATCGTGATCCTGCCCCCGGAGCCCGGCGACGACCTCGTCGAGCTGCAACGGCGCCGGATGCCGTTCGTGGTCGTCGACCCGCGCACGACGCTGCCCCGCGACATCGTCTCGGTCTCGGCCGCGCACTTCGCCGGCGCCCGCCGCCTCACCGGCCACCTGGTCGAGCTCGGGCACCGGCGCATCGGCGTCATCGGCGGCCCGACCGAGTGGCTGGCCAGCGACGCGAGGCTCGCCGGGCACAACGCGGCCCTGGCCGACGTCGGCGTGCTGCCGTCCGGGGAGCTGCTGCGCAGCGTCGAGCCGACCACCGAGCGCGGCCACCGCGCCGCCGGCGAGCTGCTCGACCAGCCCGAGCGCCCGACCGCGCTGGTCTGCTTCAACGACAAGGCCGCCGTCGGCGCGCTGCGGGCCGCGGCCGAGCGCGGGCTGCGGGTGCCGCAGGACCTCTCCATCACCGGCTTCGACGATCTCGACCTGGCCCAGGCCACGGGCCTGACCACGGTGCGCCAGCCGCTGCGGGAGATGGGCCGCATGGCGGTGTCGCTGCTGGTCCGGCTGCTGGAGCAGCACGAGCTCGACGCCCTGCACGTGGAGCTGGCCACGGAACTCGTCGTGCGTTCATCGACCGCCCTGCCACCTCTCGGCTGACGAGGTGCGATCCTGGTGGGCATGACGCCGCGCATCTGGTTCGTCCTGCAGCACCGCCCCGGCCCGGCCGCCGACCCGGCCGTCCGGGTCACCGACCAGCCGGGCTTCCGGGAGCACCTGGCGTTTCTCGGACGGCGCGCGGAGGACGGGACGTTAGTGGCCGCGGGCCCCTTCGACGACACGGACGGCTCGGTGGACGAGGCCATGACCGTGCTGGCGGCGGCGAGCCTGGAGGACGCGGTGCGCCTGGCCGAGCAGGACGACGAGGCCGTGCGCTCGGGGCTGCTCGCGGTCACCGTGCGCACGTGGACGGTCGTCATGACCCCGGCCGTGGGCGAGGACTGAGCCGGGTGCTGTTCGTCTACCGGTCGCACTACGAGGGGCCGTGGAGCAAGCGCATCCGCCGGCTGCCCGACGCGAGCGTCCTGGACTGGTTCCGCCGCGGCTGGCACGAGGACCCGCAGACGTGGCCCGACGCCGAGCTCGGGGGTTACGTGTACGGCCTGGCCTCGATCTTCCGCGCCGCGCACGAACACAACCTGCCCCGGCCCGAGACGGTCGACGAGCTGCGCCGGCAGCTGCACGAGCACCTCTACGTCGAGGGCCCGGCCGAGGACTGCATCCGGCTGGACGAGCACAGCCTGCGCGCGCGGACCAACGACGACGAGGTCGAACTCGCGTACTTCTTCCTGGACGACTCGGCCCCCGCCGACCGGGTCGCGTACGTGGTCCACGACGGCCCGCTGCCGATGACGTTCACGGACACCGAGGGCGAGCCGACGACGTTCGCGGTCTTCCTGACGTACTACGACGGCGCCAGCTTCGACACCCCGCCCCCGTTCGTCTTCCCCGGCATCACCCTGCCCGAGCTGCCGGCCCACCTGCGCGCCACCGAGCCGGACGAGGACACCTGGCCGCCGGAGCTGCAGGTCCTGCGGGCCCTGACCGCGCCGGGCGACACGACGGTCGGCCCCGCCCTCGAGCGCTGCAACCACTGGCCCGGCTTCAACATCGACGCGCTGTCCATCCTCGCCCCCGACACCGACCAGCTCACGTCGGGGCGCGACCCGCGGCTGAGCGTGCTCGAGGCCGGCGAGCACCTGGCCCAGCTGGCCATGCACTGCGACGACACCTTCGGGTTCCAGCAGTGGTACCTCTTCGACACCGCCTGGGCCGCGGCCCACCCGGACCTGGCCGCCTCCCTGCTGCGCTACGCGACGGACTGGGACCCGCTCGCCCGGGACTGACCCGCACGGCGTTGACCGACCTCGATATCGACCGCTATGTTAGCGCTCACACAGTCGAGGGAGCCGCCATGACCCGCCTGTACGTGCTGACCCTTGCCGTCCTGCTCACGGCGCTCGGATTGACCGACGCCGCGCCACCCGAACGCGTCGCCGCCACGCAAGTGAGCGTTCCCGCGCCGGCGATGGGCTGGGCCTCGTGGAACAGCTTCGCGGCCAACATCAACGCCACCGTCATCAAGCGCCAGGCCGACGCGATGGTCAGCTCGGGGCTGGCGGGCGCCGGATACACGTACGTCAACATCGACGAGGGCTGGTGGCAGGGCACCCGCGACCCGGCCGGCAACATCACCGTCGACACGAACGAGTGGCCCGGCGGGATGGCCGCGATCGCGGACTACATCCACGCCAAGGGCCTCAAGGCCGGGATCTACACCGACGCCGGCCGCGACGGCTGCGGCTACTACTACCCGACCGGGCGCCCCGCCGCGCCCGGCTCCGGCAGCGAGGGCCACTACGCGCAGGACATGCTGCAGTTCGCGCGCTGGGGCTTCGACTTCGTGAAGGTGGACTGGTGCGGCGGCAGCGCGGAGGGGCTCGACCCGCAGGCCGCGTACCGCTCGATCAGCGCCGCCGTCGCCCAGGCCACCGCCGCGACCGGGCACCGGCTGCTGCTGTCCGTGTGCGACTGGGGCGTGCAGGGCCCGTGGGACTGGGCGCCCGGCCTCGCCCCGATGTGGCGCACCAGCACCGACATCATCTACTGGGGCCAGACCGCGAACCAGTCGATGGTGCTCACGAACTTCGACCGCGGCCTGCACCCCGCGGCCCAGCACACCGGCTTCGTCAACGACCCCGACATGATGATCGCGGGCATGCCCGGCCTCGGCGCCGCCCAGAACCGCACGCACCTGAACCTGTGGGCGATCTCGGGCGCGCCGCTGCTGCTCGGCGCCGATCTGACCACGCTGGACGCGACCACGGTCGCGGCGCTGAAGAACGCCGACGTGCTCGCGGCCGACCAGGACCCGCGGGGCCTGCAGGGCGTGAAGGTCGCCGAGGACTCCAGCGGGCGGCAGGTCTTCGGCAAAATGCTCTCCGGAACCGGCCGCCGCGCGGTCGTGCTGCTCAACCGCACCGGCTCGGCCGCGACGATGACGGTCCGCTGGGCCGACCTGGGCCTGACCGCCGCGACCGCCACGGTCCGCAACGCCTGGACGGGCCAGAGCACCGGCGCCGCCACCTCCTACAGCACCTCGGTCCCCGCGAACGACTCGGTGTTCCTGACCATCACCGGCACCGAGGCGGCCGCGAGCACCTACGAGGCCGAGGCGGCCGGCAACACCCGCACCGGCTCGGCCGCGAGCGCGGCGTGCGCCGGCTGCTCGGGCGGCACCAAGGTGGGCAACGTCGGCAACGGCGGCACCCTGCGGTTCAACGGCATCGCCTCGGCGAACGGCGGGTGGGCGGTCGCGACGGTGGCCTACGTCAACGGGGACACCGCGACGCGCACCGCCACGGTGCAGGTGAACGGGCGGCCGTCCACTGTGGTCGCGTTCCCGCCCACGGGCTCGTGGACGACGGCGGGCAGCGTCAGCATCACGGTACCGTTGACGCCCGGAACGAACACGATGACGTTCGCCAACGCGGGCGCCTGGGCCCCCGACCTCGACGCCGTGGAGGTGCGCGCGCTCGCGGGCCCGCTGCCGGTGACCGGCGCCCAGTCCGGCCGCTGCGCCGACGTGGACGCCGCGAGCACCACGAACGGCGCGAAGGTGCAGCTCTGGGACTGCAACAACCAGGTCAACCAGGGCTGGGCGCCCACCGGGGCCGGGCAGCTGAAGGTGTACGGCGGAAAATGCCTCGACGCGTTCGGCAACGGCACCGCGAACGGCACCACGGTCGACATCTGGGACTGCAACAACCAGACGAACCAGCAGTGGACCCTGGGCGCGGACGGCACCGTGCGGGGCGTGCAGTCGGGGCTGTGCCTGGACGCCTACAACAACGGCACCGCGAACGGGACCAGGCTGGTGCTGTGGGCCTGCAACGGCCAGGCCAACCAGCGCTGGACCCTCGGTTAGGAGTCGCCTAGAAGTCGGCCAGGACGTTCGCGGCGGCCTTGCGGGCCGGGTTCACGCTGCCCCGCGTCGCGTCGGGGTGGACGCGGTTGGTCAGCAGCACCAGCAGCGCGCGGCGGTGCGGGTCCAGCACCATCGACGTGCCCGTGAACCCGGTGTGGCCGAAGGCGCCGCGACCGGCCAGCCGCCCCATGTACCAGCTCTGGTCGATGTCGAACCCGAGCCCGTGCGCGGCCCCCGGACCGAAGCGGGCGTTGGCATCGGTCCGCAGTTGCTCCACTGTGGACGGCTTGAGCAGCGGCCCGCCGCCGTCGAGCAGCGCCCGGCCGAACAGGGCGAGGTCCGCGGCGGTGGAGAAGATGCCCGCGTGCCCGGCCACCCCGCCCAGCGCGGCCGCGGACGGGTCGTGGACGGTGCCGCGGATGCCGCCCTCGGTCGCGGCGACGCGCGGGAGCAGGGCCGGCGCCGGGAGGTACCCGGTGTCGGCCATCCCCAGCGGCGCCGCGATCTCCCGGCGCACGAGGGTGTCGAGGCGCTCGCCGCGCAGGCCGGTGACGATCGCGCCCAGGGCGATGAAGTTCTGGTCGGCGTAGAGGAAGCCGCTGCCGGGCGGCGCGACCGGCGGCTGGCCGAGGATGTGCGCGAGCCGCTCGTCGGGGGTGGCGCCGGACAGCGGCGTGTCCTTGGACAGCCCGGACGTGTGCGTGAACAGCATCCGCACCGTGATGCCGGGCTTGGCGCCGAAGGACGGCAGGTAGCGCATCGCCGGCGCGTCGAGGTCGAGCCGCCCCTGCTCGGCCAGGCGCAGGGCGAGCACGGCGGTGAACGTCTTGGTCAGCGACGCCAGGTCGTAGACGGTGTCGGTGCGGGCCGCGACCCGCTCGGCCGCGGGCAGCTCGGTCTTGTCGGCCGCGTACCGCACCGCGTCCCCGACCGCGAAGTGCGCGGCCACGCGCCCGCCAGCGGCCGCGAGCACGACGGCGCCGGGGTAGAGCGGGTACCGCGGATTCTCCGGCGTGGCCGTGAGATACCGCCCGGCCACGGCGCGCAGGCCCACCTCGTCGCGGGTGACCGGGGACTGCGCGGCCTTGGACGGCGCGCCGCACCCGGACAGCACGGCGGCGGCCGCGCCGAGGCCGAGCAGCCGCCGCCGGCTCAGCGTCACCGAGGCGAGCGGACGGCTTCGTAGACGGCCGCCATGTCGTCCTCCCCGCGCCCCCGCGCCACCGCCTCCTCGAGCAGCTCCCGCGCCGCGTCCACGACCGACGAGTCGACGCCGACCGCCGCCGCCAGCTCCCCCACGAGCCGGGCGTCCTTGGCCGCCCCCTCCGCCGGGAACGCCACCGGATAGTCGCGCTCGCGCATGAGCGGCCCCTTGAGGTGCGCGTACGGCCAGTCGAGCGCCCCGCCCTCGATCAGCGGCAGGAAGTCGACCCCGAGCGCGTCGGCCAGCGCGGCGCTCTGCGCGAGCGCGGCGGTCGCGGTCACCACCCAGCTGTTCACGACGAGCTTGGCCCGGCTGCCCTGCCCCGCCTCGCCCAGCCAGGTCACCTTGGCCGCGATCGGCGCGCAGAGCCGCTCGACCCGAGCCCGCGCCGCCTCGGGCCCGGACGCGAGCACGTTGAGCTTGCCCTGCTCGGCCGGCCCGCGGGTGCCCAGCACCGGCGCGTCCACGTAGACGAGTCCCAGCTCGGCGGCGAGCCCGGCCAGCTCGTCGGCGCCGGCCGCCCCGACGGTGCTCAGCTGCAGCCACAGCGTGCCCGGGGCCAGCCCCGGCGCCGCGGCCCGCATGACCTCGGCGACCGAGGCCGCGTCGAACAGCATCGTCACGACCGGGTCCGCGCCGGCGACGGCGTCGGCCGGGCCGGCGGCCACGACCCCGCCGTCGGCGGCGAGCGGCTCGGCGTTGCCGCGGGTGCGGTTCCACACCCGCACCTCCAGCCCGGCCTTGAGCCAGTTGCGGGCGACCGCCGCGCCCATGATCCCGGTGCCCAGGACTGCCAGTGTCATGCCCTCGATCGTGCCACGCGGCCACGGCTCAGGTGACGTGGCCGCACTCGCACGCCTTCTCGATGGCGCGCAGGGTCTGGCGCATGTCCACGGTCTTGAGCCCCGCCCCGATCACCACGACGGTGGTGCCGTCGACGAGCGAGGGGACCATGCCCAGCTCGTTCTGGTCGTAGTCGTCGAGCGCGTGGGAGTCCCTGAACGTCAGGAAGATCGCCTGCGCGACGCGGTGCGGGACCGCCTCGCCGTCCGTCAGGTGGCAGTCGTACTCCCCGAAGGCCGACACGTTCGCCCGGTACCTGTCGTCGATGTTCCCCGGATCCGTCACCCACTCCCCCTTCGGGCAGTCGGGGTCCTTGGCGAACGCCGGCTCGACCTGCTGCTTGACGAGCGCGAGCGTGAGCTTGCCCTGGGGCGGCGCGGCCGCGGCGCTCGTCGGGGCCGCGGTGCTCGTCGGGGCCGCGGCGCTCGTCGGGGCCGCGGCGCTGGTCGGGGCCGCGGCGGGGGCGGCGACCGTCGGCGTCGGCGTGGGACTGGCACAGGCCGCGAGCGTCAGCAGCGCGGCGGCCGAAATGATGAGGGTTCGCATGCGGCTCAAGGTAGGAATCGGCCCGGATCCCCGACATCAGTGCCAGCACGTATTCCCCCCGATGCGTCGGGTGCCCGACGATACGAGGGTGCGCACGGCCCTGCGGAGCCTGGCGGCGGCCGCGGCGGTCGCCGTCGCGGTGCTGGGCCGGGGCGAGTTCGGCCCGTGGGAGCTGGCCTGTTTCGTCGCCGCCGGGCTGCTGCACACCGAGGTCGGCCTGCGGATGTGGCGCGAGCGGCCCGACTCGCGGATGGGCCCGCTCATGCTCGCCGCCGGCCTGTGCTGGCTCGCCGACGGGGCCGGCCGCGTGGCGCTGCCGGGGCTGTTCCGCGACGACCTGATGCTGGGCATGGTGTACCAGCCGCTGGTGCTGCACTGTGCGCTCGTCATCCCGGTCGGGCGGCTGCGCGGCCGGCTCGACCACGCCACCGCCCTGGCCGGCTACCTGTTCTGGCCGGCCGCCCTGCTCGCGTGGTGGCTGACGCCGGGGCACCCGCCGGGAATCGCGGGCCTGCTGCAGGTGCGGGCCGCGACCTATCCGGCCGTCGGCGTGTTCCTGCTGCTCTTCCTGCTGCACCGGTACCGTGCGGCGACCCCGCTGTACCGTGCCGCCTACACCCCGTTCTGGATCGCCAACCTGCTCAACGTCGCCGCGACCGCGATCGTCAGCGCCGACTGGTACGTCCCCGGCTCCGGCCCCCAGATCGCCTACTACGCCGGCAGCGCCGCGATCCCGATCGGCGCCTGGCTCAGCCTGGCCCGCAGCCAGCCGCCCCCGCCGGCCATCCGCTCGCTCGTCGCCGCCCTCGGCGCCGAGCAGCCCGCCCCGGCCGCCCTGCGCGACGCGCTGCGCACCGGCCTCGGCGACCCCACGCTCGAGGTCCTCGCCCTCGACGAGATCGCCGCGCACGCCCACGACCACCCGCGCGCCGCCCTGACCCCGCTGCGGGCCGGCGGCCGCGAGGTCGGCGCCCTCGCGCACGATCCCGCCCTGGCCGCCGCGCCCGACGTCCTGCACGCGGTGCTGCGCATGGCCGCCCTGGTCCTCGACAACCAGCTCCGCCTCGACGAGGTCCGCCGCTCCCGGCGCCGGATCGTCGAGGCCGCCGACGCCGAGCGGCGCCGCATCGAGCGCAACATCCACGACGGCGTGCAGCAGCGGCTCATCGCCGCCGCCCTGCTGCTGCGCCGCGCCCAGCGGGCCGCCGGCTCCTCCGCGCTGCTGGACCAGGGACTGTGCGAGCTCGACACCGCCGTGGCGGAGCTGCGCGAGATCGCCCGCGGCATGAACCCGCCCGCGCTCGTCCTGCACGGCCTGGCCGGGGCGCTGGAGAGCCTCGCCGAGCGCTCCCGCGTCGCGGTGCGCGTCGACGACCGGGTCGGCGGCGCGGTCCTCGGCGACGAGACCGCCGCGACCGCGTACTACGTCGCCCTCGAGGCGGTCACCAACGCCGGGAAGCACGGCGGCTCCGACGACGTGGAGCTGCGGCTCACCGCGGTGGACGGCGACCTCGTCGTCCTCGTGCGCGACACGGGCTCCGGCGGCGCCGCGTTCGTCCCCGGCGGCGGCCTGGAGGGGCTGCGCGACCGGGTCGAGGCGTGCGGGGGCCGCCTGCTGCTGCACAGCCCGCCCGGCGGCGGAACCCGGCTCACCGCGAGGCTCCCGCTGACCACCCCGGACGCCACGGAGGTGACACCATGACGAACCGGCTCGTCCTCGCCGACGACTCGCTGCTGCTGCGGGTGGGGCTCGAGCGGCTCCTGGCCGCCGAGGGCTTCGACGTCGCCGGCTCGGCCGGCGACGCGGAGGAGCTGCGGCGGCTGGTCGCGCGGGAGCGCCCCGACGCCGTCATCGTGGACATCCGCATGCCGCCGAGCTTCACCGACGAGGGGCTGCGGGCGGCCCTGCGCCTGCGCCGCGAGGAGCCGGGGCTGGCGATCCTGCTGCTGTCGCAGTACATCGAGACCCGCGACGTGGTCACGATCCTGGAGCAGGGCGAGGCCGGCGTCGGCTACCTGCTCAAGGACCGCATCACCGACATCGACCGCTTCCTGGCCGACGTGCGCCGGGTCCTCGCGGGCGGCACCGCGATCGACCCGCTCGTCGTGGAGCGGGTCATGCGCCGCCCGCGCCGCCGCGACGACGAGGGCCTCGGCGCCCTGTCCGACCGCGAGCGCGAGATCCTCGCCCTGATGGCCGAGGGACTGTCCAATGTGGCCGTGTCCGAGCGGCTGTTCCTCGCCGAGCGCACCGTCGAGGCCCACATCCGCAGCATCTTCGTGAAGCTCGGCCTGCCCGCCCTGCCGGACACCAACCGCCGCGTCCTGGCCGTGCTGACCCACCTGCGCACCTGAGCCACGGTCAGATATCGAGGTCGACCCAGACGGCGGCATGGTCGCTGGCGGCGTGCCGGGCGGCCGTCAGCTCCGGATAGACGCCCCACAGCTTCGGCGGGGTCTTGTTCTCCGGGCTCCCCCACAGGCCCTTGCGGAACACCCCGCCCCCGGTCACCTTCGCCGCGAGCTCGGGCGAGAGCAAGATGTAGTCGAGCCGGTTGGGGATGGTGCAGGACTGGAACGTGCCGGGCCGCTCGCGCCCGGTGTCCCGCGGGTCGAACAGCCCGCCGAAGGCGTCGAGGTCGTAGCAGCTGACCAGCGGCGTCCCGGCGTCGAGCAGCGGCTCCAGGGTCGGGTGGTGCTTGGGGTCCTTGCGGTCGGGGCCCTTGTTGAAGTCGCCGAGCACCGCGACGTATTCGGCGCCGTCCGCGCGCAGCCGATCGTAGATGGCGCGGACCTCGGTGCTCTGCCGCGTGCGCAGCGGGTCCGGGTCGCCCGACGCGAACGACTGGCTCTTGAGGTGGTTGAGCAGCAGATAGAGGTCGACCCCGCCGTCCAGGCGCAGTTTGTACAGCGGGCAGTCCCGGCTGAACAGCCGCTTGCCGGGCACGGCCGGGTCGGGCACGTCGACGTGGCTGCGCACCCAGTCGATGCCGATCGCGCCGGTGCAGAGCAGGCCGACGTCGATGCCGCGCGGGTCGTTGCCGTCGACGAGCATCGCGTGCTCGTACCGCCGCCCCAGCAGCTCGTCGTTGAACCGCACGAGCGCGGGCCGGTTCTCCGCCTCGACGAGACAGAGCACGTCCGCGGCGAGGTCGCCGATGACCCGGGCGGTCATCCGGGTCCCGGTCTCGTCGACGGGCTCGGTGATCAGCTCGACCCAGCCGGTCCAGTCGCCGCGGCCGCCCGCCACGATGTGCGGCTCCCGGTCGGCGGGCGCGGCGAGGAAGTCGCCGCGGTTCTCGCGCAGCAGCGCCCACGCGGTGTCGAACTGCCGCGGGTTGAGGCGCCGCCCGTCGCGGGTCTGCACGAGCACGCCCAGCGTCGCGAGGGCGTCGAGCATCGCCGTCTTGTCCTGCGGGCTGTACTCGTCGTGCGCCGCGATCCGGTTGAAGACCTCGAACGCCGCGAGCGCCGGCTGCCCGGCCTCACGCACGGTGCCGTCCATCGCCTTGGCCCGGGCGAAGAGGTTCTCGACATTGAACGTCGCCAGCCGCATGTCACGCAACGTAGCAGCCGGCAACACCGCGTCAGGTCGGCTAGGCGACTCAGCGCAGCGCGAGCCCGTGGCGCCGCAGGGCCTCGTCGAGGATGCCGAGCGCCTTCGGGCCCATGCCGTGCAGCTTCGCGAGCTCGGCGCGCGCCACTCCGTCGAGCCGGCGCAGGCTGGTGTATCCGGCGTTGTGCAGCGCGCGGGTCGCCGGCGCCCCGATCTTCGGCAGCGTGTCGAGCTCGTCGTCCACGGCACCGATGGTACGTGCGCCCTGGACGGGGATATGTCGGGCGCTCCGCACCCGACATATCCGATTTATACCCTGACGGGGCATGAAGCGGGTTTTTCAGCTCCAGGACGCCGTGGACCAGTCGTCGCTGGACCAGTAGTGCCCGGACCAGGTGCCGTTCGACCAGTAGTGGCCCGACCAGTAGTGCCCCGACCAGTCCGGGTCGGCCCACGTCGAGGCGCCGCCCCACGGGGAGCCGGTCCAGGACGCCGCGGCCCAGGTCTTCGAGGCCCACGACCGGCCCGTCCAGCCGTCGCCGGCCACCCGGTAGCCCATCCAGAGCCCGCCGTTCCACGCGTCCAGGCTCGCGCTCTTCGGCGCCCAGGCCGTGGTCGCGAGCGGCCCCCAGACCGTGGCCTCGCCGCTGAGAGCGACGTTGTCGCGCACGACGTGGCTGTCGCCGCGCGCTCCCTCGATGCTGCCGGTGCCGCTCGACCACGTGAAGCGTTGCGTGGCCGACGGCGTCGCGGCGGCCAGCGCGCTGTTCACGTTGATCTCGCGGTACCCGAGCCCCGCCGCGTTCCCGGCCGTGAGGACGCTGCCGTTGTACATCAGCAGGTTCTTCACCTGATCCGGCGTGAGCGACGGCCGGGCCTGCAGCAGCAGCGCCACGGCCGCGCTGGTGACCGCCGTCGCCTGCGAGGTGCCGCTGCCGCGCAACAGTGTCGAGCCGACCTGCGCGGCCGGGTACGACGTGTCGATGTTCGACCCCGCAACGCGCAGCGACACGATCGACTGCCCGGGCGCCATGACGTCCGCCCGGCGGTTGCTGGCCAGGTTGGACGTGAGGCTGGTGAACGTGGAGATGGTGTCGTCGGCCGCCGAGGCCGTGCCCTTGGTGTCGGCCGACCCGACGCTGAGCACGAACTGGTCGGTGGCCGGGTCCGTCATCTGCCCGCCGCTGTTGCCGACCGCGGCCACGACGACGATGCCGGCCTTCCACGCCTGCTCGGCCGCGTACTGCACGGGGTCGGTCCAGTAGTTCGGCGTGCCCCCGGTGCCGTAGGAGAGGTTGATGACGCGAATCGGGTTGGCCGGGTCGTCGTTGCGGTGCTCCACCACCCAGTCGATGGCCGCGATCATCTGCGAGACGTCGACGGCGCCGTTGGACGTGCCCACCTTCACCGAGGTGAGCTTCGCCTTCGGGGCCAGCCCGACGATCCCGGTCGCGGTGTCGTTGCCGACGATGATGCCGGCCATGTGCGTCCCGTGCCCGTACGTGTCGAGGTACCGCAGATCGTTCGACTGCGACTCGAACGACAGGTCGGGCCCGTTGACCACCTGCGCGGCGGGCAGCCCGGCGACGGGCGCGACACCCGTGTCGATGAGCGCGACCCCGACCCCGGCCCCGTTGAGACCCGCGGCCGCCCCCGTGCTCGCGCCGATCACGCCCCGCACGTCGCCGAGCGTGAGCCCGCTGCCACCCGCGGCCGATCCCATCCAGGTGTTCGACGCCCACGCACTGCTGTTGTCGTGCCGGGCCGCGGCCTGCCCGCCGCCGAGCGCGACGGGCGCCAAGGCGGCAACGGCGGCGGCGCCGGCCCAAGTCTTGCGTAACATGCGCCCAACGGTGCGCGCCCTCAAGCCGATCGTCACCGCCGCGGGCCCGATCCTCACCGAACCGCACCCGGCCCCTGTCAGCCGCCGCCGCGCGACATCCTCCGACCACCCGTCAGCGCGCGGTGCCGGCGACCGCCGCGGCCGGCGCCACGGGAGCGTCGAAGTCGATCGGGTGGTCGAACTGCCAGGCGAACTTCTCCGGGTCGCCGAACGCCTTCATCGCGATCGGCATGAGCAGGTCACGCAGCACCCGGGCGACCGGCCCGGCCGCCTTGTCGGCGTTGGTGCGCGCCGCCATCTTGATGATCCGCTCGACGCGCTCGCGGCGCATCCGTTCGTACTCGGCGAAGGCGCGCTCGACGGGCAGGTCGCGCAGGCACCGGGCCAGCTGCACGGCGCTCTCGATGGCGAGCGACACGCCCTGGCC
Organism: Dactylosporangium thailandense; assembly: GCF_059739745.1. Taxonomy (NCBI): domain Bacteria; kingdom Bacillati; phylum Actinomycetota; class Actinomycetes; order Micromonosporales; family Micromonosporaceae; genus Dactylosporangium; species Dactylosporangium thailandense. Next base: position 6,579,657 of record NZ_AP029195.1, read on the forward strand.
CGAGCTCGGGGAGGTGGCGTGCGCGGCGTCTCCCACCAGTACGACACGATCCCGATGCCACACGGGGACGCTCGGAATGTCCTCGAGCGCGCCGGTGATGACGAGCTCGTCGGGCCGCGTGCGCCGGACCAGCTCCGGCACGGGGCCGCGATCGTCGCGCGCCGCGGCGGCGATGCGCCGTAGCCACTCCTCGGGGCCGATCGCGCGGGCCTGCGCGGTGGTCATCGGCGTCGGGTGGGGCAGGTTCGCGAACCAGCCGGCCTCGTCGGGCTCGATCTGGTACCCGAAGAACGCCCGCTTGCCGAAGAGCAAGTGCATCCTCGGGCCGGTCGGCTCCAGCCCGTCGCCGGGGCACCTGGCGCCGAAGCCGAGCAGGCCGGCGTACCGCGGCGAGGGAGCGCCCGGATCGATCGCGCGCCGGACCGTGGAGCGGATGCCGTCGGCGCCGATGAGGATGTCCCCGGCGGCGGTGCTGCCGTCGGCGAACCGGGCGACCGGCCCGTCGAGCGAGACCAGGCGCTTGCCGTGCTCGATGCGGATCCCGCGCCGCGCGGCCTCGTCGTAGAGCGCGCGGTACAGGTCGGAGCGCCAGATCAGCAGCTGCTCGGGCAGCCGCCGCGGGGCCGCGAACTCGGCCAGGCGCTTGCCCGTCCAGCTCTGCATGATCATCGAGCGCATCGGCCGCCCCACCGCGGCGACCTGCTCGTCGGCCCCGATCGCGGCGAGGGCCTGCCGCCCGTTGGGCGCGATGGCGAGCGCCCCGCCGACGCCGGTCGCCGGCCCGTCGTAGGCCTCGTAGACCGTCGCCTCGATGCCGACCTTCCGCAGGGCCATCGCCGCGACCGGCCCGCCGATCCCGCCCCCGATGACCACCGCACTGCCGATCCCGGCCATGACCAGCCCCCGCCCTCTGGATTAGTTGATACCAACTATCCAGGGCCGACTAGTCAGTGTCAACTATTCGGGCTTGAACTCCTCGCCGTGCGCCTCGGCCCACATCGGTCCCCACTCCTTGATCCTGGCGAGGAGGTCGTGCACGTAGGCGACCTCGGCGTCGATGAGGCTCAGGCGGTACACCTCCTCGATCAGAAACAACGGGGGCACTCCCTGCTGCTCGGCCTGCTGGATCTCCTGCCTGGCCTCGGCGCGCTGCGCCGCGAGCCCGTCCAGCCGGTTGCCGAGCAGCGGCACGACCTCGTTCGGGCTCAGCGCCGCGATCATCGACAGCGCGCTCACGAACGCCGGATACTCGTGCTGCGGCTCCCCCACCAGCTCACGCAGCCAGTCGCGCAGCTCGGCGCGGCCGGCGTCGGTGATCTGGTACACGGTCCGCTCCGGCCGCGCGCCCTCGCGGTTGACCTCCTGCTCGGCCACGAAGCCGGCCTTGGCGAGCTGCTGCACCACCATGTACAGCGAGCCGTGGTTGAACTTGATACTGCGCGCGTCGCCGTGGTTGCGCAGCGTCTTGGACAGCTCATAGGGGTGCATCGGCGCCCGGCTCAGATAGCTCAGCACCGCCAGCCCGAGAAGGTTCCCGACCTGCCTTCGTTTCATGCGGGTGTACCGCCTGCGCCCAGCGCCGCCAGCGCGTCCTCGTCGAGCCGCAGGCGCCCGGCGGCCATGTTCTGCTCCAGGTGCTCCAGCGACGCGGTGCCCGGGATCAGCAGCGTGTTCGGCGCGACGGCGAGCACCCACGCGAGCGCGACCTGCGCCGGGGTGGCGTCGAGGCGCTCGGCGACCGCCTTCACCTTCGGGTGGCCCAGGACCCGCTCGCGCCCGAACGCCGCGCCGAGCGGGAAGAACGGCACGAACGCGATCCCGCGCTCCACGCACAGATCCAGCACCGGCCGCGACTGCTGATCGACGAGGTTGAACGGGTTCTGCACGCAGACGATCTCGGTCCGCGCGAGCGCCTGCCGCAGCTGCTCCTCGTCCACGTTGCTCATGCCGATCCCCTCGATCAGCCCCTCGTCGCGCATCGCGATCATGGCGTCGAGCTGCTCGTCGAGCACCTTGGGATCACCCTTGGCGGGCAGCCGCAGGTTGACGGCGGCCAGCCGCTCGACACCGAGCGCCCGCAGGTTCTCCTGTACCCCCGCGCGCAGCTCCTCGGGCCGGTCCGCGGCCAGCCAGGCGCCCTTCTCGTCCCGCTTCGCGCCGACCTTGCTCACGAGCGCGAGGCGCTCCGGATACGGGTACAGCGCGCTGCGCAGAATCTCGTTGGCCACGTCAGGCCCGTAGTACTGCGCGGTGTCGATGTGGTCGACGCCCAGGTCCACGGCCCGGCGCACGACCGCGAGCGCCTCGGCCCGATCGCGCGGCGGCCCGAAGGCACCCCGCCCGGGCAGCTGCATGGCGCCGAACCCGACGCGGTGGACGTTGCGCCGGCCCAGCGGGAAGGTCTTCACGCTCCTAATCTTCCACACGACCACCGCGGGGCTCGCCTACCGGCCACTCACACGACCACCACGTTTCGCGCGCCTCGTCCGCGACGCTCGCCTCTTGACCACTCACACGAGCACCACGTTTTCGCGCGCCTCGTCCGCGGCGCTCGCCTTCTGACCACTCACACGACCACCACCTTCGCGCGCCTCGTCCGCGGCGCTCGCCTTCTGACCACTCGCACGAGCACCGCGTTTCCGTCCGCGGGTTTGCCTTGTGGGCACTGAGACGACCACCGCGTTTCGCCTACCGGGCGCTCACACGACCGCCGCCGCGGGGCTCACCTCCTGGGCGCCTACATCGCCTTCCGGACGCTCACACGACCAGGTTAAGGCGCCGCTGCGCCACGCCGATGCTCACCCGCTGCCCCCACGACAGTTCGAGCCGGTCCGACTCCAGCCCATCGGCGAACACGACGAGCCGCTCCCCCTCGCAAGCCAGCTCCAGCCGCTCGTCCGCCCCCAGCCGCCCATCGGTGAGCGTCGCCCCCGTGGCCGGCGACGGCCAGGCCTCCCGCACGAACCAGCAAACCTCGGCCGCCTGCGGTTGCGGCAGCACGGGCGGATCGGCCCGCTCCAGCGCGATCGACGAGCACCACCCGGTGGCCCCGGTCCCGGTGCCGACCACCACCCCGGACGACGACTGCCGTTCGCGCGCTCCGCCCGGAGTCGTCAAGGTGTACCGCGCGGACTGGTGACTCACATGCCCGAAGTACACCTCGTTGAGCCCCAGCAGCTCCTGCCCGTCATCGAGCCGGGCCGACACCATGGTGCGCAGCTCGGTGTCGCGACTCCTGAGCACCCGCCCGATCGCCCGAGCCTCATGTCGCACGAGCACCCCCGGATTGCGCCCCGGCTCCGGATCGACCCCGATCACGGCCTGCCCATCGAGGTACTTGGCCACGTTCGCGACGAGCCCGTCCTGCCCGACGGCGATGACCACGTCCTCGGGCCCGAACAAAAACCGCGGCAGATCCTCCCGATCGATGTGCCCCCGCCGCCAGTCGGCCGGAATGGCGGCCCCGACCGCGGTCATCGCGGCCTGCAGCGCCGAGTGCCGAGCCGCGACCTCCTCGAGATCCCGCCCCCGCTGCCGAAGGTAGTAATCGGCGGCGGCCCGGGTCCCATGCCGGCCGAGCAACTCGTCAAGCTCACTGCGCCGAGACACGATCACCGCCCGAGGCGCCAGCGTGCCCATGCTTCTCCTTCCCTGCCACGTACTCTCCCGCCCCCGCGACCACTGCGGGGCCGCCCCCTCACCCCGGCCCCGCAGCAATCCCGGCACCACGTCACCCCGGCTTCACAGCGCCCCCGTCACCGCCTCACCCCGCTCCCGCAGCGACCACGACGCCCCCTCATTTGGCTCCCGCAGCGACCCTGGCACCGCCCTCACCCCGTTCCCGCGGCGACCACGGCACCGCCTCACCCAGCCCTCGCAGCGGTCCCGGCGCCGCCTCCCTACTTGCCGAGCCGGTTGAGCAGCCCGGTCACCACATCCGGGGTGACCGTGAGCTGCCCGATCTCCGGCAGCTGCCCGGCCAGCTCCCGAAGGGCGAGCGCCTGCAGCACCGCCGGCGGCAGATCCCGATACGCCGCCACCCGAGCCGCCTCGGCCTCCCCCTCGGCCAACCCGACCGCCCGCACCCCATCGGCCCGAGCCTGCGTCCGCAGCCGGTCCGCCTCTGCCTCGGCCGCCGCCGCCACCCGCGACCGCTCCGCCTCGGCCACCGCCGCCACCCGCGACCGCTCCGCCTCGGCCTGCGCGGCCACGAGCGCCGCGGCCGCATCGAGCTCGGCCTGCCGCTGCGTGTTCGCCCCGTGCTGCTCGACCAGTTGCTGCTCCCGCCGAGCAAGCTCGATCTTGTTCTGCAGCTCGTTCTCGGCGATGGCCCGCTCCTGCTCAACGGCTCGAGCCCGCCGCGCGTACGTCGCCCGATCCGCCTCCTGCTGCACCGCCTCCCGAGTGGGCGTCTGCAGCGCCCGCTCGAGATCGGGCTCGGGCCGAATGGCCACGACTCGAGCCGACACGACACTGACCCCGGTATCGGTCAGCCGCGGATCGCTCCCGAGCGCCGCCGAGACCGCCTCCCGCACGGGCGCGATCCCGGCCGTGAGCGCCTCGGTCAGCGGCAGCCGGGCGAGCAGATCGAGCGCGGGCTGCTGAGCCAGCTCCGCCAGCAGCGTGGCGACCTGATCGAGCGGCTGAGCCCGCCACTGCCCGCCCTTGGGGTCCACGGAGAAGTCGAGCCGCTCCGCCGCCGTGGCCGGCACGCTGATCCGATAGGTGACCGTGGCTTGGACGGTGACGTCGGCGAAGTCACTGGTACGAGCATGAAAGAGCAACGGCAGCTCCCGATCGTCCACGGGTACTTCCGACAGCACCGCGGTCAACGGCCGGTACCAGAACGACTGCCCGACGCCTTCGTGCCGCACCACCCCGTTGACGTGATGCCGCACCCAGCTGGTGGGAGCCCCGCGCAGGTGCCGCCAGAACAACCGCCGTGTCACATCAGCCATGGCGCCTTCCCCTCCCCTGACTCAGCGGCACCGGCTCGAGCGCACCGCGGCCGCACAGCGGGTGACCCGCGACGGCATCCGGCTCAAGCCACCGAACGAACGGCACGCCACCCGCCCGGCCCAGCTCTGGAGCACCTACACTGCTCAGTTATCGTCAGACCGACGATATAAGTCACACGAGTTTCTCGTCAATGTGGTGATAAATTCATGTCATTCGCCGTAACGGTCGACCTGGTCATGCTCACGGTCCGGGCGGACGCCCTGTGCGTCCTGCTCGTGCGCCGCGCCATCCCCCCGCACGAGGGCTCCTACGCCCTCCCGGGCGGCTTCGTCCTGGACACCGAGGACCTGACGGATGCGGCCATCCGCGAGCTGTCGGAGGAGACCGGCCTCCAGCACCCGGCCACCCACCTGGAGCAACTGGCCACGTACGGCTCTCCCGGCCGCGACCCCCGAGCGAGAGTGGTAACGGTCGCCTACCTGGCCCTGCTCCCCGAGGCCCCGGCCCCGACGGCGGGCAGCGACGCCGCCGAGGCCGCCTGGCTCCCGGTCGAGAGCCTGCCCCCGCTGGCCTTCGACCACGCGGCGATCCTCCGGGACGGCGTGGAACGAGCCCGGGCCAAGCTCGAGTACTCGCCACTCGCCGCCGCCTTCTGCCCGCCCGAGTTCACCATCGCCGAACTCCGCCAGGTCTACGAGGCCGTCTGGAACGCCAAGCTGGATCCGAGGAACTTCCACCGCAAGGCCACGTCGACCCCGGGCTTCGTGGTCCCCACCGGCCGCTCCACCGCCGGCGACCGGGGCCGCCCAGCGCAGCTCTTTACCCGGGGCCCGGCAACGGTCCTCTATCCGCCACTCCTGCGCGCCTTGCCTCCGACGGGTTCGTGACATCCGCACCGACGCATTCGCGCGCCCAGCCACCGCTCGCCGCCGAGTTCCTGGCTCGACCCCGCCGCGCGTCTGCCAACCCAGGCCGATCTCGCGACGATGGATCCGGCGGGCGCCCAGCTCGTGCGCGGCCGCTTGGGTGTTGCGGGAGCCGACGGCATTGGTTCCGTAGCCGGTGACGTTGTCGGCGGCGGTCATACGATGACCCGCCCGCCGGTGAGGTCGAGGGTCGCGCCGGTGATCCAGGACGCCGCGTCGGAGGCGAGGTAGAGCACGGCCTCGGCGACGTCCTCCGGGCGCCCGATGCGACCCAGCGGGAACTGGTCGCCGAGCGCCGCGAGTTGCTCGTCGGTCATGTGCTGCCGCATGCGACTGTTCAGCACGGCCGACGGGGCGAGGCAGTTGACGCGGATGCCGTGCTTGCCGACCTCGGCGGCCAGGTGCTTGCTGAACATGACGACGCCGGCCTTGGCCGCGGCATAGGCGGCGCTGGCCAGCCCCGGCATCCGGCCCGCCGTCGACGACATCGTGACGACGACTCCCGCGCGGCGCTCGATCATGCCGGGCAGCACCTCGCTGACGGCGAGGAAGACCGACGTCAGGTCCGCCTCGATGGTGGCCCGCCACTGCTCGGGACCGAGCTCGTGGGTCGGAACGGGACGCCCTTGCCCGCCGACGAACGGCGCCAGGATGTCGATCGGGCCGAGTGTCCGCTCAACCTCCTCGCGGATGCGGCGAACGATCGCGCCGTCCGTGGCGTCGCCGGGCACCGCCAGCGCCGTCCCGCCGGCGCCGGCGATCTCGCCGACGAGGCTTGCGACCGCGGAGGAGTCGCGGCCGTTGACGGCGACGCGGACCCCGTTGGCGGCGAGCGCCCGGCACGTGGCGGCGCCGATGCCACGGGACCCGCCGGTGACCAGGGCGACCTTGCCCTCCAGATCGGGATGACTTGTGAACGCCATGACGCACTCCCTTCTCCGAACTGAATCGTTCAGTTGAGTGAATCGTTCTTTGTGGTGTACCATAGCCCCATGACGGACGGCAGGCAACCCAGGAGGCCACGAGGGGCGGCCTTCCTTCTGGCACAGCTCGGAGCACACGCATCGGAGCGGTTCGCGGATCGCGTGCAGCAGATCGGACTCTCACCGGCCGAGGTCGGACTGCTGCGGATGATCAACGGCCAGCCCGGGCGAAGCCAGCAGTCGGTCGCGGTCGACCTCGGGGTGGTGCCCAGCCGCGTGGTGGTGCTCATCGACAACCTCGGACACAAGGGCCTGGTCGAGCGGAGGACGGGCAGCAACGACCGGCGACATCACGAGTTGTATCTGACCGTCGACGGAGAGCGGGTCATGATGGACATGCGATCGATCGCCACCGAACACGACGACGAAATGCTCGCCGCGCTCGAACCGGAGGAGCGCGAGCAGTTGACGGGCCTGTTGCAGAGGATCGCGGATCAGCAGGGTCTGGCGCCGGGGGTGCATCCGGGCTACCGGCAGGGGGCCGGGCGCCGAAAACCTGCCACCCCGACCACGTGACGGCGGTCGGGCCGAGGGTTCGGGGGTTCGAGGCGACGCTGTCCGCGCCCGCCAACCCGGGCACGTGACGGCGCACGGGCAGAGGTTCGGAAGGCCGACGGCGACGCTGTGCGCGCCGGCCGTTCCGGGCACGTGGCGTCGTCCGGGCGGAGGCGCACGGATTCCGCGAACCGACGCGGTCCGCAAAGGTGCTCTGACGCCGTGAGCTTCTGGCCGTGCGCTTCAGGACCAGCCCGCACCGCGAACGCGCCGATCGGCGCGACCGCGTCGCGGCAGGCCTAGCCGGCCGGGCAGCCCGTCGTGCTCAAGATCAGGTCCTCCAAGGTCTGCATCGTCGAACTTCCGCCCGGTTCGCCGAAGTAGAACGGCGATGCCATCCGCCGCCGTTGAACCTGGGGCGCGCCTTCGGGACGCGGGCGCGAGGAAGCGGGATCGTGCGCCGTTTGAACTTGAGCGCACCTTCGGGAGACGGGCGCGAGGAGGCGGGATTCGTGCGCCATTGAACTTGGGGCGCGCCTTCGAGGCGCGGGCGCGAGGAAGCGGGATTCGTGGTCGTCGTCCTGGATGCGAGGAGGTGAGGTGAACGAGGCGGGCACACGCAGGGTGATTCGCGAAGCATCGGCAGGGGCCGTGACTTGGCTGGCGCTGGACTACTACGGTCTACGGGCATGAGCTCACCTGACGACGCCAGTGTCGGTTCGGCCGACGTCGCGCCGCCGCTGCCGGGGCCTACGCCTGCCGGGTTCGGCAGCAGGGTCGTCGCGCTCGTCGGGGCGATCGGGGCGCTGCTCGCGCTGGCGTTGCCGTGGGCTCGCGAGGACAACACGGTCAGCGTGGAGACGAACTTCGGGACCGCCACCCTGCTGCAGCCGGGCGGCGATCAGTGGAGCGGGTGGGCGCTGCACGGGGCCAGCCGGCTCGACGGGCATCGGCCGGTCACGGTGGCGATGGCGATGCTGCTCATCACGGCCACGTTCGTGCTCGTGGGGGCGGCGTGGACGACGTTCGAGCGGCCTCGGGCGATCTGGGTCGCGCCGACGATGGCCGGCGTGGCGGTGACGACGCTCATCGTCAGCGTGCCGGGGCTCGACGGAGTCGCGGGGAAGTTCGGGGCCGGGCACGTCACGACGGTGGAGTTCGGGTTGGCGGTGTGGCGTACGGCGCTGGCGATCGTGGCCGTTGGAGCGATTCGGCTGGCGTTGCTGCAGGAGGCCAGTCGGCGAAGGTTGCGCTGATCCGGGGCGGCACAGGACTGCGGGCATGAGGCCGACGCGGGCAGCAACGGACGGCGCAACGCGGCGCCATGACAGCGACGGCAACGCGGTGGCGACAGCACGGACGTGCGCAGCGCGACGACCGGCGACGGCGCCCAGCGACGGGCGACGGGCGACGGCGCACAGCGACGGGCGACGGGCGACGGACCGCAGCGACGGGCGACGGGCGACGGGCGACGGGCGACGGGCGACGGGCGACGGGCGACGGGCGACGATAGCCACAGCGCCGCGAGGGTGACGCGACCGCGACCGTGATAGACGCTGAGGCAGAGACAGACTGGCAGCAACACGTCGGCGGCGGTCGCGGCACGAACAGCCGCAACACGACGGCGGCGACGGCACGATGGCGGCGCCAGCAAAGACGGGGAAGACCGGCGGAGGACCCCCGTCCGACACGCCACGGTGACCCGCCGGGTGCGTAATCAGCAGTGCGGGGACGGCCGAGCCGGTCACGTCGGACGCCCATGTGGAGGAGGACCCCCGTCCGACAGCACGCCGGGTGCGCGATCAGCGGCGCGGTGGGTGGGCCGGCCGCGTGGAAACGGGAGCGGCCGCCCGCTACGCGGCTGAGTCCTCCGCCTCCCGGCGTTGGGCTGCTGCTCGCCGCTGGTTCTCGCGCATCCGCTTGTACTGGTCCCTCGCCTGGGGGCTCCAGCCCTGGATGGCGCCCTCCACCGTCGCGGGGCCGAAAATCCGGAAGAAGAAGGTGCCCACGCGGTCCTTCTTCTCGGCGGGGTCGCGGCGCTTCAAGCCAAACACGTCGGGCGCTCCCTTGGTATGCCAATGGTTGGGGTACCAATTATTGGTGTGCCGCTAGTATGACAGCCGCCGGGGTTGTGCGGGAAGGGTCGGGACACGTGACTGAGGACGCAAGGGTGGGCGATCCGCTCGCGCTGGAGCATCAGGTCTGCTTCGCGCTGGCGGTCGCCTCGCGGAATGTGATTGCGCTCTACCGGCCGTTGCTGGAGCCGATGGGGCTGACGCACCCGCAGTACCTGGTGATGCTCGCGCTGTGGCAGCGCTCGCCGCTGTCCGTCAAGGAGCTCAGCCGGTTGTTGCAGCTCGACCCGGGCACGCTGTCGCCGCTGCTCAAGCGGCTCGAAAGCGGGGGGCTCATCCACCGGCGGCGGGCCGAGCACGACGAGCGGGTGCTCGAGGTCACGCTCACCGCGACCGGGCGGGCGCTGCGGGCCGAGGCCCAGAAGATCCCGCCGGCCATCATCAAGCAGCTCGGCATGCCGATCGACGAGCTCATGCAGCTGCACGCGGCGCTCACCCGGGTCATCGCGATCACGTCAGCGAGCGACTAGGGCAAACCAACCGGCGCGGGCAACAAGCCGGAGCCGAGCAACAAGCCGGAGACCACGTCACGACTCGGTGCCTCGGACCTCGTACAGGCCGGCCTCGAAACGGCGCGGTACCCGATCCGTCGCCCGCAGGAACGTGCGCTGCGCGGCCAGGGCCCACGGGGCCCAGCACCGGGCGGCGGACCAGCTGGTCGCCGCCGGTCTGCCGCTTCGAGGCCTCGACGGCCTTGAAGCCGTACTCGATCATGTCGCGCTCGTAGTCGCGCAGGGCGTCGATCGCGGGGCGGCCGCTCGTCAGGGCCAGCACCAGGTTGTGCGCGTCGCGCAGGGCGGTGTTCGCGCCCACACCCTGGCCCGGCGTCATGTGGATCGCGTCCCCCAGCAGGGTCACGTTGTCCGTGGGCCACGGGTCCACGCGCACCGAGGTGCGAATGTTGATCGGGAAGCACGTCGACGCATCGGTCAGGGCGAAGAGCCGGTGCAGGCGCGCGTCCCAGCGCGGCGTCATCGACGTGACCAGACGGACCAGGTCGGTGCCGGAGCGCCGCATGACATCGGCCGGGTACTTGTCCGTCGAGGCCCAGAACCCCCAGTTCAGGTAGTCCCGCGTGTTGTCGAACAGCAGCCCGGGCCACGCGGCGAGCAACTCCCGGTCGCTGCTGCCGATCCCCGCCTTCGGGCGCCCGTCCGGCGTCCACGGGAACTCCATCCAGTGCAGGATGCACGCCATCCCGCGCGGCGCCAGCACCATGCCGATGCCCGGGAACAGTCCCTCCGGCATGAGCAAAGTGCTTTCCGGCGTCATCGGTACCTTTCCAGCCACCGCGACGATCCCCGCGTCCTCGAGCCGCGCGTGCGGCAACCGCTGCCGCCGCACCGGGGAGTTCACCGCGGCCGGGATGACGACCGGCGGGGTGACCACGGCGATCGATCGGCTGGAGCGCGCCGGGTACGTGACCCGCGAGCGCGATGCGGACGACCGCCGGCGGGTGACGGTGCGGCCGACCCCGCTCGCGCAGCGGTCGGTCCAGGAGATCTACGGGCCGGTCGTGGAGCAGGGCACCGCGTTCCTGCGGCACTTCGACGACACCGTGCTGGCGGGCATGATCGAGATCCTCGAGTTCTCCACGAGGCAGCACAATTCGCACTTATCGCCGGACGGGGTATAAGTCCGAAATGTCGGGCTAGCGAAGCGCCCGACATTTCGGCGCCCGGCGAGGGGCGATCCGCGGATCAGCGAGCCGCAGCCGGGCCGGGAACGGGCAAGCGAAGCGCCCGACATTTCCGACCCCGGCAAGGGGGCGATCCGCGGATCAGCGAGCCGCAGCCGGGCCGGGAACGGGCAGCCGAACCCAGGAGACCGGCGCCGAGGCAACCCGGATCTGTCCACCAGGCCCGGGCCGACTCACCGAGGTCACGTCGGCCTCGGGCGGTGCGGGCAGCCGAATCATCGGTGCGCGAGGGGCCGGGGCACGGTACCGTCCGCGTCCGTGGATGAACTGGTCAGCGGTACCGTCGCCGAGGGCTTCGAGCCCGTCGCCGAAGCCTTCCGGCAGCTGCTCGAGTCCGGCGCCGAGACGGGCGCCTCCGTCGCCGCCTACGCCCACGGCGAGCTCGTCGTCGACGTGTGGGGCGGCTGGGCCGACGCCGCCCGCACGCGCCCCTGGCGGGCCGACACCCTGACCACGGTGTTCTCGGCCGGCAAGCCGGTCGCGGCCCTCGCCGTGCTCGCCCGGGTCGCCGACGGGCGGATCGGGCTGGACGAGCCGGTGGCGCGGTACTGGCCGGCGTTCGGGCACGAGCGCGGCACCGTGCGGCACGCCCTCGCCCACCAGCTCGGGCTGCCCGCCGTCGCCGAGCCGCTGACCGCGGACGAGGGCCTGGACTGGGACCGCTGCACCGCGGCGATCTTCGCCTCGCCGCTGGAGTGGGAGCCGGGCACGGCGGTGGGCGAGCACGCGCTGACGTACGGCAACATCCTCGGCGCGATCCTGCGCGGCGCGACCGGCGAGACGGTCGGCGAGGTGGTCCGCGGCCTCGGCCATGACGTGCACTTCGGGGTGCCGGCGGCCGACCGGGCCCGCTGCGCCGAGGTGGAGTTCGGCGACCCGGGCTGGCCGGAGGCGTCGGTGCACGGCCACGGCGACCTGTGGGCCCGCGCCCTCGGCAACCCCGCGGGGCTGCTCGACACCGCGGTGCTCAACGGCGACGCCTGGCGCGGCGGCGAGCTGCCGGCCGTGAACCTGCACGCGACCGCCCGCGGGCTGGCCGGGCTCTACCAGGCCCTCCCCCGGCTGCTGCCCGCCGAGGTGCTGGCCGAGATGCTCGCGCCGCAGGCCGAGGGCGCCGACCGGCTGCTGGAGGAGGACGCGATCTGGACGCTGGGCCTGCGCCGCGACGAGGACTGGATCGGCATGGGCGGCATCGGCGGCTCCTCGGGCGGCGGGCGCCTCGCCGACCCGGACGGCTATCGGATGGCGTACGTGACGCGGCACCTGGCCGGGCACGACCGCGGCAACGCGATGTACGACGCCGTCGAGGGCTGTCTGTCCTGAAACCAGTCCCGGAACGACCGCGTACGATGCGTCCGTCCATGGGGAGGACTGACGCAGATGAATAGAAGACGGGTGCTCGCCGGGGCCGCGATCGTCGTGGTGCTGCTCGGCGGGGCCGCCGCGGCCGCCGGGATCTACACCGGCAGTGTCAGCGTGCCGCCGTTGCCGGAGCCGGGCGGGTCGACGGAGATTCTCTACTCCGACGGCACGCTCATGGCCCGCACCGGCAAGGACGACCAGGTGCTGATCGACACCGCGCGGTTGCCGGGGTACGTCGCCGACGCCGTCATCGCCGCCCAGGACCCGGGATTCCGGGACGGGCACTGGTTCGGCCGGCCGACGGACCTCAGCGTGCAGTACACCCGGAAGGTTCTCGACGATCCCCGGATCGGCACGGCACGGCTCCTGGCGGTCGCGAGCCGGCTCGAGCGGCAGCACGGCCGCGACGTCATCCTCGACCGCTACCTCAACACGATGTACTTCGGCCGGCTCGCCTACGGCGTCGAGGCGGCCGCGCAGGCCTACTACGACAAGCCGGCCGCGACCCTCTCGCCCGGCGAGGCCGTCGTGCTCGCCGCGCAGCTGGACTCGCCCGGCGACGGCGCCTACGACCCGACCGTGCACGCCGGCGCGGCCCGCAAGCGGTTCGAGGAGATCCGCGGGCGCATGAGCGGCGGCGGGGCCGGGGTCGTCTTCCCCGAGGGCACCACCCGCACCGCCGAGGACGCGGCCAAGCGGCACAAGGCGCTGCGCCCGGACGGCAGCGACGGCCTCGTCGAGCGGCGCGTGCTCGACGAGTTCGCGACGCTCGGGCTCAACGCCGCCGGCGCCCGCATCTCCACCACCATCGACCGCCGGCTGCAAGGGTCGCTGCTCGGCGCCGTCGGCGCGGCGATGAGCGGCCAGCCCGCAACACTGGCGGCCGGCGCGGTCGCGGTCCAGCCGCTCACCGGGCGCATCCTGGCCTACTACGGCAACGACCGCGCGGCCGCGATCGACTACGCCGGCGCGCACCCGCCGGGCAACGTCTTCGCGCCGATCACGGTGGCCGCGGCGCTCAAGGCCGGAATTTCGCTGCAGTCGCGGTGGCAGGCGCCGGCGGAGATGGACTTCCCGGCCTCGGGCCGCACGGCCAAGGGCGGCAACCCGGTGCGCGACGTGCACCGGTGCCCGGGCGGCAAGGCGTCGTGCACGCTGCTGGAGGCCGAGCGCGACGGGCTGCGGGTGCCCCTGTTCGGGGTGACCGAGAAGGTCGGGCCGGGCAAGGTCCTCGACATGGCCCGGGCGCTCGGGGCGGGCACCATGTGGGCGACCGTGGACGGCAAGGCCGAGGCGGTCCGGCTCGACGGGCCCGGCGACGGACTGTCGCCCAAGTACTTCAACACCGAGCTGGGCTACGGGAAGTACCCGATGACGCTGACCGACCAGGCGAACGTCATGGCGACGCTCGCCGGTGACGGGCAGCGGGCCAGGGCGCACCTCATCGCCGCGGTGACCAGCGGCAGCAAGACCATCTACCGGGCCACCGAGCTCGCCGAAGCGGGCGTGGACGAGGCGATCGCGCGCAACGTGGCGTGGTCCCTCGCCCAGCAGCCGGCCGGGCGGCTCGCCGACGGGCGGCAGACGGCGCTCGCGGTCGGCGACTGGCCGCTCGGCGGCGACTTCGGCAAGACCGCGCACGCCACCGCGGCCGGCTTCGCGCCGCAGGTCGCGGTCGCGGTGTGGGTCGGGAACAAGGCCGAGGAGCGGCCGCTGGCCGACAAGTCCGGGGCGCCCGTCACCGGCGCGACTCTGCCCGCGGCGGTCTACCGCCAGTTCATGGGCGCCGCGCTGGGCACGGCCCGCACCGACATCCAGCAGCCCGCGCTCCTCGGGGACCCGAAGGCGGGGAACGCCTGACCCGCGTCTTGCTTTCCGAAAAGCTTTTGAGTTAGCTTTTTCAAAAGCTTTCCAGGAGGTACACGTGGATCTGCTCATTCGCGGCGGGCGCCTGCTGTCCGGGGCGCCCGCCGACGTGCTCGTCACCGGCGGGGCCATCGCCGCCGTCGGCGCCGCGGCGAACAACCCGGCCGGAGAGGCTGCCGAGGTCATCGACGCCGAGGGCCTGGTCGTGGCGCCCGGGTTCGTCGACGGGCACCGGCACGTGTGGCAGGCGCCGCTGCGGGGTGCCGCGGCCGACATGACGCTGCCGGACTACTTCGAGGCGGTGCTGGGCCGGGCCCTGGCCGTCTTCGAGCCCGAGGACGCGCACCTGGCCACGCTGCTCGGCGCCGCCGAGGCCCTGGACGCCGGGATCACCACCGTCTTCGACTGGTGCAACGTGCCGCACGTGGACGCGGTGCTCGACGCCTACGCGAGCGCGGGCATCCGGGCCGTGGTCGCGGGCGCCGACCCGGCGGACGCGGCCCGGCTCGCCGGCCGCACGGGGACGGTGACCGGGGCGCTGGCGCTGCTCGGGACGCAGTACGGGCGCTGGGACGACGCCGTCGCCGAGCTGCGGCTCGCCCGCGAGCACGGCCTGCTCGCGTCCATGCACCTCGGCGGCGGCCCCGGCGGCCCGATCGCGCGCATGGACGAGGCCGGCCTGCTCGGCCCGCACCTGCAGCTCGTGCACGTCAACGCGATGACCGCCGACGACGCCGCGCGGCTCGCCGGCTCCGGCACGGGCGTGACGGTCACCCCCGTGGTGGAGGCGACGATGGGCCACGGGGCCTCCCCCTACACCCGGTTCGCGGCCGCCGGCGGCCGGTGCGGCCTCGGCACCGACGTCGTGGTGAACGCCCCGCCGGACCTGTTCGAGCCGATGCGGGAGACGCTGCGCCGGCACCGGGCCGAGTCCGGCACGATGGCCCCGGCCGGCTCGGTCCTGGCCGCGGCGACCGCCGACTCCGCGGCCGCGATCGGCCTCGGCGCCGTCACCGGCGCCCTTACCCCCGGGATGCGCGCCGACCTCGTGCTGCTCTCGGGCCTGGCCCACCTGCCCGGCGCCGCGGTCGCGGGCGCGGTGGTGACGGCGCTCGGGCCGGCCGACGTGCACACGGTGCTCGTCGACGGCCGCGTGGTGAAGCGGGACGGCCGGCTGACCGCCCTGGACCTGCCGAAGCTGCGCGCCCAGGCGGTCGAGCTGGGCCGCCGGGCGTGCGGCCAGCGGGCAAGCGGCTAGGAGGCTGGCTCGCTAGCGGGCTGGCGGCTAGCGGGCGGCGCGGATCGCGGCGGCCATCTTCGCCGGGTCGTGGCCGGCGCGCACGCCCTCGAAGAGGATCGCCGACCCGGCGATGTGGTCGGTGCGCAGGTGCCGGATCGCCTGGTAGGCCGGGGAGTCGTACCAGGAGCGGGCCGCGTCCAGGCTCGGGAACTCGATGATGACCACGGTGCCGGGCCACTCGCCCTCGCGGACCTCGACCGGGGGGCCGTGCACGAGGAACCGGCCGCCGAAGGGGTCGAGGGTGCCCTGGATGCGCTCGAGGTATTCCAGCACGTCGTCGTGGCTGCTTTGGCTGTGCAGATGGGCCAGCGCGTATCCGTTCATGCCTTCGATCATGACCGGACGGGGATCGCCGTGTCGATGACCCGCGAGGTCATACGGCCGCGTCGAGCAGATGCCCGGCCGCGCGCAGGGCCAGGCCGCCCAGGGGCTCGGCGCGCATGACGGCCCGCACCGAGGCGCCGTCGAAGAGCATCGTGAGCTGCGCGGCCAGGAACTGCGGGTCGCTCGCGCCGAGGGCGGTGGCGTGCTGCTGGAAGTACGACTCCAGGCGTTGCTTGAAGGAGAGCGCGACGAGGGCCGCCGCGTGCGCCGGGTCGTGCAGCTCCACGGCCGTGTTCACGAACGGGCAGCCGTGGAAGGACCCGGTGCCGGACCGCTCCTCCAGCCGGGCGAAGACGTGCAGGATGCGCTCGCGCGGCGGCATGTCCGCGGCCGGATCGGGGAAGTACCCCGCGACCGTCGCCGGCCCGTATTCGCGCAGGCTCTCGGCGATCACCTCGTCCTTGGTGGCGAACAGCTGGTACATCGACCGTTTCGACACGCCCGCGGCCTTGCACAGCCGCTCGACGCCGACCGTGGCCGCGCCCTCGGCGTAGAAGAGCTCGGCCGCGGCCCGCAGCAGCCGCTCACGGGGGGAGGCGATGGAGGTCACACCGAACAGTCTACCCAATCGGAAACCGATCGTTCTACCGTAGGGGCACACCGGAAACCGATCGGTTTCCACGACTGCGAAGAGGTGTCGCGATGCGCAACGAGGTCGTGCTGGTCACGGGCGGCAACCGGGGGCTGGGGCGGGCATTCGTGGAGGAGGCCCTGGCCCGGGGCGCGCGCAAGGTCTACGCGGCGGCCCGCGACCCGAGGTCGGTGAGCATCCCCGGCGCCGTGCCGCTGGCCCTCGACGTCACGGATCCGGATTCGGTACGGCGCGCCGCGGCCGAGGCCCCCGACGTGACCGTGCTCATCAACAACGCCGGCATCACGACCCGCGCCAGCATGCTGCACGGCGACCTCGACGACATCCGCCGCGAGTTCGAGACGAACTTCTACGGCACGATCAACGTGACCCGCGCGTTCGCCCCGGTGCTCGCGGCCAACGGCGGCGGCCACGTGCTCGACGTGCACTCGGTGCTGAGCTGGATCTCCCAGGGCACCTCGTACAGCGCCAGCAAGGCCGCCGTCTGGCAGGCGACCAACGCGTTCCGCCTCGAGCTGGCGCCGCAGGGCACGACGGTGACGGGGCTGCACGTGGGGTACATCGACACCGAGATGACCGCGGGCGTCGACGCGCCCAAGGTCACCGCCCAGGACGTCGCGCGGCAGGCGCTCGACGGCGTCGCGGCGGGCGACTTCGAGGTGCTCGCCGACGAGGTCACCCGCACCGTCAAGCGGGGCCTGTCCGCGGACCCGGCGGCGCTCTACCCGCAGCTGGTCTAATGGGACGGTGAACGCATACCGGGCGGACGGGGAGTTCAAGCGCGACTCGCGGTACATCGCCGACCGCATCACCGCCGACGGGCGGGACGGCTGGCCGGTCGAGCCGGGGCGCTACCGCCTCGTCGTGAGCCGCGCGTGCCCGTGGGCCAGCCGGGCCATCATCGTGCGCCGGCTGCTGGGGCTCGAGGACGTGCTGTCCATGGGCGTGTGCGGACCCACGCACGACGCCCGCAGCTGGACGTTCGACCTCGACCCCGGCGGCCGCGACCCGGTGCTGGGCATCGAGCGGATCCAGGAGGCGTACTTCGCCCGCTACCCAGGCTACGAGCGCGGCATCACCGTGCCCGCGATCGTGGACATCCCCTCCGGCCAGGTCGTCACCAACGACTACGCGCCGCTGACGCTGGACCTGTCGACCGAGTGGCGGGCGTACCACCGCGAGGGCGCGCCCGACCTCTACCCCGAGCCGCTGCGCGACGAGCTCGACGAGGTCATGGAGGTCGTCTTCAAGGACGTCAACAACGGGGTGTACCGCGCGGGCTTCGCCGGTTCCCAGGAGGCCTACGAGTCCGCGTACGAGCGCCTGTTCGCGCGCCTCGACTGGCTCTCGGAGCGGCTGCGGCGGCAGCGGTACCTCGTCGGCGACACGATCACCGAGGCCGACGTGCGCCTGTTCACCACCCTGGTCCGGTTCGACCCGGTCTACCACGGCCACTTCAAGTGCAACCGGCAGAAGCTCAGCGAGCTGCCGGTGCTGTGGGCGTACGCGCGGGACCTGTTCCAGACCCCCGGCTTCGGCGACACGGTGAACTTCGAGCACATCAAGCGCCACTACTATGAGGTCCACCGCGACATCAACCCGAGCGGCGTCGTGCCGCTGGGCCCCGACCTGAGCGGCTGGCAGGAGCCGCACGGCCGCGAGTCCCTCGGCGGGCGCCCATTCGGCGCCGGAACGCCACCCACGGCCCCCGCGGACCGGTAGCTTCGGCGGCATGGAGCACGTAACGGTCGTCACCGGCGGCGGGCGGGGCATCGGCGCGGCGACCTGCCTGCGGCTGGCCCGCGACGGGCACCGCGTCGCGATCGGCTTCCGCAGCAACGCCCACGCCGCCGAGCGGGTCGCCGACGCCGTGCGGGCCGCGGGCGCCGAGGCCGTCGCGGTGCGCGCCGACACCTCGTCCGAGGACGACGTCGTGGCGCTGTTCGACACCGCCGCCCAGCGCCTCGGCCCGATCACGGGCCTGGTCAACAACGCCGGCATCGCCTCGACCCTGGGCCGGCTGGCCGACCTCGACACCGCCGAGCTGCGCCGCGTCATGGACGTCAACGTCATCGGCGCGTTCCTGTGCGCCCGCCAGGCCGCCCGGGTCATGACCCGGGGCGGCGCGATCGTGAACGTCTCCTCGACGGCGGCGACCCTGGGCAGCCCCGGCAACTACGTGCACTACGCGGCGAGCAAGGCCGCGGTCGACGCGCTGACCCTCGGCCTGGCCAAGGAGCTCGCGGCCGACGGCATCCGCGTCAACGGCGTGGCTCCCGGCTTCGTGCACACCGAGATCCACGAGCAGACCGGCGACCCGGACCGCGCCGCGAACGTGGTCTCGCGCATCCCGGTCGGGCGCCTCGGCACCCCGGAGGAGATCGCCGAGGCCATCGCGTGGCTGCTCAGCCCGGCCGCCTCCTATGCGACGGGCACGACGCTGCGGGTCGCCGGCGGCCTGTGACGGGACCGGGTCGCCACCGGGTCCGTCAGCACCGGGTCACCACTGGCTCCAGGCCACGTTCCAGTCGCCGACGCCGTCGGTCAGCGGCAGGTTCTTGGGCGTGTTGCGCACCTCGACGACGTCGCCCGTGTCGAAGGTGTCGTAGAACCACTGCGCGTTGGCCGGCGCCACGTTCACGCACCCGTGCGAGGTGTTCGCCTTGCCCTGCGAGGGGATGTTCCAGTCCGCCGAGTGCACGTACTCACCCGAGAGCGAGATCCGGCACGCGAGCTTGATCTGCTCCTCGTAGTAGTTCGGGTTCTTCTTGTCCGTGATGCCGTAGCTGGCGGAGCTCATCGTGACGACCGGCTCCTTCGTCATCAGCACGTGCACGCCGGAGCGGGTGAAGAAGTCGATGGTCTCGCCCTTGGAGCCGGTGGTCGTGCCGCCCTTGCCCATGCTGATCGGGATCTTCTTGACCATCTGCCCGTCGACGTAGCACTCCATCTGGTGCGTGTTGGAGTCCGCGATCGCGATGCGCGCCGGCCCGATGGAGAAGTTGGCGCTGGCGTTGCCGCCGCCGTAGGTGCCGTTGCCGAGGTCGACGCCGAGCAGGTTGACGCTGACCTTGACCGTGGTGCCCTTCGCCCAGTACTTCTCCGGCCGCCAGTGCGCGCTCTGGTTGGTGACCCAGTGCCACTTGCCCTCGACCTGCGGCGAGGTGGTGACCTTCATCGCCTGCTCGGCGGCGTCCTGGTTCTTGACGGCCTTGTTGAAGAAGACGATGACCGGCTGCCCGACGCCGTAGGTGCCGCCGTTCTTCAGCGCGGCCATCGGGTTGGCCTGGAACGTGATGTTCGCGACGGCCTTGGGCTGCAGCGTGGTGAAGCTCGCGGTCTGGCTGACGTCCTTGCCGTCCGCGCCGGCGCCGGCGGCGGTGACCGTGTAGGTCTGCCCGTAGGCGAGGGAGCCGCTCGACGTCCAGCTCTTCTTGTCCTCGGACAGCTTGCCGTCGAGGCTCTTGTTCCCGGCCGCGACGGTGACCGTGCTCAGCGTGCCGTTGTCGATGGCGACGGTCACCTGGCTCGTCGGCGACACGTCCTTGGTGTCGGCCGCGGGCGTGATGGTGAGCGTCGCGGGGGCTCCCCCGCCGCCTCCGCCGCCGGCGTCCGTGCCGGGTGAGGCGCCGCCACCGGTCCAGGCGGCCTTGCCCTTGTTCCCGTCATTGCACGCGGCGAGCGCGGCGGCCGCGGCCACTCCCGCGCCCGCGGCCAGCATCTTGCGACGACTCCACATGTTTTGTGCCCTCCCCGTTCGCGAACGGTACTCACCGGGAGCCGCGCTGCAAAACCCCCGAATGGTATTGCCCGCAATGTCCGGGCGCGTTCCCGAGGGTTAGACGTACACGGAGGGCCGCCGCGTTTACGTCAGGATCCCGACACGACCGTGACCTCGAGACGGTCCGTGTAGAAGGCCACACGCTTCGCGATCGGCGCGACGGCCTCGTAGGGCGTCTCGTAGCTCCAGACCGCGTTCTCCACGGTGCCGTCGGGCGTGACGACCGAGTAGTAGGAGGCGTCGCCCTTGTACGGGCAGTAGGTGCTGTGCTCCGAGCGCTGCAGGAACTGCTGGTCGACGTCGTCGAGCGGCACGTAGTAGGCCACGGGGTAGGTGGACTCCTGCAGGGCCAGGGCGTTGGTGGTGTCGGCGACGACGTGCTCGCCGGAGCGGACGACGACCCGCACGTCCGAGGGCGTGACGGTGATCGGGTGGTCGGGGCCGGGGATCAGGTGTGGGCGACTCATGCCACCCACGCTAGGCCGGGAGGGCCTTGTCGACCAGGCGGACCGGCAGATCATCGTCCAGCGTCCACGGGAGGTAGATCGCGCGGTACACGATGGGCGCGATGATCCCGTCGATGATCTCGTCGGCGTCCAGCGCCGCGGGCTCGCCCATGATGACGAGGGCCTCGGCGCGGCGGTTGCGCAGGCACTCGGTCTCCTGCTCGCCGGCGGACGCGCTGCCCCCGCGCAGGAGGGCGGCGTTGATCGGCTTGCGGTAGTGCTCGACGACCTCGCGGGCCCAGGCGATGAGGTCGGCGCGCAGGTCGCCGGAGTGCGGGAGCTCCCGGTCGGGGTCCAGGCGATAGGTCGCGATGTCGTTGAGCAGCGCGGCGGCGTCGCCCCAGCGGCGGTACACGCTCGTCGGGTTGACCCCGGCGCGCTCGGCCACGAGGGGAATCGTCACCTTCTCGGCGCCGCGCTCGCGGACGAGCTCCTCGACGGCGTAGCGGATCGAGGCCAGCACGGCGGCGCTGCGCCCACCGGTGCGGCGCACGGGAGCGGACACGGTGTGACCCTCCTTACTAATGCAATGTTCTTTGCTTTAACGGGGTCCCTCGGGCGTACCTTCAGCGTAACGCAAAGACCTTTGCTTTAGGAGTCGCGCGATGTCTACCGCAACACTCGCCCGCCCGGCCGTCACGCCCGCCCGGCGCACCCTTCCGCCGGCCGTGGCCTTCACCGGCGCCGCCCTGGCCTTCGCGTCCCTGTACCTCGCCGCCGGCGCCCCGACCCCGCTGCTCGTGCTGTTCGAGCGCGAGTGGGGCTTCGCCCCGTGGGTGCTCACGGTCGCCTTCGCGGCCTACGCGTTCGGCCTGCTCGCCTCGCTCGTCGTGGTCGGCTCCCTGTCCGACCACGTCGGCCGCCGCCCGGTGCTCGTCGCCGCCCTGGCCGTCGAGCTCGCGGCGATGCTCATGTTCGTCTTCGCCCCGAACATCGGCTGGGTGATCGCCGCCCGCGTCGTGCAGGGCGTCGCGACCGGCGCGGCCAGCAGCGCGTTCACCGCGGCCCTGGTCGAGCTGGCGCCCGAGCGGCACAAGCGGCTCGGGGGCATCCTCGGCGCCGTCGCCCCCGCGGGCGGGCTGGGCATCGGCGCGCTGCTCACCGGCGCCGCCGTGCAGTTCACGCACCAGGCGAACCTCATCGTGTTCACCAGCCTCACCGTCATCATGGCCGTGGGCACCCTGACCGCGGTGCTGTCCGCCGAGACCGTCAGCCGCCGCCCGGGCGCCCTGGCCGCGCTGAGGCCGCGGGTCTCGGTGCCGCGGGCCGCCCGCCCCGACTTCCTGGCCGCCGCCCCGGCCCATCTGGCCTCCTGGATGCTCGCGGGCCTGTTCATGGGCCTGTCCCCGAGCATCCTGCGCGACGTGTTCCACCACTCCAGCGGCCTGCTCAACGGCGTCACCGCGTTCATCCCGCCGGCCACCGCCGCCACGGCCGCGTACGTGCTCAGCCGCCACCCGGCCCGCCGCGTCGTGCGCACCGGCACCGTCGCCGTGCTGGCCGGCACCGCGATCGTGCTCGCCGGCATCGCGACCGGCACGCTGCCCCTGCTGTGGGTCGGCGGCCTGATCGGCGGCGCGGGCTTCGGCGCCACGTTCTCCGGCGCGCTGCGGACGGTCGGCCCCCTCGCCGAGGCCCACCAGCGCGCGGCGCTCTTCGCGGCCGTGTTCCTGGTGGCGTACCTCAGCTTCGGCGTCCCCGCGATCGTCGCCGGCCAGCTGGTGGCGCCCCTGGGCCTGCTCACCACCGTGCTGCTCTACGGCGGCGCGATCATCCTGGCCGCCCTCGTGGCCCTCGCGGCGCAACTGCGGCTCGAGCGTTGAAAACCCTCACGAGCACTGGTCCCCCGGCCGATGGCAGGGGACCAGTGCTCATTCACGTCACGGAGGACAGCGCATGCGCATCGGCGACGCGATCACGTTCAGCATGCCCGCCGCGGGCACCCCGGTCGACCCGGCGACCCGCCAGGCCCAGGTCAACGCCCAGGCCGACACCCTGAGCCAGCTCATGGGCACCAAGCACAACGTGCGGGTCGCGGCCAACGTGACCGACGGCAAGGGCGTCGACCTGTACATGTGACGGGACCGGATTCAGCTACGCGTGACGGGATTGGGCTCAGCCGCGCGTCGCGGTGTCGGGCTCAGCCGCGCGTCGCCGGGCCGGGCTCAACCGCGCGTTTCGGAGTCGGCCTCAGCTCGGGCCGAGCAGCTCGCGCAGTCGTCGCGCGAAGGCCTTCGGCCGGAACACGTGGGCGCTGTGGCCGCCGTCGAACTCGGCGGGCTCGCGACCGAGGAGCCGCGCCAGGGCCTCCGCCGGGGCCGCGTGCGGGCGGCCGCGGCTGCTGCGGCCCACCGCCGGGATGACCGTGGGCGGGGCGGGGTCGAGGAGTGGGTCGAGGTACAACCGGAAACGCCTCGCCGCCGGGGCGTCGTAGGTCAGGAAGAACGCGAGGTTGGCCGCCCGTCGCGGGCCCGGCCCCGGCAGCTCGGCGTCCGGCTCACGGTCGGCCGGGTCGACGCCGGTCATCGCGAGGAAGTGCCGCATCGCCCCGGCCGCGCCCTCGGCCCGGAACGCGTCCTCGACCGCCCGCTGCCGCGCCACGAACGGCTCCGGCTCGTCGAGCACCTGCGTGAGCGGCGGCTCGAAGGCCACGAGCGTGCGCACCAGCCCCGGGTATCTGGCCGCGAGGTCGAGCCCGATCAGCGCGCCGATGCTGATCCCGAGCACGTCGACGGGGCCCTTCGCCCGCGTGGCCAGCAGGAACGCCAGGTCGTCCGTGTGCGACTCGATCGTCACCGGATCGTCGCCGGCCGGGCTGCGGGACAGGCCCCGGCGGTCGTACGTCAGGACCCTCATGTCACCGGCCAGCTCCTCGACGAGCGCGGGACACCCGTCGGCATCCCCGTCCCCGGGCTGAACGATCACGAGCAGCCGCTCCCCGCGGCCGCGCATCTGGGTGTGCATGCCGCCGACGGTAAAGCATCATTTCTGATGCATCAAGCCTGTTGTATTCTGGCGATCGTGAACGGACTCGAGCTCCTGGTCCTGGGCCGCACCCTGATGAAGCTGGGCAGCACGGCGATGCCGACCCTGGGTTCCCCGGACGCGGAGATGCCGGCCAGCGTGCGCTCGGTCCTGGTCGACGTGACCCAGCACCCGGACAGCTCGATCGGCGAGATCGCGGCGCGGACGGGCTTCCCGCAGAGCCACGTGTCGGCGTCGATCGCGCGGCTGCAGGAGCACGGCTCGGTGGTGACGTCACCGGACCCGCGCGACCGCCGGCGCACCCTCGTGCGGCCCAACCCGTCCGCGAAGCAGTTCCTGATCGTGAGCGGCGACCCGGCGGACGACGCCATCCTGCAGGCCCTGGACGACCCGCGGGCCCTGCCGGAGGTCCAGGCCGCCCTGCGGACCCTCTACTCCCATCTGGTCCGGCTCCCCTAGACCGCTGCTCACGCCGGCGCGGACAGCGCGCGCAGCGGAGCATGCCACGCACGCGGCAGCGGGGGCAGGCCGCACGCCTGTGGGACACGCGGGCAGCGAGCGGCGAGGCACGCCACGCGCGGGCAGCGCGTGCAACGCCGGCAGCGTGGCAGCGCACGCCACGCGGGCAGCACGGGCCACGCACGCCACACGGGGAGCGGGCAGTGCAAGCCAAGCCACGCGGGCAGCGCGAGCACGCCGCGCGCGCCGAATGGGCAGCGCAGGCACGCCGGGCACGTCGGGCACATCGGGCACGCCGAACGGGCAGCGCGAGCACGCCGCGCACGCCGAACGAGCAGCGTGTTTTGTAAGAACCTGTTCTGGCCCCACCGGGCGAACTTCTTTCGGGACCACCGCTTGATCGAGTAGAACTCCTTTTGGCTCCACTTGGGCGGTGATCGAAGGTGGCGATGGGTCGCGGCCGGGAGGCCGCAATTCCAACTTGTTTGGCCCCACTCGCCTTGGTGGGGTGTCGCTCGGACGTGGGACGAGAACTTGAGGTGGACCGATGCTTTGACAGGCCGATGGCCGATTATGCGGTTGCTCGTGGGCGAGTGTCGTGCACCATGTAGCAGGTGAGTGAGACGTTGAAAGATTTGCGTGCAGCCAATGGCCCCACTCTGTTCTTGATGGTGGGTCTTCCCGGGTCAGGGAAGACCTTTCGAGCGCGGGAGCTGGCGGAGGAGCGTGGGGCCCTGCGGCTCACTCCCGACGAATGGGCGCTCTCCATCTTCGGCCAGGAAGACCGTCACCAGGAGCCAGGTGGCATGCGATGGCTGCTGGAGGGACGACTCATCGCATTGGCCATCGACGCCCTGCGCCTGCGGCTCAGCGTCGTTCTCGACTTCGGACTATGGTCGCGCGACGAGCGCTCCGCACTGCGCTGGATGGCCGCTTCGGTGGGAGCGTCATGCGAGATCGTGTACCTGCCTGTCGAACGCGATGTGCAATGGAACCGGATTCAGAACCGCTGGAAACACACGCCGGAGCAGACATTTCCTATGGCCGAGGCGGAGCTCGACCCCTGGAGAGAGCAATTCCAGATTCCTGACGCAGACGAGCTCTCCGGTTCGTTTCTGCCATCCCCGCCGCCGGGACATGAGAGCTGGTTTGACTGGGCAAAGCAATTCTGGCCCTCTCTCGCCCAGGGCTTGAACGGGCAACTCATCGAGAGATGACTGTCAACTGATATCGTCGCGGGAGCGGTCGGCGAGAGCGTGCAGCAACTCGGCGGCTTCACTGAGCTGCCCGAGCAGGACGGCGGCTTCGGTGAGCGAGTCCGTGACGCTTTTTCCCACGCGGGCAGCGCGAGCACGCCGCGCACGTCGAACGGGCAGCGCCGGCAGCACAGGCAGCACGGGAAGCGGCAGCGCAAGCCACGCGGGCAGCGCGAGCACGCCGCGCACGTCGAACGGGCAGCGCCGGCAGCGCGGGCAGCGCGGCAGCACAGGCAGCGCGCATCGAACGATTCGCATTTTCGCCAGTGACGGCTCTAACGGTGCTAAATCAGGATATGTCGGGAAAGTACCGCGAGCGGTGAACGCGTCGCGTCGCTACCCCTGTCCGGAAATATCCGCATTTAGCGTCTTTGAGACGCATGTCGAAGAGCGGGGGATGTCGTGAGGCCGTATGCCGCGGCGGGTTTGCTGGTCGTGCCGGCGGCGGTGCTGACCGCCAGCGTCGCCGCCCATCCCGAGCCGCCCGTCTCCCCCTCGTTCGAGACCGCGACGACGAGCGGCGCCGGCCTACGGGCGGGCGATCTGGTGCGCGGCGCCACGTTCGCGACGACCGCCCGCGACCTGGTGGGCTACGACCCGACCGCCGACATTATCGTGACGCAGGCGGGCGCGGGCACGGAGCTGACCGGCATCGACGCCCACACCGGCACGGTCCAGTGGCGCCGCCGGCTCGACACGTCCGGCGAGTACGGCACGGTGCTGTGGTCCCAGAACGACCTCGGCGCGGGTTCGGTGCTGGTCAACACGTACCACCGGGACACGAAGAAGGCCGAGCTGACGGCCCTGTCCACCCGGACGGGCACGGTCCGCTGGCGCATGCCCCTGACCGCCCGCACCGAGGCCATGGCCGCCGGCCCGGCCCTCCTGGTCGGCGAGCCGGCCGAGCACGCGTCGCCGATGCAGTGGGCCGACCCCCGCGACGCACCGAGGACCGGCAAGTCCGCGAAATCCGCGACGCCCGCTGCGTCGCGGAGAGGCGCGATCCCGGAGGCAACGTGGGGCCCGCACGCCGCGAAGTCCGCGGCCGCGACGCCGAAGCCGAAGGCCTCCAAGTCCGCGGCGAAGACGCCGGAGCCGAGCGGCGCGGCCCACAACATGCACGTCAACGCCCAGCCGACCCCCGGCGACCAGAAGACCGGTGACGAGGGCCGCTCCCGCATCGGCCACACCGACGAGGACGCCGCCACGGTCGCGACCCGCTCCGCGCCCGGTGCGGGCACGATCAACGCGGTGGCGGCCGGCGACGGCGGCCGGCTGTGGAGCGCCGAGCTGCCCGAGGGATGCGACCTGCGCGCCACGGCGGGCGACGGCCGCACGACCGCGCTGCGGCTGGCCTGCACCGAGGACGACCGGCTCGAGGACCGCCTCGAGATCCGCGACGCGCGCACGGGGGCGCTGCGCTCGCGGACCACGATCGACCCGGACGCCGACGACGGTGGGCTGGGCCTGCTGGTCCGTGACGGCGCGACGCTGGTGCGCGGCGAACGGACCTTCCAGCTCTTCGGCCCGGACGGCAAGCGGCTCGTCCAGCGCGACGGCGACGGCTGCGCCGACTTCTGCGACCTGGCCGTCGAGGGCGACGTGGCGATCGTCGCGCAGTCCGGCGGCAGCACCGACCGCACCGACGGCGCGCTCGAGGCGTTCGCGCTGGCCGACGGCCACGAACGCTGGCGCGCGGAGCGGACCGCGCGGGCGCTCGTACGCGAGGGCGGCCGGCTCTACGCGGTCGGCCCGGCCCCGCAGCCGGCCCCGTTCACGGCGGTGTCGGGCGTCGGCGAGCACGGCGTCTCCGCGCCCTACGCGACCATGCTCCCCGCCGACGCCGTACCCCAGCGCGGCTCGGCGGTGCTCGTCTCGGACGGGGAGCGCCTGGCGTGGTACCGCATCCGCCCCGTCGAGCAGCCCCCCGGCCACCTCGGCGGCGCCGCCGACCGGCCCGACCCGTGCGCCGTGCTCCCCGCCGCCGAGGTCGCCAAGCGCCTGGGCAAGCGGCAGGCGAGCGCCCATCGCGACGACGACACCACGTGCACGTACACGACCGTGAAGGGCCACGACACGCTGCGGGTGCAGGTGCTCTGGGCGGGCGTGGACGAGGCCTCGGCGATCCAGCGGTACGACGTGATCAGACACGACGACGTCGAGCGCGTCGGCACCGTGATCGTCGCGACCCGCAAGGGCGCCTGACCGGCTCAGAAGTCGTCGTCGATCAGACCGTACGGCGGCTGGTCGGGCCGGCGGGAGTAGCGCACGATCACGTCGGCGGCCGCCGTCGGGGGCGGGGTGTTGTCCGCCACCACGATCTGGGCGCCCACGCCCCGGCCCGCCAGCCAGGCCTCCAGGTGGCTGTAGATCCGCTCGATGGTCCGGCCGTCCTCCAGGTCGCCCAGCGCGCCGAGGTTCTTCTGCGGGCTGTCCAGCAGCAGGAACCCGGGGTGCGACGAGCGGGTCTCCCACGCAGTCTCGAACATGGCCAGCTGCCAGGCGAGGGTGATCAGCACCCGGCCCCCCGAGGACGCGGCCGTGTAGGGCTCGCCGCGCACGTACGGCGTCAGGTCCTCGGCGAGGTAGGCGTCGGCCAGTTTCGGGTAGCGGAACTCGGCGAGGATCGCCCGGTAGCGCTCGCTCACGCGGCGCACCACGGCCGAGCGGTCCGCCCGCCGGGCCTGGGTGCCGGCCGCGCCCAGCTCGTCGCGGTCCGCCTCCAGCTGGTCCATCATCTGCAGGATGCCGTTGGCCCGCCGCTCCAGGCTCAGCACCAGCCGCAGGCCGTCGGCCGCGCGCTGCCGCACGGCGGCCGCCTCCTCGCGGCGGTGGGCGATCGCGTCGCGCTCGGCCAGGAACGGGGTCACCGCGTGCCACGTCGCCGCGTCCACCTCGGCCGCGGCCCGCGACTCGGCGTCCTGGGCGCGCGACGCGGCCGCGCGCAGCACGGGGATCTCCCGCTCCAGGTCCTCGATGTGCCGGGTCAGCTCGGCGAGGCGGGTCTTGGCCGAGCGCAGCTCGCCCGAGACGTCGACGGGGCCGACCGGGAAGCGGCAGGCGGGGCAGCGCTCGTCGGACGCGACCAGCGCGGCGCCGCAGGAGGCGCACGCCCCCGCGCCGGTCTCGAAGAGGCGGTCGGCCTCGGCGAGCATCGTCCACTTCGACACGTCGTCGGCGTACGTGCCGCGCAGCGGGATCATCCGCTGCAGCTGGGTCTCGCGGTCGCGCAGCTCGTCGGCGGCGGCCAGCGCGGCCCGGGCGGCGTCGCGGTGGCGTTCGCGCAGGTCGGCGGCGAAGGCGGTCGCGGCCCGCGCCCGGGCGTCCAAGGCGGCCAGCGACTGGGCGCACGCGGTCAGCTCGTCCTTGGCCGACTGTTCCAGGGCCTCCAGGTCGAGGCGGGAGCCGACGTGCTGGTCCTCGACGAGCTGCTCGGCGGCCCGGTAGGCGGTGCGGGCCGCGGCCAGCTCGGCCTCGACGGCGCGGATGCGCCGGCCGATCTCGACGGTGTGGTCGTCGTGCACGTCGAAGACCACGTCGACGACCTGGCGGAGCTTGAGGTGCTTGATCGGCACGCTCTCGAAGAGCAGGTCCTTGCCGTCGAGGCGCTC
Organism: Dactylosporangium thailandense; assembly: GCF_059739745.1. Taxonomy (NCBI): domain Bacteria; kingdom Bacillati; phylum Actinomycetota; class Actinomycetes; order Micromonosporales; family Micromonosporaceae; genus Dactylosporangium; species Dactylosporangium thailandense. The sequence continues at coordinate 6,608,956 of NZ_AP029195.1, forward strand.
GTTGGGCAGGAAGCACAGCCACATCAGGTCGCGGAAGCTCAGTGGGTCATGGGGCTCGGCCGCGGTGTCGAGGGAGAGGTGGACGCCCTGGAGCTTGCAGTGCGAGAGCAGCAGGCTCGACAGGCTGCCGGGGTGGCCGGCGGGGCGCAGGGTGTGGCGCACGCGCGGGGCGGCACCGGGCTCGTCGAGGCGGCCGGCGCGCACGTAGGCGAACATCGAGGGCTCGCCGACGGCGCGCTCGATGAGGTACGGCGAGCCGGAGAGCTCGACCTCCAGCGTCGCGGACTTGACCTTCGGCGTGATCTCCGGGTGGCGGGGATGGTCGTTGGCGCCGAGGCAGTAGTCGACGAACTCGAGGATCGTGGTCTTGCCGGTGCTGAACGCGCCGGCGAGGACCGACAGCGGCCGCGGGGTGTCGTCGGAGGCGCGGAAGTCGACGTCGTAGTCGCGGTCGTCGCCGTGCAGGCGCAGTCGCCTGATCCGGATGCCCTGGGTGCGCAAGCCGATCATGGCACGTCCTTGACTGGGACGGGGAGGAGCCACTGTCGCAGGTTCTCTCGAAGCTTACGACCGCTCAGGCGCCGCAGGCGACGGATGACGATGCGTACCGCTGTGATGTATGACTGAGCATACATCGCCGTGAATCGCCGGGCCATGGTCGCTCCCTCTTCCGTGAGGCGGTAGGTGACCCGCCCGGCGGCCGTCACCGCGACGAGCCCCTGCGCGACGAGCGCGGCGAGGTCCTTGCCGAGGCTGAGCTGCGCGGTGACGTACCGCTGGGCGGGGCTGGCGTAGGCGACCGTGCGGTCGTCGAACCCGGCCAGGCGCAGCGCGGTGCGGTCCGGGTCGTCCTCGGCGCGCGCGAGCAGCAGCGGCTGCCCGGCGAGGAACTCGTAGGCGCCGAGCCGCTCGGCGTCGACCGGCTCCCCGGCCGCGAGCAGCACCAGCAGCAGCCGCGCCCGGCGGAACACCGCGAACTCGTCAGGATTCACAGCAGCTCCCGATTCACAGCAGCTCCCGCCAGTGCCGGACCCAGCCCGCCCGCCGCTGCTCGACCACCCGGTGCATGAGCCCGCACCGGTGGACGGCGGTGAGCGACAGGGGAAACCCGCCGGTCGAGCGGATCTCGCGCATCACCGAGGCGTGCAGGCCCGGCAGCGTCGCATCGCGCGGCCACCGCACGACGAAATAGTTGAACTGGCCTTCCCAGATGCCGTGCACCAGACCGTCGGCCTCGTCCAGCGCGTCGAGCTCGGCGGGCACCCGCTTGTCAAGGATCTCCCGGGCGAGCAGGTCGGCGTTGAAGTACTCCCGCTTGGCCGCGCCGACCTCGGTGTGCCCGGCGGCCCGCAGCTGCCGCACGAACAGCGCGCCGTCCAGCGCCGAGTCGTGCTCGGGATCCAGATCATGCAGCGGTACCCGCGGCGCCTGCACCGGCCCCGAAGGCGCGGCGTAGGGATCGTAGAAGTGGCGGCGCACGTGCGCGCAGTCGGGCTTGACGAGCAGGTTGCGCAGCACGTTCTCGTGCCACAGCTCGATCTGCACCCCGGTCTCGCGCTGCCGCCGCGCCCGCCAGTTGTCCCACCACTGGGCGGTGGGCGCGTCCATGCTCGCGGGCACGCACAGCACCCACTGCGCGAGCCGGTAGCCGTTGCGCGCCGCCGCGGCGACCGCCGAGTCGAAGGACTCCCGGATCTGGCCCTGGTGCGAGCGGGTCACGATCGGCCAGAAGTACTTCGACTGCCAGATCACCACCAGCCCGGACAGCTCGCCGAGGAGGATGTCGATGCCCCAGTCGCCGGGGTTGGCGCTGATCGCCCGCGCGCCCGGGTGGATCGCGGCGAGCAGCATGGCGAGCATCTGCTCGAAGTCGTCACGGGCACCGGCGAGGTTGCCGGCCCGCAGCTGGTGGGCGGCGAAGTTGATCGGGGGCTCGCCGGAGGCAAGGCTCGTCGACGCCGCAGTAGCCGTCATCTCCCCTCCGCATCCGACCCCCGAATGGCGTGCTGCTCCGATCCCAAGATTGTCACGCGCAGCAATGTCTCCGCTACCTTGGGCAGAGATTTCACCGAATGTGTCATCACAATTTGTCGAGGTCGATATCGGCGTAGATGGCCGCGTGGTCGGAGCCGGCGTGCACCGCCTTCGTCATGGTGTCGTAGATGGGCCACAGCACGCCGTTGCGCCCGCCCCACACGCCCTTGCGCAGGATGCCGCCGCCGGTCGTCGCCGCCCACAGCGCCGGGGACAGCAGCACGTAGTCGAGCTTGTTCCGCGCGGTGCAGGAGCCGTAGGTGCCGGGCCGGCCGTTGTCGTCGAACGCCGGATGCGCGGACACGTCGCGCAGGTCGGTGTCGTGCAGCAGCGGCGCGAGGGGCTCGCTGTCCGGGGTGTCGTTGAGGTCCCCGACGACGGCCACGAACGGGGTGGCCTGGGCGCGGTAGATCGCGGCGACGCGGGCGGCCTGGCGCCGGCGGGTCGCGTCGGAGGCGAGCTTCCCGCCGTAGCCCTTGCTCTTGAGGTGGTTGACGAGCACGACCAGGGGCTCGGCGCGGCCGGGGAGCACGACGTGGTACTCGGGGCAGTCCCGGCTGAACACCCGGCCCCGCTCGTCGGCGTCGTCGACGTGGGTGCGCTGCCCGGCGAGCGGGAACCCGGCGGTGGACATGATGCCGACTTCGATGCCGCGCTCGTCGTTGCCGTCCATGACCTGGATGTGGCGGTACAACCCGCGCAGCCCGCCCTCGGTGAAGCGCTTGAGCGCGTGGCGGCTCTCGGCCTCGATCACGCCGAGGACGTCGGCGCGCAGGTCGAGGATGACCCGGGCGGTGTTGAGCAGCGCCTGCTCGTCGCAGCGGTCGGTGGTCAGCTCGACCCAGCCGATCCAGTCGGCGCGGCCGCCGGCGACGACCTCGACCCGGCCGTCGCGGGCCCGGCGCAGCAGCCGGCCCCGGTTCTGCCGCAGCCGCGCGAACTTCGCCAGATCGCCGCCCCGCAGCCCCAGCTTCGTGAGCTCGCGCAGGATCTCGCGCTTGATCTCGTCGGTGTAGACGGGCTCCTCGAGCAGCTCGCCGGCGCGCGCGAACGCCTCCAGCACCGGCCGCCCGTCCGCCCAGGTCCGCTGGTCCAGCGCCTTGGCCCGGTTGAACAGGTTCTCGACGTTGTAGCTCGCGATGCGCATCGTCCACGAGAGTATGGGTTGATCGTCATCTGCGGATGACACCGTCCCCCGGATGGTCGCCGAGTTCATCCTGGTGTTCGTCGTCCTTCCCGTGGCGTTCGCCTTCGTGAAGGTCCCCGGCGGCCCGATCCCGGGCCCTGCTCGTGCTCACCGTGGTGGTGGCGTCCTCCTTCCCGCCGGGCCCCGCGACTTCGACCGGGGCGCGGCTCGACGGCATCGTCGTTCATGACATTGATCGGCTCACGCGGGACAACCGTCACCTCGAGGACGCGATTGAGGTGGTGGAGCATTGGTGATGCGCCGCTGCGGAGCCTATGCTTGCCGGCTGTTGGTCAGGTGCAGCCGCATCCAGGCGCGGTTCGGCACGATGCCACCGCCGTCGAGATCGAACGCCGCTTCTTGCCAGCCGTCCTCGGGGATGATGAATCTCGCGGCCCGTTCGATCAGGATGCCGTCGTTCCCGACGACGTCGCTGTCCTTGAGGTAGGCGACGACGGCCACCTCGACGCCGAAGTCCGGGCGCCAGGCGAGGTTGACGACGACCTCACCGCTCGCGTCGCCGGCCGGTGCGGAGCTGCTGATGGCCACTCGACGCGTCCAGCCGGTCTGGTCGGCGGGGTTGCCCGGGTCGCCGGCGGGGCCGATGGGTACGGCCAGATCCGACTTGTCGTGTTGCCAGTTGTCGTGCCCGATCAGGACCCGGTCGACGACGTCGATCTCGCAGTGGACGAGGATGCTGCGCAGGGCGGCCGGCGGCGGGGCGAGGACGATGTCGAGCGTGGCCGGTTTGCCGGGCCGGATCTCCACGTCGACCGGTTTGTTGTCGTCGATGTTCCACACGTAGCCGGTGACGGGGTCGGTGAAGAACGCGGCGACGAGGTAGATGCCTTCGGGGAGTCCGTCCATCTGCGTGGCGTGGCCGGTCGCGTCGGTGGCGAAGGTGTGGCAGGCGAACCGGACCGTCGCGCCGGGTACCGGCTGTAGGCCCGTCCCGTTGTCGCGCCGGACCTGGATCGTGACGCCACCGTACGATTCGCTCGCCGCCCAGATCGCGTCGTATTCGTGGACCAGCCGGGCCGCGCGGATGGCGGCGGGCACGTTGCTGCCGTACAGCCCCTGGATCGTGCCGTCCGGGCCGATGCCGGCGGGTGCCGACCAGAACCAGGCGGTGTCGTCCGGGCCGACCGCCCGTCCGGTTCCCGGCGCCGACCAGGCGGTGGACGTGGTCCCGGACAGGCCGCAGTCGTCGTTGGCCAGCGCGTTGCACAGCTGGTTCGCCACGGCCTTGGCGATGTCGTTGCCCGTCGCGGCGATCTCGGCGGCCAGCGCGGGTGGCAGCCCGAACGCGACGAGCAGCGCGGTCGTCTCGGCCCCGGCGAAGATCGCCGCGAGCAGTCCGACCGGGATGGCGGCGTAGCCGAGCGCGGTGAGCAGGCCGGGTTCCTGCCGGGCCACCTCGGCTCGGACGTAGTCGGTCAGGTAGGTGTTCAGCCAGGCGGCGGCCCTGGCGCGCTGGGCGGCGTCGAACACCACCAGGCCGTCGAACGTGGCCGGGTCGACCACGTGACCGGACGTGGTGCCGGTCAGGTGGCGCTGGCACTGTTTCTCGGCGGACTTCCCGGTGTCGAGGACGATCTTGTAGGACTGACCCCAGTCCTGCGCGGTGACGCCGCGGACCACGCCGCTGCTGACCAGGGACACCGCGTACCAGGGGAACGACGAACAGACCAGCGGCACTGAGGCGTCGGCCGGTTGCCGGTTCGGGCGGCACGGATCGGCGACGGCGTTGAAGTTCTGGTTCAGCCACGTGCCGGTCTGCGGGTCCTGGAAGGCCACGGTCAGGCCCGGACCGGATTTCGCCGGGTTGAGCGCGATGGACGCGTCGGTGTACCCGTAGAAGCGGTAGTGGCCGTTGGTACGGCGAGCCGCCTCGGCGACCGCGATGAGCACCCGCCGCACGGCGGCGGTCTCCTGGCACGGGCGCACCACCAGCGGCCGCCGCAGATCGGTGACGCCACCCGGCCCCCATGTCGGCGCGAACTCGATCGCTTCGATGTCGTACGACGCGTTGAACTCGTCCCGGTATGCCACCCGGCCACCGGATGGGGTCGCCTCCCGCCACGCGTCGGTGACCCGTTGGGTCAGCGTCCCGGGCCAGCCGTACCGCACGACGTTCTCGTCGAACCCGTGCGTGGGAGCGGGCGTGCCCAGGACGTCACCGACCGGGTGCTTCGCCATCCGCTCCTTGCTGAACGTGCAGTGCCGGATCGAGAAGCCGGCGTCGAGGAAGATCCCCATGTGGTCGTACGCCTGCGGGACCGTCAGCTGGGCCAGCAGCCCGCCGATGGTGCCGTCCCCGTTGCCCGGCGACAGGTAGAGGTCCCCGGGCAACGCGTTGGCGACGTAGGCCTCGCGCTGGACCAACGTGCGGTGCACGTTCGGCAGCCGGGCCGGCAGTTGGGCCGTCACATGCGGATCGGGTGGGCAGACGCCCAGTGCCCGCTGCTCGTCGGCGCACGCGAACGGGCTGCATGGTTTGTTCAGGATCGTCCGGCCGTTCGTCACCGCGGTCGCGGCCGCCGGACTGTCGAAGCCGGCCACCGCGCCGGCCAGGGCGCCCGCCGCCGCCACCCCCGCGGCCTCGCCGGCCAGCCGCAGTATCCGCCGCCGGGACACCGGCGCACCGGCCTCGGCCGATCCTTGCGCCGTCGACTCGTCCATCTCCGAGCTCCTTCACACTGGTTCTTGCACACCGCTCTTCGGCACTCAGGATGGACGTCACCAGGCCCGGCACGCCTCCGTGCAGGCACTGAATCCGCGCCTTGACCACCCCCCTGTGATCGGTCAGTATCGATCGGTGACGACGGAGGCGGTGGTGGGCCGACTCGCACCGGATTCGGCGGCCGGCCGCGCTCACCGGGCCGCACTGGCGCTGAGCGCGGCCGGGGCGGTGCTCGGGATGGTCGTGCTGGCGTGCAAGTCGCGCTCTCCGTCCTACAGCGCGGGTCAGCTGGTTGTCGACGCGACGGCCGGGTACCTGTTCCTGACCGCCGGGGTCGTCGCCTCCCTGCGCCGCCCGGCCAATCGGGTCGGGCTGTTGATGATCCTGGTCGGCGTCGGCTACATCGCCGAGGACCTCCGCTTCGTCCCGCAGCCTGCCATCGCGGCCGTCGGGGTCGCGCTCGCCCTGGCGTCCAACCCGATCGCGGCCCACCTGCTGCTGGCCTTTCCGAGCGGCCGGCTCCCCGGCCCGGTCGAACGGCGCCTGGTCACGAGCGGATATCTGCTCTGCTTCGGCCTCCACCCGCTCGGCGTGCTGCTCGGCCGGCCCGAGCTGCTGCCCGCCGCCGCCCAGCCGCAGTTGCTGACGCTGCATGCCCGCGTCGTCAACCTGCTCGGCACGGCCCTCATCATCGGCGTCGTGCTGACGCTCGGCCGCCGGTGGATCAGCGCTACCCGGCCCATGCGCGGCATTCTCACACCGGTCTTCGCCGCCGCGGCGCTCGCCGGCACCGCCGACGCGCTCACCGCCGCCTTCGACGGGCTGCTGCCCCTGCACGCCGCCTGCCTCGTCGCCTACCAGGCCACCCTCAGCCTGATACCGCTGGCGTTCCTCGCCGGTGTGCTGCACGCCCACCTCGGCCGGACCGCCCTTGCGACCCTCCTCGTGGAACTGCAGCGGCCGATCCCGGTCCCCCGGCTCCGCGACCTGCTCAGCCGCACGCTCGGCGACCCGTCGCTGACCATCGCCTACCGGTACGAGGCGACACCGGCCCTGGTGGCGGCGGACGGTTCACCGCTGGCACCGCCCCCGCCCGGTACCCCCGTAGCCACTACCGAAATCGACCGCAGCCCCAGGCGGGCCACCGTCCTCGTCCACGACGCGGCGCTGCGCGACGATCCAACGCTGCTCGCCGCGGTGTGTTCGGCCGCGCGGCTCGCCCTGGCCGACCCCGCACCCGCACCGCACCGGCCGGCCCGCCCGGTGAGCGGACTCAGCGAACGGGAGCACCAGATCCTGGCCCTCATGGCCGAGGGCCACAGCAACCAGGCCATCGCCCGTCAGCTGTTCCTCGGCCACCGCACCGTCGAGTCCCACATCCGCACCATTTTCCAACGCCTGGGGCTGCCGCCAGAACCGGACCAGCACCGCCGGGTACTGGCCGTCCTCACCTACCTGGCCGCCGGACCTCGATGACGGGCCGGGTCCACCTGTCCACGGCCGCGCTTAGCCTGCATCCGCCGATCGACCTGGGTTGCGGTTCTCCGGACCACCGGACCTGCCCCTCACCGGGATCGCCGACCTGATCCGCGTCTCCCGCAGCAAGACGTCCTTGTGGTCTTCCCTGAGCCACACGATCGCGTCGGCGGACATCGACACGCCTTACCAATCGACCTGGCCGGTGACCCGGACGCGTCGACGGGTCACCCGGCGGTGGCCGGCGCAAGCCCGGCTACGCCGGGTGCCCCGCCAGGTCGCCGGTCAGCGCGGCGGTCACGACCAGGGACTCGATCTCGCGCAGGCCGGACTCCAGCATCGCCGGGGAGACGGCCGTGGTGTCGACCCGCCAGGTCAGCTCGATGCCCTCCCCGGCCGCGTCGACGTGCAGGAACGAGGTGGCGTCGAACTCGTCGGAGCGGGGGCCCCAGCGCAGCCGCGAGGCCGGCAGCGCGGCGCTGATCTCGTGCGGGGACGGCGGCGGCCCGTCGGCGCCGCCCTGGGCGGCCGAGCGGCGGCGGTCGTTGAAGTAGCAGAGGGTGTCCAGCTCCTCGCCGCGCTCCCGGCCGACCCGCTCGACCAGCGCCCAGAGGTCCTTCGGGTGGTAGTAGGCGTGCATGCCGGCGGCCAGCTGGGCGCTCCAGGCGCGGGCGACGACCTCGTCGAAGGTGGCACCCTCGGTGTCGATGACGGCCAGGCCGGCCTGGGCGAGGTTGCTCACCGAGGCGGCGAAGCCGGGGCGGAAGCGGTTGCTGACCACGATCCGGAACGCACCGACGGGCTGGCCGGAGAGGCCGGCGAGCATCACCGCGTAGGCGGCGAGCAGCACGGTGCCGGAGTGGACCTTCGCGCGCCCGGCGACGGCGGCCAGGGCCAGGGCGGTCGCCGGGGTGGTCAAGGTCGCCTCCTGCCAGCGCTCGCCGGCCGGCTCCAGGCGGTCGGGGAAGCGGCGGGGGGCGATGGCGCGCAGGTGCCGCTCCCAGTACCGCAGCGACCCCTCGTGCGCCCGCCGGGCCGCCCGCCCCCGCTGGGCGCGGGCCAGGTCCAGGGGCTGGATGCCCTCCACCGGGCCGAGCGCGGCGCCGGTGGCCGGGTCGAGGTTGGCCAGGTCGGCGACGAGGGCCTCGAAGCCGTACCCGTCGATGACCATGTGGCAGTAGAGCGCGACGAGGTGCAGGGCCCGCTCGCCGTCGGCTACGACCGCCATCCGCACCGGCCAGTCGGCCATCGGGTCCCACGGGGCCTTCTCGTAGCGCTCCCGGATGTCCTCGGGCGAGTCGCCGGCGGCGTAGACCTCGAGCGTGATCTCGCCGGCCGGGGCGAGGCACTGCCGCGGCGGGCCGTCGCCGTCCGGGACCAGCCGGGTGCGCAGCGACTGGTGCCGGCCCATGATGAAGCCCAGCATCGTCGCGATGTACCCCACCGTGGTCCCCTCGGCGAGCGCCATCGTACCGCCCGCCCATTCCGTGGCCTCGACGACCTGCATCGAGCGCCAGGCCGCGAACTGCCCCCAGGTCAGCTCCTCGGTCCCCTCTCCGTCGCCCTTGAATGGCACCGTGATGCGATCGGTCAGCGACATGCGGGGTCCTTTTCGAAGTGCCGGGGGAGGGTGTGCGCCGGCGGCGTTCGGACGAGCCGCCGGCGCATCATCGAGGTGACCTCTGCTCGCTCAGAGCGTGCGCACGGACTTCATAGCGGCCTCCTTCCCGGGATACGGGTGGGTCGTCAGGCGAACACTATCGATGTCCGGACCCGGCGCAATACTCAAGTCCTTTGAAAGGAGTCAATCGATGAGAATGTCCGAAGTATTTATGGTGACCCATTGGTAGCAAAGGGTCTGGGTTAGGGTCCGAACGAGGGGGCGGGCCGGTTGAGCATGCCCGCCCCGCCGGTTCGGGAGACATTTCGTACTGGTCCGTTTTGCCATGAGTCGCCGGCCGGCTGGCGACCGGCGCACCCGTGCCGACCAGACCCCGGCCCGGAAACCGGATGATTCAGCGGTCTCCTAAGCAGGCACCTAGGCCAGTAGTGCGCGGCGCAGGCGGGGCAGGGCGATCGCCAGCGACAGGGCGCCGAAGGCGAGCAGGTAGACCAGCGACGGCAGCAGCGCGGGCCCGACGTGGCCGAGGGCGGGCTCGCGCAGGAGCTGGATCGCGTGGTACAGCGGCAGCACCTCCACGAACCACTGGACCGGCCGCGGATAGACCGTCACGGGGAAGAACGTGGTCGCGAACAGGAACATCGGCAGCATCACGAGCTGGATCAGCTGGAAGTCCCCGGGCCCGCGCAGGAAGGTGGCCACGGCCAGCCCCGCGGCCGCGAACGCGAAGCCGACGACCGCGGCCCCGGGCACGGCGAGAAGGACCCAGGGCGAGCGGGCGAAGCCGAGCACGGCCACGACCGCGAGGAACCCGCCGCTGGCGACGGCGCCGCGCAGCAGGGCCCAGGCCGTCTCGCCCAGGGCGATGTCGCGCACCGTCAGCGGGGTCGTGACCATCGTGTCGTAGGTGCGCTCGTGGCGGAGCTTGAAGTACAGGCCGAACGCCGTCTCGTTCAGGGCGCCGTTCATGGCCGCGGTGGCCAGCAGGGCGGGCGCGACGAACTGGGCGTAGCTGATGCCCGGGCCGACGCCGGGGACCGCGCCCACGAGCGCGCCGACGCCGACGCCGATCGACAGCAGGTACAGCAGCGGCTCCAGCACCTCGGCGGCGAGCATCGCCCAGGTGTGCCGGTAGATCATGAGGTTGCGCTCGACGAGCAGCAGGGCACGGGTCATGCGAACAACCGCCGGCGGTAGGTGTGGCGGGCCAGCAGCAGGCCCGCGACGGTGAGCGCGCCGAGGTACGCGGCGTGCAGGACGGGCCGCTCGCCGCGGCACAGCTCGGTGCCGTGCCACAGCGGCGTGCAGTAGACGACGTAGCGCAGCGCCGCCGGGATCTGCTCGACCGGGAAGAACACCCCGGAGAACATGTACATCGGCATGATCACGAAGCGGAACAGGGTCGACATCGGCTGCCCGGTCTCCAGCGTCGCGACCCAGGCCGCGCACGGCGTGGCGAACGCCAGCCCGGTCAGCAGCGCGGCCGGGGTCAGCCAGAGCAGCGCCGGGGTCCGCAGCGCCGGGAAGCACAGCAGCACGGCGACGAAGCACAGCGCCGAGGTGGCGATCCGGAAGGCGATGTAGAGCAGGTGCCCGGCGAGCACGTCGGACGGGCCGAGGGGCCCGGCGACGGCGCTGCGGTAGCTGCCGCCCGGGCGCACGGCCAGGAACACCGGGCGGGTCGCCTCGATGACGGCCGTCTGCATGGTGGCCGCGGCGAGCAGGCCGGGGGCGAAGAAGGCGAGGAACGCGACGCCGTGCAGGGTGTCGGGGGCGGTGTTGCGGTCCACGAGCCGGCCCAGGCCCGCGCCCATGGCGAGCAGGAACAGCAGCGGGTTGAGGACCGACACGACAATCGTGGATCGCCAGGTGCTGCGGTAGCGCAGCATCCAGTACGAGAACTCGCGCAGCGCCAGGACGCTCACTCGACCAGCGACCTTCCGGTGAGGCGCAGGAACACGTCCTCGAGCGTGGCCCGGCGCACCAGGGCCGCGATCGGCTCGGTCTCGAGCCGGGCCAGCACCGCCTCGCCGTCCTCGGTGTAGAGCAGCACCCGGTCCGGCAGTTCCTCGACCCGCTCGACGCGCTCGTCCTTCGGCACTTGCGCGCCGGGCGGCAGGCGCAGCTCGAGGACCTCGCGGGTCACGTACCGCTCGATGAGCGCCCGCGGCGAGCCCTCGGCCGCGATCGTGCCCTTGTCCATGACCACGAGCCGGTCGCAGAGCTGCTCGGCCTCGTCCATGTAGTGCGTGGTGAGGATCAGCGTGACGCCGTCCTGCTTGAGCCGGAAGAGCCGGTCCCAGAGCACGTGCCGGGCCTGCGGGTCCAGGCCCGTGGTGGGCTCGTCGAGCAGCAGGATCTCGGGATCGTTCACGAGCGACCGGGCGATGGTCAGGCGCCGGCGCATGCCGCCGGACAGCGCGGCCACCTTGGCGCCCGCCTTGTCGGTCAACTGCGCGAAGTCCAGCAGCTGTACCGCCCTGTCGCGGGCCTGCCGCCGCGACAGCCCGAAGTAGCGCCCATAGATGAGCAGGTTCTCCTCGACCGTCAGCTCGCCGTCGAGGGCGTCGTCCTGGGGCACGACCCCGATGCGCGCCCGGATCGCGGAGCCGTCGCGGACCGGGTCGCGGCCGAGGACGGTGAGCCGCCCGCCGGTCGGCGGCGAGACGCACGCGATCATCCGCATCGTGGTCGACTTCCCGGCGCCGTTGGGCCCGAGGAACCCGAACGCCTCGCCCCGCTCGATGGCGAACGAGACCCCGTCGACGGCGCGCACACCGCCCGGGCCGTGCACCTTCTGCAGCCCTGCGGCCTCGACGAGCACCTCGGTCCCCATGCCCAGCCCCCGTCATCCGATTACGTGAGGCCGGAAAACTAACACGATTCTCTGCAAAAATCCGACCGCTTTTCGCCGACCGCAACTTCCCCGCCCGGCCACGGCAACTCCCACCCCGACCACCGCCCGCCTAACGCCCAGGTGCCGCACCTCCCAAACGAACGCGCGACGCTCACTCCGGGCGCCACAGCACCTCAACCCGCCGCCGCACACCCAGCTCCCGGATGCCGCAACTCTTGACCGAACGCCGCGCCCGCCTGGCCGCGTCACTCCAGCCGCCGCGACGAAAAGTCCGACACTTCGTGATCGGACTTTTCGGACATTTCACGATTTTTCGTCATCCCGCGAACCGGCAGTGCCGACAAGATCGCGACCAGATAGCCCACCGCCCCCGCCACCAGCGCGAAGCGCACCCCGGCGCCGGCCAGCAGCGCACCCAGCACCGCGATCCCCAGCGCACTGCCCACCTGCCGAGCGGCGTTGAACAGCCCGGTGGCGAGCCCGGCCCGCCCGCCCGGCGCCGCCTCGACGACCGCCGAGGTCGCCGCCACCATGCTCATCGAGATCCCGAAGCCCCCGAGCACAAGCGCCGGAATCAGCACCGCATACGGCACCCGCCCGATGAGCACCGCCAGCCCGGCCAGCCCGGCCGCCCCCGCCGGCAGCCCGATGAGCATCGAGCGCCGCGGCCCCCGCCCGCGCGTGACGCGCCCGCCGAACCAGGTACCGGCCAGGGTCGCGGCGGTGATCGGCACGATCGCGAACCCGGTCGCGAGCGCGCCGTACCGTGCCTGCTCCTGAAACCACAGCCCGATCACGAACACGGCGCCGTAGTAGGCGAGGTTGATGAGCAGCCCCACGCCCAGCGACCCGGCGAACGCGGGCTCGGCAAGCAGCGCGCGGTCCAGCAGGGGCCGGCGCCCGCGGCGCTCGACGAGCACCAGCGCCGCCGCGGCCACGGCGAACACCGCGAGCAGCGCGAGCGGCAGGGGCGCGCCGAGCCCGGAGCGGCCGGCCTCCACCACCGCCGCCGTCAGCGCGAGCAGGGCCACGGCCCCGCAGAGCTGCCCACCGAGGTCCAGCGGCGGGCGACTATATGCTGATAAGTCCGAAAAATCCGGCAAGCGAAGCGCCGGATTTTTCGTGACCGAACGATCCCCCGGCACGTAGCGGCGTACAAGCAAAACTGCCACCACGGTCACCGGCACGTTGACCCAGAAGATCGAGCGCCAGCCCAGCCCCGCGGTCAGCACCCCGCCCGCCAGCGGGCCCGCCGCGCCCGCGAAGCCGCCGATCAGGGCCCAGCCCGCGACCGCCCTCGCCCGGTGGTCCCGATCCGTGTACGTGCTCTGCACCAGGGCCAGCGACGCGGGGACCATCAGGGCCGCCGCCACGCCCTGCACCGCGCGGGCGGTCAGCAGCAGCGGGAGCGTCGGGGCCGCCGCGCAGGCCACCGAGGCCGCGCCGAACAGGACCAGGCCCGCCAGGAACACGCGGCGGGAGCCCACCCGGTCGCCCAGCCAGCCGCCGGTGAGCAGCAGGCCAGCGAAGGCGACCGTGTAGCCGTCGACCACCCACTGCAGGCCGGCCACGGAGGCGTGCAGGTCGCGGCCCAGCGCGGGAAGTGCGACGTTCACGATCATCATGTCGACGATGACCATGAACCAGCCGAGACACAGAGCGGCCAGGGGGCGGCGGTCGTAGGGCATGTCCTCCCGCTACCCGCGCGCGGTATACCTACTCGGTGACGATCTTCGCCGACGAGGCCGCGGAGCGGTTCGTGCTCGGGCTGCGCGCGCCGGGGCCGGAGCCGTCCGTCGCGCGGATGCGGGAGGGCGCCGCCCAGCGGGCCCGCGAGCGGCCGCCCGGGCCCTCGGTGGCCGTCGAGGACCGCGTGGCCGGGCACGTGCCGGTGCGCGTCTACCGGCAGGAGGGCCGGACCCGGATCGTGTACCTGCACGGCGGCGGCTTCGTGCTCGGCGACCTCGACACCCATGACCTGGTGTGCCGGCGCCTCGCCGCCGCGACGGGCGCCACCGTCGTGGCCGTGGGCTACCGGCGCGCGCCCGAGCACCCCTACCCGGCCGCGGTCGAGGACGCGCTCACGGTGCTCGGCTGGGCGGCCGAGTCCGGGCCGGTCGCGGTGGCCGGGCTCGACCTGCTGCGGGACGGGGCGGTCGCCTACGCGCGGCGGCTGCGGGGCGCCGGGGTCCCCGCCACCCTGCGCGTCGAGGCCGGACTCGTGCACAACCACCCGATGTACGCACATTTGGGCGCCGGCGGCGGAGCGGGCATATGCCCGGTTCCTGACTGACGCGGCGGCGATTCTACGCTGAAATAGCCGGAGCGGCTTCCCGACAGCAACGCCCGAATCCCAAGGAACGGTTGCTAGGGTCTGCGACGCTCGATGATCCGAACGCTAGGGGGACCGACGTGGGACTGTGGGACAAGGTCAAGGGCGAGTTCATCGATATCATCGAGTGGCTCGACGACAGCCGGGACACGATCGTCTGGCGGTTCCCGCGCTACCAGAACGAGATCAAGATGGGCGCCAAGCTCGTCGTCCGCGAGTCGCAGGTGGCGGTCTTCGTCAACGAGGGCCAGGTCGCCGACGTGTTCGTCCCCGGCACCTACACGCTGCAGACGCAGAACATGCCGATCCTGTCCACCCTCAAGGGCTGGAAGTACGGGTTCGACTCGCCGTGGAAGGCCGAGGTCTACTACGTCAACACCCGGCAGTTCACCGACTTCAAGTGGGGCACGCAGAACCCCATCATGATGCGCGACGCCGAGTTCGGCATGGTGCGCATCCGGGCGTTCGGCGCCTACTCGCTGCGCGTGGTGCACCCGGAGAACCTGCTCAAGCAGCTCGTCGGTACCGACCCCCAGTTCCGCACCGAAGAGGTCTCGGAGTTCCTGCGCCAGCTCATCGTCGGCCACCTCGGCCCGTCCCTGGCCGCCGCGCAGGTGCCGGTGCTCGACCTCGTCTCGCAGCAGCTGCTCATCGGCCAGAAGCTCGCCGGGGTGCTGACCCAGGAGCTGGCCGAGTACGGCATCCAGATCCCCAAGTTCATCATCGAGAACATCTCCCTGCCGCCGGAGGTCGAGGAGGCGCTGGACAAGCGCACCTCGATGGGCGTGCTGGGCAACCTGGACCAGTACTCGAAGTTCCAGGCCGCCAACGCCATGGAGGCCGCCGCGAACAACCAGGGCGGCGCCGGCGAGGGCTTCGGGCTCGGCCTCGGCATGGCGGCCGCCCAGCAGGTGGCCCAGTCGCTGAACCGGCCCACCCAGCCGCAGCAGCCCGGCTACCCGCAGCAGCCGCAGCAGGGCTACCCGCAGCAGCCGGGCTATCCCCAGCAGCAGCCCGGCTACGCCCCGCAGGCCGCGCCGCAGTCGGCGCCGCCGGCCGGTCCCCCGCCGCTGCCGCAGCAGGCCACCTGGTTCGCCGCGATCAACGGCGCCCAGGCCGGCCCGTTCGACCCGAACGCGCTGGCCCAGCAGGTGCAGGCCGGGGCGATCAGCCGGTCCACGCTGCTGTGGAAGAACGGCATGGCCGCCTGGACCCCCGCCGAGCAGATCCCGGAGCTGGCGGGCATCTTCAACTCCGTCCCCCCCGCCGCTCCCCCCGATGGGCTGACCAGGACATGTCTCAGAGCCAGTACCCGTGCGCCGGCTGCGGCGCCAACGTCGAGTTCGCACCGGGCACCAACGTGCTCAAGTGCCCGTACTGCGGCCACGAGACAGTGCTGCAGACCACCGGCGCGCGGGTTCGCGAGCACGACTACCTCTCCTTCACCAGCCTGCCCCGCAAGCCGATCGCGACGCTGGCCAAGCACGTGTTCGTGTGCCGCAACTGCGGCGCGCAGACCGAGAGCGACTCGATCTCGGACCGCTGCCGGTTCTGCAACGCGCCGGTGGTGGCCCAGCTGAGCCCGCAGGACCTGGTGGTGCCCGAGGCCGTGGTGCCCTTCGGGGTCGACAAGCGGGCGCTGCGCGAGGCGCTGGGCAAGTGGGCGTCGTCGCGCTGGTTCGCGCCGTCGGGCCTGAAGAAGGTGTCCGAGGCCGAGACGGCCAAGAGCACGTACCTGCCGCACTGGACGTACGACTCCCGCACGATCACGGACTACCAGGGCCAGCGGGGCGAGCACTACTACGTCACCGAGACCTACACCGAGAACGGTGAGACGAAGACCCGGCAGGTGCAGAAGACGCGCTGGTACCACGCCAGCGGCCGGGTCTTCCGGGACTTCGACGACGTGCTGGTGACCGGCACGACCAAGGTGAGCCAGAAGCACCTGGAAGCGCTGGAGCCGTGGCCGCTGCCGGACGCGCAGCCGTACCGGCCCGAGTACCTCGCCGGGCACGAGACCCTGCGCTACGACGTCGAGCCGGAGCAGGGCCTCGAGAACGCCAAGGGCAAGATGCGCCCGATCCTGGAGCAGGACTGCCGCGAGGACATCGGCGGCGACGAGCAGCGCGTCGAGCAGATGCACACGCAGTACAACGACGTCACCTTCAAGCTCATGCTGCTGCCGGTCTGGATCGCGTGCTACCTGTACGGCGGCAAGACCTACAACATCCAGGTCAACGGCGTGACGGGCGAGATCGCGGGCGAGCGGCCGTACAGCGCGGGCAAGATCGCCCTCGCCATCATCGGCGCGCTCGCGGTGATCGCGATCATCATCGCCATCTCGGTGCTGGGCAAGCACAAGTAGGAGCATTCGCAGGGGGGCGCGGCCGGCAAACGCGGGCCGCGCCTTTCGCGTGCATGGCACACTGCGACCATGCTCGATGACCGCGCCGCGCGCTTCGACCGGGTCGCGCCCGCCCTCGCCGCGCTCGGCGACGACGAGCTCGCGAGGCTGGTCGCCGGCGCCGTCCCGCACGGCACCGGGATCGGCGGGCGGACCGCCGGGCTGGACGTCGACGGCGTCGCGGTCTTCGTGAAGCAGGTGCCGCTCACCGCGACCGAGCTGGCCGCGCCGCACGACACCGGGAACCTCTTCGGGCTGCCGGGCTTCTATCAGTACGGCGTGGGCTCGGCCGGCTTCGGAGCCTGGCGGGAGCTCACCGCGCACCGGCTCACCACCGCGTGGGTGCGCTCCGGGCGGCAGCCGAACTTCCCGCTGCTGTACCACTGGCGCATCCTGCCCCGTCCCGAGGTCCGGCCCGGCCGCGAGCCCGCCCGTGCCGGTGCAGGTGCCGGTGTGGGTGTGGGTGTGGGTGTGGACGTCGATGAGCGCACCGCCTACTGGGACGGCAGCCCCGCGGTGCGCCGCCGGCTGGAGGAGCTCAACGCGGCCCCGGCCGCGGTCATGCTGTTCCTGGAGCACATCCCGCACGAGCTCGGCCCGTGGCTGCGCGAGCGCATCGACGGCGGCGACCAGCACGCCGGCGTCGAGGTGGCCGCCCGGCTCGCCGCCGCCGTCTGCGCGATGAACGCGGGCGGGCTGTTGCACTTCGACGCGCACATGGGCAACCTGCTCACCGACGGGCGGCTGGTGTACTTCGCCGACTTCGGCCTCGCCCTGCACGCCTCGTTCGCCCGCACGCCCGAGGAGTCCGCGTTCTTCCGCGCGCACGCCGGCTACGACCGGCGCTACAACGCCGGGCACTTCGCGACGTGGCTCGCGTGCGAGCACGGCTGCCCCGGCGACTGGGACCGCGCGCACGACCTGATCGCGCGGGCCGCCGCGGGCGCCCTCCCCGCGGAGCTGGACGACGCGCCCCCGGGCAGCCGGGCGGTGATCCTGCGCCACGCGGGCACCGCCGCCGCCATGCACGACTTCTTCACCGGGCTCGTCGGGGTCTCGAAGCACACGCCGTACCCGTACGCGGAGCCGATCATCGCGAACCGGGTGCGATAACGTTTACGCCGTGCAGGACACCGACTCCCCTTCCCCTCCCGTGCGGGTTCTCGAGATCGGTGGGAGCCATGTGACCGCCGGTAGTGTCGAGGTCGCCGGCCACCGCATCCTCGACCGGCAGCGGCACCCGCTCGACCCGGCCCAGGACGCGCTCACGATCGTCGGCGCGCTGGCGGACGCGGCGAAGCGGCTGCTGCCCGGCCCCGGCGACCGCTGGGCGGTGGCCTTCCCGGGCCCGTTCGACTACGCCGCCGGGGTGTCGCTGCACGAGGGCGTGAGCAAGTTCGACCAGCTGCACGGCGTGAACCTGCGCGAGGCCCTGGCCGCGGCGATCCCGGCCGAGCCGGAGGCGTTCACGTTCGTCAACGACGCCGACGCGTTCCTGCTCGGCGAGTGGGTCGACGGGGCCGCGACCGGCACCCGGCGCAGCGTCGCGATCACGCTCGGCACCGGCATCGGCTCGTCCTGGCTCGCCGACGGGGCCGTGGTCAGCGACGGGCCGGACGTGCCCAAGGACGGCGAGATCCACTTCTGCGACGTCGACGGCGTGAACATCGAGGACCTCGTCTCCGACCGGGCGCTCGTGCGCGGCTACCTGGCCCGCACCGGCGTGACCGTGGACGGCATGCGGGGCCTGGCGGCGCTGGCCCGCGACGGCGACAAGGACGCCCGCGAGGTCGTCGACACCGCGTTCGGCATCCTCGGCCGGCTGCTCACCGAGTGGCTGGACCGCTTCGGCGCCGAGGTCGTGGTCGTGGGCGGCTCGATGACCGGCGCCTGGGACCTCATCGAGCCGGCCCTGCACCTGCCCGTGCCGGCCCGCCCGGTCGCCGACACCGAGCGCTCGGCCCTGCTCGGGGCCGCCTACGCCGGGTCCTGACAAACCGGGCGGTCAGGTGTTACGAACGTCGCATGCCCTTACCGCCCCCGGTTTCCGAAGTCGCACCCGGTGTCTGGGTCCTGCGCACCCCCGGCAGCGCCTACGTCCTCGACGCCGGCGGCGGTGAGGACGTCCCGCTCGCCGTGCACTGGGGCGCGCCCGTCGACGACGCGGCCGCCGTCGCCCTGGCCGCCGTGCCGCACGCGCCGTCGCGCGGCTGGGAGAGCCCGCTCGACGGGCGCGAGGAGTTCCCGTCGGACACCGGCCTGCGCTTCACCGAGCCCGCCCTCGCGCTGCGCTTCCCCGACGACGGCCGGGCCGTGCGCTGGGTTCCGGACGGCGCCGAGGCCGAGGGCACGCGGCTGCGGCTGCGGTACCGCGAGCTGACCCGCCCCGTCCGCCTCACCCTGCACTACCGGGTCTCCCCCGGCCACGACGTGATCGAGCGCTGGGCCGAGCTGGCGACCGACGTGCCGGTGGAGGTGCTGCGGGCCGACAGCGCCGCCTGGTGCGTGCCCGCCCTCGACCGCGCCCGGCTGTCCAGCCTGCACGGCCGGTGGGGCGCCGACAGCCGGCTGCAGCGCACCGACCTGCCCGCCGGGACCGTCCGCCTCGGCAGCCGCCGCACCACCACCAGCCCCATGCACAACCCGTGGGTGGCCCTGGACGACGGCACCGCCACCGAGTCCCACGGCGAGGTCTGGACCGCGGCCCTGGCCTGGTCCGGCACCTGGCGGATCGACGTGCAGCGGCTGCCCGACGGCCGGGTGGTGGCCAACGCCGGCGCCGGTCACGAGGCGCCCGTGGCCCGGCTCGCCGCCGGCGGCGCCTACGCGACCCCGAAGAGCTGCGGGCTGTTCAGCGCCGAGGGCTTCGGCGGGGCCAGCCGGGCCTGGCACGAGTACGTCCGCGCCGCGGTCCTGCCGCACGGCGACGAGCTGCGCCCGGTGCTGTACAACTCGTGGGAGGCGACCGGCTTCCGGCTCGACGAGGCCAACCAGATGGCCCTCGCCGAGCGGGCCGCGGCGCTGGGCTGCGAGCTGTTCGTGATGGACGACGGCTGGTTCGGCGCCCGCGTCGCCGACAACGCCGGCCTCGGCGACTGGCTGCCCAACCCGGCCCGCTTCCCCAACGGCCTCGGGCCGCTCATCGAGCGCGTGCGCGAGCTCGGCATGGCGTTCGGCATCTGGGTCGAGCCCGAGATGGTCAACCCCGACAGCGACCTGTACCGCGCCCACCCCGACTGGGTCTACGCCTCCGACGGCTACCCGCGCCACGAGCTGCGCAACCAGCTCGTCCTCGACGCCGGCCGGCCGGAGGTGGCGGCCTGGCTGCACGACTGGCTCGACACGCTGCTCGCCGAGCACGACATCGCGTTCGTGAAGTGGGACATGAACCGGCCCGTGACCGATCCCGGCCCGTACCGCGACCTGCAGTGGTCCACCCGGCACGCGCGCAACCTCTACGCGGTCCTGGACCGGCTGCGCCGCGACCACCCCGGGGTCCGGTTCGAGTCGTGCGCCTCCGGCGGCGGCCGCGTCGACCTCGGCATCCTGGCCCGCACCGACCAGGTGTGGCCCAGCGACAACACCGACGCGAGCGACCGGCTGCACATCCAGGAGGGGTTCGGCCAGCTGTACCCGGCGCGGGCGATGACCGCCTGGGTGACCGACGCCCCGAACTTCCTCACCGGCAACCGGGTGCCACTCACGTACCGCTTCCACGTGGCCATGGCCGGCGTCCTCGGCATCGGCGGGGACCTGCCGCGGTGGACGGACGAGGAGCTGCGGCTGGCCGCCGATCTCATCGGGCAGTACAAGCGGATCCGCCCGATCGTCCAGCATGGACGGTTGTTCCGGCTGCGCTCCCCGCGCGAGTCCGACGCCCCGGCCCTGGCCTATCTGTCGGCGGCCGGCGACGAGGCGGCCGTGTTCCAGTTCCTCGACGGCCACCGCTACGGCGAGCCCGCCCCACCGGCCCGCCTGCCGTTCCTGCCCGCCGGGGTGTGGGAGGACGCCGACACCGGCACCCGCCACCCGGCGGCCTTCCTGTCCGTCCACGGGCTCGACGCCGGCCTGTTCCGCACCTACGACAGCGCCGTTACCCACCTGCGAAAAATCTCCTGACGCCGGTAAACGGGCAAGGGCGACGCCTACCGGGCCCAGGCGCCGGTGACCGGCCTCGGACCCGGGTGCCGGTGCGGGTGCCTAGATGAGGGACTGCACGTAGGCGAGGTTGTCGCGGGTGCGCTCGCGCAGGGGTACGGCGGTGGAGAAGTCCTCGAGGGTGACCCAGCCGTCGTACCCGTGCTCGCGCAGCGCCCGCAGGTAGGCACCGACGTCGGCCTGGCCCTCGCGGAGGGTGGCCCAGTCCGCCTTCCACGCGACGGTACCGTCGGGCGCGGTCGACACCGCCCGCCAGGCGACGTTCTTCACGTGCACGTGCTGCAGGTAGGGGCCGAGCAGCTGGAACGCGGCCCGGTGGTCCTCGTGGCCCTCGATGACGAGGTTGCCGAGGTCGTGGATGACGCCGACGGCGGCCGGGTCGAGCCCGTCGACGAGCCGCAGCGCGGACGAGGCGGACGCGGCGATCGTCTCGTGGTGCAGCTCGACGAGCACGGTGACGCCGAGCCGGGCCGCCTCGGCGGTCGCCCACTCGAGGTCCTTGCGGGCCCCGGCGAACAGGTCCGGGTAGTCGCCGGTCTTCAGCAGCGGCATGGTGACCCGGACGCGGCCGGCGCCGAGTGTCGCGGTGGCCGCCAGGAGCCGGGCCACGTCGTCGCGTTCGAAGCTGCGCGCGTAGCCGCCGAGGCCCGAGTACGCCAGGCCGGCGCCGCGCGTGACGGTGTGGATGTCGGCGAGGCGATCCTCGAGCCCGGTGAGCGGCCACGTGGCCCGGTTGCCGGCCCAGAAGCCGGGCTCGTCGGTCTCCTCCTGGTCGGTGATGCGCCACTCGATGCCGTCCCAGCCTTGCGCGGCCAGCTCGGTAGCGGCCTCCTGCGGGGTCCAGTCGGGCGTCGAGGCGGTGAAGACCGAGAACTTCACTGGTGTGCTCCCTTGGTGTCGGGCTTGACGTCGTCGTGGGCGCCGTCGAGGACCTCGTCGAAGGAGACGGGCCGGCCCAGCGCGGCGGAGACGTAGACCGCCCGCACCAGGCCGAGGGCGAGCAGCCCGTCCTGAATCCGTACTCCCGGGTCCCGGCCGGTCTCGATGGCCTCGACGATGTCCTCGTACTGGCGCAGGTGCCCGGTCACGAAGCCGTCGGGGGCCTTGGCGGCGCCGTAGAGCTCGGCCGGCGGTACCAGATCGGCGGCCCGCGTCCCGGGATCGCCCGCGGTGTGGAAGGACTCGAGCTGGTCGTCGTGCAGGACCGCGGAGCCCTCGGTGCCGTGCAGCGCGAGGCGGACCGGCAGCCCGGGCCAGGCGCCGGTGGTCGCGTGCAGGACCGCGAGCGCGCCGGAGGCGAACCGGATCGTGGCCGCGGCGAGGTCCTCGACCTCGATGCGCTCGTGGCAGACCAGGGCCGTCTGCGCGTAGACCTCGGCGGGGCGGCCGAGCAGGGCCAGCATCTGGTCCACGAGGTGGATGCCCTGGTTGGCCAGGGCCCCGCCGCCGTCGAACGCCCACGTGCCGCGCCAGTCGGCGGAGTCGTAGTACGCCTGGTCGCGCCACCAGGGCATGGACACGACGGCGGAGGTGATCCGGCCCAGCCGCCCGGCCCGGACGGCGCCGAGCAGCGCGGCGGTCGCGGGGTCGAAGCGGTGCTGGCTGACCACGGAGGCGACCAGCCCGCGGCCGGCCGCCGCCTCGGCCACCTTCGCGAACGCGCGCGCCTTGGCCAGGTCGGTGTCGAGGGGCTTCTCGACGAGCAGGTGCGCGCCGGCCGCCAGGGTCTCCTCGGCGGCGGCGATGTGCAGGCCACTGGGCGTACAGATGGAGACGAGATCGATGTCGTGAGCGGCCAGGGCCTCGGTGAGCGTCAGGTGGACCGACGGGTGCGGGTCGAGCTTCGCGGCCAGGGCCTCGGCGGCCTCGATCCGCGCGTCGACCAGGGCTTTGGTTCGCAGTCGCGGATGGCGGGCGATCGCCTCGGCGTGGTTGGCGCCGATGATGCCGCTGCCGACGATCGCCACATTCAGCTGTGTCATTTCACTCCCCCGGCCGTGAGGCCGCCTACCAGGAACCGTTGGAACGCGAGGTACAACACGACCACGGGCAGCGCGCACACCAGCGCGGAGGCCATCAGCTGCCCGTACAGCGGGATCGCCCCGCCCTCCTGGGTCGCCCCGAACACCTGCAGCGCGACCGCGGCGGTGCGCGTGTCGGCGTTGGTGATGACGGAGGCGAACAGCACGTCGTTCCAGCCGAGCAGGAACGCGAAGATGGCCGAGACGACGAGCCCCGGCCAGCTCAGGGGGATGACGATCGAGCGCAGGATCCGCCAGGAGGAGGCGCCGTCGAGCCGGGCCGCCTCGTCGAGCTCGTGCGGCAGGCCGCGCAGGTAGGTCACCATCACCCAGGTGGAGAACGGCAGCGCGAACGTGAGGTAGGTGACGAACAGCGCCCAGCGGGTGCCGATGACGTCGATGCTGAGGATGCGGGCCAGGTTCGCGAAGAGCACGAACACCGGCAGCAGCATCAGCGTGCCCGGGATGCTCTGCAGGGCGAGCAGCCCGCGCAGGATCAGCCCGCGGCCGAAGAACGTGAAGCGCACGAGCACGTAGGCGGTCGCGACCGAGACGAGGGCCGAGACGACCGCGACGGACCCGGCCACGAGGACGCTGTTGAGCAGGCCGTCGCCGAGCTCGACGGTGTCCCAGATCTCGGCGTAGTTGCCGGGGTGGAAGGCGCTGGGCCAGAAGCCGCCGCGGGCGACGGCGAGGTCGTCGTTGACGCTGGCGAAGAGCATGTAGAGCACCGGGGTCAGCGTCACGGTGAGGAGCCCGGCGATGACCAGGATCTGCAGCCAGCGGGGCAGGAGCCGTTGCACGTCAGTCTTCATCGCGGTTCAGCCTCACCGCTCGCAGGTACACCGACAGCGGGATGGCCACGAGCACCAGGGACAGCACCGCCATCGCCGCGCTGAGGCCGAACTTGAAGTTCTGGAAGCTCTCCACGTAGGTGAGCACGGGCAGCACCTCGACGTCGTGCGGGGCGGGGACGCCGAAGAGGACGTACGGCAGGGTGAAGCTGTTGAGCGTGTGCAGGAACTCGATCACCATGCCGAGCCCGAGCACGCCCCGCAGCTGCGGCAGCACGATCCTCGTCAGCTTCGCCCGGTAGCCGGCGCCGTCCAGCGCCGCGGCCTCGTGCACGTCGTCGGGGATGCCCTGCAGGCCGGACAGCGCCAGCAGGTACAGCAGCGGCCACGAGGTCCAGATCTGCACCAGCACGAGCGCCCAGTAGCTGCGCGGGCCGTTGAGCCACAGGTAGTCGGCGCCGAGCAGGTTCCCCGCGGGGCCGTTGGGCTGCAGGATGGTGCGCCACACCGTGCCGACGACGAAGGCGGGCAGCACGTACGGGATCAGGAAGGCGGAGCGGACCAGTGCCCGGCCCGGGAAACGCTGCTGGGTGGCCAGGGCGGCGGCCAGGCCCAGCGGTACCGCGGCGACCGTCACGATGACCGCGTAGCCCACCGTGACCCAGATCGCGTGCGGCAGGGCGGTCTCGCTCCAGGCCTCGCGGTAGTTGTCCAGCCAGATGTTCGGCGCGTCCGTCCACTGCCGCAGCGTGTACTGGTTCAGGTCCAGGGTGGACACCAGCAGCGCGACCGCCAGCGGCACCAGGATGACCACGACCATGAGCACGCCGCCCGGCGCCAGCATCCACAGTGGACGCTGACGCCGGGAGACGGCCTTGCTCACTTTGCTTCGTCCACGGCGCTCTGGGCGTCCTTCTGAGCCGCGCTGACGAGGGACTTGAGCTTGCCGTCGTCCACCTTGCCGGCCTTGAGGTCGGGGATGGACTGCACGACGACGTTGAGCAGGGCCAGCTGCACCTTGCTCCAGCCGCCGTTGAACGGCGTGCCGGCCGACTTCGACGACGAGTCCACGATCGCCGCGAGGGCCGGGTCGGACTGCAGCTCCTTCGCCGCGGCCGCGTTCGTGGGCAGCTCGCCGAAGGTCTTGTAGTACGTCTTCTGCGCATCGGCGCTGGTGAGCATCTTGACCAGGGCGAGGGCGAGGTCCTTGTTCTTGGAGTACTTCGCCACGACCAGGTTGTCGCCGGAGAGGATGCTGGTCGCGGCCACGCCGTTGCCGGGCTTGGACGTGGCGCCGGGCGGGATCGTGGGCATGACGGCGTACGCGTACTTGCCCGCGACCTGCGACTTGTCCAGCGTCACCTTGGACGTGGCCGAGACCATCGGCAGGAACGCGGCCTTGCCCGCGCCGAACTCGGCGATGGCCTGGGCGTTCTTCCAGCCGACGGCGGCCGGGTCGACGACCTTGTCGGCGGCGAGCCAGCCGAGGTAGGTCTGGTAGGCCTTGACCGTCGCCGGGTCGTCCAGCGATGCCTTCTTGCCGGCCACGAGCGGGTTGCCGGCCTGGACGGACATCGCCCAGATGAACTTCCACGGGTCGAAGCCGTCGGCGTAGGCGACCGCCATGCCGTAGGTGCCGCCGCTCGTGAGCTTCTTCGCCTGCTCGCGCAGCCCGTCCCAGCTGTCGGCGGGCTTGTCGATGCCGGCGGCCTTGAGCAGGTCGGTGTTGTACGCCATCACGAACGGGCGGCTCGTGAACGGGATGCCGACCTGGTGCTGCGCGTCCGGGCCGGAGATGCCGAGCGCGGCGGGGACGAAGTTGTCCTTGCCGCCGACCTTCTGCCAGTCGGCGTCGCCGAGCTCGAGGAAGGCGCCGGTGGCGTAGGCGGTCGGGGTGAAGGTCGTGCCCAGGGAGTACACGTCGGGTCCCTGCCCGGAAACGACCGACGTCTGGATCTTGGTGAGCTCGTCGTTGGCGGACGCGAACGTCTCGAACTTGACCTCGGCGCCGGTCTGGGCCTTGAACGCGGCGCTGGTGTCGGTGAACCACTGCTTCTGCTGCTGCGGGTAGATGGTGTTGGCCTGCACCAGCACGTTGATCGTCTTTCCGGCACCGTCCAGCTTGCCGTCGCCGGTCGCGGTGTCCTTGCTGTCGTTGCCGCACGCCGCGAGCAGGACGGCCGCGGCCAGTCCGACGGACATGAGCTTCATGCGATTCATGGGGGGTGTCCACTCCTCGTCGCTTGCTATGGGGGCGTTTTTTCGAGTGGCGGATCGATGGTTGCGGACGCTATCAACGCTGCTGAAGGGGTGGCAATCGTTTGCCATCTTTTGCCAAATCTGCTTCGCTGTCGGGCATGCCCCGCCCCTCCGGCCGCGACCGCCCCGTGACGATCAACGACATCGCCGCGGCGGCGGGGGTCGCCGCGTCCACGGTCTCGCGCGCCCTGAACAACCCGGGCCGGGTGAACGCCGTGACGCGGGAGCGCATCGAGGCCGCGGCCCGCGAGCTGCGCTACGTCCCCAGCTCCCCCGCGCGCGCCCTGTCCTCGGGCCGGACGCGCGCCATCGCGGTGCTGGTCTCGGACGTGACCAACCCGTTCTACTTCGGCGTGATCCGGGGCACCCAGCAGCAGCTGAAGGCGGCCGGCTACGCCCAGCTGCTGATCGACACCGAGGACTCCGGCGAGCTGGAGGCCGAGATGCTGCACAAGATGCGCCGCTCCCTGGACGGCGCGATCCTGGCCGCGTCCCGCCTCCCGGACCGCGAGCTGGCCCGCCTGGCCGGCGAGATCCCGCTGGTGACGATCAACCGCAACGTGCGCGGCGTCCCGAGCGCGATCATCGACACCCCGGCGGGCATCGGCCAGGCGGCGGAGCACCTGCTCTCCCTGGGCCACCGGGACATCGCCTACGTCTCGGGCCCGCAGCGCTCCTGGCCCAACGAGGCCCGCTGGCACGCCATGCGCGAGGTGGCGGCGCGCCATCGCCTGACCTTCACGCGGGTGGGCCCGTTCCCGTCGGGCCGCGGCTCGGGCCCGGCCGCGGCGGACGCGGTCCTGAACACCGGCGCGACGGCGTGCATCGTCTTCAACGACCTGCTGGCGATCGGCATTCTGCAGCGCCTGCGCGAGCGGCACGTGCGTGTGCCGGAGGACATCAGCGTGGTCGGGTGCGACGACATCTTCGGCGCGGACTTCTGCCATCCACCATTGACGACGTTGACGGCCCCGATCGAGCAGGCCGGTCGCGTGGCGGTGTCGATGCTGCTGTCGCGGCTCGACCGGACCTCGGCTCCTTCACCGACGACTCGCCAGCAGGTCATGCTGCCGGTCCACTTGACCGTGCGCGGCTCAACGGGCCCGGCGGCCGCTCCCGCCTAGCCGCAAATACTGACATTTCGCCCCTTGCGACGAGTCTTGATCGCGGCGGCTGGGCCCCGTGAACGGCACTGCTCGCTCGCCCCCGACGCCGGGCGACGACAACGGCGACGGCTCACATCGCAGCCGTGTGGCGACCGAGGTTGAGCAGCGCGCCCAGGCCTGTGTCAACCGGGCGACGGGCGCGAGCTGCACGGCTGCGGTGCGGGCGGCGGTCGCGGGCTGCGCGTCGCGGGCTGCGCGTCGTGGGCTGCACGTCGTGGGCTGCGGGCCGTGGGCTGCGGGCCGTGGGTCGCGGGCCGTGGGTCGCGGATCGCGAGTCGTGGACCGCGCGGGTCGTGGGCTGCGGGCTGCGGGCTGCGGGCTGCGGGCTGCGGCGATCTTTCGGTGCCAAACAACAGCGAGCGGTCAGGGCCGGCGGCGACCGCGTGCGCCGGGCGCGGGTCCCGGCACGCGCCGAGGCTGGCATCCGACCGCGGCGCACGCTGGTCTGACGCCAGGCCGCAGGTCGCCCCACCGCCCCAGAGCCGCCACCGACCACCGGCCGCTCCGTCGCCCCACCACCCCCGCCGGGCCACGAACCGCGCTCGCCGCCTCACCACCCACGGACCCCGCGCCGCACGTCAACCCACCCACCACGCAGGCCACTTCACCGGGCCAGCGCGGGCCACCCCGCCGCGTCGCCGAGCCACGAGCCTCGCCCGCCGCCGGGCTCAGCACCCCACGATCCACACGCCGCAGGTCGCCCCATCGCCACGCGGGCCACGAGCCGCCGGCCGCGCTATCGCTTCACCGCCCACACCGACAGGCGACGGGCGCCACGGGTCCGTCGCACAACGCCGAGCCACCACAGCCCGCCCGTCCGGCGGACGCTGCAAGCCCAAAAAGTCAGGCCAGCGCAAGAAGAATCAAGGAGCCGCGCGAAACCCCACACACCTGGGACCTGGGTGCCGTTCCGTTCATTTAGACCCTACCACACGCATTCAAACTGATCTCGCTAGCGAACACGATGAGTAAGGTCAAAATTACTTAGGGCTTCCGCGCGACCACGCAGTACATGGCCGTGTCGACCAGTGGTGGACGGTCCTCCTCCGGAATGGGGTTGCGCCAGCCCGTAACCGGAACGATGCCCGGCTCCACGATCTCCAGACCCGTGAAGAACTGCGCCACCTCGTCGAGGCTGCGCGGCATGGCGTCGACCTTCAGGCGGCCCGCCTTGATCTCGCGCAGCGCGTAGTCCCGCGCGGCCGGGTCGTTCAGGTCCGCGGTGCCGTGCGTCATCACCACGTAGCTGCCCGACGGCAGCGCGTCCACCAGGGACCGCACGATCTCGTACGGCTTGTCCTCGTCGAACAGGAAGTGCACGATCGCGATCAGCATCAGCGCGACCGGCTGGTCGAAGTCGAGGGTCTTGCGCAGGCTCTCGTCCGCGAGGATGGTGCCCGGGTCGCGCAGGTCCGCGTCGATGTACGCCGTCTTGCCCTCCGGCGTGCTCGTCAGCAGCGCCCGGGCGTGCGTCAGCACGATCGGGTCGTTGTCGACGTAGACGATCCGCGAGTCCGGGGCGACGCTCTGCGCCACCTCGTGGGTGTTGTTCGCGGTCGGGATGCCGGTGCCGATGTCGAGGAACTGCCGGATGTTCGCCTCGCCGGCCAGGAAGCGCACCGCGCGTTGCAGAAAGTAGCGGTTCTCCAGGGCAGTGGTGCGGATCGCCGGGTAGACCCGCGCGATCGCCTCGCCGGACTCGCGGTCGGCGGCGAAGTTGTCCTTGCCGCCCAGCCAATAGTTGTACCGCCGGGCGGGGTGTGCCGCGGTCGTGTCGATCCGGTCCGACCAGCCGGCCTGCTCGTCGCCGACGCCATCTGCCATGAGTACGCATCGTAGGCCATCACCGGCTTGCCGTGACAGCGCGTGGAGATCACCCTTTTGTGACACGGGGGCAAATGTCAACGAGTCAGGCGCCCGAGGATCGCCGAGGCCGCGAACACCGCGACCGCCACCGCGCCGACCAGCACGCCGAAGTCCAGCAGGAGGCGGGCGGGGGTGCCGATGAGCAGGCCCCGCAGCGCGTCGACCTCGTAGCTGAGCGGGTTCACGTGGTTGAGCACCCGCAGCCAGCCGGGCATCGCCGAGACCGGGTAGAGCGCGTTGGACGCGAAGAACAGGGGCATCATGATCGCCTGGCCGATGCCCATCATCCGGTCCCGCTTCAGGACCAGGCCCGCCAGGGTGATCGACAGGCAGCAGAAGAACGCCGAGCCGAGCAGCAGCACCACCGCGGTGCCGAGGAGCTTCAGCGGGTTGCCGGTCAGGGACACGCCCAGGATCGCGGCCAGCACGAGCACCACCACAGCCTGGACGAGCGCGCGGATGCCGGCCGCGAACGCCTTGCCCGTGACCAGGGCGGCCCGCGGCGTCGGGGTCACCATGAGCTTGGCCAGGACGCCGGCGTCGCGCTCCCAGATGATGTGGATGCCGTAGAAGATCGACACGAACAGGGCCGACTGGGCCAGGATGCCCGGGGCGAGGAAGTCGAGGTACGGCAGCCCGCCCGTGGGGATGGCGCGCAGGTGGGTGAACGTCTGGCCGAAGATGATCAGCCACAGGGCGGGCTGGATGGCCCGGGTGATCACCTCGGTGCGGTCGCGGCGCAGCTTCTGCAGCTCGACCAGGCACATCGCGGCGATCCGGGTCGCGAGGACCCGCACCGGGTTCGTGCGCCCGGCGTCAGCCGAGACGGCGTGCGGTGCGGCGAGTCGCACGGACATCGCTGAACCCCCCTGCGTCCAGATCATCTCCGGTGTACTGCCTGAAAACGTCGTCCAGCGAGTCCCCGTCGGCGGAGGCGATCAGCTCCGCGGGCGAGCCGAGCGCCCGGATCCGGCCGCGGTGCATGAGCGCGACCCGGTCGCAGAACTCCTCGGCCTCCTCCATGTAGTGCGTGGTCACGAGCACGGTCATGCCGGTCTCGGCCCGCACCTGGGTGATGCGCTCCCACACGCCGGCCCGGGCGACGGGGTCGAGGCCGATCGTGGGCTCGTCGAGCACGAGCAGCCGCGGCGCGCTGACGAGGGCCTGGGCGAGCTCGAGGCGGCGGATCATGCCGCCGGAGTAGGTGCCGGCCGGGCGGTCCGCGGCCTCGGCCAGGCCCATCGCCTCGATCGCGGCGTCAGCGCGGGCCCGGCGCTCGGCTCGCGGTACGTCGAACAGCCGCGCGAACAGGGCGACGTTCTCGCGCCCGCTGAGCCCGGCGTCGGCCGAGAGCGCCTGCGGGACGTAGCCGATGAGCCGCCGCACCGCCATCCGGTTGCGGCGCACGTCGAGCCCGAAGACCTCGGCGCGGCCGGCCTGTGGGGGCAGCAGCGTGGTGAGCACCCGGATCGTGGTCGTCTTCCCGGCGCCGTTCGGGCCGAGGAGCCCGAAGATCTCGGCCGGCTGGACGCTCAGCGAGAGGTCGTCGACGGCCAGGGTCTCCTTGAAGCGGTGCCGCAGTCCCTCGATCTCAACGGCCGGGTTCATGGGCACTCCCCTGCTCGGCGAGGACGAAGGCCAGGCGGCTCAGGGCCGGCACCGCCGCCGTCAGGGCCAGCCGCTCGTCCTCGTCGAGGTCGTCCAGCGCCGTGGCGAGCAGCGAGATCCGGGCCTCGCGCCAGGCGTTGAGCCGGGCGGCCGCGGCGTCGGTGAGAAAGAGCCGCACCGAGCGGCGGTCGGCCGGGTCCTGCTCGCGGCGCAGCAGCCCGGCCTCGGTGAGGTGGTTGACCAGGGTGCTGACCGAGTTCCCGGCGAGGTGGAGCTGCGCGGCCGCGGCCGAGACGCCGGTGCCCGGCGCGGACTCGACCAGCCGCAGCAGCTCGACCTGGCTGCCGGTCAGCGCGGGGACCGCGAGGCCGGCCCGCAGGCGGCGGCGCAGCACCCGGCGCACGCCGTTGAGCTGCGACGCCAGCGCATCGGCCAGCCCTTCACGATCCACTCCCGAAATATACCTCGTTAGCAGAGCTAATCAAAACTCCGGGTCAGGTCGAGCTCGTACCGGTCACCGGTGCGCTCGAACCCGAGGCGGGAGTAGTACGGGGCGACCATCCCGGGCGGGGTGAGCACGCGCCGGAAGCCGTGCGCGGTGAGCTGCCCGCTCTGCCGGAAGACGAACTCGCCCGGCGACAGATCGCGGTACCGCCGCGTCACGTAGTCCAGCTCCACCTGCGCGACCTGCGGGTCCTGCGGCGACGGGCGGAGCATGAGGACCCCGACGATCTCGTCGGCGTTGAGGGTGAGGAAGGCGAGGCGGTGCCCGTCGTCGTCGAAGCGGAAGTCGGGGTTGAAGCGGGCGATGTCGGCCCAGTGCACGCGCAGCACGTGGGCCAGGAAGTTGTCGTCGGTGGCGACCTGCACCACCTGGTAGATGCGCTCGTCGTGGCGGGTGCGCAGCAGGGAGTACAGCTGCCAGACGTTGATGATCGCGAGCGTGAGGTTCAGGCCGACCATCGGCCAGACGCGGACCCCGGCGTTGTAGCCGATCAGGACCAGCGAGCCGACCAGGTTGAACAGCCGCAGCCGCAGCAGGCGCCGCTGCAGCAGGGACCACACGAGCAGGGCCGAGCCCGCCCAGCCGACGATCTCCAGCCAGCTCATCGCTCCTCCCGCCAGCCGCGGGTGTACACCACGCCGAGCTTCTGCCCCACCGCCCGCTCGAGGTCGATGCCCATCGTGTGGGCGGTCACGAAGGCGGTGATGACCACGTCCGCGAGCTCGGCCTCGATGTCCTCGCGGGAGCCGGTGCGGCGGGCCATCCCGTAGTGCCGCCGGACGGCGCCGACGAACTCGCCGGCCTCCTCGGCGAGCGCGAGGGCCTGGCGCAGGTGCGGTGCCTCGGTGAACCCGGCGTCGATCAGGCGCGCGGCGACGTCGCCGGCGACGGCCGGCAGGTCCGAGAGGGTGAAGGGGCGGGTGTTGTCCACACCGCACAGCATGCCGGAGTGCCCGCGCCCGCAGGCCGACCGGCTCGCCGACGAGGCGGGACGGCCTAGTATCGCTCGAATGACCGCGAATGTCCTGCGCGACGGCGACCTCGACACCCGCGAGGAGCACCTCTACCGGCTCCTGGAGCGGGCGCACGACTTCGGCGACCCGGCCGCGGTCGCCGCGCTGCAGGCGCTCGTGCGCGACTACGCCGACTACCACCGCTCGCTGTACACCCGGGCGATGAACCACGCCGACGTGATCGCCGCGCACACCCCGCCCGGCGAGTTGCGGGAGCCGCTGCTCGCGGCGCTCGGCGACACCCGGTACAACTGCCAGGCCTGGGCGGCGATGGGCTGTGCGGCCATGGGGGTGCGGGAGGCCGTGCCGGCGCTGGTCGGCCTGCTCGACCACCCGCAGTGGAAGGTCGTGGAGGAGGCGCTGCGGGCCCTGGGCCGGCTCGGCGACGCGTCCGTCGTGCCCGCGCTGCGCCCGCTGCTCGGCGACGGCGTCGACTGGGTGCGGCTGCGGGCCGCGGAGGCGCTCGCGGACATCGGCGGCCCGGAGGCCCTCGACGCGCTGTGGCACGAGTTCGAGCACCGCCGCTTCCCGCGGATCGGCCACATCGCCAGCGCCCTGGCCGCCTTCGCGCCGGAGGTCGTCCCGCGGCTGATCGCGGCCGCGGACGACCCGGACCCGAACCGCCGCTACTGGGCCGCGGTGGCGCTGGGCTCCACCGGCGACGAGCGGGTCGCGGCGACCCTGCAGCGGTTGCAGGCCGAGGACCGGGGCACGACGGTGTTCGACGGCGAGGTGCGGGCCGCGGCGAAGAAGGCCCTGCGCACGCTGCGCCGCATCCAGGCCGCCATCGCCGCCCGGGAAGCCGGACAGTGACCCCGACGCGGCAGATCCGGGCGGTCCACACCGCGACGACGATCACCGTCTACCAGGCGTACAACGCCGCGATCGCGTCGGCCGCCGTCGCCGCCGGGCGGTTCACGGGACCGTTCCGGCGCGATCGCATGACGTGGATCAAGCCGTCGTTCCTCTGGATGATGTACCGCAGCGGCTGGGCCGGCAAGGAAGGCCAGGAGCACGTCCTCGCGGTCGAGATCCGGCGCGACGGTTTCGCGTGGGCGTTGGAGCAGGCGGTGCTGAGCCACTACGACCCTGACGTGCACGAGAGCGCGGCGTCCTGGAAGCGGCAGCTCAAGGCCAGCCCGGTGCGGGTGCAGTGGGACCCGGAGCGCGACCTGCACCTGCGGGCGGTCCCGGGCACCCGGTCGCTGCAGCTCGGGCTGAGCGGCGAGGCGGTGCGGCGGTACGCCGACGAGTGGACGGTCTCGATCACCGACGTCACCGGCCTGGCGCACCGGGTCCACGAGCTGGTCCGGGCCGGTGACCTGGACGCGGCGCGGGCGCTCCTGCCACCCGAGCAACTATTGACACATATCTGTCAATAAGGTTTCCTATCCGCAACCTTCGGCTCACCAACACGTCCGCAACGTGCCGTTGGGAGACCCGTCAGTCTTCCTAGGAGCCTGCTCGTGAAGCGGTACCGCCTGCCCCTCATCGCCCTCGCGGCCGTCGTGCTCTCGTTCACCGCGACGACCGCGTACGCCCTCGCCCAGACGAACAAGGCCGCGCTCGCCGCCGGCCCGACCGCGAGCCAGCTGCTGGCCCGCACCCAGACCTGCAACCAGGTGTCCAACGGCAAGTACGCAACCGACGACGGCGGTGCGGCCACCGTCGCGATCTGCAAAAGCGGCTCGGCCTACTTCTGGACCGCCGACATGGACATCGACTGCGACGGCATCGGCACGTCGCACTGCAACGCCTCGACCGACCCGTGGTACCAGGCCCAGACCTCGTTCACCACGTCGAACGGCTCGTACTTCACCTCGGACGTCACGCGCTACTACGTGATCCCGCTGCCCAGCTCGCGCTTCGACTACGGCGCGAACGGCATCCGGCCCGGGGCCGTGGCCGCGGTCGTCTACAACAACCAGGTCGCGTACGCGGTCTTCGCCGACGAGGGCCCGGACAACATCATCGGCGAGGGCTCCTACGCCCTGGCCACCGCGCTCGGCATCGACCCGAACCCGGCCACCGGCGGCACCGCCGGCCCGGTGACGTTCATCGTCTTCCCGTCCTCGGTGCCCAGCCCCGTGGAGAGCAACACCGCGATCGACAGCACCGGCTCCTCGGCCGCGAACGCGTGGCTCGGCACCTCGCCGACCGGCGGCCCGACGACGCCGACCACGGGCCCGACGGGCACCGCGGGGCAGATCGTCGGCTACGGCGGCAAGTGCGTGGACGTCGCCGGTGCGAGTTCCGCCAACGGTACGGCGGTGCAGCTCTACGACTGCAACGGCACGACCGCCCAGAAGTGGACCCGCGCCTCGGACGGCACCCTGCGGGCGCTCGGCAAGTGCATGGACGTGGCGGCGGCGGGCACCGCGAACGGGACCAAGGTGCAGCTGTACGACTGCAACGGCACCAACGCCCAGAAGTGGACGCGCACGGGCCAGACGCTGGTCAACGTGGGCTCGGGCAAGTGCCTGGACGCGACCGGCCCCAGCTCGGCCAACGGCACCCGGCTGCAGATCTGGACCTGCGGCGGCGGCGCCAACCAGAACTGGTCCCTCTGAGCGACCGGTGAACCCGTGTCGAGCTCCCGGCGGCCGGCAGGACGGCACCGGCGGGCGGAGCTCGGCACGGGTCCGCCGCGCCTCGCGACTCCTACGCCGGGCCGAGCGCCTGACGCAGCCGTTCGACGAGTCGCGGTGCGACGGGGGCGGCCCAGCGGCCGCCGGGGCGTACCGCGGTGCCCGAGTGGAACGCGCGGATTCCGGCTTGCCGAAGCGCGGGTATGTGCGACTCCCGAAGGCCGCCCCCGGCCAGCAGCAGGCTCCGATGGACCGGCGCGTCCGCCAGGAGGCCGGGCAGCCCCGCGTTCATCCCGCCCGGCCCACCGGCCGTCAGCACCGAGGTCAGGCCGGGCAGACCGGCCAGCGCCCGCCAGGCCGCGGCCCGGTCGGCGGCGTGGTCGATAGCCCGGTGAAACGTCCACGGGAAGCCGTCCAGCAGCGCCTCGAGCGCCGCCCGGTCCACCGCGCCGCCGGCGTCGAGGAAGCCGAGCACGAACTCGGCCGCCCCGGCCGCGCGCAACTGCCGGAGGGTGGTTCGCAGCGACGGTACGTCGGCCGCGAACCCCGGCGTCGTGCGCAGCATCACCCGGACCGGGATCGACACCGCGGCCCGCACCGCCTCGACCGTCGCCGGGGCGGGGCTGAGCCCGTCGGCGGCCATGTCGCTGACCAGCTCGACGCGGTCCGCCCCGCCGTCCTGGGCGGCCCGGGCATCGGCGGCGTCCAGGGCGATGATCTCCAACAGCACCCGGCCATGGTGCCACCCAAGTCTTCGCGAGGCGGACACTCGGCCGTTTCCTTGGCCGAGTTAGCGTGCGAACATGGTCCGCCGTCAGTCTGTGCTGGCGATCGCGCTGGTGGGGACAGCGCTCGCCGCCCTGCTGCTGCAACTCGTCGTGCTCCCCCTGGTGCTCCTGCCGCTCGACCCGCGCTGGGCCTGGCTGCTCGCACCGATCGCGCTCACCACGATC
The DNA here is from genome assembly GCF_059739745.1 of Dactylosporangium thailandense. Classification (NCBI taxonomy): domain Bacteria; kingdom Bacillati; phylum Actinomycetota; class Actinomycetes; order Micromonosporales; family Micromonosporaceae; genus Dactylosporangium; species Dactylosporangium thailandense. Next base: position 6,644,480 of record NZ_AP029195.1, read on the forward strand.
CCGCTGTGGTCGCTCATCCACGAGGCCATCCACGGCACGCTGCTGCGGAACCGGGCGTGGAACGATCGCCTGGGCCGTCTGCTCGCGGTCGGCTACGGAGGCCCGTTCACGCTGCTCAAGGCCGGTCACCTGCTGCATCACCGCTACAGCCGCACCCAGCGCGAGCGCACCGAGGTCTACGACCCCGCGAAGTCCTCGTGGTTGACGGCGGCGCGGACGTACTACCCGAGGCTGCTCGGCGGCCTGTACGTGGCCGAGCTCCTGTCGGTGCTGCTCGTCCTCCTGCCGCGCCCGGGCTGGCGGCTGCTGGTGCACCGGACCGACTCCCTGGACTCGGTGACCGGCCTGCTCTTCGAGCGCGTCGCGCGCCGCGACAGCCTGCGCAGGTTCCGCGTGGAGGCGATCGCGGTCATCGTGACGTACACCGGCTCGTCCCTGGCCTGGGGCGGGCACTGCTGGATGCTGTGGAGCGCGGTCGGCGCCCGGGCCCTGATCGTGTCCCTGGCCGACAACGCGTACCACTACCGCACCCGCCTGGAGCGCCCGCTCGACGCGATGAACCTGGCCCTGCCGCGGGCCCTGGAGTACTTCGTGCTCGCGTTCAACCTGCACAACGTGCACCACCGCCACCCCGGCCTGCGCTGGCACGAGCTGCGCGCCGCGTTCGTGGCCGACCGGGACGAGATCCACCTGGGCTGGTTCACGGCGGTGGCCCGCCAGTTCCGCGGCCCGATCCCGCTGACCGCGGACGAGGTGCGCCCGCTGCCCGCCGCCGATACCGTGCCCTCATGGACAGCGCAGATGTCCGGCGCGCGCTCGACGAGTCCCTGACCCTGCTACGCGAACCCGCCACGACCCCGGCGGCCTGGTCGGCCCGGGCGGGCGTGGTGGAGTGGACGTGCCTGGCCACGGCCGAGCACATCGCGCACGACCTGACCGCGTACGCGACCCAGCTCGCGGCCCGCGCCGAGGCCGCCTACCTCCCCCTGGACCTCGTCGTCCACCCCGGCACCGACCCGCGGACGGTCCTGCGGATCATCGCCTCGTGCGCCCGCCTGCTCACCCTGGAGCTCGACGCGGCCGGCCCGGACGCGACCGCCTGGCACTGGGGCCCGGCGGACCGGACGGCCTTCGCGGCGATGGGCGTGAACGAGATCCTCGTGCACACGTGGGACATCGCCCAGGGCCTCGGCCTGAGCTGGAGCCCTCCCCCGCACCTGGCGGCGGCGGTACTGGCCCGGCTGTTCCCCTCCGTCCCGCCGTCGGTGGACCCGGACGCGGGCCGGGCCCTGCTGTGGGCGACGGGCCGGATCGCGCTGGAGCACCACCCGCGCCGCGACTCCTGGGTCGTGCAGGCCGCCCGCCCCTGACCGGCCTGCCGGCGGCCGTTGCGGCTCGTTGCGACACTGTGGTTCCGGCAGAGGAGGCTCGTCATGCAGTCTGCGATCATCGCCGCCGCCACCGCCCTGCTCGGCCTCATCGTCGGCCGTTTCTGGGACGGCCGCGTCGAGGGGCGCCGCTGGCAGCGCGACCAGCGGATACGCGTCTACGAGCAGTTCATCCGGGCGTACTACGCCTCCCGCGAGGCGTACCGGGCCCTCGCGCTGCTGGAGCCGGACACGCCGGAGTCGCACGAGGCGCTGGCGCGCGCACTCGATCTGGGCGTCGACTTCAACCAGTCCGTGGTCGCCGTGTGGTTCCACGGCTCGCCGGCCGTCGCCACCGCGGCCCACGAGGTCGACCTGGAGGTCAACAAGCTCGCGAGCGTCGCACGGCTCAAGCGCTACACCTGGGACGACTGGCGGGTCGCCCGGTCGCCGGCCGAGCACGCCGCCGAGCAGTTCATCGAGGTCGTGCGCGGCGATCTGGGCCTGCCGGACATCGCCGTCACGCTCTGCTACCCGCCGCACGACCCCACCCCGCGCCGAACCCCGGCGCGCTCACGGGGCTGACCGCGCGCCGGATCGGTGACCTGGACCCGGGCAGCGCCGCGCCGCCGTCATCGTCGCGGCACTGGGCCTGGCCGGCCTGACGATCGGCCGCGGCCCTGCTCGGATACTTCCGGGCGTACCGCACGCTGACCGGCACGGAGCAGCCGAAGCGCCAACAACCGAGCCGCCCGCGGGCGCCTCAGTCGGGCGATCGAGCTCCCAGCGCCCCTCGAGCACGAAACGACCCCGCCGACGCCTCAGTCCGGGCGATCGAGCTCCCAGCGCTCCTTGAGCACGAGATGGATGACCCCCACCGCGTCGTCCAGGCCGGTCAGCTCCTTGGCCACCCGCACGAACCCGTCGGGAACCGGCACCGCCCGCGCCACCTCGAGCTGCTCCCGCGTGGCCGGCACCACCCGCACGACGTTGGCCGACACGTCGACCGTTGCCGACCCGCCGCGATACGCCTCGGCGCACGCCTCCAGCCGCTCCCGCTGCGCGGGCGTCGGATCGTCGAGCCCGTACCGGTCGGCATACGGCTCGAACCACAGCCCCCGCCACTCGACGAGATCGAGGCCGGGGTCGACGTATTCCGCCCCGACCGGCGTCTCACCGAGGCGCTCACGCACGGCCGCCCGAGCCAGCTCCAGCCCGTCCTCGCTCTGCCCGGCCCCGATCGTGAACCGCACGCCCGAGGACGTGAACACCTCGTACCCATCGGCCTGCCGCACGTAGGTGACGTTGACCGGCAGGAACCGCCGCAGCCTGGCGCTCGCATCCTCGACGCTCACCAGCCAAACCTACCGAAGCCCCCGCGGCTCCGACGTACGCTCGACGTCTCGCTTCCGGTTCCATGTCCAGGAGTGTGCTTCCGGTGCCGTGTCCAGGAGTGTGGTAGCCCGTCCGTGCCTGCCCGGACTCGCGCGAAGCGCGGCAATGAGCCCGGCGGTGTACTCGGCACCAGGTCGCGCGGGCCACTGGCGGCCCGTGCGGATTGCCGTCGGCTGATGTCGCGGGCGGTCTTGCCGGGCGGCGACGCGGGCGCGGCGCCGGCCCCGTAGTGCGGGTCGCTGTTGCGCGTGTTACGGCACCAGCGGGCCGGAGCGCCATTGGCGCGCGGGTGTCGCGACGCTTCGGCGTGGGGCCAGGCTGCGCGGTCCGACCGGGCTCGCCCTGCGTGGGGTCACCGGCGTGCGCCACGCTGCCACCCGCAGGATGTTCAACCCGTTCAACCCGTTCAACCCGCTCAGGCGATGGCGATGGCGATGGCGACGGCGACGGCGACGGCGACGGCGACGGCGACGGCGATGGCGATGGCGATGGCGATGGCGATGGCGATGGCGATGGCGGCAATCCGTCCGAGCCCAATCCGTCCGGGCGTTCGCCGACGGAAGGCGGGGTGTCAGCGTGTGCGCGGCGCAGCTTTTCGGCGTGCCGTTGAGCCAGACCCCAAACTCGATGCCGAGCATGTTCCCGACGGAACTGCTCATTCGCCGGAGAATAACGACGCGACCTGGTCCGGTCACGCATGGCAGCCAATTCGTCCTTGGTAAACAATTGTAGCTGCCCCATACTCTCCATTATCCCAGGACCGAGCGCGAATCACCGCCCCGAACAGCATAATGTCAAATGGCGCACATCCGGAACGCCGATTCTTCACCCCATTCTCCGGGCACCGAGAACGCCACCCGCCATCCCGGAGATTCGCACTGATGCCGACCGAAGAAGTCGACACGGTTCAAACCGAATCACGGAAAGCCAGTCCCACGACAGAGCGGTCCAGAAGCAAACGACACATCGCGAACCGTTCACGCGTGGGGCGCAAAGGTCGATTGGGCGGCAGGAGGCACCCAAAGGCGCCGGCCAATGGGCGGCCACCCACGACAACGGACCCGATCGCCGCCGCCGGACGCAACCCGCCGCGATGAGCCGTCGCGCGCGGCGGTCACGACAACGGAGCCGGAGCCACGGCGGTCATGGCGCGGAGCCACGGCGGTCACGGTCACGGTCACGGCGCCGGAGCCACGGCGGCCACGGTCACGGCAACGGGGCCGGGGCCACGGCGGCCATTCCCAGGAGCGGGGCCATGGTCGGGCACGTGAGCGAGGCGCATTCGCGGCCGTGCGCGTCAAACTCCGCCCGGCCGATCGGCACCACCGTCACCGCCAGCGGGCGCACCGGGCCCGTGGCCCAGTAGCGCCTGGTGCCGACCGCCCGGCGCAGAGCCCGCCGCAGGCTCGGTGTGAACTGTGTGAACTCGTGCCGCACACCGCCCCGGCGCGCGACCGGCCAATCGAGGCGCACCGCCCAGCCCTGGTCATCGTCCGACGTCATCGCCACCACCCCCACCCTGTTGAGGCAACGACCGAACCTCCCCCCACGATACTCGAACACACGTTCGAATTCACCCCTCGTACGGACCCGTACGGCATCTTGGGCCGGGCAGGAAAACGCGCGAGACTGCCGGGTGTGATCGACGACGAGTTCTGCGACCTGCCGGGCGGCGTGCGGGTGTGCTACCGCGCCGAGGGGGACCCGCAGGGCGCACCGCTCCTGCTCATCGCCGGCCTGGGCCTCGACCTGACCTCGTGGCCCCGCCCGCTGCTCGACGGCCTGACCGCGCGCGGCTTCCGGGTGGTCCGCTTCGACAACCGTGACGCCGGGCGCTCGACCCGCGTCGACGCCCGCCCGCCGGGCAAGCTGCGCCAGCTCGTCGCGCGGCCGCTGCCCGGCGCGTACCGCCTCGAGGACATGGCCGGCGACGCCGCCGGGCTGCTCGGGTACCTCGGGATCGAGCGGGCCCACGTGGTCGGCATGTCGATGGGCGGGATGATCGGGCAGGCGCTGGCCGCGACCCATCCGGACCGCGTCGCCAGCCTCACGTCGATCTTCTCGACCACCGGCGCGCGGGGCATCGGGCAGCCGGCCCGCTCGACGCTGCTGCGCATGGCCCGCCGCGCCGCCCGCACCCGCGAGGAGTGGGTGGGACGGCACCTAGAGATGCTGGATCACATCGGGTCGCGGACGTTCCCGTACGACGATGCGCAGGAGCGTGCCTGGGCGGCCGGGGTGTGGGACCGGGGCGGCGGACCGGCCCGCGCGGCGGGGGTCGCGCGGCAGATCGGCGCCATCCAGGCCTCGGGCGACCGTACCGCCGCCCTGCGCACGATCACGGCCCCGACCCTCGTCATCCACGGCGACGTGGACCGCATGGTGCACCCGAGCGGCGGGCGCGCCACGGCGACGGCGATCCCGGGCGCGCGGCACGTGGAGATCGCGGGCATGTCGCACCACCTTGCCCCGGGCGTGCTCGACCGCCTGGTCGCGCTCATCGCCGAGGCGTCGCTGGTCAAAGAGCGCTAACCGCCAAGGCGTCGCTGGTCACGGAGCGCTGACCGCCAAGGCGTCGCCGGTCAGAGAGCGCTGAGCGCCGAAGCGTCGCCGGTCAGGGAAGGATGATCCCGTCGATCTCGCCGTCGAGCTCGAGCGGGTACTCGGCGCCGACGGCGTCCCAGAACCCCTCGAACGGCGTGAAGATGGTGCCGAGCTCCTCGTGGGCCTCGGCGGCGGCGCGCCCGGCCCGCTCGACGGCCGCGGGGTCGGCACCGTAGAGGGCGGCCACCGCGGCCCAGGACGCGGGCGTGTTCAGCATGCCGTCGGCGGTCGGCGCCGGGAGCAGCCGAGGCAGCGCGACCTCGTCGAAATCGGGACCCGGTTCGCCGTCCCAGTGCAGGAACACGTGCTGGACCCGGGACACCACACCGTCCACTCTGGACAGGATTAAATGCTCGCCGCCGTACTCGTCGTGGTCCAGCGCGATGATCGCCCGCTCCCAGTCCGGGGCGTCCGCGATGGCCTCGGCGAGCCAGGTGTTGCCCCCGTCCGCGTAGAGCGACACGCGCGTGTGCGCCGAGCCCTGCGGGCGGATCCAGTACGGCACCGGCTCCTGCGGGAGCTTCAGCGCGTCCACGAACCCGGCGGGGTCCGCGGCGCGCGGGAGGTCCACCGCGGCCACCGCCATGAAGGTCGACATCGCGCGAGCATACTGCTGGGCGTGGCTCACTTCAGTAGGCTCTACGCGATCTGCGTCGACGTGCCCGCGCACGACCACGACGCCACCGTGGCGTTCTGGTCCGGCGCGGCCGGGGCCGAGATGCCGGTCGTCGGCAAATACCCCGAGTTCAACGGCGCCCGGCTGCCGAACCACGACATGCTGCTGCTCGCCCAGCGGCTCGGCGACGGCGAGGCCCGGATACACCTCGACTTCCACACCGACGACCTCGACGCGGAGGTCGCCCGGCTCGAGGCGCTCGGCGCCACGCGGGTCGAGCGGGCCGGGAACTGGCAGGTGATGCGGGACCCGGCCGGGCTGCCGTTCTGCGTGGTGCTGGACGCTCCGGGCACCCTGTCGGAGGCCAACGCGACCCGGTGGGACTGACCGGGTCACGAAAACGTGCCAGGTCGCACCATACGTGCGTGCGGCGGGGCGGCGATCGCGCACCTTTGGTCGTACCAAACCGATCTGAGGAGCGCACCGTGACTCGTCGCATCATCGTTCTGGCCGCGGCCGCCCTCGGGGCGCTGGGGCTCGCCGGCTGCCAGCAGGACGCCGGCACCGCCACCGCCAAGCCGTCCACCCCGGCGTCGGCCGCGGCCGTCGCCTCCGCCCCGGCCTCGGCCTCCGCGAAGCCCTCGGCGAAGGCGAGCGGCTCGGCCAAGCCGTCGACCGGCACCAAGGAGGCCGGCGCGGTGCCCGACATCTGCAAGCTCATGTCCAAGGCCGAGGTGCAGACGCTGACCGGCGAGTCGGTGACCCTCATGACCGACGACGGCGGCTCCAGCACCACCAGCCGCTACTGCCAGTGGCAGCTCTCCCAGGGCCAGCTCACGGTCACCGTGAGCCTGGAGACGCGGGAGAACTTCGACGTCCGCAACAAGCAGGCCCAGCCGGTGATCGGCGTCGGCACCACCGCGTACTCCCTCGCCGGGCACCTCTACGTGTGGCAGGACGGGCGGGACGTGGACGTGTACGTCTCCTCGGAGTCGAGCGACCAGGCTAACCTGTCCGTCGCCCGCCGGACGGCAATGCAGCTGCTGCCGCGGCTGGAGGCGGCGTCGAAGTAGTTCCCCGCCGCCGTGGGCGCCACCAGTTGGCCGGCCCCAGCAGCGCCATCGTGGCCGGGACGAGCAGGCCCCGGACCACGGTGGCGTCCACGGCGATCGCGACCGCCATGCCGAGCCCGAACATCTTGATGATCGGGTCGGCGTTGGCCGTGAAGCTCGCGAACACGACCACCATGATGCAGGCGGCGGACGTGATGACCCGGCCGGTGCGGGCGAGGCCGGCCCGCACCGCCGCCGTGTTGTCGCCGGTTCGCTGCCATTCCTGGCGTACCGCCGTCAGCAGGAACACCTCGTAGTCCATCGACAGCCCGAAGAGCAGGGCGAAGAGCATCGTCGGCACCTAGCTCTCGATCGGCAGCGGCCCGTCGAGCCCGGTCAGCCGCACGCCCCAGCCCCACGCGAAGACCGCGGTGAGTGCGCCGTACGCGGCGCCGATCGACACGAGGTTCATGACCGCGGCCTTGAGCGCGACCACGGGAGCGCGGAAGGCCAGCAGGAGCAGCACCGCCGAGAGTGCGACGACGAGCCCGATGACCACCGGCAGCCGGCCCGCGCTGCGCTCGGCGAGGTCCGCCTTCGTGGCCACGTGCACCGGCGCCCCGGCCACCCGCAGGGCCCGAATCCGGCGCACCAGGCCGGCGGTCGCGGGGTCGCCCGGCGCGGTGGACGGGGTGACGCGCAGCGCGGCGACCCCGCCGCCGCCGGAGATCCGCACCGGGGAGGCACCGGCGACGCCCGGCACCGCGGCGACGGCGTCGCCCAGCTCGGCCAGGCGCGCGTCCGAGGGCCCCGCGGCCGGCGGGTCCACAGGACGAGCTGGTGGGCTTCGGCGAGCGTGTTCCCGGCGCCGACGAGGTCCCGGGCGGTCTGGGCGTCCCTGCCGGGGAGGGTGACGTCGTTGTCGGTCGGGCGGCCGCAAGGGCGACGCCGGTGACCAGGGCGGCGACGACGAGCAGCCAGGCCGCCAGGATGGTTCTGGGGTGCGTGGCGCACCAGGTGCCGAGCCGCTTCACCGCGCTCCTAGTCGTTCGGGTGCTGACGATATGTCGGGCGCTCCGCGCCACGACATATCGGACTTTTCGCCTGACGGGTGATATATGCGATTTGCAGGCATTACGGGTCCACGTGTCGGCCACGGCGAGCGTCGGCGGTGCGTTCGCGGCGCGCGGTGGCGGCGGTGCCGGAGGTGTGGGCGGTCGCGGCGGTGGGGGCGGTGCGGGCGGTCGCGGCGGTGCCAGCAGTGGCGGCGGTCGCGGCGGTCGCGGTCGCGGCGGTGCCAGCGGTGGCGATGGTCGCGGCGGTCGCGGTCGCGGTGGTGGCGGTGCGGGCGATGGCGGCGGTGCGGGCAGTCGGGGCGGTGGGGATCGTGAAGCGGACCGTGGTGCCCTCGCCCGGCGCCGAGGTCAGGGACACACTGCCCCCGCCGGCCCGGACGATCTCGGCCACGATGGACAGCCCCAGGCCGCTGCCGCCGCCCGCACGCACGGCCGGGCCGCGGGCGAAGCGGTCGAAGGCGCGCTCGGCCAGGTCGGGCTCCATGCCGGGGCCCTCGTCGCGCACGCTCACCTCCGCCGTCCCGCCCGCGCACGACAGCGCGACCGTGACCGGGGTGCCCGGCGGGGTGTGCGCGCGGACGTTGCCGAGGAGGTTGGCGAGTACCTGGCGCACCGCGTCCTCGTCGCCGACGACCTGGCACGACGGCGGCACGTGCGGCGCCGCGGGAACACCCGGCCCGACGGCGGATGCGTCGGAGCACGGCGGCGGCACGTGCGGCGCCGCGGGGAACGCCGGGCCCGACGGCGGATGCGTCGGAGCACGGCGGCGGCACGTCCGGCGCCGCGGGACTGCCGGCGCCGCCAGCGCTGCCAGGACCGCCGGGACCGCCTGGACCGAATGCGGGCACGCCGGGACCGCCTAGCGCGCCGGGGCCACCGGAGCCGCCGGGGCCGAATGCGGGCGCGTCGGAGCACGACGGCGGCAGGTCCAGCGTCGCGGGGCGGCCGGGGACGGCGGCGAGCAGGTCGGACACGGCGCGCAGGAGCGGGACCAGAGCGGCCATGCGGCGAGCCTCGTCCTCGGCGCGGCGCCGGTACCGATCTCGACGAGGGCCAGGCGGCGGACGGTGTCGTGCATCGGGCCCAGGGGCAGCGCCACGAGGACGGTCGAGCCGTCGGTGGTGCGGGTGACCACGGCGCGGTAGGTGTTGGCGGCGAGGTCGACCGGCTTGGACACGCCGCCGCCGGCGGGGGCGGGCGGGGCGTGGTCGAGCAGTACGTATCCGGGGATGCCGGTCGCGGCGCCGAAGTGCGTGGTCGTGCCGTCCGTGCGGCGCAGTTCGATGACGTACTCGGTCGGGGTGATGAGCGCGCGTACGTTGACGCCGGCCTGCTCGATGCGCGAGGGGGCTAGGTGGGCGGCCAGGGCGAGCTGGGCGTCGAGGCGGTCCAGGAGGTAGCCGCGCAGGGCGAGCACCGCGGCGGTCCCGGCGGTGGGCAGCACGACTGCGGTGACCGCGAGCATGCCCGGCAGCAGCTGCCGCCTCACGCCGCCGCCTCCAACTCGCTCCGGCACCGACGCGATACCCACCCGCATTGCCGGTTCGCGGCCACTCCGCTTCGTTCCGTACCGCTCACGCCGCCTCCTCGGAAAGCACGTAGCCGAAGCCGCGCCGGGTGGCGATCAGGGGCGGGCCGTCGCCGTCGGGCAGCATGACGTCGAGCACGACGACGTCGGGCCGTTCCCGCTCGGCCAGGCGCAGCGCGTCGGCCGCGGTGCCGGCCGTGGCGACCGCGAACCCGTGGAAGCGCAGCACGGTGGCCAGCAGTGTCGACGATGTTGGGCTGGTCGTCGACGACGAGGATTCGTGCCTGGGCACCGCTCACCGCCACACCCTCACCCGGCGGGATGAGAGTTCGATGAGAATCCCAAGGCGTTCGGGCTCGAAGAACGCTGACGGTGCATACGCGAAGGCCCGGGCGAAGCGTCGCCCGGGCCTTCTGCGGAGGGAGTCGTCGTCAGGCGACGGTGTTGCGCCAGGCGCGCCCGCTGCGCTCGATCAGGCGGTTCGCGTCGGTCGGGCCCCAGGACGCGGCCTCGTAGGTCGGGATCGGGCTGGTGTCCTGGGCCCAGCGCTCGATGATCGGGTCGACGATCCGCCAGCACTGCTCGACCTCGTCGGAGCGGATGAACAGCGTGGTGTCGCCGATCAGGGCGTCGAGGAGCAGCCGCTCGTACGCCTCCGGGGACTCCTCCCGGAAGGTCTTGTCATAGGAGAAGTCCATGCTGGCCGAGCGGACCCGGAACGAGTGGCCCGGCACCTTGGCGCCGAAGCGCAGGGCGATGCCCTCGTCGGGCTGGATGCGCAGGATCAGCGCGTCGGGCTGCAGCTCGGTGAGCTGCGAGTCGGGGATCGGCAGGTGCGGCGGGCGCTGGAACTGCAGGGCGACCTCGGTCACGCGGCTGGGCAACCGCTTTCCCGTGCGTACGTAGAACGGGACGCCGGCCCAGCGCCAGTTGTCCACGTCCAGTCGCAGGGCGGCGTAGGTCTCGGTGCGCGAGAGCGGGTCGACGCCGGGCTCCTCGCGGTAGCCGGGCATGAGCTCCTCGCGGGTGCCGCCGCGGGTGTACTGCCCGCGGACCGCGATGTCGTCGATGTCCCGGCCGCGGGGCAGGCGGATCGCCTGCAGCAGCTTCACCTTCTCGTTGCGCACCGCCTCGGCCGCGAACGACGCCGGCGGCTCCATGAGGGCCAGGGCCAGCACCTGCAGCACGTGGTTCTGCAGGATGTCGCGCACCGCGCCGGCGTGCTCGTAGAAGGAGCCGCGGGTGCCGACGCCGAGCGTCTCGGCCACGGTGATCTGCACGTGGTCGACCCAGGTGCGGTTCCAGATGGGCTGGAAGATGGAGTTGGCGAAGCGCAGCGCGAGCACGTTCTGGACGGTGTCCTTGCCCAGGTAGTGGTCGATGCGGAAGACCTGCGACTCGTCGAAGGACGCGTGCACCGTCTGGTCGAGGGCCTTCGCGCTGCGCTCGTCGTGGCCGTAGGGCTTCTCGATGACCAGGCGGGCGAAGGAGCCCTCCGGGGCCTGGTTCAGCCCGGCGCCGGCCAGGCCGTTGATGACCAGCGGGAACGCCTCGGCCGGGGTGGAGAGGTAGAAGATGCGGTTGCCGCCCGTGCCGCGCTGCTCGTCGAGCTCGTCGAGCAGGGCGCTGAGGTTCTTGTAGGTCTCCGGGTCGTCGTAGCCGCCGGCGATGTACCGCACCGCGCCGGCCAGCTGCGGCATGCCCGACACCCCGCGGTCGCCGAGCACGTTGTGGATGAACTGCTGGTCGTCCATCGGCGTGCGGGCCACGCCCACGACCGCGAACCGTTCGGTCAGCCGGTTGTGCCGGGCCAGGCTCTCGATCGCCGGGATCAGCTTGCGCCGGGTGAGGTCGCCGGACGCGCCGAAGATCACCACCGTGGCCGGCGGGGCGTGCCGGTTGTCGGATTCCTGCAGGACCGTCTCGCTGGACATGGGGTGTGCCTCTCCGTCGGACTGCCGCCGTGACATTACGAGCCAACCGAGGCGGGCAGCAACGATTCCGGAACGTGACCGGCGTCTCTGCACGGTCTTCGTCAAGCCTAGTCAGTAGGTTGGGGACCATGGGACGACCCGCTCGGCACGACGCCGACAGCCTCCTGGACGCGGCCGTGCGACTGGTCGGGACCGGCGGGCCCAAGGCGCTCACGGTCGCGGCCGTGGCGCGGGAGGCGGGCGGGCCGAGCGGGTCGGTGTACCACCGCTTCGCCGGGCGCCCCGCGCTGGCCGCCGCGCTGTGGCTGCGCACCGTCGAGCGGTTCCAGGCCGGGTTCTTCGCGGCCCTGGCCGAGGGCCGCCCGGCCCGCGCGGCCCGGCACGTGGTGGCCTGGTGCCGGGAGCATCCCGACCAGGCGGCGGTCCTGCTGTACCGCGCCGACGACTTCGACCGCGAGCACTGGAGCGACGAGGAGCGCGCCGCCCTCGACGCGATGAACGGGCGGGCCGTGACCGCGATGCGCGCCCTCGGCGGCGACTTCGACAAGGTGGTGCTCGCGCTCACCGACCTGCCGGCGGCCCTGGTCCGCCGGCACCTGCGCGCCGGGCACGAGATCCCGGCCCGGGCCGAGGACCTCGCGGAGGAGACGGCGGTGCTAATTTTAGAGACATGTCTCTAAAAGTGTGGGGTACCCGCCCCGGCGAGACCGCCCTCGCCTACGCCGGCGACGAGCTCGCGCCCGGGCGCGAGGCCTGGTTCCGCGCCGTGGACGTGCACGCGCCCGCGTCCGTGACGTTTCGCTGGCTGTGCCAGCTGCGCGTGGCGCCGTACAGCTATGACTGGATCGACAACGGCGGCCGCCCCAGCCCCCGCGAGCTCGTGCCCGGCGTGGACGAACTGGCGGCCGGCCAGCGCTGGATGACGATCTTCGACCTGATCGCCTTCGTCCCCGGCGAGCAGCTCACCTTCCGCATGGCGACCCGGCCGGCCCGGGCGCTGTTCGGCGACATCGTCATCAGCTACCTGGTCCGGGAGCTGGGGCCCGGGCGGTCCCGCCTCATCGGGAAGCTGTACCTCCCGAGCCCGCGCGGCCCCCTGGAGCGCGCCACCCGCCCGCTGCTGTGCGCCGGCGACCTGGTGATGATGCGCCGGCAGCTGCTGAACCTCGCCGGGCTGGCCGAGCGGGGCGTTTGACGTCACCCGTTCGTGGTAACTTTGAGTTATCAGGATCTTGCAAGGAGTAATGAGGTTGCCATGTCGATCACACCGATTGCGCCGGCCACACCGACCACGCTGACCACGGCGACCGCGACGAGCGCCGCCACGGCCAATGCGACCGGCACGCCGACCTCGCGGGACATGCAGCAGAACCTGCAGCAGGACCGGCTCCAGCAGGAGCGGCTGCAGCAGCAGCGCCTCGACGACCAGCGGCTGCAGCAGCAGCGGGCCGACGACCTGCAGGCCGCCGACCGCCAGCAGCTCGTCCGGCAGCAGGACCAGCGCACGCGCGACGTGCAGCAGGCCGATGACCAGCAGTACCAGCTGCAGCAGCAGCGCCTGGCCGACCAGCGCCTCGCCGACCAGCGGACGGTGGAGCAGCAGCGCCTCGACGACCAGCAGCGCATCCAGCAGCAGCAGGCGCTCGAGGACCAGCTCCGGCAGCGGGCGGAGGAGGCGCGGGCCAACTTCGACGCCATCCAGCAGCAGCGGCTGCAGACGACGTCGCTGTTCTCCGGCCGGCTGGACGTCTACCTGTAACGTCGCCGCCGCGGCCCGGCATTGTTGCCGCGGGATGCCAGCCATGACGGCGGTCTATGGTCGCGGCCATGACCACGGCGGTGAAGCCCCTCCTCGGCCGCAAGCGCCCGATTCCGGCGCACGTCGCGGTCTACGCGTTCGTCATCATCCCGTTCCTCGCGCTGCTCGCGGCGGTCCCGATCGCGTGGGGCTGGGGGCTGGCGTGGCTGGACGTGATCCTCGCCGCGGCCTTCTACGTCGTGACGTGCCTCGGGGCGACGGTGGGCTTCCATCGGTACTTCACCCACGGCGCCTTCAAGGCCAAGCGCGCGCTGCGCATCGGCCTCGCGGTGGTCGGCAGCATGGCGGTCCAGGGGCCGATCCTGCACTGGGTCGCCGACCACCGCCGCCACCACGCGTTCGCCGACCGGGAGGGCGACCCGCACTCCCCCTGGCTCTTCGGCACCTCGCCGGTCGCGCTCGCCCGCGGCTTCTGGCACGCCCACCTCGGCTGGGTGCTCGAGCGCGACCTCACCAACCAGGAGCGCTTCGCCCCCGACCTGCTCGCGGACCGCGACATCCGGCTCGTGCACCGGCTCTTCGGCCCGCTGACGATCGTCACGCTCGCGGCCCCGGCCGTGCTCGGCGGCCTGATCTCGTGGTCCTGGCAGGGCGCGGTGACCGCGTTCTTCTGGGCCGGACTCGTGCGCGTCACGGCCCTGCATCACGTGACCTGGTCGGTGAACTCGGTCTGCCACATGATCGGCGAGCGCCCGTTCGCGGCCCGCGACCGCTCGGCCAACTTCTGGCCGCTGGCGATTCTGAGCATGGGCGAGTCCTGGCACAACCTGCACCACGCCGACCCGACCTCCGCCCGCCACGGGGTGCTGCGCGGCCAGATCGACATCTCGGCCCGCACCATCTGGCTGTTCGAGAGGCTCGGCTGGGCCTGGGACGTGCGCTGGCCCACCCCGCAGCGCCTCGCGCGCATCACCGCGGCCTAGTGGCCTTCGGCCCGGCGGGGCCGCGGCTCAGCTCGTGAGGTGCAGCTTCATGCCCTCGTGGGAGGCGACGAAGCCGAGCCGCTCGTAGAAGCGGTGGGCGTCGGCGCGCGCCTTGTCCGTCGTCAGCTGCACGAGGCCGCAGCCGCGGGCCCGGGCGCGGTCGACGACCCACGTCATCAGGGCCGCGCCCACGCCGCGCCCGCGGAGATCCGGGCGCACACGCACGGACTCGACCAGCGCGCGCTGCATGCCGTGCCGGCCCAGCCCCGGAACGTAGGTCACCTGCAGGCACGCCACGATCTCGCCGCCGTCCTCGGCGACGATCTCCTCGTTGCGCGGGTCGGCGTCGATGGCCGCGAACGCCCGCTCGTAGGCGTCGTCCACCACGGCCCGGTCCCGGTCGCGCCCGAGCACGTCGTCGGCGAGCAGTGCGACGATCGCCGGCAGATCGGCGCGCACGGCCGGGCGGAAGATCACGAGTCATGAGTCTAGTCCGGAAGTGACGGGGGCCGATCGCCTTCGACCCCGGCACGGCACCGTGTACCGGCTGACCGGCCGTCCGCCGGGGCGCTTCATCGGCCGGTACCAGCAGGCCGGCGGCGTCCTCTGGGCCACGCTCTCCGGCGGCGATCCCGGCACCGGCGGGGTCGGCTGGAGCGCCGACGGCGGTCCAGCTCGTGGTCACCACCACCGCCGAGACCTGGACCGGGCTGGAGCCGCTGTCCTAGCCGCGGCTCACCGGACGCCGCGGACGCCCTCGGGCTCCGCGGCGGCGTTGCGGTGCACGATGCCGAGCAGGCGCCGCAGTTCGGCCTGCTCGGCATCGGTCAGGCCGGCGGTGAGCCGGTCCTGGGAGCGCCCGGCAAGGGCGGTCAGCCGGCCCAGCGCGCCCGGCCCTCGTCGAGCAGGGCGACGAGCTTGACCCGGCGGTCGGTCGGCGACTCGCGGCGCGACACGTAGCCGCGGCGCACCAGGTCGTCGAGCAGCCCCGACGACCCGGCTGGCCGGGATGCCGAGGTCGTGCGCGAGCTGCTGCTGCCACTGCGCCTCGGCGTCGCGCAGGCCGCGCAGCACCGCGAAGTGGCGCGGGTGCGGGCCGGTCCCGGCCAGCGCGGCCTCGAACGCCGACGACGCCGCGCTGCCGACGGCGGCGAGCACGAATCCCAGCGGTTCCTCGGGCACCCGCCGACACTACCCCGGCCGCGGAATCGTTCCCGGCGCACGCATTGCCCGCCGTGACGGCCGCGGCCGGGGAGCGTCCGGCGGGCTAGCGGATCTCGAAGGGGGCGCGCAGGAGGTCCGCGGGCTTGGAGCTGCGGCCCACCTGGAGCTCGAAGCGCCCGGGCTCGACGACCCGGCGGCCGTCGGCCGTGACCAGGGAGCAGGACGACGCCGGGAGCTCCAGCTCCACCGTCTCCGTCGCGCCCGGGGCGACCGTCACCTGGGTGAAGGCCTTCAGCTCGCGCTCGGCCCACGTGACGCTCGTGACGAGGTCGCTCACGTACACCTGGACCGTCTCCAGCGACGGGCGCGTGCCGGTGTTCGCGATCGTGACGCTCGCGCGGATGACGCCGTCGGCCGGAACGACCGCGTCGGCGATGCGCAGGTCCGAGTAGGCGACCGTCGAGTAGGACAGGCCCTCGCCGAACGCGAAGAGGGGCTCCTGGGTCAGGTCGGCGTAGCGGTTGCCGTGCTGGCCGCGGAGCTGGTTGTAGTACACCGGAAGCTGCCCGGCGTGGCGCGCGAAGGAGATCGGGAGGCGGCCGCTCGGCTCGATCTCGCCGAGGAGCAGCTCGGCGATGGCCCGGCCGCCCTGCATGCCCGGGTTGAAGGCGGCGATGACGGCGGCGGCGCGCTCGGCCGAGGCGGGCAGCGTCGAGGGCTTGCCCTGCACGAGCACCACGATGACGGGCTTGCCGGTGGCCACGAGCGCGTCGAGCAGCGCGGACTGGCCGCCCTGCAGGTCCAGGGTCGCGGTCGACTTGCCCTCGCCGGTCAGGGCCACGTTGTCGCCGAGCACGGCCACGACGACGTCGCTGGCCTCGGCCAGGGCCACGGCCTCGGCGATCGCGGCCGGGTCGGCCGGGGCCGCCCGGAACAGGGGCGGGCGCGGCTGGCCGTCGGGGAAGTGGGTGCCCTCGGGGTCGGGCTCGAGGCTGCCGATCTGGGCGCCCTCGCAGTAGGCGAGCTCCCAGCCGTCCGGGAGCGCGGCCCGCAGGCCGTCGCGCACGGTGATGACGGTCTCGCGCGGGTGCCCGTCCGGCATCCAGTCGACCTGGCCGGAGGCGCCGGCCCAGTCGCCGAGCTGGGCGTGCGGGTCATCGGCGTTGGGCCCGACGAGCGCGATGCGGCGCACCGGCCCGGCCAGCGGCAGGGTGCCGTCGTTGCGCAGCAGCACCAGCGATCGGCGGGCGACCTCGAGGTTGAGCGCGGTGTGCGGGGCCGAGCCGATGACCGCGGCCTGGCGCTCGGCGTCGGCGCCGCGGGGGTCCTCGAACAGGCCCAGCTCGAACTTCAGGCGCAGGATGCGGCGTACGGCATCGTCGATCTTCGCCTCGGCCAGGCGCCCCTGCGCGACCGCCGTCTGCGCCGCCTCGAAGAACTCGGGCGTGGTCATGATGAGGTCGTTGCCGGACTCGACCGCGATGACGGCGGCCTCCACGTCGTCGGCGCAGACCTTCTGCTCCCACACCATCCGCCCGACGTTGTCCCAGTCGGTGACGAGGGTGCCGGGGAAGCCCCACTCGGTCTTCAGCACGCCGTCGAGCAGCCAGCGGTTGGCGGTGACGGGCACGCCGTCGATCGACTGGTAGCCGAGCATGAACACGGCGCAGCCCGCCTCGACCGCCCGCTGGAACGGCGGGAGGAACCAGGAGCGCAGCTTGCGCGGGGTGAGGTCGGCCTCGCTGGCGTCGCGGCCGCCCTGGGTCTCGGAGTAGCCGGCGAAGTGCTTGGCCGTCGCGAGGACCGCGGTCGTGTCGCCGAGACCGCCGCCCTGGTACCCGCTGATCATGGCCGCCCCGAGCTCCCCGATCAGGAACGGGTCCTCGCCGAACGTCTCGTCCACCCGGCCCCAGCGCAGGTCGCGGGCGACGCACAGCACCGGCGAGAAGGTCCAGTGCACGCCGGTCGTGGAGATCTCGGCCGCTGTCACCCGCGCCGAGCGCTCGATCAGCGCCGGGTCCCAGCTGCAGGCCATGCCCAGCTGGGTCGGGAAGACCGTCGCGCCCGGCCAGAACGCGTGGCCGTGGATGCAGTCGTCGGCCATCAGCAGCGGGATGCGCAGCCGGGTCGCGGCGACCATCGCCATCGACTCGCGGATGCGCGCGGGCGAGGCGTGCAGCAGCGAGCCCGTCGTCTTGGTCAGCACCGCCTCGGCGAGGTCGAGCCGCGCGTCCAGCTGCAGCATCTGCCCGACCTTCTCGGCGAGGGTCATGCGCCCGACCAGATCCTCGACCCGCTCCGCGACCGGCAGTGATGCGTCCTGGTACGGGAGTCTCTCGGTCACAGTCGTCACGATCCGTCGTCCTCTTAGGTCGTCAATGGCAGAAACTTTTTCGTGGAGTTTCGTGTTGTATCGACGGTATGGGTAACCTACTCTGCTGTCAACGCGATGAAACAGTTTCGGGGAGCGCTCTATCGATCTGGGAGGGTGCATGAGTGAACAGCCTGTGCGCGTCACCCTCGAGGACGTCGCCCAGGCCGCCGGCGTGTCCAAGGCGACCGCGTCGAAGGTGCTGAACAAGCGGCCCAACGTCGATCCCCGCACCCGCGCGAAGGTCGAGGAGACGATCACGGCGCTCGGCTACGTGCCCAGCACCGGCCCGCGCGAGCCGCAGACCGAGACCGTCGTGGACGTGGTGTTCGACTCGATGGTCAGCATGTACTCCCTGCAGGTCCTCGGCGGCATCCTGACCGCCGCCCGCGAGCTCGGCGTCGAGATCGCCGTCGACGTGCTCGACCGCGAGGGCCGCCCCGGTCTCCCGCTCAGCGACGCGTGGCTGATCCGCGCCGCCGCCCGCCGCCGCCTCGGCGTCATCGTCGTGTCCCTCGCGCTCACCGCCGGGCAGGTCCGCACCGTCGACGAGCTCGGCCTGCCGCTGGTCTCCGTGGACCTCACCGGGGCCTTCGGCACGGGCCTGGCCAGCGTCGCCGCGACCAACTTCGCCGGCGGCACCCAGGCCACCGAGCACCTCGTCGCGCTCGGCCACCGGCGCATCGGCTTCGCGGGGCTGCCCGCCGAGATCGCCGCCTCGCGGGAGCGGCTGCACGGCTACCGCAACGCCCTCGAGCTCGCCGGCATCGAGGCCGACCCGGCGCTCGTCGTGCACGGCGGCTTCACGGCGGAGGCCGGCTGCCGCATGGCGATCGAGCTGCTGACCCGGCCCGACCCGCCGACGGCCATCTTCGCCGCCTGCGACGGGGCCGCCCTCGGCGTCTTCGAGGCCGCGCGCCGCCTCGGCCGCCGGGTGCCGCAGGACCTGTCGATCGTCGGCTTCGACGACATCGAGCCGGCGAAGCTCTCCTCGCCGCCGCTGACCACGGTGCACCAGCCGATCGCGGACATGGGCCGGGTGGCGGTGCGCACCCTGCACACCATCGCCCGCGGCGGCACGCCCGACTCGATGCACGTCCAGCTGGCGACGCACCTGGTGGTTCGCGAGTCGACCGCCCCGCCTACCGGTGGTTTGCGGTAGGCGGGGCGGCCGCCTCGGTCACTGCAGCTCGGAGTAGTCCTCCGCCTCCGCCCGCTCGCGCAGGTGGCGGTTGTTGCGCGGCTCCTCGCGGGTCTTGGCGTCGTTGAGCCGGCGGCGCAGGTCGTCGCGCACGTCGTGGAGGGCGGCCAGCAGCTCCTCCTCGCCGGAGGTGGTCACGATCTTCTGCCGGCCGGCGATCCAGCACTCCAGCGTCACCTTCTGCCCGGGCGCCTCACGGTCCTTCACCGACACCTCGAGCTCGGTCGCGTCGGATCTGAAGGCCGCGAGCCGGGCGTCGAGCGTCGCGAACTGCTCGGCGATCCAGTTGCGATCGCCCTGCGAGAACCCGGCACCCACCCGGAGGCACTTGTCGACGGTGGCTGGATCCGCGGCAACACTCATCACATCTCCCTCGAACCGGCGAAATCGCGTTCAAAGGATCACTACCCAGCAACCGGCCCCCCAAAAACGGTGCCGTCTAGATCCGGTGCATGCCCCAGCCGCCGTCGATCATGATGGTCTGGCCGGTGATGTACGTCGCGTCGTCGCTCGCCAGGAAGGCCACCAGCGCCCCGATGTCGGTCCGCGTGTCACCGATGCGCCGCATGGGGACCTTGGCGAGCGCGGCGTTGTACCCGTCGGGGTCGAACCGCTCCCACAGCTGCGCCCCCTCCGAGTTCGCGAACGGGCACACCACGTTCACGCGCACGTTCGCCGCGCCCCACTCGGTCGCGGCCACCTTGGACAGGCCCCGGACGGCCTCCTTGGCCGCCGCGTAGGTCGCCCAGCCCGCCTGCCCCTCGGTCCCCGCGCTCGACCCGAGGTTGACCACCGACCCGCGGCCGCTCGCGGCCAGGTGCGGGAAGGCCGCCTTCATGAGCCGGAACGTCGCCCGCGGCCCGGTCTCGAAGACCAGGTCGTAGTCGTCGTCGCTGTGCTCCGTGAACGGCCCGGCCGCCCGGGTGGCGATCGCGTTGTTCACGAGCACGTCGAGCCGCCCGAACGCCTCCACCGCCGCGGCCACGATCCGCTCCGCCTCGCCGGCCTGGCGAACGTCCGACAGCAGCGACGCGACCCGCCGGCCCTCCAGGCCCTTGACGGTGGCCTCGAGCGTCTCGGGGTTGTGGTCGACGAGCAGCACGGCGGCGCCCCGCTCGGTCAGCGCCTGGACGATGCCCCGCCCGATGCCCTGGGCCGCCCCGGTGACGATACACGCCGTGCCGTCCAGGCCGGCGGCGTTCGCATAGGTGTTGGTCATTCGCCGACGGTAATCGATGGTAGGGACAGCCTCAGCATCGATTCGGGGGGTGCGCGGGGCTGCTTCGGCCCGCCGCGAACGGGATGGTCGAGGCATGTCGAACTCCCCCGTCACCGCCGCCCGCTGGCACCGGCCGCTGGTCGGGCTGGCCGCCGTCATGGGCGTGCTCACCATCGTGGCGCTCGTCGGCCTGGCCGTCGACGACCGCGGCATCGGCGGCAGCCCCGCGTGGCTCAAGCCGTGCAAATTCGCCGTTTCCCTGGGGTTGTACGCCCTGACGCTGGCCTGGCTCCTGCGGTTCGTGAACCGCTGGCGCCGCACGGGCTGGTGGGCCGCGACCGTCGTCGCGCTCGCGTCCGCCGGCGAGATGGTCGCCATCGTGCTGCAGGCGGTGCGCGGCCGGGCGAGCCACTTCGACGTCGCCACCCCGTTCGACGCGATGATCTGGAGTCTCATGGGCGCCACGGTGATGGTGCTCTGGACGGCCAGCCTCGTGGTGGCGATCGTGGTCGCGGTGCAGCGCGACACCGATCCGGTGGTGCGCTCCGCGGCCCGGCTCGGGTTCGCGCTCTCGCTCGCCGGGATGGCGCTCGGCTTCCTCATGACGCAGCCGACTGGCGCGCAGCAGGTCGAGCTCGACAACGGCGGCGCGCCCGCGATGATCGGCGCGCACAGCGTGGGCGTCGCCGACGGCGGGCCCGCCATGCCGGTGACCGGCTGGTCGACCACCGGCGGGGACCTGCGCATCCCGCACTTCGCCGGGATTCACGCGCTGCAGGCGCTGCCGCTGCTGGCTCTGCTGCTGGCCCTGCTGGCCGCGCGGTACCCGGCCCGGTTCGGGGCGGTGCGCGCGCGGCTGCGGGTCGTGCGGGTGGCGGCGGTGGGCTACGCGGGGCTGGTCGCGCTGCTGACGTGGCAGGCGCTGCGCGGGCAGCCGCTGCTGGAGCCGGACGCGCTGACGCTGCTCGCGGCGGGTGGGCTCGCCGTCGTGGTGCTCGCGGGCCTGGCGCTGGCCGTGCGCGGCCGCACCGAGCCGGTCGCGCAGCCGCGGGTGCTGCAGAACGCCTGAGAACCGGCATATGGCCTGACGGGCGACAAGTCCGATAAGTCGCGGCGCGGAGCGCCCGACTTATCGCGTCAGGCCGACTCGCCGAGCCAGGAGCGCACCGCGGCGGCCTCCTCGTCGGTGAAGGGGATCTGCGCCGCCTCCGCGCGGGAGAGCACGTTGTTCACGAAGGCCGACGCGATCTCGGCGGGCGTGGGCGGGGGCTGGCGGTGCAGCGGGTAGCCGCCGAAGGACGTCCCCCGCACCACGAACGCCACCGCGCCCCGGCTGACCGGCACCCCGTTGTCGCGCAGCCGGTCGCGCGACCAGCTCGTGCACTGGGTGAGGTTGAACCGGTGCTCGCGCGCGTAGGCCGAGAGCGTCTCGTAGATGGACGGCCACCACGCCTGCGGGAGGCGGGGCAGGCTCAGCTGGTCGGCGAGGCGCTCGACCGGCTCGGGCAGGACGGTGCGGGGCGCCCCGGGGGCGGTGGGCTCCGGGGCCTGGTGCCGGCTCTCGTCCCACAGCAGGTGCTGGGACAGGTGCAGGTTGGGCAGCTCCAGCGTCTCCAGCGCGCGGGCGAAGGAGCCGAACCCGAACCAGTTGGTGCTGCCGACGACCGGGCCGACCTCGGTGCGCAGCCGGTACGCGAGCGCCGCCATGTTCAGGGGTGCCTCGGCGGCCTCGTACTCGGCGGTGACGATGGTGCGGAACTGCTCGTAGGCCTCGTCGGGCACGAAGTCGGCGCCGGTGTCGGGGCCGCCCTCGAAGTCGTCGAGGTCGACCGGCTCGCCCTGGATGAGGGCGATGAGCTGCTGGCTGTCGAGGAGCTGGTCGGCGATCGAGGTGAAGGCCTCGGCGGCGTCGGCCGGGGAGACGATCATCGTGCGGCGGTCGGCGCGGCGCAGGCGCTGCAGGAGCGGGGTCATGTCCGAGTCCCCGGAGGCGATGACGAACTCCTCGTAGCGGGTGTCGTCGGCCAGCGCGTCGACGGCGTCCACGACGATGCGGATGTCCGCCGCGTTCTTCGTGGCGTTGTACCGCGGGCAGTCGATGACCTCGAAGCCGGCGCGCACGAAGCTGGGGCGGAAGCGCGAGAAGTACAGCCGGTTGGGCTCCCCCGCCGCGTCGCGCGTGTTCACCCAGCCCGCCGGGTTCAGGTAGCAGCGCAGGATCAGCCAGCGCCGGGGCGCCTCGGCGGTCAGGGTGGTGGCCAGCCGCTGCAGCCACACCCCGGGCTCACTGGCGAACTGCACGGCGACCTCGGGATCGAGCTTGAACAGCCCGCTGAACACGTTGTCGAAGTCGAGGAAGAACGCCGTGCGGACGTGACCCATCCGCTGCACCCTACTTCGGGGGAAGCGTGGCCACGAACGCGGAGGCGGTCGCGACCCACCGGTCGAGGTCGGCGTCGTCGAGGTGCTCGCCGGCCACGAGGACCCAGCCGCGCATCGGGCGTCCGGTCATGTCGAACGGCCGCACGCCCGGGCGGTCCAGGGCGGCGTCGGCGTCCTCGGGGCTCAGGCGGACGAGCAGGTCGTCGCGGTACACGCCGACGGTCATGCTGCCGCCGGTCAGGAAGGCCAGGCCGCCGAACATGCGCCGCCGCGCCGCGGCCGGGAGCCGTTCGCGCAGCCGCTCGGCGAGCACCTCGTCGTACGCCATCAGCTCATGCTACGACCCCCTGTTTGCGCGCCCGGGCGTATGCGTTGGACGGCGGGAGGAACATCAGGACGATCGTGGCCAGGCCGAGCAGCCACGCGAGCACGTCGAGGGCCTTGGTCGCGGCCGGAGCGACGTCGGCGACCTGCAGGCCGCCCGCGCACAGGAAGCCGGCCAGCACGACGGCGAGCACGATCCGGGCCCACATGGCGCCGCCCCGGATCGCGAACGCGAAGCCGATGATGAGCAGGGCCGAGACGATGCCGGCCACGCCGCGGGTCTGCAGCGTGGCGGCGGCCTCGTCGACGGTGGCCTTGGTGAGCTCGTCGCCGAGCACGTCCCCGGCGATGTCGTCGACGGTGTCGGCGGCCAGGTCGCGCGCCTGCACCATGAGCAGCACGGAGGCGACGAGGCCGGCGAGACCGGAGACGAGCGCGCCGAGGAACGCCAGGGTGAGCGTCGTCGGGCGGCTCGCGGCCGGGGCCACGGCGGCAGCGGGCGGGTATCCGGGGTATGACATTGGCAACTCCTCGTCGATCGATGGACATCGGAGGTGCGTTCCAACCGGGGACACCGGCGTGCCCGAAAGCCGACACAGCAGGGGCGACGGGCCCCCGCGGGGGGACGGCGGGCGGTGAGTGAACGATCGTGAATGCGAGGTTCGTGTGTTGCTATCGTTCTGCGGGTCGTTCAATGACATAGGGCAACTTCACTGAGCGTCATTCAACGGCTACGCTGAATGCTCGGCGTCCTTGATGGGGAGGAAAAGGCGACCATGGTCAAGAAGATCCTCAGATGGGGTGGCCTGGCGTTCCTGGTGTTCTTCGTCGCGTATCGCCCGCAGTCCGCGGCCAACGTGGTGAGCTCCATCGGCGGCGGGCTGCTCGACATCGCCAACGGTTTCGGCGACTTCTTCGCGTCCCTGGGCTCGTCACTGAGCAGCTGAGCGCTCGGTTTTTTCGCGCCTGGTGCACATCCTCGGCCCGGCGAACCCGCGCGGGCGGGTTCGCCGCAGCCGTCGACAGGAGCCGAAGCCGTCAGCAGGACAGGGTGCCGGAGCGCAGGGCGTGGCTCTTGTCGTTGCCGTCGTCCGACCACAGCACCGGCTTCACGCCGGCCGCGCACGCCGGCTGGGGCGCGATCGCGAAGCCCTCGTTGTTGTAGTTCGGCATCCCCGACGGGCGGTTGTACGTCGCCGTCGCCGCGAACCGGCCCTGCGCGTTGACCGCCAGGGTCGCCGTCCGGCCGCCGCACGTGTCGTCGCACGCGGCCCACAGGCGCCCGGTCGCCGGCTCGTACTCCAGGTCCATCACCCCGGCCAGGCCGCTGGCGAAGGTGGCGATGCGGGTGTACGCGCCGCCGGCCTGGTCGAGCGCGTAGGCGTAGACGATGCCGGTGGTCTCGGCGCCGACCAGGTACAGGCCGGTGCCGTGGTTCGGGTAGGCGGCCGGGCTGTAGGCGGCGCCGGCGTGCTCGTCGCGGAAGCCGGCCGCGGTGAGCGCCGTGTCCGGCACCCACGCGATCGCCTCCAGGCCGCCGTTCGGGTCCGCGGCGGGCAGGTCGGCCGTGAGGTTCCACTCGGCGGTCGCGCTCAGGGCGGTACCGCTGCCGGAAGGGTTGAACCGCAGGACCTTCAGCAGGCTCGTGCCATTGTGGGCATTGTCGCGCTCGGTCGCCGCCACGATCCCGTCGGGCGTGGCCACGACCCCCTCGGCGTCGGGGTCGCCGGAGCCGTTCGCGTAGTGCAGCGCCTTGCCGTTCGCCCAGCCGTTCGCGGTGTCGCGCTGCCACTGGGCGCCGTTGGGCACCAGGCGGTACAGCGTGCCGGGGCCGTTCTTGACGGCCCACACGACGCCGGCGGACTCGTAGGACAGGCCGCCGAGGTTCTCGCCGAAGGCGTTCGCGGCGTCCGCGTTCGCGACCGCGGAGCCGCCGGGCCAGGCCACCGGGGCGGGCGGCGGGCAGGCGTTGGCCGCGCCCTTCGTCGCCGCGCTCGTGGTCGCGAACGCGCCGGTGCCGTCCGGGCAGCGGCCGTAGGTCGCGCTCGCGTGGCTGCTCCACGTGTACGAGTCCACGAGCGTCCCGCCGGGCTGGAAGAGCCGCGCCTTGTCCGCGCTGCCCAGCCCGAAGGCCGACTCGACGTCGAACGCGACGAAGGCGCCCGGGGCCAGGGAGACCGAGCCGATGGTGTACGCGTGCGAGTCGTCGTCGTCCTTGAGCACCCAGCCGGCCAGGCCGACCGTCGTGGTCCCGGTGTTCGTCAGCTCGATCCAGTCACCGGGTCTGCCGCCGCTGGACTCGACCTCGTTGATCCGCACGCCGGTAGTGTCCGCGTGCGCGAACGCCCCACCGAATCCCACCGCCCCGATGCCCACAAGTGCCGCCGCCGCGAGCCGCCACCACATCCGCACAGATTCCTCCATCGATCAGCAGACGTCGATTGAGGAATCCTGGGATGCGGGAGCGACCACGGGCTGAACGCCGCACGAACGCCGTCAGGCGCGGACCGGGCTGCGGCGCAGCAGGACCACGTGCGCGGGGTCGGCCGGGGGCGCCGGCGGCAGGAGCACGGTGACGGCCACGCCGGCGTCCCCGGCCTCGGCCCGCAGGCGACCGCCGTGGTGGCCGACGACCGCGTGCACCACGGCCAGGGCGAGCCCGGCGCCCTCGAGATCGGCCGCGCCCGGGCCGCGCACGAGGCAGCGCTCGTACAGCTCCAGCTGCTCCCCCGCCGCCGCCCCCGCGCTCGGGCAGGTCAGTACCACGCGGGTCGCGCCGCCGGGCTCCTGGGTGGCGGCGAGGCGGACGGTCTCGTGCTCGGGGGCGTAGCCGATCGCCGTGGACAGCAGGTTGGCCAGGGCCCGCTGCAGGTGCCGGGGATCGGCGAGGAGCGCGACCTCGCCGGGCACGGCGGCGTCGATCGCCACGCCGGCCGCGCGGGCCACGCTCGCCAGCTCCCCCGCGACCCGGGCGACCAGCGGGGCCAGGCGGATCGGCTCCACCGCGAGCCCGAACGTGCCCTCCTCGAGCCCGGCGAGCACGATGAGGTCCTCGACGATGCCGTACACCTTCCCGGCGCACAGGTCGATGAGCCCGACCATGCGCTGCTGCTGCTCGGTGAGCGCGCCCGCGCGGCCGGTCGCCAGCAGCTCGCTGTACCCGCGGATGGAGGTCAGCGGCGTCCGGAGTTCGTGCGAGGCGATGCGCAGCAGCTCGCCCCGCGGCGTCGCGGGCATGGACGGTGGTCCTCCCGTACGGGCGTCATTCCGGTATGTCGGCTTTATCCTGCCGAACGTAGCATTTGGATCATGGCTTTTTCGGTACCGTCGGACGGAATGCAACCGACCCGGAAGGGCCTGGGACTGGGATGGCGACGGTGCTGCTGGCGGAGGACGACTGCGGCGTGCGCGAGCTGATGGAGTTCATGCTCGCGGGCGCCGGGCACGCCGTCCTCGCGTGCGGCGACGGGGAGGAGGCGCCGCGGCTCGCGGGCGCCCACCGGCCCGACATCGCGGTGCTCGACGTCAACATGCCCGGCCTGAGCGGCCTCGAGGTGTGCGCGGCGATGCGCGGGGCGCCCGCGACCGCCCGCACGCCCGTGCTGCTGGTGACCGCCCGCGGCATGCACGGCGACGTGGCCGACGGGTTCAGCGCCGGCGCCACCGGCTACGTGGTGAAGCCGTTCAGCACCGGCGACCTGCTGGACCGGGTGGACGCCTGCCTGGACGAACGGCTCGTGCGTCAGCCGTCGGCGCGGTCCTGAGATGGGCACCGCGGTCGGCGTCACCGTCGCGGAGGTGCTCGACGTCCTCGACGTCGGCGTCGCCGTGGCCGGGCCCGACGGGCGGCTGACGCAGGTCAACGGGGCGCTGCCCGGCCTGCTCGGGCTCAGCGCGGCCGACGTGGCGCCCGACCGGTCCGTGGCCGCGCTCGCCGGGGACCTCGACGCGCGGGGCGCGCACGCCGTGGCCGCGGCGCTGGCCTGGCCGCCGGTCACGCACCCGCGGCAGCTGCGGCTGGCCGGCGGGCGCAGCGTGCAGGCGGCCTGGCACCGGATCGAGTCCGGGTGGGTGCTCGTGGTGCGGGACGTGACGCTGCAGGCGCAGATCCGCCAGCGGCTGCGCGAGCACAACCGGGCCCTGGCCGAGAAGGTGGCGGAGAAGACCGAGCTCGTCGCCGCGCTGTGCCACGAGCTGCGCACGCCGCTCACGTCGACGAACACGATGCTCGAGCTGCTGCCGGACACCTCGGCGCAGCCGGACCTGCACGACCTGCTGGACGTGGTCCGCCGCAACGCCGCCCGCATCGGCGACGTCGTCGACGAGCTGTCCACGCTCAACGCCCTGGAGCAGGGTTCGGTCGGGCTCGACGTGCGCCCGGTGGACCTCGGGACGCTGCTGCGCGACGCGGTGGCGGCCTGGAACGCGCGGCAGGGCCCGGCGGCGCCGGTCACCCTCGGGGTCGCCGACCCCGGCCGGCTCACGATCACGGCCGACCCGGTCTGGCTCGACGCGCTGGTGGAGCGGCTGCTGTCGGTCGCCGTGGCCTCGGCCGGGGACGCGGCGGTGCACGTGAGCGCGGAGTCCTCGGCGGACGGGTGGCTCGTGCGGGTACCGCTGCATGAACAGCTCACCAGCAACCGCCTCTTCACGGCCACGGGCGGGGCGCGCACGTCCACGGCGCTCATGCTCGCCCGGGCGGTCGTCGCGCGCCACGGCGGGACGCTGCGGATGGCGACCTCCGAGGACGGCGGGGCGGTGGAGCTGCGGCTGCCGAGGGAAGCGCCCTCAGGCCTGCGCCAGTAGCTGCTCGATCCGCTGCAGCAGGTCGGGCGGGCTGAACGGCTTCACCACGTAGTCGTCCGCGCCGGCCTCGAAGCCCGAGGCCACGTCCAGCCACTGCCCGAGCGCGGTCAGCAGGACGATCGGCAGCTGGGCGGTGCGCGGATCGGCGCGCAGCTCCCGGCACACGTCCAGGCCCGACATGCCGGGCATCGACACGTCCAGGACGGCGACGTCGGGCACCCGCTCGAGCGCGTCGCGCACGGCCGCCGAGCCGTTGTCGTGGGCGGCGACCTCGAAGCCGGCGGTGTCGAGCACGACCTGCAGCATGGTGCGCACGCCGTGGTCGTCGTCGACCGGCAGTACCGTCGCCATCCGCTCCAACATATCGGCGCCGGCGGCGGCCCGGGCGGCATTCCGCGATGGCTCAGATCCGGTACCCGCCGGTCGATCATGAAGGCGTGACCGTCGGTCTGCTCCAGCGGCTCGACGAGCAGTCGCGCGCCCGGCTGCTCGCCGAGCTGTTCGAGCGCAGCACGATCGCCAAGGCGGTGGCCACCGTCGCCGGCGAGCTGATCGAGGTCAACGACGCCTTCTGCCTGCTGACCGGGTACCGCCGCGACGAGCTCACCGGCCGGCCGGTCACGCTGCTGCTGCACCCGGACGATCCGTGGCGCGGGTTCGCCGACGAGACCTGCGAGCGGCAGATCGTGCGGCGCAACGGTTCCCGCCTGTGGATCTCGACGCGGTCGCTGCCGGTGTGCGGGGGCGGGTTCGTCGTGCTGGAGTCGGTGGAGAGCACCGAGCGGCACGCCCTGGCCGACCGTGCGGCCCGTTCCCAGGACGAGGCGCGGCGGCTGCGCACCACGATCGCGCTGCAGCGCGAGATCGCCGCGGCCGCCGGCGACCGCGACGCGCTGCTGGCGCTGACCGCCGAGCGGGCGCTACAGAACATGCCGGGCAGCGAGGGCGCGGCGATCCACCTGCTCGACGGGGAGGCGCTGACCCGCGCGGCCGTCGCCGGGCAGATGCCGGACGGGCCGCCGATCCCGCTGCGCGAGTCGGTGGCGGGCCTGGCCCTGTCCACCCGCTCGACGCTGCGCTGCGACGACACCGCCACGGACCCGCGGGCGGGCATCGGCCCCGCGGTCGGGCGGGTGACCGGCGTCCGCTCGCTCGTCGTCGCGCCGCTGCTGCGCCCGGAGGGGCCGATCGGCGTCCTCGTCGTGCTCGCGCGCCGGCCGCACGCGTTCGACGAGGCCGACGAGCAGCAGCTGACGCTGCTGGCCGACGCGCTCACCGGGGCGCTGCTGCACGCCGAGCACGCGGCGCGCAACCGCGAGCTGCTGCACGAGGCGACCGAGGCCAACGCCGAGCTCGCGCGGCAGCGGGCGGCGGCGCTGGCGGCCGTGGAGCGCCACGAGCAGAGCGAGCGGCGCTTCGCCGAGGTGTTCGACCACAGCCCGGTGGCGAAGGTGGTGCTGGGGCTGCGGGGGCCGCAGTACGGCCGGATCACGCTGGCGAACCCGGCCTTCAGCGAGCTCGTGGGCTGGGAGCCGGCCGCGGTCGTGGGGCTGGAGCTCGCCGGGCTCGTGGCGGTGCCCCGCGAGCGGTTCGACGCCGCGGTCGCCACGCTCGCCGACGGCCGGCGCAGCCGCAGCGCGCGCGAGACGGTGCTGCGCCGCCGCGACGGGACGGAGGTGCGGGTCGCCGCGCACACCTCGGTCATCAGCGACCGCGAGGGCCCGGCGGCGGCCGTGGTACAGCTCATGGACGTGACCCGGGAGCGGACCGCCGCGCTCGCGCTCGCGCGCAGCGAGGAGCAGTTCCGCACCGCGTTCGCGGGCAGCCCGCTCGGGCTGGTGCTGTGCGACGAGCACGACGTGTTCCGGCAGGCGAACCCGGCGGCGGCCGCGCTGACCGGGCGCAGCGCCGGGGAGCTGGCCGGGCTGCGCTACGGCGACGTCACGGACCCGCGCGACCTCGCGACCGCCGCGGACGCGCGAACCGGGCTGCGCACGGGCGGGCAGGTGCGCTACGAGCAGCGGCTCCTGCGCCCCGACGGGCGGACGGTGTGGGCGCGGGTGACGCTGTCGGTGGTGCCGGGACCGGCGGGCGAGGCGTGGCGGCTGATGCAGGTCGAGGACATCGCCGCCGAGCGCGCCGCCGCGGAGGCGACCGAGCGGGAGCTGCGCCGGCTGCAGCACACCCTGAGCGTCCAGCGGGAGCTGATCGCGGCCGCCGCCGACCGGGACGCGGCGCTGCGGGTGGTGGCCGAGCGGGCGGTCGAGCTGTTCCCGGCGGCCGACGGCGCCGCGGTCGAGCTGGCCGACGGCGACGACCTGGTGTTCGCCGCGACCGCCGGGAGCCTCGCCGGGGCGCTCGGCACCCGGGTCCGCGCCGGCGCCTCGCTCAGCGGCGCCGTGCTCGCCGCCGACGCGCCCGCGCACTGCCGGGACGCGGCCCGCGATCCGCGCGTGGACCGCGAGACGTGCGCCCGGCTCGGCATCGCGGCGATGCTCATCGCGCCGCTGCACGCCGACGACGCCGTGATCGGCGCGCTCAAGGTCTCCTCACGGCACGCCGACGTGTTCGACGACGCCGACGAGCAGCAGTTCGCCCTGCTCGCCGAGGCGCTCGGCTCCGCGCTGCGCCACGCCGACGACGCGGCCGTGCTCGCCGCCCGCAACGCCGAGCTCGAGGAGGCCAACCGGCTCAAGCGCGACCTCATCGGCATGCTCGGCCACGAGCTCGGCAATCCGCTCGCCGCGATCCTGGGGTACACGGAGATCGCCTCCGACAGCTGGTCCGCCCTCGGCGAGGGTATGCGCACCAAGGTCGTCGAGGGCATCTCCCGGCAGGCGCACCGCCTCGACGGCATCGTGCAGGAGGTGCTCACGATGGTCCGCAGCGAGGCAGGCACCCTGCACGCCAAGCGGGTGCCGACCCCGCTGCGCGGCCAGATCGCGCACGCCCTGGCCAACACCGGCGCCGAGGGGGTGCCGGTGCACGGGCCGGACGCGGCGGCGCTGGCCGATCCCGTGCAGCTGCAGCAGATCCTGACCAATCTGCTGAGCAACGCGGCGAAGTACGGCGGCGGCGCCACCGCGGTGCGCGTGCGCCTCGGTGAGGGCCGGGTGCGGGTCGCGGTGGAGGATCGCGGGCCGGGCGTGCCGGAGGAGTTCCGCAACCGGCTCTTCGAGCGGCTGGCCCGGGCCGAGCGCGACGCGGCGAAGGTGCGCGGGACGGGGCTCGGGCTCTACATCGTGCGCAACCTGGCCCAGGCCAACGGGGCGGACGTGCACTACGAGCCGAACCCGGACGGCGGCTCGGTCTTCGTGCTCGACCTCGAGGCCGTCCCGGCGTAGCCGGCCCCGCAACCCCGGCGAGCGCCGACCGTCGACCACGGCCCCGCACATCGCGGCGGGCGCGATCGACGACGACGCCGATGACGGTGACGCCGCCAAGTTGACGTTCGGCCTGGACCACTTGACCCGAGACATCGACAAGAGTGAGATTGACGCATGTTGCGACGGTCGGTGGTGGTCTGTTCCGTAGTGGCCCTCTGTCTCGCGGGTCTGCCGGCGGCGGCCTCGGCCGCGCCCGCTGACCAGGTGGAACGGCTCCTCGCGGGGATGACGCTGCCGGAGAAGGTCGGGCAGATGTTCGTCGGGTACGTGTACGGCGACAACGCCACCGCCCCCGCCCCGGCCGACGTCGCCGCGAACACGACCCGCTACGGCGTCGGGACCGGGGCCGAGGTGCTCGGGCGCTACCACCTCGGCGGCGTCATCTACTTCAGCTGGAGCCACAACCTCGCCGCGCCGGCCCAGGTGGCCACGCTGTCCAACCAGCTGCAGGCCGCCGCCCGCGCCGACACCGGCATCCCGCTGCAGATCAGCACCGACCAGGAGGGCGGGATCGTCACCCGGATCGGCGCGCCGCTCGCCGTGTCGCCGGGCAACATGGCCATCGGCGCGACCCAGGACCCGGCCGCCGCGCTCCAGGCGGCCCGGGTCAGCGGCCAGGAGCTGCTCGCGCTCGGCATCAACGTGGTCGACGCGCCCGTCGTGGACGTCAACACCAACCCGCGCAACGCCGCCGACGGGCCGCGCGCGTTCGGCGACCGCACCGCCCAGGTCGCGCTCTTCGGCGCCGCGGCCGTCGCGGGCTACCGGCTCGCCGGGATCGGCGCCCAGGCCAAGCACTTCCCCGGGCTCGGCGACACGACCGTCAACACCGACAACGGCGTCGCGGTGACCGACGAGTCCCGGGCCCAGATCATGGCGACGCACGTCCCGCCGTTCCGCGCCGCCATCGCCGCCGGGGTGCCGAGCATCATGGCCGCGCACATCGTGGCGCCCGCGCTCGACCCGTCCGGCGCCCCGGCCAGCCTGTCCCGCCCGATCGTCACCGGCCTGCTGCGCGAGCAGCTGCACTACGACGGCGTGGTCATCACCGACGCGCTCGACGCCGCGGCCCTCGCGGACATCCCGCCGGACCGGATCGTGCTCGACGCGATCAACGCGGGCGTCGACCAGCTCCTCATGCCGGCCGACCCGCCCGCGGCGATCCAGGCGGTGCTCGACGCCGTCGCGGCCGGAACGCTGCCGACGGCGCGGATCGACCAGTCGGTCCGCCGGATCCTGCGCATGAAGCGGGAGCTCGGGCTGTTCGGGCGGGGCGACGTGCCGGCGCCCGTGGTCGGCACCCCCGAGCACCTGCGGACCATGTCCGCGATCGCCGCCCGCTCGATCACGAGGCTGCGCGGGGCCGGGCTCCCCCTCGCGCCCGGCGCGCACGTGCTCGTCACCGGCTGGGGCGTGAGCACCACGCAGAACCTCACCGACGGGCTCAACGCGCGCGGGGTGGCCGCGACCCGGCTGTGGACCGGCTCGCCGTCGCCGGCCGTCATCGCCCAGGCGGTGGCCGCGGCCGGGACCGCCGACGCGACGGTGGTGACGACGAACAACGTGTGGTCGGACCCGACTCAGGTGGCGCTGGTCGAGGCCCTGCTCGCGACCGGCCGGCCGGTCGTCGTGACGTCGGTCGGCGGCCCCTACGACATCGCGTACTTCCCGCAGTCCCCCGCCTACCTGGCCGCCTACGACTACCAGCCGGTGTCGGTGACCGCCCTGGCCGACACGCTCACCGGCCGCGCGGGCAGCCCGGGCCGGCTCCCGGTCACGATCCGCACCCCGGACGGCGGCACCGTCCTGTACCCGTTCGGCAGCGGCTCTTAGAGCACGACGACGGGTTGGCCCGCGTGCCGGGGCGACTCGGCCTCGTCCAGCATCGCCGCCGCCACCGTCGCGCGGCTCACGCGCGGCGGCAGGAGGTGGCGGGGCACGTCCGGCAGCGCCAGGGTGCGCCGCCGAGGCGCGAGCGGGCCGTCGGTCAGCGGTCCGGCGTGCAGCACCGTGCCGCCCGCCGCGAGGACCGCATCCGTGGCCGCCTCCCGGTCCGGCAGCTCCCGGCGCATGAAGGTGCGCAGCAGCATCCGGCTCAGCGCGTCCGCCGCCGGAGCCGACGGGCCGATGCCCAGGGCCGCCAGCCACACGATCCGCGCGCCGGAGGAGGCGGCCGCCCGGGCGCCCGCGGCGAGCACGCCCGGCGCCTCGCCCGCGGCGATGCCGAGGCCGGACAGCACGACCTCGGCACCCCGCACCGCCCGGGCGGCGGAGGCCGGGTCGAGGACGTTCGCGGCCACCGGGACCAGGCCCGGCGCCTCGGGCAGGCGGGACGGGTCGCGGGCGACCGCGCGGACCGCGTGGCCCCGGTCGAGGGCCTGGCGCACCAGCTCGCGGCCGGTGCCGCCGGTCGCGCCGAGGACGGTCAGCTCCATCACAGGTCCGCCAGCGCCGCGAGCGCCCCGGCGTGCAGTGCGGGCGGCGCGACCAGGAGATCCGCCGCGCCCGGGCGCCAGGGCGCGCCCGACAGGTCCGTCGCGACCGCGCCCGCCTCGGTGGCCAGCAGGGTCGCGGCGGCCACGCCGGTCACCGCCGGGGCGTACTGCCAGCAGCGCGCGGCTCATGAGGGCGCCGAGCGCGCGGCCGATGCGAGCCCGCAGCTCGGCCGGCTCGTCGCCGACCTGGCTCGTCTCGACGATCGCGTCGGCGAACGCGGCCTTCGGGGAGACCGCGAGCGGGCGGCCGTCGCCGAACGCGCCCCCGCCCGGCGCCGCGGTCCAGAGCCGGTCGCCGACCGGCTGGTAGACGACCGCGAGCGCGGTGACGCCGTCGCGGACGAGGGCGATGCTCACGCACCACTCGGGCCGGCCGTGGAGCAGGTTCACGGCGCCCTCGACGTCGTCGACGGCCCACCACTCCCCCGCGTCGAGGCTCGCGCGCTCCTCGTCGTCGGTGACCCAGCGCGCGGCCGGGCGCAGGCGCCCGAGCGCCTCGCGCAGCGGGTCGCGCACGGTGGCGTCGAGGCGCGCGGCGGCCTCCAGCATGGCGTCGCGGCCGGGGAGGCGGGCGTCGTGCGCACCGGGCGGACGATGACCGCGACGCCGTACGCGGTGCGGATCAGGGCCGACGTGCACCGGCTCGTGCAGGAGGCCCGGGCGCTGCTCGCGCCCGACGCCGACGTGGACCCCGCGACCCTCACGCGCACGTTCACGCTGCGCTTCCACGACGCCATCACCGCCGCGGCCGGCCCCGGGCTGCTCGCCGCGGTCCGCGCGCGGGCGCCGGGCGTGCGGCTGCGCTTCCTGGCCGAGGCCGGCGCCGACACCAGCGACCTGCGGCACGGGCGGGTGGACGCGGAGCTCGGCTCGGCCGAGCCGGAGCTGCCGGAGATCCGGGGCGAGATCCTCGGCCACGCCGAGCGGGTCGTGGCGATCCCGGCGCGGTGGCGCGGGAAGTCGTTGACGCTGCGGCGGTACACCACCGTCCCCCACGTCATCGTCTCGCGCCGCGGGCGGCTGCGCGATCCGCTCGACGATGCCCTGGAAGCCCTGGGGCTCTCCCGCGGCACCGTCGCCTCGGCCCCGACCGTCGACGCCGCGCTGGGCCTCGCCGCCGCGATCGGCGCCGCGGTCACCGTGCCCGACCGGATGACCGCGCACGCCGTGGCCCGGCACGGGATGCGGCTCGTGCCGCTGCCGCTGCCGGCGCCCCCGGTGCCCGTGATCCTGACCTGGCACCAGCGCGACGACACCGACCCCGCCCACGCGTGGCTGCGCGACCTGCTGCGCGCCGGGGTGGCCGCGGCGCTGGGGTAGCTACACCCAGCGGTTGCCGAGCCACAGGCGGTCGAGCCAGTCGCTGTACGGGATCGGCGTGCCCGCGTAGATCGGGTAGAAGTACGCGAAGCACAGCGCGACCGCGAGCACGTACGCCCCGGCGATCACGGCCCCGGACCGGCGCCGCGCGCTGTGGGGCGCGCCGATGATCGCGCCGAGCACGTAGACGACCGCGAGGACCAGGAACGGCTCGGCCGGCAGCGCGTAGAAGAAGAACATCGTGCGGTGCTCCGGCATCGACTGGAACCAGGGCACGATCCCGGCCAGGGCCGCGGCGAGCACGAGCCACGCGCGCCCGTCGCGGCGGGCGACGGCGAGCCAGCCGAGCGCCGCCAGCGCCGGCGTGAACGACCACCACAGCACCGGGGTGCCCAGCAGCAGGATCTCGGCGGTGCAGTCGGGCGCGCCGCAGGAGACGTTGGGGTCCCAGTAGAACGGGACCGGGCGGCCGAGCAGCAGCCACTGCCAGGGCCACGACTGGTAGCGGTGCGGCTTGTCCAGCGTCGTGTGGAACGCGTACGCGGTGTCGTGGTAGTGGGCCAGGTTGACCAGCGGGTCGATGAGGCGGTCGTGCGGCAGGTTGTGCGTCGCGGCGTACCAGTGCCGGAAGTAGCCATCGTCGGACAGGAACCAGCCCCACCAGACGTTGACGTAGGCGAACAGGGCGATGCCGGCGATCGCGAGGGTCCACCCCACCGCGGGCGGGATGCTCTCGGAGATCCAGTGCCGCACGCCGGCGCTGCGGCGGGCGCTCATGTCGAAGACCACGGCGGCGAGGGCGAACAGGATCAGGTACCACAGCCCGCTCCACTTGACGCCGCAGGCGAGCCCGAGCGAGATCGCGCAGGCGATGCGGTACCAGGGGATCCCGAGCTTCGCGCGGCCCTTCCCGCCGGTCTCCACCGCGGCCAGCCATCGCGCGCGACGCTGCTCGCGGTCCAGCACCAGCAGGTTGAACGCCACGACGATCCAGAACAGCAGGAAGATGTCCAGCAGCGCGGCCCGCGACATCACGAAGTGCATGCCGTCCAGCGCCATGAGCAGCCCCGCGGTCGCGGCCAGCACCGTGGAGCGCAACAGCCGCCAGGTCGCCGTCATGACGAGCACGATCGCGGCGACGCCGAAGACGACGGCCATGATGCGCCAGCCGAAGGCGTTGTACCCGAAGAGCTGCTCGCCGATCCCGATCATCCACTTGCCGAGCGGCGGATGCACCACGTACTCGGGCTGCATGGTCTCCGGGTTCCACTCCACGCCGTGCTGCAGGAGGTCCTGGGCCTCGTTGGCGTAGTACACCTCGTCGAACATGACCTGCGGCGGATGCCCGAGGTTGATCAGGCGCAGCACGAGCGCCACCCCGCCGACGAGGATCGCGGCGAGCCAGAACGCCCGCGGGAACCGGCCCGGCCCGCCCAGCCGCCGCCGTGCGATCGCGATGCGCTCGGCCGTCACCCGACGGTGTCCGTCGCCGTGATGGTGACCTGGGCCGGGAGCGCGCCGGAGCCCAGCGTGGCCGCGAGCGCCGAGGCGGCGTCCTTCGTGTCCAGGCTGCCGCCGGAAATCTCCGCGTCGCCGGTGATGACGGCCTGGATGGTCGGGGCGGACACGACCTCGTCGTCGACCAGGATGGCGACCTGCTGGTGCAGCGCCTCCTTGGTCAGCGCCGCCCACCGGTCCTGGCCGGACGGCGTGAAGCGGATGGTGACCGTCCACCGGCCGATGTCCTTGTTCAGCGCCGCCTCGGCGTCCGCGACGTCGGCGCCGGTGGCCTTGGCCGCGTCGAGCCGGTACTTCACCGAGTCGCCGCACGCGGTCACCCCGGCGTCGTTCGGCAGCGCGTCGGCCGGGCGCTGGTTGAGCATCGCGCAGGTGATCGCGGGCACGGCGAACTGCATGGCCGGGGGCAGCGCCGCGATCTCGGCGCAGCTGAGCCGGTCGAAGCCCTGCAACTGGGCCGCCTTCGGGTCGTCCGGCCCGGTGAGCGCGGCCGCGGCCTGGTAGACGGACTCGCCGAGCTTCTGCCGGGCCGAGGCCAGCGGGCCGTCCGCGCTCGCCGGGGCCTGCGCGCCGCCCTTGCAGTCGCCGCCGGGCTGGTCCGTGGGCTGGGCCATGGTCTGATCCGTGGCCAGGCGGAACGTGAGGTTGCCGGGCGAGAGCACCGACCTGACCCGGTCGGCGTCCTCGTGCGCGGCGGTCACCCGCAGGGTGTCGGGGCCCACCGCCGTGACGTTCGGCCGGCCGACGCCGAGCTTGCGCAGCCGGTCCAGCAGGAGCGTCCGCGTCCGCTCCACCGCGCCGGAGTCGGCCGCGGCGCCGTCCTTGCCGGTCACCCGCAGCGTGTAGGCGACGTCGCCCTTGACCGGGCCGCCGCC
The DNA here is from genome assembly GCF_059739745.1 of Dactylosporangium thailandense. NCBI lineage: Bacteria > Bacillati > Actinomycetota > Actinomycetes > Micromonosporales > Micromonosporaceae > Dactylosporangium > Dactylosporangium thailandense. Next base: position 6,681,855 of record NZ_AP029195.1, read on the forward strand.
GAAGCGCCGGACGAGCAGGACCGTGGCCGTGATGCCGGCCGCGAGGAGCAGGACCACGACGAGGGCGAGCACCAGCCAGAACCACATCGGGACGCGCCGGGCGGCCGGCGGCGGTGCGACTGCGGACGGGAAGGACATGCCGCCAGCGTACGGGCGGCATGCCCATCCGGGTGGCCCCCGGTCTCGGTCCGTGGTCAGCCTGTGGGGTCAGCCCGCGGCTCGGTACGCCTCGCCGGCCGGGGTCGGGGTGGAGCCGTCCTTGTAGAGGCCGTAGGGCAGCGAGTCGCCGACGGCCGGGAGCGAGAACCACGCGTAGCGCTCGATGTAGGAGGTGGCCTGCATCTGCGTCGTCGTGCGGGTGATGAACGAGGTGATCTGGGCCGTGCTCGGGAACTTCGGGGTGCCGCTGAAGTTCATCAGGCCGTACTCGGTGATCCAGATCGGCAGGTTGTACCGGTCGTGCACCCGCTGCACGTAGCCGAGGAACTGACCCACCGCGGCGTCGGAGAAGTCGGAGCCGTACCAGTGCAGCGTGATGAAGTCGACCCGCCGGTTCTGCTGCCGTGCGCCGGTCATGAACCGGTCGAGCCAGCCGCCGGGCGTGTCCCCGCCGTAGGCGACGGCCGGGCTGCCGAGCCGCATGCCGGTCGCCTCCAGCCGCGGCCACAGGCTCAGCGCCTGCTCCACGGTCATGTTCGACTGCTCCTTGAGGTCGGGCTCGTTGAAGCCCAGCAGCACCGCGCCCTCGCTCTTGACCTTGGCCAGGTCGGCGTCGGTGACCGCGCCGGCGCCCCAGATCATCGGGACGAACTCGGCGTTCGCGGGCATCGAGTCGTTGTTCGTGGACCAGTTGTAGTACCAGCCCGCGCCCACGTTGCGCACCGCGTCCGACAGGCCGGTGAACTGCCAGGTGCTGACGCCCTTCTTCTTGGCCACCGGGCCCGTGGTGCGGCTCGCGCTCGGCGCCGGCGACGCGGTCCGGGTGGCCGTCGCCGAGGGCGAGGCCGGGGCGCCCGGGAGCTTCCACTGCTGGTTGGCGTTGCCGGTGCAGGTCCAGATCTGCAGCCGCGTGCCGTCGGCGGAGCTGTTGCCGCTGGCGTCGAGGCACTTGCCGGAGCCGGTGTTCACGAGCCGGTTGCCCGCGCCCGCCGCCCACTTCTGCGCGCCGGTGCCGTTGCAGTCGTAGAGCTGGACCTTCGCGCCGTCCGCGCTCGAGGCGCCGGTCACGTCGAGGCACTTGCCGAGCGCGCGGACGCTCGCGTCGGAGGCGGTGACCGTCCACTTCTGGGCGGCGGTGCCGTTACAGCCCCACAGCTGCACGGCGGTGCCGTTCGCGGTGTTCGCCGCGGCGACGTCGACGCACTTGCCCGCGATGCCGGTGATCGGCGCGCCGGTGTCGGCCAGGGCGTTGGTGAGCCCGACCATCCCGACGCCCACCACGGCGGCGGCGAGCAGAACGATCAGGGGTTTTCGGCCGAGCCGCATGGCACTCCTCGATGGTTCGCGAACCTTGGCGAGCCTTAAGCTCGTCCATGCCGCGCGACCTCGTCAAGCGGTACGAACCGACTTAAGCCGGTCGTAAGCCAAACTTGAGAGAGCGCTCTCCGAGGGGGTCGGCATGGCCGAGATCGTGTGGGAGACCAGCACCGCCTTCTCCGGCCGCGAGACCGAGATCGACCTCTGGTTCGACGGCGACCGGATGGGCGACCACGTGCTGGCGAGCGTCGTGCGGGTGACCGCCGATCTGGGCGGCTACCACCTCCGCGCGCACCGGGGCATGCTCGAGGACTGGGCGCTGCCGGACTCGGCCGTCCGCTACTACCTCGCCGAGGAGCCGTCCCTCGCCGGCCTGAGCGCGGCCGACTTCGTGAACCGCCTGCATCTGGTGCGGATCGGCATCTACCCGGACTCGTCCGACCGGCCCGTGGTGTTCGACTACACCACGGGCCGGGACCTGACCGACAACCTGCTCGTCGCCGTCTTCGACACCGAGGGGCGGCTGACCGGGCTGACGGTCGAGAGCTGAACGCCTACGCCATCGGCATGACGCGGGCGATGCGGATCGAGGTGCTGTTCGCGCCCGCGGCCGGGTAGGCGGCACTGCCGTCCGGGTAGGGCTTGAACGCCTGGTAGTTGTGGTCCTTCACGCCGATGGTGAACTGGGCGCCGACCGGCGAGCCGCTGCCGGAGTCGTAGACCTGCGCCGCCATCGACGAGCCGGACTCCCAGGCCAGCAGCATCCGGCCGGCGCCGTAGGTCACCAGGTGCGGATGGGCCGTCTTCGCCGATGTCTTGACCGTCGCGTCCGAGGCGCCGGTGCCGAAGTGGTCGAGGCGGGCCTGGCCGCCCTGGCTCCACGCGGTCCAGTAGCCGGAGCTTCGGGCCAGCACCAGGTCGCCGCCGAAGAGCGTGTTGTCGCAGGCGCCGGCGGCGACGGTGCGGTACGGATGCGGCTGCGCGATGCGGCAGTTGTTGTCGGTCGCGCAGACCATCGCGTAGTGGCTCGTGCGCGGGTCCCACACGATCCGCGTGCCCCAGCTGTGGCTGCAGCCGACCTCGAAGGCGTCCTTGTGGTTCACGAGGCCACCGCCGGAGTTGACGACCTGCATGCGGTCGCCCTCGTGAATGTCCACACAGGACCCGTTGCGCACGGTGATGGCCACGCCGAAGTAGGCCGCGTAGTTGCTGCCGTCCGAGGCGAGGCGGCCGTGGTGCTGGTACCACCACACGAACCGGGCGCCGTCGTCGTAGCCGCCGAGGCTCGCGCTCAGGTTGGTGACCTGGCGATCCCAGACCTGCCGGCCGTTGTTGTCGAACCGGACCATGTGCATCGTGTTGCACGGGCTCGACGAGCCGCCGCAGAGCGGGCCGTCGTGGCACTCGCCCTTGCGGGTCAGCAGCAGCACGCCGCCGTTCGCGTCGGCCGAGACGTCCTGCAGGTCGATGCCGTCGAAGCTGGTCGGCGTGCCGGCGAGCTTGTCGTCGCAGCCGAGCCGGCCCAGGTACACCTTCCCGTTGGTGCCGAGCCAGGCCAGCCACGAGCCGCCGTTCGGGGTCGCGGCGATGGCCATCGGCAGCGGGTCGGTGTCGCCCTCCCGGCCGTAGCCGGTGACCGCGCTGCCGACGGCGACGTCGGTCACCTTCACCACGGGGGTTCCGCTCGCGGCGCGGCCGCACGGCCCGGTCTCCTTCGCCGGGGCGGCGCTGCTCGCGGCGGCGCTCGAGGGCGCCCCGGCCGCGGCCAGCGCGGCGGTGTCGCCACCGTCCGATGAGGACCGGGCCGAGGCCGCCGGCTCCCCGGACGGAGCCGAGGAGGACGAAAAGGCGGCCACGGCGCCGATGCTTGCCGCGACCGCAAGGCCGGCGACCGCGGCAATGACGACGTGCCGGCGAGAGAAGGCGAGGTTCACGCGGCGAATATAGGGGCCGGAAAGGGGCGTCCGGCGGCGGTAAACCAAACTTAAGCGAGGCATAAACCCGCCGCCGGACGTGGCCTTACGTTGTTACTTGTCACATGAAATCTACATGTTCCAGACCTGGAACTCCGAGATCTGCCCGGCGGGCCAGCCGGTGTTGGCGGTGATCGTCACGCGCCAGTACCGCTGCGTCGTCGCGGGGAACGTGAGCGTCACGGACGGGTTGAAGGTGTAGGTCCCCGAGGCGACGGTGGTGAACGAGGTGCCGTCGCCGGACGCGCTCAGCGTCAGGGTCTGGTTGCGCGCGCCCCAGGACGCCGGCAGCTGCAGCACGACCTTCGTGGCCGAGCGGGCCGAGCCGAGGTCGACCTGCACCCACTGCGGGAACGCGTTGTTCGCACTCTCCCAGTAGGTGCCCTGGTTCGAGTCGGTGACGTTGCCCGAGCCGTACACCTGGTTGTGCGACGACTCCGAGGTGGCCCGCCCGGCCGCGAGGTTGGTCGGCGTGGGCGTGCCGCCGCCCTGCGTGAACTGGAGGCTGTTGAGGTTCCAGCCGCCGTTGTCCTGCACGAGCGTGAGCACCTGCTGGCCGGCCGGGAGCGTGAGCGTCGCCGTGGCGCTCCCCCACGCCTGCCAGTCGCCGGTGGCCGGCAGGTTCACCGCGCCGGTCAGGTTGGCCCCGGCCGCGTTCGCGATGTGCAGGGCGCCGGTCACCGCGCTCGGGGCCGCGACCCGGGCCGTGAGCGTGTACTGGCCGGCCGCGGCGACGTTCACCGTGTACCGGAACCACTGCCCGCCGCTGGTCCAGCCGAGGTTGTAGCCGCCGCCGGTGTCCGAAGTGGACTCCAGGTCGACGCCGTCCGCGCGGTAGCCGTTGCCGGTGCCGTTGACCGAGTTCACGCTGTACGCGAGCCCCTGGCCGCCGGTGTCGTAGTTCTCGGCCTGCACGGTGCCCGGGATCGCCGCGGGGGTGCCGCCGAACGGGGCCTCCACCGGGCCGCCCCCGCCCTGCCAGCTGTTGCCGCTCAGGGTGGCCGCGAAGCCGGCGGAGTTGTTGAGGTACGCCGTGGAACCGCTCTTGAGCCCGGTCACCGTGTTGCCGGTGATGCTCGCCGAGCCGCTCGGGGCCGGGTAGAACGGCGGCGCGACGACGACGCCGTTGCGGCCGGGGTTGGTGACGGTGTTGTTCTGCAGCAGCGTGTTCGTCGACTGGGAGAAGCCGATGCCGTCGTACAGCGAGCTCACGACGGTGTTGTTCGCCGCCGTGACGCGGTCGACGACGCCGACGTTCTGCCCGTCGCCACCGTTGCCGATCTGCAGCGCCGGCTGGCCCTGGCTGTAGCCGTTGCCGCCCGAGCGGGTCACGACGTTGTTGGAGACGGTCGCGCCGAGCAGGTCGCTGCCGTTGACGCCGAAGCGGCCGGCGCCGAGGCCGATGTAGCGGGCGGTGTCACTGATCGCGTTGTACTGCACGTCGTGCCCGCCGCCGCCGTAGATCCCGATGCCCTTGCCGCCCCACGGCGCGACGATCGTGTTGTTGGTGAACGAGATGTTCGCCATCGGGGTGTAGTACGTGCGGTTGCCGTTGGCGTCGGTGTTGTAGTTCACCGAGTTGATCGCCATGCCGTCGTCGCCGGTCCCCCGGACGAAGTTGTTGGTGGCGCTGAGGTTGTTGCCGACCGAGTTGTTCAGCGACACGTTGTTGAGGTTGATGCCGTCGGCCCAGATGGTGGTGAGCCGGCTGTTGCGGACCTGGCCGCCGGTGCCGGACGCCCAGAATCCGGACAGCGTGTGCTGGGTCCAGATGTCGTCCGCGACCCAGTTGGTGCCGGTGGTGTCCATCGCGCCGCCGGCGCCGTCCACCGAGGCCCGGCTCGTGGCGTTGGAGTCGATGTGGAAGTCCTTCACCGTGCACGACGTGAGGTCGAAGACGGCGCCCAGGGGCTGCGGGTTCGGCAGCGGCACGGCCCGGTAGATCGTGCTGTACCAGGGCCCCGCGCCCGCGATCGTGATGCCGGTCGCGTGCAGCCCGCTGGTCCCCTTGAGGTAGAAGGTCCCGGCCGGGATCCACAGCGTCCTGGCCTGCGACTGGGCCTGGTTGATGCAGGTCTGGATCGGCCCGGTGCTGTCCAGGTTCGGGTTGTCCGCGGCCGCGCCGCACGAGGTGATCGAGATCGAGTTCGCCGGCTGGGCGATCGGGGCCGGGTTCTCCACGTCGACGACGTCGATGTCGTAGAACGCGGCCGTGTTCGCCGCGTCGCGCTGCAGCGCGAAGGTCCCGCCGGGCGCGATGGGCGCGCCGGTGACGAAGGTCCGGGCCTCGTCGAAGAACACCCGCGGGTTCCCGTCGGCCGGGTTCTGGTCGGCGCTGTCGTTGTAGTGGTTGTTGCCCTCGTAGACCCACGACTGCTTCGACGTCAGGGTGAGCGCCTGGCGGTAGGCGCCGTCGACGTACAGGTTCAGCGAGGCGGTGATCCCGCCGCCGCCGGGCGCGTCGGGGATGCTGGCGCGCACCACGATCGCGCTGATCGGCCGGCCGGTCGTGTTCGTCCACTGCACCTTCTGGCCGGTGGCGGCGAGGTGCGCGTACGCGTGGCCGGACGCCTCCAGGGCCGCGCTGGAGTACTGCGTGGTCGGCGCCGCGGTCAGCGCGACCGTCGTCGCGCCGCCACCGAGGGTCCCGGCCTCGGCCTCGTAGCTGGTGAACGGTGTCGTGGCCCCGGCGGTGGCGGCCTGGGCGGGGGTGGAGGCGACGGTGAGCGCGGTGCCGACCAGGGCGGCGACGGCGAGGGGCGCCACCGCCCGCCGCGCCGCACGCATCGATGCTCGTGGCATGAGGTGTCCTCTCTGGAACCTGCGCGCGTAGCGGCGCGCGCAAGTATTTGCAGAAAACACTCTCAGAGCTGACGCGTCAAGTATGCAAATTTTTCAGTCTGCGATCCACACAGCGACGCGCGGGGAACACCGGTCCCGTCGTGCGCCACTAGATTGATCCGGGTGGAGGGTGTGCGGATCGGCGACGGGGCGCTCGGCGGGCGCGGGGTCTACGCGGCGCGCGACTTCGCCGCCGGAGCGGCTGCCGGAGCTGGTCGACGCCGGTGCGGTGGCCTGGCGGCACGGGGTCGCGCTGCGCGGGCGGGACGCGGTGGTCCCCGCGCTGCTCCGGGACGACCGCGCGCTGCACGACGTCGAGTGGCTGATCGGCACCGGCCGCTGGGAGGCCCTGTGCTCCGCCCGGTGCGGCGGGCACCACCTGAGCATGCTGCTGCGGGTCGTGGCCGGAAACTGGCAGGTCGTGTACCAGCACACCGCCTGACGCCGGCGAGGCCCGGAACCCGTCCGGTTCCCCAGGCGCCGGCGGGTTCTAACCGCCGCACGGTTCGCGGGGCGAATCCGCTCGACGTGCGAGAACGGACGGTCAATGTAGAGTGACCGCGTGGTCACTGCGGCGCTGACGTCGGGGGATGCACAGGCATCCGACTATTGCCACAAACGGGGCCCGGCCGAGGTCCGCTGCTTCTACGTGATCAATCCGCGCTCGCCGCACGGGGGCTGGGCACTGCGGGAGGTCGTCCGGCCGGCGTTCCTCGCGCTGCGCGCCGAATTCGGGCTCTCCGTCGAGCCGCTCGCGTTCGGGGAGCTGCCCACGCCGCGGCCGGGCCTCATCACCTACGTCGTCTACGGGCCGACCGACCCGCTCGGCATGGGCGAGGACGAGAAGGCGTACCTCGCCGCGCTCGCCGCCGCCGGGGTGCGCACGAACGTGCTCTCGGCCTACGAGCTGACCGCCGACGGGCAGGACCGGCCCGGCTACGAGCGGGCCCGCACCGCCGTGCCCGAGCTGTGCGACGAGCTCGACGTCAACGCCATCTACCCCGACGAGATCGACCGGCGGCGCGGCATCCGGACGAACACCTGGCAGGACGTGTACGTCAACGTCATCGGCGAGACGATCCGGGTGAAGTACACCCCGACGCGCAGCCTCGAACCCGTCGACACCGCGGCGCGGGAGCGGCTCGGCGCCAGGCACGCCGGGGAGATCGCGCAGCTGGCCCGGGTGCACCGGGAGCACCGGCTCTGGCAGCGCAAGCCGTGGACGGACGGGTCGATCCTGTTCTCGCACGACGGGCACTGGTTCGTGTCGCAGACGGTCACCGACAAGACCCTCATGACCGCGGCCGACTTCGACCTCGTGACCTCCTACGACGAGGGGCGGCGGGCGCTGACCTACACCGGGCCGCGGCTGCCGAGCTCGGACGCGCCCGAATACCTGATGCTGAGCACGCTGCTGAGCATGCACGGGCGGCGGCCGCGGCTCATCGTGCACTTCCACCACCGCGAGCTGACCCGCGGGTCCCGCCACCGCGAGCTGGTGACCGCCGAAACCGTCGAGTGTGGACGGTTCGAGGCGGGGCGGCGGTTCTTCGCCGAGCTGCGCGCGAAGTCGACGGACTGGTTCATCATCCGCGAGCATGGGATGGTGTGGACCGGCGACTCGGCCGCGGAGTTCGAGCAGTTCGTCCGGCGGGTGCTCCGCCAGGGCGCCGAGACAACTGATCGGGCTAGGCCGTTCGGCCAGGCGGTGTAGCCCGCGGGATGGAACCAGCGCCCAGCCATCGGTGATGATCACCGTTCACGGTACCGTGTGATGATCCGAGCACTGCGAGTGAGGTGACGACGTGGTGGGCACCGCGACCCTGGCCGGGCTGCAGGCCGGCGACCACGTCTGCGTCCCGTTCAGCGGCGACGGCGTGCGCACCGGGATCATGGAGAGCTTCGTCCGCGGCGCCCTCGACGAGGGCGACAAGGTCATCTGCTGCACCGTCCAGGACGACCCGCGCGAGCTCGCCGCCGCGTTCGCGGGCCACGACCCGCGGATCTCCGACGCGCTCGCCCGGGGGCAGCTCATGATCGGCAGCGCCGCGGAGAGCTACCTGGCCACCGGGCGCTTCGACGCCGAGCGGACCGCGGCCGGCTGGCACGGCGTGATCGCCCGGGCCCGCGACGAGGGCCACCCGGGCCTGCGGGTCATCGCCGACATGAGCTGGGCCACCGGCGCGGTGCCCGGCACCGAGCGCCTGCCCTGGTACGAGGCCGAGGTGAACCGCATCTTCGCCGGCGGCTTCGCCCGCGGGGTCTGCCTCTACGACCGGGGCACGTTCACGCCGGCGCGGCTGCGGCGCTTCATCGCCACCCACCCCGGCACCGTCGAGCCCGGCGATCCCCAGCCGCCCCAGCTGCGGATGCGGCACACGAGCGAGCCCCGGGGCCTGGCGCTGACCGGCGAGGCCGACATCGCGAACCGGGCCGCGCTCGCCGCCGTCCTCGACGGGCTGCGCGACGACCTGCCCGGCGACGACCCGCTCACCATCGACCTGTCCGGCCTGGAGTTCGCCGACGTCGCCGCGGCCGCCGCGCTCGTGGCCACCGCCCGCCGGGTGCCCGGCGTGCGGCTGGCCGGCGCGAGCAAGCGGCTGGCCGGGCTGCTCGATCTCGTCCGGCAGGCGGACGCGTGAGGGCCGGCGCCCCGGCCGGGCACCGCGGGTTCTTCCACGAGGCCGCCCTCTACCACTCCGACGAGGAGTTCCTCGCGATCGTCACGCCGTTCGTCGAGGAGGGCCTGGCCGCGGGCGAGCCGGTGGTGGCGGCGTTCGGGCCCCGCCGCCAGGCCCTGTTGCGCGACCGCCTCGAAGGCACCGAAGGCACCGGCGGCACCGGCGGGGCGGTGGACTACCTGGCCGGCGAGGAGCACTACGCGCGGCCGGCCACGGCGATCCGCCGGTACCGCGAGCTGCTCGCCGAGCACGTGGCCGCCGGGTCCGCCCAGATCCGCATCGCCGGGGAGATCCCACACCCGGGCGTCGCGGGGCCGTGGGACTGGTGGGGCCGCTATGAGGCCGCGTGCAACCAGGCGTACGACGACTTCCCGCTGTGGGGGCTGTGCATGTACGACGTGCGCGTCACCCCGCCGGACGCGCTCGAGCAGGTGCGGTGCACGCACCCGTTCCTCGCCACCGCCGCCGGGCACCACCCGAACCCGGACTTCGCCGACCCCGCGGACTTCCTACGCGGGCGGCCCTCGACCTGGCGCGACCCGCTGGAGCGCACCCGGCCCCGGCTCCTGCTCGTCGACCCGATGCCGGCCGAGGTCCGCGCCGCCGTCGACGCCGCGGGCGCGCACGGCGGCGTCGACCAGGCCGACGTGCGCGGGCTGATGCTGGCCGCGAACGAGGTCGTCACGAACGCGATCGTCCACGGCGTCCCGCCGGTCGAGGTGCGGGTGTGGACCGCCGAGCGGCGCATCCTGGTGCGGGTCAGCGACGCCGGCCCGGGCCCGCGCGACCCGCTCGTCGGCCTGCGCCCGGTCCGCTCGGCGACCGGCGGCCTCGGCCTGTGGATCGCGCACCAGACCTGCGCCTACGTCGACCTGCGCCAGGAGCACGGCCGGTTCACCGTCCGCCTGGTCGCCGGCCGGCCCGAGACGTGACCGCGCGGCGAGGATGCGGCCGGTCCGGCGCACCTACCTGACGCTCGTCCTGCTCAACGCCCTCGCCGTCTCCTCGATCTGGGGCGTCAACTCGCTGCTGCTGTTCGAGGCCGGGCTGTCCAACACCGAGGCCCTGGCCGCCAACGCCTGCTTCACGCTCGGCTTCGCCCTCTTCGAGGTGCCGACCGGCACCGTCGCCGACACCCGGGGCCGCCGCGTGTCCTACCTGCTCGGCGGCGGGACGCTCGCCGTCACGACGCTGCTGTACTGGCTCGCCTGGCGCCTGCACGCGGGCGTCGCGATCTGGGCGGTGGTCTCCGTCCTGCTCGCCCTCGGGTTCACGTTCTTCTCCGGCGCGACCGACGCCTGGCTGGTCGACGCGCTGCGGTCCCTGGGCTACGACGGCGCGCTGGAGCCGGTGTTCGCCCAGGCCCAGGTCTGCAACGGCCTCGGCTCCCTCGCCGGCTCCCTCGGCGGCGCGTTCATCGCCCAGGCCACGAACGTCGGCGTGCCCTTCCTCGTGCGCGCCGCGCTCCTGCTCACCCTCACCGCCGTGGCCTGGCGGCTCATGCACGACATCGGCTTCACCCCGAGCCGGGCCGGGCGCCCGCTCGCGCGGATGCGCACGGTCGTGTCGGCGTCGCTGCGGTACGGCTGGCGGCGCCCGGCCGTGCGCTGGGTGATGCTCGGCGCCTGGGCCGCGGCCGGCGTGTCCTACTACGTCGCGTTCACGATGAAGCCGTACCTGCTGCAGCTCGCCGGCGACGACCGCGCCTACGGCCTGCTCGGGGTCGCGGCGGCGCTGCAGGCCGTCGCGCAGACCGCCGGCGGGCTGCTGTCGCCGCTGTTCCGCTCGGTCTTCCGGCGGCGCGTGTCGGTGCTCCTCGCCGGGGCGCTGCTCAACGCGGCGGTCCTGGCCGCGTTCGGCATGGTCACCGGGGTGCCCCTCGCGCTGGCCCTGCTCGCCGCCTACAGCCTCGTCACCGCGGGCGTGCTGCCCTCGCGGCAGGCGTACCTCAACGGGCTCGTCCCGAGCGACCGGCGCGCCACCGTGCTGTCGTTCGACTCGCTGGTCGCCTCCAGCGGCGGGGTCGTGCTCCAGCCGGCCCTCGGCCGCGCGGCGGACGTGTGGGGCTACGCGCACTCGTTCGTCCTCGCGGGCCTGCTGCAGCTCGTGGCGCTGCCGTTCCTGCTGGCCGCCCGCAGCCGCGAGACGCCGCCCGGGCCGAGCGCCGGGGCGGATCAGCCGGTGACCGGGGCCGCCGGGTCGGTCACCGGGGGCAGGCTCGACCAGGGGAAGTTGATCCAGCGCTCGGTGCGCCGCCACACGTAGTCGCAGGTGACGGTCGAGCCGGGCTTCTCGTACAGCACGGCGCAGCGGACCTCGGCGACCCGGCCGGCGCAGAAGTCGCGCACGACCTCCAGCGTCGCGCCGGTGTCCGCCACGTCGTCGGCGATCAGGACCCGGGCCGCGGACAGGTCGGCGAGGTCCGGCCGGGGATCGAGGATCATGGGGGCGTCGAGGCGCTCGTCGACGCCGGTGTAGTACTGGACGTTGAGCATGTGGATGCTCTTGACGTCCAGGGCGTAGCTCAGCGCGCCGGCCACCAGCAGGCCGCCTCTGGCCACGCTCAGGACCAGATCCGGGCGGAAGCCGTCGTCGGCGACGGCCTGCGCCAGCTCGCGGGCCGCCCGGCCGAACGTCGGCCAGTCGAGCACTTCACGGTCCTGCTGCTCCATCTGGCGGAGCATACAGATCATGGGTGAACCCGCGGATCAGTGGTGAGCCCGGGTGGGAGCGTCGGGGCGCCGCGGGGCGGGCGCCAGGGTGACGACGTCCAGGGGCGCCGGCACGAGCGCGGTCTCCAGGCGGGAGGACTCGGCGGCCTGGGCCTGGGTCATCAGGTCGTCCCCACCCTTGAGGGCGATCGCGCCGCCCGTGATCGTGATCAGCAGCGCGCCCCAGGCCAGAGCCGGGGCCCGGCGGCGACGGGCGTGTCGTCGCCGGGGCGGCTGCTGCGGTGGGTTGAGGTTGACCGGGCTGACGTGGCGCGGGTGATACACGGGTTGGGCGGGCCGCGGCGGGATCGTCGAGCGCCGCGGCGGGGCGGGCGGGATATAGGCGATGGGGATGACCCGGACGTACGGGCGAACGAGGGCCGGAGGCATGCAAGGAACGTAAGCCCCATCGGCCCTCGCCGATCCTGTTCGAGCCGGGTGAGCAGACGAATCACCCGCCGCCTCACCCGTGTCGCTCAGCCGAGCGCGCGGAACTCGTAGATGCGCGTCGCGGCGTCCGTGGTCTGGGTGGGCGTGGCGACCGTCAGGCGGACGTAGCGGCCCGACACCGCCACGGGGTGCGCGGTGTTCGCGGCCGTGTTGTTCGTGACCGTCACGGCCCTCGTCCACGTCGTGCCGTCCGTGGACACGTCGATCGTGAAGGCCTTCGTGTTCCAGTCCGCCGACTCGCCGCCGGCCTGGGCGTGGGCCACCTCGAAGCGGCTGATCGACCGCGTCGCGCCGAGGTCGACCTGCAGCGTCGCGTTCGCCGACACCGAGCAGTACTTGTCGCCGTTGCCGCCGTTCACCGTGCCGTTGACCGCCTTCTCCGGGCCCTCCGTCGACGCGCACGCGGCCGAGCCGGTCGCCGGGCGGTTGAGCGCCCAGTTGGTCAGGGCCGGGCCGTAGGCCTCGAGCTCGTAGATGCGCGTGGCATTGTCCGACGTCTGGGTCGGGGTCGTCACGTTGAGCCGGACGTAGCGTGCGGTCGTGGCCGGGATCTGGTGCGTCGTCACGGGATCCGCGTTGTTCGTGACCGTCACCGGGGTCGACCAGGTGCTGGCGTCCGTCGACGTCTGGATGGTGAAGGCCTTGGTGTTGTACGCCGCCTGCTCGCCGCCCGCGCCCGCGTGCTTGACCACGAAGCGGTTCAGCGTCTGCGCGGTGCCGAGGTCGACCTGCAGCCAGGCCGAGCCGCCGCCGGAGCAGAACTTGTCGGCGTTGCCCCCGGTCACGCTGCCGTTGACGGCCTTGTCCGGGCCCTCCGTCGTGGCGCACGCGGCCGAGCCGGTCGCGGCCTTGCCCTGGGCCAGGTTCGGCTGGGCGGCCGGCGGGGTGGTGTGGTTCGCCGACGGCGGCGTGTCGCCCGCGCCGGTCCCCCACGCACCCGGGGTACCGCTGACGCTGTAGTTGAGGGATGCGCCGTGGGCGATGTCGGCCTGGGACAGCCAGGTGCGGGTGAACGCGGTGCCGTTGAGCGTCGCGGTGCCGATGTAGCGGTTGGCGTCGGTCACGCCGGGCGCGGCGATGGTGATCGTGCCACCCTGCTGGGACCCGAGCGTGCCCACGGTGACCTTGGCCGACGGGAACTGCGGGGTGCTGACGCCGTAGAAGTTCGCGCCGTTCATGAGCGGGTAGAGGCCCAGCGACGCGAAGACGTACCAGGCCGACATGGTGCCGAGGTCGTCGTTGCCGGTGACGCCGTTGGGCCCGTTGGCGAACAGCGTGTACGCGGCCCGCAGGACCGTCGCCGTCTTGTACGGCTGGCCGGTCCACAGGTAGGTGTAGGGCGCCAGGAGGTCCGGCTCGTTGTTCGGGTTGTAGGTCGTGAAGCTGTAGTAGTCGTAGGCGCCGTTGACCCAGGTGTTGTGCGCGGTGCCGGACGGGTCGCTCAGCAGGCTGTTGTAGGCGAAGAACTGGTCGAGCCGCGTGTTCGCCGCCGCCTTGCCGCCGAGCAGGCCCACGAGGCCGTCGGGGTCCTGCGGGACGAGCCACTGGTACTGGTACGCCCCGGCCTCGTGGAACGTGTGCGCGCCGTCGGTCGGCGAGTACGTGCCCGCGAACACGCCGTTGGCGTTGCGGGGCCGGAAGAACCCGATCGACGGGTCGAAGAGGTTGCGGTAGTTCTGGCCCCGCGCGGCGAGCACGTCCGCGTCGGCGGTGTGCCCGAGGGCCCGGGCCATGAGGGACAGTGCCGAGTCGGCCGCCGCGTACTCCAATGTGGACGAGCTCGGGTACTGGCAGTCGTGGTCGAAGGAGTTCGTCGGGGTGCACGTGACGCCGGTCGGGACGTAGCCGAGCGCGGTGTAGTACGGGTTGCCGTTGCGGCCGTTGAGCCCGGTCGCCGCGGGCGGGGTGCCGAACGCGTTCTTGCGCAGCGCCGTGTAGAACTGCTCCTCGTAGCCGGACAGCAGCCCGCGCGACCACAGGTCGACGAGGAACGGGGTGACCGGGTCGCCGGTCATCGTGTTCGTCTCGGTGTTGTCCAGCGCCCACCGGGGCAGCCAGCCGAACTCGCGGTCGACGGCGAGCAGCGACAGCGCCGAGTCGCGGGCCACCTGCGGCTCCAGCAGCGCCACGAGCTGGTTCTGGGCGCGGTAGGTGTCCCACAGCGAGAACGTCTGGTACGGCGTGTAGCCGGACGCGGTGTGCACGGCGTTGTCGAAGCCGCGGTAGCTGCCGTCGACGTCGCCGGCCAGGTTCGGGTGCAGCAGGGAGTGGTACAGCGAGGTGTAGAAGGCCACCTGCCGGTCCGTCGTCCCGCCGTCGACCTCGGCCTTGTGCAGCTTGGCGTTCCAGGTGTCGTGGGCGGCCTGCCGTACCGTGTCGAAGTTGAAGCCCGCCGAGGAGGTCTCCGCGCTCAGGTTGGCCCGCGCGCCGGGCAGGCCGGTGTAGGAGAGCCCGACCTTCACCGTGACCGAGCGGTCGGAGCTGGTGTCGAAGCGCACCCAGCCGCCCTTGGCGCCGCTGCCCGACGAGGCCCGGGAGCCGCCCGTGAACGTGGAGCCCGACCAGGTGCCGAACGACGCGAACGGCCGCGAGAACTGGGCGGTGAAGGAGACCGTGTGGGCCGGCGAGGAACCGCAGAACCCGCCCACGGTCACGGATCCCTCGACGGTGTCGCTGCCCACGATGGACACGCTCGAACTGCTCGCGCCCTGGGTCTGGCCGCGCGCCTGGGCGGTGTTGAACAGCACGTTGGACTCGGTGCCGGCCGGGAACGTGTACCGCTGCCAGCCCGTGCGCAGCGTCGCGCTCAGCTCCGCGGTGACCCCGCTGGGCAGCCCGAGCCGGTAGTAGCCCGGCGTCGCCTGCTCCTGGCCGTGGTTGAGCCCCTGCCCGTAGGTGTTCGGGTCGTTGCTGTTCACCGCGCCCACGGTCGGCATGAGCGGCACCTCACCGGCGACGGGGCAGCCGACGCCGGACAGGTGCGTCTGGGAGAAGCCCCAGACCTTCGTGTGGTCGTAGTTGTAGCCGGTCCCCCACCCGGTGTCGGGGCTCACCTGCACCATCCCGAACGGCAGCGCCGCACCGGGGAACGTGTTGCCCTCCTTCTGCGTCCCGATCAGCGGGTTCACGAGACCAGTGAGGTCGGCGGGTACGGCGGCCCGGGCGGGCGCGCCGAGGGCGGTCACGGTGACGGCGGCGGCGCATGCCGCGGCCAGGACGTTGCAGAGCAGCCTTCTCACGTCGCTCCGATCGATGAACCGGCGAGGGGCCGCCGACCGCCGAATCGACGCTCGTGAAGGTTCTCCCATCCCAGGGAGATCTGTCAATACTTAACAATTACCGTGCCGGGCCGGCACCGTGGTTCGGTGCCGGCCCGGGTCACACCGCCGATCAGACGAACTTGAACCAGTCGAGATCCAGGATGTCGGCCGAGTCGCCGACCTTCGTCACCGCGGTGATCGAGGTCGTGCCGGCGGGCAGGTTGCTGGCGTTGCAGGAGATCTCCTCGTACGTCGTCCAGCCGCCGGTGCCCAGCAGGCCGGGCGCCGCGATGACCGGGGCGGTCGCCGCGGTGGTCACGATCTGGGTGCCGCTCTGGCTGTTGTACGACTCCGCCTCGATCGTGCGGCTGTTGCCCCAGTACCCGTCGGTGCAGTTCGGCGAGCCCGCGGTCGCGCCGGGCGGGCAGGCGAACTGGGCGATCGCCTCCCAGTTGCTGTTGATGTAGGCGGCCGCGCGCAGCACGTCGGTGTTGGCGTTGACGTAGGCGAAGTACTGGTCGAACCAGCTGCCGATCTTCGTCCAGTCGCCGCCCAGAGAGACCCGGTTGTTGACGTTCGTGCACGACGCGTCGAGGTTCGCGGTGCGGTACGCCTGCGGCGTCGCCTCCGAGATCATGGCCGGCTTGTTGTGCGAGCGGGCGAAGGCCAGCGACCGGTCGTAGAGCGACTTCGGGCTGCTGGTGGTCGGGGTGTCACAGGCCCACTGGTACTGGCGGAAGTTGCCGTCCCAGCAGAACGTGCTCATGCCGATCCAGTCCACGACGTCGTCGCCGGGGTACCAGTCGGCGAGGTGGTTCGGGTTGCTGAAGTCGAACCTGTTGGGTGCCGTTGTAGAGGTAGCCGTTGTCGTAGATCGGCAGGCACAGCCTCGTGCGCGAACACGGACACGCCGACCCAGTCCACGACCCCGTCACCCGGGTACAGGGCCTCGTACTCGCCGCGGACCGGGTGGTAGACGTACGTGACGTTGTCCTGGTGCTTCGCCCCGTCGATGAGCTGACGGATCTTCGCGAACGCCCCCTGTAGGACGCGCACGACGCGTCGGTGCAGTGGTAGAAGCTCGACACCTCGTAGTCGAGGCGCAGGAAGAACTTCGCGTTCGGGTACTGGTTGACGAACGCGATGAGCTGGCTGAACTGCGCCGCGTACTGCCCGGCCGCGAGCTCCGCGGTGACCTGGCGGGAGCGGGCGGCCTTGGCCTGCTCGTCGCCGCCGGTGAAGCCGGGCGGGTTGTCCTTTCAGGACACGCCGACCTGGATCATCTTGCCCTGCTGGGCCAGGAAGGTCGCGTAGTCCTTGTGGCCCTGGTTCACCCAGGTGCCGGACTTGACCTCGTAGTAGACCGAGCCGCCGCTGGGGGCGGCCCCGAACGATGCGTAGTCGTCCCACGCCGTTTTCGTGGACTGTCCCACGAACAACAGCCGTCCGTTCCCCGGCGCAAACGTCGAGGCGGTGGCGGCCGCCGGTACCGCTGCGGACAGCGGCACAATGAGCAGAAGGACGACGAGGAGGCGTCGTACCATGCCGGTACGCTACGAACGCGCCCGACAATTCCCGTAGCGTTTTCGAGAGAGTTCGGGGCACCCGACGCGGTTCGATGACCTTCAGTAATTGCGTCGTCCGGGAATCAGGACCTCTACTCCGAGGAGACCGTCACGTACGGGTTCAGGGCGGCGGCGAGGAGCTCACGGTCGTTCTTGTCCAGCGACTCCCCGGTCCAGGTCTCGGCCAGCTCCAGGACGTCGCCGCTGTGCATGGTCAGGCGCACCTTGATCGGCACGTTCTTGAGGATCTCGGCGGAGCGCACGTCCTCGTAGGCCACGAACCGGTGCTGCCGGGCCAGCTGCGCGACCGGCGCCGACCGCAGGATCTGCACGAGCCGCTGCTTGCCGTTGTCGGTGGACTTCGGGCCCGGCACGAGCAGCAGGCCGTTGGTGAGCAGCAGCACGTCGAAGTGCAGCTTGCCGGGCGCGTTCATGTTGGCGATGCCGCCGAGGACCTCGGCCCCGTCCGCGGTGGCGACGGCCGAGAGCTGCCGGACCGCGGCCACGTCGACGCCGAACTCGGCCAGCCGCCGGCGGGCCTCGGCCACCGTCTCGGGGGCGGTGGCGAGCCGGGAGATCTCCATCGTCGGCACCTCGATGCCGTCGGGGCGGGCGAAGGTGGCGCCGGTGGTCCACGAGTGCTTCCAGCGTCCCAGGCCCCCGGCGCGGGCGGCGAGCCCGATCGCGGAGTCGATCCGGTCGACGAGGATCTCGTGCTGCTCCCGCGGGCTGCCGTGCGGCTCGACGGCGCGGCCGAGGTCTCCCGCCCCGCCGCGCTCGAGGATGTGCAGCACCAGCGCAAGGTCGCCCTGCGGCGCGCCGCCCATCCGGGCCGCGGCGCGGAACAGCGTGTCGACGTCGCGCTGCGCCCGGGCCGCGATGGCCGCGTCGGTGAGCTCGTCCCACGGCAGCAGCGTCTTGTCCTCGATGTTCAGCGCGGCCTGCTGGAGCCGCTGGGCGAGCGTGGCCGGGTCGGCTAGCAGCACCGCGGCGGGGCGATCGTCCGTGGCGACCCCGGGGTCGGGCATGGCCTGCATGGCGGTGATGCGGTCGGCGATCGGCGGGTGGGAGTCCCAGCGCGACTTCTCCTCCGGCGGGGCCGAGTCGCGCAGCTTGGCCAGCTCGCCGGAGCGCCCCTGCAGCAGCTGGGCGAATCCGCCGAAGACGTCGCGGGGGGCGAGCTTGGCATCCCAGCCGATGGTGACGTACCGCCCGACGAAGAAGTTCCACGCGGAGTCCACGACTGCGAGGTCCCGCATCGCGCTCACGGCGGCCGTCCGGCCCGCGATCCGCACGGAGAACTCGTCGGCCTCGTACTCCATGCGCCGGCTCACCGCCTGCTCGACGAGGATGTAGAGCCGCGCGTAGGTGCGGAACACGAACCCGGCGAGGCTGCTCGGCCCGACCTGCACGATGGTCTGCACGATCGCCATCCGGCCCCGGTGGGCCAGGGCGCCGAGCTTGGTGTGGCTGCCGGAGTAGTGGCCCAGCTCGTGCGCGAGGACCGAGCGCAGCTGGGCGACGGTGAAGGCCTGCAGGAGCGGCAGGCCGACGTACATGATCCGGCGACCCCCGGCGAGTCCGAGGAAGCGCGTCTGCTCGGCGACCGCGGCGTTGACCTCCGGGATGAGCCGGATCTCGTCGGGCGCCCGGGTGCCGACCTGGTGCGCGAGCTCGTGCGCGGTGTCCCAGAGCCCGCGGGCCTCGTGCGGCGCGAGCGCCAGCCCCTCGGGCTCGCCGGGCTTGGCGGTCAGGATCTTCCAGAACGCGACCACGAGCCCGACCGCGACCGCGATGGTGAGGAACGCGAGCTTGCCGGCGGCCGCGCCGGGGTGCTCGGTCCACAGCCAGACGGTGGCCCAGCCGAGCCCGCCGATGAGCGCGACGGCCAGCAGGTAGAACCCCGCGAGCAGCGCCACGGAGATGGCGGCCCGGATCGTTGTCTTCATCGTTTTCGTCCCCCGTACGTGTGAACGGCTCACATTATGCGGAGTTCGGGGGCGCTTGTCTGTCCCGATTTGCGGTCCAATTCGGCCCCGGAGCCCAGCGTCGGCTCCAGCTCGACCGTGACGCTCTCCGGCAGGCCCGTGGGCGGCCCTTGACGGGGGCACCGGAAAGGCTAAGGTTTCGATCTTGTGTCGATGCCCTGCACGATCTGCGGTGTGCCCGGGTTCACCACCGGCGACGGGCACCGGTGCCCAGAGCATGGCAACCGCCCGCGGCCACCGCTGTCCTGGCAGCTATCGGCCTGGGTGTTTCTGACCGTCACCGTCGCCTACTTCGGGCTGCTGGCAGCCGACGTCGTAGCGCTGGCCGCCGCGGACGCGATGCTCACCGGACCGGCGCCGATCTCCAGCGCGGCGTCTCGTGCCGCGTTCGGCCGGGCCGCGCTGCTGGGCACCGTCACGCAGGTCTGGATCTGGGTGTACCTGGCCGGCTTCCTCGCCTGGTCGGTCAGCAATCGGCGCCACCTGCAGCGGTCGGACCGCCCCGGCATCCTGGACCATTGGACCAACACGATCTGGCGGATCAGCCTCGCGCTGGTCGTGATCCTCTCCCTCGTGCTCGCCGGCCGGCCCCTGCCCGATACCGGTGAACCGGCCGCGTTCCGGGACGCGTTCATCGGCCGAAGCCATGCGCTGATGGGCTACACCGCGTTGCGGATCGTCATGCTGGCGTCGCAGGCGGCGTATGTCATCGTCGTCTGGCGCCGCGTCACCCGCGCACCGGAGGCGCCGTACAGCCGGCCCATGACCCGCCACCGCGCGCCGGCCGCCGCCGTCGCCGTCGGTTTGGCCGGCATCACCATCCTGACGATCGTCGTGGGCGACCCTGGAAGGTCCGCGACCGCGCCGCATGCGGCCGGCACGGCGCCGGGAACCCGCGCCACGGCGACACCAGCCCCGAGCCCCGTCCGCCCGACCCCCACCCTGACGGCACCCGACGCCATCATCGAGTACGAGAAATCGTCCGACCAGACGCCCGCCGCCACGATGCTCGCCGCCCACCCGTTCCCGGGCGTCGAGCACCAGTTCGACGCGTACTACCGCGACCCGGCCGGCCGCACCGCCACGATCTGGGGCGGCACCGGCGAGGCGTTCGACCACGACTTCGACACCGACGGCCTGGACGCCCTCCTGACCAGCCTCGGCCCGCTCGGCGGCGCGGCGGCCGACCACTTCCGCCCCAACGAGGACCTCGCCCGCACAGTCCGGTGCTCGCAGTTCACCGGCCGAGGCCAGCACGGTACGACCTGCGTCTGGGTCGGTCGCGGCGCCGTGCTCGCGTTCGTCCTCACCGACCTCGACGCTCCGGGCGCCTCGGACGTCCTGTGGTACATGATCCACGCGGTCGTCGTGCGCTGAACGGCCGATGGTCCGCGGACGCCTGCGGCGGAAGAAGCAGGTTGCCGACCGCAGTGCCTATGGTGGCATCCATGCGTCAACGCGTCGCGACCGTGGCGGGCCTCATCGTCGGGGTGACCGTTCTGGGGCTCGGAGTGCTGTGGCTGCTCGCGTTCGTGCCCGGCGTCGGCGTCGGCGGCCGGGTCGGCACGACGGAATGTGGCACTGGACTGCCGCGTCACGGTCCGACGTGCTGGGGGGACTTCGTCCCTGACGGTGGTGGTTCGCCGCGTCCGGTGACCATCGACGGCGTCGACGAGGAGGGCGTGACCGTCCCCGCCGTCATGTACCCGTGGGCGCCCGGCCAGGCATTTCGCCCTCCGGGTGCGCTCGCCGCGCTCGGCTGGACGGCCGTGGCCCTCGCGGGTGCGGCCGTCCTCACCGTCACGGCCGCTCGCCTGGTCCGCGCGGCTCGCGTCGAGCGGCGCTGAGCACCGTTTTCGCCGATCGTCCGGCACGGCACCGCACGGTCCGCTTGAATAAGGGGCAAATACGACCCAAAGGTGAAGAATGTCCCGATCACGTGCCGGCGTGCGTGTGCTCGTCGCGCTGACGAGCCTTGTTGTTGTCGCATCGTCGCTGTTCGGTGGCCGGCCGGCGTTCGCCGAGCAGGCCGTGGACAGCGTGCTGGTCACCGGTACCGGCGAGGTCTCCGGCGAGCCCGACACGCTCACCGCGGATCTTGCGGTCGAGACCAGCGCGTCCGCGGTCGACGAAGCCCTCGACCGCGCCGACACCGCGGCCGGCCGGATGCGGGACGCGCTGGTGCGCGCGGGGCTGACCAGGGCCGACCTCCAGACGTCGAACGTCACGGTCACTGCGCAGCGCGACGACGACGGCGGCGTCACCGGCTACACCGCCGGTCAGGGGATCACCGCGACCATCCGGGACCTCCCGCGGGCCGGGGCCGTCCTGTCCGAGGCCATCGCCGCGGGCGGCGACGCCGCGCGGCTGAACGGGGTGTGGTACGCCATCGAGGACGACACGGCGCTGCTCACCGAGGCGCGCAAGCAGGCCTTCGCCGATGCCCGGGCGAGGGCCGAACTGTATGCCCGTGAGGCCGGCCGGCCCCTCGGCCGGGTCATCAGGCTGAGCGAGGTGCCGGCCGGCGACGTGATTCCGGGTGGCCGGGACTACAGGGCAGGGGCGGGCGCGCCGATGCCGATCGAACCGGGGCGGCAGCGGCTGACCGTGACCGTCACGGTGGAATGGGCCCTCCGACCGGCATCGGTGTGAGCACGCTCAGTCGGACGGGACCAGCCCCACCGAGGCGCGCAGCGAGCCGTCCATCTCGAACGGCACCGATTCGTGCTCGTGCGTCACCAGCCAGCGCCCGTCGATGCGGCGCAGCCCCAGGGTCACCCGGAACCACATGCTGAAGCCCTCGGTCGAGCCGCGCGGCACCGCGGACAGGCGGTCGAGGCTGGTCGCGAACGCCACGTCGCCGTCCGCCGTGATCTCCAGCCGCGTGACCTCGCGGCGCGGCGGCGCCTCGAAGGTGGCCATCCACGACTCCAGCGGGGCCGGGTCCCGGCCGTCGCCGGGCTGGCGCAGCGGCGGGGCGAGGGTGTACTCGACGAAGCTGGACGCGTAGTACGCCATGATCGCCCTGGCGTCACCGGTCTCCAGCAGCGCGGCTTTGCGTTCGATGACGTCTCGGATCTCATCCATGACAGGTCCTGCCTTTCACGTGTTGCCGAGATGTCGAAACCGGCGGCCCCGGTTTCGACATCCGGGCAGGAGCGAAGGAGAGCAACCATGAAGTACGTCATCCTGATCCAGTCGAACCCGCAGTCGCTGGCGGTCTGGGAGACGCTGACCGATCAGCAGCGCACCGACTTCGGCCTCGGCCACCTGCGGCTGACCGAGGAGATGCGCGAGGCCGGGGTGCTGGTGGTCAGCGAGGGACTCGGCGACCCGGCCCTGGCCACCCAGGTCTCGGTGCGCGACGGCCGGACGATCACCTCCGACGGCCCGTACGCCGAGTCCAAGGAGCACCTGGCCGGCTTCTACCTGATCGACGTCGCCGACCTCGACGAGGCGGTCGCCTGGGCCGCGAAGGCGCCGGACGCCGCGTACACCCGGGTCGAGGTGCGCCCGGTCCTCGACATGAGCACCTGGGACCTGTGACCGCGCTGCCGGACCTGCTGCGCGAGTGCGCGCCGCGGGTCCTGGTCGCCGTGGTGCGCCGCTACGGCGACTTCGAAGCCTGTGAGGATGCGGTACAGGAGGCGCTGATCGCGGCCGCCGTGCAGTGGCCGCGGACCGGAGTCCCGCAGCAGCCGCTGCACTGGCTGATCACCGTCGCGGGCCGCCGGCGGGTGGAACTGCTGCGCAACGAGACGGCCCGGCGGCGCCGCGAGGAGACGGTCCGGTACGAGCCCACGCCGCAGGTCCGCGGAGACGACGAGCTGGCGTTGCTGCTGCTCTGCTGCCATCCCGCGCTCACCGTGCCGGCGCAGGTCACGCTCACCCTGCGCGCGGTCGGCGGGCTGAGCACCGCGGAGATCGCCCGGGCCCTGCTGCTGCCCGAGGCCACCGTCGGCCAGCGGATCAGCCGGGCCAAGCAGCGCATCCGCGACACCGGCACGCAGTTCGAGATGCCCGCGCCGGACGCGCTCGGCGAGCGTCTCACCGCGGTCCGCCACGTGCTCTACCTGATCTTCAACGAGGGGTACACGGCCAGCTCCGGCGATGCCCTGAACCGGGTGGAGCTGTCCGGGGAGGCGATCCGGCTCGCCCGGCAGCTGCACCGGCTGCTGCCGGGCGATGGAGAGGTGGCCGGACTGCTCGCGTTGATGCTGCTCACCGACGCGCGCCGGCCCGCGCGAACCCTTCCGGACGGCAACCTGGTCCCGCTCACCGAGCAGGACCGCAGCCGCTGGGACGCGGCCGCGATCGCCGAGGGCACCGCGCTCATCACCCACGCGCTGCAATGCGCGCCGATCGGCCCGTTGCAGCTCCAGGCCGCGATCGCGGCGGTGCACGACGAGGCGGCGCGCGCCGAGGACACCGACTGGCCGCAGATCCTCGCCCTGTACGGGATGCTGCACGCGCTCGCCCCCAGCCCCATGGTCACCCTCAACCGCGTCGTGGCGCGGGCCATGGTCGACGGCCCGCGGGCCGGGCTCGCCGCGCTCGACCGGGCCGCGGAGGATCCGCTGCTGGCCCGGCACCACCGCACCGCCGCGGTGCGAGCCCACCTGCTGGAGCTGGCCGGCGACCGGGCCGCGGCGCAGGAACAGTACCGGCTGGCGGCGCGGCTCACGCTCAGCCGGCCCGAGCAGCGCTACCTGGAGTCGCGGGCCGCGCGCCTGCCATGAACGGCGCACAGTCCTCGCCCTGTACGGGCGAACCTCCTATGGTGATCCTGCGGGTCAACACCCGGTGCCGCCGGAACGTCCGAGCCGGCTTCCTGCCGAGCCCCGGCCGCCCGGCGGATCGGCAGCGGACCGGGACAGGTTCACGGGTTCGGGGTGCGACTCCCCGGCGGTCCACGTGCTCTATACGTCTGCTGGTGGTGTGGATCTCGTCGGGCGCGACGACGAGATCGCGGTACTGCGTGCGTTCCTCGACGCGGCAGCGGGTTCCGGTGGCGCTTTGCTGCTGGTCGGCGAGCCGGGCGTCGGGAAGACGGCCTTGTTGCGGGCCGCCGCCGATGACGCCGCAGCGGGCCGGATGCGGGTTCTGGCAGCGTCGGGCACCCCGTTCGAGGCCGAGCACAGCTTCTCCTGCCTGCACCAGCTGCTGCACCCCATGGCCGATGATCCCGGCCGGCTGGGCGGGGCCAACCGGCGGGCGCTGCAGGTTGCCCTGGGCATCCGCGAAGGTGCTCCGCCGAGCCTGCTGATGATCGCCAACGCGGCCCTCGAACTGTTGCAACGTGCGGCCACGGCAGGCCCTGTCCTGCTGATCATTGATGACCTGCAGTGGCTCGATCGCGCGAGCGCCATGGTGCTGGCGATCGTGGCTCGCCGGCTGCCGCGCCGGGCCGGGCTGCTGGCCGCCTATCGGTACGGGCAGGAGACCTTCTTCGACCGGGCCGGCCTGCCGGAGCACGAGATCGGGCCGCTGGACGACGAGGCGGCAGCGGTGCTGGTCACCCAGCGCTTTCCGGCCCTGGTTCCCCGCGTACGGACGCGCCTGCTCGCCGAGGCGCAGGGCAATCCGCTGGCATTGCTGGAACTGCCGCTGGCGCTCACCGACCGCCAGCAGTCCGGTCTCGGATCGCTGCCGGACGTACTTCCGCTCAACCGTCGCCTCCAAGCGGCGTTCGCATCACGGATCAGCGGCCTGCCCGCGCCGGCCCGGCGCCTGCTCCTGCTCGCGGCGCTGGACGGTGGTGGCCGGCTGAGCAGCATCGTCACCGCAGAGCCGGACCTGGCGGCACTGGCCGCCGCCGAGCGGGCGGGACTGGTCCACGTCGACGAACGCGCCGGCCGCGTGGCATTCCACCATCCACTGACCAGGTCGGCCGTGGTTGAAGGGTCCACGGTCGGCGAGCGCATGCGGGCACACGCCGAGCTGGCCGCCGGAATGGCCGACCGGCCGGAACGGGCCGCATGGCACCTGGCTCAGGCAACCACCGGGCCGGACGAGACGGTGGCCCACCGGCTCGAGGATGCCGCGTACGCGATACGCAGCCGTGGCGACGCCGCCGGCGCGGTCACCACCCTGCTACGCGCCGCCGACCTGAGCCCGGCCGGCGCCGACCGCAGTCGCCGGCTCGCCGAAGCGGCCTACTTCGGTGCCGTCGTCACCGGTGACCTCCGCCAGGTGCCGAGGCTGCTGGCAGATGCCCGGCCGGGCCCGGGTGAGCAATCGCTGGCTTCCGCCGTCGCCGCTGCGCATCATCTGCTGCTCAGCGGGGAGGGAGACATCGACACCGCGCATCGGCTGCTGTCCGGCGCCATCGAGATGCAGCCGCTGCCGTACGACGGGGACAACCCCACGATGGTCGAGGCCCTCTACACACTCGGCTGGGTGTGCTACTTCGGGGGACAGCCGCAGCTGTGGGAGCCGTTTCACGCCGCGCTGGCCAGGCTGTCGCCGGCGGTGCCCGAGCTGCTCGTCCTGCTGGCCGGCACGTTCGACGACCCAGCCCGCACGGCGGCGCCACTGCTCGACCGGCTCGACACCGCGGTCGCCGGCCTGAGCACGCAGGCCGACGCGGTATGGAGCATCCGGGTCGGTCTGGCCGCGATGTTCCTGGACCGGCTGACACCGTGCCGTACGGCGCTGACCGCGATCCTCGGCGACGACCGCGCCCCGGGAGTCGCCCTGACGCTGCACGCCCGTTCCTTGCTCGGACTTGACCAGTTGATGACCGGCGAGTGGGAGCAGACGCGGCGCATCGCCGAGGAACACGTCGAGCTGTGCCGCACCCACGACTATCGGCTCCTGGAATGCATCGGCCTGTACCTGCTGGCGATGCTGGCCGCCGCGGAGGGCGACTACGACCAGGTACGGCAGTTGACCGATCGGATGACGATCTGGGCCACGCCGCGGCGGGCCGGTCTCGTCCTGCGGATCGCCGGACAGGCGAAGTTGCTGGACACGCTGGGCCGCGCCGACTACGAGCGGGCATACCAGCACGCCGTCGCGATCGCCCCCATCGGGCGGCTGGCGTCGCACGTCCCGCACAGCCTATGGGTGATCATGGATGTCGTCGAGGCGGCGATGCGCACCGGCCGCATCGCCGAGGCCCGGGCTCATGTGGCCGCGGCCCGCGCCTGCGGTGTCGCCGTGATGTCCCCGCGGCTGGCCATGACCGTCGATGCGGCAAGCGCGCTCGTCGCGCCGGACGACGAGGCGCCGGCGCTGTTCGACTCCGCTCTTGCCGTCAGCGGCGGCCGGCGCTGGCCCTTCGAACGCGCCCGGATCCTGCTCGCCTACGGCGAACGGCTGCGCCGGGTCAAGGCCAACAGCGCGGCCCGCGAACACCTTGCGGCCGCGCTGGAGACCTTCGACAGGCTCGGGGCTCGCCCGTGGGTGACGCGCGCCTCGGCGGAACTGCGCGCGACCGGCCAGACCATCGGCGGCCTGCCGGCCGCTGGGCCGGACGCGCTGACACCTCAGCAACGGCAGATCGCCGAGCTCGCCGGCGCCGGGGTGACGAACAAGCAGATCGGCGAGAAGCTGTTCCTCTCGCCGCGGACCGTCGGCACGCACCTGTACCAGATCTTTCCGAAGCTCGGCATCACCTCGCGGGCGGCGTTGCGCGACGCACTGGCGAGACCAGTCAATTGACGTAATCGAACGCCGCGACCGGCCGCCTACCGTCGTGCTCATTCGCACCGGTCCACCACGCGAGGAGTGAACGTCGTGAGTGCTGTTACCAACGTCGTGCTGGTGCACGGCGGTTTCGTCGACGGATCCGGCTGGCAGGCGGTCTACGACCTGCTCAAGCAGGACGGATACCGGGTCAGCGTCGTGCAGAACCCCACCCTGTCGCTGCAGGGCGACGCCGAGGCAACCCGCATGGTCCTCGACCGGCAGGACGGCCCCACGGTCCTCGTCGGTCATTCGTACGGCGGTGCCGTGATCAGCGAGGCGGGCACCCACCCGAACGTGGCCGCGCTCGTCTACATCGCCGCGTTCGCGCCCGACAAGGGCGAATCGGTGAACACCCTGATCGCCGACCCGCCGCCGGGCGCCCCGGTCCCGCCGATCCTGCCTCCCGTCGATGGGTTTCTCTTCCTCGACCGTGACAAGTTCCACGCCTCCTTCGCCGGCGACCTCCCGGCAGCCCAGGCCCAGTTCCTGGCCGACGCCCAGGTCCCATGGGGCGTCGACGCCCTCGCCGGCGCCGTCAACGAACCCGCTTGGCGCAGCAAGCCGAGCTGGTACCTGGTCGCCACCGACGACCGCATGATCCCGCCGTCGGCCCAGCGCGCGATGTCCGAACGCGCCGGCTGCACCGTCGTCGAGGTGGCCGGCAGCCACGCCGTCTACGTCTCCCAGCCCGCTGCGGTGGCCGGCCTGATCAAGCAGGCCGCCCGCTGACCCGACTGCGGGTGCCGGCCGGTGGTGCGCAGTCGATCACGCAGTGCCGGGAGTGAGCGTCTTCATGGTGACGTAGCTGGTCACCATGGCCACGCCGGGCAGGCCGGCCAACCGGTTGGCGTGGAAGTCCTCGTAGGCGGGCAGGTCGGCGACCTCGACCTGGAGCAGGTAGTCGTAGTTGCCGGTGACATGGTGGCTGTGCACAACCTCGGGCAGCCGGGTGACCGCACGCTCGAACGCGACCACATCGGCGCGCGCGTGCCGCACCAGCCGGACGCCGGCGAACACCCGCAGGCCGCGGCCGACGGCGGCGGGATCGACCAGTGCCCGGTAGCCGCGGATCACCCCGGTCTCCTCAAGCCGGCGCACGCGCCGGAGGCAGGGCGACGGCGACAGGCCGACCCGGGCGGCGAGTTCGGCGTTGCTGATCCGGCCGTGCTGTTCCAGCACGGCCAGAATCGCCCGGTCGACCTCGTCCATGGTGGCAGATTATTGCCGTGTCACCGCAGGTAGCACCATCACGTGCCGCGAACCGGGCGCAACTTGCTGCCAAAGTTGCCCGGACTCGTGGGCGTCGGCGCTGCGGCCGGTCATGCTCCATGGCGTCACATCCGGCGGTCCACGGAGGGGAATCCATGTCGGGCAGCAGTACGGTCGCCGTTCACGCCGACCGCGGCGTGCAGGCCGGCCGCGCCGTCGCACCACCCATCTACCAGACGGCGGCGTTCTGGGCCGAGGACGCGGAGCAGTTCGCGCAGGCCGCCGTCCACCCGCGCGGCCACGGCTTCTACACCCGCTACGGCAACCCGAACCACGCGCAGGTCGCGGCCGTGGTCGCGGAGCTGGAGCACACCGAGGCGGCCATGGTCACCGCGTCCGGCATGGCCGCCCTCACCACCGCCGTGCTGGCCCTGGTGTCCGCCGGTGACCACGTGATCGGGCAGCGCTCCACCTACGGCGGCACGGCGGCGGTACTGCTGAACCTGTTGCCGCGGCTGGGCGTGTCGATCACGCAGGTGGACCAGACCGACGCGGAGGCGTTCGAGCGTGCGCTGACCCCGCAGACCCGCCTGATCCTGGTGGAATCGCCGAGCAACCCGCTGCTGCAGGTCACCGACCTGCGCGCCGTCGCGGACCTGGCCCGCGCGCACGGCGTGCTGACGATGGCGGACAACACCTTCGCCACCGCGGTCAACCAGCGACCGGCGGACCTCGGCATCGACCTGGTCTGGCACAGCGCGACCAAGTACCTCAACGGCCACAGCGACGTGTCCGCCGGGGTGGTGGCCGGGCCGGCCGAGGCCCTGAACCGGATCTGGGACGTCGCCGTGCTCACCGGTGCCGTGCTCGGCCCGTTCGACGCGTGGTTGCTGCTGCGCGGCCTCCGCACGCTGCCGCTGCGGATGGCCCGGCACAACGCCAACGGTCAGGCCCTGGCCGAGGCGTTGCACGACCACCCGGCGGTGGCCCGGGTGCACTACCCCGGCCTGGCGACGCACCCACAGCACGCGTTGGCGGCCAGCCAGATGAGCGGATTCGGCGGGGTGCTCGGGATCGAGCTCGCCGGCGGTT
Source organism: Dactylosporangium thailandense (assembly GCF_059739745.1). NCBI lineage: Bacteria > Bacillati > Actinomycetota > Actinomycetes > Micromonosporales > Micromonosporaceae > Dactylosporangium > Dactylosporangium thailandense. Next base: position 6,710,793 of record NZ_AP029195.1, read on the forward strand.
TCGAGGCGGCCGACAGCTTCCTCGGCCGGCTGCGCTACGCCCGCCGGTCGGCCAGCCTCGGCGGCGTGGAGTCGCTCGCCGTGCATCCGGCCTCGATGTGGCGCGGGATGCTCAGCGAGGAGCAGCTTGCCGGCTCGGGGGTTGCGCCGGGCCTGGTCCGGTTGGCCGCCGGCACGGAGGACACGGCCGACCTGGTCGCCGACGCGCTCGCCGCGGCCGACGCGGTGCTCGCCGCGGACGCGGCGACGGTGCCGGGACCCACCCGATGAGGACCCTGCTCTCCGGCGGCACGGTGGTCGGCATGGACCCGGCCACCCGCGATCTCGGCCGCGGCGACGTCCTCATCGACAACGGCGTGATCGTCGAGGTGGCCGAGCGGATCGACGTCACCGACGCCGAGGTGATCGACGCGACCGACCGCATCGTGCTCCCCGGCTTCGTCGACACCCACCGGCACACCTGGCAGACGGCGTTGCGCGGCATCGGCGCGGACTGGACGTTCGCCGAGTACCTGGCGGCGGTACACGGCACGTTGAAGCCCCACTACCGGCCCGAGGACGTCTATCTGGGCAACCTGCTCGGCCGGCTTGAGGCGCTGCACTCCGGCGTCACCACGATGCTGGACTGGTTCCACTGCGGGCAGAGCCCCGCACACGCCGACGCCGCCGTCGCGGCGCTGCGGGACGCGCCCGGGCGGTCGGTCTTCTGCTACGGCGCCGGGTTCCGCACCGACGACCCGATCGACGCCGAGGTCCGCCGGGTCCGCTCGGCGATGTCCGGAGACGGCCTGCTCACGATGGCGCTCGGGCTTCGCGGACCCGAGATGACCACCATGGACATCGTCGCCGACGACCTGCGACTGGCCGCCGAGCACGGGCTCCGGACCGGCGTGCACATCGAGACCGGTGGCGCCGGCGGCCGCCCGATCGCCGGGCTCCGCGACCACGGCCTGCTGTTCGACACCACCACCTTCGTGCACGCCAACGGGATCAGCGACGAGCAGCTGCGGATGCTCGCCGACGCCGGCGGCTCGGTGTCGATCAGCCCGGATGTGGAGCTGAAGATGGGCATCGGCTGGCCGGAGACCGGCCGGATGCTCGCCGCCGGCCTGCGCCCGACGCTGTCCACCGACGACTGCCCGTCGGCCGGCGGCGACATGTTCGCCACCATGCGGACCGCGTTCGCGGTGCAGCGCGGCCTCGACGGCGGCCTGCGCTCGCGCGACGTGCTGGAGTTCGCCACCGTCGACGGTGCCCGGGCGTGCGGGCTCGCCGGCCGGACGGGCAGCATCACACCCGGCAAGGACGCCGACCTGATCCTGCTGCGCGCTGACGACCTGACGGTGTTCCCGGCCGGCAACCCGGTGGGCACGATCGTGGCCGCCGGTCATCCCGGCCTGGTCGACACGGTGCCGCCGGCATTCCGCTCGACGGCACGTGGTGTCCCCGGACCTAGCCACCCGGCGCGCGGGCGCGGCGGGTGGCGTGTCAGCGCCGGGCGTACAGCTCCCGCAGGCGGGGCTTGGGGACCTTCAGGGCGGCGTTGCGCGGCAGGGCGTCCAGGAACATGACCGCGGTCGGCTTCTTGTACGACGCCAGGTGCCGCCGCGACCAGTCGATCACCAGCCGGTCGTCGAAGGTGTGGCCCGGGGCGCGGACCACCGCCGCGACCACCGTCTCGCCCCAGCGCTCGTGCGGGGCGCCGAAGACCGCGACCTCGGCCACGCCCGGCATGCGGGACAGGGCCCGCTCGACCTCGGCCGGGTAGACGTTCATGCCGCCGGTCACGATCATGTCCTTCAGGCGGTCGGTGATGTAGACGTAGCCGGCCCGGTCGACGCGGCCGATGTCGCCGGTGTGCAGCCAGCCGTCGCGCAGGGCCGCGGCGGTCTCCTCGGGACGGCCGTAGTAGCCGGCGAAGAGCGTCTCCGACTGGACCAGCAGCTCGCCCTCCTCCCCCGGCGGCAGCTGCGCGCCGGAGGGGTCCACGACGCGGACGGAGGCGATGTTGGCCGGGCGGCCCGCCGAGGCGTAGATGTCGTCGGCCTCGCAGGACGCGGTCCAGTCGGCGGGGACCGTCGTGGTGACCGGGGCGCCCGTCTCCGTCATGCCCCAGGTCTCCACGAAGCGGTCGCCGATGACGGCGACGAGTTCGCGCATGACGTCGGGTCGCATCGCCGAGGCCGAGTGCAGCACGCCCGTCAGGGACTCGAGCACCTCGGGCCGCCGGCGTACCTCCTCGATGAACGCGGGCGCGAGCGGCGACGGCACGTAGGTGAAGTTCGAGCGCTCGCGGATCATGCGGTCGATCCACTCGGCCGGGGGCAGGCCGGCCATGAACGAGAGCTCGCCGCCGAGGTACAGGTGCGGCAGCATGACGCCCCAGATGCCGGCCACGAAGGAGAACGAGCCGGTGAAGGCGCAGCGGCTGCCGGGGCGCAGGCCGTCGTGGACCGGCATGTGCAGGATGATCCGGTTCAGGTTCTCCTGCGTGATCACGACGCCCTTGGGGGTGCCCGTCGTGCCGCTCGTGTAGCCGATGATGGCCGGGGCCGTCGGCGGGACCAGGCGCGGGCCGATGGGCGCGGCGTCGAAGACCGGCTCCAGGACCACGGGTGCGGTGACCGACCGGCCGTAGGCGACGAAGGCGGCCGCCCCGGCGTCGTCCACGATGGACTGGACCTCGGGCAGCGCCAGGCGGTCGTTCACGTGGACCGCCGGGTAGCCGCCCAGCAGGCACCCGAGATAGCACTCCAGGGCCTCGATCCGGTTCTCCATCATCAACGCGACCCGGTCGCCGGCGCGCAGGCCGTGCGCGGTGAGGGCGCCGGCGAACCGGGCCGCGTTGTCGAACAGCTCGCCGTACGTGCGCTCGGTGCCCCCGGCCCGCACGGCGACCCGGCCCGGAATCCGCCGCGCGACGCTGAGCAGCAGCATTCCCGGCGTCACAGGAGCTCCCGCGCGGCGGCCAAAGTCGCGGCCCCGGCCGGATCCGCGTCGGTGGACGACGGCACCAGCACGACGTCGTCGACGCCGTTCGCGTGGTACTCGGCGACCCGCTTCGCCGCGTCGGCGGGCGTGCCCACCACGCCGATCGCGTCGACCAGCTCGGTGGGGATCGCGGCCAGCAGGTCCCGCGGGTGCGGGCCGGTGCGGGCGAAGTCGACCACGTCGCCGAAGCCGGCGCGGACGAACATGTCGCAGTACCCGGGCGCGGCCAGGTAGCCGACGACGCCCCGGCGCAGCTGCTCGTACGCGGCCGCCAGGTCGGTGCCGATCGCGGCCGGCGCCCAGGCGGCCACCCGCGGGCGGGGACCGTCCGCGGCCGCGTCCAGCCGGGCGACGAGGTCGCCGGCGGTGGGCGGGTCGAGCAGGTTCAGCACCATCCGGTCCGCGTGCCGGGCCGCGGTGGCGACCGCGCGCGGGCCGAAGGCGGCGACGACGAGCTCGCCGGGGACCGGGGGCAGGCGCAGGCGGTACCCCCGCACCCGCTCTCCGGCGAGGAGCGCCTTGACGGCCTGGGCGGACTCGTCGAGCGCCCGCGCGGAGCCGGCCCGGGAGCGGCCGTGCCACTGCTCGACGACCACGGGGCTGGAGGTGCCCAGCGCGACCGAGACCGCGCGGCCGGTCAGCGCCGCGACCGAGGCCGCGCCCATCGCCACCATCATCGGGTCGCGCACGGCGACCGCGAACGGGCCGAGCACCAGGCGGGTCGCGGCCGGCAGCAGCGGCCCGGCGGCGGTCGCGAGCGCGAACGCGTCGTAGGTGGCCATCTCGCCGATCCACACGGCCGGGAAGCCGTGCTCGCCGGCGATCCGCGCGGTGTCCAGCGCCTCGCCCGCCGGGCGGTCCTGCCACAGGCCGAGGGAGATCTCGATGCTCACGAGTGGCTGAAATCCGCCGGGAGCCCCATGCCGCGCATCATGGAGGCGCGGTCGTAGTACTCCAGCCACTCGGTCACCAGCCCGGAGGAGCCGATGCGCAGGATCCCCACGACCGGCAGCTCCACGTGGTGCCCGCCGATGTCGAAGTCGTCGACGCGCTCGATGAAGACGCGGCCGTCGATGACGCCCATCGCCTTCACCCGCAGCTCGATGCGCTCCAGCCCGGCGGTCAGCGAGCGGATGCGGGCCTCGATGCCGGGCCGGCCGACGATCGGGTCCTGCATCACGCTGTGCAGCACGCCGTCCTCGGCGAACAGGGCCACGACGCGGTCCCAGTCCATCCGGTTCCAGGCGTCGATCATGTCACGCGCAACGTCCAGGGGGGCGGTCACGCGTTCACCTCCTCACGCAGCTGTCGTTTGAGGACCTTGCCGACCGGGTTGCGGGGCAGGGCCGGGCGCACGTCGAGCCGTTCGGGCAGCTTGTACGACGCGATCCGCTTGTCCTGCAGGAACCGCACGAGCCCGGGCAGGTCGAGCTCCTGGCCGTCGCGGAGCACCACGACGGCGCAGACCCGCTCGCCGAGCACGTCGTCGGGGTAGCCGATCACGGCCACGTCGGCCACGGCCGGGTGCTCGGCGATGAGCCCCTCCAGCTCGGCCGGGGCGATGTTCATCCCGCCCCGGATCACGAGGTCCTTGGCCCGGTCGACGTACTCCAGGAACTGCCCGTCCTCCCCCGCGATGACGAACACGTCGCCGGTGCGCAGGTACCCCTCCTCGTCGAACGGGCTCGGGAGGCGCTCGCCGTGCAGGTACCCCGCGAAGACCGTGGGCCCCTTCAGCCGCAGCTCGCCGGGGACCCCGGGCTCGGTGACCTCCTCGCCGGTCGCCGGGTCGACGAGCCGGACGCTGGTCCACTCGGTGACGCGGGAGCTCCACGTGTAGCCGGGCACGCCGTAGCGCGGGAAGAAGCGGGCGCGCTGCTCCGGGTCGGGCACGTCGTGCGGGTCGGTGAGCAGCGAGATGCCCTCGTTCGACCCGAAGAAGTTGATGATCCCGATGTCGTAGCGCTCCTGCCAGCCGCGGACCATCGGCGGCTGCAGCGGCACCGAGCCGGACCCGATCTGCTTGAGGCTTCCCAGGTCGGCGGCGGCCAGCAGCTCGGTGCGCTGCAGCAGCAGGGTGAGCAGGGCCGGCGGGGCGACGGTGTAGGTGGCCCGCTCGGTGGTGATCTGCCCCAGGAACGTCGGCAGGTCGAACGGGTGGTGCTGCACCAGGACGCAGCCGACCCGCAGCCAGGGCAGGAACATGCCGTTGATGCCGGCCATGTTCACCATCGGGAACGGGTTGAGCAGCACGTCGTCCTCGGTGAGGCGGGGCGCCTCGACGGTGGCCCAGCAGATCGCGAGCCAGTCGTAGTGGCAGCGCGGGACGCCCTTCGGGGTGCTCTCGGTGCCCGACGTCCAGCAGATCGTCACGCACTCGTTCGGGTCGGCCTCGTACACGTCCACTGTGGACACGTCGGCGGCGGCCATCAGCGCGTCGGCCGGCAGCACGCCGTCGGGGAGGTCTTCGCCATGGGACAGGACCGGCCCTTGAATCCCGTAGCCGGCGACTTCGGCCGCGTGTGCCCGGTCGCCGATGCGCGAGGACGTCAGGAAGAACTTGACCGAGGCCAGCTCCGCCATAGACGTGATCTCGTGCGAGCGGAACTGGACGGGGAACGGCGTGACGATGAGGCCGATCCGCCAGGCGGCCAGGTAGGCCACGACGAGCTCCACGGTGTTGGGGAGCTGGACCGCGAAGACGTCGCCCGGCTGCGCGCCCAGGGACAGCAGCACCGCGGCCAGGCGGTCCGTCTCGCGGTCCAGCTCGGCCCAGGTGAGGCGGCGCGGCTCGGAGCCGACGAGCGCGGCCTTGTTGGCCGGGTCGACGACGGCGAGCCGGTCGGGCTGCCGGGCGACCTGCGCCCGCAGCAGTGCATCCATGGTGTCCTGCGACCACCAGCCGCGCGCGGTGTACTCCGCCACGCGCTCGGGCGGGTGCAGTTTGCGTCCCGGCATGCCCGAACCCCCTTCGACTATTTGGTGATGTACTTGCTGGAGATGTCGATGACGTCGCCGAACGGCTTGAACGCCACCCCGGTCGCGTCCCACTGGAACGGGCGGAACGCCAGGATGCCCAGCGGGGCCGACGGGGCCATCCGCCACTTGATCCCGTCGATGAACATCGGCGGCTGATACTCCTGCGTGCGCGCCGCCTCCATGATGCCCGCATGCGACAGCTTCGAGGGAGAGGCCGCGGCCTTCTTGAACACGTCGACCATGAGGTCGCCGATGACCCAGCCGTTGACCGTGTAGCTGTTCGTGGGCGCGGGGTTGTTCTGGGCCTTGAGCTTCGCGAGGTAGTCGGTCATGCCGGGGTCGGAGGCGTACAGGTCGCTGGCGGGGTTCTTGAGCCACACCGGGACGAGCTGCCCGTCGGCCGCGGCGCCGGCCGGCTTGTAGAGCGTGTTGCCGTCGACGCAGTTGGACGGCTGGATGAACGTGTCGGGCTTCCAGCCGCTGCGGCCGACCGCGATGGACAGCGCCGGGCAGTCGGTCGTGACGCCGGCGTCGAAGAGCACCTGGGCGCCGCTGGCGCTCAGCGTCGTGGCGGCCGCGGCCGGGTCGGCCAGCGAGACCTCCTTGACCAGCTCGAGGTTGGTGCCCTGCAGCGCCTTCTTGAAGCCGTCGGCGAGGCCCTTGCCGGACTCGGTCTGGTTGGCGGCGATGGCCACCTTGGCCCCGTTGGGGTACTTCTTCTTGAGCAGCTCCACGTCGAACGCGGTCTCGACGTCGGCCGACGGGAGGTACTGCGTCGTCCAGGGGAAGTTCTTGACGTCGCGGAAGGTCGGCACCCCGGACTGCGCGAACAGCAGCGGGACGCAGGCCGCGTTCTGGTCGTCGGCGACCGCGTCGAGCTGGCCGGAGCCGAACACGTCGAGCACGTCGACCTTGTCGCTCTGGATCAGCTGCCCGACGTTCGCCTTGGCCTTCGCGGGGTCGAACGCGTCGTCGCGGGTGACGACCTCGAGCTTGACGCCGCCGACGCCGCCGGCCGCGTTCTCCACGGCGAAGCGGTCCTTCATGCCCTGCAGCACCGCCCCGACGGCCCCGGCGAGGGGGCCGGAGAGCGCGGCGGACCAGCCGACCTTGAGCGTGCCGGTGATCTGCCTGGTGGCGGCGGCCGGGTCGTCGCAGTCCTCGACGGGGGCCTTCCAGGCGCCGGCGGCGGCCGATCCACCGCTGGCGGCGGGCGCCGGATCGTCGCCGGAGTTGGCGTTACTGCACGCCGCGAGCAGTAAGGTCGCGGCTATCAGACACAGTGGACGCTTCATGGTTCTCCTCTTGCACCAGCGGGGTGGGGGTGTGCACCTGGAGCAGGCGGCCGCTCAAGCGGCTGAGGCCGCCGACGATGCCGTCGGGCATCAGGAAGATGATCAGGATCAGCACGACGCCGAAGAGCACGCCGGAGAGCTGGCCCTGGCTGACGTTGGCGGGGTTGAGGTTGGCGGTCAGGTAGGGGATGTAGACGACGGCGAAGGCCCCGACGAGCGGGCCGAGGCGGGTCGCGGCGCCGCCGATGACCAGACCGGTGATGAACTCGATGGACTTGAGCAGGGTGAAGGAGCCGTCCGGGGAGAGGGCGGCGAGGTACATCGCGAAGAGGCACCCGGCGAGGCCGGTGACGGCGCCGGAGAGCCCGAAGACCGTCGTCTTGACGGCGGCGACGCGCACGCCGGAGGCGGCCGCCGCGATCTCGTTGTCGCGGGTGGCGACCATCGCCAGGCCCGCGCGGCTGCGCACCAGCAGGTGCACCAGGAGCAGGACCGCGCCGAGGGTGACGGCGCTGAGCCAGAACAGCCACTCGGCGCGCTCGCCGGGGCCGAAGCCGCTCCACGGCGGCGGGTTGAGCAGGCGCCGGCGGATGACCAGGCCCCGGGCGCCGCCGGTGAGCGACTCGAAGCGGCGCACCAGCTCCGGGAAGGCGACGCCGACGGCCAGGGTGACCAGGGCGAGGTACAGGCCCCGGATGCGCAGGGCGGGCAGGCCGATGACGAAGCCCACCACGAAGCACAGCAGCACCGCGGGCAGGATGGTCGAGAGCGGATCCAGGTTGTACCGCATGACGAGGATCCCGGTGGTGTAGGCGCCCAGCCCGAAGAACGCGCTGTGCCCGATGGACAGCAGGCCGGTGTACCCGGTGGCCAGGTTGAGCCCGCTGATCGCGATCGCGTAGATGAACACGCTGGTGAGCTGGGAGACGCGGAACTGGGCGAGCCCGGAGGCCCACAGCAGCGCGAGGATCACCAGGCCGGCGAGGACCAGCAGGGCGGCGCGGTGCGGCCAGGAGCCGCGGGTCAGCACGATCGGCGTTCGCATCACACGCGCTCCAGCTGACGGGTGCCGAAGAGTCCGTTGGGGCGCAGCACGAGCACGGCGACGATGATGCTCAGCGCCGCGGTCTGCGGCAGGGTGTCGCCGATGAACCCGACGTAGCCCATGATGAGCTGCTGCAGGACGCCCAGGACCAGGCCGCCGACGACGGCGCCGACCGGGCTGTCAAGGCCGCCGAAGAGCGCCGCGGCCGAGGCGTAGATGAGGATCGGGAACATCGTCTGCAGCCCCAGCTGCTGCGGCGAGAGCGGGGTGACGAGCACGCCGGCGACGGCGCCGATCGCGCCCGAGACGCCCCAGCCGAACATGAGCACCCGGCCCGTGCGCACGCCGCTGAGGGCGGCCGACTCGGGCGCGTTGGCCACGGCCCGCATGTGCAGCCCGAGCGTGGTCCGGTTGAACAGCAGGAACATCAGGCCGACGACCACGAGGACGACGAGCCAGACGCCGAGGCCGTCGAAGTACAGCCGCGCCCCGCCGATGCTCAGGTAGTCCTCGAGCCCGTTGGGAAAGACGCTCGGCATCACCTTGGACTCGGAGTTCCAGATCAGCCCGGCCAGGGCGTTGAGCGCGGTGAACAACCCGAGGCAGACGATGAGCACGGCCATGTCGTTGCGCCGGCGCACCGGGCGGATCAGCGTGCGCTCGATCCCGGCCCCGAGCACGAGCCCGACGACGGTGGCCACGACGAGCCCGGCCCAGATCGGCGCGCCGAGGGTGCTGAGCCACCAGGCGACGTAGGTGGTGAAGAGGGCGAGCTCGCCCTGGGCGAAGTTGATGGTGCCCGAGCCCCGGAAGACGATCACGAGGGCGAGGGCCATGATGGCGTACACGCACCCGTTCGTGATGCCGTCGAAGAGCCGGTCGAGCAGGAGCGACACGGTGTTCCTCCCCTAGTACCCGAGGTAGGCGCGGCGGACGGCGTCGTTGTCGCGGAACTCGGCGGCGGGGCCCTGTCCGGCGACGCGGCCGACCTCCAGCAGATAGGCGCGGCCCGCGAGGTCGAGGGCGAGCTCGGCGTTCTGCTCCACGAGCAGCAGCGCGGTCCCGTCCTCGTCGTTGATCTTCCGCAGCACGGCGAACAGCTCGGCGACGATCTTCGGGGCGAGGCCCAGGCTGATCTCGTCGCACAGCAGCAGCTTCGGGCGGCTCATGAGCGCGCGGGCGACGGCGAGCATCTGCTGCTCGCCGCCGGACAGCGTGCCCGCGACCTGCTTCGCCCTCGCCCTCAGCACCGGGAAGACCTCGTACCAGTGCTCGATGTCGGCGGCGATGCCGTCCTTGTCCTTGCCGCGCACCGCGGCGCCGACGCGCAGGTTCTCGTGGACGGTCAGGGCGGTGAAGGTGCCGCGGCCCTGCGGCACGAGGCTGACCCCGCGCGCGACCACGGCCTCGGGCCGCCGCCCGCCCAGCGGCTGCCCGGCGAACGCGATCGTGCCGCGGCTGGGCAGCAGGCCGGCGATGGCCCGCATGAGGGTGGTCTTGCCGGCCCCGTTGGCGCCGAGCACGACCACGACCTCGCCCGCGCCGACGGTGAGGTCGACGCCGTGCAGCACCTGCGCCTGGCCGTAGCCGGCGACGAGTCCCTCGACGTGCAGCAGGTCGCTCATGCCGCCCGCCCCAGGTAGGCGGCGGCCACGGTCTCGTCGCGGCGCACCGCTTCGGGCTCGCCGTCGGCGATCTTGCGTCCGGAGTCCATCGCGACGACGTGGTCGCAGATGCCCATCACGAGTCCCATGTGGTGCTCCACGAGGAGGGCCGAGAGCTCGTAGCGGTCCCGAATCCGCCGGATCAGCTCGCCCAGGTCGCGCACCTCGGCGTGGGTCAGCCCGCCCGCGGGCTCGTCCAGCAGCAGCAGGCTGGGCCGCGCGGCCAGGGCCCGGGCCAGCTCGACGCGCTTGAGGGTGCCGAAGGGCAGCCCCTGCGCCGGGTGGTGGGCGACGTCGGTGAGCCCGAGCGCGGCCAGGATGCCGTAGGCCTCGGCTCGCAGCGCGCGGTGCCGGCCGCGGCGCACGTGGGCCCCCGCGACGGTGTTCTCGAGCACGCTGAGCGAGCCGAAGAGCGCGAGGTTCTGGAACGTCCGCGCGATGCCGTGCCGCACGATGCGGTGCCGGGGCACGGCCAGCAGGTCGCGCTCGCCGAAGCGCACGGTGCCCGAGTCCGGCCGGTAGATGCGCGTGATGCAGTTGAACAGGGTCGTCTTGCCGGCGCCGTTGGGCCCGATGAGGCCGCAGATCTCGCCGGGGGCGACGGTCAGGCTGATGCCGTCGAGGGCGGTGACACCGCCGAACCGAATCCGGACGTCGCGCACGTCCAACGCAGCAACCGACACCGGCCAGGCACCTCCACTCCGAGGGGACCACCGCTTACTTCAATTGACAGTGCTACTCGTGTTACTACAACAGTCGGAGTGACCCGTCAATGGGCTGCCGTGATCGCTCCGCGTCGTTGCAGGTCACGATGCTCACCTCGGCGCGGGGCAACCATCCAGAAACGGTTCAGAAATATTTCGACCACCGGCCCCCTGTGCAAGTCACTCTCCTAGTTGTAGCGTGTGGACACTGTACGGGTTCGTTTGGAGGTCAACGATGTTCTCCATCGCCGAGGTCGTGCGCGACGCCGCGAGGCAGCACCCCGACGCCCCGGCCGTCGCCGGACAGGGCCGTGCCGCCACCTTCGCCGAGATCGACCGCCGCTCCAGCCGGGTCGCCGCCGGGCTCGTCGCCGCCGGCGTGCGCCGCGGCGACCGGGTCGCCTACGCGGGCCTCAACCGGACCGACGTGCTGGACATCGTCGCCGGGATCTCCAAGGCGGGCGCCGTGCCCGTCCCGCTGAACTTCCGCCTCGCCGGCCCCGAGCTCACCGCGGTGCTGGCCGACTCCGGCGCGGTGCTGCTGTTCGCCGAGCCCGCCCAGGCCGAACTCGTCCGCGACGCCGGCATCCGGACCCTGGTGCTCGACGGCGACGATCCCGACGGCGACTACGAGGCCTGGCTGGACGCGCAGCCGGAGCAGGACCCGGGCGTCGTCACCGACCCGGACGACCTCGCCGTGCTGCTGTACTCCTCCGGCACGACGGGCCTGCCCAAGGGCGTCATGATCCGCAACCGCAACCTGCACTCGATGCTGGACGTGGCCCGGCGCCGGTGGCAGCTCGACCCGGGCGACGCCTCGCTGAACGTCTCGCCCTACTTCCACGTCCTCGGCTTCGCGTGGGCCGTGCACAGCCTGCGCCAGGGCGCGGTCCTGGCCCAGGTGCGCGACGCCGCCCCGCAGGCCCTGCTCGGCATGATCGCCGGTGAGCGGGTACGGGTGGCGGTGCTCGTGCCCGTGCTCATCGACGTGGTGCTGCGCAGCCCCGGGCTCGACGAGGCCGACCTGAGCAGCCTGCGCCTGATCCTGTACGGCTCCGCCCCCATCTCCGCCCAGGTGCTCGTCGAGGCCACCAAGCGCCTCGGCGCCGCCATGGAGCAGTCCTACGGCCTCACCGAGGTCTCCGGCGGCGCCACGTTCCTGAGCCCCGAGGACCACGAGCGGGCCCGCGACGAGCCCGGCCTGCTGCGCTCCTGCGGCCGGCCCGACCCGAGCAGCGAGCTGCGCGTGGTGGCCCCCGGCACGCTCGAGGACGTGCCCGCTGGCGAGCCCGGCGAGGTGCTCATCCGCTCGGCGCAGGTGATGGCCGGCTACTGGCAGCGGCCCGACGAGACGGCCTACACGCTGCCCGGCGACGGCTGGATGCGCACCGGCGACGTGGGCCGGCTCGACGCCGAGGGGTACCTCTACCTGGTCGACCGGGCCAAGGACATGATCGTGTCCGGCGGCGAGAACGTGTACCCGGCGGAGGTCGAGCGCGCGCTGCAGGCCCACGACGAGGTCGCCGAGGTCGCGGTCGTCAGCGCGCCGTCGGCCCGGTGGGGCGAGTCCCCGGTCGCCGTCGTCGTGCGCGAGCCCGGCAGCGAGCTCACCGAGGCGGCGCTCATCGGCTGGGTCCGCGAGCGACTCGCCCACTACAAGTGCCCGGTCGCGGTCCGCTTCGTGGACGCGCTGCCGCGCAACGCATCCGGAAAGGTCCTGCGGCGCGTGCTGCGCGAGCCGCTGTGGGAAGGCCACGAACGAAGGGTCGGCTGAGTGTCGCTTCAAGACTTGCTGGACAAGCAGGAGATCACCGAGATCCTGACGCGCTACATGCGGGCCGTCGACCGCGGCGACCTCGACGCCCTGCGCGCCTGCTATCTCCCGGGCGCCGTGGAGGAGCACGGCGGGGTCTACACCGGGCCCGCGGACGCGTACGCCGACAGCATCGAGCGCACGCTGACGCACCCGAAGTCCATCACCACCCACGTGATCTCCAACGTGCTCATCGAGCTCGACGGCGACCGGGCCGAGGTCGAGTGCTACGTGACCGCGTTCGCCCGGGTGAAGCCCGGCGACACGCTCACCGTGGCCCGGATGCTCGACGTGTTCGAGCGGGTCGGCGGCCGCTGGGGCATCCGGCACCGGCGGCTGGTGTGGGAGTGGAACCACGACATGGACCGCACGGAAGGCTGGATCTTCGGCATGCTCGTCCCCGACCCCGCGGTGCTGCACCGCGGCGCGAAGTTCCCGAACGACCCGGTGTACGCGTCATGAGCGAGGTCGTCGCGCTCGTGACGGGCGCCAACCGCGGCATCGGCCTGGCGTTCGTCGAGGAGCTGCTGGAGCAGGGCGCCCGCGTCTACGCCGGCAGCCGCGACCCGGACGCGGTCACGACCCCCGGCGCCGTCCCGGTCGAGCTGGACATCACGGACCCGGCGCAGGTCGCCGCGGCCGCGGCCCGCTGCGCCGACGTGAACCTGCTGGTCAACAACGCCGGGCTGTTCACCAACCAGCGGCTGGTGCTGACCGCCGACCCCGACGCCGCCCGCCGCGAGATGGAGATCAACTACTTCGGCACCCTCGCCATGACGCGCGCGTTCGCGCCGGTGCTCGGGGCCAACGGCGGCGGCCAGATCATCAACGTGCTCTCCGTGGCCGCGATCGTGCCGACGGCGTTCATGGGCGGGTACTCCCCCGCCAAGGCCGCCGCCCTGTTCCTCTCCGGCATCACGCGCGCCGAGCTGGAGCCCCAGGGCACGAAGGTCACCGCGCTCATCGTCGGCTCGGTCGCCACCCGCATGTCGGATCACGTCGACGGCCACAAGGAGGACCCGCGCGACATCGCCAAGGCCGGCCTCAAGGCGGCGGCGAAGGGCGAGCTGACCGCCGACACGGACTGGATGGCCGTCGACGCCCGGGCCCGGCTGGCCCGCGACCCGGTCCGCTACGAGCGCGGCCTGGGACGCCTGATCCACAAGGCGGTCCTGCGGACCGGGCGCGACTAGATGGCCACCCGCGTCGTCCAGTGGGCCACCGGCGCCATCGGCAAGACCACCCTGCGGGCGATCCTGGACTCGCCGGACCTCGAGCTCGCCGGGCTGTACGTGTACGGCGAGCGCAAGGCCGGCCGCGACGCCGGCGACATCGCCCGCCGGCCGGCCACCGGCGTCGTCGCGACCCGCGACATCGAGCGGATCCTGGCGCTCGACGCCGACGTCGTCATCCACGCGCCGCGCCTGCGCCTCGACTACGGCGAGCACGACGAGGACATCTGCCGCCTGCTGCGCTCGGGCAAGAACGTCATCACCACCGCGGGGCACCACTACCCCGAGCCCGGGCGCCGGGCGAGGTTCGAGCGGGCGTGCGCGGAGGGCGGCACCACGCTCTTCGGCGTCGGCATCAGCCCCGGGGTCGTCGGCGAGCGGCTCGCGCTGGCGCTGAGCGGGGTCGCGGTGCGCCTCGACCGGATCGAGATCGACGAGGTGCTCGACGCGAGCGCCATGCCCGACCCGGACTTCGTCTTCAACGTCATGGGCATGGGCGCCGACCCCGCGTCCGTCGACCTCGCCGGCGGCACCCTGCCGGTGCTGTTCGGCGAGCTGTACGCCGAGACCCTGCGCTTCATGGGCGACGCGATGGGGGTGCGGTACGACCGGATCGAACCCGACCACCACCTCGAGACGGCCGCCGAGGATCTGACGGTCGCGGCCGGCGTCATCCGCGAGGGCACGGTGGTGGCGACCGAGTGGCGCTGGCACGGCATCGTGGCCGGCGAGCGGTTCGTGACGCTCGCGATCATCTGGACCATGGACCCGGCCCGGCCCCGCTACGCCGGGCGCGACCACTGGACGATCCACCTCTACGGCAAGCCCGAGGTCGTCATGACGCTGAACCTCGTCGAGCCGGACGAGCCGGGCGTGCGCACGACCGCGGCCCAGTACGTGACGGCGGGCCCGGTCATCCGCGCCATCCCGCTCGTGCTGGCCGCCCCGCCCGGCATCCTGGACTTCTCGGTCTTCGGGGCCTGGTCGCGGTGAGGGCGATCTTCGCGCGCCACGCCGACGGGTCCAGAGTGGACAGTGTCGCCGACATCATCCGCCGCCGGGCGGCCGCGACCCCGGATCTGACCGCCGTCATCGAGCCGCATCGCACCACGACGTTCGGCGCCCTGGACGAGCGCTCGAACCGGGTGGCGCAGGCCCTGATCGCGGCCGGGGTCGGACCGGGCGACCGGGTGGCCTACATCGGCGCGAACGCCCCGGAGTTCCTGGAGGTGCTCTACGGCGCGACGAAGGCCGGCGCGATCGCCACGGCCGTCAACAACCGCCTGGCCCCGCCGGAGATCGCGGCGATCCTGGCCGACGCCTCCCCGGCCGTGCTGATCACCGACTCCGACGTGGCGGCGGAGGTGCGGACGGTCCGCACGGGCGAGCGGTACGAGGCGTGGCTGTCCACAGTGGATGCCGTCGACCCGGGCGTCCCCGTGGGCCCGGACGACACCGCGGTCATCTTCTACACCTCGGGCACGACGGGCCGGCCGAAGGGCATCATGCTCAGCGGCGACAACCTGGGCCAGGCGCTGGCCACCATGCACTACGACATGGAGCTGACGACCACCTCGGTGGCGATGGCCCCCATCCCCTACTTCCACATCTCCGGCCTGGGCCTGGCCCTCGTGGCCAACCTGAACGGCGCCGCCCTGCTGCTGGAGACCGCCGCCGGCCCGGACGCGCTGATCACCCTGCTCTGCGAGCGCCGGGTGTCCCACGCGGCCGTGGTCCCGACGATCCTGCAGACCCTGCTGCACCTCCCCCGCACCCACTCGGCGGACTGGTCGGCCCTGCGCTACCTGGTCTACGGCGCGATGCCGATCCCGCTGCCGGTGATCCGTTCGGCGACGGAGGTCTTCGGCTGCAAGTTCCTGCAGTCGTACGGCCTGACGGAGTCGACGGGCGGCGTCACCGTGCTCTGGCCCGAGGACCACCTGCCGGACGAGCCCGCGAAGGAGCCCCGCCTGCGCTCGGTAGGCCGCCCGATGCCGGGGGTCGAGGTGCGCGTCGTGGACCCGGTGACGCTGGCGGACCTGCCCGCCGGGGAGCGCGGCGAGGTCCTGATCGGCGGCGGGCACGTGATGCGCGGCTACTGGCGCAACCCCGCGGCGACGGCCGAGACGATCGTGGACGGCTGGGTGCGCACCGGCGACGGCGGCTCCTTCGACGCCGACGGCTACCTGTACCTCCACGACCGCATCAAGGACATGATCGTCTCCGGGGGCGAGAACGTGTACCCGGCCGAGGTCGAGAGCGTCCTGACCGGCCACCCCGATCTGGCCGAGGTGGCCGTGGTGGGCGTCCCCTCCGGCCGCTGGGGCGAGTCCCCGGTGGCCGTGGTCGTCGCGCGCACCGGCCGGACCCCCGACGGAGCCGAGGTGATCGCCTGGTGCCGCGAGCGCCTGGCCCACTTCAAGTGCCCGGTCGCCGTCCACGTGGTCGACGCCCTGCCGCGCAACGCCTCGGGCAAGCTGCTCAAGCACGCCCTGCGCGCGACCTACGCCGCCTGATCCGCGTCAGCGGTACCGGAAGCGGACGCCGAGCAGGCTCTCGTCGCGCAGGGCGGTGCCGCGCTCGGAGCGCAGCAGCGTCACCGTCCACCGCGGGAACTCCGCAGCCGGGCTGAAGCGGACCGTCCGGCCACCCAGGTCGATGGTGTCCGCACCGGCAGCGTCGTAGCCCAGGATCTGCGACCACTGCTGCACGGTGGCCTCGGGGTCCCGCACCGGCACGTCGACGGCCACCACGTCGTCGATCAGGGCGTGCGGCGAGGGGTCCACGCCCATCCCGTCCCAGAACCACGCGTCGCGGTCCTCGATGCCGTCGAGCTCCAGCAGCAGCCCAACGTCGGCCGGGTGGAGCTGCACGATCGGGTGGCCCATCACGAGCTGGTCGGCGACCACCCGCACGCCCAGGGACAGGGCGCGGTCGCGGGCCGCCAGGGGGTCGCCGTGCTGGACCGACAGGGCGTAGCCGCCGGGGCCGCGCCTGGCCAGCCAGCGCGCGATCGACACGTCCGGGGTCAGCGGGCCGACCAGCTCCAGGTAGGCGCCGCCGGCCAGGGCCATCGTGTCGTCGGACATGCCGATCGCGGCCAGTTCCGGGTCGGCGAAGCCCGCCCCCAGGCCGTAGTGCTCGCGCAGGAGGCGGGCGTCGGCGGTGATGTCGTTCGTGGCCAGGACGACCTGGCGCAGCAGTGCCCAGTCAGTCATTGCGGTGTTCCTCGCGGAGTAGGCGTTTGAGGACTTTGCCGGAGGCGTTGCGGGGCAGGGCATCCACGACGTGGACGGCCACCGGGCACTTGAAGTGGGCCAGGCGCTCGCGGGACCACGGGATCAGGTCGTCCACCGGGCCCGTCGCGACCACCACGGCGATCGGGGACTCGCCCCAGCGCGCGGAGGGGACGCCGATCACCGCCACGTCGAGCACCTGCGGGTGCCCGGCCAGGACGCGCTCGACCTCGGCCGGGTACACGTTCTCGCCGCCCGAGACGATCATGTCCTTGATGCGGTCGCGCAGGTACAGGTAGCCGTCGGCGTCGAACGCGCCGCCGTCGCCGGTGTGCAGCCATCCGTCCGCGACGGACTCGCCGCGCCAGTAGCCGCGCGTCACCGAGGGGCCGCGGACCAGCACCTCGCCGTCGCAGACGCGCACCTCCAGGCCCGGCAGGGGGCGGCCGACCGACGTCAGGCGGCCGTTCGCGTGGTGCTCCTCGGGCTCGAGCACCGTGGCGACGCCCGTCGTCTCGGTCAGGCCGTACGACTGGTGGAAATGCGCGCCGAGGACCTCGGTGGCCCGCCCGACGAGCGTGGGGGTGATCGGGGCGCCGCCGTAGACGATGTGGCGCAGGGCGGAGAAGTCGGCCGGGGCGTCGGTGAGCGCCTGGATGAGCGTCGGGACCATCGCCGCGTGGGTGGCCCGGTATCCGACCAGCTGGCGAGACATGCTCGCCGGGGTGGGCTCGGCGTTCTGCACGATGGTGCCGCCGGCGGCCAGGGTGATCAGGGACCAGCCGGTGCCGGCGATGTGGTGGTACGGGGTCGGGACCAGGCTCACCGCGTGCTCGTCGACCTCGAACAGGGCGCCGAACGCGCCGACCGTCCAGGCCAGCTGGGCGTCGTCGACGATGACGCCCTTGGGGCGGCCGGTCGTGCCCGAGGAGTACATGATCATGACGGGGGCGTCGTCGAAGACCTCGCCGATGCCCGCGTCCGCGGCGATCCAGCCGGCCTCGCCCTCGCTCAGGCGGAAGTTGATCGGCACGAGGGTCGCGCCGGCCCGCAGGCAGGCGAGCAGGAGCGCCCAGAAGTCCGTGCGGTTGCGGTCCCGGTAGGCGACGCGCTCACCCTTGCGGACCGCGAACGCCTCGGACCGCCGCCACAGCTCGGCGTAGGTGACGGTGACATCGTCGCCCGTAATCGCCGTTTTGTCCGGAAATTTGGCGACACTCGCCTCGATGAGCGAGAGCACGGCGCTCATGACGTGCGTTCGATGGAGACGTCGCTGCCCCCGCGCAGGGGCTCGCGGCACTGGTCGCACGCCAGCCGCGGGGTGAAGATGCGCCGGCACTCGGTGTGCCGGTAGACCAGCGCCCGCCCCTCGGGGGCCTTGAACCAGCGGTGCCCCCAGTCCAGCGTGCACATGACGACCGGGAAGAAGGCGCGGCCCTTGGCGGTGAGGTGGTAGCTGAGCCAGTCGGCGCGCTCGGTGCCGGGGGCCGGGTCGAGCACGCCGAGGTCGCAGAACGTGCGCAGCCGGTCGGCGACCATCGTCGGCGGGGCGCCGAGGCGCTGCTCGAAGTCCTTGAACCGGTGCGCGCCCAGGAACGCGGCGCCGAGCAGGGCCGAGGACCAGCGGTTGCCGATGAGGGCCATGGTCTGCGGGAACAGGCCGGGGCTGGCGCCGCCGCCGGCGAAGGAGCGGCGGCGGGTCGTGGCCGCGGGCACGCTGCGCTCCCAGGTGCCGCTCGGGCCGAAGCCGCCGGTGACGTCGCGGGGCTCGACCGGCTTGCCGCAGGCGGCGCACATGAGCAACGGCTGGAACGGCTGCCCGCACCGGCTGTGGCGCATGACCGGGAGCAGCTCCTCGTGCTGCGGCACCCAGCGGGCCTCCCAGGCCCAGATGGCCAGCAGGATCGGCCAGGTGTCGCGGCCGCGCTTGGTCAGCCGGTACTCGAACCGGGGCGGCCGCTGCTGGTAGGCGACCTTCTCCAGGATGCCGACCTCGGCCAGCCGGGAGAGCCGGTTGGTCAGCACCGAGTTGGAGATCGGGAGCCGGTCCAGATAGTCGCTGTACCGCCGCACGCCCGCGGTCGCGTAGCGCAGGATGAGCAGCGTCCACTCGTCGCCGATGAGCCCGAGCGCGTGCGCGACCGCGTTCTGCCCGCCCGCCTCCAGCTGGGTGGGCGCGTCCCCGGGATGTTCGACGGTCACGCAGGGCCCATCCGCAGCGCGGCGGCCATCGTGTCGGCGGTGCCCCAGCCGGGGATCGAGGAGCCGGCCGCCCAGGTGGCATGGGTGCCGCTGGAGACGCGCTCGGGCAGGGCGACGCGCGCGACCGGGCCGTCGGCGACCCGGCGCGCGTCGAACACCAGGCACTCGGAGGCGTCGCGGTTCATGTCGGTGACGATCGTGATCAGGTAGCCGTCGTCCTCGCCGGTGGAGCCCACCCGGGGCGCCATCGCGGTCTCGCTGCCGAAGACGCCCTCGCCGAACTTGTAGGCCTCGTCGTGCCCGGAGACCAGGTCGTGCTTGACGACGCCGTCGAAGAGGAACCAGCCCTCGACGCCGGTGGCGGCGTACGCGTACCGGTTGCGCCGGCCCCCGTGCCGCCCGTTGATCATGCCGAACTCGGTGACCGTGTCGCGCAGCCGCTCCTCGCGCACCTGGCCGGTGGCCAGGTTGAGCCGCCACCGGTGCAGGTGCGACTGCATCCGGTCGAGCGCGAGGAAGCGGAACATGCGCTGATAGTAGGAGCCGTCGCCGCGGTCCTGCGGCTCCGGGTCGTCCTGGAAGAAGCCGTCGAGGACGATCTCGTCGCCCTCCTCGTAGGCGTTGACCCAGTGCAGCACGTAGGTCGGGTCCGCCTCGAACCAGCGGACCTCCTGCGAGCCGCCCCGGCGCGGCACGACCCCGATCCGCAGCGGCATCTCGGGGTGGAAGCGGGCGGCGTGGACGCCCTGGCGCAGCAGCTCCGGCTCCCAGAACAGCGGGCAGTCGTTGAGGATCGCGTAGTGCTCGGTGTAGGCCATGTCGTGCGGCAGGCGCGGGCCGGGCAGCGGCACGTCGATGTAGTGCACGAGGTGGTCGGCCGCGTCGACGACGCCGTAGTGCAGATACGGCGCCTCCTTGCCGTAGTTGAAGAACAGCAGCTCGCCGGTGTGCTCGTCGCTCTTGGGATGGGCCGAGACGCCCCACTGCGACGGGAACTTCCCGCCCCACGTGGACTTGCCGAGCGTGTCGAGGGTGAGCGGGTCGAGGCGGTACAGGTCGCCGCACTGGTAGAAGCTCGACAGGGCCACCCCGGCGTGCACGACGATGTCGGTGCTGGAGGAGTCCTTGAGCCCGCCGCGGGCGCCCCAGCCCTCGCGCAGGCTCTTCGCCGGGGGCTCGGCGAGGCCGGCCCACAGCGGCTCCTTCGTCTCCTGCTCGGCGAGGAAGCCGTCGGTGCGCACGAAGCGGTTGCGGTAGAACGCCTTGCCGTCGCGGAAGCCGACCACGTGGATCATGCCGTCGCCGTCGAACGGGTGGTACTTGCCCGCGATCGCGGGGTGCACCGGGTTCTCGGTGTTGCGCAGGTAGACGCCGTCGAGGTCGGCCGGGATCTCCCCGGTCACGGTGAGGTCGCCGGCGCGCCACTCGCTGGTCTGCGGCCGCCACGGTCCGGTGCGGTAGGGGTGGTCGTCGTCCTCCGGCAGCGTGGACAGGGCGTGACCGACGAGCTCGACGTCCATGACAGGGCTCCTCCTTCGCAGAGGCTATTCGGCGGTGCCGGACGCGCCGACCACGAGGCTGACCGTCGTCGTGGTGCTGCCGCCGATGTTGAGGGTGGCGAAGGTGCGCGCGCCGGGCACCTGGTAGGCGCCGGCCTGGCCGGTCACCTGCCGGTAGGCGTCGGCGAGCATGCGCACGCCGGTGGCCCCGACCGGGTGGCCGCCACCGATGAGGCCGCCGCCGGGGTTCATCGGGATCCGGCCGCCGATGGCGAGGTCGCCGGACTCGACCGCCTTCCAGCTCTCGCCGGGCGCGGTGATGCCGAAGTGGTCGATCGCCGCGTACTGCGACATCGTGAAGCAGTCGTGGGTCTCGATCCCGTCGAGGTCCTCGACGCCGCCGATACCGGCCCGCCCGAACGCGTCGAGCACCGCGCGGCGCACGTGGGGCAGCACGTACGGCTGGTCGGCACTGCGCCGCAGCTTCTGCTCCAGCGGCAGCCCGACGGTCGCGTGCCCCCAGCCGAGGATCCGGGCGAGCGGCCGGCGGGCGAGGTCCGGGTGGGCCGCGAGGTAGCGGTCGGAGACGAGCACCACGCCCGCGGCGCCGTCGGTGACCTGGCTGCAGTCGTTGCGCCGCAGCCGCCCCTCGACCGGCGGGTTGGCCGTCTCGTCGTCGGTGAAGCTCGCGTCGGTGAAGGTCCAGCCGCGGGTCTGCGCGTTGGGGTTGGCCCGGGCGTTGTCGAAGGCGAGCCGGCCGATCGCGCGCAGGTGGGCGTCGTCGAGGCCGAAGCGCTTGTCGTACTCGTCGGCGAGGGCGCTGAACATGTACGGCCACATGAACGTGGCCTGCTGCCCCTCGTGGCCGACCCAGGCGGCGGCGCCGAGGTTGCGGGCGGCCTGGTCGCCGGGGACGGTGCGCTCGAGCTCGGCGCCGAGCACCAGGGCGACGTCGTAGCGGCCGGACTCGAGATCGGCCATCGCGGCGAGCACCGCGATGCCGCCGGAGGCGCACGCGGCCTCGTGCCGGGCGGCGGGGATGCCCCAGAGCCGCTCGTCGACGGTGGCGGGCATGCCGCCGAGCTGCCCCTGGCCGGTGAAGAGCTGACCGAAGGCGTTGCCGACGTGGATCACCCCGATGTCGGCCGGGTCGATGCCGGACGCGTCGATCGTCCCGGTCGTCACCTCCGCGAAGAGCTCCGCGAAGCCGTGCCCGGCCCGGGCCCAGTTGCGGGCGAAGTCGGTCTGGAAGCCACCTGCGACCCACGTGTCCGGCCGTGCCGTCAAGGCCATGAGACACCTCCCATTCGAGCTTCCTTACTATAACAAGCAGAGTCGCTCGTCAACGTCCAGCCGTCCTGACCTGAGTGATCTATTGCCAAGGACCCGCTTTGAGACTACACCTAACAGAGTGACCTCACGCGACGTGTACGTCTTGGAGTACCTGCGGACGGCGCGCGGCAAGGGCTCGGCCAAGGGCTCCCTGCACCACCTGAGCCCGACCGAGCTCGTCGTGCGCCTCCAGCACGCGCTCGTCGAGCGCACCGGGCTCGACCCGGCCCGCATCGACGACGTGACCCTCGGCCTCGCGAGCCAGAACGGCGAGCAGGGCGCGAACCTTCCCCGCACCGCGGCGCTGCTGGCGGGCTGGGGCGACCACGTGCCCGGGGTCAGCCTGAACCGGTTCTGCGCCTCCGGCATCGACGCCGTCGCGCAGACCGCCGCCCGGGTCCGCGCCGACGACCTCGACCTCGCCGTCGCCGGCGGGGTGGAGAGCGTCTCGCGGGTGCCGATGTTCTCCGACGATGGCCCGCTGTGGAGCGATCCCGACACCATCCGCCGGGTCGGGTCGGTGCACATGGGCATCGCCGCCGACCTCAACGCGACGCTGGACGGCTGGCGGCGCGAGGAGCTCGACGCCTACGGCCTGGAGACCCAGACGAAGGCCGCGGCCGCCTGGGACGCCGGGTTCTACGAACGGGCCGTCGTCCCCGTCGACGGCTTCGCCCGCGACGAGCTCGTCCGGCCCGCCACCACGCTCGAGGGCCTGGCCGCGCTGCCGCCCGCCTTCGCCGAGCTGGGCGCGTCCGGCCAGGACGCCATCGCGCTCGCCGCGCACCCCGAGGCCGGGGCGATCGAGCACCGGCACACCGTCGGCACCTCCCCCGCCATCGCCGACGCCGCCGCCCTGGTGCTGCTCGGCACCGGCGCGGCCGCGGCGGCGAACGGGCTGCGGCCGCGGGCGCGCGTGGTCGCGGCGGCGACGTGCAGTACCGATCCCGTCATCATGCTCACCGCCGGGCAGCAGGCCGTCGAGAAGGTCATCGCCCGGGCCGGGCTCACGCCGGGCGACATCGACGTGTTCGAGTTCGCCGAGGCGTTCTCGGCGCTGTGCCTGAAGTTCCGCCGGGACCTCGGCGCCGGGCCGGAGCGCATGAACCCCAACGGCGGCACGATCGCGATGGGGCACGCGTTCGGCGCGACCGGCGCGATCCTGCTCGGCCAGTGCGTCGAGGAGCTGCACGCCCGGGGCGGGCGCTACGGCGTCGCCGCGGTCTCCGGGGCCGCGGGCCTCGGGGTCGCCGTGCTCGTCGAGCGGGTGGACGCATGAGCGGTCCGGAGCGAAGCGGAGGGGCCGCTCATCATGAACACAGCTTCCTCATGCCGGCGCCGGAGCTTGCGGAGGCGACGGCATGAGCGGTCCGGAGCGAAGCGGAGGGGCCGCTCATCATGAACACAGCTTCCTCATGCCGGCGCCGGAGCCTGCGGAGGCGACGGCATGAGCCTCCTTCACGGCCGGGCCGGCATCGTGACCGGCGGCGGCAAGGGCCTCGGCCGTGCCTTCGCCCTGCACCTGGCCTCGCTCGGGGCCGCGGTCGTGGTCAACAACCGCAACCGCGAGGTCGACTCGGCCGGCTCGGTGGTCGCCGAGATCACCGCGGCCGGCGGGCGCGCCGTCGCCGACTACAGCGACGTCGCCGGCCCGCACGCCGGGGAGGACCTCGTCGCGCTGGCCCTGTCCGCCTTCGGCCGGCTCGACTTCTGCGTCACGAGCGCCGCGGTGAGCACGCCGGCGATGTTCCACAAGACGTCGGTCGAGGCCTTCGCCGCCGTGCAGACCGTCAACGTGCTCGGCACCGCGGGCGTCGCCGCCGCGGCCGCCCGGCACCTGCGCGGCGCGGGCGGCGGGCGGATCGTGCTCGTGGCCAGCACCGCGGGGCTGCACGGGGAGCCGACGGTCTCGGCGTACGCGGCCAGCAAGGGCGCGGTCATCGCGCTCGGGCGGACCATCGCCGCCGAGGGGGCGTCGCGCGGGGTGTTCACCAACGTGCTGCTGCCCTACGCGACGACCCAGATGACCGACGCCGGGATGGCCGAGCAGTTCCGCGACGCGATGACGGCGGCCTCGGTCGCGCCGGTGGTCGCCGCGCTCGTCGACCCGGCGGGGACCCTCAACGGCGAGGTGATCGTGGCCGCGAACGGCTCGCTGCGCGCGACGAGCGCCGTGGAGTGGGGCACCGTGCGCGTGCCGTCCACGCTGGACGCCGCGGGGCTGGCCGGGCTGCTCGGCTCCAGCCGGGCCGGGAAGCCGCACGAGTACCGCACCGCCCAGGACGCCTTCGCCGACTTCGCCGAGGAGACGCTGCCGTGAACTTCAGCGCGTTGCTGACCAACCTCGGCGCGACCGTCGTCGCCGTGGCGCTCGTGATGGCCCTGACGATGGCGTACGCGCTGCGGCGCCGGGAGCAGAGCATCGTGGACACGGTGTGGGGGCTCGGCTTCGTCGTGGTGGCCGCCGTCTCCTTCGCGCTCTCCGCCGGGCACGGCGACCCGGTGCAGCGCTGGGTGACCCTCGCGCTCACGGCGGTCTGGGGCGTGCGGCTCGGCGTCTACATCCACGCGCGCAACCGGGGCAAGGGCGAGGACCCGCGGTACGCGGCCCTGCTGCGGCGCAACCAGGGCAAGCTGGTGCCGTACGTCATCCGGACCATCTACTGGCCGCAGGGCGCCATCATGTGGGTGGTCTCCCTGCCGGTCCAGGTGGCCATGTACGTCGCCGAGCCGGTCCCGGCGCTGCTGTGGGCCGGTGTCGTGGTGTGGGCGGTCGGCTTCGCGTTCGAGGCGGTCGGCGACGCGCAGCTGGCCCGGTTCAAGCGCGACCCCGCCAACGCCGGCCGGCTGATGGACCGGGGCCTGTGGGCGTGGACGCGGCACCCGAACTACTTCGGGGACTCCGTGGTGTGGACGGGCCTGTTCCTGCTCGCGTGCTCGCACTGGGCCGGGCTGCTCACCGTGATCGGCCCGGTGCTGATGACCCACATGCTCGTGAACAAGAGCGGCAAGGCGCTGCTGGAGCGGCGGATGAGCCGGTCCCGCGGCCCGGAGTTCGCCGAGTACGCCGCCCGCACCTCCGGCTTCTTCCCGCGCCCGCCCCGCCGTGCATGACGTCGGTGATCTGCTGGACGTGCTGGACCTGCGGCGGATCGGCGCATCCGTGTTCGAGGGGCGCAACGGCGCGCTCGACCTGCCCCGCGTCTTCGGCGGCCAGCTCGCGGCGCAGGCCCTCGTCGCCGCCGCGCGGACCGTCGCGCCGCCGCTGGTGCCGCAGTCGCTGCACGCCACGTTCCTGCGCCCGGGCCGCTGCGGGCTCGCGAACCGGTTCGAGGTCACGCACGTGCGCGACGGCCGCAGCCGCACGACCCGCGCCGTCGACCTGCTCCAGGACGGCAAGGCGGTCCTGCGCCTGACGGCCGCGTTCGGCACCCCGGCCGCCGGGGTCGCCCACCAGACCCCGGCCCCGGAGGCGGGCCGGCCCGGGGACGCGCCGACGCTGGACGAGAGCATCGCCGACGTGGGCGGGCTGACCGGCCTGTGGAGCGGCTTCAGCGCCGTCGAGATCCGCGTGGCCCCCTGCGCCGACGGGGACCCGTCGCGCGGGCTGCTGTGGATGCGCGCCGCCGGCCCGCTGCCCGCCGATCCGCTCGTCCACGCGGCCGTGCTCTGCTACGCGACCGATCTCACGCTGCTGTCGGCGGCGCTGGTACCGCACGGCCTGCGCCTGGGCCGCGAGCGCGACCACGACCACGCCTGGGACACCGTGTCGCTCGACCACGCGCTGTGGTTGCACCACATCCCCCGGGCCGACGAGTGGCTGCTGTTCGACCAGCACTCGCCGGTCGCCTCGCACGGCCGCTCGCTGGCCACGGCGCACGTCTACGACCGGGCCGGCGAGCTGTGCGCCACGGTCACCCAGGAGGGTCTGCTGGTCGCGACGCCCCTGGCGTGAGCTACCGCAGCGGCTCCAGCACCGGGCCCTCGGGCGTGTCGACCACGCGCCAGCCGGCGTCGGCGATCTCGCCGCGGATGCGGTCGGACTCGGGCCAGTCGCGGCGCTGCCGCGCGTCCTCCCGCCGGGCCAGCAGCGCGCGCAGCTCGTCGTCCACCGTGGACACGTCGGCGCGGCCGTCGAGGTCGGCCGGGTTCAGCGCGCCGAGGCTCAGGCCGAGCACCGCGTCGGCCGCGGCCAGCAGCGCCGCGAGGTCGTTGTCGGGCAGGTCGTCGCCGCGCACGACGGTGTTGAGGTCGGCCAGCGCCCGCGGGGTGTTGAGGTCGTCGGAGACCGCCTCGTCGAGCCGGTGCAGGGCCGCCCGCCCGGCGTCCGTGGTCATCGCGGCCCGGGCCGCCGCCAGCGTCGGCGGCTGCGGCAGCGGGCGCAGCGACTGGGCCCGCCCGGCGAGGCGGCGCAGGGTGCTGGAGGCGGCGCGCACGGCCGCGTCCGTCAGCTCCAGCTGGCTGCGGTAGGTGGCGGTGAGCAGGAAGTAGCGGTAGGCCAGCGGATGCAGGCCGTCGTCGACGAGGTCCTGCAGCAGCGGGGCGCCGCCCTCGGACTTGGCGACCTTGCGGTTGCGCAGGAGCACGAACTCGTTGTGCAGCCAGAGCGGCACCCAGGGGCGGTCCTCGCCGAGGTACGCCTCGGACTGCGCGATCTCGTTGACGTGGTGGATCTCGCGGTGGTCGACGCCGCCGGTGTGGATGTCGAAGTGCCGGCCCAGCAGGTCGATGCTCATGACCGAGCACTCGAGGTGCCAGCCGGGCACGCCCGGGCCCCACGGGGAGTCCCAGCGCATGACCCGCCGCTGGCCGGGGGCCTCGGTGCGCCACACGGCGAAGTCGGCCTTGTTGCGCTTGCCGGGCACGGTCTCCAGGCGGGCGCCCTCGCGCTGGCCCTCCATCGAGATCTGGGCGAGGGTGCCGTAGCCGGGCGAGCGGGCGGTGTCGAAGTACAGGCCGCTGTCGATGCGGTACGTGTACCCGCGCTCGTCCAGCGCGCGGGCGAAGTCGAGCATCTGCGGCACGTAGTCGGAGGCCCGCGGCAGGTCCGACGGCGTGCGCACGTTGAGCCGCGCGATGTCGCGCAGGTAGGCCTCGGTGTAGTGGCCGGTGACCTCGCGGACCGACTTGAGCTCGCGGCGCGCGGCGGCCTCGACCTTGTCCTCGCCGAGGTCGCTCTCGCCGACCGTGTGGCCGACGTCGGTGATGTTGACGACCTGGCGCACCCGCAGGCCCTTCCACTCCAGCACGCGGCGCAGGGTGTCGCTGAAGACGTACGGCCGCATGTTGCCCAGGTGCGCGTAGGAGTAGACGGTGGGGCCGCACGTGTAGACGCCGACCTCGCCGGGGACCAGCGGGCGCAGCGGCTCCGCCCGCCGGGTGAGCGAGTTGTACAGCGTGATGGGTGCGCCGTCGGCCATGAGGCGAACGGTACCAACCGCCGGTGCTCGCGGCCCTGTCCCCCGTGCGAGCTACACGGCGGTGCCCACCTCACGGTGACGTCCGCGGCCCCTCGCACGCCATAGCGTCGTCGATGTGAGCGCGGCACGGGCCGCGCACCGGCTGAAGGGGTTGCGATGGACGGGACGAGGACCATGCCGGCGCGGCGGATCGGGCTGCGCCTGCTCATCATGCTCGTGGTGTTCGCGATCGTGCTCGTGGTGTCGGCGGCGGTCAACTCGGCCGCGGCCGGAAACGCCGTCACGGCCCTCGTGTGCGGGGCGCTCACGGCGGCGGGCGGGCTGCTGCTGTACCGATGGATCGTCGGCCGGCTCGAGCGGCGCCCGGTGGACGAGATCGCCGCGGCGCGGATGGTGCCGCAGGTCCTGCGGTGGGCGGGCGCCGGCATCGCGCTCTTCGCGGTGACGATCGGCGTCATCGCGCTGTTCGGCGGCTACCGCGTCGCCGGCTGGGGCTCGGTGAGCGCGGCGATCGCCACCCTCGGCACCATGATCGGCGCGGCCGTCGCCGAGGAGCTGCTCTTCCGCGGCGCCCTGTTCCGGCTCGTCGAGCAGTGGCTGGGCACGTGGGTCGCGCTCGCCGTCTCCGGCGTGCTGTTCGGCGCGCTGCACCTGCTCAACCCGGGCGCGACGGTGTGGGGCGCGATCGCGATCGCGGCCGAGGCGGGCCTGATGCTCGGCGCCGCGTACACCGCCACCCGGTCCCTGTGGGTGCCGATCGGGCTGCACCTCGGCTGGAACTTCGCCGAGTCGGGCCTGTTCGGCACGGTCGTGTCGGGCACCACCGGCACGCACGGCCTGCTGCGCGGGGCGGCGAGCGGCTCGGACCTCGTCAGCGGCGGCGGGTTCGGCCCGGAGGGCAGCGTCTTCGCGATCGTCGCGGGCGCGGCGGTCGCGGCGGTGCTGCTGCGGCGCGCGTACCGGCAGGGCCTGATCGTGCGCCGCGGCGGCGCCGGGTGAGGGCTGTGCCCGCGGCCAGGACCGAGGACATCGCCCACGACCGCGGCGGCTACGCTGCGGTCGTGTCGCGTCTGCCGCTCGGCCGCCGGGGCGCCGCGGCCCTGGCCTGGTGGCGCGCGCGCAGCGTGGTGCTGCGCGACGGCGCGTTCGGGCTGCTGCTGGCGCTGCTGGCCTTCGTGCCGCAGCTGGCCGGGGCCGGGACGCGCCTCGGCGAGCTGCCGCACCGCCCGCTCGACGCGCTCGCCGTGGTGGCCATGCTCGCGCAGACGCTCCCGCTGGCCGGGCGGCGGCGCCTTCCCGCGGCGTGCTTCGCGCTGGCGGCGGCCGGGTTCGCGGTGCAGGAGCTGCGCGGGTACGCCACGTTCGCGGGCGCGGGCCTGCTCGTCGCGCTCTACAGCGTGGCCGCGCACCAGGAGCGGTTCCGGGCTTGGGTCGCCGCGGGCGCGGTGGCCGCGTACGCCGGGCTGGCCGCGGCCCTGCACGCCGCCGGATCGGCCGCGCGGCCGGCGGACTACACGATCTTCTTCCTGCTCGTGGCGGGCGGCTGGGCGATGGGGGCGTGGGTGCGGCGGGGACGGATCGCCGAGGGCGAGCGGCGGCGGGCCGCGGCGGCGGCCGCCCGCACCGCGGAACGGGCCCGGATCGCGCGCGAGCTGCACGACGTGATCACCCACCACGTGACCGCGATGGTGGTGCAGGCCGATGCCGCGCAGTTCCTCGCGGCCCGCCCGGACCGGCTCACGGCGAACCTGACGGCGATCAGCGGGACCGGCCGGCGGGCGCTCGGCGAGCTGCGGGACCTGCTCGGCGTGCTGGACCCGGACCGGGTCGCGCCGCGCGGGGACCTGCCGGCCCTGGCCGGGATCGGCGAGCTCGTGGCGCGGGCGCGGGCCGCGGGGCAGCCGGTGGAGCTGGTCGAGGAGGGCCGGCCGGGCGGGCTCGGCTCGGGCCGCGAGCTGGCCGGCTACCGGGTGGTGCAGGAGGCGCTGACGAACGCGCTGAAGTACGCGGCCGGGCAGCCGACCGTCGTGCGGGTCGCGCACCGCGACGACGGCGTGCGCATCACCGTCACCAGCGCGCCCGGCGCCGCGCCCGCGCGCCCGGTCGGCGGCTCCGGCCGCGGGCTGGACGGGCTGCGCGACCGCGTCGAGGTCTTCGGCGGCTCCCTCGACGCCGGCCCCGACCCCGCCGGCGGCTTCACCGTGACCGCCCGAATCCCCGCTGGAGAGCTCGCATGACCCGGGTGCTCGTCGCCGACGACCAGGCGCTGGTGCGCACCGGATTCGTCACCATCCTCGACGCGCAGGACGATCTGGAGGTCGTCGGCGAGGCGAGCGACGGCCGCGCCGCCGTCGATCTCGCCCGGCGGCTGCGCCCGGACGTCGTGGTGATGGACATCCGGATGCCGGTGCTGGACGGGATCGAGGCCACCCGGCAGCTGGCGGGGCCGGGCGTCGCCGAGCCGATCAGGACGCTCGTGGTGACGACGTTCAACCTCGACGAGTACGTGTTCCAGGCCCTGCGCGCGGGGGCGAGCGGCTTCCTGCTCAAGGACGCCACCCCGCAGCAGCTCGTCGCGGGCGTGCGCACCGTGGCCGCGGGCGACTCCCTGCTGGCCCCGGCGGTGACGCGGCAGCTGATCGGCCGCTTCGGCACGCGGGTACGCCCGGCCGAGCCGCTGGCGAGCGCGCGCAGCGTGCTGGCGCCGCGGGAGCTGGAGGTGCTGCGGCTGATCGCGACGGGCCTGTCGAACGCGGAGATCGCCGCGACGCTGGTGATCAGCGCGGAGACGGTGAAGACGTACGTGTCGCGGATCCTCACGAAGCTGGACCTGCGCGACCGGGTGCAGGCGGTCGTGTACGCGTACCGCAACGGCCTCGCCGACCCCGACGCCTAGCGACTTTTCCAATCTGCTTAGTATGATTTGGCCATGGCGGGCGAACACGTGGCGGGCGAATACCTGTGGTACATCCCGAACGAGGTGCGGCCGGGCCACCGCGGCGACGACGTGGTCGAGGGGCACAACAGCCTCGGCACGCTCACCGAGCAGGCCCTCGCCGTCGAGGCGTACGGCTGGGGCGGGGCGCTCATCGGCGCCGGGTGGGGGCGGCCCGACACGTTCACCGTCGCCACGGCGCTCGCGGCACGCACGACCACGTTCCGGCCGCTGATCGCGGTCCGGCCCGGCTACTGGCACCCGGCCCGGTTCGCCGCCGCGGCCGCCACGCTCGACCACCTCAGCGGCGGCCGGGTGCTCATCAACGTCGTCTCCGGCCGCGACTCCCTCGCCGAATACGGCGACGCCGAGGCCGACCCGGGCCGCCGCTACGACCGCACCCGCGAGTTCCTGCAGGTCGTACGGCGGCTGTGGACGCGGGAACGGGTCACGTACCGCGGCGAGTTCTTCAGCGTCGAGCGGTCCACCCTCGCGGTGCGGGGACGGCACCCCCGGCTGTACTTCGGCGGCGCCTCCGAGGCCGCCGAGCGGGTCGCGGCGGCCGAGGCGGACGTGCAGCTGTTCTGGGGCGAGCCCCTCGACGGGGTGCGCGAGCGGATCGAGCGGCTGCGGGCGCTCGGCGCGCGGCACGGGCGGGACCTGCCGCCGCTGGAGTTCGGCCTGCGGGTCACCACCCTGGTCCGCGACACCGCCGCGGAGGCCTGGGCCGAGGCCGAGGCGCGGGTGGCCCGGATGGCCGCGGCCGGCGTCGCGCGGGACGCGAACTGGGACGCCGCCACCGGCCAGGGGCGCCTGCAGGCCCTCGCGGCGCGCGGCGACGTGCTCGACGAGTGCCTCTTCACGGCGCCGGGCCGGGTCGGCGGCGCCGGGGCCGGCACCACGTGGCTGGTCGGCTCCGCGGCGGACGTCGCGCGGTCGCTGCGCCGCTACCGCGACCTCGGCGTCACCCACTTCGTGCTCTCCGACACGCCCTACCTGGCCGAGGTCGAGCGGCAGGGCCGCGGGCTGCTGCCACTGCTGCGCGCGACGGGAACCGCCGAGCCGCCGGCGGCGTCTGTGTCCGTGTGAGACGACTGCTGCCCGCGGCCCTCGCCGCGGTGTTCCTGAGCGGGTGCGCGCCCGCCGGCCCGGTCCACTCCCAGGCCGGCTCGGCGGCCCTGATGCGCGGCTTCGGGGTCTCGGCCGACGAGGCCGTGGCCGAGCGGGTGCCGCTGGTGCACCTGCGGGTGTGCGGGTCGTGGGGCTGCCACGAGCTGGACGTGCCGCTGACGGTGTCGGGGACGATGAGCGCGCTGCCCTGCCCGTCGACCGGCGACCCCGCGGCCGTGTGCGGGGCGGTGCGGCAGCCGGGGCCGGCGCCCGGCTACGGCTACGCGCCGATCCCCGAGCTGACGCTGGAGGCGGTCACCGTGGACGTGTCGACGCCGCCGGACGCGCCGATCGCCGTCGCCGCGTCGCTCACCGTGCGGCCGCGGGGGGCGTGCCCGGACGCGGGACCGTCGTGCGCGGACCCGACCCCGCAGGCGGAGATCCGCATCTCCGCCGACGGGTCGGTGCGTCAGACGCGCTAGCGCTCGGCCTTGTCCAGCAGCGCGCGGATCGCGGGGGCGTCGGCGGGGCCCTCGCGGTACGGCGTGCCGTAGACCGGCGTGTCCGGCTGGGAACGCCAGCTCTCGGCCAGATCCCCGCCGTCCACGGCGTCCCAGCCGATCGCGTCGAGGAACTCGGTCACGGTCCGCTTCGCGGCGGCGTCGTCGCCGAAGATCGGCAGCGCGGGCCGGTCCGCGGCGCCGGCCGGGCGGCCCTGCTCGCCGAGGTGCTGCGACCAGATGTTGTTGAAGCCCTTCACGACCTTCGCGGAGCCCAGGTGCTCCTGCAGCAGGCCGCTGGAGGTGGCGGTGCCGCTGTCGAGCTCGGCGAGGTTGCCGTCGCGGGCCGGGTAGTAGTTGTTCGTGTCGATGACGACCTTGCCGGCCAGGGGCTCGGCGGGCACGGCGCGGTAGGCCTTCAGCGGCACCGTCACCACCACGATGTCACCGGCGGCCGCGGCGTCGGCCGCACGGGCGGCCCGCGCCTTCGGCCCGAGCTCGGCGACGAGGTCCGCGAGGGTCTCGGGCCCGCGCGAGTTGCTGAGCACGACGTCGTAGCCGGCGGCGATCGCGAGCCGCGCCACGGTGCCGCCGATGTTGCCGCTGCCGATGAGTCCGATCGTTGTCATATTCGCCGCAACTCATCGGCTGGACCGCACATTTCCGGTGTGACGCAGCAGACGCCGGGCGCCCGCCTCACGCGTTCAGGTAGGCCAGGACCGCCAGGACGCGCCGGTTGTCGTCGTCGGAGGGCGGCAGGTCGAGCTTGGTGAGGATGTTGTTGATGTGCTTGCTGACCGCCTTCTCCGTGATGCGCAGCTTGGCCGCGATCGCGGCGTTGGAGCGGCCCTCGGCCATCTCCCCCAGCACCTCCCGCTCGCGGGCGGTGAGCACGGCCAGCGGCTCACGGCGGGCCAGCATCTGCGTGATCACCTCGTGGTCCATGGCGGTGCCCCCGCCGGCCACGCGGCGCACGGCGCCGACGAACTCGTCGACGTTGGAGACCCGGTCCTTGAGCAGGTAGCCGACGCCGCCGTCGGGGGTGCTCAGCAGCTCGCGGGCGTAGAGCGGCTCGACGTGCTGGGACAGCACGAGCACGGGCAGGCCGGGCATCTCCGCGCGGGCGGCGATGGCGGCCTGCAGGCCCTCGTCGGTGAACGTCGGGGGCAGGCGCACGTCGATCACGGCGACGTCGGGGCGGTGCTCGGCGAGCGCGGGCAGCAGCGCCGGGCCGTTGTCGACGACGGCGACGACCTCGAAGTCGAAGGCCTGCAGGAGCCGGGTCAGTCCGTCCCGGAGGAGGGCATGGTCTTCGGCGATGACAACGCGCACGGCAACTCCATGGTGATGACGGTGGGTCCCCCGGACGGACTCGACAGCGCGATGGTGCCGTCGAAGGCGGCGAGGCGGCGTTCGATCCCGCGCAGACCGGTGCCACAGGCGGGGTCCGCGCCGCCGTTGCCGTCGTCGGTGACGACCATGGTCAGGTCGCCGCCGACGTGCTGGATCGACACCGATCCGCTGCGGGCGCGGCTGTGCCGGATCATGTTGGTCAGCGCCTCGGCGACGGCGAAGTACGCCGCGGACTCCACCGGCGTGTCCGGCCGGCCCGGCAGGTCGATGACGACCGCGATCGGCAGCGGCAGGCTGATCGCCAGGGCGCGGATCGCGCCGGCGAGGCCCCGCTCGGCGAGCACTGGCGGATGGATGCCGCGCACGAGGTGCCGCAGCTCGTCCAGGGCCGTGCCGCTGGCCTCCCGGGCCTCGGCGAGCAGCCGGTGGGCCTGGGCCGGGTCGCGGTCCATGAGCGAGTCGGCCAGCCCGATGATCATGCTCAGGGAGACGAGCCGGGCCTGGACGCCGTCGTGCAGGTCGCGCTCGATGCGCCGCAGCTCGGCGGCCTGGGCGTCCACCGTGTCGGCCCGCGTGACCGTCAGCTGGGCGACCCGCAGCCGCAGCTCGGCGGCCTTCGTCGGGGCGAGGAAGAGCCGGGCGAACAGCGCGTCGACCCGGCGCAGCCACGGCGCCACGGCGAGGCCCGCGGCCAGGATGAGCGCGCCCTGCGGCAGGCATATCAGCACCTCGGCGGGGGCCCGCAGGTGCCACACGACGCCGTAGCCGTACCAGCCGGTGCCGAGCCAGATCCACACCGGCGTCAGCGTCAGGCCGGCCAGCCCGTACAGCGGGATGAGCACCGCGACGCACCCGAGGCCGGCGCCGACGATCGCGCCGGGGACGAGCCAGGCCAGATCCCGCCAGGTGGCCGGGTCGGTCACGGTCCACCGGAAATACGGCCAGCTCCCGGCGACGGCCCCCGGCGGCGGCGGATGGTACGGCCGGGCCACGACGACCCGGGCCCGGCACGCCCGCCGCCGCTCCAGGTCCGTTCGCATCCGAACGAGGGCCATCGCCCACGGGACGAGGGCCAGGCCGAGGAACGGCACCGGCGCCAGCACCAGCGCCACGAGCGCCATCACCAGCAGCAGCAGATTGGTCAACGCCAGGCCGATCGAGGCCAGACCGGCCAGCACGGCGCTCACGCCACGCCGGGCCAGCCGCCCCATCCACACACCGGTCGCCGCCACATCCACACGTCATATAGTGCCCGGCGAACCTGAAGGTGGTGCTAGCACCACCACCGCGCACGACATAGCGCTCCTGACGCGGCGACCCGGCGCCGCTGTGATGAAGGCATGACTGCCACCATCTCGCGGCCGACGACCGGCAGCGACTTCGCCGCCCTGGCCCGCCGGATCAACGCCGAGGGGCTGATGCAACGCCGGCCCGCCTACTACGCCGTCCGCATCGGCGTGGTCGCGCTGCTGTACGCCGGCGGCTGGGCCGCGTTCGGCCTCATCGGCGAGTCCTGGTGGCAGTTGGCCACCGCGGCGGTCCTCGCGGTGGCGTTCACCCAGCTGGCCCTCGTCGCCCACGACCTGGCCCACCGGCAGGTGTTCCGCACCAAGCGCCCCAGCGAGGTGGCCGGGCTCGTCGCCGGCAACCTGGGCATCGGGATGAGCTACGGCTGGTGGATGGACAAGCACACCCGCCACCACAACAACCCGAACCACGACGACCTCGACCCGGACGTCTCGCCCGAGGTGCTCATCTGGGCGACGGAGTCGGCGTTCGGGCGGCGCGGGCTGAAGGGCTTCATCACCCGCCACCAGGCCGGGCTGTTCTTCCCGCTGCTCACCCTGCTCGCGATCGACCTGAAGGTGTCCAGCGTCAAGGCCCTGCGCAACGGCACCGTCAAGCGCCGCGGCCTGGAGACCGCGCTGCTGATCGTGCACGCGATCGCGTTCGTCAGCGCGCTGCTGCTCGTGCTCTCCCCGCTGCAGGCGCTCGCGTTCCTGCTCGTGCACCAGGCGATCTTCGGGGTGTACCTCGGCATGACCTTCGCCCCGAACCACAAGGGGATGCCGCACCCGACCGGCGACGAGGACTTCCTGCGCAAGCAGGTGCTCACGTCACGCAACGTGCGCGGGGGCTGGATCGCCGACCACGCGATGGGCGGCCTGAACTACCAGATCGAGCACCACCTGTTCCCCGGCATGCCGTCGGTCAACCTGCGCAAGGCCCAGCCGATCGTCGAGGCGTACTGCGCGCAGATCGGCCTGCCCTACGCCAAGACGGGACTCGTCGCGTCCTACCGGCAGGCGCTCGCCTTCCTGCACGAGGTCGGCGCCCCCGCCCGCGCCGAGCACCGGGCGCGCCGCGGCTAGCCCGCGAGCAGGTTGTTGCGGTCCATGAACGCGCGGAGGGTCTCGGCGTCCTCCGCGCTCATGAACGCCTTCGGGATCACGGTGGCGGGGATGCGCCCGACGTACACGATCCAGAACTCCGGCGTCTCGGTCACCCGCGAGACGCCGTCCCACGCGATGCCGCCCTCCTCGGAGCCGCTGCGCATCATGATGTTGTCGTCGGTGATGTCGTAGCCGCCCTCGACCGCATACCGGCCCGAACGGCGCCTGGCCTGGAACCGGACCCACGGCGCATACAGCATCGACAGGATCCCGCCGATGATCAGGGCGAGATAGAGCGAGTGCAGCGACCGCCCCCAGTCCGCCACCCGCTCCAGCGCGACCCCGACGACGCCCAGCCCCAGCAGCCACGCGCCGATCACGGTGAACCGGCGCAGCCGGGCCGCGCTGAGCACCGCGGCGACACGCCCCGGGTAGCCGGGATCGGCCGGCACGTCGAATCGGATCTGCACCCGAGCACGCTATCAGCGGGCGGACCAGTGGCCCGCGACGAGCACCACGCGGAAGCCGTCCGGGTCGGCGACCGTCACCCCGGCCCGGTCCCAGAACGGGTTGGCGCTGGGCACCACCGGCGCGCCCGAGCGCGCGACGAGGGCGTCGACCGCCTCGCGGGAGCCCAGGTAGAGCACCAGCAGGTCCTCAACGTGCGGGCTCGGCGGCGCCACGTGCGCGGTCGCGGTGAACTCGAGATGCGCGCCGGTGCCGGGCAGGTCCAGCATCACCCCGTCGTAGCCCTCGTGGTCCTCGAACCGGCCGAGCTCCGGCAGGCCGAGGCCGTCGCGGTAGAAGGCCACGACCGTCTCCAACTGCGCCGTCTGGCGGGCGATGCGCACCTGCATGCCGTCCAGCCTAGCGATCGCGCCGTCGCGGGACGATCACCCCGGCTTGCGGGCCACCACGCCGTAGATGCCCAGGTCGCGGCTGACGGGCCGGGCGGCCGCCGGGTCGTCGGGCCGCCAGTCGGCCACGGGCACGATCCCGGGCTCCAGGATGTCCAGGCCCCGCAGGTACCCCTCCAGCGTGGCCCGGCTCCGGGCGCGCACGTCGGTCCCGCCGGCGGCGAACATCTTCTCGTACGCCGCGATGCCCTCCGCGTCGGAGAAGTCCATCGTGCCGTGGCTGAGCACCACGTGGCTGCCGGGCGCGAGCGCGTCCACGAGCGTGCGGACGATGCCCTCGACCTGCTCGTCGTCGTGCAGGAAGTGCAGCACCGCGACGAGCAGCAGCCCGGTCGGCCGGGTCAGGTCGAGCTCGCTGCGCCGCAGGATCGCCGCCGGGTCGCGCACGTCGGCCTCGAGGTAGGCCGTGTGCCCGCGGGGGTCGCCGACGAGCAGCGCCTGGGCGTGCATCATGACGATCGGGTCGTTGTCGACGTAGACGACCCGCGACTCGGGCGCCACCGCCTGCGCGACCTCGTGCGTGTTGTCCGGCGCCGGCAGCCCGGTGCCGATGTCGAGGAACTGCCGCACCCCGGCCTCGGCGACGGCCCGCACCGCCCGGCGCAGGAACGCCCGGTTCGCCCGCGCCAGCTCAACGACCGCGGGGAACGCCGCGGCGATCGCGTCCCCCGACGCCCGATCGGCGGCGAAGTGGTCCTTGCCGCCGAGCCAGTAGCTGTACCGGCGCGCGGGGTGCGGCACCGACGTGTCGATCCGGGTGCTGTCCATCACCATGGAAGGTAATGGATCGCGACCGGAGGGCGCCAGACGCTACACTGAGCGTGACGCCGCAGTCGCGGTGCTCCCGGACGAGTGGAGTCGTACCCGGCCTGCAAAGACGACCGCCCGAAAGCATGGTGTGGTTGTCATGGCCTGGCTTGTTCTCGTCGTTTCCGGCCTGTTCGAGTCCGTCTGGGCGATTGCCCTGAGCCGCTCGGCGGGCTTCTCCCGTCTCGTCCCCACCGTCGTCTTCGCCGTCGGCCTCGTGCTGAGCATGGCCGGCCTCGGCTATGCCCTGCGCACGATCCCCGTCGGCACCGGCTACGCCGTGTGGGTCGGCATCGGCGCGGCCGGCACCGCCCTGGCCGGCATGATCTTCCTCGGCGAGCCGGCCGGCGTGCTGCGCGTGCTGTCCCTGATCCTGGTCGTCGCCGGCGTCATCGGCCTCAAGATCTTCCACTAGCCCCGGCGCCCGGCGGCACCGGTGGCACGATTGGTCGGATGCAGATCGACCTGACCGGGCGCACCGCGCTCGTCACCGGATCCACCCGCGGCATCGGCGCCGCCATCGCCGCCGGGCTCGCGCGCGCCGGCGCCCGCGTCGGCGTCAACGGCCGCGGCGACGACTCGGTCGCCGCGGCCCTGGACCGGCTCGGCGACGGGGACTTCGTCGCCGTGCCGGGTGACGTCGCCACCGACGAGGGCACCCAGCGGGTGCTGGACACGCTCCCCGCCGTCGACATCCTCGTCAACAACCTCGGGATCTTCGGGGCCCGGGAACCGCTGGAGATCACCGACGACGAGTGGCGGCGCTACTTCGAGACCAACGTGCTCTCCGCCGTACGCCTCACCCGCGCCTACCTTCCCGGGATGATCGCGGCCGGGTGGGGGCGGGTGCAGTACATCGCCAGCGACTCCGCCGTCGCCATCCCGGCCGAGATGATCCACTACGGGGTGTCGAAGACGGCGCTGCTCGGCGTCGCGCGCGGGTTCGCCAAGGCGGCCGCCGGCAGCGGGGTGACCGTCAACTCGGTGATCGCCGGGCCCACCCACACCGGCGGCGTGGAGGACTTCGTGTACGAACTCGTCGACCGCGACCTGCCCTGGGACGAGGCCCAGCGCGAGTTCATGCGCCGGCACCGGCCGCAGTCGCTGCTGCAACGGCTCATCGAGCCCGAGGAGATCGCGAACCTCGTCGTGTACCTCAGCTCACCCCTCGCCTCGGCGACCACCGGAGGCGCGGTGCGAGTCGACGGCGGATATGTCGACGCGATCCTGCCCTGACCCGAATTGTTGCGAACCGGCGCCGGGCCGCGATGCACAGAACATGGACACCAACCTGCCACCCCTGCGGGCCGTGATCTATCTGCGCGAGATGCGGTACGTCGACGAGTGCAACGACCACGCCGACCGCAGCGGCTACGACACCGTCGACACCGTGCACGACCCCGACGGCGTGCTGCTGCAGGAGCTGCTCAACCGGGCCCTCGGCGGCGAGCTCGACGTCATCGTCACCTGGGACTACGCGAGCCTCCCGCACGACACCGTCCCCCGCATCGAGCTCGTCGGGCACTCCCGGTAGCCGCGGCCGCACCGACGGCCAGGGTCACAGCGCGTTTCGCGTCCTAGGAAACTAGGTCAGGGGATGCCGGAAGGGCCCGCCGCGCACCCCGCGCGGCGGGCCCGGTATCCGGACGGCCTACGGCTGCGGCTTGTAGGTCGCCGCCGAGAAGTCGGCGGGCAGGCCGCCGCCGGTCATGTCCTGCACCCACAGGCCGAAGAAGGCGCCGGTGAAGCCCCACGCCCGGGCCAGGTCCCCGTCGAACTCGCGGACGTACTCGTCCGAGAGGATGGACGCGTCGAACGGCCCCCACTCGGTTTCCCCGCACGACGCCCGCAGCGCGCCCCCGTCGAGGTCGAGCCGGAGCCGCACCGCCCCCGCGACCGGTACCGCCGGGCCGTGCAGCCGCAGCCGCCCCCGGTCGCTGGACAGCACGTCCACGACCGCGCCGAGCCGCTCGTCGAAGCCGGCGCGCAGGAAGTACCAGTTGCGGCTGTTGTAGTGCGCGGTGATCCCGGCCATGTGCTGGAAGTGCCCGGGCCGGAACTCGACCGTCGCCTCGAACGTGGCGCGGGCGTGCTGCACCCGCCGGGCCACGAGGCTCTCCCCCGTCAGCGCGCCGGCCGAACGGCCGCCGTGGATGCGCAGGTGGCCCGGGCGAGCCTCGGTGCTCACCCAGTCGCGGGCCGCCGGGCGGCGCAGGGTCGCCCAGTGCACGTCGAGCCCGGGCGCGGCGAAGTCGTCGGTCTCCGGCTCGTCCGGCCACGGGTGCGCGGGCAGCCGCGGGGCGGGGACCTCGTCGTGCGGCACTCCTCTGTCGATCCGGGGCCAGCCCGCCTCCGTCCACGTGACGCGCTGGATCGCCGTCTCGCGGCCGAGCACGCAGCGGCCCCGGGGGCTCAGCGGCCGGCCGGTCAGGTGCGCGAAGAACCACTCGCCGGCCGGGGTGTCCACGAGGCTGCCGTGGCCCGCCTTCTGCAGCGCGAGGTCGGGCCGGTGCACGGAGGTGATGAGCGGCGAGCCCGGGTCCGTCTCGTAGGGGCCGAGCAGGTCCCGCGAGCGGGCGACGGTGGCCTGATGGAACCACTCCGTGCCGCCCTCCGCCGTGACGAGGTAGTACCAGCCGTCGCGCCGGTACGCGTGCGGCCCCTCGGTCATGCCCGCCGGCGTGCCCGTGCAGATGGTGACGGGCTCGCCGACGAGCCTGCGCCCGGCCCGGTCGTACTCCTGCGCGATGATGCCGTTGGCCCAGGGGTTGCCCGGGCGCCAGTCGGTCCGGTTGGACAG
Organism: Dactylosporangium thailandense; assembly: GCF_059739745.1. Lineage (NCBI taxonomy): Bacteria > Bacillati > Actinomycetota > Actinomycetes > Micromonosporales > Micromonosporaceae > Dactylosporangium > Dactylosporangium thailandense. Next base: position 6,751,019 of record NZ_AP029195.1, read on the forward strand.
CAGCCAGCTGCGCCCGTCGCCGCCCTCGCCGGTGTCGTGGAACAGCGACGGGTCGAAGCCCTGCGCGTGCAGCGGCACCGGGTCGGACCACGGTCCCTCGATGGAGGGCGCGGTGACCAGGAAGTTGGGCGTGTCCCAGAAGCCGGAGTACGACTTCACGTCGGTGTAGACGAGGTGGAACAGACCGTCCGCATAGGACAGACAGGGCGCGGCAGGACCCGCTGCTCCTCGCTCTGGGTGAGCACCAGCGGGAAGAGGAACCCGTTCCAGGCGCCCAGGCCGACGAAGATGCCGACGCTGGTCAGCCCGGGCCGGGCCAGCGGCAGCACCAGGCGGCCGAGGATGCGCCCGGCGGTGGCGCCGTCGACCGTCATCGCCTCGTAGAGCTCGCCCGGGATGTCCCGCAGCGAGCTGGTGAGCACCACGATCGCGATCGGCAGCGAGAAGGCCGCGGTGGGCAGGATGATCGCGGTCAGCGTGTCGTACATGTGCAGGCGCGTGATGATGAGGTAGATCGGCACGATCACGGCCTGCGCCGGCACCGCGGGGCCGAGCAGGAACATGGTGAACGCCGCGCGGATCGTGCGGTTGGGCGTGCGCACGATGGCGTACGCGGCCGGCAGCGCGACCGCCGGCACCAGCAGGACGGTGCCCAACGCCACCACGAGGCTGTTGAGCAGGAACGTCACCGAGGAAGTTGCCGTCGCCGAACTGCTCGGCCAGGCCGAAGTTGGGGTCGAGCAGCGCCACGAACGTGACCGCGATCGCGGCCGTGGACAGCAGCAGCGGCAGGAAGAACAGGCTCGACAGCACCGCCCGGCCGCGCTGCGGCCCGGCCGCCCACACCCCGATGAGCAGGGCGAGGGGCGTCTGCAGCAGCCACGAGACGATGGTCAGCAGCACCGTGCGCCCGGCCGAGCCGAACAGTTCGGTGTCGTCGCCCAGCGCGGCCCAGTTCGACATGCCGGTCCGCACCGGGTCGCCCAGGCCGTTCCACGTGGTGAAGCTGAGGTACCCGACCGCGAGGACCGGCAGGATGCCGAACGCGGCGAAGAAGACGACCGCCGGCGCGGCCCAGATGACTCCGGGCCGTGCCGACTTGTTCGGGCCGAACGCCTTGACTGTCGTCATTTCGCCTTGGCCATGTTGGCCACGAACGCGTCGGGGGTCGTGGTGAAGTCCGCGTTGGGCCTGCTCTTCAGGGTGTCGCCGACCCCCTTGACCGCGGCGACCTGCCCGGCGTCGATGAGGCCGTTGATGTACTGCTCCGAGGCGAGCGACGTGATGAAGGCGGCGTTGGCCTGCTGCTGCACCGAGAAGTCCCAGGTGCCCATCAGGTGCATCGCGGCCTTGCCGGTCGCCAGGAGCTTCGAGGCGCCTGGTTGTTGTACGCGTCGATGCTCTTGGCGGCGATCGGGTTCACGGCCGCGTCCTGGATCGCCCAGACCTGGATGTCCCCGCCGCCCGAGGCGGTCTCGGTGCCGGGGCCGGCGGAGCCGCAGGCGGTGAGCGAAACAGCGAGGCTGGCGGCGATGACTCCGCGTAACAGCGCAGAAGTGCGCATGCGCCATCGGTCCTTTCGAGAAACATTTCGAAAACTGGGGTGCGGGGTGTACGGTGCCGATCACAAAAGCACCCCGGCGCAGCGGCAACGGTTCTCGAAACTCAGGTGAGGTCATGACGCTGAACGGCAGGCCCACGATGGCGGAGATCGCGCGGGAGGCGCGGGTCGCCGTCTCGACGGTTTCGAAGGTCCTCAACGGGCACACGGATGTTTCGGCGAAGACCCGCCAGACCGTGGAGCGGCTGCTGGCCGAGCGCGGCTACCAGCGGCCTCGCGCGGCCAAGAACGGGCGGCGGCGCCGCACCGACCTCATCGACCTCGTCATCAACGAGCTCGACAGCGTGTGGGGGCTGTCGATCCTCACCGGCGTCGAGGAGGTCGTCGAGGAGGCCGGGCTGGGCCTGGTCGTCTCGGCCGTGCACAACCGGCAGTCGCTGACCCGCCGCTGGGTCGAGTCGCTGCTCGCGCGCGGCTCCGAGGGCGCCATCCTCGTCCTGTCCGAGCTGGCCGAACGCCAGCACGAGGACCTGCGCCGGCGCAACCTGCCGTTCGTCATCATCGATGCCGTCAACCAGCCGCCGCCGGGCACGCCGTCCATCGGCGCGACGAACTTCGCGGGCGGTTACGCGGCGGCCGAGCACCTGGCGTCGCTCGGGCACCGGCGCATCGCCGCGATCGGCGGGCACGAGCAGTTCCAGTGCACCCGGGCGCGCATCGCCGGGTATCGCGCGGCACTGGAGTCCGCCGGGCTGCCGGTGGATCGGCAGCTGGTGCGGTACGGAAACTTTCACCACGACGGCGGCCTGCGCGCGGCCGAGTCGCTGCTCGCCCTCCCGGACCCGCCGACCGCCGTGTTCGCCGGCTCGGACCAGCAGGCGACCGGGGTCTACGAGGCGGTCCGCCGGGCAGGGCTCACCATCCCCGGCGACGTCAGCGTGGTCGGGTTCGACGACCTGAACTTCGCCCAGTGGACCGCGCCGCCGCTGACGACCGTGCGCCAGCCGCTGCACGAGATGGGCGTGGCCGCCGCACGCACGCTGCTACGGATTGTGAACGGCGAGCGGATCGAATCGCCACGCATTGAACTCGCCACGGAGCTGATTGTGCGCGAAAGTACCGCTCCGGCTGTCACAATCTAGACGTAACGCTCCGTTCAGCATTTCTTCAGGTTCCGTCTGCGACCTTGAGCGACTTGATTGGCCGCACGGGGGAGGGACCGCATGGCGGTGAAAGCGCGCCGGTCGCTGCTGCTGGCCGGCGCGGTCGGATTCGTGGCGTGGTCGGCCGTGCACCTGGGCGAACTCGGTGCCTCGTGGTCCCAGGCGTGGCGGATGATCGCGCACCTCGGCTGGCGCTGGCCGTTGTTCCTGGGCGTGGTGTGGCTGCTGGGCCTGGTGGTGCACACCTCGGTGCTCACCGCGTCGCTGCCCGGCCTGTCACACCGCCGCGCGCTGACGCTGAACCTGTCCGGCAGCGCCGTGTCGAACGTGCTGCCGCTGGGCGGGGTGGCCGGCACCGTGCTCAACCTCGGGATGGTCCGTGGCTGGGGGCACACCGGCCTCGAGTTCGCCCGGTTCGTCGTGGTGTCCAAGGCGTGGGACCTCATCGCCAAGCTCTTCATGCCGCTGGTGGCCGTGGGGGTACTCCTGGCCGCCGACACGACCCCCGTCGGCCACGGCGCGCTCTGGCTGCTGTGCGCGCTGACCTGTGCGCTCGCCGGCGTGCTGGTCACGGCCGCCCTGCTGGGCCGGGCCGGTCCCCTGCTGCGCCTGGTCGCCTGGTCCGAGCGCGTGTGGAGCCGGATTCGGCGATCGAAAGACCCCCTGGGCTGGACGAAGGCCACCACCGAGCTGCTCGACGGCACCGACAGCCTCGTCCGCCGCCGCTGGGCGGAGCTGAGCTGGGGCATGGCGGGCTACTGGGTCCTGCAGGGCGCGCTGCTGTGGCTCAGTTTCGTCGCCATTCACGTGTACCTCCCGTGGCCCGTCATCCTCGCCGGGCTCGTCGCGGAGCGCCTCCTGACCCTCGCCGCCATCACCCCCGGCGGCGCGGGCGTGGTCGAGGCGGGCACCATCGCGGTCATCATCGCCCTCGGCGCCGACCCCACCGGGGCCCTGGCCGGGGTGCTGCTGTACCGCGCGTTCGTCTTCGTAGCCGAGATCCCCGTCGGCGGGATCGCCACCGCGCTGTGGCTGCTCGGCCGGCGCACCGCGTAGCCCCCTTGACGAAAGACTTGCCGTAGATGCGCATAGCCCATGTGACCGACGTCTACCTCCCCCGCCTGGGCGGCGTCGAGCTGCAGGTGCACGACCTGGCCCTGCGCCAGTCGCGCCTGGGCCACTCGACGATGGTCCTGACGACGACGGCCCCTTCCCTGTTCCAGGACGACGTTCCGACGCTGCGCATCACCGGCATCGGCGCCGGCCCCTACCGCCGCTTCGGTGGCGAGGCCCTCGGCGCCACGCTGCGGGCGAACGGCATCGAGGCGGTCCACGCCCACGTCTCGGCCTTCTCGCCGCTGGCCTGGACGGCGGCCCGGTCGGCGGCGGCGACGGGCCTGCCGACGGTCGTGTCGGTGCACTCGATGTGGCACGACATCCTTCCCCTGGTACGACGCTTCGCCCGCACGCTCGACGCCGCCTCGTGGCCGGTGCAGTGGGCCGCGGTCTCCAGCGCCGCCGCCGGGGCCGTGCGCGAGGCCCTGGACGGCACCCCGGTGGCCGTGCTGCCCAACGGCATCGACCCGGCCGCCTGGCTCCTGCCGCCCGCTCCCTCCGCGTCGGCGATCCCGACGTTCATCTCGGTGATGCGCATGGTGCGCCGCAAGCGCCCCCGCGCCCTGCTGCGCACCCTGCTCGCCCTGCGCGAGACGAACCCGAACTTCCGCGCGATCCTCGTCGGCGACGGCCCGCTCCTGCCCCGCCTGCGGCGCGCCACACCCGTCTGCCCCGAGATCACCTTCACCGGGGCACTCAACCGCACCTCGATCCGCTCGCTGCTCGCCTCGGCGGACGTGTACATCGCCCCGGCCCCCCGCGAGTCGTTCGGCATCGCGGCCCTGGAGGCGCGCAGCGCGGGCCTGCCGGTGGTGGCCAGGGCCGGCAGCGGGGTGGCGGACTTCATCCAGCACGGCGTCGAGGGCTGGCTGGTGCACTCGGACGTCGAGCTGCAGAACACGCTGTCGTCGCTGCTGGACGATCCGTCACGGGTCGCCGCGGTGTCGGCCCACAACCGGGCGGTGGCACCGTGCGTGCGGTGGGACACCGTGCTGGACGCGGCCGACGAGCTGTACGCGCGCGCCGCGGCGTTCCTGGGCCGACGGGCGCATGCGTAGGTACACGCTCGTCTCGTTCCACGCCCACCCCGACGACGAGACCCTGCTGACCGGCGGCACCCTGGCCCGGGCCGCCGCGGAGGGCCACCGCGTCGTGCTCGTGACCGCGACCCTGGGCGAGGCGGGCCTGGCCGCGTCCGGCGCCGGCCTGGGCGCACGGCGGCACGCGGAACTGATGGCGGCGGCGTCGGCGCTCGGCTGCGCGCGGGTCGAGACGCTGGGGTATGCGGATTCGGGCCTTGCCGGCGGTGCCGGCTTCGAGTCCGTTCCGGTGGACGAGGCGGCCGCCCGGCTGGCGTCGATCCTCACCTCGGAGCGGGCGGACGTCCTGACCGGCTACGACGCGAACGGCGGCTACGGGCACCCGGACCACCTGCAGGTCCATCGGGTGGCCCGGGCGGCGGCGGCCCTGACCGGAACTCCGCTGCTCGAGGCAACCGTGGACCGCTCGTCGCTGCGCGCGCTGCTGGCCGTGCTGCGCGTGGCCGGGCGCTTCCTGCCGTCCCTGCCCTTCGGCGACTCGTCACGGGTCTTCACCGCGCGCGAGGACATCACGCACGTGGTGGACGTGCGGCGCTACGAACACGCGAAGCGAGCGGCCATGAAGGCGCACGCGTCGCAGTCCGAGGGCGGCTCGGGCATTCGCACGCTGGCCCTGCTGTCGCGCTTGCCGGGCCCGGTGTTCCGCAAGGTCTGCGGCCGCGAGTGGTTCACCGCGCCCGGCCACGTCGCCGGCCAACCCCACTCGGGCGACATCTTCGGCGCGGCGCCCAGCCGCGGCGGTGCACAACGCCGGGATTAGCCTGGGCGCACCATGGAGATCACGCCCGGGAAGCACGAGGACTGAGCCGCCGCGAGTGGTTCACCGCCGGGGATCGCGGGGCGACAGGACATTCGGCGGCATGACGTTCCACATGTTGGGGCGGCCGGGCGGCAGGACGGGCGCGACGGCATCGAACATGCGCTCCGCTGCGGCCTGGTCATAATCGTCGATGCCGGGCGTGGCACGGCACCAGTACCCGCCGGCCCCGAGCCGTTCGCCTGATCGGCGACGACCCGCAGCACATCGAGCAAGGCTGCCTGCCGAGCGTGGGGCTCGAAGCCCGTGCCCGGCAGCGACAGTTGCAGCCACGCCCGGCCGTCCCGCTCGATCCGGACGGCGGCGAACACGAGGTACGGGCCACGCGACGAATCGCCGTCGCGGCCGTTCGCCACGCAGTCCAGCGCCGCGAGATACGGCACCCGGCCGAGCGACAGCAGCAGCTCCTCCCAGGCCTGGGGCGAGTAGGTGACGTAGTCGTCCGGATCGTCCTCGCCGAACTGGGTGAGCGTCCTGACGCTGACGGCCCCCGGCACACCGCCGGAGATCCGGGCCCGCGCGTCGAGCTCCCCCGGCGCGGATCGCAGCGCCGCCTCGTGAAATGCGCCACCCAGCCGGGCGAAGCAAAGCTCGAACCAGCGCCGTGCGGCGGCGACCGCCCGATCGGGTCCTCATCGACCGAGACGCACAGCTGCGCCTGAACCGACGAATGCCGCCCCCAGATGGCTTCCACGCGTGCGCCGGTCATTGCTGGACCTGCACGGTCACGCCGGCGGTGGCGAGGTTCGCGATGGCCACGGTGCCGTCGGACATCGCGGCCATCCACGACAGGTTCGCCGGGCCCGGGGGCGTGGTCGCGGGCACGTCGAGGCGCATCTCGTACGTCTGGCTGCTGTGCCGGGCGATGCTCTTCGCGGTGCAGTTGAGGCGGTACGTGCCCCGGGCGTCGCCGAGGGTCTGGCGGTAGACGGGGCACGGGTCGAGCCCGAAGGCGCGCGGGAACGCGTTCGTGATGGTCACCCGGTAGACGAGGGTCGTGCCGCGCCGGACGGTCGCCGGGGCGGTCATCGTCACCGTGAGCGGGGCGTTGAGCAGGGGCGCCTGGTAGTACCACGGACTCACCGCGAAACCGCAGCCCGGCTCGGCGGTGATGCCCGGCACCGCGATCCGGGCCGTGCCGATGGACACGGCGAGCGCGCCGCCGGGCGACGGCTCGCCGGCGCGGCACGGGGTCACCGCGATGTCCACGCGCACCGGCTCGCCCGGGTCGACCGTCGCCGGCTGCCGGACAGCCTCGCCCCGGGGCGCCAGCGCGCCGGCGGGCACGGCGGTGCCGCCGGCGGTGAGGGGCGGGGTGCCGCTCAGGGTGCAGCGGCCGGAGTGCCGGCTGGGGACGAGCATCGTGTACGTCCTGGTGCCGTCCGCCCCCGTCGTGGTGCCGTCGAGCCAGGGCGGGGCGGTGAAGCCGGACTCGGCGCAGGGGGCCGAGTCCGGGCGGGGGCTGGTGCGGGCCAGGCTCGGCAGGGTCGCCGGGGTGTCGGTCCAGGCGATGCCGCCCGGTCGGGGGTCCGGCGCCGGCGCGGGCGGGCCGAGCAGGGCGCCCGTGAACGCGAGCGCGGCGACGGCGGCGGCGATCGTGCCGTACCGGCGGATGCGGCGGCGCCGGATGCCCCTGCGAATGCGCTGGACCGGCTCGGCCCACCCCTCCGGCGCGTGGCGCCCGTCCGCGAGCTCCCGGCGGATCAGCTGCTCGAGGTCCATCACAGATCGCTCCCGTCGAGGTCACGGGCGGCCAGGGCCGTCCTGAGCTTGGCCAGTGCGCGCGAGGCGTTGCTCTTCACCGTGCCGGCCGAGCAGCCGAGGACGGCCGCGATCTGCTGCTCGGACAGGTCGTCGTAATACCGCAGCACCAGTACCGCGCGCTGCTGTTTCGGCAGCGCCACGATCGCCCGCCACAGCTGCTCGTCCGGCGGCTCGGCGTCGAGGTGCACGACCTCGGGGGCGGTGTCGGTGAGCCGCTCGCGCCGCAGGGCGCGCACCCGGTTGAGGTACCGGTTGACGATGACCCGCCGCACGTACGCGCCGGGGTCCTCGTGCTTGCGCACGCGCCGCCAGGCCATGCCGGTCCGCTCCAGCGCGTCCTGCACGAGGTCGGCCGCGAGGTGCGCGTCGCCGCTCAGCAGGCAGGCGAATCGCAGCAGCTCACGGTGTCGGTCCCGCACGTAGTCCTCGAACGAGGGCGGGGCGTCCCAGCTCGGCATGATCCATGGACACCGTACCGCCGCGAAAGGTTGCTTCTCAGGCGGAACCCGTCGTCGCCACGTTCCTGAGGCGGGGCAGCAGCCACGGCGCGATGACCTGCTTGACGCCCTCGGGCGTGAAGTGCAGCCCGTCGCTGCGCACCTTGAGCCCGTTGACGTTCCAGGTGAACGCGCCGCCGGGGCAGACGACCCCCTGCAGGTCCAGGACGATCGGATGGTGCGGGTGCGCCCCGGCGACCCGGGTCAGCAGGTCGTTCCAGGCGTCGACGCGCTCGGGGGTGTCCTCGGGCCACAGCCCGCCGTCGGGGCGCTCGGCGCGGTGGGTGTAGGCGGCGTCGAGCAGCACGACCCGGCCCCCGTTCCCCGCGGCGATGTCGATCGCGAGCGTGAGCTCCTTCGTGAGGTACGCGTCGAACGACTCCTCGCCGACGTGCTGGTAGCGCCCGTCGAGCCGGCGGTCCATGAGCTCCCAGCGGTTGAGCAGGATGACCGAGACGTCCGGGTCGTCGGCCGGGATGCTCGCCCGCCACTTGGCGTCCCACTGGTCGCAGCCCGGGTAGTTCGTGTGCGCGCTGCCGATGTAGCGGATGTCCGGCAGCCGGGCGATCCCGCAGCCCTGGATGGCCCGGTTGGCCACGCTGAGGCCGGGGTGCTCCGGGAGGTACGCGCCGATCGTCCACGACACCGAGTCGCCGAGGAACACGATCCGCGGGTTGGCGCCCGGCTTGCGCCCGGCCCGCGCCATCGGGGCGCCCGCGGCGGCCTGCGGTACCGGTCCGGCGCTGCCCCCGGCCTGCACCAGCGGCGCGTCCGCGGGCCCGTCCGCGGGCCCGTCCGCGGGCACGTCCGCCGCGATCGTCGGCGCGGCGGTGACCCCGAGGGCGAGCGCGGCGACGCCGGTGACGACGAGCGCGGTGGTCGGCGCGAGGGTCCGCCACGTCGCCGGCCGGGCGGCCTTCCTGCGCACGGTGAACGCCCGCCGGGCCGGGAGCTCGATCGCGTAGTAGCACGCGACCGTGACGGCGAACGCGGCCGCCATCCGCAGCGCGAACAGCGGCAGGCCGGTGAGGCCGGTGCGCTCGCCGGTGAGCCACTGCAGCAGCGGCCAGTGCCACAGGTACAGGCCGTAGGAGATGCGCCCGATCCACGGCAGCGGCGGCACCGCCAGGACCCGCGAGGCCCATCCACCGGGGTTCTGCACGAGATGGGCGAGCACGACGGTGACGGCAAGAGCGAACACCGTCAAGCCGCCGTCGTACAGCCAGGCGTCGGTCCCGTGCACCAGCGCCACCGCGACGGCCAGCCCCAGCGCGCACACGGCCGCGGCGGTCGCCAGCGCGCGGCCGCCGGCCTTGCCGGCCAGCACCGCCAGCCCGCAGCCGAGCAGGAGGGCGCCGGCCCGGCTGTCGGTGCCGTAGTACGCGCGGCCCGGGTCGGCGTCGGGGTGGTACCAGTGCGCGCAGAGCCAGGCCGCCATCGCCGTGCCGGACGCGCAGGCGGTGAGCAGGGCCGCCTTCGACTCGCGGGCCTTGAGCAGCGCGATGACGAGCAGCGGCCAGAGCAGGTAGAACTGCTCCTCGATGCCGAGCGACCACGTGTGCTGCAGCGGCGAGGGCGGCGCGGTGGCCGCGAAGTAGTCGCCGCCGCGGAAGATCATGCGCCAGTTGGCCACGTAGAGCAGCGCCGCGAGCGAGTCCCACCGCAGCGCCGTGACCTCGGGCGCGGGCAGCACCATCCGGCCGGCGACCACCACGGCGACGACGACCACGAGCAGCGCGGGCAGCAGCCTGCGCGCCCGCCGCCCCCAGAACGCGGCCAGGACGATTCCCCCGGTGGTGCGCATTTCGTGCAGCAACAGCCCGGTGATGAGGTATCCGGACAGGACGAAGAACGCGTCGACGCCGAGGAACCCGCCGGGCAGCCAGCCGGGCTGGGCGTGGAACACGACGACGGCGAGCATCGCGAGCGCGCGCACGCCGTCGAGGGCCGGGAGATAGGCCCATTTACCAGCCTTTTCTCCGGCCACGGCGCGAGTCTAGGTCGCCTGCCCGGGTTGGAGACTCCTCCGTTTCTCCCATTGCGCAGGCGCTTTCGGGGGCCGTGCCGGTCAGGTGATGTCGCGGCGCATGGGAACGATGACGGCGATCGCCGAGGCGGTCAGCGCGTAGGCGGCGAGGAGGAGGGCGCCGGCCGCCGGCGGGAGGAGGCCGGCGGTGCCGCTGCCGAGTTGTGCCGACATGGCGTCGGCGAGGTAGGTGAAGCCGGTCAGCGCGGCGGTGGCCCCGCCGGGCAGGACCGGGTAGAGCGCGTTGGCGCCGGGGACCATCATGAGCACCGGCTCACCCAGGTACAGATAGCCGATCACGACGCACAGGGCCACGATCTGGTTGCGGATCAGGGCACCCATGCCGACTCCGACGAGCAGGTACACCACCATCGCCACGCCGATGCGCGCGAGCAGCTGCAGCACGGTCGCGGCCGGCAGGCCGAGTGCGATGCCGCGGGCGGCGGCGACGGTGAACAGGGCCGCCGCGGCGGTGCCCGCCAGGACGAGTCCGTAGGCGAGGCCGGCGACCGTGTAGGTGGCGAGCTTGGCGGCGAGCACCTGCCCGCGGCGCGGCGCGAACAGGAAGGTGACGGCGGCGGTGCGGTGCCGGTACTCGGATGTGACCGCGAGGGTGCCGGCCGCGGCCGGCACGAAGGCGGTGACGCCGAGGATGCCGAGGATCGAGCGCAGGCCTGCCTCGGTGTCCAGCCCCGGCATCGGCGGGTCGAAGTGCTCCGGGCCCACCAGCGCCATGGCGCCGATCAGGCCGCCGCCCAGCAGCGCGGCGGCGAGCAGCAGGCCGCCCCACATCCGGGTGGCCAGCAGCCGGCGGAACTCCGCCTTGATCAGGCGATGCGTCATCGGGTGGCCGCCTTGTCGGTGGTGAGGCCGAGGAAGAGCCGCTCGAGGCTGGCGCTCTCGGCGACCAGTTCATGGATGCGCAGGCGGCGGGCGGCGGCGAGGTCGGCGATGTCCGGCGCGTCCAGCCCGCGCACCCGCAGCCGGCCGGGCCCGGCGGCCTCGACGGACGCGCCGGCCTCGACGGACGCGCCGGCCTCAGCGGACCCGCCGGCGAGGGCGGCCCGCAGGGCGGAGGCGAGGGCTTCGGCGTCGGGGGAGGCGACCAGCACCGACGGCGGGCCGGCGATGCGGGACCACGGCCCGGCGGCGACGAGCTCGCCGCGCCGGATCACCACCACGTCATCCACGAGCTGCTGCATCTCGCTGAGCACGTGGCTGGAGATCAGCACGGTGCGGCCCTCGCCGGCCAGCCGGCGCAGCAGGCCGCGCAGCCACGACACGCCCTGCGGGTCCAGGCCGTTGCCGGGTTCGTCCAGCAGCAGCACGCGGGGGTCGCCGAGCAGCGCCGTGGCGAGGTTGAGCCGTTGCCGCATGCCGGTGGAGAACCCGCGGGTGCGGCGGTCGGCCGCCTCGGCGAGGCCGAGCAGGTCGAGCAGCTCCGTGACCCGGCTGTCCGGGCAGCCGGCCATGGCCGCGTAGACGCGCAGGTGGTCGCGGGCGGTGTGGCCGGGGTGGAACGCGTTGGGGTCGAACACCGCGCCGACCGTGCGCGACGGCCGGGCCAGCCGGCCATACGGCTGCCCGCCGATCGTGGCGGTGCCGCTGGTCGGCGACACCAGCCCGGTCACCATGCGCATCGTGGTGGTCTTGCCGGCGCCGTTCGGGCCGAGAAACCCGGTGACCACACCGGGTTGCACGGTGAAGCTCAGATCGCGCACGGCGGTGACGTCACCGTACCGTTTCGTCAGGCGCGACACCTCGATGGCCAGGCGGTCGCCGGTCATGCCCGGGCCGCCATGGCGCGCCGGATCGTCGCCGCGAGGCCCGGCGCGGCCGGGCTGGAGAGCACGACCTCGTCGAACTCGCCGCCGGCCGCCGCCCGGTCCAGCACCAGGTGCAGCCCGGGCTCGCCCCGGCGGGCCGCCACGAGCTGCCGGGGACCGCCGAACAGGCCCCAGACGCCGATCTTGACGAAGCCGGACACCACGAACCCCCGCCGGGCGCCACGGGCGAGCCGGAGCGGGTCGTCGACCGGGGCGGCCCGCCGCACCGCGCCGAGACGCAGCGCGAGCCGCTCCCGCCCGGTCCACACCCGCTCCCATCCGGTGAAGCGGATGTCGATCGCGTCGCCGGTAACCGTGAGCACTGCCATCACTCGTCCCCCTTCGTCGTGCCGGAGCCGTCCACCGGCCCCTGCTCGGTGTCGTCGGCGCCGTCCGCCGCCCCCTGCTCGGTGTCGCCGGCGCCGTCCGCCGGCCCCTGCTCGGTGTCGCCGGCGCCGGCCGGCCGGTCGGCCGGCATCAGCACGGTCGCCAGCAGCCGCGGCGTCCGCCCGTTGCCGGGCTCGTTGCCGAGCAACGGGCCGACCAGCGCGCCGAAACCGGCGGCGAACCCGGCCAGTTCGGCGTCGGTCAGGTGCAGCACGAGCTGCTGGTAGCCGGCACCGTCGGCGGCGAAGTCGATCCGCTCCCGGGCGAGGTAGCGGGAGAACTCCGACAGCAGGCTCGACATGAACGCCGTGAAGTAGCGCGCATGGTCCTGCGGGCTGGCCGTGGCCAGGGCCGCGGCGTCCAGCGTCGCGCCGTGCGCGGGCAGCGCGTAGACCCGTTCGACGGCGCCGCGCATCCTGCGCCCCTCGACCACGTCGAGCAGCCCGTTCTTGACCAGCGTCGCCAGGTGCCGATACATCGTGGCCTGCGGAATGTCGGGCAGCAGCCCGGCCAGCTCGTGCGTGGTCAGCCGGGCACCCGCGACCGCCCGCAGGATCCTGATCCGCACCGGGTGCAGGGCCAGCTCGGCCCAGCGCTCCCCCGACATCTCCATGTCGCAACATTATCATTCTCGATAGTGATAATAAACCCGCGTCAGGCAGAACGCGTCCCCCGCCGGGCGGCCACATCGACCCGAAGGCCCGAGGCGACAGCGGCGCGCCCCGCGTAGCCTGGCTCGGTCCCGCCCCCGACGAAGGACCGCCCGATGAGCTACGACCAGATTCCGTTCGATGCGAGCGAGTTCGTCGACAACCCCGAGCCGCGCTGCCCCTGCCTGCTGCTGCTCGACGCGTCCGGGTCGATGGCGGGCCGGCCGATCGAGGAGCTCAACGCGGGGCTGCGGACCTTCGCCGGCCAGCTGCTGAGCGACGGGCTGGCGGCCAAGCGCGTCGAGGTGGCCGTGATGTCGTTCGGGCCGGTGCGCCTCCAGACGGAGTTCACCACGGCCGCGCACTTCACCGCCCCGGTGCTGCAGGCCGAGGGCGCCACCCCGATGGGCGCGGCGATCGCGCAGGGGCTGGAGCTGGTCGAGACGCGCAAGCGCATCTACCGGGAGCAGGGCATCTCGTACTACCGCCCCTGGGTCTTCCTCATCACCGACGGCGCCCCGACCGACGACTGGCGGCCCGCCGCCGCCCGCGTCGCCGAAGGGGAGGAGCGCAAGGCGTTCAGCTTCTTCGCCGTGGGCATCGAGGGCGCGGACATGAACGTGCTCGGGCAGATCGCCAGCCGGCAGCCGCTGCGGCTGCGCGGCCTGGACTTCGCCGGCCTGTTCACCTGGTTGTCGAGTTCGATGGGCTCGGTCTCGCGATCGCAGACCCACGAGGAGGTTCCCCTCGTCAACCCGGCCACGCCGCAGGGCTGGGCCACGGTATGACGGGCGTCGCCGGGTGGCGGTTCGCCGCGGCGGCCAGGCCGGGCACCGGGCACGTCCGCGAGGGGCTGCCCTGCCAGGACCGGTACGCCTGCCAGGTCGTGCCCTCGCCCCAGGGCCCGGTGCTGGTCGCCGTCGTCTCCGACGGGGCCGGCAGTGCGGTGGAGAGTGCGCGCGGCGCCGAGCTCATCTGTGCCGAGCTGCTCGACGAGATCCGCTGCCGGCTCGCGGACGCGGTGCCCGCCGGGACCGACTGGCTGCGGGCCTGCGTCGCCACGGTGCGCGGGCGGCTGTTCGCCGAGGCGGAGCGCCTGGGCCTGCCGCCGCGGGAGCTGGCCGCGACGCTGCTCTGCGCGGTGCTCGCCCCGGACTGGTCGGCATTCGCGCAGATCGGCGACGGGGCGATCGTCACGCCCGAGCTGGGCACCGGCGCCTGGGCCTGGATGTTCTGGCCGCAGCGGGGCGAGTACGCCAACACCACCTCCTTCCTGACCGACCCCACGGCCCTCGAACGGCTCGAGGCCGACTCGCTGCCGCACGGCCAGGACGAGGTGGCGCTGTTCACCGACGGGCTGCAGCACCTCGTGCTCGACTACGGCGCCCAGCGGGTGCACGACCCGTTCTTCGACCGCATCCTCGGCCCCGTCCGCCGCTCCCCCGCGCAGGGCGAGGACCGCACGCTCAGCACGGGCCTCGAGGCGTACCTGGGCTCGCCCCCCGTTGCCTCGCGCACCGACGACGATCTCACGCTCGTGCTGGCGAGCCGGGTCACGGAGCCGGCGGACCTTGCCCCGGCTCATTGACGAGCAGGGCCGGGTCCTGCGGCTCGGCGACAAGCTCGGCGAGGGCGGCGAGGGAGCCGTGTACCGGCTGGCCGGCCACGAGTCGCTGGCGGTCAAGGTCTACACGGCCCCGCTGACGGCGGAGCGGGCCCGGAAGATCAGCATCCTGTCGCAGTGGAACCGCCAGGCGGTCGACCGGTTCGCCGCCTGGCCGTCCGGCCTCGTGCTGGACGAGCACCGGCGGCCCCGCGGCCTGCTGCTGCCCGCCGTCAAGGGCGGGTGGGACGTGCACCACCTCTACACGCCCAGCAGCCGCCGGCAGCACTTCCCGAGCGCCAACTGGCGCTTCCTGCTGCACGTGAGCACGAACATCGCCCGGGCCTTCGCCACCGTCCACGACCAGGGGCTCGTGATCGGCGACGTCAACCCGGGCTCCATCCTGGTGCTCGCCGACGGCACCGTGCGGCTGATCGACGTCGACAGCTTCCAGGTCCCGGTGCCGGGCGCGGCGCCGCTGCTGTGCACCGTCGCCGTCGCCCTGTTCCTGCCGCCGGAGCTGCGCGGCGCGTCCCTGAGCTCGACGGTCCGCACGAGCGACCACGACGCCTTCGGCCTTGCCGTCACCCTGTTCCAGCTGCTGATGCTCGGCCGGCACCCGTTCGCCGGGCGGTACCTCGGCCCGGGCGAGATGCCGATCGAGCGGGCGATCGCCGAGCACCGGTTCGCCTACGGCAGCGGGGCCGCCAAGCTGGAGATGCAGCGCCCGCCCAACACCGTCGGCATGGAGATCCTGTCCCCTGCGGTCGGCGCGCTGTTCGAGGCCGCGTTCGCGCCGACCGCCGGGCGGGTGCCCCGGCCCACCGCGGGCAGCTGGGTGCAGGCGCTCGGCGCGATGGCCGCGAACCTGGCCCAGTGCGGGGCCAACGCCACCCATCAGTACGCCCGGGAGGCGCCGTCCTGCCCGTGGTGCACCTTCGAGCAGAACACCAGCGTGCTGCTGTTCGGCGTCGCGGCACCGGCGTCGGTGAGCCGGTTCGAGGCGGAGTACCGGCACGTGCTGCGCCTCGTCGCCGAGGTCCCCAGGCCCGCCCCGGCCCGGCCGGCCATGAGCAACGCCCCGGCAGCGGCGAGCCCGGATGCCGTACAGGCGCGCAAGACTCCGGCCTGGGCGTGGATCGCCTACACGTGCGGCGTGCTGTTCCTGCTCGCGGGGCTGCCGCTGCTGCCCGCCGGGCTGTTGCTCCTGATCGGCGGGGCGGCCACGATCGGCATCGCGTGGAACCGGACCGGCGCGCGCCGCAAGGTATGGACCGAGCGGTATCGGCAGGCCCGCGACCAGCACGCGGCCGCCGCCGGCGAGCTCGATCGGGCGAACCGGTTCCCGATGCACGCCGCGGCGCACGCCGCCGTGGAGCGGGCCAAGGCGGGCTGGGAGTCGGTTCCGCGGCTGCGGGAGGCGAAGACCCGCGAGCTGATGAGGAACAAGCGGCAGTCGCAGCTCGAGCAGTTCCTGGCCGGCCGGCCCATCGAACGGGCCGCCATTCCCGGCATCGCCGCGGGGCGGCTGGCGATGCTGTCCGCGTACGGCATCGACACCGCCCTGGACGTCGTCGCCGCGCGCATCGCCGGGGTTCCGAGCTTCGGGCCGAAGCTCACCGAGCGGCTCGTGACGTGGCGCCGCGAGCTCGAGCGGTCCTTCGTCTACGACGCGTCGACGCCGCTGGCGCCCGAGGCGCTCGCCCGCATGGAGCAGGAGCTCGAGGCCGTGCAGCGGCAGGCGGTCCAGCACGTGCAGCAGGCACTGCGGCAGCTGCGCGCCGCCGCGGCCACCGAGCCGCCGGCCGCCGCCCAGGCCGCCCGGAGACTGACGAGCGCCACCGAGGCGCTGCGCCAGGCCGAGGCCGATGCCACGGCCGCGACCGGCAGGCCGCCCGCGTGACCGCCGGCGTGGTTCGAGTCCCCGGCTGGGCCCGCTGGACGGCGCTCGCGGTGGCGGCGGTGGCGGCGGTGGCGGTGTTGGCCGCCCTCGCCGCCTTCACCGCCGACCGCATCCGCAGCGGCCCCGGCCGGCCCGCCGAGGGCCTGTTCGTGCCGCCGGCCGGCATCGAAGCGCTCGCGGACCAGCGGTGGAAGGACGGTCCCTCGCGCGACGCCGGCGCGCTCTCCGTGCGGCGTTGGCAGCCGGTCGAGCGGCCGCGCGACGAGCTCGAGCAGGCGATCACCGTGCACCGCTCCGGGTACGCGGCTCTCTACGGCTACTACGCGAGTGACCCGCGCATCAATGACCGCGAAGACTTCGGCGACGAGCACGTGCGCGACGCGCCGCTCGCGGTGGGTGTGGAAGCCGACCAGGCCCTGATCTACTGCCGCGAGATTCCGCCGCCGGGGCGGCCGGGCTCCTGCACGAGATGGGTCTACTGGGCCCGGTACGGCTCGTACACGATCGAGATGTCCTACCGGGAGCCGGGACTCGACGCCGGGCGGTTCTCGCGCATCGCCGGGCAGTTCGACGCGAAGGTCGCACGGTTCCTGGCCGGATAGGCGGCGTCACCAGGGCACGACGCCCTCGTCGTCGAAGAAGGCGCCGGTCGGGCCGTCGTCCGGCAGGGTCGCGAGCCGGATCGCGATCGCCGCGCCCTGGGCCGCGGTGCGCACGCCGCGGAAGCCGTTCAGGTCCGTGGCGCAGTAGCCGGGGCAGGCCAGGTTGATGAGGACCTTCGTGTCGCGCAGCTCCTTGGCGTACTGCAGCGTCACCGCGTTGAGGAAGGACTTCGACGGCGCGTAGGCGGCCGACAGCGGCCCCACCTCGCCGGCCGACTGCCGCGTCAGGGAGCCCACCGAGCTCGACATGTTCACGATCCGCGGCGACGGGGAGCGCAGCAGCAGCGGCAGGAACGCGTTCGTCACGCGCACGACGCCGAGCACGTTCGTGTCCACCGCGCGCTGGATGGCGTCCAGGTCGACCAGGGTCGGCTGCTGCGGCATCCCGCCGGTCACCCCCGCGTTGTTCACCAGCACGTCGAGCCGCGTCAGGGACCCCGTCGCGGCCGCCACGCTCTCGGCGGAGGTCACGTCCAGGGGCACGCCGAACGCGTCGACGCCGGCCGCCTCCAGCTTGGCCAGCGCGTCCGCGAGGCGCGCGGCGTCGCGGGCCCCGACGCCCACGCGGAAGCCGAGCGCGCCCAGCCCGGCGGCGATCTCGTACCCGATGCCCTTGTTCGCGCCCGTCACCAGCGCGACCTTCGTTTCGCTCATGGGTCGAGCTTGGCCAGCGCCGGAACCCGGCGCCAACACCGATGCGGTCGGCCGCGATACCCTGTGGGTATCGATCTGGAGACCCGGGAGCTGCGGTACTTCGTCGCCGTCGCCGAGGAGCTGCACTTCGGCCGCGCCGCCGCCCGTCTCGGCATCGCGCAGCCGCCGCTGTCGCGCGCGATCGGGCAGCTCGAGCGGCGGCTGGGGGTGACGCTGCTGGAGCGCACCAGCCGCAGCGTGGCCCTGACCGAGGCCGGCGGGGTGCTGCTGCGCGAGGCGCGCGCGGCGCTCGCGGCCGTCGAGGCGGCCGCCCGGCGCACCCGGCGCGCGGCGGCGCCCGAGCCCGGCATCGTGCTGGTGACCAAGGCCGGCGCCTCCGGCGAGCTGCTGGCCAAGCTCCTGGACGCGTACGCCGCCGAGCCCGGTGCCGTCCCCGTCGACGTCCAGCTGTGCGGCATCGGCGAGCAGGAGCGCCTCCTGCGCGACGGGCGCGCGGACGTGGCGCTGCTGCACCTGCCCTACGACGAGCCCGCCGGCTTGGACACCGAGGTCCTCACGGTGGAGAGCCAGGTCGTGGTGCTGCCGGCCGGGCACCCCCTCACGACCGCGCCCAGCCTGCGCATGGCCGACGTCGCCGACCTGCCGGACCTGCCGCTGCCCCGCTGGCCCGAGCCGGACGGCAGCTACAGACCGGGGCGGGGTCCCGAGGTGAGGGGCAACTCGCAGCTGTACCAGCTGATCGCGCTCGGCCGCGCCTGCGCCGTGCTCCCGGACTCGGCCCGCACCCACCTGCGCCGCGACCTGGTCGCCGTGCCCCTGCTGGACGCACCGGAGATCACCACGCTGATCGCCTGGCCCCCGCACAGCCGCTCCCGCGCCGTCGCCGACCTCGTCCGCGCCGCGACGCGGCTGTGAGGCCCGGATCCGTCACACCGGGTTCGCGAACGGTTTCCTTCAGGTGCCGGACGGTTGCGCCGATGGTCCCTGCGTCACACGGAAGCGACACACACTGGAGGCAGGGATGCACCGCACCACCGTCAAGCGCACGCTCGTTCTCGCCGGCATCGCCGCCGCCGCGGCCGCGTTCGCCGGCACCACCACCGCCACCGCCGGCACCACCGACGCCGCCACCACCCCCACCGTCTACGCCAGCCACGGCGCCATCTACCTCAAGCAGGCCGGCCACACCACCCGCCTCACCACCGACAGCGTCAGCCGCCAGCCCGCCCTCTCCCCCGACGCCACCCAGATCGCCTACGTCCACAACGACACCATCTGGGTCATGCACACCGACGGCACCGACCAGCACCAGATCAGCGACCGCACCGGCACCAACCCCGCCTGGGACCCCAGCGGCGTGCGCATCACCTACACCGCCACCTCCTGCACCGGCGCCCCCGGCATCTTCCGCACCGGCACCGACGGCGGCACCGCCTCCGAGGTCCTCACCCCCGCCGCCTGCACCACCCAGGACGCCCCGCTCGTCGGCTACATCACCGGCTGAGCCTCGAGCACCGCCGCCTGCGCGGCCCGCACGAACGCCGCCACCGCCGGCGAGCGCGAGGCCGCCGGCCACGCCACCGTCAGCGTCACCGGCTCCAGCTCCGCCACCGGCCGGAAGGCCGTGCCCGGCCGCGGAAACCGCGCCGCCACGAACTCGGGCAGGAACCACACGGCCCCGCCCACCTCGACCAGGTTGAAGATCTGCGACAGGTCGAACGATCGCCCCGGCACCGGCGCCATGCGGCCGCCCTCGGCCGGGGAGCCGCCCGGCAGGCGACGCCCGGCCAGGTCCGAAAGCCGCAGCGAGGTGCGCGCCGCCAACGGATCCGCGGCCGCCAGGGCCACCACGCACGGGCTCGTGATCAACGGCTCGCTGTCCAGGCCGCGCGCGTCGAACGGCGTCGGCAGCAGCGCCACGTCGGCCCGCCCGTCGTGCAGTGCCGGCACCTGCTCGCCGTGCCCGCCCAGCAGCAGCTCGACCGGCATCACGTCGTAGGCGTCGAGCACCCGCGGCAGGAGCCCGGCGTCATAGTCGGCCTTGAGCGCGAGCCGCAGCGACGGCACGGGCTGCGCGGCCCGCCGGGCCCGGCGCTCCGCCGTCGCGACGGCGTCGAGCGCCACCCGGGCGTCGTCCAGCAGCGCCGCCCCGGCCGCGGTCAGCGCGACCTGCCGCGTCGTGCGTTGCAGCAGTTGTACCCCCAGCTGCCGCTCGAGCTCGCGAATCGCCCGCGACAGCGGCGGCTGCGCCATCCCGAGCCGCTCGGCCGCGCGCCCGAAGTGCAGCTCCTCGGCCACCGCGACGAAGTACCGCAGCTGCCGCGTCTCGAGCTCACTCATATCACCAGGGTATCAATCGAGACGGGATCGGTCCTTCAGCCCCGCGACGGATCGGCGTTGACTGCTCGCATGATCGTGGTTACCGCACCCACCGCCAACATCGGCCGGCAGCTCGTCCAGCACCTCCTCGACGCCGGCGCGCCCGTGCGCGTCGTGGCCCGCGACCCGGCGCGCCTCGCGCCCGGGGTCGCCGAGCGGGTCGAGATCGTCCGCGGCTCCCACGCCGACCCGGCCGTCGTGGCCGAGGCGTTCGCGGGCGCCGACGCGGTCTTCTGGCTCGTGCCGGCCGACCCGCGCGCGAGCTCCGCCGGCGAGGCGTACTCCGGCTTCGCCCGCCCCGCCCTCGAGGCGTTCGCGGCGCACCCGGCCGTCCGCGTGGTCGGCGTCTCCGCGCTCGGCCGCGGCACGCCGGTCGCGGGCCGGGCCGGGCACGTCACCGCGACGCTCGCCATGGACGACCTGATCGCGGCGACCGGCGTGCCGTACCGCGCGCTGGCCATGCCCTCCTTCATGGACAACACGCTGCGCCAGCTCCAGCCGATCACGGCGCAGGGCATCCTGTCCGGCCCGTCGCGGCCGGACCTCCCCGCCCCGGCCGTCGCCACCCGCGACATCGCCGCGGTCGCGGCCCGGCTGCTGCTCGACGACGCCTGGACCGGCTTCGAGGAGGTGCCGGTGCTCGGCCCCGAGGACATCACCTACGACGAGATGGCCGCGACGCTCGCCGGCGTGCTCGGGCGCCCGGTGCGCTACCAGCGGATCCCGGGCGAGACGTTCAAGGCGAACCTGGTCGGCCGCGGGGTCTCCGAGCCGATGGCGCAGGCCATGCTCGACATGGCCGTGGCCAAGGACGAGGGCCTCGACAACGGCGTCGAGCGCACCGCGCAGTCGAGCACGCCGACGACCTTCCGCCAGTGGTGCGCCGAGGTGCTGCGGCCCGCCGCCCGGTCCTGACGACCGGGCCGGTCAGCGGCGCAGGAGGGGGGCGACGACGTCGACGCGGTTGGTCCAGACCGCGCCCGTCCAGCCCTCCGGCAGCCCGGCCACGTCGGCGGCGGTGTCGAAGCCGGCCGACCAGTCCCCGACGTAGCGGACGAGCACCACGCGCGTGCCGGCCTCGCCCATGCGGGAGACGAACAGGTTCGGCCAGCCCCACAGCCACTTGCCGTACTCGATCGGCACGATCAGCTCCCGGTGGCGGCACTCGGACGGGACGTGGCCCGTCCAGCCTTCCCCGGCGTACCGCAGCAGACAGCTCTTGATGATGGCCTTCGACGACGTCCGGACCTGTGGCAGGCGGCTCGCCACCGCGGCCACGGCCGTGTCGCCGCCGGTCACCGTCACGGCGGACAGGCGCGACGGGGACAGGGTGGCCAGGAACGCGGCCACCGCCTCGCCGTCGGCCGCCTGGTCGCGCTTCATGTCCAGCTTCAGCTCGCGGCCGGGGAACGCCGCGAAGACCTCCGGCACCGTCGGCAGCAGCCCGGCGCCCTTGCCGCGGAGGGGGAACGTGCCGTTCACCGCGTACCCGTAGCCGACGTCCAGCGCGCGCAGCTCGGCCATGGTGTGCGCGCCGACCGGGCCGGTGCCGTCCGTGCGGCACTCCAGCAGCGCGTCGTGGAAGACCGCGAGCTGCCCGTCGCTCGTCAGCTGCACGTCGATCTCGGCGGCGTCGGCGCCGGCGTCGAACGCGGCCCGCAGCGACGGCAGGGTGTTCTCGAGGTACGGCACCCGCGGCGGGAAGATCCGCGTCGCCGTGCACGTGTCCGCCTCGACGCCGTGCAGGTCGAACGTCTGCGCCAGGCCCCGGTGGGCGAGCAGGAACGGCCGGCCGGCCCGCGGGCCGCTCGTCGATCGGTTGCCGAGATACAGGGCGGCCGCACACAGCACCACCACCGCCAGGATGATCCAACGCCGTCGCATCGCCGCAACCCTGCCAGGACCGGCACCCGGCGAGAAGCGGCGAAGGACGTAGCCGGTCTAGTCCCTTAGTCCCTGGGCGAGCAGCGCGGCCTGGGTGCGGCTGTCCACCGCCAGCTTCGAGAGGATGTTGCTCACGTGCGTCTTGACCGTGCGCTCGGCCAGGCCCAGCGAGCGCGCGATCTCGCGGTTGCTCTGGCCCAGCAGCCGCAGCACCTCCCGCTCCCGGGACGTGAGCACACTCAGGTCGGCGGCGGCGGGGGCGGGCGCCGAGCGCGGCCACAGCAGCTCGGCGGCCGACGCGCTCAGCGGCCGCACCCCGGCATGGGCCCCGCGCACGGCCGCGGCGAGCTCGGCCCCGGTCGCGTCCTTGAGCACGAACCCGGCCGCGCCGGCCGCGAGGGCCCGCTGCACGTCGGCCGCGCTGCCGACCGCGGTCAGCACGAGCACCTTCGCGTGAAACGTGCGCGAGCGCAGCACCGCCACCCCGTCGAGGCCGGTCAGGTGCAGGTCCAGGAGAATGACGTCGGCGGCCAGGTCCGCGGCGGCGTCCAGCAGCGCCTCGCCGTCGGCGAACTCGGCGACGACCTCGATGTCGGGCTGGCTGCCCAGGATCAGGCTCAGGCCCTCCCGCACGAGGGCCTGGTCGTCGACGATCACGAGCCGGATCACCGTCCGATCGTAAGGGGGAGCCCGGGTGCGCCGGCTGCTCGCGTTCGACATCGCCCTCTTCGCGCTGGTCGTCGTGCTGTTCGCGCTCTCGGACTCGGTCGTCTCGGTGCCGCTCGCGGTCGTGCAGCTGGTGCCGCTGCTCGCCCGCCGCCGGTACCCGGGCGCCGCGCTCGCGGTCATCGCCGCGGCCACCGCGGCGCACTCGCTGCTCGGGATGGCGCGCGCGGTCGGCTACCTGCCGGCCGCCCTCGCGCTCTACGGCGCCGCCACGCACCGCTCGCCGTGGGTGCGGTGGGGCGTGTGCGGCGGCGCGGTCGTGCTCGTCACGGTGACGGGTGCGATCCGGCACGGCCCGGTCGAGGGCGGGCTGCTCGCGGCGGGCGCGCTCATCGTCACCTGGCTGTTCGGCGCCGAGCGCGGCGTGCTGCTGCGCGAGCGGGCCCTGGTCGCGCAGCTGCGCCTCGAACGGCACCTCGCGGACCGGGCCGCGGCGACCGCGAGCTCCCGGGAGCGGCTGGCCCGGCGCCTGCACGACGGGCTCGCGCACACGATGACCGTCATGCTCGTGCAGGGCGAGGCCCTGCGCGCGACGGCACGGCTGACGACCGCCGATGAGGAGCGCCTGGATGTCGTACTGGGCGCCGGCCGCGCCGCCCTCGCCGAGGTCCGCCTGGCCCTGGCCGAGGAGGCCCAGCGCGACGCCGCCGCCACGCTCGACGGCCGCCTGGCCGCCCTGCGCGAGGCGGGCCTAGAGGCGGACGGGATCACCGGCCTCGACACCCTGCCGGCCGCCGTGCGCGAGGTGGCCTTCCGGCTCGTCGGCGAGGCGGCCACGAACGCGCTGCGGCACGACGGCCCCGGCGCCCGCCTCGACGCGACCGTGACCCGGGCGGGCGAGACGGTCCGGCTCGGGCTGACCAGCACGCCGGGGTCCGGGCGGCCCGCGGGCGAGCCGGGCGGCGGCGGCTTCGGCCTCGCGAGCCTGGCCGAGGACGTGGCGGCGGTCGGCGGCACCCTCACCTGGGGCACGGCCGAACGGGGCTGGCGGGTGACGGCCGAGTTCCGCGAGCCACCGACGCATACAGCTTGAGCCGGCGCAGCACCGGCCACAGCCCGGCGTCGAACGTCGCCCGGCCCTCCCGGCGGTACCGCATCCCGGGCCACGGCATCGGGAGCAGGAACTTGCGCCAGTCGCCGCCGACGGGGTCCTCGGTCGCCAGCGAGCCCAGGACGAACCCGTCGGCGTCGAGCAGGTCCACGTGCCAGATCACCCAGGCGTCGCCGGGCGCGGCGCCGGCCACGGTCGCGGCGAACGCCGCCGTGCCGCCCGGCCACAGCAGCACGGCCGCGGCCATCGCGCAGCCGTCCTTGTGCAGCCGGTCCCAGCCGAACCGCCCGCCGCGCGTCGCGCTCGAGCACGGCGCCTCGATGATGACCGAACTGTCCACACCGAGCGGATGCACCGCCCGGCGCCGTGATACGGCTCAGCGGCCGGGCGTGGCGGGCAGGGCCAGCGCGAGGGCGAGATCCTCGTCCAGCATCATGAGCCCGCGCTCGGCGAAGCCCGCGAACGCGGCCGCGATCGTGGCGGCGGGCAGCCCGAGGTCGCGCCGCACGCCGCGCAGGGTGCGGGGGCGCTCGGCGCACGCGAGGTAGATCGCGGCGAGCGGGTCGTGGAAGGTGTACGTCCCGGTGCCCGGCGGATGCCGCCCGTCGTAGATCTGCAGGAAGCCGGGGGCGGCGCGGTAGACCAGCACCGGCGGCTCGGGCGAGTTCCAGCGCGCGGTCCAGCCCGCGACCGCGTCGCGCAGTTCCCCGTACACCCGGGGATCCAGCGGGTCGAGCGGCTCGTAGTCGAAGAAGTAGGCGACCTCGTTCAGGTCCACAGTGGACGGATACACGAGCGAGTAGCTCGGCTCGGGCCGCTTCGCGAACGTCGCGAACAGGGGGCTGAAGCGCTCCAGCCAGACCGGGCCGGCGTCGGCCGGCGGGGCCAGGTGCGCCAGGTGCGGGACGAGCGCGGTCTGCGCCGCGTAGTCCTGGGCCGTCTCGCCGGGGAAGCCCCAGAGGATGTTCCAGGCGATGCCGATGCCGTAGTACCGCGCCCAGCGCAGCAGGTTCACGTTCTGCGCTGCGCGCACCCCCTTGTCCATCAGCCGCAGCACCGCCGAGCTCAGCGACTCCAGGCCGGGCTGCAGCCGGGTCACGCCGGCCTGGGCGAGCGCGCGCAGCTGGGCCCGGCTCAGGTTGGCCTTCACCTCGTAGAAGAGCTGGTACTCGCGCTCGGCGAGGGCCGGGACGAGCGAGCGCAGCAGCGCCGGGTCGAGGATGTTGTCCACCGCCTCGAAGCGGAACGTGCGGTGGCGGCGGGACTGGGTGTCGAGCTCGGCCAGGACCCGCGGCGCCGACTTGGCGCGGAAGGCCATCGTGGTCGCGTTGAGGCCGCAGAAGGTGCAGTGGTGCTTGGCGCCCCACCAGCAGCCGCGGGCCGACTCGAACGGCAGCGCGACGTGCTCGACGGGCAGGCCGAGGCGGGCGGCGCGGGCGAAGTACTCGTCGTAGTCCGGCACCGGCAGCTCGTCGAGGCGCTGCCGCGGCGGGGCCGGCGGGGTGTGGCGGGATCGGGTGGCGACGCCCGGTACGGCGGCCGGATCCTCGCCCTTCGCGAGCGCGTCGAGCAGCGCCGGGAACGCGTCGTCGCCCTCGCCGACGACGGCGTAGTCGATCACGTCGAGCGCGCGGGCCAGGGCCGGGCCCATCGCCCCGTCGAAGTTGGCGCCGCCGAAGACGGTCACCAGGTCCGGCCGGCGCCGCTTGAGCCGCCGGGCGAGCGCGAACGAGGCGACGCTCTGCTGGAACGTCGCGCTGAAGCCGACGATCCGCGCGTCGCCCAGCTCGCGCTCGATCGCGTCGAGGAACGCGGGCACGTCGTGGGCGCGGATGTGCGGCAGCCGGTCGCCGAGGTAGGCCAGCTCGTCGCCGAACGCCTCCAGCAGCCGCCGTCCGTCGGGGTCCGGGGCCTCGGCCCCGAACGCCTCGACGGAGAACAGCCAGTCGCCGACCTGGCGGCCGCGGTGGTCGGCCAGCAGCGCGTAGTACTCGGGGCCGATGCGCGCCGCGAAGTCCAGGCACGCGTGCAGGGTGCGCACCGGGAAGCCTCGCGCCGCGCCGATCGCCTTGAGCAGCCCGAGCGGGATGGACGGGCGGTCGGCGTGCAGGAACGGCATGGCCACGATGACGGTCGGCCCCGCGGTCGCCGGCACGGGTCAGCGGCTGATCATGCGGCTGATCATCACCGGGTGGCCGCCGCCGGGCGCGTGGCTGACCAGCAGCGGGCCGCCGTGCGCGTAGGCCGCGATCAGGGCGGCCGCGCCGGGGGCGTAGGCGGCGGCGAACCCGGCGGCGACGGGCTCGTCCGTGGGCGTCATGTCCCGGGCCATCGCCAGGATGTTGTCGAGCAGCTGCCGTTGCGCGGGCGGCAGGTCGAGCGCGGCGAGCGTGGCGTAGAGGGCGGCGAGGTCGTCGTCGCCGGGTGGCGTCGTTGCGGGCTCAGTCATGCGAATCCTCCAGATGCGCGCGGACCTCCTCGGCCAGCGGGTGGCCGAGGGGGCGCAGGATGTCGTAGGCCCGCCGCCGTTCGGCGCGGGCCCGGTCGTGACGGCCGCAGGCGGCGTGGATATCGGCCGATGCGGTCAGGACGAGCGCCTCGTTGAACAGATATCCGGACCGGTGGAACAGGTCCTCCGCGGATTTGTAGCACAGCAGCGCCCGGGTGTCGTCGCCCAGCGCGTGGTGCGCGAAGCCGAGGCTGTGCCACGTCTGGGCGGCCTCGAGCCCGTCGCCGAGCTCCTGCTGCAGCGCGAGGGCCCGCTCGCAGTGGTGCACGGCGGCGGCGTGGTCCCCGGCCAGCGCGTGGAACCACCCGACCGCGTTGCGCGCCTTGGCCTCCCCGGCGCGGTGCCCGGCCGCGGCGAACAGCGCCAGCGACCGCTCGGCGTGGCCGAGCGCCTCGGGGTGGCGCCCCTGCTTCTCCAGCAGCCAGGCCCAGTAGTGGTGGGTGTAGGCCTGGCCGATGCGGTCGCCGCCCTCGGCGTAGCGGGCGAGCGCGGCGTCGAGCTGCTCGCCGGCCTCGTCGTGGCGGTCCAGCCACACGGCGCTGCACCCGAGGAAACAGTGCGCGAAGGCCTGCTTCGGCCCGTCGTCCAGCCGGCGCGCCGCCTCCAGGGCCGCGGCCAGCATGGCGTTGGCCTCGTGCCAGCGGCTGCGCAGCTTCAGGAACCGCCGCGACGCCCAGACGATCTCCCACACCTCCCGGTCGAACGCGGATGGCTGGTGTACCGCCCGCAGCAGCACCGGCCGCTCCGCCGTGAACCACGCCAGCGCCTCGGCGTGCGTGACGATCCGCTCGGGCTCGACGCCGGCCGGCAGCGGGGCGAACTCGGGCGGCACCTCGCGGCGCGGCTCGACGAAGCCGTCGGCGAGGTAGGCGCTGTGCCGGTAGTAGCCGAGCAGCCGGCGGGTCGCCGCCGCGCGCTCGCCGGCGCTCTCGTGCTCGGCGACGAGCTCGGCGGCGTAGCTGCGCAGCAGGTCGTGGCAGGCGTAGCGGCCCGGGCCGATCTCGGTGAGCAGGTGGGCCTGGGTCAGCTCGGCCAGCGCCGGCCGGGCGGTCCCGGCGAGGGCCCGCGCCGCCCGGGTGCCGAGGTCCGGCCCGGGGTGCAGGCCCAGCAGGCGGAAGAGCCGGGCGGCCGCGGGGCTCAGCCGCAGGTAGGACCACGAGAACACCGCGCGCGGGTCGGTGGCCGGGTCGGCGCCGGCGAACTCGTCCAGCCCGCCGCGGGCCTCGCGCAGCTGCCGGGCGAGGTCGCCGAGGCGGAACGCGGGCCGGGTCGCGGCCCGGGCCGCCACCACGGCGAGGGCCAGCGGCAGGCGCGCGCACAGCTCGGCGATCTCCGCGGCGGCGCCGGGCTCGGCCTCGACCCGCGCGGCGCCGAGCCGCTCGCGCAGCACGGCGTGGGCCTCCTCGGTGGGCAGGAGATCCACCGGTACGGGCCGGGCCCCCTCGGCGACCAGCCCGACGAGCTCGTCGCGGCTGGTGACCACCGCCTGGCACCCGGGCGCGCCGGGCAGCAGCGGCCGGACCTGCCCGGCGTCGCGCGCGTTGTCGAGCACGACGAGCACGCGGCGGCCGGCCAGGAGGCTGCGGTACAGCCCGATCTGCGCCTCGAGGCTGGCGGGCCGGCGGCTCGCGGGCACGTCCAGCGCGTCCAGGAAGTCGCGGACGGCGGCGGCCGGGGTGACGGGGTCGCCGCCCGGATCGAAGCCGCGCAGGTTCACGTAGAGCTGGCCGCCCGGGAAGGCGTCGCGCACGCGGTGCGCCCAGTGCACGGCCAGGGTGGTCTTGCCGACGCCGGCGGTGCCGGAGAGGATCACCGTGCCGGTGCCCCGCAGGTCGTCGAGCAGCCGCAGCTCGGCCGCGCGCCCCGCGAACCCGCCGATGCCGGCCGGCAGCTGGGCCGGGATGACGCCGGCGTTCCCGGCGGGGGCGTTCCCGGCGCCGGCCCGGCCGAGCAGCCGCTCGTGGAGCCCGCGCAGCTCGGGCCCGGGCTCGGTGCCGAGCTCGTCGGCGAGCCGGCGCCTGATGTGCCCGTAGCGCTCCAGGGCCTCGGTCCGCTGGCCGGCGGCGAGCAGCGCCCGCAGGACGAGCACCTCGAGCTGCTCGGCGAGCGGGTACTCGGCGGTCAGGTCGGCGACGGCCGCGGCCACCTCCCCGGGGTGCCCGGCCTCGAGCCGCAGCTCGCCCCACCGCACGACCGCGTCGAGGCGCCGCCGGTGCCAGGCCGTGCGCACGGCGTCCGCCCAGTCCCCGCCGATCCCGGCGAGCGGCGGGGCGTCCCACAGCGCGAGCGCCTCGGCGAGCGCCGCCGCGCCGCCGGTCTGCACCAGCGCGGCGAAGCGGTGCAGGTCCACGGTCTCGGGCGGGACGTCGAGGAGGTATCCGGCGCTGCGCCGCTCGATCGCCACCAGCCGCCGCAGCCGGCTCACGTGCGAGTAGAGCACGTTGCGCGCCTCGGCCGGCGGTTCCTCGCCCCACACCCGGTCCACGACCGTCTCGATCGGCACCGGGCGCCCCGCGTCGACCGCGAGCGCGGCGAGCACCGCCCGCTGCCGCGGCGCCCCGGCGTCGAGCAGCCGCCCGGCCGCGAACAGCCGGACCTCCCCGAACAGCCGGATGTCCATGACCCCCTCATGGTCGCGGACCGGCGAGGGTGCTGGGAAGGCCCGCAAGGTTGGCGCAAGGTCGCCGATCAGGTGGCCCCGCGACCCTTCTGCCATGACCACACTGCTGGAGCGCGCGGCGCGCCACGACTCGGACGCCTGGCGGGAGATCGTCGAGCGCTACTCACCCCTGATCTTCGCGATCTGCGCCCGGTACTGCCTGCGCGGCGCCGACGCCCAGGACGTCTGCGGCGCCGTGTGGCTGCGCCTGGTGGCCGGGTTGCGGGACATCCGCGAGCCGCGGGCCCTGCCCGGCTGGCTGGTGACGACGAGCCGCAACGAGTGCCTGATGCTGCTGCGCCACCAGGGCCGCCAGATCCCCGTGGAGACCGAGCGGCTCCCCGATCCCGCCGACCCGGAGCCGGACCCCGACCCGGACGCGGCCCGGCGCCACGAGATCGCCCACCGGGTGCTCGACGAGCTCCCGCCGCGCGACCGCCGGCTGCTGACCATGCTCTTCAGCGACCCGCCCGTGCCCTACCGCGAGATCAGCGCGGCGCTGGGCATCCCGGTCGGCGCCATCGGCCCGACGAGGGCCCGCTGCCTGGCCAAGGCCCGCCGCACGCGGGCCTTCGCCACGCTGTGATCAGGCGCAGTCGAACCGATGGTCGAACGGCCGATCGTCGCAGTGCGGGCACACGAACAGGGAGATGCCCCCGGCGTCGCCGAGCATCAGCCCGGCCGGGTTCTGCACCCGCCGCCATGGATGATCGGCCGCGCCGGCGTCCCACCCCGCCATCGCCGGGCGGTCCTCCAGCGCGATCCAGCGCCGTTCGTCGCCCCGGCTGAACTCCCACGTCGCCACGGTGAGCAGGTGCTCCATCACGGCGCCGCAGCCGCACGCGGGCCAGTCCGGCACCTGGGTCCAGCCCGGGTAGCCGCCCACCTTCGTGCCCGAGGCGACCGACAGGTCGTACTCGTACTCCCACCCGGTCTCCCGCTCGACCCGCGCGACGGCCGGCCTGATGCTCTCCCGGACCTGCGGTGGCAGGTCGTGGTTCGGGTACTCGGTCACCCGCTCCGGGTGCAGGACGCACGGGTCGGGCACGCGGCCGGCCTCGGCCGCCGGGTCCGGTGGGGGTGCCGTGCGCAGCCGCGGCCCGGTCCCGGCGCGCCGGCGCCACCGCAGCTCGGGCCGCGGCGAGCTCCACGGGTTGTGGTCGAACGGGCACCACAGCACCTGCAGCACGTCCTTGCCGGCCGGGAACGGCAGCCCGGGGACGTCCTCGGCGAACAGCTGCAGCACCGGGACCAGCGGACTGCGGGCCTCGGCCGGCGGCCGGCCCCAGTGGTCGTAGGGGTCCGGGCCGTCGCACATCGGCCAGGGTTCCGCCGCCGGCCACAGCAGGGGGCCGCCCATCGAGCTCTGCCCGGCGTCGGGCGACCCCGGCCGGGGATGCAGCCGCACGGCCGTCCGCGCGAAGGGCACGAGCTGCGGAAACGTCGCGGCGACGTCGACGGCGGCCGGGGCGGTGGTGAACACGGCGACGATCCTATTGGCAGGAATCTTGCGCACTTGGGCGGCCGGGCCGCTCGCGGCGCGGCGCCGCGGCGCGAATGCTCAGCCGGTATGAGTGCGACCGTTTCCCTGCTGCACACCGGCTACCTCGGCGGCGCCGTGGCGAGCACCGTCGGCTTCATCCGTGACGGCTCGCGGCTGATCGTCACCGACCCCGGCATGGTGCGCGACCGTGCCCTGATCCTCGACCCCCTGCGCGCGCTCGGCGTGCGGCCGCAGGACGTGACCGACGTGGTGTTCAGCCACCACCATCCCGACCACACGCTCAACGCGGCCCTGTTCCCGGCCGCGCGCTTCCACGACCACTGGGCGATCTACCACGGTGACGTGTGGGAGGACCGCGACGCCGAGGGCTTCGAGCTGAGCCCGTCCGTGCGGCTCATCCGCACCCCCGGCCACAGCCCGCAGGACATCACGACCCTCGCCGACACCGCGGACGGGCTCGTCGCCTTCACGCACCTGTGGACCACGGCGACGTCGGCCGGCGACGCGTACGCGACGGACCTGGACGCCCTGCACGCCGGGCGCGAGCGGGTGCTGGCCCTCGCCGCGCTCGTGGTGCCCGGGCACGGGCCGGCCTTCGCCCCGACCGCCGCGACGCCGCGCTGACGATCGGGCCCGGGCCGTTCAGGATTGGTTCAGGATCACAGTGTGAGTCTGGAGGTTCGCGCTGGGAGGGGTGGGCGTCGTGCGGGTGCTGGTGGTCGAGGACGAGGTGAACCTGGCCGAGACGATCCGGGACGGGCTGAGCGGGGAGGGGTTCACGGTCGACCTCGTGCACACCGGCGTGGACGGGCTGTGGGCCGCGACCGAGACGCCGCACGGGGCCTATGACGCGATCATGCTCGACATCATGCTGCCGGGGCTGTCCGGCTACGAGGTGTGCCGGCAGCTGCGGCAGCGGCAGGTGTGGACCCCCGTGCTGATGCTGACCGCGAAGGACGGGGAGTACGACCAGGCCGACGCCTTCGATCTCGGGGCCGACGACTATCTCACCAAGCCGTTCTCGTTCGTGGTGCTGGTGGCCCGGTTGCGGGCGCTCATCCGGCGCGGGGCGCCGCAGCGGCCGGTCGTGCTCAGCGCGGGCGATCTGCACCTGGACCCGGTGCAGCGGCGGGTCACCCGCGGTACCGACGAGATATCGGTGACGGCGAGGGAGTTCGCGCTGCTCGAGTTCATGCTCCGCCACCCCGGTGACGTGCTGAGCCGCACGGCGATCATCGAGAACGTGTGGGACGCGCACTTCGACGGGGACCCCAACATCGTCGAGGTCTACGTCGGCTACCTGCGCAAGAAGATCGATCATCCGTACGGCCGGACCGCGATCAAGACCGTGCGCGGGGCCGGTTACCGGCTCGATCCCGCCGGGGGCTGACCGGCCCCCGGAACCCTCTGCCGGTCCCCCCTTGCCAGCCGACTATACGAGCGTATAGTCGGCTGTACGCACGTATAGCAAGGGGTGACGCCGCATGACGGACGAGGACCTCACGGCCCGTGCCCGGATTCGGGACGCCGCCATCCGCCTGTTCGCGGATCGGGGCATGGACGGCACCACCGTGCGCGACATCGCGCAGGCCGCCGGGGTCTCGCCGGGGCTGCTGCGGCACCACTTCGGGTCGAAGGAGGGTCTGCGCGAGGCGTGCGACCAGCACGTGCTCGACCTGTCGATGAAGATCAAGGCCGAGATCATCATCGACGGGAAGATGGCCAGTCCCGGGTTCATGCCCTCCGTGCACCCGACGGTCATGCTCATGTACCGGTACGTCACCCGGGCCCTGCTCGACGGCTCGCCCGCCGCCGCGGCGATGTTCGACGACATGGTGCTCATCGCCGAGCAGTGGATCGACAAGTTCGCGCCGGACGTCACGCAGGACCGGCGCGGCTTCGCGGCGGTGCTCGTCGGCATGCAGTCCGGGCTGCTCGCCATGCACGACCACGTCTCCCGCAACCTCGGCGCCGACATGTTCGCCATGGAGGGCTACACGCGCCTGGTCGAGGCGATGGTCGACTTCTACTCCAGCACTTTGCTCGATCCCACGCTCGCCGCCGACGCCCACCGGGCCATGCAGGCGCTGCGGGACAACCACAGGGGAAACCAGAAGGAGCAATGAGCGACCATGACCGAGGCGATCCGCGTTGACGCACTGGTCAAAACGTTCGGGCGCACCCGCGCGCTCGACGGGCTCGATCTGTCCGTGCGGACCGGGGAGGTGCACGGTTTCCTCGGGCCCAACGGCGCCGGGAAGTCGACCACCATCCGGGTGCTGCTCGGGCTGCTGCACGCCGACTCGGGCGAGGCGAGGCTGCTCGGCCGGGACCCGTGGAAGGACGCGACCGAGCTGCACCGGCGGCTCGCCTACGTGCCCGGCGACGTCACGCTCTGGCCGAGCCTCTCCGGCGGCGAGGTCATCGACCTGCTCGGCCGGCTGCGCGGCGGGCTCGACCCCGCGCGCCGCAAGGAGCTGCTGGAGCGCTTCGACCTCGACCCGACGAAGAAGGGCCGGACCTACTCGAAGGGCAACCGCCAGAAGGTCGCGCTCGTGGCCGCGCTCGCCTCGGACGTCGAGCTCATCGTGCTCGACGAGCCGACCTCCGGTCTCGACCCGCTCATGGAGGAGGTCTTCCGCGAGGTGATCCGCGAGGAGCAGCGGCGCGGCGACCGCACGGTGCTGCTGTCCAGCCACATCCTGGCCGAGGTCGAGGCGCTGTGCGACCGGGTCACCATCATCCGCGACGGCCGGGCGGTGGAGACGGGCACGCTGCAGAGCCTGCGGCACCTGACCCGCACGTCGATCCAGGCCGAGCTGGCCGGGCCGGTCGACGGTCTCGGCGAGCTCGTGGGCGTGCACGACCTGCAGGCGCACAACGGTACTGTCCGGTTCAGCGTCGACAACGCCGAGCTGGACGCCGTCCTGCGCCGGCTCACCGCGGCCGGCGTGCGGGGCCTGACGAGCACGCCGCCGACGCTGGAGGAGCTGTTCCTGCGCCACTACGACCGCGCCGCGGCCGACGGGGCGAAGCCGCGCTCGGGGGTCGCGCGATGACCGGCACCGGCGCGCTCGCGCGACTGGCCCTGCGCCTCGACCGGGTCCGGCTCACCGTGTGGGTGCTCGGGCTCGCGCTGATGCCGATGGGCACCGCGGCCAACTACCAGAAGTTGTACCCCACCGAGGCCGACCTCCAGGCCGTCAGCGGCGTGCTGTCCAACCCGTCCCTGGTCGCCCTGAGCGGCCCGCTGTTCGGCGTGTCCATCGGCGGGCTCACCGTGTGGAAGATCGGGGTGTCCGAGCTCATCCTCATCGGGCTGATGAGTGTGCTGACGGTCGTGCGGCACACCCGCACCGAGGAGGAGTCCGGCCGCCTGGAGCTGCTGCGGGCCACGGTGATCGGCCGGTACGCCCCGCTGAGCGCCGCCCTCGCGGTCACCGTCGCCGCCGACCTCGCGATCGGGCTGCTCGGCGCGCTCGGGCTCGTCGCCGTCGGGCTGGACCCGGCCGGCGCCTTCGCCTTCGGGCTCGCGACCGCCCTGTTCGGGATGCTGTTCGCGGCCATCGCCGCCGCGACCGCCCAGCTCACCCGGGGCGCCCGGGCCGCGACGGGGATCGCCGGGGCCGTGCTCGGCGGCACCTACCTCCTGCGCGCCGTCGGCGACACCGGCCCGACCGCGCTGAGCTGGCTGTCGCCCACCGGCTGGGCCCTGCACATGCGCCCCTTCGCGGGCGAGCGCTGGTGGATCGCGCTGCTGTTCGTGGGGTTCGCGGTCCTGTTCGCCGCCGTCGGGTACGTCCTCGTCGACCGCCGCGACGTGGGCGCCGGTCTGCTGGCCGAGCGCCCGGGCCCGGCCCAGGCCGCCCCCGCCCTGCGCAGCCCGCTCGGCCTGGCCTGGCGCCTGCACCGGGGTCTGCTGCTCGCGTGGGTGGTCGCGCTGGCCGCGGCCGGGGCCGTGATGGGCGGCGCCGCGGTCGGCATCGGCAACCTCAGCTCGCCCAACCAGCAGCTCACCGACGTCCTGTCGCGGATGGGCGGGCGGACCGGGCTCACCGACGCGTTCCTCGGCGCGATCTACGGCCTCATCGGCCAGCTCGCCGCGGCGTACACGATCCAGGCGACGCTGCGGCTGCGCCAGGAGGAGAGCAGCGGCCGAGTCGAGGCGCTGCTGGCGACCCGGGTCGGGCGCCTGCGCTGGGCCGCGAGCCACCTGGTGTTCGCGGTGCTCGGCACCGCCCTGCTGCTGGCCGTGGCCGGGATCGCGGGCGGGCTCGTCTACGGCGCGCAGGTCCACGACACCGGCGGCCAGACGGCCCGGCTGCTCGGCGCCGCCATGGTGCAGCTGCCGGCCGCGCTGGTGCTGGCCGGGCTCGGCATCGCGCTGATCGGGTTCGCGCCGCGGCTGAGCACCCTGACCTGGGCCGCGCTCATCGTGTCGGTGCTGCTGGTCGAGCTCGGGGCGTTGTTCGGGATCAATCAGTACCTGCTCGACGCCACCCCGTTCGCGCACGTGCCGAAGCTGCCCGGCTCGGCGTTCACCGCGACGCCGGTCGTGTGGCTGACCGTGGTCGCCCTGGCACTCGGCGCGGCCGGCCTCGCGGGGCTGCGCCGGCGGGACATGCCGGCGACCTGACCGGGGCTGCGAGGGATCGGCGGCAGCCATTAGGCTCCGCCGGTCCCTCCCACAGACCCTGGAGCAACCCCCGGATGTCATCCCTCTTCCCGCGACGCCTGGCGGCCACCG
The DNA here is from genome assembly GCF_059739745.1 of Dactylosporangium thailandense. NCBI lineage: Bacteria > Bacillati > Actinomycetota > Actinomycetes > Micromonosporales > Micromonosporaceae > Dactylosporangium > Dactylosporangium thailandense. The sequence continues at coordinate 6,786,207 of NZ_AP029195.1, forward strand.
CCGGTGCCGCGATCGTCGCGTTCGGCGCCCTCGGCGCCGCCCCGGCCCAGGCCGAGCAGAACGACACCTTTCCCTGGGATCTGACGATCCCGATCGTCAATGTCACCGGCGCGGTCGGCGACGTCGTGCCGATCACGCTGACCGTGCGCAACCTCGGTCCGGCCGCCGTCGAGCCGGGCCGCGTCCGCGTCGCGTTCATCCAGCGGCCCGGCGGCACCGAGTTCACCGGCGACGTGTCCCCGGAGTGTGACGGCAGGATCCAGCCGGACCGCTACTACTGCACGACGCCGGACGGGCTCGCCGTCGGCGCCGAGAAGACCTGGACGTTCCACCTGAAGCTCGCCGACGCCCATCCGGACGACGGCGGCCTCGTGTTCTTCGCCGACGGCGGCGGCGAGGACCGCGACAGCGCCAACGACGGTGGCCGCTACACGGTCACCATCAAGGCCCCGGAGCACAACCCGACGACGGCCGCCCCCACGGCCACGCCGTCGCGCACGGCCGCGCCGACGCCGTCCGCCAGCGCCGCGGCCGGCCCCGCGCTGCCCGTGACCGGTGACCGCACGGCCCTCTACGCGGGACTCGGCGCCGCGCTCGTCGCCGCGGGCGCGGTGCTCTTCGTAATCGCCCGGCGGCGCCGCGTCGTCATGGTGACCCCGGACCAGTAACAGCCGGTGGGCCGGTGGCGACAGATTCGCACATCGGCCCACCCCCTATTGACAACAATCTTTCCAGTCAGCGAACATGCCCTGAGAGCGCTCTCACGTCCGCCAGGTGAGGGCTGAACAGGACAAGCCCCTCCCCCGCCCCCATCTTGAGAAGGGCACACCATCGCTGTGGAAAGCCAACAGAAATCCAAGGGACGCAGGCGCGGGCGCCTCGCGCTCCTCGCCGGCAGCGGCGTCGCCGTGCTGGCCGCGGCCACGTTCGCCGCACTGCCCGACGCGTCCGCCTCGCTGCCCAGCACCCCGGCCGGCTGGACGCGGATCTTCGCCGATGACTTCACGGGTGCCGCCGGCACCGGCCTCAACACCGCCAACTGGCTCTACGACCTCGGCCACGGGTACCCGGGCGGCGCCGGCAACTGGGGCACCGGCGAGATCGAGAACATGACCAACAGCACGGCGAACGTCTACCAGGACGGCAACGGCAACCTGGCGATCAAGCCGATCCGCGACGGCGCCGGCAACTGGACCAGCGGCCGCGTCGAGACCCAGCGCACCGACCTCGCCGCGCCGGCGGGCGGCAAGCTGCGCCTCGAGGCCCGCCTCCAGCAGCCGAACGTCAACACCAGCAACGGCGCCGGCTACTGGCCCGCGTTCTGGGCGCTGGGCGCGGCGGCGCGCGGCACCGGCGCGTCCGGCTGGCCGGGCATCGGCGAGATCGACATCATGGAGGACATCAACGGCCGCAGCTCCGAGTTCGGCACCCTGCACTGCGGGACGTCGCCGGGCGGCCCGTGCGGTGAGACCACGGGCATCGGCAGCGGCGAGCGCGCCTGCGGCGGCTGCCAGACCGGCTTCCACACCTACGCCGTGGAGCAGGACCGCAGCACCTCGCCGGAGCAGATCCGCTGGTACCTCGACGGCAACAACTTCTTCACGATCAACGCGAACCAGGTCGACGCCACCACCTGGAACAACGCCACGCACCACGGGTTCTTCATGATCCTCAACGTGGCCATCGGCGGCGGCTTCCCGGACGCGTTCGGCGGCGGCCCCAACGGCAACACCGTCTCCGGCGTGCCGATGCTCGTCGACTACGTCGCGGCCTACACCGCGGGCGGCGGTGGCGGCGGCACCACGACGCCGCCTCCCACCAGCGGCAAGGCGGTCAAGGGCCCGGGCGGTCTGTGCCTCGACGTCCGCTCGAGCAACAGCGCCAACGGCACCCCGGTGCAGCTCTACACCTGCAACGGCACCGGCGCGCAGCAGTGGACCTACGTCGAGGCCGGCAGCACGCTGCGGGCGTTCGGCAAGTGCCTGGACATCCCCAACGGCTCCACGGCCAACGGCGCGAAGCTGCAGCTGTGGGACTGCAACAGCACCGCGGCGCAGGTGTTCATCCACCGCACCGACAACACCTACTACAACCCGCAGGCCAACAAGTGCATGGACGACCCGAACGGGTCGACCACGTCCGGCACCCAGGTGCAGATCTGGGACTGCAACGGCACCGGCGCGCAGAAGTTCAGCCTGCCGGCGTAAGCCTCACTTCCTGAGGTAGGCGACCAGCCCGTTCTGTTCGATGGCGACCAGGTGCCAGCCGCGCGTTTCGAGCAACTCGACCGCGCTGAGCACCTGGTCGCGCATCATGTCCCCCTGGCCGGTGCCGAAGCTGAACGCGGCCCCGGCCAGGGCCGTCGAGCCCGGCACGATGTAGCAGTACCGGAACGGGTAGCCGTCCATCGTGTACCGCCCGTTGAGGATGTCCTCGGCGCTGATCCGCCGCGAGGGCCTCGGCACGTTCACGGGCATCTGCGGCATGACCATGATCCGACGGTACAACGGCCGGCTGTAACTTTCGCGGGTCGGCGCAGGTGGCGACCGTCCCGGGGCAACGGCCGTTGACGCTGCGTGCGCCCGGCGCGGACGTTGCTCACCATGCATCGTGGAATCTGGTGGGCCCGGCTGGCCATCCCGGTCATCGCCGCGGCCGGTGCCGCCCTCATCGTGCTGGCCCTGCAGCCCTCGGCGCGGGCCACGGTGCCGGAGCCCACGGCCCCGGTCACGGGCAACGCGACCTACTTCGACGGCCTCGGCGCGCCCTACGGCGGCTGCGGCCTGCCGCAGGCGGAGCTCGAGACGCAGAACTTCGTCGCGCTCAACGTCTTCGACACCCCGGGCAGCGGCACGTTCTACCCGCGCCCGCTGTCCTCGGCCGACGCCGACAAGATGGGCATCTGGAACAACGGCCACAACTGCGGCCGCTGGGTGCGGGTGAGCATCGGCGACTACTGCACCGGGGTCAACGACGGCGCGCTCGGGCAGGCGTTCTGCCGCAGCGGGGCGTGGACGGCGGACGCGTACAACGGCGGCACCCTCGACATGATCGTCGCGGACAGCTGCGGGGACTCCAACGCCTGGTGCCGCGACGACAAGTACCACCTGGACCTGTCGAAGGACTCGCTGAACAGGTTCGTGAAGAACGGCGCGCCGATGACGGACCTGTACCCGTCGCACTGGAACAACCGCCACGTGTCCTGGCAGTTCATCCCGGCCCCGGCGTACTCCGGCGACATCAAGATCGGGTTCCTGAGCGGGGCGCAGCGCTGGTGGCCCGCGATCGCGGTCTCGAAGCTGCCCAACGGCGTGCACGGCATCGAGTACTTCGCCGACGGCGCCTGGAAGGCCGCGACGATGAACGGGGACATGGGCCAGTCGTACGTCATCGGCGGCACCACGTCCGGCGGCACCGACTTCCGCATCCGGGTCCGCGACGTCAACGACGCGCTGCTGTTCAACGGCCGCGAGTACGCGTTCTCGCTCCCGGCCGCGTGCTCGTCGCAGTGCAGCCAGGCGTACACCCAGGCGACCTACACGACCACGAGCACCTCCACGAGCCCGTCGCCGTCCAAGTCGGCCTCGGCGTCGGCCTCGCCCAGCGCGTCGGTGTCGGCGTCGGTGTCGGCCTCGCCGAGCCGGTCGGCGTCCTCGTCGCCGGCGCCCGCCGGTGGGTGCTCGGCCGCCGTCACCACCACGGGTTCGTGGTCGGGCGGCGGGCAGGCCGAGGTCAAGGTGACCAACACCGGCACGGCGCCGACCTCGGGCTGGACGGTGAAGTTCACGCTGCCGGCCGGGGTGACGATCGCCAGCTCCTGGAACGTGACCCTGTCGGCGTCGGGGCAGACGGTGACCGCGTCCAACGCCTCGTACAACGGCACCATCGGGGCGAACGCGAGCACCAGCTGGGGCCTGGTCTTCAACGGCCCGAACTTCGCGGTCACGAACGTCAGCTGCTCCGCCCGGTGACCGCACCGCGCTGAGCGTTCCCGGGCCGCCGCGGGCGCGGCGGGCCTTCTCGGGCCGTCGCGGGCGCGGCGGCCCGAGGCCTTCCGGGATGACGCAAAGTTATCGTTGCGCATCGATGGACTTAATCGTTAACTTTCTTTCATGAAGCGCATCATCACCAGGACGGTATTGATCGCGAGCGTCGTGCTGGCCGGCGTGGGCGTGGGCGCGGCGGCGGCGGAGGCCGGGGCGCCCGGCTACACCAGGCAGGGGCTCTACGGCTGGCCGGACCAGTGCGCCGGCGTCGGGCACAGCGGCCAGCAGAACCACCAGTGGACGTCCTACTACTGCGAGACGATCACCCCGACCAACTGGCAGGCGCCGGGGCTCTACGCGCTCTGGGTCGCCTGATCCGCGCGGGTATCGCGTAGCCGACTGCACACTGGACGTCACGGAGCGTCGAGGCGCACGTTTACGGCTATGAACGTGGAGCCGAGCGAGACGTGGCTGCGGTCATACCTGTATGTCCGCATCGCGATGGTCGGCCTGCTGGTCGCGCTCGGCGCGGCGGTGGGCCTGCAGACCTGGCACCAGGGCGGCACCCCGCTGTCGTCCGTGAGTGCGTACTACTACACCCCGGCGCAGGGCATCTTCATCGGTTCCCTCGTCGGCCTGGGCGCGAGCATGATCGCGTTGCGCGGCACGACCGATCTCGAGGACGTGCTGCTCAACCTCGGCGGCATGCTCGCGCCCGTCGTGGCCGTGGTCCCGACCGCCCGCGGGGACGACTACGAGGCCGCGGTCCGCGCCTGCCGGGCCGGCGGCGGCCCGCTGCCGAACGGGATCGACTGCCCGACCGTGCAGGCCCTCGCCGACGCGACGCGCGCCAACGTGCAGAACAACATGGCGGCGCTGCTGGTGCTCGGCGGCCTCGGCATCGCCGTCACGGTCGCGCTCGCGCGGCGCGACCGGCACGCACCGTGGGCCGGGATCGGCGCGGCGGCGCTGCTCTACGCCGCGGCGCTGGGGACGTTCGCGGCGTCGCTGGACTGGTTCATCGACCACGCCCACTTCGCCGCCGCGATCGGCCTGCTGCTGTGCATCATCGCCGTGGCGCTGGTGAACCGCCGCCGGCACCGCGCGACGCCGCAGGCCCAGGCGAGGCCGGACCGGTACGGCCTGGTCGCCTGGGCCCTCATCGCCGTCGCGGCGATCGGCATCCCGCTGTGGGCGTTCGGCGCGATCACCCTGTTCTGGCTGGAGATCGCGGTGGCGCTGCTGTTCGCGGTGTTCTGGAGCGTGCAGACGGTCGAGCAGCGGCCCGGATCGCCTACGGCAGTGGCGCCTTCGGCAGCGACGGCGCGGAGTTGAAGGCCTGGACGCCGGCCTCGTTGTCGCCGTCGAACGGCGTCACGGGCCCGGCGCCCGCGCCGAGGCAGAAGTCGTCGCCCTTCGGGTCGGCGAACCACATGCCGACGTGGTCGAGCTCCTTGCGCACGCGCTTGTCGCCGACCAGCGTCGAGGAGAACGCCTCCTCCACGATGAGCTTCAACTCGGTCCTGCCGTTGCCCTTCTTGTCGGTGCCGACATCGCCGATGTACTCCGCCGCGCCGAACGGGCTGCCCGGCACCTCGAGCAGGAAGACGGTGAACGAGGTGTTCGGCGGGGCACCGGTCATGTGCACGTCGAGGACGTCGAAGCCCTTGGCGTCGGTGGTCAGCGCGACGGCCACGTCGACCTTGGCCTTCGGCATGCACCTGGCGAGCTGGTCGCTGCTCGGCGCCAGCGTGAACCGCACCGCGTTCTTCGCCGTGGACGTGTAGTCGCCCACCTTGTCGAACTCGGGGACGCCCGCCCCGCCGCCGAAGGTGCTGACGCCGGCGTAGACGGCCGCGCCCGCGAGCGCGCCGACGGCCAGGGTCGCGATGCCCTTGATGATGCCCATCGTTGTTCCTCCCCTTCCCCGCGGCTTCCGTCCGCCGCCGGACACAGGGGGACACGGCACCCGCCACAACCACGTTCACCAGCGGCGATGTCGCCACACCGACACCGCGGCCGTGAACCGCGTGCGCGAGCGAGACACTCTGCTCATGATGATCCGCGCGGCCGAGAGCGAGCTGGTGTCGATGCTCGACGAGGCCGGCGTCGGCCCGGGTGCGGTGACCACAGCTCACCGCAGTGCCGATGGCGGACAGTCAACCGGCTGGGCCGGACGTCAGCGCGGTACCACGCCCTCATACGGGTCCCAATGCGCCGCGTAGCGCAGCAGCGAGCGGGCCAGGTCCGGGTGGGCCGCCGCCCATCGGGTGTCGAACAGGAACCATTGGTCGAACCCGAAGAAGTCGTCGATGTACCGGGCGACCTGCGCGATGTGCCCGTCCAGCTGGATGAGCGACCCGGCGAGCGGCTCCGGGCGCAGCAGCCGCAGCACCTGGTCGTGGATCGCGTCATGGGCGGGTGTCCGGTCGATGCCGGAGGGTGACGGGTTGTAGCCGGGCAGGCGGAGGTAGCGCTCCAGCGCCGGGCCCACGTCATCCTCCTGCGGGCCGAGGAGAGCCCGCAGCAGACGGAGGTCGTGCGGCCAGCGGTGGGCGCCGGGGTCCTCGACGCGCCGCAGGTATCCGGCGAGATCGGGCACGGTCAGGCCGGGGACTACGACGGCGCCCGTGAGATGCAGGTTCCGGTAGGCGTCGGGCGACTCCCAGCAGAGGCGGACCGAGAAGACGGACTCCGTCCCGGACCCGGCGGGCCGGACGGTCCGGACCGGCACGCGATGGTCGAAGACCGCGCCGGGCGCTGCGGCTGTGCCGGGCAGGGGCCAGGTGTCGTGTAACAGGAACGCCAGCCGGTCCGGCGACGCCGCGGCGGCCACGTCGTCGATGAGGTAGTACGCCAGATCCACCTCGTCGTCGTCGGTGCGCACTCGCAGCGCGTGCTCCCCGAGCCGGATACAGGCGTCCTCGTCGTCGCCCTCCACCCAGAGGTGCTCGTCCAGCACTTCGCGTAGCTCGTCGATGCTCCGCGGCCGGGGCACGTTGCGCTCCCGGACCTCGTCGAAGATCGAGTCGAGGCCATAGACGTAGCCGCCCAGCTCGCTGCCGATCCACGCCTCGGGGTCGTCGCGGTCCCAGCCGCGGCGGAACCAGTCGAGCACGGTCTCGTCCGCGACGGTGACCACCCGTTTGCTGAACAGCGAACGCTCCCGCCACCGGCACACGAAGTACACATGTGGACTGTAGGCGAGTCAGTCCGCGTCGCCTCGTGGCACGCCTGCGGCGCGGACGGGAGTTCCTGCTCGGCGCCGGCGAAGCCGCCGAGTACGAGGCTCTGGCTCCCCCACAGCTCCCCCAGCGCCCAGCGCCGCGGCGGCAGCGGCGCCGGCGCGGTCCGTGCGCCCGGCTGCCCGGGCGCACGAGCGGAGGGTCGCGGCGAGGCCGCGACCGGGGGCACCGCCGCGGCCGTGCGCGGCGGTGCCCCCGGCGTCGGGCCTCGCCCGCCGCGGCGGCGGCTCAGCGGTTGATCATCCGCTGCATGTGCTCGGGGTAGCGGTCGCCCTGGATCGTGATGCGCTGGGCGGCGCCGTCGAGCTCCGCCAGGTCGTCCGCGGTCAGCTCGAGCCGTGCCGCGGCGACGTTCTCGGTGAGCCGGCCGATGTTGCGCGTGCCGGGGATGGGCACGATCCACGGCTGCTGGGCGAGGATCCAGGCGAGCGCGACCTGCCCGGGCAGGGCCCCGCGGCGCTCGGCCACGGCGCGGACGAGGTCGACGAGGGCCTGGTTGGCCTCGCGCGCCTCGACGCTGAACCGGGGCAGCGTCCCGCGCATGTCGCCCTTGCCGAAGGTGGTGCTCGCGTCGATCTTGCCGGTGAGGAAGCCGCGGCCGAGCGGGCTGAACGGGACGAAGCCGATACCCAGCTCCTGCAGGACGGGCAGGATCTCGGCCTCGGGCTCGCGCCACCACAGGGAGTACTCGCTCTGCAGCGCGGTCACCGGCTGCACCGCGTGCGCGCGCCGGATGACCGCGACCCCGGCCTCGGAGAGCCCGAAGTGGCGCACCTTGCCGGCCGCGATGAGCTCCTTGACCGTGCCGGCGACGTCCTCGATGGGCACGTCGGGGTCCACGCGGTGCTGGTACAGCAGGTCGATCGTCTCGACCCCGAGGCGCTTGAGCGACGCGTCGGCGACCTGGCGGATGTGCTCGGGCCGGCTGTCGAGCCCGCTCGGCCGGCCGTCGAACGCGAAGCCGAACTTGGTGGCGATGACGACCTGGTCGCGGTACGGCGCGAGGGCCTCCCCCACGACCTCCTCGTTGACGTAGGGCCCGTACGCCTCCGCGGTGTCGAAGAACGTGACTCCGGCCTCGACCGCGGCCCGGATGACGGCGACCCCGTCGACGCGGTCGGATGCGGGCCCGAGCCCGTGGCTGATGCCCATGCACCCCAGCCCGAGCGCCGAGACCTCGAGGCCGTTGCCGAGCGTGCGCTTGTCCATGGTTTGGTCCTCCTCGGTGGTGTACGCCTCCGACGCTACTGCCGCCGCGCGGATCCGGGGTCAGATGTACGCGGCCTCGGCGGCCCGGGCGCGCAGGCGGTCGTACCACGGGGCCAGCTCGGCGTCGATGCGCTCGGCCTCGGCCTCGGAGAGCTCCACGGCCGGGGCCCGGCCCGCGGGGTGCGCCGCCGCCATCCGGATCCGGCGGCCGACCGGCGGGTGGGTGGCCAGCAGCGACGCCTCCGCGCGCAGCGAGCGCTGTTCGCGCACCCGGAGGTCGCCGGCGTCGCGCAGGGCCTGGACGCCGGCGGTGCGCCAGTCCTCCGGCCGGGCGGCGCGGCCGCGGATCGCCCGCAGGGCCGGGATCAGCTCCTCGCCGACGAGCAGCAGGGTCAGCAGCGCCGCGACGGCGGGGCCACCGGCGGCGTCGGCGGCGAGACCGTCGGCGAGGTACTCGGCGCGCTGGCCGTCGCGCTGCCCGAGGATCAGCAGCAGCGCGAGGGCCGCGTCCAGCGGCAGCACCACGGGGAGCGCGAACGGGCCGAAGACCCGCAGCAGGGTGCGGCCCAGCGTGTCGACGAGCGTGGCCAGCGTGCGCCGGGCGATGGCGACCAGGCGCCGGTCGCGCACGTCGTGGTTGACGAAGTGGCCGAACTCGTGGGCGAGCAGGGCGACACGTGGCTGGGCGGGCAGCGCGGCCCACAGCGGGAGGCCGATGTCGAGGTAGCGGTACCGTCCCCAGTGCCCGGCCGAGGCGTTGACCTGTGCGGAGAAGCCGACGACGGCGGGCATCGGCGCGCCGGTCGCGGCCGCGGTGCGCTCCAGCAGGGCGTAGAACGCGGGGGCCGCCTCCCGCGGCACCTCCCAGAACCAGTCGGGCCGCCCGCGCCGCAGCCGGGGCCGCAGCACCACCGCGAGCAGCACGAGCGCGAGGCCGAGGTACGGGGTGGCGCCCGGCCCGGCGGCGATCAACCATCCGCCGCCGAGCAGCGCCGCGGGGCCGAGCGCGGCCACCAGCGCGCAGAGCACCAGCAGCAGGCCGCGGCCGGCCCGCCCGCCCCGCCGCCCGGCGGATCCGCCGCGCAGGCGCCGGAAGGTGAGCCCGTCCAGCCCGAACGCCACCCGGTGCGCGACGCGGTCCAGCTGCCGGTTGCCCCACTCGGACGCCACCGCGAAGCGGTCGTAGCGGGCCAGGTTCCACTCGCAGGCCGGGCACCACGGCGCCTCGGGCGGGTGGCCGGCCAGCCGCGCCGAGCAGCGCGGGCACGTCTGATGATCACGGGTCACGGCCGCCCATTGTGGCACCGGGCGCGATCCGGGCGCGGCCCCGTCATAGACAGGCAAGTCATGGCTTGCCTATCCTGTACGGCGTGAGCGACGTCTTCGCCGCGATCGCCGACGCCACGCGGCGCGCGATCCTCGACGAGCTGGCCGAGCGCGACGGGCAGACGCTGTTCGAGATCTGCGCGCGGCTCGCGACCAGGCACGGCGTCGCCTCCTCGCGCCAGGCCATCTCCCAGCACCTCGACATCCTCGCCGAGGCCGGGTTCGTGCGGGCCGAGCGCAGCGGGCGGTACAAGTTCCATCACGTCGATTTCGCACCGCTGCGCGCGATCGTCGAGCGGTGGCCCGTCCCCGCGGATCCCCCGGGCCCGGCGCGGCCCTGAGGGGTTTACCACTTCGTATCACCGCAGGTCTGGGCCGGTGACGCCGCAGGTGACATCATGCGCGCGTAACCATAGATCCACCTGGAGGTTCCATGGCCGGGCAACCCGCCGCGACACAGAGCCGTGTCGATCGGTACTTCGAGATCAGCAAGCGCGGCTCGACGTTGAGCCGGGAAATCCGCGGCGGCCTCGCGACGTTCTTCACGATGGCGTACATCGTGGTGCTCAACCCGCTGATCCTCAACAGCGGCATCGACAAGAGCGGCGGCAAGCTCGCGATCACCGCGCTGGCCTCCGGCACCGCCCTGGTCGCGGGCGTGATGACCATCCTCATGGGCGTCGTGGCCCGGTTCCCGCTCGCGCTGGCCGCGGGCCTGGGCGTCAACGCGCTCGTGGCGTTCGAGATCGCCCCGCAGATGACGTGGGCCGACGCGATGGGGCTCGTCGTCATCGAGGGCGTGCTCATCACCATCCTGGTGCTGACGGGGCTGCGCACGGCGGTCTTCCGGGCGGTACCGACGCAGCTCAAGACGGCGATCGGGGTCGGCATCGGGCTGTTCCTCGCGCTGATCGGCTTCGTGGACTCGGGCTTCGTGCGCCGCGTCCCGGATGCGGCCGGCACGACGGTGCCGGTCGGGCTGGGCATCGGCGGCAAGCTCGTCAGCTGGCCCGCGCTCGCCTTCGGCGTCGGGCTGCTGCTCACCGTGGTGCTGGTCGTGCGCAGGGTGCGCGGCGCGATCCTCATCGGCATCCTCGCCTCCACGGTGCTCGCGATCGTCATCGAGGCGATCGCCAAGGCGGGGCCGTCGTTCGTGAACGGCAAGCCGAACCCGAAGGGCTGGAGCCTCAACGTGCCCACCCTGCCGGAGAAGATCGTGGACCGGCCCGACCTGTCCCTGCTCGGGCACTTCAACGTGCTGCACTCCTGGCAGACGGCCGGGGTACTGGTGCCGCTGATGTTCGTCTTCACCCTGCTCATCACCGACTTCTTCGACACCATGGGCACGATGGTCGCGGTGGCGCAGGAGGGCGGGATGCTCGACGAGAACAACATGCCGCCGCGCACCCGGGAGATCCTGCTCGTGGACTCCCTCGCCGCGGCCGCGGGCGGCGCCGCCAGCACGTCGAGCAACACCAGCTACATCGAGAGCGCCTCGGGCGTGGCCGAGGGCGCGCGCACGGGCATCGCGAGCCTCGTCACCGGCCTGCTGTTCCTGCTGGCGATGTTCTTCGCGCCGCTGGTGACGGTCGTACCGTTCGAGGCGGCGTCGGTCGCCCTCGTGGTCGTCGGCTTCCTCATGATGACCGCGGTGCGGACCATCGACTGGGCCGACTACGACATCGCGCTGCCCGCGTTCCTCACCATCGTGCTGATGCCCTTCACCTACTCGATCTCCAACGGCATCGGCGCCGGGATCATCTCCTACGTGGTGATCAAGCTGGTCAGCGGCAAGGCGCGCGAGGTGCATCCGCTGCTGTACGGCGTGGCCGTGCTCTTCATCGTGTACTTCCTGCGCGGCCCCATCGAGGCGGTCCTGTAGCACCGTCCCCGTGGTGCCGTGCACCGGTCGGCTGACCGGCGCACGGCACCACGGTCGGTGAACGGTTCAGGGCCGGAAGTAGTCCCGCAGCTCGCGGAGGCTGTCGCCACGGCGCCGGAAGATCTGCACGAGCGACACGGTGGCCGGCCCGTCCGGCCCGTCGTAGACGGCGTCGATCTCGGTGACGAACACGTCGGGGTCGGCGGTGTCGTGCAGCGTGAACCGCGAGGCGCCGGGGTTCATCGCGCCTTGGGGAGCGGGCCGCTCCTGCACGGCGACGATGCCCCGCTCGATCGCCTCCCGCCCCTCGAGCCGGAGTCCTTCGAGAGGCGCCTCATAGACGCCGTCCTCGGTGAACAGGTTCGCGTAGGCCGTGGCGCTGCGGGTGATGGGGCCGGCGTGCATGTACCGCTGGAAGAGCTCCAGATGCGAAAGGGTCACTCTCTCCAGTGTATCGACTGGCGGACGTGTAACACATCGGTTACGCTTCCCGGGTGGACGAGGTGGCCGCGGCCATTGCCGATCCCGTGCGGCGGCAGATTCTCGAGGCGCTGCGCGACGGGCCGATCGCGGCCGGGCGCATCGCCGAGGCGTTCCCGATCAGCCGGCCCGCGGTCAGCCGGCACCTGCGCGTGCTGCGCGAGAGCGGGCTCGTGCGCGACCGCGTGGTGGGCCGGGAGCGGCGCTACGAGCTCGACCCCTCCGCGCTCGCCGAGCTGCGGGGATGGATCGACCGGCTCACCGGCCCCATCGCCGGCCCCGGCCCGGTCTGGGCCCGGCGGCTCGACGCCCTGCAGACCGAGGTGTACCGCACCCGCCGCGACCGCAGGCGGCAACCGGACGAGCATCGAGCGGAGAGTGAGAGCGCATGAGCGGGCAGTTGATCCCGGGTGACGGCGGGCACGACCTCGTCCTGGTCCGGACGTTCCGGGCCGGCATCGAGGACGTGTGGGCCAGCGTGACCGAGCCGGAGCGCAGCGCGCGGTGGTTCGGGCCGTGGGAGGGCCAGGGCGGGACGGGCGGCACGATCAAGGTGCGCATGGTCCAGGAGGAGGGCGAGCCCGTCATGGACCTGCGCATCGACGCGTGCGAGCCGCCCCGCCGGCTGGCCGTGTCCGGCTCCGACGAGGCCGGGAACTGGCGGATGGAGGTGCTGCTGACCGAGCGGGACGGCACCACCGAGCTGCGGTTCGTGCACCGCGGCGTCGACGTGAGCCAGGTCGGCGAGGTCGGCCCGGGCTGGGAGTTCTATCTCGACGCGCTCGTGGCCGCCCGCGAGGGCACGCCGGCGAGGCCGTTCGAGGACTACTACCCGTCGATGAAGCCCTACTACGAGTCGCTCAGCGCTGATTGATCCGCACCAGGTTGCCGGCCGGGTCGCGGAAGGCGCAGTCGCGCACGCCGTAGTCCTGGTCGGCCGGCTCCTGCACCACGTCGGCGCCGGTGGCCTGGACGCGGTCGAAGGTCTCGGCCAGGTCGTCGGCGGCCAGCACGATCGCGGCGTAGCTGCCCTTGGCCATCAGCTCGACGATGGTCCGCCGCTCGTCGTCGGTGAGGCCGGGGTCGATCGCGGGCGGGCAGAGCACGATCGAGGTCTGCGGCTGGTCCTTCGGGCCGACCGTGACCCAGCGCATGGTGCCGTAGCCGACGTCGTTGCGGACCTCGAAGCCGAGCGCGTCGCGGTAGAACGCGACCGAGGCCTCATGGTCGTCGGCCGGCAGGAAGGTGTGCTGAATGATGACGCTCATGCGCCCACGTTAGACGCCGCGCCCGGGCGCGACTTCTCGATTCCTGATCGGCCGCATGACCTGCTTGGCGACGCAGTGCGGGATGCCCCGGGCGTCCTCGGCGGCCTTGCGCCGGTAGGTGCTCGGGGACATGCCGACGAGCTCGGAGAAGCGGGTGCTGAAGGTGCCCAGCGAGGAGCATCCCACCGCGAAGCAGACATCGGTGACGGAGAGGTCGCCGCGGCGCAGCAGGGTCATGGCGCGCTCGATGCGGCGGGTCATGAGGTAGCTGTACGGCGACTCTCCGTAGACGGCCCGGAACGCCCGGCTCAGGTGCCCGGCCGAGACGTGCACCCCGCGGGCGAGCGCCTCGACGTCGAGCGGCTGCGCGTACTCCCGGTCGATCCGGTCGCGCACGCGGCGCAGCAGAGCCAGTTCACGCAGGCGGGGGTCGGTGCTCACGGCATCCAGAATGCCAGGTCACCCCGCCCGCGCAACGCTCAGTAGGTGCGGTACCGGCACCAGCCGCGCGCGGCGCGGGTGTTGAGCAGGATCACGAAGAGCAGCGGGAACGCGACCGACATGAGGGTCGCGGCGTACGGCGCGCCCTGCACGTAGCCCTGGTAGACGCCGCCGAGCACGCTCAGGCCGTTGAGCAGGGTGAGCAGCACGCGGACCCAGTTGCGCCCGTTCTGCAGCTTGCGGCCGAGCACGATCGCGATGAGGCCCATCAGCGCGGCGGTGCCGATGACCGTGTACGTCGCGACGGTGAGCACCTCGGGGCGGGTCGTGAAGGTGTCCCCGCCCAGCCGCAGGTCCCACGCCGGGGCGATGCGGGCCGCCGCGAGCGCGAGGAGCGCGGCCGCGCCGAGCATGAGCACGCCGCCCAGGTACTGGAAGATGGCCACGACGTGCAGGGAGATCGGGGCCGTGGTGCGGACCGGGTGCGGGTGCCACGCCTGCTGCGGCTGGTATGCGTACGCCATGTGCCTCAGCGTGTCCCCTGCCCGCCCCGGCGGAATCCCCGATTCATGCCACGACCGGGCCGCGGGCCGGGCGATGATCCGCGGGGTCAGACCGCGACCGGCCCCGCGTGCAGGGCGATGATCCGCAGGCGCACGCACGGGACCGGCGGCCACTCCTCGCGCTTGCCGATCTCCAGGCCGGTGCCCAAGTCCCGCACCGGGACCACGGTCCGCTCCCCCACCGTGCCCGGGCCCTCGACGACGGCGACGACGTCCCAGGGGATGCGGTCGTTGACGTCGAGCTTGAGCTCGTACCAGGCGTGCTCCAGCGCCGCGAGCACGTGCGGCTCGTAGTCGCCCGCGAGCACGACCCCGTCGTGGCGCAGCGAGAACGGATGCGCGCCGCCGTCGAAGTCCCAGCCGGCGCGGTTGTGCACGCGGCTGAGCAGGATCGTGGTGCCCGGCTCGGCGCCCGCGGCGAACGGCACCGGCCCGTGCCCGGCCACGATCCCCGGCCAGGCGGCGCCGGCCTCGGCGGCGAGCCGGTCGTAGAGCGCCCGCCGCGCCGTCATGACGGCCACGACCTCGGCCTGCCACCGCTCGTGCAGCGCCTCCGCCCGGGCCACGTTGGCCTCCAGGAACCGGGTGCCCTCGAAGGTGTACCGCGCCGCCGTGGCCAGGTGCAGCGGCCGGTCGAGCTCGGGCCCGCGCAGCGGCACCGGCCGCCGCTCGGCGTCGTCGAGCATCGCGCCGAACGCGGCGTCGAGCCGCACCCCGGCCCGCTCGAACGTCTCGGCGGCGGCCCGGTAGACGGCCCGGATCGCCGGGGCCTCGTCGCCGTCGTCGTCGCGCACGAAGTGGCGCAGGCGCTGTACCGCCTCGCGGGTCTTCGGCAGCCGAGGCTCCTCCAGGGGCCGCTGCGCCGGGTCGTCGGACTCGTCCGCCCAGTCCTCGACGCCGTCCAGCAGGACCAGCCACCGATCGTGTACGGCCTGGGCCCGCATCCGCGCCTGCCAGTCCCCGCCGAGCGCGTCGAGCGCCCCCTCGGCCCGGCCGAGCAGCCCGTCGCGCTGCGGGCTCGCGGGCACCGCTGCGAGGTGCGCGGCGGCCTCGGCCAGGACGGCGTCGACGGCCTCGGTGCGCCCGCTCTCGACCAGCGACCACGCCTGCTCGACCAGCCGGCTCGCCCGGGCCGGCGCCACGTCCGCGGGGTGCTCGGCGGCGGGCGCCGGGGCCGGCTCGGGCGGTGCGGGCGCGGCGGCGAGCGTGGGCTCCACGTCGTCGAGGCGGCCGGTCTCGATCTGGGTGCGGGCCTGCATCACGCGGCTCTTCGCGGCCGACAGCGACATGCGGGGATTCCCTTCTACGCATGGTGACGAGGTGTGATGCGTTCCATCCCGTTCCATCGCTTCTGTTCAAGGTTTCCTCAAGGTCCGGATCACGGCCTGTGCCTGTCCGGTGTGCGCCGCTTAGGTTCGCCGGGGCCGATTTGCGAAGGGCAGGGTTCGTGGGACGCAAGGCATCGATGCTCGCCACGCTCGTGGGAGTGGCGGTCATCGCCGGGGGGTGCGGGACGACGCCGGCCGACGGCGGCGACGACGGCAAGCCGATGGTCGTGCATCTCTATGGCTCCGACGCGAACATGAGCAACTCGCTCAGGGACAAGCTCAAGGACAGCCCCGTCATCCTGTCGGGGATGGTCGGCACGGCGCCGCTGCTGGACCTGCCGGAGTCGTTCAAGGAGCGGCTGCGGGGCGTGGACTCCTCGCTGGCCGACTACGGCTACGCCGCGGAGGCCTACGACGCCGTGCTGCTGGCCGGCCTGGCCGCGGAGTCGGCGCGCTCGACGGACGCGACGGCGATCTCGAGGTACATGGTCGGCGCCTCCAACTCCGGGACCGTCTGCGACAGCGCGGCCGCGTGCCTGGCGCTGGCCAAGGCGGGCAAGGACTTCGCCTACCGCGGGGTGTCGATGCGCCGCAGCGGCTTCACCGAGGCGGGCGAGCCGTCCTCGGCCTCCTACGGCGCGCTGCACTTCAGCCGCAGCAACACCATCAACGACAACCTGACGGAGTACATCGGCGCCGGCGATCCCGGGAGCGCCTCGACGGCCGCCTCGCCGCCCTACACCGCGTACCCGACGGGCAACGCGAAGAAGCGGATCCCGCCGCTGAAGGTCGGCGGGCTCATGCCGCACACGGGGCGCCTGGCCTTCCGCAGCGCGCCCCGCTTCGCCGGCGCCCGGCTCGCGGTGGCCGAGCTCAACGCGGCCGGGGGCGTGATCGAGCAGCCGGTGGAGTGGGTCGACGGCGACGACGGCACCGACGAGAAGGTGGCCGCGGCGACGGTCGACCGGTTCATCGGCCTCGGCGTGCAGGTCATCATCGGCGCGTCGTCGTCGAGCGTGACCAAGGCGATGATCCCGAAGATCGCCGCGGCGAACCGGATGCTCATCTCGCCGTCGTCCACGTCGGACGAGCTGTCGACCATCGCCGACAACGGCCTGTTCTTCCGCACCGCCCCGCCCGACACCCTGCAGGCCCGCGCCCTGGCCGACGTCGTCATGCGCGACGGCCCGCACCGGGTGACGATCGTGGCCCGCGAGGACGCGTACGGCCTCGGGCTGCAGAAGAACGTCAAGGCCGACCTGCTCACCGCGGGCATGACGGACGCGGACGTGGACCTGATCTCCTACCCGACGACGACCGAGGACTTCTCGGGCATCGCGGCCCGCGTCCGCCAGAACTCCCCCAACGGCGTGCTGATCCTCGGGTACGACGAGACCGCCCTCATCGTGCGGGCGCTCGCCGCCCGCAAGGTCGGCACCGCGGAGTCCCTCGGCGGCTGACGCCGGCAGGGGCGCCGGGCCCGGCGCTCACCGGTCCCCGCGGTTGAGGTGCTCGGTGAGCGCGTCCAGGCGGTCGTCCCAGTCGCGCGCGAGGGCGGCCAGGAACTGCTGCGCCACGCGCATGGGGGCGGAGCTGAGGCGGTACCGCACGCGGCGGCGCTCCCCCGGCTCGGCCGTCACCAGGCCGGCCTCCGACAGCAGGGCCAGGTGCTTGGCGATCGCCTGCCGGGTGATGGGCAGGCGATCGGCCAGGTCCGTCGCCGTGGCCGGGCCGCCCTGCGCGAGCGCGGCGAGGATGCCGCGCCGCGACGGGTCGGCCAGGGCGACGAAGACCTGCTCGGCGACCGCCTCGATGTCGGGCGGCATCTCGTGCTCAGGCGGCATGCAGGTATTCGACCAACTCACCCAGCTCGTGCGTCCATCCACCCGTGTTGCTCTCGAACGCCTTACGGTACGCATCCTCCGGCAGCTGGGCGAAGCCGGACTCGACCATGCGCAGCCGGGTGCCGGCGCCGGCGGGCTCGAGCGTGAACTCGACGTAGGTGCGGCGGGGATCCTCGGCCGCGAGGCCGTTGATGCCCCAGGTGAACGCGAACACGGCCGGCTCGTCGACCCGCTCGATGTGCAGGGTGGCCTGGTCGCCGCTGTCCCAGGTCAGTTTGGCCTCGCCGCCCTCGCGCAGGTCGACGGTGGCGCCGTTGCCGAACCAGGTGCCGAGCCCCTCGGCGGTGGTGAGCGCGGCCCAGACCCGGGCCGGCGGCTGCGTGAGCTCGACGGTCCGCTCGATGCGATCGGGGAACCCCATGACGACCTCCAGTGAGTAGCAACTCTTCGGTTGCTACTTAAGCTATTGCAACCTTTCGGTTGCGTCAAGGGTCAGCCGCGCACCACGTGGACGCCGCCGATCAGGCTGTACTCGCGAACCTTCAGCCTCCGCGCCGCGCCCTCGGACGCGGGCTCGATGCGGACGCCGCCGAAGATGCGGAAGCCCTCGACCTCGATCTCCACGTCGGCGGGGACGCGCAGGGAGACGCCGCCGATCAGGCTGATCTTCGTCAGCACGGGGCGCGGCGGCAGCGTGGCCTCGCACAGGTCCAGGTTGGCGCCACCGAGCGGGCCGACGACGCGCATGTCCTGCGGCATCGTCCAGGCACCGCGGCGCTTGGTGCCGCCGAGGAGGTTGCAGTACCAGGTGGCGCCCGACTTGCCGGTCAGGAACGGCGTCTCGTTCTCATCCATGCCCATGACGGTAGGCGGGCATCGACGTCGATCCCGGTGCCGACCGGCACAGGCCGGGGATGACATCTGTCATGCGCGCGGCAGCGGACACCCTAGAGGCCGGGATCGGGCGCTCGCATCCGCCAGGCGTCGGTGATCAGCTCCTCCAGCCGGGCCTCGTCGACGGTCTCCAGGCGGAGCATGACCAGGGGCAGTCCGTCGTACCCCGGGTTCGTGAAGAACCGCGTGGGCTCCCCGAGCAGCAGGGCCTGCTTCTCCGCCTCGTCGCCGACGTAGAGCACCGCGACGTCGGTCCGGATCACCCGCGGCTTGCCCGGAATCCGCTCGGGGTAGGACCAGACGAAGCCCTTGTTCGCCACGCGGAAGTCGAAGCCGTCGCTGTCGATCTCGACCACGTCGGGCAGCCCGAGCGCGATGCGCCGCACGTCGTCAGCGTCAGCCATGCGCCTCAGCCTACGGCCCCCGCCGAGCCCTGGAGCACGGACGCCGCCGAGGCCGTCGTCTCGGTCGTCTGCGGCGTGATGGCCGCCCCCGCCGCATCGGCGCCGGTTCACGCGGAGCCTCGTAGCCGGTTGGGCGTTCGGGCTCGCGCTCGTCGTCGCGGGCACCGCCGAGATCCTGCGGTTGCGGGCATCGGTCGGGACGGGCGGCGGCAGCGGGACTACCGAGCGCCCTGGTGAACGACGACCACCGACCTTGACGCGCGTGGAGGCGGCGCGGCAAGATCGGGGCCGAGAATGGAAAGCGCGTTTCAATCAGTGGAACGAGGTTGGCCGATGGTCCTGTTCGACAAGCCGCTGGAGGAGCTGCGCGCGTACCGGCCGGAGCGCACCGAGCCCGCCGACTTCGACGACTTCTGGGCGCGGACCCTGGCCGCCGCCCGCGAGCACGACCTGGCCCCCGAGTTCCGCCCCGGCGAGCCGGACCTGAGCACCGTCGAGGTCGTCGACGTGCGGTTCTCCGGCTGGAACGGCGAGCGGGTCGCGGCCTGGCTGCTGCTGCCCCGCCACCGGACCGGGCCGCTGCCGGCGGTGGTCGAGTACGTCGGCTACGGCAGCGGCCGCAGCCTCGCCCACCAGCGGCTGTTCATGAGCGCGGCCGGCTTCGCGCACCTGGTGATGGACTCGCGCGGGCAGGGCTCGGCGTGGCGGCCCGGCGTGACGCCCGACCCGGACCCGGATCCGGGCACGGGGCAGTACCCCGGCTTCATGACCCGCGGCATCGGCCACCCGGACCGGTACTACTACCGCCGCATCATGACCGACGCCGCCCGCGCGGTCGAGGCGGTCCGCGCCCACCCGGCGGTCGACCCGCGCCGCGTCGCCGTCTACGGGCGCAGCCAGGGCGGCGGGCTCGCCCTCGCCGCCGGGGCGCTCGTGCCGGACGTGGCCGCGATCGTGCCCGACGTGCCGTTCCTGTGCCACTACCGGCGGGCCACCGAGATCACGGACAAGGCGCCCTACTCCGAGATCGCGCAGTACCTCAAGGCGCGGCGCACCGAGGTCGAGCCGGTGTTCCGGACGCTGGCGTACTTCGACGGCGTCAACTTCGCCGCCCGCGCGACGGCCCCGGCCCAGTTCGGGGTCGGGCTCATGGACGACGTGTGCCCGCCGTCGACGGTGTACGCCGCGTACAACCACTACGCGGGGCCGAAGGAGATCTGCGTCTGGCCCTACAACGGGCACGAGGGCGGCGAGGTCTACCAGGAGGCGGACACGCTGTCGTTCCTCAGCCGGACGCTCGCGCCGAGCTGAGCCGAGCGCTCGGCGCCGTGCAGCATCGCCGTCGTCAGCAGGCCGTCGCGGCCCGTCACGTGCGGGTCGCGGCCGGCCGCGACGGCGTCGAGGAGGTCGGCGAGCTGGGCCGAGTACGCGCCCAGCCGCACCGGGTCGCGCGGGTCCGAGGCGTCGAAGCCGGGCTGGCGCGCCACCTCCGTCCAGCCGTCGCCGCGCCCGAGCCGCAGCGACCCGTACGCGTCGAGCTCGAGCATCCCCTCGGTGCCGGTGACGTGGAACTGCAGCCCGCTGCCGAGGCCGGGCCGCGGCACGTCGTAGCTCATCCACAGCTGGGCCATCGCCCCGCCGGTGAGCCCGTAGGTCACCATGGCGCTGCGCAGCGGCGGCGGGTCCGGCGCGTAGGCGCCGAAGAGCGCGAAGACCACCTCGGCCTCGGCCCCGGTGAACCAGCGCAGCAGGTCGCAGGCGTGCGCGCCCCAGGAGGCGAACGCCGTCTGCTGCCGCGGGTCCAGCTTCCACTCGTCGCGGGTCACGGCCGTGTCCCAGAAGCCGACCTCGGGGCCGATCGCGCGGACCATCGTCACGCGGCCGATCGCGCCCTCGTCGATGAGGCGCTTCGCCGTCGCGGGGATCGTGCGGTACCGCTGCTGCGACACGACCGCGAGGCGCACCCCGGCGGCCGAGCAGGCCGCGACCATCGCCGCGCACTCGTCCGGCGTCTGCGCCATCGGCTTCTCCACGAGCAGGTGCCGCCCCGCCCGCGCGGCGGCCACGGCCTGCTCGCGGTGGGCGGCCGGCGGGCTCGCGAGCACGACCACGGCCACGTCCGGGTCGGCGAGCAGCTCCGGCACGCCGGCGTGCAGCCGGGCGCCGAACTCGGCCGCGAGCCCGGGCGCCCGGCGCCCGCCCGCGACGGCGGCGACGCGCGCGCCGGGGAGCCCGTCGGCCACGGCGGCCCAGGTGCGGCCCATGAACCCGGATCCGACGATCCCGACGCCGATGCCTTCCCTGACCGTCATGGCACCTTCACCACCTCCGGTGAGATCGCGGCGAGGGACGGCAGCCCGCACATGGCCATCGCGCGCTCGAGCTCGTCGCGCACC
The DNA here is from genome assembly GCF_059739745.1 of Dactylosporangium thailandense. Taxonomy (NCBI): domain Bacteria; kingdom Bacillati; phylum Actinomycetota; class Actinomycetes; order Micromonosporales; family Micromonosporaceae; genus Dactylosporangium; species Dactylosporangium thailandense. The sequence continues at coordinate 6,807,473 of NZ_AP029195.1, forward strand.
ATGAGCAGGACGGCCGCGACCCCGTCGGCGCCGCCGGCCGCGAGGCCCCAGATGACCGGGCGGCCGAGCAGCACCGCGCGGGCGCCGAGCGCGAGCGCCTTGAGCACGTCGGTGCCGCGCCGGAACCCGCCGTCGACGTAGACCTCGGCCCGCCCGCCGACGGCGGCGACGACCTCGGGCAGCGCCTCGATCGGCGCGATCGCGGTGTCGAGCTGCCGCCCGCCGTGGTCGGACACGACGACGGCCGCGGCCCCCGCCCGCACCGCCAGGTCCGCGTCCGCGCCGGCCAGGATCCCCTTGGCGACGATCGGCAGCGGGGTCCGCTCGGCCAGCCAGTCCACATAGGACCAGGTTGCCGAGCGGTCCAGGACGGCGTCGAACCGCCGCCGCATCGCGGTGCCGTCGACGTCCCAGCCGGCCGCCGCCACGCCGCTCAGGTTCGCGGCGGGCGGGGTGGTCCAGCGGTTGCGGATGTTGCGCTCGCGCTTGGCCATCACCTTGTGGTCGACGGTCAGGCAGACGGCCGTGTACCCGGCCGCCTCGCCCCGCCGCACGAGGTCCAGCGCCGCCGCGCGGTCGCGCAGGAGCGGCACGTGCAGCCAGCGCGGCCCGTCGGCCGCCGCGGCGATGTCCTCCAGCGGGTAGGTGGCGCCGGAGCTGACGACCAGGAGGGTGCCGGTGGCGGCGGCCCCGCGGGCGGTGGCGAGCTCGCCGTCGGGGTGCGCGATGCCGTGGTCGCCGGAGGGGGCGACGAGGATCGGGGCGGGCACGGGCGTGCCGAGCACGGTCGTGGCCAGGTCGCACACGGTGACGTCGACCATGACGCGGGGCCGCAGCCGGATGGCGTCGAGCGCCCGGCGGGGCAGCGCGAGGCTCACCTCGGCGTCGGCGCCCCCGGCGATGTAGTCGTACGCGGCCGGGTCGAGCAGCTCCCGCGCCCGGCTCTCGTAGTCGGCGAGATTCACGAGGTCGGTATTCACGAGGTCTGTCATGGGTGCACCCGTTCCGGGCGCCCGGACGCGAGGGAGCGCCCGACCGCCTCGACGACGATCGCTGGTCCACTGTGGACGATCTGCGGCTCGACGGGAATCCGGCGGACCCCGCCGGGGCCGTGGTGGCGCACCGAGGGCTCGTCCAGGTCGATCTCGGTGTGGCCGTGGGAGCCGATGAGCCGGGCCGAGCCCGTCCCCGGCACCGGGCCGACGACGAGCGAGGCGACCACGCCGTGCGTCATGAGCATCGAGGCGACGAGGACGGCGCCGCTCGCCTCCGCGAACACCTCGACCGGCTCGCACCCGGTCAGCGTCCGGGCCAGGCCGACGGCGGCGGCGAGGTCGTGGCACTCGACGTTGACACTGCGCGGGAGGCCGAGCCCGCCGGCCTCCACCCACGCCCGCACGCGCTCAGGCATCGCACGGCTCCGGCCGGCCGCTGTGCAGGGAGCGCTGGGCGGCCAGGGCCGCGGCGAGGGCCGCGCGGGACTGCTCCAGCGTGACGATCGGCTCGGCCCGGCCGGCGAAGACGTCGGCGGTGTGCACGGCCTGTTGGTACAGGGCGTCGGCGACCGACGCGGGCGGGGCGCCGCCGAGGACCGGGTCGCCGCCGGTGTGGTGGGTCAGGGCGCCCGCGTCGCCCGTGAGCACCATGCGGCGCAGCATCGCCCCTGGCGTCCGCAGGCCGTAGGAGAGCTCGGCGAGGGCCAGCGCGCCGGTGTCGAAGCGGACGGTGACGTGGAAGCTGTCCGGCGTCGCCATCCCGGGCGCGTGGGTGCACCAGCCGCGGGCGAAGACCCGCACGGGTCGGCCGCCCAGCAGCGCGACGGCGAGGTCGAGGGGGTGCATGCCGTTGTGCACCAGGTGGCCGCCGGACGCGTCCGGGTCCAGCTGCCAGCTGTTCCAGCCGCCGGGCCAGACGTGGCCGACGTACCAGGCCAGGTGCAGCAGCCTCGGGGTGCCGGCCTCGCCGGCCGCGGCCGCCGCCGCGAGGGTGCGCACGGCCGGCTGGAACCTCGTGGTCTGCCCGACCATGAGGCGCACCCCGGCCGCCCGCGCCGCGGCCACGAGGGTCTCGAACGCGGCGAGGGTGCGGGCCGGGGGCTTCTCGATGACGACGTGGCGGCCCGCGGCGACGGCGGCGAGGGCCCGGTCCACGTGGTCCCCGGTGCGCCCGCAGACCACGACGCCGGTGACGGCCGGGTCCGTCAACGCCTCCGCCGGGTCGGTCGTGGCCCGGCACCCGGGCGCGAGCGCGGCGATCCGCCGGGCCCGCGCGAGATCGGTGCCGACCACGTGCGTGACCCGCACGCCGTCGACGCGCGCGAACGCGGCCGCGTGGTCGCGGGCGATCGCGCCCGAGCCGAGCAGGGCCACGCCGATCACCGGGGCACCGCCCGCGCGTGGATGCGGTCCGACGGCAGGCCGAGCGAGGCCGGGCGGGCGGGGGCGACGCCGACGACCGGGGTGCCCGCCGCGACCGCCGCGAACCGCTGGAGCGTGGCCACGTGGCCGGACTCGGGCGCCTCGACGACGGCGAGCTCGCGGCCGCGCGGGTCGAGCACCCGGCCCACCGCCTGCCCGCGCTCGACCCGGTCCAGCAGCCGCACCCCGGGCAGGAACAGCCCGGCGGCGGGCGCGACGGTGAAGCTGTCGGTGTCGCCGTCGCCGTGCAGCCACAGCGCGGGCGGCCGCGGCGGCGTCGCCGGCTCCGCGACCATCCCGAGGTGCGCGAGCACGTTGACGACGCCGCCGGTGTAGCCGTCCAGCAGCGCGGGGTCGAGGACGCCGCCGCCGGGCGACTCGACGTAGATCGCCGGGATGCCGAGGTCGCGGGCCAGGGTCAGGGTGCGGCCGGGGCCGAGGCTCCCGTGGGTCCAGACCAGGCCGGCGCCGAACGCGACCGCCAGGGCGACGCCCGTGGTCGCCGCGTCCCCGCCGTCGTCGAGGCCGCCCGCGAAGAACGGCATGTCCGTGGCCGGGGTGGAGGTGTGCAGGTCGACGAGCACGTCGGCGCCGCGGATGAGCCGCCGCGCGACGAGGTCGGCGAGGCGCTGGGTCGGGGTGCCGCGCTCGTCGCCGGGGAAGGACCGGGCCAGGTTGCCGCCGTCGGCCGGCCCGGTGCGCGAATCCGCCTCGAACGCCGCCTCGTGCGTCACCGGTACCACCCGCAGCCGACCGGCCCGCAGGTCGAGCGCGCGCGTGGTGAGCCGCCCGGCCCCGACGATCCCGCCGACCTCGTTGCCGTGCACGCCGCCGAGCACCACGACGGTCGGCCCGTCGTGCCCGCTGTCCAGCTCGTGGACGGTGACGCCGGGCCCGTCGGGGCCGGCCGAGATCCTCTCCTGGCACCAGTTCACGGTGTCGCCATCGCTTCCTGCTCGGCGAAGTGGCACGCCGACTCGGCGCCGGACGGGGTGCGCACCTGCAGCAGCGGGCGCTCGGTCGCGCAGCGGTCCTCGGCCTTCCAGCACCGGGTGCGGAACGGGCAGCCGGACGGCGGGTCGGCCGGGTTGGGCACGTCGCCGGTGAGCAGCCGCCGCCGGTCCGGGTCGCGCAGCCGCGGGTCCGGCACCGGCACCGCGGACAGCAGCGCCTGCGTGTACGGGTGCGACGGCGTGGTGAAGACCGTGTCGGCGTCGCCGTACTCGACGACGTGGCCGAGGTACATCACGGCCACCCGGTGCGCGAGGTGACGCACCACGGCGAGGTCGTGCGCGATGAACAGGTAGGCGACGCCGAGCTCGCGCTGCAGCCGGGCCAGGAGGTTCACCACCTGGGCCTGGATCGACACGTCCAGCGCGGAGACGGGCTCGTCGAGGATGAGCAGCTTCGGCTCCAGCGCGAGGGCGCGGGCGATGCCGACGCGCTGGCGCTGGCCGCCGGAGAACTCGTGCGGGTACCGCCCGACCGCCTCGGCCGGGAGCCCGACCAGCTCGAAGAGCTCCCGGACACGGTCCCGGCGCCCGGCGCGGTCGCCGATGCCGTGGATGGCGAGCGGCTCGGCGACGATGTCCCCGACGGGCATCCGGGCGGGCAGGGACGCGTACGGGTCCTGGAAGACGTACTGCAGATCGCGCCGCACGCCCCGCAGCGCCTTCGTCGGCAGCGTGCCGAGGTCGCGCCCGTCGAACAGCACCCGCCCGGCGCTCGGCGCGTGGAAGCGCATGATGGTGCGCCCGACGGTCGACTTGCCGCAGCCGGACTCGCCGACGAGCGCGAGCGTCTGCCCGGCCTCGACGTCGAACGAGACCCCGTTGACCGCGTGCACCCAGCCCTGCCGCCGCTGCAGCACGCCACCCCGGATCGGGAAGTGCTTCACCAGCCCGTCCACCCGCAACAACGGCTCGCTCACGCCGGCACCTCCGCTTCGCTCCGTACCGCTCATGCCGGCACCTCCTCCTCGACGGCCTCGGCGTGGAAGTGGCACGCGGCCCGGTGCCCGGGGCCGGTCTCGAACAGCTCGGGACGGGTCAGGCAGGCCTCGCGGCCGTTGCTGCGCGCGCACCGGGGCCGGAAGGCGCACCCGTCCGGCAGGTGCTGCGGGTTCGGCGGCTGCCCGCCGATCGCGGGGAGCTCGTCGACGCGGTGGTACAGCTTCGGCAGGCTCTGCAGCAGGGCCCGCGTGTACGGGTGCCGGGCGGCGTGGAAGGTGGTGTCGACGTCCGCGGTCTCCACGACGCGGCCGGCGTACATGACGATGACCCGCCGCGTCATCTCCGCGATGACCCCGAGATCGTGGGTGATCATCATGAGCGCGGCCCCGGTCTCGGCCTGCACACGGCGCAGCAGGTCGAGGATCTGCGCCTGGATGGTGACGTCCAGCGCGGTGGTGGGCTCGTCGGCGATGATGAGCCGCGGCCGGTTCGCCATCGCGATCGCGATCATCGCGCGCTGCCGCATGCCGCCGGAGAACTCGTGCGGGTACTGCCGCGCCCGGCGCTTGGGGTCCGGGATGCCGACCTCGGCCAGCAGCTCGACCGTCCGGGCCGCGGCCGCCCGGCGGGTCAGGCCCTCCTGGTGGCGGCGCAGCCCCTCGGCGACCTGGGCACCGACGGTCATCACCGGGTTGAGCGCGGTCATCGGGTCCTGGAACACGAGCCCGATCTCCTTGCCGCGCACGTGCTGCAGGTCCTGCTCGCGCAGGGCCAGCAGGTCCCGGCCGCCGAACTCGGCCCGGCCGGCGACGACCCGCCCGGTGGACGGCAGCAGCCCGAGGGCGGACATGACGGTGACGCTCTTGCCCGAGCCCGACTCGCCGACGATGCCGACGGTCTCCCCCGGGTACACGTCGAAGGAGACCCCGTTGACCGCGGGCACGACGCCGCCGTGCACGCCGAACTCGGTGACGAGGCCGGTCACCGACAGCAGCGGAGCCCCGGTCACCGGCCCCTCCTCGGGTCGGCGGCGTCGCGCAGCCCGTCGCCGATGAAGTTCACGGCGAGGATCGTCAGGGCGATCGCGATGCCCGGCGGCAGCCAGAGCCACGGCATCGTCTCGAGGATGGTCAGCGACTGGGCGTCGTTGAGCATGTTGCCCCAGCTGGCGGTCGGGGGCGGCACGCCGAGGCCGAGGAAGGACACGGTCGCCTCGAGCAGGATCGCCTGGGCGACGGCCAGGGTCGCCACGACGGTCAGCGGGGCGACGACGACGGGGACGACGTGGCGGCGCAGGATGCGCAGCGGCCCGGCGCCGAGCCCGGCGACCGCGACGAGCGCGTCCTGCTCGCGCAGCGAGAGCGTCAGGCCGCGCACGATGCGAAACGGCGTCGGCCAGCCGAACAGCCCGATGGACAGGATGAGCGTCGGCAGGCTCGGCCCGACGAACGCGGCCACGACGATGATGACGATGAGGCTCGGGAAGGCGAGCACGACGTCGGCGAAGCGGCTCAGCACGCCGTCGACCCAGCCGCCGAAGTAGCCGGCGACGGCGCCGAGCACGAGCCCGATGAGCGTGGCCACGAGCGCGGAGCTGAGCCCGACCAGCAGCGAGATCCGGCCGCCGACGAGCAGCCGCGCCAGCACGTCGCGGCCCGCCGAGTCGGTGCCGAGCGGGTGCCCGGCGCCGGGCGGCTGGCGGATCGCGGTCGGGATGACCTGGTTCGGGTCGGTGCCGAGGATCCAGGGCAGCACGATCGCGGCCAGCGCGAACAGGCCGAGCATGATCAGCCCGGCGAGCGCGAGGCGGTGGCGGAAGAAGCGGCGGGCGGCGAGCCGGCCGGGCGAGGCGTGCCCGGCGCCCGAGGGCGGGGCGGCCGCGGGGGCCGGGACGTCCGTGACAGTCATCGGGGGCCTCCTACAGCCGGATTCGGGGGTCGATGAGCGCGTAGGCGACGTCGGCCAGCAGGTTGCACAGCAGGACCAGCACCGCCACCGCCATCACGAAGCCCAGCAGGATCGGGTAGTCGCGGGCGAGCACGGCGTCCAGCGCCATGCGGCCCATGCCGGGCCAGGCGAAGATCTGCTCGACGACGACCGCCCCGGCGAACAGCGTCGGGATCTGGATCGCGACCACGGTGACGAGCGGGATGAGCGCGTTGTGCAGGGCGTGGCGGCCGATGACTCGTCGTCTCGTGAGGCCCTTGGAGCGGGCCGTGGTCAGGAAGTCCTGGCCGAGCACCTCGAGCATGCCGGCCCGGGCGTAGCGCACGTAGGGCCCGGCGAGCGCGAAGCCCAGGATGCAGGCGGGCAGCACCAGGTGGTGCAGCGAGTCGAGGAAGCCGCCGCCGCCGATCGAGTTCATCCCGCTGGTGGGCACCCAGCCGAGCTTGAGGCCGAAGACGTAGATGCCCAGCAGCGCGCCGAAGAAGCTCGGCACCGAGATGGCCAGCAGGCTCACCACGGTCGTGCCGTAGTCCACGGCGCTGTTGCGCCGCAGCGCGGCCACGATCCCCATTGGGATGCCGGCCAGCAGCGAGATCAGCAGGGCAGTGCCCATGAGCGACACCGTCGGGCCGAGCCGCTCGGCCATCACCTGCGTGACCGGCTGGCCGCTGCTGAACGAGAAGCCGAGGTTGCCGCGCAGCAGCTCGGCGACCCAGTGGAAGTACTGCACCGGCAGCGACGCGTCGAGCCCGAGCTCGTGGCGGCGCAGCGCGACGGCCGCGTCCCGGTCGCCGGAGAACGACATCGGATCGATCATCATCTCGGCCGGATCGCCCGGCATGAGCTGCAGCAGGACGAACAGCAGCACGCTGATGCCGACCAGCACCACCGCGGACACCAGCAGGCGCCGGACGAGAAACGCGATCAAATGTTCACTCTCCTATCGAGACGCGGCCGTCGGGGGCGAGGTCAGCTCACCGACCAGTCCGCGGCGTTCCAGAAGGCGTCCACGACCGACGGGTTGAGCTGGAAGCCCTTGAGCCGGTCACTGGTCGCGGCGATGGTGTTCGGCACGTACATCACGAGGATCGGCATCTGCTCGTTGACGATCTTCTGCGCCTGCGCGTAGATCTGCTGGCGCTGGGCCTGGTCCTTCGTCGCGATGCCCTGCTTCAGCAGCGCGTCGAGGTCCTTGTTGCAGTAGGCGGTGATGTTCGTGCCGCCGACGGCCGCGCACGACAGCCGGGCGTTCATCGAGGCCGGGTCGATGGTGAACAGGCCGTAGGACGAGATCAGCAGGTCGAAGTCCCGCTTGCCGATCGCCTGGGACAGCTCGGCCGCCTGGTAGTTCTGCACCCTGGCGTTGATGCCGGCCTCCTTGAGCTGCGCCGCGATGATGGTCGCGGCGGTGTCGCGGTCGCGCTGGCCGGGCGTGAGCTCGATGCGCACCTCGGTCGCCGGGTTCCAGCCCGCCTGGGCCAGCAGCGCCTTGGCCTTCGCCGGGTCGTAGCCGTAGTGCGTGAGGCCGGACGGCACCGCCCACGACGGGCCGTGCACGAGCGTGTCGACGACCTTGCCCTCGCCGTTGAGCACCTGCTTGACGAGGGCGTCGCGGTCGATGGCGTACATGATCGCCTGGCGCACCAGCGGGTTGGCGAGCTTGCCGGAGTCGACCGCGGTGTGCAGGGCGAAGATGCCGGGGCCCTCGGCCCGCTGCAGCTTCACGCCCTTGAGCCCCTCGACGCGCTTGGCGTCGGGCGCGGCCACCTGGGCGTAGTCCAGCTTGCCGGTCTGCAGCTGGGCCATGGCGGCGTCGGTGGTGAGGTACTGCGCGAAGACCCGGTCGAGGCCGAGCTTCTTGCGGTAGTTCGGGTTGGCCTTGAACTCGACCTGGTCGGCGGTGACCCACCGGGAGAAGACGTACGGGCCGAGGCCGACGGTCGGGTTGCGCCAGAACGGGTTGTTGGTCAGCCCGTCGACCGGGAACTTGCCGACGACGTGCTCGGGCAGGATGAACATGATCGGCTGGACGAGCTCGTCGAGGAACGCGACGTTGGGCTGGTCGAGCTGGATGACGAAGGTGTTGTCGTCGGGCGCCTGGAAGCCGGCCACGCTCGTCGCCGTGCCGTCCTTGAAGGCCTTGGCCCCGTTGACGTTCGCGAACTTGCCGACGTAGCCGCTGCCGCTCTTCGGGTTGGCGTAGAGGTTGTAGGTGAACACGACGTCCTTCGCGGTGAAGGGCGTCCCGTCGCTCCACTTCACGCCCTGCACGAGGTGGAAGGTCCAGGTCTTGCCGTCCGCGCTGACCTCGGAGCGCTCGGCGAGCCGGGCGCCGTAGGTGCTGTCGCCGGCCGCGGAGACCAGGGAGTCCCAGTGCAGCTGCTCCATCAGGTGGTCGGGGCCGATCGAGGCCAGCAGCGGGTTGAACCCGCGCGGGGCCTGGTAGAGCTGCACGGTCGCATCACGGCTTCCGCCGGCGTCGCCACCGCTGGGGCCGGAGCAGCCGGCCAGCGCCAGGGCCAGCACGGCGAGGCCGGCCAGCAGGGCGCGGGTGTGTCGTCGCATGATCATGAGCCTTCCAGGAGTCAAAAACGACTGGTCAACGGGGGTCTACGCGAGCCGGAGCTGATTCCACGCGACGTAGCGGCCCCGGTTGGGAGCGAAGCTGTAGAAGATGACCAGGACGTCGCCGCCGGGCAGGTTCGCCATGGCGGGGTAGCCGCACTGGTACTCGGCGGTGTACCGGTACCCGTGCGGGTCGGCCAGCGGGAGCGGGTCGGAGAACGACCGGCCCTCGTCGTGGCTGCGGCGCACCTCGACACCGGGGGTGTCGTCGCCGCCTTCCGGTGCGCACCGGCGCGTGGCCAGCAGCAGGCTGCCGTCCTCGGCCCGGTGCAGCAGGGGGGACATGCCGGTGAAGCCCAGGGGGACGTACGGGCTCCACGTCGCGCCGGCGTCCGCGGATTCGGCGCGGTACAGCCGCATCGTGGTGTCGCCGCCGATGCCCTGCTGGCGCACGATCGCGAGCAGGCGCCCGGCGCCGAGGTCGAGCACCGTGGTCTCGTTGAACCCGTCGATCGGGCTGTGCGGCCGGAACGCGGGGTCCGTGGTGACCGAGACGTCGGGGTTGCCGTCGGCGCCGAGCCCGGAGACCTCCGGTGAGGCGTAGGCGCCCGCGAGCCGGGCGTCGGGGTCGAACGCGATCGTCGAGCCGACGCTCCAGGACGCGCCGGCGTCGGTGGAGACCAGCAGCGCCGAGCGCCACCGCTCCGCCGCCGTGCGCTGGCCCCAGACCGGCCACAGCAGCCGGCCGTCGGCCAGCTCGACGATCTCGCCGTAGACGGCCGGGCTGTGGAAGTCCAGGTCGATCGGCTCGCCGCCGGTCCAGCTGCGGCCGCCGTCGGCCGAGCGCAGCAGGTGGGCCGAGATGACCCGCCCGGCCACGCCGAGCCCCGGGGTCCAGCGGACGCCGTTGTACGGCAGCAGCAGCGTCCCGTCGCGCAGGGTGGTGAGGGCGACCGCGTTGAGGATCGCGTCCTGCCCGTCGCCGGGGGCGGCCACGATCTGCGGCGCGGACCAGGTGCGGCCCTCGTCGCCGGAGCGCACCACGCCGACCGTGCCGCCGGGCCAGCCGTCCGGCACCGTCGAGAACGACGCGACGAGCTCGCCGCCGCCCGTGCGCGTGAGCCCTGGGAACATCGCGGGGACCGCGTCGACGACCACGCCCACGCCGGCAATCTGGAACTGCGTCACCCGAGCCTCCCGCGTTTCATCTAGTGAATCGTGCGTTTTATTTTTTGGGAATGTAGACCGTGGTGGTATCGGGGTCAAGATCGGAGCGCGGGAGTCATGCGGCACGCGCGTTTCAATCCGGCAACGACAGGGCGTGCCACCGCTCGGTCGCGGCGGCCGCGCGGACGGCCTCGGACGCGGCGAGCGCGGCGACGCCGTCGGCGAGGGTGACCACGGGCTCGGCCTCGCCCCGCGCGACGGCGACGAGGTGGGCGGCCTGGCGGGCGAGCGCGGCGGCCGGCGGTTCGGGCAGTTCGTGCAGTTCGGTGCGGGTCCTGGTCCGGGTGGTGATGTTCCCGCGGCCGAAGTCGGCGAGCAGGGCGCCGCCGGTGCCGAGCACCTGCACGGTCCGGGTGCCGACGGGCTCGAGGTAGTCGAGGTGGAACGTGGCGCGCAGGCCCGAGGCGAACTCCAGCAGCCCGTCGACGCAGTTCGGGCGCTCGACGTGGGGCACGGACTCGACCGTCCGCGCCGCCGCGAAGGCGCGCGTGATCGGGCCGAAGCACCAGCGCAGGTAGTCCCACTCGTGGGAGTAGTCGCGGTAGAGGCGGTCGGGCTCGGGGGTGCCGAACCGGTCCACGGCGGCCTCGATGGTGCCGTAGGCGCCCAGCATGACGTGGACCGCGACCGGCTCGCCGACCTCGCCCGCGGCCAGGAGCCGCCGGGTGCGCTGGACGACGAGCCGGTGGCGCAGCACGTACCCCACCAGCGCGGGCGTCCCGGCCCGCGCCACGTGCGCGGCGGCGTCCCGGGCCTCGGCGAGGCCGGCCGCGACCGGCTTCTCGACCAGCAGCGGCACGCCCGCGTCGGCGGCGGCGCGCAGCTGCGGCACGTGGACGTGGTCGGGTCCGGCGATGACCACCGCGCCCGGCCCGGCGTCGAGCAGGTCCGCGTAGTCGGCCACGGCGCGCTCGACCGCCGGATGCGCCTCGGCCGCGGCGCGCCGGCCGGGATCGGGGTCGAACGCGACGAGCCGGACCCCGGGCAGCTGCGCGAAGGCCGCGAGGTGCTGCCGGCCGATCGAACCGAGCCCGCTCACGCCGATGAGCATCGTGTCGTCCTCCGCATGTCAGTACGCCGTCCAGCCGCCGTCGACGACCAGCCCGGTGCCGGTGACGTAGGACGCCTCCGGGGTGCACAGCCAGGCGACGGCCGCGGCGATGTCGGCCGGGTCGCCGCGGCGCCCGAGCGGGGTGCGCCGGTCGAACGGGCCGTCGCCGGGGGCCGGGCCGCCGGGGCGCACCACGATGTCGCCGGGCGCGACGTGCACGGCCCGGATGCCGCGCGCGGCCAGCTCGAAGCCCAGCGCGCGGGTGAGCCCGGCCAGGCCCGCCTTCGCGGCGACGTACGCGGAGGCGTCCGTCTGCGCGGCGTACGCCGCCACGCTGGTGATGTTGACGATCACGGAGCCGGGGGGCATGTGCGGTACCGCGTCACGGGCACACCGGAAGGGCGCCTTGAGGTTCACGTCGATCACGGCGTCGAGCCGGTCGTCGCCGTAGTCCTCGAACCGCGCGGAGGCCGCGGGGCCGGTGATCCCGGCGTTGTTGACGAGGATGTCGATCCGGCCCCGGTACCGCAGCGCCGCGTCGATGAGCGCCCGGCACCCTTGCGCCGTGGCGAGGTCGGCCCCGGCCGGATGGATCGTGCGCCCGTCGGCCGCCAGCCCGGTCGCGGCCCGTCGCGCCTCGGCCTCGTCGATGGCACCGAGCACGACCTCGGCCCCGTCGTCGGCGAGCCGCGCGACGATCCCGGCCCCGATGCCCGTCGCCCCGCCCGTGACGACCGCGACCTTGCCGGCCAGGGCGGTCACGGCAGCAGCCCCGGCGGCAGCGCGCCGCGATCGAGGTGCCCGACCGCCGTGTCCAGGTGCGTGCGGGCATCGCGCAGCACCGGGGCGCCGTGGCCGGGCAGGAGCACGTCCGGGGCGAGGTCCCGCACGGCCCGCAGGCTCGCGGCGAGCTCGCCCAGGTCCGTGTCGGGCGTGGCCAGGACCGCGACCCGGCCCCGGGCGAACACGAGGTCGCCGCTGAACAGTGCCCGCACGCCCGCGTCGCGGTAGGAGAAGCAGGTGTGGCCGGCGGCGTGCCCGGGCGTCGGGTGCACCTCGAGCGTGAGCGCACCGACGGACATCCGCGGCGCGTCCAGCGGATGGACGGGGACCGCGGGCGGGTGCAGGTCCGGCGGGTAGACGCCGGCCCGCCGGGCGGTGCGCAGGCCGGACGCGTCCTCGTCGGCGGCCGCGACGATGGCCGCGGCCGGGGCGAGCGCGTGCACGGTCGCGCCGAGCAGCCGGGCCAGTCCGGCGGCCCCGCCGGCGTGGTCGGCATGGGCGTGGGTGAGCAGGATGCGCGACACCGGCCGCGCGCCCAGCACGGCCCGCACGTTCGCCGCGATGCGGTCGGCGGCCAGCCCGCAGCCGGCGTCGACCAGCACCGCGTCGGTGCCGCCGTCGAGGAGGTACACGTGCGAGTCGTGCGCGTCGGTGAGCCCGAAGCCGAGGGTGCCGCTGCCGACGAGGGTGACCCGCGGCGTGAGCCGGACCGGAGCCGGCCAGGTCACCGCGGTTCCTCGCGGGCCTCGCGCAGCACGGCGCGGACGTGCCCGGCCGCCTCCGCGCCCACCTGGACGAAGGGGGCGCTCAGGGTCGCGGTCTCGATCACGCCGAGCTCGACCAGGGCCGCCTTGAGCGCCCCGATCGCGCCGGCGGTGAAGGAGGCCTCGCCGTGCGGGCCCTCGTAGATGCGGTGCAGGTACGCCAGCCGGTCCTGCACCCGGCGCGCCTCGGCCCACTCGCCCCGCCCGGCGGCGTCGGCCAGCGCCCGGTGCAGGGCGGTGAACACGTTCGCCAGGCCGGGCACGGCGCCGGTGAAGCCGAGCTGGAGCGCGGCGTCGATGCAGGTCTCGGAGCCGGTGAGCAGCCGGACGCCGGGCGCGTCGCGGCCGACCGCGAGGACCGCCGCCCGATGGCCGCCGAGGTCGCCCGAGCTGTCCTTGACCCCGGCCAGGACACCCTTCGCGACCAGGTCCGCCAGCAGCGCCGGGCCGACGGGGCTCGGCACGCGCGAGGGCACGTGGTAGGCGATCACCGGGCGTCCGCCCGCCTCGGCCACGGTGGCGAAGTGGGCCGCCAGCTCGACCGGGGCGAGGGGGAACATCGAGGGCGGCGGGACCAGCAGGGTGTGCGCGCCCGCGGCGGCGAACCGCGCGGCCAGCTCCGCGGCCTGGCGGGTGTTGAGCGCGGGGACACCGGCCATGATCTCGTGGCCCGTCGCGGCGGCGGTGGCCACGACGGCCTCCTGCTCGGCCGGCAGCAGGTGGCCGCCCTCGCCGGTGGAGCCGAGCACGAGCACGCCGTCGGCGCCCTCGGCGACCACGTGGCGGACGAGCCGGTCCAGGGACGGCAGGTCCGGCGCACCGGCGGCCGTGAGCGGAGTGATCAGGGGCGGGACGACCTCGGGCACTGGTGGCTCCCTTCGGCGCCGGCAATATAGCGACGAGAATGAAACTGTCGTTCTAGCACGTGGTATACCTTCTAGTCGTCCGCGTGGATCATGTCAATGCTCGAAACAGGCTTGGTACACGATGGGCAGCGCACAATGAGCGGACCGTCAACAGGGGAGGCAATCCATGCAAGACGACGACGCCGCAGGCCAGGGCGGCGGGGCGGCGTACTCGATCCGCGCCGTCGACCGGGTGTGCGACCTGCTCGACGCCCTGCAGCAACAGCCGGAGACGGGGATGTCACTGGCCGCACTGGCGGAGGCGGTGTCGCTGCCGAAGAGCTCCACGCTGCGGTACCTCTCCGCGCTGGAGGCCCGCAGCTACGTCGAGCGCGACCTCGACGACGGCGGCTACCGGCTCGGCCTGGCGTTCCGGCCGCAGCGCTTCGACTACCTCGCCGCCCTGCGCGACGCGGTCCTGCCGCCCCTGGTCAAGCTGCGGGACCGGTTCGAGGAGACGATGAACTTCGCGGTGCTCGACGGCATCGAGGTCGTGCACGTCGAGGTGGTCGAGAGCGAGCGGCGGGTGCGCCTGGCGGCCAGCCGGGGCGAGCGGGCCTGCCTGCACTCGACGGCGACCGGCAAGGTGATGGCCGGGCAGATCCCGGAGGCCCGGCTGCGCGCCATCCTGGAGCAGACCGGCATGCCCGTGTTCACCGCCGACACGATCACGTCGATCGACGTGTTCCTCAACGAGGTCAAGCTCACCGCGGAGCGGGGCTGGGGCCTCGACGACTGCGAGAACCAGCCCGACGGCCGCTGCGTCGCGGTGCCGGTCGACGGCCTCGCGGTGCCGGCGGCGCTGAGCCTCAGCGCGCCCGCGTCGCGGTTCGCCTCGGAGGACGCCCAGCGCATCGCGCACCTGCTCAAGAAGCAGATGACCGCCCTGGCCGACGCGGCCCGGGCCGTGCCCCGCTGACGCCGGGCCGGCCGCGCGCCGGGGTGGCCGCACGCGGCGGCGAGCCGCGAAGCGCCAGGCGGGACACGGGAGACGAGATCATCTTTCGCGGGCTGAGGGGTTGACGGGAGGCGGGGCGGGGCGGCAGGGTGTCGAAACGGAACATCAATTGCAGCTAGTGAAACGGTGGTGTTCGTGCGGTACCCAACGCCCGTGACAAGTCCCGCCATCGGTCCCGTGGCCGGGCCCTACAGCCCCGCGGTGCGCGTGGGCGACCTGCTGTTCGTCTCCGGACAGGGGCCGTTCCGGCCCGACGGGTCCATGGCCGGCCCCGCCTTCCGCGACCAGGCCGGCACCGTCCTCGACCACATCGCGGCCCTCGCCGAGGCCGCCGGCACCAGCCTCGCCCACACCGTGCGGCTCGGCTGCTTCCTGAGCACCCTGGACCATTTCGCCGAGTGGAACGCGATCTGCGCCGAGCGCCTCAGCGCCCCGCTGCCGGCCCGCACCACCGTCCCCGTCGCCCTGCCCGGCTTCGACATCGAGGTCGACGCCGTGCTGTGGATCCCGCCCGCCGGCGAGGACGCGCGATGAGCGCCGACCTCGTCAAGCGCGCCGCGGCGATCCTGCCCGGCGGCGTGAACTCCAACGTCCGGCTCCCCACCGCCCAGACCTTCTTCGCGCGCGGCCGCGGCCCGCGGCTGTGGGACGTCGACGGCAAGGAGTACGTCGACTACCTGCTCGGCCAGGGACCCGCGTTCCTGGGCCACGCGCACCCCGAGGTCAACGCGGCCGTGGCCGAGGCCGTCACGCGCGGCATGGTCTACGGCGCCCAGCACGCCCTGGAGGTCGAGGCGGTCGAGAAGCTGCTCGCCGCCGTGGGCTGGGCCGACATGGCGCGCCTCGGCGTCTCCGGCACCGAGGCGGTGCAGGGCGCGCTGCGGCTGGCCCGCGCCGCGACCGGGCGCCGGAAGGTGATCGGGTTCGCCGGGCAGTACCACGGCTGGCTCGACACGGTGCTCATGGCGCACGGCCCGGACGGGTCCGGCCCCGGCTCGCTCGGCCAGCCCCCGCAGTATCTCGCCGACTGGATCGTCACCCCGTTCAACGACGCCGAGGCGCTGCGGGCGAGGTTCGAGGCGCACCCGGGCGAGATCGCCGCGGTCATCCTCGAGCCGATGATGTGCAACAGCGGGGCGATCGCGCCGCGGCCCGGCTTCCTCGAACGCCTGCGGGAGCTGTGCACCGAGCACGGCGCCGTGCTCATCTTCGACGAGGTCGTCACCGGCTTCCGGCTCGCGTTCGGCGGCGCCGCCCAGCGCTTCGGCGTCACCCCGGACCTCGCCATCTACGGCAAGGCGGTGGCCGGCGGCTGGCCGGTCGCGGCCATCGCCGGGCGCCGGGAGCTGCTGGAGCTGCTCGGCGACGGCCGGGTCAACCACTCGGGCACGTTCAACGCCTCCGTCATGGCCTCGGCCGCGGTGTCGGCGACCATGGACGTGCTGGGGCAAGGCACCCCGTACGTCACCGTCGAGGAGCACGGCACCGCGCTCATGACCGGGCTGCGCGCGATCGGCGAGCGTCACGGCGTGCCGCTGCACGTGCAGGGGCTCCCGGCCGCGTTCCACGTGTCCTTCCGGGCCGGGGACCGGCCGGACACGACCGTGGTCGACCACGCCTCGCTGCAGTCGCTGGACCTGGCGCGGTACACCCGCTTCGGCCGGGTCCTCGCCGAGCACGGGATCTGGGTCGCCGGGCGCGGCATCTGGTACGTCTCCGCCGCCCACGGCGAGCAGGAGCTGGCCGACGCCCTGAGCCGGTTCGAGCGCGCCCTGCGGAGCGAGGCCGGATGACCCCGCCCCGGGTCGCGGTGCTGGGGCTGTGGCACGAGACCAACACGTACGGCCCCAACCCGGCCGACCTGGCCGCGTTCGAGGCCTTCGAGCTCGTCGACGGCGAGGACGTGCGCCGCCACCACCACGGCGACCGCTCCGTCATCAGCGGCTTCCTGGCCGCGACCGAGCTCGACCCGGTGCCGGTGTACTCCGCCGGCGCCTGGCCCAGCGGCCCCGCCCCGGCCGCGACCCTCACCACGCTGCTGGACCGGCTCACCGCCGCGCTCGCCGCCGACGTCGCCGACGCGCCCTTCGCCGGGGTGCTGCTGAACCTGCACGGGGCGATGGTCGCCGAGGGCACGCCGGACGTGGAGGCGCTGCTGCTGCGGCGCGTCCGCGCGATCGTCGGCGCCGTGCCCGTCGCCGCCGTGCTCGACCTGCACGCCAACCCCTCCCCCGAGTTCGTCGGCGCCTGCGACGTCGTGCTCGCCTACGACACGTACCCGCACGTCGACATGTGGGAGCGCGGGCGGGAGGCGGCCGCCCTGCTGGCCGAGGTCCTGGGCGGCCGGGCGCTGCGCACGACCCTGGCCAAGGCGCCGCTGCTCACCTGCCCGCTCGCCCAGTCCACCGACGCCGAGCCGATGCGGGGGCTGCTCGAACGCGCCCGCGCGCGGGCCGCGGCGGCCGGGTGCGCCCGGGTCTCGCTGACGCCCGGGTTCGCGTACAGCGACGTGGAGCGGGCCGGCATCGGGGTGCTCGTCGTCGCCGACGCGCACCTCGCCGACGCGGCCGCCCGGGTCGCCAACGAGACGGTCGCCGACGTCGAGGCGCAGGACTTCGCCGTGGAGCGCCCCGATGCCGGGGCCGCCGTGCGCGAGGCGCTCGCGACGCCGGGACCGGTCGTGCTCGCCGACGTGGCCGACAACATCGGCGGCGGGAGCCCCGGCGACGGCACGGCCCTGCTGGCCGAGCTGCTCGCCCAGGGCGCCCCGGACGCGGTGGTCGTGATCGCCGACGCCGAGGTCGCGCGCGCCGCGGCCGGGATCGGCCCGGGCGGGACGATCACCGCGGCGCTGGGGGCGAAGGCGGACGCCCGGCACGGCAGCCCCGTGGAGCTGACCGCGGAGATCGTCGGCGTCACCGACGGCGCCTACACGACGGCCGGCTCGTGGATGACCGGTCAGACGTTCCAGATGGGCACGACGGTCGTGCTGCGCACCGCCGGGCTGCGGATCGTCGTCACCGAGCGCGCGACCCCGCCGTTCCACCGCGAGCACCTCACGTCGGTCGGCATCGACCCGGCCACCGTGGCGGTCATCGTCGCCAAGGGCGCGGTCGCGTGGCGCTCGGCCTTCCCCGACGCGGCCCACGCGATCGAGGTCGCCACGCCCGGCGTCTGCCCGGTCGACGTGACCACGCTGCCGCGCACCACCGTCCCGGCCCGGGTCGTCGCGTGACCCCGCCCGGCATCTGGCGCTTCGCCGACCGGCTGCCCCTGAGCGACCCGCGCCACGCGGTGAGCCTCGGCGAGGGCGGCACCCCGCTGCTCGACGTCACCGACGCGCTCGGCCTGCCGGCCGGCGTCACGGTGCACGTGAAGGCCGAGCACCTGAACCCGACCGGCTCGTTCAAGGACCGCATCGCCGCCGTCGCCCTGTCGCTGGTGCGGGAGCGGTCGCTGCGCGGCGTCGTCGGCACCTCGTCGGGCAACGGGGGCGCGGCCGCGGCCGCCTACGGGGCCCGGGCCGGCCGCCCGGTGATCCTGCTCGCGCTGGCCACCGCCCCGCCCGAGAAGCTGGTGCAGATCCGGTCCGCCGGGGCGCGGGTGCACCTCACCGACGGCCTCGGCCACGACCCCCGCACCACGCTCCGGGTGGCGGAGGAGGTGCGGGCCGCCGCCGGGCGCCACGGCTGGCTGGCGCTGCTGACCGGCGGCCGGTACGCCCCGGAGATCATGTACGGCGCCCGGACCATCGCCTACGAGCTGGCCGAGCAGGCGCCGGACGCCACGCACGTCTACGCGCCGATCGGCGGGGGCGGCCTCTACGCGTCCGTGTGGCGCGGCTACCGCGACCTCGGCGGCGCGGTGCCGCGGCTGGTCGCCGTCCAGCCCAGCGGCTGCCCGACGGTCCGCGACGCCCTCGCCGGCGGCCCCGGCGTCCTGACCGAGCCGAGCACCACCGGCATCTCCGGCCTGCAGGTCGCCACCCTCTTCGACGACGACGTGCCGGCCGCCGTCGCCGGCTCCGGCGGGCACCTCACCGAGGTCACCGACGAGCGGGTCGCGGCCGCCCACGCGCGCCTGGTCCGCCTCGGCGTGTCGGTCGAGCCGGCCGGGGCCACCGCCCTCGCCGGGCTCCTCGCCGACGCCGACGCGGGCCGCCTGCCCGCCGGGGCGCGGGTCGTGCTCGTCGCCACCGGCGCCGGCTGGAAGGACGTGCACGCCCTGTCGTCGCTGGCCGGCCCCGGCCCGCTGCCGCACGGCGCCGATCTGGAGGAGCTGCTCGCATGAGCGTCCTGGACATCTTCTCGCTCGCCGGGCGCACGGCGGTCGTCACCGGGGGCACCGGCCTCTACGGCACCCCGATCGCCCGCACCCTGGCCGAGGCCGGCGCGCACGTCGTGGTCACCTCGCGCGACCGGGACCGGGCCGACGCGGCCGCCGCGGCGCTGCGGGCCGACGGGCTCGCCGCCTCCGGCCTGGCGCTCGACCTCACCGACCCGGAGTCGATCGCCGGCCTCGGCGGCGTCGACGCGGACGTCCTCGTGAACAACGCCGTGCACCGGCAGGGCGGCGACCTCTTCGGCACCACCGCCGCCGACTGGGACGCGACCTCGGCCGCGAACTCCCGCGGCCTGTTCCTCGCGACCCAGGCCGTGGCCCGGCGGATGGTCGAGCGCGGCTCGGGCGGCGCGATCCTGAACATCGGCTCGATCTACGGCATCACCGGGCCCGACTTCGGCCTGTACGAGGGCACCGCGATGACCATGCCGCTGTTCTACGCCTACGACAAGGCGGGCATGGCCGGGCTGACCCGCCACCTGGCGTGCCAGCTGGGCCCGCACGGCATCCGGGTCAACTGCCTGGCGCCGGGCGGGCTCGCCGACGGCACGCAGCCGGCGTCGTTCGTGCGGCGGTACGAGGCCCGCACGCCCCTGGGCCGCCTCGCCCGGGAGCAGGACGTGGCCGGGGCCCTGCTGCTGCTCGTCTCCGACGCCGGCGCCTACATCACGGGCGTGACGCTGCCGGTCGACGGCGGCTTCACCGCCCACTAGCCATGGACGCGATAGCCGACGCCGGTGGCCCGCATCGCGGCGAGGTCCCCGGCGGTGATGCCCCGGCCGGTGAACCGCTCCACCGCGGCGAGGCCCTTGCCGGGGCGCTCCCCGGACGAGGCGAAGTCGATGCCGTCGAGCACCGCGGCCAGCTCCTGCGGCCACGTCTCGCGGCCCCACGGCTCGTGCTGCGCGATGAGCCGGCCGCGCTCGGCGAAGGAGAGGCGGGTGACCGCGTTGACGTTCCAGTACATGCTCGCCGCCCGGCCGCCGGCCGACGCGGCCTCCAGCACGCCGCGGCGCGAGCCGAGGTAGCCGTTGTTCTCCACGACGAGCACGGCCGCGCCGGCGTCGAGGGCCATGAGGTGGTCCGTGGCGTCCTGCGCGATCGGCTCGGGCCGGTCCGGGTCGGCGCCGAACGCGCGCACCACCTCGGCGAGCGTCGCGCCGGTGACGATCGTGACGGTCGCGGCCACCTCCAGCTCGCTGCGGTGCAGCCACCGGTAGGCGTGCTCGGGGCGCGGCGCCCGCCGCGGCTCGGGCTCGCCGCGCAGCCGGTGGCCGAGCCGGTCGGTGCGCCGCAGGACGAGCGGGGGCGCGGCGGGCGCGGCCCAGACGACGAGCTTGTAGCGTTCGAAGCCGGCCTCGGCCTCGTCGCGCCCGCAGGCGTAGACGCGCAGCCGGTAGTCCCCGGGCCACGGCGGCGTTTGCCGGCCCAGGTGCCCGAGCGCCGCCCGGCCCTCGAGGGCGCGCCAGCTGACCTCCGCGGCCTCCTCCCAGTCGTCCTCGACCCCCGCCGGGGGCCCGGCCAGGACGGCCAGCTCGACGCGCACGTGGCCCTGCGCGCTCCCGGTGCGCACGACCGCGCCGCCGTCGCCGCCGCTGACGAGGCCGGTGGCGGAAAAGTCCGCGAGATCCGGCGGGTCGCCCTCGGCCAGGCCGAACCGGTGCGCCTCGACCTGGACCGAGCCGGACATGTGGCGGGGCAGCAGGTACTCCTGGCGAATCTTGGCCAGCAGCGCCCCGGCGTAGGCCGCGGGCAGGGGCGCGTCGCGCAGCAGCGCGGACGCGGCGCCGAGGCCGAGCCCGACGGTGGCGGCGGCCGGGTCGACGAGCGCCGGCGGCTCCACCTGGTGCACGACCGCGCCCGCGACGGCGACGGCCAGCGCGAGGTGGGCCGCCCCGTGCGCGGCGGCGATCGCGGCCTCGTCGCCGCCGTCGACCGCCAGCAACGGCGCGACGCCCGGATGGGTCGCGAGCCCGCGGACCAGCGCGGCGACGCGCCCGGCGGTGCCCTTGCGCAGCCCGTCGAGCAGGCGGGCGGCCGCGAACGCCTCGCTCTCGTGCCCGCCGGCGCTGACGAAGGCGTACCGGTGCCCGGCCGGTGGCCGCTCGACGCCCGTCAGCAGGTCCTCCTCGACGCCCCAGTCCTGCCGGGCGACGAACCGCTCCAGGGCCCCGAGCAGCCGCTCCGCCGTCAGCGCGTCCACGGCCGGCTCCGGCGCGCGCGTCCAGGGGCGTGCCGGCTCCTCCACGGGCGCGTTGAGGCGCCCGAGCACGCGGGCGGGCGTGAGCGGCACGCGCCGCATGAGCGCGGGCATCGTGCGCACGGCCAGAGCCGCAAGATCGTCCATCGTTCGCTCCCCGATCGCTTCGCGCCGAACGTCTGTAGATTCGGGATTATGCCGACTTTCACCACCACCGACGGCGTCCGCCTGCACTACGAGGACGAGGGGACCGGGCGGCCGGTGGTGCTCGTCGCCGGATTCTGCGCGCCCCTGCAGAGCTGGGAGCTGCAGCGGCGCGCCCTGGCCGCGGCCGGGTTGCGCACCATCGGCTTCGACCGCCGCTCGCACGGCCGCTCGGAGTCCCCCGCGCACGGCCAGCGCCTGTCCCGCCACGGCGCCGACCTGCACGAGCTGCTGGTCACGCTCGGCCTCGACGACGCCGTGCTCGTCGGCGGGTCGCAGGGCGCGAGCGCGATCTGGGCCTGCTACGACCTCTTCGGCCGCGACCGCGTCGGCGCCGTGGTGACGATCGACCAGACGCCCCGGATGGTCAACGGCGACGGCTGGGAGCACGGCTTCTACGGCCTCACGAAGGCGAACGTGGGCACGTTCTTCGACGCCGGGATCCCCGACACCGGGCGCGGCCTGCGCGAGCCCCGCACCGCCGGGATCGCGAAGGTCGCCGAGGCGCTCGGGGGCCTGCCCGCGTTCGCCGACCCGCGCACGCCCGAGCGCCGGGCGCTGCTGCAGAGCCACACCGAGCAGGACTGGCGCGACGTCATCGCGCGCATGGAGGTCCCGAGCCTGTTCATCGCGGGCCGTGACAGCCAGCTCTGGCCCTGCGAGCACGCGACCGCCGCCGCGGCCGCCAACCCCCTCGCGTCGGTCGTGACGCTGTCGGACTGCGGGCACGCGGCCAACCTCGACCAGCCCGACGCCACCAACGCCGCGATCTTGGAGTTCCTGGGATGAAAGACCTGCTCGGCGGCCTCGACGTGATCGAGGACCCGGACGTGCTCGCCAGCCTCTCGCGGGACGACGCCGAGTGGGCGCCCGCGGGGAAGGCGGTCGCCGCCGTCCGGCCCCGCAGCACCGCCGAGGTGAGCCGGATCGTCGCCGCGTGCGCCGAGCGCGGGGTGCCGATCGTGCCCCGCGGCGCCGGGACCGGCCTGTCCGGCGGGGCCAACGCGGTCGACGGCGGGCTGATCCTGGACCTGTCGAAGATGAACCGCGTCGTGGAGATCGACGCGGAGAACATGGTCGCGGTCGTGCAGCCGGGCGTGGTCAACGACGACCTGAAGCGGGCCGTGGCCGAGCACGGGCTGTGGTACCCGCCCGACCCCGCCAGCGCCCCGTGGTCCACGATCGGCGGGAACGTGTCGACCAACGCGGGCGGGCTGTGCTGCCTCAAGTACGGCGTCACCCGCGACTACGTGCTGGGGCTGGAGGCCGTCGTCGGCGGGCCGGCCGGGGACTACGGCAGCGTCGTGCGGCTCGGGCGGCGCACGACCAAGGGCGTCAGCGGGTACGACCTCGCCGGGCTCTTCACCGGCTCCGAGGGCACCTTCGGCGTCATCACCGAGGTCACCCTGCGCCTGCGCCCGGCCCGCCGGGAGGCGCCGCGCACCGTGGTCGGCGCGTTCGACTCGGTCGTCGCCGCGGGCGCGGCGGTCGCGGCCGTCACGCGGGCGGGGCTGCTCCCGGCCGCGCTGGAGCTGCTGGACCGCACGTGCCTGCGGGCCGTCGAGGAGTGGAAGCACCTCGGCATCGCGGCCGACGCGGCGGCGCTGCTGCTCGCCCAGCTCGACACGCCGGGGCGGGCCGGCGACGAGGAGGCCGCGGCGGTCGCGGGGGTGTTCCGCGACGCCGGGGCGCAGTGGGCGGAGCAGTCGACGGACGAGTTCGAGGCGGAGGCGCTGTTCTCGGCGCGGCGGCTGGCCTATCCGGCGCTGGAGCGGCTCGGGCCGGTGCTCACCGAGGACGTGTGCGTGCCGCGGTCGCGGGTGCCGCTGATGCTGACGTCGATCGAGGAGATCGCGGCCCGGCACGGCACCACGATCGCCACGATCGCGCACGCCGGCGACGGCAACCTGCACCCGCTGATCCTGGCCCCGATCGGCGACGACGCGGCGCGGGCCGCGGCCCAGGCGGCGTTCGAGGAGATGCTCTCGGCGGCGATCTCGCTCGGCGGTACGGTCACCGGCGAGCACGGCGTCGGGCTGCTCAAGCGCGGCGGGATGCGCCAGGAGCTCGCGCCCGCGGTGCTGGCGATGCAGGAGGCCGTGAAGCGCACCCTGGACCCGTTGAACCTCTTCAATCCCGGCAAGGTCGTGGGGCTGCCGTAGCCGCCGCGCCGCTGCGGTAGGTTGCCGATGGCATGGACCTCGATCTGGCGCAGGTGCGGGCGTTCGTCGCCGCCGCCCGGCACGGCAGCATGAGCGGCGCGGCCGTCGAGCTGTTCCTCTCGCAGCAGGCGCTGTCCAAGCGCATCCGCCGCCTCGAGGAGCGGCTCGGGCCGCTGCTCGTCCGCCTGCCCGACGGGGTGCGGCCGACCGAGGCCGGGCGGCGCTTCCTGCCCGCGGCCCAGCGGCTCCTGGACGCCGCGGACGCCGCCCTGCGCGCGGCCCGGGGCGCCGCGGCCGGCCCGCTGCGCGTCGACGTCTGGGGCCACGCCCACGAGCCGCTGCGCCTGGTGCGCCGGTTCACCGACCGGCATCCGGACGCCGCCGTCGAGCTGAGCATGCGGCGCCATCTCGTGCAGGCGCTCGCGGCCGTGCGCCGCCGCGAGCTGGACGTGGCGCTGGGCAACGTGGCCAGCCTGCCCGGCGGGCTGCCGGACGGGCTGCGGGCGCGGCCGGTCACCCTGACGCCGCTGATGGCGCTGGTCAACGCGGCCGGCCCGCTGGGCGGCCACGCCGTGCTCGACGCGGCCGACCTCGGCGGCGGGCTCTGGATGCCGTTCGAGGCGAGCAGCCCGGAGCTGGCCGCGTTCGTCACCGAGTACGCCGCGGCGCTCGGCGTGCCGGTCCGCACCGACGGCGTCAACCTCGGCGTGGACGTGCTCGTGTCGGGCATCGCGGCGCGGCCCGGCGACGTCAGCCTCTACGACCCCGGCTGGGGCGTGCCGGCCGGGGACGGGGTGCGGCTGGTGCCGCTGCGCCCGGTGCCGCTGTTCCCGTGGTACGCGGTGGTCGCCGCCGACGCCCCGGCGCACCCGGGCCGCGACGCCCTGCTCGCGTTCCTGGCCGCCGCCGGCCGCTGGGAACCCGGCGACGGCTGGCTGCCGGCCCGGGCCCACAACCGATGGTGGTAGCCGCGGCGGCAACGGGTGTTGGACGGCCCCGGCCCGGCGGTGCTGAGCTGGGGGCATGCCCGAGCGCGAGACGTTGTACGAGCACGCCGGCGGTCACCCCGCGCTGCACCGGTTCGTCACGGTGTTCTACGCGAGCGTGCTGGCCGACCCGGTGCTCGGCCCGCTGTTCGGCGCGGGCCGCCCGCAGCACGTCACCCACCTCACCGACTTCGACGCCGAGTCGTTCGGCGGCCCCGACACCTTCAGCCGCACCATGGGCTTCGACGCCCTGATCGCCGCCCATCGCGGCCTGCGCATCACCGAGGCCCAGCGGGCCCGCTTCGTCGAGCTGTACCTGCGCGCCGCCGACGAGGCCGGGCTGCCGGACGACGAGCCGTTCCGGGAGGCGCTGCGCACGCACGTGGAGTTCGGCTCGCGGGTCGCGGCGCAGAACTCGCACGCCACGACGGACGACGAGCTGCACCCGCTGCGCGAGGTCCCCCGGTGGCGCTGGCCCGGCTGACGGTGTTCGCCCGCGGCCGCTAGCGTGGGCCCGTCAACCTTGCCCAACGCGACGGGTCGTGACGTGGAACTGCGGCTGCTCACCTTCAACGCGCTGTTCAAGGGCGACGTGCGGCCCCGCATGGAGGCCATCGGGGCGCTGCTGGAGCGCTCGGACTACGACGTCGTGTGCCTCCAGGAGGTCATGGCGCCCGGCATGGCGCGACTGCTCGCGCGGCTGGCGGGGTCGTTCCCGCACCGGCAGTACACCGGCGGAACCCTCGTCAAGGGCGGGCTGGTGCTGCTGTCGCGCCGGCCCATCGCCGAGCGGCGGTTCGTGCGCTATCCGCTCACCCGCCCGCTGCGCCCGGAGCTGCTGATGCGCAAGGGTGCCCAGGTCGCGCTCCTGCACACCGCGGCCGGGCCGTTCGCGGTGGTCAACACGCACCTGTCGGCCAACCGCGACGACGACTGGTCGCCGCAAAACCGCTTCAGCGCCGTAGCCCGCGCGGAGCTGGCGGCGCTCACCGCCGCCCTGGCCGCGATCCCGGCATCGGTACCGGCCGTGGTCACCGGCGACCTGAACCTGCCCCGCGACGCCGAAACCCTCGCCCGGTTCTGCGCCGAGGCCGGGCTCCGCGACGCCATGGCCGGCGACGAGCGCCCGACCTACCGGCCCACGCCGCAGTGGCCCGACCCGCCCGCGTTCGACCACGTGCTGCTGCGCGGCCCGGTCACCGCCTCCTGCGAGCTGGTCCTCACCGACGACGCGGTCACGCTGCCGGACGGCCGCTCGGTGTACCTCTCCGACCACTACGGGGTGGCGGCGGACCTGCGTGTTTGACCTTCACCCGGGGTCAAGGCGCATGGTTTCGGGGTGGACACGAGCGACCTGCTGAGCATCGGGGTCTTCGCGCGGCGCAGCTGGCTCTCGCCGCGCGCGTTGCGGCTGTACGAGCAGCAGGGCCTCCTGGTGCCGGCGCTGGTCGACGAGCGGACGGGGTATCGCTGGTACCGCCCCGGGCAGCTCGGCACCGCCCGGCTGGTGGCCCGCCTGCGCCGGCTCGACATGCCGCTGGCGCGCATCACCGCGATCGTGGCGGCGGATTCAGCCCGGAACCCGGCCCGGAACCCGGCCCAGGCCGTCGCGCTCCTCGACGCCTTCTGGACCGATGAGGAGTACCGGGCCGCGGCCCGGCGCGAGCTCGTGAACCACCTGCGTATCCGGTTACTCGGCGAGGAAGGGGATCTCTCGATGTACGACATCCAGGTGCGGGACGTGCCCGAGCAGCTGGTCCTGACGGAGCAGCGGCACGTGCGCGTGCAGGAGCTGCCGGCATGGATCGACGAGGGCATCGGGCGGCTGCTGAAGGCGGCCGCCGGTCACGGCGACGGCATGGCGGGGCCGTGCTTCATCATCTACCACGGCGCGGTGAACGAGGAGTCCGACGGGCCGGTCGAGATCTGCCTGCCCATCGCGCCCGGCGACGGCCCGGTCGAGGCCGCGACGCGGGTCGAGCCCGCGCACCGGGAGGCGTACACCCGCATCACCAAGGCCCAGGTCGCCTTCCCGCAGATCCTCTCCGCCTACGACGCCGTGCAGGCGTGGACCGAGCGGGAGGGTGAGGTCCCGCTCGGCTCCCCGCGCGAGGTCTACTTCGCCGACTTCATGGCCGCCGGCCCCGACGACCTGTGCTGCGACATCGCCCAGCCGATCGAGTAGCCGCCGCTGGGTGGTGACCTAGGTGGTGATCAGGGACCCGCCGCCGGTGGTGGGTCCCTCGCGCACGGCCGGCGCACGTACTTGACACCATCAATGTTAGCGGTAACACTCGTGGGCGCGCTCGCTCGGCCGCCGCCACGGTCCGGAGCGCGATGTGAGCGTTAACAACCCCCGCAACGCTCCCCACACCCCGAAAGGCTTCCCCATGCGCCTGCAAAGGCTCCTCACCGGCGCCGCCACGGCGGTGCTCGGCATCGCGGCGCTCGTCGCCCTGCCCGGCACCGCCGAGGCGGCCGGCACGCTG
Source organism: Dactylosporangium thailandense (assembly GCF_059739745.1). Lineage (NCBI taxonomy): Bacteria > Bacillati > Actinomycetota > Actinomycetes > Micromonosporales > Micromonosporaceae > Dactylosporangium > Dactylosporangium thailandense. The sequence goes on from NZ_AP029195.1 coordinate 6,834,424, forward strand.
CCGTGTGACATCTACGCCGGCGGCGGCACGCCCTGCGTCGCCGCGCACAGCACCACGCGAGCGCTGTTCGGCTCGTACAACGGCTCGCTCTACCAGGTGCGGCGCTGGTCGGACGGCGCGACGTCCAACATCGGCGTGCTCAGCGCCGGCGGCTACGCGAACGCGGCGGCCCAGGACTCGTTCTGCTCCGGCACGTACTGCACCATCGTGCGCATCTACGACCAGACCTCGCGGCACAACGACCTGACTATCGCCCCCGGTGGCGGCGCGAACCCCACCGCCGACCAGGGCGCGAACGCCGCGGCCCTGCCCGTGTCCGCGGGCGGCCACAAGGTCTACGGCGTCTACATCTCGGCCGGCAACGGCTACCGCAACAACACCACCAACGGCGTGGCCACCGGCAGCCAGCCCGAGGGCCTCTACATGGTCACCGAGGGCACGCACGTCAACGACCGGTGCTGCTTCGACTACGGCAACGCCGAGACGAACAACAACGACACCGGCAACGGCGACATGGACGCGATCTACTTCGGCAACCTGTGCTGGTTCTCGCCGTGCTCGGCCGGGCCGCGGGTCGCCGCCGACCTCGAGAACGGGCTGTTCGCCGGCGGCAACGGCTCCTGGACCGCGAACACCGGCCGCAACAGCGCGTTCGTGACCGCCATGCTCAAGAACAACGGCACGACGACGTACGCCATCAAGGACGGCAACGCCCAGTCCGGCGGCCTCGCCACCCGCTACAACGGCTCCCTGCCGACCCAGTCCGGCTACATGCCGATGACGAAGCAGGGCGCGATCATCCTCGGCATCGGCGGCGACAACAGCAACGGGTCCGTCGGCTCCTTCTTCGAGGGCGTCATGACCAGCGGGTACCCGTCCGACGCGACCGAGAGCTCGGTGCAGTCGAACATCGTCTCCGTCGGCTACAGCAAGAGCGTCACGTTCCCGGTGAACGGCGCGGCGTACCGCCTGACGAACCTGGCCAGCGGCAAGCTCCTCGACGCGGTCAACTGCGGCACGGCCAACGGCACCGGCATCCAGATGTGGCAGAACCTGAGCAACTCCTGCCAGCAGTGGCGCTTCACCAACGTCGGCCCGAACAAGTGGACCATCACGAACGTGAACGCCAACAAGGTCCTGGACGCGGTCAACTGCGGCCTGGCCCTGGGCACCGCCACGAACCTGTGGCAGTCGCTGGGCAACACGTGCCAGCAGTGGGCCGTCATCCCGGCGGGCAACGGCCGCTACGAGCTCGTGGTCGAGAACAGCGGCATGGTGCTCGACGACCAGAACTGCGGCACCGCCAACGGCACCAAGGTCCAGATGTGGATGTGGCTGAACAACACCTGCCAGCTCTGGTCCTTCTCCTCGTAATACCTGATCCGGGGCGGTCGGTACGATGGAGCTGACCGCCCCGGTGCCCCGCTTATTGGAGTTTTCTTGAACGCCGAGTCGACTGCATTCCGTGCCGCGTTGGAGGCCGTCCGCGCCGTTGAGCCGCGGATCGCCGATGCGATCGCGAAGGAGCTCACCGACCAGCGCGAGTCGCTGAAGCTGATCGCGAGCGAGAACTACGCCTCGCCCGCGGTCCTGCTCGCGATGGGCAACTGGCTCTCCGACAAGTACGCGGAGGGCACCATCGGCCGCCGGTTCTACGCCGGCTGCCAGAACGTCGACACGGTCGAGGCCGTCGCCGTCGAGCACGCCAAGGCGCTCTTCGACGCCCCCTACGCCTACGTCCAGCCGCACTCGGGCATCGACGCGAACCTGGTCGCCTACTGGGCCATCCTCGCCGACCGCGTCGAGGTGCCCTACCTGGCGAAGTTCGGCAAGCGGCAGGTCAACGACCTCACCGACGCCGAGTGGGCGGAGCTTCGGGCCGCGTTCGGCAACCAGCGCATGCTCGGCATGTCGCTGGACGCCGGCGGCCACCTCACCCACGGCTTCCGGCCGAACATCTCCGGCAAGATGTTCGACCAGCGCAGCTACGGCGTCGACCCGGCCACCGGCCTGATCGACTACGCCGCCCTGCGCGAGACCGCCCGCGAGTTCAAGCCGCTCGTGATCGTCGGGGGCTACTCCGCCTACCCGCGGAAGGTCAACTTCGCCACCCTCCGCGAGATCGCCGACGAGGTCGGCGCCACCCTCATGGTCGACATGGCCCACTTCGCCGGCCTCGTCGCCGGGAAGGTCTTCACCGGCGACTTCAACCCGGTGCCGCACGCCCACATCGTCACCACGACCACGCACAAGAGCCTCCGCGGCCCCCGCGGCGGCGCCGTGCTGGCCCAGCCCGAGCTCGCCGACCAGGTCGACCGCGGCTGCCCGATGGTCCTCGGCGGTCCCCTGTCGCACGTCATGGCCGCCAAGGCGATCGCGTTCGCCGAGGCCCGCCAGCCTTCCTTCGCCGCCTACGCGCAGCAGATCGTCGACAATGCCCACGCGCTGGCCGAGGGGCTGCTCTCCCGGGGCGTGCAGCTGGTCTCGGGCGGCACCGAGAACCACCTCGTGCTCATCGACGTCCACCCGTTCGGGCTCACCGGCCGCCAGGCCGAGCAGGCCCTGCTCGACTCCGGCGTGGTCACCAACCGCAACGCGATCCCGAGCGACCCGAACGGCGCCTGGTACACCTCGGGCATCCGCGTCGGCACCCCGGCGCTGACCAGCCGGGGCCTCGGGGTCGCCGAGATGGACCAGATCGCCGAGCTCATCCACACCGTCCTCGCCGGCACCTCCCCCGCCGAGGGCTCCAAGGCCAAGTACCAGCTCGACCCCGCCCTCGCCGACCGCGTGAGCAAGCAGGCCACGGAGCTGCTGGCCCCGTTCCCGCTCTACCCGAGCGTCGACCTGGGCTGAACGGGCCTGCGCTGAACCGGCCGTTTGCGGCACCATCTACCCATGTTCGGGATGGTGCCGCGAACGGCCGCCGGTTCGGCGCCGGACCTCCTGCGGCTCATGGCGTCCCCGCGCCGCCGGCGGGCCGCGGCGGCGACGGCCGCGCTGGCGGACCTGTGGCGCGCGGACCCGGAGCCGGTCTGGCACGCCATCTGGGCCGAGTCCCCGGTGCCGCCCGCCGCGCTCGACTTCCTGCTGGCCCCCGACGACACCGCGCCCGCCCGGCTGCTGACCGGCCTGTCGGTCGCCGCCGCCCCGGCCGCGGGCGAGCTCGTCACGCGCCCCGAGCTGGCCGCCTTCCTGCGCGAGACCGACGACCCGGCCCTCGTCGAGGCGCTCCTGCGCCACGGCGCCGACACGCTGGACTTCGGCCTGGCCCTGGCCAACCCGCACGCGGCCCGCGCCGCCGCCGAGGGGCCGCCCGACCGGACGGTGCTGCTCGTCCTCGCCGGCCGCCCGCACGACGTGGACCCGCAGCGCCTGGTGGACACCCTGCTGCACCCGTGGCCGCCGGCCGTTCGCGCCGCGTGCGACGGCGTCCTGGAGTCGCTCCCGCCCGGCCCGGCGCGCGAGGCCCTGTGCGAGCGGGCCCTGGACGAGGACCCGGCCGCCCTCGCCGCCGTCGTCACCACCGGCCTGCGCCCCGAACACCCCGACGAGGCCGCCTTCTTCCTCCTGGCGACCCGGCAGTGGCAGGACTTCACGGCATTCGACCCGCAAGGGCGCCGGTTGTACGCGTACTGCCACGCCACCGCCTTCGCCCGCCCCGACCGCGCCCGGCGGACCGTCGACGTCCTGCTGCACCTGGACGAGCACGCCCCCGCCGCGGCCCGCACCGCCGCGACGGAGGCCCTGCACCAGGCGAAGGCCCAGGCCCGCGAGTACCTGTGCACCCTCGCGATCCACGGCGACCCGGACGCGACCCGGATCGTGACGGCGGCCGGTCACACCCCGAAGGACCGCCGCGACCTCCCGGCCTTCCTGTTCCTGACCGCCCAGTGGCAGCGCTACGACGCCACCGATCCGGACGGCTCCCGCCTGCGCGCGTACACCGCCCGCCTGCCCCCGTGGGACACGTCCCGCAACCGCCTGCGCGCCGCGGCGCGCCGAGCGGGCCGCCCGGCCCCGTGCGACGCCCCGGTCCCCTGGGAGGAGCCCGCCGCGCCGCCGGCGCACCACCGCTGACGCGTGCGCGACGACCGGGCTACCGGACGTCGGCGAACCGGGTGATGAGGAAGCCGACTCGTTCCGCCTGCCCGCCGGGCGGGATGCGGCCGCCTTCGGACAGGACGGCCATGCCGTGCAGGGCGCTCCAGATGACCTCGGCGGACAGCTCGCGCAGCTCGCTGTCCGGGTGGAAGCCCCGCCGGTCGGCATCTTCGCGGGCCGGGGCCCCGCAGGCCGAACCGCATCGGCGTGACCTGCTGCGCCGTCGAGTCCGTCCACGGCCGCGAGCTGACGGTGGTGGGCCTCGACGCGGTCTCGGGCACCCCGGTCATCGACCTGAAGCCGGCGATGACCGAGTTCCTGCCCGACGTCGGCGAGGCGTACCCGAAGCCGGGCGCGCTGTGCGAGCCGTACCTGCGCTGCGCGTGGTCTTCCCGGATGGCCTGCCCTCGCGGTCCACGGCCACGCCCGCGCAGCGCCGGCTCGCCGCGGCGGTCGCCCGGCACGATCCCGCCAGGCAGCGCGATTTTCCGGGCGCTGTCACCGCAGCACCGCTACCTCGCATCGCACGACGCCCAGGCCTGGGACCGGACGTTTTCGCGGCTTCGCCTGCCCGCTGAGCGCTCCTCGTGGCGGGCCGCGGCAGGCCTCGCCTGAGTCGCAACCAGCGCCGACCCGTTCGAGCCCCGCATCGTGGACGTCGACGCCCTCGCCGGGCCGCTCGCGAGCATCGTCGGGACACCGCCCACCCGGTCCTGAGGTGGTGTGGTGGTCCCGCCGCGGTGGGCGGGACCACCATGATCATCAGTCGCGCGGCGTCTCGAGGCGTACGCGGCGCCGCCGGCCGAGGAGCACGAGTGCCACGCCGGCGGTGAGCACGGCCGCGCCGATGACGACGACGAGCGCGGTCCGGTCGCCGGTGACCGCCAGGCCCGGTGCGGCCGAGGCGCCCGGCGAAGCCGAGGCCGACGGCGTGGGCGTGGGCGTGGGCCGTACAACCCCTTCGACGTTGATCACGATCTTCGAGGTGCTGTCGGCGGGCTTGAGGTCACCGCCCATGCTCCCGATGTGTATCTCGCCGTCCGTCACGATCGGGCTCACGATCTTGACCCGGATGTAGAACGTGGACGGGTGCTCGTCAGGCTGTTCGTTGTAGACCGGCGACGCGCACACTCGCTCCCGGCCGGACGGCGCGTCGGCGCACCCGTCCGGATTCTTGTCCCAGAAGGTGGCGCCCTCCGGCAGTACGACATGGGTGACGATCTGGCCCATCGGGTAGCCGCCCGGGCCCCTGTTCTGGACGCTGACCGGCACCTGGACCACGTCGCCGACCTTGCCGTCGACCGGCTGAGCCGACACGAACCAGTCCATGGCTCCGACCGTCACGGTCCGCAGAATCCTCGGCGAGTCGACGGTGTTGTCGGCGGGGTTCAGCTCCGGCTCGGCAGCGGAGAGACTGACCTTGAGGTGCGCCGGCATAGGCGCCGGGTTCGGGGGTCCGGGCACTGGGTGCGTTTCCAGCGCCAGGATGTACAGCTCGTGCTGTGGCGCGTCGATCGTGGCGCCGGCCGGCACGTCGGGCATGGGACAGGCGACGTGCGTGTCACCGGTGTAACTGCAGCCGCCGCGGTCCGCGACGAAGCGCAGGGGCGCCGGGCCGGACTCGGTCACCAGGTCGATGGTGAGCACGACGCCGGTCGCCTTCACCGGCCCCGCATTCGTGAGCTGCATGGGCTTGACTTCCACGGCGCTGCCCGGACCGAACGTCACGCTCGTGACGACAGGGTGCAGGTCGACGCCGTCCGCCGCCGCGGCGCGGCTTGCGAACAGGGCGTTGCCGAGCACGGCGAGGATCAGCGCGGCCAAGGTACGGAGGATTCGCGCCGCGGTTCGGCGCCGGGGTAACAGCTTCACGGGAGTCCTCGGAGGGGGTATGAGGTCGGTCCGCCGAAGGATAGGCGAGTGCGGCCGCGCCCGGTGTTCCCCTTCCGGTCAGGAACCCGCGTGCGAAACGTACGCGCCGTCGGCCGCCTCGCCGGACGCCGGCTGCAGGCCCAGGGTGTCGACGGGCGCTACGAGGCCTGGGCCAGGGGCGGCGCCGGCCGAGGACCCGGGGTGCCGGTGCCGGCGGGCGGCGATGACGAGGGCCGCGGTGAAGGCGAGCGTGGCCAGGCCCCACCACGCGAAGGGCCACGGTGCCGCGTTGCGGGTCTGCCAGGCCGGGAGGAGCGCGGTGAGCGACCAGCCCGTCCAGTCGTCGAGCACCCGCAGCGGCACCAGGTAGCCGAAGTCCGCGGAGAAGCCGTTGCTCGGGCTGAAGCGGCACAGCGTGTCCAGGCCGACGCTGATGAGCACGCACACGGCCGCCCAGGTCGTGGTCGTCCAGTGGGCGGCGCGCTGCAGGGCGTACGCGATCGGGAAGGCGAACATGGGCAGCACCGCGGCCCACAGGCGCGCCGGTGGGGCCCAGCCGCCCCACCAGCCCGGGGAGGTCAGGAGAACGAGGCAGTACGGGCCGATGACGGCGAGCAGGCGCAGGTGCAGCCCGCGGTGCTCGCCCGCGCAGCCGAGGATCAGGCCCGGGAGCGCGAAGAGGAAAATCGGGTAGGAGAACAGCACGCCGTGCTCCTGGTCCAGCAGCACGCCGACGAGGTTGGTGGCCGGGTCGGCCCCGAAGAGCAGCGACGTGTCGCCGGCCTGGTTGATCGACGGGTTCAGGCTGTGCCAGACGAGCCACAGGTAGGTGAACAGGCCCGCGGTCAGCGCGCCCAGCGGTGCCAGGAGCGCGAGCCGGTGCCGGGCGCCGTCGCGGCGGATTCGCCAGGCCAGCAGGAGCACCAGCGGCACCTCCAGCGGTATGAAGCGGCTGTGCACCCAGGGCAGCGTGCCCAGCGCGGCCGAGGCGAGCGCGAGATCGCGGACGCGCAGGGTTTCCTTGGTCAGGACGCGGAATCCGTACAGCACCGCCAGCGCCGCCAGCGGCTCCACGAAGGCCTTGGCGGTGTAGGTCAGCACGGTCGAGCCGAGCCCGATGCCCAGGCCGGTGAGGAACGCGACCGGCCGCCCGAGGCCGAGCCCGCGCACGAGCCAGAAGACGTTCGCGACGGTCAGCAGCGATACCGCGACCATGAACAGCAGCACGCCGAGGCGGCCGCCGAGCACGTACGGCACGTGCCACAGCAGCGGCCCGCCGATCCCGTGCCACGGCAGCGTCTGGTGCGGCGCGGCGGCCAGGTGCGCGTCGAGCGGGCCGGGGTGGAACGCCTTGAACTCCCAGTTGTCGTAGACGCGCTTGACGTGGATCGACCCGTACCGCCGCAGCGACTCGTTGATGACCAGATAGTGCGGCTCGTCGCCGTCGGGGATGCGGGTGTACCGATGGACGAGAGCCGAGATCGTCATCGGCACGGCACAGAGCGCGAGCAGCCCGCTCAGCGCCCGCCGGTCGCCGGTGCACCGTTTCGGCGCCGGGCCGGGCCCGGCCGGAACCGGCTCGGCGAGGGCGGCTTCGGTCGTCACGGCGGCATGCTACCGCCCGGGCGAGCGCGCCGTGGCCCGCTTCAGGCCCCGTGCACCGGCACGGCGGCGACGGCGTCGGCGAGCCCGGCGGCCGGCCAGGCGACGAGCAGCGTGAGGGTGTCGCCCGCGGGTGCGGGCAGCGCGAACTCGGCCCGCGACTGGAAGGCCGTCGCGCCGCCCGCGGACGACGCCGCGTAGGGCCGGGCCCGGCTCGCCGCGTGGCCGTCCAGGGTCGCGACGGACGCGCCGGTCGCGACATGCGCCTCGCGTGGCGGGAAGTCGGCGGCGGTGGCGGCCCGCGCCCGTTCGCCGTGGGCGATGCTCACGATCTCCAGGGACAGCACCCCGGCGACGGCCGTCAGCCGGGTCAGGACCACGGCGGCGTCCTCGCCGCGGTGCAGGACCCGCGGCTCGGCGACGATCCGGCCCGCCTCGACGCGCGGCTCGCCGAGCATCGTGCCGTCCGCGCGGTAGCGCAGCGGCGACGGCGGGATCGCGGTGTCCAGCGGGGCGTCCCAGATCGACACACTGCCGCGCTCGACCGTCGCGCGGTCCGGCAGCGCGAGGTCCACGACGGTCTCGGGGAAGCCGATCTCGGGCCAGGCGAGGGCGACGGGCACGTGCGAGTACCGCGGCGGAAACTGCAGCCGGGTGCGCAGGCGGAACCCGTCGTAGTCGCTGCTGGACTCCCACGAGCCGAACTCCCAGTGCGCGCGGCCGGTGTCGTCGAGCCAGCCCACGCGCAGGTCGATGCCCTCGTCGAACGCGGGCAGCAGGCGCCTCGGGGCCGGCGGCGGGCCGGTGCGGCCGGCGCGGATGTCGGCCTGGCGCCGCAGGGCGTCGCGCCGGTCGATCGGGCGGCGGGCGAGCAGTTCGAGCTCCAGGCCGGTCGGCCGGGAGATCGCGCGGACCACGCCGACGGTCAGCTCGGGGTGCTCGACGATCAGGCCGCCGCGGTGCGCGAGCACGCCCAGGGTCTCGAGCATCGACATACGTCAGCCTAACGCCCGGGCCCGCGGCGAGCGGACCCGGGCGCCCAGGGGTGGCTACGGCGCCTTGATCGGGATGCGGGTCCAGTGCAGCCCGTCCGCGGAGCGGTACATGGCCTCGTCGTCGAAGGCCAGGTAGAACCCGGGGCGGGCGACGACCGGCGGGTGCTCGCCGGTGGCGTTGAGGTTCTCGCCCAGCCCGTCGGGGCGCCCGGCCCGGTAGGCGGCGCCGTCGCGGCTGGTGAACCACTGCTGCGGCCGGTGGCGCGGGGAGGCCGCGACGTGGGTGCCGTCGGCCGCCACGTACGCGTCGCCGTCGAAGTACTCGTAGCTCGACGGGAGCGTGTGGCCCGGGTCGGCCTGGGTCCAGGTTGCAGCGGGGTAGCCGAACTGCTCACTGCACCGCGAGCCAACGAGCCTTCCGGATGGTTTCTACGTTGACTGTGATGTTCGCGGTGGCGTCGAGTTCGATCCGCTGGACGCCGAGCCACGATGGGTCGGTCTCGAAGTGGTGCAGGAATGTCCTGAGGTAGTGCAGGTACCGAACATCGGTCCGTTCGCTGGAGCCGAGGCGGTACAGGATGGCATCGTAGCTGGTGACGCGGAGTTCGGCCGAGATACAAGCGGTGGCGTTCGCGGCTTGCGTTACGGCCGCCTTCAACCGTCCGATGGCGGGGTGAGGATCGTAGGCGGCATTGACTGAGCGTCCGGTGGCCAGGTGCGCTCGGGCTGATGCAGCGACTGTCCGTGGTCCCCGGTCGACGAGGACTACGTTGCCGGATTCGGCCGATCCGAGGTGGCGTCGGATGTGGTCGAGGCGGTGGATGCAGGCGTCGATAAGGGCCGCAGCGACCTCCTCGGCAGGAGTGCTGGTGACCCAGGGGCCGAAGTCTGCTGCGTCGGTGACCGCTGGCAGGTAATGCCAGAGCGGATCGGCGATGTGCACCGACTGGGCGGGTAGCGCTCGCGCAAGGTGCTGGATCAGGGTGGTCTTTCCGGCACCGTCGACGCCGTCAACGAAGACGACCGGCATCGAGCGCTCACCCGGTCGGTGACGTGGTGGCGGCGGTGTCGGAGCTTGCGAGGTCGAGCATTTCGGCGAGGGCGTCGGGGACTCGTGTGGCGAGGTCGACGGCGGTGCCGGCCGGTTCGGCACCGGCTCGCCGGAAGGCGTCGTAGTCGTTGAGTAGGGCGCCGAGCTGGCTGCCCGGCCAACGTTGTTCGAGGGTCCGCACAACCTCCGGTAGGCGCAGCGAACCGTCCGGATCATGGTTGGTGACGATGGTGCGCGCCATGCTGCACGCGAGGGACAGCTGGCGCCGGGTGTTGTTCAACCGGACGTCGCCGTCGGTGGCGAGACGGTGCAACAGCTGCAGGCCGCGGTGCAGGTCTACAGTCTCGGGGGCGATCGCGGGGGCCACGCCGGCGATCACGGGCAGGTCAATGCCGACACGGCGGAGCGCGGCTTGCAGTTTCATGTCGTATACCGCCCCCGCGGACCGGACGTCATGCCCGCGCTCGTCGGCGAGGTGGAGCGAGACCCTCGTGCAATGGCGGGCGCCGATCTCGTTGACCATGTCCGTCAGCGCGGCGGTGAGCGGCGCGGCGGCGGGTAGGCCCCAGCCGATCAGGTCGATGTCGCTCCAGCCTTCGACGTAGTCGCCGCGGGCGGCTGAGCCGCACACGCCGATGCCTGCCTCCGGCTGGTCGGCGAGGAGCGCTGCGGCGTGGTCGGCGACGTCCCGGATCGCCCGGTCGAGCAGGGCGCTGAACGCCAACGGGCGATGTTGCCGCCAGGCGATGATGTCCGCAGCGCGGTACAGGTACTCGCCGAATCCGGCATGGCTGGCCTCGTGGCCGGCGGCGTCGAGGTCGACCCAGCGGGCGGCGCTGAAGCCTTCTTCCCGGCGGGCGAGGGTGCTGGTGTCGTCGGCGGCGAAGAGGAACCAGTCGACGGTTTTCGCGGCCGGGGTGCCGTCGTTGTCGGTAAAGCGGTACGCCTGCTGGCCGAGATAGCCGGCGTAGCTGGTGTGGTGGAGGCCGGCCTCCTCGGCGACCTCGCGCACTGCGGCGGCCAGCGGTGCCTCGCCCGGCTCCAGCCGGCCCTTCGCCGCGACCGTTTGTCGTTCGCCGGTGGCGCGCACCTGGTCCAGCAGGAGGGTGCGGGGTCGGTGCAGGTCCGTGGTCACGACGATCGCCCCGGCGGAGGCGTACTGGCGGATCACGTCATCTCCTCAGTGTTCGGGCCGCTCGTTGCTCTGGCTATGACGGCGTCGAGCCTGGCTGTGAAGGCCGCGTAGTCGCCGTCGTTGTCGATCCATTCGTCCGCGATCGAACGCCACCGCGGCCACTGCTCGGCTACCCGTTTCCGGGCGTCCTTCTGCGCGATGATGGCGGCGGCCTCGTCCGGCCTGATCCCAGCGGCTGCCGTCAGCCTGGCGATGCGGTTGGCGCGGGTCGCTGTGATGAAGACTACGCGAGCCGCCCCGGCCCAGGCTCGTCTGGTCGCTTCGGCGAGTTCGGCGTCGATGAAGCTCTCGATCACCAGTGTGCGTGGATCGCCGGGCTCGGGCAGCCGACGTACCAGCTCCAGGAACTCCTGGTGGTCGAAGCCTTCGCGCATTGGTACACCCTCGTGGGTGACCGGCCGGCCGGTGTTCAGTTCGGCGAGGATGGACCGGATCTTGATGCGGCGGGCGTGGCGCTGCTGGGCGAGGTGGCTCCCGGCGCTGCTCTTGCCGGATTCGCTGGTACCGGCGAGCAGGATCAAAGGCGGTGTCATGCCAGCAGTTCCATACACCGGGCGCTGGCGGCGGTGACGCTGATGGGTAGGTCGGCCGGGGCGCCGATGCCGACCCGGATGACCGGCACGGTCACAAGCGCGTCGAGTACCCGCTTGGCGTCGTGCACGAGGACGGCCGGCCGGGTGTGCAAGGGTGCACCATCGGCGGTGGCGAGGTGATCGGGGGAGTCGAAGATCGAGACGTGATCAAGGCGCGGATCGACGAGCTTGCGCAGGTGGTCGGTGACTGCACAGCGCAGCAGTCGGCGCGCCTCGATCGGGGAGACGTCTACGGTCTCACCAGCTGGTAGTCCTCGATCCGGGATCAGCATCATCCGCACGGCGGCGGCTTTGACCGCCGTGGTGGCGATGCCCGTGAAGTCTCCCGCGAACAGCAACCGGCGGTCGACGTTGCCGGGTACGAGGTGCGCTGCCATGTCGCTGCGGACGTGCCACGGCCATTGCGGTGCAGCCAGCACGGTGACACTCTGGCCAGCGATCGTGACGAATGCGAACTCGTCAACCATCAGCTGTCCGTGCCGGGCGGCGAGTCCCATCGCGAGTGACGTCTTGCCTTGACCGCGGCCGCCGTCGACCACGGCGATCGCACAGTCGGTGGAGATCATGACCGCGCCGCCGTGCAGCAGTGCGGTCGGCATCGCGGCCTGCGGGTCGGCTGCTTCCAGGAAGGCGACGCCTCGGGCGAGTGCTTGCAGCAGGCCGATCTCGATCGTGGCCTGCTCACGCTCGGTTCGGGCAGGCGGAAGGGTCAGTGACATGGTCTTGCGGTCCGGGTCCATGACGAGCCGGGCCTGTTCGCCGGCCGTTGCCACCAGGTGATAGCTGCTGGCCGAATCGGCAGCTTCGTCGGAAATGCGGTCCACGAACGCTCCGACACTGCGATGGGCGCGACGGTCGAGGTGGAGTTCGACGCCGAGGTCACCGATGCCCACCAGCCTCATGACGGCCGGCCCGGTTTCGTTGCCGCGAGCCACATCGAGTAGCCGCCGTGACGCGGACGAACCGGCACCAGCGTACCGGCCATCAGCGACGCCTCGCTGGTGACGATGGCGTGCGGGCCGAGCTTCGTTGCGGCGGCGAGTTGGAGCAGCTCGCGGACCGTGGTGAGGTGGGCGTATCCCGGCGCGGCGCCATGGGCCTTGTTCGCCAGGTAGAGAATGTCCCGCGCCGGGATCGGCGTCGAGCGCTGCCCACCGTCGCCGTGCCAGCGCAGCCGCCGTGACCATTGGTCGAGCACGTTCGCGAGCCGCACCAGCCCGAACCGGCCCCGGTAGTGCCAGTTGAACGCTTCGACCAGCACGCAGCCGCCGGGCGCGCAGACCCGCCACAGCTCGGCCAACGCCCCGATGCGCTCGGCGAGCGTTGGCAGGGCATTGAACGAGAAGCGCAGGCACCACACCTGGTCGAAGCTCTCGTCGGGCAGCGGAAGGTCGGTCATGCTGGCGCAGACGAACTCGGCGTCGGGACAGGTCTGCCGGGCGACGTCGACGGCGGCCTGGTTGATGTCCACGCCGACGATCCGGCCACCGCGCGCGGTGATCGCCTTCGTAACCCGGCCGGCACCGCACCCGGCGTCCAAGATGTTCGCGTTACGGCCGTATCGATCGAAGAGGCGTTCCTCGCACGGACGCAGGGGTGCGTTGCTGTAGAAGTCGGTCTCACCGGCGTAGTGCAGCTGGTTGAGCGCTCGGATCATCTGCCCGTACCCGTCTTCGGACAGCTGCCGTTCGCGGGTCTGGTTCACGGCCATGTCGACGGCCCCTCTCGTCATGCATCGAGTCCAGCAGCAGCCAGCTCGTTCGAGGCAGGCCGACCAGCGGTGAACACCGGGAACTGCGAACACCAACCCGTGAACGTCGTGAACTTCGGTCCGCTGCTAAATCGGGCACCGCATTGCTGTCACGGTTCGGCTACGGTGCGATGACATCGATCGGGAGGCACCGATGAGTGATCCGCCCACACCGCTGGCCGACCTGCTGCGGCTGGCCGACTGGGGACCGCGCCTACTGGTGAACGCGATCAACGCGCGGCTGTCCAGCCAGGGCCGGGACCGCCTGCGACTGGACCCGACCGCCGGCTACTCATGGGTCAACAGGGGATTCCGGCCGCGCCCGCCCATCCCCGACGCGGCTGCCGCCGTGCTGACCGAGCGGCTCGGGTTCGCCGTCACCGTCGAACAACTGTGGCCCACGCACGGGTCTACTCCCGGTACACGATCGGCGGCACTTGGCCTGGACACACTCACGCACCTCGACGATCTCGTTCGGGAACTCAGCCGGCTGACCACGACCGCACCTACACCGCGCAGTCCCATCGAGGACGCCTCAGGTGCGGATCTCACCGCTGCGGTCCTGGACCAGTTGCGGGGCGCCGTCCTGGTCGCCCGGAACCGAGCCGGTCGCGAGCGGGTGCTACCCGAGCAGGTCGACCTGATCGAAGCGCACGTTGCCGCGCTGCGCCGGTTGGACGACCGGCACGGCGGCGGCGCGCTCAGCCTGCGCTATGTGGGTGCCGAGCTGCGCAACGTCGTGGAACTCGTCGAGTACGCCAACTACGACTTGACGACCGGCCGCAGGCTCTTGGCGATCGTTGCCGATCTCGCCCAACTGCTCGGCTGGCTGCACTTCGACTCCAGCCGCTACGGTTCGGCCGAGCGGTATCTGCTGCTCAGCGTGGGTGTGTGCCGGGCACTCGAAGCGCGGGACCGGGCAGCGAACGTCATCGGGATGCTCAGTTACGTGTCGGCGTTCGCGGGCCATGGACCCCAGGCCGTGCGGCTCGCTGAGGCTGCCGCCGCGGAATGCCGTACCACCGACCCGACACTGCGGGCCCGCCTGCTCGGCCGGGAAGCCACAGCGGCAGCCGCCGACGGCGACCTGGCCCGGTACCGCCGCTGTGCCGAACAGGCCGCCGAACTGCTGGAACGCGCACGCACGTACAACGGGCCATCGTTCCTGTACTACCTCAATCCGATGCAGCTGGCCGCTGAAGCCGGTCAGGGCCTGGTGGTGCTCGCCGATCGCACCACCACGAGCCGCAAGCGGCTGCTCTCCGAGGGCATCGGACTCCTCACCGACTCGGTGGCGAAGATGACCGCGCCCAGCGATGCCGGGCACCCTGCGTACGCCCGGTCGGCCCTGCTGCACACGACCTTCCTGGCCCGGGCCCAACTGATCAACGGCGACTTGCCCGAAGCGGTCGACGCGCTGCGAACCGGGATCGGCCTTCTACCGGTCGTGCAGTCGCCGCGTGGGCGCAACTACCTGCGGCAACTCCGGCCTGCACTGGCGCGCAGGTCCCGTTCGCCGGTCGTCGCCGAGCTTCTTCCGCAGTTCGATGAGGCATTATCAACTGTATGACGACCGATCTCCCCGGACCGGCGAGTTGTGCGGAGCCGGCCGGTGAGGCTTCCCTCGTCCGATGCCCGGTCGACCACCCCGACGCCGCGAGGCTGCTGGCCGCCTTCTACCAGGAACAACAGGACCGATACGGCTTCGCTGACTCCGTCGGCCTCGCACCAGACGAATACATGCCGCCGAACGGATTCTTCTTCGTCGCCTACCGGCACAGCCGGCCAGTCGGGTGCGGCGGGTGGCGCTGGTACGACCGGGCGACCGCCACCGTCGAGCTGAAAAAGACGTTTGTGGCTCCGGGCGCTCGCGGCTGGGGCATCGGCAACGCCTTGCTTGCCTGCCTGGAGGATGCCGCGGTCGCGTCGGGCGCGCGCCGCGCCATCCTGGAGACCGGCGTTCGCAACACGGCCGCGCTCCAGCTGTTCGCCAAGTTCGGATACGAGCCAGCGGAACCGTACGTCTCCGGACGTGACCCGGCGATCAACCGGGCCTTCACGAAGGCCCTGACCGGCGCACTCCTTCGACCTGTTCGAGCCACCGCCTGATGATCGCCGCCTCCTTGACCGGTACGATCCCGTGCTCTGCGAGCCGCTCATGTTCCACGGCACGACCGCCGTCCCGCAGCCACGCCCACGTGTCACGAACCGTGTCGGCGATTGGCCGGCATCGCAGCCCGGCGGCGTGCGCACGATCGACTTTCATACCCCACGGAGCTGCGGCGTTGCGCCACAGCGGCAGTTCCGTCCACTGCGTGACTCCCTGGCCCATGAGCCAATCTTCGTCGGCCCAGACCAGCTCCACCGGCTGTTCGGCAGACCCGGCGGTCGCGTCGATGCACGCCCGAAGCATTCCGCCGTATGTGGCCGCCTGCGGCTGGGGCGCCACGTTGAACCGCCCTGACCTTAGCGTTTCGGCGCAATCCAGCAGAAATGTCGCCAGGTCGCGCGCATCGACCGGCTGGATCGTCCGGTCCGGGCCCGGCGCCACGACCTGGCCGCCTCGTCGCATCCGGCCGAGCCACCAGGGCAGTCGTCCCACGTACTCGTAGGGGCCCAGCACCACGTGCGGCCGAAGCACGAGCAGCCGCTGCGCCCCGAACGCCTCCTCACTGGCGATTTCACATCCGACTTTGAGCGGACCGTACGCATCGGGATCCCAGCGGCGCACACCCGGGTCATCGTCGGCAGTGGCGTCCCAGACCGCAGAGTCCTCGTCCACTTCGGCGTGCGGCCAATCTCGGTAGGCCGAGATTGTTGAGACGAACGCGCAATGCTCCGCAACGTCGGCGAGCACCTGCGCGTTCCGCCGGACCACTGCCGGAATGCTCCCGCTCGCATCGATGACGACGTCCCAGGGCCCATACCGCGCCAGCGTCCGAACATCAGCCGCTGACTCCCTGTCCCCGGCGATGCGCTGCACCGCGACCGGGAGCGCTGCTGGAGTAAAGCCCCGGTTGAACACCGTCACATCGTGACTTCGAGTCGCCGCCGCTTCGACCACGGCCCGGCCGACAAACCACGAACCGCCCAACACCAGTACCCGCACCACTCCATTCTCGTCGCTGACCTCGGCCAGCAGTGCGTCCGGGCGACGTGTTCACGGACTTCATGCGGACGTCTGCAGCGTTCCCGTTGTTCACGAGCATCAATGGTTCCCCGGCTCGCGTACTCCTGATCAACTGGTCATCGCGAACGCCGCCGCCAGCCACATGCATTCGGCGGCCGACCGACAGAGCCGGCCCGGGGCGGGTGCGGCGTCGCACGGACCCCATGCCTCCCGCGGCCCGTTCGGCAAGGCCCACCCGCCTCGGCGCCACCCACGACGTCCCATTCACCGCTGCGGAGAGTCGGCGCTTCGCCGCGGCAGGAACATGGAGCTGCGATGACGCACGCGTACCGGTCGCCCGCGGCCCTCGCGGCTACCGACTACTGGATGTTGAGCCATCACGAACGCTCGGGCCACCTCTTGATCCCGCGGCGGGTGGTGGCGATCGGGTTGGCGGCGGCGCTCCTGGCCGAGCTGCTCGCGGAGGACCTGATCGGGTTCGACCAGGAGTACCGAGTCGTGCCGGTCAGTGTGTTTCCGCCGCGGGACGCGGTGGCGCATCACGTGCTCGACCAGTTGTACGGCGAGGATCGGCTGCCGGTGCCGGTATGGCTGCGGCACCTGGCGCAGACAGCGTACGAGTCGGTCGCGGGACGGATGGTGCGGCAGGGGCTGGTCGTGCGGGTCGAGGATCGCCGGCTGCTGGGCCGCTCGCGCACTGTCTACCGACCGGTTGACCCCAATGCCTTCGGGTGGCCGGCGGCGCGGCTGCACATCTTCCTGCTCGAACAGCGGGTGTTCACCGATGCGGACCTGATCCTGGCCGGGCTGGCGAAGGTCACCGGCTTGCACGTCCGAGCGCTGGAGGGCGGCGGACCCGCAGCTGAGCGGTACCTCGACGCGCAGCTCGCCGCGCTCCAGCCGATGTACCGACAGCTGCTCACGCACACCGCGGCCGTCGTCGGGTCCGCAGTCATGACCGGCCGCTGACCCAGTCAATCCTCCGAGTCGAATGGAGTACCTCGTGTCCGTCCCTATGCAGGCGCCGGTCGAGCGCGGCCGGCCCAGCAACGTTCTGGCGTCGCTGGAACGCACCCGGCTCGGCCTGGGCCGGCTGGTCGCCTCGGCATTCGCCGCGGTCGCCCCGGCCACCGTCGTGTTCGGCGGCGCCACGGGAGGCTGGGCCGTCACCGGGGTCGTGCAGATGCCCCTGGCGTACATCGCGGTCGCGGTCGTGCTGGCGTTGTTCTCGGTCGGGTACGTGGCAATGTCGCGGCAGATCGTCAACGCCGGCGCGTTCTACAGCTACATCACGGCCGGTCTGGGCCGCATACCCGGCGTCGCCGCGGCGTTGACGGCCCTGCAGGCGTACACCGTGATGCAGATCGGCCTGGCCGGCGGATTCGGCTACGGCCTGCACCAGACCCTCCTCGCCTTCGGCCACGACGTCCCCTGGTGGCTGCTGTCCGGCATGGCGTGCCTGGTCGTGGCCGTGCTCGGCCTGCTGCGTGTCGACCTGTCCGGGACGATCCTGGCCGTCCTCCTCGCCGCCGAGCTGGTCATCGTGCTGGTCTTCGCCGCCGTGCACGTCGCCCACCCGGCCGGCGGGACGACGACCTTCGACGCGCTGTCCCCGGCGCACCTGTCCCTGGCCGGGCTCGCGGTCGCCGCGTGCGTCACCATCGCCGGCTACGTCGGGTTCGAGTCCGCACCGGTGTACTCCGAGGAAGCGCGTGATGCCCGCCGGGCGGTGCCGCGGGCCACGTTCATCACGCTGACCGTGGCGATGGTGGTGTACGCGATCGGGTCCTGGGCGATGGCCGACGCCGCCGGACCGGATCAGGTCGTCACCCTGGCCTCCACCCATTTCTCCGAACTGCCGTTCGTCCTGGCCGAGCCGTACCTGGGCGCGGTGTGGCTGGACGCCGGGCACATCCTGTTCTGCACCAGCCTGTTCGCGGCCATGCTCAGCTTCCACAACACCGCCGCCCGCTACACCTTCGCCCTCGGCCGGGAGCGGGTGCTGCCGGCCGGGTACGAACGGTTCAACGGCGCCGGGGCACCGGTGTGGGGATCGCTGACCCAGACGCTCCTGGCCACCGCCGCAATCGTGGTGTTCGCAGCGCAGGGCTAGGATCCGTTCCTTGTGCTGTTCTTCGCCGGCACTGTCCTCGGCGGGTTCGGGGTGCTGCTGCTCATGACCATGACGTCGGTCGCGGTCATGGTCTACTTCACTCGCCAGCGTTCTCGCCGCGACAACTTCGGCAGCTGGCCGACGTTCGTGGCGCCGGTCGTGTCCGCCGTCCTGCTCGCGCTCGTGACCATGCTGACGGTGTGGCATTTCGACCTGCTGGTCGGCGTACCGGCGACGTCGACGTGGCGGTATACCTTGCCGGTGAGTTTCGCCGTCGCGGCGGCGATGGGCGCCGCTCGTGCCGTTTACCTGCGCGCCGCTCGGCCCTCGGTGTACGCCGGCATCGGCCAGGGCGCCCCAGACCTCGGCGCCGGGGACCAGATCGGGGAGCAGGGATGCAGCCGGTGAACGAGACCGAAGCGGTTTGGACCGCGGACCGGGCCGATCACAGCCTGCTCGCCGCCGCGCTGGCCGAGTCGTTCCACGACGGCGACCTGGCCGGCTGGCTGGTCCCCGACCCGCACGAGCGCGCCGCCATCTACCCCGGCTACTTCGGGCTGCTGCTGGACGGCTTCCTCGCACGGCCGAACGTACAAATCGAGGTGGCCGGCAGCTTCCACGGCGTGGCGATCTGGGCCGAGGTCACGACCCGGTTCAGCCTCCCCATCCACGACTACGGTCGGCGCCTCGCCGCCTGCTGCGACCCGCACACGGACCGATTCGCCGTCCTCGACGCGGCGATGGAGCGCCATCACCCCCTGGGACCGCACGAGTATCTCGCCTACCTGGCGGTCGTCCCCAAACACCAGGGCCAAGGCATCGGCTCTCGGCTGCTGCGGCATCGGCTGACCCACCTCGACGCGACCGGCCGGACCGCCTATCTAGAAGCCACGGGCGACCGCAACGCCGCCCTGTACCAGCGACACGGCTTCCGGGAGCTCGCACCGATCCCGATCGGTGACGACGTCGCACTGCACCCGATGTACCGCGAACCCGACCCGGCGCCGCGCCAGCCGCCGCACGGCCGACACAGCCCGTCCTGAGTCGGGTGCGGCTATATGGCGGCCGCGCCGCCTTGTCGATCTCGGGATCGATAGGAGGCCGCCCGCCACACCAGGGCCGCCTGCGCCGCGTCCACCTCGCAGCCCGGCGCGGTGCAGGCAGTGAGGGTGTGCACGTCGCGGCACTGCACTGCACTGCAGATCTTGATTGCTGCGGCGAGCCGGTCTGCCGACCGAACTTCCACGTCCACTCCAGCCGGTGCCGCCCGAACGGCCTGCGCGCCCTTCCCCGCCCGAAACAGCAGGATGTCGGCCACCGTGTTGATGATGTCCCGCTTCACCGACCTCATCGCCCAGCGCTGCCCACGCGGTCACCGCGTCGTCGCCGATCCGGCCGCGCGGCCCCGGCGGGATCCCCGCCTCCATCTCCCTGCCCCATAGGTGCGCCGCGGCCCCCGAATCGGTTGCACGCCGATTCGGGGGCCGCGGGCCGGCGGGGTCAGGGCGCGACGTACGTGACCGCCCGCCCGCAGTAGCTCGGCGGCAGCGTGACGACGGGGTTGCGGCAGACCTGCACCGTGATCCGGTCGATCCCCTTGTCCGCCGAGGCGCCGCCCAGCACGAACGAGAACGACACCGTGCCGTTGTCGGCGGTGCGGCTCTGCCTCGCGACCTCGGTCGTCCCGAGGTAGGCGACGAACGTGACGGTGCTGCTGTACCCGTCGTCGCGGCACACCGGCCCCGGATCGATCGGCAGCGGCCGGTCCGCGACCTTCCCGGACACGCCGACGCCGGGCGCGGGCAGCGGCGAGACCGGCCCCTGCGGCCAGCTGAACGTGCCGCTGCTGGAGCCGTAGCGGCAGCTGTCCCCGGAGTCGGCGGCGAACGCCTGGCTGACGACGGCGGCGTGCGCGGCGGCGGGAACCCCGACGACCGCGGCCGTGGCGGCGGCCGCGAGCAGCGTGGCGGAGCGAGCTCTGATCATCACCGAGTCCTCTCGGGAGGCGGGAAGCAGCCAACGCCTCACATATTGAGACTCATCACTCTCGATCGCAAGCACGCCCGCGCGGCACCCGGGCTTACTCCGCGGCCGGCTCGGGGAAGTACTTGCCGCGGTTGCGGCGGTACGCGCGCACGATCGCGGCGGTGCAGCCGATGGTCCCGCCGACGAGCAGGACCACGCCGACCGTGGTGCTCGCGACCGAGGTGCCCGTCACGCTCGCCTTCGGGTCCGGGGCCTTCAGCCGCATCGCGTCGACGGCCAGGTCCGGCTGGCCCGCGTCGGCCGCCGGTGGGGCGTCGTCCCCCGGTGCGTCGGCGGCCGGCGGCGGGGCCGGCGTCGTCGCGGTGGTCGCCGGCTGGGTGGCGGCCGGCGGGCCGGCCTGACCGGTCTGGACCGGGTGCGCCGCCTGCGTGGCCGTGCGCACCGGCTGCGGCGGTTGCGTGGTCTGGACCGCCGTCTGCGGCGGCTCGGTGGTGTGCACCGCCGTCTGCGGCGGCTCGGTCGTCGTCGCGGGCGCCGACGCCCGGCCGTGCTCGGGCTGCCGTCCGGCCGCCGCCGGCCGGGTGGTGGCGGGGGCCGGCGAAGCGGCGGAGGCCGGCGGGGATGCGGAGGGCCGGGACGGACCGCCGAAGCGGGCGCTCACCACGATGCCCTTCGCGTCGGTGGTCACCGCGACCGGGTTCTTCGTGTGCAGCAGCCGCGGGCAGTCCAGCGCGTCGTACGCGCCGCTGAAGCGCTGGGCCAGGAACGTGAACAGGCTGTTCGCCGCCGCCGGGTCCGGCGACGCGGCCCGGACGGTCAGGCTCCGGTCGAGCTCGATGCGGTCGGGGCCGACCCGCAGCAGGTCGGCGCAGTAGGCCTTGGGCGTCTCGGTCGCGGCGGCGACGGCGGGCTGGCCGACGCCGGCGCGGTACAGGTTGGTCTTGGCGACGCTCGGCTTGCCGGCCACCCGCGTCATCGGGTCCGAGGTCGGCACCAGCGCCACCGGGGCGGCCTGGTGCGCGGCGGCCTGCAGCTCGTTCAGGGCGAGCGCCGTGGCCGGGGCGCCGGCGTCGGCGAGGTCCGGCGCGCGGTACGGCGTGCACCCCAGCGCCGGGAAGACGTGCGCGTCGAGCAGGGCGTTGTCGCTGCCGTTGACCGCGACACGGGCGCCGCGGCGGGCCAGGGCGGCGCGGTTCGCCGCGGTGTTCTGCGCGGTCGTGCCGTCGGCGAGCACCAGGTAGGTGGTGGTGACGTTGTCGCTCTGGTCCATGTCGACCAGGCCGAAGTCGCGCGTCGACGGGCACGGGCGGCCGTCGGCGGCGGTGCCGAGCCCGGGCACCTTCAGCTTGCCGGCGGCGATCGCGTTGCCGGCGGCGGTGAACACGGCGGGGGCGTTGCAGTACGCGAACTGGCCGAAGATCGAGTCCCGCTCGCCGTTGACGCACCGGCCGGCCGCGAGGCTGCCGTGGTCGCCGGCGAGGCGCAGCTGGTCGCCGTTGAAGCCGAACCACAGGCCCACGACCGCGCCGGCGGGCAGCTTCGGCGGGGCCGGCGGCACGGCGGGGCGGGCGCCGGCGTCGACGACCAGCGGGTTGTAGACCGACATGGCGCCGGTCGCCGGGTCGACGATCGTGGCCTGGACGAAGGCGGCCGAGCCGGCGTCGGCCTCGTGGCAGGGCGCCTCGAGGCGGTAGGGGGTCGCCAGGCCCTTCGCGCTCAGCGGGTCGGCCGGCACGGTGAGCGTGCACGCGACCTCGGGCGCGTCCTGCCCGGCGAGGGCGGCCTGCGACGTGAGCGCGATGCCGCCGAGCGCCGCGATCAGCGCGGGCACGCCGAGGGTCAGCAGTGGCCGGCCCAGCCACCGGCGAAGACCGGTGGACTCGGGCCCCGGGCTGCGATGACCCGGCCGACCGGCCGGGCGTTGGTCGAACACGCCGCGCTCCTTGTCCTGGCGGAACACGGGCATCGGCGTGGCCGGGAGCCCGTGCGGCAACCTCGACGGCTACGGCCCGACCGTACTGCCGGGTCAGGGGCCGCAGCGGGCGGCGAAGGAAGGCATAACGGGGATTTGCGGTGCGCTAAAAGGAGCCAGGCGGCGTCAGGCGACGGGGCCCTTCGGGGCGAAGTAGCCGTCGCTGCCGGACTGGTACGCCCACACGTTCAGCGCCGGCCCCGCCAGGCCCCCGTCGCGGCCGAACCGGATGCGCCGGCCGAGCCCGTCGCCGTCCCAGGCGTCCACGAACTGCAGCATCGCCGGCCGCGTGGTCTTCCCGGCGCGCAGGCCCGCGAGCGCGATCCGGGCCGCGTCGTACGCCTCCGGCGCGTAGTACTCGGGCGTGTCGCCGAAGCGGGCCTTGAACTGGGAGCGGAACGTCTCCAGGCCCTGGGTCACGGGCAGGCAGGGGCAGGTGGCGTACGTGCCGTGGCCCGCGTCGCCGGCGGTCTTGCGGAAGGTCTCGGTGATGACCTTGTCGCCGGTCACGAGCGGGATCTTCGGCAGCACCGCCCGCAGCCGCTGCACGAACGGCGCGGTGTCGTCGGCCCAGCCGCCGAAGTAGACCGCGTCGGCGCCGCTGTTGCGGATCTGGTCCACGACCGGCGCCCAGTCGGTGCTGTCCTCGGCGACGGCGGCCTGCCCGGCCACGGCCGGGGCGCCGAGCGTGGCGGCCACGCGGGCCGAGACGTCCTTGCCGAAGGCGGTGTCGTCGCCGATGACGAAGACGTGCCCGGCCTTCAGGGTGTCGCGCAGGTACCGCGCCGCGGAGTCGGCCTGGTCGTCGTCGCTCGGCAGCGTGCGGTGGAAGACGGTCCAGCCCTTCGCCGTGAGGTCCGAGTCGCTCGCGGACGGGCTGATCACGGCCAGCCCGGCGGGCTCGAGGACCGGCACCGCGGACTCGGCCTCGTGGCCGTAGGTGGGCCCGACGACCGCGACGATCGAGGCGTCCCCGGCGATCTGCCTCGCCGACTCCGCCACGTCGCCGGTGATCGCTGTGTCGTACTGCCGCAGCCGCACCTCGCACTCGTCCGGGTGCGCCGCGTTGTCCTGGGTCACGGCCAGGGTGACGGCGTCGAGCTCCCCCGGCCCGTCCCCGGCGTCGTCGCCGGTCAGCTCGCCCAGGAACGCGATCGTCCGGGCGCACTCGTCCGGCCCCCAGGTGGCGCCGCCCGACGGGCTGCTCGCGTGCGGGATGACGTCGTTGGCGAGGCAGGTGAGCCCCAGGACGACGGCCACGGCCACGGCGACGAGGTCCCAGCGGGCCCGCCCCGGCTTGACCGGCGCGGGCTCGGGCTCGGGCGGCGGGGCCGGCGCGGACGCGCGCTCCTTGGGAGCCGGTTGCGAGCCTCCGAGGACGGTGCTGGACAGGCCGCGCGCCTCGGCCAGGCCGGCCCGCATGCCCTCCAGGTCGCCCGTGAGCTCGGACAGGCGCGCCTCGGTGTCGCCCGCCCCGGCCGCGTCGTGCATGACGATCAGCTCGGCGACGCGCGCCCCGAGCCCCTCGAGGTCGAAGACCGCCGCCTCGATGCGGGCCAGCAGCGTGCGCCGGGTGGTGTCGAGCCGGTCGGCCACCGCGAGCTGCTGTTCGAGCGCGTGCACCGACCGGCCGAGCTCGGCCCGCAGCGCCTCGTCGCCGGCCTCGTCGCGCTGGGCCGTCGCCGTGCCGAGGTCCCGCCGCAGCCGGTCGACCGGGATCTCCCGCAGCGAGCGCTCGACCGCCTTGACCTGCTCGGCGAAGCGGCGCAGGTCGTCGAGCACCTCGGCGGCGTGGTCGTCGACGTCGCCGATCTGCGCGCGCAGCACCGGGTCGCGGGGCGAGTCGGTCTGCTCGCGCAGCCGCGCCACGGCCGCCTCGGCCCGCTTGACCAGCCGGTCCGCGGTGACCGCCTCGGCCTTGGGCGGCCCCGCCGGCCCGCCCCGCGCGCCGGCGGCCCGCCGGAACCGCACGCGCGCGGCGATGCGCCACAGCGCGTAGCCGCCGGCGATGGCCAGGGCCGCCACCAGCCCGATCTCCCACGGACCGATCATGATCGCTCCACTGTCGTCTGCCGTGGAGCACGACGGTACCGCCGCCGCGCCAGTCGCGAGCTCAACGCCGGCAGGGCATCACGACGCCCGGACGGCCGCCTCCAGATCGGTCCGGGTGAGCGCGGGCCGCAGCTGCAGGTCCTCGGCGGCCAGGTTGTCGCGGCCGCCCTGCTCGCGGTCGATCGCGCAGACGACCGCGACGATCTCGGCGCCCTCGGCCCGCAGCGCCCGGCACGAGGCCAGCAGCGCGCCGCCGGTGGTCACCACGTCCTCGACCACCGCGATGCGGCGGCCGACGACGGGGAAGCCCTCGGCCGCCTTCTCGGTGCCGTACGCCTTCGCCTCCTTGCGCACGAAGACCGTCGGCAACCCGGTGAGCTGCGACATCACGGTCGCGATGGGGATGCCGCCCATCTCCATCCCGGCGAGGGCGTCGCACTCGGGCAGCAGCTCGACCATCGCCGCGGCGACCTCGCGCAGCAGGACGGGCTCGGCCTCGAACAGGTACTTGTCGAAGTACTCGCCGCTCACCTGCCCCGAACGGAGGCGGAAGGAGCCGGTCAGGTGGCAGGTCTCGTACACGCGGCGCGCGAGCGGGCTGGTCATGCGATCAGTGTCGCGTACGCCGTGCCCGGGGCTTCCTACCGCACCCCGCGGACGTCCCACAGCCAGACGCCACCGATCAGCCGGCCGGGGCCGAAGAGGTCGTCGAGGAGCCGGCGCTGGGCCGCGTACGCGGGGCCGGGCGGGGCCAGGACGATGGCGGTGCGCCAGTAGGCGAGGTCGGCCCGGGCCGCGGCGCGGTCGGCGGCGGTGACCGGCCGGGGATCGCGCAGCAGCCGGTCCAGCGGGCGGGACGGCGGGCCGACGATCGCGTGGTGGCCGGTGACGCCGCCCTCGGGGCCGAGGAAGTAGCCGTGCGAGAGGCGCATGTCGAGGCCGGTCGCGATCGACCAGGACAGCGCCGTCCAGTGCTCGAAGTCGGCGAGGGGCACGACCAGTACCGAATGATCGGCGTCGACGTAGCCGCGCCACGCGCCGCCGCTGACGAACGACGGGACGGCCGGGCGGGGCTCGACCGGGGTGGGCGTCGGGGCGGCGGGGACGAGCAGGGCGGCGGCCAGGCCGATCGTGAGCAGGCGGGACGGCAGGCGGCAGCGGGCCGCGGCCAGGGCCGCGAGCGGGGCGAGACACCAGGTCAGGACCTCGCCGAGCCGGGTCGGCAGCAGGGTGTCGAAGAGCGGCAGGCGCGCCAGCGGGGCGTAGGGGCCGGGGATGCCGAGCGAGCGGCCGCCGAGGGTCAGGCCGGTGCCGAGCGAGAGCGCGAGGAAGACCGCGCCGGTGATCGCGAGCGAGCGGGTCAGGCGGTCGCGCCGCTGCCAGAGCACGAACGCGAGCGCGGCCAGCATGATCGGCCAGCCCAGGTGCGCGTGCTGCTCGGCGGAGAAGCCGGGGGCCGGCGGGTACTCGCTCCAGCGCACCGCGACCGAGGTGCGGGAGAACGAGGTCACACCGAGCAGGTCGGTGTGGAAGGCGGTCATCTGGCGCTCGCCGCCGCGGTAGGCGCCGGTGCCGAAGAACTGGTACCAGAGCGGGTACGCGAGCACGGCGGTCGCCGCCAGGGCCGCGACGCCGAGGCCCGGCAGCAGGGGACGCCAGCGCACACCGCGCCACAGCAGCAGGAACACGCCGAGCGCGAGGGCCGTGATGAACAGCGTCTCCTCGTTGATGAAGACCTGCCACACGACCAGCGCGGCGAGGACGAGGCCGTCGCGCAGGTACCGCCGCGAATCGAGCATCCGCACGACCCGCCACGCGATGACGGGCACGAGGAACTGCGCGGCCAGGTTGGGGTGGAAGGTGGCGTGGCCGACGACGCTGGGCGCGAACCCGCCGACCAGCCCGCCGGCCCAGGCGGCGGGCCGGGAGTCCACGACGTGCCGGGACAACAGCCAGAACCAGGCGGCCGCGGTACCGCTCAGGGCCAGCACGATCAGCACGTCGAACGCGACACCGGGGCCGAACAGCCAGGTGATCGGGGCCATGGGCACCCCGAGGCCGTACTGCGTCGTGTTCGCCATCGCGTTGACCCCGACGGGCGCGTTCATCCGGTCGATGAGCAGCGGGTTCCCGCCGCGCCCGAGCAGCCGGGCGGCCAGCGCGAGGTGCCATTCGGCCTGGATGCGGTCGCCGGGCGTGTACGGCAGCCGCTGCCCCGGATGGGCCAGCAGCCGCCCGCAGAGCACGACGGCGGCGAGCACGTAGCTCGCCACGGCGAGAAGATCGGCCCGGCGGCGGGTCACGGGCGAGTCTAACCGGGCGGTGGTCACACCCCCCGCGCGACCACCGCGCCGTGTCCTCGATTCTCCCGGTTCGGGGGTAGGAGTCGCACTCCCCAGTCCTGGTGAGCGGGGTCAGCAGAGGTTCAGCTCCCGGGCCCAGAGCTGGGCGGCCGTGCGCTGGGGCAGGTTCCGCGGGGCCTCGGGGTGCACGAGGTGGTACTTGCGGCGGATCGAGCGCAGGTGGGTGTTCGCGGTGTCGATCGAGACGAAGAGGCGCCGGGCCGCGGCCGCCGTCGACAGGTGCTCGCAGCCGACCAGCCGCACCACCTCCAGCTCGCGCGGGGTCAGCTGGTGCTGCTGGCGCCGGGCCACGGCCGCGGCGAAGATCCGGGCCACGGCCTCCCGGGCCTGCCCGGGGGTGAGCCCGCAGCCCCGCGCGGCGCGCCCGAGCGGCTCGCCCTGCACGCACGCGCGCAGCACCCGCAGGTCACCGGCGGCCAGCTCGGCGCCGGAGGGTAGGGGGCGGCGGCGCAGGTCGGCGTAGAACATCGCGGCGAGGGCGGCGGACAGGTGCAGCCCGTCGGCGTCGACGGCGCGCACGGCGGCGACGAGGCCGGCCGCGTCCTCGGACTTCTCCACGTAGCCGGCGGCCCCGGCGGCGATGGCGTCCAGCGTCTGCTCCTCGGGCGCGTACCCGGAGATGAGCAGCACCCGCCACCGGTGCGCGACCAGCGCCTTGACCGCCTCCGCGCCCGACAGCCCCGTCTCGAGGATCACGTCGCAGACGGCGAGGCCCGGCGGCCCGGACGCCAGGCACGCCGCGACGCTCGTCGCGAGGGGCCGGAGGGTGAAGCCGTGCCGGGCCAGCAGCGGGGTGAGCACGGTGACGAGGGGGCCGGCGACCAGGCGGTGGTCGTCGACCACGACTACGGGGCCGGCCACCGCAGCACCACCTTGGTCCCCTGGCCGGGTTCCGAGCTGACGTCCCAGCCGGCGCCGGCCGCGGTGACGGCCGGCAGCGACGAGGTGTAGCCGCGCCCGCGCGGGGTGCTGCCGGGGTCGAAGCCGGCCCCGCTGTCGAGCACCGAGATCTCCACGCCGTCCGCGGTCGCCTCGGCGAAGAGGACGACCTCGGCGTCGGCACCGGCGTACTTCAGCGCGTTCGCGAGGGCCTCGTGCGCGGCGGAGAGCAGGGCGGCGGCGACCTCGGGCGGGGGCTCCTCGTGGACGTACACCCGCGGGAACAGCAGCAGCCCGAGGTCGGCGAAGGTGGCCGCGAGCTCGAAGACGCGGGCCTCGAAGCCGTCGGCGGGCGCGTCGGCGGACAACAGCGCCCGGGCCCGGATCGCGCCGCGGCGGGCGGCCCGGCGGGTGTCACGCCCGACGCGCTCGTCCAGGGCGATCCCGTCGAAGATCGGCAGCACGCCGTCGTGCAGGGAGCGCCGGAATCCCTCCCGGTGCAGGGCGAGGTCGAGGCGGCGGGCATGGGCCACGGCCGCGGCCGTCTGCGCCGCCATGCCGCGCATGAGGGTCGCGACGGCCAGTCCCGCGACGTACCAGACCACGAACCCGAGCAGGTCGGAGCCCAGCTTCTGGGAGACGTCGGGCCAGACCGAGGCCACCCAGGTGGCGCCGAGCAGCGCGACGGCCGCGGCCGCCCGCCACCGCAACCCGACCGCGAAGGCGAGCACGACGGGGCTGACCAGGCTGACCGGGACGAGCTCGGTGAGCACGGCGTTGCGCTGCTCGGGCACGCCGGCCCGGGAGCCGGCGGCCATGAGCGCGACGCAGAACGCGGCGTCGGCGAAGGCCAGGAGCTGGTCGTCGCGCAGCCCTTCGTTGCGGCGGACGCGGCGCAGCACGAACAGGGCCCAGGCGGCCGCGGCGAGCAGGGCCAGGAGCACGAGCCAGGGTCTCGGGAGGTCGCGCCACTCCACCAGCGGTACGGCCAGGAACGGCACCGTCGCCAGCCGGACGTAGGCGACCATGCGGGCGAGGCGCTGCTCGTTGGCGCGGACGATCTCCTCGCCGGACCCGTCCGGGATCCGCGACCAGTCCAGCGCGGCCCGCACCCGCTCCGTCAACCCCATCGACGCCTATCGTGCCCGTCTTCGCCATCGCCGGGCATCGGCACGTCGGCCCATCCATTCCGTGTCCGGGTCGCGTCCAGGCCGTGTCACCAAGGGGCCTCCAGGGCGGACCTCAAGGTGACACGGCCGGCGCGCTCCCGCCCCCTCGGCGTGCCCCCAGTACGGCACAGGCGGGAGAGGTGCAACGACATTATTGCGGCAACTCGTACACATCGGTGGCCGGATGTCCCGCGCGTTCATGGACGCGCAGGATGGCCTCCCGGTCCGGCCCGTGGGCCAGCCGGAACACCAGCCCGGAGGCGCGGTCGAGCCAGTGCCGGTCGAACCGGACACCCTCGGCGACGGCGTGCTCGCGGTCGGCGTCCAGCGCCGCGATCAGCTCCTGCGGGGTGACGTCCGCGTAGCCGGCGTGCACGTCCATGAACGTCGGCATCGGCGTCAGGAGCCTTCCTGGACCTGGTAGATCTCGCCGGCGACGAGCCCGTGGGCCTCGCGGTGCACGGCCGCGGCCGCCTCGGCCGTCGGCGCCTCGGCGAGGCAGAAGATCTTGCCGTGCGCCTCGTCGACCCAGTACCGCAGGTAGCTCACGTCGTACCGGCCCTGCGTGCGCAGGTCGGCCATGTGAGCCTTGACGACGTCGTCGACGGACACGCCGCCCTCGATGCTGTGGATGTCCATGTAGAGCGGCATTTGCCAGCGCCTCCTCCGGTTCGAGCGATGCACCGACCGTACGGATGGCGGGGGTGCCCGCGAATCGGGAAGCATTCCCCAGGTTTGGGTCGGTGCCTACCCGGTTTTGCGCGCGGCCTCGGCGCGGGTGGCCACGCCGAGCTTGGCCAGGACCGCGGACACGTGGTGGTCCACCGTCTTCACCGACAGGACCAGCCGCGCGGCGATCTCCGCGTTGGTCAGGCCCTCCGCGACCAGGTCGAGCACCTGCTGCTCGCGGCGCGTCAGGCCGTGCGGGTGCGCCCGGGTCGCGGTGCGCGGGCCGGCCGGGATCGAGCGGGCGCCGAGGTCACGCAGCCGCTGCCGGGCCACCCGCGCCGCCGCCGTCGCGCCGAGGTCGTCGAACGCGGCCAGGGCGCGGCGCACCCCGTCCTCGTCCCCGGCGCCGAGGCGGGCCAGGGCGGCGTCGTACGGGCAGCCGAGCGCGTCCCACACGGCGGCCGCGCCCGCGTGGTCGCCGGCCTGCTCGAGCGCGAACGGCTCCGCGAGCTCGCCGCGCGCCGGGCGGTCCGAGCCGGTGCGGCGCAGCCAGGTCGCGACCCAGCCGCGCAGCCAGCCGTCGGCGCGGGCGCAGACGTCGTCGGCGAGCTCCGCCTCGGTGCGCGCGTCGGAGTGCTTGCCCGCGAGCCAGTGCGCCTCGGCCCGGCCCAGCCGCGCCTTGATGATCCACTGGGGCTCGCCGGTGCCGTCGGCCGCCTCGGCGGCCTCGTCGAGCGCCACCCACACGCCGTCCTCGTCACGCCGGGCGCGGATCGTCGCGTGGACGTACAAGGGATAGATCCGGTTGATCGGGGACGCCTCCTCGACCCGGGTGAGCACCTGCCGGCACAGCGCCATCGCCTCGTCCCAGTGGCCGGTGCGGGCGAGCGAGGAGGCGCGTTCGCCGCGCAGGCAGGTGCCGTACGTGTCCGCGTCGTGCTCGTCGCAGTACGCGATCGCCTCGTGGTAGACGGGCTCGGCCTCCGCGTACCGGCGCGCCCGGCAGAGCATGCCGTAGAGGTTCGTGTACGCCCGCCCGGCCTTCTCGTCGTGACCGTGCTCGATCGCCACGTCCAGCGCGCGGCGCATGAGCGGCATCCACTCCCCGCCCAGCATGAGCCGGGCCGCCGACTCGGTGTTGAGGGTGTCGCTGACCAGGTCGAAGCGGCCCAGCGGGGCGGCGATCGCCCGCGCGCGGCGGGCCAGCTCGATCGCCTCGGCGTGGCGGTCGGCGAGCATGTGGTGCTTGGCGAGGTGCCCGTAGGCGAGGGCGAGCTCGCCGCTCGGGCCGAGCGGCTCGAGCACGGCGATGGCCGCCTCGGCGTCGGCGAGCGCCTCCTCGCCGCGGCACAGGCTGACCCCGGCGGCCGAGCGCATCCGCAGCGCGTTGCCCTCGCGCAGGCCGTTGCCCGCCGCGCGCCACAGCACCCGGGCCCGCTCGGCCGCCTCCGCCACGCCCGCCCAGGCGTCGATCATCGACAGCTCGAAGGCGAGCGCGTCGAGCAGTTCCGGATCGTTCCCGTCGGCCCGCACGGCGCGGTGGTACTGCGCCGCCGCCTCCCGGTGCGAGCGGAGCCCGGCCGCGGCCCCGGCCGCGCGCACGGCGTGGTGCAGGGCGGCGGCCCGGTCGCCGGCCGCCTCGGCGTGGTGGGCCAGGCTCGCGTCGTCGCCGGAGCCGAGCCGCTGCAGCGCGGCGAGCACCGTGGCGTGCGCGGGTGCGGTTCGATGCGGCGGTACGGCCTGTTCCACCGCCAGCCGCGCCAGCTCGTGACGGAATCGCAGCCCCGCGCCGTCCCCGGTCAGCAGGCCGGACGCGACGAGATCGTCGAGCGCCTCAGGGGTGGCGCCGGTGGCCTCGGCGAGCAGGCGCGGGTCGACGCGGGTGCCGATCAGCGCGGCGGTGTCCAGGACGGCACGCGGCTGCGGCCGCAGGCGCGCGGCCCTCGCGAGCACGGCGTCGGCGGCGGACGCGGGGATGCCGGCGGTACCGTCGCGAACCAGCTCGGTCACGAAGTACGGGTTGCCACCGGTGAGGCGGTACAGCTCGGCCGGGTCGACCCTGCGCTCCCGGGCGAGGGCGCGCACGGCCGGCTCCGACAGCGGGGCGAGGCCGATGCGGCGGGTGCCGCGCTGGGTGCCGAGGTCGCCGAGCGCGAGGCGCAGCGGGTCACCCCGCGACAGGCCGTCGTCGCGGTAGGTGAGCACGGCGACGGTGCCGCGCAGGCGCCGGCCGAGGTAGCGGATCCAGTCGACCGTCGCCTCGTCGGCCCAGTGCAGGTCCTCGACCACGAGGACGTCGACGTCCCGCAGCGCGCGCAGGGTCACGGCGAACAGCTCGTCCCGGTCCGCCGTGCGCAGGTCCAGGCCGAGCTGGTCGGCGATGTCGAACAGCGGGCCCAGCGGCCGCGGCGTGAACAGACCGTCGCACAGGCCCCACACGACGTTGGGCCGGCCCTCGGTGAACGCCTCGACGAGCGCGGTCTTGCCGACGCCGGCCTCGCCGCCGACGAGCACCAGGCGGGCCTCGCCGGCGTGCGCCTCGCGGGCGTACTCGGTCAGCGACGCGAGCGCGGACTCCCGTTCCAGCAACCGCACGGCTACTACCGGTCGCGCGGACCGTAGCGCTGCTCGGCACGCGCCCGGGCCCGGGCGGCCTCGACCTCTCGGTCGCGCGGCGGGGTGCGGGTCACCAGATTGTCCAGCAGTGTCCGGGTCGCCTCGGTGACCGCCTGCACGGCGGCGTCGAAGGCCTCCTGGTTCGCCGCGGCCGGGCGGGTCATGCCGGCGACCTTGCGCACGTATTGCAGCGCGGCGGCCTCGATCTCGTCCTCGGTCGCGGGCGGCTCGAAGTTGTTCAGCACGCGGATGTTCCTGCACATGCCGTCCACGATGCCAGGCCCGCGGAAAAATGTCGCACCCCCTCGCTAGTCTGCCGGGCATCCGATGGACGAGGGAACGGAGGCAACCCGGATGGCGTGGCTCGCGGCCGGCGGCGGCTATGAGGTGACCCTGGATGCAGGGCGCATAGCGTGCCGTAATCAGAAGGGCAAAGTGCTCAGGTCGTTGCCTCCGGTGCTGCGCGACGACCCGGTGGTGGCCGGGCTGCGGCAGCTGACCGAGTGGCTGGGCCGGCACGAGGCCGAGGTCCGCGAGCAGGTCGACCTGTGGATGATCCGTTCCCTGCCGGTGCCGGCCGAGCTGCTGGCCCGGGTCTGGGCCGACGAGACGTGGCGCGCGGCGCTGACCGACCTCGTGGTCGCAGTGCTCGACGAGGACGGCTCGTTCGACCCCGACGAGGCCGGGTTTTTGCGCGACGCCACCGCCGGCGGGATCGGCGTCGTGAACCTCGACGGCGAGACGGTCCGGCTCCCGGCCGAGCGGGTCGCGGTGCCGCACCCGACGCGCCTGCCGGACCTGGAGGACCTGCGCGAGTTCGCCGCCGACCTCGGCGTCAAGCAGTCCGTCGACCAGCTCTTCCGCCAGACCTGGACCCGCCCGGCGGAGCTGGAGCCGGGCGCGGCGAGCGTGCGCGACTACGCCGGCGGCCGCTTCGCCGAGCTGCGGCACCTGCTCGCCCGGGCCGGTTCGCTGGGCTATCCGGTGCGGGGCGGCTACGCGGTCTGCCGCGTGTTCGAGGACGGGCGCGGCCTGGAGGCCCGCAGCTGGGTCGGGGCCGACGACCCCTACACGGAGGCCGAGACCGGCGACCTGGTGTTCGTCCACCCCGACGGCAAGTCGATCCCGCTCGCCGAGGTGGGGCCGGTCGCGTGGTCCGAAGGCATGCGCATGGCCGCGGCGCTCTACGCCGGCCGGGTCGTCGAGGAGAGCAAGGAGGAGGACGCGTGAGCGAGGCGTTGCTGGATGCGGGCGCGGTTCTGCCGCTCGGGTCCGAGGTCGAGAAGGACACCGTCGACACGCTCACGACGCGCGAGTATGCGCACCCGGTGCTCGGCGAGCGCAAGGTGGTCCGGCTCGTGCCGGGCACGCTCGGGCAGGCCGAGGACCTCACGATGGAGTTCCTGGGCTTCGCCGCGCCGCAGACCGTCGCCGAGGTCGGCCTGGTCCGCCAGCAGGCGCTGGGCTTCCCCGCCTGGGCGCTCGTGCACGACCCCGCCAACGGCCACCACGCGCTGGCCCTGGTGAAGGACATCGAGCGGCTCGTGCGGGTCGCGAAGTCCCGCATCGGCCCGGCCCGCGACGGCTTCAACGAGCTCGGCGACCGGCTGGCCCGCGCGGTGCCGCACTTCCTGCCGACGTTCTACGAGGAGGCGGCCCGTGCGTTCCTGGCCGCCGACAGCCAGACCTACGCGGCGAGCATGTTCGGCAAGGCCCGCGAGGCCGAGCGCACCTACGCGCTGGAGATCGACGAGGAGCGGCAGCACACCGTCTTCCTCGAGTTCGCCCTCGCCGGCGCGCTGACCGCCAAGTCGCTCGCCCAGCACGCCCGCGACCTCGCCGGGCGGTGCACGCCCGCGGTCGCCTACGAGCGGTTCCGGCGGCTGTGCCTGGAGCGGACGCTGGGCGGGATGCCGCCCTACGCGCAGATGCACGTCGACCTCGGGCGGCTGGCCAAGGCGGCCAAGCTCGGCCCGGAGGAGGACGAGGCGCTGCTGACCGAGCTGCTCGCGGCGCCGTCGCTGCTGCGGGCGCCGGGCGGATTCTGGAAGGCGTATCGCCCGGCCCTGCTGCGCATCGCCCGGCGCGACCCGAAGGTCCGCGGCCAGCTGCTCGGCATGTTCCCGCAGGACTGCCCGTTCGAGACGTGGCTGGAGATCCTGGAGGAGACCGGGGCCACCGAGGCGCTCGCCGGCGCGGCCGGCACGGTCGACGCGGCCGCCGAGTCGCCGGACGGTCCCGCGGGCTGGCTCGTGCGCGCCGACCGGAGCCGGGGCTGGCGCAAGCGGCGCAACGCGCGCTACCTCGCGCTGGCCGAGCGGATGGCACCGCGGCTCATCGCCGACGGCACGCCGCTGGAGCTGGCCACCTCGCACGGCCGCGTCGACCTGGACCTCGCCGACCTCCTGCTGAGCCTGGACGTGCCGCTGGCCGAGGCCCACGAGCACGCGCGGTGCGACGTCGGGGTCTGGCTCGGCGACGACGGCGAGGGCCGTCGCGACCTCAGCGCCGTGGCTGGCCACGAGCGCCTGCGCGCGCTGGTCGCCGCGAGCATCGAGGGGCACCTCCACACGTGGTACCGCTCGCAGGAGGCCAAGGTCGACGCGGCCAAGGTCACCCAGGTGGTCGCGGTGCCCGGCCTGCGCACCGCGCTGCACTGGTGGCTGGACCGCCTCGCCGACCGGGTCGAGGCGCAGGGCCTCACCACGATCGGGCACGAGCTCGACCGGCTCACCCTCGTCGCCTCCCCGGACGGGCTCGCGGTCAACCCGGAGGCGATCGCCCGGATCACCGCGTTCGACCTCGGCCCGGTGCTCGGCCGGACGCTGCGGGCCGGGGTCCTCGACGAGCTCGGGTGGCCCGCGCTGGAGGCCGCCACCGAGATGCTCGGCGGCCTGGACCGCGGCGCGCTGACCGAGAACCTGTTCATCACCCCGCAGTGGCCGGCACTGGTGCTGCGGCGCAACGACCGGGTGCTCGTGATCGGCGACGAGGGCGTCGAGCTCGACCACACGCTGCGGGTCCCGGCCGAGGAGCTGCGCTACTCGTGGCACGTCGCGGTCCGCTACGTCGACGGGCAGCTGCTGGTGGGCTGGAACCGCGACGGGGATCGGGCCGGCTACTGGAGCGGCGCCCCCGACGACGTGTTCACCGCCGCCGAGGACGGGCTCAACGACCTCGGCGAGCACTCCCTCGCGCTGCCCGGCGGCGGGCGCACCGCGGGCGGGCGGCCGCTGCGGGCCGGTGACCGCAAGGCGCAGGAGCTCGGCGCGGTCGTGAGCGACGGGCGGCACCACTGGGTGCTGCGGCACGAGCCCGACTACTCGTCGCGGTGGTATGAGTACGACGCCGCCACGGGCGAACGCGGCCGCGCCTCGCTGCCGCGCTTCTTCGAGGACGGCGCGGCCGACGGCCAGCAGCTCGACGCCGGCAACTGCGGCATCCGGCCGGCCTCGCCGCGCATGGCGCAGAGCCCGCTCGGCGCCCACGACGGGCTCGTCGGCTGGCGGGTGCGGCGCACCGGCGGCGGCCAGGCCGGCGAGGGCGTCGACGGCCGCGCGTTCGCGATGGCCGACCCGCCCTCGTCCCGCTCGGGCAACGCCGGCGTGCTGGGCGGCGGCATCCGCTTCCCCGGCTCCGACACGGTGCACGGCCTCTACATCGAGCGCGCCTGGCGGTCCGTGGTCGTCCAGCTCTACACGCCCGACGGGTTCTGCTTCGCCCGGACCAGCACCACCGGCGAGAGCGGCCCGTTCGCGGAGGCCACCGCGCTGGTGCCGCACGTGGCGTTCTGGCACCAGCTGCGCCCCCGCGACGAGGCCGGCTCCCGGGCGCTGCGGGCGTTCGGCGACGACGCGGCCGGCACGCTGATGGCCACGGTGGCGGCCCTGGCCGGCGCCGAGGCCGACCGGGCCACCATCGCCGACGAGGCCGTGCGCGACGCGGTCCGGGCGGCGCTGCCGGAGCTGAGCCACCCGGCGCTGCTCGCCGGCGTCGGCGGGGTCGTGCGGCACGCGGCCCGGGCGGCGCTGCGGCTGGCCCGGCTCACCGGCGTCACCGAGGAGATCCTGGCCGGCGGCCCCGCGGCCGCCGCGCTGCAGGACCCCGACGCCCATCTGGCCGCCGACGGCGTGCTCAACGACGCCCTCTCGGGCCTGATCCCGAGCTGCTACGACCACGGCCGCGAGTGGGTCAGGCACTTCATGGACTGCGGCGCCGCGCTCACCGGCGGCGAGCCCCGCACCCCGCTCGAGGCCTGGTGCCCCAACGGCGACCTCGACTGGTGGGACACGCTCGGCGTGCTGCCCTCGGTCATCCTGCGCGCGGCGTCCCCGGCCACGAAGCCGGAGCACCGCGCCGCGCTGCTGGACGCGCTCGGGGTGATCGCCGGCGCCGGGCTGCTCGACGGCGCCGGGCGCACCCGCCGGGTCGGGGTCGCCCCGGACAGCGGGCGGCCCGAGATGACGGTCGGGCAGCCCTACGAGTCCGGCCCCGGCCGCACGTTCCTGCCGTTCCAGGTCTCGCCGCACGACGGCGCGGCCAACGGCGTCGAGCACTCGGCCGACGGCCGGTTCGGGGCGGTGCACGGGCACGAGATCCGCTTCGCGCGCGAATACGACCGCCACGGCATCGACCGCGACGGCGTGCTGCGGTTCGTCGCGGCCGGCCGGGCCCTCGCCGCCGGCGGTGGCGGCGGGTCCGCGGCGCTGCTGCACCCGGACACGGTCCGCGCGCTGTCGGCCGCGGGCGGGATCAGCCTCGCCGAGGCCACGGTGCTGCTGTCCGGCGCGGCCGACGCGCGGCAGTGGTCGGCCACCAAGGAGGGCTGGGAGCCCGCCGACCCGACGGTCACCGACTACGCCATCGAGACCGCGATCGACCACCTGCGGCGGGACCCGACGCTGGCCCCGAAGATCAGCGGCGCCCACGCGGCGCTGGTGCCCGCCGACCCGGCGCAGCTGTGGACCACCGGGCCCGACCCGGTGCGGTTCGGCGCCTGGCGGACCGAGCAGGTCGGCGCCCGCACCCCGGTGAGCGACGAGCTCATCACCGAGTTCCGCCGGGCCGTCACCCAGTCCACCCTGAGCCCGTCGTCGTTCCTGCACGGCGTGGCCAATCCGGGCACGTGCAAGTGGCTGCAGGCGCCCGACCAGGGCGTCGACGGCGCCGAGCTGCTCCTCGCCGTCGCCCGCGGCCTGCCCTGGCTGGTGCGCCGCCTCCCGGCCGGTGACCCGATCCGGGCCAACCTGCCCGGCGTGCTGGAGGCCGTGCGCCGGCTCACGCGGGACCCGGCCTTCGAGGTGGCCGTCGCCGGCTCCGACGAGACCGCGATGGACAAGGCCCTCGCCCAGCTGGGGCTGGACGTCGAGCGCGGCGAGCACGAGCTCGACGCCGGGTTGTTCGTGATCTCCGCCCAGGGCTACTGGCGGCGGGCCCGGGTCCGCACGGCCCGCATGGACGGCCCCGGCGACCGGCGGGTCGACGCGCTCATCGCGGCCCTCGACGGCGCGCCGCAGGGCATCGTGGCGCTGCGGGCGATCCTCGGTGAGGACATCGCGCGCTGGCTCGACGCGCCCGACGTCGAGGCGCCGCACGACCCGTCACGCTCGGCGCCGCAGCTCGTCGCCGAGGTCGCCGACCGGCACGGGCTCAGCGCCGACGCCGCCACGCTCTACCTGCAGCTGCTGACCCTGCCCGACCCCACCGACCGCAACGTGGCCGGGTGGACCGGATGGAAGCCGGCCCGGCTCAAGGCCGCCCGCGCCGAGCTGATCGGCACCGACCTCGTCGTGGAGGCCAAGCGGCCGCGCGCGGGACGGTCGCTGTTCCTGCCCGGCGGGTGGATGGCGTGGAAGGCGCCGCTGCCGCCGCTGGAGCGGTGGAAGCTGCCGCTGCTCATCGGGGCGGGCGAGGACGGCACCGCGCTCGGGGCCGTGGTCCCGGTCGCGCCGGCGCCGCAGCTGTTCGCGATCGCCTGGGAGCGGATCACGTCCGGCGACACGCCGCGCTTCGAGGAGCTGCAGACGCGGGGCCGTCGATGAGTGCTGTTTCGTTGTCCGCGTTCTTCTGGAAGGGCCGTTCATGACCGCCACTGTGACCGCTCCCCGGCAGGTCGATCCCGCCGAGCACGCGCACGCGACCGAGCTCGCGTTCCTCGCCGCGTTCGACGGCGGGGCGCGGCCGCCCGGCTGGCGGCTGACCCCGCGGGCCGTCGTCACCTTCATCGTCGGCAGCGACGGGGAGCTGGCCCTGCCCAAGGGCAAGCGGCCCGAGGGCGTGCCGGCGAAGCTGGAGATCGCCCGGAAGTTCGTCGGCGACCGCGCCCTCGTCGAGCGGTGCGTGGTCACCCTCGCCGGCGAGCGCGGGCTGCTGCTCGTCGGCGAGCCCGGCACCGCCAAGTCGATGCTGTCGGAGCTGCTCGCGGCCGCCGTGTGCGGCACGAGCGAGCTCGTCGTGCAGGGCACCGCGGGCACGACGGAGGACCAGCTGCGATACGGCTGGAACTACGCGCTGCTGCTCGCGCACGGCCCCAGCCCGGAGGCGCTCGTGCCGTCGCCGGTGCTGACCGCGATGCGGGCCGGGCAGGTGGCGCGGATCGAGGAGATCACGCGGTGCCTGCCGGAGGTGCAGGACGCGATGGTGTCGATCCTGTCCGACCGGCGCATCGCGGTGCCCGAGCTGTCCGGCACCGACGGCGCGACCGTCCACGCCGCGCCGGGCTTCACGCTCATCGCCACCGCGAACCTGCGCGACCGGGGCGTGTCGGAGATGTCGGCGGCCCTCAAGCGCCGCTTCAACTTCGAGACCGTCGGCCCGATCCCCGACCTCGCGCAGGAGACCGCGCTGGTCGGCCGGCAGGCGCGGGCGGCCCTGGACCGGGTCCAGACGCCGTTCGAGGTGGACGAGGCGGTCCTCGAGGCGCTCGTGACCGCGTTCCGCGACCTGCGGGCCGGGCGATCGGTCGAGGGCTGGGAGGTCGAGCGCCCGTCGACGGTGATGAGCACGGCGGAGGCGGTCGCGGTGGCGACGTCGCTGGGCCTCGCCGCCGCATACTTCCCGGGCGACCGCGACGTCCTCTCCCTGCTCCCCGCCCACCTGCAGGGCGTCGTGTGCAAGGACGACCCGGCCGACGGCGCGAAGCTGCTGGGCTACTGGGACGGCGCGGTGCGCCGCCGCGCCGAGGAGGGCGCCCGTCTGTGGAGCCGGCTGTGGGAACTGCGCGATGTCCTCAAGCCGTGACGCCATCGGCGACGGCACGCCGCTCCCGGGCAGCGCGCCGTCGCCCCACGGGGACAGCACGCCTTCGCCCTACGGGGATGGCGCGCCTCCGCCGCGCTTGACTGGTGCCGCTTCGGCCGCGCTGCGCTCGGTGGCGTCGGGCGTTGCGGGGGCCGGGGTCGATCCGGACGAGGCGATCGCGGCCTTGGCGGGGGCCACGGTGCCGTTCCTCATCGGGGTGCGGCACCACTCCCCCGCGCTGTCGGTGGTGATCGGGGAGCTGCTCGACCGGTTCCGGCCCGAGGTGCTGCTGCTCGAACTGCCGGCCGAGTTCGCGTCCTGGCTGCCCTGGCTGGCCGACCCGGGCACCGCCGCGCCGGTCGCGCTCGCGGGCGTGCGCGGGGCCGACGGGAGCCCGGCGTTCTACCCGTTCGCGGACTTCTCGCCGGAGCTCGTGGCCGTGCGGTGGGCGGCGAAGCACGGGGTCGAGGTCGTGCCGTGCGATCTGCCGCTCGCGTCCCGTGTCTGGCACGATCCCGCGTCGGCGTCGCTCGCGGTCGTGGACTCCCCGGAGTCGGAGTCGGAGTCGGGGTCGCCGGCGCCGGGGTCGGCGTTCGGCGACGCGCTCCGGCAGGCGGCCAGCGGGCGGCCCGACGAGGACATGTGGGACCGGGTCGTCGAGGCCCGCGCGCCCGGGTCGGATCCCGAGGCGGTGCGGCGGGCGGCGCTGCTCGTCGGGTGGGCCATGCGGACCGACGCGGCGACCGGGCCGGGCGTGTCCGAGCTCGACCTGCGCCGCGAGGCCTGGATGCGCCGGTGCCTGGCCGCGGCCGGGGACCGGCGGGTGGCGGCCGTCGTCGGCTCGTTCCACGCCGCGGCGCTGCTCACCGGCCCGGACGCCGCCGGCACCGGCCCCGGTGCGGAGGAGGCGTTCGCGAGCGAGCGGGGCGACGCGGGTTCGGGCGTGGTCACGTCGCTGGTGCCGTACAGCTTCGCTTTGCTCGACTCGCGGTCCGGGTACCCGGCCGGGATTCGGGACCCGCGGTGGCAGCAGGCCGTGGTCGACGCCGCCGGGCGGGCCGAGGGCGTGGAGGCGGCCGCGCTGGCCTCCGTCGTCGAGGTCTGCGCGCGGGTGCGGGCCGGCGGGCATCCCGCCGGGCCCGCCGAGGCGCGGGAGGTGGTGCGGCTGGCCGGCGATCTCGCCCGGCTGCGGGGGCTGCCCGCGCCCGGGCGGGGAGAGCTCGTCGAGGCGCTGCAGAGCGTGCTCGCGCACGGGGAGGTGCTCGGGCGCGGGCGCGTCGTCGCGACCGCGATGGAGGCGGTGCTCGTCGGGGACGTGCGCGGCGCGCTGGCGGCGGGGGCGCCGCGGTCGGGACTGCGCCCGGCGGTGACCGCGCTGCTCGAACAGCTGCGGCTGCCCGTGGCCGGCGCGGCGGTCAAGGATCTGCGGCTCGACCCGCTGCGCTCCGAGCTCGACCGGCGCCGGGACGTGGCGCTGCGCCAGCTCGCCGCGTGCCGGATCCCCTACGCCGAGTCCACCGGGGTCGAGGGCACGGCCGGGGTCGACGCGCTCACCACGCGGTGGAGCGTGGAGTGGACGGCGGGGACGGAGGCGATGCTCGACGTCGCCGGGGTGCGCGGGGTCACGCTCGCCCAGGCGGCCGAGGGGGCGCTGCGGGAGCGGCGGCGGCGCGAGGAGGGCGCGGAGGGCGCGACCGCGGCGCAGATCATCGGCGGGCTGGCGGCGGCGGCCGAGTGCGGGCTGGCGGGGCTGGCGGCCGAGCGGCTCGCCGAGGTCGCCGAGCACGTCCCGGCGAGCGCCACGCTCGAGGAGCTGATGGCCGCCCTGGGCCTGCTCGACCGGCTGCGCCTCGGGCACGTCCCGGGGCTGCCGGCCGCGGTCGCGGCGGGACTGGCCGACCTCGGGACGCTGGGCGATGCGCTGGAGGCGGCGGCGGTGCGGCAGGTCGACGGCCTCGCCGGCTCCGACGACTTCGCGGACGTGCACGCGCTCGTGGCGCTGGGCCGGCGCGCCGACGCCGCTGGGGTGGGGCTGCGGCTCGCGGACGCGCTGCGCCGGTTGGCCGCGGACGGCACGCCGACCATGGCGGCCGCGGCCGGCGCGGTCGAGGTGCTGCTCGGGCTCGCGGAGCCGGCCGTGCTCGGCGCGCGCGTCGCGTCCTGGGTGGACGCGGCCGCCGACGACGACGCCCGGCGGCGGCTGCTCGGGCACCTGCGGGGGCTCCTGGCCGCCGCGGAGCCGCTGCTGCAGTCCGGCCCCGATGCGCTCGACGGGCTGCTCGACCGGGTCGCGACGCTGCCCGACGACGCGTTCCTGGCCCGGCTGCCGGCGCTGCGGGGCGGGTTCCAGGCGGTGAGCCCGGCGGGGCGGGACCGGCTGCTGGCGGTCGTACGCGACCGCCTCGGCGACACCACCCCGGCCGACGTCGCCGACGTGGACCCGTCGGCCCTGCTGCGACTCCTGCTCGCGGACCGGGCGGGCCGGGCCGCGGCCGAGTCGCTCGGCCTGATGCCACCCGCGACCGCACCGGAGGCCACCGAGCCCGCCGCGACCGCACCCGACAAGGCCGAGCCCGCCACGACCGCACCCGACAAGGCCGACAAGCTAGACAAGGCCGAGCGGAGCCTGGCCGTCATCGACCGATGGCGGCTGCTGCTCGGGCGGCAGGACCAGCAGATGGGTGCGGCCGCCCGGCGGTACGCCACCGCGCTCGACGAGCTGTACGGCAGGGGGCGCGGCGAGGGCTCCGCGGCCGACGCGGCCGGACGCGCCGGGCGGGAGGCGCCGTTCCCCGGCGTGCGGGAATGGGCCGAGGAGCTCTCCGCGCTGTTCGGGCCCGGCATCCGCGAGGAGGTGCTCGCCCGGGCGGCCGAGGGTGGGCGGCGCGACGCCGTCATGCTGCTCGAGCCCGAGGCGGTCAATCCCTCGGTCGAGCTGCTGCAGACCGTGCTGTCGCTCGCCGGCGGCATGCCCGAGAGCTCCCTGGCCCGGCTGCGGCCGCTCGTGGCCCGGATCGTCGACGAGCTCACGCGGCGGCTCGCGACCCGGCTGCGGCCGGCGCTCGCGGGGATCAGCACGCCGCGGCCGACGTACCGGCCGGGCGGGCCGCTGGACCTGCCGCGCACGCTGCGGGCGAACCTGGCCACCACCCGGCGCGACGAGGACGGGCGGGTGCGGGTCATCCCGGAGCGGCCGGTGTTCAAGACGCGGGCGCGCCGCGGGGTCGACTGGCGGCTCGTGCTCGTCGTGGACGTGTCCGGGTCGATGGAGGCCTCGATCATCTGGTCCGCGCTGACCGGGGCGATCCTGGCCGGGGTACCGGCGCTCACGACGCACTTCGTCGCCTTCTCCACCGAGGTCGTGGACCTGACCGACCGGGTCGGCGATCCGCTCGGCCTGCTGCTGGAGGTGCGGGTCGGCGGCGGGACGCACATCGCGAAGGGGCTGCGGCACGCGCGCAGCCTCGTGACGGTACCGTCGCGGACCCTCGTCGTCCTCGTCAGCGACTTCGAGGAGGGCTACCCGATCGGCGGGCTGCTCGCCGAGACGCGGGCGCTCGCCGAGTCGGGCGTGACCGTGCTCGGCTGCGCGAGCCTGGACGACGCGGGGCGGCCGCGGTACTCGGTGTCCGTCGCCTCACAGCTCGTCGCGGCCGGGATGCCGGTGGCCGCGCTGAGCCCCCTGGAACTGGCCCGCTGGGTCGCGGAGAAGGTGAAACCGTGAACGCATCGCTGCCCCCGATCGACGCGCCGGTCCTGGTGGAGGCGGTCGACGGGCTGCCGGCCCGGCTGCGCAAGAAGCTCGACGACGCCGTGGGGCGCTTCGCGGCGCTGGCGGTGGTCGCCGACGGGGAGCGGTACACGGTGGCGATCGACGACGCCACGACCGTCACGCTGCTGGCGCCGGGCGGGGTGGTGCGCACGGCCGCGGAGGTGACGTGCACCTGCCTGCTGGCGCCGAACTGCCTGCACCGCGCGGGTGTGCTGTCCAACGCGCCCGTCTGGGACGCCTCCGCGGCGCCGGAAGCGACGGCCGAGACCGAAGCCGGGGCCGGGGCCGCGGTCGAGGCCAAGGCGACCGAGGAGCCGGGCGACGAGCTCGGGGTGGCCCAGCGGGCGGCCGTCGAGCATGTCTGGCGGGCGGCCGTGGCCGTGCTCGGGGGCGGGGTCAGCGGGTCGGGGACCGTGGCGCGGGCGGCGCTGCTGCGGGCGGCGCACGAGGCGCAGGCGACGAAGGTGTACAAGCTGGCGGCCGCGGCCCGGGTCGTGGCCACGCAGCTGCAGGCGGCCCGCGGGGACGACGCGCACTACCGGCTCGCGGATCTCAGCGACGCGATGCGGGAGCTGCTGCTCGTCGCGCACGCGCTGCGGACCGGGGCGAGCACCGAGCTGGGCACGGCGCGGCGGGAGTACCACGTCGAGGGGAGCCTGCGCCTGTACGGCCTGTGCTCCACGGCGGTGCTCGCCGGGACGGGACACGCGGGGGTCGTGACGTACGCGGCGGATCGCGACGGTCGCCTGTGGATGGTCGCCGACGTGATGCCCGGCGACGCGAAGCGCGCGGCCCGTGGCGGGGACGCGACCCTGGCGATGGGCGAGACGGCGCTGACGCACCGGGGGTTCACCCGGGCGGGGCTCGTGGTCACCGGCGCGACCGCGGCCGGCAGCCGGCAGCTCGGGGCCGGACGCGGGGTGCGGGCGGTCACCGCCTCCGGGGCCGCCTGGCACGAGGAGCCGCTGGCCGGGCTGTGGGCGGAGCCGGTCGCCGCGCAGGTGCACCGGGCGTTCGCGGCGCTGGCGGAGCCGGTCACGGAGCGGACCGCGGGGGCCGATCTGCTGTTCCTGACGGTGACGGTCCTCGGCACCGACGGGGACGCGATCCAGGCCGAGCACGCCGACGGCACCCCGCTCACGCTGCGGGTCGCCGTGGATCATCCCGCCCTCGGCTACCGGGAGAACCTGCGCGTGCTCGGCCGCGCGCCCGGCCTGCGGATGCTGCTGATCGCGCGGCCCGACCCCGGGCGGCCCGGCACCGTGCTCCCGCTGGCCGTCGCGCCGGTCGAGGGCGAGCAGTGGCGGGTCGAGGGCCACGCCGACCTCGCGTTCGACCGGCTCCACAGCAGCCAGCTGCCGCAGGAGCACCTGCGCGAGGAGGTGGCCTCGGCCCGCCCGGCCGCGGCCGGGCCCGCCGCCGAGGAGGTGTGGCGCCCGGCCGTGCGCGATCCGGCGCTGCAGCTGCTGAGCGCGCAGGTCGAGCGCACGGTCAACGGCGGGCGGGTCATGCTCACGTTCCCGGCCGGCCGCGGCCCGTCGGACGCGGCCCGGCTGCGGCGGGCCCGCCTCGACACCGGCGCGGCGCTGCTGGACCGGCTCGTCGCGGCCGCGAACGACCGCCCGCGCAACGCGTTCGGCCGCCTCGGCGACGACGACGGCACCGCGTTCGCGCAGGCCTGGCTGGCCGCCGCGACCTA
The DNA here is from genome assembly GCF_059739745.1 of Dactylosporangium thailandense. Taxonomy (NCBI): domain Bacteria; kingdom Bacillati; phylum Actinomycetota; class Actinomycetes; order Micromonosporales; family Micromonosporaceae; genus Dactylosporangium; species Dactylosporangium thailandense. The sequence goes on from NZ_AP029195.1 coordinate 6,879,245, forward strand.
CTCCGACGCCGCCGCCCGCGCCCTGGCCGAGGCGTCCTGGCTGGGCTGAACCTTGCGCAGCCCCGGGCGCTGAGCCTGGCCGTGCCCGTCGCGGTCGCGGCTGCGGCGCCCGCGGCGGGCTCCGGCTCGCTGCCCGTCACCGGGGGCAACCTCGCCGGGGTCACCGCGACGGCCCTGCTGAGCCTCGCGCTCGGCGTGGCCCTGCTCGCCGCGGGCCGGGTCCGGCGGGGGCTGCGCAGGCGGCTGCTGCCGCCGGGGTGCGCGTACAACTGCTGACGCCTTTTGCCGTCACCGGGGCCGGGAGGAACGTCCCCCGGCCCTTCGGCGCCCGGCGGCACCCGGTCAGGCCGGCTCGCCGGCCTCGGGCTCGGTCGTGCGGAAGCCGCGCATGGGCACGTCCGTCCAGTCGAGCGCCTCGACGCCCCACAGCTCCCGCAGCACCACATCGCCCAGTTCGAGGGGGTGGAAGGGCAGCGGATACTCGCCCTCCTCCTCGTCCGGCTCGACCGGGTGCTCGCCGGCCCAGAAGGGGCGCTCGAACGGGTACGGCTCGCCGATGTTCTCCTGGATGCCCTCGTCCGGCAGCAGGCCCAGGGAGCGCACCAGCACGCCGTCCTCCCAGACGGCGAAGCACAGCCAGTCGATCACCGAATGCATGCCGAGCATGAGGATCCGGCGGCCGGCGCCCAGCGCGAGCAGGTGCCCGGGCAGCTCGGAGGGGCAGTCCCAGACGAGCCGCTTGTCGGCCAGCACCTCGGCGCCGGCCAGGATCGCGACGTGCGTGGTGCCGTCCGGCGGGTACGTCTCGGCGAGCGTGCTGTCCTCGTAGGGGTCGGCCTGCACGGTGAACCCGGGATGGACGCGGCGGACGAACTCCTCCGCCTCCGCCGGGTCGGTCGGCACCGCGCCGAGCAGCGCGGGCGGCAGATCCCCGTCGACGAACGCGAGCAGCGTGGCCCTGGCCCCCATGGCGAGCACCGTACCGCCGCTACACCACCCGGGTCGACTCGATCGCGGCGATGAACGCCTTCGCCCGCGCCTCGTAGTTGTCGTAGCGGCCGTAGCTGGGCGCGGCCGGGGACAGCAGCACCACGCCGCCCGCCGGGACCAGCCCGCGGGCCAGGGCGACGGCGGCGGGCAGGTCCTCGGCCACCTCCCGGCGGACGTTCGGCAGCTCGCCGACGACGTCGAGGATGTGCTCCCCGCTGTCCGGAATGGCCACCAGCGTCAGCGGTACGGCCTTGTCGCGCAGATAGTCGCGCAGGGGCGCGTAGTCGATGCCGCGGTCCTGGCCGCCGACGAGCACCACGAGGGGGCGCCCGGCGTACGCCTCGATGGCGTGGATGGTCGTCTGCGGCGCGGTGGACAGCGAGTCGTTGACGAACTCGACGCCGGACGGGTCCGCGATCGGGGTGAGGCGATGCGGCAGCGGGGTGTACGAGCGCAGCCCCGCCTCGATCGCGGCCCGCTCACCGACGACGTCGACACCGGCGGCCTCCAGCGCGGCGAGGGCCACGCTGAGGTTGCCGGTGTTGTGGCTCCCGCGCAGGGGGAAGGCGTCGCGCGGGAAGAGCCGCTCGCCGTGGCGCACGATCCAGCCGTCGGCCTCCCACGGCTCGACGGGGACCAGCGGCAGCCCGGGGCGCGCGGCCAGCTCGGCGGAGAGGGTCGGGTCCGTCGCGTTGTAGACGACCGCCTCGGGCCCGTGCATGGCGATGTTGAGCTTGTGCGCGTAGTACTGCGACGGCAGCCCGTCACGGGTCCAGTCCAGGTGCTCCTCGAACAGCGACGTGACCACCGAGACGCGGGGGGAATCCTGAAGATCCGCGCACTGGTACATCGACAGCTCCAGCACGTACCGCTCGGCCGGCGGCAGCGACAGCACCGCGATGCCGATGTTGCCGCCCAGCTCGTTCGGGCGGCCGGTCGCGGTGAGCAGGTGCGAGATCAGCGTGGTGGTGGTGCTCTTGCCCTTGGAGCCGGTCACGCCGATGGTCTGCTTGGCGTGGTCGGCCATCCACAGGGCGGTGCCGCCGGTGATGACGACCCCGCGCCGGCGCAGCTGCTGGATCCACGGGTTCGACTCGCCCACGCCCGGGGAGCGCACGAGGACCTCGACGCCGTCCAGGGCGGGGCCCATCGCCTCACCCTCGAACAACGGCACGGCCCCGTCCCACCGCGAGGCGGCCAGGAACGTGGTCTTGTCCTGCACGGCGACGAGCGAGGCGGGGCCGACCGGGGCGATCGCCTCGATCGCGGCGATGCCCTCCCGGCCGGTACCCCAGACCGCCACCCGCCGCCCGGCGAGCTCCGACAACTGCATGAGTCGGAAGCTTATCCGCGCCGTCCGGTGGCCGCCTTGCGGTAGTCGCTGTTGAGCCGGCCGATCAGGGTGAGCGGGATGCCCTTGGGGCACACGGTGGTGCACTCCCCCGCGTTGGTGCAGCCGCCGAAGCCGGCCTCGTCCTGCGCGGCGACCATGCCCAGCACGCGGGTGTCGCGCTCCGGCTGGCCCTGCGGCATGAGGCCGAGGTGGCCGACCTTGGCCGCGGTGAAGAGCATCGCCGAGCCGTTCGGGCACGCGGCCACGCAGGCGCCGCAGCCGATGCACGTGGCCGCCTCGAACGCGGCGTCGGCGTCGGCCTTGGGCACCGGGGTGGCGTGGGCGTCGGGGGCGGCGCCGGTCGGGGCGGTGATGTACCCGCCCGCCTGGATGATCGAGTCGAACGCGCCGCGGTCCACGACGAGGTCGCGCACGACCGGGAAGGCCGCCGCCCGCCACGGCTCCACGTCGATCGTCTCGCCGTCCTTGAAGTGGCGCATGTGCAGCTGGCACGTCGTCGTGGCCTTGAGCGGGCCGTGCGCGACACCGTTGATCATCATGCCGCACATGCCGCAGATACCCTCGCGGCAGTCGTGGTCGAAGGCGATCGGCTCCTCGCCCTCGATGATGAGCCGCTCGTTGAGCACGTCGAGCATCTCCAGGAAGGAGGCGTCCGGCGAGATGTCCCGCACCTCGTACGTCACCATGCGGCCCCGGTCCTGAGGCCCGCTCTGGCGCCACACACGCAGCTTGATGTCCATTACTTGTAGCTCCGCTGGCTCGGGTGGACGTACTCGAACTCGAGCGCCTCCTTGTGCAGCACGGGCGGCTCACCGGTACCGGCGAACTCCCAGGCGGCGACGTAGGAGAACTGCTCGTCGTGGCGCATGGCCTCCCCGTCCGGGGTCTGGCTCTCGCCGCGGAAGTGCCCGCCGCACGACTCGGCGCGGTGCAGGGCGTCGACGCACATGAGCTCGGCGAGCTCGAAGAAGTCCGCGACCCGCCCGGCGCGCTCGAGGTTCTGGTTGAGCTGCTCGCCGGTGCCGGGCACCTTGACGCGGGTCCAGAACTCCTCGCGCAGGGCCCGGATCAGGCTGATCGCCTTGGTCAGGCCCTCCTCGGTGCGTTCCATGCCGCAGTACTCCCACATGATGTGGCCGAGCTCGCGGTGGAACGAGTCCACGGTGCGGTCCCCGTCCACGGCCAGGAGCTTCGCGATGCGCTCCTCCACGGCGCCGCGGGCCGCGACCACGGCCGCGTCGGACTCGGCGACCTTGGGGAAGGGGCCGGCGGCGAGGTAGTCGTTGATGGTGTTGGGCAGCACGAAGTACCCGTCGGCCAGCCCCTGCATCAGCGCGGACGCGCCGAGCCGGTTGGCGCCGTGGTCGGAGAAGTTCGCCTCGCCCACCACGAACAGGCCCGGGATGTTGGACTGCAGGTCGTAGTCGACCCAGAGCCCGCCCATCGTGTAGTGCACGGCCGGGTAGATGCGCATCGGGGTGACGTAGGGGTCGTCGCCGGTGATGCGCTCGTACATCTCGAAGAGGTTGCCGTACTTGGCCTCGACCGCGGGCCGGCCCAGCCGGGCGATGGCGTCGGCGAAGTCGAGGTACACCCCGAGCCCACCGGGGCCGACGCCCCTGCCCTCGTCGCAGACGTTCTTGGCGGCCCGGGAGGCGATGTCCCGCGGCACCAGGTTGCCGAACGACGGGTAGATCCGCTCGAGGTAGTAGTCGCGCTCGTCCTCGGGGATGTCGGCCGGGACGCGGTCGTCGCCGGCCCGCACCGGCACCCAGACGCGGCCGTCGTTGCGCAGCGACTCGCTCATCAGCGTGAGCTTGCTCTGGTGCGTGCCGGACTCGGGGATGCACGTCGGGTGGATCTGCGTGTAGCACGGGTTGGCGAACAGGGCGCCCTGCCGGTGCGCGCGCCACGACGCGGTGACGTTGCAGCCCTTCGCGTTCGTGGACAGGAAGAACACGTTGCCGTAGCCGCCCGAGGCGAGCACCACGGCGTCGGCGAGGTCGGTCGTGATCTCGCCGGTGACGAGGTCGCGCACGACGATGCCCCGGGCCCGGCCGTCGACCACGACCAGCTCGAGCATCTCGTGGCGCGCGTGCATCTCGACGTTGCCGGCCGCGATCTGGCGCTCGAGGGCCTGGTACGCGCCGAGCAGCAGCTGCTGGCCGGTCTGCCCGCGCGCGTAGAAGGTGCGCGAGACCTGGGTGCCGCCGAACGAGCGGTTGTCGAGCAGGCCGCCGTACTCGCGGGCGAACGGCACGCCCTGGGCCACGCACTGGTCGATGATGTTCACCGAGACCTGGGCGAGGCGGTACACGTTGGACTCCCGCGCCCGGAAGTCGCCGCCCTTGACCGTGTCGTAGAACAGCCGGTACACGGAGTCGCCGTCGTTGCGGTAGTTCTTGGCGGCGTTGATCCCGCCCTGGGCCGCGATCGAGTGCGCGCGGCGGGGGCTGTCCTGGTAGCAGTACGAGCGGACCTTGTATCCGGCCTCGGCCAGGGTCGCCGCCGCGGAGCCGCCGGCCAGCCCGGTGCCGACCACGATGACGGTGAGCTTGCGCTTGTTGGCCGGGTTGACGAGTTTCGCGGCGAACTGCCGCCGCTCCCAGCGGGTCTCGATCGGCCCGTCGGGGGCGGCCGCGTCGGCGATCGGGTCGCCCTCGCTCCAGAGGTTCATGGTCATTTCACCAGCCCGGTCAGAACGGCAAACGGTACGCAGAGGTAGCCGACGACCAGCACGAGCGACACCACGAGGGCCGCCGCCCGGGCGATGCGCTCTCCCCGCGGGGAGCGCTGGCCGAGGGTGCGCAGCGCGGAGAAGATCCCGTGGCGCAGGTGGAAGCCGACCGCGACGATCGCGAGCGTGTAGAACAGCGTCACGTACCAGCGGCCGGGCGCGAAGTCCGCGACCACGTTGGCGTGCGGGTGCTCGTGGTCGCCGACGGGGTTCACGGTGCCGGTGGTCAGGTCCAGGATGTGGAAGACCACGAACAGCAGGATGATCACGCCGCCCCAGCGCATGGTCCGGGCCGCGTAGCTGCCCTGCACCTTGGGCCGGTGGGCGTAGCGGACCGGGCGGGCGGCGCGGGCCCGGCGGGCCAGCACGACGGCCGCGGCGATGTGCGCGAGCACGGCGACGGTGAGCCCGCCGCGCTGCAGCCACAGGAACCCGGTGTGCGGCAGCAGCGGGGCGCCCAGGTCGCGCAGCCAGCGCGCGTAGTGGTCGAACGCCTCGGCCCCGACGAAGATCTTCAGGTTGCCGGCCATGTGCGCGAACAGGAACAGCACGAGCAGCAGGCCCGTGCCCGCCATCAGGATCTTCAGCGCCACGGACGAGGTCTTGCTACGGGGCTTGACCCGATTCGTCCGTTCTGCCGTCATTACCGCCACTCCGCCGACGCTAGGGGCGCGCTTCGTGATTCGTCCAATGCATGAAGGCCACAGTGGCGATAGCCGTAGGCTATGAATGTGCAGCTACAGCAGCTTCGATACTTCGTGACCGTCGCCGAAGTACGACATTTCACCCGGGCGGCGGAGCAACTCGGTGTGAGCCAGCCGACACTCAGTAAACAAATTCACACCCTGGAGTCGGCCTTGGGTGCCCCGCTGTTCGACCGCTCCCGGGGCGGCGTGGCCCTCACGACCGCGGGCGAGACGCTGCTGCCGCTCGCGCGCCGGGTCGTCGCCGACGCCGACAGCGCCCGGGACGCCGTCCAGGAGGTGGTGGGCCTGCGGCGCGGACGGGTGCGGCTGGGCGCGACGCCGAGTCTGTGCACGTCATTGGTACCGCTGGTGCTGCGCGAGTTCCACGAGCGGTACCCGGACATCGAGCTGCACGTCGACGAGGGCGGCTCCCAGGACCTCGTCGCCGCGCTCGTCGCGCACGGCCTGGACCTCGCCCTGATCGTCGAGCCCGCGCGCGGCATCGACCCGGCCCTGTCGACCGTGCCGGTGCTGCGTGAGAGCCTCGTGGTCGCCTCGGTCGCGCCCCTGTCCGCGCCCCGCATCGCGCTCGCCGAGCTGCGCGACACCCCGCTGGTCATGTTCCGCACGGGGTACGACCTGCGCGACACGACCCTGGAGGCGTGCCGGCGGGCGGGGTTCACGCCGCGCTACGCCGTGGAGGGCGGGGAGATGGACGCGGTGCTCGCCTTCGTCGAGGCGGGGCTGGGGGTGGCCCTGGTGCCGAGCATGGCGCTGGTGAACCGCCCGCTGCTGCACGCGGCGCCGCTGGTCGCGCCGGGCGTGCACCGGACGATCGCGCTGGCCCAGCGGCGCGGGTCGGTCCTGCCCCACGCCGCCCAGGCCCTGCGCACGACGCTGCTCGACCACGTGGCGAGCAGCCCCCTCCCCGTCGGCGTCCTCCCCCTCTAGGTTCGCGGCCGGTCGATCTTGTGGGGCGCAGGTCACGGTCCGGATCCGCGGTAGCGCGGGAACGCGGGCGACCGGCGATACTTGTCGATCGTGGAGACTGCACGCAGCAATCGCACACGAGCCTGGCTGGCCGCGCACGAGCTCGACACGGACGGTGATCCCAATGATGCCGCTCGTGATCTGATGCCGGAGATCCGCGGCGACGAGGCGCTCTCGAACGCCGAGAAGCTGGAGGTCGGCCTCGGGCTGCTCGAGATCCTCGACGCCTACTGGGTGACCGTCGAGCTGCGCTGGTTCGTCAACGCCGCCGATGACGAGGAGCTCTGGGCCACGCACTGGCAGGCGATCCGCGAACACCTCGAGCAGCCGCGGCCCAGCGAGGCGGTGCTGTACTCGCTGTGGGTCGACTGGTTCGAGGACATCGAGACCGTCGAGCGCGCGTTCACCGAGGTGCTGGCCCGCGACGTGAGCCGGCTCGGCGAGGAGGACGAGGGGCTGCAGCGGCGGGCGGGCTCGGTGCTGAAGGTGAGCGGCCCGGTTCCGTGGAAGCTCAAGTATCCGGTCTACACCGCGGCCGCCGAGCACGAGCGGCTGCGGCGGGCGGTGTTCAGCGGCGTGCTGTACAGCTTCCATGACGTCTATGGCTCGCTGGAGATCGCGCCCGCGCTCGAGCTGCTCGATCGGCTCGACCTGCCGGAGGACACCGAGCACCTGACCGAGCTGCGGGAGGAGCTCGCCGCCGGGCACGCCAACCAGCACCACCGTGACTGAAAGTCCTCTCAGCCGCGTCCGGTAAGTTCCTCTCCGGCAAGTCGGGCGCGGCGAGGAGGAAACGGCGTTGCAGATCTGGGAAGCGATCGTGCTGGGCGTCGTGGAGGGCGTGACCGAGTTCCTCCCGGTGTCCTCGACCGGGCATCTGACCATCACCGAGAAGCTGATGGGCATCCCGATCGACGACAAGGGCGTCACGGCGTTCACCGCGGTCATCCAGGTCGGCGCGATCCTCGCGGCGGTCATCTACTTCCGCAAGGACATCATCCGGTTCATCACCGGGCTGTTCCGTGGCCTGTTCAACGCCGAGGCGCGCCAGCACGAGGACTGGCGGATGGCGATCAACGTCATCGTCGGCTCGATCCCGATCATCATCGTCGGCCTGCTGTTCAAGGACTACATCGAGGGCGTCCTGCGCAGCATGTGGTTCGTGGCCGCGGGCCTGGTGGTGTGGAGCATCGTCATGACGCTCGGTGACCACCTGGGCAAGCAGAAGCGCGCCGAGGGCGACGTGACGTGGAAGGACGCGCTCATCATCGGCCTCGCGCAGTGCATCGCGGTCATCCCGGGCGTCTCGCGCTCCGGCGCCACGATCAGCGCGTCGCTGTTCCGCGGGCTCGACCGGGTGACCGCGACCCGCCTGTCGTTCTTCCTGGGCATCCCGGCGCTGGCCGGCGGCGGCCTGCTCGAGGCGGTCACGCGGGCCGACGAGATCGCCGCCACGGTCGGCTGGGTGCAGACCGGCGTCGGCACGGTGATCAGCTTCATCGTGGCCTACGTCAGCATCGCGTGGCTGCTCAAGTACGTCGCCGGGCACACCTTCGCCGCGTTCGTGTACTACCGCGTGGCCGTCGGCGGCATCCTCGTCGCCCTGCTGGCGACCGGCGCGATCACCGCCACCTGATCCCTTACCGAGCCTGGACACGCTACTTACGGGCGCGGCGCGCTGGGATGCCCGCCGCGTCGCCTGACACCGCCCCCGATCGCGCCCGCACCGGCGCGGCCGGGCGCCCGGTCACGCGGCTCGGCGCCGCGGCTTCACCAGGAGCTCCAGCAGCACGAGGGGGACGATTCCCGCGGGGTACCAGGCGATGTCGAGCCAGTCGAAGGCATCGCCGAAGATCAGGCGCAGCAGGAGGCTGTACCGGCTCAGCTCGTGCGGGATGCCCGTGAGCTGGAACGTCTCGGCGGCCCAGCACCAGGCCAGTGCGTACGCACCGGCGGTGAGCGGGCTACATCTCGGGGCGAGGAAGACTACGCCGGCGTAGACGGCCGATGCGTAGAGCGCCGTGCCGGTGTTCTGCTGCAGCGGGCCGTTGCTGAGGAGCGTGCCGCCGGCCAGTGCGCGGATGCCGAAGGCCACGCCGATCGCGAGAACGGCGGTCAGGACGGCGGCGATGCGAACGGCTCGGGTCGACTCCAGCACGCCGCGGATGCTATCCCGCGCGGCCAAGCCACCGCCGTCCCGTGAGCGCCGCGGCACGGCCGAGGACCCGCGGCGCCGTCAGGGCTCGCGGCGGTGTCAGCAGGGGCGGCTGCCCGCGTTGGTGCTGCCCCAGATGCGGTACTCGCCGCCGGGCTGGGTGATCGAGTACGTCACGTCCCAGCGCGTGCAGGTCTCCGACTCGCGGCCCTTCGGGCCCTTGCCGGCCTGCTGCTGGCTGCGGAACGTGACATGGGCCTGCAGGAGGCCCTTGCCGGTCGGGTCCGAGCCGAGGCTGAGCAGCAGGATGTCGTCGTCGGTGCTCGTGGAGATGCCGTCGGTGAAGCGCTTGACGGCGCCCGCGTCGCCCTGGTTGATCGACCCGTTGGGGTCCATGACGGCGAGCGCGGCGCTCGCGTTGCGGGCGTTCACGGCGGCGAAGTACCTGTCGAAGATCGCGGCCACGGCCGGTGCCTGCGCGGGATCGAGGCTCGAATCCAGTCGTACGGCGCCGACGCTCGCCGGCAGCGCCGGTCCGGCGGACGTGGGTGCGGCCGTGGGCGGCGCCGCCGTCGTGGGCGCGGCGGTGCGGGTCGCCGTCGGGGCGACCGGGTTCGCGGTGGCCGTCGGGCCCGTGGCCGGGCTCGCCTCGCCACCGCCGCCGGGCAGCCAGCGGTCGCGCAGGACGAATGCGACGGTACCGCCCGCCAGCAGCAGCACCACCGCCACGATCGCCGGGAAGATCCAGATCGGCCGGCTCCGGGGCGGCTCCCCGGCGGGCGGGGCGGCGGGGACCCACGGCGGCTGGGGCGGCGCGCTGGTGACCCACGGGACCGGCGTCTGCCCGAGCCCGGGCCCCGCGCCGGGCCAGTTCTGCGCGGCGAGATCGCCGGCCTCCACCGGCGGGCCGGCAGCCGGCCAGTTCGGCGCGGGCGGCCCCGAGGCCGGCCAGTTCGGCGCGGGCAGACCGGGGGCCGGTGTGCCGGAGGCCGGCCAGTCCGGCGCGGGCAGACCAGGGGCCGGCGGGCCGGCGGCCGGCCAGCTCGGCGCGGGCGGCCCGGAGGCCGGTGTGCCGGAGGCCGACCAGTCCGGCGCGGGCAGACCAGGGGCCGGCGGGCCGGCGACCGGCCAGCTCGGCGCGGGCGGCGCGGAGGCCGGTGCGCCTTCGGCACCGGGGTTCGGCGGCGCGCTCGCGGGCGACCACGACCCGAACGCGTCGGCCGGCGCGGATGCGGGCCAGGCGACGGGCGGGTCGGCGGGCAGCGTGCCGGGCGGCGGCCACGCCCCAAGCCCCTCGGCGGCCGGACCGGGCGCGCTCAAGGACGGACTGGGCGCGCTCAAGGAAGGACCGGCCGGAGCCGGGCCGGGCGCGCTCAAGGAAGGGCCGGGCGCGGCCGGAGCCGGGCCGGGCCCGCTCGGAGACGGGCGCCGGGCACCGCACGACCCGCAGGCCGCAACGTCGCCACCGTTACTGGTGCCGCAGACCGCACACTGCCACATGGAGTCCGACCGAACCGTACGTCGCGGGCGGATGCCATCGGCGCATCGCCCGGCATCGTCCGCCGTTCGGGCCGGGCCGCTCGACAGTAGCGCCCCGGCGCACGCGGGGTCGTCAGGCGGCGACGCGGTACGTGGCCGTGGCGGACTTCCGGCTCGTCCGGCCGACGAGCTGGACGACGACCGCGCCGGCCTTCGTGCCCGCCGGGGCCGCCGTCACGCTCGCCTCCGCCGCGCCGTCGGCGTCCGCGGTCAGGGTGGTGAGCAGCTTCGTGCCGGCCCGGGCCTCGATTTTCTCCCCCGCCGCGAAGCCGTGGGCGGTCAGCTTCACCGCGACTCCGGCCTTGCCCGAGCTCGGCTGGAGCTGCACCGTCGCGGGCGGGGTGGCCGGCGCCGAGGACGGCGGGGCCGGTTCGCTCGCCGGTGCCGAGGCGCTCGGGCTCGGCCCGGCACCGAACAGCGACTCGGCCTTGGCCCGGCCGTCGGCGAGCAGGCCGCGGCCCCACGGGGTCAGGGTCATGATGAGCACCCAGGGCAGCAGCGGCAGCGCCGCGAACCGCAGGCGCCGCAGCATCCCGCCCCGCCGGCGCGGCTTCGCGGGCGGCGGGGCCGGCTCGTCCCGGTCGTCGCGCTCGTCCTCGTCGCGGGGCATGAGGGAGTCGTCGCCGTACACGGCCACGTTGCCCTGGATCGTCACGCCGGGCCCGATGATCACGGAGGGGCGTCGCGGGGCGGCGGCGGGCCCGGGCGGAGCGCTGGCGGGGGCCACCGGGAAGGCGCTCACCGGAGCCACGGGCGAGCCGCTGACCGGGGCCACGGGCGAGACGCTGGCAGGGGCCACGGGTGGGACGCTGACCTGAGCCACGGGCGGCATCGCGGCGGATGTCGACGGACCTGCGCCGTAGACGGTGCCGGTCGACGTGCGGTCCGAGGGGACCGGCGGCGGCCCGGCCGGGGCGGGAGCGGCGCCGTTGGCCAGCAGGAGGGCGCCGAACGCCACCGGGAGCTCGGGCTGTTCGGGCACGACCGGGGCCAGCCCGAACCGCGCGTGCAGCCGGCTCGCCACCAGCGGCAGCCGGCTCGAGCCGCCCACCAGCACGATCGCCTCCAGCTGGGCCGGGGTGACGCCCGAGCGCTCCAGGACCCGCCGGGTCTCGTCGACGGCGCGGTCGACCAGCGGGCCGGCGACGCGATCGAGCTCCTCGCGCGTGAGGTGGGTCGCGTGGTCGCCGCCGGGCACGTGGATCGGGGCCGACGCGGCGCGCGACAGCATCTCCTTGGCCTGGCGGACCTCGGACCAGAACGTGCGGCGGTCGCGCAGCTCGGCCGGCGTGCGCGGCGCGGCCAGGCGGCGCCACAGCTGCGGGTCGGCCGCGGCGACGAGGTGCCCGACGTGTCCGACCAGGGCGTCATCGACGTCGGTACCGCCCAGGTCGGCCAGCCCGCCCGTCGCCAGCACCCGCAGCGCCGGCATCGCGCCCGTGGCCTGCACGACGGTCACGTCGAGCGTGCCGCCGCCGAAGTCGAACACTACCGCGCAGCGCCCGGGCGCGAGGCGGCCGCCGAGGGCGCGGACGCAGTACGTCGCCGCCGACACCGGCTCGTCCAGCAGCGTGACGCGCCCGAGCCCGGCGCGGGCGGCCGCGTCGAGCAGCACCGACCGGCGCGTGTTGCCCCAGTCGACGGGGCAGGTCAGCACCGTGGAGCCGGTCACCGGCACCCCGGTCTGCGCGGCCTCGGTCGCGGCCCGGCGCAGCACCGCGGCGAGCAGTTCGGCGACGGGCAGCTCGCGGTCGCCGAGCAGGATGACGCCCTCGTCGACGCGGCCCTTCGGGTTCGGCTCGAAGCGGGCGGCGTCGGTCATCAGGTGCCGTTCGGCGTCGCGGCCGACCAGCAGCGCCCCCAACGCGTCGGCGAAGACGGCCGAGGGCAGCAGCGGGCTGCCGTCGAACAGCAGCGGCCGGGGCGTGCCGTCACCGCGGTCGACCACCGCGACGGTGTTGGACGTGCCGAGGTCCACCGCGAACCGGAAAGGCATCGCGGCATCCTATTCCAGCCGCTCAGCCGCGCGGCGCCCCCGGCCGTCCCACGTCCGGTAGCCGACTCCGAGCGTGACCGCTTCGCGGATTCCGCAGCCCGCGCGCATCCAGTACGGTGCCTGGGTGCACGACGGGGAGAACACCGAGCCGGCCGCCGTCACCGAGCCGGTGACCATGGTCCCGCAGCAACGAGGCCCGGAGATGTTCCTCCCGCCCGTGTCGGCCCCGCCGGTGTCAGGCCCGCCGCCGATCCACTGGCAGCAGCCCGGCTACCCCGCGGCTCCCCCGCCCTCGCCGCGCCGCCGGCGCTGGCCGCTGATCTCGGGCCTGGTCGTGGCGTCCGTGCTGGTGCTGGCGCTCATCGTGTGGGTCGCCGCGCAGGGCCCGAGCGGCCAGACCGCCGCCGCCCCGCCGTCGGCCGCGGCGAGCGTGTCGGCCTCGGCGGGGCCGGTCGCGGCGACCACCGGTACCGGCGAACCCACCGTGGCCGACAAGATCCGCACCGCGCTCGACAAGCAGGCGAAGGCGCTGCTCGCCGGGGACCAGAACGGCTACCTGGAGGGTGTGGCGGCCGGGCTCAAGGACGGCTACCGGCGCCGGTTCGGCTCGCTGCGGTCACTGGGTGTGCAGGCCTGGACGCCGAACCTGATCGACAAGCCGAGCCAGAGCTCCGACGGCAGCGGCAGCTGGGACGTCATCGTCCAGTACGACTACTGCCTCGGCGAGGGCTGCAAGCCCGAGTCCCGCCAGTTCGTGCAGACCTCGTGGACGATCTCCGGCAGCGAGGCCACGGTCACCAAGTACGCGCAGGCGACCGACCCCTGGGACGCCTCCGACCTGAAGGCGGTCACCGGGCACCGGGTCATCGTGGCCGGCTCGGGCTCCACCGCGAACAAGCTCCAGCAGGTGCTCAGCGCCGCCGACGTCGCGGCCGAGGTCGCGGACCGCTACGCGCACTGGGGCCCGGCGCCGAAGTGGTACATCGTGTACGTCGCCTCGCCGAGCGAGTGGAAGACCTGGTTCGACAACACCGACCTCGGCCCCTACTACGACGGCTACTCGATGGGCGCCCAGGGCGTCGTGATCCCGGTCGACGACCTTGGCCGGCCCTACCTGCAGATCGTGCTGACCCACGAGTTCGGGCACGTGGTGACCATCGGCGACAACTACCCCACGGCCGAGCAGTGGTGGCTGCAGGAGGGCGTCGCCGAGTACATCGCCGACCGCAACGGCGAGGCGACGCGCAGCCGGCTGCCGTCCATCCACAAGTTCGTGAAGCAGGGCTGGGACGGTCAGATCGCGATGGGCCCGCCGCCGGAGCGCGCCGGCGGGGTGGAGATCGACGCGCGGTACGGCATCGCGCTGCTGGGCATCTCCTGCCTCGCGAAGCGGTTCGGCGAGGCGAAGATGCTGGACTTCTGGGGCGACGTCGTGCGCGAGAAGCAGTCCCTGGAGTCGGCGTCGTCCGCCCGGTTCGCCACCGCGTGGGCCGGCGTGGCCTCGGCCTGCGCCGGCGAGGTCCGCAAGGCCTGAGGCGCGGCGGGGCCTCAGCGGGCGTCGGCCTCGCCGAGGACCGGCTTCACGTCGAGGATCGGGGTGCCGTGGATCGCCTCCAGGCCCGAGACCCGCACGCGCAGGCCGTCGACCGCGAGGATCTCGGCGCCGTGCAGGCCGATCGGGTTGGGCCGGTCCGGGGCGCGGGTGCTGAACACGCCGGTGCGCGGGCGGCCGCGGTCGCCGCGCGGGTGCACCGCCAGCACGTCCCGGTCGGCGCGGTGCAGCCAGGTCAGCAGCAGCACCCGGTCGCCGGGGCGCAGGTCGGCCAGGGCGGGGGCGACCCGCTCGTCGAACACGAGCCACGCCCGCGGGGCGCCCTCGTCGCCCTGCCGCGGCGCGTCCGCGCGCTCGGTGAGGGGCGACTCGACGCGCCCGACCGGCCGGACCACGAACCCGTCATGCTCCACAATTGCGACCCTACACACGGCCCGCCCGGGTCAGTCCACCGTGGGCGATACGCGGTTGCCCCGCTTGAGCTCGTACAGCCCCGGCGTCTCGACCATCAGCAGCAGGCCGTCGAAGAGCGGCCCGCCGCCTCGCCACGCGGGACGGGCGTCACCACCGGGCCGAAGAACGCCGACGAGCCGATGTGCAGTGCCGGGGTGCCGAGGTCCTCGCCGACCGGGTCGAGCCCCGCCCGGTGGCTGGCCAGCAGGGCCTCGTCGTGGGCGTCCGAGTCCGCGGCGGCGGCCAGGTCCGGGTCGAGGTCCAGGGCGGACAGGGCGCCGCGGTACAGCTGCGGGCCGATCGTCTCCTTGCCGTGGTGGATGCGGGTGCCGATTTCGGTGTACAGGTCCCGCAGGACCGGGGTGCCGTGGCGCTGCCCGGCGGCCACCAGCACGCGGACCGGCCCGAGGGTGTCGGCCAGCCACGTGCGGTACCAGTCGTCGAGGTTCTCGCGGTGCTCGTTGAGCAGCCAGAGGCTCATCACGTGGAAGCGGGCCTCGACGGGCCGGACCCGCTCCACCTCCAGCAGCCAGCGCGAGGTGTTCCACGCCCAGGGGCACTTCGGGTCGAACCACATGTCCACGACAGTCACACCGGCGATTCAAGCAGGCCATCTTGGACCGGAGAAGCGCCA
Organism: Dactylosporangium thailandense; assembly: GCF_059739745.1. Classification (NCBI taxonomy): domain Bacteria; kingdom Bacillati; phylum Actinomycetota; class Actinomycetes; order Micromonosporales; family Micromonosporaceae; genus Dactylosporangium; species Dactylosporangium thailandense. Next base: position 6,894,331 of record NZ_AP029195.1, read on the forward strand.
ATTCGGTGCCGTTCCCACTGGGCCAAGTCCGTGCCTCAGCTGGTGTACCGGAACGCCTGCACGTCGAAGGTCCCGTTGAGGTTCTTCGAGCCGTTGTAGCCGCCGACGGTGTAGATGACGCCGTCGGAGACCGCGACCGCCTGGCCGGCCCGCGGCTGCTCCTGCTTCGGCAGCTTCGCCGTCTGCGTGCCGTCCTGGCACCACCAGTCGTAGGCGTTCGCGCCGTTGTTGCCGCCGAGCACGCACAGGCCGATCCCGGTGATGTTCATGGCCGCGGCCCCCTCGCGCGGCCCGTCGAGCTTCAGGTGCTCGCCGGTCATCTGCCGGTTGAGCATGATGTCGACGGAGTCGAGCGTGGCGTTGTCCGGCTTCTGCCGCCGCCCGCCGATGAACCAGACCCGCCCGGCCCGGTCGGTGGTCGCGGCGAGCTTCTCGCGCTTCTCGGAGAGCTGCCCGATCGTCGTCCAGCCGCTGGTGCCCAGGGCCCAGACGGTGTCGGTGGCGAAGCCGTCGGAGCCGGTGCCGCCCGCGAAGACGATGCCGTCGCTGTCGTAGACCGCGGTGCCGGAGTTGCGCTTTGCCGGCAGCTTCGGCCCCTCCTCCCACGCCTCGGCGCCGGGCTTGAGCCGCCAGACCTGGTCGGTGGCGCCGTCACTGGCGAGCCCGCCCAGGACCCAGATGCTCTTCCCGCCGTCGAGGACCACGGACATGTGGCTCAGCGGGCGGGGCAGCTTCGGGCCCTTGAGCCAGCTGTTGCGGTCGAGGTCGTAGATGTAGACGTCGCTGGTCTGGCCGCGCGGCTCCTCGGCCGTGTAGCCGCCGATGACGTACAGCTGGCGATTGACGACCGCCGCCCCGGCGCCCTCGATGCCGATCTTCGAGGGGATCTCGCTGAGCTTCTCCCACTTGCCGATCGTGGTCGTGGTCGGCGTCGTGTCCGTCTTGTGCAGGGCCTTGTAGGCGAAGAGGCCGCCCGCGGCGAGCAGGACGAGCGCCGCGACACCGGCGATGAGGGCCGCCCGCCCGCGACCGCCCGGGGGCGGAGGCGGCGGCGGACCGTCCATGGTGGGCGGCTTCGGGATCGGCGTGCCCACCGGCGGGGAGACCGGGATCGCGGAGATCGGGGAGACCGGGGAGATCGGCGGGGCCGACATGGGCACGCCGGACACCGGGATCGCCATGTGCTCGGTGCCGTAGAGCGTCCCGGAGGGTGGCGCGCTCACCGGGACGGACGCGGTGGCCTTGACGGCCGAGGCCGCGGCCAGCTCCGAGGGGTGGACGACCGCGCCCTCGGCCACGGGCAGCTCCGGCTGCTCCAGCACGGTCGGCACGACGCCGAGCTCGCGGTGCAGCATGCGGGCCACGAGCGGGACGCGGGACGAGCCGCCGACGAGCAGGATGCCGGCGAGCTTGTTCGGCTCCAGGCCGCAGTCGCGCACGACCCGGGCGGTCTCGGCGACGGTGCGCGCGATCGTCGGGCCGATCTTCTGCTCGAGCTCGTCGCGGGTCAGGTGCAGGGCCGACTCGACGCCGGGGACGCTCACCGGCGCGACGGTGGTGCGCGAGAGCATCTCCTTCGCGCCGCGGACGTCCTCCCAGAAGAGGCGGCGGTCGCGGCGGTCCTGGGCGGTGCGCGGGTCCTGCAGGCGCCGCCACACGTCCGGCTGGGAGGCCTGCAGCACCTCGCCGAGGCGCTCGACGAGCGCGGCGTCGAGGTCGAGGCCGCCGACGTCCTCGAGGCCGCCCGAGCCGATGACGGTGAAGCCCTGCGGGTCGTTGCGCACCACCGCGATGTCGATGGTGCCGCCGCCGAAGTCGTAGACGACGAGCGCCTCGCCGCGGGGCAGCGGGTGGTTGAGGGCGCTGATGAAGTACCGTGCCGCCGCCACCGGCTCGGGCAGCATGCTGACGTCGGTGAACCCCGCGGCGAGCGCGGCGTCGTGCAGCGCCTTGCGCCGCGTCTGGCCCCAGGAGGCGGGGTAGGTGAGCACGACCGGCGGCGCGTAGCGGGTGACCTCGGCGACCCCGGCGGCGACGGCCCGCAGCACCGCGCCGAGCAGGTGCACGGTCGGGATCTCGGCGCTGCCGAGCAGCACGGAGGGCTCGTCGATGCGCCGCTTCGGGTTCGGCTCGTAGCGGGCCGGGTCGAGCTGGGCGAGGCGCTGGGCGTCGCGGCCGACGGCGAGCTGCCCGTGGTCGGTGAGGAAGAGCGACGAGGGCATGAGCGGGGCGCCGTCGAACAGCACCGGGCGGCGCCGCCCGTCGGGCGAGCGGATCACCGCGACGGTGTTGGACGTGCCGAGGTCGATGCCGACGACGTATCCGCCGGGCGTGGGGCTCACCACGACGCTGCTCCTCTAGTTGGTTCGGGTCAGGCGGCGCGGGACCATGTCGGGGTCCCAGGTCGCGCCGTAGTAGGGCTGGGCGATGCCCTGGGCGAACGCGGCCGAGGCGGCGGGCGTGGCGGCGATGCGCCAGTCGGTCTCCTTGACCGACTCGTACCAGAGGAAGCCGATGATCTCCGGGTGCTGCGGCAGCGTCCGCAGCAGGTCGGTGATCCAGTCGGCCTTGCGCCCCTGCTTGTCGGTGGCGGCCGTCTCGGTGACCACGATCGGGCGGCGGCTCAGCCGCTTGAGCTCGTTGAGCGTCGGCCGGTAGATCTGCTCGAAGGTCTGGTACGTCTCCATGCCCGCGGTGCCGTAGTAGCCCGACAGGCCCACCCAGTCCACGTAGTCGTCGCCCGGGTACAGCTGGGTCAGCGGGGTGGCGTTGTCGTAGACGACGTTCGGGCTCCAGACCCAGATGACGTTGCCGGCGCCGAGGCGCTCGAAGAGGTCGTGCACGTGGCGCCAGGCGGCCACGTAGTCGCCCTTCTGGTTGCCGTTGGCGGACTCGCCCCACGGGTACCAGTAGCCGTTCATCTCGTGCGCGAAGCGGATCGCCACCGGATAGCCCAGCGCCTTGATGCCCTGCGCCCACTCGGTGAGGTAGCCGTCGAAGTCCCCGCCGCTGATCCTCGCCAGCCGGTACTGCGGCTGCGTCCCCCGGTCCCGGTCGGTCTTGGACTCGGCTCGGTAGTCCCACGGCTCCCAGCCGAGCATCGGCAGCATCCCGCGGTTCACGATCCGGTCGAAGGGCTGGCGGTCGAAGTGCTTTTCCGCGCCCCAGCCCGACGCGAACATCATGACCTGCGGGCTCTTGCCGGCCGCGTGCACGAAGCCGTTGTAGTCGGTGAGGTCGCCGGGCCCCTTGTCGGTGAACACGCCGAAGAACGCGGTGCCGGCCTGCGGGAAGGTCTGCCGGCTCTTGCTCGGCGCGCTCGGCGCCGGGCTGAAGCTCGGCACCGGCTCCGCGACCTGCTCCTGCCAGCTCGCCGTGGTGCGCGTGTTCGCCTCGACCCGCGGGGCGACGACGAAGACGTAGCCGCCGATGAGCACGAGGGCGGCGAGCATGACGCGCGGCAGCGTGATCACGCGGCGCTCCCCTGCGGCACGGCCGGGTTCGGCAGCGGGAAGCCGGCGTGGGGCACGGCCGGGAACCCGCGCACGGTCGGCAGTTCGTCGATGGCGGTCGCGCTGGCCGCCGTGGCGCGGACGGTGACGACGAGCCCGGCGGTCACCGGGTCCTCCTCGGGCACCTCGGCGCCGCGGTCGCGCAGATAGGCCACCCACGCGATCAGGGGCGGGACGATCCCGACGACCACACTGACGGAGGCCCAGAAACGCAGGGCGATGGAGTCGTACCCCATGAGCCCGCTCGTCGCCAGCAGCGCGACGCCGATCAGGGCCCAGACCGCGTGCGTCCGGAACGTCCTGGGCCCGTCGGCGCTGCGCAGCCGCCCCTTCGCCGTCACCGCGTAGGCGAGCGGCCGCCGGGCGAGCGCGGCGAGCCCGGCCGCGGCGTAGACGGGCACGGCGAAGAGCGCGAGCGCCATGCCGTGCACGCCGATCTCCCGGCGCTCGTGCCGGGCCAGGTTGAACCGGCGCAGCCACAGCCACAGCACCGCCCAGCTGCCCATGCTGGCCGACCAGAGCCCGAGCCACCACTGCCACTCGATCGTCGCCGCGTTGATGCCCAGCCCGAGGTACGTGCCGGTGGCCACGATCCCGGAGACCGCGGACAGCGCGACGCTCGGGTAGTAGGACTGCACCAGGCCGTAGCACAGGCGCTGCCCGGCCCCGAGGTTCCTCAGGTGCGGCCGGGAGCGGCGCAGGAGGATCTCCCACACGCCGTACGCCCACCGCTTCTGCTGGTTGAAGTAGTCGGTCCAGCTCGTCGGGCCCTCGCCGACCGCGACGACGTCGGGGGTGTAGACGCCCTTCCAGCGCCGGTCCGTGAGCGGGTTACGGGCGCCCATCACGACCATGCTCGTCAGGTGGTCCTCGATGATCGAGTCCTGATAGCCGTCGATCAGCCCCCACGCCAGCGGCCGGTACAGGTGGTTGGTGCCGATCAGCAGCGGGGCGTCGAGGCCGTTGCCGCCGCGCTCGATGAGACCGGAGAACAGATACTGCTGCACCGACGCGCCGTGCACGACCCAGTTGTCGTACATGTTGCCGTACACCTGCGGCGCCACGACGAAGGCGACGTCGGGATCGCGGAAGTAGCCCAGCGTGCGCTCCAGGAAGCTGGGCAGCGGCACGTGATCGGGGTCCATCTGCGCGACGACGTCGTAGCGGTGCTCGTGCGTGGCCCGCCAGGCGTTGTGGTTGCCGGACTTGGTCTTGGCCCGGAACGCGCCGTGGTCCTGGTTGAACTCGGGCCGGCCCTTGCGGCTGAAGTGGTGCACGCCGAGCCGCTTGGCCATCGCCTTCACGCGGGGGTCGTCGCCCTCGTCGAGAATCCAGATGTCGACCTGCCCGTCGTAGCGCACCTGCTGCATGGCCCGCAGCGACCGCACGACGACGTCGATGGGCTCCTTGGCCGGCACGATCGTGGTGAGCATGGCGATGCGCAGGCCGCGCTCGGGCACCATCGGCACCGGGTCCCTGGCCTTCCAGGCGAACACCCACACCGCGAAGTTCTGCAGCATCCGTACGGCCTCGACCAGGACGACGAAACAGAACGCAACCCGCGCGACGATGACGTGCCAGTCCTGGCCGACGCCGGGGATGTGCTCGGGCAGCAGCAGCCAGCCGACGAAGACGAACCCCGTCAGGAAATTCAGCGCGATCAGCAGCGACAGCACGACCCGCCGCCCCACCCCGCCCACGTGCCGGTACACCACCGGATGCTGCGCCCGCCCCGGCGTGGTCAGCGGCCCGGCGAGCTCGTCGCAGTCCTCGTAGGCGCGGTGCGTCTCGGCGAGCTTCGCCTGCCGCCGCTTCAGACGCCGCTCAAGGCGGCCCGGCTTCCCGGCCTCGGCAGCGGAAGTCGCCGATGGGGGCACGACGGTGTCCAGCAACGACCCAGCCTCCGATCTTGGATGCTCGCCGCCCTTACGGCAATGCCGATGGTAGGCACTGAATGCGATCACGAGGACCACCCGAACGGCCGGTCATCGATCCTTTACCCGAGACCGTTTCCGCAGGTGAGAGGCGTCTCGCACCGCTTCCCAACCCCGCCCGCCAGCCACCGATGTAACGGATCCGACAGGCTGTTTCCGGGTCTCTTTCTTGAACGAATCCATTGACGGCGGAAATACACCGGATTTTGTCGAATAGCCGACATCGAGCAACAGTTGTGGATCAGTATCAGCCCCATTTCCCGATGACGGCCGCCTTTCTCTCGCGGCCTCGGCAGCCACCGCCACGCGACTCGCAGCGCCTCTGGAACCGCACCCATCCGGATCCGACCCGCACCCGGGCAACGCCTACGCGCACGAAGATGACCGGATCTCGAGTGCGGGGCCGCGCACGCGGGCGGGAGGGCCGACGTGCCGGCCCCTTCGCGGGAGACGGGCGCCCGCCCCTGGCGCAACTACCGCCGCGAGGCCCGGTCTGAGCACCGCAGGCTGCCCGGAGCCTGAGTCACCGCTCTTTTCTCTCTCGCAGGGATTCCTCGGAGCGGTACAGCCTCGGCCCGGTCCACACCACGCGGCCGCCTGACAGGCTCCCGACTCCCCACAGCACGGCCCGGCGCCACACGCCCGCCCCGACACTGTTCCAGTCCCCGCGCGCAGCCCGGCCCGAAGCAGCACGCCCTCACCACGATCCGGCCCGACACCGCTCCAGTCCCCGCACACAGCCCAGCGCCATTCGTCCGGCGCACGATCCGACCCCGACCCGACGCTGTTCCGGCCCCCGCTCGCAGCCCCGCCCGAAACAGCACGGCCCTCACACGATCCGGCCCGACACCGCTCCAGTCCCCGCACACAGCCCAGCGCCATTCGTCCGGCGCACGATCCGACCCCGACCCGACGCTGTTCCGGCCCCCGCTCGCAGCAGCACGCCCTCACACGATCCGGCCCGGCACTGTTTCCGTCCGGTCCCAACACAGCAGCCCGACCCGGCGCGGCCCCGGCACACGGCCACGGTTCAGCCCAGCGCACCCCACACTCCGCACTCCGGCCCCGCGCAGTCCCGGCGCGCGGCTCAGTGTCATCCGGCACAGCCCGGCGCACGGCTCGGCCCGGCGCACGGCTCGGCCCGACGCACGGACGCGACCGCCGGGTCTGACGCGGCCCGCCACAGTCCGGCGCGGCCAGTCCCTCGATCGATGCGGCTACGCGTAGCTCCGACACGACCGCGGGCCCCGAGGCGCGGTCGCACCGCGATGGCCGCTCCGGCCGAGCCGACGCCCGCCCCGACCGGCCGGTCTCAGGCCGCCGCGCGCTGCCAGTCCAGCGTCGCCGCCTCGGCCTGCGGCTCTGCCGGCGATGCGGACGGGTCGCGGCGGGTGCGAGCGAGGCGGGGTTCGGCGAGGAGGAGGGCGACGGCGACGACGGTGATGAGCGCGCCGGCCAGGGCGACGGACCGGACACCGGCGTGGTCGATGATCACGCCGCCGACGAACGAGCCGGTGGCGATGCCGACGTTGAACGCCGAGCTGCCGCCGGCCGAGGCGAGGTCGGTGCTGCCCGGGGCGACCAGGAGGATGCGGTTCTGCACGGCCGCGGCCATCGCACTGTACGCGAAGCCGTTCAGAGCCAGGGCCACGATCGCGGCCGCCTTCATCGTGCCGAGCGCGTAGAGCACGCCCAGTGCCAGGCAGATGAGGGCCATCGGGACGACGAGCGCGAACCACGGGTACCGATCGAGAAATCGCCCCACCACCAGAGTGCCCAGGAATCCGGCGGAGCCCGTCACCAGCAGCAGCGGGCCGAGGGTCGCGGCGGCGAATCCGGTGACGTCGAGCAGGAACGGCGTCACGTAGGTCTGGGCGGTCAGCGCGCCGGTCACCACGATGGCGGTGCACAGCACCAGCAGCACATAGCGCCGGAGCGAGGGGTTCACGCCTCGTGATGCCGAGTCGGCCTCGGGCGGGGCGGACGGTACGAGTGCCACCACCACGGCACAGGTCGCGACTCCGACGGCGGCCATGACGAGGAACGCGACGCGCCAGCCCGCCTGCTGCCCGAGCCAGGTGCCGAGCGGCACGCCGAGCACCGGGGCCAGGGCGGCACCGATGGACATGCGGGCCACGGTGCGGCCGCGCTGCGACGGCGGGAAGAGACTCGTCGCGGTCGAGGCGACGATGGACCAGAACAGCGCCTGGCTGAGCCCGACGATGAGCCGCGCGACGAGCAGCACCTCATAGCCGGGCGCGATCGCGGTGACCAGCGTCGCGGCGGAGAACACGCCGAGCGTGGCGCCGAGCAGGAGCCGTTTCGGGATGCGGCGCGTGAGGTGCGCGAGCGGGAACGACATGAGCACGACCACGACCGCGTAGCCCGTCATCAACAGCCCGACCTGCGACCTCGAGCGGTGCAGATCGTCGGCCATGAGCGTCAGCAGCCCGACGGGCAGGATCTCGGTGGTGACGAAGGTGAAGGTCGAGATGGACAGTGCGGCCAGGGCGAGGTTTGCACGTCGGTGTTCGAGCATCAGCGCCCTCCCGTTCCGAGGTGATTCCAGTTAATGCGGGTACGGTGGTAGCATCGCACATATGGAGACGACGGACAAGCCCGCCCTCCGCGTCGTCGGCGGGCACACCGCGCTCGACCTGGTGAACACGGTCGAGCCGCGGGTGCCGGACGCCGAGCCGGAGAAGGAGCACCTCAGCACGCCGGAGGAGCTGCTGAGGTGGGCCATCCGCACGGCCGTCGTGGAGCCGGAGGAGGCACCCGACATCCGGCTCGCGTGGCAGGGCGAGCAGGCCCTGGCAGCGGCTCTGGCGATTCGGGAGGCCCTTTATACGGTACTGCTCGTGCGCCTGGACGAGACCCTGAAGACACAGGTGCCGTATCAGCCGGCACTCGAGCAGCTCAGCACGCGCTACTCCGCCGCCGTGGCCCGGGCGCGCGTCACACTGTCGTTCGACGCTCCGACGGCCGCGCACCTGCGGATCGGCGACGTGGCCGCGTTCGCCGTGCAGGATCGTCTCGCCGCGATCGCCGTCGACGTGCTGACCAGCGAAAACGTCGAGGACTTCCGCATCTGCCCGCTGGAAGAGGGCGGCTGCGGCTGGCTGTTCCTCGACCGCAGCCGCAACCATTCGCGGCGATGGTGCTCGATGACCGACTGCGGCTCGCGCGTGAAGGCCCGCCGACTCACCGACCGTCGCCGGGGCAGACAGCTACCACCAAAATGAGCTACGATGGGAGCATGACGATGGCCCGCATCCGATGCGACTTCTCCTCCGACGCGCTCGGGGTCGGCACCTCCATGACCGTCCTCCTTCCCGAACAGGCGACCGGCCAGGCCGCCGAGTTCCCGACCCTCTATCTCCTGCACGGCCTCAGCGACGACGACACCGCCTGGACGCGGTTCACGTCGCTCGAGCGCTACGCCGCCGAGCGGCAGATCGCCATCGTCATGCCGCGGGTCGAACGCAGCTTCTACACCGACGAGGTCTGGGGCCGTCCATATTGGACGTTCATCTCCGAAGAGCTGCCGCGAACCGCCCGCGGGCTGTTCCGCCTCACCGACGATCCCGCGAGGACGTTCGTGGCCGGGCTTTCCATGGGAGGGTACGGCGCATTCAAGCTCGCCCTCCGCCACCCCGACCGATTCGGCGCCGCGGCCAGCCTCTCCGGCGTCCTCGACCTCGCCACACGGGCGCGCGAACTGGCCCGGCCCGAAGACCCGCGGATGTGGGAGCGCATCTACGGCACCCCGCCCACCATCGAGGGCACCGACAACGACCTGCTGCACCTGCTCGACACCGTCGAGAACCCGCCGCCGCTGTTCGTCACGTGCGGCACGGAGGATGTGCTGTACTCGTCGAACGTGCGATTCCGCGACGCCTGCGCCGAGCGCGGCATCCCGCTGAAGACCGAGTTCTCCCCCGGCGCTCACGACTGGGCCTTCTGGGACGAGAAGATCCGGGAGGTGCTCGCATGGCTGCCGTTGGCATGATTCCGCACGCCGCCATCGGCGCCTGGCTCGGCAGTGACGTCACCGAGACGATCCGCACGACCGGCAACCTGGCCGTGGTGCACGTCCTGCGCCTGGCCGACGGGCGCGCGGTGGTGGTGAAGGCGCGGCCGGCGGAGGACCGGCTGCTGGGGTGCGCCCACGTGCACCGGCACCTCTGGCGGGCCGGTTTCCCCTGTCCCGAGCCGATCGCGGGGCCGACCCGATTCGGCGAGCTGGCGGTGAGCGCCGAGATGGCCGTGGAGCCGACCGCCGGTCCCGCCGCGGGCCCGGCGGTGTCGACGACACGACGAGAGGCGGTCGGGCCGGCTTCGACGTCCGGCCCGCTCGGCACGACAGGCGACGGTCACGAGAAGCCGGTCGGCGAGGCTTGCGGAGCCTCCGATGCGCGGGCGGAAGTCGCGGGCGCGGAAGTCGCGGGGGCAGGAGTCGCGGGGGCGGCAGAGTATTCGGCGCTGCTGGCAAGGCTGATCGAGATGGCGCCGCGGGTGCGGGACACGCCTTCGACGTCGCCGTCACCCCCCTGGGTTCGATGGCATCACGAGGAAGGGCCGATCTGGCCTTGGCCCGATGACCGGGACGTCGATCTGCATGCGGAGGAGAGCTGGCATGATGCGGCGGCGCTGGCGGTACGGGCGCGGTTGAGGCGGTTCGCGGCCGAGCCGGTGATCGGGCATTGCGACTTCGAATCGCACAACATCTGGTGGCGCGGGGACGTGCCGCTGGCCGTGCACGACTGGGACAGCGTGGTGGCCGAACCCGAGGCGGTGATCGTGGGCGTGGCGGCGGCGATGTGGCCGGCGGGCGACGGGCGGTGGGGCGCGACGCTGCAGGAGAGCGGGGAGTTTCTCGACGGGTACCAGCGGGCGAGCGGGCGGCGGTTCAACCGCGAGGAGATCGAGGCGGCGTGGGCGGCCGGGCTCTGGATCCGGCTGTTCAACGCGAAGAAGTGGCGGCTCGACGGGCTTGACGGTCTTGGGCGGGACGAGGCCAGGGAGCGAGGACGCATGGCGGGGCTCTGAGCAGGGTCCAGGCATCCGAAGCACTTCCGCGACGGGGCGGCGCGGTCACTTGGGCACCTGCGGGGCGACGGGCCGCGACCCGAGGCGCGGGCCGCGACCCGAGGCGCGGACCACAGCCCGAGGCGTCACCGGCCGGGACCCGACGGACCAATGGACTTGCGCCGCGAACTAGGAACCCGCGGTCCGGTAAGCCGTGAAGTGACGCGGCAACCGACCGAAGCCGACGGTCATGCGGCCGGCAAGCCGACGGTCATGCGGCCGGCAAGCCGACGGTCATGCGGCCGGCAAGCCGGCGGACCTGCGCACCAGTTCACCAGCGGACTGGGCACCGCGAAGCGGCGGACCACGGCCGAACGCGCGAACGAGCCGAGACGGATCGTCAACCGGGCGACGGTCCGAGAGACGTTACAGGGTGCTAGTTCACCAGTGGACCGGCACCGCGAAGCGGCGGAACGCGGCGGAACGCGCGAACGAGCCGCAACGGATCGTCAACCGGGCGGCGGCCCGAGAGACGTTGCAGGGTGCGCGAAGTGGCGGGCCCGGGCTGCGGTGGGGCGTCTGCTGGGAGGTTGGAAGCGCTACGGGATGGCCTGGGCTTCCGGGTTCAGGGCGGCCTCCACGGTGAAGTGCTCCATCTCCGCCAGCAGGAGGTGCAGCCGCGGGATGGTCAGGTAGGCCGTGTCCACCTCCGTGGTGATCTGGACCGTGTCGGGGACGTCGTCGATGTTCACCATCAGCTTCTCGTTGAAGTACGGCAGCTCGGTCTCCCGGATCAGCGCCGTCTCGCGCCGCAGCGCGCGGATGGTCGCGTCGTCGGCGGCCGTCGCCGGCGGGCGCAGCGCCAGGCGGCGCTCGTTGTAGAAGACCTGCAGGTCGATCGGCTCGCCGCGGTCCTTGGCCACCCGCTCCAGCAGGGCCTGGCGGGCCTGCGGGTCGTAGTAGGCGTACTTCGACGCGCTCATCGACGCCTGGCGAGCCCGCAGGACCGCCTCGGCGGCCGTGATCGTGCGCGGGTCCAGCACCACCAGGCCGTTCTGCGACAACGGGGAGACCACCTCGGCCAGGCCCGGGCGGAAGCGGTTGCCGACGATGACCTGGGTCGCGAACGGGGCGCCGCCGACCACCCGGGTGAAGGCCACGGCGTACGCGGCGAGCAGGACCGGGGCGGTGTCGACGGCCAGCCGGGCGCCCAGGCGCTCGCTGGCCGCGTGCAGCGCCCGCGACGCCCACACCACCTGGCGGAAGCGCGGCGCCGAAGGGTCGCGGTACCCGAGCGGGAAGCGCTGGGGGTTGATGGCCCGCAGCTGGGACTCCCAGTGGCGCATGGCGTTGTCGGTCTGGCGGGTCGCAGAGCGCTGCTGCGCGGCGATGTCCAGCGGGCCCGGCACCGGCTCCGGGCCGAGCGAGTCGCGCTGGGACAGCTCGCGGATCATCGTGGCCAGGCCCGTCACGTCCGTCGCGATGTGCGTGACCTCGACCAGGACGTGAGTGACCGGGCCGCCGGCGCCCGAGCGGACCACGGCCATGCGGATCGGCCACTCGGTGCCGTAGTCGAAGGGGCGCGACTTCCACGCCGCGAACACCTCGGCGGCCAGCGCCTCCGCGGCGGCCGGCAGTGCGGCCGAGGCCAGCGGGACCAGCGACGAGGACGACGAGGACACGGCCGGGGCGGCGACGGTGGCCGCCGCCGAGGCCTCGGCGGTGTGGACCTCCAGGTGGGCCTCGCCCGAGCCGAAGGTCTCCTGGGTCGTGCGGCCGTCCGGGGTGAAGCGCAGCAGGGTCCGCATCGACGGGTAGCGGCTCATGAAGAAGCGCAGCTCCTCCGCGAAGTCCGCGACCGTGCGGCCGTCGTGGACGGGGACCACGCCGCCCATGCTCATGGAGCTGTTCATCTCCCGCATGGCCTGGAAGACCTGTTGCTGGCCCCACGTCAGCTCGCCGGTGGCGGCGCCCTCGCCCTCGAAGGTCACCGTGATGCGTTCCATGTATGGCGATCGTTCACTCGGACATTGATGTAAACAAGAATACGAATGGCTGGACGCGGCGGCCGAAGGACCGAGGCGGCGGCCGAGTACTCAGGTGGCGTGGTGGACCGCGAGGCCGGCGAAGGCGGGCGGGGCGACCACGGCCCGCTCGGCCAGGTCCCCGGGGGCCAGCGGGCGGGAGTACAGGTAGCCCTGGCCGAACGTGTAGCCCAGGTGGCGCAGCATCCGCGCCTGGGCCTCCGTCTCGATGCCCTCCGCCACGGTGTCCAGGTCGAGGGCCTGCGCCATGCGGATCACCGCCGTCGCCACCGCCTCCTGCCGGGCCACCGTCGTGATCTCGTCCACGAAGGAGCGGTCGAGCTTGAGCGTGGTCACCGGGCACGTGAGCAGGAGACCCAGCGACGAGGCGGCGGTACCGAAGTCGTCCAGGGCGATGCGGATGCGGCGGTCCCGCAGCCGCTGCAGCGCGGCGATCGCGGCCTCGTCCACCACCGCGGTCTCGGTCACCTCGACCGTGAGGTGGCGCGGGTCCAGGCCGGCGTCGTCGAGGGCGGCCAGCACGTCGGTCACGAAGTCGGGGTCGGTCAGCTGGCGGCCGGCGACGTTCACGGACACGTAGCCGGGGGCGGACGCGCCGAGCTCGCGCAGCCAGCGGGCCTGCTGGGCGCACGCCTCGCGCATGACGAAGCGGCCCAGCGGCACGACGAGCCCGGTCTGCTCGGCGGCGGGGATGAAGTCGCCGGGCGGGATGACGCCGAGCTCGGGGTGGCGCCAGCGCACCAGGGCCTCGGTGCCGACGGTGCGGCCGTCGTCGAGGCGCACGATCGGCTGGTACTGCAGATGGAGCTGCCCGGCATCGATCGCGTCGCGCAGCCGCGCCCCGATCTCGGCGTGGGCGACGATGCGCGTCGTCATGCCCGGCACGTACACGAAGTGGCCGCCCTTGCCCCGCTCCTTCGCCGCGTACATGGCCAGGTCGGCGTTGCGCAGCAGGGTGTCGACGTCCTCGGCGAGCTCCGGCGAGGAGGTGGCGACGCCCACGCTGGCCCGGACCAGCAGCTCGTGCCCGGCCGCGCGTACCGAGGTGGTGAGCAGGTCGCGCATGCGCTCGGCGACGCCGACGGCGTGCTCGCCGGGCACCTCGTAGAGCATGGCCGCGAACTCGTCGCCGCCGAGGCGGGCCACGACGTCCTCGGCGCGCACGGCCCCGCGGAGGCGCTCGGCCACGGTCATGAGCACCTCGTCGCCGACCGCGTGCCCGAGGGTGTCGTTGATGAGCTTGAAGTCGTCGAGGTCGATGAGCAGGACCGCGGTCGGCCCGGGGGTCCGCAGCGCGGCGCCGAGCAGCTCGGTGAAGTGGTTGCGGTTGACCAGGCCGGTGAGGGCGTCGTGGGTGGCCTGGTGGCGCAGCCGGCGCTCGTGCGCGCTGACCTCGGCGAGCAGGCGCTGGTTGTCGCGCAGCGCGACGAGCTGGCGGGCGCCGACGATCGCGCTGACCGCGATGGCGCCGGTGGCCACGGCGGCGATGTCGCGGTGGTCGGTGTACGCCACGAACGCGAGCAGCACCAGGGTCGCGCCGACGGCGTAGTAGGGCAGCTTGCTGTACGTGCGCCCGCCGCGCGCGGTGCGCTGGGCGGCCGCGGGGCGCCACTGGGCCCGGGCCGCCGCCGCGACGAGCAGGCACTCGACGAGGGTGAGCATCGGCTGGAGCCCGGCCAGGCGCGGGTGGGTGGCGATGAGCGGCGACACCGCGGAGCTGAGGCCGCCGGCGACCAGCGTCGTGGCGAGCAGGGCCATGGAGCGGCGGCTGACGGTACCGCTGCCGAGCATGACGACCTTGAGCACCGCCACGAGCGTGACCAGGCAGGTGATGCCCACGAGGGAGAGGCCGATCACGACGCCGAGGTTGCCGTTGTGCTCCGCGATCGGGCGCAGCGCGAGGTGCCACAGGAACAGGGCCGTGGTGATGAGCACCGTGAGCCCGTCGAGGCCGAGGCGGGTCCACTCGGCCCGGGTGCGGGTGCGCACGGGGAGCCGCAGCAGCGCGTACAGCACGATGAGGATGCTCGCCGCGAGCACCGGCGCGGCGATCTGGGTGAGCCGCAGCGCATACGGCGACTCGGGGCTGAGCCGGGCCGGGGTCATGATGGCGGTACCGATGGTGACCAGCCCAGTCGCGAGCGCGAACCGGTGCCAGAACCGCCGCGCGCTCGCCGCGATCCCGGGCACCTCCCCGGCCAGCCAGGCCATCCAGGCGGACATCGCGAGGCCGAACGGGCCGACCACCCACACGATCTGCTTGGGCATCGGCAGGCCGGCCGCGTAGAGCGTGGCCCACGACGCGGCGGCCAGCATGCAGGCGACGATCGCGACCATCAGTCGCCGCACGAGTACCGCTGCCGCTGCCACGGGTCTTCCCATCGGCAAGCGGCACGAAAACGTTAGCAGGGTGCGGCCCTGTGCCGATGAGCGAAGCGTGGACCTCAACGGCCGGGTCGTCACCTGGGTGTCGCTGCTGGCCGTCGGCGTGATCGACGCGGTGCTGCTGGCGGCCTGGGGCGAGCGCGCCGATCAGCACGGCTGGGCGGTGCCGGTCGCGGCGCTGGCGCTCAACGGCGCGGTGCTCGTGCGGCAGGCGTGGTCCCTGCGGGTGCACGCGCGGCTGCTGCGGCGGCTGGACCGCACCCTGGCGGCCCTGCGCAAGACGATGGTGCGCGACCAGATCCTCGCCGACACCGGCACCGGCCTGCTGACCGCGGGCGACACGGAGGCCGTGCACGATCTCGCCGTCCACGGGGCCGCCGCGCTGCTCGCCGACACGCCGGACGCGCTGGCCGTGCTGCTGGTGCCGCAGGCCGACGAGCTCGTCGTGGCGGCGGCGGCCGGCACGGACCTCGACGGCGCGGACACGGGCCTGGTCGGCCGCCGCTTCGCCCCGCCGCCACAGCTGCGCGCGCTCATGCAGGCCGGCGAGGTGCTCGGCGTCGGCGACGTCGCCGAGCTCGGCGTGCCGGGCCTGACCACGCCCCGCACGGCCCTGCTGCTCCCGCTGGTCGTCAACGGCCGATTCTTCGGCGTGCTGTGCGTGACCGCGGAGCGGACCCTGCACGCCGACCTGCGCCGCGCGCTGGAGACGCTGCGCACCCAGGCCGCGCTGGCCCTGGACGGCGCCGCGCTCACCGCCGAGCTGACGATGCGCGCGCTGCACGACCCGCTCACCGGCCTGGCCAACCGCCGCCTGATCGGCGAGCGGCTGGCGCAGGCCCTGGCGCGCACCCGCCGCAACGGCCGGCGGGTGGGCGTGCTGCTGGTCGACCTCAACGGCTTCAAGCCGGTCAACGACACGCTGGGGCACGAGGCCGGCGACGAGCTCCTGCGCGCGGTCGCGGGCCGGCTCACCCACTGCGTGCGGCTCGAGGACACCGTCGGGCGCCTGGGCGGCGACGAGTTCGTGGTCGTGGCCGAGGACCTGCCGGACCTGGCGGCCGCGGTGCGGATCGCGGAGCGGGTGGTGGAGGCGGTGGGCGCCCCGATCATCGTCGAGGGCCACCGGCTGCCGGCGAGCGCGAGCGTAGGGGTGGCCCTGTCGAACGACGCCTCGCTGCCCGACGAGCTGCTGCGCCAGGCCGACCTCGCGATGTACACCGCCAAGAAACGCCGCAGAACGGGCGCGTACCACATCCACGAGGCTGCGTAAACTACTGCGATATCGTATAGTCCGATCTCGTGGTATTCCTGGTGCTCGACCTGCAGCGCGCCACCCACGCGACCCTGCACCGGCTCACGACCGAGCTGGCCGACCTGAAACTGACCCCGTCCGAGCTCAACGCCCTGGCGAACCTGGCCCGCCACCCGGCCGGCGCGTGCACCGTGTCGGAGCTGGGCACCGCGGCCGGCACGCGCCCCACCACCCTCACGAGCATCCTGGACCGCCTGGAGCAACGCGGCCTGGTGAGCCGCGGCCCGCAGGAACGCGACCGGCGCACGGTGATCGTCCGCCTGACCCCATCGGGCACCACGATCGCCACGCGGGTGCTGGCAGCGATGGACGGCCTGGAGCGGCGCGCCCTGGCAACCCTGCCGCCCGACGCCGCCGAGCATGCGGCGGCGGTACTGCACGCGCTGACCGAGGCCGCCACATGATCCCCACCTTCGACGAGCTGTTCGCGGCGGTCACCGCCGGACCCGGGCACTTCGGGCACCGCGAGCACGTGCACCTGACCTGGCTGGCGATCCACCGGGTGGGCCCGGACGCGGCGATCGGGCTCGTCAGCCACGGCATCCGGCGCACGGCCCGGTACGCGGGGCAGCCCCGCAAGTACCACGTGACGATGAGCCGCGCCTGGGTCGAGCTGATCGCGGCCCGCATGACGCCGGACGACCCCGACTTCGCGGCCTTCGCGGCGCGCCATCCCGAGGTGCTCGACAAGCGGCTCCTCAACGAGCACTACCGCCCGGGCACCCTCGCCACGGAGGCGGCCCGCGCCGGCTGGGTCCCGCCCGACGCGCGACCCTTCACCGCGGACCCGCCCGCGAAATTCCCGGCCGGAACCGAAATATCGCCTGACGACAGACATATCCGATAAGTCGTGGCACGAAGTGCCCGACGTATCGGCTCACACCACCGCGGCGACCTGCTTCACGTGGCGCAGGGCGGGCACCGACTCGAGCCGCTCCACCCCGCGCAACGGCCCGATGCGACGGGTGACGTACGTGTACAGCTGCGCCATGTCCCGGCAGATCACGGTCGCCATGAGGTTCGTCTCGCCCGTGGTCGCCGCGACGAACACGACCTCCTCGTGCCGCGCCAGCTCCTCCCCCACCGCCGCCAGACGCGCCGGCGCGACCGTCAGCCACAGCAGGAACCGGGCCGGGTACCCGAGCAGCGCCGGGTCCATCTCCACGTCGAAGAAGATCGCCCCGGTGGCGCGCAGGTGCTCCAGGCGCCGCCGGACCGTCGACTCCGACGAGCCCAGGGCCGCCGCCAGCGCCGGGTAGCCGAGGCGCCCGTCGCGGTTGAGCGCGGCCAGCAGCGGCCGGTCCTCGCCGGTGAGCACCGCGGGGGTGCCCGGCGGCGGCACCGGCGGGCGCAGCCGGGCGACCTGTTCGGCGCCGAGGTGGGTGCCGCGGGCCTCGCCGCCGATCGGGCCGCCGGCGAAGTGGTGCATGAGGCAGTGCGCGCGCACCGAGACGATCCGCGGGGTGCGCGGCAGCTTCTGCAGCAGCAGGCTCTCGCGGTCGGCGGTGCCCGGGTTCTGCACGAAGCACGTGACCTCGGTGCCGCCCGAGCCCAGCGTCACCCAGGTGGTGTCGGGGCGGCGGGCCAGGGCCTCGGCGATCGCCCCCGCGCTGTCCGGCGTGGTCTGCAGGCGGATCATCCACATGTCGTAGCCGAGGCGCACCCCGTCGGGCAGGGCCGCGACCCGCAGGCCGCCGTCGCGCATCCGGCGGTACCGCCGCGCCACCGTCTGATCCGACACGCCCAGGATCTCGGCGAGGGCGCTGAACGGGACGCGCCCGTCCAGCCGCAGCGCGTCGACGATCTGATGATCCAGGGTGTCGACTTCCACCGGCCCACGATAAACGATGTCGGAATCCGCCACCTCGGGCCGGACAGCTACCCATGAACCGGCGCGGGCCGCACATTCGACGGCATGCCCAAATGGTCTGCCCTCGTCGCCGTCTCCATCGGCACGTTCATGCTGCTCGTCGACGTCACGATCGTGACGGTCGCGCTGCCCGCCGTCTCCCGCGACCTCGGGGTCACGATCGGCGGCCTGCAGTGGGTCCTCGACGGGTACGCCCTCGCGCTCGCCGCCGTCCTGCTCGCCTCCGGGTCGCTGGCCGACCGGCACGGGCGCCGCCGGGTGTACCTCGGCGGCACCGTCGTCTTCGCGGCCGCCTCGCTGCTGTGCGCGGTCGCCCCGAACGCCGGCCTGCTCATCGCCGCCCGGTTCCTGCAGGGCCTCGGCGGGGCCGCGATGCTCGCCACCACCGTCGCGATCCTCGGCGTCGCCTACACCGGCCGCGACCGCGGCGTGGCCTTCGGGGTCTGGGGCGCGGTCAACGGCGCCGCCGCCGCGGCCGGCCCGATCGCCGGCGGCCTGCTCACCGAGCACCTCGGCTGGCGCTGGATCTTCATCGTCAACCTGCCGGTGAGCCTCCTGGCCGTCTGGTTCACGCTGCGCGGCGTCACCGAGTCCCACGGCCGCTCCAGCGCCGGCAACCGGCTCGACCTGGCCGGCATCGTCACCTTCACGCTCAGCGCCACCGCCGTCACGTTCGCCCTGATCCGGGGCGGCGACGCCGGCTGGACCGCGCCGAGCACCCTGGCCGCCTTCGCCGTCGCCGCCGTGGCCCTGGCCGCGTTCGTCGTCGCCGAGCGGCGCACCGACCACCCCATGCTGGACCTGCGCCTGTTCGCCAAGCCGTCCTTCAGCGCCCTCATGGCGGCATCGGTACTGGCCCAGGCCTCCGCCTTCGCCTACCTGCCGTTCACGACGGTCTGGCTGCAGCAGTTCATGGGCAAGGGCCCGGTCGACGCGGGGCTGCTCGGCGCCCTGCCGATGAGCGCCGCCTCCTTCCTCGTGGGGGCGTTCGGCGGCCGGTTCCTGCAGCGGGTGTCCCCGCGCTGGTCCATCGGCGTCGGCCTGCTGCTCATCGGCGTGGGCGCCCTGCTGCAGGCCCGGCTCACGCCCGCGTCCCCGGCGACCGCGCTCATCCCCGGCCTGATCGTCGTCGGGCTCGGCGTCGCCGCGGTGCTGCCGACGATGGCCTCGGCCGCCCTCGCCGCGGTCCCCCACGAGCGCAGCGGCATGGCCGGCGGCGCGGTCAACACGTTCCGCCAGCTCGGGTTCGCCCTCGGCGTGGCCGTGTTCGGCTCGATCTTCGCGCACCGGCTCGCCGGGCACCACGCCCCCACCGACGCGGTGAACCACGTGGCCGCCGTGGCGGGCTGCACCGGCCTGGCCGCCGCGGTGCTGGTGCTGCTCGTGGTGCGCACGGGCCGCCCGGCCTGGGAGGCCCCGCGGCCGGCGCCCGAGCCCGTCGTCAGCGAGGCCGTCTAGCCCGAGCCCATAATGGCTGGATGGACGTCACCTGGTGGGGACACGCGACCGTGGCCATCCGCGAGCGCGGGGTCACGATCCTGACCGATCCGGTGCTGCGCGACCGGCTGGCGCACCTGCACCGGCGCCGGGGGCCGCGGCCGCGCCTGGACCGGGCCCCCGACGCGGTCGTCGTGTCCCACCTGCACGCCGACCACTGCGACCTGCCGTCGCTGCGGTCGCTGCCGCCGGCCACGCGGCTGATCGTGCCGCACGGGGCGGCGGCGTTCCTGCGCTCGCGGCTCGGCGAGCGGGACTTCGTCGAGCTGCGGGCCGGGCAGGAGACCACAGTCGGCGACGTGACGGTGCGGGCGGTGCCGGCCGCGCACGACGGCGGGCGGACCCCCAAGTCGCGCATCCGGGCCGTGGCCCTGGGCTATGTCGTCGCCGGGGAGCGCTCGGCCTGGTTCGGCGGGGACACCGGGCTCTTCGACGAGATGAAGGAGATCGGTCCGGTGGATCTGGCTCTGGTACCGGTCTGGGGCTGGGGCTGGACCCTCGGGTCCGGGCACCTCGACCCGGCCCGCGCGGCCGAGGCGATGCGCCTGGTGGAGCCCGGCCAGGCGGTGCCGATCCACTGGGGCACGCTGTGGCCGATCGGGTGCGGCCGGGTGCGGCCGGACCGCTTCCACCGCCCGGGCGACGAGTTCGCCGCGCACACCCGCGACACGGCCCCGCAGACCGGCGTGCGCGTGCTCGCGCCCGGCGAGAGCCTGACCGTTTCGTGATCACGTTCGGAGGGCTCATCGCCGCGGTGGCGGTCATGTTCGGGATCGTGGCGGTCGGCTCGATCCTGCCCGTGCTGCCGACCGGTGCCGCGGTCAGCGCCACCGCGGTGCTCGCCGCGCATTACAGTCCCCTGGCCGTGCCCGTGGTGATCGCGGCCGGCGGGCTCGGGGCCTACGTGGGCGACGCCGTCACCTTCGCCATCTGCCGGGCCGGCGGCGAGGCCCTCACGCGCCGGCTGCGGCTGCTGCGCCAGCCGTGGCGGCTCGCCGAGACCGTGCGGGAGCGGCTGCAGCGGCGGCCGGTGACCGCGCTGCTGGTGTCCCGGCTGGTGCCCGGCGGACGGATCCCGGTGCTGCTCGCGGCGGCGATCGTCGGGCTGTCGTGGCGCACGTTCGTGGTGTCCAACGTCGCCGCGTGCCTGCTGTGGTCGGCCACGTACAGCGCGATCGGCCTGCTCAGCCGCAACGTCTTCCCGCAGCCGTGGCAGGGCGTGGTCTGCGCGATCGTCGTCGTGCTCGTCGCCGGCCAGGTCGCGAGCTGGGTCGAGAAGCGGCGGGCGCGCGGCGCCGGGGACTCGGCGGCGAACGTTACGCCGTAGCCTCCACGTAGATCGTCTCGTCGTTGCGCAGCACCTGGTCGAGGTCGGCCACGTCCGGGACGGCGCCCTCGCGGTAGGCGCGCACCGCGATCCCGTCCTCGGCGAAGCCCGCCGCGGTGAGCGCGTACGTGAGCTCCTCGAGGTCGTAGAGCCAGCGGTGGCCGTACACGTAGAACAGCTGGTTGAACATGAACGCCCCGCGCGCGGGCATCGCGGGCGCGACCCCGGTCAGGGCGCGGTTCATGCGCCGGCGGTGCTTGCCGAAGAAGCCGTCGTTGTTGACGTAGCTCTCGGCGTAGACCTTGAGATCCGGCGTGGTGACGCGCAGCAGGCCGCCGGGGCGCAGGATCCGCTTGACCTCGGTCAGCCAGGCGATGCCGGCCCGCAGGGTCACGTGCTCGATGAGGTGCTCGGCGTAGGCCCAGTCCACGGTGTCGTCGGCGACCGGCAGCCGGCCGGTGATGTCCATCTCCGTGAAGTACGCGGCGTCGTCCACGCGGTACACCTGGCCGCGCTCGGTCCGCGTGCCGTCGGCGGCGGTGAGCGAGACGAGGTCGGTGCCCAGCGCCCGCGGGTGGCTCGTCTTGAACGCCGCGAACTCGATGCCGGTCAGGCCGAGCCGGTCGAAGTGCGAGCGGTCGAGCACCTCGGCGGACAGCTCCGGCGCGAGCTTCTCGACGCGCGCCAGGTCCTCGGTGAACGAGTCGACCGTGGCGGCCAGCTCCTGCGGGTCTTCCCAGTTCCAGGGGCGTAATGCGGCCTCAGACATGCGTTGATCTAAACACCTCGAACTCTGGCGGACAAGGGAAGATCCTTCTCACCGGCGGGCGTCTCGGGCATCTCCTCGCGCAGCCCCAGCTCCTCGAGCCACGCGATCAGCCGCTCGTGCACGGCGACCGGCCCGAGCAGCTCCCCGGCGGGCATCGGCCAGTCGGCGGGGTGCACCAGGATCGCCTCGGTCTGCCAGCCGCCGATGCCGCCGTGCGAGCCGACCAGCTCCTCGAACGCGGCGACCTCGTCGGTGCCCGGGTCGACGCGGCTCACCACGACCAGGTCGCCGACGTGGGCCATGCCCTGGTGCCGCAGCAGGTCGGCGGCGGCCGCGGGGCCGTAGGGCAGCAGCGGGTCGACGCCCTCGACGCGCCCGTCGCGCAGGTGGTGCCGGCCGGCCGGGCCGATCGCCACCGGGCCGTCCGCGGCCGCGGCGACGACGAGCCCGATGCCCGGGTGCTTGGCGAGCCCGTCGACCAGGCCGGGGCGCAGCTCCTCGATCGCGTCGAGCTCGGCGCGACCGGGGACGGCGGTGAGGTACAGCATGGCGAGGTTCCCGGACGCGATCGTGATCACCTCGCCGCGCGGGCGGTGCGTGACGGGGCCGCACGAGCGGGTCTGGTGCGACACGCCCGCGAGCAGGGTGTTGGCCCGGCCCCAGTCCTCGTCGTCGGGTCCGGCGGGGGCCGACTCGGAGCCGTTGCCCGCGAGGTCGGCGACGAGGCGCTCGAGGGTCACGCCGTGGCGCTGGCTGAAGGTCGCGCCCTGGCTCTGCCCGTGGTCGGAGAGCACGACGATGCGGTAGTCGCGACCGGCGACCCGGGCGAGCTTGTGCAGCGTGCCGAGCACCCGGTCGAGCCCCTCCAGGGTCTGCAGGGCCTCCGGGCGCAGCGGCCCGGCGTGGTGCGCGACCTCGTCGTAGTCGACGAAGTCGCAGTAGATCACCGGGGCGCCCCGGCTCATCTGCTCGGCGATCAGCGAGACGTTGAGGTCGCGCAGCAGCACGTTGGTGACCGCGCGCAGGGCCACGTAGGCGGCCGTGCGCGGCACCCGCGGGTACACGTTGCGAAACCGCTGCCGCCGGGCCTGCTGGATCTCCTTGAGCATCTCGCCCACGGAGAGCACCAGCGCCCGCGCGAAGCCGTAGGGGCTGGCCACGAAGGCCAGGTAGCCGCGCGCCGAGCGGCCCGGCAGGGAGGCGTTGCTGAAGGTCAGCAGGCTCGTCGGGGCGTCGCCGGAGAACACGTTGCTGATGCTCACGCCGCCGTCGGCGAGCAGGCCGCGGCCGGTGGAGATGCGGGCCTCGACGTCGGCGGCGTCGCGGGGCCGGTTGGTCACCACGAGCCGGGCGGCGTCCTTCTCGTACCACCGGAAGGCCGGGATCTGCGCGAAGTCCCCGTGCATGATCCCCGCCTGGCTGGCCGGGGTGGTGGCCGGCAGGCCCGTGTGCCACGCCCGCATCGCGTGCGTGCCCGTGCGCAGCCAATGCCCGAGGTTGGGCAGGTTCCCGGCCTTCACCGCCCACGACAGCAGCGGCGCGGAGAGCCCGTCGAGCTGCACGATGAGCACCCCCGGCTCGGTCGCCGGGGTGCCCCGGTGCCGGCGGGCCATCTGCCGCAGCGCCTGGCCGAGGAAGACGTCCTCGCTGCCGGCGTCGGCGAGCCAGTTCACGAGCGCGGTGAGCACGGCGGCGAGCCACGAGGCGATCCAGGCGTCGGCGAAGGAGCCGACGCTGACGCCGTTGGCCAAGTGCAGAGCGGTGAACATCACCACGGCCTGGATGACCACGCCGACGGCCAGCACCCCGACCCCGCCGACCAGCACCGCCACGCCCAGCAGCACCAGCCGCATGAGGGTGCCGATGACCGCGAGCAGCACGGTCAGCTCGACCAGGGCCACCGGGCCGCCGCTGGCCGTCACGCCGGGCAGCGCCCAGAACACGACGGCGAGCACGGCGAAGCTCGTCACGCCGGAGCGCAGCAGCGACTTGCCCCACGCGACGGTCAGGCGCCAGTCGCGCAGCAGCCGCAACGCGAAGCGAATCCGCTGAGCGACGACCCCCACGCAGCCAGATTAACGGCCGCGCCGGTCGTTACACGGGCGCGGGATCCATCAGCGCGCCCACCGCCTGCGAGTACCGGTCGGCGGAGCGGACGGTCTCCAGGGCCGCGGCCCAGCGCTCCCCGGGGTGCACCGGCCGGGGCGCGGCGAGGACATGGCGAAGGGCGGTCAGCTCGGCGAGATGTGCGTCGAGCAGCCCGAGTACGTCGTGGTGCACCTCTCGTTTATCCCACGTTCACGTTCGCGACGTGCCGCGTTCGCTGCGACAATGGGTGACATGGCCGGAAAGCTTGAAGTGGAACGCAAATACGAGCTGCCGGACGGGTTCGCCCTGCCCGACCTCACCGGCGTCGGCGGCGTCACCGCCGTCGGCGAGCCCGACGACCAGCGCCTCGACGCCGTCTACTACGACACCGCCGGGCTGCATCTGGCCCGGGGCCGGGTCACCCTGCGCCGGCGCACCGGCGGCAACGACGCGGGCTGGCACCTCAAGCGCCCCGCCGGCGGGGAGCGCAGCGAGCTGCAGCTGCCCGCGAACAACCGGCAGAAGTCCCCGCCGCGGGCCGTCACCGACCAGGTCCGCGCGCTCACCCGCGGGGCCGACCTCGCCCCCGTCGCCCGCATCCGCACCCACCGCGTCGAGCGGGCGCTGAAGGCCGCCGACGGCAGCACCGTCGCCCTGCTCGCCGACGACCGGGTCAGCACCGAGTCCCTGCGCGACGGCGGCGGCGCCCGCGAATGGCACGAGCTGGAGATCGAGCTCGTCGACGGCGACGCCACGGCCCTCGACCGCCTCGACGCCGCCCTGCGCCGGGCCGGCGCCCGCCCGGCCCACAGCCCGTCGAAGCTCGCCCAGGCCCTCGGCCCCGACTACCCCCAGCCGGTCGGCGTGCGGATGCGCGGCTCGAAGTCCCGCCGGGCGCTCACCGCCTACCTCGCCGTCCAGCGCGACGCGCTCGTCGAGCACGACCCGCACGTGCGCGAGGGCGACGCCGAGGCGGTGCACAAGATGCGCGTGGCCACCCGCCGCCTGCGCTCCAGCCTGCGCTCGTTCGCCCCGCTGCTGGCCGAAGGCCCGGACGACCCGGCCGCGCTGGAACGGCTGCACGACGAGATCAAGTGGGTCACCGGCCTGCTCGGCGAGGTCCGCGACTGCGACGTGATGAGCGAGCGCCTGGCCGGGCTCGTGCACGCCGAGCCGCCGGAGCTCGTGCTCGGCCCGGTCGCGGCGCGCATCACCTCCCTGCTCGCCGCGCGCGCCGCCGAGGCCCGCCGGGCGCTCGTCGCGGGGCTGGACAGCCGGCGGTACACCGACGTGCTCAACGCGATCGACGCGCTGGTCCTGCGCTCCGCCCGGCCCGAGCGCGTGCCCCGCCGCCGGCTCCTGCGCCGCGCGCGCAAGGCCCTGCGCCGCGCCGACGCCCGCCTGGCCGCCGCGGACACCGCCGCGGCCGCCGGCGCCGCCACCGCGACCGTCGACGAGCGGCGGCACGAGGCGCGCAAGGCCTACAAGCGCGCCCGCTACGCCGCCGAGCTCGTCGCCCCCGTCGCCGGCAAGTCCGCCACGCGCCTCGCCGACCGGGTCACCACCCTGCAGGACGCGCTCGGCGCGCACCAGGACGCGCTGGTGACCGGGGACCTGCTGCGGCAGTACGGCATCAGCGCGTACGGCGCCGGCGAGAACGCGTTCACCTACGGGCTGCTGCACGCGCGCACCGACGAGCACGGCCGGCTGGCCCTGCGGGACCTGCCCAAGGCCCGCCGCAAGGTGCGCAAGGCGGCCCGGGCCCTGTTCGGGTGACGCCTCGGGCGAGCACCGGGCGAGCACTGGGCGAGCACCGGGTGAGCACCGGGTGACAGGGGATGCGCGGGTTCGATAAGGTTCGAAGTCCGCATCCCTCTCACCCCGGGTTGACCAGTGCAGCTGCAGATCCACCTCGAGCCCCTCGGGGACGGTCCCACACCCGACGTCGACGAGTTGCTCAACCTCCAGCGGTGGCTGGTCGGCGAGTCCGGCATCGTGCAGTCCGAGATCGGGCTGTCGACGGCCACGCGGCCCGGCGAGCTCTCCGGGGCCGTCGAGATCATCAGCCTGGTGCTCGGCACCGGGCTGTCGGTCGGGCAGCTGCTGCTCGCGGTGTCGGCCTGGCGCCGGACGCGGCCCCTGGCCCCCGCGATCGTGCTCACCCGCATCGACCCCGACGGGCGGTCGGTGCGCATCGAGTCCTCCGACCCGGAGGCCGTCGCCGCCGCGGCGCGGGCGCTCGACGGCTGAGCCGGGCGGCACCGTGGCGGAACTGGCTGACCCGCGCGCGTCGCGGGCCGTGCTCGTCGGCGGGGCGCGGTATGCGGCGCTGCCCGAGGTACCGGCGATCACGAGGAATCTCAACGGGCTCGCCGGGGTGCTCCAGGACCCCGACCTCTGGGGGCTGGCGCCCGAGCACTGCACGGTGCTGCACGACCCCGACGACGCCCGGGAGGTGTCCCGGGTGCTGCGCCGCGCGGCGGAGGAGACGGCCCCCGAGGGGATGCTGGTCGTCTACTTCGCCGGGCACGGGCTGGTCGACCCGATCGACGGCTCGCTCGTGCTGGGCCTGCGGGAGACCGATCCCGCCGTACCGTACGAGGCCGGCCTGCCCTTCGAGCTGATCCGCCGCGCGGTGGCCGGCAGCCGGGCCCGCCGCCGCCTGGTGATCCTGGACTGCTGCTACGCCGGGCGGGCCGCGGGGCACCTGGCCGCCGGGGAGTCCGGCAGCCAGGCCGTCGCGGACCAGGCCGGCACCGACGACACCTGCCTGCTCGTCTCGGCCCCGCGCAACCGCACCGCCCAGGCGCCGCCCGGCGAGCCGTACACCGCGTTCACCGGCGAGCTGCTGCGGGTGCTGCGCGGCGGCCTGCCCGACCGGCCCGCCGTGCTCGACGTGCGGACCGTCTGGCGCGAGGTGACCCTGCGGCTGCGCGAGCGCGGCTTCGAGCTGCCGGAGCTGCGCTCGGCCGGCGACGAGCTCGCGCTGGTGCACAACGCGGCCCGCCACCACCGCGACCTCGTCGGGCGGATCGTGGTCGCCACCGCCGCCGTCGAGGACCGCGACCTGCGCCAGGCCGCGGTGCTGATCCTGCGGCACGACCGGGGGCGGGGCGCCGTCGGCGTGCGGATCAACCGGCCCACCACCGACCCGCTGCCGGCCGACATCCCGCAGGGCTGGCGGCGGCTGCTGACCACGCCGGCGGTGCTCTTCGACGCGGGGCCGCTGAGCCGGTACGAGGGGTTCATCGCGGTCGCCCGGCTGCGGCCCGACGTCGAGCCGCCGCTGCGGTGGCGGCCGGTGAAGGACCGGCTCGGCGTGATCGCCCTGTCCGCCGACCCGCAGCCGCTCGCGCCGGTGATCGCCGGGCTGCGGCTGTTCTCCGGCTACCTCGGCTGGGGCCCCGACCAGCTGGAGGCCGACATCGACGGGGGCCTGCTGCTGCTCAGCGACGCCGACGTGCGCGAGGCGCTGTCGAGCCGGCCGCGGGACCTGTGGACGACCCTGCACGCCCGGGCCGCGGGCGAGTAGAGCCCGGGAGACTGACCATGGAACTGAGGCTGATCGACGAGATCGTGTCCGCGATCCGCCACGGCGGGACGGTGACACTCATCCTCGGCGCCGGGATGACGATGCCGGTGGTGCCCGGGCTCGGCGACCTCGTCGAGCTCGCGGACCGGTACGCGGCCGGGCTCGGCGACGACGGCGAGCTGACGCAGGCGCTGCGGCAGGCGCGCGAGGGGCTCGACCCGCACGCGCTGCCGATCGAGCTCTACCTGGCGTACCGCCGCGTCTTCACCGCCCGCCGCTCCCCCGGCGAGTTCGACGTCGTCGCCCAGCAGGCCGTGCTCGCGGGCTACCGGGCGCCCGATCTCAACTCCTCGCCGCTGGCCACGCACGGCATCTGGCAGCGCGTCGACCTGCGCCTCGGCGAGCGGGTCGAGAACAGCCTGGACTGGTGGGAGCTGCCGGCCGGGGTCCGGGCGGTCGGGCGGCTGCTGGCCGGGCGGCCCGACGAGTTCGGCAACAGCATCCTCACCACGAACTTCGACCCGCTCTTCGAGGTCGCGGTCCGCCAGACGGGCCGGCAGGCGCTCAGCGTCCCGGTCGCGCCCGACGGCCGCCCCGACCGCCGCCCCGAGGGCGAGGGCGCCGTGCAGGTGTTCCACCTCCACGGGTTCTGGCGGCCGGTCAGCGAGGAGGCGCGCTCGCCGCTGCTGCACGACCCGGCGCCGGACGCCACCGCGTCGCAGTCCCACTCGCGGGCCCTCGCGGAGCTGGTCACGGGCGATGTCGTGCTCGTCGTGGGGTACAGCGGCTGGGACGACGTCGTCACCGGCGCCCTGCGGGCCGTGGCGGCGTCGCGGCCGGTCCGGGTGCTGTGGGCGCTGCACGACGCGGCTCCGCTGCTGCTGCCCGACCGCCTCGCCGGGCTGGTCGAGTTCTTCACCGACATCCACGGCGACGACCTGTTCACCGGCCTCGCGGACCGGCTCGAGGTGCCCCCGGCCGGTCCCCGCGCCGACCCGCGGCGCCGGGTGCGCCACCTCGAGTGGGAGCGCGAGCTGTTCTCGCAGCCCGGCAACACCGTTCCCGAAGGTGTACTGCCCCTGCTCCGCCAGCTCGAACGGCGCTACGGCTGGGGCGTGGACTGGGCGGCCGAGCCCCAGCGCCCCAGGCTGCTCTTCTGGCCGGTCCGGCTGCGGGCCCGGGCGTCGCTCATCAACGCCGTGCAGTCGCTGACCGCCGCGGCGCTGAGCGCCCGCGGGGTGCGCGTGGTCGTGTG
Source organism: Dactylosporangium thailandense (assembly GCF_059739745.1). Taxonomy (NCBI): domain Bacteria; kingdom Bacillati; phylum Actinomycetota; class Actinomycetes; order Micromonosporales; family Micromonosporaceae; genus Dactylosporangium; species Dactylosporangium thailandense. The sequence goes on from NZ_AP029195.1 coordinate 6,922,891, forward strand.
TCTCGACGACTTCGGCGTCACCGGCCGCGAGGCGCTCAGCGCCGAGTTCGCCGCCGACCTCACCCGCTGGATGCGCCGCGTCGACCCCGACGCGGCGCCGGAGGTGGCGTCGCTGCAGGACTACGTGGCCACGGCCGCGGTGTCGCTGGAGCGCCCGACGGACCCGTGGTCGGTGGCCCGGATCTTCTACGGCGAGCGCAACCCGTCGCTCTACAGCGTGCTGGCCGCCATCAAGGTCGTCCCGCACCTGGCCCTGCACGACCTGGAGCGCAACGCCGGGGCGATCGTGCAGACGCTGCTGAGCAAGGACGCGAACCGTCTCCTGACGCCGCTGACCACCTGGTCCTACCTGCACCACCTGCTGGAGACCGAGCCGGCGGCCGAGGTGATGGCGTACGCGGGCTCGGACGAGCGCCTCCTCTGGGAGCAGTTCCGCGAGCACTTCGGCCTCGGCGGGACGCTGCTCTACAACCCGTACATCAAGCACCTGACCAACGAGTCGCGCATGGTCCGGTGGGCGTCGCCGGAGGAGCTGCGCGCGTACCTGTCCTCGACGCGCGGCCTGCCGGGATGGGGTTCGGAGGGCGGGTACGTGCACTGGCTCGTCCAGAACGCGTTTCTCCTGCCGCGGTACCTGACCGGCGAGTCGTTCCCGGAGGCGGGCGGCTACCACCTCGACTCCTGGTCGGCGTTCGCGGCGGCCTTGGACGCTGGGGTGCCGGTGCTGGACCTGCTCGCCTCGGACGTCTCGTCCTTCTACCTCGGCTAGGTGTTAATCCGATATGTCGGGCGCTTGGCTCCGATATGTCGGGCGCTTCGCGCCGCGACATATCGGATTTTTCGTATATGTCCGGTTCTTGGATTCGTAGGGTCGCTGACCTCGCGTTCTGCAGGTAGCGTTTGTGGCATGACGGTGGGGGTCCTGTCGGCGAGCGGGATTGATCGCTGCGTGTCGTTACTGGGCGAGGAACTGACGGCGTACATCGCGGGCGCCGCCACGGTGGGCGAGTTCCACCGGTGGCGGGGCGACCGGCGGCGCTGGCCGGAGTTCGGCGCGCGCCTCCAGGGCGCGGTCGAGGTGGCCGACGCCTTCGCACGGGCCAACCGGCTCGGCGCGGCGGCGGGGTGGCTGCGCGAGGTGGGCGCCGCGGGCATCGCGGGCCGCTCCCCGGCGAGGCTGCTGCGCGAGGCCACGGGTGACACCCTGAGGCGCGTGATCGACGCGGCCGAACGCTTCACGAAGCGCTAGCCCTTCGAGGGTGTATCCCGGGCCGGCGCACGTTCGCGCGTCCGATCTGTGCCACGCTTCAGCTGTCAGGCTTCACCGCGACCTAAGGACGCGCCGTGGGTGACACGTTGCTCCTCCCCCGCCTCGACGTGGGCGAGCTCCTGCAGCGGCTGACCGCGGAGGTCCGGGCCGGCCGCGAGCCCGCCGGCCGCCCCTACCGCCACGTCAACGGCTTCACGAAGATCGTCGCCGCGCAGTACCCCGACGGCAGCCGCCTCACCCTGCACTACTGGCCCGCCGACCCGGCCGAGCGCGAGCACGTCTCCCGCCCGCACGACCACCGCTTCCCCTTCCGCTCGATCCTCCTGGGCGGCCGCCAGCACTTCATCGAGCTGGCCGAGACCCGCTCGACGACCCCGTGGCGCCGCTTCACCTACCGCCCCTACCTCGGCGGGCGGATCGCGTACGTCTCCTTCACCGGCGATGTCGGCCTGGAGCCCTTCCGCACCGTGGAGCGCGCCCCGCTGCGGGGCCAGTACGAGACGACGGCGACGATCGTGCACCAGGCCGTGACGGACCGCACCCAGGCCTGCGCGACGCTGGTGCTGCGCGGTCCCCGGGAGAAACGCGAGTCGCAGGTGTACTACCGGCAGGACGAGCCGCCCCCTCGGGGTGGGGTGCAGCTGGGCCGCCGCCTGAGCCGGGCCGAGGTGGTGCGCCAGCTCGAGGACATAGCCGCGATGCTCTCCTGACCGCCACCACTCCTCCTGGTCTCCGCCCCACCTACCCGCCTCCGCTCTCCGCGCCCGCCACTCCCCGCCTCTACGCGACGCCTCTGCTACCGATGGTGACCGAGTGGTGATCGAATACGAGATCGATTAGGACGCGTCGGCTAAACTAAGCCTGAAAATATGGGAGCCGCCGCCGGGGTGGTGCACCGCGCGATCGATTCTTCCTCTCGCCCCGAGGGGGCACCGGGTTGCTGTCACCGAGGTTCGAGGAGGCGCTCACCTACGCCGCGCGCCGCCACGGTGCCCAGGTGCGGCACAACACCGGCACCCCGTACGTCTCGCACCTGCTCGCCACGTGCGCGATCGTGCTGGAGGAGGGCGGCGGCGAGACGGCCGCGATCGGCGCCCTGCTGCACGACGTGCTCGAGGACCAGCCCACGGGCCGCGGCGCGCTGCGGGCGGTGTTCGGCGACGAGGTGTACCGCATCGTGCACGACTGCACCGACGCCGACGCCGACGAGCGGCGCGCCCTCACCTGGTGGGAGCGCAAGCGCGAGCACCTCGGCCGCATGAGCTCGGAGGCCGGGGCCGAGTCGCTGCTCGTCATCGCGGCCGACAAGGTGTGCAGCCTGCAGTCCCTTGTGGACGATCTGCACCGGTTCGGGCCCGCGCTGTTCGCGCGGAGCACCCGCACGGCCGGGGAGCTGCTGTGGAACTACCGCGAGGTGCTCGGGGTGCTCGAAGGCAAGCTCGGGGACCGGCCCGTGGTGACCCGGCTGCGGCGGCTGGTGGGCGAGTTCGCCGCGGCCACCGGTGATCCGCAACCACCGGCCGCAACCGCCCCGTGACCGGCTGATCGACCTTGAGGATCTCGACGTCGGCGGCTTGGCCTGGGCGCTCGACGCGACCGATTACCACCCGCGCCGGAGCCCCCGACGACCTCCACGCCACCGACACGTCACGCGCGGCCGACTTCAGCACCGCGAGTGCCTGCCCGTCGAACTGGCCGCCGTCAGTCGGGCCGTCGGGTCAGCAGGTGCCCGGCCAGCATCCGGGAGCAGTTGACCCGCCAGCGATGGCGGCGACCGCGGCGGCGACCGACCCGTGTCGGGGTCGACGCGCCAGTCGATGAGCTCCTCGTGCCGGCTGCGCACGGCCGCGGGCACGACCCGGTCGCCGACGACGAACAGGCGCAGATCCACGCCGCGCTCGACGCGCTGCTGGAAGATCGCCAGTTCGAGCGTCTCGCCGGTCGCGAGGCCCTCGGTGAACTCGCGCGTCTCGCCCAGGTGGAACAGCAGCGGCGTCAGCGGCTTGAAGAACGTACGGTGGCCGGGCCGGGCCAGCTCGGCGCGTTGGTGACGAGCGTGCGCGGCACCCGCAGCCCGCTCGCCGCGGCGACGGCCAGCTGCCACGGCCTGCAGCCGGTGGCCGCGACCGCGCCGTGCAGGCCGTGCTGCCACTGGTGCCGCACGAACGTGACCAGGCGGTGATCGACCACGCGTGCGTCCACCTCGAGCAGGCCCGGGCGCCGCGACCACACCACGGTGCCGCCGTCGATCCGGTCCCCCTGCCGTGGTCAGGCCGGCCGGGCCCGGACGGTCATCGGTCGCGGAACGGCGCCAGCAACCCGCGGACCGAGTCCGTCGAGCCCCAGTCGTCGTCGAACATGGCGACGAGCGCGAGCAGCTGACGCAGGTGCAGCAGCGGCATGCGCTCGCGCCAGCCGGCGTCGAGGCCGGTGACCTCCGCGTAGACGGCGAAGAAGCGCTCGGCGGCCGGTGGGTGCGGCGAGCACCACAGGTGGCTCAGGTCCACCTCCGCCCAGGTATATGACACGGCGGGGTCGACCACGGCAGGCCGCCCGTCCTGGGTGGTCATGATGTTCTGCGCCCAGAAGTCGCCGTGTGTGAGGCTCGCCGGGCGCTCGGGCAGGAGTTCGGGCAGCCGGTCGCACAGCCGCTCGAGCGCCCGGCGGTCGGGCGCGCCGAGCTTGCCGCGAAGCCTCGGGTTCGGCAGCCACCGCAGCAGCCGATGGCGCGCGAAGAAGCTGTGGCCGTTGTCCTCCCAGGTGTTGACCTGCCGATGGGTGCCCAGCCAGCCGTTGCGATGCCAGCCGAAGCGCGGCGACGTCACCGCGTGCTGGCGGGCGAGGTCGTGCGCGAGCCGCTCCCATGTTCCGGCCTCGTCGCGCCGCGGCAGCAGGCGGCTCAGCACCAGCACGCCGCGGCCGACCGCCAGGACGTCCGGCGTGGCCGGCCCGGCCGCGCGGAGGGCCGCGAGCCCTTCGGCCTCGACCTCGAAGACGTCCTCGCCCGGCGGCTCGGCCAGCGTCTTGGCGAAGACCTCCCGCCCGGACCGGAGGCGTACGAGGGCCGACTCGGCCGCGAACCCGCCCGCGGCGCGCTCGACGGCGCAGACCTCGCCGAGGCCGGCGCCGGCCACCTGATCGCGCAGGAGGTCGATCGACATGCCTGACACGGTACGCGGCGGGGCGCAGTGGCCGGCCGGGCCACCATGGCTGCCGCCCGCCCGGCTCGGCACCGGTGGCGGGCCGCGCGGGCGCGCGAATTGGGCGAGATTCCGGTGATTGTCCGGCTTCGCGGGGACGTCGGGAACGTGGAGCGCCGTCACCGAAGTGATCGAGAACGGTGGACGAAGCGTGGCTGCGGTGACAAGATCGGCCGGTGCGGTTGGACCTGACCCCCCTGGCGAACTTCCACGGCGAGCTCCTCACCCCCTACGACCCCGCGTACGAGGGCGCCCGGGTGCTGTTCAACACCCGCGTGCGCACCCGGCCCGCGCTCATCGCGCGCTGCACCAGCGCCGAAGACGTGGCCGCCGCCATCAAGTACGCGCGCGACCAGAAGCTGCCGCTCTCCGTCCGCGGCGGCGGGCACCACGCCAGCGGGCTGTCCCTTGTGGAGGGTGGCGTCGTCGTCGACGTCGGCGGGATGGGGCAGATCGAGTTCGACGCGGCGGCGAGGACCGTCAAGGTCGGGCCGGGCGTGGGGTGGCGCGAGATCGACCGGGTCACCTACGCGGGGTACAGCGAGACCGGCGACGACGGCCTCGAGTACGGGCTGGCCGGGCCCGGCGGCGAGTGCCCCACGGTCAGCAACGCCGGCTACAGCCTCGGCGGCGGGTACGGGCCGCTCGGCCGCACGTACGGGCTCGGCTGCGACCACATCGTGGAGGTCGAGCTCGTCAACGCCGACGGCGAGCGGCTGACCGCGAACGAGCACGAGCACGCCGACCTGTTCTGGGCGCTGCGCGGCGCCGGCGGAGCCGGGTTCGGGGTCGTGACGAGCCTGACGTACCGGCTCAACCCGCTCCCCAAGACCGTCGTCGGCGGCATGGTCGCCTGGCCGTTCGAGCGGGCCAAGGAGGTCTTCGCCGCCTACCGCGACCTCTACAAGGACCGCGCCGACGACCGGCTCGCGCTCTGCCTGCTGCTGACCACCGAGCCGTACCCGGACGGCGAGCCCGTCATCGGGATGTACGGCATGTACGTCGGGCCGCCCGCCGAGGCCGAGGCCGCGTTCGCCCCCGTGCACGCGCTCGGGGAGCCGCTGTTCAGCTCCATCGGCGAGACCGGCTACCTCGACATGATGACGGTCATGGGCGAGGAGATCGTGTACGGCCTGCAGTCGAAGTGGCTCGGCGGGTACTTCCAGGAGGAAGGCTTCGACGAGGACGCCTTCGACGTGCTGATCGAGGGGTTCCGGCGCGCGCCGTCCGGGTTCTCCATGGTGCGCTTCGACCTGCTCGCGGGTGGCGCGATCGCCCGGGTTCCGGCCGACGCCACCGCGTTCGTGCACCGTGGCGCCCTGCACTATGTCTCCGTGATCGCGCAGTGGCCCGGCGACGAGGAGACGGACGCGAACGTCGCGTGGATCGACGACTTCCACGAGGCGCTGCTTCCCCATCTGACCGGCGAGGTGTACCAGAACTACGCCGACCGCGATCTGCGGGACTGGCCCGCGGCGTACTACGGCGCCAACTACCCGCGCCTGCAGGCGGTCAAGGCGGCGTACGACCCGCAGGACGTCTTCCACCACCCCCAGTCGATCCGGCTGTCCACTGTGGACTCCGGACACGACAGTTAACTGAAAAAGCTCTGGTTGACACCGTCCCGGCGGCGGGACGATGCTCGAAGGGAACGGCCCGGCAGCCGGGCGCGTGAGGCCTCGAGCCGAGCGCGGTTCGGACCGGCCGCCGGCCGGAAAGCCGCACCACCACCGGATCGCCGCGCTCCCTCGAGCGGCGGACCTCGCCGTGTTCGGACACGGACGACGGGCGGCCCCAGCGCGGGCCGCCCGTCTGTGTGTTCCGGGGACGAAAAGCTCAGTCCCGCAGCGAGCGCCCCGTCTTGGTGAGGAACACGTCGTCGAGGGTCGGGCGGTGCAGCTCGATCGTGGTCAGCGAGACCCCGCCGCCCTCGAGCGCCCGCATGATCTGCGGGATCGCGGTGTCGCCGGACTCGACGGTCAGCCGCAGCTCGCCGTCGTCGCGGACCTCCACGTCCCGGGCGAACGCCTGGGCCTTGAGCAGCGCCGCCGCCTCCTCGACGGCGTCGCCGACGCCGACGGTCACCACGTCGCCGGAGATCTCCCGCTTGAGCGCGTCCGGCGTGCCCTCGGCGACGACCTCGCCGTGGTCGATGATGGCGATGCGGTCGCAGAGGGCGTCGGCCTCGTCGAGGTAGTGCGTGGTGATGAAGACCGTCATGCCCTCCTCGCGCAGGCGGCGCACCTCGTCCCACATGTGGGCGCGGCTCTGCGGGTCGAGGCCGGTGGTCGGCTCGTCGAGGAAGAGCACCTGCGGGCGGTGGATGACGCCGAGCGCGATGTCGAGCCGGCGCCGCTGGCCGCCCGAGTAGGTCTTGCACTTGCGGTCGGCGAAGTCGGTCAGCTCGAAGGACTCGATGACCTCGGCGGCGCGCGTGGCGGCGGTGGAGCGGCTCATGCCGTACATCCGCGCCTGCAGGATCAGCTCCTCCCGCGCGGTGACGTCGTCGGAGGTGCTGCCGCCCTGCGCCACGAAGCCGATCGCGCGGCGGACGGCGGCCTGCTCGGTGCGCAGGTTCGCGCCGGCGATGGTGGCCTCGCCGTCGTCGAGCGGCAGCAGCGTGGCCAGCACCCGCAGGGTCGTGGTCTTGCCGGCGCCGTTCGGGCCGAGGAAGCCGAAGATCTCGCCCTCGGCGACGTCGAGGTCGATCCCCTTGACCGCCTCGACCTCGGTGGTCTGGCGCTTCGCCTTGGTCTTGTAGGACTTCTTGAGCCCCTTGGTCTTGATCATGACAATCTCCCGAGAGAACCGAGGCGGGCTACTTGACCGAGCGCGCGAAGAGGCTCGACGACCACACGATGGCGACGACGACGACCGCGCCGCAGAAGACGATGGAGCCCCAGACGTGGACGTCGCCGGGGTATCCGGCGTAGAGCTTGCGCATCCCGGTGACGGCCCAGTTGAACGGGTTGTAGTCGGCGACCGTCTTCAGCCACAGCGGCGCGAGCGTCAGCGGCAGCAGCGTGCCGGACAGCAGCATCAGCGGCTGGGCGACGTTGTTGATGACCTGGCCGAGCACGTTGGCGTTGTTCACCTTGATGGCGATGCCGTAGGAGATCGCGGCGGCCGCGAGGCTGATCAGGGCCAGGATGGCGTAGCCGAGCAGGATGTAGCCGACGTTGAGGATGAGCCCGAACGGCAGCGACAGCACGGTGATGATGACCGCCTGCACGAGGACCGTCACCACGTCGCGCAGGGCGCGGCCGAGCAGCAGCGCGACCCGGCTGACGGAGGTGACCCGCGCCCGCTCGATGCTGCCGTTGGCGAGGTCGCCGAGCAGCCCGAAGCCGACGTAGAGGCCGCCGCCGATGGCCAGCGCGACCAGCATGCCGGGCACGTAGACGCGGTAGGCGTCGAGCATCGTGGGGGCGTTCAGGGCCGGCTTGAGCAGCGGGGCGAACAGGATGAGGTACACCACCGGCTGCGCGATGCCGAGGACGACCCACAGCGGGGAGCGGAGCATGAGCAGCATGTTGCGCTGGAAGATGAGCCAGGTGTCGCGCAGTACTTTCACGGGGATCGCCTCAATCGTTGTGGTGTGCCTGAGCCAGTGCCTGGAGGATGTCGGCCGCCGCCTCGGCTCCCCCGCCGGCCAGCAGCCGGTCGCCCTCCGCCCGCGCGGCCGCGGCGAACGCCGGGTCGTCGAGCAGGTGCAGCAGGTGCCCGCGCAGCGCCTCGGGCCGGATGTGGTCGAAGGAGACCCGCACGCCGGCGCCGGCCGCCCGCACCGCTTCGGCGTTGAGCGCCTGATCGCCCTTGATCGGCGCGATGACGAGCGGGACGCCGTGCACCAGCGCCTCGGAGACCGTGTTGAGGCCGCCGTGCGCGACGACGGCGTGCAGGTGCGGCAGCAGGTCGAGCACCGGCACGCGGCGGCGGACGAGCACGTGGCCGGCGGGCTCGTCGAGCGTGCCGTCGGGCGCGACCACGATGGCCTGGAGCCGGTCGCCGAGCGGCGCGAGGGCCTCGGCGATGCGGCGGTAGAAGTCCTTGGCCAGGTCCATCGACAGGGTGCCCATGGTGACGAGCACGTGCTTGCGCCCGGGGTCCAGCCAGTCGAACGGAAAATCGGGGTCCGGCGCGCGCCCGGCGAGGGCCGGGCCGACGAGCCTCACCCCGGCAGCCGGCGCTCCGGCCAGGGCGCCCGCGGTGAAGGCGATCGTGCCGTGCGGGGAGAAGCGCAGGTCGTGCGGGGGCTCGCCGGGCTGCCCGGCGGCGGTCCAGGCCGCGGCGAGCTGCCCGAGGATCCACTCCTCGACCCGGGGCAGGCCGCGGCGCAAGGGCCGGGTCAGCTCCATCGTGGTCGGTGCGACGGAGACCCAGCGCAGGCCGTGCGCGTGCGCGGCGATGGCCCCGGCGATCGCGTGCTGGTCGACGACGAGCAGGTCGGGCCGGAACGCCTCGATCGCCGCGTCGACGCCCTTCCGGGTGCTCTTCGCGTGCGGGACGATGTAGCCCTCCCAGCGCGAGCGGGTCGCGTCGAGGCCGCGCTCGGCCTGGCCGCGGTGCGCGCGCAGCGGGATCGGGTGGATGTGCGCGGCGTCGCCGAGCAGCGGCCGCAGGAACGACTCCGAGCCGGCCCACAGCACCTCGTGGCCGCGCCGGGTCAGGGCGGCCGCGACCGCCGCCATCGGGTTGACGTGCCCGGTCAGGGGCAGGGACAAGAACAGGAGCTTCATGTCGTACCGCGGGTGCTGTCCACATAGGACACGACGTCGGCGACGCTCAGGCTCAGCAGCGCGTCGAGGTCGAGCCCGGCGACGAACCCGGCCAGGTCGACGGCCGGCCCGAACCGGGCCGCGAGGCCCTGCGCGAGCGCGGCCAGCTCGAGGCTGTCCAGGAACAGATCGCCGTCGAGCCGCGTCCCGGGGCCGATCCCGGCTGCCCACGCGGCGTCCTCCCCCGTCACCTCCCGCAGCAGGTGCGTGACCGCGAGCTGCGTCGGCGTGGACATGGTCAGTCCCCGGCCGGCTTCGTCGCGCGGACCGCGCCGTAGGTCATCGCGCCGGTGCTGAAGCCCTTGAGCATGAGCGGGCCGGCGTAGAAGAAGCCGAGCACGTCCACGCCCCGGTCGCGGGCCAGGTCGCGCATCATCGCCCGGCCGTTGTCCAGCTCCCGCACCTGGGCGAAGGTCGGCTCCCAGGAGTTGGCGACGTTCGCGCTCCAGTCCACACTGGACACGTCGGTGAACCCGGCCGCGGTGGCGAGCCGCTCGTGCTCCTCCAGCGACGAGAAGCTCGGCATCACCTGGTGGCGCAGGATCTGGTCGACGACGCGGTGCTCCTCGGCGTCGAGCTCCCCGTCGCGCACCGACCAGGTGGCGATGGCGAGGACCCCGCCCGGGCGCAGCAGCCGCATCGCCTCGGCGAAGAAGGCCACGCGGTCGGCGATGTGCATGAGGCTCTCCACGGCCCACAGCGCGTCGAAGGACGCGTCCGGGAAGCCGTTGTCGAGCGCGTCGCGCTGGTGGAAGCGGGCCCGCTCGCCGAGCCCGGCCGCGGCCGCCTTCTCGTTGGCGCGGGCCGCCTGCGCGGCGCTCAGCGTCACGCCCTCGACCGTGCAGCCGTGCGGGCCGGCGAGGTACAGCGCCGGGCCGCCGATGCCGCAGCCCACGTCGAGCACCCGCGCGCCGGCCGGGATGCCGGCGTACGACACCAGCTCGCGGACCAGCCGGTCGGTGGCGGCGTGGCGCTCGTCGTCGCTGCCGGGGCGCTCACCCGCGTCCCAGAAGCCGTGGTGCACGTGCTCGCCCCACAGGTCCTCGTACAGATCGAGGGTGGTGTCGTAATAGCGCTCGACCGCGGCGTTGAGCCCCGGGCCGGCGGGCGCGGACGGGTATGCGGAACCGGTATCGGCTTTCACAGTCGCAAATCTCCGAAACACTGTACCGGGAAAGTACGCGCTGAACCCCAATGTCGGCGCGAGCCCGGCCATTGTATGAACTTCGCGATGGCGCTTGTCAATGACCAGGAGTTTGCCGTGGAACTTCCACAAACGCGCGTATGCGGGCCATCGGGATACCTGTCCAGGCCATATATCCGCGATGGCCCGAATGAACGCGCGTTCATGTCCGCATTAACTGACGAAACACCTCGGCTCGACCCGAAGCGGGCGCACATGGGGGCGAATGTCCGAATCCCCGGCGTGCCCGCGCGGCGGGCACCCGCGCTGACCAGCGGCGTCGCAAGAATGCCGATCGTAACGATCCAAACGAGTTTTCCCGGGAGGTGGTGTGACAGATCGGACATCCCGTCACATGCTCAGGCTGCACACTCTTGTCAAACGACTTCGATTGCGTAAGGTCTATCCCTAGTCGAGGTGCCCATTCATTGTGCAATGCGGCGGGCACTTGAGTTCGGACAACGATGACGGACGTCAGGCGCCACTTGCCCTCGACCTCTTCGCAGTGTGTTCATCCCGGGATGCGCACGCTGATCGGCGGCCAATGCGGGCCGGCCCGGTCAGCGGCTCAACCCTGCGCGCGGTGTGCCCGAGCGGCCCCGGCGCACCGCCCGCCGGCATTTCCGGCGCCGCGGTGCCCCCGGCCGCCGATCCGTCGTGCCGAAACGAACAAGAAGGGGGTGCCGCGGTGACCGCACCGGCCCTCGACCCGAGCTGGGTCGACGACGTGCTGCTGGCCGGCGGGCCCGGACGCCCGGACGCCGCCCCCGCCCTGGTCCTCGACGCCCCGGTGACCCGCGCCGAGCTGCGCCGCCTCGTCGAGCAGCGCCAGGCGGTGCTGGCCGCGGCCGGCATCGGCGCGAGCGGCCCCGGCGACTCGGTGGCGATCTGCCTCGCCCCGTCGCTCGCCTTCGTCGCGAACCTGCTGGCCTGCTGGCGCCTGGGCGCCCGGGCGGCCCTGCTGGACCACCGGCTCACCCCGTTCGAGATCGACGCCGCCCTGCAGCGGCTGGCCCCGCAGGCGGTCGTGTCCGCCAAGCACGCCACCGGCGGCCCGCTGCGCGGCTTCCAGGACGTGCAGGAGCGCGTCGCCACCTACCCGGGCCGCCCGTCCGAGACCCCGCACGCGCTGGTCCAGCTCAGCTCCGGCTCGACCGGGCCGTCGAAGGTCATCGCGCGCACCGCCGCCAACCTCGTCGAGGAGCTGGAGCGCTACGTGGCCATCGGGGCCGGCGTGCCCCAGCCCGGCGAGCGCATCGTGTGCCTGGCCTCGATGGTCCACGTGCTCGGCCTCGTCGGCGGCCTGCTCTACGGGCTGCACGCCGGCGCCCAGGTGATCGTGCCGGCCCGGATGACCGCGGACGGCATCCTCGCCGCGGTCGCCGCCGGCCCCGAGCCCACCACGCTGCTGGGCGTGCCCTTCCACATCGAGCTGCTGTCCTCCGGGCCGACGCCGCCGCGCCTGCCCCAGCTGACCGGGATGACCACCGGCGGCGAGCTCGTGCGGGCCGGCGTGCACGACACGTTCACGGAGCGCTTCGGCGTCCGCCTCGGCAACATGTACGGCATGACCGAGGTCGGCGTCATCGCCACCGACCTCTTCGGCGAGCACCGCCCGGCCCTGACCCCGGCGCCCGGCCTGCGGGTGCGGGAGGAGCACGGCGAGCTGCTCGTGTCGCTGGCCGAGTCGCCGTACCTGGGCCTGTCCGACCCGGCCCGCTGGGCGGACGGCTGGCTGCACACCCGCGACGCCGGCACCGTGGACCCCGCCACCGGACGCTTCCGCATCCAGGGCCGCAACGACTCGCAGGTCTCCGTCGGCGGGCTGAAGGTCGACCTCACCGAGGTCGAGCACACCCTCGCCGCGCTGCCCGGCGTCGTCTCCGCCGTCGTCACCCACGACCAGGCCATCGAGGCGTACGTGATGCTGCGCGAGGACGCCACCGCCGAGCAGGTCCAGGCCGAGCTCGCCCGGCGTCTGGCCGCCTTCAAGCGCCCGCGGGTGCTGCGCGTCGTGCAGCAGCTGCCCCGCACGGCCACCGGCAAGCTCGTCCGCGACCGCGCCCTGCTGGTCGCGGCGTCCGTGAAGGAAGGAAACACCGAGGCATGAGCGACGACACCGCCACCGAGATCCGGCAGTTCCTGCTGGACTCGCTGACCGAGATGAACTACAGCACCGACGACATCGACGACGACACCGCGCTCGGCCCGGCCGGCGCCGACCTCGAGTCGCTGTCGCTCGCCGAGCTCGCGGTGCGCGTCGAGGACCGCTTCGGGGTCCGCTTCGACGACGACGAGGCCGAGAAGCTCGCGAGCATGACCGTCGGCGAGTTCATCGCCGCCGTCGCCGAGCGCCGGGCCCCCGCGGCCGCGGGCAGCTGACGGTGGCACCTTCGGCACCGTCCCGCGACCAGGTCGTCGCGATGCTGGCCACCTACGGCGACCGGCGCCGCGAGGACGTCGCGGAAGGGATCGACTCCCTCGAGCTGGCCTGGCTGATCCACCAGCTCGAGCAGCACTACGGCACCGTGCTGGACCTCTCCGACGAGGAGCTGGCCCGCATGTCCACCGTGGACGGTGCCGTCGCGGTCCTGGCGGAGTTACAGGCCGAGACGGGCGCCCGGTGACGTTGTGAACAGCAAGGGCAAGACGGACGTGCTGATCACCGGCCTGGCCGTGCTCAGCGCGTTCGGCCGGGGCATGGGCGCGCTCGCCGCCGGCCTGGACGCCGGCCGGCCGGCGTTCGCGCCCGTCACCCGCTTCGACGTCGCCGGGCGCCGGGTCGGCGTCGCGGCCACGCTGCCGGGCGACCCCGACCTCGACGACGAGCTGTGGTGGCTGGTCGACGAGGCCTGCGACGAGGCGAAGCTGGGCACCGCCGAGCGGGCCGCCGCGCCGCTGTTCCTGGCGGTGCACGGCGACCCTCGGCTGGCCCGCTCGGCCCCGGCGGAGCGGCCCCGCCACGGCGGCAGCGCGTTCGCGGACGGCCTCGCGCGCAACACCGGGCTCGGCCCGTCCCGCGCCTACACCTCCGCGTGCGTCGCGGCGAGCACCGCGATCGCGGACGCCGCCGGGATCATCGCGCGCGGCGAGGCGGACCGGGTCGTGGTCGCCGGCGGGTACCTCGTCGAGCCCGACCAGTACGCTCTCTTCGACGCCGGCCGCGCCTTCGCCGCCGACGGGCAGGTCCGCCCGTTCAGCGCCGGCCGCCGCGGCCTGCTGCTCGGCGACGGGGCCGGCGCCGTGGTGCTGGAGTCCGCGGCCGCGGCCGGCGAGCGCGGCATCGAGCCCCTCGCCCGCCTGGCCGGCTGGGGCCGCGCCGGGGACGCGCACCACCCGTGCCAGCCGCATCCGCAGGGCCGCGGGCTCGCCCGGGCCATCGCGGGCGCCCTGCGCCGGGCCGGGGCCGAGCCCGGCGAGGTCGGCTACGTCAACGCGCACGGCTCCGGCACCGCGCAGAGCGACGCGGCGGAGACCCTCGCGCTGCGCGCCGCCCTGGGCGAGCACGCCGCGACGGTGCCGGTGTCGTCGACCAAGGCGCTGCACGGGCAGGCCCTGGAGGCCTCCGGCGTGCTCGAGCTCGCGGTGACCCTGCACGCGCTGCGCGGCGGGCTGCTGCCGGTCAACGCGGGCTACCTGGAGCCCGACGAGGACTGCGCGCTCGAGCTCGTGCTCGGCGCGCCGCGCCCGGCCGGGCCCGGCTACGCGCTCAGCCTGAATGCCGCCTTCGGCGGCGCCAACACCGCGCTGCTGTTGGGCGCGGCATGAGTGGCTTAACACTCACCGTCCTCACGTCGGCCGAGTGGCCCCGCGATGTGGAGCCGCCGAAGCTGGCCGGGTTCGTGCACTCGGACTTCAACCCGCTCATCGCCGCCGTCGCCGGGCGTTGCCTGGAAGCGGCCCCCGGCCCGGAGCCGGAGACCGCGGTGATGCTGGTGACCGACGAGGGCGACATCGCCAGCGCCGAGCACGTGGCCAAGGCGGTCGACGCCGGCACCCGGATCGGGCCGCTGTTCTTCTTCCAGTCGGTCCCCAACGCCGTGCTCGGCCACGTCGCCGCCAAGTGGGGGCTGACCGGCCCGGTGAGCTGCCTGTGCGACACCGCATCGGCGCTCGATTCGGCCCGGGGCCTGCTGGCCGACGAGGACGCCCGAAGGGTGCTGCTCATCGACGTCACCGCGGACCCCGTCACCGCAGTGCTGCTCTCGGAAGGAACAACATGAGCGCGCGCCACGCCGCCGTCACCGGCATCGGACTCGTCACGCCCGTCGGCGGTACGGCCGCCGAGGTCTTCGACGCGATGTGCGAGGGCCGTTCGGGGCTGTCCCGCCCGCCGCAGGACCATCCGCTGGCCGGCTCCGTGGACGTGGCCGCGTTCGGCCCCGCGATCGACCCGCTGTCGGTGCTGCCCGGCCCGGACGCGCGGCTCGTCGACCGGTACATCGTGATGGCCCTCGCCGCCGCGGAGGCCGCGCTCGCCGACGCCGGGATCGTCGCCGGGCGCGACGTCGACCCCTACCGGGTGGCCGTCATCCTCTCCGGCACCGGGGGCCTGGCGACCCTCGACGCGCAGGCCGTGCAGCGCGACCGGCGCGGGCGGGCCGGGGTGAGCCCGTACCTGCTGCCCGGGATGCTGCCGAACATGGGCGCGGCCCGGGTGGCGATGAAGTACGGCCTCATGGGTTTCAGCTCCTCGGTCGGCACCGCGTGCGCCGCCGGTGCCCAGTCCATCGGCGAGGGCCTGCGGCTGCTGCGCGCCGGCGAGGCCGACGTCGTCGTCTGCGGCTGCAGCGAGGCCCCGCTGTTCCCGACCCTGGCCGACACCTTCGGCAACGCCCGCGCCCTGGCCCGCGGCTGGGCCGACCCGGCCGAGGCGAGCCGCCCGTTCGACCGGCGCCGCAACGGCCTCGTGCTGGGCGAGGGCGCCGGGGTCATGATCCTGGAGCGCCCCGAGCACGCCGACGCCCGCCGCGCCGCCCGCCACGCCGACCTGCTCGGCTGGGGCGCGACAAACGACGCGCACCACCCGACGACGCCGCGCCCCGACGGCACGGCCGCGGCCGAGTGCATGCGCCGCGCCGTCGCGGACGCCGGGCTCTCCCCCACCGACATCGGGTACGTCAACGCCCACGGCACCTCGACGAAGCTCGGCGACGTCGCCGAGTCCCTCGCGATCCGCGCCGTGTTCGGCCCGCACACCCCGCCGGTCAGCTCCACCAAGGGCGTCACCGGGCACATGCTCGGCGCCTCCGGGGTGGCCGAGGCGGCGGTGACGGTGGAGGCCCTGCGCCGCGGCGTGCTGCCGCCGACGCACAACCTCGACGAGCCCGATCCGGCCTGCGACCTGGACCACCTGCGCGCACCCCGCACGGCGCCGGTGACCCATGCGCTGTCCAACTCCTTCGGCTTCGGCGGCCACAACGTGAGCCTCGTGTTCGCCCCGCCCGGCACCCAGCCGACGACCGAGTGGACGAAGGCCTGACCCGCCCCGAAACCCGAAAGGGACCCGCAAATGGATATCCAGGACACCGACCACGTCGAACTGTACGTGGGCGACGCGCGCGCGGCGGCGGCACAGCTCTGCGCGCAGTACGGCTTCCGCGTCTACGGGCAGGGCGGCCCGGAGACCGGTCTGACCGGCCAGCGCAGCGTGCTGCTCGGGCAGCGCGACATCCGGATCCTGCTCACGTCCGGGCTCTCCGGCGGCCACCGGGCCAGCCGGTACGTGGCCCAGCACGGCGACGGCGTGGCGATCGTCGCGTTCGGGTGCTCCGACGCCCGGGCGGCCTTCGCGGAGGCGGTCGCCGCGGGCGCCACCCCGATCGAGGAGCCCCGGACCGTCTCGCACGGCGGCTCGACGGTGGTGATCGCGGAGGTGTCCGGCTTCGGCGACGTGACGCACCGGCTGATCCAGCGCGACCGCACCGACCCGCAGTTCCTGCCGGGCCTGATCGACATGCCGGCCGGTGCGACCGTGCCGGCCGACGGTGACCTGCTGCACGAGATCGACCACGCGGCCGTGTGCCTGCCGGCCGGCGAGCTCGACAGCACCGTCGCCTACTACGAGCGCGTCTTCGGCTTCGCGATGATCTTCCAGGAGTACATCGAGGTCGGCGAGCAGGGCATGCAGTCCAAGGTGGTGCAGAGCCCGTCCGGCGGGGTGACCTTCACGCTCATCCAGCCCGACATCAGCCGCCGCGCCGGGCAGATCGACGACTTCCTGGCCTGGCACGAGGGCGCCGGGGTGCAGCACCTCGCCCTGAGCACCCACGACATCGTCGGCGCGGTGCGCGCGCTGGGCGAGCGGGGCGTCGAGTTCGCCCAGACGCCGGGCAGCTACTACGACATGCTCGCGGCGCGCCTCGGCGAGACCGACGTCCCCGTCGAGGACCTGCGGCCGCTGGGCATCCTCGTCGACCGCGACCACTGGGGCCAGATGTACCAGATCTTCGCGAAGTCGACGCACATCCGGCGCACGTACTTCAACGAGCTCATCGACCGCCACGGCGCGCGGACGTTCGGCACGAGCAACATCCCCGCGCTGTACGCGGCGAAGGAGCGCGAGCTGGCGGCGGTCCGCGATACCACTGCCTCGGAAAGGACCGTCCTGTGACCGTTTCCATCGAACGCGACTTCGCGCTCTCGGCGGAGGACCTCGCGCTGCTGCCGACCGACGAGGAGGTCCTGCAGTACGCGCGCAGCGGGTGGTACCTCACCCGCAAGCTGTTCACCGACGACGAGGTGGACGAGCTCGTCGCGGCCAGCGAGCGGTTCTACGCGGGCGACCGCGCGCGGACCCTGCCCGTGCGCCCGCCCCGGCTGGCCTACTGGACGCCCGAGCAGGGCCCGGTGCAGCGGCACAACGACTACGTCCACTACGAGAGCGACGACATCGCGCGCATCCTGCGCAAGCCGATCCTCGGCGCGGTCGCGGCCCGGCTCGCCCAGGCCGACGAGATCCGGATCTTCCAGTCGACGCTCATCTACAAGCCGCCGATCGCCGGGGAGCCCTCCAACGTCGTGCCGTGGCACTTCGACCGCCACTACTGGCAGTCGTGCACGTCCGACGACATGCTCACCGCGTTCATCCCGTTCCACGACTGCGGCGTCGAGATGGGCACCATCACGATGGTCGACGGCAGCCACCGCTGGGACGAGATCGGCGCCGACGACTCGACCACGAAGCACTTCGCCGACCGCGACAACGACGACCTCGAGAAGATGCTGGAGCGCAACGCGGCGCACAACGGGGCCGAGGTCCGCAAGGTGCCGATGGTCATCCCCAAGGGGCACATGAGCTTCCACCACTGCCGCACCTACCACGGCAGCGGCGCGAACGTGAGCGGGAGCCCGCGGCGGGCGATCTCGTTCCACCTGCAGCCCGGCTCGAACGAGTACCGCGCCTTCCAGCTCTCCAGCGGCGACGTCGTGCAGTACAACCACGACGTCCTGGTCCGCCGTACCGCCGACGGCCGGCCCGACTACGCGGACCCGGAGTTCTGCCCGGTCCTGTGGCGAAACGCCTGAATCCCCTGAAGGAGATCGCATGTCCCGTTACGACTGGGGCCAGCGCCACCCCGGTATCGACCGCCTCGAGGAGCTCATCGCGAGCGCCCGCGAGGAGGTCGTCACCCACCCCATCTATGCCCGGCTGGACGACCTGCGAGCCGTGCGCACGTTCCTGGAGCACCACGTCTACGCCGTGTGGGACTTCATGTCGCTGCTCAAGTCGCTGCAGCGCAACCTCACCTGCGTCGAGGTCCCGTGGATCCCGACCGGGCCGACGGGCAGCCGCCGGCTCATCAACGACATCGTGCTGGTCGAGGAGAGCGACGAGCTGCGGGGCGGGTTCATCAGCCACTTCGAGCTGTACCTCGAGGGCATGACCGAGGCCGGCGCCGACCGCTCGACCGTCGACGCCTTCATCGACCTGCTCCGCGCGGGCACCCCGGTGCCGGCCGCGATGGAGCAGGCCGGGGTGCCGGCGCCGGCGGCCGAGTTCGTCGCGCTCACCTGGCACCTCATCGACACCGCGCCGGTGCACTGCCAGGCGGCCGCGTTCGCGTTCGGCCGCGAGGACCTGATCCCGGACATGTTCCAGCAGGTCGTCAAGGTCAACGAGCAGGTCGGGCAGCTCGACACGTTCGTGGACTACCTGGCCCGGCACATCGAGGTCGACGGCGAGCAGCACACGCCGATGGCCATGCAGATGGTGACCGACCTGTGCGGCGACGACGAGGCCAAGTGGGACGAGTGCGCCGCGACCATCAACCTCGCCCTGGCCGCCAGGGCGAAGCTGTGGAGCGGGATCCTCGCCGAGATCGACGCGACCGTTCCGGCTTAAGGGGACCGAACGTGACTGACGCCGCCGGGCTGTACCGGACCGTCCGCCTGATCCGCCGCTTCGAGGAGCGGGCCGTCGAGCTCGTCCGGGACGGCACGATCGTCGGCGGCATCCACCCGTACCTCGGGCAGGAGGCCATCGCGGCCGGCACGTGCGCCGCGCTGCGGCCCGGCGACGTCATCACGAGCACGCACCGCGGCCACGGGCACGTGCTGGCCAAGGGGGCGGACCCGGCGCGGATGATGGCCGAGCTGGCCGGCCGCGCCACCGGGCTCAACCGCGGCCGCGGCGGGTCCATGCACGCGGCCGACTTCTCGCTGGGCATCCTCGGCGCCAACGCGATCGTGGGCGCCGCGGTGCCGATCGCCACCGGGGCCGCCTGGGCCGCCCGCCGCGCCGGCCTGGACCGGGTCGCGCTGACCTACTTCGGCGACGGCGCGGTGAGCCAGGGCGTGGTGCTGGAGACGTTCAACCTCGCGGCGCTGTGGAAGCTGCCGGTCGTGCTCGTCTGCGAGAACAACGGCTTCGCCACCACCACCCGCCTCGCGGAGGCGGTGGCCGGCACCATCACCGGGCGCGCCGAGGCGTTCGGCATCCCGGCGTCCACCGTGGATGGTGCGGACCCGGAAGGTGTACTGGCCGCGACCCGCGTCGCCGTCGAGCGCGCCCGGGCCGGCGAGGGACCGTCGCTCGTGGAGTGTGTCGCCTACCGGTTCGACGCCCACCACACCTGGGAGCACGCGGCCCGGCCCCGCTACCGCACCGACGCCGAGGTCGCCGACGGCACGTCCCGCGACCCCGTGGAGATCCAGGGCGCGCGGCTCGACCCGGCCGAGCGGGCCCGCGTCGACGCCGAGATCGAGGACGTCCTGGAGGCCGCCGTGCGCTTCGCCAAGGAGAGCCCCATGCCGGACCCCGATACCGCCCTCGAGCACCTCTACGCCGACGGCCTGCGGGTGCGGGCGGGTGCGGCATGACGATCCTGTCGTACCTCAAGGCGCTCAACCGCGCGATCGCGTCGGAGATGGAGCGCGACCCGGCCGTGTGCGTGTTCGGCGAGGACGTGCGCGTCGCGGTGAGCAACGTGACCACCGGGCTGCACAAGAAGTTCGGGCCCGACCGGGTCATCGACATGCCCATCTCCGAGCAGGCGTTCACGAGCTTCGCCACCGGCGCGGCGCTGTCCGGGCAGCGGCCGCTGATCGAGTTCCAGATCCCGGCGCTGCTGTTCCTGGCCTTCGAGCAGATCGCGAACCAGGCGCACAAGTTCTCGCTCATGACCGGCGGGCAGACGCGGGTGCCGGTGACGTACCTGCTGCCCAGCTCCGGCTCCCGGGGCGGCTGGGCGGGCCAGCACTCCGACCACCCGTACAGCCTCTTCGCCCACGTCGGCGTGAAGACCGTCGTGCCCGCGACCCCCGCCGACGCCTACGGGCTGCTGGTGACCGCGATCCGCGACGACGACCCGGTGGTGGTCTTCGCCCCCGCGGGCGCGGTCGGCGTGCGGGCCGACGTCGACTTCGCGACGCTGGAGCCGATCCCGCTCGGCGTGGGCCGCGTCCACCGCGCCGGCGAGGACGTGACGGTGGTCGCGGTCGGCCATCTCGTCCACGACGCGCTCGCGGTCGCCGAGGAGCTCGCCGGTACCGTCTCCGTCGAGGTCTTCGACCCCCGCACCCTGCACCCCTTCGACTGGGCGGGCCTCGCCGCGTCGCTGGAGCGCACCGGGCGGCTCGTGGTCGTCGACGACTCCAACCGCTCCTGCGGCATCGCCGGGGAGATCCTCGCCTCGGCCGCGGAGGGGATGCGCCTCGTCGCGCCCCCGCGCCGCGTGACCCGCCCCGACGGGGCCGTGCTGCCGTTCGCGCGCGAGCTCGACCTGGCGCTGCAGCCCAGCCGGGCCCAGCTCCGCGCCGCGATCGAGGACGTCAACAAACTGGGTCAGGAGGCCTGACATGCCGGTCGCACTCGTCACCGGCGGCGGTGGCGGCATCGGGGCCGCGATCTGCGCGCGGCTGGCCGCGTCCGGCTGGTCGCTCGTCGTCGCCGACCTGGACCTCGACGCGGCCGAGCGGGTGGCGAAGGAGTGCGGCGGCACCGCGGTGCGCGCCGACGTCGCCGACCCGGCCGGCAACGCGGACATGGTGGCGCGGGCCCTCGACGCGCACGGCGCCCTCGACCTGCTCGTACTCGCCGCGGGCATCCAGTCCGACGTGCCGCCCGATCCCGGCGTGGACGTCGCCCGGTACCGCCGCGCCCTGGGCGTGAACCTCGACGGGGTCGTGTTCGGCGTGGACGCCGCCCTGGAGGCCCTGGAGCGCTCCGGCGGGCAGATCGTCGCGGTCGCCTCGCTGGCCGCGCTCGGGCCGGAGCAGGCCAACCCGGTCTACGCGCTCACCAAGGCCGCCGTCGTCGGCTACGTGCGGGCCCTGTCGACCCCGCTGGCGCCGCGCGGCGTGCGGATCAACGCGCTGTGCCCCGGGTTCACCGACACCCCGTTCCTGGGCATCACCGGGCGCCTGCTGCGCAAGCAGAAGATCCCGTTGCTGAGCCCGGACGAGGTCGCCGCCGCCGTCGAGACGGTCGCGGCCGGCGCCGGCACCGGCGAGGCCTGGGCGCTGATCCCCGGCCGGCCCGCCGCCCGCCACGAGTTCCCCGCGTTGCCGCCCGCCCTGCGCGCCGACGGCACCGAGGTCGTCCTGAAGCCCTTCCTGTCGGCGAAATAGAGGGAGACACCATGGCTGCTGCGAACATCCGGGCGGCGCTCGCCGCCGACCCGAGCGTCGGGGCCGGCAACGTGCTGCACAAGCTGATCGAGCACGGCGCCCCGCTGGACGGGCCCGGCATGGCGTTCGACACCCCGGTCGACGGGTTCCCGGCCTGGCACCCGCTCACCCTCGGCGAGCTCTACACCCGCGCCGCGGCCCGCGCCGCGTGGCTGCACGCGGCCGGGATCCGCCGCCGCGACCCGGTCGCCATCTACGTGAGCGGCGCCGCCGACTGCTTCCTGAACTGGATGGGCCTGACCTGGCTCGGCGCCATCCCGGCCCTGATGAACCCGAACATTCCCGGGGACATCGCGGCGGAGTACATCCGCAAGCTGCGCGGCGTCGCGCTGCTCACCGACGCGGCCCACCGCGAGCGGCTCGAGGGCCAGGACCTGCATGGCCTCGCCGTGCACGACGTGGCGGAGACCGGCACCGCCGACCCGGCCGGCGCGCCCGTGGCGTTCAAGCACCACGCGGACGACCCGATCGCCATCACCCACTCCTCCGGCACGACCCGGATGCCGACCGCCGTCGTGCACTCGCACGCGAGCCTGTTCCACGCCACCCGCCGCATCCGGCTCAGCGGCCCCCGCGCCCAGGGCACCGAGCGCATCCTCAGCGCCCTGCCCGCCCCGCACGCGGCCGGCATCATGACCATCAACCACGCCCTGAGCAACCGCTCGGAGCTAGCGTTCCTGTCGCGGCAGGACGACGGCGCGGCGGTGCTGGAGGCGATCGAGCGCTGGAAGCCGACCGGCGTGTTCGGCTTCGCCGTCACCTGGGCCGAGCTGGCCCGCTTCGACCTGGAGGCGCACGAGCTCGACTCGGTGTCGCTGTGGTTCAACACCGGCGACTGCGCGCACGAGCCGCACATCCGCAACCTCGTCAACGCCGGCAGCCGCAACGTGGTCACCCGCGAGGGCGTGCGGCGGGTCAAGGGCTCCAGCTTCGTCGACGGGCTCGGCTCGACCGAGATGGGCCACAGCGCCTTCCACATCACCCACCGCAGCGACACCGAGCGCTACGGCCGCTGCGTCGGCGTCCCGCACGTCTTCGCCGACGTCGCCCTGCTCGACACCGAGACCGGCGCCGAGGTGCCGGTCGGCTCCGTCGGGCACTTCGGGCTCAAGTCGCCGACGCTCGCCCCCGGCTACTGGAACGACCACGTCAACACCTACCGCAACCGGCTGGCCGGCTACTACCTGACCGGCGACCTCATGTACCGCGACGAGGAGGGCTACTACTACCACGTCGACCGGGCGGTGGACTCCATCGACCTCGGCGGCGGCGAGTGGCTCTACACCGCCATGTCGGAGGAGCGGATCCTGCGGGCGGTGCCCGAGGTGCGCGACTGCACCGTGGTCTCGGCCCGCACGCCGGAGGGCTCCGTCGTCACCGACGTGCTGCTGTCCCTGCACGCCGGGGCCGACCCGGCGGCGGACCACACCGAGGCGGTCCGGGGCGCCCTGACCGCGGCCGCGGGCGCGACGCTGCGCAAGGTCGTCGTCTTCGGTGAGGACGACATCGTGGTCGGGCCGACGGGGAAGGTGCGCAAGTTCCTCATGCGCCAGCGGCACCTCGCCGCGATGGCGCATGCCTGACACGGCGACGGCCACAGCCACGGCCGCGCGCGCGGTGCCCGGCGCGGGTGCGCCCGGCATCGCGCCGGCGCCCGTGCGGCGGATCCCGGTGCGGTTCACCGGCGACGGGGCCGGGCTGGGCGAGCTGTCGTGGGGCCAGCGCGAGATCTGGCTGACGATGCTGCGCCAGCGCTCCTGGCTGCCCATCGGCGGCTGGTCGCGGCTGGCCCCGGGCACCACCCTCGCCGACGTCGCCGACGAGCTGTGCTGGATCATGCGGCGGTACCCGCCGGCGCGCACCCGGCTGCGGTTCACCGCCGGCGGACGGCCCCTGCAGAGCGTGGCCGACCGCGGCACGATCGGCCTCGACGTGTACGACTGCCCGGACGACGCCGACCCCGAGGCGTTCGTGATCGCGCTCGACGCGCGGGACCGGGCCCGCCCCTTCGACTTCGTCGAGGAGTGGCCGGTGCGCATGGCCGTGGTCCGGCACCGGGGCGCGCCCACGCACCTGTCCACGGTCATGCCCCACCTGGTCACCGACGGCCTCGGCGGGCGGCTGTTCCTGGCCGAGGTCGCCGGCCGCGCGAACGCCGATCCCGACACCGGCCTGCCGCCCCTCGAGCAGGCGCGGTGGCAGGCGAGCGACGCCGGGCAGCGCCAGAACGCCAAGGCGCTGCGGCACTGGGAGCGGACCATCGCCCGCCTCCCCGCGAAGCCGGCGCCGGCCGCCGGGCGGTTCCTGCGCGGGGAGTTGCGCACCACCGCGCTGCCGCTCGCCGTGCACGTGCTGTCGGAGCGGGCCGACGTCGACTCCTCGCAGGTGCTCATGGCGCTGCTCGCGCAGGCGCTGCCCGGCGACGGGCCGGCGGTGCTGCGGCCGATGGTGAGCAACCGGTTCCGGCGCGGGTTCGAGCGGGTGGTCGCCATGGTGGCCCAGCGCGGCATCTGCGCCGCCGACGTCGCCGGGGAGCCGTTCGCCGAGGCGCTGCGGCGGGTCGGGGTCGCGGCGATGGCCGCGTACAAGTACGCCTACGTGGACCCGGACGCCGTCGCCGCCCTGTACGAGCGGGCCGGGGCCGACCCCGACGCCGGGCTGTGGTGCAACGACCGCCGGATCGCCACCCGGCAGGGCTTCAGCGGGCCGGTGCCGGACGCCGCCGCGCTGCTGGCCGCGGCCCCCGGCGCCCTGCGCTGGACGGTCGAGCAGGACGACCCGTTCGACCCGCTCAGCGTCGACATCGACGACGACGGTGAAGACTCCGGCGGGCTGCTGCTGACCGTGTTCACCGACACCGCCCGCCTGTCCGCCGCCGGGGCCGAGGCGCTGCTGCGGCGGGCCGAGGAGCTCGCCGTGCGGGAGGCGATCGCGATGCTGGAGGAGACGCCATGACGACGCTGGCCGGGATCGGCACCTTCGTGCCCGAGGCGCGGGTCTCCATCGAGTCCTACGCCGAGGAGTTCGACCTCACGCCGATGCAGGTGCGGGTGTTCCGCCGCTACCACAAGCTCGGCGCCGCGGCCCGCTCGGACGAGTCGCTGACCGGGCTGCTGCGGCTGGCCCTGGAGGACCTCGCGCTGCGCGAGGAGCAGCGGGCCCGGGTCCGGTACGTGCTCTACGCCCGGACGTTCCCGGTCGTCGTGCCGTACCCCCGCAATCCCCTGCACGACGCGCTCGCCGCGGTGGGCCTCGGCCACGCGCAGGCGTTCGCGGTCGGGCAGCAGGCGTGCGCGTCCGGGCTGCTGGCCATCGACCTCGCCGGGCGCCTGCTCGCGGCCGACGGCGACGACGGGCTGGCGATCGTGCTGGCCGGGGAGAAGGCGTTCACCGGCGAGGCCCGGTTCGTGCCGGAGACCTCGATGTTCGGCGAGGGGGCGGCGGCCTGCCTCGTGGCCGCGTCGGGCGAGCGGGACCGGCTGCTGGCCTACGTGGCCCGGCTGCGCGGCGAGTTCGACGGGGACCTCGACGAGGTCGCGCAGGAGTTCCAGCGCATCTACCACGACGCGCTCGGCGAGGCCGTCACCGCCGCGGTGGCCCGGGCCGGGCTCGGGCTCGACGACATCGCGGTGATCCTGCCGCACAACGTGAACCAGGTCGCCTGGCAGCGCACCTGCAAGCGGATCGGGTTCCCGCTCGACCGGGTGCTGCTGGAGCACGTCGCCGCCATCGGCCACATCTTCTGCGCCGACGCGTTCATCAACCACCGGACCGCGGTCGAGCGCGGCCTGCTGCGGCCCGGGGACCGCTACGTGATCGCCGCCGCCGGGGCCGGCCGCGGCGCCACGTTCTCCGCCATGGTCTTCGAGCACTGATCAGCCCGCACTCTGGAGGAACTGCCGTGTCCGACACCGCGACCATCGATCCGGCGCTGCGCGAGCACGTCGTGGAGACGATCTGCGCCCTGCTGCCCCGCGTGCTCAAGCGGGAGGTGCCCGACGCGTCCGAGGGCACCACGCTCATGGACGACCTGGGCATGAGCTCGACGACCGGCCTGGAGCTGGTGCTGGAGCTGGAGGACCGCCTGGAGCGGGAGATCAGCGTCGAGGACCTCGGCCGCGACGACTTCGAGACGGTCGGGACGCTCGCGAGCTACGTCGCGGGCAACCTGCTGGACGAGGAGTGAGCCCAGTCTGGGGTCTGCGGCGCGCGGTGGCGCGGCGGTTCTCCGAGCCGGCCGGGCAGGCCGGCGACCCGGGGCACGCCGCGCGCCTGGCCACCTACCTCGGCGACCTGCTGGAGCCGTACGCGCTGGGCGCGCCGGGCGGCATGGCGGGCGGGCAGTCCTACGGCGAGATGGCCGCGGCGCTGCTGCCGCGGGAGCCGGTGGACGCGCTGGTGCTCGCGTACGACATCCCCGACGTCGAGCCCGGCCGCGCGACGGCGACCTGGCTCAGCCACGTGTGCCCGGGCGCCCCGATGGCCCTGTCCGTCTCGGACCAGGGCCGCGCGGGGGCGCACACCGCGCTGCGGCTGCTGCGCGACTACGCCTTGTCCGGCACGTACGAGCGGGCGCTGCTCGTCGTGGCCGAGCAGTCGGTGCTGCCGTACGAGCCGGGCGTGCCCACCGAGGTGCCGGCCGAGCACTGCGCGGTCGCCCTGCACCTGGGGCCGTCCACTGTGGAGGTCGCGCGGCCGCGGATCGTGCGCGGGGCCGGCCCGCACGACGTGGTGGACCTGCTCGGCGAGGTCGGCGACGCGACCGTCGTGCTGGGCGGGCACCTCGCCGGCGTCGGGGTGAAGGCCGACCGGGTCGTGCTCGCCGATCCCGCGCAGCCGATGACGGGCGTCTGGGAGGCCCTCGCGTCGGTGGACGGTCCCGCGGTGGTCGCGGACTTCGACCCGGCGCTGGGGTACCTCTGCGTCAGTGCCTTCGGATGCTGAACGGCTCCGGGCCGGCGAGCGCGACCGCGGCCCGGAATCCGTCCGGCGCCTCGAGGTCGGCGAGGGTGTAGCCGGTGCCGTCGTGGGTGACGGCCGGCGGCGGGTCCCCGGCCACGGGCAGCAGCAGGCCGCGGGTGAGCCGGTCCCCGGCCGCCTTCACCACCGCCTCCTTGCGCGCC
This sequence comes from Dactylosporangium thailandense, assembly GCF_059739745.1. Classification (NCBI taxonomy): domain Bacteria; kingdom Bacillati; phylum Actinomycetota; class Actinomycetes; order Micromonosporales; family Micromonosporaceae; genus Dactylosporangium; species Dactylosporangium thailandense. The sequence continues at coordinate 6,949,575 of NZ_AP029195.1, forward strand.
CACAGCAGCGCGAACGCCTCCGCCCCGCGCGCGGCGACGAGCTCGGCCTCGGCGGGCGGGAAGAACCGGCGCGCCATCGCCGCGTAGTCGAGCCCGGCGACCGCGTCCTGCAGGTCCACGCCGACGGGCCGCGCGTCCGTGACCGCGATCGCCGCCCACTCCCCCGCGTGCGACAGGTTCACCTGGCACCCTTCCCCGGCGAGGTGCGGCTTGCCGTTGGGGCCGCGGCTCCAGCGCACCGCGCCGACCCGCGGCTCGAGGATCCGGCGCAGGGCCGAGTGCGCGGCGTCGAACCGCCGGCGGTCCTCGGCCAGGCGCAGCGCGTCGCGCCGCCGTAGCTCCCGCGCGTCCAGTGTGGACTCGAACGGGGTGCGGGTGTCGACCAGCCAGACGTCGACGACCGCGGTCACCGCAGCAGCAGGGCGGCCAGGCGCCGCACGCCCTCCTCGATCCGGGCCGGCTCCAGGGCGCTGCAGGACAGCCGCAGCGCCCGTTCGCCGCCGCCGCCGACGTAGAAGAAGCGCATCGGGGTCCAGAGCACGCCGTAGTCCTGGGCCGAGCGCTCCAGCAGCTCCTCGGACGCGTCGGCGGGCACGTCGCAGACGACGAAGAAGCCGCCGCTCGGGCTGTTCCAGCGCACCGGGGTGCCCGCGAAGTGGCGCTCCAGCGCGGCCAGGAGCGTGCGCAGGTTGTGCCGGTAGAACGCGATCTTCGCCTGGTTCACGGCGCGCAGGCTGTAGCCGGCGTCGATGAGCATGCCCCCGACGACCGCCTGGGACAGCGCGGAGGTGTTGACGGTGAGCATGCTCTTCACCGTCGACAGCTCCTCGGCGAGCAGGGTGTGCCGGCCGGCGGCGTCGACGACGGGCTGGTCGGCGACGAGGTAGCCGAGGCGGGCGCCGGGGAAGTAGGACTTGGCGAAGGAGCCGAGGTAGACGACCCGCTGGTCGTTGTCGAGGCTCTTGAGGGTGGGGCGGGGCTCGTCGTCGAGGCCGAACAGCCCGTAGGGATCGTCCTCGAGGATCAGCAGGTCCTCGTCGGCGGCCGCGGCCAGCAGGGCCCGCCGCACCGGCACGGGCAGCGAGACGCCGGAGGGGTTGGCGAAGTTCGGCACCAGGTACAGCGCGCGGGGGTGCTTGCCCCGGGCCCGGGTGGCCGCGGCGACCTCCCGCACGGTCTCGGGCCGCAGCCCGTCGGGCGACTCCGGCACGCCGACGACCTCGACGCCGAGGATGCGCGCGGCACCGGTCAGCCCGACGTAGCACGGCTCGGCCGCGAGCACCACGTCGTCCGGGCCGGCGCACAGGCCGCGCAGGGCGATGATCATCGCCTCCTGGCAGCCGGTCGTCACCATCACCGCCGCCGCCGGGACCTGGATGTTCTCGTCCACCTCGAGCATCCGGGCGATGAGGTCGCCGATGTGGCCGTTCGTCCGCCCGTACTGCATGAGCACCGGCCGGTTGGCCCGGAACGCCTGCAGGTGCTTGTCGATGTCGGACGGCGTGTGGAACTCGTCGAACGGGCGCCCCGCGGCCAGCGAGATCGCCTCGGGATAGCGCCCGGCGACCTCGTTGAGGAAGTTCATCGACGCCGACACCGGGTCGACGACCGACGTGTGCAGCTGCTCGCGGGACAACACCACCATCAGACGCCTCCTGTACGCACGAGCGAGCGGTCGAGGGCGTCCAGCGCCGGGCGGCCGGACAGCACCATGGCGTGCTCGAGCTCCTCGGTCATCGCGCGCAGGAGCCCCGCCACGCCGTCGGCGCCGCCGGCCGCGAGGCCCCACAGCGGCGGCCGGCCCAGCAGCACCATCCGGGCGCCGAGCGCGAGCGCGGCGAGGGCGTCGGCGCCGCGGCGGACCCCGCCGTCGAAGAGCACCGGGAGCCGGTCGCCGACGGCGTCCACGACCTCGGTGAGCGCGTCGAGGCTCGCGACGGCGCCGTCGAGCTGGCGGCCGCCGTGGTTGGACACCACGATCGCGTCGGCGCCGTGCTCGGCCGCCAGCACGGCGTCCTCGGCGGTCAGGATGCCCTTGAGCACCAGCGGCAGCCGGGTGCAGGAGCGCAGCCAGGCGAGGTCGGACCAGGTCAGCGTCGGGTCGAACGCGTCCGCGGTGTGCCTGGCGATCGCGGAGCTGCCGGCGTCGCGCTCGTGCGCGGAGGCCATCACGGCCGGGTCGATGTTGACCGCGGCGACCCCGCCGCCGATGACGAAGCCGTTGCGCATGTCGCGCCAGCGCCGGCCCATGCGGGGGACGTCGACGGTGAGCATGAGGGCGCCGTAGCCGGCCCGCTCGGCCCGCTCGGCGAGGGCGCGCATCACGTCGCGGCGGCGCAGCCAGTACAGCTGGAGCCACAGCCCGGACGTGGACGCCTCGGCGACGTCCTCGACGGTGCGGCTGGCGAACATGCCCACGACGAACAGCGCCCCGGCCGCGCCCGCCCCGCGCGCGGTCGCGACCTCGCCCTCGGGGTCCACGAGCCGGTGGTAGGCGGTGGGCGCGACGCCGATCGGGGTCGCATACCGCGTCCCGAAGAGCGAGACAGTGGTGTCGGCATCCGGGACCCCGGCGAGCATCCGCGGGCGCAGCCGGACCCGGTCGAAGGCCCGCAGGTTGGCCGCCAGGGTGCGCTCGTCCTCGGCGCCGCCCTCGATGAAGTCCCACACGTCCGGCTCGGCGATCCGCTCGGCGCTGTGCCGGTAGTCCGACGCGGTGAGCAGTGGCGGCCCGCTTCGCACTGGTGTCACCGGCGGGGCCTCATAGGCAGTAGCCTATCGGTACCCCCGCCCGCTCTTCCATGAGCCGAAAGGCCTACATGGCACCGGAATATTCCCCCTGGCGGCGCTACTGCGCGCTCGGCGACAGCGTGGTCCAGGAGCCGGGCGGCTTCGCCGAGCTGGTCCGCGACGCGCTGGAGCCGGACGCGTTCGTCAACCTCGGCGTGCGCAACCTGCGCGCGGCCGAGGTCCGCGACGCGCAACTTCCACGGGCCCTCGCGTTCGCGCCGGACCTGGCGATGGTGGTGTGCGGCGCGAACGACGCGATGCGGCCCGGCTACGAGGCCCGCGCGGACGAGGTCGACGCGGCGTTCGCGGGCATCGTCGAGCCCCTGCAGCGCGCGGGCGCGACCGTCATCACGGTCTCGGTGTTCGTCATGCGCGAGTACCCGCGGATGCCGGCCTGGCTGGGGACGGGCTTCGCGCGGCGGATGGCGGTGCTCGCGGAGCGCACCAACGCGCTCGCGGCCCGGCTCGGCACCGTGCACGCCGACCTGTCGCGGCACCCGGCGATCGCCGCCGGGGAGGCCCTCACCGGCGAGGACGGGCTGCACGGAAACGCGCACAGCCATAGGATCGCGGCGGCGGCGGTGCTCGACCGCCTCGCGAGTCTGGAGGAGTTCCGCTGATGCCGCTCGACCCGCAGGTGCAGGCCATGCGCGACGCCAAGGAGCACGACGCGGTGGCCCCGCTCTACACGATGAGCCTGGACGCCGCCCGCGCCGCCGACCTCGCCTCGATCCGGGCCGCCGGCGGTAGCCCCGAGAAGGTCCACGAGGTCACCGAGCACTGGATCGAGGGCCCCGGCGGCCGGCTGCTGGTCCGCGTCTACCGCCCCAGCGCCGCCCGGGACCTGCCCGTGCTCATGTACTTCTTCGGCGGCGGCTGGGTCCTCGGCACCGTCGACACCGCCGACGGCATCGCCCGCAGCCTGGCCAACGCGGCCGGCTGCATCGTGGCCGTGCCCGGCTACCGGCTCGCGCCCGAGCACCCGTTCCCGGCCGCGGTCGAGGACTGCTGGGCCGCGACCGAGTGGGTGATCGCCAACGCGGCCACGCTCGGCGCCGACCCGGCCCGCGTGGCCGTCGGCGGCGACAGCGCGGGCGGCAACCTGGCCGCGGGCATCACCCTCATGGCGCAGGAGGCGGGCGGCCCGGCCCTCGCCGGGCAGCTGCTGGTCTACCCGAACACCGACCAGACCGCCGACGACGAGTCGATGCGCGCCAACGACGACACCTACCTGTTCAACCACCACTCGGTGGCCTGGTATCGCGGGCACTACCTCGCCGACCCCGACGACGCCTACAACCCGCTCGCCTCGCCGCTGCAGGCCGAGAGCCTCGCGGGGCTGCCGCCGGCGCTGGTCATCACCGCCGAGTACGACCCGCTGCGCGACCAGGGCGAGCGGTACGCGGCCCGGCTGGCCCAGGAGGGCGTGCCGGCCGCGGTGACCCGCTACGAGGGCATGATCCACGGGTTCTTCGCCATGGCCGGCTCGCTCGAGGCCGGCAAGGTCGCGCAGGCGCAGGCGGCGAAGCAGCTGCGGGTGTGGTTCGAGGAGTGACCTCTCCAGCGCCGGGGCCGGGAGGACGAGGACGGCCACGGCCTGTGTACCTCAGGCACGACCGGGTAGGCAGCCCCCCATGCCGATCACCACGCTCCAGGAGGTCTCGCCGCCGCGCATCCCGGACGGCGCGCACGCGATGACGATCGTCGTCGAGCACCCGCCGGGCTCTCCCGGCACGCCGCCGCACCGCCACTCCGGCCCCGCATTCGGCTACGTCCTGTCCGGCGAGCTGGTGTTCGAGCTCGAGGGCTCCCCCGCCCGGGTGCTGCGCGAGGGCGAGGTCTTCTGGGAACCCGGCGGCGACGTCATCCACTACCAGGACGCCAACAACCGTCCCGACGTCCCGGTCCGCTTCACGGTGACGATGCTCTGCGAGCCGGGCACGCCGATGCTCACCCTCGTCGACGAGGACGAACTCGCCGAGCGGGCCTCCCGCCGGGCCGCCCGGTCCTGACCGCTTCACCCGGGGTGAACGCTGCGTAGTCAAGGTCGCGTCGAGGTCCGGTCGATGTGGCGCCGATAGCGTCGGGCCGTGCGCGTCTCAGTCATCATTGCCAACTTCGACAAGGAACGGTCGCTCGCGGCGTGCCTCGACGCGGTGTTCGCGCAGACGGTGCCCCCGGCCGAGGTCATCGTCGTCGACGACGCGAGCACCGACGGGTCACCGGCCATCGCGGCGCGGTACGACATCCGGCTCCTGCGGCTCGCGGTCAACCGCGGCGTGTCGCACGCGCGCAACCGGGGCGCCGAGCTGGCGACCGGGGACGTGCTGATGTTCGTCGACTCCGACGTCGCGCCGGCGCCGGACGCGCTGGCGAACGCGGTCGAGGAGCTCGAGCGGCACCCGTCCTGCGGCGTCGTGCAGGGCATCTACGCGGACCGGCCGATGTTCCCCGGTGGCGGGCCGGTCGCGGCGTACAAGACGCGGGCCGAGCACCACTGGCGCAGCCGCCGGGCGGGGGTCGTCGACGCGACGCTGTTCGCGATCACCGCGGTGCGCCGCGAGGCCTGGGCGGCCGTCGGCGGCTTCGACGAGTCGCTGCGCGACGCCGAGGACGTCGAGTGGGGCACCCGCCTGCCGGACGTGTGGGAGATCCGGATGAGCGCGGCGGTGGTCGGGTTCCACGACGACACCGACCGGCTGGTGCCGTACCTGCGGGAGGTGTTCCGCCGCGCCCGCACGTACGCGACGACGATCTCCGCCCCGTCCGTGCGCCGGCGCCGCGGCATCGACGTGGCCGCGGTCGCCACGATGGTCTCGGCCGCCCTGACCCTGCCGGGGATCGGCCTGGCGCTGTGGCGGCCCGCGTTCGCGTTCGTGCCGGTCCTGGCGCTGCTGGGCTTCCTGGTGCTCGACCGGTCCGTGCTGCGCTACGGGCCCTCGTTCGTGCTGATCCGGTACCTCACCCACGTCGTCGAGTTCGCCGGCATGGCGCTCGGCACCCGCCGCCTCCACCAGGCGTTCACGGCCCTGTTCGGGGTCGCCCTGGCCGTGGGGCTGGCGCTGTTCCTCGGCGCGCAGGACTGGGCCCCGGCCCGCGACCTGGCCGGGCACCTCGGCGCCGCGCGCGTCGCGGCCGTCCTCGGCCTGGCCGCGCTGCTCAACGCCGCCGGCCTGGTCCTCGGCCTCGTCTCCTGGCGCGCGCTCTTCGCCGACCTGGGCGCGCGGGTGAGCGGGTGGACGTCGAGCCGGCTGTTCTTCGTGGGCTTCCTGACGAAGTTCCTGCCGGGCCGCTTCATCGCCCTGCCGGTCCTGCTGCGCATGGGCCGCGAGGTGGACGTCGGCCCCGTGCGGCTGGCCGGCCTGTTCGTCCTGAGCTGGGGCGTGGTCGCGCTGACCGGCCTGACCGTGGGGATCGCCGCGGGGCCGGGCCTGGCCGGCGGGCGCTTCGGCTGGCTGCTGCTGGCGGCCGTCCCGGTCGCGGCGCTCCTGGTCCGTCCCGCCCTGTTCAACACGGTCCTCGGGTTCGCCTCGCGGGTGCTGCGCCGGCCACCGCCGGAGGTGCTCGCGTCGGACCGTGGCATGCGCCGGGCACTGGCCGCGCAGACGCTGTCGTGGATCGTGTCGGGCCACCACCTGTGGCTGCTGGCGGTGGTGGCGGGCGCGCCCCCGGCCTCGTCGTACCTGCTGTGCATCGGCGGCTTCGCCGCGGGCGCGGTCGCGGGCGTGGTGGTGCTCGTGGCGCCGGACGGCCTGGGCGTGCGCGAGGCGGTGGTCATGGTCGGCCTGGTGACGGTGCTGCCGTTCTCGGTGGCGACGTCGGTGGTCCTGGCCAGCCGCCTGGTCTGCTCCCTGAGCGAAATGCTGGTCGGCGCGGGCGGCCTCGTGACCGCCGAGCTGATGCACCGCCGCCGGCCCGCCCTGAACGTCCCCACGTAGAGGAGTCCCCGTGCTGAACGCCGTGCTGGCCCGCGTGTCGCGTCTGCTGCGCGCCCCGGTCGAGCGCTACATCCGCCCCAACCCGCGCATCAACTCGATCGTCTGGGACCTGCAGTACAAACTGGGCTTCTGGCGCTACCTCGACCGCCTCAGCGACGGCGAGATGCCGCTCGCGCTGGTCGAGACCTGGGCCCCGCGGCCCACGATCCTCGACCTCGGCTGCGGCAGCAGCGCCAACATGCCCCTGCCCGCGGGCCGCTACCGCCACTACCACGGCGTCGACGTGAGCCGGGCCGCGATCGCCCAGGCCCGCCGCCTCGACCGGCCGCACACGTCGTTCGAGGTCGCCGACATCCGCACGTTCACGACGGACGAGCGCTACGACGCGATCCTGCTCCGCGAGGTGCTGTACTACCTCACCCCGCAGGAGTCCCGCGACCTGCTGCTGCGCCTGCCCGGGCTGCTCAGCGACCGCGGGCGGATCGTGGTGCAGATCCACTCGGTCGAGCAGGCGCGGGACGTGGTCGAGCTCGTGCGCGGCTGCGGCGTGCCGGTCGACCGCGAGGTTCCGGCCCGGCTCGGCGACGGGCCGTCCGGCGCGTTCCTGGTGCTCAAGTCGCCCGTGGTCCGGGCCTGACCCGGCGTGCGCTCAGGCCGGGATCCGGCTGTTCCACCACGGGCGCACGCCCACCGGCTCGCTGCGCAGCAGGCGGCGGTGCAGGTCCTGCAGCTGGTGGCCCGGCTCCACGCCGAGCCGGTCCGCCAGCGTCACGCGCGCGTCCTGGAAGGCGGTCAGCGCCTCCGCGCGGCGGGAGGACTGGCCCAGGGCCACCAGCAGCAGCTCCCACAGGCGCTCGCGCATCGGCTGCTCGGCCAGCATCCAGCGCAGCTCCGAGACCAGGTTCTCGTCGTCGCCGAGCAGCAGCCGCACGCCGGCGATCTCCTCGAGCACGTCCTGGTGCAGCTCCACGAGCCGGGTCCGCTCGCCGAGGGCGAGGGGGCCCGTCGCCTCGTGCAGGGGCGGGCCGCTCCAGCGGGCCACGGCGGACTGGAACGACACGAGGGCGTCGGGCAGGCGACCGGCCGCCCGGGCGGTGCGCGCCCGGCGGATGTCCTGCTCGAACAGGTTGACGTCGATGGCGGAGCCGGGCAGCACGAGCGTGTAGCCGGGCCGGGTCGAGCACAGGACCGTCGCGCGGGAGGGCTTCTCCCGCACCGGCTCCAGGGCGCGGCGCAGCCGGCCGATGTAGGTGTGGACCATGTTCTCCACGGACGTGGGCCGGCGCGGGCCCCAGACGGCGTCGACGACCTGCGCCACCGACATCACCATGCCGGAGCGCAGGGCCAGCACGGCCAGCACCTCCCGCTGCCGCGGCGTGCCCAGGTACAGCGCGGCGGGACCGCGGCGGGCCCGGACGGGACCTAACAGCGAGATCGAAAGATCAGACACAGCCGCTCACCCCAAAGTCGCGAAGGTCAGGCCCCGCGCGCGCAGGCGCGGGAGCACTTGGGCGAGCGCGGCGATGGTCTGCGACCGGTCGCCGCCCCCGTCGTGGCAGAGCATGATGTGGCCCGGGCGGCTGCGGGACAGCACGCGCTCGATGTGCGCGGTGCCGGGGCTGCGCCAGTCGCTCGGGTTGACGGCCCAGTCGACGGGGGTGAGGCGGTGGCGGGCCGCGGCGCGCAGCACCGCCGGTGACCAGTTCCCCGAGGGGGCGCGGAAGACCCGCGGTACGACTCCCGTCGCCTCGACGACCGCGTCCTGGGCGCCGGCGATCTCGTCCTCGATCGAGCCGGGGGTGAGCGCCGCGAACGGGTGCGGGTGCGTCATCGAGTGGTTGCCCAGCACGTGACCGGCGTCGGCGACGCGGCGCGCGAGGTCGGGGCGCTCCCGGACGCGGTCGCCGATGAGGAAGAAGGTGGCCCGGACGTCGTGGCGGGCCAGCAGGTCCAGCAGCGGCGGGGTCCACTCGGGGTGGGGGCCGTCGTCGACGGTCAGCGCGACCGCGCGCCCCTCGACCCGGAAGACGGGGCCCAGCCGCGGCCGCAGGACGCCGAGCGCCCGGGCCGCGAACCACGCGTAGTGCAGGACCACGGCCGGCTTCATGCGGGCTCCAGCAACGGCGACGGGCGCAGCGCGCCGACGAGGGCGCCGGCCAGCACGGACCAGACGACCAGCAGGTGTACGGCGAAGAAGTACACCGCGAAGGCGGGTCCCCGGTGCCGTACCACGAACCGCAGCAGCCCCGGATCGGCCACGGCGAACCCGAGGAACGCCAGCAGCGGCGCCCACGCCCACAGCGCGGCGAGCGGCAGGGCCACCGCGGTCAGGCCGGCGAGGCCGACGGTGGCCACGGAGTTCGCCCGGATGCCGGCCGGGCCTCGCTCGTGCCGGGCGACCGGCAGGAGCAGCTGCGAGCGGCGGAACTGTTTGCGCAGCAGCGCGAGGAGCCGGCTGTCGTCGTCGTGCCGGCACACCATCGCGGGGCTGAGCACGATCCCGAGCCGGGCCGGCATCCGGTCGCCGACCTCGACGTCCTCGGACGCGCGCAGCCGCTCGTCGAAGCCGCCGACCTCGTCGAAGACCGACCGGCGGATCGCGCACACCGCGAAGAGGGTCGTGCGCACGCGCCCGGCGTGCTTGAGCCGCCAGTAGTGGCCGTGCAGCAGGCGGTACGCCTCGACCGGCCCGTCGTCGAAGAGCGGCCGCAGCGAGTAGATCCCGTGCACGCAGGCGACGTCGGGCTCGTCGCGCAGGATGCGCAGGGCCACGGCGAGCGCGTCGGGCTCGGGCGCGCAGTCGGCGTCGAGGAAGAACAGCACGTCGCCGCGGCTGGCGCGGATGCCGGCGTTGCGCGCCGCGGCCGGGCCGCGGTTCTCGGGCTGTTCGACGACGGTGGCGCCGAAGGCGCGGGCGATCTCGCGGGTGCCGTCGGTGGAGCAGTCGTCGACGACGATCACCTCGGCGACCGGCTCCCGCTGGGCGCGGACGGCGGCGAGGCAGGCCCCGAGGGTCTGTGCGCTGTCGAAGGCGGGCACGATGACCGACACATCCGGTCGCATGATCAGAACTCCTTTTTAGAACAAAAGGACATTCACGCTCATGGCTGCATTGCCGCACCCAAAGTATCGGCCCGATCACGACCCGGGCAAGCGTTGCGGTGGGTAGTCCAGATCGGGTACAGGGTCGATTCAGGAACGATTCCGATCCCGTCGAGGTGCCGTCAGTACGGTCGCGGCATGTCCAACCTGATAGGTCTGCGGGAGTGCGAGCGGCTCACCGTCCGGGAGACGCACGAGCTCTACCGCCGCTACGTGAACGCCAGCCAGGTGAGCCTGATGACGTCGTTCGGGTTCGGCCGGGAATTGGTCGACCGGGCCGAGGGCGCCTACCTCGAGCAGCGTGACGGCCGCCGCATCCTCGACCTCACCGGGGGCGTCGGCGTGCTCAACCACGGGCACAACCACCCGCGCATTCTCGCCGCCCGGCGGTACTTCGCCGAGCAGCGGCGCATGGAGGTGCACAAGACCTACTTCTCGCCGTATCTGGCCGCGCTCGGGCACAACCTCGCCCAGCTCCTGCCGGGCGACCTGAACATGTCCTTTCTGCCGAACTCGGGCGCCGAGGCGGTGGAGGGCGCGGTCAAGCTGGCGTACAAGTACCATGGCGGGCGGCGCGGCACCATCCTGCGCGCGGATATCGGATTTCACGGAAAACTGCTCGGCTCCGGCGGGCTGACCGGGCAGCCGCACTTCGATTTCCCGACAATCCCGGGAATCGCGACATTCACCTACGGCGACGTCGATTCGGTGCGGGCCGCGATTCGCGAGCACCCCGGCGACGTCTACGCGCTGATCGTCGAGCCGTTCAGCGCCTCGACGATGTCGTGGTGCGACGAGGGGTTCCTGCGCGAGGTACGCCGGCTGTGCACCGAGCACGAGATCGTGCTGATCTTCGACGAGATCTACACCGGCTGGGGAAAGACCGGCGAGCTGTTCTATTTCATGCGGTACGACGGACTCATCCCGGACGTGCTCACCACCTCGAAGGCGTTCGGCGGCGGCAAGTCGTCGATCTCCGCGTTCGTCGCCCGGGAGAAGATCTTCCGCAAGGCCTACGACAATCTCGGCGACGCCCTGCTGCAGTCGACCAGCACGACGTACTACGGCTTCGGCGAGGAGTGCGCGACCGCGATCGAGGCGATCAACGTCGTGGTCGAGGACGACTACCCCGCCCGGGCGCGCGCGATCGGGCGGGTTCTCGAGCCGGGGCTGCAGCGGCTGGCGAAGCAGTACCCCGACGCGGTGAGCCACGTCGCCGGGGCGGGCGCGCTGTGGGGCGTGTTCATCGACGGCGGCCCGGCGCTGCTGGACCTCGTGGCGAGGCTCGCGCCCGGCGGGATGAACAAGGACCCCCGGTTCAAGACGAAGCTCATCACGTGCGCGGTGATCAACGCGCTGTACCGCGACCACGACATCTTCGCCTACTACACGCTCAACGGACTGAACCCGCTGGTGCTCGGCCCGTCGCTGGTCACCGACCTCGACGACGTCCAGCGCGGCGTCGACGCGCTCGGCGAGGTGCTCGGTCAGGGGCTCACGCGCCTGGTGACCCGGTTCATCGCGCAGAAGGTCGGAAACCTGTGGTAACCGTCGTCACCGGCGCCGCCGGCATGCTCGGGTCCCGGCTCGTGGAGCGGCTGCGCGCCGACGGCCACGACGTGCGCGGGGTGGACCTGCGGCCCGCCCCGACCGTCACGCTCGTCGGCGACGTGCGCGACCCGGCCGCCATGGCCGCGGCGGCCGGCGGCGCCGACGCGCTCGTGCACTGCGCCGCGGCCCTGCCCAGCTACCCGGCCGACGAGATCCGCTCGATCATCGTCGGCGGCACCACCAACGTCCTGGACGCGGCGGCGGCCGCCCGCGTGCCGCGGGTCGTGCACGTGTCCTCGACGGCCGTCTACGGGCTGCCCACGGTCGTGCCGACGCCGGAGTCGTACCCGCGCAGCCCCGTCGACACCTACAGCCGGGCGAAGGTCGCGGCCGAGGAGGTCGCCGAGCGCCATCGCGCCGGCGGGATGTGCCTGGCCGTCCTGCGCCCGAAGACGTTCCTCGGGCCGGGCCGGATGGGGCTGTTCGCGATGCTGTTCGAGTGGGCCGAGGAGGGGCGCAACTTCCCGGTGCTGGGCCGCGGCGACGTGCGCATCCAGATGTTCGCCGTCGAGGACCTCGTCGACGCGGTGGTGACCGTGCTCGGCGCCCCGGCGGACGCCGCGAACGACACGTACAACCTCGCCGCCGCCGAGTTCGGGACGCTGCGCGAGGACTTCCAGGCGGTGCTCGACGCGGCCGGGCACGGCAAGCGGGTCGTGTCCGTGCCCGCCCGCCCGGCGCTGCTGGCGCTGAAGGGCCTGCAGAGCATGAAACTTTCCCCGGTGTACGGGCGGCTGCTGCACAAGCTCATGGCGGACTCGTACGTGAGCATCGACCGGGCCCGGGAACGCCTCGGCTTCCAGCCGCGCCAGTCGAACCGCGACGCCATCCTGGCCACCTACGCGTGGTGGCGCACGCAGAAGACGCTCACGTCCAAGGGCCGCACCAGCCGGGACCCGTGGCGGCAGGGAGCCCTGTCCGCCGCGAGGGTCTTCTTCTGATGTCCGCCGAAGGGGCCGCCGTCGACCTGCCCGCCGCGCCCGCGCTGGCCGGGCAGCTGGTGCGGCTCGCCCGCCCGCGCCAGTGGGCCAAGAACCTCCTCGCCGTCCCGCTGGCCCTGCTCGACGCCGGCCCGACCTGGGCCGGAGCGGCCAGGGCGGGCTGGGCGGTCGCCGTGTTCACGTGCGCCGCCGTGCTCGTCTACATCGGCAACGACATCAGCGACCGCCGCGCCGACCGGCTGCATCCGACCAAGCGGCACCGGCCGATCGCCGCCGGGCGGATCTCGGTACCGGTGGCGGCCGGGTTCGGGGCTCTGGTGGCGGTACTGCTGGGCAGCCTGCTGCTGATCGGCCCGCCCGTGCCGGCGTGGCCGGTCGCGGCCTACCTGCTCGTCAACGTCGCCTACAGCCGCTGGCTCAAGCACGCCGCGCCGCTGGACATCTGCGTCGTGGCCTCCGGGTTCGTCCTGCGGGTGCTGTACGGCTACGGCGCGGTCGGCGCCCCCGTGTCCCTGCCCCTGCTCAGCGCCGTGTTCACCGGCTGCCTCGTGCTCGTGCTCGGCAAGCGCCGCCACGAGCTCGGCACCGCCGGGCCCGAGCACCGCCCCGCCCTGGCCGGGTACACGCTGCCGCTCACCGACCAGCTGCTCGGGCTCAACCTCGCGCTCACCGCCGGCGCGTTCCTGCTGTACCTGGCCACCGACGCGCCCGTCGACCCCTACCGGCAGGCGGTGCTCGCCGTCGCCGCGCCCGCCGGGCTCTTCGCGGCGTTCCGGTACCTGCAGGCGATCCACGTCCACCGGGCCGGCGGCGACCCGGTCCGGGCCGTCCTGCACGACCGGCTGATCGTGGCCAGCGCCTGCGTCGTCGGCCTCGTGCTCGCCGCCGCCATCACCGTGCACCACCACCCGACCCTGCTGACCTGGATGGGACCATGACTCTCGCCCTCCCACTCGTCTCGGTCATCGTGCCGAACTACAACTACGCGGGCGCCCTGCCGCTGTGCCTGCAGGCGTTGCGCGACCAGACCTACCCGAACCTCGAGGTGATCGTCGTCGACGACTGCTCCACCGACGACTCCCCCGCGGTCGCGGCCGGGTTCGGGTTCCGCGTGCTGCGCACCCCGCGCAACGGCGGGCCGGCGGCCGCGCGCAACCTCGGCGCCGAACACGCGAGCGGCGAGATCCTGTTCTTCGTCGACTCCGACGTCGCCGCCAAGCCCGACGCCGTGGCCAACGCCGTGGAGCTGCTGCGCTCGGACCCGGCGATCGGCGCCGTGTGCGGCAACTACGACCCGGTGCCGCTCATCCGCGACAGCCTGCTGGAGGAGTACCGGTGCCTGCAGCAGTCGTACTGGCTCATCGCCGACGAGGGGCGCATCACCACCCTGTACACGGCGCTGCTGGCGATCCCGGCCGGCGTGTTCCGGGAGATCGGCCCGTTCAACCCGCGGCTGCGCGAGACCGAGAACGCGGACTACGGCCGGCGGCTCGCCCAGCGGTACGAGATCTGGCTCTCCCCCCGCGTCCGCGGCGTGCACGACCACGACCACGACCTCGCGACGCTGGTGCGCAAGGTGTTCGTGCGCACCGCCCTGCACATCCCGATGTTCATCCGCAAGCCCACGTTCCCGGGCGGCATCACCAGCGGCCCGCGCGCCTGGGTGAGCATCGCCGCGCTGCTCGCGGTGCTGTCGGTCGCGCTGCCGGTGCTGCTCGGCCCGGTGCTGTGGCTGGTGCCGGCCGCGTTCCTGGCGCTGTTCGTGGCCGGGGACCTGCCGATGCACCGGTTCGTGGCGCGGTTGCGATCACCGGTCTTCCTGCTGTACTTCGTGACGATGCACTTCCTGCTGAACCTCGTGATCGCGGCCGCGGCCATCGCGGGCGTGCTCGCCTGGCTCTGGTCGGGCCGCTTCCGCAACCTGTACGAGGTGCCGGAGCTGGCGCGATGAGCGAGCCCCTCGTCTCGGTCATCGTGCCGAACTACAACTACGCCGAGTCCCTCGATCTCTGCCTGCGCTCGGTGCTGGACCAGACGTACCCCAACCTCGAGGTGCTCGTCGTCGACGACTGCTCCACCGACGACTCCGTCGCCGTCGCCGAGGGCCTGGGCGTGCGGGTGCTCAGCACCGGCGCCAACGGCGGCTGCGGCAATGCCCGCAACGTCGGCGTCGCCGCGAGCAGGGGCGAGATCCTGTACTTCGTCGACTCCGACGTCAGCCTCGCCCCCGACGCCGTCGCGACCGCCGTGCGCATCCTCGGCTCCGACCCGGCGATCGGGTGCGTGTGCGGCATCGAGGACCCGGAGCCGCTGCTGCACGACACCATCACGGCGCGCTACCGCGGGCTGCAGTACCACTACTGGTCGATCACGGCCGAGGGCGACATCACGTTCCTCTTCCCGGCCCTGTGCGCGCTGCGCCGCGACGTCTTCGACGACGTCGGCCCGTTCAACCCGGACCTGCGCCAGACCGAGGAGGTCGACTACGGCTACCGCCTCACCCGCCGCTGGCGGATGGTGCTCACCGCCGAGGTCCGCGGCCGCCACGACCACGACCACGCGCTGCGGGGCCTGCTGCGCAAGCTCTTCCACCGCGGCCGCCTGCGGGTGCCGCTCTACCTGCGCGCGCGGCGCTTCGCGTCCGGCTTCGAGACCCAGTCCCGCGCGTGGGGCAGCCTCGCCGCCGCCGCGTCCCTCGTCACCCTCCCCCTGGCGCTGCTGAGCCCGTTCCTCGTGCTGCTCCCGGCGGCCCTGCTCGTGCTCTCGCTCGCCTGCGACGCCGGCATGTACGCGTTCGTCCTGCGGCGCAACGGCCCCGCGTTCCTCGGCCTCTTCGCGGCCGTGCACTTCCTCGTCAACGTCACCATCACCGCGGGGGTCGCGGCCGGGGCCGTGCAGTGGCTCGGCTCGCGCGCGTTCCGCCGCCTCTACGACCGCACCTTCCCGGCCGAGGCCACGGCGTGACGACCGTCCTCGACCCCGCCCCGGCGCCGGTCGCCGCCCGATCCCGGCCCGTGCTGCCGTTCGTGGTGGCCCTGTGGCCGGCCTTCGTGCTCGCCCACCTCGTCCTCAGTGGACGGTGGTGGCTCTGGCTCGTCCCCGACATCGTCCCGCCCCTGGTGTTCACCGCCGTCCCGGTCGTGCTCGCGGCCGGGGCGGCCCCCTTCCGCCGGCTCCGCCGCCCGGTGGCCCTGCTGAGCCTGGCCGCCCTGATCCCCGGCGTGTTCATCTCGGGCTGGAACGTGCCGGCCCTGTGGACGTCGCCCACCACGCCCCCGCCCGGCGCGCTGACCGTGTTCAGCTGGAACACCGAGTACTGGGACAGCGACGGCGGCCCCTTCTACCCGTTCCTGCAGCGCCAGCACGCCGACGTCTACCTGCTGCAGGAGTACCTCAACGACGGCGACATCCCCACGCCCGTCCACGACCTCGAGCGCCTGCGGGCGGCGTTCCCCGGCTACCACATCGCGATCGCGGGCGAGCTGGTGACGGTGTCGCGGCTGCCGATCCTGCGCACGTACCCGCTGCCGGCCGACGTCCCCCTGACCGACACCGGCTGGGTGGCCGAGTTCGTGCGCGACAAGATCCTGCGCACGGACGTAGATTTGGGTTCCGGCCACGTCCTGTCGGTCTACAACCTGCACCTGCCGGTCCAGCTCTCCCCCGGCCTGAGCGTGTTCGACCGCGCCTTCTGGCGCACGGTCCGCGACCAGCACGCCCAGCGCGAGCCACAGCTGCGCGCCCTGGCCGCCGACGTGTCCGCGAACGCGAACCCGATCCTGGTGGCGGGCGACTTCAACACCTCCCCGGCCATGGGCGACCTGCGCAAGATCCCGCCCCGCCTGCACGACGCGGGCGCGCTGCTACCATCGCTCTACCCCGCCTCCTGGCGCGACCGCGACGGCCTGCCCCGCTGGTGGCGCCTGGACTGGGCGTACACCACCTCGGACGTACGCGTACACTCCTACGAGTTCGGTCGCACCGACGGCCAGTCCGACCACAGCTTCCAAATCCTGCGCATCTCGGTGTGACACTCCCGGCCGGCCACCCAGATCGCCACGACGCACAGGGCTTGCCTCGGACAGCGGCACATCACGCCGGTTCACACCAAGCGCGCCCACGCCGAGCAGATCCCACCGACGCCGGTAGCCGGTCGGTGCGACACTCCCGGCCAGCCACCCAGATCGCCACGACGCACAGAACTTGCCTCGGACAGCGGCACATCACGCCGAACGCGTCCACGCCGAGCAGATCCCGCCGGCGCCCGTAGCCGGCCCGCGCGCGCATGGCACATCACGCCGGTTCGCACCAAGCGCGCCCACGCCGAGCGGATCCCGCCGGCCTCGGTAGCCGACCCGCGTGCGCGCGGCACGTCACGCCGGTTCACACCGAACGCGCCCACGCCGAGCAGATCCCGCCGACGCCGGTGACCGGCCCGCGCGCGCGGCACATCACGCCGGTTCACACCAAGCACGCCCACGCCGAGCAGATCCCGCCGACGCCGGTAGCCGGTCGGTGTGACACTCCCAGCCAGCCACCCAGATCGCCACGACGCACAGGGCTTGCCTCAGGCAGCGGCACATCACGCCGGTTCACACCAAGCGCGCCCACGCCGAGCGAATCCCACCGGCCTCGGTGACGGCCGAGCGTTTCCGACCGCCTCGGCCACCGTCGACCGAGGAGGATCGCGTGCACGCCGACGAACACGGCCCAGGTCATGCTCCCCTCCACCGCGAGGCGAGCCAGCCACAACCTCACCATCCGGCCGAACGCCGCCAGATCCACCACCAGCCTCAACGACGACCCGGCGTTCCCGACCGCCTCGGCAACAATCAACCTGAAAAGGGCCGCACACACAGCCCTCGTGACGCACTCCTCCACCGCAAGGCGAGCCAGCCAAAACTCGGCCATCCGGCCGGACGCCGCCAGGGCCGGCACCGGCGGCTCGGGTCCAACTTCCCGTGAACGGGTGGCCGGCGGGATTGCGACTAGGCAGAATCGCGACGCAAAATTTTACGCAGACGCGGGCGCGGCTTTTCTCGGCGGCTCGATGCGAATGTTCGGGTATCCTCGCAGGTATCACTGCGGCGTGGTGGTCAAGATTTTCGGCGGGATCGGACGCCGGCTTTGTCGGAACGCTTTCTCCGGGGCGCAGGCTGGGAGGCGGTGCCGCCGCAGCACCGGTCGGACCGGGGCGCTCGCCCACCGATTGATGCGGCATTCGCGCTGGTGATGAGGGTGCCGATGGTGCGGCATCGTGGATTCGGCGCAGCTTCTCCGCGTGCCGTCGCGCCAATCCCCAGTCACGCCGCCGCTGCGTCTCCTTCCGGAACTCGTCCTTTTCCGGCCACCAGTTTCGCGCTTTCGTCCGATCCCGCATAGCAGCCAATTCACGCGAGCTGAACAACTGCATCTGCCCCATACCAAGAATTATCCCAGAATGCGACCGAAGCCACGATCACCGACCAGGCCGCCACGCACATTGTGAACATTTTGGAATAATATTCACCAGCGGCCTTTGACGCGGCCGACCCGCGTCCACCGGCGGCTCGTTGCGAACGCGGCACGGTGTTGTCGGCATGGTCGCCTTCAGCGGCAGGCGATCGTCGGTGACGCGTTCGCGGGACGGCACGGAACGACACGCCGTGGGACGGCACGGCTTGCACACCGCGGGACAGCGCGGCACGGCACGACGTGGGACAGCGCGGCACGGGACGGCGCGGCACGGGACGGCGCGGCGCGGGACGGCGCGGCGCGGCGCGGGACAGCGCGGCGCGGCGCGGGACAGCGCGGCGCGGCGCGGCGCGGGGCGGCGGGCGGGGCGGGGGCGAAGCTGGGACGTGTGGCCCGAGTGGTCGACGCCGCCACGCTGGACAGCAGGGTCAGCAGCCACGCCGGCGGGCAGCGCGGGGCCCGTGGGCGGTACGGCGCAGGCGAAGTGGCGAGCGGCGCGGGTCAGTTCGCCGGCGAAGTGGCGAGCGGCGTGGGTCAGTTCGTCGCGGGGCGCGGGCGGCGGGGCGGGGGCGTCGTGGCGCGGGCCGTCGAGGCCGCCACCGTGACCAGCAGCAGCAGGGTCAGCAGCCACGCCAGTGGCACGGCCGGGCCCGTGGGCCAGTGTGGCAGGGGCAGCGCCGGCATCGGTTCGCCGAACACGGGCAGCGCCCAGCCCGTCAGGCGCCACGCGATCAGGGCCGTGGCCAGGCCCGGCGGCGCGGCCGCGAGCACCAGGGCCGGGTAGGTCCACAGCGCGACCCGCGCCGCCGCGCGCCGGGGCAGGCCCTGGGCGCGCAGGGCGGCCAGGTCGGCGCGCCGGTCGCGGCGGTCCACGGCGATGACCAGCGCCAGGCCGCCCGCGGCGAGCAGGACCGCGAGCGCGCCCGCCAGCACGTGGAACCACAGTGACAGGGCCGGGCCCTGCGCGGCCAGGCGGGCCCGCGCGTCGGCGATGCCCGTGTCGCCGACGATGACGAGGCCCTGGGCGGCGAGGCGGTTCAGGACGTCGGGCGGGGCGGCCGGGCCGAGCCAGACCTCGGGGTCGCGGGCGAGGCCGGAGTCGGTGCTGAGGCGCTCGGCGTATTCGAGGTCGACGATGGTCCCGTCGAGGCCGAGCCGGGGGACGGCGTCGAGGTGCGCGGCGACGGTCACCGGGATGTCGAGGCCGTCGAGGCCGGAGATGGACCTGGCGGTGGCGGTGGCGGCGACGGGGAGCGGGAGCGGGACCTCCGCCGGCTGCACCCATGCCCCGTGCGGCAGCCCGTCGGGGGCGTCGACGCCGATGCGCAGGCCGTCGGGCGCGGCGGTGAGTGTCGCGTCGGCGGAGCGCCAGCGGGCCAGGTCGGCGAGCTGGGCGCCGGTGGCCGCGGTGCGGGCCGGGTTGATGGTGCGCACGGCGTTGAGCACGACGGTGAGGCGGGTCGCGGTCGCGGCCGGCTCCAGGTTCGTGAGGTGCACTCCCACGAGCCGGCAGCCGTCCGCGCAGTCGCTGACGCGCTGCTGGTAGGTGCCGGCGCCGTTGTGCACGGCGCCGAGGTCGACGTTGGCGCGGCCGTGCCGGCCGGCGAGCACGAGCTTCAGCGCGACCGGGTTGTCGGGGCGGGCGCCGGTGACGGTCGCGTCGATGGCGAGGTCCTGGCCGGGGATGGTCAGCCCGGCGTCGCGCACGGGCGGGCGCAGGCGCTCGGCGAGGCGGGCCGGGTCGGTGTCGCCGTAGGCGCCGAGCCAGGTGGACGCGGCCGCGAGCCGGGTGGTGTCGACGGCGAGGCGCGGCGCCTCGCCGGGGCGGCCCGCGGGCAGCCCGACGACGGCCATCGCGTAGGCGCCCGAGGGGTCCGCGGCCCGCACGGCCTGCAGCAGCTGCTCGCCGCCGACGGAGGCGACGGTGAGCACCCGGGGCGCGCCGGTGGAGATCTGCGCGGCGAGGTCCCGGTCGCGGGCCGCGAGGTCGGTGGCGGTCACGGCGTAGCCGAGCACGCCCACGGCCGCCACGAGCAGCAGGATGAGCCGCTGCGCCCCGGGCCGGCGGGACAGCTGGAATGCGGCGAGCGCGGTGGTGAGCCGGCCCCGGCGCAGCGCCCGGGTGCCGGCGAGCCGGGCCAGCGGCGTGACGGCCCGGGCGGTGAGCAGCGCGAGCGCGAGGATCACCAGGGCGGGCGCGACGATCGCGACGCCGGTGAGCGAGCCGCCGGTGAGGAACAGCTGGGCGGTCGCGGCGGCGGCGAGCACGGCGACGACGGCCTCGCCGGTGCGCACCCGCCAGCCGGCGGCGCGGCGGGAGATGCGCCGCAGCAGCCCGGCGACCGGCGCGGCCAGGTGCCGGCGCTGGGCCACGAGCGCGGCCGCGATGGCGCCGAGGAGGGCGGCCGGCGCATACCGCAGCGCGTCCACGGTGAACACCGGCGCCCCGACGCCGGGGAAGCGCCAGGCGACGAGGGCGGCGACGAGCAGCTGCCCGGCGACGCAGCCGGCCAGCCCGCCGAGCAGGATCGCCGCCAGCCCCTCGCCGAGGGTCAGCCACCAGCGGGTCCACCAGCGGGTGCCGCGCAGCGCGACGACGGCGAGCTCGGGGCGGCGCCCGGTGGTGGCGTAGTCGGCGGCGATGAACAGCACCGCGTAGGCGAGCAGCAGCAGCGGGGCGGCGCCGGCCGGGACGCTGTGGCGGGCCAGCTCCTGGCTGGCGTCGATGCGCGCGAACAGCCGGGGCAGCTCGGTGGTGACGACGAGTCCCTGGCCGAGCTGGGTGGCGCGGGACTTCAGCTCAGCGAGGCGGCGGCGGGTGTCGGGCAGCCCGTCGGCGGTGAGGGCGGCGGGTCCGGCGGTCACGTCGACGGACATCGCGGTGGTGCCGTGGTCCATCGCGGCCATGGTCGCGGCGCCGGTGAAGACCGGCTCGCCGGGCCGGCCGGCGGTGTCGAGGTCGAAATACCCGTGGCCGCCCCAGTAGGCCTCGGCCGGGTTCGCGGGCCGGTAGGTGCCGGCGACCGTGAGCCGGGCCGGGGTGCCGTCGGCGACGTAGGTCGGCTGGGAGTTGCTGCCGCCGAGGGCCGCGAACGTCAGCGTGATCGGGTCGCCGGGGCCGAGCCCCAGCCGCGCCGCGGTCTGCTCGCCGAGGACCACGTCGCCGGCCCCGGCCAGGCAGCGCCCGGCGACGATGGTCAGGTGGGCGCAGGCGTCCTGGCGGTAGGTCACCCGCGACGCCCGCACCTTCTCCGGCTCGATGCCGACCGCGGGGAAGTCGGCGCCGTAGACCTGGTCGAACCCGGGCAGATTCACGAGGCCGCCGGCGACGTCGGTGAAGTCGAACCCGTCCGCGTCGCGGGCGTTGACGGTGGCGGTGATGCTCAGCGAGCGCTCCCGCGCCGCGGCCGTCTCCACCTGCCCGGCGACGACGGAGCGGTCGACGGCCTGCAGGTAGGCCGGGGCGGCGACGGCCGCCGCGACCGCGAACAGCGACAGTAGCGCCAGCACGAGCGCCTGGCCGCGCCGGGCCCGCAGCATCGACAGCAGCAGCGAGATCATCGGGTCTTCCCTTCGGCGCGTCCGGCGGTGACGGCGCGCCAGACGAGGGCGAGCAGGAGCAGGGCCGCGGCGGCGGTCGCGAGCAGGGGCAGCGGCGGCAACGGCTCCGGTGGGTCGGGCGGGTTCCAGCCGTCGGCGAAGTACGGCAACGGCGGCCCGGACGCGAAGCGCGCCACGATCGCGGCGAGCAGACCGGCCAGCACCCCGGCGACGACGATGGCGCCGGACCCGGCCCGGCCCGCCGTCGCGGCGGTGCGCGCGGCGAGCCCCTGCACGCGCAGGGCCCGCAGGTCGGCGCCGCGCTGGCGGCGCTCGGCGGCGACCGCGACGGCGAGGGCGGCGGCCGCGGCGAGCAGCCCGAGGACGGCGGCGAAGAGCCGGTAGCGCTCGGCCACGGCGGGCCCGCGGGCGGCGAACCGGGCCGCCCGCGCCCCGGTGTCGTCGGCGCCGAGGATCGTCAGCCCGGCGGCGCGGAGCCGGTCCTCGACGCCGGCCCCGGCCCCGGTGGCGAGCCACACCTGATAGGTGCCGGCCGAGGACCCGCCGGCGCCGAGGCGCTGGGCGGCGTCGAGGTCGACGAGGACGCCGGAGCCCCCGACGACGGGCAGCATCGGCGCGGTCCCGGCGACGTGGACGGGCACGGCGCCGCCGCCGAAGAGCTCGAGCATGGGGTCGCCGAGGCGCCACGGGCCCGGGACCTCACCGGCGAGGACGGCGGGCAGCGGCAGCCCGGCGGCCATCACGTAGACCCGGTCGTCGAAGTTCCAGGCCACGTCGGGCAGCGTGAGCGTGAGCGCCCCCTGCCGGGCGCTGACCTGCATCGCGGGGCCCTTGGCGCCGGTGCGCCACTGCCGCGGGTCGCCGAGGAACGCCGCGTCGAGCACGCGCCCGGCCGGGGCCTCCTGGCGCAGCTCGGTGATGGTGAGCACGGCCGCGGCGACGTCGCTGGGCGGGGTGTCGGGCCCGGCCTTCGGCGGATCGTCGCCGGCGTTCGCGGGCCGCGGCTGGAGCAGGTCGAGGCTGACCACCCGGCAGCCCTCGGCGCAGCCGGCGACGTCGGCGGCGGCCTCGTGCTCGCCGGGGTCGACGGGGCCGAGGGTGAGCTTGGCCGACCGGCCGGTGACGGTGTTCTGCACCGCGACGGCGAGCCGGACCGGCTCGGCGCCGTCGTTGCGGGCGCGCAGCACGAGCCGGCCGCCGGTGACCGCGGGCGCGTCGGCGCCGGTGCCGGGCGGGACGAGCGCGGGCCGGGGTCCCCACTGCGGGCGCCACGCCGCCACCGCCGGCAGCCGGGCGGCGTCGACGGCGACGACGGGCGGGGTCGCGGCCGCGTCGACGACGGCCGCCATCGCCTCCCGCCCGCCGGGGTCGGCGCGGCGGACGGCGTCGAGCAGGGCGGTCGGGTTGGCGGCCCGGACGGTGAGCACCCGCGGCGCCCCGAGCTCCTGCGCGGCGCGCGCGTCGCGGGCGTCGAACCCGGCGAGCCAGCCCCCGGTCGCGGCGCACAGGCCGGCGACCGCGACCGCGACGAGGGCCATCAGCCGGTCGGCGCCGGGCTGGCGGGACAGCGCGACGGCGGCGAACCCGGCCCGCAGCCGCCCCGCCCGCAGCGCGCCCGCCCCGGCCCGGGAGGCGGCGGTGGCGAGCATCCGGGCGGCGACCACGGCGACGACGACCGCGACGAGCAGCGGCACGGCGGTGCGCAGCCCGGTCCCCCACAGCTGGGCGGCGGCGAACCCGGCGAGCACGACGAGGACCACGTCGACGGCGGCCCGGCGCGCCCTTCCCGGCGACGGCACCCTCCGCAGCAACCCCTCCACCGGCGCCCGCAGCACCGCCAGCTCCCCGGCGGCGAGCGCGGCCAGCCCGCCGAGCACCCCGGCGACGGCGGCGAGCCCGGCCGGCAGCCACGGCCCGAGCGCCCCGTCGAACGGCGGCGCGAGCCCGGCCGCGGGCCCGCCGAGCAGGCGCCCGGCGAGCCACCCGAGCGCGAGCCCGATCGGCAGGGCGGCCAGCAACGGTACGGCCAGCTGCCCCACCCCCAGCCGCAGCGCCCGCCGCCGGGTTCCGCCGCGCAGCTGCAGCAGCGCCGCGTCCCCGCGCCGTTCGCGCGCGGTCTGCCGGCCGGCGAGGGCGAGCGCGAACCAGCACAGCACCACGGTGCCGAGCGTCCCGGCGAGCGCCCCGCCCCGGATCGCGGCCCGGTCGGCGGCGATCCGGTCGACGAGTCGCTGCCCGGGCGCGACGAGCGTCATCCCGCCGCGGCTCAGCGCGAAGTCGGCCGCCCGCAGCCGGTCGCCGGCCGGGGAGCCGGGGTCGGTGAACGCGGACTCGGGCAGCTCCGCGGTGTAGGCGAACACCGGCCCGGCCAGCTGCGGGCTCTCGAACGTGTCGACGGCGGTGAACAGCGGGTCGAGCCCGCCGGCGTCGGCCCGGAACAGCGAGTCGCCCCAGTAGACGCCGCCGGGGTCCGCGAGCTCGTAGCGCCCGACGACGGTCACCGGCACCGGCTTCGCCCGCGGCTGGTTGCGCAGCGTGAGCGCGTCGCCGGTGTGCAGCCCGAGCGCGTCGGCGGTGGCGACGCTCACCAGCACCTCGCCCGCGGCCTGCGGGCAGCGCCCGTCGAGCCGGAGGTGCTCGCAGACGTCGTCGCGGTGGGCCACCGAGACCCTGGGCGTGGAGTCGGCGCCGTCCAGCAGCATGTTCGCGGTGACGCCGAGGCGACCGGTTCCGGGCAGCAGCCGCTCGACGGTGTCGCGGTAGGCGGCCAGCGCCGAGCGCGGATCGCCGTCCGCGTTGGTCTGGCGGCGCACGGAGATCGTGCGCTCCTCCGCGGGCGCGGCGGCGACGTCGGCCGCGGCGGCCCGGCGCTCGGCCCCGGCGGCGAACCACGGCCCGGCGGCGGCCGCGGTCACGAGCAGCACGGCGAGGACGAACACGGCCCACGCCTGCGCGGCGCGCGCCCGTAGCGCGCTGAGCACCAATCCGAGCACGGCGGGCCTCCTTTCGGGGTCGATCGCAATGGGCACCTTACGCGGCGGGTCCGACAGTTTTCGCGAGCCGATCGACCGATCGCCGTGTGCCGCATGGCATCCCTATGCTTCGCGGCGTGCAGGACGCCGCGCTCGCAATCGACTACGGAACGTCGAGCACCGTGGCCGTACTGCGCCATCCCGGCGGCAAGGTGCGCCCGCTGCTGTTCGACTCCTCGCCGCTGCTGCCGTCGGCGGTGTTCCGCAACGACGCCGGGCGCCTGCTCGTCGGCCGCGACGCGGAGCACGCCGCGCGCCTCGACCCGGCCCGCTACGAGCCGAACCCCAAGCGCCGCATCGACGACCTCGAGGTGCTGCTCGGCGACCGCGCCGTGCCGGTGCCCGAGCTGGTGGCGGCGGCCCTGATCCGCGTGCGCGCGGAGGCGCTGCGCACCCTCGGCGGCCCGCCCGCGACGCTGACCATGACCTGCCCCGCGACCTGGGGCTCGGCCCGCCGCCAGGTGCTGCTCGACGCCGCCGCGCTGGCCGGGCTCCCGGTGCCGGCCCTGGTCGCCGAGCCCGTCGCGGCCGCCACCTACTTCGCGGCCGTTCTCGGTCATGCGGTACAGCCGGGTCAATGCGTCGTCGTCTATGACCTCGGGGCCGGGACGTTCGACGCCAGCGTGGTGCAGCGCACCGCCGACGGATTCCGGGACCTGGCCTGCCGCGGCCTCGACGACGTCGGCGGCCTCGACCTCGACGCGCTGGTCGTCGCGCACGCCCGCACGGTCGTCGAACCGGCCGCGCCCGGCACCTGGACCCGGCTCACGGCGCCGCAGTCGGCCAGCGACCTGCGCCACGTCACGATGCTGTGGACCGACGCCCGGCACCTGCGCGAGACGCTGTCGCGGGAGTCCTCGGCGAGCATGTTCATCCCGGTGGCGGACCAGGAGGTGCTCTTCACGCGGCAGCAGTTCGACGCCGCGGCCGAGCCGGTCCTCGCCCGCACCGTGCAGGTGGCCCTGACCACGCTCAAGGAGGCCCGGGTCCGGCCGGATGCGGTCGCCGGGTGGTTCCTCGTCGGCGGCGGTACCCGCACGCCCCTGATCGCCACCATGCTGCACCGCGCCACGGGCCTCGCCCCGACGGTGCTGGAGGAGCCGCAGCTGGTCGTCGCCGAGGGCGCCCTGCACCTGGCCACGATGCCCGCCGACAGCCCGGTCGCCGCCGCACCCGTGGTCACCAGCGCGCCGATCGCGGCCGCCGCACCCCCGTTCACCGCGCCGCCGGTCACGGCCGCGCCGATCTCCGCCCCACCGGTCACAGCCACGCCGATCTCCGCCCCACCGGTCACGGCCGCACCGTTCAACGCCCCACCGGTCACAGCCGCGCCGATCTCCGCGCCGCCGGTGGGCGTCGGTGCGCCGGTCGCCTCCGTCGCGCCGCAGCCGGCCGCCCCGCCGGTCGACGAGCGGCTCTGGCCCGACATGCCGGGGCGTGAACCGAAAGCGGCTCCCGAACCGATGCGGGTGGTGCGGGGGAAGGGCGGTGTCGGCACGAGTTTCCAGGAACTGTTCGCCTTGGTCGCCGGCGCGTTCACGGCCCTGCTGCTGCTCTCGCCGACCGCGCTCGGCGAGGTGACCGGCTTCAAGCTCATCGCCGGCAGCGGGATCGGGCTCGCCGTCGTCTGGCGGGCCGTGAGGCTGCGCCGCCGAGGACCCCGGGCCGTCGACTGGGTCGCCGTCGCGATCGGCGCGCTGACGTTCGCGCTCGCGGCCTACCGCTATCTGATGGTGATGTGACGATGCTCGACTACACGGCCTTCCTCTCCGCGCGCGCGGCCTCCGGTGCCCTCCTCGTGCTCGGCGCCACCGCGATCGCGGTCTGGGCGACCCGGACCGCCCGCCCGCAGACGGCCGAGGCCGACGACGACGCGCCCCTGCCGAAGCTGCCCGGCGACGGCGCGGAGATCCGCGGGCTGGCTGCCGTGGCCTTCGCCGCGATCGTCACCGCGGTCGCGACGACCGGCATCCAGGCGCTGCGCTTCGGCTGGCTGATGGCGCTCGGGCTCGTCCTGGCCGCGGCGATCCGGGGCTACCGCCTGCGCCGGCCCGGGCCGCCCGTCCTGGACCGCCTGGCCGCCGTCCTCGCCGTCGTGCCGGGCTGCGCGCTGCTGGCCGGGGCGATCTACGTGGTGGTCCAGGGCAGTGCCTCCACCGGCCGGGAGCTGGCGTGGGCGCTCGGCCACGCGGTAGCGGGCGCGCTGGCCCTGATCGTCGGACTGCGCTGGAAACGAACCGCCGGGGCATAGCGGGCCGAGCGGGGCCACCGCGGGCGCGGCGGCCACCGCGGGAGCAGGGGAAGCCGGGTGTTCAGCGGCGGTTCACCCGCGCCCGGGAGGATCGGCCGCATGAACACCGACGCGGCGGTCGACGAGATCCAGGCGCTCTTCGAGGGCGAGGGCGCGCGCGACTATCTCGGCGAGCCCGTCACCCAGGCCGAGCACATGCTGCAGGCCGCGGCCCTGGCCGTGCGGGACGACGCCCCCGAAGCCCTCGTCGCCGCCGCGCTGCTGCACGACGTCGGGCACTTCCACGGGGTGCTCACCGGGGCGGATCTGATGCGGGGGCGGGACAACCGGCACAGCGACACCGGGGCCGACTGGCTCGCGCGGTGGTTCGGGCCCGCGGTGTGCGAGCCGGTGCGGCTGCACGTGGCGGCGAAGCGGTACCTGTGCGCGGTCGAGCCCGGGTACCACGACCGGCTCTCCGACGCCTCGAAGTTCACGCTCGGCGTGCAGGGGGGGCCGATGACGGCGCAGGAAGCGGCGCGGTTCGCCGCGCTCGAGTACTCCGGCGACGCCGTGCGGCTGCGCCGGTGGGACGAGCTCGCCAAGGAGCCGGGGGCGGGCGTGGCGCCGTTGCGGTGGTACCGCGGCCTGCTTGTCCGCCTGATGTCGGATTGACGATCGGATTCCGGGCAGCCAGGCGGCGCGTCGCCGGGCCAGACTGGCGGGATGGCGAACGATCCGGATCCCCGTGGGCGGCTCATCGGGGCGCTGGACCAGATGGCCGCGAACCCCGAGATCCAGCGCGTGCGCGAGGTCGCGTTCGCCGCGCTGCACCTCGAGCCGGGGCAGCGCATCCTCGACGCCGGGGCCGGGACCGGCGAGGTCGCGCGGCTGCTCGCGACCCGGCTGTGCGGCAGCGGCGCGATCGTGGCGCTCGACGCCTCCGCCGCCGCGATCGCCGCGGCGGTCGCCCGCGACGAGGGGACCAGCGTGCGGTACACCCAGGGCGACGTGACCGCCCTGGACTTCCCCGATCGCTGGTTCGACGCGGTGCGCTGCGAGCGGGTCCTGCAGCACCTGGCCGAGCCCGACGTCGCCGTGGCGGAGCTGGCCCGCGTCACCCGGGCCGGCGGGCGCGTGTGCCTCGTCGACACCGACTGGGAGTCGGTCGCCGTCGACGGGCTGCCCCGGCCGCTGGTCGCCCGGGTCCGCGAGCACCTGCTCGCGACCGTGGTCGGCCAGCACCTCGACATGGGCCGCACCCTGCGGCGGCGGCTGCTGGGCGCGGGGCTGCGCGAGGTGAGCGCGGTGCCGGTCGCGCTGTACTTCCCCGACCCCCTCGCCGCCGCGGCCGTGCTGCCGATGGTCAACCCGATGGTGCCGGCCGACACCGGCCTGATCCCGGACGACCTGCGCGAGGACTGGTTCGGCGCGCTGGGCGAGGCGGGCGAGCGCGGCGACTTCCTGGCGACGCTGACGATGTGGGTGGCGACCGCGACCGTGTGACCCCGCGGCCCGGCGGGAGGTCAGGCCTCGGCGGCGGCGAGCAGGTCGCGCAGGAGGGCCGCCAGGCGCTTGCGGCTCGCCTCGGGCAGGCGCTCCAGCACCTCGCGCTGCGCGTCCAGCCCGATGCCGACCGCCTCGTCGATGACCTCGCGGCCGCGGCCGGTCAGCGTGATCACGAGGCCGCGCCGGTCGGCCGGATCCGGGGAGCGGGTCACCAGGCCGGCCCGCTCGAGGCGGTCGAGCCGGCCCGTCATCCCGCCCGTGGTCAGCATCAGCGACGCGCTCAACGCCTTCGGGGACAGCTGGAACGGCTCCCCGGCCCGGCGCAGGGTGGCGAGCACGTCGAACTCGCCGCGGTTGATGCCGAGGCCGGAGTACACCTGCTCCTGCCGGTCCCCGACCACCCGGGCCAGGCGATAGATCCGCCCGAACACGGCCATCGCGTCGGTCTGCAGCTCGGGCCGCTCCCGCCCCCACTGGGCCACGATCCGGTCGACGTCGTCCATGCCGGAACTCTAGCACCCCCTTGCGTCTAAGTAGCTTAGTTGTAAGCTACTTAGTCATGAGGAACCTTACGGCCATCGCCCCCGCGCTGTGGGGGACCACGTACCTGGTCACCACCGAGCTCCTCCCGCCCGGCCGGCCGCTGCTGGCCGGCACCCTGCGCGCCCTGCCCGCCGGGCTGCTGCTCATCGCCGCGGCCCGCGCGCTGCCGAAGGGCGCCTGGTGGTGGCGCTCGCTGGTGCTCGGCACGCTCAACATCGGGCTGTTCTTCGCGCTGCTGTTCGTGGCCGCGTACCGGCTCCCCGGAGGCGTCGCGGCCGTCCTCGGCGCGCTCGGCCCGTTCGTGGTCGCCGCGCTCGCGTTCGGGCTGCTCGGCAGCCGCCCCTCCCGCACGGTGCTCGCGGCCGGAGCCGCGGGCGTGCTCGGCGTCGCGCTGCTGGTCCTGCGCTCCGCGACGGCACTGGACCCGATCGGCCTCGCGGCGGCCGCGGGCGGCATGGTGTCCATGTCCCTCGGGACGGTCCTCGGCCGGCGCTGGGGAGCGCCCGAGGGCGATCGCCGGACCGCGCTGATCGCCCTGACCGGCTGGCAGCTCACCGTCGGCGGCCTCCTGCTCGCCCCCGCGGCCCTGCTCATCGAGGGGCTCCCGCCCGCCCTGAGCTGGGTGAACGCGGCCGGATTCGGGTACCTGTCGCTGATCGGCACCGCCGGGGCCTACCTGCTGTGGTTCCGCGGCGTGACGACCCTCCAGCCCGCCCAGGTGACCCTGTTCAGCCTGCTCAGCCCCGTCGTCGCGGCCGCCGCCGGGTGGCTCGCGCTCGGCCAGTCGCTGTCGGCCGGGCAGCTCGCCGGGGCCGTGATCGTGCTGGTCGCGGTGCTGATCGGCACCGGCGCCGGCAAGGTCGGCAAGCCGACAACCGCGCTGCGGGCCGCCGCCGCGCCGTAGCCTTGGTGCGCATGGTGTCGCTGCGCCCGCGGGCCCGACGGGCCGGGATCGCCGCGCTCGTCGTCGTCGCGCTGGCCGGGGCGGCGGCGCTCGTCCTGCCCCGCGGGGGCGGCGACCGGCCGGGGCGGGTGCTCACGCGGACCTCCTCGACGCAGATCACCGCCGGGGTCGGCTGGACGCACCGCTGGACCGCCGCGCCCGAGGGCGTCACCGACGCGGCCGGCAACGCGTGGGACCCCGACGCCGGGGTCGTCGCGGGCGGCAACGCGCCCAGGGCGCTCGGCGCGGGGAGTCCGGCGCCGTACCGGTACACCCGCAGCGGCACGCCGACGTTCACGCTCCCGGTGCCGGAGCCGGGCACCTATGCCGTGACCCTCTCGCTCTCGGCCCCCGAGCGCGGCGCGGCCCCGGAGGCGTCGGTGACCGTGACGCTGCCCGGCGGCGACGCGCGCGAGGTCCAGCTCGCCGGCACCGGCGCCGGGCGGGTGCGCCACGCCGTCGTGCTCGTCCCCGTCACCGGCGACGCGGCCCGGCTCACGGTCGGCGCGCTGCACCACCTCGCCGGGGTCGCGGCCGTCACCGCCACCATGGCGCGCACCGGCACCGACGCCCTGCACGCCGACCTCACCGAGGAGTTCGACGGGGCGGCCGGCACCGCGCTGCTGCCGGGCTGGCGGCACGAGCTCGGCGGCGGGGGGTGGGGCAACGGGGAGTTGCAGGAGTACACCCAGGATCCGGGGAACGGCGCGCTCACCGGCGACGGGCGGCTGGCCGTCACCGCGCGCCACGACGGCGGGAAGTACACGTCGGTCCGCATCAGGAGCGCGTTCGAGGGGCGGTACGGCCGGATCGAGGGCGTGCTGCAGGTGCCCCCGGGCAAGGGCCTGCTCCCCGCGTTCTGGATGCTCGGCGCGGACGTCGCCACCACCGGCTGGCCCCAGGCCGGCGAGATCGACCTGATGGAGTCGCTGGGCGCCGGCGAGCCGGGCGTCGTGCACGGCACCTTCCACGGGCCCGACGGCTCCGAGCGCGGCTGGGAGCGCCCGTTCGCCGCGAAGCCGGCCGGTGGGCCCGAGAAGGGCATGCATCGGTACGGCCTGGAGTGGTGGCCCGGCGTCCTGCAGTGGTCGGTCGACGGCGTCGTGCAGGCCACCCTGCGCCGCGAAGACCTCGGCGCGAAGCAGGCGTGGGTGTTCGAGCGCCCCGCCTACCTCCTGCTGAACGTGGCCGTCGGCGGCCGCTGGCCCGGCACCCCGCCGTCCTCGACGCCATTTCCGCAGACGATGTACGTCGATTCCGTGCACTGGTGGCGATAGGGTCGCACCGTGAGCTTCGATGCCATCGTCGTCGGCGCGCGCGTCGCCGGCTCCCCGACCGCCATGCTGCTCGCCCGGGCCGGCCACCGGGTGCTCCTGCTGGACCGGGCCACATTCCCGAGCGACGTCATCTCGACGCACCTCGTGCACGTGCCGGGGATGGCACTGCTGCGCGGCTGGGGCCTGCACGACGCCGTCGCGAACGCGGGCGCCCCGCGGCTCTCGCGGTTCACCATGGACTTCGGCCCATTTGTCATCAGCGCCCCGCCGCCGCCCTCGGACGGCGCCGCGCACCCGTACTGCGTGCGCCGCACCGTCCTCGACGCCATCCTCCTGGACGCCGCCCGCTCGGCCGGGGCCGAGGTGCGGGAGGGCGTGACCGTCGAGGGCCTGCTGCGCGACGAGTCCGGCCGCGTCACCGGGGTCCGCGGTGACGGCTTCGAGGAGCACGCCCGGATCGTCATCGGCGCGGACGGCCTGCGCTCGGTGGTGGCCCGCGAGGCGGGTGCCGGGACGTACCACGACACCCCGTCGCTGACCGCGTGCTACTACGCCTACTACCGCGGCCTCCTCCCCCGCGACAACGCCGAGATCTACCAGCTGGGCGACCGCGCGGTGGTGCTCTTCCCGACCAACGACGACGCGACCTGCGTGTTCGTGGCGTGCCCGAGCGCGCAGTTCCACGACTTCCGCACCGACGTGGAGGCCCACTACGCCAAGGCCATCTCGCGGGTACCGTCCGTGGCCGCCCGGGTCGCCGCCGCGGAACGGGTCGGCCGCATGCACGCGACCGCCGACGTGCCGAACTTCTTCCGCACGCCGGCGGGCCCGGGCTGGGCCCTGGTGGGCGACGCGGGCTACCACAAGGACCCGGTGATGGCCGCGGGCATCACGGACGCCTTCGTGTGCGCGCAGCTGCTCGCCGACGCGATCCACAGTGGACTCTCCGGCGGCGGCCTGGACGCGGCCGTGCAGTCCTACGCGCAGGAACGCGACCGCCGTTTCCTGCCGGCCCTCCAGCTGACCTGCCAGCTGGCGTCGATGGAGCCCCCGAGCCCGGAGATGGCCGCGCTGTTCGCCACGATCGCGGCCAGCCCCGCGGAGTCGACCCGCTTCTTCGGCGTCATGCAGGGCAGCACGCCGATCCCGGAGTACTTCGCCCCGGACAACCTCGCCCGCATCATGTCCGGCGCCGCGGGAGCCGCTATTTGAGGTGGCCGGCGGTGAGGCCGGACTGGACCTGGCGCTGGAAGACCAGATAGAGCAGCAGCACCGGCAGCATCGCGATGGTCATGCCCGCGAACAGGCCCCCGAAGTCGCCCGCGTAGCCCTCGTTCACGGCCAGGGCGGTGAGGCCCTGGGCCAGGACCCAGCGCTTCTCGCTGCCCTCGCCCTGCAGCAGCACGATCGGGAAGATGTACTGGTTCCACTGCGTCAGGAAGTTGAAGATGCCCACGCTGATCAGCCCCGGCCGGGCCATCGGCAGCATGATGCGGAAGAACAGGCTCCAGTGCGAGCAGCCGTCCACGAGGGCCGCCTCGGCCACCGCCGTCGGCAGGGTGCGGAAGAACGCGGTCAGGAAGAACACCGTGAACGGCAGCGAGTAGGCGGTGTAGACGAGGATCAGGCCGGGCAGGGTGCCGAGCAGGCCCAGGTTCTTGACCACGAAGAAGAGCGGCACCAGGGCCAGGAACACCGGGAAGACCATGCCGCCGGCGAAGGCGTAGTAGACGACGCGCATGCCGCGCAGCTCGTAGCGGGCCAGGACGTAGGCGGCCATGGCGCCCAGCAGCATGGTCAGGGCCAGGGCGCCGGCCACCACGATGGTGCTGTTGAGGAAGTAGCGGCCCATGTGGGCCTCGTTCCAGGCGCGCGCCCAGTTCGAGAAGCGCAGCGACGAGGGCAGGCTCCAGGCGTCGGACAGGATCTCGTCGTCGCTCTTGAAGGAGCTGACCACCGCCCACAGCAGCGGGAAGGTGGTCAGCAGCGCCCAGCCGAAGAGGAAGACGTGGGAGAAGGCGTTGCCGAGGCGGGGGCGCACGTCAGTACTCGATGCGTTCGCGGCGGGTCAGGCGCAGGGACGCGATCGCGACCGAGAGCGTCACGAAGAACATCGCGACGCCGATCGCGGAGGCGTAGCCGAACTTGGCGTCGCCGAAGGCGGTGTTGTAGAGCCGCAGTCCCACGACGTCCGTGCTGAACCCGGGGCCCCCGTTGGTGATGATCTGCACGAGGGCGAATCCGTCCAGGGCGATGATGGCGAGGTACACCCACGCCACCTGAATCGTGTCCCACAGCAGCGGCACGGTGATCCGCCACAGGGTGGTGAAGCGGCTCGCGCCGTCGAGCATGACGGCCTCGTAGATCTCGCGCGGGATCGAGGACATCGCGGCGCCGAAGAGCACCACGTAGAAGCCGACGTTGCTCCACACCATCACGACGAGCACCGCCCAGAAGGCCACGTCGGGGTCGCCGAGCCAGGTGCGGGCGAGCGAGCCGAGCCCGACGGCGCGCAGGAAGCCGTTGACGAGGCCGCCGTTCGGGGCGTACATCTCGCGCCAGAGCACGCCGATGATGGCCACCGAGAGCACCTGCGGGAAGAAGTACACGATGCGGTACACGGCGCCGAACCGCACGCCGTGGATGTTGAGCATGGACGCGAAGAAGAGGCCCAGCACGATGGTGGCGACGGGGAGCACGGCGAGCAGGACGGCGTTGTGCCGCAGGGCGTTCCAGAAGTACTCGTCCGACAGCAGCCGCGTGAAGTTGCCGGTCCCGACGTAGTCCCACGTCGGGCTCAGGCCGCGCCAGTTGGTCGTGGAGACCTGGAACGCCTGCAGGTAGGGCGAGACGACGAAGACGGCGTAGACCGCCACGGCGGGCATCAGGAACGTGATGGCGAACAGGCGCCGACCGTGGCGCATCCTCAGCTGCTCCGCTTGTACTTCTTGATGGAGTCGTCCTTCGCGATCGCGTCCGCGCCCTTCTGGCACTGCTCGACGAACTGCTTGGCGTTGATCTGCTTGGTGAACAGCGCCCCGCACGCGGCGTCGACGAGCTCGCGCTCCAGCTTGCGGTAGTAGGAGTTGTACACCCAGTTGAAGCCCTTGTCGCCGGAGGCCTTGAGCGCCCTGGTGACCGACGCCAGCCCGGGCGGCAGGTTCACGCCCTGGTCGAGCCCGGCGACGCAGGTGAGGCTCGCGACCCGGTTGGTGAAGTCGATCGCGCCCTTCTTCGACAGCATGACGCGCAGGTACTCCAGCCCGCCCGCGAGGTTCTTCGCCTTGGCCGGCACGATGAACGGCTCGCCGGTCGTGCCGCGCAGCGCCTCGAACGGCAGCTTGTCGGAGGCGGACAGGCTCGGCGTCGGCGCGACGGTCATCTGGAAGTCGGGCGGCGTGACGGCCTTCTGCTCGCTCTCCAGCCAGGAGCCGCACGAGATGAACACGGCCTTGCCCTTGCACCACTCGGTCTGCGACTGGATGTGGTCGAGCCCCTCCGAGCCGGGCATGATGTAGCCGTCGACCGCCAGCTGCGAGTAGGCGTCCGCGGCGGCGAGGATCGCCTCGTGCTTCCACGCGTTGGGCTCGAGGTTGTCGATGGCCACGAGCACGTCCTGGCCGGCCAGCTTCGCCGCGGCGGACAGGATCGGCCACGACATGTACCGCGGATGCTTGCCCTGATAGGTCCAGGGCGAGATGCCGGCGGCCTTGATGGTCTTGCACAGGGCGATCATCTCGTCCCACGTCTTCGGGTACTGCCACCCCTTGTCGTTCATGAGCTTGGCGGAGTACCAGATCCCGTAGACGGTGTAGGTGTAATTGAGCGCCATCGTCTTGCCGTCGTAGGTGCCGGGCAGCAGCGAGCCGGGCAGGAGCGTGTCGCGCACCTTCTTGGCCGGGTCGTCGATGCTGGGCGCGTCCAGCATCGGCCCGAGGTCGGCCAGGGCGCCCTGCGAGACGAGGCCGTTGAAGTCGATCTGGCCGGCGCCGGAGTTGTCGATGACGTCGGGCGGGCTGCCGTCGACGAAGCGGGGCTGCAGCGTCTGCCCGATCTGCTGGGTCGCCGAGTGCTTGATCTGCGCCTTCGGGTACTTCTCGGTGTACATCGCCTCGTGCGCCTTGGCGTAGTCCTCGCCGAAGCCGCCGTTGAAGATGACGACCTCCAGCGGCGCGTCCTCCTTGACGCCGAGCGGGTTCGCGGCGTCCTTCGCGCCCTGCTCGGTGCTGGAGGGCTTGTCGTCGCCGCCGGACAGCGCGCACGCGCCCAGGGTGGCCGAGGCGGCGGCCAGGGCGCTCGAGCCGAGCAGGGCCCGCCGGGAAAGAAGACTCATCGCCGCTCCTTCGCAAGGGACGTCTGTCGATGACAATGAAGGTTTCCAACCAAACTTGCAAGGGGCGGTAGATTGTTACCGGGTCAGCCGGGCGTGTACCGCGGCATCCGGAGCGGCCCCGATGACCTGCGTGATCGCCAGCCAGAGGGCCCCCGCCGGGCCGTAGGTCGCCGCCATGGGCACGATCCGGTAACACTCCCGCACGGCCGCCCGGACGCGTTCGGCCACCGGGCCGGGCGACAGCAGGACGGAGCCCGCGAGCACGACGGCCGGCCGGGGCAACGCGGCGCGCCCGGCAACCGTCTCCAGGGTGTGCAGCAGATGCCCCGCGGCCTCCTCGACGAGCGCCACCGCCACCGCGTCCCCGGCCGCGGCGAGCGCGCTCACGGCCGGCGCCAGGGCACCGAGCGCGGCGGGCGGGCGGTCGAACGCGGCGCGCAGCAGGGCCTGGTCGTCGGCGGCCGGGACGCCCAGCAGGGGGCTCAGCGCCTGCGTGAGCGCCGTGGCCGGGCCGCGGCCGTCGAGCGCGCGCAGCACGGCGCGCAGACCCGCGCGGCCGAGCCAGACCGCCGAGCCCTCGTCGCCGAGCAGCCAGCCGTACCCGTCGCAGCGATGCGTCAGCCGCCCGCCCGCGAACGCGGCCCCGACCGCCCCGGTGCCGGCGAGCAGCAGCAGCCCGTCCGGCGACGGCGAACCCGCGGCGAAGCCGACCTCGAGGTCGGTCACCGCGACCACGCGACCGCCGAGCCCCGCCGCGCGCCAGGCCGCCTCGGCCGCCGCCTGGGTCGCGGCCCGCACGGCCGCACCGCCCGCGATGCCGACCACCCCGAGCGCGACCCGCCCGGCGCCGTCCCGGGATCGGGCGAGTAGATTGCGCAGCGCGACCGTGAGCGCCTCCGTCGGCGCCGCGCCGCTCGAGTTCCGGTTGGCACCGCCCGACTCCGCCCGTGCCAGGACGGTACCGTGCAGGTCGCTCAGCGCGCACCGCGTGGTCGTGGCGCCCGCGTCAACACCGATGACCAGGGGCTCAAGCATCGCGTCACCGCATTCCATTGACGAAACCGACGAGGCAACGGAAACTTTTCCACATGACGGACGACGCTCGCCAGATCTCCACGGCCGTGAAGATCCGCGGGCTCCTGCCCTCGCTGTCGCGGGCCGAGCAGCGGGTCGGCCGAATCATCATCGAGGAGGCGGCCACCGCCGCGCAGATGACGATCACGGAGCTGGCCAAGCGCGCCGACACCTCCGAGACCACGGTCATCCGCTTCTGCCGCGCCATCGGCGTCTCCGGCTACCCCGAGCTGCGGCTCAAGCTCGCCGCCGAGGCCGGGCGAGTGCAGGACGACCCGGCCCAGGAGGCGATCGGCAGCGACATCAGCCGCTCCGACGACCTCGGCCAGGTGGTCAAGACCATCGCCTACGCCGACGCCCGGGCCGTGGAGGAGACCGCCGCCCAGCTCGACCTGGAGGCGCTGGGCAAGGTCGTCACCGCGATCGCCGCGGCCCGCCGGATCGACATCTACGGCGTGGGCGCGAGCGCGTTCGTGGCCCAGGACTTCCAGACCAAGCTGCACCGCATCGGGCTGACCGCCTACGCGTGGTCGGACCTGCACCTGGCGCTGACGAGCGCGGCCCTGCTCGGCGAGGGCGACGTCGCGGTCGGCATCTCGCACACGGGCACCACCGTGGACACCATGGAGGCCTTCGCCGAGGCCGGGCGGCGCGGGGCGACGACGGTCGCGCTCACCAACTTCCCGAAGTCGCCGATCACGCGCGTCGCCGACCTGGTGCTGACCACGGCCGCGCGGGAGACCACGTTCCGCTCGGGCGCGATGGCCAGCCGGCTGGCCCAGCTCACCGTGGTCGACTGCGTGTTCGTCGGCGTCGCCCAGCGCACCTACGACCGCACACGCTCGGCCCTGGAGTCGACGCGCGACGCGGTGCGAAGCCGGCGGACCAAGGCCGATCGGGGCCGCTGGTGAGCGTCTCCCCCGGGGTCTCGCCCACCGAGGAGCGCAACCCGCACACGGTCTACATCGACCAGCTGCCCACGCTCGACATGCTCCGGCTCATCAACGCCGAGGACGCCAAGGTCGCTCCGGCGGTCTCCGCGGTACTGCCCGACGTGGCCGAGGCCGTCGAGCTCGCCGTGACCGCCCTGCGCGCGGGCCGGCGCATGCACTACTTCGGCGCGGGAACCTCCGGCCGCATGGCGGTGCTGGACGCCGCCGAGCTGCACCCCACGTTCGGCGTCGGCTACGAGCGGGTCGTCGCCCACATCGCCGGCGGGCTCCCGGCCCTGCACACCGCGGCCGAGGGCGCCGAGGACGACGCCGAGCTCGGCGCGGCCGCGGCGGCCGACCTGGCCGCGGGGGACCTCGCCGTGGGCGCGACGGCGAGCGGCGCCACCCCGTACGTCGGCGGAGCGCTGCGCGCCGCCCGCGCCGCCGGGGCCGGCACCGTGCTGATCTCCGCGAACCCGAACGCGTCGCTGGCCGGCCTGGCCGACGTCGTCATCGCCGTCGACACCGGCCCCGAGGCGATCACCGGCTCGACCCGCATGAAGGCCGGCACCGCCCAGAAGCTGGTGCTCAACGCGCTGTCGACGGCGGTCATGGTCCGGCTCGGCCGCACGTACTCGAACCTGATGACCGACATGGTGGCGAGCAACCGCAAGCTGCGCGGCCGCCAGGTGCGCATGCTCGCCCAGGCGACCGGCCTGCCCGCCGAGGCGTGCACCGCCGCCCTGGCCGAGGCGGGCGGCGAGTCGAAGGTCGCCCTGGTGGCGCTGCTGGCCCAGACGCCGCCCGCGGACGCCCGCCGCGCGCTGGAGCGCTCGGACGGCGTGGTGCACGCGGCCCTGGCCGAGCTGCACGGTCGGTAAAAAACCTTCATCCACCTGGATCCGGTTGGAAGGTATCGACATCGACGCCGGTGACGGTATAGCGTGCCATCAATCAATCGCCTCAGGTTTCCCCTGGAGGAGCGATGGCCCTCATCCCGGCACTGGTCGCAACCGCCGTGCTCGCCGCACCGCTCGGCGCACCGATCGACACACCCTCGGCCGCCCCGGTCACGCACGACGAACAGATCTCCTTCCACCGGTGGCGCACCTTCCAGCACTGGGACCGCGGCGGCGCGGACGGCTGGGAGACCGCCACCTGGACCTCACCGCGGCAGCGCACCGGGTTCGGCGCGAGCGAGCTCGTCGCCTCCTGGAACGCCGACACGCCCACGGGCACCTGGCTGCAGGTCGAGCTGCTGGGCACGTACACCAACGGCGAGAGCACACCGGCCTACGTCATGGGCCGCTGGGCCTCGGGCGACCAGGACATCAAGCGGTCCTCGGTGGACGGTCAGGGCGACGCCTACTCCAGCGTCTACACGGACACGTTCTCCATCGACGACGTGTCCAAGGGCGTGCTGCTGGACAGCTACCGCCTCCGCGTGACCCTGTTCCGCAAGCCCGGCTCGCACGCGTTCCCGCGCGTCCGGCAGATCGGCGCGATGGTCTCCAACGTGCCGGACCGCTTCACGGTCACCCCGAGCGCCGGGCACATCGCCTGGGGCCGGGAGCTCACGGTCCCGCGGTACTCGCAGAACATCCACATCGGACAGTACCCGGAGTACGACGGCGGCGGCGAGGCGTGGTGCTCCCCCACCTCGACCGAGATGGTCGTCGAGTACTGGGGCCGCAGGCCGAGCGCCGCCGACCTCGCCTGGGTCGACCCGTCCTACGCCGACCCGCAGGTCGACCACGCGGCCCGGATGACCTACGACTACACCTACGCCGGCGCCGGGAACTGGCCGTTCAACACCGCCTACGCGGCGACGTTCGGGCTGACCGGCATCGTGACCCGGCTGCACTCCCTCGACGAGCTGGAGCGCTTCATCGCGGCCGGCATCCCGGTCGTCACCTCGCAGTCGTTCCTCGCCTCGGAGCTCACCGGCGCGAACTACTCGACCTCCGGGCACCTGTTCGTGGTCGTCGGGTTCACCGCGACCGGTGACGTCATCGTCAACGACCCGGCCTCGTCGTCGGACGACGCGGTCCGCAACGTCTACAAGCGCACCGAGTTCGAGCAGGTGTGGCTGCGCACCAAGCGCCACCGCGCGGACGGGTCGGTCGCCTCCGGCAGCGGCGGCATCGCATACCTCATCGCACCGCCGGGCAAGGCGCTGCCCCGCGTGCCCGGCTCGGAGAATTGGTAGGCCGACATGAGAATCCTCGCCGTCGCGGTGCTCGGCGCCGCGATCCTCGCCGCACCCGGCACGGCCGGTGCGGCGCAGGCCGGACGCCAGCAGGACTTCACCGATGCCGCGAACGCCGCCGGCGTACCGGCCGACGTCCTCCTCGCCGTGTCGTACCTGGAGTCGCGGTGGGACACCAACCGCGGCGCCCCCAGCACCAGCGGCGGCTTCGGCCCCATGCATCTCACCGACGCCGCCGCGGTGAGCGCACGCCACGACGGTATCGGGGACGCGCGGGGCGACACCGCGCGACCGTCCACGGTGGATGCTCCGGCCGCCGCGCCGGCGCCGGGGTCGCAGACCCTCGACCGGGCCGCCGAGCTCACCGGGCTCGGCCGGGACCGGCTGCGCACGGACGCGCGGGACAACATCCGGGGCGGCGCCGCGCTGCTGGCCTCCTACCAGCGCGACCTCGGCGCGCCCGGCGGGGCCGGCAGCGACCCGGCCGCCTGGTACGGCGCCGTCGCCCGCTACAGCGGCGCGGACACGGCCGACGCGGCCGGGGACTTCGCCGACGAGGTGTACGCGACACTGCGCGACGGCGCCGACCGGGTGACCGACGACGGCGAGCACGTGACGCTGAGCGCGCACGCGGCGGTGCGCCCGCAGGTCGCCTGGCTCGACCGGCTCGGGCTGCGCAAGCCGCCGCGGCCGGATGGCGTCGAGTGCCCGCCGGACCTGCCGTGCGAGTGGATCCCGGCCCCGTACGCGGATCTCGGTGGCGGGGACTACGGCAACCACGACCTCGGCGACCGCTCGGCGAGCCAGCGGGTGCGGTACATCGTCATCCACGACACCGAGGAGTACTACGACCGGACCGTGCAGCTGGTGCAGGACCCGGCGTACGTCAGCTGGAACTACACCATCCGCTCGGCCGACGGGCACGTGGCCCAGCACGTGAAGGCCAAGGACGTCGCGTGGCACGCCGGGAACTGGTACGTCAACGCGACCTCGGTCGGCATCGAGCACGAGGGCTTCGCGGCCGAGGGCGCCTGGTACACCGAGGCGATGTACCGCGCCTCGGCGAAGCTCGTGCGCTACCTCGCGGCCCGGCTGGACGTCCCGCTCGACCGCGGCCACATCGTCGGCCACGACAACGTGCCGGGCACCGTGCCGTCCACGGTGGCCGGGATGCACTGGGACCCGGCGCCCTACTGGGACTGGGGGCACTACTTCGACCTGCTGCACGCGCCCTTCCGCGGCACGGGCACGGCCCACACCGGGCTGGTCACCATCGACCCGGACTACGACGCGAACCGGCCCGCGTTCACCGGCTGTGACGGTACGACGGGCGGCCCTTGCCCCTCCCACGGCGCCTCCGCGCTGATCCTGCACACCGCGCCCGACGCGAACGCCCCGCTGCTGAGCGACCCCGGGCTGCACCCCGACGGCTCGGCGGCGACGATGGCCCTGTCCGACACCGGATCGCGGGTGTCGGCCGGGCAGACCTACGCCGTCGCCGGGCGCTCCGGGGACTGGACGGCGATCTGGTACCTCGGGCAGCGGGGCTGGTTCCTCAACCCGCCCGCGCACCCGGCGGCGAAGTGGGCGACGGGCCTCGTCGCGGTGCCGAAGCCGGGCCGGGCCACGATCCCCGTCTACGGGCGCGCGTACCCGGAGCAGGCGGCGTACCCGGCGGGCGTGCCCTACCAGGCGATCACGCCGCTGCAGTACACGTTCGCGGCCGGCCAGCGGTACGCGGTCGCGGGGATCGTGCCCGGCGAGTACTACCGCGCGGTGTCCTTCGACGGCTCCGCGCCCGGCGACCGGACGGTCGTTCGGGGCCAGACGAAGTACGTGCAGATCCAGTTCGGGCACCGGTTCATGTTCGTCAATCTCGACGATGTGCAGCTGGTGCCGTCGCCGCTGGGCGCGCCGCGCCAATGAGCGTGGCGGCTCGGGCCGGGGGCAAAGGCTCCTCGACCACGATCCGCGCGTCGCCGCACGCGTGCAGCATGACGCCCGGCTCCACCACGATGCCGACGTGGTGGACCCGGGCGCCGGGCAGCGCGAAGAAGTACAGGTCGCCGCGGCGCTCCTGGCCCAGCGGCACCGGTTCGGCGGCGGCCGCCTGGTCGCGGGCGTCGCGGGGCAGCCTCACCCCGGCGCGGCGCCAGGCGAGGTGGACGAGGCCGGAGCAGTCGATGCCGTGCGGGGAGAGGCCGCCCCAGACGTACACGGCGCCGAGCAGCCGCCGCGCGGTCTCGAGGGGGTCGGGCGCGTCGGCGCGCACGTCGGATTCGGCGACCCACAACGGTTGCGCGGCCCCCGGCACGCGGACGGGCCGCCACCCGTCGCGGCTCGGGCCGGCCGCGGCGAGCCGGGTGCCGAGCGGGACGCCGGGCATGGCGAGCGTCCCGTTCGGCTCGTCCCGCAGGTCCGTCGAGAGCGCGTCCACCATGGACACCGGGCCGTCGGGGTCGGCCGCCTCGGCGAGCTGGGTGATCGGCAGCCAGCCGGGGTAGTCGCCCTGGCCGGGCAGGGTGACCCGAGCCCAGCCGTCGGCGTGGACCTCCTTGACCTCGGCCGCGTCGCCGAGCAGGGCCTGGGTCACGACGTTCGGCGGGGTTCGGTGCTCGGGGTCGCGGTAGAGCGTGGCGAGCGGGATGCGGACGGTGTGCGTCATGGCGGCTCCTCGAGACTCAGCCCCAGTCCTGGCGCGTCGGGCAGCACGACCTCGGCGCCGTCGTAGCGCAGCCCGCCGGTCACCGGGGAGGCGCCCAGGAACCAGGCCGCGTCGAGGTCGGAGACGACCGTGGTGCCGCACGCGGCCACGAGGCTCGCCGCGGCGCCGACGCCGATCTCCGTCTCCATCATCGAGCCGACCATGGTGCCGACGTCGTGCGCGGCGGCGAGCTCGAGCAGGGTGCGGGCCGGGCCGAGGCCGCCGCACTTGGCCAGCTTGACGTTCACCAGGTCGGCGGCGCGGCGCCGGATGACCTCGGTCAGGTCGCGGACCCCGAAGACCGCCTCGTCGGCCAGGATCGGCACGTCGACGCGGGCGCTGACCCAGGCCAGTCCGTCGAGGTCGGCCGCGGGCACGGGCTGCTCGACGAGCTCGACGTCCAGGCCCGCGTCCTGCATGCCGCGGATGGCCCGCACCGCGGCGCGCGGGGTCCAGCCCTGGTTGGCGTCGAGGCGGATGCGGGCGTCCGGGCCGGCCGCGGCGCGGATGCGGGCGACGCGGGCGACGTCGGCGGCGGCCGCGTCGCGCTCGCCGGCGCCCTTGCCCACCTTGACCTTCAGCACCCGGAAGCCCTCGGCGACCCGGGCGGCGGCGGCCGCGGCGAGCTCGTCGGCGCCGCCCGCGGGCAGGGTGACGTCGGTGGGCACGCGCAGCCGGTTGCCGCCGAGCAGCCGCACGAGCGGGATGCCGAGGCGGCGGGCGGCGAGGTCGTGCAGGGCGGTGTCGGCCGCGGCCTTCACGCCGAAGTTGCCGGCCGCGGCCCGCTGGACCGCGCGCAGGTTCGCGTTGAGGTCGCCGGCGTCGCGGCCGGTGAGCGCCGGCCCGATGAGCTGCGCCACGCAGGCCTCGGCGCCGGCGACGGACTCGCCGGTGACCTTCCAGACCTCGGGGGCCTCGCCGAAGCCGGAGCGGCCGTCGGCGTCGACGACCTCGACGATCAGGCTCTCGGCGGTCGTGGCGGTGCGCAGGGCGGTGACGAACGGGGTGTGCAGCGGCACGCTGACCCGGTGCGTGCGGACGGCTTCGATCGTCATCCGGCCCGCCCCGCCCAGGCGTCCGCGGAGATCTCGGCGATCCGGCGGCAGGCCTGCTCGTCGTAGTCGTCCGGCGGGACGCCCCGCGAGGTGGTGCAGACGGCGATCACGTACGGCTCCGCGTCGGGCGGGGTGACGAGGCCGGCGCTGTGCCGTACGCCCGTCATCCAGCCGTTCTTGTGCGCGACGCGCACCCCGCCGGGCAGGCCGGCCGCGAGGTCGACGCGCCATTCCTGGGCGGCGAGCAGGTCGAGCATCTCCGCGCACGCCTCCGGCTCGGCGAGGGTGCCGCGG
Organism: Dactylosporangium thailandense; assembly: GCF_059739745.1. NCBI lineage: Bacteria > Bacillati > Actinomycetota > Actinomycetes > Micromonosporales > Micromonosporaceae > Dactylosporangium > Dactylosporangium thailandense. Next base: position 6,993,107 of record NZ_AP029195.1, read on the forward strand.
TGCAGGGCCGTGAACAGCGCGGCCAGGTCGGCGGCGGTGACGACGTTGTCCAGCCCGGCGTCGCGGGCCGCGTAGTCCTCGATGCCGCGGGCGGTCACGCTGTGCGCCGCGCCCGCGAGCCGCCACACCTCGGCCACGGCGGGCAGGCCCACGCGGGCCAGGAGCAGGTTGGTGGCCAGGTTGCTGGAGCGCACGATCATCCGGCGGGCCAGCCACCGGGCGGGCACCGCGGTGCCGAGGTGCGGCCAGACCTCGTCGTCATCGTCGTAGGAGCGGTCGTTGTGGTACCGCGAGCCGTCCCCCAGGGCGCTGGCGAAGTCGTTGACGACCGGCACCGGCTCGTCGAGACCGCCGGTGCGGTACAGCGCCGCGAGCACGGCCACCTTCATCGTGCTCGCGGCGCCGTGGAGGCGGTCGGGGTCCTGCGCGTGCCGGGGCGGGCCGCCGGGGCGACCCACCCACACCGAGACATAGCTCGTCATCCGGCCTACTTCACATAGGTGTTCACGAACTGCGGGCTGCCGAAGATGCTGTCGATGAACACGCCGTGCACCCGCGAGCCGTGCAGCGTGAACATGACCTGCACGTAGAGCGGTACCACCGGCGCGTACTCGCGCATGATCTTCTCGTCCAGCTTCGCCCATTCGTCACCCTGCCGCTCGACCGGCAGCGCGAGCACCCGGTCGAACTCGGCGTTCAGCGCGGGCGCGTTGAGGTAGGACGCGCCGTTGTTGCTGCCGCCGTCCTTGATCGCCCGGCCGTCGTAGAGCACCGGCAGGATCGCGGCGCCGCTGGGCCAGTCCGCGCCCCAGGAGCCGATGTAGAGGTCCCACGGGTTGTCCCGCTTCTTGGTCTCGTCGAGGAACGAGTCGGCCGGGATCGCCTTCAGCGTGATCTTGAATCCGGCCTTCTCCAGGTTGCCCGCCAGCTGGGTGCTGAGCGCCTGGAACGTCGCGTCGTCGGCGAACGCGAGCACGAGCTCCTTCGTCGCGCCGCCGAGCAGCTCCTTCGCCTTGGCCGGATCGCCGCTCTTGCCCGCCGGGTAGGCGTCGTACTGCTTCCACCCGATCGTCGCCGGCGGCATGAGCGTCGTGACCGGCGCCGCGAACGTGGCCCCGCCGAGGGTCTTGATGAGCCCGTCGCGGTCGATGGCGTAGTTGAGCGCCTGGCGCACCTTGAGGTCGGTGACCCGCTGGTTGTTGATGGTGAGCGTGAAGTGCTGCGGCGTCGGGGCCTGCAGGATGCGGTCCTTGAGCGCCGCGTCCCCGACCACCTTGGACACCAGCGAGGGGTCGACGCCGTTCCAGGACACCGCGGTCTGGTCGGCCCCGCCGTCGGTGATGATCCGGTTGGTCTGGGTCACCGGGTCGGGCCCGAACGACCAGACGAACGCGTCCGGATACTGGTGGCGCACCGGGTCGGTGGCCGGGTCCCACGCGGTGTTGCGCTCCATCGTGAGCTGGGTGCCGGCCTCGTTCTTGGTGATCTTGTACGGCCCGGAGGAGACGGGCTTGGCGTCGTACTGCGTGCCGGTGTCCTTCGCCGCGGGCACGGGCGCGGTCGCCGGCAGGGACGCGGCGAAGGGCAGGTCGCAGTGCGGCTTCGCGAACGTGAGCTGCAGCGTCTTGTCGTCGGGGACGGTGAGCCCCGGCGGGAGCCCGGTCTTGTTGCTCTTGAAGTCGAACGCGGTGTCGAACTGGGGCGAGTCGGCGAGCCACTCCTGGATGTAGGTCGGGCCGCCGGTGAGGGACAGGTCGAAGGAGCGCGCGATGCCGTAGGCGATGTCCCGCGCCGTGATCGCCGAGCCGTCCTCGAACTTCACCCCGTCCTTCACGGTGAAGCGCCAGGTCTTGCAGTCCTTGTTGACGTCCGTGCCGGGGGTGGTCGCGAGGTCGCCGACGAGCGTCACGTGCCCCTGCCCGTCGTCCTTGTAGGTGGTGAGCCGGCGGGCGTAGAGCTGGGAGGCGTTGAGGCCGACGAAGCTGTAGGCGCGCTGCGGGTCCAGGTGCGCGATCTTCGTCTGCCGGATGACGGTCACGGTGCCGCCCTTGGCCGCCCCGGGCACCTCGGCGGCCGGGCCCTGCGAGTCCTTCGGGTCGGTGGCGATCGCGCCGCTGGCCTGCCGGTTGGTGTCGACGCCCGGGTCGTCGTCGGTCTTGGTGTTGTTCGTGCAGGCACCGAGCCCCGCCACGAGCGTGAGCAGCACGGCGGCCGTGAGTTCTCTGCGCATTGTCCTCCCCTATCGCAAGCGGACCCGCGGATCGATCCGGGTGTAGAGCGCGTCGACGACGATGTTGGCGACGATGATGAAGGCCGCCGCGAGCAGGACGGTCGCCATGATCGTCGGCAGGTCCCCGTCGCGGACGGCGTCGATGGCGGTGCGGCCGAGGCCACGGAATCCGAAGGTGGTCTCGGTGATGACGGTGCCGCCGAGCGCCGTGCCGACGTCCAGCCCCGCGGCCGTCACGAGCGGGGTGATCGCGGCGCGCAGCACGTGCCGGCGCACCACGAGCCGCTCCGGCAGGCCCTTCGCGCGGGCGGTGCGCACGAAGTCCTCGGACATCGTCTCCAGCATCTGGGCGCGGGCCAGCCGGGCGTACACGGCGGAGAAGAGGAACGCCAGGGTGCACCAGGGCAGCACGAGCGCGGTGAGCCAGGCCAGGGGATCGTCCAGCAGCGGGGTGTAGCGCGGGTAGGGCAGCACCTTCAGCGTGTAGACGAACACCAGGAGCAGGACGCCGCCGACGAAGTACAGCTGCATCGAGGCCCCGGACAGCGAGAAGCCGATCGCGAGCCGGTCGAACACGGTGCCGCGGCGCAGCGCGGAGAGCATGCCGAGGCCGATGCCCAGCGCCAGCCACAGCACCGCCGCCGGGATCACGATGCTCAGCGTCACCGGGAGGGTCCGCGCGAACGTGTCGCGCACCGGCTCGTTGTTGACGTAGCTGTACCCCAGGCAGGGCGCCGGGCAGCCGTCGCGGCCGGCGAACACGCCCTTGAAGTACCGCAGATACTGCACCGGCTTCGGATCGTTGAGCCCGAGCTCGTCGCGCACCCGCTCCAGCCGCTGCGCGTCGCAGTTCTTCGGGCACATCGCGGCGGCCGGGTCCCGCGGCAGCGCGAAGAACATCAGGAACGTCACGACGCTGACCGCGAAGAGCGTGAGCAGGCCCAGACAGACCCGGCGGACCAGGAAGGTGCCCATGCGCGCCTACCGCTGCGACTTCGGGTCGAGCGCGTCGCGCAGCGCGTCGCCGAAGAGGTTGAAGGCCAGCACGAGCACGAAGATGGTGACGCCCGGGAACAGCACATAGGCGGGGTCGGTCTGCAGGTAGTTGAGGCTGCGGAAGATGGTGCGGCCGAAGTCCGGGGTCGGTTCGAGCATGCCGATGCCGAGGAAGGACAGGGCGGCCTCGCCGGTGATGTACGCCGGGATCCCCAGCGAGAAGGCGACCAGGATCGGCGCCCCCAGGTTGGGCAGCAGCTCCCGCAGCAGGATGCGCGGCACGCGGGCCCCACCGGCCTTGGCCGCCTCGACGAACTCGCGCTCCCGCAGCGAGAGCACCTGCCCGCGCACGAGCCGCGCGGTCGTCGTCCAGCCGAACGCGGTGAACAGCGAGATGAGCACGACGACCCGGAACCAGCCCGGCACCGCCTCGCGGGGGCCGTAGAAGTGCAGCTCCAGCGGCCGGATCACGGCGAGGGTGAAGATGAGGAACGGCAGCGCCAGGGTCACGTCGGTCACCCAGTTGAGCACCGCGTCGACCCAGCCGCCGAGGTAGCCGGCGACGATGCCGAGCAGCACGCCGACGACGGTGGTCATGAGCGCGGCGGCGAACGCGATGCCCAGCGAGGTGCGCATGCCGTAGACCATCTGCATGAACAGGTCCCGGCCCTGCCCGGGCTCGAGGCCGAACCAGTGCGCGCCGCTGATGCCGCCGGAGACGCCGTAGGGCATCCCGTAGCGGTCGAGGTCGTCCTTGAAGTCGTCCTGCGGCCCGACGCCGTAGGCGAGCCGGATGAGCGGCGCCGCGAGCGCGACGACCACGAGCAGCACCGAGACCACGCCGCTGACGAGCGCGGTCCGGTCGCGGCACAGCCGCCGCCACGCCATGCGCCCGGGCGAGCGCGTGGCGAGCTCGAGGGGCGTGATGCTCATGCGGCCGCCCCTTCCCGAACGCGGTCTATGTAGCTATTCGCCGGGCACTGCCGCAGCTACGAAAATAAGCTACAACGACGACGGGTGATGTGTGAAGCCCCTCTATCCTCGGCCGGGTGGGAAAGATCGTGCGGGTGCTGCTGGCGGCGCTGGTGTCGGCGTTCGCGGCCAGCGCGCTGCTGCGCTTCCACGCGCCGGTCTCCGGGGCCGAGCGCCAGCTGCACCACCTGCGGGCCGAGCTCGACGCCGGGGCCGGGCAGGACGCGCAGCGGCTCTTTCCGGAGGGGTACTTCTTCCTGCACGCGCTCTACGGGCTCGCCTGGGTCGACGTCGGGCGGCACGCGCGCGACAAGGGCGAGGCGGTGCGCGAGAGCCGGTGGGCGCTGGACCGCCTGGACTCACCCAGCGGGACGGCACCGTTCAGCGCCGGGCTCGCGCCGCGCTACGGGGTCTTCTACGCCGGGTGGACGAACTGGCTGCGCGGCGGGCTGCTCAGCCTGCGGCGGGACCCCGATCAGGTGCGGCGGTTCGAGTCCGACTCGCGGGAGATCGCGCGGGCGTTCGACGCGAGCGCGACGCCGTTCCTGCCGGCCTATCCGGGACAGTCCTGGCCCGTCGACTCCACGGTGGCGATCGCCTCGCTGCGCCTCTCCCCCGACCACGCGGGCACCGTGCGGGCGTGGGTGGACAAGGCCAGGCAGCGGCTCGACCCCGCCACCGGGCTGCTGCCCCACGTCACCGATCCCGGGACGGGCGAGCCGCTGCAGGGGGCGCGGGGCAGCTCGCAGAGCGTCATCCTGCGCTTCCTCGCCGACGTCGATCCGGGGTTCGCGCGCGAGCAGTACCTGCGCTTCCGCGACCTGTTCGTGGACTCCCCGCTGCACCTCGGCCCCGCGGTGCGCGAGTATCCGAAGGGGACGGACGGCCCCGGGGACGTCGACAGCGGGCCGCTGCCGCTGGGGATCTCGTTCTCGGCCACGGTAGTGAGCATCGGCGCGGCCCGGGTCAACGGCGACGGCGCGCTCGCGGACGCGCTGGCGGCCTACGGCGAGCTCGCCGGAGTGCCGATCACCACCTGGCACACCAAGCGGTACGCCCTCGGCGTGCTCCCGATCGGGGACGCGTTCCTGGTATGGGCGAACACCGCACCGGACCGGGCGACGGGGATCGACGGCGGCGTGAGTCCACTGTGGAAGGCGCCGCTGACCGTCGCCCTACTCCTGCTCGCCGCCGCCCCCTGGAGCCGCCGGCTGCGCAACCGGCGCCATCAGCAGACCGACCGCCCGGACGAAGGCCTCGTGGTCGAGCCCGTCGTCCCAGAGCGTCTGTAGCACCAGCCCCTGGTAGATGGCGACGAACACGCGGGCCAGGGACTCGGGGTCCTCGGTTTGCCCGGCGAGCAGCGGCGCGACGGCGGCCACGGGGCGATCGACGTTCGCGCGGGACATCGCGCGCACGTCCGGGTCGCGCACCGTCTCCGCCCACACCTGCACCGCCAGCTGGAGCTCGGGCCGGGTCTCGGGCGCGCCGACGCGGCGCAGCACGTCGAGGTAGCCCGCGGCCGGGTCGTCGCCGAGCATGGTGGTGCGCCGCTCGTGCCACTCGGCGACGATGGCGGCGATCATGGCGTCCTTGCCGGTGAAGTACCGGTAGATGAGCCCGGCGCTGATGCCCGACGCGCGCACGATGTCCTGCATCGACGTGCGGTGGAAGCCCTCCCGCGCGAAGCAGGCCGCCGCGGCGTCGAGGATCTGGCGCCGGCGCGCCGCGAAGTGAGCGTCGTCGACCTTAGGCACGGCAGACCGCGATGCGGTAGAACTCGGCCGTCGGCTCGTCGCGGCCGAGGGGCTCGAGGTAGCGCGCGGCCGCGTCCCGCGTGGACAGGTCCTCGACGAGGTGCAGGGCGCGCTGCTCGAGGTACGCCGGAAGCTCGGCGGGATCGAAGCCGAAGGTCCACGGCTCGCCCCCGCGGCGCACGGCGTCGTGCCACCGCGCGACGCCGGTGAACATGCCCGTGCCGTCGAGAGCGGCCCGGTCGACGTAGGTGAACACGACGGTGCCGCCCGCGGCGAGCAGGCCGGCGAGGGCGCGCAGGGTCGCGTCGACGGCCTCGGCGGTGAGGTAGTTCGTGACGCCCTCCCACACGACCACGGCCGGGGCCGACGCGTCGAAGCCGGCGGCGAGCAGGGCCGGGGCGAGCGCGTCGCGGGTGAGGTCGACCGGGACGTAGCGGACGGCGCCGCCCGCGGGCACCCGGCGCCGCTTGGTGGCCTGGGTCGCGGGGTGGTCGACCTCGAACGCGACGGGCACGGCCAGGCGGTGGGCGCGGTTGTCGAAGCCGGCGCCCAGCAGCACCAGCTGCGAGCCGCCGGCCGCCCGCACCTGGTCGTCGATGAAGCGGGTGCGCACCACGGCCGAGGCGCGCGGGCCGCCGGCGAAGTGGTGGTCGAGGTATCGCACGATCCACCGGTGCACGGCGGGCACCCGCGAGGCGGCCGCCACCGCGCGGTGCATGGGCGGCAGCATCCGGGCCGCGAGCCGGTCGTCGAAGAGCCGGTCGCGCCGGCGGTTGTGCTCGAGGGCGCGGAAGAGCGCCACGTGCTCCGCGGAGCGGCTGCTGCCTCGCATGCGGGTCAGAATAATGAATGAACGTCCATTTTACAAGACCACCGCGAGCTGCTCGGCCACGGCGTTGAGCAGGTCGGCCCCGGTGAAGGGCTTCTCCAGCAGGTGCACGCCCGGGTCGAGGATGCCGTTGCTGGTGAGCACGGGCTGCGCGTAGCCGGACATGAACAGCACCCGGGTCGCCGGGCGCAGCTGCAGCACCCGCTCGGCCAGCACCCGGCCGAGCATGCTCGGCATCACCACGTCGGTGAGCAGCAGGTGGATCGCGCCGCCGTGCTCGGAGGCGAGCTGCAGCGCGGCGACCCCGTCGGCGGCCGAGAGCACCGTGTAGCCGCCCCGGCGCAGGATCCGCGTGGTCACCTCGCGCAGCGCCGGCTCGTCCTCGGCGACGAGCACGGTCTGGCCGCGGCCGGGCGGGCGCGCGACCCGGGCGGTGTCCTCGGCGACGAGCACGGCGTCGCTGGCCGGGAGCAGGATCGTGATCGTGGTCCCGACGCCCGGCTCGGAGTAGATCTGCACGCTGCCGCCGGCCTGGGCCACGATGCCGTAGACGGTGGCCAGCCCCAGCCCGGTCCCCTCGCCGCTGGGCTTGGTGGTGAAGAAGGGCTCGAAGGCCTGCTCGATGACCTCGCGGGGCATGCCGGTGCCGGTGTCGGAGACCCGGACGCGCACGTGCGGGCCCGGCGTGAGACCTTCGCGGACCGCCGTGTGCCCGTCGTCGACGAGCACGAGCCCGGTGTCGATGGTCAGCTCGCCGCCGCCGGGCATCGCGTCGCGGGCGTTCACCGCCAGGTTGACCAGCACCTGCTCGAGCCGGCCGGGGTCGGCGACCACGGTCGGCAGCCCGTCGGCCAGCGCGGTGCGCAGCGAGATGTGCTCGCCGATCGAGCGGTTCAGCATCAGCTGTACCTCGCCGATGACGGCGTTGACATCCAGCGGCCTCGGGCGCACCACCTCGCGGCGGGCGAACGCGAGCAGCTGGTGGGTGAGCTCGCTGCCGCGGCGCCCGGCCCGCAGGATCTGCTCGGCGTCGAGGGCGAACGGCGTGTCGGAGCCGTCCTCGACGATGAACTCGGCGTAGTTGAGGATCACCGCGAGCAGGTTGTTGAAGTCGTGCGCGATGCCGCCGGCGAGCTGGCCCAGGCTCTCCAGGCGCTGGGTGCGCTGCTGGCGGACCTCGTCCTTCTGCCGCTCCGCCTCCTCGCGCAGCCGCCGGTGCTCGGTCATGTCCCGCACGCTGGCCAGGGTGATCTCGCCGTCGTCGCCCTTGAGCGTGCTCAGCGTGATGTCGACGGGCAGCCCGGTGCCGTCGCGCCGGTGGGCGACCGCGGACTCGCCCCGCGACGCGTCGACCCCGCCCGGCAGGAGCCGCCGCACGGGCATCCCGATCATGTCGAAGCGCGCGATGCCGAAGAGGCGCTCGGCCGAGGCGTTGACCAGCACGATCCGCTCGTCCTCGCCGACGCCCAGCAGCGGGTCGGGGGCCGCGTCGAGCACCGCCTGCACCTGCGCCTCGGCCCGCTCGCGCTCGCTCATGTCGCGGGTGATCGTGGTGACCCCGACCGTGCGCCCGTCGGGGCCGGTGAGCGGCGACACCAGCATCGACACGGTGACCTCGGTGCCGTCGCGCCGCTGCCGTACCGTCCGGAAGCGGTCGACCCGCCCGCCCGCCGCGACGATCGCGCGGATCTCCGCCTCGTCCCCGCGCCGGTCGGGCGGGATGATGACGTCCTTGGGCCGCCCGACCATCTCGCCCGCCGCGAAGCCGTAGAGGCGCTCGGCCCCCGGGTTCCACGACAGCACGCGCCCGTCGAGGTCGGTGGTGACGATCGCGTCGTGCGAGGACTGCACGATCGAGGCGAGCAGCGACTGGGCGGGGTCGAACCCTTCCGCGCCCGTGTCGCGGATGGTGGCCACCAGCAGCGGCCCGTCGTCGTCACGGATGACCGAGAGCGTGATGTCGGCCAGGAACTGCGAGCCGTCACCGCGCACCATGGTCAGCGGCTGGCCGGTGCGGACCGCGGGGTGCTCGCCGTCCATGTACGCGGCGAGCCGGGGCACCATCGAGGGCCCGTCGGCCGGCACGAGCACGTCGACGGCGCATCCGGACAGGTCCTCGCGGCCGAACAGCGCCCGGGCGGCGGCGTTGGCCAGCACGATCCGCCCGCCGTAGCTCGAGATGATCAGGGGGTCAGGCGCCACTTCCAGCAGGCTCTCGGCCAGGCGCTCCGTCCACCGCATTTCACCAAGAGTAGAAGAATCGTGACTTTGCGTTTTAGACTTCGGACATTTCGGGAACATGTGACATATGAGCGTTGACCCGAACCGGCCCAGCGCCGCCCGCATCTACGATCACTACCTCGGCGGGCGGCACAACTTCGCCGTGGACCGGGCCGTGGCCGCCCGCGCGCTCGCGCTCATCCCCGACCTCCCGCGCATCGCCCGGGCCAACCGGGCGTTCCTGCACCGCGCGGTGCGGTACGCCGCCTCCCGCGGGGTGGTGCAGTTCCTCGACATCGGCTCGGGGATTCCGACCGAGGGCAACGTCCACGAGATCGTGCCGTCCGGGAAGGTGGTGTACGTCGACGTCGACCCCACCGCCGTCGTGCACGCGCGGCAGATCCTGGCCGGCAACCCGTCCACCGCGGTCATCCAGGCCGACCTGCACGACGCCGAGCAGATCCTCGGCGATCCCCAGGTCAAGGCCCTGCTGGACTTCACGCGCCCGGTCTGCCTGCTGCTCGTGGCCATCCTGCACTTCGTGCCGGACACGCCGCAGCTGCGCGCGGCCCTGCGCGCGTACCGCGACGCGCTCGCGCCCGGCAGCCTCATCGCGCTGTCCCACGCGACCGGGGAGGTGGGCGACCTCGCCGACCTGTACACGCGCACCGGGACGCCGATGGTGCTGCGCGACCGGGGCGAGCTGGCCGGGCTCCTGGAGGGCTGGGACCTCGTCGAGCCCGGCGTGGTGCACGGGCCCGCGTGGCGCCCGGACGAGCCCGTCGCCGACCCGGACTCGTACGCGACGCTGGCCGCGGTCGCGGTGCGCCCCTAGGGCCTGTTTCACAACTGGGGTGGGAGCGAGGCGGAGTCCAGATTTCGCGACGCCAAGGCTGGCCCGGCGCGCTGCGCCAGGCCGGCCCAGCCAAGGCGCTGCGTGTGCCCCGCGGAGGCCTGGCTACCGGTGTTGTAACCCGGCCTTCGCGGGGTGCGCGCAGGCGGAATCTGGGCCCGCCGCAGCCCCGCCTCAGTTGTGAAACAGGCCCTAGAGGTCCTCGTCGGCCGCTTCCGCCTCGGCCGTGATGACGAGCCGCTCGACGTGCCGGTGCGGCGCGGGCCGGCCGGCCACGGGCGCCTCGGCGGCGACCGCCTCCAGCGCGGCCCACACGTCCTTGAGCGCGTCGCCGGCCCCGCGCAGGTGCAGGGTGGGCGAGCCGCGCAGCTCGATCACCAGCGGCCCCTCGGCCCGCTCCTGCACCACGGCGCCGTTGCGGATCGGCACCCGCACGGCCGGGCCGGCCTCGCGCAGGAGGTCGGCGAGCGCCCGCAGCGCCGCGGGCGAGCCGGTCAGGTCGAGGTTGTCGCCGATCACGCGCAGGCGGCAGTACCGCTGATCGTCCATCCCGCCATTCTGCCGCCGCGCCTTCAGGGAAACGCAGCGGCCCGCTGATCGCCTCATCGCGCATCCCGCCACGCTGCCGCCGCGCGTCCGGGGAAAACGCAGCGGCCCGCGTTGTGGCGAACGCGGGCCGCTGCTGCGAAAGGAATCTTGGACTAGGGGGCTTCGCCGAGCGTGACGGTGACCGTCTGCTCGCTGCCGTTGCGGTTGATGGTGACCTGGACCTTGTCGCCGGCCTTGGCACCCTGGACCGCGTTGATGAGGCCGGTCGCGTCGTTCACCGTCGCCGAGCCGAACTTCGTCACCAGGTCGCCGGTCTTCAGGCCGGCCTTGTCCGCCGGGCCGCCCGCGACCACGCCGCCGATGAGGGCGCCGCCGTTGCCGTCGGTGAGCTGCACACCGAGGTACGGGTGGCTGACCTTCCCGCCCTTGGCGAGCTGGTCGGCCGAGGAGCGGGCGCGGTTGGCGGAGATGGCGAACCCGACGCCGATGTTGCCGCTGTTCTCCCCCGCGGTGGCGATCGCGGTGTTGATGCCGACGACCTCGCCACGCAGGTTGACCAAGGCACCGCCGGAGTTGCCGGGGTTGATGGCGGCGTCGGTCTGGATCGCGTCCGCGATGGACTTGCCGCCCTGCTCGCCCTCGATCGTACGGTGCAGCGCACTCACGATCCCGGCCGTCACGGAGCCCTGCAGGCCGAGCGGGGAGCCGACCGCGAGCACCGTGTCGCCGACCCGCAGCGCGTCACTGTCGCCGAACTTGGCCGGCGTGAGCCCGGAGACGCCCTGGATCTTGATCACGGCGATGTCGCCGGCCGGGTCGGTCCCGACCACGGTCGCCGCGGCCGTCTTGCCGGTGCTGAACGTGACCTGGAGCTTCGAGGCCCCGGCCACCACGTGGTTGTTGGTGATGACCTGCCCGTCGGCGGTCATGATGACGCCGGAGCCCTCGGCCTCGCCGGTGCTGATGTCCACGACGCTGGGCAGCACCGTCTCCGCCACCCCGCCGACCGAGGACCGGTCCAGGTTGGGGGCCGGGTTCTGCGACACCACGGAGGGCGACGCGGCCTGCTTGTCGCCGGCGAGCTGGGTCGCGACCAGTCCCCCGCCGAACGCCGACAGCAGCGCGAGCACGACGGCACCCACGATGAGCAGGCCCACCCGTCCGCCGCGCTGCCCTCCCGGCTGGCCGTACCCGGGCTGGCCCGGGTGCGGCGGGTATCCGGGCGGCGGGCCGTACGGGTGGCCGGCCTGCGGGAAGGCGCCCGTGCTGTGGCCGTAGGGGGCGCCGGTGGAGATCGGGGTCGTGGCGAAGGTGCCCGTCGGGTGGCCGTTGGCCGGGAGCTGCTGTGTCGTGTGGGCCGCCGGGTAGGCGTGGCCGTTCGTCGCCGGGCGGCTCCAGGGGGAGCCGGGCGGCGCGACGGCGGGCTGGGGCGCGGTGACGGCGCCGCCGGGGGGCGCGAACACGGGCGGGTGCGGCGGGGCCGGGGGCGCGGAGCTCATGGCGGCCGGCGGGGCCGAGGCCGGGTAGGCGGGCGGCGCTGAGGCCTGGGCGCTCGGGTCCGACGGGGTCATCCAGGCCGGCGGGGCCGAGGACGGCGCCGGGTTGTACTGGGACGGCGGGGCCGAAGACGGGGCCGGGTGGTACTGGGCCGGCGGGGTCGCGGCGGGCGGGGTCGGTGGGGGCCAGGATGCCTGGGGCGGCTGCGGCGGAGCGGCGAGCTCTTCCGGCTTCGAAGCGGGGCCGGGCGTCTCGGCGGGCTCCGCAGTGCTCCACTGGCGGTCCTGGTCACTCATGATGTCCAGATTGCACGCCGCGGCTGCCACGAAACTGGATTCTCCCTGGGAGAAAGCCGAGAGCCGCGATTCGACCGCCGCAGTCGGATACGTCCGGCTTCGTCCGGGGCGATGACAACCCGCTACATGATGATATAAGCGATAAATCAGGACAAGCCTGCTTGTCCGGATTTATCGCTGACGGCCGGGTACATCGGGCGTCCGGCGTGCGGAAACGGTCATCGTCGCCACGCCGTCGTCGTCGCCCACGCGCCGGCGAGCCGAAGCCGCGGGCGCGAGCGGCCTGTGCACGCCCGGCCCTGCGCAGAGAAACCGTCGCCGCCCGCCGACGAGCCGGGGCCACGAACGCGCCCAAGCGCCCGCCGAAACGGCCACCGCGCCGCCCGTCCGACAAGACGCAGCCACCAAACGCGCCCAAGCGCCGCCGAAACGGCCACCGCGCCGCCCGACCAGACGCAGCCACCAACGCGCCAGTGCGCACCCGAGCGGCCCGCGGAAACGGTCACCATCGCCACGCTGTCGACAGCGCCCGCGCGCCGGCGAGCCGCGAACGCGAGTGCGAGCGGCCTGTCGCCCCGCCGTCCGCAGAAAACCGTCGCCGGAGAAGCTGGAGACGCGAGCGCGGGCGGCCCGGGCACGAACCCGGGCGCCCGCGGCAAGCGGCACGTGGTGTCAGGCGGTCCAGTCGGGCCGCAGCGGGTACGAGGAAACGCCGTCCTTCGTCGTCTTCGTCGCGAGGATCTGGTGCAGCTGGATCTCGTTGCGCTCGAACGCGAGCCGCGAGCCGGCCATGTAGAGGCCCCAGACCCGCGCGGTGCCGAGGCCGACCTCGTTCACGCACGCGTCCCAGTGCTCGACCAGGTTGCGGTTCCAGCCGGCGAGGGTCAGCGCGTAGTGCAGGCGCAGGTTCTCCTCGTGCTGCACCTCGAACGCCGCGTCGTGCACGGCGCTCACGAGGCGGCCCGGCGAGGCCAGCTCGCCGTCGGGGAAGACGTAGCGGTCGATGAAGGCGCCCGGCTTGTGCGAGGCGCGGTTGTCCGAGCGGGTGATGCAGTGGTTGAGCAGGCGGCCGCCGGGCTTGAGGCGATCGCGCAGCGCCCCGAAGTAGCGCGGGTAGTTTCGCACGCCGATGTGCTCGGTGAGGCCGATGGAGCTGACGGCGTCGAAGTGCTCGAGGGGGGCGTCGCGGTAGTCGAGGTACCGTACCTCGGCCAGGTGGCCGAGGCCCTCCCGCTCGATCGCCTCCTGCGCCCACTCGGCCTGCTCGCGCGAGAGCGTCACGCCGAGGGCGCGCACGCCGTACTCGCGCGCCGCGTGCCGCACCATCCCGCCCCAGCCGCAGCCGACGTCGAGCAGGCGCTGGCCCGGCTTGAGCGCGAGCTTGCCGGCCACGAGGTCGTACTTGTTCGCCTGCGCCTGCTCGAGCGAGTCGGACTCGGAGCGGTAGCAGGCGCAGGTGTACGTCATCGACGTGCCGAGCACCATCTCGTAGAAGCGGTTCGAGACGTCGTAGTGGTGGTGGATCGCCTCGGCGTCGCGGCCCTTGGCGTGGCGCAGGCCGAGGCCCGCGAGGGTGCGCTTCCAGCCCGGGGTCGCCTCCTGCGGCGGGGGCGGCGGCGGGCGCAGGCGCTCCCAGCCGAGGCCGCGGACCAGCCGCAGCGCCTCGCTCGCCGAAGGCATCCGCAGCTGCAGGCCGGTCGCGAGCGCCCTGAGGGCCGGGTACGGGTCGCCGGGGTGGGCGCCGCGGACCTCGAGGTCGCCGGTGACGTACGCGCGGGCCATGCCGAGATCGCCGGGCGCGGTGAGCACGTAGGACAGGCCCCGCTCGGACGCGACGTGCAGGCCGATCGCGGCGTCCTCGGGACCGACCGCGCTGCCGTCGTAGGCGGTGATGCGGACCGTCGGCTCGCTGTTGGTGACGGCCCGGACGATGTCGGCGACCTTGGGCACGGGGGGCCGGCGGCGGGGCTGGCCGGGTACGGATCCTTGGGTGTTCGTCGGACGGTAGGTGCTGGTCATCTGCGCCCCACAACCTTGTCGTAGAGGTCGGTCAATCGGTGACCGGGGTCGTAGCGGTCCTTGGCGGCGCGGTACGCGGGACCGCCGTAGAGCCGGTCGAAGGTCTCCCGGTCGTAATAGGCATCGGAGTAGAGGGACTTGTGGCCGCCGAGCTCGAAGACCTTGTCCTCGATGAGGCGGTTCACGTCGCCGTCGGCGCGGCCCGGCTCGATCGGCACGGTGCCCCAGAAGCCGACGTTCACGTAGGCCTGCCCGGCATGCATCGGGTAGAGCGGCCACTCCCGCTCCCGCAGTCGCAGGGGACAGAGCCAGAGCGGCGCCATCGGTACCTCCCGGGCGAACCACCGCAGGAAGTCGCCCGTGCGTTCGAGTGGCAGCTCGACGTCCTGCACGACCCGTTCGCGGTCGAGCTCGCCCCGCCAGCGGCCGACCTTGGCGGCGAAGCCGTAGCGGTTCTCGAGGCGGACGATGCGGTGGTACACGTCGGAGCGGCGGTACTGCCGCGGCCACAGCCGGCGCACGGCGGGGATCTGCGCCCCGAACGCGGCCGAGCACCAGAACCAGTCGGTATCCCAGCGCCACAGGTAGTCGTAGGCGGAGAGACGATCGCCGGCCTTGGCGCGCAGCGACTGGTAGTAGACGTCCTGCCCGGTGTAGTCGCTGGACGGGCCGGGCTCGTCGGTGAACTGGCCCAGCACCAGGTAGGACTCGCCCGGCCGGAACACGACGCCGTCCATGACGTCGACCGCCCGGCCCTCGTACTGCCCGGTCTTCATCACCTCGCCGACGACCTCGAGCAGATCGTCGAGCTCGTCGAAGCGCACGTTGCTGGTGCGCACCCCGGCGGCGATCGGCATCAGCTCGATGCGCAGGCGGGTGGCGTACCCGAGGCTGCCGAGCGAGTTCGGGAACGCCTCGAACAGCTGCGCGTGCTCGTTGTCGGGCCGCACCGTGAGCACCTCGCCGGCGCCGGTCAGGATGTCCAGCTCCAGCACCGACTCGTGCGGCAGCCCGTGGCGGAACGAGGTGGCCTCGATCCCGAGCCCGGTGACGGCGCCGCCGAGGGTGATGGTGCGCAGCTGCGGTACGACGAGCGGCATGAGCCCGTGCGGGAGGGTGGCGTCGACCAGGTCCTCGTACGTGCACATGCCCTGTACTTCGGCCGTTCGTGCCGCGGGGTCGACCTCGATCACTCCCCCGAGCCCGCTGACGTCCAGCCCGTGGTGCGCCTCGGCGCGCGGCCGGAACAGATTCGAGGTCTTCTTCGCCAGCCGCACCGTGTTGCCGAGTGGAATCGCGGCGTAGGAAGCTTTGAGGGTATCGACGGCCCGGCGGTGCGCCGCCCAGCCGACCGGTTGACCACGTCCCATGCAACCACCTCGCCTTTCCCCGTGAAGTGGAGGCTTGCCTCAGTTCAAACTTGCACACTCCGCAAGATCAGCCAACGGCTGGTGACTGAACTCACGCACACGTGTAACTCCGGCGATACCCCGGCGCCTCGGCCACCATCTCCCCCGCTCGACGCGTTTACAACCATCTCGGCGTGGGACTCCGGCCGGACCGGCGGCCACCCGGCGCTCATCCGGGCGGGTGACGGGTGCGCGGCCCCGGGTGAGGCGCCCCGGTGCGGTCCTGCCACCGCGGAGGCCGGGATTCCTGGCGGGAGCGACGGTCCGCACCACCGCGGACCCGAGCCATGGAAATGCCGCGGACGTTGACCCTCCGGAGGCGACCCCGGGCGGCGGTGCGCGCGGGACGGTGGGCACATGACGGTGAAGGACCTCGCGACCCTGACCCCGAGCGGGTACCCGGCGGTGTCCCTGCTCATGCCGACCCACCGTACGGCGCCGGAGAACCTGCAGGACCCGATTCGGCTGCGCAACCTGCTCGCGGAGGCGCGGCGGCGGCTCGAGCACGACGAGACGGTGCCGCGGGAGGTGGCGTCGCAGGTGTACGACGAGATCGCCACGGCCGCCGGGCAGGTCGATCTCCGGCACACCGGCGACGGGCTGGCGGTGTTCGCCTCGCCCGGGCAGGTGCACGTGCGCGTGCTCGACTCCCCGGTGCAGGAGCGGGTCGTCATCGCCGAGACGTTCGAGGTGCGCGACGTCGTCGCCGACGCGGCGCGGCGCCACCGGTACTGGGCCGTCGTCCTGTCCGAGCAGCCCACACGGTTGTGGAGCGGCGACGGGGCCGAGCTCGTCGAGGTGACCACGCACGGGTTCCCGTTCACGCACGAGGGCATGGGCCTGCCGCGCGACTACGGGCAGGAGCCGAGCAAGCACGAGCGCGAGCGGCACCGGCGCTTCTTCCGCGACATCGCGACCGCGCTCGGCGAGGTCGACCGGCTCGACCCGCGGCCGGTGTTCGTGCTCGGGGTCGACCGCTACCTCGCGCACTTCGCCGCCGAGTGGCCGCGCCCGTTCGCCGGCACGGTGCTGGGCAACTACGACCACGCGGGCGCGCACGAGGTGTACGAGCTGCTGGCCCCGCGCCTGGCCGCGTACACGGCGATGGAGCAGGTCGCGGCCCTCGAGGCGCTGGACGCGGCGCGCGGCGCGAACCGGTTCGCGGCCGGCCTGGCCGAGTGCTGGTCGCTCGCGCACCAGGGCCGCGGCGCGCACCTGCTGGTCGAGGAGGGCTTCCACAGCCCCGCCTGGGTCCACGACGACCACCTGCACCCGCCCGACCAGGAGCCCCACCGCGACGCGCCGGGCGTGCTCCTCGACGACGCCGTCGACGACATCGTCGAGACCGTGGCCCGCCAGGGCGGCGAGGTCACCTTCGTCGGCGACGAGAGCCTCGCCGCCGACGGCCGGATAGCGCTCATCGTCAGGTTCTAGAAGCGCATGGCTCGGGTCCGCGGTGGTCCGGACCGTCGCTCCCGCCAGGCATCCCGGCCTCCGCGGTGGGTCGAAAAGCCGCTAGAGCCGCAGGCCCGCGATGAAGGCCGCCGCCGCCTCGTCGTCCGCGACCGGTTCGGGGGCGAAGAACGTGATGAACGCGTGCTGGAAACACGCGCCGAGGATGAGGCCGGCCAGGGCCTCCGGCGAGGCGTCCGCCGCGATGTTGCCCAGCGCCTGCTCGGCCCGCAGATACGCGGCCAGGCCCTCGTTCGCGCGGTGCGGGCCCAGGTTGCGCGCGCGCAGGTGGTCGCGGTGTGCGGCCAGGATCGCGGGGTCCGAGAAGATCGAGGCGAACATCGGGAAGCCGTCGCGGTAGAACGTGATGCACACGGTCGCCAGCTCGGTCAGGATGTCGCGGACCGGGGCCGAGCCAGCGCGGCCCGGCAGGGTCATGAGCATCGGGATGAACTGCGGGCCGCGCTCGTGCAGGACCACGACCATCAGCTCGAGCTTGTCGCGAAAATGCTTGTAGAGCGTCGCCTCGGAGAAGCCCGCCTCGCGCGCGATCTCCTTCGTCGTGGCGTTGGCGAGGCCGCGCTCGCGCAGCACGCGCGCCGCGGCGTCGAGGATCACGTCGCGCGTCGTCGCCAACCGGCACCCCTTCCGAAACTCGTGGTCACGTGCCATCGTAGGGGTTAGTGAGTACTCACTAACCGACAGGGGGGACGTCAGGCATGAAGCTGACCGTGTTCGGGGCGACCGGCGGGATCGGTCGCGAGCTCATCCGGCAGGGCCGGGCGCGCGGGCACGAGCTGACCGCGGTCTCACGGCGGCCCGTCGACCTCGGCTGCGAGGTTGTGGTGGCCGGCTTCGGCGACGCCGGCGCGCTGGCGGCCGCGGTCGCCGGGCGGGACGCGGTGCTGTCGGCGCTCGGGATGCGGCCCGCGGAGCTGAAGGCGCGCCGGAGCCGGGAGCCGGGCGCGCGCAGCACGGTGCAGGCCGACGGGGCCCGGGCCGAGGTCGCCGCGATGCGGGCCACCGGCGTGCGGCGGATCGTCAGCGTCGACGCCGCGGGGCGGGTCGCGGACGGCGGCGACGGGCCGGTCACGCGGCACGTCGTCAAGCCGCTCCTGCAACGCCTCCTCGGCGAGGGGTTCGCGGACCTGGCCGTGGCCGAGCGGGTGCTGCGCGACAGCGGGCTCGACTGGACGCTGATCGCGCCGCCCCGGCTGACCGACGGGCCGAACCGTCCATATCGGACGGTGCTCGACGTGAACGTCCGGGGTGGACGGACGCTGTCGCGCGCCGACGTGGCGGATGCGATGTTCCGGGCCCTCGACGAGCCGGAGTGGATCCATCGCCGGGTCAATGTCGCGTACTGAACGAGGACCCGCACGAGGGCGCGACGACGGCCGGCCGCTCAAGGAGGCAGAGCAGCCGGCCGGGTGACCGCGCGTGCCGGGAAGTCCCTCGTCAACCCGGCACGTTGCATGCAGCGGTCAGCTCATGACGCCCAGGTTGACGAAGTCCACCATGCCGTAGTACTGCGTGATGTAGACGTTGGTCAGCCGCGGGTTGCGGTAGTTGAGCGCCTTGTCGTAGGTGAAGGGCATGTAGGCCGCCGACTCCGACACCTTGCGGTTGATCTGCTTCCAGATCTCGGCGTTCTTCGCCGGGTCGGCCTCGGCCGCGGCCTGGTCGATGAGCGAGTTGATCTCCGGGTCGTTCAGCTCGGCGTAGTTGTTGTTGCCCGACTCGGAGATGGCCCGGCCGTCGACGAGCGGCTTCAGGAAGCCCGACGCCGCCGGGTAGTCAGCGCCCCAGCCCGCCATCATCAGGCCGTAGCCCTTGTTGTGCACGTTGCTGGGCGAGCCGATGGTGGAGCGGAAGTACAGGCCCGAGTCCTGCGGGTCGAGCTTCGCGGTGATGCCGACCGCGGCGAGCGACTGCTGCAGCGCCTCGGCGGTCTTGGGCTCCTTGCCCTGGTTGCGCGTCGCGATGACCGTCTCGAAGCCGTTCGGCTTGCCGCACGCCGCGAGCTCTTCCTTGGCCTTGTCGATCTGCGGCTTGCCGGACTTGGTGTTGAACAGGTCGTCGGCCGGGTCGTGGCCGTTGATCGTCGGCGGCAGCATGTTCGTGGCGATGTCACCACCGGCCTCCGCGCCACCGCGGGCGGTCTGCATCGCGGTCTTGTCCAGCGCGTACTGCACCGCCTTGCGGCAGTGGATGTTGTCGAACGGCGCGACCTTGGTGCTGATGGCGACGTAGCGGATGAAGCCCGTCACCGGCGCGTCGGCGTTCTTCTTCTTCTCCGGGTCGAGCAGGATCTTCGGCTGCGCGCCCTGCTGGACGCCGGTCTGGGCGATGTCCAGGTCGACCTCGTTGGACAGCAGCTGGTTGTCGATCTCGTCGACCGCGGTGCCGTAGGTGATCTCGATGCGGTCCGGCAGCGCCTTGCGCACGGTGTCGGTCGCCGGGTCCCACTGGTCGTTGCGGACCATGGTGAGCTTCTTGCCCTGCTCCCACGACTCGAACTTGTACGGGCCGGTGGACTGCGGGTGGTTGGCGTACTGCGTGCCCGTGTCCTTGGAGCGCTGCACCGGGCTCGACGCCGGCATCTGCAGCCAGTAGAGGAGGTCCGAGTTCGGCTTGGCCAGGTGGAACACGATGGTGTTGTCGTCCGGCGTCTCGACGGACTTCAGGCCGAGCTTGTTCGGGTCGGGGTCCTTGTACGCGCCGGGGTAGTTCTGGCCCTGGTCGAGCGCGTCCACGAGCCACTTCGGGCCGGCGTTGACGACCTCGGAGGCGAAGATGCGCTCGATGCCGTACTTGATGTCCTTCGAGGTGACGGGCGCGCCGTCCTCGAACTTGACGTTCGGCTTCAGGTGGAAGGTGTACGTCGTGCCGTTGTCGGTCGGCTTGGGCACCTCGGTCGCGAGGTCACCCACGAGCTTGAGCCCGTCGGCGCCCGGCTTGGACTCGTTGGCCAGCAGCGTCCGAACGTAGAACCCCTTCATGATGTTCCACTCGCTCGCGTAGTACGCGATCGCCGGGTCCCACGAGTCGGGGTCGGGGTTCGTGGTGAGCTTGAGCGTGCCGCCCTTCTTGTCGGACGGGTTCAGCACACCGCTGATGGCCGCGTTGTACCCCCCGGAGCCTTTCTGACCGTTGTTTTTGCTGGTATCGTCGCCGCTGGAGCCGCCTCCGCAGGCCGACAGCGCGAGCGCCGCGGCGGCCGCACCGGCCACCATCGCACGCCTTCTCATATGTGCATACGTCATATTCACGAGCAGGGCCTTTCAGGGTGCCGCGGTTGTAGGGCCGCGGATTCGGGGTCCCGGACGCAGGCAGCACCCATCGACCGGCGCCCGCTTCGGCCCTCCACGGCGTGCCGCTCGGATGCGGCTCGAAACGTGTGCACAGTGGACCGTCCACTGTGCACAGGGCGTGGGCATGCACCACGCCCACCGTGTGGGTCGCCGGATGTCGGTTGACGATGGCGTTGCTACGTCACGTTGACGGCGATGTTCGTCGCCGTCATTGTGCAAAGACCTCGGGCGGCCCGGCCCGGTTGCGTCGGGAACTTCATTGCCGGATAACGGATTGGTCACCGCGCAGCGGGCCGCCGGTCAGACCGCGAGCGCGCAAACGGTTGCCTGCGTTACCGATTCTTGTCCGACCGCCGCGACGCGTGCCTCAGTCCTCGTCCAGCCCCTTCAGCAGCGCGATGTTCCCGGCCTCGTCCGGGTCCGGCCCGGGGGTCTCGAGAAAGGCGCGGAGCACCTCGACGGCGACGTCCGGGGCGAGGCGCTTGAGGCTCATCGCGAGGACGTTGGCGTCGTTCCAGAGGCGGGCCCCGCGGGCGACCCAGGGGTCCCAGGCCACGGCGGCGAGGACCCCGGGGACCTTGTTGGCCGCGATGGCCGTGCCGGTGCCGGTCCAGCACATCACGACACCCAGGTCCGCGCGGCCCTCGGCCACGGCCCGGCCCACCCCGGCGCCGAGGCCGGGCCAGGGCTGCTCGCCGAGGCGCAGCACGTCGTGGCCGGCCTCGGCGAGGTGGGCGAGGACGGCCTCGGTGGTCGCGTTGCTGTCGTCGGCCGCGAAGGCGATGCGCACGACCCCATTGTGCCCGTCCATCGTGCGCCTCCACGATGCGATCAGGTGGTGACGCGGTCCGGGCCGTAGGCCTTCGGCTTCTCGAACCGGAGCCGCTGGGTCAGCGCCACGCAGGCGAGGACGAGGACGGCGGCGGCGAGGGCGATCGGCGGGACGTGCTCGTGCAGCAGCCACGCGGACCAGGCCAGCGTGAGGACCGGCTGGGCGAGCTGGGTCTGCCCGACGCGGGCGACGCCGCCGCGGGCCAGGCCGGCGTACCAGGCGAAGAAGCCCAGGAACATCGAGATCACGGTGAGGTAGGCGAAGCCGGCCCATCCGGCGGCGGGTGCGGCCGGCGGGTGGCGCAGCGCGGCCGTTGTGGTGATGGCGACCGTGGCGGGCAGGGCGAGCACGAGCGCCCAGCAGATCGTGCGCGCGCCGCCGAGCTCGCGGGCCAGGGCGCCGCCCTCGGCGTACCCGAGGCCGCACAGCACGATCGCCGCCAGCAGGAACAGGTCGGCGGGGCCGAGCGCGCCGGAGACGGAGCCGCTCAGCGCCAGGAACACGAGGACCGCCAGGAGGCCGGCCGCGCCCGCGAGCCAGAAGACCGGGGTCGGGCGCTCCCGGGCGCGCAGGACCGCGAAGCCGGCCGTCATCGCGGGCAGCAGCGCGACCACGACGGCGCCGTGGGCGGCGGTGCTCGTCTGCAGGGCCAGGCTCGTGAACATCGGGAAGCCCGCCACCACGCCCAGCGCGACCACGGCCAGGCGGCGCCACTGGGCCGCGGTGGGGCGCGGGGCGCGGACGAGCGCCAGATAGGCCGCGGCCAGCAGGCCCGCGCCGACCGCCCGCCCGAACGCGACGAACCACGGGTCCAGGTGCTCGACGGCCACCCGCGTGGCCGGCAGCGACATGCTGAACCCGAGGACGCCCAGCGCGCCGAGCGCGGCCCCCGTTATCGCATCCGAGCGGGTAACGTTATCCTTGCTTCTCATGAATGACGATAACGCAGCCGATCGCGTTATCCAAGATCTGCGCGCCGTCGCGACCGGGTCGGCGCCCGGGAGCCGGCTGCCCACCGTGCGGGAGCTCACCGCGCGGCATCAGGCGTCGCCGATCACCGTCAGCCGCGCGATCCGGACGCTGGCCGCCGAGGGGCTGCTGGACACGCAGCCCGGGCGGGGCACGTTCGTCGCCGCGCGAGCCGCGGCCGCGCCCGCGCCCGACCTCTCGTGGCAGTCGATCGCGCTCGGGCCGCGGCCGGCGGGCGAGGACGCGATGTCGGCGCTGCTGGCGGTACCGCGACCGGGGGCGATCCCGTTGTCGAGCGGGTACCTCGACGAGGACCTCCAGCCGGCCGCCACGCTCGGCGCCGCGCTCGCCCGGGCGGCCCGGCACCCCTCGAGCTGGCAGCGCGGGCCGGCCGAGGGGCGCGAGGACCTGCGCGCCTGGTTCGCCCGGGGCGCCGGGGCCCTGCGCGCCGACGACTTCGTCATCTGCCCGGGCGGGCAGGCGGCGCTCTCGACCGCGTTCCGCGCGCTGGCCGCGCCGGGCGACACGGTGCTGGTGGAGTCCCCGACCTACCTCGGCGCGCTCGCCGCCGCCCGCGCCGCCGGCCTGCGCGTCGTGCCGGTGCCGGCCGACGCCACCGGCGTGCGCCCCGACCTGCTCGCCGCCGCGTTCAGGCGCACCGGCGCCCGGCTGTTCTACTGCCAGCCGATGTTCGCCAACCCGCACGGGGCCACGCTCGCGCCCGGGCGCCGCGAGCGGGTGCTGGCCGAGGTGCGGGCCGCGGGCGCGTTCCTGCTCGAGGACGACTACGCGCGCGACCTCGCCATCGACGCCGATCCCCCGCCGCCGCTGGTCTGCGCCGACCCGGACGGCCACGTGGTGTACCTGCGCTCGCTCACGAAATCCGCCGCGCCCGGCCTGCGCGTGGCCGCGATCGGCGCCCGGGGCCCGGCCGGCGCCCGGCTGCGCGCGGCCCGCGTGCTCGACGACTTCTTCGTGTCGGGCCCGCTGCAGCAGGCCGCCCTGGACTTCGTGACCTCACCGGCGTGGCCGCGGCACCTGCGGGCGCTACGAGCGGCCCTGCGCACGCGCCGCGACGCGCTCCTCGACGCGATCCGGCGCCACCTGCCGGCGTTGGATCCGCCATCGGTACCGCGCGGAGGCCTCCACGCCTGGCTCCGCCTCCCCGACGGGACCGACGACGTGGCCGTGACGACCGCCGCGGCGGCCCGGCACGTGGTGGTCTTCCCGGGACGGCCCTGGTACGCCGCCGAGCCGGACGCGCCGCACCTGCGCCTCACGTTCGCCGCGGCTCCCCCGGCGCTGCTGGAGGAGGGCGTGCACCGGCTCGCCCGGGCGCTGCACGACTAGCCGCCACCACCACGACTCGACCCGCCGCCCGGGCACTCGTTCGTCCGCCGCGCTCGCCCGGCGCTGCTGAGTCGTACACCGGCTCGCCCAGGCACTGCACGACTAGCGGCCGCCACCACGACTCGACCCGCCGCCCGGGCACTCGCTCGTCCGCCGCGCTCCCCCGGCGCTGCTGAGTCGCGCACCGGCTCGCCCAGGCACTGCACGACTAGCGGCCGCCACCACGACTCGACCCGCCGCGGCTCCCCCGGCTCCCTCGGCACACGTTCGTTCACCGCGGCCGCGTGGGCTCTCCCCCGGGCGCTGCTCGGCCAGCCCCGACGGGACCGACGCCGCCGTCGCGACCGCCGCGGCTCCCCCGGCACACGTTCGTTAACCGCGGCCGCGGGGGCGTCCGCTCGGCCGGGTGGCGTTGTGCCATTCGCGCGCTCGGCCTCGTTCACGCGCGTTGGGAATCCTCAGGCGGACTTCGGCGGGGCCCAGCCGCTCGTGCCGGTCGGGGTGCCCAGGATCTCCATCAGGCCGAGGAGGCTCAGAACGCGGCGCACCCCCGGGCTGGGGTTCACGATCCACAGGTCGCTGTTGTTCGTGATGGCGTGGGCGCGCGCGCTGACGAGCTTGCCGATGCCGGTCGAGTCGATGAAGGTCACGAGGCTCATGTCGACCTCGACGGCACGGGCGCGGACGTCGTCGATGGCGCGGAAGAGCACCGTGCGCAGCTCGCCCACGTTCTCCAGCGTCACTTCGCCTGCGACGCGCACGCGCAGCGCCTGGTTGGGCAACGGCTCGACGGTCACGTTGAATTCGGGGAACACGGCGAAACGATCGGCGGGACTCATCGGCTCAACACCTTCCAACATTCGAGCCGCTCTCACGATACGGGCATTCACGCCGCGCGTCACCCC
The DNA here is from genome assembly GCF_059739745.1 of Dactylosporangium thailandense. Taxonomy (NCBI): domain Bacteria; kingdom Bacillati; phylum Actinomycetota; class Actinomycetes; order Micromonosporales; family Micromonosporaceae; genus Dactylosporangium; species Dactylosporangium thailandense. The sequence goes on from NZ_AP029195.1 coordinate 7,017,556, forward strand.
GGGCCATCACCATGGGCGAATCGTTCAACACCGAACGAGAACAGGGCCGCTCGCCGCCGGCCCGGATCTCGCGGCGGGTCGCGGGATCGGAGACGAGTCTGGGCGGTCGCGGGCTCGAAGCCGGGTCGGGAGCGATCACGGGCTCGAAGCGGAGCCGGGAGCGATCACGAGCTCGAAGCCGAGCCGGGAGCGATCACGAGCTCGAAGCCGAGTCACGAGCGATCGCGGGGTTGGAGTCGAGCCAGGAGCGATCGCGGGGCCGGAGGCCGCGTCAGGGGCGGTCGACGGCGATGCGGAGGCCTCGCAGCTCGTACGCGCTGATGTCCGGCTTCATCGTCACCCTCGGCGGGCTGGTCATGCGCAGGCCCGGAAGCGCGAACAGGCGCGTGAGGAAGATGTCGGACTCCTGGATGGCGACGTACGCGCCGGGGCAGCGATGCGCGCCGTCGCCGAGCGACAGCGCCGCCGGGGCCACGCCCTGCGCCAGGGGCCGGGACGGGCGGACGGCGCACGGGTCCGGGCCCACGGCGGCGGGGTCGAGGTTGGCGGCGTGCACGGCCACGTCGATGACGGCGCCGGCCGGGATCGTCACGGTGCGCTCGCCGTCGGGCACGGTGATCGGGGCCGTGGCGCGGCGCTTGAGGTTGCCGACCACCGGCTCCAGGCGCAGCAGCTCGTGCAGGATGGCGTGGCGCGCGGGTTCGGGGCTGTGACGGTACCGTTGGCGCAGGTCCTGGTCTGTGAAGAGATGCCAGGCGGCCAGGTTGATGAACTCCCGCGTGGTCACCATGCCCGCGGCCGCGAACGTGATCACCTCGCCCAGGATCTCGCCGTCGCGGCAGCCCTCGTCCAGCAGGTGCGAGATCAGGTCGTCGCGTCGGGCCCGGCGGCGGGGGCGGATCGCGGGGCGCACGTCCTTGAGGTAGATCCCGAGGAACTGCACGTTCTGGCGCAGGAACCACCGCAGGCCGGCAAGGCTCGTGAACCCCGGGCGGCCGAACTTCTCCGGGAAGAAGCGCTCCAGCCGCGCGTCGATGCCCGGGCGGCTCTCGGTCAGCCCGATCACGGCGGCGGCCACGTCGATCGCGAGCCGGAAGCTGAGCGTGGAGAGCTCGGCCTCCCCGTCGCGGCGCAGGACGTCGAGCTGCCGTTCGGCGATCTCGACCATGAGCCCGCGATAGTGCTCGTCCACGCGGCGCGGGGTGAAGAACTTCGCGGTTTGCCGACGGTACTCCCGATGCTCCGCCCCATCCCGATAGAGCACGGGCCGGCGAATGCTGGGCGGCAGCTTCTCCACCGTCTCCACGCCGAGCCCCGCCTGCACGGTGTCGGCACTGCGCAGGACGGCCCGCCCGGCCGCGTGCCCGCACACGTGCCACACTCCGTCGTCACCGCGGACCACTCCCCCGCTGCCCACGTCCTGACCGCTCACGTCCTGACCGCTCACGCGGCCGGCGCCCACTCCCCCGCCGCGCACGTCCTCATCGCTCACGGCCCCGCCGCTCATGCCCTCGTTGCCCGCGCTCGCGGCAGCGCTCGGACGCGGGCCGCCATCGCCTGGCCTCACCGGCTCGCCCTCGGCCGCGGCACGGGGACGGGGCGCCGCATCGTCCCTGATCACGGCCGGACAGCCGAACGGAACCGAACCCCGATCAACCTTGCGTGACGACCACATCGACATACTGTAAATCCCCAACCCGTTCGGCGGATTGCGCTCGTACTAGTGTTCGAACTCCGGTAGACTCGAAGCCATGATTGACCTCGCGTATCAGCCGTCGATGTTCGACGTCGCCGGCCCCTCGCTCGGGTCGCTGACCGGGCAGGTCACCCGCCACCACCTGAGCCGCGGCGCGTGGGTCGATCACCTGCCGGGCTGGGTGCTCGGGTCCGACGCCATCCTGCAGACGCTCCTGCACGAGGTGGACTGGCGAGCGGAGCGGCGCAAGATGTATGACGACGTGGTCGACGTCCCCCGCCTGCTGCGGTGGTATCCCGCCGAGGAGACGCTCCCGCACCCGCTGCTGACAGAGGCCCGGCGCCGGCTCACGGCGCATTACGTGGAGGAACTCGGCGAGCCCTTCATGACCGCCGGCATGTGCCTGTATCGCGACGGGCGCGACAGCGTCGCCTGGCACGGCGACACCATCGGACGAGGAGCCCGCTTCGACACGATGGTGGCGATCGTGTCATTCGGCTCCCCGCGCGCACTTCTGCTGCGGCCCCGCGGCGGCGGAGACAGCGTCCGCTTCCCACTCGGCCACGGCGACCTGGTGGTGATGGGCGGCTCCTGCCAGCGGACCTGGGAGCATTGCGTACCCAAGACGGCCCGCGCAGTCGGCCCGCGCGTGTCGGTGCAGTTCCGGCCGGCCGGAGTCGCCTGAGACCGGCCCACCCTCGAGGCACACGCACGCCAGACGAACGCAGTCCCGGCCGAACAGGCCCCGGGGCGGGGCGTCCGCGGCCTCGAGCAGGCCGGGGTAGAAGCGCGCGGACGCGCCACGGGAGCCATCCGAGCCCTGCGCTCGCGCCACCACCCGTTCGTGGTGCGCAGCGGGCCTGGACGTCTGCGCCTTTGTCGCCAGCGAGCCGAGAAACGAGCATGTGCTAATGCACGACGACGGCGCACACGCGGCGCTGAGCTCGTCGTTCTTCTCGAGGCACTCCTCAGCCGCTGTCCCACGCTGCGCTGATACACAATCGCCACTCCCGGTTCCCACGTTGCGCGGATACGCGATCGTCAGTCCCGGCGTTGTTGGCTTCGCGATTCGTGGGCGCATTCGGCGGCAAGAGCAAAGTGTGCGCTATTTGCGATCGGGTGCGGCCTTAGGTCGGGTTTTCGGGTCAATTCTGGGATAATTCTCGGCATGGGTCAGCTGCAGTTTTTCACGCGAAGTGAAATAGCTGCCATGCGGGATCGGAGCCGGCGCCGGAACTACTCGCCCGCCGCTGAGCAGTTCCGGCGCGAACACGCCCAGCATCGCGATTGGGGACTCGCGCAGCGGCACGCCGCGAAGCTGCGCCGCATCCACGGCGGCACCTCGCCAGCAACCCCCGCCGCTGCACCCCGCAACGCAACCGCACCCGAACCGACCACACCCGAACAGCCCAGAACTCCCACCACCGCACCCCACAAAGCAACCACACCCGAGCCCACCGCCCCCGAACAGCCCAGAACCCCCACCACCGCACCCCACAAAGCAACCACACCCGACCCGACCGCCCCCGAACAGCCCAACGCGGTCACTGCATTTCAACAGCCGGAGCAGCCGCCGCCCGCGAACGAAGGAGGCGGGCGGTGGTGGTTCGCGAGTCGACCACCCCGCCTACCGCCGAGCGCCGCGGCGGCAACGACGCCGGTATGGAGACGCATCCGCCCCCGGCCCAGCCCGATCCGCAAACCGCGGACCACACCTCACCGTCGAACCATATCGCATTTCCGGGACGCTCCGACCGTGCCGGAAATGCCGCCGAATCCGCGATACCAGACCGCTCAAACAATACCCTCCAACGAACCCCCGACGACAATTTTGAACCCCGGCGAAAACAGAGCGATGTGGATCAGGGGCCGGCCAGGAGAAGCGGGCGCGGGCCGCCACCCGGCTGGGGTTGTGCGGGGGTCAGCGTCACCGCCGTCGGGTCCTCGATCATGCGCTCCACCACCACGCCCGCGCCGCCGCGGGCGGCTGCTGTGAAGCCCAGGTGGGACGCTACGAAGTGGCATCTCGCGGCCGTTGACGCCACCGCCAGGCGTGCCAGGTTCGCCTGGGCCGCGGGGATGAGATGGTCGGCCAGCTCGGCGAAGTAGCCGCCCAGGACGATCACCCTCGGGTTGAAGAGGTTGACCAGGATCGCGCCGCCGTGGCCCAGCCAGCGGCCCACCTCCTCCACGGCCCGCGTCGCCGCCTCGTCGCCGCGTTGCAGGCGGCGGCTGATCTCGGCGATGCGCTCCTGCGGGTCCGGGACGGGGTCGTCCGAGCGGCCGTAGGCCTCGTCCGGAGTGGCCTTGCGGACCAGTTCGGCCAGGCCCACCTTGGTCTCCCAGCAGCCGGCCCGGCCGCAGCCGCAGGGGGTGCCGCCCGGCTCCACCGGCAGGTGGCCCACCTCGCCCGAGAAGCCGTCGGCGCCCCTGAGCAGGTGGCCGTTCACGATCACCCCGCCGCCGACGCCCACCTCGCCGGTCAGGTACACGAGGTCGTCGGTGCCGGCCGCCACGCCCCCGGTGTACTCGGCCAGCGCGGCCAGGTTGGCGTCGTTGTCCACGCCGACCCACAGGCCCGGCGCCAGGCCGTGCGCCAGTCTCGCCGCCACCGGGACGTCCCGCCAGCCCAGGTTCGGGGCCAGCACCACGACCCCTCGGGCCACGTCCACCAGGCCCGGCACCGCCACCGTCAGGCCGACCGGCGTCACGCCCCGCCGCACCAGCTCGGCCACGGAACGCCTCGCGGCCTCCGTCAGGTCCTCGAGGCAGCGCTCCACGTCGCGGTGCATGGCGTCGAAGCTCACGCGCTTCTCGATCACCGTGCGGCCGGTCAGGTCGGCGCCGTGGACGGCCAGGTAGTCGACGTTGATCTCGATGCCGATGGCGCCCACGTCCGGGCTCAGGGCGATCCCGCGGGCCGGGCGGGCGGCGCCCGAGGAGTCGGCTCCGATCTCCCGCACCAGGCGGCGGGTCAGCAGCTCGTCCACCAGGCTCGACACCGTCGCCTTGTGCAGGCCCGTCGCGGCGGCGATGGCGGCCCTGGACCTCGGGCCGTTCCTCCTGATGTGGCGCAGGGTTCTCGTCAGGTTGGTGCGGCGCAGGGCCAGCTGGTCGGTGGGCTCCTCCGCGGATCCGGCGCCCGCGCGTTCCTTGCTCACCATCGGCTCACCCCTGGGGCTCCAGCACGCGCGCGCCGACTCCTGCGGCGCCAACGACGTGAACACACGGCGGACCGGATTCGGCGCACGGGGCCTTGCCGAAGGGCCCGGGGCCGGGAGCAGCGCATCGACGCGGCTCACTCGTGGTCCGTCCGACGAATCAACCATGAAACATCCCGGCTGCACCAGACCCGTGGGCAACGAATCGTCAACGTTTCGAAACCCGGCGGGACAGGGCCAACCACCCGCGCAGATTCCAACGCGTCAATCGAACGGGATGCCACACAACTCAAGAGTGCGAGCGATGACCGTTGACTTGCCGGTAGCTTGTCTGCAACATTTGGCGCAACGCAGTGCAAGATTCCTACAAGCGTCAGACAGACTTTCGCTACTCTCCGCAACTCGATCGCAGCCGAACCGCCAACGCGGCTCGATCGCCCACCACCCGCCTACGGAGAGGGTTGCCGTGCAGAGGGGCACGTCGCCGCACGGTCGCGGACCACCCACGCGGCCGCGCTTCACCACCTGCTGACCCCACAGATGAGCACAAACCCCCGTGGCCGCCTGCCGGCGCACCGCCAATCCCGCCCGCGCGCGGGAAGCGCCCAGCGAACACCGACGCCGACCCCCGCCAAAGCCTCTTGCCGTCCACCAACACAAGAGCAGGTCGAACTCGCCGCCACCCCGCACCGATCACCCCGCTCAGACGCATTGAGAAGGATCCCGATGAGCAGAAGGCTCGTGACGCGAAGGGTGCTCGCGGCATTCGCCGTGGCCACCCTCGTCGCCGTGACGGCGCAGACGCTGCCGGCGCAGGCCGCCGGCGGCCCCAACCTCGCCAGCGGCCGCCCCGCCACCTCCAGCAGCACCAACGGCGCGAACGGCATCGGCAACATCAACGACGGCAACCAGGCCAGCTACTGGGAGAGCGCCAACAACTCCTGGCCGCAGTGGGCCCAGATCGACCTCGGCAGCGCCAAGAGCATCGACCAGATCAAGCTGAAGCTGCCCGACGACACCGCCTGGGCGACCCGCACCGAGACGCTGACCGTGACCGGCAGCCCCGACGGGACGACTTTCTCCACGATCGTCGGCTCGACCGGATACGTGTTCAACCCGGCCTCCCACAACACGGTCACGATCAGCTTCAACGCCACGACCACCCGGTACGTGCGGCTGAACTTCTCGGCCAACACCGGCTGGCCCGCGGCGCAGATCTCCGAGTTCGAGATCTACGGCGTGTCCACCACCGGCACCAACCTGGCCGCGGGCAAGACGTTCTCGGCCAGCAGCCAGAACGCGCAGTACGTCCCCGGCAACGGCGGCGACTCGAACCAGGACACCTACTGGGAGAGCTCCGGCGCCTTCCCGCAGTGGCTGCAGGTCGACCTCGGCTCCGCGGTGCCCGTCAGCTCCGTGGTGCTGAAGCTCCCCGCCGCCTGGGGCGCGCGCACCGAGACGCTGTCCGTGCAGGGCAGCACCACCGGCAGCTCGTTCTCGGACATCGTGGCGAGCAACGCGTACACCTTCGCGCCGGGCACGGGCAACACCGTGACGATCCCGTTCACGCAGACGACCACCCGGTACGTGCGGGTCAACATCACCGCGAACACCGGCTGGGCGGCCGCGCAGCTCTCGGAGCTGGAGGTGTACGGCCCCACGACCGGTGACACCCAGGCGCCGACGGCCCCGGGCAACCTCACCTACACCCAGCCGGCGAGCGGCCAGATCAAGCTGACCTGGACCGCCTCGACCGACAACAGCGGCTCCATCGCCGGGTACGACATCTACGCCAACGGCGCCCTGCGCACCAGCGTGGCGGGCAACATCCTGACGTACACCGACATGCAGCCCGACACCGCGACGGTCGCGTACTACGTCAAGGCCCGCGACGCCGCCGGCAACCAGTCGGCGAACTCGAACACGGTGACCCGCACCGGCACCAACCCCGACACCCAGGCGCCGACCGCGCCCGGCAACCTGGCCTACACCACGCCGGCCAGCGGCCAGATCAAGCTGACCTGGACCGCCTCGACCGACAACAGCGGCTCCATCGCCGGGTACGACGTCTACGCGAACAACTCGCTGCGCGGCTCCGTCGCGGGCAACGTGCTGACCTACACGGACAACCAGCCGGACACGGCCACGGTGTCGTACTACGTGAAGGCCCGCGACGCCGCCGGCAACGCCTCCGCGGCCAGCAACACGGTCACCCGTACCGGCACCGGCAACCCGCCGCCGGGGACCAACGTGGCGCTGGGCAAGCCGGTCGAGGCCAGCGGCTCGGTCTTCACCTTCGTGCCGGCCAACGCCAACGACAACAGCGTCACCACGTACTGGGAGGGCGCGGCCGGCTTCCCGGCGACCCTGACCGCGAAGCTCGGCTCGAACAACGACATCACCAAGATCACGCTCAAGCTCGACCCGAGCAGCGCGTGGGGCGCGCGGACCCAGAACATCCAGGTCCTCGGCCGCGAGCAGAGCGCGACCGGGTTCACCAACCTGGTCTCGGCGGCGGACTACCGCTTCGACCCGGCCACCGGCAACTCGGTCGACATCACCGTCTCGGCCCGGGTCGCGGACGTCCAGCTGAAGATCAACTCGAACACCGGCGCCCCGTCGGGCCAGATCGCCGAGTTCCAGATCTTCGGGGCCGCGGCGCCGAACCCGGACCTCCAGGTGACCGCGATCTCGTCCTCGCCGGCCTCGCCCGTCGAGACCGACTCGGTGAGCCTGACCGCCACGGTGAAGAACGCGGGCACGGCCGCCTCGGGCGCGACCAACGTCAACTTCTACCTCGGCACCGCCCAGGGCACCGTCCTGGCCGGCACCGCCAACGTGACCGGCCTCGCCGCCGGCGCGCAGGGCACGTTCACCGCGAACATCGGGCCGCGCACCGCGGGCACGTACACGGTGAGCGCGAAGGTCGACGAGAGCAACTCGGTCATCGAGACCAACGAGGCCAACAACTCGTTCACCAGCGGCTCGAACCTCGTGGTGCAGCCGGTGCAGTCCTCGGACCTGGTCGCCGCCCCGGTGGCCTGGTCGCCGTCGAACCCGTCCGCGGGCAACACGGTCACCTTCAGCGTCGTCATCAAGAACCAGGGCACCCAGGCCAGCGGCTCGGGCGCGCACGGCATCACCCTGACGCTGAAGGACAACGCCGGCGCCACGGTCAAGACGCTGACGGGTTCGTACACCGGGACGCTCGCCGCCGGCGCCAGCTCCCCGGTCGTCACGCTCGGCACGTGGACCGCGGTCAACGGCAAGTACACGGTCACCACCGTCCTCGCCGCGGACACCAACGAGCTGTCGGTCAAGCAGGCCAACAACACCAGCGACAACCCGCTGTTCGTCGGGCGCGGCGCGAACATGCCCTACGACATGTACGAGGCCGAGGACGGCACCGTCGGCGGCGGCGCGCAGGTCGTCGGGCCGAACCGCACCATCGGTGACCTCGCCGGCGAGGCGTCGGGCCGCAAGGCGGTCACGCTGAACGGGACCGGGCAGTACGTGCAGTGGACCACGCGGCAGAGCACCAACACGGTGGTCGTGCGGTTCTCGATCCCGGACGGCACCACGTCGTCGATCAACGTCTACGTCAACGGCTCCTTCGCCAAGGCGATCTCGCTGACGTCGAAGTACTCGTGGCTCTACGGCAACGAGGCGTCGCCGACCAACTCCCCCGGCACCGGCCCCCGTCACATCTACGACGAGGCCAACGTGATGCTGGACAGCACGGTCAACGCCGGCAGCACCATCAAGCTGCAGAAGGACGCGGCCAACGGCGGCAACATCGCGGTCGACTTCATCAACACCGAGCAGGTCGCCCCGATCGCCAACCCGAACCCGGCCACGTACATCACCCCGGCCGGCTTCACCCAGCAGGACGTGCAGAACGCCTTCAACACCGCGACCCAGAGCAGCACCGCGGTCGGCGTCTACCTGCCGGCGGGCACCTACGTCACCACCGGCAAGTTCGACATCAACAGCAAGGCGATCCAGGTCGTCGGGGCCGGCCCGTGGTACACGAAGTTCACCACGCCGCAGGACCAGCAGAACACCGACGCCGGCTTCCGGGTCGCGACCTCAGCAAACGGCTCGACGTTCAAGAACCTGGCCTTCTTCGGCAACTACGTCGAGCGCATCGACGGCCCCGGCAAGGTGTGGGGCGAGCTGAAGGACAACCAGAACCTGACGATCGACAACGTCTGGGTCGAGCACACGGTCTGCATGTACTGGGGCGTGCACAACAGCGGCATCAACATCTCCAACAGCCGCATCCGGGACACGTTCGCCGACGGCATCAACTTCACCAACGACACGACCAACACCCACCTGAACAACATCGACGCCCGCTCCACCGGTGACGACTCGTTCGCGCTGTTCTCGGCGACCGACGGCGGCGGCTCGGTGGGCAACCACGACAACCTGTGGGAGAACCTGTCCGCGACGCTCACCTGGCGCGCGGCCGGCCTCGCGGTCTACGGCGGGTACAACAACACGTTCCGCAACATGTACATCGCGGACATGCTGACGTACTCGGCCATCACGATCAGCTCGCTGGACTTCGGCTACCCGTTCGTGGGCTTCGGCACCCAGCCGACCAACATCCAGAACGTGTCGCTCGTCCGCGACGGTGGCCACTTCTGGGGCCAGCAGGCCTTCGGCGCCATCTGGGTCTTCTCGGCCTCGAAGGTGTTCCGCGGGATCCGGGTGTCCGATGTGGACATCGTCGACCCGACGTACTCCGGCATCATGTTCCAGACGAAGTACACCGGCTCCTCGCCGGAGAACCCGGTGACGGACACGGTGTTCACCAACATCAGCATCTCCGGCGCCAAGCGGAGCGGTGACGCGTTCGACGCCAAGTCCGGCATCGGCATCTGGGTCAACGAGATGCCCGAGCCCGGTCAGGGCCCGGCGGTCGGCTCGGCGACGTTCAACCACCTGACGTTCTCCGGGAACGCCGAGAACATCAGGAACACGACCAGCACGTTCACGCTCACGATCAACCCGTAACACCGCCGCACCAGGGAACGGCCGCCGGATGCCATCCGGCGGCCGTTTCGTTTGATGCCCGCCAGGCATGTGGATGTGCATCCGGCACGTCGATGTCGACGCGCCATGTTGATTTTCGTCAACCAGGTTGATTTCGGCTCGGCGGGCCGACTTTCATCAACTAGGTTGACGGCGCCGCATGCCCTGACCCTCAGGCACCGCAGCACGCACCCGTCAACGAACAGAAGACGCCGCACAGAAGACGCCGCCCCGCAGAAGGCGCCCCGCAGAAGGCGCCCCGCAGAAGGCGCCACGCAGAAGGCGCCACGCAGAAGGCGCCACGCAGAAGGCGCCCCGCAGAAGGCGCCACGCAGAAGGCGCCACGCAGAAGGCGCCACGCAAGCCCTTGCCCTCAGGCGCCGCGGCACGCACGCGTCGACGAACAGGCCGACGGCGGCTTACGCTCTAGCCCTCAGGCGCCGCAGCATGCGCGCGTCCTCGAACCCGGCGGCGCGGGCGGCGGCCTCGACCGTCGCGCCGTGGCCGATGAGGTGCTCGGCCCGCTCGAGGCGCAGCAGCTGCTGATAGCGCAGCGGGGTCAATCCGGTCGCCTCGCCGAACGCGCGGGTCAGGGTCCGCTCGCTCACCCCGGCCGCCACCGCGAGGTCGCGCAGCGGCAGGCGCTCGGCGAAGCGGCCGTCGATGACGTCCTGTACGCGGTGGACGACATCGCTCAGATGGTCCCGGTGGCGCAGCATCGCGCTGTGCTGGCGCTCGTCGCCGTTGCGGCGGGCGTAGACGACCATCTCCCGGGCCACCTGGGCGGCCACGGCCGGGCCGTGGCGGGTCGCCACCAGGTGCAGCGCCAGGTCGATGCCGCTGGCGATGCCGGCCGAGGTGACGACCCGCTCGTCCACGACGTAGAGCACGTCGCGAACCACGCGGGCGTTCGGGTAACGCCGCGCGAGGTGGTCCTGGAGCCCGTGGTGCGTCGTGCAGCGGCGGCCGTCGAGCAGACCGGCCTGGCCCAGCGCGTCGGCGCCGGCGCAGACGCTCGCGACCGTCCCGCCGCCGGCGTGGTGGCCGGCGATCCTGGCCCGGGTCGATCCGGTCAGCCGGCCGTGCTCGCCCAGCCGGCTCGCGCGCCAGCCGGGGACGAGGATGAGGTCGTCGCGGGTGAGCGGCGGCCAGCCGGTCCGGGCGCGCAGGGGCAGGCCCTGCGCCGTGGGCACCTCCTCCCGCTCGGCCACGTAGTGCAGCTCGTAGCCGAGGCCGAGGTCGCGCACGGTGGAGAACACCTGTGCGGGGCCGGCCAGGTCGAGCAGGTGCACCTGCGGCACGAGCAGGAAGACGATCCTCACCGCGCGAGAACCTCCTTGACGGTGGCGATGGTGGCGAAGCGGCCGGCCAGAGCATATTCCGTGCGCGCGATGACGTCCTCGGTGCTCAGCGCCGGGCCGCCCGGGTCGCGGTGGGCGATCGGGAACGTCGCGGTCGCCTCGGTGACGAAGGTGACGTCGTAGCCGAGGTCGGCGGCGACGCGGGCGGTGGTCTCGCAGCACTGCTCGGTCTGGATGCCGGTGACGATCAGGTGCCGGATGCCCTCGGTGGTGAGCAGCTGCTGCAGGCCCGTGGTGGTGAACGCGTTGCGGCTGGTCTTGACCAGCTCGGGCTCGCCGGGCCGCGGCTCGAGGCCCTCGAGGTAGCGCAGGTGGCCGCGCTGCGGGTCGAAGACGTTGCCGGTGCCGGGCTCGGCGTGCAGCACCCACACGACGAGGTCGCCGCGCTCGCGGGCGTCGGCGATGAGCGGGGCGACCGTGGCGGCGATGCCGGGGTTGGAGATGTCCGCCCAGCTGGGGCGCTGCCGGAAGGACTCCTGGATGTCGATGACGAGCAGTGCGCTTCTCATGCCGTCGATCCTGCGCGCGTCCCGCCGGTTGAGCCAGGGCCGGGCCGGGCTCGAAGCGGACCGATCCGGTCATGGCGCTATCTCATTATTCGAGATAGTCGTTCCGAAGTTTGAGAAGGCGGGACTAGCGTACGAGCATGCCTACGAACGTGTACACCCACGGGCACCACGAGTCGGTGCTGCGCTCCCACCGCTGGCGCACCGCCGAGAACTCCGCCGCCTACCTGCTGCCGGTGCTCATCGAGAAGATGCGCGTGCTCGACGTCGGGGCCGGTCCGGCCACCATCACCCGCGACCTGGCCGCGCGCGTCGCGCACGTCACCGCGCTCGAGGTCAACGAGGAGGCGGTCGGGGTGGCCCGGGAGGGGCTCGCCGGGGTGGAGAACGCCGACGTGGTGCTCGGCGACGTGCACGCGCTGCCGTTCCCCGACGACACGTTCTGCGTGGTGCACGCCCACCAGGTGCTGCAGCACGTCGCCGACCCGGTGGCGGCCCTGGGCGAGATGCGCCGCGTGTGCAAGCCCGGCGGCTACGTGGCCGTGCGCGACAGCGACTACGCGGCGTTCACGTGGTACCCCCCAGCCGCCCGAGCTCGACGACTGGATGGCCCTGTACCAGCGGATGGCCCGCGCCAACGGCGGCGAGCCGGACGCCGGCCGGCGGCTGCTGGCCTGGGCGCACGCGGCCGGGTTCACCGACGTGACCGCGACGTCGAGCACCTGGTGCTTCGCCGACGAGCAGGACCGCGCGTGGTGGGGCGGGATGTGGGCCGACCGGGTGCAGGAGTCGGCGATGGCCCGGCAGGCGCTTGCGGCCGGGGTGGCGCAGGAGGAGCTGGACCGGCTGTCCGAGGGCTGGAAGCAGTGGGCGGGCGATCCCGACGGCTGGATGTCCCTGCTGCACGGCGAGATCCTCGCCAGGCCGTAGTTGAGCCCGGCCGTAGCATGAGCGCGTGAGCCAGCTTCCCGCCGACCTGCACACGCACTCCCAGTTCTCCTGGGACACCGACACCGGCGACATGGAGGGCTCGTGCGCGCGGGCGGTCCAGCTCGGCCTGCCGGCGATCGCGTTCACCGAGCACACCGACTTCGTGTCGTGGACGGTGGACCCGGACACGGTGCCGCAGCGGTGGACCCCGCACATGGCCGGCCCGGCGCACCTGGCCCCGCCGCCGCTGGACGTGGACGGCTACCTGGCGGCGATCGAGCGGTGCCGCGCGAGGTACCCGTCGCTGCGCATCATCACCGGGGTCGAGCTCGGCGAGCCGCACTGGTTCGCCGAGCCGGCCGCCGCGCTGCTCGCGAGCGCGCCGTTCGAGCGGGTGATCGGCTCGCTGCACTCGGTGCGCGTGGGCGACGAGGATCGGCTCGTCGAGGACGAGTACGGCTCCCGGGGCGTCGCCGAGGTGCTGCGCGACTACTTCGCCGAGGTCGTGCGCATGCTGGAGTCCTTCGGCGACTTCTCGACGCTCACGCACCTGGACTACCCGGTGCGGTACGTGCCCGAGGGCCACGTGTTCCGCATCGAGGACTACGAGGACGAGGTGCGGCAGGTGCTGAAGACCCTCGCCGGGCAGTCCCGCGCGCTGGAGATCAACACCCGCCGCACGCTCGAGCCGACGCTGCTGCGGTGGTGGCGCGAGGCCGGTGGCGCCGCCGTGAGCTTCGGCAGCGACGCGCACCGGCCCGAGGCGGTGGCGGCCGGGTTCGCCGACGCCGCCGCGCTCGCGGAGGCGACCGGGTTCCGGCCCGGCCGCCACCCGTACGACCACTGGATCCGCTGAACGAGCGCTACGCCGCGCTACACGTCAGCGCCGGCGGGTTGTTCGTGCCCGTCCAGGTGCCGTTGAACCCGAAGCTCGTGCTCTGCCCCGCGCTCAGCCGGCCGTTGTAGCTCGCGTTGACCGCGGTGACCGTGGAGCCGCTGCTCGTCAGCGTGGCGTTCCAGTAGCTGCTCACGGTCTGGCCGTTGGCGAAGGTCATCTTCACCGTCCAGGTGCTGATGCCCGCCGAGCCGGCGGTGACCTTCACGTCCGCGCCGAAGCCGCCCGCCCACTCCGACGTCTTCGTGAAGGTCGCGGCGCACGCGCCGGTGACCGGCGGGGTCGAGGCCGAGGCGGAGGCGGACGCCGAGCGGCTGGCCGACGGCGAGGTGCTCGCGGAGCGCGACGGCGAGGCGGACGCCGACGGGGACTTCGAGGGCGAGGCCGACGGTGAGCCCGTCCCGCCGCCGGTGCCGGTGAAGATGACGTCGCTGCACAGGTAGTACGACTGGTCCAGGTGGCTGGCCTGCCAGATCGTGTAGATCACGTGCCGGCCCGTGCGGGTGCCGGCGTCGACCTCCGCCTGGTACTGCGGCGCGGGCGCGTACCGGGCGGTGCGCTGGAGAAGCTCCAGGCTGTTCCAGGTCAGCGGCTGAGTGGCCGGGTCGAAGCCCTGCTTGGTGATGTAGATGAGCAGGTAGTCCGCGCCGTGCTGGGCCTGGTCGGTCAGCGTGAGCGTGAACTTGTTCGGCTTCGTCGCGGCGACCCACGGGCCGACGGTGTCCAGGGAGGCGTAGAAGCCGTTCTGCGTACGGCCTCCGCTGCACAGCTGCCCGTCGGGGATCGCGGCCTGGTGGTTGCCGGCGACGCCCTCGCGGTAGAGGCCGTTCCAGTTCCACATCGTGTTCGGGTTGGCCTGCCAGGCCTGGGCGCACATCGGGTCGGTGTCGGCCATGTGCGGGTTCTGGAAGTCGGAGCCCCAGCGGGCCCAGCAGCCGTAGTTGCGGGACGGGGGATCGGTGAGCGAGCCGTGCGCGGCGGCCGAAGTGGGCCGGTCGAGCACGGTCAGGCCCAGGGCGGCGGTGACCACGACGAGGGCCCCGACCGCGAGGCGCCGGGCGGTCGATGAAAGTTGCATCGGTACTCCTCGGGGGTGCGCTGCCGCCGTCGCGCGTCCGGGCGCGGCGGCGACGCGGCTGACATTCGGACGGACCATGTCAACGCGCGCGGCTCCCGCCGGGGAGGGTAGCCGGTTAAACGAGGAATGTGAATATCTGCGCGGGCCGGTTCACCCCGGGGACCAGGTCGAGGTCCGGGGACGGCCCGGTGCGGCCGGCGAAGAGCCGGCTCACCCGGGGACCAGGTCGAGCACGCCACGGACCGCCCGCTCGACCGCCGCACGACCCGGGGACGGCCCGGTGCGGTCGGCGAAGAGCAGGTGCGCGGAGCCGATGAGCATCGCGCCCAGGGTCTGCGGGTCGGCGCCGGGCGCGAGGCGGCCCAGGTCGCGCTCGGCGGCCAGGTAGTCGCCGAGCATGACGGCGGCGTCGGTGAGCACCGGCACGCCGGCCGGCCACGTGTCGCGCAGCCGGGCGCGCAGCTCGTCGCGGAAGGTGATCAGGGCGACGATGGCGACCGCGACCGAGCCGAAGACGCCGATGAGCGCGTCGGCAACGTTGCCGGCGACGGTGCCGCCGCCCGCCGCGGACCGCAGCGCCTCGGCCTGCGGCGCCATGCGGTGCGCGCGGTCGAGCACGAACTCGGCCAGGAACGCGTCGAAGTCGGCGAAGTGCTTGTGCAGCACGCCCTTGGCGACCGCCGCCTCGGTCGTCACCGCGCGGCTGGTCAGGCCGCTCGGGCCGTCGCGCAGCAGGATGCGGTCGGCGGCGGCGAACAGCTGCTCGCGGACGTCGCGGATGGCCACCCCGGTCGGCACGTGTGCAACCCTCCATTGCCTAGTGGGCGCTTGCCCATTAAGGTGGGCGCATGCCCACTCTACCGTCACCGGAGCACCCGCATGAGCAGCGGGCGGTCGCGGAGTCCTTCGGCGCCGACGCCGAGCGCTACAACCGCGCCCGCCCCGGATACCCCGCCGCGCTGATCGAGCGCATCCTCGCCGGCAGCCCCGGCCGGACGGTGCTCGACGTCGGCTGCGGCACCGGGATCGTCGCGCGGCAGCTGCAGGCCGCCGGGTGCTCGGTGCTCGGCGTCGACCCCGATCCGCGCATGGCCGAGGTGGCGCGCCGGCAGGGGCTCGAGGTCGAGGTGGCGAGGATCGAGGCGTGGGACCCGGCCGGGCGCGCCTTCGACGCCGTCGTCGCCGGGCAGACCTGGCACTGGGTCGAGCCGGTCGGGGGCGCGGCCACGGCGGCGCGGGCGCTGCGGCCGGGCGGCCTGCTCGCGCTGTTCTGGAACGGCGTCGAGCCGCCGCCGGAGGTCGCCGAGGCCACCGGGAACGCCTTGCGCGAGCACATCCCGATCCCGGTGGCGGCCCGGTTCTCGTTCGGCGGCGAGGCGTACCGCCCCCTCGCCGACCGGGCCGCCGAGGGGATGCGCACGGCGGGCGGCTTCGGCGAGCCGGAGCCGTGGACGTTCCCGTGGCGGCGCGACTACACCCGCGACGAGTGGCTCGAGCAGGTGTCCACCTCCGGCGGCGTGAACCGGCTCCCGGCCGAGACCCTCGCCGGCGTCCTGGCGAAGGTGGGCCGGGCGATCCCCGACGCGTTCCCGGTCGTCTACAGCACCGTCGCGGTCGCGGCCCGCCGAAGCAGCTAACGGTCGCGGCCCGCCGAAGCAGCTACACGTCCTCGAGGTCGCCCTCCGTCTGGAGGTACACCTCGCGCAGACCGTCCAGAGTGGACTGCTCGGGGTGCTCCCACAGGCCCCGGTCGGCCGCCTCCAGCAGCCGCTCGGCGATCCCGTGCAGCGCCCAGGGGTTCGACTCCGTCAGGAACTTGTGGTTGTCCGGGTCGAACACGTAGGACTCGGCCAGCTTCTCGTACATCCAGTCGGCCACGACCCCGGCGGTGGCGTCGAAGCCGAAGAGGTAGTCGACGGTGGCCGCGAGCTCGAACGCGCCCTTGTAGCCGTGCCGGCGCATCGCCGCGAGCCAGCGCGGGTTGACGACCCGGGCCCGGAACACCCGCGCGGTCTCCTCGCTCAGCGTCCGGGTGCGCACGGCGTCCGGGTTCGTGCTGTCGCCGACGTACGCCGCGGGTGCCTTCCCGGTGAGGGCGCGCACGGTCGCCACCATGCCGCCGTGGTACTGGAAGTAGTCGTCCGAGTCCGCGATGTCGTGCTCGCGCGTGTCGGTGTTCTTGACCGCGACGCTGATCCGCTTGTACGCGCCCTCCATGTCGGCCCGCGCCTCGATGCCGTCGACGCCGCGGCCGTACGCGTAGCCGCCCCAGACCGCGTAGACCTCGGCGAGGTCGCGGTCGTCGCGCCAGTTCCGGCTGTCGATGAGCGGGAGGATGCCGGCCCCGTAGGCGCCCGGCTTGGAGCCGAACACGCGCAGCGAGGCCCGGCGCGCGTCGCCGTGCCCGGCGACGTCGGCCTCGATGTGCGCCTTGACGAAGTTCTCCTCCGGCGACTCCCCCGGGGCCGAGGCCGCGAGCTGGACGGCGTCGTCGAGCAGGGCGACCACGTGCGGGAAGGCGTCGCGGAAGAAGCCGGAGATGCGCATGGTCACGTCGATGCGCGGCCGGCCCAGCTCCGCGAGCTCGATGCGTTCGAGCCGGGTGACCCGCCGCGACGCCTCGTCCCACACCGGCCGCACGCCGAGCAGCGCGAGGGCCTCGGCGATGTCGTCGCCGGCGGTGCGCATGGCGCTGGTGCCCCACATCGACAGCCCGACGGAGCGGGGCCAGTCGCCGTGGTCGGCCCGGTACCGCGTGAGCAGCGAATCGGCCATGGCCTGCCCGGTCTCCCAGGCGAGCCGGCTCGGCACCGCCTTGGGGTCCACGGAGTAGAAGTTGCGGCCGGTCGGCAGCACGTTGATGAGGCCGCGCAGCGGGGAACCGCTCGGCCCGGCGGGCACGTAGCCGCCGTCGAGCGCGTGCAGCACCATCGTCAGCTCGTCGGTGGTGCGGGCCAGGCGCGGCACGATCTCCTCGGCGGCGAAGCGCAGGACACGTACGACATCCGGATTGTCGGAAATCTCCGACAATCCGGAGACATCCCAATCGCGAGCCTCCATCGCCGCGACAAGCGCGCGGGCGCGCGACTCGACGTCGTCGACCGCGGCCCTATCCACAGTGGACTCATCGTGCCCCAGCGCCTCGCGCAGGCCGGGCAGGGCCGCCACCTGGCCGCCCCACATCTGGCGGGCCCGCAGCATGGCCAGCACCAGGTCGATCCGCGCCTCGCCGGAGGGGGCCTGGCCGAGCACGTGCAGGCCGTCGCGGATCTGCACGTCCTTGACCTCGCACAGCCAGCCGTCGACGTGCAGCAGGAAGTCGTCGAACTCGGCGTCGTGCGGCCGGTCGTCCAGCCCCAGGTCGTGGTCGAGCTTCGCGGCCTGGATGAGGGTCCAGATCTGGGCCCGGATCGCCGGCAGCTTGGCCGGGTCGAGCGCGGCGATGTTCGCGTGCTCGTCGAGCAGCTGCTCGAGGCGGGCGATGTCGCCGTAGGTGTCCGCCCGGGCCATCGGCGGCACCAGGTGGTCGACGAGCGTGGCGTGGGCGCGGCGCTTGGCCTGGGTGCCCTCGCCGGGGTCGTTGACGAGGAACGGGTAGATGAGCGGCAGGTTGCCCAGGGCCGCGTCCGCGCCGCAGCCGGCCGACAGCCCGACCGTCTTGCCCGGCAGCCACTCGAGGTTGCCGTGCTTGCCGACGTGCACGACGGCGTGGGCGCCGAAGGAGTCGGCGAGCCAGCGGTAGGCGGCGAGGTAGTGGTGCGACGGCGGCAGGTCCGGGTCGTGGTAGATGGCCACCGGGTTCTCGCCGAACCCGCGCGGCGGCTGCACCATCACCACGACGTTGCCCCGCCGCA
Organism: Dactylosporangium thailandense; assembly: GCF_059739745.1. Classification (NCBI taxonomy): domain Bacteria; kingdom Bacillati; phylum Actinomycetota; class Actinomycetes; order Micromonosporales; family Micromonosporaceae; genus Dactylosporangium; species Dactylosporangium thailandense. Next base: position 7,036,077 of record NZ_AP029195.1, read on the forward strand.
GCGCGGCGAGCACGATGTCGCCGTCGTCCGGGTCCACGAACAGCTCGCCCGGGGCCGGGCCCCAGTGCTGCTCCATCCCGGCCCGCAGGTCCTCCGGCAGCGTCTCGAAGAACGCCCGGTAGCGCTCGGCCGGAATCCGCACCGGGTTGCCGCGCAGCTGCTCCTCGGTGAGCCAGTTGACGTCCTGGCCGCCGGCCGCGATGAGCTCGTGGATGAGCGCGTCGCCGTCGGACGGGAAGCCCTCGCCGAGGTCGTAGCCGCGCTCGGCCAGCGCGGCCAGCAGCCGCACGACGCTCGCGGGTGTGTCGAGGCCGACGGCGTTGCCGATCCGCGAGTGCTTCGTCGGGTACGCGCTGAGCATCACCACGATCCGCTTGTCCGCGTTCGCCAGGCCCCGCAGGCGCGCGTGGGCCGCGGCGATCCCCGCCACCCGGCCCGCCCGCTCGGGATCGGCGACGTAGACGGTGAGGCCGTCCTCGTCGATCTCCTTGAACGAGAACGGCACGGTGATGAGCCGCCCGTCGAACTCCGGGATGGCGACCTGGGTCGCGGTGTCCAGCGGCGACAGCCCGTCGTCGTTTCCGTCCCACGTCTCGCGGCTGCTGGTCAGGCACAGGCCCTGCAGGATCGGCACGTCCAGGGCGGCGAGCGCGCCCACGTCCCAGGCCTCGTCCTCGCCGCCGGCCTGCGCGTCGGCCGGGCGGGTGCCGCCGGCCGCGAGCACGGTCACGATGAGCGCGTCGGCCCGGCGCAGGGTGTCGAGCAGCTCGGGCGGGGCGGTGCGCAGGGAGGCGGCGAAGACCGGCAGGGGCTGTACACCTTCAGCCTCCAGCGCGGCGCAGAGGCCCTCGACGAACGCGGTGTTCCCGGCGACGTGGTGGGCCCGGTAGTAGATGACGGCGACCGTCGGCCCGTCCACCGGCGCGGCCTCGCGCTCCAGCACGCCCCACGCTGGGGTCTCGACCGGGGCGGCGAAGCCGTGGCCGGTGAGCAGGACGGTGTCGCAGAGGAAGCGGTGCAGCTCGGCGAGGTTGGCGGCGCCGCCGAAGGCCAGGTAGGCGTGGGCCTGCGCGGCGAGGCCGGCCGGGACCGTGGAGTGGCTCATGAGCTCGGCGTCGGGGGCCTGCTCGCCGCCGAGGACGACCACCGGGAGCCCGGTCGCCAGGAGCGCGTCGAAGCCCTCCTGCCAGTCGCGGTACCCCCCCGAGGAACCGCACCACGACCAGCTCCGCGCCCTCGGCGAGCCCCGGCAGGTCCTCGACCGCCGTGCGCGAGGGGTTGGCCAGGCGCCACGCGGCACCACTGGCCCGGGCGCTGAGCAGGTCGGTGTCGGACGTCGACAACAGCAGGATCACGCCGGGTCCTCCCTCGGGGTCCGCGCCCCAAGACGGTGGGATGGGTCCGGCGGCGGAGAGTATCCTGGCTTGCCGGAAATCGTCTCTCCGGTTCACAGTGGCGGGACCGTCCCGGATTCGCACCGGGTTCCTCCACGTCGCCGTTGCACAGCGCCGTCAACTCTTCAGGACGAGCGTGTGTGCCGTCAAGCGCAGGTAGTATCCGCCGCGTGCAGGCTCCCAGCGGACGCGACGCCCCCGACCGGTGCCCCGGCGCCGTGCAGGTCCACGCGGCCGCCGACGGCGGGCTGGCGCGCGTGCGGCTGCCCGGCGGGCGGCTCACCGCCGCGGGGCTGACGGTCCTGCGCACCGCCGCGGCCGAACTCGGCGATCCGGCACTGGAGCTCACCTCTCGCGGAAACGTGCAGGTCAGGGCGTTGCGGCCGGGGGCCGAGCACGAGCTCGCGGCCCGGCTCACCGTCGCCGGGCTGCTGCCGTCGGCCACCCACGAGCGGGTCCGCAACATCGTCGCCAGCCCGCTGAGCGCGGCCGTGCGCCCCCTGGTCGCGGCGTTCGACGCGCTGCTGTGCGCCACGCCGGCCCTCGCGGGGCTGCCGGGCCGGTTCCTGGCCACCGTCGACGACGGCCGCGGGGACGTGACGCCGCTGCTCGGCGACGTGGGCCTGCACGGGTCCCGGCTGACCCTCGCCGGTCGCCCCACCGCGCGGCACGGTGGCCCCGAGCTGCTCGTTCGCGCCGCCGAGGCGTTCCTGGCCGAGCGCGCCGCGCAGTCCTCGCAGGCCTGGCGGCTGGCCGAGCTGGACGACGGCCCGGCGCGCGTCGCCGCGCGGCTGGGCACCACCGTCTCGGACACTCCGCTCACCCGGTCGGGCCCGCCCGAGCCCGGCATCCACGGCTCGTCCGCCGTGCTCGCCGTGCCGCTCGGACTGCTCACGCCGGCCCAGTCCGCGGCGCTGGCCGGAGAGATCATCGTCACGCCATGGCGCACCGTGGTCGTGCCCACATCGACGATGCCGCAAGCTGTGGCGTCCGGGCTCGTCGCGGACCCGGCCTCGCCGTGGGCCGGGGTGACGGCGTGCGCGGGCCGCCCGGGGTGTGCCAAGGCGCTCGCCGACGTTCGCGCGGACGCCCGGGCCTCGGTGCTCGCGGGCTCCTCGGAGCCGGCGCACTGGGTGGGCTGCGAGCGGCGCTGCGGCGCACCGAAGGGGAGACACGTGGAGATGTTGGCGACGGCGTCGGGCTACCAGCGCAGCGTGCGCGGATGAGCGACTACATCCGCGACGGGGCCGAGATCTACCGGCGCTCGTTCGCGACCATCCGGGCCGAGGCCGACCTGTCCGGGCTGCCGGCCGACGTCGCCCAGGTGACGGTCCGCATGATCCACGCCTGCGGCATGGTCGACCTCCCCGCCGACGTCGGCTACTCCCCCGGCGTGGTCGCGGCCGCGCGCGCCGCGCTGCGGTCGGGCGCGCCGATCCTGTGCGACGCCGAGATGGTCGCGTCGGGGGTGACCCGGGCGCGGCTGCCCCGCGACAACGAGGTCGTGTGCACGCTGCGCGATCCGGCGGTACCGGCGCTGGCCTCGACCCTGGGCAACACGCGCAGCGCGGCCGCGCTCGAGCTGTGGCGGGGCCGCATCGACGGCGCCGTCGTGGCCGTCGGCAACGCGCCCACCGCCCTGTTCCGGCTGCTGGAGATGGTCGCCGAGGGGGCCGGCACGCCCGCCGCGGTGATCGGCATCCCGGTGGGGTTCATCGGCGCCGCCGAGTCGAAGGCGGCCCTGGCCGAGTCCGGCCTCGAGCACCTCGTGGTGCACGGCCGCCGGGGCGGCAGCGCGATGACGGCCGCCGCCGTCAACGCCATCGCGAGCGAGAAGGAATGATCACGGTGGAGACTGGGCGGCTGTACGGGGTGGGCCTCGGCCCCGGGGACCCGGAGCTGATGACGGTCAAGGCGGCCCGGCTCGTCGCGGCCGCGCCCGTCGTCGCCTACCACAGCGCCCGCCACGGCCGCAGCATCGCCCGCGCGATCGCCGCGCCCTACCTGCGCCCGGAGCAGGTCGAGGAGGCCCTGGTCTACCCGGTGACGACCGAGGACACGCCCGACTACCGGGGCGTGATCGAGGAGCACTACGACGCGTGGGCGGCGCGGCTGGCCGTCCACCTCGACGCCGGCCGGGACGTGGTCGTGCTGTGCGAGGGCGACCCGCTGTTCTACGGCTCCTACATGCACATGCACAAGCGGCTGTCGCAGCGGTACCGCACCGAGGTCGTCCCCGGCGTGACGTCCGTGGCCGGCGCCTCCGCGGTGCTGGGCCGCCCGCTGGTCGAGCGGGACGAGGTGCTGACCGTGCTGCCCGGCACCCTGCCCGCCGAGGCGCTCGCCGAGCGCCTCGCCGCGACCGACTCGGCCGCGGTGATGAAGCTGGGCCGCACCTTCGGCAAGGTCCGCGACGCGCTCGAGCGGGCGGGCCGGCTGGACGAGGCCTGGTACGTCGAGCGCGCCACCACCGCCGGCGAGCGCGTCGCCCCGCTGGCCGGGGTGGACCCGGCGACGGTGCCGTACTTCTCGATCGCCCTGCTGCCGTCCCGCGTCCACGACGAGACCGCCGCGGCCCTGGCCGAGCGGCCCGCACCGGGCTCCGCGGGCGAGGTGGTGGTGGTCGGCCTCGGCCCGGCCGGCCGCGACTGGCTCACGCCGCAGGCCCAGGCCGCGCTCGCCGCCGCGGACGATCTCGTGGGGTACGGGCCGTACCTGGCCCGGGTGCCCGGCAACCCCCGCCAGCGCCGGCACGCCTCCGACAACCGGGTCGAGGCCGAGCGCGCCGAGTTCGCCCTGGCCCTGGCCAAGGAGGGGCGCCGGGTCGCGGTCGTCTCCTCCGGCGACCCGGGCGTCTTCGCGATGGCCGCCGCGGTGCTGGAGGTCGCGGCCGAGCCGCGCTGGAAGGACGTCCCCGTCCGGGTCCTGCCGGGCCTGACCGCGGCCCAGGCCGTGGCCAGCCGCGCCGGCGCCCCGCTGGGCCACGACTTCTGCGTGCTGTCGCTGTCGGACCGCCTCAAGCCCTGGGACGTCATCGCGGGCCGCCTCGAGGCCGCGGCCCGGGCCGACCTCGTGATCGCCGTCTACAACCCCGGCTCGAAGTCGCGCACGTGGCAGGTCGAGGCGGCCAAGGCGCTCCTGCTCGCCCACCGGCCGGCCGGCACGCCCGTGGTCATCGGCCGCGACGTGGGCGGCCCGGAGGAGTCGGTGCGCGTGGTCGCCCTGGCCGACCTGGAGCCCTCCGAGGTGGACATGCGCACGCTGCTCATCATCGGCTCGTCCCAGACGCGGGTCCGCGAGCGCGACGGCGAGCCGCCGGTGGTCTGGACGCCGCGGCGCTACCCCGCCTGAGCGGGGTGGCGCGGTTTGGGGATACGCGGGCCGGGGCCGGGCGCCTATCGTTTCAGCCGAACACCCACCGCGACATTTCCCGAAGGACGGACAGCATGAGCGACTACGACGACGGCGGCCAGCTCGACCCCGGATTCCACGGCGACGAGCAGCCGGACTTCGCCGGCCAGGGCGCCGACTTCGGCCACTTCGAGGCCGGCCAGGACCACAGCGCGATGGAGCAGCTGCACGCGGACAACGGCTCGGAGACGGACTTCGGCCAGCAGTTCGGCGTGTTCGAGCACGACACCCACCAGGCCGAGTCGACCGCGCTCGAGCAGGGTCACCACGAGGCGTACAGCGCCGGCTACGACGAGGGCGAGTCGCCGTCGTTCACCGGTGGCGACATCGACGACCTGCACGCCCGCCTCGGCAACCTCGGTGGCCCGGACACCACCGGCCAGGCCGGCCTCGGCGTCGCCTCCAACTGACGCAAGCCCCGGAGCCTGGCCGCGGTCGTCGGACCGCGGCCAGGCTCATGCGCGTGCGGCCAGGTCGAGGGCGATGTCGATCAGCATGTCCTCCTGGCCGCCGACCAGGCCGCGTCGGCCCGCCTCCAGCAGCAGCGCGCGCACGTCGGCGCCGTAGCGCTCGGCCGCCAGCTCCGCGTGGCGCAGAAAGCTCGAGGTGAGGCTGGTGCCGGCGAGGCCGTCGCCGTGTGCGACCTCGATGCCGTCGACGCCGGCGGCGTCCAGGGCGGCGGCGATCCCGGCGGCGCGCGCGGATGCCGTACCCGCGCAGCGCCGCCGGTTCGCCGCGTGCGCCGAGGCCGAGGTCGCGTCGAACACCACCCGGACGTCGCCGAAGCACGGGAGCTTCGCCAGCCCCTCGACCCTGCCGGCGGTCGTGGCCAGCCCGAGCCGCGCGGCCCGCGCGAGCCCGCCGGAACCCGGGTCGATCCCGGCCATGGCCAGCGGCTGGAGCACCCCGGAGCCGCGCAGCAGCTTGATCATCAGGTCGGTGCCGATGTTGCCCGAGCCGGGGACGCCGGAGGCCCGCGCCTCCGGCAGGCAGGACAGCGCGTCCACGCTCAGCTCACCTCGAAGGTCGTGCCGATGGCCATGCCGGTGATCCACTCGGGGACCGGCTCGTAGCTCGTCCACACCAGCGGGCGCCCGGCCGCGGCCAGGCCGATGAGCCAGGTGCGCACCTCGTGGCCGCCGCTGCCGGCGTCCTGCTCCAGCCCGTCGTCGCCGAGGCCGACGACCGCGTCCACGTCGCAGCGCGCGAGGCGGCCGAGGAACCAGGCGTCCCAGGCCGCGTTCACGGGGGCGTCGGGGCGCCCGGCCAGGGCCCGGACGCGGGGCTCGCGGGCGGCCGAGAACGCCTCGACGTCGCGGCGGCCGTGGATCATCGAGGCCCGCCGGTCGGCCGGGACCGCCGGGTCGCGGGGGTCGTTCGACGGCAGCCAGTGCGACAGGCCGCCGCTCGCGACGAGCAGCACCCGGCCCGGGCCGGCGCAGGCGCGGATCGCGGCCCCGAGCGCCCGCCCGAGCCCGACGCAGCGGGCCAGGGACGGCAGCGGGGGCGCGGCGGTGTTGACGACCAGCGGCACGAGCGGGAGGTCCGCGGTTCCGCGGAGCATCTCGTAGCCCTGGACGATGCCGTGGTCGACGGTCAGCGCGAAGGAGAGGGCCACGTCGAACGCGCCCGCGAGCCCGTCGCGCACCGCCCAGGCGAGCTCCTCGGCGACCGGCAGGCGGCCGCGGCGGCTGCCGAAGTCGCCGAACGCGTGGGCCTCCTCGACCCCGAGCACGAACGGGGGCATGGCGTCGTAGAAGTTGGCGTGGAAGTGGTCGGGGCCGACGACGACGAGCGCGTCGGGCGCGAGGGCGGCGACCGCGCGGGCGACCCGGGCGGCGTCGGCGAGGAACCGGCCCCCGGGCGCGTCCGGTCCCGTCGGCGGCATCATCGTGGCGAACGGCGAGTGCGAGATGCCCACCAGTCCCACGATCTCGCTCATGACGCGGCCTCCGCTTCGCTCCGGCCGCGCCATGACGAAGGCTGAGCCTGCTGATGAGCGGCCACTCCGCTCCGCTCCGTACCGCTCATGACGGTTCCCGGCGGTCACGCAGGAACTCGCGGTGCACCCGCAGGTACTGCTGCGGCTTCTCCCACTGCGGCCAGTGCCCGGCGTCGGCGATGACCGTGAGCCGGGCGTCGGGAATCCAGCCGAGCAGCAGTTCGGCCTCGTCCAGCCCGCCGGTCGGGTCGTGGTCGGTCCACAGCAGCAGCGTCGGCGCCGCGATCTTGCCGACCCAGGCGGGGTCCCACGCGAAGTCCCGGCGGACCACGGGGTCCTGCAGCACGAGCGTGTTCTCGATGGCGCGGACGAAGCCGGGCCGGGAGTACACCTGCCGCCGGAGGCCGACGAGCTCGTCGGTGACCATCTCGGTGTGGTGGAACAGGAACTCGACCCGGCGCCGGACGGTCTCGTCGCTGGGGTCGCGCACGGCCGCCAGGGTCGAATCCTTGAGCCGCCGCATCACCTCCGGCTTGTTGGTGATGTTCCCGGGCGTGTTCAGCACCAGGCGGTCGACGCGGCCGGGGTGGAAGGCCGCCGTCCAGGCCGCTACCCATCCGCCGAGCGACTCGCCCGAGAGGTGCGCGGCGCCGATGCCGAGCGCGTCGAGCAGCCCGACGAGGTGATCGCTGAGCACGTCGATCGTGTACGGCCGGTCGGGCAGGCCGGACCAGCCGTGGCCGACCATGTCGTAGACGGTGACCGTGAAGTCCTCGGCCAGGCCGGCGAGGTCGCGCGCGTAGGCCTCGAGGTGCCCGCCGGTGCCGTGCAGCAGCACCAGGTCGGGCCCGCTCCCGGCGCGCAGGACCCGGGTGCGCACCCCGGCGACGTCGACGTGGCGCAGCTCGTGGTCGAGGTCGGCCAGCTCGGCCCAGATCGAGATGTGCTCGGGCAGGTCAGTCATGGAATCTCCTCCGGGCCTCGTCCACCGTGCACAGCCCGGCGCTCTGGCGGCGCACGATCCCCAGCGCGGCCAGCAGGCGGGAGTTCTCGATGGTCAGGAACTCGACCGGCTCCTCGGCCGAGTCGTTGTAGTGCCGGTGCCAGGTCCACGGCGGCGTGTAGACGAAGTCGCCGGTGGCCCACGCCTCGGTCTCGTCCTCGACGTCGCTGTGCCCGCGCCCGGCGATCACGTAGTGGACGGTCTCGTGGTAGTGCCGCTGCATGTCGGAGCTCTCGCCCGGCGGGATGGTCTGCCGGAAGATCTCGAAGGTCGCGGTGGGCAGCTTCCCGGCGATCGCGAGGGTCGTCGGGTTGTGGATCTGCCCGGCCGGCAGCGTCTCGAGCTCGCCGGCGTGCACGACCACGGGCCGCGCGGCGCTGGGCCGGACGGTGTCGCCGATGGCGGCCAGGAACTCGCCGAGGTCGAAGCCGTTGCCAGACAATCCCATCAGATGGTTTCCGTTCTTCCGCCGTCGACCGTGAGCACGGTCCCGTTGATGTAGCTCGCGTCCCGGGATACCAGGAACTGCACGGCCGCCGCGATCTCGTCCGGCTCGCCGGCCCGGCCCGCGGGCACGAGCGCCGCGTCCCGCCGGTCGAGCTCGGCGTAGGACTCGCCCGTGCGGGCGGCGCGGGCCTGGAGGATCTCGCGGCGGCGGGCGGTGTCCGTCGGGCCGGGGGCGACACAGTTGACGGTGACGCCACGGTCCGCGTACTCCCGCGCGAGGAGCTTGGCGGCGGCGGTGACGGCCGAGCGCAGCACGACCGAGACGGCCAGATCGGGCTGGGGCTGGCGGACGGCGGTGGAGGTGATGAACACGACCCGGCCGAACCCGCGCCCGGCCATCGCGGGCAGGCATGCCCTCGCCATCCGCAGCGGGCCGAAGAGCAGCAGCTCGGCGCCGTGCTGCCAGGCATCGTCGCCGACGTCGAGAATGCGTCCCGGCGGCGGGCCGCCCGCGTTCACGATCAGCACGTCGGGTCGCAGGTCGTTGGGCTCGGTGATGTCGGCGACGAGGAAGTCCGCCCCGATCTGCGCCGCGGCCCCGCGCAGGGTCCGCTCGTGCCGGCCCATGATGGTGACGTCGTGGAAGGCGGCGAGCCGGGCGGCGATCGCGAAGCCGATGCCGCTCGCTCCCCCGCCGACGAGGGCTTTGATGGTGGCCTCCTCAGTGCGAGTGCGCCTAGCCTGACCGGTGTGCACAGCCGGAGCCAACGATGAGTCCCGCTGAGCGGGACACGCCCGCCGAGGGCGCGCTCGACCGGGCCGCGGCGATCCTCGGCGCGTTCGACGCCGCGCACCGGGAGCTGACCCTCGCCGCCCTGGTGGCCCGGTGCGGGCTGCCACGCTCGACCACGCACCGCACGGCCGAGAAGATGATCCGGCTCGGGTGGCTGGACAAGCCCGCCGAGCGGTACCGCATCGGCAACCGCCTCTTCGAGGTCGCCGGGCTGGCCCCGATCCGGCTGGAGCTGCGGGAGGCGGTGCTGCCGTTCCTGCAGGACCTGCACCACGCCACGAAGATCACCGTGCAGCTGGGCGTCCTGGACGGCGCGCAGATCCTGGTCGTCGAGAAGATCAGCGGGCACCGCGCGCTGCCGATGCTGTCCCAGGTCGGCGGGGTGATTCCGGCGTACTGCTCCGCGCTCGGCCGGGCGATCCTGGCGTACTCGCAGCCCGAGGTCATCGACGCGGTCCTCGGCCAGCCGATGCCGGCCCGCACCCCGCGCACGCTCACGAACCCGGTCGCCATCATGCGGGAGCTCACCGCGGTCCCCGAGCGGGGCTGGGCGGTCGACCGGGAGGAGGGCAACATCGGCGTGAGCTGCGTGGCCGCCCCCATCTTCGGGCCGCTCGGCTCGGTGGCGGCGGCCCTGTCGGTGACCGGCCCGAGCCCCCTGGTGCGGGCCGACCGCATCGGCCCGGCGGTGCGCATGGCCGCCGCGGCCGCGTCCCGGGCCTACGCACGGCTTTCGTAGTCCCGCTCACCGGGACTGCCGATTGCTTCTCCTTCCGCGGGGCGCCCACGCTGTGACGACCTACGGCTTAGGGAGACGACGATGACCCTCGGCGGCGGATACATGCTGCCCTCCCGCGAAGGAACCCGGATCGCGGCGATCGGCCTCGGCATCACGATGAAGGCCGACGGCAAGACGACGCGCGACGCGTACTCGCTGTTCGAGTACGCCGTCCCCCCGCACACCGACGGACCCCCGCCGCACCTGCACACCCGCGAGGACGAGTCGTTCATCTGCCTGGCCGGCCGGCTCGACTGCTTCCTCGGCGGCGAGCGGTTCACCATCGGCCTGGGCGACTACCTGTACCTGCCTCGCGACGTCGTGCACACGTTCCGCAACAGCACCGGCGAGGAGGCGCGGGTCATCTCCGTCGTCTCGCCGGCCGGGCTCGAGGGCTACTACCAGGCGCTGGCCGAGCTGCCGCCCGGGCCGCGGGACATCACGAAGATCAAGCAGATCATGGCCGACTTCGGCCTGGTGCTCCAGTTGCCGCCCGAGGTGAGCTGAGCATGCGCGTCGGCGTCATCGGGGCCGGCGTCGCCGGGCTGAGCACCGCGAAGGTGCTGCGGCAGGCCGGCCACGAGGTGACCGTCTACGACAAGGCGCCCGACGTGGGCGGGGTGTGGAGCCGGACCCGCCGCTATCCCGGCCTGACCACGCAGAGCCCGAAGGCGCAGTACTCCCTGTCGGACCACCCCATGCCGCGCGACTACCCGCAGTGGCCGACCGGCGCCCAGGTCCAGGCCTACCTGGAGTCCTACGCGAACGAGTTCGGCCTGGCGCCCGCCCTGCGCCTGTCGACCGAGGTCCGCTCGGCCACTCCCGCGGCGGGCGGCGGCTGGACGCTCACGACCCCGGCCGGGGAGGCGAGCTTCGACAAGCTCGTGGTGGCCAACGGCATCTTCTGCGAGCCCCTCGTCCCCGCCTACCCGGGCCTGGAGGAGTTCACCGCGGCCGGCGGCGAGGTCGTGGCCGGCACCGCGCTGCACGACGCCGGCGCCGCCCGGGGCAGGCACGTCCTCGTCGTCGGCTACGGCAAGTCGGCGTGCGACGTCACCGTGCCGCTGTCGCAGGTCGCCGCCAGCACCGGCGTCATCGCGCGCCATCTGCTGTGGAAGGTCCCGCGCAAGGTCGGCGGCGTCCTGAACTTCAAGCTGCTCCTGCTGACCCGCATGGGCGAGGCCCTGTTCCGGTACCGGGTGCTGCGCGGCATGGAGAAGTTCCTGCACGGCCCGGGCAAGGGCCTGCGCGCCGGCATGATCAACTCGATCGGCACGGTGTCGGTCCGCCAGTTCGGCCTCGAGCGGCTCGGCCTGGTCCCGCCGGGCCGGATGGAGGACATCGTGCGCGGCGCGATCGGCCTGGCCACCGAGGGCTTCTTCGAGGGCGTCACCGCGGGCCGGATCGCCGTGCACAAGAACCGCGTGATCGCGCGCCTGCTCACCGTCGGCGGCGCCCCGCACGCCGAGCTGGACGACGGCACCCGGCTCCCGGCCGACCTGATCGTCTGCGCGACGGGCTTCACGCAGGGCGTGCCGTTCCTGCCGGACGCGGTGACCGGGCGCCTGCTGGACGAGCGGGGAAACTTCCAGCTGTACCGCCAGATCCTCCCCGTCGACGTGCCCGACCTGTACTTCAACGGCTACAACTCGTCGTTCTTCAGCCCGCTCAACGCCGAGATGGCCGCGCTGTGGATCGCGGCCGACATCGCGGGCGCGGTCCGCCGCCCCAGCCCCCCGGACATGCGCGCGGCGATCACCCAGCAGCTCGCCTTCATGGACGAGGCCACGAACCGCCACCACAGCCGCGGCGGCAAGATCATCCCGTTCTCGCTGCACAACGTGGACGAGGTGCTCGGCGACCTGGACGTGAACATCGGCGCCCCGGTCCGCGCGTCGCACTGGCTGAACCCGGTGAACCCGGCCGCCTACCGGGCCGTCACCCCGGCGGTGCTGCGCCGCCTGGCCACCGCCCCGCGGCCCCCGGCCCCGGCGCCGATCGCGTGAGGACGTGGTCCCGGCGGACAGACCAGCCGCCGGGACCACAGCTCATCAGGCGGCCGACTCCTCGATCAGGTCGTCCTCGGACGCGCCGCGGCGCCAGTAGCCGGTGAACGTCACGCGGCGCTTGTCGAACCCGCGCTCCTGCACCAGGTGCCGGCGCAGCGCGCGGACCTCGCCCGACTCGCCGGCCACGAAGGCGTAGCCGGGGCCGTCCGGCAGCCGCGCGGAGCGGATCGGCTCGAGCAGGCCGTCCGGGCAGTGCACGCCGGCGACGCAGCGGCTCGGCGACGCGGCGACGAACGCGTACACCGGCAGCGAGGAGCCGACGAAGGCACTGATCGCGTCCAGGGCCGGCACCGCCGTCTCGTCGCCCGCGAGCAGGACCCACTCCGTGCCCTCCGGCGGCTGGAAGTCGACGCCGCCGTTGTCGGTCACCGTCGGGCCCAGCACGAGCAGGCGATCGCCGACGGCCACGCTCGAGGCCCACTGGATCGCCGGGCCGCCGCCCGGGTGCAGGGCGAAGTCGACGTCGAACTCGCCGGGGCGGGCGGCCGCGACCGTGTACGTGCGCATGATCCCGCGGGTCGCCGGGTCCAGCCGGCGCCAGTGCGGATACCACGCCCCGCCGCGCGGGACGATCGCCGTGTCCTGCCCGGGCGCCGGGAAGAACAGCTTGAACCGCTGGTCCCGCCCGCCGCTGACGAACCGGTCCAGCGCGTCCCCGGCGAAGGTGACCCGGACCGCGTCCGGCGTCAGGGCCTCGTGCCGGACCACGTGGACGTCGAAGAAGTCGTAGGTCACGCCGCGACCTTCTTCGCCCCCGCCAGCTCCTTGGCCAGGGTCTCCAGCGCGCCCGCGCACCCGGCGTAGCTGAAGCGCGGCTCGCTCTGCCACGGCACGACCTGCCCGGCCTTGACCGCGGCCAGGTTCGCCCAGGTCGGCTTCGCGGTGAGGTCCTTGGGCTGCAGGGCCTGCGCGCGGTTGTCGAGCAGGATCACGTCAGCCTTGTACTTGTCGGCGTTCTCCCAGCTCAGGTTCTCGAAGTAGCCGCCGGTGACCGCGTTCGGGGCGATGACCTCGACGCCGAGCTCCTGGTAGTAGCTCAGCTCGCCGTAGACCTTGGGGTCACAGATGTAGAGCAGGTCCGGGCTCGCCGAGGCGGCCAGCACCTTGAGCCCGCCGTTGGCCTTCACCGCCGCCTTGACCGCCTCGGCGGCCGCGTCGAAGCGCGCCTTGCCCGCCTCCGGGTCGCCGCCGAGCGCCTTGGCCAGGTCGGCGTAGCGCTGGATGACCTTCGCCAGCGAGGTGCGCGACACCGTGATGCCGGCGCTGGGCGCGAGGGCGAGGATCTTGTCCTTGGAGTCCTCCGGGACGTACCACAGCTGGTTCGCCTCGTACATGTTGGTGATCAGCAGCTCGGGGCGCAGCGCGGCGTACTTCTCGATGTTGAACTCGCCCCACGCGTTGCCCAGCGACTCGACCTTGCCCGGGTCGAGGTCGCCGGCGAGCGGGTCCTTGCCGCCGTCGGCCCCCTTGAGCGGGCCGAACGTGCCCGCGAACGAGGTGACGCCGAAGTCGTGCAGCGCGGCCGCGGTGCCCACGTAGGCCACGATCCGCTTCGGCGCGGCGGCGAGGTTCACGGCCGTGCCGCGGTCGTCGGTGAAGGCGAAGGGGCCACCAGCGGTGCCGCTCGCCGCCGGGTCGGCGCCCGAGCCGGACCCGCCGTCCCCGCAGGCGGCGAGCGCGCCGAGGCCGAGGACGCCGGCGAGCAGGCCGCGGCGGGACACGTTGAAGGACATGGCGGGTTGCCTCTCTCTCGATCGGCACTTAGGGTAGCCTCACTTAACTTGATCGTGTCAAGGCGGTCCTTGTGCAGTCATTCGCTCGCCTCGCCGGGGCGGCCGGCGTCCTCGTCGTGGTCGCCGCCGCCAGCCTCGCCATCGGCGCGAGGGCGATGAGCCCCGCCGAGGTCTGGCACGGCCTGACCGACGCCGGCTCGGCCGGGGCCACCGTCGTGCGCGACCTGCGGCTGCCCCGCACCGTCCTCGGCCTGCTCGTGGGCGTCGCGCTCGGGCTGGCCGGGGCGCTCATGCAGGCGCTGACCCGCAACCCGCTCGCCGACCCGGGCCTGCTCGGCGTCAACGCCGGCGCGTCCGCGGCCGTGGTGAGCGCCATCGCCTTCCTCGGCGTGACGGATCTCTCGGGCTACGTGTGGTTCGCCTTCGGCGGGGCGGCCCTGGTCTCCGTCGTGGTCTATGCCGTGGCCGGCGGGCGCGGCTCCTCCCCGGGCAGCCTCGCGCTGAGCGGTACCGCGGTCAGCGCCGCCCTGTACGCGTACGTCGCCGCCGTGCAGCTCCTGGACACCGCGTCCCTGGACCGGATGCGGTTCTGGACCGCCGGCTCGCTGGCCGCGGCCCGCCCCGGCACCGCGGCGCTGATCGCCCCGTTCGTCCTGGCCGGCGTCGTCATCGCCGCGCTGCTGGCCGGCCCGCTCAACGCGCTCGCGCTCGGCGACGACTCGGCCCGCGCGCTCGGCGCCCACCCGGGCCGCATCCGGGTCCTCGCCGCGGTGTCGATCGTGCTGCTGTGCGGGGCGGCGACCGCGGCGTGCGGCCCGATCGTCTTCCTCGGCCTCATGGTGCCGCACCTGGTCCGCCCGTTCACCGGCCCGGACGTGCGCCTGCTGCTGCCGTTCAGCGCGATGCTCGCCCCGGCCCTGCTGCTCGCCTCGGACGTGCTCGGCCGCGTGGCCGGCCGCCCCGGCGAGCTGCAGGTGGGCGTGGTCACCGCGGTCGTCGGCGGCGGCTTCTTCCTGGCCATCGTGCGGCGCCGGAGGGCGACGTGACCGCGCGGGCGCGCCTGCGGGTCGTCGGGGTCAGCGCCGCCCTGGCCGTCGCGGCGATCGTCATCGCCCTGGTCTCGATCGGCGGCGGCGACTACCCGATGAGCCTGCCCGACGTCGTGCGCACCCTGTTCGGCGGCGGCTCCCCCGCCGACGCGTTCATCGTGCGGGAGCTGCGCCTGCCCCGGGTCGTGACCGCCCTCGCCGTCGGCGGCGCCCTGGCCCTGGCCGGCGCGCTGTTCCAGTCCCTCGTGCGCAACCCGCTCGGCAGCCCCGACGTGCTCGGCTTCACCCAGGGCTCGGCCACCGGCGGCCTGCTCGCGGTCGTCGTCCTCGGCGGCGGTACCACGGCCGTGGCCGCCGGCTCCGTGCTGAGCGCGATCGCCACCGGCGCCGCGATCTACCTGCTGGCCTGGCGCGGCGGCGGGCACGGCCACCGGCTGATCCTCGTCGGCATCGGCGTGGCCGGCATCCTCACCGGCGTCAACAGCTACCTGCTCACCCGCGCGAACATCGTGGACGCGGCACGGGCCGTGCTCTGGCTCACCGGCAGCCTCGACGGGCGCGGCTGGGGCCACGCCGCCGTCGCCGGCGGCGCGCTCGTCCTGCTCACCCCGGTCGTCGCCGTCCTCGGCCGGGCCCTGGCCAACCTCGAGCTCGGCGACGACCCGGCCCGCGGGCTCGGCGTGAACGTCGGCCCCGTCCGGCTCACCGCCCTCGCGTGCGCCGTGCTGCTCGCCGCCGCGGCCTCGGCCGCCGCCGGGCCGGTGCTCTTCGTCGCCCTCACCGCCCCGCAGCTGGCCCGCCGGCTCACCGGGGCGACCGGGCCCAACCTGCTGCCGTCGCTGTTGCTGGGCGCCGCCCTGCTCACCGGGGCCGACGTGCTGGCCCAGCGCCTCTTCCCCGGCCACCAGCTCCCCGTCGGCGTCGTCACCGGCCTGCTCGGCGGCGGCTACCTCGTCCTGCTCCTGGCCCGAACCGCAAGGAGAGCCCGTGTCTGACCGGCTGCGCGGCATCGACCTGACCCTCGGCTACGACGGCCGGACCGTCGCCGAGGACCTCCGCATCGACATCCCGGACGGCTCCTTCACCGTGATCGTCGGGCCCAACGCGTGCGGGAAGTCGACGCTGCTGCGCTCCCTGGCCCGGGTCCTGAAGCCCAAGGCCGGGCACGTCCTGCTCGACGGCCGCGACATCGCCACGCGACCGGCCCGCGAGGTCGCCCGCACCCTCGGCCTGCTGGCCCAGACCGCGGTCGCCCCGGACGGGATCACCGTCGCCGACCTGGTCTCCCGCGGCCGCTACCCGCACCGGGGCCCGCTGAGCACGTGGAGCGACGCCGACGAGCGGGCGGTGCGCTGGGCCATGGAGGCCACCGCGGTCACGCCCCTGGCCGGCGCGTTCGTCGACGAGCTCTCCGGCGGCCAGCGCCAGCGCGTGTGGATCGCGATGGTGCTCGCCCAGGAGACGCCGCTGCTCCTGCTCGACGAGCCGACCACCTACCTCGACATCACCCACCAGCTCGACATCCTCGAGCTGTGCGCGCGCCTGCACCGCGAGCACGGCCGCACCCTCGTCGCCGTGCTGCACGACCTGAACCTGGCCGCCCGCTACGCGACCCACCTGGTGGCCATGCGCGACGGGCGCGTCCTGGCCGAAGGCACCCCGGCCGAGGTGGTGACGGAGGCGATGATGGAGGAGGTCTTCGCGCTGCCCTGCCGCGTGATCCCCGACCCCGAGACCGGCACCGCGCTCGTGATCCCCCGGCGGCGCCTATACTCTGCGGCGGGCGTTGAAGGGGACGAGTACCCCCGCACGCAGCCTTGAGCGAACCGGGGACGGTGGAAGCCCGGCAGGCGTGCGCGGGCGGGAAGATCACCCCGGAGCCGCCGGAAGAACGGCCGCGCGCGGCTCAGTAGACCCGGCCACAACTGAACACGAGTGGGCCGTGCGACCGCCGCGGCCAAGGAGGGTGGTACCGCGGGGCCGGCGCACGGTCTCGTCCCTCCGTCGAACGCCACGACGACGGAGAGGTGCCACTCATCATGTATCGACCGGTTCCGGCGCAGGTCGACCTGTCCCAGCTGGATCATCAGGTGCTCGCGCTCTGGAAGGAGCGCGACGTCTTCGGGCGCAGCCTCGCGCAGTCCGAGGGCAGACCCGAGTGGGTGTTCTACGAGGGGCCGCCCACCGCCAACGGCATGCCGGGCGCGCACCACATCGAGGCGCGCGTGTTCAAGGACGTCTTCCCGCGGTACAAGACCATGAAGGGCTTCCACGTCGGGCGCAAGGCCGGGTGGGACTGCCACGGGCTGCCCGTCGAGCTCGCCGTCGAGAAGGAGCTCGGCTTCTCCGGCAAGCAGGACATCGAGGCCTACGGCGTCGCCGAGTTCAACGCCAAGTGCCGCGAGTCGGTCACCCGGCACACCGACGCGTTCGGCCGGCTCACCGAGCGCATGGGCTACTGGGTCGACATGGACCGCGCCTACCGGACCATGGACCCGCAGTACATCGAGTCCGTGTGGTGGTCGCTCAAGCAGATCTTCGACAAGGGGCTGCTCGCCGAGGACTTCCGGGTCTCGCCGTGGTGCCCGCGGGACCAGACCGGCCTGTCCGACCACGAGCTCGCCCAGGGCTACGAGACCGTGACGGACCCGTCGGTCTTCGTCCGGTTCCCGCTCACCTCCGGGCCGCTCGAGGACGCGTCCCTGCTGGTGTGGACGACCACGCCGTGGACCCTCGTGTCCAACACGGCGGTGGCGGTACACCCGGACGTCACCTATGTCGTGGCCACCGACGGCACCGAGCGCCTGGTGGTGGCCGAGCCCCTCGTCGGCAAGGCCCTCGGCGACGACTTCACGACGACCGGCGAGTCCTTCACCGGCAAGCAGATGGAGCGCTGGACGTACCGGCGCCCCTTCGACCTGGTGCCGATGGAGGGCGCGCACTTCGTGGTCCTCGGCACCTACGTGACCACCGAGGACGGCACCGGCCTGGTCCACCAGGCGCCCGCCTTCGGCGCCGACGACTACGCCACGTGCAAGGCCTACGACCTGCCGATGGTGAACCCGATCCAGCCCGACGGCCGGTTCGCGCCCGAGGTGCCCGAGGTCGGCGGCGTGTTCTTCAAGGACGCCGACGCCACGCTGGTCGACGATCTGCGGGCGCGCGGCCTGCTGTTGCGGCACCTCGCCTACGAGCACAGCTACCCGCACTGCTGGCGATGCCACACCCCGCTGCTGTACTACGCGCAGCCCTCCTGGTACATCCGCACCACCCGGATCAAGGACGCCCTGCTGCGGGAGAACGAGCGGACCGCCTGGCACCCGGAGTCGATCAAGCACGGGCGGTACGGCGACTGGCTCACGAACAACGTCGACTGGGCGCTGTCGCGCAGCCGGTACTGGGGCACCCCGCTGCCCATCTGGCGCTGCGAGGAGGGCCACCTCACCTGCGTCGGGTCGCTGGCCGAGCTCGGGGCGCTCGCCGGGCGCGACCTGAGCGACCTGGACCCGCACCGCCCCTACATCGACGAGGTCGAGCTGCCGTGCGAGTGCGGGCGCACCGCGCGGCGCGTGCCCGAGGTCATCGACGCCTGGTACGACTCGGGCGCCATGCCGTTCGCGCAGTACGGCTACCCGCACCAGAACGCCGACGGGTTCACCGCGAGCTACCCGGCCGACTTCATCTCCGAGGCGATCGACCAGACCCGCGGCTGGTTCTACACGCTCATGGCGGTCGGCACGCTCGTGTTCGACCGGTCCAGCTACCGCAACGTCGTGTGCCTCGGCCACATCCTCGCCGAGGACGGCCGCAAGATGTCCAAGCACCTCGGCAACATCCTGGAGCCGATGGCGCTGCTGGAGCGCCACGGCGCGGACGCGGTGCGCTGGTTCATGGCGGCCGTCGGCTCGCCCTGGTCGGCGCGGCGGGTCGGGCACACGCTCATCCAGGAGGTCGTGCGCAAGGTCCTGCTGACGTACTGGAACACCGTCGCGTTCCAGAGCCTCTACGCGCGCACCGCGGGCTGGACCCCGGCCGAGATCGTGCCGGTCGCCGAGCGGCCGGTGCTCGACCGCTGGGTCGTCTCCGAGCTCAACCTGCTCGTCGGCGAGGTCGACGCGGCCATGGACGCGTTCGACACCCAGCGGGCCGGGCGGCTGCTCGCCGCGTTCGTCGACGACCTGTCGAACTGGTACGTGCGGCGGGCCCGGCGCCGGTTCTGGCGCGGCGACCCGGCCGCGCTGAGCACCCTGCACGAGGCGGTCACGACCGTGACGCTGCTCATGGCGCCGCTCACGCCGTTCATGACCGAGCGGGTCTGGCAGGACCTCGTGGTGTCCACGACCCCCGGTGCTCCGGAGTCGGTACACCTGGCCGCCTACCCGGTCGCGGATCCCACCCTGATCGACCCGCGCCTGTCGGAGGAGATGGCGCTCGTGCGGCGCCTGGTCGAGCTGGGCCGGGCCGCGCGCGCCGATGCCACGGTGAAGACCCGCCAGCCCCTGGCCCGGGTGCTGGTCTCGGCGCCGGGCCTCGACGGGCCGCTGCTGGAGCTGCTCGCCGAGGAGCTCAACGTGCAATCGGTCGAGCCGCTCACCGGCTCGCTGGTGAACACGTCGGCGAAGGCGAACTTCCGCAGCCTCGGCAAGCGGTACGGCAAGCGCGTGCAGGAGATCGCGGCCGCCGTCGCCGCGACCGACGCCGCGGCCCTCGGCGCCGCGCTGCGCGAGGCGGGCTCGGCGACCCTCGAGGTCGGCGGGGAGCCGGTGGTGCTCGAGCGCGACGACGTGTTCCTGACCGAGACGCCCCGCGAGGGCTGGGCGGTGGCCAGCGACGCCGGCGCGACCGTGGCGCTCGACCTGCACATCACGCCGGAGCTGCGCCGCGCCGGCATCGCCCGCGAGGTGATCCGGCAGGTGCAGGAGACGCGCAAGTCCTCCGGGCTCGAGGTGGTGGACCGGATCGAGCTGCGGTACGCCACCAGCGACCCGCAGACCGCGGAGGCCCTGCGGGAGCACGCCGCGTCGATCGCCGACGAGGTCCTGGCGACCGCCTTCACGCAGGACGGCCCCTGGCCCGGCGCCGACCCGCACGAGGCCCCCGGCGTGACGTACTACCTGCGCAAGGCCTGATCCTTCACCCAGGCGAGGGACACCTCCGTGACCTCGTCGCCGGATGCGGCCTTGACCACGGCCGCCCGCTGGAAGGCCCGCTCCGACTCCTCGCGGCGTCCCTGGTAGTGCAGGGACGCCGCGAGGTTCTCGTGGGCGACGTACAGGCTCGGGTCGAGCTCGATCGCCGCCCGGGCCTCCCGCTCGGCTCCGGCGTGATCGCCCCGGGCCCCGAGCACCGCCGCCAGGCCCACCCGGGAGGCGGCGTCCCGCGGGTCGAGCTCGACGGCCCGCCGGTGGGCCGCCAGCGCGGCATCCGGCCGGCCGAGCTTCCCGACGGCCAGCCCGAGATGGGTGTACAGCTTCCCCGTGGGCGCGATCGCGATCGCCCGCCGGAGCACGGGCTCGGCCTCGGCATACCTGGCCTCGTTGATCAGCGCCGAGGCCAGCGCCTCCAGGGTGACGATGTCGCCGGGCGCAAGCCTGTCCGCCTCGCACAGGACACGGACCGCCTCGTCGCCCCGCTTTCGCAGCGACAGCAGCACGCAGCCGAGCAGCTGCCGCAACTCCGCCGACTCCGGCCGCGCCTCGACGCCGCGGCGCAGCTCGGGCTCCGCCTCCTCGTACCGTCCGTCCATCAGCAGCGCGTAGGCGAGGATGATGCTCCGCGCCGGGTTGGCGGGGTCGCGGCGCTTCGCCTCGCGCAGGGCGGCCTCCCCCGCGGCGAACTCGCCGATCCGGGTCAGCACCGTGCCGTGGACAACGTGGGCGAGCGGGTCGTCCGGGCTCACCTCGACCCCGCGCCGGGCCGCGCGCAGGGCGTCCTCACGCCGCAGCGTCGTGTCCTCGTCGAGGTACTGGACGGCGAGCCAGCCGGTGTATCGGCGATGGACCGCCGCCACCGGGCGCCGCACGCGCTCGTCCGCGCCGGCGACCCGCTCGACCGCGGCCTCGGCGAGTTCCAGCCGCTCGAGCACGCCCAGCCCGAGCAGGTCGCCGTGCATCACCGCGACCAGGTCCGCGTGGCGGCGGCAGACGTCGGCGGCGAGGACCCCCTCGTCGTCATGGCAACGCAGGGCCTCGAGCACCGGCCGGCCCACGGCGGCGGGGTCGGCGGGGCCGTGTTCGAGCGGGCGGGCGGCCAGGACCGCCACGCCGCGCAGCACCGGGCGATCGGCGGAGGCATAGGAGTGCGCGAACGAGCCCGGGATGTCGGCCAGTTCGAGGGCGAACCCGGGGGCCAGCACGGCCACCGGCGCATACAGGTGGCAGAGCAGGCGGTGCCCGGCCCGCTCGCCGGTCCAGTAGGTGTGCCACAGCAGGGCGGCCACGTCGCGCTGCCAGTCCTCGTCGGTCACCGCGGCCTCGCCCGCGGCCGCGTGCCGCGACAGCCGGGCCCGCAGCGCGGCGACGGCGCGTTCGTGCATGGGCCGCACCATCTCCCGCTCGGCCGGGCCGGACAGGTGGGCGAGCACGACCGTGGCCACGTCGCGCTGCAGCGGCAGCCGGCCGGGCCTTACGAAGTCGTAGCGCGCCGCCAGCGTGTCCAGGCGGCCCGCGACCTCGGCCGGCGGCACGTCCCACAGCGCGGCCAGCAGCGCCGGGTCGAGCCGGCCGGGCAGCAGGGCGAGCCCGTGCACGAGGGCCAGGTCCTCGGCCGACTCGGGCCGGGCCAGCAGCCGGGCCAGATACCGGCGCATCAGCGTCGCCACCGCCGCCCGGCCGGGGCCGTCGGCGAACACCTCGTCGCGCGGGACGTCACTGCGCAGCAGGCCGACGAGCAGCGCGACGGCGAGGGGCACCCCGCCGGTCGCCACGATCAGCTCCGCCGTCACGTCGGGTGGCGGCGCCGCACCGAACGCCTCGGCCAGGTACGCGGCCGACTCGGCCGGCCCGAACGGGCGCACCGGCATCGTCTCGGCGCGCTCGGCCGGCAGGGCGGCGACCAGGCGGGCCGCGGGGCCGCCGGCGGTGGGGTCCGCCGCGTCGCGCAGGCCCAGCACCCAGGTCTCGGCGGCGCGGGGGCGGCCGGCGAGCGCGGGCAGCCAGTCCAGCGCGGGGCCGAGCAGCTCGCAGGAGTCCAGCAGCAGCACCGGCGGGCGGCCGCGACCGGCCAGCTTGTCGAGGCCGTGGCCGAACGCGCGGACGAGCGCGTCGACCTCGGAGATCAGGCTCGGATACTCCTCGTCCTCGACCCGCCATCCGGCGATCCGGCGCACGGCCGCGGTGATCGCCGCCCGGCCGGCCTTGGCCAGCGGGGCGGCGGCCGGGCCGAGCGGGGCGGCCAGCGCGACGGCGGCAAGGTCCTCCCCGGCGTCGGCGAGGCGGGTGCGCTCGTCGTCGCTGAGGGCGGGGCGGCGTCCGGCGTCGAGGCCGAGGTCCCGGGCGCGAGCGGCCAGCGCCGGGACGCGCCGCATCCGCTCGCGGAACGGGTGGAAGGCGCGCTCGATCCGCCTGCGGCCGGCGCCGGGCGGGACGGCGTCGGTCAGGGCGCGGTACATCCGGTCGAGCACCAGCCAGATCGGTGGCCCGGCGGCGGTCGCGGACTCGGCCCGGATGACCGGCTGCTCCGCCTCCCAGTCGACGGTGGCGACGATGTCACGGCCCGGGTCGGCGGCGGCGATCGCGGCCAGGCGGCGCAACAGGGTGCTCTTGCCGGCGCCGCCGTGGCCGGTGAGCACGAGGATCCGGCCGCCGTCCGGGTCGGCGAGGACGGCCCGGAAGCGCGCCTGTTCGGGCTCCCGGCCGACGAAGGCGGCATCGACACGCATCAGAGCAATGCTAGCCGAGCAGGCGGGCCGTGACCTCTTCGACGGAGGCGCAGACGGGGACGCCGGGGGTGACCGGCGGGCGGTCGACGACGACCACCGGGATTCCCAGGCGCTCGGCGGCCTCCAGCTTCGCGGCCGTCATGGCGCCGCCGCTGTCCTTGGTGACGAGCACTTCGATGGCGTGCTCGCGCATCAGCGCGATCTCGCCGTCCACCGTGAACGGGCCGCGATCCCGGATGACGTCCACATTGGACGGCAGCTCGTCGGGCTCGTCCACGCACCGCAGCAGGTAGCGGGTCCCCGGGTCGCGGAAGTGCCCGATGCTCTGCCGGCCGGTGGTGAGGAAGACCCGCCGGCCCAGCGACGGCAGCAGCTCCGCGGCGGCCTCGAGCGACGGGACCCGGTGGCCCGCGACCGCGAAGCCGGGCCGGCGCAGCACGATCAGCGGGACGCGCGCCTCGGCGCAGGCGAGGGCCGCGTTGGCGGAGATCCGGGCGGCGAAGGGGTGGGTGGCGTCGACCACCGTGTCGACGCGCTCGGCGCGCAGGTAGGCCGCGAGCCCGGCGGGCCCGCCGAAGCCACCGATGCGAACCTCCCCCGCCGGCAGCACCGGGTCGGCGACGCGGCCGGCGAGGGAGGAGATCACGCGGTACGACGGCGGCAGCACCGAGGCCAGCCGCCGGGCCTCCCCGGTGCCGCCCAGGATGAGCAGAGTCGGCACCGGGAAAGCCTAACGCGTCACGGGTAGCTGACCAGGTTCTCGACCTGGTGCCCGGAGTTGACCGCGGCGCCCGTGCTGTTGATGACGTGCGAGATGGTGCCGGTGCCGCCCAGCGAGACGGTCACCATGTCGTGGAACTTCACGCCGGCGGCCTGCGGCACCTCGAACGAGTGCCCGAGCACCATGCTGGGGTTGGTGCTGAAGTAGCAGTAGCTGCCCAGCCCCCAGGCCTCGTGGGTGGTGACGTTCGCCGCGATCTTGTACGCCGCCCAGCCCTGCGCCCCGCCGCCGCTGGACCAGCCCGACTGGTTCGGCACGTCGTAGGGGATCTCGTTCTGGAAGAAGTACGTGCGCCCGCCGTTGCCGTTCCAGATCACCTGGTACTGCTGGTAGTGCTCGACGAAGAGCCCGTAGAACGTCACGTTGGCGCCGTTGACGACGAGCCCGTTGGCGGCGGTGTTCGTGTTCCAGCCGACGGTGCCCCCGTTGCCGTGGTCGGCGCGCCAGATCCAGGCGTGGTCGCCGATCACGTTGTTCGAGTTGATCCGCAGGCTGACCGTGGCCTTGCCGACCGTGGCCCCGCCGATGCGGAAGAACACGTCGTGCAGCGAGACCGGGTTGGCCGAGTGGTCGGCCGACGATCCGCTCGGGCCGACCTCGAGCAGCACCGGCGAGTTGACGGTGCCGGCGTCGAAGAGGATCCCGGCGAGCTTCACGCCGTCGACGTCGGCGACGGTCATCGCGGTCACCCCGTTGTCGGGCACGATCGTGGCCAGGCCGAGGCCGAGCACGACGGTGTCCGGGCGGGTGATCCGGATGGTGTCGCTGACGTGGTACACGCCCGGCGTGAACAGCAGGTTCTGCCCGGCGGCGAGGGCCGCGTTGATCGAGGCCGCGGTGGCGCCCGCCTTGACGACGGAGAACTGGCTGATCGGCAGCGAGGTGCCGGCCGTGCTCCCGCCCTGCCACGAGTTGCCGGTCGCGTTGGTGCGCAGGCTCGGCACGAACACCTGGTAGTTGCCGGCGCCGTCGACGTACAGGAACGGCTTCTCCCGCACCACCGGGGTGCTCGCCACGCGCGTGTAGGGCGGGCTCGGGAAGTTGCCGCTGGGCGCGTTCGTGTCGCCGACGAACACCATGTTCCAGTTGGAGCCGGTCCAGCTGCCCATGGTCGAGTTGCGGGTGATCCACTGCTGCTGCGAGCCGGAGCGGATCTGCCCGTCGACGGCCGAGTCGGAGATCCAGCCGCCCGAGGACCAGCCGCCGTCGTCGAGCTGGAGGTTGCCGCGCACGTGCATGCGGCGGTAGGGCGCGGCCTGGGAGACGGCCCACCGGTCGGTGCCGCCGGTCGGGTTGACCGACAGGTTCTCGGCCGAGCGCCAGAAGTTCTGGGTCGCGTTGCCCTGGAACCAGTCCGCCTCGGCGTGCACGGCCCCGTTGATGGTCACCTGGTCCGGCGACAGGCCGAGGCCGGCGACCTGGGTGTAGAAGCCGACGTTGGCGTCGACGTTGTAGGTGCCCGGCCGGAACAGCAGCGCGTAGCGCTGGGAGCCGAACTGGTTGCTCTGCTGCCCGTTGAACACGGCGTTGAGCCGGCTCTGGATGGTGGCGGCCGGCATCGACGGGTCGAAGATGGACACGTTCGGCCCGAGGTCCGGGTTGCCGGTGTTCGGCGGGTTGCTCGTGGGCGGGTTCGACGTCGGCGGGGTGGTGCCGCCCGGGAGCGTCCACTGCTGGTTGGCGCTGGCGAAGCAGTCCCAGATCTGCAGCGGGGTGCCGTCGGCCGAGCTGGGCCCGGTCGCGTCGAGGCACTTGCCGAGCGCCCGCAGCGTGCCGTCGCTGTTGCGCGACCACTGCTGCGCCGCGGTGCCGTTGCAGTCGTAGATCTGGACCTTGGCGCCGTTGGCCGAGCTGGCCGCGTTCACGTCCAGGCACTTGCCCAGCGCGCGGATGGTGCCGTCGTCTCCGACGGTCCACTGCTGGGCGGTGGTGCCGTTGCAGGTGTAGAGCTGCACCTGCGTGCCGTTCGCGGAGCTGGCCGCGGCGACGTCGACGCACTTGCCGCCGTAGCCGGTGATCCGGCCGGAGGTGGCCGCCGAGGCGCTCGTCATGGCGAACACGCCGATGCCGGCGGCGGCCAGGACGGTCGCCGAGACGGCGAGCCCGATCCTCAGGCGAGGCCGTCGCCGTGTGGTGGAGGGGTTCACTGCGGTCCCTTCTGGGGGTGGGTACGGAAAGCTGTTCCCACCCCCGGGACCACCACTGGGCTCCTGCCGTCAGGCGGCGATCTGGCCCGAGCCGCCGATCGTCTCGTTGACGGACTCCAGCCAGGCCTTCATGTCCGTCGCCTTCAGGCCGGTGCCGCCGACGACGACGGTGCTGCCGGCCAGGAGCGTCGGGTACGACTTCGCCTGGTCCTGCGCGTACGCCCGGGCCGCGTTGGCCGCCTTGAACTCCACGAAGAGCGCCTGCTGCCCGCGGTGCGGGAGGGAGTCGCCCTTCTTCTCGTAGCAGTCGAACTGCTTGAAGCTCGCGACGGACGAGCGGTACTTGGGCTCCACGCCGGTGGAGTTGGTGTCCCACTGCCCGAACTTGCAGTCGGGGTCCTTGGTGAACAGCTCTCCGGTCAGCTTTCCGACGGTGGAGAACTCGAGCTTTCCGGCCTGGCCGGAGGTCTTCGCCGATGCCTTGGCCGACGCGCCGG
The DNA here is from genome assembly GCF_059739745.1 of Dactylosporangium thailandense. Classification (NCBI taxonomy): domain Bacteria; kingdom Bacillati; phylum Actinomycetota; class Actinomycetes; order Micromonosporales; family Micromonosporaceae; genus Dactylosporangium; species Dactylosporangium thailandense. The sequence continues at coordinate 7,062,000 of NZ_AP029195.1, forward strand.
CGGAGGCCGACGGCGCGGCGGACTCGGCGGCCGCGGAGGCGGACGCGGGGGCGGAGTCGGTCTTGGGGGCTTCCTTCTTGTCGTCGCCGCACGCGGCGGTGAGCAGCAGCACGGCGCAGACGACGGGCAGCAGGCGCTTCATCGGGGATTCCTTTATGTGGTACCGCATGTGGCACGCGGAGTGTCTTCGTCGGACGAAGAGCAACTTATGCGCGCCGCGGCCCCGTTGAATCCCCGATGTATGCCACCCGACAACCGACGTGTGCTACCTCACCCCCTGGGAAAGGCGGGCCGGCCTCGGGTGAGTCGACCGGCCCGCCGTTTCCTTTTCGTGCCGGTGCCCCGGCCGTCCGCATACCGGGGCACCCGCTCATCGGGTCTCAGCCCCGGTACTGGGCGATGACCTTCGTGTAGTCCCACGCGCTCTGCGAGACGCCGCTGCACGTGTCGTCGTTCGTGCTGCCCCCGTTGCACGGCCGGTCGCGGTTGGCCGACCAGAACGTGAACCGGGCCAGGTGGTGCTGCTGCGCGTAGGCGAGCATGGTGCGGAAGTCCGCCACGGTGACGGTCTCGCCGACGTCGGTGATCCCGTTCATCGAGGAGATGCCGGAGTGCCGGTAGGCCTGGTCGTCGGTGTAGTGGTAACCGTTCTTGACCACGTTCTTGAGGCCCTCGGCCGCCTGGACGGTCAGGTTGCCCATGTTCTGCCCGGCCGCGCCGAAGTCGAACGGCATGATGGTCCACGCGTCGACCGTCAGGCCGCTGGCCGCGGCCCGGTTGATCATCGACGAGTCCGGCCCGGTGCGGTCGCTCGGGAACGTGACGTAGACGGCGGTGTTCGGGTTGTTGGCCTTGACGGTCTTGAGCGCGTCGATGGTGCGCTGCTGGAGGGTCGGGTTGTTGTAGACCGTGCCCTCGATGTCGATGTCGATCGCCTTGAGGCCGTAGGCGTTGATGACCTTCTGGTAGGCCGCGGCGAGCGCGCTCGCGCTGCTGCAGGTCTGCTCCAGCCACGGCCCGCTGGCCCCGCCGAACGACACGGCGACGTCACCGCCGGCGCCCCGGATGTTGTTGATGGTGGTCTGGTCCTGCCCGCCGGTGAGCGGCCGGTAGCCGTCCCAGAGCGGGTCGCAGGCGCCGTTGGAGAGGATGAACGCCATCGTGAACCACTTGACGCCGGTCGCGCTCATGATGGTGCGCGGGTCGGGCAGGTTGCCCCAGCCGAGGTACGCGTACGGCGCCGCGCCCATCGCGGGGTTGGACGTGGGCGGGTTCGACGTCGGCGGGTTGGAGGTCGGCGTCGTGGTGCCGCCGGGCAGCGTCCACTTCTGGTTGGCGCTGGCGAAGCAGTCCCAGATCTGCAGCGGGGTGCCGTCGGCCGAGCTGGGCCCGGTCGCGTCGAGGCATTTGCCGAGCGCGCGCAGCGTGCCGTCGCTGTTGCGGGTCCACTTCTGGGCGGTGGTCCCGTTGCAGTCATAGATCTGGACCTTGGTGCCGTTGGCCGAGCTGGCCGCGGCGACGTCGAGGCACTTGCCGAGGGCGCGGATCGTGCCGTCGTCGCCGATGGTCCACTGCTGGGCGGTGGTGCCGTTGCAGGTGTAGAGCTGCACCTGCGTGCCGTTCGCGGAGCTGGCCGCGGCGACGTCGACGCACTTGCCGCCGTAGCCGGTGATGGCTCCGACGGTGGCGGCGGACGCGGAGTTCATCGCCACGACACCGACCACGCCGACGACGGCGAGGGCGGCCGCGACGATCACTCCGCGGCGGATCAGGCGGGTTCTTGCCATGAGAGGCCTTTCATGAGGGTGGCCCCGGACGGGCGCCCGTTTCGGGCGGCAAGCTATCTGTTAAGCGCCCTTCCAGATTGAGGGCAGGCTATGACCAGATCCATCACGCGTCAATTAAAGAGGCAAAAAAAGGGGTGCCATTAAGGTCCCCTTGAGCCTGGCGACACGGCGTGAGCAGGGCGTTGCTCAGCGCCGGGCGTTCCCCGGGAACGGGCGCCGGCGGGGCTCCTTAAGGACGCGACGCCCGGCGGGGCTCCTTAAGGACGCGACGCCCGGCGCAGCAGCTCGGCCATGGGCAGGGTCGCGGCGCCGAAGGCCACCGCGTCGGGGCCGAGCTCGCACAGCTCGATCGAGACCTGGCCGAAGGGGTGCTCGAGGGCCTGCTCCCGGGCCGCCGCGCGGATCTTGTCGAGCAGGCGGGCGCCGAGGGCCAGGCCGGCCCAGCCGCCGAGGACCACGCGCTCGGGGTTGAACAGGTTGACCAGGTTGCCGATGCCGGCGCCGAGCATGCCGGCGGTCTCGTCGAGGGTCGCGGCCGCGGCCTCGGTCCCGGCGGCGATGAGCGCGGCCACGTCGGCCATCTCGCCCGCGGCGGCGGGACGGGACGGGTCGAGGGCCCGCGCCCGCTCGAGGATGCCCTCGGCGCCGACGTAGGCCTCCAGGCAGCCGCGGGCGCCGCAGCGGCACTGCCGGCCGCCGTAGACGACGGTGGTGTGCCCCCACTCCCCCGCGCTGCTGCTGGCGCCGCGGTAGACGGTGCCGTTGGTGATCACGGCCGCCCCGACGCCCGAGCCGACGAGCACGATCACCGCGTTGCCCGCGCCCCGGCCGGCGCCGAACCACATCTCGGCCTGGCCCTGGGTCTTGGCGCCGTTCTCGACGAACAGCGGGGCGGTGATTCCGCGCTCGCGCAGCAGGGTGTGGAAGGAGACCCCGCGCCAGCCCAGCGTCGGGGCGTAGACCAGCGGCGGGTCGGCCTGCTCGACGGTGCCGGGCACGCCGATGCCGATGCCGAGCACGTCCTGGGCCGCGGTGTCCTTGAGCACCTCCCGGATCCCGGCCTCGAGCTGGCCCGCGACCACGGACGGGTCGGGGCGCGAGGACGGCAGCGGCTCGTCGACGGTGGCCAGGCGGGTCATCGACAGGTCGAACAGCTCGACCTTGACCCCGGTCTCGCCGACGTCGGCGCCGACGAGCCGGCCGAAGTCCGGGTTGACGCGCAGCAGCACGCGGGGGCGGCCCCCGTCGGACTCGATCTGGCCGGCCTCGATGATGAGGCCCTCGTGCAGCAGCTCGGCCGTCACGCTGCTGGCGGTCGCGGCGCTGAGGCCGGTGATGCGGCTCAGGTCGTGGCGGCTGAGCGGCCCCCGGAAGAACAGCTCGGACAGCAGCGTCGAGCGATTGCGCCGGCGCATGTCGCGCGTCGTCGCGCGTTCGACCTCGATGCGCACCACCGCGGTTCCGACCTCCCCCTTGATCCCTCGGTAGCGATCGTGTCACGCGCGCCGATGCGCGTCGACACCGGAGGGTCGGTTCACCGCCGCACCGCCCCCGCGACCAGGCCGATCGTCACACAGGGCCGCTTGATCGCCGCCGCGCCCGCCGTGCCACCCCCGCGACCAGGCCGATCGTCACCACCACGAAGGCCCCGGTGAGCAGCGCCACCTTGCCCCGCTTGTCCGGACCGGCGGCCGCCACGGCGCCCGGGCTCGGCTTCGGCGCGGCGGCCGGGCTCGACACGACCGGCGAGGGCGACGGCTTCGGGCGCTGCACGGTGTACCGCAGAATGCTCACCGGCCCCGGCTGGTCGGACACGGTGAGGAAGTCGCGGCCGTCCGGCGTGTACGCGATCCCCTCGCCCTGCGGCTCGTCCGGCAGCGGGGTCACCCTCGGCGTGCCGGTGGTGATCGCCTTGGCCACGTCCCCGTCGGGCACGTCGAACTCGTAGGCGTCGGCGTAGGTGCGCACGACCGCCCGGGTGCCGTCGGGCGAGACGGCCGCGCCGGTGACGAACCCCTCGCCGAGGAAGCCCCACGGGTTGCTGGTGCCGGTGTGCGTGGCCTCGAAGCGGCCGACGGCGGTCAGCGGGGCCCCCTCGGCGTTGTCCGTCGGCAGCGGGGTGTCGAGCCGGAACACCTGGCCGCTGGGGTCCTTGGTGACGATGACCGGGCGGCCCGACCCGTCGATCATCAGCGCCTCGGCGTCGCGCGGGGTCCCGTCGGGGTACCGCAGCCGATGGATCTTCATGCTCTTCGCCCCGGGCGCGAGCGTCCACAGCGCGATCGTGTCGCGGCGCTTGCCGGAGCCGCCGGTGAGCGGGCTGTTGTCGCCGATGTCGGCGATCCACACCGTGCCGTCGCGGCCCACGGCGAGGTCCTCGGGGTCGCGGGCCGTCGTCGGGTAGCCCACGCTGCGGGTCACCTTGCAGTCCGCGTCGAGGTAGAACAGGCGCGTCTTCTTCGGGTCGGGGTTCGAGTCGTTCTCGACGAGGTACCCGCCGCCGGGCAGTGCCGCGAGGCCGGACGCCTCGGTGACCGCCGGGTCGGTGATGCGGCACGCCTCCGTGGCCCCTTCGGGCCGCGCGAACACCGGCGCTGGAACGGCCACGGCACAGATGACAACCGCCCCGATCACCGCCGCCCGTCGCACGCGCTCCAGTCTGACAGAGCCGATCCGGTGACCATGGGTCGTACGAACAGACGCGCACAGTAACCGACACGTTGGTGGAATGCGGCGTTTCGCATCCCGCAAATATGGAACATTTCGGACATGAAGACATGGGGGAATCTGGCCGGGCTGGCGGCCGGGGCGGCCGCGCTGCCGGTCATGGGCTCGGGGGCGATCGCGAACCCGGCCGCCGCCGAGCCGGTCGTCATCGCGCGCTACGACTTCGACGCGGCCCAGAAGGGCGCCACCGTCGCCGACGTCTCCGGGCACGGCCACACGCTGTCGCCGTCCGCCGTGCACGGGGGCAAGGTCCAGCTGCCGGCGCGCGGCAGCGGGCGCGCGGCCGCGTTCCCGGCCAAGTGCACCGGCAAGAAGTGCCCGCACGCGGTGCTGCAGGCGCCGGACGCCCCGGAGCTCAACCCGGGCGCGGGCCCGATCCGCTTCGGCGCGACGGTGCGGCTGGCCAAGGGTCAGACCGGCTCGGGCGAGAACATCCTGCAGAAGGGGTACTCGGCCTCGGGCGGGCAGTACAAGCTCCAGGTCGACGGCAAGGCGGGCCGGCCCAGCTGCGTCGTGTCCGACAACGTCGTGCGCGGCATCCACATGGCCCGCTCCGACGTCTCGATCGCCGACGGCACGTGGCACACGCTCGAGTGCCGGCGCGCCGGCGCGGCCCTGACCCTGCTGGTGGACGGGGCCGTGCACGCCACGCTCGCCATCCCGGCCACGCTGGCCATCACGAACACCGTGCCGCTGAGCATCGGCGGCAAGGGAAACGGCACCGACAACGACCAGTTCCACGGCACGCTCGACGACGTCTGGATCGCCCTTGGTTAGTCCTGGCTAGTCCCGGTGGCGGCTGGTGGAGTACAGGTGGCTGTCGGGGAACGCCTCGGCGGCGAGCGCCGGCCCCACGATGATGACCGCGGTGCGCCTGATGCCCGCCGCGCGGACCTGTTCGGCGATGCCGGCCAGCGTCCCGCGCAGGATCACCTCGTCGGCGCGGCTCGCGTAGGCCACCACCGCGACCGGGCACTGCGGGCCGTACCACTGGGCGAGCTCCGGCGCGAGCACATCGATGCGCTGGACCGCCAGGTGCAGCACGAGCGTCGCCCGGCTGGCGGCGAGCGTGGCCAGGTCCTCGCCGGGCGGCATCGGGGTCGCCCGGGCGGCCGTGCGGGTCAGGATCACCGACTGGGCGACGCCGGGGACGGTCAGCTCGCGGCCGAGCGACGCCGCCGCGGCCGCGAACGCGGGCACGCCGGGCACGATCTCGTAGGGCACGCCGGCCGCGTCCAGCCGGCGCAGCTGCTCGGCCATCGCGCTGAACACCGACGGGTCGCCGGAGTGCAGCCGGGCCACGTCGAGCCCCCGCTCGTGCGCGGCGACGAGCTCGGCCAGGATCTGGTCGAGGTCGAGGTTCGCGGTGTCGACGAGGCGGGCGCCGGGCGGGCAGCAGTCCAGCAGCTCGACGGGCACGAGACTGCCCGCGTAGAGGCACACCGGCGCCGCGGCCAGGCGGTCGCGGCCGCGCACGGTGATGAGGTCGGCCGCGCCCGGGCCGGCCCCGATGAAGTACACGGTCACGTGTGCACCACCCACTGCGTCACGGGGAGCATCGGCCGCCACCCCAGGAACCCTCCGACGGGCGCGGCCCGGTTCACCGCGATGCGGGTGAGGTCCCCGCCGTAGCGCTGCTGCAGCTCCGCCACCAGCCGCTCCGACTCGATGGTGACCGCGTTGACGACGAGCCGCCCGCCGGGGCGCAGCGCACTCCAGCACGCGTCGAACACGCCCGGGGCCGTGAACCCGCCGCCGATGAAGATCGCGTCCGGCCGGGGCTGCCCCGCCAGGACCTCGGGGGCGCCGCCGAGCACGAGCCGCAGCCCGGGCACCCCGAACGTCTCGGCGTTGCGCCGGATACGCCCGGCCCGGGCCTCGTCGCGCTCGAAGGCGACCGCGCGGCAGGCCCGGTGGGCGCGCATCCACTCGATGCCGATGCTGCCCGAGCCGGCGCCCACGTCCCACAGCAGCTCCCCCGGGCGCGGCCCCAGCGCGGCGAGCGTGACGGCCCGGATCTCGCGCTTGGTGAGCTGGCCGTCGGAGTCGTACCGCCCGTCGTCGATCCCCGGCACCACGGCGATCCCGGTGCCGCCGCGCGCCTCGACCGCCACGATGTTCAGCGGGCGCGCCGCGGCCGGGTCGTGGTGGACCCGCTCGTCCGGCGCCCCGAGGTCCTCGAGGATCGTGACGGCGCTGTCCGCGAACCCGGTCTCCTCCAGGATGCGCCAGACCTCCGCGGGCGTCTGCCGCCCGGCCGAGAGCACGAGCACCCGGCGGCCGTCGTGCAGGAACCGCCGGACGAGCGCGGCGTCGCGCACGACGTCGGTGTCCTCGACCGGCCAGCCGAGCCGCGCGCAGGCGAGCGACACCGAGGACGGGTGCGGGATCACGGTGACGTGGGCCGGGCCGAGCAGGCGCACGAGCGTGGTGCCGATCCCGTGGTGCATCGGGTCGCCGCTGGCCAGCACGCAGACGCGCCGCCCGTGCCGCTCGGCCAGGAGCCGGGGCAGGGCGGGCACGAGCGGCGACGGCCACGCGACGCGCTCGGCGTCCACATCGGACAGCAGGTCGAGCTGGCGCGGGCCGCCGAACACGACCTCGGCGTCCCGCAGCGCGGCCAGGCCCTTCGCGCTCAGCTCCCCGTCGGCCCCGATGCCCACGACGACGACGCCGGGCGCGGGCGCGGCGACGGCGATCGTGGCGCCGGGCGAGGAGCGCTTGCCCACGGTGAGCACCGCGGGGCCGGCCACGGCGAGCAGGGCGGCCGCCTCGGCGACGCTGGGCGTGCCGAGGGCCTGCGACACGCGCGCCGAGGGCGACGGCACCGGCACGGCCGCCAGCTCCCCGGGCGGGAAGGAGACCGCCGCGCACCCGAGCCGGGCGGCCACCGACTCCGCCAGGTCGCGGCGGGCGTCCACGGTGGCCACCACGCCGATGTCGTCCAGTGTGGACAGTGACTCGCGCAGGAGGGAGAGCACCTCCGCCGGGTCCGTGGACGGGCGGGCGCCGAGGCCGAGCACTAGGCGCACGACGCCACCAGGCGGTGCGCGAAGGCCGGGTGGCCGGCCCAGTGCAGGTGCAGGTAGGAGGCGTGCACGGCGCCGGACACGAAGCCGTCGCGGCCCTCGCGCCACGCCCAGGCCGGGGCCGCGCCCGTCGCCGGGGTGACGCGCGTGCGGTGGAACTCGTGGCCGGTCACGCGCGTGCCGGCCGGGGCGAGGACGCTGCCGGACAGGGCGACGGCGTCGCGGTACCCCAGCGTGAGCGAGGGCGTCATGACCGCCTCCGCGTCCAGGACCCCGCACATCGGGCGGCCGTCGAGGGTGCGGCAGAGCCAGAGCAGGCCCGCGCACTCGGCCGCGATCGCGCCCCCGGAGGCGGCCAGGCCGGCCACCGCGCGGCGGAGGGGCTCGTTGGCGGAGAGCTGCTCGGCGTACACCTCCGGAAAACCACCGCCCACGACGAGCGCGCGGGCGCCGTCGGGCAGGGCCTCGTCCCGCAGCGGGTCCACTGTGGACACCCGGGCGCCGGCCGCGGCGAGCAGCTCGACGGTCTCGGCGTAGCCGAACGAGAACGCGGGCCCGCCGGCGACCGCCACGACCGGCGCACCGGCCACGGGCTCGGCGACGGCCGGCGTCCACGGAGGCGCGGACAGCGGCGGGGCGCAGCGGGCCACGGCCAGCACCGCGTCCAGGTCCACGCTCGCGGCCACGAGCCCGGCCAGGGCCGCGACCGACGCGGCCGCCTCCGCCGACCGCTCCACCACCGGCACCAGGCCGAGGTGGCGCGACGGGGCGGCGACGGCGTCGTGGCGGCGCAGGACGCCCAGCACCGGCGTGCCGACCTCGGCGCAGGCGTCCCGCAGGATCTGCTCGTGACGGTCGGAGCCGACGCGGTTGAGGATCGCGCCGGCGATGTGGATGCCGTCGCCGAACGAGCGGAAGCCGTGGATGAGCGCGGCCACCGAGCGCGCCTGCGCGGTCGCGTCGACGACGAGGACGACGGGCGCGGCGAGCAGCCGGGCCACGTGCGCGGTGGAGCCGAACTCGCCGGCCCCGGTGCGCCCGTCGTAGAGGCCCATGACGCCCTCGACCACGGCCAGGTCCGCGCCGGCCGAGCCGTGCGCGAACAGCGGCCCGACGAGCTCCTCGCCGACGAGCACAGGGTCGAGGTTGCGGCCCGGGCGCCCGGCGGCGAGGGCGTGGTAGCCGGGGTCGATGTAGTCCGGCCCCACCTTGAACGGCGCCACGCGCTCGCCCCGCGCGGCGAACGCCGCCAGCAGGCCGGTCGCGACGGTGGTCTTGCCGTGGCCGGAGGCCGGTGCCGCGATGACGAGCCGCGCTACCACTCGATGCCCTGCTGGCCTTTTCGCCCGGCGTCCATCGGGTGCTTGACCTTCGTCATGTCGGTCACCAGGTCGGCCAGCTCGACCAGGTCGGGGTGCGCGTCGCGGCCGGTGACGACCACGTGCTGGTTGCCGGGCCGCTCACGCAGGGTCTCCACGACGTCGGCGATGTCGACCCAGCCCCACTTGATCGGGTACGTGAACTCGTCGAGGACGTAGAAGCGGTACGCCTCCGCGGCCAGGTCGCGCTTGATCTGGGCCCAGCCCTCGGCCGCCTCGACGGCGTGGTCGCGCTCGGTGCCGGGCCGCTGGATCCACGACCAGCCCTCGCCCATCTTGTGCCACACCACGCTGCCGCCCTGGCCGGTCGCGCCGAGCGCGCGCAGGGCGGTCTCCTCGCCGACCTTCCACTTCGGGCTCTTCACGAACTGGAACACGGCGATGGGCCAGCCGGCGCTCCACGCGCGCAGGGCCATGCCGAACGCGGCGGTGGACTTGCCCTTGCCCTGCCCGGTGTGCACGGCGAGGACGTGCTGGCGGCGGCGCTGGCGGGTGGTGAGCCCGTCGTCGGGCACGTGCTCTACTTTGCCCTGCGGCATCTGTCTAGGCTCCCAGGCTCGCGAGTGGAATGCAGGAGGCGTCCAGGGCCGAGGCCAGGCGGCGGGCGAGGCCGAGGCGGATCGGGCCCTGCTCGCAGTCGACCACGACCGCGGGGACGCCGTGCAGCAGCGGTACGACGCTGAGCGGGTCCGGCCCGCTGGTCGAGCGCCCGTCGGTGACGACCACGAGCAGCGGGCGGCGGCGGGCGTCGCGGCGGCGCTCGCCGTGCAGGGTGCGGGCGGCCTGGCGCAGCCCGGCGGCCAGCGGCGTGCGGCCCCCGGTGCGCAGCGCGGCCAGGCGCACCACGCCGACCTCGTGGCTCGCGGTCGGCTCGAGCACCAGCGTGGCGTCGTGGCCGCGGAAGGAGACCATCCCGACCTTGTCCCGGCGCTGGTACGCGTCCCGCAGCAACGACAGGATCGCCGTCTTCACCACGCTCATCCGCTGCCGGGCGGCCATGGAGCCGGACGCGTCGACGACGAACAGCACCAGGTTCGCCTCGCGGCCGACCTTGACCGCCTCGCGCACGTCGCGGGCCTCGGCGCGGCTCGACCCGCGCAGCGCGGCGGCGCGGATGGTGTCGGGCACGTGGATGCTCGTGAGCTTGCCGCCGATCGGGGCGCGGGAGCGCACCACGCGGCCGTGCCGGGACAGGGCGGGCGAGCGGCGGCCGGCGTGGGCGCCCGCCTCGCGGTTCGCCCGGCCCGCGATGCTGAGCAGCTTCGGCTTGTACGGCACCCCGGCGAACGCCAGCTGCCCCGGCGCCCCGACGCTGTCCCCCGCCGCGTCCCCCGCGTCCGAGGCATCCGATTCGCCCCGCGAATCGGATTTGTCGGTAACGGAACCATCATTCGGCTCGACGGGCGGCCGCTGCTCGGGCGCGACCGGCGGCGGCCCCCCCGGCGCGCTCCGGCCCGGGCGACTCACCAGACCCGTCCGGCGAGTCGGACATTTCCGAAATATCCGTCGGGCTCGGCGGAACCGGGTCATCGTCCGGCGGCGGCCCGCCATCGCCGGGCGGCGGGTCCTCGTCCGGCCCGGCCTCCTGCTCGAGCACCTCTTCGAGGCGGTCGCGGTCGGCCCCCGGCGGGTCGAGCGGGTCCCGCCGGCGCCGGTGCGGCAGCGCCAGCCGGGCCGCGTCGCGCACGTCCGCCTTCGTGACCACGGTCCGCCCGTGCCAGGCCGCGAGCGCGACCGCCGTGCGGGCCACCACGATGTCGGCCCGGAGGCCGTCAACGCGGTACGCCAGGCAGATCCGCGCGATCCGGTCGAGCTCCGCATCGGGCAGGGCCACCGCCCCGAGCCGGGCCCGGGCGCTCACGATCCGCGCGGCCAGGGCGGCGTCCTCGGCCACGTAGCGCTCGGCGAACGACGCGGGATCGGCCTCGTACGCCAGCCGCCGCCGCACGACCTCGGCCCGCGGCGGGGCCTCCTGGGGCGCCGCGACCCCGACGACGAGCCCGAAGCGGTCCACGAGCTGCGGCCGGGGCTCGCCCTCCTCGGGGTTCATGGTGCCCACGAGCAGGAAGCGGGCCGCGTGCTTGACCGAGACGCCGTCGCGCTCGACGTGCGCGCGGCCCATGGCGGCCGCGTCGAGCAGCAGGTCGACGAGGTGGTCGGGCAGCAGGTTGACCTCGTCGACGTAGAGGACCCCGCGGTGCGCGGCGGCGAGCAGGCCCGGCTCGTAGGCCTTGACCCCGTCGCCGAGGGCCCGCTGCAGGTCCAGCGTGCCGACGACACGGTCCTCGGTGGCCCCCACGGGCAGCTCGACCAGGGCGGACCGGCGGTGGTGGGTGCCCGCCCCGGGGATGTGCGGGCCGTCGGGGCACTCGGGGTCGGGCGCGGCCGGGTCGCAGGCGAAGCGGCAGCCGGCGACGACCTCGACCTCGGGCAGCAGCGCGGCCAGGGCGCGCACGACGGTGGACTTGGCGGTGCCCTTCTCACCCCGGACGAGCACCCCGCCGATGGCCGGCGAGACCGCCGTGAGCAGCAGGGCGAGGCGCAGATCGGCCAGGCCGACAACGGCCGAGAACGGATACGGCGGGGTCACGGGCACTCTTCCCTTCGGCGGGTCCGCGCCCGCGAGGCGGCTGTTGCGAGCGGCCGGAGTCTCCTGACTGCCGGATCCCCGCCGCCCCTCGACCGCCTCGGCCGTCGCCGGCCGTGGGTGCTGAGGTGCGACTCCCCGGTCACAGTGGCGGGACCGTCCCGGACTCGCACCGGGTTCCTCCGCATACCGCTCGCCCGCCATCGTGTCCCACCGGCGACCGGCACGTCAACGTGGCGCGGTGTGACCCTCACGATCCGCACCCGCCGGCCGATGGTACGGGCATGCGGCGCGTCCTGGATTCGGCCGCGCAGACCCTGCTGTGCGTGCTCCTCGTGGCGATCGCGCTGATCGCCGCCACGCCGCCGCGGCTGCCGGGGCTGGCCCCGGAGACCTCGGTGGCGCCGCCGGGCACGCGGGCGATGTGGCTGTGGGAGCACGACGACCCCGGGCCGGTCGTGGACTGGGCCGCGGCCAACGGGGTGCGAGCGCTGTTCGCGTACTACGACCCGCGCACCGACGACACCGCGCGGCTGCGGCGCCTGCGGGAGCTGTGCGACGCGGCCGGCATCGTGCTCGACGCGCTCGGCGGGGAGCCCGGCTGGACGACCGGCCACGCCGCCGCGCTGGCCTGGGCCGAGGGCGCCGCGGCCACGGGCCTGTTCCACGGGCTGCACCTGGACGTCGAGCCCTACCTGCTGCCCTCCTGGAGCCAGGACCAGGCATCACTGGTACCGGACTATCTGTCGTTGCTGGAAGAGACGGCCGCGGCCACGGATCTGCCGCTCGAGGCCGACGTGCCGTTCTGGCTGCCGACCGTGACGCTCGCCGGCGGGGCGAACCTGGCCGACGCCGTGCTCGCCCGCGTCTCCGGCGTCACGGTGATGAGCTACCGCAACACCGCCACCGGCGCCAACTCGATGGTCGGGGTCGCCGACGACCTGCTGCGGCGGGCCGGCCGGGTCGCCAAGCCGGCGCGCCTGGGCGCGGAGACGCAGGCCCTGGGCGACTGCGCCTACTGCAGCTTCCACGGCGCCACCGCCGGCCAGCTGCACAAGACCCTGGCCGCGGTCGACTCCGCCGCTCAGCGGTACCCGGCGTTCGCGGGCATCGCGGTGCACCAGTACGAGTCCTGGGTCGCGCTGAGCGGCTAGGAACTGAGCGGCCAGGAGAACCGCGAACCCGAATCGACCCCAGCCGAACCGGAGGTGAACCACGACCTGCCTCAACCCTCCCCGCCCGCCGCCGATCAGCCGGCCGACAGCAGTCATCCTGGGAAGGACCCCTCCGATGCGCCGTACCGCCTCCATCGCCCTCGCCTGCGCCGCCGGCGCGGCCGCCATGCTCCCCGCGGCGGCCCCGGCCTCCGCGGCGACGCCGGACTTCGGGCTGGTGGTGCCGGTGCTCGCGCCGATGTTGCCGGGCCAGACGGGCTGGGTGGGCACCATGTGGGCCGCCACCAGCGACATCTGCGACGTGAAGGTGACCGCGAGCGGCACCGGGGTCACGGTGAAGTACCCGGCCAACACCGCGACCTACTCGTCGCTGTCGAAGGGCGACTCGCTGGCCAAGGGCCGCGTGGACTACGCCGCGTTCAACGTCTCGCTCTCCTCCGACAGCCTAATCGCGCTGGTCCCGCTCAAGCTCGACTACTCCTACACCACGAAGGCCGACGGGGCGGCGTCCTGCACCGGCACCCCGCGCTCCGGCTCGATCACCGCCACGCTCCCGGTCGTCTCGGTCACCGGCGACGCCGTGGTGCAGAAGACGACCCTCGTGACCGTGCCCAAGGCGACCCCGGTCTGGTCGCAGCTGGTCTTCCAGTCCCGCAAGGCCGGCGTCGACAACCTGCAGATCACGGTCGCGGGCGCGCCGAGCGGCCTGGTCGTGTCCTACCCGGCCGACCGCGCCTACACCGCCCTGAACAAGGGCACCGGCCTGGCCGTCGGCACCGACGACTTCGCCGCCGTCAAGTTCGACGCCACCAGCGTGGCCGCCGGCACCTACAAGCTCACCGTCAAGCTCTCCTACGGCAGCACGACCGACTCGAACGACCTGACGCTCGTCGTCGTCTGACGGCCCGGGCCGGCCGGTGCCTCCCGCGGCACCGGCCGGCCCGCCGTCTTTTCCACAGAGAGGTGGGAACTCTGGTGATCCGCTCCCGTGCCCTGCTCGCCGTGGCCGCCCTGGCCCTCACGGCGGGCCTTTGCGCGTGTGGCAAGTCCGGGAACTCGACCAAGACGGAGATGCAGGCGCCGAAGCCGTCGCCGTCGGCCTCGCTGACCCAGGACCGCCGCGAGACCATCTTCCTCGACGCGACCGCGCAGCACCTCTGCTCGGTGCAGTCGCAGGTCTACACCGACCCGGCGGCGATGGCCTCGGCGTACGCGTCCCGCCCCGTCTATACGGACCTCACCGCGGCGCAGGTCGACGCGTTGCAGCAGCAGGTCGTCAGCGACCCCGCCTTCGCCGACCGGCTGACCCAGCGCATCCAGGCCACCTGCGGCACGGCCAGGTAGTCCCGCACAACGAGAAGCCCCGCGACACGAGGGGGGAGGAGTGTCGCGGGGCCGGCTCATATATGTATGAATATCGAGAGCGTGTTCTCGAGGTAAGTGGTGCGAGGACCCCGTCGCCGCGGTCCCTTCGGTGTTGCTGCGGTAAGCATGCGGGGCGGCACTTGGCGGCGACTTGGCGCGCACTTGCGCCGATGTGTCACGCACGCGACAGGTCCGCGCGCATCGACCCGGTCACGTATGTTGCGTGCCGTGAGCCGCGACGAACTCGACCTCGACTCGCTCGCGCCCGAGCCCGGTGGTGCCGGCCGACCCGCGCCGGGCGGCGATGTGGGCCGCGGGGATCGCGGGCTGCGCGGTGCTGGTGCTGTTTGTGCTGCTCACGAGCGATCTGGTGTTCGGGCGGACGGTCGGGCTGGCGGCCCCGGCCGGGATCGGGGACCGGGCGGCGGCCCCGGCGCTCGCCGCCACGCTGGCCGAGGGAGTGCTCGGCGACCAGGAGGCGCTCGGGGCGCGGCCGTTCAGCGCGGCGTACCTCAGCGCCGACGGGCGGCCCCTGCTGGTCTGGGGCGGCACCGGCCGGGCGGTCCAGCGGGCCGACGACGCGGCGCTGCTGCGCACCCTGCGCGAACGGACGCTGCGGTTCGTGCCGGACCCCGGCGGCGGGACGACGGCCGACGCCGACCCGGGACCGCACCGCGGCCGGGCCACGTGCACGGACACGCGGCGCGACGGGTTCGGGTACACGGTGTGCGCCTGGACCTCCGGCGCGGCCGCCCTGGGCGTGCTCGTGGTCGACGGGCCCGACGCCGACCCGGCCGCGACGCTGCGCCGGGTCCTGGACGCCGTCGTCGTGCTGCGCTGAAGCCGAGCGGTCGGCAGCGCAGAGCTCGAGCCCTCTAGAGCATGGCCTCGAGGGTCAGGCGCTCCGCGGCGGCCGCCCGGACCTCCGGGGTCTCGATCGGGTCGTCGCGCAGGTAGGCGAGGCGCCGTTCGAGCTTCTCGTCGAGCGGGACGCGGCGCACGGCGATGAGGCGCACGTCGGCCTCGCAGTCCCACAGGCCCTCGGTCAGCGCGCCCGCGCACGCGTCCGGCTCCAGTTCCAGCCGGGCGCGCAGGTAGGCGGCGCGCTCGTACGAGTGCGGGCTGAACCAGAGCGAGCGGACGCGGGGCAGCGCCTGGCGGGCCGCGTCGCCGCCGACCCGGGCGAGGCCGTCGACCAGGCGGTCGTAGCCGCACATGTCGTCCTCGCGCTGGTCGAGCCAGTCGAGGCCGGCCAGCAGCGCCGGGCCGTCGGACTCGTCGCCGTGCTCGGCGAGCACGCACAGGGCGCTCCAGTACTGCCCCGAGGCCGGATCGGCCACCACCCGCCGGGCGGCCGGCAGCGAGTCGACGACCGGCTCGGCGAGGCAGCCGAAGTCGTCGGCGGCGCTCAGCAGCTCGCCGAGCCCGGTCAGCGGCTCGGGCCCGTGGGCCACGGCGGCGTGGATGCGCTCGTCGCGGCCGGCCCACTCGCCCCAGGGGGCGCCCGGCGGCAGGTGCAGCGGGCGGCCGGCGCTGGCGAGGCGGTCGGCGGCGACCGGGAGCAGGTCGTCCCACCAGTTCGCGGGCCACGCGGCGGCGATGGTGCCGAGGGCCTCGCGCCAGTAGGCGCCGATCCGGACGTACCGGCGCAGACTCTCGACCATGTCGCCGGAACCGGCGCGGCCCAGCGCCTCGGCGACCCGCAGGACGTGCGTGAACTCGCCGGAGTCGTCGTCGGCGGTGTAGAGCCGGGCGATGATCGGCCCGATCGGCAGCTCCAGGTCGCGGACCAGGCGGGCGAGGTAGACCCCGCGGTCGTCCAGGGGCAGCCAGCGATGGTCGCGGCGGATGCAGGCGTACACCAGCTCCGGCGCGGCCGGGTCCTGTCTGGCCCGCACCGCGCCCCGCCCGAGTCCGCGCTGCAGCGCGCCGGCCCGGGTCCGGGTGGGCAGGTAGTGCCAGTCGTCGTCGAGGCTCATGGCGTCCCAGTCTGCGACGGTTGCGGCCGGACCGCCGCCGAATTCCGGTCCCGAAAATGCTTGACACATGACACCGGAGCATGTCCTCGCTGCTCAGCAGCGCGCCCGCGGGCCGACGTGAGTCCGGACACGACGCGGCGCCGGCCGGCGGAAGTCCCGCCGGCCGGCGCCGTGAGCGCTGGCACCCCCGAGAGGGGCCGGTTAGGCGCTGGCGTCGTCGAAGCCGTTGCCGAGGAAGCTCTGCAGCCGCGACGTGATGCTCTCCAGGCTCGCGCCCGCCGACGCGGCGCCGAAGCCGGACTCGCCGAAGCCCGCCTCACCGAAGCCGGCGTCGGTGCCGTCGGCCTCGCCGAAGCCCGCCTCGCCGGTGCTCTCCTGGCCGTAGGCCATGAGCGTGTGGCTGTCCTCGACCTCGGTGTGCTCGTAGTGCGTGTACTCGGTGATCTCGTAGTGGTTGCCCGCGGCGTCCGTGTACTCGATGTGCTTGAGCTGCTCGAACTCCTCGTGCTCGTAGCTGTGGTGGTCCTGCTCGAGGATGCCGTACTGCGACTGGTGGTCCAGCTCCTGGCCCTGGCCGGAGTGGGCCGCCTCCAGGGAGGCGGTCTCGTGGCCCGCTTCGTACTCGCCGTACTCGCTCATGGGGGTGGTCCTCTCGGGTGCGTCTGTATGGGGTACTGCGCTCATCTGCTGCATTCAAGGTACGGGCAGCCGCGACGCCCCAAATCCCGGAAACGTGCCACGCGCGGTCGGCTCAACGGCCTCAATACGCGATCACGGGCGCACCCGTGTGGCTCACCTGCACCAGATGGGTCACGCACTCGCTGCCCTCGAGCCGGTGCAGCAGGAACGCGGACGGTTCCGGGACGAAGCCGACCGGGCGGCCCTCACGCATGCCGAGGTCCACCTGACGGTACGTGCTGGGCGCAACACTCAGGATGGTCCCGGCGAACCCGGCGGTCACGACGCGGTGCAGGTGCCCGGCGAGCACCCGGACGACGTGCGGGTGGCGGCGCAGCACCTCGGCGAGCTCGGGCCCGTCGACGAGCCGGATGGCGTCCATGCCCGGGATGCCGACCCGGACCGGCGGGTGGTGCAGGCAGACGAACGCGGGCGCCCCGCCGTGCCGGCCGAGCGTGTGGTCGAGCCATTCGAGCTGCTCGGGGCCGAGGATGCCGGCGTCGCCGAGCTCGGGGCGCAGGGAGTCGAGCACGACGACGCTGAAGTCGGGGTACTCGGCGACGTACGAGGTCCGCTCGAGACCGAACGCGGCCTGCAGCGCGGCCCGGCCGTCGTGGTTGCCGGGGACGAGGTGGATCGGGACCGGGAAGTGCCCGATGAGCTCCTTGAGCACCTCGTACTCGTCCGAGCGGCCGTGGTCGACGAGGTCGCCGGTCACGATGACGCAGTCCGGGCGCGGCTCCAGGGCGAGCACGCGGGTCAGGGCCTTGTAGAGCCCGCGGGCGGGCTCGGCGGACAGGGCGCCGGTGGTGATGTGCGGATCGCTGAGATGCGCGATGAGCGGCATGCCGGCCATTCTGCGCCTGCACGCGAGCGGGCGGGGAGGCTCCAGGGGGTGAGCCTTCCCCGCCCGTGCTGTTGTGGCCGTTCGGCTACCGGGCGGCGCCGACCGGCTCGTCCGAGGCCGGCTTCTGCGCCGAGAGGTCCAGCGTGCTGCGCAGCATGGCCGGCTTCATGAGCACCGCGGCGATCACGCCCACCACCGCGATGGCCGCGGAGATGAGGAAGATGTGACCGGTGGCGTCGCCGTACGCGGCCCGCACGATGTGCTGGAACGCGGGCGGCAGGGCGCTCAGGTTGAGGTTGGAGGTCTCGCCGCCACCGGCCGGGGCCTGCACGCCGGCGGCCGCGAGCGAGTGCGTGATGTTGTCGGTGACCCGGCGGGCCAGGACGGCGCCGAGGACCGACACGCCGATCGTGCCGCCGAGGGAGCGGAAGAACGCGACCGTCGAGCTGGCGGCGCCGATGTCCTTCAGCGGTACGGTGTTCTGCACCGCCAGCACCAGGTTCTGCATCGACATGCCGACCCCGATGCCGACCAGGAGCATCCCGAAGCTCACGAAGACCAGCGAGGTCTGGTGGTCGATGGTGGCCAGCACGCCGAAGCCCGCGACGAGCACCACGGTGCCCGTGATGATGTAGGGCTTGATCTTCCCGGTGCGGGTGATGAGCTGCCCGACCACGATCGAGGACAGCAGCACGCCGGCCATGAGCGGGATGGTGAGCAGGCCCGCCTCGGTCGGGGTGTAGCCGCGGCCGATCTGGAAGTACTGACCCAGGAAGACGGCGCCTCCGAACATCGCCATGCCGACCGCGAGGCTCGCGAGGATCGACAGGGCCGTGGTGCGCTGCTTGACGATGTTCAGCGGCACGACCGGCTCGGCGGCGCGGGACTCCACCCACACCGCGAGCGCGAGCAGCACCACACCGGCGCCGACCATGGCCGCGGTCTGCCAGGACGCCCACGCGAACGAGCCGTCGACGAAGGAGACCCAGACCAGCAGCACGCTGACGCCGGCCGCGATGAGCGTGGCGCCCAGGTAGTCGATCTTCAGGTTGTCGCGCTTGATGGTCACCAGGTGCAGGGTCTTCTGCAGCACGACGAGGGCCAGGATGGCCACCGGCACGCCGACGAAGAAGCACCAGCGCCAGCCGAGCCAGGAGGTGTCGACGATGACGCCGCCGAGCAGCGGGCCGCCGACGGTCGCGACGGCCATGACGCCACCGAGGTAGCCGTTGTAGCGGCCGCGCTCGCGGGGCGGGATCATCGCGGCGATGACCACCTGGACGAGCGCCTGCAGGCCGCCGACGCCGATGCCCTGGAAGGCGCGGGCGGCGATGAGCTCGCCGGTGTTCTGCGCCATGCCGCTGATGATGGAGCCGATCACGTAGATCACGATCGAGACCTGGACGAGGACCTTCTTGCTGTACAGGTCCGCGAGCTTGCCCCAGATCGGGGTCGTCGCCGTGGCGGCGAGCAGGGTGGCCGTGACGACCCAGGTGTACTGCGTCTGCGTGCCGTTGAGCGCGCCGATGATCTTCGGCAGCGCGGTCGAGACGATCGTGGAGCTGACCATCGCGACGAACAGCGCGAGCAGCAGGCCGCTGAGCGCCTCCAGCACTTGCCGATGGGTCATCGGCTCCTCGGTGTGCGTCTGACTCATCGTGTTGCCTCCATGGTTTGGTTCTCGCGCAGCGACTGCGCAAATCGGTGCAGCAGGCCGGCGAAGTGTTCGGCTTCGGCGGGGGTCCAGTCCCGCAGGGCGCCCGCGAGCAGGGCGGTGTAGCGCTCCTCGGCCTTCGCGAGGGCGCCGCGGCCCTCGTCGGTGAGCTCGAGGAAGCTGGCCCGCCCGTCGTGCGGGTCGGCGACGCGGCGCACGAGCCCGTCCTGGACGAACGCGCTGACCGCCCGGCTGGTGGTCGACTGGTCGAGCGCGCAGGCCGCGGCGAGATCCTTGAGGTGCAGCCGCGGATGGCGCTCGATCACGGCGAGCATCCCGGCCACCCCGGGCGCGACCATGCCCGGCCCGGCCTGGTGCTGCTGCTTCACGCACCGCACGACCTTCATGAGCTCGCGCAGCCCGTCGCGCAGCGCGACGACATGCTCCACTCGGATCCCTCCCGCAATACTTGCCTGATACAAGCATCCAAAAAACTTGCCCTCTGCGCAAGTTTGCCCAATGAGAACTAGGTAACATCGGGGCGTGGGAACAGGCCTGCGGGAACGCAAGAAGATCGCCACCCGCCAGGCCCTGCACGAGGCCGCGGTGGCCCTGTCGATCGAGCACGGCGTGGACAAGGTCACGGTCGAGGCGATCGCGGACGCGGCGGAGGTGTCGCGGCGGACGTTCTCGAACTACTTCGCGAGCAAGGAGGAGGCGCTGCTGTACGGCGACCAGCAGCGCGTGCGCCGCCTGGTCTCCGCCGTGGCGCAGCGCCCACCGTCGGAACCCCCGTGGGCCGCGCTCACCGCGGCGGCCCTGGAGTTCCAGCGCGACCTCGGCGCCCGCGACCCGCACTGGGTGACCCAGGTCCGGCTCGTGCGCCGGCACCCGGCCCTGGCGGCGCAGCAGGTCTCGACGTACGCGTCGATGGAGGACGAGCTGACGACGGAGATCGCCCGCCGGTCCCCCGCGTCCCCGATGCACGCCCGCTTGATGGCGGCGGCGTTCCTGGTCGCGATGCGCGTGGCGGTGCAGGTGTGGCTGGACCGCCCGAAGGGCACACCGCTGGCCGACGTGATGCACGAGTCCCTGAACGACATGGGCGCCGCGTTCCGCTGACCCGCACTCACAGCGAAGGCGGGCCCATCCGTCGCCGGATGAACCCGCCTTTGCAAGATCGTGCGCCCGGAGGCTTCAGATCGTGAAACCCCGACGGTGATACTCCAACTCCTCGTCCAACGTCATGAAGTGGCACTCCCCGGTCTCCCGGTCAACCATGATCGGCGCGTTCCCGCCTAGCTCGGCCTCGGTGTCGCCATGGTCGAGCAGATCCACGGAGTTGTACGGAACGACGAAGAATCGCCCGTCCTTGAACCCCAGTTCGGGCGCGGTCCGTACCGTGTCGCGGGCATGACGGCCCGGCTCCGGATATCTCCGATAGGCCTCGTCGAGGAAAGCCGAGGCGGCCGCCGCCGCATCGTCGTCGTCGATCATCTCAGTTCGTCCTCAGCAGATGGAACTCGCCCCAATGGCGGACAGGTTTCCTCCATGGGTTCACTGTTTGCGCGTCAAGGAAGATCACTTTGCCCCCCTGGTTGATGACGTTAAAGTAGTGGCCCTTCTTGCCCCCTGTCGGCCAGGCGCCGACGATACCGCGCGCCCCGTCGCCCCAGGACTGCATCCGGCCGATCAGGTCGTTCAGGCTGAGCTGCTGGAACCTCTCCGAATTATCGTATAGAGCTTCCACCTCGCTTCTCCTCATCCCCAGTCCGGGGGCTGCCCTCTTGGGCAGCCCGCCGAGCGACCGGTCGAGGGCTTCGGCGACCAAGCCACAATTCGTTGTGCAGCCTGAGGGGTTGACCAGGGGCACCAGAGCATCCGCATTCCCCTGCTCGTAAGGCCTGTTCGGTTGCTTACCGCCGTTGCCTGACGACTTTCCCCCGGCAGCGCCTTCCCCAGTCTCTCCGCCGCCACCCCCGCCGCTGCCGCCGGGGTTTTCGTTCGGGGCGGCTTCGCCGCCGGTGTGTTTGTTCTTCTGGTACTCGTCCCCGGTCTTGCCCCCGCCGCCGCCCTCCGGGTCGGCGCCGTACGGGTCTTTCTGCTTGGCCAGCTTCCCCATGTCGTCGGCCACGGCCTCGGCGCCCTTGCCGAAGACCTTGCTGCCGATCCAGCGGATCAGCCGGGCCCCGTAGCGCAGGGCCATCCCGATGAACTCGCCCGCGATGGCGCCGCCGAAGGCCCACATCATGCCCGTGAAGAACTCGGTCATGAGCTCGTCCATGCTGAACTTCTTGCTGCCGGCGATGACCTCGGCCATGTACACCGCGACCTGCGCCACGCCGCCGCAGACCATCGTGCCGAAGATGCCGGAGGCGCCGACCAGGGCCTCGCACATGCCGAAGACCATCAGCTGGAACGTGAAGATCTCGATCTCGTGGAAGATCGCGTTCCAGTCGCGCAGGCCCGTGGGGTCGGCGCGGTTGATCGGGTTGTTGCCGGCGTACGCGTAGCCGT
The DNA here is from genome assembly GCF_059739745.1 of Dactylosporangium thailandense. Taxonomy (NCBI): domain Bacteria; kingdom Bacillati; phylum Actinomycetota; class Actinomycetes; order Micromonosporales; family Micromonosporaceae; genus Dactylosporangium; species Dactylosporangium thailandense. The sequence goes on from NZ_AP029195.1 coordinate 7,083,724, forward strand.
TCATCTGCTGCGGGTCGGTGATGTCCAGCACCGGGTCGACCGAGATGAAACGGCCCAGGTTCGCGTCGTAGTAGCGGGCGCCGACGTGCTCCAGGCCCGTCGAGGCGTCGTCGTCGCCGCCGACGTAGCTCTTCTCGCCGACCCAGCCGGACAGCGCGCTGCCGCGCGGGGTGCCGAACGGGGTGCGGCGCTGGACCTTCGCCTGCTGGGTCAGGGCGTTGATCTGGGCGTAGCTCGTGCCCGCCGGGTCGGCCGCGATCCAGGTCAGGCCGGACCTGGTGCGGACCGCGATCATGCCGTTGGGGCCGCCGTAGTACCGGGTGCAGGCCAGGGTGTTGGTGGCCTTGTCCAGGCGCACCTCCATCGAGCCCAGATACAGCGTCGTGGCGGTGCCGTCGCGGCGGATGAGCCGGTTGCCACCGGCGTCGTAGACGAACGTGGTCGTCTTGCCGGGCTCGGTGACCGAGGTGAGGCGCCCCTCGACGTCCCACGAGAGCGTCTGCGTGCTGCCCGCCGTGGTGCCCGGCCGGCTGGTCATGTTGCCCAGGTCGTCGTAGCCGTAGTTCGCCGTCTGGGTGGTACCGCCGCCGCTTTGAACGGTCGACGTCGAGGTCAGCTCGTGCGGGTGGGCCGCGCCCGGGGCCGGGACCGTGTAGCTGGTCGTGGTCGTCGCGCCGGTCGTGGCGTGATCGGTCCGCTTCTTCCGGTTGCCGCTGAGGTCGTACTCGAACGACTGCCAGTACGGCGCCGGGCCGCCCAGCGCGCTCGCCGACGGCGCCGGGGCGCAGTCGCCCGACGTCGGCGTCCACGCCTCGGTCAGCCGGCCCAGATAGTCCTGCTGGAAGCACTGGGTGTCGGTGGTGCCGCCGGCCGGCGCGTCGACGAGCTTGGTGATGTTGCCCGAGGCGTCGTACGTGTACGTCGTGTCGGTGACGGTGTTCGGGCTGACCTGGGTGCGGGAGACCTTGGCCGAGTGCGGCCGGCCCGTGTCGGTCTCGTAGGTGTACGACTCGTAGACCGAGCCCCCGGTGCCCGTCGACAGTTGGACCTGCAGCAGCCGGCCGAGCTCGGAGTAGGTCGTGTCGGCAACGTAGGTGCTGTTGACCCCGCCGTAGTTGGTCTTCGCGGTCTTCGGGAGGCCAAGCGCCGTGTCGTAGCCGAACTGGACCGTCTCCGCGTTCAGCCCGCCGATCGCGGGGAAGCTGGCCGAGGCCTGGCTCCCGTCGATCCCGTTGTAGCTGGCGGCGAAGTTGTACGTGTTGGCGAGGGCTCCCTCGACCGCCGGAATCGTCACCGCGGTGCCGGTCGGCCGGTACTGGTCGCTGTAGCCGGTGACCGCGGTCTTGTACTCGTTGCCGTTGTCGAATCTGGACGACGAGGTCAGCAGGCCCTTGGCCAGCGTGTCGTACGTCCAGCCGGCGCGCTGGGTCCCGACGACGCCCGTGGTGGCGTTGCGGTCGAACACGCCGGTGACGCGGCCGAGCACGTCGTACTGATACGCGACGCTCTTCTGGTCGGCCAGGGTGACGCTGGTCAGCTCGTCGCCGTCGTCGTAGGCGAAGGTGGTCTTGCCCTTGTCCGGGTCCTGCGTCTCGGTGACTCGGCCGCGGATGTCGTACAGCGTCTTCCAGAAGTTGCCGGACGGGTCGGTGACCTTCTCCAGCATGCCCTGGCGGTTGTAGGCGTAGGTGGTGACGTCCGGCGTGCCGCTGATGGTGTTGCCGTGGTACTGCTGCAGCGCGAGCGTCCGCCCGCCGATGTCGTTGACCACGGACGAGGCCGAGGTGCCCGCCGGGGGCAGGTAGTCGGTGCGGTCACCGCCGTACTTGACGGTGGAGCGGAACTTCTCCACCCCGCCCGGCTGGAACACCGTCGCCGAGGGCCGGTCCGCTCCGTCGTAGAGCGTCGCCGTCTGTTGCGGCACCAGCGCCGCGTTGGTCGGCTCGACCAGGCTGGGGCCGGGTGCGGCCGAGTTGTAGTAGGCGCCGTAGGTCAGGTTGGCCCGGCCGAGCGAGTCGTAGAACGTGTCGGCGATCACCCGGCCGCCGGCCGCGATCGGCGAGGGGGCCTGGGTCTGCCGCTGGCGCAGGAACGAGTCGTAGAGGGTGTACGTCGTGACGTAGTTGCCGGCCGCGTTGAGCTTGCGGCTCGTCACCACCGTGGCCTTGTCGGTGTTGTACTCGTAGTCGAACGTCGCGTTCGGCTGGGTCGGGTGATCCGCCTTCGACCAGCCCGGGGCCCAGCCCTGGGCCAGCCGGCCGAGCGGGTCGTAGGTGACGTCGGTCCGCTTGTCGTTGGCATCCAACGTGGTCAGCGGCTGGCCCCAGGCCGGCTCGCTGGTGACCGTGCTGGTGAACAGCTTCGGGTCGATCGTCTTGATCTGCGTGACCGGGCCGCCGGTGGCCGGTGTGTACTCCGTCTTGGTCTTGTGCAGCAGTGAGTCGGTGGACTCCACGACTCGGCCGTAGCCGTCGTACTTCCACTGGCCGGTCGTGAAGTACTCCGAGGCCCCGCCGGGCAGCCACTTCGAGATGATCTGCTCGGTGGTCTTGTCGCCCTTGGCCGGAGTTGCCCCGAAGCCCAGGTTGTCGTAGGTGCTGCGGGTGTCGTCGATGATGTCCGCGGCGCTGGACGGCTGGCTGGAGCACGGCAGCGCGTCGATGCGGATCTCGGACACCGTCGCGAGGAGCCAGACGTTCGGGTCGGTGTTCGGGGTGTACGAGTACCGCGTGCACCGGGTGTCGTCGGCGACCGCCTGGTCGCCGGTGTTCTCCGTGGTGACCGGCAGGCCGTAGCCGTTGAACGTGGTCGTCGAGTCGCCGCGCATCCAGCCGCGGCCGCCGTCGAGCGCGACCCGGGTGTGCACGCCGCTCTCGTTGGCGAACCGCGAGTCGACGGTGGAGCCGTTGATGGTGCGCGTCGCGGTCGGGCCCGACACCCACGCGTCGTGGATGCTCCCGCCGATGACGGCCATGGTCGCGGCGTCGTAGGAGATCGTCTCGCGCGGCATGCCCGCGTACCAGTCGGAGTCCACGGCCGCCGGGCCCTCGGACGCCTGGACGCTGACGTGGCGCGTGGTGCCGTCGGCCAGCCGGTCGCCGTCCATGCCGCGGTAGAACAGCGTCTCCACCAGCGTCTGGCGGCCCGGGTCGAGCACGGCGTCGCCGCGCAGCACTCGGACCCGGTCGTAGCCGCGCCACTGCGACCACGTCTTGTTCTTCGGCTTGACCAGCCCGTCGTCGTCGGCGAAGTGCCACGCGGGGGTGCCGACGTACTGGTACTGCGTCACGATGTGCTGCTTGCTCGCGCCGCTGTGGTCGGTCTCCACCACCGAGGTGACGACGTACTTGTGGAACCAGTCGATCCGGTCGGGCTGCCCCGGGAAGTCGCCCTTGACGGGCATGCAGCGCATCGCGTTCGTGTCCGGCGAGGACGGCATGTGGGTGTCGGTGACGCACTCCCGGTCGGAGTAGTCGACGGTGACGTCACCGCCGGACTCGTTGGTGATGCGGTGGATACGCCACCAGTTCATCGCCGGCTTGCCGTCGGTGCTGGTGTCGACCCGGTTGTTGAGCTGGATCCCGTCGAACTTGACGTCCGGCAGGGTCTTGGTGCCGCCGACGAGACCGCTGTGCGTGATCGAGGAGAGCCACAGGCCGGCCCGGGTGTTGTCGCCCGGGTCGGGGTAGGACTGGTGCAGCGTCCAGGAGTCGACGTCCCGGTAGGCGGAGCCGCCCCAGACGCTCGTCGTGATGGTGGACAGGCGCTGCGTCGACCAGAACGTGGGCGAGCCGACGTGGCAGGGCGAACCCGTGCACTCCATGTCCCACGGCGTGTCCGTCCAGTGGGTGCCGTCGTGGGTGCCGCAGCTCGACTCGCAGCGATCGGCGGTGCCGAAGCGGACCTGGAACGGTGCGGTACCGAACTCGGCGTCGCTGCGGGTGCCGTAGTCCGCCCGGGTCAGGAACACGCCCCGGTCGTACGAGGCGAGGGTGTTCGCGTCGCCGGCCTTCGCGTACTTGTTGGTCTCCTTCGTGTACCAGTACGACATCGAGTTGCCGTGGATGTCCTTGACGTAGTCCAGGCTCCAGCGGTACCCCTGCTGGCAGAAACTGCTCTTGAACGCGGTGGCGTGGCACGGCTCATCGGTGTTGTTGCCGGCGACGGGGACCGTGCCGACCGAATTCGTCTCCGGCCGCCCCGAGGTCCAGCCCGGGATCCGGTTCAGGCCGAAGAAGTACTGCGTGCCGTCGAGGGTGGTGACCTTCCAGTACTCGCGGTTGTAGGTGCCGTTGTCCGTGCCGTTGGCATCGGTCAGCTTGACCACGCGCGTGCCGTCGTCCTTGCGCAGGTGCCACGTGCCGTCGGCGCTGCTGTAGAGCAGCTCACCGGCGTGCCCGGCCAGCGACAGCGTCGCGTTGTCGGTGGCCCAGCACTGGTCGCCGGTCTCGTTGGTGTTGTTGGCGCCGTTGCCCATGTCGTCGGCGCAGGACCGGTAGCGCCGCTCGATGAAGCCACCGGCGGTGGTCTCGAAGCCCTCGCCGACCCAGGACGGCTGGTTGTTGCTGGCCTCGCTGCGCCCGTCGACGCTCTGCGAGGAGTAGGTCAGCCCGACGCCGGGGGCCGGGCCGCCCAAGGCCGGGGGGACCCGCATCGGGTAGCTCCACCCGAAGTCGCCGGACGAGCTGCCCGCCTGCCAGGTCGACGACGCCTGCAGCGACGTCGCCGAGAAGTCGCCGGCGCCACCCGACGGCGTCGATGCCGCGGCGAGCAGCAGGCCGGCGCCCCGGGCCGCGGCGTCCACCGCGGCCGGGGACTTCGCGGTCGCCACCGTTGCGCCCGGGACCGCCACGTCGGCGGTCAGCGTCGTGTGGTCGAGGTCGTTGACGGTGCGGACCGGCCGGCCCTGGCATTCGGGTGCGGCCGGCGTGGTCAGCGCACACTCCGGCAGCGCCAGGAACGTCAGGCGGCTGGACCAGTCGGCGCCGTACGCCGACTGGAACGCCCCGTAGTCGAGCGAGACGCGCAGCGGTCCCGCGACGACCCCGCCGTCACGCCGGGCCAGGCGCAGCACGACGCCGTTGCCGGCCGCCCGCGTCGCCGTGTCGTGGCCGTAGAGGCTGACCTCGACACTTGCCGGGGCCGCGCCCTGCGCCCCGGCGACCGTCTTCGCGGCGGCGGTGGTGACCGCCTGCAGGGACACCGGCATGGCGTTCGCCTTGGCCCCGCGTGCGGCGGAACCGCTCTGCAGCGCCTCGGTGGCCGGCGCGCCGCCGAGCTCCACGAGGCTCGTGGCCGCGGCCGGGAACCGGGCGGCGGGCGGCTTGTGCGCCGCAGCCGCCGCGGCCGGGTCCGCCGCCTGGCCGGAGCCGGTCACCGGGCGCACCGGCACCGACGGAGTCTTCTGCACCGCGGGGGCGGCCGGCTCCTTCGCCGGACCGGCCAGGGCCGGGGCGTCGCTGACCACCGTCAGCGCCAGGGTTATCGGCAGCGCGAACGCCACCGCGCGGGTGAGTCGTGATCCGGCCAGCCGGCGAAACACAGCCGGCGACCAGATGGGGGCACGAGCCATTGCGGTCCTCCAGGGGCAGCGGTCGCGAGGAACGGAGGCGATGGAATGCGTCAGGCCGAATCGGCGCCGGCTCATGGACGCGGGCGAGGATGCGACTCAATGACGTAGGCGCTGGCGACGGCTGGCTGAGCGAGGGCGCCTTGATAGACGCTGACGTCGTCGATGCCGCCCATCCACCAGTCGGACTCGTGTGAGGTGTACATGCCGCGGCCGACCCGCAGCGGACCGCTGGCGTCCCAGGTGAGCGTCGCTGCCGTGGTGCCCTGCAACTGGCCGTCGACGTACAGGCTCAGCGTGCCGGTGTTGGCGTTGTACACGCCGACCAGGTGAGTCCAGCGGCCGAGCACGGGTGCCGCGGTGGAGTAGACACCGGGCATGGACGCGCTGTCGACATCGGCCGCGGCGATGCTGAACCGCCAGCGGTTCTTGGTGATCCCCTCGTAGCCGAGCAAGAACGACGACGTATGCGCGCCGTCCTGTGAGACCGCGGCGTAGTTGTGAATCCCGGTCACGGAATCCAGCCGCACCCAGGCGGACACGGTGAACGACTGGTCGGTGTGCAGCACCGGGCCGCTCGCCTGCAGCGACTGCGCGGCGTTCCAGTCGACCACGGCCGCGCCGTTGGCGACGTTGAACCGGTCGGTGCCCCAGCTCGCACCGTTGACCTGGGTCAGCGGATGCTGCCCGAGGGCGTCGTCGCCGGTGCCGGCGAGATCCCACGACCCGGCCGTCGTGGCGCTCAGCGCGGCAACCTCCGTGTCGGAGATGACCCGGTCCCAGACGTTGACGTCGGCGATCCGGCCCGAGAAGCCGATGTCATAGACGCCTGCCCACTTGCGGTGGCCGATGTCGAGGCTGCCCGTCGCGGTATACGCCGGGGCGCCGGCGTACACCGCGCTCTGGGGCACGCCGTCGACGTACAGGCGCAGCGTTCCGCTCGCCGAGTCGTAGGTTCCGGTCAACAGCGTCCATTTGTTCGCCAGCGCCGGCGCGTCGGACAGCACGTAGTTCATGATCGGCCCGTCGACGTCGTTGCCCTCGACCGCGAATCGCCAACGCCCATTGGCATAACCGAGCTGGAACGCCGAGCCGCGCACTCCCTCCCGGCTCACCGCCGCGTAGGTGCCCTGGGCGCTGGTCATCGTGACCCAGGCGGAGACGCTGTAGCTGCGCGCCGTGTCGAAGTCGGGGGCGGCGCCCGGGGCCGTGTTCGCACCCGACGTCGGTGACCCGCTGAACGCCGTCGCGGTCGTGCCGATGACCCGGCCAGGTGCGCCGAGCGTGGCCCCGGTCGGGATCGCGTCGTGGCCCCAGCCGGACGAGTCGATCAAGCTGCCGGAGCCCGCCGGGTCGTCCGTACGCCAGGTTCCGACCGGATATGTCGGGCTGCCCACCAGGAAGCTGTAGACGGCCGGAGTGGCGAGCGGCGAGGTGTTGCCGGCCTTGTCGACCGACCAGACACGCAGCTGGTTCGCTCCGCTCAGGGTCGGCGTCACGGACAGCGTCGCGCCGTGCGTGGCCGGGTTGGCGGCGATGGTCCGGGTACCGTCGGTCGGCGGGGTGGTGTACGGCGTCACCGCGTACACGTAGTGGTCGACGTCCTCGGGATGCACGGCCGGCGCAGCGATGACGAAATCGCCCGTCTTGCCGGTACTGCCGCCGAACTCACCGTTGCTCGGATACATCGCGGAGGTGACCGCACCCGGCGCGCTTGGTGCGGTGGCGTCGATGCTGAACTCGCAGTTGCCGGGGCCGCCGACCGTCGGGCCATACCAGTTGTGATCGTCGCCATAGACCCGGAATGCGTACACGCCGCCGTCCTGCAGGCCGGACACGTTGACCATTGCGACGCTGTTGCTGGCGACGGGTTCCGCCGTCACGCTCACCACGTCCGTCCAGGTGCTCCCGTTCTGCTTCGCGACGGTGAACGGGACGTACATGGTGTCGCCGTTCGGGTCGACGACGTGCGCGCGCAGGCTGACCGCGGTGGAGCGCAGCACCGGCCGGTTCACCCCGGCACCGCAGGCCACGCCCGGCTCCTGCGGCGTCGCCGCGACCGTGAGGTTGTCGGGCGCGATCGGCGGGTTGTTGTACTCGATCGACATGATCGGGTCGAGCTGGTACCGCCGCCACGCGTACTGGTCGTTCTCGTTGTCGGCCCGCAGACCGACCGTGGTTGCGCCGGCACCGCCGTTCGCCGCGGCTTTGACGGCCTCCAAGGCGTTCCACTCGACGTTGCCCTTGGCGCAGCCGCCGGAGCCGTTGAACCGGCGCACCTGCGAGTTGCTGCTCATGTTCGAGATCCAGGCGAAGCTGGTCGAGTTGTTCCACGTCATGCCGCTGTTGATCGTGCCGACCCACCACAGGCTGGTCGCGCCCGCGGTCCCGCCGCACGCCTTGCCGGACCAGGACTGGGTCAGCGAGAAGGTGGCCTTGGTGATCTGGGCGCCGATGACGCCGGAGACGTCCATCTGGAACAGCGACCGGACGGTGGAGACGCCGCTGAAGTTCTGGTAGCCGACCCGCACGACGCCGGAGTCGTTCTCGTCGCTGTCGCAGTTGACGCAGCTGCGGTCCCAGTACGAGGTGCCGCCGTTCTCCTTCCACAGCATCGTCCAGTGCTGGCGGCCGCCCGGGAACGTCGGGTCGATCTGCACCGGGAAGGTGGTGGCCGGGTCGGCCAGCAGCGAGGCGTCCGGCACCACGGTCAGCGAGGCGGCGTCGGCGGTGGCGGTCATCTTGCGCTGCCGCGACTCCGGCCGACCGGCCTCGACGTGCCCTCGCTCGGTCTCCAGGGTGCGGCCGTTGACACCGGCGGCCTTTGTCGGCGGCAGCGTGTTCGCCGAGTCCCACATCGTCGGCGTCGAGCCGCCGAACACGACGTTCCCGGCGCTGTCGACCGCGGACACTCCACCGCTCGCCGGGTCGACCTTCAGCGACACGTGCTCGCTCTCGGTGCGGAACCGCAGCGCCTTCAGCGCCGGGTTGGCCGCGGCCTCGCGGGTCTTGACGACGAGGACCTCGGCGAAGCCGTCGACGTCCGCCGTCAGCTTGAGATCGACGCCGGGCAGCACGTCCGGATAGGTTGCCGAGGTGCCCGACAGCACCGGGGCCGGCAGCGGTGAATCGTCGATCCAGCGCAGGGCCAGGCGCTGGTCGCCCTTGCGGATCTGCGCGATCGGGCCGGTGCCGCCGCCGGAGAACGTGATGGGCAGCGTCGCGGCGACCGGGGTCACGGTGCCGTCGGCCGCGTGGGTCAGCGTCGCGTCGGCCTTCACCCATGAACCGTCCGAGCGCTTGACCCGGGCCGGCTTCATCGTGCTCTCGAACGTGTAGTTGCCGCCCGGATTCGCGAAGACCTGCGCAGTCTCGGTGCGCCGGCCCAGCACCTCGACGCGCCGGCCGCACGCCTTGGCCATCGCCGATGCGGCCAAGTCATCGCCGGCTGTGTCCACACAGGACAGTGCCTGGGCCTCGGCGGCCACGGGCGGAAGCACCACCGCGGCCACCACACCGAAAGTGACGAACGAAACAAGCGCCGATAACCGGCGCACGGCAGCATGCCGCATATTGAGTTCCCCGTTCCCCGATCGCCCATTCAGGACCGAGGACATCTAAGAGCCACGATGCGACGACTGCCAATGATTACTTTCAGCTATCTCCCAGGAAGGCAAATTCGCAGGTCAGGAGTTCCTTAGGCCGACAATAGCGTCGCGAGAGACTCGTGAGAGAACCTATCTATAAAAGGCCTCAGTCAATGCCTGCACACCGACGCAAGGTGACTTAGGTCCGTTTTCGCACCCGCTGCGGAAAATTCCGGGAAGATCGCCGGCCGAGCATTCTTGCGGATGCGTCAACGGCGGGCTACCAGGTGCGCTGGCGGACCAGGGCCGCCTCGACGCGCTCCGCCGGGCCCGGTGGGCCGTAGTAGTGACCCTGGCCGTAGCGGCACCCCGCCCTGCGCACCAGCTCCAGGTGCTCCCCCGCCTCCAGGCCGTGCGCCACCACCGTCACGCCCAGGCGGCGGCCCAGGCCCACGACCACGTCGATGATCGGTGCCGCCCGGCCTTTGCTCGCCACCGGGCTCGTGAACAGGCTGCGGTCCACCTTCAGCAGGTCGGTCGGCAGGCGGCGCAGGTGCGCCAGGGAGGCGGAGCCGGTGCCGAAGCCGTCCAGCGCGGTGCGGACCCCGACGGCGCGGACGGTCGCCATGGGCTCGGTCACCCGCTCCAGGTCGGCGCCGACCTCGCGCTCGGCGAGCTCGATCACGAAGTCCCGCGGCTGGATCTGGTGGCTGTCCAGGGCCAGGCTCAGCCGGGCCGGGAAGGTCGGGTCCACGAAGTCGTCGAAGCCCGCGTTCACCGAGATCCAGAGGTGGTACCCCTCATGCTGCCACAGCGAGAGCTGCCGGGCCGCGCGCGTGAGGACCCAGTCGGTGATCGGGGCCGTCAGGTTCAGCTCGCGGGCCACCGCCAGGGTCTCCGCGGGCGGGACGGTGCCCAGGCGCGGGTGGCGCCAGCGCAGCAGGGCCTCGACGCCGATCGGGTGGCCCTCCACGAGGTCGTAGACGGGGTGGTAGGCCAGATCCAGCTCGCCCCGCTCGATCGCGCGGGGCAGGTGCTGCTCCAGCGTGGCCCGCCGGACGTAGGCCTTCTCGGCGGCCTCGTCGTGCCACTGCACGCGGCCGCGGCCGGTGCGCTTGGCGCGGCGCAGGGCCAGGTCGGCGCGGCGCAGGGAGTCCTCGGGGCCGCCGCCGGCCGGGGCCAGGCCGATGCCGGCGGAGAGCCGCAGCACCGTGCCGGGCAGGGCGTACGGCTCCCCGAGCTCCCCCGCCAGGCGCGTCGCGAGCGTGTACGCGCGCACCCGGTCGGCCCGCGTGAACACCGCGAACTCGTCGCCGTTGAGGCGGGCGGCCACGTCGCCGGGGGCGATCGCGGCGCGGATGCGGCCGGCCACCTCGACCAGCAGGGCGTCGCCGACGCCGGGGCCGTGCAGGTCGTTGACGCCGGCGAAGCCGTCGAGGCCGACGGTGACCAGGAACCCGGTGCCGGCGGCCAGCTCGCGCAGCAGGGCGCCCCGGTTCGCCAGTCCCGTGAGCGGGTCGTTGCGCGTGCTGCGCCGCAGGCTGCGCTCCAGCTCCAGCCGCTCCTCGGCGTCGCGCAGGTGCACGACGACGCCGGCGACCGCGGGGTCGTCGCGCAGGTCGCTGACGGTGCAGTCCACGTGCCGCCAGACCCCGAAGCCGTCGAAGATCCGGGTCCGCAGCGGCGCCGTCGCGCCCGGGCCGTCCGCGAGGGCCGCCCGGACCGTGGCCACGTCCCCGGCGTGCACGAGACGCACGAAGGGGCGCCCGAGCACCTCCTGGTCGGACAGGCCGAACTGGCGCGCCGCGGCGGGCGACTGCCAGCGCACCGACAGGTCCTCGGCCAGCACCAGGGTCACGTCGCTGGAGCCGGCCACGATGGTCGCGAACGCGCTGCGGGTGGCCGCGAGCTCGCCGCTGAAGCGCCGGGTCACCAGCGCCTCGACGATCTCGCGGAGCACGACGACGAGCACGGCGGCCGCGCCGACCACCATCGCCGGGGTGCCGATGCGGCCGCGGCTCACCAGCGCGTAGAGCACTGCGGCGGCCCCGGCGAGCACCGGCGCGACCAGCAGCGGGTCGCCGATCAGCGTGCCGTCGGTGACGCGGGCGGTCCTGGCGCGCCCGTCGAGCGAGCGGCGGGCGCCGGCCCAGACCAGTACCGAACCCAGAACGAGCAGGCCTCCGGCGGACAGCAGCCAGGCGTCGTGCCGGGCGGGCTCGGCCGGCAGCAGCGGCACGATCGCGAGGGCGAGCACGGTGAGGGCCACGCCGCCGGCGGCGGTGACGGCGGCCCCGCGCGGGAACGGCGCCCGCACGCCGCTCACCACCGCGATCGTGAGCCCGAGGATGGCCAGCAGGCAGGTGACGAAGACGGTGCGGCTCACCTCGCCGCGCTGCTGCAGGACGAGTACGAGCAGCGTCAGGAACTTCCAGAGGGCCACGCAGATCCCGTCGAGGCCGCGGCGCAGCGCGGCACCGGGGCCGGCCGCGACGCCGGGCAGGTGCAGCAGGCCCGCGACGAGCGCCAGGCCGCCGACCGGCGCCGCGACGGGCGCGGTGGACGGCAGCGCGGCGCACACCCCGGCCGCGACGAGCCCCGCGGCGAGGCCGCCGGCGCTCGCCACCCTCCGGCGCCCGCCGCCGGCCCGGTGCGACGCGACCGCGAGGCCGGCCAGCCGGCCCGCGTGCAGGAGCCCGGAGACGGCCGCGGCCACGAGCACGGCGGCGGGGACGGCCAGCCCGAGCGGCGGGCCGCCGAGCAGGACCGCGGCGGCGGCCGTCAGGGTCAGCGGCGCGGACGCCGTCAACCAGTGCCGCCGGGATCTGTGCGCGCCGCCGACTCCTGGTCGCATGGGAGGGGTCCGTTCGCTCGCCGGGAAGGGGGGTTCGGGCTAGCTGACCCCGGTAACGACCCCGATCCGGGAGGGTGACGGCGGTCGCTCGATCGGTCACTCTTGAGGCGTACCGTGTGGCCACTGGACGGAATCCGGGTCGTTCGGCTCTCTATAGACGTGATGCACGAGATTGGTACGGCACCGGCGGACTTCGCGGAGTTCTACCGGACCGAGGCGGCGCGGGTGCAGCACGTCCTGTGCGCGTTCGCCGGACGCGAGCTCGGTGCGGAGGCGGCCGCGGAGGGCTTCGCCCGGATGCTCGAGCGCTGGGACCGGCTGCGCGAGCTGGGGCCGCCCCAGCGCCGCGCGTACGTGCTGACGACCGCGAAGAACTATGCGCGGCGGCGGGCGGAGGCGGAGTCGCGGTACATCGGCCTGGAGGACCGGCCGTGGACCGAGCCCTCCGCGGACGACGACGGCCTCGGCCGGGTCGAGGACAGCCTCGGCCTCGAGGGGGCGGTGCGGCGGCTCATCGACTCGTTGCCGCCCCGGCGGCGCCAGGTGGCGCTGCTCTACTTCCTGCACGACGACGGCTACGCGCAGATCGCGAGCGTGCTCGAGATGAGCGAGTCGACCGTGCGCACGCACGTGGCGGAGCTGCGCAAGGTGCTGCAGCCGTACGTGCGCCGATTCCAGCAGATCATGGAGGCGAGTGAGCATGGCCGAGCATGACGTGACCCGGGAGCTCGTGCGCCGCGCGTACGCCGGCGAGCCCTTCGACGCCGAGGCGGGCCTCGCCGAAGTGGTGCGGCGGGCCGGGCGGCCGCCGGTCGACGAGCCGGAGAAGGTCATCGAGCGCCGGCACACGGTGAACGTGCGGCGCCGGCGCCGGGTCGCCCTGGCGGGCGTCTTCGCGGGGGTGGTCGGCCTGGTGCTGGTCATCGGGGTGGCCACGGGGCGCCTCGGCGGCGGGTTCCAGGACGCCTCGCAGGTCGGCGTCGGTGGCCCCAGCCTCGGCGGCGGCCACCCCAGCCAGTGGACGACCGGCAGCCTGCCGACGGACACGTGGCCCTCGGGCGGGCCGACGCCGTCGATCGGCGGCGGGGAGATTCCGGGCGGCCCGAGCAGCCTGCTGCCGAGTCAGTGCGCGGTCGGCATGCACCTGAAGTTCGAAAACGGCCAGTTCACGGCCACCGACGCGGTCGGCACCTGCCCGCCGCTGGACCCGAAGCGGATCTGGCTGCTCGACGACCACTCCAACGGGCTGCTCTTCCCGGGCTCCGGCACGGTGTGGCCGACGGTCACGACCGGGACCACGATCTCGCCGCCGTTCACGTTCACGGTGCCGAGCATCACGACGCTGCAGGAGCACCACGCCTACGAGCTGTACTACCTGCCGGCCGACGTTCACCCGACGCCGGGCCAGGACGCCTCGCCGGTGCTCCAGCACGCCATGATGATCTCGGGCCCGGTCGTGCCCTAGGAAAGGCCCAGCCCGGCCTCGCGGGCGCGGACGATGGCCTCGGCCCGGTCGGCGACCCGCAGCTTGGCGAAGACGTTGGACACGTTGTTGCGCACGGTCTTCTGGGACAGGAACAGCACCTGGGCGATCTGCGCGTTGGAGCGCCCGGCCGCGAGCAGCTCGAGGATCTCGCGCTCGCGGGCGGTCAGCTCCGGGAAGGCCGTGCTCGCGGACGGGGGGCCGGCGGCGAAGAACTCGGCGATGCGCCTGGCGAGGGTGGCGCCGAAGACCGCGCCGCCGGCCGCGACCGTGGTGATCGCGCGCACGATCTCCTCCTGCTCGGCCCCCTTCACGAGATAGCCGCGGGCGCCGGCGCGCACGGCCGCGAAGACCGTGCCGTCGTCCTCGGACATGGTGAGCACCACGACGCCGGACTCGGGGGCCTCGGCCGCGAGCCGCCGGGTGGCCTCGATGCCGTTGAGATCCGGCATCTGTACGTCCATGACGACGACGTCCGGCCGCCGCGCCACGGCCAGCTCGACCGCCTCGAGCCCGGTGGCCGCCGTGCCGACGACCTCGAGGCCGTCGACCGAGCCGAGCAGGACGGCAAGCCCGTCGCGGAAGATCGGGTGGTCGTCGGCGACGAGGACCCGGATCGCGCGGTCGTTGGTCATGGCGGTCACCCTAGTGCCGGGGCGGGCAGGGGCAGGTGGGCGCGCACGAGCGTGCCGCCGTCCGCAGGGCACTCGATCTCGCAGCGGCCGCCGAGCTCGGCCGCCCGCTCGCGCAGGGAGACGAGGCCGACGCCGCTCGGGGTGCCGGGCGCGATCCCGGTGCCGTCGTCGCGAACCTCGACCGTGAGCGCGCCGTCGCCGGCGGTCAGCGCGACCGTGCAGGTCGCGGCGTTCGCGTGCTTGGTGACGTTGGTCAGGGCCTCGGAGGCGATGCGGTACGCCGCCACCTCGACCGCCGCCGGCAGGTCCGCCGGGAGCGAGGCCGAGACCCGCGTGGTCAGGCCGGGCGCGCGGAGGCGCTCGGCGAGCTGCCCGACCGCGCCGGCCAGGCCGACGTCGTCCAGCGCGGGCGGGCGCAGGTCGTGCACCAGCCGCCGCACGTCGGCGAGCGCGGCGGAGACGTCGTCGCGGGCCTGCCGCAGGATCTCGTCGGCCCGCTCGGGCGCCCGCGACAGCAGGTTCCGGGCGGTGTCGATGCGCAGCGCGACGCCCCCGAGCGCGGGTCCGAGGCCGTCGTGCAGGTCGCGGCGGACCCGGCGGCGCTCCTCCTCCCGCGCGCCGACCAGCCGCTCGCGGCTCACCTGCAGCTCGGCCGCGAGGTAGCTGGAACGGGCCGCGGCCGCCGCCTGGCGGACCACGTCGGCGAGCAGGCGCTCGTCGCGAGGGGAGAGCGCGGCCCGGTAGCCGCCGGCGGCGAGGATGAGGCGGCCGACGGTCTCGTCGCGGTACGTGATCGGCATCGTCTGCACGTCCGCGGGCGCCGTGCCGTGCTCGGCCAGCAGCGCCTGCCCGCCGGTGCGGTGGACCTCGACGGCGACGTAGGGCGAGCGGAACGCCTCGGCGACGCTGCGCACGACGGCGAGCAGCTGGTGCTCGGGGCTGTCGGAGCGCTCGAGCTGTTCGGCGAGGCCGGAGATGATGCGGTACGGGTCGTGCCGCTGCCCCAGCACCACGCGCTGGACCAGCACCCAGAGGCGGTTGCGCAGCGGGCCGTACACGAGCAGCACCACGAGCAGGCCCACCAGCGCCGCGCCCCGGTCGCCGAGCAGGGTGGTGACGAGCGCGAGGATCGCCGCGTCGACGAGCACCACGATGGCGGCCAGGGCACCGTAGAGCACGGTGCCGCCGAGCAGCCGGTCGATGTCGAGCAGCTGCGGGCGCAGCACGCCGATCGCGATGGCCCCGCCGGTGATCGCGATCGCCACGAACAGCCCGGCGCCGAGCACCGACTGGGGCAGCACGAGCGCGGAGAGCATGACGAGCACGTCCACCACGCCGGCCCACACCAGCCACCGCATGCGGGTGCGCTGCAGTCCGGTCGCCGCACGGTACCGGCGGAAGACCACGGCGAAGGGGACCAGCAGGCTCAGGGGCAGCGCGGCGTAGCCGACCCGCAGCAGCACCTGCCAGGCGGCGTCGGGCAGCGGCAGGGCGAGCAGGTCGATCGACAGGTCGCGCGCGGCGGCGGGCGCGGGGCCGTCGTTCATCGCGTCGGCGATGCGCGCGGGCACGAACAGCAGCGTCGTGGGCAGGATCGCCGTCGCGCCCAGGCTGCCCAGCACGGCCCAGCGCCACCGGCCGCGGGGCAGGTGCCCGTCGGGGTAGAAGACGAGCAGCAGCGGCAGGGAGAACAGCAGGCCGGCGCCGACGCGCTGGTACACCCAGTAGGCGAACGCCGTCCCGTCCGGCACCGGGCTGTGCGTGACCGCGTGGGCGACGTAGGCGACCGCGGCCCCGTCGAGCGCCCAGTGCAGCCCGCTCGCGCACAGGATCCACGCGACCGCGTTGCGCGGTACCCGGTGCACGAGCAGCCCGCCCGGCACCGCGAGGGCGAGCCCGGCCAGCCCCGAGATCCAGCCGGCCTCGAGCCCGTCGTCCGCGCGCTGCCGCGCCCCGATCCGCGCCTCGAGCACGACGGAGGCCACGGTCGCGGCGAGCGTGAGGCACACGAGCACGCCGCCGACCAGGGTGGGCACGCGGGGCTTGGACACCCGGTCATGGTGCCATCCGAGGTGTCCCGAAGGCCCTAGGACCGCAGTCCCGTCCGGTGCGGGACACGACGGGGGACGGTGCCGGGGTCGCCGGACCCTGCCGCCCGGGTCGGCCGGCGCCGCAGAGTTCCCGGCATGACCATTCGAACTGAGCCGATTCCCGCTCGTACCGACCTTGCGCCCACCGTCACCGCCCGCATCTCGACCGGCCCGACCCGGGCGCTGGCCCTGGCCCTGGCCGCCGGCACCCTGACCTGGGCGGCCACCATCTTCACGGTCGGCACCAACCCGACCGACTCGCTCGGCCTGACCGTCACCGACCTGGGCGGCGGCGCCTTCCAGCTGGGCCTCTTCGCCCTGCTGGCGATCCAGCTGCGCACCGCGGCCACGGGCACCTCGAAGGCGGCGCGCGGCATGCTGTACGTGGAGCATGTCCTGCTCGCCGTCGCGACCGTGTGGAGCTTCCTGCACGCGATCCCGGCCCTGCGCGACGCCGTCTGGCTGGTGCCGATGGACGTGTTCTGGCCGCTGTCGATGCTGGGCATGTTCGTGATCGGCCTGAAGATCCTCTTCACCGCCCGCTGGCGCGGCGCGGCCCGGGTCTGGCCGACGGTCGCCGAGAGCTGGGCCGTGGTGACGGTGCCGACGTTCGCCATCCTGGGCTCACCGGCCGCCGACTACGTGGGCGGGACGCACCTGCTGGTGGGCTACGCGGCGCTGGGGCTGATCCTGGCCGCCCGCCCGGAGCTGACGGGGGCCCGCGCATGACCCGCTGGGCCGGCCCCTGCTGACCCGCATCGTCCGGCGGCTCCGGCCGCCGGACCCACGCGGGGACGTCAGGCCTTCTTGGCCGCCACGGGCAGGACCGCGCGGTCCGGGTTGACGTGCAGCACGCTGAACACGATCGGGTCGCCGGCCGGCCAGCCGATCGCCAGGCGGTGGGTCTCGCGCGTGGCCGGGAACAGCATCCGGCCCGTCGCCACGACCGGCAGGCCCAGCTTGGCGGGCTGGGCGCCGCGGTTCTTGATGTTGCCGCCCACGACGTTGATGAGCTCGCCCATCGCGTCCGTCACGTCGCGGTCGGTGATCTCGGCGGCGTCCATGGCCAGCATGATCGCGGTGATGTCGCCGGCCGCGCTCGGCGGGACGAGCACGCGGACGTGACCCTCCCAGGCGCCGGTGATCGACACGGCGGCGGTGATCGCCTTGGCGTCCTGCACGGGCGGGGCGTCGACCGCGGTGGCGTCGGGCTGCTGGAGGTAGGCGCCCCAGACCTCGTGCACGATCTCGGCGAGGTCCTGGTCCACCAGTCCGGACTCTGCGGTGGAAACGTCCGCCATGGCGGCTCCCGACGGTTGCGACACGGCACCGCCTGCCGGTGCCTCCTCACCGCATGGTGCCAGCCTAGGGTTTCAACGCGACCGGTTTGCCACATTTGCGCGGGCCGGACCGGGGCACCGCGGGGGTTTCAGCCCGGAGCGGAAACCGGGAACGGCAGGCGGCCGGATCACCGGTTCTCGCCTATGTTCGGCACATGCGCCCTTACTACGAACGGCGGGACGAGGAGCCGACGCCGGCGCCGGCCCAGCACGCGCCCTGGCTCGACGAGCAGCTGTTCGCCCGGCGCATGGTGTTCCTGCGCGGGCCGATCGAGCCCGAGATGGCCGCCCGGGCGGCGGCGACGCTGCTCGCGCTCGACGCCGCCGGGGCCGAGCCGATCAGCCTGCACCTCAGTGCCGAGCAGGGCCACCTCGCGGCGGTCTGGACGCTCGTGGACGCCATCGACTCGATCGACGCCCCGGTGCACGCCACCGCCGTCGGCGAGGTGAGCGGGGCGGCGCTCGGGGTGTTCTGCGCCGCGGCCGAGCGCTCCGCGTTCGCGCACGCGCGGTTCCGGCTCGCCGAGCCGAAGGTCTCCTCCCCCGGCGGCACGGCCGACCAGGTGGTGGCCGAGGCCGGGCGCTACCTGCGCGACCTGGAGGACCTGATCCTGCGCATCGCGGGCGCCACGGGCCAGGCCCGCTCCCGGGTCGAGGACGACCTGCAGTCCGGCCGGGTGCTCACCGCCGCGGAGGCGATCGACTACGGACTGATCGGCGGCATCGTCAGACGCTGAACGGCCCCGGGCAGAACCACCCCGCTGCGGGGCGCGAGGTACCCACCGCGCCACGTATAGTCCCCGCCACACGGATCACCGGGGGATGGGATGAGGGACGGACGGCTCGTCGCGACACGGCTCGTCGTCGCGCTGGTCGCGGTCGCGGCGCTGGTTCCCGCGGTGATCAACGCGGCGCACGCCGCGCACGCCGGGGCCTATCTCGCGGCCCGCTACCGGGGCGCCGCCGGGCAGCCCGAGCGCAGGCTCCTGACGGCCATGGAGCACCTCGGCGAGCAGATGGGGCGCGAGGTCCCCGCGGGCGCGCTGGTCTACATCGACGAGCCCGACGGCATCTGGTGGTTCCGGCTGCAGGAGCTGGCCGCCATGCACGGCGTGACCACGGTGAGCGCCCGCGAGCGGGCCGACGTCGTGCTGCGCCGCCGCGTCGATCCCAGGCTCCCGGACGGGGTCGGGCTCGAGCTCACGGCGGCCGCCCGATGACCAGTATCGTCGCCGTCTTCGCGCTGGCCGTGGCCGGGCTGCCGCTGGCGTGGGCGCTGACCCGCTCGGTGCCGCTGGCCGTCGTGCTCTCCCCGCTCGCCGCCGCCGCGGTGTCGACCGTCGCCGTGGTGCTCATGCTGTGGCTGCGCGGGCCGCTGCTGCCCTGGTTCGGGGCGGTGTTCCTGGCCACCGTCGCCGTGGCGTGGTTCGCGCGCGGCGCCGCGCCGGTGCCGGGGGGCTCCTGGCGGGAGGCGGGGCTGCTGGGCGTACCGATGCTGGCGCCCTTCCTGATGATGTTCCAGAGCCCGGTCGGCTGGGACGCGCACGCGATCTGGTGGCAGCACGCCGGATACTTCGCGCAGGGCGGCGACTTCGCCCGCGCCGCGATCGGCAACGAGACGATCGCGATCACCCACACCGACTACCCGCCCATCGCCTCGGCCCCGGTCGCGGTGGCGTGGCGGCTGCTGGACTCCCTCACGTTCCGCCCGGCCATCGCGGTCAATGTCGCGATCACCTGGTCGGCCGTGGTGCTGGTGGCGTACGCGGTGCGCCGGGCGACCGCGAGCGCCCCGGCCTGGCTGTCGGTCCCGGCCGCGCTGGCCGCCGCGTGCGCGGCCTGGCTGCCGGAGTACACCGCGCCGGCCGAGGGCTACAGCGACACGATGTACGCGGCCGCGTTCGTCGCCGGGGCGGTGCTGCTGCTGGGCGCGGCCGATCCGGTGCGGGTCACGCCGCTCGCGCTGTTCCTCGTCTCGGCCGCGGTGCTGACGAAGAACGAGGGGCTGCCGCTCGCCGGGGTCGTCGCGGTGGTGGCGACGGTCCGGCTGCGCCGCGATCCGCGCCGCGCCGCGTGGTGCTGGCTGCCGGTCGGGATCGCCGCGGTCTGGTCGGCGACGGCGCGCACGTTCGGCGCGAAGAACGATCTCATGGCCGAGGGCCGCTTCGGGCAGCTGCTGCACGGCGACCACGCGGCCTGGAGCCGGCTGCCGGAGATTCAGGCGGCGCTGAACGACCAGGTCGGCTACGTCGTGGGGGCCGCCCTGCTCGCCGCGGCGCTCGGCACCTTCTTCCTGCGCGGGCGCCGCCACGCGCTCGGGCTGGCCGGCGACGGATGGCTGTGGGTGGTCTTCGGCGGCTACTGGGCCGCGATCACGTTTATTTATCTCATTTCGCCGTATCCCATCGGCTGGCACCTGTCCACCTCCGTCGACCGGGTTACGATCGTGATGGCGATGCTGGCCGGGGTCAGTGCCGCGACGTGGCTCGTCGTGGGCCTCGCGCCCGCTCCCGCGAGCCCGACGATCCCGGCCCAGCCGGACCCGCCGGCGCCGGAGGGTGAGCGTGGAGATCGAGGTGACCGGCGCGCGGCCGGTGCCGGAGCGGCCTGAGCGCGTCGGTGGTGGCCGTGGTGCCGGTGGTGGTCAAGGGGCGCTGACGATCGCCGTGGTGCTCGCGGTCGGCGTCGCGTTCGGCTACGCGCTCGCGACCGCCCGCCCCGCGACCCGCACGATCGTCGCCGCGCCGGCCGCGCCACTGGCCCCGGCCACCACCGACCCCGTGCCCGCCGGGCTCTCCGGCGAGCAGGTCGGCACGATGCTGCGCCGGGTGAAGGAGTACAACAAGCCCGAGTCCGACGCGGTCGAGACGACGCCCGAGCGGCTCATGAGCGGGCGGCGCGACAACCTCCTGCGGCTCGACGACGATCGCACCCTGCCGGCCGGGGAGTACCGCCTCCAGGCCATCTGCCTCGGCGACGGGCAGGTCTGGGCGCTGTTGCGGATCGGCGACGACGAGGCCTTCGTCGACATGGAGTGCGTCGCCGAGCACGTCCTCGTGTCCCAGCTCCTGCTCACCGCCCGGACCGGGGGCCACCGCGCGGTGACGGCGGTGACCGACTCCCCGTTCGGCATCGTGCTCGGCCTGCAGATCCTGCGTAGGGGCTGAGCCGGTGGCAGTGTGGAGTGGGTGGAGGTTGTCACAGGGGTGCCCACCGGCGCGCACGCGGCCTTAACGTGTCCACCATGAGCACGCCCACCGAGGAACTTCTGGACTGGCAGCGGCTCGCACTGGGCGTGCTGCGCAAGTCCGGGCTGGCCGGCGAGGACACGCCGCCGGAGGCGGTGGCGGATCTGCTGGCGACCGAGACCTACGACGGACTGCGGATCGCGCCGCTGTACACGGCGGCCGACCCCGCGCCGCCGGCCGGTCAGCCGGGGCACGTGCCGTTCGTGCGGGGCGCGAGCGCGGCGCCGCGGCCGTGGGACGTGCGGCAGCGCCACGCCGATCCTGACCCGAAGGTGACCCGGGCGGCGGTGCTGGCCGACCTCGAGAACGGGGCCACGTCGCTGTGGCTGGCCGGGATCGCCCCGGGCGACCTCGCCGAGGCGCTCGACGGGGTGCTGCTCGATCTGGCCGCGGTCGTGCTGGACCACGGGCCGCTGACCCACGAGGCCGCGCGCGCGTTCCTGGCCCTGCCCGGAGCGGACAAGTCGGGCAACCTGGGCGCCGATCCGCTCGGCCTGGCCGCGCGGACCGGGTCAGCGCCCGATATGGGCATTTTGTCGGCATTGAAGGCCTCCCCGGTCCCCGTCGCGACCGTGGACGCGACCGTCTACCACGACGCCGGCGCGAGCGACGCCCAGGAGATCGGCTACGCCACGGCGACCGGGGTCGCGTACCTGCGCGAGCTCGTCGGCGCCGGGCTCTCCGCGGGCATGGCCCTCAAGCAGCTGGAGTTCCGCTTCGCCGCGACCGCCGACCAGTTCGCCACGATCGCCAAGCTGCGCGCCGCGCGGCGCATCTGGGCGCGGGTCGCGCAGGTCTGCGACGTGCCGCACCTCGGCGCCCAGCGGCAGCACGCGGTGACCAGCGACGCGATGATGACCGCCCGCGACCCCTGGACCAACCTGCTGCGCACCACCGTGGCGTGCTTCGGCGCCGGGGCCGGCGGCGCGGACGCGGTCACCGTGCAGCCGTTCGACGCGCGGCTCGGCCTGCCCGACGCCTTCTCGCGGCGCATCGCGCGCAACACCCAGTCCCTGCTCATCGAGGAGTCCGGGATCGCCCGGGTGCTCGATCCGGCCGGCGGGTCCTGGTACGTCGAGTCGCGCACCGACGCCCTCGCGCACGCCGCCTGGGACGTCTTCACCGAGGTCGAGCGCGCCGGCGGGATGGCCGCGGCCCTGCGCTCGGGGCTGGTCGAGGAGCGCGTCGGCGCGGTCCGGCAGCGGCGCGAGGCCGACCTGGCCCACCGCCGGCAGCCGATCACGGGCGTGTCGGAGTTCCCGGACCTGGACGAGCGGCGGCCGGTCAGACCCCCGGCACCGTTGCCGCCGGGCGGCGGCCTGCCGCGGATGTCGTACGCCCACGGCTTCGAGGCGCTCCGCGACGCCGCCGACGCCGCGGCCGAGCCCCCCACGGTGCGCCTGGTCGCGCTCGGCCCGGTGGCCGCGCACTCCGCCCGCGTCGCCTTCGCCGCCAACCTGTTCGCGGCCGGGGGCGTGCGCCTGACCGAGGACAGCGCGGCGCCGGTCGCGTGCATCTGTGGCTCCGACCGCTCCTACGCCGAGGAGGCCGCGGCCACCGCCGCCCGCCTGCGCGCCGAGGGGGTCGCGACGGTCTGGCTCGCGGGCAAGGGCGACTACGACGGCGTGGACGCCTATCTGTACAGCGGCTGCGACGCGCTGGCCGTCCTGCGCCGCACGCACGAGGACCTGGGAGTGGCACCGTGATCCCCGACTTCTCCGAGGTCGCCCTCGGCACGCCGCGCGTCGAGCCGGCCGGGCGCGGTGAGCCCGGCGAGGTCTGGGCCACGCCCGAGGGCATCGACGTCAAGGGCGTCTACGGCCCCGACGACCTCGCCGGGGTCGAGTCCCTCGGGAGCCTGCCAGGCATCGCGCCCTTCGTCCGCGGCCCCTACCCGACCATGTACACGACGCAGCCGTGGACCGTGCGGCAGTACGCCGGCTTCTCCACGGCCGAGGAGTCCAACGCGTTCTACCGGCGCAACCTGGCCGGCGGGCAGAAGGGCCTCTCGGTCGCGTTCGACCTGGCGACCCACCGCGGCTACGACTCCGACCACCCGCGCGTCGCCGGCGACGTCGGCATGGCCGGGGTCGCCATCGACTCGATCCTGGACATGCGCCGCCTCTTCGAGGGCATCCCGCTGGACCGGATGAGCGTGTCGATGACCATGAACGGCGCGGTGCTGCCGGTGCTGGCGCTCTACATCGTGGCCGCCGAGGAGCAGGGGGTGAAGCCCGAGCAGCTCTCGGGCACCATCCAGAACGACATCCTCAAAGAGTTCATGGTCCGCAACACCTACATCTACCCGCCCGCGCCGTCGATGCGGATCATCAGCGACATCTTCGGGTACACCTCGAAGCACATGCCGAAGTTCAACTCCATCTCGATCTCCGGCTACCACATCCAGGAGGCCGGGGCGACCGCCGACCTCGAGCTCGCCTACACGCTCGCGGACGGCGTCGAATACCTGCGGGCCGGCCGTGACGCCGGGCTGGACGTGGACGTGTTCGCGCCGCGGCTGTCGTTCTTCTGGGCGATCGGCATGAACTTCTTCATGGAGGTCGCGAAGCTGCGGGCCGGGCGGCTGCTGTGGGCGCGCCTGGTGCGCGAGTTCGGCGCCAAGAACCCCAAGTCGCTGAGCCTGCGCACGCACTGCCAGACGTCGGGCTGGTCGCTGACCGCCCAGGACGTCTTCAACAACGTGGTGCGCACCTGCGTCGAGGCGATGGCCGCGACCCAGGGCCACACCCAGTCGCTGCACACCAACGCGCTGGACGAGGCCCTGGCCCTGCCGACCGACTTCTCGGCCCGCATCGCGCGCAACACGCAGCTGCTGCTGCAGCAGGAGTCGGGCACCACGAAGGTGATCGACCCGTGGGGCGGCAGCGCGTACGTCGAGCGGCTCACCCACGACCTCGCCGCCCGCGCCTGGGCACACATCGAGGAGGTCGAGCGGGCCGGCGGTATGGCCCGGGCGATCGACGAGGGCATCCCGAAGCTGCGTATCGAGGAGGCGGCGGCCCGCACGCAGGCCCGCATCGACTCGGGGCGGCAGCCGGTGATCGGGGTGAACAAGTACCGGCCCGACACCGACGAGCCGATCGAGGTGCTCAAGGTCGACAACTCGGCGGTGCGCGCGGCCCAGATCGCCCGGCTGGAGCGGCTGCGGGCCGAGCGCGACCAGGCCGCCTGCGACGACGCGCTGCGGGCGCTCACCGAGGGCGCGTCCAACGGCGGGAACCTGCTCGAGCTGTCCGTGGCCGCGGCCCGGGCGCACGCGAGCGTCGGGGAGATCTCCGACGCGCTGGAGAAGGTCTTCGGGCGGCACACGGCGCAGATCCGTACCATCTCCGGGGTGTATCGCGACGAGGCGGCCGGCGCCGGAAACGTGGAGCGCGCCCGCGCCGCCACCGACGCCTTCGCCGACGACGAGGGCCGCCGGCCGCGCATCCTCGTGGCCAAGATGGGCCAGGACGGGCACGACCGCGGCCAGAAGGTGGTCGCGACCGCCTTCGCCGACCTCGGCTTCGACGTCGACGTGGGCCCGCTGTTCTCCACGCCGGCCGAGGTGGCCCGGCAGGCGGTCGAGGCCGACGTGCACATCGTGGGCGTCAACTCGCTCGCCGCGGGGCACCTGACGCTCGTACCGGCCCTGCGCCACGAGCTCGCCGAGCTGGGCCGCGACGACATCCTCATCGTGGTCGGCGGGGTGATCCCGCCGCAGGACTACGACGAGCTGCGCACGGCCGGGGCGGCCGCGATCTTCGGCCCGGGCACCGTCATCGCCGACGCGGCCCTGGACCTGCTGGAGGTGCTGCGATCCCGGTTGCAGCACTGAGCGACCTGGTCGAGGGCGTGCGGGGCGGCTCGCGCGCCTGGATCGCCCGGGCGATCACGCTCGTCGAGTCCACGCGCGCCGACCACCGCGCCCGCGCCCAGGAGCTCCTGCACGCCCTCGCCCCCCACGCGGGCGGCGCCCGGCGGATCGGCGTCACCGGCGTGCCCGGGGTCGGCAAGTCCACGTTCATCGACGCGCTCGGGATGTACCTCATCGAGGCCGGCCACCGCGTCGCCGTCCTCGCGATCGACCCGTCCTCGACCCGCACCGGCGGCAGCATCCTGGGCGACAAGACGCGGATGAACCGCCTGGCCAACGAGCCCGCCGCGTTCGTGCGCCCCTCTCCCACCTCCGGCACGCTCGGCGGCGTGGCCCGCGCGACCCGCGAGGCGATGGTGGTCGTGGAGGCCGCGGGCTACGACGTAGTGCTGGTCGAGACCGTCGGGGTGGGCCAGTCCGAGACGGCGGTCGCCGACATGGTCGACACGTTCCTGCTGCTGGCCCTGGCCCGCACCGGCGACCAGCTGCAGGGCATCAAGAAGGGCGTGCTGGAGCTGGCGGACGTGATCGCGGTGAACAAGGCCGACGGCCCGCACGAGCAGGACGCCCGCGCCGCGGCCCGCGAGCTCTCCGGCGCCCTGCGGCTGCTGCACTCCGGCACGTCGGTGCTCACGTGCAGCGGCCTGACCGGGGCCGGCCTGGACACGTTGTGGGACCGGCTGCGCCGCCACCACGACGGGCTGGAGGCCAGCGGCGAGCTGCGGTCGCGGCGGGAGCGCCAGCAGATCGGCTGGGTCTGGGCGATGACCCGCGACGCCCTGCTCGACGGCCTGCGCACGTCGCCGTCGGTGCGCGAGCTGACGCCCCGCGTCGAGCGCGCGGTCCTCGACGGCTCGCTGACCCCGGTCCAGGCGGCCGAGGCGCTCCTGGCCGCCTACCGCGGTGAGGCCCCGTCCTAGGCCTCGACCGTTCTAGGCTTCGACCGTCCGGCCGGTCTCCAGGTCCACGACGGTGATCGCCTCCATCGGGCAGTTCGCGACCGCGTCGAGCACCGCCTCGTCGCCCGGCTCGATCTCGGGGTGCACCGGGTGCGAGCGGCCCTCGGCGTCGTCGAGGTCGAAGCGGCCCGGCGCGACCCCGACGCAGCTGCCGGAGCCGATGCAGGCGTCGCTGATGGTGATCTGCCACATGTCTGCCAATCTATCGCCGCGTGCCGCAAGAAACCGGCAAGTTCCGCGATAACGCATTGATCGGCTTGCCCGGGCGGCCCTAGTTTCGGCACCGGTGGACCACATGGATCTCGACTCGGGGCTGATCGAGTCGCCCGCGCTCGCGCTCGCCGTGCACTGCCTCGGCGCGCGGCACCGGGCCGACCCGGTCACGGTGCTGCTCGCG
Organism: Dactylosporangium thailandense; assembly: GCF_059739745.1. Taxonomy (NCBI): domain Bacteria; kingdom Bacillati; phylum Actinomycetota; class Actinomycetes; order Micromonosporales; family Micromonosporaceae; genus Dactylosporangium; species Dactylosporangium thailandense. The sequence goes on from NZ_AP029195.1 coordinate 7,109,763, forward strand.
GCCGTCGCGCTGGAGCTGGCCGCGTACACGGGCGAGGACGAGGCCGCCCTGCGCGTGCCGGCGGGCGGGTTCCGGCTCGACTGCACCCCTTCGCGCTACCGGCACGAGCCCTTCGGCTCGCTGCTGCGCCGGGCCGAGGTCGCCTACGAGGACTCCCGCCCGGACGGCTGCTGGTTCGCCGACCGGCGGCACGATGCGACCGGGGCCGCCGGGGTGCACGGGGCCGCACGGCTGGCCGCGGTCGTGCCCCGCGATCCGGCCCCGGCGGGGGCGCGCTTCTTCCTGTGCCTGCTCCGGCTCGGGCGGACCGCCGAGCTGCGGCTGTGCGCCGCGCACGGGTACCTCGGCCGGCGCGGCCCGCTCGGCTTCCTCAGCGACCTGGAGCGGGTGCTGGTCCGGGCCACGGGGACGAGCACCACGGCCGGGCTCTACGCGGCGGTGCGGTAGCCCTCAAGCCGGCCCGCTCCCTGCCGATCAGACGAGCGGTATGACCAGATCACCATGGATCGCGGCCGTCGTGTGCGCCCTGCTGGCCCTGACGGCGGCCCCCGCGTCGGCGAGTCCGAAGCCGCAGCCATCGACCAAGCAGCCCTCCCCCGGGGCTACGGTGGCGGCCGAGACCGGCTCCGACGCGCTCTCCGAGCAGCTCGAGGTGGCCAACAAGGCCTACATCGACGCGCAGAACCAGCTCGCCGCCTCCCAGGCGCGCCAGGCGCTCGTGCAGGCCGAGCAGGCCGAGCTGGAGCCGCGCTACCAGCGGCTCGTCGAGGCCACGCGCACCGTGACCGTGGCGGCGTACCAGTACGGCGGCGGCCTGCGCGACGCGGCGACCCTGCTGGACAGCCCCAGCCCCGGTGTCTTCGCCGACCGCGTGAGCCTGCTCGAGCTCGTCGCCCGGCGGCAGTCCGCGCAGCTGCAGGAGCTGGCGAGCGTGCGGGCCACCCTCGAGGCGAACAAGGCGACCATCGACACCGAGGTGCGCCGCCAGCAGGACCAGCTCGCGGTGATGGCCCAGCAGAAGGCGGCCGTGGAGCAGGCGCTCGCCGAGGCGCTGAACCGGGAGTCCCAGCCGATCCTCGACCCGGCGACGACCACGAGCGTGAAGACCCCGCTGGTCAACGCCCAGCCGGCCCCGCGCCGCCCCGACGGCTCGTGGCCGCCGGAGACGTGCGGCCTGCACGACCCGACGACGTCGGGCTGCCTGACCCCGCGCACCGAGCACGCGCTGGAGCAGGTCAAGCTCGCGGGCTTCGAGCACTACGTGTCGTGCTTCCGCCCGAGCGGCCCCTACGAGCATCCGAAGGGCCGGGCCTGCGACTTCGCGGCCGACCCGAAGGGCTTCGGCGGGGTGGCGACGGGCGCGGCGAAGGAGTACGGCACCGAGCTGGCGACGTGGCTGGTGCGCAACGCGTCGGCGCTCGGGGTGATGTACGTGATCTGGTACCGCCAGATCTGGACCCCGGCCGCGGGCTGGCACCCGTACGCCAGCGGCCAGGGCGACCCGAGCAGCGACCACACGAACCATGTCCACATGTCGATCTATTAGACATTGACCTCCGTGGTGCTCCCGTGATCTGATCCGAGAACTCTTCACGTTCTGGGATCGAGGAGACCGCCCGTGTCCAAGTTCCTCCGTGCCGCGCTCGTGGCGACCGTCGTCGCCTCCGGAGCCCTCGCCGCGACCGCCGCCACCCCGCCCACCGCTGCCGCGGCCGCCCTGCCCACCGCCGCCGTCGCCCTGGGTGACAGCTTCATCTCCGGCGAGGGGGCGGGCGCCTACCAGCCCGTCGTCGACGTCAACGGGGTCGCCCAGGGCTTCCCCGGCTGGTCGGCGCCGAACAGCAACGCCTTCTTCTGCCACCGCTCCGCCAACGCCTCGCTGCTGCAGGCCACGCTGCCGGGGATTCAGGACCGCTACAACCTCGCCTGCTCCGGCGGGCGCCCCGCCGACTTCGCCACGCCGTCCTCGGCCCGCGACAAGGGCCGGAGCGTCGCCGCCCAGCTCGACCAGCTCCGCGCCGTCGCCCAGACGCACGACATCGACCTCGTGCTCGTCGGGCTCGGCTCCAACAACAGCCAGTTCACCTTCGGCGACGTGGCGGAGAAGTGCGCCAACCGCTTCATCGCCGACGCGTGGACGGGGTGGTGGGAGTTCTGGGCGTACCTCGGCGGCCCCGTCGAGCAGGCCCCGTGCGCCGCGGGCGACCTGGCCACCCAGGCCCAGTTCGACGCGGCCACCGCCGAGACGATCGCCGCCGTCCGCCAGCTGCTCACCACCCTCGACCAGGTCGACGCCGACCACCAGCACCGGGTCGTGTTCCAGGACTACACCAACCCGCTGCCGTTCGACCTCGACCCGTCCTACTGGGAGGCCGACGGCCGCCAGGACGACCGGGACAAGTTCCGCGACCTCGGCGCCCTGCGGTACGCGGCCGGCTGCCCGATCCACCGCGCGAGCCTCTCCGCCGGGCACCTCTTCTCGCAGGGCCTGGGCACGATGGTGCAGACCGTGCGCAACACCCTCGCGGCCGAGCGCCCGAACGACGACCTCGTGTTCCTCGACGTCCAGCACGCCTTCGACGGCGCCCGGCTGTGCGAGAAGCCCGGGAGCCCGGTCGGCGCCCTGGCCACCCCGATCCGCCTGCAGGACGGCCCCAGCGGCACCTTCGTGACCAGCCTCTCGGGCAAGGACAAGATCGCCATCCAGCGGATCGCCAACACCTGCGTCTCGTACTTCCAGACCTGCCAGGAGTCGTGGCACCCCACGGCGGCGGGCCAGGCCGTGCTGGCCAAGTGCCTGGCCGCCGCCTCGACGACGGCCGCGCGGGCGGTCACCTGCACCAGGCAGCCCGACGGCACGATCGTCGCCGCCTAGCGACGCTTCCGGGCCTCGGCCGGTCGGGACACTACCGAGGCCCGGGAGCCACCGTCCGCAGGCACGACAGCAGCGCCTCCACCGCCGGGAGCTGGGCTCGCGCCGCCGTCACGTGGGCGTCCAGCCGGCGCGCGCCCGCGCCCGGCAGCGAGGTCACGGTGATCTCGTTGTGGTTCGCCCCGCGCAGGGCCAGGTCCGGCGCGATCGTCGCCCCGTGCCCGGCCGCGACCAGCGCCAGCACCGTCGGATAGTCCAGGCACTCGTGCACCCGCCGGGGCGTGAAGCCCTGCTCGCGGCAGACCCGGTCGAGGATCTGGCCCGTCGTCGAGGACGGTGAGCCCGCGACCCACGGGCGGTCGACCAGGTCCGCGTACGAGTGCACGGGCGGCCAGCCCACCGGCACGACCACGCGGTACTGGTCCTCGCACAGCGGGATCACGGTCAGCCGGCGGTGGGTCTCCAGGCCCAGGACCGCGTCGCGCTCGGTGATGGTCAGGTCGATGCCGCCCAGCCGCAGCTCGCGCAGGGCCGGGGCGCCCTCCAGCTCGGTGATCGCGCAGACCACGTCCGGGAAGTCCTCGGCCAGCAGCGCCATCGCCGGCACGAGCAGGTGCCGGATCACCGTCGCGAAGGCGGCGACCCGCACGAGACCCGCGGCCCGGCCCGACATCGCGGCCAGCTCGCGCTCGGCCTCGGCCAGCTCGCGGGCGATCGCCTCGGCCCGGCCGGCCAGCACCCGGCCCGCGGCCGTCAGCACCGCGCGGCGGCCGGAGCGGTCGACGAGGGGGCGCCCGACGCTGTGCTCGAGCTGGGCGAGCTGCTGCGACACCGCCGACGGGGTCACGTGCAGGGCGGCCGCGGCGCCGGCCAGGGTGCCACGGCGGGCGATCGCGGCCAGCACCGCGAGGCGGCGCGGGTCAAGATCCATGTGAAGCCCAACTGCAGTGCTGCTGTAGCGATTCTCGCTCACACGTTAGCCGCACTTGATGCGACGATCGTCGGCATGTTGATCGGCTTCATGGGGTGGGTCGGCGCCGGGCTGGTGCTCGCCGCGTACGGCCTGGTGTCCGCCAAGCGCCTGACCGGCGACGGGTTCGCGTTCCAGGCCATGAACATCGTCGGGGCGGTCGCGCTCGCCTGGAACTCGGCCGTCAGCCACGCGTGGCCGTCGACCGCGGTCAACGTCGTGTGGGTCGGGATCGGGGCGGTGGCCATGTTCCGGATCGCGCGGCGGGCCCGGGTGCGCAGGGCGACTCAGGCGACTCAGATGGAGTACCAGGGCGCCCGGATGCGGTAGAACGTGAACTCGCCCTCGGTCGCGCAGGCCAGGTAGGTGTGGCTCCAGGTGCAGGAGTCGGGGCGCGCGTCCACGTCGCCGAGGTTGCGCGCGGTGCCGTGCTCGGCGTCGACGCCCATCCACGGGTAGGCGCCGGTGGGCGGTACCGCCGGCAGCAGCAGGTAGCTGCCCTCGTCCAGGCGCGCCGCGCGCTTGCCGGGCCAGCTGCGCACCGTCCGGCCGTCGGCGTCCAGGAGCGTCTCGGCGGTGTCGGTGCCGGACACGGTGCGCATCATGATGCGGTCGCCGACCGGCACGGCCTGCGAGGGGCGCTCGGCCGCGATGCGGAACACCACCCGGCCGTCCGCGGTGTCGAGCTGGGTGAGGAAGTGCTCCTCGCCGACGCACACCCGCTGCTCCCCGCACGAGGCGACGAACAGGGGCCGGGCCTGCGCGTCCGGGGACGCCCACGTCCAGCTGGCCTTGCCGAGGCTCTTGCGGTCGTACGCCCGCAGCGCGAACTTCGCCGCCCGGGGCGCCACGAAGACCTGGTCCTCGTACGGGTACACGAGATCGTCCGGGTCGGCGAGGCCCGTCCCGGCCCCGAGCACGTGCCCCCCGGCGAGCCCGACGACCTCCAGGCCCCGGTCGGGGATGGCCCGGACGATGTTCGGGTCCACGGTCAGCGCCTCGTCCAGCGGCTCCCCCGCCGTGGACGTCGGCACCTGCTGGCCGCTCCAGTTGTCGGTCAGCCACCAGCTCGCCGCGCCACCCGGCTGGTCGAACACCGCGGTCGTCTTGCCGGTGCCGACGTCGGTGACGCGCAGGCGGTGCTCGGCGCCGGCGTACCGCACGAAGTACTTGCCCACGAGCGCCCAGCGGTCGCCGGAGTCGACGTCGAAGGTCGCGAACGGCACCCCGTTGTTGGCGTTGAGCAGTGTCACCCGCCGGTGCCCGGCCGCGTCGGGCAGCCCGGTGACCTGCACCATGCCGCGGGCCGAGCGGAAGGTGTCGACGTCGGTCAGCGACGTGTTGGTCCAGATCGCGACGGCGGGCTTGTCGGAGTCGACGGCCCGCAGCTCGTAGCCCCCGCCGCCGGTGGCCCGGCCGAGGAAGGCGCGGCCGCCGTCGAGGAAGGCCCGGGCCCGGACACTGTCGGCGGGCAGCGCGACGCCGCCGATCCGCTCGAAGCGCTCGAAGCCGTACGGGCGCTGGCTCAGCCGGTACACGAACCCGAAGACCAGCAGCACGACGGCCAGCGCGGCGACTCCGGACGCCGACCACCGCGCACGCCGGGAGAGCCACAGCGACCGACGCGGGCGCAGGTCGTCGGCTAAGGCGTGCGCATGCACCCGCCGAGGTTACCCCGCGATCACGTCAGCTGAAACTGTTCGGGCCGAGCAGAGCCTTCAGGTCGCCCTTGAGCGCGGTCGTCGGGTTCACGTGGTAGGGCCCGAGGCGCAGCAGCGTCACCCGCGAGCCGTGGCTGAGCTTCACGTGCACCTCGGCCTTGCCCGGGTGGTTGACCAGGATCTCCTTGAGCCGGTCGACGAGCGGCGGGGTGCACCGGGTGGCCGGCAGCGACAGCACGACCGGCCGGTTCTCGTCGGCCGCGCTCACGTCCGGGATCGACAGGTCCATCGCCATCAGCCGGGGCGTCTCGTCGCGGCGGTCGACCCGGCCCTTCACCACCACGATCGCGTCCTCGGCGATGTACTGCCCGACGAGCTCGTACGTGTTCGGGAAGAACAGCGCCTCGACCGCGCCGCCGAGGTCCTCCAGCGACGCCGAGGCCCACGGCTTGCCCTGCTTGGTGATGCGCCGCTGCACGCCGGTGAGCATGCCGGCCAGGGTGACCACGGCGCCGTCGGCGATCGCGCCCTCCTCCGAGAGGCGGCTGATCTCGGTGTCGGCCGCCTTCGACAGCACCGACTCCAGGCCGAACAGCGGGTGGTCGGAGACGTAGAGGCCGAGCATCTCCCGCTCGAAGGTGAGCAGCTCGCGCTTGTCCCACTCGATCTGCGGAATCTGCACCGACATCGCCGTGCCGCCGGAGGAGTCGTCCGCCCCGAACGCGTCGCCGAACAGGTCGAACTGCCCGATGGCCTCGTTCTTCTTGAGGTCGGCGTAGTTGTCGATCGCGTCGGCGTGGATGGCCAGCAGGCCGCGGCGCGGGTGCTGCATCGAGTCGAACGCGCCCGCCTTGATCAGAGACTCGATCGTCTTCTTGTTGCACGCGACCGAGTCGACCTTGGACAGGAAGTCGTCGAAGTCCTTGTACGGCCCGTTGGCGGTCTGCCGGCAGCGCACGATCGCGTCGACGACGTTGTGGCCGACGTTGCGCACCGCGGCGAGCCCGAACCGGATGTCCTTGCCGACCGGGGTGAAGGGGCCGGCGGACTCGTTGACGTCGGGCGGGAGGACGTCGATGCCCATGCGCCGGCACTCGGCGAGGTACATGGCCATCTTGTCCTTGTCGTCGCCGACGCTGGTGAGCAGGGCGGCCATGTACTCGGCCGGGTAGTTCGCCTTGAGGTACGCGGTCCAGTAGGAGACCAGGCCGTACCCGGCGGTGTGGGCCTTGTTGAAGGCGTAGTCGGCGAACGGGACGAGCACGTCCCAGAGGCTCTTGATCGCCTCGTCGCTGTAGCCGTTGCCGCGCATGCCGTCGCGGAACGGGATGTACTCCTTCTCCAGGACCTCTTTCTTCTTCTTGCCCATGGCCCGGCGCAGCAGATCCGCCTGCCCCAGGGTGTACCCCGCGAGCTTCTGCGCGGCGCGCTGGACCTGCTCCTGATAGACGATCAGGCCGTACGTCGGGCCGAGGATCTCCTTGAGCGGCTCCTCCAGCTCGGGGTGGATCGGGATGATGTCCTGCTGGCCGTTCTTGCGCAGGGCGTAGTTCGTGTGCGAGTTGGCGCCCATCGGACCGGGCCGGTACAGCGCCAGCACGGCCGAGATGTCCTCGAAGTTGTCGGGCTTCATCAGCCGCAGCAGCGAGCGCATCGGGCCGCCGTCGAGCTGGAACACGCCGAGGGTGTCGCCGCGGGCCAGCAGCTCGTAGGCCGGCTTGTCGTCGAGCTCCAGGGCGAGCAGGTCGAGGTCGATCCCGCGGCGTTTGATGTTCTTGACCGCGTCGTCGATGATCGTCAGGTTGCGCAGGCCGAGGAAGTCCATCTTGAGCAGGCCGAGCGTCTCGCAGGTCGGGTAGTCGAACTGCGTGATGATCGCCCCGTCGGCGTCGCGCCGCATGAGCGGCACGTGGTCGATGAGCGGCTCCGCGGACATGATCACGCCGGCGGCGTGCACACCCGTCTGCCGGATCAGGCCCTCGAGGCCCTTGGCGGTCTCGACGACCTTCTTGACGTCCGGGTCGCTGTCGTACAGCGCGCGGAACTCGACCGCCTCGGAGTACCGCGGATGGTTCGGGTCGAAGATGCCCGAGAGCGGGATGTCCTTGCCCATCACCGCGGGCGGCATGGCCTTGGTGATCTTGTCGCCGACCGCGAACGGGTAGCCCAGCACGCGGGCCGAGTCCTTGATGGCGGCCTTGGCCTTGATGGTGCCGAAGGTGGCGATCTGCGCGACGCGGTCGTCGCCCCACTTCTCGGTCACGTAGCGGATGACGTCGCCGCGCCGGCGCTCGTCGAAGTCGATGTCGATGTCGGGCATGGAGACGCGGTCGGGGTTGAGGAACCGCTCGAAGATCAGCCCGTGCGGGAGGGGATCGAGGTCGGTGATCCCCATCGCGTACGCGACCAGGCTTCCGGCCGCCGAACCACGCCCGGGGCCGACGGCGATGCCCTCGTTCTTGGCCCACATGATGAAGTCCGAGACGACGAGGAAGTACGCCGGGAAGCCCATCGAGAGGATGATGTCCGTCTCGTAGTCGGCCTGCTTCTGGTGTACCTCGTCCACGCCGTTCGGGAACCGCCGGGCCATCCCGCGGGCGACCTCGGCCCGGAAGAACGACTCCTCCGTGTGGCCCTCGGGCACCGGGAAGCGCGGCATCAGGTTGACGAACTTGAACATGTCCGTGGTGTCGACCTTCTCGGCCACCAGGAGGGTGTTCTTGCAGCCGGCCTGCCACAGCTCGGACGAGTCCACGGCGCGCATCTCGTCGGCCGACTTGAGGTAGTAGCCGGACCCGCCGAACCGGAAGCGGTTGGGGTCGTTGATGTTCGCCGCGGTCTGCACGCACAGCAGCACGTCGTGGGCCTCGGCCTGGGCCTGGTGCGTGTAGTGCGAGTCGTTGGTGACCACGGGCGGGATGTTGAGCCGCTTGGAGATCTCGGTCAGGCCCTCGCGGACCCGCTTCTCGATGTCGAGGCCGTGGTCCATGACCTCGAGGAAGTAGTTGTCCTTGCCGAAGATCTCCTGGTATTTCGCGGCCGCCTTCAGCGCCTCGTCGAACTGGTCGAGCCGCAGCCGCGTCTGGACCTCGCCGGACGGGCAGCCGGTCGTGGCCATGAGGCCCTCGGCGTGCTCGGCGATGATCTCGGCGTCCATCCTCGGCCACTTCACGAAGTGACCCTCGATCGACGCGCGCGAGTTGAGCCGGAACAGGTTGTGCAGGCCGGTCTTGTTGCGCGCCCAGATCGTCTTGTGCGTGTAGCCGCCGGAGCCGGAGACGTCGTCGTCCTTCTGGTCCGGCCGCCCCCACTTGACGCGCTTCTTGATCAGGCGGGACTCCGGCGCCACGTAGGCCTCGACGCCCAGGATCGGCGTGACGCCCGCGCCCTTGGCCTGCTTGTAGAAGTCGTAGGCCCCGTGCATGTTGCCGTGGTCGGTGATCGCGACGGCGGGCATGCCGAGCCGGTTGGCCTCGGCGAACATCTCCTTGAGGCGCGCGGCGCCGTCGAGCATGGAGTACTCGGTGTGCACGTGGAGATGCACGAACGAGTCGGCCATGCTCAACCCCCCCGGGGCTCGGTCTGACAGGTCCGGCCATGGACCCTACCCCCATCCGGACGCCTTTGGTCGGACCCCCCACGGACGTGTCGAACGGCACTGCGCTACCGCAGTTCCGCCGTCACCGTCAGTCGCAGATGGGCATCGACCCAGGCCCTCGCCGCCGCCTCGCCGGGGTCGGGCCCGAGCGCGTCACGCAGCGCCTCGAGCGCGGCGGCGGCCTGGTGGAGCCCGACCCGGTTCAGCCCGTCACCGGCCTTGCGCAGCCGGTCACCGAAGCCCGGCGGGAGGTGGCGCAGTCCCCGGTGCGGCATCTCGGCGAGCGTGGCGATCGCGTGGTCGAGCGCCGCCGGCAGCGGCTCCTGGCGGCCACCGTCCGGCAGCGCCAGCTCCCCGGCGCCGGCCTCGCCGAGATCCGGGACGACGACCGTCGTCCCCGCCACGATCGCGAGCGGGTCGATCTCGATCCCGCCGCCGGTCCTGCGCACCACCCCGCTGACGTACGACGGCGCGGCCGCGAGGGCCCCGGCGATGGCGTCGAGGCGGCCCGGGGCGGCGGCGGTGTGGGTCGCGGCGAGCACCGCCCGGTTGCCGTGCCGGTCGGCGAGGTCGGCGCGGAGGCGCTGGGCCCCCGGCGCGTACGCCACGGCGTGCACCTGGGCGACCTCCAGCACCCGCACCAGCTCGGCCTCGATCCGCGGCCGGACGACCCGCGGCGGCAGCCCGTCGAGCTCCCCGGCGAGCGCGGCCAGGTCTCGCACGAGCAGCGTGTCCGGGAGCCGGTCCCACGCGCCGCGCGACGCGGTGACGGTGGCCTTCGCGACCCGGCTCGTCGTCAGCCGCACGGCCCGGCTCGCGCTGCGCACCGCGGACTCCGTCACGAGCGTGCCGGCCGCGAGCGCCCCGACGCTCGACCCGGCGAGCCGCCGCCGCCCGAGCTGCGCCCCGGGCTCGTCGCCGTCCCAGGCCCGGCGCAGCACGAGCACGGTGCCGCTGTCGGCGTGGGCCAGGTACACCTCGACGACCCGCCGCTCGTCCCCCGTCACCGCGCTCCCGGCGGCCACGACGCGGCACCCGAGCCCGTCGAGCCGGACCCGCCGCAGCGCCGTCTCGGCCGCCTCCTCGGTGCCGAGCACCCGGGCCCGGGCCCCGCCCCCGAGGCCCCGGGCGGCCCGCGCCCGCGCGTGCAGCTCCCCGACCAGCTCGGCCAGGCGCTCGGGCGAGTACCCGCTCCCCCGGTCCCGGTACGCCTCGAGCTGCTCCGCCAGCTCCCCGACGGCCAGCAGCGGCCATCGCAGCCCGTCGCGCTCCAGCCGCCGGGCGACGTCGGCGATGCGACCGACGATCCCGGCCCCGAGCTGCACCGCCCCGCCGAGCAGCACCTCGCCCGCCAGCCCGGCCGCGAGGTCGGGCCCGTCGCCGTGCTCCGTCACCGGCTCGCCGACGTCGACCCGCACGTCGGCCTGGCCCGGCGCCTGCCGGTCGGCCTCCCGGAACGCCCACACGGCGAGCGCGATCACGTCGTCGCGGGTCCCGGCCACGGCGTCGGTGTGCACGAACCCGAGGTCGTCCGGCACCAGGAAGCGCACGGTGGCCGACCCGAGGTCGACGCGCGCGACGGGATCGGCGGCGCTCGGCCGGTACACCCGCGCGTGGTACCCGGCCCGACGCGCCCGGCGCGCCGCGGCCATCATCCGCGCCCCGATCCGCCCGGCGACCTGCTCGTCCGTGAACCCGCCCGGCGACCACCCGGCGGTCCCGCCCGCCTCCACACCGGCCTCGCCCGCGGCCTCGCCGGTCCCGCCCGCCGTCCCCTCGCCGTTGCCGCCCGCCGCCTGGTACGCCAGGATCAGCCCGAGCACGTGCCGGCAGACGCCGGCCGCCCCGCACGTGCAGGTGGCCCGCTCCAGCCCGCCGGTCGGCAGCGCCGGGGCGGCCCCGTCTGCGAAGGTGCCCCGCAGCGTCCCGTCGGCGTCCTCGGCGACGCCGGGCGGCGCGGCCTCGGCCTCGCGGGCGGCCCGCTTCACCAGCCCCCGGTTCGTGAGCGCGGCCAGCGAGTCGGCCGTCAGCGCGAGCACGTCCGCCCTCATCGGCCCACGTGCTCCGCCACGAACGCCGCCAGCTCGCCCGGCGTCATCGCCCCCACCGCGGCCCCGGCGTCGGCGAGCCGCTGCCCCATGTCCGGGTCGTACGACGGGTCCGCCTGCTCGTCCAGCGCGGCCAGGCACAGCACCGTGGTGCCCTGCTCGACGAGCGCCCGCACCCCGCGCACCAGCCGCCCCGGGTCCCCGCCCTCGTAGAAGTCGCTGATGACCGCGACGATGCTCCGGCGGGGCTGCTCGATCAGCTGCGTGCCGTAGGCGACCGCCCGCGCGATGTCGGTACCGCCGCCGAGCTGCACCTTCATCAGGATCTCGACGGGATCGTCGACCTCGCCGGTCAGGTCGGTCACGTCGGTGTCGAACGTGACCAGGTGCGTCTTCACGCCCGGCAGCCCCCAGAGGCACGCGGCGGTGACGGCGGCGTGGATCACGGACCCGGCCATCGACCCGGACTGGTCCACCAGCAGCACGAGCTGCCACCGCTCGACGTGGCGGCGGGTGCGCGAGAAGAAGTACGCCTGCTCGACGTACACCTTGCGCTCCTGCGGCCGGTAGTGCCCCAGGTTGGCCCGCAGCGTGCGGCGCACGTCGAAGTCGCGCGCCAGCCGGAACCGGCTCGCCGTGCGCGACCGCGCCCCGGTGAACGCCCGCCGGACCTCGGTGGCGAGCCGCTCCATGAGCTGGCGCACGACCGCCTCGACGATCCGCCGCGCCTGGCGCAGCACCTCGGGATCCATGAGGTGCTTGGTGCGCAGCACCGCCCGCAGCAGGGTCTCGTTCGGCTCGATCCGGGCCAGGACGGCGGGATCGGTCACCACGTCATGGATCTCGTACCGCTCCACCGCATCGCGCTCAAGCCGCTCGATGGTCTCCTTGGGGAACAGCTTGGCGATCTGGTCGAGCCAGTCGACGGTGGTGAGGACCGACGGCCCGTCCCCGCCGTGCCGCCCGCTGCCCCGGACCCCGCGCCGCCGCAGCTCCTCGTCCCGCCCGTACAGCCATTCCAGCGCCGCGTCCTGCCCCGTCCCGACGCCGTCGAGCACTCCCCGGCCGCCCAGGCCTCCGTCGGCGGCGTGCCCGAGCACGAGCCGCCACCGCTGCAGCCCCGGATCGGCCCCGCCCTTCGCTTCGGGGCGTCCTGGCACCGGCTCGCCGTTCATGACAGCATCCCGTGCCGCGCCAGTGCCGCGTCGACCCGGGACTCCAGCACGGCCGCCAGCGCGAGCGACTCCGCATCGACGGACGGCGCCCGCAGCATCGCCCGCCCCGACCCCGCGACCCCGCGCCGCGCCAGCACGTGCTCCGCGATCGTCTCCCGCTCCCGCGGCGGGAAGTACGCGAACGCCTGCCGCAGCGCTGGCAGCGCGACCAGGAAGTCCTGCGCCCCGAGCCCGGAGACGAGCTCGTCCAGCAGGTCCAGCACCCCCTCGGCGTGCAGCACCTCCTCGCGCGCCACCGCGAACAACCCGGCCAGCCAGTCCCCGAGCGCCACCGCCCCGCCCGCGCCGCGCACCGCCCGCACCGGGTCGTCCTGCGCGCCGAGCGCCCACCCGAACCCGAACGCCGCGCCCCGCAGATCCGGCGGTCCGTCCCGCCCGGCCGCGATCCGCGCCATCGTCCCGAGCGCCGCCGCACGATCGAGCCCGAGCCGCGCCCCCGCGTGCCGCACGACGTCCCGCAGCGCGACCACGGCCCCGATCCGCCCCGGGTCCGCGGCCGCCGAGGCCCCCCGGGCCCCCTCCGCCAGCCACAGCAGCCGATCGTGCGAGGCCGCGATGACCACCCCGAGCGCCGCGGACCCGGCGGTGCCGAGCAGCCGATCGTGGCGCCACAGCGCCAGCAGTACCCCGAGCAGCCGCCCCAGCTCCCCCAGATCCTGCGCCGAGGCGATGCCGAGCCCGAGGTCGCGCAGCACCTGCTCGGAGAGCCGGGTCGTCCCGCACAGCGCCGCGTCGAAGAGCACCCCGGCCAGCTCTCCCACGTTCCCGCCCGCGTCCGCGACGCGCTCGGCGATCCGGGCGGCCGCGGCCGACTCGAGCGTCGCCCCGTACGCCCCCGCCTCGATCAGCGACGGCAGCCGGTGCTCGTGCTCGCTGACCGTCCACTGCTCGTCCAGCACCGGATCGACCCCGGTGGCCGGCCCGTGCCGCCGCTCGAACCCCGGGATGGCCAGCACCCGCAGCCGGTGCAGCGTCCGGCTGCGCCGCTGCCCGTCCGGCTCCGTCAGGCTCAGCGCGACCGCCCCGCCCGTGGCCAGCCCCTCCCGCTCGAGCTCCGCCGCGACGTCGTGCACGAGCGGCGGCAGCGGCGTCGCCTCGTGCAGCCGCCCGACCCGTTCCCCGCTGAGCGCGGCGACCATCTCGACCACCACCGGGTGCGTGCCGGCCCGCAGCCTCCCCCGGGTGGCCCACGGCAACGCCTCGTCCAGCGCGTCCTGCACCAGCGCGGCGGCCAGCCCGTCGAGGATGTCGGTCCGGCCCGGGTGCCGATGCCCGCGCACGGCCGCGAGCCCGGCGGCGGAGGCCCGGGCCGCGATGAGATCGGCGGTGGAGACCCGCTGCCGCCGCTCACGCAACCGCCGGACCACGGCACCGACCAGCCCGTCGGCCGCCGCCTGCGCCCCCGACTCCCACAGCCGCTGGTAGTACTCCGGCGACGGCATCCCCGACTGGTATCCGTCGAACGCGTCGAGCCGCCGGAACGAGTACGGCACGAGGTAGCTCCCGCCGACGGCCCCGCCCGGCAACGAGGGCGCCGCCGGCCACCCGTCGCCGGGCTCGGCCCCCGCGGGCGCCGAATGTCCGTGATCCCGGCCCGTGAGCCGGATCAGCGCGGGCCGGTGGAACCCGCCCGTGACCACCACGACCGGACGCGCTCCGGCCTTGTGCCGCGCGGCCCGCACCCACCGCGCCATGTACTCCTCGCGCGCCCGATCCCCGTCGCTCGCCTCCGACTCTCCGCGCAGCAGGTCGAAGTAGACCGCCAGCCGCGCCTCGATCGCGCTGCCGGACCCGGTCCCGCCCACGGCCGGGGTGTCGTCGTGGCGCTGCACCGGGCCGGCGCCCGGCCCCGCGAGCCCGCCCGGGCCGGCGCCCGGCCCCGCGAGCCCGCCCGGGCCGGCGCCCGGCCCCGCGAGCCCGCCCGGGCCGGCGCCCGGCCCCGCGAGCCCGCCCGGGCCGGCGCCCGGCTCCGCGAGCCCGCCCGGGCCGGCGCCCGGCTCCGCGAGCCCGCCCGGGCCGGCGCCCGGCTCCGCGAGCCCGCCTGGGCCGGTGGCGGTGGCGGTGGCGGGCTCGATCTCGAAGAGGTGGTCCCACAGCGAGTCCACGTTGTCGACCGAGAACGCCGCGCACAGCCGGTCGACGGCCTCGGCGTAGCGCTCCTCGGCGTCGCAGTAGCGGTTCTCGCGCCCGGCCAGGGCCTCGTGCCAGGCCGGCAGGTCGATGAAGCGCACCTCGGCCCCCGCGGCGCGGCCGGCGGTGAGCGCGACCCACTCCGGCGAGTACTCGCAGAACGGCGCCCACGATCCCGCGTGCCGATGCTCGTCGCGGTAGCTGCTGAACACCGCGATCGGCAGCGTGTGCCCGAGCAGCAGCTCGTCCATGCGCTCGTTCATGTCCGCCGGCCCCTCGACGAGCACGTAGGCGGGCCGCAGCGCGGCGATCGTCTCGCCGACCAGGCGGGCGCAGGCCGGGCTGTGGTGCCGCACCCCGATGAACGTCACCGTCATCGCGCGGCGGCCCTCTCGCCGGCCCCGCGGGCGCGCGCCGGACCGTCGTTTCGCCCCTCGCCGCCGGCCCCGCGGGCACGGGCCAGGCCGTGGTCCCGCCACTCGACGCTGGCCCCGCGGGCGCGCGCCGGACCGTGGCCTCGCCCCTCGCCGCCGGCCCCGCGGGCACGGGCCGCACCGTGGTTGCCCCGCTCGACGCCGGTCACGCGGGCACGCGCCGGACCGTCGTTTCGCCCCTCGACGCACGTCGCCGTCACCGCGGACCTCAGCCCGGCAGCTGGTGCCGGGCGGCGTGCAGGGCCCGCCACTGCTCCCCGCCGCGCCAGGTGGCCTGCTGCTCCAGGTATCGCCGCAGCTTCGCGAGATCCTCCGGGCTGTCCTTGGCCGCGGTGCCCGCGAGGCAGGCGACGAGGTCGGCCGCGGTGCCGGGCTCCCCGCGCAGGAACCACCCGCGCAGCCCGACCGCGTGCGCGACGGACACCGCCTCGGCCGTGCTCATCACCGCCGTGAGCCGATCCATCGAGTCGCCGCGGGCCGTGCGCCCGGTCCGCAGCTCCCGGAACGTGGTGACCAGCACCTCGAGCACGTCCCGCCGCGGCGGCACCGTCACCCCCGAGCGCCGCAGCAGGGCCGCCGCCTCGGCCTCCACGAGCGCGAGCTCGGTCTGCAGGTCCGGGATCGGGAAGACGGTCTCGAAGTTGAACCGGCGCTTGAGCGCCGCGCTCATCTCGTTGACGCCCCGGTCGCGGGTGTTGGCCGTGGCGATCACGTTGAACCCGTCGCGCGCGAACACCATCGCGTCCGGGCCGGTCAGCTCCGGCACCGCGAGCACCCGGTCCGACAACGGCGACAGCAGGCTGTCCTGCACCTCCAGCGGGCAGCGGGTGATCTCCTCGAACCGCACCACCCGCCCCTCGGCCATCCCGCGCAGCAGCGGCGCCCGCACCAGCGAGCGGGTCGAGGGCCCCTCGGCGACCAGGAGCGCATAATTCCAGGAGTACTTGATCTGGTCCTCGGTCGTCGCCGCCCCGCCCTGGATCGTCAGCGTCGACACCCCGCTCACGGCCGCCGCGAGCAGCTCGGACAGCAGCGACTTGGCCGTGCCCGGCTCCCCGACGAGCATCAGCCCCCGGCTCGTGGCCAGCGACACCAGCGCCCGGTCGATGAGCGACGGATCGCCGACGAACTTGCGGCTGATCCCCGCGCCCGGGTCCCCGACGATGAACCGCCGGGCCGCGGTGAGGCTCAGCACCCACCCCGGCGGGCGCGGCCCGCCGTCGGTCTCGGCCAGCAGCCGCAGCTCATCCGCGAACCGCACCTCGGCCGGCGGCCGCTGCACCGAGCCGGCCCCGCCACCCGGCAGGCCGGGCTCGGCGACCTCGACGACGGCGGCTCCGGACGCGCCGTCGCCACCCGCCGGCGGCGCCCCGCTCACTGGGTCACCTCGCGCAGGTCACGCAGGATCTCCGAGGCCGTCACCGCGTCGAGCGCGCCGAACGGCAGCCCCCTGCGGCGGTCCCAGCTCGCGCTGCCCTCGGTCAGGATGTAGGCGGTGCCGAGCGTCTGGTTCTCGAACTCGGTGACCAGGCCGACGATGATGCCCGGGTCGAGGTCGAGCATCAGCGTCGCGCCGCCCGGCAGGTCGCGCTCCATGGCCGGCTGGACGCCCGCGTCCTGCGGGGCCGCGCGCCGCCAGCCGCGCCGCTCCAGGCCGAGCACCGTGGTGGTGGGGACCTTGAGCCCCTCCTGCCGCCGCAGCTGCGTCGCCTGCCGCTCCTCCTCCGTCAGCGCCTGGGTGTCGCGGGAGAGCTGCTCGAAGGGCTGCAGGATCTCGTAGTCGGCGAACACCTCACCCCAGGCGGCGAGGTCCGCGCCGAGGTCCAGCGGGTGCGCGACCCCGATCACGGCCCCGTCGGGGATCGCGGCGGGCTCGTCGCCGGGCCCGGCGAGCGTGCGGTCCTCGGCCACCCGCAGGCTCACCAGCACCGCACCCCCGGCCTCCCCCGGCTCCGCGGCGCCATATGCGGCCCACACCAGGCGCCGCGCCACGTGCCACACGAGGGGGTGTTCGACGATGAACTGCTGGAACTCCGCCGGCGTCCACCGCCGCCGCAGCACCATCGCGCGCTCGAAGCGGCGGATCTGGTCGGCCGCGACGGTCCGCACGTCCTTCTTGAGCCCGGCGAACCGGGCCGCGGCCGCCGGCGCGAGCTGCGGGTCGTCCTTGGCGCCGGGCTTGGGCAGGTCCTTGCGGCGCTTGCCGTCCTCGTCCGCCACGTAGGGCTTGAGCTGCTCGTCGAAGCCCACCACGAACCGCCGCGGCCCGTAGTCGAGCACGAGCGTCCCGTCCGGGTCGAGGCCGAAGTCGGGCACCAGCCGGTCCGCGAGCTGCTCCGGCGACAGGCCGAGGGCGTCGGCGACCTCGGCGATCTTCTCCTGCGCCCGCTCCTTCAGGCCGCGGAACTTCACCTTCTCCGCGATGCCGTGCAGGTGCATGAGCGCCACGTCGGAGCCGATCTCGGCGAGCACGTCGAGGCCGGCGACCGCGCGGGCGTGGCCGCCCTCGCCGGGCCAGGCGCGGATCAGCGGCGCGAGCCGGCGCACGGTCTCGTCGTCGCCGAGGAACCCGAGCGCGTCGAGCACCCACGACTCCTTCGACGGGAACCCGGCGAGCTGCCAGCGCTGGAACAGCGACCAGGCGAACTCGGCGAGCGACTCGGCCGTGCACGTCCGGGTGACGATCGCCAGCCCCCCCATACGGCTCGCCGAGGCGCGACATCGCCAGGATCGTCAGCACCGAGCCGGCGGCCGGGGCGGGCAGGCCGCCCGAGCCGTCGGCGAGCTCGATCGGCGTCAGCAGCGCGGGATCGGCCCACTCCGGCACCGCGGGCACCTTCGCCGGCAGCAGGTGCAGCGGGTCGGTCTCCAGCAGCGCCGCGATCCCCTCGGCGGCGGCCGGCCCGTAGTGCTCGGCCGCGGCCCGGATCGCGTCGGCGTGCCCCTCGCCGGCGAGGTAGTGCAGCGCCCGCTCCGCGTATCGCCGGGCGGTGCCCGCCTTGCCCAGCGCCGCCGGGACCAGTTCGCGCGCCGCGGCCGCCGGGTGCCGGCGCAGCCAGGCCGCCGCCGTGGGCCGCACCGACTTGAGCCGCCCGAACCACTCGGCCATCAGCGGCCCGACCGCCGGCCCGGTGAACGGCTGCAGCACCTGGACCATGGCCGCCGCGGCCGATGACGCTCCCGCGAGCGCGGCCGGATACATCGCGGGCCCGTAGCGGGCGACCAGGCCCCGCAACCAGTGCTCCGCGTTCCAGAACTCGCGCGGCCGCCACCGTTCCAGCAGCGGCAGCGTCAGGGCGTCCGGCGCCACCAGGAAGAACCCGGGCTCGTCGTAGGGGCGCGCCCGTCCCGTGCGAACCTCCTCGGCGAGGCGCTCGTAGTCGCGCCGGCCGTATGAGCGGTAGCCCTGCCCGGCCTTCTGCCAGGCCTCCTGCTCGCCCGCGACCCACTCCAGGGTCACGGGGTCGGTGCACCGCAGCCCCGCGACCACGATCGGCTTGCGGAGCTTGCCGCCGGCGCTCCACGGCGGCGCGGCCAGCAGCGGCGGGACGGACTCGGCGGGGGCCTCGTGCACGGAGTCGAGCCGCGCGGTGATCGCGGTGATCCGGCGCGCGGCGACCTCGGGCAGCGTCGCGGCGACCTCGTCGGCCTCCGCCCGGTGCCGCACGACCTGCGTGCGCAGGAGCTCGCCGAGCACCACGCCGCGGGAGCCGGTCCAGGCCGCGGTGGCGAGCAGGCGGACGGCCCGGCGCGGGAAGCGGTCCGCGGCCTCGGTCAGGGCGAGGGATCCGGCCTTGGAGTCGGATCGTTCGAGCAGCGCGAGGAAGGCCTCGTCGGACGGCACCGCCGAGATCAGCGCCAGCAGCATGCGCTGGCCGTCGCCCCAGGATCCGTAGGTCGTCAGCAGGTCGAGGTAGACCGGCAGCCCGTCCGCGCCGAGGCCCTCGGCGACCGTGTAGAGATGCTCCGGCGACCCCACGAGGTGGCTGGGCACATAGCCGGTGAACAGGGTCCGCAGCCGGTCGGGCTCGGTGACGCAGGCGGTGAGCAGCAGCTTGGGCCACTCGTGCCCCTGCCGTCCCGTCAGCGCGCCCACGTCACGGTTGACCCAGCCGTCCTCGGTCGCGACGAGGAAGGAGGCGACGGCGGCCTGGTGCCACGCCAGCTCGCCGGCGCGCAGCTCGGCGAGGGCCGCCACCGCCGCCGCGAACTCCTCCTCGGGCGCCGCCGCGGCCGCGGCCCGGAGCCGGTGCAGCAGCAGCGTCACGCCGTCGGCGTAGAAGTGCTGCGGGACGTCGTTGCGGCCGTATCGGGTGATCGGTGCCGGGCCGGCGTCCTGCCCGTAGCGCTGCTCGCGCTCGGCGATGAAGCGCAGCTCGACCAGCTCGACGGCGGCGCTGAGCGCGAACGCCAGCCCGCGCTCGCTGATCCACTGGTCGGCGATGGCCCGGCTCGTCTTCGCGTCGGTCTTCGGCTGCGGCCCGACCGCGAAGACGGCGACGGCGGCGGCGCCGAGCGGCGTGCTGCCCGCCTCGCCGTCGAGATGGGCGAGACCGGCCGCGGAGATGTCCGGCGGCGTTCTGGCGTGGGTGAGGCTCTCGCGGATGCCGGCCCGGCCCTGGGTGGCCTTGGCGACGACGGACGCGGCGGCGGGTTCGGGCGCATACGGCACGGGCATCCCGCCCCGGCGCGGCAGCAGGTGCTTGCGCCACTCGGCCGGTGTGACGAACCGGTCCTCGCTCATCGCCTGTCGACCCCCTCGTGATCCGTCCCGACGGGCGACACACTAGCGACCCCCACCGACATTTTTTCGCGGCGGTGCCCGCGACCTGCGGCAATGCGGATGCGGGCGGAGTGGTCCGACAAAGTCGCCAAATGGGGAAAATCGGATCCCGGGAAAAGTGTCGTACCGTCCTGTTACATCAGAGTCATGGGATTGCGGACCGTACGCGGGGTGAGCGTCGACGAGGCGCTACGGATGGTTCTCCTGTTGCCCGAGGTCGACCAGCGCCAGCACGGCAACCACCTCGGGTTCCGGATCCGGGACAGGGCGTTCGCGTACCTGTGCGCCGACGACCTGACCATGCTCGTGAAGGCGACCCGGGAGGAGCAGGCCGCGCTCGTGGAGGACGACCCGCGGGCGTACAAGAAGGCCCGCGCGTCCGGGCGGATCGGCTGGGTCCAGGTGCGGCTGCGCAAGGCCCACGAGGACGAGCTGGCCGACCTGATCACGGAGGCGTGGCGGATGACGGCGCCGCGGCTCATCGTGGCGCGCGCCGACCTTCCGCTCTGCTGAACCCGCGGCCGTGAGCCGGTTCAGGTGGCGGAGACGATGGTCGTGATCAGGCCGGCGGCCAGAGCGGTGAGCAGGACGGCGGCCAGGGCGATGCGCCAGGTGAGGCGGATGGCCGCGCCGGCGTGAGCGGCGGTGTGCTTCATCCACCGAGGGAAGCACAGCGGCCTGACGTCCGGCTGTGGTGAACCTGAAGTGCACCGATGGGAGCACTCAGATCCCCCGCGGGGCTGCCGAATCCGGCGGCGTGGACGTTCGGGTGCTCGGCACGATCGAGATCATCGACCCCGCGGACGCGGGCGCGCGGCGGCTGACCGGCGAGGATCTGCCCCGCCGGGCCCGGCAGGTGCTCGGGGTGCTCGCGGCGCGGCACGACCGGGTGCAGTCCAAGGACGCGCTCGCCGACGCGGTCTGGGGCGAGGAGCTGCCCGGCAACCACGCGGCGGCGCTGGAGCACTACGTGTCGGTGCTGCGGCGGGCGCTGCAACCCGGGGTGCCGACGTCGCGGTCGTTCATCGTGACGCGGGCGGGCGGATACGTGTTCGCCACCGACCGCGCCCGGCTGGACCTGGCCGAGCTGCGGGCGGCGGCGCGCACGGCCGAGGCCGAGCCGGACCGCACGGACGTGCGCGAGGAGATCGTGCGGCTCGCGCGGGATCTGCCGTTCGCCGAGGACGAGTACGCGGACTGGGCGGCCCCGGCCCGGGGCGAGGTCCGGGCCGCGCTCGTCGGGGCGCTGCTCGACCTGGCCGAGCGGTGCGTCGACGGCGACCCGGGGCGGGCGCTGCGGCTGGGGCGGCAGGCGCTCGAGCTCGACCCCTATGCCGAGCGGGGCTACCGCGCGCTGATGCGGGCCGTGGCCGGGCAGGGGCGAAAGGACGAGGTGCTGCGATGGTACGAGCGGTGCGTCCGCGCGCTGACGGATGAGCTCGGGATCGCCCCCGCCGCCGCCACCACCGAGCTGCGGGATGCGCTGGTCGCCACGCTGGAGGGCGGGCCGCCGGCGTTCGACCGGCGCCGAGGGGATCGGCGGCGGGCACCCCGCGAAGCGACGGTGGCGCCCGCGCGGGAACCGGCCGGGGGCGGCCCGGGCGGGTTCGTCGGGCGCGTCGCCGAGCTCGACGCGCTCGCGGCCGGGCCCGATGTCGTGCACGTCGCCGGGCCCGCCGGGGCCGGGAAGTCGGCGCTGCTCGGGCGGTTGCGGGAGCTGTACCCGGACGTGGTCGGGCTCGGGCGGGGACCCGGGCCGGGCGGGGCGCTGCGGCTGGGGTGGCTGCGCACGGTGCTGCACCAGCTCGGGGCGCCGACCGACGCGGTGCTCGACGCGGCCATGGCCGAGCGGCGGCACCTGCTGCCCGGCGAGCTCGACGAGATCGCGGGGCGGCTGCCGCGCGGAGCCGTGCGGGCGGTCGTCGCCATCGACGACGCCGAGCACCTCGACGCCGACTCCGTCGCCGAGCTGCGGTGGCTGCGGGAGCGCGGGGTGCGGGTCGTGGTGTCGTACCGCTACCCGTCCGCGATCGCCGACCGGCCGCTCGGGGCCCTCGACGCCGATCTCGTGCTGCGGCTGGCCCCGCTGACGGCGGCGGACCTGCCCTCCGACGTGCTCGAGGCCAGCGGGGGCATCCCCGGGCTGGTCACGGCGGCGCGGGAGCTCGGGCCGCAGCTGAGCGGCGAGGTCGCCATGCACCTGGCCCGGCAGCGGACCCGGTGGATGCCGCCGGCGGCGTGGGAGATCCTCCGGCTCACCGCGGCGCTCGGGTCGCTGCGGGTCGAGCAGGTGGCCGCGGCCGGCGGGCTGGAGCTCGACGACGTGCTCGGGGCCGTCGACCAGCTGGTGCACGCGCACCTGCTCGTCGAGGGGCCCGGCGGCCACGTCCGGCATCGCAGCGGCCTGGTGCGGGCCGCGGTGGCCGCACAGGTCTCGGCCGCCCGTGGCCAGCACCTGCGCGCCCGGCTGGCCTGAGCGGCGGGGCGGCCCCGTACAGTCGCACTCGTGACTCCGATCGAGCGATTCGGAGCGGCTGCTCCGGACGCCACCCGGCCGATGCGGGCCGACGCCCGCCGGAACCGGACCAGGGTGCTCGAGGCCGCCGAGGCCGTGTTCGCGGCCGAGGGCGTGGGCGCCCCCACCGAGGCGGTCGCACGGCGGGCAGGCGTCGGCATCGGTACCGTCTTCCGGCACTTCCCCACCAAGGAAGCGCTGCTCGAGGCGGTGCTCGTCGAGCGGATGCGCACCCTGGTCGAGCACGCGAGCCGGGCGGCCGGGGACGACGACCCCGCAAGCGCGTTGTTCGGGTTCCTCGAGCACGTCGTGGAGCAGAGCGCCACGAAGCACGCGTTCGCCGACGCGCTCTCCGGGGCCGGGGTCGACGTCACCGAGGTCGTCCGGGACGTGCGCGCGGCGCTGCTCGCCGCCGTCGACGCGCTGGTCGCCCGGGCCCGCGCGGCCGGGGCGGTGCGGGCGGACGTCGGGGGCGCCGCGGTGGTCGCGGTGCTGGTCGGGGCCTCGCATGCGGCCATGTGGGCCCCGGACGAGCCTACGCGCGCGACCGCGATCAGGGTCATCCTGGACGGGCTGCGCAACGCGCCGTGACGCGGGAAATGCCGTGGCCCCCGCACGCAGGACGGCGCACAATCGGGTTCGATATGGAGTATCAGCAGTTAGTCAAGATCAGTAAGCGGATGTCCAAGGCACTCCGCCATGAGCCCGCACGGGTCGGGCTGACGCTCGACGCCGCCGGGTGGGTGCCCGTCGCCGAGTTCCTCGCCGCGATGCGCATCGATCGGGCCACCCTCGACGAGGTGGTCGACGGCAACGACAAGCAGCGCTTCGCCGTGGCCGTGGGCGAGGACGGCGTCGAACGCATCCGGGCCAACCAGGGCCACTCGGTCCCCGTCGAGCTGGGGCTGGCCGAGGCGGAACCGCCCGAAGTGCTGTTTCACGGTACCGGTGCCGCCGCCCTGGCCTCGATCCAGGCGACCGGACTCAACCGGGGCGGGCGTCACCACGTGCACCTGTCACCCGACACCGCGACCGCGCGCCGGGTCGGGGCCCGCCGCGGGGGCGCCATCGTGATCCTCACGGTGCTCGCCGGCGAGATGGCCCGGGCCGGGCACGTCTTCTACCGGTCGGACAACGGGGTGTGGCTGACGGACACGGTGCCGTCCGAATTCATCCGGACCGGCTGAGCAGCCGCTCCAGCAGCGCCGCCAGCGGCATCGACTCGCCGTCGCGCGCCCCCTCGCCGACGATGAGGCGCGGCGGCTGCGGGGTCGGGTCGGCCCCCACGAGCAGCGCCTTCACCGACGACGGGACGAGCAGCGAGTAGTACTCCCCGTCCTGCGCGATCGCGATGGTGCGGGCGGGATTGAGGTACCACCCCCGCAGCGACGTGCGGTAGGACCGTCCGCTGTAGGAGCGCGCCCGCAGCGGCTCCGGCGCCGGGCCCGACGCGCGCGCGGCGGCCACGAACCCGGCGATCAGGGCCCTGGCCTGCTCGGCCTCGGCCTCACGGCGGCGCTCGAGCTCGGCCCCGTGATGGGCCACCGCCCGCGCCCTCTGTTCCCGCCAATCGTCGGTCACGGCGAAACCCTATCCGGTCGCAGATCACACTCAGCGACCGCGCCACCGAGGGCCCCCGAGGCGTTTGGGATGCTAGAGGCGCCGCCTGCATTGCCTGAGTGAGGAGCACCCGTGACCGCGACCTTCGATGATGAGGACGTGACCGGCTTCGGCGAGCTCGGGCTGCGCGACGAGCTGCTCAAAGCGCTGGCCGGCCTCGGCTACGAGGAGCCGACCCCGATCCAGCGCGAGGCCATCCCGCCCATGCTCGCCGGAAGGGACCTGCTCGGCCAGGCCGCGACCGGCACGGGCAAGACCGCCGCGTTCGCCCTGCCGCTGCTGCAGCGCCTGCCCTCGCCCGGGGGCGACAACCCGTCCGCGCTGATCCTGGTGCCCACCCGCGAGCTGGCGGTCCAGGTGTCGGAGGCCATCCATCGGTACGGTCGCGACCTGGGCGTCCGCGTCCTGCCCATCTACGGCGGGCAGCCCATCGGCCGCCAGCTGCGCTCGCTCGAGTTCGGCGTCGACGTCGTGGTCGCGACCCCGGGCCGGGCGCTGGACCACCTCGGCCGCGGCACGCTGCGCCTGCACGACCTGCACGTCGTGGTGCTCGACGAGGCCGACGAGATGCTCGACATGGGCTTCGCCGAGGACATCGAGGCGATCCTGGCCGAGACGCCCGAGGACCGGCAGACCGTGCTGTTCTCGGCCACGATGCCGCCGCGGATCGACGGGCTGGCCGCGAGCCACCTCAACGACCCGGTGCGCATCCAGATCGGCCGGGAGCCGACCCCCGCGGGTGAGGCACCGCTCGTGCGCCAGGTGGCATATGTCGTACCGCGGGCGCACAAGCCGGCCGCCCTCGGACGCGTCCTGGACGTCGAGGCGCCCGGGGCGGCGATCGTCTTCTGCCGCACCCGCGACGAGGTCGACCAGCTGACGGAGACGCTCAACGGCCGCGGCTACCGGGCCGAGGCCCTGCACGGTGGCATGGGCCAGGAGCAGCGCGACCGCGTGATGGCCCGGCTGCGCAACGGCACCGCCGACCTGCTCGTGGCCACCGACGTCGCGGCCCGCGGGCTCGACGTGGAGCACCTCACGCACGTGGTGAACTACGACGTGCCGTCGGCGCCGGAGTCGTATGTGCACCGCATCGGCCGCGTCGGGCGCGCCGGCCGCGAGGGCGTGGCCATCACCCTCGCTGAGCCGCGCGAGCACCGGATGCTCAAGACGATCGAGCGCGTCACGAAGCAGCGCATCACGATCGAGAAGGTCCCGTCGGTCGCCGACCTGCGCGCCCGTCGCATGGAGCTCACCCGCGCCGCCCTGCACGAGAGCCTCATCGCCGACAACGGCCTCGAGCGCTTCCGGGTGATCGTGGAGTCCCTCGCCGAGGAGTTCGACCCGATGGAGATCGCGCTCGCCGCGATCAAGCTCGCCCACGAGTCGACCGCCGTCGGGGAGAACGACGAGGAGGAGATCCCGGACGTCACGCTGCGTCAGCCGCGGGAGTCTTCGCGTGACGAGCGCTCGAACCCCAACCGGCGGGTCAGCGTGCGCGACTCCGACGGCCGCGGCCGGGGCCGCGACACCGGCGGCCGGCGCGCCCCGACGGGCGGGATGACCCGCCTGTTCGTGGGTGCGGGCCGCGCGGCGGGCATCCGGCCGCAGGACCTGGTCGGCGCGATCACCGGCGAGTCGAGCCTGACCGGCCGCGACGTCGGGGCGATCGAGATCGCGGACCGCTTCTCCCTCGTGGAGGTCCCGGACGGCGCGGTCGACGAGGTCATCGACACCCTGCGGCGCACCACGCTGAAGGGCCGCCGCCCGGTCGTCCGCCGGGAGCGCCACCGAGCGTCCTGACCGGCGCCACTACCGCGACCCGGCGGCGTTGAGCGCGGCGGCGATGGGTTCGAGCGCGGCGACGAGCTCGTCGCGCTCGCCCGGCTCGAGGCCGGCGAGGGCCGCCGCGGCGAGATCGTCGGTGATCGCCTCGATCCGCGCCTTGGTCTCGCGGCCTTCGTCGCTGAGCCAGCCGTCGGCGCCGACGAGGCCGCGCTCGCGCATGCCGTCCACGACCGCGGCCAGCTGCCGGGCCGGCAGGTGGTGGACCCGGCCGAACTGCTCGGCGGGCATGCCCTCGGACAGGGCGTGCAGCACGTGGGCCTCCGTCCCGCCGATCCCGGCCGCGACCAGGGCGGCGATGTGACCGTCGCCGCGGTGCTCGCGCAGGAGGGTGGCCGCGTGCCAGAGCCGGGCGAAGGGCTCCTCGGGCACGGGCAGCGTGCGCAGGGCGGCGTACAGGACCCGCCCGTGCGCCGGGGCGCTCGTCGCCGCCTTGGTGGCCAGGTCGGCGGCGCGCTCGAGCGTGGGGGTGTCGCCGAGGATCCGGCGCAGCGCCGCGACACAGCCCTGCTCACGGGCGGCGATCGCCTCCTCGGGGGTGGTGATGTCCCAGACGTGGGGGATGTGGCGGGCGACCTCGCCGGGGGCGAAGTTGTAGAAGACGGCGTCGACCACGGCGGCCGGCACCCGGCCCAGCGGGGCGGCCCGCCCGGCGAAGTAGGCGTCCCAGGTGTTGCGGAGGCCGAGCGCCAGGAGGGCCTGGTCCGGCTCGTCGGCGAAGTAGGCGACCAGGTGGATCGGCTCGACGAGCTCGTGCAGGTGGCGGGCGGTGACGGCGGGCGCGGAAACCGTGGACTGCATCCGGATCATCTCCTGGGTTCGAGGTCCTGTGGGGCTGCTCGACCCTGCTACGAACACCCCGGCCCCGATCCGACACCCCCGCCGAGATTCTTTTTGGCGAGGTCGTTCAGGCATCCTTCCCGCGCGACGGCCGCCTTACGAGCACAAGCGAAGTGCGACGAACCATCAAATTTCCAAAGAGGAAAAGCCCGGTCCCGAGGTGTTGCCGTGGTCGGCCACCGTCGGCGTTGAACAGCAGGCCGCGAGCCCGACGTATGCCGGTGGGCTACAGCTCCAGGGGCAGCTGCTCGCCGTCCGGAAGGGTCAGCGTCAGGGCGGCCGCCGGGGTGGGAGCCGTGAACGACACGGTCTCGTCCGCCGTGGCGCCCGGGCGCAGGTCGAGCGCCGCCGGCTCGACGCCCAGGCGGGTCAGCGGGCGGCCGTCGGCCAGCACGTCGAAGCCGGTCAGGTGCTCGGTCGCCCGGCCCGTGTTCGTGAAGCGCACCGTGACCGAGAGCTGCGCCCGGCCGAGCAGGTCCACGCTCGTGACGATCGCCGGGCGGGCCGCCGCGGCCGGGGCGGGCGGGGTGTCCACGGCCGCGGCCGAGGACGGGGCGAGCAGGCCGAAGGCGCCGCCCACCGCGATCCCGGCCGCCGCCGCCACCGAGACCGCCCGGATCGCGTCGCGTGCCAGGCCCATCGTCGCCCCCAAGTCGTCTGTGAGGGGCACAGCAGAGCACGGCGGGCTGAGGTCCCGGTGTGGTGCGACTGAGGTGCGGGTTCAGGCCGTCAACCGGCCGGACGGTTTCTTGTCCTGCGCCGTCGGGCCCCACGACTCCAGCACCACGTCGGCCCCCAGCGACTCCTCGACCGTGCGGACCCAGTCGGTGACCGGCGCGTACCGGGGCTCGGCCGCCAGGAGGGACCGGGTCATCGCGGCCTGGCGGTCGAGGTCCCCGGGCTCGCCGACCCGCAGGAAGCTCGAGTCGCGGTACTCGGGACAGTAGCGGCCGACGTCGAGGTCCAGGTGGGTCAGGACCAGGCCGTCCACGCCGCCGGCGGCCTGCAGGGCGTAGCGGTGCAGGGGGACGTCGAAGTAGCCCACGCGGAAGGGGCCCTGCCAGTCGTTCGTCGGGTTGTTCGGGTCACCGATGCCCGGGATGTCCCCCGTCGGCAGGGGGCCGGCGCCGTGGCGCGTGGTCACCGTTCGCAGGACGCCCAGCCGGAGGACCGGCGCGTCGGGCAGCAGCGCGAAGGCGTTCGCGAACGTGGTCGTGCTCCACGTCGTGTACGGGTGGAAGCCGTGCCACTCGTCCAGCAGCACGCCCTGGGCGCCCTCGAAGACGCACGAGCCCGTCGGGCGGAAGCCGTCCACCAGCGTGACCGTCGAGGCGAAGCCCGAGAACGCCGGCAGGCAGGCCTCGACCGGCGGGCCGCCCGCCCCGAGGCGGTCGCGCAGCTGGGCCAGCTTGCGGCGCAGCACGGACGGGGACGCGCAGTCGCCGGCGCGCGGGGCGTCGTCGGGGTACCGCAGCGCGTACTCCATCGTCGCCCCCACCCCCATCCCACACGACCCGTGCCGGTCCGCCCCGCGCGCCAGCTCGGCCGAGCGGTTCGCCGCGCGGTGGTAGGGCGTCGCGATCAGCGCCGAGCGGTCGACGGTCAGGCGCTGCCAGATGTCCGTCACGCCGAGCGACATCAGGCCACAGGCCTCAGTGACGAGCGCGAGGGGGTCGACGACCATGAAGCGGGACAGGTGCGTGCGGACCCCGGGCCGCAGCGAGCCGGAGCCGAACTGGGCGAACGTGTGCTTGCGCCCGTCGGCGAGCACGACCGTGTGCGCCGCCTGCGCGCCCCCGTTGAACCGCACGACGGTGTCGATGTCGCGGGTCGCGCACAGGTAGTCCACGGTCGTGCCCTTGCCGCAGTCGCCGAACCCGAGGTCCACGACGATGTAGTGCATGGCGGTGGCTACAGCCGCTCGACGCTGACCGGGCCGGCCAGGTCCGCCGGGCCGGAGCCGTGCGCGAGCGGGGCGCGGCCGCCGCCGATGCGGGCCAGCGCCTTGCCGACCGTCGAGGCTGAGGCCGAGCCGACCTCGCCCAGGTCCGCGAGGCCCTCGTCGAGGTCGATGCTGTCCTCGCCGAGGCCGATGGTCAGCGCGATGGTCTCGCACACGGCGTCGAGGTCGTCGAGCGCGATGACGTTCTGGCCGAGCAGGTCGCGCCAGAAGTCGAGGATCGCGGTGTTGCCCGCGTAGGAGGAGCCCGCCGGCAGGATGTAGTAGGTGTCGTACTTGCGCCGGACCTCGTCCACGATGGCGCGCAGCCCGATCGCCTCGCCGAGCCGGTCGCCGATGACGGCGCGGACCTCGTTCGGCTTGACCTTCGGGTAGGCCTGCTCGTCGCCGATGATGAAGAGGTACCCGCGCTTGTTCCGCTTCTCGAGGCAGTCGATCGAGGTGTGGCGGGACATGAAGTACATCGCGAGCTCGTACGACTCCGTCATCTGGCCCCCGCCGCCGCCCTCGAGCACGAAACGGCCGAGGTCCTCGTCGAGGCGGTTGTCCGACTCGAACTGGCCCATCTGCAACGGCACCCGGTCGCAGGTGGCGTCGCCGATGGCGCCGAAGAGGATCTGCGGGTCGGTCACGTAGCCCTTGCGCAGCAGCAGGCCGAGC
Source organism: Dactylosporangium thailandense (assembly GCF_059739745.1). Classification (NCBI taxonomy): domain Bacteria; kingdom Bacillati; phylum Actinomycetota; class Actinomycetes; order Micromonosporales; family Micromonosporaceae; genus Dactylosporangium; species Dactylosporangium thailandense. Next base: position 7,138,934 of record NZ_AP029195.1, read on the forward strand.
AGCTGCGGGAGCTTCTGCTGCAGCACCCTCGGCACCGAGCCCATCGAGCCGGTGACGTCGAAGAGCACGGCGATCGCGACCGAGTCGGGGTGCTCGTCGGAGTCGCGGCTCTCCCGCGTGCCGACGCCCTTCGGGTCGAGGGCGGTGTGGACGCGGCGCGCCCCGGAGTCGCTGTAGGCGAAGGCGCTCGCGCCCGTGGCCCGTCGGTAGCGGTCGGCGGCGTCGTAGACGTCGGTCGACCAGGTTCCACTTCCCATGAAGGTCTCCTAAAGCGTGAAGGGACGGAATGTGCGCGGCCCGTACAGCCGGTGCAGCAGCTCGTCGAACTCGCCGAGCAGCTTCCAGGCGTCGTCGGGGCGCTGGCGGGTGGAGCTCAGCCGGCAGCCGTCGGCGAACCGGCGCAGCGGCTTCGGGGCGCGGTCGCCCATGAGGCCGGCCATCACACCGGCGGCCATGTGGATGTCGGTGGAGGGACCCGGGGTACCGCGGGACAGCACCTCCGGCGGGTAGTCGTCGCGGTGCCCGGGCACGATCGCGGCGATGCGCTGCGCGGGGTCGCTCGCGCTGTAGCACCAGTCGACGAGCACCACGCCGTGCTCGTCGGGCTCGATGAGCACGTGCTGCGGGACGATCGCCCCGTGCACGACCCCCGCCCGGTGCGCGAGGCCGAGCGCGACGAGCAGGCGGCGCCACATCCAGGCGGCATCGCGGGGGTCCAGGCCGTCGGGCCGTTTCCGCCGTACCTCCTGCAGACTGTGCAGCCGCGACGCCGACGTGGCGATGACGTTCGCGCGCCGGATCTGCCCCGACTCGGACCGGTGCCGGAAGGTCTCCACGAGCCGGGGCACGTACGGCAGGTACCGCGGATCCCCGTGCTCGGCCATCCGGCGCAGGGCCGCCGCCTCGCGGGCCATGAGGTCGTTGCAGGACGGGTCACGGACGAGCTTCAGGTGGCCCTCGGGGATGCGGTACAGGTTGGTCAGGTCGCCGCGGTGGTCGAGGACGTCGGTGGAGTACGTGCCCCGGGCCGTGCGGATCACGCCCCGGTTGCGCCAGAGCTCGGACAGCCGCGCGAACGCCCGGGTGCCCTTCGGCCCCACGGCGTCGGGATGCACGAGCTTGGCCAGGATTCGGTACCGCCGGTGCCCGTCGTCGCCGCCGAAGAGCTCCGCGGCCGTCGAACGCTCGATGAGCGCGATGGCCTCGTCGGTGTTCACCGCAGCGTCTCCTCCCGGCTCGGCATCAGCAGCGCGGGGTGCAGGAGCTGGGCGTCGCCGGCGCGGTACAGCTTGGCGCGGGGCCCCCCTCGAGCCCCGCCCCGCTCGGTCGTGGCCCCGGTGCTCTCGACGAACCCGGGCACCGACAGCACCTTGCGATGGAAGTTCCCGGCGTGCAGCGGCTCGCCCCACACCGTCTCGTACACGGCCCGCAGCTCCGCGATCGTGAACTCCTCGCCCACGAACCGGGTCGCCAGCGGCGAGTACTCCAGCTTCGAGCGCGCCCGTTCGAGCCCGTCGGCGAGCACCGTGGTGTGGTCGAAGGCGAGCGCCTCCGGCCGGTCGTCCATGGCGATCCAGGCCGCCTCCCGCGCGTCGCTGCCGGACACCGGGTCGGGCAGGTGCGGGGCGAAGGCGAGGTACGCCACCGAGAACACGCGCATCCGCGGGTCCCGGTCCGGCGCGCCGTAGGTGCCGAGCTGCTCCAGGTGCAGCCGCCGGTTGGCGGTCGCGACCCCGGTCTCCTCGGCCAGCTCGCGGGCCGCGGCGGTGGGCAGGTCCTCCCACTCCCCCACGAACCCGCCGGGCAGCGCCCACTTGTCCTTGTCGGGCGGGCAGGCCCGGCGCACGAGCAGCACGTGCAGCCGCCCGTCGCGGATCGTGAACGCCACGACGTCGACGGTGACCGCGACCGGCGGATACCGCCGCGGGTCGTAGTTGGCCAGGAACTCGGCCTCTGCATCAGCCACGTCGCGTAGTCCTTCTCAGCTGGAGTCTTTCTCAATTTGAGTCTTACTCGATCTGAGAACAACCATAGACCCACCCCGGCGAGCGCGCAACGCCGTTTTCTGTCGCCCGCCGGACACCCGAGCCCCCCGCCGATCGTCGATGCTTGATCGGTGACCGGGATCGAGACGGCGTTGATTCAGCTCGGCCGGCTCGTGGTCCGCCCCGCGGTCACCCGCTGGCTCGGCGAACGGCGCAAGCGGGCCGAGCGCGATCTCCCCCTCGCCGAGCTGATCAACCGCCGGGTGACCGACGAGTTCGCCCGCCGCAAGGTCGAGCGCGAGATCGAGACGATGGTCGACGCGGTCGCCGAGCGCCTGCAGCCGCTGCTCGCCACCCGGTTCGCGGGCGTGCCGGACCACGAGCGCGACGCCGCGCTGGCCGCCGTCGCCGACACGTTCGGCCGGGCCGACCTGAGCGACGAGGGCCTCTTCGGCGCCGACCTCGACCCGGCCACGCTGGCCGCGCAGCTGCGCCTGCGCTGCCGGGACGCACCCGCGCGGGCGGGCCTGTCCGAGCCGGCCGAGCGGCTGTACCAGCTCGTCCTCGACGAATGCTGCGCCTACCTCGCGGCGCTCGTGGTCCAGCTGCCGACCTTCGCGGCCCGGGCCGACGCGCAGCTGCTGGCCCGGACCGCGCGCCTGGCCGACGAGCTGCGCACGCTCGTCGAGCGCACCCCGGCCACCAGCGTCGACGCCCCGGCCGGGGTCCCGCACGACGACGCGTTCCGGCAGCGGTACCTCGGCTACCTCGCGAAGTCGCTGAACGAGCTCGAGCTCTTCGGCGTCGACATCCACCACTACCGCCCGCGCACGACGCTCTCGATCGCCTACATCAGCCTGACCGTCAGCGCCGCGAACGAGCCGTCCGCGCTGGACCGGGCCCAATGGTCGCCGGGTGACCTGCGCCGCACGGCCGCGGAGCTTCCGGGGATCCGCGTGGAGCAGGCCCTCGGCCGCGGCGATCGCTTCCTGCTGCGCGGGGAGGCCGGGTCCGGCAAGAGCACCGTGCTGAAGTGGCTCGCGGTCACGGCGGCCGGCGGCGGGTTCGGCGGCGACCTGACGGCCTGGAACGGCTGCGTCCCGCTGCTGGTGAAGCTGCGCAGCCACACCGGCCGGCGCCTGCCGCCGCCGGAGCGGTTCCTCGACGGGGTGGCCGATCCGGTCGCGGGCCTCATGCCGCCGGGCTGGGTCCATCGGCAGCTGAGCTCGGGCGCCGCGCTCCTGCTCGTCGACGGCGTCGACGAGCTGCCGGCGGCCGAACGGACGCAGATCAAGCCGTGGCTGTCGGGGCTGCTGCGGGAGTATCCGCGCATCCGGGTCGTGGTGACCTCGCGCCCGGCCGCGGCGGCCGAGCGCTGGCTGGCCGATGAGGGCTTCGCCGCCGCGATGCTGGAGCGGATGAGCCCGGCCGACGTGCGGGCCCTCGTGCGGCACTGGCATCGCGCGGTGCGCGACGCGGGGAGCCTGCCGTGCCCGGAGCCGGACCTGCCGCGCTACGAGAGCGCGCTGCTCGCCCGGCTCGACGCCAGCGCGCACCTGCAGTCGCTGGCCACCAGCCCGCTGCTCTGCGCGATGCTGTGCGCGCTGAACCTCGACCGCAACACGCACCTGCCGCTCGACCGGATGGCGCTGTATCAGGCCGCCGTCGACCTGCTGCTGGAACGCCGGGACACTCAGCGCAATCTCGTCGAGGCGGTGACCGGCCTCTCCTCCCGCAACAAGCTGCAGCTCCTGCAGAGCCTCGCGTGGCGGCTGTCGGTCAACAACGCCACGGAGCTGTCGCGGGAGGCGGCCGAGCAGCGCGTCGGCGAGCGGCTGGCGGTGATGCCGCAGGTGGACGGCGAGCCGCGTGCCGTGCTCGACCACCTCGTCCACCGCAGCGGCGTCCTGCGCGAGCCGGTGCCCGGCCGCATCGACTTCGTGCACCGGACGTTCCAGGAGTACCTGACCGCCCGCGAGGCCGCCGAGCAGGGCGATGTCGGGCTGCTCGTCGAGCACGCCCACCTGGACTCCTGGCGGGAGACGGTGGTGATGGCGGCCGGCCACGGCAACGCGGTCGTGCGCCGGGAGCTGCTCGCGGCCCTGCTCGATCGGGCCGCGGCCGTGCCCCGGCACGGCCGCACGCTGCGGCTGCTCGCCGCCGCCTGCCTCGGCACCGTCCCGTCGCTCGATCCGCCGGAGCTGCTCGAACGCGTCGAACGGGAGTTCCGCTCGCTCGTGCCGCCGCGCAGCGTCGCCGAGGCCCGCACGCTCGCCGCCGTGGGCGATCCGCTCATCCGGCGCCTGCCCACCGACAGCCGGGAGATGCCGGCGGCCCGGGCGGCGGCCGCGATCCGGTCCGTCGCGCTGGTCAACGGGCCCGCGGCGCTCGACCTGCTCGCCCGCTACGCCGCGGATCCGCGCCCCGGCGTGCAGCACGAGCTGGCCCGGGTGTGGGAGTACTTCGACCCGCACGAGTACGCGGAGCGGGTCCTCGCCGGGGCGCCCCTGCCCGGCGGCGCGCTGACCGTCACGAACCCGAACCTCCTGCCCGCCGTCCACCGCCTCGGCACCCTGCGGAACCTGTCGGTCAAGTTCGCCACCCTCGTGGATCTCAGCTGCCTGGACGGCGTGCCGCACCTGGCCGAGGTCGCCTTCGACCAGGGCGTGTCAGGGGATCTGACGCCCCTGGCCGGGCACCCGCACCTGCGCCGCCTCGACGGCTACTTCGGCGACCGGGCCGCGGACCCGGCCCCGGTCGCCGGGCTGACCGAGCTGGAGTTCCTGAACCTGTGGCTGCTGACCGGCTTGACGACGCTCGACTTCGTGCGCGGACTCGGCCGGGTCACCCGGCTGGAGCTCGGCTACCTGGACGGGGTGCGCGACCTGTCACCCGTCGCGGCCCACCCGCAACTCACGACACTGCAGGTGCATCGCTGGCCGTCCCGGGACGTGTCGCTGTTCGCCGGGCTGCCCCGGCTCGATCTGCTGGGGTTCTACGACTCGCAGGAGCCCTCCGGCGGCGTCCGCGCGCTCGCGGAGGCGGTCCCGGGGGTCCGGTCGCTCTGGCTCAACGGATGCGGCTGGCTTCGCGACCTGAGCCCGCTGGCGAAGCTCCCCGGCCTCCGGGAGCTCGCGATCACCGGGGCCCCGGACGTGGACCTCTCCGCCTTCGCCGAGCACCCGGCACTCGAGATGCTGGTGCTCGGGTACACCGCCGAGGTCGACCTTCGCGTCGCCGCCGCGATCCCCTCGCTGCGGCGGATCACCCTCGGCGATGTCGCGGCCCCGGTCGACCTCACCCCGCTGGCGGGCCGGACACTGCTCGTCACCCTGGCCCGCCACCAGGAAGTTCGCGGCCTGGAGGGCCTCGGTCCGGGGATCACCGTCAAGCGCGTGCCCGACTGACGTCACCGGCGCAGGACGGCGTGCACGACGCCGTCGGGGCGGATGACGACCGCCCGGCCGCGCAGCCAGCGGCGCACGGCCGCGTCCGTGGCCTCGACCGGGCGATGCTCGCAGGCCGGGGGCCTGCCGGTGTGCAGGACCACCCAGACCTGCGCAGAGGCGCCAGCAGTCTTACGCCGCCGGCTGCTGTTGGCCGCGAGACGGGTCTCCAGATGGAGTGCCTGGTGGACGGTCTCCCGGCTGTACCCGGGCTGCTTCCCGCTTTGCGATGGCGGCGTTCTTGGTCGCCTGATATTCGGCAACGACGCGTGTCGGCCGGTGTCAGCTGTATCGAGGGGTGTCAGTCTCGATTGGTGGTCGTCGACCACAGTGCCTCGATGGGAAGGGCGCGGATCTTCTCGCCGTAGGGGAGTGTCTGCTGGCCGGTGTAGAGGATGTAGCCGGCGACGAAGCGGTCACCGACCCGCTCCGCGAGGTGTCGCAGCCCGGCCAGGTCCCCGCCGCGCACGTTGGATGCGGCCTTGACCTCGATACCGACGATCCGGCCGTCGGCGGCTTCGAGAACGGCGTCGACCTCCACACCGTCCTTGGTGCGGTAGTGGTACAGGCGTACTCGCTCGTCGTTCCAGGTGAGCTGGCGGGCCAGTTCCATGAGGACGAAGTTCTCCATCAGCTGACCGGCCGCGCCGTCGGGTTCGGCGAGTCGTCCGGCGTCCTGGCCGAGCAGGTGGCTGGCGACGCCGCTGTCGATGTACGCCAGTTTGGGTGTCCCGACGGCGCGGTGGGTCTGGTTGCCGGACCAGGCGGGGATTTGCTTGATGAGGAAGACCGCGGCGAGCAGTTCGAGGTACCGGTTGAGTGTGGTGCGGGGGATGCCGGACTGGGTGGCGAGTGACGCGGCCACCAGCAGACCGCCGGAGCGACCGGCGAGCAGGGCCAGCAGGCGGCGCAGCTCACCACGGCGTTCGATGGCGGCCAGTTCAGTTACGTCCCGCTCGATCAGCGTCGTCAGGTACGACTCGAAGAACGCCGCCCGCCGGCGTGGCGTACGGCGTACCGCCTCCGGGTAGCCGCCGCGCACGACCCGGTCCAGATAGTCGCGGCGGCGCAGCGTCGAGGTGTGGGACAGATCCGGGCCGTATGCGAAAGCGGCATCGACGAACCGGTCGGGCGTACCGTCGATTTCTCCTTGGGAGAACGGCCAGAGTTCGACGGTTTCCATACGCCCGGGCAGGGCGTCGGGCAGGTCGCGCAGGGCGAGGATGCGGGCGGATCCGGTCAGGAGGAACTGTCCGGGCGTCGGGTCGGCGTCGACGACGAGTTTGATGGCTCGGAACAGTTCGGGGGCAAGCTGGACCTCGTCGATGACCATGAGGCCGTCATGTTCGACGAAGTCGGTCGGTGCCTCGCGGGCGGCGCGCAGCATCGCGGGGTCGTCCAGCAGCCGAATGACCGGGTTGCGCGCCCTTGACATCAGTGCCGTGGCGAGCGTGCTCTTGCCTACCTGCCGGGCGCCGTTGACGGCTACCACGCGGGTGTCGGTCAGTGCCTCGGCGACCAGGGGCTCGACGTGCCGGGGGATCAGTTTGCGGTCGTCTGCCATGCCAGCATTATGGACGATCGGACGCATGATCCGTGGACATCTGGTCGCCATATTCGTGGGCGTCTGGACGCTCCTCCTCCGGGCAGATGGTCGGGGGTCGGCGCCGATGCTTCGGTCCGTCTCGTTCGTGAGGCTGCGTCTCATCCGGGACGATGGCGTGGCCGCACTGTTCCGGGCTGCCGACCATATCGCCGCGGCAATGGCCACCCATGGCGCCTCGGACACGATCATCGCTGCTGAGCTCGCGGATCACCCTCGGCAGCGTCGCGACCCCGGTCGACCTCACCCCCGCTGGCGGGCCGGGCACTGCTCGTCACCCTGGCCCGCCACCAGGAAGTTCGCGGCCTGGAGGGCCTCGGTCCGGGGATCACCGTCAAGCGCGTGCCCGACTGACGTCACCGGCGCAGGACGGCGTGCACGACGCCGTCGGGGCGGATGACGACCGCCCGGCCGCGCAGCCAGCGGCGCACGGCCGCGTCCGTGGCCTCGACCGGGCGATGCTCGCAGGCCGGGGGCCTGCCGGTGTGCAGGACCACCCACTCGTCGTACGCCACGGGAGCCAGCGTCCCGGCCAGCCTGCCGCGGCCGACGCCGGTCAGCTTGGGCGAGGTCGAGCGCAGGGCCAGGCCCTTCAGTCCCGGGATGCGCCAGATCGCGCCCAGGATCACCCGGCGCACGGCCGCCGCGCGGTCCTGGCCGCCCGTCATGGCCCAGCCGGCCACGATCGCGAGGCGGATCTGGGCGCGGACGTGCGGGACCCGTTCGCGCTCGTAGGAGTCGAGCAGGGCCGCGGCTCCCCCGGGGGTGGTCAGGTCGGCGGCGAGCTTCCAGGCCAGGTTGTACGCGTCGCGCAGGCCGGCCCCGAGGCCCTGGCCGATGAAGGGCGGGGTCTGGTGGGCCGCGTCGCCGAGCAGGAAGACGCGGTCCTGACGCCAGGCCGAGGCGATGGTCGCGCGGAAGGTGTACTCCGAGCGGCGCAGGATCTCCACGGGGCGGCCCCGCAGCCAGGGGGCGAGCAGCGGGTCCAGGTCGAGGTCGGTCTCGCCGTCGAGGAGGCGGAACTCCCAGCGGTACCGCCGCGGGCCCAGCTCCATGAAGGTCGCCGCGCGGCGCGGGTCGCACACCTGGTGGACGCCGCCCCAGGCGTGCAGGTCCTCGGGGCAGACGCCGTCGACGACGAGCCAGCGCTCGGCGAAGCGCAGGTCCACCAGGTGCGCGCCGATGCGCTCGCGGACGGTGCTGCCGGCGCCGTCGCAGCCCAGCACGGCGGCGGCCGGCACGTCGACGAGGACGCCGTCGCGCTCGTAGCGCACCGATGCCGGCGAGACACCGACCACCGTGGCGCCGCCGACGAACTCGATGAGGGGCAGTTCGGCCATGCGCGCCCGCAGCAGGCGCTCCAGGTCCGGCTGGTCGAACATGTTCGCCTGCGGGTAGCCGTGCGGGCCGCCGCCGGGGGCGCGGTCGAACGAGGCCATCACCCGGTGCCGCGCGTCGAGCAGGCGCAGGCCCAGGCCGGGGCGGCTGATCCGCAGGAAGTCCCCGGCGACGCCCACGGCGTGCAGGATGCGGACCACCTCGTCGTCGACGTGGACGGCGCGCGGGAGGGCGTACGGCTCCTCGTAGCGGTCGAGCAGCAGGCTGGCGATGCCGCGCTGGGCGAGCAGGATCGCGGCGGTGACCCCGACCGGCCCCGCGCCCACGATCACAACCCGATCCACACGCTCAGGTTGCAACCGGAAAGTACTCCGCGGCAACCGCGGGCCGGTCGATCAGTGACACCGTGCCGTCGTGGGTCCGTAATCGCAGCATCGCCACCAAGATCGTGGGGATCGCGATGCTGGTCGCCTCGATCTTCGCGGGCATCGCGGTGTACGGGCTGGTGAACCTCCGCGGCGTGGCGGCCCAGCAGGACGTGCAGTACCGCCGCGACGTCGTGGCGATGTCGCACATGGTCGCCGTGCGCTCCGCGGTCGGGCTGCAGATGGAGGCCGTGCAGTCGCACCTGCTCTCCCAGCCCGGCTTCTACCGCGACCGCTACGAGGCCACGATCGCCGACACCGACCGGCAGATCGACACGCACCTCGCGGACCTGGCGCACATCGGGCTCACCAAGGCGGAGCTGCGCGAGCTGGAGCTGCTCCGCAAGGTCATCGGGCAGTACCGCACCGCCCGCGACACCGGCCTCGCGGCCAGCCGCCGCGGCGACCGGGACAACGCGGTCTCGATCGTGCTCGTGCGCTCCGAGTCGGTCGCGCGCACGGTGAAGACCCGCGCGGACGAGTTCCTGCAGCAGCTCGTCGGCGCGGTCGCCGCCGGCAACCGGCAGATCGGCGAGCGCACGGCCCGGACCAGCCGCAACGTGACCATCCTGCTCGTCGTGGGCGGGGTCGTCGCGGCCGGCGTCGCGATCCTCGCCGCGCGGCAGCTGAGCCGGCCGCTGCGCCGGGCCGTCACCGTGCTCACCGCCGTGGCCGAGGGCGACTTCCAGCAGCACCTCGACCTCGACTCCAGGGATGAGGTCGGCCAGATGAGCCGGTCGCTGAACAACACGGTCGGCGTCCTGCGCGACGCGTTCGACCAGCTCAACCACCGCGCCTACCACGACGGGCTGACCGGGCTGCCGAACCGGGTGCTGCTGCGCGAGCGCCTGGAGCAGGCCCGCCACCGGCCGGACTCCGCCTTGCTGCTCATCGACCTGGACGGGTTCAAGCAGGTCAACGACGTGCACGGGCACGCGGCCGGCGACCATCTGCTCGTGGCGGTCGCGGACCGGCTGCGGGACCTGGTGCGCGGCGCCGACACCCCGGCCCGGCTCGGCGGCGACGAGTTCGCGGTGCTGCTCGACGGCGCCGTCGATCCCGTGGTGGTGGCCCAGCGGCTGCTCGCCGCGCTGCGGGAGCCGGTCACGTTCGGCTCCGTCCAGATCGTGCCGCGGGCCAGCATCGGCGTCGCGCGGTGGCACGGGCACGACGACGTCGAGGCGTTCCTGCACGACGCCGACCAGGCCATGTACGCGGCCAAGGCGAGCGGCAAGGGATGCGTGATGGTGGCGAACCCGGTCCCGGGGCCGGCCCTGGCGGCTTAAGATCAACTTGCCATGCGGTTCCGTGTCGTCCTTGTCGCGCTGAGCCTGGTGCTGGCCGGTTGCGCGAAGAGCACGCCGGCGGACCGGGCGTCGGACGCGTGCGCGCAGTACGCCGAGTACGGCAGCCACGCGGGCACGAAGGTCACGATGACCGGCCCGATCCGCAACGCCGAGGCGGACAAGCTCCTGCGCTCGTGGAACGACTTCGAGGACTGCACCGGCATCACCGTCGACTACGACGGCATCGCCGCGTTCGAGCAGGATCTCAAGGACCGGGCGGCCGCGGGGCACCCGCCCGACATCGCGCTGTTCCCGCAGCCGGGCCTCATCGCCGACATGGCCCGCGGCAAGGGGCTCAAGCCCGTCTCGGCCGACGTCAAGGCGCACGTCGAGCGCTGGTGGTCGGCGGAGTGGCAGACGTACGGCACCGTCGACGGCGAGCTCTACGCGGCCCCGCTCAACGCGAACATCAAGTCGCTCGTGTGGTACTCCCCCAGGTTCTTCGCCGAGCACGGGTACGCGATCCCGGACACGTGGGCGCAGGTGATGACGCTCACCGAGCGGATCGCGGCCGACGGGGTGAAGCCGTGGTGCGCCGGCGCCGAGTCGGGCGCCGCGACCGGGTTCCCGATCACCGACTGGCTCGAGGACGTGCTCCTGCGCACGGCCGGGCCGGAGGTGTACGACCTGTGGGTCGCCCACAAGATCCCGTTCAACGACGCCCGGATCGCCGGCGCGCTGGACAAGGCCGGGGCGATCCTGCGCGACCCGCGGTACGTCAACGGCGGCTACGGCGGCGTGCAGTCCATCGCGACCGTGGCCATGTCCGAGGGCGGCCTGCCGATCCTGCAGAACGCGTGCGCCCTGCACCGCCAGGCGTCCTTCTACGCCAACGAGTGGCCGGACGGCACCCGGATCGGCCCCGACGGCGACGTCTTCGCCTTCTACCTGCCCCCGCTCGACCCGGCCCGGCCCCGGCCGGTGCTGGGCGCCGGCGAGTTCGCCGGCGCCTTCACGGACCGGCCCGAGGTGCGGGCCGTCGCGTCCTACCTCTCGACACCCCAGTGGGCGGATCACCGTGCCCGGCTCGGCGGGGCGGTCAGCGCGAACCGGGCCATCGACCGCGACGCGTTGCGCTCGCCGGTCGAGAAGCTGTCCGCGCAGCTGCTGACCGATCCGGGCACGGTGTTCCGCTTCGACGCCTCCGACATGATGCCCGCGGCCGTCGGCACCGGCACCTTCTGGACCGGGATGATCGACTGGCTCAACGGCAAGCCGACGAAGGACGTCCTCGACGCGATCGAGGCGAGCTGGCCGAAGGACTAGGTGCGGGCCCTTTCGCCGCGAACCACCCTCGGAACACCCCGCCACCGGCGCGGATGCCGCGAGCATTCCGGGTAGCTCGGGTGCGTCCCCAATCAACCCGAGGGAGAAGCGCATGCCACTGGACAATCCGGCCGACCTGTTCCTCTACGAGCTGTCGGGCCTGTACGACGCCGAGCGCAGGAGCAACCAGCTCGTCGGCGAGATCCTCGGCCGGACCGAGCAGAGCCCGCTGGCCCAGATCCTGCGCGCCCAGCAGCAGCAGGGTCAGCAGAAGATCCAGAACCTCGAGACGTGCTTCGCGATGATGGAGGCCGAGCCCGAGGACGTCCCGTGCCTGACGGTGGACGGGATGCGCGCCGAGTTCCAGGCCTTCGCGGGGCAGGGCCCGTCGATGGAGGCGATGGAGATCTACACCGTCGACGCCGAGACGCGCCTGGCGCACATGGGCGTCGCGGCCTACCACGGCCTCATCGACAAGGCGCTGCTCATGGGCGAGGTGCAGTGCGCCCAGATCCTGCGCACCAACCTGGTGCAGCAGCAGGAGAACGCGGGCACGTTCGAGCGCATCAGCCACGAGCTCGGGCAGCGCGTGGCCATGAACGTCTGAGCACGACTAGGTCACGTCCCGTACCCCGACGACGACGCTGGTCTCGGTCCGCGGATCGGTGACCGTGCGCGGCCGGAGCCCGCCCGCGCGCAGCAGCGCGTGGGCGGTGCCCAGCTGCCCCTCGCCGGCCTCGGTGAGCAGCGCGCCGCCCGGGGCCAGCCAGCCCGCGGCCAGTGCGGCGACGCGGCGCAGCACGTCGAGGCCGTCCGCGCCGCCGTCCAGGGCCGCGCGGGCCTCGTGCACGCGGAACTCCTCGGGCAGGTAGGCGATCTCGGCGGTCGGCACGTAGGGCACGTTGGCGAGCAGGACGTCCACGCGGCCGCGCAGATCATCCGGTACCGGCGCGAAGAGATCGCCCGCGAAGACCTCCTCGGTCACGCCGGACAGGTTGCGGCGCGCGCAGCCGACGGCCACCGGGTCCAGGTCGGTCGCGACCAGCCGGACGCCGCGGAAGCCCCGGACCACGACCAGGCCGAGGGCGCCGGTGCCGCAGCAGAGGTCGAGCACCGTGCCGCCGTCGCGCAGCAGTCCGCGGGCCGTGTCGGTGAGCAGCTGCGTGCGGTGCCGGGGGACGAACACGCCGTCGGTCACGGCCACCCGTACACCGGCGAACTCGGCGAACCCGAGGACGTGCTCCAGCGGGGCCCCGGCGACCCGGCGCGCGACCATCGACTCCAGGGCCGCGGGGTCGGACCCGGCCGCGAGGAGCTGGTCGGCCTCCTCCTCGGCGAAGACGCACCCGGCGGCGCGGAGCCGGGCGATCAGCGCGCCCCGGTTCATGCGTTGAGGTACGCGAGGACGGCGAGGACGCGGCGGTTGTCGTCCTCGGACGGGGGCAGGCCGAGCTTGGTGAAGATGTTGGCGATGTGCTTGCCGATCGCCTTCTCGGTGACGAAGAGCCGGCCCGCGATGGCGGCGTTGGAGCGGCCCTCGGCCATGAGCCCGAGCACCTCGCGCTCCCGCGGGGTGAGCGCCCGGGTGGGGGCGCCGGCGTTGCGGGCCAGCAGCTGCGAGACGACCTCCGGGTCCATCGCGGTGCCCCCGGCCGCGACCCGCCGGACCGCCTCGACGAACTCGCCCACGGTGGCGACGCGGTCCTTGAGCAGGTACCCGACGCCGCCGCCGCGATCGGAGAGCAGCTCGCGCGCGTAGAGCTGCTCGACGTGCTGGGACAGCACCAGCACGGGCAGGCCGGGGACCTCGGCGCGGGCCGCGATCGCCGCGCGCAGGCCCTCGTCGGTGAACGTGGGCGGGAGGCGCACGTCCACGACCGCGACCTGCGGGCGGTGGCTGAGCAGGGCCGAGCGCAGGTCGGTGCCGTTGTCGACGGCCGCGACCACCTCGAAGCCGTACGCGCCGAGGAGCCTGATCAGCCCGTCGCGGAGGAGGGCGAGGTCTTCGGCGATGACAACACGCACGGCAGCTCCATCGTCAGCACGGTCGGTCCGCCCGGCGGGCTGTCGACGCGCAGCAGGCCGTCGAACGCGGCCAGCCGCCGCTCGACCCCGGCCAGCCCGGAGCCGGCCCGGGGCGCGGCGCCGCCCACGCCGTCGTCGCTGACGCTGCAGTAGAGGGCTCCCCCGAGGTACGACAACGATACCCAGGCGGCCCCGCCCCCGCTGTGCTTGGCCACATTGACGAGGGCCTCGGCGACGGCGAAGTAGACGGCGGACTCGACCGGCGCCGGGGGCCGGCCCGGCAGGTCGCCCTCGACGACGACGGGCAGCGGCAGGGTCAGGGCCAGCGCGCGCAGGCCGCCGATCAGGCCGCGCTCGGCGAGCACCGGCGGGTGGATGCCGCGCACGAGCCGGCGCAGCTCCGCCAGGGCCAGGCCGCTGGCCTCGCGGGCCTCGGCGATGAGCTGCCGGGCGGCGGCCGGGTCGTGGACGACCAGGTCCTCGGCCATGCCCAGGCTCATGCCGAGCGCGACGATGCGGGCCTGCGCGCCGTCGTGCAGGTCGCGCTCGATGCGGCGCAGCTCGGCCGCCTGCGCGTCGACGACGTCGGTGCGCGTCTGGGTCAGGGTGTCGACGCGGCGGGCGAGCACCGCCTTGCCGGTCGGGCCGAGGAGGCTGTGGTCGTACTTCGCCAGCGCCCACAGCAGCCACGGCGCCCCGTACAGCACGCCGGCCGTGATCAGGGCGCCCTGGAACGGCACCGACGCGTAGCTGATCGGGTGCAGCGGCCAGGTGACGCCGTAGCCGGTGTCGTCGCCGGAGACGACGTTGGCGATGACCGGCAGCAGCACGACGCCCTGCGCGCCGTAGAGCAGCCCCGCCAGCGCGACCGCCCCGAACGCGGCCCCCAGCGGCGCCCCGCCGACGAGCCACAGCAGGTCGCGCCAGGTCGCCGGGTCGCGCACCAGCCACATCCACCGCCGCGGCGAGCCGATGAAGGCCCCGGCGGGCCGCGGGCGATACGGCGGCGGGATGTCGACCCCGCTCCACTCCCGGGCCAGCCGCCGGCGCCGGCCGGCGTAGGCGCGCACCATCATCTGGACGAGCGGGGCGAGCACGAGCCCGACGCCGGCCGCGGTGAGCACGAACGAGACCACGGTGAACACGATGAGCACGATGTGGACCGGCAGCCAGAGGATGCCGGCGAACGCCACCCGCGCGACGCTGAGCAGCCCCCGGCGAGCGAACGGCCACGGCTTCATGCAGGCCATTCTTCTCGCCGGGGGCGCCGGGCGCAGTGGGGCTAAGCCCCTAATACAGGCCGCGTGCGTAGTTGCTCTCGGCGTAGTAGGCCTCGAGCTCCTCGACCGTCTCCGGGGTGTCCTGGACGCTCTTGACCAGGTTGGCGTGCGTGGGCAGCTCCTCCGGGGTCCAGGTCTCGGGCTTCCACAGCTTCGAGCGCATGAACGCCTTCTGGCAGTGGAAGAAGATCGTGTCGATGTCGACCACCAGGGCCAGGATCGGGCGGTGGCCCTCGACGACGAGCTCGCCGAACCAGGGCGCGTCGGTCAGCAGCCGGGCCCGGCCGTTGATCCGCAGCGTCTCCCGGCGGCCGGGGACGAGGTAGATGAGGCCCACGTGCGGGTTGGCGAGGATGTTGTGGAAGCCGTCGGCGCGCCGGTTGCCGGGGCGCTCGGGGATGGCGATCGTGCGGTCGTCGATGATGTGCGTGAACCCCGGCGGGTCGCCCTTCGGCGAGACGTCGCAGTTGCCGTCCGCGTCGGCGGTGCCGACGAGCACGAACGGGGAGAGACCGAGCCAGTCGCGGTCGGTCGCGCACAGGCGGTCGCGTTCCTTGGTCACGGCCCGGGGCATCGGCGACCCGAGCAGTTCCTCCAGTTCCGTCACCGAGGTGATCTGCATGGGGTCAGGATACTGCCGGTAACAATCTGAAACAGAGCGGATATTGTTCGGGCGAACGTGTGCCATTAACGTCGGCTCATGACGGGACAACGCACCGACGCCTACCGCGACGACCGCGCGCACGTCTTCCACTCCTGGTCCGCCCAGCGCCTGCTCGACCCGGTGGTGGTCGAGGGCGGGCTCGGGGCCACGTTCTGGGACGAGGCCGGGACGCGGTACCTCGACTTCTCCTCGCAGCTGGTGAACCTCAACCTCGGCCACCAGCACCCGCGGGTCGTGGCCGCGATCCAGGAGCAGGCCGCGAAGCTGTGCACGATCGCGCCCACGTTCGGCAACGCGGCGCGCAGCGAGGCCGCCCGGCTCATCGCCTCGGTCGCGCCCGGAGATCTCGGGCACGTGTTCTTCACCAACGGCGGCACCGAGGCCAACGAGCACGCGATCCGCATGGCCCGCGGCACCACCGGCCGGCACAAGATCCTCGCCGCCTACCGCTCCTACCACGGCGCGACCACGGGCTCGATCACGCTCACGGGCGATCCGCGCCGCTGGGCCAACGAGCCCGCGATGCCGGGCGTGGTGCGGTTCTTCGGGCCGTACGCGTACCGCTCCCCCTTCCACGCCGAGTCCGAGGAGCAGGAGTCCGAGCGCGCCCTCGCCCACCTCGAGGAGGTCTTCACGCTCGAGGGCCCGCAGACGATCGCGGCGGTGATCCTCGAGCCGGTCGTGGGCACCAACGGCATCCTCGTGCCCCCGCCCGGCTACCTCGCCGGCGTCCGCGAGCTCTGCGACCGCCACGGCGTGCTGCTCATCGCCGACGAGGTGATGAGCGGGTTCGGCCGGTGCGGCGAGTGGTTCGCGGTCGACCGCTGGGGCGTGGTGCCCGACCTCATCACGTTCGCGAAGGGCGTCAACTCCGGCTACGTACCGCTGGGCGGCGTCATCCTCGGCCCGCGCGTCTACGAGACGTTCGCCGAGCGCCCCTTCCCCGGCGGACTCACCTACTCCGGGCACCCCCTCGCCTGCGCCGCGGCCGTGGCCACCATCGAGGTCATGCGCGACGAGGCCATCCCCGAGCGCGTGCGCGACCTCGGCGAGCGGGTGGTCCGGCCGCGCCTGGAGAAGCTGCGCGACCGGCACCCGTCCGTCGGCGACGTGCGCGGGCTCGGCCTGTTCTGGGCGATCGAGCTCGTCCGCGACCGCGGCACGCGCGAGATGCTCGTGCCCTACAACGCGGCGGGCCCGGCCGCGAAGCCCATGGCGGACGTGATCGCCGCGTGCAAGCGCCGCGGCGTGTGGCCCTTCACGCACTTCAACCGCGTGCACGTCGTACCACCGCTGATCATCTCCGAGGAGGAGCTGCTCCAGGGCATCGACGCGATCGACGACGCCCTGGAGACGGCGGACGAGCACCTGGGGTAGCCAGGCTCCGTGCTAGACCCTGGCGCAGGCCGCCCCGTTGAGGGTGAACTGCGCCGGGACCGCGTTCGTGCCGCTGTAGGTGCCCTGGAAACCGAACTGCGCGTTGCCGCCGGCCGGGATCGTCGAGTTGTAGGACATCGCGGCCGCGGTCACCGCCTGACCCGACTGCGTCACCGTGGCGTTCCAGGCGTTGCCGATCGTCTGGTTGCCGCCGAAGGTCCACTTCAGGGTCCAGCCGGTGACCGGGGCCGTCCCCGCGTTGGTGACCGTCACGTTGGCCGTGAAGCCGCCGCCCCAGTCGTTGAGCGTGTAGCCGACCTTGCACCCGCCGGCGGCCGAGGGCGACGCGGAGGGCGAACGGGACGCGGAGGCCGATGCCGACGGCGACGGCGACGGCGACGAGGACCTGGACGGCGAGGCGCTCGTGGAGGTCGGGGGGTTGCCGCCGCTCTTGGCCACCATGAACGCGGAGTGCGCCTTGAACACCGACAGCTCCGGCGCGCCCTTCTTGACGCTGTAGTTGTCGCCGCCGGCCTGCCCGTCGGGGTACCACCAGAAGGCGCTGCCGTCCCCGTCCTGGGCCTGCAGGTTGTTGTAGATCGAGGTCCACCAGGTGCTGCGGTCCACGCCCTGCGTGTTGAACTCGCCCAGGAAGAAGGGCTTGCCGACCACGGTGTGGGAGTCGGCGATCCAGGCGTTGATGAGCGTGTTCGTCTGGGCCAGGGTCAGGTTGGCCCAGCCCTCGTTCGGATACGGGTGCGCCGAGGTGAAGTCGATGTACGGCGACTGCTGGATGGCGACGAACGGGTTGCCCTCGTCGCCGCCGAAGCCGTACTTGGTGCCGTGGCCCTCCAGCCCGGCGTCGACCATGTGGTTGCCGTCGATGCCCTTGATGTAGGCGGCCATGGTGTCGACCCACTTGCGCAGCGTGGTCCCGTTGACGTTCTCCGCGGCGCCCTGGCCCTCGTAGCGCGGCTCGTTCATGAGCTCCCACGCGAACACGGCCGGGTCGTCCTTGTACTTGACGCCGGTGTAGTGGTTGGTGCGGTTGAGCGCGTACGACACGTAGTTCTGGTACTGCGTGAAGCAGCCCGGGCACGCGGCCTGGTTGAAGAAGCGCCACCGGTTGGCCTGCCCCGTCGCCAGCCCCTCCCAGGACAGGCGGGTGTCGATGCCGCCGTACGCCTCCCAGTAGTTCTCGAAGACGGGGATCACGCGGATGTTGTGCTGCGCGGCCGAGTAGAGGATGTAGTCGAACTCGGCGAACTGCTGCTCGCTGTAGACGCCCTTGCTGGGCTCGAAGCCGTGCCAGGCCTCGTGGTCGAACATCCACGTGCGCAGGACCGTGACGCCGTCGGCGGCCATCTCGGCCATGTGGTTGTCGATGCGGGCCTTGTCCATCCACTGCGTCTCGGTGTCGCCGTAGCTGCCGCCGTACGTGAAGGTGTCGTAGACGTTGGCGCCGGCGAAGTAGTAGGTGTGGCCGCCGAGGCAGAAGTGGATGCCGCAGCGGCTGACGAAGCCGGCGGTGGCCGCGGAGGCCCGCACGAGCGGCACCGCGACGACGGCTATGAGAACGGCGAAGACGGCCGCGAGCGCGAGCCGGGCGGGGGCTTTCATGGACACTCCTGGGCAGCGTGGGCCTACTGAACCGCTTCAGTAGGCCCACGCCCAGCGAGCGCCGTCAACGTGCGGTGCGCCGATGAACGCGCGACATATACAAAGCGCTGAAAGTTACGCGCCGCCGGCCGTCAGGGTGACCGTCTTGGGGGCGAACGACGAGCCCGTGGTGTCCACGCCGGCGGCCTTCGCGGCGTCGAGCGCCTTCTGCATGTAGTCGTTGGTGTACGCCAGGCCCTCGGGCTTCTTCTTGAGCACCGTGTCGCCGGTCTGGTTCTTCGTGGTCATGGAGATGTCGACGGTGCGCGACCAGTCGGCCTCGTCGACCAGGCCGACGCCCTTCGGCGAGGGCCAGATGAGCTTGTTGACCTCGTTCATCTGCCACAGCTGGTGGGTCTTGCCGAGCTTGGAGCCCTTGGCCACCACGAGGTCGCGGCACTCCTCCGCGTTGTCGCGGCAGAAGGCCCAGCCCTTGATCGTGGCGGTCAGGAACTTCACGGTCTGGTCCTGGTACGCCTTGTCCTTGAGCTTCTCGGTGTTGGCCCACACGGCGTCCTGCAGCATCGAGGAGCCGACGGTCTTCCAGTCGATGATCTGGAAGTCCTCGGGCTTGTAGAGCTGGCCGGTGGCCGGGTTGGTGGCCTCGAGCAGCTGCGCGTACTCGTTGTAGGACATCGCCTGGGCGACGTCGATCTCCTTCTTCAGCAGCGCCTGCATGTCGAACTGCTGCTGCACCAGGGTGACGTCCTTGCCCGGGTCGAGGCCGGCCTTGGTCATGCCGGCGAAGAGCTCGAACTCGTTGCCGAAGCCCCAGTTGCCGACCTTCTTGCCCTTGAAGTCGGCCGGGCCCTTGATGTTCGAGCTGGCGAACGCGACCTGGTAGGTGCCGGAGCGGGCGAAGATCTGCCCGACGTCGGTGATGCCGGCGCCCTGCTCGCGCGAGGCGAGGGCCTTGGGCACCCAGGCCACGGCGTAGTCGGCCTTGCCCTGCGCGAGGACGGTCTGCGGCACGATGTCGACGCCGCCCTCCAGCAGCTGCACGTCGAGGCCCTGTTCCTTGTAGAAGCCCTTGTCCACGGCGGCGATGTAGCCGGCGAACTGGGCCTGGTAGAACCACTGCAGCTGCAGCTTCACGGTGGTCATGCCGCCGCTGGTCGTGGTGGTGGGGGAGGTGGAGTCGGCCGTGCCGCAGGCGGACAGGGCAAGCCCGGCCGCGACCACGGCGCCGATGATCGGCATTCTCTTCATTGGGGGGAACCTCCGTCAGAAACGGGACTTCCAGGGCATCGCGAGCCGCTCGACGAGCAGCGTGGTGAGGTAGAAGGCGAGCCCGAGCACACAGGCGCCGAAGACGAACGCCCACGCCCGGGGGTAGGCGGTGAACGCGGCGGCCGAGGTGATCCGCGCCCCGAGGCCGTCCTGCAGGCCGCCGAAGTACTCGGCGACGACCGCGGCGATGACGGCCAGCGACGAGGCCTGCCGCAGCCCGGTGAACAGGTGCGGCAGCGCGCCCGGCAGGCGCACCAGGCGGGCGAAGGTCCAGCCGCCCGCGGCGTAGCTGTCCATGAGCTCGCGGTGGGTCGGGTCGACCTCGCGCAGGCCCCGCAGCGTGTTGATGAAGACCGGGAAGAACACGATGATCCCGGCGACCAGCCGGCGCGGCACGCTGCTGGTGGACTCGAACATGTTGTTGAGGATCGGCGCGAGCGCGATGATCGGCAGCGCGTTGAGCACCGCCGCGAACGGCACCGAGACCTCGCTGAGCAGCCGCAGCCGGCTGGTCGCGAGCGCCGCGAGGACCGCCACGACCGTGCCGCCGACGAGGCCGGCGAGCGCGTTGGCCCCGCTGGCCAGGGCCGCGTCGAGCACGTTGGAGCGCTGCTCGACGAGCTCGGCCCAGATCGCCGACGGGGCCGGCAGGATGAAGGGCGCGATGCGGCCGGCCCGCACGACGAGCTCCCAGCCGAGAAGCCCGAGGATGCCCACGAGCACCGGGGGCAGCACCCGCTTCATGACCGCAGGGCCTTGCGCACGGCGGTCACGTAGTCGAAGTACTCGGTGGACTGGCGGGCCGCCTCGTCGCGCTCGGCGAACGCGATGTCGATGGTCGCGGTGATACGGCCGGGGCGGGCCGACATCACGACGACCTTGTCGGAGAGGAACACCGCCTCGGAGATCGAGTGCGTGACGAACACGGTCGACGTGCCGGTCGCCGCGCAGATCCGCAGCAGCTCGCCCTGCAGGCGCTCGCGGGTCATCTCGTCCAGGGCCCCGAAGGGCTCATCCATCAGCAGCAGCGGCGGGTGTACGGCCAACGCCCGCGCGATCGCGACCCGCTGCTGCATGCCGCCGGAGAGCTGGGCCGGGTAGTGGCCGCCGAAGTCCGCGAGCCCGACCAGCGCGAGCATCTCCTCCGCGCGGGTGCGCCGCTGCTGGCGCGGGATCCGGCGCAGCTCCAGCGGCAGCTCGACGTTGCGCCGCACGGTCCGCCACTCGAAGAGCCCGGCCTGCTGGAACGCGATGCCGTACTCCTGCTCGCGGCGGGCCTGCCCCGCGGGTTTCCCGGCCACGCTGACGGTCCCCGCGCTCGGCTCGATGAGGTCGGCGATGAGCCGCAGCAGCGTGGACTTGCCGCACCCGGAGGGGCCGATGAGGGAGACGAACTGTCCACTGTCGACGGTGAGGTCCACGTCGGAGAGGGCGGTCACTTCGTCGGGACGCCCTTGATTGAAAACCTTGGTGACACCCGCGATCGATACCGCGGTCATATGACGTTCACCTCTACCCGACGACGATGACGCATGAGGGGGAGCTCGAGCAGGCTGACGAACGCGGCGACGCACAGGCCGAGCAGGGCCGCGCCCAGCATCGCGGTGTAGACCTTGGCGGGGTCGGAGGTGGCCTCCCGGGAGTACTCGATGACGAGCCGGCCGATCCCGCCCCGCGTGCCGGTGGAGATCTCGCCGACGACCGCGCCGACGACCGCCGCCGCCCCGGCCAGGCGCAGCGCCGGGAACAGGAACGGCAGCGCGCTGGGCAGCCGGAGCTTCACGAACGTGCGCCACCAGCCGGCGGCGTAGCTGCGCATCAGCTCGACGCCGCTCGCCGAGGGCGACTGCAGGCCGCGCAGCAGCCCGACGGCCACGGGGAAGAACGCGAGGTACGCGGCGATCGTGGACACGGTCATCCAGTCCTGCCACGGGTAGGGGCCGAACGACAGCGCCCCGCTCCAGCCGGCCACCAGCGGCGCCAGCGCCACCAGTGGCACGGTCTGCGACAGGATCACGTAGGGCAGCAGGCCCCGCTCCACGACCCGGAAGCGCTGCATGAGCGCGGCGAGCACGAAGCCGATCACGACCCCGGCGGCGAAGCCGACCGCCGTGACGCCGAGGGTGAACAGGCACGCGTCGAGGACCACCCGCCAGATGGGCCGCCCGCCGGTGAGCTCGGGACGGCCCAGGCGCTGCACGACGGTGTACAGGTGGGGCATGGAAAGGTCGTCGGCGCGCGGGAGGATGCGCACCCCGAAGACCTTGGTGCCCTCGTCGTTGCCGACCGCCTTGTAGCCCTCCCACAGCAGGACGAAGGCGGCGACCCCGGCGGTGGTTGCGCTCAGGGCACCCAGGACTCGTCTCATCCGACGGCCGGGATGACATGCTCGCCGTAGGCGGCGAGCGTGGACTCCTTCGCGTCGTGCTGCAGGTACAGGGCGAACTGGTCCACGCCGAGCGCCCTGAGCTCGGCGAGGCGCTCGAGGTGGCGCTCGACCGGGCCCAGGATGCAGAACCGGTCGACGACCTCGTCGGGGACGAAGTCGGTGTGCGGGTTGCCGGCGCGGCCGTGCTCGGCGTAGTCGTAGCCCTGGCGGCCCTTGATGTAGTCGGTGAGCACGGTCGGCACGGCCCCGTCGGCGCCGTAGCGCTCGACGATGTCGGCGACGTGGTTGCCGACCATGCCGCCGAACCACCGCGTCTGCTCCCGCTGGTGCGCGAGGTCGTCGCCGACGTAGGCCGGGGCGGCGACGCAGAACTTGATGGCCGCCGGGTCCCGGCCGGCCTTCTCCGCCGCCGCGCGGACCGCCTTGATCATCCAGGCCGCGATGTCGGGGTCGGCCAGCTGCAGGATGTACCCATCGCCGACCTCGCCCGTGAGCGCGAGCGCCTTCGGCCCGTAGGCCGCGACCCAGACCTCGAGCCGGCTCTCCGGCGCCCACTCGAAGTGCAGATCCCGGTCGCGCAGGCGCACCGATCGGCCGTTGCCGAGCTCGCGGATGACCTGCACGCACTCGCGCAGCTCGGCGAGGGTGGTCGGGCGGGAGCCGAGCACGCGCACCGCCGAGTCGCCGCGGCCGATGCCGCAGACCGTGCGGTTGCCGTACATCTCGTTGAGGGTGGCGAACAGCGACGCGGTGACCGTCCAGTCCCGGGTCCCCGGGTTGGTCACCATCGGGCCGACCACGACCCGCTCGGTGTCGGCGAGGATCTTGCTGTAGATGACGAACGGCTCCTGCCACAGCACGTGGGAGTCGAACGTCCACACGTGGCTGAAGCCGGCCGCCTCGGCCTTCTTGGCCAGCTCGACCACGCCCATGGCGGGCGGGTCGCACTGCAGCACCACCCCTACGTCCATATGTCACCGCACCTTTGGGAAGCCGAGGTCGATCTCGGACGTGGCCGGGTCCGGCCAGCGCGAGGTGACGACCTTGCTGCGCGTGTAGAACTGGATGCCTTCGGGGCCGTACATGTGCAGGTCGCCGAAGAGCGAGGACTTCCAGCCGCCGAAGCTGTAGTAGGCGACCGGGACCGGCACCGGGACGTTCACGCCGACCATGCCGCAGACCACGTCGTACTGGAACTGCCGCGCGGCGCCGCCGTCGCGGGTGAAGATCGCGGTGCCGTTGCCGTACTCGTTGTCGTTCACAAGGTGCAACGCCTGGTCGTAGGAGTCCGCGCGCACGACCGAGAGCACCGGGCCGAAGATCTCGTCGCGGTAGAGCGCCGAGTCCGGGTCCACCTTGTCGACCAGCGACGCGCCGAGGAAGAACCCGGGGCCGGAGCTGACCGCGGCCTCGCGCCCGTCGACGACGACCTCGGCCGAGCCCGGCTCGGCGAGGTAGCCGGCGACGCGGTCGCGGTGCTCGCGGGTGATGAGCGGGCCCATCTCCGCGGCCGGGTCGGTGGCCGGGCCGACCGCGATGCGGCCGATCCGCTCGCTGATCGCGGCGACGAGCGGGTCGGCGACGGCGCCGACCGCGACCACGACGGAGACGGCCATGCAGCGCTCCCCCGCCGAGCCGTAGCCGGCCGAGACGGCGGCGTCGGCGGCCGCGTTCACGTCGGCGTCAGGCAGGACCACCATGTGGTTCTTGGCCCCGCCGAGCGCCTGGACGCGCTTGCCGGCCCGGGTGCCGGCCTCGTAGACCGCCTTGGCGATCGGAGTCGAGCCGACGAAGCTCAGCGCCCGCACGTCCGGGTGCTCGATGAGCCGCTCGACGGCCTCCCGGTCGCCCTGCACGACGTTGAAGCAGCCGTCGGGCAGGCCGGCCTGGCGCAGCAGGTCGGCCAGCAGCAGCGAGGCGGACGGGTCCTTCTCACTGGGCTTGAGCACGAACGTGTTGCCGCACACGAGCGCGTTGCAGAACATCCACATCGGCACCATCGCCGGGAAGTTGAACGGCGTGATGCCGGCGACGACGCCCAGCGGCTGGCGGATGGAGTACACGTCCACACCCGAGCTGGCCTGCTCGCTGTAGCCGCCCTTGAGCAGGTGCGGGGCGCCCGCGGCGAACTCGATGTTCTCCAGGCCGCGGGCCACCTCGCCGCCCGCGTCGGCGACGGTCTTGCCGTGCTCGGCGCAGATGAGCGCGGCGATCTCCTTGCGGTTGGCGTCGACGAGCTCGCGGAAGCGGAACATGACCTCGGCGCGGCGGGACAGCGACGCGGCCCGCCAGTCCGGGAAGGCGGCGAGGGCGCTCGCCACGGCGGCGTCGGTCTCCGCGGCGGTGGCGGCCACGACGTACGCCTGCTGCTCGCCGGTGGCCGGGTCCCAGACCGGCAGCTGCCGGCCGCTGGTGCCGGGTACGGCCTGCCCGTCGAGCCAGTGCCTGATCTCTCGCATCGATGCTCCTACAGCAGATAGTCGGACAGTCCGCGGCGGACGAACCGTCCGTGGCCCTTGGTGCCGTGATAGGTGTCGCCGGACACGATCACGGTGCCGCGGGAGATGACGGTGTCGACCTTGCCGGCGACCTCGAAGCCCTCCCAGGCCGAGTAGTCCATGTTCATGTGGTGCGTCTCGACGCCGATGCGGGTGCGGGCCGCGGGGTCGTAGAGCACGATGTCGGCGTCGGAGCCGGGCGCGATGATGCCCTTCTGCGGGAAGAGGCCGAACATCCGCGCCGGGGTGGTGGCGATGGTCTCGACCCAGCGGGCCAGCGACAGCTTGCCGTCGACGACGCCCTGGTACAGCAGGTCGACGCGGTGCTCGACGCTGCCGATGCCGTTGGGGATCTTCGAGAAGTCGCCGATGCCCATCTCCTTCTGGTCCTTGAAGCAGAAGGGGCAGTGGTCGGTGGAGACCACGGACAGGTCGTTGGAGCGCAGGCCCTTCCACAGGTCGGCCCGGTGGCTCTCGTGCTTGCTGCGCAGCGGCGTGGAGCAGACCCACTTCGCGCCCTCGAAGCCGTCGGCGCCGAGCTGGTCCTCCAGGGTCAGGTACAGGTACTGCGGGCACGTCTCGGCGAACACGTTGCGGCCGAGGTCCCGGGCGGCGGCGACCTGCTCGAGGGCCTTGCTGGCCGAGAGGTGCACGATGTAGAGCGGGCAGTCGGCGGCCACCGAGGCCAGCCAGATCGCACGGCTGGTCGCCTCGGCCTCGAGCGCCTCCGGGCGGGTGATGCCGTGGTAGAGCGGGTCCGTCTCGCCGCGCTCGAGCGCCTGCTTGACGAGCACGTCGATGGCCGGGCCGTTCTCCGCGTGCATCATGATCATGGCGCCGTTGTCCCGGGCCTTCTGCATCGCGCGCAGGATCTGCCCGTCGTCGCTGTAGAAGACGCCGGGGTACGCCATGAACAGCTTGAAGCTCGTGATGCCCTCGGTGGCGACCAGCTGGTCCATGGCCTTGAGCGAGTCGTCGTCGACGCCGCCGATGATCATGTGGAAGGCGTAGTCGATGTGGCACTCGCCCTGGGTCTTCGCGTGCCACGCGGCGAGCCCGTCCTGGACCACCTCGCCGTAGCGCTGGATGGCGAAGTCGATGATCGTCGTGGTGCCGCCGAAGGCCGCGGCCCGGGTGCCGGTGTCGAAGGTGTCGCTGGCCTTGGTGCCGCCGAACGGCATCTCCATGTGCGTGTGGGCGTCGACGGCGCCGGGGATGACGTACTTCCCGGTCGCGTCGAGCACCTCGAAGTCACCCTCGACGGGCCCGTCGCCGGGCATGAAGATCGCCGAGACCTTCTCTCCCACCACGAGCACGTCGGCGGCGATCGGCCCCTGCGGCCCGACCACGGTCCCGCCTTTGATCAACAAGCTCGTCACGGCTGTACCAGCTCCCCGTAGGCGTCGGGACGGCGGTCGCGGTAGAACTGCCAGCGGTCGCGGACCGCGGCGAGCAGGTCCATGTCCAGATCACGGACGATGAGCTCCGGGTTGTGCGCGTCGCCGACCTCGCCGACGAACTTGCCCTCGGGGTCGACGAAGTAACTGGTGCCGTAGAAGTCGTTCTCGCCGAGGTCCTCGATGCCGGTGCGGTTGATCGCGCCGATGAAGTACTCGTTCGCCACCGCGCTGGCCGGCTGCTCGAGCTGCCACAGATAGGCCGAGAGCCCGCGGCTGGTCGCCGAGGGGTTGAACACGATCTGGGCGCCGCCCAGGCCGAGCGCGCGCCAGCCCTCGGGGAAGTGCCGGTCGTAGCAGATGTAGACGCCGACCTTGCCCACGGCGGTGTCGAAGACGGGGTAGCCGAGGTTGCCGGGGCGGAAGTAGAACTTCTCCCAGAAGCCCTTCACCTGCGGGATGTGGTTTTTGCGGTACTTGCCGAGGTACTTGCCGTCCGCGTCCACGACGGCGGCGGTGTTGTAGAGGACGCCGGGCTGCTCCTGCTCGTACATCGGCAGGATCATGACCATGCCCAGCTCCGCGGCGAGGGCCTGGAAGCGCTCGGTGGTCGGGCCGGGGATCGACTCGGCGTACTCGTAGTAGGCGGAGTCCTGCACCTGGCAGAAGTAGGGGCCGTAGAACAGCTCCTGGAAACAGATGACCTTGGCGCCCTGGGCCGCGGCCTGTCGTGCGTAGTCCTCGTGCGCCTTGATCATCGATTCCTTGTCGCCGGTCCAGTTCGTCTGCACGATGGCGGCGCGAATCACGGTCATGGCTGCCCCTCTCTGGTCGGTCCACAGTGGCCGGTAGCGGGGATTGCCCGGCGGCAGACCGCCCTTGATCCCGGGTCGGATGCCGTAGGACACTAACGACACAAATCTAGGCGGACAATGGTCCAAGCGTTACAGAATGTTTCGGAGATGTAATTTGCTAGCGCTCATCACGGGGGCGGTGGACGACCGCAGTGCCCGGGGAATCGCCGCTGCCGTCAGCCGTCTCGTGACCGCCGGGGCGCTGCCCGCCGGCACCCGCCTGCCGACCGTGCGCGACGTCGCCCGGGAGCTCGGGATCAGCCCGACCACGGTCAGCGAGGCGTGGCGCAGCCTGGCCCGCGCGGGCGCCATCCAGACCCGGGGCCGCTCGGGCACGTTCGTGGCCGGCCCGTCGGTGCCGCGGCAGCGGCTGCGGTACGCCCAGCTCGGCGCCCGCGTGAGCGAGCTGCGCGGCGGCCTGCTGCGCGACTACTCGACCGGCATCCCGGACTACGACCTGCTGCCGAGCCTCACCGAGGCGCTCAAGCGCATCGGCGACGCCCGGCTGACCACCTCCTACCTCGACGGCGCCGTGCTGCCGGGCCTGGAGGAGGTGCTGCGCGAGCGCTGGCCGTTCCCGCCCGAGCGGCTCACCGTGGTCGACGGCGCGATGGACGCCCTGGACCGCATCACCGGCGTGGTGGTCCGCTTCGGCGACCACGTGCTCGTCGAGGACCCGGCGTTCCCGCCGACGCTGGACCTGCTGGAGACCGTCGGCGCGACGGTCGTCGGGGTCGGCATCGACGAGCACGGCCTGCGCCCCGACGCGCTCACCGCGGCCCTGGCCGGCTACGAGCCCGTCGCGCTGTTCCTGCAGCCGCGCGCCCACAACCCGACCGGCGCCAGCATGACCCCGGCCCGCGCCGACAAGCTCGCCCGCATCCTGGCCCGCCACCCCGGCGTCACCGTGATCGAGGACGACCACGCCGGGGCGATCGCGACCGCCCCGCCGGTGAGCCTGGGCCGGCGGCTGCCGGACCGGACCGTGCACGTGGTCAGCTTCTCCAAGAGCCACGGCCCGGACCTGCGCCTGGCCGCGATCGGCGGACCGGCGTCGGTCGTCACCGCGGTCACGGATCGCCGGCTGCTCGGCCCCGGCTGGTCGTCGCGGCTGCTGCAGGCCGTGCTGCTCGACCTGCTCACCAATCCGGCGACGGTACAGCAGGTGGCCGAGGCCCGCGACGAGTACGCCCGCCGCCGCACCGCCCTGCTCGACGCCCTCGACGCGCGCGGGGTCACGGCCACCGGCGCCGACGGCATCAACATCTGGATGGCGGTCGCGAACCAGCAGGTCGCGCTGCTCACCCTCGCCGCCCACGGGATCGCGGTGGCGCCCGGGGCCCCGTTCGAGGTGAGCCACCAGGACAGCGACCACGTGCGGATCACCGCCGGGCTGGTCCGCGACGACTTCGAGGCCCTCGCCGGCATCTTCGCCGAGGCGGCCGGCGGCGAGGTGCGCGGCAGCGGCCCGCGCGCGGCCAGCCATCCCCGCGGCTGGCGGTGAAATCGCCATCCATGTCTGGCGCCGCAAGCGGTCTCTAGACTCGCCAGCATGGCGACATCACCCGCTGCCGTTGCAGACCTCGGCAACGAACTGCAAGAGCTCGGATGGGTCAGCGACTTGATGGTGGCCGGGTCGCTGGCGACCGGCGACTACACCCCCCGCATCAGCGACCTTGACTTGGTCGCGCTCGCCGACGGGCCTGTCGACACCGGCCGGCAGGCGGCACTGGCGGCCATCCATCGTCGCCTCGACAGCGGAAGCGGCGCGGGATTCAAGCTCGGCTGCGTGTACGTCGACGCCGCCACCATCTCCCGCATCGAGATGGAGCACCCGACCTGGACGCACGGCCAGCTCTTCGCACGCATCCTCTCCAGGGTCACCAGAGCAGAGCTGGCGCGGCACGGGTACGAAGTCTTCGGGCGCCCGCCGCGCGACGTCTTCCCCGAAGTCTCGGCGGACGACATACGAGCGGCGGCCCGCGCCGAGCTGACCGGCTACTGGGCCTGGGCCGCTCGGCGTCCATGGCTGTGGCTGGACCCCACCATCGCCGAACTCGGTCTCACCTCCATGGCCCGGGGCCGCCACGCACTCGACCGGGGCGAGCTCCTCACCAAGACCCAGGCGATCCAGCAGGCGCACGCCCCCGCCTGGCTGATCGACCAGCTCAGCGCCCGACGGCGAGGCGAAGCCGTCTCCTCACCCCGGATACGGACGGCCTTCCTCGCCTGGCGCGACGCCCGCCGGACGGTCGCTCACGCCAGACGCCGGTGATGGCGCGTGATGGACGCGACAACCGGGCCCGCCCCCTGGCCGCGCGGCGCTCGGGCATGATGGCCGGGTGAGGTACGTGGCGATCGGCGACAGTTTCACCGAGGGCATGGGGGACGAGCGGGCCGACGGCGTCCCCCGCGGCTGGGCGGACCTGGTCGCCGCCGGGATCGCCGAGGCGACCGGGGAGACGGTGCAGTACGCCAATCTCGCCATCCGTGGCCGCCTGCTGGGGCCGATCCTGGACGAGCAGCTGGACGTCGCCCTGGGCCTCGACCCGGCGCCGACGATGCTGTCGCTCAACGGCGGCGGCAACGACATGATGCGCCGCGGCACCGACATGGACCACCTGCTGGAGCTGACGGAGATGGCGGTGCGCCGCACCTCGGAGGCGGGCGTGCGGATGCTCCTGCTCAGCGGCGCGGACCCGTCGGAGCACCTGCCCTTCGGCAAGGTGATCCACCGCAAGGGCACCATCCTGTCCGCGGCCGTCCGCGAGCTGACGGAGCGCTACGACGCCCTGTTCGTGAACGTCTTCGGCGACGAGGAGATCCGCCGCGCCCCGTACTGGTCCGCCGACCGCCTGCACCTCAACGCGGCCGGCCACCGCCGGGTCGCGAGCCTGGTCCTGACCGCGCTGGGCCACGCGACCACGGCCCACCGCATCGATCCCGGCCCGGCCCCGTCGAAGGGCCTGCTGGCCGAGGCCAGGTACTACCGCGAGCACGTCCTGCCCTGGGTGACCCGCCGCCTGCGGGGCCGCTCCTCGGGCGACGGCCGCGCGGCGAAATACCCCACGTGGACCCCGATCGGCTGACGATCCTCCTGGCTCGCTTCGCTCGCGGCGGGGGAGCTCCGCTCCACCCGCACCCCCGCAAAACCTGCGGAAAATCCCTCCAGCACCGAAGAGTCCTACGAAGGGCGGGCCGCCGCCGCTCAGCGGCCGCCTGACACCGACGGCGACGGGCGCGGCGCGGTCGGCGGGGCGACGGCGTGGTGGCGATGCGCGCCGCGGCCGCCGCCCCGGCCAGCGCGGTGCCGAGCGGCCAGCGCGCCGCCGTCGACCTCGCCGGTGCGGACCAGCGCCACGAGCGGGTCGTCCGGCCGCAGCGCGAAGTCGTAGGTCGTCGTGATCGCGGCCCCGTCGCCGTCGGCCCGGACCTGCACGTCGACCCACACCTCGCGCGGCGGGTGGGGCAGCTGCCACCATTGCGGGCCGGCCGGCGCGCCGGACGCCACGTCGCCGTAGCGCCGGGGCCGGTTGCCGGCGGGGCTACCGGCCCGATCGGCTACGGCAACCGCGGCGAGCGCCACCAGGAGGCACGCGAGGGCACCGATACGGCGCAGGAGCATCGATGCGTGATGCCAGATCTCACAGTACGAGGGCGGCCGTCTGCTCGGCGATCGCGTGCTCCTCGTCCGTCGGGACCACGCACACCGCGACCCGCGACCCGTCGGGGCTGATGATGCGCTCGCTCGCCGCGTTGCGGGACTCGTCCACGGCGATGCCCCACGAGTCCAGGCCGCGCAGGGCGGCCGCGCGCACGGCCGGGGCGTGCTCGCCCACGCCCGCGGTGAACACGATCGCGTCGAGGCGGCCCAGCACGGCGTGGAAGGCGCCGACGTACTTGCGGATGCGGTGGCAGTACACATCGAAGGCGAGGGAAGCGGCCGAGTCACCGGCTTCGCGGCGCTCCAGGATGGTGCGCATGTCGTTCACGCCGGCCAGGCCGAGGAGCCCGGCGTGGCGCTGCAGGGTGTCGTCGACCGCGGCGAAGTCCATCCCCGCGACGCGGTTGAGATAGGCGGGCACGGCCGGGTCGAGGTCGCCGGAGCGGGTACCCATGACCAGGCCCTCCAGCGGGGTCAGGCCCATCGACGTGTCGACGCTGCGGCCGCCCCGCACCGCCGTGGCGCTCGCCCCGTTGCCCAGGTGCAGGACGATGAGGTTGAGGTCCTCGAGCGGCCGTTCGAGCAGGGCCGCGGCGCGCCCGGCGACATAGCCGCACGAGGTGCCGTGAAAACCGAAACGCCGGATGTCGTACCGCTGCGCGAGGTCGCGATCGATGGCGTACGTGGACGCGGCGGGCGGGATGGTCGCGTGGAAGGCGGTGTCGAACACGGCCACGTGCGGCACGGCGGGCAGCTTCTCGCGGGCCGCCTCGATGCCCGTGATGCCCCCGGGGTTGTGCAGGGGGGCCAGCGGTACGAGCGCGCGCAGCACCTCGAGCACGTCGTCGTCGACGACCGCGGGCGCGTTGAAGCGGGAGCCGCCGTGCACGATCCGGTGGCCGACCGCCTCGATCGCGGCGTCGCCGAGCCCGTCGAGCACCTGGCCGAGGGCGGCCGCGTGGTCCGGCACCCCGCCGGGCTCCCCGATCCGCTCGATCAGGCCCCGCTCCCCCGCGCCCGGATCGGCGAGATCCACGACACGAAACTTCACCGACGACGAGCCGCTGTTGAGCACGAGGATCATGCCAGGCAGACTAACGCCGTGGCCCGCATCGTGTACCTCGTCGAGCACGGACCCGACTCCGGCAAGTCGGCCGTGGCCCTCGGACTCGCCGAACTGCTGTCGCGCAAGGTGCCGCGGATCGGCGTTTTCCGGCCCGTCGCCCCCGAGTCGCAGGACGTTCTGCTGGAGTTGCTGCGCTCGCGGTACAACATCGGCGACGATCGCCTCTACGGGGTGACGTATGCGGAGGCGTCGGCGATGCTCGCGGCCGGACGCGCCGAGGAGCTCGTGGGGCAGGTCGTCGAGCACTTCCGCCTGGTCTCCCAGCAGCACGACGCGGTCGTGGTCATCGGCACCGACATCGACGACGATCTCGCGTTCAACGTCCGCCTGGCCAACGAGTTCGGCGCGGTCGTGGTGTCCGTCGTCAACGGCACCGGCGCCGATGAGTCCACACTGGACTCGATGGCCCGCCAGGCCTTCCACGCGCTGGCCGACCTCGACGCGACCGTCGCCGCCGTGGTGCTCAACCGCACCCCCGAGGCCGTGGCCGCGCCCAAACTGCCGGTGCCGTGCTTCGTGATCCCGGACGTGCCCACGATCGGCGCGCCCACCGTGGCCGAGGTCGCCGCCCAGCTCGGCGCGAGCGTGGTGACCGCCGGCGGCGACCGGGACGCGGCGCTCGGGCGCGACGTGCTCGACTACGTCGTGGGGGCCGCGCAGGTGCCCGCCGTACTGAGCCATCTGACGCCGGACTGCCTGCTCATCACGCCCGGGGACCGCGCGGACCTGCTCGTGGCCGCGGGCGCCGCGCACGCGTCGGGCCTGGTGCCGCTGGCCGGGATCGTGCTCACGCTCGGCATCGCGCCCGACCCCGCGGCCCTGGGCCTCTTCGAGCGGCTCAACCCCGGGCTCGCGGTGCTGTCGGTACCGAAGGCCAGCTACGACACCATCGCGTCGTCCACGCGCATGGAGCACCGCCTGAGCGCGGCCAACCCGCGCAAGGTCGAGGCGGCCCTGGGCGCCTTCGAGTCCAATGTGGACACCGCGGCGCTGGCCGACGTGCTGGAGCTGACGGCGTCGGCTCGGGTGACGCCGCTCATGTTCGAGTACGACCTCATCGACCGCGCCCGCGCCGACCGCCGCCGCCTCGTGCTGCCCGAGGGCACCGAGGAGCGCATCCTGCGCGCCGCGGACATCCTGCTGCGCCGCGGGGTCGCGGACCTGACCCTGCTCGGCGACCCGGCGGTGATCCGGACCAAGGCGCGCGACCTGAGCCTCGACCTCGGCGGCGCCACGCTGGTCGACCCGGTGACGAGCCCGCTGCGCGAGGAGTTCGCCGCGACCTACCGCGACCTGCGCGCCCATAAGGGCGTCACGTTCGACCTGGCCCACGACGTGGTGGCCGACGTGTCGTACTTCGGCACGCTCATGGTCCAGCTCGGCCACGCCGACGGCATGGTGTCGGGCGCGACCCACACCACCGCCGCCACGATCCGCCCCGCCTTCGAGATCATCAAGACCGTCCCGGGCCTGAGCGTCGCCTCGAGCGTCTTCTTCATGCTGCTGCCCGACCGCGTCCTGGTCTACGGCGACTGCGCGGTGAACCCCGACCCGGACGCGGAACAGCTCGCGGACATCGCCCTGTCCTCGGCCGGCACCGCCGCCCGCTTCGGTGTCACGCCGCGCGTGGCCATGCTGTCGTACTCCACGGGCACCTCCGGCTCGGGCGCCGACGTCACGAAGGTCGCGGAGGCCACGGCCATCGTCCGCGCGCGGCGGCCGGACCTGCCGGTGGAGGGCCCGATCCAGTACGACGCGGCGATCGACCCCGCGGTGGCCGCGACGAAGCTGCCCGGCAGCCCGGTGGCCGGCCAGGCGACGGTCTTCGTGTTCCCGGACCTGAACACGGGCAACAACACGTACAAGGCGGTCCAGCGCTCGGCGAACGCCGTGGCGGTGGGCCCGGTCATGCAGGGCCTGCGCAAGCCGGTGAACGACCTGTCAAGGGGCGCGACGGTGAAGGACATCGTGAACACGGTGGCCATCACGGCGATCCAGTCCCAGCCCGCGGCCCAGTAGCCACTCCTCCCCCACGACTTTCGCCCCGCGCTGCCTGCCGGAGGTCATACACCTCCGGCGGCGCACTCTTGCCCGCCCATTTGTCCGCCCGCTTGTCCGCCCGCACTTCTCCGCTCGCTCTTCTCCGCCCGCGGTCCTTCGGCACCGGGGTTGTGCACCCCCTCATCTCCCGCCCGCACTCCTTCGGCACCGGGGTTATGCACCCCCGCCCCTCGCACCTCCGGCCCCGCTCCTTCAACGCCCGGCTCTGCACCCCGCATCTCCCGCCGGCGCTCCTTCGGCACCGGGGTTATGCACCCCCGCCCCTCGCACTTCCGGCCCCCGCTCCCCGGCCCGCCTCGAGAACTCACGGTCCCCCTACTCGGGCGGCATTGGGTTATTTGTCATACCTATGGGGCACGATGGGGAGATGATTGCGAGACTCTCGTCAGTCGTGCTGGACGCCGCGGACCCGCATGCCCTGGCCCGGTTCTACTCGGAACTGCTCGACCTGCCCATCACCAAGGTCGACGGCGACTGGATCGACATCGGCGACGGCGCCAGCCGGATCAGCTTCCAGCACGCCCCGAACCACATCCCGCCGCAGTGGCCGGACCCGAACTACCCGCAGCAACTCCACCTGGACATCTGGGTCGACGACATCGACGCCGCGGAGTCAAAGGTCCTGCGCATGGGCGCCCAGCTGCTCTCGTCCAAGGAGGCAGGCTTCCGCGTCTACAGCGACCCGGCCGGCCATCCCTTCTGCCTCGCGCACAGCTGAGCCCGCCGCCCCACGACCGCGCCCGGCTTGACCACAGCCCGTGCGACCGCCACCGGCCGCGCGCTTGCCACCGGCCACGCGCTCGTTACGGGCCGCGCGCTCGCCACGGCCGCGGGCTCGTTACGGGCCGCACGTTCGTTACGGGCCGCGCGCTAGTTCCGGGCCGCGCTCGTTACGGCCGCGCGCCTGCCGCCGCCCGCACGCCGCCGTCCGCACGCACGCCGCCGCACGCACGCCGCCCGCACGCCGCCGCCCGCACGCCACGGGCCGCGCTCGCCACGGGCCGCGCGCCTGCCGCCGCCCGCGCGCTCGCCATCGGTCAGGCGGTGGCCACCTCGCGCCCGGCTAGCGGTCGACCACGCGCCGTGCCCACCGGCCGGCGAACGCGATGTGAGCCGTGCCCGGGGACCCGCCGCGACGTCTACGACCGCGGCCGGACTCCGGTGCGGGAGCCGGCTTACGGGTCGGCGGTGGCCTTGGCCGGGCAGCCGTTCTTCTGCTGCCACGCGTCGAGCTCGGCGACCGGGGACTTCTCCTTGCCGGCCTTCCACGCGTCCAGGTAGGACCAGGGCCAGATCACCCCGCGGCGCGTCCACCAGTCGCCGGTCTTGGCGCACGCCGGGGACAGGCCGAAGTGGATGTGGCAGGCGCTCGCGTCGCCGGTGCGGCCGACCTTGGCCACCGGCTGGCCGGCCTGCACCACGGTGCCCGCCTCGATGCCGTTGTCGATCGACGCGAAGTGCGACATGTAGTAGCGGGCGCCGTCATTGCCCAGGATCGACACGGACAGGCCGCCGCGGGAGGAGCCCTCGTTGGCCTTGGCGGTCCAGGTGTCGACCTTGGTGACCTCCAGGACGGTGCCGTCGACGGGCGAGAGGGCGTTCAGGCCGCAGTTCGCGATGATGTCGCTCGCCGGGTAATCGTGGTGGTCGTGCGAGTAGGAGCCCTTGCCCTGCAGCGGGAACACGTGCTTCGTGGTTCCCCTGGGCGCCTCGCTGCTCGGGTTCGAGCCCAGCCCGGCGCCGTTGTTCGAGGCGGGTGCGCTCTGCACCTGGCGGCCGGGCGACTGCTGCGCCGCCGGTGCCTGGCTCGACGGGGCCGGGTCGTCGCCGCAGCCGGCCGCGCCCAGGGCCACCGCGAGCAGGGCCGCGCCGGCGAGCGCCGCGCGGGCCGAGCCGGGCCGATGGCGCGCCCGCGTACTCACTCGCTGGACAGACATCGCCCGCCACCCTACGCGCTGCCGTCAACCCACCCCAAGTCACCGCCCGGCCACTGCTCGCCGCCCTCGACGCCCGCGTTCCGTGAATGCCGCGTGACCGATTTTTCGCCTGTCGGGGGATAAATCCGGCGCGGAGCGCCGGATCGATCAAGCGGACCCGAGCACTGAGGAACGCGGCCCCGAGCGCTGGGAAAACGCGGCGCGAGCAGGCCCCGAGCACGCAGGGCCAGCGCGGTGCACGCAGGCCGTGAGCACGCAGGGAAAGGGCCAGCGCAGGGGAAGGAGCGGTGTGAGCGGGCTGGGGGTGGGTGCGGGAGACGGCTGGCGCGTCAGTAGCGGGCGGCGTACGACGTCGGAGGCTCGCCGAACATGTTGGTGAAGTCTCGCGTCAGGTGGGCCTGGTCCGCGTAGCCCAGGTCGGCGGCCAGGGCGGCCCAGTCGATCGGGGTCCGTGCCGCCATCCGCTCGGTCACCTCGTGCAGGCGGAAGCGGCGCAGCACCCACTTCGGGCTCACGCCCACGTGTTCGGCGAAGAGCCGCTGCAGGTGGCGTTCGCTGACCGCCCAGCGCGTCGTCAGCTGGTCGACCCGGCGCAGGTCGGGCGAGCCGGCGATCTCCCCCACCCGGCGGGCGGCCTCGTCGCCGGGTGGGTCCGGCTGCGAACCGGTCAGCAGGTAGTCGTGCAAGGCGTCCACCGGAGGTGCCGGCTCCGAGTCCGTGGTCAGGTGGGTGAGGTCCAGTGACGGGAGGCCGGCGAAGACCGCCTCGGCCGGGAGGGACCGGTCGGTGATCGTGTCCACCGGGGCGTTCAGGTAGCGGCGGAAGACGCCCGGGCGGAAGGCCACGCCCAGCACCGCCGCCCGGCCCGACAGGACTCTCGTCACACGGCCCCGGGCCACACCGCGGATCATGGGCGGGCCGGTGGTGGAGAAGGTCAGCTGGACGTTCGGGCGCGGGACCACGAGCTGGGTGTAGTCCGGCTGGTCGCGCAGGTCCCAGCGGGCCCACCAGTAGTGGGAGATCAGCGCCGAGAGCTCCGCGGCCGGGGGTGCGAAGCCGTGGGCCTGGAAGGACGACCAGGCTCCGGCCAGCTCGCGGCGGTCGCGCATCCGGCACATTTTGCCAGCATCCGCGCCTGGTGCGGTCTTGCCCCGCGGAGGCCGGGATTCCTGGCGGGAGCGACGGTCCGCCGCTGACGCGGACCCGAGCCATGGAGCCCCAAAGAAGGAACGTCGGCCACATTATGCGCATATGTCGGATTTGTCGGCGGGGGTCGGCTTTACTGAACCGGTCACGAGAACAACGCGGAACCGTCGAGGGTGCCGGACAGCGCACACGGGGGACGACGGAAGCCGCGGAGCAGCGGGTCCGGGAGGCAATGGCGCCGACCGGACCCGTTTCTGTTTGGTGTGGTGGCGGGGGCGTTGCGTACAGTTCCCGTCGTGACCCCGCACGACCCCCATGAAGAAGCCCCCGGCATCGATCCCGAGCGGCTGGCCATCTGCCTCGCCGTGTTCGAGGAGCTGGCCGAGCTGCCGCCCGAGCACCCCGACGTGCTGCGCGTGCGGCGGGCCACCTCGCACCTCTACAAGCACGTCAAGCGGCAGCGCCGCAGTGAGCGGCGGGCCGCCGTCACCGAGAACGACCGGCTCGTCACCGCGGCGACCGCGACCGGGGCGCCGGGGCGGATCGACGACGAGACGCAGGGCATCGCGCTGGTGTCGCCGACCATCGGGGCCAGCGCGGGGCGGCTGAAGCGCGCCCGTTCGTGCTACACGTGCAAGACGCGCTACGTCGACGTCGACGCGTTCTACCACCAGCTCTGCCCGCCGTGCGCCAGGCTCAACCGGGAGCGGCGCGACCAGCGCGCGGACCTGAGCGGGCGGCGTGCGCTGCTCACCGGCGGACGAGCCAAGATCGGCATGTACATCGCGCTGCGGCTGCTGCGCGACGGGGCGCACACGACGATCACCACGCGGTTCCCCAACGACGCCGTGCGGCGCTTCGCGGCCATGGCGGACAGCGCGGACTGGCTGCACCGGCTGCGCATCGTCGGCATCGACCTGCGCGACCCGGCCCAGGTCGTCGCGCTCGCCGACGACGTGGCCGCGCAGGGGCCGCTCGACATCCTCATCAACAACGCGGCGCAGACGGTGAAGCGCACCGCCGGCTCCTACTCGCACCTGGTCGCCGCCGAGTCCGCGCCGCTCATGCTCGACGGCCCGATGCCCGACGTGGTGACGTTCCACAAGACCGACGCGGAGCTCGTGCTCGAGTCCGGGCGGGCGGGCGGGCTCATCGCGCCGGACGCGCTCACCGCGCTCGCGCTGACCAGCCGGAACACGACCCCCGAGAAGATCGCGGCGCTCACCGCCATCGACGCGGGCGGGCTGGTGCCGGACCTGGCCGCGTCCAACAGCTGGGTGCAGACGGTCGAGGAGGTCGACCCGCTCGAGCTGCTCGAGGTGCAGCTGTGCAACGTCACCGCGCCGTTCATCCTGGTCTCGCGGCTGCGGCCGGCGCTCAAGGCGGCGACCGCGCGGCGCAAGTACGTCGTGAACGTCTCCGCCATGGAAGGCCAGTTCAGCCGCCGGTACAAGGGGCCCGGCCACCCGCACACCAACATGGCCAAGGCCGCGCTGAACATGCTCACGCGCACGAGCGCCGAGGAGATGCTCAACGACGGCATCCTCATGACGGCCGTCGACACCGGGTGGATCACCGACGAGCGGCCGCACCCGCAGAAGATGCGGCTGCACGAGGAGGGCTTCCACGCGCCGCTGGACCTCGCCGACGGGGCCGCGCGGGTCTACGACCCGATCGTGCGCGGCGAGCGCGGCGAGGACCTCTACGGCTGCTTCCTCAAGGACTTCGAGCCGTCGAGCTGGTGAGCCGCTACCGCAGCTGATACATGAGCATGAACTTGCCGACCTGGACCTCGTCGCCGTCGTTCAGGTTGGCGCTCTTGACCCGCTCGCCGTTGACGTAGGTGCCGTTGAGGCTGCCCAGGTCGAGCATCGAGTAGCCGAAGCCGCCGCCGTTGCGGTGGAACTCGACGTGCTTGCGCGACACCGTGTTGTCGTCGAGCACGATCTGGTTGGCCGAGTCGCGGCCGCAGCGCACCACGTCGCCGTCGAGGGCGAACTCGGCCCCGGCCTCGGCGCCCTTGCGGATCAGCAGCGTGGCGCGGCCCGAGGGCAGCTTCTCCATGTGCGCGGTCAGGTCCAGCGGCTGGGTCGGGCCCTCGGGCGCCTGGACCGAGGCCGTGTTGAGCAGCTCCTCGGTGGTCAGGATCGGCACGCCCCAGTGCCGGGCCAGCGCGATCGCCTCCAGCGGCGCCGCCGGCACCCGGATGCCCTGCCCCAGCACCAGCTGGAACGGCCCGTGCGCGGCCACGACCTCGATCGCCCGCAGCGGCGCGTTCAACGCCATCAGCGCGCGCTGGAACAGCTCCGCGCTGATCGGCTCGTCCATGCTGCGCGGGCCGCCCTCCACGGGCAGCTGCAGGTGCCGGCCCGTGGGTTCGTCCTTGAGCAGGACCACGGGACGGCTCTGCCAGGTCTGCGCACGCACACCCACCACGACGAGCTCTCGCATGCCCCGCCTCCCGAGTCCGTAGTCAAAGGCTGTCAACCCCTGTGCGCCTAACGGTACCGTGTCGGGCGACCGGCACCCTGGGCCGGTCAGGTGGAGGTCTATCGTCGGATCTGTCCGATCTGCCGCATCAGCCGGTCGACCTCGGCCGCCCAGTCGACCTGTTCGCCCCGGTCGCGCCGCGTTCGGGCGGTCCCGGCCAGCACGAGCTCGACGAAATCGGCTCCCGTCGTGAAGCCGACAGCAACTTCGGTCGCGATCTGCTGGTACTGCGGCGCCACCCAGAACTCGAACGCCTGCGACACGTCGCCCGAGTTGAGCCGGAAGCCCAGCGTGCGCAGCGCCTCGAGGGCCGCGGCCTCGGCCGGGAGCGGGTGCACGGCCACGAAGTCCAGGTCGCCGGGGTCGTGGGCGAAGGCGACCTCGAGCTCGGTGCGCACCCCGACGGCCAGGCCGGGGACCCGCTCGCCATACACATGCGTGATCGGCGTTTCCAGCGGAAGAGCCAGCGTCATCGGTACGGCCCGAGCCTCCCCCGCCCGCAGCCGGAACTCCCCGGCCAGCTCGTGACGGCCCAGCTCACGGGTCTCGGAGCCGTCCCGGGTCACCAGGGTCAGCACGATCCGCTCGATCTCGACGTCGCGCTCGCCGCCGGTGAGGTGCACGGCTCCGGCGAGTGACTCCCCCGGGCGGCACACAGGATCATCGAGTACCGTATCGACGGCCGGGCCGCCCACGCCCAGCGCGGCGCGGCGCAGGCTCCGGAAGACCATGGCGGGCACACTAACACGCGGCACTGTAGGGTTGGATCGTGTCAAAGCTGCTGCGGATCGGGGAACTCGCGAACCAGGCCGGCGTGTCGACCCGCACGGTCGACTTCTACACCGGGCTCGGCCTGATCGAGTCGGCCGAGCGGACGGCCGGCAACTTCCGCCTCTACGACGCCTCCTGCATCGAGCGCATCGCGGCCATCAAGGCGCTGGAGGCCAACGGCGTGAGCCTGGCCGACATGGCCGGCGCGCTCGAACGCGGCGCGGGCGACCTCACCGGCCAGCTCAGCCAGGTGCAGGGCGACATCGAGACGCTGCGCGAGGCCGCCGTGCACGCCGGGCCGGCCGCGCACCAGCTCCTGCTCGCGCTCACGGCGCGGCTGCAGTCGCTGGTGCACACGGCCATCGAGCTGACCCAGAACCTGCCGCCGCTCGGCGGCTGAGCGCCTACACCCTGATCTACGCCCGGACCAGCTCGGCGATGCGCCGGCCGTGCTCGGCCGCGTGCTCGTGGCCGGTCTTCAGCAGCTCGGCGGCCAGCCCGCGCAGCGGCTCCATCGCCGGGTTGACGTCGGCGAGCGTCAGCTCCGCCTCGGCCACGTGCACGTCGAGGTGCAGCACCTCGGCGAGGACGCGCCGCACGTAGGGGCCGTTGTGGTCCCAGCCCTCCTTCGGCGTGCCCGGTCCGTAACCGCCGCCGCGGCTCATCGCGAGCACCGCCGGGCGCCCGGCGAGGGGGCGGTCGCCGTAACCGCCGAACCGCTGGTTGAACAGGACCAGGTCGATCCAGGTCTTGAAGCTCGCCGGCACGCCCCAGTTGTAGAGCGGCACCGCGAAGACGTACGCGTCCGCGTCGAGCAGCTCGGCGGTGAGGCGGTCGACCAGCTCGAGCGCCTCGGGGGACTTCTGCGCCGCCAGCGCGTTGCGGGCCCACAGATCGGCGGGCAGCGGCTCGAGCCCGATGTCACGGCGGGTCACGGTGGCGCCGGGGTGCTCGGCGAGCCAGGCCTGCTCGGCGGTGTCGGCGAGCGCGCGGCTCACGGACCCGGTCGTGCGGATGCTCGCGTCGAGACGGAAGAGATGCATGATGCGGTACCTCCACGGTGTCCTGCTGTACGAGAGAAAGTCTGCTCCACAGAACATCTGGTGGCAAGAGTGCGTGACCTGCTTATCATTGCTGACATGACGCACGCGGCTGACTCGCACGTCGAGCTCCAGGCGGACCTCGGCTGGGCGCTGGGCGTGCTGCTGCGCGGCTACGCGAAGGGCGCCCAGTCGGTGATCGCCGACGTGCCCGGCGGCCCGCGCGGCTACCAGGTCCTGACCTCCGCGGTCGACGGGGCGGCCTGCACCCAGCTCGCCCTGGCCAACAAGCTGGGCATCGACCGGACCGTCATGACCTACCTGCTCGACGACCTCGAGAAGGCCGGCCTGATCGAGCGCAAGCCGGACCCGGCCGACCGCCGCGCGCGGCGCGTCCTGGCCACCGAGGCGGGCCGCGCGACCCTGTGCGACCTGCAGCGCAAGCTGCGCCACGTCGAGGACCGGGTGCTGGGCGCCCTGCCGGACGAGGACCGCGGCCGCTTCCGGGAGATGCTGCGGGCCGTGGCCGTCAACATCGACACCCACGACCCGCTGAGCGACGCCTGCTCCGTGGTCGAGACCTTCAGCGGCGTCGAACCCGCTACTCGGGCCCGCCGCTCTCCCAGTTCGGGTCGCGCCCGCTGAGCCCGAGCACGCGCGCGAACCACGGCGCCTCTGCCGCGACGGGGACCTCGGGCCCGTAGACGCCCATCGCCCGGCCCTGCTCGGCGGAGCGGGCGACCTCGGCGTACATGGCTTCGAGCACGTCGTCCCCGAACGCGATCGGCACGCCGAGCGCCCGCGCCAGGTCCCACCCGTGCAGCACGAACTCGCCGAGCACCATCCCGCCGACGAGATCCGCGGGCAGCTCGACCGTGGCCATGACCGTCTCGCCGGTCCACGCCCCCGGCTCACCCCACGCCGCCGCGAGCCGCTCGACCTGCGCGCGCACGTCCCCGTCACCGCCGCCGGGCGGCACCGCCTCCTTGCGCGCCGCCCCCTCGAGCGACGGCCCCCATTCGAGCAGGTGCGCACGCAGCGCGCGCACGTCCCACTCCCCGCACGGCGTCGGCCGGTCGAGATCCTCCGGCGCGATCCGCCCGAGGAGGTCGAGCATGACGGGGGCGGCCGCGACTGTCAGCTGGTGCTTGTCCATGCCCTCAACCTCTCGCACCGGCACCGGCCCCGTCTTGGACAAACCCGCCAGGCGCGTGGCGGGCGACCGGGCGCAGCCACGGCACGGCCAGCAGGATCACCACGGGCGAGAGGATGAAGCCCGCGCGCGTCGAGGTCACCGCGTCCAGGATGGCGCCGTCGATCGCCGCGCCGGCCGCGGCCCCGACCGAGAAGGCGGTGGCCACCCAGGCGAAGGCCTCCGCGGCCGTGCCCGCCGGGGCGATGCGGTCCACGGTCAGGAAGGCTCCGGCCAGCAGCGGCGGCAGGAACAGGCCGCACAGCACGGCGAGCGGCACCATGAGCGCGGCCGGGGACGGGGTCAGCAGCAGCGGCACGTAGCCGAGGCCGAGCAGGGTGCCCAGCAGCGGCAGCCGGCGCGCGTCCACCCGCACGCGGGTGTTCACCAGGCCCCCGATGAGCGCGCCGAAGGCCTGCGCGGCCAGCAGCCAGCTGGAGAACGAGCGGTGCCCGACCGACTCGGCGTAATCCAGCATCGCCACCGGCAGCGAGCCCACGCCCGCGCCGATCAGGACCACCGCGGTCAGCAGCAGCCGCAGCGGGCCCGAGCGCAGGGCGCCCGCCCAGTGCCGCTCCGCGGGCTCGCCGCGCCAGGCGCGCACGGCCGGGGTGGTCACGAACCAGACGGTGCCGAGCAGCTGGAGCGCGGCGGTGGCCAGGACGCCGGCCGTACCGCCGCCGAGGGCCACCGCCACGCCGGCGACGAGCGGGCCGAAGATGAAGATGAGCTCCTGCACGGCGATGTCGAGGGTGTACGCGGTGGGGACCTGCTCCTCGTCGAGCAGGCTCCGCCAGAGCACCCGCAGGCCGGCCTCGAACGGCGGGGCGCCCAGGCCCGCGAGGAGCACGGCGATCAGCGCCGCCCAGAGCGGTACGCCCTGGACCAGCACCACGAAGCCGAGCGTGGACACGGCGGCGCCGGCGAGCATGACCGGCGGCTGGCGGAGCCGGTCCGCGATGCGCGCCAGGACGGGGCCGCCCACCGCCAGGCCGGCGGTGTAGACGCCCACAAGCAGGCCGGCGGCGGCGATGGAGAGGCTCTCGCGCGCGTACAGCAGCAGGGCCACCGGGGCCGCGCCCAGCGGCAGCCGCCCGACGCAGCTGGCGGCCAGGACCCGGGCGACCTGCGCGGCGCGCAGCACGGTGGTGAGCGACATGGTCGCGATCATGCCAGCCCGGCCCTGATTAACAACAGCATAAACGGGCGTTAGGCCGGATTTGCAAATCGTACGAGGCGTCCTTAAGCGCAGCTCGGATACGTTTTGCGCACCCGAGAGAAATGGTGTTCGACAATGCGCAGAACGGTGCTGTACCCGCTGGTCGCCCTCGGTGCCGCCGCCGCCGGGACGCTGGTCTACGCCGAGCCGGCCTCGGCCCACGGATACGTGTCCTCGCCGCCGAGCCGGCAGGCGTTGTGCGCG
The DNA here is from genome assembly GCF_059739745.1 of Dactylosporangium thailandense. Lineage (NCBI taxonomy): Bacteria > Bacillati > Actinomycetota > Actinomycetes > Micromonosporales > Micromonosporaceae > Dactylosporangium > Dactylosporangium thailandense. The sequence goes on from NZ_AP029195.1 coordinate 7,182,566, forward strand.
CAGGGCAAGGTCTCCGACTGCGGCGCGATCCAGTACGAGCCGCAGAGCGTCGAGGGGCCGAAGGGGCTGCGCAGCTGCGACGGCGGCAACGCGCGCTTCTCGGTGCTCAGCGACGACAGCCGCAACTGGCCGGCGACCGCCGTGGGCACCTCGGTCACGTTCAACTGGGTGCTCACCGCCCGGCATTCGACGAGCACGTGGCAGTACTTCATCGGCGACAAGCAGATCGCCCAGTTCGACGACGGCGGCAAGCAGCCCAACGCCACGGTGTCGCAGCAGGTCAGCCTGGCCGGGTTCAGCGGGCGGCAGAAGATCCTGGCCGTGTGGAACATCGCGGACACCGCGAACGCCTTCTACAACTGCATCGACGTGCAGATCGGCGGCGCGGGCGGTGGTTCGACTCCCACACCTAAGCCGACTCCGACAAAGTCGATCACGCCCACGCCGACTCCAACGAAGAGCGCGACTCCGACGAAGACCGCCGGCGCGAGCCCGACGAAGGGCACTACGGACTGGGCGCCGGACACGCTGTATCACGTCGGGGACGTGGTGACGTACAACGGCAAGCAGTATCAATGCCGCCAGTCCCACCGCTCGATCTACACGTGGGAGCCGATCTACACCCTCGCCCTCTGGCTTCCGGTGTGAAGCGCCTGGTGATCGCGGTCCTGCTGCTGTTCGCGGTGACCGCCTGCGGCGCGAAGCCCACGCCCGTGCCAGAGCTCTCGGCCAGCCAGGGCATCGCCGAGGCGGACGCGGTCACCGCGGCCGGCCCGCACAACGACTTCGACGTGATGTTCCTGCAGATGATGATCGCCCACCAGCAGCAGGGCCGGCAGATGCTCAAGCTGGGCCAGCAGAAGGGCGTGCGCGAGGAGGTCGTCGACCTGGCCGGCGCCATCGACGTGGTCGAGGCCGAGGAGGTCCGCACCATGCAGCGCTGGCTGCAGGCGTGGAACGTGCCGCAGACCGAGGTCTCCGACCCGGCCCTGCACGCGGCCCACGGCGGGCGGCCGGCGACCGGACCGGAGGAGATCCAGGCGCTGCAGGACGCGACCGGGGCCGACTTCGAGACGAAGTTCCTCAACCTGCTCATCGCGCACCAGCACAACGCGGTCGAGCTGGCCCAGCAGCTGGCCACGACCGGCCAGAACGTGACGGTCAAGCAGCTGGCGGAGCGGGTGCAGCTGTCCCGCCAACAGCAGATCAAGCAGATGCTGGCCCTCGCCGCGGGCTGAAAGATGTTCCGGCCGGCCGGACCCTGGGCACTACTACCAGGGTCCGGCTTTGCCGTTTTCATCGGAGGTGTACCGCCATGTCGTCGACGGCCACGCAGGCCATCAGCCGCTGCCCGAAGTGCGGCGCCCGCGTCCACGTGAACGCCGGCTCCCCCACGCCCGCCCACCAGCCCGACGGCGCCGGCCCGGGCTCCGGCGAGTGCCCCGGCAGCGGGCAGCCCAGCCGCTGACCCTCGTACTCGAATCGCCGGCCCGTCCCCGGCGCGGCCCTGGCGGCGGCCTTCATCCTGGTCCGCCGCCGGGGCCACCCGGCTCAGCCGGAAACGGGACCCTCGACGCGGCTCGGCCCGCGGCGCAGGCCGAGCACCACGGCAACGGCCAGAGCGACCAGACCGGCCGTCGCGAGCGCGCGGATGCCGAAGAAGAGGTAGTCGCCCCACAGCGCGGGCGGCGTGACGTCGGCGGGCAGGAACCACGCGGCGATGAGGTCGCCGATCGTAAAGACCGTGCCCGGCAGCAGCAGGAGCAGCCCGGCGACCAGTGGCGCGCGCCGGGCCCGGTGCGCCAGCAGCCACCCAGCGGCCAGACCCAGCAGGAGACCGGCGATGGCGAGCGGGGTCACGAGGCCGGGTTCGGCCCGCCCGAAGTCCACCGCGAGCACCTTGGCCACGCGCGAGTCGGTCGGCGAGCCGTCGACCTCGGCCGGGTACGCCCGCACCGACCACTGCCCCTTGCTCGCGGCGATGCCCTCGTAGTCGGGGTCGTCGCTGGTGTGCCAGCCCTGCGCGGCCAGGCCGGACCGCAGCGTCTGCTGCGACACCCCGGCCGTCAGGACCACGCCGCCGGCGTTGTAGTCGTCGTCGCCGATGAGCCAGGTCATCGGGCCGGGCGCGTGCTCGAAGGCGAAGGGCGCCTCGTGGCGCGCCACGGTGGTGAAGCGCGCGTCCGGCGCGGCGGGCTGGACCATGGCCAGCACCTCCGCGTCGGACGGCAGGGCCGGCGCACCGAGCCAGCCCAGCCAGGCGCCGAGGGCTGCGCCGGCCGCGGCCACCGTGAGGGCGGAGACGCCGGCGGCGATGGTTTGGACCAGACCGGTCCGCGCCCGGACGGCGGGTACGGCAGTGGTGGTGGCCATCGTCGTCTTCGTTTCCTCTCAGGGCGAGCCGCGGCCGGCTCGGTCAGTTCAGCGGACTGCTGTCACGCACGGGTCAGCCGATCCAGACGTGGGCGTGGATGTTCACCCAACTCCAGGGCCGGTGGAAGCCCAGATAGAAGAACCAGTGATCGGGCGAGGTGAATGAGTCTACATCCACCACGTAGGTGGGCCAGGCGTTGGAGTTGCGGTGCGGGCCGAGGAACCAGGTCCAGCCGCGGCCGTTGCGCTCGTTGGCGATCACCAGCCAGCGGTTGCTGTGGTTGTGCACGAAGCGCCCCGGTGGCCGGGTTGTAGAGCCGCACGCCCATGAGCACGATGCCGCCCGGCTGGTCCGCCGCCCGCCGCGCGCCGCCCTGCCAGGCGTAGCGCACCGTGCCGACCTGGGTCGGGTTGCGCAGCGCGCCGTACTCGGTGGCCTCGCTGGTGCTGTCGAGCCCCACCCCGGCGGCGACGGTGCCCGCCACGTCGCCGGAGACGTCGGTCAGCCGCCAGGTGATCCCGCCGCTGCCCGCCGTGCCCGTCAGGCCACCCACGCCGACCAGGGTGCGGGTGGAGGTGCCGTCGCCCTCGTTCGTCCAGGCCGGGTTGTCGGTCCCGGCGTTCGGGTACTGGTTGACGTGGAGGTTGACCCCGTCGTTCCATCCGCTGCAGCGCGCGCCGTCGACGTCGATGACGAAGCTGCTCGTCCCGCCGTTCTGGGTGAGCGTGCTGACGAGGTCGTTGACGTTGTACGTCGCCGTCAGGTTGCCAGCGCCGGGCGACTGGGTGTCGGTGGCGGGCACCGTGGTGGCCCGGCCGAGCGCGTCGTAGACGTACCCGGCGCTGCTGGACCGGCTCGCCGTGTCGTAGGTCCAGGTCCGCGTGCTCGCCACGGTCGTGGACTGGCAGACGCCGCCGGTGCCCGGGTTGTAGAGCGCGAGGGAGGTGCGGTCGCTCGCGGTGGAGGTCACCGTCGTCGGCGTGCCCACCTCGTTGTAGGCGCGGGTCACGGCGATGCTGTTGGGCCGGCCCTCGGTCACCAGCCGCTTCTCGGCGTCGTAGGTGCCGGTGAACGTGCCGCCCTGGGAGTCGACGACCTGGGTCAGCAGGCCGCGGTTCTCCCCGCTCTGGTCGTAGGTGTAGGTGCGGGTGGCCAGGCCGTCGTTGACGGTCGCGAGCCGCGAGAACAGGTCGTAGGTGTTGATGGTCTGGGCGCCCGCGGAGTCCGTGTAGGACGTCAGGCGGCCCAGGGTGTCGTACACCGACGAGGTCTGGGTGATCACCAGGCCCGGTGCCGGTGTTGAACCACTGCACGTTGCTGACCTGACCCGAGGCCGGGTCGTAACTGGTCCGCCGCTGCGGCAGCGTCGACCCGACGGTCGCGGTGACCGTCTCGGTGGCGATGCGTCCCGCGGCGTCGTCGGTGTTGGTCGTGGTGCGCTGCACGCCGGACGAGGTCTTCTCGGGCCGGTATTCGAGCGTCAAAAGGGGCGGATCGAAAACCGGAAAGGCGTATTGCCCGGCCGACCCACCCGGCGGGGCCTGTGTCAGCGTGTATGCCTTCAGGGAGGTGTGATGCAGGCGCAGGACTCGTTCGACGCGTACGTGTCGGGCCGGCTCGCGGCGTTGTCGCGGCTGGCGTACCTGCTGTGCGGGGACCGGCACACCGCGGAGGACCTGGTGCAGGTGACCCTGATCAGGGTGGCCGCGCGCTGGGAACGGGTGATCGCCGGCGGTGACCCGGACCCGTACGTGCGACGGGCGATGGTCAACCAGCACGTGTCGCTGTGGCGGCGGCGCTGGCGGCACGCCCGCCTCACCGCGGAGCCGCCGGAACAGGCCATGCCGGACGGCAGCGATCGGGTCGCCACCGCGCTGGCGGTGCAGGCGGCGCTGGCCCTGCTGGCCCCGCGGCAGCGCACGGTGCTGGTGCTGCGGTACTTCGAGGATCTGACCGAGGCGGCCACCGCCGAGGTCATGCGCTGCTCGGTCTCGACCGTGAAGAGCCAGACCCGCGATGCCCTCGCCACGCTGCGGGCCAAGGCGCCCGAGCTGGCCGACCTGACGAAGGTGATGTCGTGACCGCGTCCTTGCGTGAGGCGTTGCGGGAGATCGGCGACCGGATGCCACCGGCCCGGCTGCCCGGGGACGTGTGGCGGCGGGGGCGCCGGCGGCGGTACCAGGGACGGATCGCCGGGGCCGCAACGGCCCTGCTGTGCCTGGTGGGCGTGGCCGTGCTGCCGGGTCTCGGCGGCGGTGCGCAGCCGGCCGAGGGCGCCACGGCGGTGATTCCGGCAAGCGTCGAGCGGCCGTACCCCTGGCAGGCGACGGTCGGCGCGGCACCGCCCGGCCGCGCCTCCGTGCTCTTCGGCGGGGACAGCCTCGGCCTGGGCAGTGACCCGTTCGAGACCGAGGGCGGCAAGCTCGCCGTCGTCGGCCGCGGCGGCGACTACCGGACGCTGCGGTACCCGACCGGAAAGCAGCGGGCCGGCCTCGACGTCCGCCTCTCCCCCGACGGCCACCTCGTCGCCCAGAGCGAACTGCATGACGGCCCGGCGGGGTGGCTCGTCGTCACCGACCTGCGCACCGGCCGCAGCCGCGGCTACGGCAACGGCCCCGCGGCCTGCTGCTACGAGGTCGCGGCCTGGCGCCCGGACAGCGGCGCCGTCCTCGTCCAGCACCGGATCGGCGAGCATTCCCAGCTCACCCTGGTCGACCTCGGCAGCGGCACCGAGCTGTCGATCGACGGCGCGGCACCGCGGGACGTCAACCGGTTCGCCTGGGCCGCGGCCTTCGCCCCGGACGGCGCCTCGTTCGTCGCGGCATTTTCCACCGGGGGCGGCAGCGAACTGCGCGCGTTCGACGCGAACGGTCAGCGCCGATGGAGCCGCGACCTCGGAGCCCGGAGGCTCGCGGGGTCCGGCGCGTACACGGCGGACGGCAGCGCGATCGCCGTGCTCACCATGACCGGCTGTGCCGACGACTGCGACCCGGCCCAGCTCGCCGAGCGGCGCTGGACCGTGTCCTACCTCGACGCCGCGACGGGCGCCGAACGCGGCGGGCCGGCGGTGCCGGCGGTCGGTGGTGCGGCCGTGCGGGCGCTCGGCTGGCACGGGGATGCGCTGGTCGTGGTGCAGTACGAGGCCGAAACCGCCCTGGTCTCCGGCCTGGACGAGACCGGCTGGTCGCAGACGAAGCACGTCAAGGTGCTGACCCTGCGCCCGGGCGCCGATCCGCGGGTGGTGCTCGACCCGCCGGCCCACGTCAGCTCGATCGACGTGGCGCAGGACCTCATCCGCGACGGCGAGTTCGGCGGGCCGGTGCCCCCGGCCTCGATGCTGCCGGCCCGGTGGTCGGTGCTCGGGCAGCTCGGCCTGTGCCTGCTGGTGCCGCTCGCGGCGGTGACGGCGGCCGTGGTGCTCGTACGCCGCCGGGTGACGCGCGGGCGCAGGGCCGCGGGCCGGGCCTGATCAGGCCCCCAGCGAGCGCGTCGCCTTCGCGGCGCAGCCCGTGACCGCGGCGATCGCCTCGCGCACGACATCCGGCCTGGCCTTGAAGCCGAAGACGGTGAGCGCCAGGACCGGGTTCCCCGCGCCGTCGAAGACCGGAGCCGAGATCACGCGCGCCTGCGCCAGCACCTCGTCGGACAGTTCCGGGGGCTCGTAGTCGAGGGACGCCACCAGGGCGTCGAGCTCCTCGTTGGGCACGGTGCCGGGCTCGGCGGCGAGCCGCTCGAGCGCCGCGGCGAAGCGCCGGTGGCCCTCGCTGCCCAGGCCGATGGAGAACCCGCGCTCACGGATGCGGGCCAGGGCCCGGATCTCGGCCTCCTGCGAGTCCGGCGCGAATCTGGCGACCCACGCCTCCTGCTCCGCCGCGGGCGCCCAGGCCTCGAAGATCGAGGGGCCGTGCGGCCGGAAGGGCAGCCGCTGCCCGACCAGCGTGGTGGGCTGCGCCGCGGCCGACGCGGACGGCGGGTCGAGCTGGCCGACCACGACGACGCTGTCGCTCACCCGCGCGGTCACCAGGCAGCGCAGGCCGTTGTCGGGCAGCTCCTGCGCGATCGAGCGGATGAGCTCGAAGTGGCGCAGCGGGCGGGTGAGGCTCATGTCCGGGTCGTAGGCGGTCAGCGTGAGCGGCGTGAAGCTGCCGTAGCCGCCGCGGAAGAACAGCAGCGGCAGCTCGGTGCTCGCGGTGTCGAGGTGGCGTACCTCGGCCAGCGCGATCTTGTGGTCGCCGGCGTCGTGCACGGCGACCGGGACGCAGTCGATCCAGGCCACCGCGCCCTCGATGATCGGGGCGCCCGACGGGGCCGGCCGCCAGGCGATGCCCTCGAAGCGCTGGGCGAGCGGCGCCGTCGCGATCCGGCGGCACACGTCGGACTGGTGGGCGGCGAGGATGTTGACGCACCAGTTGCCGGCCTGGTGCAGGTGCGGCCAGGTCTCCGACGTGACGCTCGGATAGAACCCGATCAGCGGCGGGTTCAGCGACACCGACGAGAAGGAGCCGACGACCATGCCGATCGGCGGGCCCTCCTGCGGCTGCGCGGTGATCACGCAGACGCCGGTGGGGTACTGCCCGAGAACGTGACGGAACCAGGCGGGGTCGTCGGGCGAGCCGGGCGGACGGCGGGCGGTCTCAAGCGACATCTCGGTCCTTTCCATCGGTGCGACCTCACCCGTCGCCGGGCCGCAGCTCGCGGTCCTCGCGCAGCCCTATCGCGTCCGCCCACAGGGTTGTGAGGTGGTCGATCACGCCCTCGGGGTCCAGGGGCGGGTCGGGCGGGTCCGCGACGAAGGCGTCGTAGCAGTACGCGCTCACCATGAGGCTCATGGCGCGCGCCGTCTCCTCCGGGTCCAGGCCCGATCGCACGTGCCCGCTCTTCATGCCGCGCGCCAGCGAGCGTGCGAAGGAGTGGCGGAAGTTGCCGACCCATTCCCGGCGCAGCTCGGCCAGCCGGGCGTCGCTGTGGCTGGCGGTCTCCCAGAGGCTGAAGAAGTCGCGGTTCTCCCACTGGGTCGTCACGATGGCGCTGATCGCCCGGCGCAGGCCGAGCCGGCCGGTCGCCGCGTCCCAGAAGTCGGCGCCGAGGTTGAGCATCCGCAGGGCGCTCTCGCCGGCGAGCGTCGCCACGATGTCGTCGCGGTCGGCGAAGTACTGGTAGACGGTCCCCAGGCTCACCCCGGACTGCTGCGCGATGTCCCCGAGGGACACGTTGCCGTAGCCGTCGCGGGCGAAGAGCTGCTCGGCGACGTCGAGCAGCTTCTTGCGGGTCCGCATGGCGCGGGGGCCGACCGGGGTTTCCCGGCCGTCCTGGCGCCGCACCGCGCCCCGCAGGTTGGCGGCGACCCGCTCCAGGCGCCTGCTGCGCGCCGCATCCGGCTCGTCAGGCAGATCCTGCATGCCGCCGCCTTCCGTCGCTCGTGCTCCCCGGTGAACGCCGGAGAACCATAACGCCCCCGTGTGGGAAATGCCACCCCGAATCTGAATAGATTCAGGTACGCCACCGAGCGTCGTGCCACCGCCCCGCACGTCGAGAACCGTGCATATCCCCACCGGCGCCCGCGACAGGACGGTGACCAACATGTTTCCGGGAGTCTCTTGCGCTTGCCGAGTTTCTGAGTAGATTCAGCACTCACTTGCTTGAGACCGGTGTCACACGCCCGGTCGCCACTCTTCTCCGCTCTCGATCGACGACCGCTTATGAGGGAGATCTCCATGGCTCGCCCGGCGCCCATGACCTTCGGTGTGTTCATCGCCCCGTTCCACGCCAACGACGACAGTCCGACGCTCTCCCTGCGCCACGACCTGGCGCTCATCGAGCTGGCCGACCGTCTCGGCTTCGACGAGGCGTGGGTGGGCGAGCACCACTCGACCGGCGTCGAGCGGATCGCCGACCCGTTCATGGCCCTGGCGGCGGCGGCCGTGCGCACCTCGCGCATCCGGCTCGGCACGGGCGTGGTCAGCCTCCCGTACCACCACCCGCTGCTGGTCGCCGACCGCACCGTGCTGCTGGACCACCTCAGCTACGGCCGCGCGATGCTCGGCGTCGGGCCGGGCGCGCTCATCTCCGACGCCGACATGATGGGCATCGCGCCGGTGACCCAGCGGTCCCGGATGAACGAGGCGCTGGACGTGATCATCAAGCTCCTCGACGGCGAGACCGTCACCGCATCCACCGAGTGGTTCGAGCTGCGCGAGGCCCAGCTGGCCTTCCTGCCGCTCAACCCGAAGGGCGTCCCGATCGCCGTGGCCAGCACGACCTCGCCCTCGGGCGTGACCACGGCCGGCAAGCACGGCGTCGGCGTGCTGTCGCTGAGCGCCGGGTTCATCGGCGGCAAGAAGGACATGCGCGCCCAGTGGGAGATCGCCGAGCAGGCCGCCAAGGACGCCGGCACGACCATCAGCCGCGACGAGTGGCGGATGGTCGTGCGGGTCCATCTCGCCGAGGACCGCGAGCAGGCGATCCACGACGTCGAGCGGGGCCGGGCCGAGGAGCGGGAGAACTACTTCAAGCCGGTGCTGGGCCTGGAGAACGACTACACCCTCGCCGACGAGATCGCCGACGACAGCTCCATCATCGGCACCCCCGCGGACGCCATCGCGGCGATCGAGCGCATGCTCGAGCAGACCGGCGGCTTCGGCGGATTCATGATCATGACCCACGACTGGGCGAGCCGGGAGAAGGCGCTCACCAGCCTCGAGCTCTTCGCCCGCTACGTCATGCCGCACTTCCAGGGCACGCTCGCGGCCGCCCAGCGGTCCGCCCGTGTCGTCACCGAGAAGCGACCGTCCTACAAGCCACTGGCCCAGGCGGCGATCTCCAAGGCGTACTCCGACTCCGGCCGCGAACTGCCCGCCGGCGTGAACATCCAGAGCCTGCGCTGACTTGGTCCCGTGCTGCACACCCCTCTCCACAACGGAGACAGCTCGGATACTCCGAAAGGACCGACATGCCCCTCCCCTCACCCCGCCATGTCCTCGTCCCGTTAGCCACCCTCGCGCTCGCGGCCGGCCTCGCCGGCTGCCGAGGTGAGGACCAGCCCAGCTCCGCCGCCAGCAACACCGGCCCGATCAAGATCATGCAGATCGGGACCTTCGAAAGCCCGAACCTGTCGCTGAAGGACGCCAAGGCCGGTCTCGACGCGCACGTGCAGTCCATCAACGCCGCCGGCGGCATCGACGGCCGGAAGATCGAGGTGTCGTTCTGCAACGACGCCTACAACGCCAACACCGGTGCGGCCTGTGCCCGCCAGGCCGTCAGTGACGGCGTCGTCGCCGTCGTCGGCGCGGCCAGCTCGCAGGCGCCCGCGGAGCTGCCGGTGCTCGAGGCGGCCGGGATTCCCTGGCTGGCCGGCGCCGGATCGGGCGGCCCCACCGAGGGCACGAGCAAGGTGTCGTACCCGATCACCGGCGGCACCCAGTCGATGCAGGTCGGCCTCGGCCGGCTGCTGGCCAACAAGGGCGGCAAGAACATCGCGGTGATCGTCGCCGACGCGGCCGCCGCCTACGCCGCCGCCGACGACATCGCCAACGGGGCGAAGGCGGGCGGTGCCCAGTCGTACCGGATCCTGGCCCCGCTCGGCGCGCCCGACTTCAGCGCCGTCGCCTCCTCGGCCCTGGCCAAGACGCCCGACGCCATCGCCGTGGCCTCCACCGCGACCGACGCGCCCCGGATCATCCGGGCGGTCCGCCAGGCCGGCTTCAAGGGCAACATCGCGACCCTGGCGAACATCTTCAAGCCCGCCGACCAGAAGGCGCTCGGTGACCTCGCGGACAACGTGTTCATCACGTCGTCCGCGGTGCCCGTGACCAACACCTCGATCCCGCAGGTCAAGCAGTTCCTGGACGACATGGCCAAGTACCACCCGGAGGCCGTGACCGACAACGGCTCCCTGGGCACCTGGAGCTCGATCACGTTCCTCGTCGAGATCGTGAAGCGGCTCGGCGGCAATGTCTCGGCCGCCGCGATCACCGGCCTGCTGGACAAGCTCGACAAGCCCATCGTGCTGGGCACCGTGCCCGACTACGCCGGCATCCCCAACCCGCCGGTCGTGCAGAACTACCCGCGGGTGCCCACCTTCAAGGTCTACGTCTCCGAGGCGACCGGCGGAACGCTGAAGCAGGACGGCGACGCGATCGATCCGCTGGGCACCAAGTAGATGAACCCGGCGGCGGCAGTGGCGGCCGAGGACGCACCCGTCCTCGAGCTGCGCGGACTGAGTGCGGGGTACGACGACCTGGCTGTGGTGCGCGACGTCGACCTCAAGGTGATGCGCGGCGAGATCGTCGCGCTGCTCGGGGCCAACGGGACCGGCAAGTCGACGACGATCCTCACCGCGGCCGGCGAACTGCCGCCGATCGGGGGTGAGGTGCGGTGGCGCGGGAAGGCCACGACGGCCCCGCTCCACGTGCGCGCCCGCATGGGCATGAGCTTCGTTCCCGAGGAGCGATCGGTGCTCATGAGCATGTCGGTGCGCGACAACCTGCTGCTCGGGTCGGGGCGCATCGAACGGGCCCTGGAGCTCTTCCCCGAGCTCGAACCGCTGCTGGCGACCCGGGCCGGGCTGCTGTCCGGCGGCGAGCAGCAGATGTTGTCGCTGGCGCGCGCCCTGGCGACCAACCCGGTCGCGCTGCTGCTCGACGAGCTGTCCCTCGGTCTCGCTCCGCTCGTGGTCGACCGCCTGTTCGCCGCGCTGCGGCGGGCGGCCGACCAGGACGGGGTGGCCGTGCTGCTGGTCGAGCAGCAGGCCCGCCGGGCCATGGCGGTCGCCGACCGCTGGTATCTCCTGCGGCGCGGTGCCGTCGCGGCGGCCGGGAACGCGGCCGACGGCATCGCGGCCGTGGAGTCCCTCTACCTCGGTGACGCCACCGCCCCAGGAACGGAGTGATCGTGGAAATCGTCCAGTTCCTGCTGCTCGGCCTGGGCATCGGCGCGATCTACAGCCTCCTCGGCCAGGGGCTGGTGCTGATCTACCGGGGCTCCGGGATCGTGAACTTCGCGCAGGGCTCGTTCGTGATGGTCGGCGGCTACGCGTACTACGAGTTCCGCGTGTCGGCCGGCTGGCCGGCGATCCCCGCCGTCATCGCCGCCACCGCGGTCGGCGTCCTGCTCGGGGTCGCCGTGCAGTACCTGATCCTGCGGCCGATGCGCACCTCCTCGCCGATCGAGCGGGTGATCGCGACCCTGGGCGTGCTGCTCACGCTCCAGGCCGCGGCCGTGCTGCGCTACGGGGTGGGCCCGATCAGCGTGCCCTCGTTCCTGCCCACCAACGCCGTGGAGCCGCTGCCCGGCGCGGTCCTCGGCGTCGACCGGCTCATCATCCTGCTGATCGGGGCCGGGCTCACGACGGCGCTGTACGCCGTCTTCCGCTGGACGTCGTTCGGCCGGGTGGCCAGCGCCATGGCGGAGAACCAGCGGGCGGTCGCGAGCCTGGGCCACTCGCCGGACCGGATCGCGATCGCCAACTGGGCGCTCGCGACCGGCATCGCGGCCCTCGCCGGCGCGCTGATCGGCCCGATCACCTACCTGCAGCCCACGCAGCTCACGCTGCTGATCGTGCCGGCCCTCGCGGCCGCGCTGCTCGCGCGGTTCGTCTCGTTCCCGATCGCCTTTGCCGGCGCGCTGGCGATCGGCGTCGTGCAGTCCCTGACGACCCGCTTCGTCACGGTGACGGGCTGGGGCGACAGCGTGCCCTTCATCGTCATCGTGGCCTATCTGGTACTGCGCGGAAGCTCGCTGCCGCTGCGCAGTCACGTGCTGGAACGGCTGCCCAGCGTCGGCGACGGCCGCATCCGGGTCATCCCGACGGTCGTGGTCGCCGGCGTGTTCGCCTTCCTGATCGCGTTCGTGGTGTCGCCCGTGTGGGCGCAGGCGCTGACGGTCACGATGGCGTTCGCGATCCTCACCCTGTCGGTCACCGTGGTCACCGGATACGCCGGTCAGCTGTCGCTGGCCCAGTACGTGCTCGCCGGGTCGGGGGCCTTCGCCGCGGCGACCTTCGTCTCCCGCGCGGGCTGGAGCTTCCTGCCCTCGCTCATCGGCGCGATGGTGGCCGCGGCGCTCGTCGGCGTGCTGGTCGCGCTGCCGGCGCTGCGGACCCGGGGCATCAACCTCGCCATCGCGACCCTCGGCATGGGCATCGTGCTGTTCAGCCTGGTGCTCAGCGACTTCAAGTTCACCGGCGGCGACGTCGGCATCCGCATCGGCGAGTCCTCGATCTTCGGCTGGGACTTCGGGGCGATCAGGCACCCCTACAACTACGGGCTCGTGACGCTCGCCGCGCTGACCCTGAGCGCCCTGGCCGTGGCCAACCTGCGCCGCGGCCGGGTCGGGCGGCGCCTGCTCGCGGTCCGGTCCAACGAGCGGGCGGCGGCGGCCCTCGGCGTCAACGTCTTCGTCGGCAAGCTCTACGCCTTCGCCGTCGCCTCGGCGCTCGCCGCGCTCGCCGGTGTCCTGCTGGCCTTCCAGGGCGTCACGGTCCTCCCGGCCCAGTTCGACGTGCTCACCTCGATCACCGTCATCGGCGTCGCGGTCGTCGGCGGCATCGGCACCATCGGCGGGGCGCTGCTCGCCTCGACGCTGCTGCCTGGCGGCGTCGGCACCCAGATCCTGCACGGCGTGGACAACCTGGAGAGCTACCTGCCGCTGGTCAGCGGCCTGTTCCTGCTCTACGTCCTGCGCAGCGGCCGCAACGGTCTCTACGAGATGAACGCCCACCTCGTGCGCCGCATCGGCCGGCTCCTGCGCATTCCGGCCCTGCCGTCCCGGCCCCGCAAGCAGCGGGAGGAGCCCGTCACGCCGGCGCACGACCGCCGTCCGTCGCGGACCCTGCACGTGTCCGGCCTGCGGGTGCAGTTCGGCGGTGTTGTCGCCGTCGACGACGTGTCGCTGGAGCTCGTGCCCGGCGAGGTGCACGGCCTCATCGGCCCGAACGGGGCCGGCAAGACGACGGTCATCGACGCGCTGACCGGCTTCGTGCGGCCCGCCCGCGGCACGATCAGGCTCGACGACGTGTCGATCGCGCCGTGGAGCGCGCGGCGCCGGGCCCGGGCCGGGATGGCGCGGTCCTTCCAGTCCCTGGAGCTCTTCGCCGACCTGTCGGTGCGCGAGAACCTCGCGGTCGCGTGTGACGACGACGGGGCCCGCCGCTACGTCAGCGACCTCGTCGTGCCGGGCCGCATCCGGCTGACGCCGCCCGCCCTCGCGGCCATCCGGGAGTTCCGGCTCTCCGACGACCTCGACCGCAAGCCGGGCGAGCTCGCGTTCGGCAAGCGGCGCCTCGTCGCGATCGCCCGGGCGGTGGCGGCCGACCCGCGGGTGCTGCTGCTGGACGAACCGGCGGCCGGGCTGAGCGACGAGGAGGCCCGCGAGCTGGGCACGCTCATCCGGACCCTCGCGCGGGACTGGGACATGAGCATCCTGCTCGTCGAGCACAACGTCGACCTGGTGCTCAGCACCTGTGACCGGGTCACCGTGCTCGAGGCCGGGGCCGTGCTGGCCCGGGGGACGCCCCAGGAGGTCGCCCGGGATCCGCGGGTCGTGTCCGCCTACCTCGGCCGCGAGGCGGACGAGTCCGACGACGGTGCCCGCGTGTGAACGGCCGCCCGAACGAGGACCAGAACCAGGACCAGGACCAGAGCGCAACCCGCAGGAGGAGCCGATGACCACGCCCACGACGCATCAGTCCGTGGCCGCCGAGGCGCACGCGTTCTTCGCGGCCCGCGCCCGGCGTCGCGAGCGGCGCGGCATGCTGCACGGCGTCGGCGACGACGACGTGGTCGGCGTCGGGCTCACCCAGCCCGACGCCGAGGCGGCCGAGGTCGCGCGGGCCCAGCAGTGGCAGCGGGAGCTGTTCGACGCGCGGCTCGCCTGGCTCGACGGTCCCGCGGAGCTCGGCGGGCGCGGGCTCGACCACGACTACGTCGAGCTGGTCGCCGGCATCGCCGCGGAGTACGAGGTGCCCTCCACCTCGACCTACATGGTGAGCCACGGGATCGTGGCGCCGACCATCCTGGCGCACGGCACCGAGGAGCAGAAGCGGGCGTTCCTGCCGGGGATCTGGCGCGGAGACCTGATCTGCTGCCAGCTCTTCTCCGAGCCCGAGGCCGGCTCCGACCTCGCCAGCCTGCGCACCACCGCGGTCCGCGACGGCGACGACTGGATCGTCACCGGCCAGAAGGTCTGGTCCTCCTTCGCCCACGTCGCGCAGCTCGGCGAGCTCCTCGTGCGCACCGGGCCGCCGGAGAGCCGCCACCGCGGCCTGAGCGTGTTCCTGATCGACATGGACTCCCCCGGCATCGACGTCCGCCCGCTGCGGCAGGTGACCGGCTCCGAGCACTTCAACGAGGTCTTCCTCGACGGTGTGCGGGTGCCCGACTCCCGGCGGCTCGGACCGGTGAACGGCGGCTGGAACATCGCGATGACCACGGTCGGCAGCGAGCGCTCCGTGCTCGGCCGGGCCCACAACGGCATCATGATCGAGCCGGTCATCCGGCTCTTCGCCCTGGCCCGTTCGACCGGCGCCATCGAGGACCCGGCCATCCAGGACCTGCTGGCCGAGTGCTGGGCGCGCGAGCAGGTCCTCCACGAGACGGCCACCCGGCTGCGGGACGCCGGCGGGCCGGCCCCCGGATCCGTGGTCAAGCTCATGACGACCAACGACATGGAGTACTACTCCGACGTCGCCGCCCGCCTCCTGGGCTACCGGATGGTCGCCGACACCGGCGCCTGGGGCACGTACTCGTGGTCGCAGCTGCTGCTCAGCGCCCCGTCGCACCGCATCGCCGGTGGCAGTGACGAGATTCAACGCAACATCCTCGCCGAGCGAGTGCTCGGTCTTCCGCGCGAGGAGCGCCCGGTGAGCGAGAAGAGTGCCTAGGCATGGACGAGATCGAGCAGTTGCGGCGGGTGGTCCGCGATCACCTCGAACGAGACCCCGGAGCCGCGCTGCGCGGCGGGGCGCTCGACCCCGACGAGGTCCGGCGGCTCGACCGGGATCGCTGGCGGCGCCAGGCGAGCGAGCTGGGGCTGCCCGGCGTCCGGATTCCCGAGGAGTTCGGCGGCGCGGGCATGGGACTGGCGGAGGAGGTCGCCGTCCACACCGAGCTGGGCCGGGCGCTCGACGACGGCCCGTTCCTGACCACCTCGCTGGTGGCCGCGGCGCTGGTGGCCCTCGCCGACGACGAGGCGAACCGCGGGCGGCTCGCGCGTATCGCCGCCGGTGACCTCGTCGCGGTGCCGGTGCTGCCCATCGAGGAGAAGTTCCCGCTCGAGTACCCGCACGCCAAGGCCGCCGCCGGTGGAGACTTCGAGATCAGCGGCGAGCTGCCCTGCGTGGTCGACGCGACCGTGGCCGACGCCCTGCTCGTGCTCGCCGACTACCAGGGGTTCCACGCGTTCTTCTGGGTCGAGGCGAGCGACCCCGGCGTCGAGATCGTCCCGCTGTCCACGCTCGACCTGACCCGCCGCATGGGCGCGGTACGCCTGGCGGGCGCCCGAGCCGAGCTGCTCGCGGAGCAGGACCGCGCCCGCGCCGGGGTGGCGGCCATCCGCCAGGGCGCGATCCTCGGCATGTCGGCCGAGTGCGTGGGCGCCGCCGAGCGCGCGCTGGAGATGGCGGTCGACTACGTCAAGGTGCGCACCCAGTTCGGCCGGCCGATCGGTTCGTTCCAGGCGGTCAAGCACAAGTGCGCCGATCTGCTGGTCTCGCTGGAGCGGGCGCGTTCCGCCCTGTCGGTCGCGGTGCGCTCGGTGCAGCACAACGACGCGATCGGCCGGCGGCCGGAGTCGCTGGCCGGGCTGGCCGTCGCGCGGATGTACTGCGGCCGGGTCGCCGCCGAGATCACCCGCGAGTCGATCCACCTGCACGGCGGCATCGGGTTCACGTGGGAGCACCCGGCCCATCTGTACTACCGCCGAGCCGTGTCGAACCGGCAGCTGCTCGACTCCACGGGTCAGCAGCCCCGGCTGCTGACCGCGTCCGTGCTCGCCGCGCACGGCGAGGACACCCAGCTCGCCTCGTTCTACGCCGGGAAGGCCGGACGATGATCCTGCGGGTCGAGGAGGGCGGGGTCTCGCTGGCGGAGCTCGACGACCTGCGGCGGCTCAGCGCGCAGATCGCCGGGGACGCGGCCGTCGGCGACTGGGGACGCCAGGAGGACGGCCACGTCTTCGTGACCACCCGGACGTTGCTGCGGCTGGCCGGTGACCGGGCGAGCGATGCCCGATGGCGCGACGAGTTCGACGCCATGCTGGATCACGCCCGGCGGCACGGGTGGGTGGAGGGCGACGAGGTGCGCATGCACGTGAGGAGGGAACCCCGTGCAGCTTTCCGGACTGGCACCAGGTGACTGGGTCACCCTGCAGGCGCGCTTCACCCCGCGGGCCGCCTTCCTGGTGGCCGCGGACGGCCGGACCCGCACGTACGCCGAGGGCGAGGCGCGGATCACCCGGCTCGCCCGGGCGCTGCGGCGGATCGGGATCGGCCGTGGGGACCGGGTCGCCCTGCTCGCGGTGGACTCCATCGAGTACATCGAGGTGCTGCTGGCCTGCATGAAGCTGGGCGCGACGTACGTGGCGCTCAACTTCCGCCTGTCGCCGGCCGAGATCCGCACGGTGCTGGCGGCCAGCGGCGCCCAGGTGATCTTCCACAGCGCCCGGTACCAGGAGATCGTCGACGAGTGCGGGCTCCGCGTCGCGATCCAGTTCGAGTCGGGCTACGAGGAGTTCCTCGCCA
This sequence comes from Dactylosporangium thailandense, assembly GCF_059739745.1. NCBI lineage: Bacteria > Bacillati > Actinomycetota > Actinomycetes > Micromonosporales > Micromonosporaceae > Dactylosporangium > Dactylosporangium thailandense. Next base: position 7,199,674 of record NZ_AP029195.1, read on the forward strand.
GCGGCCCGGACGGCGGCGAGCTCTCGGCGGTCACCGGCGACGACGACATCCTCAGCATCTCCTTCACCAGCGGGACGACCGGCACCCCGAAGGGCGTGCTGCAGTCGCAGCGCATGGTCAAGGCGATCACGCAGTCGGGGATCCTGGAGCTCGGCCTCCGGCCCGGCGACCTGATCTACGCCGGCGCCCCGCTCTTCCACGCCGCCGGGTTCGGCCACGTGCTCTACGGCCTGGCCCGGGGCGGGGCCTCCGTGGTCATGCCGCAGTGGGACGCCGACCTCGCGCTGTCCTGGCTCGGGTCCGGGCGCGTGCGGCACACGACGCTCGTCCCCAGCATGATCATCCAGCTGCTCGAGCACCCGAAGCTCGCGGAGGCGGACTTCTCCGGCCTGCGCTCCATCATGTACGGCGGCGCGCCCATGCCCACCTCGGTCATCCGGCGCATGGTCGAGGTCTTCGGCTGCGACCTGCACAACGGGTTCGGCGCGGGCACCGAGGCGGGCGGCCAGCTGGTCCTGCGGCCCGAGGACCACCGGCGGGCCCTCGCCGGCGAGGAGTGGCTGCTCGGCACGATCGGCCGGCCGGCCTTCGGCTGCGACGTCCGGCTGCTCGACCCCGACGGCAACGAGGTGCCGGACGGGGAGATCGGGGTCATCGCCAGCCGGGGCGACACCGTGATGAGCGGCTACCTCGACCGGCCCGACCTCACCGCCCGGGCCGTCCGCGACGGGTGGTTCGTCGCCGGCGACCTCGCCTGGAAGGACCCGGAGGGCTTCCTGCACCTGGCCGGCCGGGCCGACGAGATGATCATCCGCGGCGGCGAGAACGTCTACCCCGTCGAGATCGAGGACGTGGTGGGCGGGCACGCGGCGGTGGCCGAGATCGCGGTCGTGGGCGAGCCGGACCCGCACTGGGGCCAGGTGGTGACCGCGGTCGTGGCGCTGCGCGACGGCCACAGCGCACCGTCGGCGGCCGAGGTCAAGGAGCACTGCCGGGGCAGGCTGGCCAGCTACAAGGTGCCGCAGCGCATCGTCGTCGTCGAGACCTTCCCCCGCAACCCGGCCGGCAAGATCGACAAGCTGCGGCTGCGTGAACTTCTGGCCGACCAAGTTTCCTACGTTGAGGAGCCGTCCTGATGCTCACCGGAGACCAGTACCTGCAATCCCTCCGGGACGGCCGGCGCATCTTCGTCAACGGCCACTCGGTGCCCGACGTGACCGCCGATCCGCTCCTGCGCGGGCCCGCCCTCGCCGCGGCGCTCGGCTATGACCAGCACTACCAGCCCGGCGACGACGTCCACGGCCCGTACTTCTTCATCCCGACCTCCGTGGAGGAGCTGCGCGAGTCCCAGCAGCGGCAGCTGCACTGGGACTTCCCGACCATCTCCACGTCGGCCAGCCTGCTCATGGTGCTGACCGCGGCCAGCCGGATGCGGGCGCAGCACCCGCTCTACGCCGAGCGGGCCCTGGCCTACTTCGAAGACAGCAAGCGCCGCGACATCCGCATCGTGCAGGGGATCACCGACGCCAAGGGCAACCGCGCGCTGCCCCCCGGCAAGCAGGACGACCCCGACCTCTACGTCCGCATCGTCGACCGCGGTCGCGACGGGGTCGTCATCCGCGGCGCGAAGATGCACATCTCCTCGGCGGCCGTCTCGCACGACGTCATGGTCATGCCGACCAAGCGGATGAAGCCGGGCGAGGAGGACTGGAGCGTGGCCGCCGCGGTGCCGATCAACGCGCCCGGCGTCAGGGTCATCAACGCCTCGTTCGCGCCGCGGCCCGACCTGGACCCGGACTTCTACCCGTACAGCTCCCGGCACGTGATGACCGAGGGCCTCATCGTCTTCGACGACGTCTTCGTCCCCAACGAGCGCGTCTTCCTGGCGGGCGAGCTGGAGCACTCGGCGACCTTCGTGCACTCCCTGGGCCTGTGGGAGCGCCTCGGCAGCGTCGGCAGCTACGTGCGCCTCGCGGACACCCTCGTGGGGCTGGCGCAGCTGGTCGCCGAGGCCAACGGCCTGCAGCGGATCGCGCACATCAAGGACAAGATCGCCGAGATGATCACCTACGCGACGCTCATCCGCGCCGCGTTCGAGGCGGCGATGACCCACGCCACCTTCACCCCGGAGGGCTGGGCCTCGCCCGACGAGCTCTTCACGAACGCGGCAAAGTACCACGCGGCCGCGCAGTTCAGCACGATGGTGCGCAACCTGCACGACATCGCGGGCGGCTCGGTGCTGACCGCGCCGTCCCTGCGCGACCTGCACAACCCGGAGACCGCGGCCGACCTGCGCAAGTACATGCGCACGATGGACGGGGTCGACGCCGACTACCGGATGCGGCTGTTCCACACGATCCGCGACTTCACCGCCGACTCCTACGGTGGCTGGAAGCACGTGACCGTGATCCAGGCCGGCGGGGGGCTCTACGCCCAGAAGGTGGTCGTGACGGCCCACTTCGACATGGAGAACGCGAAGGCGCTGGCCCGCGAGACCGCCGGCATCAGCGCGTCCGGCGAGGTGCTCACCGACCTCGAGCGGCTGGGTCCGCACGGGTACGACCCGAACGCGGCCGTGTGAACTACGAGGAGAACACGTTCGCCTGGGCCGACACGTCCGGCGCCGAGCGGCCCGAGCGGCTCACCCGGCTGCGGTGCGAGACCGACGACGGCGTGGTCACGGTGGCCCTGGACCGGCCCGAGCGGCTCAACGCGATCGACCGCACCATGAACCACGAGCTCAGCGCCGTGCTGCGGTGGTGCGACGCCGCCGACGAGGTCGGGGCGGTCGTGCTGACCGGCGCCGGGCGGGCCTTCTCGGCCGGCTCGGAGATGACCGGGAACGGCTTCGGCGGGGCCGAGGCGGAGGGCCCGGGCGTCGAGTGGCTCGCGCCCTACCAGGTGCGCAAGCCGGTGGTCGCCGCGATCCAGGGCGCCGCGGTGGGCGCCGGGCTCACCCTGGCGATGCAGTGCGATGTACGGCTCGTCGCCCACGACGCCGTGCTCGCGCTGCCGTTCGTGCGGCTCGGCGTGACCGCGGAGTGGATGGGCCATTGGAACCTCGTCCGGCACGTCGGCCTCGGGCGGGCCCAGGAGCTGCTGCTCACCGGCCGCCGTTTCACCGGTACCGAGGCCGCCATGTGGGGGCTGGCCGTCTCGGCGCTGCCGAGGGACCAGGTCCTCGCGCGCGCCCAGGCCCTCGCCCGCGACATCGTCGAGCACGCCGCGCCGGTCGCGGTCGCGGCGACCAAGCGCCTGCTCTGGGAGGCGGTGGACGCCGACCCGTTCGCGCACAGCCGCCGGGAGCGGCTGGTGATGGAGGCGCTGCTCGAGCGCCCCGACGCCCGCGAGGGTGTGGACGCGTTCCTGCGGCACCGCCGCCCCGCCTGGACCGGCCGTCCCTCAACCGATCTTCCGCAATGGCCCACCGATCCCGGGGAGGACAGCGCATGACCGCCATCGACCGAGAGTTCATCGGGGTTCCGTCCCCGGCGCTGGGACGTGCGGGCGCCGGTGGCCACCCGTGCCAGGGCATCTACTACACCCCGTCCGGCCGGGCGCCGCGCACGGCCCTCATCGCCAGCCACTACAACGTCGACTTCTCCGAGCACTACATGGCGACCCGCATGGCGGAGCGCGGCTACGGGTTCCTCGGCTGGAACACCCGGTTCCGCGGGGCCGAGCACCTCTTCTCCCTCGACCACGCCCTGGCCGAGATCGGGGTCGGCGTGCGGCTGCTGCGCGACCGCGGCGTCGAGCGGGTCGTCCTGCTCGGCAACTCGGGCGGCGGCTCGCTGATGGCGGCGTACCACTCGCAGTCGCGCGAGCCGAACATCCGCCCGCCGTACGGCCGGTCCAAGGTCTTCGAGCCGGCCCTGCACCTGCCGCCCGGCGACCTCATGGTGTTCCTGGCGGCGCACCCCGGACGGCCGGAATGGATCACGCGGACCATGGACCCGTCGGTGGTCGACGAGAACGACCCGAACTCGGTCGACCCCGAGCTCGACATGTACGACCCGCGCCATGGCGGCTCCTACTCCGCGGAGTTCCTGGAGCGCTACCGGGCCGCCCAGATCGCGCGCAACCGGCGGCTGACCGCGTGGTGCAAGGAGCAGCTCGACGCCGCGCGGGACCGGCCGGCCCGCGACCGGATCTTCACCATGGGCCGAACCTGGGCCGACCCCCGCTACGTCGACCCGAGCATCGACCCGTCGAACCGTCCGACGCCGCTGTGCTACTTCGGCGATCCCAAGCGGGCCAACTACGGCGTCATGGGCGTGGGCGTGGTGAACACGATGCGCACCTGGCTCAACATGTTCAGCCTGGAGGAGTCCGACTGCGTCGCCGCACGGCACCTGGCGCGCCTCGACCTGCCCACGCTCGTGGTGCAGCCCGACGCCGACACCGGCGTCTTCCCGAGCGACGCCCGGAGCCTGTACGACGGGGCGGCGACGTCCGACAAGGCGTTCGTGACGCTGCCCGGGGACCACTACTTCGCGGACTCGGAGAGCAATCGCGACACCGTGGCCGACACCCTCGCGGACTGGCTCAAGGGCCGAAGCTAGTCCTCCTCGTCGCGCAGCGACGCCACGATGATCGAGCGCGCGGCCAGGATGTGCGCGCGCATGACCGCCTCGGCCCAGGCGCCGTCGCGGGCCCGCAGCGCCTGCACGAGCTCGGCGTGCTGGCGCACGCTGGTGCGCATGCGCTCCCCGCCGTAGCGCTGGAAGGTGCGGAAGATCAGCGGGGTGTCCATGATCCCGCGGACGATGCTGTCGAGCTGGGTGTGCCGGGAGGCCTGCAGGATCGCGCGGTGGAAGTCGCCGTTGAGCACGGTCAGCTCGTCGGCGGCCGCCGCGCCCTTGCGGCTCAGCGCGGTCATCCGGGCCGCGATCCCGGCGATCGCGTCGAGCTCCTCGTCGGTGATGCGCTCCGCGGCCAGCCGGGCCCCGTAGCTCTCCAGCATCGCGCGGACCTCGTAGTTGTCCTCGAGCTCCTGCTCCGACCAGGCGACCACCCGCGCCCCGCGGTTCGGCGCGAACTCGACCAGGCCCTCCGCGTCCAGGCGGCGCAGCGCCTCGCGGACGGGCGTGCGGGACACCCCGGCGCGCGCCGCGAGCTCCTCCTCGCGCAGCCGCTGACCGCGGGCGAACTCGCCGGACAGGATGCCGGCGCGGATGGCCTCGTACGCCGTCTCGGCCGCCTTGGCCATCCACGCTCCCCGGGACGCTTGTCGTCATAGATCCGGGCGCGATTCTAATGGTTCAGATCGTCGCCGAGAGGCCGCCGTCCACAAGCAGGGTCGTCCCGGTGACGTACGAGGATGCCGGGCTGGCCAGGAACAGCAGCGCCCCGTCGACCTCGGCCTGCTCGCCGAAGCGGCCCAGCAGGCTGTGCTCGGCGACCATGGCGCGGAGGTGCTCCTCGCCCGTCGCGGTCATCTCGGTGGCGACGTAGCCCGGGCACAGGGCGTTGACCCGGATGCCCTTGCGGCGGGACCACTGCTGGGCGAGGTCGCGGGTCAGCCCGATCACGCCCGCCTTGCTCGCCGCGTAGGAGGCCCCCGGAAACCGCGAGGCCACCACGCCGTGGACGCTCGCCACGTTGACGATCGACGAGCCCGGCGGCATGACCCGGGCGCAGGCCTGCGCCATCCAGAACGTGCCGTGCAGGTTCACGTCGATCACCTGGCGGAAGCCGTCGGGGGTGTCCCGCAGGGCCGGCACGGAGCCGCCGAGGCCGGCGTTGTTGACGAGCACGTCGACGCGCCCGAACTCCGCCGTGGCCGCGTCCGCCAGCGCCTGGCACTGCTCGGGCACCGTGACGTCCACCGCCTGGACGAGGACGGACGCCCCCGCGGCCCGCAGCTCGTCCGCGATCGCGTTCAGCCGGTCCACGCGCCGGGCGCCGAGGACCAGGATGCCGCCGACGGCCGCGACCGCCCGGGCGAATCCCAGCCCGAGCCCGGAGCTCGCGCCGGTGATGACCACCACCCGGTCGTCGAGCCGGAACGCGTCGAGGGGCCCGCTCATCGTGGCGCCCCTTCGCCGGTGTGGTGCTGCACGGTGGCGAGCGCGAGGTCGGCGTACCGGCGGGCCATGGTGGGCGCGTCGACCGGCCCGCCCGGCCGGAACCAGCCGGCGACGCCCTGGCACATCGACAGGATCGCCCGGCCGCACTCGTCGGGGTGCGGGGTGCGGAAGACGCCCTGCTCGACTCCCCCGCGGATCGTGTCGCGCAGCTCGCGCTCGAGCTCGTCGCGCCGGGCGATGTAGTGCGCCCGGTTCTCGGGTGTGAGGCTGCGCCGCTCGGAGTCGAGGAACGCCAGGTCGCGATGGTGCGCGGTGTAGAGGACGATGGCCTCGACCAGCGCGCTGAGCCGGGCCGTGCAGTCGGTGCCGGCCTCTTCCAGCGCGGCCCGGGCGTGCGTGAGCACGATCCGCATCGCGTGGTCGAGCAGCTCCCGGAGCATGGCCTGCTTGTTCTCGAAGTGGTAGTAGAGCGCCGGCACGGTGACCCCCGCGCGACCGGCGATCTTGCGCACCGAGGTGCCGTCGTAGCCGTGCTCGACGATCTCGTCCAGCGCCAGCGCCAGGAGTGGCTGCAGCTCGAGCGGGGGGTACTCGCGCCAGTCGCTCATGTCACCTCATCTCGGCCGGACCTGGAACCTAGCAAACGCTCGCTAAGTACGCTAGCTTAGCGAGCGCTAACTCAGTCAACCGGGTGCGGAGGTCGTGGCATGGAAGTCCGGGGCAAGCAGGCACTGGTGACCGGAGGCGCGTCCGGGCTCGGGCTGGCGACGGTGGAGACCCTCGCCGCCGCCGGGGCCCGGGTGGTCGCCCTCGACCTGCCCGGCGCCGACCGCGGCGCGCTCGACGCGCTCGGCGACGCGGTCCGGTTCGCCGGCGCCGACGTGACCGACGAGGGGGCGGTCGCGGCGGCGGTCGAGCTGGCCAACGACGAGGGCGGCCTGGCCGTGCTGGTCAACTGCGCGGGCATCGGCAACGCGTTCCGGACCGTCGGCAAGCAGGGGCCGTTCCCGCTCGCCGACTTCGAGCGGGTGATCCGGGTGAACCTGGTCGGGACCTTCAACGTGCTGCGTCTGGCCGCCGCGGCGATGGCGGGGAACGAGGTCACCGGCGAGGAGCGCGGGGTCATCGTCAACACCGCGTCGGTGGCCGCGTTCGACGGGCAGGTCGGGCAGGCCGCGTACTCGGCGTCCAAGGGCGCCATCGTCGGCATGACGCTGCCGATCGCCCGCGACCTCGCGGGCCTGAAGATCCGCGTCGTCACCGTCGCCCCCGGGACCTTCGAGACCCCGCTGCTGGGCCAGCTGTCGCAGGAGGTTCGCGACTCGCTGGGCGCCCAGGTGCCGCATCCGAGCCGGCTCGGCCGCCCGGCGGAGTTCGCGCAACTGGTCGCGGCCATCGTCGCCAACCCGATGCTGAACGGCGAGACCATCCGCCTCGACGGCGCCATCCGCATGGCCCCGCGCTAGAAGATCTGGAGGAAGAGACCATGCGTCAAGCGGTCATCGTCGACATCGTCCGGACCCCGTCGGGCAAGGGCAAGCCGGGTGGAGGGCTGTCCGGGGTGCACCCGGTGGAGCTGTACGCCACCGTGCTGCGCGCCCTCGCCGAGCGCAACAACCTGGACCCGGGGCGGGTCGAGGACGTCATCACCGGCTGCGTCGGCCAGGCCGGCCAGCAGGCCCTGAACATCGGCCGCACCGCCGTGCTCGCCGCGGGCTGGCCGGAGTCGGTCCCCGCCACGACCATCGACCGGCAGTGCGGCTCCAGCCAGCAGGCGGTGCACTTCGCCGCGCAGGGCGTGATGGCGGGCGCCTACGACATCGTCGTCGCCGGTGGTGTGGAGTCGATGAGCCGGGTTCCCATGGGTGTCACCGCGATGGGTCAGGACACGCAGGGGCCCTCGGTCGCCCGGCGCTACCCGGAGGGGCTGGTCAACCAGGGCGTCTCGGCCGAGCTCATCGCCCAGAAGTGGGGGCTCTCGCGGGAGCGGCTCGACGAGTACTCCGCGCGGTCGCACCGCCTGGCCGCCGAGACCGCGAAGGCCGGCGGGTTCGACGGCGAGATCGTGCCGGTGGACGCGTTCGCGGCCGACGAGACGATCCGCCCGGCGACGACTCCCGAGAGCCTCGCCGCGCTGCGACCGGCCTTCGACACCCCCGAGATGCGCGAGCGGTTCCCGGACCTGGACTGGCGGATCACGGCGGGCAACTCCTCGCCGCTGACCGACGGCGCCTCCGCGGCGCTGATCATGGGCGAGGACGTGGCCGAGCGGCTCGGCCTGCGCGCGCGGGCCCGCTTCCACGCGTTCGCGGTCGCCGGCGACGACCCGCTGCTCATGCTGACGGCGCCGATCCCGGCCACCCAGCGGGTGCTGGAGCGGGCCGGCCTGGGCATCGACGCGATCGACGCCTACGAGGTGAACGAGGCCTTCGCCCCGGTGCCGCTGGCCTGGCTCGCCGAGCTGGGCGGCGACCTCGAGAAGCTCAACCCCCGCGGCGGCGCCATCGCGCTGGGCCACCCGCTCGGCGCCTCCGGCATCCGGCTGATGGGCACGATGCTGCACCACCTGGAGGCCACCGGCGGCCGGTACGGGCTGCAGACCATGTGCGAGGGCGGCGGCATGGCCAACGCCACCGTCATCGAGCGCCTCTGACGACATGGCCAAGGATCTCTGGGCCCGCCGCCCGTTCTTCACCGCCGACCACGAGGCGTTCCGCGCCACTGTCGCCGAGTACCTCGGCCGGCACGTCACCGCGCACGTCGAGGCCTGGGACGAGGCCGGCATCATCCCGCGTGAGCCGTGGCTCGAGGCCGGGCGGCAGGGGCTGCTGGGCATCAACGCGCCGGAGGAGTACGGCGGCGGCGGGGCCATCCGCGACTTCGGCTTCCGCTGCGCGATGATGGAGGAGTTCGCCAGGGCCGGCGCCACGTCGCTCGGCGCGGGGTTCTCGGTCCACGCGGACATCGTGCTGCCCTACTTCTTCGACCTCGCCACCCCGGCCCAGGCCGAGCGGTGGGTGACGGCGCTGTGCTCGGGCGAGAGCATCGGCGCCATCGCCATGACCGAACCCGGCACCGGCTCGGACCTGCAGGGCATCCGCACGACGGCCCGCCGCGACGGCGACCATTGGGTGCTCAACGGCGCCAAGACGTTCATCACCAACGGCATCCTGAGCGACCTCGTGATCGTCGTCGCCCGGACCGATCCCGACCCCGGCGCCGGGAGCCGGGCGTTCAGCCTGCTGGTCGTCGAGCGGGGCATGCCCGGCTTCGAGCGCGGCCGCAAGCTCGCCAAGGTCGGGCTGAAAAGCCAGGACACCGCCGAGTTGTACTTCGACGACGCGATCGTCCCCGCCGGCAACGTCCTCGGCGAGGTCGGCCGCGGGCTGTCCTACCTGATGAGCCACCTGCCGCTGGAGCGGCTGGGGATCGCCGTCGCCGCCTGTGCCGGCGCCCGCGCCGCGCTCGCCTGGACCGTCGACTACATCGCCCAGCGGCGGGCGTTCGGCCAGCCCATCGCCTCGTTCCAGAACACCCGGTTCGCCATCGCCGAGATGCTGACCGAGCTGGAGGTGTCCCAGGCCTACGTGGACGACGCCGTGCTGCGGTTCAACCGCGGCGAGCTGAACGCGGTGGACGCGGCCAAGGCGAAGTGGTGGGCGACGGAGATGCACAAGCGCCTCGTCGACCGCTGCGTCCAGCTGTTCGGCGGCTACGGGTACATGCTCGAGTACCCCATCGGCCGGGCGTACGCCGACACCCGCGTCACCACCATCTACGGCGGCACCACCGAGATCATGAAACACATCATCGCGCGCGACGTGCTGGAGACCCGATGACCAACGCCGAACCGGCCGCCCTCTATGAGCGGGCCGGCCACATCGCCGTGATCCGGCTGAACCGGCCGCAGGCCCTGAACGCCGTCAACGCCGAGCTGTCCACCGCGGTCGGGGAGGCGCTGGAGCGGGCGGTGGCCGACCCCGAGGTGCGGGTCGTGGTGGTGACCGGCAACGGCCGGGCCTTCTGCGCCGGCGCCGATCTCAAGGAGCTGGCCGCCGGACGCTCGGTCGCCGCGCCGGAGCACCCGGAATGGGGCTTCGCCGGTCTCGTCCGGCACTGGATCGACAAGCCGCTCATCGCGGCCGTCAACGGGTTCGCCATGGGCGGCGGCACCGAGATCGCGCTGGCCTGTGACCTGGTGGTCGCCGCCGAGGACGCGCGGCTCGGCCTGCCCGAGGTCAAGCGGGGCCTGCTGGCGGCGGCGGGCGGGGTGGTGCGGCTGCAGCGGCAGATTCCGCTCAAGCGCGCCCTGCAGATGGCGCTCACCGGCGACGCCGTCGACGTGCGCGAGGCGGCCGAGTGGGGCCTGGTCAACGTGGTCGCCCGGCCCGGGGCCGCGCTCGAGGAGGCCATGGCGCTGGCCGAGCGCATCGCGGCCAACGCGCCGCTGTCGGTGCAGTACACGAAGCGGGTCATGCACCAGGTCGCCGAGGCCGGCTCGGACTGGGACCCGCAGTGGTCGCGGCTCGAGCCGTGGACGGTCAACGACGAGGCGACCGGCATCGTCTTCGGCAGCCGGGACGCCGTCGAGGGGCCCACCGCCTTCGCCGAGAAGCGGGCGCCGGTCTGGGAAGGCCGGTAGCCGGAGGTGTCCGGCGGCCGCCGGATCTCCTCCCCGCGAGGAAGTCCGGCGGCCGTCGCTACGCGGGGTAGACCGGGTCCCGGCGCTCCCGGAGGGCGGCCAGGCCCTCCGCGTAGTCGGGGCCGTCCAGCAGCTCCCCCTGGTCCTCCAGCTCGCGGCGCATGGCCGCCTCGAGCTCGTCGGCACCGGCCCGCCCGAGCGCCCGCTTGGTGCGCCGCAGCGCCTCCCGCGACGCGCCGGCCGTCCCGGCCGCCAGCGCGCGGGCGGTCTCGAGGAGGTCGGCGGCCGCGACGACGTCGGAGACCATGCCCCATGACAGCGCGACCGGCGCCGGCACGCGCTCGGCGAACAGCGCCATCCGCGAGGCCCGCACCCGCCCGATCGCGGCCGGGAGCAGGTGGGTCGCTCCCCCGTCGGGCAGCAGTCCGATCTTGACGAACGGCAGCTGGAACCAGCTCGTGTCGGCGGCGAGCACGGCGTCGCAGGCGACGGCGAACGAGACGCCGACGCCGACCGCCGGACCGTTCACCGCGGCGACGACCGGGATGCCGGCGCGGACCACGGCGAGGACGACCTCGTTGGCCGCGGCGACGATCGCCCGGCCGTCCGCGCCGCCGGTCGCCGCGCCCGCCGGGGAGACGTCGGCGCCGGCGCAGAAGGCCCGCCCCTCGCCGGTGAGCACGACGCAGCGCACACCGGGCCGGCCGGCCGTTTCGCGCAGGCGGCCGGCCAGCAGTCGCATGCCCGCCAGATCGAGGGCGTTGAGCCGGTCGGGGCGGGCCAGGGTGACCGTCGCGACCGGGCCGTCGACCGTGACCCGCACGGCGTCGTCCGTCATCGTCCCGCCACGACCAGGGTGCCCAGCTTCGCGGTGATGAGCTCCTCGGCCTGCGCGACCATCCGGCTGACCAGCTCGGCCACGGTCGGGATGTCGTCGATCAGCGCCTGCGACTGCCCGACGGTCCAAAGACCCCGCTCCAGCTCGCCCGTCTCGTAGACCTCGCGGCCGCGGACGCCGGCCACGAGCTCGCGCACGTCGGCGAACTGGCCTCCGGCCCGCAGGATCTCGACGACCTCGTTGCTGACGGAGTTGATCGCGACGCGCGAGGTGTTGCGCAGCGTCCGGAAGATCAGGGTGGTGTCGAGCTCGGTCGACTCGACGATGCGCCGCTTCACGTTCTCGTGCACCGGGGCCTCCACCGTGCACATGAACCGGGTGCCCATGTTCACCGCGTCGGCCCCCAGCGCCAGCGCGGCGACCAGGCCGCGGGCGTCGGCGATCCCGCCCGAGGCGACGATCGGGACGGTCAGCCGGCCGGCGGCGGCCGCGATGAGGATGAGCCCGGGCACGTCGTCCTCCCCCGGGTGGCCCGCGCACTCGAAGCCGTCGATGCTCACCGCGTGCACCCCGAGCGACTCGGCCTTGAGCGCGTGCCGCACGCTCGTGCACTTGTGGATCACCTTGATGCCCGCGGCGTTGAAGGCGGGCATGTGGTCCTTCGGGCTGAAGCCGGCCGTCTCCACGACCCGGATCCCCGACTCGATGATCGCGTCGCGGTACTCGGCGTACGGCGGCGGCGTGATCGCGGGCAGGATCGTGAGGTTGACGCCGAACTCCTGGTCGGTCAGCTCACGGCAGCGGGCGATCTCCTTGACCAGGTCCTCGGGCGTCGGCTGGGTCAGCGCGGTGATGAACCCGAGCGCGCCGGCGTCCGCCACCGCGGCCACCAGCCCGGCCCGGCCGACCCACTGCATCCCGCCCTGCACGATGGGGTGCCGGACGCCGAACTCCCGGGTGAAGCGCGTCTCGATCATGCCATTCCTCCGATGGCCAGGCCGGTCTTCGGGTCGAAGCCCTCCGGCGCGGCGATCTCGACCACCGGGTCGGCGGCCGCGTCGAACTCGGTGCGCAGCGCCCGCGACATGATGGCGTGCTGCACGTAGAGCGCGGTGATGTAGGTGAGCTCCAGGATCTGCTCGTCGGTGAGGTGCTCGCGCAGCGCGTCGAAGACCTCGTCGGCCACCCGGCCGCCGGCCAGCGCGAGCGCGTCGGCGTAGGCCAGCACCACCCGCTGCCGGGCGTCGAACAGCGGGGAGACCTGCCAGCCGGGGATGGCGGCGACCTGCTCGTCGCTCAGCCCGGCCCCGCGGCAGGCCTTGGCGTGCTGCGAGTAGACGAACTGGCTGCCGATCGCCCAGCCGGCCCGGGCCTGGCCCAGCTCGCGCAGGTCGGGCGGGAGGTGCCGCTTCGGGCTCTGGTACAGCGTGAAACCCCGCACGGCGTGCTTGAGCACGTCCGGCACGAGGGCGAACACCGTCCACCAGTTGCCCGGCGTGCCGGTCGCGGTGCCCGGCTCGGCCACCGGGTCCCGGTCGTCGAACATCCGGTCGTAGCAGCCGAGGACCAGCGGGTCGTCGGTCTCGGTCCGGGACACTTCACGGAGTCTGGGCACCGCTGTCTCCTGTCGCGCACGCCCGAAATCGGACGAAAAACTTGATGTTAATATCACTTTTAGTTCCCCCCCGAGACGCGGGAAGACGACGGAAAGCAGGAGCGATGCCACGCCAGTACTCCAAGGGAGCGCGCACGGCGGCCGCGTTTCTCGAGGCGGCCCGCAAGGAGTTCGCGACCCGCGGGTACCTCTCGACCAAGGTCGAGGACATCGCGCGCACGGCGGGCCGGTCGCCCGCGAGCTTCTACAACTACTTCACCGACAAGGCCGACGTGCTCGCCGCCCTCGCCCAGGCCTTCCACGAGGACACCCGCGCGCAGATCGCGGTGCCGTACCAGAAGGGCCGCCCGCCGCAGGAGGCCATCCGCACGGCGATCACCATCTTCTGGGAGACCTACCGCGACCGGCTCGGCGCGCTCAGCGGGGTGTTCCAGGCCTCGATGGCCGACCCGGCCTTCCTGGAGAGCTGGCGGGAGATCCGGCAGTCGGCCATCGAGTTCATCGCCCAGGGCGTCGAGCGGGCCCAGAAGGACGGCTACTGCCCGGGCATCGACGTGCGGATGACCTCGTCCGCGCTGTCCTCGATGCTCGAGCTCTCCTGCTACGTGTGGCTGGCTCAGGGCGGCGACAACGGCGACTCCCACGTCGACGAGGACGCGGCGATCGACTCGCTGGCCAGCATCTGGTACCACGCCATCTACTGGCGCCCGGAGGACCATGACTAGGCGCGGCCGAGGACGCGCAGTTCGACCTCGGTGCGCCGGCCCAGCGCCGCGACCATCTGGGCGAACCGGGCGGGGTCGAGGCCGGCCCTGATCTCGGCGACCAGGGCCCGTTCGTCCGGCACGCCGAGCTCCGCGAAGACCGCGCCGTCGACGAGTTCGCGCTCGGATCCGGCGGCCAGATCCCGCCGCACCGTCTCGAGCGCGGCGACGCACGCCTTGAGCAGATAGCGGGCGCGTCCGCCGGCCTCCGGCAGGATCTCGGCCTGCAGCGTCTCCACGACGGCCGTCAGCAGCTCGTCGTGGCCGGGCACCGCGGCGTGCGATGGCATGTGTTCTCCCGTCGTCATCGGAGCAGCCCGAGCAGGTCGTGCTCCACCTCGACCACCCGCCGGCCGACCAGCGCCAGGTCGATCGAGCGGGTCGTCCCGGACAGGTGCCGGTCCGCCTGTTGCAGGCAGCCGACGGCCCAGATCCAGGTGCCGAGCACGACCGCCCACGCGAAGTCGGCGTCGGACACGTCCTCGCCCGACGCGGCCCGGTAGCCGTCGAGGAAGTCCCGGACGTCGCCGAAGCCGCCGACCACGCCCGGTCCCCGGAAGCGCCAGCTGCGCACCGCGATCCATCCGAGGTCCTCCAGCGGATCGCCGCGGTGGGTGGACTCCCAGTCGAGGATCCCGACGAGCCCGTCGCCGTCCACCACGAAGTTCCCGAGCCGGAAGTCGCCGTGGGTCACGGCCGTGCGCCGGCGCGCCGGCCGCCGCTGCAGCAGCCACCCGTAGGCGAGCTCGAGCACCGGGCGGTCGGGGTCGAGGCGGTCCAGGGTCGCGCGGTACTCCACCAGCCGGTCCTCGTCCGGCAGGCCCGCGATGGCACCGGGATCGACGGTGTGCAGCCGGCCGAGGGCGTCGCCGCACTGGCGCGCCAGCCGCGGCCCGGCCGAGCCGGTCGCCAGCCCGTCGAGAATCCTGCGCGGCACGGTCTCGCCCTCGAGCCGCTGCAGGACGAGCCCGCCGGGCACCACGGCGACCGCCTCAGGCGCCGCGACCCCGGCCGAGCGGGCCGCGCGGATGACGCTCGCCTCGAACGCGGCGCCCCCGCCGCGCTGCTCCCCGGCGGGATCGGTCAGCAGGATCAACCTGCGGCCCGCGGACTCGAACGCCCAGACCTCCCGGGACGAGCCGCCGGTCAGCCGCTCCAGTCCGGTCACCGGCGCGCCGAGGGCCGCGGTGAGCGCCGTCTCGTTCATCGGCCGGCCACCCGGTCCCACGTGCCCGCCGTGAACGGGTCGCGTTTGAGTTCCACCTTGCGCACCTTGCTCGTCGGGGTCTTCGGCAGCTCGTCGAGGAACTCGATGTACCGCGGAACCATGAACCGCGGCATCGTGGCCGACAGGAACTCGGCCAGCGCCGGGGCGTCGAGCTTCACGTCCGGCATGGGCACGACGCAGATCTTGATCTCCTCCTCCCCGTCGTCGGACGGCACGCCGATCGCGGCGCACTCCAGGACGTCCGGGTGAGCGGTGACCATCGACTCGACCTCGAACGAGGAGACGTTCTCCGAGCGCCGCCGGACCGCGTCCTTGACCCGGTCCACGAGGTAGTAGTTGCCCGCCTCGTCCCGGCGGAAGGCGTCGCCGGTGTGGTACCAGCCGTTGCGCCAGGCGTGAGCGGTCTCCGCGGGCCGGCCGAGGTAGCCCAGGTTCATGGTCCACGGCCGGTCGGAGCGGACGATCAGCTCGCCGATGTGGCCCGCCGGCACCTCGGTGTCGAAGTCGTCGACGATGCGCAGCTCGAACCCGTCCCGGGCGCGGCCGCAGCTGCGGTGGTCGACCACGTGGTCGCCGGTCGCGATCGGCCAGCCGGCCTCGGTCATCCCGTAGTTGGTCCGCATGCGCAGCCCGAACCGCCGCTCGAACGCGGCGTAGTCGGGCAGCAGCGGGCCGCCGGTGATGCTCTCGACCGGGTTGTCGCGGTCGTCGGGGCGCGGCGGCTGCTGCCAGATGAAGTTCGCCATCGCGTAGAAGGCCCAGGCCCGGTTGCAGGAGTGCGCGCGGACGTCCGGCCAGAAGCGGTCGGTCTTGAAGCCGTCGCGGAAGACGAACGAGCCGCCCCAGTGGGCGACGATCTGCAGCGGCACCTTGCCGCCCAGGTGGAACGCGGCGAACGGCGCGTAGAGCACGTCCCCCGGGCCGATGTCGTCGAACGTGTCGATCCCGGTGACGAGCTGTCCCCAGGGCGTGAGGACGCCCTTGGACGGCCCGGTGGTGCCGGAGGTGTAGATGATGGCGGCGGTGTCCCAGGGCTTCGGATCGTCCAGGCCCGCGAGCACCGCCGGATCGAACGCCAGCGGCTGCCCGAGCTCCAGGGCGACGAGGGCGGCCCCCGGATCCGCGGCCTGCCGGAGCTCGTCGGCCCGGGGCCCGGTCGTCACGATCAGCCGGGGCGCGGAGTCGTGCAGCACGTGCCGGAGCATGTCGCCGCGGTACGCCGGGTTGATCGGCACCTGGACCGCGCGCAGCCATCCGCACGCGATCCACAGCGCCTGCTCGTCGATGCACGTGGGCAGCAGCACGGCGACCCGGTCGCCCGGGCCCACGCCCTGTTCCCGCAGCAGCCCGGCGAACTCCTCGACCCGCCGCTGGAACGCGCTGTACGTGACCCGCCCGCGCTCGGTGTCGATGAGGAAGTCCTTGTCCGCCAGCTCGGTCGCCCGCCGGCGGATGAGGCCGGGCAGCACGCGGGCCGGGTCCAGCTCAGCCACTCGCGACCTCGCTCAGGTAGCTGCGTTCGAGCTTCGGCCAGTCCCGGGCGAGCTCGCCCGAGCTGCCTTCGGCCACGACCCGGCCGCGCCGCAGCACGTAGGCCCGGTCGGCCACCTCCAGCGCCCGCGCCGCCTGCTGCTCGACGAGCAGGACACCCAGCCCGTCGTCGGCGGCCTGCCGGATGGCGCGCAGCAGCCGGTCGACCACCAGGGGCGCCAGGCCGAGCGAGAGCTCGTCGGCGAGCAGCAGGGCGGGCCGCCCGGCCAGCGCCCGGGCCAGGGTCAGGATCTGCTGCTCCCCACCGGACAGCAGGCCGGCCCGGCGGTCGAGCAGCGGGGCGAGCTCGGGGAACGTCTCCAGCGCGACCGAGCGCGCGCCCCGGCCGAGCCGCAGGTTCTCGGCCGCGCTCAGCTGCATGAACACCGACCGTTCCTCGGGTACGAAGGCCATGCCCTCCCGAGCCCGCCGGTGCAGCCGGGCCGAGGCCGGCTTGCCGCGCCACAGCACGGAACCGGCCAGCGGCTTCAGCTCCCCGGCCAGGGTCAGCAGCGTCGTGGTCTTGCCCGCGCCGTTGGGTCCCAGCAGCGCCACGACCTCGCCGGGCCGGACCACCAGGTCGAGGTCCCGCAGCGCGGCCAGGTCCCCGTAGCCGGCGCTGAGCCCGCGGGCCTCGATGAGCGGCTCGCCGTCCGCGGCCGCCCCGTTCTCGGCGGGCCGTTCGCGCTCGACCACCTCGACCGGCCCGGTCTTGGTGGCGTCGCCGAGGTAGGCGGTGATGACGGCCGGGTCGGAGCGGATCTCCGCGGGCGTTCCGGTGGCGATCACCTTGCCGAAGTTGAGCACCGAGACCTGGTCGCTCACGTCCAGCACGACGGAGACGTTGTGCTCCACCAGCAGTACCGCCATCCGCAGCTCGGTGGCGAGCCGGCGGATGAGGTGGCCGAGCTCGGCGGTCTCGGTGTCGTCGAGACCGGCGGCCGGCTCGTCGAGCAGCAGGACCGAGGCGCCGGTGGCGACCGACCGGGCGATGGCCAGCAGGCGGCGGCGGCCGTACGGCAGCTCGTCGGGCTTGCGCTCGAGGTCGTCCTCCAGGTGGAACTCGCGGATCGCGGCCAGCGCCGCCGGCGAGTACCGCTCCCGGCCCGGGGCGACGAGGTTGGTCAGGAACGCGAGCCAGTCCCGGCGGTCGCTCGCGGCGAGCAGGTTCTCCCGGACCGTCATCGTCTCGAACAGCTCGAGGCTCTGGAAGGAGCGGCTGATGCCGGCCGCGGCGCGGCGCTGGGCCGGCCAGCGGCTGATGTCCTGGCCGTCGAGGGTCATCGAGGCGCCCGGGCTCTCCACGAACCCGGTCAGCGCGTCGATCAGCGTCGTCTTGCCGGCCCCGTTCGGCCCGATGAGCCCGTGGACCTGCCCCGGCACGAGCTTGAGCGCCACCCCGTCGAGCGCGGTCACGCCGCCGAAGCGCACCGTCAGCCCGCTCACGTCCACCGGCCGCTCGGTCACGCTGAACGTCGTCGCCCCGTCCAGCTCGGCGATGTCGCGCCGGCGGACCCGGCGGCCGCCGCGCGCCCGCACCCACTTGGGCACCAGCCATCCGGGCAGCCGCTGCGTGGCCAGGCCGTTGGGCAGCTGCGGCAGCACGAGCAGCAGCGTCAGGCCCAGGATCATCTGCCCGACCTCGTTGCGCGAGATGAACTGCGCGAACGCGGTGCCGGGGAAGAGCTGCGAGATCACTCCGGAGAGCAGGCCGGCCGGCGCGTACATGGCGCCGATGACGGCACCGACGAGGTACCCGATGCCGCCGATGATCGAGAACACGACCGCGAAGATGGACTGGAAGGCGGTGTACGTCGGCACGAACGTCACGTTCGGCTGCCGGAACGACAGCAGGACGCCGCCGGCCGCGGCCAGGCCGGCCGAGATGCCGAAGGCGAAGATCTTCGCGCGGGCCACGCTGATGCCGATGCTCGCGGCCGCGCGCTCGTTCGACCGGACCGCCACCAGGCGCCGCCCGGCCCGGCCCCGCCGGAGGTTCGCCACCATCAGGGCGGCCAGGACGAACAGCACCAGGCAGAAGATCGCGTAGCGGCTGGGCCAGAAGTACGTGTCCATGTCGATGCCGAAGATCTTCGGCGAGCCCACGTTGATGCCCGTGAACCCGCCGGTGCGCTCGGTCGAGGAGAAGATCTGGTGCTCCAGCACGACGGCCAGGCAGAGCGTCACCACGGCCAGGTTCATGCCCCGGGTCCGCAGGGCGGGCAGGCCGACGATGATGCCGACCGGGATCGCGCCGGCGACGCCGATCAGCAGCGCCGCCCAGAAGGGCACGCCGTGGTCGGCGACGAGGCGGGCCGCGATCCAGGCGCCCATGCCCGCGAGCGCCATCTGGGCCAGCGACAGCTGTCCCGTGTAGCCGGTGACGACCACAATGGACAGTACGACGAGGCCGAGCGCGAGGGTGATCTCGGTCGCGCCGAGCAGGGCGGGCGGGAACACGAAGTACAGCAGCCCCAGGGCGACGAGCCCGGCGCCGATCAGCACCGAGGGTCGCACGGTGCCGCTGCCGAGCTGCGGCGGGCGCTGGATCGCCTCGCCCCGCAGCGGCAGGGACCGCCCCGAGACGACGAGCACGAGGATGATGACGATGAACGGCACCGTCTGGCCCCAGCCGTCGGCGTGCTGACGCGTGCCGATCCAGGCCACCTCGGACTCGAGCATGCCGATCAGCAGCCCGCCGGCCATCGTCAGCGGGAAGGACTTGAAGCCGCCGAGCAGGGCGGCGGCGAGGGCCGGCACGATGAGCATCGCCAGGTTCTCCACCTGCAGCGTGCCGATGCTGACGATGAGCACGGCCGATACGACGCTGAGGGCGCAGCCCACCATCCAGTTCACGGTCGCGATGGTGTCCGGGGAGATGCCCAGCGCCGAGCTCGCCCGCCCGTTCTCGGCCACGGCCGAGGTGGCGAGGCCGAAGCGGGTGGAGCGGTACACGACCGTGAGCACGACGGCGAGCACGATCCCGACGCCGAGGATGGCGAGCCGGTCGGTGCCGATCCTGATGCCGGGCAGGACGGTCGTCGACCCGCCCGGCAGGATCGAGTGGACGATCCGGGCCTGCCCGACGCCGAAGAGGTACTGGCCCAGGCCGAAGAGCAACGCGAACACACCCAGCGTCGCGATGAGCCGCGAGACCGGCGGTGCGTCCCGCAGTGGCCGCATCACCAGGTGATGGACCAGCGCGCCGATGGCCAGGCCCACGCCGACGGCGAGCAGTGCCGCCACCGGCGTGGACATGCCGTCCTCGCGTTGCAGGTAGAAGACGTAGGCGCCCAGCATGCCGACCGCGCCCTGGCTGAAGTTCAGGATGCCGGAGCCGCGGTAGATGAGCACAATCCCGAGGGCGGACAAGCCATAGATCGCGCCGGCTCCGAGTCCGAGCACGGCGAACCTGATCACGTCGGTCAGCATGGGGGCCCGATCCTCAGCTCTTGGCGGGAGTCGTGCAGTTCTGGCCGGTGTAGGCGTCGCGGAAGGTGTCGTACACCGGCAGCTCCTTGCCGCCGCTGTACTTCACGATGAAGGCGCAGGAGGTGAAGATCCGCGGGTAGCCGCCCACGTTGCCCTTCTGCCACTGGATCGGCGGCGTCAGGCCGATGTCGATGCCGCTCATCGTCGGCAGCGCGTCCCACAGGGCGGTGCTGGTCGGCTCGGGCACCTTCTTGGCCGCCGCGGCGAAGGCGAGCACGGCGGCGTAGGCGTTGAGCCGGAAGCCCCGCGTCTCGGAGAAGCCCAGCTTCGACATGTCCGCGACGAAGTTCTTGGTCGCCGCGTTCTCGTACGACGGCGGCAGGTAGCCCAGCGCCTCGTAGAGCCCGTCCGAGGCGGTCCCGAGCGCGTCGGCGACCTTCTCCTTCTGCGTGCCGATGATGCCGATCGCGATGTTCGGGTTGTCCTTCTTGAGCTGCTTGATGAAGGCGGTCGAGTCGGTCCCCGGCAGCACGGTCAGGATGGCGTCGGTGCCGTTGGCCAGCACGGCCTGCACGTAGGGCGCCATGTCGGGGGCGCCGGTCGGCACGGGCACGTCGTTGAGGATCTTCTGGTTGGCGGACGTGAGGCCCTGGTTGGCGAAGCCGCTGAACGCCCCGCCGCCGTCGATCTGGATGCGGGCCATGCTGATCTTCTTGAAGCCCTGCGCGGCCAGCGCGTTGGCCAGCGACGCGGTCTGGATCGGGGTGCTGCCGTCCAGCGGGAACTGGGCGACCTCGGTCAGGTCGGTGCCGGAGGTGACGGCGCCGATGATCGGGATCTTCGCCTCCCGGAGGATCTTCTCGTGGCCCTTCTGCAGGGTCAGCTCGCCGACCACGGCCGCGACCCCGAGGCTCTGGGCCTGGCGGGCGCAGTTGTCGGCGGTGTTCGGGTCGTTGCCGGTCTTGCAGACGGTGAGCTCGACCGGCCGGCCGTTGATGCCGCCGTTCGCGTTCACGCGGGCCAGCCCGGCGTTCGCGCCGTCGACGAGCTCGGGGGCGGCGCCCGAACCGGTCTCGTCGTAGATGAGCATGATCTTCACCGGCGCGCCGGCCGAGGACCCGCCGCCCGGGGCGGCGGCGGGTGACTTGCTCTTGTCGTTGCTACAGGCGGATAAGGCGACGAGCGGCAGGACAAGCGCCGCCGCGAGGCGGGTTCGCAGCGTCCTCATGGATGCCTCCATCAAGGCCAGGAAAGGGGTGTGGGCCTGATACTGACATTAGTTTCAGAAAAATGGAACGGAGCTTCGATCACGCTTTGGCGGTCGCCGGTGCCGCGGGCGCGGCCGGCTCGTGGCGGACGTCCTCGGGGGTGAACGCCCTGGTCCAGGCGGCGAACTCCAGCAGGATTCCGTCCGGGTCGAAGAAGTACAGCGAGCCGACGTAGACGCCGTCGTGCATGCGCGTGGCGATGGTGGACGGGCTGTCGTCGTGGAACAGGACCCGGCCGACCTCCACGCCCTTGGCCTTGAGGCGGTCGCGGTACTCGTGGAACTTGTCGACCGGGATCTGCAACGCCACGTGGTTCATCGACGCCACGGCGCTGGCGATGTCGCCGAACCCGGGCATCGCACCGGGGTGGGTCACGCCGGGAACCTTCTGCGGCGCACCGGGGAACCAGAAGAAGGCCAGGGCGTTGCCCCCGCCGCAGTCGAAGAAGAAGTGCTGCCCCATTCCGTCCGGCAGCTCCACCGTCTTGATCAGGGGCATGCCGAGCACGTTGGTGTAGAAGTCCACCGTGCGGCGCATGTCGCTGCAGACCAGCGCGAGGTGGTTGATGCCGCCGATCTCGAACTCTCTCTCGGCCATGGTTCCCCCTTCGAAGGTGCTCAGATCCCGGCTTGGCCGGCGACCAGTTCCAGGTGCGACGCCGCACCGCCGACGAGCTGACTGTTGGTGTGGGCCCGCTTGAGAAAGATGTGCGCGGGGTGCTCCCAGGTGAAGCCGATGCCGCCGTACGTCTGGATCGCGCCCTCGGCGACCGCCAGGTAGGCGTCCACCGCGGCGAGCCTCGCGACCGAGGCGGCCAGCGTCGCGTCCGGTGCGTCGAGGTCCAGCCGGCGCAGCGCGTACTCGACCGCCGCCACCGCGCCGTCGAGCTGACTCGACACCTCGGCCAGCCGGTGCTTGACCGCCTGGAAGGAGCCGATCGGGCGGCCGAACTGGATGCGCTGCCGGGCATAGGCCACGACGTCGCGCAGCACGGCCCGGGCGCCGCCGATGGAGTCGGCGGCGACCAGCGCGGCGAGCTCGGAGCGCAGCCGCTCCCCGGTGCAGTCGCCGAGCGGCGTCGCCGCCGACCCGTCGAACTCGACGCGCCAGAGGACCCGCGACGGGTCCAGTGTGGACAGTGGGCGCCGGTCGACGCGATCGGCCGGCACCACGGACAGGCCCGTCTCCGCCGTGACCACGAACCAGTCGGCCGCGCCACCCTCGAGCGCGTGGCCGTCGGGCAGCACCAGCGCCAACCGCTGCCGGCCCGCCAGCAGCCGGTCACGGTCCGGCGACGCGGGCGCGGCGTGCAGCGCCCGCAGGCCGAACATGTGACCCAGCAACGGCGTGGCGGCCGGGACGGCCCCGCACTCCTCGATCGCCACTCCCAGGTCCTCGAGCCCGATCTCGGCCACACCGAGGTCGAACAGCGCGTCCCAGGATCCGCCGGCCGTACAGCGGGCGACGACTGCGGCGACCGAGGCGCGCCATGCGTCGCGCTCGGCCGCGCTGAGCTGACTCACGGCCGTAGGGCGGCGGCGGCCTGGCTGTCGAGGTATTCGTCGATGCGGGAGATCCGCCCGTCGGACACCGTCACCACGAGGCACGCGTGGATCTCGAGCTCGGTGCCGTTCGGAGCGGTGCCCCGCAGCACGTGCTGCTCCACGTAGCCGGTCGGCGTCGCGTGGCGCACCACGTCCTCGTAGCGCTTGTTGCCGACCTTGCGGTGCAGCCAGTTCAGGACCTTGAGGTTCTCCTCGACGCGCTGCTCGTGCTGGTCGTCGTTGTGCCAGACCACCACGTCGGGGGTGTAGATCTCGTTGCGCAGCGCGTCGAGGTCGTTGGCGTCGATCGCCGCGGTCAGACGCTCGGCCAGCGCGAGCGAGACGTCCGCCGGGCTGGTCGTGGATTCGCTCGTCGTCATCACGATTCCTAAAAGTAATGTCAGTATCAGAAAAATGCTAGTGGACGATGTCCGACCAGGGCGCCTGCTGCCGGTAGTCGCTGCGCAGCAGGCGCTTGGCGACCACCATCCGGTGCACCTCGTCCGGGCCGTCGTAGATGCGCGCGTAGCGGGCGTCGCGGTACATCCGCTCGAGCGGTGTGTCCTCGGTGACGCCCATCGCGCCGTACACCTGCAGCGCGCGGTCGACGACGTCGTGCAGCATCTGGGCGCCGAAGAACTTGATCAGCGAGATCTCCATCCGGGCGTCCAGGCCGGCGTCGATCTTCCGCGCGCCGTCCAGCGTCATCAGCCGGGCCGCCTGGATCTGGGCGGCCGACTCGGCGACGTACCGCTGCATCTCCCCCTTCTCCGCCAGCAGGGACCCGTGCGCGTAGCGGGTGTTCGCCCGGTCGCACATCAGCTCGAACGCGCGCTGGGCCTGACCGAGCCAGCGCATGCTGTGGGTGATCCGGCCCGGCCCGAGCCGCGCCTGGGCCACGGCGAAGCCGCCGCCCCGGGGCCCCAGCAGGTTCGCCGCGGGCACCCGCACGTTGTCGTACCGGACCTCGCAGTGGTTGCCGCCGTAGTGGCCCATGGTCCGCACGACCCGCTGGATGTTGTAGCCGGGCGTGTCGGTGGGCACCAGGATCAGCGAGAACTGCTTGTGCTTGGGCGCATCCGGGTCCGTCTTGACGAAGACGCTGGTGTACATCGCCTTGTTGGCCCCGGACGTGAACCACTTGTGGCCGTTGATCACCCACTCGTCGCCGTCGAGCACCGCGGTGGACTGGACCAGCGTCGGGTCGGAGCCGGCGACCTCAGGCTCGGTCATCCCGATCGTCGGCCCGGTCACGCCTTCGAACAGCAGCGGGATCCACTGGGCCTTCTGCTCCTCGGTGCCGAACTC
This sequence comes from Dactylosporangium thailandense, assembly GCF_059739745.1. Taxonomy (NCBI): domain Bacteria; kingdom Bacillati; phylum Actinomycetota; class Actinomycetes; order Micromonosporales; family Micromonosporaceae; genus Dactylosporangium; species Dactylosporangium thailandense. Next base: position 7,223,875 of record NZ_AP029195.1, read on the forward strand.
CAGCAGCATCAGACAGTCCTGAAAGGACAGTGTGCCGAGGGCCTCGGTGCCCCAGTAGGAACGCCCGACGATCTCGTTGATCATCACGTATTCCATGAACGGAAGACCGCCGCCGCCGATCGCGGCCGGGTGCCCGAGCGCCCACACGCCGCGCTCCTTGGCCAGCTTCTTCAGCTCGGCCATCGCCTCGGCACTGCTCGCGTCGTTGCGGTCGAGGATCGGCTCCCGCGGGATCAGCTCCTCGTCGACGAACCGCCGGACGTCCTGGCGCTGCTGGGCGAAGTCCCGGCTGGGCACGGACGCCACCTCCCAATCTTTTTGATAGTAACGTCAGTTTCAGTTTTACAGCGACACGTCGCCGCTGGTCAACAGCCGCACGGCGGTGCGGCGGGGGCGCCGAGGGTCAGCGTGGGATCTGCGACCAGGGCGTGTCGCGGGGCAGGCCGGGCTCCCTGGGCAAGCCCAGCACCCGCTCACCGATGATCGTGCGCATGACGTCCGAGGTTCCGCCGGCGATCGTGTAGGCCTGGGACTGCAGCCACGTCCACACCGGGTCGCCCTCCGCCGGACCGTTCGCGCGCACCGCGTCGGCGTCGTACACGAGCCCGGCCGGGCCGAGCAGCTCCAGCGCGAACCGGGCGATGCGCTGCTCCAGCAGGGCCCGGCGCAGCTTGAGGCCGGACCCGCCCGGGCCCGGTCCCCCCTCGGCCCGCATCCGCTGGTCCCGCAGCGCGGCCAGGCGCAGCACCTCGGCGTCGACCCAGAGCCGGGTCAGCTCGGCCCGCCGGCCCGGGTCGGACCCGGTCCGGCGCCAGGTCTCGACCGCCAACGCGATGGCGCCCGACCCGCGCTCCCCGACGGACCCGCCGATCACGGCCCGCTCGCTCGCGAGCATGGTGGTGGCGACCGCCCATCCCTCGCCGACGCCGCCGATCCGGGCATCGTCACCGACCCGCACCCCGTCGAGGAAGACCTCGTTGAAGTGCGCGCCCCCGGTCAGGTCGCGCAACGGCCGGACCTGCACGCCCGGGGCGTGCATGTCGATCAGGAACGCGGTCAGCCCGGCGTGCTTCGGGGCGCCGGGATCGGTGCGGGTCAGGGCCAGCCCGAAGCGGGCGGCGTGGGCGAGCGACGTCCACGTCTTCTGCCCGTCGACGACCCACCCCTCGCCGTCGCGCACGGCCCTGGTGCCCAGACCGGCGATGTCCGATCCGGCGCCCGGCTCGGAGAACAGCTGGCACCAGATGTGCTCGGCCGTGAAGATCGGCCGGAGGAGCCCTCGCTGCGCGGGCGTGCCGTGCGCCATCAGCGCCGGGGCCACCATGCCGATGCCCATGGGATTGCGCTCCCAGGACTCCAGCCGGCCGGCCGCCGAGAGCGCGGCGTCGACCTCGGCCTGCCGGTCGGGCCCGAGGCCCAGCCCCCCGGCGCCCTCGGGATGGTGCACCCAGGCCAGCCCGGCGTCGAACTGGGCCCCGAGCGCCGTGGCGCGATCGGCACCCTCGGTGTCGCGGACGAACCCGGCGACGTATTGCCGCAGCCCGGTCACTGGATCAAGGTCTTTCGCCCGGCCCAGTACTGGTCCTTCAGCTTGCGCTTGTAGAGCTTGCCGGTCGGCAGGCGGGGCAGCTCGCTCACGAAGTCGACGGAGCGCGGGCACTTGTAGTGGGCGATCGACTCGCGGCAGAAGGCGATCAGCTCCGCCTCCGTCTCCGGGCCGGCCTCGACGCCGGGGGCGAGCTGCACGACCGCCTTGACCGCCTCGCCGAAGTCCTCGTCGGGGACGCCGATCACCGCGGCGTCGTACACCTTCTCGTGCGTGATCAGGAGGTTCTCGGTCTCCTGGGGATAGATGTTGACCCCGCCGGAGATGATCATGAAGCTCTCCCGGTCGGTGAGGTACAGGTAGCCCTCCTCGTCGAGGTAGCCGATGTCGCCGACCGAGCTGGCGCCGAGCCCGGGGTCGCGGGTCGCGGCCGTCTTGCCGGGGTCGTTGAAGTACTGGAAGCCGGCCGGGCCCCGGAACCACACCGTGCCCGCCACGCCCGGCGGGCACAGGCTCCCGTCCTCGGCCCGGATGAGCAGCTCGCCGCTCGCGGCCCGCCCGACGGTGCCCGGGTGGTCGAGCCACTCCCGCGAGTCGCAGAACGTGTAGCCGATCCCCTCGCTGGCGGCGTAGAACTCGAGGATGATCGGGCCCCACCACTCGATCATCTGGCGCTTCACCTGCGGCGGGCACGGGGCCGAGGCGAGGATGACGGTGCGCAGCGACGAGACGTCGGCCCGGCTCCGGCGCTCCGGCGGCAGCTTCAGCAGCCGGGAGAACATCGTGGGGACCAGCTGCGAGTGCGTGACGCGGTGGGCGGCGACCAGGTCGAGGTACCGCTCCGCGTCGAACGACTCCATGATGATCGAGGTCCCGCCGGCCCGCAGCGTCATGGACACGCTGCCCTGGGGGGCAGAGTGGTACAGCGGCGCTGGCGACAGGTACACGCTGGACTCGTCGAGCCCCCACCGCTTGCTCTGGATGCGCGACCCGAGGGGCTCCTCGGACGGGTGCGCGACCGCGAGCGGGTGGTAGATGCCCTTCGGGCGGCCGGTGGTGCCGGAGGAGTACAGCATCGCCATGCCCAGCCGCTCGTCCGGAATCGGGTCCGCCGGCAGGCCGGCCACCGCCCGGTCGTACGACTCGAACGGGGCCGGCGGGTCGTCGCAGTCGGCCATCAGCCACCGCTCGACGCCCGGGCACCGCTGCGGCAGCTGCCGGGCGACGTCGAGCTTGGCCGCCGAGGTGACCACGATCCGGGCCGAGCTGTCGTTGATGATGTAGGCGGCCTCGTCGGGCGATAGATAGTGATTGATGCAGGTGTAGTACAGGCCGCTGCGTTCGGCGGCCGCCTCGCTCTCCAGCAGGCGCGGGTTGTTCTCCATGAGCATCGCCACGTGGTCGCCGAACCGCAGGCCGCTGCCCCGCAAGAGGTGCGCCAGCCGGTTGGCCTCCGCCTCGTACTCGCCGAAGGTGACCCGCGTGCCGGACTCCGCCATGAAGATCGCCAACCGGTCCGGATGGGCCTGCGCGATGTGTGCGGCGTACATGGATCGGAGTGTGCCGCAGCCGCCGATTGTGTGCAATAGTGCAGACCGATGCGGCGCGAACGCCATTTCTACGTCGCCCGCGCCTCAGATTGTGCACATTCAGAGGAGCAATCGTGTCGAAGGGTCCACTGTCGGGCGTCCGGGTCCTCGAGTTGGGGAGCTTCATCGCGGGGCCGTTCGCGGGTCAGCTGCTGGCCGACTACGGCGCCGAGGTGATCAAGATCGAGCCGCCCGGCGCGGGCGACCCGATGCGCCGGTGGGGCATCGTGCAGGACGGCCAGAGCCTGTGGTGGCCGGCCATCGCCCGCAACAAGAAGTCGGTCGCGCTGGACCTGCGCCACCCGGACGGCCAGGCGGTGGCGCGGGCGCTCGCCACGCGGTCCGACGTCGTCCTGGAGAACTTCCGGCCCGGCACGCTCGACGGCTGGGGACTCGGCTACCAGGCCCTCGCCGAGCTCAACCCCCGCATCGTCGTCGTGCACGTCTCCGGGCTCGGTCAGACGGGCCCGCGCTCGCGCGAGGCCGGCTTCGGCAGCATCGGCGAGGCCATGGGCGGCATGCGGTTCACGACCGGCGACGCCGGGTCCCGCCCGGCGCGGACCGGCATCAGCATCGGCGACTCCCTCGCGGCGCTGTTCGCCGTGGTGGGAACCTCCACCGCACTGGTCGAGCGGGCGGCGAGCGGGCGCGGCCAGGAGGTCGACGTCGCCATCTACGAGGCGGTCGCGGCGCTCATGGAGTCGACGATGGTCGACTACGAACGGGCGGGCGTGCTGCGCACCCGGACCGGCAGCGTCCTGCCCGGCGTGGCACCGTCCAATGTGTACAAGACCGGGGACGGCGCGGACATCGCGATCGCCGGCAACGCCGACGCGGTGTACCGGCGGCTCTGCGACGCCATGGGCCGGCCGGAGCTGGCGACCGACCCGCGCTTCGACGGCCACGAGGCCCGCGGCCGCAACGCGACCGTCCTCGACGAGGAGATCGAGCGGTGGACCTCCTCGCTCGGCTCGGCGCAGCTGCTGCGGATCCTCGCGGAGCACGGCGTGCCGGCGGGGAAGATCTACACCGCGCCCGACATGATCAACGACCCGCACTACGCCGCCCGGCGGATGGTGCTGCGGCCGGAGACGGACGACGGCGTCGCGGGGCCGATGGCCGGCATCGTGCCGAAGTTCAGCCGGACCCCGGGCGAGGTGTCCGCCGTGGGGCCGCGCCTGGGTCAGCACACGCGCGCCGTCCTCGGCGAGCTCGCCGGGGTGGACGACGAGGCCTGGAAGGACCTCCTCACCCGCGGGGTCGTGGCCGAGTGAGCGCGCCGCGAACGGCCGTCGTCACCGGGGGCGGGCGCGGCCTCGGCCGGGCCTACGCTCTCGCCCTGGCCGCCGCCGGGCACGCCGTCGTCGTCAACGACCTCGGCGACGGCCCCGCCGGCGCGGTCGTCGCCGAGATCGAGGCCGCGGGCGGCACCGCCGTCGCGAGCCGGCACGACGTGACGGACTTCGCCGCGACCGCGGACCTGGTCGGGCTCGCCGTCGAGCGCTTCGGCGGGCTCGACGTGGTCGTCGCCAACGCGGGCATCCTACGGGACCGGACCCTGGCGTCGATGAGCGAAGCCGAGTGGGACGACGTCATCGCGGTACACCTCAAAGGCACCTTCACCATCGCCCACCACGCCGCCGCCCACTGGCGGGCCCGGGCGAAATCGGGCGCCGACGTCGACGGGCGGCTGATCACGACGACCTCCGCCTCCGGGCTCTTCGGCAACATCGGGCAGTCGAACTACGCCGCAGCGAAGGCCGGCATCGCCGCGTTCACGCTCGTGGCGGCCCAGGAGCTGCGGCCGTACGGCGTGAGCGCCAACTGCGTGGCCCCGAGCGCCCTCACCCGCCTGACCGAGGAACCGCTGCGGCGCTACGAGGGCGAGATCACCGACCGCCGCCGCGAGGAGCTCGACCCGCATTGGGTGGCGCGCGTCGTCGCCTGGCTCTGCGGACCGGGCGCGCGCGACGTCACCGGCCGCGTCTTCGACGTCCGCGGCCCGCAGGTCGGCATCGCCTCCGGCTGGCGCCTCGAGCCGACCTTCACCCAGCCCGACGACCCCGAACACCTCGACCGGGCCCTCCGCTCGGCCATCGCGGCCGCACCGCCCGCCGCCGACATGGAAGGCCAGCGCCATGAGTGAGCCCCTGCTGCGCGGTGTCCGGGTCCTGGAGCTGCTCGGGATCGGGCCGGAGCCCTTCGCGGGCATGCTGCTGGCCGACCTCGGGGCCGACGTGCTCGCGCTGCGCCGCCCCGGCCAGGTGCCCGGGGGCGGCGGGCTGGAGCGGGGCCGGCCCGTCGTCGGCGTCAACCTCAAGGACCCCGCCACCCTGGAGGTCGTGCGCGGGCTGGTGGCCGAGGCGGACGTCCTCCTCGAGGGCTACCGCCCGGGCGTCGCCGAGCGGCTCGGGCTCGGCCCGCAGGACTGCCACGCCATCAACCCGCGGCTCGTCTACGGCCGGATGACCGGCTGGGGTCAGACCGGGCCGCTGGCCCACACCGCCGGGCACGACATCAACTACATCGCCGTCACCGGCGCCCTGCACGCCGCCGCGCGCCAGGGCCGGCCGCCGACCCCGCCGTCGAACCTGCTCGGCGACTTCGGCGGCGGCGGCATGTACCTCGTCACGGCGGTCCTGGCCGCGCTCGTCGAACGCGCGCGCACCGGCACCGGGCGCGTGCTGGACGTGGCGATCACCGACGGCACCACCTACCTCGCGTCGATGCTGTACGGCATGCATCGCGACGGGCAGTGGCGGGACGAGGCCGGCACGAACCTGCTCGACACCGGCGCGCCCTACTACGACGTGTACGCGTGCGCCGACGGCCGCTATGTCGCGATCGGGGCCCTCGAGCCCCAGTTCTTCGCGGTGCTGGCCGGCCTGCTGGGGCTCAGCCCCGAGGTCTGCGAGCACCGCGACGATCCGGCCCGCTGGCCGGCGCTGCGCGCGGCGATCGCGGCGGCGGTGCTGACCCGGACCCGCGACGAGTGGGCCGACCTCGCCGCCGGCACCGACGCCTGCCTCGCACCGGTGCTGAACCTCAGCGAGGCACCGCGGCACGGCCAGGCGGTGGCCCGCGGGCTCTTCGCCGACGGGATGCCCCGGCTTCCGCTCGGCCGCGCATCGACATCGACATCGACCGAAGACGTGGTGCGCGCCTGGGGCGCCGCAGCCGAAGGGATGCTCCGTGCATGACGCCGTGATCGTCGACATCGTCCGCTCGGCCTCGGGCCGCGGCAAGCCCGGCGGTGCGCTGTCCGGGCTGCACCCCGTGGAGCTGCTGGCCACCGTCCTGCGCGCGCTCGTCACCCGCACCGGGATCGACCCCGCGCTGATCGACGACGTCATCACCGGCTGCGTCGGCCAGGCCACCGAGCAGGCGGCCAACATCGGGCGCAACGCCGTGCTGGCGGCGGGCTGGCCGCTCACCGTCCCGGGCACGACCGTCGACCGGGCCTGCGGCTCGGGCCAGCAGGCGATGCACTTCGCCGCCCAGGGCGTGATGGCCGGGGCCTACGACGTCGTCGTGGCGTGCGGGGTCGAGTCGATGAGCCGGGTCCCGATGGGGGTCGCGATCGGCGCGGCCGACCCGTTCGGCCCGAGCGTGGCGGCCCGGCTGGGCCTTGTGTCGCAGGGCATCGCGGCCGAGCTGGTGACCGATCGCTGGGGCCTCACGCGCGAGCAGCTGGACGCGTACGCCGCCCGGTCGCACGCGCTGGCCGCCGCGGCCGCCGGCTCCGGGGCGTTCGCCGCCGAGATCGTGCCGGTCGGCGAGCACACGCGGGACGAGACCATCCGCCCGGCGACGACCCCGGAGGGCCTGGCCGGGCTGAAGCCGGCCTTCTACGACGCCGCCGCCGGCGCGCGGTTCCCGCAGATCGGCTGGCACATCACCGCGGGCAACTCCTCGCCGCTGACCGACGGGGCGGCGGCCGCGCTGATCATGAGCGCGGCCCGGGCGGCCGAGCTCGGGCTGCGGCCCCGGGCCCGGTTCCACGCCTTCGCGCTGGCCGGCGACGATCCGGTCATGATGCTGACCGCGCCCATCCCGGCGACCCGCAAGGTGCTCGCCAAGGCCGGCCTCGGCATCGACGACATCGACGCCTACGAGGTGAACGAGGCCTTCGCGCCGGTACCGCTGGCCTGGGCGGCCGACCTCGGGGCGGACCCCGGACGGCTCAACCCGCGCGGCGGCGCGATCGCCCTCGGGCACCCCCTGGGCGGTTCCGGGGTGCGCCTCATGGCGACGCTGGTGAACCACCTCGAGCAGACCGGCGGCCGGTACGGGCTGCAGACCATGTGCGAGGCGGGCGGCCAGGCGAACGCCACGATCGTCGAGCGGCTCTGACGGTGCCGCCCCGGTGCCCGCCGCCCTCGCGGCGGGCACCGGCGTCTACCCGTGAGGGACTTCGAACACGGCGGTGCCGGCGATGTGGACCTCGCCGGTCTGCCGGGTCACCTGGAGCGCGAGCGTGCAGACCGTGTGCGTCGCGGACTCCTCGACGGCGACGACCTCACCGCTGTACGTGAGGGTGTCGCCCGGCCACGCGATGGCGCGGAACTGCACCTCGAACCGGCGGACGTTGTCGGGCCCGAAGTGGTCCGCGGCGAACGCGGCCAGGGCACCGGCCTGCCGCATCCCGACGGCGAACACCGTCGGGAACCCGGCGGCCCGCGCGAACTCGGCGTCGTGGTGGATCGGGTTCATGTCGCCGGACGCGCCCTGGTAGCGCACGAAGTCGGTGACGGTGAGCGGGCCCTGCACCAGCGGCGCCCGGAAGCTTCCCAGCGCCGTCATGCCGTCGGCGCCTGTTCGGTCACCACGAGCGTGGCGCGGGCCTCGGCGACCAGGCGCCCGTCGGCGTCGCGGAACTCGGTGACGATGTCGGCGAACTCGAGGGCGCCACCGCGCCGGCCCTGCTTGGTGTAGACCCGGTCGATGCGCTCCTGGCAGTGCAGCACGGTTCCCGCGCTCGGCGGCGGCCCGTGGAACACGTACTGCTGGCCGGCGTGGAGCACGCGCGACAGGTCCGGTGGCTGATCGCCCCACGCCGCACTGGCATCCGTCGTCCAGAAGGGGGCCGAGGCCAGGAAGGTGGGCGGGGAGATCGGGTCGTCGCCGGCGTGGAGCGGATGCCCGGCGCCGACGGCGGCGGCGAACTCGCGAATCTTGCCCATCTCGACCGTCATCGTGAACTCGGCGCCCGACCGCCCCTCGAACTCGGACAGCTGACCCATACGCCCACCACTCCTTCCGAGATTGTGCGCAATCCAACGACGCTGGGGCCACTTTCCCCGATGGACCCCCAGGATTGTACACAAAGTAGTTCAGTTGTGCTTGCGGCCGATCCGGTACTCGAGGGTCAGGCACGGCAGGCCGAAGACCGAGAACGCGTGGTCGGCCCGCAGCTCCCCGCCGTCCACGTAGACATCGAGCTCCTCGGAGAAGCCGTGCACCGCGAGCGTGGACAGCGCCCGGCTCTCGCCGTCGATGTAGCTCAGGTAGTGCCCGGTCTGCCCGTCGCCGGCCCGGCTCGTGAGCCTCAGCCCGCCGCCGGGCCGCGGCCGGGGCGCGAGGGTGGCCGTGAAGCTGGCCTGGGGCAAGGGGAAGCCCACGCTGACGTACCCGCGCTCGCCGTGCCGGTACGTCGTGTAGATGCCCACGTAGATGGGCTCCCCGTTGTGCGCGAAGGAGCGGATCCAGCCCCGGGTGGACACGACCCCGTCGGCGCCGGTGATGGTGTCGATGCGGCTGTGCATCCCGCGCTGCGCCTCGCGGAGGTTCATCGGCACGTTGGCCTGCCCGAGCGGCCGGGCGACGAGGGTGCGGTACAGCAGATATCCGGGCCGCACCCAGGCGCGCCACCGCGGCACGATGTCGAGCGTGAACCGGGTCGTGTGCTCGTAGAACTCCCGCACCAGGGGGTCGACGGCCGCCGGGTCGAACTCGGGCCCGGCGAGGGCGTCCAGGCTCGCCACGATGCCGATGTCGGCGGTCGCCTCCTCGTAGGTGCCGCCGGTCGCCGCGGCGAGGTCCCGCACGTAGCCGGTGCCGACGTAGCGGGTGCGGGCCTCCAGCGGTACGACGAAGGGAAGCTGCTCCGCGGTGGCGCGCTCGGCCAGCAGCTCGACCTGCGGCTCCCGGAACACGAGCTGCGACACGGTCCGGAACGCCACCACGCTCGCCGCGGCCACCTGCGCCGGCGGCCGGTTGCGCAGCGCGGCCCCCACGGCCAGCCCGACCACCGGCCCGAGCGCCACCTTGTGCGGCCGCACGCCCATCGTCCCGGCGACCGCTCCCGCCGCGACTCCGACGGCGAGCGGCGACGCCCCGGCCTTCCCGGCCGCCCATCCGGCGGGCGCCGCGATCGCCCCGCTGGCCGCGATCCGCGCCCACACCGCCGGGATCTCGTCCGGCCGCTGCAGCGCCCGTGCGGCCCCGTCGATAGCGGCGAGCGCCCCACCCCCGAGCGCGGCGGCCTTCAGCGCGGCGCGCGGTCCCCGGTGCGCGGCGAGCGCGGCGCCGGCCGCGGCTCCCATGAGCGCGGCGAACCCGATTCCCTGCAGTCGCTTGGCATCCACGGCATCTTTCTTACACCGCCGACGCGAACGGCCGTGCTCCCGTGCCTGCCGTGAGCTGAATCGAGGCGACCGGCGGGCTTGTCAGGCGCGGTCGTGGAGGGTGATCCGGTAGCCGTCGGGGTCGGCGAAGGTGAACGTCCGGCCGAAGGGGCCGTCGATCGGCGCGGAAACGATGGCGTGACCGCCGGCGACGAGGTCGTCGTGAATGGCCTGCACGTCGGTGGCGTGCAGCCAGATCGCCGCACCGATGCCGGGCTGGGCGACGGATGCGAGATCGGTGCCGGGAACGACGTCGCGGAGTGCGAACGCGATCGGCTTCGTCTCGAAGACGACGGCGTGCGGAGGTCCGGCCGGCGAGCGGACGAGGCCGAGGTACCGCTCGTAGAACGCCTGCGAGGCGTCGAGGTCTCGCACCTGGAGCGAGATGAAGTCGGGGCCGGTGGCGGGCATGGTGATGCTCCTTCCATTCGTGTCAGTCTCCTGACACGGCCCAACGTATGTCAGAATCCTGACATGAGTCAAGACGGCGCCGGGGTCGACCTGGACACATCACTGGGATACCTGCTCAAAGAGGCGTCGAGCGTGCTGCGCTCGGCCATGGAGGAGGTGCTGCGGCCGCTCGGGATGACCGTGACGCACTACTCCTGCCTCGAGCTGCTGGCGCAGCGGCCGGGCCTGTCGAACTCCGAGCTCGCGCGGGGCGCGTTCGTGACCCGGCAGTCGATGAACGTGCTGCTCCAGGCCCTGGAGCGGGACGGCTACGTGACCAGGCCCGCGGAGGCGCCCGTCGGGAAGGTGCTTCCCGCGCGGCTCACGCCCCGGGGCCGGCGGAGCCTGGAGAAGGCGAGCGCGGCGGTCCGGTCCGTCGAGGTCAGAATGCTGGCGGGACTGAACGGGACCGAGCAGTCGGCCGCATTCCGGATCCTGCGGAGCATGATCCATTCCCTGCGCGACGGCGACGGCGGCGCATAGCTACAGCGGAACCGTCATGCGGCCCTCACCGATCAGCATTCGCGCTCCGGCGGCCGCGGCGGTGGCGCTCGGCCAGCAGGCCGCCCACGGTGAGCACGACCAGCGCGGCCAGCGCGGCCCACAGCGGCCACGCCCCCGGCTGCCACCCGTAGGCGCCGACGGTCACGTAGGCGGTCGTGGCCGGCAGGATGCCCACCGCCGTGCCGAGCACGAAGTCCCGCAGCCGCACGCTGGTCACCCCCGCGAGGTAGTTGACCGCGGTGAACGGCACGACGGGGATGAGCCGGGCGGCGACGACGGCCCAGATCCCGTGCCGCGTCAGCCGCGCGTCGAACGCGTCCAGCCGCCCGCCCGCCAGCCAGCGCACCGCGTCGCGGCCCAGCAGCCGGCCCAGGTACAGGGCCGCCACCGCGCCCAGCAGCGCGCCGCAGACGACGACCGCCAGGCCGCCCGCGACGCCGAACAGGGCGCCGGCGGCGAGGGTGAGGACCGTCTTCGGCAGTGGCGACAGGCAGGCCACGCCGTAGAGGCCGGCGCACGCCACCGGTGCCCACCAGCCCAGCCCCGCCATCGTGGCGCGCAGCTCGTCCCGCCCGGGCAGGCCGACGAGGATCGCGACCGTCACGAGGCCGCCCACGAGGGCGACCAGCCCGGCCAGTCGCAGCAGCCGAGCCGTGCGCGTCATGCGCGCATCATGCCCCGCCGGCCGCCGGTCCAACCAGGCGGTCCGGGAAAGGAAATCAAGGCTTAGTCGTAGATCAATATGACGTCATCTTGGCGACCGGCGGCCAGTCGAATCAACGACTGTCGGGCGTCGATGCCTTGCATACGTTTCTTCCACCGGAGCGGGCAACCGCCCGCCGGAGACGGAAATCCCCGACCGATGGGAGAGACACGTGAAGATCAAGGTCAAGAAGGTCGAGCCGATCGAGGCGACCCGGATCCACCTCGCCCCGGACGCGCCCCAGGGCGCCGCCTGATCCACTCGACCGGCCGGCCTGGCGCGATCCGCCGGGCCGGCCGAGCGCTTTTCTGCGATCGGAGTTTCTGCATCATGCGGGTCATCCCCCAGCTCAAACCGATCTCGGTCATCCAGCGCCCCCGCGAGGTCATCCTCCTGCGCCGCGCGCTCGAGGCCACCTACCTCGACGACGACAACGGCGGCGTCACCGCCCTGCTGCGGGTGCTTGCCGAGGGCTCCCGGACCGTCGCCGAGCTCCCCGCGGCCATGCGCGAGCGCGGGTTCGAGGTCACCGAGGACGAGATGGCGGCCGCGGTCGGCGCGCTCGACGACGCCGGGGTGCTGCTGCGGGCCGGCGACGACGGGCTCGACGCGGCCACGCGCCGGCGGCACGAGAGCAACCTGCGCTTCTACGACCTCTTCGCGGGACTGGACCGTACGAGCGCGCAGTTCCACCGGGGCATGGCGAGCGCCGACGTGCTCCTGCTCGGCGCGGGCGGCATGGGCAGCGGCGTGCTGCAGTCGCTCGTCGGGCTCGGCGCCGGCCGCGTGCGGATCGTGGACTTCGACCACGTCGAGGAGAAGAACCTCGCCCGGCAGTTCGCCTACGGCCACGCCGACGTCGGCCGCCCGAAGGTGGCGGCGGCGAAGGACTGGGCCGCCCGCTACTGCGGCGACACCGTGGTCGAGCCCGTGCACGCCCGGGTGTCCGATGTGGACGGCATCGTCGCCCTGGGCCGGGGCGCCTCGCTGGTGGTCTGCGCCATCGACTCCCCGGACGACGTGCACCTGCTGGTCAACCGGGCCTGCTTCGAGCTGGGCGTGCCGTTCGTGACGGGCGGGCTGCAGTACTCCACCCTCTTCTACTGGTCCGTGCGGCCCGGCGTGAGCGCGTGCCGCATGTGCCTGGAGCTCAACCGCGAGGACGAGGGCGGCGCCATGCCGGAGCTGGCCGAGCAGTCCGTGGTGCTCCCGGCCGGGCGGGTCAACCGCGCCACCGGCCCCGTCGCGCAGCTGCTGGCCGGATTCGTGGCGATGGAGGCCGGCCGGTACCTCACCGGCACCGACGAGCCCGTCGCGGCCGGCGTGTACCACACCGTCGAGCTCGCCGACGGCATGCGCACGACCCGGGCGCCCTGGCCGCGCAACCCCCGGTGCCCGCTGTGCTGAACCAGCTCACGCTCGTGCGCGACGGCGACGGCTACGTGGTGGGCAGCCCGGGCACGGCCGCCTACGTCGAGGTCCCCGAGATCGGCGCGCGGATCATCGAGTGGCTGCAGCAGGGCGCGAGCGTCGCCGAGGCCGAGCGGCGGGCCGCGGAGCTGGCCGGCGAGCCCGTCGACGTGGCGGACTTCCTGACCGTGCTCGCCGACGAGGGCCTGCTGACCGGCTCCGGCGACGACGGGCGCATCGACGGCACGCGGCGCCAGCGCGCCGGTGCGCTGCTGTTCGGCCGGGTCGCCTGGGGCCTGTACGCCGCGCTCGCCCTCGCCGTGCCCGTGTTGCTGGTCGCGGTGCCCTGGCTGCGCCCGACGTACCGTGACGCCTTCCCGTTCGCCACCCAGCTGCTGAACATCCTCGCCGTCAGCGGCCTCGGGATGCTGGCCGTCGCCGCCCACGAGGGCGCGCACGTGCTCGCCACCGCCGCGCTCGGGCTGCCCAGCCGCCTGTCGGTGAGCCGCCGCCTGTACTTCCTCACCTTCCAGGCCGACCTCACCCGCCTCTGGAGCGTTCCCCGTCGCGCCCGCTACGGGCCGCTGCTGGCCGGCCTCGCCTGGGACGCGGTCGTCCTGGCCGGCGCGCTGGCGGCCCAGGAGCTCCTCGCGCCCGGCTCGGTCGCGGCCCGCCTGCTGCGGGCGCTCGTGCTGCTGCAGTGCACGGCGATCCTGGCCCAGGCCATGGTCTTCGTGCGCACCGACGTCTACGCGCTACTGGTGAACGTGACCGGCTGCAAGACCCTGTGGGCCACGAAGGGCGCCCTGCTGCGGCGGTACCTGCACCGCTCGACCCCCGCCGACGAGCGCCAGCTGGCCGACGCCGACCCGCGGGAGGTCACGTGGGCCCGGCGCTACCTGTGGCTCTACGTTCCCGGCACCGCGGTCGCCCTGTACTACCTCGCGCAGTTCGTCCTGCCCGGCCTGCCGCACCTCGTCGCCCTGTGCGTGGCCCCGATCCGCGCCGACGGCCTGACCACCGCCGCCGCGTGGGAGGGTCTCGCCGCCCTGGCGGTCGCGGTCGTCCCGTCGGCCCTCGCCCTGTTCGGGGCGATTCGCGGGGGATGGGCGGTGATCCGGCGCGTCATTTCCGCGCGCAAATCCACGCGCACTTCAGCCTGACTCAGGTCTTCCGCCGTATGGACGATGTAGACGGCACCTTAGGGTGCCCGCCCAGGCGGTAGAGTCCGGCGCAATGAAGGAGTGCCGTGAGCACATCCCATGAGCAGCGGCCTCGCCCGGCGGCGAGGGGGGCGCTGCTGCGCGATCCGGTCCTGCGCGCCCTGCTGCTGTTCACCGCGGCCTTCACCGTCTGGTATGCCCTGCCCGGAACCGGCGCCTCCTATGATGCGAGGCTTGCCCTGTTCTGGCCGATTCAGGTGCTCCTCGACATCGTCTTCGCGGTCTTCTCGGCGCGGATGAGCGCGCTGCCGGGCGTGTCCGCGGCGCACCGGCGGTTCTGGCGGCTCATCGCGGCCGGGGCCGTGTTCCTCACCGCCGGCGACGCGGCCCAGGGCGTGCAGACCTTCGCCACCCCCGTCGACGGCATGGTGCAGGGCGGCGCGGTGCAGTCCGGGCTGGTCACGTGCGGGTCGCTGGTCTGCCTGCTCGCCATGGTGCTGCACCCGACCAACACGGCCGGCCGGGAGCGGCTGCGGTTCATGCTCGACGCGGCCACCGTCGTCGCCGCCACCGCGGTCTTCGTGTGGTACCTCTCCCCCAGCGTCGACCTCGGCGAGAGCGGCGGCGCACTGCTGCTCGCCCTGGCCTCGGCCGGGGTCAGCCTCGCGGGCTCGTTCGGGCTCGTGAAGCTCATGCTGGGCCGCAACATGCCGTTCACCCCGATCGCCGGCTGGAGCGCCGGCCTGGCCAGCGTGCTCATCGGCCTGTCCACCGGCCTGACCGCGGCCCTGGTGGAGGTGACGCGGCCCGAGGTCGCGATGCTGGCCCGGCTGCTGCCGTGCGCGCTGCTGGCCGCCGTGCCCCGCATCAACGAGGCGAACCTGCGCGCCGACCCCGACATCCTCGCGCGCCGCCCGGTGCGGCCGTTCAGCCTGATGCCCTACATCGGCGTCGCCGCCGCCTACATGCTGCTGATCGTCTCGCTCACCCGCGGCTCGCTGGACGCCCGCGTCTGGGGCGTGGTCATCGGCGTGCTGCTGGTGACCGGCATCGTGGTGACCCGGCAGCTGATCGCCTTCACCGACAACGCGCGGCTGCTCGGCGAGCTCGACCGCAGCATGCAGGCCCTCGCGGCGCAGGAGGAGCGGTTCCGGGCCCTGGTCCAGCACTCCTCCGACATCACCCTCATCGCCGGGGCCGACCATGTGGTGTCGTACGCGAGCCCGGCCGTCGAGCGCACCTTCGGCGTGCCGCCCGAGTCGGTGATCGGCCGGCGCATGGACGAGCTCACCGTGGCCGAGGCGCGCGACGAGTGGCGGGCCCGCCTCGACGACCTGCTGACCCGCCCGGGCGCCAGCATCACCCTGCGCCTGCGGGTCCCGCACCTCGACGGCCGCGCGCGCTGGCTCACGGCCGTGGCCACGAACCTCACGCACGTGCCGAGCATCGGCGGCGTGGTCTACAACGCGCACGACATCACCGACGTCGTCGCGTTCCAGGACCGGCTGCGGCACGAGGCGACCCACGACGCGCTGACCGGCCTGGCCAACCGGGCCCTGTTCGCCGAGCGCATCGCGGCCGCGGGCGGACGGGCGTCCGTCCTCATCATCGACCTGGACGGCTTCAAGGCGGTCAACGACACCCACGGCCACCACGCCGGCGACGCGCTCCTGCGCGCGGTGGCGGCCCGGCTGCGGCACTGCGTGCGCCCCGCCGACACCGTGGCCCGCCTCGGCGGCGACGAGTTCGCGGTCCTGCTGCCCGACACCTCGCTCGCCTACGCCGAGGACCTGACCCGCCGGCTGCACGAGTGCTTCGCCGAGCCGGTCGAGATCGACCAGGCGCTGGTCCCGATCCGGGCCAGCATCGGCGCGGCGTGCGGCGCCCTGGCCGACGCCGACGCGCTCCTGCGCGCCGCGGACGCCGCGATGTACTCGGTGAAGCACGGCCTGCGCGACCGCGCCGCCCTCTGATCGCGGCGGCCGTCTCTCAGCGGCCGTGTCTCAGAGGTCGTGGCGGTACCAGGCGTTGGCCTCCACATAGGTGGCGAGATCCCGCTCCGGGTCGCACACCACCGGCCCGAGCCCGCCGGCGACGACGACCGGCCCGGGCGCGTCGAACGGCAGGCCGGTCCACGCCCGCCACCGCCGCAGCGGCGCCGTGATGGTCATCGAGTGCGGCGCGACCGCCACGAACCGCCCGCCCGCCCGCTCGTGCACGCGCAGCCACGGGTCCTCGGCGGTGCCGTCGGCGCGGCGGCGGGCCACGTACTGCGCGAGCGGCACCAGCGGCTGGAGGTGCTTGTGGGTCGGGCGCACCGGGGCGAACAGCGCCGGATGCCCGAGCGCGGCGGCGTTGCGCCGGGCCAGCGCCAGCAGATGACCGGAGACGCCCCGGCCGCGCAACTGCGGCCGGACGGTCGCGAACAGCGCCGACACCTGCGGCCCGGCGGTCCCGGCGAGGGCGTCGGCGGCCGCGGACAGCAGCACCGCGTCGTAGCCGCCGCCGGGCAGCTCCAGGTCCTCGCCCGCGGTGAAGGGCAGCGTGCACAGCATCCCCGCGGGCGCGCCGGTGTCGCGCTCGACGGCCAGCAGGGTGTACTGCGGATGCCGCTGCACCAGGGCCGGGAAGAGCGCCGCGGAGACCGGGTCCTGGTACAGGAACGGGGCCACGGTGGGGTCGTCGAACGTCGTGATGAGCGGCAGGCGGTCGGGCCGCTCGGCCAGCGTCGTCACCTCGAGCCAGGCGAAGTCCATGGAGATCAACCTATCGGTCCGCGCCACCGGTCCGCGGAACGCATGTTCTGCCCGGCAAACGCATGCGTCCGAGACCTTCAGCGGCCGTTCGACCGGCCGATGTGTATACCGGTGGATCAGACCTTGCCCCGCCCGGGACCGGCGGGACAAAGTAGCTTGCAGCGCGCGGGAAGGAGAGGCGTGACGAGGCGGGTGACCTGGGCATATGCGCTCTGTGCGCTCGTCCTTGCCGTCTGTTACCGGCTGTTCCCGGACGCGGGTCTGCTCTGTTACGTCGGGCTCGTCGCGACCACGATCGCCGCGATCGTCTACGGCGTCCGCGCCCACCGGCCCCGCCGGAAGCTGCCGTGGCTGCTGTGGGGCGGCGGCTCCCTCGGCCTCGCGGCCGGCACCGCGGCCTCCCTGGTGCAGACCGACGTGCTGCACTCGGACCGGTTCCCGTCGGTCGCCGACGCCATCTCGCTCGGCGCCACGTTCCCGCTGCTGCTGCTCGGCCTGCTGATGCTGAGCCGCTCCGGGGCGGCGAACCGGGACTGGGCGACCGTCATCGACTCGCTCATCTTCACCGCCGGGGCGGGGCTGCTCGCCTGGGTGTTCCTCATCGACCCGTACCTCAGCGACCCCGGCCTCAACGCCGCGCAGAAGGCCGTCGCCAGCGCCTACCCGCTCGCCGACGTGATGCTGCTGGCCATCATGGTGCGGATGGTGCTGGAGGCCCGCCGCAGCTGGAGCGTGGCGCTGCTGCTCACCTCCGGGGCCGTCCTGCTCGTGTCCGACGTCGCGTTCAGCCTGCGCCGGCTCGACGGGGAGTGGGGCCTGGGCAGCTTCGTCGACGTCGGCTGGATCGTGTTCTTCGCCGCGGGCGGGCTCGCCGCGCTGCACCCGTCGATGGCGCAGCTGTCCGAGCCGCGGGTGATCGGCTCCACGCAGGTCAAGCCGCGCCGGGCGGTGCTGGGCGTCGCCTCGCTTGTCGCGCCCGGGATCCTCTTCGCCGAGGCGCAGTCCGGACCGGTGCACAACGGAACCGTCATCGCGGTCGGCTCGGCCGCGCTCGTGGCGCTGTCGCTCGGCCGGGGCGCGCTCGCCGCTCGCAGCGTCGGGCACACGCTGTCCCGCGAGCGCGCCCTGCGCAAGGCCTGCGAGGCGCTGCTGTCGGCGACCGAGGTGTCCGCGGTCGAGGCCGTCGTCCGCCGGGCGGTCGGCTCGCTGCTGCGCCCCGGCACCGCCCACCGCACCGTGCTGCGCGTCGGCTCGGCGCGGCGCGAGGCCGTCATGAGCATGCAGTACGTCGCGAAGCTGCCCGAGGAGTCCGCGCGCGAACTGAACGGGTTCGAGCTGGCGCTGTACTGCCCCCTGAGCGTCGGCGGCGTCCGCCTCGGCGAGCTGTGGGTCGCCGCCGACGAGCGGGCCCTCGTCACGCTGCAGGAGTCGGCGCGCGTGCTGGCCGGCCAGGCCGCGAGCATGCTCGACCACATCGCGCTGAACCGGGAGATCGTCCGCCGCGACAGCGAGGCCTACTTCCGCACCCTGGTGCTCAACGCCGCCGACGTCATCCTCATCGTCGGCGACGACGACCGGGTCAGCTACGCCAGCCCCTCGGCCCAGCCGCTGTTCGGCCTGGACCCGATCGGCGCGCACGTGTCCGACCTGCTGGTGTCGGACGAGCGGATCCGGCGCGCCGACGGGTCCAACGCTGACGTGGAGGTGACCGTCCGCGACCTGACCGACGAGCCGACCGTCGCCGGGCGGGTGCTCACCATCCACGACGTGACCGAGCGCCGCCGCCTCGAGCGCGAGCTCATCGACCGCGCGTACCTCGACCCGCTCACCGGCCTCGGCAACCGCCTGCGCTTCCAGGACTGCGTGCAGAGCGCGACCGCCGCCGCCGTGCTCATCGTCGACATCGACGGCTTCCGCACGGTCAACGACACCATGGGCCAGGACGTCGGCGACGAGCTGCTCAAGGCGTTCGGCGAGCGGCTCGTGGAGGTGTGCCCGCGCGCCGCCGTGGTGGCCCGCCTCGGCGCGGACGAGTTCGGCGTGCTGGTCGAGCGCTTGGCCGTCGCCGAGGTCGAGGCGCTCGCCGCGCGGATCGTCGAGGACTTCCGCCCGCCGTTCCTGGTCCGCGGCAGCGTGGTGACGGCCCTGCCGAGCGTCGGGGTGGCCATGACGGCCGACGCCGCCGACGCCGCGCAGGTGCTCAGCGAGGCCGACGTCGCCCTGGACAGCGCGAAGGGGACGCCGGAGCGCTGGCGGCGGTACGAGTCCGCGATGCACGCCCACACCCTGCGCCGGATGCGGCTGCGCACCGACCTGGACCAGGCCCTGGCCGCGGACGCGTTCGTGCTGCACTACCAGCCGATCGTCGAGCTCGCGACGGGCCTGCCGCACGGCTTCGAGGCGCTGGTGCGCTGGCAGCACCCGACCTTCGGGCTGGTGCCACCGCTGGAGTTCATCGAGATCGCCGAGGAGTGCGGGCTCATCGTCCCGCTCGGGGACTGGGTGATGCGCCACGCCATCGCCACCGCGGTCGAGTTCCGGAGGCTGTACCGCTCCGACGCCGCCCCCACGATGAGCGTCAACGTGTCCGTGCGCCAGTTCCGCTCCCCCGGCTTCGTCCAGCGGGTGCTGACCGAGCTGGCCCAGGCCGACCTGCCGCCCGGTGCGCTCACGGTGGAGATCACCGAGAGCCTGCTGCTCGGCGACGACGAGCACATCCACGCCGACCTGGCCACCCTGCGCGCCGCCGGCGTGCGGGTCTCGATCGACGACTTCGGCACCGGCTACTCGTCGCTGTCCTACCTGCACCGCGTGGCCGTCGACGCGCTCAAGCTCGACAAGTCCTTCGTGGACACGATCGGGACCTCGCGGCGGCAGTACGACCTGGTCCGTGGCATCGTCCAGCTCGCCCGCACGCTCGACCTGGAGGTGGTGGCCGAGGGCATCGAGACCGAGGCGAACCGCCAGCGCCTCGTCGACCTGCGCTGCGGGTTCGGCCAGGGCTACCTGTTCACCAAGCCGCTGCCCCGCGACGAGGCGCTGGCCTGGCTGCAGTCACCGGGCCTGGTCGAGCCGGCCGCCTAGAGCGCCAGGATCCAGTGGTCGCACCGGATCGGCACGCCCTCGTAGTCCACGTCGCACGGCCCGTGGTTCACGAACCCGGTCCGCCGGGCCACGACGCCCGCGGCCCGGTTCTCGGCCCCGATGAACGCGTGCACCTCGCGCACCAGCCCCGACGCCCGCACCTCCTCGACGGCGAGGCGCACGGCCCCCGCCGCGAGCCCGTGCCGCCGCGCCCGCCCCGGCAGCAGCATGATGCCGAGCTCGTGGATCTCGCGCCCCTCCCAGGCGCTGCGGAACACGGCGACGACCCCGGCGGGCTCGTCGCCGGGGTCGGCGAGGATGGTGCGGTACCACTCCCGTTCCCGCCCGGCGGCCCGCCGCTCGTGCACGGACTCGGCCCGCCCGCCCGGCGCCGGCCCGCCGAGGTGCGCCATGACCTCGGCATCGCCCTCCAGCTCAGCGGTGAGCCGGCGGTCCTGTTCGGCATACGGCCGAAGCCTCATGCATTGATCATCTCAGACTTCGGCCGGAATGATCGCCAGGAGCTGCGTCGGCGGCTCGAGCGCGTCCACGATCGTGTCACCCTCGAGCCACAGTCCCCCGGCCCGGCACACGAGCGCGGCGGCCGCCTCGACGGGGCAGGGCAGCAGCGCCCCGCAGGCCCCGCACCGCGAGGGGTCGTCGGGATCCCGCTCCAGGTGCCGGGTCTGCAACTCGGCGGCAGTGGTGACGAGAACGCTGTCTGGATCGAGACGCAACATGCGCAGATCGTGCCGACGGGCGGCGTGACCGGTCCGCGAAGAAACGGGTGATCCGCCCTTTCACCCTGCGCTGCAGGCCACCCGCTCCGGGCCGCCCGGGTTCCGCTCCGGACCGCCCGGCCTCCGCTACGGGCCGCCCGGCAGGAAGTAGGACGCGCCGAAGGACACCAGCACCGCGGCCGCGGCCACCACGCCGATCAGCAGCAGCTTCCCGGTCGGGCCGAGGCCCCGCCGGCGGGGCGGGCGCAGGCCGCGCCGCACGCGTTGCACACGGGCCGCGCGCACGGCACGGCGCTCGACGTCCCGGGCCCACTCGGGGTCCAGGCTCTCGAAGGGATCGCTGCTCACGGCGTCCGAGTATGCAGGATCCCGGGCGCCGGAGCTGTCCCCTAACCGGCCGCCTCGATGCGGTCCAGGGCGGCGTTGCGCGGCACGTGCCGGTGCAGCAGGTTCGCCTGGCCGGCGGCCAGGATCCCGGCCACCACCGGGGTCTCGGCCTTGCGGATCTCCAGGTCCGCCTCCTCGGCGGCGGCGAGCGCCAGCCGCGCCGCGACCGGGCCCGGCAGCGCCTGCCAGGCCGGCAGCAGCGTGTCGTTGATGGCGTCGTCGTACCACTGCGGCACGGTCGGCGGCGGCAGGTGCCCGGAGCGCCAGCGGCGCACGAGCGTGAGCGCCCAGCGGTCCCAGAAGGCGAGCTGCGCCAGCACGGTCGCGGCGCTCCAGCCGGGCGTCACCGGTTTGCGTAGACCCTCGTCGCCGAGGGATTCGATGAGTGCAGTCAGCCGTTGCCGCGCCGCGGCGTTCTCGTCCAGGGGTACCCGCTCCACCCACTCCACGGTACGGACCACGGCACCGTCCCGCATGATCAACTAGACCCTGACGCGAGGGCCGATTCCCGCCAGCGCACAGCGTTTCACGGGGGCACGCTGAGGGCATGTTCACTGTTCACGCGATCGACGCCGAGACCCTGGAATCCGTTCGCCGCACCGGCCGCGACGCCTCCGGCAACGCGCCCGAGCCGTGGCCGGCCGAGGGCGGCGAGCCCGTGCGCTGCTGCCTGCGCGACGCCGAGCCGGGCGAGCGCCTGCTGCTGTTCGGGTTCGACCCGAAGCTGCCGCCGGACAGTCCCTACCGCGAACTGGGCGCCGTCTTCGCCCACGCCGAGCCGTGCGCGGGGCCGGCGGCGACCGGCTACCCCGAGGGCTGGCGCGGCCGCCCGCAGGTCCTGCGGGCCTACGACGCCCGCGGCTGGATCCACCCGTCGACCCGCACCCACGACGGCACGAACCCCGAGGCCGAGCTGGCCGACATCCTGGCGCATCCGGAGGTCGTGCGCGTCGACAGCCGCAACATCGCCTACGGCTGCTACATGTTCACGGTGACCCGCTGAACGGGCCGGTCACCTCGGGCCCCGGTCGCGAGCGACCGGGGCCCGAGGATCATGCACGCACGTTATGAGCAGGTCACCGCCGGCACGGCGTTGGTGCCGTTCCACGACGCCAGGAAGCCGAACGTGGCCGGCGGGGTGGCGTTCCACGACGCGGGGGTGACGGTCACGCTCGCCCCGGACTGGCTCACCGTGCCGCCCCAGAGCTGACTGATCGTCTGGCCGTTGGCGAACGTCCACTTGACCGTCCAGCCGGGCTTGGTCCCGGCCACGCTCACCTCGCCCTGGAACCCGCCCGGCCAGCTGCCGACGATCTTGTACGTCGCCGTGCAGGCGCCGGCCGGCGGCGGGCTGGTGGAGGCGCTCGCCGACGGCGACGCGGACGGGGACACCGACTTGGACGGCGACACGGACGGAGACGCGGACGGGGACGCGGACGTGACCGACGGCGAGGCCGAGGACACCGTGCCGCCGAGGCCGGTCACGATCGCGTTGTAGGCGGTCGGCTTCTTCGCCAGGTTCTCGTCCCACGGCAGCGCCGCGCCCTGGCCGGAGAACGTCGAGGGCACCCACGAGTACTTGTCGGTGTAGTCCCAGATCGTGATGCCGACGCAGCGGGTCACCGCCACGCAGGCCTTCACCACGTTGTTGTAGTACGTGGCCTGGGTGGCGTCCTTGGTCGCGTCCCGCGGCAGGACCATGCGCACGTCCAGCTCGGTGATCGCCACGTCGACGCCGAGGTCGGCGAAGCGCTGCAGGTTCGCCTGCATGTTGGTCGGGAAGCCGTACTGGATCGCCAGGTGCGCCTGGAAGCCCACGCCGTCGATCGGCACGCCCTGGGCCTTGAGCGTCTTGACGAGGTTGTACATCGCGTCGGCCTTGGCGCCCTGGCCGTCGGTGTTGTAGTCGTTGATGTAGAGCTTCGCGTCCGGGTCCGCCGCGCGGGCGGTGCGGAACGCGTCGGCGATGTAGTCGCTGCCCATCGCCGTGTAGAACGGCGAGGTGCTGCGGAACGTGCCGTCGTCGTTGAAGGGCTCGTTGACGACGTCCCAGGCGAAGACCTTGCCCTTGTAGTGCGCGGCGACCTGGGTGATGTGGTTCTCCATCGCCGCCTGCACCTGGGCCGCGGGCAGCTGCGAGACCCAGCCGGGCAGCTGGTTGTGCCACAGCAGGGTGTGCCCGCGGACCTTCATGTTGTGCGCCTGGGCGAACGTGATGACCGCGTCGCCCTTGGTGAAGCTGAAGGAGTTCTGGGTCGGCTCGGTGCTGTCCCACTTCATCGCGTTGCCCGGGGTGGTCTGGCCGAACTCGCCGCCGCCGAGGATCGCGGTGTAGGCGGTGTCGGTCAGCTCCGGGTTGTCGGTGGCGGAGCCGAAGTACCGGCCGCCGGCCGCGGCGAGCGACTGCAGGGTCTGCGTCGCCGCCTCGGCCCGGGTGATGACGAACGTGAAGGTGCCGGCGGCCACGAGCGCGGCCGCGCCGGCGATCAGTGCGCGTCTCATGACGAAACCCCCGCGAGGTGATCCTTGATGCCCTGGCCGAACGCGGTCGCGGTGCCGTTGTAGTTGCTGATGAGCGACGGGCCGCTCGAGCAGTCCCAGGTGTTCCAGGTCCAGCCGAGGTAGCCGATCCCCTTGCCGTCGGCCCAGTTCATGAGCGTGTCGACGAAGCCGTGCGAGCAGTCGTTCTCGCCGATCTCGGTCAGCGACAGCGGCACCTGGGCCGCCACCGGGGCGAGCTGGCTGTCGTAGCAGGAGGTGTTGGAGCAGGTGTTGAAGTTGTAGATGTGCGCGAACGCCGCGATGTTGTTCTGCGGGTCGGTCGGCTTGTACTGCAGCCACTGCGTGAGGTCGTTGGAGTACGCCAGGCCGCCGATCATGATGACGTTCGTGGCGCCCGTCGCGCGCACGGCGTTGACCAGCGACTGGAAGCCCGCGACCGAGTAGCCGATGCCGTTGCAGGTGCCGCCGTCGCGCCAGCAGGCCCAGCCGGTGCTCGCGCTGCCGGTGGCCCGCTCCGGGTACGGCTCGTTGAACAGGTCGAAGATGACCGCGTCGTTGCCCTTGAAGGCGTTGGCGACGCCGGTCCAGAAGCTCGGGGCGTACTGCGCGTCCGGCATCGGCTTCTGGCAGGTCGCCTTGACGTCGGAGCAGCCGGCCGACGGGCCGGTGTACTGCCCGTAGTTCCAGTGCATCTCCACGATCGGCGTGATGCCGTTGCTGACGAGGAGGTTGACGTAGGCCTTGACCGCGTTCTGGTAGTTGGCCCCGCCGTAGGCCGCCTGCACGTTGCTCGTGCCGACCCAGCACTCCTCGTTCAGCGGCACCCGCACGGTGCGGATCTTCCAGGTGCGCATCGCGGTGATGGAGGCCTGGTCCATCGGCCCGTCCCAGATGCCGTTGCCCTGGATGCACGCGAACTCGCCGCCGGAGCGGTTGACGCCCAGCAGCCGGTACGTGGACCCGGTGCTCGTGACCAGCTTGTTGCCGCTCACCTTGAGCTTCGGGGCGGCCCCGGCCGGCGGCGGCGACACGGACACGGACGGGGACACCGACGGGCTGGCCGAGGCGCTCTTCGACGGGCTCGGGGAGTTCGTCGTGGTGCCGTTGCAGGTGACGCCGTTGAGCGTGAAGGCGGCCGGCTTCGGGTTGGAGCCGGTCCACGATCCGTTGAAGCCGATGCTGGTGCTCGCGCCGGTGGCGAGGGCGCCGTTGTACGACAGGCTGGCGGCCGTCACGTTCGCGCCGGACTGGGTGTAGGTCGCCGACCAGCCCTGGTCGACGTGCTGCCCGGCGGCGAAGGTCCAGCCGAGGGTCCACGACGACACGGCGTCGCCGAGGTTCTTGACGGTGATGGCGGCCGTGAAGCCGCCGGGCCAGTCGCTGGTGGTGTACGTGACCTGACAGCCCGCGGCGGCCTGTGCCGAGGTCGGCAGCAGGACCGCCCCGGCCGACGCGAGCAGCAGGCCGCCGGCCACCGCCAGGGTGGTTGTGCGGTACCGCATGTGGGCTCCTTGGGAAGCTTCTCGGATGGCGGTTGGAAGCGCTCCCATCCTTCGCCGCACCCCGGGGCAGTCAAGCGCTTCGACACGTTTGTCCCCGTTGTCCGAGACGAGGGCTGAAATTTCCACCGATGCGATTCGGAGCGTATGCTCCGTTTCCATGGAGCTTGTCGATCGATTCCTGGCCGCCGTCGTCTCACCCGACCCCGGAGCCCTCGCCGACTGCTACGCCGAGCGCGTGGTCATCGAGATGCCGTTCGCCGTGCCCGGGCTCATGCCGGCCCGGCTGGAGACGACGCGGGAGGAGCTGCGGACCCGCTTCCGCGCCGGCACGGCGGTGCGCCGCTACACGGACCTGTCGAACGTGCGCGTGCACGAGTGCGCCGACGGCTCGACCGTCGTCGTGGAGTACGACGTCAATGGTCTGATGCACGCCACCGGCGAGCGCTTCGTGCTCCGGTTCGCGATGGTGATGACGCTCGAGGACGGGCTGATCGCCCACACCCGCGA
The DNA here is from genome assembly GCF_059739745.1 of Dactylosporangium thailandense. NCBI lineage: Bacteria > Bacillati > Actinomycetota > Actinomycetes > Micromonosporales > Micromonosporaceae > Dactylosporangium > Dactylosporangium thailandense. The sequence continues at coordinate 7,249,344 of NZ_AP029195.1, forward strand.
CTACGCCGACCCGATCGCGGGCGCACGGGCCCTCGGCCGCCTGCCGGAGCTCGTCGCGACCCTGGGCGGCCGAGCGTTCTAGGAGTCGAGGTCCTTGCGGATGTCCTCGAGGATCTTCGAGGTGTCCATGGGCGGGCGGGCCTCGACGCACAGCCGCTCCATCGCCTCCGCGTAGAGGTCGACGTCGTCGCGCTTGTCGAGGTAGAGCGCCGACGTCAGCTGCTCGATGTAGACCACGTCGGGCAGGTCGTCGTCGGGGAAGCGCAGCAGCGTGAACGCGCCGCCGGCCGCCGCGTGGCCGCCCGCGTTGAACGGGATGACCTGCAGGCGCACGTTGGGCAGCGTGTTGTTGATCTCCAGCAGCGCCTCGATCTGCGCGCGCATGACGTCGTTGCCGCCGATCGGGCGGCGCAGCGCGGCCTCGTCGACGACCATCCAGAGCTTCGGCGGGTCCGGCCGGTGCAGGATCTGCTGGCGCTGCATGCGCAGCTCCACCCGCCGCTCGATCTCGTCCTCCTTGGCCCGGCCGTGGCCGAGCAGGACGACCGCGCGGGCGTACTCCTGCGTCTGCAGCAGCCCCGGCACGAACTGCACCTCGTAGGTGCGGATGAGCGCCGCGGCCGCCTCGAGCCCGAGGTAGGAGTGGAACCAGCTGGGCAGCACGTCGCCGAAGCGGTGCCACCAGCCCGGGTTGTTGGCGTCACGGGCCAGCGCCAGGAGGCGCGAGCGCTCCTCGGGGTCGTCGACCCCGTAGAGGGAGAGCAGGTCGGCGACGTCGCGCTCCTTGAAGCCGACGCGGCCGAGCTCCATCCGGCTGATCTTCGACTCCGACGAGCGGATCTCCCAGCCGGCGTCCTCCCGGGTCACCCCCTGAGCCTCGCGCAGGCGCCGCAGATGGGCGCCCAGCAGCATCCGGAGGACCGTTGGGCCTCCGGACGCTCCTCCTTCAGTTAGACCGGTCGTCACCGTGCTGCCTCCGGGACCGTCATGGTCGAACAGTCGCGAGCCGCGAGCCTCCCCCGCGACCGGAGTAAGCATGCCATGACCCGACAGTAAGCGGGAGTGGGCTCGCTCGGGACGGCGGCGGCGAGCCTGCTCGATCTTCGTGCGCGGATTACTCAGCCGCTAACAGATTGTCGAAGTCACCGTCGCCGGCGCCGCCGAGGAAGGCGGCGATCTCCTCGTAGGTGTAGATGAGCGCCGGCCCCTCGGGGTCGCGCGAGTTCCGCATGGCGAACCCGGCTCCCCCGGGCAGGCGGGCCAGCTCGACACAGTTGCCGCTGGGGTTGCTGCGGCGGCTCTTCTGCCAGGTCACACCGGGGAGGTGGCCGGCCGGCATCCCGTTGTACGTCTGCTCCATCGACATCTCTCTGACGACCTTGGCTGAAAGTTCACCAAGCACCCGGCATCTGCACGTGCATCGGCTCTTGCTTCTGCAGCCGATAAAGCGCATGCTAGCGCATGTGCGGATGTCAGGGGTCGCTCACAGCAGGTGATCAAAACCAGACATTCGGACCCAAATGATCGGGTGACTTCCCCAGCTGCGATCTGAAGGGACGAGCGCATGGATCCCCTCGCCTTCATGGCCGGCGCGGCCGCGGCGGCTGGGGCGTGCGCGGCTCTCCCTCTCTACGTGCGCGCGCGACGCGCGGAGCGCCTCGCGGCCCGGCTCGGCGCCGAGCTCGAGATCGAGCGCCACGCGGCCAGCCACGACCCGCTCACCGGCCTGCCCAACCGCCGCGCCTTCTACCAGCGCGGCACCGTGCTGGTCGCCGACCGCGGGCAGCACCCCCTGGTCGCCGTCGTCCTCGACGTCGACGGGTTCAAGCAGATCAACGACGTGTTCGGACACTCCGCCGGCGACGAGGTGCTCGTGACGACGGCCCGCCGCCTGAACGCGTACACCGACGGCGGGCTGGTGGCCCGGCTCGGCGGCGACGAGTTCGCGGGCCTGCTCCCCGGCGGCTCCGGCAGCGCGCAGGAGCAGGCCGACCGGCTCGCCGAGGCCCTCGCGGCCCCGATGCGGCTGGCTGGCCAGGTCGTCACCGTGAGCGTGTCCGTCGGGCTCGTCCCCGTCGAACCCGACGCACACCTCGCCGACGCCGTGCACCGCGCCGACGCGGCCATGTACCGCTCCAAGGGCACCCGCCGCCGCACCCACGCGGCCGCGCCCCCGCTCACCGTGCACGCGGCCGCCCGCCTCGGCGACCACCAGCACCTGGTGCACACCACGCTTCGCATCGGCAAGCCCCGCGACACCACCTCCCCCCGTCCGTCCACGGCGACGTGAAGGATTCGCAATGGAGCTCCCAGACCTCGTCCGCCAGCGCCGCCGTCACCAGCCGCGCCCGCGCGGGTGGCTGGCCGCCAAGCTCAAGCGCGGCGAGCTGTGCCGCGACTGCGGCCGCCCGTGGCCGTGCGACGAATACGTGACGGCCCGCAACTCGGTGCTCGTCTACGCCCTGCGCCGCCTCGAGGTCGTCCGGCCCGGGAGCCTTGGGTGACGTCCGCGGCCCACATGCCGGCCCGCCCCGAGTGGCGGTGCACGGGATGTGCCGACCCGTGGCCGTGCGCGGCGAAGCGGGCCCAGCTCGTCGCCGAGTACGCGGACAATCCGGCCGAGCTGCGCACCCTCATGGCCCTGCGGGTCGCCGACGCGGCCGAGGACCTGCGCCAGTTCGGGGCCGAGCAGCTCTGGCAGCGCTTCCTCGGCTGGACCCCGGCGCCCGGCCAGGGCCCGGTCATCCGCTGGGTGGCGAACCCCCCGCTGGGCGGCGACCGGCGCCGCCCGCCGGCCCGCCAGCAGATCGACCCCCGCACCAGCGGCACGGCCGCCCAGGCCGCCGCCGCCCAGGTCTCTACGCTGCCCGGGCCACCACCGGGTAGTGGTCCGAACCGGATTCCGCCGCAGCGCCGGTCACGACGCGGCACTCGGTGAAGCGGGCGGCGCTCGCCGGCGTCGCCCACAGGTAGTCCAGCCGCATCCGCGTGAACTCGGCGCCCCCGCCGCCGGAGGTCGGCACCGTCCAGCCCGCCCCCGAGCCGCACCGGCGGAAGAGGTCCACGAGCCCCCGCCGGGCCAGCAGCGCCGTCGCGCGCACGTCGGGCCGTCCGCGAACGAGGTGGCGGCGGCGGTACTGCGGTGCCAGCGCCGACAGCCGCGCCTCGTGCGAGTCCCAGGGGTCGAGCGTGTTGAGGTCGCCCAGCAGCACGCCCTCGCCCCGCCGCCGCAGGAACGCGGCCAGCCATCCCGCCTCGGCGAGGCGCACCCGGCCCCAGTAGGGGCACAGGTGCGCGGACACGAGCGTCAGCGGCCCGAGCGGCGTGGCGACCCGCACCCAGGCCGCCGCGTGGAAGAACGGCCGGGCGATCCGCCCGGCGCCGAGCACCCGCAGGTGCCGCGCGACCAGCAGCCCGACCGGCTGCCCCCGCCACGAGCGCGCCACGACCGGCCGCATGCCGGTCAACGCGCCCAGATCCGGCTCCCCGCGCAGTTCCTGCACCGCGACGACATCCGGCGACTGCGCCGCGATCACGCGCCCGATCTGCTCCAGCCGCCCGGCGCCGCCGAGTTTGATGTTGTACGTCATGAGCGTCAGCGACATATCGTGCCCTCGTGAATCATGCAGTACAGCCGGCCGTGCAAGCAGCCACGGACGCCCTGCGCGACGCCCGCGCCGAGGCCACCCGCACCCTGACCGACCTCATCCGGATCCCCAGTGTGGGCGGCACGCCCGAGGAAAGCGAGATCGTCCACCGCGTGGCGGACCTCCTGCGGGCCGAGGGCGTCGAGCTGGACCTGTGGCGGATCCCGGTGCCGGAGCTGGAGTCCCGCGCGGACTTCCCGGGCATGGAGGTGGCGCGGGCCGAGGCCTGGGGCCTGGTCGCGCGGATCGGCGGAACGGACCCGGACGCCGGGTCGCTGATGCTGAACGGCCACCTGGACGTGGTACCCCCGGGAGATCCCGGCACCTGGTCCACCTCGCCGTGGTCGGGCGACATCCGCGACGGCCACGCCTACGGCCGCGGCGCCTGCGACATGAAGGGCGGATTCGTCGCCGCGCTCCACGCGTTCCTGGCCATCCACCGCACCGGCACCCGCCCGCGCGGCGACCTGCTGCTGGCCGCCGTGATCGGCGAGGAGGACGGCGGCCTGGGCACCTACGCGGCCCTGGACCGCGGATGGCGCGCCGACGCCTGCGTGATCACCGAGCCCACGGCCCTGGACGTGCTGGCCGCGAACGGCGGCGCCCTGACCTTCCGCCTGCGGGTGCCCGGCCTGGCCGCCCACGCCTGCGCCCGGACGTCCGGCGTCAGCGCGGTGGAGAAGTTCCAGCTGATCTTCCCGGTGCTGCGGGCGCTGGAGGCCACCCGGAATCGCCGGGTGGACCCGATGATGCGCCGGTGGGACATCGCCTACCCGCTGGAGGTGGGGACGGTCCGGTCGGGCGACTGGGCCTCGACGGTGCCGGACCTCCTGGTCGCGGAGGGCCGCTTCGGCGTCGCGCTGGACGAGCCGGTGGACAGCGCCCGGGCCGAGTTCGAGTCCACGGTGGCCGAGGCGTGCGCGCAGGACCCGTGGCTGCGGGAGCACCCCGTGACCGTCGAGTGGTGGGGCGGGCAGTTCGCCAGCGGCCGCTGCCCCGACGGCACCGGCCTGGTGCAGCGGGTCGTGGAGACGCATCGGACGCTGACGGGCGCCGAGCCGGCCGTGGTGGGCGCCCCGTACGGCTCCGACCTGCGCCTGCTGACCGCCGCCGGCGTCCCGTCCGTCCAGTTCGGCCCGGGCGTCGGCTACGGCCACTGCCCGGACGAGCGCGTCAGTCTGGAACAGGTCCACGCCTGCGCCGAGACGCTGGTACACCTAGCGCTGAAGGTTGGCCACGCAGCGTAATTCTTTCGAGAGTTCGAGCATTCGAGGGTGCGGAGCCATTGACCCGTTGCTGTTAAGACAGTTAACTAAAAAGCCGGGTCGGCCATCCGATCGGTTGATTGCATATATCGATGGTCTTCATATAGTGATGGGTATGACTGGCTTACCGTTACGCGAACCGACGTTCCTGGTCTTGACCGCCTTGGCAGCCGAGTCACAGCACGGCTACAGCATCCTCGACGATGTCCGGCGCATCTCGGAGGGCCGGGTGCGCCTGCAGGCCGGGACCCTCTACGGCATCCTGGACCGCCTCAGAGCCGACGGCCTGATCGAGGTGGACCGCGAGGAGGTCGTGGCGTCGCGACTGCGCCGCTACTACCGGCTCAGCGGCATCGGCCGGGACCTGCTGAGCGCCGAGACCCTGCGCCTGCACCGGAACGCGGCCGCGGCCGACCGAAGACTGCACCTGGCCTCCGGCGAGGCTGCCGCGTAGAAGCGCCGGCCCCACCGTGCACACGGTGGGGCAGCAGCCGCGCCGCTAGCGCCGGGCGCCGAAGACCCCGGGCGTCACCCCGACGTGGCGCTTGAAGTGCCGATGCAGGTGCGCCTGGTCGTGAAACCCGGCTTCGGCCGCGGCCTCGGCCGGCTTCCGTCCGGCCAGCAGCAACCGGCGGGCCAGCTCGATCCGCCGGCTCACGAGGTACCGGTGCGGCGCCAGCCCGAACGCGTCAGTGAAGGTCCGGACCAGATGCCCGGGATGGCTCCCGAGCAGCAGACCGGCCTCCCGCAGCGTGATCCCCTCGGCGAGCCGGTCCTCGAGCAGCTCCCGCAGCCCCTCGGCCAGCCGCCGGGGCCGGGCCGGGTCCTCCCGGTGCCGCCGGTCGAGGTGCGCCAGCAGCCGCGACCGGATCAGCGCCAGCCGGCTCTCCGCCTCGAGCTCCTCACCGGCCCGGCCGAGCGCCTCGTGCAGCTGATGGATGCGCAGCCGCAGCGCCGCGTCACGCAGGCCGGACGCGTCGACGGCCGCGCCGGCCAGGCCGGACGGCAGGACCGACAAGTCCAGGTAGACGACCCGCTTCTGGAACCCGTCGTGGGTCGCCGCGCGCCCGTCGTGCGCCACCAGCGGCGGCAGCAGGGTCACCGAGGACCCGGCCGCCCCGCGCCGGTGCCGGTCGAGATCGAACCGGATGGCCCCGGAGTCCACGATCAGCAGCGTCCAGACGTCGTGGACGTGCGGCGGGTACGCGTGATCGACGAAGTGCGCGTGGAAGACCTCGGCCACCCCGGGCACCCGGGGCCGCCACGCGGCCACAACTTCGACGCCCACGTGCACAACGTACAAGCCACGGACCGCCGCGGCGGCAAGGCTCGGCCCATGACCTTCACCACCAAGATCGCCGTCCTGCTGCGCGACGACCTGCCGACCTGGCAGCGCCTGAACGTGACCGCCTTCGTGATCTCCGGAGTCGCCGGCACCGAGCCCGGCCTGCTCGGCGAGGACTACGAGGACGCGGACGGCACGCGGTACCTGCCGATGCTCGGCCAGCCGGTCATGATCTTCGAGGGCGGCGCGGCGCTGCTGCGGCAGGCCCACGCGAGGGCCTTGGATCGGGCCTTGGATCGGCCCGTGGCCTGCGCGATCTTCACCGACGAGCTGTTCAAGACCGGCAACGACGAGGACAACCGGGCCGCGGTGCGAGCCGTGCCGAGGCAGGCGCTGTCCCTGGCCGGCCTGGCGGTCCACGGCCCGAGGAACGCCGTCGACAAGATCCTCAAGGGCGCGCGACTGCACGGCTGACGTGCCATTTCAGCGGTACGTCAGCGACGACACCGATCCTTCCTCCCATGGACACGACTCCCCTGCACCTCCAGCTCCCGCCGGAGGCCGCCCCCGACGCGATCATCGAGCGGCTGCCGGTGCGCGACCTGCTCGACCGCCTCCCCCCGGGCCGCCGGGCCGTGCTGGTGCTCCGCTACGTCTGCGACCTCTCCATCGAGCAGACCGCCCGGACCCTGGGCTGCAGCACCGGCACGGTGAAGAGCCAGTCCGCACGCGCCTTGGCCACGCTGCGCACACAGGCGGCGCGGGCCGGGCTCTGAATTTTTTGTCGTACCCGGGTGCCAGGATGCCGGCATGTACTTCGTGGAGCGCGGTTACGGAGTTCCTGTCCTGGCGGTGCACGGCTTCACGCCCGACCACCGCCTGATGCTCGGCTGCCTGGAGCCGATTTTCGACCGGATACCGGGCTACCGTCGCCTGTATCCGGACCTGCCCGGCATGGGCCGCACGCCCGGCGACGGCATCGACTCGTCGGACGACGTGCTGGCCGCCCTGGACGCCTTCGTCACCGAGCACATCGGCACCGAGCCGTTCCTGCTGATCGGCGAGTCCTACGGCGGCTACCTGGGCCGCGCGGTGACGAGCCGCCGCCCGGACCAGGTGCGAGGCCTGGCCCTGATCTGCTCGATCGGCACCGCGGTCGAGCACGCCAAGCGCACCGTGCCCGAGCACGCGACCCTGCGCATCGACCCGGACCTGGACGCCGACCCCGGCTTCACCGAGATGGCCGTGGTGCGCACCGCCGCGGCCTACGAGCGCTTCAAGGCCGAGGTGCAGCCCGGCCTGGACGCGGCCGACGAGGCCACCCTGGCCCGCATCCTGCGCCGCTACGCCCTGTCGACGGAGCCGGAGTCAGGCCCCCCGTTCACGAGGCCGGCGCTGATCCTGTGCGGCCGGCAGGACAGCACAACCGGCTACGAGGACCAATACGCACTGCTCCCCCACTATCCGAGGGCAACGTTCGCAGTCCTGGACGTGGCCGGCCACAACCTGCAGTTCGAGCAGCCAGAGCTCTTCGAGGCCCTGCTGACGGAGTGGATGACGCGCACCACCACCGGCTGAAACTCCCAGCCCCACCGTGTACCCGTCGCCCACAGCGACCGCAACATGCCGAAGCCGGGGCTGCCCTAGTGAGTACGGCCCCGCAGGAAAGGCACCAACGCTAGGCGGCCCCGGCTTCGGCATGTTCCCCTAGGTGTGGGCGACGGGTACACGGTGGGGCAACACCCCCATCGGCACCCAGAGCCCCCGCCGGAGGCGCCCCTGTCCCTCATGTCCCTCATGAAGTCGGAAATGGCAAACGCACCCCCGCGGAGCCGACACAAGCGCACCCCACCCGCCGGAGGTGAAGGTTTGCGCCGAACCCGCTCGGGAACGGGCAAGCGATGAGCGGCGACTCCGCACCCGGTCGATGGCGCGCCATCAGCGTAGTGCTGGTGGCCGGCTTCATGACGCTGCTCGACGTCAGCATCGTCAACGTCGCGCTGCCCTCGATCCGGTCCGACCTGGGACTCAGCTCCGGCGCCCTGCAGTGGGTGCTGTCCGGCTATGCGCTCACGTTCGGCCTGCTGCTCGTGCCCGCCGGCCGCTTCGGGGACGCGCGGGGCCGGCGCAATGTGTTCATCGCCGGGCTCGCCGCCTTCACGCTGGCCAGCGCCGCCGCCGGGCTGGCCACCACGGCGCTCTGGCTGGTGGTGGCGCGGCTGGTGCAGGGAGCCGCGGCCGGAGTCGTGAATCCCCAGGTCTCCGGGCTGATCCAGCAGCTCTTCGCGCCGGCCGAGCGGGGAAGGCCGTTCGGGCTCCTGGGGGCCACCGTCGGAGTATCCACCGCCGTGGGTCCCCTGCTGGGCGGCCTGCTGATCCAGATCTTCGGGGCGTCCGAGGGCTGGCGCTGGATCTTCTACATCAACCTGCCGATCGGCATCGTCGCGATCGTGCTGGCCGCGAAGTGGATTCCCGGGCGGGAGGAGCCCGGGCAGCGCGAGACGCTCGACCCGATCGGCGTCGTGCTGCTGGGCATCGGCGTCATGCTGTTGCTGCTGCCGCTCGTGCAGGAACGCGAGTGGCACGGCGCGGTGAAGTGGCTGCTGGCGGTGGCGGCCGTCGCCGTGCTCGCCGGGTTCGTGGCCTGGGAGCGGCACTTCGGCCGCCGCGGTACGTCGGTGATCGACCTGGACCTGTTCCGGGTCCGCTCCTACGGCCTGGGCTCGCTGCTGGGCCTGTGCTACTTCGGCGGCTTCACCTCGATCTTCTTCACGTACACGTTGCTGCTCCAGAGCGGCCTGCACTACTCGGCGCTGGAGGCCGGCCTGGCCACCATCCCGTTCGCGCTGGGCTCCGCGGTCGCCTCGGCCGCCGGCGGCCGCACCGTGAACCGCTTCGGCCGGCCCCTGGTCGTCGCGGGCCTGCTCCTGGTGGTCGGCGGCCTCGGCGGCACGGTCTACGCGCTGCACCTGGTGCCCGGGCACGGCGCCGGGTTCGCCACCGCGATGCCGCTGCTCGTCGCCGGAATCGGCAGCGGCCTGGTGATCAGCCCAAACCAGACGCTGACCCTGGCCGAGGTCCCGGTCCGCCGGGCCGGCAGCGCGGGCGCGGTGCTCCAGACCGGCCAGCGCATCGGTACCGCGGTCGGCATCGCCGCCGTCGGCGCCGTGTTCTTCAACCAGCTGGCGAACCACGACAACAACTGGGCACGGGCCTTCCAGGCCTCGCTGCTCGTGACGATCGCCTTCGTCGTGGCCGCCCTGATCGCCGCGACGATCGATGTGGTCGCGGCCCACCGGCAGCGCACGGCCCCGGCCGGGGAGCGAGGCGCGCCCGGCGACATTCCCGGCGACATTCCCGGAGACCAGGAGCACGAGCGCTGACGCACGGAGCAGCAGCCCCGGCGACCGGTCAGGAGCACGCGCAGCGCGGGCGCCGGCACGGCCTCGCCGCCGTGGCCATCGGCCGGCACCGCGGCATCCGGCCCGGCACCGGCGGCATCCGGCCCGGCACCGTGGCGACCGCGCGGGCGGCGTGAAGCCGTGCCGGTGGCGGTCAGCTCCGGTCGAGGGCCGGGGTGCGCACGGCGGCGGCGCTCGCGGCGACGAGCAGCGCCAGCAGGGCGGGCAGGGCCAGGGCCACCGGCAGCGGCACGGCCTGGGTCGCCGCGCCGATCAGCACCGGGCCGGCCAGGAAGCCCGCGTATCCCATGCTCACCGCGACCGACAACGCCCGCGCCGGCTGCGACGGATTGCGCGCGGTCGCGGCCGAGAACACCTGCGGGGCCACGCAGGACAGCCCGGCGCCGAGGCAGGCGAAGCCGGCCACGCCCGCGTACCGCTCGTCGATCAGCAGCGCCACCCCCAGACCCGCGGCCGCCAGCAGCCCGCCGAGGCGGACCAGGTTCGCCGGCCCGAGCAGCACCGTCAGGCGGTCCCCGACCAGGCGGCCGGCGGTCATGGCGATGGCGAACGCCGCGTACCCGGCGGCCGCGAACCCAGCGGTGCCGCCCAGGTTGTCGCGAAGGTAGACGGCGCTCCAGTCGGCCGCGGCGCCCTCGCCGACGAGGGCGCAGAAGGCCAGGGCGCCCAGGAGGTACACCCCGTCGAGTCGCCCGGTGCTCACGTCGCCGGTCGCGTCCGCCTCGGGCTCGGGCGCGAGCCAGCGCAGCGCCCACGCCGCGAGCCCGACGGCCAGCGCGGCGACCAGCAGGAACGTGCCCCGCGGCGACCAGCCCAGCTGCGCGCACAGCCCGCCGAGCGCGGCGCCGGCGAACCCGCCGATGCTGTAGACGGCGTGGAACGAGGAGATGATCGGCCGGCCGTACGCCCGCTGCACCCCCAGCGCGTTGGCGTTCATGGACACGTTGAGGATGCCGTGGTTGACGCCGAACACGAGCAGCGCGACGGTGAGCAGCGGCAGCGACGGAGCGTAGGCGGCGGGGAGCAGCAGCGCCCCCTCCAGCAGCGCGGCCGGGGTCGCGACGCGCACGCTGCCGAACCGGTCCACGAGCCGGCCCGCGCCCAGCTGGCCCACGATGGCGCCCGCGGCCAGGCCGAGCAGCGCCACGCTCAGCCGCCAGTCGTCCAGGCCCAGCCCGTGCTTGATCGCGGGCACCCGGGACGTCCACGCCCCGAGGGTGCCGCCGAAGAGCAGGAACAACAGGCACCCGGCGACGCGCGCACGGCGGAGCTGAACTGGCACCAGCGCACGCTACCCTGCCCGCGGCCACCGCGCGCACCCTAATTCCGCGTCGCGAAAAAACCGACCGCCGCCAACACCGCCGCCGTCAAACGTTGACGTCCTCAAGACCGCCGCCGTCACGTGGGACCCGAGCCGCGGCGAGGCCTCGCGACTCACGCGGGCGTCGCGGAACCGCGAACGGCATCGCGGCCGCGGCGGGGCCGGGCGGCTCACGCGCGTCGCCGGGGAGAGTCGCGGCGCGGCGGGGCGGGGCGGGGCGGGGCGGGGCGGGGCGGGGCGGCTCACGCGGACGTCGCCGACAGGCGGAGCGCGCCGGAGCGAGTCGTGACGTGGCCGGGCGCCCCGTGGGGTGCCGATCGGGCGGGTGGCGGGGCCGCGGCGGGGTTGTTCGAGAATGTGGCATGCGTTTTGGCATCCTGGGGCCGCTCGAAGTCCTCGATGACGACGGCAACGCCGTCGCGGTCGGCGGTCCCAAGCCTCGGGCGCTGCTCACCCTGCTGCTGCTCGAAGCCGGCCACGTCGTCCCCCTGGAGCGGCTCGGCGGCGAGAGTCCCAACGCGCTGCAGGCCCAGGTCTCCCGGCTGCGCAAGGCGCTGCCCGGCGGTCTCGTCGAGTTCGTCGCCGGCGGCTACCGCATCGACGTCGACCCCGAGGACGTCGACGCCCACCGGTTCGGCGCCCTGGCGCGGGAAGGCCGGCAACGGCTCGCGGCGGGCGACGGGCGCGGCGCCGCGGCCGTCCTGCGCGCCGGGCTGGCGTTGTGGCGCGGCCCGGCCCTGAGCGACCTGGCCGGAGCCGCGCAGGCGGTGCCGCTCGAGGAGGCTCGGCTCGCCGCCGTCGAGGACCTCGTCGAGGCCGAGCTCGGGCTGGCCGAGGGCACCCCCGTCGGGCCCCTGCGCCGGCTCGTCGCCGAGCATCCGTTCCGGGAGCGGCTGCGGGCCCAGCTGATGCGGGCCCTGCACGCCGGTGGGCGCACGGCGGAGGCGCTCGAGGTGTTCGACCAGGGGCGGCGGCTGCTCGCCGAGGAGCTGGGGACCGATCCGTCGGCCGAGCTCAGCGCCGTACACCTGCGGCTGTTGCGGCCCGAACCGGCGGGCCCGGCCCGGCGGGGGGCTCCGGCGCCGCTCACCCGCATCGTCGGGCGCGGGGCCGAGCTGGAGCGGATCGCCGCGCTGCGGGACGCCCGGCTCGTCACGCTCGTCGGGCCGGGCGGCGCCGGGAAGACCCGCCTCGCCGTCGAGGTCGCCACGGCGGGCGCCTGCTTCGCCGACCTCTCCACCGTGCACGACGGGAAAGCCGCATCCGACCGGCAAGCCGCGTCCGACCGGCAAGCCGCGTCCGACCGGCAAGCCGCGTCCGACCGGCAAGCCGCGTCCGACCGGCAAGCCGCGTCCGACCGGCAAGCCGCGTCCGACGGGGAAGCCGCGTCCGACGGGGAAGCCGTGTACGACAAGCAAGCCGTCTCCGACAGGCAAGCCGCGTCCGACCGGCAGGCCGTACCGCACGCGGTGGCGGCCGCGCTCGGGCTGCGCGACGGCGGGCTCGCGCCCGCGGCCGCGACCGATCCCGTGCGGCTCATCGTCAACGCCGTGGGCGAGCAGGAGCTGCTGCTCGTGCTCGACAACTGTGAGCAGGCGCTCGCGGCCTGCGCCGCGCTCGCCCGGGCGCTGCTCGCCGGGTGCCCGCGCCTGACCATCCTGGCCACCAGCCGGGAGCCGCTCGGGCTCACCGGGGAGGCGCTGGTGCCGGTCGGGCCGCTGCCCGCCGACCCGGCCGTCGCGCTCTTCGCCGAGCGGGCCGCCGCCGTGCGCCCGGGCTTCGCGGTCGGGCCCGGCAACGCGGCGGACGTCGCCGGGATCTGCGCGCTCGTGGACGGGTTGCCGCTGGCCATCGAACTCGCCGCGGCCCGGCTCCGCCAGCTCGACCTCGCCGAGCTGGCGGCGCGCCTCGCGCAGCACGAGCACTTCGCGCTGCTCTCGCGCGGGGACCGCACCGCGGCCGACCGGCACCGCACCCTGCACGCCGTCGTCGACTGGAGCTGGCGGCTGCTCGGCGCCGGGGAGCGCTCGGCCGCGGCGCGGTTCTCCGTGTTCGCCGGCGGCGCGAGCCGCAACGCCGCGCTCGCCGTGTGCGGGATCGAGGAGGACACCCTCGCCGATCTGGTCGATCGCTCGCTGCTGGTCGCGCGCGACGGGCGGTACCGGATGCTCGAAACGATCCTGTTGTTCTGCCGCGAACGGCTCCCGGCCGAGGAGCGGGACCGGCTCCAGCGCGCCCACGCCGAGTATTTCCTCGCGGTCGCCCGGGAGGCCGACCCGCATCTGCGCCGCGCCGAGCAGCTCACGTGGCTCGCGGCCCTCGCCGCCGACCACGAGAACCTCATGGCCGCGCTGCGCTGGTCCGCGGCCGCCGACCGGCCGGCGGCGATGCGCCTGACCGCCGCCCTGGCCGCGTACTGGTGGCTGGCCGGCCGCCGCCACGAGGTCGCCCCGATCGCGGCCGCGCTGCTGGACGGCCCGATCGAGGGCCTGGAGGAGGAGTACGTCAGCTGCGTGGTCCACGCCGAGTCGCACGCCTCCACCGAGCACCGCCGCCGCGCGGGCGAGGTGATGGCCGCCCTCGACCGCCCGCTGCGCCATCCGTTCGGCGCCGCGGTGTGGGGCATGGTGCGCGTGCCGGGCGTCGGCCCCGACCCGAACCCGGTCATCCTCTCCGGCGACCCCTGGAACCAGGCGCTGCAGGACCTGGGGCTGGCCCTGCTGGCGGTCCTCGGCGGCCACCCCGACGAGACGCAGCTGCTGGACGTCCTGGCCCGGTTCCGCTCGCTGGGCGAGCGCTGGGGCATCGCCCAGGCCCTGGACTGGCTGGCCCACCTCGCCTCCTGGCGCGGCGACCACGCCCTCGCGCACGAGCGGTGGGCCGCCGCCCTGACCGCCCTGGAGGCGCTGGGCGCGGTGCAGGAGGCCGCCGACGTCCTGTGCCGCCGCGCCTTCGACCACCTCCGCCAGGGCGATCCGGCCGCGGCCGAGGCCGACTTCCGCCGCGCGGCCGGCTCGCCGTCCGCGGAGCTGGGCCTGGCCGAGGTCGCCCGCCACCGCGGCGACCTGGAGGCGGCCGCCGCGCACCTGAGCCGCGCCGGGCACGAGACCCGCCCGGGCGACCCCGGCGCCGTCTACGTCCGCGCGAGCGTCCTGACCGCCCAGGCTCGCCTGGCCGAGGCGGAGCACCGTCTCGGCGACGCCGCCCGGCGGCACGACGAGGCGTGGGCGGCGGCGCAGCGGGCCCCGCTCGCGTCGAGCCTCGCCGACGTGCTCGAGGGCCGCGCGGGCCACGCCGTGCTGACCGGCGACGCGCGGGAGGCCGCCCGGCTCCTGGGCCGCGCCACGGCCTTGCGCGGCACCGCGGTGGCCGGCGACCCGGACGTGACCCGCACCGCGGCGGCCGCGACGGAGCACCTCGGCGCGGACGCGTTCGCCGCGGCCTATGCCGGGGGCCTGCGCGGCGATGCCCGGTGACGGTGCGGAGCCGGGCGGCCACCGATCCGCGATGAGACCGGGGCCGGTCCAAATCCATCGATCGTTCTCGCAGTGAAGCATTTAACATCAACTTCATGGCACCGTCAGCAGCGCAGCAATTCGCCGAGATCAGCACGCCCGAACCCCCCGGGCCGCCCCGCATCCTCATGCGGCAGGCGGTCGTGCTCGGTGGCAGCATGGCCGGGCTCATGGCCGCGCGGGTCCTGTCCGACCACGCCGAGCAGGTGCTCATCATCGAGCGCGACCCGACCGAGGGCACCGGGCCCCGCCCCGGCGTGCCGCAGGGCACCCAGGTGCACGCCCTGCTGCCGGCCGGGCAGACGCAGCTGGACCGCTGGTTCCCCGGCTTCAGCGAGGGCGCGGTCGAGGCCGGGGCGCCGGACTACGGGCGCACCGACGGCCGGGTGTACATCAACAACAGGCTCCGCGAGGTGCCCGACCCGCCCCCGCAGCGCCCGATCCTCATCACCACGCGGCCGTTCCTGGAGTCGCAGGTGCGCCGGCGGGTGCTGGACCTGCCGAACGTGACGATGGTCTTCGGGCGGGCCGAGAACCTCGTGTTCACCGAGTCGGCCGTGCGCGGGGTGCGGTACGTGCCCGAGGGCGCCGAGGAGGTCACCGAGATCGCGGCGGACCTCGTCGTCGACGCGATGGGCCGCTCGAGCCGGCTCAACGACTGGCTGGAGGAGCACGGCTGGCCGCGGGCGCCGATGCAGCGCATGCCGATCAAGCTCAACTACGCCTCGGCGCTGTTCGAGCGCGACGAGTCGGTCAGCGACGCGTGGGTGGTCATCACCCAGGAGACGCCGGGCGGCGGGCGGGTCCCGCGCATCGGCGGGGTGCTCTCGGTGGAGGACAACCGCTGGCTGATGCTGGTCGCCGGGTACGACGAGGATCGCCCGTCCCGCGACGCCGCCGAGTACGCGCAGCGCTGCCGCGCGTACTTCCCGTCGATGTTCGGCGACATCGCCGAGCACGGGCGGATGATCGGCGGGGTCATCACGTACCACCAGGCCGACAGCCGCCGCCGCGACTTCCACACGCTGGAGCGCCTGCCCGCCGGGCTGGTCGCGGCCGGGGACGCGGTGGCGTCGTTCAACCCGGTGTACGGGCAGGGGATGACCTCGGCCACGCTGCACGCGTCGTGCCTGTCGGCGTGGCTGCAGACCGGGCCCGACGTCACCACGACGCCCGCGAAGCCGTACTTCGACAGGGTCCGCGTCATCGTGGACGCCGCGTGGCAGGTGTCGACCTTCGCCGACCTGGGCCTGCCGCACATCACGTCGGGGCAGCCGCGGGGGTACCGCGTGATCCGCTGGGCCAGCGACCTGCTGCTGCGCGCGTCCATGAAGGACGAGCCCACCTGCCGGCGGCTCAACAGCGTGACGGCGATGGAGCAGCACCCGGCGGCGCTGGCCAAGCCGGGCGTGGTGCTGCGGGCGCTGCGGCTGCGGCTGCTCGGGCGGGTCTAGCCGAACGCGGGCGCGAACCGGGGCGCGGCCACGATCGGCCGCGCCCGCGCCTCCCTGGGCGTCCGTGAGGGTTCCGGTCACCGCCGAATGTTCACCCGCCACGCGTCGATCCCGTCACGCGTCTCGGAGGAGTGTGTGCGCCATGACCTTGAACAGGCGTGACGTGCTGGCCGTGACCGGCCTCGGGCTGGTCGGCGGCGGACTGGGCGGGGCGTTCCTCGCCGCCGGCCCGGCCGCGGCGAGCCCCGGCGACGAGCGGACCGGCACCGGAATGCGGGACGGGTACGGGCCCTTACGGCGGGCGGGCAAGGAGCTGGCCCTGCCCGCCGGGTTCTCCTACCGCACGTTCGGCGCGGCCGGGACCCGGATGAGCGACGGGCTGGCCACGCCCGGGTGCCACGACGGGCAGGCCGTGTTCGACGCCGGACGCGGGCGCGTGCGGCTGATCCGCAACCACGAGATCGACCTGGACATCCCGGGCGCCGGGCGGCGGGCGCTCGGCCCGCGCAACGCCTACGACCGGGCGGCGCCGGCGGGGTGCACCTCCTCGCTGTACGACATCGGCTCCGGAAAGCTTGTGGAAAGCTTCCTCGTGCTCAACGGCACCCTGTCCAACTGCAGCGGGGCGGCGACGCCGTGGGGCTCCTGGCTGTCGTGCGAGGAGACCACGGACGGCGTCCAGGCCGGGTTCGAGAAGCCGCACGGGTACGTCTTCGAGATCCCCGGCACCGCGCGCGGCCCGGTCGAGCCGGTGCCGCTCAAGGCGATGGGCCGCTTCGAGCACGAGACCGCGCCGGTCGACCCGCGGACCGGGATCGTCTACATGACCGAGGACAACGGCGACCCCGGCGACGGGTTCTACCGGTTCGTGCCGCGCCGGCCCGGGCAGCTGGCCGCGGGCGGACGGCTGCAGATGCTCGCCGTCACCGGCGACAAGGCCTACGACACGGCGACCGGGCAGCGCGTCGGCGAGGTGCTCGACACCCACTGGGTCGACATCGACGAGCCGGACCCGTCCGACGCCGAGGAGAACCCGGGCTCCGTGTACTCCCAGGGCCGAGCCAAGGGCGGCTGCCGCTTCCTGGGCCTCGAGGGCTCCGCGTGGTCGGACGGCGGCGTCACGTTCGTGGCCAGCGAGGCCGGCGACGGGGAGAACGGGCAGGTGTGGCGGTACGTGCCGACCTCACACGACACCGGCAGGCTCCAGCTGCTGTTCGAGTCGCCCAACCCGAGGACGCTCAACCAGCCGGACACGGTCGCCGTCTCGCCGAGCGGGATGCTGCTGCTCGCCGAGGACGGCGACGGCGAGGACGAGGCCGGCGGGGACAACTGGCTGCGGGTGCTCACGCCGTCCGGGTTCGTCGCCAACCTGGCCCAGGTGATCGAGCCCCTGGACCTGCACTACTGGAACCCGGAGGACTTCCCGCAGCCGGGGCCGACCGGGGCCAGCGAGCTCGCGGGGGCCGCGTTCACCGGGGACGGCAAGTACCTGTTCATCAACGTGCAGTACCCCGGCGTGACCTGCGTGATCACCGGGCCGTGGCACGCAGGGGGCCGCTGAGCCGGAGCCGGCCGCGGGTCACGGTCCGGGCGGCGACGGTGAGCCAGGCGGCCACGAGCAGCACGTAGAGGGCGACCGCCAGGGTCGCGAACATGGGCGAGCCGGTCTGGCGGGCCAGGCCGGCCGCGCCCGTGACGCAGGTGCCGACCGGGAACGTGAACGCCCACCAGGCCGGCGTGAACGGCAGGCCACCCGGGGCCCGGGCGGTGCGCAGGGTCACGGCCGCCGCGAAGGCGAGCCACAGCAGGGCGAAGCCGAGCGCGGCCACGCCGTAGAGCAGGGCGAAGACCTCGGCGCCGCGGCCGTACTCCGGGGACAGGACGGTGCCCGCGGGCCCGGCCAGCGCGTGCGCGGCGGTCACCGACTGGCCGAGCGGGCCGAGGACGATCCACAGCGTGGGTACCGTCGCCGGCTCGCCCGGCCCGTGGTGCAGCAGCCGGCCCCAGAGCTGGGCGATGATCGCGACGGCCGCGAAGAGACTGATGCCGAAGAGCCCGTAGCAGCACAGCAGGGCGTCGGGGCGTACCGATGCCGGGACATGGGCGATGAGGGGCGCTCCGGTGGCCGCGGACACCATCGGGGGCACCACGGGCATCAGCCAGGCGCCGGTGACGACGGCGTCGCGGCGGGCGCTGAGCAGCAGCGGCACGGCGACCGCGGTCACCAGGCCGAGCAGCGTGCCGGCCAGCCACAGCGCGACGGCGACCGCGACCAGCGGCGTGAACAGCAGCGTCCCGGCGCCGACGGTCATCAGCGCCATCGGCAGCGCGCCGAGCACCGGGGCGGTCGCGGGGTCGATCGGGCGGCCGGCCGCGTCCACGACCGCCTTCACCAGCAGCGCGGACGCGAGCACCCAGACGACGGTGGCGGCCGGGTGCAGGCCCGGCACGTGGCCGGGCAGCGCGACGGCGGCGTTGGCGACGATGCCGGTACCCATGACCGCGCTGAAGTCGCCCGGCCGCAACGGTGCTCTGTCCATGGCCTCGAATCTGCCGGTCCCGGGCGGGGTCCGGTAGCCGGGCACTGCCTGTGAGGTCATAGGCTTCGGTTATGCCCCTGCCGAGCACGGTGACCGACCTGACCAGCTTCGACCTGCTGCTGTCGGTGGCCCGGCTCGGCTCCGTCGGGCGCGCGGCGGCCGCGCACGGGATCTCCCAGCCGGCGGCGAGCGCGCGGCTGCGGCAGCTGGAGCGCCGCCTCGGCGTGACGCTGCTCGACCGCGGGCCGCGGGGCTCGTCGCTGACCGAGACCGGGGCGCTCATCGCCGACTGGGCGCGATCCGCGGTCGACGCGGCCGACGCGCTCGCGGCCGGGATCGCGGCGCTGCGGGTCTCGCGGCACAGCCGCCTCACGGTCGCGGCGAGCCAGACGGTCGCCGAGTACCTGCTGCCGGCCTGGCTCGTCGCGCTGCACGCCGGCAGCCCGGGGCTCTCGGTGACGCTGCAGGCGCTGAACTCGTCGGACGTGGCGGCGCGGGTCCTCGGCGGGGAGGCCGATCTCGGGTTCGTCGAGGGGCCGTCGGTGCCGGGCGGGCTCGACGCGGCGGTCGTCGGGGCCGACCGGCTCACCGTGATCGTGGCGCCCGGGCACCCCTGGGCGCGGCGGCGGCGCGGGATCACCGCGGCCGAGCTGGCGGCGACCCCGCTCGTGTCGCGGGAGGCGGGCTCGGGGACGCGGGGCGCGCTGGAGGCGGCGCTGCCCGGGGCCGTGCCCGCGCCGCTGCTGGAGCTGTCGTCGACGACGGCCATCAAGCACGCGGTCGCCGCCGGGAACGCGCCGGCGGTGGTCAGCTCGCTGGCGATCGTCGCCGAGCTGGCGGCCGGGACGCTGGTGGCGGTGCCGGCCGGGGACGTGTCCCTGCAGCGCCGCCTGCACGCCGTGTGGCCCGCGGGGCGGCAGCTCGCCGGGCCGGCCCGGGACCTGCTGGCCATCGCCCGCCGCCGCTGAGACCCGCACGTTCTCGGCGCGCCCCGGCACGCCGGGCTGACAGTAGCCGAGGGCGCTGTCAGCGGACTGGTCGTGGGCTGTCAGCGGGGGCCGCGACCGTGAACGGCATGAAGCACACCACGGTTCTCATCTCCGGCGCCAGCATCGCCGGGCCGGCCCTCGCGTTCTGGCTCGCCCGCTACGGCTGCGACGTCACCGTCGTCGAGCGGGCCGCCGAGCTGCGCCTCGGCGGGCAGGCGGTCGACTTCAAGGGCGAGACGCACCGCACGGTGCTGCGGCGCATGGGGCTGCTCGACGAGGTCAAGGCGCGCCAGACCGGCGGGCACGACCAGACGATCGTCGACGAGCACGGCAAGGCGCTCGCGGTGATCCCCGGCGAGTTCACCGGCGGGGAGATCGAGATCACCCGCGGGGATCTGGCTTCCCTGCTGTACGAGCACACGCGCGGCCGGTGCGAGTACGTCTTCGGCGACACGATCACGTCGCTGACCGAGGTCGGCGACAAGGTCCACGTCACCTTCGCCGAGGCCGCGCCGCGCTCGTTCGACATCGTCGTCGGGGCCGACGGCATCCACTCCAACGTCCGGCGGCTGGCCTACGGGCCCGAGGAGGACTACGTACGGTTCCTCGGGCACTACTACGCGCTCGTCGGGCTCGGGGCGGACGGCGACGCCGTGATGTACAACGAGCCGGGCCGCATGGTCGCGCTCGGCGGCCCCAAGGCGCCCGCGTTCTTCGTGTTCAAGTCACCGCAGCTGCGGTACGACCGCTACGACCCCGAGGCCGCGAAGCGGATCCTGCGCGAGGCCTACCGCGGCGGGAAGTGGCGCGTGCCGGAGCTGCTGGCGCGGCTCGACGGCGCCGAGGACGTCTACCTCGACTCGATCAGCCGCTCCGAGGTCCCCGCGTACTCCAAGGGGCGCGTCGTGCTGCTGGGCGACGCCGCGTACGGCAACACCCTCGGCGGCTTCGGCACCGGGCTCGCGGTCGTCGGCGCGCACGTGCTCGCCGGCGAGCTGCGGGCCGCGAACGGGGACCACCGCGCGGCGTTCGCGGCCTACGAGTCGGCGTTGCGGGGCTACGCGAAGATCTCCAAGCAGGGCAGCGCCGGCCCGTTCCTGGCTCCCCCGACCCGCGGCCGGATCGCGATGCGCAACTGGACGTTCCGCTCCCCGTGGCTGCTGGGCATGATGCTGAAGCTGACCGACAAGTACGCCACGGGCATCGAGCTCAAGCAGTACTGAGGTACCCTCCCGCGTCATGACGGGGATGCCGATCACCGCGCTCGATCTCACCGGGTTCGAGCCGAGGCGGTCATCGCGGCCCGGATCGGGTTCGAGGACTTCATCACGCCCTCGCCGTACGCGCCCGGCCTCACCGGCGGGCTGCCGTTGCACCGGGCGGACGACCCGCGCTACGACGAGGAGTTCCCGCAGCACCCGCTGTCGCTGATCCGCGCGAAGCTGGCCCGGCTCGGCCCCGGCATCCGCCTCGACGAGCGGTTCAAGGCGCTGCCCGCGTTCGGCTGAGCGCCGCCCCGGGCTGGCTCCGGGGCGGCGGGTGGCGGCCGGACGCCTGGCCGCCACCCGCCCTTCCAGGGGGTGGTGCGTCTCGCACCCGGGGTCCGCGCACCGGCCTTCGGCGGTGACCGGTGCGCGGACGTTCTGGGCCGGTTACCCGTTGTAGACGCGGAACTCGGAGACCTGGCCGGCCGGCCAGCCCGTGTTCGCCGTGAAGGTCAGGCGCAGGTAGCGGGTCGTGACCGTGGACGGGAACGTGATGGTGACCGTGTTGCCGGTGGCGGGATCGAAGGTGTACCCGGCCGAGCCCACGATCGTCGAGAACGTGCTGCCGTTCGTGCTGCCGCTCACCGACAGGGTCTGCGTGCGCGTCGCCCACGACGACTGGGGCGGCAGGGTGAGCACGACCCGGCGGGTGGCCACGGCGCTGCCGAGGTCGACCTGCAGCCACTGCGGCCAGGCGTTGTTCGCGCTCTCCCAGTAGGTGCCGGTGTTGCCGTCGACCGCGTTGCCGCTGCCGTACACCTGCGTGTGGCTGCTCTCCGCCGTCGGGCGGCCCGCGGCCAGGTTCGTGTTGTTGTTCGGCGGGGCTGCGGTCGTCGCGGTGACCGCGTTCGAGGCGCCGGAGGCGTTCCCGGCCGCGTCGAAGGCGGCGACGGTGAACGTGTAGGCCGTCGAGGCGGTCAGGCCCGTCGCGGTGAAGGCCAGCGTGGTGGTGGTGCCGATGACGGTACCGCCCCGGCTGACGCGGTAGCCCGCGACGCCGACGTTGTCCGTGGCGGCGTTCCAGGCCAGGGCCACCGTCGTGTCCGTGGTGCCGGTGACGCGCAGGTTGCCGGGGACCGACGGCGCGGTCTGGTCCGGGCCGGTCGGGAACGGGACCGTGAACCGCGCCTCGGTCAGCCCGATCTGGCCCTTGAGCATCCGGCCGCCGTCGTTGGTGAGGCGCAGGTAGTAGTCCGACGAGCACGGGGTGCCGTCCTCGTCGAGCGCGCGCATGCCGGCGTTGGTGGGCTGCCAGGCCGCGCTCTCGGCGGTCTTGGCGATCTGGTTGCCCTCGTTGAACTCGTCGAACATCGAGATGTAGACGCTCTTCACGCCGGCCCGGGTGTGGTTGTAGAACTGCCGCCACATGAGCTCGCCGTGGCGGCGGTGGCCGGCCGCGAGGTCGCCGGGGATGACGCACGGCTGGTAGTCGATGCCGCGGCCGTTGAGGTCGGCGAGGTCGCCCAGCACGCGGTTCTGGTAGAACCAGTCGGCGCCCGCGTTGTCGCTGATCCGGCCGACCATCCACGGGGAGACCATGTCGAAGGCGTGGTAGACGTCGATGAACCCGGCGCGCGAGTCGTCGGTGCCGAACCGCCAGTGCGTCGGCACGCCGCCGATGACGTAGCAGCCCTGGCCCTTGAACCAGTTGATGACGTCGAGGCACGCCGCCGGGGCGAACGGGCGGCCGTCGTCGTTGAAGCCGAAGCCCCAGATGCACACGACGGGCTTGCCGTTCTGGCGGGCGTAGGCGGACGAGGCGGTGTGCGCGGCCATCTTGTTCGTCCAGTCGGCCTTGATCTCGTTCTGCATCGTCAGCCACCACGTGACGTCGTACATGATGTAGAACTTCCGGCCGTAGGCCTCGGCCGCCGAGCGCACCTTCTGGGCCATGGCGTCGCGGGTCGCGCCCTCGCCGCCGTTGGGGTTGAAGCGCTGCAGGGCCGCGGTGTCGCAGCCGTTCTGCTGCATCCAGCGGAAGTGGGTGTCGACGGTCTGCTGGTCGTAGGACGAGAAGAGGTTCGCCGGCTGGCCGTTGCCGAGGTTGGCGAAGTTGGTGCGGTACCCCTTCGTGAAGTCGCGCATGTCCGGCCAGCACGTGATCGAGCACGCGCCCGGGGCCGGGCTCTGCGACCAGTTCGGGCTGTAGTGCCACCAGCCGTTGATCGGGGCGCCGTCGCCGATGCAGGCGAACCAGCCCTGGTAGCCGACGGTGACCTTGCCGACCACGTCGCCGGGCGCGCTGGCGGCGAACGCGGTCGAGGCTCCCTCGACGGCGAGCGGCAGCGCGCCGGCGGCGGCGCCGGCGAGGGATGTGGCGATGACGGAGCGGCGGGAAACTCCCATGTGGACTCCTCGGGTGTCACCCCGGCGACGGCCGCGCGCCCGCCAGGGTGCTCGGCGGGGGCCGGACATGTCGGGGCATGGCGGGGAACGGGCCTGGGCGGGGCCCGCACACCGGCACTGAGCAGCTCACGCGGGTGGGGACGCGCGGTTGGCGGCGCTGACCAAATGTCGGCTTCTGGCGTGGAATCCTGCCAGCAGTCGCGCCTTCACCGCAATACTTCGATGTGTCGATCGCAATTTTTCGACTGCGCGACGGTCAGGATCGGCGCCGCGGCCGGGTCGGCGCGCAGGCATTCGAGCCGCCGCACCACGTGCGCGGCCACCGTGCGGTGCTGGGCGTCATTGAGGGCGTCGTGGCGCCGGCGCCGCGCCGCCCGTGCCCCGGGGCCCGGCGGCCTCGGGGGCGGCGTCGCTCACGGACGCTCGACCGGCGCCCACAGGCTCGGCAGGTTGACCACGACGCCCTCCTGGCTGCTGCGGGCGATGACGACCACCGCCTCCTCCGCGCCGGGGTTCTCCTCGCGGTGCGGCACGTAGGGCGGGACGAAGATGTAGTCGCCCGGCCCGGCCTCCAGCCGGACCTCCTCGCCGCCCCCGGCCGCGTCCTTGGCGAACACGAAGACCGGGTGGCCGGAGACCACGTAGATGGCGGTCTCGGCCTCGCCGTGGTGGTGGTCGCCCGAGCTGGTGCCCGGGGCCACGTGGGTGCGGCCCATCCAGAGCTTCTCCGAGCCGACGGTCTTGCCGGAGATCGCCTCCAGCCGGGTCATCCCCGAGGTCTGGCCGGTGTCGCCGGTCAGCTCGGCGCCGCGGATGTGCCGCAGCGGGGCGTGCCAGTGCTCGTCGCTCATCGCAGGGCTCCCTCGGGTTCGCGCAACAGGTCGGCGACGGTCGTGCCGGTGAGGACCTCCTCGGTGCGGGCCTGGATCTCGCGCCACACGGCGGCCACGGCGGGCGAGCGGCGCGGGTCGTCGTCGGGCCCCTCACCGTGCACGCTGAGCAGCCCGCCGTCGACGGCCGCGACCACCTCGGCGAGAGTGATGGACTCGGCCGGCCGGCCGAGCCGGTAGCCGCCCTCGCAGCCGCGCCGGCTGCGCACGAGCCCGGCCCGGCGCAGGTCCCGCAGGACGGCCTTGAGAAAGCGGAAGGGGATGTGCTGCTCGGCGGCGATCGCCTCGCAGACCAGCGGGCGGCTCGGATCGGCGGCGAGGCCGGCCAGCGCGCGAATCGCATAGTCCGCCTTCGCCGAGATGCGCATCGCCAAACCATACCAACGGACTCTGGTTTGGAGCGAATGTGCCCTGGTGACCTTTTGTCCGATTTGTCGTTGAGCCGGGCAGACACGAGACGGGAGCTTCGAATGAACCGCAGGAGCCTGCTGCTGGCGGCCGGCGCCGTCGGCGTCACGACCGTGGTAGGGGGCGCGGGCGCGGCCGCCGCGATCGCCGCCGGCGACCCCGAGGGCAGCCGCACGCCCCGGCCGATGCTGACCTGGGAACTGACCGGCGGCTTCGTCCCGGCCGGCTGGAACGCGCTGCGGGCGCCGCGCCTGGTCGCCTACGACGACGGCGTGCTCATCGCCGACGCGGGCAAGCGGCTGCGCATCGGCCAGGGCGAGGTGCGCTCGCTGCGCAACCACGCGACCACGGTACTGCGCGACCCGGCCAACGCCCGCCGCCGCCCCGGCGCCCCGATGATCGCCGACGTGCCGTCGACGGTGTTCACGGCGCGCACGAACGGGCGCAAGTTCAGCCTGCAGTTCGAGGGCCTCGAGGAGACGCGGCGCGACCGGGCCTACCCCACGCCGGCGTACTCCCTGCTGGACCACTGCGCCCAGCTGCGCGACCGGGTGAACCGCGCCGGCACGGCCTGGAACCCCGACGCCGTCCGCATGATCGTCGTGCTCCTGGACGCGGCCCAGCCCGTCACGACGCCGGTGCGGCCGTGGCCGACGGGCGTGCCGGTGCCGCAGTTCCGCAAGAACGAGTTCCTGGCCCAGCAGGACCTGCGCGACCGTCAGGCCCGCGCCCTCCAGCGGGCCGTGCCGCACTCGGACACGGTCCAGTGGCCGGTCTTCCGGCTCCCGGACGGCCGGCGCGCCCAGATCAACTGGCGCTTCCTGCTGCCCCACGAATAGCCTTCAGCGTCTCCACCAGCACGCGGTACGTCACGTCGACGTCCTGCCCCAGCTGGAACCCGGTGCGCAGCACCGCGAAGCCGTGCAGGGCGGCCCGCAGCACGCGGGTCGCGTGCACCACCTGGTCGTCGGTGAGGTCGTAGCCCTTGAACACGGCGAAGACGACGGCGAGGAAGCGATCGGCCGCGGCCGTGACGCCCGGGTCCGGGTCGATGCGCTGCGGCATGAACGCGTAGCGGTGCGGGCGCCGCGTGACGTAGTCGCGGTAGGCGAACGCGAGCGCCTCGAGCGCCGCGTCGCCGCTGCGGCCGAGGATGGCCGCGGTCGCCTCGGCGGTGAACTCGTCGATGATGCGCACGGCGAGCAGCGCGCGCAGCTCGGGCAGGCCGGCGACGTGCTTGTAGAGCGAGGGCGTCGCCACCCCGCACTCCCCCGCCACGGCCGCGAGCGTCAACGCCTCCGGGCCGCCGGCGTCGACCACGCGCAGCGCGGCGTCGACGACGGCGGCGGGGCTGAGCCCGGCCCTAGGCACCGGCCGTCCCGGCCATCCGAATCCACATAGCCCAAAAGCTAACGCGATTAGCCGAACCGGTCAAGCCGTGCGCGGGCCGAGCGCGGCGCAGTAGGGTGCGGGAATGAGCGCACTCGCACAGGCCGGACGGGACTATCGCGCGCAGCGGCCGATCCCGCTGCTCGGCGGGCGGCTGACGGTGACGCTGCCCGAGGGGGCGCGGGCCGAGGCGCGCGGCCGGTCGCTCATGGGCGTGGCCGCCGCCGAGCAGGCCGAGACCCGGGTCCTGCTCGACCTCGACGGGGAGCGCCTGGTGCTGCTCGCGTCCGAGCTCTTCCGCGTCGTCGAGGGCGACCTGGAGCCCGCGATCGCGGCCATCGCCGAAACCTGGGAGCTGCCCGCAGGGCAGCGGCTCGTGCCGCTCGACACCGCGGACGGGACGATCGCCTACGGCTACTTCCCGCTCGACTCCCACCGCCAGGCCGTGCCGATCGCGGACGCCTTCGTGCGCACGGCGGAGGCGGCGGTCGTACGCGTCCAGCTCTTCGTCTCCCCGAACGCCGCCGACGATCGCGAGGGCCTGACCGAGCTGGCGACCCGCGTCCTGGGCACGATCGAGCGCGGCGAGCGCACCCTGTCCGCGGGGGCCGGCGAGCGCGTGCTCACGAGCCTCGACGGCGAGACGATCCTGACCCTGGCGGCACCGCAGCGCTGGGTGGCGTACCAGGAGCCCGGCCTCTCCTTCGTCGTGCTCCGGCTGTTCCGCCTGACCCCGCTGGGCGGCCCGTTCGCGTCGGTCACCCTGTATCGCGGCAGCGCCCCGTCGCTCGTCCACGAGCGCTTCCCCGCCGAGGCGGTCACCCGCTCCGGCGGCCGGCTCCTGGGCCTGCCGACCGACTGGATCCACGTGCACACCGGGATCGGGGGCACGTCGGCGGTACACATGCGGGAGGCGCTCGTCGAGGACGGCTCCGGCCAGTTCGTGCACGCCCTGGCCGAGACGGACGACCCCGCCTTCGAGCCCGAGATCGACGCGCTCCTCGGATCGATCGTCCGGGCCGGCTGAGGGAAGCTCAGCCGATGCCGGCCGCCCGGCAGGCCTCGGCGTACTGGCCCGCGCACAGGGCGCCCGCGGTCACGAAGCCGTCCTTGATCACGGTTCCGGCGATCGTGTCCTTCGTGACGGCCACCGGGTCGAGCAGGATCGACGGCACCTGACCGGCGCCGTTGTCCACTGTGGACGTCTCCGTGGGCTTCCTGCCACGCAGCAGATCGTCGGCCAGGGCCGCGGCCGTCTCCGCCTCGGCGCGGATCGCCTTGTAGACCGTCATGTACTGCTCACCGACCAGGATCCGTTGCAGCGCCGCGGTTTCGGCGTCCTGCCCGGTCACCGGGACCGCCGGCATCCCGGCCGCCTTCATGGCCGCGATCGCCGCGCCCGCGGTGCCGTCGTTGGCCGCGTACACGCCGACGATCGTGCGCCCCCGCAGGGTCGGCAGGATGCCCGCCGTCCAGGCCTTCGCGTTGTCCGGGTTCCACTCGGCGGTGTCGGACTCGGCCGCCACCTTCACCTTGCCGTCCAGCCCCGCGTGCGCGCCCTGCTTGAACAGCGTCGCGTTGTTGTCGGTCGGCGAGCCGTTGATCCACAGGATCTCGCCCTGCGACGCCTTCGGGCCCAGCGCGGTCAGCAGCGCCTGGGCCTGCAGCGCGCCGACCTTCGCGTTGTCGAAGGAGATGTAGTAGTCGACCGCGGTCTTCAGCACGAGCCGGTCGTAGGAGATGACGGGCACCCCGCGGCGTTTCGCCTCGGTCACGATCTCGCCCGCCGCGACGCTGTCGACCGGGGTCAGCACGAGCACCTTCGCGCCCTGGTCGAGCGCGTCCTTCGCCTGCTGCAGCTGGGTCGCGGCGTTCTGCTCGGCGTTGCGGTAGTCCACGGTGCAGCCGGGGCACAGCTCGGAGAGCTTCTGCGCGAAGTACGGCTGGTCGCCGGCCTCGTAGCGGCTCGCCTTGCGCTCGGGCAGCAGCAGCGCCACCCGCGCGGTGGGGCCGCCGCCGGTCGCGTCGGTCTTGAGGGTCTCGGTGCAGCCCGACGCGAGCACGGCGACGGCGAGCACGGCGGCGAAAGCCTTACGCATCAGGGATTCCTCAGTACTTGAAGCGGGAGACGAGGACGCGCATCTCGGAGGCCATCGAGGCGAGCTGGTCGACCGCCTCGCCGGTGCTGGACACGCCCTGGTTGGTCAGCTCGGTCGCGTCGGCGACCCCGGCGATGGTGCCGGCGATGTCGGTCGAGCCGCTGGCCGCCGCGCCGACGCTGTGGCTCATCGAGCGGGCGGTGACCGCCTGCTCCTCGACCGCCGCGGCGATCGCGTTCTGGTACTCACTCATCTGCGCGATGACGTCCCCGATCTGCCCGATGGCGGCGACCGCGTCCTCGGTGTCGAGCTGGATCGCCTGCACCCGCCGGCCGATGTCGTCGGTCGCCCGCGCGGTCTCCCGCGCCAGGTCCTTGACCTCCTGCGCGACGACCGCGAACCCCTTGCCGAAGTCGCCGGCCCGGGCCGCCTCGATGGTCGCGTTGAGCGCGAGCAGGTTCGTCTGCCCCGCGATCGAGTTGATGACCTTGACCACCTCGCCGATCTCGGTGGACGAGGCGCCGAGCTTGCCGATCGTGTCGTTGGTCGTGGCCGCGATCGCGACCGCCGACGCCGTCACCGTCGCCGCGTGGGCGGTGTTGCGCGAGATCTCGTCGATCGCGTCGCCCATCTCCGACGCCCCGCCGGCGACCGCGGCCACGTGCTCGCTGACCGTCCCGGCCGCCCGCGCCACCTCGCCCGCCTTGCTGTTGGCCGACTTCGCGCTGGTGTCGATCTGCCGGCTGATCGCGGTGAGCTCCTCGGCCGCGGCCGCGAGCGTCGCCGAGTTGTCGCCGAGCGAGCGCACCGCCTCCCGGGTGCTGGCCGTCGCCGCCCCGAGCGCCCGGGCCATCTCGCCGACCTCGTCGCGCTGGGCCACGTCGGCCTCGGCGGTCAGGTCGCCCGCCGCGACCGCGTTGAGCACCGCGTGCACGCGGCGGATCGGGCGGACGATGAGCCCGGTCAGGTACCGGCTGAGCACCATCGCCAGCGCCAGCCCCGCGAGCAGCGCGACGACCATCGCGATCCGCGCGGTGCGGTAGGCGCTCGCGGCCTGCCCGGCCCCGGCCTGGCCGCTCGACTGCTCGAAGCGCATCAGGTCCTCGAGCGCGTCCATCGCGTTGCCGCCGACCGTGTCGCCGTCGCCGAGGTACGCCTGCTGGAATCCCGCGTTGTCCCCGGCCTGGATCAGCGGGAGCAGCCGATGGTCGCGGATGTTGCGAAACGCGCCCCACCAGATCGTGAACCGGTCCAGCAGCTGCCGCTGCTCGACGTCGCGAATCGTCGCCCGGTAGGCCGCGACCTCCGCGTCGACCTGCTGCTCGGCCGCGGCGATGTCGTCGGTGAACGCCTTGCTCGCCACCGGCCCGTTGGACAGCGCCAGGTTCGCCACGTCGTTGCGCACGCGCAGCGCGGCCCGGTCGAGCGCGGCGAGATGCGCCGCTGGCACCAGGTTGAGCTTGTAGAGTTCGGCTGCGCGGTCGTTGACCTGTTGCAGGCTGAACACGCCGACGCCGAGCACCACGGCGCCGACCAGGCACCCCACGAGCACGAGCAGCATGAGCTTGCGGGCCATCGGCTGGTCGGCCAGCCACCGTCGCTTCTCGGCTGCCACGCGCACGCCCCTTCACCGATCACAGAACCGGCAGTCTCATCGGCGTGAGCGCCCGGTTCCTGAGAGGATGCGCGCTCAGAGACGGCGCAGATGCGCGATCCCGAGCACCAGCGCGGAGCTCCCCTCGGCCCTGAGCCGCCGCGCCGCCACGAACGCGAGGACGGCCGAGCCCGCGTACACCGCGAACGGCACGAGCAGCGGCGCGAACCGGAACGCGAGCACACCGGTGACGATCGCGGTGACCACGTTGACGGTGACGTAGAGGCGGGCCAGGTTCAGGCCGAGACGGTACGCCCACAGCCGATCCTCGCGCAGCCCGTCGCACGCGATCGCGGTGGCGGCGGCGAGCAGCGCCGACACCGTGTAGTCGGCCGCCCGGACGCCGCCGGCCAGCAGGTCGATCGGGCCGAACAGCGGCCCGATCGCGAAGAGGCTCACGACGCTCATCGCCCCGCGGACCAGGACGGACAGCACCAGCCCGAGCAGCAGCAACCGCCCCGGGCGGTCGGACTTGAACACGTTCAAAATCATAGCCCTACAGGGCGCGGCGGAGCCATTCCTCGACGCCGGCGACGTGGATCGAGGCCCAGGAGCGGGCCAGGTCCGGCTGGCGGGACGCGATCGCGTCGACGATGGCCTGGTGCTGCTCGCGCGTGCGGGCCGCCGCGCCCTCCTGGGTCAGGCCGCGCCAGATGCGCGCGCGGGTCGTCGGGCCCGACAGGCCGTCGATCAGGGAGCACAGCACGGCGTTGCCCGAGCCCGCGGCGATCAGCCGGTGGAACTCCAGGTCGTTGGCGACCAGCGCCTCGATGCTCGGCGCGTCGCCGAGCGCGTCCAGGACCGCCTGGAGGTTGGCCACGTCCGCGTCGGTCATGCGCGTCGTGGCCAGGGCGGTCGCGGCCGGCTCCAGGATGCGGCGGACCTCCAGGAACTGCAGCACGGTGTCGTCGCGGTGGAAGTCCACGACGAAGCTCAGGGCGTCGAGCAGGAGGTCGGGCGCCAGGCTGGTCACGTAGGTGCCGTCGCCCTGGCGGACGTCCAGGACCCGGATCATCGACAGCGCCTTCACGGCCTCGCGCAGGGAGTTGCGCGACAGGCCCAGGCGCTCGGCCAGGTCCGCCTCTTTGGGCAGGCGGTCGCCCGGGCCCAGCTCGCCCGAGGTGATCATGCCCTTGATCTTGTCGATGGCCTCGTCGGTCAGTGCCACTGTTGCCTCCGCGGCGACTGTACTTCGGCCAGCCCGTACACCTCGCGCGCCGTCGCCGAGAACACCTCGGGCGCCGCCACCAGGGCCCGCGTGCGCGCGAGGGTCTCGGCGTAGGACACGGCGAGGGTCGACACCGGCCAGTCCGAGCCCCACATGAGCCGCTCGGGCCCGAAGCACTCGAGCGCGAACTCGACATAGGGCCGGACGTCCGGGACCTCGGTGAACAGCCCGGACACCTTGGCGGTGACGTTGGGCATCCGCGACAGCGCCGCGATGTCGCGGCGCCAGGAGGGGTAGTCGCGCGGCTTGCCCAGGTGATCGAGCACGAACCGGACCGAGGGACACGCCGCCGCGACGGCCGCCGCCGAGGGCAACTGGTCCGGCCGCAGCACCAGGTCGAAGACGAGCCCGGCCCGGCCGTAGGCGGCCAGCCCGGCCCGCACGTCGGCCCGCGAGAGGTAGTCCGTCTCCTCGGCCTGCACCTGAGCCCGGAGCCCGACCAGGTACTCGGCGCCGGGCAGATCGAGATACGCCCGGAACCCGGGCACCGCGGGATCGTCCCAGGCGACGACCCCGGCGATCTCGGGCGTCGCCGCGGCGTGGGCGAACAGCACCGCGGCCTCGCCGGCGTCGCATCGCCCGCCCTCGACCAGCACCGTCCGCGCGACCCCGGCGGCCGCGAGCTCGGCCCGCAGGTCGGCCGGGGTGAACGTACGGCGGATCGGGGCCAGCCCGGGGGCGTCGAGCCAGTCGTAGCCCTCGCCGAGGTGCCACAGGTGCTGGTGCGCGTCGACGATCACAGCAGCCCCCGCGCGCCCAGGTCGGCCCACAGGGCATCGGGGGGCGGTGCGGCGAACAGCGCGGCGTTGCGCCGCACCTGAGCGGCGTCGTCGGCCCCGAGCACCACCGCGGCCACGGAGGGGTCGCGGCCCGGGAAGGCGATCGCGGCGGCCGGCAGGGTCGTGCCGAGCGAGGCGCACACGGAGGCGATGGCCGACGCCCGCTCGACGAGTGCCGCCGGAGCGTCGCCGTATTCGTAGTGCAGGCCGGCCCGCGGCACGTCCTCGGCGAGCAGGCCGCTGTTGAACACCCCGGCGGCGAGGACGGACACCCCCGTGGCGGCACACGCGGAGAGCAGGTCACGGGCCGGCTGTTCCAGCAGGGTGTACCGTCCGGCCACCATCACCGCGTCGGGCGCGCACTCGGCGACGACCCGGGCCAGGACGGTGACATCCTTCGAGCCCGCTCCGATCGCGCCCACGACACCCTCGGCCCGGAGTTCGGCCAGGGCCGGGAAGCCCTGCCGCAGCGCCGCCTCCGGCTGGAACTCCGGGTCGTGCAGGAGGGCCACGTCGACGCGGTCGAGGCCGAGCCGGTCCAGGCTCGCCTCCAGCGAGCGGCGCACCCCGTCGCGGCTGAAGTCCCAGACGCGGCGGTGCGTGCGCGGGACCGCGAACCCGTCGGCCAGGTCGTCGCCGCCCCCGTCGACGGGCTCGAGCAGGCGGCCGACCTTGGTGCTCACCGTGAACTCGGCGCGCGGCCGGTCCGCGAGGGCCGCCCCGAGCCGCCGCTCCGACAGGCCGAGGCCGTAGTGCGGGGCGGTGTCGAAGGTGCGGATGCCGCACTCCCAGGCCGCGTCGACGATGGCCCGGGCCTCGGCGTCGGAGCGCTCGCGCCACAGGTTGCCCAGCTGGGCGCAGCCCAGCCCGAGCGCGGTCACGTCCTGGGCCTGACCCGCAGGCCGTGCATGCCGCCGTCCACGGACAGCACGGCGCCGGTGGTCGCGCTGGCCAGCGGGCTCGCGAGGTAGGCGATCGCGTGCGCGACCTCCTCGGCCGAGACCAGCCGGCCGGTGGGCTGGCGGGCCTGCAGCGCGGCGAGCTCGGCGCCGGGGTCGGCGGCCTGGTCGAGCAGCCGGCGCACCCACGGGGTGTCGGCGGTGCCCGGGTTGACGCAGTTGACCCGGATCCCCTCGCGCACGTAGTCGGCGGCCATGGCCGCGGTCAGCGACTGCACGGCGCCCTTGGTCGCGCTGTAGAGGGCGCGGTCCGGCAGGCCCGCGTGCGCCACGATCGAGCAGGTGTTCACGATCGCGGCGCAGGCCGAGCGGCGCAGGTGCGGCAGGGCGGCGCGGGTGACCCGGACCAGGCCGACGACGTTGACGTCGTAGACGCGGTGCCACTCCGCGTCGGCGTTGGCCTCCACGGTGCCGATCGCGCCGATGCCGGCGTTGTTCACCAGGATGTCGATGCCGCCGAGGCGGGCGGCCGCGGCCTCGACGCCGGCGCGCACGGCGGCGTCGTCGGTCACGTCGGCGACGAAGCCGGCGACGCCCTCGGGGATGCCGTCGGTGCGCAGGTCGAGGCCGGCGACGCGGGCACCGCGGGCGGCGAGGTGGCGGGCGGTGGCCAGGCCGATCCCGGAGGCGGCCCCGGTCACGACGACGGCGAGACCGTCGAACTCTCCAGTCACGAAGCTCTCCCAAACATCGGAGGACTGTTGTCTACCAGCCGGAGAGAACGGCCCGCAAGGGGTCGGCGACCATCGATAGGTCGGATGTCACTACTCCATGCCGCGCCGGCCGGGCGTCCAGAACGGCTTGGTCAGCACCGATCGCCGCGGCCAGCCCCGGTCGCGGACGAGGTGCTGCTTGACGGCCTGCACGGCGCGCGCCTCCCCGGCCACATAAGCCTGCCCGGGTTCCGCCGGAAGAGCCAGCCGCCGTACCGCATCGACGAGCCCGTCCCGCGACACCCACGTGACGTTCCCGTCGAGGGCGAGCCGGTCCGCGGGCTCGGCCTCGATCACGACCCGGCTCGCGGCCCGCTCGGCGGCCGGCAGCGCCCGCAGCATCGGGCCGAACGCGACCGAGGCCGTCTCCTCGCCGACGAAGAGGTGGTGCGGCGCCGAGCGGGTCACGAAGTCGCCCTTGGGCTTGCTCAGCAGCACCTCGTCGCCGGGCCGGGCCGCGCCCATCCAGCGAGCGCCCGGCCCGTCGCCGTGCAGCAGCGCCTGCAGCTCGATGGTGTCGGCCTCACGGCTCCATACGGAGTACGTCCGCAGCAGCGGCGCCAGGGCACCCTTCGCGCCGACGTCGACGCGCACCTGCTGCCCCGGCTTCCACTCGGCGTCGCGCAGCGCGCCGGCCCGCAGGCGCAGCCGGCGGAACCGCCCGGTGGCGGGCTCGGCCTCGGCCACCGTGGCCCGCACGAACAGCATCTCCCAGAGCTTCATGTCCGGGGACGCTACCGTCTATCGGCGATATATCGGAACCTTCGCTCGGTGCATTGCCGCAATGCATCGCGGCTTCGATGCATCCCGGCGTCAATGCATCCCGGTGTCAACGCATCCCGGCGTCAACGCATCGGACATCGCAAGGGCCCGGCGCCGAATCCGGCTCCGGGCCCGCGGACGCCACGCGGGCGCCTCCTAGATGTCCTCGTCCAGCTGCGTTCCGC
The DNA here is from genome assembly GCF_059739745.1 of Dactylosporangium thailandense. Classification (NCBI taxonomy): domain Bacteria; kingdom Bacillati; phylum Actinomycetota; class Actinomycetes; order Micromonosporales; family Micromonosporaceae; genus Dactylosporangium; species Dactylosporangium thailandense. Next base: position 7,283,459 of record NZ_AP029195.1, read on the forward strand.
GGCGGGGGTCACGGATGCTGCGGCCGGTGGAGTCGACGGCACCGTCGTCCACGCGGCCGCCGCGGGCCAGCTGGTGCTCCAGGCTCTGCTTGCGCTCGGCCTCGAAGCGCGCCGCCTCGCGGGCCGCCGCCTCGGGGCTGTTGGGGTCGATTCCGGTCGGGTCATGCGCGTTCATGCTGCTCACTCCCAGTGCTCGGCGGGTCGGGACGGGCGGGTCGGGACACAGTACCCAGGGTGAACTGCACTAATCCAGAGCCGTGGCACTCCGGATTCTCACAGCGCCGTCGGCGGCCGGCCGCATGCGTGGCTAGATTCGAAGGCGAGGACTAGCGAAGGAGAACTGACGCATGTCAGCACAGAGCAGCGCGGCGAACGCGGGCACGATCGACGTCGGCGGCGACCTGACCGTCAACCGGCTCGGCTTCGGCGCGATGCGCATCACCGGCGACGGGATCTGGGGGCCGCCCCGCGACCGCGAGGAGGCCAAGCGGGTCCTGCGCCGCGCCGTCGAGCTGGGCGTGAACTTCATCGACACCGCCGACTCCTACGGGCCCGACGTCAGCGAGGAGATCATCGCCGAGGCCCTGCACCCCTACGCCGACGACCTCGTCATCGCCACGAAGGGCGGCCTGACCCGGTCCGGCCCGAACCAGTGGGCACCCGACGGCCGGCCCGAGCACCTGCGCGAGGCGCTCGAGGGCAGCCTGCGCAAGCTGCGGGTGGACACGATCACGCTGTACCAGTTCCACCGCGTCGACCCCCGCGTCCCGCTCGAGGAGTCCGTCGGGGCCATCGCCGAGCTCAAGGCCGAGGGCAAGATCCGGCACATCGGCGTGTCGAACTTCAGCGAGGAGCAGCTGCGGGCCGCGCAGCGGATCACCCCGGTGGTGTCCATCCAGAACCGGTACAACGTCGACGACCGCGGCTCGGAGTCGCTGGTCGACCTGTGCGAGCAGGAGTCCATCGTCTTCCTGCCCTGGGCCCCGATCCAGAACCTCGACGGGAACGCCACGATCGAGGCGGTCGCGAAGAAGTACGAGGCCTCGCCCCGCCAGATCGTGCTCGCCTGGCTGCTGGCCCGCTCGTCTTCGATCCTGCCGATCCCCGGCACCGGGTCGGTCGGGCACCTCGAGGACAACATCGCCGCCGCCGGCATCAAGCTGACGGCCCAGGAGGTCTCGGACATCACCCGCAACGCGTAAAAAGAATCCGGGCGCGATGTCGGATCCGGGCCCTCCCCTTCGAGGAGGGGATGAAGGACCACTTCGCGTGAGGAGACTGTTGTGCGGTACGTGATGCTGCTCGAGGCGACCCAGCCCCAGACGCCGCCCCCCGCCGGGCTCATGGAAGCGATCATGAAGCTCGGCGAGGAGGCGACGGCCGCGGGCGCCCTGATCGACAACGCCGGCCTGCTGCCGAGCGCGGCCGGCGCGCGGATCACCGTGACCGGCGGCGACCTGACCGTCACCGACGGGCCGTTCACGGAGACCAAGGAGATGATCAGCTACGCGGTCTACGAGGTCCGCTCCAAGGAGGAGGCGGTCGAGTGGTGCAGCCGCTTCATGAAGGTCCACCGCGACCTGTGGCCCGAGTGGGCGGGCTCCTGCCGCATCCTGCAGGTCATGGAGTTCTGAGCGGATGAGCCCGAACCGGCGCTCAGACCCCCCGGACGTGCGCCGCGTGGTGGAGGCGGTCTACCGCATCGAGTCCGCCCGCATCATCGGCGCGCTCGCCCGGCTGGTCCGTGACGTCGGGGTGGCCGAGGAGCTGGCCCAGGACGCCCTGGTGGTGGCCCTGGAGCAGTGGCCGGGCCGGGGCGTGCCGGACGATCCCGGCCCGTGGCTCATGGCCACGGCCAAGCACCGGGCGATCGACTACCTGCGGCGCCAGGAGACCTACCGCCGCAAGCTCGCCGTCGTCGGGGCCGAGGACGGCTTCAGCGAGGAAACGGCGATCGTCGACGCCCTCGACGACCACATCGGCGACGACACGCTGCGGCTGATCTTCACCGCCTGCCACCCGTCGCTGACGACCGAGTCGCAGGTCGCCCTCACCCTGCGGATGCTGGGCGGCCTGCGCACGGACGAGATCGCCCGGGCCTTCCTGACCACGGAGGCGACGGTCTCGCAGCGGATCCTGCGGGCCAAGAAGGCGCTGCGGGGCGTGGCGTTCGAGCTGCCGCCGGCGAGCGAGGCGCCGGCGCGGCTGTCGGCGGTGCTCGGGACCGTCTACCTGATCTTCAACGAGGGCTACTCGGCGACCGCGGGCGCGGACTGGGCGCGGCCCGAGCTGGCGAAGGAGGCCCTGCGCCTGGGCCGGGTGCTGTGCGGGCTGATGCCCGGCGCACCCGAGGTCCACGGCCTGACGGCGCTGATGGAGCTGCAGGCCTCCCGGATCGGCGCCCGCACCGATGCCGAGGGCCGCCCCGTGCTGCTGGCCGACCAGGACCGGCGCCGCTGGGACCGGCTGCTGATCCGGCGCGGGCTGGCCGCCCTGGCGCGCGCCGAGGAGCTGGGCACGCTCGGCCCCTACGGCCTGCAGGCCGCGATCGCCGCGGGTCACGCCCGGGCGCGCACGTTCGAGGACACGGACTGGTCCCGCATCGCCGCGCTGTACCGCCTGCTGTCCCACGTCGCCCCGTCGGCCGTCGTCGAGCTCAACCGGGCCGTGGCGGTCGGGATGGCCGACGGCCCGGCCGCGGGCCTGGAGCTGCTCGACGGGCTGCGCCTGCCCGGCTACCCGCACCTGCCGGCCGCGCGCGGCGAGATGCTCGAGCGCCTGGGCCGCACCGCGGAGGCGCGGGCCGCGTTCGCCGAGGCCGCCCGGCTGACCAGGAACGACGCCGAGCGCGCGGTGTTCACGAGACGCGCGTCATCCGCTTGAGGCGGTACATCTCCGCGTCCGCGCGCCGCAGGAGACCGTCCGGGTCGCCCGGCGGGCCCTCGGCGAAGCCGACGCTCGCGCGAATCGGCAGGAGCCGGTCATCGACCCGGACCGGGGCCTCCATCAGGGTCAGGAAGCGCGCGGCCGTGCCCGCCGCCACCTCCCCGTCCGCGTCCGGGAGCAGCACGGCGAACTCGTCGCCGCCCAGCCGCGCCGCGAGGCCCGGCGACGGTGTGGCCGCGGCCAGGCGCTCGGCCACCGCGACCAGCACCGCATCGCCGGCGTGGTGCCCGTAGGTGTCGTTGACGAGCTTGAAGTCGTTCAGGTCGACGAGCAGCACGGCGCTGTGCGAGTCCGCGGCGGCGAGGCGGGCGTCGAAGAGCGCCCGGTTGGCCAGCCCCGTCAGGCCGTCGTGCGTGGCCTGGTGCCGCAGCTCGTCCTGCAGGAGCCGGGCCTGGGTGGCGTCGCGGGCGTTGCTCACGTAGGCCCCGACGCCCGGCACGTGCAGCAGGTTCCGGCTGACCACGTCGAGCCAGCGCCAGGAGCCGTCCGCGTGGGCGTAGCGGACCTGGTAGGTAACCGTGGCGTCCGGCGCCGAGCGCAGCTCGTCCATGGCCGGGAGGAAGATCCGCAGGTCGTCCGGGTGGATGTGCGCGACGACGGGCGTGCCGAGCACCAGCGCCGGCTCCTTGCCCAGCAGCCGCTCGGTGGCCGGCGACACGTACATCAGGGTCCCGTCGACCCCGACGAGGGAGGTGATGTCGGTCGAATGCGCCAGCAGGCTGCTCATCCGCTGCTCCTGACCCTTGAGCTCGCGCACGAGGGCCGCGTTCTCGGCGAAGGCGAGCAGCTGCCGGCTGACGGCCAGCACGGTGGCGACGAAGAGCCCGCCGAGCAGGATCCACGTGTCGGCCCCGACGCCGTTGCGCAGGACGAAGGGCAGCCCGGCGAACATGCCCGCCAGCGTCGTGTACGGCAGCAGGCTGTAGGGCTTCGGCACCCGCTGGGCCGCGGGGACCGGCGGGCCGCAGACCTCCTGCAGGCGCGGGCCGAGCACCAGCAGGACCGACGACAGGAACTGGGCGCCGAGCAGCACGCCGAGGTGCGCCGAGCCGGGCGACACGAGCGACCCGGCCGCCCCCTGCAGCACGCCCGCCGCCAGCATCGGCGCCGCGGCGACGACGGTCAGCGGCGCGTTGCCGCTCAGGATCAGCTTCACCGCGGCGAAGCCGGCCACGAGGATGATCGCCGTGCCCAGCAGCAGGGCGACCAGGGCCCCGACCGGCCGCCCGGTCTGCGCCGGCAGGAGCAGCAGCCAGGCCAGCACGGCCACGCCGACGAGCACCGAGGCGGCATCGAGCCAGAAGCGCAGCCGCGCCGCCCGCGTCAGCAGGCGGCCGGGGTGGGTCAGCATGATCCACACGATGTACGCGACGCCCACGAGGATCGCGCCGGCCTGGAACGCGTTGGGCACGGCCGCGGCCGCCCCCGGGCGTGCCCACGCGACGACCGTCTGGCTGGCGTCGCCGAGCAGGAACAGCAGCGAGGTCCGGCTCACCGCACGCCAGAACCGCCGCGTGTCGGCGGGCAGGTCCATCCGGGTGACCCGGCGCGAGGCGTGCCAGAGCAGCAGGTCGGTCAGCGGCAGCAGCGACCAGAAGAGCCGGACCTGCGCGGCGTCGGAGCCGAGCCCGAGCAGGAACCAGAGCACGAGCACGCCGCCGGCCGCGACCAGGGCCCGCACCCAGGGGTCGCGGCGCACGGCGGCGAGTCCCCGGCTCAACCGGACCGCCCCGCCGCCGCGTCGCGGGCCGGGTTCAGCCGGGCGAAGGCGGCCTCGAGGTGCTCGGCCGGGCCGGGCCGGGCGAAGTGGTACCCCTGCGCCAGCCGGCAGCCGAGCCCGTGCAGCACCTCGGCCTGCTCGGCGGTCTCGATGCCCTCGGCGATCGCGGGCAGGCGGCGGCTGCTGCCGAGCTGGAGCACGGCCCGGGTGAAGGCGTGGTCGCCGTCGGGCCCGGGGCCGGTCGGCACGAACGAGCGGTCGATCTTGAGGATGTCGACGGGGAGCTGGTTGAGGTACGACAGCGACGAGTAGCCGGTGCCGAAGTCGTCGATGGCGATGCGGACCCCGTGCCCACGCAGCCGCCCGAGCGCGCCGGGCAGCGCGTCGGCTTCCCCGGCGAACACCGACTCGGTGATCTCCAGGACCAGGGCCCGCGCCGGCAGCCCCGTGCGGTCCAGCACCGCCAGGACCTCGTCGGCGAAGCCGGGCTCGGCGAGCTGGCGCACCGAGACGTTCACGGTGATCGAGGTGCCGAAGCGCTCGTACCAGCCGCGGGCGTCCCGGCAGGCCCGCTCCAGCACCCAGGCGCCGATGGGCACGATGAGCCCGGTCTCCTCGGCGACGGGGATGAACGCGTCCGGCGGCACCGGCCCGCTCGCCGGCGTCCACCGCAGCAGCGCCTCCACGGCCACGATCCGCGCGCCCGGCAGCTCGACCACCGGCTGGTAGTGCACGGCGAGCTCGCCGCGCTCGATCGCGTGCCGCAGCCCGGCGCTGATCCGCGTGAAGGTCTCCCGGGCGCTTCTGAGCTCCGATCGGTACGGCACCACGCGGTCGCGCCCGCCCCGCTTGGCGGCGCGCAGGGCCAGCTCGGCATCGGCCACGGCCTCGCGCGGGTCCTGCCCGTCGAGGTGCACGAGCCCGATGCTGGCCGCGAGGTGCACGACCCGCCCGCCGACCCGCAGCGGCGCCTTGACCTCGGCCCGCAGGAGCTCGGCGAGCTGCTCGGCCCGCTCCTGCGACCCCGGCGCGGCACCGTGCTCCACGAAGAGCGCGAACTCGTCGCCGCCCAGCCGGGCCAGGGTGTCCCCGGGCGCCGCGACCGCGCGCAGGCGGTGCGCCAGCGCGATGAGCACCTCGTCGCCGAACGCGATCCCGTGGGCGTCGTTGAGGTCGGTGAACCGGTCGAGGTCGAGCAGCAGCAGCGCGTGCCGGGGCCCGGCGGCGCCGTCCGCCCGGTCCAGGCTCCACTCCATGCGCTGCGCGAGCAGTGCCCGGTTGGCCAGCCCGGTCACCGGGTCGTGCAGGGCGCCGTGGCGCAGCTGGTCCTCCAGCGCCGCCCGCTCGTCGAGCGCGGCCTGCAGCCGGCGCCCGTTCGCCTCCAGCTCGGCCTGGCGGCGCTGGGCGAGCCGGGCCAGGCCGCCGAGGCGCGTGACGAGCAGCACCGACAGCACCGCGGCGAGGACCGAGGGCACGATGAGGTGCTGCCACTCCCCCGAGCCGCGCAGGCCGTCGGTGGTGAGGAGCCGGTAGACGGTCGCGGCCGGGCCGAGCAGCGTGGCCGCGCCGAAGAGCAGCAGCCGGCGCGAGGAGACGACCTCGGTGGCCGCCGCGGGCACGGCCGGGCGCTCGCCGGCCAGCCGCGGGTGCAGCCCGGCCAGGCCGAGCACCAGGTAGGAGCAGAGCCAGAGCGCGTTGTCGAGCCAGGCCACGTCGCGGGTGGAGCCGGCCGCCGCGTGCGCGAAGAAGATCGTGTTGGCCGCGAGCAGCAGCCCGGCGCCCGCGAGCACCAGCCGGTTCGCGCGGTTGCGGGCCGCCCCGGAGAGCAGCACGCGCACGACGACGGCGAACAGGACCAGGTCGCAGACGGGGTACACGAGCGCGAGGCTCAGCGCGAGGGGGCCGATGGCCGTGTGGTGCAGGTACGGATGCAGCAGCAGCATCCAGTCGATGACGGCGAACCCGGCCACCACGATGGACGCGTCCAGCAGGGCGAGCCGGGCCCGTCCCCCGGCGGCGCCGATGAGCCCGGCGATGAGCAGGGCGTAGGAGGTCAGGTACCCGAGGTCGTTCCACGACGGGAAGGGCACCTGGCCGTGGTGGGTCAGCGCCTCGATCGTCCACACCAGGTCGGAGAGCAGCCGGGCGGCGAACCCGGCGCCGACGAGCCGCCACGCGGGCGCGACCGAGCGGCGGTCGCGGGCCATCCGCAGCAGCAGCGGGGCGGCCCCGGCCAGGCAGCCGAGCATCCACAGGACGCGGGCGAGCGGGCCGGCGGCCAGCGACGATCCCACGATCGCGGCGGCACCGGCCGCGACCAGGAGCCGGGCGCGTCCATGCATGCCTACCAGCTCACCGGCCGCGGGTTGCGCATCCGGTGCACGGGCGGTGTCCCGCGGTTGGTCTTTTGAACCGGCCGCCGCGGGGGAAACAGGATGATGTGCGGGTTCTCGGCGGACGGTACCGACTGCGGCGCAAGCTGGGCGAAGGTGGCATGGCCAGCGTCTGGGAGGCGCACGACGAGGTCCTGGACCGTGAGGTCGCCGTGAAACTGCTCACCCCCGAGCACACCGCGGACCCCGAGGCGTTCGACCGGGCCCGCAACGAGGCCCGCTCCGGCGCCCGCTTCGCGCACCCGAACGTCGTGTCGGTGTACGACTTCGGCACCTCGCGGCGGGCCGGGCGCGGGACCGCGTACCTGGTGATGGAGCTGGTCGAGGGCCAGCCGCTGGACGCCGTGATGAACGAGGGGCCGCTGGACTGGCAGGTCGCCGGCCGGGTGTGCGCGGAGGTCGGGGCGGGCCTGGCCGCGGCCCACGGGCACGGCGTCGTGCACCGCGACATCAAGCCGGCCAACGTGGTGCTGACCCCGGCCGGAGCCAAGATCCTCGACTTCGGGGTGGCCGCCCGCACCGGGCAGGCGGACCAGCTGCCCGACGGGACGCTGATGGGGACGCCGGCGTACCTCGCGCCCGAGCGCCTGCTGCCGGGCGCGGCAGCGGCCCCGCCGGCCGACGTGTACGCGGTCGGGGTCCTGCTCTACCAGTGCCTGACCGGGCGGCTGCCGTTCCCGGCCGACACCGACGAGCAGATGCTGCACGCCCACCGCCATGTCCCGCCCGAGCCGCTGCCGCAGATCGCCGGGATGCCCGAGGAGGTCCTCGAGGTCTGCGAGGCGAGCCTGGACAAGCTGCCGGAGGCGCGGCCGACCAGCGTGGCGCTCGCCCTGATCCTGTCGGCCGCGGTCGACGTGCCGGTACACGTGCCGCCCGTGCTGCACCCGCACGCCATGTCGCCGACCCTGCACGCGACGACGGAGGCGATATCCGCTTGACCGCCGTGTGAGGGTCGCCCTGTGGACGATTCCTTCCAGCTCAACCGGGCGCAGTGGGACGAGCGGGCACCGGCGCATGCGGCGTCGCGCGGGTACAACCTGCGGGGCTTCGACGACCCGGAGCACCTCAGCGACGTCGTGCGCTTCGACCGGCCCCGCCTCGGCGACGTGCGCGGGCTGCGGGCCGTGCACCTGCAGTGCCACATCGGCACCGACACGCTCTCCCTGCACCGGCTGGGCGCGCGGGTCACCGGTCTCGACTTCTCCCCCGCGTCCCTGGCCGAGGCGCGCGCCCTGGCCGAGCGGGCCGGGGCGGACATCGACTACGTGGAGTCGGACGTCTACGGCGCCCCCGGGGTGCTCGAGGCGGGCGCGTTCGACCTGGTGTACACCGGGGTCGGCGCCCTGTGCTGGCTGCCCGACATCCGCCGGTGGGCCGGGGTCGTGGCGACCCTGCTGCGCCCCGGCGGGCGGCTGTTCATCCGCGAGGGCCATCCCGTGCTGTGGGCGATCGACGAGACGCGCAAGGACGATCTGCTGGTCCTCAGCTTCCCGTACTTCGAGACGCCGGAGCCCCTGGTGTGGGAGGAGGCCGGCTCCTACGTCGACACGACCGCGCAGTTCCAGCACAACGTCACCCACTCGTGGAACCACGGGCTGGGCGAGATCGTGAGCGCGCTGCTCGCCGAGGGGCTCCAGCTCACGATGCTGGAGGAGCACGACAGCTGCCCGTGGGACTGCTACCCGGGGCGGACGGTCGAGGACGCGGAGGGTGAGTACCGGCTGGCCGAGGGGCGTGCGCGTCTGCCGCTTACATACACTCTGCAGGCGCGTAAACCGTAGATCTCATCCTTTGGGAGGCCGTGCCGTGGGCGAGGAGCAGGACGTCAACCAGGTCGTGGCCGAGGCCGCCCGTGCCGCCCGCGCCGCGGCCGCCTCGCTCGCCGCGGCGCCGGCCAAGACCATCGACGAGGCCCTGCGCGGGATGGCCCGCCGCCTCGCCGCCGGCCCGGACGCGATCCTCGAGGCCAACCGCGCCGACGTGGCCGCGGCCGAGGCCGGCGGGATGAGCGGCGGCCTGCTCGACCGGCTCCGCCTCGACGAGGCCCGGCTGGCCGGCATGGCCGAGCAGCTGAACATCCTCGCCGACGTGGAGCCGGAGCCGGCCCGCCGGACGGTCCGCGAGCTCGGCGGCGGCCTGGTGCTGCAGGAGTGGCGGCGCCCGGTCGGCGTCATCGGCGCCAACTACGAGGCCCGCCCCAACGTAACCGTCGACGTCGCCTCGCAGCTGATCAAGAGCCAGAACGGCGGGGTGCTGCGCACCGGCTCGGCCGCCCTGGCCTCGGCGATCGCGCTCATGGACGAGATCGTCGCGCCGGCCCTGGCCGAGGCCGGCCTCGACCCGGCCGCGGTGCAGCTCATCCGGGCCCGGGGCCGCGAGACCGCCGACGCCCTGGTGTCCCAGCCGGGCCTGGTCCCGCTGGTGATCCTGCGCGGCAGCGGCGAGAGCACCCGGACCCTGGCCGAGAAGGCGGCGCTGCGGGGCGTGCGCACCCTGGCCCACGCCGACGGCGGCGGCGTGCTCTACATCGACGCGGCGGCCGACCTCGGCAAGGCGTTCGCGCTCATCACCGCGGGCCTCGACCGGCTCGGCGTGTGCAACCGGCTCAACCTGCTGCTCATCCACCGCTCGCACTACGAGGACCTGGTGCCGCGGGTCACCGAGGCCGTGGCGCCGCGGATCGCCGTCTCGCTGCCGCCGCACGCGCACGCGCTGGGCTACGAGTGGGCGCTGGACTCCGACCGCGAGGCGACGATCACCGTGGCGCCCGTCGACTCCCCGCTCGCCGCCGCGCGCCTGGCCAACGACGAGACGTCGGGGCTGGCCGCGGGGATCGTGACCGAGGACGCGGCGGCGGCCCGGGAGTTCCTCGGCGCCTACGCCGGCACCGGCGCGTTCTGGAACGCCACGACCCGGCTGCTGGACGGGTTCAAGCTGCTCAACGTGCCCGAGACGGGGATCAACATCGACCGCGTGCCGGGGCCCCGGGGGCCGGTGACGTTCCGGGACCTCTCGCTGCGGCAGTACGCGGTGGTGCCGGCGGATCGGCTCGCCGACCTCGACTAGGACTCGACTAGTAGCGGAACACGGCCACGGTGCGGCGTAGATCGCCCGCGACCTGGTTCAGTTCCTCGGCCGTGGTGGCCGTGCTCCTCGCGATGCCCGTGGTCTCGTCGGCCGCGGCCGCCACGCCGTTGACGTTCGTGCTGATCTGGCTGGCCCGGCCCGCGACCTGGCTCACCGTGCGGCTCATCTCGGCCGTCGTGGCCGACTGCTCCTCGACCGCCGCCGCGATGCTCGCCTGGGCGTCGCGGATGGTCGTGATCACCTCGCTGATCGACTCGATGGCGTACACCGCCGCGGCCGAGTCTCGCTGGATGGCCCCGACGCGCTGGACGATGTCCTCGGTCGCGCGGGCCGTCTCCTGGGCCAGGTCCTTCACCTCGGTCGCGACGACGGCGAAGCCCTTGCCGGCGTCCCCGGCGCGGGCGGCCTCGATCGTGGCGTTCAGCGCCAGCAGGTTCGTCTGCTCGGCGATGGAGGTGATGAGCTTGACGACGGTCTCGATCTCGCGGGAGGACTGGCCGAGACTGCCCAGTACCGTCGCCGCCTCCGCCGCCTCGTGCACGGCCCGGTCCGCGGTGGCCGCGGCGTCGGAGGTGCTGCGGGCGATCTCCTGGATCGAGGCGCCGATCTCCTCGGAGCCGGTGGCGACGGTACCGATGTCCTGCGTGATGCCGTCGGTGGCCTCCGAGGCCAGGTGCACCTCGCCCGACGAGCGGGCCGCGCTGTCGTTCATGGCCCCGGCCGCGCTGGTGAGCTGGGCGGCCGCGGTGGAGACCCGGCCCACGTTCCCGTCGACCTCGCGCAGGGAGCCGCCGAGGCGCTCGAGGCCCCGGTTCAGCGCGTCGCCCATCCGGCCCACCTCGTCGCGGCCGGCGACCCGCAGCCGGCCCCCGAGGTCGCCCTCGGCGACGGCTTCGAGCACGCGGACCGTCTCGCGCAGCGGGCGGGAGATCATGCGGCTGACGATCGAGGAGAGGACGGCCGCGAGCACGACGGCCGCGACGATCATGCCGATGATGAGCAGGCGGGAGCGCTCGTACGAGCTCTGCGACGCGCTCAGCGTGTTCTGGGACTTGACGTCGACGGCCGCGTTGAGCCGGTCGAGCGCGGCCTGGGCGGCGACGGTCAGCGGGTCGGCCTTCGTCTTGCGGATCTCGGTGATCTTGGCCTCGTCGGTGGTCGAGGCCTGGGCCAGCGGCAGCAGCTCCTGTTGCAGCACCGTGCGGTAGTCGGCGAGGGCCTGTTCGAAGGCGCCCCGGTCGCTCAGCTCACCGGCGGCGGGCAGCGCGATGAACTTGGCCCACGCCGTGTCCAGGGCCGCGTTCGACTGCTGGATGTTGCGCAGGGCGGTCGCCATGTCGGCCGGCGTCGAGGACAGCGCCATGTTGGCGACCTCGGACTGGACGGTCTTGAAGGACAGCCCGACGTCGTCGAGGTCCGCCACGTCCTGGAGGTTGTCGGTGTACATCAGGTGCAGCCGGTCCTGGGCACCGGCGAGCTGCACGATGCCCAGGACCCCGACCCCCACGAGCAGGACGCACACGACCGCGACGGTCGAGGCGAGCTTCGCGGCGATCGGCAGATTGCGGACCATGCCCGACCAATCGGCCGAGGGCCCGGCTACGTGAGCAGTGTTCCGCGAATCCAGTCGTGGAGGGGGTCCACCCGGGTGGTGGCCTCCTCCTGGTCGTGCGGGCAGGAGGGGCCGGTGCTCTCCACCGAGGCGAGCACCGGGAACCTGGCGTTGCGGCCGGTCTCCGCGAAGTAGGGCGCGCCCGAGTCGTACTCGCACGCGCTCGTGTCGGGCGCCGGGCGGTAGCCCTTCACCCCGATCGTGCCCGGGGCGACCGCGGACACCTTGACCTGCCCGGTCTGCAGGTGCCCGGCCGGGGCCGTGTCCGTGGACACGAGCTTGCCCCACCCCGTGATGCGCAGCACGTCGCCGACCGCGGGGGCCTTCTCGGCCACCCGCAGCGGCACGATGTCGTACACCGGCTTCGCGAGCTTGGCCATCGCGATGTCGCCGCTCGGGCCCTGCCGCACGGAGACCACGTGCACCACGTGGCCGCCGCGGCGCGACAGGTCCGCGCGCCCGACCGTCGCGGTGGTCTCGTAGGGCACCGGCCCGGAGACGGGGTTGCGCTGCGGGTCGTGGAAACAGTGCCCGGCGGTGATGATCCACCACGGCGACAGGAGGGCCGCCGAGCAGGCGCTGCCGTAGTGGGTCCCGTCGGGCTTGGGGATGTCGGTCATGGTCAGCTTCACCGCGAACCGGTACCGCCCTTCCGGCACCGGGTTGCCGTTCGCGACGGCGTTGGCGGGTGTGGCGAGGCTCATCCCGGCCGCCGCCACCACTGCGGTGAAGGCGACCAGGCGAGTGAACCGTGACGTCATGTCCAAGCTCGTCTCCACATTTACGGCTTTTTATGCACCTTGCACGCGCACGATCGCCACCGCAGCCTTTACGCGCCTTGTGCGCAAACGATCACCACCGCGACTTTTATGCGTCTTGTGCGCGCACGATCGCCACCGCGGCCGCCCGGCAGGTCTCGCGCGCCTCCGCCACAGTGAGCCCGCGCACGTCGAAGAGCACGATGAACGCCTCCCAGCCGATGACGATCGCGAGCATCGAGACAAGTCGCTCGAACCGCTCGGGCCCGAGCCGCTCCCGCGCCGGCCCGACGGCCCGCTCGATCCACTGGACGCGGCGGTACCCCCGGCGGGGCTCCCCGTCGTCCGGCGGCGCGTCGACGGTGAGCCGGACCAGCCGCCGCCCCAGGGGCAGGACGGTCTCCATGTCGGCGAACATCGCGTCCACCAGCGCGAGCACCCGCGCCTCGAGATCGTCTTCCGGCACGGCGTCCAGCGCCGCGTCGACGTCGACCCGCATCGCCCCGACGGTCGCGTCGATGAGCAGCTGGTCGAGCGTCGGGAAGTGCAGATACACCGTCCGCCGCGACACCTCGGCCGCCGCCGCGATGTCCGCGGCCGACGGCTCACCCCCATCGGCGAGCAGCCGGGCGGCCGCGTCGACGATCGCCTTGCGGGTGCGCCGCCGCTGCGCCACCCGCCCATCCGTGCCGGCCACCACACGCCTCCCGTCGCCCCTTGACATCGCCGTTCACTATACCCGAGTGTATTAAGTGCACACCTGTGCAGTGAAGAGGAGTCGGTCATGTCGGTCACGTTCGTCAACCTGTTCGAGGTCGCCCCGGAGCGCGACGAGGACTTCCTGGCCCGGTGGCAGGAGGTCAACGAGTACATGCGGGTCAAGCCCGGCTACGTGCGCCACACCCTGCACCGGGCGCTCGGCTACGGGACGCGCTACCGCTACGTCAACGTCGCCGTCTGGACGAGCCCGCAGACCCACGGCGCCGCCCACGACGACGGGTTCCGCGCGCTGGTCTCGGCGCCGCAGTGGCGCGACTACCCGTCGACCCCCGGCCTGTTCGAGGTCGTCCACGCCGGCCCGTGACGGTCGCCGACCGGCCTCACAGCGCGGCGGGCATGTCGGTGTAGACCGGGTCCGCCAGCTCGCCGTCCGGCGTGACGCGCAGCGAGGCCAGCTGGGTCGGCGGCGTGCCGCGGTCCCAGATGCGCTGGTTGCGGATCGTCGCCGAGCGAACCCGGGCGTTCACGCGGATGCCCGCGGCCGGGTGACCCGCGGTGCCGTTGCCCCGGATGCGGTTGCCCACGAGGAACGGGTCGATCAGCTCGCCGTCGAGCCGGATGCCGTCGCCCGCGTTGTCCCAGATGTCGTTGCCGTCCAGCACCACGTCGCTCGCCGGGACCGAGATGGCGCCGGGGAGGTTGTGCTGGCGGTAGCCGTTGCCCCCGTTGCGGCTGATCCGTGACGCCGTGACCGTGTAGCCGCCGGGGGTGTTGCCGATGCTCACCCCGTCGCCCGCGTTCGAGTCGACCAGGCAGCCGGTCACCACGCCGTAGCGCCCGGCCACGTGCGTGGTGCCCTGGCCGGACACGTCGAAGCCCGCGGTGTGGTTGCCGATCATGGTGCAGCCGGAGACGAGCAGGCCGTCGGCGCCCCAGTCCGAGATCCCGTACTTGTTGTCCTCCGCGTGGCACCCCACGATCCGAATCCCGCGCGGCGGCGTCCAGGTCGCGTCCTGCAGCTCGACGAAGATCCCGTTGGTGCCGTTGCGCCGGGTCACGCACTCGGTGACGGTCAGCCGCTCGACCGTGCCCCAGCCGCCGACGCCGATCCCGATCCCCGCGCCGCCCTTCTCCCAGCCCGTGTCGAGCCGGCCGCAGTGCACGGCGACGACGCGCTCCACGGTGCAGTCCTGCAGGAAGTCGCAGCCGAACCCGGTCGCCGGGGTGTCGTGGATATAGAGGTCGCGGAAGGAGCCTCTCAGGACGTACTGCAGCCCCAGGCCCTTGGCGAGCACGTCGTAGGTGGGCAGGCGCAGCTGCGAGCCGTCGATCTCGAAGCCGGCGAAGGTCACGTCGGCGATCGGGCGCTCCGGGGCGGCGCCGTGCTGCAGGGCGGTCCAGAACGCCAGCGGCGTCGGGGTGCCCGGCGCGCCCGGGTTGGACAGCAGGAACCGCGTGGCCGACGGCCCGTCGCCGACGAGCGACACGCCGGTGCGCCAGACGGTGCCGGCGTCCCGGATCGCGTACGTCGCCGCCGGGCAGTAGATGACCTCGCCCGGCGGGCTGGAGTCGACCAGCTTCTGCAGCGCCGGCTGGTCGTTGGTGACACCGTCGCCGGCGAGGCCGTGGTCGAGCGCGTTGATCACGGGGAGTCGGATACCCGCAGGGCCGTGAGTATGCGCGCGAGCTCGGCCCGATCCCGCTCCGGCAGCGCCGCGAAGAAGCGCTCTCCCTGTGCTCCCCGCTCCGCCTTGATCCGCCCGGCCGCGTCCTCGCCCGCGGGCGTCAGGCGCACCAGGGTGGCCCGGCGGTCGGCGGGGTCGGGGAGCCGCTGCACCATCCCGCGCTCCTGCAGCCCGTCGACGACCTCGGTGGTCGAGCGCGGGGCGATGCGCAGGTGGTCGGCCAGCTCGCTGAGCCGCATGGTGCCGTGCTTGGCGAGCACGAGGAACGCGCGCCCCTGCCCGGGCGTGATCCCGAACGGCTGCAGCGACTCGTGCGACTGGTGCCGCAGCCGCCGCGCGACGCTCCAGAACAGCTCCGAGAGGTTCTCGTCCTCCACGGGAACACGATACCAGCGGTTTGTGTTGTTCCCTCATAGTGAGGTACCCTCAGCATATCCGACAGAAGGGAGCTCCCCTTGGAGCCCAATCCCCCCACCCGCCCGCGCGGGTCCCGCAAGCTCTCCGCCGCCGAGAAGGCGCAGGCCAAGCAGGTTTCGCTGGCCCGCATCGGCCGGCTGTTCACCCGGCACCGCGGCCGCCTGGCCGCCGTCGTGCTCATCATCGTGGCGTCGTCCATCCTCTCGATGGCCTCGCCGTTCCTGCTGCGCGAGGTCATCGACCGCGCGCTGCCGGCCCGGGACGTCCGCCTGCTGGTCTGGCTGGTGCTCGGCATGGTCGCCGTCGCCGCCGTGACCTCCGCGCTCGGCGTGATCCAGACCTGGCAGTCGACGAAGGTCGGCCAGCTGGTCATGCACCGCCTGCGCGTCGACGTGTTCACGCACCTGCAGCGGCAGTCCGTCGGCTTCTTCACCCGCACCCGCACCGGCGAGGTGCAGTCCCGCATCACCAACGACATCGGCGGGATGGAGGCGGTCGTCACCAACACCGCCACCTCGATCGCCTCGAACCTGACCACCACGGTCGCCACCGCCGTCGCCATGGCGGCGCTGTCCTGGCGGCTGTCGCTCGTCTCCCTCGTCGTGCTGCCGCCCGCGATCTACCTGACCCGCCGGGTCGCGAGCATGCGCCGCGAGATCACCGCCCAGCGCCAGCGCGAGCTGGCCGACCTCAACGTGACCATCGAGGAGGGCCTGTCCGTCAGCGGCGTGCGCCTGTCCAAGACGATGGGCGCGGGCGGCGCGGTCGTGCGCCGCTTCACCGAGTCCTCCGAGCGCCTGATCGACCTGGAGCTGCGCTCCGAGCTGGCCGGCCGCTGGCGGATGGCCTCGATGAGCATCATCTTCGCGGCCATCCCCGCGGTCATCTACCTCAGCGCCGGGCTGCCGATGACGGCCGGGACGCTGAGCATCGGCACCCTGGTGGCGTTCACCTCGCTGCAGGCCGGCCTGTTCCGCCCGCTCATGGCCCTGCTCGGGGTCGGCGTCCAGCTCACCAGCTCGCTGGCGCTGTTCGCGCGGATCTTCGAATACCTCGACCTGCCCGTCGAGGTGGCCGAGCCCGAGCACCCGAAGCGCCTGCCCGAGGTCCGCGGCCACCTGCGCTTCGAGGACGTCACCTTCACCTACCCCGGCAGCGACTCGGCCGCGGTGGCGGGCGTCAGCCTCGACGTGCCGGCCGGCACCTCACTGGCCCTCGTCGGCGAGACGGGCTCGGGCAAGAGCACGATCGCCGCGCTCATCGCCCGCCTGCACGACCCCGGCGCCGGCCGCATCACCATCGACGGCGTGGACCTGCGCGACCTGAGCCTGACCGACCTCGCCGGCATCGTCGGCGTGGTGAGCCAGGAGACCTACCTGCTGCACACGACCGTCCGCGAGAACCTCCGCTACGCCCGGCCGGACGCGTCCGACGCCGACATCGAGGCCGCGGCACGCGCGGCGCAGATCCACGAGCTCATCGCCGCCCTGCCCGAGGGCTACGACACGGTCGTGGGCTCGCGCGGGTACCGCTTCTCCGGCGGCGAGCAGCAGCGCATCGCGATCGCCCGCACCCTGCTGCGCGACCCGCGCGTCCTGGTCCTCGACGAGGCCACGAGCGCGCTGGACAACGAGACCGAGCGCGCCGTCCAGCGGGCCTTCGACGACCTGGCCCGAGGCCGGACCACGATCACGATCGCCCACCGGCTCTCGACGGTCCGCGACGCCGACCAGATCGCGGTCGTCGACCACGGGCGCGTCGTCGAGCGGGGCACGCACGCGGGGCTGCTGGCCGCGGACGGGGCGTACGCGACGCTGGCGGCCTGAGCGGCGGGCCACACCGTGTGCCCGATCGCCGTGCCCCGATCGCCGGAGTCCGGGAACTCCCTGATGACGGGGGTGGCGCGGCCGGGGCATGCTTGGTGGCATGGGTCGTTTCCTGATTGGTGCCGTCGCGGTCGTCGTGGGCCTGTTCGTGGTCGGCGCGATCGCCGTGTGGGTGTTCCACGCCCTGCTCAGCGTGCTCGGTTACCTCATCGTCGGCGCCCTGGTGGTGGGGGGCGGGCTGTGGCTGTACGCCAAGGCCAAGCGCGGCCTCGGCGGCTCCCGCAACCAGCGCCGCCTCGAGGCCGGCCTGGCGACGTGGAAGCAGCGCAACCGCTGAGCCTGAGCGCTGCGCCCCGCTGAGCGTCAGTTCCGGCGCGCGATCGCCGCGTTCAGGGCGGTCGCGAAGCCGGTCCAGGCCACGTAGGGGACCAGGGCGGCCCCGGCCGTCCGGTCCGCCTGCCAGGCCCGCCGCAGCAGGTCGAGGTTCGACGCGTTGAGCAGCGCGATCTCGGCCAGCGCGGCGCGGGGCCGGCGGGCCCCGAAGAAGATCGCCGTCCACGCCGCGTTGAGCGCCAGGTTGGCCCCGTAGGCGGCGGCGAACGAGCGCTGCCCCGGGCCCCGGCGGGCGTCGAGCGCCCGCGCCCCGGCGAAGGCGATCAGCCCGTACAGCGGCGTCCACACCAGCGGGAACGCCTGCCGGGGCGGCTGCCACGAGGGCTTCTCGAGCCGCCGGTACCACGGGTCCCCGGGCCGCGTCACCAGCGACCCGATCCCGGCCGCGGCCGTGACCGCGGCGGTCGTCCTGAGCCATGTGGGAACGTGCATGCCCTGCTGGTACCCACCGCCGCGGTCAACTCACCTCGGCGTCACCTCGAGCACGCGGGTGGCGGGGACCGCGGCACCGTAGCGCTCCCGCAGCGCCTGCCGATCCGGGTCCTCGGTGAACGCCGTCAGGCCCTCGCGCGAGGCGAACCGGATGACCTGCACCTCCTCGCGGCCGGTGGTGAGCCGGCGCTCGAGGGTCCCGCCGTGGCGGGGCAGCAGGGCCAGGACCTCGTCCTCGTAGCGCGCCGAGTCCTCCGACACCAGGTCGACCAGCGCCACCAGCAGCAGTTCCGTCACCGCGACAGCCAAGCACACCCCGCGGAGCGCGACGAAGCCGCCCGCCGGTCCGTGCGACCGCGTCAGTAGGCGGCGCGGTGGTCGGCGGCGTACTCGGCGAACGTGCGCGCGGGGCGGCCGAGCACCGCGGCCACGCCATCGGTCGGCGGGTGCTGCGGCCGGTCGAGGTGGCGCCGGTAGCGGGCCATGAGCGCCTCGGCGAACGGGCCGGGCAGCCCGCCCGCGGCCATCGCCCGCGCGGCCGCCTCCGCCGGGACCTCCTCGAACCGCAGCGGCCGGCCGAGCACGGCGCCGAGGATCGCGACCTGTTCGCCGTGGCTGAGCGACTGCGGCCCGGTGAGCTCGAGCACGCCGTCACCGGCCCCCAGCAACGCCCGGGCCGCGACCTCGGCGAGGTCCCGCTCGTCGACGAGCGACTCCTCGAAGGCGCGGAAGGCGTACCGCACGACGTCCCCGGCCCGCAGCTGCGGCCCGAAGGCGCGGACCGTGTTCGCGGCGAACGAGCTCGCGCGCAGGGCGGCCCATGGCAGCCCGCTCCCGGCCGCGGCCCGCTCGGCCTCCCGGTTGCGGTCGCCGGCGAGGCGGGACGGCTGGTGCTCGGGCGGCTCGTCGACGTTCATCGCGGAGAGCGCGACGACCCGCCGCACCCCGCACTCCCGGGCCAGGGCGGCGAGCTCACCCGCCCGCTCCCCCACCGCCCGCGGGTGCAGGAACAGCGCGTGCACGCCGCCCGCGCGCAGGGCTTCCTCGGCGGTGCCGCCTGCGGCGCGGCTGACGGCCCGCACGGCGTGCCCTCCGGCCTGCAGCGCGGCGACGAGATGGCGTCCGACAAGGCCGGTGGCGCCCGTGACCAGGATCATGACGGCTCCTCTGCGAGTATGGTGATTCCGGGACCAATACTTTACGAGTTTCATAATATATGGACTTGCACATGGAACGGGAGTTCAGATCATATGAGTTCCGTAACACCTTCCCGGCGGCGGGCGACCAACGCGATCAAGGAGTCGCTGCGCGCGCTCAGCACCGAGCTCTCGCTGCTCAACCACCGGGTGGGGGCCCGGCTGGAGCTCAAGGACGCCGACTTCGACTGCCTCGACGTGATCCACCGCCACGGTCCGCTGAGCCCGAGTGCCCTGGCCCGCCACGCCGGGCTGCACCCCGCGACGATGACCGGGGTGCTCGACCGGCTCGAGCGCGGCGGCTGGGTGGCCCGCGACCGCGACCCGGAGGACCGCCGCGCCGTGGTGATCCGGGCGCTGCGCGAGCGCAACGCCGAGATCTACGCGCTCTTCGCCGGCATGAACGGCCGGATGGACGAGCTGTGCGCCGGCTACGACGAGGCCGAGCTCGCCCTGCTGGCCTCGTTCCTGGACCGGGTCACCGAGGCCGGCCGGACCGCCGCGGACGAGCTCAGCTGACGTCCCAGACGCGCACCACGCCGTCGCGGGAGCCCGTGGCCAGGCGGGTGGCGTCCTTCGGGCTGAAGGCGAGCGCGTCGATCGGGCTGCCCGCCTGGTCGTAGGAGCGCAGGTGCGCATACGTGGCGGGATTCCACAGGTGTACCCGCTGGTCGTCCCCGGCCACCGCCAGCACGGACCCGTCCCGGTCGAAGGCGACGGCGTTCACCGGCGTCCGGTCGCCGGCCAGCCGAGCTGCCACCACGCCCGCCTGGCCGGGCCACAGCAGCACGTCGCCGTCGGCCCCGGCGGTGGCCAGCGGGTAGCCCCCCGGGCTGAACGCCAGCGCCCGGATGGTGTCGCCGTGCGTGACGGTGGCGTCGACCGGCTGGCGGGCGCCGTCGGCGCTGCTGTAGACCGCCGGCGCCGGGGCCGTCCCGGCGAGCGCGACGTCGGTCGCGTCCTTGGCGCCCGGGTTGAACGCGGCCGCCGTGACCGTGCCCGGGTTGAACGCGCCGAGCTCGGCGCGCTGGCGGCCGGCGGCGACGTCGTACACGAGGCCGAAGCCGGTGTCGCCGCCCACCACCAGCAGCGCGCCGGTGCGGTCGAAGCCGAGCGCGGTGATCTGGAACGGGCGGTTGAGGGCGATGCCCTCGCCGCTCTCCTGGCGCGAGGCCACGTTCCAGAGGTGCACGCGACCGTCGTCGCCGCCCGCGGCCAGCAGCTTGCCGTCGGGGCTGAACGCGACCGACCGGGTCGCGGCGTTGGTGGTCAGCGTGGTCGCCTTCTCGTCGCCGACGTCCCACAGGCGCAGCGTCTTGTCGTCGCCGACGGCCGCGAGGAGCCGGCCGTCGGGGCTGAACGCGACGGCCCGCACGGCGCCGACGGCCCCGCGCAGCTCGGCCACGACCGGCCCGCGGTGCAGCCAGGCGCGCACGCCGAGCACCCCCGCGACCACGACGAGGATCACGACCACGATCCCGGTATGCCGCCCCCAGCCCCGCTTCCCCGCGGCGGGCAAGGACTTCGGCTCGGGCTTCGGAGGCGTCACCGGCTCGGGCTTCGGCTCGGGTTTCGGAGGCGTCACCGGTTCGGCAACAGCCGCCAGCACGACCGGCTCGGACTCCGGCGCGGCGAGCACCGGTGTCAGGTCCTCCGTCGGCAGGGCGGTCTCCCAGCGCGCGGCCGGGGCCAGGAGGCTGCCCTCCGCGACGGCGAGCTCGGGCTGGTCGACGATCGTCGGCGCGATCCGCAGCGCCCGGTGCAGGAGCGTCGCGGCCAGCGGGATGCGGGACGAGCCGCCGACGAGGAAGACACCGGCGATGCGCTCCGGCACGGCGCCCGACTCGCGCAGGACGCGCACGGTCAGCGCGACGGTCCGGTCGAGGTACGGCCGCGCCGCCGCCTCGAACTCCTCGCGCGTCAGGTGCAGGTCCTTGTCCACCAGGGGCAGGTGCAGGTCGGCGGTCGCGTGCCGGGTGAGCTGCTCCTTGGCCGCGCGCGCCCCGGTCCACAGGGCCCGCCGGGCCTGCTGGTCGGCCTGGCTCTGCGGCCAGTCGAGGCGCCCCCAGGCCTCGGTGGCGCCGGGCGTGAGCGTGCGGGCGTGCTGGACCACGGCCGCGTCGAGGTCGAGCCCGCCCACGTCGGCCAGCCCGTCCGCGGCGAGGACCTCGAAGCCCCCGCCGGCGGCCGTGCGCCGCACGACGCTCACGTCGAAGGTGCCGGCGCCCAGGTCGTACACCACGACGGTATGGCCGGGCCGCAGGTCGTGGACGGTGCCGAAGTGCGCCGCGGCGGCCACGGGCTCGGGGACCAGCCCGACCTCGCCCAGCCCGGCCCGGCGCGCGGCCTCGGCGAGCAGGCTCAGGCGGGTCCGGCCCCAGGCCGCCGGGTGGGTCAGCACCGTCTCGCCGATCGGGCCGCCCGCGACCCGCCGCGCCTCGGTGCCGACCCGGTCCAGGATCGCCGCGAGGACTTCGGCGACGGGGAACTCCCGCTCCCCCAGCCAGACGGTGCCGTCGTCGATGCGGCGCTTCGGGTTGGCCTCCAGCCCCGCGGGCTGGGCGATCGCGGCCCGCTCGGCGTCCTGCCCGGTCAGCAGCCCGGGCCCGGAGCCGGCGAAGACCGCGGAGGACAGCAGCGGCGAGGCGTCGAACAGCAGGGGCCGCGACGCGCCCGGGAACGCCAGCACGGCAACGGTCGTCGACGTGCCCAGGTCGATGCCGAGCCGGTATGCCACCCGCACACTGTACGAGTCCCGGCCAAATCCATGAACTCTGGTCAATCCCCGGGCGCTGGCCGATCTCAGCCCGCGGCGGCCTCCGCCATCAGGTGGAACGCCTGGGCCTCGGCCGAGGTGCCCGGGCGGTCGAACGTGGGCGCGCCGCAGACCGAGGTGACGAGCCCGTCGACCACGAAGGGGGCCACGGCGGCGCGCAGGGAGTCGGCGACGGCCGTGTAGGAGCCCGGGAGCCAGCCGTCGGCGACGCCGGTGTACGCCGCGTACGCCAGCATCTGCGCGAGGTTCGCCTCCCGGAACGAGCCCGGATCGTCGAGCACGTCCCCGAAGAGCCCGTCGCCCCGGCGCCACCGCAGGCAGGCGTCGATCACCTCGCGCGCGTGCCCGGCGAGGGGCGCGGCGAGGCCCGGGTCGTGCCGGATGGCCCGCGCGAGCCCGGCGGCGACCCAGCCGCTGCCGGTGCCCCAGCGCTTCGGGCGGTTGTCGGCGGCGAGGTAGAGGCCGTCGCGGCACAGCCGGGCGCGGTGACCCTCGGCCTGCCGCACGGCCAGGTCGGGGCGGCCGGCGAGGGCGAGCATCGGCACCACCATGTAGACGGAGTCGGCCCAGACCTCCGGCGCGTCCAGCAGGTGGTAGAGGGTGCCGTCCGCGGCGCGCGGCGCCCGTTCGACGATCCAGTCCAGTTGACGGCGGGCGGGTTCGGCGGCATCGAGCAGTACGACACCCTGATAGATGGCGGCCGAGTTCACCGATCCGCGTTCGCCGCCGATGGTGCCCAGCCGGCCGTCCGGGCTCTGGTGCACGACCGCGTCGCGGGCCAGCCGCCGGGCCAGGTCGGTCAGCCCCAGGTCGAGCAGGGCGTGGATGGCCACGCCCTGCTCCCAGTTCTGCCGCTGCATCGCCAGCAGCGTGAGCAGGACCGGATTCACCCTGCGGTCACTGCTGGGGCGTGAGCACGAAGAGGGGGATCTGCCGGTCGGTCTTCTGCTGGTACTCGTCATAGGCCGGCCAGGTCTCGGTGGCCCGCTTCCACCACTGCTCCTTCTCCGCGCCGGTGACCTCGCGGGCCGTGTAGTCGCGCTTGACCGGCCCGTCCTGCAGCTCGACGTGCGGGTTGGCGACGACGTTGTGGTACCAGACCGGGTGCTTCGGCGCGCCGCCCAGCGAGGCCACGACCGCGTACTCCCCGTCGTGCTCCACCCGCATGAGCGGGGTCTTGCGGATCTTGCCCGACTTGGCGCCGAGCGTCGTCAGGATGATGACGGGCCGGCCCTGCATCGTGTTGCCCTCCGCCCCGTTGGTGCGCTCGAACAGTTCGGCCTGATCACGCGACCACTCGGACGGGCTCGGCTCGTACTCACCGGACAACGGCATGGTGCATGCTCCTCACTGATCCTTGATCTCCTCGTCGACGCTACCCTCCGGCTCCGTTTCGGGCTCGGGTTCGGGTTCGTCGGCCTCGCCGTCGGTGTCCTCCACCCCCGGCGGCTCCTCACTCTCGTCCGTGGGCTCGCCGTCGGGGTGCTCGGCGAGGTACCGCACGGCGGTGTTGCCCACCGCGAGCAGCGGCACCGCGACGAGCCCGCCGACGATCCCGGCCGCCACCACGCCCGTCGTGATCGCCAGGATCACCGCGAGCGGGTGCAGCGCGACCGCCCGGCCCATGATCAGCGGCTGGAGGACGTGCCCTTCCAGCTGCTGTACGGCGATGACGACGCCGAGCACGAGCAGCGCGCTGACCGGCCCGTTGGTGACGAGGGCGACGAGCACCGCGACCGTGCCGGAGAGCGTGGCCCCGATGACGGGGATGAACGCGCCGAGGAACACGAGCGCGGCCAGCGGCAGCGCGAGCGGGATGCGCAGGACGGCCAAGCCGATGCCGATGCCGAGCGCGTCGACGAACGCGACCAGCACCGTGGCCCGCACATAGGAGACCAGGGTGTACCAGGAGTAGTGCCCGGCCCGCGCGACGGGCAGCCGGGCCTGGTGCGGCAGCAGCCGGCACAGGAACGCGAAGATCTGCCCGCCGTCGCGCAGGAAGAAGAACAGCGTGAACAGCACCAGGAAGAACCCGGTGGCCACCTCGCCGAGCGTCGTCGCGGTGCTCAGGGCCCCGGAGGTCAGCGCGCCCCGGTTGGCCGTGAACTGCTTCTCCAGCGAGCTCACCGTGTCGTTGAGCTGTTTCTCGGAGATGTGCAGCGGCCCGTAGTTGAGCCAGCGCTGGATCTCGCCCAGGCCCTCGCCCACCCGGCCGGAGAGGTTGTCGAACTGGGTGATGAACGTGTAGATGATCACGCCCAGGCCGCCGAAGACCACGAAGAGGCCGCCGACGAGCACGATCGCGGCGGCCAGCGAGCGATGCAGCCCGTGCCGGCGCAGCCAGCCGGCCACGGGCTCGAGCAGCGCGGCGAGCAGGATCGCCACGGCGACCGGGATGACCATCAGGCGCAGCGCGGCGATGACCTTCAGGAGCAGGTACGCGGCCAGGATGAACAGCACGATCCGCCAGGCCCAGGCCCCCGCGACCTTGATGCCGCGGGGGATGCCGTCCTCCACAGTGGACGCGGGCCGCACCTCCACCGGCCCGGCGAAGGGCGGCACGGAACGCGCCGCGCTCAGCCGCGTCCGGGCACGCTCACCGACCTGGGTTATCCACTGCGCCATGCCACGGCTGTACCCCTATCGAGGTGGGATCAACCGGGCATTACTTCTGGCGGTCGTACCGGGAGAAGTCGTCGGGGTTGTCCTTGCTCGACGTGCGCCAGATGTCGCCGTTGCACGTGTAGTTCGTCGGGTCCAGGTTGGGCTCGAGCTGGATCTTGCCGGCCTCGGTGCCGTCGACGCTGATCGTGACGACCGTGGTCGCCTCGCCGCCCGCGTAGGAGATCACGCCGTCCTTGGTGGTCATCTTCCACTCGGTGCGCCCGGCCCAGGTCGCGGTGACGGTCCGGCCGTCGTCGGTCTTGCCGCTGTAGGACGTGGCGGTGTCGTCCTCGATGGCGTTGCCGTCGTCCTTGATCTCCCAGATCTTGCCGCCGCCGCTCATCTTGACCGTGGTCAGGTTCCCGCGCTTGGCGGTGTCCGTGCCGGTGAGGTCGACGACCTTCTGGTACGACGTCTGCTTCCACTTGCCGACCAGGCACTTGTCGATCGGGCCGCTCTGCGAGGAGCCCGCCTGCGGGGTCGTGGGACTGTCGGGCTTGCGGTTGAGCGAGACCACGACGATGGCGACCACGACGACCACGAGCAGCACCGAGCTGATGATGAGCGCGGGGAAGAACTTGCTGCGGCGGCCGGAGCCGTCGGCGCCCGGCATGGGCGGGGCGGAGGTCTGGTACGCCGGGGGCTGCTGGTACGCCGGGGGCGCGCTGTACTGCTGGGACGCGTACGGCACGGCGGAATACGGCTGGGCGGGCTGCTGCTGCGGCGGCTGGTACTGAGGGTATTGCGGCTGAGGCTGCTGGTACTGAGGGTATTGGGGCTGGGGCGGCTGCGGCGGATACTGCGGCTGGGGCTGGCCATAGGGCTGCTGGGGCGGGTAGCCGCCGCTCTGGTCGGGCTGCTGCCACTGCCTGCTCGGGTCCACGTCCCCATCCTCCCCCATGCGGCCGCACGGCTAACTTGCCTCGCAACGTTCACGCGTCCTTCCGCGTGAACCCCTCGCGTCATTCGCCGTCGAGAATGGCACACGCGCACATCTTTCGCAGGTCGCATTTTCCGGCAAAAGCCGCGTATCGCCGCGGCGCTGACCAGCGAAATCCCACTTGGCGCCAACTGGCCGACCCACGGCGGGGCTTTGTGTGTGACGATCGATCGGAGCGGGTACACGTCGCGCACCGGGCAGGCCCGTCGGAGGAGGTTGGGCGTCATGCTCAGCGAGAGCGAGCAGAAGCGGCTCGCAGACATCGAAGCCGCGTTGCGCAGCGACGCGCGCTTCGTCAATGGATTCAACCGGGCCATGACTCGCCGGATCACGCCCCGCCGGGTGACCTCGGTGATCATCGCCATCGCCGCGATCGTCGGCGCCATCATCGGCCTGGCCGCCGGCAGCGTCTTCGGGACGGTGCTGGCGATCTGCGCCCTCGGCGTCGCGGGCGGCGTCTGGACCTACCGGTCGGCGCAGCCCGAGCCCGTGGCCCCCCTGATAGACACCGAACTCTAGGACTGCCCCCATCGCGTTCCCCGGCCCCGCCAGGCGCCGGGGAACCGTCGTATCACGACCCGGCCTCTTGCGCTCCGGAGTTCGGCGCGGATGGATGTGTCGCAGTGGCGGGGTGACCCGGGGTGGCGCGACGGTCGTGCCGGCGCAGGATGTCACGGTCGTCGGCGAAGCGGACCGAGCGACCTGATGGCGGCGGGATCGGGCGACCACGACCGGCAGCGCGCCGTTCGAGGCAGGAAACGCCTGCATGACGTCGGCCGCCGGCAGCCGATATGTTCGCCATATGCGCGCCCGCGTGGCCGGAGATCGCCATTGTTCAGCCCGCGGGAATTGGCCGCTGTGCGCGATCGCACGAAGGCCAGGAAATGGTGGCCGGGGAAGGACGAGTTCCGGAAGGAAGCGCAGCGGCGGCGCGACTGGGGACTGGTGAGGCGGCACGCGGAGAAGCCGCGCCACATCCACGACCCCGCCGCACCCCCGCGGAGCCCCGCAGAAGTTACCCCCACTCAAGCCCATTCCGGCCCCGCCACAATACCGGTCGACGGGGTTCCCGAAGGCAACGACCGCGCAATTCCACCGACCCGCTCCACCACCCGAGCACACCACGCAAAAGCATTGCACCACCGAGCAACAGGGCACGATCCGGAAAGCGACCGGGACGCCGCCTCCCGCGCGCCCGTCCCATTGACGGCCGCCGGTATCAGACTTTTCGCCCGACGGGCGATCTGTCCCGAATGGGCGAAATGCGGGCGTGTCGATCTTGCCCCGGACGGGGCCAGGCGGGACAGTGGTCCGGTGATGCCTCCGATCGCCAGGCTCAAGGCGGCGCTCAACGGTGGCCGGGCGCCCGGCGAGCACCCGGGCCTGCCCTGCTCCCCCGCCGAGCTCGCCGACGCCGCGCAGCGCGCGGTCGCGGCCGGGGCCGAGGCCGTGCACCTGCATCCGCGCGACGACGCCGGTGCGGAGTCGCTGGCGGCGGCCGACGTGGGCGCGGCGGTCGCGGCCGTGCGCCGGACCTGCCCCGACACGCCGGTCGGGGTCACCACGGGGCTGTGGATCACCGGGCGGGACGTTGACGCGCGGCAGGAGGCGGTCGCGGGGTGGGCGGGGCTGTCGCGGTACGAGCGGCCGGATTTCGCCTCCGTCAACGTCTCCGAGCCCGGGTTCACCGCGCTCGCCGCCACGCTGGGCGAGCTCGGCGTCGCGGTCGAGGCCGGCGTGTGGACGCTCGAGGACGCCGGGGCGCTGTCGATCGCGGGCGGGGTGCCTCGGGTGCTCGTCGAGATCATGGGGCCCGGCGTGGACGCCGGGGCGATTCTGGCGCGGCTCGACGAGGTCGGGGTGGCGGGCGAGCGGCTGCTGCACGGCGAGGGTCCGCTGTGCTGGCCGATGGTCGAGCTGGCGGGGCGGCTCGGGCTGCCGACGCGGATCGGGCTCGAGGACACCCTCACCGGTCCGGACGGCGCGCCCGTGGCCGACAACGCGGCGCTGGTACGGCTCGCGCTGTCGGTCTGGTCATCGGCCCGATCGGGTTCATAGCGCGTCCGCGGCCGTCGGACCGCGGCCGGAGCCGGGCACGAGCAGGGCGACGGCGGCGTCGGCGGCCGGACACGGAAACGGCCGCCGTGAGCGCGGCGGCCGTGATCCGAATCGGGGCAGCTAGCTCTTCTTGACGCCCTTGCCGCTGCGGAACAGCTTCACCATCCCGGCGAAGAACCGCTCCATCTCGGAGCCGAACGGGTTGTCGCTCACCACGTAGGTCCAGGTGGCGCTCGGCCGCACCAGGCCCGCGTTCTCCGGCTCCCAGTCCGGCCCGTCGATCTCCAGCTCCTCGAACTCGGAGACCGTGCGGTTGTCGATCTCGGCCAGCAGGCCGCGGAACGCCGGGATCGCCTCGCGGTGGAACTCGTCCAGCGGGTCCTGCGAGCCGAGCACCCGCAGGTGGATGCCCTCCCGCAGCTCGCTCATGTCGGCCAGGTGCTCCGACCACGCCTGGTCGGCGTGGAACAGGGCGATCTGGCGCGCGATGCGCAGCAGCGTCTCCTCGCCCAGGTCCTCGGCGAGCTCGTTGTACTTGTCCGGCGCCCGCTCCGCGAGCAGCTCGCCCGCCGCGTCGGTGGTGAGCAGCTCCTCGCGCCGCTTGCCGTGCAGCTGGCGGTGCTGGTCGAGCAGGTAGTTGTACCGCCAGGTGTTGCGGTGGATCTCGAGGTTCACCGTCTCGGCGACCCGCTGGGCGGAGCCGATGGCCCACCGCACGTCCTCGTCCTCGATGGCGCCCTCGGCGTCGGCGCGGCCCATGGGCATGGGCTCGGGACCGTACCGCTCGACGAGCTCGTCCTCGAGCGAGACGAAGAACATCGACTCGCCCGGGTCGCCCTGCCGGCCGGCCCGGCCGCGGAGCTGGTCGTCGATGCGGCGCGAGTCGTTGCGGGCCGTGCCGATCACGAACAGCCCGCCGAGGTCGGCGACCCGATCGCGCTCCTTCTCGTCACTGCCGCCGAGGCGGATGTCGACGCCGCGGCCGGTCATCTGCGTCGAGACCGTCACCGCGCTCACCGAGCCGGCCTCGGCCACGATCCCGGCCTCCGACTCGTCGTTCTTCGCGTTGAGGACCACGCACTCCACGCCCTCCTCGGCGAGGGTGGCGGCCAGCCGCTCGGACTCGGCCACGCTCAGCGTGCCGATGAGCACCGGGCGGCCGGTGGCGTGCATCGCGACGATCTCGGCGACCACGGCGATGTCGCGCTCCTCGGCGGAGGCGTAGACGCGGTCGGGCCAGTCCTTGCGGATGTTGGGCAGGTGCGGCGGGATGACCGCGACCTCGAGCTTGTAGAACTCCCGCAGCTGGTCACCGACCGGCATGGCCGTGCCCGTCATGCCGCAGATCCGCTTGTACTGCGTCAGGAACGCCTGCACCGTGATGGTCTGCAGCACCGTGCCGCCGCCGCTGGAGCGAATCTTCTCCTTGGCCTCGACCGCGGCCTGCAGCCCGTCGGGCCAGCGGCGCCGCTGCGCCACCCGGCCGCGGAACTCGTCGATGAGCTCGACCCGCTCCTCGCGCACGATGTAGTCGACGTCGCGGACCAGCAGCGCCTCGGCGTGCAGCGCCAGGTTGACCGCGGTCAGCGTGTCGACGTTCTCCTCGGCGTAGAGGTCGATGCCCAGGGCGGACTCGACCTTCGCCAGGCCCTGCGTGCTCAGGTGGGCGGTGCGGCCCTCGTCGACGACCTCGTAGTCCCGGTCGCGGTGCAGCCCGCCGACGATCTCGGCGATCGCGATCGGCTGGTCCTCGCCGGCGATGGTGGAGCCGGCCAGCACCAGCGGGACCCGGGCCTCGTCGATGAGGATCGAGTCAGCCTCGTCCACGATGACCGTCGCGAACTCCCGGTGCACCCGGTCGGCGGTGTTCGTGACGATCGAGTCGCGGAGCAGGTCGAAGCCCGCCTCGCTGACCGAGACGTAGGTGATGTCCTGCGCGTAGGCCGTGCGGCGCTCGTCCGGCGTGGAGGACTCGTTGACCCACCCGACGGTCAGGTCGAGCAGCTCGTAGACCGGCCGCATCCACTCGGCGTCGCGGCGGGCCAGGTAGTCGTTGACCGTGATCACGTGGACCGGGCCCTGCGCGGCGTAGCCGGCGGCGGCGATCGCGGCGGTCAGCGTCTTGCCCTCACCGGTGGCCATCTCGACGACGTGCCCGGCCAGCAGCACCTGGGCGCCGAGCAGCTGCACGTCATACGGCCGCTCGTCCAGGGCCCGCTTGGCCGCCTCCCGGCCCAGCGCGCACGCCTCGACGAAGTCCTGGGGGTCTTCCCGCTGGTGCAGTGCCGTGGCGGCGGCACGGAGCTCGTCGTCGGTGAGCTCGGACAGCTCGGCCTCGCGCTTCTCGATCTCCGGCAGCAGGGCGCGCATCGGTTCGAGGTCGATCGTGGTGCCCGGCTGCTCCTGCAGCTTGCGGCGCCACGCGTTGAATTTGCTCACCAAACCCATGCCGAACACGATACGTCGCCCGCGGCGGCCACTGTGCGCCCCATCACGCCCTATCTCAGGACCGGTCGAAACCGGTTGAAACTTTCCGCGTGCGCGGCACGATGGGCGGCATGGACAACGCCGGCGTCGAGCGCTTCAAGCGGGACGGGTTCGTCAAGATCGAGGCGGCGGTACCCCGGGACGTGACGGAACGGTGCGCCGAGCTGCTCTGGGCCCAGATCGACGCCGAGCCCGGCGACCCCGCGACCTGGACCAGACCGGTGTACTGGGTCGGCGGCATGGCCCAGGAGCCGTTCCGGGCGGCGGCCAACCAGCCGGTGCTGACCGACGCCTTCGACGCGCTCGTCGGCAAGGGCCGGTGGCGCCCGCGCACCTCGATCGGGTCGTTCCCGCTGCGTTTCCCGCACGCGGAGGAGCCCGACGACGCCGGCTGGCACATCGAGGGCAGCTTCTCGCCGCCGGGCCGCTCGGAGTTCTGGGCCGACGTGCGCTCGCGCGGACGGGCGCTGCTGCTGCTGTTCCTGTTCACCGACGTCGACGAGCGCAACGCCCCGACGCGGGTCCGGGTCGGCTCGCACATGGACATCCCGCCGCTGCTGGCCCCGTTCGGGGAGGACGGCGCGTCGATCATGGAACTCGGGCCACGGATCGACGCCGTGTCCGCCCATCGCGACCAGGTGCTCGCGACGGGACGGGCCGGCGACGTGTTCCTCTGCCACCCGTTCCTCGTCCACGCCGCCCAGCCGCACCACGGCGACCGGCCGCGGTTCCTGGGCCAGCCGCCGCTGGAGCCGGTGGGGCCGTATCCGGCCGAGGGCCCGGTCGCGGAGACGATCCGGGCGGCCTTGAGCTGAGCGACGTCCGGGGCGAGGCAGTATTGGTGCCGTGGAACAGTCAGTCGCGGCCCTGAGCGCGCTCGTCGGCAAGGGCGGCGTGCTCGTGCTCAGCGGGGCCGGCCTGTCGACGGAGTCGGGCATCCCGGACTACCGGGGGCCGAGCGGGATGCGGCGCAACGCCCAGCCGATGACCTACCAGACCTTCACCCGCGACCCGATCGCGCGCCGGCGGTACTGGGCCCGCAGCCACCTCGGCTGGCGCACGATCGCGCGCGCCGCCCCCAACGCCGGGCACCACGCCGTCGGGCGGCTGCAGGGGCTGGGCCTGCTCACCGGCGTCATCACGCAGAACGTCGACGGCCTGCACCAGGCCGGCGGCGCGGACGGCGTCGTGGAGCTGCACGGCGCCCTCGACCGGGTGGTCTGCCTCGACTGCGGCGAGCTGTCCGGGCGCGGCGAGCTCGACGAGCGGCTGGGCGCGGCCAACGCCGGCTTCGACGCGGTCGCGGGCGGCGTCAACCCCGACGGCGACGTGGACCTCACCGACGAGCAGGCGGCCGGCTTCGCGGTCGTGGACTGCACGGGCTGCGGCGGGATGCTCAAGCCCGACGTCGTGTTCTTCGGGGAGAGCGTGCCGCCGCCGCGGGTGCAGGCCTGCTTCGACCTCGTGGAGCGCTCCGCCGCGCTGGTGGTGCTCGGCTCGTCGCTCACCGTCATGTCGGGCCGCCGGTTCGTGGTGCGCGCGGCCAAGCTCGGCCTGCCCATCGCCATCGTGAACCAGGGCCCGACACGCGGTGACGTGCACGCCTCGCTGCTGCTCGACGCGCCCCTGGGCGCCATCCTGTCGAGGGTCGCCTGGGACCTGCGCACCTGACCGCCGGCCGGGGCCGGGGGTCGGGCAGGTCATGACTCGGGTCCGCCGTGGTGCGGACCGTCGCTCCCGCCAGACAGCGCTGGGCGCTGCGCGCCGACGCTGCCAGGTCCGCCGTTGGTCACCCGGGCCAGCTGTCAGTCCTTCGGCACCCGCCCCTGCGAGCGCAGCACCCGAACGCGGCGGTCAGCGGTCCAGCTGCTCGACCAGCGCCTGGCAGAAGGCCGGCAGGTCGCCGGGCTTGCGGCTGCTGATGAGGTTCCCGTCCACCACGAGCTCCTCGTCCACCCAGGTCGCCCCGGCGTTGCGGTAGTCGGTCCGCAGCGACGGCCACGAGGTGATGCGCTTGCCGCGGACCGCGTCGGCCTCGATCAGGACCCAGCCGCCGTGGCAGATGACCGCGATCGGGCGCCCCAGGGCCGCGAAGCCGCGGACGAACTCGACCGCCGCCGGCTGCCAGCGCAGCAGGTCGCCGTTGGCCACCCCGCCGGGCAGGACCAGGGCCGCGAAGTCGCCCGGCCGCGCGTCGGCCGCGGTGACGTCCACGTCGAACGAGTCGGCCGGGTCGAGGTGGTGGTAACCGCGCACCCGTCCGGGCTCGGGCGAGATCAGCCGCGGGGCGTGGCCCGCGTGCTCCACCGCCTTCCAGGGCTCGGTCAGCTCGGCCTGCTCGATACCTTCCTTGGAAACCAGAAACGCGACATCCATGCCCGTCCGGTACCCGCCGGGAGGCCGCCCAACCGGATACGGCCGATATCGCCGTTGCGCGCCGATCACAGGTATCCCAGGCTTACCAGCTGTGAAGCCAGCCGCGAAGCCAGCCGTGACGCCAGCCGTGACGCCAGCCGTGGAGCCCATCGCACGACGCGCCGTCGCCACCGACACCGAGGAGCTCGTCCGGCTGCGGATCGTGATGCTCGAGGACATGCACGGCGAGCCCGCCCCGCCCGGCGAGTGGTCCCGGCACTGCGCGGCCACGCTGCGCCGCCACCTGCCGGTCCCGGACCCCGACGCCACCCTGGCCGCGTTCGTGGTCGACCGCCCGGACGGGCCGGGCCTGGCCGCGTGCGCGGTGGGCACGATCGAGGAGCGCCTCGCCGCGCCCGGCAACCCCGGCGGCCTCACCGGTTACATCTTCAACGTAGCCACCCACGTGCCGTACCGCCGCCGGGGCCTCTCCACCGCGTGCCTGGACGCGCTGCTGGCCTGGTTCGAGGCCCGTGCGGTGCCGGCGGTGCGCCTGTTCGCCTCCCGCGACGGCCTGCCCATGTACGAGCGGATGGGCTTCCGGCGCGAGACCAAGACCTCGATGGAGCTGGTCCTGCCCCGCTGACGCGCTCAGGCGCCGGCCTCGCCCCACAGCCGCAGCCGGGCCATGCCACCGTCCGGGTAGATGTCCAGCCGCACGTGGGTCGCCGGCCGGTCGGAGTCCAGCCGGAAGAAGTGGCGGGTGTCCGGCTGCGTGGGCGTGCGCGGCAGCAGGTCGAACCACGCGGACCCGTCCGCCGGGTCGGCCGTCGCCCGCAGCGAGGCCTCGCCGGGGGCGTTGCCCTTGAAGTGGGTGGTGTCCAGCTCCACGAGGCGGATGCGGCCCCTGGCGGCCAGCCGGACGAGCACCCACTCGTTGCCGGGCTCGCGGCGCCGCGCGGTCTCCCAGCCCTCGCTCATCTGCCGCGGGCGGTCCGGCAGCAGCAGGTTGCCCGGCGAGCCGTAGAACATATCGCTGCACCCGGCCACGACCGCGCCCAGCTCCATCGCGGCCAGGTTCGCGGTCAGCCCGTGCAGCAGGGCCGGGTCGGGCACCGCCTCGCCGTGCACGCGCAGCCGGGCGACGCCGCCGTCCGGGAAGATGTTCAGGCGCACGTGGGTGTAGCGGGCCGGGTCGGCGACCGGGAAATGGTTGCGGTTGTCGCCCTTCACCGGCGACTTCGCGACGATCCCGGTCCACGCGGCCGCGGCCAGCTCGGCCGGGGACGGGTGGCCCGGCAGCTCGGCGGCCTCGACGGAGACGTGCGGCGGGTAATTGCCGGTGAAGTGCGCGGTGTCGACCACCACGCCGTGGATGCGCCCCGGTGCCCCGAGCCGGACGATCGCCCAGTCGTGTCCGGGCGAGCGGCGCCGGCGGGTCTCCCAGCCGTCGTACACCTTGCCCTTGGGCCCGTAGGTCCACGTCTCGTGCTCGGACGGCTCGGGGTTGACGAGGTTGTCCATGGCCGCGAAGAACTCGTCGTTCGCGGCCACCACGCCCCCGCCGAGGACCCGCGAGGCGAGGTCGGTCAGGTCGGTGAAGGTCATGCGTCCTCCCGCAGCAGGAAACGGCCCCTGGCGGCGTCGCCGATCGGCTCGCCCCGCAGCCAGGTCGTGCGCACCGCGCCGGTCAGCTCGCGGGCGGCGTACGGGGTGACCGGGTGCCGATGGTGCAGGGCCGCCGGGTCCACCGTGAAGACCGCCTCCGGGTCGAAGGCGACCAGGTCGGCGTCGGCCCCCGGCGCGATGCGGCCCTTGCGGCCCAGGCCCACCAGCTCGGCCGGGCCGGCGGCCATCCAGCGCACCACGTCGGCGAGGGTGAAGCCGCGCTCGCGGGCGGCCGTCCACACCGCGGGCAGGCCCAGCTGCAGCGACGCGATCCCGCCCCAGGCCGCGGCGAAGTCGCCGGAGTCGCGGCCCTTGAGCTGCGGGGTCGACGGCGAGTGGTCGGACACGACGAGCGAGATGGTGCCGTCGGCGAGGCCGCCCCAGAGCCGGTCCTGGTTGGCCGCGTCGCGGATCGGCGGGCAGCACTTGAACTCGGTCGCGCCGTCCGGGACCGCGGCGGCGTCCAGGGTCAGGTAGTGCGGGCAGGTCTCGGCGGTGGCGCGCACGCCGTCGCCGCGGGCCCGGCGCAGGGACCCGAGCGCGTCGGCGGCGGACAGGTGCAGGATGTGGACGCGGCGGCCGGTCGCGCGCGCCGTCTCCAGCGCGGTGTCGACCGCGGAGACCTCGGCCGCGGCCGGGCGGGACGCGAGGAAGTCGGCGTAGGCGCGCGACGGGCGGGCGTCGTGCAGCCGGGCCGGGTCCTCGGCGTGCACGATGAACAGCGCGTCGACGGCGGCGAAGGCCTCGGCCAGCCCCGCGGGGTCCAGCGGCGGGAACTCGGGCACGCCGGAGTCGACGAGGAAGCTCTTGAAGCCGAAGACGCCGGCCTCGTGCAGCGGGACGAGGTCGGCGGCGTTGCCGGGCACCGCCCCGCCCCAGAAGCCCACGTCGACGTGGCACTGGCCCCGGGCCGCGGCCTGCTTCTCGCGCAGGGCCGCGACCGTGGTGGTCGGCGGCAGCGAGTTCAGCGGCATGTCGACGATGGTGGTGACGCCGCCGGCCGCGGCCGCGCGGGTCGCGGTGGCGAAGCCCTCCCACTCGGTGCGGCCGGGCTCGTTGACGTGCACGTGGGTGTCGACGAGGCCGGGCAGCAGCGACAGGCCCTCGAGGTCGGTGACCGGGCCGTCGACGTCCGCGGTGTAGTCGCCGACCGCGACGATCCGTCCGTCGTGGACGGTCACCGTGGCGGCGCGGGGGCCGCCGGGCAGGTAGACCTGGCGGGAGCGCAGCGAGAACGTCACAGGGCCTCCAGCACCTCGCGGGGATGGCGCACGTCGCCGGGTCGCAGCGCGCCGCAGTGCAGGCCGCGCAGCAGGAACCGGGCCATGGCCCGGGCCGTCGCCGGCTCGTCGAGGTGGCCCCGCGTGCGGCGGCCCAGGTAGTGCCCGAGGCGCCGGCTCGCCTCGCCGACGCCGTCGCGGAAGAACTCGAACGTGGCCCCCCAGCGGGTCACCAGGTGCCCGGGGTGCAGGTCCCAGCCCTGGTAGATGCCGCGCTCCAGGCTGCGGCGCACGAGCCGGGCGTGCAGGGCCCAGGCGCGGTGCACCTCCTCGGTGCCGCCGGCCGGGATGACGTTCGTGGAGCCGTCGGCGACGCTGACCCCGGTGCCGGCCGCGGCCGCCTGCATGACGGCCTTGGCGTGGTCGGCGACCGGGTGCTCGAGGCTCTGGTACGCCGGGGCGACGCCCAGCGCGGTGCTGTAGTCGTAGGTGCCGTAGTGCAGGCCGGTGAGCCGCCCCTGCGAGCGGACGATCATCTCCGGCAGCGGGCTGCGGCCGTCGGCGCCGAGGATCGCCTGCGGGGTCTCGACCTGCAGCTCGAAGCGCAGGGCGCCCTCGGCGAGGCCGTGCGCGTGCTCGAGCTGCCGGCACAGCAGCACGGCGGCGTCGGCGTGGGCGGCCGAGGTGGCCTTCGGCACCGTGATGACGAAGCCGTCCGGCGGCGGGCCGAGCGCGGCGAGGAAGACGTCGAGGGTGCGGGCCGCCCGCAGTACCGTATCCGGCTCCAGGCTCTTGCACCGCAGCCCGAAGAAGGCCGGCGGGCTCGTGCGCAGGGCGGCACCCGCCGCGGTCGCGTGGGCGTCCTCCTCGTCGTCGCCCCGGCGGCCGTACCCGTCCTCGAAGTCGACCCGCAGGTCCTCGATCGGCTCGGTGACGAGCTTGCCCAGCACCAGCTCCACGATCTCGTCCGGGAACGGCGGGCGGCCGTGGTCGCGGACCAGGCACCGGGCCTCGTCCGCCCACTGCCCCACGGTCGCGGCCGAGAAGCGGTCGGCGGGCACGTAGACGGTGTGCACCGGCTGCCGGACGACCGCCGTGTCCGCCACCTGGCCGGGCAGCCGCAGGCGGTCCAGGTGCTCGGCCCGCGCCCGCAGCTCCTCGAGGTCCCGCTCCGGCAGCGCCATCTCACGTCCCCGTCAGGTGCTCGGGCCGGACCGGCACCCGCTTGAGCGGCAGGCCGGTGGCGGCGCGGATCGCGGCGACGATCGCCGGGGTGGACGAGATGGTCGGGGGCTCGCCGACGCCGCGCAGCCCGTACGGCGCCTCGGGATCGCCCAGCTCGAGCACGTCGATGAGCATCGGCGGTACATCCAGGATGGTCGGCATCAGATAGTCCGTGAACGACGGGTTGCGGATGCGCCCGTCGACGACCTGGATCTCCTCCATCACCGCGAGCCCGAGTCCCTGGGCGGTGCCGCCGGCGATCTGGCCGCGCACCGACTGCGGGTGCAGCGCCCGCCCGACGTCCTGCGCGGTGGCGATCTCGACCACGCGCACCAGCCCGAGCTCCACGTCGACGTCCACGGTGGCCCGGTGGGCGGCGAACGCGTACTGCACGTGCGCGTCCCCCTGCCCGGTGCGCGGGTCGATCGGGAACGTGGGCCTGTGCCGCCACTCGACGGTCTCCTCGATCGGGCCGTCGCCGAGGACGGTGACGAGGTCGGCGGCGAGGCCGGTGGCGGGGTCGGCGGTGCGGCGCTCGATCTCGCGGCGCACGGCCTCGCAGGCGGCCTTGACCGCGCCGCCGGTGACGTAGGTCTGCCGCGACGCCGACGAGGACCCGGCGCTGCCGATCGTGGTGTCCGCGGTGGCCACCGTCACCCGCCGCACCCCGAGCTCGGTCCGCACGATCTGCGCCATGACCGTCACCAGGCCCTGGCCGACCTCGGCCGCCGCGGTGTGCACGACCGCGGCCGGCTCGCCGCCGACGAGCTCGAGCCGCACCCGGGCGGTGGAGTAGTCGTCGAAGCCCTCGGAGAAGCCGACGTTCTTGATGCCGACGCCGTAGCCGACGCCCCGCCGCACCCCCTCGCCGCGCGTGGTGTTGGCGACGCCGCCGGGGAACTCGCGGGGGTCGCCGGTGCCGGGGGCGGGCGGGGGCAGGTCGCGGACCCGGCGCAGGAGCTCGGCGACGGGCGCGGGCCCGGTGACGACCTGGCCGGTGGGCATGGTGTCGCCGGGCTCGAGGGCGTTGCGGGCGCGCAGCTCCACCGGGTCGAGCCCGAGCGCGGCGGCGAGCCTGTCCATCTGCGACTCGTAGGCGAAGCAGGCCTGCACGGCGCCGAAGCCGCGCATCGCACCGCACGGCGGGTTGTTGGTGTAGACCGCGTAGCCGTCCACGGTGACGCTCGGCACCCGGTACGGGCCGATGCCGAGCGTGGTGGCGTTGGCGACGACGGCCATGGAGGTGGACGCGTACGCGCCGCCGTCGAGCACGATCCGGGCCCGCACGTAGAGCAGCCGGCCGGTCTCGTCGGCGCCGTGCTCGTACCGCAGCCGGGCCGGGTGGCGGTGCACGTGGCCGAAGAAGGACTCCTCGCGGGAGTACACCATCTTCACCGGCCGCCCGGTGCGCAGCGCCAGCATGCACGCGTGCACCTGCATGGAGACGTCCTCGCGGCCGCCGAACGCGCCGCCGACCCCGGCCAGGCTGA
Organism: Dactylosporangium thailandense; assembly: GCF_059739745.1. Taxonomy (NCBI): domain Bacteria; kingdom Bacillati; phylum Actinomycetota; class Actinomycetes; order Micromonosporales; family Micromonosporaceae; genus Dactylosporangium; species Dactylosporangium thailandense. The sequence goes on from NZ_AP029195.1 coordinate 7,321,529, forward strand.
GCCGCACCTTCTCCGGCGGCAGGCCGAGGCAGTCGGCCACCTGGGCGAGGTCGCCGTGCAGCCACTGGGTCGCGATGAACAGGTCGACGCCGCCGTCCTCGGCCGGGATCGCGAGCCCGGACTCGGGGCCGAGGAACGCCTGGTCCTGCATGCCGACCTCGTACTCGCCGGTGACCACGACGGGCGCGACGACGTCCTGCGGGCCCTTGCGGATCGGCACGTGCCGCAGCAGGTTGCCGGACTCGTGCACCGGCGCGCAGGCCGGGTCGAGAGCGGCCTCGCTGTCCACGACGGGCGCCAGCACCTCGTACTCGACGCCGATGCGCGCCGCGGCCCGCCGGGCGGTCTCGGGGTGGTCGGCCGCGACGATCGCGACCGGCTCGCCGGCGTAGCGGACCTGCCCGATCGCGAGCACCGGCTGGTCGCGGTGCTCCAGGCCGTAGTGCTTGGCCCCGGGCACGTCCTCGGCGGTGAGCACGGCGTGCACGCCCGGCAGCCGCAGGGCCTCGGTCAGGTCGACGGACACGATCCGGGCCCGCGGGTGCGGGCTGCGCAGGGTCGCGCCCCACAGCATCCGGTCGGCCCACAGGTCGGAGGAGAACGCGAACTCCCCGGTCACCTTGAGCGTGCCGTCGGGCCGCACCGGCGAGGTGCCGATGCCGCCAGCCGTCGCCACCGAGGTCGTCATCGCAGCCTCCCCGCCGCCCGCGCCAGATCGGTGGCGGCCCGTTCGGCGTCCACAGTGGACAGCGAGCCGTCCTGGACCACCGCGCGGCCGCCGACGAGCAGCAGGCGCAGCGGGGCGGCCGGGCCGAACACGAGCGCGGCCACCGGGTCCTCGATGCCAGCGTGGCCGAGGCCGTCGAGGCGCCACAGCGCGATGTCGGCGAGCTTGCCGGGCTCCAGCGAGCCGAGCTCGTCGGCGCGGCCGAGGCAGCGGGCCCCGCCGATGGTGCCCAGGGCCAGGGACTCCCGCGCGGTCAGGGCGGCGGGGCCGCCGCGCAGCCGGGCGAGGTACAGCGCCTGGCGCAGCTCCGCGCCGAGCTCCCCGGCCTCCTGCGAGGCGGCGCCGTCGACCCCGAGGCCGACTGGGACCCGGGCGTCGAGCAGATCGCGGACCGGGGCGATCCCGGCGCCGAGGCGGCCGTTGGAGCTCGGGCAGTGGGCGACGCCGGTGCCGGTCGCGCCGAGCCGGGCGATCGCGGACGCGTCGAGGTGCACGGCGTGGGCGAGCCAGACGTCGTCGCCGAGCCAGCCGAGGCGCTCGGCGTACTCGACCGGCGTGCAGCCGTGGACCTCGCGGCAGTACGCCTCCTCCTCCACCGTCTCGGCGAGGTGGGTGTGCAGCCGCACGCCCTCGGACCGGGCCAGCCCGGCCGCCTCCCGCATGAGCCGCGGGGTGACGGAGAAGGGGCTGCACGGCGCGACCGCGATGCGCACCATGGCGCCCGGCGAGGGGTCGTGGAACCGGTCGATCGCGTCCTTGGTCGCGATGAGCGCGGCGTCGGTGTCCTCCACGACGGAGTCCGGGGGCAGCCCGCCGTCCTTCTCGGAGAGGTCCATCGAGCCGCGGCACGGGTGGAAGCGCAGCCCCACGGCGGCGGCCGCGTCGATCTCGGCCGCGAGCAGGTCGCCGCCGCCGCGCGGGAACACGTAGTGGTGGTCGGTGCTCGTCGTGCACCCGGTGAGCGCCAGCTGGGCCAGCCCCGCGGAGGCCGCGGCGTGCACGGTGCTCTCGTCGATGCGGGCCCAGATCGGGTACAGCTCCTGGAGCCAGCCGAACAGGATCTCCTGCTGGGCGTAGCCGCGGGTGGCCCACTGGTAGAGGTGGTGGTGGGTGTTGACCAGCCCCGGGGTGGCCAGGCAGCCGCGGCCGTCGACCCGCGTGACGCTCTCGTCGCCGGCGTAGGGCCCGGAGCCGACCGCCACGATCCGGTCACCCGCGACGACGATGTGCCCGTCGGCGTGCTCGGTGCCGGCGGCGTCGACGGTCGCGACCGCGCACCCCTCGATGACGATCATCGGCGGGCCGCCAGCTTCACCGCGGCGACGATGTGCTCGTAGCCGGTGCAGCGGCACAGGTTCCCGGCGAGGGCCTCGCGGATGTCCAGGTCACTGGGCTCCGGATTGCGCTGCAGCAGGTCGTGCACGGCCACGATGAGCCCGGGCGTGCAGAAGCCGCACTGCACGGCGCCGGCGGTCAGGAACGCCTGCTGGATCGGGTGCAGCGCGCCGGGCCCGGCCAGCCCCTCGACGGTGCGCACCGCGCGCCCCGCGGCCTGGCCGGCGGCGACCAGGCAGGCGCAGACCGGGGTGCCGTCGAGATACACCGTGCAGGAGCCGCACTCGCCCTGCTCGCACGCGTTCTTGGCGCCCGGCAGTCCGAGCCGTTCCCGCAGCACGTAGAGCAGGCTCTCCCCTTCCCAGACGTCGTCGGCGGTGCGTTCCTCGCCGTTCACGGACAGGTTCAGCCGCATCGGTACTCCTCCCACGCCCACCGCAGCGTCCGTCCACCGAGGACGGCGAGCGCGTGGCGGCGGTAGGCGGCGCTGCCCCGCACATCGTCGATCGGGCGCGCCGCGGCCGCGACGAGCTCACCGAAGCGCGCCACCACCGGCTCCGGCAGCGGCTCGCGCGACTCCCACGGCAGCTCGGCCGCGAACGACTCCGCCTCGGCGGCCCGCAGCGGGGTCGGGCCGGCCGAGCCGATCCCGGTGCCCGCGGCCCGGCGCACCGGGTCCAGGGCCAGCGCGAACGAGCACACCGCGATCACCATCGCGTTGCGCGTGCCGACCTTGGCGAACTGCTGCGGGCCGGCCGCGGGCGGGATCCGGAACGCGGCGATCAGCTCGTCCGGGGCCAGGGCGCTGCGCTTCGGGCCGGCGAAGAACTCGCCCGCCGGGATGCGCCGGGCGCCGCGCACCGAGGCGACCTCGATCTCGGCCCCGCACGCGAGCAGCGGCGGGTGGGCGTCGCCGGCCGGGGAGGCGGAGCCGAGGTTGCCGCCGACCGTGCCGCGGTTGCGGATCTGCGGGGAGCCGACCGTGCGGGCCGCGAGGGCCAGGCCGGGCAGGCGGTTGCCGAGCTCGTCGATGATGCGGCGGTACGTCACCCCGGCCCCGACCCGCAGCGCCTCACCGTCCGCGGCCCACTCCGCGAGCTCCCGGACCCGGGTCAGGTCCAGCAGCGCCTGCGGGCGGCGGCGGTCGAAGTTCAGCTCGACCATCACGTCGGTGCCGCCCGCGATCGGCACCGCGCCGGGGTGCTCGGCCTTGGCCGCGAGGGCCTCGTCCCAGGTGGACGGGCTCAGAAAGTCCACACGGCCTCCTCAGGGATCGCGACCCCGCCGGTGGATGGGTTTAGAAAGTCCACACGACCTCCTCCGGGATCGCGACCCCGTCGCGGCGCACGACGCCCTCGATGAGCCCGTACGGACGGTCGGCCGCGTAGTAGACCTCGTTGGGGTTGTCGAGCCCGAACGGCGCCAGGTCGACGAGGAAGTGGTGCCGGTTGGGCAGCGAGAGCTTCACCTCGACCACGTCCGGGCAGTGCCGCAGCACCCGCGAGCCCATCGCGAACAGGGTCTGCTGCAGGGCGAGGCTGTAAGTGTCGGCGAACGCCTCGACCATTGCCGCTCTCGCGGGCCCGGGATCCGTGAACCCCTCGGCGGTGCGCCAGGTCGCGTCCACCGACGTGGCGAGGATCCGGTCGCGGGTCTCGGGCAGGGTGGTGTAGCGGTCCTTGAGGTACCCGTGGAACTCCGAGTCCGTGGTCTTCAGCAGCACGAGCCCGGTGATGCCGGAGACGACCCGGGTCCCGTAGTGTCCATGGTGGACGGTGGCGGTGCGGATCTCGCTCCCGTCGCGGCGGAAGGCGTGCTTGGCGTCGAGGCTCTGCCAGGGGTACTGCTGAATCGTGACCCTGGCCTCGTGAATCGTCGGCTGGGTGGCCACGAAGTGCTCGGCGAGCCGGGCCGCGAACGCCTCGATGCTCGCGATCCCGAACTCGCGGGCGAAGGCGTAGACCGTGTTCTTCTGCGTGTCGGTGGGCAGGACGGCCGCGTTGTCGCCGGTCAGGTGGCTGGCCGCGAGGTCGCCGCGCAGGGCGACGCTCACGTTGAGGTCGGTGAGGCGATCCCCGTCCGCGGCGCGCTCGACGCGCACCAGGCGCGTCTCGGCCTTGCCGTACTGGTTGGGGCCCAGCTCGAAGGTCGGCACCTGCTCAGCTCCCTCGGTAGGTGGAGTATCCGAACGGGCTCAGCAGCAGCGGGACGTGGTGATGGCGGGCGTCGGCGATGGTGAACACGATCGACACCTCGGGGAAGAAGGCGTCGGGGCCGAGGTAGGCCGCGGTGTCGATGATCAGCCGGTAGCGGCCCGTGCCGACGTCGTCCCAGCGCACGCGGCCGTCAACGTCGGTGAACCCGTCACCGACGAAGATCCGCTCGGCCGTTTCGAGCCTGACCGGCACACCCGCGGCCGGGATGCCGCGGGCCGTGTCCAGCACGTGCGTGGACAGGCTCATGCGACCCCGGCCCCGGCTCTGGACCCGGCTTCGGCCTGCACTCCGGCTTCGCCCCGGTGTCGCGCGCTTCGCTGCGGTCTGCTCATGCGGCCTCGGCTTCCTCCGCCAGGCGCTCCAGCCGCAGCTCGACGATCTTGCGGAGCTCGCCACGGACCACGACCTGCTCGGTGTCGTCGTCGTTGCGCAGCCGGCCACGGGCCGCCGCGAGCACCTCGTCGGCCGACTTGCCGCTGGCGAAGATCAGAAACAGGTGGCCGAAGCGGCGCTCGTAGGCCTCGTTGACCTCGGCCAGCTCGTCGTCGGCGCCCTCGACGCCGGACTGCTCGCGACGGGACCAGGCGGCTTCGGTACCGTCGCCGGAAGGTCGTCGGCCGATGCGCGGATGCGCGGCGAGGACACGTTGCAGATCCGCCCAGCCGAGCTCATCGAATGCTGTCACACCCGCCACGACCAGGTCGGCGGGCGTCTGATACGGCCGCCGGGAGACCACCCGGGCGGCCCAGCCCGGCGACGCACAGCAGGCGAGCAGGGCCTTCTCGGCGGCCTCAGGCGCGAGGCCGTTGAACCGGTCGAGCATGGCACCCCTCTCCTATCCCCGGGACAGTACTCCGGGGATGTTTCATGTCCAGACCTTCGCGATCATGTCCAGTATCCGCGTTTTGTCCGGTGCCTGGTTCGGAAACATCCCCGTTTTTTCGCCGCCGGCCCCATTCGCCACCGCCCCCGCCCCCGCGGCATCGAACAGAAACGTCCCTGATTTTTCGCCGTCGGCCCCATTCGCCACCGGCCCCCGCCCCACTACCGTCGCCCGGCCGGATGCCTTCGGGCGGCATCGAACGGCGCCGAGCCGTGGCAGACTCGAACACATGGCCGACAATCAGTTGCGGCCCGCGGTCGAGGTCATCGACGTCGGCGGGCGGGTGGTGCGCGTCGTCGACGGGCACCTGCTCGCGGCCGGCGACGTGGTCGGGCACGACCTGCCGCACCGCGGAGTCGAGATCGTCGTCGACGGCGAGGGCTACCGGGCCCGCTGGGTCCGCGGCGCCTTCAACCTGCCTGCGTTCGCGAGGGTCTTCGCGGGCGGCGCGGCCGGCGGCGCCCTGTTCCGCCTGCTCGGACTGCCCGGCGCCGTGCTCGGCACGATCATCGCGGTCGGCCTCGCGCGCAGTGCCCGCCCCGCTCGCGCCGCCGACGTGCACGATCCGGCAGTCGACGTCGAAGAGGACGGCCCGGATCTCGTACTGCGCTCAGCCTCCCTCCCCGCCCTCGTCCTCGCCGTCATGGAGCTGACCGGCTCCTCCGGCCCGGTCACGGTGAGCCCCGCGGCCGCCGCCCCGGCCGGCCCCGAGGGCGTGCGCCTGGACGATGTCGGCGGCCTCGAGGACGTGGTGGCACAGTTCCGCGACGTCGCCGTGTCGTTCCGCCACCCGGACGTGATGGCCCGCTGGGGCGCCACCCGGCCGCAGGGCATCCTCCTCTACGGCCCGCCCGGCACCGGCAAGACCATGCTCGCCCAGGCCCTCGCGAACGAGATCGACGGCGACCTGCGCGAGATCCGCACCCCCGAGATCCTCGACAAGTGGGTCGGCAACTCGGAGAAGAACATCCAGCGCATCTTCACCGAGGCCCGCTCCCTGCGCCGCCCGACGGTCCTGCTCTTCGACGAGTTCGACTCGATCATCACCTACACGGGCGCCGCCTTCGACGCCGCCGGCCAGATGATCAACGCGGTGGCGGGCATCTTCAAGCAGGAGATGAACACGCTCATCGAGGCCAACCCGAACGTCATCGTGGTGGCGACGACGAACTTCCCGGACCGCGTGGACGCCTCACTCGTGCGCTCCGGCCGCTTCGACCTGAAGCTGGCCGTGCCCCCGCCGGGCCCGCGCGCCCGAGCCGAAATCCTGGGCAAGCTCATCCGGGGCCTGATCGCCCGGCACGAGACGACCGCCTTCCGCATGTTCGCCGACGACGTGGACCTGGACACCCTCGCGGCCGCGGCGACGGGCCTGACGGGCGCGGACCTCAAGGAGGCCTTGCGGCGGGCGCAGCTGGACAAGGCGATGAGCGAGGCTCGCAGCGGGTCGGCCGCCCCGATCACGCAGGCCGAGCTGCTCGCCGCGATCACGCGCCTGACCTGACACCGGCCGCGCCGACTCGTCTCTGGCGCCCGCGCCACGCCCGTTCGTTTCTTACGCGCGCGCCGCGCACGCTCGTTCTTGCGCCCTCGCCCCCGCACGTTCATGGCCGCGTCCCTGCCGGGCATGTTCCTGGTCGCTAGGTGCGCATTTGTGGCCGCATCGCGCACGTTCGTGGCCGCGTTCGTCGCTGCGGCGCCCGCTTCAGGAGGCTTCGAGGTAGTGCAGCACCGCGGCCACCCGGCGGTCGGTGCGGTCGTCGGGAGCCAGCTCCAGCTTGGCGAAGATGCTGCGGATGTGCTTGTGCACGGCCCCCTCGGTCACGAAGAGGCGCTCGGCGATCGCGGTGTTGCCGAGGCCCTCGGCCATCAGGGCGAGTACCTCGCGCTCGCGGGCGCTCAGCCGCTCCAGCCGGGCGTCGGGCCGGCTGCGGCTGAGCAGCTGCGCGACGACGTCCGGGTCGATCGCGGTGCCGCCGTCGGCGACTCGATGCAGGGCGGTCAGGAACTCCTCGACGCGGCCGACCCGCTCCTTGAGCAGATAGCCCAGCCGTGAGCCCCCGCTGGTGAGGAGGTCGGTGGCGAAGGCCTGCTCGACGTACGCCGAAAGGACCAGCACCGCAAGCTCCGGCCGGCGGCGGCGCGCCTCGACCGCGGCCACGATGCCCTCGTCCGTGTGGGTCGGGGGCATCCGCACGTCGACGATCGCGACGTCGGGCTGATATTCGTCGACGGCGGCGAGGAACGTGGTCGGGTTGTCGGTGGTGGCGACGACGTCGAGATCCTCGGCCCGCAGGAGCATCGCGAGCCCCTCCCGCAGCAGGGCGTCGTCCTCGGCAATCACGATCCGCACAGCATGCTCACTCTCAGACTCGCCGGGTACGCCGCCGCTTGCGACGCTTCTCGTCACGATTCTCGCGCCGCATCGCACGCCGCCACGCGCCGCTCCTCGCGCAGGGCCGCGCATCGCCACGCACGTTGTTGCGCGCACCGTCTCGCGCACCGCCACGCACGTTTGTTGCCTGCACCGCCTCGCGCGCGCAGCCACACACGCCGCTTCCTGCACCGTCCCGCGTGTCGTTGCGCGTGTCGCGATGCTCCCCGCCTCGTGCAGCGTCACGCGTGTCGTTGCGCGTGTCGCCACCCACGCTGCTCCTCGCGCTCTCCAGCGTGCCGTTGCGCGTGTCGCCGCGCCCGTGCGGCTCGCGCCGTCAGACGCGCCGTCAGACGCGCCGTTGCGCGTGGCGTTGCGTGCACCGTTGCGCGTGGCGCTGCTCGCGCCGTCGTGCGCGGCGTTCGTGACGTTGCGCGCGCCGTCGCGCATGGCATTGCGCGCGGCGTTCGTGGCATTGCGCAAGCCGTTGCGCGCGGGACCGCTCGCGCCGTCGCGCTTGGCGTTGCGCGCGCCGTCGCACGTGGCGTCCGTGGCGTTGCGCGCGCCATTGCTTGCGGTCATGATCCGCACGGGATGCTCACGCTCAGGACCGTCGGGCCGCCCGGTGGGCTGCTCAGTTCCACGGTCCCGTCGTGGGCCGCGACGCGCTGCCGGATGCCGGTCAGGCCGGAGCCGCCGTGCTCGTCCGCGCCGCCGTGCCCGTCGTCGGTGATGGTCAGGTGCAGGCGGTCCCCGGCACGGCGCAGGCGGAGCGTGGCGTGCTCCGCGCCGCTGTGCTTGGCGACGTTGGTGAGGGCCTCGGCGGCAACGAAGTACGCGGTCGCCTCCACCGAGGCCGCGCACCGCACCGGCAGGTCCGCGTCGACGTCGACCCGCACGGCGCAGTTCGCGGCCAGGGAGCGCAGCGCGTCGGGCAGGCTGCGGTCGGTCAGTACCGGCGGCAGGATGGTGCGGACCACCGCGCGCAGGTCGGCCAGCGCCGCCTCGGCCGCGCCCTGGGCTCGTTCCAGGATCTCGTCGGCCCGCTCCGGGTGCTTGGCCACGGCCCGCCGCGCGGCGCCGAGCAGCACGTTGACGGCCACGATGCGGTTCTGGGTGCCGTCGTGCAGCGCGCGCTCGATGCGGCGCAGCTCGGTGGCGTGGGCGTCGAGCGCGGCGGCTCGGGTCGCGGTGAGCTCGGCGACGCGCAGCAGCAGATCGGTGCCGGGCGCGGGCGCGAGCAGCCGGCGGCCGGGCGCCTCCTGGAGGCGGGCCATCAGCGGCGTGGCGTAGAAGACCAGGAACAGCCACACGAGCGCGAGGGCCGACACGAAGAGCGCGCCGCGGGTGTCGTGGACCTGCGGGAAGCCGATCGACGAGGTGGCCGCGTCCGGCGGGACGAGCCGCCACCAGAGCGGGAACGACCCGTCGCGCAGCACGTTGATCGGCAGCGCGATGGCGAAGATGCCGAGCAGAAGACCGCCGCTCCCGTGTACCGCCGCCCACGCCAGCTCCCGCCGAACCGCGCGATCGGCGACGGCGTCGCGCAGCCGGGTCGGGGCGGGCAGATGGCCGAGCAGCTCCGGCCCGGTCTTGGAGAGCCGGTCCCGCTCCCGGTCGGCGACCACGCGCACCAGCCGCACCGCGAACGGCACCAGCACGATGCCGATGCCGACCACGCACGCGATCGCCGTCGCCGCGGTCGTGAGCAGCGCGATGAGCGCGAGGAACGCGGTACCGAGCCCGCCGACGAGCCGCTCCAGCGCATCGAGGGCGGCCCGGAGCCTGACCTGAGCCATGCGCCGAACGTACAGGCTCCCGCCTCCGCCCCGCGCGGCGCTCTCCCCGCCCCGAACGTCGCCGGGACCTCGCCTACAAGCCGTCCCACCTGGGCGAATGCGGCTCGGGCCGCGGCCGGGCGAATGCCGGAAAGTACAGCCTGCTATACCCCGGGCGGACAGCGCACGGCATCGATCGCGACCGGCGGCGGCCGTAGCGTCATCGGCATGACGAAGAACCGAATGCTGTGGATCGCCCTCGCCGTCGCGGCCGTGCTCAACGCCGCACTGTCCACTGTGAACCCACTCCTGGGCGCCGTCTTCGGCGTGGTCGTGCTCGCCTGCGGAGGCGCCCTGGTCCTACGCCACTACCGCGGCCAGTCCTAGCCCCGTTGCCGGGGGGCGACGCGCGTTGCCCACGCGGACGCACCGCGACCTGCACGAGTGCGCAAGGCGCCATGTCCGAGCGTGCCGCAAGTGGCCGAGCCGCGGCAGAAACGCACGCCAGGCGCGCACGAACAGACACGCGCGGGCGAGGCGATGCGCAAACGCGCATGAGGGGCGCATGCGCGCAAGGTGCTGCGCAAACGCGCAGGAAAGGACGTGCGGGACGCGGGAAAGGACGTGCGGGAGGGCGGTGCTGCGCAAACGCGCACGCAACGGGCGCGCGTGCGCGAGGTGCTGCACAAACGCGCGGGAAAGGACGTGCGGGACGCGGAAAGCGGGACGCGGAAAGGACGTGCAGGAAGGCGGCGCTGCGCAAACGCGCACGCAACAGGCGCGCGTGCGCGAGGTGCTGCACAAACGCGCGGGACAAGACGTGCGGGAGGCGGAAACGACGTGCGGGAGGGCGGTGCTGTGGAAGGGCTCGTCAGCCGTGTACGAACGGGATCGTGGTGGCCACGCGCTCGAAGCCCAGCCGCTGCAGAATCGGCCGGCTGTCATCGCTCGCGTCGACCTGCAGATAGCGGAACCCGGCCTCCGCGGCCAGGGCGGCCCGCCACGCGACCACGGCCTTGAACACCCCGCGCCCGCGCCACTGCGGGTCGGTGCCGCCGCCCCAGAGGCTCGCGAACTCGGTGCCGCGGTGCAGTTCGATCCGGCCGGCGCAGATCGGGCGGTCACCGGCCATGGCGACGACGGCCTTCACGTCGTCCGGGCGTTCCAGCAGCGTGCGGCCGATGGCGGCATGGTCGCCGCCGAAGACATCGTCGTGGATGCGGACCACGAGCTCGGCTCCCCGGGCATCGGTCACCGGCACCAGGCGCACCCCCTCGGGCGGGCTCGGCTCCTGCGGCAGGGCATCGACCTCGGCGACGAGCAGCGCCTCGGCCGGGCCGGGCTCGAAGCCCGCGGCCAGGAGACGGTCGGCCAGGTCGCGGGGCTGGTCATGGGAGTACAGCTTCCACTCCCAGGGGACGCCGGCCTCCGCGAATCGCTGGATCTGGGCCGCGATCACCGCGTCCGCGTCGAGGTCGCCGAGGCCGGACCACGGGATGCCGGTCCAGCCGTCGGCGGCGTTGACCACGCGCACCACGCCGGGGTCGTGCTCGACCAAGGCGCCGGGGCCTTCCCGCGGCTGCTGGCGAATCTCCCGGTCGAAGCGCGCGAGGATCTCGTTCACGTCCATACCGCCACCCGATACCCCACCGAGCCGCGCGCGCAAGCGATTTCCGCGATCACGTCGCCCGACCGGCGCCCACCCAGCGCCGCCGGGTCCGGGAACACGATCACAGCGTGGGCAGCGGGCCACCCGGCGCGGCGGGTGCGGGAACACGATCGCAACGTGGGCAGCGGGCCCACCGGCGCGATCCAGGCGCGGCCGGGTCTGGGCAGCATGCTCACAGCGTGGGCAGCGGAAGACCTGGGACGGACGGGAGGATCCGGGTCGGCAGCGGCAGGCCCCCCGGACCCGTCGGGACGATCTGGGTCGGCAGCCCGGGCAGGATCTCGCCGTTGCCGCCCGGCGTCTTCGTCGGGTTCGCCCCCGGTGTCGTTGCGCCCGGTGTCGCCGCGCCCGGGGCCGGCGTCGGGGTCGCGGGGGCCGCCTCCGTGGTCGGGGCCGGCTCGGTCGTCGGCGATGCGGACGGCGGGGTCACGGACGGCAGCTGGGAGCGCAGGTCGGCGATCCGGTCCAGGAGGCGCCGGCGGGTGCCGGCGTTGTCGACCTGCTCGGCCTCGCCCGTGGCGGTGTCCAGGAGGCGCCGCGCGTCGCCCCACCTCGCGGCGGCGATCGCGTCCGCGGCCTCGGCGATGGCCTGTTCGGCGGCGCGGGCGTGGGCCTGCTCCGGGTACAACACCTGGGTCAAGGGCCACAGGGGGCCGCTCGGGCTCGACCGCTCGGCGCCCAGGGCCAGGCCGCCGAGGATCACGACGGCGGCCGCGACCGCCGCGAAGGTCCGGCGCAGGGCCGAGCCGGGGCGGCGGCGGGGGCGCGGGGCGACGACCGGCAGTTCCTGGGTGCCGGCGGTATCGGGGGCGGCGGTGCGCAGCTCGGGGAGGTCGGGCAGGGCGTCGCCGGAGGAGGGCTCGGACGACAGGTCGAAATCGGGCAGATCCGCCGAGAGCTCGTCGTGCCAGTCCGCGAGCAGGCCGGTCAACGCGTCGTCGGCGGGAGACGGGGACGGGGACGCGGGGCGCGAGCCGCGGGCGAGGGCGTCCAGCAGCGCGTCGTCGGCGCGAACCGTCGCCAGATCGACCGGCGCCTCGCCGCTGCTGTCCATGTCACCTCGATCCGTCATGCCGTCATCCCCCCACCAGCGTAGACAGGCCGAAGCGGGCGCCCGGACCAACGACCGGACCGCCGAAGCGGGCGCCCGGACCAACGACCGGACCGCCGAAGGGAAGCGCCGTCACGCCGCCACCTCCCCCAGCGAGTCCCCGGCCATGGTGCGCAGCTTGGCCAGGGCGCGCGACTGGTTCACCCGCACCGCCGCCGCCGACATCCCGACGATCACGCCGACCTCCTCGGCGGAGAGGCCGGCCGCGACCCGCAGCACGACGATCTCGCGCTGGGCCTCGGGCAGGCGGGCGAGCAGGGCCGAGAGGCGCCGGGCCAGGTCGGTGCTCACGGCCTGCTGCTCGGGCCCGGGCGCGCCGTCGGGGCTGTCGGGGAAGGTCGGGATCGGGCCGGGGTCGCGCACCGCGGCGCGCTGGGCGTCGGCGACCTTGTGCGCGGCGATCGCGTAGACGAACGCGGTGAAGGGACGGCCCTGGTCACGGTACCGCGGCAGGGCCCGCAGCAGCGCGATGCAGACCTCCTGGGCCACGTCGTCGGCGGTCGTGTACGCGCCGCCGACGCGCCCGAGCTTGGCGCGGCAGTAGCGCACCACGCCCGGCCGCAGCTGCTCCAGCAGCTCCGCCGTGGCCTCCGGCTCGGACCGCACGGCGCGGCCGACGAGCCCCGGGTCGATTGTGGCCGTCATCGTGAACGCACGGTAACCGGACCGGCCCGGGAGCACCACCCGGGAGAAATTTTTCCGTGGTGGCTGTTACGCCCCGCGCGGCCGCCGCGATGCAACCCATGAACCGCGCTACCAACGGAGGAGCGACATGGGCGTCGAGGTGCACGTGGAGGGGCTGACGAAGTCCTTCGGCGCCCAGCCCGTGTGGTCCGACGTCACGCTGACCCTGCCCGCCGGGGAGATCTCGGTGCTGCTGGGGCCCTCGGGCACGGGCAAGTCGGTGTTCCTCAAGACGCTCGTCGGGCTGCTCAAGCCCGACCGGGGCGCGATCCTCATCGGCGAGCACGACCTCACGCGCCTGCGGGAGCGGGAGCTGTACGAGGTCCGCAAGCTCTTCGGCGTCCTCTTCCAGGACGGCGCGCTGTTCGGGTCCATGAACATCTACGACAACGTGGCCTTCCCGCTGCGCGAGCACACGCGCAAGCCGGAGCGGGAGGTGCGCGAGATCGTCGCCGAGAAGCTCGACATGGTCGGGCTGACCGGCGCCGAGGGCAAGCTGCCCAGCGAGATCTCCGGCGGGATGCGCAAACGCGCGGGGCTGGCCCGCGCGCTCGTGCTCGATCCGGAGATCGTGCTGTTCGACGAGCCGGACTCGGGCCTCGACCCGGTCCGCACCGCGTACCTCAACCAGCTCATCATCGACCTCAACCAGCAGATCGACGCCACGTTCCTGATCGTCACGCACGACATCAACACCGCGCGCACGGTCCCGGACAACATCGGGCTGATCTACCACGGCCACCTGGCCATGTTCGGCCCGCGCGAGATGCTGCTGTCCAGCACCGAGCCGGTGGTGCGGCAGTTCCTCAACGCCCAGCGGATCGGCCCGATCGGCATGTCCGAGGAGAAGGACGCCGACGAGCTCAAGGCCGAGGCCGAGGCGGGCATCGAGCCGCCGCCCCTGCCGCCGATCCCGCTGCAGCTGCAGCCGACGGACCGCGGCCGCCGCAGGGCCGAGCGGGCGCCCGGGCAGTGGTGCGCGGCCAACGGCGTCACCCCGCCCGAAGGGTCGTTCCGGTCATGAGGGCGACGGGGCTGTTCTTCGTCTTCGCGCTGGACGCGCTGCGCGGCCTGGCCAGGAGACCGTGGCAGGTGCGGGAGTTCATCCAGCAGGCCTGGTTCGTCAGCTCGGTGTCGATCCTGCCGGCCGCGCTCGTCTCGGTGCCGTTCGGGGCGGTGATCGCGCTGCAGCTCGGGTCGCTGGTGCGCCAGCTCGGCGCGCAGTCGTTCACCGGCGCCGCGTCGGTGCTCGCGGTCGTGCGCGAGGCCGGCCCGATCGTGACCGCGCTCATCATCGCGGGCGCCGGCGGCTCGGCGATCTGCGCCGACCTGGGCGCGCGGAAGATCCGCGAGGAGCTCGACGCGATGGAGGTGCTGGGCATCGACCCGCTGCACCGCCTGGTCGCGCCCCGGGTGGCGGCCACGATGCTGGTCGCGGTGCTGCTCAACGGGCTCGTGAGCGTCGTGGGGGTGTCGGGCGGCTACTTCTTCAACGTGGTGCTGCAGCACGGCACGCCGGGCGCGTACCTCGCCAGCTTCCAGGCCCTCGGGCAGCTGCCGGACCTCGTCGTCGGCGAGATCAAGGCGCTCGTGTTCGGCGCGGTGGCGGCGCTCGTGGCCTCGTACAAGGGGATGACCGCGAAGGGCGGGCCGAAGGGGGTCGGGGACGCGGTGAACCACAGCGTGGTCATCACGTTCATGCTGCTGTTCGCGCTCAACTTCGTCATCACGGCCGTGTACTTCCAGATCGTGCCGCAGAAGGGGAGCTGACATGGCCATCCTGCAACGGCTCGACGACCTCGGCGGGCAGCTCGCGTTCTACCTGCGCGCGTTCGCCTGGGCGCCGCGCGCGATCGTGCGGTACAAGCGCGAGATTCTCCGCCTTCTCGCCGAGGTCAGCTTCGGCACCGGCGCGCTCGCCGTGGCGGGCGGCACCGTGGGCGTCATCTGCTGCATGACGTTCTTCACCGGCACCGAGGTGGGCCTGCAGGGCTATCAGGCCCTCGACCAGATCGGCTCCAGCGCCTTCACCGGGTTCGTCTCGGCGTACTTCAACACCCGCGAGATCTCCCCGCTGGTCGCCGCGCTGGCGCTGTCGGCGACGGTCGGCTGCGGGTTCACCGCCCGGCTCGGCGCGATGCGGATCTCCGAGGAGGTCGACGCGCTCGAGGTGATGGCGGTGCCGTCGCTGCCGTTCCTGGTCACGACCCGGATGATCGCCGGGCTCATCGCGGTGATGCCGCTCTACGTGATCGGGCTGCTGTCGAGCTACCTGGCCACGCGGACCATGGCCATCGTCTACTTCGGACAGTCGGCGGGCACGTACGACTACTACTTCCACCTGTTCCTGCCGCCGGGCGACGTGCTGTGGTCGTTCGGCAAGGTGCTGGTGTTCAGCGTGATCGTGGTGCTGGTGCACTGCTACTACGGGTACACCGCGAGCGGCGGCCCGGCCGGCGTGGGCGTGGCCGTCGGGCGCGCGGTGCGGCTGGCCATCGTGGCGGTGAACGTCGTGGACTTCTTCCTGTCGCTGGCCATCTGGGGCGCGACGACGACGGTACGGATCGCCGGATGAGACGGCTGCTGGGGCTCGCCTTCATCGTGCTGCTGACCGCCGCGCTCGGGCTGGCGGTGCTGCAGTACAACAAGGTCTTCACGCCCGTCACGTGGGTGACCCTGAAGACCGCGCACACTGGGCTGCAGCTGAGCCCGGGCGCCGAGGTGAAGTACTACGGCGTCGTGGTGGGCGAGGTGCGCGACATCGGCAGCGACGGCTCCGGCGCCACGCTGCGGCTCGCGCTCGACCCGTCCCTCACCGGGCAGATCCCGGCCGCGGTCAGCGCCCGGCTGCTGCCCAAGACGCTGTTCGGGGAGCGATACGTGGCGCTGGTGCCGCCGGGCACCGCCGGCCGGGCCATCCGCGACGGCGACGTCATCGGCCAGGACCGCTCCACGAGCGCCCTGGAACTGGAGCGGGTCCTGGACGACGCCCTGCCGCTGCTGCAGGCGATCCAGCCGGACAAGCTCGCCGCGACCTTGGGCGCGCTCGCGACGGCCCTGGAGGGCAAGGGCGAGCAGATCGGCCGCGACCTGGTGACCCTCGACGACTATCTCAAGGCCCTGAACCAGGACATGCCGCTCATCGCCGAGGACGTGCGGCGGCTCGCGGCGGTGCTGGACGTGTACGACGGCGTCCTGCCGGACCTGCTCGACCTGCTGCGCAACGTCTCCGTCACCGCGGACACCGTGGTCGACCAGCGCGCCCAGCTCGCCACGTTCTACGCGGACACCACGGCGGCGGCCGACACCACGACGTACTTCCTGCAGCGCCACGGCGACCAGCTCATCAAGGTCGGCGACGTCAGCCGCCCGGTGCTGGAGCTGCTGGCCGCGTACGCCCCGGAGTACCCGTGCCTGATGCAGGGCCTGGTCGCGCTGCAGCCGCGGGTCGAGCAGGTGTTCTCCGGCGGCCGGATGTACATCACGCTGGAGATCACGCGGGACAACGGCAAGTACGTCAACGGCGACCAGCCGGTCTACGGGGCGAGGAACGGGCCCGAGTGCCGCGGCCTGCCCGACCCGAAGATGCCCGCGCCCGGCGTGCCGATCAACGACGGCTACGACTACGGCGCCGCCCGCCCGGGCCCCGCCAAGCTCCCGGTCGGGACGGTCGGGACGGTCGCCCCGCCCTCCGCCGAGGCGGGCACGCAGGAGGAGCGCAAGCTGCTCGAACCGCTGATCGGCGCGGCCACCGGCGTGCCGCCGGCCGAGGTGCCCGACATCGCGATCCTGCTGTGGGGCCCGCTGCTGCGCGGAGTGGTGGTGAACGCGAAGTGATCCGGGACCTGCTCAAGCTCGGCGCGTTCGCGGCGGTGACGATCCTGCTCACCGCCCTGCTCGCGCAGACCCTCGGCGCCTTCTCGGGCGGCGGCACCCGCTACCGGGCCCGCTTCACCGACGTCACCGGGCTGCTCGCCGGGGACGACGTGCGCATCGCCGGCGTGAAGGTCGGCGAGGTCAGCGACATCCGCGTCGCCGACAACCGGATCGCCGAGGTCGCCTTCACCGTGGACGACGACATTCCGCTGACCACGAGCGTGCGGGCGACGATTCGGTACCGCAACCTCGTCGGCCAGCGCTATGTCGCCCTCAGCGAGGGCCCCGGCGGCGGGCAGACGCTGCGCACCGGGCAGACGATCCCGCAGTCGCAGACCACCCCGGCGCTGGACCTCACCGTGCTGTTCAACGGGTTCCGGCCGCTGTTCACCGCGCTCACCCCGCAGGCGGTGAACCAGCTCGCGTACGAGATCATCCAGGTGCTGCAGGGCGAGGGCGGGACGGTCGCGAGCCTGCTGCGCAGCACCGCGTCGCTGACCGGCACGCTCGCCGACCGGGACGCGGTCATCGGCCGGGTCGTGACCAACCTCAACAGCGTGCTGTCCACACTGGACGAGCACCGCGACGACCTGGACACCACGATCGTCATGCTGCAGCAGTTCGTCTCCGGCCTGGCCGCCGACCGGACCGCGATCGGCGACGCCCTCGCCAACGCGAGCACGCTCACCGGGGCCACCGCCTCGCTGCTGCAGGACGCCCGGCCCTCCCTGCAGGCCGACATCGACCGGCTCGGCACGCTGTCGGGCACGCTCAACGACAACGCCGGCGTCATCGACAAGACCCTCGAAGGACTGCCGCAGCGGTACTCGGACCTGACCCGCGTCGCCTCCTACGGCTCGTGGTTCAACTTCTACCTGTGCGACTTCGACGGCCAGGTGACGCTAGCCGGGCAGAAGGTCAACCCCGCGACCTTCACCTCGACGGCCGCCCGCTGCAGCACGGGAGGCGCCGCGTGAAGCCCCTGCGGGAGCGCAACCCGCTCGTCGTCGGCGCGATCGGCCTGGCCGTGCTCGGCGTGCTCGTGCTCGGCGCGTTCAAGGTCGACGCCGTCACCGGGCTGACCGCCACGAGCTACCGGGCCGCGTTCCGCGACGCGAGCGGGCTCACGCCGGGCAACGAGGTCCGGGTCGCCGGCGTGCGCGTCGGCAAGGTCACCGGCGTCGGGCTGGCCCGGGGCGGCGGCGGCCCCTACGTGCGCGTGACGTTCCGGCTGGAGGACGACGGGGTCCGGCTCGGCACCGCCACCCGCGCGACGATCCGCATCAAGACCGTGCTCGGGCAGAAGTACCTCGCGCTGGAGCCCGCCGGCGGCGGCACGCTGGCCGAGGACGCCGAGATCCCGCTCGAGCGCACCGCCGCCCCGTTCGACGTGGTGCAGGCGGTCACCGGGCTCGCCGACACCCTCGACCAGATCGACAGCACCCAGCTCGCGGACGCGTTCACCACCCTGGCCCAGGCCTTCGCCGACACCCCGGGCAGCGTGCAGGCTTCCCTGGACGGGCTGTCGCGGCTGTCGAAGACCGTCTCCGACCGCGACGCCGAGCTGCGCACGCTGCTGACCCGCGCCCACGAGGTGACCGGGGTGCTGGCCCAGCGCGACGAGGAGTTCCGCAAGCTCGTCGCCGACGGGGACGCGCTGCTGACCGAGGTGAGCAAGCGCCGGGACGCGATCCACGACCTGCTCGTCGGGACCAACGCCCTGGCCAACCAGCTGGCCGGGGTGGTGTCGGACAACAAGCAGCGGCTGGAGCCGGCCCTCAAGGAGCTGCGCGGGGTCGTCGGCATCCTGCAGCGCAACCGCGACAACCTGGAGCTCACGCTGCAGCGGATGGGGCCGTTCGTGGCCGCGTTCGCCAACGTCACCGGCAACGGGCGCTGGTTCGACTCCTACCTCGCCGGTCTCCTGCCCGGGAGTGGTGGCTGACATGACCCGCAAGCGCATCATCGCCTTCGCCGCCGCCGTGCTCGTGGGCGCGGCCGTGGCCCTCGTCATCGCCGCCACCGGGCACCCCCAGCGGCGCCTCGTCGCCCACTTCACCCGCACGGTCGGCATCCACGAGGGCTCCTCGGTGCGGGTGCTCGGGGTCGGCATCGGCGAGGTGACGGCGGTGATCCCGCAGGGCCGGACGGTCCGCGTGGAGATGACCTACGACGCCGGCTGGCCCATCCCGGCCGACGCGCGGGCCCTGATCATCCCGCCGAGCGTGGTCAGCGATCGGTACGTCCAGCTGACCCCCGCCTACACGAGCGGCCCGGCCCTGGCCGACCGCGCGGACCTCCCCGTCGAGCGCACCGCCGTGCCGATGGAGATCGACGACATCTACAAGGCCCTCAACGACTTCAACGAGGCCCTCGGCCCCGGCGGCGCCAACGCCGACGGCGCGCTCAAGCAGCTCGTGCAGACCGGCCAGGCCAACCTGCGGGGCAACGGCGACAACCTGCACACCACCATCGAGGGGCTCGACAAGGCGCTGACCACGGTCGCCGACGGCCGCCAGGACCTCTTCGGCACGCTGGTCAACCTGCAGACGTTCACGACCGCCCTGGCCCAGAGCGACGCCGCGGTGCGCGGGTTCAACCAGCGCCTCGCCGAGGTCGCCGGGCAGCTCGCCGGCGAGCGCGACGACCTGGCCGCGGCCCTGCGCGGGCTGGCCACGGCGCTGTCGCAGGTCACCGCGTTCATCCGGGACAACAAGGACGAGCTGGTGTCCAACGTGGACGCCCTCGCGGACGTCACCGGCATCCTCGCCAAGCAGCAGAAGGCGATCATCCAGATCCTCGACCTGGCGCCGCTCGCGCTGTCGAACCTCAACCTCGCGTACAACCCGCGCTCCGGCACCCTCGACACCCGCGACGACGCCCTCGGCCCCTACGACGCGGCCACCTATGTGTGCAGCGTCCTGCGGCAGGCCGTCCCGCAGCTGCCGAAGGAGTGCATCGCGCTCGGCCAGACCCCGGGCCTCCCGGCGGCCGCCCCGGCGCAGTCTCCTTCGACGCCCGCGGCCCAGTCCAAGGCTCCCGCGCTGCCGGTGCTGCCCGAGGTCACCCAGGACCTGACCCTGGGCGGGATCCTGCGGGGTGTGCGATGAGACGGGTACTGGTCATCGCGGCCTGCCTGCTCGTGGGGGGCTGCAACCTCCCCGGTGGCGCGCCGGCCGGCGACGGTTTCTCGGTCACCGCCGAGTTCTCCGACGTCCTCGACCTCGTCCCGCAGGCCGCCGTGAAGGTGAACGACGTGACCGTCGGCAGCGTGGAGCAGATCTCGCTGTCCGGCTGGACCGCCCGGGTGCGGCTGCGGGTCGACCAGAAGGTGAGCCTGCCCGGCAACGCCACCGCGGCGGTGCGCCAGACCAGCCTCCTCGGCGAGAAGTACGTGGCCCTGGAGGCCCCGACGACCGAGGCGCCCCAGGGCAGGCTCGGCGACGGCTCGGTCGTGCCCCTGAGCCGCACCCGGCGCTCGGCCGAGGTCGAGGAGGTGCTCGCCGCGCTCGGCATGCTGCTCAACGGCGGCGGGCTGGCCCAGCTCAAAACGATCAACGAGGAGCTGGCCAAGGCGTTCCAGGGCCGCGAGCCGGCCGCGAAGGACGCCCTGCACCAGCTCGACACGTTCGTCGGCGGGCTCGACGCGCAGAAGGCCGACATCGTGCGGGCCCTCGACGCGCTGGACCGGCTCACCACGTCCCTGTCCAAGCAGCGCGACGTCATCGGTACCGCCCTGTCGTCGCTGGCCCCCGGGCTGACCGTGCTCGAGGAGCAGCGCGAGCAGCTCACCGCGACCCTGACCGCGCTCGGGGACCTGGGCAAGGTCGGCACCCGCGTGATCGAGCAGAGCCGGGACGACACCCTGGCCTCGCTCAAGGCGCTCCAGCCACTCCTCGAGCAGCTGGTGAAGGCCGGGGACGCGCTGCCGAAGTCGCTGGACTTCCTGCTGTCGTTCCCGTTCCCGCCCAACGTCAGCGGCGCGATCGTCGGCGACTACGTGAACCTCGGCGCGACCGCCGACCTCGACGCCACCACGATCCTGTCCAACCTGCTCGTGCAGACCGCTCCCCCGGCTCAGGCCTCGTCCCCCGCCGGCCAGTCCTCGTCCGGTTCGCAGCCGAAGGGCGGTACGACGGACAAGACGAAGCCGCCGGTCACCACCCCGCCGATCGTCGGCGTGCTCCCGCTGGGCTGCCTGCCGATCGGCGGTCTGCTGCCGCCCGGCTGGGTGCCGCCGAAGGGCTGCGAGCTGCCGAAGGACTGCCAGATCCTGCCCCCGGGCAGCAAGGCGCCGGCGGGGAGCCTGATCCCGCCCGGCGGGATCGTGCCGCCCGGCACCGTCTTCCCGCCCGGCACGCTGCTGCCGCCGGGCACCGCGCTGTCCCCCGCCTGCCTGCTGGCCCCGGTGACCGGCCAGACCAACGGGCAGCAGGGCGGCCTCACCGACGTTCTGGGCGGAGGGCTGCTGCCGTGATCGGTCGCTCCACCAAGCTGCAGGTGCTCGCCTTCCTCGTGGTCGGGCTCGTCGGGATGGTGTACGTCGGGCTGGAGTACGTCGGCCTGGGCGATCGCCTGCTGGGCCGTGGCACCGTCGTCTACGCCGATCTGGCCCAGGCCGGCGGGCTCTTCCCGAACGCGCCCGTCACCTACCGCGGCGTGCCCGTGGGCCGGGTCGAGTCCGTGACGCTGCACGACGCCGGCGCCCGCGCCCGGCTGCATCTCGACGACGGCGTGCTCGTCCCGGCCGGCACCCGGGCCGTGGTCGGGCAGCGCTCGGCGGTCGGCGAGCAGTTCCTGGACCTGCGCCCGGACGGCGACACCGGCCCGTACCTGCGCGACGGCTCGGTCATCCCCCGCGAGCGCACCGGCGTCCCGCTCGCGCCGGAGACGCTGCTGGCCAACCTCGACGCGCTCGTACAGTCGGTGGACCCGAAGGCGCTGAGCGTCGTCATCGACGAGCTCGGCACCGCGTTCGAGGGCAACGAGCAGGCGCTGCGGCACCTGCTCGACGCGAGCGAGGCGATCCTCGACTCGGCTACCGCGACCCTGCCCCAGACCCGCACGCTGCTCGCCGACGGCCGCACGGTGCTGCGGACCCAGCAGGACTCGGCCGAGGCGATCCGGCAGTGGGCGTCCGGCCTGGCCCGCATCGCCGAGACGCTGCGCTCCTCCGACGCCGACCTGCGCCGCATCATCGCCGACGCGCCGCCCGCCGCGCGCGAGCTCGTCTCCCTGCTCCACGGGGTCGAGCCGTCGATCGGCCCGCTGCTGGGCAACCTCATCGCCGTGAACGGGGTCGCGGCCCGGCGCCTGCCCGGCATCGAGCAGATCCTGGTGGTGTACCCGCTCGCCGTCTCCGGTGGCTTCACGGTCACGCCCGGCGACGGGAGGGCCCACTTCGGGCTCGTGCTCAATGTGGACGATCCGCCGCCGTGCAAGTACGCGGGCTCGACGCGCTGCAGCGGCGCGGATCAGGCGGCCGGCTCGAGCGTGCGGGGCACCAACAACGCGCCGCGCCCCGGCTCGTCGGGCGACCCCGCGTATGACCCCTCGTACGACCCCGGGTCGGGCACCGTGCTCGGCTCGGACGGCAACCCGCTGCTGTTCGGGTCGACCGGCGGGCAGTACGCGCTGGCCGGGGACCAGTCCTGGAAACAACTGCTGCTCGCCGGGCTCGCACCATGACGTTGGTTGGAGGCTTCCGTGTCCGAATCCCCTGAGCGCGGCCTGCGGCTCGTGCCGGGCGGCGCCGACTCCCCCGCCGCCCCCCGAAGCGTCCGGCAGCGGGCCGCCACCCGCCGCCGGATCCCCAAGCGCCGCGACACCCTCACCCACGTCCTGTCCCACCTGGACGAGGAGCCCGAGGTGCTGTCGCCGGTCGTCACGGAGCTCAAGTCCACTGCGGACGACACAGACGTTGCTCTCGACGAGGATGACGCCGGGAAGCGTCCTCGCCGGCGAACGGCGCCGCACCGGCGGGGGCCCGCCCGCTCGGTGCGGCGCCGGGAGCCGAAGCCCCGCTTCCGGCTCGCGCGCCCGTCGCTCACCACGGCGCTGCTGACCCTGCTGGTCTGCGCGGCGGTGGCCGCGGCCGCGGTGCTGGGCAACCGCTGGTACGACGCCCGCACCCTGGACCGGGCCCACCAGCAGGCGCTGGCCGCGGCCAAGCAGACGACGGTCGACTTCGTCTCGGTGAGCGCGGCGAGCGTCGACCGCGACCTGCAGCGGATCGTGGCCGGCGCGACGGGCGACTTCCGCGACGAGTTCACCCGCGGCCAGGCCCAGGTCCGCGCCGCCGTGGTGGAGAACAACGTGGACTCGAAGGGCACCGTGCTGCGGGCCGCCCTCGTCTCGGGCGACCGCGACGCGGCGGTGGTCCTCGTGGCCGTCGACGCGACGGTGCGCAACAGCAAGGCCCCGGAGGGCCGCGCCTCGCACTACCGCATCCAGGTGGACATGGCCCGCGACCGCGACTCGGGTCGCTGGCGGGTCGCCAAGCTCCAGTTCGTCGGGTGAGAGGGATACAGTCATGACTCGTCGCTCTTGGGCGCTGGTGGCGGCAATCGTGGTGGCCCTGGGCCTGGCCGGCGCCGGCTGGTACTACTCGGACGAGCACCACCGCCGGGACGTGGCCGTGCGCCAGTCCACGGCCGCCGCCAACGCCGCGGCACAGGCCATCTTCTCCTACGACTACCGCAGCTTCGACGCGAGCGTGGCCAACGGGAAGGGCTTCACGACGGGCGGCTTCGCCGACGAGTACGCCCAGACGACGGCGGCGCTGAAGTCGAACGCGGTGGCGGAGCAGGCGATCGTGCGCGCGTCGGTCTCGGCGACGGGCGTGGTGACCGCCGCGCCCTCACGCGTCGAGCTGCTGCTCTACGTGAACCAGTACCGCCGCAACGCCAACATCACGGGCGAGAAGGTGGACCAGAACCGCGTGGTGCTGACGATGATCCCGATCGCCGGCGCGTGGAAGGTCTCCCACGCCATCGCCGTCTGACCGCCCCCGCGCCGCACTGAGCAGGCAGCAGCGCTCAGGCGGGAGGTACTTGCTGCAGAAGGCCGAGCGATTGAACAGCAGGCATCGTCGACGAGCCAGAAGTCATCTCACGGCGGCCTGAGATCGGCTGCCTGATCGCGGCAGCCATCGAACACCCTTGCCGACGGCGAGGTCGGCAAGCGGGGCGACCACCGCTTACCTCCGGGAAGGCGGGCATCAGCCGCTTGGGCCCTCGCGGAGGGCTAGCCGGGCGGATATAGTGAAGCCACTACACTATGTAGGAGGCACATCATTACCCAGCCGGAGGGCGTGCTCGGGCTGCTGCTCGAGCTCGTCGTGTTCGTCGGCGACGACATGCAGCGACGGCTCGCCCATGACGATCTCACCGCCGCGCGCGCCGGGGTGCTGTGGGCGCTGCGCGCCCGCGGGCCGGTGACGCAGCGGGAGCTCGCCACGGCGCTGGCCGTCACCCCGCGCAACGTGACCGGCCTCGTCGACGGCCTCGCCGCCGCCGGCCACGTCACGCGCGAGCCGCACCCCACCGACCGGCGGGCGACGCTCGTCACACTCACCCCGGCCGGCACGCGCCTGGTGGAGCGGCTCGAGGACGAGCAGCGGGAGTTCGCGGGCCTGCTGTTCGACGACATGCCCGCCGAGCGGCTCGACGCGCTCGGCCGCGGACTCGCCGAGATCCTGAAAAGGGTGCGTGGATGACCAGTCCCCCAAGCCGGATGCGGCGGTACGCGGCGCTCGAACGGCGGATGTGGCAGGCGCTGATCCGGTGGGTGACCCGGCGCGGCCCGCGCGACGGGTTCGGCTACGCCGGGCCGGTCCGGCCGCTGCTGTGGGCGTTCGTGATCGTCTCCGCGGTCGAGACCGTGGCCGTGCACCTCATCCTGCCGTGGCTCGTCGTGCGTGTCGTGGTCGACGTGCTCAGCGTGTACGGGCTGCTGTGGATGCTCGGCATCGTCGCGTCCTACCGGGTGTATCCGCACCGGCTCACCGACGACGGCATCCGCATCCGGCACAGCCTCTTCGCCGATCTCACGGTTCCGCGCGCCGCGATCGCCGAGGTGCGCGCCCGGCGGCGGCTCCTCGCCGGCAGCGAGATGCTGCAGGTCGAGGAGCACGCCGCCGGGCGCGCGCTGTCGATTCCGGTCTCGGGGCAGACCAACGTCGAGGTCGTGCTGCGCGAACCGACCACCGTGGACGATGCGAGCGGGCCGGTCACCGAGGTGCGGTGCTACGCCGACGATCCCGAGGGCTTTCTAGCGGCGGCGCAGGACCAGCGGCGTCAGGCTCAGCAGTAGTCCGACCACGGCCACGCCGGTCACCAGGTTGACGCCCGGGTGGAACTGGCTGAAGTCCGCGCGCGAGGCCGGGCTCGCCGCCGCGACCAGGGCCGTCACCACGGCGAGGACCAGCGCCGCGCCCACCTGGCCCGAGGTCTGCACGAGCCCGGAGGCCAGGCCCTGCTCGGCGTCCGCGATGCCGTCCGTGGCCTGGGCCATGATCGAGCTGAAGCCGAACGCGAAGCCGCCGCCCAGCAGAAGCATCGTCGGCAGCGTCGTGATCGCGTAGTGCGGGGCGTCGCCGGCGGTGAGCAGGAACCAGCCGTAGCCGAGGCTCATCGAGAGCATCGCGCCCGTGATGAGGGGCGCGGTGCCGAAGCGCGTGATCAGCCGCCCCACGAAGGGCGACCCGAACGCGACCAGCAGGCCCGCCGGCAACAGGGCGAGCGCCATGCGCAGCGGCGACCAGTGCAGGATGTCCTGCAGGTACAGCGTCATCATGAACTGGAAGCTGAGGTACGACCCGAACAGCGCCACCATGCCCAGGTTCGCCCGCACGATGGAGCCGGCCCGCAGGATGCTCAGCCGGATGAGCGGATGGGGCACGCGGCGCTCGACGACGAGGAACGCGGCCAGCAGCGCCACCGCGGCCGCGGCGAGCCCGAGGGTCGCCGGGTGCAGCCAGCCCCGGGCCGGGGCGGAGACGACGGCGTACACCGACAGCAGCATGCCCCCGACCAGCGTCGCGGCGCCCACCAGGTCGTGACCGCCGTCGGCCGCGGGGCGGTCGCGCGGGATGAGGGCGACGCCCGCGGCCAGGGCCGCGACCGCGAGCGGCACCGGGATCAGGAACGTCCAGCGCCAGCCGACGCTGGTGAGCAGGCCGCCGAGGATGAGGCCGGAGGAGTAGCCGCTCGCGCCGAAGACCGAGAACACCGACAGCGCGCGGTTGCGGGCCGGGCCCTCCGGGAACGTGGTGGTGAGGATGGACAGGGCGGTCGGGGCGGTGAACGCGGCCGCGAGGCCCTTCACGAAGCGGGTCGCGATCAGCAGGCCGCCGTCGTCGACGAGCCCGCCGACGAGGCTGGCCACGGCGAAGACGCCGAGCGCGACGAGGAAGACGCGGCGCCGGCCGAGCAGGTCCGCGGTACGGCCGCCGAGCAGGAGCAGGCCGCCGTACCCGAGCACGTAGCCGTTGACGATCCACTGCAGCGAGGTCGTGGACAGGCCGAGCTCGGCGCCGATCGACGGGAGCGCCACGCCGACCATCGAGACGTCGAGGCCGTCGAGGAACAGCACGGCGCACAGCACCGCGAGCACGCCCCAGAGTCGCTGCGGGGTCCGGGTTCGCTCGGCTTGCGTCAGGGTCATGGTCACGAGAGGCGACACTAGATGCATGCACATTCAATGTCCACGCACTAAATCCTCGTACATTTAATGCGTGTGCAATATCTTGGGCGAGGGAGTAGGATGCCGCCCATGAGGTCCGAGGGAGCCCTGATCGAGCGCTGGCGCTCGCTGCTGACCAGCTACAACGAGGTCGCGGGCCACCTGGAGCGGGCGCTGTCGGACGAGCACGGCCTGACGTTGAGCGAGTTCGAGATCCTCGACCGGCTCGTCGCGCAGGACTGTGAGAAGCGCCGCATGCAGGACCTCGCCGCCGACATGTACCTGAGCCAGAGCGCCCTCTCCCGCGCCGTCGCCCGCCTGGAGAAGCACGGCCTCGTCGCCCGCGCGCTGTGCGAGGCCGACCGCCGCGGCGTGTTCGTGAACCTCACCGAACAGGGCCTGGCGCGGCACACCGCCGCCCGCCGGACCCACCTGGCGATCCTGGCCGAGCACCTGCAGCCCGCCTGATGCCGTTCATCGCGCCGTCCTGCCGCATGGGCCTCGGCCTGGCCGCCGTCGGGCGGCCCGGCTACATCAACCTGGGCCGCGACCACGACCTGCCCGCGCAGCGCTCGGTCGACGCGCTGCGCCGCCGCAGCCACGAGCTGCTCGACGCCGCGTACGCCGCCGGGGTCCGCTACGTCGACGTCGCGCGGTCCTACGGCCGCGCCGAGGAGTTCCTGGCCGCCTGGCTCCCCGGGCACGACGACGTGGTGGTCGGCTCGAAGTGGGGGTACACCTACACCGCCGGCTGGCGCGTGGACGCCGAGGTGCACGAGGCCAAGGACCACTCCCCCGCGACCTTCGAGCGCCAGCTCGCCGAGTCCCGCGCGGTGCTGGGCGATCGCCTGGACCTGTACCAGATCCACTCGGTCACGCCCGGCAGCCCCGCGCTCACCGACCGCGCGCTGCACCGGCTCCTCGCGGACCTGGCCGCGACCGGCGTCACCGTCGGGCTCTCGGTGAGCGGCCCGGGCCAGGCCGAGGCGATCCGCGCGGCCCTGCGCGTCGAGGTGGACGGGGCGCCGCTCTTCCGGACGGTACAGGCGACGTGGAACCTGCTCGAGCGCTCCGCGGGCCCGGCCCTGCGCGAGGCCCACGCCGACGGCCGCCGCGTCATCGTCAAGGAGGGCATGGCCAACGGCCGCCTCGCCGCCCGCGACGCCGAGGCCCTGGCGGCGGTGCTCGCCGAGCCGTTCACGGATGTCGTACTGTCCGGAGCCGCCACCATCGCCCAGCTCACGAGCAACCTGCGCGCCCTGGGCACGGCCCCCGCCCGCGACCCGGACCCTGAACCGCCGGACGACTACTGGCGCACCAGGTCCTCCCTCGCCTGGTCCTGACGACGGGCCGCGCCTTCAGCCGATCGTGACCACCTTCGCCCACTCGGGCGGGGAATCGGGCACGTAGTCGGGGTCGTCCTCGTCCCACCGGGAGGGGCGCGCGAAGAGGCCGATCACCGTGCGGCACCGCGGCGCCCGCTCCGGCCACGGCGTCTGCCCGTCCGTCAGCACCACGACCACGTCCGGCCGCGGGCTCTGCCGCAGCGCGCGCTCGAAGCCGGCCCGCAGGTCGGTCCCGCCCCCGCCGACCAGCGCGATGCCCTCGGCCCGGCACAGCGTGAACGCCAGCGGCGCGGCCGCGTCGCAGGGCAGCACGGTGACGAGGTCGCGGCGGCCGCCGACGGCGCGGCCGATGGCCGCGACCTCCAGGATCGCGCTGCCCAGCTCGGCGTCGCTGACCGAGCCGGAGGTGTCGATGACGACGCAGACGCGGGGCGGGCGGCGGCGCAGGCTCGGCAGCACGACGCCGGGGAGCGCGGCCGAGCGGCGGGCCGGGCGGCCGTACGTGTAGTCGTCCCCCGCCCCCGCGCTCGCCGCCGCCGTGCGCACGGCCGCGCCCAGCAGCCGCCGCCACGGCTGCGGCGGGTGGAACGCCTCGTCGGCCCAGCGCTGCCAGCCCGCCGGGGCGCTGCCGGGCGCGCCCCGGATGGCCTGCGCCACCCGGAACCGGACCGCGTCGCGCTCCTGCGGGCTCAGCCCGTGCGCCCCGGCGGGGCCGAGGTCCCAGGGGCGCGCGAGCCCGTCCGCGCCGCTGCCGCAGTCCAGCCACGCGTGGTCCTGGGTGTGCGGCCCGAGCCGGAACTGCGGCAGGTACTCCTCCATGAGCTGCCCCGGCGTCAGCGCGAGCCGGTGCGGGTACACCGCGCCCTCGGGCGCCGGCAGCCCGTCGCCGAACGCGTCGTCGTTGATCTCGCAGTCGGCCGCGATGTTCATCCGCAGCCGCTCGCCCGGCCCGTCGAGGCCCTCGGCCGCGGCGATCCGGTCGCCGCGGCCGTGGTGGTCGCGCAGCAGGTGCGAGACCTCGTGCACCCACACCGCGGCGAGCTCCTCCAGCGGGGTGGCGTCGACGAAGGCCGGGTTCACGTAGCAGCGCCAGTACCGGTCGACGCCCATGGTCGGCACGAGCCGCGACTCGACCGGGTGCAGGGCGAACAGCGCGCTCGCGAGGTACGGCCGGGCGCGGGTGGCGAACAGCCGCGCCGCGTAGAGCTTCGCCGAGTCCATCAGCGGGCCGCCGCCAGGGAGATGGACACGACGCCGGCCAGGCGCTCGATGGAGGCGGGCAGCTCCCAGTCGTCCTCGCGCAGCGCGGCCAGGGTCTGCGCGGGCACGACGACGAGGTCGGGCGCGCCGGTCGACAGGGCCCCGGCGAGCACGGCCCAGGCCGCGTCCCAGCGCTCCCGCGACGGGCGGCGCCGGACCGCGTCGACGACGGCGTCGAGGACCGCCTGGCGCAGGTCGCCGCGGTCGGGCAGTACCGCGGAATCGGGTTCGGCCAGAAGCTCCTCGGGGTCCGGCAGGTCCATCCGGTCCAGGCTCGCCAGCAGCTCCAGGCCCGGCCCGTCGCCGACCGCCCCGCGGACCAGCATCGACAGCGCCTCCCGGGACGCTCCGGCGGCCGTGCCGAACGCGATCAGGCGCAGCGTCATGTCCCAGCTGCGCGGCGACGGCCACGCCCCGCCGCGGCGCGTCTCGCTCGACGGCAGCTGGTGTACGAGCTTGGGCCGGGCCGCCAGCAGCCCGCACACGGCCCTTCGCGCGAAGGCGACCGCCTCGCCCAGCCGCCCCGGGTCGAGCTCGGGCAGCTGCGCCCGGGGCCAGACCCCGCCGAGCCCGCGCACGACGACGTCGTGCTGGAACGCCCACTGCAGGTGCACGAACCGGTTGGCGAGCGGCGCGCTGAGCTCCCATCCGTCGGCCGCGGACCCGCGCGGGTTGGCCGCGGCCACGATCCGCACCCCCTCCGGCAGCGTGAGCGCCCCGACGCGCCGCTCCAGCACCACCCGCAGCAGCGCGGCCTGGACGGCGGGCGGAGCGGTCGACAGCTCGTCGAGGAACAGCAGCCCGCGCCCGGCCCGCACCAGCCGCACGGCCCAGTCGGGAGGGGCCATCGGCACCCCTTGCACGGCCGGGTCGTCGCCGAGCACCGGCAGCCCGGCGAAGTCCGAGGGCTCGTGCACGCTCGCGATGACGGTGGTGAGCGGCAGGTCGAGCGCCTCCGCGAGCTGGTTGAGGGCGGCGGTCTTGCCGATGCCGGGCTCGCCCCACAGCAGCACGGGCAGGTCCGCGGCCACGGCCAGGGTGAGCGCCTCGAGCTGGGTGTCGCCGCGGTGCTCGGTCTCGGTGTCGTACAACAGCTTCAGCAGATCGGCGGCAGTGTCCAAAGTAGGCATTGGCATCACCTTGTGGGAGTCAGGCCGTTACGGAAAAGTCCATGCAGGATGCGTTGCCGCGCGGCGGCCTCCAGGGCCTCGCGCAGGGCCCCGGCGCGTAGCAGCGCGTTCGGGCCGAGCAGGCTCTCGACGGCGGCCAGCGCACCGGCCGCGTCGCCGTGGTCGAGCCGCGCCCGGATGTCGTCCAGGCGCTCGGGCGTGCGGTGCACGAGGTCGATGGCGCGCAGGCAGGGCAGCGGCGGCCCGCCCAGCGCGACCAGCAGCTCCTCGCGGCGCAGCTGGGCCGGGTCGTGGTCGAGCGCGGTCAGCACGCCGTCGACGAGCGCGATGCGATGCTCCGCGCCCCGGCACTCGACGAGCCTCGTGGCGGCGCCCGGTTCCGGCCCGGGAAGCAGTACCGAACCCGGAGCCAGCGCCTCGGCGACCAGCGGGTGCAGGGCGCCCGGGTCGATCGCGTCCGCCTCCAGCAGCTCCAGGTCGGGCGCCGGATAGGTGGAGGCGTGCGGGAGCACGGGCACGCGGCCGTCGCGGGTGCGGGCCGGCCGGGTCGTGCCGGTTCGGGGGTCGAGGAGCAGCCGTCGCCCCGCGGCCCTCACGAGCACCGGGCCGCCGGTCCGCAGCAGCGCCGCCTCGGCCGCCCAGTCGGGCCGGGCCCGGGCGCGCAGCTCACCGGACCGCCGGGCGTCCCAGAGGTGGCGGTGCAGGTCGAGGCGGAAGTACCGGTCCGGGTGCGGGCCGCCGCCGGTGCCGTCCCACAGGGCCAGGCTGAAGCGCTGCCCGCCCGCGGCCCACGCCGGCGGGGTGCGGACGACCAGGTGCAGCTCCGCGTCGTAGCGGGCCAGCGCGATCGTGAGCCCGGGCCGCAGCAGGCCGCCGGGGCCGATCCGCGGCAGGTGCCAGCGCAGCAGGTCGGGGGCGAGGTGGCGCAGGTCGGCGCGGACGCGCGCGGCTATGTCGGGGCCGCGCAGGCGGGCGAGTGACCGCAGGTTGAGGTCCACGTCGACGCGGGCGGCCGCGCAGGCTCCGGCCCAGTCTCCGGCGAGGCGCCGGGCGGTGGACGTTTCGATCATCGGCGGCGGGACGGCGAACTCACGCACCCGCAGCCACAGGTCGAGCCGGGTCTCTCCGTTCGCAAGGGATGGGTGCATCAGCACTCACCTTTTGCGGACGGGACCCCCAATCTCACGTTGGTAGCCATCGCGCACCAGCGTAGCGGCAAGTCCCGCGCCGGGCCAGGTGCGCCCGGCGCGGGACACCTCAATTCCTAGTGGTAAGTCCCGTCGAGGAGGCCGTTGACGTACTTCTCCACGTTCGTGTAGCCGGTGTGGTCGAAGTCGCCGGTGGCGTCGCTCGCGCTGGCCGGGTTGAGGCCGTGGGCGCTCTCCCACGCGTCGGGCATGCCGTCTCGATCGGTGTCGGCGGGCGCGGTGCCGCCGGCGATGGTGCCGTAGCCGTTGTTCGCCAGCCCCGTGCTCGTCTGGTGCGCCCACAGGTCGCCGGACTTGCCCAGCGACTGCACGTCCCGCACCACGAGGGTGTCGACCTGGTCGCGGGGCAGCGCGCCGGCCTTGGCCACGACGTTGGCGTAGGCCGTCGCCGCGCTCGTGGCCGGGATGCCGCTGGTCGTCGCCGACCACGGGCTCGACAGCGCGGTCGCGCCGCCGCCGAGGCCGAGGGCGGAGCCGTTGAGGGCGCCGTCCTTGTTCGAGTCGATGACGTTGCCCGAGTTGTAGACCGCCTGGTTGCCCATCTGGTAGTACGCGTTGCTCGCGTTCGTCGTGCGCGGCCCGGTGACGAAGTAGTTGCCGATGACGTCGTGGGTGAAGTGGCCGCTGGAGTTCCCGGCGGTGTAGCCGGCCTGGTAGTCGTAGACGACGTTGTTGATGTACTGCGTGTTCGCCTTGGCCAGCGGGCAGCGGTTGTGCGCGTTGGCGAAGAGGTTGTTGTACCAGGTGTAGGGCCCGGTCTCGGTGTGCGCGGCGAACTGCTGGCCGATCGGGTCGGCGTCGATCGACCACTGCACGGTGATGTTCGTGGCGCCGACCGAGTCGATGTTGTTCCACTGCGCGAACTCGATCGACACGTGGTCGAAGATGAGCGTGCTGCCGTTGTAGAAGTTCAGCCCGCTCTTCTTCTCGTCCGGGTCGAGGTCGCCCTGGCGGAAGCGGACGTTGCGCACGATCACGTTGGCCGAGTTCGCGAACGAGACCTCCCGCCCCATGATGCCGATGCCGCCGCCGGGGGCGGTCTGCCCGGCGATCGTCAGGTTGCTCTTGACGGAGACGGCGGAGGACAGGGTGATGTACCCGCCGACGTCGAACACCAC
The DNA here is from genome assembly GCF_059739745.1 of Dactylosporangium thailandense. Lineage (NCBI taxonomy): Bacteria > Bacillati > Actinomycetota > Actinomycetes > Micromonosporales > Micromonosporaceae > Dactylosporangium > Dactylosporangium thailandense. Next base: position 7,353,928 of record NZ_AP029195.1, read on the forward strand.
GATGCGGTTCGACGCGCTCACCGCGTCGCGGAACGAGCCCGAGCCGCTGTCGTTGAGGTTCGTCACGTGGTAGACGCTGCCGCCCCGGCCGCCGGTGGCCGCCGCCCCGAAGCCGACCGCCCCCGGGAACGCCACGACCGGCCCGCTCGGCGGCGGTGCGCTCACGAGGTTGAAGGCCCACTGCATCCGCGCGATGTCGGAGCAGCTCTCCTGCACGATCGGGTTGTTGCCGGCGGTCGAGCCGTCCTTGTCGCTGATGCACAGGCCGCTCTGCGCGCTCTTGACGAGGTACTTCCCGGCCGCCGCGGTCGAGGCGGTCAGCTGCCAGGTCTGGTTCGCGCTGGCCCCGCACGTCCACTGCCACAGCTGGGTGCCGGCGGTGGTGGACGAGTTCGGCACGTCGACGCACTTGCCGCTCGCGACGCTGGTCAGGCCGTAGGCGCCGTTCTGGGCGACGACCTTGAACTGCTGGTTGGCGCACGCGACCTGGACCAGCGGGTCGCCGTTGGCCGTCCCGGTGCCGCTGACGGTGAGGCACTTGCCGGACGCGCCGGAGGCGAGGGTGTACGTGCCGCCGGCGACCGGGGTGGTCGCGGCCTCGGCGGGCCAGACCGCGACCGCGGTGGCGAGCAGTCCCGCGGCGGCGGCGACCACGAGCACGACGCTCTTTCGCATCGAACGGTCCTTTCTCTCGTGGGGAGTCGCTACGAGAGATGCCGGCCGGACGGATCGATAACGGTTTTCGCGCCGCGGGCGGCCGCGGCCGTGCGAGGGGCGTGAAAGGTACTCAGTCGTCGCCGAGGATCGTCAGCCCCGGCTCGCCCCCGGCGCACGTCACCTGGGCCCGCACCGAGCCACCGCCCGAGCGCGCCTTGAACCGCAGCGACGCCGCGGCCGCCGGGCCCCGCTGCACGTGGTCGGCCTCGAACCCCGCCCTCGGGATCCAGGAGTCGAGATAGGCCTGCCCGCCCGGGCACGAGGCCACGAGGCTGCCCCCGGCGGTGCTCAGCGCGCGGCTCGTCCCGGTGGGCGTCGCCGACGGGGCGGAGGTGGGGCTGCCCGCGGGCGTCGGGCTGCCCGCGGGCGTCGGGGTCAGGTAGGCCTCGACGTCGGCCTCGCTCATGGCCTCGTCCGAGGGGCCGAAGAGGCCGCGGCTCAGCGAGCCCACCGCCCCGATCGAGGCGGCCGTCGCCAGCGCCGCGGCCGCCAGCCACGCCGCGATCGCCAAGGGCCAGCGCATTCGCATGCCTCCAGTGTCCGCCGCACGACGATAACGCGCGGTTAAGCTCGCCCTATGGCGAAGGTGCTGATCGTGGAGGACGACGCGACGATTCGCACCGGGGTCCTGAAGGCGCTCGCGGGGCGGGGGCACGTGGTCGTGGCGGCGGCGACCGCCCTCGACGGGCTCAAGCTCGCCGTCGCCGAGGCGCCCGACGTGGTCCTGCTCGACCTCGGGCTGCCCGACCTCGACGGGCGCGAGGCGCTGCGCATGCTCCGGGCGGTCAGCCAGGTGCCGGTGATCGTGGTCACCGCCCGGCGCACCGAGGGCGAGATGGTGCGGGCCCTGGACGCCGGGGCCGACGACTACGTGGTGAAGCCCTACGGGGCCGAGCAGATCGACGCCCGGATCCGGGCCGTGCTGCGCCGGACGGCCCGGCCGGAGCCGGTCTCGCTCGTCGTGGAGGCCGACGGGGTGCGGATCGACCCGCGGGCCCGCACGGCGACCCTCGACGGGGCCGCGCTGGAGCTCACGCCGCGGGAGTACGACCTGCTGCACTACCTGGTCGCCCGGGCCGGCGAGGTGGTCACGAAGCGGGAGCTGCTGACCGAGGTGTGGCAGGTGGCCTACACGGCGGCCGACAAGACCGTCGACGTGCACCTGTCGTGGCTGCGGCGCAAGCTCGGCGAGACGGCCCAGGAGCCGCGGCGCATCCACACCGTGCGGCGCGTCGGCGTGCGGTTCGGCCTGACATGAGACGCCGGCTGGCCCTGCTCGTCGCGGCCGCGATGGCCCTGATGCTCGTGGCCTTCCTCGTGCCGCTCGCGCTGCTGCTGCGCTCGGCCGCCGAGGACCGCGCAGTGGCCGCTGCCACCACGCAGGCGCGGTCCCTGGCCGCGCTCGTGGCCACCGCGGACGCGAACGCGCTGCGGCTCACCGTCGAGCAGGCCAATGTGGACGGTGCGCACCCGGTGACGGTGTTCCTCGGCGACGGCAGCGTCATCGGCGCCCAGGTCGCGGCGACGCCCGCGGTGCGCCTGGCCGCCCAGCGGGGCAGCCTCAGCGTCGCCCACGCCGACGGCCGCGAGGTCCTCGTCGCCGTCCAGGGCCTGCCGGGCGGCACCGCGGTCGTGCGCTCGTTCGTGCCCGAACAGGACCTGCGCCGCGGCGTCACCCGCTCCTGGCTGATCCTCGCCGCCGTCGGGCTCGGCCTGCTGCTGCTCGGCCTGGCCGTGGCCGACCGGCTCGCGGTCGCCGTCGTGCGCCCGATCCGCACCCTCGCCGCCGTGTCCGAGGGGCTCTCCGCCGGCGACCTCGACCGCCGCGCCCCGGCCGGCGACGGGCCGGGCGAGGTGCGCGCGGTCGCCGCGGCCCTCAACCGCCTCGCCGGGCGCATCCGCGACCTGCTGCGCCAGGAGCGCGAGGCCGCGGCCGACCTGTCGCACCGGATGCGCACCCCGATGACCGCCCTGCGCCTCGACGCCGAGGGGCTCGCCGACCCGGCCGAGGCCGCGCGGATGCTCGAGCACGTCGGCGCGCTGGACCGGGCGCTCACCGCGGTCATCGAGGACGCCCGGCGGGAGCGGTCCGCGCCCGAGTGCGACGCGGCCGCGGTCGTCGCCGAGCGGGTCGCGTTCTGGTCGGTGCTCGCCGAGGACCAGGGCCGCGCGGTGCGCACCGCGCTCGACCCCGGCCCGCTGCCCGTCGCGGTGGCCGCCGCCGACCTGGCCGCGGCCCTGGACGCCCTGCTGGGCAACGTCTTCGCGCACACCGACGAGGGCGTGGGCTTCGCGGTCTCGCTGCGCGCCGGCCCCGGCCGGATCGAGCTGGCCGTCGAGGACGACGGGCCGGGCTTCGACCCGGCGGCGGGCGAGCGGGGCGTCAGCGGCGGCGGCTCGACCGGGCTGGGCCTGGACATCGCGCGGCGCACCGCGGAGGCGACCGGGGGCCGGCTCGCCATCGCCGGGTCCCGCGTGGCCCTCGAGCTCTTAACCGATCTTTAGGGTCAAGCCAGGACCCCGTTGACGAAGGTGCCGGGAGATTTGGTCGCACAGGCAACAAGCGATCAGGAAGGTGTACCTCCCATGCGCAGACTCATCATCTTCGGCGCGACGACCGCGGCGGTCCTGGCGGTCGGCGGCACGGCGCTGGCGTCCTCGGGCTCCGGCCGCCACGACGACCGCCCGTCCCACGTAGTGGTCAGCACCGGCGCCGGCGCCGAGGACAACCCGTCCCGGGGCGCGGACGACAACCCGACCTCGCACGGCACCGCCTCGGCGGACCCGTCGGCGAGCCCGACGGCCACCCCGTCGACCGCCCCCAGCGTCGATGACCACGGCGGACTCCGCACGACGCGCACCGCGGAGCCGGGCGACGACCACGGCGGCCGGCGCACCGCCGAGCCCGGCGACGACCACGGCGGGCACGGCCGCGGCGGCGACGACCGCCCCGGTGACGATCATGGGGGTTCCCGCCACCGCCGATAACTGGGATCATGTCGCCGTGCCCCTGCTCGACGACGACGCCCTCGCCGGATCGGCAGTGGTGGCGAACTCCGCGATGAACCGCGAACGCGGCCTCGACGGTGTCAACAGCTACGAGCGCGAGCTCGGCTTCAACCCGGTCGAGGTGATCACGGCGCTGGCCCGCGTCACCGGCGCGCCGGACACGGTCGCGTGGCTCGACCTGTGCTGCGGCTCCGGCCGCGCGCTGGTCGAGGCCGCGGCCCGCCTCGACGAGCAGGGCGTGGCGGCCCGGGTGCTGGTCGAGGGCGTCGATCTCGTCGACGCCTTCGATCCCGCGCCCGAGGTGCCCTGGCTACGGCTGACCGCGGCGCCCGTGCTCGCCTGGGCGCCGCGCCGCCGGTACGACCTCATCACCAGCATCCACGGCCTGCACTACGTGGGCGACAAGCTGGGCCTGCTGACCCGGGCGGCGGGCTGGCTCACGGACGGCGGCAGGCTGGTCGCCGACCTGGATCTGGCGGCCGTACGGCTGCAGGACGGCGCCCCCGCCGGTCGCCGCCTGGCCGCGGACCTGCGCGAGGCCGGCTTCAGCTACGACGGCCGGCGGCGCCGGATCGGCCGGGACGACCGCGGCGACGTCGAGCTGCCCTACGCCTACCTGGGCGCGGACGACCGGGCGGGCCCGAACTACACCGGCCAGGACGCCGTGCACTCGTACTACCGCCGCACGAACGGCCGGCCCGCGTAGCCCGGCGGCACCCGTTACAGCAGTCCCCGGCAGCCGGCGACCTGCTCCGCCGAGGGCCGGGTGAGGTCGACGGTGTACCGCGCCGGCGCGTGCACGGCCGGCAGCAGGACCAGCAGGTTCACGAAGCCGACGGGGCCGCGCGGGTTGACGCACGAGACGTTGAAGGCGGTGCGCACGGCCTGGGTCTGCCCGTTGCGGACGATCCGGTAGCCGTGGCTGGGAAACATCGTGGCGTCGGTCAGGTTCAGCGTCATGGTGTTGCCGGACAGCGTCCCGCCGAGGATCGCGGTCAGCGGCGGTGCCGGCACGACCAGGTTGGTCGCGTGCTGGTGCCGGATGGTGAACCCGTTGCCGCTCACGGACGCGGTCGTCGGCTGCGCGGCGACCTCGCGGCCCGGTTCCTCGCACGGGAAGACCTGGCCGGTGTCGAGGTTGGTCAGCCGCCAGTCGCGGATGCTGCGGCTCGGCCTGCTGCCCGTCCGCGGGCTGGACGTGGCGCGGCCGTCCCAGTCGAACTCCACCCACGACAGGATGCGGGCGTCGTCGGGCGTGGCGCCCTGGAACTGGGTGTGCCCGTCGCCGCGGAAGCTGGACTCGACCCGGACCCGGCGCCAGCCCTGCGGCTTGCAGTACGCCGGCACGTCGGTGGTCCACACGGGGCGCCCGTCGCGGCCGACCGGGAGGTGGCGGTGCCCGGCCCCGACACCGTCGTCCAGGCGGTCGCCGTGGCCGCGGTGACGGTTCCGGCCAGGGTGGCCGAGCGGCTGCCCGACACGGTGCGGTCCGGGCCGGCGTCGACGGTCGGCGGCGTGGTCGTGGTCGTGCCGCCGATGGTCAGGTAGCCCTGCCCGTACACCGCGATCGCCGGCCACCACCGCCCGGTCGAGTTCCCGGCGCCGACCTGGACCTCGTAGCGGCCCGGGCCGGGGAACGTGACCGTGTGCGTGGGCCCGCTCGTCCACACCGGCTCCGCGGCCCAGTAGTCGGTGCCCCAGCGGGTGAACCGGACGTGCGCCCCATTCCGGGTGACGCACGAGCCCGGCGGCACCGGCTCAGGGCATGAGTGCGTCGCGCACGGCCGTGGCGGGTTCGGTCAGGGAGCCGTGGACGAGGTCGGTGCGGTGCACCAGGCGGGGCTCGGCGACCGGGACGCCGCGCACCCCCGGGGTCAGCGCCGGCTCCGGGAGCAGCGCCAGTCCCGCGCCCGCGGCGATCAAGGACGAGAAGACGGCGGCATCGGTACCGGGATAGGCCAGCCCGCCCCGGAAGCCCTCCGCCCGGGCCAGGGCCCGCAACCGCTCCAGCGGCGTGGCGATCTCGGGCGCGTCGAGCCACACCGCGTCGGCGAGGTCCGCCAGGCGCAGCCCGCGCCGGCCCGCGAGCGGGTGCCCGGCCGGCAGCGCGACGACGGCCGGGCGCTCGGCGACGGGCGCGGTCCTCAGCCGGCCGGTGTCGGGCAGCGGCAGCGGGTCGCTGGGCGCGGTGACGCCGTCGACGAGCCCGAGGTCCAGGTCCCCCACGGCGACCCCGGTCGCGACCGTGGCCACGCCCGCGACGTGCAGCGTGAAGGTGACCCGCGGCATGGCCCGCTGCACCCGCACCAGGGCGGCGGCGTCGACGCCGGACAGCGGGGTCGCGCCCAGGACGACCGCGGCGGGCGGCGGGCCGGACAGCCGCGCGACGTCGGCCCGCGCCGCGGCCAGCCGCAGCAGGATCGGCCCGGTGTGCTCAAGCAGCCGCGCGCCGGCGTCGGTGAGCGCGACCGGCCGGCGGCGCAGCAGCGGGGCGCCGACGTCCTGCTCGAGCGCGGCGATCTGCTGGGAGACCGCGGACTGGGTGTAGCCGAGCTCGTCCGCGGCCGCGGAGAACGAGCCCAGCCGCGCGACGGCGGCGAAGGTGCGCAGCAGATGAGGGTCCACGACATCATGATTGCTTATCTCGGTACCGTAAACAGTCGTTGGACTAATCTCGCGGCCGGACGCAGGCTGAGGACATGACGACGACTCGCACCGCCCGCATCGCACTCGTCGGCGACCGCTCGCCGCACGTGCGCTCCCACACCCGCATCCCGGCCCTCATCGAGGTCCTCCGCGAGCAGCACGGGCTCGCGCTGGACGCGTACTGGATCCCCTCCGAGGAGGCCGACGGGGCGAGCCTCGCCGCGTTCGACGGGATCTGGCTGGTCCCGGGCTCGCCGTACCGCTCGGAGGCCGGCGCCCTCACCGCCGTCCGCGCGGCCCGCGAGCACGGCACCGCCTTCCTCGGCACCTGCGGCGGCTTCCAGCACCTCATGCTCTCCGTGGCGCGCGACCTGGCCGGCCTGCCGGACGTCGTGCACGCCGAGAGCGACCCGGACGGCGAGCGGCCGCTCATCGTCCCGCTCGCGTGCTCGCTGGTCGGGCACTCCGGCGCGGTGACCCTGCGGCGGGGCAGCCTGGCCGAGCGCGTCTTCGGGGTGGAGCGCTCGGTGGAGCAGTACCACTGCTCGTACGGGCTCGACCAGGCCTACCTGCCCGCGCTGGAGGCGCACGGGCTGCGCTTCACCGGGCACGACGACGACGGCGAGGTGCGGGTGGCCGAGCTCGACGGGCACCCGTTCATGGTGGGCACCCTGTTCCAGCCGGAGCTGGCCGGCGACGGCACGCGGGTGCACGCGGTGATCTTGGCCTTCGCCGAGGCCGCCGTGTCCGTGGGCGCCGCCCGCTCCGTCGCGGCCGTCTAGCTACTTCGTCGGGACGTTGCCCAGGGCGGTACTGCCGATGCGGGCCATGATGTCGTCGAGCTCCAGGGCGTTGAAGCGCTGCCGGTTGTAGCCGTGGAAGGTCAGCATGACGAAGACGTCGCTGTCCACGCACCACAGCTTGGCGTCGGCGTTCTCGCCCGCGGCGTCGACCTTGTGGCCCGCGACCGCCTGCTTGCCGCACTCGACCGGCAGGCGGGACAGGCCGGCGCCGCCCTGCTGGGACTCGTACCTGGCCACGGCCGACGTGCTCACCTCGACGTACAGCCGCAGCTTGCTCCCGGTCGCCTCCGGGCTGTGCGAGTCGTGCTGGAAGGTGTAGTCGCAGGTGCCGGCCTCGCCCTTGGCGGACTTCTCCAGGGTGCCGCCGAGGTCGGTGCCGAAGGCGTCCTTGTTCAGCAGGGCGCACGGGTCCGTGGGCTGGCGGTGGGTCAGGTCGGCGTTCCCGCCGCCGATGCCGCCCAGGCCGTTCTCGATGACGTACGCGGCCGTCGAGCCGCCGATCACGCACAGCGCGAGCAGGCCGCCGACGATCGCCAGGAGCACGCCCGTCTTCGGCTGGAACGGCGTGGGCGCGGCCGGCGGCTGATAGCCGGCGGGCTGCGGGTAACCGGCGGGCTGCGGGAACGGCGCCCCCGAGTACGGCCCGGGCACCGGCTGCTGCGGCTGTGGCTGCGGCGCGGGGTACTGCGGCTGGTACGGGTCGAACTGCGGCGACGTCACGAACGGCAGTATGGCAGGCGGGGACCTGGCTCACGGGGCCAGTCGCGGTCCCCCGGCCGGCTCGGCGGCGGCCAGGGCCAGCAGGGCGCGGTCGTGGCCGGGCGGCGCGACGAGCGCGATCCCGGCCGGCGGGGAGGCGCCCGTGGGCAGGGACACGCTCGGCAGCCCGAAGGCGCTGGCCGGCACCGAGCAGCGCAGGATGTCCCGCCGCCAGGCGTCGCGGCCCGCGAGGCCCAGGTCGCGCGCGTGGCCCGGGCCGCCCGCGGGCAGCACCAGCCAGGCCTCGTCGCCGAGGAGGTCCAGCAGCTCGGCCCGCCACGCGGCGAGCCGCGCCCGGGCGTCCGCCTCCTGCGCCGCGGTCACCGCCGCGCCGAAGCGGAAGCGGCCCTCGACGTCGGGGGCCAGCACGCGCGGGTGCGCCTCGACCCACGCCCCGTGCGCGCGCCACGCCTCGGCCGACTGCACCCGGCGGAACGCCAGCACCAGCGGGTCGGGATCGTCCCAGGTGGACAGGGACGTCTCGAGCACGGGAAGCCCGAAGCGCGCGGCGTCCGCGGCCGTGCCGCCGATCGCCAGCAACCGCCGCGGCGCCGCCACGGGCCCGGGCGGCAGCAGCACCTCCCCCACCGCCGCGAGCGTCGCCGCGTCGCGGGTGATCCAGCCGACGGTGTCGAACGACGGCGCGAGCGGCTGGACGCCCTCCGTCGGCACCGCCCCGTGCGTGGGCCGCAGGCCGAACAGCCCGCAGCAGGACGCCGGCACGCGGATCGAGCCGCTGGTGTCGGTGCCCAGGCCGATGTCGGCGTGCCCGGTCGCGACGGCCGAGGCCGGGCCGCTCGACGAGCCGCCGGTCACGAGGCCGGGCGCGGCCGGGTTCGGCGGGGCGCCGTAGTGCGCGTTGGCGCCGGAGAGGGAGTATGCGAACTCGTCGGTGTGCGCGATGCCCTGCACGACCGCGCCCGCGGCCCGCAGCCGGGCCACCACCGGCGCGTCCTCGGCGGCGGGCAGCGCCTCGGCCAGCCAGGCCGGGTTGCCGCCCCCGACGGCGAACCCGGTCACGGCGAAGAGATCCTTGACCGCGAGCCGCATGCCGTCCAGCACACCGTGCCCGGTGGCCGGCGCCAGAGGCATGCCGTTGACCCGCCACACGCTGGGGTCAGCTGTCACGCCGAGCACACTACGCGCATTCACCACGTTGGCGAACCGGCCCAGGCGGCCGATGCCAGCGCCGTCTGGCCCACGGCGTTCGGGTGGAAGAAGTCCTGCGCGGCGACCATGTCGAGGGTGAACCGGACCCGGTGCACGGCCCCGCCGTCGGTGCGGCAGCGCGGCCCGTAGGCCCGGCAGGCCGCGGCCAGCTGCTCGTTGTAGGCGTCGACGCGCTCGGCGAAGGCGTTGCGCCGCGCGACCACGTCCGGCGCGTTGGACGTGGGCTCGGCCAGCAGCGCCGGGCAGAGCCCGAAGTTCCACGCCTGCACCGCGAGCTTGCTGGTGTGCCCGATCTCCCAGAGCCGGTTGATGTCGGGGATGCTCGCGACCAGCACGCGCGCGTCCGGCGCCCGCTGCTTGAGCACCGCCAGGGCCGCGTCGACGCCGCGCCGGAACTCGTCGGCGGGCGTCATGTCGGCCAGCCGGCCGCGGCAGGCGTCGTCGGCGCCGATGAGGATGGTGACGTACCGCGGCGAAACCCGCACGGCCTCGGCGGCCTGCCCGGCGAGCGCGTCGGCCCGCGCGTTGGCCGTGGCGTAGTTGTGGTTGCCGCCCTTGAGCCCCGGGTCGTCCTTGAGCAGGCGCTTGTAGTGGCTGTTCACCTTGGTGCCGTCGCCGGTGGCCCAGGAGTTGCGCGGGCACGGGCTCGGCGCCAGGCAGGAGGCGAACCCGTTGGAGATGGAGTCCCCGAGCGCGGCCATGGCGGTGAGGCCGCCGGTCGGGCGCGCGGACGCCCCCGGCTCCGCCCCGGCCTCGGCGTCGCATGCGATCGCGAGCAGCGCCAGCCCGGCCAGCAGCAGGCTCCGCCCGCGCTTGCCCACGCTCCGTGCCCAGATATTGACGATGGGCGACAGTGTACCGGCAATGGGAATACTGTCGCGGGAGCCGGTGTTGACCTTGATCTGTGAGGGAACTTCCGCTTTCCGTGCTCGATGTCGCCCCCGTCGCCGTCAACGGCTCGACCGGGGAGGCGCTGCGGCACACGACCGAGCTCGCCCGGCGCGTCGAGGCCCTCGGCTACCGCCGGTTCTGGGTCGCCGAACACCACAACATGCCCGCGATCGCAAGCTCCTCGCCGGCCGTGCTGCTGGCCCACCTGGCCGCGGCGACGTCGACGATCCGGGTCGGCTCCGGCGGGGTGATGCTGCCCAACCACGCGCCGCTGGTCGTGGCCGAGCAGTTCGGCACCCTGGAGGCGCTGCACCCGGGCCGCATCGACCTGGGCATCGGGCGGGCGCCGGGCACCGATCAGCACACGGCGCTCGCCCTGCGCCGCACCATGGAGGGGCTCTCGGCGGAGCACTTCCCCGAGGAGCTGCAGGACCTCATCGCCTACTTCGAGGGCGGCACCCGCATCCTCGCCTCGCCCGGCAAGGGCTCCAAGCCCGACGTGTGGCTGCTCGGCTCGAGCGGCTTCAGCGCACAGCTCGCGGGCCTGCTCGGGCTGCCGTTCGCGTTCGCACACCACTTCAGCGCGCAGAACACACTGCCGGCGCTGGGGCTGTATCGCCAGAACTTCCGCCCGTCGCAGTGGCTCGAGGAGCCCTACGCGATGGTCGCGGTGAGCGCGATCGCCGCCGAGACCGACGAGGAGGCCGAGTTCCTCTCCGGCCCCAGCGCGCTGTCCTTCCTGCGCCTGCGCTCCGGCCGCCCCGAGCCGCTCGCAACACCGGAGGAGGCGGCGGCGTATGCGTACAGCGACCGTGAACGCGAGTTCGTCCTCTCCCGCCGCGAGGGCCAGGCACTCGGCTCACCCGCGACCGTCCGCCGGCAGCTCACGGACCTGCTCGCGGCCACCCAGGCCGACGAGTTCATGCTGACCTGCATGGTGTACGACCTCGAGGCCCGGGCCCGGTCGTTCGAGCTGATCCGCAAGGAGGTCGCGCCCGCCCTCACGAAGTAGCGCCCCCGCCCCGCCCCGGCCCGGACCGTGCCGGCCCGGGCCGCGCGGTCAGCTCGCGCGATCCAGGCGACCGACGAGCGCGCCCGGATCGGTCCGCTCAGTGCGTCCCGAGCCTGGCCGCACGGCGGGGTCGCGCGCCCGGGGTGACCAAGTGGCGCCCCCGCGCGGTAGCGTCACCCGCGAACTTCGGCGAAGATTGCGGGCGATCTTGCTGGTCGAGTGAGGTGGGGGCGTGTGAACAAGACCTGGGTGCGGCTGCGGCCGGTGGTCGAGGGGGACCTGGCCATGTTCCGCCGGTTCGCGACCGAGCCGGGCCTCGCCGGTCCCGCCTGGACCGGGTACCACGAGCCGAACGGGCCCGCCCGGCGCTTCGCGCTCGACGGCTACCTCGGCGCCGACGACGGGCGGCTCATGGTCGAGGCGGACGAGACCGCCGCCGGGTTCGTGCAGTGGTTCGCGATCGGGTCGGGGCCGGCACAGTACTGGGGCGTCGGCATCGTGCTGCTGCCCGAGTGGCGCGGCCGCGGGGTCGGCTGGCGAGCGCAGACGCTGCTGTGCGACTACCTGTTCGCGAGCACGCCGACGCAGCGGATCGAGGCGCGCGTGCAGCCCGAGAACATCGCCGAGCAGAAGGCCCTCGAGAAGGTCGGCTTCCTCAGCGAGGGCATCCTGCGCTCGGCCGAGTTCCGCGACGGGGCCTGGCGTGACGTGCTCGTCTACGGTCGGCTGCGCGGCGACCGATGATCTACAAGATCCTGCTCCCGGCCGAGTGGGCCGGGTTCGAGGCGGCCGGCGCGTTCGCGGGCTCGCCGCTCGACCTCGGGGACGGGTACGTCCACCTCTCCACCGCGGAACAGGTCCACCGCACGGCGACGCGGTTCTTCGCCGGCGTGCCCGAGCTCGTGGTGCTCTCGGTCGACCCCGGGCCGCTGGGCGAGGCGCTGCGGTGGGAGGCCAACGAGCACGGGACGTTCCCGCATCTGTACGCTCGCCTCCCGCTGGCCGCCGTCACCAAGGTGCGCCACATCACCGACGTCGCCGAGCTGCAAGACCTGGCCGACTGATGCGCCGGTTGACGCTCGTGCTCGCCGCGGTTCTGCTGACGGGCGGTTGCGGGGGCGAGGCCCCGCCCGCCACTGCCCCGGGCTCGCCGCCGCCGCCGTCCGCGGCCGCGCTCGCCGAGCCGAAGGCCGGGGACTGCTTCGACAAGCCGATGCGCACCACCCTCTCGCCGCCCGCGAAGGTCGACTGCGCGCAGGAGCACCAGTCCGAGATCGCCGCCGTCGGCACCCTGACCGGGGTGTCGTCCGCGACGCCGCCGCAGCCGAACGACCCGTCGCTCGCGGCCGCCGACGCGGACTGCCGGACGAAGACCGCCGCGTTCCTCGGCACCCCGCTCGGCCGCCACGGCGCCACGCTCGAGATCGGGCTGCCGGCCGACCAGGACTGGCAGTCCGGCAGCCGCTGGTACGCGTGCGAGGCGGTCGTCGTCGACGCCGCCCCCGGCCGGGCCGCCTTCGCCACGACCAGGGGCACGCTCGCGGGCGGCCGGACGCCGCTCCCGGCGCACTGCTTCAACCTCGCCAAGGCCGGCACGACCGCGGGCATGACCGAGACCCCGTGCACCGGCAGGCACGCCGCGGAGTACATGGGCGCGGTCCGGGCCGGGTTCGCCGCGCCCGTGCCGGCGGACGACGAGACCTGGAAGCCGTACGCCGCCGCCTGCCGCGACGAGGTCGCCGACCAGATGGGCGTGACGGCCAAGGCGGTCGACGACAAGTGGGGCTACGACGGGTACCGGTCGCAGGAGCTCCACGGCTACGGCGTCACCGTCACGCAGTGCTACTTCGTGCTGTGGCAGGGCCGGACGATGACCGGCTCGGTGGCGGGCACCAGGGGCAACGGGGTGCCGCTGTCCAACGCGCGGTAGCGCCGGCGGCCGTGCGGGCAACGCGCGTTAGCGCCGGCGGCCGTGAGGGTACGGTGTGGCCATGTCTGACGCGCCGCCGGTATTCGTCGTCATGGGTGTCGCCGGCACCGGGAAGACCACCGTGGGCGCGATGCTGGCCGGGCGGCTGGGCTGGACCTACGCCGAGGCCGACGACTTCCACCCGCCCGCGAACGTCGAGAAGATGGCCACGGGCGTCCCGCTGACCGACGCCGACCGGGAGCCCTGGCTGGCGGCGATCGGACGCTGGCTCGACGAGCGCGCCGCGGCCGGCGAGCCCGGCGTCGTCACGTGCTCCGGGCTCAAGCGCGTGTACCGCGACCGGCTCCGCCAGGGCCGCCCGCAGGTGCGCATGGTGTTCCTCGATGGCTCTCGCGAGCTGATCGCGCGCCGGCTCGCGGCCCGGCACGGCCACTTCATGCGCGTCGAGATGCTCGACAGCCAGTTCGCCGCCCTGGAGCCGCCGGAGCCGGGCGAGGGCGTGACGGAGGTGTCGGTCGAGCCGCCGCCGACCGAGATCGTGGACGCCATCCTCCGGGCGCACCCCGAAGCGCTCCGCGAGACCGCCACCGACGCGTGAGCGGACCGGGGCTACTCGAAGCGAGAGCAGGCCGCCGCCGACGCGTGAGCCGGCCGGGGCTACTCGAAGCGAGAGCAGGCCGCCGCCGACGCGTGAGCCGGCCGGGGCTACTCGAAGAGAGAGCCGCGGCCGCCGCCCTCGCGGAAGCGGGCCCGCCGCCGCAGCTCGACGACGACCGAGTCGACCAGGGCGGTCGCCGCGAGCACCAGCAGGAGCAGGCCGAGCCAGACGAAGCCGGCGGCCAGGGCCAGGGCGCCCAGCACCGCGCTGGTGAAGAAGCCGAACGTGGCCAGGACGAGGCGAAGGTTCAGGGCGGAGTACGGGTGCCCGAAGGTGCCGCGGGCCCCGCGGGGCTGGGCGCGCATCACGAGATCATCCCTTCAGCTGAGTGATCTTGTCCTTGAGGATCGTGGTCGCGATGGCGGCGCGGTGGGGCTGGCCGCGCAGGAAGGACTCGGCGAAGCGGACCGCCTGCTGGTACGTCACCTTCGCCGGCATCGGCGGCTCGTTCGCGTCCACGGCGACGTCGACCACGGCCGGGCCGGCGAAGGCGAGCGCGTCGCGCAGGGTCTCCTCCAGCGCGCCGGGCGAGGTCACGCGGGCGCCGAAGCCGCCGCAGCCGCGGGCCCAGGCCGCGTAGTCGGGCGCGGGGTCGCCGAAGCGCACGCCGTACTCCGGCAGCCCGAGCACCATCTGCTCCCACACGATCATGCCGAGCGCGTTGTTGTTGTTGATGACCACCTTGACCGGCAGGCCGTAGCGCGCGGCGGTGTGGAACTCGGCCATCAGCATCGCGAACCCGCCGTCGCCGACGAAGGCGATGCACTGGCGGCCGGGGTACTCGTGCTGCAGCGCGATCGCGTAGGGCAGCCCCGGGGCCATGCTGGCGAGCGTGCCGGACAGGTAGAACTCGCGGCCCCCGACGATCTGCCAGTGCCGGGCGGCCCAGGTGGCCACGGTGCCCGAGTCGCAGCACAGGATCGCGTCGGCGGCGGCCACCCGGTCCAGGGCCGCGGCCAGGTACTGCGGCGCGATCGGGTCCCGCTCCGCGCTCTCCAGGGCGGCCAGGCCCTCCCGCCAGTCGCGCATCTTCTCCTGGTACCGCTGCAGATGCCGCCGATCGGTGCGCCGCTTCAGCCGGGGCAGCAGCGACTCCAGGGTGGCCGCGGCGTCGCCGACGAGCGGCACGTCGGTCGGGACGCGGGTCCCGGCGCGGGCCGCCTCGGCCTCGATCTGGATCACGTGGGCCTGGCCGGGCTCGGGCAGGAACTTCGTGTAGGGGAAGTTGGTGCCGACCATGAGCAGCGCGTCGCACTCGGCCATGAGGTCCTCGCTCGGCGCGGTGCCGAGCAGCCCGAGGCCGCCGAGCGCGTACTGGGAGTCGTCGGGCAGCACCATCTTGCCCAGCAGCGACTTCACGATCGGCGCGCCGAGCACGTCCGCGGTCAGCTCGACCAGCGCCCCGGCGCCCCGCGCGCCGATGCCGGCCAGGATCGCCGGGCGCTCGGCCACGTTGAGCAGGTCCGCGGCGGCCTGCAGGTCGTCGTCGGCGGGGCGGACCGGGGGCGGGACCCACACCGGGGAGGTGGCCGGCGCGCGGACCGGGCCGACGTCCTCAAAGGGGTTGTCGCCCGCGGCCGCCACCTGCACGTCGTTGGGCACGGTCAGGTGGGCCACCCCGCGGCGGGCCAGGGCGGTGCGCACGGCGATGTCGACGAGCGCGGGCGCCTGGGCCGGGTTGACGATCGGCTCGTTGTACTCGGCCACGTCCTCGAAGAGCCGATCAAGATGTACTTCCTGCTGATAGCCGGTGCCGAGCACCGCGGACTCCTGCATGCCGGTGATCGCCAGCACGGGGGCGTGGTCGAGCTTGGCGTCGTACAGCCCGTTGGCGAGATGGATCCCGCCCGGGCCCGACGTCGCCAGGCACACGCCCAGCCGCCCGGTCGCCTTGGCGTGCGCGACGGCCATGAAGGCGGCCGCCTCCTCGTGGTGCACGAGCACGAACCGCACCCGGTCCGCATTGCGCCGCAGGCCCTCCATGAGCCCGTTGATGCCGTCGCCGGGCAGGCCGAACACGGTGTCGACGCCCCAGGCGGCCAGCCGCGCGATGATCGCCTCGCCGACGGTCGGTTGCTTCGCCATACCGTATGGCTTGCCGGATCCGCCGGGTCCAAACCCCTCGCGGTGATCCGGTACCGTACGGCCACATGGGGATGCTCGACCGGCTTCGCGGCACGCCACAGGAGCGATTCGCCCGCCGCGTGCTCACCGCGATGCGCGATGCCGGGGTGGCCTCGGCGCGGTATCTGCCCGACCAGTTCGCCATCGAGGTCCGCCGCGACTCGGCCCAGGCCCAGCCGGCCGTCGCCTACCTCGGCAACATCTACCGCGAGTGCGAGCGGGCCGGCCGGGCCGAGCGCCGGGAGCGCATCGCGTCGTTCCTCAGCGCCGTCGTGTTCAACCCGGGCGCGCCGAACAGCTGGGAGGAGGTCGCTCCGCTGCTGCGGCCGCTGCTGCGCACGGTCACGTTCGGCACCGGGATGCCCGCCTCCGCGCCGCGGCCGCTGCGCCGCCCGGCGTGGGCGTACCTGGCCGAGTTCGTGGTCGTGGACCAGCCGACGTCGGTGATGTACGTGACCGACCGGCAGCTGCGGGACTGGGGCGTCACCGAGGGCACGGTGTTCGACCGGGCGCGGCGCAACATGGCCGCCATCGCGCGGGCCGGCAGCGGGACGGACGAGGCCCCCGGGCCGCGCCCGCTGGTCCGGATGGTCGAGGACGGCGACGCGTACTGGGCCTCGCACCTCTTCGTCGACGGCTGGCTGGCCGCCCAGCGCTCGCGGCTCGGCGGGGTGCCGCTCGCCTTCGTCGCGGACACGACGGGGATGCTGCTCGTCGGCCGCGGCGCCGAGGACACCCCGGAGACGCTGGGCAAGGTGTTCGAGCTCGCCGAGCAGGAGTACCGCGACGCGGCCCGCCCGATCTCCCCGATGGCGCTCACGGTCGACGACACCGGCGCCGTGGTGCCCTTCCTGGTGCCGGCGGGGCACCCGATGTACGGCGTCACGCACCGTACCGAGGTGATCACCGCGGCCTCGGAGTACGCCGCCCAGGCCGCCCACCTGGAGTCCGACGCGTTCGTGGCCTCGTGCACGAGCGCGCAGCGCCCGGACGGGACGGTCTTCACGGTGGCGAGCTGGGCCGAGGGCGTGGACACGCTGCTGCCCCGGGCCGACTACGTCGCGTTCCCGTCCGACGGCGCCGAGCCGTTCTTCGTGGCCTGGGACTCGGTCGCGCGCGAGGTCGACCTGGAGCCGGAGCCGGGCCTGGACCCGGAGCGCTACCGCCTGCGGGAGTGGCCCCACCCCGGCGTGGTGGAGCGCCTGCGCCGGGTGGCGACCCGCCCCTGAGCCACCACAGGGCGGCCCCGGGACCGAGGCCGCCCTGTGCGCGCGTGCGCCGGGTGCTAGTTGCCCGGGACCTGCAGTCCGCCGCTGGCGTCGGCGGCCTGGATGTCCAGGATGTCGACGTAGAAGCGCAGGTCGCCCTGGGGATACCCGTCGGCGTTGTTGTAGGCCTCCTTGACCGGGATGTCCAGGATGACCCGGCTGCCGACCTTCAGGCCCACCAGGCCGCGGTCCCAGCCCTCGATGACCTGGGCCTGCTGGCCCTGCTCGAGCATGCCGACCTGCACCGGGAAGGTCTGCTTGTGCTGCCAGGACGAGTCGAAGACCTTGCCGTCCTTGTAGGTCAGGCCCACGTAGTTGACCACGACGGTGTCGCCGGCCTTGACGGTCTTGCACTTGCCCTGGATCAGGGTCTTGACCGTGCGCACGCCGACGCTCTGCTCGGTGCCCGCCTCGGTCTTGGGCTCGTCGGCCAGGCGCTTGTCGAAGCCGCCGAGCAACGGCGGGTAGGCGCTCTGGTCCGGCTTCTTGCACTCCGTCTTCTGCTGCTCGGCGCGGTCGCCGAAATACCACACGCCGGCGAACGCGCCGCCGATGGCGAGCAGGACGATCACGGTGCCGGCGATGGCCTGGCCGACGCGGCGGCGGCGGGCGGACTTCGCGGCGGCGACCCGCGCGGCGGCGCGCTTCTCGGCCCTCGTCAGCGGGGCCGGGCCCTTGCTCTTGGCCGGCTTCTTCTCCGCCTCCTCGGCCTCGTCGCCGCCCGCGTCGGGCTCCGCGGCCTCCGCATCGTCCACAGTGTCCGGTTCGTCCGTGGAGTCGATGATGTCCACGGAGTCCGATTCGACCGAAGCCGCGTCGTCCGCTGTGGTCGTCTCCTCCGCCTCGGCCGCATCCGCCTTCGGCGGGGTGGCCTTGGTCGACCTTGCCGGGCGGCGGTTCCTGCCCCGATCGCTCACGATTCGTCGACTCCCCTGGTGGACGGCCCCGCACACAGACGGACCTGAGTTTCGTTCGGCGAAGCTTCCCATACCACACGCCTCGCGGCACGCACCGGGGTAGGCCGCGATATGGCCTAAGGTCGGTCGTATGGGCAACGCTACGGGCGTCGAGATTACCGGACCGCTCGGCGATCGCTTCGCTGAGATCCTGACCGAAGAGGCTCTGAGTTTCCTGGCAGATCTGCACCGCCGCTTCGACGCGCGCCGGCTGGAGCTGCTCGCGCTGCGCGACGAGCGCGAGGCGGCACTGCAGGCCGGGGGCACACTGGGCTTCCTGCCCGAGACCCTCGGCGTGCGCGAGGCCGAATGGCGGGTGGCCGAGCCGGCGCCCGGCCTGACCGACCGGCGGGTCGAGATCACCGGGCCGACCGACGCGAAGATGACCATCAACGCCCTGAACTCGGGCGCGAAGGTGTGGCTGGCCGACCACGAGGACGCCAACACGCCGCTGTGGCACAACGTGGTCCAGGGCCAGCTCAACCTGCGCGACGCGGTGGCCGGCACGCTGGCGTTCACGTCGCCGGAGGGCAAGGACTACCGGCTGACGGACGGCCCCCGGCCGACGATCGTGGTGCGCCCCCGCGGCTGGCACCTGCCGGAGAAGCACATCCTGGTCGACGGGCAGCCCACGTCGGGCTCGCTGACCGACTTCGGGCTCTACTTCTTCCACAACCACCTCGCCACCAGGCCGTACTACTACCTGCCCAAGATGGAGTCGCACCTCGAGGCCCGGCTGTGGAACGAGGTGTTCGCCCACACCGAGGAGCGCTTCGGCCGCCCGACCGGCACGATCCGGGCCACGGTGCTGATCGAGACCTTCCCGGCCGCCTTCGAGATGGAGGAGATCCTCTACGAGCTGCGTGAGCACTCCGCCGGACTGAACGCGGGCCGCTGGGACTACATGTTCAGCGTCATCAAGAAGTTCCGCACGCGCGGCCGCGACTTCCTGCTGCCCGATCGCAACGCGGTGACGATGACGGTGCCGTTCATGCGGGCGTACACCGAACTGCTCGTGCGCACCTGTCACAAGCGCGGCGCGCACGCGATCGGCGGGATGGCGGCCTTCATCCCGAGCCGCCGCGACGCCGCCGTGAACCGGGCCGCGTTCGAGAAAGTTTCCGCGGACAAGACCCGCGAGGCCGGCGACGGCTTCGACGGTTCCTGGGTCGCGCACCCCGATCTCGTCCCGGTCTGCCGGGAGATCTTCGACGGCGTGCTGCGGGACCGGCCCAACCAGCTCGACCGGCTCCGCGAGGACGTGAGCGTCACCGAGGCCGACCTGCTCAACGTCGCGGCCACGCCCGGGCGGCGCACCGAGGCCGGGCTGCGCAGCGCGGTGAGCGTCGGCGTGCAGTACCTCGACGCGTGGCTGCGGGGCAGCGGCGCCGTCGCGATCGACAACCTCATGGAGGACGCGGCGACGGCGGAGATCTCCCGCTCGCAGGTGTGGCAGTGGCTGCACAACGGCGTCAAGCTCGATGACACCGGGGAGCTGGTGACCCGCGAGCTGGTCGAGCGGATCGCGGACGAGGAGCTGGCCGGGCTCGGCGGCGACCTGAGCGCGGCGCGCGATTTGTTCATGGAGGTGGCCGTGGCCGACGAATTCGTGGACTTCCTGACGATTCCGGCGTACGAACGGATGCCATGAGCGTCGATGCGCTCGCCGGCGCCGTGCGGCAATACCTGCGACCCGATCAGATCATCACCGATCGGGCCCGGTTGCGGACGTACGAGTGCGACGGGCTGGCCCATTACCGGGTCGTGCCGGCGATCGTGCTGCTGCCGCGCACGGCCGAGGAGTGCGCGGCCGTGGTCCGGGCCTGCGTCGCGCACGGGGTGCCGTTCGTGGCCCGCGGCTCCGGCACCGGCCTGTCCGGCGGCGCGCTGCCGCACGCCGACGGCGCGCTCATCGTCACCTCCCAGCTGCGCGCCATCCGCGAGGTCGCGCCCGAGGACGAGCGGGCCGTGCTGGAGCCCGGCGTGATCAACCTGCAGGTCTCGAAGGCCGCCGCGCCGCACGGGTACTACTACGCCCCCGACCCGTCCAGCCAGCAGATCTGCTCGATCGGCGGCAACGTGGCGGAGAACTCGGGCGGGGCGCACTGCCTGAAGTACGGCTTCACGGCGAACCACGTCACCGGCGTGCAGATCGTGACGCCCGACGGGGAGCTGGTGCGGCTGGGCGGGCGGGCTCCCGACGCGCCCGGCTACGACCTGCTCGGCGCGTTCGTCGGCTCCGAGGGGACGCTCGGGATCGCGACCGAGGTGACGGTACGGCTGGTGCGCCTGCCCGAAACCGTGCGCACCCTGCTGGCCGCGTTCACCGGCCCGGACGCGGCGGGCGCGGCGACCTCGGCGATCATCGCGGCCGGCGTGGTGCCCGCGGCCGTGGAGATGATGGACGCCCTGGCGATCGAGGCGGCCGAGGCCGCGGTGCACTGCGGCTACCCGGCCGGGGCGGGCGCGGTGCTCATCGTCGAGCTCGACGGCCCCGCGGCCGAGGTCGAGGCCCAGTTCGCCGCGGTCGAGGAGTTCTGCCGCGCGCACGGCGCGTTCGAGATCCGCATCGCCGCCGACGACGCCGAGCGGGCGCTGTTCTGGAAGGGCCGCAAGTCCGCGTTCGCCGCGGTCGGGCGCATCTCCCCCGACTACATCGTGCAGGACGGGGTCATCCCCCGCACCGCGCTGCCGCAGGTGCTCACGCGCATCGGCGAGCTGGCCCGGGAGCACGGCGTGCGGGTCGCGAACGTCTTCCACGCCGGCGACGGCAACCTGCACCCGCTCGTGCTCTTCGACGAGGCGGTGGCCGGGCAGGCCGAGCGGGCCGAGACGGTGTCCGGGGCGATCTTGGACATCTGCGTCGAGCACGGCGGGTCGATCACCGGCGAGCACGGGGTGGGCGTGGACAAGGCCAAGCACCTGCCGAGGATGTACACCGAAGCCGACCTCGACACCATGCAGCTGCTGCGGTGCGCGTTCGACCCGCGGGGCCTGGCGAACCCGGGCAAGGTGTTCCCGACCCCGCGGCTGTGCGGCGAGGTGCCCGGCCGGCGCAAAGGACCGAACCCCTGGCACGACGCGGGCGTGGAGGTGTTCTGAGGTGACGGTCGTCGATGAGATCGCCGGGGTCCCCGCGGCCGCGGTGGCCGAGCCGGCCTCGACCGCGGAGGTGGCCGACGTCGTGCGCGGCGCGGCCGCCGACGAGCTGGCGCTCGTGGTGCGCGGGGCCGGCACGCGGCAGGACTGGGCGCTGCCGCCGCAGCGGCTCGACCTGATCGTGGAGCTGGGCGGGGTGTGCGGCCTGGTCGAGCACGCGGCCGGGGACCTGGTGGCGATCGTGCGCGCCGGGACGCCGCTGCGCGAGGTGCAGGAGGCCCTGCGCCCGGCCGGGCAGCAGCTGGCCCTCGACGAGCCGCTGCCGGGCGCGACCGTGGGCGGCACCGTCGCGGTCAACGCGTCCGGCCCGCGCCGCATGCTCTACGGCACCGTCCGCGACCTGCTCATCGGCGTCACCGTGGTGCGCGCCGACGGGGTCGTGGCCAAGGCCGGCGGCAAGGTCGTCAAGAACGTCGCCGGCTACGACCTCGGCAAGCTCGTCGCCGGCTCGTACGGCACCCTCGGCGTCATCACCGAGTGCGCCTTCCGCCTGCACCCGCTGCCCGCCGCGGCCCGCTACGTCTCGGCCCCCGCGGCCGGGCCCGACGAGGCCGGGCGGGCGGTGGCGTCCGTGCTCGCCGCGCAGGTGGTGCCGAGCGCGCTGGAGGTCGACATGGCCGCCGGGGATGGCCCGCTCACGGTGACCGCGCTCGTCGAGGGGGTGCCGGCGGGCGTCGACCGGCGCGCCGCCGACCTGCGCAAGCTGCTCGGCGAGGAGACCGAGCAGGCCGAGTCGCCGCCGCCGTGCTGGGGCACCTACCCGTGGGCGCCGGGCGACGTCGGGATCAAGCTCACCTGCGCGCTGTCGCGGGTGCCGTACCTGCTCACCGCGGCCGGCGTCACCGCGCGCCTGCACGACGTGCCGGTGCGCGTGCGCGGCTCGGCCGGCACCGGGGTCCTCTACGCGGGCCTGCCCGGCGACACCGACCCGGGCGTCGTGGCCGGGGTGATCAGCGACCTGCGCGCCGCGACCCGGGCCGGGGCCGGGCACTGCGTGGTGCTGACCGCCCCGCCGCCGGTCCGCGCGCGGGTCGACGTCTGGGGCCACGTCGACGGGCTCGACCTCATGCGGCGGGTCAAGGAGCAGTTCGACCCGGCCGGCACCCTCGCGCCGGGCCGGTTCGTCGGGGGGATCTGATGAACGACGAGCGGCGAGACCTCATCGGCGACTGCGTGCACTGCGGGTTCTGCCTGCCGACCTGCCCGACCTATGTGCTGTGGGGCGAGGAGATGGACTCGCCGCGCGGGCGCATCCAGCTCATGCTCCAGCAGACCGAGGGCGAGCCGCTGACGCCCGCCATGACCGGGCACTTCGACGCGTGCCTGGGCTGCATGGCGTGCGTGACCGCGTGCCCGTCGGGGGTGCAGTACGACAAGCTGATCACCGAGACCCGCGCGATGGTCGAGCAGGTGCGCCCGCCCGCGGGCCGGGCACTGCGGGCGGCCGTGTTCGCCCTCTTCCCCTACCGGCGCCGGCTCGAGGCGGCGAAGGCGCCCCTGGTGGGGTACCGATGGATGGGCACCCCCTTCCGGCGCAACCTCCCCGCGACCGTGCGCACGCTGCTGGACCTGGCCCCCGCGCCGCGCCGGTCGGTCCGGCTCCCCGCGGTCGTCCCGGCGCTGGGCCGCCGCCGCGCCCGGGTCGGCATGCTCACCGGCTGCGTGCAGCAGGCGTTCTTCCCCGGCGTGAACGCCGCGACCGCCCGGGTGCTGGCCGCCGAGGGCTGCGAGGTCGTGATCCCGCCGGAGCAGGGCTGCTGCGGCGCGCTGAGCCGGCACAGCGGCCGCACCGCCGAGGCCGACAAGTTCTCGGCGGACCTCGATCGCGTGTTCGCGGACGTCGACGCGCTGGTGGTGAACGCGGCCGGGTGCGGCTCGTCGCTCAAGGAGCACGGGGAGCTGGCCTCGCGGACCCGGGACCTGTCGGAGTTTCTGGTGGAGCTCGGCCCGGTCGCGCCCCGGCATCCGGTGCCGGTGACCGCCGCGTACCACGACGCCTGCCACCTGGCCCACGCCCAGGGCGTGCGCGCCCAGCCCCGCGCGC
Organism: Dactylosporangium thailandense; assembly: GCF_059739745.1. NCBI lineage: Bacteria > Bacillati > Actinomycetota > Actinomycetes > Micromonosporales > Micromonosporaceae > Dactylosporangium > Dactylosporangium thailandense. Next base: position 7,377,074 of record NZ_AP029195.1, read on the forward strand.
TGCTGCGCGCCGTCCCGGGCCTGGACCTGCGCGAGATCCCGGACCCGGAGATCTGCTGCGGCTCGGCCGGCATCTGGAACGTCCTGAACCCCGGCCCGGCCGCGGAGCTGGGCGACCGCAAGGCGCGCGACGTCCTGTCGACGGGCGCGTCGCTGCTCGTCACCGCCAACCCGGGCTGCCTGATGCAGATCGCGGCCGCGGTACGGCGAGCGGGCGCCTCGATCCGCCTGGCCCACACCGCCGAGGTCCTCGACGCCTCGATCCGCGGCGTGCGCCCCTGACCCTCCGCCGGAGGCCGGACACGACGACGCCGGGGTCGCGAACGGGCGCGGCCCCGGCGTGACGTCGTGCGGCGGTGCTCAGTTCGGGCGCAGCGGGCGGCCCTGGCCGTCGACCGGGCGCCCGGCCAGCATCATGATGCCGTCGATGACGAACCACAGCCACAGGCCGATGGCCGCCAGCCACGGAACGAAGAACAGCATCCAGCCGCAGACGATCGACGTCCAGCCGACCACGACGCTCAGCACGAGCTGGGTCACGCCGAGCGCGATGTTGCCCGCGTAGAGCCGCCCGATGCCGCCGAGGCAGAAGAACAGGCCCGGCAGCAGCTGCAGCAGGCCGCCGACGAGCTTGCTCTTGTCGGAGTAGGGCTGGCCGGTCAGCGGGTCGTAGGCCGCCACGGTGACCGGATAGGCCGCGGGCTGGCCGTAGGCGGCCTGCGGGTATCCGGCCTGGCCGTAGGGGGCGTACGCGCCGCCCGAGGCCGGGGCGCCCGAGACCGGCGGCAGCTGGTAGGCGGTGCCGTAGGGCTGGCCCGACGCCGGCACGCCCGACGCGGGGGGCGCGGACATCGGCGGCGGCAGGGCAGGCAGCGCGGGCTGACCGTAGGGGTCGGACTGCCCGTACGGCACCGGCTGCTGGCCATAGGGGGACGGCTGCTGACCGTACGGCGGCTGCTGACCGTACGGATCCGGCTGCCCATACGGATTGGGAGTTCCATACGGTGGCTGCGTCATGACGTGCAGGCTACAACGACGGTACGCCGATTTTCGCCCCGCGTTCGGGTGTGACGCGGTCGACGTCCGGGACGACTTCCGGACGTCGCGGAGCACCGAAAAGAATGACCTTCATGGACTTCGACGGCCGCCGTCCGGTGCGCACGACCATGCGCCTGCTCGCGCCCGGCAAGTGGCGACTGCTCCTGGCCACGCTGGCGTTCGCCGTGAAGGACAGCCCCATCTGGCTGCTGCCCCTGCTCACCGCCAACATCATCGACGTCGTGGTGCAGCACCGGCCGATCGCGCAGCTGTGGCTCAACGCCGCCGTGCTCGCCGTGATCCTGCTGCAGAACATCCCGATGCACATGCTGTGGGTGCGCCAGATGAGCCTCATCGTGCGCCACCTCGGCACCGACCTGCGCTCCGAGCTCGCCGGGCGGCTGCAGCAGCTGTCGATCGCCTTCCACGCCCGGGCGGGCGCGAGCCTGCTGCAGACCAAGCTGGTGCGCGACGTGGAGAACGTCGAGCTGATGCTGCAGCAGGTGGCGGCCTCCGGCACCTCCGCGGTGCTCACCCTGCTCGGCGCGCTCACGCTCACCGCCATGCGGGTGCCGCAGTTCGTGCCGCTGTTCCTGCTGGTCGTGCCGTGCACCGCGGCGCTGGTGGCGATGGTTCGCCGCCGGTCCGGGGCGCGCAACGCCGAGTTCCGGCGGCGGGTCGAGGAGCTCTCCGCGCGCGTGGACGAGATGGCCCACCTGATGCCGATCACCCGCGCCCACGCGCTGGAGCAGGAGGCCGTGCACCGGCTGCGCGGCACCGTCGAGAACGTCCGCACCGCGGGGCTGCGCCTGGACATGGTCAACGGGCGGTTCGGCGCGATGTCCTGGGTGACCTACCAGCTGCTCGGCGCGGCCTGCCTGGTCGGCGCGGGCTGGGCCGCGTGGACGGGCGTCGCGCCGGTGAGCGCGGGCGACGTGGTGCTGCTCAGCACGTACTTCGCGGTGCTCACCAGCTCCGTCATCGGCCTGTTCGGCCTCGCGCCCATCGTGACCAAGGGCCTCGAGTCGATCCGCTCGATCGGCGAGGTGCTCTCCGCGCCCGACTTGGAGCTGAACGAGGGCAAGGAACGCGTCGGCGCGGTGCGCGGCGAGATCGTGCTGGAGGGCGTCGGCTACCGCTACCCGGAGTCGGGCGGGCCGGCGCTGACCGGCATCGACCTGGCCGTGGCCGCGGGCGAGACGATCGCGTTCGTGGGGCCGTCCGGCTCCGGCAAGTCGACCATGCTGAACCTGCTCATCGGGTTCATCCGGCCGAGCGAGGGCCGGGTCCGGCTCGACGGGCGGGACATGGAGGAGATCGACCTGCGGACCTATCGCAAGTTCGTCTCCGTCGTACCGCAGGAGCCCGTCCTGTTCGACGGGACGATCTGGGAGAACGTGACGTACGGCCGCCGCGACCTCGGCGAGCGGACCGTCACGCGGGCCCTGCGCGACGCCAACGCGCTGGGCTTCGTGGAGGACCTCCCGCACGGCTGGGACACGATGGTCGGCGAGCGCGGCGCGCTGCTGTCCGGCGGGCAGCGCCAGCGGCTCGCGATCGCCCGGGCGCTCGTGCGCGACCCGCGGGTGCTGCTGCTGGACGAGGCGACCTCGGCCCTGGACAGCGAGTCCGAGGCCCTGGTACAGGAGGCCCTGGCGCGGCTCATGCGCGGGCGCACCACGTTCGTCGTCGCGCACCGCCTCGCCACGATCCGCAACGCCGACCGGATCGCCGTGCTGGCCGGTGGGCGGCTGGCCGAGCTCGGTACCCATGCCGAACTGCTCGCCCGGGGCGGGCTCTTCGCACGCCTGCACGGCCTCCAGTCGGTCTAGCCCGGTCTGCGACACTGTGCCGATGAGGGACACCGAGGAGCTGGCCAGCGCGAGCCTGGTCGAGCTCGCGGTGTCCCGGCTGACCCGGGAGATCCTCGGCGGCGGCACCGAGCCCGGCGAGCGCCTGGTCGAGGAGCAGCTGACCAAGCGCTTCGGCATCAGCCGGGCCCCGCTGCGGGAGGCGCTGCGGCTGCTGGCCCAGCAGGGGCTCGTCGAGCACATGCCGCGCAAGGGCGTGCGGGTGGCGATCCTGTCCGACGCCGACATCCGGGAGCTCTACGCGGTCCGCGACGTGCTCGAGCGGCACGCGGTCGCGGCCACCCCGCCGGACGCGGACCTGGCCGGGATCGCCGCGGCGATGAAGGCGATGCGGGAGGCCGACGCGCGCGGCGACCAGTTCGACGTGGCGACCGCGCACCGCGACTTCCACGTGGCCGTGGTGGCGCTGGCCGGCAACCGCCAGCTGACGCTCGTCTACGAGTCGGTGCTGCTGAAGATCCAGCTGTACATGGCGCTCAACCTGCGCCGCGAGGCCGAGGTGGCCCGGCCGCACGACGGCGTGCACCGCCACGAGCGCCTCTTCGACGCCGTCTCGGCCCGCGACGGCGCGGCGGTGGCGGACGCGCTGGACGAGCACGGCGCGCGGTCGTACATCGAATAAGAGCACTCGCGAAGAAGAGCACTCGGACATCAACGCGTTACACGCCATGCCGGTCGATGTAACAGGATTGTCGACAATCGACAGACATGACCAGTAGTGCAAGCATCGGCCCGGTCGTCGGCGCGCAGCCGTACGCCTGGCCCTACGACGGCAGCGTCCCGGTCGAGCGCACGGCCCTGCTGTGCATCGACTGGCAGACGGACTTCTGCGGACCGGGCGGATACGTCGACAGCATGGGGTACGACATCGGCCTGACCCGAGCCGGCCTCCCGGCCACGGCGAAGCTCCTCGACCACGTCCGCGGCCTCGGGATGCTCGTCGTGCACACCCGCGAGGGCCACGACCCCGACCTGTCCGACCTGCCGCCGAACAAGCGCTGGCGCTCGGCCCGGATCGGCGCGGAGATCGGCTCGGCCGGCCCGTGCGGGCGGATCCTCGTCAAGGGCGAGCCCGGCTGGCAGATCGTGCCCGAGGTCGCGCCGGCGCCGGGCGAGGTGGTCGTCGACAAGCCCGGCAAGGGCGCCTTCTACGCCACCAACCTCGACCTCGTCCTGCGCACGCACGGCATCACGCACCTGATCCTGACCGGCATCACCACCGACGTCTGCGTGCACACGACCATGCGCGAGGCGAACGACCGCGGCTACGAGTGCCTGATCCTGTCCGACTGCACCGGCGCCACCGACCCCGGCAACCACGCCGCCGCGCTGCACATGGTGACCATGCAGGGCGGCGTCTTCGGCTGCGTCGCGACGTCCGTGGACGTCATCGCGGCGACGGCCGGCTAGGGGCGTCCACTGTGGCCACGCTCGCCGCGGCCCCGGCCGCCTTCACGTTCGACCCGGACTCCACCGCGATCCTCGTCATCGACATGCAGCGGGACTTCCTGGAGCCGGGCGGCTTCGGCGAGACCCTCGGCAACGACGTCGGGCAGCTGCGCCGGACCATCGCCCCGACCGCCGCCCTGCTCACGGCCGCTCGCGCGGCCGGGCTCACCGTCGTGCACACCCGCGAGGGGCACCTGCCCGACCTGTCCGACTGCCCGCCGGCCAAGCTCAACCGCGGCGACCCGAGCCTGCGCATCGGCGCGCCCGGGCCGATGGGCCGCATCCTCATCCGCGGGGAGCGCGGCCACGGCATCATCGACGAGCTCGCCCCGGCCCCGGGCGAGCCGGTCATCGACAAGCCGGGCAAGGGCGCGTTCTACGCGACCGGGCTCGGCGACCTGCTGACCGCGAAGGGCATCCGCAGCCTCGTCGTCACCGGCGTCACCACCGAGGTCTGCGTGCACACCACCGTCCGGGAGGCCAACGACCGCGGCTACGAGTGTCTCGTGCTCGCGGACTGCGTCGGCTCCTACTTCCCGGAGTTCCAGCGGGCGGGCCTGGCGATGATCGCCGCGCAGGGCGGCATCTTCGGCTGGGTCGCCGAGTCCCCGGCGTTCATCGCCGCCCTGCAAGCCTCGCAGCGGAGGACGTGACAGATGGCCACCGAAACGACCGCATTGAAAGTGCCCTGGTGGGTGCGCGGCGACACGAACGCCTTCTTCGGCTTCGGCGTCAACGTGCTCGTGAACGTGCTGACCCTGACCGCGCTGTGCCTGGGCGTGGTGAAGCTCAGCGAGCGCGACGTGTTCCACGCGATCCTGCCGGCGCTGGGCATCGCGCTCGTCGCCGGCAACGTCTACTACACCTTCCTGGCCCGCCGGCTCGCCCGGCGCGAGCACCGCACCGACGTCACGGCCCTGCCCTACGGGCCCAGCGTTCCGCACATGTTCATCGTCATCTTCGTGATCATGCTGCCGGTGTACCTGAAGACGCAGGACGCCACCAAGGCGTGGAAGGCCGGCCTCGCCTGGGCCTTCATCATCGGCGTCATCGTGCTGATCGGCGCCTTCGTCGGGCCGTACATCCGCCGCTACGCGCCGCGGGCCGCCCTGCTCGGCACGCTCGCCGGGATCTCGATCACGTTCATCTCCATGCTGCCCGCGGCCCGGATGTGGAACCTGGCCTGGGTCGCCCTGCCGGTCTTCGCGCTGCTGCTCATCGGCCTGCTCACGGACACGAGGCTGCCCGGCAACTTCCCGATCGGCCTGGCCGCGCTGCTGCTGGGCACCGCGATCGGCTGGATCGGCGGCGCGATGGACGGCAACGCGGTGAGCGCCGCCGCCCACGAGGTGGGCTTCGCGCTGCCCGGGCCGCACCTCGGGCTGCTCCTGTCCGGCCTGTCCGACGTCGCGCCGCTGCTGGCGACCGCGATCCCGCTCGGGGTCTACAACTTCACCGAGGGCATGTCCAACGTGGAGAGCGCCGCGGCCGCGGGCGACGACTACAACCTGCGCAGCGTCCTGCTCGCCGACGGGGCCGGGGCGATCATCGGCTCCGCGCTCGGCTCGCCGTTCCCGCCCGCCGTCTACGTCGGCCACCCCGGCTGGAAGAAGGCGGGCGGGCGCACCGGCTACTCGATGGCGACCGGGATCGTCATCGCGGTGCTGTGCTTCCTGAGCATGTTCGGCCTGCTCGGGGCGGTCTTGCCGATGCCGGCGATCGTGCCGATCCTGCTCTACATCGGCCTGCTCATCGGCGCCCAGGCGTTCCAGTTCAGCCCGCGGGCGCACGCGGCGGCGGTGATCGCGGCCCTGGTGCCGAACATCGCCCAGTGGGCCACCGGCCAGATCGACAACTCCCTGGCGGCCGCGGGCACGACGGCGGCGAAGGTCGGCGAGGGGGCGCTGGAGGGCAACGGGGTGGTGTACTCCGGCCTGCTCACCCTGGGCCAGGGCGCCATCCTGGCCGGGCTCGTGTTCGGCTCCGTCGTCGCGTTCGTCATCGACAAACGCTTCGTGCACGCCGGGGTCTTCGCCGCGGCCGGGGCGCTGCTGAGCTTCACCGGGCTCATCCACGCCGAGCGGGTGGCCTGGAACGCCAACGGCCCGGTGGCGCTGGGCTACCTGTTCATCGCCGTCGTCTGCGGCCTGTTCGCCCTGGCCCGCCCGCAGCCGCGGGTGCCCGAGCCCGACGAGCAAGAACTGGAATCCGCACCCGTCTAGGAGTATCCGCTGTGGACATCGATCGCCCCGACGTCGTGGCCGAGGTGCTGGCCGCGTTCACCGACTACGAGAAGGCGCTCGTGGCCAACGACGCCGGGGCGCTCGGCGCCTGGTTCTGGGACTCTCCCGCCGTCACGCGCTTCGGCCTCGCCGACCGCCAGACCGGGGCCGCGGCCCTGCACGCCTGGCGCGCGGCCCAGCCGCCCCTGCCCGAGGGCCGGCGCCTCTTCGAGACCCGGGTCACCGCGTTCGGCCCGGACCTCGCCACGGTGACGACCCTGTTCGACTACCCGGGCGAGGAGGACCGGCCGGGCCGGCAGTCCCAGACCTGGGTCCGCCTGCCCCCGGGCTGGCGCATCGTCCACGCGCACGTCTCACGGCCGGACGGCCCCGCCGGATGACGGCGGTGTCAGTGCGCGGCCGCCATCCGGCCCCGGCCCGAGCCCTGGTGCAGCAGCTGGTACGCGGCCACGATCAGCAGCACGCCGCTCACGATCGCGTAGATGCCGATGGCCCAGGCGATGGCCAGCGCCCCCGCGGTCGGACGGACCATGATGAACAGGCCGGCCACGATCGCCAGGGCGCCGATGAGGGCCATCGACCAGCCGCCGTGCTGGCGGGTCGCGAGCCACAGGTCCGCCAGGCCCGTGACGACCGCCCAGATGCCGACCAGGATGGCGAGCGCCACCGCGGTGACCCCGGGCCAGGCGACCGCGAGCACGCCAAGGATCAGCCCGACGAGCCCGGCCACGCCGCGGGCCACCCGCGGGCCGGTGCCGTCGGCGAACCCGGTGACCGGGTTCGACGGCCCCGGCGCCGGGCGGATCGCGTGCACGATCTGCTCGATGCCGGTGACGATGGCGAAGATGCCGAACAGCAGGGCCAGCGCGATCACCGTCACGCCGGGCCAGATCACGGCGAGGATGCCGAACACGACGGCGAGTACGCCGCGGATGCCCAGCAGCCACGCTTCCCTCTTGAGCATGGGATCCCCTCTCTCAGCCTGATTCGTCTCGGGGGTCGAACGGCGACTCGCGGGCCAGCGAGCCGAACAGGGCGCGCTCGCCCGGGGTGAGCCGCTCCGGAACGACGATGCGCAGCTCGGCGAACAGGTCACCGGGCGCGCCGCGGGGGTTGGGCAGCCCGTGCCCGCGCAGCCGCACGCGCCGCCCGGACGACGAGCCGGCCGGCACCTCCAGCCGCACGTCGCCGCCGGGCAGGCCGACGGGGACCACGGCGCCGAGGGCCGCCTCCCACGGGCTGATGGGCACCGCGACCCGGACGTCCCGCCCGGCGACCCGCAAGCGAGGATGGGGCGCCAGGTGTACCTCGAGCAGCAGATCCCCCGCGACCCCGCCGCGCACGCCGGGCTCGCCGCGCCCGGGCAGCCGCAGCCGCTCCCCGTCGGCCACGCCCGGCGGGACGTGCACGTCGTACTGCCGCGGCCGCCCCGCCGGCCCGGCCACGGTCACCCGCCGCCGGCCCCCGGTGTAGGCGACCTCGACGCCGACGGTGACCTCGGCCCGCAGGTCGGCCCCGCGCGCGCCGCGGAAGAGCCAACTCGAGAGGTCGACGTCGCCGCGCCCGCGGGTCCGGGCCCGGGCGACGAGCCACCGGTACGCCGCGCTGATCTCCTTGAACCGCTCCTCCGCGCCCGGCTCGGCGCTGACGTCCGGGTGGTGGCGGCGGGCCAGGCGCCGGTACGCGCGCTGGATCTCCTCCCGCCCCGCCCCCCGGGGCACGCCGAGCACCTCGTACGGGTCGCGGGTCGCGGCGGCCACGACGGCCGTCCCCGCGCCGCGGCCGCGCCTCAGGCCGTCGCGCTCCGGCCGACCTGCCCGGTGCTGCCCACGCCCGTGGAGCCGACCTGCTGGCTCGCCGGGCCGGGCCGCCCCTGGCCCTCCTTCATCTGCTTCGCCTGCGCGGCCGGGGTATCGGGCGCGCCGGGCCGCACCTCCGAGCGCGCCTCGCGGCCCTGGATCGCGATCCGGCGGGCCTGCCGCCCGGCGATCTTGGGCGCGATGATCGTGAGCACCCCGCCCTCCAGGTCGGCCGCGACCGCGTCGGCGTTGATGTCACCCGGCAGGGCGACCAGGTACTCGAACTCGCCCGTCCGCCGCGCGTGGTGGCGCAGCGTGCCGGTGCGCTCGGGCTCCCGGAACGAGCCGTAGACCCGCAGCTCGCTGTCGCGCAGCTCGATCTCCACGTCACCGGGGGCCACGCCGGGCAGGTCCAGGTCGATGCGGAACGCCTCGCTCGTCTCCTCGATGTCGACGGGCGCGCCGCTCGTCACGGGCAGGCCCAGCGCCGGATACATGGCCAGCGACCGGCGGGGACGGGTGACCAGCAGTGTCATGGTGAGCCTCCCAGGGAAGCGGGCTGCCTGTACCCCGCCATGCTGGGCGAGCGCCGGGTGACCCGGTCCCACCCGGTCGGGATGACCACATTCACGTCCCGCCCGTCCCGCCCGAGTGATGGCCGCTCACCTCAAGGCCGGGCAGCGTTCGCGGCATGTACGAAGACGTGTTCATCGCGGAGGTACGCGACAAGACCGGCATCACCGATCCCGAGCGCGCGCGCCGGGCCCTGCGCGGCGTGCTGCACGCCCTGGCCACCCGGCTGCCGGACGGCTGGGTGCACCACCTGGCCGCCGAGCTGCCGCCGACCCTGGCCGAGCCGCTGTGGTCCTTCCAGCACCTGTACGACCAGGAGGTCCACCTGGACTTCCTCGCCGACGTGGCCGCGCGCGCCGCGGTGCCGCTCCCGGAGGCCGAGCGCCTGGCCCGGGCGGTCTTCGCCACCGTGGCGAGCGCGTGCGACCCGGCCCTGCTCCGGCGGGTGTACCAGCCGCTGACCAGCGACGTGCTCGCGCTCACCGAGTCCGACGCGTCGCTGCTGCCCGCCTAGCTCGCGCGCAGCTCCTCGACCAGCGAAGGGCCGCTGGGGGTCCAGCCGAGGCCGCGGGCCTTCGCGCCGGAGGCCTGCTGGTCGAGCAGCAGCGCGTCCGCGAACAACTCACCGAGCCGCGCGCGGGACTCGCCGGCCGTCTCCGGCGCGACGCCGGCCCCGCCCGCGGCCGCCTCGGCCAGCTCGCGCACGGTCGGGTTCACGCCGGAGGCCACGACCAGGCGGCCGAGGCCGGAGCCGTGCTCGAGGACCAGGCGGTACACGACCGCGACGTCGTCCACGTGCACGCTCGTCCAGTGCTGGGAGCCGTCGCCGACGAGCCGGACCCGGCCCCGCTCGTCGCGGGCGGGCGCGAGCACGCCGGCCGGGATGCCGCCGCCGTGGCCGTAGACGATGCCGGGCGCCACGATGCTCGTGGGCTGGTCGGCGTCGAGGACGGAGCGCTCGACCGGCACCCGCCAGGCGGTCAGGGCCGGCGGGGCGAGCGGCGAGTCCTCGGTGATGTCGGGGTTGTCGCCCCAGATCCAGATGCCGCTCGTGTGGACGTACGGCGTCCCCGCCTCGATCGCCGCGGCGACGATCGCCTTGTCGAACTCGACGGTGTCGGGCCCGCCCGTGGCCGCGATGTGCGCGGCGGCGTCGCCCTCGGCGAAGCGGGCCGCGGTCCAGCCGGCGTCGAACAGGTCCCCGACGGCCGGCTCGGCCCCGTTCTTGCGCGCCTTGTCCGCGGCCTCGTCGCTGCGCACCAGCGCGGTGACGGCGTGCCCGGCGGCGACGAGCTCCCGCACCACGGCCGACCCGATGTACCCGGTTCCCCCGGTCAACACGATCCTCATGGAAGCTCACGCTAGGCCGCGGGGCGCCGTCGCGCGCCGTGTCGTACGACTCGGAATAACGCGGGCGGGGACGGGGTTTCAGGCGCGCAGCGCGGCGGTGGCGAACTCGCGCAGGCCCTCCGCGAGCCCGATCGCGGCCGTGAAGCCCAGCTCGCGCCGGGCCCGGGCCGCGGAGGCCACGACGTGGCGCACGTCCCCGGCCCGGAACTCGCCGGTCACGACCGGCTCGGGGCCGCCGGTCGCGGCGGCGAGGGCCGCGGCCAGGCCGCCGACCGTCGTGGGCCGCCCCGAGGCGATGTTGTACGCCCGGAAGCCCGCCCGCGCGGTCGCGTCCACGGCCGCCAGGTTGGCCGCGGCGACGTCGGTGACGTGCACGAAGTCGCGGCGCTGCCCGCCGTCCTCGAACACGCGCGGCGCCCGCCCGGCCTCCAGCGCGGAGCGGAAGATCGCCGCCACGCCGCTGTAGGGCGTGTCGCGGGGCATGCCGGGGCCGTAGACGTTGTGGTAACGCAGGGCGGCCACGGCCCCGCCCGCGCCGGCCGCCCACGCCGCGGCGAGGTGCTCCTGGGCCGTCTTCGTCGCCGCGTACACGCTGCGCGGCCGCAGCGGCGCGTCCTCGCCGACCTCGCCCGGATCGAGCGCCGCGCCGCAGGCCGGGCAGCGCGCCTCGAACCGCCCGGCGGCCAGGTCGGCGGGCGTGCGCTCGGCGGGCTCCGTCGCGCCGTGGCGGGGGCAGGCGTACGCGCCCTCGCCGTAGACCACCATCGAGCTGGCCAGCACCAGCCGGAGCACCCCGGCCCGGGCCATCCCGGCCAGCAGCACCGCGGTGCCGAGGTCGTTGCAGCCGGCGTACTCCGGCAGGTCCGCCAGGTCCACGCCCATGCCCACGAGCGCGGCCTGGTGCACCACGGCGTCGACGCCGGCCAGCGCCCCGGCGACCGCGGCCGCGTCGCGCACGTCCGCGCGCAGCAGCGGCCCGACCGCCGGCTCCGTGCGGTGGGCCTTGGGGTGCAGCAGGTCCAGGACGGTGACGTCGTGGCCGGCCGCCCGCAGCGCGGCGACGACGTGGGTGCCGATGAACCCGGCGCCGCCGGTGACGAGGATGCGCATGCCCCGACGCTAGGCGAGTCCGGGCGCCGCGGCGGCCCGCGTTCGTGGTTCGTAATGGTCCGTCAGCTTCTCGTAAGACCTTGCATCCAAGATCATCGGTAGCGTCCGGACCATGCCCGTGATCGATGTCGTCCTGCCCTGTCTCGACGAGGCGGCCGCGCTGCCGTGGGTGCTGTCCCGGCTCCCGGCCGGCTTCCGCGCGATCGTGGCCGACAACGGCTCCACCGACGGCTCCCCGCAGATCGCCGCGGCCCACGGCGCGACGGTCGTGCCCGCCGCCCCGCGCGGATTCGGCGCGGCCGCCCACGCCGGGCTCCGCGCCGCGACCGCGGACGTCGTGTGCTTCATGGACGCCGACGGCTCGTTCGACCCCCGCCAGCTGCCCCGGGTCGCCGGCCCGGTCGCCGCCGGCGCGCAGGACCTGCTGCTCGGCCGCCGCCGGCCCACCACCCGCGGCGCCTGGCCGCTGCACGGCCGCGCCGGCAACGCGGTGGTCGCGTGGCGGCTGCGGCGCACCGCCGGCATCCCCGTGCACGACCTCGGCCCGATGCGGGCCGCCCGCCGCGAGGCGCTGCTCGCGCTCGGCCTGACCGACCGCCGCTTCGGCTACCCGCTGGAGATGATGGTCCGGGCCGCGGCCGCGGGCTGGCGGATCGCCGAGGTCGACGTGGACTACGCGCCCCGCGCCGCCGGTGGCCGCTCGAAGGTGACCGGCACCGTCCGCGGCACCCTGCGCGCCGTGCGCGACATGTCCCGGGTGCTCGCGTCGTGAACGTCCAGGTGCTGCTGCTGGCGAAGACGCCGGTGCCGGGGCGGGTGAAGACGCGCCTGTGTCCACCGTGGACGCCCGAGCAGGCCGCGTCCCTCGCCGCCGCGGCGATCGCCGACACCGAGGACGTGCTGAGCGCCACCCCGGCGACGGCCCGCACCCTGGTCGTCGACGGCGACCTGGCCGCGCCGCCCGGCTGGGGCCGGGTGCCGCAGCGCGGTGCCGGGCTCGGGCCGCGGCTCGCGGCCGCGTACGCCGACACCGCCCGCCCCGGCGTCGCCACCATCCTCGTCGGCATGGACACGCCGCAGCTGCGGGTCGGCCACCTCGTCGCCGCCGCCGCGCGGCTGGCGACCGCGGACGCCGTGCTCGGCCCGGCCGAGGACGGCGGCTGGTGGCTGCTCGGCCTGCGCGACCCCGCCGCGGCGGAGGTGCTCGCGGACGTGCCGATGTCCGCGGCGGACACCGGCGAGCGGACGCTCCAGGCGCTGCGGGCCCAGGGCCTCGCCGTGTCCACCACCGCGACCCTGCGGGACGTGGACACCGCGCCCGACGCGTTCGCGGCGGCGCGGGCGGCGCCCGGTGGCCGGTTCGCCCGCGCGCTGCTGATCGCCGAGGGGGCACGATGACGGCGCCCGTGGCGGTGTTCGGGGCGGCGCTGCGGCGGGCCGAGCGCGGCGAGCCGGCCGCGCTGCGGCTCGTCGGGCCCGACGGCGCGGCCGTGCGGGCGCTGGACCCGCACGCGTGGCACGGCGAGGTGCGGCCGGGCGACGGCGCGCTCGTGGCCCGGTGCCCGGACGGGACCGTCGACCTCGGCTGCGGGCCGGGCCGGCTCACCGGAGCCCTCGCCGCGAGCGGGCGGCGGGTGCTGGGCGTCGACGTGAGCCCGCAGGCGGTGCGGTACGCCCGCCGCCACGGCGCCCCCGTCCTGCGCCAGGACCTGTTCCGCCCGCTGCCGGGCGAGGGCGGCTGGCCCGGCGCCCTGCTCGCCGACGGCAACATCGGCATCGGCGGCGACCCCGTCCGCCTGCTGCGCCGCTGCCGCCGGCTGGTGGGCGCGGGCGGGACGGTGCTCGTGGAGGTCGACCCGCCGGGCGCGGGCAGCTGGAGCGGCCCGGTGGCGCTGGCCGACGAGCGCCGCGGCGGCCGCACGAGTGCCCCGTTCGCGTGGGCGTTCGTGGCCGCCGACGACCTCGCCGCGCCGGCCGGAGCCGCCGCGCTGGACCTGGTCGAGACGTGGACGGAGGCCGGCCGATGGTTCGCCCGCCTGCGTTCCTGACCCGGCCGGGCGGCGTGCGCGGCCCCCGGCTGACCGTGCACCTCGGGGCCTGGCTGGGCATCGCGTTCACGATCTGCCTCGTCACCGGGGTGCTGAGCCACTACGTCCAGCACCCGCCGGGCTGGTGGCACTGGCCGGCGCGGCCCGTGCAGCTGTACCGCATCACCCAGGGCCTGCACGTGGCCAGCGGGCTGGCGGCGGTACCCCTGCTGACCGCCAAGATCTGGTCGGTCTTCCCGAAGCTCTTCGCCTGGCCGCCGGTGCGCGGCCTCGGGCACGCCCTGGAGCGCGCGGCGGTCGGCCTGCTCTCCGCCGCGGCCGTCTTCGAGCTCGTGACCGGGGTGCTCAACATCGCGTACTGGTACTCGCTCATGCCCTTCGGCTTCATCGGCGCCCACTACTGGACCGCGTGGATCCTCGCCGGAGCGCTGCTGCTGCACCTGGCCGCGAAGCTCCCCGTGATCCGCGACGCCCGGCGGGCCGAGCCGGCCGGCGACGGCGGCTGGACGCGGCGCGGCGTGCTCGCGCTCACCGGCACCGCGGCCGGGGCGATCACGCTCGCGACCGCGGGGCAGACGGTGGCCCCGCTGCGCCGCGTCTCCCTGCTCGCCCCGAGGCTGCCCGGCGTCGGGCCGCAGGGCGTGCCGGTGAACAAGACCGCCGCCGCGGCCGGGATCGTGCGGGTCGGCGAGTCCTACCGCCTGCTCGTCACCGGGCCCGCCGGGCGCCACGCGCTGAGCCTCGCCGACCTGCTCGCCCTGCCCCAGGCCGAGGCCGAGCTGCCGATCGCGTGCGTCGAGGGCTGGAGCGCGGGTGCCGTCTGGTCCGGGGTGCGCGTGGCCGACCTGCTGCGGCTCGTCGGCGCGGCCGGGACGGGCCGGCCGGTCACCGTCGAGTCGCTGCAGGCGGACGGGCCCTACCGCGCGTCGGTCCTCGAGCCCGGCCCGGCCCGCGACCCGCTGACCCTGCTCGCCCTGCGCCTCGGCGGGGAGCCGCTGCACCTCGACCACGGCTACCCGTGCCGGCTCATCGCCCCGAACCGGCCCGGCGTGCTGCAGACCAAGTGGGTCGCGCGGGTGATCGCATGAGGGTGCTCCTCGCCCTGGCGGGCCTGGCCCTGCTCGGCTACGGGGTCGCCGGCTGGCTCGACGCGCCCGGCCACGAGCTGTGGGGCCGGCTCGTCTTCGCCGCGGCCGCGCTCGTGGCGCACGACTTCGTGGTCGTACCGCTGGTGCTCGCCACCGCCGCCCTGACCACCCGTTTCGTGCCCGAGCCGGCCCGGCGCCCGGTGCAGGCCGCCCTCGCGGTCGGGGCGGCCCTGACCGCGGTCGCGCTCCCGTTCGTCATCGGCGCCGGCCGCATCGCCGACAACCCCTCCGCGTTCCCCCAGCACTACGGCCGCGGCCTGCTGATCCTGCTCGCGCTCGCCGGGCTGGGCGCGGCCGCCTGGACCGCCGCGCGCCTGCCGCGCGGGCGGCGCCGGAAGCCGTGAAGCGGACCGCCGCCGCCGCGGCCGCCCTGGCCCTGCTGCTCGGCGCGTTGCTGCTGCCCGGGCGCTGGTACCTGCTGGCCTGGCTCCCCTTCGCGGCGGGCGCCTGCCTCGTCGCGCGCACCGGCCGCCGGGCCGCGCTCGTCCTCGTGCTGCTCGGCGGCGCCCTGCTGCCCCTGACCGCGGCCGCCCGCCCGCCGAACAGCAGCGACGACGTGTACCGCTACCTCTGGGACGGCCGCGTGCAGCGCGCGGGCATCGACCCGTACCGCCACCCGCCCGCCGCCCCGCAACTGCGTCCCCTGCGCGACGACACCCTGTGGCACCCGGGCGCGCCCTGGTGCGTGCCCGACGGCTGCACCCTGATCAACCGCCCGGCCGTGCCGACCATCTACCCGCCGGTGGCGGAGGCCCTCTTCGCCGCGCTCCCGGCCCGGGTCGGCGCCTTCCAGCTGGCGATGGCCGCCTTCGCCGCCGCGACGGGCGCGCTGCTGTGGTTCGCGCTGACGTCCCTCGGCCGCGACCCGCGCCGCGCGGTGCTGTGGGCCTGGTGCCCGCTCGTGGCCCTGGAGGCCGGCAACAACGCGCACGCCGACGCGGCCGCGGTGTTCCTGGCCGCCCTCGCGCTCCTGCTCGCCGCCCGCGGCTCGAACGCCCGCGCGGGCGCGGTGCTGGGGCTCGCGATCGCCACCAAGCTCACCCCGGCCCTGCTGGTCCCGGCCCTGACGCGCCGCCGCCCGCTCGTCGTGCTCGCGTGCGCGGCCGGCGCGGTCGCGGCCGTCTACCTCCCCCACGTGCTCGCCGCCGGGCCCGCGGTGCTCGGGTACCTGCCCGGCTACCTGCACGAGGAGGGCTACGCCGACGGCGCGCGCTTCGCCCTGCTCGGCCTGGTCCTGCCCCGCGCGCTCACCGCACCGGCGGCCGCCCTGATCCTCGCCGCGGCCGCGGTGCTGGTGCGGCGGCGCGCCGACCCGGACCGGCCGTGGCGGGCCGCGGCCGCGATGGTCGCGGTGACGCTGCTCGTGGCCGCCCCCGCCTACCCGTGGTACGCGCTGCTGCTGGTCATGCTCGTGGCGTACGGGGCCCCGGCCGAGTGGCTCACCGTGGCCGCGGCCGCGTACCTCCCCCAGTTCGCCGGCGATCTCGGCCTGTCCACCGCGACCGCGCAGCGCATCGGCTACGGCGCGGCCCTGCTGGCGGTCGCGACCGGCCTGGCGCTGCGCTCGCGCAGGTCACAGCGGCCGGCCCGGGCTGGGTAGACTCCCGGCATGTTCGTCATCACGCTGCGGTACACCGCCGGGCTCGACCGGATCGACGAGGCCCGCCAGGCCCACACCGACTGGGTCGACGGGCAGTACGACGCGGGCGTGTTCGTCGCCTCCGGGGCCATGGTGCCCCGCGAGGGCGGCGTGATCCTGGCCACCGGGCTGGAGCGCGCCGAGCTGGAGGCCCGCCTCGCGCTGGACCCGTTCCGGCAGCAGGGGCTGGCGGAGTACACCGTCGTGGAGTTCACCCCGCGCCGGGTCGCCGCCGGGCTGGAGCGTCTGCAGGCGTGACGACGCCGGAGTACTGGGGGTCCCGGACCGTCCGCGTCGAGGGCGGCATCCGGGCCCGCAGCACGCGCGGGGCGATCGGCGAGAGCTGGTGGTCCAAGCGCTTCCTGGCCGTGCTGGAGTCCTTCGCGCTCGGCACCCGGCTGACCCGCGGCCGCAACTACGCCCGCGCCGGGCAGGTGCTGCGCCTCGAGGTGGCGCCCGGCACGGTGACCGCGAGCGTGCAGGGCTCGCGGCCCCGGCCCTACGACGTGAGCATCCGCCTCGCCGTCTTCGGCGACACGGTGTGGGCCGGCGTCGAGCGGGCCCTGGCCGCCGAGGCGCTCGGCGCGGCCAAGCTGCTGGCCGGCGAGCTGCCGCCGCACGTCGAGGACGTGTTCCTGGCCGCGGGCGCGCCGCTGTTCCCGGCCCGGTTCGCCGACCTGACCATGCGCTGCAGCTGCCCGGACCAGGCGGTGCCGTGCAAGCACCTGGCGGCCGCGTGCTACCTGCTCGCCGAGCGCTTCGACACCGACCCGTTCGACATCCTGCTCTGGCGCGGCCGTTCCCGGGCCGACCTGCTGACCGCGCTGCGCACCCTGCGCGGCGGCGGTCCCGCGGAGGGCGACGAGCCCGAGCCGGTCCTCGCCGAGGTTCCATCCCCCATCGGTACGGCCGGTGCGCTGGCCGCCCTCGCCGAGCCGGACGTGGAGATCGAGCGCTTCTGGCTGTCCCCGGTCCCGCTGACCGGCCCGGCCCCGTCGCACGTCACCGAGCGCGATCTCCTGCTGCGTCAGCTCCCGCCCCCGCCCGCGGAGCTCGGCGGCCCGGAGACGCTGCGCCGCCTGCGCCGCTGGTACCGCTGACCCGCGCCACGACGCCGGCGGCGAGCCCGAGCACCCAGCCGGCCGCGTTGATGACGGTCACGGCGGTGAACCCGTGCTCGTCCGGCAGCGCCGTCGCCCACGTCGCCACCACGACGGCCAGGCCCCCGGCGGGCATCAGGTACGCGCCCCGGGCCACGGCCCGGGCGCCGAGGAACGCGAGGGCCAGCGCCGCGGCCGGGCCCGGCTCCTGCGGCTGATCGGCCACCCCCGCGGCGACGGCGGCGGCCAGGGCGACCGCGAGCGCGGCCCAGCCCCGGCGCAGCAGGACGAGCGCGAGGACGGCCGCGCCGCAGACGGCGTCGAGCAGCCAGTACGTGCCGCCCCAGCTGCTGGCGAGCAGGCCGGCGGTGACGGCCAGGGCCGCGGTGACCGCCACGGCGAGGGCCAGGTCGATGCGCTTCATGTCCGTCGACGCTAGGAGGGGCACGGCCGCCGCGAACCGGCCGAAAGCACGATCGCGCCCCTGCTTCGGCACGATGTCCGGGCCCGCGCCGCCGCCGAGGATTCGACGCATGGCGAAATCTCATGCGGTACTGCGGGCGTCCGCGCTGGACAAGCGCTATCGACGCCGGAGCGCGCTGAGCGGCGTCGACCTCGACGTCCCGGCGCGGCGGATCATCGGGCTGGTCGGGCCCAACGGCGCCGGGAAGTCGACGCTGCTGCAGCTGGCGTGCGGGCTCATCGAGCCGAGCGCGGGGACGCTGACGGTGCTCGGCGCCCGGCCCGCGGCCGGCGCGGCGCACCTGGCGCGGGTCGGGTTCGTGGCGCAGGACGCGCCCGTGTACGGCGGCCTGACCGTCGCCGACCACCTGCGCATGGGCGCGCGGATGAACCCCGGCTGGGACGACGCGCTGGCGCGCCACCGGATCGGGCAGGCCGGGCTGCCGCTGACCCAGAGGGCGGGCCGGCTCTCCGGCGGCCAGCGGGCCCAGCTGGCTCTGACCCTGGCCGCGGCCAAGCGCCCCGAGCTGCTCATCCTCGACGAGCCGGCGGCCGCCCTGGACCCGCTGGCCCGCGACGGCTTCCTGCGCGGCCTGCTCGAGTCCGTCGCCGAGCTCGGCGCCGCCGCGATCCTCAGCTCCCACCTGCTCGCCGACGTCGAGCGCGTCTGCGACTACCTCATCGTGCTGGCCGGCGGCCGGGTGCGGCTGGCCGGGGACGTGCGCGAGCTGCGCGCGAACCACGGCGCGTCGCTGGAGGACCTGGTGCTCACCTGCCTGCGGGAGGCCTCGTCGTGAGCGGTACGGAGCGAAGCGGAGTGGCCGCTCATCAGCAAGCACAGCCTTGGTCATGGCGCGGCCGGAGCGAAGCGGAGGTCGCGGCATGATCTGGATGAGCTGGCGGCAGTTTCGCGCTCAGGCGATCGCCGGAGTGCTCGTGCTGGGGGCCCTGGCGGCGTACCTCGTGATCACCGGCCTCGACATCCGCGCCGCGCGCGACGGGTACGCGGCGCAGTGCCGGGCCACCGGGGACTGCGCCGCCGCGATGGTCCGTCTCGTCGGCGACTTCCGCACCCGGCTGCTCCTGCTCGCCGGCGTGCTCGGCCTCGTCCCGGTGCTGATCGGCATGTTCTGGGGCGCCCCGCTCATCGCCCGCGAGCTGGAGGCGGGCACGCACCGGCTGGCCTGGAACCAGAGCGTGACCCGGCGCCGCTGGCTGGCCGTGCGCCTCGGCACGGTGATCCTCGCCGCGATGCTCCTCGCCGCGGCCGCGGGCACCCTGCTGAGCTGGGCCGCGTCGCCGGTGGACGCGATCGCCGGCGACCGCTTCGGCACCGTCAACTTCGGCGCCCGGGCACTGTCCCCGATCGGCCAGGCCGCGTTCGCGGCGGTCCTCGGCGCCGTGACGGGCCTGTTCCTGCGCCGCACCCTGCCCGCGATGGCGGCCACCGGCCTGCTGGTGCTGGTCGTGCTCTTCGTGATGCCCAACGCGATCCGCCCGCACCTGATGCCGGCCCGCCACGAGACGCGCCCGATGACCGTGGAGGCGATCGACGCCGCCCACGGCCTCGGCACGCTCGGCAGCGCCCCGGTCCTGAAGGGCATCGAGATCCCCGGCGTGTGGGTGACGTCGGTGAGCGAGCTGCTGACCGCCGACGGCCGCCCGCTGGACCCGAAGGTCTTCGACGACTGCCTGATGCGGGCCCCGAAGACGGGCGCGACGGGAACGTTCGGCGACTCGTCGGTGTGCCTGGCCGCCCGCGACCTGCACCTGGACATCGCCTACCAGCCCAACGAGCGCTTCTGGACCTTCCAGTGCCTGGAGACGGCCCTGTACCTGCTCCTGACCGCGCTCGTCGGCGCCCTGGCCCTGTGGAGGATCCGGCACACCTCGCGCTGATCCGTCACCGGAAAGGCCGTGCGCTGCGGGGGTGGATGGGGCGCGATATCGTCGGCCGCATGGCGGCAGAGTGTGCGATCGATGGATGCGCCGTGCTCGCGATCGGGCGGTGCCGGGAGTGCGGCCGCGCGTTCTGCATGTCGCACCAGGCGCACAACGAGGTCACCGGCGAGGGGTACGCGGCGCTGTGCATCCAGTGCCTCGAGCGCCGCGCCCGGGTGGCCGGCGGCTCCGACACGCGCGCCGACGCGCGGGCCGCGACCGAGCGCACCTGGGTCACGTCCGGGCAGGCGGCGATGGACCTCTACGCGGCCGGAATCGCGCCGATCCCCGTGGTCGAGCGGCACTCGCGGTTCGTGAAGCAGCGCTTCGGCCGGGCGCGGGAGGAGATCGACGAGATCGAGGTCGGGGCGCTGTGGGTGATCGGGCGCTTCGAGTGGACCGAGATGCAGGAGATCCCGGAGACCCGCGAGTGGACGACCGGGCTGCTCGCGCGGCCCGCCGGCGGGTATCCGGTCGCGATGGTCGCCCGGGCCCTCGCGCGCTGCAAGGTGGTCGACGGGCTGGCCACGCTGGTGCGCGACGCGCCCTACGGGGACAGCTGGACGCAGCTGGAGCGGCGCGAGATCCCGCGGATCATCGCGGCGATCCGGGCCACGATCAGCGCGGAGAGCCCAGCGCGGTGAGCGCCTCGAGGTAGCGCGGCGGCACCACGTTCGGGGCGTCGCCCTTGAAGGCCGCCTCGACCTCGGCGTCGGAGGGCAGCACCGGCACCTCCGCGGCGAGGGCGGCCACGATCGGCGCGTCGTGCCAGTCGGGGTGCTCGGTCAGCAGCCGCAGGGCGACCAGCGACTCCTCGATCTCGCCGACGCATTCGAACGGCTTGTGCGCGGTGAGGCCCATCAGCTCGCGGTACCCCTCCAGCTGCGACAGGTCCGTGAACACGTCGGTGCCGAAGATGCGCACCAGCCGCTCGCGCCCGGTGAACGGGGCGAGGGCCAGGAAGACGAACCGGCACTTCGGGCAGTGGCCGCACCAGCGCTCGCTCGCGTCGCGCAGCTTGAAGGCCGCGTTGCAGCTCGTCACCACCTCGTCGTAGGTGGTGAACTTGGCGAACAGCCCGGCGATGTGCAGCTCCGACAGGCCGCGCAGGAGCGAGAAGTACGCATCCCGCAGGCCGGCGTGGGCGAGCAGCGCGTCGCGCAGGTGCCGCTCGGCGGGCAGGCCCTTGGACCACTGGTGGTTGATGTCCCGCCCGAGCCAGCTGAGGTTCGGCACCGAGGCCGAGCTCTCGTTGGACATCACGACCGGCCCGAGCCCGTGCATGACCGAGGTGGCGACGGCGATCAGCGAGTTGATCGCGGTCACGGGGATGTGGCCGTTGTACGCCCCCGCCTCGTTCAGCTCCCGCATGCGCGGATCGAGCCGGCGCCGCACCGTGCGCACCGGCTGCGGCGAGACCGCCATGACGCTGGTGATGATCGCGTTCGGGTTGACGGAGAAGAGCACCGGGTCGAGCCCGGCCAGCTGCAGCGCCTCCATCGACACGATCGAGTCCTTGCCCCCGCCGACGGCGGCGAGCGGCGGGCCGGCCGGGGTGTGCTCCCAGCCGGGGCCGGCCGCGGTGCGCGCCGCGTCGACGGGCAGGTCGAGGACGTATTCGAGCTTGTTGCGGTAGGCGAACTCGCCCAGGCCCTCGTGGTACAGGGCGCGCACCCACGGCAGCGCCCCCTCGGCGAGCGCGAGGTCCCCGAGCTCGACCCGGCGCGGCGCGGCGATCTTGTAGTAGGAGGTGGACGCGGCCACGTAGAGCAGGTCGAGCACCCGGTCGAGGGCCGGGGACCCGACGGAGGGCGGACCGAAGTCGACGGTCTCGGTCAGGACGAGGTCACCGAGCGCATAGTGGAAGCGCGCCACGCCGGTCGCGGGGTCGAACTCCCGCCCGGGGAACCGCAGCGCCTCGACCTGCTCCCACGCGTTCACGCCGTCACTCCCCATCCGGTGCCGCCAGCCGACGCGCAATGGTAGCCCGCTGCCCGCGGTCGCACCCGGCACTCGGTCGCCGTCCCGATGGAGACACACGCTGATGTCCGACAAATCGGATATGTCTTGTCGGCCACGCTCGATCCTCGGGCCTATCCGGGCAATCCGGCAATCTCGGCCCGGTAATCTCGGCGCCATGACGGGCCCCTATCCCGAGCCGCCCCCGCAGCCCCCGGCGAGCGCCTACCCGCCGCCCTACGCCGCCGGGCCTCCGCCTTACGCCGCCGGGCCCTCGCCCCACGCCGCCGCGCCCCCGCCCCACGCCGCCGCGCCCCCGCCCTACGCCGCCGCGCCCCCGCCCTACGCCGCCGCGCCGCCGGCCTTCGCCCCCGCGCCGCCCGCCTTCGCCCCCGCGCCGCCCGCCTTCGCCCCCGCGCCGCCGCCGAAGAGCAGCCGCGGGGTCGTCATCGCCGTCGTGAGCGTCGTCGGGGTGCTCGCGCTGCTGTGCGCGGCCGGGGCCATCGGGGCGTTCTGGCTCGTCAACCGCTCCGGCGGCGGCAAGGACGGCAGCGGCGACATCGCCGGGCTCATCGACTACCGGCTCACCCACCCCGACTGGCTCGAGCGCGACCACCTGCCGGCCGACGCGACGCCGTCGTACCAGATGGTGCCGGCCGCGGGCGGGAAGCACTTCGGGATCTGGCAGCGGTGCGCCGGGGACGTGTACGACAAGCCGGTCATCGAGGGCCGCGCGGTGCACAGCCTCGAGCACGGGGCGGTCTGGATCACCTACCGGCCGAGCCTGGCCAAGGGCGACGTCGACCGGCTCGCCGGCAAGGTGCGCACCAACGACTTCATGCTCATGAGCCCGTACAAGGGGCAGCCCAGCCCGATCTCGCTGCAGGCCTGGGGCTATCAGCTGCGGGTCGACAAGGCCGACGACCCGCGGGTGGACGCGTTCGTCAAGCGGTTCCGCGAGACGGCCAGCCTCGAGCCGGGGACTCCCTGCAGCAATGGCCTCGCGGAGTAGGCGGCTGCCGTTCCTGCTGGCCGTCGTCCTCGCGACGGCGGCCTGTGGCGCGCCCGCGGGCACCGACGGCGACCTGGTGAACGGGTGGGCGATGCTGCCCGCGGCCGTGTACGTCGCGCCCACGGCCGGGCAGTGCCTGGCCGGCGGGCCGTTCAGCGCGTTCGAGCAGCCGGGCGCCGCGGTGCTCGCCGGGACCGGCTGCGCCGAGGAGCACAGCGTCGAGGTGGTCGCGACCGGCACGGTGACGGCGGACGCGCTGCCGGCGTGGGACTCCGATCCGGTCCGGGCCGCGTACGCCGCGTGCGACCGGGCCGCCAGCGAGTACGCCGGCGGCGACTGGCACACCGGCCGGCTCTTCCCGTTCCTGTCCCTGCCGAGCGGGCCGGCGTGGGCGGGCGGGGTCCGCACCTGGGTGTGCGGGCTGGCCGAGGCCGGCGACGACCTGTTCGCGCCGAAGCCGCGCACGGGCTCGCTGCGGGGCGGCCTCGCGGACCCGAGGCCGCTCGCGCTGTCGTGCGCGGCCCTCGACGGCGGGGACCTCACGCCGGACGGGTTCTACCGCAGCGTCGACGCGGTCACGCCGGTGAGCTGCGGCGACCCGCACGACACCGAGTTCGTCGGGGTGTGGGCGGCGCCGGCGGGGGCGTTCCCGGCCGACGCGCAGGCGCTCAACGCGACCGTGAGCAGGGCCTGCTTCGCCGAGGTGGCGGCGTTCATGGGCCTGAGTGAGCTGCAGCTGTACCAGCGCAAGGACGTCTACACCTTCTGGGACGGCCTCACGAGGTCGCAGTGGCAGCTGGGCGATCGCACCGCGCACTGCTTCCTGAACGTCTCCACCGCGAAGATCCTGCACTCGTCCCTCAAGGGCCTAGGCACCAATCCCCTCCCGGCCTAGCACGACGTCCAGGACGGCGCCGGGGTGGGCCGATGGCGACTCGGCCAGCCGGGCCACCTCGATCGTCGCGGCCTCGGGCAGGCCCACGGCGGCGGCGAGCCGGATGCGCACCGGCGCCTGGCCCTCGGCGGGCAGGCCGCCGCGGAACACCCTGACCAGGGCCGCGAACGCCCGCGGCTCGTTGACGCCGGCCGGGAACACGACGAGCGCCCCGTCGCCGAGCATCTGCAGGTGTACCGCCGGAAAGTCGATCCCCGCCCGGGCCGCCGCCTGCTCGATCGCCCCGTGCAGGCGCCAGTGCAGCTCGGTGCGCGGCGGCGCCGGGGCGTCCGCGACGAGCGCGACGAACGCGCACAGGCGCCTGGCCTCGGCTAAGCCGTCGCTCATGCCGACACCGCCGCGGCGGGGTCGAGGGTGAGCAGGTCGCGCAGGTCGGCGGTGGACAGCTCGGTCAGCCAGCCCTCGCCGGTGCCGACGATCTGCCGGGCCAGGCCGCGCTTGCCCGCGATGAGCTCGGCGATCTTCTCCTCGACCGTGCCCGCGGTGACGAACTTGCGCACCTGCACCGCGCGGCGCTGGCCGATGCGGAAGGCGCGGTCGGTCGCCTGGTCCTCCACCGCCGGGTTCCACCAGCGGTCGACGTGGATCACGTGGTTGGCCGCGGTGAGGGTCAGGCCGGTGCCGCCCGCCTTGAGGGAGAGCACGAACAGCGGCGGCGAGGACGGCGACGCCTCCTGGAAGCGGGCCACGAGCGCGTCGCGGGCCGCCTTGGGCACGCCGCCGTGCAGGAACGCGACCTCGCGGCCGAAGCGGGCGGAGAGCTCGGCGCGCAGCATGCCGCCGAACTCGGCGTACTGGGTGAAGATCAGCGCCCGCTCCCCCGCGGCGAGGATCTCCTCGGCCAGCTCCTCGAGCCGGGCGAGCTTGCCGCTGCGGCCGGGCAGGCGGCTGCCGTCGCGCAGGGCCAGCGCCGGGTGGTCGCAGATCTGCTTGAGCCGGGTCATGGTCGCCAGCACCAGCCCGCGGCGCTCGATGCCCTGACTGCTGTCGATGCGGGCCATCATGTCGTCGACCACGGCCTGGTAGAGGCTGGCCTGCTCGGGGGTGAGGCTGCAGACCACGTCCATCTCCAGCTTCTCGGGCAGGTCCGAGATGATCGTGCGGTCGGTCTTCACCCGGCGCAACACGAACGGCTGGGTGATCCGCCGCAGCCGGGCGGCGGCCTCGGCGTCGCCGTCGCGCTCGATGGGCTCGGCGAAGCGCTCCTTGAACTTCGTCGCGCTGCCCAGCAGGCCCGGGTTGGCGAACTCCATGATCGACCACAGGTCGGCGAGGCGGTTCTCGACCGGGGTGCCGGTGACCGCGATGCGGTGCCGGGCGGGCAGCCGGCGCACCGCCGCCGCCTGCTTGGTGGCGGCGTTCTTGACGGCTTGGGCCTCGTCGAGCACGACCCGGTGCCACGGCACGGTGGCGAGCGCGTCGGCGTCGCGGGTCGCCACCGAGTAGGTGGTCACGACGACGTCGAAGTCCGCCGGGTCCAGCGCCCGCGCCCGATCGGCGCCGTGGTGGACGTGCACCCGCAGGTCCGGCGCGAACTTGGCCGCCTCCCGCTGCCAGTTGCCGACCAGCGACATCGGGCAGACCAGCAGCGTCGGGCCGGGCGCGGCCCCGGCCAGCAGGGCGAGCAGCTGGACGGTCTTGCCCAGGCCCATGTCGTCGGCCAGGATGCCGCCGAGCCCGGCGGTCTCGAGGAAGCGCAGCCAGTTCAGCCCGCGCCGCTGGTACGGCCGCAGCTCCCCCCGGAACCCGCCGGGCACGTCGCCGTCGCCGATGCGCAGGTCGGCCTCGCCGCTGAGCAGGTCGCCGAGCCAGCCGTCGGCGGCGACCTCGACCACGGGCAGCCCGCCGGGCCCCTCCGCGGCGCCGCCGGCGAGGTTGAGCAGGTCGGCGACGGTCATCGCCTCCTGCTCGCGGTGGCGCTCGATGAAGGAGAGGCCCTCGGCGAGCCGGCGGGGGTCGAGCTCGACCCACTGGCCGCGGAGCCGGATCAGCGGGGCCTTGAGCTCGCTGAGCCGGCGCAGCTCGTCCTCGCTGAGCGGCTCGTCGCCGATCGCGAGCTCCCAGCGGTAGTCCACGACCGCGCCGAGGCCGAGCCCGCTGTCGGTGGCGACCGTGCCCGGTGCGGTACCGCCGCCGCCGTCCTTGATCTTCAAGCGGGCGCCCAGGCGGGCCGAGGCCTTGCGCCACCAGCCCGGGAGCACGACGCCGAAGCCGGCCGCGGCCAGCAGCGGGGCGTTCTCGCTGAGCAGGCGATGGGCGCCGTCGGTGTCGAGGCGCAGCGCCACCGGGCGGGCCTCGCGCAGCGCGTCCTCGAGCGCCGGGTACAGCCGGCTGGCCCGCCCGAGCTCGGCCAGCAGCGTCTCCTGGGGCGCCGGGATGTGCCGTTGCAGCGCCTTGAGCGCGCCGCGGGAGCGCCACACCCGCTCGGCCGCGACGACGAGGGTGGGCTCGTCGGCGGCCTGCAGCGCGAACTCGAGGGTCCAGTGCGGGTCGGGCGCGGGCTCCTCCCCGACCTCGGGCTCGGGCGGCTCGACCAGCCGGAAGCAGGCCCGCACCGAGCCGCCGACCGCGTCGGCCTCCCAGGCGGCGAGGCGCTGGGCGAGGGACTGCGGCATGTCCCCCGGCAGTCGGCGATCCCGGCCGGTCAGGGCCGTGAGCCAGCCGATGCCCTCCTCGCGCTCGGGCCGGGCGGCCGCGTCGACGAACGCGTCCAGCGCCTCGGTGACGGCGGCGGCCCGGGTCACGCCGGGCGTGGCGGCGAGGGCGGCCGAGGGCAGGGCCAGGGCCAGGGCGCGGGCGTGCGCGGCGTCGCGGCCGGTGAGCACCGGCGCCCAGCGGGCCTGCTCCCCCACGATCGCGGGCAGCATCCGGCCGCGGGCGACCAGGGCGGCGGCGAACTCGGCCAGGCTCACGAACCACTCGGTGGACTGGGCCAGCGCGATGTCGTCACCCGCCAGCCCGGGCAGCCCGCGCAGCAGGCCGAGCGCGTCGTCCGGCTCGTACTCGACGGTCGCCACCGGCCAGGGCCGCAGCTGCGCCTTGGCGGTGACGGCCGGCCAGGGCTCGGGCCGCCGGTTGCGGGTCGGCAGCGCCAGGGTGCGCTCGGCCGCGATGCCGGCGTCGCCGTCGAGGTTGAGGCCCGCGAGCGCCCGGCCGGCCTCCTCGGCCCACAGGCCGACCCGGCCTTCCACCCAGAGCGCATGGACCACGAGCACCGGTGCAGCGTAGTGGAGTACCAGCGTATCGACGGGATGAGACCTCTATTCAGTGACCGGTGTCGTTGTTACCATCCGGTAATCCGAGTCGTTTTCACGTTGACTCTTTCCGGAAGGGATCCGCCATGTCCCTGCCTGTCCTCAAACGCACCCTGGCGGCGTTACTGCTCGCCTCCGCGGTGCTCGTCGCCCCCGCCCTTGCCACCGCCCCGGCCGAGGCCGCCGTCCTCGCCCCCAACGACTACTGCCTCGGCCAGTGCAACGACATCCTGCCGCCCGGCCAGAACGGCAACGCCACGCTCGCCGACATCCTGGCCCACAAGGCCCTGGGCTTCCGCCCGGCGCACTCGGCCGACCAGCTCGGCCCGTACGCGAACCTCGTCTCGGCCTACACGGGCCTCACCGACGAGCAGATCTCGAACTTCTACAACGACGCCTCGTTCGGGGTGCCGGCCGGGCAGGTCGACCGCAGCTACAGCCCCCGCTCCGACGTGACGATCGTGCGCGACAAGGCGCTCGGCGTGCCGCACGTGACCGGCACGACCCGGGCCGGGACCATGTTCGGCGCCGGGTACGCCGGGGCCGAGGACCGGCTCTTCGTGATGGACCTGCTGCGCCGGGTCGGCCGCGGCAAGCTGACCCCGTTCGCGGGCGGCGCGCCGGGCAACCGGGAGCTGGAGCAGAGCATCTGGCGCCAGGCCCCGTACACCGAGGCCGACCTGCAGGCCCAGGTCGCGGCGCTGCGCACCAAGGGCACCCGCGGGGCCCAGCTCTACGACGACGTGCAGAGCTACGTCGCGGGGATCAACGCCTACATCGCCGCGTGCATGTCGGGGCGCAACTGCCCCGGGGAGTACGTGCTCACCGGCCACCTCGACGCGATCACCAACGCGGGCGGGCCGGAGCCGTTCCAGATGACCGACCTGATCGCCATCGCCGGCGTGGTCGGCGGGCTCTTCGGCGGCGGCGGGGGCGGCGAGGTGGAGTCGGCGCTCGTGCGCGTCACCGCCCGCGCCCGCTACGGCGTCACCGAGGGCGACCGGCTCTGGGCCGCGTTCCGCGAGCAGAACGACGACGAGACCGTGCTCACGCTGCACAACGGGCAGTCGTTCCCGTACGGCGCGGCCGACCCGAACGCCGCGAGCGTCGCGCTGCCGGACGCGGGCAGCGTGACCGCCCAGCCGGTGGTGTTCAACCCGACCGGCTCGGCCACGACGACCGCCGGCCTGGCGCCCGGGTCCGCGACCAAGCGGGGCATGTCCAACGCGGTCGTCGTGGACGCGGCCCACTCGGCCGGCGGGCACCCGATCGCGGTGTTCGGGCCGCAGACCGGGTACTTCTCCCCGCAGCTGCTCATGCTGCAGGAGCTGCAGGGCCCGGGGATCAGCGCGCACGGGGTCGCCTTCGCCGGGCTCAACCTCTACGTGCTGCTCGGCCGCGGCCAGGACTACGCGTGGAGCGCCACCTCGGCGGAGCAGGACATCACCGACACCTACGCGGTGCCGCTGTGCAACACCAACGGCTCCGCCGCCACCACCGCGTCGACGGCGTACCTCTTCCACGGCACGTGCACGCCGATGGAGGCGCTGACCCAGATCAACGCCTGGACGCCCACCGTCGCCGACGGCACGGCCGCCGGGTCCTACCAGCTCATCACGTACCGCACGAAGTACGGCCTGGTCGCGTGGCGCGGGACGGTCGGCGGGCAGCCCGTCGCCTTCACCCAGCTGCGCTCGACGTACCGGCACGAGGCCGACTCGGCCATCGGCTTCCAGGCGTTCAACGACCCGGCCGCCATGGGATCTCCGGCGCAGTTCATCGCCTCGGCCTCCGACGTCGGCTACGCGTTCAACTGGTTCTACGTGAACTCGACGGACACCGCGTACTTCAACTCCGGCGCGAACCCGGTGCGCAAGGCGGGCGCCAACCCGAACCTGCCGGCGAAGGCGGACCCGGCTTATGAATGGTCCGGGTGGAATGCGGATACGAATACGGCCGACTACATTCCGGTGAACCAGCATCCGCAGTCGACCGGGCAGGATTATTTCGTCTCTTGGAATAACAAGCAAAGTAAGGACTTCTCGGCGGCCGACGGAAACTTCAGTTTCGGTGCCGTGCAGCGCGCGGATCTGCTCGACCAGCGGGTCAAATCGGCGCTGAGCGGCGGCAAGAAGGTCGATCGGGCCGGCGTGGTGCGCATCGTCGAGGACGCCGCCGTCACCGACCTGCGCGCGGAGAACCTGCTGCCCGAGCTGCTGCGCATCCTCGACCCGGCCGGGACCGGCACCGACCCGAACGTGACGGCGCTGCGCGCCTGGCTGGCGGCCGGGGCCAAGCGGGTCGAGACGTCGCCGGGGTCGCACGTGTACCAGCACGCGGCCGCCATCCGCACCTTCGACGCCTGGTGGCCCAAGCTCGTCGACGGCGCCTTCCGGCCGGGGCTCGGCGACGACGTGTACGGGGCGCTCACGAGGGCGCTGCAGATCGACGAGTCGCCGTCCGGGGCCACCGGGCCGACGAACGCGGGCTCGCTGAACCAGACCCAGGGGCACAAGGGGTCCTCGTTCCAGTACGGGTGGTGGGGGTACCTCGACAAGGACCTCCGGTCGGTCCTCGGCGACCCGGTGCGCAGCGGCCTGGGCAAGACCTACTGCGGCGGCGGGACCCTGGCCGCGTGCAAGCAGGTGCTGGTCACGACCCTCGCCACGGCGGCGGCCGAGCCCGCGACGACCACCTACCCGGGCGACACCAACTGCTCGGCCGGCGACCAGTGGTGCGCGGACACGATCATCCAGTCGCCGCTCGGCGGGATCACGCACGACAAGATCTCGTGGCAGAACCGGCCGACGTACCAGCAGGTGGTCTCGTTCCCGGCCAAGCGGGGCGACGATCTCACCAACCTGGCGCTGGGCCGGAGCGTGAGCGCGAGCAGCACGCAGCTCGGCTACTCGACCGGCGCCGCGGTGGACGGCAACCCGACCAGCCGGTGGGCCAGCGGGTGGAGCGACAACCAGTCGATCACCGTGGATCTCGGCTCGGCCCAGCAGGTCCGGCGGGTGATCCTGCGCTGGGAGTCGGCGTACGGGTCGCGGTACCGCATCGAGGTGTCCGCGAACAACAGCACGTGGACGACCGCGGCCACGGTCGACGCGGGCAACGGCGGGATCGACAACGTGACGTTCGCGCCGGTCAGCGCCCGGTACGTGCGCATGACGGGGGTCGCCCGCGGCACGACCTACGGGTACTCGCTGTGGGAGTTCGAGGTCTACAAGAGCTAGACGGCCGCGCGGTGGCGGCCGCCGGGAAGCTCGTGCGCGGGCACCTCGGCGGCCGCCCAGGTCACGTACTGCCCGGCCCGGCTCAGCACGCACGTGCTCACGAGCAGCTCGACGAGCACGTGCTGGCTGAAGCCGGGCGGCGGCGTGGCCAGGGCCCGCTCGGCGACGAACGCGGCCGCCACCGAGCGGCGCAGGGCCGGCTCGCGCGGGAACACGGCCCGCCCGGTGAGGTAGAACGCCTCCTCGCCGGGGTCCATGGGAAAGGTGTGCAGCGCGAAGCGGTTGTCGCGCAGCAGGTCCTCGAGCTTCGGCGAGACCATGAGCAGGGTGAACAGGCCGTCCTCGACGAGCAGGGGGCTGATCGGGTGCACCCGCGGGCCGCCGTCGGCGCGCACGGTGCCCAGGTAGGCCAGGCCGACGCCGCTGCGGTAGAGCAGCGCGCGACCGGCCGCGGCGAGGTCCGGCGCCGATCGCCGCAAGCGCCCCCACGAGAGCATGGCGCTCAGACTCGCGCACCGGCGCCCACCGGGTCAATTCATGTTCGGGTGCCGGAAATTCCGGATGAGCTCCTGGACCTCGTCGGCGACCTCGCCGGCGAGCAGGTCGTCCGTGTCCACGACCTCGCCGAGGGAGTACAGGTCGCGGCGGGCGGTCAGGTACCTGCCCAGGTCCTCCAGCCGCCACCCGCCCGCGTCCGCGCTGCCGTCGGCCTCGACCCGCTCGACGAGGGCCGGCGCCGAGACGTCCAGCAGCACGTGGCGCACCTCGTGGCCCCGGTCGCGCAGCGCGCCCAGGATCTCCTCGAGGTGCCCGCGGCGCAGCATCGTCAGGGGCACGAGCAGCGGGTCGGCGCCGCGGGCCTGGCGGGCCGCGGCGACGACGGTGGCCGCGCGCCAGGCCGGCAGGTCACGGTAGTCGCCGTGGCGCACCGCGGGGCGGACCAGGCCGGCCGTGCGCTGCAGCACCCAGCCGACGCGCTCGGCGTCGAAGGCCCGGGCCCGTGGCTCGCGGCGGCACAGCTCGGCGGTCACGGTGGCCTTGCCGACGCCCGACGGGCCGTTGAGCCAGACGATCACGGGTCCTCCCCACGGCCGGTACGGCTTCCAGGATTCTCGCAGGTGGAACCGAGGGGGATGCCAGCCCGGCACGCGATAAATGAGACATGACGATCCTGACCCTTCCCCCGCGTCCCTCCGCCGTGCTCGACCAGGAGCGCATCGACGTGCTGCTCATCGCCCCGGCCCATCGCCTCCCGGAGCTGGACCGGCATCTCCCCCAGGGCTGGGTGGTGACCCGGCGGGCCGAGATGCCGGCCGGGTGCCGGGAGCCCGACATCGTGGTGCTCGACGACCCCGGCCCCCGCTCCGTCACCGCCGCCTGCCTGCGCCATCCGTCCGCCTCGATCGTGGCCGTGCTGAGCCCCTACAGCGACCACCAGGCCGTGGTCGACGTGCTGGAGGCCGGCGCCGACGCCTGCGTGCGCTCGTCCACGGCCGCGGTGATCGCCGCCCACCTCGAGGCCTGCCGGCGGCGCCAGGCGGCATAACGGGATTTGGCGTTTCCCACAACATATTCCAGAGAGCGCTCTCAACCGATTCCGTGATTGACATTGGGCTAGTCATGGGCCAGTCTGATTCCAGTCTTGAGAGCGCTCTCCGGCCGATACGGCGGCTTGGGTGACCGGCGTATCGTGTCCCGGCGAATCGTGATCAGGGTGTAACCGGTGTGAGGGTGCGACGGGCGATGGAGCGACATGCTCCATCGCCCGTCATTGTTTGTGCGCTACACATTGCTGAGCTTCAGTCATGATGGTCCGGCAGAACAGATATGGGGGTCGCCACAATGGTGATGTCGGGGCGGGACCGGCCCACGCTCGAAAACGTCGCGCAACGCGCCGGGGTGTCACGCGCCACCGCCTCGCGCGTGGTCAACGGGTCGACGTCCGTCGCACCGCACATCCGCGACAAGGTGCTCAGCGCGGTCGAGGCGCTGGGCTACGTGCCCAACCAGGCCGCCCGCAGCCTCGTCACCCAGCGGACCGACTCCATCGCCCTGGTCGCCTCCGAGACCGCGAGCCGGGTCTTCTCCGACGACCCCTTCTTCTCCAGCATCATCCGCGGGGTCAGCCTCGAGCTCGAGGCCGTGGACAAGCAGCTCGTGCTCATGATGGTCGGCCCCAGCGGGCCGAGCCACGACCGCGTGGAGCGCTACTGCACCGGCGGGCACGTCGACGGGGCCATCATCTTCTCGATGCACGGCGCCGACCCGCTGCCGGAGCGGCTGAGCCGGGCCGGGGTGCCGGTGGTGTGCAACGGGCGGCTGCTGATCCAGTCGTCGGTGCCCTACGTCGACGTGGACAACGAGGACGCGGCCCGGGCCGCGGTGCGCCACCTGCTCGACACCGGGCGCCGGCGGGTCGCCACGATCGCCGGGCCGCAGGACATGAGCGCGGGGATCGACCGGCTCAAGGGCTACCGCGCGGCGATGCAGGACAGCGGCCGGCGCTCGCTGGTGGCCGTCGGCGACTTCACCCGGCAGTCCGGCGCGCTGGCCATGAGCCAGCTGCTCGGCGACGACCCGCAGCTCGACGCCGTCTTCGCCGCCTCCGACGCGATGGCCGAGGGGGCGCTGCGCGCGCTGCGGCAGGCCGGGCGCCGGGTCCCCGACGACGTGGCCGTGGTCGGCTTCGACGACATGGACTTCGCCCGCGACACCGAGCCGCCGCTGACCACCGTGCGCCAGCCGATCACCGACCTCGGCCGGATGGCGGCCCGCCAGGTGCTGCGGATGGCCGGTGGCGAGACGATCGAGCCCGTGCTGCTGCTCCCCACGGAACTGGTGAAGCGGGAGTCGGCCTGAAAGGCGGCGAGGAATGCCGGGCAGACGTGGCATGCTGCTCCGGTGAGGCTCGCCACCTGGAACGTGAACTCCGTCAAGGCCCGGCTGCCCCGCCTGCTCGAGTGGCTGGAGCTGGCCGGGCCTGACGTGCTCTGCCTGCAGGAGACGAAGCTGGCCACGGACGCGTTCCCGGCGGACGAGGTCAAGGCGCTCGGCTACGACACCGTCCACCACGGCGAGGGGCGCTGGAACGGCGTCGCGCTGCTGTCGCGGGCCGGGCTGGACGACGTGCGCCGCGGTTTCACGGACGCCCCGGGCTGGAGCGGCGAGCCGGGCGGCGAGGAGCCCCTGTTCGAGGAGCCGCGGCTGGAGGCCCGCGCCGTCTCGGCCGTCTGCGGCGGGGTGCGGGTCTGGTCGGTCTACGTGCCCAACGGGCGCACGCCGGAGTCGGCGCATTACGGGTACAAGCTGAGCTGGCTGGCCGCCCTGCGCCGGGCGGTGGCCGCGGACCTCGCCACCGGCGACCCGGTCGCCGTCTGCGGCGACTTCAACGTGGC
Source organism: Dactylosporangium thailandense (assembly GCF_059739745.1). Taxonomy (NCBI): domain Bacteria; kingdom Bacillati; phylum Actinomycetota; class Actinomycetes; order Micromonosporales; family Micromonosporaceae; genus Dactylosporangium; species Dactylosporangium thailandense. The sequence goes on from NZ_AP029195.1 coordinate 7,410,658, forward strand.
CCCGCGCGACTCCGACGTCTTCGACATCGCGGCCTTCGCCGGCGCCACGCACGTCACGCAGCCCGAGCGGGACGCGGTCGCCGCGCTGCTGGACGCCGGGCTGACCGACATCGTCCCGAAGCCGATGAAGGGCTCCAACCCCTTCACCTACTGGGACTACCGGGCCGGGATGTTCCACCAGGACAAGGGCATGCGCATCGACCTGGTCTGCGTCAGCGCAACGATCGCGGGTGCGGTCAAGGGTGCCTACATCGACAGGGAGGCCAGGAAGGGCAAAGGGCCCTCTGACCACGCCCCGGTCGTGATCGATTTCGATATTTGAGCACGCTGTGTCACCATGAACCCCGCCCGGACCGTACTGTTAAGTGTGAAACGATCAACGATCGTCCTGGATAGCCCGTTCTCGCCGTTCTTGGCGCCATGTTTCCAGCACATTGCGTGATCACACCGTTACGATTCGCCGGTAAATCGCCCGTTTAGGGGGTGTATGATCCAAAAGTCGCTGTGCTTGGATCACGCCCTCATCACGGCGCGGCGTGGACTTGGTTACAGGACAGCGGGTGACCCTTGACGATCGGCCGAACGGGAGACAGGGTTCGTCCAACGAAGGCGACGACACCACGTCGGCTTCGTGCACGCTCTGCCCGTGGACCGAACCTGCGGATAGGGCACCAGGAGTCCACGAAGACACAGCCGATCGGCTGCTGACTGCCACGGGCCCCGGTCTGGCCGACGCATGCTCGCTGCACGGTGCGACGGTCATCGCTGGCGGCTTGCAGGCGGGCAGACGGCCGGGGAGAGGGGCACCACGCCCATGACTATGGGACCCGTCACGTCGAAGAGCGACGAGCAGGTGCCGACGGTCGAAGAGGCGACCGCCACGCCTGCCGGTGTTCCCGCGAAGGCCATCGAAGGTCGCTCGCTCAGTCAGATTGCGTGGACCCGGCTCAAGCGCGACAAGATCGCGCTCACTGGAGGCGGGTTCATTATTTTCCTGGTGCTGGTCGCGGTGTTCGCCCCCTTGATCAACAAGGCGTTCGGGCATCCGGTCAACGAGTTCCACCAAGAACTGATCGACCCATCGCTGGGCGGCATCCCGCCCGTCGGAACCTGGGGCGGCGTCAGCAAGGACTTCCTGCTCGGCGTCCAGCCCGTCAGCGGCCGCGACCTGTTCTCGCAGATCATCTACGGCGCCCAGGTCTCGCTGCTCGTGGCGCTGTCCGCCACGATCGTCGCGGTTGCCATCGGCGTGGTGCTCGGCGTCGTCTCCGGCTACTTCGGTGGCATGGTCGACAGCCTCATCAGCCGGCTCATGGACCTGATCCTGGCCTTCCCGTACCTGCTGTTCTCGATCGCCCTGATCTCCGTCGTGCCGGCCAGCACCGGCTGGCGGGTCGGCGTGGTCATCTCGGTCATCGCGTTCTTCAGCTGGCCGTACATCGGGCGCATCGTCCGCGGCCAGACTCTCTCCCTGCGGGAACGCGAGTTCGTCGAGGCGGCACGCAGCATCGGAGCGGGCGCGCCCCGCATCCTCTTCCGGGAGCTGCTGCCGAACCTGACCGCACCGATCCTCGTCTACGCGACGCTGATCATCCCCACGAACATCCTCTTCGAGGCCGCGCTGTCGTTCCTCGGTGTCGGCGTGCTGCCGCCCACCCCCTCGTGGGGCCGGCTGCTCTCCGACGCCGTGCAGTACTACGAGTACGACCCGATGTACATGTTCGTGCCCGGCTTCGCGATCTTCCTCATGGTCCTCGCCTTCAACCTGTTCGGCGACGGCCTGCGTGACGCCCTGGACCCGAAGGCCAACCGGTAGCCCCTCGGGCCACCGGCGGCCTCCGGCCGTCACGCACACCCCGCACCACCCCGTCCGGCATGCGGCCGAGCCGATGGCTCAGCCGGCCCGGTCGAACCCTGTGTGCACACCTGGCTTCACTCGCACAGCAGCACAGCTCGGACGGCCCGTCCCTCGGCGGGTCGCGCCAAACAAGGAGGGAAACCCAGTGAGAATGAGGACAGGGGTTCTGGTGGCCGGTTCGGTCACCATCGCCCTGGCGTTGTCCGCCTGCGGTGGCAGCGGCGACACGCCCAAGACCGGTGAGAGCGGCGGCTCGGGTGTGTCCGGCTTCAACGCCGCCACCAAGGGCATCGTGAACCCGTCCACCAAGAAGGGCGGCACGCTCAAGCTCGTCAACCAGTCCGACCCGGATTCGTGGGACCCGGCGCGGGCCTACTACGCGTACGTGTGGAACCTGATGAAGGGCTACTACGTCCGCACCCTCGTCACCAACGAGGCGAAGCCCGGCGAGGACGGCCTCAAGCTGGTTCCCGACCTGGCGCAGGCCATGCCGGAGATCTCGGCCGACGGCAAGACCTACACCTTCAAGCTCAAGTCGGGCATCAAGTTCGAGGACGGCTCGCCGATCACCTCGAAGGACTTCAAGTACGGCATCGAGCGCATCTTCGCGCAGGACGTGCTGTCCGGCGGTCCGACCTACCTGGTCGACGTGCTCGACCAGGGCCAGAAGTACCCCGGCCCGTACAAGGACACCGACCCGAACAAGCTGGGTCTGAAGTCCGTCGAGACGCCGGACGACAGCACGATCGTCTTCAAGCTGGCCGAGCCGCTGTCGGACTTCATCTACCTGCTCGCCGCGCCCGACGCCAGCCCGATCCCGCAGGCGAAGGACACCGGCGACAAGTACGGCGAGAAGCCCGTCTCCTCCGGCCCGTACAAGTTCCAGTCGTACGACCAGGGCAAGAAGGCCGTCTGGGTCCGCAACGACCAGTGGGACCCGAAGACCGACACGGTGCGCGCCGCGCTGCCGGACCAGATCGAGATGACCATCGGCACGGCGGTCGAGGAGATCGACAACCAGCTGCTGAGCGGTGAGATCGACATCGACACCGCGCAGACCGGTGTCCAGCAGGGTGCGCAGCCGAAGATCCTGCTCGACCCGGAGAAGAAGAAGAACGCGGACACCCCGAACACGGGCTTCATCCGCTACTTCTCGATCAGCACCAAGGTCGCGCCGTTCGACAACATCCACTGCCGCAAGGCCGTGCAGTACGCGACCGACAAGATCACGATGCAGACCGCTCGTGGTGGTGCCGACGCCGGTGGTGACGTCGCCTTCAACATGCTGCCGCCGAACATCGCGGGTCACGACGACTACGACCCGTACAACACCAAGTCCGGCAAGCCGCAGATCGACAAGGCCAAGGAAGAGCTCGCGGCGTGTGGCAAGCCGAACGGCTTCGACACCGTGATCGCGACTCGTAACGCCGGCAAGGAGCCCAAGACGGCCGAGGCGCTGCAGGCGGCGCTGAAGAACGTGGGCATCAACGCTCGCCTCGACCCGACCGAGCCGTCGCTGTACTTCCGCTCGACCATCGGCGCGCCGTCCAACGTCGCGGCCAAGGGCTACGGCCTCATGATGGCCGGTTGGGGTGCCGACTTCCCGACCGCGTACGGCTTCCTGTCCGTGCTGGTCGACGGCCGCAACATCCTGCCGTCCGGTAACAACAACTACGCCGAGCTCAACGACCCGGAGATCAACTCCCTGATCGACCAGGCGAAGGCGGAGAAGGACCCGGCCAAGGCCGCGGCCGTCTGGACGACCATCAACCACAAGGTCATGGACGCCGCGGTCATGGTGCCGTTCGTCTACGACAAGGCGCTCAACTACCGCAACCCCCGCGTCACGAACGTGTTCGTGACGGAGTACTACGGCATGTACGACTTCGGCAGCCTGGGCGTCAGCTGACCCCTCGGGTCGCAGTAGCCCTGGCACCGAAGCAGCAAGCCTGAACAGCCGGTAACCCGCCCTTCACGAGTACAGAAGGCAGGTGAGGGCCACGGCGCCGGCCGGTGAGACGGGAACACCGTCGATCCGGCCGGCGTCAGGCCGCACACGTGATCAACTACATCCTGCGCCGCCTGGTCACCGCGGCACTGCTCATCGTGGCCGTCTCCATGGTCACCTTCGCGATCTTCTTCCTGATCCCGAAGGCGGCGCACGCCGATCCCGCTGAGATGTACGTCGGTAAGTCGGCGACCCCGCGCGACGTCGAGCTGACGCGGATCAAGCTCGGCCTGGACCAGCCGATCTACATCCAGTACGGCCGGTTCGTGAAGGGTCTCGTGGTCGGCCGCGACTACAACAGCGGTCCCACGGTCACGCACTGCTCGGCCCCCTGCTTCGGGTACTCGTTCCGCACCGACCGCGAGGTCTGGCCCCTGCTGCTGGACCGTCTCCCGGTCACCATCTCCCTCGCCATCGGCGCCGCGATCCTCTGGCTCTTCGGCGGTGTCGCCGGCGGCGTCATATCCGCGCTGAAACGCGGCCAAATCGCCGACCGGGCAGTGATGATCATCGCGCTCGCCGGCGTCTCCCTACCGGTCTACTTCACCGGTCTCGTCTTCCAGTCGCTGTTCGTCCACCAGTGGAAGATCTTCCGCGGTGGCGAGTACATCAACTTCGTCGACGATCCGTGGGGCTGGGCCAACAAGCTCTTCCTCGCCTGGGTGAGCCTCGCCCTGCTGTTCGCCGCCACCTACGCGCGGCTGACGCGGGCGCAGATGCTCGAGACCCTCGGCGAGGACTACATCCGCACCGCCCGGGCCAAGGGTCTGAAGGAGCGGGTCGTCATCGGCAAGCACGCCATGCGCGCGGTGCTCACGCCGATCGTGACGATCTTCGGCCTCGACCTCGGCACGCTGCTCGGCGGCGCGATCCTCACCGAGCGGGTGTTCTCGCTGCCCGGCATCGGCAAGCTCAGCGTCGACGCGGTGACCCAGAAGGACCTGCCGATCATCCTCGGCGCGACCCTCTTCGCCTCGTTCTTCATCGTCATGGCCAACCTGATCGTCGACGTGCTCTACGCCGTGATCGACCCCCCGGGTGCGGCTCTCGTGACCCGCACCCCGTCCCGGTCCACGCTTCACGGCACCCCAGGAAAGGAGTGAGCATGTCCAGCAGCCTGCTCACCGACGGCACGCCGAGCCCGTCCGGGTCCGGCGCGGGCACCGCAGAGTCGTTCCTCGACGTGCGGGACCTGCGGATCCACTTCAAGACCGACGACGGCGTGGTCAAGGCCGTCGACGGCCTGACGTTCAAGCTCGAGCGCGGCGAGACCCTCGGCATCGTGGGCGAGTCCGGCTCCGGCAAGAGCGTCACGAGCCTGGGCATCCTGGGCCTGCACCGGCGCGGCTCCGCGAAGATCTCCGGCGAGGTCTGGCTCGACGGCGAGGAGCTCATCGGCGCCTCGCCCGAGCGGGTCCGGCTCCTGCGCGGCGCCAAGATGTCGATGATCTTCCAGGACCCGCTGACCGCGATGCACCCGTACTACACGGTCGGCGCCCAGATCGTCGAGGCGTACCGGGTCCACCACAAGGTCAGCAAGAACGACGCCCGCAAGCGCGCGATCGAGATGCTCGACCGGGTCGGCATCCCGCAGCCCCAGCGGCGCGTGGACGACTACCCGCACCAGTTCTCCGGCGGTATGCGCCAGCGCGCCATGATCGCCATGTCGCTGGTGAACAACCCGCAGCTGCTCATCGCCGACGAGCCCACCACGGCGCTCGACGTGACGGTCCAGGCCCAGATCCTCGACCTGATCCGCGACCTGCAGTCGGAGTTCAACTCGGCGGTCATCATCATCACCCACGACCTGGGCGTCGTGGCCGAGGTCGCCGACGACATCCTGGTGATGTACGGCGGCAAGTGCGTCGAGCACGCCACCGCGGAGACCATCTTCCGCCGCCCCGAGCACCCGTACGCCTGGGGTCTGCTCTCGTCGATGCCCCGCGTCGACCGGGAGGTGCGCGACCGGCTGGTGCCGATCAAGGGCAGCCCGCCGTCGCTGATCAACCTCCCGAGCGGCTGCTCCTTCCACCCGCGCTGCCCCTACGTGGAGCGCAACGGCATCCCTTGCAAGACGGTCGAGCCGACCCTGGCGGAGGGCACCGCCGAGCACGGCGTCGCCTGCCACATCCCGCCCGCGGAACGGCTGGCCATCTTCAAGTCGGACATCGCCCCGAACCTCTGAGGAGCACGACAGTGTCGACGACGACCCAACCCCAGCCGGCGGCGGCGCCTCAGCGCGACGGCGAGAACCTCCTCGAGGTGCGCGGCCTGGAGAAGCATTTCCCGATCATGCGGGGCGCGTTCATCAAGCGAAAGGTCGGCGCGGTCCGCGCGGTCGACGGCATCGACCTGGCCGTCAAGACCGGCGAGACGCTCGGCCTGGTCGGCGAGTCCGGCTGCGGCAAGTCCACCACCGGCCGGCTCATGACCCGGCTGCTGGAGCCGACCGGCGGCCAGGTGCTGCTGGAGGGGCAGGACATCTCCCACTACGGCGTGGGGAAGATGCGCCCGCTGCGGCGCGAGGTCCAGATGATCTTCCAGGACCCGTACTCGTCGCTGAACCCGCGTCACACGGTCGGCTCGATCGTCGGGGCCCCGCTGCAGGTGCAGAGCATCAAGACCGCGCACGGGCAGAAGCGCGAGGTCCAGCGGCTGCTGGAGCTCGTCGGCCTCAACCCCGAGCACTACAACCGCTACCCGCACGAGTTCTCGGGCGGCCAGCGCCAGCGCATCGGCATCGCCCGGGCGCTCGCGCTCCAGCCGAAGCTGATCATCGCCGACGAGCCCGTCTCGGCCCTGGACGTGTCGATCCAGGCGCAGGTCGTGAACCTGCTCGACGACCTGCAGCGCGAGTTCAACCTGACGTACGTCTTCATCGCCCACGACCTGTCCGTCGTCCGGCACATCTCGGACCGGGTCGCGGTGATGTACCTGGGCAAGGTCGTCGAGATCGGCGGGCGCGACGGGCTCTACGTGAACCCGCTGCACCCGTACACGTTCGCCCTGCTCTCCGCAGTGCCGGTGCCCGACCCGTCGCGGCGCGACAAGGCGCAGCGGGAGCGGATCCTGCTCACCGGCGACGTGCCGAGCCCGATCGACCCGCCGTCCGGCTGCCGCTTCCGCACCCGGTGCTGGAAGGCGCAGGACCTGTGCGCCCAGGAGGAGCCGCTGCTGCGCGAGCTCGCCCCGGGGCAGACGGTCGCCTGCCACTTCCCGATCACCGACGAGGAGCGCTCGGCGCGCGGGGCGCAGGCGGCCCGGGCCGCGGCGGCGGAGATCCCGGTCGACACGGCCGAGGACCCGTTCGCGGAGCCGATCGCCTAACTGGTGTTTTATGGGGGCCGTCTCGTCATGCACGCATGACGAGGCGGCCCCCGAGCATTGCGTCGACCTTGCTGATGAGCTGGCTCGGGCGCAGGGGCTTCATGAGGTAGTCGCTCGCGCCCGCCAGCTTGGCCTCCTCCCGGCCGCGCAGCCGCCCGTAGGCGCTGAGCACGAGCACGGGCAGGTCGCGGGTGGCCGGCGCGGCGCGGACCTTCTTGCACAGGTCGAGCCCCGACACGCTGGGCATCCACATGTCGGTGACGATCATGTCGAACGTCCGGTGCTCCAGGGCTTCCAGGGCCGCGGCGCCGTTGCCGACCGCCGTCACGTCCGCGCCGGCGCCCTCCAGGGCCATGGTGAACAGCTCGCGGATGTCGGAGTCGTCCTCGGCCACCAGGATCGATGCGACCGCCGGAGGCTTCTCCACGGGCTCCTCGTCCATCTGGCCAGTTTAGGATCATGGCCGTGGCGTACGAGGCGGCTTCGGGCCGATACCAGGACATGCTCTACCGGCGCAGCGGACGCAGCGGGCTCAAGCTGCCGGCCATCTCCCTCGGGCTGTGGCACAACTTCGGGCGGGAGCGGCCGTTCGAGACCCAGCGCTCGATCGTGCGGCGCGCCTTCGACGCGGGCGTGACCCACTTCGACCTGGCCAACAACTACGGGCCGCCGCCGGGGTCGGCCGAGGAGAACTTCGGGCGCGTCCTCGCCGAGGATCTGCGGCCGTACCGCGACGAGCTCATCATCTCCACGAAGGCCGGCTACGACATGTGGCCGGGGCCGTACGGGGAGTGGGGGTCGCGCAAGTACGTGCTGGCCTCGCTCGACCAGTCGCTGCGGCGCATGGGGCTCGAGTACGTCGACATCTTCTACTCGCATCGCCCGGACCCGGACACCCCGCTGGAAGAGACCATGGGCGCGCTGGACGCCGCGGTGCGGGCGGGCAAGGCGCTGTACGTCGGCATCTCCAACTACACCCCCGAGCAGACCCTCGCGGCCGCCCGCATCCTGCGCGAGCTCGGCACGCCGCTGCTGATCCACCAGCCGTCGTACTCGATGCTGAACCGCTGGATCGAGGACGGCCTGCTGGACGCGCTCGAGGAGGCCGGGGCGGGCTGCATCCCGTTCTCGCCGCTGGCGCAGGGGCTGCTGACCAACCGGTACCTCGACGGCATTCCGGACGACTCCCGCGTGCGCACCAGCCGCTTCCTCAACGAGTCCGACCTGACCGCGTCCCGGCTGCAGCTCATCCGGGCGCTGGACCAGGTGGCCCGCGAGCGCGGCCAGAGCCTGGCCCAGCTGGCGCTGGCCTGGGCGCTGCGCGACTCGCGGGTCACCTCGCTGATCATCGGGGCGTCGAGCGTGAAGCAGCTGCTCGACAACCTCGGGGCCCTGGAGAACCTGGCCCTCTCCCCCGACGAGCTGGCCCGGATCGACGGGCTACTTGCTCAGGAAGGCGCCTAGCGCGCTGACGACCGGCTGGAGGGCGGGCGGGATCGACCCGTCCTTCGCCGTGATCTGCTTGCCGCCGTAGGTGACCGTGTAGGTGTAGGCGTCGGCCACCGCGCCGTTGTCGTTCATGGTCGGCAGCTTGTTGAAGTCCGTCGACGCCAGCGCGGTCTTGAGCGCGTTGGCCTCCTCGTCGGTCAGCTTGCCGGTCTTGGTGCCCTGCTTGGTCGTGATCGTGTACGACCCGTCCGGCTTCACGACCAGCGAGTCGTTGTTGCCGGCCAGGCCACCGGTGCGGGTGAAGGTCACCAGCGCGTCGGTGGCGGTCACGTTGCCGCCGCTGTTGCTCTTCGAGCTCGGGTCCGTGTTCGGCCCCGCGCTCGTGCCCGCCCCGGCACTCGCGTCCGTGCCGGCGCCGCCGCTGGAGGCCGGCACGCCGTTGGACGCGGCGCCGCTGGCTCCGGCGCCGGCCTGGTCGGTGGCGTCCGAGCACGCGCCGAGCGCGAACGTGAGCGTGAGCAGGGCGGCGGCGAGGATCCGGGACTTCATCGTGGTTCAGCTCCATCCATAGGTCTTGCTCATTGGACTGTGCCCCGACCTCAACGGTTCCCCGGTGACGTCGCCCACAATCCACCTGAATACTCGGGCGATTTTGTCGTACCCCCGCGACATGATGGCCCCATGCGTCTCGACCCCTACCGCCGCGTCCTCGCCCTACCGGGCGTGCGGCCCCTCATGATGCTGGCGTTGCTGGCCCGCATCCCGATCACGGCGATCGGGGTGACGATGACCCTGCACGTCGCTCAGGACCTCCACAAGGGGTGGGGCGCGGCGGGACTGGTGGGGGCGGCCCTGACGGTCGGAACGGCGCTCGGCGGCCCGCTCAACGGCCGCTTCGTGGATCGCCGCGGCCTGCGCCCCATGCTGGTGGTCACCACCGTGGCCGAGGCGCTCTTCTGGGCCGCGGCGCCCTTCCTGGGCTTCACGGCGCTGCTCGCCGGCGCCTTCGTCGCCGGCGTCCTCTCCCTGCCGGTCTTCTCGGTGATCCGCCAGTCGGTCGCCGCCCTGGTCCCCGCCGACCAGCGCCGCCAGGCCTACGCGCTGGACTCGATGTCGGTCGAGCTGTCCTTCATGGCCGGCCCGCCCCTGGCCGTGCTGCTCACGAGCACCCTCTCCGGCCGCACCGCGATGTGGTCGATCGGCGGCGCCCTGGTCCTCGCCGGCCTGGCGCTGTGGGTCACCAACCCGCCCGTGCACACGTCGGAGACGCCCGGCGAGTCCGCCGCCCCGGTCCGCCGCCGCGACTGGCTGACCCCGCGCTTCGTGGCCGTGCTGGCCGCGGCCGCGGCGACCACCATGGTGCTGGCCGGCACCGACCTCGGCATCGTGGCCATGCTGCGCGGCGCGGGCCAGGTGGGCCTGGTGGGCGCCCTGCTGGCGGCCTGGGCCGTCTACTCCCTCGTGGGCGGCTTCGTCTACGGCGCCCTGCCGCGCGCGGTCCCGCTCGTCGCCCTGCTGGGCGCCCTGGCCCTGTGCACGATCCCCGCGGGCCTGGTCGGCTCCGCCTGGCCCCTGCTGTTCCTGACGCTGCTGCCGGCGGGCGCCCTGTGCGCCCCGACCCTGACCGCGACCGTCGACCTCGTGAGCCGCCTGGTGCCGGCGTCGGCCCGCGGCGAGGCGATGGGCTGGCACGGCTCCTCGCTGACCGTGGGCCTGGCGATCGGCTCGCCGCTGGCGGGCTGGGCCATCGACCGGGGCTCGCCGGCTTGGGGGTTCGCCGCGGTCGGCCTGGTGGGCGCCCTGGCCGCCGGCGCGCTCCTGTTCTTCCGCCACTTGGACACCCAGGCGCCGGGGCCGGCCCCGACCGCCGCCACTCCGCCCACTTCCCCGGCACCGGGAGCGGCCCTGACCACCGCCACCGCCCCCACCGCCACTCCGCCCACTTCCCCGGCACCGGAAGCGGCCCTGCCGGTGCCCGCGGCCCTGACCACCGACTTCGCTGCTTCGCCGGAGCCTTCGGCACCGGCCCGCTGACCGCACCCCGGGCGCCTTGAACTTCCGCGGCGCCCGGTTCGTGGGCCTTTTCGAGCGCTCGAGCGATCGCCACAGCACCCGCTCCCGACCCGCTTCGAGCCGCACGGGGCTCGGCACCGAACGGCTCTCCCCAGCGGCTCAACTGCTCGACCCGCGACGACCGCGCCACGCGATCGTCGGAGCACCCGCCGCCGACCGCTCACCGAGCCGCCCCTCCTTCCACGCGCCTGACCTTTGGAGCGCTCGGCCTGCCGACCGGGCAACTGCTTCGGCCACGCTGACTGCCTCGCATCCGCTGGGCGGCATCGTCAGGCACGGGCCTTGCACCGCACGGCTCCCTTCACCGCACACCGGGCCGAACAGGCGCCTGACCTTGGAGCGCTCGGCCTACCGACCGGTCGAGTGGTTGGGCGGCGGTGGCTGCCTCGCGTCGGCTGGGCCGCATCGTGGCGCTCGGGCTCGTTACCTTGGAGCGCTCGGCCTACCGACCGGTCGAGTGGTTGGGCGGCGGTGGCTGCCTCGCGTCGGCTGGGCCGCACCGTGGCGCTCGGGCTCGTTACCTTGGAGCGCTCGGCCTACCGACCAGTCGAGTGGTTGGGCGGCGGCGGCTGCCTCGCGTCGGCTGGGCCGCACCGTGACGCTCGGGCTCGTTGGGCTTTCGATAAGTCGGGCGCTCCGCACCCGACTTATCGGACTTATACCCCGACAGGCCATAAAGGCGATGTGCGGCATTCTGGGGCCGGGGCCGCTTCCGGCGGGCTCGCGGTAGCCGGGCTACCTGCGGCTGCGGTTTCGTCGCTGCGGGGTGCGGTGGATGTCGCAGGAGATGTGCTGGATGAGACCGGTGGACGCTCCGCCGCGCGAGTGGGGTGCGGCCCGGTGTTGACCGCTCGGCGCGCGGGCGTTGTCGGATGCGTTCGGCGTTGTCCAGCGCGAGAGCCGCGTGCAGGGGATAGCGGTCGGTCGCGCGCGGAGACCGGCCCGCGGGAGGCGGGGTCGAACGGGGTTGCCGTGGTCGAGTGCTCGGGCCGGCCTGCGGGGGAGGCGGCGCCGAACGGGGTGCCCGGGCGGGTGGCTTCGCGCGGGAGACCGGGTTCCGTGGCGAGGCGGGTTGCGCGGAAGAAGGGTGGGGACTGTCGGAAGGCGACGGTCGACCGTGTTCAAGAGGCCGCCGGCGGGCTGAAGTGCTCAAACGTTCAACCAGAAAACCACGGTTGTCAGTTAAGACTGAAAGACTGGAGGGGTTCCAGTCTTCGGATGGCGGTGGTTCACAGGAGGGACGGGGCCGACACGAACGTGTACCCCATCTGCTGCATGCCCTCGATCAACTCCGGGAGGTACTGCAGGCCCAGAAACGGGTGGTAGAAGAAGCTCGCCACGTTGTCGTGCACCACGAGCTGGCGCCGGGCCGAGGCGAGCAGATCCGGGGCCAGGCGGACGCCGTGCTGGTTAAATCTTTGTGTTGCAACGTTTCCAAGTGTTTCCGGGATGACCGGCGTTCCGTATGCGTCTTTTACGAGGTATGGGAAGTATTGGCTCACGGAGCGTGTACCACTGCCGCCGAGAATGCCGTTGAAGTACAGGACCTGCTCGTAGCGGGCGCGGATTCCCGGGGCCGAGGCGATCGCGCGATAGTCGGTCTCGCTGGCCGTGTAGTGCGGAAACTCCCAGATGTCCGGGGGCGTCAGGCCCGCCTTCGCCCACTCCTGGCGGGCCGCGTCCAGGCGCCCTAGCGCCCAGGCCGCGGAGTCGCCCGGCACCGGGCCGTCGAGGACCACGGTGCCCGCGGCGTCCACGTGGGCGCGGTAGAACTCGTAATCCTCGGCGCTCACACCGTACGGATTCGGGGCGCCGGCGAATCCGTGCGTATATCCGTGCATGATCAGGGTGCCGCCCTGTTGCTGCATGTACCGCAGCGCCGCCACGACCTGCGGGGATCCGCTCAGCGTCTTGTGCACGGGCACGCCGCCGGAATAGATGCCCGCGGCGTCGTCGTAAACGGGGAAAACCGCCACGGCGAACGGCGCATTACGAGAATGCAGATAATCCGCGATCTGGCGCAGTTGTGCGGGGTCGGAGTGGGGGCCGACGTCCTCGATGCGCACCAGGGCCCGGTGCCGCTCGGGCGTCTTCGGGGCCAGCAGGTCGCACAGCAGGTCCGCGAGCACGAGGTACCGGTCGTCGAAGCTGACGTATGTGAAGGGGACCTCGGCCACGTACGTCACGCCGCCGACGCGCACCGCCCAGGGCCGCGACGTGCCGTCCGGCATCTCGGCCTCGGCCAGCGTCGTGGAGTACACACCCTGGGAGAGCACGGCGTGGACCAGGCCGCCGGCGTTGGCGTTGCGGGTCAGCTCGGTGCCGCGGTACCGGATCCCGGTCGGAACGGCATCGTCGATCGTCGCTGTCTGAAAGCCGATTCCGGGGTACTTCCCGATCAGCTGCCACAGGTTCCCCCCGAGCCACAGCACGCGCGCGCCCGCGGCCACGTCGGCGAGGAAGGCGGCGGGCAAGGGCTCGTCATACGTCGATCCGATATAGATCGTCAGCAGGTACTTCTGTGCCGTTCCCGACGTGTACTTCGTCACTGGCACGGCCTGCCAAGCACCGAAGTGCGAGGCCAGATTCCCAGCTTGGACCGCATACAACTCGCCCAGCGAGCCGTATTGCCCGCCCGTGTCATACAGGACGAGCACCCCGCTCTGCGGGTATGCAGGAGAGCGGCCCGGTGACGGCCCCGCCCCGGAAGTACCGATTGGAGAGGTTTTGCAGGCGCTCAGCGATGACGCGGCGACGACGACCAGCGCGATCCCGATGACCATGACGGCCAGGCGCCGGACGGGCCCGAAGGTGACAGCCAGTATTCGGCGGACTGCGGCTCGAAGCATGAGCAACTCTCCGGAGAAGTCGCCACCAAGCCTAGCAAATCGGGCGCAATCCCCCCGCCGGTTGGCGTTTCTCGGCACATCCGCCGACAAACGAGATGGTTGCGTCCGTCACTCAGCGCGGTACGATCCGGCAGAGCCGCCCTGCGGTGATCGGTGTGGAACCCCCTCCGCATCGCACCGCTCGTGGCACACCCGACGGAGGGCGATCTTGTTTTCTCGCTGCCCGCTTGCAGCCAGCACACCGGACGAGCCGGGCCGTACGCGGCCAGGCGCCGGGACGGTGGTGCCGCAGCCGGCAGCCGCCTTCCATGGGGCACGGCTCCATAGCTCTGAGAGGTCCGCATGAGCACGGCGATGCAGGTGCGGCTGCGTCACTGGCCCGGGATGAAGGTGTCCTGGCTCGGTGCCGGTGCGGTCGTCCACTCCGGTGAGGAGCCCAGCCCGGGCTCAGCGACCCTGGTCGTCTCGCCACACGGGTCCACCGAATGCGCGGTGGTGATCAGCTCCCACACGGTGAAGCTGCAGCCGGCGATGATCGAGGAGCTGGCCGAGGTCCTCGCCAACGGCCTGCCCCGCGGGTTCACCGCGATGCGCTTCGTCGCCTGGGACGGCGCCTGCGCCACCAACGAGCGCCCCGCCGCCGCGCACATGATCGCGATGCGGCTCGGCATCGACGTCATCGCCGCGGCCGGCCCGCTGCTGGGCGTCCCCGGCGGCTCGCTCTTCGCCCCCGTCGGGCGCGGCGAGCAGCGGCCCGGCGGCTTCTGGCGCTTCCGCACCGGCGCGCCCGCGGTCCGGGTCGGCTGGCGCTTCCCCGCCCCGGCGTGGGAGTCGGAGCTGTGCGCCGAGATCCCGGAGCTGCCCGGCGACCTCGTGCTCGACCAGATCCCGGCCGGCCTGTGGCTGCACCGCCGCCGCGTCGGCAGCGTGACGGACCTGGCCTACTCGGTGCCGACCGACCACGAGAACCCGGCGATGATCCTCGGGCACCCCGGCGACGAGCCGCTGCACCGTGAGGAGCTCGCCCAGGCGGTCTCGGCCGTGCCCACGCTCGCCGCGGACCGGTGCGTCTTCACGCCGTACGGGCAGGACCCGATCGCCGAGGGCCCGGTGGGTCCGGTCGTCGCCGACGTGCTCGGCCGGGCCGTGCACGTGCGCACCGGCCTGCCGCTGTGCGCGCCGGCCGGCCAGCGCGCCGTCGTCACCATCGACAACAAGGGCCTCCCCCGCTGGCGTACCTTCGCCCGCGAGCTGTGGCACGCCCCCCGCACCGCCGCCCCACGCCCGGTCGACTGGATCAACCCGTGCCCGGACGTCCTCGACGCCCCGGCCGGGCAGGCCACCTTCTCGCTCGGCTCCGGCTGGGTGCTCGAGGTCGTCCAGGCGGGCCTGTGGCTGCGCCCGGAGCACCTCAACGACCCGGCCGACTGGGTCCGTCAGCTTCCGGTGGACGTGAACCGCTGCGCCGTGATCGTCGGGGCGCCCAACGCCGCCGAGATCCCCCCGCCCGCGCACACGATCGCCGAGATCCTCGAGAAGCTCCCGATCGACGCGCGCAAGCGGGCGTACATCGCGGTGCCGCGCGCCGCCGCCCCCAACGTGTTCATCCTGGCGACCGGGCTGCTCGAGTCGCTGCCCGAGCCGGGCGAGGTCGAACTGGTCTCGCCGTCCACGCCGAGCACCAGCGGCTCGTTCCCGACCGTCACGCCGGACGCGCCGAGGCACGGCACCGGCCGCCACGGCGACGCGAACGGCCCGTTCCTCGTCGACGGCCGGCCCGCCAACGGCCACCCGTCCGGCGCGCATCCGACGGTCCCCCGCTCGGCCGCGCACGAGCGCTCGCCCGAGCAGGACTTCGAGCGTGGGTACTCCCCCCGCACCGGCTCGTTCCCGGCAGTCGACGGCGGCTCCCGGACCGGCTCGTTCGCGGCCGACGGCGGTTCTCGCACCGGCTCGTTCCCGCCGGTCGACGGCTCCCGCACCGGCTCGTTCCCGCCGGTCGACGGCGGCTCCCGCACCGGCTCGTTCCCGCCGGTCGACGGTTCTCGCACCGGTTCGTTCCCCGCCTACCCGGCGGCCGACGCCGAGCGCGGCTCGCGGACCGGCTCGTTCCCGGCCTTCCCGCCGGCCGACGCGCCGACGACTTCGTTCGACGCGCCGCGGATGCCGCGCAACGGCTCCTCCCCGGCGACGGGCGCGTTCCCGGCCGTGCCCGAGTCACCGACCGGCTCGTTCGCGCCGCTGTCGCCGAATGGTTCGCAGCGCCCCGGGCGTCCCAATGGGTACCAGTCCGAGCCTCCGATGCCGCAGCCCCGCCAGCGGCCCGGCGACACGACGGGCTCGTTCCCGGCGGCCGCGTTCCGCAACGGCAGCCCGGAGACGACCGCGCCGATGGTGCCGATCGTGCCGGGCCCGGGCGCTCCTTCGCCCGTGAACGGCCATGGTCCTGTCAATGGCCACGGCCCCGTCAACGGCCACGGCCCCGTCAACGGCCATGGACCTGTCAACGGGCACGGTTCCGGTCCCGTCAACGGCCACGGTCCTGCTAACGGCCACGGGCCCGGTCCCGTCAACGGCCACGGGCCTGTCAACGGGCACGGCCACAACGGAGTCAACGGCCACGGGCCGGGCAGCGTTTACGGCGCCGCTCCGCAGGGTCCGAACGGGTTCAACGGCGCCGGGCAGCCGCACAACGGCTTCAACGGCGGCGCGCCCGCGATGAACGGGCACGCGCCGATGCACCCCGACCTGCACGTCGCTCCCCCGCGGGCGTTCCACCGCGAGGACCAGCCGCTGCACCCCTCCGGGCCGGGCGCGCCGCACGGGTACAGCTTCGACGCCCCCGACTACGACGAGCACCACTTCGATCCGGTCACGCCGCCGACGCGGCACCACGAGGACCCGACCGGGCGCATGCCGGCCCAGCGGGCGCCGATGGCGGACGAGAGCGAGTCGGACGACTCGGCCTCGACGACCACCGGGCGGGAGATCCGCTCGCACAACAAGAAGGGCAAGACCGTCCGGGCGGACGACAAGACGAGCACGCAGGAGCTGGACCGGCTCCTCGGGTTCTTCGACGAGATCCGCCGTGCGAAGGCGTGGGACGAAGACCCGAGCTCCCCGGATCAGCAGGCCGCCAAGCGCGCCGCGGCGGGCCAACCCCCGGCCGGTCCGCGGCGGGCCCGACACTGATCTAGACGCACTGAGCCGGCCCGTCCGTTGTCACGGACGGGCCGGATTTTTTGCCGCGTCCTCATCGATGGCGCCGCTGCCCACGAGCACCAGGTCGTTCACCCCATGCACGTGTGCACGCCTCGCGTGATGCGATCGTCCGGCTGCGCGCGTATGTGCATGACCCGCGCAAAGCGAACGCTCGACCGCGCAGCCACACGACACCGCGCGAAGCGAACATCCACTGCGCGCGTGTATGCACGACCCGCGCAACGCGAACGTCCTGCCGCGCGTCCGCTCGACCTGCGCGGTGCGAACGTCCGACAGCGCGCGTATGTGCACGACCCGCGCAACGCGAACATCCTGCCGCCCATCCGCTCGACCTGCGCGGTGCAAACGTCCGACAGCGCGCGTATGTGCACGACCCGCGCGAAGCGAACGTCCGGCTGTGCGCGGGCGTGTGACCTGCGCGGTGCGGTCGTTTGGCTGCGCGTGTGTGGGCGGCTCGCGCGTCGGGGGTGAGCGGGTGCGCGGATGTGAGTGCGCGGTCGTGCAGTTCGGGTCGTTAGGATCGCACGGTGCTCGACATCATGCTGCCGCACTACGGTGAGCTGCCCTTGCTCAAGATCGCCGTGGAGAGTGTCCTCGCGCAGACTGATGAGCGGTGGCGGCTCACCGTGTTCGACGACAATCCGGCCGAGCGGGTGACCGGGGTGCCCGAGTACTTCGCGGGGCTGGACGATCCGCGCGTGCGGTACGAGCGGAATCCGCGGAACCTGGGCATCACCCGGAACTTCCAGCAGTGTGTGGACCGGGCCGAGGCGCCGTTCATGGTCATGATGGGCTGCGACGACGTCATGCTGCCGGGGTATGTCGCGCGCGTTCACGCACTGATCGAGCAGTATCCGGACGCGGTGCTCGTGCAGCCGGGCGTCGAGGTCATCGGGGCCGACGGGGCCGTGGTGCGCACGCTGGCGGACACGACGAAGCGGAAGGTGTACGCGCCGAAGATCGACGGCACCGTGCACATGGCCGGCGAGGAGCTCGCGGTGAGTCTCCTGCGCGGGAACTGGCTCTATTTTCCGTCGCTGGCCTGGCGCACGAGTGAGGTGCAGGCGGTCGGGTTCGACCTCGAGCTCAAGGTGATCCAGGATCTCAAGCTCATCCTGGCGCTGGTGAGCCGCGGCGGGTCGCTGGTGGCCGACTCCGAGGTGGTGTTCCAGTACCGGCGGCACAACGAGAGCCTGTCCGCCTCCTCGGCCGTGACCGGCGGGCGCTTCAGCGAGGCTCGGGCGTTCTTCCTCTCGGCGGCGAAGGACATGGACGCGCACGGGTGGCCGCGGGCCGGGAAGGCCGCGCGGTGGCACCTGTCCTCGCGCATCCACGCGCTCACGATGCTGCCCGCCGCGGCCAAGCAGCGCAGTGCGGGAAGTGTGCGGGTCCTGACGAGGTACGCGTTCGGCAAGCCACGCTGATGCAAGGGCGCGCGGGGCGGTCGGCCTAGGGCCTGGTTTCGCGCGGGGATCGGCCTGGGGCCTGGTTTCGCGCGGGCCGATCGGCCCGGGGCCTGGTTTCGCGCGGAGCGATCGGCCTGGGGGCCTGGTTTCGCGCGGGCCGATCGGCCTGGGGGCCTGGTTTCGCGCGGGCCGATCGGCCTGGAGGCCTGGTTTCGCGCGGCGGCGACGTTGGCTGCGCGGACGTGTCCGGATTCCCGGGACTCGTTCGTCGTGTTCTCGAGACGACAAAAGAGGTCGTACTCGGGAGACGACGAAGGAGTACTGCGATGTTGCCGGTGTGGCAGGAGATGGCCGTGAATGCCTCCGCGCGTGCCGAGGCCGATGCGAACCTCGGCCGCCTCGCGAAAAGCGCTCTGCGGGCCCTTCGAGGGCTCCGCACAGCGATCCTGCGGGAAGGGTGGGAGTCGAACCCACACGGGCGTGAACCCAACGCCGTTTTCGAGACGGGTGCCGGCACCAATCGGCTGGCCTTCCCAGATGGGGTGCGGTACAGCGGAAAGTGAGGGGATCGAACCCCCGCGGGGTCGCCCCCGTCGACGGCTTAGCAAGCCGCAGCCTTACCTCTCGGCCAACCTTCCAAGACGCCGCACCGGCCGAGGCCGGAGCGACGAACACACCGAACCGGCCGAGGCGACGAACACGCCGGACCGGCCGAGGCCGCGGCGACGAACACGCCGGACCGGCCGGGACCGGTGCGACGAAGACGCCGAACCGGCCGGGGGCGGGGGCGACGATGACGTGCGAAGTACCCGGAAGAGGATTCGAACCTCCAACCTTCTGGCCCTGAACCAGACGCCTCTTCCGTTGGGCTATCCGGGCGTGGACCCGACCGGACTCGAACCGGTCGCCTCCGCTTTGCAAGAGCGGCGCTCTTCCTGATGAGCTACGAGCCCTGGAGGCCCCGGCAGGGCCGGCGGTAGCGAAGGAGCCGACCCGCCGGGGCCATCGGTCAGCGCTGGACGAGCGCGTGCCACGTCGGGATCGACGGCCTCACGCGCAGCACCATGCCCGCTTCGGCGGGGGTGCGATCGCCCTTGCGCTGGTTGCAGGCCGTGCAGGCCGCAACGGTGTTCTTCCAGGTGTTCCGGCCGCCGCGCGAGCGGGGCTGGATGTGGTCGATGGTCGTCGCCTCGGTGCCGCAGTAGCCGCAGCGGCGGCCGTCGCGGGCGTGGACGCCGGCGCGGGACCAGGCCGGCCCGCCGGCGAAGCGCCACCGGGTGACGACGTAGGACACGAGCCGCACGACCCGCGGGAGCGGGTAGACCCCGATCAACCGGTCCGGCTCCGCCTCGTGGACGACGGCCACCTCACGCAGGAGCATGCGGATGGCGTGGCGGAGTGAGACCCGGTGCAGGGGTCCGAGGTCGGCGTTGAGAACGAGAACCGCGGTCACCGGGCCTCCTCCCTTCATCTGCACTGCGAAACCGACTACCGAACCAAACGATCGTGCGTACCGCGAGCGGGATTCGAACCCGCACCGATCCCCTTTTGAGGGGGACGCCTCTGCCGTTGGGCTATCACGGCATTAATTCATTATAGTCAATGTAAAATGGTGCGAAAAAACCGCCCGGCAGCAGCTCGGGCGGTTGGTGTGACGCGAGGTCGAACCTCTAGTCAGACCACCTGCCCGTGCTCGTCGACAAGGCGCTGAGCAGCGATGACCGGCCGCCGGCGGACAGCCACACGGCGGCACTGGTCGCGCTGGGCGCTTCCAGTCGCAGCTCGCGGTGCCCGTTCATCGTCCGATCCCCTCCGCTCGTTGTCGCCTTGACGTATTCAAAGATAGGCTCGCCGCCGCACCGGCGCAAGAGATTAAATAGCGGCGGTGTAATGCGCGAGGTACAGGTTCATCTCGTCGGTGGACTCGTCGCCCTCGTTGACGCTGAACCACAGCGAGTTCTCCAGCCAGAACCGGTGGATGAACTGCTCGAAGGAGTCGGCCACGTTGACCATGTTGGCGATGAGGGTCTCGCGGTCGACGTCCTCGAGGCCGACGATCTCCAGCAGCCACGGCGAGGCGATCACGAACGGCTCGGCGCCGGGGCGCAGGTAGAGGTACCAGATGACGGCATCCTGCTGATCACGCAGGAACCGCACGAGCTGGGCGGAGGGCTCCACCGGGCTCGGGACCGGGCGCGGGGCCAGGTCGAAGTCGCAGCCGGTGCAGGACGGGATGGCGTCCATCAGCACCTGGCTGCCCATGAACCGGGCGAACGGCACCGGCAGCTCGATGTGCTCGGCGAGGGCGGCGACCTCCATGGCCCGCAGCGGGTCGTGCGGGGCGTCGGGGACCAGCCAGGAGAAGGTGCCGTCGGAGCGTGACTCGTCGACCGCCGGCAGGCTCTCGGTGGAGTAGAGCTCGTAGGTTCCGATGCTCGCCCGGGCGGCGCCCAGGTCCGTGCCCCACCAGCCGTGCGGGAAGTCGATCGTCATGGGTCGCACGGTAGTTCGGCGCGTGGGGTTCTTCCGTCGCCTATCGGACCCAGTGTCGTGCCTTTCCTGAGAACCTCGCAGATCAGGCGGTCACCGCGGGCTCGGGGCCGGCCAGCGGTACGAGTCCCAGGTACGTGAGCTTGTCGACGATCGCCTCGGCGGTGAACGGCTTGATCACGTATTCGTGCGCCCCGGCGGCCAGGGCCCGCACGATCTGGCCGTGCTCGCTCTCGGTGGTGACCATCATGAGCGTCATCTGGCGCAGGTGCTTCTGCTTGCGTACCGCCATGACGAACTCCAGGCCGTTCATCTCCGGCATGTTCCAGTCGATGAGCGCGAGCGCCGGCTTGAGGTCGTCGTCCCAGATCGCGTCGAGCGCTTCCTTGCCGTTCGTGGCCTCCCGCACCTGGAAGCCGAGGGGCAGCAGGATCCGTTTCAGGATGCCTCTCATCGCGCGCGAGTCGTCGATGACCATGGCGAGCGTGTTGTCCATGCAGGCTCCTCCTCCGGGTGCATGATCGGCACCGGCCGGAGGCACCTGAGCAATACCAGCTAGGGAGCCTTGCTGGTGCGTTTGAGCTGGATTGTGCTGATCTGGTTGGTGAGGCTCATGGCCACGGCGCCGCAGTTGACCTGCATCGGCCGGGGGACGCGGGCCTCGAGCTTGCCCTTGTAGTCGACGTGGCCGTTGCGGATGAAGGTCTCGGTGCCGTCGGGGCGCGGCGAGGAGTAGGTGACCGTCCGGCCGTCGAACTTGAACTGGTAGGAGATGAAGCCCTCGAAGATGTACTCGAACTGGGTCGAGCCGTTGCTGCCGCGCAGGTGCATGCCGTCGCCGTAGTCGATCACGACCCGGCCGCTCTCGTTGTAGCGGTGGTAGGCCCCGTTCCCCGTGAACTGGAACGTGCCCGTGTTGATCACCGTGACCTGCTCGGTGTGCTGCTCCTCGAGGAACACGCCCCAGATGCACGGTACGGCGGTCGCGCTCGGGGCCGCGCTGCCGGAGGCGGAGCCGCTCGGGCCGGGGAGCCCGCCGAGCGCGCCGGTGGGCTCGGGGGTCGGCTCGTCCTCGGTCGCGGCGGCGCTCGGGGCCGCGACGGGGTTTTCGCCGCCGGTCAGGCCCTGGTCCGCGGGCTTCTCGTCGCCGCCGGCGACCGCGTAGACGATCACGCCCCCGACGAGCAGCAGCGCGACGATGCCGAAGATGATGCCGGGGATCAATAGCGGGTTGCGCGAACGCGGCGGGGCCGGCGGCGGCGGATAGAACGGCATCGGCGCCGGAGCCGGTGGCTGACCGTAGCCCGGGCCGTAGCCGGGGGGCTGGACCGGCGGTGCGGCAGCGGGAGTGGGAACGGAACTCGGAGCGGGAGGCGGGGTTTGACCGCGGTGCAACTTGCAGCCGACACAGAAGCCGCCCGAGTCGACGCCCTCGGCCCCGCAACGTGGACAACGCACCTGATCACTCCCTCCGCCGGGAACACAATCTACCCTGGCGGTCCAAAGTGGAGGCAGTCCGCAAAGCTCCGGAAAAATGGTGAGACCGGCATCCACGGGGGAAGACGCCGGTCTCGTTGAAAACTGTAGAACGCGGCGCGCCTTTGCGCCAGCGGTGGAAGCTGTCAATCCGCCGGAACCGGTTTCGGATTTTCACCCGGTCCAGCGCGGCGCTCCCGGACCGGTATGGTGTCGTGCCAGGCGCGGTGGTGGAGGAGGCGGATGTCGACCCTGTTCGTGGCCGGGCTCGGCATCGTGGGCCTGGCGCTGCTCACCGTGGGCGCCGACCAGCTCGTCGTGGGCGCGGGCCGGCTCGCGACGGTGCTGCGGGTCGCGCCGGTGGTCATCGGGGTCGTGGTGATCGGGCTGGGCACGAGCGCGCCGGAGTTCGTGGTCTCGGGCACGGCCGCGGTGCGGGGCAACGCCGGGCTGGCGCTGGGCAACCTGGTCGGGTCGAACATCCTCAACGTGACGCTGATCCTGGGCATGGTCGCGGTGGTCTCGCCGGTGCTGGTGCGCTCGTCGGTGCCGGTGCGCGAGGCGCCGCTCATGGCCGCCGGGGTCACCATCTTCGGGGCGTTCGCGCTGGTCGGGTTGAAGTTCGTGGCCGGTGTACTGCTGGCCGTGCTCAGCCTCGGAGCGCTCTGGCTGCTGGTGCGGCTGTCGCGGGTACCGCCGGATGATCCCCTGCCCGATGACGTGGCCGCGTTCGTGGAGCCGCCGCCCGCCCCGGGCCGGTGGTGGGTCGAGGCGACGCGCTGCGCGGTGGGCCTGGCCGCGACCCTGGGCGGCGCGCAGCTGCTGGTCACCAACGCCTCCACGCTCGCGCACCGCTGGGGCGTCAGCGACACGGTGGTCGGCTTCACGATCGTGGCCCTCGGCACGTCGCTGCCGGAGCTGATGACGTCGGTGCAGGCGCAGCGGCGGGGCTGGGGCGACCTGATGGTCGGCAACCTGCTCGGCTCGAACCTGTTCAACAGCCTGGTCGGCGGGGCGGTCGTCGGGATCGCGGCCGGCCGGCAGACGATCGCGCCGTTCGGGTTCCTGGCGGTGACCGCGATGGTCGTGGCCGGGGTCCTCGCGTGGCTGCTGCTCAAGCGGGGCAATCGCATCACCCGGCCGGAGGCTTGCGTGCTGCTGTGCGCGTACGCGTTGATGCTCCCGCTGTTGATCTCCGCCAGCGCGTGACGTTTCCAGTTCCGCACGCTGGGTACGCGGTTTGAATGGGCGATGCGATGGTCCGGACGCACCAGTCCGGTGAGGTACCAGGCGGCACGGTCGTGGTGGAGGTGCTCGGCCCGCTCGAGGCGGCCACCGTGGGCGCGCTGCGCTCCGTGGTGCTGGATGCCGTGGCGGCGTACCGGCCCCGGCTGCTCGCGATCGACCTGCGCCGGGTGCCGTTCATGGACTCGATCGGCATCGGCGCGCTGGTCGCGGCGAACAACAAGGTGCGTGAGGTCGGCGGCAGCATCGAGGTGCGCAGCCCGTCACCGTTCGTGCACCGGCTCCTGCAGATCACCGGGCTGACCGAGCTGTTCGGCCTGCCCGACCTGCCCGATGACGCCCCCGTGTCGGGCGCGCCCGTCGAGCTCGGACGGGACCCGCGCTAGAAACGGTCGACCGTGATGGTGGACACGCCACCGGCGGCGTCCACGTCGTAGCGGTCCGTGGCGGTGTCCCAGCCGCCGGAGCCGAACGCGGTCCCGGCGGCGATCCCGGTGTGCTCGTCGCCGTCGATGGCGACCCGCCCAGCACCCCCACCGGCCCTGACCCGCACCGGCACCGAGCCGGGTGCGTGGACGCGCACGGCGCTCGCCCCGCCGTCGACGCGGACCGGGACGGTGCCGGCCGGCGCGGGCAGCGTGAGGTCGATGGCGGAGACGCCGCCGACGTACTCGACGCTCGCCAAATGGCGCAGGTCCCGCAGGTCGGCCGCGTTGCTCTGGCTGCCGCCGGTGAAGCGGACGTCCCAGCGCACGTCCCGGTTGAGGCGGATCGTGACGGTGGCGTCGCCGCCGGTGAGGTGGACCTCGACGCGGTCGCGGGTGTCGTTGACCGCCGGGTGCTGGGCGCTGTCGACGCGGAACAGCGTGTCGCCGAGGTCGGCGGCCTGGACGGTGACCGAGGCGGCGCCGGTGACGAGGTCGAGGGTGGCGTGGTCGCGGCCGTCGACGGCGCCGGTGACGGTGTTCGCCGCCTCGCCCGCGCGCTCGCCGGTCGACCGGGACCGGACGGCCACCGCGACGGCGGCGATCACGATCAGCGCGACGATGACGAGGGCGCCGATGAGGTACACCGTGCGAGGCGGCGGCCCCGCGGGCGCGGCGGAATGCTCAATCGGTCGCATATCGACGGTTGCCATGCCGTTCTGGTGTCCCGGCGAATCGCGGGGCAAACCCTCGGCGCGCAAACCCGGGCGCGAACTCGAGCGCGAAAACCAAGACCGGGGCCGCCGCCACGGGGGAAGCGGCGGCCCCGGCTGTCCTTGGGTTGCAGGAAATGTACTCCCCCGACCCGGCTCTGCACAGCCCCCAAACCGTGCCGTCTTCCCGACCGTCCAATGTGGATCAGGAACGCGCATCCGTTGCGCCGCCAGGGATTCTCCGACGGAAGATTAATAAGGGTTCTTGACCATTGCCGGGCAGCACGCATTCACCGGCGGCGATCATCGCGAGAGCAACCGCGCGGGCTGCCTAGAAGCGCTCCCAGCAATCGACCGACGACAATTCGACGGCCGTCGCGCTGAGCCGGGGCGGCCGCGACTCAGGTCAGCTGGGCGGCCCGGCGCCCGGCCTCGGCCGGGGTCAGCAGCTCCCCGTCGAGGACGACGGCCCAGAAGGCGTCGAGCGGGATGCGCTCGAACAGCGGCGAGCCCAGGCCCTCGAAGACGTCCTCGGGCACCAGCTTCAGCGAGGTCGTCACCACGATCGTGGGAATGCGGCGGGCCAGCTCCAGGGTGCCCTTGATGTTGAGCACGCGGGTGGGGCTGATCGCGTCGGCGCCGGCCAGGCCCGTGACGGGCTCCAGGCCCTCGGTGCCCGGCGCGTCGACGGTGCCGGCGGGCAGGGCGGCGACGACGGCCTTGACCAGGGCGCTGCTCGGGGCCGTACGGACCCAGCCGCCACGCTGCTCGAGGACCCTCGTCGCGATCGCGACCGAGCGGGCGACGTCGTGGTCGAGCTGCTCGCGGATCGCGCGCAGGGCCGGGCCCGGGTCGGCGTCGTTGGCCGCCCGGGCGATGTGCCACATCGAGGCGTACCCGGGCAGCAGCCCCGGCAGCGGCGCCACCATCGCGCGCAGGGTCGCCGGATCGTCCACGAACTCGGCGAGCCCGTCGAGGACCTGCCGGGCCACCCCGGTGGCCCCCGACGTTCGGTCCTGCACTGCCGCGGTCAGTAGCGGCGACAACGTTGGCGCGCTCATGCTGGCTCCGTATGCTCACTCGTCCAAAACGGACATCGACCCCAGACAGACCCATGTATGAGACAGCCGGGGTCGATCTCCGTCAAGTAGACAAACGAGCAAGAACCACTTGGCGCAGCGGGTCTTTACCGTGCGGCAATCGGCGTGTAATCGCGGGCGCCGTAGCCGGTGTAGACCTGCCGCGGGCGACCGATCTTGGTCTCCGGGTCGTTGATCATCTCGCGCCACTGGGCGATCCAGCCGGGCAGGCGGCCGAGCGCGAACAGCACCGTGAACATCGTCGTCGGGAAGCCCATGGCCTTGTAGATCAGGCCGGTGTAGAAGTCGACGTTCGGGTACAGCTTGCGCGAGACGAAGAAGTCGTCGGCCAGCGCGATCTCCTCGAGCTGCATGGCCAGGTCGAGCAGCGGGTCGGGCGCCGCCATCCGGCCGAGGACCTCCTGGGCCGCCTTCTTGACCAGCGCCGCGCGGGGGTCGTAGTTCTTGTAGACCCGGTGGCCGAAGCCCATGAGGCGGACGCCCGCCTCCTTGTTCTTGACCTTGCGGACGAACGACTGGATGTCGCCGCCGTCGGCGTGGATGTCCTGCAGCATCTCCAGCACGGCCTGGTTGGCCCCGCCGTGCAGCGGGCCGAAGAGCGCGTTGACGCCGGCCGAGACCGAGGCGAAGAGGTTGGCCTGGCTGGAGCCGACGAGGCGCACCGTGGAGGTGGAGCAGTTCTGCTCGTGGTCGGCGTGCAGCAGCAGGAGCATGTCGAGGACCTTGACCGCGACCGGGTCGATCTCGTACGGCGTGGACGGGACGCCGAACGTCATGCGCAGGAAGTTCTCGACGTAGCCCAGCGAGTTGTCCGGGTAGAGCATGGGCTGGCCGATGGCCTTCTTGTACGCGTACGACGCGATCGTCGGCACCTTGGCCATGAGCCGGATGGTGGAGATCTCCACCTGCTCCTTGTCGAACGGGTTCAGGCTGTCCTGGTAGAACGTGGACAGCGCGCTGACCGCGGAGGACAGCACCGCCATCGGGTGCGCGTCGCGCGGGAAGCCGTCGAAGAAGCGGCGCATCTCCTCGTGCAGCAGCGTGTGGTGCTGGATGCGGTCCGTGAACTCCGCGAGCTGGGTGGCGCTCGGCAGTTCGCCGTGGATGAGCAGGTAGGAGCTCTCCAGGAAGGTGGAACCCTCGGCCAGCTGCTCGATCGGGTAGCCGCGGTAGCGCAGGATGCCCTCGTCGCCGTCGATGTACGTGATCGACGAGACGCACGAGGCCGTGTTCACGAAGCCGGTGTCGAGGGTGACCTGGCCGCTGTCCTTGAGCAGCGAGCCGATCTCGAGCCCGCCCGGACCCTCGGTCGCCTTGCGTACCTTGAGCTCGAGCTCGCCGTCGGGGTATGTGATGTTGTACTCACTCATGCGCGTCGTTCCCGTCTCGTCCCGCAGTCCGGCTCCTGGCCGCGGCCGCCATTGCCCGCGACCGGCGCTTATGGCGCCTCCGCGCAGGATTACACGTGAACCCGGCCCACCGTTCGGCGGGGCGTGTCACTGCGATATTTCCTACTCGTGACATCCGGTCGCGCCCGAAAAACCATCGTCGCATCGACCTCGCGGCCGGACCATCTTTCTTCGCCGCGGTTCCTATGGACTTTGCCTCACGCCGCGCCGATCGGCTCGAGCGTCACCGCGTGGATGCGCCGGCCCTCGACCCCGCGTTGCAGGAGCATGTTGCGCATGACGCCGACGGCCAGGGGGCTGCCGCTGAGGTACACGTCGTGCGCGGTCCACTCCCCGAAGTCCACCACCACCTGCGGCAACGAGCCGCTCGTGTACGGGTGCGCGGGCCCGCGGGCCACCACCGCGTGCACGAACGCGTGGGCGCAGCGGGCCGCGTGCTCGCGCAGCGACTCGAGGTCGTAGAGGTCGTCGCGGGTCGACACGCCCCAGAACAGGTGCACGACCCGGTCGTCACCCCGCTGGGCCAGCTCGCTCAGCAAAGCCTTGACCGGGGTGACGTGCACGTCCTCGGCGACGATGAGGACCGCCCCGCCGGCCCCGGCCTCGATCACGAAGTCGCCCTCGGCCCGGTGCAGGCGGATCGGGTCGCCGACCCCGCCGTCGCGCACGAGCGCGCCGGTGGCCCGGTCGCCGGGCAGCGCCTGCACGTGGATCTCGATGTGGTGGTCGGCCGCGGGCGGGTCGCCGATCCAGCAGGCCCGCCAGGCCCCCGGCACCGTGTGGCATTCGACGATCGCGCGCTGGCCGGCGCGGAACGGGTACGGCAGCTCCGTGCCGACCGTGAGCACCGCCACGTCGTCGCGGCGCCGGTCGTGGCCGAGGATCGTGCCGGTCCAGAACGGGGTCTCGCCGTGGTGCAGCTGGGCGCCCTGGCGCAGCCAGCCGACCCCGAAGCGCCAGGCGTCGCGCCAGGCGCCGGCGTCCTCGTCGCTCCAGCGCTCGCCGCGGGTCTCGCGCGCGGCCGCCACCAGCGCGTCGCCGAACAGGTCGAGCTGGCGCGCCCGGGCGCCGATGAGCGCGTCGAGCGCGGGCGCGAGCCGGCCGAGGGCGGGCACCACGGCGCTGGGCTGGTCGAAGTGCTCCAGCAGCCAGACCAGGCCCCGCTCGGCCGCCGCCGGGTCCTGCGCCAGCGCGGTGTGCAGGACGGTGCGCTGCTCGGCCGGGGTCTCGGCGAGCCGGCGCACGATCCCGCTCACGTCGCCGAGGGCGTCGCGCAGGCGGGCCTGCAGCTGCGGCAGATAGCCCTGATCGCCCTGTTTCGGCCCGTCCCACGGTCCGTCTTGTGCGACACTTTGCTGTGGCTCGGGGGATTTGCGCCGTTGCGGCGTTTCGCGCTCTTTCGGCTTTTCGTCCCCTTGTTCGAGCCGCTGTCGCCACGACCACAGCACCGTGAGCGGCTCGCCGCCGTTGCTGCCCACGGGCCCCACCTGCGTCATGGTCCGATTTTATCCGGATAAATCCGCTTTACGGCCGGTACTAAAAATGTCGCACCCTACTCGTAGAGTGCCGTGCATGTCGTTGGATCTGCTGGAGCTCCTCCCCGCCGGTTGGCGTGACGTGATGAAGCCGTATCTCGACCTCGACGTCGTGCAGCGCCTGCAGACGTTCGTCGAGCACGAGTACGCGACCGAGACGGTGTATCCCCCGCAGGAGGACCTGTTCACCGCCTTCCGGCTGTGCTCGCCCGAGCAGGCGCGGGTGGTGATCCTGGGCCAGGACCCGTATTTCAAGCCCGGCCAGGCCCACGGGCTGAGCTTCTCGGTGCGCCCCGGCGTGACCGTGCCGCCGTCGCTGCGCAATGTCTACAAGGAGCTGCGCGACGATCTCGGGGTGACCCCGCCGGCCAACGGCGACCTGACCGGCTGGGCCGCCGACGGCGTGCTGCTGCTCAACACGCTGCTGACCGTGCGGGCCGGCAAGGCGGGCACGCACGCCGGGAAGGGCTGGGAGCACTTCACCGACGCCGCGATCCACGCGCTCAACGCGTTCGACCGGCGCGTGGTCTTCGTGCTCTGGGGCGCCCCCGCGCGCAAGAAGGCCGTGCTGGTCACCAACCCGCAGCACGTGGTCGTCGAGGCCGGGCACCCCTCGCCGATGAACCCCGCCGGGTTCCTCGGGTCGCGCCCGTTCAGCAAGATCGACGCGGCGCTGGCCGAGGCCGGGCTGCCGCCGGTGCACTGGGCCTGACATGACCGTCGGCGGGGACGAGCGGCGCCGGCTGCCTGGCCTGGAGGGGCCGCTGTGGCGGGCGCTGCTCGTGTTCCGCATCACCGCGCTCGGCTACGCCGCGGTGCTCATGGTCAACAACTTCCGCGAATACGAGTGGCCGCCGGGCGGCTGGCTGATCCTCGCGGTGATGACCGTGTGGACGGTGGTGGCCAGCCTCGGCTACGCCCGCCGGGAGCGCCGCGGCTGGCCGCTGCTCGTCGCCGACCTGGCGGTCGCCGCGGCCTGCCTGCTCGCCTCCCGCTGGATCGTGCATCCGGCCGGGCTCGGCGTCGGGGCGCCCACGCTGCCGATGGCCTGGGTCGCGAGCCCGGTCGTCGCCTGGGCCATCGCCGGCGGCCGTCGCCGCGGGGCCGTCGCCGCGATCCTGCTCAGCGTCGCCGACATCATCGTGCGCAACGGCGTCAGCCAGGCCACCCTCAACGGCCCGGTGCTCATGATCCTGGCCGGCATCGGGGTCGGGCACATCGCGCGGCTGGCCATCGACGCCGAGGCCCGGCTGCAGCGGGCCATCGAGCTCGAGGCGGCCACCCGGGAGCGGGAGCGGCTGGCCCGCGGCATCCACGACTCGGTGCTGCAGGTGCTCGCGCTCGTCCAGCGCCGCGGGGCCGAGCTCGGCGGCGAGGCGGCCGAGCTCGGACGGCTCGCCGGCGAGCAGGAGTCGGTGCTGCGGTCCCTGGTCGCGGCCACCTCGCCGGCCGGGCCCGGCGGGCCCGACGAGCCCGGCGGCGCGGCGATCGACCTGCGGCCGCTGCTGGACGCGTTCGCCTCGGCCACCGTGACGGTCGCGGCCCCGGCCACGCCCGTGCTGCTGCCGGCGTCGGTGGCCGGCGAGGTCGCGGCGGCGGTCGGCGCGGCGCTGGACAACGTCGGGCGGCACGCGGGCGACGGGGCCCGGGCCTGGATCCTGCTCGAGGAGCTCGACGACGAGGTCACGGTGTCGATCCGCGACGACGGGGCCGGCATCCCCGACGGGCGGCTGGCCGAGGCCGAGCGCGACGGGCGGCTCGGGGTCGCCCAGTCGATCCGGGGCCGTATCCGGGAGCTGGGCGGGGCGGTGAGCGTGACGTCGGGGGCGGGAATCGGTACCGAGGTGGAACTCACCGTGCCGCGCTGAGCGTTTATGGTGCTTGGGTGGACAGCGGGGCGAATCTGCGCGTGATGGTGGTCGATGACCATCCGATGTGGCGCGAGGGCGTGGCGCGGGACCTCGCCGAGGCCGGCTACGAGGTGGTCGCCGCGGTCGGCGAGGGTGCCCAGGCGGTGCGCATCGCCGGTTCGGTGCGGCCCGACGTCGTGGTGCTCGACCTGCAGCTGCCCGACCGGTCCGGGGTCGAGGTCATCCAGGGCGTGCTGGCGTCCTGCCCGGAGGCGCGGATCCTCATGCTGTCCGCGAGCGGCGAGCAGCAGGACGTGCTCGACGCCGTGAAGGCCGGGGCGACCGGCTACCTCGTCAAGTCCGCGGCCCGGGAGGAGTTCCTGGCGGCCGTGCGGCGCACCGCGCAGGGCGACCCGGTGTTCACGCCGGGGCTGGCGGGGCTGGTGCTCGGGGAGTTCCGGCGGCTGGCGAGCGTGACGCGGGCCGAGGACCCCGACGCGCCGCGGCTCACCGAGCGGGAGACCGAGGTGCTGCGGCTGGTCGCGAAGGGCGTGACGTACAAGGACATCGCCGAGCGGCTGGTGCTGTCGCACCGCACGGTGCAGAACCACGTGCAGAACACGCTGGGCAAGCTGCAGCTGCACAGCCGGGTGGACCTCGTGCGATACGCCATCGAGCGCGGCCTGGACGCCTAGCCGCCGTCCTGGACCCGCATGATGTCCAGCAGGTAGTGGCCCAGCACGACGTTGCGGTTCAGGTCGAGCACGACGACCAGGAAGACGTTCGAGCGCTCGCAGTTGACGAGCACGTGCTGCCGGTTGCCCTGGGGCATGTGCCAGGCGTACGTCACCAGGCCCTCGGAGAAGTCGTGGCCCTGCAGGTCCGCCTCGGGGATCTCGTCGAAGTAGGGCCAGAAGTCGAACGGGGGCTCGTCGCCGGGCCCGAGCTGGACCGGCTCCGGCTCCATCGTGGCCCGGTACTCGTCCTCGCTCAGCAACCGCATCACGACAGCATGCCCCTTGATCACGCTGGACCGGAAGCGCGGGTACTCAGGCCCGGTTGAGTAGCCGAGCCGATACGGCCCCGGTCCCCGCTGCGGCACCCTGAGGGGCATGGTGAGCTACCCGTGCCCGTTCTGCGGCGCGCCGGCCGGGCTGGAGTCCGGGTGCGGCGGCTGCGGAAGGCCGCCCTTTCCCGATGCGGCGGAGGTCGTACGGCTCAACGCGCGCACGCGCGAGCTGTACTCGGAGGTGGAGGCGGCCCGGGCGCGCTTCGGATCGGCCGTGCTGGCCTACAACGCGGCGGTGTCGCAGCGCAACCTGCTCGCCGCGCGGGTGAAGGCATCCGTGGCCACCACGCCCCGCCCGGTGGCGCCGGCTTCCCCGGCCGCCGCTGCTCCGGCCACCACGCCCCCGGCCGCTGCTCCCCCGACGACTGCTCCCCCGGCGACTGTTCCCGCGGCACCCGCCGGTGGGTTCGAGCGGCGGCCCGAGGCGGCGCCGCGAACCGTGCAGAACCTGCTGTTCGTGCTCGGCGGCCTGCTCCTCGGCGCGGCCGCCATCGTCTTCACGGCCGTCGCCTGGGCGAGCTTCGGGGTGCTCGGCCGCGCGGCCATCCTCGCGGCCGTCACGCTGGTCACGCTCGCCGTGCCGCCGCTGACTCAGCGCCGCGGCCTGCGCGCGACCGCCGAGACCTTCGCCGCGCTCGGGTTGCTGCTGGTGGTGCTGGACGGGTACGCCGCCTGGTACGTCGACCTCGCCGGCCTGGCGGGCGCCACCCTGCCCACCACGTACGCGGGCATCGTCTTCGCCCTCGCGGGGGCGGTGGGCGGCGGGTACGCGGCCCTGACGAGGCTGCGCGCCCCGGCCCTGGCCGCGGTGCTCGCCGTCCAGCCCGTGCTGCCGCTGCTCGCCCTGCACCGCGGCCTCGGGGCGACCGGCTGGACGCTGGTGTTCGTGATCCTCGCGGCGGCGGACGTCGCGCTGGCCAACCGGCTCGCCCGGCCGACCGGCCAGGCGGCCTGGGTCGCGTCGGGCCTGGCGGTGCTGTCGGCGCTGCCGCCGGCGCTGCACACGCTGGCCACGGTCGACGGGGTGCCCGCGGCGCTGCGGATCGCGGGCGTCCTGGCGGCGCTGGCCGCCCTGGTGGTCGCGGCCGGGGCGCCGCACCCGCGAGCGACGCAGCCGGCCGCCGGGATCGCCGTCGGGATCGTGGCGGTGGGCCTGGCCCGGCTGGTGGCCGAGGTGGTCCCGGGGCAGCGGTACGTGGCGTTCGCCGTGCTCGGGCTGGCCGTCGCGGCCCTCGCGCTCGTCGCGCCGGCGCGGGTCCGGGCCGGGGTCCGGGCCGGGGCGCTCGTGGTGGCCGGCGGGTTCGCGGTGCCGTACGCGGCGTTCGCGCTCCTCGCCGCCGCCCGCGGCGCCGTGCACGCGCTGCCCGCGTGGCACCCGGCCGCCACGGCGGCGGGCCGGCTCTTCGACTGGCAGGAGCCGGCCGCGCTCGTCCTGCTCGCCGGGGCGGTCTGGCTGCTGGTGCGGCATCCGGTCGTACCGTGGACGGCGCTGCTCCTCGTGACCTTCGCGGCGCCGTCGGCGTTCGCCGGCCCGGACCCGGCGCTCGCGGCCCTGGCGGACGGGATCGCGCTGGTGATGATGGCTACTGCTTTTGCCACTGCCGGAGTCGCCGTCGCCAAGCCGGCCGAGGGCGCGAAGGTGTGGACCTCCGAGGTGCTCGCGCTGCTGGGCCTGCCCGTCGTGGGGGCGCACCTCGCGGTCGTCGGGCTCGTCTCGCCCGCCGTGACCCTTGCCGCCTATGCCCTGCTCGGCGCGGTGGCCGCCGCGGTCGCCGTCCGCTCGGCCGGGCGCGCGACCGGGTTCCCGGCCGCCGTCCTGGGGCTGCTGGCCCTGCCCGTCGCGGGGGCCGCCGGGTTCCGGCTGGCGTCGCTGGGCACCGTCGCCGTCCCCCCGGCGCTGGCCGGCGCCACGGCCGGGCTCGCGCTGGTGCTGGCCGCCGCGCTCGCGCTGCGTGACCGGGCTTGGGGCTGGGTCTTGAACGCGGGCACGGTCGCGACCGCCATGGCCGGGGCCGGGGTCACGATCGCGGCGGCGGTCGCGGCGGCGGCGAACCACGGCGCGACCTGGTTCGGCACCTTCGGCGCGGCCGCCCTCGCCGGCACCTGGCTGGCCGCGCGCGCCTTCCGCCCGGCGTCGGTGCGGGGGCGTCACGCCGTGGCCGCGGTCGTGCCGGCGCTGCTCGCGACGGTCTCGCTGGTGCCGGCCGTGCTCGAGGCGCTGCTGCGGCCGCTCGGCTGGATCGGGGCGATCTGGCGGGGCGCGCCGGGCGGGGTAGGGCTGGGACCGGACGGTACCGAATGGTGGCGGGACCAGCCGCCCGCCTTCGGGGCCGCGGCGTCGGCCGTCACGCTGGCCGTGCTCGCCGGGCTGGCGGTGCTCGTCGCCGGGCGGTTCGGGATGGCCCGCTGGGGTGTCGCGGCTCCCCCGGCGCTGCTGGCGATCGTGCTCGGCTGCGTCGCGGCCGGGGCGCCGTGGCCGGTCGTGCCCGCGGCCACCCTCGCCACCGGGCTGGCCACCGCGCTCGGGGCGGCGCTGCGCCGGCCCTCGCGCGGCACGGTCGTCGCGGCGATCGCCTGCTGGTTCGGGATCGTGCCCGGGCTGTCGGGGCTGCTGGCCGCGGCCTGGTCCACCCTCGCCGGGCTCGGGCTCCTCGTGGCGGCCGCGGTCGTGGCGGGTGTCGCGGGGCGAAGCGCCGTCGCGCGGGGCACGGCCTGGGCCGTCGCCGGGACCGCCGGCGCGTGGCTGGCGTTCGCGGCCGGGCGGGCCGCGGGGCTGCCGTTGACCACCACCGCGTACCTGGTGCTGGCGGCCGCGGGGCTCGCGCTCGGCGGGGGCTTCCTGCTGCGCGGGCGCGGGGCCGAGGGGCGGCTGCTCGACGGCGTCGCGCACGCCGCGGCCGTGGTCGCGTTCCTGCTCTCGACCGCGGACATCGCCGCGGCCGGTGGGGTCGCGGGGCTGTGGGGGGTGGCGCTCGGGCTGCGGGCGCTCGGCGGTCCGGCCCGGATCGCGTACGCCGCGGGGGCCGTCGCCGCCGAGCTGGTCGCCTACGAGCTGGTGCTGGTCGCGCGGGAGGTGTCGGTCGCCGAGGCGTACACGGCGCCGGTCGCGCTGGCCGCGCTCGTCGCCGGGTGGTTCGCGGCGCGGCGCAACCCGGGGCTGACCAGCTGGACGGCGTTCGGTCCGGCGCTGCTGGCCGGGCTGCTGCCCAGCCTGGCGCTCGTGATGACCACGCCGGGGGCGCCGGGGCGGCGGCTGGTGCTCGGGTTCGTGGCCGTGGCCGTGGTGCTGACCGGGGCCCGGCTGCGGCTCAAGGCGCCGATCGCGGCCGGCGGGGCGGTGCTGGCCGTGCTGGCCTGGCACGAGGTGCTGCTGTTCTGGGACTACCTGCCGCGGTGGGCTCCGCTGGCGGTGGCGGGGGCGCTGCTGGTGGGGTTCGCGGTGACGTACGAGCGGCGGATCCGCGACCTGACCCGCCTCCGCGACGCGGTGGGCCGGATGCGCTGACCCGGCCCACCGCGCGCGGGGCGCTCAGACGGCGACGATGGTCGAGGTGCTGCGGGCCCGCTCGGCGGCGGACAGGATGCGGGTCACCTGGGCGCCGAAGGCCGCGTCGCACGGGTGGGGCCGGCCGGCGGCCGCGTCCATGAGGGCGTTCACGGCGTTGCCGAAGGCCTCGACCTGGGTCGCGTCCCACTCGGGGAGGGTGGTGGCGCCGTGCTCGCCGAAGTAGGAGAAGCCGAAGCTCGTCGCGTCGGGCGCGGCGTCCAGCGTCAGCGAAAGGGTGCTCGCGGCGCCGCCCTCATGGCGCAGCAGCAGGTGGGCGGTGTCGCGGGGGCCCTCGGCGGCGGAGAGGTCGACGACGGGGCCGAGCAGCGGCAGGATCACCGAAAGCGCGTGCGGGCCGAGGTCCCACAGGCCGCCGCGCTCCTTGCGCCAGACCGAGCCGGCGTAGGGGTTGCCGGGCTGGAAGATCGACGTGTACATCGTGCCGTGGGCCGCATACCAGCCGCCGAGCTCCTCGTTGGCGGCCAGGAAGCCGGCGATCGACGGGACGAAGCGGTTGGTGAAGAAGACGACGGAGGCCACGCCGGCCGCGCCGGCCGCCGCCACCACCTCGTCGGCCGCGGCCGGGTCGAGGGCCAGGGGCTTGTCGAGCAGCAGGTGCTTGCCGGCCTGGGCCGCCTTCACGGCCAGCGGGGCCTGGACGTGCGGGGGCAGGGCGATCGCGACCGCGTCGACCTCCTTGAACAGGGCGTCGACGTCGGTGTAGGCCGGGACGCCGTAGCGCGAGCCCAGGTCCGCCGCCTTGTCGGCGCTGCGGCCCCAGACGCCCGCGAGCGTCGCCGACGGGTGAGTCGCCAGCGCGGCCGCCTGCGTGACCGTCGCCCAATGTCCCGTGCCCAGCACACCGAATCGCATCGGACCATTCTCCCCCACGGCACGCCGCGGCGGATCACCGCCCGCGCGGGGAATCCCGGCATACCCGATATTTCACGGGTTGTGGTGACCGATCCAGTCGTCGATCCGGGCCCACCACTCGTAGAGCCACTCGACCCGCTCGTCGCGACCGGCGGGGATCTCCTCGGGCTCGACCGACCACCAGCGCATCGTGATCGTCAGGTCCAAGGGGAGGTGGCGCCAGACGTCGGCGACCGTGAGCAGCTTGTCCAGGCCGGTGTGCGCGACCCAGATCACCCCGGCCTCGGGCGCGGCGTCCAGCGCGGCCAGGGTGCCGCCCGGCCGCGGCGCCAGCACGTGGCGCATCCGCTCCGCGCGCTGCGCCATCGCCGTCAGCCCCAGGTCCCGCAGCCGCTGGATGGCCCGCTCGCGCCGGTTCGGGGTGAAGTTGCCGCCCTCGGGGAAGAGCACGAGCACGTCGTTCTCGTCGAGGCCGGTCGCCAGGGCCGCGATGTGCTCCTCGCTGTCCTCGGCGAAGGTCACGAAGTGGTTCGGCAGGCGGTTGAGCATCACGTCGATGACCGGGTCCCACTGCAGCGTCTGCTTGAGCACGATGCGCGGCTCGCGGTCGAACCAGCTGATCAGGGAGTGGACCAGCAGGAACGAGTCGCCGGGGCCGGCGTGGCGGCAGAAGACGAGCTCGGGCTGGCCGGGCGCGGCCACGTCGGGGTCGGTGCCGACCACGGAGACCTTGACGCCGAGGGCGAAGCGGGCCTGGTGGTAGAGGATCTTGAGGAACTTGCCGGTCAGGACGTAGTGGATGCGCTGGAAGCGGGGGCCGCGCAGCCGCCAGCCGAAGCCGCTGGCGACCCACAGGGCGAAGAGCACGACGAGGGCGACGACCTCCAGGAAGAGGTAGACGGCGACCATCCAGCCGACCCGCAGCGCGCGGAGGCGGCCGGAGCCGAGCGGGCCCAGCGCGCCGGCGAGCAGCAGCCAGATCGGCATGACGGCCAGCAGCGCGGTGATGAGGACCAGGGCGAGCGGGGTCAGCACGAGCCGGCGGATCCAGCGGGGCGGCATCTAGCCCAGCGCCTCGAGGTAGGCGAGGCTCGCCTCGTACGCGCGCTGGATGCGGCCGCGGGCGAGCTCGACCTTGCGGTACGACAGCGGCGAGTCGTCCCTCGGGGAACCGCCGCCGGTGGGCAGGACGTGCACGGACACGTCCCCGGGCGCCTCCTGCAGCTCGCGGGCGAAGCGGTGGCGGCGGGCGACCTCGAAGGCGACCTGGGCCACCTCCCACGCGCGGCGGGGCGGGCGCAGGGGCCGCTCGACCCGCCCGACCTGCATCACGAAGACGGTCCGGGCGCCCAGCGCGACCGCGCGCCCGACGGGCACGGAGTTGACGATGCCGCCGTCGATGAAATGCTCCTGCCCCAGGTGTACCGGCGGCAGCAGCCCCGGCACCGCCGAGGACGCGAGCACGGCGTCGATCAGCGGGCCGGACGAGAACCAGTGCTCGGCGGCCCGCTCGATGCTCGCCGCGCAGCACTGGAACGGCACCTCGAGGTCGGCGAACGTGGTGCCCTCGCCCAGCTCGCGCTCGAGCATGCGCCGCAGCGGGGCCGGCGAGTGCAGGTGGGTGCGCCTGGCGAAGCGGCTCAGCTGGCGGGGCAGGGAGTCGCCGTACACCGTGCGCGCCTGCGGCGAGGACCACAGCTCGGTGAGCCGCTCGGCCACGTGCTCGTCCGGGGACGCGGCCACGGCGGCGCCGTTGAACGCCCCGATCGAGGTGCCGACGATCAGGTCCGGCCGGATGCCGTGGTGCAGGACCGCGCGGACCATGCCGACCTCGTAGGCGCCGAGCACCCCGCCACCGCCGAAGACGAAGCCGACGGGCGCCGTGACCTCACGCATGCCGCTTGCGGCGGGTGCGCTGGGCGGGCGGGGCGGCGCTCTGGAAATACGCGGGCGGGGCGGACTGCCCGGGCTGGGCCGGCCGCCGGCTCGGGTCCGGGTTGCCGTCGGGGTCGTTGGGGTCGAAGCCGGGCGGTCCGCCGCCGGGCGGGGGGCCCTGGGGGCGGCCGGGGGGCGGGCGGGACGCGTCTGGCGGCGCCTGGACGTTCTCGGCGATCGGGGGCAGCTGCTCGTCCGGGGCGCGCATCTCGACGCGCAGGTCGCAGGCGGTGTCGTTGAGCACGAAGTCGCTGGGCGGGCCCGGCTTGCCGCCGTGACCGTAGACGCCGACGGTGACCGCCTTGCCGGGCAGCAGCGCGGCCTGGCCGGTGATCCGCAGGCCGCCGACGCCGGGCGTGTAGGCGCCGGAGCCGTCGACACGGTCGACCTGCTGGCCGCCCCGGAAGAGGAAGACCAGCTCCCACGGGTCGAGCGTGCGGTTGCCGATGTTGGCAACGGTAACGCGCGCCTCGAAGCCGCGCTCGGTACCGGGCATGGACAGCGGATGGATGTAGAAGTCGACGTTGCAGCCCGGCTTGGGCGCCCAGGGCTTCCAGATGATCATTCCGGTCGTGGCCCCGGCCGCGAGCACGGTCGCCAGGACCGCGACCCAGGCGCGCCGGGCGCCGCGGCTGGTGACGACCCGATGGTGGCTGCCGCCGCCGGGGCGCCGCACGACCGGTAACTCCGCGCGCCGGCTCTGCGGGGTGTCCTCGCTCGGCGGCGGCGCGTGCACCTCCTGCGTGGAGGAGCCGTCCTCGCCGGGCAGGACCACGTGGATGCCGGTGGCGGCGGCGAGCACGCGGGAGACCTCGGCCGCGGGCGGGCGGGCCTCGGGGTCCTTGGCCAGGCACCGGGTGATCAGCCGGGCCACCTCGGCCGGCATGCCGGGGATCTCCGGCAGCGGGTGCGGCGGCTCGTACACGTGGTTGGCGATCATCTGCGTCGGGGTGTCCGCGTGCCAGGGCAGCCGGTCGGTGAGGCAGCGGTAGGCGAGCAGCCCGACGGTGTAGACGTCGGTGGCGGCCACGACCCCGCCGCCGAGCAGCCGCTCGGGGGCCAGGTAGGCGGGCGTGCCGAAGACGGTGCCGTCGCGCTCGTCGTCCGGGTCGTAGGAGCCGGCCAGGCCCGCGACGCCGAAGTCGAGGATCTTCGCCCCGGCCGCGGTGAGCATGATGTTGCTGGGCTTGATGTCCCGGTGGACGATGCCCTTCTCGTGCGCGGCGGCGAGCCCGGCGGCGACCTGGGCGCAGATCTGGGTGGCCCGGCGCCAGGACATCGGCCCGGCGCGCAGCCGCTCGGTGAGCAGCTCGCCCTCAAGCAGCTCCATGACGACGTAGGGGCGGCGGCCGTTGCGGCCGGCGGAGACGTCCCCGGCCTCGCCGTAGTCGTGCACGGCGGTGATGTTGGGGTGCTGCAGGCGGGCGACGACCTGGGCCTCGGAGCGGATCCGCTCGCGGTTGCCCGGCTTGCCGGCCAGCGACCCGGCGAGCAGCTTGACGGCGACGTCCCGGTCGAGCACGAGATCGCGGGCCCGCCACACGACCGCCATGCCGCCGGTGCCGACGGGTGCGATCAGCCGGTATCTGTTGCCGAGGACCTCGTCGGCGCTACCGCTCACCCAATGCCGTCCTGATCGATTCCGGTCGCTTTTCCTGGCAAACCGTACCGGGGATGGAACGCCCTGGCGAGACCCAAAATATGACCGACCCCGGCAAATCCACATGCCGGGATCGGTCAGAAATCCGATGTATTTGGGACGGGGTTTACAGCGTCAGCAGGTTACCGTCCGGTACGACGATCTGCGGCCGCCCGTGCTCGAGGAACGCGGCCGCCTGGCGCGCGGCGAACCCGGGCGCCTCGGAGATCGCGGTGCCGTAGACGCTCGCCGTGTCGGCCGCGATCGTGGACCAGCCGTAGCGCTCGCTGACCATGGAGCGGGCCTGCTTGGCGACCCGGCGGGCGAACGGCTCGTCCTCCAGCAGGGTGGCGACCGAGGCGGCGAGCCCGTCGGGGTTCTTGGCCGGGAACGTGACGCCGGTGACGCCGGGCTCGACGATCTCGGCCAGGCCGCCGGTCGCGGCCACGGCCAGCGGCGCGCCGGCGGAGGCGCCCTCCAGCGCGACCATGCCGAACGGCTCGTAGATGCTCGGCACGACGAGCGCGTCGGTGGCGGCCATGAGCGCGGGCAGCTCCCCCTCGCCCATGAAGCCGGCGAAGGAGACGGCCCGCTGCAGGCGGTGCCGGCGGACCTCCTCAAGCAGCTCGCCCTTGTGCGGGCCGTCGCCGGCGATGACCACGCGCAGCCCGTTGTGCCGGGCCCGCAGCTCGGGCAGGGCCGCGATGAGGTCCTGGACGCCCTTCTCATAGACCAGGCGGCCGGCGTACCCCAGCAGGGGCCCCTCGCCCGCGAACCGTGCCCGGGCCGCGTTGACCGCCCGCGCCGGGGCCCGCCACACGCTGGCGTCGACCCCGTTGGCGACCACCGACACCCGCGCCGGCGCGAGGTCGAGCAGGCGGGTGACCTCCCAGCGCATGTATTCGGAGCAGACGATGACGCGGCAGGCCTCGTGCCCCAGCCACCACTCGACGGAGTGGATGCACTTGTTCATCTCGTCGGGCAGCCAGCCCTGGTGCCGGCCGGCCTCGGTGGCGTGGATGGTCGCCACCAGCGGCAGGTCGAGGCTCTCCTTGAGGGTGACAGCGGTGTGCGTGACGAGCCAGTCGTGGGCGTGGATGACGTCGTACTCCCCCGTCGCCGCGGCCCGCAGCGCGGCCCGGGTCAGGGTGTGGTTGAACGCCATCGTCCAGGCCAGCAGGGTCGACGTGGCCAGCGGGAACAGCGGCGGGTCCTCGGCCGCCCGCACGATCCGCACGCCCTCCGAGTACTCCTCCAGCGGCGCGCCGGGCGCGTGCCGCGTCACGACGGTCACCTCGTTGCCGGCCGCCACGAGCGAGGTGGCCAGCGCGTGGACGTGCCGCCCGAGGCCGCCGACGACCACCGGCGGGTACTCCCACGACAACATCAGAATGCGCAACGGTCGTCGTCTTCCGGTCCCGATGGTCTCGCTCACGTGGCCGCCCCCACAGATCGTTGATCAAAACGCTCGCCCAAATACCCACGCACGGCGCTGCCACACACGCGATTTCTCCCCCGCGTGTGAGCCGTTGGGTGGGTTTGAGACTCATCCTGCCCCGTGAGGGTTACCAAGGCGGCAAATCTCATTTCTAGGGTGTAACGCTCAGCCGACATTCCTCCGAACGCGCAGCACCTCCGCGACCGACCAGGCCTGGAACGGGCACCCCGTGGCCCGGTGCGGGGCGTCCCCGTCGGCGGTCTCGCTGACCGAGCCCACGCCCCACTCCCACAGATGCGCCTCGATTCCCCGCAGGAGCTCACCGTGACGGCTCGTCGCCCCGGCCGCGTGGGCGTCCACATAGGGGCCGAGCATCCAGGGCCACACGGTGCCCTGGTGGTAGGCGGCGTCGCGCCGGGCCGGGTCGCCCGCGTGGACCCCGATGTATCCCCGCTCCCCGGCCGCCAGGCTGCGCGGGCCCAGGGGCGTGATCAGGGCGGACACGGCCTCGGGGACCTCCCGGCCGCGCATCGGGCCGCGGGGCAGGCTCCACGCGAGCAGCTGGTTGGGGCGCAGCGCTGGGTCGTCCCCGCCGGGCCCGTCGACCACGTCGAAGAGGGGCGTCACATCCGGCCGGCCGGTCGCGGAGTGCAACGGTGACGGGATCGGGAAGCGGCGCTCGAAGCTCGCCCGGGCGGTGGCGAGCAGGGCCGGCACCGGGCCGGCGGGGCGGCCGGTGCGCTCGGCGAGGGCGGCGATCGCGGCGAGCCCGTTGATCCACAGCGCGTTCACCTCGACCGGCTTGCCGGCCCGGGGTGTGATCGGAATCTCCCCGACCCGGGCGTCCATCCAGGTGAGCGCGACGCCGGGGGCACCCTGGGTGACGAGCCCGTCACCGTCGACCCGGATGCCGTAGCGGGTGCCGCGCACGTGGGCCGCGACGACCTCCTCGAGCGCGGGCAGCAGCTCGGCGGCGAGGTCGTCGTCGCCGGTACCGCTGACGTGCCGCTCGATCGCGTGGAGGAACCACAGCGTGGCGTCGACGGTGTTGTGCTCGGTCCGCCCGGTGTCGGCCGTGTTCGCGAGCATGCCGTCGTCGAGGGTCGCCGCGTAGGCCCGCAGCAGCTCGCGGCCCTCGTCGTACCAGCCGGTGCTGAGGAAGAGCCCCTCGTACGCGGTCATGGTGTCGCGCGACCAGGTGCCGAACCACGGGTACCCGGCCACGACGTCGGGCGCGCCCGCGGCCCCCGCGACCACGAAGGCGTCCGCCGCGAGCACG
This sequence comes from Dactylosporangium thailandense, assembly GCF_059739745.1. Taxonomy (NCBI): domain Bacteria; kingdom Bacillati; phylum Actinomycetota; class Actinomycetes; order Micromonosporales; family Micromonosporaceae; genus Dactylosporangium; species Dactylosporangium thailandense. Next base: position 7,452,873 of record NZ_AP029195.1, read on the forward strand.
AGCGCGGCGTCGGCCGGGTCCGCCGCGTCGTGGGTCAGCGCGCGGTTGCGCAGCCGGGCCCGCTCCACGATCCGCCCCGCCCCGCGGTGCGCGTCCCCGTCGCCGGCCCAGGCCTCGACCTCGAGGGTGTCGCCGGGCTCCAGGTGAGCGGTGAACCGGCCGGCGCACCACAGGTCCTCGTGCGCGCTCAGGCCCCGGTCGGCCTCGAGGCGGGCGTGGGCGCCGCGGTACCACTGCGAGACCCGCTGGAAGCCGGGCCCGCTCAGGCGGAAGGAGTGCTCGACCACGGCCCCGCCGTCGTGCGCCTCGACGAGCGGCACCGGCCCCGCGGCGGACCGCTCGCCGTGCGCGTCGCGCCAGGTGACCAGGGCCTTGAGCGCCAGGGTGACCGGGCCGGGGGCGCTGACCAGCCGGTGCACGACGCCGAGGTGGGCGCGGCCGTGGACCATCGCCAGCTCGCGCTCGATCACGACCGGGCCGATCCGCCAGCGCCAGCGGGGCAGGCCGTCGACGAGCTCGAAGCGCTCGAGCAGGGTGTGCCCGGCGGGGCTGATCGCGCCGCCGGTCCACTCGTGCACGGCCAGCTCGACCTCGGCGCCCGAGGGCAGGGTCAGCACCGGGTCCAGGGCGGCCAGGGCCAGGTGGCGGCGGGCGGGCTGCCCGGGTTCGGCCACCACCAGCAGGCCGTGGTACCGCCGCGTGCGCAGCCCCGAGACCGTGCCCATCGCGTAGCCGCCGGTCCCGTCCGGGACGAGCCACTCGAGCGCCGCCCCGTGCGCCAGATCACCGCATACCTGCGTGCCGTACACCACCATGCGCACAATCTTGGTGGCTGCGGGTGGCAGGAGGCGACTCGACCCCAGCAGAATTACTGATCCATCGGGCCCGGGTCGATCGAGCCCGGACAGACGGCGCTGCGGCGTCCAAGATCCAGGAGGGTGCGGTTCCCAGCTTTTTGGTGTAGGAACAAATGCCACCTATGGGTCGAATGGTCGGGTCTCAACTTGACCGAAACATGAACAACGGAGAATAGCCGCGTGATCGAGGACGATGGGAACGCCGAGCGCCGGAGGCTGGCCGAAGCCGACAGCGGGGAGCGCCCATGGCGGGGCTGGGGGCCCTACCTGTCCGAGCGAGCCTGGGGCACGGTCCGCGAGGACTACAGCGCCTACGGCAACGCCTGGGACTACTTCCCGCACGACCAGGCCCGTTCCCGCACGTACCGCTGGAACGAGGACGGCATGGCCGGCATCTGCGACGACCGGCAGACGTTCTGCTTCGCGCTCGCGCTGTGGAACGGCAAGGACGCCATCCTCAAGGAGCGGATGTTCGGTCTCGGCGGCGACCTCGGCAACCACGGCGAGGACGTCAAGGAGTACTGGTGGTACACCGACTCCACCCCGACGCACTCGTGGATGCAGTGGCGCTACCACTACCCGCAGGAGGCGTTCCCGTACGACGACCTCGTCGCCGAGAACTGCCGGCGCGGGCGCGGCGAGCCGGAGTACGAGCTCGTCGACACCGGCGTCTTCGACGAGGACCGGTACTGGGCGGTCGAGGTCGACTACGCCAAGGCCGGCCCGACGGACATGTGCATCAAGATCCGGATCCGCAACATGGGGCCCGAACCCGCGAGCCTGCACGTGCTGCCCACCCTGTGGTTCCGCAACACCTGGGCCTGGGGGCTGCCCGGCCGCGACTACCGGCCGGAGATCCGCGCCAAGGACAACGGCCTGCTCGCCGAGCACCGCCTGCTCGGCCGCCTGGCGCTGACCGGCGACGGCGCGCCCCGCCCGCTGTTCTGCAACAACGAGACCAACGGGCCGCGGATCTGGGGCAAGCAGGGCGAGGAGTACCCCAAGGACGGCATCGGCGACCACATCATCCACGGCACCGACAGCGTCAACCCGGCCGCCGTGGGCACCAAGGGCGCCCTGCACTACCTCGTCTCGGTGCCCTCCGGCGGCACGCACGAGATCCGGCTGCGGCTCAACCTCAACGCGCCCGGTGCCAAGGACCTCGCCCCGGCCGACCTCAAGGCCGACTTCGACTCCACGATGGCGCGGCGGCGGGCCGAGGCCGACGAGTACTTCGGCACGCTCGTCCCCGCGGCCGCCACCGCCGAGGAGAAGATGATCGTCCGGCAGGCCGTCGCCGGGCTGATGTGGGGCAAGCAGTTCTTCCACTTCGACGTGGCCCGCTGGCTGCAGGGCGACCCGGTGTCGGAGCCGCCGCCGGACAGCCGCCGCTACGGCCGCAACTCCCACTGGTGGCACATGAACAGCTGCGACGTGCTGTCCATGCCCGACCCGTGGGAGTACCCGTGGTACGCCGCCTGGGACCTCGCGTTCCACTGCGTGGCCATCGCGCGCGTCGACCCCGGCTTCGCCAAGGAGCAACTACTGCTCCTGCTGCGCGAGTGGTACATGCACCCCAACGGGCAGATCCCGGCGTACGAGTGGGCGTTCGGCGACGTGAACCCGCCGGTGCACGCCTGGGCCGCGCTGCGCGTGTTCGTGCTCGACGGCTCGCGCGACTTCGACTTCCTCGCCCGGGTGCTGCACAAGCTGCTGCTGAACTTCACCTGGTGGGTCAACCGCAAGGACGCCGAGGGCAACAACGTCTTCGAGGGCGGGTTCCTCGGGCTGGACAACGTCGGGCCGTTCGACCGGTCCGCGGCGCTGCCGGTGGGCGGGCGGCTGGAGCAGAGCGACGGCACCGCGTGGATGGCGATGTACGCGCTCAACCTCCTCGACATGTCGCTCACGCTCGCCGTGCACGACCGCGTCTACGAGGACATCGCCGCGAAGTTCCTCGAGCACTTCGCCTACATCGCCGACGCCGCCTACGAGTTCGGGCTGTGGGACGAGGAGGAGGCGTTCTTCTATGACGTACTGCGCACCGCCGACGGGCACCAGATCCCGCTCAAGGTCCGCTCGGTCGTCGGGCTCCTCCCGCTCACCGCGACCACGATCATCAGCTCCTCGACCCTGCGCCGGCTGCCGGACGTGGCCGCCCGGCTGCGCTGGTTCCTGACCAACAAGCCCGAGTACGGCGACGTCGTCGGGGCGAAGAAGAGCCGCGGCGGGCAGCAGCTGCGCCTGCTGTCGATGGTCGGGCCGGACCAGCTCATCCGCATCCTGCAGCGGATGCTGGACGAGGACGAGTTCCTGTCCCCCTACGGCCTGCGCACCCTGTCGCGGGCCCACAAGGACGAGCCCTTCACGGTGCACCTGGGCGACCACGAGTACACGGTGGGGTACGAGCCCGGCGAGTCGACGAGCGGGCTCTTCGGCGGCAACTCGAACTGGCGCGGCCCGATCTGGATGCCGGTCAACTACATCCTGATCGAGGCGGTGCGGCGCTTCGCCGAGTTCTTCGGCGACGACCTGCAGGTGGAGTACCCGGCCAAGAGCGGGCGGATGGCTACCCTGGCGACGGTCGCGGACGACCTGTCGCACCGGCTCGTGAAGCTGTTCCTCAACGACGAGTCGGGCCGGCGGCCCTTCTTCGGCGACGTGGACCTCTTCCAGTCCGACGGCGCGTGGCACGACCTGCTGCTGTTCTACGAGTACTTCCACGGCGACACGGGCGCGGGCCTCGGGGCGGCGCACCAGACGGGCTGGACGGCCCTGGTGCTCGACCTGATCCTGACCCTGCGCACGCCCCCGCCGACGACGTAGCTCGCTGCCGAGCACGCCATCTGGCCCTGGGTGACCAACGGCGGACCTGGCAGCGACGGCGCGCCAGCGCCGAGCGGTGTCTGGCGGGAGCGACGGTCCGCACCACGGCGGACCCGAGTCATGGTCTTGTCATCGGTCCTGCGCTCAGAGCATCGGGGCGCGGTGGCGTTCGAGGTACGCCTCGACGTGCTCGGCGTGGTCGGGCGGGCTGATCAGGTAGCCCTGGCCGAGCGGGCAGCCCGCCGCGCGCACCACGTCCACGTGCGACTCGGTCTCCAGGCCGCACGCGATGACGTCGATGCCCAGGCGCCGGGCCAGGGCCACGACCACGTCGACGATCGGGGTCGCCGGCCCGCGCCGGCCCGCCGGCTCGCTGAACAGCGACTGGTCGATCTTCAGCATGTCGATCGGGAGCCGGCGGAGGTGGGCCAGGGCGGTCGGGCCGGTGCCGAAGTGGTCCAGGGCCGTGCGCACGCCCAGGGCGCGCAGGCCGGCCAGCTGCTCGACGGCCAGCGTGTCGTCGGGCAGGGCGGCCTCCGTCACCTCGACGACCAGGGCCTCCGGCGGGACGTCGTGGGTGTCGAGGGCGGTCGCGACCGCCGGCAGCCAGCCGTCGGCGGCCAGCCGGCGGGCCGAGACGTTGACCGAGACCCACAGCTCCCGCCCGTCGCGGCGCCAGCATGAGAGCTGGCGGCAGGCCTTGTGCAGCACCCAGGCTCCGATCTCCTCGGCCAGGCCGGTGCCCAGCTCCTCGGCGATCGGCAGGAACTCGGCCGGCGGCACGGCCCCCAGCCGCGGGTGCCGCCACCGCAGCAGGGCCTCGGCCCCGGCGGGCCGGCGGGTGGCCAGGTCCGCGATCGGCTGGAAGACCACGTCGAGCTCGCCGCGGTCGATGGCCCCCGGGAGCTGCTGCTCGATGTCGGTCCGGCGGACCAGCGCGGCCTCGAAGGACTTGTCGTAGCACTCGACCCGGCCGCCGTCGCGGGAGCGGGCGAGCTGGCGGGCGCGGCGGCGGGCGACGTCGGCGTGGCGCAGGGCCTCCTCGGCGGTGCCGGCGCTCAGCAGGTCGGCCACGCCCACGTCCGCGGCCAGGTGCACCGTGTGCCCCGGCAGGTGGAAGGGCTCGGCCAGGGCCGTGGCCAGGCGGGTCGCGAGGGCGAAGGCGCGCACCAGCGGCGCCTCGGTGAGCACGGCGAACCCGGCGTCGCCCAGCCGGGCCGGCACGTCGTGCCCCGCCGTGGCGATGCGCACGCGCCGGGCCGCCTCGATGAGCACGGCCCCGGCGACCGCCTGTCCGTGCAGGTCGGCGACGCTGGAGAAGCGCTCCAGCTCCAGCACGAGCAGGGAACGGGGCCGGCCCTCGTGGCAGGCCTCGCCCGCGGCGGCGACCAACCGGCGGCGGTTCGCGAGGCCGGTCTGGTCGTCGGTCCACGCGACCTCGTCGAGCGTGCGCTGCAGCTGGGCCCGGTCGCCGACGTCTCGCACGTGCACGACCAGCCCGGCGACCTCGGGTGCCGTGCGCTGGTCGCTGACCGTCGACTCGGTGTCGCGCCAGCGGCCGAAGCCGTCGCGGAGCCGGGCCTGCACGAGCACGTGCTGGCGGCCGCCCAGCACGGCGCGCAGGGCCTCGGTCACGGGGCCGTGATCGTCCGGGTGGAGCAGGCCGGTCAGCGGGCGGTCGAGGGCGTCCTGGTCGGACAGGCCGAACTGGCGCGCGGCCGCGGGACTCTGCCAGCGCACGACGAGGTCGGCGTCGAGCACGATCGTCACGTCGGTCGAGCCGGACACCAGCGTGCGGAAGCGGGCCTCGCGGCCGGCGAGCCGCAGGGCGTACCGGCGGATGTCGCGCGCGGCGAGCAGCTCCCGCACGGCGAGCGCGCCGAACGCGGCCAGGCCCAGGGCCACCGACGTGACGTCGAACCGGCCGCCGGTGAGCAGGTGGAAGGCCGAGACCGCGACGGCGAGCAGGGCGGGGCCGATGAGCAGCGGGTACGCCGCGAGCGAGCCGCCCTCGTCGAACACCTCCGGGCGCGTCGGCTCGTCACCGGCCCGGCTGGCGCCGGCGGTGATCAGGAACGGGCCGGCGACCATCGCGAGGCCGGCGAGCACCAGGCCGGCGGTGACGGTCGCGGGGACCGCGGGCCAGGCTCCGTGGTGGCCGAGGAGCAGCAGGGAGTACACGTCGAGGCCCACGATGGACAGCGCGGCCCCACCGGCGCAGCCCAGCGCCGCGGGACGATGCCGCACGGCGCGCAGCCCGGTGACGACGGCCACGGCGATGGCCACGGACCCGGTGACGGCCACGGCGAGCCTGAGCGGCGCGGTCCCGCTCGCCTCGCTCCTCAGGGCCAGGACCCATGCGCAGTAGAAGAGGCTCACGCCGATGCCGGCCCCGTCGAGCAGGCGGCGCAGCCTGGCCCCGAGGGTCGGGGCGGTGCCCGGGAGCAGCAGCAGGCCGAGCAGGTACGTCGGGGCGGCGATCAGCGTGGTACCGGCCGCGATCGGCCCGTGGGACAGCGCCGGCACTCCCGTCAGGGCCACGCCCGCGCCCGTGACCAGCGCGCCCATGCCCAGGAAGCCGGCCCCGCGGCACGGGCCGAAGCCGCTGCGGCCATGGTGGATGCGCAGGGCCAGGCGGATCAGCGCACCGGCGTGCACGAGCGCGGCAACCGCGGCCGCGGCGGCGACCGCCACCCGGCCGAGCACCGGCCCGATGACGGCGGCCGCGGTGAGGGCCGCGGCCGTGGTGAGCAGGGCGAGCCAGAACGTGCGCGGGTTGCCGATCATCGCAGGGCCGCTTTCGCGAGGGGGAACGCTGGGGATGCGCTCATCCCGCTCAACGACCGGGGCCGCCCGGGGTTACTGGATGGTTCGCTCGTTTTCATGACCTTTGTTGGCGTTGCTTCTTATGTGCTGCGGCTGGCGACGATTCCGCCGGGCGGCTGCACCTCGGCGTCCCCTAGCGCTGCCGCTCGGCCGCTCGGCCACTGCTGCCGCTCGGCCGCTTACCGCTCGGTCGCTTTTATTGCTCGGTCGCGACGATCTGCCGGACCGCGGTGAGGCGGTCGCGGCGCTCCTCGGCGGTGACGGGGCCGCGGGTGACCTCGTCCAGCAGGAGCCCGTCGATCAGCCCGATGAGCAGCCGCCCGCGCTGCCGGGAGCCGGTGAGCGCCTCGGCCCGGTCGACGAAGCCGTCCGCCAGCCGCGCCGCGGACTCCCCCAGCTCCCTGCGCGCCTGCGGGTCGAGCATGAGCATGAACCGCGCCCGCGTCCGGTGCGAGGTGGCCCACCGCTCGATCACCTCGGCGAGGTCGCGCCCCTCGGAGTCGGCGAGGTCGAGCTCGGCGATGCGCTCGAGGGCGGCGGTGAGCAGGGCGTTGCGCGTCGGAAAGTGATAGCTGCACGTGCCTTGCGGCAGCCCGGCGCGGGTATCGACGGCCCGGTGCGTGAGCGCGCGCACTCCCTCGTGGCCGAGCACGTCGATAGCGGCGTCGGCGAGCCGACTCTTGCGATCCGCGTCTCGTGGCTTCACAGCCCGGATGCTACAGGTGTAGCGTCTCTTACTACAGCTGTAGCGGATCGTCCGCTCGGCCACGAGCCCTTTGGATTCCCGCAGCGGGCGCGGTGAAGCCCGGCCGCGAGCCCTTTGGGATCCCGCAGCCGGCGCGGCGACGCACGGCCGCGAGCCCTTTGGGATCCCGCAGCCGGCGCGGCGACGCACGGCCGCGAGCCCTTTGGGATCCCGCAGCCGGCGCGGCGACGCACGGCCAGCGGCATTCAGGGAGATCGAGATGCGGCGCGATGCGGGATCGGCGGATCGCCCCGCCGGGTTCCCACATCCGGCCCGGTGACGCACGTCCAGCGGAGTTGAGGAGACCGAGATGCATGCGATCGTTGTCGGCGGCGGAATCGGCGGCCTGGCCACAGCCCGGGGGCTGCGACTCGGCGGCTGGGACGTCACGGTGCTGGAGCGACAGCCGCGGCTGGAGGCGGCCGGCGCCGGGCTGTCACTGTGGCCGAACGCACTGCGCGCCTTGGACTGGCTCGGCGTGGGCGACCGCGTACGGGCCGCCGGCGCACCGATCACGAACGGCGGCCTGCGCACCGCGCGCGGCACCTGGCTGGCGCGCGGCGCGATGTCCGGTCCGATCGTCGTACACCGCGCGGATCTGCACGAAATCCTGGCCGACGGACTGCACGTACGCACCGGCGTGAACGTCACCGATGTGCACGCACTCGAGGCCGATCTGATCGTCGGGGCGGACGGGATCGGGAGTGTCGTGCGCGCGGCGTACGCTCCGGATGCTCGCATCCGCAACAGCGGCCAGGTGTCGTGGCGCGCCGTGACGACAACCGGCCCGGCCGCGCCCTACGGCAGCGACGACAGCAGCGACAGCAGCGACAGCGACGGCAGCGGGAGCGACGAGGGCAGCGGCGGCGGCCACGGCAACGGCGACAACAACGGCAACGGCAACGGTGGCAGCGGCGGCGACAACCGCGACGACGACCGCGACAGCGGCAGCGACCGTGGCGACGGCAACGGCAGCAGCGACGGCCACCGCACCAGCAGCAGCGACGGCAGCAGCGGCGGCCACCGCACCAGCAGCAGTAATGGCGACAGCGGCAGCAGCGACGGTGGTGGTGGTGTCAGCGGCGGCGGCGAAACCATGGGCCCGCACGGCCTCCGCTTCGGCTACCTGTCCATGGGGAGGCGCGGCGTGTACTGGTATGCCGTCGCACCCGCGCCCCTGCGGACCACGACGAAGGCCGAGCAACTCAGCGAGTTGCGGCGCCTGTTCGGCGACTGGCACGAGCCGATCCCGCAACTGCTCGCCGCGACCGATTCGCGCACATTGCTGCACCATCCGCTGCTCGACCTGCACCCGGTCGCGCCGATGCGGTTCGGCGAGCGGGTGGCCCTGGTCGGCGACGCGGCGCACGCGATGACGCCGAACCTGGGCCAGGGCGCGTGCCAGGCGCTCGAGGACGCGGTGACACTGGCCGCGCTCATGCCCCACGCGACCGCGAACGTGCCGGCCCCTCCGGAGCTGGGGGCGCTGGTGGCGGGGGCTTTGACGGAGTACGACAGGATCAGACGGCCGCGAGTGGCGCTTGTTGCACGGCGGAGCTGGCAGGTGGGCCGGCTCGCGGGGGCTCGGGGCGTCGTGGGCGGCGCGGTATTGCGGACGCTCGCCTGGCTCACGCCCGCGAAGCTCACGGTGCGCGGGGCGGAGCGGATCTCGGCCTGGGAGCCGCCCTCACGGGCAGCCGATGGTCGCTGATCTCGCCGCGGCCCGGCCGGTGCGCCCGCACCTCCGCTGTCCGTCTCTGTGTCTGCGCCTTTGCTCGGCGTGAGCGGGGAGCCGGGCGTCACCTACGCGGCGAGCCGGGCGATGCTGGTCTCGTCGTGTCCCGGTCGGTGCGGCCGCGCCTCCGCTGTCCGTTTCCGTATCTGCACCTTCGCTCGGCGTGAGCGAGAGCCGGGCGCCGCTCGTCTCGGCCCGGCCGGTGCGGCCGCGCCCCCACTGTCCGCTTCCGTGTCTATGCCTTTGCCCATCGTGAGCAGGGAAGCGGGCGTCGCCTATGCGGGGAGGCGGGCGTTGCTGATCTCGTCGCGACCCAGCCAGTGGCGGAGGCGGTGGCGCAGCCCTTTGCGCTCGGGTACGTCGTCGCCGACGATGTCCGCCACGACCGCGGTGATGTTGTCCGGGCCGCCCGCGCGCAGGGCGAGGTCCACCAGGCGGTCGACGCACTCATCGACGTCCGCGTACTCGCGCAGTGCCTCCTCGATCGTCTCCGCGCGCAGCACGCCGGACAGGCCGTCGCTGCACAGGAGGTAGCGGTCGCCGGCTCGGGCGGCTGTCACGGAGTACATGGGATCGGTCGGCTGCCCCTGGAGCACCCGGCTGACCAGGGAACGCTGCGGGTGGGTCGCCGCCTCGTCGAGCGTGATGCGGCCTTCGTCCACCAGTAACTGCACGTATGTGTCGTCCTTGGTGATCTGCGCGAACTCGTCGCCGCGCAGGAGATAGGCGCGCGAGTCTCCAATGTGGACCAGGCCGATGCGGTCGCCGGAGAACAGGATCGCGGTCAGGGTCGTGCCCATGCCCAGCTTCGCCGGGTCCTCCTCGACCTCGTCGCGGATGCGGCGGTTGGCGTCGGAGACGGCCGTACGCAACGCTGTGAGCAGGTCGTTCCCGGCGAACTCGCCGTCGAGCGGCCCCATCGCCTCGATCGCGAGCCGGCTGGCGACGTCACCCGCTGCCATCCCGCCCATGCCGTCCGCGACGGCGAGAAGTCTGTCGCCGGCGAACACCGAATCCTGATTGGATGTGCGCACCAGGCCGGTGTCGGTGCGCGACGCCCAATGCAGCGCGAGCGGTTCAGGTCCCCCGTCGATCACGTCCTCTGCGACACCCTCTGCCATGCCTGACAGCGTGCCGTATCGATACGGCAGGCGTCTCTACGCACTTGTGCGTATCGTGGCCGCATGCCGACCGCCCCCTTCATCGGACGAGCGGCCCAGCTCGCCGAGATCGAGGCGGCGTGGGCGGCCCGGCGACCGGGGATCGTGCTCATCACCGGCGAGGGCGGCAGCGGCAAGAGCCGGCTGGTCGCGGAGGCTCTGAGGCGCTTTGACCTGGCCGGGACGACGGTGCTGCGCGGTTCGTCGCGTTCGCAGGGGGCCGCGCCGTACGACTGGCTGGCATCGGTGCTGACCGGCCGCCCGGCGGCGACGCTCCCGGTCGAGGAGTCGCTGCTCAACCACCTGGCGCAACGGTCATCGGACGCCGCCGAGCCCCGACTCGCCCCGGCGACGACATTGCGCGCGGCGGTCGACGTGGTGCGCGCGTTGTTGCGCGGTACTCCCCCATCCACCCCAAACTCGACCACCGACGACGACGCCGGCTGGGCGATTCGCTCCGGCATCCCATCGCGGCCCGGCACCAGCTCCGCCGTCCCCGTAACCACCGGCTCGGGCGACGGCTCCGCCTCTCGCGGCCCTACCACCGGCGACCTCGGCGAGAGTGTTGCCGCAGTATTCGACGGCGGCTTCGGCATCGAACCTAGCGGCCCCAAGGGCACCGGCACCGACGACGGCATCGCCCACCCCGGCTGCGGCTCCGACGGCGGTGGCCCCGGCGACGGGTCCCGCCGCATCGGCACCGGGACCCGCGGCGGCATCAGCGGCGGCCCTGGCGGCTCCGGCATCTCTCCCGCCGCTCGGATTGGCGGTCTCGGCGAGAACGATGCCAGCGCCGGCGGTCCCGGCGAGAGTGGTCCCGACGAGAGTGGTCCCGGCGCCGGCAGTGCCGGCGCGAGCAATGCCGGCGCGAGCAATGCCGGCGCGAGCAATGCCGGCGCGAGCAATGCCGGCATCGGCGGTGGCTCCGGCCTCGGGATCATCGTGGTCGAGGACCTGCACGATCTCGACCCGGCCAGCCTCTCGCTCGTCGCCGAGCTCGCGGCCGCGGCCGAGTCGCTCTGCGCGCTCATGCTCGTTACGAGCCGCCCGCCGCAGGAGGCCGCGTTCGCGCCGGCCGCCGCGCGCACATTGCGACGTCTCGGAGGGTCGCCTTCTGTCCTTCGCGTGCATGTCGCGCCGTTCACCGCGCGCGAGACCGCGGAGCTGATCGAGGCCACGTACGGCAGCGCCCCCGCCCCCGAGGCCGTCCGCGGCGCGCGGCGGCGCACCGGCGGGAACCCGTTCTGGCTGGCGGAACTGCTCGCGGCGTACGACACCGCCGACGACCTGCCGGCCGCTCCCCTGCCCGCGCACGTCGTCGGGCTGCTGGTGGAGCCGCTGTCGAGCGAGCCCGCGCTGGTCGGCCGGGTCGCGCGGGCGGCGGCGCTGCTGGGCGACCCGGTGGAGAGCGACGTGCTGTTCCACGTGTGTGGCGGGGACGTCGAGCCCGCGCTGCGCCGGCTGCTCGACCTCGGCCTGTTGCTCATCGCGCCGGACCTGGCGCCGGCCGGTTCGCTGCGGTTCCGGCACCCGCTGCTGCGCGAGGCGCTCGTGGCCGGCGTCATGCCGCGCGAACGCACACGAGTGCACACACTCGCGCGCGGCCTGGCCGTCGAGTTGGGCGACGACGCCGCACTCGCCCGGCATGCGGCGTCCCTGGGTCGTACGGCCGAAGCGCGCGCCGCCGCCGCCCGCGGAGCCGCCGCGAGCCTGGCCGCGGGTCTGCCGGACGCGGCGGTGGAACTGGTCGCGCTGGGCCTGAGCCTGCCCGCGAAACCGAACCGCCCGACGATCGCGCAACCAAACGCACACGATCCGGTGCGTGGCGTGCACGGCCGTCACTCGCCCGCCGAGCAGCCCGTCACGGGCGACCCGAACTGGGGTGAGGGACCGCTCGGGTCGTCCACCGCACACAATCCGCACCCTGATGCCGACGCCGGAACCGGACTGACCATCGCCACCGGGGCCGGGGATGCGCGCGGCGGGCATTCCGATGTGAGCGAAGCGCCCGACGGCTCGACGCCCACGCGCGTAAACATGCACGACACGCGCGCCGACGGGCCGGTGGGACGCGCCGATGCGCGGGGCGGGCACCACCACCTGAGCGAAACGCACGACAGCGCGACGCCCTCGCACACAAACGGCGAGATAGCGGCGCACGCAGACGGCGAGATAGCGGCGCGCGTGAACGTGCATGGCACGCGCAGCGACGGGCCGGTGGGGCGGGGGGATGCGCTTGGCGTGCGTCTCGGCATGGTGGTCGATGCGCCCGATGAGGTTCGGGTTGTGCTTGCTGCCGTTGGGGCCGCGGCGGCGTTCGTCGCTGCGCGCTTTGAGGTTGCCGCGAACTATGCGGGCGACTGGTTGCAGGAAGTACAACAGACGGATGATCTCGACGGGACCGCTGACGCGCATCGGCGGCTCGCTGGGGTGCGCTGGTGTCTCGGGGACCCGGCCGGGCATCGGCGGTCGCTCGATCGGGCCGCGGCCGTCGGCGGGTCGGCGGCGTCGCGCGCGCGGCAGCGGGCGGCTGAGGCCGAGAGTGCGCTGCGTACCGAGGACGCCGCACGCGTGCTGCCGCTTGCCGAGGCCGCGGTTGCCGCCGCCGAGCGGGCCGGGGTCGAGATCGCCGCGGCATCCGTCACGCTCGGCACCGCGCTCGCGCTGACCGGGGACTTCGAGCGCGGGGTTGCGCTCTTGCGCGCGGCTCGGCAGTTGGCGGCGCGCGAGCATGATCCGATCACGATCGGGCGCGCGGTGCACAACCTGGTCGCCGTCAGCCTGCCGCGGCTGGGCGAGGTGATGGGCTGGCGGCTGTTCGACGAGGCGATGGCGACTGTTGCACGGTACGGGTTGGAGTTCTGCGCGGGTCGCACCACAACGCTCGGAATCGCGCATGCGATGCGCACCGGGGATCTGGCTCGGGCCGAGGCGCTGGTGTGGTCGCGGCTGCCGATCGAGGGCGATCCGGTCGAGCGAGTTCGCTTCACCGCGCGGGCGGGACTGCTCGCTCTTGAGCGCGGCGACGATTCGCTCGCGGTGCGCATGCTCGCGCGCGCGGATGCGGAGGGTCGCGACTCGGGGCTGGTTCGGGTGCTGCGGGTGGCGGTGGCGGCACGGGGCGTACACCCGGTTGATCCTGCGGAGGCGTTGCGTGACTGTGTCGGGCGGTGTGGACCGGCCCGGCTGGCCGAGGCCGCGCGCTGGGCGTTGCACGGCGGGGTGCCCTCGGCGGTGGTCGAGGAGCACGTGACCGATCGGCCCGTGCGGCTGGAACTGCTGCTCGCGGTGGCGGCGGGCCGCGATGCCGACGCGCTCGCCCTGCTGCCCGCGGCCCTCGCCGGCGAGTCGGTGCGCGAGGCGAGCGGCCGGGAGGGTGCGAATGTGCGCGCCTTCGACGCGGGTGGCTTGGGGCCGGGCGGGTTCGGGGCGGGGGGTACGGGGATCATCGGGTTCGTGTCAGGCGCGCGTGGTCTGGCCGGAGTCGGAGAGGGAGTTGGCGCCGGAGTCGAAGGCGAGGGCGAGGGCGGCGGCCGCGTCGGAGGCGGGGGCGGACGTGGAGTCGGCATAGGCGGCGTTGGCGAGGGCGGACGTGGAGTCGGCAAAGGCGGCGTTGGCGGGGGCGGCGGCGGCGAGGGCGGCGGCGGCACTGATGAAGGCGGCGGCAGGCGTGCTTCCCGTCGCGCCCGGGCTGGGGCTGTCGCGAACGGTGTCGGGCCGGACGACGAAGTCGGTGCTGCCATGGCGACGGGCGCCGCGGACGCGCGGGGTGGGGACGACGGTGGGCGGGCCGAGGAAGCGGCGGTGCATACGGCTGTGGCTCATGCGCTCGTACGGCTCGGGCGCGCCGGTGAGGCCCGGCGGCACGCGGAGCGCGCGGTGGCATTGCTCGCGCACTGGCCCGGATGGCGCCTGGCCGAGGCCGAGACGCTGCTGCACAGTCTGCGCGCGGGCGGTGACCTGACCGCGCGGGAGATCGAGGTGCTCGGGTGTCTCGCCGCCGGGATGACGAACCAGCAGGTCGCGAGCTCGCTCGGGATCTCGGTCCGGACGGTCACCGTGCATGTCTCGAATCTTCTGCGCAAGACGGGTGCGGCGTCGCGAACCGAGGCGGCGCTGTGGGCCGTACGACATCGGTTGGCTCCCGAGCGCTGACCGGCCGCGCACGCTCCCAGACCGGCCCGGGCAACCGCGGACTCGGACATATACGAAAAATCCGATAAGTCGTGGCGCGGAGCGCCCGACTTATCGGGGCCCACAGCGCGACCTCCCGGCCCGAGCCGAACACGAATCCGCGTGAGCCGCGCGATCAACCAGCCCGAACCGCGCGCGAATCCGCGTGAGCCGAGCGATCAACCAGCCCGAACCGAACACGAATCCGAGTGAGCGGCGCGAGCAATCGGCCCGAACCGCGCACGAGTCCGCATGAGCCGCAGACCGAGAAACAAGAACGGAAAACACAGGGGCAAGAGCGTCACGTCGAGAAGGTGCGGCCGAACTGGATCACCGCCGCGTCCAGCTCCTGGTACGCCGCGTCGCTGATCGACTGGTCCCGCGTGCGGTCCGAGAGGTTCCGGCGCAGCATCTCGATGCGCCGCGCCGCGTCCGTCGGGTCCGACAGCAGGTTGTTGATCTGGTTGCGGATGTCCAGCGCCACGTCCGAGCGGATCTCCCCGGCCTGCGACCGCCGGTCCACGATGTCCAGCACTGCCCGGCCCGCGGCCGGGCGGGTCAGCGGGGACGGCTGGACCGCCGGCGACGCGGGCGGGCTCGCCGGGCCGCCGGTGGTCGCCGGGCCGGACCTGCGGGCCTGGGTGGTCGGCGTGGGCGTGGACTGGCCGTTCGTGGGGGCGGGCACGACCGACACGAGGATGCTCACCGTCGGTGCGGGGGCCGCGTTCTGGCCGGTGCCCGGGGCCGGGCTGTCGTCGCGGAGCAGGAACACGGCCAGTACCGCCGCGGCCACCAGGACCGGGACGGCCACCAGCGCTCGGCGGCGGGTGAGCAGGGCGGACGTCGCGGACTTCGCCCCGAGGATGCTCGCCATCTCGGCGGCCGTCGGGCGGCGCAGCGGGTCGGCCGCGAGGCAGCGCAGGCACACCGCGGCGGCCGCGGCGGGCAGGCCGGGGACGTTGAGGGCCGGGCGGCGCTCGGCGGCGAGGGCGCGCTCGAGCTCCTCCCAGGTCGCGGCCGGGTAGGGCGGGGCGCCGGTGAGCATCTCGTAGAAGAGGACACCCAGGGCGTAGACGTCGGTCGCGCCGCTGGCGGGGGCGCCGGTGAGGCGCTCGGGCGCGACGTACGGCGGGGTGCCGAACGTCATCGCCTCCTCGCGCTGGCCGATGTCGGCCGCGATGCCGAAGTCGAGCAGGCGCACGCCGTCGGTGGTGAGCATGACGTTCTCGGGGGTGACGTCGCGGTGCACGACGCCGCGGCGGTGGGCGGCGTGCAGGACGTCGGCGACCGTGGCGGCGACCGCGACCGCCTCGGGCACCGGCATGGGGCCCTTCTCGAGGCGCGCGGCGACGGAGATGCCGTCGAGCAGCTGCATCACCACGTAGGCGGCGATGCGCCCGCGCGGGGTGACCGTCTCGCCGTAGTCGTACACGCCGATGGCGTTGGGGTGCTCGATGCGGGCCGCGGCCCGGGCCTCGCGGCGGATGCGGTCGCGCTGGCCGCCGTCGGACGCGATGGGGCCGTCGAGGACCTTGACCGCGACCGTGCGCTCCAGGGTCGAGTCCCAGGCGCGCCAGACGACCGACATGCCGCCCGCACCGACGGGCTGTTTGAGGATGTAGCGGCGGGCGAGGATGTCGCCCTCCCGCAGCTGAGCACCGCGCATCCTACGTGGATGCCCGCACAACGAGCTCGGTCGGCAGGATCGGGTCGTCGCCGTCCGGGTCGAGCAGGAGGGCCGCGGCGACCGCGCCGAGCTCCTCGACGGGCTGGCGGACCGTGGTCAGGGCGGGCGCGGTGAAGGCCGCGAGCGGGGCGTCGTCGAAGCCGACCACGGCCACGTCCTCGGGCACCCGGCGGCCGGACTTGCGCAGCGCCTGGAGGGCGCCGGCGGCCATGGCGTCGGAGGCGACGAAGAGCGCGTCGAGGCGCGGGGTGCGATCGAGCAGCCAGGCGGCGGCGTGGCCACCGGACGGCGTGCTGTAGTCACCGTACGCGATCAGGGGCTGGCGCCCGGCGGCGATCATGGCCCGACGGTACCCGTCGAGGCGGTCGGCGGCAGCGGGCGAGTCCGGCGGGCCGGCGATCGTGGCGATGGTCCGCCGGCCGCGCAGGAGCAGGTGCTCCACGGCCTGCCGGGCGCCGTCGCGGTTGTCGACGTCGGCGTAGGGCACCGAGAGCTCCGGGCGGCCCGCGGAGCGCAGCGGCACCCGGGACGCGGCCAGCGACACGGCGAGCGGGTGCTGCCCGGGCGCGCCGACGAGCAGCACGCCGGCGACGCCGCCCGCGGTCAGGAACTGGGTGGAGCTGGCCACGGTGCCGCGCGTGGCGGACATGGTGAGCAGCGGCACCCCGCGGGCGGACAGCTCCTCCTCGGCCCCGGCGAGCAGCCGCGCGACGAAGCCGTCGCGGAACAGCCGGGCCGCCGACTCGAACACGACGGCGGCCACGGGCAGGCCCGCGGCCTGGCGGTCGACCCGGCGCGGGGCACGGTGGCGGACGTACCCGAGCTGGGCGATGGCATCGTGCACCGACACCCGGGCGGAGGTGCTGACCCGCACCCGGCCCGTGAGGACGCGGGAGACGGTGGCGGCGGAGACCCCCGCGGCGGCGGCGACCTCGGTGACGGTGGGTGATGGTGCTGGCTCGGCGGTGTGCTCAGGCATCAAATCTCCTGTGGGAGCGATTCCTGCGGTCAGCGTCAGTCAGAGTTACCGCGATGTCAACTATAGGTTTCGATCACACTTATGAACTTCGCCAGGGCTATCGCTAGCACGACCGGATAGGGAATAGTCGTCGTCTGTGTCCGGGATCGAGGTTGGCCGCAGGGTGCTCGAGCGCTACCTGCTGGTCCGCCCGATCGCCCGGGGCGGGATGTCGCTGGTCTACGAGGCCGTCGACCTCGAGCGGATCCGACCGGCGGCGGTGAAGGTACTCGCACCGGCGTTCGCGAACAACACCCGGGCCTGTCACGCGGCGCGACGGGAGCCGCACCTGATGCAGCGGATGCGCCACCCCACGGTGCCGAAGGTCTTCGCGTTCGGCGAGATCGAGGCCGGGGACGTGTCCGTGCCGGCCGTCGCGATGGAGCTGCTCAACGGGGTACCGCTGGCCACCCGCCTCGCCGAGGGCCCGGTGCCCTGGCAGGAGGCGGTGGAGATCGCGGCCTCCGTCGCCGAGCTGCTCGCCGTCGCGCACCGCCGCGGCATCGCGCACCGGGATTTGACGGCCGACAATGTCATGCTGACCACGGCCGGTGTAAAGATCATCGACTTCGGGCTCGCGGTGCCGTTCGCGCACCCGTCGGCGTCGCGGGTCGAACACGCTCCGGCGTGGGACGTGTACGCGCTCGGCGTCCTGCTGTACCACATGCTCACCGGCCGCTCGCCCCACGCGCCCGGCGCCCGGCTGCTGCAGGCCGCCCCGACGCCCGTGGTGCTCACCCCCGGCGTGCCCCGGTCCGTGGCCGAGCTGTGCCGGCAGTGCATGGCCAAGCGCCCCGGCGAGCGGCCGGACAGCGCCGCCGTCGCGCTCTCCCTGTGGGCCGAGTTCGCCCCCGGCTGGCAGCAGCCCCGGGACCTCACCGAGAGCTACGGCACACCGTCTCGACACGGTGTGTAATCACCGGGTTTTGCCTGCGTAAGCGCCCTGTCAGGTGCTCGGTTGGACTTCCCCTCAGCAGCCCTGTCACCCATTGTGATCGGCGCGGCGGCAAGCCAAGCTTCTCGGACAAGGTGCACGACGGTTGCCGGCAAGGAGCCGCCGGGCACCACCACCGGATAGCCGAGGGGAAGCTGTCATGTCAGGTTCGAAGGTCACCGGCGTGGTCGTGACCGGCGGGGCCACCGCCGGATCGCTGCCCGTCACCGGAAGCCCGGTCTTCGCCATCGTCGTCGCCGGGATCGCGCTCGTGGTCACCGGCTTCCTGATGGTCCGGGCCTCGCGCTTCAACCGCAGCGCCGCCTGAGCGATGACGGCGATCCTTCTGGTCGGCTTCGCGCTGCTGACGCTGTGGCCGGCGTACAACCTGGCGCTGGTGGCCTTCTCCGCCAGCGACGCGGCCACCGCCGGACGCCGCCGCCGGCGCGATGCCATCGCGCCGAACGGCAACGAGCCGCTGACCTTCTGGATCGTCGTGCCCGCCCTCAACGAGGAGCGGGTGGTCGGCCGGACCGTCGGCGCCGCCCTGGCGCTGAGCGGGCCGGAGGGCACACGCACCAGGGTCCTGGTGGTCGATGACGGATCGGACGACGGCACCCCGGACGTACTGGCCGCCATCGACCACCCGGGCCTGACGGTGCTGCGCCGTGACTTCCCCAACGCCCGCAAGGGCAAGGGCGAGGCGCTCAACGCCGCCTTCCGGGCGATCCGGGACCTGACGCTGGCGGGCGGCGAGGACCCGTCCCGGGTCGCGGTCGGGGTCATCGACGGCGACGGGCGGGGCAGCGCCAACCTGCTGCCCGAGATCTCGCGGCTCATGCGGGACCCCGACGTCGGCGCGGTGCAGGTGCGCGTGCGCATCCACAACCGCAACAAGGTGCTCGGGGCCGTGCAGGATCTCGAGTTCGCCGCGATCGCCAACGCCAGCCAGCTGCTGCGCGACGCGGCGGGCACGGTCGGCCTCGGCGGCAACGGGCAGTTCGCCCGGCTGTCGTCGCTGATGCGGCTGGGCGACGCGCCCTGGTCGCACTGCCTGGTCGAGGATCTCGAGCTCGGACTGCGCATGCACCTCAACGGGGAGCGGATTCGGTACACCTCGCTGGCCCACGTCAAGCAGCAGGGCCTGGTGGACGTCAAGCGCCTGGTCCGGCAACGGACGCGCTGGGCGCAGGGCAACCTGCAGTGCGTGTCGTACGTCCCGAGGCTGATCGCCTCGCGCAAGATCCGCAACCACGCGCTGCTGGAGATGCTGTACTACCTGCTCGCGCCGTGGATGAACGCGTTCGGCACGGCGGCGGTGTTCGGGCTGTGGGGGTACGCCATGTGGCACCTGATCCCGGGCCACGGGGACACCTTCATGATCCACTCGTGGGGCCAGATGGGCGAGGTCGGGCTCTTCTGGGCGATCGGGATGACGGTGCCGGGGCTGGTCTGGGCGCTCGTGCACCGCGTGCAGCTGCGCGACGAGACCACGCCGACGCTGCTCAAGGCGGCGCTCGCCTACCCGTTCTTCCTGCTGCTCGGCCTCGTGGCGACCTGGCGGGCGATCGGCCGGCAGGCGGCTCGGCGCAACGCCTGGGCCAAGACCGAACGGCTCGCCGAAGAGCCGGTCGCCGCCTGAACAGTACGACATGGATATATCCGCACGGATGCGGCACTTACTCCTCTCAAGGTGACGCACACATGCTTCCTGAAGTCTTCCTGATCGCCGGTACCCGTCCCGAGGCCATCAAGCTCGCCCCCGTCGCGGCCGCCATGCGCGCCGCCGGCCGCCTCAGCCCGGTCCTGGTCGCCAGCGGCCAGCACCCGGCGATGGTGACGCAGGCCCTGGCCGCCTTCGACGCCGAGGCCGACGTGACCCTGCCGCTGCAGCGCGTGACCGGCAGCCAGCCGGAGCTCCTCACCGAGATGATCAAGCAGCTCGACGCGCTGCTGGAGACCCGCAAGCCCGCCGCCGTGATCGTGCAGGGCGACACCACGACGACGCTCGCCGGCGCGATGGCCGCGTTCTGGCGCCGCATCCCGGTCGTGCACCTCGAGGCCGGCCTGCGCTCGGGCGACCTGGACTCGCCGTTCCCCGAGGAGGCCAACCGCAAGCTCGTCGGCCAGCTCGCCGCGCTGCACCTCGCCCCGACCGCCCTCGCCGCGACGAACCTGCTCGACGAGAGCGTGGCCCCGTCCAACGTGCTCATCACCGGCAACACCGTGGTGGACGCGGCGCTGGAGATCGCGGCGAAGGAGCTGCCGTTCGACGACGCCGGGGTGGCCGCCGCGGTCGACGCCGCCGAGCACGGCGAGGCGCGCCTGGTGCTGGTCACCGCGCACCGCCGCGAGTCGTGGGGCGAGCCGCTGGAGCGCATCCTCAGCGCGGTGCGCCGCCTGGTCGAGGCGTACCCGGACATCCGGGTCGTCCTGCCGGCCCACGCCAACCCGGCGGTGCGCGCACAGGTCGAGGCCGGCCTCGCGGGCGTGCCGCGGGTGACGATCACCGACCCGCTGCCCTACCCCTCGCTGGCCCGGCTGCTCTCCCGCGCCTACCTGGCCCTGACCGACTCGGGCGGCATCCAGGAAGAGGCCCCTTCCTTCAAAGTTCCGGCATTGGTACTGCGTGAGGTCACCGAACGCGTCGAGTCCCTCCAGGCCGGCTGCGCCAAGCTGGTCGGCACCGACGAGGACCTGATCGTCGCCGAGGCCGCGAAGCTGCTCGACGACCCGATGCTGCGGCAGTCGATGACCGCCAGCGGCAACCCGTACGGCGACGGTCTCGCGTCGCAGCGCACCGAGCAGGCGGTCGCCGCCATGCTCGGCCTCGCGCCCATCCCCTCCCCGATGCCCACGTCCGCCTCGCTCGTCTGATTGGGTTTGTTCCTTGATGCGTAAGCTGTCAGCTCTGCTCGGGCTCGTGCTCGCCGCGGTGCTCGGACTCGCCGCTCCCGCGGCCCCGGCCCTGGCCGCGACCACCGCGAAGACCGTTTCCGGCGCCGGCGCCACCGGCTCCAGCGCCTCGACGAAGACGCTCGTCCTCTACGACTACACCGGCGAGTACGCCTGGCTCGGCGAGGACTACGGGATGATGGCCACGAACCTCGTCTCGCACTTCGGCGCCTGGACCGCGCACCCGGTCGGCACCTACACCAAGGGCGAGCTGGAGAAGTACAGCGCGGTCGTCTACGTCGGCTCGACGTACGACGAGCCGATCCCGACCGCCTTCCTCGACGACGTGCTGTCGACGAGCAAGCCGGTGATGTGGCTGTACGACAACATCTGGCAGCTCACCGCGCGCTCGGCGGACTTCGCGACGAAGTACGGGTACACCTGGAAGGGCTTCGACGTCTCCACCGTCGCCCAGGTCGACTACAAGGGCACCGCGCTGACCCGCGACACCCGCAACCTCGCCGGCATCATGGACTACGCCGTCTACGACAGCACCAAGGCGGTCAGCGTGGCCGACGCCGTGCGTGCCGACGGGTCGAAGTTCCCCTGGGGCATCAAGTCCGGCAACCTGACCTACATCGGCGAGATCCCGTTCTCCTACATCACGTCGAACGACCGGTACCTCGCGTTCTCGGACCTGCTCTACGACGTGCTCGCCCCGAAGGCCGCCGCGCGGCACCGCGCCCTGGTCCGCATCGAGGACGTCGGCCCCGACGCCGACCCGGCCGAGCTGCGCGCCGTCGCCGACTACCTGTCGAGCAAGAAGGTCCCGTTCACCGTCGCCGTCTACAGCCGCTACCGCGACCCGAAGGGCGTGAACAACAATGGCAAGGCCGAGGACTACACGCTGCGTCAGCGGCCACTGGTGGTCAGCGCCCTGAAGTACATGCAGAGCAAGGGCGGCACGCTGCTCATGCACGGCTACACGCACCAGCTCGACGCCCTGAACAACCCGTACGACGGCGTGAGCGCGAACGACTTCGAGTTCTTCACCGCCCACGTCGACGCCAACGACGCCGTCATCTACGACGGCCCGGTCAAGAACGACTCGGCCCTCAACGTGACCGCCCGCGTCACCGCCTCCCGCGCCGACTGGCTCATGGCCGGCCTCTCCCAGCCGACGATCTTCGAGCCCCCGCACTACGCCGCCTCGGCGCTGGACTACAAGACCATCAACACGCTCTTCGGCGTCCGGTACGACCGCGGCCTCTACTTCCCGGGCGTGCTCTCCGGCACCACCGTGGACAACCGCGTCGCCCACATGGTCGGCCAGTTCTTCCCGTACACCGTCCGCGACGTCTACGGCTCGACCATCATCCCGGAGAACATCGGCAACATCGAGCCGGAGCCGTTCAACCAGCACCCGGCCGTGCTGCCGGCCGACCTGATCGCGAACGCGAAGGCGAACCTGGCCGTCCGCGACGGCGTGGCGAGCTTCTTCTACCACCCGTACCTGGGCACGTCGTACCTCAAGGCGACCGTCGAGGGCATCCAGTCCCTGGGCTACACGTTCGTCTCGGCGTCGTCGATGACCACGGTCGCCTGACCCGTTCCTCCTTCCGCACTTCGGCTCCACGAGGCCGGACCCCGCCCCGGGGTCCGGCCTCCGCCGTTGCGCACGCCCCCTCGCCGCGCCCAACGACAACGCGATCCGCGGGGCACCCTTCGGCGGGCAGCGCCGCTCCCACCCACCGCGCCGGCCGCGTTGGCAGCGAACTCCGCCAAGCGCCGCCGTGACGCTCACCCGCGAGCCGTGCGGCGTCCGGAGCGCCTTCCACCGTTCGACGTCACGCTCCCCCGTGACGCTCGCCCCCCGCGCGCCGCGGCCGCGAACCGCGCGATGCCCGAGGCGCATCCGCAGCGCTCGGCGCCGAACGCCCCCGTGGCGTCGGTGCCAGTGCCCTGCGGCAGCGGCGGGTCCTCGTCGCTGGTCTTGCCCCGCGTCGAGGTGCGGGCTCGTCACGCCGATGGGAGCGCGGTCCGGTCAAGTCGAGTCCTGCCGAGAGCGCCGGCGTGCCGAGGTGCTGGTCGGCGTGGTTGGGGAATGGAGTCGCGGATCAGTGGACATTGCCGTGCGTCGCGGTGATCCCGGCCGTGGGTCGCGGCAGTCCCCATGATGTTGGCGCGGGGTCTCGGTCGTGATGTTGCCGCCGGGTAGTGGAGGGTGAGGTCCTGAGGTCGCGGTCGTAGCGAAGTGGGCGGGGACTGGGCCGACCCTGCGCGGCGGGTCGGCCCGGCCCCGCACTGGGCGGCGCGGCGAGGCCTTCGCGGCGGCGTACGCACTCCGGCGCGGTGCGGGTTCCGCGCGAAGGAAGGAGTGCGGGCAGCCGCGAGGACGGCGCGGCCGTTCCGGCGTCGCCCGGCGTTCGGGAATCTCAGGGGCGGCCGGGCGGGCCGCGGGTGATGGTGTCGTCGTCTGGCCGGCGGCCGACGGCTGGAGGCGGGATTTCCTTGTCGCTCACGGGTTCCAGCTTTCCCCTCCCGCCGCCCGTACGGAAGAGAAACTTCCCGCCTGTGGATAACCCGGAAAGCCGCAGGTAGAAGGGCGAGAAAGGCAGGCGCGAGACCCCGACCCGGCGAGCGAAAGCGCGAGAAGGAGAGGTGCATAGCCGGGTGTCCGGGGAGGCGGCGCGCGGGAAGGCGAGGTGCAGGAGGGAGCCGAGGCCGGGGGCGCGGAGCGCGGGAAGGAGAGGGCAGGAGCGCGCGGGAAAAGTAGGGTGCGGTCAGTGTTCCAGGAGCAGGTGGGGCATCAGGCGTTCGATGGCGTTCAGGTCGTACACGCGGCGGATTTCGGTCACCAAGCCTGACTCGTTCACGGTCAGGAACTCCGCCAGGCGGAAGGTCTCGCCCGACAGGGTGCAGTCGTAGACCAGGGCGGCCCGGCGGTCCAGCACCGTCTCGGCGAAGACCGTCACCGAATCCAGCGCGGCGGCGTAGTCCGTCAGGAGTTCGATGAAGTCGCCGTCCGGGTCCAGGTTGGTCTCGATCGCCGGGGCCGCTGCCAGAAGTTTGAAGAGGTCTGTCGTGCGTCCCGTGGTCCAGGCCGTGACCCAGCGGGCGGTGACGTCCTCCACCGCGATGTCCATCGCCACATATCCTCGCACGCGCCGGTCAAGCCCTCGCATCCGCTCGGCGAACGACACGGCACGGCACGGTGGCCGGGACGCCGGCGCTCTCAGCAAAAAAGGCGCCGGCGCTCTCAGCAGAAGACGCCGGGACTCCCCGCAGAAGGCGCCGGGACTCTCAGCAGAAGGCCCCAGGGCTCTCGGCAGAAGGCGCCGGCACTCTCGGCAAGGAACGCCAGGACTTCCGGCAAAGGACGCCGGGGCTTTCAGGAAAGGGCTTTCCTCGGTAACATCCCCCGCATGCTGCGCACCGATATGGGGCTCACCGGCAAGGATCTCGTTGCCGACGTCGAGCGGATGTTCGAGCTCTCCGCCGGAAAGATCCTGGCCCTCGACCCGCACGGCAGGGGCGGGTCGCCGGTGTTCACCGTCGACGGGCGGTACACGGCCCGGGGCTGGACCGAGTGGACGCAGGGCTTCCAGGTCGGCTCGGCGCTGCTGCAGTTCGACGCGACCGGCGAGGAGCGCTTCAAGGCCCTCGGCCTCGAGCAGACGAGAACCCTGATGGCGCCGCACGTCAGCCACGTCGGCGTGCACGATCACGGGTTCAACAACGTCAGCACGTACGGGGCGATTCTGCGCCTGGTCCGCGAGGGCCGCGTCGACGAGCGCGAGCGGGCCGCGGCCGAGCTGGCGCTGAAGGTCTCCGGGGCGGTCCAGGCCGCGCGCTGGCAGAAGATCGAGGACGGCACCGGGTACATCTACAGCTTCAACGGCCCCCAGTCCCTGTTCGTGGACACCATCCGGTCCTGCCGCTCCCTCGCCGTCGCGCACCGGCTCGGGCACGTGCTGATGGGCGAGCACGACGAGCGGATCGACCTGCGGGAGCGGATGCGCCAGCACGCGCACAACACCGCGAAGTACAACATCTTCTACGGCACCGGGCGCGACGCCTACGACGTGCGCGGGCGCACCGTCCACGAGGCCCTGTTCAACGTCAACGACGGGCGCTTCCGGGCGCCGAGCACGCAGCAGGGGTACTCCCCCTTCTCGACGTGGACGCGCGGCCTGGCCTGGGCGATGCTCGGCTTCGCGGAGCTGCTCGAGTTCGAGCACGACGAGATCTTCGAGGAGGCCGCGCGGGCCACGTGCGACTTCTACGTCGGCTCGTCGCCGGCCGACGGCGTGCCCTACTGGGACACCGGCGCCCCCGGTCTCGCGCGCCTCGACCCCGACGCGGCCGCGGACCCGTTCAACGAGCACGAGCCCGTCGACTCCAGCGCCGCCGCGATCGGGGCCCAGGGCCTGCTGCGGCTCGGGCGCGCGCTCGGCGAGGAGCGGTACACCCAGGCCGGCCTGACGGTCGCGCGGACGCTGCTGCGGGAGCCGTACCTGAGCACCGACCCGGACCACCAGGGCCTCCTGCTGCACTCGGTCTACCATCGCCCCAACGGCTGGGACCAGGTCCACGAGGGCCAGCGGGTGCCCAACGGCGAGTCGAGCATGTGGGGCGACTACCACCTGCGCGAGCTCGGCCTCTACCTGCTCCGCCTCGACAACGGGCTCTACTACACCTTCTTCGGGGGCACCGCGTGAGCGCCGCCCTCGTCACCGGGGCCTCCCGCGGGATCGGCCGGGGCATCGCGCTGGCGCTGGCCCGGGCCGGCTGGGACGTCGTGGTCAACTACGCGAGCAACGCGGCCGCCGCGGAGCAGGTCGCGGCCGAGGTCGAACAGCACGGAGCGAAGGCGGCCACGGTACGGGCCGATCTCGCCGAATCCGCGGACCGCGCCCGGCTCGTGGAGGAGGCCTACGCGGCCTTCGGCGACATCGAGCTGCTCGTGAACAACGCCGGCGTCGCGCCGAGCGTGCGCGCCGACATCCTCGAGGCCGGCGAGGAGTCGTTCGACCGGCTCGTCGGGATCAACCTCAAGGGCCCCTACTTCCTGACCCAGCTGGTCGCCAACCGCATGATCGCCGCCGGCACCGCGGGCCGCATCGTGACCATCTCCTCGATGAGCGCCTACACCGCGAGCGTCAACCGCGGCGACTACTGCGTCACCAAGGCCGGCCTGTCGATGCTCACCAAGTTGTACGCCGCGCGCCTGGCCGAGCACGGCATCAACGTCTACGAGGTGCGCCCCGGGATCATCGCCACCGACATGACCGACGGGGTCAAGGAGAAGTACGACCGGCTGATCCTCGACGAGGGCGTGACCCCGATCCGCCGGTGGGGCACCCCGGACGACGTGGGCAAGGCGGTGGTCGCGATCGCGAGCGGGCTGCTGCCCTTCTCCACCGGCCAGGTCATCGACGTCGACGGAGGTTTTCACCTCAAGACGCTGTAGAGCGCGTCAATGCCGCAATTCGGTTGTCATGGCACCCGGTGGGGTTTTTCACGTGTCGGCGGCGGCTCGATGGGGTAGGGCTTGGAGGGTGCGTCTGCGTCCCATGCTGGCCCTGAAGGCCGTCGCCTCGTTGTTGCTGTGCGGACTCTTCGCCGGGGTGGTGGTCGCCGCGGCCGCGTTCCCGGGGCTGGCCTTCTCCGGCCTGGCCGCGAAGTCCGGGGCCGACACGTTCGAGGATCTCCCGATCGATCTCGATGTGCTGCCCTCGCCGCAGATCTCCTACATCTACGCCAGTGACGGCAAGACGCTGCTGGCGATGATGTACGACGAGAACCGGCGCGACGTCCCGATCGCCGACGTGGCCACGGTGATGCAGCAGGCCATGGTCGCGGCCGAGGACAACCGGTTCTACGAGCACAAGGGCGTGGACCTCAAGGGGGTCGCCCGGGCGTTCGTGAACAACGAGAACGGCGGTGACCAGCAGGGCGCCTCGACGCTGACGATGCAGTACGTGCGCCAGGCGACCTCCTACTCGGCCCGCACGCCGCAGGAGGTCGTCGACGCGACCGCGAAGACGCCGGCCCGCAAGCTCAAAGAGATGAAGCTGGCGATGGCGCTGGAGAAGAAGCTCACCAAGCAGCAGATCCTGGAGCGGTACCTCAACATCTCCACCTTCGGCCACGGCGCCTTCGGCATCTACGCGGCCGCGCACGTCTACTTCGGCAAGGACCCCAAGGACCTCACGCTCGGCGAGGCCGCGCTGCTGGCCGGGCTCGTGAAGGCGCCCTCGACGAACGACCCGGCGACCGCGGACGGCCTGCCGAAGGCGATCGGGCGGCAGGGGTACGTCCTGGACCAGATGGTGGCGATGAAGTACATCACGCCGCAGCAGCGCGACGAGGCCAAGGCGCAGAAGCTGACCATCGTCGGCCAGCGCACGCCCGAGGGCTGCGAGTCCGTGCAGCGCGGCGACCTCGGCGCCGGGTTCCTCTGCGACTACCTGCGCCGCTGGTGGGACGAGCAGCCGGCCTTCGGCGCCGACGCGTTCGACCGGGAGAACAAGCTGCGCTCGGGCGGGTACACCATCGTCACCTCGCTGAACGTGCAGACCCAGGCGGCGGCGTTCAAGTATGCGAAGAACCAGCCCGACGTCGGCTCGGCGAACGTGGGCCTGGGCAACCCGGAGGCGGTGATGGTCGCCGCCGTGGAGCCGGGCACCGGCCGGGTGCAGGCGCTGGCCACCAACCGCAACTTCAGCAACGACCAGAGCGGCAACGGCCAGAGCACCAACCCCGACCGCAAGGGCCAGAAGGGCAACTACCCGAACACCACGGTGCCCTTCATCACCGGCGGGCCGGACGTGCCCGGCTATCAGGCCGGCTCCTCGTTCAAGATCTTCACCGCGGTCGCCGCGATGGAGTCCGGGCTGCCGCTGTCGCACACCGAGGACGTGCAGGCGCAGTTCGTGTCCAACTACCCGATCAGCGCGAGCAGCCCCGCGGCGTGCAACGGCCCGCACTACTGCCCGAAGAACTCCGAGGGCGACCCGACCGGCACGTTCAACATGTGGCAGAGCTTCGGCATGTCGCTGAACACGTACTTCGTCCCGCTCGAGCAGCGCGTCGGCGCCGACCACGTGGTGGACGTGGCCAAGCGCCTCGGCATCCAGTTCCGCTCGCCGCAGGACGCGAGCTTCGCCAAGGACGCCAAGGAGTGGGGCGCGTTCACCCTCGGCGTGTCGGACACGACGCCGCTGGACCTCGCCGGCGCCTACGCGGCCCTCGCCGCCGACGGCAACTACTGCACACCGACGCCGGTCACCGAGATCCGCGACGCCGACGGCAACAAGATCGACGCCGGGCAGCCGCAGTGCAAGCAGGTCGTCGATCCCGACATCGCGCGCGCGGCCGTGGACATGGCCCGGTGCCCGGTCGGCGACCAGTCCGCGTTCGGCGCCTGCCCCGGCAGCGGTACCGCCACGAACGTGCGCGGCGACGTCGGGCGCCCGGTCGCGGGCAAGACCGGCACGACCGACAGCGGCAAGAGCGCGACGTTCGTGGCCATGACCAAGCAGCTGGCCGTGGCCGGGATCCTCACGGACCCGGACAACCCGCAGACCAACAGGACCATGTCGCACCCGGTCATCAACAACGCGGTGGCGTACACCCTGAAGGCCGCGCTGCAGGGTCAGCCCGTGGAGCAGTTCACCCCGCCGAGCCACCAGCGGGCGTTCGGGAACTGACCTCGGCGGCCGCCCGGCCCCGCAGCAGCTCGTGCACCTCGCCGATGTCCTTCGGCGAGGTGCGCGACGCCTGCCAGTACATGATCCCGGTCGGAATGAAGAAGACCTGGAACGCGGCGAGCCCGATGGCCAGGTTCGCGGGCGGCGGGAACGAGCGTGCGAGGGCCGCGAACACGGCCCCGACGAGCCCGTTGCCGGCCGCGCGGCCGACGCCGTTGACGAGGTTGCCCATGGAGTACACCGTGCCGCGGTGCTCCGGCGGGTTGACGTCGGCGATGAGCGCGAACCAGTTCGGCGAGTTCGCCGAGGTGAGCGCCAGCGCCAGTACCGCCAGCAGGAACGCCCCGAGCAGGCCGGGCGAGGTGAACAGGGAGCCCAGCACGATCTCCAGCGCCGGGCGGCCCTGCGGCTCGGGCAGGCCGATCGGGGCGAAGAACAGCAGCACGTACAGCGGGACGCCGGCCAGGATCCCGATCGCCGCCACCTTCGCCCGGCCGCCGAGGTCGCGCCGCTGCCAGCGGTCCCCGATCAGCCCGCCGACGATCGACAGGACCCCGCCGAGCTGGAAGAGGATGGCGAGCAGCCCGCCGACGGCGATCGCGGTCCTCTCGTCGTAGCCCTGGGCCTCGGCCCGGGCCTGGAAGAGCCGCGGCAGCCAGACGAGCGACCCGAACGCGGCCTGGGCCGTGAGCCCCTGCAGCACGAGCCACACGTTCGTGCGCCGCGCCGCGATCCGGGGCAGGTCGGCCCGGGAGATGCGGTGCTCGTACTCCTCGCCGGCCGCGAACACCGCGGCGAGATCGGGTTCGCTCTGCCCGCGGCGGATGTCGGCGGTGGTGAAGTACGCGACGCAGGCCACGACCCCGAGCGCGGCCAGCACGTAGAACGGGAC
This sequence comes from Dactylosporangium thailandense, assembly GCF_059739745.1. NCBI lineage: Bacteria > Bacillati > Actinomycetota > Actinomycetes > Micromonosporales > Micromonosporaceae > Dactylosporangium > Dactylosporangium thailandense. The sequence continues at coordinate 7,482,336 of NZ_AP029195.1, forward strand.
CTTCCAGTCGGTGCCGCCGAGCTGGCTGGCGACGAAGACCCCGGCGAGGGTGCCGACGCCCTGCGACAGTCCCCAGAGGCTCATCACCAGGCCCCGCCGCTTCGGCGAGATGAGGTCGCTGACCACGGAGAACCCGACCGAGCCGACGGCCCCGAGGCCGACGGCCGCGAACAGCTGGGCGGCCAGGAAGGTCCAGTACCCGCCCGCGAGCACGGTCGCCGCGGTGCCGGCCGCCCAGATCAGCGTGCCGATCATCAGCACGGGTTTGCGGTCGGTCCGGTCGCCGGCGTACGCCCACGCGACGGCGGCCACGGCGGTGACGAGGTAGCTGACGGCGGTGACCACGCCGAGCGCGCCCTCACCGACGCCGAGCGCGCGGCTGATCGGTGAGTAGAGGGGCGGGACGAGGCCGATCGCGACGTTGTCGAGCGAGGCCAGGACGATGAAGACGGCCACGCTGTAGACCCGATGCACGATCACACCCAACCATCGCCGCACGGGGCCGCGCCACTCGGGCGCTGGTCGGCGCCGGTGGTTCCACGAAATGTCGGGCGCTCCGCGCCGCGACATTTCGGACTTATACCCCGTCGGGCCATATATCCGATAATCCGCGATAGTTGATTAGTGGGGGCGTGTGCGGCTTTCTGCACCGGCGCCAACGGCCGTGCGCAGCTGACGGCGCCGGCCACCGGTCCTGCGACTCCTGCAACCATTCCCGCACCGGCACCAACGGCGGTGCCGCCGGCCACTGCGGAACGTGCCGCGGCTACGGCAGCCATTCCCGCACCGGCACCAACGGCGGTGCGCGGGCGGCGGCGAGGGCCGCTTCGGAACGGCCCTGCGGCTCCGGACCGGCGCCAACGGCGGTGCACAGGTGACGGCGCCGGCCGCTTCGGAACGGCGCCGCGACTCCGGCAGCCATTCCCGCACCGAATCCTCCAGGTTTACCGCGCCCTCGTCCGCCGCCGGCCGTCCAGCGAGAGAATATGTTCGTCATGTGCGCGGCCGAGTGGTCCGGGATCGTGGTTTCGGTCGTATTCTGGGATCATTGATGGTATGGGGCAGATGCAGTTGTTCAGTTCTCGGGAATTGGCTGCCATGCGGGATCGGACGAAATCCAGGAATTGGTGGCCGGGGAAGGATGAGTTCCGTCGGGAAGCGCAACGGCGGCGTGACTGGGGTTTGGTGAGACGGCATGCGGAGAAGCTGCGCCGCATCCACGGCCCCGCGGCGCCCGCGACCGGAACACCAGCGCCTCCTGGTCAGGGTCCTGCAGAAGTCGCCCCGGCGCAACCGCCGTCCGACCCCACCGGAAATGCCGGCCAGCCCACCGCGACAATACCCACGAGGCCGTCCGGGAAATCATCTCAGCCCGCGACGGAACATCGCGCCCGCGTCGGCATGAAACCCAGCGCCACATTGCCTCGATGCGGCAATCGAACAGGCCGCGGTCGCGCAATTCCACCGAGCGCGGCCAAACGCCCGAACGCGTCATGCAGAACGACCGCAGCGCGCTACCCGTGGTGCCCGAGCGCGCCACCGGTCCGCGGCATGCAGCGGCGCCGCGCCTGCACGGAAAGCGGCGGCGCGGCCCATGGCGCTGGAGCGCGCCGCCGGTACGCGGAATGCAGCGGCGACGCGCCCCATCGTGCTGGAGCGCGCCGCCGCTGCTGAGCCGGTCAGCCCGTCTCGCCCGCGACCGAGAGCGTGCGCAGGCGCTGGATCGCATAGGCCGTCGAGGCCACCGTGAACACCGCGGCCATCACGCAGCTCAGCGGCACCGCCACGTTGCCGTGCAGCAGGTCCGTCGGGGCGAGCCAGTCGACGATCGCCTGCACGTACTGCTGGATCGACAGCTTCTGCGTCCCCGTCAGGATGTTGCCCAGCACGCCCTCCCAGAGGACCACGTACGCCAGCCCCACGAGCACCGGCCGCCGGGTGATGACGCTGAGCAGCAGGAAGATCGAGCAGTACGCGAGGGAGCCGATCACCCCGCCCACGAAGAGCGCGAAGGCCAGCGAGGGCTGCCCGGCGATCAGGCCCACGATGAACAGCGGTACGCCGGCGAAGAGGGCGGTGACGCCGGACGCCACGGCGAGCTTGGTGAAGATGATCTCCGAGCGCGGGAGCGGCTTGCTCAGGATGTGCGTGATGGTTCCGTCGTCGATCTCCGAGCCCAGCACGCCGGTGCCGATGATGAGGGCGATCACGGGCAGTACCGCGGAGAAGCCCAGGCCGCCGATGACCCCCTCGCCCCACTCGGCCGGGTCCGGGCCGAACGCCTTGACGATCAGCGTGAGGCCGATGAGCAGCAGCGGGAGCGGCACCAGCAGCCAGATCCGGCGGCGGCCCAGCAGGCCCCGGGCGGTGATCATCGCGACAGTGGCGTTCATCAGGCACCCACCAGGTAGGAGAAGACGCTTTCCAGGGACTCGTCGGCCGGGATCAGGCGGCGCACCCGGACGCCCTCCTTGAGCGCGACGCGCGGCAGGGCGCGGGTGAACGTGCCGTAGTCCGACGCGCGCACCTGCAGGCCGGTCGAGTCGATGTCGACGCCCGCGACCGACTCCAGGGTCATCAGGGCGACCGCGAGGCGCCGGTCGTCGCTGGAGCGGATGGTGAACACGTGCGGGCGGTTGGTCATCAGCCGCCGGATGGTGCGGAACTCGCCGGAGGCGGCGAGGCGGCCGGCCACCATGACCTGCACGGTGCCGGAGACCTGCTCGACCTCCTCCAGGATGTGCGAGGAGAACAGGACCGTGCGGCCCTCGTCGCCCATCTTGTGCAGCAGGTCCATCATGTGGAAGCGCTGCCGCGGGTCCATGCCGTTGAAGGGCTCGTCGAGCAGCAGGACGCTCGGCTCGTGCACGAGCGCGGCCGCCACCCGGATGCGCTGGCGCATGCCCTTGCTGTACGTCTCGATCCGGCGGTCCTGGGCCGGCTCCATCTCCACGAGGGCGAGCGCCCGGCGGGCGGCCTCCTCGGGGTTGGCGAGCCGGAACAGCTTGGCGCTGGCGAGCACGAACTCGTGACCGGTCAGGAAGCCGTGCACGCTCTCGCGCTCGGAGACGAGGCCGAGCGTGCGGTACACGTCGGGATTGCGCCAGGTCGGGGCGCCGTCCACGGTCAGCGTGCCGCGGGACGGGGCGAGGAACCCCGACATCATGTGCAGCAGGGTCGTCTTGCCGGCCCCGTTCGGGCCCAGCAGGCCGGTGACGCCGGGCCCGAGGCTCATGGTGACGTCGTTGACGGCGACCACATTGCCGTACCACCGCGAGACGTGCTGCAGATCGACGGTACTCATGTCAGGCGGCCACCTTCCGGTAACGCAGCAGCAGGAGCCCGACGGAACCGGCGAGCAGGACGAGCGCGCCGGCGCCGTACACGGGGCCGAGGTTGCCGATCGGCAGCCGGTTGTTCGACTCGGCGCCGAAGATCCACTGTTCCAGGCCGAGCATCATGGTCATCGGGTTGGCCATGAACGAGAGCTTGGCCAGGGTCTCGTTGCCCAGGAAGTTCAGGATGCCCACGATCGGCGAGGTGATGAGGAAGACGCCGACGATGAACGCGGCGGCGAAGGCGCGCCGGCCGGTCAGCGAGGCGACCAGCAGCGAGACGCCGGCCAGGATCAGCGCGCGGATGAGCGCCGCGGCCAGGCCCGGTGCCAGGTCGCCCAGCTCGTGCCAGGCGCCGGAGAAGCCGTCGGTGCGCGTGAACACGGCCCCGATGTAGATCAGCAGCTGCGGCACGCCCAGGAGCAGCAGCACGGCGGTGACCAGCGCGGCGAACTTCGACAGCGCGTAGTCGGTGCGGGCGAGGGGGCGGGAGAAGTACAAGGGAAGCGTTCGATCGCGCAGGTCCCGCGACACGAGTTCGGGGGCCACGATGGCCAGGAAGAGCATGACCGGGTAGCTCAGACCGGCGACATAGTCACGGTACGACATCAGGGTCTGGCCACTGATCGACCGGTAGGCGATGACGACCACGGCCACGAGCAGCACGATGCCGATGATCATCCAGGGGAAGATCTTGGCCTTGGCCCCGCGGCCGATGCCGAACGCGGCGCGCACGCTGTGCTCGTAGAGGGAGCGGTTGGCGTACCACCGGCCGAGCCTCGGTCCCGTGTACCGCTGATAGCCGATGTCATGGATGACACTAGTCTGCGGCGCCACGGCCGGCCTCCTGAGCGCTCAGCGCGGGTGCGGTGACGGAGTGGGTCTGGAACAGCTCGGCCACGCGGTGGCGGCGCTGGTCGAGCCGGTGCAGCGGCAGGTCGAGCTCGGCGACCGCGACGAGGATGCGGTCGTACACGTCCTCGGAGTCCAGCGGCACGGTGAGCGCGGCCCCGTCGCGACCGGCCGGGATGCCCAGCTCCGCGAGGCGCGCGGTGAGCAGGTCGACGCCCTCGGACACCTCGACGGTGAGCACGTCGCGGCTCGTCGTCATGTCCTCGACCGACGCCGAGCGCAGCAGCCGCCCTCCGTCGATGGCGATGATCGAGTCGCAGATGCGCTCGACCTCGCCCAGCAGGTGCGAGCAGACCACGATGGAGATGCCGAACTCGGTGCCGATGCGGTGCACCAGCTCCAGCATCGCGTCGCGGCCGGCCGGGTCGAGGCCGTTCGTCGGCTCGTCCAGCAGCAGCAGGTCGGGGTCGTGGGCCAGGGCCTGAGCCAGCTTGACGCGCTGCTTCATGCCGGTCGAGTAGCCGCCGATCTGACGGTACCGCTCCTCGTAGAGCCCGACGTGGCGCAGCGCCTCGGAGGCGCGCTCGCGGGCGGCCGTGGCGGGCAGGCCGCTCATCCGCGCAAGGTGAGTCACGAACTCGGCGGCCGAGACCTCGCCCGGCAGGCAGTCGTGCTCCGGCATGTACCCGACCCGCGAGCGCACGTCCTCGGCGTTCGTGGTCGGGTCGAGCCCGAGGACCCGCAGCTCGCCCGTGGTCGGCGGCAGCAGGCCCAGCATGATCTTGATGAAGGTGGACTTCCCGGCGCCGTTGGCCCCGACGAGGCCGATGATCCCCGGCTCCACCGCCAGGGTCAGGTCCGACAGGGCGGTGACGCCACCCCCGTAGCGCTTCGTCAGCGCACGCGTCTCGATGAGTGTCACGTCGCCGAGACTACGGACCGTACACTCCCCCGACTATCCGGAACGCACCTGAAAGCCGTTCCTTAGGGGTTCTACCTGTGATTCTTCTCAGGTTCGCCCACGGCTCAGGTCAGGGGCCACCCCGCCGAGTCAAACTCCATGCAATTGTTCCAGGTCGACGACGCGCTCGTGCGCATGCGCCGCAGCCTGGAGTGGGCCGGCATCCTCAGCCGCGCGGCCGCCGTGCTGTGGATCGTCCTCAGCATCACGGTGTTCCCCCATGTGCCGGGGATGTCGACGGTACTGGGCATTGCCGCCGCGGCCGCCGAGGCGCTCATCAACCTCCTCGGCGTGTACGCGCTGCGCAGCGTGGGCCGCCGCCGCTACCCGCGCATCAGCGCCGTGCTCCTGGCCGTGGACACCGCGGCGATCATCGCCATGGTCTACAGCTCGGCGGCCTCGCCGGACCTGGTGTTCTGGCCGCTGCTCATCATCCCGATCATCGTGGGCGCCTACCGGCACCAGCTCACGGGCGCGCTCACGGTCTTCGCGGCCGAGGCGGTCGCGGGAATTCTGCTCTACGTGTACTCCCCGCAGATCGCCGGATATCAGATGCCGGCCGATCTCGTCAGCGTCGCGCCGGGCCTCGAGCTCGTGGTGGCGGTCCTGACCGGCTTGCTGTCCCGGGCGCACCACAACCATCTCGGCCAGTTGGCCGCGGCCCGCGCCAGCCTGCGCGAACAGGCGGCGGGACTGCGCGAACAGGCACTGCACGACCCGCTGACCGGCCTGGGCAACCGGCACCTGCTGCACGAACATGCGCGCAGTACCCTCCGCCCCGGCGTACCCGCCTCCGTGCTCGTGCTCGACCTGGACGGGTTCAAGGCTATCAACGACACGCTCGGCCACGCCGCCGGCGACGAGCTGCTGCAGGTGACGGCCGCGCGGCTGCGCGCGGAGGTGCGCGACCACGACCTGGTAGCCCGACTCGGCGGCGACGAGTTCCTGGTGCTGCTGCACGACACCGACGCGCACCGCGCCCACGAGGTGGCGGCGCGGCTGCGCGCGTCGCTCACCGAGCCGGTGCGACTGGGCGCGGGCACGGTGTCGGTGGACGCGAGCATCGGCACCGCAACCGCGCGCGACGGCGACTTGGACAACCTGATGCGCGTGGCGGACGCGGAGATGTATCGCATCAAGTCCGCGCACCACCTCCTGCGAGCTGGGGCGGCGGCGACCTCCTGACCGCTTGAACTCGGCCCGCGGACACGGACGCGGAGCAGGAACGGGCGCAGGGACCAGGCGCGGGCGCAGACCGGGCCTCGGCCGCGCGGACACGGACGCGGAGCAGGCACGGACGCAGGAACCAGGCGCGGGCACAGACCGGACCTCGGCCGCGCGGACACGGACGCGGAGCGCGCACGGGCGCAGACCGGACACGCACGCGGGCCAGGCGCGGGGCCAGGCGCGTGCAAAGCGCGAGCTGGACACGGACCGGACGCGGACCGAGCGCAAGCCGGACCCGGACGTTGGCCGGACACAGGCGCGGACCAGACGCGGGCCAGGCCCGGACCAGACGCGGAAGCGGACGCGGGCGCGGGCCAGACGCGGACACGGGCGCGGGCCGGACACGGGCACGGGCGCGAGCCGGGCGCGGCGCGAGCCGAGCGCGGGCGCGGACGTGGGCCGGACAGTAGCGCGAGCCAGGCGCAGACCGGGCGCGGGACCGGACACGGGCGCGGTCCGGATACGCACGCGGCCCGGACACGGGCGCGGCCCGGACACGGGCGCGGCCCGGACACGCACGCGGGCCGGACACGGGCGCGGGCCGGACACGGGCGCGGGCCGGACACGGGCGCGGGCCGGACACGGGCGCGGGCCGGACACGGGCGCGGGCCGGACACGGGCGTGGGCCGGACGCTACAGCCGACGCACCACGTCACGTCACGCCCGCGCACCATCCCTTGCACATTCGCGCAAGTGGGCGGCCAGGAGCCGTAGCGGACCGACCGCGCCACACCCGCGCACCGCCCCTTGCACATTCGCGCCAACACGCGCCATCCACCTCAGCTGACGTGTCGCCTCACTCCCCCGCGCTGCCTCCCTCGAGCAGACGCATCAGCAAACCCTTGACCTCGGTCGCATGGACACGGTTCGGGGCGACCGCCGGGTCGTCGCAGAGCCAGACGGGCCCGTCGGCCGGGTCGGCAGGCAGCAGCCCATGGGACCCCCGAACCGCCCGGGCACCCGCGTCCAGCCCGACCGCGCTCATGCGATACCGCATCCCCAGCTTCTTCCTGGCCAGCGCGAGCCCGGCCCGAGCCTTCGCCGCACCCGGCCCGGCCGGGTCGAAGAACAGCTCCGCGGGATCGTAGCCAGGCTTGCGGTGAATCTCGACGACCTGCGCAAAGTCGGGCGCCCGAGTGTCGTCGAGCCAGTAGTAGTACGTGAACCACGCATCGGGCTCGGCGAGCAAGACCAGCTCGCCGGATCGCTCGTGCCCGAGCCCCTCCCGGATCTCGCCGACGCCGGGCAGTTGCTCGCACACCTTGCGCACTTCCGGCACATCCCGCGTGTCGCGAACGTACACGTGCGCGATCTGATGATCGGCGACGGCGAACGCGCGCGACGTCCACGGGTCGAGATACTCCATCCCGTCCTGCGTGTGCACGTTCAGCCAGCCCTCCGTGCGCAGCAGCCGGTTGATGTCCACCGGCCGGCGCACGTCCGTGATGCCGTACTCGGAAAGCGCCACAATCGTCCGTCCACTCGTGCGCGCCGCGTGCAGCAGCGGCCCGAGCACCGTGTCGAGCTCGGCCGCGGCCTGCTCGGCCCGCGGGTCGGACGGGCCGTAGCGCTGCAGGTCGTAGTCGAGGTGTGGGAGGTACACGAGGGTCAGGTCGGGGTCCTTGGCGGCCATGATCCGCTCGGCGGCCCGCGCGATCCACGCGGACGAGGGCAGACCGGCGGTCGGCCCCCAGTACGTGAACAGCGGAAACGGGCCAAGATCAGCGACCAGCTCGTCGTGCAGCTCCGGCGGGAACGTGTAGCAGTCGGGCTCCTTGCGCCCGTCCGCGTAGTAGATCGGCCGCGGGGTGACGGTCCAGTCGACGTCGGCGCCCATCGCGTACCACCAGCAGACATTGGCGACGGTGAACCCGGGCTCGTCCCGCCGGACGGCGTCCCAGAGCTTCTCGCCCCCGACGAGCGCGTTGTGCTGGCGCCACAGAAGGACCTCGCCGAGATCGCGGAAGTACCACCCGTTCCCGACGATCCCGTGCCCCGACACCGGCTCGCCGGTCAGGAACGTCGACTGCACCGAGCAGGTGACCGCGGGCAGCACGGGCTCGAGCGGCACGGCTGCACCAACGCTCATCAGGTTCGGCATGTGCGGCAGCAGCCGCGGCGTCAAACCGACAACATCGAGCACCAGCAACTGACGACTCACGCAAAGACCTCCGCTTCGCTCCGGCCCCGGCACGCGCGGCAACCGACTTGCACACCACTTCGCTCCGGACCGCTCATGCCCGCAGCCCCAGATCGAGCGCCGGCAACTGTCGGGTCATGTCGCCACAGGCCCGCGCGGCGACCGCATTCCGCAACTCCAGGCCGCTCATCCCTTCAACCCCAGGTCGTGAAGCGTGTCGCGGGTCCAGGCGAGCTCGGCGGCCATCCCGTGGGCCAGCTCTCGCGGGCTCTCCGGGCGGCGCTCGGCGGGCAGGACGCTCCAGGTGTACGTCTCCACCTCGAGGTGATCGCACGCCGCGACCGGGCCGCCGACGAGGACTCCCAGCCCGGCCCGCAGCACCGGCGTGGTCGAGCGCAACGGCGGCTCCGGCTCCGCGTGCAGCGGCACGTGGTAGTGCACCCGCCACGGCTCCCCGCCCGCCTCGGCCGAGGCCAGGGCCTCGTCGAGGTCGTCGAAGGAGTGCCGGCAGCCGGCCGTGCGGGTCTGGTGCAGGAAGCGCGGCTCGGCGTAGCGGGCCACAACCTCGCGGGCACCGACGGGGTCGGCGACCTCCAACGCGGCCGAGACCTGGACCTTCACGACCGGCAGCCCGGCCCGGGCGAGCCGCTGCACCGCGGCGACCGGGTCCTCCCACTGGCACGCGAGGTGGGCCAGGTCGACGCAGACGCCGAGCCAGCGCCGGTCGACCCGGGCCAGGTGCACGGCGGCCTGCAGCGTGTTCTCGATGACGCAGCCGGGCTCCGGCTCGAACGCGACACGCACGGCGCGCCCGGTGAGCGCCTCCAGCCCGGCCAGCCCCTGCGCGAGCGCGTCGAGCGCCCGGCCGACCCGGGCCGCCTGCGGGCCGTCCCACGGTTCGCGCCAGCCCAGCGGGAGCGTTGAGATGGAGCCGCGGACGGCGTCGTCGGGCAGCAGGTCCACGAGGATCCGCGCCAGATCCAGGGTGTACCGCAGGCGCGCGGGATCGGCCCAGTCCGGGTAGTACACGGCGCGCTTGACGACCGGTGCGTGGAACGCGCCGTACGGGAAACCGTTGAGCGTCACCACCTCCAGGCCGCGCGTGTCGAGCTCGCGGCACAACCGGCGGCGCGCGGCCCCGTCCGCGGCGAGCTCCGCGGCGACGCCGGCGCTGAGCCACAGGCCGAGGCCGAGCAGGTCGGTGCCGAGCCGCTCGCGCATGGGCGTGGCGTAGGTGCCCAGTTGCGCGACGATGCCGTCGAGGTCCTCGGCGGGATGGACGTTTGTGCCGTACGCCAGGTGGACGGTCTGCCCATCGGGGTGCCGCAGCCGCATCACTCGCCCCCGCGCCGGATCGAGTTGCCCTCGTGCGTCTCCGCTCTGTCCACTGTGGAGAAATCCAGCTTCCTGGACTGGCAGTAGAACTCGACCGGATTGCGCCACAGCACGCGGTCCACGTCGTCGTCGGAGAACCCCGCGGCCAGCATTGCTTCACCGGTACGTCTTGTCAGCAACGGATCCGAGCGCCCCCAGTCGGCGGCGGAGTTGACGAGCATGCGCTCCAGCCCGTACTCGCGCAGGATGTGCACCATGCGCTCGGCCGTCATCTTCGTCTCCGGGTAGATGGAGAACCCCATCCAGCAGCCGGACTCGGCCACCGCCGCGACCGTGACCTCGTTGAGGTGGTCGACGGCGACCCGTCCCGGCTCGAGCCCGGACTCGCGCACCACGGCGAGCGTACGTGCAGTTCCCCGCGCCTTGTCCCGGTGCGGCGTGTGCACGAGCGCCGGAAGTTCATGCTCGATTGCGAGCGCGAGCTGCGCGGCGAAGACCTCGTCCTCGGCCGGGGTCATCGAGTCGTAGCCGACCTCGCCCACCGCGACGACGCCGTCCTTCTCGAGATAGCGCGGAAGCACGTCGAGCACCTCGCGGCAGCGGGGGTCGTTGGCCTCCTTCGGGTTGAGCGCGATCGTGGCGTGGTGGCGGATGCCGAACTGGCTCGCGCGGTACGGCTCCCATCCGACGAGCGAGTCGAAGTAGTCGGTGAACGAGCCCACGCTGGTGCGGGGCTGGCCGAGCCAGAACGCGGGCTCGACGAGGGCCTGCACGCCGGCCGCGGCCATGCGCTCGTAGTCGTCGGTGGTACGCGAGGTCATGTGGATGTGGGGGTCGAAGATGCGCATCACTGTCCCCTCTCCTGGAGTCGCTGGATCAGCGCTTCGGCGTCGGCGGGCATGGTGCGGCCGGCGGCGCGGCGCTCCTCGGCCAGTCCCGCGAGCATGACGCCCAGCTCGGTGTCGGCCCGCTCGTCGAGGTCGGCCACCTGGTCGAGCGGGAGCTGCATGAAGACGGCCTTGAGCACACCCTGCCGCCACGCGGCCGCGTCGAGGTGCCGAGCGGCCGGCCCCAGCGCGGCGGCGACGAGCCGCGCGTCGTTCGTGCGCAGGGCGTCCTCGAGAATGGGCGTCGCCGTGTCCGCTTCCGGCTCGAGCAACGGCAGAGCGCGCAGGATCGCGCGTTTCTCGGCGGCGTCCCCGTGGCGGTACAGCTGCGGGATTTCGCTCTTGTCCTGCAGTCGCGTCAGGAGCAGGACCCTGGCGGCGTCGTCGACGCTCCAGCCCGGGGGTTCTTTGAGCATCCAACGCCCGCAGCGGCGGCCGACGGCCGGGAACAGCCGCGCGATCGCGGCCGGCTGACGGGCCACGGTCTCCAGCGCGGTGTCCAGCCACACGGTGTCGGCGAGCTCGGCGCGCAGTCCTGTCACGAGGTTCATGTGGCCTCCTTGGCTTGGTCGCGCGGTCCCGTGGCGGGCTTCACTGGGCTTCCTTGGCTGGATGGCACAGTCCGGTCACTCAGTCCCGCCGCACTGTTCACGGCGCTCCTCCGACCCGATCGGTGCGGTTCGTTGCGCGTTTCGCCGCGCCTCGCTGACCCGGTCGCGCGGTTCGCGGCGCAGCTCCGACCCGATCGTGCGGTCCGTTGCACGGTTCGCGGCGCCACGCCGGCCTGGCCGCGCGTTTCACAGCGCCTCCTTGGCCCTTCGCGCAGTCCCGCGGTGCCGTTCACGGCGCCACCCCGACCCGATCGCACGTTTCGTTGCGCGGCTCGCAGCGCCACGCCGGCCTGGCCGCGCGTTTCACAGCGCCTCCTTGGCCCTTCGCGCAGTCCCGCGGTGCCGTTCACGGCGCCACCCCGACCCGATCGCACGTTTCGTTGCGCGTTTCACAGCGCCACGCCGGCCGGGTCGCGCGTTTCACAGCGCCTCCTTGGCCTTTTCACGCAGGAACGCCAGCGAGTCCCGAGCGACGGACGGGGCGGCGTGGCTGTGCCGGGGCAGTTCGACCGCGATCAGACCGCCATAGCCGATGTCGGCCAACGCCCGCAGGACCGGCGGAAAGTCGACCTCGCCCTGCCCGAACTCGAGGTGCTCGTGCACGCCACGGCGCATGTCGTCGATCTGCACGTTCACGAGCGACCCGGCCGCCTTTCGCACACATTCGTCCGCCGGCACCGGCTCAAGACACCGGCAGTGCCCGATGTCGAGCGTGAGTCCGAAGTGGACGGGCGCACCGAGGTCGGCCCGCAGCCGCTCCCAGTCGGCCATCGACTCCACGAGCATCCCAGGCTCCGGCTCGAAGCCGAGCATCATCTCGGCGCCCTCGGCCGCGGCCAGGACCTCGGCGCATCCGCCGACGAGCCGCCGCCAGGCCTCGTCCCGGGCCAGTCCAGCGCGCGGAACCCCGGCCCAGAAGCTGACGGCCTCGGCCCCGAGATCGGCCCCGATCCGCACGGCACGGCGCAGGAACTCCAGCCGCGGCCCGGGCTCGTCGTCGAGCAGCGTGGGAGCGTGCTTGCGCCAGGGATCGAGTAGATAGCGCGCGCCGGTCTCGATCACCACGCCGAGCCCGAGCTGACCCAGCCGGTGGCTGACCTCGCGCACATGGCGAGCAACGCCGGCGTCGAACGGGTCAAGGTGATGATGGTCAAGGGTGAGCGCCACGCCGTCGTAGCCGAGCCCGGCGATGACCGCGAGCGCGTCGTCGAGGCGGTGATTGCTGAAGCCGTTGGTGCCGTAGCCGAACCGGAGCGCGCTCACGCCACCCACCCCTCCCGCGCCGCCGGCGCCCCGCCCAAGACAGCCCCGCCCAAGACAGCCCCACCCGAGGCCGCCCCGTTCAAGACAGCCCCGCCCGAAGACGCCCCACCCGAGGCTGTCGCGCCCGAGGCCGCCTCACCCGAGGCTGTCGCGCCCGAGGCCGCCTCACCCGAGGCTGTCGCGCCCGAGGCCGCCTCACCTGAGGCTGTCGCGCCTGAGGCTGTCGCGCCCGCACACATCGCCGCCCGCGAGGTCATGCACGCTCTTTCGCACGCACTCGCACGATTCGCCATTCGCCCGGTCGTTCGCGTCCCATACCCTGCGGCACGAAACCGGTGGCCAGACTCGCGCACGAACGCACACGGGGCCGCTTCCCCGGCCGATCGGGCCGCCTCGCGCCTGATCATGTCCACACGTGCTCGCACGGTCGTTCGCGTCGCCTTGTGCGCGAACGTGCAAGGCGCCACTCGCTCAATCCGTGGCGTCGCCTTGTGCGCGAACGTGCAAGACGCCACTCGCTCAATCCGAGGCGCCGCTCTGTGCGCGAACGCGCAAGACGGTGCACTCATGTCGGGCTCACCTTCTTCGCCAGGCGACGGGCAAGCTCGCTCACCGCGGCGATGGCGAGACCGAGCCGCGGCGCCCCGGCCCGAGCGGTCAGCGCACCCTGCAGCGCCGGCATGTTGACGATCCCGGCCCCGACCGCACGCTGAATGTGCGCGGCGTCCGGGTTCCGCACGGCGTCGAGCTGCGGACGGCCATACCGGATCGCGTACCACCCGGCGAGCGCCCCCGCCGCAGGCGTCCCGCCCGCGGCCGCCGCGACCACGGCCGTCCCGGCAAGCGTCCGAGTCGGCAGTTCAGGCGTGGCCCCGTCCACCTCGGCCTGCGACAGTGCGGTGACGGTGTACGTGTGCGCGAACATGGTCACCGCCGGCCAAACGGCCTTCCCGGGTTGCTCATTCGCACCGAGCAGCACATTGAGCGCTCGGCAGGTGGCCATGAGCGCCGGTGTCTTCGGGCCGAGGTCGTACGCCCAGATCGCCCCGGCCAGCGGCACCGCGACGCCCAGGGCCTTACGGCCGCCGGCGAGACCGGCCGCGACCACACCGGCGGTGGTCAGGCCGGCCGCGATGCCGAGCGCGGCCCCGGACGAGATCCGGCCGGAGGGAATCGGCCGCTCGGGCCGCTCCTTTGCGTCGATCTCGCGGTCGGCCCAGTCGTTGGCGGCCATGCCGGCCCAGTACAGCAGCACACTCGCCCCGGCCAGTCCCGCCGTCTTCGGCCCGAGTCGTCGCGCGGCCGCCGCGCCCGCGATGATGTCTCCCGGCACCGACAGTGCCGCGGGCGCCCGGACGAGTTCGACCAGATCGCGCCACCTCATCGCAGCCCTCGACCAGCTCGGCGAGCGTCTCGAACCGGGTGGCCAGGCCGCGGCCCGTCCAACGCCGCGGGCACCCGAACGACTTCGGCCGAATCGCGCGACCTCATCGCAGGCCCTCGACGAACTCGGCCAGCGTCTCGAACTGCGCGCCCAGGCCGTGGTCGGTGTCGCCGAGCGGGTCCTTGAAGAAGAACGCGAGCGCGGCGAGCGGTCCGGCATGTCCGTTCCTGTGCGCGGCCGCGGTGAGTCGCGCAAGATCGAGCACAAGCGGCGCCGCGAGCGCGGAGTCGCAGCCGTGCCAGGTGAACTCCATGCGCATCGCGGTGCCGAGGAAGCCCTCGAACGTGACGAGGTCCCAGGCGGTTTTGAAGTCGCCGAGCCCCGGCACGTACTCGATGCGCGTGGTCCCGTCCGGCACGTATCCGAGCGTCTCGCCGAGCACGCGCTGCTTGCTCGCGGACTTCGCGGCGTTGGCGGCCGGTTCGGCGAGCGTGGCCCCGTCGCCGCCGCCGAGCAGGTTGATGCCCGACCACGAGGTCGCGTGCAGCCGCCGCATCGCGAACATCGGGGCGAGCACGGACTTGAGCAGGGTCTCGCCCGTCTTGCCGTCGTGCCCCGCGTACGGGGTGCCGCGCTCCACCGCGAGCTCGTGCAGTGCCGGGAGCCGCGCACCGGTGGACGGGGTGAAGTCGACGTACGCGCACCCCGCGCTCATCGCCGCGTAGGCCGCCACCGAGCTGCTCGGAAGCACCTGCTCAGGCGTTGCCATGGCCGCGCGGAGCAGGTCGAGCCCGGCGTGCGCCGGGTGCGGCACCGCGGCGGCCTCGGTGGACGACACGTTGACGACGACAACCCGCTCCAGCTCGTGGCGGTCCCGGAATCGCTCCAGGTCGCCCTGCATGATTGCGGCCGTTTCACGCTGGGTCGGTGCGTGGGGCACCGGCCGTACGTCATCGTCCACTGTCGACAGTTCACTGTGGAGGGCCGCAACCAGCCGCGCGGGAACGACCCCGGCCGCGGCGAGCGCCTCGGCCCGCTTGACCAGGTTGGTATTGACCACGTCATGGCCACCGAACACGAGGTCTGCGAACCCGGGCAGCGCCCCGGTCTGCAGCCGCGGATGCTCGGTGACGCAGCCGATCGGCTCGGCAAGCCCGGACCGCAACGCGGCGGCTCCGACAATGCTGGTGACGGCGACAGAACCGCGTGCGCCGACCAGCCACACACCCGTACGCACGGGCTCCTCCTAGCGGGTGAGGAACGTGGCGATAGGGATCCATGGATGACGACATCGCCAAATGTCGCTGGATTAGGAGCCTAGATCGGACCCGGGGCTTTCCGCCAGACCCAACCGAACTTTTGTCAAAATCAAAAGAACTTCCGCACTCGTACCGCGAAAGTCCACCTGGCCGCCAGCCGCCCCCGCTCCTCAGCAGCGCTCCTTCGCCCTCGCCATCGCGTCGCCCCTTCGCGCCTGCTCTCCACCCTTGCCACCGCGTCGGCCGCCCTCGTACTTGCCGCTCCACCCTCGCCACCGCATTGACCGCCTTCGCGCTTGCCGCTCCGCCCTCGCCACCTCCGCCCACCCATTTCCGCAGCTACGCCCTATCGCCTCTTGCTAGCAGGCCGATAGCCCTAGGTCGCTCCGTCGTGGCGGCAACCCGATCCCAGCCGCCACGACCTCACGACGTTCCCCCACCACCGCCCTCACCCGAGCAGGCATCGACAACAACTCGCTTGCGAACGCGCACTCAGGCCGTCAAGACACTCCGCTGCCGGAAGACGAAACGCTCAACAGCCGTCCACAACCCGGTGGTCACCAAATAGATCCCGGCCGCGACGGGCACGAACGCCGCGAACGCGACCGTGGCAAACGACAACACCCGCACATAAACGGGCGACCCGGCCGGCAGTTGGCGAACATTCCACACCGCGATCCCGACGAGCGCCGCCACAATCAGCCACCCGGCGAGCAGTCCCGGGTGTCCGATCAACCGCTGGGTGAGATCGAACCCGAACAGCGAATGCCCGCGCATGTCCCCGTTGGTGAACTCCCGGTACAGCAGCCAGATGAACGGCGCCTGGGCAAGCATCGGCACCAGCCCGGCGAACGGCCCGGACCCGGCTTCCCGCATGAGCGCCGTGGTCTTCTCGGCAAGCACGACAGGCTCATGTCCGTGCCGCTCCCGAATCTGCGCGAGCTGAGGCGCCAGCTTCGCCCGCACTCGCTCCGCGCGATATGCGCGAAGACTCAACGGCAGCAGCCCCGCACGCAGCAGGAGCGTCGCGACAACAATCGCCAGCGGCACCGACCCGAGCAGCCCAGCCAGGACAAGCAAAATCTGATGTACCACGATTCCGACCCTTCACATCCGCAAAGTCCGATGGCATTTCCGACGGCCACCACCGTCAAGGCGCACAATCCAGCGCCCAGCGTCGTGACCAGGTGATTCCCCAACGCGAATCAGCACCGCGCCTGCGCGTCGGCGCCCGTGAACACTCACGAGCAGAGTTCGCTCAACGAGCAGCAAACGAAGCCCGAGGAGCCGCACTCCTGAGCGATCCGCCAGCACGCAATGAGCGAACGCTCACCACCCGCCCGATGACCGATTCGCCGTCAACGAACAACGAGCAGCGACCAAACGCGCACTATTGCCCGCTCAAACGCGCACCACGACAGCCCGCTCGAACGCGCGCATTGAGCAGCCGCCTCAAGCGCGCAAATGAGCACCCACCTGGAACGCGCGATGAGCCGCGATGAGCAGCCGCCCAGGAACGCACGATGAACAGCTCACTCAACGGCCCTCGGCGAACAGTCCGCCCACCGCTGCACTGAGCGATTCGGTCAGTGCAGCGCTCGACGAGCAATCCGCGCAACCGCGCACTGACTGACACGACGGCGATGCACGCAACGCGCAACGCTCAACAGCGCTCGGCGAGCAAACCGCGACCGGGCGCACTGAGCGACGCGGCAGCAATGCACGCAACGAGCAACCCGCTCAACAGCGCACGGCAAGCAAACCGCGCAACCGGGCACACTGAACGACGCGGCAGCAATGCACGCAACGAGCAACCCGCTCAACAGCGCACGGCAAGCAAACCGCGCAACCGTGCGCACTGAACGACGCGGTAGCGATGTGCACGATGACCGGACCACTCACTCCCCAGCGCACGGCGAGCGATTCGATCGCGGTGCGCGCTGCGCGAGCCAGCCGACAACGCGCGCTCACCGAGTTCAGTCACCGTCGCGAGCACGTCCGATCAGCGCTCGGCGCCGCGCCTGAGCGAATCAGCTCCGCGGTGCGGAATGAGCGATCAGACTCCGGGCGCCCGGGGCCGCGGCCGACCGTCTGCGTCGGGGTCCACGGAACGGATGGCCCGCCCGAGGCCGATTCGGGCCCGGGCCGGCAGAGCCAGCAGCCGCGCAGGAGCCGCCGGCGCCCCGGCCACGAACCGGGCTGCCAGGACGACCGCGAGCGCGGCCAGTACGGCCGTCGCCACAGCGACGACGTCACCGGGCGAGCCGACCAGGGCCCACGCGGCGATCAGGGTGGTCATCGACCACGACATGCCACCGATGGTAGGGACCTCCGGCAACGAGCACATCCGCCCACGGGAGTACTCCGCCGCCCCGAACACCTCCGCCGGGCGTAGGCGCCCAACCAGGCTGGCGAGCGCGCGACCGCCGGAACAACGACACGACCGCACACCGAAAGCCGCCACAGTGCGCAGCACACGAACGAACACTCCAATGCCGGGCCGAAGCCAAGGCGGAAGACGAGCGTGCCGGACACCGCCTCGGCTGAGCGGCCCGGTGACCGCGAGCATCACGCCAAACAGCGCACATCACCGAGAGCAAGCGGAAGGTGCGCTGCGGCGCGCACCGAGAAGGGCAGGCCGACCGAGGTTGCGCAGCCCAAGAACCCCAAGCCAACCACGACGTGCGCAGCCCGAGAACCCCAGACCAACCACGACGTGCGCAGCCCGAGAACCCCAGGCCAGGAACAAGGCGGTGCCCGGACGATGGAAGGCGCGGCTACTTGGCCGGCTCGCGCGACTTGACCCAAGCCGCGATCTGCGTGCGGGACTCCAGGTTCAGCTTGCTCAGGATGTTCGAGACGTGGACGGCGGCCGTGCGGGGCGAGATGTACAGCCGGCGGGCCAGTTCGGCGTTGGTCAGGCCCTCGGCGAGCAGCACGGCCACCTCGCGCTCGCGTGGGGTCAGCGACTGGTCGCCCGCGGCGGTCGGGGCGGTCAGGCCCAGGCGGCCGCGCAGGCCGGTGAGTTCGGCGACGCGCCAGCCCGCCCAGCGGGACAGGAACGGCTCGGCCGCGCGGACCGACGCTCGCGCGGCCTCGAGGTCGCCCAGGGCGAGCAGGCAGCGGGCGACGCCCAGGTGGCCGGTGCCGCGCTGGGCCGGCAGGAGCATGGTCGGCTCGGCCACGGCGCGGCGGTAGAGGCGCAGCGCCTCCGTGGGGTCGCCGGCGGCCTCGGCGATCTGGGCGTCGGCGAGCCAGCGGAACGCGTCGTCGAAGAGCGGGTCGTCGATCGCGGCCGCGATCGGGCGCAGCTCGTCGACGGCCAGGCCCGCGGCCAGGCCCGCGGAGATGAGGTCGTGGGCGAAGTCGCGGCCGGTGACGCCGGTGACGCGGACGGCGTCGAGCACGGTGCGCAGCAGCTCGCGGGCGAGGTCGGCGCGGCCCAGGCGGCAGGCGAGGTGGAACTGCAGGCCGGGCACCGAGGTCTGGGTGAGCATCGTGTAGGCGTCGGTGGACTGCTCGATCAGACCGCGGATGACGGTGTCGGCCTTGTCGAGCTCGCCGGCCTCCAGCAGCAGCCCGGCGAAGAGCACGCCGTGGTAGTCGCTGCCGTTGCGGGTGCGCAGCAGGCCCCGGTCGCGGCGGCGGGCCGCCTCCAGCTCGGCGAGGGCGGCGCCGAGGTTGCCCTCCTGCACGGCGAGGCGGGCGCGGCCCTGGAAGTAGGCGGCGACGGCCAGCGAGTCGAACCCGGCCCGCTCGGCGTAGGTGCGCATCCGCTCCAGCGCGGCCGCCCAGTCGGCGGGCCCGCCGGGCAGCAGGTTGTAGAGGTTGTTGAGCGAGCGGGCGGCCAGCAGCCACTCGCCCGCCTCCTCGGCCTCCTGGGTGGCCTCGTTGAGCAGCTTCACGCCCTCCTCGACGCCCGCCGCGACGTTGACGAGGGCCGAGCCCTTCTCGACCTTGCCGGCGAGCCACACGGCGGGCAGGCCGAGCTCCTCGCCGAGGGCGATCGCCATGTCGGCCCAGGCCACGGCGCGCTCGGTGTCGTCGTGCAGCATGTACGCCTGGGCGATCGCCGCATACGCGTGCGCCTTGGCCGGCCCGTCGTCCAGGTGCGCGATCTCGCGCCGCAGCTGGGCCGCGCGCTCCTGCATGCTGCCGCTGCTGCCGACCTCCCAGCTGAGCCGGACCAGCAGCCGCAGCGCGTCGGCGCGCTCCTCGCGGGTGCCGGCCGCGTCCAGCCAGCGGCGCCCGAGCTCCTGCGCGTCGTCGAGGAGCCCGGCCAGCCACGCGGCCCGGGCCCCGCAGGAGAGCAGCTCGACGTCGTCGGGCAGCTCGTCGAGGCCCATCTCGGCGAGCTGGAGCGCCTGGTAGGGCGAGCCCATCGCGAGGTAGACCACCAGTCCCCGCCGTGCCGCCTCCACCATGTCGAGGTAGCGCCCGGCGCCCCGCGCGTGGTGGGCCACGAGCGCGTAGTCCTTGCTGCCGGTGGACAGCAGCGTCTCGAGCGCCAGCTCGTGCAGGCGGCGCCGCTGCCGGGCGAGCAGCTCGTCGACGATGGCCTCGCGGGTCAGCGCGTGGCGGAAGCTGAACTCGTCGTCGCCGGTCTCGACCATGAGCCCGCGGCGCACCAGGTCCCGCAGGCCGTCGATGAGCTCGTTCTCGTCGAATCCGGTGACGGCGGCGAGCAGGTCGAACGGGACCTTGCGGCCGAGCACCGCGGCGGCCTCGACGATGCGCTTCTCGCCGGTGTCGAGGTCGTCGAGCTGGCGGCGCAGGGCCTCGGCGATGTTCCACGGCAGCGGCCGGTCGCACAGGGTGTCGAGGTCGGCGTCGCCGTTGGCCTTGAGCAGCTCCTCGAGGAAGAACGGGTTGCCGCCGGTGCGGTTGTGCAGCGACAGGGCGGTGCGGTAGGCGGGCGGGCGCCCGGTCGCCGACTTCAGGAACATCGACGTGTCGGCGAGGCTGAGCCGTTCGAGCCGCACGTTGGTGATCGTGTACCGCCGTTCGAGCCGGGTCAGCAGGTCGGCGAGCGGGTGCCGGCGGGTGACCTCGTCCGGCCGGTAGGTCCCGATGAGCAGCCGCTCGCCCGGCAGCTCGGCGATCCGCTCGAACAGCGCGACGCTCTCGGAGTCGGCCCAGTGCAGGTCCTCGAAGAGGACGATCGACGGGCCGGGCGTGGTCAGCAGCCGCACGATCTCCAGCCCGGCCTGGATGCGGTCGATCATCGAGCGGGACGCGTCGGTGACGACACGCAGCAGTTCCGGGTCGAGCAGCTCGGCGCGGCGGCTGCTGTCGATGGCGTCGAGGAGGACTTCGAAGGGGCGGCTGAGGGCGCCGGGATCGGCCTGGCCGTCGAGGACCGGAACCGTCTCGGGCAGGCCGGCGATGAGCTCCTGGACGAGGCGGCTCTTGCCGATGCCCGGCTCCCCGCCGAGCATGGCGATGGAAGGCTCGGACCCGTCGACGAGCCGGCGCAACCGGCGCAGCTCGTCGTCGCGGCCGACCATCACCTGGCTCATTCCGCTACGGCTGGCCCGCACGCCACCAGCCTACCGGCGGGCGGCCGATGCTCTGGCTGTGATGGACGCGACCTGCGCCACCACGGCCGGCGTCCGACCCGCTCGTCGGCGCGGCGCTGTGCCTCGAGGCCGAGCAGGCCCTGCTGGCGGTGCTGGAGCTGGCTGTAGAGAAAGACCGGGTGCATGGCTTCGACTCCTTGGATCGACCGTTGACCCAATCCTGTCGGGGTAAGCCTCGCCTGCCATCTGCACCTGTTACGTATCTTCGGCCCTACGACCGGCCTAGTCATCGCCGGGGCGACTAGTCACCGGTCGCCGGGCACAAAAAGAGCAGCCCCGGCAAGGCCGAGGCTGCTCTCCCCCGCGGTTCGGTCGCGGGTGGCTCAGGCGAGTTGCTCGCGCTGGTTTCGGCGGCGCAGCCGCACGCGGCTTGTCCAGTGCTTGTGGTCGTCGAGCATGTCCTGGCGACGCTGGCGGGAGATCTCGCTGAGCAGGCTCTCGTGGACGTTCATGGTGTCGGGCCCCTTTCAACCTTGTGACTCCATCCTGTCGGAGTAAGGCCCGCGTTCCATCTGTCACGCTTACGTAATCGCGCCGCCCCGACATACGTAGACGACCCCCGGCGGCGTCTACGTATGTCCGGCCCGGACTAGTTATGCCGCATCGCCGCAGGTTACGGGCGTGCGAGACGGGGAACGAGTCGAGCATGATGCGTATCGGGACCTCCGGCTGGCAGTACAAGGACTGGCGCGATCGCTTCTATCCCCGCGACGTCCCGCACCGTCTGTGGCTGGAGCACTACGCGGCGGCGTTCAGCACCGTCGAGGTGAACAACGCGTTCTACCGGCTGCCGGAGCGCAAGACGTTCACGGACTGGCGTACGCGTACCCCGGCGGACTTCACGGTCGCGGTCAAGGCGAGCCGGTTCCTCACGCACGTCAAGCGCCTGCGGGAGCCGGAGGAGCCGGTGGGCCGCCTCATGGAGCGGGCCGCCGGGCTGGGTCGCAAGCTCGGACCGGTACTGCTGCAGCTGCCCCCGACCCTCCCCGCCGACCCGGAGGCGCTGGACCGGGCCCTGCGGGCGTTCCCGCGCGGCGTGCGAATCGCGGTCGAGCCGCGGCACGACTCCTGGTGGAACGGCGAGGTGAAGGCGGTACTGACGCAGCATGACGCGGCCCTGTGCTGGTCGGATCGCAAGGGCCGGCCGCAGGCGCCGCTGTGGCGCACCGCGGGCTGGGGCTACCTGCGCCTGCACGAGGGCCGCGCCACGCCCTGGCCGCGTTACGGCCGCTCCTGCCTCGATTCGTGGACGGCCCGCCTGGCCGAGACATTCACGAACCAGGACATTTACGTGTACTTCAACAACGACCAGGGCTGCGCGGCCGTCGCCGACGCCGTGGCCCTCGCACGGCTGGCCGAGCGCCGGGGGCTCCCGGCCGGGCGCGCCCCGGAGCGACTGCCCCGCTGGTCGTAGGCTTCCCCGGTGGCCAAGTTCTGTTGCGTGGCGTTCGTGGTCGTCGCCTTCTTCGCGGTGCTCGTCTGGCAGCGGCGGCACCTGCTGAACCGCAAGCGCGACGATCGCGACTAGTACGGCACCCGACTACGCAGCGCTACCACCGACCGGCAGAAACACCGGCAGAATCGACGGTGGGTTCTCCGCCGGTTCTGCCGCCCCCGCGGTGCCGGGCGACGTCGATGTATCAGGCGGGCCGGACTCCTTCTCTTCTCCCGTGGAACGGGCGGAGGCGAGCACGGCCGCGTCTCCCGATGATCTAGAACGCTTCAATTCATCGGATATCCGGCAGAACCGCCGGACAAACGCGGTGAATGCCCAGAAGGCAGGCACCGGAGGTCGCCATGAGATCGCACAGCGTGATGATGGGGCAACGGAACCGAAACGTTCCCGATATTCTGTCTGTTCGATGTGGGGACCAGAGGGGGGCCGCCCATATGGGCAAGCACGGGGTCGGGTCGGCACACGCACACCTGCGCGGAACGCGGTGACCGCAACGGTGGGGCGGGACGGCGCGTTCACCGGCGCGACCGAGGCCGTCCTGCACCTGCACCGGGCCGCCAACGCCGTCCGGCAGCACGTCGAGCAGGAGGTGCTGCGCCCCCGCCAGCTGACCTGGACCGGCTTCGTGGTGCTGCGCACCGTCTGGGCCGCGCGCCGCATCGAGACCCGCCACGTGGCCGAGCAGGCCGGCATCTCCAAGGCGACCCTCACCGGCGTGGTCGACACGCTCTCCGGGCGCGGCCTGATGAAGCGGGCCAACCACCCCGACGACGGCCGCCTGGTGCTGCTGCAGCTGACCCGCAAGGGGCACCGGTTGATCCGGGAGCTGCTCCCGGAGGCGGAGCATGCGGAGTCGTACGCGCTGTCGTACCTCGAGCCCGGCGAGCTCGCCCGCATCACCGCCGCGCTGCGTGGACTGGTCGATCACCTGGAGCGATCGCGGTAAAGCCCTTTGCCCGAATGACACCCCAAGAGGGGAAATGCGTCATTCGAACGGGGCCCGCTCGTTGGGTATGGAACCTGAACAGTGCCATAACGGGTGTGACCTCCGGCGCGGAGGATTCGGCCCGACTGGACTACTGTTCGAGGCAGCGCCGCCAACCGCAAAAGGTGTCCGAACGGGCACAACTGATGCATACAGCACGGTCTTTTCATCTCCCCGTGAAGAGATCAGACTGCTGGTGAAAGCCGCATGTCCCCCGAAGTCCCTGGAAGGACCCCGATGACCGAGGCAGGCAACCACGACGACGCCGGTGAGTCCGGTTCGCCGGACCTGCCGCTGCGCTCGGCCGCGCCCGCCCGGCGCGCCTCCGTCGGCGATCTGACCCAGAACGACCCGATCCGCATCGACGACTACCGTTTGCTCGGCCAGCTCGGCGTCGGCGGCATGGGCACCGTCTACCTCGCGCAGTCGCCCGAGGGCAGCCGGGTCGCGGTCAAACTGGTGCACCAGCACCTCGCGCGCGACCCCCGCTTCCGGGTGCGCTTCGCCGGCGAGGTCCGCGCCGCCCAGCGGGTGCCCGGCTTCTGCACCGCGCGCGTGCTCGACTCGGGCGTGTTCGAGGAGCGGCCGTACCTGGTCACGGAGTACCTCGAGGGCATCCCGCTGTCCCGCCTCGTCGCCGACGACGGCCCGCTCGACCCGGCCATGCTGCACAGCGTGGCGCTCGGGGTCGCGGCGTCGCTCGCGGCCATCCACAACGTCGGCCTCGTGCACCGCGACCTCAAGCCGAGCAACCTGATGGTCACGCTCGGTGGTGTCCGGATCATCGACTTCGGCATCGCTCGCGCACTCGACGCCGCCAGTGACATCACCGGTACCGGCAACATCGTCGGCAGCCTCGGATGGGCCTCCCCCGAGCAGCTGCGCGCCGAGGAGCCCACGGCGGCGATGGATATCTTCGGCTGGGGCTGCCTCGTCGCGTTCGCCGCGACCGGCCGCCACCCCTACGGCGGAGAGGAGGCGGCCGCCCGCGCCTGGAAGATCCTGGAGGGCGAGCCCGACCTCAGCGGCATTCCCGACCCGGTGCGCGACCTCGTCGCCGCCGCCCTGAGCCGCGACCCGCAGGACCGCCCGGACGCGCGCCAGCTGCTGCTCGGCCTGGCCATCGACGACCTCGAGGCGGCCACCGTCCCCGTGCAGCGGCGCTGGCTGCGCGCCCCGGCCCAGATGTCCCGGCGCCGGGTCACATCGATGGCGATCGCGCTGCCGATGGCCCTCGCGCTCGTCTTCGCCGCGGCCGAGACGACCTCGGACCTCATCGGCGGCAACCCCGGCGGCGACACGCACCATGGCACGACCGGCGGCGACTCGGTGACCACGAACCTGTCGCCGGCCCCGGCTCCGGCCGCGACCGCCGGCCTCGGGAACGGTCCGAACAACGGCTCGAACGAGAAGCTGATCGGCAACCCGACCAACACGGCCCAGCCCGCGGCCCCGACGCAGACGGTCGACGGCGGCGTGGTCACGCCGACGCAGACGACGCCGGTGGTCGTCACGACGACGCCGACACCGACGCCGACCACGCCCGCGCCGACCACCGCCGGCCCGACCACGCCGACGTCGGAGCCGCCGACCGACACGCCCCTCGCGGGTCCGCCCGCGGCGTGATGCTCGCGCCTTCCCCACGCCGTGGCGCTCCCGCGTCCCGCGTGCCTCGCGCCACGGCGCTCGCGGCATCCCGCGACCTTCCCGCCGTGGCGCTCACGCCTCCTCCGGCGTAGCGGTCGTGGCTACCTCGCGCCGTCGCGCTCACGGCGTCCCGCGCGGTAACACTCCCGGGATCCCGCGCCGCGATGCTCGCGGCATCCCGGTGCCGAGCGCTTCGGGGCGGCCGCCGCGCTAGAGGAGTTCGAGGTAGCCCCGGATCGCCTCGTCGAGCACCTCCGCCCCGGGGCGTGACCACACGTCCTCATGGAAGACCTCGACCTCGATCGGCCCGCGGTACCCGGTCGCGTCCACGGCCTCGCGGAAGCGCCGCAGCTCCACGCAACCGGTGCCGGGCAGCCCACGCCCGAGTAGCACGCCCTCGGGCAGCGGGGTGATCCAGTCCGCGAGCTGGAAACACGCGATCCGCCCGGCGGCCCCGGCCCGCGCCAGCTGCCCCCAGACCTGGTCGTCCCACCACAAGTGATACGTGTCGATCGCAACGCCGACCGCGTCGGCCGGGAACGCCTCGGCGATGTCGAGCGCGTTGCCGAGCGTGGCGATCACACAGCGGTCCGAAGCGAACATCGGGTGCAGCGGCTCGATCGCAAGCCGCACGCCGGCCGCCAGCGCATGCGGCACCAGCTCCCCGATCGCGTCGGCAACCCGCCGCCGCGCCCCGTCGAGGTCACGACTGCCCGCGGGCAGGCCGCCACTGACGAGCACGAGCACCGGCGCGCCGAGCGTGGCCGCCTCCTCGATCGCGCGGAGATTGTCGTCGCGCCAGTCATCGGCGGTGAAGAATCCACCGCGGCAGAGCGTGGTGACATCGAGCCCGGCGGTTCGCACGAGCGCCGCGGTGCGCTCGACCCCGAGCTCCGCGACCTGGTCGCGCCACAACCCGATGCCGGGGACGCCGGCGGCCACACAGCCGGCAACGGTGTCCTCCATGGGCCA
This sequence comes from Dactylosporangium thailandense, assembly GCF_059739745.1. Lineage (NCBI taxonomy): Bacteria > Bacillati > Actinomycetota > Actinomycetes > Micromonosporales > Micromonosporaceae > Dactylosporangium > Dactylosporangium thailandense. The sequence goes on from NZ_AP029195.1 coordinate 7,508,229, forward strand.
GCGCTTGGTGGTCGCCTGGTTCAGCGAGAACCGGGACAGGTCGCTCACAGTGCCTCCATCAGCTATTTCTTCCCTGTTACCGCACGTGCAAGCCCACTCCGCACCTCAACCAACACCGCACAGCACGCCGGTTTCGCCCCCTGCCGCGCACAAGCCGGTCCACAAACGAACACCCACCCACACAGCGGCGACCCGCACGCGCTCGTACATGCCCCGCCGCACGAACCAACACCGCCTCGCGTGCCCTCGACCCGCACGCGCTCGCGCACGCCCGCCGCACGAACAAACACCGCCTCGCGCGCCCTCGGGCCCGCACGCGCTCGCGCACGCCCGCCGCACGAACAAACACCGCCTCGCGGCCCTCGGGCTCGCACGCGCTCGCGCACGCCCCGCCGCACGAACAAACACCGGCTCGCATGCCCTCGGCCCGCACGCGCTCGCACAGGATCGGCTGCGCGAACGACCAATCGCCGCCACCCGGCAACGCTGACGACACTTGCGCACAAGCCACCGAGCAACCGGACACCCACCTCTTGCAACGACCCGTGCGCGCTCGCCCGCGAGCCGCCGCGCGAACGACCAATCACCGCCACCGGACAACGCCCACGACATTCGCGCACGAGCCACTGAGCGAACGAGCAGTCGCCATCCGATGGCAGACCCGACGCCCGACGAACCGCCTCCCAGCGGACGTCCACATCCGAACGATTGCGGCGAACACACCCGGATGAGCGCGGCGAGCATGTCCGAACGACCGCGGTGAACGCACACGCCCGATCGCAACGCACACGCCCGGACGACCGCCGCGAACGCGCGTCCGAACGTGTGAACCGGAACGTGCGAACCCAAGCGCGCGAACCTGAACGGCGTGCGAACGCGAACGTGCGTGGGCGAGCGCGCGAGCACGGGCGAGTGCGGCTGAGCGTGTCCGGCTAGAGCTCCAGAGCGGGGATCTCGATGCGGCGGCCGGTGCGTGCTGACTCCAGGCCCAGTTCAGCCAGCTGGACGCCCCGCGCTCCGGCGGCGAAGTCCCACGGGAACGCCGCGTCGTCGACCACGTGGCGCAGGAACTGCTCCCACTGCACTTTGAACCCATTGTCGAACGCCTCGTTGTCCGGCACCTGCTGCCACTGCGAACGAAAACGCTCAGTAGCCGGCAGATCCGGGTTCCACACCGGCTTGGGCGTCGACCCGCGGTGCTGGATGTGGCACTCCCGCAGCCCGGCGACCGCGCTGCCGTGGGTGCCGTCCACCTGGAACTCGACGAGCTCGTCGCGGTACACGCGCACGGCCCACGACGAGTTGATCTGCGCGATCACGCCGCCTTCGAGCTCGAACGTGCCGTATGCCGCATCGTCCGCCGTCGCCTCGTACACGGTGCCGGACTCGTCGACTCGGGACGGGATGTGCGTCGCGATCGTCGCCTGCACCGAGCGAACGGGGGCGAAGATGCGCTCCAGCACGTACTGCCAATGCGGGAACATGTCCACGACGATCCCGCCGCCGTCGGCCGACCGGTAGTTCCACGACGGACGCTGCGCCGACTGCCAGTCGCCCTCGAAGACCCAGTAGCCGAACTCGCCCCGGACCGACAGGATGCGGCCGAAGAAGCCGCCCTCCACGAGCCGTGCAAGCTTGCGCAGTCCGGGCAGGAACAGCTTGTCCTGTACCACGCCGTGCTTGACCCCGACGGCGCGCGCGGCGCGGCACAGGTCGACGGCGGCCTCGGTGTCCTCGGCGAGCGGCTTCTCCGTGTAGACGTGCTTGCCGGCCTCGATCGCCGCGCGGATGGCCTTCTCGCGCTGCTGCGTCACCTGCGCGTCGAAGTAGATCTGCACATCGTCGCGGTGCAAGGCGGCGTCAAGGTCGGTTGTCCATTCGCTCAATCCGTGCCGCTCGGCGATCTCCTGCAGCTTGGCCTGGTTGCGCCCGACGAGGATCGGCTCCGGCCAGATGCGCCGGCCGTCGCCGGCGGGCAGGCCGCCCTCCTCCCGGATGGCCAGCAGCGAGCGGACGAGGTGCTGGCGGTACCCCATGCGGCCGGTCACGCCGTTGAGGACGATGCCGATCGGAACGCGGTTCACGGGTCTCCTTCAGGGAATGTAGGTCTCGAGCAGGCCACACATGCCGTGCTTGCCCGACTCGGTCGGTCCGGGCAACACCTCGATGCCGCCATCGGCGAGATGGGCGACGTCCGACCGCTCGAGCGCGTCGAGCTGCCGGCCGGTTTCGAGCGCGGTCTCCAGCGCGCCGCTCTCCCAGCGCTTGCGCCACTCGCCGAGGCGCGGGGCGACCAGCCCGGCGGCGGTGCGGCAGAACTCGGTGAACGCCTCGGGGCCGCCCGCCCGCATCGCCAGGAAGCCCGTCACGGCCAGGTCGCGCCGGCGGTACGCGGGCGAAAGGTCGCCGCCGCCCGGCAGCGTCGCCGCGGCGCGATATTCGTCCGGGTCGCCGAGGATGTGCGTGGGGAACGTCAGCACCGCGTCGCCGGCCTCGGGCAGGCCGCTGTTCTGCATGAGCACCACGAGCTGCAGCCCGCCGTCGTTGACGAGCCGGTGGATGGTGCCCGGGCGGAACCAGGCGACTGTTCCGGCCCGCAGCGGGGTCTCGCGGTAGCCCTCCCCCGACAGCGTCTGCACCCGCCCTTCGCCGGCGGTCACGACGTACCCCTCGGAGCACGTCAGATGCATGTGCGGCGTGCCACCGTGCAGACCGTCGGGCGCGGTGGTGTCATACACCGACAACCGCGACACGCCGATCGCTCCCGGCATTTGAGAACTCATGTCCGACCCCCGGATGCAGGAAACCGCTTTCCTGAGGCTAGCCGGTACGCTGATCGCGGGTCAATGCGCAAAGGAGACCATGATGGCGACGCTCGCCGATGTTGCTCGCCGCGCGGGCGTGTCACCGGCCACCGCTTCCCGGATCATCAGCGGCAGCACCAAGCTGGTCACCGACGAGCTGCGGGCCCGCGTGCTGCGGGCCGTCGACGAGCTGCAGTACGTGCCGAACGCGCACGCCCAACTGCTCGCTCGCGCACAGCGCACCGCCGTCGGCGTGATCGTGCACGACGTCTCCGACCCGTACTTCGCCGAGATCACCCGCGGCCTGCAGCAGGTGGCCACGGCCCACGGCCGGCTGAGCATCATCTGCAACAGCTACCGCGACCCGGCCCGGGAGCTGGAATACGTCGAGCTGCTGCGCGCCCAGCAGGTGGCCGCGATCGTCCTCGCCGGCTCCGGGTACCACGACGCCGCGTTCACCAAGGCCCTGAAGGCGAAGCTCGCTGCATATACGCGCACCGGCGGCCGCGTGAGTGTGATCGGCCGCCACGAACTGCCCGGCGACGCGGTGATGCCGGCCAACGAGGAGGGCGGGTACCTGGCCGGCTGCGAGCTGTTCGGCACCGGCCACCGCCGTGTCGGGGTCATCGCGGGCCCGAAGGTGCTCACCACGACCACGGACCGCCTGGCCGGGCTGCGGCGCGCGGCCCGCGAGCTGGGCCGGACGCTGCCGGCGCGGCGCGTGGCGTACGCCGGCTTCGACCGCGACGGCGGCGCCGAGGCGGTCACGGCCCTGCTCGACGCCAACCCCGACCTGACCGCGGTCGTGGCGCTGAACGACCAGATGGCGGTGGGTGCCCTGAGCACGTTGCGCGCGCGGGGCGTCGCGGTGCCGGGCCAGATTTCCCTGGTCGGCTTCGACGACATGCCGATCGCCCGCGACGTGACGCCGGCCCTGACCACGGTGCGCCTGCCGCTCGCCGAAATGGGCGCCCGCGCGATGTCGATGGCCCTCGACGAGGCTCACGACACCGACACCCCGCGCATCGAACCGGCCGAGGCGACCTTGATCCGCCGCGAAAGCACACAACCGCTGCCGTCCTGAACGTCCTCGCGCCACGCTTCATCCAGGTGTACCGCCAATGCCTAGCCCCCGCCCGGCGGCGACAGCAGCGGTTGACTGTTGACGTCAAGAACGGACAGAGGTGCGTGCACAGTCGCTCATGTCCAACCGCTCCCCCGTCGCCGCCGCGCGTCGCGGACTTCGTCGGAGGCAAGGTCGGCGCATGAGGAGCTTGCCGTCGACCTCGACGGCGAGGCGGCCATTGGAGGCAGCATCGAGGTCTTCGTTAGGGCAGGACGAGGGCGCAGCGGCCCAGCCCGATGCCCTCGTCGTCGCCGTCCGGCGCCTCGCACGGCTCGCACGGTTTCGGGCTGCGGCTGATACATCTGGCGGAAACGGCAGCCGTCAGCCGTTGACGTCCTGATACGACGGAAGGTCCGCGCGCAGCGGTTCATTCAGCCGTACCGCCGATGCAGTCTCCGCCATCGCCGCGAGCGCGGCCCGGAAGAGCAACGACCCGGTGCTGACCCGCGCGACCCCGAGCTCGGCAAGCTCACGAACGGACGGCCCGGACGGCAACGCGAGCACGTTCAACGGCGCGTCGACCGCCGCCGCGAGCCGCTCGATGTCGCGCGGATCGGTCACGCCGGGCACGAAGACGCCATCGGCCCCTGCGTCCCTGTACATGCGAACACGTCGAATCGCTTCGTCGGCGTCCCCGGCGCGCAGCCAGTGAGTGTCGGTTCGCGCATTGACGAACAGCGCCGGCGCCGCGGCTTTCACGGCCCGGATGAGCGCCGCGTGCTCGTCCGCATCCCCGTACGCGTCCTCGATGTTCACCCCCACCGCCCCCGCCTCCGCTGCGGCCACCGCCGCGGCGACGGAACCGCGCTCGAGGTCGGCCGTGACGTACAACGGCAGCGACGCCAGTCGCCCCACCAGCCGCAGCGTCTCGTCGACGCTCGCGCCTTCGCCGTCGGGAAGCCCGAGGCTCGCGGCCACGCCGAGGCTCGTGGTGCCGACCGCGGCGAACCCGGCCGCGGCAAGCATCCGGGCCCCGGCCACGTCCCAGACGTTGGGCAACACGAGCGGCCGGCCAGGCACGTGCAACTCCCGGAATCCGTCACTCATCGCAAAACTCCTTCCACAACTGCACATACGTACAACCGCCGAACCGGGACCCAGCTCATCACGATGCGCCACCGACGACCGCTCAAATGCGCAACGGCCGGCAGCCGAGCCCAAGGCGGGTCATCGCGATTCGCCACCCACGAGCGCTCAAGCGCGCAGCTTCGCGAACCCCGGCCATCACCATCCACCTCCCGCGAGTGCTCATATGCGCAACGGCCGACAACGGAGTCCAGGTCCGGTCATCGCAGGGCTCCTTCCACGAGGGCGAGGGCGTGCTCGCGGCCGGGGCAGGCTCGCGGCCCTTCGCCGAACGGGCGCCCTTCCAGGGGTATCGCGATGATCGAGCCGTCCGGGGCGACCCGCCGGGTGGCGAGCACCGGAGGGTCGTCGCGCAGCACCTCGTCCACGGGGCGGGTCCGTGCGCGTTCGATCAGCGTCGCCGTCGCATCGCAGGCCTGGACGAGCAGCTGAATGTGCGCGGCCGTCCGCTCGTCGTGCGCGCCGCCGAACACCATGACCAGCCGCTCGACGGCCGCGTCGGCCGCGGTGTCCCCGTTCTGGTAGGCCGCCGCCGCGATCCGCACGTCCTCGACAACCGCCTCGACCCGCGCGTCCCCGGCAGCCCCGTCGAAACCGAGCGCCCGTGCGAGGGGCGCGACCGGGTGCCCGTCGTAGGGGCGGCTCAGCTCAGCAGGGTCGATGCTCGCGAGAAGGTCCTCGACGATCGCGCGGCGGCGGGCGTGGACGGTGCCGTTGGCAAAGCGGCTGACAGTCGAGCGGAGCCAGCCGATGCCGGTGGGAGCGGGGTCCGGCTCTGGCACTGGGAGGGTGAGCATGCCCCCAAGCTAGGTCCGGGATCGTTCGGAGGCGGCCGAACCATTACCCCGCCGGCGCCAATGGGAGGGGGAAGGTCGGGGCGAAGCAGCGAAGGAACCGTCACTTCCGGATGGCGACAGGCCGTCGGCGAGTTGGGCGGCAGGCCGACCCGGGCGTCGGTCAGGCGATCAAGACGCTGGAGCAGGCATCAGGTCTCGGCCGGAGGCAGAGATGCTCGTGCACGGAGGGGCGCTGCCAGAGCGCGCGATCGGGTCCGCCGGGAGCCGGGAGGCAGAGCGCACGATCGGGCCCGCCGGGGGAGCCGGGAAGCAGAGGCCGCGGTGCTCACGCGGACGATCAGAGTCCGCCGGAAGGCCGAGGCGTCACACGCGCGGGGCGGCGGTGCTGGAGCGGACGATCAGGTCGGCCGGGAGGCACAGGTGCTCGGCCGGGGCCGGGTCGCCGGTGCGGGCGGCCTCGATGGCCCTGGTCAGGGCGGCCGCGGCCGCGTGGCCCTTCGCGTGGATGTCCTGGCGGACCGTGGTCAGGGGCGGGCGCATCCGGGCCGCGGCGGGGCTGTCGTCGAAACCGACGACCGACAGGTCGTCCGGCACCGACAGGCCGGCGTCGACCGCGGCCTCCATGACGCCCTGGGCCAGTGCGTCGGAGAAGCAGAGCACGGCCGTGGGGGGCTCCGGGGCGTCCAGCAGCATTCGCGCGGCCCGGTAGCCCGAGTCGGGGTCGCCGTGGGCCTGGCGGGCGATGGGCGGAGTGATGCCCGCCGGGGTCAGGGCGTCCAGCCAGCCCGCCAGGCGCTGGCCGGCCACGAAGCCGTCGATGATGTCGTCCCTCGCGTCCGGGCCGATCAGGCCGTGCCGGCCGCGGATGCCGGCGGTCACGATGCCTACCCGGCGGTGGCCCAGGTCGACCAGGTGCTGGGCCGCGGCCCGGGCGCCCGCGCGGTCGGCCACGTTGACGGCGGGGACGCCCTCGGCGGTGACCTGGTCGATGAAGACGATCGGCATCTTGCGGCGCATCAGCCACTCGACGCCGCTGTTCTCGGGGTCGCAGGAGTAGACCAGGGCGCCGTCCATGGCCACGTCCCGCGCCGGGATGACGTTGCCGGCCATGGTGGTGGTCAGCAGGGTCAGGCCCAGGCCGGTCGGGGCCAGCTCGTCGGCGATGGCGCCCAGGAACGTGGTCGCCACCTCGTCGCCGAAGGCCGCGCTGAGCGAGTCGGTCAGCAGGATGCCCACGGCGCCGGTGGTGCCCTTGGCCAAGGCCCTCGCGGCCGGATCGGGGCCGACGTAGCCGAGCTCGTCCGCGACCGCCAGGATCCGGTCGCGCAGCGTCGGGGACAGCTGGTCCGGACGGGAGAACGCGTTGGAGACCGTCATCCGGCTCACGCCGACCCGGTCGGCGATCGTCTGCAGGGTCACCCTTCCCACCGCAGCGCCTCCCATGTCGTCGATACCTCCCCGCAGACCTTAACTCGCCGTGCGGGAGCCCACCGCCGGGGCCGGGCCGCCGTCCCGCCACCCGGGCGGACCGGATGGCGCAACGCGCGGGTCGGATCGCTCGGATGGACAGGCACGAGCCGTGAAACTGACGGGAACGGACGCTTGGAGGTGAGCGCGGCGCGCGGGGGCGTTACCGGGCCGGGTGGGAGCGGATCGCGGGAGCGGGGGCCACGGCCTCCGCGGCCTTGCGCAGGGTCGCGGCCAGGGCGGTGCGTGTGCGGTAGGCGCGCGGTGGGCGGGCCGGTGCGTCGTGGCCGATTACGGGGGCGTTGGGCAGGGCGCTGGCGTACTCGAAGGCCTCGCCGTTCCACGAGCCGCCGAACTCCTCCGAGAGCGCGGATTGGGACACGACCATCGCGAACGGGAACGTGCTCATAACAGATCTCCTCGTCTGTACCGGTAAACCGTGGCTATACCGGTACAGTAGCCCCGCGATCCTGTACCGGTCAAGTCTATATCGGTAAAGCGACGATGGAGGGAAGGCACCACGCAGGAGCCGAGGAAGGCGGAGGAGCGGAGGAAGGCGGAGAGGAGGCGAGGAGGAAGAGGAGGGAGGAGGCGAGGAAGAGGAAGGAGGAGCCGGGGAAGAAGAGGAAAGAGGAGAGAGAAAGAGGCGGCTCAGCGGCGTGGGGGGCGCTTCTTCGAGGGCTTCTTCGCAGGCGCCACCCTCGACGGGCGGAAGAAGACGAACGCCAGGGTGCCGCCGACGACGACCACGCCCAGCAGGTACCAGACCCAGGTGAACGACGTCGAAGCAGGCGTCGGCGCCGGCGGTGCCGACGACGGAGGCGGCTCGCAGGTCTTCTCGTCCGGCGTCGGGGTCGCGCCGGACTCGGCCACGTGCAGCACGCCCTCGCACCGCCCGATCGCCGGCGTCCCCATGTCCGCCACGATCGTCCACGCGCCGGGGGCCAGGGTGCCGCTGTACGTCACCGCGTCCCCGTTCCGCTTGAGCGGCACCGGCCCGACCCGCTCGCCCGTGCTGGACGTCGCCAGCATCGTCATGCCGATCGGCTCCGTGACCGGGTGGCCGTCCTGCCAGACGGACGTGACCCAGACCGAGCCGCGGCCGTCGCCGTGCAGGGTGAGCACGACTCCCGCGTGCGCGTCGGCGTCCTCGGCGAACCCGAAGACGGCGACGGCGACCGCGATCACGGTCGCCACGAGACACGCCGCGGCCCGGCGCCACACGGGCGCCGGGCCGGGACGGTCGAACGTCGGGTGCGTCATGCCTGCTGCGGTACCCAGCTCTGGTACTTCGCGCCGGAAGCCTTCTGCAGCACCAGCAGGCGGCTGCCGAAGAACTGGTTGCCGCTCACGCCGACGACCAGGCCGGACGGCGAGGTGAGGGCGACGCCGAAGTCGGTCTTGGCGACCGTCCACTTGAGCGCGTTCGCGCAGTCGGTCTGCACGATCGTGGCGCCCGCCGCGTCCTTGTCGCCCGCGGTGCTCAGGCACTCGTTGGTCGCCTTCGAGCGGACGATGAACTTGTCGCCGGCCGCCTCGAGCTTCCACTGCTGGTTCGCGCCGCCGTGCTGGCGGTACAGGATGACGGGCGTTCCCGCGGCGCGCCGGGCGCCGAAGAGGTCGACGACCCCGCCGGTCAGGCTGTTGCCGAACACCATCCACGCCCCCGCGGCCGGCGAGGCGGCCGCGGCGGTGTGCACCGTCACGGTCTTCGTGTACGGGGTCAGGGAGTTGCCCTGCGCGAGCGAGATCCCGATCTGGTAGTCGGTGTCGGCGCGCATGCCGACGATCCGGACGTTGGTCGCGGTGGTACGGCCGATGACCCGGCTGTTGACCAGGACGGCGTACCGGGCGCCGCTGCCGGCCGGCTCGAAGGACAGCCGAACAGAGGTCGTGTCGAGCGCACTGGTCCGCAGCTCCTTCAGGCCGCCGGTCGACGTCTTGGTGGGCGTGGGCGTCGGGCCGGCGGTCTTCGTCGGCGTGGGCGTCGGCGACGCGGTGGTCTTCGACGGCGTGGGCGTCGGCGAGGACGTCGTCTTCGACGGCGAGGGTGAGGCGGACGTCCTGGTCGGCGTCGGGGTCGGCGTCGGGCCGGTGCCGCCGCCGTTGCCGGCGATCAGGAACTGGTTGTTGGCCACGTTCCAGTTGTTCGCCAGGTAGCTGCCCGGGCTCGGGTTGGTGTTGTAGTAGTCGTCGTGGTTGCAGTCGAGCCGGTCGTCGTGCTTCTTGTCGGCGCACTTGACGCTCGTCTTGAGGCCGCCCGAGTCGTTGTAGCACATGATGTCGTACTCATCGAGGCAGTGACCGGCCTTGCTGGAGTTCGGCGCGTTGTTGTTCACGGCGCCGAGGTTGTGGCCCAGCTCGTGCGCGGCGACGCTGGCGGCCCAGCAGCCGTTGTCGCTGCGGCCGTACCCCGGGCCGCCGTTGCTGCGGTTGTTCGCGCCCGGCTGCGTGTCGCCGGCGAAGGTGCCGATGCCGCAGTAGACGTTCGCGTCACCGAAGATCACGTACTTGCGGTCGGTGCGGTTGTAGCCCAGCGCCTTCAGCCCGTTGATCGTGGCATCGAAGGTCGCCATGCCGCCGTTGGCCAGCTCGACCTCGCGCACGTCGACCTTGCAGTCGGCCGTGGTCACGAAGCGCACGTGGCGCTCGCCGCCGGTCTCCTGGGCGCTGGCGTTGTAGATCGTCTCGATGCCGGCCGACCAGGTGCGGAAGGACTCGAGGTACTCGGCGAAGCGGCTCTTGGTGCTCGCGTCGCGCACGTAGAGCACCTGGACGCGCTTGCCGGTCACGCCGTCGCCGTCGCAGACCACGCCGCTCGAGCCGACGGTCACCGCGGCGGTGCCGTCGGCGGCCACCGCGTCCGGGACGACCGCGAAGCCGCCGTCGGAGCCCTCGGCGACGTTCTCGTCGGCGAGCACCGTCTGCTCCTGGGGCGCGGCGGCGGTGTCGGACGCCGGGACGTCCGCCTGCGTCACGGCCGCGACCGCCTTGACCTGGGTGTGCACGCTGAGGCCGGTCGGCGGGACGTCGGGGCCGTGGCTGCACTGGTCGCGCTCGGTGAGGGCGTAGCCGCCGACGCAGGGCTCGCCCTTCTTGGCGGGCGTCAGGCCCTGGTAGATCAGGCCCTGCTCCGGATTGTCGGCCGGGACCTGGGAGATCGCCGTCGGGTTGTCGCCGCGTCCCTTCTCGTGGAACAGGGACTGGAAGGCGCCGGGTCCGGCGATGGCCGCGCCGGCACCGAGCACCACGACCGCGGCGGTCGTCAGCACCCTGCGCAGCTTGCGGCGGGACTTCTCGGGTCGCGCTTGCACGCTCGGTTCCTCCGGGAGGGGAAACGGGAGGGGAAAGAGGCGCGCGGCAAGGATCGGCACAGGGCAGAGGTACCGATCCCCGCCGCGCGAGGGACGCCGGCCTTCGAGGGTGGCAAGGCGGGTGAGAGCCGGGCGTCCACGTGGGAACGCGCTGACATTAGCCAGGTGGCACGCGCGCATTCCACTTGGAACGCCACAGTTAAGACAGTTCTAAGTCAGACTTGTCCCGGCGATATGACGCCACTTTTCCTATGACTGACGGCGACGGAACAGCCGCTCGTTGGGCTCCTTGGACGAGCGTCCGACCAGCCAGCGCGACGGCGGCGGGACCTCCTTCGGGGCCGGATCCGCGTCGGTCATGACGATCACCACGCTGGCCCCGCCGAGGGTGCTGCTGGTGCCGATGTTCACGGTGCCGTTGCCGGCCACGGCGACCCGCCGCACGATGTCCAGCCCGAGGCCGGTCGAGCCCTGCTGGCTCTCGCCGCGCTGCATCGCCAGCTCCGGGTCCGGGATGCCGGGCCCGCCGTCCTCGACCCGCAGCACGACGTAGCCGTCCTCCCGCCGCGTCACCGCCACCTCGAACGGCACGCCCTGCGGTGTGTAGCGGATCACGTTGCCGATGAGCGCGTCCAGCGCCGCGGCCAGCTCGCTCTTGGGCACGGTCACGGGGGCGGGCGCGTCGGTGCCGATCGCCTTGCACTCGCGCTCCTGGTCGCCGGCGACCGCGGACCAGAACTTCATCCGGTCCCGCACGATCTCGGCGACGTCGCAGCCCTCCTCGCCGGTCGAAGCCGCGGCGCCGTCGGCCCGCTCGCCGCGGTCGGGGGTGGGCGAGTGCGCGTCGATGGGCTCGCGCATGGCCCGGATGAGCTTGTCGACCTCGACCTCGAGAGCGGCGATGGCGTCGCGGATGCGGTCGGCGTCCTGGGAGTCGTCGAGGGTCTCGGCGTCGAGGCGCAGCGCGGTCAGCGGGGTGCGCAGGCGGTGCGAGAGGTCGGCGACGAGCTCGCGCTCGTTGGACAGCAGCGCCATGATCCGGTCGGCCATCACGTTGAGCGCGAAGCTGGCGTCGGCCAGCTCGCGGGGGCCCTGCGGGTCGATGCGCACGTCGAGGTAGCCCTCGCTGAGCGCCCCGGCCGCCCCGGCCAGCTGCCGCGCCGAGGCGATGATCTTCGAGGCGAGGCGGTCGGCGACCCAGACCGAGGCGACGATCAGGCCCAGCGCGACGGCGCCGAGCGCCCACCAGGCCCCGGCGACGCCGTTGGACAGCTCGGACTCGGGGATGAAGACCTCGACCACCGTCGTGCGGCCGGCGCCGAGGTCGACCGGCTCGAGGTACGACAGCCCGCCCGGCACATCGGCGACCACCGGCGCGGCGGCGTCGGCGGCGCGGCTCAGGTCGCCGCCCGCGGCGTGCCCCATGCCGATCTCCGCGCCGGCCTCGCCGAGGTTGTGCACGGAGACGCGCGTGACCGCCGGCCCGCCGGTGCTGGCGATGGCCCGCTCGATGCTCAGCGGGTCCGTGGTCACGGTGAGGACCGCCACGACCACGGCGGTCTGGCGTTCGGCGTCGGCGAGCGCCCGCTCGCGGGCGAGCTGCTGGACGACGAGACCCAGCGGGATCAGGAACGCGAGGGCCACCATCGTGGTGACCGCCGCGGAGACGTAGGCGAGGGTCCGCCTCAGTCCGGGGCGCTGAACCTGAAGCCCACGCCCCGCACGGTGTGCAGGTATCTGGGCGCTGACGCGCTCTCGCCAAGTTTCCGGCGTAGCCAGTACAGATGCACGTCGATCGTCTGGTCCTCGCCCACTGAGGGTTGCCGCCATACCTCCTCCAACAGCTCACGGCGTGAGACCACCCGGCCGGGCCGGGCGGCGAGGTACGCCAGCAGGTCGAACTCCTTGCGGGTCAACGTCAGCGGGTCGCCGTGCAGGTAGGCCTGACGCTGGCCGATGTCCACCCGCAAGCCTCCCACCTCGATGGCGGTGGGCTCCTCGCGACTCGCCCGTCCCGTGCGGCGCAGCACGGAGGTCATCCGGGCGTCGAGGTGGGCCGAGGTGAACGGCTTGATCATGTAGTCGTCGGCGCCCGCCTTGAGCAGCCGGACGATCTCCGCCTCGTCGTCGCGGGCGGTGGCGATGATGATGGGCGTGTCCGCGATGCCGCGCAGCATGCGCAGCGCGTCCGCGCCGTCCAGGTCGGGCAGGCCGAGGTCGAGCACGACCAGGTCGGGGGTCTCGGCGGCGAAGCGGCGCAGCGCCTCCAGCGCGGTGCCGACCGCGTGCACCGTGTGACCCCGGTCGGTCAGGGAGCGCAGCAGGGCACCCCGCACGACATGGTCGTCCTCAACCAGCAGCACCGTGGCCATGCGAAGACGGTACTGCCTGTGTCCAGTGGCGGCCCGGGCGGTCGATGGACGAATCCGACATGTACGAATTTTTGCCGTCCGGCGGCGCGGTGAGGAGCGCCAGGACATGACTCGGGTCCGCGGGGGTGCGGACCGTCGCTCCCGCCAGACACCGCTCGGCGCTGGCGCGCCGTCGCTGCCAGGTCCGCCGCTGGTCACCCTTCATCAATCGTCCGGCACCTTCCCGACGGCCGCGCCGCCGATGTGCTCGGGGCGCAGGCCGACGCCGATCACGCGGGCCGGGACGGTGCGCAGGCGCGGGTAGCGGTCCAGCAGGCGGACGGCCAGCGGCGGCCGGATCGGGCGGCCGGTCACCGCGGGCGACAGCACGCCCCGCTGCAGCACCCGCTGCACGAGCTGCGTCCCCGCCACCGGCAGGGCGCGGCGGCGCTGCACCGCGGCCAGCTCCCGCTCCGTGGGCGGGCGGCCCTGGGCGAACGCGGCGGCGATGACCCGGGCCGCGGCGACCGCGTCCTGGATCGCGAGGTTGATGCCGACCCCGCCGACCGGGGACATCGCGTGCGCGGCGTCGCCGATGAGCAGGGCGCCGGGGACGTGCCAGCGGTGCAGGCGGTCGACGCGCACGGTCAGGGTGCTCACCTGGTCCCAGCCGCGCAGCTGCCCGACCCGCCCGGCAAGGTACGGCACCGACGCGGCGATCCCGGCCCGGAACGCGTCCAGCCCGGCGGCGCGGATGCGGGCGTCGCCGCCCTTGGGCACCACCCAGCCGAGCTGCCAGGAGTCGCCGCGGTCGATGCCGATGAAGAACCGCCCGTCGCCGGCCCGCCCGGCCAGGCCCTCGGGGTCGCCGGGCTCGCGCGGGAGGCGGAACCACAGCACGTCGATCGGGGCGCCGAAGTCCTTCGAGCGCAGGGCGAGCGCTCGCCGTACCGTCGAATGGCGCCCGTCGCAGGCGACCGTCAGCGGCGCCGAGACCTCGACGGGGCCCTGCGGCGAGCGCGCCGTCACACCGACCACCCGCCGCTCCCGCCGGGTCACGCCGAGCACCTCGCAGCGGCGGTGCAGCGCGAAGTCGCCGTGCGCCGCGAGCAGCTCGAGCAGGTCCCACTGGGGCAGCATCATAACGTAGGGGTGCGCGACCCGCAGCCGCTCGAAGTCGACCGGGTGGAACGTGCCCTCGTCGTAGGTGATCCGCAGGCGGCGCACGATCCGGTGCGGCAGCCGCGCGAGCTCCTCGCCGAGGCCGAGCTCGTCCATCAGCCCGAGCGTCGAGGGGTGCACGGTGTCGCCGCGGAAGTCGCGCAGGAACGTCGCGTGCTTCTCCAGCACGACGGTGTCGATGCCCTGCCGGCCGAGCAGCAGCGCCAGCATCAGCCCGGCGGGCCCGCCGCCGACCACGCACACGTCCGCCTTGAGCCGCATCAGGATCCCTCCAGCAACCGCCCGATGATCTCCAGTGCCTGTTCGACGTCCGGCTCGCCATCCGCGATGGCGTCCGCGTAGAGGAACGACTCCCCGATCCGCACGATCACAAACGCGAGCGTGCGGGCGTCCAGGCGCGGCGCGAACGCCCCGGCCGCGATCTCCTCGTGCATGAGGTGCTCGAGGTGGTCGACCACGCGGCCCTGCACGATCCCGCGCTTCGAGGTCAGGATGCGCAGCGCCGCCTCCGGCTCGGTGGCCAGGAAGTGGCGCAGGCTCGGCTGGTCCTGCACCGAGTGCAGGAAGTGGCCGATCACCCCGACGACCCGCTCGGGGCCGCGCAGCCCCCGCGCCGCCCGCACCGCCCGGTCGAGGTTGCGGTCGGTGAGGTACCACAGCACGTGCCCGAGCACCTGGTCCCGCCCGCCCGCGCGCCGGTACAGCGTGGCCCGGCCGATGCCGAGCTCCGCGGCGAGCTGGCGCATGTCGACGCGCTGCTGGGCGAGGAACCGCTTCAGCGCCGCGTCGAAGACCTCATCCGGCGGCATGGGCCGGCTCGGCGTACAGGGTCGCCGGGTCGGTGTTCGCCCCGCACAGCACCACCACGACGGTGCCGGCGCCGTCGAGGAGGTCCAGGCCGGCGAGCGCGGTGGCGGCCCCGTGCTCGACCGCGAGGCGGTGCTCGTGCCACAGTCGCCGGCGGGCCCCGACGATCGCCTCGTCGGACACGAGGATGCTGCCGACGTCGTGGCGAAGGGCCAGATCGAACGCGATCGTGCCCGCCCGGCGGGCCCCGAGGGAGTCGCCCGCCACGCTGCCGACGGCGACGTCGACCGGCGCCCCCGCCGCCAGCGCCGCGTGCAGGGTCGGCGCCCCCTGCGGCTCCACGGCCACGACCCGCGCCCGGTCGCCGACCGCGGCCGCGATCCCGGCGACGAGCCCGCCCCCGCCCACCGCCACGAGCACCGTGTCGGCCGGCGGCAGCTCCAGGCCCACGGTGCCCTGCCCGGCGACGACCTCGGGCTGGTCGTAGGCGTGCACGAACAGCGCCCCGGTCTCGGCGGCCCGGACCTGCGACGCCGCGTACGCCTCCGCGTACTCGCGCCCGTGCTCGCGCACCCGCGCCCCGAGCTCGCGCAGCCGCGCCACCTTCGGCGCGGGCGCGCTCACCGGGACGAACACCTCCGCGGGCACCCCGAGCGCCGCCGCGGCGAAGGCCACCCCGAGCCCCGCGTTGCCGCCGGACGCGACGACCACCCCGGACCCGGGCAGCGCGCCCTCCTCGCGGGCGGCCAGGATGCGGTTGAACGCGCCGCGCGCCTTGAACGACCCGCTGTGCTGCAGCAGCTCGAGCTTGAACCACAGGCCGGGGCGCACCTCGTACGACGGCGTGTGCCGGACGTAGGAGCCGATCCGCCGCGCCGCCGCCTCGACGTCATCCCTGTTCACCACGCTGATCACCCTAGCCCCGCGCCACCGCGCCCCTCACCCGCGACGAAGCGGGCCGCACCGTGCAATGCGCCACTGCCCAGGGAGGCGACGCCGAGCCGGTGCTCGATGGCCAGACCGTCCTCGACGCTACGGCCGAGGGAGTCGTACAGCGAGCGCCGGTCATTGCGCAGGCACTCCTGCGGCAGCGCGGCGAGCCCGGCGGCGAGCGCCTCCGCGGCCTCGCGCGCGGTCCCGGGCGGCACCACGCGATCGGCCAGGCCGATGCGCAGCGCCTCCGCGGCGTCGACGGGCCGCCCGGTCAGGATCAGGTCGAGCGCCCGCCCGGTGCCGATGAGCCGCGGCAGCCGCACGGTGCCGCCGTCGATCAGCGGGACGCCGAAGCGTCGGCAGTACACCCCGAAGATCGCGTCCTCCTCCACGACCCGCAGGTCGCACCAGACGGCCAGCTCCAGGCCGCCGGCGACCGCGTGCCCGGACACCGCCGCGATCACCGGCTTGGACAGCCGCATCCGGGTCGGCCCCAGCGGCCCGTCGCCGTCCGGCTCGACCCGGTTGCCCTCCCCCGCCGCGACCGCCTTGAGGTCGGCGCCGGAGCAGAAGGTGCCACCGGCGCCCCACAGCACCGCCACGTCCACGCCCGGGTCCGCGTCGAAGTCGCGGAAGGCCGCCGCGAGGGCCTCGGCGGTCGCCCGGTCCACGGCGTTGCGGGTCTGCGGCCGGTCCAGGATCACGGTGCACACGCGGTCGCGGCGCTCGACTCTCACGCTCATGGGGTTAGTGTCGTGGACATGGCTACCGCGCAGTTCCAGCGGGAGACATCATCCCGCGGCGAGTTCGTCCGACAGCCGAACCGGTTCACCGGGCGCATCACCGCCGAGTCCGCCTCCGGGCCGGGCGAGGGCCCCGACGACCAGGGCCGCTGGCCGCTGGAGCCCGGCCGCTACCGGCTGATCTGGTCCCGCGCCTGCCCGTGGGCGCACCGCGCGGTCATCGTGCGCGGACTGCTCGGCCTGCAGGACGCGCTCGGTCTCGGCACCGTCGACCCGATCCGCGACGAGCGCGGCTGGCGCTTCACCCTCGACCCGGGCGGCCGCGACCCGGTGCTCGGCATCGAGCTGCTGGCCGAGGCCTACGCCGGCACCGACCCGTCCTACGAGGGCCGCGTCACCGTGCCCGCCATCGTCGACACCGTCACCGGCCGCGTGGTCACCAACGACTACCCGCAGATCACCCTGGACCTCTCCACCGACTGGGCACCGCTGGCCACCCGGCGCCCGGACCTGCTCCCCGCCGACGTGCGCCCCGAGATGGACCGGCTGATGCGGGACGTCTTCGAGGACGTCAACAACGGGGTGTACCGCTGCGGCTTCGCCACCACCCAGGAGGCCTACGACGCCGCCTACGGGCGGCTGTTCGCCCGCCTCGACGCGCTGGAGCAGCGGCTGGCCGGCCGCCGTTTCCTCTTCGGCGAGCGGATCACCGAGGCCGACGTGCGGCTGTTCACCACGCTCGTGCGCTTCGACGCCGTCTACCACAACCACTTCAAGTGCAACCGGAACAAGCTCGGCGAGATGCCGAACCTGTGGCGGTACGCGCGGGAGCTCTACAACACCCCCGGCTTCGGCGACACCGTCGACTTCGACCAGATCAAGCGCCACTACTACGGCACCCACGCGAACCTGAACCCGTCCGGCATCGTGCCGCTCGGCCCCGACCTGTCGGCCTGGACCGCTTAAGGTTTCTCGCCGGACCCGCGCTCGGCGAGCCGCACCTGCTGCGTCTCGCCGCGCAGCCGCGGGGCGGAGGGCAGGTAGATCTCCTCGGCGACGCTCAGCAGGCCGCCGTGCAGGTTGCGCCGCCGGATGCGCCGGGCCAGCAGCACCAGCCCGGCGAGCACCACGGCGAAGACACTGCCGACGAGCAGGAGCCCGAGGACGCCGTCCATGGCTCCAGAGCGTACGTGCCCGCGGCCGCTACCGGCGCGCGGACCGGCGGCGGCTGCCCCAGCGGCTCGACGTCCACGCGCCCGCGCCCGCCAGGTGCAGCGCGATGCACAGGAAGCCGGCCAGGCTCAGCGTTCCGGCGTCGAAGATCGGACCGGTGTCGGCGCCGAGCAGGTCGACCAGCAGGGCGACCGCGAACAGGATCGCGGCGATCACAGCGAACACGATGGCCTCCGGGGTATCCAGATCGGTGTTGAGCGCTGTCTACCCATCGGCGCCGTTCGCTAATCGATGCCCAGCAGCCCGCGGAGCCCGGCCCGCCCCGCCGGGGTCACCTTCACCGCGCGCGAGGAGCCGATGCGCACCACCCAGCGCTGCTCGAGGAACCGCTCGCAGAGCCGCGCCCCCGCCACGCCCGCCAGGTGCGGCCGCCGCTCGGTCCAGTCCAGGCAGCCGCGGGCGAGCGGCCGCCGCTGCTGGCGCAGCGCCGCGGGGTCGATCCCGGCCTCGGCCGTGAGCCAGTCCAGGCCCGCGCCCGTGAGCGCGAACCCGCCCCGCTGGTCGAGCAGCCCGCGCGCGGTCAGCGCGTCGGCCACGGCCACGCCGAGTTCCCCGGCCAGGTGGTCGTAGCAGGTGCGGGCCCGCTTCATGGCGGCCGACACGGTCGCCTGGCGCAGCCCCCGGACGGGCGTGCGCGCCGGCTCGAGGCGGGCGCTGAGATCCTCGATGAGGTGCGCGACGGAGGCGTCGGCCAGCCGGAGGTACCGATGCCGCCCCTGCCGCTCCTCGGCGAGCAGCCCGCCCCCGACCAGCCGGTCGAGGTGCTCGGTGGCGGTGGACCGCGCGACCCCGGCGTGCGCCGCGAGCTCCCCGGCGGTCCAGGCCCGCCCGTCGAGCAGCGCCAGGCACATCGCGGCCCGGGTCTCGTCCGCGAGCAGCGTGGCCAGGGAGGCGAGATCGGCGGCGTCGGTGCTCATGCGTCCATCTTCCCCACCGATGCTTCGGGGACGGCCGAACAGATTTAGTTGATTTGCGGAATACTCGCTTGGCAAGTACTGTTGTGGCAGGCGACAGAGCTGGACCTTTGGAGGCGTCACATGCCCGCGATCACCGTTGACAACGTCCTCGCACTTCCCCGCGTCGCCACGCCGGACCCGATCTCGGCGCAGCCGCGGCCGGTCGTCTCCGTCACGACCGCGCCCAAGGGCTACGAGGGCGAGGGATTCCCCGTGCGCCGCGCGTTCGCCGGCGTCGACCTGCGCGCCCTCGACCCGTTCATCCACATGGACCAGATGGGTGAGGTCGACTACGCGCCGGGCGAGCCGAAGGGCACCCCGTGGCACCCGCACCGCGGCTTCGAGACGGTCACCTACATCATCGACGGGGAGTTCGTGCACCAGGACTCCAACGGCGGTGGCGGCACGATCACCAACGGCGACACCCAATGGATGACGGCCGGCAACGGGATCCTCCACATCGAGACCCCGCCGGAGCACCTCGTCGTCAGCGGCGGGCTCTTCCACGGGTTCCAGCTGTGGGTGAACCTGCCGAAGGCGAACAAGCTCGTCGCCCCGCGCTACCAGGACATCCGCGGCCGCCAGGTGTCGCTGCTGACCTCACCCGACGGCGGCGCCCTGCTGCGGGTCATCGCCGGTGAGCTCGACGGGCATGCC
This sequence comes from Dactylosporangium thailandense, assembly GCF_059739745.1. Taxonomy (NCBI): domain Bacteria; kingdom Bacillati; phylum Actinomycetota; class Actinomycetes; order Micromonosporales; family Micromonosporaceae; genus Dactylosporangium; species Dactylosporangium thailandense. The sequence goes on from NZ_AP029195.1 coordinate 7,527,685, forward strand.
GGCCCTGGCGTCACCTACACGCCGATCACCCTCGTGCACGCGACGCTCACGGGCGGCGCCTCGCTCACGCTGCCGTGGCGCAAGGACTTCAACGCCCTCGCGTACGTCATGGCCGGCAAGGGCACCGTCGGCGCGAAGGGGCGGCCGGTGGAGCTCGGCCAGCTCGCCGTGTTCGGCGCGGGCGACACCATCACGGTGACGGCCGACCCGAAGCAGCCCACGATGGACGTGCTGTTCCTCGGCGGTCAGCCGATCCGCGAGCCCGTCGTGGCGTATGGTCCGTTCGTCATGAACACCAAGGCCGAGGTCATGCAGGCGTTCGAGGACTACCAGGCCGGCCGGCTCGGCAGCATCCCCGCGGCGCACGCGGACGTTCGGGGAGAGGCGTCCTGAGTGGACTTCGCAGTCAGCGACAACGCCGAGCACCACCGGTTCGAGATCCGGGTCGGCGGTGAGCGCGCCGGGATGGCGTTCTACCGCCTCGACGGGGACTCGATCGTCTTCACGCACACCGAGGTGGAGTCGTCGTTCGAGGGTCAGGGCGTCGGGAGCAAGCTCGCCAACGGCGCCCTGACCCTGGCCAAGGACCGGGGACTGACGATCGTCGCGCAGTGCCCGTTCATCGCGGCCTACCTCAAGAAGCACCCCGAGCTGGCGTAGGGAGCCTGATCCAGTTCGGGTAGAACGGCGCGAGCTCGGCGTTGATCCGGTCGGCGACCGGGGTGAGCAGCGTCGCCAGGCGCTCGGTCCGCTCGGGGCCGAGCGCCTGCCACGGCCGCGCGGCCAGCTGGTCGGTGGTCTCCTCCAGGGTTTGGTACGCCGAGTGCGCCTTCGGCGTCGCCGCGCCCTCGCCGTCGAGGTAGCCCCGCTGGTGCAGCCGGGTCCGGGCGGCGTCCCACTCCTCGTCGCTCCAGCCGCGGGCGGGCTGGGCCGCCTTGCGCCCCCGGCCGTCGTTGAGCGCGACCCGCCAGACCATCGCCTCGGCGCCGTCGAGGCCCTCGACCAGCAGCGCGGCGAGGTGGCCGTCGCCGCGGTGCTCGCGCAGGATCGTGGCGGCCTGCCAGACGGTGCCGAGGGCGTCCCCGGGCCAGGGCAGGGCCGCATTGGCGGCGGCGAGCACCCGGCCGTGGGTCTCGGCCGCGGTCGCGGCCTCCCGCAGCAGCCCGGCGGCCTCCTCGATGCCGTCGAGGCCCGCGACCGCCGGGGCGAGCGCGCGGCGGGCGCCGTCGAGCCGGGCGGCCAGGGCGGCCTCGGGCGTGATGCGCGCCCACAGCTCGGGCAGGGCCCGCTCGACCATCGACGGGGCGAACCCGTAGAAGGCGGCGACGACCGGCGCGGGCCCGATGGGCCCCAGCGGGGCGCAGCGGCCGGCGAAGTACCCCCGCCAGAACCCGCGCAGGCCGGCCTCCTCGAACGCGGCCCGGCCCGCCGGGGCGAAGTAGGTGACCGCGTGCAGGGGCTCGTAGAGCGCCCAGAGGCGGCGCTCGGTCGACAGCTCTGTCGTCATGAACCTGACGATATGCGGAGGCGGGCCCCGGCAGTACCGCCGGGACCCGCCACTTTGTCACAGGGTCATGTGTCGCAGGGTCATGTGTCGCAGGATCAGCTGAGCGCCGGGTACGCGTTGGCCATCAGCTGCTGGAACTGCGCGGAGAACCACGCGCCGGAGATCGGCGAGCCGGGCAGCGCGCCGGTCAGGTTGTTGCCGTTGAGGCCGTTGCCGGTGTAGGTCGGGTCGCACATCCGGTCGAAGCCCTTGCCCTCGTTGTTGGCGATCGCGGAGCTGGAGCCGTCGGACTCGCCCGGGGGCTTGATCCAGACGTAGGCGTCGATGCCGGTGGCGGGGGTCGCCCGCGGCCGCTCGCCCATGCCCGCGCCGCTCTGGTTGCACCAGTTGCCGGCGTGGATGCGCCGGTCGATGCGGCTGGTGTTGACGAAGGTGTTCACGTCGGTCGAGGTGCTCGGGCCGGCGGGCCGGGCGGAGCCGCCCCAGCCGTTGCGCGAGGTGTCGATGAGCATGCCCAGCGTCGACGGGAAGCCCGCGGTCACCAGGGCGTTGCGGAACGCCTGGGTGAAGCTGAGCTCGTCGACGTACATGTTCCAGTCGACCCACTTGGACTGGCGGATCGTGTTGCCGCCGACCTGGGTGCTGACGGTGAAGTACGGCTCGGTCAGCGACGAGTAGTTGGCCGTGTTGGAGATGAAGCCGTCGACGCTGGTGAAGCCGGCGGTGGTGCCCTTCACGGTGTTGGCGAGCAGGGTGACGGCGGGGCCGAAGTTGGAGTCCCAGCCGAGCCACGCGTGGTGGCCGATGTCGAGGTAGTTGTAGATGTTGCCCTTGTGCAGCTTGTTCAGCGCGTACTGGATGCCCTGTACGTAGGCGCCGCTGGTGTTGGCCTCGGCGCAGTTGGCGATGCCGAGGTTGGTGACGAGGTTCGGCAGCGAGTCGTCCTCGACCACGTTGACGATCCGCAGCGAGTTGTACTTCGGGTCGGTCATGATCGCGGCGATCGGGTCGATGAACTCGGTCTTGTACCGGCTCAGGCCGTTCTCCGAGATCTTCAGCTCGCCGTTGGAGGCCAGCGCCGCGCAGTCGCGGTTGGGCAGGTCGTAGACGACGAACTCGATGACGACCGGGGTGCCGCCGGCGGCCTGCTGCAGCGCGGCGTCGAGGTGCGCGCGCACGCCCTTGGCGCTGCTGGAGCCCGCGATCGCGGCGATGCGGTCGATCCAGATGGCGGTCGAGGTGTTCGCGATCCTGCTGCCGCCCGGCTCGGCGGCGGCCTTGGTCGACCAGTCGGCGTTGACGTAGCCCTTGGCGCCGACGTACGGGTTGTCGACGTGGGCGTCGCCCGTGCCGGTGCCGGAGGTCACGGTGATCGCGGTGCCGCTCGTGCTCGTGGTGTTGCCGGCGTTGTCGGTCGCCTTGGCCGAGACGGTGTAGCTGCCGGCGGCGACGTTCGTCCACGAGTAGGTGTACGGCGCGGTGGTGTCCGAGCCGAGCAGCGTGGTGCCGTTGTAGAACTCGACCTTGGCGACGGTGCCGTCGCTGTCGGAGGCGGTGGCGGCGAGCGCGATGGTGGCCGGGGCGGTGAACGACGAGCCGGCGGTGGGGCTGGTCAGCGCGACGCTCGGGGCGCCGGTGCCGCCGCCGCTGGTGACCGTGATCGGCACCGCGGTGCTGGCGGTGGACAGGCCCGCGTTGTCGTACGCCTTGGCGGTCAGCGAGTACGAGCCGGCGGCGACGCCCGACCAGGAGAAGCTGTACGGCGCCGAGGTGTCGGTGCCCAGCAGCGTCGAGCCGTTGTAGAACTCGACCTTGGCGACCGTGCCGTCGGCGTCGGCGGCGCTGGCGGCGATGGCGACCGTCGCCGGAGCGGCGAAGGAGGCGTTGGCGGCCGGGCTCGTGATGCTCACGGTCGGCGCCTGGTTGGTGGTGGTGCCGCCGTTGCAGGCGACGCCGTTGAGGGTGAACGCGCTCGGGACCGGGTTGGCGGTGGTCCACGAGCCGTTGAAGCCGAACGAGACCTTGCCCCCGCTGGGGACGGCCCCGTTGTAGCTCTCGTTCTTGGCGGTGACGTGGGTGCCGGAGACGGTCGGGACGGCCTGCCACATCTGCTGGATGCCCTGGCCGGCGACGAAGTCCCAGCCGAGGTTCCAGCTGGTGAGCGCGTCCCCGGTGTTGGTGAGCTCGACGGAGGCGCCGAAGCCACCCGGCCACTGGTTGGTCACGGTGTACTGCACGCCGCAGCCGGCCGCGGCGAGCGCCGGTTGCATGACGGCGATCGCGCCGCCGGTTGCCGCGACAGCGGCGATCGAGACGATGGCGAGTTTTCGCCTCATCCTGGTGCTCCTACTCGACGGGGAGGTGGGCTGGTGTTCTGGCGCGATCAACCTGCGCGGGAGCGCTCCCGGGCGTCAACAACTGTTTGGCACGACGGCGTTCCACCTGCGTGAGGCCCCGCTCACCGCGTGAAACTTTCGGTGTGGCGCCGTTCACACAAGTGGTGTACGAAACGGTTTCGTTTCGCTTGCGGGACGCGGTACGTTCGAGCACGTGACCACCGCGACGAGGGCCGACCGGCGCGCAGCCATCTGCGAGGCCGTCTTCGAGCTGCTCGGCGAGGTCGGCTACGACCGGATGACGATGGACGCCGTGGCGGCGCGGGCCCGCGCGAGCAAGGCGACCATCTACCGCGGCTGGCCCAGCAAGCCGGAGCTGGTCATGGAGGCGATCGAGCACCGGTTCGGCGGGTCGATGGAGCCCCCCGACACCGGCTCGCTGCGCGGCGACCTGCTCGCCCAGCTCGGGGCCGTGTGCGCGGCGGCCGAGGGGGCCGACGGCGCGGTGTTCACGGGGCTGCTGACGGCGGCGACGCACAACGCGGAGCTGGCCGAGTGCCTGTTCCGGTGTGCGTACTCCACCAAGCACTCGATGTACGAGGCGATGCTCCGGCGCGCGCAACAGCGGGGCGAGGTCGCTCCCGGCACCACCGCCGAACTGCTGCACGAGGTGCTGCACGCCATGGTCACGAGCCGGCGCATGTGGCAGAACGGGCCCCTGGACCGGGCCTTCGTGGAGCGGCTCATCGACGGCGTCCTGATTCCCATGCTCACGCGGTCCTGACTCTTCCCCTTTTTTTGCCCTGGAGGCTGGCTCTCATGGCGAACGATGCTGCCCTTTCACCGGACATATCCGTTAAATCATCTTCTTTGGTGCCCCCTGATCCGCGGCGCTGGCTCGCGCTCACGGTCATCGCGGTCGCCCAGCTCATGGTGGTGCTCGACGCGACGATCGTGAACATCGCGCTGCCGTCGGCCCAGGAGGCCCTGCACATCTCGACCGCCGACCGGCAGTGGATCGTCACGGCGTACACGCTCACCTTCGGCGGCCTGCTCCTGCTCGGCGGCCGGATCGCGGACTTCTTCGGCCGCAAGCGGACGTTCCTCATCGGCCTGCTCGGCTTCGCGGGCGCCTCGGCCCTGGGCGGCGCCGCGGTGAACGCGGGCACCCTGTTCGCCGCCCGCGGCCTGCAGGGCCTCTTCGGCGCCCTGCTCGCCCCGGCCGCACTGTCGCTCATCACCGTCACGTTCACCGAGGCCAAGGAGCGCGCGAAGGCCTTCGGCGTCTTCGGCGGCATCTCCGGCGGCGGCGCCGCGATCGGCCTGCTCGCGGGCGGCGTGCTGACCGAGTACGCGGACTGGCGCTGGTGCCTGCTGGTGAACATCCCGATCGCGGTGCTCGCCTTCGCCGCGGCCGTCCCGCTGGTGCGGGAGAGCAAGGCGTCGGGCGACACCCGCTACGACATCCCCGGTGCCGTGCTGGCCACCGCGGGCCAGGTCGCCCTCGTCTACGGCTTCACCAAGGCCGCGACCGACGGCTGGAGCTCGGGGGTGACCGTCGGCTGGCTCGCCGCCGCGGTGGTCCTGCTCGGCGCGTTCCTGTTCTGGGAGGCGCGCACCGCCCACCCGCTGCTGCCGCTGCGCGTGCTGTTCGACCGCAACCGGGGCGCCTCCTACCTGGTGTCGATCCTGCTCGGCGCCGGCATGCTGGGCATGTTCCTGTTCATGACGTTCTACCTGCAGCAGACCATGGGCTGGTCGGCGCTGAAGAGCGGCGTGGCGTACATGCCGTTCTCGGGCGGCATCATCGCCGCCGCCGTGATCGCGTCCCGCCTGCTGCCCCGCACCGGCCCGAAGGTCCTGATGGCGGTCGGCGGCGCGCTCGCCACCGCGTCGATGGTCTGGCTGACGCGGCTCGACCTCGACTCGAGCTACGCGGTGCACATCCTGCCGTCGTTCATCGCCATGAGCCTGGGCATGGGCCTGGTCTTCGTCCCGCTCTCGAGCCTCGCGCTGTCCGGCGTGGCCAACCACGACGCGGGCGTGGCGAGCGCGATGGTGAACACGACGCAGCAGGTCGGCGGCTCCCTCGGCACCGCGCTGCTGAACACCATCTTCACCACGGCGGTGACCGGCTACGTGACCGGCCACGCGGCCTCGGCGGCCTCGGGCGGCGCGCAGCTGCTGCAGGCCCATGCGGCGATCCACGGGTACAACGTCGCCTTCACGGCCAGCGCGGTCCTGCTCGCCGTGGCGACGGTGGTCGTGATCGCCATGGTGCGCAACCCGGCCCCGGACCGTACGACGGAGACCACCGAGGCGGCCCCGGTCCACTTCGGCTGACCGTCGCGCTCCGCCCGGGCCACGCGGCCCGGGCGGAGCACCGTCGTCAGACGCGGACGAACTTCACCGCGTCGGCCCGGGCGCAGCCGGTGCCGGAGCTGGTCAGCCGCACCGAGCCCGCGGTGCCGGCGGCGAACGCGTAGGTGCCGAGGCTGACCCAGCCCGACGAGCCCGTGGTGCCGTTCACCGTCGTGGTCGACACGGTGCCGCCGTGGGTCACGTCCAGGCGGGTGGCCGGGTCGCTGTTGGTGGCGGCGAGCTTGTAGTAGTACACCTGGTAGTCGCCTGAGGCGCGCAGATTCGGACGCCACGTGGCGGTGTTTCCCGCACTGCCACAGGCCGAGTAGCGGGTCGGCGAGGCGACCGTGAAGCCGGTCAGGGTCGACGCCGACCAGGTGCCGGTCTCCGAGTAGCCGTAGGCCGCGGGGCCGTCGTTGTCGACGTAGTAGTCCTTCTGCCAGTACTTGACGTAGTCGAACTGGACGGTCGCCGGGAGCTTCGCCGCGTCGGGGACGGAGCCGTAGGCGATGCTCGTGAGCCAGATGTTCGTGTAGTCGTGCGTCCAGTCGCTCGGCAGGTAGGGCGCGGTGTAGGCGAGCACACCGTCCACATAGAACTTCGCGCTCGTCTCCGACCAGTCCAGGCCGTACGTGTGCCAGTCGCGGGTGTCCACCGTGGAGCTGTTGTAGGTGGTGCCGTACGACTTGCCGGCCGAGACGCCGCTGCCCTTCCACGTCAGCACGCCGTGGTGGATGCGGTTCGGCGTGATCGAGTCGATCTCGAACGCGTCGATCTCGGTGCGCTGCGAGGCCGGGAACGTGGTCGAGCCGTCGCCCGACATGATCCAGAAGCTGCTGTGCCAGCCCGCGCCGTCGTTGAGCTTCGCGCGGGTCTCGTAGTAGCCGTACCGCAGCGCCTGCTTGGAGACGACCCCGCCGCCGGTGTAGTCCTTGCCGCCGAAGGTCTCCTTCCGCAGGGCGATGTTCAGGGAGCCGCCGCTCTCGGAGACGTTCTCCGGCCGCTGGGTGCTGTAGGCCTTGCTGTCGGTGCGGTAGTTCCACTTCGCGGTGTCCACTGTTGTCGCGTTGAACTCGTCGGCGAACACGAGCGTCCAGCCGGTACCGCTCGGATCTGCATGCGCGACGGCGGCGGGGGTCAGGACGAGGGCGGCGGCGACGGTGACGATGGTGAGGCGGCGCATCAGTTCCTCCCGTAGTAGAGCCGGAGGTTGGTCAGGTCGACGAGGTAGAGCACGTCTCCCTGGGTGGCGGATCGTTCGACCGCGAAGCGGGTGATGGGCAGGCCGGGGGCCACGGCGGCGGCGGTCCAGGCGGTGCCGGGCTTCGTGGCGACGTACATGCCGCCGGTCGTGGTGGTGTAGTAGACCCGCTTGCCGTCGCCGGTCCAGGTGATGTCGACGGCCGCGCTCGTCTGTGCCTGGTCGTACACGGTTTCGCGCTGCCAGGCTCCGTTCGTGTACGCATAGCGCACCATGAAGATGTCGTTCTTGCGGTAGCGGTACGCGACCTTCGGCGACGTGCCGTCCAGCGTCAGCTTGGCGCTCTGCACGGCCGGGCCGGTGCCGTCGTTGCCCTGGTAGACCTCGCCCGCCTCGATGGGCTGGATGACGTCCGCGGTGCCGGTGCTCACGGGCACGGTGACGGACGCTCCACTGTGGTCGGTGAAGGCGCCGGTCGCCGGGTGGTACACGAGGTAGCTGAGCTGGTGGCGGAACGCGGTCGCGGGCCAGAGCCCCCACTCCCACAGGATGTGCAGGTTGCCGGCCGTGTCGAACTGGAGGTCGTCGGGGTACACGGCCCGGTTGGCACTCTCGGCGAAGACCGCGACGCGGGTCCAGGCCGAGGCGGCGTTGTTCCAGCGGTACAGCCGCCCGGAGCGGCCCGCGGACTGGACGCCGTCGAGGCGCGCGATGAGGTACAGGTCGCCGTTGGGGGCGGTGGTGAGCACCGGGTAGGTGACGCCGATCCCTTGGTCCGGCAGGTCGGCGCTGTGCAGCGTGGGGTTGCCGCCGACGGTGTCGGAGCGGAAGTACCGCCACGCGTTGTTGTGCATGCTGGCGAACACGTGGAACCGGCCGCTGCCGTCGCGCGCGACGGACGGCTGGTTGTGCCCGTCGTCGTCGGTGTACTCGGCCTGCGCGTTGCCGTTCATGACGGGCAGTTTCGTCCACGTTCCGGCGCCGTCGCGGCGCGCGATCGCGACCTTGTGGGTGCCGGCCTGGGATCCGGGTTCGTTGAAGGCCAGGTAGGCGTAGGCGTTGTAGGTGTCCAGCGGGGACCACCAGGCGGCCTGGTTCGAGCTGTCGATCGGGTACGGCACCTGCGTGATCGTGGCCGGGGCGGCGCTCGCCGGCGGGGCGGCGAGGGTGGTGGCGGCCAGGGCGGTGACGGCGAACAGAGTGGCGGCTCTTCGCATGGGACCTTCCTTGGTCAGGGTGTGCTGGGGACCCCTCTTCTTTTTGTCAGGGCGTGCTGAGGACCTCCAGGAGTGGGGCGAGGCCGCCCTCGCGGGTGACCGCGCCGCCGACGCCGAGGGCCCCCGCGCCCGCGGCGAGGTAGTCGCGGGCGTTGTGGGCGCCGACCCCGCCGGTCGCGACGAACCGGGCCTCGGGGAACGGGCCGCGCATCTCGCGCAGCCAGCCCGGGCCGAGCGAGCCGGCCGGGAACGCCTTGAGCCAGCCGCAGCCGGCGTTGAGCGCGTGGTGCACCTCGGAGGCGGTGGCGACCCCGGGCAGGTGCGGCAGCCCGGCGTCGTGGCTGGCCCGCACGACGTCGAGGTCGAGCCCGGGCGAGACGGTGAACCGGGCCCCCGCCGCGGCCGCCTGGGCGACGTGCTCGGCGCTGCGCACCGTGCCGGCCCCGACGAGCGCCCCGGCCGGCGCGGCGTCCGCGAGCGCCCGCAGGCAGTCGAGGGCCTCCGCGTTCTGGATCGGCACCTCGACGACGCCGAGGCCGCTGTCCCACACCGCCCGCGCGAGCTCCAGGGCCCGCGCCACCGGCACGCCGCGGAGGATGGCGACCAGCGGCCGTCCGTGCAGCAGCTCGTCGAACGTCATGACGATCCTTCCTGGAGTGGGGGCAGGCCGAGCTTGGCTCGCGGGCCGGGGCGTAGCAGTGCGGCGGTCTGGGCCGCGCTGGCGCCGCCGTCGAGGACGAGTTCGGTCCCGGTGAGGTAGGGGGCGGACAGGGCGTAGGACACCGCGGCGGCGATGTCGCCGGGTGTGCCGAGGCGCTGGGTTTCTGCGAGGCGGGCGAGGTCGTCCGGGTCGGTGAGCCGGGTCTCGGTGTCGGGGGTGCGGACCCAGGCGGGGGTGATGGTCACGGCGCGGATGTCGTACCGGCGGTAGTCCACGGCGAGCTGGCGGGTGAACGCGGCGAGGGCGGCCTTGGAGGCGCTGTAGGCCGGCAGGCCCGGGAAGTGGCGGGTGGCGTGGATGGAGCCGATGGTGATGATGACGCCGTGGCGCTGCTCGATCATGCCGGGCAGGACGGCGCGGGCGCACAGGAACGCGGAGGTGACGTTGGTGTCCAGGACGTGGTGCCAGTCGGCGAGGGTGGTCTCGTGCACCGGTGCCCCGGTGGTGACCCCGGCGCAGTGCACCAGGGCCGCCACCGGGCCGATGCCGCCGAGCGCGGCCGCGACGCCGTCCTCGGTCGTGAGGTCGCCGTCGCCGCGGTCGACGCCGTGGACGTCGAAGCCGTCGGCGGCGAGCCGGGCCGCGACCGCCTTGCCGATCCCGCCGGCCGCGCCCGTCACCACCGCCTTGCTGCTGCTCACGTTCTGCCCCTGCTCACGTTCTGCCTCTGCTTACACGGTTAGGTCGCTCATCCAGTCGCGGGCCTCTGCTCACCTGATGAGGTCGCTCATCCGGTCGCTGGCCCATGCTCACTTGATGAGGTCGTTCATCCGGTCGCGGGCCGAGGTGAGCGCCTCCTTGACCTGCTTCTTGCCGATGAGGATCGACTGCACCTCCTCGGCGAGCACCTTCTCCATCTGGGAGAACTGCGGATACACCCAGAACGGGCTCGCGCTGGAGTTCGCGCCGATCTGCGCGGTGAACTCGGTCGCGAACTTGTCGTTCTTCACCGCCGCGTCCGCCAGCCCCGCATTGGTCGTCGGCGGCAGCCCGGTCTTGGTGAACCAGTCGACGGTGTAGCCCTTGTCGGTGGTGACGGTCTTGGCGAAGTTCGCGGCGGCGGCCGCGCCGGGGCCGTTCATGACCGCGATGACCTGCCCCCAGGCAAGGTGCCGCGGCTTGTCACCGGCGTTCTTCACCGGCCGCGCAACGGGGGTCATCTTGGTCCCGAGGTCTTTGTCCGGCGATGACTTGGCGACCGTCGCTTTACCGCCGATCGCGTCCTCGTAGAACGCGGTCTTACCCTGCGACATGAGCGCCCGCGCATCGACCCGGTTCACGTCCGGCGCGATCAGCTTCTGGTCATACAGCTTCTTGTACCAGGTCAACGCCTCGACACTGCCATCGTCCCCGATCACCACCTTGTTGTCCTGCACGATCGGCGACCCGAACTCCCACATCCACGGAATGACGTCCTTGAGCTGATCCACCTTCGTCATACCCGCCCACGGCACGATCCCGTTCCCGAGACCCTTCACCGCCATGAGCGCCGCCTCGAACTCCGCGACCGTCTTCGGCGGAGCCGTGACCCCGGCCCTGGTGAGCAACTCGTTGTTCGCGATCAGGCCGATACCCGCGAACGTCCACGGCAGCCCGTACTGCGTGCCCTTCGACTGCCCGAGGCTCAGCGCCGCCGGGGCATAGTCGAGCCCGCTCGCGACACTCTTGAGGTCGAGCAGCTTGCCGGTGGCCGCGAGCGTGGCCAGCCAGGCGACGTCGAGCTGGATCGCGCCCTTGAGCTGCCCGCCCTGCACCTGCAGGAGCAGCTGGTTCAGGTAGTCGTTGTAGGGGTACGACGGCGTGGTGATCTTGGTCCCGGCGTTCGCCGCCGTGTACTTGTCGATGGCGTCCTGCATCGGCTGCTTCGTGACGGCCTCGTTGTAGGACCAGGACGTCAGCGGGAACTCCTTCACCCCGTCGTCCTTGAGGCCCTCGGTGCCGGCCGGGGTGGGCGCCTGCGTGGACGGGGCGCAGGCGGCGAGCGTCGACACGCCGATGGCGCTCAGCAGCGCGCGGCGGGTGATGTTCATGTGCGACTCCGTTGCTTTCTTGGGGGTGTCCTTTTGGGGGTTCAGCCCTTCACAGCGCTGCGACTCTGTTCGTTTGCTGCGGGATGTCTTCGGGTTCAGCCCTTCACGGGACCGCGTTGCTCTTCGGGGGGATGTCCTTTGCGGAGTTCAGCCCTTCACAGCGCTGCGACTCTGTTGCTTTGCTGCGGGATGTCTTCGGGTTCAGCCCTTCACGGGACCGCGTTGCTCTTCAGGGGGATGTCCTTTGCGGGGTTCAGCCCTTCACAGCGCCGGCGGTGAGGCCGGCGACCAGATAGCGCTGCAGAACGGTGAAGCCGATGACGACGGGAAGAGAAACGACGAGCGAGGCGGCCATCAGGTCCGGCCAGGCGGTCTCGAACTCGCCGAGGAACGTGTTCACCAGACCCGGCGGCAGCGTCTGCTTGTCCGGACCGGCGAGCGTGAGCGCGAAGATGAAGTCGTTCCAGCCCCGGATGAACGCGAACAACCCCGTCGCCACCAACCCCGGCAGCGACACCGGCAACAGAATCCGATGGATGATCGCGCCCTGCCCGGCCCCGTCGACCTTCGCGGCCTCGATCAGCTCATCCGGGATCGTGTCGAAGAAGCCCTTCAGCATCCACACGCACAACGGCAGCGTGAACGTCGTGAAGGACAGGATCAGCGCGAGGTACGAGTTGAGCAGCCCGGCCTGACTGAACACCAGATAGAGCGTGATGAGCAGCAGGGCCTGCGGGAACATCTGCGAGGCGAGCACCAGGTACATGAGCGAGCGGCGGCCGCGGTACCGGAACTTCGCGAAGGAGTAGCCGGTGTAGGCGGACACGATGACGGTCAGCACCGCGGTGATCGCCGAGACGATCAGGGAGTTCAGCAGGTACTTGAGCAGTTTCGGGTTCTCGAAGATGCTGCCGAAGTGCTCGAACGTGATGTGGTCGGGGAAGAAGTGCGGCGGGAAGCGGAACACGTCCTGGGTCGGGGTGAGCGCCGTGACCAGCACCCAGTAGATCGGTCCGAACGCGAACACGCCGATGATCGCGACGGTGGTCGCGGCGAGCAGCGTGCGCGGGCGGCGCGGCTTGCGCAGGTCCGGCACCACCGCCGGGGCGGGGTCGGTCCGGACGAGTTCCTGCACGGTCATGCGCGCTCACTCCGCTCGAACGAACAGACTTGGACGGTCGCGGCGGTGCTCACGACCAGCGACACGCGCGGCCTGCGCCGGTTGCGCTGCTTGCTCGGCTCGCGCGTTTCCGGCCTTGTTGCCGTGCGCGGCTTGCGCGCTTCCGGCCCTGTCGTCATGCGCGGCTTGCGCGCTTCCGGCAGGCCACCGCTAGCCGCCGACGCCGCCGCGGTGTACGTCTTGCGCGTTTCCAGCAGGCCGTCGTTCACCGCTGGCCCCATCGCGGTGCGCGTCTTGCGCGCCAGCAGGCCGCCGCTCACCGCCGGCTCGGTCGCGATGCGCGTCTTGCACGTTTCCAGCTCGTTCCTCATGCGCGACCTGCGCGCTTCCGGCACGCCACCGCTCGCCACCGACTCCGCCGCGGCGCGCGTCTTGCGCATTTCCGGTAGGCCACCGCTCGCCAGCGACTCCACAACGGTGCGCGCCTTGCGCATTTCCGGTAGGCCACCGCTCACCGCTGACTCCACTACGGTGCACGGCTTGGGCGTTTCGTGCACGAACTCCTGCACGGTCATGCACGCTCCCCCCGCTCGGACAGGCGCACGTACACGACGGTCAGCACGAGGATGAGCACCAGCCAGAGGGCACCGAGCGCGCTCGCGTTACCGAGGTCGAAGGCCTTGAACGCGGTGTCGTACACGGCAACCGCAAACGTCGTCGTCGAACCGGCCGGACCACCACCGGTGAGCACATAGATCATGTCGAAGTGCTGCACATTCCAGATCACCTCGAGCAGCACGACAATCCCGAGAATCCCGCGCAGATGCGGCAGCGTCACATGCCAGAACCGCGCCACAGCACCCGCACCGTCCAGCGCCGCGGCCTCATGCAGCGCCGACGGCACCGTCTGCAGACCCGCCAGCAGCATCACCATGATCCACGGAAAGCTCGCCCAGCTCTTGGCCACGATGATCGCCGCCATCGCGGTGCCCGGCTGGCCGAGCCAGGTGATCGGTTCGTCCGTCAGGTGCAGCGTGGTGAGCAGCCCGTTGAGCAGGCCGTAGTTCGCGTTGAAGATCCAGAGCCAGATGAACGACACGACCACGCCGGGGATGACCCACGGCATCAGGAACAGGCCGCGGAGCACGGCCCGCCCGCGGAGGCGCGTGTTGAGCGCGAGGGCGAGGGCGAGGCCGACGACCACCGGCACGACCGTCGAGCCGACCGTGAACACGATGGTGTGGCCGAGAACGGGCCAGAAATTCTGGTGCAGGACCGCGCTGAAGTTGTCGAGCCCGACGAACGAGCGGCCCGGGAGCACGAGGCTCTGTTTGAACATGCTCGTACTGAGCGCGCCGATGAGCGGATACAACACCACGGCGCCGAGCAGCGCGAGGGCCGGAAGCGTGAGGAGCAACCCGAACGTACGGTCCTTCAGCCCGTGCCCGCCCTCACCGAGCCGCTGCGCGGGCGCGGCTTCTGCACGTTCACTCATCGCGCCGCCCTCATTCGTGCACCAATCCCACGGCGGCCGAAGTCTGCACGTTCACTCATCGCGCCGCCCCCGTTCGTGCACCAATCCCGCGGCGGCCGACGTCTGCACGTTCACTCATCGCGCCGCCTCCGTTCCTGCACAGATCCCGCGGCGGCCGAAGTCTGCACGTTTCACTCATCGCGCCGCCTCCGTTCCTGCACCGTTCGCTCATTGCGCCGCCCCCATTCGTGCACCGATCCCGCGGCGGCCGAAGTCTGCGCGTTCACGCATGACGGCTTGCCCGATCGCGCACCGGCACGCCGGCGGCCGAGTTTCCGCACGCTCGCTCATCGCGGGTCGTCCGTTCGCGCCATGCTCGCGGGGAAGGCGCCTTGGTGGCCGGGGCCCACATAGCCGAGGCCGATGCTGATCGAGTCCGCGGCCTCGATGACGCTGCGGGCCAGGTCGGACTCGCGGTTCGGCAGGTCGATCGCCGACAGCGGGCCGGAGACGGACAGGGCCGCGGTCACGCCGCCGGTCGCGTCGCGGATCGGCGCCGCGAGGCAGGCCCGGCCCAGCGCCAGCTCCTCGATCTCGGAGAAGTACCCGCGCGCGAGCGACTTCTTGATCTCGGCGTCGAGGGCGTCGTGGTCGGTGATGGTCCTGGGGGTGTACGACATCAGGAATGGGCCCGGGAGCACCTCCCGGCGCTCCCCCGGCTCGACGCCGCTGAGCAGCGCCTTGCCCAGGCCCGTGGCGTGCAGCGGGTTGTGCTGCCCGGCGAGGGTGAACGAGCGCGGCGCCTGCCGGCCCTCGAAGTTGAGCAGGTAGAACAGGCGCATGTCGCGGCGGACGGCGACGTTGACGCCAAGGCCGACCTCGGCCGCGAGGTTCTGCGCGATCTGGCGCGCCTCGCGGTGCACGGGGTGGGCGTTGAGCACGGCGCCCCCGAGGCTCACCGTGTCCAGGCCCAGACGGTAGAGGCCGCTGATCGGGTCGCGGTCGACGAAGCCGGCCGCCTCCAGGGTCCCCAGCAGCCGCGAGGCCGTGGAGAGGCCGAGGTCGGCGAGCTTGGCGACGTCGGAGACGCGCAGCTCACTCCGGCCGGTGGTGAACACCCGCAGGACCGTGAGCGCGCGGTCGACGCTCTGGTTGCTTCCGGCATCCGCTGCCATCGGGCCCTCTCTCGGGGGTCTGCTGATCTGCTTGGTTGCGCTCGCTCACGCAGGCGCGTTTCTTTGTGCGCGCGGTGACGCTCACTCGTGCAAGTGCCACCGGTCCCGCCCGGTCGCATTCACCTTCGCGCGGGCGTGCGCATCCGGTGGGACGCACCCGCTCGCGCGAAGGTCCTGCCAGACGTCGCTCGGCTCACGAGAAGTTCCGGGCCGGGCAACGCCCGCCCTCGCGAGGGGTCCTGCCGAGTGGCGCTCGCCCTCGCGAGGGGTTGTGCTGGGTAACACCCCGTCCACCCGAGAGGCCTTCGTGAGATCTCCCGGTTGACTCTGGAAATTGCTTGCGCGATACGGAAAGATATCCCGCATGTTGCAAGCGGTCAACCGCCATGTGGGGATGCCTTGTGAAGATCGTTGATGTGGCCACCTGGGCGGTGAAGCTGCGCGGCGAGGACGTCTACCTCGGCGCGGCGACCCGGGAGGCCTCGGACCGCCCGTACTATCAGCGCCCGCCCTGGCGCAGCCTCTACTCGGACCGCTACGAGACCATGATCGTGCGGCTGACCTGCGACGACGGCACCGTCGGGTGGGGCGAGTGCCTGGCTCCGGTCGGCCCTGAGGTACCCCAGGCGATCGTCGACCGGCTCCTCGCCCCGGTCCTGCTGGGCGCCGACCCACGCCCGGTGCGACCGCTCTGGGCGAGGCTGTCCGGACTCATGCGCGAGCGCGGGCACCTCGGCGGGCACCAGGCCGACGCGCTCGCCGCCGTGGACGTCGCGCTGTGGGACCTGGCCGGAAAGGCGGCCGGGATGCCGGTGTACGCCCTGCTCGGCGGCGCTTTCCGGGACACCGTCCCGACCTACGTGTCGGGCCTTCCGGTGCCGGACGACGAGGCCCGGACCGCACTCGCCCGCAACTGGCTTGCACAGGGCGCAACTCGCGTGAAGCTGCACCTCGGACACGGGGTCGAGCGCGACCTCGCGACCTACGACGCCGTGGCCGCCACCGGGATGACGGTCGCCGTGGACGCGCACTGGGCGTACGACCTGGCCGATGCCCTCCGGCTCGGGCGCGCCCTGGATGAGCGGGGGGCCTGGTTCCTCGAGGCGCCGCTGGTCCCGGAGGACCTCGAGGCCCACCGCGAACTCGCGGCCGCTCTGACCACGCCGGTGGCGGTCGGTGAGGCGTTGCGACATCGGTACGAATTCCGGCTCTGGCTGCAGAATCGAGCACTCGACCTTGCACAACCGGACATCGGCCGGACCGGCATCACCGAGGCGATGGCGATCGCCGAGGTCGCCGCGGCCTTCCACGTGCCGGTCGCGCCGCATCACTCGGTCGGGCTCGGCGTGGTCCTGGCCGCGGGCCTGCACGTGGCCGCCGCGATCGAGGCGATGCCGGCCTTCGAGTTCCAGCCCGGCCCCTTCCCGGTCGCGAACCGCATCCTGACCGCCCCGCTCGCCGGCGGCCCCGGCTCGTTCCCGCTCCCGACGGCCCCCGGACTCGGGGTCGACGTCGACATCAGTGCTCTCGTGGAGGATCAGTGACCCGCTCGTCCGATGTCCGTGGCCTCATTCCGGTGCTCGCCACGCCGTTCCAGCCCGGCGGCGCGCTCGATGTGGACAGTCTGCGCCGTCTGATTGCGTTCTCCGTGTCCGCCGGCGTCGACGGAGTGGCCGTGTTCGGCTTCGCGAGCGAGGGCTTCTCCCTGAGCGCGGCGGAGCGGCAGCAGATTCTGGCGGCGGTACTGTCCGAGCTCCCCGACACCACCCCCGTCATCGCCGGCATCTCGGCGACCGGCACCACCGACGCGATCGCGCAGTCTCGCGCCGCGGCTGAGGCCGGGGCCACCGTCGGCATGGTGATCCCGCCGTACATGGTGAAGCCCTCCCCCAGCCAGATCGTCGACTTCTACGGCACCGTGGCCACCGAGGGCGGACTGCCGGTGATGATCCAGGACGCGCCGGCGGCCACCGGCGTGAACCTGCCCGTGCCGCTGATCGTCGAGCTCTCCAAGCTCGACGGCGTCACCTCGGTGAAGATCGAGACCCAGCCGACGGCCCCGAAGCTCGGCAGCGTGGTGGACGCGACCGCCGACGACTTTCTGGTGCTGGGTGGTCAAAACGCACTGTTCGTACTGGACGAATATGCACGCGGCGCCGTGGGCACGATGCCCGCGAGCGAGTTCCCGGACCTCCTCGCCCCGGTCCTGGCCACTTTCACGTCCGGCGACGCCCCGGCCGCCCGCGCCGCCTTCAACCGCCTGCTGCCGCTGATCCGGTTCGGCCTGCAGCCGGGCATCGCGTGGTCGATCCACAAACACGTCCTGCTCCGCCGCGGCGTGATCGCCTCGGCGGCGGTGCGCTCCCCCGCAACCGACGCCGACCCGGCGACCCTCGCGGCGCTGGACGACATCCTCACGGACCTGGGCCTGTGACCCGCGAGCCGGACGCGGCCGGGCCGCGGCCCGGGGAGATCAGCGCTGTTCGCGGTGCTCTGGCCACGGGCGGCGGCCCTGGCACCGCGAGCACCGCGAGCACCGCAAGCAGCGCGAGCACCGCAAGCACCGCGGGCACCGCAAGCACCGCGGGCACCGCAAGCACCGCGATGGCCGTGGGCACCGCAGGCAGCACGGGCGGCGCAGGCACCGCGCAGGGCGCAGGCACCGCAGGCACCGCAGGCACCGCAGGCACCGCAGGCACCGCAGGCACCGGGGCCAACGCTCCCGGCGAGCTCGGGTCTCTTCCGCGCGGGCCTGTCGTCGTCGGGCTCGGCGAGGCGATGGTGCTCTTCCAGCCCGCGAGCGGCGAGTCGCTGTCGTCGTGCGCGGCGACGACGGTCCACGTGGCCGGGGCCGAGCTCAACCTGCTCGCGGCCGTGCGGCGGGCCGGTGTGCGCGCGGCGTTCTGCAGCCGGGTCGGGGCCGACCCGTTCGGGGATCGGGTACTCGCGGCCGCGGCCGCCCTCGGGGTCGAAACCGGGCTCGTCGCGGTCGACGCCGGGCGACCGACCGGGGTCTTCGCCAAGGACGTGCACGACGACGGGGCTCGGCGCGTTTACTACTACCGAGCCGGTTCGGCCGCGTCCGCGATGGACGAAAACGACGCCGAACGCGCACTGAACGCGCAACCCGCGATCATCGCGGTATCCGGACTCACCGCCGCGCTGGGAGACGGACCCCGGCGGGCGGTGGCGCGGCTGGGCCGGGCGCCGGGAGTACGACTGGCTCTGGATCCGAACCTGCGTCCAGGACTGCCGCCGGTGACGGATCTGTTGCGGGAGTTGCTGCCGGTGACCGCGTTTCTGCTGCTCGGAATCGACGAGGCCGGGCCGCTGCTGGGCACCGAGGAGCCGCGCGAGGTGTTCCGGCGGGCCGCGGCGGCCGGGGTGCGCGAGGTGGTGCTGAAGGCCGGGGCGGACGGGTGCTGGTACGCGGGCGCCGACGGCCCGGTGCACATGCCGACAGCCGCAGTGCGCGTTGTGGATCCGGTTGGGGGTGGGGACGCGTTCGCTGGCGCATACCTGGCTGCGCGTTTGTGCAACATCGGCCCCCGCGGCGCGGCGTGGCTCGGCACGCGCTTCGCCGCGGGCGTGATCGCGGCGCCCGGCGATACTGATGGGCTTCCCGAGGCCGCTGATGCCGCGGTACTGGTCGAGGCGGCCCGCCTACAGACGGACTCCGGTCTGCCGATGAAAGTGACAGATCCGATCAGTACGTAGGGGGCCCACACCATGCCCGGAGTGCTCTCCTGGCTCATGCCGAAGGTCAGGCTCAGCGATGCGGCGTTCCGGTCCCGGCATCGAGCGCTGAGCGTGGTGCTGTGGCTGCACCTACCCGTGCTGGTCGTGGTCGCCATCGCCAACGGACACTCCGTCATCGGCGGCCACGTGCAGAACGAGGCCTGGCTTGTCTGGTCGTTCATCGCGAGTGTCGTGTTGTGCGCGATGTGGGGCGGTATCGCGCGTTCGCGCCGCGGCGGCTCCATCGCCGTGTCCCTCGGCATGCTGTTCGCCGCGATGGCGCTCGTGCACGCCGGCAACGGCCTCACCGACCTGCACTTCCACTTCTTCGTCGTGCTCGGCCTGGTCAGCCTGTATCAGGACTGGGTCCCGCTTTTCCTGGGCATCCTGCTCACCGGCGCCCACCACCTGGCGATCGGCATGTCGATGGCCGAGATGGTGTACTCCACGCCGACCGCCCACGCCCACCCGATCTGGTTCTCGCTGCTGCACATCGCGTTCGTGGTGGCGATGTGCGCGACGCAGCTGACGTACTGGCGCTTCGCGGCGGCGGCCGAGGCTGAGGCCGACATCGCGCGCGAGCGGCTCGCGCGCGAGAACCAGGAACAGCTGCGCGCCGCGGCCGAGAGCGCGACGCAGCGCGAGGAGCAGGCCGCGGCGAACGCCGCCGAGCAGGTCGCGCGCAGCGAGCAGCTCGGCCGCCGGCTCGAGACGGTGCTCGCCGACGTCGCCGACGCCGGCGTACGCCTCGGCGCGGAGGCGGGCTCGGCGATGGAGTCGTTCCAGTCCGCGCTCGCCGGGATGAACACGACCGTGCAGGGCGCGGTGCAGGATGTCGATGAGGCGCTCACGGACTCCAACCATGCACGAACGGTCATCGGCGAGCTGGAAACCTCCATCTCCGACATCGCCACCGTCGCCGGCCTGATCCAGGCGGTCGCCGACCAGACGAAGCTCCTGGCGCTGAACGCGACCATCGAGGCGGCGCGGGCGGGCGAGGCGGGCAAGGGCTTCGGCGTGGTCGCGAACGAGGTCAAGGAGCTGGCGGCGCAGACGGCCGCAGCGACGAGCCGCATCGAGACCACGGTCGGCCAGGTCACGGCGGGCGCTTCGGCGGCGGCCTCGGCGGTCGGCGGTGTGGCGGACCGGCTGGGCACCGTGGCCACCGCCCAGCGCGAGGTGGCGGCTTCACTGCACGAACAGACAAACCTGGCCGCAACAACGCGCAGCTCCGTGGCGGCGGCAGCGGAGAAGGTGAGCGCAACCGCGCAGCAGTCCTGACCGCTTCGCCAGTCCTAACATGCGCGCCGTGTACGCACGACGAACCGTCACCTCCTGCCGTGATCCGCGAACTGTCGTTGCCGCGATCGGTTCGGCGGCTTGTGCGCCCGTTGCCGCGATCGGGTCGGCGGCTTGTGCGCCCGCGTGTTCGCCGCGATCGGGCCGCTGCCCTGCCAGGCGAGGATCGCGAACGGGTTGACGTTCTGTGGCGATCGGTTAGCGCTTGGCGGTTCGTTCGTCGGGCTGGACGCCCGCGAGAAGCTGGAAGCACGGGCGCAGTAGGTCGATGGCCTTCTGGGGGTCGACGGTTTCGAGGCCGGCGATTTGCAGGAGGTACCGTTCGATCAGGATCCCGTGCGTGATCGCGTTGATGAGGCCGGCTCGCAGTCTTGCGTCCTCGCCGCTGAGGGCTTCGGCCAGGCGGTCCAGGCGCGGAAGTGCGATCGCGCGGAAGTCCTCGGCGGCGTCGTCGTGGGTGAGCATCGATCGCAGGACCGCCAGGGACGCCACGGGCTCGTGCTCCAGGCGACGGGCCAGGGCCGCGAGGAGCTGCTCAGCCACCTCCTCGGGCGGCCCGGATGGCGGTTCCTCCGATGAGAACCGCGCGACCTTGGCGAACAGCGCCTCCTTCGAGCCGAAATAGTGCATGACCAGGCCGCCGTCCACGCCCGCGGCGGACGCGATCGCGCGGATCGTGGTGCGTTCGTAGCCGAGGTCGGCGAACATCCGGCCGGCCGCCTCCAGGATTCGGGCCTCGGTGTTGCGGCGCTGTTCGGCTCGGGTGGACATGAGTTCATTCTACGGACGTTGACCGAGTCTCCAATTTCGCTCTACGCTCGTTGAATGAAGCTGACGGCTCGGCAGGTCGTGGATCGAGTGCTGGAAGTCGGTTTGGGGCTCGGCGTTGAGACGGCGCGTTGCTGGCGACTCGTGCGGGCCCGGGTGCGCGAATGAGCGTTAGCTCGCGGCTTCCGGGGTTACAGGCGTCGCTGGGGTCGCGGCCGATTCCGGGGCGTGGGTGCGGAACGACGGGGACAGCACCACGATGCCCGCGGCCAGCAGCGCGGGCACCACGAAGGCCCAGCGCAGCGACAGGCTCTCGGCCACCGCGCCGATCAGGCCCGCGCCGACCACGAAACCGACATAGTTGAACAGGTTGACGCGCGCGATCGCGATGCCGGTGCCGGCCGGGTCCAGGCGACCCGCCGCCGAGAACGACTGCGGTACGACCAGGGACAGACCCAGGCCCACCACCGCGAAGCCCGCGATGCTCAGGGCTGGTGTCGTCGACGCGGCCACCAGGATCAGGCCGAGGCCGCCGACCACGCCGCCGACCGATACCACCATGGTCGGGCTGAAGCGGCTCACGATGCGGTCGCCTGCGGTGCGGCCGACGAGCATCGTCGCCTGGTAGGCAGCGAGGCCGAGCGCGGCCACCGCCGTACTCGCGTGCAGGGCCTTCTCGATGAAGACCGAACTCCAGTTGGACACGGCCGAGTCGGCGATGAACATGAGCATCATCGCGATGCCGATCAGGATGATCGGGCGCCACGGGATCGTCGCCTCCGCCGCGGCCACCGTTGCGGCCGGTATCTCCTGCGCCTCCTCGGCCTTGCGGAGCTGTCCGGGGCCCGCGATCAGGGCCAGGATCGCGCCGACCACGGCAACCGTGGCCAGGGACGCACCGATCGACCAGCCCAGATGCGCAGTTCCGGACGTCGCGAGCGCGCCCAGGATGGCGCCCGCGCTCCAGACGGCGTGGAAGGAGTTGAGGACGGGCCGGCCGTAGCGGCGCTCCACGCCCACGCCCTGCATGTTCATGGTCGCGTCGACGAGTCCGAGCATGAGGCCGACGAACGCCAGCGCGAGGTACAGCTGCCAACGCTCGGCGGCGAAACCTGTCACGGTGATGGCCAGCGCCACGCCGGGGCCGCCCGCGCGCAGCACCGGTGAGCTGCCGAAACGCGTGGTGAGCAGGCCCGCGACCACGCTGCCGACGCCGGCGACGACGGGCACGGCCAGGAGCACCAGGGAGAGCTGGGTGTCGTCGAAGCCGAACCGTTTCTGCAGGCTCGCGACCTGGGTGAGCAGGCCGGCGAAGCAGAAACCCTGCACGAAGTACGCACCGGCGACGGCGATTCGTGCACGGCGGTCGCGCGCGGCGGCCTCGGGGCTCACGCTGGCGGAGAGCTCATCCACAGGCCGGCTCCTCAAACGCGACAGAGAAGTGAAATTAGTTCGGAAGCATTGTCGACCGTGCGGCGGAACGCAAGAGCAGCAGACGGTGTGCTTGAACGGTCGCGGCGTACCCGACGAGCGTGAGCATATGGAAGAGGTACAGCCACAAACCGACAGCGACCGTTGCACCAACGGCGTCGAGGCCGCCGAACGGGGCGCCGAGATTCAGTGGCAGTGTCCAGAAGAGCACGAAACCGTGCGCGAATCCGGAGACATTCGCGGCGGTGAACGAGCCGACGGCCGCGGTGACCGCCCAGCCGGGGCGGAGGGGTGCGATCAGGCGGTACACCAGGATGAACACGGGGCTGAGCACGAGCCAGACGATCAGGAAGCTCAGGATCACCGACCAGACCGCCGTCCAGCCGCCCGCGTGCAGGCGGCGCGCAGGCGAATTGAGCGCGGCGAGCAGTGCGAGAACGAGCACCGGGCCGCACGCGAGCAGTGGGAGCACCAGGAGGCGTCCGCGCCAGCCGACGGCCGCGCCGCCCGGCTCGCCGGACAGTGACGCGAGGGCGCGGCGCAGGCCCTCGCCGTACAGCGTGGCCGGGACCAGCGCGACCAGGGTCAGCCACCAGCTCATCGACAATCCGGCGCCGAGCAGCACGTTCGCGCCCCCGGCCATGCGCTCGGGCATGGCCGCGATCACCGGTTCGGCCAGGTGCCGCACCCGGCCGGGGCCGGCGACGGCGGCGGCCAGGCGCAGCACCAGCAACGCCACCGGCACCACCGCGATCCCCGCGTAGAAGGTGATCGCGGCGGCGTGCAGGTTGAGGTCGCGGCCCCGGAAGAAGCGCGCGACGAGCCTGGCGAAGCGGACGATCACACCGGTGAGGTACCCCGTGGGGCGGTGGGCGGAACGGGCGACTGTTCGCGCGGTGCGTACGTGCGTGTCGCTGGTCGCTCTATGGCGTGTTCGGCGCCGTTCGTGCGGCCTCGGCTGTTCGAACGTGCGCTTGTCGCCTTTCGCGGGGCGAACACTCCGATGACGTGCTCACCGGCGTCGGGTGTTGCTGCTCGCGGGGTGCGTACGTGAAATGCGGCGCACGTCGCGGTCCGCCCACCTCACTGTCTGCGCACGTCGCGATCCGTGCACGACGCTATCCGTGCACCTCTCGCTGTCCGCGCACGTCGCGATCTGCGCACGTCGCGATCTGCGCACGTCGCGATCTGCGCACGTCGCGATCCGTGCACCTCTCGCTGTTCGCGCACGTCGCGATCCGTGCACCGCTCGCTGGCCGCGCACCTTTCCGCGCACCCTTCGAACGGGTTGCGGGCGCAGGTGGCGGACAGCACGCGCCGGTGCCTCGCTGTCCGCGACGTCGCTTTCCGCCCACCTCGCTGTCCGTTTCCTCGCATCTCGCTGTCCGCGGACACTCTGGTGACGAATCCGCTCGCGCGGCGAGCGTATCGGACGGTCGGCCGGGTCGAGCGGCTGGGGGAACGCACGTTTGCGCAGCTGCCGCCGCGCAAACGCGTGCGTTTCGTCTGTTGCGCGAACGCTCACTCCGGTGACGTGCCCACCGGCGCGTCGAGCAGAACCGACAGCAGCTCGCGCAGCAGGCCGATGCCGTCCTGGCTGAGCACCGACTCGGGGTGGAACTGCAGGCTCGCGAAGCTGCGGCCGCGCAGTGCGTGCACGTCACCGTTGGCGGGATCGCGGGCGACCTCGACCGGGCCGTACGCGGTGTCGAGCACCGGGCGGTCGTGCGTGGCCGCGAACGTCGAGTAGAACCCGACCTTCGCAGGGCGGCCGAACAGGTCGATGTCGCGCTGCATACCCTGGTAGGGCGAGGCCTTGCGCCGCAGCGGCAGGCCCAGCAGGCCGGCGGTGAGCTGGTGGCTCAGGCAGATCGCGAGCATGGGCCGGCCCGCGTCGAGCAGCCCGGACACGATGCCCCGCATACGCGCGATCTTCGAGTCGTCCAGCTGCCGCGGGTCGCCCGGCCCCGGTCCGGGGATCACGAGGTCGAACTCTTCGACCGAGATCTCGGAGTCGTACCGCACGAGCGTCGTCGACAGCCCCAGCACCCGCAGCTGGTGCACGAGCATGCCGGTGAACGTGTCCTCGGCGTCGACGACGAGCGCGCGGCGGCCGGCGAGCGCCGGGTCCGCGGTGAGCCCGTCGCGAGCCTGCAACCAGAACGGCGCGAGCGTCGCGTTGCGCGCGACGAGCGCGGCCTGTACCTCGGGATCAGCGGCCAGCCGCGCCTCGGACACCTCCGCGCTGTCGTTCTTGTTCGTTGTGTGCGCGTCTGCCGTGCGTATGGACACGAACTCGTGTGCGGTTGGCGCTGCCGTGGAAGTCGCGGCAGCGACGGTGTGCGCGGGGGCGTGGTTGGGGCCGAGGCCTAGCGCTCGCAGTACGGCTGCTGCTTTGGTGTGTGTTTCCAGGACCTCGCCGTCCGGCGTTGAGTGGCGCACCAGCGTGGCTCCGACCGGGACGCGGAGGCGGCCGGCGGCGTCGATGTCGGCGGTGCGGATGAGGATCGGCGCGTCCAGCGTCTGGCGGCCCTGCGCGTCGCGGCCGACCAGGGCCAGCACCGCGCCGTAGTACCCGCGGCCGCGGCGCTCGTGGCGTGCGACCACTCGGCAGGCGTTCTCGATCGGGCTGCCGACGACGGTCGGGGCGAACATCGTTTCGCGCAGTACCTCGCGCACGTCGCGGGAGCCGCGGCCCGCCAGCATGTACTCAGTGTGGACGAGGTGGGTCATCTCCTTGAGGTACGGGCCGATGACCTGGCCGCCGAGGTCGGCGACGGTCGCCATCATCTTGAGCTCCTCGTCGAGCACCATCGACAGTTCGTCGATCTCCTTGCGGTCGGCGAGGAACTCGAGCACCGCGGGCTTGGACGGGGCGCCGCGCAGGGTGCCGCTGATCGGGTTCATCATCACGAGTCCGTCGTCCACGCTGACGTGGCGCTCGGGGGTGGCGCCGACGAGCGTTCGCTCACCGGTGTGCACGACAAACGTCCAGTAAGCGCCACGTTCGCGCGTCAGAAGCCGGCGGAATACGGTCAGGGCGGCCGCGGCCGGGTCGCCCTGGAGGTCGGCCTCGAACACGCGGTGGATGACGAAGTTCGAGCCCTCGCCGCGGCCGATCTCCTCGCGCAGGACCGTGTCCACGATGGACGCGTACTCCTCGTCGCCGACGTCGAAGCCGGCGTTCGCGAGCTCGATCGGCGTGTCGGGCAGATGCGCCAGGAGGTCGGCAACCGGTAGTTCGCGGCGTGAGGCGATGCGCAGGACGGACAATGGCGTGCCGTCGTCGACGCAATCGAAGCCGCGCTCGCGGACCTGACGGAACGGCACGAGCGCAAGGCACTCGTCGGGGATGTCGGCAAGGGTGTCCACGGTCGAAATCGGGCCGGTGAGCACTTCGACGGCGTCACGGCCCTCGCGGCGGAGCAGGGCGAACGGGGCTGCCGGGTCGAGCAGGCCAGCGAACGACGCGGACTGATCGAATGAGGCGGCTTCATCGGACAAACGGCGCTGATCGAACGAGGCGGGCTGATCGAATGCCTGCGCGCGCCGCGCGTTCTGATCGAGTGGTGTGGCCGGTTCGAGCGGCGCGGTGTCTGGTGGGGTCTCGCCCGACGACTGCGCGGACTGCGCGACGGGGTCGAGCGACTCGGCTGGGTTGTGCGGTGCGTTCGGGTCGAGCGGCATGGCGTTCCCTTCAGGCTCGGGTGGCCACCTGCGGAGGCGGCACCCGGCTCTTCCGGGAAAGCAAAAACGGCCGCCTCGTGGGCGGCCGCGAAAGTGTCACGCGGGAGTGGGCCGCCTCGTCAGGCGGGCCACCAGCTGTTCATTCGCGCGGTCACGTGCAAGAGCGTAAAGGGACGATGCCGGTCCGCGCCAGCACTTCGGGTGGGCATATCCAAGGATTTTGTGCGTCGCCTGTTGAGCGAACGGTCAAGGGAACGGGTCACGCCGCTCGCTCAGCAGTCGTGTGCCGTGAACGCGCGGCCGGGCCTGGACGGTCTCATCGAGGTCAATGCCGACCGAGCGCGCGGCCCTGGTGTCGCTTGTTGAGCGAACGGCTGAGGAACGGCTCACGCCGCGCATCGGGTGAGTTGCCGGCCCGGAAACGCACAGCCGGCCCCCAGCGGCGACGCCGGGCTCGGCATGGCGTGTGACCGGCCGGCATGCGCGCCCGTCGTTGTACGAGCGCGCATGCCGGGGTGTCACTTGTTGAGCGAGCCCATCTCCGCGTACCGGTCCCCCGCCACGTCGCGGCCGATGGAGAGTTTCTCGATGGCCGCCAGGTCGTCGGCGGTGAGCTGGACGTCCAGGGCGGCCACGTTCTGCTCGAGGTACGAACGACGCTTGGTGCCCGGGATCGGCACGACGTCGTTGCCCTGGGCCAGCACCCAGGCGAGGGCGAGTTGGGCCGGGGTCGCGCCCTTGGCCTCCGCCATCTGCTTGACCTCGGCGACGAGGTCGATGTTCTTCTGGAAGTTCTCGCCCTGGAAGCGCGGGTTGGTCGCGCGGAAGTCGTCCGCGCCGAACTGGTCCGGGCTGGTGATCTCGCCGCTGAGGAAGCCGCGGCCGAGTGGGCTGTAGGCGACCAGGCCGATGCCGAGCTCGCGGAACAGCGGGATGATCGCGTCCTCGGGGTCGCGGCTCCAGAGGGAGTACTCGTACTGTCCGGCCGTGATCGGGTGCACGGCGTGCGCGCGGCGGACACTCTCCGGTGACGCTTCCGAGATGCCCAGGTGGCGCACCTTGCCCGCGGAGACCGCCTCGGCCAGCGCGCCCCACGTCTCCTCGACGGGCACGCTCGGGTCGACGCGGTGCTGGTAGTACAGGTCGATGTGGTCCACGCCGAGGCGCTGCAGGGATGCGTCGACGGCCCGCCGGATGTACTCCGGGCTGCCGTTGATGCGCCGCGTCCCGCCCTCGCGCTGGATGCCGAACTTGGTGGCGAGCACGACCTCGTCCCGCCGACCGGCGATGGCGCGCCCGACGAGCTGTTCGTTCGTGAACGGACCGTACATGTCGGCCGTGTCGAGCAGCGACACGCCGAGGTCGAGCGCGCGGTGGATGGTGGCGATGGACTCTGCGTCGTCGCCGGGCCCGTAGAACTCGCTCATCCCCATGCAGCCGAGGCCGAGCGCGGACGTGGTCAGTGCACCGAGGTTTCGCGTTTGCATGCCACCAACGTTCCCCCTTAGAGCGCGCTCTAAGTCAAATAGACTGGGAATTGTGGAGCCGGGTTACACGATCGCCGAAGTGTCCGAACGCACAGGATTGAGTGCACATACGCTGCGGTACTACGAGCGCGCGGGACTGCTCGATCCGCCCGATCGCGGCACGAACGGGCACCGCCGATATTCCGACGTCGACCTCGGCATGCTGCGCATTCTCACCCGGCTCAAGGCGACTGGGATGTCGATCGCGGAGATGCGGCGGTATGCGGAGCTGTGCCGTGTCGGGCCGGACACGTTCGACTCGCGGCGGGTGTTGCTGGAGGAGCATCGGCAGCAGGTGCTCGACCGGATCGCCGCTCTGCAGACCGACCTCGAGCTGATCGAATCCAAGATCAAATTCTACGCCGAGGGTGATACGCGCGATCTGGCCAGGCCGTAGAGACAGACCAGGGCCGCGATCACCATCGGGGTGCCGTCGCGGATCAGGCCGTCCACGCCTAGGAGGAGGTAGCAGAGCGTGGGCTGCACTAGTAGTACGAATGCGGAAATCAGGGCAAGGAGCAGCCGGGCCCAACCGTGGCCGAAGAGGGTCACGAAGCTGATGATGCCCGCCACCAGGCCGATCACCAGGCCCAGCACGAACCAGGACACCACCAGCGGTACCGAGATCTCCGGGCGCAGGCGCGGGGTGTCGAACAGCGTTCCGAGCGCGACCGCGCACGGAACGAACATGAGCGCGGAGTAGGACAGCGCGGCCACGCGCGCGGTCAACACCCATGGGGGCACCACGCGGCGCGGCTTGCGCCTGGTCAGGTGCTCGTCGATCGCGGGCGAGCGGAACAGCTGCCACACCACGACCGAGCACAGCGCCACGACGACGACGAGGCCGGCCACGACCGGCAGCCGCGGCAGGAAGTCGCCCTCCTTCGGCTGGACCAGCCGCGCCGAGGCGAACACCGTGGTCACGGCCAGGATCAGGCCGAGCGGGCGGGCGGTCAGGCGGCCGTACCGCACCTCGCGCATCAGGAACAGGAAGCCGATTGCGCGCAGAACCGCCCAGAATGTGCGTACGCCGAGACCGAAGCCGGCTTCCGCCGAGTACTGCAGGTTGATCACGTCCACGGCGACGGTCGCGATGGCGGTGAGCAGCAGCAGCCGGCGCAGGCGCCGACTCGCCGGCGTGGGCGGGGGCGGCCGCTCGAACCGTACGAGATCGGCGAATGAGCGTCCGCCGCCGTTCATGGAACCGCACGCTAGCAGTCGGCGCAGCCGGCCGCTCGTTGACGTGGACGGCCGGGTCTCATTGACGGAGTCGGCCAGGCCCTTGTTGACGGAGACGGCTGACGCCTGTTGACAGAGGCGGCCGGCGCCCTGTTGGCGGAGACAGCCAGGCGCTGTTGGCGGAGACCGCCGGGCCGGTCGGAGCGGCGCGTGATGAGCGAACGAGCGGCCGGTCCTGTCCGCATGGGATCGTGCGCCGGATGCGAGTAGTGGTGGAGTTCGAGCTGCGGGCGATGAGCGAAGAAGCAGCCGGCCCGGTTCTCGCGTGGAACCGCACGCCGGGCGTGGATGGCGCGGCCGCGAGAGGCCGCAGGCAATGAGCGAACGAGCAGCCGGTCCTGTTCGTGTCGAGGCCGGGCGCGCGTGTTTGGCGGGTTGACCGCTCGGACGGTACTTCATGTGCGAATGAGCAGGCGGTGCCGTTCAGGGAACCGCGCGCTTGTGCGCGGTACGCGGCATATCGTGAGGACATGCTCGAGCACCTGCGCATCCTGGTCGTCGACGACGAGCCGGATCTGTGCGAGATCGTGCGCAGAGTGCTTTCCCGGGCGGGAGCCGAGGTGCTCACCGCGTCCGGGCTGGCCGGGGCCGAGCGGGTGCTGGCCGAGTATCCCAAGGGCATTGACCTGGCCATCACGGATCTGAAGCTCAATGACGGCTCCGGGGTTCAGGTGGCCGAGGCCGTGCGGGGCAGCAGTCCTGATGCGCTCATCATGTACATGTCCGGGCTGCCGTATTTCGATGCCGCCGTCATCGAGCTCGGGGAGGACGCGTCGGTGATTGCCAAGCCGTTCCGGGCCACCGAGCTGGTGGACACCGTGCAGAGTGCGCTCATCAGGGCTGGAAGGGTTGCACCCGAGGCTTGACCGGCGGCTCTGGTGACGCTGGCACACGCCAGTGCGGGCTGCGTGGCGGGCACACGCTGGTGCGATTCCAGCGAAGGCCGAGCGGACTGCGGGGCCCGATCCGCGCACCATCGCGTCCCGCAGAGACGCAGAAGCCCCACTCCGCGCACCACCACGTCCCGCAGAGACGCAGAAGCCCCACCCCGCGCACCACCACGTCCCGCAGAGACGCAGAAGCCCCACCCCGCGCACCACCACGTCCCGCAGAGACGCAGAAGCCCCACCCCGCGCACCACCACGTCCCGCAGAGACGCAGAAGCCCCACCCCGCGCACCACCACGTCCCGCAGAGACGCAGAAGCCCCACCCCGCGCACCACCACGTCCCGCAGAGACGCAGAAGCCCCACCCCGCGCACCACCACGTCCCGCAGAGACGCAGAAGCCACGTGTTTGTGGTTGTCAGCGGGGGCGGCGTGCGCGAACGGGCGGGCCACGACTTCGCGACACGCTGATCGGGGCTCGGCGAATCGCGTTCGGCCATCGAAGGCGCAACGTCATCAGGCAAGGTGCGCGGCGTCATGGTGTTGGCGGGCCGGGCCGGATCGTCATGGTGAGCTGCCTCGGCCGCCTGGGTCGGGTGTCCGCGTCGCCGACGGCGGTGTCCCCCGGACGAGGGTGAGCCCGCGGGCGACGGGATGCCATTGCGGCTCTGTGGTTCGCTCGCGCTTACATAGGCCGGGGGCGAGCCGTGGCGCCGAATCGGGCGACAGGGCGCAAACGACGCTCATCGGGGGCGGAAGGGGCTCGGTTGAACGTTAACGGGCAGGGCTGTGGGGGCATAGGGACCCTGGAGGTGGCGCTCGATGGCTGACGACGAATCTACTGCTGACGACCCTGTGTCGGGTGGTCCCGACCGTCCCACCGAGCTCAGTAAGCGCTCGTGGTTCGAAGTGCTCAAACGGACAATCAAAGAGTTCAACAACGATAACCTGAGCGATTGGGCCGCCGCGCTCACGTATTACGGTGTGCTGTCCATTTTCCCGGGCATTCTGGTGCTCCTGTCGCTTTCCGGGCTGCTGCTGACGGACACGACACAGTCGGCCGTGCTCCAGAACGTGCAGCATCTGTTCCCCGGCTCGATCGCCGGGCCGATGACCGACGCGATCAGCGAGCTGAAGCGGGGCTCGCACGTGGCTGGGCTGTTCGCGATCGTCGGTCTGTTCGGTGCATTGTGGACGGCGTCGGGGTATGTCGGCGCGTTCATGCGCGCGGCGAACGCCATCTATGACGTACCCGAGGGCCGGCCCATCTGGAAGGTGCTGCCCATCCGCCTCGGTATCACCGTCGGGGTCGGCATGCTCATCGCGCTCGCCGCGCTGAGCGTGGTGTTCACCGGGCGCTTCGCCGAGGAGGCGGGCGGCTGGGTCGGGCTGTCGAAGGAGTCGGTGCAGATCTTCGACATCGTCAAGTGGCCCGCGCTGCTCCTGGTGGTGATGCTGATCCTGGCCATCCTGTACTGGGCCTCGCCGAACGCCCGCCACCACGGCTTCCGCTGGATCACGCCGGGCGGTGCGCTGGCCGTCTTCATCTGGCTGGTCGCCTCAGGCGGGTTCGCGATCTACGTGTCGAACTTCGGGTCGTACAACAAGACGTATGGCACCCTGGGCGGCATCATCGCCTTCCTCGTGTGGCTCTGGATCTCGAACATCGCCATCCTGCTCGGTGCCGAGTTCGACGCGGAGCTGGAGCGGGAGCGGGCGATCGAGGCGGGGATGGAGCCGGCGGAGGAGCCCTATGTGCCGCTGCGCGATGACCGGAACATCAACAAGGACCATGAGATAGGGCTGAGCTGATCACTGGTGGCTGTTCGAGTCGGGTGCTGTTGTGCTCGGCTCGAACAGCTTCGTGCATTCGGCGGTGTTCGTCTGCGCCAAAGACAAGGAGCGCGGGAAACGACGGCCGCCGGAGACACGAGTGCAGAAACGTGAGCAGGATCGACGTGAGCAGGACCGACCCGGGCCGGATAGGCGTGAGCGGATGGGCGCGCCGGCAGGGCTCGAGCGGATGGGCGCGCCGACAGGGCTCGAGCGGATAAGGAAGAGGGCTCGAGAGGACTGGTAAAGGCGCGGCGGACCGGTGCGAGGACGGAACGTGCAGTCGAATGAGCAAAGGGGCGGCGCTGACCGCACGGTACAAGTGGCGCAATAAAACTGCGAAACGAGTGCTGGGCCGAACCGGGGCGCGGGGCTCAGCGAGTCGACGGTGTCAGGGCCGCGCCGACCTGGTCTACCAGGCCGGACATCTCGAAGGCGACCTGCCCCACGTCGCAGCCGGGCTGGACCATCGCGGCCAGGCTCGCCAGCGTGTCGCCCTCGCCGAGGGCCATGACGAAGAGCAGGCTCCGACCCATTTCGACGATCGTTCGCACAACCGGGCCGGCCTCGGTGCAGGCGGACAGGCCCTGCGCCAGGGAGACGACGCCCGCGACCATGGCGGCCAGCTGGTCGGCGCGCTCCGGCGGCAGCTCGTTCGACGCCGCGACGAGCAGGCCGTCGCCCGACACGGCGACGGTGTGGCGCACGCCGGTGACGCGTTGCGTGAAGCCGCTCAGCAGCCAGTCCAGCCCCGTGGTCGGTGTCATGCCGAAGATCGTCCTTCCGTGGTCGCGTGCTGGTAGCCGGTCATGAGTTCCTTGGCGGCGGCGGGTTCGAGGTCCACCGTAGGGCCGTCCGGGGTGTGCACGGGACCGGGTACGACGGGGACGAGGGTCGAGC
Source organism: Dactylosporangium thailandense (assembly GCF_059739745.1). Taxonomy (NCBI): domain Bacteria; kingdom Bacillati; phylum Actinomycetota; class Actinomycetes; order Micromonosporales; family Micromonosporaceae; genus Dactylosporangium; species Dactylosporangium thailandense. Next base: position 7,560,134 of record NZ_AP029195.1, read on the forward strand.
GCGGGTGCGGTACGTCCACGGGCTCGCCGCCGGGAAGCACCTGTCCGCGCTCGAACGGTCGCGGCGGGAGCCGGCGCGCGACGGGCGGGCCGGCGGCCGGGGCGGGCGCGTCCAGGACCAGCGTGGCGGGGAGTTGCACGATCGCGCGCAAACCGTGTCCGGATGGGGGCGGGCGCAGCGTGACGGTGAGGCCGTGGCGGGCGGCCAGGCGGGCGGCGACCGCGAGGCCGGTGCGGTGGGCCTCGGCGGCGTCCAGCGGGGGCGGATCGGCGAGGCGCGCGTTGAGCTCGGCGAGGCGCTGCCGGTCGAGGCCGGGGCCGCGGTCGGCGACCTCCACGACGGCGCCGGCGCCCTCGCGGCGGCCCTCGACCAGCACCGGGCGGTCGGGCGGGCCGTAGCGGGTGGCGTTGTCGAACAGCTCGGCGAGCACGTGCACGACGTCGTCGACGGCGTCGGGGGCCACGTGGACGTCGGGGGCGATCATCGAGTACTCGATGCGTGGGTAGTCCTCGATCCGCGACTGGGCGGCGCGCAGCAGGTTCAGCAGGCTCACCGGGTCGCGGCGGCCCACGCCGGTGTCGGCGCCGGCGAGCACGAGCAGGCGCTGGTTGTCGTGGCGGATTCGCGTGGCCAGGTGGTCCAGGGCGAAGAGCTGGCCCAGGCGGTCCGGGTCGGCCTCGTCGCGCTCGGCCGCGTCGAGATGGTGCACGAGCTCGTCGGCGAGCCGCTGACTGCGCCGGGCCAGGCCGATGACCGCGGCGGAGGTGCCGGCGCGCAGGGCAGCCTGTTCCGCCACGGCCCGGGCGGCCTCCTGCCGTACGACCTGGAACTCCTCGGGATCGAGCGGCGGCGACGATCGCGGGCGGGGCGTGCGGGCGGCCCGGGCTGCGCGAACGGCCAGTGCGATCGAGCCGGCCGCGACCGCGAGCACCGCGGCGAGGCCAAGGATGAGCGTCCGGTTCTGCTCGTTGCGTGCAGAGCCGGCGAGGCGGGACTCGTCGGCGCCCGCGTACGCGGTCAGGTCCGTGAGCGCGTCCAGTGCCGGCTGCGGGTCGCCGGCCAGGCCGTTCGGCACGTGGGCGAGGCGGTCGCGCCAGGCCGCGGGGGCGGTCTCGGCGAAGCGGCGCAGGGCGTCGAGGTGGGCGGCCCGGTGCGCGGCGAGGTTCTCGTGCCAGGCCTGGGTGTCGGCGCCGCGGCGTTCGAGCAGCTGAATCTGCGCGAGTTGTTCGCGGGCGACGGCGAGCCAGCCAGAAGCGCGCATCGCGGCGTGCACGGGCGCCGGGGCGGCCGCGTGCGGCAGATCCTGCCGGAGCGCCACGAACTCGCTGATCATTTGGGTGTACTGCATGAGAAAGTCGCCCGCCGCGACCTCCTGCGATGCCACGGCCACCCGGGCGCGCAGGTCCGCGAGCCCGTCGGGCCTGGCCGGCAGCGCGGCGTCGGGCCCGGCCGGCAGCGCGGCGTCGGTGGCCGCGACCTGCGCGTTGTACGCGGCGCGGGCCTGGTCGGAGCCGGTGAGCAGCAGGCTCAGCGCGGCCAGGCGCTCCTTGGACAGCTCGGTCGCGGCTCGGTCGGCGGCCACGCCGGCGGTGACGGCCGCGCGCGGGTCGTCCATCCGCCCGCTCGGCCCGGTGTAGAGGTATGCGGCCACGCCCGCGGCGGCCAGCAGGCCGAGCAGGGGCAGGAGCAGCACGGTCGCCAGGCGCGGCCCCGCGGGGCGCCCGGCGGGAGCAGCATCGACCAGCACCGCTACCCCCTGCCATAGTCCGGTTACTTATGCGTACCATCCCTAGCACTCGGTACGGAAGAGATGACTTTGAGTGAACGCCGGGTTTGCCCTCATTCACGGGAAAGGCGACACACTTAAGCAAGAAGAAAGGCAAAGTTGAGGCGTCCTCGCGCCACGCCGCTTGAGGCCCGATCAGCGGCTCACTAGATTCGCTAACGTGCCAGAGCGGCTCTTCCCGGACGACGAGCCGGGCGACGCGCCCAAGAAGGTCAAGGGCGCGTTCTTCTCCGACTTCACGGGCGAGTTCCCGGTGCCCCGGATCCTGCAGCAGAAGCAGGACGAGCAGGTGGCGGGCGACGCGCCGAGGCGGAAGGCCGGGGGCCCCGCGCCCGCGTGGATGCGCACCGGACGGCCCGCCCTGCACGAGCTGACCCGCAACCGGCGCCAGGCGCTCATGGCGCTCGGCGGCGGCGCCATCGCGCTCGGGGCGCTCGGCACCGGGGCCGCGGCCGTGTTCGGCCAGCCGCCCGCCGACCCCGGCGACTTCGTCAAGACCGGCAGCGGCGGCGGCAACGTCTCGCCCCGCGACGCGGGCTCGTTCTCCAACCGCGACGCGAGCTACACAAGCGGACAGGGCGATCTGAACGACCTCGGCGCGTCGGGCATCGCCGACACGCCGTCGGCCGCGGCCGTCGCCGCGATGCGGGCCACGCCGCGCTTCCCGACCCCGCTGAACCGGGACCCGGTGCTGCACCTGCTGCGCCGCGCCACCTTCGGCCCGACCCCGGGCGACGTGGCGCTGGTCAAGCAGATCGGCATCGACGCCTGGATCGACCAGCAGCTGGAGCCGGACAAGATCGACGACCCGGTCGCCGACGCCGCGCTCAAGGCCGTGCCGACCGCGACCATGACCACGGCGGAGATCCGCTCGACGGTCAAGGACGGCGACAACAAGCCGATGATGGAGCTCACGCGGGCGGTCATCGCGCGGCAGATGTGGAGCAGCCGCCAGCTGCTCGAGGTGATGGTCGACTTCTGGAACAACCACCTCAACGTCACGAGCCCGTTCGACGGCGGCTGGGACGTGCGCGGACCCTACGACACCGGCGTGATCCGCAAGCACGCGCTGGGCAAGTTCTCCGACATGCTCATCGCGTCGGCCCGGGATCCGGCGATGATGCGGTACCTCGACAACACCTCCTCGGACAAGCGCAACGTCAACGAGAACTACGGCCGGGAGTTGCTCGAGCTGCACACCGTCGGCATCGACGGCGGGTACAACGAGAAGGACGTGCGCAACTCGGCCTACCTCATGACCGGGCGCACCGCCACGCGGGACGGCACGTTCAAGTACGACGGGAACAAGCACTGGACCGGGGCGGTGAAGGTGCTGGGGTTCCAGCACGCCAACAAGTCCGCCAAGGACGGGCTCGCGGTCGGGGACGCCTACCTGTTGTACCTGGCGACACACCCGTCGACGGCGCGGTACGTGGCGCGCAAGCTGTGTGTGCGGTTTGTGTGCGACACGCCGCCGCAGGGGCTGGTGGATCGGCTGGCGAAGACGTACCAGGAGAGCGGCTCGGCCATCGTGCCGGTCCTGAGGGTGCTGTTCCAGTCGCTGGAGTTCTGGATCGCGACCGGCCTCAAGACGCGCCGCCCGCTCGAGAACTTCATCGCCACGGGGCGTGTCGTCGGTACCACTCCGGGCTCGGACACCGCCAAGGCCCTCGATGACCTCTACAACTTCACCAACAAGCTCGGGCAGCCGCCGCTGGGCTGGGGGCCGCCGGACGGGTATCCGGACGTGGCCACGGCGTGGAGCTCGGCCGCCGGCATGCTGGAGACGTGGAACGCGCATCGCGCGTTTGTGCAGCAGCAGTGGAAGGGTCTGAACAACCCGAAGGCGGACAGTCTTGTCGCGCAGCCGGCGGCGACGCTCGGGACGTATCTCGATGTGCTCGCGAACCGGCTCGTGTTCCAGCCGATGCAGGCGGGCGAGAAGGACGCGCTCATCAAGTTTCTCGGGTCCAAGGCCGATGCCCGGATCACCGACAACAACCTCGGCGGCAAGTTGCCCCTGCTTGCGCCGTTGATTCTCGACTCCGTCTACCACGCGCTGCGGTGAGGCCCATGAGCTCTTTTCCTGACGGCTCCGCTTCCGACGGTTTTGCTTTGGACAGCTCTGCTTCGGACGGCTCTGCTTCGGGGGGTTTCGCTTCTGGCTCGGGGGCCGGCGGTTCGTCTCGTGGTCGCTCGATGCGCGAACGCTCACTTGGTGATGGCGCTTCGCGCGATCGCGGGTCTTCTGCGCGTTTGCCGCACGAACGCTCACTTGGTGATGGCGCTTCGCGCGATCGCGCGTTTTCTGAGCGTTCGCCGCACGAACGCTCAGCTTGGGACGGCTCGCCGAACGATCGCTCACTGCACGATCGTTCGCTGCACGATCGCTCACTGTCCGATCGCTCAGTGCCTGATGGCGAGCGGCGGCCGAAAAGCCTTGAAGAGCTGCATCGCCATGGGCCGAACCTGTGCGAGGCGGCCATTCGCGTGCACGCCGAGAAGGTCACCGACGAACTCGCGGCCGAGCGCGACAAGTGGAGCAAGGGCTTCACCCGCCGCCGGCTCGTGCAGGGCGCCGGTTTCGTCGGCGTGGCCGCGCTCGGCACACAGCTGGTGACCAGCCGGGTGTCGTTCGCCGCGCCCGAGGACAACAAGAACACGCTCATCGTCATCTTCCTGCGCGGCGGCATGGACGGCCTGTCGGTCGTGGCGCCCGGCGACGACCCGAACTACCGGCAGATGCGGCCGAACATCGCGGTGCCGATGGCCTCGATGAAGGCGGCCGGGCGCGGCTTCGGGCTGAATCCGGCGATGACCTCGCTGTATCCCCTCTGGGACGCGGGGAAGATGGCGGCGGTACACGCGGTCGCCTCGCCGGACGCTTCCCGCAGCCACTTCCAGGCCCAGGACGCTCTCGAGCGCGGGGCCGCCTCGGTCGCGGTCCGCACCGGCTGGCTCGACCGCGTGCTCGCGCAGATGGGCCCCGGCACCACGTTCCGCGCGATCGCGCAGGGCTCGGCGCTGCCGCGCTCACTCGTCGGCGGCGAGCAGGCGATCGTGCTCAACGGCATGCGCGACTTCCGCATCGACAACGACAACATGCGCACGCAGACGATGGATGCGCTCAAGACGCTGTACACCGGGCTGGACCATCCGCTGGCGGGGACGGCGGGCTCGACGCTGCAGGCGATCTCGACCGCGCAGAAGCTCGCGAACACGCAGTACCGGCCGGCGGAAGGTGTCCAGTACCCCGGCGGCGGCCTGGCCGACCGTCTGCGCGACATCGCTCAGCTGCTCAAGGCGGGCGTCGGCCTGCGCATCGCGGCGCTCGACGTCGGCGGCTGGGACATGCACACCAACCTGGGCCGCGTCGACGGCGGCGACATGAAGAACTCGCTGACGAACCTGTCCGACGCGATCGGCGCGTTCTGCACCGACATCGGGCCGCTGCTGGACAACACGACCATCATCACGATGAGCGAGTTCGGCCGGCGCGTGCAGGAGAACGGCAACGTGGGCGTCGACCACGGACACGGCAACGCGATGCTGCTCTTCGGTGGTGGTCTCAACGGCGGCAAGGTCCACGGCAACTGGCCCGGCCTGTCCCCGTCGTCGCTGGACCAGGGCGACGTGGCCGGCGCGAACGACTACCGCGACATCCTGGCCGAGATGCTGAAGAAGCGCTTCGGCGTCGGCGACTCGGCGGCCATCTTCCCGAATCACGACTTCAAGCAGCTGGGCGTCTTCAAGGGCTGAGTTCAAGGCTCGGCGCGAGTGCGGGTGCGGGTGCGGGTGCGGGTGCGGGTGGGGTGCGGGTGCGAGTGTGTGGCGCGCCGCCACGCCCCCGGCGCCTCGGACCTCGCGCCCACCCTCGTCGCCGGCGGCGTCGACCTGCCCTGGCTCGCGGTGTGCGCGGTGTGCATGCGCGCGGGAGTGTTGGGCTCAGGAGCGAGCCGTCATTGTGAGCGCTCTGGTCCGACACCCGCCGGCCGGGCGCGGGCCCGGCCGGTGGCGGTTGTGGGCCGGGCTCAGAGGCTGAAGACGGAGCCGGTGGTCGTGCTCAGCGTGCAGGCGTTGCTGAAGGTATGGGTGTAGGCGACCTTGCGGCCCTTCCACGTGCCGTTCGCGGTCACCGTCACCGGGTCCCACAGCATCATGCACATACCGCCGTCGCTCTGGAGCTTGTCGATCCGGCCGCCGACCTTGGCGAGCTGCTGGCAGGCGTTGCGGGCCTGGCGGTGACTGCCCCCGGCGGGCTGGCAGGTCAGCGACGCGCGGCGCTGTGCGGGCTTGGTCGATTCGCCCTTGGCCACGGTCAGCACCAGACGGATCGTCTTCGCGTTCTGCGCCTCGGGGGCCGCGAGCGCGCTTCCGGGCGCCGCCGCCTCGCCCGCGCCGACCGCCGCCAGCAGCACCGCCGCTGACGCAACCACCCGTGCTACCCGCATTCGTAACCCCCGTTGCACCTTGCCTGGTGCGCAGAGCCTACGCCTTTTGGTCCGACGTTTCGGGAAAATCGGATTTCGCGCAAGGAGACAACGCCCAGGAAGCGGGCACCCAGAAAGACGGCTCGCAGGGGCGGGATTGCGTATTCCGCAGGCTCTTTCTGTCCAAAGCGGCACCGGGCCGGTCGCCCCGTGTCCGGCGCCCCCCTCGGCCGCCCTGGCGAACCTGCGGCGGTCCGCGGTCGCCGGCTGCGTGGTCGCGCGGCTTCGGGCGGGCATCCCGAGCAGCACTCCGTCGTTGGTGCGACATTTTCATCTGTCTCGTTCCCATGGATCGACGTGCGGGACTAGGGTGCTGAATGTTGGAGGTTGCCCCGTGCCGATGGAAGCGCAGGCCCAGAAGCTCGTCGCCGGTTTGGTCCGGGTTGCCGTCATGGCGCCCGTTGACGGGCCCGAGCCCGCGCACGGGTTGCCGCCCGCGCACCGCCAGGTGATGTTGCTGCTCGGGCGGCGGGACCGGGAGTACCGGCTGTCCGACCTCGCCGGGGATCTCGGTGCCACCGTGGCCGCCACGATGGCGTTGCTCTCGCCGCTCATCGCCGAGGGGCTGGTCGAGATGCGGCCCGCGCCCTCGTACGCGGCGCGGGACATGCGCGTGGCCGCCACCGACCGGGGGCTGTCCACCACGCCGGCGCCCGCCAACTGGGCCGATCAGCTGCTGGGCGAGGTCGAGGGGTTGAGCGACGGCCAGCAGGCGCGGCTGCTGCGCATGGTCACGGCGAAGATCGGGTTGATGCAGCAGCAGGGCAGCATTCCCGTCACCCGGATGTGCCTGTCGTGCCGGTTCTTCGACGGGTACCGGCATCCCGGCACGCCTGCGCCGCATCACTGCTGGTTCGTCGACGCGCCGTTCGGGTATCGCGAGCTGCGGCTGCACTGTCCGGATCACATCCCCGGCGAACCGCCGAAGCCGAAGTTCTGAGCCGCGCGCGGGGGCGGCGGGCCGTTGCCGCCCAGGTGAAGCCGGGCCGACGCAGGTCCGCGCCGGAGATGAGAACGCCGGAGTTACCGCGGCTCGACCACGCTGCGTGCATGGTCACGCACGGCTACGGAGGAATTCGGCGGCCACCGACGCTCGCACCGGTGAACCTTGGCACGCCGCCCGCTGCGCACGACCCGAAGTGCTTTTATGCTGATCGCGTGACAAGCTGGGGTGCGCCATGAGTATGTCGGTGACGATCAACGTCGTGATGGACGGATCGACCGTACTCTCCGTCCGGGGCGAGATCGACCACAGCAACGCGGCCACGCTGCGTCAGGAAATCGTGTCGGCCGCGACCGACCGGCGGCCGAGCTCACTGCGCGTGGATCTGGGCCTGGTGACGTTCCTGGACTCGGCGGCCGTCGGGGCCCTCGTCGCGGCGCAGCGGGAGGCCGGGGCCGAGGGCGTGCGCGTGGTGGTGTGGCGGGCCAGTCCGTTCGTGCACCGGCAGCTGCGCATCGCGGGTGTCCACGAGATGCTGGGTGCCCCGGCCGAGCCGGACAGCGACCACATCGTGTTCTGACCGAAGCGCGAAACAGGACCGAAGCGAGACAGGGCCGAAGCGCGAGACAGCAGCGCCCAGGACCGGGGCGCGAAACAGGACCGAAGCGCGAGACAGCGGCGCCAGAGACCGAGGCGCACATGAAAGCGTCAGGCGTTCGAAGTGTCCGAGGCGGACGACGGAGCCGGGACGGACGCGGTCTGCGACGGGACCTCGTAGCGCTTCGGCGCCGGCCGCACGTCGTCGTGCGGGAACACCCAGACCCGGTAGGCCCACAGGCGGAACACCATGGCCACGGCCACGCCGATGACCATGCCGAAGATGAAGTCCGAGACCTCTTCGACCGCCGGGCTCACGTTCGGCGTGTGCAGACCGAAGATGTACTGCGCCACCCACAGCGGCGCCGAGTTGAGCGCCACGCCGATGCCGTTCACCACGGTGTACAGCAGCATCTCGTGGTGCCGCCGCCGGCCGCCGCGCGTGCGGAACGACCATTCGCGGTTGAGGAAATACGAGACCACCGTCGCGATGACATTGGCGATCGTCAGTGCGGTGACCGGCTTGTGCTCCATCACCGTCAGCCGCAGCCCGTAGTTGAGGACCAGGCTGACCACGTAGCAGAAGCCGCCGACGATGATGAACTTCACCGTCTCGCGCCGCTTGCGCAGCAGCGAGGCCACTTGCTCCGGCAGCAGATTGAGGGTCCGGTCTGTAAGCCGCATCGCCGCGACTATACCCGGCGAACCTTGCGTTACGCGCACCGCCGGGTCGGAAACTATCCGCGACCGGCCGTGCACGCTGACGTGGCGGGCGTGATCGAGACCGCCTCGTCGACGGGGCCGAGGACCACGCAGTAGGCCGCGGCGGGGTCGACGTCGCGCACCACGTACTCGGCGGTGCCGGGCGGGAGGGTGCCGAGGACGGCGGCGGGGCCGCCCGCGCGGGAGAGCGCGATCACCACGCTCACCGGCAGCGCGGCCCAGGTGACGGTCAGCTCCCGGCCGCCGTCCTCGATGCGCAGGCCGGCGACGGCGAACGGGGCGGCGGAGGAGGCGGCCGAGGTCGGCCCGGCCGCGAACGGGTCCGGCGGCCCCTCGTGGTGCCACACCAGCAGCCCCGCGAACACCGCCGCGAGCAGCACGACCAGGCATAACAGCGGCCACACCGACCGCAGCGACGACGGCTCCCGCGACGCCGGAGCCGGAGGTGCTGGAGCCGGGCGTGCGGGAACTGGGCGCGCGGGAGCCCGGCGCACCGGTGCGGGAGGCGCGGGAGGGACGGGAGGGGCGGGCACCACCGGGTCGACGACCACCGGCGGCGGGGGCATCGAGATGGGCGCCGAGGGCATGGGCGGCTCGACGGCGGCCAGCTCCCACTCCACGGCCTTCGTGAACGGGTGCCGGGTGCCGAGCCGCGCCCGGGCGGCCGCGTGCGCGAGCGTGAACAGCCGGCGCGCCTGCAGCACGTCGCCGGTGGCGTACAGCAGCGCCGCCAGCTCCGCCGCGATGCGGATCGTGTCGAGGTCCTCCGCGCCGTACTCCCGCCGATGGATCACGTACGCGGCGTTGAGCAGGGCCAGGGCCGAGGTGGTCTCGCCCCGGTCGCGCTGGAGCAGGGCCAGGTTGACCCGGGCCAGGCGCACGGCCCGGGCGGCCGGGTCCGGGCCGTCCTCGTCCACGCCGCTGTCGAGCACGCGGTGGTAGAGCCGCTCGGCCTCGTCCCACTCGTCGTAGTCGTGGCGGACGGCGGCCAGCACCGCGACCGCGTGCACCGTGCGCGGGTGCGTCTGACCGTAGCGCCGCTCGGCCTGGCTCGCGACCGCCTCGGCGAGGTCGTAGGCGGCGTCGAGCTCGCCGAGCTCGCGCAGCACCTCGGCCAGGAACCGGCGCGCGGTGAGCCGGTCGTCGTCGGACAGGCCGGGCTCGTCGAGCAGGCGCTGGACCTCGGTCCGGGCGCCCGGGAAGTCCCAGCCCACGATCAGTTGCCCGACGAGGTCGAGCCGCTCGGTGACATCGACAGTACTCACAGTATCCCTCCGCCCCGCAGAGCTTAGGGATACCGGTGACGCAACGCCAGCTTTCGATCACGGAAAGGGAGCCGGAACCGGGAACGGGAAGGCATCGGCTCCGGCAGCCTGCCACGTCGCTGCCGGAGCCGAGCCGTCCGCGTTACCGCGTCGAAAGCCGCGGGCGCCGCACACTGTGAAGGTCGGCCACCGCCGGGAACCCTTGAGGGATTCAGCCCAGCATTCGCCGGTAGAGCGCCAGATAGTCGTCCACCATGCGGTCGGCCGAGAAGCGCTCGAGCGCCCGGGCGCGCACCCGGGCCCGGTCCAGCTTCAGCGCGTCGTCGAGCACCCCGGCCGCCTCGGCGGCGTCCGCGGCCAGGTAGCCGGTGACCCCCTCGTCGACGATCTCGGGCATCGAGCCGAGCGGATAGGCGACGACCGGCGTACCGCACGCCATCGCCTCGACCACCGAGAGCCCGAACGGCTCGGCGAACCCGATCGGGTGCAGCAGCGCCGCGGCGGAGCCCAGGATCCCGGCCCGCTCGGCCGGCCCGACGTTGCCGCCGTAGACGATCTGCTCGCCGTCGACGTGCGGCAGCACCTCCCGCTCGTGGTACACCTCGTCATGGATCGGGCCGCAGATCAGCAGCCGGCGCCCGGTCGCGCGGGCGATCCGCACGGCCTCGGCGGTGCCCTTGTCCGGGTGGATGCGGCCGAAGGCCACCAGCGTCTCCCCCGGCGCCGGCTGGAACGGGAACTGGCGCACGTCGATGCCGTGGTAGATCGTGGCGGCGTAGTCCAGCCCCGGCCCCCGGTCGGCGTCGGAGATCGAGACGAAGGCCGACCGCGCGCGCTGGTACGCGGGCAGGATCGCCGGCGAGCAGAAGCCGTGCACGGTGGTCAGCAGCCGGCTGCGGCAGAAGCCGCTCATCGCCAGCGGCAGCCAGTCGAGGTTGTTGTGCACCAGGTCGAACTCGCCGCTGCGCTCGAAGCAGCGGGCGATGTGGATGGCCTCCCAGACGCGCCCGTCGTAGCTCGCGTCCTCGTTGTACGGCCGGCGCACCACGCCGTCGAGGCGGGCGGTGGTGACGGAGTCGAGGCTCGCGAAGAGCGTGACGTCCACGCCGCGGGCGACCAGGCCCTCGGCCAGCAGCGAGACGACCTGCTCCCACGGCCCGTACGCCCGCGGGGGCGTGCGCCAGGCGATCGGTCCGAGGAGTGCCACCTTCATCGCCGCCCCCTACCCCCGCGCCCCCGCGCGAATCCTCACGTCCGCGTCATCGGCTGCCGATAGGAACACAGCCGATGCCCCGTGACGAACATAACGGACAAAAGCCCCAACCGCAGGGAGAACGATGGCCGCCTGGCGCTGGTACGCGGGCCTCGGGCTCGGCGCCGTCGCGGTCGGCGGGTTCCTGCCGGTCATGGCGCGCCAGGGGCTCTACACGCTCGTCGGGGTCGCGGCCGCCGTGGCCGTCACCGCCGGGATGCGCCGCTACCGCCCGGCCGAGCGGCGCAGCTGGAGACTCTTCGCCGCCACGCTGTGGTGCTCGGTGGGCGCCGCGGTGCTCTACGCGGTCCAGATCGTCCTCATGGGCCGGCTCACCTTCCCGGCCTGGAAGGACCTGCCGTTCCTCGCCTCCTATCTCCTCATGGCCCTGGGCACCCTCGGCTGGGTGCGGCCCGACCCGGCCCGCCCGCGCGCCGAGCGGTTCATCGACTCCGGGATCGTCGCGTCCGGGGTGGCCGCGCTGTCCTGGACGTTCGTCGTGCACCCGCTGGTCTTCGAGCGGCGCCTGGACGCCGCGCATCTGGCCAGCCACCTGACGTACATCACGATCGACCTGATCCTCGTCGTGCTCGCCGCGCGCATGATCTTCACCGCGGCCGTGCGCAGCCCCGCGCACGCCCTGGTGTCGCTCGCACTGGCCACGGTCATCGCCGGCGACGTGGTCTACTACGCCGCCGTCGCCTGGACCGGCGGGACGAGCGGGGACAGCCTCTCGACGGTGCTCTATCTGTGCGCGTACACCCTCATCGGCACCGCCGCCCTGCACCCCTCGATGGCCGGGGCGGCCGGCCGGCCCGAGCGCGCGCAGCACGTCATCCCGCGCCATCGGGTCTACGTGTACTCCGTGCTGGCCCTCGTCGGCCCCGCGGTCGCGATCACCATGCTGCTCGTCGCCCGGCCGCTGCCGTCGCGCTGGTGGGTGATCGTCCCGCTGGCCACCTCCGTGGTCACCTCGGTGCTGCTCATCGCCCGGCTCAGCCAGCTCGTGCGCTTCGCCAACCGCCGGGTGCTCGAGCTCGACGCCCACGCCGTCGCGCTCGGCGAGGCGCTGCGCGAACAGGACACCCTCCGGCAGCAACTCACGCACCGCGCGCTGCACGACGCGCTCACCGGGCTCGGCAACCGCGCGTTGCTGCAGGAGCGGCTCGAGCACGCGCTCACCCGCACCAGCGCCGCGCACGGCCTGCTGCTGCTGGACCTGGACGGCTTCAAGGACGTCAACGACTCGTACGGCCACCCGGCCGGCGACGCGCTGCTGATCGAGGTCGCGGCGCGCCTCGTCGGGATCGTGCGCGTGTCGGACACGCTGGCCCGCCTCGGCGGGGACGAGTTCGCCGTCCTCATGGAGGACGCCGACGCCGAGCGGGTCGCGGCGGCCGGGCGGCGGATCATCGACGAGCTCGGCCGGCCCGTCACCGTGCACGAGCGCGAGCTGACGGTCACCGCGAGCGTCGGGTCGCTGCTCTTCGCCGCGCCCGCGACGCCGTCGGAGGCGCTGCGCAACGCCGACCTGGCCCTGTACGCGGCCAAGGCGGCCGGCAAGAACCAGCTCGCCGCGTACGAGGAGCGGCTGGCCAGCGAGCGCACCGAGCACCTGCGCATCGCCGCCGACCTGCGCCGGGCCATCGCGGCCGAGGAGTTCACGGTCAACTACCAGCCGGTGGTGGATCTCGCGACCGGGCGGGTGACCGCGGTCGAGGCGCTGCTGCGCTGGAACCGCGACGGCGTGGCGGTGCCGCCGCTGGACTTCATCCCGGTCGCCGAGCAGTACGGCCTGATCGTGCCCATCGGCACCTGGGTGCTGCGGCGGGCGTGCCGGGACGTGCGCACGTGGTACGAGCGCTTCGGCATCGCGGTCACCGTGAACGTCTCCGGCCGCCAGCTGCGCGAGGCGGGCTTCGCGCAGACCGTGATCGGGGCACTGCGCGACGCCGGGCTGCCCGGAACGGCGCTGATCATGGAGATCACCGAGACCGTGCTGGTGAGCGCCGGGGCGAGCGGGTCCGGGGCCGACGACGTGACGGCGACGCTCACCCGGCTGCGGGCCGAGGGCGTGCGCGTCGCCGTGGACGACTTCGGGACCGGGTACTCCTCGCTGGCCTACCTGCGCCACCTGCCGGTCGACATCCTCAAGATCGACCGCGCGTTCACGCCCGGCGGCGGGATGGCCGAGGAGCTCGCGTTCACCCGCGCGATCGTCGAGCTGGGCAACAGCCTGCGGCTGTCCTCCATCGCCGAGGCGGTCGAGACGCCGGAGCAGGCCGAGCGCCTGCGCCAGCTGGACTGCCCGCAGGCGCAGGGCTTCCACTTCTCCCGCCCGCTGCCGGCCGCCGACCTCGACGAGGTGCTCACGGCCTCGGGCGGGGTGCTGCGCGGCGCTACGCCTTCCGCAGCAGCCGGTGCTGCCTGACCACGGGAACGGACAGGGTCTTGTACCCGACCTGCTCGAACAGCACCGTCATCTGCTCGCCGGCGTAGGAGAGCACGACGCCCTTGCCCCACTCGCCGTGGCGGACCTCGGCGTGGATGGGGAACGGCGCGTCCTGCGCCGCGGCCAGCCCCGCGGCCGCGCTGCCGTCGGTGCAGTTGTCGCAGTGCCCGCAGATGCCCTCGAGGTGCTCGCCGAAGTAGGCCAGCAGCGTGCGGCCGCGGCACTGCTCGGTCTCGGCGAAGTTGCGCATCATGTCCAGCCGCGAGCGCGACGTCGTCTGCTGCCGCTCGGCCTGCGCCTCGGCCAGCTCGGCGGCCTTGGCCGGCGTCGGCGCCCAGCGCGGGGCCTTCACCTTGCCCCCGTGCAGCATCCGCGCGCCGCCGACCTCCTCCAGCAGGGCGAGCAGCTGCCCGAGCCGGCGCTCGCCGAGCCCGGTGCGCTCCTCCAGCTCGTCGCGGGTCATCGGCTCCTTCGCGGCCCGCAGCAGGGCCGCGAGCGAGGCGACCTCGTCGCGGTCGACGGAGACGTTGGTGAAGAACTTCCGAAGACCGGTGTCCTCGGTACGGTGCAGCAGCAGGACGTTCGCCGGTTGCCCGTCGCGCCCGGCGCGGCCGATCTCCTGCAGGTAGGAGTCCGGCGAGTCCGGCAGCGACACGTGGTTGACCCAGCGGATGTTGGGCTTGTCGATGCCCATCCCGAACGCGGTGGTGGCCACCATGATCGGCACCTCGTCGGCGAGGAACGCCTCGTGGGCCCGCTCGCGCTCGCCGGCGCTCATGCCGCCGTGGTAGGCGACGGCCGGGATGCCCTCGTGGCCGAGCTTCTCCGCCAGCTCCTCGGTGGCGCGGCGGGTCGGCGCGTAGATGATGCCGGGCGGGGCGGACTCCCGCACCCGGGCGATGAGGCGGCGCAGGCGCGTCTCCTCGTCGGGGCAGTGCACCGACTCCAGGTACAGATTGGGGCGGTCCAGGCCGGTGACCACGACCTCCGGGTCGCGCAGGCCCAGGCGCTCGATGATGTCCTCGCGCACCGGCGGCGAGGCGGTCGCGGTCAGCGCCACGATCGGCGGGCGGCCGAGCTCGCGGATGAACTGGCCGAGCTGCAGGTAGTCCGGCCGGAAGTCGTGGCCCCACGCGGAGACGCAGTGCGCCTCGTCGACCGCGACCAGGCTGGGCTTGAGCGCCTTGATCTGCGCGACGCGGGCCGGGTCGGCGAACTGCTCGGGAGTGAGGAAGACGAACTCGGCGTCGCCCTTGCGCAGCGACTCCAGCGCCTCCGCGCGCTCGGTCTTGCCCTCGGCGGAGGACAGCCGCACGGCGACGAGCTCCTCCTGGTTGCGCGCGGTCAGCGAGGCGATCTGGTCCTGCTGCAGCGCGAGCAGCGGCGAGACGACGATCGTCGGCCCGGGCAGCAGCGGGGCCGGCACCTGGTAGATGGCGGACTTGCCCGCGCCGGTCGGCAGCACGGCGAGGGCGTCGCGGCCCGCCATGAGCGCCTCCATCGCCCGCAGCTGCTCGTCGCGCAGACGCTCCCAGCCGAAACTGTCCTTCGCAACGCGCCGCAGTTCCTCCGCACTCATGGAAGGCATGGTAGGACCTCAGTTATGCCTATCGAGACGCAAGGCGTGGTCGCCCTCGGCAAGGGCCGGCCGGTCAGCTTGGAAACCATCATCGTCCCGGAGCCCGGACCCGGTGAGGCGCGGGTCGAGGTGCAGGCCTGCGGCGTCTGCCACACCGACCTGCACTATCGCGAGGGCGGCATCAGCGACGACTTCCCGTTCCTGCTCGGGCACGAGGCCGCGGGCATCGTCGAGTCCGTCGGCCCCGGCGTGACCGACGTGGCCCCCGGCGACTTCGTGATCCTCAACTGGCGCGCCGTGTGCGGGCAGTGCCGCGCGTGCCTGCGCGGGCGTCCGTGGTACTGCTTCAACACCCACAACGCCAAGCAGAAGATGACGCTGGCCGACGGCACGCCGCTGTCCCCCGCCCTGGGCATCGGCGCCTTCCTCAAGCACACGCTGGTCGCCGCCGGCCAGTGCACGAAGGTCGACCCGCGGGCCCCCGCCACGGTCGCGGGGCTGCTCGGCTGCGGCGTCATGGCCGGCATCGGCGCCGCCGTCAACACCGGCAACGTCGGGCGCGGCGACTCCGTGGCCGTCTTCGGCTGCGGCGGGGTGGGCAACGCGGCCATCGCCGGCGCCCGTCTGGCCGGCGCGTCGACGATCATCGGCGTGGACGTGGACGTGCGCAAGCTCAACTGGGCCACCGAGTTCGGCGCGACCCACGTGATCAACTCGCGCGAGACGGACCCGGTCGAGGCGATCCGGGCCCTGACCGGCGGCCACGGCGCCGACGTGGTCGTCGAGGCGGTGGGGTCGCCGCAGGTGTACGAGCAGGCCTTCTTCGCCCGCGACCTGGCCGGCACCGTGGTCCTCGTCGGCGTGCCGCGCCCCGACATGCAGCTCACGCTGCCGTTCCTGGAGGTCTTCGGCCGGGGCGGGGCGCTGAAGTCGAGCTGGTACGGCGACTGCCTGCCCTCCCGCGACTTCCCCATGCTCGTGGACCTGCACCTGCAGGGCCGGTTGCCGCTGGACAAGTTCGTGACGGAGACCGGCGGCCTCGGCGACGTCGAGGACGCGTTCCACAAGATGGAGCGCGGCGAGGTGCTGCGCACGGTGATCGTGCTCTGACTTCGGCTCTGCCCAAGGCCCGTGGCGTCCCGGCGCCGCGGGCCTTTTGGCGCGATATGTCGGGCGCTGGCGCGCCACGACATATCGGATTTATACCCCGACAGGTCTTATGCCGGATGTTGTGCCATGTTGCCGGGGCCACTATCGGGAGGGGTTGTCGGCGATAGGTTCCCGATATATCGTCGAAGTATCAGCGATACGATCCGACGATATGGGGGATGCGACATGAGGTCGCGACACGGAATGTTCGACACAGGGACCTGGCAGCGCGGGTTCGGCAGCTTCATCCCGCCCTTCCCGCCCGAGGGCGGACGCGGCGGCGGCTGGGGCCGCGGCGGGCACGGGCACGGCGGCCACGGACGGGGGCGCTCCCGCGGGGGCCGGCCCAACGTGCGCAACGCGGTGCTGGCGCTGCTGCACGAGCGCCCGATGCACGGGTACGAGATGATCCAGGAGCTCGAGCAGCGCACCGGCGGCATCTGGCGGCCGAGCCCGGGGTCGGTGTACCCCACGCTGCAGATGCTCGAGGACGAGGGGCTGATCGTCGCCGAGGAGAGCGGGGGCCGCAAGCGCTTCGTGCTCACCGACACGGGCCGCCCCGAGGCCGAGACGGCCGCGCAGAACGCGCCCTGGCAGGAGTACGGCGACGAGAACGTCTCGCAGGCCCAGGAGTTCCGCGACGCCGCGTTCGGCATCATGGACGCGCTGCGCCAGGTGGGCTTCAACGGCACCAGCGAGCAGCGGGCCCAGGCGCTCGAGGTCCTCACCGAGACCCGGCGCAAGCTCTACGCCATCCTCGCCGACTGAGGCGGGCACCCACAGACGCAATCCCCGGGGCGTGCGGGCCCCGGGGATTGACCATCTCCGACGAAGGAACGCGTCATGCGCTGGTGGACCGTTCGCCCGTCGCCGCCCTCCGGGCCGCCGCGGGAACCACAGCAGCCCGGCCCGGCCCCGGCTACGGCCGCCGCGCCGGATCCTCGTTCCGGCCGCCCAGCGCGGCCCACACCTGATTGACCGTCTCGAACCGCGTCCGGGCCGGCAGCGCGCGCAGCGCGTCCAGCACCTCGTCGGGCGCGCTCAGCCCCGTCGCGCCGGCCAGGAGCGCGTCGCGGTCTCCGGGGAGGCTGCTCTTCGGGATGTACCGTCCGAGATTGCTCCTGCCCTCGACCTCGTCCGGCGTCATGCCGACGGGGGCCCCGCCGGTGCGGTCTCCCTCGCCCCCCGGATCGACCCGGCGGGCCTCGATCTCGTCCTCGCGCCGGAGCCGCTCGTCGAGGGCCACTCCGTGCTTCGTGTTGCCTCGCTGCATGGCTTCCATAAAGGCGCACGTACCCGGGTGAAATCCCCCCAAACGGGCTCACCCTCGATTGGAAATCGGTGTGCCTGGGTAGCCGATGGCTATCCGCCCGATATGCCGCACGCCGAAACCCCCCGGTGTGCCGGACCGGGCGCTTCGCAGGAGGTGAGCACACAGTGGCACGCATCGGGCAGCTGTTCGGCGGACGCGGGAGCGTGACCGACCGGGACGGCGACGGCATCGACGACCGCGCCGAGCGGCCGGTCGTCGACCGCGACCGTGACGGCGTGGACGACCGTACCCAGCGGCCGGTCGTCGACCGCGACCGTGACGGCGTGGACGACCGCGCCGAGGTGGCCGGCGAGACGCGCACCTGGCGCCTCGGGCGTCGGCACGACAAGGACGGCGACGGTGTGGACGACCGCACCGAGGCGATGACCGAGCCCAAGACCGAGGCCAGGACCACGGGCGCCATCCCCGCCGCCGGGGTCATGGACCGCGAGAGCGACACGGCCGCCATGCGCCGCACGATCGACCGCGAGCCGGCCGCAGCGCCGGAGCCGGTGGTCGAGCCCGTACCCGTCCGCCAGGCCCCCGCGCGGGTGAGCCTGCTCGCCACGCTCGGCGTCATGCTGGGAGTCGCGGGCGTCGCGGCGGCGCTGACCGGGCTGCTCGCGCCGTGGGCGATCCCCGTCGGCGCGCTCGGGCTGCTGTTCTCGTTCGGCGGCATCATCGCCGGAGTGCGGCCCAACGTGGCCGGCCGCGGGCTCGGGACGCTCGGCGTGCTGATCAGCGGGGCCGCCGTGGTCTTCGGCATCCTCGCCATGACCGGCCAGGTCAGCTGGCTCGACAGCGACGTCGACCAGGTCGCCCGGCTCAACGACTGGCTGGACGCCCAGCTGCCCTGGATGAAGGACTGGTGACCGATGGCTCCCCGTAGGCCGCGCCCCTCGGATCTGCCCGCCACCCTGCGCCGCTCGGACAGGCACGCGCAGGCGACCTGGCAGCAGACCCACGACTCCGCCGCCGAGCAGTACGGCGACGGCGAGCGGGCGCACCGCACGGCCTTCTCGGCGCTCAAGCACACGTACGAGAAGGTCGGCGACCACTGGGAGCCCAAGGACGAGGCCGGCCCGAGCGACGCTCAGGCCGCGCAGCACGGCGCCGCGGCGCGCAACCGGCCGCGGCGCACCGCCGAGGGCGTGGACGCCAACGCCTCGAAGCAGCACCTGCTCGAGCTCGCGCGGCGCCTGGAGATCCGGGGGCGCTCGCGGATGACGAAGGCGGAGCTGGTCGAGGCGCTCATGCAGGCCAACCGTCGCGAGACGGCCCGCGCCCGCGGCTGATCGTGCGGGAGTGATGCCGGACGGGTTTCGGTTCTATCCGGCATTTCCCGTTTTATCGCCTGTCAGGCGATAAATCCGTTATGTCGTGGCGCGCCAGCGCCCGACATAACGGTGCGTTCACTGCGCGGGGGCGGGTTCCAGGGCGGGTGAGCCGCGCCGGGTCGCCAGGATCGAGCCCGCCAGGATCAGCGCAAACGCGACCCCGGTCAGCCACGTCACCGGCTCGCCGAGCACGAGCGCGCCGAGCAGCACGGCCACCGCGGGGTTGACGAACGTGATCACCGTGGCGCGCACGCCGCCGACCTCCGCGACGAGCGCGAAGAACAGGACGAACGCGAGCGCCGTGCAGATCACCGCGAGCGCGAGCGCGGCCAGGGCCGGGCCCGTGGTCACCTCGCGGGCGAGGGCGGGCACCTTCGGCACGGACACGGGCGCGAACAGCAGCGCGCCCACGACGAGGGAGGCGGCGGCGACGCCGTAGCGCGGTACGTCGGAGAGCCACCGCTCGATGATCAGCGGGCCGGCCGCGTAGCAGACGACGACGCCCACGAGCTCGAGCAGCGGCACGGGACCGCCGCCGCCCGCGTGGAAGCCCAGCAGCACCGCGACGCCCGCGAGGCCGACCAGCAGGCCGCCGGCCCGGCTCGCGGTGAGCCGCTCCGCGCGGCCGGTGAGGCGGGCCAGGACGGCCGCGACGAGCGGGACGCCGGCGATGACCAGGCCGGTGAACGAGCTGTCCACGTGCCGCTCGGCGTCGGAGAGCAGCAGCCAGGGCAGGCCGATCTCGACCACGGTGTAGGCGAGCAGGGGCAGCCACGGGCGCAGGGACGCTCGGACCTCGCGGCGGGCGAGGGCGATCGGCAGCAGCAGGACGGCCCCGACGGCGGTGCGCACGAAGACCAGCTCGGCCGGGCCGATCTCGCGCACGGCCACCTTGATCAGCAGGTACGGAATCCCCCACACCACACACATGGCGCTGAAGAGCAACCAGCCACGACGACTCATGCCCCCGATCTCACGCCGGTGCGCGGGTGCGCGTCTTGAACGCTGTTGCGGAATGCGGCCGGGGTGACGCCCGTCACCCGCTTGAACCAGCGCGTGAGATGGGCCTGGTCGGCGAAGCCCACGGCACCGGCCACGTCGGCGGGCGGGCGCCCCGCGGCGAGCAGGTGGCGTGCGTGGCACACCCGCTCCAGCACGAGCCAGGCGTGCGGCGGGAAGCCGGTCGCGTCGCGGAAGAGTCTCAACATGTGGTACGGCGACAACGCCACGCCCTCCGCCAGCTCCCGCAGGCTCGGGGCGCACCGCAGGTCGGCCAGCAGCCGATCGCGGATCTCGGCGACCTTGCGCGCCGCGGCCGCGTCCGAGGCCCGGATGCCGCCCCGCGGCTCCCGCAGCGCCCCGTGCCGCTGGATCACCGCCTCGAACGCCCAGACGAGCCGGGAGTGCGCGGCGAGCGGGTCGCGTCCGGCGGTGAGCTCCTCGTGGGCGGCGCGGATGAGATGCACGCTGCGCGGGTCGGTGACGATGGGCTCGCGGAACCCGGCGCGCTCGGTGCGGCCGTCGAAGAGCAGGGCCTCGCTGGGGTACAGCACGCGATAGGCCCACCCCTGCGGCTGCGCGGCCATCCCGTCGTGCGGCTCGTCCGGCTCGAGGATGGCGAGACTGCCGACGCCGGAGCGCAGCAGCTCGCCCCGGTAGCGCAACTGCTCCTCGCCGCGGGTGACCACGCCGATCGCGTAGGTCGCGTGCGAGTGGCGCGCGAACCGGTGCCGCCGGTAGCTGGCGGTGAGCAGGTCCAGCGTGTGGCGGCCGTCGTCGACCCGCGACCACTGCGCCGATTCGCCCATGGCGCGCACGATACTCCGGCCACGGCTCCCGCGGCTTTCGCCGTCTACCGGCAGGTTTGCCCGAAAAGTCGGGCGCTGCGCGCCGCGACTTTTCGCCTTTATGCCCCGGCGAGCGAAAAATCGGCTTATGTCGCGGCGCGCAGCGCCCGACATAAGGACACGATCACGCGTGCGTGGCGACGCTCAGGACGTGGTCGGTCAGCGACGGGTTCGCGCGCAGCTCCGCCGCGGTGTGCTCGGCCGCCACGACGCCGTCCGCGAGCAGCGCCACCCGGTCGGCGACCGCGAGCGCGTGCTCCGGCTGCTGCTCGACCAGCAGCACCGTCAGGCCGCCCCGGGCCAGCTCGGCGACGACGGCGCGGACGCGGTCGGCGAGGTCGACGGCCAGGCCCTCGCACGGCTCGTCCAGCAGCAGCACGGCCGGCTGGGTGAGCAGCGCCCGCGCGATGGCGAGCATCTGGGCCTCGCCGCCGGAGAGCTGGTCGCCGCGGTTGCGCATGCGCTCCCGCAGCCGCGGGAGCAGCTGCAGGACCCGGGCCTGGGTCCACTCGCCGCGGCGGCGGGACAGGCTCAGGTGCTCGGCGACCGTGAGGCTCGGGAAGACGCGGCGGCCCTGCGGTACCAGGGCGATCCCGGCCCGGGCCACCCGGTGCGCCGGGCGGCCCGCGAGCTCGGTGCCGTCCAGGGCGACCCGGCCGCTGCGGGGCTTGATGAGCCCGCAGATGGTGTGCACGAGCGTGGTCTTGCCGGCGCCGTTGCGCCCGAGCACGGCCAGCGCGCCGCCGGTCGGCACGGTGAGGTCGACGCCGTGCAGCACGGTGCCGCCGCCGTACCCCGAATGCAGACCCTGAACCGTGAGCGTCACGGTGTCACCCCCGCGTAGGCGGCCTTGACCTCGGGCGAGCGCCTGGTCTCGGCGACGGTGCCGGTGTGGACGTGCCGGCCGGAGTGCAGGACGGTGACGTGGTCGGCGAAGCCGTACACCAGGTCCAGATGGTGCTCGACCAGCAGCACCGCGACCGTCTTGGGCAGCTCGGCGAGCAGGCCCGCGAGCAGCTCCACCTCCGGCGGGGCCAGGCCCGCGGCCGGCTCGTCGAGCAGCAGCAGGCGCGGCTCGCCGGCCAGGGCCATCGCGAGCTCGAGCTGGCGGCGCTGGCCGTGCGAGAGACTGCCGGCCCGCGTGCCGGCCACGTCGGCGAGGCCCACGGCCGCGAGGTACTCCCGCGCGTTCGGCCGCAGCCGGCCCCACGGGCGCCGGGCGGCGACGAGCACGTTCTCCATCGCCGTGAGCGTCGGCCACACGGCCGGGTGCTGGTGCGTGCGGCCGATGCCCAGGCGCGCGCGGCGGGCCGGGGCCAGCCGGGTCACGTCGCGGTCGTCGAAGTGGATCCGGCCCGTCGTCGGCCGCTGGGCGCCCGCGATCAGGTTGAGCAGCGTGGACTTCCCGGCGCCGTTGGGGCCGATGAGGGCCCGCCGCTCCCCCGGGGCCAGCTGCAGCGCGACGCCGTCGAGCGCGGCCAGGTCGCCGTAGCGCCGGCCGAGGTTCTCCACCCGCAGGATCATCGCGCCGCTCCCGGCTCGGAAACAGGATCGGAGACCTGCTCGGAGACCGTCTCGCCGGCCGTGACGGGCGCGCGCGGCGCCGGGATCCGGGCCGCCGGGGGCGGGCCGGACGGGGGCGCCGGCCGCGACCGCGGGCGGACGAGGCGGTTGAGGTAGGACAGGGCCGCGTGGTCGCCCAGCAGACCGTTGGGCAGCAGGTAAACGCACGCGATGAACAGCAGCCCGAGCAGCAGCGGCGCGTGGCCGGCCTCGGCCACCCAGTCGCGGGTCGCGACCACCAGACCGGCGCCGATGAGCGCGCCGACCATGGACGTCGCGCCGCCGATGACCACGGCGAGCAGGATGAGCGCGGCGACGTCGAAACCGCCGTCGCCCGGGGAGACGTACGACTGCTCCGTGAACAGCAGCGCGCCGGCCACCCCCGCCAGGGCGCCCGCGGCCACGTAGGCGACCGTGAGGTATCCGGCGACCGGGTGCCCGCTCGCGCGCATGCGGCGGGCGTCGTCGCGCGTGGCGCGCAGCAGCGCCCCGGCCGGGGAGCGCAGCACGAGCAGCACGAGACCGACGAGCACGCCGACGACGGCGAGGGTGTAGAGGTACCGCGACGACTCCGTGTCCAGGTCGACGAGGCCCGGCAGCGGGGTCACGCTGGTGAGCACGGAGATGCCGTCGGTGCCGTGGGTGACCGACTTCCAGCGCCCGGCGAGCGTCGACGTCAGCTCGCCCAGGGCCAGCGTGATCATGAGGACCACGACGCCGCGGGCGTACACCACCAGCGGGGCGGTGATCAGCGCGAACGCGGCGCCCATGCCGGCCGAGGCGAGCAAGTGCACGACGCCGATGGTGTGGCCGTGCTCGATGAGGTTCGCGGTGGTGTACGCGCCGACGAGGAAGGGCGCGGTCTGCCCGAGCGTCGGCAGGCCCGCGACCCCGGTGAGCAGGGCGACGCTGACCGCGAGCAGGCCGATGATGAGGATGCGGGTCAGCATCCCGGTGGCGTAGCGGTCGAGGGTCCACGCGAACGAGACCAGCAGGGCCAGGACGGCCAGCGTCAGCAGGTACCGCAGAAATCTCATGCCGACCGTCCCGACGGCAGCAGACCGCGCGCCCGCGCGGCCAGGGCGAGCGCCATCGCGCCGAAGAGCACGAAGGGCGCGATGGTCGACAGGTCCGGGTTCGCCACGCCGATGGTCTGGATCTCGCCGACCGCGATCGCCGCGACCAGGGCGCCGGCGATGGAGCCCATGCCGCCGAGGACGACCACGACGAGGGACAGCATCAGCACGAGGTCGGCGGTGCGCGGGCCGGCGCCGATGATCGGGGCGCCGAGCGCGCCCGCGAGCCCGGCCAGGGCACCCGCGCCCGCGAGCACGCTGGTGCGCACGGTGAACGGGGAGACGCCGAGCATGGCGACCATCTCGCGGTCGTCGACCGTCGCGCGCACGAAGTGCCCGGCCCGGGACCGGCTCACCACGACGAAGAGCGCGGCCGCGATCAGCGCGGCGACGATGATGAGGGCGAGGCGGTACCCCGGGTAGTTGTGCCCGGCGAGGTCCACCGGCCGGTCCAGCGATTTGGGCACGGTCAGGGCCAGCTCGTCCTTGCCGAACATCGCGGTGAGCCGGTCGCCGGCCACCAGCGCGACGCCGAACGTGAGCAGGGCCTGGGCGAGGTGGCCACGGCCGGCCAGCGGCGTCAGCAGCAGTGAGAGCAGCGCGCCGCCGAGGCCCGCGGCCGCGGTGCCGACCAGCACCGCGAGCGCGAGCGATCCCCAGCTGCCGTCGCTGATCTTCGCGGCGGCGTACGCACCGAACGCGAAGAGCGTCCCGTGCGCGAGGTTGAGCACATCACCGACGCCGAAGGCGAGGGTGAGCCCGGCGGCGACGACGAACAGCAGCAGGCCATAGGCCACGCCGTCGACCGCCGGGATCAGGTACGCGTCCAAGGAACTACTGGCCGACCGTCGCGAGGTCCTGCACCAGCGTGTTCGCCAGCGCGCGGCCGTCGGCGCGAACCTGGCGCAGGTACCACTTCTGGACCGGCGCGTGGTTCTTGCCGAACTGCCACTGCCCGCGCGGGCTGGAGATCTGGCCCAGCTTGGCGACCTGCTCGTTGATCGTCTCCGCCGTCACGTTGCTGCCGGCGGCGGCGATGGCCCGGTCCAGCACGGCGGCGGCGTCGTAGGACGCGACGGCGTACGTGGTCGGGGTCGCGTCGGGGAACTGCTGACGCCAGGCGGCGACGAACTTGCGGTTCTCCTCGTTGTCGAGGTCAGGCGAGTAGTTGCAGGTGGTGAAGACGTCCTTCGCGGCGTCGCCCTCGGCCTGCAGCACCGAGCCCTCGGTCAGGAACGCGCCGTACAGCGGCAGGTCCTTGATGTCCGACTGCTTGTACTGCTTCACGAAGTCGATCGCGGCCTTACCGGCGTAGAAGGTGTAGACCGCCTTGGCCCCGCTGGACTTGATCTGGCTGAAGTACGGCAGGAAGTTCGTGGTCTGCGGGAACGGCGTCCACAGCGTCTTGCCGCCGGGGTTGGCCAGCTGCCCGCCGATCTTGGCGAACTCGGTGGTGAAGCCGCCGACCTCGTCGTAGCCACCCTGGTAGTCCGGGCCGATCGCGAAGACCGGGCCGTTGACCTTGTCCTTGATGTACTGCGCGATGGACTGGCCCGGGTCCGAGGACATGAAGCTCGTCGTCCACACCCCGTTGAGGTCCTTGAGCTCGGGGCGGCCGTTCGAGCCGATCAGCGGGATCTTCGCCTGGGCCAGCAGCGGCGCCACGGCGGCCACCGAGCCACCGCCGACGATGCCGGTCATGGCGATGACGCCCTCCTCCTTGACCAGCTTGGTCGCGGCGGGAACGGCGGTCTGCGCGCCGTCGCCCTCGTCACCGATCTTGAGGTCGATCGGGTGGCCGCCGAGCTTGCCGTCGTGCATCTTCAGGTAGAGCTCGAAGCCGTTCTTCAGGTCGGTGCCGACGGCCTGGTAGGTGCCGCTCAGCGAGCCGAGGAAGCCGATCTTCAGGGTGGACGCCGCACCGGCGCTGCCGGACTTGTCGTCGTCCTTGGCGCACCCGGCGCCGGCAAGCAC
Source organism: Dactylosporangium thailandense (assembly GCF_059739745.1). Lineage (NCBI taxonomy): Bacteria > Bacillati > Actinomycetota > Actinomycetes > Micromonosporales > Micromonosporaceae > Dactylosporangium > Dactylosporangium thailandense. The sequence goes on from NZ_AP029195.1 coordinate 7,585,479, forward strand.
CAGGCCGGTGGCCAGCGCGATGCTGACCAAACGTCGTGGCAGGAACATTGTTCTCCTTGAGGGGGGTTTCTAGCGGCGAGCGCCGGCGCGCTGCGCAAGGGCGTGCTCGGTCACGGCGACGAGGATCTCCTTGGCCGACGCCCGCGACCGAACGTCGGCGTCGAGCATCGGAACGCTGCGGTGCACGGCCAGCGCGTCCCGGATGTCCTCGAGGTGGTAGCGCGCCGCGCCGTCGAAGTTGTTGACGGCGACGACATAGGGCAGTCGGCGGTTCTCGAAGTAGTCGATGGCGCCGAAACAGTCCGCCAGCCGCCGCGTGTCGGCGATGACGACCGCTCCGATGGCCCCGCGGCACAGCTCGTCCCACATGAACCAGAACCGCTTCTGCCCCGGGGTGCCGAAGAGGTACAGCACCAGGTCGGAGTAGAGCGTGATGCGGCCGAAGTCCATCGCCACCGTGGTGCTGCCCTTGTCGGGCACCAGCGAGGCGTCGTCGTGCGCGAGGCTGGCGGCGGTCATGACGGCCTCGGTGGTCACCGGCGGGATCTCCGAGATCGCGCCGACGAGGGTGGTCTTGCCCGCGCCGAACCCGCCCGCGATGATGATCTTTACGGCGGTCGGGCGTCCGCGCCGGTGCGGATCGGTCACATCTGTCCCCGTATGGCGGGCGTCAGCGCGTCGCCGATGCGGTTGGCGAGCTCGGTCATCTCGTAGGAGACCTTGCCGACGTCGGCGTTCGGCGAGGCGAGCACGAGCATCGACGCGCCGTCGCTGAAGGCCATGCAGAACATGAAGCCGCCGTCGAGCTGCGTCACGTTCGAGATGACCTGCCCCGCGTCGAAGAAGCGCGCGGCTCCGGCGAGGAGGGCGACGAGACCACTGCCGGTGGCGGCGAGCTGGTCGGCCCGGTCTCGGGGCAGGGCCCGGGTGTGGGCCAGCACGAGACCGTCGGTGGAGATCGCCAGCGCGTGGCTGACGTCGGGGGTGCGGCTCGCGAAGCTATCCAGCAGCCAACCGAGATTACTCGGGTCGGTCACAGACGTGGTCCTCTCCAGCTGTTGCATATACATCCCAACGGTTCCCCCCGGAGCCGATCAGCTTTGCGGGCGCCGGTTCGCGACGCCTCGTGCGTATGCCGACATCGCCGCGGCCACCCGCGAGGGGTCGCGCTTGGGCGTGCCCGTCTGCATCGGTGCGCCCGGCCGCTGCTGCGTCGGCTCGGCCGCGCCCGGCACCAGCTGCCGCCCGGCCGCGCGGACCGGCAGGCCCGCCGCGGTGGTGGAGCTGACCTGCGGCGTGGCCGCCTCGGCGGCGGCGCGCCATCCGGCGTCGGCCGCGCTCTCCCAGTTCTTCGGCTCCGGCGCGGCCGCCTGCGGGGCCGCGGCCGAGGTCCCGGCCGAAGCCGCGGCCGAGGTCCCGGCCATCGCGCCGACGGGCTCGGGCTCCAGGCCGGGCGGGGTCTCCACGTGGAACCAGCCGCTGACCGAGTTGAAGATCGGCAGCTCCATCGCGTCGTCCTCGGCCGAGGCCAGGATCGACGAGACCTCGGGCTCCGGCAGCGGCGGCCACATGCCGGGCCCGGGCGGGGCCGGCTGGGCGTGCGCGGGCGGCGGCGGGTACGCCGGCGCCTGGTAGGGCGCCGCATCCCGGTACTGGGTGTCCTGGTACGACTGCGCGTCCTGGTACGACGGTGCGTCCTGGTACGACTGGCCGTTCTGGTACGACTGGCCGTTCTGGTACGGCTGGGCGTCCGGCAGCGGCTTGTCGTAGTCCGGCGCCGTGAACACCTGCGTCGTCGCCGAGGACTGGATCGGCGTGAGCTCCTGGGTGGCCCACTGCTGGGCCGGCACCTCGAACAGGCTCGGCTCGCTCGGCCGCGCCTGCGGCGTGAACAGGTCGTTGCCCGGCCGGGAGCCGTTGCCGTTGTGCTCCGGCGCCCCGACGGTCGCGGGCGCCAGCTGCGGTCCCCGCTCCGACGCCATGATCGGGCGGAAGACGTCCTTGGGGATGACGATCTCGGCGAGCGTCCCGGTGTGCTGGCCGGGGCGAAGGGCGACGGTGATGTTGTACCGCGCGGCGATGTGCCCGACCACGGTGAGTCCCATGGCTCGCACGGCGGCGATGTCGATCGCCGGCGGCTGCGCGAGGAGCTGGTTGAGCTGCTCCCGCCGCGCCGGGGAGAGCCCCACGCCGACGTCCACGATCTGCACGATCACCCGGTCGCCCAGGGCGCTGGCGGTGACCCAGACCTCCGACTCCGGCGGCGAGTAGCCGGTCGCGTTGTCCAGCAGCTCGGCGAGCAGGTGCACGATCTCGTCGACGGCCTCGGCGACCACGGCGACGTCGTCGTCCACGCTGCCGAAGCGGACCCGCACGTAGTGCTCGATCTGCGAGATCGCGGCCTGCAGCACCTTGCCCAGCGGGGCATCCTCGCGCCGGACGCGCGCGGCGCCCGAGCCACCGAGGACGAGCAGGCTCAGGTTGATCCGGGCCATGCGGGTGGCCAGGTGGTCGAGCTGGTACAGCTCCTGCAGCCGGTCCGGGTCGGTCTCGTCGCGCTCGACCTTGTCGACCTGGGCCAGCACCGCGTCGACCAGCCGCTGCTCGCGGCGGGAGAGGTGGACGAAGATCTCGGCGACGTTGGACCGCATGACGGCCTGCTCACCGGCGATCTTGACCGCCTCGCGGTGGACGGCCCGGAAGGCCTGGGCCACGTCGGCGACCTCGTCGGAGCCCGCCACCACGAGGGTCGAGCTGGCGCGGTCGGCGACCTCGTCCGGATCGACGGTGCCGGGCGCGGCGGCGCGCAGCTCGGCAACGACGGAGGGCAGCTGGTCGTACGCGACCGTCCGCGCGGCGTCCTGCAGGTAGCGCAGCCGCCGGGTCAGGCGCCGGGCGACGAAACCGGTGAGCACGATGGCGACGAGCAGGACGACGACCACGCCCGCGGTCTGCAGGGCGGCCTGGGTCATCTGGTCGTCGTGCACGACCGTGACGGCCTGCTCGATGTTCTCGTCGACCTGCTGCTCGACCTGGTACAGCAGGCCCTCGTAGCCGGACATCGCGTTGATCCAGGCGGCCGACTCGAAGCCGATCCGCTGGCCGGGCGCGGTGCGGCCGACCTGGTCCTGGAGGCGCTGGGCGGCGACGACCTGGTCGCCCATACCGGCCTGCTCGTACCAGGTCCGCCACTCGGCCGGGGCGAGCTGGGTGAACGCGACCGACTGCTCCGTGAAGCTCGTGCGGGTCGCGGTGATCTCCTGCTGCAGCGCCGGGGTCAGCTCGCCCGCGGCGATCGCGCGGAGCACGGCCGCCTGTTGCTGGCCGATGGCCTCGGCGGCGCGGGAGAGGGCCGCCGCGGCGCGGATCTCGTCGGCCAGATCGGTCGGGGCGCCGGAGCGGGCCACCGACTCGCGGTACTCCAGCAGGTCGGCGATCGTGATCCGGTAACTGAACGCGACGGCGGAGACCGAGGCCCGCTTGTCGTTGCGCACCTGGTCACGCAGCTTGGCGAGGGCCCCGAGGTCGGCGTCGATGCGCTTGAGGGTCTCGGAGTCACCGCCGCCCGCGAGGTTGTGGCGCTGGTCGTTGTACTTGCGCACGGCGTCGTCGGTCAGCATCGACTGCTGCTGGAAGGCGTCCTGCTGGGTCGCCTCGTTGTGCAGGACCACGTTGACGGCCGCGGCGCGCTCGCGTTGCAGCGCGTGTGCGAGACCACCGGCGTCGGTGGACAGGGCGGAGAGGTCCTGGAGGGTTCGCGCCCGGTTCACCTCCTGCACGGTGGCGATGAAGGCGACGCCGGCGAACACGACGACGGCGACGAGCGGAAGGGCGACGATGAGGCGGAGCTGGTCGACGATGCGCCGGCCGGCGCGCTGCCCGGAGCGAGCCTCGGGGGCGCGGCCCGGGGGCAGCGGCTCCTCGCGGCGGGCCAGGGCGGCGGTGTGGCGGGTTGGCCGGCGCTCGGGGCTCTGCCGCGGGTCGCGACCCTGCCGTTGGGCGGGCACGGGCAGCGAGCTCTGGCTTTGGGTCACGAAAAGTCCCCGCAGGCATCCGAGATTGACAATGCACGTCGGACGCGGGCCCAGCCGGAACGGGCAAGTGGCTCATTCCCTGGCTGTCGCATCGACGTTGTGCACAATCACAGAGCGGCCGATCCGTGTCAATACCGACGTACGTGATCGAACGACGATCGCCTCATTCCGGCTCATCCGTTCGCCGCCGGTGAGTCAACCCGTACGGACCCAAACGGCTGTACCGGACCGATTTCCGACTGATGTCTTCCGATATAGGCAACCCCGGTGTGATGTTAACTTTACGTTGCCGCAATGATCACAGAATGCATTGTCGACAATGCAGACAGTCACTAATTGTCGTGTGGAAATATCATTTGCCGACAATGTTCATGCGCAGGCAAATATCTCGGCGGCCCGCCGCAGCTGTTCGTCACCCTCGCAGAGCCGCCCGCCGAAGCCCAGCCTGGCCAGACCCCGGCAGGACTGCTCAAACCGGCCCGGATCAGGGCATACGTCCGCGACGGGCGGCCCGAGGCGGGCGGCGGCGCCGGCCACGACGGTCATCGAGCGCAGCCACAGCAGGTCACGCTCGGTTGCCGCACCCATTCCGAGCTCGGCGCGCAGGGCGGCCTCGCCGAGTAGCAGCCGGGTGACCCTTGGTGCGCGGGCCAGCTCGGCGGCGGCGAGGAGGCCGGCGGCCGTCTCCACGGCGGGCATGACGGCGATGCTGCCCACCGGGAGGCCGATCGACTCCTCGGCCTCGGCCAGGGCGGCTCCCAGGGCGGCCAGTTCGGGGGCTGAGGTGGATCGGGCGGGGCAGACGCCGGCGAGGCCGGGGGCTACTACGGCTCGGGTGGCTCGGAGGCCTTGGTCGCCGGGTGGGAGGCGGACCCAGCCGCCGGGGCCGATGGGCGCGTGGTCGTGGAGGCGGGCGGGGCGGGCGCCGGCTACGAACAGGTACGTACCCATGGTCTGATCTTCGGGGTGATCAGGGGATTTGGCCACTTGGAGGGTTCTTTTCGCCGCGGTGCGGGCGCTCGCCGCGCGGCTCTGACTCGCGGGCCGGCCCTGACTCGTGGCGCGGGCTACTTCGCTCGCTGCATCGTGTTCGCTGCGTCGCCTTTGCCTGTGCGCTCGCCGCCGCCGAACTCGCTGCACCGCCTTCGCCGCCTCCTGCTCGCTGCTGTGCGCTCGCCGCTGTGCGCTCGCCGCTGTGCGCTCGCCGCTGTGCGCTCGCCGCTGTGCGCTCGCCGCTGTGCGCTCGCCGCACCGCGCTCGCTCCATCGCGTTCGCTGTGCCCTCGCCGCCGCCGAACTCGCCGCACCCCCTTCGCCGCACCCCGCTCGCCTCGCCGCACCCCCTTCGCCGCACCCCGCTCGCCGCGCCGCGCTCACTCCATCGCCTTCGCTTCGCCGCGTTCGCCGCACCGCACTCCGCCGCACCGCGCTCGCTCCATCGCGCTGGCGGCGCGACTGATGCGACGGCGCCCGCTGCCCGGTGTGGCACTGACCGGACTCCGCCCGCTGCACCGCTCTCGCCCTCATCGCGTTCGCTGCGCGACTGATGCGGCGGCGCCGACTGCCTGGCATGGCGCTGACCGCAGCGCTCACCCTGCGGCGCGCGGGACTGATCGCAGCGCTCACCGCCCAGTGCTCGTTTGTGCGGCGTGGGACTGGTGCGCGGCGTGGTGCCGTCGCTGGGTCGCTCGTTCTGGGGCGCGGGCTGGCCGGGTGGAGGCCGTTTCGGGTTCCGGCCGCGTGGGCCGGCGTCGACGCCCGGCCGATTTCGGCTTTTGGCCGCGCCGCCGGGCTGTCACGCGCGACCGTGGGAGGTGACGAACCAAGGAGGAGACATGGCTTCCGACGCCGTCACGCTGATCACGAACGACCACCGGATGATGGAGCAACTCTTCGACCGTCTGCGCGACGGCGACGGAGACCGCCAGCTTCTGCTGGACGAATGCGCAGCCCGGCTGACCGCGCACAGCCACGCCGAGGAGCAGAGGGTCTACCCGCAGCTGCCCTCGGCCGAGGAGGCACACCACGGCGCCGACGAGCATCACGAGGCTGAGCGGATGTTGCACGACCTGCAGCGCATCTCGCCCGAGGGGCCGGACTTCGAGGACAAGCTCGAGGAGTTCATCGCGGCGGTGCGGCGCCACGTCGAGCACGAGGAGACCGTCCTGCTGCCCGAACTGCGCGCCTCGCTCACGCCCGAGCGGCTGGATGAGCTCGGGGCCGCGTTCGAGGAGGTTCGCATCGCCGAGCTCGCGGTGGCCGGCATCCGGGTCTAGGCCCTCGGCTCCGGTGCGGACCCGCCGAACCCAGTGCGGCCCGGCGAACGCAGCACGGCCGGGCAAGCACGATGCGGACCGGCGAGCGCGGTGTGCGCTGGCGAACACGACGCGGCCAGGCAAAGGCGGTGCGGGCCGGCGAGCATTGCGCGGACCGGCGAACGCAGCGCGGCCAGGCAAGCACGGTGCGGAGTGGCGAACACGACGCGGCCAGGCGAAGGCGGTGCGGGCCGGCGAGCATTGCGCGGACCGGCGAACGCAGCACGGCCAGGCAAGCACGGTGCGGACTGGCGAACACGACGCGGCCAGGCGAAGGCGGTGCGGACCGGCGAGCACGGTGCGGACCGGCGAACGCAACACGGCCACGCGAGCAAGGTGCGGACTGGTGAACTCGGCGCGTCACGGCGAGGTGCGCGGCGATGCCGACCGGCGAACGCAGCGCAGACCGCCGGCGAACACAGGACGGACCGGCGAAGGCGACGCGGCCCGGTGACGGCGATGCGGGTCGGTGAAGGCGATGCGGGTCGCCGGGCCGTGCATCGCTGGGCTTACAACAGCCCAGGTCCGGGTTGCCGATTGGCGGTCCTTCGGTACAGTCGGGCTGGTCATGGTCAGTTTCGGCGGCCTATCCAGTGACCCTGTCGGCGCGGCGCGCCTGAGCGACCTGCCCGTGGGGCGCTTCCCCGTGCAAACCACTGACCACGTGGTCATCCTCGTCAGCGCGGGGCAGGGCACGCATGCGGTGGACTTCGTGACGTACGCGTGCCGGCCGGGAACCCTGCTGTGGGGCCGTCCGGGACAGGTTCACCAGTTCGGCGGGCAGGCCGGCTTCGACGCCACGGTGCTCACGTTCGCACCGTCGATCCTGCCCGAACTTCCACTGCCCGAGCTCGTCGCCGACCCGTTCGCGCCCGCCTGCTGGCAGCCCGCCGGCGAGGACGAGGACGCGATCGTGGCCGAGATCGCGCAGATCGGCGTGGACCAGGTTCGCTTCGGCGGGACCGCGTTCGGCTCGACCCTGCTCGCGCACTCGGTCGCGGTGCTGCTCATGCGGATTTCGTCCCTGGCGCCGGTACCGCGCCGAAGCCCCGCCGACCTCCTCATCGGTCAGCTGCGCAAGGAGCTCGAGCGCGAGGTGCGCCACCGGCGCGTCGAGGACTACGCCGACCAGTTGCGCTGCTCGGTGCGGACCCTCACCCGGGCGAGCCTGGCGGTGACGGGCCGCAGCGCGAAGCAGCTCATCGACGAGCGCGTGGCGCTGGAGGCCAAGCGTGTCCTCGCCACGAGTGAGCTCCCGGTGTCCGACGTGGGGCGGCAGCTTGGGTTCGAGGAGCCGACGAACTTCGGCCGCTTCTTCGCCCGCGAGACCGGCCAGTCCCCGGGAAACTTCCGCGCGGCGCTGCACCGCTCCCCCGCGCCTCGGGTGCCGCACCAGCGCTCCGCATTGCCCGGCCGCCTGACCCCGCGCACCGCCTGAACCCCTGACCGGCGCACCGCCTGAACTTCAGGGTGCGCGGGTGCCGTATCAGCGTTCCGAACTGCGGGCCCGCCTGACCGTGCGCACTGCCCGAGCTTCGAGTGGCACGGGTGCAATATCAACGCTCCGCATCGGCCGCCTGACCCCGCGTGCCGGATTGGACACCGAGACAGAGGGCCTTTGCGCAAGCCGGTGAAGGCGCGGCGTAACCGAAGCGTCACGGCTTTCCGGGCATTCTCGCCGGCAGGAAAGGCGATGGAGTAATCACATCGGGCACATGAGGTAGAGCAACGGGGATCGGGAGAGTAATACAGGAAGAAAGCGATTCCGACCGTCCCGGCCGCCGATTCAGTGCGGCAATTCGGATATAACCGGCTAAGAGCGAATTAATCCGGCACCACGGGCTGATTCGGCCGGGTCACGGGCCGGTTCGGAGGCGTCACCGCCCGGTTCGGCGGCGCCACGGGCTGATTCGGCCGGGTCACGGGCTGATCCGGAGGCGTCACCGGCCGGTTCGGCGGCGTCACGGGCTGATTCGGCACTCGGCCGGCTTGGCCGGGCCCGTGGGCGGGGCATCGATTCCCAGCTCCGACGCGGCCTCCTCGCGGCCCACGAAGGGCACCAGCGTGAAGTAGGTCAGCGTGGGCAGCAGGGCCGGGAGGTCCTGGACGCGGCCGGCGGCGACATAGCGGTACACCGTGGCGTAGATGCCGCCCACGATCGTCTCGACGAGCTCCTCCGGCATCGGCAGGTCCGCGGCCCTCGGCGCCTCGGCGAAGAAGCGGTCGAAGCGGCGCAGCATGCGGGCGCGTTCGATGCGGCCGTGCGGGCCGGCCGCGTCGATCTCCACGACCGCCATCGTCGCGAAGGCGGGCAGCTCGGCCAGGACCTGGAGCATGACGCGCAGGGCGGCGCGGGCGCCCTCGCGCCAGCCGGACTCGTCGCGGTAGGCGTCCTCCATGATCTTGAACAGCAGGCCGGTGCCGTGGCGGTAGGTCGCGATCAGAGCGTCGTCCTTGCCGGCGAACAGGGCGTAGAAGGCGGGACGGGTCACGCCCGCGGCGCGGCAGATGTCGCTCACCGTGGCGTTCGCGTAGCCCTTCTCGGCGACGGTGTGCACGAGGGCGTCGAAGAGGCGTTCGCGCTGGTTGGCCGCGATGACCTCGGGCGGGACCCGGCTCGGGCCGCGCTTGATCGCGCGGGCGGGGTCACGGCCCTCGCGCGCACCCGGCAGCTGGCCCAGCGAATCGGTCGCCATGCGACAAGTATCCGTCGATCGGCCCGGCGCGGCCCGGCGCCGGATCGGCACACTGCGCGAACCGAACCGGGGCCTCGCACAACGGCCCGGAGCAACGGACCGAACCGATCGGGCGCCGCTACGCCACCCCCAAGGCCACGCCGCCGTGCCGAACAGACGGGTCATCACCCGCGGGACGGGCGGCCGGGCCGGGCGGACAGGGGCCGGGCGGATGACACTGTTCGGCGGCGATCTCGTTAGTCGGGTGACATCGGGTGGCGAGGTACCCGGCCGACAGGGCAGAGTATCGGCGTGTCCTCGTCCGCCCAGTTGGCCAACGCCCTGCAAGGCGCCCGAGCAATCGCCTCGCACGGGGACAAACGGGGCGCACTCGCGCTGCTCGGCCAGGCCCTCGACGCCGCGACCACGGCGCTCGGCGGCGACGACCCCGACGTGCTCGCCGCCACCGCCCAGCTCGCGCGGTACCACGTCGAGGTCGGCGAGCTGGGCGACGCGCGGCGGGCGCTCGAGGAGGGGCTGGCGGCCGGGCATCACACGCTCGGCGACGCGCACGCGGTCATGCTCGCGCTCTCGTTCGAGCTGGCCCGCGTCGCCGACGAGCTCGGGAACGTGTTCGAGGCGAAGCGGCGGTACGGCCAGGTCGCCAAGCTCGGGCCCCAGGTGCTCGGCGACGGGCACCCGAACGTCCGGGCGGCGCGGGAGTACCTCGGGCTGCCCGATCCCGAGGGCGCGGTCCACGCGCCGCCCCCGCCGGTCGTGTTCGACCCGGTCACGGCCCCGACCGTCACGTTCGAACCGATCACGCCCCGGCCGCGGCCACCGGCGGACGACCGGCCGATCTTCCGGCCGGAGCCACGGGACGACGACTTCGACCAGCCGTTCGACCAGCAGTTCGACGAGCCCGACGAAGACCCGGACGAGGACGACTACCAACCGGCGCCGTGGCAGCAGGCCGCACCGGGCGTGCTGCAGCGCACCGACTACCGCCCAGCACCCGAGTACAGGCCGGCACCCGAGTACAGGCCTGTGCCCGAGCCGCGGTGGGAACAGCCACCGCCACCGCAGCCGAGGCCCGTCCAGCCCGAGCCGCGCCAGCGCCGCTCGCCGATGGTCGCGATCGTCGTCATCGCCGTGATCGCGGTGCTCGGCGGCGCCGCCGCGGCCGCCGTGGCCTTCGTCAGCGCCGGCGGCAAGGACCCCGGGCCGGCCCCGACCGTCGCCGCCCCGCAATCGGGCGGCCCCGCCTCGGACGAGCCCTCCGCCGCCGCGATCGGCAGCGGCCGCGCCCCGCGCGAGCTACACCTGCGCGACGACAAGACGAGCGTGACGATGACCTGGCAGGACCCGACCAAGGGCACCGTCCCGTTCATCGTGGCGGGCGGCACCGAGGGCGCCATGCGCGAGCTGCAGGGGCTGCCGGCGGGCACCACGAAGTACACGATCAACGGCCTGAACCCGAAGCTCGACTACTGCTTCACCGTGGCCGCCGTCTATGGCACCCAGGACGTCCAGCTGTCGGACCTGGCGTGCACCAAGCGCAAATAGTGCAACAACCACGCTCCGTGACCGGGTACCCGCCACCCATCGACCGGAATATGATGGGCGCCGGTTTCGGGGAGGGGGCCGGGATGGTGAGGCAATGCGTCTGAACCTGGGCTCGGGGCGCAGCGGTGCGCTGATCACGGGCGGCACGATCACGGCCCTGGTCGCGGTGCTGGGCCTGACGCTGTGGGGCACGGGCTCGGCGAACCACGCCGTCGCGAGCTTCGACGTCAGCGCCTGGCTGTGGAGCGCGGACAAGGGCGAGATCGCCCGCGTGAACGGCGTCACCGGCAAGGTCGACACCCGCACGAGGATCAGCGACGCGCAGGGACACGAGATGGAAGTCACCCAGAGTGACCGCTTCGTGATCCTGCGAGATTTCAATACGGGCAAGATCAGCGTGCTCGACCTCTCCAGCCTGAGCCTCGGGGCCACCACGCAGTCGACGCCGGGCATCGGCGTGACGGTCGCGGTGCACGACGACACCGCCTTCATCATCGACACGGTGCAGGGCCAGGTCCGCCAGCTCGACCCGATGACGCTGCTGCCGGTCGGCGAGACGCTGAGCTTCCCGCCGGGCATCTCCGGCGGCCTGTTCGACGACAAGGGCCGGCTGTGGCTGCTGGTGCCCTCCGAGGGCACGGTCGTCGCGATCGACGCCGCGAAGAGCAGGCCCGCCTCCCCCGCGGGCGGCCAGGGCGGCGGGTTCGCCGGCGACCCGGTGAAGGTCAAGACGGTCGGGGTGGCCGATCCCAACCACGACATGGCGCTGTCCATCCTGGACACCGGCGTGGCCGTGCTCGACAAGACCGCCACGACGCTGACCACCCTGCACGGCGACACGGTGAAGAAGGTCCCGCTGCAGCTCGGCGGCGAGGGCGGGGTGGCGGAGCGGACGGTCGGCGGCGACGTGCCGGTGACGGTGGTCGACGGCAGCCACGTGTACGTCGTGAACAACGACAGGATCAGCGACTTCGCGGTGCCGGGCGACAGCCCCCGGCTCAAGCCGTGCGTGGCCTGGTCGGGCCGGTTCTACTGCGCCGATGACGCGACCGGGACCGTCTACGTGCTCGACGCGCAGGGCAAGGCGCTGGACCCGATCCGCATCCAGGCTGGCGGCAAGGCGCTGGAGCTGGAGGTCCGCGAGGACCGCCTGTTCATCAACGCGCCCGGCGGCTCGACCGCGCGGGTCGTGGACGGCAAGAACCACGTGACCACGGTCGACAAGTACGCCAACGACGTCCTCGGGGGCGAGGCGCCGCCCGCGCCGCCGCCCCCGCCGCAGACCAAGCCGCCCGTCGGGCCGCCCGGCGCGCCGGCCCGGGTCAACGCCATCGCGGGCAACGCGACCGCGCGGGTGACCTGGTCGGCGGCCCCGCCCAACGGCGCCGCGGTCACGAAATACGTGGTCGAGGGCGACGGGCAGCCGCCGCACGAGGTCGGGGCGAGCCAGCGGGCGCTGGACGTCACGGGGCTGACGAACGGCCAGACGTACAAGTTCACGGTCTATGCGGTCAACGCCAAGGGCAACGGGCCGAAGAAGGCCGCGAACCCGGTGGTGCCGACCCGCGACGTCCCCGACCCGCCGGCGAGCGTGGCCGCGACGGCCAACCCGGACGGGACGGTCGCCGTGACGTGGCCGGCCGCGAACGGGCAGGGCCACAAGATCGCGAAGTACGTCATCACGACCGTCGGCACCGGCGAGTCCGAGACGTTCGAGTCGGCCCAGCCGCAGTTCTCGGTGCCGGCCGGGGAGCTGACGTACGGCACCCAGGTCGCCTTCAAGGTCGCCTCGATCAACGACATCGGGGCGAGCTCGGAGCAGTCGCCGCTGAGCCCGTCGGTCGTGCCGTTCAACAAGCCGGGCGCGCCGACGGGGCTGACCGTGAAGGCCTCGACGACCAAGCGGGGCACGGTGGTCGCCACGTGGAAGGCGCCGGCCGACAACGGGTCGCCGCTCACGGGGTACGAGGCCACCGTCAACGGCACGAAGTCGACCATCGGCACCGCGCTGACCCACGAGTTCACCGGGTTCAAGGACGCCGAGGCGGTCACGATCCAGCTGCGGGCCGTGAACAAGGCGGGCCAGGGTGCGGCGGCGACCGGGTCGGGCAGCACGCTCGCCCAGCCGAAGATGACCGTGAACGACGGCGCGGACACCGCTGCCCTCAACTCGATCACCGTGCACTTCACCGCGACCGACGGCGGCTCGCCCGGCACCTGCGTGCTCGCCGTCGCCGGGGCCGGCAGCACGTCGGGCAACTGCTCGGGCTCGCTGACACAGGGCGGGCTGTGGCCGAACACCGCCTACACCTACACCGTCACGATCACCAACGACGCCGGGATGACCGCGAGCGGCAGCGGGTCGATCAGCACGCCGGTCTACAAGGGCACCGTCATTTGCAACGACCCGACCTACTGCGGGAAGACCGCGAGCGGCGGCGGCATCTGGGTCTACCGGACGCCGTCGCAGTCCGGCTCCGGCATCGGCGACACCTTCAACGGCGAGAGCTGGGTCGCGATCTGCCAGACCAACACCAGCGTGAGCATCAACGCCGAGCCGTACGGCGGCAAGAAGAGCACGCAGTGGATCAAGATCCAGTTCCAGGGGGAGAACTACATCCCCTACGCCTGGTTGAATCTGCCCAGCGGCACGGGGCCGCTCAAGCAATGCTGATGGAGCACCGTGATCACGGCTGAGCAGTCAACGCCCCAGGGTCCACCGAGCAGCGAGGAGGTCGGCGCCGCGGCCGAGCTGGTGGGCCGGCTCGCGCGCAACATCGAGTCGATCGTGCTCGGCAAGCCGCAGGTCGTGCGGCTGACGGTGACCGCACTGCTGGCGGAGGGGCACGTCCTGCTCGAGGACGTGCCCGGCGTCGGCAAGACCACCCTCGCGCGGGCGATCGCGGCCAGCGTGCAGGGCCAGTGGCGGCGCATCCAGTTCACGCCCGACCTGCTGCCCTCCGACGTCACCGGCGTGACGATCTTCAACCAGGCGACCCGCGGCTTCGAGTTCCACCCGGGGCCGGTCTTCGCGAACATCGTCATCGCCGACGAGATCAACCGGGCCTCGCCGAAGACGCAGTCGGCGCTGCTGGAGGTGATGGAGGAGCGGTACGTCACCGTCGACGGCGTCCGCCACGGCGTGCCCCGCCCGTTCCTCGTCGTCGCCACGCAGAACCCGATCGAGATGGACGGCACCTACCGGCTGCCGGAGGCGCAGCTGGACCGGTTCCTCATGAAGCTCTCCGTCGGGTACCCGGCCGAGGCCGTCGAGATCGAGGTGCTGCGCGGCGCCGTGAGCCGCTCCCCCGAGGCCCTCGACCCGGTCACCGACACCCCGGCCGTCGCCCAGCTCGTGCGGCTGGCCCGGCGGGCGCACATCGCCGACCCGCTGCTCGCCTACGCGGTGAAGCTCGGCAACGCGACCCGCGCCCACCCGCAGATCCGCATCGGGGTGAGCCCGCGCGGCATCATCGCGCTGACCCGGGCCGCGAGCGCGTACGCGCTGACCGACGGCCGCGGCTACGTGGTGCCGGAGGACCTCAAGGCGCTCGCCGAGCCGGTGTTCGCGCACCGGCTGGTGCTCTCCCCCGACGCCCAGGTGCGCGGCGTGTCGCCGGCCGACGTGGTGCGCCAGGTGCTCGAGGCGGTGCCCGTGCCCTCTCCCGTCGCGGCCTGATCCGGTGCGCCTCACCGCCCGCGGGGCCGGGCTGTGCGCGGCGGCCGTGGTCCTGCTCGCCGCCGGGCTCGTCTTCGGGTACCGCCACCTGGTCGTCCTGGGCACCGCGTGCGTCGCGTCGCTCGTGTTCGCGGCCGGCTACGTGTGGTGGCGCCCGCGGCTGACCGTCGCGCGCGGCGTGGAGCCGGACCGGGTGATGCGCGGCGAGTCGAGCACGGTGACGCTGACGGTCGGCAACACGAGCCGGCTGCGGGGCGCCACGCTGGTCGCGCACGATCGCTGCGGGACGGCGTCGGTACCGGTACCACTGCTGCGTCTGAAGGCCGGGGGCGAGACGACGGCGCAGTATCCCGTGCCCACCGACCGCCGCGGCGTGGTCGCCATCGGCCCGTTGCGCGTGGTGCGCCGCGACCCCCTCGGGCTGATGGCGCTGGCGCGCGGCTACGGGGGGACGGCGCAGGTCTGGGTGTACCCACGCGTGCACCGCCTGACCGCGGTGCCGACGGGCATCACGCGCTCCCTCGACGGGCGCGACGACCGGGTGCCGCACGGCACGATCACGTTCGACACGCTGCGGGAGTACGTCGTCGGCGACGAGCTGCGGCGGGTGCACTGGCGGACCTCGGCCAAGGTCGGCGAGCTGATGGTGCGCGAGCAGCTGGACACGTCGCTGCCCCGGTTGGCGGTACTGCTCGATGACCGCCGCACCTCGTACCCGGATCCCGAGCGGTTCGAGGCCGCCTGCGAGGCCGCGGCGTCCCTGGTCATGGCCGCGTTCCGCGACGAGCTCCCCATCGCACTGCGGCTGCTGTCGGGCCGGGCCGCAACCGGTTCGTCGGCGCGCGACTTCCTGGACGTGCTCGCCGAGGCGGACTTTTCGGAAATGTCCGAGAAGTCCATCGAGGAGCTCCGCACCCAGCGCGTCGGCGACACCCTCGTCTACCTCACCGGCGACCCCGACCTGTCCCGGGTCAGCACCCTGCGCACGGCCTACCCGACGCTGGTCGCCGGCGTCTTCGGCGACGCCGGCCCGGCCCTGGAGCGGGTCGTCGTCCTGGCCGTGCGCGACGGCGAGGAGTTCGCCGCGGCCTGGGACGGGGTGCAGCGCTGGTGAGACGCGTCGTCGTGCCGCTGGCGCTGCTGGGCATGCTCATCCTCAGCGGCCTCGCGCTGGCCCCGATCTACAACGGCACCCTGCTGCCGCTGCTCACCACGGTCGCCGCGGCCGCCTCGGTGCTCATCAGCGTCGCGGTGCGCCGGCTGCCCGCCTACACGGCCGCGCCCGCCTCGGTGCTCGGCCTGGCCGTGATGGTGTTCGTGACCGTGCGCGTGTCCGCGCAGGCCGGCCAGATCCCGGGCGCCGTGCCGGACGTCGCCCGCGAGGCCCTGCGCAACAGCATCCCGCGCCTGCTCACCGCGCTCATCCCGATCGAGCCGCAGCCGGACACCGTGCTGCTGCCGGTGATCGCGACCTGGCTCGCGGGGCTCGCGGCGGCCGAGGCCGGCGTGCGGTACCGCCGCGTCCTGCTCTCCTACAGCGCGCCCACCGCGCTGTTCGGGGCCGCGCTCTACCTCGTCGGCCCGGACACGACCGCGGCGCGGGCGACGACGTGGATCCCGATGGCGTACGCGGCCCTGGCGATCCTCGGGCTCATCGCGAGCGCGCGGCCGGACCTGGGCGGCGACACGCTCACCGGGGCCCAGCGCCGCACGCTCGGCCTGCGGGTCGGCGCGGGCGCGGCGGCCGGGCTCGCCGTCATCGTCCTGCTGTCGCAGCTGCTCGGCCCGACCGTCGCCCAGCAGGGCAACGACACCCCGGTCGACCCGCGCAACTACGTCACCCCGCCGCAGCTCGACGCGCTCGACGAGAACCCGCTCGTGCGCCTGTCGGGCTGGAACCTCAACAAGGACCAGCACCTCTTCGACGCCGTCGTCACGCCCGGGCCGGGCGCCGAGCAGGAGCCGATCATCCGGCTCGCGGTGCTCAACGACTACGACGGCATCACCTGGCGGATCGGCTCCGTCTACCGCAACGCCGGCCGCGTGCTGGGCCGCTCCGGCGGCGAGGGCCCCGAGGTCACGCAGACGATCACCATCGACGAGCTCGACGGCCGGCTCCTGCCCGGGATCGCCAGCCCGGAGCGCGTCGAGGGCGTGCGCGTGGCCTACGACGCCGAGACCGGCACCGTCGCGCTCGCCGACAGCCTGCGCAAGGGGCTGACGTACACGGTCACCTCCCGCCAGCGGCCGCGCCCCGACGACCAGGCGCTCCTCGTCGCCGAGGTGCCGTCGCCGCAGGAGGCGGCCCGGTTCCTGGCGCTGCCGGGCAAGGTGCCGGACTCGATCGCGCAGCTCGGCAGCCACCTCGGCGAGGGCGTCTCCAACCCGTACCAGCGCGCCTTCGCGATCCAGCAGTGGCTGGAGGAGCACTACAAGCTCGTCTCGGACGCGCCGAGCGGGCACGCGTACCCCAACGTCGAGCACTTCCTCTTCGGCAACAAGCAGCTCGGCGGGCAGAAGGGCACGTCGGAGCAGTTCACCGCCGCGTTCGCGGTGCTGGCGCGGCTGGCCGGGCTGCCGACGCGGGTGGCCGTGGGCTTCCAGACGCACCAGGGCCGGCACGACATCCGCGGGGCGGACGCGATCGCCTGGCCCGAGGTCGAGTTCAAGGGCTTCGGCTGGGTGGCGTTCGACCCGCTGCCGAAGTCCGACACGGTGCAGCGGCCGGTGGAGGACGACTTCAAGCCCAAGGCGCCGCCGTCCCAGCCGCCGCCCCCGTCCGTCCCGCCGCCGTCGGTCGACGGCAGCGCGCAGTCCTCGGCCTCCGCGCACTCCTCCGCCGCCCCCGTCGCCGCGGCCGGGGACCACACGACGCTCCTCGCGGTGTCGGCCGCCGGGGCCGCGCTGGTCCTCGTCATCGCCTATTTGGCAGCGGTACCGGTCGTGCTCGCCCGTCGCCGCCGGCACCGCCTGCGCGAGGGACCGCCCGCGGTGCGCATCGACGCCGCCTGGCACGAGGTGCTCATCGGCCTGCGCCAGGCGGGACGACCGGCGCCGGCGCACCTGACGGCGGGCGAGATCGCGCGCTACGCCGCCAGCGCCGCCGAGCCCCGCGCCCACGCCCCGGGCCGCGCGCTGCGCCCTGCCGTGCCGCCCGTCGACGAGCTGGCGACGCTGGTCAACGCCGTGGCCTTCGCGACTCCCGCGGCCGGCCCGGGCGAGCCCCAGGCCGCCCGCGCCACGGCGCAGGCCACGGCCTACGTCGACGATCTCCGCTCGCGCCGCCCCTGGTGGCGGCGGCTGCTGTGGACCTTCGACCCACGCCCCCTGCGCTGGTACCGGCGCCGCTGACCCCCGCCCTCGACTTGCCGCCGGACCCGTCCGCGTTCCGATGTGGACCTTCGACCTGACCTGCGCCCGCCGCTGGCACCGGCGCCGCTGAGCCTGCCTTCGACTTGCCGCCTGACCCATCCGCGTTCCGATGTGGACCTTCGACCTGACCTGCGCCCGCCGCTGGCACCGGCGCCGCTGAGCCTGCCCTCGACTTGCCGCCGGGGCTGTCCGGGGTTCCCATGAATGACATGGGTGTCATTCGGCTCGGCACAGCGTCCTGGGCGGACCGGCAGCTGCTCGCGTCCGGCTGGTACCCGCGCGCGGCGCGCACCCCCGCGCAGCGCCTCGCCCACTACGCGACCCGGTTCGACATCGTCGAGGCCGACACGAGCTACTACGCCATCCCGACCCCGGAGGTCACCGCCGCCTGGACGGCCGCGACCCCGCCCGGCTTCACCTTCGACGTGAAGGCGTTCTCGCTGCTGACCGGCCACCCGACCCAGGTGCGCGCGCTGCCGGCGGACCTGCGGCCCGAGGGCGCCACCGGCTCGATCCGCCGCTCCGGCCTGCCGACCGGCACGCTCGACGCCCTGTGGCGCCGGTTCCACGAGGCCCTCGAACCGCTGCGCCCGCGCCTGGGCTCGGTGCTCCTGCAGTTCCCGCCGTGGCTCGCGCACGGCGAGGCCGCGATCCGCCGCATCGAGGACACGATCGCGCGCTGCCGCCCGTTCCACCCCGCCGTCGAGCTTCGGCACGGCTCGTGGTTCACCGACGCCCGCCGTTCCCTGGACACCCTGCAGCGGCTCCAGCACGCGGGCGCGTCGTTCGTGGCGGTGGACATGCCGCAGGGGTTTCCGTCATCGGTACCACCCGTGCTGGCCGTCACCGCCTCCCCCGCGATCGTGCGCTTCCACGGGCACAGCCCGGCCTGGGAGCGCGGCTCGAAGGAGGAGAAGTTCCGCTACGCCTACTCGGAGCGGGAGCTGGCCGACTGGGCGGAGCGCCTGCGCCTGCTGAGCACCGGCGCGGACGAGGTGCACGTGCTGATGAACACCTGCTGCGCAGGCCAGGCCCAGCGCGACGGCGCCCGGCTGGCCGAACTCCTGGGCGACAACCTGACCACAGCGAGCTGACCCAGTTCCTACCCTCCCCCGTCGCGCTCAACCGGTGCTTCCGACCGCCAACCTACCCAGGCGCGGTTGCGCAATGGCCGACTGCTGAATGCTGAATGCACGTTCGCTCATCGGCTCGCGAGCTGACCACGTGTGCGCTCGTGGACTCCGCCGATTGCGCGTTGGCGCGTCGTCGGCCCGCGCGTTCGCGCGTCGTCGGCCCGCGCGTTGGCGCGTCGTCGGCCCGCGCGTTGGCGCGTCGTCGGCCCGCGCGTTCGCGCGTCATCGGCCCGCGCGTTCGCGCATGAACACGCGGACAGCCCGCGTGCCGACCCCGCGTGCGCATTCGAACTAGCCCCGTCGCGCGTTCGCGCAGGATTCCGGCGGTTGCGCGTTTGTGCACGATCGTTCAGAGCAGCGAGAGCGAGCCCGTCACCGGCCTCAGGGCGTCGTGCGTCGCGGGCCCGATCGCGCAGCACGTCGCCGTGCCGGCCGCGACCTGCGTGCGCCCCGCGTCGTGCACGACCTCGACCGGCAGCCCCGCCTCCCCGGCCGCCGCGACCACGAGCCCCAGCGTGTCCTCGTCCGCGACCTTCAGCACGACCTTCGGCTGCCCCGCGCGCCACCAGTCGGCGAAGGCCGGCGTGGACTGGTTGCGCAACGCGGCGATGACGGCGGCGTGCGCGGCCTGGGCGGCCATCTTCCCCTTGCCCATGCCGAGATCGGTGCGCATGACGATGACGAGCCGGGTTTCGCTCATCTCACAAGGCTATGTGCAACCGCTCCATGAGAACCGGCGCCACGAGCACCGCACCCGCGAACACGCCGACCCCGGCGAACACGGTGCGCAGGAAAACGGTCTCGTCAGGGGGGTACGTGCAACCGCCGCGTGCGGATGGACGCCACGAACACCGCACCCGCGAACAGGCCGACGCGGCGGACACGTGCGCAGGAATACGGTCCCGGTGGCGAGCCGGGTTTCGCTCACCTCACAAGGCTATGTGCAACCGCTCCATGAGGACCGGCGCCACGAGCACCGCACCCGCGAACACGGCGACCGTCGCGAACACGGTGCGCAGGAACACGGTCTCGGTCTTGTCGCCGGCGGTCAGCGCGATCCGGTGCGGCAGCCCGAAGCAGCGCCACATGCGCCGACCGGTCGGAATCGGCCACAGGATCGGCGAGCCGTGCCGGGTGGCCATGTCGCCGAGCAGATGGACCAGGCCGCCGACGCCGACGGCCACGCCGAGCAGCGGATAGCCGCGGTCGCCGGGCAGCCGCTCGTAGACGATGAAGGCCGCGCCCGCGGCGGCCAGCGTCACGATGACCCAGCCCGCGCGCTCGGCCCACTTCTCGAACAGCCCGCGCAGGGCGAGCGCGAACGCGATGAACAGCACGCCCATGACGGCCCACTTGCCGTATGCCTGGCAGAGGGCGAGCGTGCCGTACCCGACGCCGACGTTGAACACGATCGTGTGCGTGAGCGTGCGGTGGCCGTTGCGCCGCGGCGGGTCGTACTTCATGCGCGTGATCTTGTAGACCCCGAGCGAGAACTTCTCGATGCACTCGGCGAGGAACAGCGAGAACACGCCGAACGTGTGCGCGACCGTCGCCCCGCCCTGGCGGGTGGTGACGCGGCCGGAGAGGTCCAGGTCCGGCACCAGGGCACCGCCGGCGCAGATCGCGGTGCCGACGGCGAGCTGCAGCGGCGTCTGGTGGAAGTGCGCGAGCTGCTCCAGCGCCAGCGAACCCGTCAACCAGGCGGCCGCCCCGGACAACGCATGCGAGGAGCCCATCATGCGCAGTGACTATCCCAGGTGGACGGTCATTCGTACATAGGATCTACAGCCGCATCAATGTGCCCGCAACGTCGAGTGTCGTTGCCGTCATGCGCGCGGCGGCGTCCGAGGCCAGGTAAATGGCCGCGTAGGCGGCGTCGTCCACGGTGGACCCGCGAGGTGTCCAAGAGACGACATTCGCGCGGACGCCGGACAGCGCGAACAGCCGCGCGTAGTGCTGGGTGAGCGCGGTCACACCGCCGCCGACCGCGTTCGTGGCCGGGTCGGTGCCCACGGGCGCCAGCGTGACGACCGCTCCGGCGCCGGACTCGGCCATGGCGGGCACGAACGCCTGCAGCGCCAGGAAGGTGGCGGTCAGTCCACTGTCGACGGTGCGCTGCCAGCCGCCGGTGCCCTGCGGGCACGGCAGCACGAAGAGCAGCTCGGGGGCGCCGAGCTCGCCCAGGACGCTGAGCCGTACGGCATCCATGGCCGCGGCGTCGGCGTGCTCCAGGCCCGTGGTGACGATGCCCACCGCCTCGGCGCCGTTCCAGCGCAGCTCGTCGACCAGGTCGGCCAGCGACGACTCGTCCGCGCCGACGACGGCGACCCGTGCGCCGCGCTCGGCCAGCAGCCGGCTGACGGCCGCGGCGACGCCGTCGGGCCCGCCCAGCACGACCGCGATCCGGCCCTTGAGCTCGAAGGATGATCCGAACACGACGCCCTCCCCGGGGTCCGGGGGGCCGCCGCGTGGCGACAGCAGCCCCCGATGGTGTCAGCGACCGCCCGGCCAAAGCGGCGCGGTCAGGGGCCGCCGCCTGGCGACAGCAGCCCCCGATGGTGTCAGCGACCGCCCGGCCAAAGCGGCGCGGTCAGGGGCCGCCGCCTGGCGACAGCAGCCCCCGATGGTGTCAGCGACCGCCCGGCCAAAGCGGCGCGGTCAGGGGCCGCCGCGTGGCGACGGCGGCCCCGATGGTGTCAGCGACGACCGCCCGGCCGGAGCGGCGCGGCCCCCACGGCGCGCGGCCCCGGCCGGGTCACCGGTGCGGTCAGCGGCTCCAGCCCTGCTGGCGGTCCGACGCGGCCCCCCACGGCCCACGCCCCCACTCCGCCCGGCCGTGCCCGTGGTGGCCCCACGGTCCCCGGCCGGAGCGCCGGCCGCCGTACGCCCGCCAGCGCGCATGCCTGGCCAGGCCGAACACCATGAAGAAGAGCGGGATCGCCGGCCAGAAGAAGTGCGCGCCCGACAGCGCCCACAGCCCGGTCAGCGCGGCCGCGACCACGGCGATGAAGCCCGCGTGGCCCCACAGGTGCCGGCGGCCGTCCCGCGCGAACTGCTCCTTCGCCTCCGGCGTCTCGTACAGCCCGCGCCGCCCGCCCTCGGGCAGGTCGGCGGTGATCGGCGGCAGCTCGTCGCGGAACTTCGCGGCGTACACCCCCGCGAGCCGCTCCTCCCCCTCCTCGAGCGTGAGCCGGCCCTCGGTCATGCCGGCCCGCACCATGTTGGCGTACTGTTCGCGCTCCTCGTCCGAGGCGCGCACCCTCTCGCCGGCCATGTTCCCGGCCCCCTTCCGTTGATGGACTCCAGCGTGCCGAACCGCGGCCGGGCGCGCGTCGCACCGGGGACGGCTCGTGCGGTACCTCCGGCGGCGCAGCCGGACCGGGCGTCTACTCCCGCGGGAGTAGAGGCCGCCGCGCCGGGAAGGCGATGCCGCAGGTGAACCGGCTCCACTACGGTTTGAGCTGTGAGGAGAGGGCAGTGGCCGGGCGAGCGGCGGGCGCACTGGGCGAGCGAGCGGGCGCACTGGGCGCACGAGCGGCGGGCCGAGCGGCTCGAGCGCAAGTTCAAGCGTTTCGAGGAGCGGATCGAGCGCCGCCGCGCGAACCGGTTCACCGGCCCGCACGTCGTGCCGCTGGCGATCTTCCTCGCGCTCGTGCAGGTCTTCGGCACCCGTGCGGCCGCCTACGGCTCGACCGTGCACCCCCTGGACGAGACCGGGTACCTCCTGCTGATCGCCGGACCGGCGGCCCTGCTGTTCCGCCACCGGCTGCCGCTGTTCGCGCTGGCCGGTGCCCTCACGGCGACGGTCGCCTATTTCTCGATGCTGTACCCGAACGGGCCGGGCTTCATCGCCGCGCTCGTGGCCGTCTTCTCCGCGCTCAGCGCCGGGTTCCGCTGGCTCACGTGGCTGGCGGTGATCGTGGCGTACACCTGCTTCGCCGTCTTGGTGTTCCCGCACGCCTCCGTCGCGCGGCTCGTGGTCATCGGGGTGTGGTGCCTGATCATCTCCGTGTTCGGCGAGGCGGCGCGCGTGCGCGGGATGCGGTACAGCCAGATGGCCCGCGACCGCGCCCACCAGGAGGCCCTGGCCCGCGCCGAGGAGGAGCGGGCGCGCAAGGAGCAGCACCGCCGCCAGGCCAGCGACGAGCGCCTGCTGATCGCCCGGGAGCTGCACGACGTCATCGGCCACCACCTGTCCCTGATCAACGTGCAGGCCGGGGTGGGCCTGCACCTCATGGACGAGCAGCCCGAGCAGGCCCGCGTGGCGCTGACCGCCATCAAGCACGCGAGCGCCGAGGCCCTGCGCGAGACACGGGCCGTGCTGGCGGGGCTCAACCCCGGCGAGGCGGCCCCGCGCACGCCCGCGCTGGGCCTGGCCGACCTCGAGCGCCTGGCCGGCGAGGCCCGGGGCGCCGGGCTGCCGGTCACCCTCGACACCGTCGGCACGCCGCGTGCGCTGCCGCCGCAGGTCGACCGGGCGGCGTACCGGATCGTGCAGGAGGCCCTGACCAACGTCCGCCGGCACGCGGGCCCGGACGCGACGGCCACGGTGGTCGTCGCCTACGCCCCGCGCGAGCTGACGCTGACCGTGACCGACGACGGAGCGGGCGCCCCGGCTCCGGCCGGCGAGGGCGGCAACGGCATCGCGGGCATGCGCCACCGGGCGGCGACCTTCGGCGGCTCGGTCGAGGCCGGCCCGCGCGAGGGCGGCGGTTTCGAGGTGCGCGCGACCATCCCCCTGAGCGACGAGGAGACGACGTGATCAAGGTGCTGCTCGCCGACGACCAGGCCCTGGTGCGGGCCGGCTTCCGGGCGCTGCTCGACGCGCAGGCCGACATCGAGGTCGTGGGCGAGGCCGCGGACGGTGCCGAGGCCGTGCGGCTGACCGCCCGGGCGCGGCCCGACGTGGTGCTCATGGACATCCGGATGCCGGTGCTGGACGGGCTGGAGGCGACCCGCCGCATCGCCGCCGACGCGGACCTCGCCGACGTGCGGATCGTCATCCTGACCACGTTCGACCTGGACGAGTACGTGTTCGAGGCGCTGCGGGTGGGCGCGAGCGGGTTCCTGGTGAAGGACACCGAGCCGGTGGACCTCCTGCGCGGCGTGCGCGCCGTCGCGGGCGGCGACGCCCTGCTCTCCCCCGGCGTGACCCGCCGGCTGATCGAGGAGTTCGCCAGCCGCTCCCGGGCCCCGCTGGCCCCGATGTCCCTGGACACCCTGACGGACCGCGAACGCGAGGTCATGGCCCTGGTCGGCGCCGGACTGTCCAACGAGGACATCGCCGCGAAGCTGTACGTGAGCCCGGCGACGGCCAAGACGCACGTGAGCCGGGCCATGATCAAGCTCGGCGCCCGGGACCGCGCCCAGCTGGTCGTCTTCGCCTACGAGGCCGGCCTGGTCCGCCCCGGCTGGCTGGGCTGATCAGGAGTCCAGGCCGTTTCTCGCGATCACGCCGCGGTACCACTCGGCGCTGGCCTTGCGCCGCCGGTCCCGCGTGGCCGGGTCGACCCGGATGAGCCCCCACCGCTGCGAGTAGCCCTCGGCCCACTCGAAGTTGTCCAGCAGCGACCACACGTGGAACCCCTGCAGCCGCACGCCCGCCTGGATGGCCCGGTGCGCGGCCGCGAAGTGGTCCCGCAGGAACGCGATGCGGTCGTCGTCCCGCACGTCGTTCGTGCTCGGCATGCCGTTCTCGGTGATCGTGAGCGGGATGTCGCCGTAGTCGCGCTTGATGCGGGTCAGCAGGTCGAAGAGGCCGTCGGGGTACACCTCCAGCCAGCTCGCCTGGGTCGTCGGGTGCTTCGTGACCCGGCCGCCCTGGGCCGTCACGAACGCCGGGTTGTAGTACTGCACCGCGAGCAGGTCCGAGCGCTCCCCGATCACGGCCTCGTCGCCGTGGCGGACCGCCGCGCGCATCGGCGCGTTCGCCGGCTGCCCGGCGAGCCATCCGTCGGGGTACTTCCCGAGCAGCACCGGATCGAGCCACCGCCGGTTCTCCTCGACGTCGAGCGCCGCCGCCTGCCGGGCCGCCCCGGCCGAGCCGTCCGCGGGATACACCGGCGACAGGTTGAGGGCCGCGCCGATCGCCCCCTTGCGCCCGGTGCCGCGGAACGCCCGCACCGCGAGGCCGTGCGCGAGCAGCAGGTGGTGCCCGGCGACGTCGGCGGCCCGGTGGTCCCGCTTGCCCGGGGCGTGGATGCCGGTGGTGTACCCGAGCGACACCACCGTCTTCGGCTCGTTCAGCGTCAGCCAGGTCGCCACCTTGTCGCCGAGGGAGTAGAACATCTGCTGCGCGTAGTCGGCGAACCACTGCGCACAGTCCCGCTGCTCCCAGCCGCCCTTGTCCTGCAGCGCCTGCGGCGTGTCCCAGTGGAACAGCGTGGCCACGGGCACGATCCCGCGCGCGAGCAGCCCGTCGACGAGCCGGTGGTAGAAGTCGAGGCCCTTGGCGTTGAGCGCGCCCCGGCCCTGCGGCAGCACCCGGGACCAGGAGATCGAGAACCGGTAGCTCTTGAGCCCCAGGTCCCGCATGAGGTCGAGGTCCTCGTAGACGCGGTGGTAGTGATCCGCGGCCACGTCCCCGGTGTCGCCGCCCCGGGTGCGCCCGGCCTGATGGCTGAACGTGTCCCAGACGGACGGCCCGCGCCCGTCCTCGGCCGCGGCCCCCTCGACCTGGTACGCCGAGGTGGACGCGCCCCAGGCGAACCCGGCCGGGAAGGCGAGCCCACCGGCGCCGGGCTTCGGCGGCGGGGTGCCCGCGGCGCCCCGCGGTGCCGGCTCGTCCCGCGGCGAGCATGCGGCGGCAGCCGCCCCGGCGGCGGCGAGGGTCAGCACGTGGCGCCGTCGCATCCCCAAGACGGTAAGCGGTCCGCGCCAGTGCCCCGATGTCCAGTGCCCCCGGCATGACGAAACGGCCGCCCCTGGTGGGAGCGGCCGTCGTGAACCGGGCGTTGTCAGTCGGCGAGCGCGACGATGCCCTGCGCCCAGCGGAAGTACTTGTTCGTGCCCAGGTCGCGGACGGTCTTGATGTTGAAGGCGGCCTGCAGCTTCTCGGCGTCGCCCTCGCTCACACCGGCGATCGCGGTGACGGGGGCGTCGGCGAGCTCCTGCGCGCTCTTGCCTTCCCATTCCTTCATGAGCTTCTTTTCCAGACCAAGCATGGTGTGCTCCTTCGCTCGATGAAACCCGCGCCAGGCTACGTCGCGTGCCTACCGGCTGCAACGTGAGAGGTGACGGAGTTGTACGTCGTTCTGCTTGCCACATCGGCCGTTTCGCGGAGATGATCGGCGCATGAACAGCCAATGGGGGCTGACGATCCCGTTGACCGGGATTCCGCTGCCCGATCACGCTGCGTTGCTCGCCACGCTACCGGATCTCGGGTTCACCGACGTCTGGTCGTCCGAAGTCAACGGCGCGGACGCGTTCACCCCCCTGGCGCTCGCCTCCGCGTGGTCGCCCCGCCTGCGGCTGGGGACCGCGATCGTTCCCGTCTTCACCCGCGGGCCGGGCCTGCTCGCCATGCAGGCGGCCACCCTCGCCGAGGCCGCGCCCGGGCGGTTCGCGCTGGGCATCGGGGCGTCGTCGCCCGTCGTGGTCGGCGACTGGAACTCCGTCGAGTTCGACCGGCCGTTCGAGCGCAGCCGGGACCTCCTGCGGTTCCTGCGCCCGGCGCTGGCCGGCGAGCTCGTCGACGGGACCTTCGACACCTTCACCGTGCGCCGGTTCCGGCTCGAGCGGCCACCGGCGGTACCACCGAAACTGCTTCTGGCGGGTCTTCGCGGGCGCATGCTGCGCCTGGCGGCGGCCGAGGCCGACGGTGCGGTCCTCAACTGGCTGTCGGCGCAGGACGTGGCGACCGCGCGGGCCGAGCTGGCGGGCGCGCCCGACGGCTTCGAGATCGCGGCGCGCATCTTCGTGTGCCCGACCGGCGACGCCGCCGAGGCGCGCGCGACCGCGCGGCGGCTGATCGCGGCGTACCTGACGGTGCCCGCGTACGCGGCGTTCCACCGCTGGCTCGGGCGCGGCGAGGTGCTCAAGCCGATGTGGGACGCGTGGGCGGCCGGCGACCGCAAGGGCGCGCTCGCCGCGATCCCGGACGAGGTCGTGGACCAGCTGATCGTGCACGGCTCGCCCGCGCAGTGCCGGGCGCACGTCGAGCGCTACGCGGCCGCGGGCGTGACCACGCCGGTGATCGCGCTGCTGCCGACGCGGGAACTGGCCGCCGGGGGCGCAGCCGCGCTCCTGGACACGTTGCGGGAACTGGGGGCGCGGTCATGAAGGTGGACGGGAAGGTCGTCGTCATCACCGGGGCGGCCGGCGGGATCGGGGCCGCGCTCGCCCGGCGCTTCGCCGCGGAGCAGGCGGCCGCGCTGGTGCTCGCCGACCTCGACGGGGCGGCCGCGGCCGCGCTCGCCGCGTCGCTGCCCGGCGAGGCGGTCGGGGTCGAGGCCGACGTGACCAGCGAGGAGCAGGTCGCGGAGCTCGTCGGGGAGACGCTCGGGCGCTTCGACCGCATCGACCTGTTCTGCGCGAACGCGGGCATCATCACCGGCGCCGGGCTGGAGGCCTCCGCCGAGACGTGGGCGCGCACGTGGGCGGTGAACGTCCTGTCGCACGTGTACTCGGCCCGCGCCGTCCTGCCCTCGATGCTCGAGCGCGGCTGCGGGTACCTGCTGCACACCTGCTCGGCCGCGGGGCTGCTGACCGCCGTCGGGGACGCGCCCTACACGGTGACCAAGCACGCGGCGGTGTCGTTCGCGGAGTGGCTGTCGATCACGTACGGCGGCCGGGGCGTGAAGGTCAGCGCGCTGTGCCCGCAGGGCGTGGACACGCCGATGCTGCGCGACGGCCTCGGGCAGGGCCACATCGGCGCGAAGGTGACCGCGGCCGGCGGGGCCGTGCTGTCCGCCGAGTCCGTCGCCGACTCGGTCGTCGCCGGCCTGGACGCGGAGAAGTTCCTGATCCTGCCGCACCCGGAGGTCGCCAAGTACTACCTGCACCGCGCCGGCGACACCGACCGCTGGCTCGACGGCATGCGCGGCCTGCGCGACCGGCTCGCATGAGGCATCCGGACGTGCTGCAGCCGGCCCTGGAGGTGGTCGCGCCCTTCGTCCGGGGCCGGGCGGGGCGCACCATCGTCGGCATCTGCGGTCCGCCCGCCGCCGGCAAGTCCACGCTGTCATCGGCGCTCTCCGGCGCGCTGAACGTCCACGAGGGACTGTCCAGTGTGGCCGTACCGATGGACGGCTTCCACCTGTCCAATGTGGAGCTCGACCGCCTCGGCCTGACCGACCGCAAGGGCGCGCCGGAGACGTTCGACGCGGCCGGGTTCGTACACCTGCTGCGGCGCCTGCGGGCCGGCGAGGAGCTCGTCTACGCGCCGAGCTACAGCCGCACCCTGCACGAGTCGATCGGCGGCGTCATCCCCGTCCCCGCCGACGTGCGCGCGATCGTCGTGGAGGGCAACTACCTGCTGCTCGACCACGGCCCGTGGGCGTCGGTGCGCGGGCTCGTCGACCTCGTGCTCTACCTCGACGCGCCGGACCAGGTGCGCCAGGAGTCGCTGGTGCGCCGGCAGCTGGCCAAGGGCCTCGACCTGCCCGAGGCCGAGGACTGGGTGCAGCGCAGCGACGAGCGCAACGCCGCGGTGATCGCCGGCACCCGCGACCGGGCCGACCTCATCCTCACCCGCTGAGGCCCGCGCCGCCGGGGCGCCCGCCGAGGTCCGCGACGCCCGGGAACAGGCGGGCGGCGTTGTCCCAGCAGACCGCGGCGAGCCAGTCCTCGCTGCCGAGCAGCACCCGCCCGGCGAGCCCCAGCTCCCGCACCCGCGGCCGCAGCGGCGCGGGCGGCTCGTCGAAGTACGCCCACACCTTGCGCAGCATCCGCGCCGGCAGGAAATGGGTGTGCACGTCGAACAGCGCGCGCGTCACGGCTCGAAGTCTATGGCCGCCGGTGCCGGGGGTTTAGCCCGGAAGCGAGCAGGCATCATGGGTCCGTGACCTACGAGACGCGACGTTCGCTGCACGGGCTGGCCGAGCTGGTCCTCGCCGGGCCGCAGTACCGGGCCAGCGGGACCATCCGGCTCCGGGTGACCGGCGGCGGGTTCGCCACGGTGGCCGCGCCCGACCTGCGGGTGACCGCCGACGCGCTGCTCGTCGGCGGCGAGCGGCAGGTGGCGCTCGCCGGGCGCACGCTCGGGGAGATCGCCGCGGACGCGGGTGTCGAGCCCGGGGCGCCGGCGGACCTGTATCCGGACGGGTCGGGCGCGACGGCGGGCGACTGCGTCGTGCTCGACCGGGCCGAGGAGATCCTGGCCGCGTTCGTCGCCGGCGACGCGGCGCTGCGGACGCTGAGCGCCGAGGCCACGCCGGTGCTGTGGCCGGAGCACTTCGACCTCGGCATCTCGCTCGACGAGGTGAACTACGGGGTGTCGGCCGGGGACTCGGCGATCGGGGAGCCGTACGCGTACGTCGGGCCGTGGCGGGCGCGGACCGGGGACTTCTGGAACATGTCCTTCGGGGCCGCGCATCCGGTGCGTGAGCTGCCGGATCTGGGGGCGTTCTTCGAGGAGGGGCGCCGCCGGTCCGCCGAGGGCTAGACCCTTGGCGCCCGGGGCCGTCAGCCGAAGAGCCTGACGGCGGTGATGACGGTCTCGATCACGCCGTAGCCGAGGAGGACGGCCACCAAGGCCCAGCTCACCGCCAGGCGGGCCGTCTGCGCGTCGGTGCGGGGCCGCGGGTCGCTCATGACGCCACCTTCTCCGGTTCGGCGGTGACCGGCTCGTGGAAGCGCTGCGGCACCGGGCGGATCAGCAGATTCGCGATGAAGCCGGCGGCCAGGACGCCGACCATGGTGAAGAGCGCCGGCTGGTACGCCGACGCCGTCAGGGTGCCCGGCTTGCCCTGGGCGTCCAGGAAGCCGTTCACGATCAGCGGGCCGGCCACGCCCGCCGCCGACCAGGCCGTCAGCAGGCGGCCGTGGATGGCGCCGACCTGGTAGGTGCCGAACAGGTCGCGCAGGTAGGCCGGCACCGTGGCGAAGCCGCCGCCGTAGAACGACAGGATGACCCCGGCGAGCAGGACGAACAGGGCCGTGGCGGTGTGGCCGACCGAGGCCAGCAGCGCGTAGAGGACCATGCCGACGCCCAGGTAGATCATGTAGAACGAGCGGGTGCGCAGGGCGTTGGCGGCGCTCACGCTCGCCGTCGTGACCATCGGCTGCTCGCGGATCGAGGCGGGGTCGAAGCCCGCGGGCCGCCAGCCCTCACGGGGCACGCGGACGTTGAAGACGCCGAACATCATGATGAGGCAGTAGCCGAGCCCCAGCGTGACGAACAGCAGGACGAGGGCGGCGCCGCCGGCGACGGACTTGGCGTCGTCCGGGTTGTAGCCGGCGTCGTAGAGCGACAGCAGCTGCCGCGACAGGGGGCTGGCGATCAGCGCGCCGCCGCCGAAGCCCATGATCGCCAGGCCGGTGGCCAGGCCGGGGCGGTCCGGGAACCACTTGATCAGCGTCGAGACCGGCGAGATGTAGCCGATGCCGAGCCCGATGCCGCCCAGGACGCCGTATCCGCAGTACACCAGCCACAGTTGTTTCGTGCCGATCCCGAGCGCGGCGACGAGGAAGCCCGCGCCCCAGAAACACGCCGAGACGAACATGGCCTTCCGCGGCCCGTTGCGCTCGACCCAGGTGCCGCCGACCGCGGCCGACAGCCCGAGCATGACGATGGCGATGCTGAAGATGATGCCGATCGCGGTCTGGCTGGCGCCGAAGTGGGCGATGAGCGAGTTCTTGTAGACGCTGGTGGCGTACGCCTGACCGATGCACAGGTGCACGGCGAGCGCCGCGGGCGGGATCAGCCAGCGGCTGTACCCCTCCGGCGCGACCGTGTGCCTGGAGTCGAGAGCCGAGAGCAACGACATCGGGCACCTCCTGAGGCAGAAGCACAGTTTAAATCGTGCGACGTCTATCTCGCAGCGCAACTTTCCTCTGATCAGAAAGGTCGTGATCCAAATGTCGCCATAGTTGAGCAACAATTGCCCGGTGGATCGTGTGACTGTCTGGGACGATCGGCGCAGCGCGGACGAGCGCGCCCTCCTCGCCCCCGGCCGCCCGCCGGACCTTGACCGCAGCCCCGACGTCCTGGTGGTCGGCGGCGGCGCGATCGGGCTGGCCGCCGCCGTGTTCGCCCGCCGCGCCGGCCTCGGGCGGGTGGTGCTGATCGAGCGCGCCCCGCGGCTCGCCCCGGGCGCCTCCTCCGGCAACGGCGGCGCGATCGCCCCCGACATGCACGTGCTCACCGACGAGCCGCAGTTCGTGGCGTTCGGGCGTCAGAGCCGGCAGCTGTACCGCGACCTCGACGCCGAATGGCAGGGCGCGCTCGGCATCCGCACCACGCGCTGGCTGGACATCCGCCCGGCCGGGACGGTCCCGGACCCCGGCGACCCGGCCCTGCGGGTGCTCGGCGAGGACGACGTGCGCGCGCTGGAGCCCGACGTCCGCCTCCCCGACGGCGCCGCCGCGCTGCTCGCCGAGGACCAGCTCGCCGTCGACCCGCTCCGGCTCGCCGCCGCGCTCGCCGCCCGGGCCGGGCAGGTGGTCACCGGCGTCGGCCTGCTCGGCGTCTCGGTGCGCGGCGACCGCGTCGCCACCGTGCACACCACGGCCGGCGACCTCACCCCGGGCGCGCTGATCGTGGCCACGGGGCTCGTCCCGCCGCCGTGGCATCAGGGTGTACCGCAGCGCTGGGTCAAGGGCCACATGCTCGCCATCGCCCCCGGCCCGTGGCGCCTCGGCAGCGTCCTTTCCGGCCCCTACGGCGGCGGCACCCCGCTGCCGGGCGGCGGCGTCGTCTGCGGCGGCACCTTCGACGAGGGCGACCACAGCGCCGACGTCCGGCCCGAGGTGAGCGACCCGATGGCGAAGGCGCTGGCCACGCTGCTGCCGGCCGCCGACGGGGCACACATCAGCCACCGCTGGTGCTGCTTCCGCCCGCGCATCGAGCACCGCCAGCCCGTCGTGGACCGGCTGCCCGGCGTCGCCAACGCGTGGTTCGCCGGCGGTCACTTCACCACCGGGATCATGATGGCCCCGGCCACGGGCGCGGCGCTGGCCGGCTGGGTCGGCTCGGGCCGCACGCCCGCCGGGGTCGAGACGTTCACGCTCCCCCAGACGCCGCATCCGTGGCCGACCCTGGGGCCCACGCACTGAACAGCACGGTGGCCCGCGCCGGAGCGCGGGCCACCGTGGATGTCTATGTCACATGCCTATGTCACGCGGTCAGGTCGACGTACGTCGACCACCCGCCGGCGTAGTACTTGTAGTACGTGTGCCCGTCCTGGGCCAGCGTGTAGGCCTCGGTAGTGCCGAACCGCGGGTTGTACAGCACCGACGGGCCGCCGGTGTTGCTGCCGCCGAGGTTGTTCCAGCCCGACCAGCGGCCGAGGTAGTACACGTACTGCAGCTCGCTGCCCGTCGTGTGCACGTAGACCTCCGTGGTGCCCGAGGACCGGTTGTAGACCACGCCCGGGTCCTGGTCGAGGCTGCCGCCGAGGCCGGTCCAGCCGCTCCAGCCGCCGAGGTAGTAGACGTAGGACAGCTGGTTGCCCGACGTACGCAGGTACACCTCCGTGGTCCCGTACTTCGGGTTGTACAGCACCGCCGGCGTCCCCTGCACCGAGCCGCCGAGCCCGGTCCAGGCGGACCAGCCGCCGAGGTAGTACACGTAGGCCAGGCCGCCGCCGGTCACCACGTAGGCCTCGGTGGTCCCGTACTTCGGGTTGTAGAGCACCCCGGGATCGCCGGTGAGCGTCCCGCCGAGGTCCGTCCAGCCCGACCAGCCGCCGGAGTAGTACACGTAGGCCAGCGAGTTCGTGGACGTGCGGGCGTACACCTCGGTCGTGCCGAACTTCGGGTTGTAGATGACCGCCGGGTTCCCCGCGAGGGAGCCGCCGAGGTCGATCCACGGCGACCAGTTGCTGGAGAAGTACCGGTAGCCGAGGTGGTTGTTCGACAGCCGCGCGTACACCTCGGTCGTGCCGAACCTCGGGTTGTACAGCACCGCCGGGTCGCCCTGGATCGTGCCGCCGAGATCCATCCAGCCCGACCAGTCCGAGGACCAGTACGCGTACATGAGCTTGTTCGCGTCCGCCGAGCGCGCGTACACCTCGGTCGTGCCGAAGTTCGGGTTGTAGAGGCTCTGCGGCTTGCCCACCGGGCGCACCGGGTCGGTCTGGCGGACGAACAGCAGCCGGTTCGGCGTGCCGTTGCGGGCGTACGCCGGATACGACGACATGTTCAGCACGCCGACGGACGAGCCCTGCACCAGCGCGTTGCGCACCTGGGTCGGGTTGTAGTCCTGGTGCGCCTGCAGGATCAGCGCGGCCGCGCCGGTGACGTGCGGCGAGGCCATCGAGGTGCCGTCCAGCGACTTGGTCGCCGAGTCGCTGTCCTTCCAGTCCGAGGTGATGCCGACGCCGGGCGCGTAGAGGTCCACGCAGGGGCCGTAGTCGGACCAGTACACCGGCTTGTCCTCGATCGTCGACGCGCCGACCACGATCGCCTCGGCGACGTTGCCGGGCGAGTTGTTGCAGGCGTTGGTCGGGTTGCCGTTCTCGTCGCCGTTGCCGGCCGCGACCGACCAGGTCAGCCCGGAGGCGATGGAGCGCTTCAGGGCCGCGTCGAGCACGATCGTCGGGCTGTCGGAGCCGAGGCTCATGTTGACCACGGCCGGGTGCTGCGCGTACGCGGTGATCCAGTCGATGCCGCCCACGACCTCGGACAGGTAGCCGTTGCCGCTGCAGTCGAGCACGCGCACGGCCTTCAGCGTGATCTGCTTCGCCACGCCGTAGCTGGTGCCGCCGATCGTGCCGGCGACGTGCGTGCCGTGGCCGTCGCAGTCGTTGCTGTTGTTCGGGTCGTTGCTGTTGTTGGCGTTGTCCGGGTTGTAGTAGTAGTTCTTCACCCGGTCGACGAAGTTGCGCCCGTAGCCGGCCCGGCCGCCGAAGTCGTTGTGCGTGATGCGGATGCCGGAGTCCAGGACGTACGCGGTGATGTCCGGGGCCGAGTTCGGGTACGTGTACGTAGTGTCCCGGGCGTTCGCATGCGTGTCGATGCGGTCCAGCCCCCACGGCGGCGACGCCTGGGTCGCGTCGGCGTGCAGCATGATGTTCTTCTCGACGCTGACCACGTTGGAGTCGGCCGCGATCTGGCGGGCCTTGGCGTCGTCGATGTTGTCGATCGCGAAGCCGCGCACGGCCGTGCTGTACTGCTCGCGGACCTCGCCGCCGACCCGCTGCGCGATCTTGCCGGCGGCGTCCGCGACCGCCGCCTTGGCCTGCCCGGCGCTCTGCGCGCCCGGCGGCGTCTTGAGCATGACGACGTACCCGTTGGACTCCCCCGCCACGGCCGCGTTGGACACGGTTCCCATGGGGGGCGCGGCGTTCGCCGGCAGCCCTGGAGCGATCACGGCGGCCGCCGCGACAGCCAGGGTGCCGAGGCGGCGCCGTCTTCCGATGCCGATCATCCGCCATCACCTTTAGTCATCTGACAGTAACTCAAAGTCACCTTATCGGATGAACCGCCGGTGTGGATCAAGACCGCTCAGCGGCGGCGGATCCACCAGATGATGCCGAGCACCACCGCGAAGCTCGTCGCCGCCGTGACCACGTAGGGCACCGCGCGCCGCACGATCGTGCCCACGCCCGGGACCGCGAGCAGGTCGGCCGGCTCCGCGTCGGGCTGCACCGGCGCCATCGGCTCCCCGGCGCGCGCGTCGCCGCCGGCCCCGACCGGTGCGACCGGTGCGACCGGAGCGACCGGAGCGACCGGAGCGACCGGAGCGACCGGTGCGACCGGCGCGACCGGTGCGACCGGCGCGGGGCCGGTCAGCGTCGCGGCCAGGCGGTCCGCGAACCCGCCGATCAGCCGCTCGCCGGCGTCGCCGATGGGCCCGGGGCCGGCCTGCGCGGCCTCGCCCGTGACGTCGAGGTCGGTCTCCACGCGCACGCGGGTGCCGTCACCCTCCGCGACCAGGGCCGCGGTCACCCGCGCCCGGGCCGTGCCCCCGCCGCCGCTGTCAGCCCCGGACGCGCTGATCACCATGCGGCGGGCGGCCTCGTCGCGCTCGACGAACGACCCGGACCCCTGGAACATCAGGGCGGCCGGGCCGAGCTCGACCGCGAGGGTGCCGGTGAAGTCGTCGCCCTCGGCCGCGGTGAGGGTCGCGCCGGGCACGCAGGGGGCGATCCGCTCGATGTCCAGCAGCGCCGCCCACGCCTGCTCGACCGGGACGGGCACGGTGAAGGTGTTCTCCAGTTGCACGGGCCCTACCTCCATAGGTCGACGGCCCGGCCGAGTGAGCCGGGGCCATCTCGACGGTAGTCACCCTGGACGCCGAGCGCCCGGCAGACCACGCCGACGGCAGAGCCCGGCACCGGCGACCGCGCGCCTGAGGCCTGTTGCATCAACTGCGGCGGGCCCGGATTCCGTCTGCCGCCCACCCCAATCGTGAACAGGCCTCAGTGCTCCGCCGCGGGCACCACCAGCGGGCGCCTAGTGCTCCGCCGCGGGCATCCACCAGCGAGCGCCCGGCGACGCGCGCCTAGTGCTCCGCCGCGGGCGCCACGAGCGGGCGCCTAGTGCTCCGCCGCGGGCACCACCAGCGGGCGCTCGGCGGCGTCCAGCGCGGCGAGCATCTCCAGTTCGGCCCGGTAACCGGCGCGATCGAGGTCACCGTCGAGCAGGCGCGCGGTGGCGGCGCGCTCGGCGCCGGCCAGGCGGCGGTGCGGGCGGCCGGGGGCGGCGGCCTTGTGCAGGTGCCGGGCGATCAGCAGCACGTAGACGCCGGCGATCAACGCGGCGGCGAGCATCGTCGCGAGCATTCGCAGGACGATACGGGGGCCGGGGCGGGCTTCGGAACCGGCTCTGCGGACCGAATCCATTGCACTCCTCGGCGGCAACCCGGCGGCGACCGGCCGATCGGGCACCCGGGCACTTGGGATGCCGGCCGCGCGGTGAGGCCGGCGGGCTCGTGGGCTTCTCCCCGCGCCCGGCCGCGTGGCACGACGCGGCGACCGAGGCCTCGCGGCGGGCGGGAGGACGCGGGACCTCGGTCCGGGCGGGAGGACACGGGGGCCTCGCGGCGGGCGAGAGGACGCGGGACCTCGGCGCGGGCGGGAGGACACGGGGACCTCGCAGCGGGCGGGATGGACGGGGCGGGAGGACGCGGGACCTCGGCGCGGGCGGCAGGACACGGGGACCTCGCAGCGGGCGGGATGGACGGGGCGGGAGGACGCGGGACCGAAAAGGGCGCGGGGTGGAGGGCACGGGGCCGAGAGGAGCGGGGCGGGAGGACGCGGAGGGGCAGGTCAGACCGTGTCGCGGCGGACGTCGTGATGGATTTCGTGATGGATGCGGCCCGCCGTCGTGGTGAGCCGCGCTCCCCCGCCGCCCCAGCGCCCGGCGATGATCTCGGCCGCGATGCTCACCGCGGTCTCCTCCGGCGTGCGCGCGCCCAGGTCCAGGCCGATCGGCGACGAGAGCCGCGCGAGCTCGGCCGGGCTCACCCCGGCCTCCCGCAAGCGTGCCACGCGGTCCTCGTGGGTGCGGCGGGAGCCCATGGCGCCCACGTACGCGAACTCGCGGCGCAGCGCGACCCGCAGCACCGGCACGTCGAACTTCGGATCGTGGGTGAGCACGCACACGACCGTGCGATCGTCGAGGCGGCCGGCGTCGATCTCGCCCTGGAGGTACCGATGCGGCCAGTCGACGATCACCTCGTCCGCGTCCGGGAAGCGCTTCGAGGTCGCGAAGACCGGCCGGGCGTCGCAGACCGTCACGTGGTAGCCCAGGAAGCCGCCGATCCGCGCGACCGCGGCCGCGAAGTCGATGGCGCCGAAGACGAGCATCCGCGCGGGCGGGGCGAACGAGGCCACGAACACCGCCAGGCCCTCGCCGCGGCGCTCGCCGTCGGGTCCGTAGTGCAGGGTGTCGGTGCGCCCGGCCGCGAGCAGGCCGCGCGCGTCGTCGGTGACCGCGGCGTCGAGGCGCGCCGAGCCCAGGGTGCCGTCGCGGGAATCCGGCCAGACGACGAGCCGCCGGCCGATGCGCCGCGCGGGTCCCTCCACGATGGACGCCACGGCGACCGGCTCGCGCCGCTCGATCGCGTGCGCCACGCGCTCCAGCTCCGGGAACCGCGCGCGGTCGACCGGCTCGACGAGCAGCTCGATGACGCCGCCGCAGGTGAGCCCCACGGCGAAGGCGTCGTCGTCGCTGACCCCGTACCGCTGGACGACCGGCACGCCGGACCCCACCACCTCGCGGGCGAGCTCGTAGACCGCGCCCTCGACGCAGCCGCCCGACACGCTGCCGACCGCGGTGCCGTCCGGCCCGGCGAGCATCGTCGCGCCGGGCGGCCGGGGCGAGCTGTGCCAGGTGCGCACCACGGTGGCCATGCCGACCGGCTCGCCCGAGCGCCACCACCCCAGCAGGTCGTCGAGCACCTCACGCACGGCAGCCCTCCAGGTCCCGCGGCCGCGCGTCCAGCGCCGCGATCGCACGGCCCGCGACGCGGGCATCGACCTCCGGGTGAGCGGCGGCACAGTCGCCGACCCCCGGGCGCAGCGCGAGGAAGCCCGCCAGCGCGAGCCCCTCGTCGGCGAGGTGACCCGCGTCGGCCAGGCGCGCCGCGAGAGCGGCCGGCGACGCGAAGTCCGGCACGCCCCAACTATGCCCCTCCGCCCCGCCGGTCGGGGAGTGATCCGCCCGGCGACCGGCAATTCGTCACGCCGCATGCCGGCACGACCACGGCCCCGGAACACGCGGCTACGCCGGAGAGCCATCCGCACCCACGGCCGGCATTCGTCACGCCGCGTACCGGCACGACCACGGCCCCGGAACACGCGGCTACGCCGGGGAGTCGTCCGCACCCACGGCCGGCAATCCGGCGCGACCACGGAAAATGCGGCTGCGTCACAGGGCCCCCGCCGCCATCATGGGCGCGTGACAGCGCGTCTCACCGGCGGTGTGGTCCCGGCCCCCCACGAACGCGTCCTGCCCCCCGGCGCGGACCGCCCCGGGCAGCCCGTCGCCGTCGGGCCCGCCGACGCCGGCGAGGCGCCGGCGGCCGCGGCGCTCGAGCGGCTCCGGGCGCTCGTCGACCGCGGCGGCGTCGTGGCGGCCGACGCGGGCGTGGATCTCGGCGGCGGGTTTCGGTCGGCGCGCATCGAGGGCGGGGCCGGCAACCGGCGCGACGGGATGCTGGCCGCGCTGCGCGTGCTCGGGGCGGAGCCGCTCGGGGCGCCGGCCGCCGTGTCCGTGGCGCTGTTCGGGATCGAGGCGACGAAGCCGCTCGGGGCGGCCGCGACCCGGGCCGTGGCGGACGGCCGATGGGCCGCGCTGCGCTTCGCGGTGGCGGCCGCGGAGGTGCTCGGGCCCGAGCAGCTGGTGTGGCTGCTCGAGGTCACCGGCACGGAGGCCGCGCGGGCACCAGAGACGCCCGAGCCCGAGCAACCGGTGCGGCCGCACGAGGTCACCGGCACAGAAGCCGCGCGGGCACCACACGCCGCACACCAGCCGGGCGGGGACGGCGACGACGCCGACCCGTTCCCCGACGGGCTGCCCTCCGTCGTCGGGGAGCACCTGCGGCAGGTGCTGGAGGCCGTCCCGCGGGCGCGGCGGCCGCAGCTGCTGCAGAGCCTCTGGGACGGGGTCCGTGCGCACCTGGAGGCGCGGCGGCGCACGCGGCGGCGGCGGGAGACGCAGGCGCGGGTGGATCGGCGGGACGACCTGCGCGCGCGGTACGAGCGCCACAGCGACGACGAGATCGTCGATGCCGTGCGCCGGAGCCTGCGCCGGGAGCCGAGCGTGGCCGACGCGGCGCGGTGGAGCATGCCGCAGTCGTACCGCCACCAGCGCGCCACCGGCGTCCTGCACGACTGTCTCGCCGCCACCGTGCTCCTGCGGCTCGCCGCGTCCGTCGCCGACACCGGGACGGCCGCGGCGCTGGTGCGCCACCGCGACGAGATCACGGCGGCCGGGGCGCTGCTCGACGAGCACGCCGTCCGGCTGGCGGCGCGCGCGGTGCCGGGGCTCACGGGGCTGCCCGCCCGGCCCGGGGTGATCCTGCGCGGGCTCGAGCGGCGGCTGCGCCATCCATCGCGCGACGACGACGCCTTCGTGCGCAACGCGATCGCCAACGCCCGGGCGTACGGGCAGCTGGCCCTGGAGCACGCGGACCATCTGCTGTACGAGATGATGGACGAGCCCGACGATCGGGTGCGGGAGCCCGACGATCGGGTGCGGAAGATCGCCGAGCGGTGGGCCGCCCGGTCCATGGACGACTGGCGGGAGAAGGCCGGGCCGCTCTCCCCCGGCCGGGCCGCCGGATGGTGGCAGCCGCCCCTGTTCGCCACGGCCGAGAGCCCGAGCATCGGGCACCGGATCGCGCGCGGCGAGCCGGTCCGGGAGACGATCGGCGACCTGGTGTGGCTGGCCGAGCTCGGCGACGCGCTCGCGCGGCTGGGCGGGGACTCGGCGGCGGTCGTGGAGTACGGCCGGGTCCCGCAGATCGTGTATGACGTCCCGGCGGCCGAGGAGTCGCCGCTCGCGCCGCGCTGGGACTCGATCGCGCTGGTCGCCGGGGGCACCGCGCAGCTCGCGGGGCTGGCCGGGCTGGGGGACGGCGCTCCGGCCGCGGCCGCGGCCCGGCGGGCTCGCGGCTGGGGCGAGCTGATCTCGGCGCTGCGGGGCGAGGCGGCCGTGGCGGAGGCGCTGACCGGCTCGTTCGCGCTGCCCGACGCCATCCTCGCGGCCGACGGGGCGGTGCTGCCGGGCGGCGGGGAGCGGATCGAGATCGCGCTGACGCCGCGGCGCACGGCGGAGTGGGGCGCGTACATGGGCAACTGCATCGGCGCGCAGTGGCACACCGCCGACGCTCTGGCCGGGCGGGCCTTCCTCGTCGCCGTGCGCACCGAGGATCGCATCCTGCTCAACGCCGACCTCCGCCCGACCGCCCGCGGGTGGCGCATTCAGCAGCTGCGGGCGCGGTTCAACCAGGACCCGGAGCCGGAGCTGGCCGAGCGGTTCCGGGCGTGGGTGGCCACGCTGCCGCCGCCGCCGGATCCCGG
Organism: Dactylosporangium thailandense; assembly: GCF_059739745.1. Classification (NCBI taxonomy): domain Bacteria; kingdom Bacillati; phylum Actinomycetota; class Actinomycetes; order Micromonosporales; family Micromonosporaceae; genus Dactylosporangium; species Dactylosporangium thailandense. The sequence continues at coordinate 7,625,383 of NZ_AP029195.1, forward strand.
GCGGCCGCGCGCGGCCGAGCCGCCGGCACCGCGGCATGCCCCGGAGCCGGCGCGGCAGCGTCGCGGGCGGGTGCGCACGCCGGCCGGCCGGATCTCGGCCGAGCACGCGGCGGCGCTCGGGTCCCTCGCGGCCTCGGCGGTGCGCTCGGAGCCGGTGGCCGCGGCGGTGTCGCTCCTCGCGCGGCTGACGGACGGGACGGCGGGCGACGGCGTGGCGGCGATGACGGCGCTGCGGCGGATGTCGCCGGCGGCGCTGGTCCGGGCGGTGGCCGCGGCGCTCGAGGCGGGCGACCCCGCGGCGGGGACGGCGGCGGGTCGGGCGGCGGGGGCGGCGGGTCCCGCGGCGGGTCGGGCGGCGGGGACGGCGGCGGGTCCCGCAGTGGGTCGGACGGCGGGTCCCGCAGTGGGTCCGGCGCGGGACGGGGACGGGCTCACCGCGGGGCAGGTCTGGCTGGCCGGCGGGGTGCGGCCGCTCGGTGGGGTGCTGGCGGACTACGGGGTGGCCGAGCTGGCGCCGCTGGCGCTGGACGAGCCGCTGGCGGGGGCGTTGCGGACCGTGGCCAAGGCCCCGGGCGTGGCCGAGGCGCGCACCGTCGAGGTGGTCTCCCGGCGGGTCCGGCGGGCGGCGGGCACGCTGCTGCGCGGCGGGTCGCCGGTGCTCGCCGGGCGGCGGCCGGACGGGATCGGCGTGGCGATGCTGTGCGCGTGCGCGCTCGCGGTGACGTCGTGGGCGGGGCCGGGGGTGGCGGTCGCCGGGCCTCGCCGCGTCACCGTGCCCGGGTTCCCGGCCTCGGCGCTGCACGACGAGGACGGGCCGTGGCAGGCCGCCTGGCCGGACGCGGCCGAGCTGGGGGCGGACCGGGACGTCTTCTGGGAGCGCATCGCCGAGCACGGGCTGCTGGTCCCGGCCGCGTGGATCGGGGCGGGCGGCTGGGCGGCGCTCTGGGCCCGCGCCCACCGTCAGCACTGACCCGCCGTCAGAACAGCCCGCCCACCGTCAGCACTGACCCGCCGTCAGAACAGCCCGCCCACCGTCAGCACAGTGCGCCCGCCGTCAGCACAGCCCGCCCACCGTCAGCACAGCGCGCCCACTGTCAGCACAGCCCGCCCGCCGTCAGAACAGCCCGCCCACCGTCAGCAGTGACCGCGCGGAGCCCGGCTCGCGAAGGCGGTCACTGCGCCGGGTCGGCCGGCACGTCGAGGTCGGTGTCGTCGGCGATGTCCTCGCACGGCACGCCCTGGACCTGGTCCGCATGGGCCACCAGGTAGGCCCGCGCGCCCACGTCCGCCGTGGCCAGGGTGGTCACGCCCGGCCAGTGGCCGCGGCCGAGGATCACCGGGTGGCCCCGCTTGCCCTTGTACGTCGCGGTCAGCAGGGCGCCCGGGCCGGACGGGGCCGCGGCCAGCATGCGGGCCACCGCGTCCGGGCCGATGCCCGGGGTGTCGACGAGCAGGACCGTCACGGCCTCCACGTCGGTCTCCGCCAGGGCGGCCAGCCCGACGCGCAGGGACGAGCCCATGCCGCTCTTCCACGCCGGGTTGTCCAGCAGCGTCACGTCGCCCAGGGACGCCTCGGTGCGGACTCGGGCGGACTCGGCGCCCAGGACGACCCAGATGCGGGTGCAGCCGCCGTCGCGCAGGGTGGCGACGGCGCGCTCGACCAGCAGGTGGCCGTCCTCGTGGCGCACGAGGGCCTTGGGACCGCCGAACCGGCGGCCACCACCTGCGGCGAGTACGAGTCCGGCAATCGCGCTCAGCGGGCTCTCCTACGTCCGACGGTTTCAGCACCGACTCGGATCAGACTAGTACGCGCTCGATAGGCTCCATGCTCATGGCCCTCCATGATCACTGTTCGTACTGCGGTGCCGCCTATCCGCAAGGGGCGCCCTGGCCGCGGGTCTGTGCCGCGTGCGGCGAGACCACCTGGCGCAATCCGCTGCCGGTCGCGGTGACGCTGCTGCCGGTCGACACCGACCAGGGGCGCGGCATCGTGGTGGTGCGCCGCGACATCGAGCCGATGCGCGGCGAGCTGGCGCTGCCGGGCGGGTTCATCGAGGTCGGCGAGACCTGGCAGGAGGCGGCCGTGCGCGAGCTGCGCGAGGAGACCACGATCCTCGCGGACGCGGCCGACGTGCGGCTCTTCGACGTGCACAGCGTGCCGAGCGGGAACCTCATCGTCTTCGGGGTGCTGCCGCCGCGCCCCCTCGCCGACCTGCCCGCCTCCACGCGGACGGAGGAGTCGCTCGGCTTCGAGATCTCCGTCGGCCCGCAGCCCCTCTGCTTCTCCACGCACACCGACATGCTGGCCGCCTACTTCGCGTCGAAGTAGCAGCCGACGATCGACACGTCCAAGGGGAGGCTCGCCGGCCGCCTACTTCGCGTCGAAGTAGCAGCCGACGATCGACACGTCCAAGGGGAGGCTCGCCGGCCGCCTACTTCGCGTCGAAGTAGCAGCCGACGATCGACACGTCCAAGGGGAGGCTCGCCGGCCGCCTACTTCGCGTCGAAGTAGCAGCCGACGATCGACACGTCGAGGGGGAAGCGGACCTCGGTGTCGCCGAACAGCAGGCGCCGGGCCTCCTCGCCCGCGGCGTGCACGGCGGCCGCGACCGCCTCGGCCTCGTCGCGCGGGCAGTGCACGATGACCTCGTCGTGCTGGAAGAACACCAGCTCCGCGCGGCGCCCGGCGAGCGCCGCGCGGAGGCGGGCCAGCAGCACCAGCGCCCACTCAGCGGCGGTGCCCTGGATGACGAAGTTGCGCGTGAACCGGCCCCGGGCCCGGCCCCTGGCCCCGCCGCGGGACTCGACCTCGGCCCCGGGCTCGTCGAACCCCTCGCGCCAGGTCACCGACGCCGGGGGGCAGGTGCGGCCGAGCCAGGTGCGCACCAGTCCCCCGGCCTCGCCGGTGCGGGCCGCCTCCTCCACGAGGTCCCAGGCGGCCGGGTAGAAGCGGCGCAGGGCGGCGAGGGCGGGCGCGGCGCTGCCGCCGGTCTGGCCGTACATCGCGCCGAGCAGCGCGATCTTGCCCTTCATCCGGTCGCCGCCGAACGCCTCGGCGGCCAGCGCCGCGTAGAGGTCCCCGGCCGCGCCCGCGCGGGCCAGGCGCCGGTCGCCGGAGACGGCGGCGAGCACCCGCGGCTCGAGCTGGCCGGCGTCGGCGACGACGAACGCCCAGCCGGGGTCGGCGACCACGGCGCGGCGCACGATCTTGGGGATCTGCAGGGCGCCGCCGCCGCGGGTCGCCCAGCGGCCGGAGACGACGCCGCCCGGGATGTACTCGGCGCGGAACCGCCCGCCCGTGACCCACTGCTCGAGCCAGCTCCACCCGTGCGCCGTCCAGAGGCGATAGAGCTCCTTGTACTCCAGCAGGATCGGCACCGCCGGGTGCTCGACGTGCTCCAGCTCCCACTTGCGGGTGCTGCGCAGCATGATGCCGACCCGGGCGAAGGCGCGCAGCAGCTCGGCCGGGGAGTCGGGGTGGACGCGCTGGCCGAGGGCCTCGTTGAGGCGCACGCCGAGCTCGGCCAGGCGCGCGGGCGGGCCGCCGACCGGGGAGGGCGGGCCGAGCATCTCGCGCAGCAGAGCGTCGTGGACGTCGGCGCGCCAGGGCAGGCCGGCCAGGCCCATCTCGACGGCGACGAGGGCGCCCGCGGACTCGGCGGCGATCAGGGTGCGCATGCCGCCCGCCCGGGGCGCGAGGGCGTGCGCGGACTCGAGCTCCGGCAGCGCCTCGACCCGGCGCCGTTGCGCCCGATAGACGGCCGTCAGCTCTTCCAGCGGTACCGCAGCAGCATCGAAGGCGTCGAAGAGCGAATCCTGCGACAGTCCGGGTGGCTCGGCCGCCCGCGCCGGCGGGTCGGGCGGCACCGGCCGTCCCGCCAGGCGGGCGCTCGCCGCGGCGAGCGTTCGGGGCTGGCCCCAGGCGCCCTCCGCGCCGAGCAGGAGCGCCTCGGCGAGCTCGAGATCGTGGCAGCGCTCGACGCGCACACCCGCGCGCACCAGGCGCGGGTAGATCTCGGCGGTGGACGCCCAGAGCCAGCGGGGGCGATCGCGTGACTCGACTCGAGCGACCGCCCCCGCCAGGTCCTGGACGTGCTGCTCGGCGCCGGTGGGCGTGCCGTCGTCGGCCAGCGGCCGCAGGAGGCCGCCGGTGCCGGAGGGCGTGAGCGCGACGAGCATTCGGTCATTACATCGCACGGCCCCGGTACTTCTCGTGGAAGCGCCGGGGCCGCGCGGGCTCGGGTTACTTGGAGATGCCGCCGGTGAGGCCGGCCTGCACCTGCCGCTGGAACGCGATGTAGACGATGAGCACGGGCAGCATGGCCATCGTGAGGCCGGCGAACAGGCCCGACCAGTCGGACTTGTAGCCCTGCTGCACCGACAGGCTGATCAGGCCCTGGGCCAGCACCTCGTGGACCTTGCCGGCGCCGGTGGTGTCCTGCATGAGCACGGTCGGCAGGTACCACTGGTTCCACTGGCCCAGCACGTTGAAGATGCCGATCGAGATCAGGCCCGGCTTGGCCATCGGCAGCATCACGCGGAAGAACAGCGTGCTGTGCGAGGCCCCGTCCACCAGCGCCGCCTCGGCGACCGAGGTCGGCAGCGTGCGGAAGAACGAGTGCATGAAGAAGATCGTGAACGACAGCGACCAGGCGACGTACACGAGGATGAGCATGACCCGGGAGTTCAGGCCGAGCAGCGGGATCGACACGCCGGAGTTGAAGACGCCCTTGTACAGCGGCACGACGGCGAGGTACACCGGCAGCGTCAGGCCCGACAGGAACAGGAAGTAGATCGCCCGGTTGCCCGGGAACTCGTAGCGGGCCAGCACGTAGGCGGCCATCGAGCCCAGCAGCATGGTGAGGATCACGCCGCCGCCGACGACGATCACGGTGTTGAAGAAGAACTCGCCCAGCCCGCCCTTGGTCCACGCGCGGGAGAAGTTGTCCCACTGCAGCGCGTGCGGGTTCAGGGAGAGCGGCTCCTTGATGATGTACTTGTCCTCCTTGAAGGACGAGATCACCACCCACAGGATCGGGTAGACGACCATCAGGGCCCACACGATCAGGAACAGGTGGGAGAAGCCCCCGAACACCTTGTCGCCGATCTTGGCCGGCTCCGCCGCGGCCTTCGGTACCGCGCGGCGCGAACCACCGCCGCCGGAGGCCGTGCGCCTGTCGTTCACCACCACGTCAGCCATGTCAGAACTCGATTCGTTCGCGGCGGGTGATCCGCAGCTGGAGGGCGGCGATCAGCATCGTGAAGATGGCGAGCGCGACACCGAGGGCGCACGCGTACCCGAACTGACCGCGGTTGAAGGCGGTGAACTGAATCACCGAGGCGAAGATCTCGGAGGCGTGGTCGGGGCCGCCCTGGCTGGGGGTCATGACGTAGACCAGGGCGAACATGTCCAGGGCGGTGATGCCCAGGTAGACCCAGGCGACCGAGATGTTGTCGCGCAGCAGGGGCAGGGTGATCCGCATGAACGTGTGCACCCGGCCGGCGCCGTCGAGCAGCGCCGCCTCGTAGATGTCCTTCGGGATGCCCTGCATGGCGGCGGAGAACAGCACCATGTAGAAGCCGACGCCGCTCCAGATCGCGATGAGCAGCAGCCACCAGAGCACGGCGGGGATGCCGAGGATCGGGGTGGGGTCGGCGACGAACAGGTTGGGGTGCTGGGGGTCGAGCAGGCCGAACTTGATGAGCAGGCCGTTGAGCAGGCCCTGATCGTCGGTGCGGTAGATCTGCTGCCACATGACCGCGATGAGGACCAGCGACAGCACCTGCGGGAAGAAGAAGATGACCTTGTAGACGCTGGACCCGAACACACCCCGGATGCCGGCCTTGTCTCCGCGTCCGCCCACATTGAGCAGGAACGCGAAGAACAAGGCCAGCGCGATCGTGAACAGCGGCACGGTGACGAGGAAGAACACGTTGTGCCAGAAGGCCTTGTGCACAAGCTCGTCCTTGAACAGCCGGACGTAGTTGTCCACGCCGACGAAGTTCTGCTTGTCCGAGTAGCCGCCCCAGTCGGTGAACGAGTACCCCACCGCCTGGGCGAACGGCCACACCACGTAGAACGCGAAGAGCAGTACCGGAAGGGCGAGGAAGCCCGTCACGAACCGCGCTTTACCGTGCCGCATGATCAGTCACTACCTAACCGGGAAACGGGGTCAGTTGGTGCGGGTCTGCTTCTTGATGTTCGGGTCCTTGGCGATCTTGTCGGCGGCCGCCTGCATCTTGCTCACGAACCCGGCCGCGTCGACGCGACCGGCCATGAGGTCCTCGCAGAGGTTCTCGCTCTCCTTGCCGTAGTCGGCGTAGAAGTCCGGGAAGCGGAAGGAGATCAGGTCGGCGGGCGCGCTCTTCATGAGCGTGTTCGCGCTCGCCAGCGCCGAGTCGTCCACCTTGTCGCCCGAGCCCTTGACCGACGCCAGGGACTTGGTCAGCGAGGCGAACGCGCCCGCGCCCTCGGAGGACAGCATCGCGCGCAGGTACTCCTTCGCGCCGGCCGCGTTCTCGGCCTTGGCCGGGACGACCCAGTCCTCGCCGGCACCGGCGAAGACCGCGCCGGCCGCCTTCGGGCTGGCCACGTCCCAGTAGTTCGACAGCGTCAGCTTGAAGTCCGGCGGCAGGGTCTTGGCCATCTCGTTCTTGTACCAGGTGCCGACCTGGATGAAGGCGGCCTTGCCGTCGAGGTGCGCCTGCTGCGACTGGGTGTGGTTGAGGCCCTGGCTGCCGGCCAGGATCAGCTGGTCCTTGACCATCTTCTCGATGTTCTGCAGGCCCTCGAGGATGCCCGCGGCCTTCCAGGCGTCCGGCTTGAGGTTGTCGATGTCGACGACAGCCTGCTTGCCGGCCGCGTTCCACACGGTGGCCATGACGTGCCAGCGCGGGTAGTAGCCGTGCACGCCGTCGTAGACGAACGGCGCGATGCCGGCGGCCTTGATCTTCGGGGCGAGGGTGAAGAACTCGTCCCAGGTCTTCGGCGCGGTCCAGCTGTTCTTCTCGAACAGGGCGGCGTTGTACCACATGCCCCACACCGTGTAGGCGTACTTGAGCGTGTAGAACTTGCCGTTGTAGGTGCCGTCGTTGATCGTGCCCGGCAGCAGCGAGTCACGGATCTTGCCGGAGCCGTCCCAGGTCGGGGCGTCGAGCAGGTCGTCCAGCGCCTGGATCGCGTTCTCGTTGATCAGCGTGCTGGTGTCCATGATGTCGGCACCCGAGTTGTTGATCAGGTCGCTCGGAGTGGTAGCCATCTTCGGCTGCTCCTGCGTCTTGATCTTCTGGGTGGCGCTCTGGTTCACCGTGACGTTGGCGTGCTTCGCGTTGAAGATCTGCACGTCCTTCTTCGCGTAGTCGGTGCCCAGACCACCGTCGAAGACGACGACCTTGACGGTGCTGCCGTCCTTGACGCCGAACGGGTTGTCGGCCGACTTGGTCCCGGTGTCGCTGCCCTTGTCGGACGTGGCGTCCGAGCCGGCGCAGGCGGAGAGCAGCCCGGCGGCGGGGGTGGCGAGCAGGCCCGCCGCAGCCGCGCGCCGCAGGACGGTACGACGAGTCAGTTCATTGGACATTTGGGGGTCTCCTCGGTTCGGGTCAGGCGGTTCGCCGGACACGCCCGGCGTACCGCGACTCGAGGGTGTGGTTGTGCTCGTCCCCGCCGGGGACGTTTGCGGACAGGTAGACGGGAGCCACCTCGCCCGCGGCCTCGATGCGTCGCACGACCTCGGCGACCACCAGCTGCGCCAGCAGCGCGTTGGTGACCGAAGAGACCGGGCAGACCGCGCCGCCGCTATCCAGCGACAGCAGTGCGTCGCCGTACGGCGCGCCGTTGTCCAGCACGACGTCGGCAATGTCGGCGAGCCGCTGGCCCGAGGGGTGCCTGGGGGACACCCGGACGGTGTGCTCGACCGATGTGATGGCGATCAACTTGTGCCCGCGCTGCTTGATCAGCAGCGCCATTTCGACGATCCCCCCGTTGATCCCCGACTGTGAGGCCATCACGAACACGTCCTCGGGACGTGGCGCGGCGATCTCGTAGAGCCGGGCCGCGATCTTCGGATCGCGCTCCAGCTTCTCGTTCTCGAGGATCTTCGGGTCCTCCCCGCCGTAGACGACGAGGTCCCGCAGGAGGATCTTGTTCGTCGGCACGAGGCCTCCGGCGCGGCCGGCGAAATCCACCGCCACCGCCTCGGAGTGTCCCGTGCCGAACGCCTGGAGGAGGCCGCCGGCGCGCAGCGAGTCGGCGATGTGCTCCGCCGCCTTGCTGACGTTGTCGGCCTGGGTGGAGGCGATCCGGTCGATGACCGACTGGATCGCGGAGACGTAACCGTGAGCGGTGACGGCCATCCCGTCGCCCTTTCCCGCGCGAGCGTCCTGGAGGGTGGTCACGACGCTTCCTTTCCGGAGGCCGACCGATGGCCGGCGACCGCCTGGGCCGTGACGGAGAACGCTGCGTGGGCGCGCTCGTGGGTGCGCTGGGCGACCGCGATGTACAGCAGGTCGAGCACCACGAGCTGCGGGTGCCGGGCCGAGAGGGCGTCCGGCCGGAAGGTGGTCGCCTGCGTCGCGGTGAGCAGGACGATGTCGGCGACCTCGGCCAGCGGCGAGCGCGGGAAGCTGGTCAGCGCGATCGTCGTCGCGCCCCGGCTGCTCGCCTCGGCGATCATCTCGATCGTCTCGCGGGTCTGCCCGCTGTGGGAGACGCCGAGGGCTACGTCGCCGCCCTTGAGCAGCGCCGCGCTGGCCAGGCCGTTGTGCACGTCGGTCCAGGCCCAGGCGGCGATGCCGATGCGGTGCAGGCAGAACTGCATCTCCCCGCCGACCAGCGCGCTGCCGCTCGCGCCGTAGATGTCGACCCGGTCGGCGCGGGCGATGGCGTCCGCGGCCCGCTCGACCTCGCCGAGGTCCAGCAGGGAGGCGGTGTCGTGCATCGCCTGGGTGTCGGCGGCCATGATCTGGCCGAGCACCCGCTCCAGCGGGTCGGTCGGCTGGATCTCGCGGCCGATGTCCATCGTCCAGCCGCCGGTGCGGGCGGCCCGGCCGGTCTCGCCGGCGATGGCCAGCCGCAGGTCGGCGTAGCCGACGAAGCCCAGCGCCCGGCAGAAGCGGGTCACGGTGGCGGGCGAGGTGCCGGAGCGCTCGGCGAGCTCGACGATGGTCGAGCGGGCCGCGGCGGCCGGGTCGGCGAGGATCAGCTCGGCCACGCGCTGCAAGGCCCCGGTGAGCTCGGGGAGCCCGGCGCGGACGCGGACCAGGACGCTCTCGCCGTTGCCGCCGGCGGCGAATCCGTCGACCGGGGCGGGCGAGGTCGGAGCGGACGCCGGCGGCGAGGCACTGACGGCGGTCGGCACCACCGTCGTGAGCTCCTCGCGAGACACCATCGCGCTCCCTTTCAGCAAGGTTCCTTAACTGTTAGTGGTAAAAGTTCTTACTGAGGCCCCCTTCTTGTCAAGGAGTTGGGCGAAGTTTTCAAACTGTTACCTGCGAAGTGGATCTTAATAGGACCTAAAAGGCCAGCTCAGACCACATCTCGATCTTGAGACACGGGTGCCCGGCGCTCGCCCCAGCAGACCACCCGAGACCGTCCCGGTGGCAGTGTCCGGCCGGATTTACGCCCGATTTGTTACGTGGAGCGGCCGGCCCGAATCTGCCGGTTTTCACGGAAAAGGCCGAACCAGCCCGCTTGGGATGGTTCGGCCCGACCGAGAATTTTCATGGTGACCTGGGCGTTCTCAGACCGTAACGCTCCCGTGCTCGACGAGAGCCCTGGTCAGAATTTCCAAACCTTCCCGCGCGTCGGCCTCGGTGAGGTTCAGCGGCGGGCCCATCCGGATCACGGTGCCGTAGAGGCCGCCCTTGCCGACCAGCAGGCCGTCGCGCCGGCAGGACTCGAAGACCGCCGCGGTCGCCGCCGCGCTGGTCAGCTCGATGCCGATCATGAGCCCCTTGCCCCGCACCTCTGCCACGATCGGGCTCTCGACCGCGCGCAGGCCGTCGAGCAGGAGCGCTCCCACGCGCGCCGCGTTGGCCTGCAGATCGTGGTCGAGGATGTAGTCGAGCACCGCGTTGCCGGCCGCCGTGGAGATCGGGTTGCCGCCGAAGGTCGAGAACGAGATGCCCTGCACCGACTCGAGCACCTCCGCCCGCCCGACCACGCCGGCCAGGGCGAAGCCGTTGCCGATGCCCTTGGCGAACGTGAGCAGGTCGGGCGTGACGCCGTGGGCCTGGTAGCCCCAGAAGTGCTCGCCGGTGCGCCCCCAGCCGGTCTGCACCTCGTCCGAGATCAGCAGGATCCCGTGCTCGTCGAGGACCCGCTGCCAGACGGCCATGAGCTTGTCCGGCCCGTGCGTGAACCCGCCGACGCCCTGGATCGGCTCGGCGATGAGGCACGCGACCGGGCCGGCGGTCGTGGTCGCGAGCACCTCGCGGAGGTCCTCCTCGGCCGCCTCGAGGTACCGCTCGTCGCTCATCCCCCGCAGCAGCCCCCGCAGGCGGTCGCCGGAGTGCAGGTAGCTCACGTTGTACGGGCTGTAGGCCGACGCCGACCAGGCCCGGTTGCCGGTCACCGCGATCGTCGCCGCCGTGCGGCCGTGGTAGCTGTTGCGCACGGCCAGGATGCTGTTGCTGCCGCGGGTGTTCGTCGCGACCTGCAGCGCCGCCTCGTTCGCCTCGGTGCCGGAGTTGGTGAAGAAGACCCGCGCGTCCGGGATGCCGGAGAGCCGGGCGATCTTCTCGGCCAGCTCGACCTGCTGGCGGATCAGGTACAGCGTGGAGGTGTGCACCAGGCCGGTGCGCAGCTGCCGCTCGACCGCCTCGCGCACCTCCGGCAGGTCGTAACCGAGCGAGTTGGTGAGGACTCCGCCGAAGAAGTCGAGATATGTTTTTCCATTACTGTCCGTGACGCGGGAACCCTTGCCGGTGACGAGTTCGAGGGGCTCGTCGTAGTACACGGGCATCCAGCCGGGCATGACCCGCCGGTGCCGGGTGAGGAGGTCGTCCATGGGGTCCATTCTCGCGCTGGCGTTTTCAGGTCGCTTCGATATGCTGTGCCGCGATGTCGACGGCACCGAGACGGCTCCTCACGCTCCTGGTCACCGCGCTGGTGCTGGTGACCACGTTCGGTAGCGCCGCACTGGCGGAACCGACACCCGGCGCGGACGAGGACGGCGGCCAGAACCTCACCGTGCGTCAGGCCCTGGACAAGGCGACGGCCGAGTACAACGATGCCAAGGGCCGGCTGGACAAGTCCACGGCCGACCAGGCCGCGATCGGCGAGCAGATGGCCAAGAGCCAGGCGCGCCTCGCCGAGCTGCAGGCGTCCGCGGGGACGATCGCCAACGCGGCGTACCGCGGCAACCGGGTCAGCATCACCAACGTCGTCCTCGGCGCCGACAACCCCGAGGACATGCTGCACAACATGGTCACCGTCGAATACATGCTGCAGCAGGAGAACAAGCAGCTGCACGAGATCGCCGAGACCCAGCGCCAGCTCGAGCAGCAGCGCAAGGACGTCGACGCGGCCGTGGCCAACCAGCAGGCGCAGCTGAAGATCATGGAGGCCAACAAGAAGGCCGCCGAGGACGCGCTGCGCAAGGCCGGCGGCGGGGCCGACGTCAGCTCGGGCGCCCCGACGGGCGGCAAGGTCACCACGAACCCGGTGGCGCGCAACTCCGACGGGTCCTACCCGAAGGAGGGCTGCACCGGCGACGATCCCACCACCTCCGGGTGCCAGTCGCCGCGCACGACGAACATGTACAACGAGGCCCGCAAGGCCGGGTTCACGCACTACACGTCGTGCTACCGCAGCGGCGGGGGCGGCGACCACCCGCTCGGCAAGGCGTGCGACTTCTCGGCCAATGCATCGACATTCGTGAACGCGCGGGCGACCGGGGCGGACAAGACGTACGGCGACAACCTCGCGGCCTGGGCATTGGCGAACGCGAAGAACCTCGGTATCAAGTACGTGATCTGGTACAAGCGGATCTGGCAGCCCAGCAGCGGCTGGAAGTCCTACGGCGGCGACGGCACCCCGGCCGGCGACCACTACAACCACGTGCACATCTCGATGCAGTAGGCCGCTCGGCGCGGTGGTCAGCTGCGCAGCGCCTCCAGGGCCAGCAGGGCCACGTGCAGGGACAGGCACGCCTGCACCGAGTCGAGGTCGGCGCCGGAGACCTTGCTGATGCGCGCGAGCCGCTCGTAGAACGCGGGCCTCGACAGGTGGCTGTGCTCGGCCGCGGCGGACTTGTTGCGGCCGCACTCGAGGTACACCCGCAGCACCTCCAGCAGCTGCTCGCGCGGGTTGCGGGCGTCGTAGGCCAGCAGCGGGCCGAGCTCGCGCTCCACGAAGGTCTGCAGCCGCGGCTCGTCGCGCAGCATGTGCAGCAGGCCGGCCAGGCCCACGTCGGCGAGGCGGACGACCCCGCCGGCCGGATGGCGTACGGCGTCGGCGACCTGCACCGCCTCGACGAGCGACCGGCGCGCCTCCCGGGCCGTGGACACGATCTCGCCCGCCGCCACGATCGCGCCGGCGTCCAATTTGTGGACTTTCTCCGCGAACATGCGGATGACTTCCTCGGTCGCGTGCGCGATCAGCACGCCCGTCGAGTTCGCGTCGAGTGCGCCGACGAGGCCTTTCACCGCCATGTCGGACAGAATTCGCCCGGCTGGCACCTGTGGCCGCACGACCACACCGGCCAACATGCGCCGCTCCAGGGGCACGCCCAGCGCCCGCGCCCGCAGCATCACCTCCTCGACCGGCATCGAGTGGTTGAGCAGCGCCTGGAGCAGGGTGCGCTGCGGCCCCTCGGGGTCGGGGTCGATCAGGCGCCCGAGCGCGAGGGCCGAGGCGGCGCGTTCGATGAGGATGACGTACCGCGCCTGCGCCGACGCGACCCGCATGAGCAGCCGGCCCCAGTCCTGCCCGCGGGCGCCCACGGCGGTCACCAGCCAGCCCGAGCCCGGGTCGAAGCCGGTGCGCCCGGCCGGGCGGATGGCCCGCGAGTGCGCCTCCCAGCTGGCCAGCAGGAGCTGCGCCGAGCCGCCGGCCGCGTCGTAGGCGAGCACCTGCCGCGAGAGGTTCTCGAGCACCACGGGCGCCCCGGACAGGGCCGCGGCCTGCGCGACGACCTCGGCCGGCCCGGCGCCCTCGACGGAGAGGTCGGTGAAGCGCTGGTGGATCTCCTCCGCCGCGCGCAGCTCGGCCAGCTGGGCGTCGATGATCATCGAGTGCACGGCCTCGGTGATGGCCACGAACGGCGTCCCGCGGTGCAGCTCGACCAGCGGCAGGCCGAGCGCGTCGGCCGTGCGCACCAGGACCGCCGGCAGCCGCCGCGCGTACCGCCGGCCGAGCTCCACGGCGAGCCCGCACGCGCCGACCTCGGCGAGATCGGTGATGTACCGCCGCAGCCCCGCCTCGTCCGCCGGCAGCCCGATCCCGGTGGTGAGCACCAGCTCCCCGCCGCGCAGCAGCGTCGCGATGTCGGGCACCTCGGAGCTGTGCACCCACCGGACGGCCTGGTCGAGCCCGCGCTCGCCCGCCACGACGCGCGGGGCGCCGTTGCGCACCGGCTCCAGCTCGAGCACCTCGCGGACGGTCGGAAACATCAGCGCGGATGCTACAGCGGCGCACCGGCCGCGCAAGGTCACTCGGGTCGCCGCAACGTCGCCGTGCGCAGCACGCGCAGGCCGCTGCGGGCCGCGCCCAGCAACGCCAGCGCGGACGGCACGGCGGCGATGAGCAGCGCCGCCAGGCCCGCCCAGGCCGCGACCGTGCCCAGCCCGCCGGCGCGGATCGGGGCGAGGCAGAGCCGGATGAGGTGCAGCGTGCCCGGCACGGCGAAGGTGGCGAGGTAGCCGAGCGCCAGCGCGATCCCGGGCACGTACAGCCACAGGTACCGCCGCGCCCACGCGATCTCGCCCGCCCCCGTGCCGGCCAGGTGCTCCTCGTCGGCCGGGGTGGCGCGGCGCAGGTACCGCCGCAGCAGCGCGCCCTTCGTGGCCCACAGCGTCTTGCAGCCGGTCGCGTTGACCAGCAGCGCGTAGGCGTCGGTGCGCATGAAGACCAGCAGCTGGGCGACCAGGGCGGTGACCTGCACCAGCGCCAGCGCCCGCAGCAGCCCGACGGCCATCGGGCCGAGCGCGCCGGCCAGGGACGCCTGCGCCAGCAGCGCGGCGGCGAGCACGACCAGGTCCCAGGCCACGCCGGCCAGCAGCGGGCCGTAGCGCGCCCGCCGCGGCAGGCTCCACAGGCGGGTCAGGTCGGCCTGGAAGGTGACGAAGTACAGCCGGCGGGTCACGGCCAGGCGGCTGCGCAGCCCGTGCCGGGCGGCGGCGAGCACGTGGGCGGCCTCGTGCAGGGCGGCCGCCCCGATGCCCAGCGCGCTGACGGCGACGATGTTGAGCAGCTGGGTGTGGAACGGGAACCCGTCGCGGTACGACGGGCGCAGCGACGGCACCGCGACGAGCAGCACCGGCGCCGCGACGGCGGCCAGGGCGTAGAAGGCCCAGGCCAGCGGGTGGAAGAGCGCCGCGCCGGCCCGCCGGCGCAGGCGGGGGCCCGGATCGGCGCCGTCGTCGCCGGCCGCCGCGGTGAAGAGGCCCTCATCGCCCAGGGTGGTCAGGAAGCCGGGCACGTCGACCGGCTCGCCGGCCGCCTCGGCGGCCCGCCGCTCGCACTCGGCGACGTCCACGCCCTCCTGGAGCCACTCGATGATCCGCGCGCCGAGCGGCGGCACCTCGACGTACTCGGCCGTGTGCGGGCTACCCACCACGTAGCCGTCCCCGTCGGCGACCAGCGTCAGGGCCCTGATCTGGGTCAGCGGCGGCATCTCAGGCCGCCGCCGCGGGGCCGCACAGCGCGCAGGCCGGGTGCCGCGGCCACGGCTCCCGGGTCGTGCGCATCCCGTCGGCCAGCTCGAAGGTGTGGTACGTCGCCGCTGCCACCGGCGGGTCGGTGCGGGTCAGGTACCGCCCGGTCTCCAGCGCCATGAACCCGGCGAGCACCTGCGCGACCGGCCCGGTGGCCCGGTTGACGGACTCCGCCGAGAGCATGACCGACTGCCCGGGCCCGGCCGCCGCGCCCTCGTCGGCGCGGTTGAGCTCCAGGCACAGCCGGCACGGGCTGACCCCGGGCTCCACCGACCAGTAGAACAGGGTCGAGTACTGCAGGCCGCCGGTCACGAACGGCACGCCCAGCGCGAAGCAGGCCTCGTTGACCAGCAGCTGGATGTCGATCGGGGAGTCGATGCAGCTCACCACGACGGACGCGCCCGCGCCCAGCCGGCGGATCGTGCCGGCGTCGGCCACCCGCTCGTGGACGGCCTCGACGGCCGTGGTGCCCGGGGAGTAGCGCGCCGCCCAGTCCCGCGCCGCGTCCACCTTGGCCCGCCCGACGTCGCCGTGGGTGTAGGCGAACTGCCGGGCCAGGTTCTTCTCCTCGACCATGTCGAAGTCGACCAGCCGGACCCGCCCGGCCCCGAGGCCGACCAGGGACTGCAGGACCCCGCTGCCCACGCCGCCGGCGCCGAGCAGCAGCACGTCGGCGTCGCGCATGGCCCGGTGGAAGGCCGCGCCGGGGCGTTGCAGGCCGGCGTAGAGGTCGTAGAAGCGCAGGTTGCTCTCGTAGCGGCGCAGGGTGTCCGGGTCGAGCCGGCGTCGGAGTCGGCTCGCAGCAGCACGCCCACCTCGTCGAGGGCGGCGACGGCGGCCGCCATGTCCGCCTCGGTGACCGTGAAGCCGCGCCCGCGCATGGCGGCCGGCAGCCCGGCGACGGGGTGCGCGCCCCGGGCGAGGATCTCCAGCAGCGCCGCGACGCTGCCGTCGGGGTCGGCGAGGTACGTCAGCTCGAGGGAGCGCCCGAGCAGGATCACCTCGGCGGGCCGCCGGACGACGGAGATGGGTTTGAGTCTGGGCCGCATCGGCCCTCCTCTCGGGAAGACGCGCTTCGGGCGGGAAGGGGCCGGCCGGCCCGGGCGGCGAGCCCGGGCCGGCCGGAGGCGCACTACAGCGTGCCGATGTTCGCGTCCGGGTCCAGGTGGACCCGCGTGGCCTCGATGCGCTCCACCTTCTTGACCGTGATCTTCATGGGAATCTCCTTCGGGTCGTGACGGATCGACGGGGCTGCCCGTCCGACCACCAGGCTGGACCGGGCCGCGTGCAGGCGGCGTGCAGCCCGCGTGCAACCGGCCTGCGACCCTGCTACGAGCGCCGGTCGAGGGCTCCCAGGTGGGCGCGGACCGCGGCCCGGTCCATCCGCCGGCCCCGCGCGAGCGCCGCGGCGTAGGCGTCCGGGTCGAGCCGGGACGCGACCGCCTCGACGTGGCCGGGGGCGTTGAGCGGGTCCATGCGCTCCGGCGCGTAGCCGACCCGGCCGCCGAGCGCGTCGACCGCGCCGAGCAGCACGGCGCCGTCGGCGGGCCGGCCGGTGTGCGCGAGCGCGCCCGCCAGCAGGTGCGCGGTGGCCAGCCAGCCGGTCACGTCGTCCTGCTCGTCGAGGTCGGCCACCGCGCGGCCGGCCAGGCGCAGCGCCTCCTCGTGCGCGCCGGCGCCCAGCGCCAGCTCGGCCCGCATCCACCGGGCGGAGGAGGCGGACCAGGCGAAGCCGCTGCGGGTGCCGGCCTCGATCGCCTCGTCGAGCGCGGCGGCGGCGCCCTGCGGGTCCCCGCCGGCCCAGGCGACGTGGCCGATGCTGATGAGGGCCTCGGCCAGCAGCCAGTCCTCGCCGCACGCCGCCGCCAGGGCGTGCGCCTCCTCGCCCGCCCGGCGGCCCTCCTCGATCCGGCCCGACAGGCCCAGCAGCAGGGTGTGGTAGACCGCCGCGCGGGCCAGCGTGGCGGGGGCGCCACCCGCCCGGGCCAGCTCCAGCGCGGCCCGGATCGCGGTGCCGCTGGCCGGGAGGTCGCCGCCGAGGTACCGCAGGCAGGCGACGCCGGTGAGCGCCCGCGCCCGGGCGTCCTCGGGCGCGTCCGGGGCGGCGGCGAGCGCGGCCTCCAGCCAGCGCAGGCCCTCGACGATGTGGCCGCCGCGGTACCAGAACCAGCTCAGGTCGCCGGCCAGCCGCAGCGCGGCGCCGGCGCCGGCCGGGTCCGCCAGCCCGTGGGCGAGGGCGGCGCGCGCGTCGTCCTGCTTGGCCTCGACGGCGCGGAACCACCGCCGCGCGTCCGGCCCGCGCAGCGCCCGGTCGGCCTGCGCGGCGAGCTCGCAGGACCACGCGAGGTGACGGCGGCGCAGGTCGGCGTGGCCGTCGGGGGTGAGGCGGCGCTCGGCGTACTGCCGCAGGTCCGCAGCATGCGGTAGCGCCGGGGCCCGGCGACCGGCAGCACCGTGACGAGCGACTTGGTGATCAGCCCGGTCAGCGGCGCGAGCACGCCGTCGCCCTCCCCCGCGACCCGCTCGGCGCCGTCGAGGCGCGGTGCCGCTCGTCGACGTCGCGCCGCGGGCTGACCAGCGCCCGCGGGTCGTCGAGCCGGTCCAGGATCTGCGCGGGTGAGAGCGCGAGCAACTGGGCCGCGGCCAGCTCGACGGCCAGCGGTAGCCCGTCGAGGCGCTCGCAGAGGGCCGCGACGACCGCCCGCTCGGCCTCGCCGCAGGTCCAGCCGGGCGCGACGGCCGCGGCCCGGTCCAGGAACAGCTCCACCGCGGCGGTGCCCGCGGGCAGCGGCGGCATCGCGTACTGCCGCTCCCCCGCGATGCTCAGCGGCGAGCGGGAGGTGAGCAGGACGCGCAGGCCCGGCACCTGCGCCAGCAGCCGGCGGACGACGCCGGCCAGCTCGGCGAGCAGCTGCTCGCCGTTGTCCAGCAGCAGCACGACCGGCCGGTCGCCGGCGGCCTCGGCGATCCCGGCCACGCCGGTCGGCACCGCCAGCCCGAACGCCTGCGTCAGCGCCGGCTCCAGCAGCGTGCCGTCCTCGACGCCGGCGAGCTCGGCGAGGCGCACGTCGACGGCCAGGCCCCGGCACAGCTCCATGGCGAGCCGGGTCTTGCCGGCGCCGCCGGGGCCGGTGACGGTGACCAGCCGGTGCTCGTCGAGCAGCGCCCGGACCTCGGCGAGCTCCCGCTCCCGCCCGACGAAGCGGTCGAGGACGGGCGGGATCGCGTTGACCGGCTGGGGGGCCGGGTCAGGGGCCGGGACGGGGGCGGGGGTCAGCCCGGCGTCCTGGCGCAGCATCGCCGCGGCCAGCGCCCGCAGCTCCTCGCCCGGGTCGAGGCCGAACTGCTCGGCCAGCAGGGCGCGCAGCTCGTGGTAGGCGGCCAGGGCCTCGGCCGGACGCCCGGCGCGGTACAGCCCCAGCATGAGCTGCGCCCGGCCGCGCTCCCGCAGCGGCTCCGCGGCCACGACCTCGGCCGAACGGGCCACCGCCTCGGCCGTGCGCCCGAGCGCGAGCAGGCACTCGACGCGCAGGTCCTCGGCGACCCGCCGCAGCTCGGTGAGGCGCGCGATCTCGGCCTGCGCGAACAGCTCGCCCGCCACGTCCAGCAGCGCCGGGCCGCGCCACAGCCGCAGGGCCGCCTCGGCGGCGGCCAGCGCGCCGTCCGGGTCGCCGCCGGCCAGCGCGGCCCGGGCGTCGGTGAGGCCGGCCTCGAAGCGGCGGGCGTCGACCTGACCGGCGCCGGCCGCCACGCGCTACCCGCCCGCGTGGTGGCCCAGCGCGTCGCGGCCCAGCGCCCGCCGCAGCCGCGACATGTAGCTCTGCAGCGCGCTCACCGCGCTCGGGGGCGGGTCGTCGCCCCAGACGTCCGCGATGAGCCGGTCGGCGGCGACGTACCGGCCGGGGTGCAGCAACAGCGCGATGAGCACGGCCCGCGGCTTGGCCCCGCCGAGCGGCACCGCCGCACCCGCGGCGACGACCTCCAGCGGCCCCAGGATCCGGAACTCCACGCTCCTCCTCAACGACGGCTCGGCCCCAGCCGAGGATGGCACACGCGCGCACCGGCCTCGCCCGGCGGCGAGCGGTCCACCCGGCGCAAGGCAGAATCGGGCGGGTGCACGCCGCCGAGACCATCACCGACCCCGACGACACCCGGATCGCCGACTACCGGGCGCTCACCGACCTGGAGCTGCGCACCCGCTGGGAGCCGCCCAACGGGCTGTTCATCGCCGAGGGAGAGCTCGTGCTGCGCCGCGCGCTGCGGGCCGGCTACCGCATCCGCTCCGTCCTCATCGACGCCAAGCGCGTCGCGCAGCTCGGCGACGTGCCCCTCGGCGACGTGCCCGTGTACGCCGGCGACCAGGCGACGCTCGAGGCCATCACCGGCTTCCACGTCCACCGCGGCGTCCTCGCCTCGTTCCACCGCAGGCCCGGCCTCACGGCGGCCGAGGTCCTCGCGTCCGCCCGGCGCGTGGCGATCCTCGAGGACGTCAACAACCACACCAACGTGGGCGCGATCTTCCGCGGAGCGGCGGCCCTGGGCCTGGACGCGGTGCTGCTCTCGCCGACCTGCGCGGATCCGCTGTACCGCCGCAGCGTGCGCGTGAGCATGGGCGAGGTGTTCGCGGTGCCGTACGCCCGCCTGGAGCCGTGGCCGTCGGCGCTGGCCACCGTGCGCGCCGCCGGGTTCACGGTGCTGGCGATGACCCCGGCCCCCGACGCCATCGCGATGCGCGACCTGACCCCGGCGCAGCGCGAGCGCCCGGCCCTGCTGCTGGGCGCGGAGGGCCCGGGCCTGACGGCGGCCGCGATGGCGGCGAGCGACGTGCGCGTGGTCATCCCGATGCACAACGGCGTCGACTCCCTGAACGTGGCCGCGGCCGCGGCGGTCGCGTTCTACGAGCTCTGCCGCTGAGGAAGGTCATGGCTCGGGTCCGCGTCAGTCACTGACCGTCGCTCCCGCCAGACATCCCGGCCTCCGCGGTGCCAAGGGCAGGGCCGGCGTTCACGGTTCGCGATCGGTGGACCGGGCCATGGCGGCGAGCCCGCCGACGGCCAGCAGCGCGAGCACCGCGGGGACGAGGAACACGCGCGGGAGCCCGGCCGCCTCGGCGCCGATGCCACCGGCGGCGCCGCCCAGGGCGGAGGCCAGCGCGGTGGAGCTCATGAAGATCGCGGACGCGGTGGCGACGGCGGTGGGCAGCAGGCGCTGGGCGACGATGATGCCGAGGGTGGCGAAGACGCCCCAGACGCCGCCCATGAGGATCTGCCCCGCGAATAGCCCGGCCGGGGTGCCGGTGAACGCGAAGCACAGATTGGCCGCGACGCCGAACCCGGCGCCGAGGGTCATCAGCCGCATCATGCCGGTCCGGCGGGCCACGATCACGGCGACGGGCATCAGGAGGATCTCGGCCAGCGGCTGGATGCCGATGATCGCGCCGCTGACGCCGGCCGCGAAGTGCAGCTGCCCGTTCATGTAGATCGGCAGGTAGGCGTACTTGATCGGCTCGCCGGCGTACACCAGCACGTAGAGGCCGGTGAACGCCAGCAGCGGCAGCATCGCCCGCAGGCCCGGGCGGCCGGCGTCCGGCGCGCCGCCCGGACCGGCCGGGGCGGCGGGGGCCGTCCGGAGCGTTCCGAGCGGGACGATCTGGGCCAGCGTGCACACGGCGGTGGCGAGCAGCATGGTGCGCAGCGACGTCTGGGCGGCCAGGAACGACCCGGCGACCGGGCCGACCACCCAGCCGCCGGTCAGGGCCATCCGCACGACGGCGACCACCCCGTCGTTGTTCGGGCCGGGGTGCGCCCGCAGCTCGTCGTGGACGGCCGCGAAGAGCTGCGACGTCGCGGCGCCGCCGAACCCGCCGATCACCGCGCTGATCACGTAGGGCATCCACAGCTCGGTCGAGCAGGCGATGCCCGCCCAGCCGGCGAACCCGGCGACGGCGCACGCCCGGAACAGCCCGAGCCGCCGCCCGGTGCGGTCCGAGCGGCGGCCGATCAGGAATCCGGCCACCGGCGCGGCCAGGTTCGTCAGGTAGAACAGCCCGGCCGCGGTGAGCGACGCGTGCAGGTCGTCGACCAGGAACGACGCGATCTGCGGGGCGGCGGCGGAGAACCCGAGCGCGGACAGGAACACCGCGATCGCGGCCCCGCGCAGCAGCGGGGAGGCGAGGGTCAGCCGCAGCGCCGACGCGGGCGCGACGGGCTCGCCGAGCGCCGGCTCGACCTGCTCGGGAAGGGTCATCCGCGGGGCCTCCACGTCACGGCCGCAGATTCTTCCAATGGAAGAATCTTCGGTCAAGCGGGAGGTTCGCCCGGCGGCAGGAGCCGTTCGAGCAGGGCGAGCGCCCGGCGCACGTCCACCGCCTCCGGGTCGAGCAACCACTGCAGCTGCAGACCGTCGGAGGCGGCGATGACCAGCGACGCCGCGTCGGCGGGATCGATGTCCGCGGCGATCGCGCCGGCGCGCTGGCCCGCGCGGACGCGCTCGGCGAGCTGCTCGCGCACCGCCCGGAAGCGGTCGCGCACGAACTCCTGCGTCAGCGGATGCTGCGCGCCCTGCAGCGCGTCGGTGGTCAGCGTGGCGTAGAGCTCCACCAGGCCCGGGATCGCGCGGTTGCGCCGCGCGCTGCGCTCCATCACCGCGACCGCCGAGATGTCCTCCGGCGGCGGGTCCGCGTGCTCGAGGCGCTCGTGCGCGCGGTACACCTCGACCAGCAGCTCGTCGCGCGACGAGAAGTAGTACCGCAGCGCCGCGTGGGAGACCCCGATCGCCGCCCCGATCGCCCGCAGGGAGGCGCCCACCCCGCGCTCCGCGAACAGCTCGATGGCCCGGGACAGGATCTCCGCCCGCCGCTGCTCGGCCTTGCGGTACGACCGCTCACGCCCCGCGGCGCCGTCCTTGTCCACCCGCGCATCGTACGAAGCGGCAGGGGTGCGGCGGCAACGGCGAGGGCCGCCCCGAGTGAACCGGGCGGCCCTCGAACACGTGCGGTCAGGCGTAGTCGGCGAGGGCCGCCCGGAGCGATCCGGGCGGCCCTCGCAACACGTGCGGTCAGGCGTTGTCGCGCTGCTCCGTGGGCAGGGAGCCGAACGCCGAGGCCGCCGCGCCCGGGGAGCCCGGCAGCTCGCGCGCCGGCTGGTCACCCGACACCTGGGCCGCGGCCGCCGCGGCCTCGGCGTTGGCCGCCGCGGCGGCCTCCTCCGCGGCGCGCCGGGCCTCCAGGACCTCCTCGGACTCGGCCTCCTCGACCGAGGACTGGTCGACGTGGCGCGAGCGCTCCTCGTTGGACATGGTGGCCATCCCGCCCAGGGCGCCCCCGATGCCCTCGAGGGCCTTGGTGAGCTCGACCGGGAGGATCCACAGCTTGTTCGACTGGCCGGCGGCGATCTGCGGCAGGGACTGCAGGTACTGGTACGCCATCACCTTCGAGTCCGGGTTCGCCAAGTGGATGGAGTCCACGACGGTCCGGATGGCCTTCGCCTGGCCCTCGGCGGTCAGGATGCGGGACTGCCGCTCACCCTCGGCCCGCAGGACCGCCGCCTGCTTCTCACCCTCGGCGGTCAGGATCTGCGACTGCTTGAGGCCTTCGGCGTGCAGGATCGCGGCGCGGCGGTCGCGCTCGGCGCGCATCTGCTTCTCCATGGAGTCGCGGATGCTCGGCGGCGGCTCGATCGCCTTGATCTCGACGCGGGTGACCTTGATGCCCCAGCGGCCCGTCGTCTCGTCCAGCACGCCGGAGAGGTGACGGTTGATCTCGTCGCGGCTGGTGAGGGCCTTCTCCAGGTCGAGCGAGCCGATGACGTTGCGCAGGGTGGTGACGGTCAGCTGCTCGATGGCCTGCAGGTAGGAGAAGATCTCGTAGGTCGCGCGGACGGAGTCGACGACCTTGAAGTACAGCACCGTGTCGATCGAGACGACCAGGTTGTCGGACGTGATCACCGGCTGGGGCGGGAAGTTGACGACCGCCTCCCGCTTGTCGACCTTGTTGCGCACGGAGTCGATGAAGGGCACCAGGATGTTCAGGCCGGGCGTGAGGGTCCGGCTGTACTTCCCGAGCCGCTCCACCACGTACTCGACCTGCTGCGGCACCACCTTCACGGACTTGACGACGGTGATGATGCCGATGAGGGCGGCGGCGATGACGACCACCGCCAGGAACACGCTTGGATCCACTGGGCTCAGTCCTTCCACACCATTGCGGTGGCACCCTTGATCTCGATCACCCGGACCCGTTCCCCCGCGGCGAAGGTCTGCGTGGCGTCGTACGGCCGGGCCCGCCACAACTCCCCGTCGATCTTGATCATGCCGCTGTCGGTGTCCACATCCTCCATCACAAGCGCCATCGAACCCTCGATGGCCTCGACACCCATCTGGGTGTCGCGTTCGTCGCGTTGCATGTAGCGGCGCAGCGTGGGGCGCACCGCCACGAAGGACAGCGCGCTCACGACGGCGAAGACGACGGCCTGGATCGGCTCGTTGGCCCCCAGGGCGGCGGCCCCGGCGGCGGCGAACGCGCCGATCGCGAACATCAGCAGCACGAACGTGGTCGTGAAGATCTCCGCCGCGACGAGCGCGGCGCCGACGATCAGCCAGACGATCAGCCAGACATCCACCCCTCGATCGTGTCACGACGATGCACGTCGTGCCGCATCCGGCGGCCGCCCGTTGCGGGAACCTTGCGAAAGTCCCGCCACCCTTGCGCGATGTGGACAGTTGGGCTGATCGTGACCCCCGTGCCCCTCCTGCCCGAGACCACCGCCCGCATCGACGAACTCATCGCCCGCGCCCACGCCGGCGCGCGGGTGCCGACGCTGGTCGCGGGCGTGGTCCGCGACGGGGCGCTGGCCCACACCGCGCACGCCGGCCCCTACCGGCCCGGGACGCAGTTCCGGATCGGCTCGATCACCAAGACCATGACGGCCGCGCTCGTCCTGGCCCTGCGCGACGAGGGGCGGCTGGCCCTCGACGACCTGCTGTACCGCCACCTGCCCGGCACCCCGGTGGGCGCGGTGACACTGCGCCAGCTGCTCGGGCACGCCGGCGGGGTGCAGCGCGAGCCCGACGGCGACTGGTGGGAGCGCCACGGCGGCACCGACGTGGAGACGTTCCTGTCCACGCTGACCGCGGACAAGGTGGCGTACCCCCCGCTGCACGGCTTCCACTACTCCAACCTGGCCTACGGGCTGCTGGGCGCGGTGGTGAGCCGGCTGGGCGGCGAGGACTGGACCGAGATGCTCGGCAAGCGGCTGCTGCGCCCGCTCGGGCTGGAGCGCACCACGTACGCCGCGGCCGAGCCGTATGCCCGCGGGTACGTCATGCATCCCTGGCTCGACCAGATGCGCGAGGAGCCGCACCCGGACACCGGCGCGATGGCCCCGGCCGGGCAGCTGTGGTCGACCGTGGAGGACCTCGCCCGCTGGGCCGCGTTCGTGGCCGGCCCGGACCCGGCGGTGCTGGCCCCGGCGACCATGACGGAGATGTGCGCGCCGTTCGTGCTCAGCGACCTCGAGTCGTGGCGCGCCGGGCACGGGCTCGGCATCCAGCTGTGGCGGCGCGGCGAGCGGGTCTTCGTGGGCCACAGCGGCTCGATGCCCGGCTACGTGGCCGTGTTCGCGGCCCATCGGCCCTCGCGGACCGCGGTGGTCGCCTTCGCCAACGCGTACACCATGCATCACCCCGGCGGGCTGAGCGCCTTCGGCCTCGACCTGCTCGAGACGGTCCTGGACCGCGAGCCGGTCCGGTCCGTGCCGTGGGCCCCGGGGCCGCCCCCGCCGGCCGAGATCGCGCCGCTGACGGGGCGCTGGTGGTGGATGGGGCGCGAGTACGAGGCCGGCTGGTCCGGCGACGCGCTCGTGGTGACCCCGCTGACCACCGGCGACACGCCGTGGCGCTTCGAGCCCGACGGGCCGGCGCCGGACCGCTGGCGGGGTCGTTCGGGCGAGAACGACGGCGAGGTCCTGATGGTGCGCCGCTCGGCGTCGGGCGAGGTGGTCGCGCTGGACATCGCGACCTTCGTGTTCACCCGCGAGCCCTGGCCGGTGTAGGGGTCTTCCTCAGAGGTCGTCGTCGGGTTCCGTCACGAAGTCGATCAGCCGCTCCATCGAGTTGATCAGCGGCGTCTCCACGTCCCGGAAGCTCGACACCGAGGCGAGGATGCGCCGCCACAGCTCGGCCGGCTCGGCGACCCCGAGGGCCGCGCAGACGCCCTCCTTCCACGGCTGCCCCGGCGGCACGACCGGCCAGGCCCGGATGCCGACGGCCGAGGGCTTCACGGCCTGCCAGACGTCGATGTACGGGTGGCCGGTCACGAGCACGTACGGCGACTGCACCGAGGCGACGATCCGGCTCTCCTTCGAGCCTGGTACCAGGTGGTCCACGAGCACCCCGAGCCGCGCCACGGGCCCGGGCCCGAACGCCCGGACGGCGGCGGCGAGCTCGTCGATGCCGTCCAGCGGCTCCACGACCACGCCCTCGACGCGCAGGTCGTCGCCCCAGATGCGCTCGACCAGGGCGGCGTCGTGGATGCCCTCGACCCAGATCCGGCCGCGGCGGGCCACCCGGGCGGTGTGCCCGGCCACCGCGATCGAGCCCGAGGCGGTGCGCTGCCGCTGCGGCCGGGCGCGCTGCGGCGCGGGCCGCACCAGGGTCACCGCGCGCCCCTCGAGGAGGAACGCGGCCGGATCGAGCGGGAAGTTGCGCCGGTTGCCGTGCCGGTCCTCCAGCACGACCGCGCCGAACTCGAAGCCGACCACGGCCCCGCAGAACCCCGAGTCGGCGTCCTCCACGACCAGCTCGAGCTCGGCCTCCACCACGGGAACCGCCCGCCGGCGGCGCCAGTCGTTGTTCGCCAGGACATCCATGGCCGGGAAGCGTATCGGCTGACGGCCTGTTCGCCTGCGAGACATACCGGCACGTCAGCACGTACCCTTGCTCCCATGTCCCCCGCAGCACGCGCGGCGACCCTCCAGGCGCGCCGCTCGGCGCGTTTCGTGGCATGGGTCCGGGCGTGGCGCGCCGGCCTGGTGCCGTGCGACGACGCCGCCGCCGAGATCTCCGGCGACGAGGAGCACATGGTCTCCGACGTCCCCGGCACCTGGACCGACGTGTCGCTCGCCGACGCCCTGCCGTCGCTGGCGAAGCTGCACCCGGACGAGGTGCGCCTGGTGCTGCCCGCACCCGGCGACCCGCGCGGCCTGCCCGGCCCCGGCCCGTTCACGGGCGCGGCGCTGCTGGCCGGCGAGGGGGTGCTCGCGGGCCCGCTGGGCTTCGTGCCGGAGGTCCGCCTGCACACCTCGGGCTCGGGCGACGAGTTCGAGACCGTGCGCTGGCAGGTGTTCGCCCTGCCGCAGGAGCGCCCGCCGGCCCACGAGCCGACCGCGGCCGAGGCCGAGGCCGAGCTCTCCGCGGAGCTGGTCACGGCGACCCGGACCCTGGCCAAGCTCGACATCGCCCAGTGGCGCCCCGAGCTGGCGGGCGCGATCGAGGCCATCCGCAAGCCGGACGGCGCGACGGACCTCCCGCCCGGCTACGACCCGCGGGCGCGGCGGCTCTACGCGCGCGCCAGCACCCTCGACCGCGTGCTGGCGCTGGCCGAGCACGCGGCCCCGGGCGGTGCCGTCAACGGCTACGAGGTCCAGCAGCGCGACGCCGCCCTGCGGCCCCTGACCACGGCCTGCCGCCGGGCCCTGGTGGCCGCCTGCAACGCCCCGCTGCTGTAGCCGCTGCTGCCGCTCAGACCTCGTCGATCAGGTGCGCCACCGACGGGATGATGCGCGAGGGGCGGTAGGGGTAGCGCTCCACGTCCGACGTCGTGCTGATGCCGCTGAGCACCAGGATGGTCTCCAGGCCGGCCTCCAGCCCGCACAGGACGTCGGTGTCCATGCGGTCGCCGATCATGGCGGTGGTCTCGGAGTGGGCGTCGATGCTGTTGAGGGCCGAGCGCATCATCATCGGGTTGGGCTTGCCGATGAAGTACGGCTCGATCCCCGTGGCCTTCGAGATCAGCGCGGCGACCGCCCCGCAGGCCGGCAGCGCGCCCTCGTTGGACGGCCCGGTGGCGTCGGGGTTGGTGCAGATGAACCGGGCGCCGTTGTTGATCAGGCGGATCGCGGTGGTGATGGCCTCGAAGGAGTACGTCCGGGTCTCACCCAGCACCACGTAGTCGGGCTCGGTGTCGGTGAGGATGTACCCGACCTCGTGCATCGCCGTGGTGAGCCCCGCCTCGCCGATGACGTAGGCGGTGCCTCCCGGGCGCTGCGTGTCGAGGAACTCGGCGGTCGCCAGCGCGGAGGTCCAGATCGCGGACTCCGGCACGTCGAACCCTATGCGGCGCAACCGGGCCTGCAGGTCACGCGCGGTGTAGATCGAGTTGTTGGTCAGGATCAGGAACGGCTTGCCGGACGAGCGCAGCCGGTTGACGAACTCCGGTGCGCCCGGCACGGGCTCGCCCTCGTGCACGAGGACCCCGTCCATGTCGGTGAGCCAGGACTCGATGGGCTTGCGTTCTCTCACGCGCAACATACTCCTTCAGCAACGTTTCGAGCCTATGCGCGTTTCGGTGACGCGCAGCAGTCAGCCGGGCAGAAATCCCAGGTGGGGACGGTTCCGAGCGCGTGACGCACATTACTGTGAGCAAGAACGCGCTCGTCGACGAGCTCGCGGACCATGTCGGCGAAGCGCGGGTCGGCGCCGGGCGTCCCGGCCCGCGCGTAGGCGAGCCCGAGCCGCGCCGCGGTCGCCGCGGCCTCCTCGTCGAGGTCCCAGATCACCTCGAGATGATCGGAGACGAACCCGACCGGGCTGACGACGACCTCGGCGACCCCGGCCCCGGCGAGCGCCTCGAGGTGGTCGTTGACGTCCGGCTCGAGCCACGGCACCTGCGGCGGCCCGGAGCGGCTCTGCCAGACCAGGTCCCACTCGAGCCGCGGCGCGGCCCGCTCGGCGACGAGGGCGGCGGCCTCGCGCAGCTGGGCCTCGTACCGCCCGGCGCCCCCGGGCCCGCTGGCCGCGTTCATGGCGGCCGGGATGGAGTGCGCGGTGAACACCAGCCGCGCGGGCGCCTGCCCGGGCAGGGTGGCCAGGGCCGCCCGCACCGCGTCGGCGTGCGGCTCGATGAAGCCGGGGTGGTCGTGGTAGTGCCGGATCTTGTCGATGACCGGCGCGCCCGGCACCTCGGCCCGGGCCCGGTCGATGTCGTCGAGGTACTGGCGGCAGGAGGAGTACGACCCGTAGGCGCTCGTCACGAAGGCGATCGCGTGCCGCACGCCGTCGTCGCGCATCTGCCGCACGGTGTCGGCGAGCATCGGGTGCCAGTTGCGGTTGCCCCAGTAGATCGGCAGGTCCAGCCTCGGCCGGAGCGCGTCGAGCAGCTCGCGGCACTGGGCGTTGATCGGCGAGACCCCGCCGAAGTGCCGGTAGTGCCCGGCGACGGCCTCCAGGCGCTCGCGCGGGATGCCCCGGCCGCGGGTCACGTTCTCCAGGAACGGCAGGACATCGTCCTGCCCCTCCGGACCGCCGAACGAGAGCAGGAGGAACGCGTCGTAAGCCACGCGCACCATTGTGCTCCTGAGCGATTCACCCCTCGCCCGCCACCTCACCCCGCCGGGCGCTCGAACTCGCCCCGTGTCCCGATCCCTGGGCGGTGCCGCGGCTGCTGGGCGTGGTGCCGGATGACCGCCGCCGGCAACACCCGATCCACCGCAGCCGGGTGAGCGCCGGGCGGCCAGGCGGCACCGGGCCGCCCCGGAGCAGCCCGGACCAGGCGACCTCCCGCCGCACCGCAACAGCCGGCACGACGGGAGCGTAGGCATCCCGCGGCGCCGGCGGCGTCGTCCGGCCGGGCGCGGGATTCTGCTCTTGGCACCGCGGACCTGGCTGGGCGGCCCTCTCCGGCCGAAGGTCCTCAGGGCCGCCCATTGTCTGGCGGGAGCAACGGTCAGCGACTGACGCGGACCCGAGCAGAAATCATGCTCAGGAGGTGCCACCGATGGCGTGGTAGCCGCCGTCGACGTG
This sequence comes from Dactylosporangium thailandense, assembly GCF_059739745.1. Taxonomy (NCBI): domain Bacteria; kingdom Bacillati; phylum Actinomycetota; class Actinomycetes; order Micromonosporales; family Micromonosporaceae; genus Dactylosporangium; species Dactylosporangium thailandense. The sequence continues at coordinate 7,654,273 of NZ_AP029195.1, forward strand.
CACAATCTCGCCCGTCGTGGCCGGGAACCAGTCCGACATCAGCGCGCAGCAGGCCTTGCCCGCGGCCTCCTGGTCGTAGAGGTCCCAGCCCAGCGGCGCGGCCTTCGCCCAGGTGTCCTCGAACACGGCGAAGCCCGGGATCGACTTCGCCGCCATCGTGCGCAGCGGGCCCGCCGCCACCAGGTTCACGCGGATGCCGCGCGGGCCGAGCTCGCGGGCCAGGTAGCGCGACGTCGACTCGAGGCCGGCCTTGGCCACGCCCATCCAGTCGTACACGGGGTAGGCCCGCGTCGCGTCGAAGTCCAGGCCCACGATCGAGCCGCCGGTGCCCATGAGCGGCAGGCAGGCGACGGCGAGCGACTTGAACGAGAACGTCGACACGTGCACCGCCGTGGCCACGTCCTCCCACGGGGCGGTCAGGAAGTCGCCGCCGAGGCAGGACGGCGGGGCGAAGGCGATGGAGTGCAGCACGCCGTCGAGGCCGTCCACGTGCTCGCGCACCTTGTCGGCCAGGCCGTCGAGGTGCTCCTTGTTGGTCACGTCGAGCTCGATCACCGGCGCCTCCTGCGGCAGCCGCTTGGCGATGCGCTCCACCAGCGACAGCCGGCCGAAGCCGGTGAGCACGACCTTGGCGCCCTGCTCCTGGGCGAGTTTCGCGGCGGCGAAGGCGATCGACTGGTCGGTGATGATCCCGGTGATCAGCAGCCGTTTGCCCTCGAGAAGTCCACCCATGATTGCGCAATCTCCCTAGAAAGTAGTCAGTGGCCCATGCCCAGGCCGCCGTCCACGGGGATGACGGCGCCGGTGATGTAGGCCGCGGCGTCGCTCGCCAGGAAGGTCACCACGTCGGCGACCTCCTCGGGCTTCGCCATGCGGCCCAGCGGGATGTTCTTCCTGTACTCGGCCTGCGTCGCCTCCGGCAGGACCGCCGTCATGTCCGTCTCGATGAACCCGGGCGCGACCACGTTGGCGGTGATGTTGCGGCTGCCGAGCTCGCGGGTGATCGATCGGGCCATGCCCACCAGGCCGGCCTTGCTGGCGGCGTAGTTCACCTGGCCCGGGCTGCCGTAGAGGCCCACGACCGAGGAGATGAAGATGATCCGGCCCCAGCGGGCGCGCAGCATCTTGCTCGCGGCGCGCTTGGCGCAGCGGAACGAGCCGGTCAGGTTGGTGTCCACGACGCCGGTGAACTGCTCCTCGCTCATGCGCAGCAGCAGCGTGTCCTGCGTGACGCCGGCGTTGGCGATGAGCACCTCGACCGGGCCGAGCGCGTTCTCCACCTCGGTGAAGGCGGCGTCCACGGCGGCACTGTCGGTGATGTCACACTGCACGCCGAAGAGACCCTCCGGAGCCCCGGAACCGCGGTGCGTCACCGCCACGCGGTCACCCTGCTTGGCGAACGCCTGCGCGATCGCCAGTCCGATGCCCCGGTTCCCGCCGGTGACCAGTACGGTCCTCGCCACGGTGCCGCCTTTCAAAGCTCGTGGAAATCTGTAGGGAGCGTAGGTGCTACCGCATGGTAGGTCCCAATGCGCCGGGCGGCTGATGCCGGGATTGGCGACAGGGCGTAGCATTGGGGCCGTCCGGCACCCGGCCGTATTGACGGCTGGGTTCCTTTCGCTGACCGTCCGGCACGGCAGCTGCTCCCAGGAGGTGATCGCTGTGCGAAGTAGCGATCCCTCCAGTCGTGGCCGGTAGCAGCAGATCACCCGCCACGGCTTCCGTGTGTCTGTTCTCTCCTTCTGTCTGAGACAACACCCGTTGGAGCATCTCGTGAGCCGTTTCGTCGCGCCCGTTGGCTTCTTCCTGGCCGCCGCCTGGGTGGCCGCGCTCTTCTACCTGGTCGGCGCCCACTAGGGCAGACGCGAGCCCCACAACAGGCTCAGTCCGCCCGCGCACAGCGCCAGCAGGAACCCGAACCCGAGGTACCACTGGGTGATCTCCCGCGGCTTCGTGCGGAAGCCGATGGAGCTGCCCATGTCCGAGTAGACGCGCTTGAGCTCGTCCTTGCTGGCGGCCTCGTAGAAGTACCCCTTGGTGACCTCCGCCACCTTCTGCAGCGAGGGGCGGTCGACCGGCACCCGCTGCGGGGTGTTGCCGATGCGCACCACGCCCTCGTCGGTGCCGAAGGCGATCGTCGACACCGGCACGTTGGCCGCCGACGCCGCCGCGGACGCGTCCTCCAGCGAGCGGCCCGCGGTGCGGAAGCCGTCGGAGAGCAGCACGATCCGGGCCGGCGGCGGGCCGGCCGCGCCGTCCGCGGGCACCGTGCGGATCGCGTCGAGGCTCGTGAAGACCGCCTCGCCGGTCGCCGTGGACTCCTGCAGGGTCAGGCCGTCGATGGCCTGCATCACCGAGCTGCGCTCCTTCGTCGGCGAGACCAGCACGCTCGCGGTCTTGGCGAAGGAGACCAGCCCGACGTTGAAGCTCGGCGGGAGCTGCTTGACGAAGTCGATCGCCGCCGACTTGGCCGCGTCGATGCGCGTCGGGGCCACGTCGGTCGCCTGCATCGACAGCGACACGTCGATGGCGAGCATGATGGTGGCCCGCTCCAGCGGCTCCTTGGTGTCGACCGACGGGCGGGTCAGGCCGAAGGCGAGGATCACCAGGCTGAGCAGGAACGCCGCGGCGCTGACGTGCCGGCGCGCGCCGATGCCCTTGGGCACCAGGCTGCTGAGCAGGTCGACGTTGGTGAAGCGCACCGCGAACGCGCGGCGGTGCAGCTGCCGCCAGATGTAGATGCCGATGACCCCCGCGACGGGGATCAGGGCGAGCAGCCACCACGGCGAGAGCAGACGGATCATCGGGTCGTACCTCGAGTTCGAGCGTGTCGCTGGGCCGCGACGAACCGGACGATGTCCAGGAGCCAGTCGGAGTCGGTGCGCAGCCGCAGATGGGCCGCGCCGGCGCCGCGCAGGGCCGAGGCTATCTCGGCCCGCTGGGCGGCGGCCGCGTGCGCGTAGCGGTGGCGCAGCTTCGGGTCGGCCGTCTGCACCTCGTGCGTCCGGCCCGTCTCCGGGTCCACGAGCGCGATGACGCCGACGTTGGGCAGCTCCAGCTCCCGCGGGTCGACGACCTCGACGGCGAGCAGGTCGTGGCGCACGCCGAGCTTGCGCAGCGGGCGCGCCCACTGCTCCGGCGGCGTCATGAAGTCGGAGATCACCACGGCCAGGCCGCGCCGGCGCGGGGGCCGGTTGAGCATGTCGATGAGCGCGCCGAGGTCCGCGCGGCCGGGCCGGCCCCGGGTGAGCGCGATCGTGCGCAGCAGCCCCTGGGCGTCCTTGCGGCCGGGGCGGGCGGGCAGGCGGGTCAGGTCGTCGGCGGTCCCCACGACGGCGCCGATGCGGTTGCCGCCCCGCACGGTCAGGTGGGCCACCGCGGCCGCCGCGGCCACCGCGAGGTCCCGTTTGAGGTACTGCGCGGTGCCGAAGTCGAGGCTGGCGCTCAGATCCACGGCGAGCCAGGTCTCCAGCTCGCGGTCGGCGACGGTCTGGCGGACGTGGGGCAGCGTGGTGCGCGCCGTGACCGGCCAGTCCATGCGGCGCACGTCGTCGCCCGGGCGGTACTCCCGCGACTCCCCCGCCTCCGTGCCCGGCCCGGGCAGCAGGCCGAGGTAGTCGCCCTGCAGCAGCCCGTCGAGCTTGCGCGTGACGAGCAGCTGCATGCGGTTGAGGACGACCTCCGCGCGGGCGTCGTCCAGGCCGGTGCCGCTCTGGATCTTCACCGCCCCGGCCACGTGGTGATCGTGGTCGTGCCGCCCGGACCCGGCTGCCCCGGCTGCCCCGGCTGGCCCGCGGGGGCGGTGGTCGCCTGCTGGCGGGGCGCGACGGTGGGCGGCGGCACGGCGGCGAGCACCCGGCGCACGACGTCGTCGGCCGGGATGTCGTCGGCGAGCGCGTCGTAGGAGAGCACCAGCCGGTGGCGCAGGATGTCGGGGGCGATGTCCTGCACGTCCTGCGGCAGCGCGTAGTCCCGGCCGCGCAGCAGGGCCAGCGCGCGCGACGCCCGCACGATGCCGAGCGAGGCGCGGGGGCTGGCACCGTACTGAATGAGGTGCGCGATGTCCCCCAGCCCGTGCTCGGCCGGGGCGCGGGTCGCGACCACCAGCCGCACCGCGTAGTCCACGAGCGCGTTGTGCACGAAGACGTCGTCGGCCTTGTCCTGCAGCGCCATGAGCTCCTGGGTGGTGAGCACCGCGGTCGGCTCCGGGGTCTTCACGCTGACCCGGTAGACGATCTCGCGCTCCTCGGCGTCGGTCGGGTACCCCACCTGGATCTTCATGAGGAACCGGTCGCGCTGGGCCTCGGGCAGCGGGTAGACGCCCTCCTGCTCGATCGGGTTCTGGGTGGCCATCACCAGGAACGGGCGGGGCACGTCGTAGGTCTCGCCGCCGATCGACACCTGCTGCTCGGCCATGACCTCCAGCAGCGCCGACTGCACCTTGGCGGGGGCCCGGTTGATCTCGTCGGCGAGCAGGAAGTTCACGAACACGGGCCCGAGCTCGACGTCGAACTTCTCGCTGGACTGCCGGTAGATCCGGGTGCCGACGATGTCGGCCGGGACCAGGTCCGGGGTGAACTGGATGCGGGAGAAGGTGCCGCCAACGACCCGGGCGAGGGTCTCCACGGCGAGCGTCTTGGCGACGCCGGGCACGCCCTCCAGCAGCACGTGGCCGCGGCACAGCAGGGACACGAACATCCGCTCGATCATGCGGTCCTGGCCGACGATCACCCGCTTGACCTCGAAGAGCGCCCGTTCGAGCACGGTCGCGTCCTGAGCTGGGGTCGAGACAGGGTTGTTCGGCTGGGTCACCGGTCCTCCACGCGCGCGCTTGTACTTCCGAGTCAACCTAACGTCGGAACAAACCTAACGCCGGTCAACCTAGCGTCGCACGGCGCGGCGACCGATCGCGATCCGATGCTCCTGAGAGCCTACTGGGAGTTGCCTCCCCGGCGACTTGGTCCGATATATCGGATATGTGGCTATCGATCCGGGGGATTTTCGTCACCGGGCAGGCGACGACTGGACACCACCCGTACCGCAGTGGGTACGATTCACCCGTCGCCGGGCGGCTTCCCCCGTGGCCGCCCGGCGCTCACACTCTTGGCGTGGACGTGATGATCTGCTCCGCGAAGGGTTGCCGTTCCGAGGCCCGCTGGCAGCTGCTGTGGAACAATCCCAAGCTGCACACGCCCGAGCGGCGCAAGATCTGGCTGGCCTGCGACGAGCACCGGGACTCACTCGGCGACTTCCTCGCGGCGCGCGGCTTCCTGCGCGAGACCACTACGCTCGAGGGGTGAACGCTCCGGTCGCGCCCGACCCGCTGCGCCCCTGGCCCGACACGGTCGAGTGGCGGCCGATCTCCGCGCGGTACTTCCTCGTCCGCCTCGCCGTCCTGGGCGTCTGGGTGCTGATCCTCACGCTCGCCGCCCTGGTCGCCGCGGTGCTGTGGTCGGCCTGGGGCTACGCCGCGGCCGTCGCGATCGTCGCCGGCGGCGCCCTGCGCGCGGTGTTCCTGCGCCGGTCCATCCGCGCCTGGGGCTACGCCGAGCGGGCCGAGGACCTGCTGGTCCGCCACGGGCTGCTCGTGCGGCGGCTGTCGATCGTGCCGTACGCCCGGATGCAGTTCGTCGACGTGACCGCCGGGCCGATCGAGCGCGCCGCGGGCCTGGCCACGGTCACCCTGCACACGGCCGCCGCGGCGAGCGACGCCACCGTGCCGGGCCTGGAGGCCGCCGAGGCCACCCGGCTGCGCGACCGGCTCGCCGCCCTGGGCGAGATCCGGGAAGAGGGTTTGTGACCGAGCCCCTGACCCTGCCGCGGCAGCGTCTGCACCCGCTGACGCCGCTGGTGCGCGGGGCCAAGCTGGTCGCCCTGGCCGCCGTCGCCGTCTCCTGGCGCGGCCTGTCCGACCTCGGGCTGCTGCACTGGCTGATCGCCATGGTCGTGATCCTCGTCGGCGCGGTGCTCGTGTCGGCGGTGGTGTGGGCCGTGACCGGGTACGAGGTCGTGGGCCGCGAGCTGCGCGTCCACGAGGGCCTGCTGTCGCGGCGGGTGCGGACCATCCCGCTGGAGCGGGTCCAGGCGATCGACGTCGTGCGGCCCGCCCTGGCCCGCGTGTTCGGCCTGGCCGAGCTGCGCCTCGAGGTGATCGGGGGCAGCAAGGCGGAGGCGCCGCTGGCGTACCTCACCGTCGCCGGCGCCACCGAGCTGCGCGCCAGCCTGCTCGGCCTCGCGACCGGGGCCGCGCCCGCCGCGCCCGACGACGAGCGCCCGCTGTTCACCGTGGACAACCGCCGGCTGCTGCTCGCCCAGGTCCTCACCCCGCAGCTGCTCGCGGTGCCGGTCGGCGCCGCGTTCGTCATCTGGCCGGCGCTCGCGCACCCCGACTGGACCCTGATCGGCGCGGCGAGCACCATCACCGCGTTCCTCGGCGTCTTCCAGGTGCCGGTGCGCCGCGTGCTCGACGAGTGGGACTTCCGCATCGCCGACGACACCGCGGCCCTGCGCGTGCGGCAGGGGCTGCTGAACAAGCGCAGCCAGTCGGTGCCGCCGCGGCGCGTGCAGGGCGTGAAGCTGACGTGGCCGCTGCTGTGGCGCCCGGCCGGCTGGGCCCGGGCGCGCATGGACGTGGCGGGCTACGGCGGCGACGGCGACGAGCAGCTGCGCGCGGGCACGCTGGTGCCCGTCGCCGCGGCCTCCGACGCCGCATCGGTGGCCGCTTCGGTACTGGCCGAGGCCGTCATCGCCGCCCCCGTCGACGTCACCGCGCTGCCCGTGAGCCGCCCGCCCCGCCGCGCCCGGTGGCTCGGGCCGTGGTCGTGGTCGCGCATCGGGGTGGCCGTGACCGACGACGTGGTCGTGGTGCGGGAGGGCGTCCTCACCCGCGAGGTCGTGGCCGTGCCGCTGGCGCGGGTGCAGAGCGTGCGGGTCGTGCAGGGGCCGCTGCAGCGCGCGCTGTCGCTGGCGACGGTGACCGTGGACACGGCGGGCGGCCTGACCGCGACCGCCCGCCTGCGCGACGCCCAGGACGCCTACCACCTCGCGGGCGAGCTGGCCGCACGCTCCCGGGCCGCGCGCCACACCTTCGCGGCCCGCCTCGCCGCGGCCGCCCCGCCGCCGCCCGCGACCCCGGAGCCACCTGCGGCACCCGAGCCTCCCGCGGTGCCGGAGCCGCCCGCGGCGCCGGCCTTCGGGTTTCACGCACCCGGGCAATGACCGCGGTCGCTAGTCTTGAGGGTATGCAGCCGGTCGAGCGCCCCACGGTCGATGCCGCCTCCTGGGTCGGCGCCGTCACCCGCGTCGAGCTGACGGTCACCGACGCCGACACCGCCCAGGCCCTCGGCTCGGGCGACGTCCCGGTCCTGGCCACCCCCCGCGTGCTGGCCCTGGCCGAGGCCGCGACCGTCGGCGCCACCGCGAGCCGCCTGCCACCCGGCTGGACGACCGTCGGCACCCGGGCCGACCTCGAGCACCGCGCCGCCACCCCGATCGGCGGCCGCGTGGTGGCCGAGGCCCGCCTGGCCAAGGCCGACGGCCGCCGGCTCACGTTCGAGATCGTGGTCCGCGACGGCAAGCAGGTCGTGGCGGAGGGGCGCGTCGAGCGGGTCATCGTCGACCGAGCACGGTTCCTGGCGTCGCTATGACGGTGCTGCGCGAGATCGCCGCGGGGGTGCACGTGCTGCGCCACCCGGTCCTCGACGTGAACGCCACCCTCGTGGTCGGCGCCGAGGCGGCCCTCGTCGCCGACACGCTGTCCACCGCCGCGCAGGCCCGGGACCTGCTCGCCGCGGTCCGCCGCGTGACGCCGCTGCCGGTCCTCGTCGTGAACACCCACCACCACTTCGACCACTGCTTCGGCAACGTGGTCTTCGCCGCCGACGGCTCCCCGATCTGGTCGCACGAGGAGGCCGCCCGGCTGGTCGGGCCGGCCCTGCGCGACCGGGCCGTGCTCGAGCACCCCGACCTGGCCGCCGACCTCGCCGCCGTCACCCCGACGCCCGCGACCCGGCTCGTGCGCACCGCCGCCGACCTCGACCTCGGCGGGCGGCCGGTGCTGCTGCGCCATTACGGCCGCGGGCACTCGATCGGCGACCTCGTGGCGCTCGTGCCGGACGCCGACGTCGTCGTCGCGGGCGACCTGGTCGAGCAGAGCGGGCCGCCGCGGTTCGACGACGCCTTCCCGCTGGAGTGGCCGGACACGGTGGCCGCCCTCCTGACCGAGATCGGCCCGCAGACGCAGGTCGTGCCCGGCCACGGCGCCGTGGTGACACACCGGTTCGTGGCGGCCCAGCACGAGCAGCTCGCCGCCCTCGCCTGGCTGATCCGGGAAGGCGACGCGGACGGGGCGCCGCCGGAGCGGGTCGCGGCGAAGTCCCCGTTCCCGCACGAGATCACGCTGCCGGCCGTCCATCGGGGCTATCTGCACCTGAACCAGCCCTGATCCTCCTGCCTTCCCTGTCCTCCCTTCTTGCCGGTCTGCCTTCCCTTCTTGCCGGTCGCTGCTTCTTCTGCCGGTCGCTGCTCCTTTGCCGGTCGCTGCTCCTTTGCCGGTCGCTGCTCCTTTGCCGGTCGCTGCTCCTTTTGCCGGTCACTGTTTCCGGGCGAGGCGCCGGCTGATGTCGCGGAGGGCGAAGGCCAGGTCGCGGCCGCTCATCGCCTGCTCCGGCACCGCCAGGTGCTGCACGACGACACCCGTGAGCAGCGCGTGGTAGAAGCCGCCGATCACCCGGGCGAGCTCCGGCTCCGTCTGCGGGTCGATGCCGTGGAACAACGCGGCGAGCCCGGCCTGGGCCTGCCCCTGCGCCTCCGCCCACGCCGGTGACGGTTCCGCCTGCCGCCCCAGCTGCGTGACCACCTCGAACTGCGTCGTCCACAGCGGCCGGTTCGCGGTGACCGAGGCGATCACGCTCGCCCACACCGCCTCGAAGCGCTCGGCCGGGTTCGCCACGTCCGCCGCCCCGCGCAGGGCCCGCTCCATCTCGTCGCCCCACTGCTCCAGCGCCCGCTGCAGAGCCTCGTTGAGCAGGGCCTCCGTGGTCCTGAAGTGATAGTTGATCGCGGCCAGGCTCACACCCGCCGCGCCGGCGATGTCCCGCGCGGTCGTGGCCGCGTACCCCTTCTCGAGCAGGCACTGCAGCGCCCCGTCGAGCAGCTTCTCCCGGTTACCCATGTCTGAAGCATACGTCTGAGAACTTTGTCTTGTACATTTGTCTCAGACTTCTGTACAGTCAGATGCATCGAAGCCCGGCACCACCAAGTCGAAGCCCGGCACCACCAAGTCGAAGCCCGGCACCACCAAGTCGAAGCCCGGCACCACCAAGTCGAAGCCCGGCACCACCAAGTCGAAGCCCGGCACCACCAAGTCGAAGCCCGGCACCACCAAGTCGAAGCCCGGCACCACCAATCGGGGAGGCCCACCATGTCCGCGCTTGCCATCACCGCCGCCACTGCCGCCGCCGCCACGATCGCCGCCGCGCCGCTCGCCTACCGCGCCGTCCGCAAGCACCAGCGCGCGAACGACGCGCGCATCGACACGCCGAACGGCGTGACCGAGGGCCGGTACGTCACCATCGGCGGTGTCGAGCAGTGGCTGCAGATCCGCGGCGAGGACCGCGCCAACCCGGTGCTGCTCGTCGTGCACGGCGGCCCGGGCTCGCCGTACTCGGTGTTCACCCCGGCGCTGCGCGAGTGGGAGCGGCACTTCACCGTCGTGCACTGGGACCGCCGCGGCGCGGGCAGAACGCTGCGGCGCAACGGCCTGCGCCCCGAGGAGCTGGACTTCGAGCTGATGGTCGAGGACGGCATCGAGGTCGCCGAGCACCTGCGGCAGTACTTCGGCCAGGAGCGCATCCTGCTCATGGCCGGCTCGATGGGCACGATCGTGGGCCTGCCGATGGTCAAGCGGCGCCCCGACCTGTTCTGCGCCTACGTCGGCACCGACTTCTACGTGAACATGGTCGAGAACGAGCGCCAGGGCCGCGTGGACACCATCGAACGACTGCGCGCGGCGGGCAACCGGCGGGGCGTGGCGGCACTGGAGCGGCTCGACGCCGACCCGCGCACGTGGGACGTGAAGAGCTGGGGTACCCGCATGCAGTGGAGCATGGGCACCGACCCGACCACCGGCAACGCGGCCCTGACCACGCTGTTCAAGCTGCTGCTGACCAAGCCGGACTACTCCCTAGCCGACGTGTCGGCCTGGCTCAAGGGCTTCGGCAAGTCGCGCGACCTGATGTTCGAGCAGTTCATGCAGTGGGACGCCCGCGCGCTGGGCACCTCGTTCGACGTGCCGTTCTTCCTCTTCCAGGGCGCGCACGACGTGGTGACGCTGACCGAGCCAGCGGTGGACTACTTCGCGGAGGTCGTCGCGCCGCAGAAGGAGCTCGTCCTGATCGACGGCGCGAGCCACTTCTGCGCGTTCAGCCAGCCGGCGCAGTTCCTGAGCGCACTGCGGACGGTTCGCTGCTGATCAGCGGCGCTGACGGCTCCTGGTGCGCGGGTTTGCTCATTCGAGCAGACCCGCGCACCACTGTGCCGCCCGGCCGCCAACGATGACTAGGCGGCGGTCGGGTTTGTTCATTCGCGCAGAGGCGCGCTCCGCTCTGTCGCCGAGTCGCTCTGCCGCCCGGTGGTCGCTATGCCGCCCGGTCGCTCTGCCCCTCTGCCGCCCGGCCGCTCCACCGCCCGACCGCTCTGCCGCTCTGCCGCCCGACCGCTCCACCGCCCGACCGCTCTGCCGCTCTGCCGCTCTGCCGCTCTGCCGCCAACGATGACGGGCCGACGCTCGGATTTGTTCATTCGAGCAGATACACGCACCGCTTTGCTGGCCGGCCAACGACCACGACAAGCTGGCGCTCGGATTTGTTCATTCGCGCAGAGGCGCGCACCATTTCGCCGCCGGCCGACGACCACGACGGTGCGCGGGCTTGTTCATGTGGACAAGCCCGCGCACCTGTCACCGACCATCTGTGCGCGGCTAGGGCAGCGACACGACGGTGCCGGAGCGGCGGGCTTCTTCCGCGGCCCAGACAACCTGATGGCCCGCAAGACTCGTGCGCACATCCGAGCGCAGCAGCCCCGCGTCGCCCGCCGCCACCGCGGCCACGAACGCCGAGACCAGCCCGGCGTCGCCGTCGGAGTGGTCCCCGGACCCGCGGGCGTCGACGCTCGTCGTCTCGTCCGCGCCAGTGCGGAAATCGACGAGCCGGATCGAGTGCCCGTCCCCGTCGATGTATCCATGGGTGCCGAAAATGCGCGTCTTACGGTGCTCGGCCGGCGTGAACGCGGTCATCGTGAGCGACACGGTCCCGCCCCCGGCCAGCTCCATCGCCACCACCTGATGGTCCACCACGTCGTTGTCGCAGGCGTAGACGCAGCGGCCGTACGGCCCCGTTCGCAACGCCTCCGTCACCGCCGCCCGGCTCGCATCGGCCGAAACCACCGACAGCGGCCAATGCACGGGTTCGCTCGGCGACTGCACGCCCACGAGCGGGAAGTACAGCTTCGGCGCCGAATACGGACACCCCGGCTCGATCGAACAGTCAAGGCACCGGTCCGCGGCTCCCACGGGTCGCTGGTCGGCCCGGAAATGCGCGAGCCCGCCGAACGAGCTGACCCGGCGGACCGGCTCGCCGGCGAGGTACAGCAGCCAATCGACGTCATGACATGCCTTGGCGAGCAGCATCGGCGACGACACCGCCGCGCTGCGCCAGTTCCCCCGCACGAACGAGTGCGCCTGGTGCCACCATCCGACGGGCTCGAGGTGCTGGATGCTCACGATCCGGCCGATGCGCCCGGCATCGAGCAGTTCCTTCAGCGCGGCCGTGTACGGGGTGTACCGCAGCACATGACACACCGCCGCGATCACGCCGGCCTCAATGACCGCTTCGGCGATCCGGCGCGCCGGCGGTTCCTCGGGCGCCATCGGCTTCTCGAGCATGAGGTGGTATCCCTGCGCGGCGAGCAGCACCGTGGGCTCCTCGTGCATCGCGTCCTGCGTGGCGACGATCGCCGCGTCGGCGAGCCGTTCCCGGCCGGCGAGCCGCTCCCAGCTGTCGAAAACGCTCACCTCCGGCAGTCCGAACTCGCGCGCGAACGCGGCGCGGCGCGCAGGATCGGCCTCGGCGACCGCAACGATCTCGGCGTGTCCGGTCTGCACGGCGAGCCGCGAGTACCACGTGCCCCGCTGCCCGGCCCCGACCACCAGCAGCCGCACCGGCGCGCTCAACCCGCCACCACCACGGCGGTGCCGGTCCGGCGGATCGCCTCGACCTGGTCCAGATCGGCGCTGCTGTCGGTGATGAGCGTGGTGACGGAGTCGAGCGGGCTGATCTGCGCGAGGCAGACACGGCCGACCTTGGAGCCGTCCGCGACCACGATGACCTTGTCGGCCTGGCGGAGCATTGCCCGGTTCGTGTGCGCCTCGGCGTCGTCGTGGGTGGTGAGGCCGCCCCGGGCGCTGATCCCGTCGACGCCGATGACCGCGATCTCCATGTTGAGCCCGCGCAGGGCCTCCTCCGCGATCGGCCCGACGAGCTCGTAGGACTGGGTGCGGGAGACGCCGCCGGTCATGATGAGCTTGATCCGGGGCCGCAGCACCAGCTCGGAGGCGATGTTCAGCGCGTTGGTGACGACGGTGAGGTCGACCCGGACGGCGAGCAGGCGGGCCAGCAGGAGCGTGGTCGTGCCGCCGCTGAGCCCGAGCGTCAGCTGCCCGTGCGGCAGGAGTCCCGCGGCGCATTGGGCCACGCGGACCTTCTCCTCGCGATGTTGGCCTGTTCGGTACCGGACGGGCAGCTCGTAGGCCATGTCCACGGCCACCGCACCGCCGTGCGTGCGCGAGACGAGCCGCTGCTCCTCCAGCACCTGCAGGTCGCGGCGGATGGTGGCGGGCGAGACCTCGAACTCCTCGGCGAGGACGGCCGCGTCGACGGACCCCTCCCGCGACACCCGGTCGAGGATGGCCGACACGCGGTCGGCCCGGCGCAGCGAACTCTGGGTCATTTCCAGCTCCGGTCTGATGATCAAACGCGCAGTGAAGATAGTTCATTTGCGCGCGAATCGCGACGATACCTTGTGCGAGTGTGCACGTGCTGCCGAGAATCCCGTCCATGACTGTGATCGCGTTCCTCGGCGCCGGCAGTGTGGTGTTCACTCGCGAACTGCTCGCCGACCTGCTGTCCTTCGACGAGTTGCGCGGCGTGACCCTCGCACTGCACGACATTGATCCCGAGCGGCTGGAGACGGCCGAGGCGATCGCCCGCCGCACCGCCGAGCAGCTCGGCGCATCGCCCGTGATCACGGCCTCGCTGGATCGGCGGGCCGCGCTCTCGGGCGCTGGGTACGTTATCAACGCGATCCAGGTCGGGATGCACGCTGCGACAGTTCGTGACTTTGAGCTACCGGCGAAGTACGGAGTGCGCCAGACCATCGGTGACACCGTCGGCGTCGGGGGTATTTTTCGCGCCCTGCGCACGTTCCCTGTACTCGACGGGATCGCGGCTGATATGCGCGAACTCTGCCCGGACGCGTGGCTGCTCAACTACACCAACCCGATGGCGATGAACGTCGCGTACCTGGCCGCGATCGCGCCCGACCTGAACGTGGCGGGCCTGTGCCACTCGGTCTTCTGGACCGTGCACGATTTGTGCGCGCTGCTGGGCGTACCGCTTGACGAGGTGGACTACCGCGCGGCCGGTGTGAACCACCAGGCGTGGCTGCTGCGGTGGGAGCACCGGGGCGAGAGCCTCTACCCGCGGCTGGACGAGCGGCTGTCGGGCGATCCCGAGCTACGCCGCCGCGTGCGCATGGACATGTACCGCCGCCTCGGCTACTTCCCCACCGAGACGAGCGAGCACTCCGCCGAGTACGTGCCGTGGTACCTCCATCACGACGCCGAGATTGAGCGTTTGCGCATTCCCGTGGGCGAGTACGTGCGCATCAGCGAGGCCAACCTGGCCGACTACGCCACGACACGCGCCGCGGTGCTGGCCGGCGAGCCGCTGGACCTGCACCGGGAGGCGACCGAGTACGCGCCGCAGATCATTCACAGCATCGAGACCGGCACGCTGCGGCGCATCCACGCCAACGTGGCCAACCGGGGGCTGATCAGCAATCTGCCGGAGGGCTTCGGCGTCGAGGTACCGTGCACCGTCGACCGTCTCGGGCTGCACCCCGAGCGTGTGGGCGCTCTGCCGCCGCAGTGCGCGGCGGTCAACCGCGGCTTCGTGAGCGTGGGCGAGCTGACCGTGCAGGCCGCCTTGACCGGCGACCCGCGGCTGGTCCGGCAGGCCGCGATGGTCGACCCGAACACGGCCGCGACCCTGACGGTCGACCAGATCTGGTCCTTGTGCGACGACCTGACGAACGCCCACGGCGAGCTGCTGCCGGAACCCCTGCGCGCCCCGGCGTCCTTCTGACCCGTTGCCAACTCGCGCAGACCACAGCGCACGTCCGCGCGAACGTCTCGTGCCTCCCACCCCGGCCAGCCGGCCGCACTGCACGTTCGTGCACCCGTCCCGCACAACCGCACCCGACCGATCGCGCCTCACATCCGCGCCTCGTCCCCGCACCTCTTCGACCAACCGCACCGCACGTTCACGCATCCGTCCCGCACAACGGCGCACCCCTCCCCCGCACACCGCGCACCCCTCCCCCGCACCTCCGCGCCCGACCGACCGGCCGCACCGCACGTTCACGCATCCGTCCCGCACAACCGCGCACCCCTCCCCGCACCTCCGCGCCCCGCCGACCACACTGCACAAATCCGCGCACCTATCCCGCACAATCCCGCCCGGACGGCCGCGCTGCGCGTTCGCACGGGCGACCGCGTGTGGACGCAACCGAACGCGGCGGCCGCACACTCGCGCCGCTCTCCGCGCTTCCCGGCGCCGAGGGCGGCGCTGCGCGTTCGTGCACTCATCCGGCGTGTTTCCTGCTCGGCGGGCTCGCTGCGCGTTCGCGCACGCATGCGGCGTGTTTCCTGCTCGGCGGGCTAGCTGCGCGTTCGCGCACAACACCATGCGCACCAAGCGGGATCGGACGTGATGGTGCACATTCGCACACGCAGCCCGGCGGGTGCGGAGTGCGCGGATGGCGTGGCCGGGGTGCGCGTTTGGACGGCTAGCCAAGGTCAAACGCGCAACGGCGAATGTTCACTTGTGCAGGAAACCTTGTGGAACGAACGCAAGCGCGCATAGCGTGCGCGCATGAACGACACTTCGCTCGAAATCGCCAGCCAGCCGGACGTGTGGAGTCGCGGGGTCGGGCTGGCCGACGAGGGGCGGGCCGCGCTCGGCGCACGCGGCGAGCGGATGCTCGTGCTCGGCTGCGGCACCTCGTGGTTCGTCGCCCAGAGCATCGCCGAACTGCGCGAGTCCGCGGGGCTGGGTGAGACCGACGCCGTCTGCGCGTCGGAGTTCGTGCCCCGCCGGCGCTACGACCGCGTCGTGGCCGTCACCCGCTCGGGCACGTCGACCGAGGTGCTGGAGGCTCTGCGCGCGGTACCGGCGGACACCCACCGGGTCGCGATCACGGCCGTGGCCGGCGAACCGGTCGACGACCTGGTCGACACCCGGGTGCTGCTGGACTTCGCCGACGAGCGCAGCGTCGTCCAGACGCGCTTCCCCACCACCGTGCTCGCCCTGGCCCGGGCCGCGTTCGGCGAGGACCTCGCCCATCTGGTCGCCGACGGCGAGGCCGCGCTCACCGCCCCGCTGCCGGCCGACCCGGCGGACATCGAGCACCTGGTGTTCCTCGGCACTGGCTGGACGATCGGACTCGCGCACGAAGCTGCACTCAAGGTGCGCGAGGCTGCACAGGCGTGGTCCGAGTCGTATCCGGCGCGGGACTACCGGCACGGCCCTGTCGCCGTGGCCGGCCCGCGCAGCCTGGTCTGGTCGTTCGGGGCCGTGCCCGACTCCCTCGACGAGGCCGTCCGCGACGCCGGTGCCCGCCCGTACCGCGACTCGCGCGACCCGCTCGCGCAACTGGTCCTGGCCCAGCGCTTCGCCGTGGCCCTCGCCGCGCACCGCGGCCTCGACCCGGATCATCCGCGCCTGCTGACCCGCTCCGTCGTCCTCGCGTAGGACCCGCCCCGAAACCAGCACCCGCCCGAACCCAGCACTGCCACGGAGCCAGCACCGCCACCGAGACCAGCACTCGCCACGAAACCAGCACCGCCACCGAGACCAGCACTCGCCACGAAACCAGGGCTCGCTCCGAGACCGGGACTCACCACGAGACCAGCACTCGAGCACAAAGCGACACCGGCTTCGACAACCGGCGCCAGGAGACCCGCCCGGTCAGCAAGCGCACTGGAAACGACACGAACAGCCGGACACAAACAGCCCGACGCGAACGGCGCGAACAGCACGACACGAGGAGAGCCCGGCGACCGAAGCCGGGCATCGACTCACGAAACGACACCAGCCCCTCAGCAGCCAAGCGGCCATCCTGCCCGACGCGACAACCAGTGCTCGACGTCGACATTTGGGCGCGTAGCAACACGCAGTACCGATGCAGCATCTGAACGCAAAGTGCCACTCGAAGACGCACGAGCACTCATGCAGCGATGCATCGCCCGGCTTGTCGGACATATGGCCCGCCAGGCGGCATGAACCTATAAACCGACAGCTCTCCACATCCCCCAGTGAAGAGGTGCAGCGATGATGCTGATCCCCACCCGAGGCAGTCGACGGACATCAATGGTCGCCGGTGTCACCGGTCTGGCGCTGCTGCTCGGCGCGTGCGGCGGCGGCTCGAAGGCGGACAACGGCAAGGACGCCGCCGAGGGGTACGACCCAGCCGCCCAGGTCACGCTCACCTGGTGGACCGGGCAGCCCTCCGAAGGCGAGCAGAAGGCCGAGGAACTGGCCGCCGAGTACATGAAGGCGCACCCCAACGTCACGATCAAGACGTCGTCGGGTGCGGCGACCACTGACGACCTGCTCACCAAGCTCTCGGCCGGGTTCACGAGCAACAGCTACCCCGACATCTCGTACGGGTACGGCAGCTGGGCCGGCGAGCTGGCGACGAGCGGCAAGACGCAGGATCTGGCCAAGTTCGTCGCCGATCCGTCGTTCGGGTGGCAGGAGATCCCGGCGGCGGCGCGCGAGACGGCCACGTACGACGGCAAGGTCATCGGCGTGCCCGCACTCGTGGACAATCTTGCGCTCATTTACAACAAAAAGCTGTTCGATGATGCGCACGTCGCGTACCCGACCGACCAGTGGTCGTGGGACGACTTCCGCGCGGCGGCCAAGAAACTCACCAATCCGTCACAGAATTTGTACGGAACCGCGTACTCCGTGTCGGGCAGCGAGGACACGACCTGGCACCTGTGGCCGATGTTGTGGCAGCGGGGCGGGAAGATCCTCGACGGCAACAAGCCGGCCTTCAACTCCGAGGCGGGCGTCGGCGCGCTCGAACTGCTGCGCGCGATGGCGGTCGACGACAAGTCGATGTACCTCGACCAGACCGACGAGCAGTACGCGAAGCTCTTCAACGACGGCCGGATCGGCATGATGATGTCGGGTCCGTGGGCCCTGCTGGAGATCAAGGAGGCCGGGCTCGACTACGGCGTCGCGCAGCTGCCCGGGTACAACGGCGATCACCAGACGGTGTCGGGGCCGGACCTGTGGGTGCTGTTCGATCACAATGACGCAAACCGGGCTGGCGCTTCGCGCGACTTCATCAAGTGGCTCACGAGCAAGGAGACCGACGCGAAGTGGAACCTCGCGATCGGCAACCTCCCGCTGCGCTCCTCCGAGCAGGGCACTCCCGAGTTCGCGGCGTACGTCAAGGAGTACCCCGGCGGCCAGAAGTTCTTCGAGAACCTCGCGAATGCCAAGCAGGCCCGCCCCACCGTCGCGGGCTATGAGGAGATGTCGCGCAACGTCGGCGACGGGATCTCGAAGGTGCTGCAGGGTGCGGCGAAACCGAAGGAGGCGCTCGACGAGGCGGCCAAGAAGTCGGCCGGGGCGATCGAGTGACGCTGACGTTCGCGGCCTCGAAGTACGCGCCGGCGCCGGCCGCCGCCAAGCCCAGCACGAGCCGGAAGCTCCGGCGGACGCTCACCGGGTGGGCGTTCGCCGGACCGGCGACGTTGATCGTCGTGGGGCTGTCACTCTTCCCCGCGGTGTGGGCGTTCTTCATCTCGCGCACCAAGTGGAACGGAATCGCGCAGCCGACGGACATCGGCTGGGCGAACTATGAGCGACTCGCGCAGGATCCGGACCTGGCCGCCGCCGCGCAGCACACACTCGTGCTCACCGTGCTGTTCGTTCCCGGTTCGATCGTGCTCGGGCTGCTGCTCGCGATCGCGCTCAATCAGCGCATCCGGCTGATCGGTTTCTATCGAACGTGCATCTTCGTGCCGTACGTGGCGTCGGCGGCGGCGACCGGCATCCTCGCCGGCTACGTGTTCAATCCGCAGTTCGGCCTGGCGAACGATGTGTTGCGCCGGGCCGGCCTGCCCGCGCAGCAGTTCCTGGAGAGCCCGCGGCAGGCGCTGGTCGTCGTGTGCATCGTCGCGCTGTGGGGCGAGGTCGGGTTCACGTCGGTGGTGTACCTCGCGGCCCTGCAGGATGTGCCCAAAGAACTGATCGAAGCTGCAACCGTCGACGGCGCCGGGAAGTGGCGTGTGCTGCGCAGCGTGACCCTGCCGCAGCTGCGCCCGGTGACGCTGTTCGCCACGGTGTGGCAGACGATCACGGCGCTGCAGCTGTTCGACCTCATCTACACGACGACCCGCGGCGGCCCCATGAACAGCACGCAGACGGTCGTCTACTACGTGTACGAGCTGGCCTTCCAGACGCGGCGTCTCGGCTACGGGGCGGCGGTGGCGTACATCCTCTTCGCCGTCACGCTGCTGCTCACCGCGCTCGTGATCTGGCGCAGCCGCCGGAGCGGCGAGGAGGCGTTCTGATGCGTCGGAAAGTGCTCCCGTTCAGCGCGTGGCACCTCGTGTTGATGCCCGTGTCGCTCATGTTCGTGCTGCCACTTGTGCACATGGTGCTCGCGTCGTTCATGACCAAGGCCGAGCTCAACCGCTTCCCGCCGCGGTTCATCCCCGATGGCCTGCATCTCGACGGGTACCGCCGGCTGTTCTCGGAGTCGCACATCCTGCTGTGGCTGGGCAACACCGTGCTGGTCTCGGCCGTGTCGGTGCTCGCCCATCTCGTGCTGTGCTCGGCGGCCGGCTACGGGTTCGCCCGGCTGAAGTTCGCGGGGCGCGGGATCGCGTTCGCCGCGGTGCTGGCCACGGTGATGATCCCGATCCAGCTGCTCATGATTCCGACGTACCTCATGTTCGCGCGTCTGGGCATCGTCGACACCTTGGCCGCGGCGTTCGTGCCGTGGCTCGCGTCCGCGTTCGGCATCTTCCTCATGCGCCAGTTCTTCCTGTCGCTGCCGGTGGAGCTCGAGGAGGCGGCGCGCATCGACGGGTGTGGCGTCCTGCGCACGTTCGTGAGCATCGTGCTGCCACTCGCGCGCCCGGCACTGGCGACTCTTGCGGTGTTCACGCTGCTTTCGAGCTGGAACGACCTGTTGTGGCCGCTCGTGGCGATCAGTGACGACCACAAGTACACGTTGCAGGTCGGCCTCGCCTCGTTCCAGGGCATGCGGCGGACCGAGTGGTCGCAGCTCATGGCCGGCAACGTGGTCGCGACGCTGCCTCTGGTCGTGGCGTTCCTGGTCGCCCAGAAGCGCTTCGTGGCGACGATGACGATGACCGGGCTGAAGGGATGAGCCCGCCCGGCCGGCGAACCGCCCAGGATGCGCCGAGTTCCTCCGGCGCGACCTGGGCCGCGGTGCCGCCGGTGGCGCGCGCGGCTCAGGATGCGCCGAGTTCCTCCGGCCTGGCCTGGACCGTGCCGCCGGCGGCACCACGGACGGCTCAGGATGCGCCGAGTTCGTCCGGCGTGGCCTGGGCCGTGGTGCCGCCGGCGGCGCGCGTGCTCAGTGAACCCGCCCTGGCCGCCCAGGCCAGCGACTCGGGCACGTCACGACCGGCCAGCCGGCCCGCGAGGAAGCCGGCGTTGAAGCTGTCCCCCGCGCCGGTCGTGTCGACGACGTCGACGGCGAGCCCGGGCGCGGTCGCGTACCCGCCGCCCGGCCACCAGGCGCGTCCGCCGCGAGCGCCGTCCTTGAGCACGACGGTCGTGCCCATCGCCACGAGCTGTTCCGCCGCCGCCTCGGTCGAGTCCGCGCCGGTGACGGCGAGCAGTTCGGCCGTGTTGGGCAGGAACACGTCGGTCACCGCGAGAATGTCGTCCAGCCCCCTCCACCGGCCGGACGGGTCCCAGTTGGTGTCGAGCGAGGTGGTCAGGCCGAGCGCGCGGGCACGAGCGAACACGCCGGCCAGCCCCGCGTGCAGTCCTGGTTGCAGGAACAGCGACGCAACGTGGACGTGTCGCGCGGAAGCGAGCAGTGCGTCGGTTGCGTCCTCGGGCCGCAGCGTTGGGATGGTGCCCGGCAGCGTCAGGATCGCGCGATCGCCCGGCGCGGACAGGATCACGCTGAGCCCGGTCGGCGTCGGCGTGCCGTTGCCCGGCGCGGCCGCGGCGGACCCGCCCGCGTCCACAGTGGACACGCCGGTCGCGGCTGCGGCCCGTGCGGGCGAGCCGGTGCCGGGTGCGGCCGGGAGCAGCAGACGGACGTCGCGCTCCTCCAGTCGTTCGCGGGTGAACGCGCCGAACACGTCCGCGCCGATCGCGGCGAGCAGCCCGGTGCGCAGGCCCAGGCGGGCGCAGCCGGTCGCGGTGATCGCCGCGGAGCCGCCCAGCACCAGGTCGGCCGCGTCGAGCAGCTGTTCCTCCTGGCCGAAGCGGGGGTGCACGTCGCCGCGCAGTACCAGGTCCGGGTTGGCGTCGCCGATCACCAGTACGTCGAGCACCATCGTCGCCCCCTCGGGTTTGTGTTCGATCGGACAGTACCAGCTGAAGGATCATGCTCGTATCACGAGTTTTCGGACACAAACAGCCATTGACAGTAACGAATTTAAGCGGTTGAATCGCCCCGAGCGATCGAGCCCAGCCGGTAGTGGAGCGCTTCCCGAGTCCGGCACACAGGTCGCCAGGGTGCTCGGCACCCGAGGCGGGGCAGATCCCGAAACCCCTCGGAGCTCTCGCTGTGATTCCCGCACTGCGCCGCATCGGCGTACCCGTGATGGCGGTGCTTGCCGTCATCGGACTCGGCATCGGAACCGCCGATGCCGCCACGTTCACCCCGCCGCCGGCGAACGCCCAGTTCGACTACCAGATCGGTGGCGCGTACTCGCCGCCGTCCGGGGTCCGGGTGGTCAGCCGCGACCGGACGGCCTCGCCGGCATCCGGTCTCTACAACATCTGCTACGTCAACGTGTTCCAGACCCAGCCCGACGAGATCTCCTGGTGGCAGGCGAACCACGACGACCTGCTGCTGAAGGACGCGAAGGGACAGTACGTCGTGGACAGCGACTGGGGCGAGAACCTCATCGACGTCTCGACCGCGGCCAAGCGCACGGCGGTGGCCGGGATCGTCAACGGCTGGATCGACGGCTGCGCGGCGAAGGGCTTCAAAGCCGTGGAGCCGGACAACATCGACTCGTACGAGCGCTCGAAGGGGCTGCTGGTGAAGTCGAACGCAATCGCACTGCTGAAGCTGATCGCCACGCACGCGCACGACAAGGGACTCGCGATCGCGCAGAAGAACACCACCGCTCTGGGCAGCGCGGGCAAGGCCGCCGGCCTGGACTTCGCGATCGCCGAGGAGTGCGGCCGCTACGACGAGTGCGGCGACTACACGTCGGTCTACGGCAACAACGTGATCGTCATCGAGTACACGAAGAGCGCCTTCACCAAGGCGTGCAAGGCGTACGGGTCGTCGCTGTCGATCGTGTTGCGCGACGTCGACGTCACGGCGCCCGGCAGCGGGTCCTACAAGTACGACGCCTGCTGAACCTCCGGGCTCGCGCCGCATCCTCGACCGGGGGTGCGGCGCGACACCCGCTTTGCCGCGCGGATCACGACGCGCTTTCGCCTAAGACCCCGGCAGGATTCCGGCCGAACCGCCGGGATGACGCCACATCCTCGGCTGCGGGTGCGGCGCGGCACTCGTCGAACCGCCAGCATCGCGCCACATCCTCGACTACGGCCGCGGCTCCGCATCCGCCGAACCGCCGGAAGTGCGCCGCATCCTCGATTACGGCCGGGGCGCTGCGCACGCTGGGGCGCCAGCATCGCGCCGCGCTCTCGACCGGGCGTGCGGCACGGATCGCGCTGAGCCGTCAGCATCACGCGGCGCCCTTGACGCGACGGCCGCTGAACCGTCGGAGTCAGGCCGTCCCGGCGATCGGGGGTGCGGCGTGATCCTCACGGTGACGCTCAATCCCGCGCTCGATCTGACCTATGCGGTCGACGAGCTCCGTCCGTATACGACGCATCGGGTGCGAACCGTGCACGAACGCGCAGGCGGCAAGGGTCTGAACGTCGCGAGCGTCCTGCACGCGCAGGGCGAACCGGTGCTCGCGACCGGGCTGCTCGGCGGGGCCACCGGCTCGCGGATACGCGAACTGCTCGCCGCGGACGGCGTGCCGCACGCGTTCGCACAGATTTCCGGCGAGACGCGACGCACGGTGACGATCGCCGACGGCGTGGACGCGACCGGGCTGTGGGAGCCCGGCCCGAGTGTCGAGACGGCGGAATGGCACGAGTTCCTGCAGTTGTACCGCACGCTGCTCGCCGACACCGCCGTCGTCGCGCTGTCGGGGTCGCTGCCGCGGGGGCTTCCGGAGGATGCGTACGCGGTGCTGATCGAGCTTGCGCATTCGTGCAACGTGCGCACAGTGCTCGACACCAGCGGGGAGCCGTTGCGTCTCGGGCTCGCCGCCGGGCCGGATGTCGTCAAGCCCAACGCCGATGAGCTTGCGGCGCTGCTTCGTGCACCGGCGGACGAGCATGCATCGACGGGCGAATACGCACCGACGGCCGAGCACGCACCAACAGACGAAGACGCACCAACGGATGAAAACGCACCAACGGATGAAAACGCACCAACGGATGAAAACGCATCAGCGAGCGAACGCGTGACGGCGGCCGAACGCGCACCAGCGGGCGAACAGGCAGCGGCTGCCGAGCACGCACCAGTGGGCGAACGCGCACCGGCGGACCGGTGCACGCCGGCAGGCCAGGGTTCCTTGACGGGCCAGCGCGCATTGGTCGGCCGGAGCGGACCGGCGGGTCAGAGTGCGCCGACGCACCGGAATGCAACGTCGGACGGCGCGGTAGGCGCAGAACGACAGACACGAGCAGGCCGCAGTGCGCGATTGGATTGGGATGCGTTGCGTGGGCTTGGTGCCGGGTGCGTTGTCGTTTCGCGCGGTGCCGATGGGCTGATCGCGGTGCGGGGCGACGAAGCCTGGCTGGCCGCGCCGCCGGTTGTCGAGGCCGGCAACCCCACCGGTGCCGGGGACGCGTGTGTCGCCGCGCTCACACGTGGGTTGCGCGATCGCTCACCGTGGCCGGAGTTGCTGGCCGATGCCGTCGCGCTGTCCGCGGCTGCCGTTGCCGCACCGGTTGCCGGGGCCGTTGACGAGAGCCGTTACCGCGAGCTGCGCACTCGGATTGATGTCTCTCCGCTACCGCCCGGCGAACCGCTGCCGACGCAGGTGCGCGGTGCCGACGCGCCGACCGAGGCGCGCGCTGCCGACGAGCCCAGGCAAGCGCCGACCGAGGTGGGCCGTGCCGACGAGCACAAGCAAGCGTCGACCGAGGTGGGCGGTGCCGACGGGCATAAGCAAGCGCCGACCGAGGCGCGCGGCCCGGACGGGCATGAGGGAGCGCAGGCGCAGTTGGGCGGCCTGGACGAAGACGAGCGAGCGCCGGTGGAGTTGTGCGGCCTCAGTGAGCACGAACGAGCGCCTGCGGGTGTGCATTTCGGAGACGAACGAACAGAGTTGAACGAGGAGAGTTCCGATGTTGACCCCGACCGGTGAGATTGTTGCCGACGCCAGGCGCCGTGGGGTGGGGGCGGGGGCGTTCAATGTCATCACCGTCGAGCATGCCGAGGCCGTCGTCACCGGGGCCGAGGCCGCTGGTTGTGCGGTCATTCTGCAGATCAGCGAGAACGCCGTCCGGTTTCATCATGGGCGGCTCGCGCCCATTGCCGCGGCGGCCAAGGCGGTGGCCGAGCTCTCGTCCGTGCCGGTCGGGCTGCATCTCGACCACGTGGAGAGCGATGAGCTCTTCGATCAGGCGGCCGGCAATGGATTCGGGTCGGCGATGTATGACGCTTCGAAGCTCGAGTACGCCGGCAATGTCGCCGCCACTGCTCGGGCCGTTGCGCGCGGGCACGCGTGTGGGCTGTGGGTGGAGAGCGAGCTCGGCGAGGTCGGGGGCAAGGACGGTGCGCACAAGCCGGGGGTGCGCACGGATCCGGACGAGGCCGCGCAGTTCGTTCGCGCGACCGGGGTCGACGCGCTCGCCGTCGCGGTCGGATCCGCGCATGCGATGACGACGCAGGATGCGCGACTCGATCACGACCTCATTGCGCGTATCCGCAGCGCGGTCGCCGTTCCGCTGGTGCTGCACGGGTCGTCGGGGGTGCCTGATGACGAGTTGCGCGCGGCGGTGCGGGGCGGGCTGGTGAAGGTCAACATCGGCACGGCGCTGAACGTCGCGTTCACCGGGGCGATCCGGGAGGCAATTCGGCGGGATGCCAACGTCGTCGATCCGCGCAAGTACCTCCGGAATGCGCGAGACGAGATGGCCGAAACGGTCACGCACGCGCTGCAGGTGCTGACCGCCGCCGCCTAGCGAACTCAGGCGGACCAAGTCGAGCAGAAACGAGCACGAACGGACATTGAATCGAGCGCGAGGCGAAGCGCCGGGCCGGGGCCAGGAGCCGCAGCCAAAGCCCGCGGACCGAGAGCCGCGGAGCAAGGGGTGCGGGTCAGAGGCCGAGGAACAAGAGCCGTAGGCCAGGGACAGGGGACCAGGGGCCGCAGGCCAGGAGCCACGGACCAAGGGCCGCGGGTCAGGAACAGCGGGACTAGGAGCAGCGAGCCGAGGGCAGAAAGGCAGAGGGCAGAGGGCAGAGGGCGGAAGGCAGCAGCAGCCTAGAAGCCCTTGGCCGGGCCTACCGAGACGATGCGGACCGCGGCGGCGCCCTGGGCGTCGGACTCGGCCAGGTCCACCTCGGCCGTGATGGCCCAGTCGCGGTCGCCCTCCGGGTCGTCGAAGATCTGGCGCACGTGCCAGCGGTCCGGCTTCTGGTCGATGACGAGCAGCGCCGGGCCGCGCGCGTCCGGGCCGACGCCCATCGAGTCGTACTCCTCGAAGTACGCCTCCACCGCGTCCTGCCACGCGTCCGCCGTGAAGCCGGCCTCCCCGTCGAGCTCGCCGAGCTCGTCGAAGCGGCGCAGCGCCGCGAGCTCGACGCGGCGGAACAGCGCGTTGCGCACCAGGACCCGGAACGCGCGCAGGTTGCGCGTGACGGCCGGCGGTTTGTCGTCGCGGAGTGTGCGCTCCTCGACGTCGCCGGGGTTGCGCAGCCGCTCCCACTCGTCGATGAGGCTGGAGTCGACCTGGCGAACGAGCTCCCCGAGCCATTCGATGATGTCCGTGAGGTCCTCGGTGCGTGCATCCTCGGGCACCGTCTGGCGTACGGCCTTGTAGGCGTCGGCGAGGTACCGCAGCACCAGTCCTTCCGAGCGCGACAATCCGTAGAAGCCGACGTATTCGACAAACGTCATTGCGCGTTCGAACATGTCGCGCACGACGGACTTGGGCGACAGGGCGTAGTCGGCGACCCACGGGTGCCCCTGCTTGTACAGGTGGTACGCGTTGTCGAGCAGGTCGACGAGCGGCTTGGGGTGCGTGACGTCGTCGAGCAGTTCGAGCCGCTGCTCGTACTCGATGCCGTCGGCCTTCATCGCCGCGACCGCCTCGCCGCGCGCCTTGAACTGCTGCGCGGAGAGCACCTGGCGCGGGTCGTCCAATGTGGACTCGATGACGGAGAGCACGTCGAGGGCGTAGCCGGGCGCCTCCCGGTCCAGCAGCTCGATCGCGGCCAGTGCGAACGGCGACAGCGGCTGGTTGAGCGCGAAGTCCATCTGCAGGTCGACGGTGAGCCGGACGCGGCGGCCCTCCTCGTCCGGCTCGGGCAGCTGCTCGACCACGCCGCCGGCCAGCAGCGCGCGGTAGATGGCGATCGCCCGGCGGATGAGCCGCCGCTGGGAGTGCGCGTCCTCGTGGTTCGCGGTGAGCAGGTGGCGCATCGCGACGAACGCGTCGCCGGGGCGGCTGATCACGTTGAGCAGCATCGCGTGCGACACCTGGAAGCTGGACTTGAGCGGCTCCGGCTCGGCCTCGACGAGCCGTTCGTATGTGGGCCGGCCCCAGCCGATCGAGCCCTCCGGTGGCTTCTTGCGCACCACTTTGCGGCGTTTCTTGGGGTCGTCGCCCGCTTTCGCGAGCGCTCGCTCATTGTCGATGACGTGTTCGGGCGCCTGCACCACCACGGTGCCGATGGTGTCGAAGCCGGCCCGGCCCGCTCGGCCCGCGATCTGGTGGAACTCCCGCGCGTACAGGAGCCGCGTTTTCTGTCCGTCGTATTTGGACAGTGCGGTGAACAGCACGGTGCGGATGGGCACGTTGATGCCCACGCCGAGCGTGTCCGTGCCGCAGATGACCTTGAGCAGCCCGGCCTGGGCGAGGGTCTCGACGAGGCGGCGGTACTTCGGGAGCATCCCCGCGTGATGGACGCCGATCCCGTGCCGCACCAGCCGCGACAGGGTCTTGCCGAAGCCGGCCGTGAACCGGAAGTTGCCGATCGCCTCGCCGATCATGTCCTTTTCCGCGCGAGTGGCGACGTTCACGCTCATGAGCGCTTGTGCACGTTCGAGCGCAGCGGCCTGCGTGAAATGCACGATGTACACCGGCGCCTGCCGCGTGGAGAGCAGCTCCTCGATCGTCTCGTGCATCGGGTCCATGGAGTACGTGAACATGAGCGGCACCGGCCGTTCCGCGTTCTTCACGACCGCGGTCGCGCGCCCGGTGCGGCGCGTGAGGTCCTCCTCGAACCGCGTCACGTCGCCGAGCGTGGCGGACATGAGCACGAACTGGGCCTGCGGCAGCTCGATCAGCGGCACCTGCCACGCCCAGCCCCGGTCCGGGTCGGCGTAGAAGTGGAACTCGTCCATGACGACGATGCCGACGTCGGCTCGCTCACCATCGCGCAGTGCGATGTTGGCGAGGATTTCCGCGGTACAGCAGATGATGGGCGCATCCGCGTTGACGCTCGCGTCGCCGGTGAGCATGCCGACGTTCTCGGCGCCGAACATGTCCACGAGCGCGAAGAACTTCTCCGACACCAGCGCCTTGATCGGCGCGGTGTAGAAGGTCGTGCGATCGCTCGCAAGGGCGGCGAAGTGCGCACCCGCGGCCACGAGGCTCTTGCCGGAGCCGGTGGGGGTGTTGAGGATCAGGTTCGCCCCGGTGGCGATCTCGATGAGCGACTCCTCCTGGTGCGGGTACAGGCTGAGCCCCTGTTCCTGCGCCCAGACCGAGAACGCCTCGAAGACGGCATCGGGGTCGCCGCCCCTGGGGACCCGCGCGGCAAGATTCGTCATCGCTTCTCGTACATCACGTCGAAGGAGGGCCGACCAGCGCGCAGCGCACGCTGTTCGAACTTGGTCACGGGCCGGTGCGCGGGACGCGGCGCGAATCCGTCGTAAACGTTCACCAATTCCTGATCGGCGGTGAGCGTTTCGAGCATCGCCTGCGCGTATCCGGCGTCATCGGTTGCGCAATGCAGCACGCCGCCGGGCTTGAGCCGGTCGCGGAGCACGGCGACACGCTCGGGCACGATGAGCCGCCGCTTGTGGTGGCGGGCCTTCGGCCACGGGTCGGGGAAGAACACGTGCACCGCGGCGAGGCTGCCGGAAGGAATGTCGCTCGCGAGCAGTTCGAACGCGTCGACGGCCGCGACGCGCACGTTGCCGAGCCCGGCCTCGTCGATCAGGTGCAGCAGGTTGGCGACGCCGGGCGTGTGGACCTCGACGGCCAGGTACCGCCTCCCGGGGTCGGCCGCGGCCATGCGCGCGGTGGCCTCACCCATCCCGGACCCGATCTCGAGGACGTCGACGTTCCATCCGGTTTCGAAGGTGTACCGCGCAGCAAGGCGCTCCAGCGCGTCGAAATGCCGACCGCTGAGCCGCCCCCGGCGGGGGTGATAGGTCCGGACGATCCGCAGCGGCCGGTCGACGGTAGTCATGGGGCCTCAACTCTACCGGAACCGTGCCGTACCCGCTTCTGGTCCTGTGGCGACAAGGCCACCTCCCGCCGTGAGGTCACCGCCGCAGGGCCTCCTGCGCCGCCTGTACCAGCGCCATCAGCTCCTCGCCGGCCGTCTCGGCCCGCCACACCAGCGCGAACGTCAGCCGCGGCACAGGACCGGCGAGCGGGACAAAACGGACATCGGGGCGTCGCACGGTGTCGACCAGCAGCTGCGGTACCGGCAGAGCGCCCCGGCCCGCCGCGACCAGGTCGAGCGCGGACGCCGGGTCGTCCACCGCCTCCGGGGCCAGGCGCACACCGGCCGGCAGCGGCAGGCCGCGTGGCAGCAGTAGTCGACCCGCGCGTTCGATTGTGAGCGAACCTGCGGTCGAGAGCGGATCGGCGGACGGGAGAGCCAGGTGGCTCAGCGGGACCTGGAAGCGGGCCGCGCTCGCGCATCCGGGCGGGAACGGCGCGCACATCAGCGCGGCCGCACCGTCGGGAGCGTGGGTCAGTTCGGCGGTCGCGGCCGACCAGCCGCCCGGCACCAGGGTCAGGTCCAGTCCTGGTTTGCGGCCGGCCAGACGGCGGGCCAGGCGGGCCGCGAACGTTCCGGCGACGGGGGCGTACACGAGGCGGATGCCGGTCGGCGACGGTACTGCCAGTCGCGCCGCCTCCGCCGTGAACGCCGCGGCCTGGGCCAGGACGGATTCGGCGTACGGCAGTAGCGCGTCGCCGAATGCGGTCGGCTCGACGGTCCGGCTCGTGCGTTCGAACACGCGCCGGCCGAGCTCACGTTCGAGGCGGGCGATCGCCTGGCTCACGGCCGGCTGCGACAGGGAGAGTGCGGCGGCCGCGCGCGAGAACGAGCGGTGCCGCGCTACCAGCGCGAAGCACTCGATGTCCCGCAGCGCCGCCACGTCGACCAGTATCGACCACGCATCGCTGATCGATCGCGTGTGTTCGAACCGCCACCGGGCGCGACAAGAACGGAACCGCGCGAATGCGCGCTTCCGTACCGCCACCAGCCGATCCCCAGCCGGCCGACGCACCGCCACCGGCTACGCCACCGCCGATCAATCGCCTGTGTCCGGAACGCCACTGGACGCGACAAGAACGCGCCCGCGACCGCGCGCACATGAACACCGACGCACCGCGCCCGGCCCTGTCGTGACCTCTCGATCGCGGAGGCCCGGGCTCACCCGACCGACGCACCGCGCCCGGGCCTGTCGTGGCTTATCGATCGCGGAGGCCCGGCTCACCCGTCGGCGCGGCCACGAACCGGAGATGGCCGGGCGTGATTGAGCGTCGCTGTCAGGGAACCGGGCTGTGACCGTGTTGGCGTAGAGCGGTGCTGCGCGGTCCGAGCGGGCGGGATCGGCTATTCGTGGCGCTTATCGATCGCGTGCGCATACGTTCGAACGGCCACCATGCGCGCTGTGAACGACGAATTCCCTATCTCCACCGTGCTCGGGTATCCGCGTATCGGGGCACGGCGCGAGCTCAAACGCGCGCTCGAGGACTACTGGGCAGGGCGCATCGATCGTGCGGCGCTCGACGAGACCGGGCGCCGGCTGCGCGCCGAGAGCTGGCACCGGCTGCACGAGCTCGGGCTCGCCGGGCTGCCCTCCAACACGTTCTCGCTCTACGACCACGTGCTCGATACGGCCGTCGCCGTTGATGCGGTGCCGGATCGGTATCGCGATGCGGCCGACCCGTACTTCGCGATGGCGCGCGGGACCGATGACGTTCCGGCGTTGCGGATGACGAAGTGGTTCGACACGAACTACCACTACATCGTGCCCGAGATCGGGCCGAAGACGCGCTTCCGGGCGGTGGCCGACAAGCCGCTGGCGGAGTTGCGGGAGGCGCGCGAGCTCGGCTACGAGACGCGGCCCGTCCTGCTCGGCCCGGTCACGTTCCTGCAGGGGCATCTGGAGCGGCTTGACGATTTGCTGGACGTATACGGCGAGTTGCTGCGCGAGCTTGCAGAGGCGGGTGCGCGGTGGGTGCAGCTGGACGAGCCCGCGCTCGTCGTCGACGGCGGGGCGCCCGCGGTCCGGCATGCCTACCGGCGGCTCGCCGCGCTGGAGCGCCGGCCGAAGCTGCTCGTCGCGTCGTATTTCGGGGACGCCGACGCCGCGCTGCCAGCGCTGTCCGTGGCCCCGGTCGACGGGGTCGCGGTCGATCTGACGCATGGGGTACCGCCGAATCTGCGGCTGTTCGAAGGACGCACCGTGGTTGGCGGGGTTGTGTCCGGGCGGAACGTATGGCGCACAGACTTGGACGCGGCTCGGCGGCTGCTCGCGCAGGCCGGGGCGACCGCAGTGTCCACGTCGTGCTCGCTGTTGCACGTCCCGTACACCCTGCGCGGGGAGTCGGAACTGCCCGCGGGGCTGATCGAGCGGCTCGCGTTCGCCGAGGAGAAGGTGGCCGAGGTCGTCGCGCTCGCCGGGCTCGGGCCGCTGCCGGCGAAACCGCCCGCCGGCACGCAATCCGGGAACAAGCCCGGTCCGGCGCGACCGGCTGCGGAAACGAACCTCGAGACCACGTCCGGACCGCTGCCAGTGCACCAGCCGCGCGTGAAAGCGGCGCTTGAGCACGAGCCGAGGCCGCAAACGACACAGCCGCGCGCAGAAACGAACACCGGGACCGAGACGGAGCCGCCACCAGCGGAGCAGCCGCGCGCAGAAACGAACACCGGGACCGAGACGGAGCCGCGGCCAGCGCAGCAGGCGCGCACAGAAACGAACGTCGAGATCGAGCCGCAGACGCAGACGACACAGCCGCGTGCAGAAACGAACACCGAAACCGGCGCGGGGCCGCTGACCGCGCTGGCGGGCGGGGAAGCGGCGCCCGAGACGTTGCCGGAAGGTGCGCGTGAGCAGGGCGCGATCGAGGTCGAGTGCCGGTCGCCGTATGCGGTGAGGGTCGCGGCTCAGGCCGATCTCGGGTTGCCCGCGCTGCCGGTCACCACGATCGGCTCGTTCCCGCAGACCGGTGATCTGCGGGCCGCGCGGGCGACGATGCCTCTGGAGCAGTACGAAATCCGGATCCGGAGGGAAATCGATCGGGTCATCGCCGAACAGGAAGCGCTCGGTTTGGACGTACTCGTGCACGGTGAGCCTGAGCGAAACGACATGGTGCAGTATTTCGCCGAGCATCTCGACGGATTCGCGGTCACGCGCAATGGGTGGGTGCAGTCGTACGGTTCGCGGTGCACACGGCCGCCGATTCTGCACGCGGACGTGCACCGGCCGGAACCGATCACGGTGCGCTGGGCGACCTATGCACAATCGCGCACCGAGCGGCCGATGAAAGGCATGCTCACCGGGCCGGTAACGATCGTCGCCTGGTCGTTCGTGCGCCCCGACCGGCCGCTGCGGGACGTGACGATGCAGGTCGCCGACGCGGTGCGGGCCGAGGTGCGCGACCTGGAAGCGGCCGGCATCCGGATCATCCAGGTCGACGAGCCGGCCCTGCGCGAGCTGCTGCCCCTGCGGCGCGAGGAGCAGCCGGAGTACCTGGCCTGGGCCGTGGCCGCGTACCGCCGGGCGACCGCCGGGGCCGCGGACGGCACCCAGATCCACACGCACCTGTGCTATTCGGACGCGCCCGCGGTGCTGGCCGCGATCGATGCGCTGGACGCGGACGTGACCAGCATCGAGGCGGCCCGCTCGGGGTTCGCGATCGAGGGGTTGACGCGCGGGGTCGGCCCCGGGGTGTACGACATCCACTCACCCCGGATCCCGGACGTCGACGAGGTCGGGTCCCGGCTGCGCGCCGCGCTCGAGGTGATCCCGGCGGGGCGGCTCTGGGTGAATCCGGACTGTGGCCTCAAAACGCGCACCTACGAGGAGGTGCGCGCGGCGCTCACGAATGTTGTCGCGGCCGCGCACAAGATTCGCGAGTCCGTAGGGTGAGGGTATGTCGTATCCACCACCGAAGTACCACGGCGAGAACGGCGAGCTCAACGCCACCTACCGGCCGGTCACCACGGCGCCGGAGTTCACGTACGCCAACGGCAACACCGTGCACTACCTGGCGACGGGCGCGTCGACCAACGGGCAGTTCGGCCTGTACCGCTGGGTGATGGGCCCGCAGCCCAGCGGCCCGGACCCGCATTTCCACCGCTCGATCTCGGAGTCGTTCTTCATCCTGAGCGGTTCGGTGCGCATTTATGACGGCAAGCGCTGGATCGACACGGAACCGGGCGACTTCGTGCACGTTCCGGAGGGCGGCGTGCACGCGTTCCGCAACGAGTCCGGCGCGCCGGCCGAGATGCTGTTGCATTTCGCGCCCGGTGCGCCCCGGGAGGCCTACTTCGAGGGCCTCCCGGGGCTCGGTTCGATGACCGATGACGAACGTGCCGCGTTCATGCTCGAACACGACACGTTCTGGCTTTCCTGACTGTCCGTTCGCTCAGAAACCGAAGCTGGCGACGTCGGTCAGCAACGGAGACCCGCCGACTTCGCTCAGAAACCGACGGCCGAAGCCGCGACTTCGCTCAGAAACCAAGCCAGCGACGTCGATCAGAAGCCGAAGCTCGCGACGAGAATCGCGCGCCCCAGCGTGTGGGCGGTCAGGTTGAAGCCCACGACGTTGGGGCTCGCGTCGGCGTCAACGCCCAGCGAGTCGGTGTCGAGGGCGTGGACGACAAAGAAGTACCGGTGCGGCGCGTCCTGCGGCGGCGGGGCGGCGCCGCCGAAGTCCCGGCTGCCGTAGTCGTTGCGGGCGTGGATGGCCTCGTCGGGCAGGCCGTCCTTGTCCCCGGTCCCGGCGCCCGTCGGCAGCTCGGCCACCTCGGCCGGGATGTCGTAGACGAGCCAGTGCCAGAAGCCGCCACCGGTCGGGGCGTCCGGGTCGTAGCAGGTCACCGCGAAGCTCTTGGTGCCCTCGGGGGCGCCCGACCAGGACAGGTGGGGCGAGGTGTTGCCGCGCTCATAGACCTGGGCGTCGGGCAGGGTGCTCCCGTCCGTCAGGTCCTCGCTGGTCAAGCTGAACGCCGGCACCGCGGGCAGGAAGTCGTAGGGCGACGGCGGGCGCGGACGATCGGACATGCGCAATCTCCTTGCGAGGTGGCTACAGCTGTCTCTCGGGAATCCTCTTACCCAACGACCGTCAACCTCAAGTGAGGCGGCCGACAGCTAGCCCGAGCAACCACACCAGGTACGGCTGATGGATCGCGCCGGCGCTGCGCTGTTCGAGGCTGATCACCGTCTGACCTCGCCGGGCGACCGCCCACTGCCCGGACGCGAACGCCTCCTCCCCCACCCCGGGAACGGCAGCGCCGGCGCGGTGGGCGCGGATCGCGAGTTCGGCCGCATCGCCGGTGGCCACCGTGACGACGAGCGCCGAGCCGTCCCCCGCCCGGAACTCCGCCATCGTCATCGGCCCGACCGCCACGCCGCGGTCGGCGCCGGTGAGCGTCACCGGCCGTCCGAGTACGCGGCCGGCCTCCTCCGCCGTGACCAGTTCGGCGGCCGCGACCCGGGTCGGGCGGACCGCGGTGGCCAGGGCTGGAGCGCCCGCGTTCATGGCGCGCAGGATGAGGGCGTCGGTGTCGTCTTCGCCGTACGTTTGTGATCGTGTGCGCGCGCTGGTATCCACGCGCAGCTCGGTCACGCGCCGGGTCCAGCGCCGGGCGGTCAGCGTGATGACGTCGCCGATGTCCGCGCGGTGCACGATTTCGGACGGACACGCCCAGGCGACGACACGATCGGCCGTGCCCGAGTCGATTGCCAGGTAGTGCAGGACGGGAATGGTCGGCCCCTCGTTTCCCTCGGTCTTCGTGCGCCAGGTCTCCACCCACACCACCTCGCCGGTGACGGTGACCGGGGTGAGCACGTCGACGAGGGTGCCGATCAAGGTGTACCCGCCGTAGAGCAGCGGCCACAGGATGAGCACGCGCACGGTGAGCGTCACCCAGCTCGATATGGAGCCGGGGGTGAAGTCGAACGCGATCGCGTTGAAGCGGACGATGAACGCGGCGATGGCGAGCGCGATGCAGCCTTTGACGGTGAGGCGTGCGGCTTTTTGTCCGTACCGTGGCCAGAACGACGGATATCGCACACGAATTCGGTGCCACGTGCCGCCGAACGAGCTCCAGACCCGGCGCCGGTTGCCCATGCCGAGGTCGATGACGGCGGCGCAGACCCGTGTGGCTCCGACGGCGTCGCCGTAGGAGAGGTACCGGTCCCACACGGCGACGGCCGCGGGCGGGAGGTCGGCGAAGCTCTCGTGGGCGCGCAGGAACGCCTTGAGGCCGAGCCAGCGCACGGCCGCCTGGCGTCCCGCGGGGGTGTCCCGCTCGCCGCGCGACTTGCCGGCGAAGATGCCGAGCGCGGACCACAGGATGATGACCGCGACGAACGAAGCGCCATCGCGGCTGTGGAGGAATATGGCGATTCCGGCGGCAAACGCCGGGATTCCCGCAAGAATCGTGAGCGCGGCGACCATTGCCGAGGAGAACCGGCGCTGCGAGAGGCCTTGCGATCGGGCGTCCGCGACGATCGCCGCGTTCAGCCGCTTCGTCCAGCCCTGGGCCTGCGCGGCGTCGCGGAACGTGAGCGCGGTGAGCGGGACGACGCCGTGCATCGTGAGCGATTGGACACGTTCGAAAATCATTCGCTCGTACGCGTTCAGCCCGGTCGGCTGCTCATTGCGCACCTGGACGGTCGTTTGCAGCGGATCGTTGCCGGGTTGCCGGAACTCCAGGATGCGCCGGGCCGCAAGATCGATGAACGTCGAATCGGCGGCGTCCTCGGTGAGCTCCCATCGCCCGGTGATGAGGCTGACCACGGCGGGCGACTCGGCGCCGCCAAAGTCCTGGCTGGCCGGCGGCGCGAGGAGCACCGGTGGCCGCGTTGCGTACAAAAGCCACCAGAACGCCGCAAACCAGACGAAAAGCCCGATTGCGACGATCCCGATCTCGACCAGGAGCCGGGGCTCGACGACGAGGTCCACGACGCGCCGCCCGGCCCGTCAGAACCGCACGTTGACGTCGGCGCGCTCGCCGCCTGCGGCCTCGAAGTACGGCCGCGCCCGGAACCCGCCGACGCCCGCGATGATGTTGGACGGGAGCGTCTGGGTCCGCTGGTTGTACGTCTGCACGGCGCTGTTGTAGAACTGCCGCGCGTACGCGATCTTCTCCTCCGTGGCGCCCAGCTCCGCCTGCAACTGCAGGAAGTTCTGGTTCGCCTTGAGGTCCGGGTACGCCTCGGCGAGCGCGAACAGCCGGCCGAGTGCCTGGGTCAGCATCCCCTCGGCCTGCACCCGCCGCGCGGGGTCGGCTTCGCCGCCGGCGGCGGCCGGCCCGGCCCCGACGGCCGAACTCGCGGCGGCGTTACGGGCGGCGATCACGGCCTCGAGGGTCCCGCGCTCGTGCGCGGCGTACCCCTTCACCGTCTCGACCAGGTTCGGGATCAGCGAGTGGCGGCGCTTGAGCTGCACGTCGATCTGGGCCCATGAGGCGTCGACCTGGATGCGGGCCTTGACCAGCGCGTTGTACGTGGCCACGGCCCACCAGACGAGCACGATCACGAGCACGACGGCGACGCCGAGCACGATCAGAGCGGTCATGGGCGCATGGTGACCGCCCAGGGTTGCCCAGCGCGTAACACGGTCGCCGATCCGACAGACCTCGGCGTATCAGCAGACGCCGAGCCACATCAGACCGCGCGCCGGACCCCACCAAGCCCCGCCAAGCCCAGCCAAGCCACGCGACGCCAAGCCCCGCCAAGCCACGCGACGCCAAGCCGCGCCGCGCCGCGCCAAGCCGCGCGACGCCAGGCAAGGCCAGGCCAGGCCAGGCCCGAGCTAAGCCAAACCAAGCGACGAAGCCGCCAGCGCCGAACCGCGTCACAGCGAACACCACCAAGCAATGCCAGGCGGCGAGAGCAGGACCATGAAAACGTCAAGCAACAAACAAAGAGCAGTGCACAACACAGAGCAAGAAAGAGCTGAAACAGCGGGGGTGAAGAAGAGAAAACAAAGCGGGCGGGAGTGCGCCTTCTTAATTCCCTATTCTACCCGGGCCGACCTAATCGATCTTGCCGGGAGTCACGCTCAGTACGGCAGGCGGAACTCCTCGGCGCGGCGGGCGGCCAGCCAGGATTCCACGTCCGACGAGGTGCGCGGCAGGCCGTCCGACAGGTTGCGCGCCCCCGTCGGCGTGACCAGCACGTCGTCCTCGATGCGCACCGCGATGCCCCGCAGCTCGGCCGGCACCAGCTCGTCCTCCGGCTGGAAGTACAGGCCCGGCTCGACGGTCAGGACGTAGCCGGCGTCCAGGGTGCCCTCGCGGTAGCGCTCCTTGCGTGCCGCCGCGCAGTCGTGGACGTCCAGGCCCAGCATGTGGCCGAAGCCGTGCAGGGTCCACCGGCGGTACAGGATCGCGCTCTTGTCCATCGCCTCGTCGACGCTCACCGGCAGCACGCCCAGCGAGTGCAGGCCCTCGGCGAGGACGCGCATGCACGCCTGGTGCACGTCGTCGAAGGCCACGCCGGGGCGGATGGTGTCGATGCCGGCCTGCTGGGAGCGGTACACGATGTCGTAGACCTCGC
Organism: Dactylosporangium thailandense; assembly: GCF_059739745.1. Taxonomy (NCBI): domain Bacteria; kingdom Bacillati; phylum Actinomycetota; class Actinomycetes; order Micromonosporales; family Micromonosporaceae; genus Dactylosporangium; species Dactylosporangium thailandense. The sequence goes on from NZ_AP029195.1 coordinate 7,691,096, forward strand.
GCTGCAGGGGCGTGAACGCGCCGGAGACGGGGACGGTGCGGGTCACGTCGGCGGTGTAGAGGTTGCGGTTCTCCACGCCCATGTCCATGAGCAGCAGGTCGCCGCTGGTGGTGCGGCCCGTGTTGCGCATCCAGTGCAGGATCGTGCCGTGCGCGCCGGCGCCGACGATCGAGTCGTAGCCGACGTCGTTGCCGTCGTGGCGGGCGCGCATCGCGAAGATGCCTTCGATGAGGCGCTCGTTCACGGGGCGGTCGGCGGGCAGGGCGCGGGCCGCGTCCTCGAAGCCGCGGACGGTCGCGTCGATCGCGTCCTGCAGCTGCTCGAGCTCCCAGGCGTCCTTGACGAGCCGCAGCTCGCCGAGGACCCAGGCGAGTTCCTGGTCGCGGGCCGGGTCGGTGCTGCGCACGGCGGCGTCGACGGACGGGTCGAAGCCGCGCAGGACGCGGGTGCGGCCCGGGGAGCTGTCGTCGAGGACCGCGGCGAGGTCGTCCACGTGCGCGGTCTGCACCTGCAGCTCGGTCGACTTCTCGGCGAGGGTGTGCCGGCGGCCGATCCACAGCTCGCCGTGGTTGCGGTCGGTGAAGAACTCGTCGGTGTCGCGGGGCGAGCGGGGGCGGACGTACAGCGTCGCGTCGTGGCCGCCGTCGGTCGGGCGCAGCACGAGGACCGACTCGGGGTCGTGCTCGCCGGTGAGCCACACGTGCTCGCTGCCGGGGCGGAACCGGAAGTTGGTGTCGTTGGAGCGCACGTGCTCGATCCCGGACGGGATGACGAGCGTCTCACCGGGGAACGCGCCGGACAGTTCGGCGCGGCGCTTGGCGTGGTCGGGCGCCTCCGTGCGGGGCGAGACGTCGAGCGTGGTGTCGCGCCAGCCCGTGCGCATGAATGCCCGGAAACGCTCCGGAAAGTCGGGGTCGTGGGACTGACTGCCGACTGCTTCGTCCATGTGAACCTCCGCCGCGAATTCGTGCTCCACCTGCGACCGTACCCCGTGCGAGGATGCATGCCATGGCGGGACTTCTCACGTTCGTCAGCGCGCGGGGCGGCGCGGCGGGGCAGCGGGATGCGGTCGCCGACGCGCTCGGGCTGCTGCGGCACCGCGGGCCCGACGACGAGGGCATCGTCGCCAACGACGACGTGGTGTTCGGCGCCGAGCAGCTGACCGTGAGCGAGCACCGCTCGGCGCAGCCGGCGACGTATCCGCCGATGGGCGTCACCGCCGGGCGGTACCTGATCGTCCTGGACGGCGCGCTGTACAACGCCGGGGAGCTGCGCGCCGAGCTGGTCGAGGACCGCCGCGCCGAGTTCGGCACCGACGGCGACGCGGAGGTGATCCTCGCCGCCTACCACCACTGGGGTCCGGGTGCGGTGAGCCGGCTGCGGGGCATGTTCGCGTTCGTGATCTGGGACGGCTCGGCCCGGCGGGCGTTCGGGGCCCGCGACCCGTTCGGCATCAAGCCGCTCTTCCAGCTGCAGACGCCCCAGGGGGTGTACCTCGCCAGCGAGAAGAAGGCCCTCCTGCCGTTCGTCGCCGACCGGGCCGCGGTCGACACGGTGCGCCTGCAGCACTACCTGACGATGCAGTACGTGCCGGAGCCGGCGACGATGCACCCGGAGGTGCGCCGGCTCGGGGCGGGCGAGTCGTTCGTCTACACCCCGGGCGGGCCGCTGGCGAACCGGCGGTACAGCCAGCTGACCTTCCGCCCGGCGCCGGTCGCCGACGAGGAGGCCGTCGTGCGCCGCATCGGGGAGGCGCTGCGCGAGAGCGTCCACGCGCACATGCAGGCCGACGCCCCGGTGGGCGCGTTCCTGTCCAGCGGCATCGACTCGACGGCGATCGTCGCGCTCGCGGCCGAGAAGGATCCGGGGCTGCGGACGTTCACCGTGGGTTACGACGCGGCCGGGCCGGGCGCGCAGTTCTCGGAGATCGACGTGGCCGAGCAGTCGGCCCGCGCGCTGGGCGTCCCGCTGACCGAGACGGTGGTCACGGCGGGTGACTTCATGCGGGCCCTGCCGCGGATCGTGTGGCATCTCGACGACCCGGTCGCGGATCCGGCGCTGGTGCCGCTGTTCTTCCTCGCGGAGCGGGCGGCCCGGGACGTGACGGTGGTGCTCGGCGGCGACGGGGCGGACGAGCTGTTCGGCGGCTATCCGATCTACCGGGAGCCGCTGTCGCTGGCGGGCGTCAGCCACCTGCCCGACTCGATGCAGCGGGGGCTGCGGGCGGTGTCGCGGGTCATCCCGCAGGGCGTGAAGGGCAAGAGCTTCCTGGAGCGGGGCACGACCCCGATCGAGGAGCGCTACTACGGCAACGCGCGCATCTTCACCGACGAGGAGAAGGCCGCGCTGCTGCGCCACTACGAGCCGGACGTGCGGCACACCGACGTGACGGCGCCGGTGTTCAAGGAGGCCGGGGCGCTCGACGACGTGACGACGATGCAGTACGTCGACCTGTACACGTGGCTGCGCGGCGACATCCTGGTGAAGGCCGACCGGATGACGATGGCGCACTCGCTGCAGCTGCGCACGCCGTTCCTGGACCGGGCGGTGTTCGAGGTGGCGGCGGGGCTGCCGAGCGAGCTGAAGGTGCCGCCGCGCTCGCAGGAGACGAAGGCGGCGCTGCGCCGGGCGCTGGCCGGGGTGGTGCCGGAGCCGATCGTGCACCGCAGGAAGCTCGGGTTCCCGGTGCCGATCCGGCCGTGGCTGCGCGGGGAGATGTACGACTGGGCGCACGGCCTGCTCGACACGTCGGGCGCCGGGGATCTGCTCGACCTCGACGTGGTGCGGGGGCTGCTGCGGGCGCACCGCAAGAAGGAGGCCGACCATTCGCGCAAGCTGTGGACGGTGCTCGTCTTCTGCGTGTGGCACGCCGTCTTCGTGACCGGATCCATGCGCCCGGGGTTCACCGGCGCCGCGAACGAGGAGGTGTTCCCGTGACCGGGTACGGCGTGGTCATCGGTGAGGCGCTGATCGACCTGCTGGAGTCGACGTCGGGCGGTGAGCTGGTCTACCGGCCGGCGGTCGGCGGCGCGCCGTTCAACGTGGCCGTCGGCATCGCCCGTCTCGGCGCCGACGTGCACTTCCTGGGTTCGTTCGGCGACGACCCCTTCGGCCACCGGCTGCTGGACTTTCTGGATAAATCCGGCGTCGGTACGGATGGTGCCGTCATGGTCCCGGACGTGGCCACCACGCTCGCCGTCACCACCTTCCAGGGCCACGAGCCGACGTTCCGCTTCTACGGGGAGCCGCCGTCCTACGGGCTGTTCGACGCCGGCAGCGTCGACGAGTCCCTGGTGGCGGGGGCGCGGCTGCTGTACTGCGGCTCGATGTGCCTGCTCGCCCCGCCGGTGCTCGCCGCCGCCCGCCGCGCCTGGGCGGTGCCGGGGCCGGTCCGCGTCTTCGACCCGAACGTGCGCCCGATCGTGGGGCTCAACCCGGGCGTCGTGGAGGAGTTCGCGGCCACGGCCGACCTGGTGAAGCTGAGCTCGGCCGACGCGGCGGCGCTGTGGGGCGACTCGCCCGAGCGGGCCGCCGCCCGCCTGTTGTCCTGCGGCGCGGACGTGGTCGTGGTGACCCTGGGTTCGCAGGGTGCGCTGGTGGCGAAGGGTTCCTCGACGGTACTGGTGCCGGCGCCCCGCATCGCCCCGGTCGACGCGACCGGCGCGGGCGACGCGACGATGGCCGGGCTCAGCTGGGGCATCCTCGCCCACGGCCGGCCGGTCGATCTCGGCGGCTGGGCGACCCTCACCCGGGTCGCGGTCCACGTCGCCGGCCTGGTGTGCGAGTCGCCGGGCGGCGCCGTGTCCATGCCGACGGTCGCCGACCTTCGCACCCGGTTCGTAGACTTGGCGGTGTGACGCCCGGGCGGTTCGGCCGGTACGTGATGGCATGCAAGGCGGCGGCCGTGGGCGTCGCCTTGCTGATCGTCGTGCTCCGGGTCGTCTACGAGTTCGGCGTCACCCCGGCGAACACCCCGGCGTGGGCCGCGGCCGCGCTGCTGTTCGCCCCGGTCGTCGTGCTCAGCGGCGCGTTCATCGGCTTCGGCATCGTGTTCCGCCCGATCCTGCACCCGCCGCCGGCGGCGCTGCGGGTGCGGGGGGACGCGTTCGTGGTGCCGGGCTCCCCGGTGCTCATGGGCCGGCTCACGATGGGCTGGGCGCTGCTGGGCACCGTGTTCCTGGAGAGCGACCCGGGCCTGTCGCCCACGACGCGGTTCGGGATCAACGCGGGCGCGTTCCTGGTCATCGCCGGGGCCGCCCTGCCGCTGCTGCGCGGCCCGCGGATCGTGGTCACCCCGGCGGGGCTGAACATCCGCGCCGGGGGCCGCCGGGTCCTGGCCTGGGACGACCTGGTGCGGGTGCCGGCCAACCCGCTGCCGATCCCGGTGCGGGCGCCGAAGCTGGCGCTGAGCATCCGCCGCCCGGGCCGCCCGGAGCCGGGCTGGCTGCTGGTGCCGCTGGAGCTGCTGGCGGTCGAGCCCGTCTTCCTCGGCACCGTCGTGGAGCACTACGTCGAGCACCCGGACCGCCGCGGGGCGATCGGCACGAAAGAGGAGTACACCCGCCTGACGGGGGTGCCCGTCTGACGGTTGGCAAGGCGTTTGCAAGGGCGGCGGCGGATGCTGGGGCTGTGACTGCTCTGCTGCTGGTTCGCCGGGTGCCGCCGGCCCGCCTGGAACTCACCCGCACGACGGCCCGGCAGTGGGATGCCGCGCTGGCGGGTGACGCGACCCTGCAGTGGTGGGAGCTGGTCGACCCGGCGGCCGACGACGCCGCCCCGCCGGCCGCGCTCGCGGCGCTGCGCCCGGACCCGGTGACGGTGCGCCTGGCCGGCGTGGCGACCCCGCCGGGGCGCCGCGACCGGGCCGTGCAGGTGGTGGTCGCGCTGGTCGACGCGCTGCGGGCCACGTCCGCGCTCACGCTGGAGGCGCTGCCGTCGGCGGAGCTGTCGCCGATCCTGCACGACGCCGGCTTCCTTCCCGCCGCGGACGGCCGCGCGGTCGTCGAGCTGTAGGCGACCCACGGCGGCCCACGGGCGGGCGCACGGCCGTCGAGCTGTAGCGACCTACGGCGACCCGGGGAACGGCCTCACGGCCGTCGAGCTGGGGGCGACCCGCTCCGGACCGGGCCGGGAGGCGCTACGGTCGACTGGTTGGAACTGCGCATCCTGGGCCCGCTCGAGGCCCTCACCGACGCCGGCGTCCCGATCGACCTGGGCACCCCGAAGCAGCGTGCCGTCCTGGCGCTGCTCGCGACCCGTCCGGGCCGGGTGGTGCCGGTGCAGACGCTGGTCGACGAGCTGTGGGCGGACGAGCCGCCGGAGCGCGCGATCGCGTCGCTGCAGGCGTACGTGTCCCGCCTGCGCCGTGCCCTGGAGCCGGACCGGGCCGCGCGGGGTCCCGCGACGGTCCTGGTGAGCCGGGCGCCCGGCTATCTGCTGGCGGTCCCGCCCGAGGCCGTGGACGCGGTCCGGTTCGCCGCCGCGGTGGGGCCCGCGGACGGCGGCGACGATCCGGCGGTGCTCGACGCGGCGCTGGCGCTGTGGCGGGGTGATCCGCTGCCAGAGCTGGGCGACTCGCCGCTGGCCCAGGCGGAGCGGGCCCGGCTGCAGGAGCTGCGTTTCGCCGCGCTCGAGCGCCGGGCGGCCGCGTGGCTGGCCCGGGACCGGCTCCCCGAGGTGATCTACACCACCGAGGCGGCGCTGGCCGAGTCGCCGTACCGGGAGCCGCTGTGGGCCCAGCTGATGCTGGCCCTGTACCGGGCGGGCCGGCAGGCCGAGGCGCTGAGCGCGTTCGCGAAGGCCCGCGCGATCCTGGCCGGGGAGCTCGGCATCGAGCCGGGCCCGGAGCTGCGCCGGCTCGAGTCCGACATTCTGCGCCAGTCCCCCGGCCTCGGCGCGCTGGGGCCGCCGGCGACGGTGCCCCCGAGCCCCGAGCCGGTGGCGGCCGAGCCGGTGGCGACGGTGGCGGCGACGGTGCCGCCGAACCCCGCGGAGCCGGACGGCGACGCGGGGCCGGACGGCGACGCGGGGCCGCTCGTGGGGCGGGACCGGGAGCTGGCCGTCGCCGACGAGGTCCTCGCGCGGCGGGGGCGGGTGCTGGTCGTGGAGGGCGCGGCCGGCATCGGCAAGTCGGCGCTGGTGGACGAGGTGGCCCGGCGGGCGGCCGGGCTCGGGTTCGCGATCGGGCGCGGGAGCGGGGTCGACGGGCCGCAGCCGCCGGTGTTCCTGCCCTGGGCGCAGGCGCTGCGCGGGCTGGCGGACGGGTGGGCGGCGGAGCTGGCGGAGGCGTTCGCGCCGTTCGGGAACCTGCCCGCGGTGCTCGACCCGGCGCTGGCCGAGGCGATCGGGCTGCCCGCGCCGGAGCGGCTGGCCGACGCCGAGCTGGCCCGGTCGCGGCTGTTCCAGGGGCTGGTCGACGGGTTGCGGCGGCTGGCCGGGCGGCGGCCGGTGCTGCTGGTGTTCGACGACGCGCACCTGCTCGACCGGCCGTCGCGCACGCTGCTCGGGCTGTGCCTGCGGGCGGTGCCGGGGTCGGGGCTCGTCGTGGTGCTCGCGGCCCGCAGCGGCGAGGGGGTCACGGATCTCGCCGCCGGGGCACCGGCCGTACCGCTGCGGCTCGAAGGTTTGTCGGGTGAGGACGTGGCGCGGCTCGGGCAACGGGTGGCGCAGCGGGCGCTCGGGCGCGAGACCGTCGCGGTGCTCGTCGACCGGACCGGCGGCAACCCGTTCTTCGTCGGCGAGCTGCTGCGGGTCCTGCTCGCAGAGCACGCGCTGGACGAGCGCGGCGCCCGGGAGCGCACGCCCGCGCGGGTGCAGGAGGTGATCCGGCGGCGTTTCGCGCGGCTGCCCGGCCAGCTGGGGGCGGTGCTCGCGGTCGCGGCGGTGCTGGGGCGGGAGTTCGACGTCGCGGTCCTGCGGGAGATGACGCAGCTCGACGAGCTGGAGCTGTACGACACGCTCGACACGGCGGTCGCGACCGGGGTGCTCGCCGGCGGCGCGGACGGGCGGCTGCGGTTCGCGCACGATCTGCTGCGGCAGGTGGCGTACGAGGAGCAGGGGCCGCTGCGCCGGGCGCGCCTGCACGCGCGGGCGGCCCGGGCCCTGCACGAGCGGGGCGCCACCGAGCGGGCGGCGCACCTGCGCCTGGCGCTGCCGGTCGCCGGTCCGCTGGAGGTGGCGCCGGTGCTGGCGGCCGCGGCGGGTGAGGCCTACGAGCGCACGGCGCTGGAGGAGGCGGTCGCGCTGCTGGAGGAGGCGGTGACGGTCCTGCTCAGCGCCGCCCCGTCGCGGGCGCGGGACGTCGCCGAGCTGGATCTGCGGGTCCGGCTGGCGTACACGCACCAGGCGACCGGCGACTATCTCGGCGCGCCCGCGGCCGCGCAGTACGCGCTCATGGAGCCGGTGCTCGCCCGGGTCGCCCCGGGGCCGGAGCTGGTCGCGGCGCTGTGGGGGTACGCGTCGTTCCACAACGCGGCCGGCGACGACGACCGATTGGCGGCGGTCGCGGCGCTGGACCCGTTCGTCGCCGGGGTGCACGCCGGCTACGCCGCGCACGCCCGGGCGGACCTGCCCCGGGCGCGGGCGCTGCTGCGGGAGGCCCTCGACGCGCTGCCGGAGGGTGGCCTGCCGGTGTTCCCGCTCATCGACTGGGATCCGGTTGCGGGCATTCTCGGGCCGGCCGCGTCGGTGGAGAGCCTGCTCGGGGACCGGGCCGCGGCGGAGGCGTTCCTGGCGCGGGCGGAACGGGCGACGCCGTTCCAGGACATGTACGTCACGTCGTACTCGGCGTCGGTGGCCGCGGACGCCTACGACGCCGAGGCGGTGCTGGCCCGGGCCCGGCGGGCGCTGCGGCTGGCGGAGCAGATCCAGAGCCGGGAGTACCGGGCGGTGGCGCAGGTGCTCGCCGGCTGGGCGAGCGGCGACGAGGCGCTGCTGGCCGAGGGCGAGGACGCGCTGGGCGGGATGCTGTGGCGGTATCCGCGGCTGCTGGCGCTGCACCCGGACCTGCTGCTGCGGGCGGGGCGGCCGGCGGAGGCGGCGCGGCTCGCGCGGGCGCGGCTGGTCACCCCGCTGGACGGGCTGAACCGGTTCGCGGAGCCGGATCTGCGCCGGGTGCTGGGGGTGGCCACGGGCGACCGCGCGGAGCTGGAGCGGGCCCTGGCCCTGGCCCGTGAGCTGGGGCATGCGCCGGCCGCGGCACGGATTGGGACGGCGCTTGCATGAAAAACAAGACGGACGTACGGTTTTCTTGACTGAACCCCCCGCGGCGTGATCCCGGCGCACGCTGGGGAAGACTGGCGTACCGGAAACACGACTTGACGGAAGAGGAGCACACGCCGTGGCGAGCCTCGACTCCTTCGGAGCAAAGAGCCAGCTGAGCGTCGGTGACGCGAGCTACGAGATTTACCGGATCGGCCAGGTCGAGGGGGCCGCTCGGCTGCCGTACAGCCTGAAGATCCTCCTGGAGAACCTGCTGCGGACCGAGGACGGCGCGAACATCACCGCCGAGCACATCCGGGCCCTGGGCGGGTGGGACGCGTCGGCCGAGCCGAGCGTGGAGATCCAGTTCACCCCGGCCCGCGTGCTGATGCAGGACTTCACCGGCGTGCCGTGCGTCGTCGACCTCGCCACCATGCGCGAGGCCGTCGTCGAGCTCGGCGGCGACCCGAAGCGGGTCAACCCGCTCGCCCCGGCCGAGCTCGTCATCGACCACTCCGTCATCGCCGACCTGTTCGGCCGGCCGGACGCGTTCGAGCGCAACGTCGAGCTGGAATACGGGCGCAACAAGGAGCGGTACCAGTTCCTGCGCTGGGGCCAGACCGCGTTCAACGAGTTCAAGGTCGTCCCGCCGGGCACCGGCATCGTGCACCAGGTGAACATCGAGTACCTGGCCCGGGTCATCATGGCCCGCGGCGGCCAGGCCTACCCGGACACCGTGGTCGGCACCGACTCGCACACCACGATGGTCAACGGCCTCGGCGTGCTCGGCTGGGGCGTCGGCGGCATCGAGGCCGAGGCCGCGATGCTCGGCCAGCCGGTGTCGATGCTCATCCCGCGGGTCGTGGGCTTCAAGCTCTCCGGTGAGCTGCCGGAGGGCACCACCGCCACCGACCTGGTGCTGGTCATCACCGAGATGCTGCGCAAGCACGGCGTGGTCGGCAAGTTCGTCGAGTTCTACGGCCCCGGCGTGAGCGCGGTGCCGCTGGCCAACCGGGCCACGATCGGCAACATGAGCCCCGAGTACGGCTCGACGGTGGCGATCTTCCCGATCGACGACGAGACCATCAAGTACCTGAAGCTGACCGGCCGCGACGAGGCCCAGGTCGCGCTCGTCGAGGCCTACGCCAAGGAGCAGGGCCTCTGGCACGACCCGGCCGCCGAGCCGGACTACTCCGAGCGCCTCGAGCTCGACCTGAGCACCATCGAGCCGTCGCTGGCCGGCCCGAAGCGCCCGCAGGACCGGGTGCCGCTGTCCGCCGCCAAGTCGATGTTCCGCTCGGTGCTCGACCACTACGTCGGCGACGGCGTCGAGGGCCCGGCCGACGAGGCCAGCGCCGAGTCGTTCCCGGCCAGCGACTCCCCCGCCAACAGCGTCACCGCCAACGGTGACCGCCCGCACGACCTGGTCTCGGCGGCCTCGGGCGCCGACGGCCGCACGTCGAAGCCGGTGCGGGTCGAGGACTACGAGCTCGACCACGGCGCGGTCGTCATCGCCGCCATCACGTCCTGCACGAACACCTCGAACCCGCAGGTCATGATCGGCGCGGCGCTGCTGGCCCGCAACGCGGTCGAGAAGGGCCTGTCCCGCAAGCCGTGGGTGAAGACGACCCTGGCCCCGGGCTCGAAGGTGGTCACCGACTACTACGAGCGCTCCGGCCTCACGCCGTACCTGGACAAGCTCGGCTTCAACCTGGTCGGCTACGGCTGCACCACCTGCATCGGCAACTCCGGCCCGCTGCCGGAGCCGATCAGCACCGCGGTCAACGAGCACGACCTCACCGTCGTGTCGGTGCTGTCCGGCAACCGCAACTTCGAGGGCCGGATCAACCCGGACGTGAAGATGAACTACCTGGCCTCGCCGCCGCTGGTGGTCGCCTACGCGCTCGCGGGCACGATGGACATCGACCTGACCAACGACCCGCTGGGCACCGGCTCGGACGGGCAGCCGGTCTACCTGCGCGACATCTGGCCGAGCCCGAAGGAGATCGAGGACACCATCGCCGCGGCGATCGGCGCGGACCTGTTCTCCACCCGCTACGCCGACGTGTTCGCCGGCGACGAGCAGTGGCGGTCGCTGCCCACGCCGACGGGCGACACGTTCGACTGGGCGGGTGACTCGACGTACGTGCGCAAGCCCCCGTACTTCGAGGGCATGGCCACCGAGCCCTCGGCCGTCAGCGACATCGCCGGCGCCCGGGTGCTGGCCAAGCTCGGCGACTCGGTCACCACCGACCACATCTCGCCGGCCGGCTCCATCAAGGCCGACTCGCCCGCCGGGAAGTACCTCGCCGGGCACGGGGTGGACCGCAAGGACTTCAACTCGTACGGGTCGCGCCGCGGCAACCACGAGGTGATGATCCGCGGGACGTTCGCCAACATCCGGCTGCGCAACCAGCTCGCGCCGGGCACCGAGGGCGGCGTGACCGTCAACCACCTCACCGGCGAGCAGACCACGATCTACGACGCCTCGGTCGCCTACGCCGAGGCCGGGGTGCCGCTGGTGATCCTGGCCGGCAAGGAGTACGGCTCCGGCTCCTCGCGTGACTGGGCCGCCAAGGGCACCGCGCTGCTGGGCGTGCGCGCCGTCATCGCCGAGTCGTACGAGCGCATCCACCGCTCGAACCTCATCGGCATGGGCGTGCTGCCGTTGCAGTTCCCGCAGGGCGAGACCGCCGGCTCGCTGGGACTGTCCGGCACCGAGACGTTCACCGTCACCGGCGTCGAGCAGCTCAACGACGGCAGCACCCCGCGCACGGTGCGGGTGAGCACCGACAGCGGCGTCGAGTTCGACGCGGTGGTGCGCATCGACACCCCCGGCGAGGCGGACTACTACCGCCACGGCGGCATCCTGCAGTACGTGCTGCGCAAGATGATCGCCGCCTGACCCGGTAGCCGGACACGAAACGGCGGCCGTCCACTTCGGACGGCCGCCGTTTTCCGTCCCCGCCTACTTGCCCGCGGGGATCTGGAAGCGATACACCTTCGCCTTGTCCTTGTCCAGGAGCACCAGCGAGTCGTTGCTCATCGACACGTCCTGCAGCAGCGTCGGCACGCCCGCCGAGCCGATCGGCTTGCCGTCGAGGCCGTAGACGTAGGCGTTCCACGTGCCCTTGCCCGGCACGACGCTCTCGATGACGACCTTGTTGCCGTAGCCGGCGTAGGCGTCCTGGCTCGCCAGCCCCTGCCCCAGCACGACCTGGTCGTTGCCGGTCGCCGGATCGAGCACGGCCGCGTCGCCGACGATGTCGAACACGCCGTGACCGCCGACGAGCTTGCCGTCCATCACGACCCAGATGGGGTCCTCGGTGCCCGGGATGGTGCCGCTGCGATCACGGATCGACTGCTTGGTCCACTTGGCCTGGCCGTTGGTGGCGTCGATGGCGATGAGCACGTCCTTGCCCGAGGTCTGCGTGCCCGCGACGCAGACCAGCTTCTCGCCGCACGGGCGCACGTTGTCGACCTTCGTGCCGGACGGCGCCTTGAACTCCCACGCCTGCTGCCAGTTCCTGATGCTGTACGCCACCACGTTGCCGTCGGCCTCGCCCTTGAACATCGCCAGGTCGTTGTAGACGAGCCACGAGTTCGAGGACGAGTTCTTCTTGTAGGCGCCGGAGGCCGTCTGCTTGCCCGTGTTGAGGTCGATGGTCGCGGCCTTGGTGTCGCTGAGCAGCTGCACCGCGACCGCGCCGGCGCTCAGCGACTCCTGGAACGGCCAGAGGCTGGAGAACGTCAGCCCGTAGGTCGGCACGATGGTCGTGGCCGGGGTGTCGGAGGTCGGCCAGGTCAGCGCCGGCCTGGCCCCGCGGCCGGTGACGCGGTGGCTGTTCTGCTCGACGCCGGCCGACCACTTCGTCGTGCCGTCGGCGAGGTTGATCCGGTCGAGGGTCGGCTTGTTCCAGTCGCTGTGCTCCACCACCACGTCGGTGCCCAGGTAGACGAGGTCGGTCCGATCGCCCCAGGGCTTCGTCCACTTCGCGGTGTGCGTGGCCAGGTCGATGACCGAGCGCGACTCCTGCTTGCCGTCGCCGCCGAGCTTGGCGTCGTCCTTGCCGTCGACGATGAGCAGGCTGCCGACGACCTTCAGGGCGAGCTCGGCCGGCTCCGCCTGCAGCTGCACGGTCCAGATCTGCTTGCCGGCGGTCTCGTAGCCGGACACGACCGTCGCGCCCGCGTTGACCTGCGCGGTGAAGATGTTGCCGTTGCCGGCCGTGGTGGCGATCGCGCCGTCGGAGCTGAGCTGGATCACCTCGCCGGCCTTGAGCCCGTCGACCTGCCCCGGCCCGTCGGCGCCGGTGTCGAAGCCGGGGAAGCCGTTCTTGGCCGACTCGAACTGGTCGCCCATCCAGGTGAACAGGCGGTTGCCGCCGTAGACGCAGCCACCGATGACGGCCAGCACGATCACGAACGCGATCCAGGGCGCGCTGCTGCGGCGCTTGCGCGGCAGCACGACCGGGACGCCCACCCCGTAGGCCGGAGGCGGCGGGGCCATCGGCGGCGGGGCCATCGGCGGCGGGCCGGCCTGCTGCGGGACCAGCCGGGGCGGGATGGGCGGCGGAGCGCCCGCGGGGGAAGCGGGGGCCGCGGGGAACGCCATCGAGACCGGATACGCCGGGCTCCCCGACGGGGACACGGGCACGCCCGACACCGGGAAGCCCGTCGACGGCGTCGTCGGGGAGACGGGGCGGGGCGCGGGGGCCTGCTGGGGCCCCGGGGCCTGCTGCGGGCCCGCGGCACCGACGGCCAGGATGCCGCCGTAGGCCACCGGGAGCTCCGGCTGCTCGGGCACGACCGGCGCCACCCCGAAGCGGGCGTGCAGGCGGCTGGCCACGAGCGGGATCCGGCTGGACCCGCCGACGAGGAAGATGCCGGCGAGCTGGCGCACGTCGACGCCGGCCCGCTCCAGCACCCTGCGGGTCTCGTCCACGGCCCGGTCGATGAGCGGGCCGGCGACCCGCTCCAGCTCCTCGCGGGTCAGGTGGACGGCCTCGTCGGTGCCGGGCAGGTGCACGGGCGCGGAGGCGGCCCGGGAGAGCATCTCCTTGGCCGCGCGGACCTCGCTCCAGAACTCGCGGCGGTCGCGCTTGGCCGCGGTCGAGTCGGGGTTGGACAGCCGCTGCCACAGCTGCGGGTGGCGCAGGCTGATGAGCTGGCCGAGGTGGCCGACGAGGGCCGCGTCGATGTCGACGCCGCCGAGGTCGTCGAGGCCGCCGACGCCGAGGACCCGCAGCCCGTCGAACTCGCGGCGCACCACCGACACGTCCAGCGTGCCGCCGCCGAAGTCGAACACCGCCAGGCTCTGCAGCGGGGCGACCTGCTGGCCGAGGACGCTCAGGCAGTAGGTGGCGGCGGCGATCGGCTCGTCGACGAGGACCACGGGGCCGAGGCTGGCCGCCCGGGCCGCCTCCAGCAGCACGCCGCGGCGCTGGCCGCCCCAGTCGGCGGGGCAGGTGAGCACCGTCGAGCCGACCGGGTTCACCCCGGCCTGCAGCGACTCCTCCGCGGCCCGGCGCAGCAGCGAGGCGAGCATCTCCACGACGGTGACCTCGGCCGCGCCGAGCAGGACCGAGCCCTCGTCGACGCTGCGCTTCGGGTAGGGCTCGAACCGCTCCGGCGTCAGCTGGGAGAGCCGCTCCGCGTCCCGGCCCACGCTGAGCCGGCCCTGCTCGTCGGCGTAGATCCCGGACGGCATGACGGGCGAGCCGTCGAACAGCAGCGCCCGGGGAGCCTCGTCGCCGCGGCGCACGACGGCGACGGTGTGGCAGGTGCCCAGGTCGATCGCGAGACGATGGGTCGGGGTCGGGCCCACGCGCTCACCTCCAATGACCTCCGGGATGCTACGGCAGGGGTACGACAATTCCGATCGGCGGTTTGGGGTAGACAAGAACCTGACATTCGAGGAGGCGACCCCATGCGCGCGGTGGTATTCGGCGAGCACGGCGACCGTTCGGTCCTGACCGTCCAGGAGCGGCCCGACCCGGAGCCCGGCCCCGGCGAGGCGCTGGTGCTCGTCGAGGCCAGCGGCGTCAACTACATCGACGTGTACCAGCGCGACGGCACCTATCAGGTCCCGCTGCCGGCGGTGCTGGGCAGCGAGGGTGCCGGGACCGTGCTCTCCTTCGGCGACGGCGTGCGCGGCCTGGCCCCCGGCGACCGGGTGGCCTGGGCCGGCGTCCGCGGCAGCCACGCCGAGCAGGCGCTCGTGCCGGCCGACCGGCTCGTCCCGGTGCCCGGGGAGGTCACCACCGAGCAGGCGGCCGCGGTCATGCTGCAGGGCCTCACCGCGCACTACCTCACCCACGACTCGTTCGCGGTCCGGCCCGGCTGCACGGTGCTCGTGCACGCCGCCGCCGGCGGGATGGGGCGGCTGCTGACCAGGATCGTCACGCACCTCGGCGGCCGGGTCGTCGCGACCGCGTCCACGCCCGGGAAGCGGGAGCTGGCCCTGGCCGCGGGCGCGGTCCGCGCCGTGCCCTACGCCGGGGCGCTGGACGCCGTGCGCGAGGTCACCGGCGGCGCGGGCGCCGACGCGGTGTACGACGGCGTCGGCGCGGACACGTTCGACACCAGCCTCGAGGCCCTGCGCCCGCGGGGCACCCTGGTGCTGTTCGGCGCGGCGAGCGGCAAGGTCGCGCCGTTCGACCCGCTGCGCCTGATGGCCGGCTCGTATTTCCTGACCCGGCCGACCCTCGGACATTTCATCGCGTCCCGCGCGGAATTGCTCGAACGCGCGGAAACGCTGTTCGGCTGGGTGGCCGCCGGCATTGTGGACGCGGCCGCCACGGGGCGCTATCCGCTGGACGCGGCGGCGGACGCATATGCCGCACTGGAGGGCCGCCAGTCCACCGGAAAGCTGCTCATTGTTCCGTGATCATGGTCTCACCGCAGGAGCCTGGCGGAATTCGCGGCGCGGCGCTGCAGTACACCTTCCATGGTTCAGGGCCGTCGGCGGCGCGAGCAGGCTGAGGCCGAGCGTTGCCGGCGCGGCGGTCCACATGGGCTGAGGCCCCTCGAACTGCGGCCCGGTGGACCACCCTCCCCGCCGAGGTCCGCGCCCGCCGCGGCTCGCCCGGTCACGAACCCGGGCGAGCCGCGGTCCTCATGTGCGGCTCAGCGCATGCCGGCGTCGCGCAGCAGCTCGGCGACGAGCGGCTCCGGCTCGACGGCGAGCCCCTTGCCCGTGAACCAGCGCGCCACGTTGGCCACGTCGCGGGCGAGGAACTCGGCCCCGTTGGGGTTGCCCACCACGTCGACGATCTGCGGCAGGTCGATAAGGACCAGCCGCTCGCCGTCGACGAGCAGGTTGTACGGGGACAGGTCGCCGTGGGCCACGCCGGCCCGGGCCAGCACCCGCAGCGCGTCGGCGAGCTGCTCCCACAGCGACGCCAGCTGCGCCCGGGAGGGCCGGGTCTGGGCAAGTCTGGGTGCGGCCGTACCGTCGGGATCCCCCACGAACTCGAGCATGAGCTCGGTGCCGAGCAGCTGCACGGGGTACGGCACGCAGACCCCCAGCGCCCAGAGCCGCCCGAGCGCCGCGAACTCCGCGGCCGCCCACTGCCCGGCGATCGCCTCGCGCCCGAAGGCGGTGCGGCTCGCCATCGCGCGGGTGACGCGGGACTCGCGGACGCGGCGGCCCTCGAGGTAGCCGGCGTCGCGGTGGAACATGCGGTGCTCGGCGGAGCGGTAGCGCTTGGCCGCCAGCAGTGATCGGGAGCCGGCGGTGTCCGAGCCGGGCACGGCCCGCTCGACGAGATGGACGTCGGCCTCCTTGCCGGTCTTGAGCACGCCGAGCTCGGTGTCCCGGGCGGCGAGCGACGTCACCACCCAGCCGGGGCGGGGCTCGGGGCCGTGCAGCACGCCGGGGGCGTCCCAGGTCGTGTACTGCCCCTCGTCGCCGGACGGATCGTCCGACGTGTCCCACGCCGTGTCGAAGTCGTGGGAGAGGCGCTTCAGAAAAGTCGGGTCGTCGTCGTCATCGAAGCGACGACGGCGTGGTGCGGCGAAGTCATGGTCGCGCAACGCGAGTGCTCCTGAGTCGGAAGGGTCAACGGGTTGTCGGGCATGCGAAAACGCGCCATGACGGCAGCCATGCGAATCAACCCCCCTTCCGTCTCGAAGTCGGGGACAGCTTGCGGTACACCCGGATCGGGCGCAACCGAATTTCTCAGCGGGAGGCCATGACCTCGGCGATCGCGGCGATCACGCCGTCGGCCGACCGGGTCGGCGCGTAGCGCCGCTCGATCCACTCGCGCCCGCGGTGCAGCCAGACGCTGCGCATCCCGGCCGCGTCCGCCCCGCCGATGTCGGCCTCGGGGCTGTCGCCGATCATCCACGCGCCCGACAGGCGCATCCGGGCCCGCTCGGCCGCGATGGCGAAGATGCGCGGGTTCGGCTTGCGCACGCCCGCCTCCTCGGAGATGACCCAGTCGGCGAGGTACCGGTCCAGGCCGGTCTTGCGCAGCTTCTCCTCCTGCTGGCGGGACTCGCCGTTGGTCACGACCACCGGCACCCAGCCGGAGTCCTCGGCGATCGCGAGGGCGCACGCGGTCAGCGGGTCGAGCCGGATCCGGTCCATGATCGCCTGGCGGATCTCCTCGACGAGGTCGAGCGCGCTGTACCGCAGCCCGTAGCGCTCCCGCAGCCCCTCGGCCACGTCCCACGCCGATCCCATGCCGTCCGCGTCCACCGAGAGCAGCCACTCGAGGTCGTATTCGGGCGCGCCGATCTCCGCGAGGAACCCGCTCGCCCACGCGCGGAACGCCCCAGCCCTGTCCAGCAGGGTGTCGTCCAGGCTGAGCAACAACAGGGGCACGCGGGCAGGGTACGTGACGAGCCCCATATCGAACAGATCCTCATGTTCTCGCTGGGCTCGACAAATGCCCGCAAAACCGGGCCAAACGGCGGGAAGAAACACGGGCGAAACGACCCTGTTCGCAAACCGTATGTACGGCTTGCATAATCGACAGGTGCCCCGGGTGAGCCAGGACCAGCTCGACGCGCGCCGGAAGGAGATCCTCACCGGCGCGCGGACATGCTTCGCCCGCCACGGCTACGAGGGCGCGACCGTGCGGCGGCTCGAGGAGGAGATCGGCCTGTCCCGCGGGGCGATCTTCCACCACTTCCGCGACAAGGACTCGCTCTTCCTGGCCGTCGCCGAGGACGACGCCGCCACCATGGTAGCGACGGTCGCCGAAAACGGCCTGGTCCAGGTGATGCGCGACCTGCTGGCCTCGGCCGACGCCTCCGACACCGGCGGGTGGCTCGGCAGCCAGCTCGAGGTGTCGCGGCGGCTGCGCACCGACCCTGAGTTCGCCAAGCGCTGGGCGGCCCGCTCCGAGGCCGTCGCCGCCGCCACCCGCGAGCGCCTCCAGCGCCAGCTCGAGGCCGGCGTCCTGCGCGACGACGTGCCCATCGGCATCCTGGCCCAGTTCCTCGAGCTCGCCTACGACGGGCTCGTCCTGCACCTGGCGACCGGCCGGCCGGTCGCCGACCTGGAGGCCGTGCTGAATCTGGTCGAGGCGGCGGTACGGCGTAACTGAGCGGTGGCCATCGGCCACAAGGTTTCCTCAAGTGTCCGACCGGCGAGATGCCCCGCTCGACAACCACACCCACACTGAGCGCATGACGACATCGATCGTGGCGGGGCCGGGTGACACCTGGGGCATCCCGGGCCCGCAGTTCCTGTGGCTGTACTTCGGCCTCGCCGCCGTTGCGATCGTCGGCGTGCTCATCTGGCGACGCTCGATCACGGGCGGCCCGTCGTTGCGCAATGCCCGCGACCTCACCCCGACCCAGGCCGCGCTGATCAACGGGGATCGCCGCCTCGCCGTCTACAGCTCCCTCGCCGCCCTGCGCGCCGCCGGCTGCATCGAGAGCGACAAGCGCGGATACCTCCGCCAGACCGCCCTCCCGCCGACCGGCGCCTCCGAACTGGACCGCGCCGTGCACGCCCTCACCCGCAACGGCATCTCCACCACCGGCGTGCTCACCCACGCGACCGTCCGCGCCGTGCTCGACCGCACCGAGGCCGAGCTGGCCCAGGGCGGCTGGATCCTCGACGCCGAGGCCCGCCGCGCCGTGCGCATGGGCGCCCTGGTGGTCTTCGCCGTCGTCGCGCTCGGCATCATCCGCGTCTTCGCCGGCATCAGCAACGACCGGCCGGTCACCAACCTCGTCCTGCTCATCATCCCCGTCACCGTGGTCGCGTTCGTGCTGCTGTCGGCCCCGCGGGTCTCCGCCGCGGGCAAGAAGCAGCTCAACCGGATGCGCGCCGCGGTGCGCCACCTCGCGCCGAGCCAGAAGCCGTCGTGGAACACCTACGGCCCGCAGGCCGCGGCCCTGAGCGTCGGCCTCTTCGGCGTCGGCGCGTTCTACCTCGCCGACCCGGCGTTCGCGGCCGGGGCCGAGCTGCAGCGCAACATCGCGCAGACCGGCACCGGCTACTACTCCAGCTCCAGCGACTCCTCGTCCTCCAGCACCTCCTCGTGCTCGAGCAGCTCGAGCTGCTCCAGCGGGTCCAGCTGCGGTGGCGGGTCCAGCTGCGGCGGCGGAGGATGCGGGGGATGACCGGTCCCGCATACGGCGTCGGCATCGGCTGGCGCCCCGAGATCTCCGGCTACGTGGCCGGCCTGCCCGGCCTGCGCTTCACCGAGGTCGTCGCCGAGTCGATCCACACCCACGCACCCCTGCCCGACGCGCTCGCCGAGCTCGTCGGGCGGGGGGTCCGCGTGATCCCGCACGGCGTCAAGCTCTCCCTGGGCGGGGCGGAGCCGATCGCCGACGAGCGCGCCGCCCACCTCTACGAGTGCGCCCGGCTCCTCGACGCGCCGATGGTCAGCGAGCACATCGCCTTCGTCCGCGCCGGCGGCATGGAGGCCGGGCACCTCCTGCCGGTCCCGCGCACCCGCGAGTCGGTGGACGCGATCGTCGCCAACGTCCGGCGGGCCCAGGCCGCGCTGGGCGGCGTACCGCTGGCCCTGGAACCCATCGCCGCCCTGTTCGACTGGCCGGACGCGGAACTCACCGAGGCCGAGTTCCTGACCGAGATCCTCGACCGCACCGGGTGCGCGCTCCTGCTCGACATCGCCAACGTGTACGCGAACGCCCGCAACCGCCACGAGTCCCCGGCGGATTTGCTCGACGCGCTGCCCCTCGATCGGATCGCGTACGTGCACGTCGCCGGCGGCATGGAACACGGCGGCTACTACCACGACACCCACACCGACGCGATCCCGTCCGAGGTCCTCACCCTGGTGAAGGAGCTCTGCGCCCGCACGACCCCGCCGGCCCTGATGCTGGAGCGCGACGGCGACTATCCCCCCGCCGCGTCCCTCACGGCCGAGCTCGACGCCATCGCGGAGGCGGCCGGATGGCCGACCATCACCTGACCGGCCTCGCCGGGCAGCAGCAGGCGCTGGTCGCGTCCCTGGTGGCCGGCGGCGAGCTGCCGCCGGGCTTCGACGGGCCGGCGGTCCAGGCCACGCGCGTGGCGCTGCGCCGCAAGCGGGCCGGCGAGGTGGCCCGGGCGTGGCCGCTGCTGGCCGCGTCGTACGGGGAGTCCTGGCCGGCGACGTTCGCCGCGTGGGCGGAGGGACGGCCCCCGAACGGCTCGCTGCGCGACGGCTGGGACTTCGCCCGCGCGACGGGCGCCTCGCTGCCGGAGTTGGCGCGGGAAGAGCTGGCGGAGCGCGAGTCGGCCTTCACGTACGACGGGGAGTCGGCCCCGGTCCCCCGTCGCCGCGGAGGCCTCTGGTCCCGCCTGCGCCGCCGCTGAGATCCCCTGCCTCCCCGCCTGTCCATCCCGTTGTGCCCTGGTCCGGGTCGGGCTTGGCGTCCTAGGAGGCTAGGTTGTCACCTCCCCCTCCGCTAGGGTCGGCGCCATGGATCTCGGCCTCACCGACCGCGTGTACGTCCTGACCGGCGCCTCCCGCGGCCTCGGCTTCGCCACCGCCCAGGCCCTGACCGCCGACGGCGCCCGGGTGGTCGTCTCCGGCCGCACCGAGCCGGCCGTCAGGGCCGCCGTCGCGGCCTTGGGCCCGGACCGCGCCGAGGGCCTGATCGCCGACCTCGCCGCCCCGGACACCGGCGACCGCCTCGTGGCCGCCGCCCGCACCCGCTTCGGCCGCCTCGACGGCGCGCTGATCTCCGTCGGCGGCCCGCCCCACGGCGGCGTGCTGGAGTCGGCCGAGGACGCCTGGCGGACCGCGTTCGAGACGATCTTCATGGGCACCCTGCGCCTGTCCCGCACCCTGGCCGCGGCGCTGGGCACCCGCGAGCCCGGCCACGACGCCGCCATCGGTCTGGTGCTTTCCTCATCGGTACGGCAACCGCTGCGCAACCTCGCCATCTCCAACGGCCTGCGTCCCGGGCTGGCCGGCTTCGCCAAGGATCTGGCCGGTGAACTGGCCCCGCGCGGCATCCGGGTCTTCTCCCTGCTCCCCGGCCGCTTCCTCACCGACCGCAACCGCGAGCTCTTCGACGCCGCCGAGGACCCGGCACGCGCCGAGGCCGAGGCCGCCGCGGCCGTCCCGCTGCGGCGCATCGGCACCCCCGCCGAGTTCGGCCGCGTGGCCGCGTTCGCGCTCTCCCCCGCCGCGTCCTACCTCACCGGCGTCGCCGTCCCGATCGACGGCGGGAGCATCGCGGGCATCTGACGGTGCCCGATTCCGGACAGTACGAACCCGAACGACAGCTCCCGGACGAAGATCCCAGCACGACGGAATCCGAAGCTCAACGCCCTGCCGCCCGTCGACCGGGACAGATCGGTTGGACGCGAACGACAGGATCCGAACGATCTGCCCCACCTTGTATCAGGAACAACCAGCCCGTCCTCATGTCACCTGAAACGGGCGCCGCCACCACCCCCAGCCGGCGGCGCCACAGCGGGGACGGAGACACACCATGCACCCACGAGCCACCCGGTTGCGCACCGCGTCCACCGGCCGGACGGGCCCCAGACCAGCCCGGTCATGACCGCCGCCTCCGACGACGAGGACGAGGCCCTGCTGGCCGAGCTGCGCCGCGTGTTCGCCGCGCTCGACCCGCTCCCCGCGGCCCCGCCTCCCACCGCGGCCCCACCGGCGGCCCGGCCACCCCGCCCGGCCGGGTACGCCCCGACACCACCGGACGACTCCCCCGACCGGGCCCGACCCGCGGGCCTCGGCCTCGACGCGCCCGGCCGGTCCGATCAGCCGGGTGCCGGCCGGGGCCGGCTCGCGTGGGACGACTTCGAGCTGCGGCGCTCGGCATCCAGCTCCGCGCGGCACTCGGCAACCGGCCCGGCAGCGAGTCCGGGAGCGGGTCCGGCAGCGAGTCCGGCAAAGGGTGCGGCAGCGGGTTCGCTGCGGGATTCGGGCGAGCGCGGCCGGTCACTGCCGCCGGTCAAGGGTTCCCCGCAGCCCCCCCGCGCGCCGACCGGGCCCGCCCGCGCCGTAGCGGTCCGATTTGTGCGTTTGAGCGAGGGGCGCCGATTGAGCGAGGCCGCTTGCCCAACCGCGGCCACCCTCCGTGACGCCACCCGTGCGTAAGGTCCACATCCGACCACGGGGGAACCATGAAACTCGCACTGTGCATCGGGATCAACGACTATCCCGGCACCGAGAACGACCTCGCCGGCTGCCGCAACGACGCCGACGACTGGGCCGCCGCGCTGGTCGCCCGCGGCTTCGACACCCGGCTGCTGCTCGACGCGTCCGCCACCGGCGCCGCGATCCGGGCGAGCATCCGCGACCTGCTGGCCAACACGACCGACGGCGACGCGGTCGTCATCACGTACTCCGGCCACGGCACCTGGCTCCCTGACGCCGACGGCGACGAGCCCGACCACCGCGACGAGGCCATCTGCCCGCACGACATCGCCGCGAACGGCCCCCTGCTCGACGACGAGCTGCACGACATGTTCGCCCTGGCCGCCCCCGGCGTGCGTACGGTCCTGATCTCCGACTCCTGCCACTCGGGCACCCTGACGAGGCTGCACCACCCGATCGGCGACCACCCGTCACGCACCCGCTTCCTGCCGCCGGCCACGTTCCTGCCACCGCACCAGCACCTGCGCGCGGCCCAGCTCCCGCCCGCCCACCTGACCCCGCGAACGCCCCTCACCCCGAGCACGCACCTCGCTTCACCCGCACACCGCCACCCCGACCCGGCCACGCACCTCGACCTGGCCACGCACTCCGACCCGGCCACGTACCCGGACCCGGCCACGCACCCCGACCCCTCCACGCACCCCGACCCGGCCACGCACCCCGACCCCGCCGCGCACCTCGACTCGGCCGGGCACAGCGACTCGGCCGGGCACAGCGACTCGGCCGGGCACCACCGGCCCGCCCCGTACGCGACCCCGAAACCGCTGACACCCGCGTCCGGCACGGAGCCCCGCGACAGCGACACCGCGGCGAGCTGGCCCGGGCCGAGCCCCGCGGCCCGGCGGGCGCCGGCCGACCGCCGCCCGACGGCCCTGCTCCTGGCCGGCTGCCGCGACACCGAGTACTCCTACGACGCCACCTTCAACGACCGCCCCAACGGCGCCTTCACCTACGTCGCACTGTCGACCCTGGCCCAGCTCGCCCCCACGGCGACGTACCGCGACTGGATGCGCGCGATCCGCACCATGCTCCCGAGCCAGGACTACCCGCAGACCCCGGCCCTGCAAGGGACCAAGGAACAGCTCGCCTGGCCCCTGCTCGGCTGACCCGCGACACGACGAGGCTGCCCTCCGCGTCCGGGCTCGCCGAGGACGCGGAGGGCAGCAACGGGCCGCCAAGGGAGGAGGAACCGGCGGCCGCCATTCGCCATCGCCCCGCCGCGAACCGTAGTCGCAGCGGGCAGGACGGGCGGTGCCGGAGCGGCGGCGGCCGGCTCGTCCTCCCGCGAGCGGCGAGAGCCGCCTAGGCGGTCGCGGTCGGGCGGGGCAGTGGTGAGTCGACGCTGGGCAGTGGGGAGTCGAGGCTGGGCAGCGGGGAGTCGACGACGGCGAACTGGGTGCGGTACAGCTCCGCATACAGCCCGCCCGCCGCCACCAGAGCGTCGTGCGTCCCGCGCTCCACGATGCGGCCCGCGTCCACGACCAGGATCTCGTCGGCGTCGCGGATGGTGCTCAGCCGGTGCGCGATCACCAGCGCGGTGCGCCCGGCCAGGGCCTCGGCCAGGGCGCGCTGCACGGCCGCCTCCGACTCCGAATCGAGGTGGGCGGTCGCCTCGTCCAGGATCACGATCGACGGGGCCTTGAGCAGCAGCCGCGCGATCGCGATGCGCTGCTTCTCGCCGCCGGAGAAGCGGTAGCCCCGCTCCCCCACCACCGTGTCGAGGCCGTCCGGCAGCGACTCCACGAGGTCGCCCACCTGGGCCCGCCGCAGCGCCGTCCACAGCTCCTCGTCCGTCGCCCCCGGCTTGGCGTAGCGCAGGTTCTCGGCGATGGTCTCGTGGAACAGGTGCGAGTCCTGGGTGACGACGCCGATGGTGTCGCGCAGCGACTGCAGCGTCGCCTCGCGCACGTCGACGCCGCCGACGAGGACCGCGCCGCCCGTCGCGTCGTACACCCGCGGCAGCAGCATCGCCGTCGTGGACTTCCCGGCGCCGGAGGGGCCGACGAGCGCGACCATCCGGCCGGGCGCCACGCTGAACGACACGCCCCGCAGCACCTCCTCGGTGACGGTGCGGTCGAGCGCGGCGACGTCCTCGAGCGAGGCGAGCGAGATCTCGGCGGCCGACGGGTACCGGAAGCGGACGTCGCGGAACTCGACGGTCGCCGCGCCGCGGGGGATCTCGCGGGCGTCCGGCCGCTCGGCGATCGACGGGGCCAGGTCGAGCACCTCGAAGACACGCTCGAAGCTGACCAGCGCGCTCATCACGTCGACGCGCACGTTGGACAGGGCCGTCAGCGGACCGTACAGCCGGGTGAGCAGCAGGGCGAGCGTCACCACGGTGCCGGCGGTGATGCGGCCGTGCACGGCGAACCAGCCGCCCAGGCCGTAGGTGAGCGCCTGGGCCAGCGAGGCCACGAGCAGCATGCTGACGAAGAAGACGCGGCTGAACATCGCGGTCTGGATGCCGATGTCGCGCACCCGCCCGGCCCGCTCGGCGAAGCGCTCGGCCTCGTCGTCGGGGCGGCCGAAGAGCTTGACGAGCAGGGCGCCGGCGACGCCGAACCGCTCGGTCATGGTGGCGTTCATCTTCGCGTCGAGCTGGTAGGCCTCGCGGGTGATCGCGGCCAGCCGCTTGCCGACCCGGCGCGCGGGCAGGATGAACAGCGGCAGCATCACCAGCGAGATGAGGGTGATCTGCCACGACAGCGTGAGCATCACGGCCGCGGTGAGCACGAGCTGGATGACGTTGCTGACCACGCCCGACAGGGTCGAGGTGAAGGCGCGCTGGGCGCCCTGCACGTCGTTGTTGAGCCGGCTCACCAGGGCGCCGGTCTGCGTGCGGGTGAAGAACTGCAGGGGCATGCGCTGCACGTGGTCGTACACCAGCCGGCGCAGCGCGAGGATGATGCCCTCGCCGATGCGTGCGGAGTACCACCGCTGGGCGAGCGACAGCAGCGCGTCGACGATCGCGAGCCCGCCGATGATCAGCGCGATCCGCACGACCGCGGCCCCGGCGTCGGGCCCGCCGCGGCCGATTTTGTTGACGACGTCGCCGGCGAGGTAGGGGGTCGCGACCCCGATGCCGGCCCCGATCACGACCGTGAGCAGGAAGACGGCGATGTCGCGCCGATAGGGCCGGGCGAAGCGCAGGATGCGCCTGGTCGTGTCGCGGCCGAGCTTCTTGCCGGCCAGCTCATCGGCCTTGCGCAGCGAGCGCAGGGTCTCCCACCCCGTCATGCTGCTCATCGGCGAGGACATTGCCGCACACCCCCGAACAAAAGAAGTACCTGCCGGGTGATTGTGCCCGGCAGGTACGACAACTTTCGGAGGCCGCCGCGGCTTCCCGGTAGCGACCAGGCCTTTGGTCCTAGGACCATCGGGCCAGGTCGCGGCTCACTCGCCGCGACCGGTCAGGTCGGCGATCCGCCGCAGCTGCGCCGCGCGCTCCGCGGCCTCCTGCTCGGCGAACGTGTGCGCCGCGGCCTGCGCCAGCAGCGCCTTGATCTCGATCACCGCGTCCCGCGGGCCGGCGAGCACGGCGGCCGCGAGGTCCTTGGCGGCGTCGTCGAGCTCGTCCCGCGGTACGACCACATTGGCCAGGCCGATCTGGGACGCCTCGGCGGCCGTCACCCTTCGCCCGGTGACGCACAGCTCGAGCGCCCGGGCGTAGCCGACCAGCTCGACCAGGCGCTTGGTGCCGCCCAGGTCGGGCACGAGGCCGAGCTTGATCTCGGCCATGCTGAACGAGACGTCCTCGGCCGCGACACGGAAGTCGCAGGCGAGGGCCACCTGGAAGCCCGCCCCGATGGCGTGGCCCTGCACCGCGGCGATCGAGATGAGCGATGGCCGGCGCAGCCAGGCGAACGCCTCCTGGAAGCCCGCGATGCGGGCGTCGGAGTCCGGACCGGCGGCGATCTCGCCGAGCATCGCGGTCGCGGCGGTGGTGTCGAGCCCGGCTGAGAAGGCCCGTCCCTCGCCGCGGACGATGACGACGCGGATGTCACCCGGCAGTGTCCGACCGAACTCGCGCAGATCGGCCCAGAGGGCGGGGGTCTGCGCGTTGAGAACCTGGGGCCGGCACAACGTCACCGTCGCGACCGGCCCGTCGAGGTCGAAGCGCGCCTCACCCGACTCGGGTGCGGCGCTTGCCGAGAAGGGGTTGGCGCTCACGCCTTCTTGCGGCGGCGCGCGCCGCCACGCTGGCGAAGCTGAACGCCGGATTCGGTCAGCACACGGTGCACGAATCCGTAGGAACGGCCGGTGGAAGCGGCGAGTGCACGGATACTCTCACCGTTGGTGTACCGCTTCACGAGGTCCTTCGCCAGCGTCTGCCTTTCGGCGCCGATGATCCGGCGACCCTTCTCGGTGCTGGTGGTGGCGGTGGCTGCCATGCTGATCCCTCACGTCCCAGACAGAGCGGTTGGTGCGGTCCCACCTATTAGACCGCCTCGAACGATCATGCGCTAGATATCGACGGGGCGCCAACCGACACGCAGAGCATTGTCAGCTACCCGATACCGTGATGCACCGTGTTGAGCGAACCGTCCACGGCACCTCCAAACACTGCGCACCGTGAGCGCATCGATGCGCTGTGTTGGCTGCTCCTGGCCCTCGGCGGCCTCGCCCTGGCAGCGCTCGCGGTGCAGCTCGACGCCCGTCTGGGCACCGCCAGTGCCCCCTTCCTCGGCAGGTACAAGATCAGAATCGGTCTCGGATCGATGCTGGCACCCGCCGTCGCCGCCGGGACCCTCTGGGCCGCCGCGGCGGGCCGGTTCACCCGGTGGAGATGGCACGAAATTCAGCTTTTCGGGTACGCCGTAGGCCTGCTGTGGGCAATCGCTTTGGCGCTTGTCGATGGCTGGTCCGGCCTTACGAAAGCCTTGGGGTCTCCCGAGGAATACCTGGGGGACGTCGCACAGGTGGGCGACTCCCCACTCGCATACCTCAGACATTTCACGGCCGACGCGGCGTACCACTCGGTAGCATCGCGGGGCCATCCTCCGGGCCCCGTACTCTTTTTGTGGGCGCTGCAACGAATCGGCGTCGACGACCACATTGTGCTCGGTTTCCTGATCACCGCGGTATCGGTACTCACGATTCCCCTCGTGCTCGCCGCGGTGCGCGACTCGGTCGGCGAGGAGGCGGCGCGACGGTACCTGCCGGTGCTGGTCCTCGCCCCGTACGCCATCTGGACCGCGGTCAGCCTCGACGGCCTCGTCGCCGTGCTGGGCGCCGCGGCGATCGTTTCCGGCCTGCGCGCGAGCCGGCGCCGGGTGCGCGGCTGGGCGGCGACGGGCTGGGCGGTGCTGGCCGGTCTCCTGATCGGGGTGGCCGCGCTGTTCTCCTACTCCGCGCCGTGGCTCGGGCTCTCGCTGGTGTGTGTGTACTTCGCCCGCCGCCGCGCCTCCCTCAACGTCCTCAGCGGCGTGGGCGCGCTGCTGCCCGTCCTGGGCGCGCAGCTGCTCGGGTTCGGGTGGGCGGACGGCCTCGTGTCCGCGGAGACGGACTACGCGGCCCGGGTGGCGCCGTACCGCTCGGTGCTCTGGTGGAGCGCCATCAGCGTCGTCGTGCTCCTGCTGGCCGCCGGTCCGCCGCTGTTCGCCAGCGCCCGCAAGGTGCGCAACACCGCCATGTGGCCGTTCCTCGTGGGCGCGGGCGCGGCCGTGGTGTTCTCGATCACCGCGGGGCTGGCCCGGGGCGGGGTCGAACACGCCTGGCTGCCGTTCTTTCCCTGGCTCACGGTCGCGGCCGTGGCCCCGCAGCGCCCGGCCGGGGACCCGCCGCCTGCGCCGCTGCTGCTCGCGGGGCTGGGCGCGGTGGTCGCGGTGATCATCGAAGCCGTGCTCGTCACGCCCTGGTAGGACATGTCACCCGGCGGGGGAAAAATCCGAAATGTCGCGGCGCGGAGCGCCCGACATTTCGGCCGCGAGCGGGCTTCGAGCAGCCGGGCACCACAGGCAAAGCCGCCCACGAAGCCGCCGGGCGAGAACGTCGCGGCGCGAAGCCGCCGGGCGAGAACGTCGCGGCGCGAAGCCGCCGGGCGAGAACGTCGCGGCGCGAAGCCGCCGGGCGAGAACGTCGCGGCGCGAAGCCGCCGGGCGAGAACGTCGCGGCGCGAAGCACCCTAATGTCGCGGCGCGAAGCGCCCAACACTTCGCCCGCGAGCGGGCTTCGAACAGCCGGGCACCACGGGCAAAGCCGCCCACGAAGCCGCCGGGGCGAGAACGTCGCGGCGCGAAGCGCCCGCCATTGGACCTGCCCGGCGCGAAGGACCCGCCGCCCACGCCGCTGCCGCTCGCGGGCCTGGGCACGCTCGTCGCAGTGATCATCGAAGCCGCGTCCGTCACACCCTGGTAGGACATATCACCCGACGGGGGAAAAGTCCGAAATGTCGCGGCGCGCAGCGCCCGACATTTCGCCCGCAAGCACACTTCGAGCAGCCGGGCACAAAGGCGAAACAGCCCGAATCAGGCGAGCTCGACCAGCTCCAGCAGATCGTCGCTCCACGCGTCCTCCACCCCGTCGGGCAGCAGGATCGCGCGGTCCGGCTTGAGGGCCTGCACCGCCCCGGGGTCGTGCGTCACCAGCACGATGGCGCCGGGGTAACGGGCGATCGCGTCGAGCACCTGCTCGCGGCTGATCGGGTCGAGGTTGTTCGTCGGCTCGTCCAGCAGCAGGACGTTGGCGCCGGAGCAGACCAGGGTCGCCAGGGCCAGCCGGGTCTTCTCGCCGCCGGACAGGACGCCCGCGGGCTTGTCCACGTCGTCGCCCGTGAACAGGAAGGCGCCGAGGATCTTGCGCAGCTCGGTGTCGTTCTGCTCGGGCGCGGCCGAGCGCATGATCTGCAGGATGGTGCGGTCGACGTCGAGCTGCTCGTGCTCCTGGGCGTAGTACCCGCGCTGGAGGCCGTGGCCGGGGGTCACCTCGCCGGTGTCGGGGTCGAGCTCGCCGGCGAGCATGCGCAGCAGGGTGGTCTTGCCGGCGCCGTTGAGGCCGAGGATGGCCACGCGGGAGCCGCGGTCCACGGCGACGTTGACGTCCATGAAGATCTCGAGCGAGCCGTAGGACTTCGACAGGCCGCGCGCGGTCAGCGGGGTCTTGCCGCAGGACTTGGGCTCGGGGAAGCGGACCTTCGCCACCTTGTCGGCGGTGCGGACGTCCTCCAGGCCGTCCAGCATCCGCTCGGCGCGGCGGGCCATGTTCTGGGCCGCGACCGTCTTGGTGGCCTTGGCGCGCATCTTGTCGGCCTGGGCCATCAGGGCGCCGGCCTTCTTCTCGGCGTTGGCGCGCTCGCGGCGGCGGCGCTTCTCGTCGGTCTCGCGCTGCTGCTGGTACAGCTTCCAGCCCACGTTGTAGAAGTCGATCGTGGCGCGGTTGGCGTCGAGGTACCACACCTTGTTGACGATCGCGTCGAGCAGGTCGACGTCGTGGGAGATGACCACCAGCCCGCCCTTGTGGCTGGACAGGAACCCGCGCAGCCAGGTGATGCTGTCGGCGTCGAGGTGGTTGGTGGGCTCGTCGAGCAGCAGGATGCCGCCGCCGGTGGCGCTCGCGTCGCGGAAGAGGATGCGGGCCAGCTCGATGCGGCGGCGCTGACCGCCGGACATGGTGCCGATGGTCTGGCCGAGCACGCGGTCGGGCAGGCCCAGGTTGGCGCAGATGCGGGCGGCCTCGGCCTCGGCCGCGTAGCCGCCGAGCCCGGCGAACTGGTCCTCGAGCTGCCCGTACCGCCGGATCAGCCGCTCGTCGTCGCCCAGCCGCTCCTCGAGCGCCTTCATCTCGGCGTAGATGGTGTCGAGCCCGCGCGCGGAGAGCACCCGGTCGCGGGCCGTGACCTCGAGGTCGCCGGTGCGCGGGTCCTGGGGCAGGTAGCCGACCGGGCCGCGCCGGTCCACGCTGCCCGCGTGCGGGGTGCCCTCGCCCGCGAGCACCTTGAGGGTGGTGGTCTTGCCGGCGCCGTTGCGCCCGACGAGACCGATGCGGTCCCCGGGCTGCACGCGCAGGTTGATGTCACTGAGCAGGATGCGGGCGCCAGCGCGCAGCTCAAGGCTGTTGGCCGTGATCACAGCGGAACTCACTTTCCGGGCAGAGGAACGAAGACGGACTCCTGGTGTCAGACCGGAGTCACTCCCTCTGCGTGATCACGGCGATAGTCTACCGTGCGACCCGGGTGGCCCCGCCACACGATTACGTCACAAGATCAACGGGTACCTGCCGCTCAGCAGACGCCGGTCGATATCAACCCCCGAGGTGTGCGATGGAGTTCAACGACGACGCCGATCTCGACACCAGCCAGGTCAATGACCTGCGCGGGTCGGGCGGCGGCGGTGGAGGCGGTGGCTTCGGCGGCATCGGTGGCATCCCGATCCCGATCGGCGGCGGCCGCGGCGGCATCATCATCACGGTCATCATCCTGGCCGTGGTCCTCTGCGGCGGTGGCGGCCTCTTCGGCAGCGGGCTGCTCGGCGGCGGGGGCGGCGGCAGCGCCAAGCCCGACAACTCCGCGCTGAACCAGCAGTGTGACAAGTCGAACAAGGACCGCTTCAAGAACGCCGACTGCCGCAACGTCCTCTACATCAACTCCGTCCAGGCCTACTGGAAGACGGAGATGCCGCAGGCGTTCGGCAAGCAGTACCAGCCGGCCAAGACGAACTTCTTCAGCAGGTCCGTGAACACCGGGTGCGGCGCGGCCGACTCGGGTGTCGGGCCGTTCTACTGCCCGGCCGACAGCCAGGTGTACATCGACCTGACCTTCTACAACGAGCTCAACAGCCGCTTCGGCGCGTCGGGCGAGTTCGCGGCGCCGTACGTGCTCGCGCACGAGTACGGCCACCACATCCAGAACCTGCTCGGCACCAACGCCAAGGCGCAGCAGGGCTCCCAGCAGGGCGCCAGCTCCGCCTCGGTGCGCCTGGAGCTGCAGGCCGACTGCTACGCGGGCACCTGGGCCAACCACGCGACGGAGACCAAGGACCCGCAGGGCGACGCGCTGTTCAAGTCCATCACGGACCAGGACATCGCCGAGGCCGTCCAGACCGCCGAGGCCATCGGCGACGACACGATCCAGAAGAAGGCCGGCCAGAAGGTCAACCCGGACGGGTTCACGCACGGCACGTCGGCCCAGCGCAAGAAGTGGTTCACGCAGGGGTACAACACCGGCGACCCGCGCCAGTGCGACACCTTCAACACCAGCAACCTGTGATCCTGCAGCGACTGGAGCACCTCTTCGGCGCGGCCGCCGATCCCGGGCAGGCCGCGCCGATGCGTGCGTACATGCGGGACCGCTTCGAGTTCCTCGGCATCCCGAGCGTGCCGAGGCGCGAGCTGACCCTCGACGTCCTGCGCGGCCGGCCCCGCCCGGACGAGCCCGAGCTGCTGGCCACGGCCCGCGCGTGCTGGGAGCTGCCCGAGCGGGAGTACCAGTACTTCGCCTGCGACTACCTGCGCAAGCACGCGAAGGTGCTCACCCCGGCCGCGGTGCCCGTGCTGCGCGAGCTCATCACCACCAAGTCCTGGTGGGACACGGTCGACACGCTGGCGTCCAACGTCGTCGGCCCGCTCGTGCTGGCGCGCCCGGACTGTGTGTCCACCATGGACGCGTGGACGGCCGCGGGGACCGACCTGTGGCTGGTGCGCACGGCGATCCTCCATCAGCTGCGGTACCGCGAGGAGACGGACCGGGCCCGCCTCTTCGACTACTGCGACCGGTGGTCGGGCGAGCGGGACTTCTTC
The DNA here is from genome assembly GCF_059739745.1 of Dactylosporangium thailandense. Lineage (NCBI taxonomy): Bacteria > Bacillati > Actinomycetota > Actinomycetes > Micromonosporales > Micromonosporaceae > Dactylosporangium > Dactylosporangium thailandense. The sequence continues at coordinate 7,722,631 of NZ_AP029195.1, forward strand.
ATCCGCAAGGGCATCGGCTGGGCGCTGCGGCAGTATGCCCGCACCGACCCGGCCGGGGTGCGCGCGTTCGTCGGCACCCACCCCGGCCTGTCCCCGCTGTCGGTGCGTGAGGCGCTCAAGCACCTGGGATGACGAGCAGCACGGCCAGCACCGCGATCACGGCGCTCGACACGATCGCCGACCAGAACCGGCCCCGGGTGCCGGTGAGCACCCGCCCGAGCAGCGACCCGCTCGCCGCCAGGAACAGCTGCCAGCTGGCCGACGCCACGAACGCGGCCGCGACCCACAGCGCCTCGGCCCCGGCCGAGAGCCCGTCGTCGGCGCGGCGCCCGAGCACGAGCGAGCCGAAGTAGACGATGGTGGCCGGGTTGAGCAGCGTGAGCCCGAGCAGCGTCAGGTAGGCCCGCCGCCCGTCGGTCTGGCGGGCCGTGGCGGCCTCGTGGCGGTGCCGCAGGGCGCCCGCGGCGGTCTTGCCGGCCAGGGCGAGCAGGACGGCGAACGCCACCCACCGCAGCACCCCGGAGACGGGCGCGATCACCCCGGCGAGCGCGGCTCCCCCGAGCACGGCGACGACGGCGTAGAGCCCGTCCGCGGTGGCCACCCCGAGCGCGGCGGCGGCCCCGACCCGCCAGGAGTGCCGGGACGCCAAGCCGACGATGAGCGCGCCGATCGCCCCGACGGGGATGGCGACGCCGTATCCGGCGAGCAGGCCGCTCACGACCGCCTCGCCCGGGCCGGCGCTCACGCCTGCTGCCGGGGGCTCGCCTCCATCAGGGCGACCGGTTCAGGGGGCGGCGGCGTGCGGCGGCGGGTCATGCGGCGATGATGGCGCCGCACGACCCGCGTCCGCCAGCGATTTAGACGTTGAAGCCGAGGGAGCGCAGCTGGTCGCGGCCCTCGTCGGTGATCTTGTCCGGGCCCCACGGCGGGAGCCAGACCCAGTTGATGCGGATGTCGGAGACCAGGCCGCCGCCGGGGCCGGTGGTCAGGGCCTGGCGGGCCTGGTCCTCGATCACGTCGGTCAGCGGGCAGGCCGCCGACGTCAGGGTCATGTCCAGCGTCGCGACGTTCTCCTCGTCGACGTGGATGCCGTAGACGAGGCCGAGGTCGACGACGTTGATCCCCAGCTCGGGGTCGACGACGTCCCTCATCGCCTCTTCGATGTCGGCCAGCGCCGCGGTCATGGGGTCTCCTCAGAAGGTGTGCCGACCGCCCGGGACAGGGCGTCCTTGTAGGCCATCCAGGGCAGCAGCGCGCACTTGACGCGCGCCGGGTATTGGGCGACGCCCGCGAACGCGACCGCGTCCTCCAGCACGTCCTCGTCGGGCTCGACCTGGCCCCGGCCGCCCATGAGCTCGGCGAAGGCCTCGTGCCGGCGCAGGGAGTCGGCGACCGTCGCGCCCTTGAGCAGGTCGTAGAGGACGCTGGCGGAGGCCTGGCTGATCGAGCAGCCCGTGCCCTCGTAGGACACGTCGGCGACGCTGCCGGCCTTGAGCTGCACGCGCAGGGTCACCTCGTCGCCGCAGGTCGGGTTGACGTGGTGCGCCTCGGCGTCGAAGGGCTCGCGCAGGCCGCGGCCGTGCGGGTGCTTGTAGTGGTCCAGGATGATCTCCTGGTACAGCTGGTCGATCTGCATCAGGCGAAGACCTTCCAGACCCGCTCGACCCCGCGGACGAGGGCGTCGATCTCGTCGTTGGTCGTGTAGAGGTAGAACGAGGCGCGGGTGGTGGCCGGCACCCCGAAGCGCACGCACGTGGGGCGGGCGCAGTGGTGGCCGACCCGCACCTGCACCCCCTCGTCGTCGAGGATCTGGCCGACGTCGTGCGGGTGGACGCCCTCGACGGTGAACGAGATCGTGGCGCCGCGGTCCTGGGTGGACGCCGGGCCGATGATCCGCACGTAGGGCAGCGAGGCGAGCGCCTCCAGGGCGTAGGCGGTCAGCGCCTTCTCGTGCGCGACGACGTTGTCCATGCCGACGCCGGCGAGGTAGTCCACGGCCGCGCCGAGCCCGACGGCCTGCGCGATCGGCGGCGTGCCGGCCTCGAAGCGCGCGGGCGGCGGCATGAACGTGGTGCCGGTCATCGACACCGTCTCGATCATCGAGCCGCCGCCGAGGAACGGGGGCATCGCGTCGAGCAGCTCGAAGCGGCCCCACAGCGCGCCGATGCCGGTCGGGCCGAGCATCTTGTGCCCGGTGAAGGCGACGAAGTCGGCGCCGAGCGCGGCCACGTCGACGGGCACGTGCGGCACCGACTGGGAGCCGTCGAGCAGCACGAGCGCGCCGGCCGCGCGGGCCTTGGCGACGAGCAGCTCGACCGGGTTGATCGTGCCCAGGATGTTGGAGTAGTGCACGACCGACACGAGCTTGGTGCGCTCGTTGATGAGCTCGTCGATGGTGCTCAGGTCCAGCCGGCCCTCGTCGGTGAGGCCGAACCAGCGCAGGGTCGCGCCGGTGCGCTTGGCGAGCAGCTGCCAGGGCACGATGTTGGAGTGGTGCTCCATCTCGGTCACGACGATCTCGTCGCCGGGGCCGAGCCGCAAGCGCGGGTCGTCGGCGTCGCTCGTGAAGGCGTGCGCGACCAGGTTGATGGCCTCGGTCGAGTTCTTCGTGAAGACGATCTCGGCCGCCGACGGGGCCCCGATGAAGCCCGCGACGCGCGCGCGGGCCCCCTCGAAGGCCTCCGTCGCCTCGGTGCCCAGCGTGTGCACCGAGCGGGCCACGTTCGCGTTGTGCCGTTCGTAGTGCTCGCGGATCGCGTCGATCACCTGGCGCGGCTTCTGCGAGGTGTTGCCCGAGTCGAGGTACACCAGCGGCTTGCCGTTGACGGTGCGATCGAGGATCGGAAAGTCCTTGCGAACCGACTCAACGTCGAGGGCGGTCATGTATGGGCCTTTCTCAGGCGATCGAGGCCGGGCCGGCGCCGGCGAGGAAGCGCTCGTACCCGCTGTTCTCCAGCTGCTCCGCGAGCTCGGGGCCGCCCTCCTCGACGATCCTGCCGCCGACGAAGACGTGCACGAAGTCCGGCTTGATGTACCGCAGGATGCGCGTGAAGTGCGTGATCAGCAGCAGCCCGGTGTTGCCCTGCTCGCGCACCCGGTTGACGCCGTCGCTGACGATGCGCATCGCGTCGATGTCGAGGCCGGAGTCGGTCTCGTCGAGCACGGCGATCTTCGGCTTGAGCAGCTCCAGCTGCATGATCTCGCCGCGCTTGCGCTCGCCGCCGGAGAAGCCCTCGTTGACGTTGCGCTGGGCGAAGGCCGGGTCCATCTGCAGCTTCTCCATGGCCCCGCGCAGCTCGCCGGCCCAGGTGCGCAGCTTCGGCGCCTCGCCGTCGATGGCGGTCTTGGCGGTGCGCAGGAAGTTCGCCATGGAGACGCCGGGGACCTCCACCGGATACTGCATCGCCAGGAACAGCCCGGCGCGGGCCCGCTCGTCGACGGTCATCGCGAGCACGTCCTGGCCGTCGAGCGACACGGCGCCGCCGGTGACCTCGTAGCGCGGGTGGCCCGCGATCGCGTAGGCCAGCGTGGACTTGCCGGAGCCGTTGGGGCCCATGATGGCGTGGGTCTCCCCCGCCCGGACCGTCAGGTCGACGCCGGCGAGGATCGGCTTGAGCTCACCGTCGGGCAGCTTGACCGAGACCTGCAGGTTGCTGATCGAAAGCTCGCTCACTTCAAGACTCCGTTGCTCGGGTTCAGGTCGATGTAGACGTCGCCGTCGCGAACCTCGACCGGGTAGACCGGGACCGGCTCGGTGGCGGGCAGCCCGGTGGGGGCGCCGGTTCGCAGGTCGAAGCGCGAGCCGTGGAGCCAGCACTCCAGGGTGCAGCCCTCGACCTCGCCCTCGCTCAGCGCGACCGCCGCGTGCGAGCACTCGTCGTAGGCGGCGTAGAAGTTGTCGTCGTCGGCGTGCACGAGCGCGATCTCGGTCCCCTCGACCGTGACCTGCACGACCTCGCCCTTGGCCACCTCGGCCGCGGAGCAAACACGGATCACGAGCCGGCCTCTTCCAGCCGCGCGTCGATCGCGGCGCCGAGACGGTCGCGGAGGTCCTCGACCGGGATCTTGCCGAGCAGCTCGTGGAAGAAGCCGCGCACGACCAGCTTGCGGGCCTGCTCGTCCGTGATGCCCCGGGACATCAGGTAGAACAGCTGCTCGTCGTCGAAGCGGCCGGTGGTGCTGGCGTGCCCGGCCCCCGCGACCTCACCGGTCTCGATCTCCAGGTTGGGCACCGAGTCGGCCCGGGCGCCGTCGGTCAGCACGAGGTTGCGATTGATCTCGTACGTGTCCGTGCCCGTCGCCTCCGCACGGATCAGCACGTCGCCGACCCACACCGTGTGCGCGTCGGCGCCCTGCAGCGCGCCGCGGTAGGCGACGTAGCTGCGGCAGTCGGGCACCGAGTGGTCGACCAGGAGGCGGTGCTCGAAGTGCTGGCCGGCGTCGGCGAAGTACAGGCCGTAGGCGTCGATCTCGCCGCCCCGCCCGGTGTAGTCGACGCTGGTGTACTGCCGCACGAGGTCGCCCCCGAGCGTCACCTGCACGTGGGTGACCCGCGCGTCGCGGCCGAGCCGGAAGCGCACGTGCTGCGCCTGCACCGCGTCCGCGGCCCAGTCGGTGACGGTGACGAAGGTCAGCTTGGCGCCGTCGGCGACGAGCACCTCGACGTTGTCGGCGAGCGTGACCGAGCCGGTCTGCTCGAGCACGACCACGGCCTCGGCGAACCGGCCCACCTCGACGATGGTGTGGCCCGCCGCCGGCTCCGTCGTCGCGCCCACGAGACGCACGACCGCGGCGCTGTCCAGCACGGCGTCGGGCTCGACGGCGATCAGCAGGGCCTCGGTCGCACCCCCCGCGGCCAGCGCGCTGATGCGGTCGAACGGCGTCAGGGCCGAGCCGACCCGCGGGTCGCTGCGGTCGATGGTCGACACCGTCGCGCCGGACGGCAGCTCGCCGACCTCGACCTTGGGCGCCGGGGCGCCCGAGAACACGGCGCTGTCCAGGCCGCGGAGGCGCTTGAGCGGCGTGAAGCGCCACTCCTCCTCGCGGCCGGTGAGCGCCGGGAAGTCGCCGGCGTCGAACGAGCGGACCTGCTGGGCCCTGGTCTTCGGGGGAACGAGAACGGGTGCGCTCATCCGACCGCGCCCTCCATCTGCAGCTCGATGAGCCGGTTGAGCTCCAACGCGTACTCCATGGGCAGTTCCTTGGCGATCGGCTCGATGAAGCCGCGCACGATCATCGCCATGGCCTCGTCCTCGGTGAGGCCGCGCGACATGAGGTAGAAGAGCTGGTCGTCGCTGATCTTCGACACCGTCGCCTCGTGCCCCATCGAGACGTCGTCCTCGCGGATGTCGACGTAGGGGTAGGTGTCCGAGCGCGAGATCGTGTCGACGAGCAGGGCGTCGCACTTGACCGTCGACTTCGAGTGGTGCGAGCCCTCGAGCACCTGCACGAGGCCGCGGTAGGAGGTCCGGCCGCCGCCGCGGGCGATCGACTTGGAGATGATGCTCGAGGAGGTGTGCGGGGCGGCGTGCACCATCTTCGCGCCGGCGTCCTGGTGCTGGCCCTCGCCGGCCATCGCGACGCTGAGGACCTCGCCCTTCGCGTGCTCGCCGGTCATGAACACGGCCGGGTACTTCATCGTGACCTTGGAGCCGAGGTTGCCGTCGATCCACTCCATGGTGGCGCCCTCGTGGCAGACCGCCCGCTTGGTGACCAGGTTGTAGACGTTGGTCGACCAGTTCTGGATGGTGGTGTACCGGCAGCGCGCGTTCTTCTTCACGACGATCTCGACGACCGCGGAGTGCAGCGAGTCCGACGAGTAGATCGGCGCGGTGCAGCCCTCGACGTAGTGCACGTAGGCGCCCTCGTCGACGATGATCAGGGTCCGCTCGAACTGGCCCATGTTCTCGGTGTTGATCCGGAAGTACGCCTGCAGCGGGATCTCCACGTGCACGCCCTTCGGCACGTAGATGAAGCTGCCGCCGGACCAGACCGACGTGTTGAGCGCGGCGAACTTGTTGTCCCCGACGGGGATGACGGTGCCGAAGTACTCCTTGAAGAGATCCTCGTGCTCGCGCAGCGCCGTGTCGGTGTCGAGGAAGACGACGCCCTGCTCCTCGAGGTCCTCGCGGATCTTGTGGTAGACGACCTCGGACTCGTACTGCGCCGCGACGCCCGCGATCAGCCGCTGCTTCTCGGCCTCGGGGATGCCCAGCTTGTCGTACGTGTTCTTGATGTCCTCGGGCAGCTCGTCCCAGCTCGCCGCCTGCTTCTCGGTCGAGCGGACGAAGTACTTGATGTTGTCGAAGTCGATGTGCGACAGGTCCGCGCCCCACGCCGGCATCGGCTTGCGGTCGAACAGGCGCAGGCCCTTGAGGCGAAGGTCGAGCATCCACTGGGGCTCGTGCTTCTTCGCCGAGATGTCGCGCACGACGTCCTCGTTGAGACCGCGGCGCGCCGAGGCCCCCGCGGTGTCGGAGTCGGCCCAGCCGTACTCGTACCGGCCGAGACCGGCCAGCTGATCGGCAGTCGTCATCTCACGATCCTTTGCCTATCGGGACGGGCTCCGGGTTGGACCGGGGCCGGTATGTGGGTGGTGCAGACACCGTCGCCGTTGGCGATGGTGGCGAGCCGCTGGACGTGCGTGCCGACGAGGCGCGAGATCACCTGGGTCTCGGCCTCGCACAGCTGGGAGAATTCCGCGGCGACATGGGCCACCGGGCAGTGGTGCTGACACAGCTGCCCGCCGGTGGCGATGGTCGTCGCGCCCGCAGCGTAACCCTCCGCGGTCAGGGCGCGCGCGAGGGCCTCGGCCCGTGCGAGCGGGTCCTCGCCGGCCTCGGCCATGGCCGCCCGGCAGCGCTCCTCGAGCCCCGCGACCTGGGCGGCGGCGAACGCGGAGACCTCGCCCGGCCCGCCGTGCTCGGCGATCCAGCGCAGCGCCGCGGCGGCGAGCCCGTCGTAGGTGTGCGGCAGCGTCTCCCGCGCGGCCGCGGTCAGCGTGAACACGCGCGCCGGCCGGCCCCGCCCGCGCGGCCCGCGCTCGGGCCGCTCGCGGCACTCGACGAGCCCCTCGGCGTGCATGGCGTCGAGGTGACGGCGCACGCCGGCGGGGCTCAGCCCGAGGGCGAGCCCGAGTTCCGTCGCGGTGGCCGAGCCCTCCTGCAGCAGCAGCTCCGTGACGCGGTCACGGGTGCGCCCGTCGAGCGCAGCGACCACTTCCGCGTTTTTCACAACACCAACGTTACGTAAATCGCGGGAGCCGGGCAAACCACCGCCCGGGTGATCCACCGCACGGAAGGTAACCCTAACCAAACCTGGCCGGCCCCCAGGCCGCAACCTGCCAGCCGGAGCGATATGTAGCCTGGCGTAGTATCGCCGGCGTGAGTTGGCTCGGAGAGTGGCTGGACCGGCCCGAGACGCTGCGCCGGGCGGCGCTGGCGCTGCTCGCGGCCAACATCGGCATCGTGTGCACGGGCGGGCTCGTGCGCCTCACCGGCTCCGGGCTCGGGTGCCCGACGTGGCCCCGGTGCACCGACGACTCCTACGTGACGACCGCCGAGATGGGGTACCACGGGGTCATCGAGTTCGGCAACCGGACGCTCACGGGCGTACTCAGCGTGTTCGCGCTCGTCGCCATCGCGGCCGCCTGGCGGCAGCGGCGTCACTCGAAAGCGGCCCTGCGCGCCACCGTCTGGGTGCTCGCGGGCATCGCGTTCCAGGGCGTCCTCGGCGGCATCACGGTGCGGCTGGCGCTCAACCCGTGGTCGGTGGCGGTGCACTTCCTGGCCTCGATCGCGCTCATCGCGCTCGTCTTCGTGCTGTGGGACCGCACCCGCGGGGAGCCGCCGCGCTGGACGGCGCCGCGGGCCATGCGCACCGCCGGCATCTTCGTGACGGTCGTCTCCGCGGTCGTCCTCGTCCTGGGCACGATCGTCACCGGCAGCGGCCCGCACTCGGGCGACACCAAGGCCACCCGCACCGGCTTCGACCCCGAGGCCATGTCCCAGCTGCACACCGACGCCGTGATGGTGCTCGTCGGGCTCTCCGTGGCCATGTGGTTCGGCCTGCGCGCGCTCGGGGCGCCGCTGCGGGTCACCCGGGCCGCGGCGATCCTGGTCGCCGTCGAGCTGGCGCAGGGCGTGGTGGGCTTCGTGCAGTACTTCACCGGCCTGCCCTGGCCCGTGGTCATCCTGCACATGCTGGGCGCCTGCCTGGTGTGGACGGCGACGCTCAACCTCCTGGCCCGGGTGACGGCGCGACCGGCTCAGGCGGCGCCGGGCGGCGCGGACCGCGACCACTCGCTGGCCAGCACGGCGTAGCGCAGGTCGTCGGTCCACTCCCCCTTCCACCACTGGCTCTGCACCTCCAGCCCCTCGCGGCGGAACCCGAGCCGCTCCAGCAGCCGCGCCGAGCGCTCGTTGCGCGCGTCGACCGAGGCGTGCACCCGGTGCAGCCCCTCCTCGGCGAGCAGGTGGTGCACGACGCGGCCGGCGGCCTCGGCGGCGTAGCCGTGCCCCTGGTACCCCGGGGCGAGGGTGAAGCCGATCTCCGCCTGCCGGCCCTCGTCGTGCCGGTTGGCCCCGACGTCGCCGATCAGCGCGCCGGTCTCGCGCAGCTCCACGGCGTACTGGAACCAGCCCTCGGCGCGCGGATCGCGCCCGTCCAGCCCGGCGACGAACGCGAGCGCGGACTCGATCGGGAAGGGCGCGTCCCAGCCCTGGTACCGCGCCACCCGCGGATCGGAGCGGTAAGCGGACAGCCCGGGGGCGTCAGCGACGCGAAACGGCCGCAGCAAGAGGCGCTCGGTCAGCAGCACCCTGCGACTGTACGGCCCGGGCCCCGGCCAGCAGCGCCAGCGCCCCCGCGACCATCAGCCGCACCAGGAACACGTGCACGTTGCCGGCGTAGTAGTGCCGATCGCCCAGCGCGCACGTGAGCGCCACCCCCGCGGCCAGCGCCGCGGCCGTCACGCCCCAGAAGCGGGTCATCCGGACCGGCACGGCGGGCGGCTCCCCGTGCCACTCGCGCAGCTTGCGGCGCATCCCGACGTACACGACGAAGGCCGGCAGCAGGACGACACCCGCGGCGTCGCTGGCCTCGCGGATCGGCCACCAGGCGGCGACCGGTCCCGGGTGCGTCACCAGGTCCCACAGCAGGTGGCTGATCGCACCGAGCAGGGCCGAGTACGCGGTGATCCACCACCGGGGCCGGACGGTCCCCAGCACGCCGAAGTCGCGCACGTGGAACCAGGGCGGCAGGTGCGCGGCGACGGCCGGGGCGCCCCAGCGGCACAGCTGGGCGACCGCGACCGCCGTGGGCAGGCTCCACCACAGCAGCGCCGGGATCGTGTGGCTCGGGATGAGGATGCCGGGGCCGTCGAGGGCGTACGCGAAGTCGGGCGCGCACGCGCCGGTCGCGAGCGCCACCCCGTCGAACCAGCGGGGGCGCCACAGCTTCAGCGGCAGGACGGCGAGCGGATGGGTCGGCAGCGTCGAAGGCACGGGCCGATGCTGCCCCGAACCGGCGGCTCCAGTGGCCGCCTCCACGGGATCACCACGAATCCCTCACCTGGTCGCGCGGTTCACGCAGAACTCGTTGCCCTCGGGGTCGCCGAGCACCGCCCAGCCCGCGTCCGGGCCGTCGCGGTGGTCGGCGAGCATGGTCGCGCCGAGGGCGAGCAGCCGGTCCACCTCCTCGTCGCGGGAGCGGTCGCCGGGCTGCAGGCACACGTGCACGCGGTTCTTGACCGTCTTGGTCTCGGGGACGGCCTGGAAGTACAGCCGAGGGCCGTCCGGCGGCTCGATGCACGACCTCCGCGTCGCGGCGTGCTGCACACTTATAATCCCTTTTAATCCTCCCCACTCCTACCTCACCTCTCTCATCTCCTCCCTTACCCCTTTATCCCCCTCCTAATCTTACATTCCCTCTCCCCAACATACCACCCCCACCAATCCCCTAATACAAACCACATCCAAAAAACAAATTATCCTTTCCATCTTTTATATTCAACAACAACATCCATTTTTCCCCACTTCCCTCTACCTCCCATTCCTAACCACCATCCGTATTATTTAATCCTTACACCTAACCTTCTTCCTAATCTCATCATTCCTCTACCTCATCATCTATCATTCCTCCATTACTTTACACTTCTTCTTCTTATTCCCACTAACTCTTCTACCACCATCTCTATACCTATCCACACCATTACAATTTCCTATATTACGTATTTCAACCACTCAACTCCATCACTCACCCCCCTTCCCTCTTGCTCCTAACCGGTGGCGTTCTTTCTATCACTTCATTCTGTCACTCCCTAATCTATTACCGGCCGGGATTCACCGACTTCCTGTAACCGGGGTCACGGCGCCGGCGGCGACGACGCCCCGGCGCCGTGCCGCCGACCCGATGCGTGCCCCACCCGCCCCGGCAAGGTTCACGCAACGTTGCCGGACGAGCACGTACGGCTCGATACCATGGTGTGCCGTCGTACACACAGCGGGGAACCCATGGGACCGACTTCGAGCCTCTTCGGCGAGGTGCTGGCCCGCGGCGAGGTCGCCGCGGCGGTCGGCGACGACGCCTGGCTGACCGCGATGCTGCAGGTCGAGGCCGCGCTGGCCGAGGTGCAGGCGTTCAGCGGCCTGCTGGAGCAGGCCGCCGCGGACGCGATCGGGGCCGCGTGCGCCCGCCCCGAGGCGTTCGACGCGGCGGCGATCGGCCGGGCCGCGGCCGGGAGCGGCGATCCGGTCGAACCGCTGGTGGAGGCCCTGCGCCGCGCCGTGCCCGAGCACGCCGCGGCCGTGCACCGGGGCTCGACGAGCCAGGACGTCATCGACACCGCGGGCATGCTGGTCGCCGCCCGCGCGCTGCGGCCGCTGCTGGCCGACCTCGGGGCCTGCGCCGAGCTCACCGCGCGGCTGGCCCGGGAGCACCGGGACACGGCCATGGCGGGCCGGACGCTCCTGCGCCCGGCCGCCGCGACCACCTTCGGGCTCAAGGCGGCCGGCTGGCTCGGCGGCCTCGACGCCGCCCGCCGCCGCCTGGACCAGGTGCGGGCCGACCGGCTGGCCGTGCAGTTCGGCGGCGCCGCGGGCACCCTGGCCCCCTTCGGCGACGCCGGCCCGGACGTGCTGGAGGGCCTGGCCACGGTGCTGGGCCTGCGCGAGCCCGCCCTGCCCTGGCACACCGAGCGGACCCGCATCGCCGACCTGGCCGGCGCCCTGGGCTCCGCGGCCGGCGCGGTGGCCAAGGTCGCCCGCGACCTGACGCTGCTCGCCCAGCACGAGGTCGACGAGGTCTCCGCCTCCCCACCGGGCGGCTCCCCGGCCGGGCCGCACCGGCGCGACCCGATCGCCGCGGTGTGCGCCCTGGGCTGCGCCGCGTCGGCGCCGGGCCTGGTCGCGAACCTGCTGGCCGCGATGGCCCACGAGCACGAGGGGGCGGCCGGCGCCTGGCACGCGGAGTGGCGCCCGCTGCGCGAGCTCCTCGTGGCGACCGGCTCGGCCGCGTCGTGGCTGCGGGCGGCCCTGGAGCGGCTGCTGGTGCACCCCGACGTCATGCGCGACAACCTGAGCCGCAGCGGCATCACCGGGGACCTGCACGCGGTGGGGCCGCTCATCGACCGGGCGCTGGACGCCTTCGGCACGAAGCGGTGACCGGCGCCCGCCGCGGGCCCGTGGTCACGCCAGCAGCTTGACGAGCAGCGGAGCGAGGGCGGCCGGCTCGACGCCGTGGGTCTGGCCGTCCAGCACCTCGAACCGCGCGCCCGGGATCGCGGCCGCGGTCGAGCGCGCCGCCTCCCGCAGGAACGCGGGGCTGGCGCCGCCCGCGATCAGGGTCACCGGGACCGTGATCGCGGCGGCGACCTCGGGCCGCAGGTGCCCGGGCCGCAGCACGGCGTCGTCGTACGCGAGCGTCGGGGCGATGCCCTCCAGCACGGCGAACCCGGGCGAGGCGCGGAAGGCGGCGATGGCCTCGGGCGGCATCCCGACCCGCGACTGGAACAGCGCGACGGCGTCGCCGCGGCGGCCCTCGGCCAGCAGGCCGGTCAGCGCCTCGGTGTAGGCGGGGTCGGTGCCGGCGAACGGCGGCTCGTACACCGCCAGCGCGGCGATGCCCGAGCCCTGCGCGGCGGCCGCGAGCCCGATCGCCCCGCCCGAGGACATGGTGTAGACGCTCGCCGTGCCGCCCGCGGCCGCCACGACCGCCTGGAGGTCCTCGATCTCGCGCTGCACCGCGTAGGGCTGGGTGTCGCCGCTCTCGCCGCGGCCGCGGCGGTCGTAGCAGTACACCGTGCGATGGTCCTGGAGGGCGGCGGCGAGGGGGCGCATCGGACCGGCGGCGCGGAAGCAGCAGGCGCCGTCGACCAGCACCAGGGCCGGGCCGGAGCCGGTGGACTCGTAGCCGATCGGCGTGCCGTCGGCGGAGGTGACGGTGGGCATCGGGGCTCCTAGAGGGTGGAAAGGTAGGCGTCGAAGCGGTCGAGGCTCGTGGCGAAGCCGGCCCGCGCCCGGGCGCTCAGGTAGGCCTCGGGGACGTTGGTCTGACGCGTCGTCACCTCGGTGCGCCCGTCGCCGAGATCGACGAAGGTGACCTCGGTACGCATCCCGCCCTCGACCTCCGGCTCGATCCAGACGAGCCGGTGCGGGCGGTCGATCTCGGCGTAGACGGCCCGCATGGTGTACGCCGAGCCGTCCGCGCCCACCATCGTCGTCTCGAACCGGCCGCCGGGCCGCAGTTCGACCACGATCCCGTCGAGCGGGGTCGTGGTGCCGGCCGGGCCCCAGAAGTGCGTGAGGTGCTCGGGCCGGGTCATGCAGTCGAACAGCAGCTCCGGCGAGGCGCGGTGGACCCGGCTGAAGGTCAGCTCGCTCACAGCCGCTCCAGGTACTCGCCGAGCCGGTCGTGGCGGCCCGCCCAGAGGGCCCGGTGCCGCTCGATCCAGCCGCCCGCCTCGGTCAGCCGCTCGCCCTCCAGCGCGCAGGGCCGGGCCTGGGCGCTGCGGGTGCGCGAGATGAGCCGGGCCTTCTCCAGCACCTTGAGATGCTTCGAGACCGCCTGCTGGGTCATCGCGAAGGGCTCGGCGAGCTGCTGGACCGTCGCCTCGCCCTCGGCGAGCCGCTCCAGGATGGCCCGGCGCGTCGGATCGGCCAGGGCCGCGAAGACGAGGCTCAGCTCGTCGGTGACCACCATGCCCCGACGGTACCGACAACTCGGTGGTTTAACAACCGAATGGTTGTCATTGCAGGCTGTGCGTCGTCCGCTCGGACGCGGCCAGGGCGGCGAACGCCTCCGGGCCCGCGTTGGCGGCGATGACCACGGACGCGCCGGCCGACAGCGGGGCGAGCAGCCACTTGAGCGGGTGCTCCTGGGTGGCCGCGTTCACCAGCAGCCGGTCGCCGGCCCGCAGCCCGATCCGCTCGGCCAGCTCGGCGGCGATCGCGCCGAACGAGCCGTAGGTGGTGCCGTCGGGCGTGACGGCGTCGCTCGCTCGCGTGCGCCCGGGCGCGGGCACGTGCGGGGAGAACTCGTCGATGGCGGCCTCGAGGTCGCGGTAGCCCTCGGGCGCCTCCTCGGCGAACAGGGAGAACCGGTGCTTGGCGTCGGGGATGCGCTCCAGCCAGGAGCCGATCCGGCCGGCGGCGACGAAGAGCACGTCGTACGGCAGGTCCGCGCCGGGCTCGAGCACGTCGAGCCCGGCGGTCGCGGTGTCCTGCAGCGACAGCCGCAGCCCGGCCGACCAGGCGCCCATGAGCACCGCGGCGGTGAGCCAGTGCGGCGGGAGCAGCACCGCGGCCCGGCCGCCCTCGTCGATCCCGCAGCCCTCGCGCAGCAGGCCGGCGACCTGGGCCGCGCAGCCGCCGAGCTCGGACGCGCTGAGTTCGACGTGCTCGCCGGTGGCGGCGTCGTGGAAGGTGAGGAGGGTCGGCTCGGTCAGCTCCGGCGCGCGGTGGGTGCCCATGCCCTACAGCATGACGGTCGCGCTGCTGCGGGCCACCTCCGGCTCGACCGGGGGCAGCGTCTCGTACTTCTTGAGCACGGCGTGGATGACGAAGACGTAGGGCACCTTCGAGCTCAGCCCGGTGACGGTCGCGCTGACCCGGCTGCAGCCCTTGCCCGCGGGCACCGTCTGCCAGGTCCAGGTCGGCTGCGGGCCCATGTAGAGGTCCTGGGACACGGCGGCGAGGCGGTACTCGACCAGCGCCGGGTCGCCGATGTTCCACCAGCTCACGACGGCCGAGGTGGTGCCGGGGGCCACGTCGGCGCCGTTGACGACGCCCTGGCGGTAGGCGCCGGTGCAGTCGGTGGGGCTGTAGCTCGGGGTGGCGGTGAGCGGCGTGCGGGACGGCAACGGGGACATGGACGCGATCGGGCCCCGCACCGGGGCGCCCGTGGTGAGGCCGGCGGACGGGTCGACCGCGTCGCCGCGCAGGTACACCGTCTTCTCCGGCAGGTTCACGGCCTTTCCCGAGCCCTTGCCGCCGCCGGTCGAGCCGCCGGTGCCGGCGCCGCCGAGGCCGGGCAGCATGCTGCACCCCGCCACCCCGGTGACCAGGGTCGCGAGGAGGGCCAGGCCCGCGCCGACGCGCCGCTTCACCCCGGTCACATCGGCACGGGCGGCACCTACCTGAGCGCCAACCGGCGCTCGACGGCCGCGGCGAAGCGCTCCGCCGAGCCCTCCGCGTGACTGAAGAACAGCGACGGCTCCGCCAGCTCGACCTCGATGACCACCGGGCCGTCCGGGGAGGGCAGCAGATCCACGCGGGCGTACAGCAGCTCCCCGGCCGGCACCGGCAGCGCGGCGAGCACGCGGGCGGCGAGCGCGCGCTCCTCGTCCGACGGGGTGCGCGGGGAGATGTTCTCGTTCTGGTACAGCAGGTCGCCCTCGACGTACGGGCCGGTGAGGATCGCGCCCTTGCGGATCGCGTGGCTGAACGCGCCGTCGAAGTGCAGCAGCGCCGTCTCCCCCGCGGTGTCCACGGCGTCGAGGTACGGCTGGATCATCACGAGCCGCCCGGCCTCCTGCAGCCGGCGCACCTGCTCGGCGGCGAGCGCGGCCTGGGAGCCGAGGTCGTACCGCCCGGTGTCGATGCTCCCGGCGCTCACCGCGGGCTTGACCACGATCTCGCCGGTGCCCTCCGGCACGAAGGCGTCGCCGGGCTCGACCCAGGTGGTCGGGACGATCGGGATGCCGGCCTCGGCGAGCTCGCGCAGGTACCGCTTGTCGGTGTTCCACTCGATCACCGACGCCGGGTTGGCCAGCCGCGGCACCGAGCGGGCCCAGGCGACGAACTCGGCCCGGCGCTTGGCGTAGTCCCACGTGTTGCGCACGACCGCGAGGTCGTAGGCGGCCCAGTCGGCCCCGGCGGCGTCCCACGGCACCGGCTCGGCCGCGATGCCCCGCGCGGCGAGGGCCGGGATCAGCGCCCGGTCGTCCTCGTCGAGGTCCGGCAGGTCGGTGCAGGTAACGAGAGCGACCCGGGCGGCGGCCCGGGTCGCGTTGACAAGGGAACGATCATGATTCACGCAGGCGAAGATACCCGCGGCGGGCGGGTTCGGGGTGTCCTAGCGCGACAGCGTGCGGCGCCCCATCGAGCGCCAGAGGTCGTTGCTCGGCCGCATGTGCTCGAGGAGCTCGCGCTCCCAGGCGTTCTCGATCGTGACGCCGGCCTGGGCGCAGGCGGAACGCGCGATGTCCGTGCCCTCGGCCATCTGGTCGCCCCAGACGCCGTCCTCCCCGACGAGCACGATGCGGGCACCGCGCCGGCCGACGTACTCGATGACTGCCTTCGCGCCGCCATGGTCGTCCGCGAAGGACTTGAGGCCCGCGATCAGCCCGCCCGGAACCGGACGGTTGAGGGTCATCGTCGTATCGGAACCATCTGCCATGACGGCCACACTAGAGGGACGGCGGGCCACGTGCGGGTGAAGTCGGCGCCGGTTGTGATCGTTCTTACCAACAGGTTTACGCCACACGTCGGGCGTTTAGCGCGGCAATGTCCGTAAATATCGGGATTTTCTTCAGGTGTTTCCGGCGCGTAAAGCGAGACATGTGTCACGTGCGGTCCGCGCCTGAGAGGACGTGCCAAAAAATCGGGCGTTTCCGGCTTAACTTTCGCTTAGGCGCCCAAATGGCCGGGAGTTCCGGCCACTTCTGTTTGCCGTCCTGCTGACGCGCCCGCTACCGGCTCGTCCCGCTCCGCTACTGGATCAGAGCGTCGACGGCGACGGCGACGAACAGCAGCGTCAGGTAGGTCACGGACCAGTGGAACAGCCGCATCGGCTTGAGCGGCTCCTCGCGCCGGGCGCGGCCGTGCAGGCGGTGCGCCTCGACGAGCAGCAGCGCGCCGGTGACGACCGCGACGACGCCGTAGAGGGGCGTCATCCCCATCGGCCAGAGCGCGACCGAGGCGCCGACGGTCAGCCAGCTGTAGATCACCGTCTCCAGCCCCACGCGGCGCAGGCTGCGCACGACGGGGAGCATCGGGATGCCGGCCCGGGCGTAGTCGTCCTTGAACTTGATCGCCAGCGCGTAGAAGTGCGGCGGCTGCCACAGGAACACGACCGCGAAGAGCACCCACGCCGTCCAGGACAGCCCGCCGGTGACCGCCGCCCAGCCGATGAGCACCGGCGCCGCGCCGCAGGCGCCGCCCCAGACGGTGTTCTGCGGCGTGGTCCGCTTGAGCCACATCGTGTAGACGAGGTCGTAGTAGGCGATCGCGCCGACGGTCAGCAGCGTGGCGAGCAGGTTGGTGAAGGCGGCCATGAGCACCGTCGACACCACGGCGAGCGTGAGGCCGAAGATCAGCGCGCTGCGCGGGGAGACGGTGTGCGTGGCCAGCGGGCGCCGCGACGTGCGCTTCATGAGCTGGTCGATGTCGCGGTCGATGTAGCAGTTCAGCGCGTTGGCGGCGCCGGCCGCGAGCGAGCCGCCGACGAGCACGACGAGAACGAGCCACAGCGAGGGCAGGCCCTTGTCCGCGAGGAACATCACCGGGACGGTCGTGATGAGCAGCAGCTCGATGATGCGCGGCTTGGTCAGCGAGACGTAGGCCTTGACGATCGCACCGAGACCCGCGCGTCGCCGGGTCTCCTCCTGGCGCTGGGCCAGGGCGAGGGCACCCGCCGTGGTCGGACGGACCGGGGCGGACGTGAGCTGGTCAGCGACACCGCGGTCGACGAGTTGCGTCACGTCTGGTTTGCCACCTTCCCGGGGCGAGGCCATGCGGCGGAGCGGGGAATCCCGCCGAGACCAGCGGGCTTCCGCATCGTAGAACAGGATCGTGGCTGCTCGGACGGCGACCCCGGGGGACCGTGACCGGCACCGGTGAGCGGAGAGTCCGGGCCTGTCCGATTTCGCTGACAGCTGAACCGATCCAGGTCTGAGCCATCGGGGCTCATCGGCGCCCTGGGGGCGGATGCGGGCATCGACTACCGTTGCCGCAGGCAGTGTCGCCGATGTCCGAAACATGGTCGACTGCGCGTGGGGTTACCCGATCGTGGGTAGGGTCGACTTGATAACCCCCTCAAAGTCTTTCGAGGAACTACGCAAACCTCGCCGTTCGACAGGAGCAGCACCGCCGTGAGCGTTGAAGAGGTCAAGGGTCCCGAGCTGTCCTGGTCCGACGTCGACCGGCGCGCCGTCGACACGGTCCGGGTGCTGGCGATGGACGCCGTCGAGAAGGCCGGCAACGGCCACCCCGGCACCGCGATGAGCCTGGCCCCGGCCGCCTACCTTCTGTTCCAGAAGGTGATGAAGCACGACCCGACCGACCCGAACTGGCTCGGGCGCGACCGTTTCGTGCTCTCCTGCGGCCACTCGAGCCTGACGCTGTACATCCAGCTGTACCTGGCCGGCTACGGGCTGAGCATCGACGACCTGAAGTCGCTGCGCCAGTGGGGCTCGCTGACCCCGGGCCACCCCGAGCACGGCCACACCGCCGGCGTCGAGACCACCACCGGCCCGCTGGGCCAGGGCATCGGCAACGCGGTCGGCTTCGCCATGGCCGCCCGCCGCGAGCGCGGCCTGTTCGACCCGGAGCCGGCCACCGGGGAGAGCCTGTTCGACCACGACGTCTACGTGCTGTGCTCCGACGGCGACATCGAGGAGGGCATCAGCCACGAGGTCAGCGCGCTCGCCGCGCACCAGAAGCTGGGCAACCTGACGGTCATCTACGACGACAACGAGATCTCGATCGAGGACGACACCCGGGTCGCCAAGAGCGAGGACGTGGCCAAGCGCTACGAGGCCTACGGCTTCGACGTGCACGTCGTGGACTGGCGCAAGGGCCACGACGCCGGCGACGGGGTCTACAAGGAGGACGTCCACGCGCTGTGGGACGCGATCCAGGCCGGCAAGGCGGTGACCGACAAGCCGACGTTCATCGCGCTGCGCACCATCATCGGCTGGCCGGCCCCGAAGAAGCAGAACACCGGCAAGATCCACGGCTCGGCCCTGGGCGCCGACGAGGTCAGGGCCACCAAGGAGGTCCTCGGCTTCGACGCGACGCTGTCGTTCGAGGTCGCCGACGAGGTCCTCGCGCACACCCGCGGCGCGATCGAGCGGGGCAAGGCGCTGCACGCGAAGTGGGACGACGCCTTCGCCCAGTGGCGCGAGGGCGCCGGCGAGCGCGCCGCGCTGCTGGACCGGCTGCTGTCCGGCGCGCTGCCGGCCGGCTGGGAGAAGTCGCTGCCGGAGTTCCCGGCCAGCGAGAAGGGCGTGGCCACGCGCAAGGCGTCCGGCGACACCCTCGGCGCGCTGGCCGCGGTGCTGCCGGAGCTGTGGGGCGGCTCGGCCGACCTCGCGGAGAGCAACAACACGACGATGGAGGGCGAGCCCTCGTTCCTGCCGTCGGAATACGCCACGAAGGCGTTCCCCGGCGACGAGTACGGCCGGACCCTGCACTTCGGCATCCGCGAGCACGGCATGGGCGCGATCCTCAACGGCATCAAGCTGCACGGCCCGACCCGCCCCTACGGCGGCACGTTCCTCGTCTTCTCCGACTACATGCGCCCCGCGGTGCGCCTGGCCGCGCTCATGCACCAGCCGGTCATCTACGTGTGGACGCACGACTCGATCGGCCTCGGCGAGGACGGCCCGACGCACCAGCCGATCGAGCACCTGTCGGCGCTGCGCGCGATCCCCAACCTCGCGGTGGTCCGCCCCGGCGACGCCAACGAGACCGCGCAGGCCTGGAAGGTGGCGCTGGAGCGCAAGGACCAGCCGGTGGCGCTCGCGCTCACCCGGCAGAACCTGCCCACCCTGGACCGCACGGTCTACGCCCCGGCGGAGAACGTGGCCAAGGGCGGCTACATCCTGAAGGACGCCTCCGACGGCCAGCCCAAGGTGATCATCATCGCCACCGGCTCCGAGGTGCAGCTCGCGGTTCAGGCCCAGGAGCGCCTGGAGGCCGAGGGCACCCCGACCCGGGTCGTGTCGATGCCGTGCCAGGAGTGGTTCGAGGAGCAGGACGCGGCCTACCGCCAGCAGGTCATCCCGACCGGCGTGAAGGCCCGCGTGACGGTCGAGGCCGGCATCGCGATGTCGTGGCGGGGAATCCTCGGCGACTGCGGCGTCCCGGTGAGCATCGAGCACTACGGCGCCAGCGCGCCCTACACCGTGCTGTTCGAGCAGTTCGGCTTCACCGCCGACAAGGTCGTGGCGGCCGCGCACGCCTCCCTCGCCAAGGTCGGCGAGATCACCGGCAGCACCACCGGCAACTGAAGCACCTAAGGAGAACGCGATGAGTTCCGATCGGCTGGCCGAGCTCGCCGCCGCTGGTGTGGCGATCTGGCTCGACGACCTCTCCCGTCAGCGGCTGACCAGTGGCGGGCTGGACAAGCTCCGCCGCGAGCAGCACGTCGTCGGCGTGACCACCAACCCTACGATCTTCGCCAAGGCCGTCACCTCCGCCGAGGACTACGCCGAGCAGGTCAAGGACCTGGCGCTGCGCGAGACCTCGGTGCCCGAGGCGATGCGTTCGATCATGGCGCACGACGTGCGCTGGGCCTGTGACGTGCTCAAGCCGGCGGCCGACGCCAGCCGGGGCGTCGACGGCCGCGTCTCGATCGAGGTCGACCCGGCGCTCGCCGCCGAGACCGCCCGCACCCTCGCCGAGGCGAAGGAGCTGTGGTGGCTGGTCGACCGCGACAACCTGTTCATCAAGATCCCGGCGACCAAGGAGGGCCTGCCGGCGATCACCGCCACGCTGGCCCAGGGCATCAGCGTGAACGTGACGCTGATCTTCTCGCTGGAGCGGTACGAGGCCGTGATCAACGCCTTCTTCGCGGGTCTGGAGCAGGCCAAGGAGAACGGCCACGACCTGTCCAAGATCGGCTCGGTGGCGTCGTTCTTCGTGTCGCGGGTCGACACCGAATACGACAAGCGCCTCGACAAGATCGGCACCGACGAGGCCAAGGCGCTCAAGGGCAAGGCGGCCATCGCCAACGCCAAGCTCGCCTACCAGCTCTACGAGCAGCAGTTCTCCTCGGAGCGCTGGCAGGCCCTGGCCAACGCGGGCGGGCAGCCCCAGCGGCCGCTGTGGGCCTCGACCTCGACCAAGAACCCGGAGTACCGCGACGTCATCTACGTCGAGGAGCTCGTCGCCCCGGGCACGGTCAACACCATGCCGGAGCCGGTGATCCACGCCTTCGCCGACCACGGTGAGGTGCGCCTCGACGCCGTGACCGGCGGCTACGCCGAGGCGCAGCAGGTCATGGACTCGCTGGCCGCGCTGGGCATCGACTACAACGACGTCGTCGACGTCCTCGAGCGCGAGGGCGTCGAGAAGTTCGGCGTCAGCGGCAAGGAAATGATCGAGACGGTGCAGAAGGCGCTGGACTCCGCGTCCTGACGTTCGCGCGTTCTGTCGTTCGCTCATTCGGTACTCGCCCGTCGTGCACGGGCGCCAAGATGAGGGCATGCAGGGGGTGGCGGGTGTCTGATCTGCTCGACGACGTCGTGGCGGCGGCCGGACTCACGGTGTTCGGCGTCGCCGCGACCGCGCGGCCGGTCGGCGCACCCGCACCCTTCCCCTTCCTCCCCGGTCCCGAGCTGACCGACCGGATCGCCGCCGTCCGCGCGCGGGGGCTGGACCGGGTCGTGCTCTGCGGGCCGGGCGCCGGGGCCGCGGCGATCGCCGCCACCCTCGGCCTGGACCTCACCGTGCTCGACACCGCCGATCCGCACCGGGTGCGAGCGGCCCTGGCCGACCGGCTGGAGCGGACGGTGGTCGTGCTGGCGGTGCCGGAGCCGACCGTCGTCGCGGATGCCCATCGGCGGGCCTTCCTGCAAGCGTTCGAGGACGCCGGCCTGCACGACGTGGGCCGGCGTTTCGTCGTCGTGACCGCGCCCGGCTCCGGGTTCGAGACCGTGGCGCGCGAGATGGGCGCGCCGCTCTTCCTCGCCGCGCCGACCGCCTCCGCGCTGAGCGCCTACGCCCTCGTCCCCGCCGGCCTGGCCGGGGCGGACACGGCGGCGCTGCTGGCCGAGGCCGCGGCGTTCCAGACTCCTCCCCCGCCCCGCGCCGCCGCGGGCTTCGCCGCGCCGGCCCCCCGCCGGGCCGAGCCGGCCGCGGAGCCCGTGCTGCCGGGCGTCGCGCTCGGCGAGACGATCGCCGCGGCGGTGCGCGACGGGCGGGACAAGCTCGCCGTCGCCCCCGACGGCACCGGCATCGACGGCCTCGGCCCGTGGATCGAGCGCCTCTTCGGCGACGCCCTGGTCACCGTCGCGCTGGAGAACCCCTCCTCCTGGGGCCACGAGGGCCCCGACGTGCTCGGCGTGACCGTCGGCGGCGTCCTGGGCCGCGCCATCATGCCCGGCGGCGGCATCAACCCCGACCTGTCCGTCAACGGCCCGCTCGGCGCGCACCTGTTCGCCTGGGAGCAGGCCGCGATCGTGGCCGGGGCGGCCCCGCGGCCCACCGGCGACGGCGACGCGCTGCTGCACCGGCTCGACAGCGGCGTGCCCGCCGAGACGCCCGCCCTCGTCGAGGGGGCGATCGAGGTGTACGGCGAGACGACGGCCACGACGCTCATCGCCGCGATCGACGGCCTGACCCACACCGTCCCGCCCGGCGGCCGGGTGGCGATCGAGGCCCACCTCGACCCCGGCGGCGACGCGGCGGCGGCCGGGGTGCGTGACGCCCTCGGCGGGCGGGTGGCACGAGCGGTGACCTTCGGCTGGGGACCGCGCGCCGCCTCCGGCACCGGCGCCACGCTGCTCATCACCGGCGCGGTGACCCACGACGTGCGGGTGCCCGGCCGGCCGTACACGTTCGGCGAGCTCCAGGCCGCCTCCGCCGCCCCCGGCGACGGGCCGTGGCTGCGTTTGCATCTGACCGACCGGGCAACCGGTATCGAACAACTGTTGGCCGCCCTCGGAGGGTGAACTGATGACCAATCCGCTGCGGGACCCGCAGGACCGGCGACTGCCTCGCATCCCCGAGCCGTGTGCGCTGGTCATCTTCGGCGTCACCGGTGACCTGGCCCGCAAGAAGCTCATCCCGGCCGTCTACGACCTGGCCAACCGGGGACTCCTGCCGCCCAGCTTCGCCGTGCTGGGCTTCGCCCGGCGCGACTGGGGCGACGGCGACTTCGAGGACCTGGCCCGCAAGGCGGCGCAGAACGGCGCCCGCACCACGTGGCGGGAGGAGGTGTGGTCCCGCCTCGCCGGCAACATCAAGTTCGTGCCCGGCTCGTTCGAGGACGACCAGGCCTTCGACCACCTCGCGCAGACGCTGAGCGACCTGCACGACGAGTCCGGCATCCCCGGCAACGCGGCGTTCTACCTGTCGATCCCGCCCTCGGCGTTCCCGGTCGTGCTCAAGCAGCTCGAGCGCACCGGCATGTCGGACAACGCGAAGTCCGGCGGCTGGCGCCGGGTCGTGGTGGAGAAGCCGTTCGGCTACGACCTCACCTCGGCCAAGCAGCTCAACGACCTCGTCGACGACGCCTTCACCGCCCAGGACGTGTTCCGCATCGACCATTACCTGGGCAAGGAGACCGTCCAGAACATCATGGCGCTGCGGTTCGCCAACAACCTGTTCGAGCCGGTGTGGAACTCCAACTACGTCGACTCGGTGCAGATCACCATGGCCGAGGACGTCGGCATCGGCTCCCGTGCCGGCTTCTACGACAAGGTCGGCACCGCCCGCGACGTGCTGCAGAACCACCTGCTGCAGCTGCTGGCCCTGGTGGCGATGGAGGAGCCGACCGCGTTCGACGCCGACGCCATCCGCACCGAGAAGCTCAAGGTGCTCAACGCCATCAAGGTGCCGGCCGACGTGGCCACCAACACGGTCCGGGGGCAGTACCTGACCGGCTGGGTCGCCGGCGAGCGGGTGCCGGGGTACCTCGAGGAGAAGGACGTCCCGGCGGACTCCAAGACGGAGACGTACGTGGCGACCCGCCTGGGCATCCAGAACCGCCGCTGGGCCGGGGTGCCCTTCTACATCCGGGCCGGCAAGCGCCTGCCGCGGCGGGTCACCGAGCTCGCGATCCTGTTCAAGAAGGCCCCGCACCTGCCGTTCAGCGACGCGGACGTGGAGATGCTCGGCAACAACCAGCTCGTCATCCGGGTCCAGCCGGACGAGGGCGTGATGCTGAAGTTCGGCTCGAAGGTGCCCGGCACGACCATGGAGGTCCGCGACATCGCGATGGACTTCCAGTACGGCGAGGCCTTCACCGACGCGAGTCCCGAGGCCTACGAGCGGCTCATCCTCGACGTGCTCGTGGGCGACAAGACGCTGTTCCCGGACTCGGCCGAGGTCGAGGCGAGCTGGAACGTGGTCGACCCGCTCGAGGAGGCCTGGGCGGGTTCGACGCCCGAGCCGTACCGCGCGGGCGAGTGGGGCCCGCGGGCCGCCGACGAGATGCTGGCCCGCGAGGGCCGCGCCTGGCGCCGGGCCTGACCGGGGCCGAAGAGGGAGACATGGACATGATCGGTTTGTGGGACACCACCGGCATCGAGGTGGTCAAGGCCCTGGCCAACGAGCGGCGCAGCGCCGGCGGCCTGACCAGTGGCCTGGCCCTGACCCTGATCGCCGTGGTCGACGAGCGGCAGGTCCGCGAGGCCGAGGCGGCGGCCACCATCGCCGCCTCCGCGCACCCGTGCCGGCTGCTCATCATCGTGCGCGCCGACGTCACCCAGCAGCGGTCGCGCCTCGACGCCGAGATCGTCGTCGGCGGGCGGCTGGGCCCGTGCGAGGCGGTCGTGATGCGCATGCAGGGCCGGCTGGCGCTGCACGCCGAGTCGGTCGTCATGCCGCTGCTCGCCCCGGACGTGCCGGTGGTGACGTGGTGGCAGTGCACGCCGCCGGAGCGGATCGCGTACGACCCGCTGGGCGTCGTCGCCGACCGCCGCATCACCGACAGCGCCCAGGCCGAGGACCCGGTCGCCGCGCTGCGGGTGCGCTCCGACGACTACGTGCCCGGCGACACCGACCTGGCCTGGTCGCGCATCACCCCGTGGCGCACCCTGCTGGCCGGGGCGTTCGACGCCACCCGGATCGGCGTGCGCTCGGCCGAGATCGTGGCGCCCGAGCACGACCCGACCGCGCTGCTGCTCGGCGGCTGGCTGGAGGCGCGCCTCGGCGTGCACCCGGCCCGCAGGACCGGCGACGGCAAGATCATGCAGGCGGTGAACATGGTGCTCGACAACGGCGACTCGATGAACCTGATCCGCGACCTCAACGCGGGCGTCGCCACGCTGCAGCGCACCGGCCAGCCGGACCGCATCCTGCCGCTGAGCCGCCGCCCGCTCGGCGACGAGCTCGCCGAGGAGCTGCGCCGGCTCGACCCCGACCAGCCCTACGCGGCCGCGCTGGCGGCCGGCACCGGCAAGCGCCGGCTCGCCGAGCGCGGCGCGCCCCGCGTGCACATCTGGAAGGACCCCGCCCTGGCCGAGAAGCCGGAAGCCGGCACGGTGCCCACGCCGGAGCCCGTGGCTTCATGAATCATTCGAAGATCGTCGTGCACACGGAGCCGCGGCTGCTCGCCGAGGCGGCCGCCGCCCGGCTCATCGTCCGGCTCACCGACGCCCAGGCGGAGCGGGGCGAGGCCACGGTCGCGCTGACCGGCGGCCGCATCGCCGCCCAGATCTACCAGGCGGTCCGCGAGAGCCCGGCCCGCGACGCGGTGGACTGGTCGCGGGTGAACGTCTGGTGGGGCGACGAGCGGTTCCTGCCGTCCGGCGACGGCGAGCGCAACGAGACCCAGGCCCGCGCGGCGCTGCTCGACGCGCTGAAGCTCGACCCGGCCCGGGTGCACCCGATGCCGGCCTCCGACGGCCCGGACGGCGAGGACGCCGAGGCGGCCGCCGCCCGCTACGCCGCGGCGCTGGCCGAGGCGGCCCGCCCCGGCCACGCCGAGCTGCCGCACTTCGACGTGATCCTGCTCGGCGTCGGCGAGGACGGCCACGTGGCCTCGGTGTTCCCGGAGCACCCGGTGACGCTGGAGTCGCGGCCGGTCTCGGCGGTGCGGGGCAGCCCGAAGCCGCCGCCGGTGCGCACCACGCTGACCCTGCCGGCGATCAACACGGCGGCCGAGGTGTGGCTGATCGCCTCGGGCGACGGCAAGGCGAAGGCGGTGGGCCTGGCCCTCGCCGACGCGGGCCCGCGCCAGATCCCGGCGGCGGGCGTGCACGGGCGGGAGCTCACGCTGTGGCTGCTCGACACCGCCGCGGCCCACGAGCTGCCGCCCCGCTTCCGCAGCCTCGTCTGACGGCGGCCGTCAGAAGAAGGGTGACCACCCGCGGACCTGGCAGCGACGGCGCGCCAGCGCCGAGCGGTGTCTCGCGGGAGGAACGGTCCGCACCACGGCGGACCCGAGTCATGGCCTTGGTTCGTGAACAGGGGCGCCGGATCTCGCATCCGGCGCCCCTGTCGCTATCGGCCTGTGCGTTGGCGCAGACGCGCCAGCGCCTCCTGGAGGATGGCCTCGCCGTCGGCGTCGGTGCGCCGCTCCTTCACGTAGGCCAGGTGGGACTTGTAGGGCTCGGCCCGCGGACGCTCCGGCGGGGCCTGCTCGTTCCGGCCGGCCGGGAGGCCGCACCGGGAGCAGTCCCAGGTGTCCGGGGGCTCGATCTCGGCGGCGAACGCCGGCTCGGTCACGTGCCCGTTGGCGCACCAGTAGGTCACGGCGCGCCGGGGGGCCTGTTCACCACGCTCGGCCCAGCGCACCGGGCCGGAGCCGACTCGTGTTCCGCGGATGGCATTGCCAGCTGCCACGGCTGCTCGCTCCTGTTCGTCGGGGGGTACGACGTCTTACGGAGTGCAGGAGTGTGGGCGTAAACACCTGCGCGCGGCCCGTAAGTTGCACGGACCGCGCGCTGAGTCTAACGCTGGTGGACGGCGAGGTGCTCAGGCGCCACCGTTCTGGACGATTTTGAGCCAGAGGCCGAGGCCCACGATGCAGGCGAACCAGATGATGCCGACCAGCAGGGTGTAGCGGTCGAGGTTCTTCTCCGCCACCGAGGAACCGGCCAGGCTGGAGGACACGCCGCCGCCGAACATGCTGGACATGCCGCCGCCCTTGCCACGGTGCAGGAGCACGAGCAGGGTCAGCAGCACGCTGGTGATGACCAGCAGCACGATCAGGGTGTAGGCGAACGCCGTCATGGCGCGGTCGTCCTCTCGGCAAGGCGGTCAGGGCACGGTCGTCTGTAGAGCGGGTGCCAGCTTACTAGGCGAGTCCGATCGCGCACAGGTCGGGCTGCCCGAACTGCGGGTGGATGAAGCCGCCGCGGATGTTGGTGCCCGCCATGCGCAGCGCCTTCATGTAGACGATCGGGATCGCCACCGCCTGCTCGGCGATCTTCTGGTCGAGCTCGCCCCAGAGCCGGTACTGCCGCTCCGGCACCGACTCGGCCAGCGCGGCGGAGATCCGGTCGTTGATGTCGGTGTCGTTGAGCAGCCCGTAGTTCTGGTTGTTGGTGGCGCCCGCCCCGGCCGGGATGAGCCGGCCGTCGAAGAGCGGCGGGATGACCGCCGAGCCGTTCGCCCAGTCCGGGATCCAGCCGGCCCACAGCAGGTCGTTGGTGTTCGCGGGGTTGCCGATGACGTCGAAGTACGTCTCCGGGTCGATCCCGTTGACCTTGATCTGGATGCCGATCTGCTGATACGTCTCCACCACCGTGGCCGCCAGGCGCCGGATATCCTTCTGGTCCGGGATGGACAGCGTCAGGGCGCCGGCGCACGGCCTGCCCTTCTTCTGCTGCTCGTCCATCAGCTTCAGGGCCACGTCGGGCTTGCCCTCGACGTTGCCGGCGCTGTCGTACACGTCGAAGTCCTTGTGGGCCTTCAGCTGCGGCGCGATCATCGTCGTCGCGTAGTCCCCGTAGACCGATCCGCCGGCCGCGGCGCGGAACTTGCGCTTGTC
The DNA here is from genome assembly GCF_059739745.1 of Dactylosporangium thailandense. Classification (NCBI taxonomy): domain Bacteria; kingdom Bacillati; phylum Actinomycetota; class Actinomycetes; order Micromonosporales; family Micromonosporaceae; genus Dactylosporangium; species Dactylosporangium thailandense. The sequence goes on from NZ_AP029195.1 coordinate 7,750,012, forward strand.
GAACGCGTACACCAGCGCCTGCCGGCAGGCCAGGTCCGGGATGCGCCGGCTGTTGATCGCGAGGTACCGGATGCCGCCGTAGCTGCCCTGGACCGCCCGCGCCGACAGGTCCGGGTCGTTGATGACCTGCTGCACGAAGTTCGGCGCGACGTTCTTGTCCAGGTCGACGGTGTCGGCGCTGTCCCCGTCGCTGGTGATCAGGTTCGAGGTGACGGTCGGCAGGTCGCCGTCGGCCTCGATCACGATCTTGTCCGGGTAGGCCTTGCGCACGCCGTCGGTCTTGCGGTCCCAGAACGGGTTGCGGACGTACACGAGGCGCTGGTCGGTGTTCTCCTGCAGCTTGTAGGGGCCCGACGAGACCGGGTGCTTGTCGTAGTCGGCCCGGGTGTCCGACTTGACCGGCACCGGCGCGAAGACCGACCTGGCCACCGTGTACCCGAAGTCGCCGATCGGCTGGTTGAGCGTGAAGCGGATGTTGCGGGGGTCGACGCACTGCACGGACGTGAGGCCCTTGCCGCCGTTGTCACCGCCGGTGAACGGGCCCGCGTAGCCGTCCGCGTCGGCGAGGTAGGTCTTGGCATACGGCTGGGCGACGGAGAACAGCCCGGAGAAGCTGCGCTCGACGCCGTGCTTGACGTCAGGGCACGTGATCGGCGTGCCGTCCTCCCAGCGCACGTCGTCCTTGAGCTGGAAGTCCCAGACGCGGTTGCCCTCGCTCGGGCGGCCGGCGTCGGTGGCGAGGTCGCCCACGATCTCGCTGGAGGCCGCGCCCGGCTCCGACCGGAACGTGGTGAGCGTCCGGGAGACGAGGCGGCTGACGTTGGCCTCGGTGGCCGTGGCGACCCGCTGCGGGTCGAGGTGGGACGGTTTGGCGCTCACCACCACGTGCACGGTCCCGCCGGTCCGGGGCGGCTTCGGCCCGTGCTTCGCGTCGGCGTCGCCGCATCCGGCGGTCGCCAGCAGCGCCAGTCCGGCGATGGTCGCAATGGTCGTCCGACGACTGGGCATGCTGGTCCTTCACGGCGCGCCCGACCGGGTCCCGGCTCGTCCGTTCGTGGCGGTGAGCCCTGGCCCGGTGGCTTGACGCCAGGTCAAGGGGTGGTGGACGCAGCCACTGTAGGCGTCATGGGGGCGACAGCAAAACGTCGCGCGGCCCGCATCCGGACCGCGCGACGCACTGTGCTGCTGCTGTTACTTGCCGAGCCGGACAATCCTCGCGAAGCCCTCGGCGTCGATGCTCGCGCCGCCCACCAGGGCGCCGTCGATGTCGGGCTGCTCGATGATCGCCGCGACGTTGTCGTGCTTGACCGAGCCACCGTAGAGGATGCGCACGCGGTCGGCGGTGCCGCCGCTGTACTTCTCGGCCAGCCGGGTGCGGATCGCCCCGATGACCTCCTGCGCGTCCTCGGGCGTCGCCACCTTGCCGGTGCCGATCGCCCAGACCGGCTCGTAGGCGACGACGATCTTCTCGACCTCGTCGGTCTTGATCTTCTCGAGGCCGGCGTCGAGCTGCGCGAGGGTGTACCCCACGTGCTCGCCCGACTCGCGGACCTCCAGGCCCTCGCCCACGCACAGGATCGGCGCGATGCCGTTGGCCAGCGCCGCCTTCACCTTGGCGTTGACCAGGGCGTCGTCCTCGCGGTGGTACTGCCGCCGCTCCGAGTGCCCGACGACCACGTACTGGCAGCCGAGCTTGGCCAGCATCGCCCCGGAGATCTCGCCCGTGTAGGCGCCCGACACGTGCGCGGAGATGTCCTGCGCGCCGTAGCCGATGAGCAGCTTGTCGCCGTCCACCAGCGTCTGGACGCTGCGGATGTCCACGAACGGCGGCAGGACGACCGCCTCCACGTCGTTGAGCTGCTGCTCGTTGAGCGTGAAGGCCAGCTTCTGCACCAGCGCGATGGCCTCGAGGTGGTTCAGGTTCATCTTCCAGTTGCCCGCCATGAGCGGGCGGCGTCCGGTGACCTCAGCCATGGCTCAGGCCTCCAGCGCCGTGATGCCGGGCAGGGCCTTGCCCTCGAGGAACTCGAGGGAGGCGCCGCCGCCGGTGGAGATGTGGCTGAAGCCGTCCTCCGGGATGCCCAGCGCGCGCACGGCCGCGGCCGAGTCACCGCCGCCGACGACGCTGAAGCCGTCGATCTTGGTGATCGCCTCGGCGACGCCACGCGTACCGGCGGCGAAGGGCGCCAGCTCGAACACGCCCATCGGGCCGTTCCAGAAGACGGTCTTCGCCCCGTCGAGGGCCGCCGCGAAGGCCGCCACCGACTCGGGGCCGATGTCCAGGCCGAGCTCCTCGGCCGGGATGGCGTCCACGCCGACCGTCCGCACCTCCGCGTCGGCCGCGAACTTGTCCGCGGTCACCACGTCGGCCGGCAGCACGATCTTGTCGCCGCCCCGCTGGAGCAGGTCCTTGCAGGTGTCGACCATCTCGTCCTGCAGCAGGCTCTTGCCGACCTCGTGGCCCTGGGCCTTGAGGAAGGTGAAGCACATGCCGCCGCCGATGAGCAGCTTGTCGACCTTGGGCAGCAGCGCCTCGATGACGGCGAGCTTGTCCGAGACCTTCGAGCCGCCGAGGATCACGACGTAGGGCCGCTCGGCGTCGCCCGTGAGCTTCGAGAGGACCTCGAGCTCCTTGGCGACCAGGTAGCCGCTGTAGTGCGGCAGCAGGCCGGCCACGTCGAAGACGCTGGCGTGCTTGCGGTGCACGGCGCCGAACGCGTCGTCGACGTAGACGTCGCCGTGCGCGGCCAGCTCGTGCGCGAACGCCAGGCGCTCGGACTCGACCTTGCTGGTCTCCCCCGCGTTGAAGCGGAGGTTCTCCAGCAGCACCAGGTCGCCGTCCGCCCCGCCGAAGGCCACCGGGGCGCCCAGCAGCTCGCTCAGGCGGGCGGCGACGGGCGCGAGGGTGTACTTCGGGTCGGGCGCGCCCTTCGGGCGGCCCAGGTGCGACATGACGGTGATCTTCGCGGCGCCGGCCTCACGCAGGGCGTTGATGGTCGGCAGGACCGCGCGGATGCGCCCGTCGTCGGTGATCTTGTCTCCGTCGAGCGGGACGTTCAGGTCGGCGCGCAGCAGCACGCGCCGACCGGCGACGCCCTCGCTCAGGAGGTCGTCGAGCGTCTTCACAGGCCGGTGCCGACCAGGGTGACGGCGTCGACGAGACGGTTGCTGTAGCCCCACTCGTTGTCGTACCAGCCGACGACCTTGACCTGGTTGCCGATGACCTTGGTCAGGCCCGAGTCGAAGATGCACGACGCCGGGTCGGTCACGATGTCGGTGGAGACGATCGGGTCCTCGGTGTAGACCAGGATGCCGGCGAGCGGGCCGTCGGCGGCCGCCTTGATCGCCGCGTTGACCTCTTCGACGCTGGTGTCGCGGCCGACGGTGACCGTGAGGTCGGTCGCCGAGCCGGTCGGGACCGGCACGCGCAGCGCGTAGCCGTCGAGCTTGCCCTTGAGCTCGGGGATGACCAGGCTGATCGCCTTGGCCGCACCGGTCGAGGTCGGCACGATGTTCAGGGCCGCGGCGCGGGCGCGACGCAGGTCCTTGTGCGGCGCGTCCTGCAGGTTCTGGTCCTGCGTGTAGGCGTGGATCGTGGTCATGAGGCCACGCTCGATGCCGAACGTGTCGTTGATGACCTTCGCCATCGGGGCGAGGCAGTTCGTGGTGCACGACGCGTTGGAGATGATCGTGTGCTTCGCCGGGTCGTACTGGTGCTCGTTCACGCCGAAGACGATCGTCAGGTCCTCGTTCTTGGCCGGGGCCGAGATGATGACCTTCTTGGCGCCGCCGGCCACGTGGACCTTGGCCTTCTCGGCGTCGGTGAAGATGCCGGTCGACTCGATGACGACGTCCGCGCCCAGGTCGCCCCAGGGCAGCTTCGAGGGGTCGCGCTCGGCGAGGGCCTTGAAGGTCTTGCCCGCGACGGTGATCTCGTCCGCGGTCGCCTTCACCTCCTCGCCCAGCCGGCCGAGGATGCTGTCGTACTTCAGCAGGTGCGCCAGCGTCTGGTTGTCGGTCAGGTCGTTCACGCCGACAACCTCGATGTCGGCGCCCTTCGCAAGGGCCGCACGGAAGAAGTTGCGCCCGATACGGCCGAAGCCGTTGATGCCAACCCGGATGGTCACTTCGACACATCTCCTCGTCTCTTCGCGCCACGGCCGCGCTGGTGTGCCGTTGCCGTGCGCCAGATGAGTGTTATTGGCTCGCCCACCCTGGTCCCGCCGGTCCGGACCCACCCGTTGGTGCGGGGTCCGGCCGCGTGTCGCGGCGGCGATCGAACAGCGAGGAGCGACCCGAGTCGGCCTCATCGCCGAACACGGCAAACCCTATCGTCTCGAACCGGTCACGATCCCACGGGGGTGTCGGAGCCCACGTTTGATCGTACGGCGGCGCAGGCTTGCGGGCGGCTCGACCCGGTTGCCGATCGCCTCACGGCCGCAGGTCACAGCGCGGCGCCCGCCGGGGGCGTTCTGCCCGATAAGTCGGGCGCTCTGCGCCACGACTTATCGGATTTATACCCCGACAGTAGTTATGTCGGATTCGGCGTCAGCCGACCAGCATCTCCGGGGTCACGGCCGACTCGGTGTCGGGAATGCCCAGGTCACGGGCGCGCTTGTCGGCCAGCGCCAGCAGACGCCTTATACGGCCGGCGATCGCGTCCTTGGTCAGCGGCGGGTCGGCGAGCGCGCCGAGCTCCTCCAGCGACGCCTGGCGGTGCTCGAGCCGCAGCGTGCCCGCGCTGGACAGGTGGTCGGGCGCGGTGTCGGCGAGGATCTCCATGGCCCGGGCGACCCGGGCCGCGGCGGCGACCGCGGCGCGTGCCGAGCGGCGCAGGTTGGCGTCGTCGAAGTTGGCCAGCCGGTTGGCGGTGGCCCGCACCTCGCGCCGCACCCGGCGCTCCTCCCAGGTCAGCACGCTCTGGTGGGCGCCGATGCGGGTGAGCAGCGCGGCGATCGCGTCGCCGTCCTTGACCACGACCCGGTCGACCCCGCGCACCTCGCGCGCCTTCGCGGTGATCCCGATCCGCCGCGCCGCCCCGACGAGCGCGAGCGCCGCCTCGGGACCCGGGCACGTGATCTCCAGCGCACAGCTGCGCCCGGGCTCGGTCAGCGAGCCGTGCGCGAGGAAGGCCCCCCGCCACGCGGCGACCGCGCAGCACATGTTCGCCGACACGACGTGCGGCGGGAGCCCGCGCACGGGACGTCCGCGCACGTCGAGCAGGCCGGTCTGGCGGGCGAGGGCCTCGCCGTCCTTGACCACGCGCACGATGAAGTGGCTGGCCTTGCGCAGGCCGCCCGACGCGAGGACGTGGATTTCGCTGCCGTACCCGTACACCTCCGACACCTCGCGACGCAGCCGGCGCGCGGCGGCGTTGGTGTCGAGCTCGGCCTCGACGACCACCCGGCCCGAGACGATGTGCAGCCCTCCCGCGAAGCGCAACAGCGCGGCCATCTCGGCTCGCCGGCAGCAGGGCTTGGCCACGTCCACCCGGCTGAGCTCGTCCTTGACCGCAGCGGTCATCGCCATTCTGTCGTCACCTCGCGGATTTCGTGTTCACAGTGATGTCCCCGTCCGTACCGGCACGCGCCCGACCCCCGTTGGTCCGCGAGCCGTTCTCACTTCTCATCCCGGCACCGCGCGCGACCCTGGCGGTCGTCCGGGCGGTCTTGCCTGCGTCGACCTGCAGCAATGGGTCGAGCGCCGCTGCCAGCGCCTGCGGGTCGTGCCGGGGCCCCCCGTCATCGACGGCGACCGGGGCCAGCACCAGCCGCGCACCAAGCGATTCTGCCGCACGATGGACCGGTTCGGGGTCGCCTACGGCTTTCCCGTCGGCAAGAACTACATCGACGTGCAATCCAGGTAGGTAACGGGGCAGGGCGGCCAGGTGCTCCGGCAGCGTCAGCCCCGCGGTCTCGCTGTCGGCCGCGAGGTTGAGCGTGACCAGCCGCCGGCCCGCGCTGTCCCGGATGGCGTCGGCCAGCCCGGGCACGAGCAGGTGCGGAATCACGCTGGTGAACCACGAGCCGGGCCCGAACAGCAGCCAGTCGGCCTCGCGCACGGCCCGCACCGCCTCGGCGCACGCCTCGGGCGCGTCCGGCGTCAGCCGCACGCGGTCGATGGTCTTGGTGGTGACCGCGACCTCGTGCTGCCCGCGCACGGTGACGACCTCCCCGTCCTCGGACAGGTCCGCCTCGATGTGCAGCGGGTCGCGCGACATGGGCAGCACCCGCCCGCCGCAGCGCAGCAGCGCCGCCGCCCGATCGAGCGCGGCCACCGGGTCGCCGGCCTGCTCCATCAGCGCGACGAGCACCAGATTCCCGACCGGGTGCCCGGCGATGTCGTCCTCGCCGGTGAACCGGTGCTGGAACAGCTCGGCGGTGGCCGTCTCGTCGGCGAGCGCGGCGAGGGCCTGGCGCAGGTCGCCCGGCGGCAGGATGTCGCGCGTCTGGCGCAGCCGGCCGCTGGAGCCGCCGTCGTCGGCGACGGTCACGACGGCGGTGATGTCGAGCGGGCGGCCACGCTGCACGATGCGCAGCGCACGCAGCGTCGCGGACAGCCCGTGCCCGCCCCCGAACGCGACGACCCTGACCGCCTCGCGCTGGGTGTCCCGCTCCGCGCCGGCCGGTTGCACGCGCGCGTGCATCTGACCGCGGCCGTTGTCGGCGGCGGCGACGGACCTGGACCGGCTCTGCGGCCGTCCCGCCCCGTCCGGCGCCTCGGCGGCAGCGGGCGGCTCGGCGCGGCCGTCGCCGGCCGGTGCGGATCTGGACGCCTTGGAGCGTCGGCGGCCGGGCGCGGGTGCGGGGTCCTTCGCGGCCGGGGTCCGTGCGGCGTCGTTGCCGCCCGTGGGCCGGCTCGTCATTCGCGTCCCAGGTCGCGGTGCTGCGGCGAGGCCGCGAGCCGCATCTCGCGCAGCCGCCGGGCGAGCTCCTCGGCGATGGCGACGCTGCGGTGCTTGCCGCCCGTGCAGCCGACGGCGATCGTGAGGTAGCGCTTCCCCTCGCGCTCGAAGCCCGGCGCGGTCGCGTTGATGAGGCGGGCGTACGTCTCCACGAACGTGATCGCCCCGCGCTGCCCCAGCACGTACCGGCTGACGTCCGTCTCCCGCCCGGTGTGCTCGCGCAGCTCCGGCACCCAGTACGGGTTGGGCAGGAAGCGCGCGTCGAGCACGAAGTCGGCGTCGGGCGGCAGGCCGTACTTGAACCCGAAGGACAGCACCGTGACCCTGATCTGGGTCGTGTCCTCCTCGCCGAACATCTCCTCGATGCGCCCGCGCAGCTGGTTGACGTTGAGATGGCTCGTGTCGATCAGGACGTCGGCCTGCTCACGCGCCTCCAGCAGCAGCTGCCGCTCGGCCGCGATGCCGTCGGAGAGCCGCCCGGCGCCCTGCAGCGGGTGCGAGCGCCGCACGCTCTCGAAGCGCCGGATCAGCACCTCGTCGTCGGCGTCGACGAACACCATCCGCGGGTTGAAGCCCCGCTCCCGCAGCGACTTCACCGCGCCCGGCAGGTCGGTCGAGAAGGCGTGGCTGCGCACGTCCAGCACCATCGCGGTGCGCCGGACCGCGCCCTGCGCCGCGTGCGCGAGCTCGGCCATGTCGAGCAGCAGCGCCTGGGGCAGGTTGTCCACGACGTAGTACCCGACGTTCTCGAGCGCCCGCGCCACGGTGCTGCGGCCGCCGCCGGACACGCCGGTCACGATCACGAGGTCGGTGGTGTTGCGCCCGGGCAGGTTCCCCTCGGCGGGGTCCACCTCCCCAGCCCCGAAGCCCTCCCCCGCGTCCGCGCGCCCCGCGATCCCGGCACGCTCCGCATCGAAGAGCGCACCCTCCGCGAACTCGCCGGTGCTGCTGACAGTCGGTTGGGCCCCGCCGTCGTCCGCGGTGGCGCCTCTCGGCACGTCGCCATCTCTCGACACGACGACGAGTTTATGTCGTACGGCGCGCGGCATCGGACGGTCGGTCGGTTTGCACTAGTTCGCGGTATCTCCAGCCCCGGCCTCCTCCACGACCTCGTCGACCGCTCCGCCCCTGCTGGCCCCGTCTCCTGACCCGCGTTCGGGCGTGTCGCCGGCCTCGACGATCACTTCCGGCGTGTCCCCCATCCGTGTCACCTCGACCCGGGGACGAACGACCTCCGAGCCCCCCGCGTCGATCTCCACGGCCACGTCCGGATCACCGCCGGCGTGCGACACCTCGCCCCGCGGCCACCCCGCCCCGCGCACGTCTCCGGCCGGCCGGCCCGACGCGACCGGCCCGCCCACGGACCCCGACTCCGCCGGTGAAGCGCCCGCATCAGCACCCGCCGCCCGAGGCTCGCCCTCGGCCCCCGCCGCAGCTGCCTCCATGAACGGCCCGGCGAAGGGCCCGGCGTCCGAGCGCGCATCGGCACCCGAATCCGACGAGGCGTCCGAGCGGGAGCCGGCGGCCGAGTCCGGAGCAGCGTCCGAGGGCGAAGCGGGCGGGGCCGGATCGGGCACGGCGTCGGCGGGGCGGCGGGCCGAGGCGAGCGGGTCCGGGTTCAGCGCCGCCTGAATCGCCTCCGCCGTGCGGCGCCCGATGCCGGGCACCTCCGCGATCTCCTCCAGGGTCGCGGCCTTCAGCCGTTTGAGCGACCCGAAATGCCGCAGCAGCGCCTTGCGGCGGATCTCGCCGAGGCCGGGCACCGAGTCGAGCGACGAGGCCGTCATGCGCTTCGAGCGCTTCTGCCGGTGGTACGTGATGGCGAAGCGGTGCGCCTCGTCGCGGACGCGCTGCAGGAGGTACAAACCCTCGGAGGCCCGGGGCAGGATCACCGGGAACTCGTCCTCCGGCAGCCACACCTCCTCGAGGCGCTTGGCGAGGCCGCAGACGGTGATGTCGTCGATGCCCAGATCCAGCAGCACCTGCGCGGCCGCGTTGACCTGGGGCTGGCCGCCGTCGACGACGACGAGCTGGGGCGGGTAGGCGAACTTGCGCGGCCGCCCGGTCGTCGGGTCGATGCCGGGGCGGGACGGGTCGGTCTCGGCGGCCTCGTCGATCTCGACCTTGGCGTCGAGGTAGCGGGCGAACCGCCGCCGCAGCACCTCGGAGATCGCGGAGACGTCGTCGGTGTCGCCGTTGATCGCGAACCGCCGGTATTCGCTCTTGCGCGACAGCCCGTCCTCGAACACCACCATGCTCGCGACGACGTCGGTGCCCTGGATCTGCGAGATGTCGTAGCACTCGATGCGCAGCGGCGCGGTCGGCATCGCGAGCGCCTCGGCGATCTCCTCGAGGGCCTTGCTGCGCGTGCTCAGGTCGCCGGCCCGGCGCAGCTTGTGCTGCTGCAGCGCCTGCTCGGCGTTGCGCGCCACGGTCTCGGCGAGCGTCTTCTTGTCCCCGCGCTGCGGCACCCGGATCGACACGCGGCTGCCCCGCAGCCGGGTGAGCCAGTCGGCGAGCGCGTCGACGTCGGCCGGCAGCTCCGGCACGAGCAGCTCGCGAGGCAGGTCGGCGGCCTCGGCCCCGGCCTCGCTGCCGTAGATCTGCGTGCAGAAGTGGTGCACGAGATCGCCCGGGGTCAGATCCTCGGTCTTCTCCACGATCCAGCCGCGCTGGCCGCGCACCCGCCCGCCGCGCACGTGGAAGACCTGCACCGCGGCCTCGAGCGGGTCGTCGGCGAACGCGACCACGTCGGCGTCGGTGCCGTCGCCGAGCACGACGGCCTGCTTCTCCATGGCCCGCCGCAGCGCCCCGAGGTCGTCGCGCAGCCGCGCGGCGCGCTCGAAGTCCAGCTCGTCCGAGGCCTGGTACATCTCCCGCTCGAGCTGCTTGACCATGGTGTCGGTCTTGCCGGCCATGAAGTCGCAGAAGGCCTCGACGATGGCGCGGTGCTCGTCCTCGCTCACCCGGTCGACGCACGGGGCCGAGCACTTGCCGATGTAGCCCAGCAGGCACGGCCGGCCGATCTGCCCCGCGCGCTTGAAGACGCCGGACGAGCACGTGCGGGCCGGGAACACCCGCAGCAGCAGGTCGAGCACCTCGCGGATGGCCCAGGCGTGGGCATACGGCCCGAAATAGCGCACGCCCTTGCGCTTGGCCCCGCGCATCACCTGCAGCCGCGGATACGCCTCGTCGAGCGTGACGGCGAGATAGGGATAGCTCTTGTCATCGCGATACCGGACGTTGAACCGCGGATCGTAGGCCTTGATCCAGTTGTACTCCAGCTGGAGCGCCTCGACCTCGGTGCCGACGGTCACCCAGTCGACCCGCGCCGCCGTGGTGACCATCTGCTGGGTGCGCGAGTGCAGCGTCCACAGGTCGGCGAAGTAGCTGCTGAGCCGTTGCCGGAGGCTCTTGGCCTTGCCCACGTAGATGACCCGGCCGGACGGGTCGTAGAAGCGGTAGACACCCGGGGTGTCCGGAATGGTCCCCGGTGCTGGTCGATACGTGGACGGGTCAGGCACGCTTCGAGACTATCCGGGGGGTACGACAGAAAATCGGGGGCCGGTCGCGCGGACCGGCCCCCGATCGGGTCACGCCGTGATGTAGATGTCGTCGCCCTCGAAGCGGAGCTTCTTCTCCTGCAGCGGGGCGGTCGCCGGCGGGTTGGTCGCGGATCCGTCCGCGGCCGAGAACGTGCTGCCGTGGCACTTGCAGTTGATGTTGTTGTTCGCCACGTCCGTGACCACGCACTGCTGGTGGGTGCAGATCGCCGTGAAGGCCTTGTACGTCCCGGACTCCGGCTGCGTGATGACCGTCCCGCCGTCGTCGGAGACGATCTTGCCCCCGCCCACCGGGATGTCGGCCTTCTTCGCGATCGGGCCACCGGGGCTGGAGCCGGAGCCGGAGCCGGCAGTGCTGTCCGATCCACCCTTGTCGTCTCCGCAGGCGGCCAGGACGGACGCGGCCGTCACACCGGCCGCCCCGGCGAGTACCGCGCGGCGGGTCGTCTCACTCATCAAGCTCCTCCAATGGTCGTGTGCCCGCGGGCTGCGGCCAGAGATACACCGAGCATGGAGGATACGGTTCAATGCTCAACAAAAACTGTGAATCCGGCACCCAAACCGCAATCGAGACATCACGCAGAGCGACGATCACGCGCGGACGACGTACCCGCTCTTGACGCCCACCTTGACGGTCTTGAGGCCGCTCGGCGTGGGCCCGTCGACCTTGGAGCCGTCGGAGACCTTGAACTTCGAGTTGTGCCGCGGGCACATGATGATCGGGTTGCCGTCGAAGGGCGGATCGACGATCGCGCCCTGGTGCGGGCAGGCCGCGTCGTACGCCTTGAACGACCCCTTCGCCGGCTGCACCACCAGCACCGTGTCCTTGACGATCACGCCGCCGCCGACCGGCACCTCGCCCACGGCGACCAGCGCGTTGGCCGGCACCTGGGCCCCGGCGTCGCCGCCCGGGCCGCTGTCGTCGAACGGGTTCCCGCCGGTCGTGGCGGGCGCGGCGGGCGCGCTCGAGCCGGCCGGATTGCCGCCGGCGCCCGGCGCGGGCTCGTCCCCGCCGCCGCAGCCGGCCAGCACGGCGATGCCCATCGCACCCGCACCCAGCAGCAGCGTGCGCCGGGCGGCGCAGAGGTTGAAGACGTCCTCGCCTGGCACGTGGTTCCTCCTGAGGTCAGCCTCGCCAGCGGCCACCGTAGCAGCGCCGCCTGGGTGTCCACGCCCGCCCTCGAAACCGGCCGAACCGACATATCTCCTGGCGGGGTATAAATCCGATATGTCGCGGCGCGGAGCGCCCGACATATCGCAAACGGCCCCGGAGCACCGCCCCGGGGCCGTTCACAGCAAACACTCAGCCCTTGGCCGCCGCCTTCTTCGCCGCCGTCTTGCGCGGCGCCGCCTTCTTCGCAGCGGCGGCCGCCTTGACCGGCGCGGCCTTGGCCGGAGCAGCCGCCTTGGCCGCAGCCTTGGCGGGAGCCTTGGTGGGGGCCGCAGCCTTGGCCGTCTTCCGTGGCGCGGCGACCGGCTTGGCCCCGTTGGCCTGCGCCGCCCGGTCGCGAGCCGCCGAGTCGCCGCCGGCCTCGCCCGGCAGCCCCAGCGTGTGCCGCAGGAACTGCCCCGTGTAGCTCTCCGGCAGCTCCGCGATCTCCTCCGGCGTCCCGGCGCCGACGACCGTCCCGCCCTTGTGACCGCCCTCCGGCCCCATGTCGATGATCCAGTCCGCGGCCTTGATGACGTCGAGGTTGTGCTCGATGACGATCACCGTGTTGCCCTTGTCCACGAGGCCCTGCAGCACGATCAGCAGCTTGCGGATGTCCTCGAAGTGCAGGCCGGTGGTGGGCTCGTCGAGCACGTACACCGTCCGCCCGGTCGAGCGCTTCTGCAGCTCCGAGGCCAGCTTCACCCGCTGGGCCTCGCCGCCGGAGAGGGTCGGCGCGGGCTGGCCGAGGCGCACGTAGCCGAGGCCGACGTCGACCAGGGTCTTCAGGTGGCGGTGGATCGCCGGGATGGCCTCGAAGAAGCCCTCGGCCTCGTCGATCGGCATGTCGAGCACCTCGGCGATGGTGCGGCCCTTGTAGTGCACCTCGAGGGTCTCCCGGTTGTACCGCGCGCCCTTGCACACCTCGCAGGGGACGTACACGTCGGGGAGGAAGTTCATCTCGATCTTGATCGTGCCGTCGCCCGCGCACGCCTCGCAGCGCCCGCCCTTGACGTTGAAGGAGAAGCGGCCCGGGCCGTAGCCGCGCACCTTCGCCTCCGTCGTCTCCGCGAAGAGCTTGCGGATGTTGTCGAAGACGCCGGTGTACGTCGCCGGGTTGGACCGCGGCGTGCGCCCGATCGGCGACTGGTCCACCCCGACGACCTTGTCGACGAGGTCGAGCCCGGAGATGCGGGTGTGCCGCCCCGGCACCAGCCGCGCGCCGTTGACCGTGTTGGCCAGCACCGCGTGCAGGATGTCGTTGACCAGCGTGGACTTGCCGGAGCCGGAGACGCCGGTGACCGCGGTGAGCTGGCCCAGCGGGAACGGCACCGTCAGGTTGTGCAGGTTGTGCTCGCGTGCGCCGACCACCACGAGCTCGCGGCCGGGCGTGCGGGGCCGGCGGATCTGCGGCGTCGGGATGCTGCGGCGGCCGGAGAGATAGGCCCCCGTCACCGACTCCTCGGTCGCCACCAGCCCCTCGTACGGCCCGCTGTGCACGACCTTCCCGCCGTGCTCGCCGGCGCCGGGCCCGATGTCCACGATCCAGTCGGCGGTGCGGATGGTGTCCTCGTCGTGCTCGACCACGATGAGCGTGTTGCCGAGCTTCTTGAGCCGCACCAGGGTCTCGATGAGCCGGTGGTTGTCCCGCTGGTGCAGGCCGATGCTGGGCTCGTCGAGCACGTAGAGCACGCCGACCAGGCCGGAGCCGATCTGGGTGGCGAGCCGGATGCGCTGGGCCTCGCCGCCGGACAGCGTGCCGGCGCCCCGGTCGAGCGAGAGGTAGTCCAGGCCGACGTCGACCAGGAAGCGCAGCCGGGCGTTGATCTCCTTGAGCACCCGCTCGGCGATCATCTTCTGCCGGTCGGTGAGCTCCATCGCGCCGAGCAGCTCCGCGCACTCGCCGACGGACAGGTTGCACACGTCGGCGATGCTGCGCCCGGCGATCGTCACCGCGAGGATCTCGGGCTTGAGCCGGGTGCCGCCGCAGGTGCCGCAGGGGACGTCGCGCATGTACCCCTCGTACTTGTCCCGCGACCAGTCGCTCTCGGTGTCGGCGTGGCGCCGCTCGATCCACTGCACCACGCCCTCGAAGCCGGTGTAGTAGGAGCGCTCGCGGCCGTACTTGTTGCGATACCGCACGTGGACCTGGTCCTCGGAGCCGTGCAGGATCGCCTTCTGGCCCCGCGACGACAGCGCCCGCCACGGGGTGTCGAGCGTGAAGCCCTCCTCGTCGCCGAGCGCCTCGAGCAGCCGCAGGAAGTAGTCCAGCGTGTGCCCGGTGGCCCAGGGCGCGATGGCACCCTCGCGCAGCGTGCGCTCCGGGTCCGGGATGATCAGCTCCGGGTCGACCTCTTTCTTGGTGCCGATGCCGGTGCAGTCGGGGCAGGCCCCGTAGGGCGCGTTGAACGAGAACGACCGGGGCTCGAGGTCCTCGATCGACAGCGGGTGCTCGTTGGGGCACGCGAGATGCTCGGAGAACAGCCGCTCGCGGTGCTCGTCGTCCTCGGGCAGGTCGACGAACTCGAGGATGACGATGCCGGCGGCGAGCTTGAGCGCGGTCTCCACCGAGTCGGTGAGCCGCTGCTTGGCCGTCTTCTTCACCGCGAGCCGGTCGACGACCACCTCGATGGTGTGCTTCTCCTGCTTCTTGAGCTTCGGCGGCTCGGTCAGCGGGTGCACGACGCCGTCGATGCGCGCCCGGGCGTAGCCCTTGGACTGCAGCTCGGCGAAGAGGTCGACGTATTCGCCCTTGCGCCCCCGCACCACCGGCGCGAGCACCTGGAACCGGGTGCCCTCCTCCATGGCCAGGACGCGGTCGACGATCTGCTGCGGCGTCTGCTTGGTGATCAGCTCGCCGCAGACGGGGCAGTGCGGCTCGCCGACGCGCGCGTAGAGCAGCCGCAGGTAGTCGTAGACCTCGGTGATGGTGCCGACCGTCGAGCGCGGGTTGCGCGAGGTCGACTTCTGGTCGATGGAGACCGCCGGGGACAGGCCCTCGATGAAGTCCACGTCGGGCTTGTCCATCTGGCCGAGGAACTGCCGCGCGTAGGACGACAGCGACTCCACGTAACGCCGCTGACCCTCGGCGAAGATCGTGTCGAACGCCAGGCTCGACTTGCCCGAGCCGGAGAGCCCGGTGAACACGATCATCGCGTCGCGCGGCAGGTCAAGACTGACGTCGCGGAGGTTGTGCTCCCGTGCGCCACGGATGATCAAGCGGTCGGACATGCTTCCCCTTGGCAGTATTCGTCCGGTTGGAACACCGTCCCGGTGCCAGCCGACAACTCTAGCCAGGGGGTATGACATTTTTGGCCGCCGCCCGCGCGAGGGGACCTCGAACGGGGGAAGCGGCCCAGCTAGCCCCGGGCCGGACGGCGGCGCTCGCGGCTTTCGCGACGCACCCGGCGTACCGCTGCCAGCTTCTGCTCTTTTTGCAGTTTCTGCCAGCTCGCGTATCGGCGCGGGCTCAGCTCGCCGTCCTCGACGGCCGCCCGCACGGCGCATCCGGGCTCGTCAGCGTGGCGGCAGTCCTGGAACCGGCAGCTTTGGGCGAGCAGCGTCACATCCGTGAACGCCCGGTCGAGGCCGGCCACCGTGTCGAACATGCCGACCAGCCGGACACCGGGCGTGTCCAGCACCGCGCCGCCCTCCGGCATCGGGATCAACGCCCGATATGTGGTCGTGTGCCGCCCGCGTCCGTCTGTGCGCAGGGCGCGCGTCTGCATCACCGGCGCCCCGGCGAGCGCGTTGACGAGGCTCGACTTGCCCGCGCCGGACTGCCCGAGCAGCCCGAGCGTGCGGCCGTGCGCGACGAGCGGGCGCAGCGCGGCGAGGCCGAGCCCGGTCCGCGCGCTGACCGCGTGCACCGCGACGCCCGAGGCCCGGCCCGGCATCTGCGCGGCGATCGCCTCGGGATCGGCGGCCAGATCGGATTTCGTCAGTACCAGATGCGGCTGTGCCCCTGACTCCCACGCAAGCGCCAGCAGGCGTTCGATGCGCCCGAGGTCGGGCGACGGGTCGACGGGCTCGACGACCGCGACGGCGTCGACATTGGCCGCGAGCACCTGCCCGAACGACTCCTCGCCGGCCGTCGCGCGGACGATGGCGGTGCGTCTGGGCAGTACCGCCTCCGCCGTCAGCCGCCCGTCCGGCCAGTCGCGCACGACCAGCCAGTCCCCCGCGCACGGCAGCGCGCCGGGGTCGCGCACGGCCCGGGCGAGCAGTCCACCGGCCACGCTGGCGCGCACGGGTCCGCCCGCCGTGAGCGCGGTGCAGACACCACGGTCCACGCGGCTCACCCGCGCGGGCCGCTGCCCGGGCACGGCGAAGGGCCCGAAGGCCTCGGCGAAGCCGTCGTCCCAGCCGAGGGCCGACAGATCGATACTCACGGTAGTCCTTCCAATCCGAACGGACGTTCGGAAACCCACGGTAGGTAGCGCGTCCGCAACGCGAAACCGAATATCGGGGCTATGGTCGGGGACGTGCTCCCCTCGCATGTCTTGGCCGGTGCCGTCGGACTCCGCCTCGAGCGGGCCGATGTGCAGTGGCACGTCTCCCCCGGGCAGGACGACTCGCTGATGCGGTTCTGGCTCACCTTCGGCGGCGCGTGCTACGGCTTCCACGTCGGCGCCGAGGACGAGATCCTGGACGTGATCGTCGAGGAGCGCGGGATCGACGCCGACATGGGCATCTACGGCCGCCTGGAGGTGCGCTCGGCGGCGGGCGCGGACCCCGCGGCGTTCGCGGTCGGGCAGCGGCTGGTCGTGGTGCATGATCTTTTCGCGGGGTACCTCGGCAAGCCCATCGGCGCCCGCCTGTCCTTCGAGTCCGTGGACCTCAGCGTCGCCGACTGGGAGGACGAGCTGCACTGGGCCGTCGGCGACCTGCCGCCCGCGGTCGGGGTGCGGCAGCGATAGTGTGGAGCGCGTGACCGCCGATCCGCTGGTCCTCACCCCCGAGCTCGAGCGCGCCACCGAGCGCCTGCTCGCCACCGTCGAGTCCCTGTCCCTGGACGAACCCTCCCTGTGCGCCGGCTGGACGAGGGGTCACGTGGTCACCCACCTGGCCCGCAACGCCGATGCCTACGTCAACCTCCTGACGTGGGCCCGCACCGGGACGCGCACCCCGGCGTACGCGAGCCCCGAGGCCCGCGAGGCCGACATCGAGGCGGGCGCTCCCCGCCCGCCGTCGGTCCAGCTGGCCGACCTGGCCGCGTCCGCCACCCGCCTGTCGACAGCGATCGACGCGATGCCGCCCGAGGCGTGGTCCACGGTCGTGACCATGCCCTCCGGCACCGAGATCCCCGCCGCCCGCCTGGTCTGGTCCCGCCTCTGCGAGGTCGAGCTGCACCACGTCGACCTGGACGCGGCGTACCGACCGGCCGACTGGCCCGAGGCCTTCCCCCTGCGCCTCCTACACGACCCGGCCACTCCGCGCGCGGCCACCCTGGAGGCCCCCGACGGCACCGTCCTGCTCGCCGTCCCCGGCGCCGCGACCGTGCGCGGCCCGGTCCACGCGCTCGCCGCCTGGCTCACCGGCCGCGGCGACGGCGCCGAACTGACCGGAGCACTGCCCGACCTGGAGGCCTGGAAATGAGCACCGGACTCGAGATCTCGTCCATCTCCGTGGGGCCGATGGACAACAACGCATACCTCCTGCGCTGCCGGGCCGACGGCGACGCGGTGCTGATCGACGCCGCCAACGACGCCGAGCGCCTGCTGCGGTTCATCGAGCCGGGCGGCATCCGCGCGGTGGTGACCACGCACCGCCACCGGGACCACTGGTTCGCGCTGCAGGACGTGGTGGACGCGACCGGCGCCCAGTCCCTGGCCCACCCCGCGGACGCCCCCGAGATCCCGGTCGTGACCGGCCACCTGCACGAGGGCGACACCCTCCACGTCGGCGACTGCGCCCTCTCCGTCATCCACCTCGTGGGGCACACGCCGGGGTCGATCGCCCTGTACTACGCGGGCGAGGGCGGCCACCTCTTCACCGGCGACAGCCTCTTCCCGGGCGGCGTGGGCAACACGCACGGCAACAAGGCCGACTTCGACTCGCTCATCCACGACGTGACCACGAAGCTCTTCGACCGCCTCGACGACGGCGTGACCTTCTATCCCGGCCACGGCAAGAAGTCCACGATCGGCGCCGAGCGCCCCTCCCTGGAGGAATGGCGCGCCCGCGGCTGGTGAGCGCATCGGTACGACAGCCAGCGACTGGTATACCACACGGTAGACTGCACAGTATGAGCGCCACCACGATCAAGGTCGACTCCGCCATCCGAGATCGGCTGGCCGCTCTGGCGCGCAAGCGTGGCACCACCATGGGCGCCCTTCTCGCCGAGGCCACCGAAACCCTGGAGCGTCAAGCGTTCTTCGAGCACGCACGGCAGCAACTCGAACGACTTCGCGACGAGGAGCCCGACGCCTGGGCAGCAGACCGGGCCGAGTCGCGATCGTGGCAGGCCGGCACGAATCGTGACGCACTGCGCGCCCCCGACGAGGCCGGCTGGTGGGAGTGAGCGACATCCGCACCGGCGACATCTGGCTTGCCGAACTCGATCCCACGCTAGGGCACGAGCAAGGCGGCCGGCGGCCGGTCGTCGTGGTGTCGTCGAACGGGCTCAACACGCTGCCGATCAATATGGCGATCGTGGTCCCGCTCACCAGCCACGACCGCGGCCTGGTGACCCAGCCGGCGATCGACGGCGGCCGCGGCTCGGGGCTCCGCCGGGTCAGCTTCGCGCGGCCGGAGGACCTGCGATCCATCGACACCGGCCGCCTGCAGCGCCGGCTGGGTCAGGTCAGCACCGACGAGCTGACGGAGATCCGCAAGGTGATGCGGTACTTCCTCGACCTCTGAGGTTGTTGCGAGGTCACGTTCCATCCGGGCCACGGCAAGAACTCCACGATCGGCGCCGAACGCCCGTCTGCTCGCCGCCCATGGCGACTCGCCGTTCGACAGCCCCCACACCGCGGCGATCACTACCTCGCGCACGAGTCCTCTCACAGCCCCGTCCGACGTGCCTCGGCAAATCGGACTGCACGGCTGTTGCGCGAGTACGGCGTTCCTTAGCGCGCAATCCGCGTATATCGCACCACCCGAGGGGTGGTGTTTCCGCCGATCCGTGCCCGGGAAGGCCACGTCGCGAGCGCCCCGTTCCGCCGCGTACACGGTGACGGCCGCGCACTTCGGGCGGCCGTGGAATCCATTCGAGTCCGGCCGTCCGAATCAGGCGATCCATTTACAGGAAAGGCACGTACAGTCGTGAGGTTCGCAGTCAAGGCGGTCGTCTGCGCGGCAGTGGCCGCACTGGCCGTCGGAGCGTTCGCTCCGGGCGCCAACGCCAATTCGACGGACGATTGGTTCTCCGGCCTGGCGTTCATCAACAGGTTCAAGAATACCGACGTCATCGCATCGACCGTGCCGGCAAACGGCGACGTCAACCCGTACGGCGTGGCGGTGGTCCCCGTCAGCAAGGACAAGTTGCGCACGGGCGAGGTACTGGTCAGCAACTTCAACAACGCCGACAACAAGCAGGGCCTCGGTACGACGATCGTACAGATCAGCCGCGACGGCCACGTCAGTCTCTTCGCGCAGATCGACGCCGGCAAGTTGCCCGGCGACTGCCCGGGCGGGGTCGGACTGACCACGGCGCTCGTCGTGCTCCGTACCGGCTGGGTCATCGTGGGCAGCCTGCCCACCGCGGACGGCACCTCCGCGACCGCTCAGGCCGGCTGCCTGATCGTGCTCGACAGCAAGGGAACGGTCCGCGAGACGTTCGCCGGACGCGGCATCAACGGCCCGTGGGACATGACCGCACGCGACAACGGCGCGTCGGTCGACCTCTTCGTCACCAACGTCCTCAACGGGATCGTCGGCGGCCAGCCACCCACCACGAACCAGGGAACCGTGCTGCGCCTGTCGCTGAAGGTCGAACGGAACGATCCCCCGCAGCTGCGCGACGTCACCACCATCGGCTCCGGATTCACGGAGCAGACCGACCCGGACGCGCTGATCATCGGTCCGACCGGGGTCGGCCTCGGCTGGGACGGCACCCTGTACGTCGCCGACACCGTCAACAGCCGCATCGCGGCCATCCCGAACGCGGTCCTGCGCAAGAACAGCGCGGGCACCGGCAAGACCGTCACGGAGGGCAACCACCTGTCGGGTCCGCTCGGGCTGGCGATCGCCCCGAACGGCAACATCCTCACGGTGAACGGCGGCGACGGGAACATCGTCGAGACCAGCCCGCTGCTCAGGCGGCAGATCGCGTTCCGCACCCTCGACGATCTCGGCGCCGGCGCCCTGTTCGGTCTCGCCGTCGCACCGCTCGGCCTCGGCGTCTACTTCGTCGACGACACCGACAACCAGCTTCAACTGCTGCACTGATCCGGCGAACCGCGCGCCCCGCACCGGCGAGGCGCGCGGTTCACCTTGAGCCAACATGAGTCAGCTCATGACCACCGCCGGCTATCGATTCCAGAGCGACCTCACGGCTGGTAGCTTGTGCGCCCATGACCGCGACCGCGAAGCCCGTGTATCTGCTGGACTTCATGCCCGACGACTGGCGCGAGGCGGTCGCGCCGCACGTCGACGCCGGTGTCGTCGCCGCGCTGTCGTCGTTCGTCGTCGAGGAGTACCGCTCCGCCGTGGTCTACCCGCGCAAGCAGGACATCTTCGCCGCGTACCGGCTGTGCTCGCTCGCGGACACCCGGGTCCTCATCCTCGGCCAGGACCCGTACATCCGGCCGGGGCAGGCCCACGGGCTCAGCTTCAGCGTGCCGCCCGGCGTCCCGGTCCCGCCGTCGCTGCGCAACGTGTACCAGGAGATGCGCGACGACCTCGCGGTGGAGCCGCCGCCGTCCGGCGATCTGACCGCGTGGTGCCGGCAGGGCGTGATGCTGCTCAACGCGGTGCTGACCGTCCGCGCCGGCACCTCCAACTCGCACAAGGGGCGCGGCTGGGAGAACATCACCGACGCGACGATCCGGGCCCTGAACGACAAGGCGGACCGGGTCGTGTTCGTGCTGTGGGGCGCGGCGGCGAAGGCGAAGGCGCCGCTGGTGACGAACGCCCGGCACGTCGTCCTGCGAGCCGGGCACCCCAGCCCGATGAACCCGGCCGGCTTCCTGGGCAGCCGCCCGTTCAGCCGGATCAACGCGGCGCTCGCGGCGGCCGGGACGACGCCGGTGCGCTGGTCCCCCGCGATGCCACGGCAGTGAGCGACCGCCGGGACGACGCCGGTGCGCTGGTCCCCCGCGATGCCACGGCAGTGAGCGACCGCCGGGACGACGCTGGTCCGCTGATCCCCCGCGATGCCACGGCAGTGAGCGACCGCCGGGAAGATTGACCCGCCGGGATGCGTTGCACCGCGTGTCCATCATGAGCTCGGCTCGCGGGGCGGCCATGGTCATCACGCTCGTCATCGACACGTTCGGCGTCGCGAACAACGGCACCACGATCTCGGCCATGCGCTTCGCCGAGACGCTCGTGGCGCGGGGGCACACCGTGCGCGTGGTCGCGTGCGGCGAGGCGGCGGCCGGGTCGCGCGTCGAGTTCCACCGGGTGCCGGAGCTCGTGGTGCCGATCGCGAGCCGGTTCGCGCACCGCCAGCACACGCTCTTCGCCAAGCCCGTCCGCGCGACGCTCGTCGCCGCGATCGCCGGGGCCGACGTCGTGCACATCTACCAGCCGTGGCCGCTCGGGCGGGCGGCCGAGCGCGTCGCCCGGCGGCTCGGGGTGCCGGCGATCGCGGCGTTCCACATCCAGCCCGAGAACATCACGTACAACATCGGGCTGGGCCGGTTCCCGCCCGCCGCCCATCTCGTGTACCTCCTGCTGCGCCTGCTGTTCTATCGGCGCTTCACGGACATCCACTGCCCGTCGACGTTCATCGCGGCGCAGTTGCGCCAGCACGGGTACCGGGCCCGCTTGCACGTCATCTCCAACGGCGTCGGCGGCGCGTTCCGGCCCGGTCCGGCCCGCGAGCGCGCGCCCGGCGAGCCGTTCCGCATTCTCATGGTCGGGCGCCTCTCCCCCGAGAAGCGCCAGGACGTGCTCATCCGGGCCGTCCGCCGATCGCGCCACGCCGGGTGCGTCGAGGTCACCTTCGCCGGGCACGGGCCCCGCGAGGCGCGGCTGCGGCGGATGGCGGCGCGGCTCCCGGTCCCGGCGCGGTTCGGCTACCACGGCCAGGCGGAGCTGGTCGACCTCATCCAGCACGCGCATTTGTACGTGCACGCCTCCGACGTCGAGATCGAGGGCCTGTCCTGCATGGAGGCGTTCTCGTGCGGGCTCGTCCCGGTGATCTCGGACAGCCGGCGCAGCGCCACCGGGCAGTTCGCGCTGGAGCCGGCCAACCTGTTCCGGGCCGGCGACCCGGCCTCGCTGGCCGAGCGGATCGACGCCTGGATCGAGGACCCCGAGGCCCTCGCCGCCGCGTCGCGCACGTACGCGCGCTACGCCGAGCTGTACACGGTCGAGCGCAGCGTCAAGGCGATCGAGCGCGTCTACGACCGGGCGGGCCGCGCGTGGGAGGCGCCCTCGGGGTACAGCGGCCGGGTCTTCCGCCTGGTGTCGAACGCCTTCTACTACGCGGTCGCGATCCCGCTGCTGTTCCTGTGGACCCGCGTCATCCTGGGCGTGCGCACGGAGGGCGAGAAGCGGCTCCCCCGCACCGGCGGGGCCCTGACCATCTGCAACCACGTGCACCTGCTGGACAGCGTGCTCGTCGGCCTGGCGGTCTTCCCGCGCCGCCCCGTCTTCACCGCCGCCCCGATCAACCTGGAGAACCGCTGGTACGGCGGGCTCGTGCGGCTCCTGGGCGGCATCGCGGTGCCGCGCACCCCGGCGGGCCTGCCGGCGTTCTTCTCCGAGCTGCAGCTGTTCCTGGCGCAGGGACGGATCGTGCACTTCTTCCCGGAGGGTGAGCTGCGGCCGTACGACACCGGTCTTCGCGATTTCAAACAGGGCGCATTCCACCTGGCGGCGCAGGCCCGCGTGCCGGTCGTGCCGCTGTCGATCCGCTTCCGGCCGCCGGCGGGCCCGGCCCGGCTGCTGCGCCGCAAGCCCACGATGGTCATCGTGATCGGCGAGCCCATCGTCGCGACGCTGACCGACCCGCGCGCCGACCGCCGCATCCGCATGGAGCAGGCGCGCCGGACCATGCACGATCAGATCACCCGCGCGGCCTGACCCCCGAGCCCGTCCGGGACGGGCCAGCCCAGCCGCTCGAGCAGCACCGCGAGCTTGCGATCGAGCTCGACCCCGACCGCCGCGATCTCCGGTATCCCGAACGACGCGAACTGCCGGCTGGGCTGCTCGATCGCGAACCGCACCGCCTCCCCCTCCGCCTGCGAGATGACCGTCCGCAGCGGCGCGTGGAGCATCGCGGCCGGGTCGTGCCGATACATGCGCTCGGCGAGCAGGTGATTGCCCATGAGGTACACGCGGCAGCGCGCCGGGTTCCCCGCGATCCCCATGAGCCGGTCGGCCGCGAACCGCCAGTAGATCAGAAACCCGTTCACGGCGACCCGGTCCGTGAGCGTC
The DNA here is from genome assembly GCF_059739745.1 of Dactylosporangium thailandense. NCBI lineage: Bacteria > Bacillati > Actinomycetota > Actinomycetes > Micromonosporales > Micromonosporaceae > Dactylosporangium > Dactylosporangium thailandense. Next base: position 7,773,182 of record NZ_AP029195.1, read on the forward strand.
CTGACCTGCTCCCAGTCGGCGAGCCCCTCGATCTCGCCGGCCGGATATCCCGGAACGGCCGCCTCGTACCGCGCGACGGCCTCGTCAAACGATGCGCCGACCTCGATCACGAGCCGGCGAGCTTCCCACGTCACCGCCGTGCGCTACCCCGGCTCGGCGAGCGAAACCCCGAAGCGCTCATCCCTCCAGTTCGGCGAGGAGCTGCCGGATGTAGAGGTCGACCTGGTCCCGGCGGTAGCCACGCGGCGCCGTCGGCAGGTCGGCCTGGCGCAGGGCGGCCAGGGCGGCGGCAGGGCCGGAGCCCCCAGCCTCACCGAGCGCGCGATGGACGCGGACGAGCAGCAGGTCCACGAGGTCGGCGCGGTACCCGGGCATCGCGTACCCGAATTCGACCGGCGGCTCGGGCCGCCCCGCACCGGCGCCCACCGGCGCGCCCGGTACCGCGGCGGCGGGCGCTCGCCGGCGCAGCCGCGGCGCGGCGATGCCCATCACCACGATGCCGGCGGCAACCAGGACCGGCGGCAGCAGCCCGCGGCGGTAGTCGCTGACCAGGCCCGTGCCGGTGACGACCCGCTCCGGGTCGTCGCGGTCCACGTACACCGTGATGATGTCGCCCTTGGCCACGCCGGCGTCGTCGGAGGTGGTGCCGAGCCCGACGCGGTGGGTCACGCCGTCGATCTGGTAGGCGACCCGGACCCAGGCGCCGCCGGTCCTCGCGCCGCCCCAGGTGCCGACCTGCTCGACGAGGGCCGGGACGGGCACGCCCTCGCGCACCCGCCGGTCCGGGCCCGTGTACCAGTCCACGGCCGCGACGATCCCGAGCAGGAGCAGCGCGGCCCCGGCGATCAGGAACCCGAGCGCCACGCGCCGCATGGGCCGCCTCCGCTAATCGTCGTCCTCGCCGTCGACCGGCGTCCAGGGACCCTTCTGGTCATGCTCATCCTGCACCAGCTGGCCGGCGGCGCTCAAAATCGTCCCGCCCGCGGACGCGAACACGTCCATGTACTTCTCGATGCGCTTGTACCACCCGCTGCGAACGGTCTTGACCACGTACTTCCCGTCGACCTTGGTGAACGTGCGCTCGAAGGCCACCTCCCCCTGCCGGATCAGCCGGGTCACGAACATGTCGGCCATCTTCCCGGTCAGGCCCCCGGTCAGCTGGCCGGCCTTGGGCAGGGAGAGGCCGCCGAACAGGACGCCGAGGCCGGCGGTGATCACCGTGACGATGGCGTCGAAGATCTTGCCGAGAATGACCTGGGCGAGCGCGACGAGCAGGTTGAGCACGAGGCTCACGACCGCGCAGAAGGAACAGACGAACCCGGGGATGAGGCCGAGGATGTTCGAGACGAGGTTGCCCCAGTACTCGACCTGCTCGGCCGCCCACTTGAGCCACGACGGAATCTGGGGCTTCGCCGGGGGCTTCGGCTTCGCCGGCTGCTTCGGGTCCTGCTTCGGGTCCTGCTTCGGCGGCTGCTTGCACTTGGTGTCGTACTGCGTGCACCGCGGCGCAGGCGGCGGCGTCTTGCCGGCGTGGCAGGACGGGTTGCCCCGGCACGGATCGTCGGCGCAGTCCTCGTCGCCGCGGCAGGTCGACCGCCCGGAGGCGTCGTGCGCGGTCGTCGGGTTGTTCGCGGCGTACCCGTACCCGTTGGTCTGCTGCGGATCGTCGAACTGGAAGATCGGGTCGCGGCTGATGAAGCGCCCGGTCGTCGGGTCGTACTCGCGCGCGCCGAGGTGCGTCAGGCCGGTCCCGTCGCGGGTGCCACCCACGAACCCGCGCGAGTTCGGCCAGGCCGGGTCGGCTCCGCGCGGGTTGCCGAACGGGTCGAGCTTGCGGCGCGTGGCGGTGAGGTCGCTGGCCTTGACCGCGAGCACCGCGGTGCGGTGCAGGTCGCCGCTGAGCCAGGTCAGGCCGGCCGAGGTGCGGCTGGCGACGGTCTGCCCGGCCGCCCGGTAGTACCGCATCCCGGTGAGGTTCCCGCCGGCCAGCCGCACCTCGAAGTCGCCGAGGTAGGCCGTGGCGCCGGACGGATCCTTGGCCACGAGGCGGTTGCCGTTCGCGTCGTAGATGTAGCTGGTGACGCCGTTGCTGTCGGTGACCGAGCTCAGCAGCCCCTCGGCGTCCCACGCCAGCGTCTGGGCGGGCCGGCCGGCGACCGTGCGGCTGGTCATGTTGCCGGTCGCGTCGTAGCCGAAGGTGTCGCTGCCGGTGGCGGAGCCGCTGCGCTGGACGTTGCTCAGCGTGTGGACCTGCCCCGTGGCCGGGTAGGTGTACGCCCGGTTCAGGTCGCCGCTCGCCGAGTGGACGACCTCGTTCGAGCGCCCGCCCGCGCTGTTGTAGGCGTAGCTGCTCCAGTAGGCGTCCGCGCCCCCGACCACCGGCTGCGTCGGCGTGGCCTGGCAGGCGGCGGCGGTCGTCGTCCACGCCTCGGTGAGCTGCTGCAGCGCGTCGTAGTTGAAGCACTGGCTCGGCGCGGGTGACGCGGCCGACGTCTCCTTGACGCTCTTGAGGTTGCCGGCGTTGTCGAAGCCGTACTGCTCGGTGAGCCGCTCGTCCCAGTTGGTGGTCACGGACTGGTTCTGGGTCTCGGTCGAGGTGGTCGTCGGCCGTCCGGTGGCCTCGTCGATGAGCGTGGTCTGGCGGACCTTCTTCGTCCCCGAGCCGAGGACGCGCTGGGTCACCGCGCCGAGGCTCGTGTACGTGGTGGCGGCGACGTACGGGTCCTGCCCGCCGACGGTGAGCAGCCGGCCGGTGTCGTCGTAGCCGTAGGAGACGGTCTCGGCGGCCAGGTCGATGCCGACCGCCGGGTAGGTGTTCGACGCGACCGATCCGTCGGCGTTGTAGGCGGTGCCGGCGGTGTACATCCCGCTCGGCAGGCCGGCCGCGAGCGGGATGCCGATGGTCACCGACAGCGGGTGGTAGCCGTCGTCGTAGGAGCCGACGGTCGAGGTGTACGCGTCGCTGCCGACGTACCGCGTCGTGGAGGTGAGCTGCCCCTTCTGCAGGGTGTCGTACTCCCACGCCGCCCGCTTGAAGCCGCTCGTGCCGACGCCGTCGTAGGCGCCCGTCTTGCGGCCGGCACTGTCGTACTTGTACGAGATGCTCCCGCGCGCGTCGGTCTGTGTGGTCAGCAGGCCCGTGTCGTCGTAGACGAAGGTGGTGCCGCCCTTGTCCGGGTCGCTGGTGGAGGTGATGCGGCCGCGCTTGTCGAAGACCCGCGTCCACTGCGCCGAGCTCGGGTCGATGACCTTGGTGAGGCGGCCGAGCTGGTCGTAGACGTACGTGGTGGCCCGGTAGTCCGTGCCGTTCGGCGGGGCGCCGGTGAGGAACTGCCGCAGCTCGATCAGGTTGCCGTTGACGTCGGTACGGCGCAGGGTCGCGGTGCCGCCGGCCGGGGGCAGGGTCCAGCTGCGGTCCCCGTCGTAGCCGGTGGCGGTGTGCCACTGCTGCACGTTCGACGAGTAGAGCGCGTCATCCGTCAGGCGCTCGTGGAAGTCGTACGCGTACCGGTGCTGGTTCTTGATGCCGGAATCGGTGTCGGCGAAGGACAGCAGCGTCCCGCCCGGAGCCGTGCTGTTCCAGAACACGGTCTGCTTCGCGGTGAGGCCGCGCGCGTCGTAGACGGTGTCGGTGACGATGCGCCCGCCCTTGGCCTGCGCCGCGGGCTCCTGCTGCTGCCGGGTCCGCAGCCGCCCGTCGTAGAGCTGGTGGCTGACGATCTGGTTGCCGTTGGGCCCGAGGACCTTCGTGACGACGTCGTTCGGGACGCTGCCGCTCACCGTGTACGCGTACTCGATGTCGGGCACGGCGAGGCTCGGGTTGTGCGGCTTGTACACCTTCGTCAGCCGGCCCAGCGGGTCGTACTGCGCGGTGGTCGTCTTCAGGTTGGCGTCCACGATGGACACCACGGACCCGTGGCCGGGCTCGAACCCGGTGGTGACCTTGTGGCCGAGGCTGTCGGTGGAGCTCGACGCCGTCACCGGCCCACCGGTCACCGGCGTGTAGGCGATCGTCGTCTGCAGGGCGTCGAGCGCGTCGTACTGGTTCAGCGGCCGCCCGTACGGGTCGTACGTGCTGCGGCTGTCCTGCGTCCAGGACAGCGTGGTGCCGGTGACGCTCGCCAGCGCGTTGACCTTCGTCGCCAGGCCCGCGGTCGGGGCGGCGCCGACGGTGGTGCCGGTGTCGTACAGGGTCTGGGTGCCCTGCAGGTAGTTGTTCGGGCCGGGGGTCGTCGCGCAGTCCGTCACGACGACCTGCGACGGGAAGTTGATGAGGTACTTCGTCGCCGTGTCGTTGTGCGCGTAGTCGGTGTGGGTGCAGACGTTGTCGTCGTTGTTGCCGAGCTCGTTCCAGTCCTTCACGTCGGTCGGCAGGCCGTAGCCGTCGAAGGACTTGTCCTCGTGGCTCCAGCGCCACTTGCCGGTCGCGGCGACCCAGGTGGCGGTCTTGGTCTGGTTCTCGCGGGTGATGAACGCGTACAGCGTCGCCGCCGGGTTGACGATCGCGGCCCGCGAACCCGTCTGCGGCGTGGTGTACCGATGCACCGTGACGGCGTCCACGGCTCCGCCGTTCATCGTGTAGCTCGCCCGGATCTGGCCGTTGAGCGCCTGATGGTCCTGGGTGCGGCCGACCCATTTCTGGCTCAGCGCGCCGGTGCAGTTGTTGATGACGAGCACCTGGTTGTAGGCCGCGGTCGCCCCGGCGTCGAGGCACCGGCCGGAGGGGACGCCCTTGAGGCTGCCATCGGCCTGCGCCACCCACTGCTGCGCCGCGGACTGGTTGCACGGGTAGAGCTGCACCGGGGTCCCGGCCGCCGTGAGGCCGTTGGCCACGTCCAGGCACTTGCCGGAGCCCGGGTTGACGACCGTGCCGTCGCGCTGCAGTTGCCACGTCTGGTTCGCGGGGTTGACGCCGCACATCTGGTTCTGGATCTGCGCCGCGTCCGCCGTGCTCGCCGCGACCGCGCACCGCACCGCCTGCGACTGCACCCACTCGCCCTTGCCCGTGGGCATCCACACCTGGTTCCACTGCGCCGCACAGTCGTAGATCTGCATCGTGCCGCCGCCGGCGATGTTCGTCCCGGCCACGTCCAGGCACTTGCCCGAGTTCGGGTTCTTCATCGTGCCGTCCGGCTGGCGCAGCCACCGCTGGGCCGCACCGCCGTTGCAGGTGTACAGCCACACCTGCGTGCCGTTCGCGGTGCCGCTGTTCTTCACGTCGACGCACTTGCCGGTGATCGGGTTCAGCAGCGCGTTCGGATACGGGTAGCTGGACAGGCCCGGCGGCACGTGCAGCCACTGCTGCCACGGCAGGTTGTTGCACGCCACCGTCTGCAGCGTCGTCCCGTCCGCGTTCACCCCGTTCATGATGTCGAGGCAGAGCCCGCCGTTGCCGGGGCCGCCACCGCCGGAGAGGCCGACCGGGACCTCCTCGGCCTGCTGCAGAGCGTCCAGGGTGTACGTCGGGCGCTGGCCGAACAGCGTGCCCGTCTCGTTGCCGTCCTTCTTCGCGTCCGCGTTCAGCCCGCGGTGGTACACGGTCCTGCTGACGGTCTGCTGCCCGCTGACCGCGCCGTCGGTGACGGTCACGGTCGGGTAGCCTCGCCAGTCCGCCCAGGAGGTGAGGTTCACGCTGGCCATGTCGACGTCGTCGTGCGCCCACAGCGACGTGTCGCTGGAGCCGTCCAGCGAGTAGTCGTAGGACGTCACCTCGTCGGGCGAGCCGCCGGTGAGGTCCTGCTCGGTGACCGAGCCGACCACGTACTTGTTGAACCAGCCCCAGCCGGCCGGCGCCGCCGGCGGCTTGTAGTACTGCGGGAAGCACCGGTACGGGTTGCTGTCGTCGTTGATCTTCGGCCAGCCGTTCGTGCAGTCCGTCGGCAGGTAGCTGACGACGGTCTGCCCGCCGACGCCGTTGGCCACCGTCTCCAGGCGGTAGTGGATGAACGGCGCCATCCCCAGCGAGGCGCTCCAGTCGGTGCGGTTCTCCTTCGCCGTGTACGTGAAGGTGACGGCCGGCTCCGCCAGCGCCGTGACCCCGTCGGCGGCGTAGCCGGTGTGGGTCAGCGCCGTGAGGGCGAGGTTCGGCGGGGTCATGTTGTTCGGGTCGGACAGGAACGTCTGGTCCATGTCCCACTTGTCGACGTTGCGGTACGCCGAGCCCGAGCGCACCTGCGTGGTCACGGACGACATCCGGTACCGCGTGAAGTGCATCGGCGCGAGCGCGTTCGCGCACGAGGAGGCGCCCAGGTCGCAGTAGAGGTCCATCGGGGTATCGGCGTAGCCGGAGGTGTGCCAGTTGCAGTTGTTCCAGCACCGCTCGCTGTAGCCGAACAGCACCTGCGTCGGCGCCGCGGCCGAAGCCTCCGAGCCCGCCCGGGTGCCGTACTCGATCCGCTCCAGCCGCGCCGAGAGGTCGTACGGCTGCACCGACGTGTTGTTCTTCGCCCCGTAGGAGCCCAGGAACTTCGAGTAGAAGTACGTCATCGAATTCCCGCGCGGGTCCACGACGTAGTCGAGGTTCCAGCGGTATGCCTGCTGGCACATGTTCCCCGGGCTGGTGTTGCACGGCTCCCCGGTGGCGTTGCCGACCACCGGCTCGGTCTGCACCGAGGCGGTGTCCGCGGTGTCCCCGACGTAGCGGTGCAGCTTGCCGAAGTAGTACTGGGTGCCGTCGGTCGCGGTGACCTTCCAGTACTCGCCGTTGACCGCGTTGTTGTGGGCCGAGGTCGAGTCGTAGACCTGCTCGACCCGCCACTTGTCGTCGATGCTCGTGTGCCAGCCGTTGGCGTCCTTGACGAGCCGCACCGAACGGCCGCCGAGCACCATCGTCATCGAGTCGCCGGAGACCCAGCACATGTCGTTCGACGTGCCGCCGTCGTCGACACAGGAACGGAAGGCGCGCTCGACGTACCCGGCGCCGGACATCTCCCAGCCCTCGCCGACCACGGAGGACTGGCCCGTCTTCGCGGCCGTCTTCGCGTCCACGCTGCCGGAGGAGTAGTTGAACGCCAGATCCGGCGCGGGACCGCCCAGCGAGGCCGGCGCCTTGATCGGATAGCTCAGGGTGAAGTCGCCGCCCGCGGTGCCCGACGCCCAGGAGTACGCCGGCGAGAGGTCGGTCGCCGTCCACTGCGCGCTGCCGGACGAGCCGTCGCTCGAGGATGCGATCGCCAGGATCGTCGCGGCACCGCCGACCGGCACCGACTGCGCGGTCAACGTCCGGGCCGCGGTGTCGTTCACCGCCGTCACCGGCGTCTGCGCCTGGCACTGCCGGGCCGACGGCGTCGTCAGCGCGCAGGCGGGCAGCGATACCAGCCGCAGCCGCGACGCGTAGTCGGCGCCGTAGCCGTTGGCGAACTGCGCGTAGCTCACCGTCAGCCCGACGCTCGCCCGCTCGGCCCGGCCGTCCGAGCGCGACACCCGCAGGACGACGCCGTGCACGCCGGCGGCGGTGGCCACGCCCTGATCGGCGACCGTCACCCGCACCGGCACCCGGCCCGCCGCCGACAGTTCGGCCCGCGTCCGCGGCGCCGCATCCGCGTTCCCGTCGCCGGTCACCCGCACCGGCAGACCGCCCGGCTGCACGCCGGCGCCGCCACTGTCGGTGTCGGCCGACCCGGCGACGGGCCAGGAGGACGGCGGCGCGTCGTGGGTGCGCCGGGCGTTGGAGTCGGTGCGGATCGGTTCTCTGGCCGGGACCTTCGACACCGGCACCGACCGCGAGGGCGCGCCGGCCTCGTCGCCGATCCCCCGTTTCGGCGCGGCGTGCGCCGGAATCCCGGTGAGCAGCATGGTGACCAGGGCGAGCGACGTTCCGGTGACGACCGCGGAGAATCCGCGGGGGCGCCAGGAGCGCAGCCGGATGCGAGCAGCAGCAGACATCGATACCCCCGTGTTGGTGAGATGCCGTGTTGCAACGCGGAACGCTACTGGCGGGGTGGCATCGAAAAATAGCCTCGTATCACTGCCATGACGGTGGGTGCCGGACGCCGGAGCACCCCGGGCCGATTCACCTTGCAGCGGCCACGATCAATGTGTCGCAGATCACAGTTTGACATGACCGAAGGTAGTGCCCGAATTGCACCCACCGAAGGCTTGCATGGTTATGCACTCGGTCGTATATGCTTGAGTCGTGTCCAAGGTCCTCAACTCCCTGCCTGCCGGTGAGCGTGTCGGCATCGCCTTCTCCGGTGGTCTCGACACCTCGGTAGCCGTCGCGTGGATGCGCGACAAGGGCGCCATCCCGTGCACGTACACGGCCGACCTCGGCCAGTACGACGAGCCCGACATCGCCTCGGTGCCCGGCCGCGCCACCGCGTACGGCGCGGAGGTCGCCCGCCTCGTCGACTGCCGGGCCAGCCTCGTCGAGGAGGGCCTCGCCGCGCTCGCGTGCGGCGCGTTCCACATCCGCTCCGGTGGCCGGGCCTACTTCAACACGACCCCGCTGGGCCGGGCCGTGGCCGGCACGCTGCTCGTGCGCGCGATGCTCGAGGACAACGTGCAGATCTGGGGCGACGGTTCGACCTTCAAGGGCAACGACATCGAGCGCTTCTATCGGTACGGCCTGCTGGCCAACCCGGCCCTGCGCATCTACAAGCCGTGGCTCGACGCCGACTTCGTCGGTGAGCTCGGCGGGCGCAAGGAGATGTCGGAGTGGCTGCTGGCCCACGACCTGCCGTACCGCGACAGCACCGAGAAGGCCTACTCGACCGACGCCAACATCTGGGGCGCCACCCACGAGGCCAAGTCGCTGGAGCACCTCAACGCGGGCATCGAGATCGTCGACCCCATCATGGGCGTGCGCTTCTGGGACCCGTCCATCGAGATCCCGTCCGAGGACGTGACCATCGGCTTCGCCCAGGGGCGCCCGGTCACCATCAACGGCAAGGAGTTCGCCAGCACCGTCGACCTGGTGCTGGAGGCGAACGCGATCGGCGGCCGGCACGGCCTCGGCATGTCCGACCAGATCGAGAACCGCATCATCGAGGCCAAGAGCCGCGGCATCTACGAGGCGCCGGGCATGGCCCTGCTGCACGCCGCGTACGAGCGGCTGATCAACGCCATCCACAACGAGGACACCGTCGCGGCGTACCACAACGAGGGCCGCAAGCTCGGGCGCCTGCTGTACGAGGGCCGCTGGCTCGACCCCCAGGCGCTCATGCTGCGCGAGGCCCTGCAGCGCTGGGTCGGCTCGGCCGTGACCGGCGAGGTGACGCTGCGCCTGCGCCGGGGCGAGGACTACTCGATCCTGGAGACGACGGGCCCCGCACTGTCGTACCACCCGGACAAGCTGTCGATGGAGCGCACCGAGGACGCGGCGTTCGGCCCGGTGGACCGCATCGGCCAGCTCACCATGCGCAACCTGGACATCGCCGACTCGCGGGCGAAGCTGGAGCAGTACGTCACGCTGAACGTGATCGGCAGCCCGCACCCGATGCTCATCGGCGCCAACCAGACCCCGTCCGCGGACCTGCTGGGCGCCATGCCGGCCGGCGGCGCGGCCGCGATCGCCTCGGGCGGCCCGGCCGCCGAGGAGGCCGAGGCCCTGGACAACGCGGCCATGGAGTTCGGCACCGACTGACACGCACCGGCGCCGGGCATCGCCCTCCTCGCGGAGGGGGTGCCCGGCGCCGCCGCGTTCACACGGCCCCGAGCAGCTCCGGGCACGTGTTGCGACAGTGCCCCGGCGGCCGGCCGTGGCCCCGGCGACCCGCGCGCGGCTCGGGCCGCCGCCGATCGTCACGCGGTGGCGGATGCCCGCGGCGCCGACGCTGACGGAGTTGTCGCGCGGCCCCGCCCCGACGCGAAATCCGGGCACCCTGGCGCTCGCGCTCATCCGCGCGGGAGAGGCTCCTCCGGAGCGTTCCGGGTGGTATGAAGGCCGCGTGGAGGTGTCCGACCGGTTCTGGGACGTGCTCGAGTCGCACGGACGCAGTCAGGCGCGGCTCGTCGGCTGGCTGCGCGAGGCCAGCGAGGACGAGATCGTGGACTATCAGGGCTCGTTCGAGGCGGCGGCCGAAGAGCTCGCCGACTACTGGGACGGGCCCGTGGTCGACGGCGTGCAGTACTCCGAGGACGACACCGAGGACCTGTGCCTCTGGATCGTCGGGGAGGGCCGCGAGTCCTGGGATGCCGCGCGCGTCGACTTCGAGGGGGCGATTCGCCGGTACCTCGCCCGCGACCCCGACGACCTGTGGGTGCCCGGCGCCCCGGCGTACGGGATCTTCTACGAGCGCTCGCATCGGTCGCTGGACGAGCGGCTCGGGTGATCGGGTCGCGCATGCGGCCCGGACTCGCCTGCGCGATGCACCACACGGCGGGAGCAGCGATCCAACACTTGTCAACAAGTTCTACCAAAGACGATCGCGAATACGCATACTAGGACACCGATGCTTCGCCGGGTCCGCCGCCAATCGGACCCTTCCCCCGAAAGAAAGAGGTCCAACCGTGGTCAGTCGATCACGACCGGGCCGGCGGCGGAGGATGGTCCTCTCCGCTGCCGCGAGCCTGGCCCTCACCGCCGCCGCCATCGTCGGGCTGACCGGCACGGCCCAGGCCGCCGGCACCCTGCCCTGCGACATCTACGCGGCCAACGGCACGGCGTGCGTGGCCGCCCACAGCACGACCCGCGCGCTGTTCTCGGCGTACAACGGGCCGCTCTACCAGGTGCAGCGCGCCTCCGACGGCGGCCTGCACAACATCGGCCTGCTCGCCGCGGGCGGCTACGCCAACGCCGGCGACCAGGACGCCTACTGCAACGGCACCACGTGCCGCATCACGCGGATCTACGACCAGACCGCCAACCACAGCGACCTGACGATCGCCCCCGACGGCGGGGCCGGCTCCGGCGACCGCGGCGCGGACGCAAGCGAGATCGCGGTGACCGCGGGCGGCCACAAGGTGTACGGCGTGTGGGTCTCCCCCGGCGTCGGCTACCGGTTCAACGGCCGGGCGCCCGGCGTGGCGGTCAACGGCCAGGCCGAGGGCGTCTACATGGTCGCCAGCGGCACGCACGTCGGCTCGGACTGCTGCTTCGACTACGGCAACGCCGAGTCGACGCCGTACGACACCGGCAACGGCCACATGGACGCGATCAGCATCGCGACGACGTGCTTCTTCCCGCCGTGCCAGGGCTCCGGCCCGTGGATCGAGGCGGACATGGAGAACGGCATGTTCCAGGGCGGCAACGGGTCGAACCCGAACCCGGGCAACAACTCGGCCTACGTCACCGCCGTGCTGAAGAACAACGGCCAGACCACCTACGCGCTCAAGGGCGGCAACTCGCAGTCCGGCGGGCTCACCACCTGGTGGAACGGCGCGCTGCCGACCGACAAGCAGGGCTACCGGCCCATGCACCAGGAGGGCGGCATCATCCTGGGCATCGGCGGCGACAACAGCAACCGCAACCGGGGCACCTGGTTCGAGGGCGCGATGGTGGCCGGCTACCCGACCGACGCCGCCGAGAACGCGATCCAGGCCAACGTGGTCAGCGTCGGCTACAGCGGCCAGACCAACGTCCCGAACGGCCCGCAGGGCACCGTCACCGGCCCCGGCGGCAAGTGCGTCGACGTGGCCGCGGACGACACCGGTTCCAGCGGCACCGGCGTGCAGCTGTGGGACTGCCAGACCTACGCCGAGGACCAGCACTGGACGCACTTCGCGGACAACTCGCTGCGCACCCTGAACCGCTGCCTGGACATCAACGGCAACGGTACGGCCAACGGCACCCAGGTCGAGCTGTGGGACTGTAACGGCGTCGGCGGCCAGAAGTGGATCCAGCAGGCCGACGGCTCGCTGAAGAACCCGCAGTCGGGCCGCTGCCTCGACTCGCCCAGCGGGGCGACCGGCAACGGCACGCGCCTGCAGATCTGGGACTGCAACGGCTCCGCGGCGCAGAAGTTCGCCGTGAACGGCGGCGGCACCGACGTCGGCCCCGGCGGCAAGTGCGTCGACGTGGCCGCGGACGACTCGGGCACGAACGGCACCGCCGTGCAGCTGTGGGACTGCCAGTCCTACGCCGTGGACCAGCACTGGTTCCACCAGTCCAACGGATCGCTGCGCACCCTGGGCCGCTGCCTGGACATCGTGGGCAACGGTACGGCCAACGGCGCCCAGGTCGAGCTGTGGGACTGCAACGGCGTCGGCGGCCAGATCTTCCAGCAGCAGGCCGACGGCTCGCTGAAGAACCCGCAGTCGGGCCGCTGCCTCGACTCCCCCAACGGCGCGACGGCCAACGGCACGCGCCTGCAGATCTGGGACTGCAACGGTTCGGCGGCACAGAAGTTCGCGCTGAACTAGCACGTCCCACCGGAGCGGAACGGGCGCGGGGCCAACCCCGCGCCCGTTTCCATGTGCGCTCAGAGGTAGGCCGGCAGCCCCGCGCGCAGGCAGGCCAGCATCGCCGCGCCCTCGGCCGGGGGCATGGGGGCCGCGGCGCGGCCGATCGCGGCCAGGACGTCCTCCAGCGACACGTCCGCGTCGGCGTCCGGGGCGTGGTAGCGCACCTGGGCGGTCAGGTCGGCGACGTACGGTACGACGTCATCGCTCTCGGTCTCCCACAGCCAGGCCAGCACCCGGCCGAACGCCTCGCCGGCGTGCAGGGTCGCGCCCCGGGACCGCTGGGCCAGCACGGCGGTCGCGGACTCGCAGATCAGCGCGCCGATCAGCTTCTCGAAGATGGGGTCGGGCACCTCGCGGGTTCGCACCATCGCCCTCCTGCCGATCGATGTAACGACCGGTGATCCTACCGCTTCATTGTGTCATCGGCGAGCGTCCATAACCTGTTTACCGAACACCGATCGGCCGCCGAAGGTTGTGCGGTGTATCGGTGAACGTCGACGCGCTTCTACGGTCACCGGCCATGAAGAGCGCGGCCGCCGCACTCGCGGCGCTTACCACCGTGCTGATCGGGGCGCCGGCGTTCGCCGAGCCCGTCGGCGTCATCCAGGACGAAGGCCCGAACGCGGTCCCGGGCCGGTACATCGTGACCCTCAAGCAGGCGGACCGGACCGACCGGCTCATCCAGCAGTACGGCGGCCAGACCCGGCACCGGTCCGCCGGCTGGTACTCCACCGCCATGTCCGAGGCCCAGGCCAGGCGCCTGGCCGCGGACCCGGGCGTCGCCTCCGTCGAGGCCGTCCAGCGCATCACCGTGCAGGACACCCAGAGCAGCCCGCCGAACTGGGGCGACGACCGCATCGACCAGGCCGCGCTGCCGCTGAACCAGCGCTACGAGTACCCGGCGAGCGCGGGCCAGGGCGTGACCGTCTACGTGCTCGACACCGGCATCAACGCCGGCCACGTCGAGTTCAGCGGGCGGGTGCGGCAGGGCGTCGACATCGTCGACAACGACAGCAGCCCGGCCGACTGCCACGGCCACGGCACGCACGTGGCCGGGACGGCAGTCGGCACGTCCTACGGCGTGGCCAAGACTCGGGGGTCCAGTTCGTGCAGGCGGCCGGCAACAACGGCGACGACGCCTGCTACTACAGCCCGCAGGGGGTCGCGGCCGCCCTGACCGTCGGCAACTCCACGAGCGCCGACGCGCGCAACTCCAGCAGCACCTACGGCTCCTGCCTGGACCTGTTCGCGCCGGGCACGAGCATCGTGTCGGCGTCGTACTCCAGCAACACCGGCAGCGCCACCATGACCGGCACCTCGATGGCCTCGCCGCACGTGACCGGCGCGGTGGCCCTCTACCTCGCCCAGAACCCGTCGGCGACCCCGGCCCAGGTCCGCTCCGCGCTGGTGTCGAACGCGACCGGCGGGCGGATCAGCGGCGCGGGCAGCGGATCGCCCAACCTGCTGCTCTACACCGGCTTCATCGGCGGCAGCGAGCCGCCGCCGCAGCAGCCGGTCGGGAACCCGGGCTTCGAGAACGGCACGGCCCCCTGGACCGCGACCGCGAACGTCATCGGCACCTGGTCGCAGTACCCGGCCCGGACCGGCACGCGCAACGCCTGGCTCAACGGGGGCGGCCGGGTCCAGACCGACACGCTGGCCCAGCAGGTGACGATCCCGGCCGGCACCGCCACCCTGCGCTTCTGGATGCGCGTCACCACCGCCGAGTACGAGAACGTCGTCTACGACCGGCTGACCCTGACCGCGAACGGCACGGCCGTCGCGAGCTGGTCGAACCTCGACAAGACCAGCGGGTACGCCGAGAAGACGGTGAACCTGAGCGCCTATGCCGGGCAGAGTGTGGCGCTCAGGTTCACCGGCGTCGAGGACCAGTCGCCCATGCGATCGAAGATGATCTCGGCCGCGACCAGCCCGGTGGCCTCCTCGGTGCGGACGCGCCCGAGCCGGCAGTTGCGGACCGCCCGCACCGAGACCTGCGCCGCGGGGTCGTCACCGGCGAAGATGGCCACGGTCCGCGACACCCGGTCGATGTTGGCCCGCAACACCTGGCGCACGCCCAGGCCGAGCTCCTCGCGGCGCGGGCCGACCCGGTAGAGGTCGTGGAGGCTGAGCCGGGTCAGCTCGTGGTACATCCAGCGATCGAGATCCCCGAGCATCTTGGTCACGCTCGTGCCGTCGGTGAAGAGCCGGTCGATGGCCAGGTGCAGGACGGCCGAGAACGGCCCCGTGCGCAGCGCGTGCGCGAGGTCCCGGCCCATGGCGTCCATGGACGGTCAGACTATGCGCCCTATTCGTAGATGACGATCCCCGCCGGGGGCAGGGTGAGCTGGACGGCCTTGCCGTTGCGGGCCGAGACCGAGACCTGGCCGCCCGCGAAGGCCGGCTCGCTGGAGTAGCGGCAGGTGAGCCGGTCGCCCTCCGCGTGCAGGTCGTTGTCGACGGTCACCCAGGCCGTGCGCACGCGGTCCGGGTCGGTGTTGACCGCGACCAGCACCTCGTGGTCGGCGAAGATGCGCGACCACGGCAGCAGGCCGCGGGCGCCCGGCGGGGCGAAGACCACGCCGTCGGCCGAGGTCGGGCGCAGGTACTGCCGCCCCCGCCGCAGCGCCGGGAGCCGCCGCCGGACCGCCAGGATCTGCTTGAGCTGCCGGTAGGTCTCGTGCTCCTCGTCGAACGCGTGCCCGCCGCGGCTGCGGAACGGGCCGAACGCGCCGCCGAACATGGCCTCGCGGATGTACCGGTCGTGCCCGCCCTCGCCGTCGAAATCCTGCTCGGAGCCGTAGTAGACGCACGGGATGCCGAGCGTGGCGACGTTGAGCGCGAGCGCCACGAGGGCCAGCCGGCGGCCCGGCTCGCCCGCCGCGAAGCGCGCCTTCCAGGGGCCCTTGCGCACCTGGTCGTGGTCGTCGTAGCTGGTCACGACCTTGTCCCGGAACCAGGTGTGCGACTCGCGGCCGACCTGCAGCGAGTTGCGGAACAGCGCGAAGTACTCGGCCGGGTCGGCGGTGCCCTTGGCCACCCGCTCGAGGCGGTCCTGCACGTCGGCCAGGCCGAGCGCGGCGTCCATGCCGACCGCGTCGAGGGTCTGGCAGGCGAACGCGCGGTCGCCGGTGATCTCGGCGACGAGGGAGAAGCGCTCCTTGCCGATCGACTGCGCGAACTCGTGGACGGCGGCGGCGAAGAAGCGGGCCGCGCCCGGGTCCATGTGCTTGACCGTGTCCACGCGGAAGCCGTCGAGATCGGCGTAGGCGATCCAGTACTGGTACGCGCGCACGAGGGCCACCAGCGCCGCCGAGGGCCGGTAGTCCTCCAGCGGTCCCTCGCCGAGCGCGATGTCCTTGAGGCCCTCGAAGTCGCCCTCCAGGTACTCCGGGAACCGGTCCCAGTCGGCGATGCGCCCCTTGCCGGTGAACGTCGCGGTGCTCTGCAGCTCGGCGGGCCAGACGCCGCCGTGCGGCCGCGACTCCGGAATGGGGCCGACCGGGAGCACGGCGGCCCCGTCCTCGTCGCGGAAGCCCTTCACCGGGTAGCGCTGCCCGGTCCAGACGGGCCGGCTGTCGCCCTCGTAGCCGAAGACGTCCCCGGCGTGGTTGAGCACCACGTCGAGGATCACCCGCAGCCCCTGCGCGTGGGCGTCCGCGACCAGCGCCCGCAGGTCCTCCGGCCGCCCGAAGTGCGGATCGACGTCGAGAAAGTCCTGGATGGCGTACCCGTGATACGACGGCTGCCCCGCGACCTGCCGGAGCACGGGACTCACCCAGATCGCGGTGACCCCGAGCCGGCGCAGATAGCCGAGCTTGCCGCGCAGCCCGGCCAGGGTGCCGCCGGCCCAGTCCACGCCGGCGTCGCGCCACCGGGCCGCGTCCTGTGGCGTCGTGACCGCATTGCCGTGGTCGGCCTCGCGCAGCGGCGGCGTGGCCCCGGTCGCGACGGTCGCGCCGTCGTTGTCCCGGTAGCCGCGCTCGGCGCCGTCGGAGAAGCGGTCGACCAGCAGGAAGTACAGGACCTCGTCGGCCCAGTCGTCCGGGGACGGGTGGAACGGACCCCGGGTGAGCGCGGCGAAGTCGATGTCGGCGATCCGGCGGTACGACACCCCCCGATGGTCCCACGAATCGCCTATGCGGTCGCCCGGCGTCGCCGGCCCAGCACCCGGCGGGCGATCCCCGGCCGCAGCAGCGCGGCCGGCGGGTCCAGCAGGTTCGTGACCCGGCTGAACGCGAGCGAGACCACCTCGTCGTGGGCCGCGGTGGCGTACAGCCGATCCAGGTATCGGTTCACCAGCCGCGTCCGCGCGTCCTTCGGCCCCTCCACGCCCGGCAGGGCCGCGTCGCCGCCGGTGGCGATCTGCCACGGGATGTCGACGATCGGCCGGACCGCGCGGAAGAACCGCAGGGCGTCGACCTCCCCGCCGCGGCCGAGCGCCTCGCCCAGCCGCAGCGCCTCCACGCCCGCGACCGACATGCCCTGGCCGTACATCGGGTTGAAGGAGCACATCGCGTCCCCCACGACCACGAAGCCCTTCGGGAAGCGGCGCAGGCGGTCGTACCGGTGCCGCGTGCTCGCCGGGTAGCGGAACCGGACCGCCTCGTCGTCCAGCGCCTGCGACGCCTCGATGATGTCGGAGACGTACGGCAGCGGCAGCCGCTTCGCGTAGGCCCGGAAGCCGGCGTCGTCCAGCGGCGCGTGGTCGCCGAGGATGCCGAAGAGGGTGATGACCGCCCGGCCCCCCTCCTGCAGCATGACCGCGCCCCCGCGCGGGGCCGCGGCCGAGGGCCCGATGATGATCGCGATGTCGCCGTCGAGCAGCGCCGGGTCGACCGCGTAGTGCCGGGAGACGTAGGCCAGGTCGACGTGCAGCCGCTCCTCGGCCGGCGGCTCGTAGCCCAGCTCCCCGAGCCAGCGCGGGGCCCGCGAGCCGCGCCCGGTCGCGTCGACGACCAGGTCCGCCCCGAGCGTCTCCGGGCCGCCGGTCCGCGGGTGGATCCGCGCGCCGGTGACGCGCGCCCGCGCGGCGTCCGCCTCGATCCCGGCGATGTCCGTGCCGCCCCGCACGGTCACGCCGGGCAGCGCGAACACCCGGGACCGCACGTACGACTCCAGGTACGGCCGGCTGAACGACAGCGCCCCCAGGCCGATCGGCACCTGCTTGAGCCGGAACCCGTTCGCGCAGAAACGCACGTTGCCCAGCACGTCCCCGGCCGGCACCCCGGCCGCGGCCAGCTCCTTCGCCGCGCCCGGGAACAGCTCCTCGATCACGTTGAGCCCGGCCGCGAGCAGCCCGTGCGCGTGCCGGCCCTGCGGGACCCCGCGGCGCACCTCCCGCTCCCGCGGATCGGCGGCCGGATCCCCGGCCCAGGTGCCCTCGAGCTCGTCGCGCTCGACGATGGTCACCCGCGCGAAGTGCCCGGTCAGGACCCGCGCCGTGAGCAGGCCCGCCATGCTGCCGCCGAGTACGACGGCGTGTCCTTGCGTCATACCCTCCCCGCGTTCCATCCCGTGCCACGGACCGGGAACGGCAAGGTAGCCGACAGTCGGTGGGAGACTGACCTTCATGACGACGCTCGGTGCTGTTTTTCTGCCGCAGCTGCCGCCCGAGCGGCTGCGATCCATCGTGACCGCCGCCGACGAGGCCGGGCTCGAGGAGCTGTGGCTGTGGGAGGACTGCTTCCTGGAGGGCGGCCTGACCACCGCCGCCGCGGCCCTGGCCTGGTCGGACCGGCTGCGGGTCGGGGTCGGGCTGCTGCCGGTGCCGCTGCGCAACGTGGCGGTCGCCGCGATGGAGACCGCCACGTTGCTGCGGATGTTCCCGGGACGGGCGAGCATCGCCGTGGGGCACGGGGTGCAGGACTGGATGGGGCAGGTCGGCGTCCGGGCGGAGTCGCCGATGACGCTGCTGCGGGAGTACACGCTGGCCCTGCGCGCCCTGCTGGCCGGCGAGCGGCTGTCCACGCAGGGCCGCTACGTGCGCCTCGACGCCGTCGCCCTGGACTGGCCGCCGACCGGGCCCGCGCCGATCCTGGTGGGTGCGACGGGTCCCAGGACGCTCCGGCTGTCCGGGGAGGTCGCCGACGGCACGGTGCTCACGGCGGGCACCGACATCGACGGGGTACGCCGCGCCCGTGCCCTGGTCGAGGAGGGCCGCACGGCCGCGGGGCGCACCGGCGGCCACGAGATCGTGATGTACCTGCACGCCGCGACCGGGCCGGGCGCCGAGGCGCGGCTGGCGGCCGAGCGGGTGCGCTGGAACTACACCGCCGACGCCGACGTGCTGATCGCCGGGGACGAGCACGTGATCGCCGCGGGCGTGCGCCGCTGGGCGGAGGCGGGCGCCGACCGGGTGATCCTGCAGCCGACGCCCGACGATCCGGATCCGGAGGGTTTTGTACGGTTCGTGGCCGAACGCGTCCGGCCGCTGGTCCCGTGAGCGGCAATCCGGCCGTCGCGGCGGTGGCCGCCAGCGGCATCGGCTACCGGGTCGTCGAGCACGGGCCCGTGCGCAGCCTGGCCGAGGCCGCCGCGGCCCGCGGGGTCGCGGTCGCCGACGTGGTGAAGACGATCGTGGTCCGGCTCGCCGACGACGACTACCGCTTCGTGCTCGTCCCCGGCGACCGGGTCATCTCCTGGCCGAAGCTGCGGGCCCTGCTCGGCGTGGCCCGCATGTCGATGCCGGACGCGGCCACGGCCAAGGCCGCGACCGGGTTCGAGCGCGGCACGATCACCCCGTTCGGCTCCACGACGGCGTGGCCGGTCATCGCCGACGAGCGCATCCGAGGCCGCGCGATCAGCCTGGGCGGCGGCCGTCACGGGATTGCCCTCGCGGTGGCGGCCGACGCCGCCATCGAGGCCCTGGGCGCCACGGTGGCGGACATCTCCGAGGCGGAACCACCGGCATCGAAAGCTTGATCGACGGGTCTGTTTTCCGCCGGTACATCCGGAATGAACCCCGCCGATGCGGGAATTTTTCGGCAAATGACCGGCAAATCGGATGCGTCGGTTCTACTTTGGCTCTCGGCAGAGATCATTGCCCGGGTCTTCCGATCCGGCGCGGCGGGCACCATTCGCCGCCGCGCCGGCCGCGGTTTGGTCAGCGGATCGGAGGAGCGCACGAGTGCCCCGGGCCGAACGGGGAGCCACACCTGTCCAGACATGACGTACGCCGCAACCTGGCGGCGGCCACGACCGCCTGCACCATCGTCTGCACCGTCCTCGGCGGCGCGCTGATGAGCGGCAACTCGACCCACGCGGCCCAGCCGGCCCCGGCTCAGGCCGCGCCCGGCCCCCGCACCACCGCCGAGTTCCCGGACCGCCTGGCCGAGCTGCGCGGCGTCTCCCGGGGCATCCGTCCCGCGCAGCCGCCCGCGCCCGCCGCACCCGCCCCGGCGGCCGCACCGGTCACGGAGTCCGCCCGGGCCACCGGCGCCCGGGCCTCCCGGTCGACCCGGGCCTCCCGCCCGCCGAAGACCGCCCCGGCGACCCGGTCGCGCGCCACCCGGCCGCCCGCCTCGAAGCCGGCCCCGCGCCCCAAGACCCGCCGCACCGCCGCCGCACCCAACGGCGCCGGGTACTCCGGCGGCGTCGTCGGCTTCGCGATGGCCCAGGTCGGCAAGGACTACGCGTTCGGCTCCACCGGCCCGGACGCGTTCGACTGCTCGGGGCTCGTCGTCGCCGCGTACCGCAACCTGGGCATCGCGCTGCCGCGCTCGACCGGCGGCCTCGCCGGCGTCGGGCGCCCGGTGTCGCGGGGCGACCTGCAGCCGGGCGACCTGGTGTTCCCGAGCTCGGGCCATGTGGGCATCTACATCGGCGGCGGCCGCATGGTGCACGCGTCGACCGAACGCGGCGGCGTGAAGGTCTCCAGCGTCTACGCGTTCCGTTTCGCCCGGCGGGTCATGAACTGACGGCTCATGAACCGTCGGGCCATCAACCGCCGGAAACCGCCGAATACCACGCGTGGGATACGCGCGGAATTGTCCCGGGAATCGCGCGGTCAGCCGGACAGGCGGAAGTCGGCGAAGTCGAAGCCGGGCGCCACGACGCAGCTGACCAGCACCGGCTCGTCGCCGGCGGGGGCGGCGGACTGCCAGACGCCGCCGGGCACGAGGACCTGGGGGCGCTGACCGGCCGCGACATCCGCGCCGAGCAGCGCCTCCGGGCCGGGGCCGGGCCGGTCGCCGGAGCCGCCGAGGCGCAGCGTCAGCGGGCCGCCCGAGTGCCAGAACCACAGCTCGTCGGAGCGGACCACGTGCCAGGCGGACTCCTCGCCCGGGTGCAGCAGGAAGTAGATCGCGGTGGCGGCGCTGCGGGGGCCGTCGTAGCCGGGCGGGTCGAGGGTCACCGGCGAGCGCCAGGTCTCGCGGTACCAGCCGCCCTCGGGGTGCGGCTGCAGGTCGAGGTGCTCGGCCAGGTGCGGTCTCATGGGGGTACCGTATCCGCCCTTGCGAACCGCCCTTTCGCCTGTAGTGGGGCGCCCGGCGGTTTGCGATGCTGGGCGCGTGAGACTGCAGACGCGCACCGGGGCCTTCGTCGAGTTGCGAGTGATCAAGGCGGCCGGCGAGCCGCTGCTCGTCGAGGGGGCCGTCGACGCGCTCGACGGGCGGGCCTGGCGGTTCCGGGCCCCGGCCCTGACCGCGGAGGAGGCCAAGCGCCTGGCCGACTGGCTGCTCAAGGCCGCGAAGGGCCGCATCGAGCTGCAGGACCGCCTCACGTTCGCGGACCTGTCCTTCACCATCGACGAGCACGAGGTCGGCGAGCCCCGCCTCGTGGTCGGCTTCTCCCGCTCCACCGCCCCCGAGTGGCTCGGCCCCGAGCGCGAGATGACGTTCGACTACCCCGTGACCCTCGACCTGACCACGGAGGCCCTGGAGTCGGCGGCCGTGGACTGGGACCGCGAGCTGCGCCGCCGCTGAGCGTCACATGGGCATCACCAGTGCGCCGGGGCCCCCGGGCTACCATCGCCCAATGCGAAAGCGCTTCGGGGCAATGCTGCTGGTGGCGGCGCTCGCGCTGGCGGGCTGCGGCCAGGACGGGCCGGGTGCGGCCGCTCCCGGCGAGCACGAATCCGCCGCCGCCGGCTCCTCCGCGCCGGGCGGCGCGGAGCCGGACTCGGCCGGCGTCGGCGCCCTCGGGGCCGCCCCCGGCGCGTCGAGCACCGGCCAGGCCGCCGCCGCGGCCCCGTTCGCCTTCGGCAACCCGTCCGGCAAGGCGGCGATCCCGGCCGAGGCCAAGGCCGAGAGCACGGCCCAGCCGACGAAGGTGGTCGGCGACGGCAGCCCGGCCAGCTGCACCTCGGAGAGCTTCGTCTCGGCCGTCTCGGGCGGCGGGGTGATCACGTTCAACTGCGGCCCGGGCGCGGTGACCATCGTGGTCAAGCAGACCGCGAAGGTCCGCAACCGCTCGGCCAAGGTGGTCATCGACGGCGGCGGCAAGGTGACGCTGAGCGGCGAGGGCAAGCGCCGGATTCTGTACCAGAACACCTGCGACAAGAGCCTCGAGTGGACCACCGACCACTGCCAGGACCAGGCGACCCCCGCACTGACGGTGCAGAACATCGTCTTCGCCGACGGCAACTCGACTGGCGACAAGACCGAGGGCGGGGGCGGCGGCGCGATCCTCGTGCGCGGCGGGCGCTTCAAGGCGGTCAACACCAAGTTCGTGCGCAACCGCTGCGACGACACCGGCCCGGACCTGGGCGGCGCCGCGGTGCGGGTGCTCAGCCAGTACCAGAACAAGCCCGTCTACATCGTCGGCAGCACGTTCGGCGGCGCATCCGGCCAGGGCGGCGTGTGCGCGAACGGCGGCGCGCTGAGCAGCATCCAGGTCTCCTGGGTGGTCCTGAACAGCCTCTTCTCCTACAACTCGGCCGTCGGCCGCGGTGCCAACCCGGCCCGCTCCGGCACCCCCGGCGGCGGCAGCGGCGGCGCGATCTACTGCGACGGCGACAACTTCACCGTCAAGCTCGCCGGCACGCTGATCGAGCAGAACAAGGCCAACGAGGGCGGCGGCGCGGTCTTCTTCGTGAGCAACGACCGCACCGGCACCATGTCGATCGAGGGCTCGACCCTGCGCAAGAACCCGAGCGCCGGCTTCGAGACGGACGGCTTCCCCGGCATCTTCTTCCTCGGCGCGAGGCCGCCGTCCGTCTCGGGCTCCACCCTGAGCCGCTAGGTGTCCTGAGCCGCTAGGTGTTCTGAGCCGCTAGGTGTTCTGTGGCCGTGCCGGCTCCTACGAGCGCAGGCAGAGGCAGAGCGGGTGGCCGGCCGGGTCCTGCAGCACCGTGTAGCGCTCGGCGCCCGGCTGGAACTCCGGCTTCGTCGCGCCCAGCTTGAGCGCGCGGGCCTCGGCGTCGGCGAGGTCGTCCACGTAGAAGTCGAGGTGGAACTGCTTCGGCGACGGGCCCTCGGGCCACGTCGGCGCCTCGTACGCGGGCAGCTGCCCGAACCCGATCGACGTCGTGCCGTCGCTGATCATGGCGTACTCGGCCTGGCTGTGCGTCACGTCCCAGCCGAGGACCTCGCTGTAGAAGGTGGCCAGCACCGGCGGCTCGGCGCAGTCGATGTTGACCATGATGAGGCTCGCGAATCCAGTCATGCCCCGATCTTCGCGCCCATTCCTGCCATCTCGTGTCAGGAATACCCGTCCGTGTCAGGACTCCCCGCGCGGCTCGGTGCCGCCGGCCGGGGTCGGGGCGGACCAGTTGCGGCGGATGGCCACCATGCGCAGCACGAACGTCAGGGTGGCGGCCAGCGCGATGGCGATCGGCCGCCGCACGTGCGTCGCGTCCAGCGCCGCGACCGAGGCGCACCCGATCAGCCCGGCCACGGCGTAGATCTCGCGGCGCAGCACCGTCGGGATCTCGCCGGTGAGCAGGTCGCGGGCCAGGCCGCCGCCGATGCCCGTGATCATGCCGATGATGCAGGCGCCGATCGGCGGCAGGCCCGCGTCGAGCGCCTTGAGCGTGCCGGTCACCACGAACAGCCCCAGCCCGGCGGCGTCCAGCACGAGCACCGTCCAGCGCAGCCGGCTCACGGCCGGGTGCAGCCAGAAGGTGGCGGCCGCGGTCAGCACCGCGACCACGGCGTAGCGCCAGTCCACGAACGCGTTGGGCTGGACGTTCACGAAGACGTCGCGCATGATCCCGCCGCCCAGCGCCGCGGTGAAGCCGACGAACACCACGCCGAACAGGTCCAGCCGCTTGGCCACCCCGGCGGTGGCGCCGGAGGCCGCGAACACGGCGATGCCGACGAGGTCGGCGACGAGGAGAGGGCTCACAGGCACCATGTATAACGGCCGCCCGGTGTCCCGGGCGGCCGTTTCACACGCGCGCGTCAGATGTTGTTGATCACCGACATCGTGGCCTCGTGCTGCATCGCCATCATGTCGGAGACGGCGGCCGCGTCGTAGTACCCGCCGTCCGAGGAGCTGCCGCTGTCGGCGCTGCTCACGTCGCCGTCCAGGTTGCCGCCGGAGCCGTCGTAGTCGGCGGCGACCGAGGGGTCCGAGTCGCCGGTCAGGTCCGTGACCTCGCCGGTCCTCGCGTCGTACAGCTGCTCGTAGACGCCGTCGCCGTCGCTGTCGAGGGCCGCGACGTCGAACTGGCCGTCGTGGTCGAGGTCGCCGACGAGCACATTGCTGCCGTCGTCGAGCGTGTAGATCGCCGCCGGGTCGTCGGTGCCGTTGCCGTCGAGGTCGGTGCTGAAGCTCGTGAAGTCGTCGTCGCTCATATCGGTGGTACTCCCAGAATCGCGTCGGAAGAACGTGCGAGAGCCACGCTAGGAGATCGCGGGCGCCGTTCACTCCCCCTTTGCTGCCAAGCCGACAGCGAAAGCGACGCGGGTCACGCACGGGGTTTGCGGCAGGGGCGCCCGGGGGTATCAATCCGTCGATCTCATTCAGAAGGAGGCAGGCAGTGGGCCGGGGTTCCTCGATCGGCGGGGTCATTCTCGTCATTTGGCTGATCATCGGCGTCATCGCGGCGGGTCAGCGCGGCTACTTCAACAGCGACGAGGCGAACTGCGCGAAGGCCGGCACCATCGCGGTCACCATCATCGCGGGGCCGCTGAACTATCTCGGGGTCAACCCGAAGATCAGTTGCGAGCTGCCGCAGCCGTCCAAGTGAGCCGTCGTCGTACATGATCCTCGCGCCTCGCGCTCAGCCGTCTCCCAGCGTGCAGCGGTAACGTTCCGGGATGGACGAGTTCGAGGCGCGCAGGGTCGTCGACGCGCTGCGTCAGCGCGGCGTGCCGGCCCACGTGGAGATGGCGAAGGCCGGGCTGAGCCAGTTCGGCGTCCGGGTGCAGCTGTTCGACGGCCGGGTCGCGGTGTGGGACACCGACGGCACCGCCGGCCTGGAGGCGCAGGTGATGCGCGACGGCATCCTTGTCGGGTTCGTCCCGATGATCGAGGGGTCCGAGCACTTCACCGAGGCGCAGGTCGTCGACGCGATCGCGCGGACCGACTACGACCGGCCGATCGCCCGCCAGCGCACGAGCGCGCCCCCGGCCGCGCCGCCGCTGCCACCGGAGGGCGGCTTCTTCCGCCGGTTCCGCGGCGGGTTCCGCTGAGCCGGGCCGTCAGTCGTTGATCTCGGCGCGCTCGATCTCGGCGAAGGCCCGGGTCAGCAATCCGGCGAAGCTCCGGTCGCCCAGCAGGTCGTCGATGAGCAGCGGCGCGTGGGCCGCGAGCGCGCGCGGCGGCACCGGGGCGTCCTCGCCGGTCTCGTGGATGCCGAGCGCCCCGATCAGCAGCACCACCATGACCTGCGGGTCGACGTCACGCCACTGCCCCGCCGAGCGCACCGCGTGCTCCAGCGCGGCCCGGATGTCGTCGCCGTCGAGCCCGTCCGGGTGCCGCTGCTCCAGCAGCGTGCGCACCACCGCCCCGAGCACCCGCCCGGTCTGCTCCGGGTCGAGCCCGCCGAGCCGCTCGACCGCGTCCGAGTAGGCCGCCTCGTCGCGCGCCCGCGCCGCCTCGACGGCCTCGACCGAGGCGACGGCGATGGCACGGGCGGCGGGCGGCAGGTGCCGCCAGTTCGAGGTCATGCCGAAACCCTAGACAATCGGCGGATGGAACGCTTCGCCGAGCACCGGCCGATGCTCTACGGTCTCGCCTACCGCATGCTCGGCAGCGTCCACGACGCCGAGGACGTGCCGCAGGAGGCCTACCTGCGCTGGAGCGCCGCCGACCGGTCGGACGTCGCCGAGCCCCGCCGCTACCTCACCCGCGTGGTCGCCCGGCTCGCCGTGGACGCGCTGCGGGCCCGGCAGGCGCGGCGCGCTTCAGCACCGACCCGGCCGAGATCGCCCGCCTGCTCGACGGGTTCCTGGCCGCGGCCCGGGAGGGCGACGTCGCGCGGCTCGAGCGGATGCTGCACGACGACGTGGTGGTGTGGAGCGACGGCGGCGGCCTGGCGCGCTCGGCCCGCAACCCGATCCGCGGGCGGGACCGGGCGATCCGGTTCTTCGTCGCGGCGGCCGGTCGCCGCCTCACCGACCGGCCCGCGATCCTCAACGGGCACCCGGCGCTGCTCATCGACGGGCGCCGGCGGTACCCGCTGAGCATCGCCGTGATCGACGGGCGCATCGCGGGCCCCTACCTCGTGCCGAACCCCTCGAAGCTGGCGGGCATCGACGAGTACGCGTGAGGGCTCATCGGTGGCCGGCCCGGCGCAGCAGCAGCACCGTGACGAGGGGCCAGACCGCCTGCGCGCCGGCCGCGAGCCGCTCGGCCAGCCCGACCAGCACCCCGGTGCCCAGGGCCACGGTGAAGAGCAGGACGAGCGCGGCGAGCGCCAGGGCCGCCGGGACCATCACGCCGGCCGGGGGCCGGGCCGCCGCCGCGCCCGGGTTGCGCCACAGGGCCGGCCACAGCGCGAGGCAGGCGAACGCGATCGTGGCGGCCGCCTGGTGCGGGCCCGACGTGCCGCCGGCGGGCAGCGGGAACGCGGCGACGAGCACGGTCGCGACCCCGCCCACGCCGAGCATCACCCGGGCGGGCACCGCGATCGAGTCCAGCCCGCGCGCGGTGACCACGTGGCAGATCCCGACGCCGAGCAGCGCCAGCGTCATCACCCAGCGGTGGTCGGCCTCGACCCCGGCCAGGGCGCTGATCGTCTCGCGCAGCGAGTCGAACCCGCCGGCCTGCACGGCCGCGGCGATCGTCCACCCGCCGACGAGCAGGACGGGCGCGGCGGCGGAGGACCACAGGGCGTACCGGCGCATGCGACGAGTATGACGGCCGCAACTTAAGTCGCGCACGACTGAATCGCGCGATAGGCTTCTGCTCGTGGACGTCCTCCCACTCGACCGGCAGGTCTGCTTCGCGCTCTACACCGCCACCCGCGCGGTCACGGCGCGCTACCGGCCCCTGCTCGACGACCTCGGCCTGACTTACCCGCAGTATCTGGTCCTACTCGCGCTGTGGGAGCAGGACCAGCGGACGGTCAAGGACCTCGGCGCGGCGCTGCGGCTGGACTCCAGCACGCTCTCGCCGCTGCTGAAGCGCCTCGAGGCGGCCGGCCTCGTGGCCCGGGAGCGGCGCGCCGACGACGAGCGCTCGGTCACCGTGCGCCTCACCGCCGAGGGTTCGGCGCTGCGGACGCGGGCGGCCGGCATCCCGGCCCGCCTGGTCTGCGACGGCGGCCTCGGCCTGGGCGAGCTCGAGGAGCTCCGCGACACCCTCGTGCGGCTCACCGCCGCACTCCAGCGACAGGGAGAAATCGATGCAGGTGCTCTACACCGCTGAGGTCACCGCGTCCGGTGACGGACGCAACGGACACGTGACGAGCTCCGACGGGATCCTCGACCTCGACGTGCGCATGCCCAAGGAGATGGGCGGCGCGGGCGAGGCGACCAACCCCGAGCAGCTCTTCGCGGCCGGCTACGCGGCCTGCTACCACAGCGCGCTGCGCAGCGTGGCCCGCCGCCAGAGCGCGCTCCCGGCGGTCGAGGGCTCGCAGGTGCAGGCGCGGGTCGGCATCGGCCCGAACGACGCCGGCGGCTTCGGCCTCGAGGTGTGGCTCACGGTGACCCTCCCGGCCACGGACGCGGCGACCGCCCAGGCCCTCGCCGACGCCGCGCACCAGGTCTGCCCCTACTCCAACGCCACCCGCGGCAACATCGAGGTGCACATCGAGGTCTCGGCATGAGCGAGCAGAACCGGGTCTGGTATCTCGCGGCGCGCCCCGACGGGTTTCCGTCCACTTCGGACTTCGAGCTGAGGACGGAGCCGGTGCCGCAGCCCGGCCCCGGGCAGGTGGTCGTCCGCAACGAGGTGATGTCCGTCGACCCCGCGATGCGCGGCCGGATGAACGACGTGAAGTCCTACGTCGCGCCCTTCCAGCTCGGCGCCCCGCTGGACGGCGGGGCCGTCGGCACCGTGGTGGCGTCGCAGAGCCCGGACGTCGAGGTCGGCGCGAGCGTCCTGCACGGGCTCGGGTGGCGGGAGTATGCGCTGCTCGACGCCGAGCGCGTCCGCGAGGTCGACACCGCGGCCGCCCCGGCCTCGGCCTACCTCGGCGTGCTCGGCATGCCCGGCCTGACCGCCTACGCCGGCCTGCTCGACGTGGCCCGGATGCGCCCCGAGGAGACGGTGTTCGTCTCCGGTGCGGCCGGGGCCGTCGGCACGCTGGTCGGGCAGATCGCCCGGCTGCGCGGCGCCCGCCTCGTGATCGGCTCGGCCGGGTCGGCGGAGAAGGTGCGCTACCTCACCGAGGAGCTCGGCTTCGACGCCGCCTTCAACTACCGCGACGGAGACATCCGCACCCAGCTCAAGCGCCTCGCGCCGGACGGCATCGACGTCTACTTCGACAACGTCGGCGGCGAGCAGCTCGAGGAGGCGCTGTTCCGGATGAACCTGCACGGGCGGATCGCGGTCTGCGGGGCGATCTCGCAGTACAACACTCCCGACGCCAAGGGCATCCGCAACCTGAGCCTGCTCATCAGCAAGCGCCTCACGATGCAGGGCTTCCTCGTGCTCGACCACTGGTCGCGCCGCGAGGCCTTCACCGAGGAGATGGTGGGCTGGCTGCGGGAGGACAAGGTCAAGGTCGCCGAGACGTTCGTGGACGGCATCGACCACGCCGTGGACGCCTTCCTGGGCATGCTCAAGGGCGAGAACCTCGGCAAGATGGTCGTCCGGCTCGGCGGTGGCGCGTAACGCCGCGCTGGGACTCGCGGCGCTGTTGGGCGCGGCCGGGGTGACGCACTTCGCGAAGCCCCGGCCCTACGACGCGATCGTGCCGCGCTCGCTGCCGGGGCCGGCGCGGGCGTACACCTACGGCAGCGGCGCCGCCGAGCTCGCCCTGGCCGCCAGGCTGCTGCACCCGCGCACCCGCCGCGCGGCCGGGCTCGCGGCCGCGGGCTTCTTCGCGGCCGTCTTCCCCGCCAGCGTGCGGATGTCCTGCCGAACGACATCTGATTGGCGGCACGCGACGCCGGCGCGGCGGGCCGTGGCCTGGGGCCGCCTGCCGCTGCAGATCCCGCTCGTGTGGTGGGCCCTGCGGGCGGCTCAGGAGGAGGCCGGCCCGATCGGCAGGTGGAGCTGGAAGGCCACCTCCGTGTAGTGGATCGCCGGGGGCGGCAGCGCCTGCAGCTGCCGCTCCAGCACCACCAGCAGCTCCCGCGGCGGCGCGATCGGGCGGGCCATGATGCGCACGGCCACGGGACGGTTCGGGGCCAGGCGGAACTCGACCATGAGCTCCTCGGTGTGGTGGCGCACGCCCGCGAAGAGCCCCTCGACCACCCGCCGGGCCCGGTCGAGGAAGTCGCTGAGCTCGGCCGGGGTGGTCGCCTGCCGCAGCTGCTCCTCGCTGGTGAGCAGCACGATGCGGCCCGGCGGCCGCGGCGCCTGCGGGCTCCCGGTGGCCGCGGCCATCGTGGTGGCCGCCGGGACGCCGTTGAGCAGCGTCGGCGGCAGGGCGTTCACCGCGTCCGGGCCCTCCGCGGCCGGGGCCGTCTCCGGCGAGCCGTCGCTGACCCGGAACGCGACCGCGCGCACGGCCCCGCCGGGCAGCCCGATCTCGACCGGGCGGCCGGCCTCCACGGCCTGCAGCAGGCGGGCGTGCATGGCGCCGGTCAGCAGGACCGCGAAGCCGTCCTCGACCTGGCGGGCCGTCGGCGGCCGGGGCCCCTCCCCCGCCACGCGGCCGGTCCCCCCGAGCGTCGCGTCGCGGATGATGAGCAGGAAGTTGCAGGCGAGCCGGGTGGCCCGCTCGCCCCCGGGCGCCACGATCGCGGCCGGGCCCGACTGCCCGGGCGCCCACACGTAGGTCTTCGGGGTGCCGGCCAGCCCCGGCAGGTAGGCGCAGACCTCCGGCGCCTCCCGCATCGCGTCGCGCAGCGCGGGCAGCTCCTCGGCCGCCACCGACAGCTCCAGCCGGTCGCCGTCGTGCACGACGCGCAGGAACGGCAGGTTGTACGCGGGCGCGCGGGACAGCATCGTGGCCGCCCGGAACTCGGCGTCGTCGAGCACCGGGGCGCGCCCGGGCCGGAACCACCACGGGTGCGGGTAGTACCGCTCCTGCGCGCCGAGCAGCGCGAGCACCCGGGCGTGGCCGAAGCGCTGCACCACCGCGGTCTCCCCGCCCAGCAGCGGCAGCGCGATCAGCGGCGGCCGGGGCAGGTCCACAGTGGACGACAGGGCGGCGGGCGGGTCGGCGTAGACGAAGCCGGTGACCCGCTCGTCGACGTCGACCCCCGGCCGGCCGAAGACGCTCACGTCGCCGGCGTCGACCAGCCGGCCCTCGGCGGCGAAGCGGTGCACGGTGCGGGCCATGGTGAGCGGGAAGCCCGCCGCGGGCGCGCCGGTGCGCGCGACGGCGAAGACCATCTCGCGCTGGCCGTGCCGCTCGAGCCCGTCGGTGGTGTAGAGCAGGGCGGGCAGCATGCCGGAGGCCGTGCGGATGCCACCCTCGTCGATGGCGACCGACAGCTCGCCGGGGATGAGGACCTCCCGGCCGACGGGTAACGCGGAGCCCACGGGGCCGATCATGCCACCCGGACGCAAACTCCCCGGGGGCCCGTTGAAACGTTCCGGGGCCGGGGCCACGATGAGAGCATGCGCGTTGGTGCGATGCAGATGACGTCGGAGCCCCCGGCCGGCTACGTCGCGTTCGTCACCCGGCACCTCGAGCCGCTGCGCCGCGACTCCTCCCGGGTCGTCGGCGGCGACGAGGACGCCGACCATCTCTACGTCGACGTGCTCACCGACGTGGCGACGCGCTGGCCCTGGCTGGAGCTGCGGCGCACCCGGCTGGGGCGGCCGGGCGCGGCCGAGGAGTTCCTGGACCGGACCTTCCACCGCCGCTGCGAGCGCTGGACCCTGGCCGACCGGCACGAGCCCGATCCCGGGCACGACGACGAGCACCAGATCACGGTCACGCCGGAGCGCGACGAGCGGCCGGGGCCGGACCGCCGGGTGCCGGTCAGCAACGCCGTGCGCCGCGCCCCGCTCGTGCTCCCCCGGCCGCAGCCGCGCGCCCGCACGTTCATCGCCGGGCCGACGTCCGAGGCGGCGATCGCCTGGTGGCACGCGTACGAGAACATCCGCCGGCGCCGGTTCGTCTACGCCGGTTTCGTCGTGCTCGTGCTGCTGCTGGCGCTCGCCCAGTGCGGCGGCCCGGCCTCCGAGCTGTAGGCACAGAACATGTAGCCATGCTACTCGTAAAAAGCGCGAAAAGTTCCCGAACGTGGGCAACGCCGCTTTCGTGTGGACCGATGCGCGTGCGCGCCCCGAGCGGCGATAGAACAGCCATGTGGAACCGTTGACCGTTCTCGCCGAGGCCGCGACACCGGGGGACTTCGCGGCCGCACGAACGCAGATGGCCCTGTCCCTCGGCTGGCACATCATCATCGCGAGCTTCGGCGTCGCGATGCCCGCGATCACCCTGTTCATGGAGTGGAGGGGGCACCGGACCGGGCAGGTCGAGTACCGCCTCCTGGCCCGCCGCTGGGCCCGCGCGATGGGCGTGCTCTTCGCCGTCGGGGCCGTCTCCGGCACGATCCTGAGCTTCGAGATGGGGCTGCTCTGGCCGGGCCTCATGGGCACCTACGGCCAGGTGATCGGGCTGCCCTTCACGCTGGAGGGCTTCGCCTTCTTCGTCGAGGCCATCTTCCTCGGCATCTACCTCTACGGCTGGGACCGGCTCCCGGCCAAGGTCCACATGTGGTCGGCGGTGCCGATCCTGCTGGCCGGCATCGTGGGCACCTTCTGCGTGGTCAGCGCCAACGCCTGGATGAACCAGCCGCGCGGCTTCGACCTGGTGGACGGCAAGATCACCGGGGTCGACCCGCTCGGCGCGATGTTCAACCCGGCCACCGGCCCCCAGTCGGTGCACATGCTCGTCGCCGCGTTCATGGTCACCGGCTTCTGCATGGCCTCCGTCTACGCCGTCGGCCTGCTGCGCGGGCGCAACGACCGCTACCACCGCCTCGGCTTCCTGGTGCCGTTCACCGTCGCCGCCGTGATGGCCCCGGTCCAGGTCGGCGTCGGCGACTGGGCCGCGCACTTCGTCGCCGACTACCAGCCGGTCAAGCTGGCCGCGATCGAGGGGGTGTACGAGACCCAGCGGGGCGCGCCGCTGCACGTCGGCGGGGTCGCGATCGACGGGGAGATGCGCTACGCCATCGAGATCCCCAACGCCCTGAGCCTGCTGGCCCACTGGGACCCGGACGCGGAGATCACCGGGCTGAACACGGTGCCGGCGGACCAGCGCCCGCCGGTCAACATCGTGCACTGGTCGTTCCAGCTCATGGTCGGGGCCGGCTTCGCCATGCTGGGCGTCGCCGCCCTGTTCGCCTTCATCTGGCGATGGCGGCGCGGCTGGCTCACCAACCGCTGGTTCCTGCGCGCCGCCGCGCTGTGCGGCCCGGCCGCCGTCCTCGCCCTCGAGGCCGGCTGGACCACCACCGAGACCGGCCGGCAGCCGTGGGTCGTCTACGGGGTCCTGCGCACCCACGACGCCGTGAACACCGCCCCCGGACTGCGCACCGGGCTTGTCGTGCTGACCATCGTGTACGCCCTGCTGACCGTCGCCACCGTCTTCGTGCTCCGCCGCCTGGCCAGGGACCGGCCGGTGCCCGTCGCGCCGCAGGAGTCCGACGTCGACACCTTCCCGGTGCCGTGATGCGGGCCGCCGACGCGCTCCTGGTCGTGCTCTTCGCGGCCGTCACCGCCTACGCCCTCTTCGGCGGCGCCGACTTCGGCGCCGGGTTCTGGGACCTCTTCGCCGGCGGCGCCCGCTCGGGCCGGCGCCGGCGCTCCCTCATCGAGCACGCGATCGGCCCGGTGTGGGAGGCCAACCACGTCTGGCTCATCTTCGCCGTGGTGCTGCTGTGGACCGGCTTCCCGGCCGTCTTCGCGGGCGTGGCCGCGACCATGTACGTGCCGCTCACGGGGGCCGCGCTGGGCATCATCGGCCGCGGCGCCGGGTTCGCGTTCCGCAAGACCAGCGACACCGTCGGCCGGGAGCGGCTGTTCGGCGCCCTGTTCGCGTTCTCCTCGCTCGTGACCCCGTTCTGCTTCGGCGCCGTGGCCGGCGGCATCGCCTCCGGGCGCGTCCCGCCCTGGACGGCCGGGCGGGGCGACCTGCTCACGTCGTGGTGGAACCCGACCTCGGTGGCGACCGGGGCGCTCGCGGTGGCCGTGTGCGCGTACCTCGCCGCCGTCTTCCTCTGCCGCGACGCCGAGCGCCACGACCCGGACCTCGTCGCGGGGATGCGCCGCCGGGCGCTCTGGGCCGGGGCCGGCACCGGGGTCCTCGCCGTGGCCGGGCTGCTCGTCGTGCGGGCCGACGCCGGCTGGCTGGCCGACCGGCTGCTGCGCCCGGTGCCGGCCGCGCTCGTGGCGCTCTCGGCGCTGGCCGGGCTGGCCTCGATCGCGCTGCTGGCGGCCGGCCGCTACGTGGCCGTGCGGCTCACCGCGGGCCTCGCCGTGGCCGCGGTGCTCTGGGGCTGGGCGGCGGCGCAGCACCCGTACCTGCTCCCGCCCGCCACCACGATCTCCGCCACGGCCGCGGCCCCGGCCGTGACACGCGCCACCCTGTGGGCCGTCCTCGGCGGTGCCGCCGTGCTCGCACCGTCGCTGTGGTGGCTGTTTCGGCTGTTTCAGTCGCCCGCGCCCGATTCGTCCAGCCAGAGGGCCGACACCGATCGTTGACGAAGCCTGCTATCGTCCGCCGAAGCTATGACTGACATCAGGAGGATGCGGCGCTGGAGCGCGGCGGCGGCTGCCGTCGCGGCCCTCGGCGTCGGCCTGATCGGGGCCGCCGCGACGCCCGCCTGGGCCGCCGACCAGCTCGAGATCAAGGTCGACAACAGCGTCCAGGGCAAGGTCGGCGACAAGGTCCAGGTCCGCTTCGTGGTCAAGAACAACACGAAGCAGCCGGTCACCGGCGTGACCGTGGCCATGGCGGCGCCGGGCAACGCGGTGCTGGACCCGGCCGACAACCCCGGCTGCGCGGTCGGCAGCGGCGGACGGGCGGCGACCTGCCGCTCCAGCGGCACCCTGGCCGCCGACAAGTCCGCCAGCGGCCAGTTCACGCTCACCGTGAAGACCGCCGGGCAGGCCGCCGGGCGCGTCCAGGTCGAGCACGGCAACGCCGACAACTTCCAGCTGCGCGCCACCGGCGGCCCGACCCCGTCGGCGACGGGGAAGTCGGCCAAGCCGACCAAGACCTCGAGCCTGTCGGCCAGCGAGACGCCGGGCATCAGCGACGACGGCAGCTTCGGGGTGCCCGAGGCCGGCAACGGCGTCGCCATCGAGACCACCGGGCCGGCCACGAACCGCACCAACGGCAGCGGCGGCGGGATGAGCATGGGCCTGTGGGTCGGCATCATCGCCATCGTCGGCGCGCTCGGCCTGATCGGCAGCCTCTTCTACTTCCGGCGCAAGGACCGCAACGAGCCCGACACGGGCATGCACCCGGTCGTCCCGGCGCCGCAGGGCTTCTACGGCTCCCAGCCGCAGCCCACGACCTACGGCACGCCGCCCCAGCCGCAGACCTACGGCTCCCCGGCCGCGCAGACGCAGATGATCAACCCGGGCCTCGGCGGGCCGCCGGGCCCCACCCAGATCATCCAGCCCGGCAACGGCCCCGTTCCCGGTGCTGGACCCGGCCCGGGACCCGCTCCCGGCAACGACCAGACCGTCATCTTCCGCCGCCCCGAAGACCTCTAGCCGGCGGTGAACAAGGCCGCGCTCGGCACGGCCCTCGTCTTCACAGCCAGCGGCGCGATCGTCGGCGGCTGGGTGTCGCGCATCCCCGCGGTCGTCGAGCGGCTCGGCATCGGCCCGGGCGAACTCGGCCGGGCCCTGCTCGCCCTCGGCCTCGGCTCGCTGGTCTCCATGCCCGTGACCGGGCACGCCTGCCGCCGCTTCGGCAGCCGCGCCTGGGTGGCCGGCACCGCGCTCGTCTCCGCCGCCGCCCTCGCCGCGGCCGGGCTCGCGGGCTCGCTGTGGACGCTCGCCGGGGCGCTGTTCGCGCTCGGGCTCGCGTACGGCTCCTGGGACGTGGCCATGAACGTGCAGGGCAGCTTCGTGGACCGGCGCGCGGGCCGGGAGTGGATGCCGCGGTACCACGCCTGCTGGAGCCTCGGCTCGATCGGCGGGGCGGCGGCCGGATCCCTCGCGGCCCGCACGGGGCTGGGCGCCGGGCCGCACCTCGCGGGGGCCGCGGTGGTGTCGCTGGCGGTGACGTACGCCGGACTGACCCTCTTCCTCGACGAGCGCACGGACGGGCGCACCGAGGCCGGGGCCGCCGCGGCACACGCGCGCCGGCGACTCTCCGCGGGCCGGGCGCTGCTGCTCATCGGGCTGGCCACGCTGTGCGCGACGGTCGTCGAGGGCGCCGCGGGCGACTGGCTCGCGCTCTTCCTGCACACCGGGCGGGGGCTCTCGCAGTCCTCGGCGGCGCTGGGGTACACCCTCTTCGCCACCGCCATGACCGTGGGCCGGTTCGCGGGCAGCACCGCCGTCGCCCGCCTCGGCCGGGCCCGCGCCGTCCGGCTCGGCGCGCTGCTCGGCGTGGCCGGGATCGCCGCCGCCGTGCTCGCCCCGGGCACCGGGCCGATGTACGCCGGGGCCCTGCTCTGGGGCCTGGGCGTGTGCCTGGTGTTCCCGGCCGCGGTCAGCGCCGCCGGGGAGACCGACCGGCCCGCGGAGGCGATCGCGCTCGTGACGAGCATCGGCTACGGCTCGCTCCTGGTCGGCCCGCCGCTCATCGGCGCCCTGGCCGACGCGATCGGGCTGGGCCGGGCGCTGCTGGGCCTGGCCGGGCTCGCCGCCGCCATCGCGGTGCTCGCCCCGGTGCTGCGCGGCCGGGACCGCGATCAGCCCGGCAGCGCGTCCATCGCCCGGTAGATCCGCACGTCGGACACCGGGTAGGCGGTGCCGAGAGCCTGCGCGAAGAGCCCGACCCGCAGCTCCTCGATCATCCAGCGGATCTCGCGCAGCTGGGGCGTCATGGTCATGGAGGACACCAGCTGGTCGTACTCCTGCTGCACCTCCTGCACCGTGAGCATCCGCTCGCGGTCGCGCCCGGTGTCGGTCGGCACCTTCTCCAGGCGCCGCTCGATGCCGCGCAGGTAGCGCTCCAGGTCCGGCAGGCGCTGCCAGCCGGTGTCGGTGACGAAGCCGCGGTACACCAGTCGGCTCAGCTGCCCGCGCATGTCGGTCAGGGCCGGCAGCAGCAGCGGGTTCTTGGTGCGGGCCAGGCGCTGCTCGACGTCGTAGGCCGCGGCCAGGATCTTGCGCACGCTGCCGACCACGTCGAGGGTCAGGTCGACGAGGTCGGCCCGCACCTTGTCCCGCAGCGCGGCGAACCCGGCCTCGTCCCAGGCCGGCCCGCCCGCGTCGGTCATGAGCTGGTCCACGGCGCAGGCCGCGCAGTCCTCGAGCAGGTCGACGGCGTTGCGGTGCGGGTTGCGGCTCAGCGCCAGCTTGGCCTCGTTCGACAGGCGGCCCTGCACGAACCGCGCCGGCGGCGGGAGCGTGAGCTGCAGCAGGCGGCGGGTGCCGCGCCACATCTCGTACTCCTGCCGCGCGGGCAGGTCGAAGGCCTGCACCGCGACCGAGGCGCCCTCGTCGACCAGGGCCGGATAGACGGTGAGGGTGTGCCCGGCGACCGTGCGCGACAGGCTGCGCGGCAGGGTGCCGAACTCCCAGCTCGTGGCGCCCTTGCGGGTCACGTCCACGGCCGCCTCGGCGACCGTCTCGCGCACCTTGGGGGCGAGGCGCTCGCGCAGTACCGCCGCGTCCTTGCCCTCCCCGAGGACCTTCCCGGCGTCGTCGACGACGCGGAAGGTCATCTTCAGGTGCTCGGGCACCTTCGACCAGTCCCACTCGGCGCGCGGCACCGAGACCCCGGTCATGCGCCGCAGCGCCAGCTCGAGCGCGTCGAGCAGCTCGCCGTCGCGGGGCGCCATGTCGGCGAGGGCGTCGCGGGCGGTGTCGGGGGCCGGGACGAAGTTGCGCCGGGTCGCCTTCGGCAGCGACTTGATGAGCGCGGTCACGAGCTCCTCGCGCAGCCCCGGCACCTGCCAGGCGAAGTCGCCGGCGCGCACCTGGCCGAGCAGCGGCAGTCCGATGTGGACGGTCACGCCGTCGGCCTCGGTGCCGGGCTCGAACTGGTACGTGAGCGCGAAACGGCGCCCGTCCTGCTCCCAGGCGTCCGGGTACTGCGCCTGCTGCACCGCGTCCGCGCCGGCGTTGACGAGCATCGCCGGGTCGAACGTGAGCAGGTCCGGGGACTCCCGGCGGGTCTTCTTCCACCAGCTGTCGAAGTGGCGGCCGGAGACCACCTCCTCGGGCAGCCGGCCGTCGTAGAACTCGAACAGCGTCTCGTCGTCGACGAGCAGGTCGCGGCGGCGGGCCCGGGCCTCGAGCTCCTCCACCTCGCCGAGCAGCCGGCGGTTCTCGGCGAAGAAGGCGTGCTGGGTCTCCCAGTCGCCCTCGACCAGCGCGTGCCGGATGAACAGCTCGCGGGACAGCGCCGGGTCGATGCGGCCGTAGTTGACCTTCCGGTTGGTGACGATCGGCACCCCGTAGAGCGTCACCCGCTCGACCGCCATCACCGCGGCCTGCTTGCGCTCCCAGTGCGGCTCGCTGTACTGCCGCTTCACGAGGTGCTGGGCCAGCGGCTCGATCCACTCGGGCTCGATGCGGGCCACCACCCGGGCCCACAGCCGCGTGGTCTCGACCAGCTCGGCGGCCATCACCCAGCGGGGCGTCTTGCGGAACAGCGCGGAGCCCGGGTTGACGGCGAAGCGGGCGTTGCGGGCGCCGAGATACTCGTGCTTGTCCGCCTCCTTGAGCCCGATCTGCGACAGCAGCCCGGCGAGCAGCGAGACGTGGATCGCCAGCGGCGCCGCGGGCTGCTCGTTCGGCGTCACGTCCATCGTCTTGAGCACCTGGCGGAGCTGGCTGTAGATGTCCTGCCACTCGCGCACGCGCAGGTAGTTGAGGTATTCGGCCCGGCACAGCTTGCGGAACTGGTTGCTGGAGAGCTCCCGCTGCTGCTCCTGCAGGTAGTTCCACAGGTTCAGGTAGCCGACGAAGTCCGAGTCCTTGTCGGCGAAGCGGGCGTGCGACTGCTGGGCCTGGGCCTGCTTGTCGGCCGGGCGCTCGCGCGGGTCCTGGATGGACAGCGCCGCGGTGATCACCATGACCTCGCGCACGCAGCCGTTCTTCTCCGCCTCCAGCACCATGCGGGCCAGCCGCGGGTCGACCGGCAGCTGGGACAGGCGGCGGCCCAGCGGGGTCAGGTGCGGGCCCGGCTCGAGCGCGCCGAGCTCCTCCAGCAGCTGCACGCCGGCGGTGACGTTGCGCCGGTCGGGCGGGTCGATGAACGGGAACGCGCCCAGGTCGCCGAGGCCGAGCGAGATCATCTGCAGGATGACCGACGCCAGGTTGGTGCGCAGGATCTCCGGGTCGGTGAACTCCGGCCGGGCATTGAAGTCGTCCTCGCTGTAGAGCCGGATGCACACGCCGTCGGACGTGCGCCCGCAGCGGCCCTTGCGCTGGTTGGCCGAGGCCTGCGAGACGGGTTCGATGGGCAGGCGCTGCACCTTCAGGCGGTGGCTGTACCGCGAGATGCGCGCCGTGCCGGGGTCCACGACGTATTTGATGCCGGGGACGGTCAGCGAGGTCTCGGCCACGTTGGTCGCCAGCACCACCCGGCGGCCGGAGTGCGGCTGGAAGACCCGGTGCTGCTCGGCGAAGGAGAGCCGGGCGAACAGCGGCAGGATCTCGGTGTTCGGCAGGTCCAGCTTGGTCAGCGCGTCGGCGGCGTCGCGGATCTCGCGCTCGCCGCTGAGGAAGACGAGCACGTCCCCGGGGCCCTCGTCCTGCAGCTCCATGACGGCCATGCAGATCGCGTCGAACTGGTCGACCTCCTCGGCCCCCTCGTCGGGCGCCTCGAGGGGCCGGTAGCGCACCTCGACCGGGTAGGTGCGCCCCGACACCTCCACGATGGGCGCGTCGCCGAAGTGCCGCGAGAACCGCTCCGGGTCGATCGTCGCCGACGTGATGATGATCTTCAGGTCGGGGCGGCGGGGCAGGAGCTGTTTGAGGTACCCGAGGATGAAGTCGATGTTCAGGCTGCGCTCGTGGGCCTCGTCGATGATGAGCGTGTCGTAGCGGCGCAGCAGCCGGTCCTGCTGGATCTCGGCCAGCAGGATGCCGTCGGTCATCACCTTGACCATGGTCTGGTCCGAGGACTGGTCGGTGAAGCGCACCTTGAAGCCGACGGTCGCGCCCAGCTCGGTGCCGAGCTCCTCGGCGACGCGCTCGGCCACGGTGCGGGCCGCGATCCGCCGCGGCTGGGTGTGGCCGATCTGGCCGGTCACACCGCGGCCGAGCTCGAGACAGATCTTGGGCAGCTGGGTCGTCTTGCCCGACCCGGTCTCGCCCGCCACGATCACCACCTGGTGGTCGCGGATCTTCGCCAGGATCTCGTCCTTGCGCTGGCTGACCGGCAGCTGCTCGGGGTAGCTGATCTCGGGCCGGGCGGCGCGGCGGGCGGCGACGCGCTGCTCGGCGCGCTCGACGTCGGCCTTGATGGCCTCGGCGATCGCCTGCGCGTTCCTGGAGCGCTTCGCCCCGTCGATCCGGCGTCGCAGCCGATGCTGGTCCTGGGGCATGAGCCCGGTGAGGCGAGCGCGAAGCTCGCTCAGGCTGGTCGGCTGGGGCGTTTCAGACATGACGCTCGCAAGGATAGGCACCCGGCGCCGGGATTGCCCGTCGATTTTGCCGGGGTGCCCGGTTTCTCGCCGACACGTGGCGGGCCGCCGTGACGGTCCGTCACTCCTGCCACTAACGTCACACCCATGGCGATGCCCGCGGTCCCCTTCCAGCCGTCACCCTCCGGCGTGCGCCCCGCCCCGCGTCACGCGGCCGAGGGCCGCACCTTCTCCGCCGGCACCTTCGCCACCGGCGCGTTCCCGACGGTCTCCCCCGCCCGCCCGGGACCGGCCCGGCCCCGCCCGCCGCGGGCCCTGACGCTGGGCACGCTGGACGAGGACGACCTCCGCGACGACGCCGCCTACCAGGCCATCGGCTTCTACGACCTGGCCCTGACCGGCCGCAGCGCCAAGTCGGCCCAGTTCGTGCAGTGCCGGTTCAACCGCGCCGACCTGACCGGCACCGCCCTGTCCGGCGCGATCCTCACCGACTGCCTGCTCGAACGCACCGCGCTCGACCACGTGCACGCCGATCACTCCGTCCTGCACCGCGTCACGCTGCGCGACTGCGGCCTCGCCGACCTGCAGTGGCTGGGCGGGACGCTGCGGGACGTGACGGTGCGCGACTGCCGGGCGGAGCGCAGTGTGTTCCGCGACGCCCAGCTGCACGCGGTGTTCTTCACCTCGACCGACCTGACCGGCGCCGACTTCACCGACGCCGACCTGACCGGGGCCACGTTCAGCGGCTGCGACCTCTCCGGCGCGACCTTCTCCGGCGCCGCCGCCGGGGGCGCGCGCTTCGAGTCGTGCACGCTGGCGGGCGCGACGGGCGTCGAGGGCCTGGCCGGCGCGACCATGACCGGCGTGGACGCCGACGAGCTCCTCGGCCTCTTCGCCGCGGCCCTGAAGATCACCCTGGCGGATGACTGACGGCTATCCGACTATCGCGGCCACCCGAGCTGCCCGGCCTTGCGCGCGGTGACCTCGATCTCGATGCGCATCCGGGGGTCCGACAGCCCGCACACCTGCATGGTCGCGGCCGGCCGCACCTCGCCCATCCACCGCTGGAGCACCGGGAAGCACGGCTCGAAGTCGGCCGCGTCGGGCAGCAGGTAGCGCACGCGCACCACGTCGGCCGGGGACGCCCCCGCCGCCCGCAGCGCCGCGTCGATGTTGCGCCAGCACTGCTCGGCCTGCTCGACCACGTCGCCGGAGATGGTCATCGTGGCGTAGTCGAAGCCGGTCGTGCCGGAGACGTGCACCCAGTCGCCGTCCACGACCGCGCGGGAGTAGCCGATCTCCCGCTCGAACGCCGACCCGCTGGAGATCAACCGCCGCTCGCTCATGCCTCAGACGCTAGACGGCAGCTGCCCGAGCTGGCGCATCAGGTCGACGTCGTCGCTCATCACCCAGATGTCCGCGATCCGCCCGTCGCGCACGGTCAGGATGTCGTTGACCCGGATCCGCAGCCGCCGGCCGGTCGCGGCGACCGTGCCCAGGGGCGTGTCGTAGGGCCCGGCGTGCCGCACGTGCATGAAGAACCCGATCACGATCCGGTCCCCGGTCTCGATCCGGTGCACGAGCTCGGTGCGCCGGTCCGCGAACGCCGCCTGCAGCGCCCGGGCGCGGGCCACGAGCCCGTCGGCGGAGACGGGCACGCCGTTGACGGCCACGGGGTCGGCGTAGAACCGCCGGAAGTCCGCGGCCGGATCCGCCCGCTCGTCGATCGGCGTGTCCCAGAGCGCCAGCACGGCATCGATGTCCATGGCTTCCACTGTGCCGGAGCGGGGCCCGCGCCCTGGCATGCTTGTCCGCATGCCGTCGCCAGTGAACCGCCAGGCCGAAGCACGCGTGCGGTACAGCCGCGAGCAGCTGCTGGCCGCCGCGGACCGGCTCCTGCCCGACGTCATCGCGCCCGGGCTCGACGTCCTGCTCTGCGGCATCAACCCGGGGCTGTGGTCGGCGGCGAGCGGGCACCACTTCGCCCGGCCCGGCAACCGGTTCTGGCCGGCGCTGCACCGCTCCGGCTTCACCCCGCGGCAGCTGCGCCCCGACGAGCAGGAGCTGCTGCCCGGCTGGGGGCTGGGCATCACGAACCTCGCCGCCCGGGCCACCGCGCGGGCCGACGAGCTGAGCCGCGACGAGCTCGCGGCGGGCGGCGCGATCCTGCGCGCGAAGGTCGAAGCGTTCGCCCCGCGCTGGCTCGCCGTCCTCGGCGTCACCGCGTTCCGGGTCGCGTTCGGCGTGCGGGCCGCGAAGGTCGGGCCGCAGGAGTCGGACGTGCTCGCCCCCACACGGCTGTGGATCCTGCCGAACCCGAGCGGGCTGAACGCCCACTACCAGCTGCCGGAGCTCGCCGCGGAGTTCGCCCGGCTGCGGGAGGCGGCTCAGGCCGGCTCAGCCGGCGGCTCGTAGCGGCCGCCCCGCTGCGGGAGGTGGGCTCAGGCCAGCTCGGCCGGCGGCTCGTAGCGGGCGGCCCGCTCCGCGAGCAGCCGGCCGAAGACGCCGCTCGCGTGCCCGCAGTCGGCGCAGACGAAGTTGTCGTCCAGCCGCGGGCCGCCGCAGTGGTCGCAGCGCCCCCGGTCGCGCGGGTCGGCGTAGGCCCGCAGCGCCGCCGCGAGGGCCTTCGCGACCGACGCGCGCAGGGCGATCACCTGCTCGCCGACCCGCACCTCGGCGACCGCCGGCCCGGGCGCGGGGTCGTACACGTCGATGCGCTCGTTGAACTCCCGCAGGGCCCGCGCCACCAGATCGTCCACGCACCCGACCCTACCGCCCGGGCAGCAGGAGGTTCACGTCGCCGAACTCGTGCCAGAGGTAGCGCTCGCGCACGGCCGCGTCGTACGCCGCGGCCAGCACCGCCGGCGCGGCCACCGCGGCGAGCAGGTCGAGGTGCGAGGCGCGCGGCTCGTGGAAGCCGGTCAGCAGGCCGTCGACCACGGTGACGCCGCGGTCCGGGGTCACGACGAGGCCGGTGTAGCCCTCGCGGGCCGCGACCGTCCCGCCCGGCGCGGCCGCGCTCTCCAGCGCGCGCACCGCCGTGGTGCCCACGGCGATGATCCGCCCGCCGGCCGCCCGGGCGTCGTTGACCAGGCGGGCCGTCGTGGGCGGGACGGCGAACCACTCCGGGTAGGGCCGCTCGTGTGCCTCCGGCGAGGCGACCCCGGTGTGCAGCAGCAGCGGGGCGAACTGCACGCCCGCGGCGACCAGGCGGGTCACGACCCGCTCGCTGAACGGGCGCGCGGCCGAGGGCATCTCGGCGCTGCCGGGCTCGCGGGCGAAGACGGTCTGGTAGGCCGCCAACGGCCACCGCCGGCGCACGTAGGGATAGCGGATCGGCTCGCCGTACCGCCGCAGGAACTCCGGCACGGGCCCGGGCGTGCGCACGGCGGCGGCCCACAGCCGCCCGTGCGTGTAGGGCTCCTCGAGCGTGACACCCGCCCCGCCGGGCAGCCGCAGCTCGCCCGGCGCCCCGGGGTGGGGCCGCCGGTCCGGGCCCCGCACCTCGACCGCCCACCGCCCGTCGGGCAGGCGGGTGGAGAAGTGCAGGCTCAGCGGTACCCCCACCACGCGCACGGCCGCCGCGAGCGTCCCGGACGTGTTGACGACCAGCACGTCCCCGGCCCGCAGCAGCTCCGGCAGCGCGTCGAACCGGTGGTGCGACAGGCCCTGCGGGGACGCGACCAGCAGCCGCACCTCGTCGCGGGCCAGCCCGCGCGCCTCCGGGGGCTCCCGCGCCTCCAGCTCCGCCGGCAGCGCGAAGTCCAGCACCGCCGTCACAGCTTCACGCGTCCCGACGCCGGCAGCGCGAAGTCCAGCACCGCCGTCACAGCTTCACCCGCCCCGACGCCGGCCGCGCGGCGAGCAGCCGCAGAAACGCGGGCGCGACGGTCTCGGGCCCGGGCCGGTCGCCGATGTCCTCGCCCGGGAACGCCTCCTGGTGCATCTGCGTGCGCAGGTCGCCGGGGTCGGCCCACCACACGCGCAGCTTCGGCTCCTCCGCGGCGAGCACGTTGCTGAGCTGCTCGACGGCGGCCTTGGCGGCGCCGTAGCCGCCCCAGCCCGGGTAGGCGCCCACGGCCGCGTCCGAGCTGATGTTCACGACCGCGCCGCCGTGGTCGCGCAGCGCGGGCAGGGCGAGCTGGGTGAGCGCGAGCGGCGCGACGAGGTTCACCTCGAGCACGTCGCGCAGCGCGTCCGCCGGGTAGTCGGCCAGCGCCGGCTGCGGGCTCGGCCCGAGGATGCCCGCGTTGTTCACGAGCAGGTCGAGCCGCCCGGTCTCCAGCGCGGTCTCGACGAGCCGCGCCCGGTGCCACGAGTCCGTGACGTCGCCGGGGACGGCCCGGACGCCGCCGTGGCCGGCCGGGTCGAGGGTCCGCCCGTCGCCGAAGACGGTCCAGCCCGCCTCCGCCAGCGCGTTGGCGAGCGCCCGGCCCAGCCCGCGCGAGACTCCGGTGACGATGGCGGTTCCTGGTGTGGTGTCCATGGGCGTGTCCATGGCTTCGACGCTAGGAAGGATGCGGGCCCGTGCCATCGGGCCGCGGACGGGGACGCGCCTAGGTCCTTGGTCCTAGGTACCGCCTGGGTACCGTGGATGTCGTGGGCGGATGC
Source organism: Dactylosporangium thailandense (assembly GCF_059739745.1). NCBI lineage: Bacteria > Bacillati > Actinomycetota > Actinomycetes > Micromonosporales > Micromonosporaceae > Dactylosporangium > Dactylosporangium thailandense. Next base: position 7,817,326 of record NZ_AP029195.1, read on the forward strand.
GATCGGGACGAGCTGCGCGAGGTGAGCGCCGCGGTGCTGGCCGTCACCGCCCACCGCTCGATGCGCGAGGTCCTGCAGACGATCGTCTCGGCCGCCCGGCGGCTCCTGGACGCCGAGTACGCGGCGCTGGGCATCCCCGACGAGCTCGGCTCGTTCCGCGAGTTCCTGGCCGACGGCCTGACGGACGAGCAGTGGCGGCGCATCGGCCCGCTCCCGCGCCAGCACGGCCTGCTCGGCGCGATGCTGCGCGACCCGAACCCGGTCCGCTCGGCCGACATCCGCACGCACCCGAGCTTCGAGGGCTACCCCGCGGCCCACCCGGAGATGGCCGACTTCCTCGGCATGCCCATTGTGGACGGCAGCGAGATCCTGGGCGAGCTGTTCCTGGCCAACAAGCGCGGCGGCCCCTTCGACGCCGCCGACGAGGAGCTGCTGCGCCTGCTGGCCGCCCACGCCGCGATCGCCATCGTCAACGCCCGCCTCTACGAGCGCGCCCGCGAGCTGTCCATTGTGGAGGAGCGCCAGCGCATCGCCCGCGAGCTGCACGACGCCGTGACCCAGAAGCTCTTCAGCCTCCGGCTCACCGCCGAGGCCGCGGCCGCCCTGGTCGAGCGCGACCCGGCCCGGGCCGCCGCCGAGCTGGACGTGGTGCGCCGCCTGGCCGCCGAGGCCACGGACGAGCTGAAGTCCGTCGTGGTCGGCCTGCGCCCGGCCGACCTGGCCGGCGACGGCCTCGCCGCCGCCCTGCGCCGCCAGGCCGAGCTCCTCGACCGGGTCCACGAGGCCGAGGTCACCTTCGCCGCCGACCCGGTCCCGCGCCTGCCGGCCGCCCGCGAGGAGGCCGCGTACCGGGTGGCCCAGGAGGCCCTGCACAACGCCCTGCGCCACGCGTCGGCCGGGCGCGTGGCCGTGGAGCTGCGCCGGGCCGGCCCGCGCGTCGTGCTGACCGTCACCGACGACGGCCGCGGCTTCGACCCGCGCGGCGACCTGCCCCGCCCGCGGCTGGGCCTGGCGTCGATGCGCGAGCGCGCCCGGGCCGCCGGCGGCCGCCTGCTGATCCGGTCCGCGCCGGGCGCGGGCACGGTCGTGACGATGGAGGTGCCCGGTGCCTGATCCCGTGCGCGTGCTCGTGGTCGACGACCATCCGGTGGTACGGCAGGGCCTGCGCACCTTCCTCGACGTGCAGGACGACATCGAGGTCGTGGGCGAGGCCGAGGACAGCGCGTCCTGCGTCGCGGCGGCGGCCCGCACCGACCCGGACGTGATCCTGCTGGACCTGCGCATGCCGGGCGGCGACGGGGTGCAGGCCCTGCGCGAGCTCGCCGCCGCGGGGACCCGCGCCCGGGTCCTCGTCATCACGAGCTTCACCGAGCCGTCGGCGGTCCTGCCGGCCGTCCGCGCGGGCGCGGCGGGCTACGTCTACAAGGACGTGGACCCGCCCGCGCTCGCGGCGGCGATCCGCGCCGTGCACGCCGGGCACGTGCTGCTGCACCCGGACGTGGCACGCCTGCTGACCGAGGGCGGCCCGCCCCCGGACGCGGCGCACCTGACCGCACGCGAGCGCGAGGTCCTGGCGGAGGTCGCGCGGGGGCGGTCGAACCGGGAGATCGCGCGGACGCTGGGCCTGGCCGAGAAGACGGTGAAGACGCACGTGAGCGCGATCCTGACGAAGCTCGGCGTGCAGGACCGGACGCAGGCCGCCCTGTACGCCGTGCGCAACTCCCTCGGCTGACCGGCGGCGGGCCGACAGCGCACGCCGAAGCGCTCGCACATCCGGCGGCGGCGCGTGAACCCGGGACTTTCCCCGGGTGCTCGTGCCGACCCCCGGTGCCTACGGTGACCTCGTGCTCAATCGCGTTCTCGTGCGCACCGGCGACGCTGACCGGGGCCGCGCGCGGAGCCCTTCGCGCACGACGGTGTCGTCGTCGACGACCGTGATCTCCCACCCGTCCGTGTCCCCCTCGACGTCGGCGTGCACGGTGACCTCGCCGGCGCCGGCGCCGGCGTGGACGCGGACGTGCAGCAGGACGGTGCGCAGCGCACGCATCACCGCGGTGGCGAGCCCGTCGGGCACCTCGATCCCGCTGGCGAGCCGCGTGTTCAGGGTGATCGGCAGGTCACGGAACTCGTTCGCGACCGCGGTGATCAGATCGCGCAGGTCCACTGGCCGGCGAGACGCGGGAGTTCATCAACGCGTCCCTGGCCGCGCAGGGGTCTCAGCCGATGCGGTGACGCGGCATCGGACCGTTGTTGCCTGCCTGGTGACAATGCGGCGAGCTCGATCCCGCGGCGCACGTCGGCGCCGTACGGACGGCCCTGGCGGCGCCGCTCGGCTCGGGGCCGCCGACGGGCAGCCCCGGCCGCGGCGGCCACCACGCTGCGGCTCACGCCCCGGTGAGCGCCCCGGTGGGCGACGCGGTGACCGCGCCGGTCAGCGCCTCGTCCAGGATGGCCAGGCCGCGGTCGATCTCCTCGTCGGTGCTGGTCAGGGGCGGGGCGATGCGGAACGTGCCGCCCATGCCGGGCAGCTGGACCACGTTCATGTGCAGGCCGAGCGTCAGGCACCGCCGCGTGACCTCCGCGCCCAGGCGGTCCGCGCCGGTCTTCGTCGCGCGGTCGGTCACGAGTTCCAGGCCCTGCAGCAGGCCGCGGCCGCGCACGTCGCCGACGACCTCGTGGCGGGTGCCCAGCTCGAGCAGGCCCCGCCGCAGGCGCTCGCCGAGCTCGGCCGCGCGGCGGTCGAGGCCGTCGCGCTCCAGGATGTCGAGCACGGTGTTGCCGACCGCCGCGGGCAGCGGGTCGCTCACGTGCGTGGTGTAGAAGAGAAAGCCGCGCTCGTACGCCTGCTGCTCGATCGCCTCCGTCGTCACCACGGCCGCGAGGGGCAGGCCCGCGCCGAGCGTCTTGGACAGCGTGATGATGTCGGGCACGACGCCGTCGCGCTCGAAGGCGTACCAGGTGCCGGTCCGGCAGAGGCCGGTCTGCGCCTCGTCGAGGATGAGCAGCATGCCCCGCTCGCGGCACTTGGCCTGCAGGGCGGCGAGGTAGCCGGGCGGCGGCTCCAGCACCCCGCCCGAGCTCAGGATCGGCTCGACCAGGCACGCGGCCGGCGCTCCGGAGGACTGGGCGTCGAAGAGCGCGAACGCGTGGTCGAGCTGGCGGCGCCAGTCGAGCGTGCCGTCGGGGTGGGTGAAGTCGGGGCGGTACGCGTCCGGCGCCGGGATCGCGAAGTTCCCGGGCGCGGGCGGCCCGTAGCCGCGGCGCCCCGCGCTGTAGGTGGCCCCGGCCGCGGCCTGGGTCATGCCGTGCCAGGAGCGCGCGAAGGAGACGATCTCGTGCCCGCCGGTGACGAGCTTCGCCAGCCGCACGGCCGCCTCGTTGGACTCGGCGCCGGTCGTCAGCAGCAGCACCTTGGACAGCTCCGCGCCCTCGAAGGGCGCCTGCGCCTTGCCCAGCGACTCGGCGAGGCGGCGCGACAGGTCGACGACGGGCCGCGAGAGCATGCCGCTGAAGAGGTGGTCGAGTTCGCCGATCTGCCGCCGTACCGTCGCCACGATCTCCGGATGCGAGTGCCCCAGGATCGCGCTCATCTGCCCCGACGTGAAGTCGAGGATGCGCCGGCCGTCCTCGGTGAAGACGTGGCTGCCCTCGGCGCGCGCGATGATCTCCGGGGTGAACGCCCCGCCGTACCGCACGACATGCCGCTGCGCGTCGCTCCAGAAGTCCGCCATGGCCCCGACGCTACGGCCGCGCTATGTTCACTTCCAGCTCACGATTTCGCACAGCGTGTACGGCTGGATCGAACAAAGGGTGGGAACCACGTGCTCGACCCGTGGCGGCTCAAGCTGCTCGGCGACCTGGCCGCGCTCGGCACCGTGCGGGCCGTGGCGCAGGCCGCCCACCTGAGCCCGTCGACCGTCTCCCAGCAGCTCGCCGTGCTGGAGCGGGAGGCCGGCGCCCGGCTGTTCGAGCGGGCGGGCCGGCGGCTGCGGCTCACGGACGCGGGCGAGACGCTGGCCCGGCACGCGCGCACGATCCTCGACCAGATGGAGACGGCCCGGGCCGAGGTCGCCGGCGACGGCTCGGCCCCGGCCGGCCGCCTGACCATCGGCGCCTTCACGAGCGCGGTCAACACGTTCGTCCTGACCGCCATCCGCCGCCTGCGGGCCGAGCACCCCCGCCTGCGCGTCGACCTGCGCGAGCTGGACCCGACCGAGGGCATCCCGGCCCTGCGCCGCGGCGCGTGCGACATCGCGGTGACCGCCGACCTGTTCGACGGCGGCGCCCCGGTCGACGACGAGATCCTGCACACCCCGCTGGCGACCGACCGCGTGGTGCTGGTGACCGCCGCCGCCCCCGTCGCCGGGCCGGTCGACCTGGCCGCGTACTCGGGTGCGGTGTGGTCGGCCGAGCGCCCCGGCACGTGGACGCACGACCTCATCACCCGGGCGTGCCGGCGGGCGGGCTTCGAGCCGGACGTGACCGCGGTGTTCGCGTCGTACGGGCCGCTGCTCGCCCACGTCGAGGCCGGCCTGTCGGTGACGCTGCTGCCGGAGCTGGCCGTGGACGCGCGCTACGAGGTGGCCGCGCACCCGCTGCGGGAGCCGCTGCGGCGGCGCATCACGGCGGCCGTGCGCGCCTCGGCCGCGACCCGCCCGTCGGTCGCCGCCGCGCTGGCCGCGCTGTCAGCCGCCGCGTAGCCGCTCCAGGACGAGCGGGTCGATGGCGCCGGGGACCATGCGCTCCTCGAGGTTCTCGACCCCGGCCCAGGCGTCGAGGTCGGCGTACCCGAGCGCCTCGAGCCGCCGCGCGACCTCGGCGGCGAGCTCGCCCTCCAGGGGCAGCAGGGTGGCCGGGTCGGGTTTGCCGAAGTACAGCTCCCAGAGGTCGATGAGCCCGCCCATCCGCCCCACCGGATCGGGATCGTCGTCGACGCGCAGGTCGACCTCGGTGTCGCTCATGCCGCCGTAGCCGGCCCCGCGCCGCACGGTGAACAGCGCCGCGCTCTGCCGCCCGCGCCGGTCCCCGCCCGCGGCGTCCCCGGCCGCGAGGGCCGCGTGCAGCCGGCGCGGCAGCGACAGCCCCGCGGACCCGAGCCAGGCCCGCTCCATCTCGGCGACGACCTCGGGCCCGGCGAGGATGTTGCCCTGGATCGCGTACCCGTCGCCCGCCACGCCCCCGGCCCACGCGAAGCACTCGTCACCGGTGAACGTCGCGCCGTCCCCGGCGGGCCCGACGACCCCGAGCTGGCGGTGCGCGCGCCCGCCGTCGGCGGCGGTGAGCCCGGCGATCACGTCGGCGGCGGCGGTACCGGTCCGCAGCAGCGCCAGCCCCTGCGCCCGATACGCGAGGTTCGCGAGCGCCTGCGTGGCGAGCGCCCCGATCCCGGCCTCGGCCGCGGGCACGGCGGCCCCGACGGCGAGGAACTTGCTGGCCACGGCGACACCGAGCGACTGCCCGTCGGAGGACCGCCCGACGATCGAGAACGTCATGCCGCCACGGTACGGCAATCCTTCACTCCGGCAATATTGTCACCCAGCAACAAGAAGGTCAGTCGACGTCCGGGTCGTAGTTCGGGTTGATGCCACCGTGATGGATGGCCGAGAGCGCCAGCGCGATCGACGCCAGGGCCTTGACCTCGGCGAGCTTCAACTGCTGGTCGATGGTCATCTCGTCGTACCGCTCGTCGAGCCTTCCGATCGCGTCGAACGTGTCGACCGCGTCCGAGAACGAATCCACCGGTCCCTCTTCCCCTCGTGATGTGCACACCATCAGACCAGCCGGGGCCGGGCCGCACCAGAGGCCGCCCGCGAGGCCGCGGTGGCACGACCAACGCGAGCGGGGCGTCCGGCGGCTGCACATCGCGGCCGACGTGCCGGCCGATGAGATCCGGCCCCCAGACCTGCGTGGCGAGCGCGACCGAGACGGGAGCCGGCATGCTGACGCCCAACTGCATCCGGGCGTCAGCGCGCGAGCTGTCCGACACGGCGGGGCAACCGATGCAACATGCGAACCGATGGATCTTCGTTACAAGCGCCGCCCTACCTGTCCACACGGTCTGCCGTTAAGTGGCAGCCACTCCAAACCCGCGCGATGCTTGGCGTCGTTACGGATCATCGGACGCACTTTCACGGCCACAGTCCGCACCAAGGCCCGCCAAGCTCGTCTCATCTTCTCAAAACTACTCCCGGGCGCTCCGACACGAGTGAGGATGATCGCCATGAACGGCAGCAGCCTCTCCATCTTCATTATTGATGTGGAGGCCTTGTTGGAGAATGACGCGGGCAATACACACGTTGCCAGGATTGGCCCGGCCCACTACAGTCAGCAGCATAGCGGGCCGCGACGATGAAGACGTGTGGTTGTGGCTAGCTGCAGGCGAAGAAGAACTGTCCGCCGGTACGCTGGTCTCGCTGCAGATTACTGATGCCGGCGGCAGTCGTTGGCGAAGGCTTGACGAAGAGCAACCAACGTTTATCAAGTAGCCTGCACACGGCTTCAAACACAGGCATCTCAAGCCCTGACACTAGTTTGCCGATTCGATCCATTCCGCCGGGATCAACGCCTCACCACTCTCACGCCAACGATACTCGACCGCTTCCTGGAACCATTCTTCTTCAAGATCAGCATGCTCCATGACGATCACTTGAAAACGAGGGCTAAGCGCATCAACAGTTCTCATAATCGCCTCATACAAGCGAACCAGCGCACTCCTGTCTTCGTCAGGAAGGGTATGGCCGCCGTCTCCAGAGTAGTCCTTTGGAAACCAAACTTGGGATGGCTGATCGATAATAAGTAGCCGGGGTACTGGCCTTTCCTCCCGGTCGAACCACTCGTGAAGAGCTAGAAACGTTGCTAGGTGATAGCCAACATAGTTCTCACCGCTGCCCATGTCTTTCAATTGGATGGCGCCACTGGGAGTGTCAGCAACAACAGTAAGGCGCCGCACGTCGAGCCTGATTGGCCACTGGGAATGCTCCAATTGAAGTGTTCGCGCTTTGTCCCAAATATTTTGACTAATCAAGGAAATGAACGTCTCAAGCAAGTCTGGATTACCATTCTCTAGAAGCCTGCCCTCAATCTGCTCAATTTCGGCCTCTAGTTCACCCGTTCGATCCAGAATCGGCACACGTTCACCATGTCTATCTAGCATCTCTAGATAAAGACCGATACGGCCTTGCACCAAGGCCATGCGCGACCGGCTGTCACGAAGGCCCGCCAGGGCACGTACACCCGCCTCAAGCTCGTCAATCTCGGTACGATTTGCTCGTAGCAGTGTCGTCACTTCCTGAATTTCGTCCAAGGTGTCCGCAATGAGCCGACCGATTTTCGGGCTGTCATTCCGTACGGCTACGATCTCCATTTCTACCCGCGCCAGCTCACCACTCAGATACTCCCAACGCGCGCTAGCATCGGCATCGTGATTGCCGCAAAGAGGGCAGCTGTGCGTCTCTGAGTTCGACGTCTCATAGAGGTTCAGCGTTGCCAGACGCGCACGCTGTTCAGAAACCTCACCAACAAAGTTGGTATTCTCATCAGCAGCACGACGCAAGCGGGAAATTTGAATATTAAGCTGGTTTAGCCGCCCGCGCAGGTCGCGACGATTCTCATTAAGATCTGAGAGTCGACCTCCGGCTGACTCTGGATCGCGAACCATATCAACGTCAATCAGCGGAAGTTGCCTCAAAAGGAGAATCGCTTCATCCTCGGAAAGGCCGTCTTCAGGCAACTCAGCCAACAGGCCGACAGCTGCGGCTTCCGCCAGAAGCGCACGCGCCTGACCACCCCGCTCCAAAACTTGCTCGCGCTCTCCTAGCGCTCTCCTATGGGTCGCCAGATCGCGCTTCAAAGTACGGAGGCGGATCACTAGAGCGGCATATTCAACATCGACAGCACCCAAGAAGTACGGTATCACCGCACGAATCGCATTTGGTCGATATTCCTCGGCCTGCGTATGAAAGAGAACGTCCTGATTCGCAATCTCATTCTGCTCTTGCATGACGAAGAATAGTGAGTGCCGAATTCCGGGCGGAATCGGGCCAGACGTTCCGGGAGCCGGTAGGCGCAATGTACCGTCAATCCCGCACAAATCTCCGAGTATTTGCCTCGCAGTGTCCATGTTCGTATTGAATTCGATGTTATCGAATGAAGGAATATCCTCATCGTCGTCACGAAAACTTACATGCATTCGATCTGTAGTCGCGCGCAGGCGCTCCGGTGCCGGCCGCGCAACGAAAACGTAGCCGTCTCGAACCACTATCATAATTGCAAAGCCGACCGCGTAGTCTCGAGCAACTCCCGCCTTGACAGGATATCCGCTACTCCCGAGGCAATAATCGATAATTGTAAGGATCGCGCTCTTGCCGCGCCGCGACGCGCCAGTAATGATATTCAGGCTACCCAGATTAAACGAAATTCGCCGTACCCGATCCTCGCGACCATAGACAACCACGTGTCGTATTTGGAAGCTCAAGGACGTACTCCTAGCAAGGTGAGGATTGTCTTCTCGTCGCCAACTCGGGGCAGCCAGCGACCAAGGAATATCGCAGCTCGCTGAATCCCAACAACCTCATCGGTCGAGGCAGTTATACGAGTGGAAGCTCGGTCAGTTAAGTGCAAGCGAGCACCGTCTAAGACTAAGGTCCGATTTTGCAATGCGACAACCACACCGTCGCGCACGATCGGCCCAAGGAACGGGGCGGCTTGCGCGAGGTAGATCCGAGGGTCATCTTCGCGCTCAATCCAGTTGACAGCCGTTGTCGTTATACGCGTTGGAAGCGCATCACGAACTGGCCTTAAAAAGGCCATCACTCCAGCGAGTGTCGTGAGTACAATATGGCATCCACCGTCGTACTCGCGATTGAATCCTTGAACCACGCGAGTGGCAATCAATGCCGCAAAAGCCGGATTGTACAGATTCCGCTCTTCGCGGCTTAGTAGGTCAATCGCCGCCAACCGCTCCACCGCCTACAGGTTCCAATATCGCAAGCAATCGCGCCTCAAAATCCGGATGCCAGCCAACAAGTTTTTCGTCGGCCAGAATATGGTAGGAGCCCTTACACACGAATGGCTCGTGGCAATCCGGCCGAATATTCCTTCGGAACTCCGTCTCAACCCAACTGTATATCTTCTTTGCTGCCTGAAGCTTTACCGCTTCCGCGGCGTCAGGTCCCAGCTCGTCCTCCAGAACGGCGAATTGCGCTTCCCACTCTTCCCGAAGCCGCCGCTCGTATGCACCAATTTCACCCGGAAGTAGTAGACTCTCGCGCGTCCAACGCGACCTTTGAGTACATGCGCGTAGGTAGTCACGGACCGCAAGCTCGATGCGTCGACCTCCGATGCCCGCCAAGTCAAGCTGTCGCACAAATAGCCGCTTGTCGTACTCATCGCGAGTTGCAGTCATTCCCGCAACATCTTCGTCGATTGGCAAGTTGTCCGATCGAAATTGATTCCTCAACTCGCAAAACTTGTCGTCGATCTCGGTTCCCGTTACAAGCGCCGCGGCCTCGTTAAGCATAATCTCAATACACCTCTGGAAGAACCATCCCTCCAGCCGATTGAGCAGTGATTCCGCAGCCGCCCGCCCAACGGCCACTCGGCAGTACATCAGAATTTTCTGCCGAACTCCCTCAATGTCAGGACTATCCCCAATGACACTTATGGCCTTAAGTAGAGCTGTTTGCTGGCCGGCATTCAAGGACCTGTAAGCTTCGACGCCTTTCTTATTGGTATCAGATCCTGAATCTTTGGCTGCCTTGTCGAGCGCCTGAGAAGCTTTGCCAATATCACGGCCAGGTCCGTCTTGAAGATAGTAGGCCGCACTCTCGGCTGGAACCATCGAGGTTGTGAGCAGAAGTAGGCGTGTCGTTTCTAGATCGAGAGTCTTGTCATTGAAGGCGGCGATCCAGATTCGAAGGGTCTTCCATAGATCGGTGCTTCCGTTTGTTAGACGTGTTCCGCCTGCCCGGTGCTTCAACTGCCAGCGCGTATTGCCATCAGCAGAGGTAATCTCAACATCGTCGACCACCTCGACGGACACACTCCAGGTGGCATCATGCTGGAATTCTTCGATTCCAGCAAGAAGAGCATAACGCAATTGGTATAGGTAGCCGATTGCCGACGAGGATGCGTCGAATAGGCTGCTAGATTCGCTCACGAGAGCCCCCGACCGCTCCTGGATAGTTTACTTCATATCACACCACAGATTGACAGCAAGGTAAACCTTGTAGTTGCTGGCTGGCTGCAACCTCGCGGCCTGGCCTGAAGTCGATCAACAGGTGCCGGTCTTTGCGTAGCCTGTAGTTCGGCCCTGCTGCACTCCCTACGGTCGATACCTCGTACAGGCCTAGCAGGTAGCAAGCCGGACCGGATGGGCTGAAGGGTTCAAGTCGCCTAGCCGAGCGTGGGATCGTCACGCCGCCGGGACCGGTGGGTTCATCAGCTTCGGATCCGGTAGTTGTCGGTTACGACGCGGGTACCCCCGCGAATGATGCTTGCCGGCATAGAAGGACCGTATGGAACTTTTATGCCGTCCCGAGACGTCCTTTGAGGAGTGGTTCAAGACACGCAGCAACGCGCCACACACTTGACAAATGACTGCGCGGATGTGCGATTGCCGTGGTTGACCGCCCGATTGAGTCAAGGTTGGTGGATTGAGCGATGGACGGTGACACCGGGAACGGGACAGACGATTGTGGCGACTGCGCGGCTCTTGAGCTGCGCTATCTCGTGGCGCTTCGCGCATGCTATTATCTGACATTACACATCCGGCACCTGCGGTTCCGCGAGCGGGTCATCGAGGACGTCGCATTGAAGTTCGCGCAAATCTTCGTCACCGTTGACGATGACTCACTGGACTTCAACGGATTCTTCGACGCCTACTGCGCAGAGGTCCAGGTCGCCATCGATCCGGCGATGCTCCGGGCGCATGAGCACGAGATCGAGTACCGCCGTGTGTGGACGAACCATGCCGCTGTGTTGAGCGGGCTGCCGCAGCTGGTCCAGCCGCGGTTCAGCCACCTGCGCCGGCCGCGGTCAGCGAAGCGGGCGAGCTGACGTCCAGACCCGTTCGATGGCGTCATGGTAGGTGTCGGTCATGCCGTCTGGCTGGTCGGATCGCAGGTGCAGGACAGACGCATGGGCGGCGGGCCGGCTGAGGACATGGACGTTGACGAACAGGTCGCCGTCGGCGCGGTAGATCGAGTTGTAGAGCATCGTGTCGTGCAGGCGCACCTCGACGTTCGGGGTCCGTCTGATCGACTTGACCAGGACGAAGGCGTTGCGGATGCGGGCGACGAGGACATCGTCAAGATCCTCGTCCGCGCCGCGTCTGGCGACGTGCACGCCCTCGGGGTCGCCCAGGGCAATGCTGACTACCACTCCTGTTCTGGCCTTGGCGGCGATGGTGCGTAGTACGACGGGGTCCTCCAGCAGGAACAGCGCGCTGTACGCCAAGATGTCGATCGCACGTTCGGCGCCGCGGAACAGCCCGCGCCACATATCCGCGGGAACCTGGCTTCGGTTGGCGTAGGTCGTCCGGACAGTGTCGGTCTGTGGTTGCGGTTCTCGTGGCGCAGCACCCGGCCAGAGATCGGCGACAGCCCAGCCGGTGAGGCGGGACCGTTCGTTGCGGTAGCGGGGGTTACGGCACCCGGCCGGCGAACCAGCGATCGACGGTCTTGGGGGCGACGCCGAGGCGGGAGGCAACGTCGTGGACCTTGAGTCCGGCGCTGGCGAGTGCCCGGGTGAGCGGATGTCGCGCGACGGCCTCCCCGCGAAGCATTGAGTGCAACCGATTCTAGTCAAGGAGTCCCTGGACGCCCCTCGAACGTGGTGCCCGTCCGGCTTCGACGTCGAAGAGCGTTTCCACTGCTGCAGGCCGCGATCGACCGCGACGGCACGCCCGTGGTCGAGGTCGGCTACGTAACCCGGTCAGGAGCCGGCAAACTGGCCGACCTCATCGCCCGAGCAGCCGGGAACGGCATCATCGTCGAGGTGCTGCCAGACTACGTCGGCACTTCAGCGCCTGGCCGTAACCAGACCTACCGCTACGACACGTGCTACTCCCGCACCCGGTACGGCAACCACGGCTGCGGCGCACCCCGGCTCGACGCCCCGGCGACCGACGAAGCCGCGATGCAGGCCCTCCACGACTTCTTCAGCGGGAACGACCAGCTCATCCGCGACGCCATCACGAAGGCTCAGGACCACCATCGCGAGAGTCACGAGGACCGCCGCGCTGAACTCGACGTGGTCCAGGCCGCGATCGCGACCAAGACGGCCAGGGTCGACCGCTACCTCGCCGCGTTCGAGGCCGGCACCCTCGACGATTCAACAACCGGCGAAAGGGTGAAAACGCTCAAACAGGAAATGGCCACCCTGAAGACGCGAAGAGACGAGATCACCGACCTGATCGAGGACGAGCCGACCATGCCCGCGCCGGCCACCCTGGAGAGCATCCGGCGGGAATTGCGCCACGCGATCGCCGAGGGGACCTCAGCCGAGCGGAAGGCCCTGATCGAGCGTCTGATCGCGGAAGTGCGCATCACCGAGCACTATCGGATCGTCCCCGTGTTCAGGGGGCCGTTGGGCACGCCGGTTCGCGCAACGCCTCACATGGTGGAGCTTGCTGGACTCGGATCGACTACCGAGCGGGGGCGTGCGGATTACGCGAGGACCTGGGGCGGCTGGGACAGGCACACGAAGGGGCCGCGCACGCCGGCGCTGAAGCGCTCCGCCGCTCGCAGGGCCACCTCCACGCGCCGCTGCGGGGCCATGCGTGACTGTGCCGTCGCGAACAGGGCGCCGAGCGCGATCTCGTCCCCCACGCCCACGGCCGCGTACCCGTCGGCGGCCTCGGCGACCTGGTAGTCGTCGTGCACGGTGAAGAGGCGGCCCTTGACGCCCACGAGGAACGTCCCGCCCTCCTCCCGCTCGCTGTCGCGCCGGGCCCAGCCGCCCGCCTTCAGGCACTCGCGCACGGCGTCGATGAAGCGGGTGGCCATGAACCGCTCGATGTCGCCGACCGGCTTCGGGGGCTTCAGGGAGTACCGGATGAGCTGCCCCATCCGGAAGGACGTGGTGAACCCGAAGAGGTATCCGTTGTTGTGGAACACCTTCGAGTCGGCGCGGACGGTCAGGCTCCAGCCCGAGGCGCCCGCCGAGTCGCCGCCGATGTAGACGGTTCCCTGGTGGACCAGGCCGACGATCGCGGTCACGCGGCACCTCCGGCGGGCCGGGCGTAGGTCGCCAGGCCGTCGATCATCAGGTCGAGGGCGAACTGGAAGCGCTCGTCGCCGCTGCCCTCGATCATCGTGGGGGCGAGGGCGACGAGGTTCGGGAACTCGTCCGCCGGCAGGGCGGCGAGGTAGTCGCGGACCTGGTTCAGATACGGCTCCGCCTCCGCCTCCGTGCGCCGCCCCAGCTCCTCGTGGATGGACTGCTCGACCGCGTCGGCGATGATGACCATCGACATCTGGTCCATCGCCCAGGCGCAGATGCGGTCCGGGATGCCCGCGCCGCGCAGGAGGGCCAGCAGGGCCTCGGTGTAGCGCAGCGAGTTGAGGCCGGTCGGGATGTTGGCCCGCGCGACGCGCACGAGGTCGCGGTGCGAGCAGAACACGTTGCGGCTGGCGAAGCAGGTGCGCTTGACCTCGGCCTTCCAGTCGGGCACGTCGGCGCGCGGGAGCGGGATCTCGCCGACCACGCGGTCCAGGAGCTGCTCGAGGAGCTCGTCCTTGTTGGCGAAGTACGCGTAGAGCGACGCCGCGCCCGTGCCGAGCTCCTGCGCGACCCGCCGCATGCTCAGCGCGTCCAGGCCGTCCCGGTCGACCAGGCGCAGGGCGGTGCTCAGGACCGCCTCCGCGCTCAGGGGCTGGCGGGCGGCCGGGGCTTTCTTCGGCGCCCGCCACGGTGGGGCGGGAATGGCGGCAGCAGGCACCCGGCAATCCTACTTGACACGAACGCCGTTCGTAAGTAGAACGATGTTCGTGAGATACGAACAGCGTTCGAACCCCTGGATCGTGCTGGCCATCGTGCTGGCCGCCGAGGTCATGGACCTTCTCGACGCCACGGTCATCGCCATCGCGGGGCCGTCCATCCGCGCCGACCTCGGGGGCGGCACGGCGTTCCTGCAGTGGCTCGCCGCGGGGTACACCCTCGCCTTCGCCGTCGGCCTCGTCACCGGCGGCCGCCTCGGCGACGTCTTCGGCCGCCGCCCGATGTTCCTCGCCGGCGCGGCCGGCTTCACCCTCATGTCCCTGCTCTGCGCGATCGCGCCCGGCCCGGCCTGGCTGATCGCGTTCCGGGTGCTGCAGGGCCTCTGCGGCGCCGTGCTCATCCCCCAGGGGCTCGGCCTGATCAAGGCCGCGTTCCCGCCCGAGAAGGCCGGCTCCGCGTTCGCCGCGTTCGGCCCGGTGATGGGGCTCTCCGCGGTCTGCGGCCCGATCCTGGCGGGCGTGCTCGTCGACGCCGACCTGTTCGGCACCGGCTGGCGGGCGATCTTCCTGATCAACCTGCCGGTGGGCCTGGCCGCGCTGCTCGGCGCCGCGCGCTGGCTGCCGCGCAACGCCGAGCGGGACCCGGGCCTGCGCCTGGACCTGCCCGGCACCGCGCTGCTCGGCGGCGCCCTGCTGCTGCTCGTCTTCCCGCTGGTGCAGGGGCGGGAGCTGGGCTGGCCGTGGTGGTGCTGGGCGGCGATGGCCGCGTCGGTGCCCGGGCTGTGGCTGTTCCGCCGCTACGAGCAGGGCCGGGTGCGGGCCGGGCACAGCCCGCTGGTGGAGCCCTCGCTGCTGGCCAAGCGGCGCTTCAACGCCGGGCTCGTGGTCGGGCTCATCTTCTTCGCCGGGGTCATGGGGCTGTCCCTCATCATCAGCGTGTACCTCCAGCTGGGCCTCGGCTACAGCCCGCTGCGCGCCGGCCTCACCCAGGCGCCGTGGGCCTTCGGCACCGCGCTCGGCGCCGTCGCCGCGCACGGCCTGAGCGCCCGCCTCGGCGGCCGCAAGGTGCTCGTCGGCGGCACCGGCGTCGTGGCGCTCGGTGTCGTCGTGTTCCTGGGCACGCTCGCGGCCACCGGCGGACCGGCCTCGCCGTGGCCGCTGCTGCCCGCCCTGCTGGTGCTGGGGATCGGGATGGGGGCCTCAATGGCGCCGTACTTCGACATCGTCCTCGCCGCCGTCGACCCCCACGAGCTCGGCTCCGCCTCCGGCACGCTCACGGCCGCCCAGCAGATCGGCGGCGCGATCGGCGTGGCCGTGCTCGGCACCGCGTTCTTCTCGTGGGCCGGGCGGGGCCTCACCGTCTCCCTCGAGCGTGTGCTGTGGCTCGAGCTCGGCCTGCTCGTCCTCGCCGGCGCGCTGTGCTTCCTGCTGCCGGCCCGGGCACGGGAGGAGACCCCTGAGGCGCACGAGGCCTCCGTGGCAACGGTTGCGGGTTAGCCCCGCCTCAGGCTGGGCATCAAGTCGGTACGGGCGAGAGGAGAAGCCATGACGTCCACCCTGGAGCCGCGGAGCGCGGAGGCGGTCCGCCCGGCCCTGACGCCGCGCGTGCAGAACCCGATCACGAGTCCCGCACCGAGCAGCGCCGACCGGTCGACCGCCGAGCTGGTGAAGCTCGCCGCCGAACAGGTCTCCACGCTGGTGCGCGACGAGCTGAAGCTGGCCCAGATCGAGCTCACCGAGAAGGGCAAGCGGGCCGGCCTCGGGGCCGGGATGTTCGGCGGGGCCGGGCTCGTCGCGCTGTACGGCGTCGGCGCCCTGCTGGCCGCGCTCATCATCGGCCTGGCCGCCGTGATGCCGGCCTGGCTGGCCGCGCTCATCGTCGGCGTCGCGCTGTTCCTGGTCGCCGGCGTGCTCGCGCTGGTCGGCAAGGGCCAGGTGAAGAAGGCCGTGCCGCCGATGCCGCAGGAGACGGTCGCGGGCGTGAAGGCCGACATCGACACCATCACGACCTCGGTGAAGCACGGGGGCCACAAATGACGGCGACGGAATCGCAGCACAGCGCGAACGGGCACAGCACCACCGCCGACCCGGCGGCGTTGCGGGCGGAGATCGCCCGCACGCGCGCCGGGCTCGGCGAGACCGTGGAGGCCCTCGCGGCCAAGGCGGACGTGAAGTCCCGTGCGCAGGAGGCGATGCACTCCTCGGTGGAGGTCGCCAAGCTGCGCATGCGCGAGGGCGTCTCGCAGGTGGCGGCCAACGCCGCCTACGCGAGCCGCGAGCTGCGGACGCACCCGAAGAGCACCCTGCAGACCGGGATGCGCCGGCTGCTGGACTCGGCCCGGGAGCGGCCCGCCCCGTGGGTCGTCGGCTCCGCGCTGCTGGTTCTGGCGGCGCTGGTCGGCTACCGCAGCCGGCGGGAGTACTGAATGAACAAGCTGCTGTACAAGCCGTTCAGCATCGCCTTCAGCGTGGCGGGGGGCGTCGCGGCGGGGATCGTGTTCAAGCAGGTGTGGAAGCGCCTCGCCGGCGAGGAGGACGCGCCCGCGGCGACGTCGCGGGAGTACGGCTGGGGCGAGGTCCTGGCCGCCGCGGCGCTGCAGGGCGCCATCTTCGCCGTGGTGAAGGCCGCGATCGACCGCGGCGGGGCCGCGGGCGTACGGCGGCTCACGGGTGAGTGGCCGGACGACTGAGCGGGTGACACGGAAAAGCTCCGTCGAGGATGACCTCGACGGAGCTTTTTCGCTACCGCAGCAACGCCTGCGCGCGGTCGCGCACGTCCGAGTACACCTTCCGGGTCTTCTCGGCCGGATCCGCCGTCACATCGACCGCGGACACCGGCCACGACGGCGCCTCGGAGGACCCGCGCAGCGCCCACGCCGCCTGCCGGGCCGCGCCGAGGGCCACGTACTCCCCCGGCTCCGGCACGCTCACCGGCACCCCGAGCAGCCCCGGCGCGATCGCCCGGACCGCCGCCGACGCCGCCGCGCCGCCGATGAGCAGCACCCGCTCGACCGGCACGCCCAGCGCGCGGACCGCGTCGAGGCCGTCCGCGAGCCCGCACAGCATGCCCTCGTACGCGGCCCGGGCCAGGTTCGCCGGGCCGGCGTTGGCGCGGGTGAGCCCGTTGAGCAGCCCGCGCGCGTTGGGCAGGTTGGGCGTGCGCTCGCCGTCGAGGTAGGGCAGCAGGGTCAGCCCGCCCGCCCCCGGCTCCGCGGCGAGCGCGAGTTCGTCCAGTGTGGACAGCGGTACGCCGAGCAGCGCCGCCGCCGCCGTGAGCACCCGGGCCGCGTTCAGCGTCGCGACGAGCGGCAGGTGCCGCCCGCTCGCGTCGGCGAACCCGGCCACCGTCCCGCTCGGGTCGGCGACGGGCGCCGCGCTGACCCCGAACACGGTGCCGGAGGTGCCCAGCGACACCACCAGGTCACCCGGGCGCAGGCCGAGGCCGAGCGCCGCGGCCATGTTGTCGCCGGTGCCCGCGGCGAGCAGCGCACCGCCCGCGGTCTCGCCGACGACCTCGGCCGGCCCGGCGACCCGGGGCAGCCGCAGGTCCCGCCCGAAGGCGAGCCGGACGAGATCGGGCCGGTACTCCCCCGTCGCCGGTGACCAGTACCCGGTGCCGGAGGCGTCGCCCCGGTCCGTCGTCAGCCCGGGGCTGGTGTTGAGCTTGTGGGTGATCCAGTCGTGCGGCAGCACCACCGAGGCGGCCCGGGCCGCGACCTCCGGCTCGTGCCGGGCGACCCAGCGCAGCTTGGTGACGGTGAAGCTGGCCACCGGCACCAGCCCGACGGCCTCGGCCCAGCCCGCGGCCCCGCCGGGCAGCTCGGCGATGAGGTCCTCGGCCGCGCCGGCGGAACGGGTGTCGTTCCACAGCAGCGCGTCGCGGACCACCTCGCCGGCCTCGTCGAGCAGGACCATGCCGTGCTGCTGCCCGCCGACCCCGACGGCGGCCACCCCGTCGAGCAGCCCGCCGGCGGTCGCCTCCCGCAGCGCCGTCCACCAGTGCCCGGGGGCGACCTCGGTCCCGTCGGGGTGCCCGGCGCGGCCCTCACGCACGACCGCGCCGGTGTCGGCGTCGCAGACGAGCACCTTCGTCGACTGGGTGGAGGTGTCCACCCCGGCGACGAGCGTCATGAACGGACCCCGAGCAGGTGCTCCATCGCGAGCTGGTCGAGCACCTCGAAGGCCCCGCCGCGCGCCGCGAGCGTGTCGACGTCGAACTCCTCCGCGCGCAGCGACGCGATGGTCTCGCCCTCGGCCAGGGTCGGCTGCGACAGCTCGCCGACGCGCGCCGCCGCCAGGGCCGCGGCCACGTCCGGGTCGGCGCGGAAGGAGCGGACGCGCTCGCGCAGGATCAGGTAGTTGCGCATGCAGGCGCGCGCGGTCTCCCACACGCCGTCGTAGTCCTCGGTGCGCGGGGGCTTGTAGTCGAAGTGGCGGTAGCCGGTGTACCCGCCGGTCTCGAGCACGTCGACGGTCCAGAACGCGCCGCGCAGGTTGCCGGCCCCGAAGCGCAGGTCCTGGTCGAAGCGGGGCCCGTGCTGGCCGTTGAGGTCGATGTGGAACAGCTTGCCGTGCCAGAGCGCCTGGGCGATGCCGTGCGCGAAGTTCAGCCCGGCCATCTCCTCGTGGCCCACCTCGGGGTTGAGGCCCACGCGGTCGGGCTCGTCGAGGGTCGCGATGAGCGCGAGGGCGTGGCCGATGGTCGGGAGCAGGATGTCGCCCCGGGGCTCGTTCGGCTTGGGCTCGAGGGCGAAGCGGATGTCGTACCCCTGCTCGCGCACGTACTGGCAGAGCACGTTGAGGCCCTCGCGGTAGCGGTCCAGCGCGGCGGCCACGTCCTTGGCCCCGCCGGACTCGGCCCCCTCGCGGCCGCCCCAGAGCACGTAGGTCTCCGCGCCCAGCTCGGCCGCGAGGTCGATGTTGCGCAGCACCTTCTTGAGGGCGAAGCGCCGCACCGCGCGGTCGTTCGAGGTGAACCCGCCGTCCTTGAAGATCGGGTGGCTGAACAGGTTGGTGGTGACCATCTCCACGCGCACGCCGGTCTCGCCCAGCGCGTCCTTGAAGCGCCCGATGAGCTTGTCGCGGGTCGCGTCGTCGCTGCCGAACGGGAACAGGTCGTCGTCGTGGAACGTGACGGCCGCGGCGCCGAGGTCCGAGAGGCGGTGCACGGCCTCCACCGAGTCCAGCGGGGCGCGGGTCGGGCCGCCGAACACGTCCTGGGCCTGCCAGCCGACGGTCCACAGCCCGAAGCTGAACTTGTCTTCGCGCGTGGGCTGGTAATCAGTCATGGGTACCTCTTCGCGGTGGCGGGGGTGTGTTGGGCCACACGGTACGCCGCTCAGGGGGTTTGTTCAAGAAAAGAACTAACCCCTCCTCAGGCCCGGAAGACCACCCGGTAGTAGGTCTCGGAGTGCTGCAGGGCCAGCAGGACGGCGCCGCGGACCTCCGCGTCCGGGCCGAGCTTCGACGCGCGGATCTCGACCCCGCGCAGGGCCGGGGCGAGCGCGTGGCGGGCCGCGGCGGCGCGCAGCGGCTCGAGCAGCAGGTCCCCGATGGCGGCCAGCCCGCCCCCGACGACGACGAGCGCCGGGTTGTACGCGTTGATGAGCCACGACGCCGCCAGCCCGAGGTATTCGCCGACCTCCTCGATGATCCGCCGGGCCGCCGGGTCCCCGTCGCGGGCCGCCGCGGTCACGTCCCGGGCGTCGAACCCGTCCAGCCCCGCCCGCTTCGCCGCGCGCACGATGGCCGGCCCGGACGCGAGGGTCTCCAGGCAGCCGACCTTGCCGCAGTTGCAGGGCTCGGCGTTGCCCGGCACCGCGTTGTGCCCGATCTCGCCCGCGGTGCCGCCGACCCCGTGGAAGACCCGGCCGTCGGAGAGCACCCCGGCGGACAGACCGGTGCCGGTGTACAGCAGGGCGAGGTCACCCACCCGCTCCCCCGCGCCCTCGAGGTTCTCGGCGACGGCGGCGGCCTGCCCAGCGTTGTGCACGTAGACCGGGGCGCCCCGCAGCTCGGCCGCGAGCAGGTCGCGGACGGGCACGTCACGCCAGCCGAGGTTGGGCGCGAGCAGGCACACGCCCGCGTGGAAGTCGGTGAGCCCCGGCAGCACGGCCCCGACCGCGGCGATCTTGGCCCCGGGCAGCCCGGCCCCGGCGATGCCCGCCCGGATCTCCGCCGCGACGGTCCGCAGCACCTCGCCCGGCGCCGTCCCCGGCCCGGGCGTCGGCAGCTCCCGGCGCACGATCTCCTCGCCGGTGGCGTCCCCGATCGCGATGGCGGTGCGCCGGGCCCCGATGTGCACGCCGACCACGAGCAGCGAGCGCGCGTTGAACTCCAGCAGGATCGGCGGCCGCCCGCCGCTGACGGCCGTCGAGCCCGGCCCGATCTCGCGCACCAGCCCCTCGGCGATGAGCTCGTCGACGATCGCCGAGACCGTCGGCTTGGCCAGCGTCGTCGAGCGCGCGATGCTGGCGCGCGAGACGGGGCCGCCCTCCTTGACCATGGTCAGCACGAGCGAGCGGTTGACCTCGCGCATGACGTTGTGGTCGGCGCCCCGCCGCGGCTCATCTGATCGCATAATCCGACAACGCTACCCCGATGCCCACCCGCGGGCGGCGCCCCGCATGACCAGGGCGGGCACCGCCTCACACCGGACGCGGCGGCCGGGGTGGGGCGGGCGGGCACCACCTCGCGCCGGACGCGGCGGCCGGCGACGGGCCGCGGCTCCGGCTGGTCGCGCGGCCCGGCAACGCCACCCCGGCGATCACGCTCGGGCGGGCACCCTACATTGGTAGCGGACAACCTATGCCACCAGCCCGGCCGGAAAGGCAGTCTTTCGATGCACATCTCGGCGCGCGGGGACTACGCGGTTCGCGCCTCCCTCGGGCTCGCTGCGGCCTACCCCGCGGTGGTGTCGGCCGCAGGGCTGGCCGACGAGCAGGACATGCCCAGAAAATTCCTGGAGGCGGTCCTCGGCGACCTGCGCCGCGCGGGCCTGGTCCGCGGCCAGCGCGGCGTCGACGGCGGCTACGTGCTCACCCGCCAGCCCTCGGAGATCATGGTCGGCGACGTGCTGCGCGCGGTCGACGGCCCCCTGGCCGAGGTGCGCGGCGTCCGCCCGGAGGAGGCCATGTACTCCGGCACCGCCGAACACCTCCAGCAACTCTGGGTCGCGGTGCGCGCGGCCGTGCGCAACGTCCTGGACGAGGTGAGCCTGGCCGACGTGGTGCGGGGCCGCATGCCCGCGCACGTGCGGCGCCTGACCACGCCTCCGGCCGCCTGGCAGCCGCGCTAGCCGCGTTGGTCGTTTCCGGGATGCGGGCTCATCGCGGGCCCTACGCTCGGATCATGTCGACGAAAGCGCACGACCCCTATCTGCAGGCCGCCGAGGGCTTCCTGCACAGCATCCGCGCCGAGCTGGACATGGCCGACGACCTGGAGATGGACCGGACGCTGCGGGTCACGCAGACGTATGCGCTGGTGAGCATCGCGCGCTCGCTCAACGAGATGAGCGAGCGCGGCGGGGCGGAGGACGCCGGCTCGCTGCTGACGGCGGCGGCGGCGCTGCACAACTGATGCTTGATATGTCGGGCGCTTCGCGCCGCGACATATCCGCATTTATCCCCTGACGGGGTATTCGGCATTCCGGGGGTGGTTGGTCCGTTTCGGGGCCGCCGCTCGAACGCCGCCCACAGCGGGGAAGTCGCCGCGCAGGTGGCCCGCTCGGCGCCCGTCCGCGGTGGAATCAGCACCCCGGACGACGCGGGCAACCGGCCCGCACCCGGCGCTGCTGGCGCGCACATCCGGCGCGGTGAAGGCAGCGCCCCGGAGCCGGCCCGAGCCGGACGCTGCTGGCGCGCACATCCGGCGCGGTGAAGGCAGCGCCCCGGAGCCAGCCCGAGCCGGGCGCCGCTGGCGCGCACAACCAGCCGGCTCGAAGTGACGCCGCCAGCACGCGACCGGGCGGCTCGAACCGACGCCATCCGCGCAGCATCAGCCAGGCCAACTCGACGCCACCGGCGCGCGACCGGCCCGGCTTGAAGCGGACCGCCCGCACGCGACCGAGGTGGGGCCGTTCGCGAGCAGGTGCACTGGGGTGGGGCGGTGGTGGAGGTCAGCGCGCGGCGGCGGTGTCGAAGTGGGCGGCGATGCCGTCGACGTACTCGGCGGCCGCGGTGCCCGCGTTCGCCAGCTCGCCCTCGACCACCGCCAGGCCCGGGTCGACCGGCACCGCGCCCAGCTCGCCGAGCAGGTCCCGCAGGTGGCGCTGGGCCGCGTCCGCCTGGGGCTGCACGCCCGCGGTGACGACCGTGACGGCGGCGATGTCCTTGAGGCCGTCGGCAGGGAGCTGGTCGAGGAGCACCTTGAGCACGCCGGTGTAGCTGCCCTTGTAGGTGGGCGTGGCCACGACGAGCACGCTCGCGCGGCGCAGGGCCGCGACCGCCTCGGCCAGGGCGCCGTCGCCGGGTTGCAGGAGCCTGACGCCGAGGTCGCTCACGTCGACGGTGCGCGGGGCCGCCAGGCCCAGCCGCGCGGCGAGAGCGCCGCCGACCTCCTCGGCCAGGTGCAGGGTCCGCGAGTGCGGGCGAGGGTTTCCGGAGACCACGACAATCGTCACGCCGACGATCCTAACTCCTGTTTTTCCGATAGGAAATAGCGACTAGGGGTGAGTTGAGACCGGGGGGGGGAGACGAGAACAACGCGGCAAGAGGGCAACGCAGCACAGGGGCCAAGGGGGCAATGTGCAATGCGGCGCAGGGGGCAGCGCGGGCAGGAGCAGCGGCGGGACGACGCTGCCGAGGGCTTGCCGCGGCGGCAAGGCGTGGGTGCGGTCTTGCCACCGCGGACGCCGGGATTCCTGGCGGGAGCGACGGTCCGCCACTGACGCGGACCCGAGCAGGGAAAACCTCAGACCCAGGCGCGCGGATCGGCGACGAGGTCCCGCACCCGTTCCGGCAGTTCGCCCGTGACCACGTCCTCGATCGTCACGGTCTCGAGGATGAGCCGCTCGTTGGCCCGCAGCGCGATCCACACGTCCTGCAGCGCCTGCGCCGCGCCGTGGTAGCCGAGCTCCTCCGGGCGCTGGCCGCGCACGTTGGCGAGCGGGCCGTCGATCACGCGGATGATCTCGGCCAGGGAGATCTCGGCGGCCGGGCGGGCGAGGCGGTAGCCGCCCTCCGGGCCGCGCTGGGCGAGCACGACGCCGCCGCGGCGCAGTTGCAGGAGGATGCTCTCCAGGAACTTCGGGGGGATCTGCTGGGCCGACGCCAGGCGGTCGGCGGTCACCAGCTTGCCGTCGGCCGACGTCGCCGCCAGTTCCGCCACCGCGCGCAGCGCATAGTCAACTCGGGCCGAAAGCCGCATGTCCTCATCCTCCCACGCGACGCAGCAAACCTTCCTGCACGGCCGTGGCGATGTGCCGGCCGTCCAGGGTGAACATACGGCCCGTGGCCAGGCCGCGGGCGCCCGACGCGGACGGGCTCACGCAGTCGTAGAGGAACCACTCGTCGGCGCGGAAGGGGCGGTGGAACCACATCGCGTGGTCCAGGCTCGCGCCGGCGAAGCCGCCGGGGCCCCACACGGCGCCGTGGGCCGACAGGACCGAGTCGATCAGCGTCAGGTCCGAGGCGAAGGTCAGCACGCAGGTGTGCAGGACCGGGTCGTCGGGGAGCTTGCCGGCCAGGCGCATCCACACGCGCTGGCGGGGCTCGGCGGGGCGGTCGCCGGCCGGGACCCAGCCGGGCTCGCCGACGTAGCGCACGTCGATCGGGCGCGGGACCATCGACCAGATGCCGGCGCGCTCCTCGTACCTCGCCAGCCGCTCCGCCGTCGTCGGGACCTCGTCCGGCGGGGGGACGTCGGCGGGGGCGGGCTCCGCGTGGTCCAGGCCGTCCTCCAGGCGGTGGAAGGACGCGGACATGAAGAAGATCACCTTGCCGTGCTGCTGCGCGACCGAGCGGCGCACCGAGAAGGAGCGCCCGTCGCGGATGTTCTCCACGGCGTACGTGATCGGCACCTCCGGATCGCCCGGGCGCACGAAGTAGCCGTGCAGCGAATGGACCCGCCGCTGCCGGTCCACGGTGCGCCCGGCGGCGACGAGGGCCTGGCCGGCCACCTGGCCGCCGAAGACGCGCTGGGGGCCGTCCGGCGGGCTGATGCCCAGAAACCGGTCGTCCCCCAACGCCTCGAGGTCGAGCAGTCGGACGAGCTCATCCACGGCTTCCTGCCCGGTTGCCAGTTCAGTCACCGGACAATCTTCGCAGCTCGCCCGAACTTTTTACTGTGAGAGTGCTCCCAGCTGGTGCACGCGGAGGGTGTTCGTCGATCCCGGGGTTCCGGGGGGCGAGCCCGCCACGATGACCACGTCGTCGCCGGGCGAGAGCCACGGCAGCCCGACGAGGGCCATGTCCACCTGCTCGAACATCTCGTCCGTGTGCTCCACGAACGGCACGTCGAAGGTCTGCACGCCCCAGCTGAGGGTGAGCTGGTTGCGGACCGTGGGCTCCGGGGTGAACGCCAGCAGCGGCAGCTCGCAGTGCAGGCGGGCCAGGCGGCGCACGGTGTCGCCGGTCTGCGAGAAGGCCACGAGCGCCTTCGCGCCGATGTTGCGCGCGATGTTGGACGCGGCCGAGGTCAGCGCGCCGCCCCGGGTGCGGGGGTCGTGCTGCAGGCGCGGCACCGTCAGCGCCCCGCCCTCGGTGGTGGCGACGATCCGCGCCATCGTGGAGACGGTCAGGATGGGGTACTTCCCGACACTCGTCTCCCCCGACAGCATGACGGCGTCGGCGCCGTCGAGGACCGCGTTGGCCACGTCGGAGGCCTCCGCGCGGGTCGGCCGCGCGTTCTCGATCATCGAGTCGAGCATCTGGGTCGCGACGATGACCGGCTTGGCCTGCTCACGGCAGAGCTGCACCGCGCGCTTCTGCACGAGCGGCACCTGCTCCAGCGGCATCTCCACGCCCAGGTCGCCGCGGGCGACCATGACGCCGTCGAAGGCGTTGACGATGGCCTCGAGGGCGGCGACCGCCTCGGGCTTCTCGACCTTCGCGAGCACCGGGCGGCGGATGCCCTCCTCCTCCATGATCTCGTGGACGAGCTTGATGTCGTCCGGCGAGCGCACGAAGGACAGCGCGATCCAGTCGGCACCGAGGCGCAGCGCGAAGCGCAGGTCCTCGGCGTCCTTGTCCGACAGCGCGGGCACGCTCACGGCCACGTTCGGCAGCGAGACGCCCTTGTTGTTGGACACCATGCCGCCCTCGGTCACGAGGACGGTGATGTCGTTGCCGTTGACCGCGGTCACCTCGACGGCGACCTTGCCGTCGTCGATGAGCAGCCGGTCGCCGGCCTTGACCTCCTGCGGAAGTTTCTTGTACGTGCAGGACACCCGGTCGGCGGTGCCGAGAATGTCGTCACTGGTGATGACGGCCGTGTCACCGGCCGCCCACTCGTGCGGTCCGTCTGCGAAGCGGCCGAGACGGATCTTCGGACCCTGGAGGTCCGCGAGGATGCCCACGGGGCGGCCGGCGGCGGTGGCGGCCTCCCGAACAAGGTTGAACACCGAGGCGTGGTCCTCGTGGCTACCGTGGCTGAAGTTGAGCCGCGCGACGTCCATCCCGGCGTCGACTAGGCCACGGAGCCGCTCGGCCGACGATGTGGCCGGGCCGAGCGTACAGACGATTTTGGCGCGTCGAGTCACACCCTTGAGGCTAGACCCTCGTTCACGGCGCGTATCCGCTGCCCCGGCCCGGCGCCATCAGTTGAGACTCCGGTCACCCGGCCTTTGCTCGATACTGGTCCGATGTCCACCCTCCCCCAGTGGCGGCGACCCATGCGCGCCCGCGACACCCACGAGGCGCACCGCGTCGCCACCCCGCTCGAGCTGCTGTTCGACCTGTGCTTCGTGGTCGCCATCGCCCGGCTGGGGCAGCTGCTGCACCACTCGGTGGCGGAGCACCACGTGGCGCACGGCATCGCCGGGTTCCTCATGACGTTCTTCGCCGTGTGGTGGGCGTGGATGAACTTCACCTGGTTCGCCTCCGCCTTCGACACCGACGACGTCCCCTACCGGCTGACGGCGCTGCTGCAGATCGCGGGGGTGCTCGTCCTGGCCGCCGGCGTCGCCGACGCCTTCGAGGGCGACCTGCGCGTGGTCACGCTCGGTTATGTGATCATGCGCATCGGGCTCGCGACCCAGTGGCTGCGCGCCGCCCGCGGCGCCGCCGAGGTCCGGCGCACCGCCCTGCGCATGGCCGCCGGGGTGAGCGCGTGCATGGTCGGGTGGGGCCTGCTGCTGTTCAGCCACGGCACCGCGCACACCCTGCTGTTCGTGGTGATGGCGGCGGCCGAGCTGTCGGTGCCGGTGTGGGCCGAGCGGCCCTGGCCGACGCCGTGGCACCCGCACCACATCGCCGAGCGCTACGGGCTGCTGTTCATCATCGTGCTCGGGGAGGTCGTCCTGTCGACCACCCTGGCGGTGCAGGGCGGCTTCGCGGCCGGGCGCCTGTGGTGGGTGGCCGGCGCCGGGCTGGTCATCGTGTTCGCGTTCTGGTGGCTGTACTTCGAGCGCCCGGTCCACGACCGCCTCACCGGCAACCGCCAGGCCTTCGTGTGGGGCTACGGTCACTTCTTCGTCTTCGCGTCGGCGGCGGCGCTGGGCGCGGGCCTGGCCGTCGTGCTGGAGGACCCCGAGATCGCGCTCCTGCCGGTCTCGATCCCGGTCGCGGTGCTCCTGGTCGCGCTGCAGGCGCTGCACCTGCCCCGCCGCCTGGCCTGGCTCACGTACGCGTCGGCACTGCTGGTGCTGGGTGCGGGCTTCTTCGGGCAGTACGCGCTGCCGGTGATGGCCGTCGTGCTCGCCGGGCTCGTGGCGACGCGGGTGGCTACGGCTCCCGCCCGGTGAACGCCTCGGCCCGCGCCCGGCCGTCGACGCTGTGGCTGAACACGCGCGAGTCGCCGTCGGTGGTGAGCGTCTGCCCCGTGAGCGTCGCGTGCAGCGGCATCGCCGAGGTCATCTCCGCGCGGACCCGCGGCAGCGCGTCCGGGTGCGTGTCGCGCAGCCAGCCCACGAGGTGCTCGCGCACGAAGCAGCGCAGATCCCACAGCTTCGGCGCGTCGACGGCGCTCACGAGCGCGCGCAGCTGCATGGCGCTGCCGGTGGCCTCGACCACCTGCAGCACCGACACCCGCCCGTCCCACAGGTCCGTGGACTCCAGCGCCCGGCGCAGTTCCTCACGCATCTCCGGCACCGGCAGCCACCAGTCCACGTCGAACATCACGGCCCCCAGCAGCGCCGAGTTCGTCCGGGTCCAGTTCTCGAACGGCTTCTCGGTGAAGTAGGACGTCGGGAGGATGAGCCGCCGGTCGTCCCACACGTGCACGACGACGTAGGACAGCGTGATCTCCTGGACCCGCCCCCCACTCCTGCTCGACGATGACGACGTCGCCGAGCCGTACGGCGTCGGAGAACGCGAGCTGCAGCCCCGCGAACACGTTGCGCAGGACGCTCTGCGCCGCGAGACCGGCGATGATCCCCAGGAACCCCGCGCTGGCCAGCACGCTCGTGCCGAGGAGCCGCGCCCCCGGAAACGTCATGAGCATCACGGCGACCGCGAGCACGGCCACGACCGCGACCGTCACCCGCCGGATCATGACAACCTGGGTGTGGACGCGCCGAGCCGTACGGTTGTCGGGCACCTCGGTGTTGAACCGAGCCAGCGCCGCATCCTCGGCGACCACGAGCAGCGCCGCGAGCAGCCAGGCCGCCGCCGCGATGATGACCAGCTGATCGGCGTGCAGAAACGCGTGCCGCCACGAGGCCCCGTCGGCGCTGGCGCGGACGGCGAAGTAGACCGCGCACAACACCAGGACCCACTGCGTGGGCCGATGCGCGCGCAGCGCCAGCTCGGTGACGAGCGACGACTGCCGCCCGACGCGCACCAGAATCTTGTGCACGACGTGTACCGCGAGCAACGCCAGGAGCGCGGCCCCGAGCGCGATCCCCAGCGGCAAGAGCGTGTCAAAGACCGAATCCCGCATTCTGCGCGCCTTACCCGCCAAGGGTGATCGCCACACCCACTGCCGGAGGTGATCAGCGTCGCGCCCGGCGCCGCCTCCGGACCACGACCATCACGCCCACCAGCAGCACCGCGCCACCCCCGGCCAGGGCCCACGTCACGCCGCTCCCACCCGGCTCCTGCCCGCCCCGCACAGCGCTGCCCGGGGACGCCGCCGGGGAGCCGGGGAGCGGCCGGACGTCGGCGGTGAGCGCGGCGACGGGATCGACGATGCCGAACCCGAACTCGTCATCGCGGCCGGGCGCGCCCTTGTCGACCGCCGTGGCGGTGATGCGGCGCACCACCTCGGCGCCGGAGAGCCCGGGATACCTGGCCCTGACGAGCGCGACAACGCCGGCAACAATCGCCGTCGCGTCACTCGTCCCCGTGGAAACCGTGTAGTTGCCGTCCAGCCCGGTCGAGATGATGTCGGTCGCGGGTGCGGCCACCTGGGTCTGCGGCCCCGTCACCGACACCGGGGCGTGCTCGCCGTCGCGGTCCGTTCCACCCACGGCGAGGACCCCTGGCAGGCTGGCCGGAAAGGCCACGGTGGTCTGGCGCGGGAGGTTCCCGACGGCGGCGACCACGACGACGTCCGCCCGCAACGCGCGGTCGACCGCTTCCTGAACCTGCTCGTCCTGCGTGGTCCCGCCGGCGACGCAGATGACCTTCGCGCCGTTGTCCACCGCCCAGTCGATGCCCTCGGCCAGGAATCCGGGAACGCCCAGTCCGTCATCCCCGCGCAAGGTCTGCAGCGGAAGGATCAACGCCCTCGGCGCCACACCGAGCACTCCCCCGCCGCCCGGAAGGCCGCGACCTGCGATCAGGCCGGCCACCGCGGTACCGTGACCGACGGAGTCGCTCCGGCCGTCCGAGACGTTGCCTTCACCGAAGCCTTTCCCCGGAAGTACCGCCCCGGCGAGTTCCGCGTGCTTCGTGTCGACGCCGGTGTCCATCACGGCGACGACCACGCCGTCTCCTTGGCTCGACTTGTGGGCTTCGGTCAGGCCGAGCGCGGAGACGTGCCACTCTCGCGCACGGACGTTGTCAGCGGCCGCCGGACCGCCGGTCGCCAGCAGCGCAAGGACCGTCGCCGCCGCGGCCACGGACCCACGGCGAATCCAGGTCGTCAACGGTCGATTCCCACGACGCCCGGACCGGGATCATGAGGCCTTTCACGAGGCGCGTCGATCAGCGGACTGACGCCCTCGATGACTTCCCACGCATCGTCGTCATCGCCGCGCCTCGTGCGCCGCCGCTCCAGGTAGCGCTCGTAAGAGCGATCACGGTAGCCGCCGCCGGCCGTACCGCGCGGGCTCCTTGCCGGCTCGGCCTCGGTGAAGGCGGCCGGTCTTCCGGACGCCGACCGGCGCGGCGCCACGGACGAGGAACCGGACCGCATACCGCCCCCAGCGATCGGCGCGGCAGCGCCCTGCTCTTCCGGGCCGTTCGCGGGACGGGGCGCACCGATCACTCCGCCCGGTGCCATGCCTTCGCGAACGCCGAATGCCGGCGTCGGAAGCGGGCGGGAACGATCGGCTCCATAGCCGCCGCCGATCACGTCCGTCGGGTAGGCCACCGGGTTGCCGGTGGGGGTGGCGAATGGTGATGCCGTCTGATCCGGCGTCCCGCCGCTCAACGCCAATCCGCCACCATCGGCCGGCGCGCCGAGGCTTGGGCCGTCACGGTCCTGCGATGGGGGCGGCGGATCGAATCGCGGCGCCGGCAGGAGCGCCGAAACGGAACCTCCCCCCGATGTCCGGCCCTTGGACCCGGGCCCTGCGCCGCCTGAGTCCGTGGCCTGCGTGACGACCTCCGTCGGCTCGGCGAACCGCGCCACCGACGGCATGCCGGTGCTGATCTTGGCACCCGCACCGGTCACCCTCGCGTCAGCCGCCATCAGCACTTCGCGCGCCCGCTGGTCGAGCCGGGACCGGTTCGCGTCGGCGACCTGGAGTCCCTGCCCCGGGCCGCGTTCCGAATACGCCGCCAGCATCGGCTCGAGCAGGCGTTTCGCGTCCCGGATCGCCGCGAACGCCTCGTCGACGCCCATGCAGATGCGGTTGACGGCTCCCGCGGTGGCCGTCATGGTGTCGATCATCCCGTTGAGCTTGTCCACGAACGCCGTCGCCGCCTCGCTGCGGCCCGGAGGCCAGCCCTCGGCCAGACGGTCGCGGTGCGCCCTCAGCAGATCGCGCTGCTGCTCGAGCGCGGCCCGCACCCGGTTGAGGGTGTTGACGTGCACGAAGCCGGCCTCCGCGTCCTCGTCCCGCAGGATCTTCCACAGGTCCGGAAGCTTGTACTCCCGATAGTCCTTGGCCATCAGACGGGCCTGCCGGTCCTGGGGTCGACAGCGCCGGCATCACGCGCCACGGCCGCCCGTGCCTCCCCGGCAACGAGGTTCATCCGGCCTGCCGACAGAGCGTCGGCCGATGCATACGCCTCGGCGATCTGATGTGCCGCCTGCGCCATCACGCTGCCGTTGAAGATCAGGACTTCCATCAACTCGAACAGCTCGGTGAGCCGGGCATGGTAGGTGGTCACCACCTGCTGAACGTCCTTGTTCACCGCCCTGGTGCCGAACACCGGCGTGGCCGCGAAGAGGTGCAGGGCCTGCACCTTCTCCGCGGACAGGTGCACGTCCAGATCGTGCTGGAAGTCGCGCCCGAACGCGTGGACCGCGCCCGGCTCGACCACGAACCCCGGTTCACCCACCGCGCCCTCCCCGCCACGATGCGCATCGAACCCGATGACCGTAACGGAGCGTCCCGGCGCGCGGCGACCCCGAAGCCGCCGTGCCGAACAAGACTCAAACCGCCACAAAAGACGCAAACGGCTACGGGAAGAAGGGCCACGTCGGGGTGGTCGGGCCCGGCAGGGGGTTGGTCCAGCCCGGGAACGGGTTGCGCGTGCCCGGGAAGCTCGGCGTCGGTGCCGGTGCCGGCAGCGACGGGAACGCCGCCGGCGTGGTCGACGTGAGGCTGCCCTTGTGCACGTCACAGGAGTCCAGGCCGTGGTCGTACCCGCCGAAGAACGACGACTCCCGCTGCTGCGGCGAGCCGTGGGCGCCCTCCTTGAACCACGGCTCGTCCGGCGGGTCGCCGACCGAGATCAGGCCCGCCTTGAGCTCGTCCAGGTCGCCGGTGTCCAGCGTCAGGTCGCCGGTGCGGATCGAGTCGCCGATCATGGCGCCGGCGAAGCAGTCGGCCTGCAGCTCCTGGTAGATCGTGAACTGGTACTGGATGCCGAGGCGCTGCTGGATGCCGTGACCGTACTCGTGGCCCAGGAGGTAGAACACGAACGCGTCGCCCATGTCGTTGTAGACCTGCTCCGACCAGGTGCGATCGTAGGCGATGAAGTCGCCGATCGGGCAGTAGGCCGCGTTCTGGGCCGGGATCGGCTGGGTCCCGCAGGAGATCTGGCCGTCCACGACGTACGGGATGATCTTCGTGATCGGGCGGAAGCCCACGATCTTCGCGCCCCAGTAGTGCTCGGCGACGCGGATGGCGATGTTCAGGTCCGAGGCGAAGCTGCCGTTCGCGAGGGCCGTCTGCGCGGGGAACCAGCAGCAGACCGCGAAGGCCAGACCCCATAAAGCCCGTTTCATGGCCGAGGGGGTACCCGGGTGCGGCCTGCCGAAGAAGGCCGCACCCGATTAGCACCTCAGGCCGACAGGGCCACCGCGGAAGGCTCGACCGGCGAGGGCAGGGTGCCGTCGCCGCCCAGGTACGCGTGGATCGACGCCGCCGCCGCGCGGCCCTCGGCGATGGCCCACACGATCAGCGAGGCGCCGCGGTGCATGTCGCCCGCGATGAAGACGCCGGGCGCCGCGCTCTGCCACGTGGCGTCGGTGTCGATGCCGCCGCGCCGGTTGCGGGTCAGGCCGAGGTTGGTCAGCAGCGGACCCTCCTCGGTGCCCTCGAAGCCGATCGCGAGCAGCACGAGGTCGGCCGGGTACTCCCGCTCGGTCCCCTCCACGACGCTCACGATGCGGCGGCCGTCCACTCTGGACACCTTGACCTCGGCGATGCGCACCGCGGTGAGGTTGCCCTCGGCGTCGCCCTCGAACGAGGTCACGGCGACGGCGAAGGCGCGCTCGCCGCCCTCCTCGTGGGCCGGGTAGTTGCGCAGGATCCAGGGCCAGGTGGGCCACGGGTCGCGGGACTCGTCGCGCTGGTCGGGCGGCGTCGGGTACTGGTCCAGCTGCAACACCGACGCGGCGCCCTGCCGGTGCGCGACGCCCAGGCAGTCGGCCGCGGTGTCGCCGCCGCCGATGATGATGACGTGCTTGCCCTCGGCCGTGATCGCGGCCGACGGCTGCCTGCCGGCGACGACGCGGTTCGACTCGACCAGGTGCTCCATCGCCAGGTGGACGCCGCGCAGTTCGCGGCCGGGCGTCTCGGGCGTGTCGCGGCCGGCCAGCGCGCCGCAGGCCAGCAGCAGCGCGTCGTGCGAGGCGCGCAGCTCGTCCACGGAGACCGTGACGCCGACGTGGACGCCGGTGCGGAACTGCACCCCCTCCGCGGTCAGCTGCTCGAGCCGGCGCTCGATGTGCTCCTTCTCGAGCTTGAAGTCCGGGATGCCGTAGCGCAGGAGCCCGCCGAGGGCGTCGTCGCGCTCGTACACCACGACGTCGTGCCCGGCCCGGGCCAGCTGCTGCGCGGCGGCGAGCCCGGCCGGGCCGGAGCCGACCACGCCCACGCTCTTGCCCGAGCGCTCGGGCGCCGGGCGCGGGGTGATCCGGCCGGCCGCCACCGCGCGGTTGATGATCTCGACCTCGACCTGCTTGATCGTGACCGCCTGGCCGCCGGCGATGGACAGCACGCAGGCCGCCTCGCACGGGGCCGGGCACAGCCGCCCGGTGAACTCCGGGAAGTTGTTCGTCGCGTGCAGGGCCTCGATCGCGAAGTCCCAGTCGCCGCCCCGGACCAGGTCGTTCCAGTCCGGGATGCGGTTGCCCAGCGGGCAGCCGTCGTGGCAGAACGGGATGCCGCAGTCCATGCAGCGGCTGGCCTGCTCCCGGATCAGCTCGTCGGTCGCGGGCGGGTAGACCTCGCGCCAGTCCTGCAGCCGCACCGGAACCGGCCGGCGGGCCGGCAGCCGCCGCTCGTACTTCAGGAAACCGTTCGGGTCAGGCACGTGCCACCTCCATGACAGCCGCATCCACGTCGCGGCCGGCAGCCTCGGCGGCCCGTATCGCCTCCATCGCGCGCTCGTAGTCGCGCGGCATGACCTCGGTGAACTCCACCACCGCGGTGCCCCAGCCGGCCAGCATCCGCTCCGCGACCGCCGAGCCGGTCTCGGCGTGGTGCTCGGCGATGTACGCCCGCAGCTTCTCGGGGTCGCTGACCGGCCGCAGGTCGACCAGCTCCGCGTTGACCAGGTTCCGGTCGAGGTTGTGCACGTACGCCACGCCGCCGGACATGCCCGCGGCGAAGTTGCGCCCCGTGGTGCCGAGCACGACCACGGTGCCGCCGGTCATGTACTCGCACCCGTGGTCGCCCACGCCCTCGACGACCGCGAGGGCGCCGGAGTTGCGCACCGCGAACCGCTCCCCGGCCCGGCCGCGCATGAACAGCTTGCCCGCGGTCGCGCCGTACAGCACCGTGTTGCCGCCGATCGTCTGCTCCTCGGCGACGAACGGCGCGCGCTCGTCCGGGCGCACGATGAGCCGCCCGCCGGAGAGGCCCTTGCCGACGTAGTCGTTGGCCTCGCCCACCAGCCGCAGGGTGACCCCGCGGGGGACGAAGGCGCCGAAGGACTGCCCGGCCACGCCCCGCAGTGTGATGTGCACGGTGTCGTCGGGCAGGCCGGCCCCGCCGACACGCCGCACGACCTCGCCGCCGAGCATCGCGCCGACCGAGCGGTGCTCGTTGCGCACCGTGACCTCGAGCGTGACCGCCTCGCCGGCGTCCAGCGCCGGGGACACCGCGGCGATGAGCTGGTTGTCCAGCGCCCGCTCGAGCCGGTGGTCCTGCTTGGTGGTCTGGCGCCGGGCCGCGTCGTCGTCCATCGGCGGCACGTGCAGCAGCGGGGTCAGGTCGAGCCCGCCGGCCTTCCAGTGGTCGATCGCCGGGCGCACGTCGAGCAGCTCGGTGTGGCCGATCGCCTCGTCCAGGGTCCGGAAGCCGAGCTCGGCGAGGTAGGAGCGCACCTCCTCGGCCAGGAACCAGAAGAAGTTCTCGACGAACTCCGGGGTGCCGGTGAACCGCTCGCGCAGCACCGGGTTCTGCGTCGCGATGCCCACCGGGCACGTGTCGAGGTGGCAGACGCGCATCATGATGCAGCCGGAGACGATGAGCGGCGCGGTGGCGAAGCCGAACTCCTCGGCGCCGAGCAGCGCCGCGACGACCACGTCCCGGCCGGTCTTGAGCTGCCCGTCGACCTGCACGCTGACCCGGTCCCGCAGCCCCGACAGCAGCAGGGTCTGCTGCGTCTCGGCCAGGCCCAGCTCCCACGGCGTGCCGGCGTGCTTGAGGGAGTTCAGGGGCGACGCGCCCGTACCACCGTCATGGCCGGAGATCAGGATGACGTCGGCCTTCGTCTTGGCCACGCCGGCGGCCACGGTGCCGACGCCGACCTCGGACACGAGCTTCACGTGCACGCGCGCCGACGGGTTGACGTTCTTGAGGTCGAAGACCAGCTGGGCGAGGTCCTCGATGGAGTAGATGTCGTGGTGCGGCGGCGGCGAGATGAGCCCGACGCCGGGGGTGGCGTGGCGGGTCTTGGCGATCCAGGGCCACACCTTGTTGCCCGGCAGCTGCCCGCCCTCGCCCGGCTTGGCGCCCTGGGCCATCTTGATCTGCAGGTCGTCGGCGTTGACCAGGTATTCGGTGGTGACGCCGAAGCGACCGCTGGCGATCTGCTTGACGGCCGAGCGCCGGCGCGGGTCGTGCAGGCGGTCGACCTCCTCGCCGCCCTCGCCGGTGTTCGACTTGCCGCCGATGTTGTTCATGGCGATCGCGAGCGTCTCGTGCGCCTCGGCCGAGATGGAGCCGTACGACATGGCGCCCGTCGCGAAGCGCTTGACGATCTCCGCGGCCGGCTCCACCTCGTCGATCGGCACCGCCGGACGCACGCCCGTGCGCAGCTCGAAGAGGCCGCGCAGCGATCCCGCCCGGCCCGCCAGCTCGTCGACCCTCGCGGTGTAGCGCTGGAAGACGTCGTACTGCCGCGAGCGCGTCGCGTGCTGCAGCAGGAACACGGTCTCCGGGTTGAACAGGTGCAGCTCGCCCTCGCGGCGCCACTGGTACTCGCCGCCGACCTCGAGCCGGCGGTGCGCCCGCTCGGCCTCGTTGGCCGGGTAGGCGCGGGCGTGCCGGGCGGCGATCTCCGCGTGCACCTCGGCCAGGCCGATGCCGCCGATCTTGCTCGGGGTGCCGGTGAAGTACCGCTCGACGAGCCGCGGGTCGAGCCCGACGGCCTCGAAGACCTGGGCGCCGCAGTACGACGAGACGGTCGAGATGCCCATCTTGGACATGATCTTCAGGACGCCCTTGCCGAGCGCCTTGACGTAGTTGTGGACCGCGGTGTCCGGGTCGACGTTCGCGAGCGCGCCGGTGTTGATGAGGTCCTCGACGCTCTCGAAGGCGAGGTACGGGTTCACCGCGGAGGCGCCGAAGCCGGACAGCAGCGCGACGTGGTGCACCTCGCGGCAGTCGCCGGACTCGACCACCAGCGAGACCTGGGTGCGGGTCTGCTCCCGGACCAGGTGCTGGTGCACCGCCGCGGTGAGCAGCAGCGACGGGATCGGGGCGAGGTCGACGGTGGAGTCGCGGTCGGAGAGCACCAGGATGCGCACGCCGTCCTCGATGGCCTCGGAGACGCCGCGCATGATCTCGACCAGCCGCCGCTTGATGCCGGTGGCGCCGTCGCGCACGGGGTAGAGGCCCGACACCCGCACGGCCTTGAAGCCGGGCAGGTCGCCGTCCTCGTCGATGTGCAGGATCTTGGCCAGGTCGTCGTTGTCGATGACCGGGTACGGCAGCGCGATCTGCCGGCACGACGCCGGGCCCGGGCGCAGCAGGTTGCCCTCGGGGCCGATGGTGGCCGCGACGCTGGTGACCAGCTCCTCGCGGATCGCGTCCAGCGGCGGGTTGGTGACCTGGGCGAAGAGCTGGGTGAAGTAGTCGTACATCAGCCGCGGGCGGGTCGAGAGCACGGCGACGGGGGTGTCGGTGCCCATCGAGCCCAGCGGCTCGGCGCCGGCCCGGGCCATCGGGCCGATGAGGATCTTGAGCTCCTCCTCGGTGTACCCGAACGTCTGCTGCCGCCGCTGCACGGAGTCGTGCGTGTAGACGACGTGCTCGCGCTCGGGCAGCTGGTCGAGGTCCATGAGCCCGGCGTGCAGCCACTCCTCGTACGGCTCGGCCGCGGCCAGCTCGGCCTTGACCTCGTCGTCGGTGCGGATGCGGCCCGCCGCGGTGTCGACCAGCAGCATCTTGCCGGGGGCCGAGCGGCCCTTGGCGACGATGGTGGCCGGGTCGATGTCGAGCACGCCGGCCTCGCTGGCCAGCACGACCAGGCCGTCGCTGGTCTGCCACCAGCGGCCCGGGCGCAGGCCGTTGCGGTCGAGCACGGCGCCGACCACGGTGCCGTCGGTGAACGCGACGCTGGCGGGGCCGTCCCACGGCTCCATCAGGCAGGCGTGGAAGCGGTAGAAGGCCCGGCGCAGCGGGTCCATCCGCGGGTCGTTCTCCCACGCCTCCGGGATCATCATGAGCACCGCGTGCGGCAGGCTCCGCCCGGCCAGGTGCAGCAGCTCGAGGACCTCGTCGAAGTTCGCCGAGTCCGACGCCTCCGGCGTGCAGATCGGGAACAGCCGGCGGATGTTGCCGGGCAGGTTCTCGCTGGCCAGCAGCGCCTCGCGGGCGGCCATCCAGTTGCGGTTGCCGCGGATCGTGTTGATCTCGCCGTTGTGGGCGATGATGCGGTACGGGTGGGAGAGCTCCCAGCTCGGGAACGTGTTCGTCGAGAAGCGCGAGTGCACCAGCGCGATGGCCGAGGCCACCCGCTCGTCGGACAGGTCGGGGAAGAAGGACACGACCTGGTCCGGGGTGAGCATGCCCTTGTAGGTGATCGTGCGGGACGACAGCGACGGGAGGTACAGCTGGATCCCCCGCTCCCGGGTCTCCCGCTCGGTCTGCTTGCGCACGCAGTAGACGACCCGGTCGAGCTCCAGGCCCTCGAGCACGGTGCCGGGCGCGCCGAGCCGCTCGGCGCTCACGAACACCTGGCGAATGCGGGGCATCGCGGCCAGGGCGGTGGCCCCGAGGTCGCTCGCGTCGACCGGCACGTCGCGCCAGCCGAGCACCTGGGCGCCCTCGACCAGCGCGTACTTCTCCAGCACCCGCTGGGCGCGCGCGGCCGCGTCGTCGTCGGTGGGCAGGAAGGCCAGGCCGGTCGCGTACTGCCCGGCGGGGGGCAGCGGGAACGGCACGGCCTCACGCAGGAACGCGTCCGGGATCTGGATCATGATGCCCGCGCCGTCGCCGGTGTTCGGCTCGGCACCGCGGGCGCCACGGTGGTCCATCCGGCGCAGCGCCGAGAGCCCCTTGAACACGACGTCATGGGACCTGCGGCCGTGGATGTCGGCGACGAAGGCGACCCCGCAGGCGTCGTGCTCGAAAGCCGGGTCGTACAGACCCTGCTGCTGCGGTCCGGGATACACCATCGGGCCTCCTGACGTCATCGAGTGCAAGTCGGGACAACGTCGGCCCTGAGGAGCGGTCTCGCCAGTGTACGCGAAGAGCGGGCGCAAGTTGCATGCTCGGTACTCGAGTCCGTACCGCATGCCGAGCGCGCCCGCCGCGTATGTTGCGAGACAACGTACCGTGCGTACGGGCCGGAAACCTACCGCGCGGGATCGTGACAAATCCCACGGAGCGGACGCTCGAGCGGTCGTTACCGAACTGTCACGCAACCTGTGGCAGTCCGGAAGACGTCCAACGAGCGGGTGGCCCTCGCCATCCGTTACTTCCTACGATGATGCACGGCAAGATCGCCCGCCACCACACAGTTCGCGGAACTGTGAACCAGTGGCACTAACACGGGATACACCGGTGCGGTAACCGGTGCATGCTCTAGCCCAACGAAGGAGGTGTGGACATGGGAGTCTCCGCACGCGCACTGGCCACGATCGCCGCGCTCACGAGCGTCGTCGTTCTGGCTGCGGGATGCAGCAACGACGATTCGCCGAAACCGAAATGGACCGGCGCTGACAGCAGTGCCGGCGGCCCCTCGGCTTCCGCGTCCGCCGCCGAGCAGCCCAAGGCGGCCTTCGCCGCTCCCGACGACGGTGCGAGCAACGTCTCCACCGCGACCGAGCTGTCCCTGCAGGCTCCCCCGGGCTCCAACGCCCAGGTGACGCTGACGGACGCCTCCGGTGCCGCGGTGAACGGCGGGCTCAACGCCGACGGGACGGCGTGGGTGCCCGGGGCCCAGCTCAAGTACGGCACGCAATACTCGGCCACCGTGACCTCGGCCGGCGACACCGCCGGCAAGAAGATCACGTTCACGACCATGGCGAAGCCCGGCAAGACGGTCAACGTCTCCACGGCTGTCGCGGACAACAAGACGTACGGCGTGGGCATGCCCGTCGTCGTGCGGTTCGGCTCCAGCGTCCCGCAGGAGATGCGGGCCTCGGTGCAGAAGCGGCTGATCGTCACCAGCACGCCGCCGCAGGTCGGCACCTGGTACTGGTTCAACGGCGGCGAGGTCCACTACCGCCCGAAGGAGTACTGGCAGGCCGGCACCAAGATCACCGTCCGGCTGGCCGTCGGCGGGCTCCAGCTCACCAAGACCGGCTGGGGCACCAAGGACGTCACGAGCACGTTCAGCATCGGTGACAAGATCGTCATGACGACCGACGACAAGACCCACCAGATGACGGTGGAGCAGAACGGCACGGTCATCAAGACGATGCCGGTCAGCCTCGGCAAGGCCAAGACCCCCTCGTCCTCCGGGAACATGGTGGTCATGGACAAGAACCAGTCCGAGCTGTTCGTCGGCACCGACCCCGACGACCCGTACCGCGAGACCGTCTACTGGACGCAGCGCATGACCAGCGGCGGGGAGTACATCCACTCCGCCCCGTGGTCGGTGGGCGACCAGGGCAAGCGCAACGTGTCGCACGGGTGCACCAACGTGTCGGAGTCGAACGCGAAGTACCTCTACAACCTGACCAAGATCGGCGACGTCGTGATCGTGAAGAACACGACCCGCAAGCTCGCCTGGGGCAACGGCTGGACCGACTGGGACAAGTCCTGGGACGAGTACGTCAAGGGCAGCGCACTGCCGCCGCCGGCCGACACCACCGTCGCGACGCCGAGCACTCCGGCGTCCGCGAACCCCTCGGCCTCGGCCTAGCTCCAG
Organism: Dactylosporangium thailandense; assembly: GCF_059739745.1. NCBI lineage: Bacteria > Bacillati > Actinomycetota > Actinomycetes > Micromonosporales > Micromonosporaceae > Dactylosporangium > Dactylosporangium thailandense. Next base: position 7,856,690 of record NZ_AP029195.1, read on the forward strand.
CACCAGCAACACCAGGGCAGCTCAAGCGTTCACCGGGGCCGCCGCCCGTCCGCGAGGACGAGGCGGCGGCCCTTTCGCTGTCATCATTGCCCGGTGACCCCCTGGATCGACCCCCGCTTCGGCCCCGCGGGCGCGGCCGTCCTCGCGCTGCTCGTGGCCTGGTTCGTGGTGCGCATCGCGCGCTCGCCCGGCACCGTGGCGCGCCGCCGGGCCGAGATCGAGTCGCGGCCCGACGGCCGGATCCGGTTCCATCGGCGGTACATCCTGAGCTGGTGGCTGCTGAGCGCCGTGGCCCTGCTCCCGATGGCGTTCGGCCCCGGCGTGGACCCGGACGACTACGGCCTGCGGCTGCCCGGCCCGGGCGGGATCGCGCTGGCGCTGGGCGTCTCCGCGCTCTTCGCCGGGGTGGTCTGGGCCCGGGACCGGTTCCTGCGCCACCGCCTCGCCGCCGTCCCGCCCCAGGTCGCGTTCCTGCTCCCCCGCACCGGCCGGGAGCGGCTGTGGGGCGCCGGCACCGCGTTCACCGCGGGCATCTGCGAGGAGCTGGTGTTCCGGGGCGCCTTCCTGGCCGGCGCGGTCGGCGGGCTGCACCTGAACGTCTGGATCGCGGGCGCGCTCGTGAGCCTGTTCTTCGGCCTCGGCCACCTGTACCAGGGGCTGCCCGGCATCGTCGGCACCTCGGTCTTCGGGGCGTGCGCGACGGTGCTGTACGTGTTCACGGGCAGCCTGCTCCTGCCGGTGCTCGTGCACGCCGCCGTCGACCTCGGCCCGTTCGCGCTGAGCCGTTTCCCGCCCGAGACCCCGGCGCCGGCCCCGCCTGTCGGGTCGCCGTCCCCAGGATGATCCGGGCCATCGACGAGCGCTAGCCTCTCGCGCATGGCACTGGTCCGACGCAATGTCGTCCTCGGCACCTCCAGCAACCGGGTCGTGGCCGCCGCCACGGTCGCACCGCAGAACCTGGCCGTCCCGCCGGACCAGGACGTCACCCAGCGCATCCCGGCCCAGCCGACCGCCGCGTCGGGCGGGGTCCCCGGGGTGACCGCGGTCCCCGGGGAGGTGGCCGGCGCCGCGGTCGCCGTCGGGCCCGACACGCCCCCGGCCGCGCCCGGCAGCGAGGCCGCCGCGGTCGCCACCCAGCCGGCCAGCGTCGGCTCGCTGATCGTGGCGTTCGCGCTCGTCGCGGCGGGCGGGGCCGGGTCCTGGGCGCTGTACCACTTCGGCATCAACGCCGACGAGATCCACCTGCCGGACGCGACCGCCCTGTTCGGGGTGCTGTTCGCGTTCGCCACCGCGGTCGAGCGCGTGCTCGAGCCCTTCGCGCGGTTCATGCCCGGCCAGCACGCCAAGGGCGAGCTGGAGAAGGCGGTGGCGAACATGGCGAACAAGTACCACGACGCCACCCTCGACGACCTCGTCCAGGTCGCGCACGCGAAGTCCATGGTGGACCGGGGCCGCGCCGACCGGGGCCTGATCTCCTGGGGCATCGCGGTCGCCCTGGCCACCGTCGCCTCCGCGTCCGGCGGGCTCTACCTGCTGCACTCCATCGCGGGCGACGGCTGGCAGGGCATCCCGGTGTGGATCGACGCGATCATCACCGGCGTGGTGGTCGGCAGCGGCACGAAGCCCCTGCACGACGTCATCAGCAAGGTGCAGAAGAACAAGGAGAAGTCCGAGGACGCCACGGCCGCCTGAAGCTGCCGCGCTCCCTTCGGTCGCTCCCCGTTGGGGGAGCTCCGCTCCACCCAAACCCCCTCGCACACGTTGGCCGAGCGGCTAGAGCACCAGCAGGCCGTCGGTCTGTCCGCGCTCGGCGAGCCCGACGAGCGCGGACTCCGCCTCCAGGAACGGCAGATACGGCAGGTCCGGCGGCTGGGAGCGCAGCACCTGGGTCGCGTGGTGGGCGGGGACGGCGCCGGACGGGTAGGCCCGCGCGCACCGCGGGTCGACCTGCCCGTGCCGGGTCGCGAACCCCGCGACCGCCTCCCACTCGGCCAGCGGCGCGGTGGTCGGCAGCGTCACGCCGGGCGGCTCGGGCAGCACGTCGACGGCGGTGAACGGCTCGCTGCCGGCCAGCCACCACGAGACCGCGCGGACGGCGGCGCGCAGGGGGTGCTCGCACCAGTACGGCACCAGCCCCGCCCGCACCACGTGCCACGGGTCCAGCAGCCGCCCGCACTCGACCACCAGCCGGTTGCCGGTGCGGTGGCCCGCGCGCAGCCAGTCGCGGTACAGGTCGGCGACGGCCCCGCTGAGCACGTCCGGGTGCCGGTAGAGCACCTGGCGCACAGGGTGGCCGTGCGCGGCCGCGAACCGGCGCAGGTCCTCGACGAGCCCGCGGTCGACGCTGCGCTCGCAGTCGCTGTCGACCGGCCGCTCCCCGAGCACCGCGGCGTCGCGCCGGTCGAGGTAGTCCTCCGGGGCCAGGCCCGAGGCGCGGCTGCCGAGCTGGAAGGCGTACCCCGGCTGGCCCGCCACGGTCGCCCAGCGCCCGACGTCGCGGGTCACGATGACCGGCGCGCCCGGGCGCAGCCGCTCCGCGATCCAGTCCCGGTAGGCGTCGGGCAGGCGCTGCCAGCGCACCACCGAGTACGCGGCCGCCGCCGTGGACCACCCGCGCCACACCGGGTCGTAGACCTGCCGCACCGCGACGTCCGGGTTCGCGGCGAGGACCGCCCGCGCACCGCGCTCGCCCGCCTTCGCCGCGGCCGTGTTGTCGGCGGCGGTACTGCCCGTGCTCCGCTCCCGCACCGCGAGGTCCGGCGTGGCCAGCTCGAACCCCGCGGGCAGCCACGGCACCCCGAGCGCCGCGGCCAGATGCAGCGCCGCGCCGTGGGGCGAGCCGATGACGAGGCCGTGGTACCGCCCGGCCGGCAACTGTCCCGTGAGCCACCGGGCCACGCCCCCGGCGTCGACGGCGGACTCCGCCGCCCGCCCCGCGGCGCTCCATCGCGGGGCCGCCACCACGGGCCGGGGCACGCCCCGCCGGTAGGCCAGTCCCCGCCCGGACGCCATCGCCAGCGCGATCCCCAGCCCCGTGGGCCATTGCAGATCGACATCCCGCGCGGTTTCGGCCCGCCGCCTCATGCCGTTCCCACCAGATCCCCCCAGAAACGTTTTTCGTGCAGCGGTCCTGCCCAAGGTCACGATCCCTAAACCCCTGCCGTGGCGCGCCGGGACCCGAACCCGTAGACTCGCTACACATGAAGGCGGACGCGCTACGGGGGCACCTCGACGCACTCCTGCTCGCGGTGCTCGACGGCGAACCCCGCCACGGCTACGCGATCATCGAGGCCCTCCAGGAGCGCAGCGGCGGCTCCCTGACCCTCCCCACCGGCACCGTCTATCCGGCCCTGCGCCGCCTCGAGCGCGCGGGCTACGTGGAGAGCGCCTGGTCGACGGTGGGCGGCCGGGAGCGCCGGACCTACCGCCTGACCAACGCGGGCCGCAAGGTGCTGACCGAGGAGCGCTCGGCCTGGCAGGAGTTCACCTCGACGATCGGCGCGGTCCTGATGCCCCCGGCGGCTCCCGCCTCCTAGGCCCCGCTCGCCTGACCCGCTCGCCGGCCTCCCCGGCCGCGGGCTCGTCAGGCGGCGACCGCGGCCCGCGCGTGCACCGCGAACTGGAAGCAGCGCACCGACATGAGCCCGGCATAGCCGAAGGCGGCGAGGTTCCCCGCCATCCCGAGGATCACCGGCGGCCAGGTCGCCGCGGCCGGCCACTGGTAGATGCTGAGCCCGAACACGGCCGCCCCGAGCAGCGCGTGCGGCCCGAGGAAGGTCATCGCCCCGAGCCCGACGAGCCGGGTGTACCGCACGCCGTCGCGCAGATACCGGCTCCCCCACGAGAACCCGAGCACCACGAGCGCCGCGACGCCGGCGGCCACGAACGACGTGTACTTGAAGTGGTCGACGAGCACCCAGTAGAGGTGCGAGGCGTGCTCGTTGACGCTCCACGGGCTGTCCCACCACATGAGCGGCGCGAGCACGTTCACGAGCGGCAGCGCCAGCGCGATCCAGGTCGCGGTCCGCCGCCCCTGCTGCGCGGCGAGCTCGGCCTGATAGGCCGGCGCGACCTCGTCCAGCGTCCCGAACTCGGCCACGGCGGCGCGCTCCGCCTCCGCTGCGCCGAGGCCCGCGTCGGCGTGCGCGGCGGCGGCGTCCTCGAGACTGTGCCGGGCCTCGGTGATCATCTCCGCGCGCATGCGCCCGGGTCCGCGCAGCGCGGCGGCGAGGCCGTCGACATACGCGTCGATCGGTCCGGTCGCGGGCCGCGGCACCCCCTTCACGCGCTCAAGAATTGCACAGCGCCCCGCCGCAAGGCCAGAAGCCCTGCCCGACCCGGGACCATCGTCACCCCGTGACGCGGCCGTCCGCGACGGTCACCACGTCGTCGAAGGCGGTCAGGTCGGCGCGGCGGTGGGTCACCACCACGACCGTGCGGTCCCCGGCCGCGCGCAGGGCCGTCGCCAGCACCGCGTCCGCGGCCGCCGGGTCGAGGCCCTCGGTGGGCTCGTCCAGCAGCAGCACCGGCGGCGGGTCGACCAGGGCCCGGGCCAGCAGCAGCCGCTGGCGCTGCCCGCCGGAGAGCCGCCCGCCGTCCTCCCCCACGAGCTCGTCCAGCCGGTCGGCGTAGGCGGGCAGCCCGGCCGCGGACAGGGCGGCCCGCAGGTCGGCGTCGCCGAAGCCGGCCCGGCCGAGAGTGAGATTCTCGCGCACGGTCGCGTGCAAGACGTACGCGTCGGCGAAGACCCCGCCGGCGACCTGCCAGGGCTCGGCCCCCGGCGGGCGGCCCTCGATCCGCCCGTCGCGCAGCGGGACCGCGCCCGCGATCGCGGACAGCAGCGTGGACTTCCCGGCGCCGCTCGGGCCGACGACGGCGACCCGGCGGCCGGCCGGGAGGACCAGGTCCACATCGGACAGTGCGTCGCGGCCGCCGTGCGGATAGCGCACCGTCACGCCGTGCAGCCGGACCGAGACCGGGTCGCGGCAGGCCCGCAACTCCTGCGCGTCCGGTGCATCGGGTGCGTCCGGCGCGCCCGTGGCCACGAGCTCACGGACCCGGCTCAGGGCGCCCCGCACCTCGGCCTGGCGCGCGGCGGCCCCGGCCAGCGGCACGACCACCTCGCCCACGCTCAGCGCCACGAGCGCGAGCACCGGTGCGGCGGAGCCGGACACGAGGGCGGCGACGGCCAGGGCGGCCGCCGCCGGCACGACCGTCGCGGCCGCCGAGACGACCGCCCCGGCGGCCGCGGCGCGCGTCTCCAGGCGGGCCAGGCGCCGCGAGCGCTCGGCGGCGGTGGCCAGGGCGGCCGGCATGGCGCCGAAGGCGAGCAGCTCCGCGGCGCCGTGCGCGATGTCCACAGTGGAGCGGGTGACGTCGCCGCGGGCGGCGGCCAGCGAGGCGGCCGGGCGGGACAGGGCCTTGCCGAGCAGGGGCAGCAGCAGGCCGGCCACGAGCAGGGCGGCGGCCAGCACCAGCGCGGCCGGCGGCGAGACGACGGCGAAGGCGGCCACGGCGGCGACGCCGACGACGGCGGCGGTCGCGGCGGGCAGGACGGCCCGCAGCAGCAGGTCCTGCACGGCGTCCACATCGGACACCACCCGGCTGAGCGCGTCCCCGGCCGCGGGCGCCTCGTTGCGGGCGGCCAGGGCGGCGAAGGAGCGGGTGCGCAGCGACGCCAGGACGCGCAGGACCACGTCGTGGCCGGCCAGGCGCTCGGCGTACCGGATGCCGCCCTTGAGCAGCGCGAACGCGCGCACCGCGGCGATGGCGACGGCCAGTGCGGCCAGCGGCGGCTGGTCGGCCGCCCGCACGATCATCCAGGTCGCGGTGCCGACCAGGCCGATCCCGGCGGCTTCCGTCAGCACGGCGAGGAGGCCGGCGAAGGCGAGCCGCAGCACCGCCGGCGGGTTCAGCATCACGCGGCCACCACCGGGCTGCGCGACTCGGTCAGGCGGCCGTCGACGGTGACCGTGCGCGTGGCGATCGACAGCAGGGCCGGGCGGTGGGCGACCAGCAGCGCCGTGCGGCCGGCCGCCAGGCGGGCCGCAGAGGCCACGACCGCCGCCTCGCTGGCCGCGTCCAGGCGCGCCGTCGGCTCGTCGAACAGCAGCAGCGACGCGTCCGTGCGCAGCCAGGCCCGCGCCATGGCCAGGCGCTGGCGCTGGCCGCTGGACAGGCCGTGCAGGGCGAGGTCGGTGTCGTAGCCGGACGGCAGCGCGCGCACGAAACCGTCGGCCTCGGCGGCGCGCGCGGCCGTGACCACCTCGTCCAGGCTCGGCCCGGGCGCGCCGAGGCGGATGTTGTCGGCCACGGTGCCGGCGAACAGGTGCGGGCGCTGCGGCAGCCAGGCGAGCCGGGCGCGCCAGGCCGCGAGGTCGAGGGCGGCGAGGTCCACGCCGCCGGCCAGAACGCGGCCCGAGGTGGGCGTGGTGAAGCCGAGCACCAGCGAGAGCAGCGTGGACTTGCCGCCGCCGCTCGGGCCGACCAGGGCCACCCGGTCGCCGGGCTCGATCGTCAGGCTCGCGTCGCGCAGGGCGAGGACGTCGCCGTAGCGGACCTCCACCCGCTCCAGCACCAGGGCCGCGTCCGCCGGTGGCAGCCGGGCCTCGGTGGTCGCCGGGCTGCCGCCGGGGCCCGGCGCGTCGTGCAGCACGGCGTGGACCTCGGCGGAAGCCGCGAGCCCCTCCTGGCTGGCGTGGAACCTGGTACCCAGGGCGCGCAGCGGCAGGTAGGCCTCGGGCGCGAGCAGCAGCACGGCCAGCGCGGCGCCGAGCGTGAGGCGGCCGTCCAGCAGCCGCAGCCCGACGGGCACGGCGACCAGCGCGACCGAGACGGTCGCGACCAGCTCCAGCACCAGGGCGGACAGGAACGCCAGGCGCAGGGTGCGCATCGTGGCGCGGCGGTACCCCTCCGCGTTCTCCCGCACCCGCCGCACGTACGCGCCCGCGCGGCCGTGCGCGCGCAGGGTCGCCAGGCCGCGCACGGTGTCGAGGAAGTGCCCGCCGAGCCGGGAGAGCTCGTGCCACTGGCGCTGGGTGCGGGCGCCGGTGGACCGGCCGACGAGGATGCCGAAGACCGGGATGAGCGGCAGGGTCAGGGCGACGGCGACCGCCGAGGCGAAGTCGGTCACGGCGAGCCAGCCCAGGGTCGCGAGCGGGACGAACGCGGCCAGGAAGACCTGCGGCAGGTAGCCGGTGAGGTATCCGTCGAGGCCGTCGACCCCGCGGCCGGCCAGGGTCGCGAGCTCCCCCGCGCGCTGCCCCGACAGCCAGGCGGGCCCGCGCCGCGCGGCCGCGTCGAGCAGCTGCTCGCGCAGGTGGGCCTTGACCGCGGCGGCGGACCGCCCGGCGACGGCGCTCAGCGCGCCGGCGTGCAGCCCGCGCAGCAGGACCGTCACCGCGCCGACGACCAGCGCGGTGCGGTCGAGCCGCCCGCCGGCGGCCGCGGCGAGCAGGGTCGCGAGGCTGACCGCCTGCGCCACGACGAGCACCGCGGCGATCAGCGCCGAGCCCGCCAGCACCAGCACATAACGCCGGACCGGCCCGAGCCGCAAAAGTCTTCTGTCCACGTGTCGCGCCGCCCTACCAGTACGGAGACGTCCGGCGCCGGAACAGCCACCAGCAGGCGGCCTGGACGGCGACGAGCACCGGAAGCAGCGGCGCCGCGCCGAGTGTGAGCAGCCGCAGCGTGTCAGCGCCCGCGGCCGCGCCGTCGACGGTCACCGTCGCGCCCGGATCCAGCGTGGACGCTAGCACGCCCGGGAACAGCGCCGACGCGGCCGCGACGACGGGTAGGGCGCACGCCACAGCGGTCGCCGCGAACGCCATCCAAGGCCGGGGCACCCACCCGGCGACGATCACCGCCGCCACGGCGACGAGCGCGAGCACGGTGCCGGCGACCGGGTTGCGGATGCCGGCCGGGGCCGCGAGCCACCAGCCGCCGAGCGCCAGCGCCGCGACCCCGCCGGCGAGCAGGGGCAGGCCCGGGCGCAGCGGCCGGCCGAGCTTCCAGTGCAGGTACGCCGCCCCGTGCGCGAGCACCAGCAGCACGTTGGCCGCGGCCGTGAGCCACACCATCGGATCGGCGAAGGGCGCGAGGCCGTGCACGTGGCCGTCGGCGCCGATCGGCACGCCGTGCAGCAGCACGCCGAACAGCAGGCCCCAGGCCGTCGCGAGGGTCAGCCCGGCCGCGGGGATGAGCACGTCGAAGCCGCCCCGCCGCCGGGCCCGGCCGCGCAGCTGGACGCCCGCGCTGAGCGCGGCGAGCCCGAGCACGGCCGCGACGACGGCCGGGTACGCGGCGGTGAACAGCTCCCCCTCCAGCCGCGGGAACGCGGCGATGAGCACCCCGGCGGCGCCGACCGCCCAGACCTCGTTGCCGAGGAACATCGGGCCGAGCGCGTTGAGGGCCTCGCGGCGCCGGTCGTCGCCGCGCAGCGCGGGCAGCAGCATGGCCACGCCCTGGTCGAGCCCGCCGAGGACGAAGTAGGCGACGGACACCGCGCCCAGGATGACGTACCACATGGTGCTCATACGAGGGCCTCCTGCCGCTGCTCGGCGGGCTCGGGCGCGAACGCCTCGCCGGGTGGTCGCGCCGCGGCCCGGGCCAGCAGCCACCAGTCGAGGAGCACCAGCGCCACGACGAGCGCGGAGAAGCCGAACGTGGACCACCGCAGCGCGCCCGCGCTCATCGGGGACACGGCGTCGGCGGTGCGCAGCAGGCCGTACACCGCCCACGGCTGCCGCCCCTCCTCCCGCACGAACCAGCCGGCGATCGCGGTGAGCATCGGCACCGGGATGAGCGCGGTGAGCAGCCACGACATCGGCCGGGCCCAGCGGCGGTGGATCAGCGCGTCGCGGAAGGTGAGCGCCTGCGCCACGGCGAGGACGAGGAACAGCAGGTTGGCGATCTGGATCATGAGGCCGAGCGCGACCCCGACGTTGCCGCTGACGAGGTAGTCGCCCGGGCCGAACCGCTGCACCAGCTCCGCCTGGCGCTCGAGCGCGGTGTCGCCGCGGCCGGCCATCTTCATCGGCTGACTGGCGTCGATCCAGCCGAACTGGGCGTAGCCGAAGCCGATGGTGAGGAAGGTGCCGATCAGCCCGACCCGGATGCCCAGCCGCAGCGAGCGGCGGAACAGCTCGAAGTCGTCGGTCCTCGCGCGGCGCAGCCGCCAGGCCGAGACGCCGGCCACGAGCACGCCCCCGGCGATCATGGTCGCCGAGACCGCGTGGGCCAGGGCGAACCACAGGGCGCTGTTGGTGAGCAGGGCGCCGAAGTCCGTGAGCCGGGCGGTGCCGTGCTCGTCCAGGGCGTACCCGACCGGGTGCTGCAGGAACGCGTTGCTCACGAGCACCCAGAACGCGGAGAGCAGCGCGGTCGCCGCGGTGCCCCAGATCAGCGCCAGGTGCAGCCGCTTGCCGAGCCGCCTCCAGCCGAAGATCCACATGCCGAGCAGCGTCGACTCGAGCACGAAGGCGATGAGCGTCTCCAGCGCGAGCGGCGCGCCGAACACGTCGCCGGTCAGGCGGGACAGGCCGCTCCAGTTGAGCCCGATCTCGAACTCCATGACGAGCCCGGTGGCGATGCCGACCGCGTAGTTGATCGCGTAGAGCTGGCCCCAGAAGCGGGCCATCCGGCCGTACACCTCCTGGCCCGTGATCGTGTAGCGCGTCTGCATGACGGCGACGAGCACCACGAGGCCGAGCGTGACCATGACGAACGTGAAGTGCAGCGATGCGGTGAGCCCGAACTGCGTGCGGGCATACTCCAGAGCGCTCATACGTCGTCCCCCGACATGTACCCTACCGACATGTTGGCAGACTACACGTAGGCGGGCGCAACAAAAAGCGCCCCCTCGATCACGAGGGGGCGCTGCTGAGCAAAGACTCAGGAAGCGGTGCGTCTCGATGCGACCCGGGCCAGCTCGACCAGGGCCTGAGCCCGGGCATACTCGGCCGGGGTGAACTCGGGGGCGGGCCGGCGCACGTAGAGCGTGCCACCGGCCGGGTCCTCCAGCTGCATCCCGGTGGCCGTGAAGCCGCCGGCGCCGCTGGACCGCCAGGAGATGTCGCAGTCGCCGAGGAGCGCGGCCAGGGCCTCCTCCAGGTCGCAGCCGCCGTCGAGGACCTTGGTGGCCAGGGCCAGCACGCGGGTCGGCTCGTCGATCAGCCCGCGCACGTCGGCCGGCGCGATCCACGGGTCGCGGCCGCGGCCGCGCCGCACGGCGTCGGCCAGGGCCGCGGCGGTGAGGTCGTCGGGCGCCTCGACCAGGAAGTCGTCCACGGCACCGGCCTCGGTGGTGTGCACCTGCACGGAGAGGATGTTGACCTTCCGCAGGGCCAGGCTCGCGGTGAGCACGGAGAGGAAGCCGGGCCGGTCGTCCACCGTGGCCCGGATGCGCCAGAGCGCCATCACCGGGACCTTGTGCCGGCGGGAGCGGGGGTTCCGGCAACGGAACTCCCCGCCTCACCCGGTTCCGCCAAACCGGGCCCCGCCAGCCGTTCCCCCAACACAGATGCGGTTGCACCGACCAGCTGCGCCAGCCGTTCCACCTCGGAACCGTGGAACGGTGGTGCTCCAGCGTCGCCGTCCGCCCCGCCGCGTCCGACAACAAGGACCAGACCTCCGCGCTGGAAAGGCGCGACAGCGAGATGAACGCCGTCAGCTGCACTCAACGCACGGGGCCGGAGTGGTGCGATGTCCACCTGTGGGGGGACATCCGGAGCGCGCCAGCTCGCGCTGACCACCGAGACGTCGGACCAGGCCTGGGCACGCGCGCCGCCGCCCGCCCAGTCGGATCCGACTCTGATCGCCACCGCCCAGTCCGCGCCGAACAGTGCGGGCGCCGCGTCCACGACCGTCGCCAGGCCGTGTTCCGGGTTCGCCGCCACCTGTCCGATCAGCGCGACCTCGCGGCCGCTGCACGGCTCCGAGAGCTCGGTGCCGCGCCACACACCGTCCAAGCGCACGCCTGGGATCGCCGCCAGTCCGGTGAGCACGCGGTCGACCGGGGCCGAAGCCGGCCATGCCACGGTGAAGTCGTCCACCGCACGGCCGCTGACCCGTTCCAGTACGACTACCGAAACGATGTCCGCGCCGACCACACCCAGCGTCCGGGCAACCTGCCCGAGTGAGCCGGGACGGTCGGGCAGCGCAACTCTCAGCCTGAGCAGCATGTGAGTCGACCTCCCGTTCGTCCTTGGGCCGAGGTGCACGCCGCCGTTGGTGTACGCCTTGCTCTCCCTTACTGCGACCAGGTTGCCTACCGCGAGTTTCCGCGCCGTTTCGCAGCGGTGTCGATGCCGGAACGTTTCCCCGGGGTGTTTCCGCACTGCCAGTGCGGAATTATTCGTGACGAATCACCCCCGGTCGCTTGACAGAGAACGTGTCTCAACCCTGGACTGATCGGATGACCACCCCGCCCGGTCTCGACCTGCCCCGCCTGCAGTCCTACCTGGACGAGAAGGCCCCCGGCCTGGTCGGCGCGCCGCTGGCCGCCGAGCTCGTGGCCGGCGGCCGGTCCAACCTGACCTACGTGCTCAACGAGGCCTTCGTCCTGCGCCGCCCGCCGCTGGGCCACGTGCTGGCCACCGCGCACGACATGGCCCGCGAGTTCCGGGTCATCTCCGCGCTCGGCCCCACCCCGGTGCCCGTGCCCGAGGCCCTGCTGCTGTGCGAGGACGACTCGGTGCTCGGCGCGCCGTTCTACCTCATGGCCCGGGTGCCCGGCGTGGTGCTGCGCCACCGGGCGCAGACCGACCCGCTCGGCGAGCACAGCCGGCGCCAGGTCGCCTTCGCGATGATGGACACCCTCGCCGAGCTGCACCTCGTCGACCCGGCCGCGGTCGGGCTGGCGGAGTTCGGCCGGCCCGAGGGCTTCCTGGAGCGCCAGGTCCGCCGCTGGAGCAAGCAGCTCGAGGGCTCCCGCAGCCGCGACCTGCCCGCGGCCGACACGCTGCGCGAGCGGCTCGCCGCGACCATCCCGGCGAGCCCCCGGCCCGCGATCGTGCACGGCGACTACCGCCTCGACAACCTCATCGTCGACCCGGACACCCTGCGCGTGGCCGCCGTCCTGGACTGGGAGATGGCCACGATCGGCGACCCGCAGACGGATCTGGGGCTGCTGCTGGCGTACTGGAACGTGCTGGACCGCATCAAGACCGGCCGCAACCCGATCGCGGACGGCCTCGGCGCGGCGGCCGGGTTCCCCAGCGGCGACGAGCTGCTCGAGCGCTACGCGAGCCGCGCCCCGCTCAGCGACGACCTGCACTGGTACGTCGGCCTGGCCTGCTACAAGCTCGCCGTCGTGCTGGAGGGGATCCACTACCGGTACACGCGGGGGCAGACCGTCGGGGCGGGCTTCGACGAGATCGGCGACCTGGTTCCGCCCCTGCTCGAAGAGGGCATCGCAGCGATCAACGGAGAGAGCTGATGGACTTCGGTTTCGACCAACGCACGGCCGAGCTGCACGAGAAGCTCACGGACTTCATGGACGAGGAGGTGTACCGCGCCGAGCCCGTCCTGGAGCGGCAGCTGGCCGAGGCCGAGGACCCCTGGGCGCGCCCCGCGGTCATCGAGGAGCTCAAGCGGTCCGCGCGCGGGCGGGGCCTCTGGAACCTGTTCCTGCCCGACGCCACCCACGGCGCGGGGCTGACGAACCTGCAGTACGCGCCGCTGGCCGAGATCACCGGCCGCAGTCCGAACCTGGCCCCGGAGGCGCTCAACTGCGCGGCCCCCGACACCGGCAACATGGAGGTGCTGGCCCAGTTCGGCTCGGCCGAGCAGCGGGACCGGTGGCTCAAGCCGCTGCTGGAGGGCCAGATCCGCTCGGCCTTCTGCATGACCGAGCCCGACGTCGCCTCCTCCGACGCCACCAACATCGCCACCCGCATCGAGCGCGACGGCGACGGCTACGTCATCAACGGCCGCAAGTGGTGGTCCTCGGGCGCGATGAACCCCAACTGCCAGATCCTCATCGTCATGGGCAAGAGCGACCCGCAGGCCGAGCGGCACCGGCAGCAGAGCATGATCCTCGTACCGCGCGACACCCCCGGCGTCACCGTCAAGCGCGGCATGCACGTCTTCGGCTACACCGACGCCGCCCACGGCGGGCACGCCGAGGTCGTCTTCGACAACGTGCGCGTCCCCGCCGACGCCCTCATCGCCGGCGAGGGCCAGGGCTTCGCGATCGCCCAGGCGCGGCTCGGCCCGGGCCGCATCCACCACTGCATGCGGCTCATCGGCATGGCGGAGCGCGCCCTGGAGCTGATGTGCGGGCGGGTCAGCCGGCGGGTCGCCTTCGGCCGCCCGCTCGCCGAGCAGGGCGTCATCCAGGAGTGGATCGCCGAATCGCGGGTGCGCATCGAGCAGGCCCGCCTGCTGGTGCTCAAGACCGCCTGGCTGATGGACACCGTCGGCAACAAGGGCGCCCACACCGAGATCCAGTCCATCAAGATCGCGGTGCCGTCGATGGCGGAGTGGGTCATCGACAAGGCGATCCAGGCCCATGGCGCGGCCGGCGTCAGCCAGGACACCCCGCTGGCCACGCTCTGGTCCAGCGCCCGCACCCTGCGCCTGGCCGACGGCCCGGACGAGGTCCACCGCGCCTCCCTGGCCCGGCGCGAGCTGCGCAAGTACAGCTGAGGCCGGGTCCGGCGCGGCCCGCACGGAACGCGACCCGTTCGACCGCCGATCGTGCAAGGCGGCCGCGCGTTCGAGCAGGCGATCAAGGATGCCCCGGCCGAGCGCGCGTGGGGAAGCACCGTAGCCGCTGACTCAGTGCTTCCCCTCGCGGGCGAAACTCGGTTCCGCCGCCTCCAGCCGCGGTACCGCGATGCCCAGCCGTCGCGCCTCCGCGAGGGTGTCCCGGCAGACCTCACGCGGCTCCTCGGCGTCGGGGTCGGAGTGCGCCTCGAAATTCGCGCGCACCGGCGTGACATGAGCGGTCAGCCAGGCGAGCACTGGGGCCATCAGCCAGGCGGGCGCCCGGAACGGCAGCACACCGCCCCGGTGCCGTCGCAGGTCAACCCCGCGCGCCTCGAGCAGCGGCAGCAGCTCGCGGCCGGCCAGCAGCGCCGCGCGCAGGTCGCGAGTCGCCCCGGCCAGCTTGGACAGGGAACCCACCCGCAGGCCCTGCGAGAACAGGCCGGCATCCGACGCGAAATGGACCCACAGCCAGCCGCGGAAGTCGGGCCGCTCCTTCAGCCGGAGCCCGGCCTCGCGAAACGCCTGGCGCACGGCCCGCTCCCGGTCGGTCGGGGGCCGGCCGAGGGTGCCGAAGACGACCGACGGCAGCAGCATCCCCCGGAGCACGCCGTCCGCGCCGAAACCGCCACCGGCCTGGGGAAAGCCCCAGGCGACCCGGTCGACGGGGAGTGCGCCGATCGCGGCCAGCGGCTCGGCCCAGATGTTGCCGAAGACCAGCACCGTGGCCCGGCCGACACGCGGAGCCAGGAAGGCCGTCGCCTCCGGGAGGCGGTGGTGCGGCACGCTCAGCACGATCAGGTCGAAGTCGTGGTCCGGCTCCAGCGCCTCGCGGTAGCGCACCGGCCACTGCTCGACGACGCGCCGCCCCCACACCCGGCGCCGCGTATCGAACAGGTCGAGGTCCACTGCGTCGCCGTATGTCGCCGCGCGGCCCGGCCGGACGTAGAACTCGACGTCATGTCCCGCCCGCTGCAGGACCCAGCCGTAGACAGTGGCGATCACGCCCCGGCCGAACATCAGGATCTTCACGTCACACCTTGGGGTAGGATCGATCTGGAGGTCATCTCCATTTTCCAAAATATGGAGGTCATCTCCATTTGTCAACGGGAGGGAGCGCATGACCGCCGACAAGCCGCTGCGGGCCGACGTCCGCCGCAATCGCGAGGCCCTGCTCGCCACGGCCCGGGAGATCTTCGACGCCGGCGACTTCTTCGACCTGCGCTTCGACGACTTCGCCCGCCTGGCCGGGGTGGGCACCGGCACGCTGTACCGCCACTTCCCCACCAGGGAGGCGCTGGCCGAGGCGGTTTACCACGGGGAAGTCGCCGCGCTGTGCGACCGTGCCCGCCGGCTGCAGGCCACGCTGCCCGCGGCGGAGGCTTTGGCGACCTTCCTGCGCGGCATGGTCGACCACATGGATGCCCACAAGGGCCTGGCCCGGACGCTGGCCACGCTCATGGCCGGTCGCTCGGGTGTCCTCACCGAGGGCAGCCGGGCGCTGGAGCAGGCTGTCACCGACCTGGTGGCCGCCGCCGTGCGGGACGGCGCCGTGCGCGACGACGTGGATGCCGGTGCCGTGATGATGGCGCTGCACGGCATCGGCGCGGCCCATGACCGCCCCGGCTGGCGGGCCGAGGCCGACGATGTCATCACCCTCGTGCTGGACGGGCTGCGCCGGCCGCACTCAGGCGGGCAGCGCGAGCACGAGCGGGGTAGTGCCGGTGAGCTGACGTGAGACCGTCGTTGTGCGCAGTGCTGCGGCCCTGGCCGGAAGCGGCGAGGACTCAGCGGGCGGGAACCAGCTCGGACGGCGGACGCCACTCTCGCCTGATCAGCCCGTAGACCCACGAGTCGGAGACCTCACCGTTCACAATGCAGTCCTCCCGCAACGTCCCTTCCCGCACGAAGCCGAGTTTCTCCAGCACGCGGGCGGATGCCACGTTGCGCGTATCGGTGTCGGCCTGGACGCGATTCAGGTCCAGCGCGTCGAATGCCCACCGCAGCAAGGCGCGCGCGGCCTCCGTCGCGAAGCCATGACCCCACGCGGCATCGTCGAAGCAGTAGCCCAGCGACGCGCTGCGGTAGTCCGGATTCCACCTGCTCAAGCCGCACCAGCCGATGAACGCCCCGTCGCGGACACGGTCCACGGCCAGCCGCGCTCCGGTGCCCTCCTCTGCCATCTGCCGGCAAGCCGTGATGAACCGCTCGGCGCGCGCGCGTTCGCTCCACGGCGGCGCGTCCCAGTAGCGCAGCACGTGGGCGCTGCTGTGCAGCATGAAGAGGTCGTTCGCATCCGCGTCGTCGAAGGGGCGCAGTCGAAGGCGAGCGGTGTGCAGCGTCGGGGTGGGCAGCGGCACGCGCGTCATGGTCCCTCCCGTGGTGTGGCGGCCGAACAAGCAGACGCCGGATGCCGGCCACTCGCAACGGGTTTCCCTCGGCGGCCGCTCATCGGCTCGGCCGCCCCTCATAGGAGCGCAGTGCCGGTGGATCAGGCGCAGACCTTGCCCAGCGCCGCCTTCACGTTCTCGGCGGCCTTGGCCACGTTGCCCGCGTTCATACCGTTCGAGGTGGTGTACTGCCGCATCTGGTCGAGCAGCGTCACGAGCGCGTCGTGCAGGTCGGCCTGGGTCACCTTCGCCACCTGCGGCTCGACGAGTCCCACCCACTCCCTGACGAGCTGGTCCGCCTTCTGCATCCCCTCGACCGCGGTCTTCTGGTCGTTGCGCTTGACCGACTCCAGCACCTTGCCCTGCACCGCGACGAACAGCGGGTAGTACTGGTCGAGCGTGGCCTTGACGTCCTGACAGTCCTGCGAGCTCACCGACGGCGACGGAGACGCCGCGGCCGGCATCACGGCAGCCGACGTGACCGCGGGCGCAGCCGCGCCCTGATCCGGCTCGTCACCGCACCCGGCGGCCAGCATGAGCGCCGCAGCGGCAACGGCAAGTGCACGGCCTCGCATCGAGACAGCCTCCCCCGGTCAGACGTCGGCGGTAGTCATACCACGCCGGGTCGCGCCGCGGACAGCGAGCAGATCCGCCACCGGCGCGAGCGAGCCGGGCGGCGACCGGAGGGAGCGCGGACCAGAGCGGGCCGGCGCCCCGCACGGCGCCGGCCCGGTTACCTCTTCCCGGGGGAAAGCTCAGGTCAGGGCGTGACCGGCGGGACCACCGGCTCGTAGGGCGCCGGGGGCTCGGCCGAGGCCGGCAGCTCGTCGGGCTCCTCGCTGAAGCGCTCGCTCGCGGCCTGGATGGCCTTCGGCGCCGAGGCCGCCACCGCCCAGCCCACCGCCACGCCACCCAGCGCCGCCACCGCGATCCAGCCCCACGGCGTGCGCGAGCGCCGGCCCGAGAGCGCGTCGAGGGCCAGGTTGGCCCGCTTCCACGCCTCGGTCGACACCGAGCTCACCCGGTCCGACGCCGAGCTGTAGCGGTCCGAGGCCTCGCCGGCCAGGTCGCCGGCCCGGTCCTTGAAGTCGTATGCGCGGTCCTTCACCGTGCCACCGAACGAGCGGGCGTTGTCGAGGGCCGAGACCAGGTGGTCCCAGGCCTCCTCGGCCACGCTCTCGGCCCGGCGCCGCCGCTTCTTCCACTCACTGCTCATCGAAATCGCCACCTCCTCCGATGTCCTGCTGCCCGGAACCGGAGAACGGCAAACCCCTACGCGGAGGCGCGGCGGACCAGGTGCGTCTCGACCATCACCGAGGACGAGGCCGCGCCGCCGATGCGCGCGATGAGCAGTCGCGCCATCTCCCGCCCCATCGCCTCGACGGGCTGGTGCACGGTGGTCAGCGGCGGGTCGGTCTGCCGGGCGATCGCCACGTCGTCGAAGCCGACCAGGGCCACGTCCTCCGGCACCCGCTTGCCGATCGTGCGCAGCCCGCGCAGGGCGCCGACGGCCATCAGGTCGGAGGCGGCGAAGACCGCGTCGATCCCGGGGTCGGACTCGAGCAG
Organism: Dactylosporangium thailandense; assembly: GCF_059739745.1. Classification (NCBI taxonomy): domain Bacteria; kingdom Bacillati; phylum Actinomycetota; class Actinomycetes; order Micromonosporales; family Micromonosporaceae; genus Dactylosporangium; species Dactylosporangium thailandense. Next base: position 7,874,353 of record NZ_AP029195.1, read on the forward strand.
CTCGCGCACCGCGCGCTCGCCGCTGGCCTCGGAGAAGTCGCCGTACGCGATGAGCCGCTCGTCCACCGGGATCCCCGCGCGCTCCAGCGCCTCGCGGTAGCCGGTCAGCCGGGACACGCCCACGGCCATGTCCTGCGGGCCGGCGATCGCGGCGATGCGCCGGCGCTGGCGGTCCAGCAGGTGCCCGACGGCGATGCGGGCGCCGCCCTCGTTGTCCGCGTCCACGTAGGAGAGCTGGGACAGCTGGGCGGTGAAGTTGAGCTGCTCGTCGTCGGCGAGCATCTGGGCCGGCCGGCCGCCGAGCACCACGGGCAGGCCGCGGCGCTCCAGCAGCAGCGGCAGCGGGTCGGCGTCGTGCAGGGAGAGCAGCATCACGCCGTCGACGTGCTGGTTGGTCAAGTGGTGCTCGACGCGCTCGCGCTCGGCCGGGGACTGGGCCATCGCCAGCCAGAGCTGCAGCTGGGTGTCGGCCAGGGCCGAGCTGATGCCGCGGACGATGCCGGCGAAGAAGGGCTCGCCGAAGACGCGCTCCTCCGACTCCGAGACGACCAGCGCGACCGAGTCGGTGCGCTGGGTGACGAGCGCGCGGGCGGCTCGGTTGGGCACGTACCCCAGCTCGTCGATCGCCTTCCGCACCGCCGCGCGGGCCTCGGGGCTCACCTGGGGCGAGCCGTTGACCACGCGCGAGACGGTGCCGCGGCCGACACCGGCGCGCAGGGCGACCTCGTCGAGCGTGGGCCGGCCGGCGGAGCGCGGGCGGCCCGGGGACGGGATGTTCACGCCTCATTGTGCGCACATCTCGTCATCGGGCCACCCGGCAGCCCCGCGATCTTTCACGAAATCGTCAGGATCACCTCAACGTCGGAGCCCTCGATGGCCGGCGGGATGACGCCATCGGGGTCGATCGACTCCCCGTCGACGGTCAGCGAGCGGGTGTCGCCGCGCTGGACCGTGATGGTGTACGTCGCCCCGCGGAACCGGCGGACCGCCGTGAACCCGGGCCAGTCCGCCGGGATGACCGGAGCCACCCGCAGACCGGCCAGCTCGGGACGAATGCCGAGGATCCACTGCGTGATGGCCGCGTAGTTCCACGCCGCCGTGCCGGTCAGCCAGGAGTTCTTGGCCTCGCCGTGGGTCGGCGCGTCCCGGCCGGCGATCATCTGCGCGTAAACGTACGGCTCGCACCGGTGCACCTCGCTGATCGCCTCCCGGGCCGAGGGCAGGATCCGCTTGTAGTAGTCGAACGCCCCGTCGCCGTTGCCGACGATCGTCTCGGCGATCATGAGCCACGGGTTGGTGTGGCAGAAGATGCCGCCGTTCTCCTTGTACCCGGGCGGGTAGGAGGAGATCTCGCCGAGCTCCAGCCGGTAGGAGGTGTAGGCCGGCTGCTGCAGGACGATCCCGTGCGGGGTGGCGAGCCGCTCCCGCACGCTGGCCAGGGCCCTCGCCGCGGTGCCGTCCTCGACCCCGACGCCGCCCATCACGCACATGCCCTGCGGCTCGATGAAGATCTGGCCCTCGTCGTTGGAGGCCGAGCCGATGACGTTGCCGTGGAAGTCGTACGCCCGGCGGAACCAGGCCCCGTCCCAGCCGTGCTCGGCGATCGTGCCGGCCATCTTCTCGGCCGCGTCGAGGTACTCCTGGGCCGGCTGGCCCACGCGCTGCGCGATCCCGGCGAGCTCCTTCGCGGCGAGCACGAACTGCCCGGCGATGAACACCGACTCGGCGACCCCGCCGGTGGCGTTCTCGGTCGTCTGGAAGGGCTCCCCCGGCGTGTCGGAGAAGCAGTTGAGGTTCAGGCAGTCGTTCCAGTCGGCGCGCCCGATCAGCGGCAGGCCGTGCGGGCCGAGGCGGTCCAGGGTGTACCGCAGCGAGCGCTGCAGGTGATCGTAGAGCGGCGTCTCGGAGCCCGGCTCGTTGTCGTAGGGCACCGGCGCGTCGAGGATCGACAGGTCGCCGGACTCCTTGAGGTAGGCCGCGACCCCGAGGATGAGCCACAGCGGGTCGTCGTTGAAGCCCGAGCCGATGTCGTTGTTCCCGCGCTTGGTCAGCGGCTGGTACTGGTGGTACGCCCCGCCGGTGGCCAGCTGGGTCGCGGCGATGTCGAGGATCCGCTCGCGGGCCCGCTCCGGGATCATGTGCACGAAGCCGAGCAGGTCCTGGTTGGAGTCGCGGAAGCCCATGCCGCGGCCGATGCCGGACTCGTAGAACGAGGTCGAGCGGCTCATGTTGAACGTGACCATGTTCTGGTACGCGTTCCAGATGTTGACCATCCGGTTCGTGTCCCCGTCGGGCGTGTCCACCTGCAGCCCGCCGAGCAGCCGGTCCCAGTTCTCGCGCAGCGCGGCGAAGCCGGCGTCGACCGTCTCCTGCTTGAGCCAGCGCTCGATCACCGGGCGGACCATGTGCTTGTTGACGGTCTGCGAGCCGGGCGGGTCGAACTTGGCGTCCTTCGGGTTCTCCCAGTAGCCGAGCACGAAGCCGATCTCGCGGGTCTCCCCCGGCTCCAGCGTGACGCGCACGTGGTGCGAGCCGTGCGGCTGCCAGCCGTGCGCCACCGAGTCCGACGAGCTGCCGCGTTCCACGGCGATCGGCCGGTCCCACGAGCGGTACGGGCCGAGGAAGGACTCGCGGGCCGTGTCGAACCCGGCCAGCGGCTCGGAGCAGGCGAAGTAGGCGAAGTGGTCGCGGCGCTCGCGGTACTCCGTCTTGTGGTAGATGACCCCGTCGACGACCTCGACCTGGCCGGTGCTGAAGTTGCGCTGGAAGTTGGTGGCGTCGTCCTGGGCGTCCCAGAGGCAGAACTCCACCGAGGAGAAGACCGAGAGCTCGGCGGCGGTGTCGCGCTCGTTGGTCAGCCGCAGCCGCCAGACCTCCAGCGTCTCGCCGAGCGGCACGAAGTACGTGACCTGCGCCTTGATGTCGCGGTAGCCGGACGAGATCGTCGTGTAGGACAGCCCGTGGCGGCACTCGTAGTCGTCGAGCTCCGTCTGCGTCGGCTGCCAGGTCGGGGACCAGAACTCGCCGCTCGCCGCGTCGCGCAGGTACAGGTAGCGGCCGCCGAGGTCGAAGGGCGCGTTGTTGTACCGGTAGCGGGTGAGGCGGCGCAGCCGCGCGTCACGGTAGAACGAGTAGCCGCCGGCGGTGTTGGAGATGATGCCGAAGTACGCCTCGGTGCCCAGATAGTTGATCCAGGGCAGCGGGGTGTCCGGCCGGTCGATCACGTACTCGCGACTCTCGTCGTCGAAGTGGCCGTAGCGCACGTTTTGCCTCCTAGCGTGCCCACAGGGGAAGGCACAGTCTCAGGCCGACTCGCGCACCACGAGGTGCGTGTCGAGCACAGTCGAGTGGGCCGGCCCGCCGGCGATGCGGGCCAGCAGGAGCCTGGCCATCTCGCGACCCATGCCCTCCACCGACTGGTGCACGGTGGTGAGCGGCGGCAGGGTCTGCCGGGCCACGGCGGAGTCCTCGAACCCGACCACGGCGACGTCCGCGGGAACGGCCCGGCCCAGCTCGCGCAGGGCTCGGATGGCTCCCACGGCCATCAGGTCGGAGGCGGCGAAGACGGCGTCGAGCCCCGGGTTGAGATGCAGCAGGCGGTTCATCGCTTCGGCGCCGCTCGCCTCGCTGAAGTCGCCGTATGCGACGAGACGGTCGTCGAACGGATGGGACGCGGCCCGCAGCGCCTCGCGATAGCCGCGCAGGCGGGCCTTGCCGACGCCCATGTCCTGCGGGCCGGCGATCGCCGCGACGCAGCGGCGTCCCAGGTTGAGCAGGTGCTCGACGGCCAGCCGGGCACCGCCCTCGTTGTCGTTGTCGACGAACGAGACGGTGTGCCCGTTAATCTGGCCGTCGATGGTGCCCGTCTCGAGCATGTGCGCGGTGCGCCCGCCCAGGACGGTCGGCAGCCCGCGGCCGGCCAGCAGGCCGGGCAGCGGGTCGTCGTCGTGCAGCGACAGCAGCAGGACGCCGTCGACGTGCTGGTCGTTGAGGTGGCGCTCGACCAGCACGCGCTCGGCGACCGACTGTGCCATCGCGAGCCACAGCTGCATCTGGGTGTCGGCCAGGTGCGAGCTGACGCCGCGGACGATGCCGGCGAAGAACGGCTCGCCGAACACCCGCTCCTCGGACTCGGAGACCACGAGGGCCACGGAGTCGGTGCGGCGGGTGACGAGCGCCCGGGCGGCCCGGTTCGGCACGTAGCCGAGCGCGTCGATCGCCTTCTGCACCGCGGCCCGCGCCTCCGGGCTCACCTGGGGCGAGCCGTTGATGACCCGGGAGACGGTGCCGCGCCCGACACCGGCCAGGGCAGCGACCTCGTCAAGTGTCGGGCGGTGCACGCTACTCGGCCAGGCCGTTGCGCTTGATGACCTCGCGGTAGCGGTGCCCGCTGGTCTTCATGGTGCGCGTCTGTGTGTCGTAGTCGATGCCCACCAGGCCGAAGCGCTTGGTGTACCCCCACGCCCACTCGAAGTTGTCCAGCAGCGACCACGCGAAGTACCCCCGCAGCGGGGCGCCCTGCTCGATCGCGGCCAGGCCGGCACGGAAGTGCGCGTCGAAGTAGTCTGCCCGCTCGACGTCGTCGATCGCGCCGTCGGCGGTGCGGGTGTCGACGTACGCCGCACCGTTCTCGGTGATGTAGAGCGGGATCGCCGGGTAGTCCCGGGCGACCCGCACCAGGGTCTCGGTGAGCCCGGGCGCGTCGACCTCCCAGTTCATGTCGGTCACGGGCACGCCCGGCCGCTGGTGGAAGCGGACGTGCTCGCTGCCGGGCCAGGACGTGGGGGCCCGCCAGTAGGGCTCGGCGGGCAGGTCCGGGTCGGGCGCGCCGACCACGTGCCGGCTGTAGTAGTTCACGCCGAGCAGGTCCAGCGGGGCCGAGACCGTCTCCAGGTCGCCGTCGTGCACGAAGCCGAAGTCGGTGACCTCGCTCAGGTCCTGCCGGACGTCGTCCGGGTAGGCGCCGAGCAGTACCGGATCCAGGAACAGGCGGTTGGCCAGGCCGTCGATGCGCCGCACGGCGTCGGCGTCGGCCGCGGAGTCCGGGTCCGCCGGCGAGATCGCGTAGAGGTTCAGCGTGATGCCGAGCTGGGCCTCCGGGTCGTTCGCGCGGATCGCCTGCACCGCGAGGCCGTGGCCGAGCAGCAGGTGGTGCGTCGCGGCGAGCGCGTCCGGGGCGTGCTTGCGGCCCGGGGCGTGCACGCCGGAGGCGTAGCCCAGGAACGCCGAGCACCAGGGCTCGTTCAGCGTGGTCCAGTGCCGGACCCGGTCGCCGAGCACGCCGTGCACCTGCGCGGCGTAGTCGGCGAACCGGGCGGCGGTGTCGCGGGCCGGCCAGCCGCCGGCGTCCTCGAGCTCCTGCGGGAGGTCCCAGTGGTACAGCGTCACCCACGGGGTGATCCCGCGCTCCAGCAGCTCGTCCACGAGCCGCTGGTAGAAGTCGAGGCCCTTGCTGTTCATCGACCCGCGGCCGCCCGGCTGCACGCGGGGCCACGCGATGGAGAACCGATAGGAGCCCAGCCCCAGATCGGCCATCAGCGCGACGTCCTCGCGGTAGCGGTGATAGTGGTCGCACGCCACGTCGCCGGTGTCGCCGCCCTTCGTCCGCCCCGGGGTGTGGCTGAACGTGTCCCAGATGGAGGGTGTGCGGCCGTCTTCGGCGGCCGCCCCCTCGATCTGGTACGACGCGGTGGCCGCCCCCCAGAGGAATCCGGGCGGGAACGTCAGCGGGTCGATGTTGGTCACGCCTTGACCGAACCTTCCATGATGCCGCCGATGATCTGGCGGCCGAATGCGATGAACACGATGAGCAGCGGCACGATCGCCAGGGCTGTCCCGGTAAAGACTTGCACGTAGTCCGTCTTGTAGTAACCGGTGGCCAGAATGTTCAGCGAGACCTGGACGGTCGGTGTGTCACCGTTGAGCACCACGTAGGGCCAGAGGAAGTCGTTCCACGTCTCCATGAACGTCAGCAGGCCGAGGACCGCCGCGGCCGGGCGCAGTGCCGGGAGCACGACGCTCCAGTACGTGCGCCACGTCGAGGCACCGTCCATCCGCGCCGCCTCGATCAGCTCGTCGCTGATCGCCGACTCGGCGTACTGCCGGATCATGAAAACGCCGAAGCCCTTGACCAGGAAGGGCACGATGACCGCCTGCAGCGTGTTGGTCCAGTCGAGCTTCACCATCAGCAGGTACAGCGGGATGATGTTGACCTGCGTCGGGATCATCATCGTCATGATGATGACGAGCAGCAGCGCGTTCTTGCCGCGGAACTTGAGCTTGGCGAACGCGAAGCCGGCCAGTGTCGAGAAAAAGACTACCGACAGCGTCACGCAGCCCGCCACGATGGCCGAGTTGACCAGGCCGTAGACGAAGTTCGCGTCGGTGTTCTCCAGCACCCGCTGGGCGTTGGAGAAGAAGTTCCCGCCCGGCGTGAGCGGCGGCGGGATGTCCGTCACCGCGCTGTTGTCCCGCGACGCCACGATGAACGACCACACGATCGGGAAGATCGACAGCACGATCGTGAGGATCAGCGCCAGGTAGGTCAGCGGGCTCGCGTCCCACAGCGCCGCGGAGGCGCTGCGCACGCGGCCGGGGCGCTTCGGCGCCGGAGCCGGCCGGGTGGCGGGCTTGGTCGGGGTCATGGTGCTCATTGCGTCTGCCCCCTCACCGAGCGGCGCACCAGCAGGAAGTTGATCAGGGCGAAGACGAGGATGATCAGGAACAGCAGCCAGGAGATCGCCGAGCCCCGGCCCACGTTGAAGTTGTTCGTGAACGTGGTCTCGTAGATGTACATGGCGACCGTCTGGAACTCGTTCAGCGAGCCGCCCTGGATCCGGCCGTAGTTGAACAGCAGCGGCTCGGTGAACAGCTGCATGCCGCCGATGGTCGAGATGATCACCGTGAACAGGATCGTCGGCTGGATGAGCGGCACCGTGATCCGCCAGAAGCGGCGGATGGCCGAGGCCCCGTCGAGGGAGGCCGACTCGTAGAGCTCCTTCGGGATCGCCTGCATCGCGGCGAGGTAGATCAGGGCGTTGTACCCCGTCCAGCGCCAGTCGACCATGAAGGCGATCGCCGTCCAGGAGGACCAGCGGTGGTTGCGCCACTCGACCGCGTCGAAGCCGACGCTCTGCAGCAGCCAGTTCGCCAGGCCGTACCGGTCGGCGAAGATCAGGCCGAAGACGATGCCGACGGCGGCGACCGAGGTGATGTTCGGGATGAGCACGCCCATGCGGATCGCGGTGCGGGCGCGCATCTTCTTGTTCAGCCAGCTGGCGACCATCAGCGCGAAGATGAGCTGCGGCACGGTCGAGATGATGAACAGCCCGAACGTGTTGCCGATGACGGTCCAGAAGTGCTCGTCGGTGAGGACCTTCGTGTAGTTCTCGAAGCCGACGTAGCCCTGGTCGCCGCCCGTCAGCGTGTTCTTGCGCAGCGACAGCACCGCGGTGTAGACGAGCGGGTAGGCGCCGAAGACCGCGAAGAGCAGGAAGAACGGCGCGACGAAGAGGTACGGCGAGTACTTGATGTCCAGCCGGCCGAGGCGCAGCGAGCGCCGGGGCGTCGGCGGCACCGGGTCCCTCCGCCCGTGGCGAGGCCCGGCGACCTCGACATTGGTGGTCATTGGTGTGGTCCTTTACGCCTAAGCCCGGTCGCTGGCGAGCGGAGGTGGCGAGTTGCCGCCACCTCCGCCCGGTGTCGATCGGGGTACCGATCAGCCCTCGGCCAGCGCCTTGCTGTCCTTGATGGCCTTGTCCCAGCCCGCCTGAGCGCTCAGCTTGCCCTGCTCAGCGGCCTGCATGGCCGGCTCGAACGCGTTCTCCCAGAGGGCCTGGTGCTTCGGGCCCAGGTAGATCGGCTTGAGGGTCTTCGCGGCGTCGACGTAGATCTTGCCGACGGGCGCGTTGTTGAAGTAGTCGTTCGTCGCGCCGGCGATCTGCGGGTCGGCCAGGGCCGACTGCGACGACGGGAGCGGGCCCGCCTCCTTGAAGGCGTCGATGCCGCCCTGCTTGCCGGTCAGGAACTTGATGAGCTCGAACGCGGCCTTCTTGTTCTTGCTCTGCTCCGGGATCGCGAGGTACGAGCCACCCCAGTTGCCGCCGCCGCCGGGGATCGTGGCGATGTCCCACTTGCCCTTGGCCGCGTCGCCGGCGCGCTCCTTGATGACACCCGTGTACCACGGCGGGCACGGCACGGTCGCGAACGCGGCGTTCTTGAACGCGGCGTCCCAGTCGGTCGACCAGCGGGCCAGCTTCGAGGTCAGGCCCTTGGAGGCCATGTCCAGACCGAGGTCGTAGGCCTTCTTCACGACCGGGTTGGTGTCGCCGATGTACTTGTCGCTCTTGTCGTAGAACCAGGTGTCGCTGTTCTGCATGATGTACGGCTGCATGACCGAGGTCGCCGAGTCGAGCCAGGTCGCCTTCAGGTTCTTGGACTTGAAGACCTCGCCCTGCTTGACGTAGTCGTCCCACGTCGGCCAGAGCTTGCTCACCGCGTCACGGTCGGTCGGCAGGCCGGCCTGCTGGAACAGGTCGCTGCGGTAGCACATGGCCAGCGGGCCCACGTCGGTGCCGAGACCGACGAGCTTCTTGCCGTCCGCGGTGAACGCGTTCTTCCACTTGAACGGCAGGTACTCGCTCTCCAGCGACGACGCGCCGAGGTCGAGCAGGTTGGCGAAGGGCTTGTTGTCCTTCAGGTACTGCAGAAGCATGCCCTCTTCGAGCATGACCACGTCGCTCGCGCCGCTGCCCGCGGAGAGCTGCTGGGCCAGCTTCGGCACGAAGTCCTTGGTCTGGCCCTCGTTCTTGATGTCCACCTTGATGTTCGGGTTGGCGGCCTCGAAGTCCTTGACCGCCTGGGTGAACCCGGGCGTGCCGAAGTAGGACAGCGAGATCGTGACCGGGCCGCCGGTGCTGCCGTCAGATCCCGTGTTGTCCTTCTTGGCACTGCAGGCGCCCATGCCGAGGGCGAGCCCGACGGTCAGTGCGGCCGCGGCGACGGAGCGGACGCGGCGCGAGGTGAAACTCATCCTGACCCCTCTCTCAGGTCGTGATGGGTGGGTGTGGTGTGGGGTGTTGATGCGTACGGCGGCGGGCAGGGGGAAGCCCCGCCGGCGCGGTATGGCGGACATGCGAGTTGATGTCTCCCGCGGCTGTGGGGTGTGGCACCGGCCACAGCCGCGGGAGCGCTCCCATGAGACTGGACTGCGAACGACGGCGTGTCAATGGGGCAATGGGAGCGTTCCCATTTCGTTACCGCAAGATTTCCAAGCGACCTTTTCGCCGGATTCGCGGCCTTTGGGGGTGCGGCAAAGCTCTACAGAGCGTCACGACCGCACGGTGTGGCCCTACGCGGGCTGAAAGTTACTCAGGTCATGCGCCGCAGGAGGGTGCTGGCCCGCCCGGCGTCGAATCCGGCGGGGTCGAAGGCGCGGCCCAGCCACGCCCGCATGGCCTCGTGCTCGGGGTTGCGCGGGTCCGCGTACGCCGCCAGGAAGTCGCGGTAGCCCAGCGGTCCGCCGACGTCGTCGGGCGGGCAGGCGCGCTCCCCGCCCGTGCACATCGGGTAGCGCACGCCCGGGTCGGCCGGCACGACGTCCTCGACCGTCACGTCGTGCTCCCACCAGTCGCCGAAGTCGTACGTGTACCGCAGCCGCGAGCCCTTGCCCGCCACGGCGTCGAGCCGGTGCTCCAGCTCGTCGTGCACCTCGAGCAGCCCGTCCGGGTCCGGCGTGCCGTACTGCACCCCGTCGATGTCGAACACGTGCAGGTGCCGGTCGCCCCAGCCCATCGCCAGCTGGACGATCCGGTGCAGGCGGTCCAGCGTGAACGCGCCGGGCAGCAGCACCCGCCGCCAGACCGGCGGGTCGACGCCGTCCAGCGCGATGCGCAGCTGGTAGATCATGCGAGCCATGGTGCAGCCATTGTCGGGTGCGCCTCCCCCGCGCCGCAGCCCTACGCCGCGATCTCCCGCCAAGTAGATTCGGTGGGTGCAGCAGCTGTGGCCCGACGTCGTCGCCGAACCGGATCTGATCGACCTGTATCGAACCCCGCCGGGCCCCTGGCTGCGGCTGAACTTCGTGTCGAGCCTGGACGGGGCCGGGCACGTGGACGGGCGCAGCGCGCCGCTGTCCGGGCCGGCCGACAAGCGCGTCTTCGGCGTCCTGCGCATGCTCTGCGACGCGCTCGTGGTGGGCGCGGGGACCGTGCGCGAGGAGGGGTACCACGCGCTGCGCCTCGACGCCGGCCGGCGGGCCTGGCGGGTGGCGAACGGGCTGTGCGAGTACCCCACCCTGGTCATCGTCTCCGGGCGCCTCGACCTCGATCCCGGGCAGGACGCCCTGGCCGGCGCCCCGGTCCGCCCGATCGTGCTCACCCGCGCCGGGGCCGCCCCCGGGCGGCTGGCCGACGTGGCCGAGATCATCACCGTCGGTGACGATGCGGTGGATCTCGTCTCCGGGCTCGCGGCGCTGCGCGAGCGGGGGTTCGCGCACCTGCTCAGCGAGGGCGGGCCGCGGCTGTTCGGCTCCCTGACCGCGGCCGGGCTCGTCGACGAGCTGTGCCTGACGCTCTCCCCGCTGCTCGCCGGCCCCGGGGCCGGGCGGATCACCGACGGCCCGCCCCTCGCCGCCCCGGAGCGGCTCACCCTGCGTCACGTGCTCATGGACGAAGGGTTGCTCTTCCTGCGGCACGCTCGTTAACCACAGGATCGTCCACATGCTTGTGGACAACGTGCCGCGAGCCTGTGGACAAAGGTGAGTCGCGACCGGGTTCGTCCCCTTTTGCCCGGGTGAATGGGGCACTCATCCATCGACCGTGGCGTGGTGCCTTCGCCCTTGCGGGCGACGTGGGGCACGATGCACAGGCGAACACATGTACTGGGGGTCGAACGCCATGGAGGACGAGTCCGCAGCCGCTTCGGGCGGGCCGGTCGTCGGGCGCGTGCTCGGCACCGCCGACGCCACGCCGCTGACGTTCTGGGTCGCCGTCGAGGACGGCGCCTACCTCCAGCTCGACGACGTCGTCGTCACGGAGCGTGACCTGCCCGAGCACGACCCGGTGACCATCGCCGGCGTGGTGACCGCGGTCCGGGCCCGCCACGAGGGCGTCGTGTTCGACTCCGACGTGTTCCTGGTCGCCGACGGCACGCTGCCGGCCACGATCCAGGAGGCCGCGGAGATCACCACGACCCGCGTCGATCCGGAGGTGTACGTCCCCCCGACCCCGGGCGCGCTGGTCCGCCGGGCCCAGGGCGACGCGCGGGCCGGGGCGCTGTACTTCGACCGCATGGAGCGCACCATCCCGATGGGCTTCGGCCGCGACGGCGCCGCGATGTTCCTCAACGCCGACTTCCTCGACGGCTCGCGGGGCGCCCACGTGTCCATCTCCGGCATCTCCGGCGTGGCCACGAAGACGAGCTTCGCGACCTTCCTGCTCTACTCCGTCTTCCGCTCCGGCGTGCTCGGCGGCGCCGGCGAGACCGCGAACACCCGCGCGCTCATCTTCAACGTCAAGGGCGAGGACCTGCTCTTCCTCGACCACCCCAACAGCCGGCTGGACCAGGCCACCGAGGACGCCTACGCGCGCCTCGGGCTGGTCGCCGGGCCGTTCCCGGACGTGCGGGTCTACGCGCCGCCGCGGGCCGGGGACTCCTCCGGCACCCCGGACGTGAGCAGCCGGCTGTCCGGCGTCGACGCCTTCTACTGGACGCTGACGGAATTCTGCACCGACCGGCTGCTGCCGTACGTGTTCGCCGACGCCGACGACGAACGGCAGCAGTACACGATGGTCGTGCACTCCGTGACCGCGCACCTGGCGCGCATCGCCCAGCCGGCCGAGGGCGGGGTCGCGGTCGACGGCACCCGCCTGAACTCGTACGCCGACCTCGTGGACTACCTCGTCGAGCAGCTCAACGACGACGCCACCCGCGGGCAGTGGGCCGGCAGCGCGGTCGGCCTCGGCACCGTGAACGCGTTCGCGCGCCGGCTGATCGGCAGCAAGAAGGACCTGTCCCGGCTGATCCGCGGCGACCTCGCCCAGCGCAAGCCGCACCAGATCAACACCGCCGAGTCGGCCCAGGTGACCGTGGTCGACCTGCACAACCTCCCCGACCGGGCGCAGCGGTTCGTCGTCGGCGTCACGCTGCGCACCGAGTTCGAGCGCAAGGAGAAGGCCGGCACCGCCAAGCCGCTGCTGTTCGTGGTGCTCGACGAGCTGAACAAGTACGCGCCGCGGGAGGGCACCAGCCCGATCAAGGAGGTGCTGCTCGACATCGCCGAGCGCGGGCGCTCCCTCGGCGTGGTGCTCATCGGCGCCCAGCAGACCGCGAGCGAGGTGGAGCGGCGGATCGTGGCCAACTCGGCGATCCGGGTGGTCGGGCGGCTCGACCCGGCCGAGGCGTCGCGGCCGGAGTACGGCTTCCTCCCGCCCGCCCAGCGCCAGCGCGCCCTGCTGGCCAAGCCCGGCACCATGTTCGTGTCCCAGCCGGAGATCCCGGTGCCGCTGTGCATCGAGTTCCCGTTCCCCTCGTGGGCGACCCGGCCGGCCGAGGCCGGCCCGCCGCCCGCCTCGACGCTGCGCTCGATCGCCCAGGCCGCCACCGACCCGTTCGCGGTCGTGGCCCGGGTCGGCGGCGGCGGCATCAGCGACGACGACATCCCGTTCTAGGAAAGGCCGGCAGCTTGCGGATCCTGCACACCTCGGACTGGCACGTCGGCAAGGTCCTCAAAGGACAGTCCCGGGGCCCCGACCACATCGCGGCCATCAACGGGCTCGTGGACGTCGCCAAGGCCGAGCGCCCCGACCTGGTGATCGTCGCCGGTGACCTCTACGACACCGCGACCCCGACCGCCGACGCCACGAAGATCGTGACCCGTGGCCTCTCGGCGCTGCGCCGGACCGGCGCCGACGTGGTGGTCATCGGCGGCAACCACGACAACGGCAACGCCCTCGACGCGCTGCGCCCGTGGGCCGACGCCGCCGGGATCACCATCCGCGGCGCGATCGGGCGGCCCGAGGAGCACCTGCTGTCCGGCGTCTGCGGCAACGGCGAGCAGTGGCGGCTCATCGCGCTGCCGTTCCTCTCCCAGCGCTACGCCGTGCGCGCGAGCGAGATGTTCGAGCTCTCCGCGGCCGAGATGACGCAGTCCTACGCCGGCTACATCGGCGACCTCATCGCGCGGCTCGCCAAGGGCTTCGGCGACGACACCGTGAACCTGCTGACCGCCCATCTGACCGTCATCGGCGCGACGATGGGCGGCGGCGAGCGGGAGGCGCACACGATCATGGGGTACGCGGTCCCGGCGTCCGTCTTCCCGTCCTCCGTGCACTACGCGGCACTGGGCCACCTGCACCGCCCGCAGCCCGTCGCCGGCCCCTGCCCGATCCGCTACAGCGGCAGCCCGCTGCCGATCGACTTCGGCGAGGAGGAGAACATCGTCTCCGTCGCGGTCGTCGACCTCACCCCGAGCACCGCCGCGCGGGTGCGCGAGATCCCGCTGCCGGTCGCGACGCCCCTGCGCACCGTGCGGGGCACCCTCGCCCAGTTGTCCACATTGGACACGGGCGACGCCTGGCTGCGGGTGTACGTCCAGGAGGCCCCCCGCGCCGGCCTGCGCGAGGAGGTGCAGGAGCTGCTGCCCAAGGCGCTCGAGGTGCGCATCGACCCGAAGCTGCTGCCGGGCCCGGGCGCCGGGCGGGGCGAGGCGCCGCGCGCGGGCCGCTCCGCGGGCGAGCTGTTCGCCGACTACCTCGGCCAGCGCGGCCACGCCGACGAGGCGACCGTGAACCTGTTCCACCGGCTGCACGACGAGGTGATGCACTCATGAGGCCGGTCCGCCTGGATCTCGACGGGTTCACCGTGTTCCGCGAGCCCACCACGGTCGACTTCACCGACACGGACTTCTTCGCGCTGGTCGGGCCGACCGGCTCGGGCAAGTCGACGGTGCTCGACGCCATCTGTTTCGCGTTGTACGGCACCGTGCCCCGCTGGGGCGACCGGCGCGCGATCGCCAACGCCCTCGCACCGTCGGCGGCCGAGGCCCGGGTGCGGCTGATCTTCGAGTCGGCCGGCAAGCGCTACGTCCTCACCCGCGTCGTGCGCCGGGACGCCAAGGGCGCCGTGACCACCAAGCACGCCGGGCTGGAGATGCTGGCACCCGGGCTCGACCTGGGCAAGCTGGAGTTCGGGCTCGAGCAGGACGACATCGCCGAGGTCCTCGCCGGGACCCCGGGCGAGGTCGACACCGCCGTGCTGACCGTCGTCGGGCTGCCCTACGAGCAGTTCACGAAGTGCGTGGTGCTGCCCCAGGGCGAGTTCGCCGCGTTCCTGCACGCCAAGCCCGCCGAGCGGCAGAAGATCCTGGTGAATCTGCTCGGGCTGGAGGTGTACGGCAAGATCCGCGAGCGGGCGCAGGCCGAGGGCACCACCGCCGAGGCCAAGCTCAAGGTGCTCGACGACCAGCTCCACGCCCTCGCCGACATCGACGACGCCGCCCTGGCCACGGCCGAGGCCCGGGTCGAGGCGCTGCGCGGGGTGGCCGCCGCCGTCGACGCCATCGCGCCCCGCCTCGCCGACGCCGGGAGGCTCGCCGCGACCGCCGCGACCGCCCTGGCCACGCTGGACGCGGAGATCGCCCGCCTCTCCTCGGTGGCGGTGCCCGCCGACGCGACCGGCCTCGCCGCGGCCGCCGCCACCGCGCGCGCCGCGGTCACCGGGGCGATGGATGCCGCCCGGGCCGCGGAGGAGCGCGAGGAGAAGCTGCGCGGGGAGCTGCAGTCGGCCGGGGACGCGACGGCGCTGCGCCGGCTGCTCGACCACCACGCGGCCCGCTCGCGCCTGCTCACCGAGGCGTCCACCGTGCGCGCGACGCTGGCGGGCGCGGAGGCGGAGCACGGCAAGGCCGCGGCGGCCCTGGAGTCCGCGCGCGCGGACGCGGCCAAGGCCCGGCTCGCGCTGGAGGCCGCGTTCGAGGCCTACAACGCCGCCATGGCCGCCGACCAGGCCGTCGCGCTGCGGCCGGGGCTGCACGTCGGCGAGGCCTGCCCGGTCTGCGAGCAGACCGTGCACAAGCTGCCCGACCAGCCGCACGAGCCCGCCGTGGTCGCGGCGAAGAAGGCCGGCGAGCTGGCCCGCAAGCGCTCGACCGCCGCGGACAAGGCCGTGGAGGACCGGGACCGCTCGGCGCGGGAGCTCGACCGGGCGCTCGCGACCGCGCGGGCCCACGCGCAGCAGCTCGAGCAGCGGCTCGGCGAGCTCGATGCCGCGCTGCGGGACGCGCCCGCGCCCGAGGCGCTGCAGCGCGACCTCGACGGCATCGCCGCGCTGACCCGCGGCCTGGAGAAGGCGGGCGCCGAGGTCCGCAAGGCCCGCGAGGCCCAGCGCAACGCCGCCGGGCAGGCCGACCGGGCCGAGGAGCGGCTGCGCAGCGCCTGGCGCGGCTTCGACGGGGCCCGCGACGGGCTGGCCGCGTTCGGGCCGCCGCCGGCGAACCGGGACGATCTGGCCGACGCCTGGTCGACCCTGCAGGCCTGGGCGGCCGGCGAGGCGGGCCGGCGCCGGGCCGGGCGCCAGGCCGCGCTGGACGAGGTGAGCGAGGCCGAGCGCCGCGTGTCCGGCATCCGCGACGAGCTCGCCGCGCGGTTCACCGGGGCCGGGCTGCCCGCGCCGGGCGGCGACCCGGCCCGCGACGCCGCGGTCGCGCTCGAGCGCGCGGACGCGGCCCGGCGCCGGATCGAGGAGCGGCGCGCGGACGCGGCCCGGATGCGCGAGCAGCGCGACGAGATGGCCCGCGAGGCGCAGGTCGCCAAGGCCCTCGCCCAGCACCTTCGGGCGGACCGGTTCGAGCGCTGGCTGCTCGCCGAGGCGCTCGACACGCTCGTCGAGGGGGCGTCGCGCACGCTGCGGGAGCTGTCGTCGGGGCAGTACGACCTCGGCCACGAGAAGGGCGAGTTCTTCGTCGTGGACCACCACGACGCGGGCCTGCGCCGGGCCGTGCGCACCCTGTCCGGCGGCGAGACGTTCCAGGCCTCGCTGGCCCTCGCGCTGGCGCTGTCCGAGCAGCTCGCGGGGTTGTCGGCGGCGTCGGCGAGCCTGGAGTCGATCGTGCTCGACGAGGGCTTCGGCACCCTGGACACGGCCACCCTCGACACCGTCGCGGTGACGCTGGAGAACCTGGCCGCGCGCGGCGACCGGATGGTGGGCGTCGTGACCCACGTGGGGGCGCTGGCCGAGCGGATTCCCGTGCGCTTCGAGGTCCGCCGCGACGCGCGGACGGCCCGGATCGAGCGGGTGGGCCTGTGAAGCTGCACGTGGACGCCTGGGACCCCGCGTACGGGCTCTCCTTCGAGGCGACCGAGACCGCGGGGCCGCAGGCGCAGAGCACGGCGCAGATCCAGCCCGATGCCGAGCTGCCCGCGGACGCCTGGCGACCGATCGATCCGCCGCCCGGCCTCGCGGCGCCCGGCACCGTGCTCATCGTCGACGGGGTGCAGCGCATCGACGCGCGAGTCTGGATCACCGACGACGAGGGGACCACGCACCCGGGCGTCGCCGCCTCCTACGCCGCCGGGGTGGTCTGCTGCGAGCTGGACCGGGGCGCCGCGCGGATCGCCACCGCCCGCATCGAGCGGGGGCTGTTCACCTCCGCCGGGCACGTGCCGCCGGTGGTCGCGGGCAGCATCCGGTACCCCTTCCGGCGCGTTTCCCGCGGCGAGCCGAAGGACCTCGCGCTCGGCGTGCAGCGGCACATGCGGGCGCTCGAGGTGGGCGTCTCCGGCGAGGAGCGCACCGACGACGACCTGCTCATCGTCGACGGGCCGCTGCAGGAGCGGGCGCACCTGCCCCGGGCGCTCGGGTACATCAAGACGCACCGGGTCGAGTACCTGCCGCCCGAGCTGACCGCCGTGGTCACCGCGCTGCGGGGCGGGCAGCGCACGCCCGTGTTCGTGCTGGGCACGTCGTGGAACCGTTTTGCCTGGTACCTGCGCCTGCCCGGGCCCGCCGGAGCGCCCTGGTCCGGGATCGTGCGGGCGGAGTGCTCGGCCGACCTCACGCCCGCCGCCGCGGTGGCCCTCGCCCACCTGTCGGCGGTCA
Source organism: Dactylosporangium thailandense (assembly GCF_059739745.1). Lineage (NCBI taxonomy): Bacteria > Bacillati > Actinomycetota > Actinomycetes > Micromonosporales > Micromonosporaceae > Dactylosporangium > Dactylosporangium thailandense. The sequence continues at coordinate 7,891,447 of NZ_AP029195.1, forward strand.
CCCTGCCCCGGTTCGCGTCGCAGGCGTACAAGGACCCGAGGGCGCCGCAGAACCTGGTGCCGATCGCGGGTCTGGAGCGTAAGCTGCGCGCCATGCTCGGCGATGCCCGTCTGCTGCACCGGGCCCTGTCCCGGGCCGCGGCGTGAAGGTTCCACCGCGGTACGACCTCGCGGGCACCTTCCGGGGCCTCGCGCTCATCCAGGGCGACCCGACCATGGCCATCTCGCACCGTTCGGCCTGGTTCGCGACCCGCACGCCGCTCGGCCCCGGGACGATCGCGTTCGATCTCCAGGGCGATGATCTCGTGTTCGAGGCGTTCGGTCCGGGCGCTTCCTGGCTCCTCGAGCGCGCGGACGCGATCGCCGGCCTGCGCGACGACGTCACGGGGTTCGCCGAGCTCGCCCGCGTCCACCCCGTCGTGCACCGCCTCGCCCGCGAGCACGCCGGGCTGCGCTTCGGCGCGACCGGCCGGGTCTTCCACCATCTCGTGCCCGCGATCCTCGGGCAGAAAGTGACCGGCAAGGAGGCGCACGCCGGATACGTGCGCATCCTGCGCAAGCTGTCCGAGCCCGCACCCGGGCCGCGCGCGGGGCTCTACCTGCCGCCCGAGCCCGAGGTGGTCGCGGCGACCCCGTACTGGGCCTTCCACCCGCTCGGGGTCGAGCAGAAGCGCGCCGACACGCTGCGGCGGGCCGCGGCGCAGGCGGCCGCGCTGGAGCGCTGCGCGGACGCGGCGAGCTGCACGGCGCGGCTGGTGAGCATCGCCGGGATCGGGCCGTGGACGGCGGCGGAGGTGACCCGGGCGGCATATGGCGACGCCGACCAGGTCTCCGTCGGCGACTACCACATCAAGAACCACGTCACCTTCGCGCTGACCGGGGTGGCGCGCGGCAGCGACGAGCACATGCTGTCGCTGCTCGCCCCCTTCGCGCCGCACCGCGGGCGGGTCTGCGGTCTGATCGCGCGCGCCGGGATCGGGGCGCCCCGGTTCGGGCCGCGGATGCCGCTGCGGTCGTTCGCTCGGTTCTGAAACTTGTCGTACCTGTGTGGTTGACTTGGGCTCGTGGAGCTGCCAGTCCTGCCGCCAGTCGAGCCGATGCTCGCCAAGAGCATTCCCAGCCTGCCCAGCGCGCCCGGCATGAGCTACGAGCCGAAGTGGGACGGGTTCCGCTGCATCGTGTTCCGCGACGGTGACGAGGTCGAGCTCGCCAGCCGCGGCGGCAAGACGCTGACCAGGTATTTTCCCGAGGTCGTCGAGCAGGTCCGGGCCCAGTTCCCGCCCCGCTGCGTGGTCGACGGCGAGATCATCGTGATCCGCCGCGACACCGGCGAGCCCCGCCTCGACTTCGAGCTGCTCGGCCAGCGCATCCACCCCGCCGCCTCGCGGGTGAGGCTCCTCGCCGAGCAGACGCCGGCCTCGTTCGTCGCCTTCGACCTGCTCGCGCTGGGCGACGAGGACCTGACCGGGAAGGGGTATTCGGCCCGCCGCGCCCGCCTCACCGAGGCCCTCGACGGGGTGAAGCCCCCGATGCACGTGACCCCGGTGACGACCGACGCGACCGTGGCCCAGGACTGGTTCGAGCGCTTCGAGGGGGCGGGCCTCGACGGGGTCATCGCCAAGCCGGCCGACGGCCTCTACGAGCCGGGCAAGCGCACCATGTTCAAGATCAAGCACTCCCGCACGGCGGACGCCGTCGTGGCGGGGTTCCGCTGGCACAAGGACGGGCCGATCGTGGGATCGCTGCTGCTGGGGCTCTACGACGAGGAGGGCCGGCTGCACCACGTGGGCGTCGCCGCCTCCTTCACCCGCGAACGGCGGGCCGAGCTGGTCGAGGAGCTGGCCGAATACCGCGAGAACATCGTCGACCACCCGTGGAACTGGGCCGGCCAGGCCCCCGGCTCCGCGGCGCAGAGCCTGGAGTCGGTCCCCGCGGGCGACGCCGCGACCCGCCTGCCGGGCGGCGTGAGCCGCTGGACGGGCAAGAAGGACCTGTCGTTCGTGCCGCTGCGCCCGCAGCTCGTGGTCGAGGTCGGCTACGACGCCATGGAGGGCGACCGCTTCCGCCACACCGCCCAGTTCAAACGCTGGCGCCCGGACCGCGACCCGCTGTCGTGCACCTACGAGCAGCTGGACCGCCCCATCCGCTTCGACGTCGAGTCCGTCCTGGCGGGCCGTCCGTGACCTTCTCCTCCGCCCTGCGCACCCTGCTTCCTCGCGCCCTTGGTTCCCTGGCTCCCGACTCCCGCACCTCGCCCTCCCGCACTTCGGTGCGGCGGTTCGTGGCGCTGCTCCTTGCCGCCTCGCTCACCGCCGGGTGCACCTCGGGCACGCAGTTCACGACGCCGACCTCGGGGCGGCCGCTCACCAAGGCCTCGGCCGGGCCGTCGGGCGCCGCGGGCGAGAACGCGAGCAAGTCGGGCGGGCTCGACATCCCGGCCGCGGACTGGCAGCCGTGCCCGGACGCGTACAAGGGCATCTTCCCCACCCCGCCGCAGAACGTGCAGTTCAGCTGCGCGACGGTGAAGGTGCCGCGGGACTGGAACAACCCGAAGGACTCGGGGACCTACGACATCGCCATGGTCCGCGGCCGCTCCACCACCCAGCGCGACCGGGTCGGCTCGCTGTTCATCAACCCGGGCGGCCCGGGCGGCTCCGGGTTCGACTACGGCGTGTATCGCTCGGTGTACCTCCCGGCCGAGATCGTGCGCCGCTTCGACATCATCGGCTTCGACCCGCGCGGCGTCGGGCGCTCCTCGCCGGTCAAGTGCTTCTCCGACGCCGACCTCGACCAGAACTTCGGCATCGATCCCGACCCGATCAGCGACGAGGGCTACCAGAGCTTCGTCACGCTGACCCGCAAGCTGGCGCAGAGCTGCGGCGACAAATACGGCGACCAGCTGCCGCTGTTCTCCACCGAGCAGGCCGCCCGCGACCTCGACGCGCTGCGGGCCTCCGTCGGCGAGCCGCAGCTGACCTACCTCGGGTACAGCTACGGGACGCTGCTCGGCGCGGTGTACGCCCAGCTGTTCCCGAAGAAGGTGCGCGCCCTCGTGCTCGACGGCGCGGTCGACCCGACCCAGTCGACGCAGCAGTCGGCGGAGAAGCAGGCGGCCGGCTTCGAGCTGGCGTTCACGAACTTCAGCAAGTGGTGCACGGACAACGCCTCGTCCTGCCCGATCGGCCCGGACGCGCGCGCGGTGGTGATGAAGGCGATCGCGGACGCGCGCACCAGCCCGGTCACGGGCGCCGGCGGCCGCAAGGCGACGTCGGGCTGGGTGTTCACGGCGGTCGTGTCGTCGCTCTACAGCGAGTCGTCCTGGCGCCTGCTCGCCCAGGCCATGAACGACCTGCGCAACGGCAAGCCGGCCAAGATGTTCCAGCTGGCCGACGCCTACGCCGAGCGCGACGCGGACGGCCACTACTCGAACATGTTCGACGCCAACTCGGCCGTCAACTGCGCCGACTCCGACGACACCCCGACGGTGGAGCAGGACCGCGCGCTGCAGGCACAGTGGCGCCAGAAGTACCCGCTCTTCGGTGGCGCCCTGGCCCTGAACCTCATCTGCGCCCAGTGGCCGGGCAAGCGCGACCCGTACCCGAAGGGCCCCGCCACCGGCTCGGCCCCGATCGTGGTGATCGGCACCCTGGGCGACCCGGCCACGCCCTACGAGCAGGCCCCCGCCCTGGCCAAGATGCTCGGCGTCGGCACGCTGGTGACCTGGAAGGGCGAGGGCCACACCGCGTACCCGCAGACCGGCTGCATCATCGACGCCGTGAACCGCTACCTGATCGACCTGAAGGTGCCCGGCGCGGGCACGACCTGCGAGAAGTAGCACTCGACCACCGGTGCCCGCCCCGCCTCCCACGACTTCGGGAGGCGGGGCGGTTCGCTTTGGGCACGAAAAGTCGGGCGCTCCGCGCCGCGACTTTTCGGACTTTTCGCCTGACAGGCGGCAAGTCGCTTATGCGGCTTTCGAGGCCGGCTGATCATGGCGCCGCGCTCTCCGAGGTGCGTTCCCCGGTGGCGGCTGCGGACCACGGCCGGTCGCTGGCGGTCGCGCCTGGGCAGGCATCGTGCCTGCGTATGGCATCGTGCCTGCGTATGGCATCGTGCCTGCGTACGGCATCGTGCCTGCGTACGGCATCGTGCCTGCGTACGGCTTTGAGGCCGTGGCTGGAGTGCGGGCCACGGAAGTGCCGAGAGCGGCCGAAGGCGTACGGGAGTCGCGCCCGCAAGAGCCGCGGCAGCGGGCGAGTCAGGCCGGGGCCGGTCGCCGTGCGGGTGCGGGCGAGTCGGCGGTGCTGGGTTCAGAGCCGGGGCCGGTCGCCGTGCGGGTGCGGGCGAGTCGGCGGTGCTGGGTTCAGAGCCGGGGCCGGTCGCCGTGCGGGTGCGGGCGAGTCGGCGGTGCTGGGTGCGGCGACCGGGAGTCGCGGCGGGTGGGGCGGTCAGGCGTCCTGTTTGCGCGCGCGGCTCGGCTGGACGCGCATCGGTTCGCCTTCCATTTTCGGGTACTCGGGCGGGTACGGCATGTCGCCCTCGCCGTTGGCCGCGTCCCGCTCGGACCATTCGAGCAGCTCGGAGATGTCGTGGGAGACGTCGTTGATGGCCGCGTGCGGGTCGCCGAGTGAGGCCAGGCGGGCCGGGACCGTGCGCAGGTCGAAGTCGTCCGGCTCGACGTCGCCGAGCTCCTCCCAGCGCAGCGGGGTCGAGGCGGTGGCGCGGGGGTTGGCGCGCAGGGAGTACGCGCAGGCGATGGTGCGGTCGCGGGCCATCTGGTTGAAGTCGATGAACACCCGCTCGCCGCGCTCCTCCTTCCACCACTTGGTCGTCGCGCGCTCGGGCGCCCGGCGCTCCACCTCACGGGCCAGGGCGATCACCGCGCGGCGGGCCTCGACGAACGTCCATTGGGGCTTGATCCGGACGTACACGTGCAGGCCCCGGCCCCCGGATGTCTTCGGCCACCCGATGAACCCGAGCTCGTCGAGCACGCCCTTGAGCACGCCGGCCACCTCGGCCGCGTTGCCGAAGCCGGTGCCGGGCTGCGGATCGAGGTCGATGCGCAGCTCGTCGGGGTGATCCACGTGGCCCTTGCGCACCGGCCAGGGGTGAAACACGATGGTGCCCATCTGGGCCGCCCACGCCACATGCGCGAGATCGGCCGGGCAGAGCTCGTCGGCCTTGCGCCCGCTGGGGAAGGCGATCTGCGCTTTTTCAATCCACGCCGGTACCCCACGAGCCGGCACCCGCTTCTGAAAGAACGCCTCGCCGTCGATCCCCTCGGGGAACCGCTGCAGCGTGGTGGGCCGATCGCCGAGCGCGCGCATGATCCCGTCGCCGACGGCCAGGTAGTACTCGAACACGTCCCGCTTCGTGAACCCCCGCTCGGGGAACACGACCCGATCCGGGCTCGTGAGCCGCACAGCCCGCCCCGCGACCTCGACCTCAAGCGCATCGGCCATGCCAAGGACCTTACGCCGCACCGGCCGGCCGCGCGGCCACCACGCCACCGCGAAGCCCCGGTTCACCGGCCCGGCACCAGGTCCACACGCCGAGGACGGGGGTGGGTTTGCCGGACCTCGCGAAACCGCAGACGAAAGCGAGACGGCCCACGGAGGCGGGACGACACGGAGGCGGAACCGGATGCGGAACGAGGCGGCGCGCAGAACAGGCGACGCGGAGGAGGAACCGGACGCGGAAAAGCGGGACGCAACGCGGGCGCCGACGTGGCCGGCGAGCGTGGGGACGTGCGCGGTCGGTGGCCGGAGCGCGGGCCGGGAAATGCGTGCGCGGCGGACGAGGTCGTCCGCCGCGCACCGGGGGTTGAGGCTGGATGGTCAGCGACCGCGGCGGGAAGGCTGCGGCCGGGGACGGCGGCCGCCCGTCGGCTGCAGGTCGTCGCCGGCCGAGCGGCGGCGGTTGCGCGGGCCCGGGACGCGGGTCGAGCCGCGCTCGTCGTCGGGATCGCCGCCGAGGCGCGTCAGGTAGAGCACTCCGGCGCCGCCGATGATGAAGGCGAACCCGATCGTGGTCATCATCGACGAGGACGGGCCGGTGACCGGCAGCTGGCCGACCGAGGTGACGCCCGCGCCGCCCGCCGGGGTGCCGGCGACGCCGCCGGCGCCGGCCGGGCTCACGCCGGTGCCCGAGCCTCCGCCGTTGGTCGGGCCGCCGTTGCCCTGGCCGCTGCCGCCCGGGCCGCCGTTGCCGCCGGTGGCCGGGCCGCCGTTGCCCTGGCCGCTGCCGCCCGGGCCGCCGTTGCCACCCGTCGTGGGGCCGCCGTTGCCCTGACCGCTGCCGCCCCCGGTGGTCGGCCCGTTCCCGTGGTTGTTGCCCTGGCCGTGCCCGCCGCCGGTGTGCGTTCCGCCCGGGCCGCCGCCGTAGCCGCCGCTGCTGCCGTGCCCGGAGCCGTTGCCGCTGCCGTGCCCGGAGCCGTTGCCGTGGCCCCCGCTCCCCTGCCCACCGTGGCCGTTGCCCCAGCCACCGCTGCCCCAGCCGCCGGTGCCGGTGCCGTAGCCGTTGTCCGAGGCGTTCGTGGAGCCGTGGGTCGGGGTGTCGCCGTTCCAGGTGCGAGAGTGGCGGCCCGCGCCGTAGCCGGCGGCGTTCGCGTCCGTGTCGCCGTGGCCGGCGGCGTTCGCGGACGTGTCGCCGTAGCCGGAGGCCGACGTGTCGCCGTAGCCCGAAGGCGACGACGAGCCGTGGCCGGAAGTGTCGGACACGCCGGAGCCGCCCCCGGAAGCACCGGCCGCGCCGGATGAGCCGTGCCAGGCCGTGTTCGTCGCCGTCGGGAGGTCCTGGTCCTCCGTCACCGAGAGTGCCGAGCGCTCCGCGGCGGACAACGGCGTCTCCACCAGCTGCAGGGTGCCGGCGGCGGCGTCCGTGGTGCGCAGGTCCGGGGGCTGGGTCGACGCGGCCTCGGCGGCGCTCGCCAGGGACGTCACGCCCGCGGCGCCCACCGCGCCCAGCGCGACAGCCTTGTATAGCAGCCTCATCGTCGAACCGACCCCCAAAGCCAAATCGCCCGTTGCACCACAAAAGTCCGAATCGTGGCTTTCGGGTGGGCCAACGAGCCAGGCGCGCGGACGATTCGGGCATCTCGCCACAAAAGGCCGAGCCGCAAGGGAACACGACCGCGGAAGAGCGGAGCCGCAGGAGAGCGAAGCCACGAAGGACCGAGGCCGGAGAAGGCACGGGATCCGTTATGTGATCTGTCAAGTTGTCCAGGAACGCCGTGTCTCACCCGTGGATCTTGTTCGGCAGTGGCACAGGGCCTCGGCGCTGGCCGAGGCCCTGCCTGTTTCGCGGTTGAGCGTGCTTCTGGCGATGATCTCAATCAGGTCGTGGTTGCGCGGCTCGCTACAGCAGCGTGCCGCCGCTGATGTCGATCCATTGGCCGGTCACCCAACGGCTGTCGTCCGAGGCAAGGAAAGCTGCCGTGTCGGCGACGTCCTCAGGCGTTCCGATTCGGCCCATTGGTGACAGGGATGACAGCCAGGCCAGAGCGTCGCCGACGAGCCGTCCCTCGTGCATGTCGGTGTCGATGACGCCGGGAGCCACGGTGTTGACGGTGATGCCGCGTGGGCCGAGTTGCTTGGCGAGCATCTGGGTGAGGACGTCGAGCGCTCCTTTGGACATGGCGTAGGTGATCGATCTGGGCATGGCGGAGCCGTGGCTCAGCATCGTGCCGATGTTGATGATCCTGCCGCCGTCGCGCAGTCGTCGCAGCCCGTGTTGGCTGATGAAGAACGGCGCCCGGGTGTTGACCGCGAAGACGTGGTCGAAGTTGCTGCCGGTGACGTCCTGGATTTCGGCTTGGTCGCCAAGGATTCCGGCGTTGTTGATGAGGATGTCAAGGCCGTCGGCTTGGGCGTCGAATGCGGCCCACAGCGTCTCGGCGTCGCCCGGCACGCCGAGTCGGGCTTGGATGGTGAACGCCTGGCCGCCGGCGGCCTCGATCGCGGCGGCGGTTTCCTTCGCCGCCACTTCGTTGTTGCCGTAGTGCACGGCGACGCGGGCGCCGTCACGTCCGAGGCGTTTGGCGATGGCCCGGCCGATTCCTCGGCTGCCACCGGTGACCAGCGCCGTCTTCCCGGCGAGTGTCGTCATGTTCGCCTCCCTGCTCATCGCGCCGTGTTCAGCGTCCGGTAGGGGGTGGTAGCTCTGGCGTGCTTGAGGGCCCGCGCCCACCAGGCCACCTGGTCGAGGAGGGTCTCGGCTGCGGCGGCGGGTCGCTGCGGGTCTTTGGGCCTGCCGTCGCCGTCGAATTGTTCCCACACGTTGTGGAAGCTGACCGTGTCTCGGGTGGTGACAGCGTGCAACTCGGTGAAGACGGCACGCAGGTGCTCGACCGCGCGCAGGCCGCCGGAGATCCCGCCGTAGGACACGAACGCCACGGGTTTGGCGTGGAACTGGGTGTTGTGCCAGTCGATGATGTTCTTCAGCCCGGCTGGATAGCTGCGGTTGTACTCCGGGGTCACCACGACGAACGCGTCGGCGGCGTCGAAGCGCGGGGTCAGCTCGCGCAGCGCCGCCAACACCTCGCGCGGGGGTGTCATTGTCGGTGCGGCCGAGCCGATCGGCACGTCGGCCAGGTCGACGCGGTCGACCAGGACGTCGTCGCGGCGATCGGCCTCGCCGGCGAACCAGTTGGCGACGGTCGGGCCGATGCGTCCGTCTCGGATGCTGCCGAGGATGACGGCCAGCTGTAGTCGGTGGTCAGACATGAGTCTCCTGCAGAACGGGGGTAGGTGTGGGACGGTCGTTCCGTAGCGGTGTTTCGCGGATGGGCCAGGCAAGCGCGAACGCGACCGCGCCGAGGGCCGCGCCGGCGAGGGCGATGGCGTGGACGCCGCTGGTGACCGCGGCGTGTACCGCGTCCTGGGTGGCGGCCGGGAGCCGGCGGACGACGCTGGCGGTCAGCTTGCCGCCGGAGATGATCTGGCCGGCGTCGGCGGCGCCGAGCCGGTCGTCGAGCGTGTGGTGCAGGCGGTTGGTGTAGAGGGCGCCGAGCGCGGCGGCGCCGAGCGAGGCGCCCATGGTGTGCCACAGCGTGACCGAGCCGCTGGCCGCGCCCATGTCACGCGGCGGTGCGCTGTTGATGGTGACGATCGTGGTGCTCTGCATCAGCAGGCCCACGCCGGCGCCGGCGAACAGCGTCAGCGCCGACGCGAGCGCGACGTCGGTGTCCGGCCCAAGTGCGAGCAGCACGAGCATCCCGCCGGCCAGCAGCGTGCCGCCGAGGATCGGATACGCGCGGTAGCGGCCGGTGCGGCTGATGAGCTGGCCGCTGACGATCAGCACGAGGACCATGCCGAGCATCGCTGGCAGGATCAGCATGCCGCTCGCGGTCGCGGAGACGCCCCTGGCGAGTTGCAGGTACTGCGGCAGGAAGGTGGCAAAGACCATCATCCCGGCGCCGGCGAGCAGCCGCAGGATCTGGGCAAGGGTGAAGTTGCGGTTGCCGTACAGCCGCAGCGGGACGACCGGCTCGGCCACGCGTCGCTCGACGGCAACGAAGGCCGCCAGAGCGGCGAGGCTCACCACGGCGAGCGCGGCGATCGGCGCCGAGATCCAGGCGTACTGACTGCCGGCCCAACTCGCCAGCAGGCTCAACGCGACCAGCGCGGTGGCGAGTAGGACGACGCCCAGGACGTCGATGCGGGTCTTGGTCCGTCGGGGCGCGGCCGGAATGGCGGTGGCGATGAGCAGCACGGCGGCGACGCCGAGCGGGATGTTGATGGAGAAGGCCCACCGCCAGCTCAGGTGGTCGGCGAACAGGCCGCCGAGCAGGGGGCCGGCGATGAAGGCGACGGGCATCATCGCGCCGAACAGGCCCATGAGCCGGCCGCTCTGGCGTGGCGGCACCAGTTCGGCGATGAGTGCGAGGGCGCCGACCATGAGGCCGCCACCGCCAAGGCCCTGCACTGCCCGGAAGCCGATGAGCTGGGTCATGTTCTGCGCCGCGCCGGACAGTCCGGACCCGAGCAGGAACAGGGTGATCGCGGCCAGGTACGCCCACTTGCGGCCGTACAGGTCGCCGAGCTTGCCCCAGATCGGTGTCGAGGTGGCCATGGCGACCAGGTAGGCCGTCACGACCCAGGAGAAGTGCTCCAGGCCGCCGAGGTCACCCACGATGACCGGCAGCGCGGGCCCGAGCATCATGCCGTCCGGTGGGGCCGTGATCATGCCGAGGATTACTCCGACCATGCCCACATAGAAAGATCGACTCATGATCGACTCCAATCGCGTACGTTGTACTCGAAATGACGCTAGCTTTTCGAGTACCATGTACGCAAGAAAGGAAGGTGTGATGTCCGCCGCCGAGGCTCAGGTCAGCATCTGGATGCGCCCGGAGAACGTCGAGCGGTCCGGGCCGGGCCGCCGGCCCGGGTACAGCCGGGCCCAGATCACCCAGGCCGCCGTCGACGTCGCCGACCGCGAGGGGCTGGACGCCGCGACCATGCGCCGGGTCGCCCAGGAGTTGGGCACCGGCGCCATGTCGCTGTACCGGTACGTGCCCAAGCGCGACGACCTGATCGACCTCATGCTCGACGCGGTGGTCGGCGAGATCGAACTGCCCGGGCGGCCCAGCGGTGACTGGCGCGCTGACCTCTCGCTGGTGGCACACCAGACCCGCGCGGTCGGTCTGCGCCATCCCTGGCAGGCGACGCTTGCCCGGCGCCCCACCCTCGGCCCCAACTCGCTGCGGGTCTACGACTTCGCGCTCAGCGCACTCGACGGGTTCGGCCTGCACATCGACGAGATGACCAGCCTCTGCGGCATGGTCGGCGACTACGTCGCCAGCGCGGTCCGCGACGAGATCGGCTGGCTCGACCACGCCCGGCACACCGGTATGAACCGCAAGCAGTGGATGGCCCAGTACGTCGGACCGTACGTCGGACACGTCGTCGAGTCCGAGCAGTATCCGTTGTTCAACCGCACCATCCGCGAGGGACGGCTTTCCCACCTATCACCCGACGTACGCTTCCAATACGGCCTCAACCATGTGCTCAACGGCATCGCCGCCGCCCTACCCGACACGGCGACGGGGTAAGACTCCGGCGTCAAACCCGGGGTGGGCTGGGACCACCATCGACGCAGCCCCACGAAGGACCGAGGCCGGAGAAGGCAGGAAGCCACGAAAGGCCGAGGCTCGGCAAGGAGACGGAGGCGGCCAAAGTCGCGAGGAGCGGAGCGAACGGCGTTCGCGGGCCGTAATGGTCGCGGGAACGCGGGCGGCCTACCGTTGAGGCATGACTGAGCCACTCGTCACCCTGCCCACGAGCGACGCCGAATGGAAGGTCCGGCTCACCCCGGACGAGTTCCGGGTCCTGCGGCTCGCCGGCACCGAGGCACCGTTCAGCGGGGAGTACGTGAACACGAAGACCGAGGGCACGTACCACTGCCGTGCCTGCGGCGCGCAGCTGTTCGCCAGCGACACCAAGTTCGACTCGCACTGCGGCTGGCCGAGCTTCGACGATTCCATCCCCGGCACCGTCAAGGAGATCGAGGACCGCAGTCACGGCATGGTGCGCACCGAGATCCGGTGTGCGCGGTGTGACTCGCACCTCGGGCACGTGTTCCGCGGTGAGCGCATGACGGACAAGAACACGCGCCACTGCGTGAACTCGCTGTCCATCAAGCTGGAGCCGAAGCCCTGACGGCCGGCGGCATCGGCACCTGCTCGATGCCGCCCTCGTCGAAGGCCGGCCCGATCACCGGGAGCCGGGGCGTGAAGAAACGACGCGGCGTGAAGAAACGACGCGGCGTGAAGAAACGACGCGGCGTGAAGAAACGACGCGGCGCGAAGAAATGACGCGGCGCGAAAAAAAGACGGGGCGCGAAAAGCAGCCCGTCAAGCCCGGCGCATCGGCACGTGCTCGATGCCGTCCTCGTCGTAGGCCGGCCCGGTCACCGTGAAGCCGTGGCGCGAGTACAGCCCGGTCGCCACCGTCTGGGCGTCGAGCACGGCGGGGCGGTCCGGGCCGATGCGCTCCAGGGCCGCCCCGAGCAGCACCCCGGCCAGCCCCTGCCCGCGCGACGCCGCCGCGGTGACGACCCGGCCGATGCGGGCGTCACCGGAGGGCTCCGACAGCACCCGCAGATAGGCCGCCACCGTCCCGTCGGGTGCGTCCATCCACAGGTGCACCGTCTCCGGCTCGGTGTCCCGGCCGTCCAGCTCCGGATACGGACAGTGCTGCTCCACGACGAACACGTCGCAGCGCAGCTTCAGGATGCGGTACAGGTCGTGGGCCGACAGGGACGCGAAGGCGGAGCTGAAGATCACGAGAACGAACCTAGCGCCTCGGCCGCCTTGCGTGCCGCGATGAGCACCGGGTCCCAGACCGGCGCGAACGGCGGCGCGTAGGACAGGTCCAGCGAGGTCATCTCCTCGACGGTCATGCCGTGCCAGAGCGCCACCGCGAGCGCGTCGATCCGCTTGGCCGCGCCCTCCTCGCCGACGATCTGGGCGCCGAGCAGGCGGCCCGTCGTACGTTCGGCGATGATCTTGGTTTTGATCTTCCGCGCGCCCGGGAAGTATCCCGCGCGGGTCGTCGACTCGGTGACCACGCCGAACGAGGAGAACCCGGCCGCGGCGGCCTCGGCGGTGGACAGCCCGGTCCGGGCGACCTCGGTGTCGCAGAGTTTCGACACGGCCGTACCGACGACACCCGGAAAGGTCGCGTAACCGCCCCCGATGTTGATCCCCACGGCGCGCCCCTGCTTGTTGGCGTGCGTGCCGAGCGCGATCGCCACCGGCCGCTGCGAGACGAGGTGGAACGTCTCGACGCAGTCCCCGGCCGCCCAGATCCCGTCGGCCGAGGTCCGCATCCGCCGGTCGGTGCGGATGCCCCCGGTCTCGCCGATGCCGAGGCCCGCGGCCCGGGCGAGGTCGCTGTCGGGGCGGGTGCCGAGGCCGAGGATGACCAGGTCGGCCGGGATCTCGCCGCCGCTGGTGTGCACCGCGGTGACCCGCCCCGCGTGGCTGGCGAAGCCCTCGAGCCGCTCGCCCAGGCGCAGGGTCACGCCCTCGGCCAGCAGCGCGTCGGCGACGAGCCCGCCCATGTCGGGGTCGAGGGTGCGCATCGGCTGGTCGGCCGCGTCGACCAGCGTGACCTCGAGCCCGTGCTTGAGCATCGCCTCGGCCATCTCGAGGCCGATGTACCCGCCGCCGACGACCACGGCCCGCTTCGGCCCGTGGCGGTCGAGGTACCCGAGCAGCCGAATCCCGTCCTCGAGCGTCTGCACCCCGTGGATGCCCAGCGACAGCGCCCCGGGCACGTCGGGCCGCGCGGGCACGCCGCCGGTGGCGATGACGAGCTGGTCGAACGGCTCCCGGTACTCCCCGTCCGGGCCGCGCACCAGCACCGAGCGCCGGTCGACGTCGATCCCGGCCACGGTCGAGGACAGGCGCAGGTCGATGTCCATGCGGGCGAAGTCGGCGGGGCGCCGGGCCACCAGGTCGTCCGAGGTGGCGACGTCGCCGGCCACCAGGTACGGGATGCCGCAGGCCGAGTAGGACACGTGCCGGCCGCGCTCGAAGGCCACGATGGCGAGGTCGTCGGCCGGGCGCCGCCGCCGGGCCTGGGAGGCGGCGCTCATCCCGGCCGCGTCGCCGCCGATCACCACCAGACGCGTGGTCACGGCGCCGCCACGTTCGCGTGCACCGTCTCGGGCCGGTCGCGGCCGGAGCGCAGCTCGTCGTCCGCGTAGTCCCGGTGGAGCACCGGCAGGCGGGCGTCGAGCTCTTCCTGGGTCATCGGGCGCAGTCGAAGCATGGGACTCACAATACGAACGCGTCCGTCCACAACTGGCGCGAACGCCCCGAGAGGGCCTCGAGCAGCCCGACCGCCTGCCCGTCGGTGAGCGCGGCGACGAAGTCCACGATCGCCCGGCCGCGGGCCATGGCCACGACGTCGATGCGCTCCTGGCCGTAGTCCGACGGGTCCAGCTCCGCGGTCTCGGCCTCGGCGAGCTCCACGAGGTCGTGCAGGCGCCGCGGCAGCCGCGCCTCCTCCCCCGGGTCGGTCAGCCACGCGTGCAGCGCCTCGACCAGGCTGGACAGCAGCCGCGCCTGCCCGCGCTGGTGCAGGGCCAGGTCGGGGCGCTCCAGCACGAACCGGTGGTGGATGAACTTCAGGATCTGCACCTCGTGCCACTGCGCGGGCGCGAGCAGCACGTGGCCGGAGCGCACCGGCGGGTCGGGCCGCACGTGGACGGCGTCGATGAGCCGGCGGGTCCAGCGGGCCGAGAACCGGGCCACCGCCTGCTCGGCGTCGATGGAGCCGTCGAAGGGGGCGGCGAGCAGCCCGTCGGCGAGCTCGGTGCGCACATGGGCGACGGCGGCCGCGAACGCGTCGTCGTCGCAGATCCAGCCGTCCTTCGCCCGCAGCCGGCGGCGCAGGACCTCGACCGAGCGGCCCGGGCGGCGGCCGGAGGCGCGCAGCTGCGCGTCGCCGAGGCCGCGCAGCTCGCCGGCGTCGCGCAGCCAGGCGACCAGCTCGGCGGCGACGGCGCCCTGCTGGAGCACGCCGACGCGGTGGAAGTCCTCGAGGTCGTGGATGGCGTAGGCGATGTCGTCGGCCGTGTCCATGACGGAGGCCTCGGCCGTCTGCTGCCAGTCGGCGATGCGGCCCGCGAAGGGCGCCCGCGCCTGGCGGACGTCGGCGAGCTCGGTGACGTAGGCGCCGAACTTGCTCGACCCGATCGCGGGGTCGCCGCCGGCGCCCCGGGGCGTCGGGCTCATGCGCATCGGGTGCGGGTCCGGGTACGTCCGCCGCGTCCACGGGTATTTCAGCAGCGCCGCCCGCACCGCCGCGGTGAGGTCCAGCCCGATCGCCGCGCCCCGCACCTGGGTGCTGGTGACGATGCGGTACGACTGGGCGTTGCCCTCGAACCCGTCGGGCAGCCCGAGCCGCTCGCGGGCAAGCCGGTCGAGCACGTGCTCGCCGAGGTGCCCGAAGGGCGGATGGCCGAGGTCGTGGGCGAGCGCGGCGGCCTCGACGACGTCGGCGTCGCACCCCCCGAGCTTGTCCAGCACCGGATCGCCGCCGATCTTCTCGGCGATGCCCCGGGCGACCGAGGCGACCTTGAGGCTGTGCGTGAGCCGGTTGTGCACCAGCAGCCCGGAGCCACCGGGGCTGATGACCTGGGTGACGCCGGCCAGCCGGGCGAAGAACGGCGAGGCGACGATCCGGTCCCGGTCCACCCGGTACGGGCTCGCGGAGAGGTCGCCGGGGGCCATGACGGCCCCGCCGAAGAGTCGTCGTTCGCGCAGGTCTTCCATGGGACCAGTTGTATCAAGCGGGCTTGCGGACCTCGATCACGAACCCGCTCGCGGCCTGCGCGGCCATCGGATGGTGGGCCAGCAGCAGGTCGAGCACCTTCAGCGGGGACAGCACCCAGGTCAGCGGCAGGATCGCGCGGTAGAGCCGGCGGCTGCCGAACGACAGCACCATCGCCAGCCACTCCTGCAGCACCCACAGCATGCCGGAGGTCGGCCCGGCCCCGACCTTCACCGAGAGGACCTCGAACGCGCCGAACTGCTCGCGCAGGCCGACCTCGGTGTAGCGCTGGAAGTCGTACGGCGAGGCGTGGAACGGCTGCATGAACGGCACGAACACGAGCATCCGGCCGCCGGGGCGCAGCACGCGGTGCATCTCGGCGATGTGCGCGGCCGGGTCCGGCACGTGCTCGAGCACGGCGATGCTGATCCCGCCGGCCAGGCTGCCGTCGGCCAGGGGCAGCCGGCGCAGGTCGGTGACGATGTCGACGTTGCCGTACGACCCGCCGTCCATGCAGATCACGCGCTCGTCGCGGCGGTGGGTCCCGCAGCCGAAGTCGGCCACGAGGCTGCGGTCGAGGTCGAAGCTGCCCAGGAACGGGGTGATGAGCCGGCGGTCCTGCACCGGGGAGAGCACCTTGATCGCGGCCGGGTACAGCTTGTGGAACCGGGTCTTGACCAGCTCCTTGACCCGGTTGAGGGCGTCGGCCTTGAGCTCGGACTCGCCGAACCCGCCGAAGTCCAGCTGCTCCCCGCGCCGGACCCCCACCGGGCCGCACGCCCCGCACACCAGCGACGCGTCGAGGTAGCCGTGGCAACGGGGGCAGGCCAGCGCCTGCGCGAGCCGGTTCCCCACGAGCGTTGACGTCACGATCCCCCCAGCGAGTAGACGGCGATGCGCCCGGCCCGGAAGCGGAACTGGGCGTAGTCCTGGATCCACGTGGACGGCAGCAGCAGGTAGCCCTCGTCGACCATGAGCCACTTGACGTGGTACTGGTCGCGCAGCTTGCCGACCGTGGCCGCCGTCGGGTGGTAGAACGCGGCGTCGTTGTCGGCGAGCTTGCGCTGGTCCCAGTAGGGCGCGAAGATCGCGTTGACGCCGGCCTTGGCGGCCTCCTCGTGGGCCCGGTTGGTGAAGCCCCAGCCCTCGACGAGGAAGCGCCGCTCGCTGTAGGCGGAGAACCAGAAGTGGCGGTTGTCGCAGCCGGTGAGCGCGTAGGGGTCGCCGACGCAGTGCGCGTTGGTGGCGACCAGGTCGTCCGGGGCGGAGTGCTCGCGCAGCCAGCGGCCGGCCTCCTGGGTGCCGGGCGTGACGAACGTCGCGATCTGCACGACGCCGCGCCAGCCGCCGAGGTACGACGCGCGGGTCATGAGATACACGTGCTGCAGGGCGGTGATCATGCACGCCCCGGCGAGCATCGCGGACACGAGGGTTCTCCAGGCCGGGAGCTTGCGGCGGTACATCCACCAGCCCGCGGCCCCGAGCAGCCCGTAGGACAGCAGGTACGGCCAGACGAGCGCCCACAGCGTGACCGCGAGGCTGCCGGTGTTCTGCAGCTTCGGCGTGTGCATCGAGCCGATCTTGTGCACGGCGAGGAGCACCGCGGCGCCGACGGCGATCGCGCCGTACACCTGCCGCAGCAGCCTGCGCCCGGGCAGCCCGCGCGGGGTCAGCAGCACCAGGCCGACCACGGACGCGAGGGTCAGGTAGGGCCGGGCGGAGACCATGAACCAGCCCTCGGCGCCGGCCTCGTGGCCGAAGACCATGAGCGCGCCGACGCCGGACAGGCCGATGCCGAACATGAGGATCACGGGATCGGCGGCGATGCCGAGGTCACGGCGCATCCGCCGGGCGTGCTGGATGGTCGGGGCCAGGCGCCCGAGCCCGAGCAGGCCGGGCCAGATGCAGGCCCAGCAGCTGACGGTGATGGCGGTGACGATGAGCAGGCGCCACAGCGGGTGCGGGTACTCGGGGGCGGCGAACTTCAGCGTGTACGGCGCGCCGGAGATCTGCGCGAAGTGCAGCGGGTCGATCGCCATGCCCTGCGAGGCGCCGCCGAAGAGCACGAACTGGGCGAAGAGCAGCCCGAGCAGGGTGATCCCGGCGGCGAACAGCGCGCCCGGGTGCACCCGCCGGCGCGTGACCAGGCGCACGGCGACGACGAGCAGCAGCCCGGCCAGCAGCATCGGCAGGAAGGTCGCCTTGGCGCCGGTGACGCCGGCGATGAGGATCGTCACAAGCGCCCAGCGGGCCTTGGTGGGGGCGGCCATCGCCTCGACCAGGGCGAGCGCCAGCCCGGCGAAGAGCAGCGCCCCGAACGTCTGGGTCGGGCTCGTCCACAGCTGGGCGCGCAGGGAGGAGCCGTCCTCGTAGGCGTTGGTGCCGAACGCCGAGAACCAGCCCTCCAGCGGCCAGTGGTAGGGCAGCGGGGTGAGCACGAAGAAGGTGACGACCGCGGCCGCGGCCCCGCCCCACCACACGCCGGTCAGCCGCCGGCCGATGACCCCGAGCAGCGCGACGAGCCCGAACAGCATCGGCAGCGGCGCGAGCCGGACGAGCAGCACGTGCGGCTCGATGCCGGTGACCCACGAGGTCGCGGCCATCTCGGCGTAGACGAACCAGTGGTACAGCACCGGCTGGTCGGGCAGCCACGGCGACAGCAGCGGCATGTGGTGCTTCGCGTCGCCGATGAGCGCGAGGTGGAACGGCGAGTCGGCGTCGGGGCTGAGCATGCCCGGCTCGCGCAGGTCGTGCGTGCGGAAGAAGCGCACGCAGCTCCAGGAGAAGACCACGGCCGCGGTGGCGGACAGGATCAGCGACCACCACAGCGGGGTCCGGTCGCGGGGGTCGGGGCTGCCGCGCCAGCACCGCCGCAGCCGGGGCACGGCAAGGAACGCGCCGATGACCGCGGCCGGCCAGACGAGCACGAGCAGCGGCAGCCCGGCCGCGCGGGCCGGGATGTAGGCGAGCACCTCGCCGGCGTAGCCGAGCGCGAGGCCGGCGCCGAGGTCCTCGACGAGCCAGCCGGAGCGCCCGCGCACGGCCCGCCAGATCAGGGTGCCGGGGGTGACGACGGCCAGCAGGACGTACCCCGTGAAGATCACGGTCGTGGCGATCGGCACGCCGTAGAACCGCAGCCCCGCGGCCACGAGCACGGCCAGGACCGCCGGTGGCGCCCACGCGGGCGGGACCCGCCGGGCCGGGGCGGTGGCGGCGGTTGCCGGGGATCGCCGCTCGACCAGTGCTGTCACCCGCGCTCCAACTCTCCGAGATGTCCGTCGCACCGTATGCAACGTCCGAGGCCGGAGTGAGGAAGCGGGTGAAAACCACTCGAAGGGCTAGTTCCTGCGGCTCATGAGCGCCTCGAGGCCGTCGAGGAAGCGCTCGACGCCGAACTCGAAGTCGTCGTCGGGCCGGGTCTGGGAGGTCTCCAGGACCCGGGACCGCAGCAGCTCGCCGACGGCCGGGAAGCGCTCCGGGTCGGCCAGCAGGTGCAGGAGCCGGCCGTACTCGTGCATCGCCTGCTCCGTCGTGCCGCCCTGCGCCTCGGCGGCCGCGTCGATGTCGGCGGTGAGCAGCGCCCAGTTCCGGGCCATCCCGCTGACCATCATGATCGTGGAGAGCCGCTCGTCGTGGCGCAGGTTCGTGTCGCGCATGACCGAGAGCCCGTAATTCATCCAGGCGATCTGGTTGGGCGTGATCGGCGGGGTGTTGATCGGCACCCGCACCACCCACGGCTGGCGGCGCAGCAGGGCGAGGTAGGCGTCGGCGAACCCGCGCAGCCCCGCCCGCCAGCCCACGGTCCCGCCGTCCTCGGGGGGCGGGCCGATGGCCATGTCGACCATGAGGTCCAGCAGCTCGTGCTTGGCCGAGACGTACCGGTACAGCGACATCGTCGCCGCCCCGAGCTCGGCCGCGACCCGGCTCATCGAGACCGCGCCCAGCCCCTCGGCCGCGGCGATCTTCACCCCCGCGGCGACGATCCGCTCGAGGCTCAGCCCGGGCTTCGGTCCCTTGCCGGGACGCTCCTTCAGACCCCAGGCCAGCGCCAGCGCGTTCGGTATGCCGTTTTCCTGCTCGCTCATTGACTAGGGATTCTACTTCTGCGTATAACGTACGCATGAAGCGTATGACATACGCAATTGAGACCGCGGGCCTGACCAAGTCCTACGGCCGGCTCGCCGTGCTCACCGGCGTGGACCTGCGGGTGCCCGCCGGCTCGGTGTTCTGCCTGCTCGGCCCGAACGGGGCCGGCAAGACCACGACGGTCCGCATCCTCACCACGCTCACCCGCCCGGACGGGGGCACCGCCCGGGTCGCCGGGCACGACGTGGTCCGCGACCGCGCCCAGGTGCGCCGGGCGATCAGCCTCACCGGGCAGTACGCGGCGGTGGACGAGCTGCAGACCGGGGCGGAGAACCTGCGCATGATGGGCCGCCTGTCGGGCCTGTCCCGGCGCGAGGCCCGCCAGCGCGCGGACGAGCTGCTGGAGCGCTTCGACCTGACCGCCGCGGCCAACCGGCGGGCCGGGCAGTACTCGGGCGGCATGCGCCGCCGCCTCGACCTCGCCGCGGGCCTGGCCGGACCGGCGGAGGTCATCTTCCTGGACGAGCCGACGACCGGCCTGGACCTGACCAGCCGCCAGGCCATGTGGGACGTGGTGGACGGGCTCGTGGAGGCGGGCCGCACGGTGTTGCTGACCACGCAGTACCTCGAGGAGGCCGACCGGCTCGCGGCCCGCATCGCCGTCGTGGACCACGGCCGGGTCGTCGCCGAGGGCAGCCCGGCCGAGCTCAAGCAGCGCTTCGGCGACCAGCGCCTCGACCTCGGCCTGGCCGACCGGGCGTCCTACGACGCGGCCGCGCAGCGCCTCGGCGAGCGCGTCGTGCAGCGCGACGACGCCCGGCTGACCCTCGGCGTGACCACCGACGGCAGCGCCGCGCACGTGCGCTCGGTGCTCGACGAGATCGACCCGGCGGGGGCCGCGGTCCGCCGGTTCTCCCTGCACAGCGCCACGCTCGACGACGTCTTCCTGTCCCTCACCTCGCGCAAGGAGCTCGCCGGTGTCTAGCACCGCACTGACCCGGTGGACCGTCCTGGGCGGCCGCTCGCTGCGGCTCGGGCGCCGCAACGCCGAGGCCATGATCATGTCGATCGCGCTGCCGGTCATGCTCATGGTCGTCTTCGTCTACCTCTTCGGCGGCGCGATCCAGACCGGCACCGAGTACGTCACCTACGTCGTGCCCGGCGTCATGCTGCTGTGCGTGTCGTTCGGCTCGGCGATGACCGCGGTCTCCGTCGCGGGCGACCTGCAGGGCGGCATCATGGACCGGCTCCGCTCGCTCGACGTCGGCGGCGCCGCGGTGCTGTCCGGGCACGTGGTGGCCAGCCTGGTCCGCAACGTCATCTCGTCCACGCTGGTGCTCGGGGTCGCGTTCGCCCTCGGCTTCCGGCCCCGCGCGGACGCCGGGCAGTGGCTGGCCGCGATCGGCATCCTGGTCCTGACGATCGCCGCCGTGTCGTGGCTGTCGGCGGCGCTCGGGCTGCTCGCGGGGTCGCCCGAGGGCGCGAGCGGCTACACGTTCGGGATCACCTTCCTGCCGTACGCCAGCAGCGCCTTCGTCCCGATCGGCACCATGCCCTCGTGGCTCTCCGGCTTCGCCGGCAACCAGCCGGTCACGCCGATCACCGAGAGCCTGCGCGGGCTGCTGCTCGATCAGCCGGTCGGCGACGCCCCGTGGCGCGCGGCCGCCTGGTGCGTGGGGCTCATGCTCGTCGCCGTCGTCGCCGCGGCCGTACTGTTCCGCGTGAAAACACGGACATAAACCGATAAGTCCGGATACGGTGCCCGAATGCGAAGCCTCCTCGCCGTGGTCATGCTCGCCGGGCTCATCAATCCCGTGCCGTCCCCGGACGCGGACGGGCACGCCCAGGCGGGAGGGCGCGAGGAGGTCGCCGCGGCGGTGCCCGGGCCGCAGTACACGGTCAGGGGCATCGACGTGTCCAGCCACGACCACAGCGTCTTCAAGACGATCGACTGGGCCGGGCAGGCGGCCCAGGGCGTGAGCTTCGCCTACGTCAAGGCGACCGAGTCCGGCAACTACGTCAACCCGTACTTCGCCCGGGACATCGCCGACGCGAAGCGGGCCGAGCTGCTGGCCGGGGCGTACACGTTCGCCCGCCCCGACCGCGGCGACCCGGTCGGCGACGCCAACACCTTCATCGACAACGCGGCCTGGGTGAACGACTCGAAGACCCTGGTGCCGTTCGTCGACCTCGAGTGGCCCTACTTCAGCACCGTCGGCGCCTGCTACAACCTCGACCAGACCGCCATGCGCGCCTGGATCCAGGCGTTCCTCGACCAGGTCCAGGCCCGCATCGGGCGCAAGGCGATGATCTACACCGCGGCCACCTGGTGGAACCAGTGCGTCGGGAGCACCACCCAGTTCGCGTCCTACCCGCTGGACATCGCGAGCTGGAGCGGCACCACCCCGAAGCTGCCGAGCGGCTGGTCGAAGTGGGCGCTGTGGCAGTACACCGGCGGCGACAACAACCAGCAGGGCAACTACGACAAGGACGTCTTCAACGGCGACCTCGACCAGCTGCGCCGCCTGGCCGGGATCGACCCGTCGGAGCCCCTGATCGCCAAGCCGGCCGCGATCGCCCACCCGGCGACGGCCCAGATGCAGGTCTACACCGACGCGAGCCACGGGCTGTCACAGCGGTACTGGAGCCCCGGCTACGGCTGGTCGAGCTGGAGCAACTTCGGCGGCGGCATCGCCGGCACCCCGCACGTGCTGCAGAACCCGGCCGCGCGCACGGTCGAGGTGTACGCCCGCACCCGCGACGGCCACCTGGCGCAGAAGTACTGGCGGGCGGGCCGCTGGTCGGACTGGACGGACCTGGGCGGGGACCTCGCCGGGGACCCGGTGGTGTTCTACAGCCCGCGGTACGGCTCGACGGAGATCTACGCCCGCGGCACCAACGGCCACCTGATGCAGCGCTTCTACGCCGGCGGCTGGTCGGGCTGGAACGACCTCGGCGGCGACCTGGCCGGCGACCCGGCCGAGATCGTCTACAACCCGGCCTACAAGACCACGGAGATCTACGCGCGCTCCACCTCCGGCACGCTCGTGCAGCTCTACTACGGCTCGGGCTGGTCGGGCTGGAACAGCCTCGGCGGGGACCTGCGCGGCGACCCGGTGTCATTCCGCAGCCCGCTCTACGGCACCACGGAGATCTACGCGCGCGGCGCGGGCGGGCACCTGGTCCAGCGGTACTACTCGGGCACGCGGTGGTCGGCCTGGAACGACCTCGGCGGCTCGATCGACGGGGACCCGGCCGTGTTCTTCAACCCGCAGTACCGCTCGACGGAGATCTACGCGACCGGCTCCGGCACCCTGCGGTACACCCTGGTCATGCCCGGCGGCGGCTGGACCGCCTGGACGGGCATCGGCGGGGCCCTGGAGTCGGACCCCGCCGTGCTGCTCAACCCGTGGACCGGCAACACCGAGATCTACGCGGTCTCGCACGGCAACCTCGTCACGCAGCTGTGGCTGCGCGGGCTGTCGGTGTGGTCGGGCTGGTCGAACCTCATGCAATGAGCTGCCACTCGGCGAGCTGGGTCTCGGCGGCGCCGTGGTTGGCGGTGATCTGCAAGCGGTAGCGCGAGTACGAGGCGCTGCCGGTGACCACGAACGCCCGCGTCTGGCGCCGGTCGGCGAAGTCGACGTCCGCCCGGGTGTCCACGGTCGTCCAGGTCACGCCGTCGTCGGAGCCCTGCAGCGTCCACGCGCGCGGGTCCCGGCCGGGAACGTCGTCGGCGGACGTCAGCGTGTACTGCCGCACCGCCACCGCCCCGGTGAGCTGGTCGGTGATCGTGGCGGTGTTCGCGAACGTGAGCCACTTCGTCATCGAGGTGTCGTCGGTGAGCTTGTCGCGGGCCTCGCCGGGTTGCCGTTCGTGACCGGGGTCCAGAAGTTGAACCCGTTGGGCACGGTGGCGCCCGGGAACGTGTTGCCGTGCGAGTAGCCGGAGTCGGAGTTGGAGCCGCGGCGGGTGTCCACGTAGTCGGCCAGGGTCCCGGCGGTGATGCTCAGGTCGTCGAAGTCGTTGGCGCGGTGGGCGCGGTGGAGCATGTGCGGCAGCCCTGCCACCAGCGACGAAACCCCTGGCAGCTGGCGTGCCCGTGGGCGGCGATGCGTTCGGCCGCCGGCGCGGCCGTGGCGAGTGCACGCCGCGGATGCTGAACGGGTGCGAGCCGTGCCGACCCGTGGAAAGGGGCGGATTCGGCTTCGGGTCGATTCGGTGGCACCCGGCGGTGAGGGCCATCAATCAAGCCAGGCGGGGCGCGGTCAACGGGGCCGCTGGTGCGGCTGAGCCGCCGGTGCATGATCGCTAGAGGGCCAGGGCGCGGCTGCGCCCTCGGAGCGGCTGACCTGGATGAAGGTCATGTCGCATTTCTGGCGGTCCGGCGGCCCGGGGCGGTGGGCGCCGCCGCGCCGTACAGTTACCGGCAACCGATCCAGGACGGGGGTGTCGGCCGCCCCGAGCGGCACGCTCGGCGGAAGGGACACTCTGCCATGTCGATGACCGACCGTACGCCGACGGCGAACATCCTGCTCGTCGAGGACGACGCCGGAGATGAGTTGATGGCGCGGGAGCCGTTCGAGGACGACGCGTTGGACAGTCACCTACATGTCGCTCGGAACGGCGAGCAGGCCCTGAATTTCGTGTACCGGCGCGGCGAGTACACCGACGCGCCGCGGCCGGACTTCATCCTGCTCGGCCTGAATTTGCCCCGTGTCGATGGGCGGGAGGTCCTGCGGCAAATCAAAGGCGACGCTGCCGTGGCGAGCATCCCAGTGGTGGTGCTAACAACGTCCGGCGCCGTCGAGGACCTCATCGCCGGCTACAGCAACGCCTACATCGCCAAGCCCGCCGGTTACGACGAGTTCGTCGGGGTGGTCCGGCAGATCAACCGGTTCTGGCTGGACACAGTCCGGCTGCCCAGCAAGGCCGCCGCCTAGCCGGCTGCCCCGGGATCGCCGGCGAGCACCTGGGCCTCATGGTTCACAGGATGCCATCAACTCCGATTGACCGGGCCAGGCCTGACGGCGCCAGAACTACCCGGTCGAGGGATACCCATCGACGACTGGCGAAGGGGCCGGGCGATCGCCGATGAGGCACTTCGGAGCTGGTCACGGAACTGGGCGCTCTCCGCGGCGATGGCCTCACATGGGACGTCAAGATGCGTGGGTGGGGGCCATCCCGGTGAAGAGGGCGTCGAGGATCCGGTCGATATACGGATGGGTCAGTGGTTCCTGCGTGATCAGGAGTTGGAAGTACAGCGGGCCGGAAAGAATCGCCATCGCCAGGGCGAGGTCGAAGGCGGGCGAGAGTTGACCGTGGTCGCGGGCCGTCTTCAGGCGGGCGACGGTCTTGTCCGCCTGGGGCGCGATGAAGCGCTCGTTGAGCGCGGCGGCGATCTGGGGATCGTGCTGGGCCTCGCCGATCAGCGCCTTGAACAAGGGGCCAATGGGTGGCTGGGCCAGCAGATCAACAGCCGAGTGGATCTGGGTGCGCAAGTCGGCCATGATGTCGCCGGTGTCGGGGTAGTCCAGGGCAGGCCCGTTCAGCGACAACAGCGAGTCGAGCAGCAGGGCTGCCTTGGACGGCCATCGGCGGTAGACGGTCTGCTTGCTGGCGCGCGCTCGGGCGGCGACCGCCTCCATGGTCAGTTTGGCGTAGCCGATCTCCTGGCCGAGTTCCAGCGTGGCCCGCAGGATGGCCTCGGTCCGGTCGGCACCGCGACGGTGGGGCGTGTCGGTCATGCCGACACCTTATCGACACGAAACGTTCCGTACGGACGGGAACGGATTTCAGAGCGGGCACGGGGTCGCCGTGCCCGCTCTTCCCTTCGGACCGGTGGTCGTCGCGATGCGCAACGACATGATCTTCGAGTGGCTGACCGGGGATGATCTCTGCGCACGCGATGACCCTGGGCCGGAGAACAGGCCGTGAAGGTCATCGCGACGACGATTGCCGAGCATCGCGCGGCGCCGTGCTCGGACGCGTTCGCCGCGCACGTGGTGCGGATGACGGCGGCGCGGAGGAGGTCAGGCATGGTCTCAGCGCTGCCCGAGCAGGTCATCGCCGCCGACACGCTGCACGACCTGGCGATGCGGGTCCGGTTGGACGCGGACCCGCGTAGTCCGGCGCCGGGCGGTCGGC
This sequence comes from Dactylosporangium thailandense, assembly GCF_059739745.1. Taxonomy (NCBI): domain Bacteria; kingdom Bacillati; phylum Actinomycetota; class Actinomycetes; order Micromonosporales; family Micromonosporaceae; genus Dactylosporangium; species Dactylosporangium thailandense. The sequence continues at coordinate 7,916,963 of NZ_AP029195.1, forward strand.
CAGGGCGTGGGACGGTCGGTCAGGTGTGGGACGGGAGTGGGGACAGGATCAGGCGGATGGCGAAATTGTGGTAGCCGGCACGTTCGAAGGCGCGGGCCATCGGGACATTGCCCGCGTCCGTGTCCGCGACAATCCGCTGTACGCCGCGTTCCGCGTGGCTGCGGGTGATCTCGCCGAGCAGGTCGTCCACGTAGCCCCGGCCGCGGTGCTCGGGCACCACGCCGAGGTAGCCGACCACCGGGCCGCCGCTGTTCGCCGACGGCAGCGCGACCCCGGCCAGCTCGCCGTCCCCGGTGTAGGCCAGGCGCCACCAGGAGCGGTCGCCGGGCATGGAGCGGTAGTCGACGACGTCCTGGCGGGCCTGCGCGACCGGGTCCATGGTGAGCAGGGCTTCGCGGGTGTGGTGGTCGAGCGTGCCGACGGCCACCCGGCGGAACGCCTCGATGAACACCTCGTCGTCGTCCTCGCCGCGGAACTCCAGCCGGCCCGACGGCTTGGGCACCTCGGCTTCGGCGGTCCACTCGTAGCGCAGGCGTTCCAGTTCCTCGGTCAGCCCCGCGCGGCCCGCGGCCGTCCAGCGCCAGGCGATCGCGGCCGCGGACGTCGGGTCATCGCGCCAGCCGTTCGAGACGAATACGTGGTACGCGGGCTTGTCTTCGTAGGCCGCGTGGGCGTGGCCGAGCAGGTCGGCGGCCAGGCCGATGGGCTCATCGGCGGAGGGGTGGACGTAGAGGCAGTCCAGCGCGAGAGGCTTGCCGGCGTCGGGGAGACCCCACCACACGGCGCGGGCCATGATCTCGCCGTTCTCCTCGGCGACCCAAATCCATGCATGGCGGTAGTTGCCGGATTCGAGGAAGGACAGCAGCCGCTCAGGATCAGCCCAGCTGATGCCCTCGTCGACGACGCAGCCGACCAAGCGGTCGAGATCAGCCTCGACCATGGGACGGAAAAGCATAGATCCTCCGAAAAGAAGAAACGGACGCGGTGAGCGCCCGTTGAGTGCGGCACGTGCGGTCGCCTCGGTCGGCACCGCGGCGTGGACGTATCGAGCCGGGCCGACACCTTAACGGTACGGTACGTACCGTACTTGACGCAAGCGCCCGCCGAGGGCATCATTTTATCGGTACGGCACGTTCCGTACTGACTAGAATGGCAATGTCGACATCCGTCCTCAAGGCCTCCAGCGGGTGTGCACTCAGCCCGGCACGACGCCAACTCATGGAAGAAGACGATTGCGTGATGCCTGTCCCCGCCGACCCCACCGCGATGCATCCCATGCCCGAGCAGCCCCGCGTTGTACTGCTCAAGCCGCTGGTCACCTCGCCACTGATCGAGGTCGGCGAGTTCTCCTACTACGACGACCCCGATGATCCAACCGCCTTCGAGACCCGCAACGTGCTCTACCACTACGGCCCGGAGAAACTGGTCATCGGCAAGTTCTGCGCGCTCGGTGAGGGCGTGCGGTTCATCATGAATGGCGCCAACCACCGCATGGACGGCCCCTCGACCTTCCCTTTCCCGATCATGGGCGGCTCCTGGGCCGAGCACTTCGACCTCATCACCGGCCTGCCCGGACGGGGTGACACCGTGGTCGGCAACGACGTCTGGTTCGGCTACCAGGCCATGGTGATGCCCGGTGTCCGCATCGGCCACGGCGCGATCATCGCCTCCGGTGCCGTGGTCGTGGACGACGTGCCCGAGTACGGCATCGTCGGCGGCAACCCGGCCAGGCTCATCCGCCGCCGCTACAGCGACGCCGACATCGCCCGCCTCCTCGCGCTGGCCTGGTGGGACTGGCCGCTCCAGCTCATCACCGAACACGTCGCCACGATCATGTCCGGCAGCGTCGAGGAGTTGCAGGAAGCGGCGGCCCGCGGGCGGTAGGACGCGCGCCGCCAGGCTCCGGCACTGCCTCCGCCTACGGTCTCACGCACCGCCATCTGTCGTTCATGCACCTTTCCACGATCAGAATTGAGCTGTCAGCTTGCCTGCTTCGTCCCGCCGCGACCCGTTCGCCGACTGGCTTCGCGGCCACGCCGTCCCGCTCACTCACCTCGACTTCGAGGCGCCGCTCGACGACCTGGAGCCGCTGCGCGACCTCGTCGGCGAAGCGCGCGTCGTCGCGGTCGGTGAGAACTCCCACTTCATCACCGAGTTCTCGGCCATGCGCCTGCGCATCCTGCGGTTCCTGGCCGAACGCTGCGGCTTCACCGTCCTGGCCTTCGAGTACGGCTTCAGCGAGGGCTTCCCCCTGGACGCCTGGGCCCAGGGAGAAGGCGCGGACGATGAGCTGGCGGCCCGGCTCGCCACGGCGATCCCCGTGGGGGTCGACGAGCCGCTGCGCTGGATGCGCCGGTACAACGCCGTCGCCGCCGAGCCGGTGCGTTTCGCCGGGATCGACATCCCAGCGGCCGGCGGATCCCTGCTTCCCGCCCTGGCCCCGGTCGCCAACTACCTGCGCCAGGTCGATCCCGAGACCCTCCCGATGATCCAGGAGGCGATAAGGATCGCCGGGTCGTTCGCCGGCGCCTCCGCGGCCTCGGCTGCGCCGGCCTGGACCCGGCTGGCCGCCGCCGAGCAGGACGCGCTCAGCGCGATCCTGATGCGGCTGCTCATGCGCTTTCGCGCCGTCGAGTTGTTGTACCTCTCCCGTGCCGACCGGCCCAGCTACGACATCGCCCTGCGCTGCCTCGAGGCCGCCTGCAGCGCCGACTACGGTTTCCGCGCCATGGCCGGCCTGTACGCCGGTACCGGCCTGACCGCCGACACCTCTGCCCGCGACGTCTTCATGGCCGAATCCGTCCTGTGGCACCTGGAACGCCACCGCCCCGGCACCCGCATCGTGCTGGCAGCACACAACGCTCACATCCAGAAGACGCCGGTCTCCTTCAACGGGCAGCTCACCGGGCTTCCTATGGGGCAGCACCTGCACAACTGCCTGGGCGATGACTACGTCGCCCTCGCCCTGACCAGCCCCGCCGGATATACCGCAGACATGCGCCCCGACGAGAACACGCGCTTCGGCTTCGCCATCGAGAACACCGAGCTGCAGCCACCCGAGCCGGGCAGCATCGAGGCCGCCTTCGCCGAGGCCGGACTCGGGCTCAGCATCGCCGACCTCCGCCAGGCGCACGAGGCCACCGGCCCCGACCGCATCCGGATCCAAAGCGCCTACGTGCACACGCCCGTCCTGGAGGCGTTCGACGGCATCCTCAACACCCCGACCTCTACTGTCGCCGACATCGAAAACTGACTGCGACACATCACAATCCCACCTCGGCCGGGCCGGTACCACGAGGTCAGCGGGATGCCACCCACACATCGAGACCGGTGACGCCCATCGTCCAAGCCGCGCAGGAGATCGCAGGCACAGAACCGGCAGAACTGCGTGTGAACGACATGCCCGAACCGCAGGCAACCGATTGCAAGGAAAGTGACCGATGAAGAACGCCGACGTGATCATTGTGGGGGCCGGACCGACCGGCCTCATGCTGGCGATTGAACTGAGCTTGGCCGGGGTGCGGCCGCTGGTGCTGGAGCGGCACCCGAACCGCCGCGACACCCCCAAGGCCGGAGGTCTGGGCGGCCAGATCCTGGAGCTGCTGCGCTACCGGGGCCTGCTGGAACGCTTCCAGGCCGCCTGCCCCGGCCCCGCCCCGGCACCCCGCTTCCCGTTCGGCGGCGTGCACCTGGACTTCACCCGGCTGGCGAATCCGCCGCTGCACGCGCTGCCGCTGCCGCAGCAGCACCTGGAACGGCTGCTCGACGAACGCGCCGGCGAACTCGGCGTGGACGCCCGGCGCGGGCACGAGGTGACCGAGGTGCACCAGGACGAGACCACGGTGACGGTGGAGGTGCGGGGCCCGGACGGGCCGTACCAGGTCAGCGCCCGCTACCTGGTGGGCTGCGACGGCGCCCGCAGCCGCGTCCGCGACTGGGCCGGTATCGGCTTCCCCGGCACCGTCTACCCGGAGGTCAACCGGCTGGCCCAGGTCACTCTGCCCGGCACGGTGACCGTGCTGGACAGCGGCGATCTCGACGTCCCCGGCATCGGCACGATCCACGCCGGTTTCACCCGCACGGACCGGGGCCTGTTCGGCCTCGGCTCCGCACCCGGCGCCACGAGCGTCTCCCTCTACACCATCGAGGACGAGAGCACCGAGTACGACGACGTCCCGATGACCCTGACCGAACTGCAGGACAGCATCCGCCGCGTGCTCGGCGCGGACCTGCCCCTGGCCGGATCGACCCGGCTGTCGCGCTTCACCTTCAAGGACCGCCAGGCCGAGCGCTACCGAGCCGGGCGCATCATGGTGGCCGGGGATGCGGCGCACCTGTTCCCGGCCACCGGCGTGGCACTCAACGCGGGCCTCATGGACGCGGTCAACCTGGCCTGGAAGCTGGCCGCCGACCTGCACGGCTGGGCGCCGCCCGGCCTGCTGGACACCTACCACGCCGAACGCCACCTCGCCGGGACCCGCACCATGCTGCACACCCGCGCCCAGGTGGCGCTGCGCCGGGGGCACGACCCGGCCGCAGAAGCGCTCCGTGAGGTCTTCTCCGAACTGCTCACCGACGAGCAGCCGCTGCGCCGTATGGGAGCCCTGGTAGCCGGAACGGACATCCGCTACTCCATGCCCGGCACCGGCCACCACCCGCTGACCGGCACCTTCGCCCCCGACCTAGCCCTGCACACCGACCAGGGCGTCACCGGCGTCGCCGACCTCCTGCACCCCGCCCGACCCATCCTCCTCGATCTCGCCGACCGCTCCGACCTGCGCGAGGCCGCCCGCGACTGGGGGCAGCGCGTCGACGTGCACACCGCCAAGACCGACCAGCGACCCGCCGACGCCCTGCTGGTCCGCCCAGACGCCTGCATCGCCTGGGCCGCACCCATCGACGAGCCCGCCGACACCGCCGTACCAGCGCTGCGCGAAGCACTCTCCACCTGGTTCGGCACACGCTGACCTCGGCCGCAACTACGGGCCTCGAGAAAGACACACTCGGCGCGTCGGCCATGGAAATCGAACTCCACCGGCCCGCAACTGGATGAGCCCCGACCGAGTCCCGCACCGCAACCTTGGCCCGCCCGCTGCGCGGCCAAGGTTGGTGACCAGCAACCCGGGTCATGTCCGACCACTGGGGGTGGATCCACTTCCGGTTGATCTCGTTGCGGACGATTGCTTCCAGCGGCCCATAGCTGCTAGTGGTGCCGTCGGACAGGTCGGTGACCAGAACCACTGGCCGCCGAGGTTGGCGACCGAGGGTTCCTCCTCGCGGTGGTCGTCACCGCCGCGAACGTCGGCGACCGCGTCGGCGCGAAACTGTTGTTGATCGCGCTGCTCAGGTCTGCACCCGGCTGCAGCTGATCTGGGCTGACGCCGGATACCACGGCACAGCCTTCACGACCTGGATCCACGCGGTGGCCCGCGTCCGGGTCCAGATCGTCGCACGCACTGAAGCGCACCTTCAAGGTGCTGCCCCGCCGGTGGGTCGTAGCGCAGCCTCGGCTGGCTGATGCGCTACCGCCGGCTGGCCCGTGACTACGAACGCCGACCCGAACACCATGAAGCCATGGTCTACTGGGCCACCGTGTGGATCATGACCCGACGACTCGCCCGCCGCTCCACCGACCCGCCCCTGCAACGACGATGGGGCCAACCACGACCAGCCGCGAACCGAACCCCAGCCGTCAACTGACCCCTTTACCAACAGGCACCTAGTTTCACAGCCGTCTATGAAGCAGGCTGCGGGTCGGCGGGGGGTTCTGTCAATATTTTATGGAAGGTTTGCTACCAGGTCCGCGATCTCGCGGCGGCGCCCGGTGTAGAAGGGCACCTCCTCGCGCACGTGGCGGCGGGCCCGGGACGCGCGCAGCTCGCGCATGAGATCCACGATGCGGTGCAGCTCGTCGGCCTCGAAGGCCAGGATCCACTCGTAGTCGCCGAGGGCGAAGCTGGCCACGGTGTTGGCCCGCACGTCGGGGAAGCCGCGGGCCTGCTGCCCGTGCTCGGCGAGCATCGCGCGGCGTTCCTCGTCCGGCAGCAGGTACCACTCGTAGGAGCGCACGAACGGGTAGACGCTCACCCACTCGCGGGCGTGCTCGTCGGCGAGGAAGGCCGGGATGTGGCTCTTGTTGAACTCGGCCGGCCGGTGCAGCGCCATCTGCGACCACACCGGGGCCATGCGCTGCCCGACGCTGGTGCGGCGGAACCCGGCGTAGGCCTCCTGCAACGCCTCGGCGCTGGGCGCGTGCCACCAGATCATCAGGTCGGCGTCGGCGCGCAGGCCGGCCACGTCGTACGTGCCGCGGACCGTCACGTCCTTGGTCGCCAGATCCGCGAAGAACGCCGAGACCTGGGTGGCGTCGCGGCTGTCGGCGCCATAGGGCGTGGCGAGCCGGAAGACGGACCACATGGTGTACCGGATGCTGTCGTTGAGCTCCTTGATGCGGGCGGCGTTCGTGCTTGTCATGGCGCTCATTCTCCCAACTTGGCCAGGATGGACTCGGCCGCGGCCCGGCCGGACGTGATGCACGCCGGGATGCCGACGCCGTCGTAGGCCGCGCCGGCGACCGCGATCGGCGGATGGGACTCGAGGTCGTCGCGCAGGGCCGCGACCCGGTCCCGATGCCCGGGGGTGTACTGCGGCAGGGCGCCGCCCCAGCGGTACACCCCCCGATCCAGCTCCACGGGGAGCGCGTCGACGCCGATCAGCCGCGCGACCTCGGCCCGCACGACCTCGACCAGGCCCTCGTCGGTGCGCTGGAGCTGGGCCTCGTCGCCGTGGCGCCCGATGGAGGCGCGCAGGACCGTCTGCCCCTGCCGCCGCTGGTGCGGCCACTTGCGGTCGAAGAAGGTGACCGCCTTGACGGCCAGGCCCTCGGTCGCCGGCACCAGGAAGCCCGACAGCTCGGGCAGCTTGGTGGCCGGCAGCGCCAAGGCGACCAGGGCGATGGAGGCGTAGTCGAGCGGGAAGTCACGGTGCAGCAGGCGCGCCGCCGGCTTGGCCGGGACCGCGAGGATGACGGCGTCGGCGGTGATGGTCCCGGCGTCCCGGGTCGACCCGACGGTGAGCTCCCAGCCCCCTTGCCGGGGCTCCATCGTGCGCACTGTGGTGTCCGCGCGCACGTCCGGCAGGGTCCGCGCGATGGCGTCCACGAACGTCGTCATGCCGCCGGCGACGGCGCCGAACACGGGTGCGCCCGGCTCCCGGCGCCCGGCCCCGGCCGCCTCCCGCAGCGCACCGGTGAGCGTGTCGTGCCGTTCGGCGGCCGCGGCGAGGGCGGGCAGCGCCATGCGCAGCGAGAGGCGGTCGGCCCGGCCCGCGTACACGCCGCCGAGCAGCGGCTCGACGTAGTGGTCGACGACCTCGTCCCCCCCGCCGGGGCCGCACGAACGCGCCCACGGTCACGTCCTCGCCGGGCTGCAGCAGGGCCCGGCCCGGCTCCTCGGCGGGGCCGTCCAGCGGGATGCCCATCAGGGTCCCGGCCGGCAGGTCGCGCAGCGTGCCGCCGATGGCGACCGCCGCCCTGGCCCCGCCGGGGTGCACGATCGCGTCGCCCAGCCCGACCTCGCGGGCCAGCTGGACGGCCGCGCTGGGCCCGCCGACGAGGAACGACTCGGCCCCGCGCTCGACCGGATGCCCCGCCAGGGTCCCGGTCGACAGCTTCCCGCCGGGCCGCTCGCGCTGGTCCAGCAGGACGACGTCGAGGTCCGGCCGCAGCGTGTGCACCCGGTGCGCCGCGGCGAGCCCGGCGATCCCTCCACCGACGACCACGACGCGCTGAGTCATACCTGGAGTCTATTGTCGCGGGATGGTTGAGGAACGGGTGGCAGTGGTCACGGGCGCGGCTCACGGCATCGGCCGGCGCACCGCGGAAGTCCTGGCCGCGGAGGGATATCTCCTGGCCGTCATCGACCGGGAGCCGGTGGCGGACTTCGACGGGCTGGCCCCCGGCGACGTCCTCGCCTTCGCCGGCGACGTCTCGGACGAGTCGGACGTGCTGCGCTTCGTGGCCGAGGTCGAGGCGCGGTACGGCCGCGCGGACGTGCTCGTGAACAACGCGGGCATCGCGTCGATCGCCCCGGCCGAGGAGACGACCGCGGCCCAGTGGCGCCAGGTCCTCGACGTGAACCTGACCGGCCCGTTCCTGCTGTGCCAGGCCTTCGGGCGCCGGATGCTCGTGCGCGGGGCGGGCTCGATCGTGAACATCGCCTCGGTCGCGGGGCTCCTGGGCGTGGCGGACCGGGTGGCGTACAACGCCAGCAAGCACGGCCTGATCGGCCTGACGCGCACCCTGGCGGTCGAGTGGGGCGGCCGGGGCGTGCGCGTCAACGCGGTCTGCCCCGGCTGGGTCAAGACGGAGATGGACGACGCGTCGCAGGCCTCGGGCGCCTATGTGGACACCGACATCACCGAGCACGTGCCGATGGCGAGGTTCGCGCAGCCGGACGACATCGCCAAGGCGGTGTCGTTCCTGGCCGACCCGGCGAAGAGCGGCTTCGTGAACGGGGCGGCGTTGTCGGTGGACGGCGGCTGGGCGGCGGACGGCTCGTGGCAGTCCCTACGCCTGGCGAGCCGGGCCCGCCCCTGATCTCTCCCACGCGCCCCGTCCACCGCGCCGCCACTCGGAGGCACCGCTCCCGGCGGTCCCGGGCTTGACGTGTCGGTTGTCCGCCGCACCGCCACTCGACGGCGCCGCTCCGGGCGGTCCCGGCCTTGACGTGTCGGTCGTCCGCCGCACCGCCACTCGACGGCACCGCTCCCGGCGGTCTCTGCGTCTGCGCCACGAACCGGCGGTCCCGGAGCTTGACGTGCCGGTCGTCCGCAGCACCGCCGCTCGACGCTGCCCGGCGGTCGGTGCTCCCTCGGCTCCGGCTCTCACTCCCGACGCCTACCCGTTCTCCGCTCTCGCTTTTGCCCACCTCTCCAATTTCGCGCTTTGCCCCATCCTTTCAATTTCGCGCTTTTGATACGATTTTTCGCTTTTGCTCACTTTTACGGCGTATCGGCCCCTGATTTCCGCCCTAGCGCCCCACCCGCCCCTTGTCCAGGCCACCTTTCCCATGTGCGTCGATATGTCAACGAGTAGGGTGATCGTCCACCCCGCATTGTCCTTCTGAGGGGCGAACCCCTCTGGAAGATCCTCGCGAAGACGAGCACACTTTCGGGGATGAGCGACCTCGCGTCCTCCCGCCCCGTGCCAGACGAGCAACCGGACCCGCGCCCCGGTGGCCCTGCCGACGTGTCCGGATTGTTCCCAAGCTCGTCGGAGCTGTTCGTACCGGCAGCCCGGGAACCCTCGGACCTGGACGAACTGGCCCTGAGCCCCTTGGCCGAGGTGATCGCCGACCTGGCGGACCTGCGCTCCCCGGACCCGGACCAGCCGTCGCCCAGTCCCGACATGTCGGACTTTTCATCTTTTTCCGATGAATTCCGCCATTTTTCCCCGCCGGTCGCGCGCCCGCACCCCCGCGACGTGCACGATTTCGACCCGATCGACGCGCTGATCTCCGGCTCGGAGGACGCGGAACCCACGGCGCGCAGCATCGCCGCCCTGCTGAGCTCACCGGCCGCGACCGCGGCCGAGCTGGCGGACGCGGTCGCGTGGTGCTACGACGACGCCGCGCTCCCCCTACTGCTGCCGCTGGCCCACCACCCCGACGCGGGCGTGCGCCGAGCCGTGGCCCAGGCCCTCCCGAGCGTCCTCGGCGAGGCCCCACCGGACGACACCATCCACGCCCTGATCCTGCTGAGCGCCGACCGCGACAACGACGTCCGCGACTGGGCGTGCTTCGCGCTCGGCACCCAGCTGTCGGAGCTGGACTCGACGACCGTGCGCAACGCGCTGGCCGCGCGCCTCGATGACCCCCACGACGACACGCGTTGCGAGGCGCTGCTGGGCCTGGCCCGCCGCCGCGACACGCGCGTGCTGCCGGTGCTGCACGAGCGCCTGGCCCGCGACAACGTCTACTCGCTGGAGATCGACGCCGCCGGCGCGCTCGGCCACGCGTCCCTGCACACCCTCGTCCGCGGCCACCTGTCCGGCTGGGACGACGACGTGGTCGTGCGCGTCTGCGCGGCGCTGCGCCTCACCGACCCGGACGGCGTCGGCGACGACCTCCTCGACGGCCTGGCCGACTGGTTCCGCGCTGGCGCCCCGCACGCGACGGACGAGGACCGCTACTGGTGGTCGGTAACGCTGCAGCTGCTCGAGCACGCCGAGTACCGCGCGCCCGAGATCGCCGAGCAGGTCCACTACCGCCTGCAGTCCGCGGAGCCGGCCACCGCGCTGATGCTCGGCTCGCGCCTGTCCCAGCTGGCCGGCGACCACGGCTGGCCGCGCTGGCGGCCGAGCCACTAGCCACACCGAGCCACTAGCCACACCGAGCACCGAGCACCGAGCACCGAGCACCGAGCACCGAGCACCGAGCACCGAGCCGAAGAGCCGAAGAGCCGAAGAGCCGAAGAGCCGAAGAGCCGAAGAGCCGAAGAGCCGAAGAGCCGAAGAGCCGAAGAGCCGAAGAGCCGAAGAGCCGAAGAGCCGAAGAGCCGAAGAGCCGAAGAGCCGAAGAGCCGAAGAGCCGAAGAGCCCGTCACTCACCCGAATCCGCGGCGAACACAGGTCCGAGGTGGGTGTCGTTCCGCTTTGTTACACCATACCATGACCGACCTAACTGATCACGGTTTTCGATGCAATGCGCGACGACGAAACTACTCCCCGTGAATCAGCTCCACCAGGCGCGTCAACACGTCCGGGTCCGTCTCCGGCAGCACGCCGTGGCCGAGGTTGAAGATGTGTCCGGGCGCCTTGGCACCCTCCCCCAGCACCCGCCGCGCCTCCGCCGCCACGGCCTCCCACGGTGCCATCAGCACGCACGGGTCGAGGTTGCCCTGCAGCGGCCGCCCCGGCACCCGGGACGCCGCGACGTCCAGCGGTGTGCGCCAGTCGACGCCCAGCACGTCCGCGCCCGCCTCCGCCATGGCTGGCAGCAGCTCCGAGGTACCGACGCCGAAATGAATGCGAGGACAGCCGGCGAGGCCGGAGAGCACGGCCCGCGAGTGCGGGAGCACGAACCGGCGGTAGTCCGCCTCCGACAGCGCCCCCGCCCACGAGTCGAACAGCTGGATCGCGTCCACCCCGGCGTCGATCTGCACCTGCAGGAAGGTGCGCGTGATCTCGGCGAGGCGCTCGCACAGGGCGTGCCAGACGTCGGGCGCGCCGTACATGAGCGCCTTGGTCAGCACGTGATGCCGGGACGGTCCGCCCTCGATGAGGTAGCTGGCGAGGGTGAACGGCGCGCCCGCGAAGCCGATGAGGGCCGTGGAGCCCAGCTCGGCCAGCAGCAGGCGAATGGCTTCGGCGATGAAGGAGACGTCGCCGGTCTCCAGCGGGCGGATCGCGGTCACGTCGGTCATGGTGCGCACCGGCGAGGCGATGACCGGGCCGGTGCCGGCGACGATGTCGAGGTCGATGCCGGCGGCCTGCAGCGGCACCACGATGTCGCTGAACAGGATCGCCGCGTCGACCTTGTGCCGGCGCACCGGCTGCAGCGTGATCTCGCAGACGAGGTCGGGGCGGCGGCAGGATTCCAGCATGCCGATTCCGGCGCGCAGCTCGCGATATTCGGGCAGGGACCGTCCGGCCTGACGCATGAACCAGACCGGGGTGTGGGGCACGGACTCGCCCCGCGCGGCGCGCAACAACAGCTTCGTCATCGGGTCCATCGTTTCACTCACTGTGCACGGGCGGCGCGGCGGCACCCCCTACGCACGTTTCGGTCTTAGTCTTCCGTTATGGCGCCATCGACCGCGACTCCCCCCACGTTCACCCGGGCGGTGGAGGATTTGCGCGCCGTGACCACCCGGCCGGAGATCACCCTCGAGGAGGTCCCGGCGCCGCAGCGGCTGGCTCCCTTTGCCCATGCCATCAGCGGCACCGTGCTGCGCCACGGCGACGAGGTGGCCACCGGCCGGCTGATCCTCCTGCACGACCCGGCCGGCCACGACGCGTGGGACGGCACGATGCGGCTGGTGACGTACGTGACCGCCGAGCTCGAGGCCGAGCTGGCCACCGATCCGCTGCTGCCCGGCGTGGGCTGGAGCTGGCTGGTGGACGCGCTCGACGGGCACGGGGCGGCCTACACGGCGATCGGCGGCACGGTCACGCAGACGATGTCGACGCGCTTCGGCGACCTCGCGGGGCCGCCGGCCGCGGCCGACCTGGAGATCCGGGCCTCCTGGACCCCGACGACCGAGGACATGCAGTCCCACGTGCACGCGTGGTGCGCGCTGCTGGCCTCGACGGCCGGCCTGCCGCCGCCGGGAGTGACCGCCCTGCACGCATGAGTAAAGCCCCCGTCGGACGACGGGGGCTTTGCTCGCAGTACTAAATCCCGAGGATGGTCTGCGCCTCGTTGCAGGGCTTGTCCATCTCGTTGATCTTGTTCTGCATCGTGGTCTTGTCGCCCGCGGCCGAGGCGTCGAGGGCCTCGAGCAGCAGCTTCAGGCACTGGCCGATGACGTCACGCTGGCGCTTGGCCTCGGTGCTGTCGGCCTGGGTGCCGCGCAGGTCCTGCTGGGACTTGGTGAGCTCGTCGGCCTTGGCCTGCAGGTCCTTCTTGGTCTGGTCGAGGTCCTTGTTGGTCTGGTCGAGCGAGGCCTGGCGCTGCGACGACTGCGACTCGGACTTGGTGAGCTTGTCCGACTTCTGGACGTACAGCCCGACGAAGACGCCGGCGGCGATGACCGCCAGGGCCAGGAGGCTCGCGAGCAGCGGCACGGCGATGCCGCGCTTCTTCGGCGGCTCGACCGGCGGGTAGCCGACCGGCTGGCCCGGGAAGCCGCTGGTGGGCGGGCTGGAGACCGGGCCGTAGGCCATCGGCGGGCCGGACATCGGCGGGCCCGACATGGGGGGCGCGGACATCGGCGGGGCCGGCTGCTGCATCGGGGCGGTCGGCGGGGCCGAGACCGACGGGTCGAGGTTGTAAGAGGACTCGCCGTACGTCGGCAGCTGCGTCGTGCCCTGGTCGTGGACGGGCTGCGGCTGCGGCGGCACGGGCTGGCCGTACTGCGGCGGCTGCTCGCCGTAGGGCGACTGGGGAGCGGCGGGGTAGCCGCTGACCGGGGCCTGGGGCGGCGGCGGGTATGCGCCGGCCGGGGCGTTGGGGTCGGGGAAGCCGTATCCGTCGTTCGGGTTCCCCTGGGGGCTGCCGGGGTATGTCATGTTCTCTTCCTCCTGGTGGTCCTGCCGGGCAGCGCCCCGGCGGGAGTCGTACGACCGGCGCGTCCGGGGCGCCGGTGGGTGGTGCGGCCCCGCTGGCTCAGCAGACCGCCGGGACGGTTTCGCAGACCACGGAGATCGGGATGGCCAGGCCGATGCCTTCGGCCTGCTGGGCCTTCAGCGTCGCGACGCCGACCACCTCCTTCTTGGCGTTGAAGACGGGGCCGCCCGAGTTGCCCGGGTTGATGGCCGCGTCGAACTGCATGAGCGCCTCGCCGCTGAGCGTGCGGAACGCGCTGACGACGCCGGTGGTGACGGTGTCCTCGAGGCCCATCGGGGAGCCGATGACGAGGACGGGCTCGCCGACCTTCGGCACCGCGGCCGCGGGCGCGAGCTTGGTGAACTCCTCGTCGGTGTGCAGCACCGCGAGGTCCTTGTCCGGGTGGACCTCAATGATCTTGGCGGGGAAGCGCTGGTCGGTGCGCTCGAGATTGACGTCCTTCTCGCCCTTCTCGTACGCGTCGGCGACCACGTGGTAGTTGGTGATCAGGTTCGTGCCGCCGCCCGAGGGGGCCTTGCCCAGCGCGAACCCGGTGCCGATGGCGTATTTGGTGGTGACCCGGAAGACGCTGGGGCGCACGGACTCGGCGACCGCGGCGGCATCGAGGCTGCCGCCGGTCTTCTGCTCGAGCTTGTCGGCGCGGTCCTCGAGCGCCTTGAGCCGGGCGGCGTCGTCGGTCGCGGCGGACTTGGCGGTGGCGTTGGCCTTGTCGACCTTCTTCTCGAGGTCGACGATGAGCGCGGTCTGCACCCCGACGACGACGAGCAGCAGCACGGCGAGCGCCAGCGCGATCCCGGCCAGGGGGCTGCGCCGGGGCGGGGCGGACATCGAGGCCGGACCTGCCGACACCGGACCTGCCGACACCGGGCCCGCCGACACCGGCCAGGAACTGGTGGGCTGCGAAATCGAGCTGGTGGGCATCGCCCCGGTCTGGGTGATCCGAGGGGGAAGTGGACCGAGTCGTTCCGGGTCGTCGCCGGCCGCGTGCCGCGGCCGGTCGTCGAAGCCATCGGAACTGCCGGAAGCCACCGGGTTGGAGGGGTCATACCCGGCCGTCATGCTTCTCGTTTCCTTCCTGTCACGGTTCCACCCGTTTCGCCGGAGTGTGAAGGGCGTCCGGCGATACCGCAGTCGGCCCTCACCCTAAACGGCGGGCACAAGTGCCGCGACCTCCGATGCAGCCTGTGTAAGTAACCGGACCGCCCGCGCACGCGAACCGTACCGGCTACACGGACGGCCTGTCCGTCCCGTTCACGGTGTCTCTACACACTCAAGAACGCCGACGCGCCGGACCGGCTGCACACAGGGACCTATGGCGCAACGTACGGTTGTCGCGTGACCGACGAACCCCCCACGCGGCGTCGGGACGAGGAGCCAGACAGTCCGGGCAATCCGGACCACCAGACCGAGCCCGTCCTGCTGACCGCCCCCCGAGACGGGACCCCCGAGCCGATCGCGGACCGGGCCGAGCTGGCGCGCGCCGTCGAACGGTTCGCCCAGGGCACCGGCCCGGTGGCCGTGGACGCCGAGCGCGCCTCCGGCTACCGGTACACGCACCGCGCCTACCTGGTGCAGCTGCGACGAGCCGGATCCGGCACGGTGCTCATCGATCCCCTGCCCTTCGGCCAGCTGCCCGAGCTCGACGAGGTGATCTCGCCGACCGAGTGGATCCTGCACGCCGCCAGCCAGGACCTGCCGTGCCTGACCGAGCTCGGACTGCGCCCGACCCGGCTGTTCGACACCGAGCTGGCCGCCCGGCTGTGCGGGTTCGAGCGGGTCGGGCTGGCCGCGCTGACGGAGTCGCTGCTGGGGTACACCCTGGAGAAGCACCACTCCGCCGCCGACTGGTCGACGCGCCCGCTGCCCGCCTCCTGGCTGACGTACGCCGCCCTCGACGTCGAGCTCCTGCTCCAGCTGCGCGACACCCTCACCGAGGAGCTGGCCAAGCAGGGCAAGACCGAGTGGGCCGCGCAGGAGTTCGCCGCGCTGGTCGCCTCGGCCGGGGACCCGCCGCGGGTGCGCGCCGATCCGTGGCGGCGCACCTCGGGCATCCACCGCGTCCGGGGCGCCCGCGCCCTGGCCCGCGTCCGCGCGCTGTGGACGGCCCGGGACGAGATCGCCCAGCGCCGAGACGCGAGCCCCGGCCGGGTCCTCGCCGACGCCGCGATCATCGCCGCGGCCGAGGCCGACCCGAAGGACGAGCGCTCGCTGCTGGCCCTGGCCGGGTTCGGCGGGCGCTCGGTGCGCCGGCTCGCCCCGACCTGGCTCACCGCGCTCTCCGACGCCCGCGCGCTGTCGGACAAGGAGCTGCCGACCACGCCGCCGTCGGAGGGGCCGCCCCCGCCGCACCGGTGGGCCGAGCGCGACCCGGTCGCGGCGGCGCGGCTGGCGCGGTGCCGGGAGCTGGTGACCGGGCTCGCGGGCGCGCACCAGTTGCCGCCGGAGAACCTCATCACCCCGGATTCGGTACGCCGCCTGGCCTGGTCGCCCCCCGAGGAGCTCACGGCGGACGCCGTCGCCGCGGTGCTCTCGGGCTACGGGGCGCGCCCGTGGCAGGTCGGCCTCGTGTCCCCGGGACTGACGGAGGCGCTCAAAACGACCTGAAACGGTGGTGAAAGGGTTCACAGCCCCCAGTGACCTACTGGCGAGTAACATGGCCGGTAATTCGTTGCTAGGAGGACTCCGTGCCCCGTGCTGTCCGCGACGTCGTCTTCGTCGACGGCGTGCGCACCCCGTTCGGCAAGGCCGGTGGGATGTATGCCAACACCCGCGCCGATGACCTGGTCATCCGCTGCATCCGCGAGCTGCTGCGGCGCAACCCGCAGCTGCCGCCGGAGCGGGTCGACGAGGTGGCCATCGCGGCCACCACGCAGACCGGAGACCAGGGCCTGACCATCGGCCGGACCGCCGCCCTGCTCTCCGGCCTGCCCAAGACCGTCCCCGGCTACGCCATCGACCGCATGTGCGCGGGCGCCCTGACCGCGGTGACCACCGTGGCCGGCGGCATCGCGTTCGGCGCCTACGACGTCGCCATCGCCGGCGGCGTCGAGCACATGGGGCGCCACCCGATGGGCGAGGGCGTCGACCCCAACCCGCGCATCCTCGCCGAGAAGCTCGTCGACCCGTCCGCGCTGGTGATGGGCTCCACCGCGGAGAACCTGCACGACCGGCTGCCCGGCATCACCAAGGAGCGGGCCGACCGGTTCGGCTACGCCTCGCAGGTGAAGACGGCCGCCGCCTACGCCGCCGGCAAGCTGCAGCCCGACCTGGTCAGCGTCGCCACCCGCGACCCGGAGACCGGCTGGGGCCTGGCGACCGTCGACGAGGCGCCGCGGGAGACCAGCCTGGAGAAGCTCGCGACCCTCAAGACGCCGTTCCGCCCGCACGGCCGGGTCACCGCGGGCAACGCGGCCGGCCTGAACGACGGCGCCACCGCGTCGATCATCGCCGCCGAGGAGGTGGCCCGCGAGCTCGGGCTGCCGGTCGGGATGCGGCTGGTGTCCTACGGCTTCGTCGGCGTCGAGCCCGAGGTCATGGGCTTCGGCCCGGTGCCCTCGACGGAGAAGGCGCTGCGGCTGGCCGGGCTCACCATCGACGACATCGGCCTGTTCGAGCTCAACGAGGCGTTCGCCGTGCAGGTGCTCGCGTTCCTCGACCACTTCGGCATCGCCGACGACGACCCGCGCGTGAACCCGTGGGGCGGCGCGATCGCCGTGGGCCACCCGCTCGCCTCCTCGGGCGTGCGGCTCATGACCCAGCTGTCGCGGCAGTTCGCCGAGCGGCCCGACGTGCGCTACGGCCTCACCGCCATGTGCGTCGGCATCGGCATGGGCGCGTCGGTGATCTGGGAGAACCCCAACTGGGAGGGTGGCAAGTGACGGCGCTGACGAACCCGAACGAGGTCGTGACGAAGGCGCTGCTGCGCTTCGTGACCCTGCCGAGCCGCGAGCGCGCCGCGCTCATCACGCTCGACAACGGCTTCGACCACACCAAGCCGAACTCGTTCGGCCCGGGCGGCCTGGCCAGCCTCGAGGCCGCCGTCGACGAGGCGATCGCGGCGGCGCCGAAGTTCATCGCGCTGACCGGCAAGCCCTACATCTTCTGCGTCGGGGCCGACATCACCGCCATGCCCCTGCTGACCGAGCACGCGCAGGCGGTGGAGCTGGGCCGGTTCGGTCACCGGGTCTTCAAGAAGTTCAAGGATTCGCCGGTACCGACCTTCGCCTTCATCAACGGCGCGGCGATGGGCGGCGGCCTCGAGGTCGCGCTGCACTGCCACTACCGGACCGTCTCGTCCGGCGCCGCGGCCCTCGCCCTGCCCGAGGTCGCGATCGGCCTCGTGCCCGGCTGGGGCGGCACCCAGCTGCTGCCCAACCTCATCGGCATCGCCCCGGCCGCGCAGGTCATCCTGCAGAACCCGCTCACCCAGAAGCAGCTCAAGCCGGCCCAGGCGCACGAGTTCGGCATCGCCGACGCGATCTTCGAGCCGGCCGACTACCTGGAGCGCTCCCTGGCGTGGGCCGAGGGCGTGGTCGACGGCGAGATCACGGTGACCCGGCCCGAGATCGACCGGGACATGTGGGACGGGGTGCTGTACTTCGCCAAGCACCAGCTCGACGAGCGCCTCCACGGCGCGGTGCACTCGGCGAACACAGCACTCGAGCTGCTCGCGCTGGCCAAGGACGCGTCGTTCGAGGACGGCACGGCGGCCGAGGACGAGGCGCTGGCCGGCCTGATCATGGGCGACCAGGCCCGGGCCAGCCTCTACGCCTTCGACCTGGTGCAGCGGCGCGCGAAGCGGCCCGCGGGCGCCCCGGACCGGAACCTGGCCCGGGACGTCACCAAGGTCGGCATCGTCGGGGCCGGCCTCATGGCCTCCCAGCTGGCGCTGCTGTTCGTGCGGCGGCTCGAGGTCCCGGTCGTGCTCACCGACCTCGACCAGGAGCGCGTCGACAAGGGCGTCGGCTACGTCCACGCCGAGATCGACAAGCTGGTGAGCAAGCGGCGCCTGGACGCGGGCCGGGCCGCGAAGTACAAGGGGCTCATCGGCGGCTCGGTCGACAAGGCCGCGTTCGCCGACGCCGACCTGGTGCTGGAGGCGGTCTTCGAGGACCTCAAGGTCAAGAAGCAGGTGTGGGCCGAGGTCGAGGCCATCGTCCGCGACGACTGCGTCCTGGCCACCAACACCTCCTCGCTGTCGGTCACCGAGCAGGCCGCCGACCTCGCCCATCCGGAGCGGGTCGTCGGGCTGCACTTCTTCAACCCGGTCGCGATGATGCCGCTGCTGGAGATCGTGCGCGCCGACCGGACCGACGACGCGACCCTCGCGACCGCGTTCGCCGTCGGCAGGGCGCTGAAGAAGTCCTCGGTCCTGGTCAAGGACGCCCCGGCCTTCGTGGTCAACCGGCTGCTGACCCGCTTCCTCGGCGTGGTCACCGCCGCGGTCGACCACGGCACCCCGATCGGCGTGGCCGACTCCGCGCTCGACCCGCTGGGCCTGCCGATGCGCCCGATGGCGCTGCTGAGCATGGTCGGCCCGGCCGTCGCGCACCACGTCGCCGAGACGCTGCACCACGCGTTCCCGGACCGCTTCGGCGTCTCGGCCAACCTGGCCAAGGTCGTCGGGGCCGGCAAGCGGGGCTTCACCGACGCCGAGGGCAACCCCGACCCCGAGGTCCTCGCCCTGCTGGAGGTCGGCGACTCCCCGTCGACCGCCGAGCAGCTGCGGGCCGAGGCGACCGAGGCGCTCGCGCGCGAGATCCGGCTCATGCTCGACGAGGGCGTCGTCGCCGACGCGCGCGACGTCGACCTGTGCATGATCCTCGGCGCGGGCTGGCCGTTCCACCTGGGCGGCGTCACGCCGTACCTGGACCGCGAGGGCATCTCCGAGAAGGTGACCGGCGCTCGCTTCCTGCCCGAGGGCGCGGCAAACGCCCCGAAAGAGTGAACAGATACTGAAATATCGGACTGCGAACCCCGCCCGCGCCTAGCGTTGGCGGGGTTCGCGGTCCCCCCGGCCCGAGCGCGGAGCCAGCTCGATCCCGGGGGTGCACCATGCGCAAAACGATCTTCGTCGTGGCCGGCATGCTGGCGGCCGCACTGGTGCCCCCGTCCGGCGCCCAGGCCGCGAGCGTCGGCGCCACGGTCGTCTCGCCCAAGCGCCCGCTGAACGTCCGCGCCGGCGCGGCGGTCTGGACCCGCTCCCTGCGCACGCTGCCCAACGGCACCGCGGTCGCCATCGAGTGCCAGGTGAAGGGCCAGCTCATCGACCAGGGCCCGGTCCGCGTCACCGACCAGTGGGACCGGCTCACCGACGGCTCGTTCATCAGCGACGCGTGGGTGCGCCGCCCGCAGGCCGCCCCGCCCCCGTGCACGGCGGAGCAGCAGACCGCCGCCCCCGCCGCCGCTCCCGGCGCCCCGACGACCGCCGGCACCGTGGCGTCGGGCGCCATCCCGCTGAAGACCCGCGGCGGCCCGGCCCGCAGCGCGATCCTCTACGCGGGCCTGCCCAACGGCACCCCGCTCAACATCGCCTGCCAGGTCCAGGGCGAGCAGATCACCGGCACCCTGCGCGTCACCGCGATGTGGGACCGCCTCGACTCCGGCGCGTACGTCTCCGACGCCTACGTCAACCGAGGCGCGACCCCGCCGTCGTGCACCGCCCCCGCCGCGGCCCCGCCGGCCGCCGCCCCGGCCCCCGCGGCCGCCCCGCAGACCGGCGGCGCCCCGGTCGCCGAGGCCGGCCGCTGGGTGAGCCCGCTGCCCGGCTTCTCGGCCCGGCCCGGCTTCCGCACCCCGACGAACCCCAACCACGTGGGCGTCGACATCATGTCGTTCGTCGGCACCCCGATCCACGCGGCGTCGGCCGGCACCGTGGTCGAGGTCGTGTGCAACATCGAGGCCGGCCACAGCTGCGACCAGACGGGCAGCGCCTCGGTCGGCGGCTGCGGCTGGTACGTGAAGATCCAGCACGCCGGCGGCATCTCGACCCTGTACTGCCACATGGTCCGCAAGGGCGTCGTGAAGCCCGGCCAGAAGGTCGCGGCCGGACAGGTCATCGGCTACGTCGGCAGCTCCGGCAACTCCTCCGCCCCGCATCTGCACTTCGAGGTCCACGTGAACACCCCGCCGACCTCGCCGGGCAACGCGATCGACCCGCTGCCCTTCATGCGCACACACGGCGCGCCGATCGGCTGAGCCGGGCCGCGGCGCGGAATCAGCCGGCCGGCAGGCGGCTGACGACGCTGTGGGCGCGGCCGCTCAGTTCCCGGTCCAGGGTCTCCTGGGCGTCGCGCATCGCGTCGGCGTACCGCGGCTCGGCGAGGCGCCGCATGCCCTCCTCGGGCGCGACGTCCTCGACCACCGCGCTGATCCACCAGATGTTGCCGAACGGGTCGCGAATCCGGCCGCCCCGCTGCCCGAAGGCATGGGTGGCCGGCGCGGTGACCACGCGGGCCCCGGCGGCGACGCCGCGCTCGATCGCCCGGTCGGCGTCGGCGACGAAGACCCGCAGCAGCGACGGCATGGCCGGCCAGTCGGGCAGCCGGTCGAAGGCGAGCAGGACGGTGTCGCCGACGCGGATCTCGGCGTGACCGATCGTCCCGTCCTCCAGCCGCACGCGGCCCGTCTCGACCCCGTCGAACACCGCGGTGACGAAGTCCAGCAACTGCCCGGTGTCGGGCGTGACGATCCACGGCGCGACGGTCGTGTACCCGGCGGGTGGGGTGCTGCTCATGAACTCTCCCTCATGTCGTGGTGGAACTTCGCCCCACGGTAGGGCCGGTATAGGCCAATTTCCGTCCTAGTCGCGGGTCACCATGACAGGCATGTCCGACGCGCGTGCCCGGCTGCTGTCCCTGCTGTCGCTGCTGCAGACCCCTCGGCTGTGGCCGGGCAGCGAGCTGGCGCGGCGGCTGCGGGTGTCCGTGCGGACCGTGCGGCGCGACGTCGACCGGCTGCGCGAGCTGGGCTATCCGGTGCACGCCGAGCAGGGCGGCCTGGGCGGGTACCGGCTGACGGCCGGCGCGGCGATGCCGCCGCTGCTGCTGGAGGACGACGAGGCGGTCGCCGTCGCCATCGGGCTGTCCACCGCGGCGACGCAGGCGGTGACCGGGGCCGACGAGGCGGCGGTGCGGGCGCTGCGCAAGCTGCTGCAGGTCCTGCCGTCCCGGCTGCGCCGCCGGGTCGACGCGCTGACCTCCTCCACCGTGGCCCACCCGTTCTCCCTGGCCGCGGATCCGGTGGACCCCGACGCGCTGGTCGTCACCGCCGCCGTGATCGCCGGCCACGAGCGGCTGCGGTTCCGGTACCGCGACGAGGGCCGCCACGTCGAGCCGCGCGCCCTGGTGACGGCCGGGAGGCGCTGGTACCTGCTCGCGTTCGACCTCGACCGCGACGATTGGCGGACCTTCCGGCTGGACCGCGTCACCGAGCTCGCCGCGACCGGCGCCCGGGCGGCCACGCGGGAGGTGCCCGGCGGGGACGTCGCCGCCTTCGTCGCCGACCGGACGATGCGGATGGCCCCGACCTACCCGGCCGACGTCGTGATCCACGCGCCGGCCGCCCGCGTGGTGGACCGCCTCGGCGGGCCGCCGCCCGGGACCCTGACCGACCGGCCGGACGGGACCTGCCGGTGGCTCGCGCCGGCCGACACCGGCGAATGGCATGCGCGCCGGCTCGCCTCGATCGGGCTGCCGTTCGAGGTCAGCGGCCCGCCGGAGCTGGCCGGCCACCTCAGGTCGATCGCCGCCCTGTTCCAGGCCGCGACACTCGACGTATAACCCCATGCGGGGTATATCTGAGGTGTGCCGAAAATCAACGTCTACCTCCCCGACGATCTCGCCGACGCCGTCAAGGCCGCCGGGATCCCCGTCTCGGCCATCTGTCAGCGCGCGCTCGAGCAGGCCGTCCGGCGAGTGACCGCGATCCGCGAGACGGTCCTCGGCGACCTCGACGACGCGGCCCTGGCCGCCCGCCTGCCCCACTTCACCGCCCGCGTGCGCACCGTGCTGCGCCTGGCCGCCGAGCGCGCGGCGGCCGAGCGGGCCCCGGCCGTCGGCACGGCCCACCTGCTGACCGGCATCGTCGCCGAGGGCGGCAACCTGGCCCTGCACGTCCTGCGCGCCATCGACATCGAGCCGTCGGCCATCGCCGCGGCGATCAGCGCGACGCCCGAGCCGGCCGAGCCCGCGGACGGCCGCCGGTTCAGCGCCCCGGCCGCGGCCGCGCTGGAGCTCGCGGTCACCGAGGCGACCGCGCTGGGCCACAACTACGTCGGCTGCGAGCACCTGCTCCTGGGCCTGGTCGCCGAGCCGGACGGCGCGGCCGGTCAGGCCCTGCGCGCCCTGGGCGCCGAGCTGCGCCTGACCCGCCGCGCCGTGACCGCGGCGCTGGCCGGCTACGTCCACCTGCAGGCCCAGTCCCCCTCGCTGGAGTCCGCGCTGGCCCCGCTGCTGGAGCGCATCGAGCGGCTGGAGAACCGCCTCCCATGACCCGCAGAGTGCTCCTGCTGGCATCCAAGGACACCATCGCGTACCGCACCGGCTCCGTCGCCACCGGCGCCGGCCTCCTCGCCGCCGCCACGAGGCCGGCCGACGTCGACGTCGACGTCACGGTCGAGGACGTCCTGGCCGAGCCCGGGTGGGACGCCTCCCCCGAGACGATGGCCGCGACCGCGCGCCGCGTCCGCGCGGCCCTCGGCGAGGAGGGCTTCCACGGCGTCGTCGTGACCCACGGCACCGACACGCTGGAGGAGGCGGCCTACCTGACCGACCTCGTCGCGGGCGCGGCCCGGGGTGCCATCGTCTTCACCGGCGCCCTGCTCCCGCTCGACGCCCCGGACAGCGACGGCCCCGCCAACCTGACGGCCGCCCTGGTCGCCGCGTCGGACCCGGCCGCGGCCGGCCTCGGCGCGGTCGCCTGCCTCGACGGGGAGCTGCACGCGGCGGCGCGGGTGCGCCAGGCCGCCACGTCGCGCCCGGGCGCGTTCACCTCCGCCCCGCACGAGCCGCTCGGCCGCGTGCGCGGCGGCCGCGTCACCCTGACGGCCGCGCCGCCCCCGCGCCCGCCGTCGCCGCCGGGCGAGCCGGAGACGAACGTGGCGTTGATCAAGGTGTACCCGGGGATCGGCCCGGCGCCGCTCACCGCCGTTACCGACGCCGGGGCGAGGGGCGTCGTGCTGGAGGGCACCGGCGCGCTCAACGTCCCCGTCCCCCTGCTGGGCGCCGTCGCCGACCTGGTGTCCTGGGACATCCCGGTCGTCGTGACCTCCCGCGCCCGCGCGGGCGGGGCGCCCCGGAGCCCCGACGGGCTGGCGGCCGCCGTCGGCGCCATCCTCGCCCCGGAGCTGACCGCCGGAAAGGCCTGGGCCGCGCTCATGGTCGCACTGGGCGCCGAGGGCGGCGTCGCGGCCGCGCGCGACTACTTCGCCCGGCTCTGAACCCGCCCCGGGCAGAGGCAGCGGCCTTCGGGCGCGGTCACTTCGCCTCAAGGCCACGCTGAGCGCGGGCGCGGCCGTACCCGGCGAGGGCGTGGAACGCGGCCTTCGGCGTCCACGAACCGTCCGGCAGCACCCGCACGATCCCGCGCGCGGCCAGGTCGAAGTCGCGCTCCGGATCCCCGGTGGTGGGCAGGTGCCGGTTCGCGAAGGTGTAGACGAACGCCGCCTCCACGCCGCCGGCCTCGTAGTCGCGCAGCAGGTCCAGGATGTAGCGGGCCTGGCCCTCCTCGTCGCGCTCCAGCCCGGGGGTGATCGTCGCGGCCGCGCCGTGCGCGTCGTACGTCACCGGCTCCGCCGCCCCCGCGACGTCCCCCGCGCCGCGGAACGTGCAGCAGCCGAACTCGGTCGCGGCGTAGGGCTTGCCCTGCCCCACCGCGGCCGCCAGGCTCTGCGGGAACGCCGCGGCGTTGGTCGCGTCGCGGTAGCCGGCGTCGCTGGCGATGATGTCGAACGGCGCCCAGTCCACGGCCTCCAGCGGGATCGAGGCGTAGCCGACCGGGCCGCCGAAGCGCTCCCGCACGGCGGGCACGGCCTCGGCGAGGAAGTCGTGCACGGCGGCCCGCGCGGCCGGGACCGCCTCGCGCATGCGCATCGGGTCGGCGAACAGCGCCATGCGCTCGGCCAGGTCGCGGCCGGGCAGGAAGCCGTCGGTGAACATGGCGATCTCGGAGCCGGTGAGGAAGACGACCCGCGTTCCGCCGCGCCGCAGCCGCTCGGCCCGCTCGGCGCCGTCGAGCACGAACGCCATGAGCGCGTCGCGGTCGAGGCCGTTGGTGAACGGGCAGTACCACACCTCGAGCCCGGCCTCGGCCGCCAGCCGCGCGGCCAGTTCGAGCCGGTCCTGGACGCCGCCCGTGATCCGCACGGCGTCGCAGTGCAGCTCGTCGCGGATGACGCGCAGGTCGCGCCGCACGGTCTCGGGGTCCCACGGCTCGTGGGTCGTGGACCCGCCGCTGACGAAACCGGTGTCGTAGTTCATGCCGAAGACGCGCATCGCCCCACCCTTCGAATACGGTACGGCCAGTACCTTATAGGGTACGTCGAGTACCCTGCAAGCCATGACCACGAGACGCCGGGGCGCCGAGCTGGAGCAGGCGATCCTGCGCGCGGCCGCGGACGAGCTGCGCGAATCCGGCTACGCGGGCATGACCATGGACCGGGTCGCCGCCCGGGCCGGGACCAACAAGAACGCGATCTATCGCCGGTGGCCGCACCGGGCGGCCCTGGGCATCGCGGCGTACCGCCACCTCTCCGACGCCGTGATGCCGAACCCGGACACGGGCACGCTGCGGGGCGACGCCCTGGAGATGCTGCGCCGGGCCAACGAGACCTGGTCGTCCCCGCACGGCGCGATCCTGCGCGGACTCCTGGCCGCCGCGGCCGAGGACCCGGCGCTGCTCGAGCTCATGCGCGAGCGCTCGGGCGCGGCCACCATGGACCGCGCCTGGCTGTCCATGCTCGAACGCGCCGTGGCGCGCGACGAGGCGCCACCCGCGGCCGCGCACCCGCGCGTGGCGACGACCCCGATGATGCTGCTGCGCGCCGAGTACGCGATGCGCGGCATCCCGACCGTCCCGGACGAGGTGCTGGTGGAGATCGTCGACGAGGTCTTCCTGCCGCTCGTCCGCGGCCGCGCCTGACCCTGGCGCACGGCCACCCGCGCGGCCGCGCCCGAGCCGCGCACGCCACCCGCGCGGCGGCCGCGACCGACAACGGCGCACGCCACCCGCGCACGGCCGGGCGGCAACCCCGCGGCAGGGCGTGGCCGGGCCGGGAAGCCGTTCAGCCGCCGCCGAGGTGGGGCAGGGAGCGCGCGGCCGCCTGCACCGCGGCGACCGCCGCCTCCACCGCCTCGTCCGGCCCGCCGGAGCGCACGGTCAGGTGCACCTCGTAGGTCAGCGGCGCGTCGGCGACGACCGGCACCCACTTGAAGCGGTCCGCGTACCGCCCGCCGAACTCCATCCCCGCCTTGAACGGCAGCGCCACGTCCGACGGCACCACGAGCACCCGGCCGTCCCAGCGCGCCGCGGTCTCGTGGCGCAGGCGCAGCACCGCGGCCGCGGTGTCCGCCGTCGGCCTCCCGGTGCCCGCGCCGGGGTGCCGGTCCAGGCCCCACGCCGCACGACGGTCCTCGGGGACGCCGGTGAGGTGCGGAATCGGACGGTACCGCCGCAGCAGCTCCGGCAGCGCCAGCCGCACGCCCGGGAAGTGCGCCGCGGGGACCATGGCCTCCAGGCGCGCCGTGTAGAGGCGCACCGAGCGCCCGCCCGCCGCCGGGGGCGGTCCGATGAGCAGCGCGTGCCGGTGCAGCTCCGGGGCCGCGTGCCGATGCGGCTCGAGGTATTCGACCGCGACCCGCGGCCGCCCGAACCGCTCGACCAGCCGCGCCTGCGCGGGCGCGACGAACGCCGCGTGGTGGGGCAGGCACGCCAGCCGCGGCAGCCCGTCGCCCGGGCCGGGCCGGCGCATCAGCTCGTATTCGCCGACGACGCTGCGGGCCGCCCGCTCGAAGTCCCGCCCGCGCTCGGTCAGGCGCAGCTGCCCGCGGTTGCCCTCGAAGAGCGGCTCCCCGCACCAGCGCTCGATCCGGGCGATGGTCTTGCCCACCAGTTGCCGCGCGTAGGGCCGGTCCCGCAGGTGCGACGGCCGCGTCGGCGACAGCGCCTCCGCGGCCTTCGTGTGCTGGCGGTGCTCGGCGACGGCGAGGAAGACGCGACACTCCCACTCGTCGGGTGCCACGTCGTCGCTGACGGCCATGTCCGGAGAACCTAGAAGGCGCGCGGGCACCGGCGGAAGCCGTGTATCGGATTTTCGCCACAGGGGCAAAAACCGCCCATACCCCCTTGCGTTCGTGACCGTCGGTTACCTGACGTATCAGGGACTTCGTGACGCTGTGTGAGATAGACCGTAACGCGGCGCCGCTTCCGAGCGTGTTACACGGTCCGTAGAGGACGGATCACTCTACGCCGAGTGATCGAACCACTCGGGTGCGCACGCCTTCGGCAACTACGGTGCGCACGCGCGACGGGGGCGGTAGACAGGTGAGCGGCGGCGGGTACGCAACCGAGGGGGACCAGGTGACACCCACACGCGTCACGGCGCTGAGGATCGAGCTCGTGCAGCGGGGTGCCGTGCGCACCGCGCTGACCGTCCGCTCCCCCGCCCCGCCCGTCGCGAAGACGTTGCTCCCGGTCGCCGCCGTCAGGCCCGATGCCGTCCCGGCCGGTCACGGCCGTTCTTGACGGCGTACATCGCCTGGTCGGCCGTGCGCAGCACCGCGTCCGGATGCTCCCCCGGCGCCGCCAGGTGCACCCCGATGCTCGCCCCGATCCGGACCTCCTCGCCCTGGATCACGAACGGCGCGTCCGCGCAGGCCCGCAGCCGGGCGATGACCGAGCGCGTCTCGTCCTCGGTGCCGATCCCCGGCAGGAGCAGCACGAACTCGTCCCCGCCGACCCGGGCCAGCACGTCGACCGGCCGCAGGCAGCCGCTCAGCCGCGCCCCGACCTGCCGCAGCAGCTCGTCCCCGGCCTCGTGGCCGAGCTCGTCGTTGACCGGCTTGAAGCCGTCCAGGTCGACGAAGAGCACCGCGACCGGCTCGGCCTCCAGCGAGTCGGCGAGGCGCTGCTGGAGCCGGCGGCGGTTGGGCAGGCCGGTCAGCGGGTCGTGGTGGGCGTCGTGGGCGAGGCGGTCCTGCATCTCGCGCGAGTCGGTGATGTCCCGGGCGTTGATCACCACGCCGTCGAGGGCCGGGTTGTGCAGCTGGTTGGAGGCGGTGAGGTCGAACCAGCGGTAGTCGCCGCCGGCCTGGCGCACCCGCACCTGCATGCGCTCCAGGGCGCCCTTCTCCCCGGTCAGGGCCGCGAACCGCTCGCGCAGGTGCGGGCGCTCGTCGGGGTGGACGATCTCGAAGACCGGGGTGCCCACGCGCGTGACGCCGAGGATGCGCCGGCCGCTCGGGCTGGCGTACTCCACCCGCCCCTCGTCGTCGAGCACCACCACGACGTCGGGGGCGTGCTCGACCAGGGCCGAGAAGCGCTCCTCGGCGCGGCGGCGGACGAGCTGCGAGCGGTACCCGAGGATGGCCAGCCCCGCGACCCCGACGAGCAGCATGGTGAGCAGCGCCAGGTTGATGGTCAGGCTGCGGTTGCGCACCGGCCCGTCGAAGGTGGCCGTGGACTGCGTGCGAACGTATGCCCAGCCGCCCGGCAGCCCGCCGTGGACCGTGGCGATCATCGAGTGGCCGCGCTCGGAGTACGTGACGAACACCGAGTCGGTGGAGGTCACCCTCGCGGCGATCGCCGGGTCCACGCGGCTGCCGAGCCGGGCCGGGTCGCTGGACGCGCCGATCACCCCCGCGGCGTCCACGAGCAGCGAGACGTGCGAGTCGTCCTTGAGCTTGACGAGGTACTCCTGCAGCTGACTCTTCGTCAGGGGGATGAACCCGTACAGGATCGCCGCCGGCTGGCTGCCCACGACGATGGGCACGGCCACCGCCTGCACGAGGGTGCCGCGCACCGTCATGATCGAGGAGAACCCGGGCCGGCCGAGCGCGAGCGAGGAGATGAGCGGCTTGAACGCGGCCGACAGCGGGTCGGGGAACATGGTGCCGGGGCCGCTGGCGCTCAGCGGGTTGCCGGTCAGGTCGGTGAGCATGAGCCCGTAGCCGAACGACGGCGACTTCTTCGCGTACTCCTGCAGCGCCGCCGCGTCGCCGGGGTCGCCGGGCGTCATCGACAGCGGGTGGCCGGTGGCGAAGTCGTTGAGCTCCTTGGCCGAGACGAGCAGCACCTGCGCGGCGAGGCCGCCGTTGTTGGTGGCCAGGGCGAGGGAGTCGGCGCGGTGCACGGTCTCGGCCGCCCGCAGCGCGGAACGGTTCACCGAGACGCCGACGGCGCCGATGGCCAGCAGCAGCGCGACGCTGACACCGACGACCAGCCAGCTGCGCAGCCGCATCCGACCCGCCTCCAACGCATCCGGGGAAACGCAGGACAGATCGGTCCGGCGCGCGGAGGTTCTGAGCGGAAGTGCCCGCCGTCACACGACGGGGACGGGCGCGGTGCCGCTCAGCACCGGCGTGACCGCGGCGGCCGGCAGCGAGACGGTGACCTCCAGCCCGCCGCCGTCGAGGGCGACCGCGGAGACCCCGCCGCCGTGCGCCTCGCACACGGCCCGGACGATCGACAGCCCGAGCCCGGTGCCGCGCGCGCCGGTGCGCTCCCGACCGCCGCGGCGGAACGGCTCGAACAGCGCGGGCAGGTCGGCCGGCTCGACCTCGAAGCCGGTGTTGCCGACCACGAGCCAGGCGAGCGTCTCGTCGGTGCCGGTGCGCACCCAGATCCGCCCGGCCAGATGGTTGTACCGCACCGCGTTCTCGATGAGGTTGCCCGCCAGCCGCTCCAGCAGCCCCGGGTCCCCGACCACGTTGGCCGGGGTCAGGTCGGTGCTGACGTCGAGGTTGAGCCGCTTGACCTCCTTGCCCATCGCCGACAGGGCGACGGTGACCCCGGTGGCCAGGTCGGTGCTCACCTTCCGGCCGAGCCGCCGCCCGGCCTGGGCCTCGGTGCGGGCGAGCAGCAGCAGCGACTCGACCAGCGCGTTGGCCCGCATCGAGGCGTCGCGCACGACCGTGGCCATGCGGCGGTACTCCGCGACGTCCGCCTCCGGATCGTCGAGCGTCACGTCGACCTCGGTGCGCATCACGGCCAGCGGGGTGCGCAGCTCGTGGGAGGCGTTGGCCACGAAGCGTTTCTGGGTCTCGAACGCGGCCGTGATGCGGTCGAGCATCGCGTCGAACGTCTTCGCGAGCTCGGCCACCTCGTCGTCGGCCCCGTCGTAGTTGATCCGCGCGTCGAGGGACTCGCCGGAGAGGCGCTGGGCCGTGGTGGTGACCCGCTGCAGCGGCCGCAGCGAGCGCCCGGCCACGACGTAGGCGCCCGCGACCCCGACCGCCCCGATGAGCAGCAGCGCGAGGCTGCCCCGGGTGAGCAGCTCCCACTCGGCGGAGTCGACGAGGTCGGTCTGCCAGGTGTGCGCGTCGACCTCGCTGCCGTCGGCCAGCACCACCCTGGTCCCGGGCTGGAGCTGGTCGGCGGGCTTGAGCGCGCCGTCGACCAGGATGTAGGCCAGCACGACCAGCACCAGCCCGGCCCCGACGAGCAGGATGCCGTTGAGCAGCGTGAGCCGCAGGCGCAGGGTCGGGCGGAAGAAGGCGGTGCGGCGGGCGTCGTAGATGGTCATTGGGGCGGCCGCGTCCGGTACCCGGCGCCGACCACGGTCTCGATGAGCGCCGGCTCGCCGAGCTTCTTGCGCAGCGTCATCATCGTGACCCGCACGGTCGTGGTGAACGGGTCGGCGTTGGCGTCCCAGACCCGCTCGAGCAGCTCCTCGCTGGAGACCACCGCGCCGCGGGCCTTGAGCAGCTCCTCGAGCAGCCCGAACTCCTTGCGGGTGAGGTCCAGCGGCTGCCCGGCCCGGGTCGCGACCCGCTTGGCCTGGTCGAGCACGAGGTCGGCGATGGTGAGCACGGGCGGCGCGGCCGGGGTGGCGCGCCGGCCCAGGGCCTGCACCCGGGCGACGAGCTCGTCGAAGGCGAACGGCTTGGGCAGGTAGTCGTCGGCGCCGATCTGCAGGCCCTCGACCCGGTCGGCGACGCTGCCGCTGGCGGTGAGCATCAGCACCCGGGTCAGCGCGCCCGAGGCGACCAGGTCGGCGCAGATGTCGTCGCCGTGCACGCCGGGCAGGTCGCGGTCGAGCACCACGACGTCGTAGCGGGTGACCATCGCCATCTCGTGCCCGGCGGTCCCGTCGTAGGCGACGTCGACGGCCATGCCCTGCCGCCGAAGTCCCCGGACGATCGCGTCGGCGAGATTCGTCTCGTCCTCGATCACCAGCACGCGCACGCCCTTCACCCCCAGCCGAATCCGGGCCAGTGTGGTTCACGAGACGTGAAGTTCCCGTGAAAGCCCTGGGTGCCAATGTAGCTACCCGGGCAACCGCCACAGCCGCACCGAGTCCCCGCCGGCGAGGCAGGCGAGCCGGTGGTGGCGCACCGAGCAGCGCGACGGGATCGGGCTGACGTTGCCGAGCGGGCTGATGGCGCCGGTGCGCAGGTCGATGCGGGCCAGCCGGGAACCGTCGCCTTCCGGACGCTGCACGAGCGCCGAGGCGGCCGGGGCGAAGCCGATGTCGTCGTCGTCCGTGCCATCGCTGGCCGTCGGCACCACGGCCCAGCCCGCGAGGTCGGCGCGGTCGGCGCCGGTGAACCAGTCCACGACGCGCACCCGCGTGAAGTCGTCGCGGTCGCGGGCGACGAGCACGCCGGGGCCGGCCGCGTCGAGCTGCACCGGGCGCCGCCAGGCCTCGGCGCCGGTGGCCGGGTCGAGCACGGCGAGGTCGCGCCAGTTGGGCACGCAGACCATCGGGCCGCACATCACGACCACGGGGCCGTAGGCGATCTCGGCGATCGGCGCCTGCCCCGACGAGGAGAACAGCATGTGCCACCGGTAGCGCAGGGTGTCGCTGCCGTACGCCGTGATGAGCGCCCCGTCCGCGCGCACCGCGACGATCACGAGGAGGCCGCCGACGACCCGGACGCTGGTCGGCGGGGTGTCGGCGAGCTCGGGGACGTCGGCGGCGACGGTCACGCCCCCGGTGACGGCGCTGCGGATCTCGGTGCGGCCGCCGGAGTACCAGACCGCGAACCAGGCGCTGCCGGGCACGTCGGGCGCGACGACCCGGGCCCCGCCGGGCACGTCGAACGCCCACCGGACGGCGCCGGACTCGGCGTCGAGGCCGGCCAGGCGGACCGGGTTCGCGGCGGCGCCGCGCGGTTGCACGACCGGCGGGCAGACGGCGGCCTGGTCGCCGATGGTGAGCAGCCCGGGCGCGCCGCCGGTCGGGCCGGCGACGACGGCGATCGGGGCGCCGCTCCGCGACCACTGCGCCCGGCCGGTGGCGGGGTCGATCCGCTCCAGGCTCCAGCCGGTCGTCGCGGTGCAGGGGCGGTGGCGCACGTACGCGCGGTCGGCGGCCAGGTAGGCCTGCCCGCCCTCGGGCCCGGCCAGCGAGCGGGTCCACCTGACCTTGCCGGTGCTCCAGTCGTAGGCGGTGAGCCCGGGCTCGTCGCGGACGGCGTAGACGGCGGTGCGGTCGGCGACCAGGCTGGAGGCGTGCTCGGCGAGGGTGCCGGCCTCCTCGACGGCGGTCCCGGGCCGCGAGCCCGTGGCGAAGAGCACCACGAGCGTCAGCATCAGCACGATCGGCCACTGCCGGCGCCCGGCCCCGCGCGGCGGCGGCCACTCCAGCATCGCCTCGCCGTCGACAACCCCGTGCGATTCACCCAGATCGATCAGTTCGCCCACGTTACCAGCGTCCCCGCATCAGCTCTTGGCCGCCATTCGAAGGAGCACGACCTCGCCGGCTCCGGTCTGGCAGGCGAGGCGCGGGCCGTCCAGCTCACACGCGTCGAGGCGGCCGTCGACGGTACCGATCGGCGCCACCCCGGCCCCGCCCGCAACCCGAGCAGCGTCGCGTCATCGCCGGAGGCGGCGCCGAGCAGCTGGCGGTCCGCGTCCGCGCCGAGCGGCTCCCATCCGGGCAGCTCGGGCGTGGGCGCGCCGGTCGCGGGGTCGAGCAGTGTCGCCGTGCGCGTCCCGGCCACGGCCAGCCGGCCACCGGGCGCCGCGACGAGATCGGCGCGCACGTAGGGGGTCCACAGCATCGTCCCGCTCGCCGGGTCGAGGACGAACGTGCGCTGCCCGGCGACGCAGAGCGCCGGTCCGCAGGGCCGGACGGTGAACCGGTCGAGCGACAGCACCAGCCCCCAGCCGCGGGGCAGCCCGGCCGGGCCCGCGTCGGCGGCCCAGGCGGTGCCGGCGTCGCCGAGATCGATCACGGCGGCGCGGTCGGCGGTCGGCAGTGCTCGGCGGCACACGTCCATTGTGCTAACGCCGGGCCGCCGCCGGCAGCGGCCAGACAGTCACTTCTCCGCCGACGCCGCAGGCCACGAGCCGCTCGTCGGCGGCGCACGCCGGCACGCCGGCCCAGGACACGCCGGTCCCGATGACCGTGATCCCGCCGCCGGCCGGGTCGAGCAGCCCGAGCCGGGTGTCGAGCTGTCCGTCGTCGCGGCGCCAGACGACGACGCGGCCGCCCTGCACCCCGACGGGCCGCCAGTCGTCGAGGCGGGCCCGGACGGCGCCGGTGTGCGCGTCGACGAGCACGCCCCGGGCCATGGGATCGCCCTGCCGGCCGCCCGCGGTCAGCACGAGCGTCGGCGGCTGCACGCTCGCGCCGACGATGGTGTCGTAGCCCTCGACCCGCCACGCCGGCCGGCCGGTGCCCGCGTCGAACGCCGCGAACCCGCCGCCGTCGCCGCGGCACCACCGCCCGGGCGCGCAGCCGATGAGCCCGCCGAGCTCGGCCGGGGGCAGGTGCCACAGCGGCCGCCCGCTCGCCCGGTCGTAGACGTCGTCGCCCCCGGCGGCCGTGACCACGACCTGCCCGGCCCGGGCGCCCGGGGCCCCGCGGTCCTCGCCGAGCTCGAAGAGCGCGGGGGCGCCGGGCCGCTGCAGGCGCTCGGTGCGCGCGGGGGCGCCGGTGGCCAGGTCGTAGCCGGTCAGGACGCCGTCCGGGCCGAGGACGTTGAGCGAGGTCAGCTCCCATCCCCCGCCGATCGGGCGGCCGACGGAAGGCTCGCGCCCGGCGGGCACGGTGCTGCTCCAGAGCGTCGCGCCCGTGCGCTCGTCGGCGGCCAGCACCGCGATCGGCGGGTGCTGCGCCGGATCCTCCGTCACCTGCGGCTGCGTGGTGTCCTCGAGCAGGAGCCGGCCGCCGAAGCGCCCGATCAGCGAGACGCCGCCGCGCTGCCAGAGCTGCCGGCCGGTGCGCGGGTCGAGCGCGCGCACGTTCTCCAGCGCCCGCCCGTCGCCGAGCCACACGTGCAGCAGGGCGACGTCCGCGTCGGCGAAGGCGAGCTGCTGCGCCTCGCCGAGGTCGACGCCCCACAGCCGGGCGCCGGTCGCGTCGTACACCTCCAGCCGGTGCGGCCCCTCGCCGGAGTACTGCGTGACGTAGATCCGCCCGCCCCCGAGGTCGGCCCGCTGCGCCCCGGTGCCGATGTGCAGCACGGGCGCGGAGACGGCCGAGACGGTGGACGGCACCAGGGCGGCGAGCACGGCGACGGCGAGCGCCGCCGCCCAGCGCGTGGACCCGGACAGCCGCGGCCGCCGGGGCCGCGGGGTCTCCGGCGGCGACCAGGGTGCCGCGTCCCCGAGATCGATCACGCTCACGGCAGCCTCCAGACGCTCAGCCCACCGCTCAGGCAGACGACCACACCCTCGCCGGTCCGGCAGCGCGGCACCGGGCCGAGGCGGCCGCGGCCGATCACCCGCACGTGGCCGGTCCGCGGATCGTAGAGGCCGACGAGGGCCTGCCACTGCCCGGCGTCGGTGTGCGTGACCACGCTAAGGGGGCCGGCGGGGATGTACGTGGCGACCCAGCCGGTCAGCCGGTGCGTGACGGCGCCGGTGCGGGCGTCGATCGCCAGCACCACGGGCTCGTGCGTGAGCGAGGTCGAGTTGCCCAGGCCGCCGGCCACGATCAGGTCCCCGGAGAGGTTGAAGATGTCGTTGTACTGCCCGACGTCCCACACGCGGCGCCCGCTCGCCGCGTCCAGGCCGTGGATGCCGTCGCCGCCCACGGCGCACCAGCGCTCCGGCCCGCAGGGAAACGGCCCCCCGTCCGGCTGGTCGAGGCGCCACAGCAGCCGGCCCGAGGCGAGGTCGTAGACGTCCGCCCCCCGCAGGCCGATCCGGCCCACCACGACCCGGTCGCCGGAGACGGTGAAGTCGGAGGCGTTGCCGCCGAGCCCCGCCAGCGGCGTGCGGGTTATCACCGCGCCCGAGACCGGGTCGCGGCGCTGCAGGGTGCCGCCGCCGGTGAGCTCGTCGATCGAGCCGATCGTGTCCGGGTTCGTGGCCGAGCCGTCGTAGGAGACCAGCGAGCCGGCCGGCAGCGTCTGCTTCCACGCGGTCGCGCCGGTGCGCGGGTCGACGCCCAGCAGCCGCGTCGGCGTGTCGTTGCCGACGCGCGTGTACGGCTGCGCCACCCCGGTGACTTCCTCCAGCAGCACGACCGGGCCGGCGGACCCGATGACCACGGACGCGGACCGGTGCCACAGCTGCGCGCCGGTGCGCCGGTCGAGCGCCGTGGCGGTGGCCTCCTGGGCCGACTGCCGGCCGTACGCCGAGGTCAGCATCAGCACCTCGCCCGCGGCGAAGGCCAGGCCCTCGTTCTCCCCGGACCGCGGCCGGCTCCACAGCATCCGCCCGCCGACCGTGCGCGCCTCGAAGTGGCCGGGCCCGCCGTCCTCGTACCGCGAGACGAACAGCAGCCCCCCGGCGAGCTGCGCGTCGAGCACCCGGTCCTCGAGCGTGAACAGCGGCCGCCCGTCGCGGGGCCCGTCGGCGACGAGGAGCGCGGCGGCGAGCACGGCCACCACCGCCACGGCCAGGCGCCCCCGGCCCCGGCGCACCGGCTCGTCCGGCGGCGACCATGCCCCGGCGTCGCCGAGATCGATCAGGCTCACCGCAGCCTCCACACGTACAGCACCCCGATCGCGAGGCAGACGACCCGGTCGGCGGTGGCGGAGCACTGCGGCGAGCCGTAGAAGTCGGGGGCGCGGCCGATGATGTGCACCGACCCGTCCCCGGGGTCGAGCCGCCCGACGATCGCGTCGGTGGTGCCGGCCGGGCGCCAGACGAAGGACGCGGTGCTGGGCGCCTCGAAGGGCCCGTTGGCCAGGAACCAGCCCC
Source organism: Dactylosporangium thailandense (assembly GCF_059739745.1). Lineage (NCBI taxonomy): Bacteria > Bacillati > Actinomycetota > Actinomycetes > Micromonosporales > Micromonosporaceae > Dactylosporangium > Dactylosporangium thailandense. The sequence continues at coordinate 7,952,563 of NZ_AP029195.1, forward strand.
GCCGCTCCCAGGCGACGCCGCCGCCCCGCCCGGCCGGGAACGCCGCGACGTCGTCGGGCTGGTCCAGCGCGGCCGCCGGGCGGAACATCACCAGCCGGTCGCCGGTGTCGCCCAGCAGCGCCGAGTAGCCGGGGGCCCGCCACAGCACGGCCCCGGTGGCCGCGTCGAGCACGTCGGTCCCGCCGTCGCCGAAGACGCAGTAGTGCACGCGCAGGCAGGGGACCGGCCCGTTCCAGGCGGGCGACTCCCCCGCCCACGTCCACAGCCGCCGCCCCGAGGCGAGGTCGAACACCTGGGTCCCGCCGCGCCCGGCCGGCAGCACCAGCTCCTGCCCGGGCAGCCCGGCCTGATGGCGCGAGACGACGCCGGCGAAGTCGAGCCGGAAGCGCCCGGTGACCGCCCCGCCGGCCGGGTCCCGCACCCGCAGCGCCCCGTCGCGGTCGAGCTCGCGCAGCCCCCGCAGCCGGGGGTACGGCGCGTAGTCGAGCCAGCTCTCGGTCCCCGGCGCCAGCTCGGCCGTCCACCGCGGCGTGCCCGTGCGCTCGTCGAGCCCCAGATACCGCTCGTGGTGCGGCACCCGCGGCAGCGCGACGGCCGGGTCGTCGGGGTTGCCGTAGGAGGTGTCGAACTTGTCTTCCTCGCCGGGCCACGCGAGCTCCTGCACCACGACGAGGTCCCCGGCCAGCCCGGCGAAGCGCGCCCGCTCCCGCTGCCAGCGCTGCGCCCCGGTGGCGGCGTCGAAGCCGGCGACCCAACCCTGGAACGCCCCGCTCGTGTCGGCCCGCTCGACCTGCGCGATCGCGCTCCGGCCGGTGAACGCGACGTAGGATTCGTCGGCCGCGCCCGCCCGCTGCCAGAGCACCCGCCCGGTCCGCGCGTCGAGCGCCTCGGTGAGCGGGTCGGCGCCGGCGGTCCGGTACCGGTGCACGAGGATCCGCCCGCCCGCCGTGTCGAACCCGAGCACCTGGAACTCGGCCGTCCACAGCGGCTCCAGCCCGGGCCGGCGGTCCGCCCCGCCGGGCAGCACCGCGGCGATCCCGAGCACGACCACCCCGAGGAGGGCGCGCCGCCACCCGCGCCGCCGCCGCGCGACGGCGGGCCCGGGCCGCTCGGGCGGTTCCCAGGGCACACTGACGTCGAGCTCGATGATGGCGTCGGCCACGGGCCTCCTCTCTCTCCGTCAGAAGAGAGTCTTCCGCACACCGTCCAGGTTGCGTGCGCCGCGACATGTCGGACGCTCCGCGTCTCGACATGTCGGATTTATACCCCGACGGGCGGCACGACGGGATGCATGGCCCGCTGCCCGGGCAAAGCCGGACTCGGGCTCGCGGGGGCGCGGACCGTTGCTCCCGCCAGGCACCGCTGGGCGCTGCGCGCCGACGCTGCCAGGCCCGCGGATGGTCACGCCTACCCCGAGAACCGGCGGACGCTGCGCGCCGAGCCGCCGGGCACCGGAGGCTGGAAGGTGGCCCTCGGCGAACGTGGCGGATGGCCGCCCCCTACCCCGAGAACCGGCGGACGCTGCGCGCCGAGCCGCCAGGCGCCTGAGGCTCGAACGTGACCCTCGGCGAACCTGGCCCGAATGGCCGCCCCCACCCCGAGAACCCGCAGACGCCACGCACCGAGCCGCCGGGCCGCCGGGTGCCGACCGCAGGGCGCCGAGTGCCGGACGCCGGGCGCCGGGCGCCGGGCGCCGAGCGCCGGGTGCCAGGTGCCAGGTGCCGGGCGCCGGGTGCCAGGTGCCGGGCGCCGGGTGTCGGAGGCTCGCACGGGAGCGGCTCACGATGGATCGATCGAGGGTGACCCTCGGCGGACCTGGCAGCGACGGCGCGCCAGCGCCGAGCGGTGTCTGGCGGGAGCGGCGGTCCGCACCACGACGGACCCGAGCAAAGATCGGACGCTCCCCGCGTCACGACATGTCGGATTTATACCCCGACGGGCGGCAGCCCGGGCAGAGCCGCGAGAAAAGAGCCCTGGTCGCGGACCAGAGCGGCCCGCGACCAGGGAACCACAACCTAGCGGCGCGGCGCCCGGGCCCGGGCCGGCGGCGCCGACGTCAGCGGCGTCGGCTCCTCGATGCGGCTCACCCACTCGGTGACCTGCCGCGCCACGTCCTGCGCGGTCAGCCCCAGGTCGGCCAGGATCTCGTTGCGCGACCCGTGCGGGTGCCACCCCTGCTCGACGCCGAGGTCCTTCAGCGGCACCCACACGTCGGCGTCGCGCAGGGACTTCGCGATGGCGTCGCCCACGCCGCCCGTCCGCACGCCGTCCTCGAGGGTCACGACGAGCCGGTGCTCGCGGGCGAGGGCGACGAGCTCGACCGGCACCGGGCGCACCCAGCGCGGGTCGACCACGGTCACGCCGTAGCCCTGCTCGGCCAGGCGGGCCGCCACGTCGACCCCCATGTGCGCGAAGGCGCCGACGCTGACCAGCAGCACGTCCTTGCGCTCGTGCTCGGCGAGCACGTCCACGCCGCCGAAGCCGTCGACGCCGCCCACGCGGCGCACGGCGGGCAGGTCGGCCGGGACCGTGCCGGTCGGGAAGCGCAGGATCGTCGGGCCGTCGTCGATGCCGACCGCCTCGCGCAGCTCCTCGCGCACCGTCTGGGCGTCGCGCGGCGCGGCCAGGCGCAGGCCCGGCACCACGCCGAAGACCGACATGTCCCAGATGCCGTAGTGCGACGGGCCGTCGGGGCCGGTGACGCCGGCCCGGTCGAGCACGAACGTGACCGGCAGGCGGTGCATGGCCACGTCGAGCAGGACCTGGTCGAAGGCGCGGTTGAGGAAGGTCGCGTAGACGGCGACGACCGGGTGCAGGCCGCCGATGGCCAGGCCGGCCGCGGAGGTCGCCGCGTGCTGCTCGGCGATGCCGACGTCGTAGGCGCGCTCCGGGTACTTCCGCATGAGCTTCGCGATCCCGGTCGGCTCGGCCATGGCGGCGGTGATGCCGACCACGTCCGCGCGCTCGTCGGCGATCGCGACGAGCTCGTCGGCGAAGACGCCGGTCCACTTGAGCGAGGCCGGGGCGAGCAGCCTGCCCGTCTCGATGTCGAAGGCGCCCGGGCCGTGCAGGCAGTCGGCCTCGTCCTCCATCGCCGGGCGGTAGCCGAAGCCCTTGCGGGTCACGGCGTGCACGATGACCGGGCCGCCGAAGTTCTTGGCCTTGCGCAGCGCCGACTCGACGGCCTCGCGGTCGTGGCCGTCGACCGGCCCGACGTACTTGATCCCCAGGTCCTCGAACATGGCCTGCGGCGCGACGGCGTCCTTGATGCCCTTCTTGACCGCGTGCAGCACCTCGTAGAGCGGCGGCCCGACGAGCGGGGTGCGGCCGAGGGAGTCCTTGACGAGGTCGAGCACCTTCTCGTAGCCCGGGTTGAGCCGCAGGTGGGAGAGGTGGTCGGCGAGCCCGCCGATGGTCGGGGAGTAGGAGCGGCCGTTGTCGTTGACGACGATGACCACCGGGTTCTTGGCGGCCGCGATGTTGTTCAGGGCCTCCCAGCACATGCCGCCGGTGAGCGCGCCGTCGCCGACCACGGCGACGGTGTGCCGCGGCTCGCCCCGCAGCGCGAACGCCTTGGAGAGCCCGTCGGCATACGACAGCGCGGTCGAGGCGTGCGAGTTCTCGATGATGTCGTGCTCGCTCTCGGCCTGGCTCGGGTAGCCCGTGAGCCCGCCGCGGCTGCGCAGCAGGTCGAAGCCGTCCTGCCGGCCGGTGACGATCTTGTGCACGTACGCCTGGTGGCCCGTGTCGAAGAGGATGCGGTCCTTGGGCGAGTCGAAGACGCGGTGCAGGGCCAGGGTCAGCTCGACCACACCGAGGTTCGGGCCCAGATGTCCGCCGGTGCGCGAGACCTTCGCGATGAGGAAGTCGCGGATCTCCGCGGCGAGCACGTCGAGCTGCTCGGCGGTCAGACTACGAAGATCACCCGGGGCCTGGACCGTGCTCAGCAGGGACGCGGCCTCGTTCTCTTCTGTGCTCATGCCCGCCGAGTCTAATGGGGCCGCCAAGTCGCGCACCTTGGCCGGACGAATCTTGACAGGTTCCACACATCCGGCTCGGTCCCGGTTCATCTCCGCCCGGCGACGACGGCCCGGGCGAACTTCACCGCGTCCTTGTCCTGCACGAACGCGGCCAGCGCCGTATCGATCGCGGTGCTCCAGGCGGTGTCCGCGACCACCCCGTGGGTGAGCGAGCCGACCACCCGGGTGCCCGCGTCGGCCCATTCGGCGACCGCGGCCGCCAGGTAGCCCGTGTACTTCGACCGGTCGGTGTCCGTCCGCGCCGGCACCGAACCCTTCTGCGGGTTGAACGCGTCCTGCCCGCTCACCGACCCGCACTCGACGAGCCACTTGCGGGCCGCGCCGGGGTGGGGCGCACCCTTCGGCAGGGTGAAGGAGTCGGACAGGAAGTTGTAGACGCGGTCCGTGCCCGGGCTCGCCACGACCCCGTAACCCTCGGTGAACACCAGGCCCCGGGAGCGCAGATAGGCGTCCGCCCAGTCACCCATGCAGTTGTACGCCGCGCCGCCGTCGACCACCTTGTCCAGCGCGGGCTGCCAGTCCCCGGCCGGCGCGGCCGCGTCGGTGCGGGCGAGCACCTCGGTGAACAGCCGCAGCGCGGCCAGCACCGCGGCGCCCTCCCAGTCGGTGCCGCCGGTCCACAGCTCCGCGTAGGTCTGCGCGCCGAGCTGGCCCAGCAGCACGTTCTCCAGCAGGTGCTTCTGCGTCCAGGCGGGCCCGATCGACAGGGGCGTGAGCCCGCGCCGCGCGATCGCGTCGGCCTGGGTCAGGAAGTCGGCCCAGGTCGACGGCGGCGTGAGGTCCAGGCCGGCCAGGATCTTCGGGTTGTACCAGAGCAGGTTGGACCGGTGGATGTTGACCGGGACGCAGTAGATCGCCCCGTCGACCGTGATCGCCTGGACCAGCCCGGCGGGCAGCTTGTCCAGCCACTCCTGCTCGGTGTAGAGGTCGCGCAGGTCCTCGACGTAGCCGTGCTTGATGTCGTCGGCGAGCTCCCGCCCGGCGTGGATCTGGTAGGAGTCCGGCGGGTCGTCGTTCTGCAGCCGGGTGGTCAGCACCGAGCGGGCGATCGTGCCGGCGCCGCCCGCCACCGCCGCGTTGTCGAACGCGATGCCCGCGTTGCGCTTGGCGAAGTCGGCGACGAGGGCCTCCAGCCCCTCCTTCTCCCCCGGGCCGGCCCACCACGAGAAGACCTCGACCTTGCGGTCCGGGGCCTCCGTCGCGGTCTCGCCGTCGCCGCACCCGGGCAGGGCCAGCGCCGCGAGACCGGCGGCGAGCAGGCCCCTGCGGCTGACTCCCATGCCAGCAGTATCGTCCGGCAAATCGGGCTTATGGTGCGGTACCGGAAAAGCGCTCCCGGCTCAGCGCGCGGCCCCCGGCGGAACCGTCCACTCCGTCTCGCCCATGGACGACGACGCCGGCCGCACACCCACCTCGGCCGCGAGCGCCGCGGTGGAGAGCGGCTCGTTGCGGGCGCGCATGTCGGCGTACGCGGTCACGGTGAGCACGTCGGTGAGCATCTTCACGCCGCTCTCGAGCAGCGTGGTGACGAGCCGGCTCACCACGAGCGCGGCCATCAGCGACGAGGTCAGCACCACGCCGGTGCCGGTCCGCGAGTCCGGCGTGACCTCCGCGCCCATGGCCAGCTCGATGATCCGGCCGACGAAGTACGACACGATCCCGACCAGCACCGACAGGCCGATGATGCTCGCGATCCGGGCGACCGCGCCGCCGAAGTCGCGGTGCACGAGCTGGAAGCAGCGCGAGATCGCCGAGCCGCCGCGCTCGAACGTGACCACGGCCGGGAGGATGAGGAAGATCGCGTACAGGTAGATGCCCGGCAGCACGCACAGGCACAGCCCGACGCCGATCATCAGCGCGGAGAGGATCTGCCAGCCCCACAGCGGCAGGAACCGGCGCGCGGCCACCGCGAAGGCCGGCCCGAGCCGCGGCGGCTGCCCGGCCGCGACCGTGACCGCGAGCTGGTTGGCCGCCACCGTGATCAGCGAGCCGACCATCCCGGCCACCACCGCCCCGACGAAGAGCAGCGCGAACGGCGCCAGCAGCGGGGTCAGCGAGGGCTGGCCGTCGCCCGAGTCCGCGGCGTCGAGCAGGTCGGCGCTCGCCTTGACCGACCAGACGGCCTCGGGGATGACCACGGCGAGGGTGAGCACGAAGCCGATGGCCTGCAGGATCGCGAGCTGCTTCCAGGCGCCCTTGAAGATCGTGAGGCTGCGCTGCCACCAGCCGCCGTAGTCCGGGCTGATCATCGGGTCGTAGCCCGCCTGGCCGCCCGCGGTGGGCACGCCGTAGCCGAAGCTGGGCGCGGCCTGGTAGACGAGGTAGGACTGCGAGGGGTCGTAGCCGACCGGCTCGGCCGGGGCCGCGGGCGGCACCGGAGGCGCCGGCGGCGGGGCGAACAACGGCGGCGCCGGCTCGTCCTCGGGCCCGCCCGGCGCGGACGGCCGCAGGGACGGCAGGCCCGCCGGCTCGTCGGGTCCCGGGGTGGTCGGGGGCTGGGTCATGACTCCTCCGTATCGCGGGCGCGCTGCCGCACGACACAGAAGATAGGGCCAGCCCGCCAGTTCCGCTGTCCCGGTCAGCGGGTGGGCGGCGGGACCATCTGCGAGTAGACGATCGTGAACGCGAGCCCGGCCAGCCAGACGCCGCCGGCCACCCACGCGGCGCGCTGCCCCAGGGCCGCGGGCGCCTTGCCCCGCAGCGTCTGCACCGCCAGGGCCGAGGCCGCGAGCATCAGCGCGATCCCGATCCCCCACACCGTCCAGGCGGCGGGGCTGCGGTCGACCTTGAGCTTGGTGAGCCCGAGCGCGGCCCGCCCGATCGCGAACACGAACGGGATGGTGAACACGCAGACCGTCTGGGCGACCGTCTTGCGCAGCGCGCGCAGCGGATCGCGCCGCGGCTCCTCCGGCTCCGGACCGCTCATGCACCGGCCCCGCGGGCGGCGGCGTAGGCGGGCGAGAACGTCTTCAGCAGCCGCACCGTCTCCTCGAAGGGCAGCTGCCCGGGGGCGGAGGGCCGGTCCCCGTCGGCCGAGTAGGTGACCCGGGAGCCGAGCACCGGGAAGAACACGCGCGTCGCGGACCCCTCCGCGCCCATCCCGATCACGATCAGCGACTCGTACCGCAGCAGCAGCCCCGCCAGCCGCCGCAGGTCCTCGGGCCCGTGCGCCATGGTGCTGATCTTCACCACGTCGGCGCCGGCGGCCTTCGCGGCCTCGACGGTCCCGGCCAGGGACTCCTCGCCGGGGGTCTTGTCGAAGTCGTGGTACGACACCACGACCGGCCGGTCCGCCGCGCGCGCGGCCGCGATCACCCCGGGCAGGATCCCGGCCGCGGACAGCTCGACGTCGACCGCGTCGACCGCGGGCAGGATCGCCTCGAACAGCCGCAGCCGCGCGTCCTCGTCGTGGGCCCAGCGCCCGCCCTCGGCGCGGGAGCGGATGGTGGCCAGGATGCGCAGCCCGGCCGCGCGGAAGGGCTCGATGGCGGCCAGCACGTCGGCCGGCTCGGCGCTGCGGTTCCAGTCGATGCGCAGCTCGGCCAGGTCGACACCGAGGTCGCGGGCGCGCGCGGCGTCCCCCGCGGGGTCCTCGTCGCCGAAGCTCACCGCGACCAGCGGCGCCCCGCCGGAAAGCCGCTCCCGCAGCGTCTGCGTTGCCAATGGGACTCCCCCTGCCGGATCGGACAGGGGGAGTCTACGGGCTCAGAACGGCCAGGCTCCGGCGCGCCCGGCCTCGAGCAGCGGGATCATCCCGAAGCCCGCGTCGGACAGGCCCCCGAACGTCCAGCGGTTCGCCGTCGACGGCGTGTGGCCGAGGCGGTAGCCGGCCAGGTTCCACGTGAAGATCGGCACGTGCGCGGGGACCGACTCCGACACCGCGCCCTGGTAGGACGCCTGCTCGTCGGTCAGGATCACCACCCGGTCATGGCGCTTGAAGTGCTTGCGCGCCGCCGTGGCGGTGTTGGTACCGCCCCCGTGGAAGTGCCCCTCGGCCCGGAACCGCTCGATCGCCTTCAGCACCGACTCGCCCGGCCGGAGCTTGAACACCGTCGAGCCCGTCGAGAACGACACCACGTCCGCGTCCGCGCACCGGGTGGCCAGGGCCACGCCGAAGACCACGGCCGCGTCCCAGCGCATCAGCGTGCCGTCGCGCGAGAAGCCGGCGTGCATCGAGCCGGAGGTGTCGATGAGCACCAGCGTCCGCCCGGCGAGGGCCGGCACGTTGGCCAGGCTCAGCGTCAGCGCCCGCTCCAGCGCCCACGACCAGCGCAGCGAGGGCGCGGCCCGGTACGCCGAGAGGAACCGCATCGGCAGCTGCCGCGAGCGGGCCACCTCGTCCGGGTCGGCCAGGGCGGCCGCGACCCCCGCCGCGGCGTCGTCGGACACCCCGGCCTGGTCGAGGTTGCGCAGGTTGCGCAGCCGCGCCATGTAGCCCATCGACGGCAGCAGCGCGGTCCACAGCGCATCCTTGGCAAGGCCGGTGCCGCCGCTCATCGACAGCGCGTCCTCCCACGTCATTCCCGCGGCCCGCAGCCGCTCGGGGTCGAGCAGCACGCCCGGGTCGGCGGCCGCGTCCGCGCGCAGCCGCTCGTTGGCGGCCAGCACGGGCAGCGACGCCGGCGCCGTCAGGTCCTCGCGGCCGTGGCGGCGGCCGAGCGCATAGGCGAACAGGTCGCCCTGCCACGGCGCGGCCGGGCTCGGGTGGGTGAGGTCGATGACGTCGCCGAAGCGGAACGCGTGGCTCGCGGTGTCGTACTTGAGCAGGTTCCGCTCGGTGTAGAGCCGCCGTACCGCGTCGGCGATGCCGCGCTTGACCGGCTTCGGGATCGCGCGGCCGTGGCGGGAGATCCAGTACGCCAGCAGCTCCCCCGGCTCGTCGGCGCGCCGCAGCACCCCGGCGACCACCCGGCGGTTCTCGCCGTCCGACACCGCGTTCGCGGCCAGCCGCCCGGCCACGAACTCGGCCGCGCCCACGATCGCCGCGGTGCGCAGGTTCGCGCCCGTGCGCAGCCACCCCAGGAAGCGCTCCGTCCACGCCGGGTCGGCGACCGCGGCCGCGCGCACCAGGCGGGAGTAGCGCTCGTCGCGCTCGCCCGCCGCCTCGTAGAACGTCTGCTCGCCGACCATGTTCGTCACGGCCAGCAGGAACAGCTCCGACTTGAGGTCGCGGGCGTATCCGGCGCCACCCTCGTGGGTCGGCCCGGCCATCTGGCTCGGGCCGGCGACCGGACCCCGTCCGATCGCGGCGCGTACCTTCGCAACGTTGAGCTTCGCCATGGGCCGGGACGGTACGCCGCGGCAAAATGCGGTGACCGATGTTTTCTCGTGCCCCATCCTGGCCCGATGACTCGCTTCGACCTGCGCACGGCGGATCTGCGGGCGCTCAACTCGCTGACGAAGTACCCGTCGATCCCCACCTACCACGAGCTCGACCCGCGCGACGGTGTCCTGCTGGAGTCCGCGACCGCGTTCCCGGGCGACGTCATCGCCACCGAGAAGGTCGACGGCACCAACAGCCGCATCGTCCTGCTCCCCGACGGCGGCTACCTCATCGGCTCGCGCGAGGAGTTCCTGCACGCCCGCGGGGACATCGTCGCCAACCCGGCCCTGGGCATCGTGGAGCAGCTGCGCCCGCTGGCCGAGCGGCTGGCGTCCCGCGGCTCGCTGCGCGTGTACTACCTCGAGCTCTACGGCGGCCGGATCGGCGGCGCGGCGCGGCAGTACACCGCGGACCCGGCCCGCTTCGGCCGGCGCCTCTTCGACGTGGTCCTCCTCGACGACTGGGCGACCGCGCTGACCTGGGCCCCGCCCGCGATCTCGGCGTGGCGCGAGTCCGGCGGCCAGCCCTTCGCGACCGAGGAGCAGCTGGTCGCGCTCGCGGCGGACGCGGACGTCGAGCTGACGCCGCGCCTCTTCCGTGCCGGCTCCCTGCCGGAGTCGATCGCGGGCATGCGGGCGCTGCTCGCCGAGCGCCTGCCCGAGACCCTGGTCGGCCTCGACGGCGCGAAGGGCCGGGCCGAGGGCATCGTGTTCCGCGCGCCGGATCGCAAGGTGATCGCCAAGGCCCGCTTCCAGGACTACGCCCGCACCGCGAAGCGGCGCCCTACCGCGGGGTGAACAGCCCGATCGTCTCGAAATGCTGGGTCATGGGGAAGCTGTCGAACGCGCGCAGCCCGGTGAGGCCGAAGCCGAGCTCGCCGAACGTCCGCACGTCGCGGGCGAAGGCGGCCGGGTCGCAGGCCACGTAGGACACGGCCCGCGGCGCCCGCGCGGCGATCGCCTCCACCACGGCGCGGCCCGCGCCCGAGCGCGGCGGGTCCAGGACCACCAGGTCGACCCGCCGCCAGCGCGGGTTGCCCAGCACCTGGGCCACGTCGCCGCGGGCGAAGGTCACGTTCGTCAGGCCGGACAGCGCCCGGCGCCCGGCCGCGACCGCGCGGTGGTCGGACTCGACCACGGTCACCGGGCCGCAGTGCGGGGCCAGGGCGGCCGCGAACACGCCCGCGCCGCCGTAGAGGTCCCACGCCCGCTCGGCCGGCTCGGGCGCGAGCTGCTCGACGACGGTGCCGGTGAACGCCTCGACCGCGTGCGGATGCACCTGCCAGAAGCCGCCGGCGTCGAGGGTCCACTCGTGCCCGGCGGCCCGCTCGCGCAGCTTCGGCACCGGCCCGGACGGCGGGCCGGTGCGGGAGCCGCGGGTCAGCACCGCGGTCTCGCCCGTGGACGCCGCGGCCGCCTCGATCACCGAGCCGGGCGGCCACTGCCGCTCCAGCAGCGGCAGGGCCTGGATCGCGGGGTGGGCGATGCGGCACCGGTCCACGGGCAGCACCTCGGAGGACCGGTGCCGGTGGAAGCCCGCGTGCCCGGCGCCGTCGACCGCGTACTGCACGCGCGTCCGCCACGACAACGGCCCGCCGGGCAGGGCCTCCACGGTGATGTCCGGAATATCGGTCAGGCCGCCGAGGCGGGTCAGCTGCTCGGCCAGGACCTGCGCCTTCATCCGGCGCTGGGCGTCCCAGGAGGCGTGCTGCCAGTCACAGCCGCCGCAGGCCCCCGGGCCGGCGAACGGGCACGGCGGGATCACGCGGTCCGGCGAGGGCAGCAGGATCTCGACCGCGTCCGCGCGCAGGAAGCCCTTGCGCCGCTCGGTGACCACCGCCCGCACCCGCTCCCCCGGCAGCGCGTGCCGGACGAACACCGCCTGCCCGTCGTGCCGGGCGACGCAGAACCCGCCGTGGGCGACCGCCCCGACCTCGAGCTCGAGCGACTCCGCGGGCGCCGTCACGAGTCGGTGCCGGCCGAGGAGCGCGGCCCCCGCTTCGGGCCGCGGCTCAGCGTCGCGTCGAGCCGGTCGATGTCCACCCCTTCGATCGAGCTGAGCTGCCACGGCACCGAGGTCACCATCACGCCGGGCTCGAACAGCAGCCGGCCCTTGAGCCGCAGCGCGCTCTGGTTGTGCAGCAGGTGCTCCCACCACTTGCCGACCACGTACTCGGGGATGAACACCGTCACGACGTCGCGCGGCGAGTCCTGCCGCTTGGTGCGCACGAAGTCGAGGATGGGCCGGTTGATCTCGCGGTACGGGCTGTCGACCACGGTCAGCGCCACCGGAATCCCGCGCCGCTCCCACTCCTCCTGCAGCGCCCGCGTGTCGTGGTCGTCGACGTTCACGGTGAGCGCGGTCAGCGAGTCGGGCCGCGTGGCCTGGGCGTACGCCACCGCGCGCAGGGTCGGGCGGTGCACCTTGGACACGAGCACCACCGCGTGGTTGCGCGCCGGCAGCACCGGCCGGACCTCGGAGGGCTCCAGCTCGCGGGCCACCGTGTCGTAGTGCTTCTTGATGCCGACCATCAGGAAGTAGATGACGATCATCGCGATGATGGCGATGTACGCCCCGAGCAGGAACTTGGTGATGAGCACCACGATGAGCACGGCGCCGGTGAGGGTCAGGCCGATCATGTTGATCGTCCGCGAGCGGATCATCCGGTTGCGGGTCGGCTTGTCGCGCACGGTGCGCAGCAGCCGGTTCCAGTGCCGGATCATGCCGGCCTGGGAGAGCGTGAAGGACACGAAGACGCCGACGATGTACAGCTGGATGAGCCGCGTCACCTCGCCGTTGAACCCGATGATGAGCACCATCGCGGCCAGGGCGAGCAGGATGATCCCGTTGGAGAAGGCGAGCCGGTCGCCGCGGGTGTGCAGCTGCCGCGGCAGGTACCGGTCCTGCGCGAGGATCGAGCCCAGCACCGGGAACCCGTTGAACGCGGTGTTCGCGGCGAGGAAGAGGATCAGCGCGGTGATCACGGCCACCACGAAGAGCAGCACCGACCCGGACCCGAAGACGGTCTCGCCGAGCTGGGTGGTCACCGTCTTCTGCACGTAGTTGGCCGGCCCGCTCTCGATCTGGCTCGGGTTCTCGACGAACTTCAGCCCGGTCTTGTCGGCCAGCAGGATGATGCCGAGCAGCATCGTGATCGAGATCGAGCCGAGCAGCAGCAGCGTGGTGGCCGCGTTCCTGCTCTTGGGCTCCTTGAACGCCGGCACGCCGTTGGAGATGGCCTCGACGCCGGTCAGTGCCGCGCAGCCCGACGAGAACGTCCGCAAGAGCAGGAACGCCATGGCCGCGCCGGTCATGTTGGTGTGCTCGGCGTGGATGACCAGCCCCGCGCTCGGGGCCCGCAGGTCCTCGCCGAGCACGAAGATCTTGAAGAAGCCGGTGAGCACCATCCCGATCATGACGATCATGAACCCGTACGTCGGGATCGCGAACGCGCCCCCGGACTCCCGGATGCCGCGCAGGTTCATCGCCGTGAGCACGGCGATGGCGATGATCGAGATCGCGACCTTGTGGGTGGCGACCCAGGGCACGACGGAGCCGAGGTTGGCCACGCCGGACGCGGTCGACACCGCCACGGTGAGCACGTAGTCGACGAGCAGGGCGCTGGCCACCGCGACGCCGAAGCGGGGGCCGAGATTGACCGAGGCCACCTCGTAGTCGCCGCCGCCGGACGGGTAGGCGTGCACGTTCTGGCGGTAGCTGGCGACGACTGTGAGCATCACCACGGCGACGGCGAGACCGATCCACGGGGAGATCGTCAGGGCCGAGACGCCGGCGATGGACAGGGTCAGCAGGATCTCGTCGGGGGCGTAGGCGACCGACGACAGCGCGTCGGAGGCGAACACCGGCAGCGCGATGCGCTTGGGCAGCAGCGTGTGTTTCAGCCGGTCCGAGCGGAACGGCCGGCCCAGGAGCAGCCGCTTCATGAGGGAGGTGGGACTGGCCACGACGCCTAAGCGTACGGGTCGGCCGTCATCCCGTTGCACCGGTCGGGTCCGCACATGACATCCTCATGACGAAATGCATGAGGACTCGAAAGGCGGGGACGTGCACGTCGTGATCATGGGCTGCGGCCGCGTGGGCTCCACGCTGGCGCAGAGTCTCGAGCAGCGCGGACACACGGTCGCGGTGATCGACGTCGACGCGGACGCGTTCCGCCGGCTCGGCGGCGAGTTCCACGGCACCACGGTCACCGGGGTGGGTTTCGACCGCGATGTGCTGTTGCAGGCCGGCATCGAGCGGGCCGACGCCTTCGCCGCCGTCTCCTCGGGCGACAACTCGAACATCATCTCCGCCCGGGTGGCCCGGGAGACCTTCGGCGTGGACCGGGTCGTGGCCCGCATCTACGACCCGAAGCGCGCGGAGGTCTACGAGCGCCTCGGCATACCGACCGTGGCGACCGTGCGCTGGACCGCCGACCGGATGCTGCGCCACCTGGTCCCCGAGGGCAACGTCGAGATCTGGCGCGACCCGACCAGCACCGTGTCGATCGTCGAGGTGCCGATGCACCCGGACTGGATCGGCCACTCCGTCGGCCAGCTCGAGGCGCGCAGCGGCGCGCGGCTGGCCTACCTCATGCGCTTCGGCCTGGCGATGCTGCCGACCGAGTCGACCGTGATCCAGGACGGTGACCTGGCCTTCATGCTGCTGACCGACGAGCTGGCCGCACCCGTGACGAAGGTCACCGGCTCGGCGCCCGAAGGGGGACACTGACCATGCGCATCGCGATCGCCGGGGCCGGCAACGTGGGCCGCTCCATCGCCAAGGAGCTCGTCGACAACGGCCACCAGGTCATGCTGATCGAGCGCGTGCCGAAGATGGTGCGCCCCGAGCGGGTGCCCGCCGCCGAGTGGATCCTGGCCGACGCCTGCGAGCTGACCAGCCTGCAGGAGGCCGACCTGTCCTCGTGCGACGTGGTGGTCGCGGCGACCGGCGACGACAAGGTCAACCTGGTCGTGTCGCTGCTGGCCAAGACCGAGTTCGCGGTCCCGCGGGTGGTGGCCCGCATCAACCGGGCCGAGAACGAGTGGCTCTTCAACGAGCAGTGGGGCGTGGACGTCTCGGTCAGCAAGCCGCGGCTCATGGCGGCGCTGGTCGAGGAGGCGGTGTCGGTCGGCGACCTCGTCCGCCTGATGACGTTCCGGCAGTCCGAGGCCAACCTGGTCGAGATCACGCTGCCGGAGACCGCGCCGTACGTCGGCCACCCCGTGCGCGACGTCCCGCTGCCGCACGACTCCGCCCTGGTGGCGGTGCTGCGCGGCCGCCGGGTGCTCGTGCCGACCCCCGACGATCCGCTGGAGGCCGGCGACGAGCTGGTGTTCGTCGTCACGTCCGAGATGGAGGACACGGTCCGCGCCGTGATCCTCGGCGAGGACAGCGTCGAGAAGACGCGGGGCAAGATCCTTTAGGCGCGGGACTCGGGTCCGCCGTGGTGCGGACCGTTCCTCCCGCGAGACACCGCTCGGCGCTGGCGCGCCGTCGCTGCCAGGTCCGCGGCTGGTCACCCTGCCCGGATGTCAGCCCGTCGACGGCACCTCGTCGCCGTCCGCCTCGGGCTCGGGCTCGTCGCGCAGGATGCGGCGGGCCCGCCAGACGGTGAGCGCGGCCAGCAGCGCGTAGGGCGGCCACCCCAGCGCCAGCCGCGCGATGCCGAGCAGGTCGTCGGAGTCGGCGCTGGTGTCGCGGTAGATGAGGATCTGCACGCCGAGCTTGAGCGCGTAGACCACCGCCCACAGCACCGTCAGCCACATGAAGGCGCGGCGCAGGCGCAGGTTGTCGTACCACCGGGTGGTGCCCCCGTCGAGGGTCACCGACCACAGCCAGCCGACGAGCGGCCGGCGGATCAGCACCGAGACGAGCATGCCGACGACGTAACCGACGGTGAGCAGCATGCCGGGCAGGTACACGTCCTTGGCGTCGCCGCTCTTCCAGGCGATGTAGGCGCCCAGCGCGATGCCGAAGACGCCGTTGAGCGCGTGCCGGACGGACTCGCGCCGCGTGAGGCGGTACACGGCCAGGGACAGCGCCGCGCCCACGGCGATGATGAGCGACGTCTGCAGCGACCACCACTTGTAGTGGTCGCCCAGGAAGTTGACCACGATGAACAGCGTGATCGGGATGCTGGACTCCACGAGCCCGCGCACGCCGCCGAGCTGCTGCGCCATCTGCACCGAGAACGGGGGAAGCGGCTCCTCCTCGTCCGTCTCGGCCGCGGGGGTGGTCCGGCTACCTGGGTGTCCTGGCTGCATCCGCCCTCATCGTGGTGTGTCGAGGCTCAACGTGGCGTGTCGAGCTCGTAGTACGGGTTGTAGAGCACCTTACGACCATCCCGCAGGGCGATGCGCCCCTTCGCGGTGATTGCTCGACCCGGCTCGATGCCCGCGATGTGCCGCCGCCCCAGCCACACCAGGGTGACCAGGTCGCTGCCGTCGAAGAGCTCGGCCTCGAGCGTGGGCAGGTTGGTGCGCGGGGTGTAGACCACCGTGCGCAGCCGCCCCTTGAGCCGAACGACCTGTCCGCGCTGGCACCGCAGGGCCGGCATGCTGCCGCACTGCTTGGCGTCGCGCTGGAGCTCCTCCGCGTCGAGCTCGGAGTCGCTCGCGGTGAGCCGGCGAAGAAACTTTCGCAGGCCGCGTTCCCCGACCGCGCTCTCACTGTCCGTGGCCATGATGACGGTGCCACCCTCCCTTTCGGCTGCCATGACACCTTCATCAAAAACGGTACGCGTTTTTTCGCTGCTGGCTACGTGGCCTCGGTGACGGCTTTCGGCGCGCTCAGGCGCTACCATGCCGCCCGTCTTCCCGGCCTACTTGCGCGGACGCGGCGACGGCCGCCGGCGCGGCGGGGTCCCGCCGTCGGCCCCGTTCGCCCCGCCGGCCCCGTTCGCCCCGGCGGCGGCCGGCTCGGCCTGCGCCGCCTCGCCGCCCTCGGTGACCTCCTTGGGCAGGTGCAGCGGCAGCGGCTCGCGCACCGGCATGGCCTCGTTGCCGCGCTCGACGACCAGGTTGCGCAGGCACTCCAGCAGCGGCGGGGCGACCTCCGGGTCGACCGCGGCCGGGCCCTGGAACACCGCGCGCACCAGCCAGCGGGGCCCGTCGACGCCGACGAAGCGGATGTCGGTCAGCCCCTCCGGGGTCCGGACCCGGGCGCGCAGCTCGGTGCCGTAATCGCCCTCGGCCTCCTCGGCCGCGACGCCGTCGGTGAACAGCTGCTTGCGGATCTCGGCGCGGACCTCGCCCCAGATGCCCTCGCTGCGCGGCGCGGCGAACACGCCCAGCTGCAGCGCGCTGTCCTCGGAGACGAGGACGATCTGCTGGATCTTGCCGTCGTTGTCGGCCTGGACCCGCACCTCGACGCCCTCGACCGCGGGCACCTTGAGGGAGCCGAGGTCGAGCTGGGCGATGCCCTCGGGCGCCTCGCTGATGTCGTAAGGCCCCTCGATCCGGTTCGACTTGCCGGCGCGCGGCTCGTCGTCCCCGGCCGCGTCCGGGCCTTCGTCGAGATCGTCGAGGTCGAACGACTCCCGGCCGGCCGAGCCGCGCGGGTCCGACTTGGCGTGCTGGCCGTTGCCGCCCTTGCGCGAGAAGATCACTGCTCTGCCTCCAAGTTCGCTGCCGGGACGAGCCCGGCATGCCCGCCGGTCGACCCGTGGCCGCCGGCCCCGCGCACAGTATCGGGAAGGTCCTCGACGACGTGGAAGTGTGCCCGCTCCACGCGCTGGATCACAAGCTGCGCAATTCGGTCACCACGGGATATCTTCGCCGATATCACTCGATCGTGATTGATGAGGTTCACCAGGATTTCGCCCCTGTAGCCCGCGTCCACGGTGCCGGGGGCGTTGACCACGGTCACGCCCATCTTCGCGGCGAGCCCGGAGCGCGGGTGCACCAGGCCGACGTACCCCTCCGGGAGCGCGATCGCGATCCCGGTGCGCACCAGCGCCCGCTCACCCGGCCCCAGCTCCACGTCCTGCGCCGCGTAGAGGTCGGCGCCGGCGTCGCCGGGGTGCGCGTAGGCGGGCAGCGGCAGGCCCGGGTCGAGTTGCCGCACGAGCACGTCCATCCCCATGCCTCCATCCTGCCGGGTCGTGTGCGGGCGCGTTCACGTACCCTCGGCTGTGTGGCAGCACCGAACCCGTACCGCGAGCGGCTCAGCCTGTCGTGGTGGCTGTGGCTGCCCGCCGTGGCCGTCGCCGCGGCGCTCGCCGCCGAGGTCAAGCTGGGCGCCCCGGGCGCGGCGACCTGGGTCGCCTACCTGGTGCTGCTGCCGCTGACCGTCGCCGGGCTCTGGTGGCTGGGCCGCATCCGCATCGAGGTGTCCAACGGGGAGCTGCGGGTCGACGACGCGCGGATCCCGCTGCGGTACGTCGGTGAGGTGACGACGGTGGGCCCGTCGGACAAGCACGACCTGCTGGGGCCGTATGCGGATCCGGAGGCGTTCGTGATCCAGCGGCCCTGGATCGGCCCGGCCGTGCGCGTGGAGGTCCGCGACGAGGCCGACCCGACGCCGTACTGGCTGATCAGCACCCGCCACCCGGACGAGCTCGCCGCGGCGCTGCGCGAGGCCGCTCAGGCCTCGATCGCGCGCTGATCGCCCCCGCCGGGGCCCTTCTTGAGGTCCTTGCGGACCTCGTCGCCCAAGGACAGCGTGGCCCGCCGGTTCAGGAAGCCGCCCACGGCCGCGCCGGTCAGGAACGGTCCCATGGTGCTCAGATTGCGCCCGAAGCGCTTGAGGAGCCGGTCGCGCAGCTCCTTGCGCAGCGCGGTGCCCATCGCCGCCGCCACGCTGCCGCCGACCCGCAGCGGGTTGACGCCCCGCCGCTCGGCCCAGGCCTGGATGAGCGCGAGCGCGCGCTGGGTGCCGGAGCCGGAGATCGGGCGCCCGTACACCGCGTGCAGCTCCCCGATCAGCTTCATCTCCACCGCGACGACCGCGACCGTCTCGGCCGCCAGCAGGACGGGCGCCGAGAGCAGGCTCGGGGTCGCGACCCACTCGACCGCGGCGACGCCGCCGCCGGCCGCGCCGATGCCGGCCGTGACCATCGACGCGTTGCGGATGAGCCGCTCGGCCAGCGTGTCGCCCTCGAGGCCGGGGTAATGGGCGCGCAGGGTCTCCAGGTCGCGCACGGGGATGTGCGGCGCGACCCTGGTCACCGAGTCGGTGACCCAGCCGATCGCCTTGCGCGGCTGGAACAGGTCCTTCACGCCGCGCTCGCCGACCTCGAGGCGCACCAGGCGCCCGAGCAGGCGGCGGCGGTCCTTGACCGGCACGTCGTCGCCGGTCAGCGCGACCACGGCCCGGGAAAGCTCCGCGTCGTCCGCCGGGCCGGCCAGTGAACCTGGCCCGGCCTGCCCCTCCGGCTGGACGGGCGCGTTCTCGGCCGCCTCGTCGGCGGGCACCGGCTGCTCGACCATGGGAACCTCCGTGTTGGTCCACGCCGTGTTCGGCCGCTTCACCACTGCGGCACGTTCACCACTGCAGCACGCCGGCGCCAGTGCCGCGTGATCGACTCGCGTCGCGCGGGCCCGACGTGTTCATGCCCGTTTCACGCCGCGGGCATGCGTGACCGCGGTCACGCACACTCGCGGCAGATCAGCTCCCCGTTGCGCTCGGTCGCGAGCTGGCTGCGGTGGTGCACCAGGAAGCACCGCGAGCAGCGGAACTCGTCGGACTGCATCGGCAGGACCTTCACCGTCAGGTCCTCGTCGGCGAGGTCGCCACCCGGCAGCTCGAAGTTCTCGGAGAGGTCGGTCTCGTCGACATCGACGGTCGCGGACTGCGCGTCGGTGCGGCGGGACTTGAGCTCCTCGAGGCTGTCCTCGCCGAGGTCGACCTCGTCGCGACGTGGCGCGTCGTAGTCGGTGGCCATCGGTGTTCACACTCCCAATTTCATGTCGCCGGGCAGGTTGGGCGCCCGAAGCGACGTCGTCTTCAACGTCCAAGGGCGGCGTACCTTACCGCTCTTGTGCGCTAGTTGTACGCCCGCTCGCGGAAAGTTGTTCCCACTGTGACCGAGGCGACACAACGATCATGCCTCGCGCGGGTCGAACGCGCCCGCAGACCCGCCCCGCGGCGATGGAACGATACCTTCCGGCGCTGCGTCCCGCCCGGAGTCGTACCGCAACGGCGAGGAGGAACTTTGTGGTATGTCCGGTGGGGACTTCAGCGCTTCTCCGGCCCAGGCGCTAACCTCTCCGGCAGCCAGAGCGTCTTCTCTGGTGACAGCAAGAGAGCGGCGCGGGGAGCGAGCCATGAGTTTTGCGCGGGTGAGAGCACTCGCGGTGGTCGGCGTCCTCATCGTCGCCGCGGCGGTGTTCGTGATCGTCGCGGTCGTCAAGGACCATCAGACCGGCCCCGCCGGTGACGCCAAGCAGTGCGCCGAGGGCTCCGTGATGGCCAATGCGAAGCTGCCCACGCAGGAGGACGTGAAGGTCACCATCTTCAACGCGACCAACCGGCCCGGCGCTGCCTCCGACGTCGCGAACGACTTCCTGAGCCGCCGCTTCAAGGAGGCGAAGGTGGTCACCGCCGCGCCCAACCCGCCGGCGAACAAGCCCAACGACGTCGTCGCGATCATCCGCTACGGCCCGGCGACGGTCGGCGCGGCCTGGCTCGTGCGGGCGTACTTCCTGGACCAGGCCCGCCCGGAGTTCGACAAGGCGCGGCAGGACGACAAGGTCGAGATCATCCTCGGCGGAAAGTTCCGCCAGCTGCCGACGACGACCGAGGTCAACCAGGCGATCGCGGCGCTGGGCAACCCGGAGCTGCCCGAGGGCACCTGCGCCAAGGACGAGGGCTGAGGTACCAGTACGGTCACGGTTTCCTGAGGCCGGAAGCCTTACGGCTCCCGGCCATGACGCCGTCGGCGCTTCGCTCACGGGCCCCCGGCCGCGTCCAGCTCGCTGAGCAGCCGGTGCAGCCGCGGGTGCAGGGCCGGCGGCGCCGCGATGACCATGTCGAGGCCGGGCGGGTTGCCGTCCATCCCGGTCACCAGCGCGCCCGCCTCGGCCGCGACGAGCCCGCCGGCCGCGCGGTCCCAAGGGTTGAGGCCCTTCTCGTAGTAGGCGTCCAGGACCCCCTCCGCGACCAGGCACAGGTCCAGCGAGGCGGCCCCGAGCCGGCGGATGTCGCGGATGTGCCCGATCAGCCCGGCCAGCACGCGGGCCTGGTGCAGCCGGCGCTCGGCCGCGTAGCCGAACCCGGTGCCGACGAGGGCCTGACCGAGCTCGGTCTCCCCGGAGACCCGCAGCCGCCGCCCGTCGCAGAAGGCGCCCCCGCCCAGGGTCGCGGTCCACTCGCGGCCGGTCGCGGCGTTGCGCACCACCCCGGCCACGACCACCCCGTCGACCTCGGCGGCCAGCGACACCGCGTATTGCGGCAGGTCGTACAGGTAGTTCACGGTCCCGTCGATCGGGTCGAGGATCCAGCGCACGGCGGAGCGGGCCTGCCCGCCGCCGTACTCCTCCCCGAGCACGGCGTCGCCCGGGCGCGCCTTGTGCAGCTCGTCGCGGACGTGCTGCTCGACCGCGCGATCGGCCGCGGTGACCACATCGGTCGCGGTCGACTTGGTCGCGGCGACGTCGACGCCCTCGGCTCGCATGCGGTTGGCCAGGTCGCCCGCGGAACGGGCGACGGAGACGGCGAGGGCCAGAAGTTCGGCCGGTTGTTCCATGGTCACCATCCTGGCAAAGCCCGGGAAAGCACCGCACAGCCCATCCGTTCGGTCACAAGACGCGCGTCCCGCCCCCTCAAGAGGGGATGTTGGGGCGAGAGAGCGTTACAATTCACGCGCTGCCCGCTGTCGTTCGTGAATCCGCCCGGAGCCACGACCCACACGGGCGCCACCAGACAAGCAACCCGGCCACTCAGCACGGCCGCGCCGTGCGCGAACCCGGCCGCATCGGCCGTCGCTCGCTCATCGCACCGGAAGGTCGTTCGTGACAGCAGCTCACCAGCCCAGCGTTGACGTACGTTCCCTCGCCGACACGCTGATCGCGCGTGCCGCCGCCAACGGCGGGCACCTGACGTCGGCGGAGGTCGCGCAGGCGGTCGACACCGCAGACGTAACACCGGCGCACGCCAAGAAGCTGCTGAGGAGCCTGGCCGAGGCGGGCGTGACCGTCGTGGTCGACGACTCCGCGCACAGCCGCCGCCGCGTCGCCGCCGCCCGCTCCGCCACTCCAGCGTCCAAGGCGGCCACCGCCAAGGCCGCGCCGGCCCGCAAGGCACCCGTTGCCAAGCCGCTCACAGCCGTCGAATCCGCTTCGCCGGAGCCGGCGGCGGCGAAGAAGGTCCCCGTGAAGAAGGCCGCGCCATCGGCGCCCACCGCATCCGCCGCGGCTGCCGCCGCGCCCGCCGCCTCGGCCACGGCACCGGCCAAGAAGGCCGCGCCGGTGAAGAAGGCGGTGAAGAAGGCCGCACCGGCGAAGGCCACACCGGGTGCCAAGGCGGCGCCCGGCACCGCCGCCGACCCGGCGAACCCGACCGGCACGCCGGGCGAGGGCGATCCCGAGCTCGAGGAGATCGACGACGCGGCCCTGGCCGCCGAGATCGAGGACGTCGTCGTCGACGAGCCGGTCGAGGAGACCCAGGCCGCCGAGGCCGACGCGGAGGCGACCGCCACCGACGACGACTTCGCGTGGGACGACGACGAGTCCGAGGCGCTCAAGCAGGCCCGGCGCGACGCCGAGCTCACCGCCTCGGCCGACTCGGTCCGCGCCTATCTCAAGCAGATCGGCAAGGTTCCGCTGCTCAACGCGGAGCAGGAGGTCGAGCTGGCCAAGCGCATCGAGGCCGGGCTCTACGCGGCCGAGCGCCTGCGCGCGGCCGAGGACGCCGGCGAGCCGATGCAGATGCCGGCCCGCCGCGACTTCCTGTGGATCTCGCGCGACGGCGAGCGGGCCAAGAACCACCTGCTCGAGGCCAACCTGCGCCTGGTCGTGTCGCTCGCCAAGCGGTACACCGGCCGCGGCATGGCCTTCCTGGACCTCATCCAGGAGGGCAACCTCGGCCTCATCCGCGCCGTCGAGAAGTTCGACTACACCAAGGGCTACAAGTTCTCCACCTACGCCACCTGGTGGATCCGCCAGGCCATCACCCGCGCCATGGCCGACCAGGCCCGCACCATCCGCATCCCGGTGCACATGGTCGAGGTCATCAACAAGCTCGGCCGCATCCAGCGCGAGCTGCTCCAGGACCTGGGCCGCGAGCCCACCCCGGAGGAGCTGGCCAAGGAAATGGACATCACGCCGGAGAAGGTGCTGGAGATCCAGCAGTATGCGCGTGAGCCCATCTCCCTCGACCAGACCATCGGCGACGAGGGCGACAGCCAGCTCGGCGACTTCATCGAGGACTCCGAGGCGGTCGTGGCCGTCGACGCGGTCTCCTTCTCGCTGCTGCAGGACCAGCTCCAGCAGGTGCTGCAGACCCTGTCCGAGCGCGAGGCGGGCGTGGTGCGGCTGCGCTTCGGCCTCACCGACGGCCAGCCGCGCACCCTGGACGAGATCGGCCAGGTCTACGGCGTGACCCGCGAGCGCATCCGGCAGATCGAGTCCAAGACGATGTCGAAGCTGCGCCACCCGTCGCGTTCCCAGGTTCTGCGGGACTACTTGGACTGAACGATCGTTTTTCGCTCTGCGCGAACCGGGCCGTCCCAAAAGGGGCGGCCCGGGTGTGTTTCGGGTCACCGCGGGCATTACAGACCCGTGGCGGCGCGCCAACCCACTTGTGATCGCAAGCCTGGCGCGATAGGAAGCACGTAGCGGGTATTCGGTTCGTAGCTGGACCGGCCCCGCGAAGTACGACGCAAATGTGACATCGGTCCCGCCGATAAAGTGGGAACGAGTTCGGGCAAGACGGTGTTGAACCATCTGTGAACGACGCAAGGAAGCGTTCGTCGGTGACGATCAGAGGAGGAAGGCGATGACCCCGACCCTCACGCCGCCGCCGGAGACGGCGGCGCCCCCCGCCGCCGAGGAACGGTGCGACCGCTGCAACGCGGCAGGGAAACTTCGAGTTCGGCTCGCCGAAGGCGGCGATCTGATCTTCTGTGGACATCACGCCAACAAGTACGCCGACCAGCTGGTCAAGATCGCTGTCGAGTACGCCGTGGCCCCGGACTTCTCGTGGCGCGGCTCCGAACTCTCGGCCGGCTGAGACCAATACGCCTGACCGCAGGGCGACCCTCCGGGTCCCCTGCGGTCTTTTTTGTGCCCGGGGGCCGGTTGGGCGCGATATGTCGGGCGCTGGCGCGCCACGACATATCGGATTTATACCCTGTCAGGCGACAAGTCCGATTGGTCGAATTTTGCGGCCCGCCACCGGGTGCGTCGCACCGCCGTTGAGCAGCCGCTCGCACGGCCTCGGGCCGGTTCGCGACCGCCATTTCGCCCGACCGGCGGGCTGATCCACACCGCCAGGCGGTCGCGACCCCCCGCGCGGCGGCCCGGCACACCGCACGTCAGCTCCCGCCCGCACGGCGCGCCGCAGCCACCGGGCAACTGCTCGCACGGCCTCGGGCCGCACGCCACACGTCAGCTCGGGCCTGCACGGCGCGCCGCAGCCACCGGGCAACTGCTCGCACGGCCTCGGGCCGCACGCCACACGTCAGCTCGGGCCTGCACGGCGCGCCGCAGCCGTTGAGCAGCCGCTCGCACGGCCCCAGACCGGTCCGCGACCACCAAACACGCCGCACGTCGGCTCAGGGCCTGTGCGGCCCGCCCGGCATGCACGAACCTTGGGCACCGTAGGCGCGGGGCATACGCGGCATTCGCGAACCTCGGGTCCGTCGCGGGCTCGGAGGCGGAGCGGGATTCGAAGTTCACGCACACAGACGGCCTGCGACCGAATGAGCCGCGGCGACCGACACCCGCCCGAACACCGTGACCCCGGAGACAGGCGCAGAGCCGCGCTGGAGCGACTCGCCGCCGCGGCTGGCCAAAGTTGGCCAGGGCGGGTGCGGGAGGGACTCTCAGAGGGCGTCAGAGGGTCTGAATGGTCGCGATCCGCTCCTCGAGCTGCTCGATCGTCGCCTGGGCGCTGGGCGGCCCCCCGCACAGCCGGCGCAGCTCCGCATGGATTTTGCCGTGCGGGAGGCCGGTGCGGTGGTGGTGCGCCGCGACCAGGGTGTTGAGCTGGCGGCGCAGGACGATGCGCTTCTCGCCGGCCGTACGCGGCTGAGCCGGGATCTCCGGCGCGGCCGGACCCGCGGGAGCGACGGCGGAGCGGCGCTTCTCGGCCGCCATCTGCTCCGCCTGGCGCTTGTTCAGCAGCGCGGTGACCTGGTCGGGGGTGAGCAGGCCGGGCAGCCCGAGGTACTCCTCCTCCTCCGCGGTCCCGGTAGCCGCCGGCATGCCGAAGGTCGCGCCGTCGAAGATGATCTGGTCCAGCTCCGCGGTGGCGCCCAGGGCCTCGAAGGCGCCTTCGAGCTCGCCGCTGGCCTTCTCCTCGCGGTTGGCCCGCTCCATCTCGTCGTCGTCGTAGCCCTCCTTGGTCTTGGGCTCGCCGAGGACGTGGTTGCGCTGGGCCTCCATCTCGCTGGCCAGCTCCAGCAGGTGCGGGACGCTCGGCACGAAGACGGTGGCCGTCTCGCCGGTGCGGCGCGCGCGCACGAAGCGGCCGATGGCCTGGGCGAAGAACAGCGGGGTGGAGGCGCTGGTGGCGTACACCCCCACGGCGAGCCGCGGAATGTCCACCCCCTCGGACACCATCCGCACCGCGACCATCCACTTGTCCTGCGACGCGGAGAACGCGGCGATCCGGCCCGACGCCCCCACGTCGTCGGAGAGCACGACGACGGCCTTCTCGCCCGTGAGCTCGCCGAGCACCTTCGCGTACGCCCGCGCGTTCTGCTGGTCGCTGGCGATCACGAGGCCGCCCGCGTCCGGCATGCCCCCGGCCCGCAGCTTGTCGAGGCGCGCGTCGGCGGCCCGCAGGACCTGCGGCATCCAGTCGCCCTTGGGGTCCAGGGCCGTGCGCCAGGCCTGGGAGATGAGGTCCTGCGTCATCGGCTCGCCGAGCCGGGCGGACAGCTCGTCGCCGGCGGAGGTGCGCCAGCGGGTCTCCCCGGAGTACGCCAGGAAGATCACCGGGCGCACGACGCCGTCGCGGAGGGCGTCCGAGTAGCCGTACACGGTGTCGGAGCGCGATCGCTGGATGCCGTCGGACCCGCGCTCGTACTCGACGAACGGGATCGGATTCTCGTCGGAGCGAAACGGCGTGCCGGTGAGCATCAGGCGCCGCACGGCGGGCTCGAACGCCGCCTTGACCCCGTCGCCCCAGGACTTCGAGTCTCCCGCGTGGTGGATCTCGTCCAGCACCACGAGGGTCCTTCGCGTCACGGTGCGCCGCTTGTGTACGGCAGGAGCAATCCCCACCTGCGCGTAGGTCACCACGGTGCCGTGGAAGTCGCTCGACGTGTGCACGTCGGAGTTGCGGAACCCGGCGTCGAGGTCGATCCCGACCCGCGCGGCCGCCTGCGCCCACTGCGTCTTGAGATGCTCGGTGGGCGTGACCACGGTCAGGTTGTCGATGGTGCCGTCGCCGAACAGCTCCAACGCCACGCGCAGCGCGAACGTGGTCTTCCCGGCGCCGGGCGTGGCGACCGCGAGAAAGTCCTCGCGCTTGCCCCGCAGATACTCCATGAGCGCCTTGCGCTGCCACACCCGAAGCGACTGACCTTGCTGCACCACCGGACGCGGCGGCATGCGGCACCCCTCCCCGATACGGACCTCACGCCCCGGGCACTCCCCCGGGCCGCCCTCCACCGTCACGCTCGCGCCGCAGCGGCGCCGGGCCACGAGCTACCGGCGCGGCGATGCACCCAGCAGGAGGGGAACGGCCCGGTGCACCCAGCCAGGCGCATGAAAACGCCCTCGCGTCAGCGCGGACCGCGAAGGCGTTGACAGCCTAGCGGGCATCGGCCGGCGATGCGCCGAACCGAGCCGAACGTCACGAACTCGGGTCGTCGTTCTGCACGACGTTCTCGTAGATGTCCTTGCACACCGGGCACACGGGGAACCGGCTCGGGTCGCGCGATGGCACCCAGAGCTTCCCGCAGAGCGCCCGCACCGGCGTGCCCTCGATCATGGCCTGCATGATCTTGTCCTTCGGCGCGTAGTGCGAGAACTTCTCGTGGTCGCCGGCGTCGTAGCGGTAATCGGTGCTGGTCTGCTCGTCGACGCGCTCGTCGGTGAGAGTCCCGCCACCGTTCTCGGGAGTGGTCGTCACAACCCCCAGTCTGCCAGGCCCGCCCGGAATAAGCCCGCATCGCCGTGGCCCTGTGGACAACCCACCTCCGGCGGCCGGGTGAGCGGCGGCGTGCGCGGGGGACGAAAGGGGCGAACGAGCACGGGAAATGCCGCGAAGCGCAGCGGCTATCGTGAGCTGGTGATCAACCATGCCATTCGGTTCGGAAGCGAGGTCGACAGCGCCCGCCGCAGCGGTGCGCCCATCGTCGCGCTCGAAAGCACCATCATCTCGCACGGGCTCCCGCGGCCGGCCAACCTCACCGTCGCCAAGGAGATCGAAGCCACCGTCCGGGCGGCCGGTGCCGTGCCGGCCACCATCGGGATGATCGGCGGCGAGATCGTCGTCGGGCTGTCCGAGGACGAGATCCGGCACCTGGCCGAGCGCGATGACGTGGTCAAGCTGTCCGTGCGCGACCTCGCGCCGGCCGCCGCCGCCCGGGCCGACGGGGCCACGACCGTCGCGGCCACCTCGGCGATCGCGGTGCGCGCCGGGATCTCCGTGTTCGCCACCGGCGGGCTCGGGGGCGTGCACCGGGGCGCCGCCACGACCTTCGACGAGTCCGCGGACCTGACCGCGCTGTCGCGCCTGCCGATCGCGATCGTCTGCGCGGGCGTGAAGTCGATTCTCGACGTGGGCGCCACGCTCGAGCGGCTCGAGACGCTCGGGGTCGGGGTCGTCGGCTACGGCACCCGCCGCTTCCCGGGGTTCTACCTCACCGACGCCGGGTTCGACCTCGACTGGTCGGCCGGCGACCCGGGCGCCGTCGCCGAGATCATCCGGGCCGCTCGCGGGCACGACGTGCACCGCGGGGCACTGGTGGTGGCCAACCCGCTGCCCGCCGAGGAGCAGCTGGACCCCGCGCTGCACGACCGGGTGCTGGCCGAGGGGCTGGCCGGGCTCGAGCGGGAGGGCGTCACGGGCAAGGACGTCACGCCGTACCTGCTCTCGCACTTCCACACCGCGACCGAGGGCAAGAGCCTCGACGTCAACGTGCGCATCATCCTGCGCAACGCCGAGCTCGCGGCCCGCATCGCCGCCGCGATCTAGATGACGGTCCTCGTCATCGGTGACGTGGTCACCGACATCCTCACCGTGCACGAGGGGCCGCTCGCCATCGGCTCGGACACGATCGCCGCGGTGCGCATCGCCGGCGGCGGGTCGGCCGCGAACACCGCGGTCTGGCTCGCCGCCGCCGGCTGCCCGGTCGCGTTCGCGGGGGTCGCGGGGCTCGACGAGCCCGGGGACGCGCGCGTCGCCGAGCTGGACGAGGCCGGGGTGACCACCAGCGTGCGCCGGGTGCCGGGGGTGGCGACGGGCACCGTGGTGGTGCTGACCTCCGACGCCGAGCGCACGATGTTCACCGACCGCGGCGCCAACCGGCTGCTGGAGCGGGCCGACGTGGAGCGGGCGCTCGCGCTGCCGGGCCTGCGCCACCTGCACCTGTCGGCCTACGTGCTCTTCGACGCCGACTGCGCGCCGGCCGGGCGGTTCGCGCTGGCCGAGGCCCGCCGCCGGGGGCTGACCACGAGCCTCGACGCGGCGTCCGCGGCCCCGCTGCGGGAGCGTGGCGGGGCCGGCTTCCTGGCCGCGGTACCGCGCCCGAACCTGCTGTTCGCCAACCGCGACGAGGCCGGGGTCCTCGGCTCGGACGACCCCGCGGAGCTCCTGGCCCACGCGGACGGGGTGGTGGTGAAGTCGGGCGCGGCCGGCGCGGCGTGGGCGGACGCGGACGGCACCGCGCGGGCGCCCGGCCGGCGGGTCGGCGGCATCGTGGACCCGACGGGAGCCGGCGACGCGTTCGCGGCGGGCTTCCTCACGGCGTGGCTGGCCGGGCACGGGCCCCGGGCATCGCTCGAGGCGGGCAACGAGCTGGGCGCCCGAGCGGTCACCAAGCTGGGCGCGAGGCCCTAACCCTTCGGTTCCGAGTCGGCGTCGATGACCTTGTGCTCGCGTTCGGTCAGCGCGTGCCCCGGGTCCGGATGCGAGGTCTGCCGCCGCTTGAAGCGGTTGCGGAAGCGGTTCTCGGGGCGTACGGGAGCGTCATTGGCGAGCAGGACCGCGATCATCGGCAGGAAGACCCCGCCGGCGACGCACAGCGAGAGCCACAGCCACAGCAGCGGCGGGCGGGTCGCCACCAGGATGGCGGCGACCACGACGCACGCGGCGCGCAGGAGCATCATCAGGACATAACGCACCTCGCGGGCGCGAAGCTCCTGCTCGGGGCTCCGCGGCGCGTCGGTGATCAGCTGTGGGCGATCCCTGCGGGCCATTGGTTCGAGTCTGCCACGTACGCGTGACAGACGTCGCATCAGAGGTCGGTGGGCTTGACCGGCGCGCCGGGGTTCACCCCGCCGACCGTGGCCTGCTCGCGCTCGGTGGTGCCGGTGGCGAGCAGGTCGCGGATCTCGGTGAGGAGCCGGATCTCGTCGCTGGGCGCCGCCGGCTCGGGCGCGAGGCCCCGCTTGCGCCGCTCGGCGAGCTTGTTCATGGGCAGTACCACCAGGAAGTACACGGTGGCGGCGGTCAGCAGGAACGTGATGACCGCGTTGACGAAGCTGGGCCAGGCGAGCACCTGCTTGCCGATGTGCAGGCCCTGCTTGTCGTCGACACCGATGCCGCCGGTCAGGCTGATCAGCGGTTTGAGGAAGCCGTCCGTGAACGCGGTGACGACGTTGTTGAACGCGGCACCGATGACGACGGCCACGGCCAGCTCGATGACGTTGCCACGAGAGATGAAATCCCGGAATCCCTTCAGCACGGATGCACCTTACGGCCGGCCGACCCCATCCGCATCCATTGGCGCGCCATATCTGCCTAGTTGCCCTTGGCCGCCTTCGCCTCGGCCTTGACCTGCTTCTTGTACTCACGCACCTTGGCCAGCGACGGCCCGTCCACGATGTCGGCGACGGAGCGGTGCGAGCCCTCCTCGCCGTACCCGCCCGCGGCCGCGCGCCAGCCGTCGGGCCGCACGCCGTACTGCTTGCCGAGCAGCGCCACGAAGATCTGCGCCTTCTGCTTGCCGAACCCGGGCAGCCCCTGCACCCGGCGCAGCAGCTCGCCGCCGTCCGCGACGCCGTCCCACAGCCCGGCCGGGTCGCCGTCGTAGCGCTCGGCGAGCGCGCGGCACACCTCCTGCACCCGCGCGGCCATCGCCTTGGGGAACCGGTGCAACGCCGGCGGCGTGGCGAAGATCGCGATCAGCGCCTCGGGGTCGAACTCGGCCAGCTCGTGCGCGGTGGGCTCGTGCCCGAGGCGCTGGGCCAGCACGTACGGCGAGGAGAACGCCTTCTCGAGCGGGATCTGCTGGTCGAGCGTCATGCCGACGAGCAGCGCGAGGGGGCTGCGGGTGAGATAGTCGTTCGCGGCGTCGTCGATCGGCAGCGTGATGGCCATGCGCACATCCTGCCTCACCGCGGGGTTGGTGGGCGCGTGAAGCGCGCCCGGGCCCACAGATATCCGCCCAGGGCAATCGCCGCCGACCAGCCGACCGCCCACCAGAGGTGCCCGCCGATCGGGGTCCCGTTCAGCGCGCCCCGCAGCGTCTCGATGATCGGCGTGAAGGGCTGGTGCTCCGTGAAGGCCCGCACGCCCGGCGACATCCGCGCCGTGGGCGAGAACGCGCTGCTCAGGATCGGCAGCAGGGTCACCGGCAGGGACGCGTAGCTCGCGGCCACCACGGTGCGCACGGACAGGCCCATCGCCGTGGTCAGCCAGGCCGCGGCGAACGCGGCCAGGGCCACGATCCCGGCCACGACCAGCCAGCCGGTGAGCCCGGCGTGCGGGCGGTAGCCCATGGCCACGGTCAGGCCGAGGATGATCGCGACGCACAGCAGCGTGCGCAGCACCGTGCCGAGGACGCGGCCGGTCAGCACCGCCGCGCGCGAGATGCCCATCGTGCGGAACCGGTTGATGATGCCCTCGTTCATGTCCGTGGCCACGGCGACGGCGGTCTGCCCGACGCTGTAGCCGATGCAGAGCACGAGGATGCCCGGCACCAGGTAGCCGAGGTAGTCCTCGCCGAGGTCGGTGGCGGCGCCGAAGATGTAGACGAACATGAGCAGCATCAGGATCGGGGCGATCAGGGCGCCGAACATGGTCGACGGGTTGCGGCGGTTGTGCAGCAGGTCGCGCCGCAGCATGGTCAGGGCGTCACTCATCGCACCGGCTCCTTCGTGGCGGCGGCGTGGCCGGTCAGGGCGAAGAACACGTCGTCCAGGTCCGGGGTGTGCACGGTCAGGGTGTCGGGCTCGACCCCGCCGGACTCGAGGCGGTCCAGCAGGGCGCGCAGATCCGCGGCGGTACCGTCCCCCGGCACCCGAAGCGCGAGCGCCTCCTCGTCCGGGGTCGCCGCGGGCAGCAGGGCGGCCGCGGCGGCGAGCGGCTCCGGGGCGGTGAAGCCGAGCCGGACGTGCGCGCCGGGCACGCGGCGCTTGAGCTCGTCGGGGCGGCCCTCGGCGACGATCCGGCCCTGGTCGAGCACGGCGACGCGCCCGGCGAGCTGGTCGGCCTCCTCCAGGTACTGCGTGGTCAGGAAGATCGTCACCCCGCCCGCCGCGAGCCCGCGCGCCAGCTCCCACACGGTGCGGCGGCTGCGCGGGTCCAGGCCGGTGGTCGGCTCGTCCAGGAAGATCACGCGCGGCTCGCCGACCAGCGTCATGGCCAGGTCGAGGCGGCGCTTCATGCCGCCGGAGTACGTCAGCGGGGTGCGCCGCGCCGCCTCGGTGAGCTCGAAGCGCTCCAGCAGCTCCGCCGCGCGCCGCCGGCCGGCCCGCCGCGGCAGGTGCAGCAGGTCGGCCATGAGCAGCAGGTTCTCCTCGCCGGTGAGCAGGTTGTCCACGGCGGAGAACTGGCCGGTGACGCCGATCGCGGCCCGGACCTTCGCGGCCTCGGTCGCCAGGTCGTGCCCGGCCACGGTGGCGCCGCCCGCGTCCGGCGGGATCAGCGTGGCCAGGATGTGCACCATCGTGGTCTTGCCGGCGCCGTTGGGGCCGAGCAGCGCGAAGATGGCGCCGGCCGGGACGGTGAGGTCGATGCCGTCGAGGACGGCCCGATCGCCGTAGGACTTGCGCAGCCCGGAGACCGTGATGCCCGAGTCAGTCATGGCATCACTATGGCACCATCGATGGCGCCATTTCAAGCCGCTATGGCGCCAAGGTCTTCTGGTAGGCGTCCATCCACTCGCGCTGCGCCCGCACCAGCGCGATCTCCTCGTGCAGCACGTGCGCGAACATGTCCCCGACGTGCGGCTCCGGCATCGACAGGCAGGCCTCGCGGGTCTCGGCGGCGAGCGCGTCGGACTCCGCGGCCAGGGCCGCGAACCAGTCGTCGCCGGCCCAGCCGCGCTCGCGCACGAGCCGTTCGAGGCGGGCGATCGGGTCCCGCTGGCGCCACATCTGCACCTCGGCGTCGGAGCGGTACCGGCGCGGGTCGTCGGAGGTGCTGTGGCCGGCCATGCGGTACGTCATCGCCTCGATGAGCACCGGGGACCCGCCGCGGCGCACCGACTCGGCGGCCCGGGCCGTGACCGCGTGCACCGCGAGCACGTCGTTGCCGTCGACGTGGAACGACTCGAGGCCGAAGCCCACCGCCCGCCGGTGCAGCGGGGCGCCCATCTGGCGGCCGACCGCGGTGGAGATGGCCCACTGGTTGTTCTGGCAGAAGAACACGATCGGGGCGTGCGCGACCGCCGCCCAGTTCAGCGCCTCGTTCACGTCGCCCTGGCTGCTGGCGCCGTCGCCGAAGTACGCGAGCACCACCTCGTCGGAGCCGTCCATCCGTACGCCGACCGCGTACCCCGTCGCGTGCAGCGCCTGCGTGCCCAGGACGAGGCTGTAGATGTGGAAGCGGTACCGCCGCGGGTCCCACCCCGAGTGCGCCACCCCGCGCCACTGCGCCATGAGCTCGGCCGGGGTGATGCCGCGGCAGCGGGCGGCGGCCTGCTCGCGGTAGCTGGGGAACACGTAGTCGGCCGGGTCGAGGGCCCGCACCGAGCCGACCTGGGCCGCCTCCTGACCGAGCGCCATGAGCCACAGCCCGAGCTCGCCCTGGCGCTGCAGCGCGTGCGCCTCCTCGTCGAACCGGCGCGCCAGCACCATGTCCCGCAGCAGGTCGCGGCACAGTTGCGGGGTCACATCGAGCGGTGCCTCCGGGTCCGACCGCAGCGTCCCGTCGGGCGCCAGCAACTGGATCATGTGCGTCTCCCGTGGATGGCCTGGGGGTGCCCTCCTCATCCTGCCGTGCGCGGGCCGGTCGATGGCGCCGGTGGCGCCATGGAATTTCCCATAGTTGCGCGATACTGGCGGGCATGGACCTGACCCGCTACGTCGACGGCCTGCGCGCCGAACTGCTCGCGGCCGCGGGTCCCGAGGAGGCCGCGCTGGCCGAGCGGCTCGCCGCCGCGGTGGCCTCGGCGACCCGGCTGGCCATGTTCGACGTGCTGTCGGACGCGGCCGACGAGATCACCCGCGACCTGGCCCCCGGCTCCGTCGAGGTGCGGGTGCGCGACCGCAACCCGTACTTCGTGGTCACCACCCCCGACGGCGAGCCCGCGCCGCCGCCGGCGCCCGCGAGCGCGCCCGAGCCGTCGCCGGAGGGCCCCGTGGGCCGGATCAACTTCCGGCCGCCGGAGCAGCTCAAGCAGCGCATCGAGGAGGCGGCCGCGCGCGACGGCCTGTCGGTCAACGCGTGGCTGACCCGCACCCTGTCCGCGGTCGTCGCCGGCGAGCCCGCGCAGCCGCCCGCGCCGCGCGCCTCGAAGGGCACGTTCGTCGGCTGGGTCGGCTAGACAGGCCTTCCTACCCTGGGCCGATGTCGCAGCGCAGGGTGGCCGGCCTCTGGTCGGTGTTCGGGATCGCCGCGGTCGTCTCGGCCGTGCTCGTCTGGCTGCGCCCCGCCGGCCAGCGCCTCTCCGACCTGCACATCTACTACGGCGCGGCCGAGGCGGTGCGCGAGGGACGGCCGCTCTACGACTACGTCGCGGACAACGGCGGCCCGTTCACCTACCCGCCGTTCGCGGTGCTGCTGTTCCGCCCCCTCACGCTGCTGCCCGAGACCGCCCTGCAGGTCGCCTGGCTGGCCCTGACCTGCGCGGCCGTCGTCGCGCTGGCGGTCGCGGTCGGCCGGGGGCTGTCCGCGTCCCGCCTCGCCGTGGCGGCCATCGCCTGCGGGCTGCTCGTGTCCGCGCCCGTGCAGAGCAACCTGCGCTTCGGCCAGGTGAGCATCTTCATCGTGCTGCTGGCGCTGGTCGATGCCATGGGTCTGGTGCCGCAGCGGTACCGCGGGGTGCTCGTCGGCCTCGCCGCCGCGATCAAGCTCACCCCGCTGCTCTTCGTCGTCTCCTTCCTCGTGACCGGCCGGTGGAAGGACGCCGCCCGGGCGCTCGGCGCGTTCGCGGCGGCCGCGGCCCTCGGCGCGCTGGTGCTCCCGGGCGACAGCCTGCGCTACTGGACCGGCACCATGCTGCAGACGTCGCGCATCGGCGACCTCGCGTCGCTGGGCAACCAGTCGGTGCAGGGGATGCTCATGCGGGCCGGCCTCTCCCCCGCCGCGCTGCCGCTGGTCTGGGCCGTCCTCATCGCCGCCGTGTGCGCCGCGGCGCTGTGGCGGGCGCGGACGCTGGACGCGCACGGGGAGCGGGTGCGGGCGGCGGTGCTCGTGGGCTGCGCGACGGTCGCGGCCTCGCCGGTGTCGTGGACGCACCACCAGGTGTGGACGGTGCTCGCGGCGATGCTGCTCGTGGCGGCCGAGGGCGCCTGGCGGCGGGCGGCCGGGGTCGTGCTCCTGGTCGTCATGACGCTGTCGCTGGGCGTGGTGCTGCGGGGGCTCTCGCCGTACACCGGATGGCAGTTCCTGCTCGAGAACGCCCGCAGTCTGGGCGTCGTGGCCGTCTGCCTCGCGGGCTTCGGCGGCGCCGTGGTCACCGTGCGGCGGCGGGCCTGGACGCGGCCGGCGGTCGCGGTGGCGGCCGGGCTGGTGGTGCTGGCCCTGACGCCGCTGCCCGCCGGGGCGGACCCGACGTTCAAGGCGTACACCGCGGCCGACCTGGCCAACCCGCGGTACTTCTACTACACCCCGGCCGGCGTCCGCCTCGGCCTGCCCGTCGACTTCCAGGTCCGCCGCGAGAAGACGAAGACCCGCGTCAACGGCGTCGTGGCGGACGGGGTGGCCGCGCTGCGCTGGTCCTCGGCCCCGGGCGGCGCGTCCCGCACCGTCCCGCTGCTGACCTCGGCGGCGGGGGCGCGGGCGTTCTCGTTCCGCAGCGCCAGCCTGGCCCACGGCCGGCTCGACGCCCTCGCCCCCGACGGCACCGTCGTGGCGACGTTCACCTCGTTCACCCCCGGGGCCTAGGCTCGACCCCATGGAAGACTTGATCAAGGAGCTGGAGGCCCAGGAGGCCCGGCTGCTGTTCGACCGGTTCGACAACGACGACGCCTGGGCGCTCGGCTGCCTGCTGGTGGAGACGGCCAAGGAGCGCTCCCTCGGCATCACGATCGACATCCGCCGCGGCGGCCAGCAGCTCTTCCACGCCGCCCTGCCCGGCACCGCGCCGGACAACGACCGGTGGATCGAGCGCAAGATCCGGGTGGTGGAGCGGCTGCACGCCTCCTCCTACCTCGTGGGGCGCCGGCTCGCGGCCCGGGACAAGACCTTCGACGCCGCGTACGGGGTCGACCCGGCGGACTACGCCACCCACGGCGGCGCCTTCCCCGTCCGTGTCCGCAATGTGGGCGTGGTCGGCGTCGTGACCGTCTCCGGGCTCCCCCAGGCGGACGATCACGCGCTGGTCGTCGAGGTGCTCGAGCGCTTCCTCGCCCGAGTGTCGTAAAGCCGACGCGCGGGGGCGGGCGGCCAGGCCCCACCATGCCGCGTGTGAATATTCGATTCGCATTACCCGTCTGGTTGCCGGTCTTCTTGCTCACGGCGGCCGGACTGTCCGGCTGTTCCGACGGCGACGCCGCCGAGTCCGCGGCGCCGCCCGCCTCGAACCCGCCCGTGGTGCCGACGTACACGTCGCCGGCCCCGAGCGCCGCGGCGAGCAGCAAGGCACCGGCGGCCGGCGCGAGCGGCGCGGCCTCCGGCTGCCCGGTCACGGCCGCCGTGCTGCAGAAGGCGTTCCAGGGCAACGCCGAGGTCGCCGGGGCCCTCGTGCTCGGCAAGGGGCTCAAGGACATCAGCTGCTACGCCGGCTGGGCCACCGCCGTCACGCAGCCGACGAACCTGGACCCGGCCGTCGTGCTGTTCAAGTACGACGCCGCGAAGAAGACGTGGGCCGCGGTCATCGGCGGCACCGACGGCGTCTGCCGGGAGACCGTGCCCGAGGACATCGCGACACACCTCAAGGGTTGCCAGAACTAACCCGATCGAGTGTCGTAAATTGCCGGGGTGAGATACACACTCCTCGCTGTCTTCGCCGGAGCGGCCGTCACCCTTGCGGCCTGCTCCGGCGGGTCGGACCAGTCACAGTCCCCCGCCCTCCCGACCCCGGACCAGACCTCCCTGCTGCCGCAGACCGGCCCCGCGCCGCTCAAGCCCGGTGTCAGCGCGCCGAACGGGTGCCCCGTCGACGCGCCCGCGCTGGAGAAGGCCCTCGCCGCCGACCCCACGGTCGCCGCGGCCGTGCAGCTCGGCAAGGGACTCACGGACGTCAGCTGCGTGGCGCGGTACGCCACCGCCCGCACCGAGGGCGACCGCGCGACGGTCCTGTTCCACTTCGACGACGCCAAGGCGATGTGGGTCGCGGTCGCGGCCGGCGCCAAGAACGCGTGCGACAAGGCCCCGGCCGAGATCCGTCAAGCGCTCAAGAACTGCGGTTAGGAACCTGGTCAAATTCCATGCTTTATGGTCATATTGCTCATGGAGCGTGAAGCACTGCTCCGGCTCCTCGCCGAGGAGCCGGGAGCGGCCTTCGAGGCGTGCCGCGCCGCGATCCGAGCCGGCGCCGAATACGTGGTGTGGGACCACACCCTGCCCGCCGACCAGCTCGCGCGCAGCTACTCCCGGCGGGCCCAGCACATGGAGCGGATCGGCAACCCGATGCTCGGCAGCGCCGAGGCCATCGGCGTGCTGCAGACCTCGGGCGACAGGCCGCTGCGGGTCGGCGAGGCGAAGATCGAGAACCCGCCGACCCACTTCCAGCTGTTCCTCACCGAGGACGCGTCGCGAGTCGTGGCCTGCATAAGCATCGATCAACGCTGACGTACCAGGATGGCAGGGTGGACGCTCTGCTGGACAACACCGCCATGGCACAGCTGCGCGAGGCGCTCGGCTCGGCCGGGTACACCTCCGACGGCATTCGCAGGCATCTCGGCGAGGACGCCTCGGCCGCGTGCGCGCGCAACGACTTCCGGGCCGCCCTGCGCGTCACCGAGGCCGGGGGCCGGCTCGACACCCTGATCCGGCTGTTCATCTGCGGCCAGACCGAGCCGCTCGACCGGGTCGCGGCGGCGCTCGCCCCGCTGCCGCTGGAGTCGGCCGCCCCGCTGCTGTCCGCCGAGCCGGACGGCGTCCGGGCCGCCCTGGAGCTGGAGCCGTACGGCGACTGGTGGGTCGTCGCCGACCTCTCCGCCGGCATGCGCCCCGGCCGCCCGCTGCCCGGCGACCACGTGCTCGGCATCGGCGGCGCGTCGAGCACCCTGGCCGCCGCCACCCTGCGCCGCCCGGTCGGCACCGCGCTCGACCTCGGCACCGGCTGCGGCGTGCAGGCGCTGCACCTGTCGACCCACGCGAGCCGGGTCACCGCGACCGACGTGCTGCCGCGGGCCCTGCGCTTCGCGGCCACCACCGCGGCCCTCAACGGCCTGGAGTGGGAGCTGCTCGAGGGCGACCTCACCCGCCCGGTCGCCGGCCGCCGCTTCGACCTCGTGGTCAGCAACCCGCCGTTCGTGGCCGGCCCCGGGAGCACCGCGCACACCTACCGCGACTCCGGCCGCCCCGGCGACGCCGTCTGCGCCGAGCTCGTCGCCGCCGCCCCTGGCCTGCTCGCCGACGGCGGGCACATGCAGTTCCTGGCCAACTGGCTGCACGTCGCGGGCGAGGACTGGACCGAGCGCGTCAACGACTGGCTGGCCGGCACCGGGCTGGACGCCTGGGTCATCCAGCGCGAGGTCTCGGATCCGCTGGCGTACGTCAACCTGTGGCTCGCCGACGCCTCCGAGGACCCGTCGCGGCAGCCCGCCCTGGCCGCGGCCTGGCTCGACTGGTTCGACGCCCAGCGCGTCGACGCGGTCGGCTTCGGCCTGATCACCCTGCGCGCCGGCGGGCACGACGACCCGACCGTGCGCATCGAGGACCTCCGGCACACCGTCGGCGGCGACCTCGGCCCGCTCATCGGCGACTGGTTCGACCGCCAGGACTTCCTGCGCCACGCCGACCTGCTGCGCAGCCGCCTCGTCGCCGCGCCCGGGCTGACGCTGCGCCAGGAGGCCGGGCTCGGGGCCGACGGCTGGGAGGTCGGGCAGCAGCTGCTCGTCCTGCCCGACGGGCTGCGGTGGGTCGAGGAGGTGGACCCGGTCGCGCTGACCCTCGTGGGCGCGTGCGACGGTTCCGTGACCCTGCAGGACCAGGTCGACCTGCTGGCGGCCGCCCATGGCGTACCGGCCGGGGTGCTCGCCGACGTGGCCGTCCCCCTGGTGTCGCATCTGGTCGAGCGGGGGGTCCTGCTGCCGTGCGCGCCCTAGTCCAGACCGTCAGCCGGGCGAGCGTCACCGTCGGGGACACGGTCGTCGGCTCGATCGCCGACGGGCTGCTGGTGCTCGTCGGCGTGACCCATTCGGACACGTCCGAAATCTCCGAAACGCTGGCCCGCAAGGTGCACGAGCTGCGGATCCTCGACGACGAGCGGTCCGCGGCCGACACCGGCGCGCCACTGCTCGTCGTCTCGCAGTTCACCCTGTACGGCGACGCGCGCAAGGGCCGGCGCCCGACCTGGATCGCCGCGGCCCGCCCGGAGGCCGCCGAGCCGCTCATCGAGGCCTTCTGCGCCGCCCTGCGAAACCGGGGCGCAACCGTGGAAACCGGGCGATTCCGCACGCACATGCTCGTCGAAAGTGTGAACGTCGGACCGCGGACCGTATTGCTGGAGGTCTGAGACTCACGGATTCGTGCCACGGCTGCGCCGCCTCACCGTCACTTCACGCCCGCTCAGCGAAGCTACTTCTCGCAGGAATGATCGCGCCACTTGTCAATCCACACGGGAGGCGAGCGAAGTGGCCCAGCCGCTGAGTGAGAACACGGAGTTCAACGCCGTCGACGTTGAGGCCGACGAACAGCACGAGCAGGAGCACGCGCTCGACAACACGGGCGTCTCAGCGGATCTGGTTCGCGCGTACCTCAACACGATCGGCCGCACCAAGCTCCTCACCGCCGAGCAGGAGGTCGATCTCTCCAAGAAGATCGAGGCCGGCCTGTACGCCGAGGAGAAGCTCTCGAGCGGCGCGGTCCACCCGGCGTGGATGAACACCTACGAGATCGTGGTCCGCGAGGGGCGCGCCGCCAAGGCCCACCTGCTCGAGGCCAACCTGCGCCTGGTCGTGAGCATCGCCAAGCGGTACACCGGCCGCGGCATGGCCTTCCTGGACCTCATCCAGGAGGGCAACCTCGGCCTCATCCGCGCCGTCGAGAAGTTCGACTACACCAAGGGCTACAAGTTCTCCACCTACGCCACCTGGTGGATCCGCCAGGCCATCACCCGCGCCATGGCCGACCAGGCCCGCACCATCCGCATCCCGGTGCACATGGTCGAGCAGGTCAACCGCATGGTCCGGGTCCGCCGGGACCTCTCCGCCTCGCTGGGCCGCGAGCCCGTCGTGGCCGAGATCGCCGCGGCCCTGGGCGTCGAGGAGTACCAGGTCATCGAGCTGATCTCCTACGACCGCGAGCCGGTGAGCCTGGACCAGGCCGTGGGCGAGGACGGCGAGAGCGCCCTGGGCGACTTCGTGGCGCGCATCGACCCGCGCGAGGAGCCGGCCGACAGCGTGTCGCAGGGCATGCTGCGCTCCGAGGTCGAGATCGTGCTCTCGACGCTGTCGCAGCGCGAGCAGGCGGTCATCCGGCTGCGCTTCGGCCTGGACGACGGCCGCCAGCGCACCCTGGACGAGGTGGGCCGCGAGTTCGGCCTGTCCCGCGAGCGCATCCGCCAGATCGAGAAGGTGACGCTGCTGAAGCTGCGCCACCCGTCGCGCGCGAAGCGCCTCGAGGCGTACGCCTCCTGAAGCTGCTGAACACAGGGCCGCCCCGGATCTCCGGGGCGGCCCTGTCGCGTACGCCGGCGACCGGTCTTGACCTTGCCGTAGGCGGCAGGGTTGCACGATCGGCGCCATGGACACCAACGCACCGCAGCGGGACCGCGTCGTCGTGGTCACCGGGGCCGGCACCGGCATCGGCCGGGCCACCGCGCACGCCTTCGCCGCCGAGGGCGCGCACGTCGTGGCGGTCGGCCGGCGGCACGAGCCGCTGCTGGAGACCGCGGCCGGGCACGACCGGATCGTGCCGCTGCCCGCCGACATCACCGCCGAGGACGGGCCCGAGCGGGTCATCCGGGCGGTGTCGCAGGCCCACGGCCGGCTGGACGTGCTCGTCAACAACGCCGGCATCGTGCGCGGCGGCGCCCTTGGCACCCTCACCCCGCACCTGATCGCGCCGCAGATCTCCACCAACCTCGTCGCCCCGATCTTGCTGGCCCAGGCCGCGCTGCCGCTCCTGGCCGCGCCCGGCGGCGTGATCGTCAACGTCAGCACGGCGGTGGGGCAGCGGGCCTGGCCCGGCAACGCGGTGTACGCCGCGACCAAGACCGCCCTGGACCTGCTGACCCGCAGCTGGGCGGTCGAGCTGGCGCCCCGCGGCATCCGGGTGGTGGCGGTCGCCCCCGGCGCGGTCGCCACCCCGATCGGCGAGCACCAGGGCCTGACGCCCCAGCGGATGGCCGCGCTGCGGGAGTGGCAGCTGGCACACACGCCGCTGGGCCGGATCGGCCGCCCCGAGGAGATAGCCTGGGCGATCACCCGGCTCGCCGCGCCGGCCGCATCGTTCGTCACCGGCGTGGTGCTCCCGGTCGACGGCGGAGCGGCCGTGGCGTGACCGGGCTCGGAGGCGGCGCGGCACCGCGGCGCGACAGGACCGGAGGTGGCGGTGCGGATCGGCGAGCTGGCCCGGGCGACCGGGACGACCGCCCGCGCGCTGCGGCACTACGAGCAGGCCGGGCTGATCTCCTCCGGGCGGGCCGCCAACGGCTACCGCGTCTACGACGAGCGGGCCGCGGCGCGGGTGCGCAACATCCGTCACCTGCTGGCCGCCGGGCTCACGCTGGACGACGTGCGGGCGTTCCTGCCCTGCCTCGACGGCGACGTCACCGCCGTGCCGCCCTCGGCGGCGGGCCTGCGGGTGGCCCGGGAACGGCTGGCGATCCTCAACGAACGCATCGCCGCCCAGACCGAGGCCCGCGACCGGCTCGAGGCCGCCCTGCGGGGCAGGGCCGGCTGAGGACGGGCCGCGCGGGAGCG
The DNA here is from genome assembly GCF_059739745.1 of Dactylosporangium thailandense. Classification (NCBI taxonomy): domain Bacteria; kingdom Bacillati; phylum Actinomycetota; class Actinomycetes; order Micromonosporales; family Micromonosporaceae; genus Dactylosporangium; species Dactylosporangium thailandense. The sequence goes on from NZ_AP029195.1 coordinate 7,993,686, forward strand.
GTCAGAGGCGGCGCGGGCCGCTGTCGGGGCGGGACTGGTGCGGCGCGAACTCGGCGCTCGCGTGCAGCACCGCCAGGCCCGACGGGCGTGCCAGGACAGGGTTCAGGGTCAGCGACGACAGGGCCGGCTGCTCGTCCACGAGGCGCCCGACGCGCACCAGCAGGTCGGCCAGCGCGTCCAGGTCCACCGGGTCCGCGCCGCGGTAACCGGTCAGCAGCGGCGCCGCCCGCGGGGCCCGGACCAGGGCGGCCGCGTCGCGGTCGGTCAGCGGGACCGGGCGCCACGCGCGGTCGCCGAGCAGGTCAGCCGCCTCGCCGCCGAGGCCGAAGCCGACGACCGGGCCGAACGACGGGTCGTCGACGACCTCCACGACGCACGCGACGCCGGGGGCGACCATCGGCTGGACGACGACCTCCACCCCGCGGCCGAAGAGGCGTTCGAGCTCGGCATAGGCCTCCGCGACGGCGGCCGGGGAGGTGAGATTCAGCCGTACCGCCCCCAGGTCGATCCGGTGCCGCCAGGGCTTCGTCGCCACCTTGAGGGCGACCGGCAGGCCCACCGCGACCGCGACGCCGGGCACCCCCTCGCCGGAGGCCCAGCGGCTCGGCACGACCGGGATGCCGTAGGCGGCCAGCAGCTCGTCCGCCTCGCCCCCGTCGCCGGCGCCGCGCAGCGCGAGGGCGGTCGCGACCTCGGTGCCGCGCGCGGAGTCGACGCCGGGCAGGTCGGGCAGCGTGCCGATCGGCTCGCGGCGCCACGCGGCGTAGCGGGCGACCCGGCCGAGGGCGCGCACCGCCTCCTCGATCGCCGGGAACATCGGCAGGGCGGGCGGGTCCTCGTCGCCGTACGCGGGCGCGACCGTGAACGACGGGTCGGCCGGCATGACCACGGCGAGCGGGCGCGGCGCGCCGGCCGTCGACACGCGCAGGAGCTCGGCCACGCCGAGCTGGTCGCGCTCGGCGAGCGCCGGGGCGTACGCGGCCACGACGGCGTCCACCCCCTCGTCGTCGAGGGCGGCGTGCACGGCCCGCACGAAGTCGACGTCGCTCACGGCGGGGCCGAGGTCGCGCGGGTACCCCTCGGCGATGCGCAGCCCCGCGGCCGGCGCCTTCGCGACCGTGAGCACGCCCAGCGCGGCCGCGTTGGTGACCACGGCGAGGCGGTCGCCGGTCGGCAGCGGGCGCCCCGCGATGAGCAGGCCCACGTCGAACAGCTCGCCGACGGTGTCGACGCGGATGACGCCGGAGCTCGCGAAGAGCGCGGCCACCCCGCGGGCGTCGGGGCCGACGGTCACCGCGTCGAGGGCCGGCGGGCGCACCGGGCTCGCCACCGCCGCGACCGGCTTGCGGCGGGCCAGCTCCCGGGCGATGCGGGCGAACTTGCGCGGGTTGCCGAAGGTCTCCAGGTAGAGCAGGACGGCGTCGGTGTGCGGGTCCTCGCGCCAGTACTGCAGCGCGTCGTTGCCGGACACGTCGGCCCGGTTGCCGGCCGAGATGAACGTCGACAGGCCCAGCCCGCGCCGGTCGGCCTCGGCCAGCAGCGCCGTGCCCAGCGCCGCGGACTGGCTGAAGAAGCCGACCCGCCCGGCGCGGGGCAGCAGGGGGGCGAGCGTGGCATTGAGCCGTACCCCCGGATCGGTGTTGGCCACCCCGAGGCAGTTGGGCCCGACCAGGCGCATCCCGTGGTCGCGCACCGCCCGCAGCAGGGCGGCCTGGGCCCGCGCCCCGGCCGGGCCGGCCTCGGCGAAGCCGGCCGAGACGATGACCAGGCCGTGCACCCCGGCCGCGGCGCAGTCGGCCACCACGTCGGGCACGGACTCCACGGGTACGGCGATGACGGCGAGGTCGGCATTGGCGGTACCGATGAGGCTCGGTTTTGCGGGAAGGCCCCCGACGACCGTCGCGGACGGGTGGACCGGCACCAGCTCTCCGGCGAAGCCGGCGCCCTTGAGGTGGGCCAGGAGGGCCGCGCCGATGCCCGAGCCGCCCGAACGCGCGCCGTAGACCGCGACCGCGCGCGGGTTGAGCAGCCGGGCGATCGAACGGGCCTCGGCGCGCTGCTCGCGGGCCTGCTGCACGCGCAGGGAGTCGGGGGTCGCCTTGATCGGGAACCACAGGTGCACGACGCCGTCGGCGAACTCGCGCTCGATGTGGAAGCCGGCCGCCATGAACACGCGCAGCATCGCCTGGTTGACCGGCAGCACGTCGGCCTCGAACTCGGTGATGCCCTCGGTGCCGGCCGCGGCGACGAGGTGCTCGATGAGCACCGAGCCGATGCCCCGGCCCTGGTGCGCGTCCTCGACCACGAAGGCGACCTCGGCCTGGTGGGAGCCGGTGCCGAGGCGGTCGTACCGGCCCACCGCGATCAGCTCGCCCGAGTGCTCGACCACGAACGCCTCGCGGTCGTGATGGTCGACGTTGACGAACCGGTCCAGGTCGCGCTGCGGGATGCGCGGGTACGCCGAGAAGTACCGCAGGTATCGGGTCCGCTCCGAGAACCGCGAGTGCAGCGCCACGATCCGCTCCGCATCGTCGGGCCGGATCGGTCGCAAGTGGACGGTGGTCCCGTCCGAGAGCAGCACATCCGCGGCCCGCGTGGCCGAAACGTCGTTCACCCGCATAGTTTCCACCCGTCTGGGTTACCGTGTCTGCCATGATGCTGACCCCGGCGGACGTGCAGGCGCTGCGGTTCGCCAAGGCGCCGTTCGGCAAGCGTGGCTACGACGAGGACGAGGTCGACCAGTTCCTCGACGTGGTCGCGCAGACGCTGATCGCGCTGCAGGACGAGCTCGCCACGCTGCGGGCGAGCGCGTCGCCGGACACGGCCTACGGCACCTCCGCCGCCGCCGAGACGGAGATGCTCGCCGAGCTGGACCGCATCAAGCAGCGCCTGACCCGGCTCGAGGCCGCCGTGCGCCATTAGTCCCTCGGGTCGTGGGGATCCAGGCCGAAGAAGGGGTACACCGTGCGCCGGGTCGCCATGATCGTGCGGTCGACCGCGTCCGGTGACTCGCCCGGCACCCACGGCTCGTAGCTCGTGACCCCGCCGTCGGTCATCGTCTCCGGCAGCGGGTGGCCGGGCCGGCGCCGCTCGGCGAGCTCGCGCCACGCCGCGGGCAGCTCCAGTGCCGGGTCGAGGGCCTCGCCGGTCAGCACCGCGAGCAGGTGCGTCCAGGCCCGGGGCACGCACTCGACCAGCGCGTAGCCGCCGCCCCCGCTCGCGACCCACTTGCCGCCGGCGACCTCCGCGGCGAGGTCGCGCAGCGCGAGGTACGCCGCCCGCTGCCCGTCCACGGTGAGCCGGAGGTTGGCGAGGGGGTCGTGGCGGTACGTGTCCGCGCCGCACTGCGTGAAGAGCAGCTGCGGCTGGAACGCGCGCAGCACCCCGGGCACGACGGCGTGGAAGGCGCGCAGCCACTCGCCGTCGCCGGTGCCGGGCGGCAGCGCGACGTTCACGGCGGAGCCGGGCGCGTCGGGGCCGCCGGTCTCGTCGGGGAAGCCGGTGCCGGGGAAGAGCGTGCGCGGCGACTCGTGGAGGCTGACGGTGAGCACGCGGGGGTCGTTCCAGAACACCTCCTGCACGCCGTCGCCGTGATGGACGTCGATGTCGACGTACGCCACGCGCTCCGCCCCGAGCTCGAGCACCCGCTTGATCGCGACGGCGGGGTCGTTGTACACGCAGAAGCCCGCGGCCCGGTCCGGCATCGCGTGGTGCAGGCCGCCGGAGACGCTGACCGCGCGCTCGGCCTCGCCGGTCCACACCGCCTCGGCCGCGCGCCGGGTCGCGCCCGCGATCAGGGCGCTCGCGTCGTGCATGCCGGCGAAGGTGGGGTTGTCGGTGGTACCGAGGCCCATGAGATTGATCCGCCGGCCCGTCGAGGCCGCCTTCACCACCGCGATGTAGTCGGGGTCGTGCACGGTGGCGAGCATGGCGTCGGTGGCCGGCTCCGCCCGCTCGAGCACGACGCCGGGGCGGTCGAGGACGCCGAGGCGGCGGGCGAGGTCCATGGTCAGCTCGACCCGGACGGGGTCGAGGGGATGATCGCCCATGTCGTACCGCAGGAGCCGCTCATCCCACACGACCAGCGTGCTCATGGGTTCTCCTTCGCGATGGGGCGCTCGGGATCGGTGATCCAATGGCTCCAGGATCCCACGTAGAGCGGCGCCTCCTGCTGCTGCTCGTGCAGCGCGAGGACCAGCTGCGCCGCCGTGACCCCGGAGCCGCAGTAGGCGCCCGCCCCGGCCGGCGCGGCGATGGCCGTCAGGAGCCCGTGCTCGTCGACGGTCCGTGCGGCCGGCAGGTTGATCGCACCGGGGATGTGCCCGGCGACCGGATCCACCGGCTCGGCCTCGCCGCGGTACCGCTGCTCGACCCGGGCGTCCAGCAACGTGTTACGCGGATCGCTCGCCTCGGCCTCGGTCCAGACCGTCATCCCTCCGGGTGTCACCGTTACGTCGCCTTCGTCCGGTTCCGGCACCTCGGTCGTCACGGGGAGTCCAGCCCCGACCCACGCCGCGTAACCGCCGTCGAGCACCCGCACGTCATCGATGCCCGCCCAGCGCAGCGTCCACCAGGCGCGCGCCGCGGCACCGGTAGGATTGCTCCCGCCTGCGTCGTACACCACCACCGGGTGCTCGGCGCGGACCCCAAGTCTCCGCAGCGCGGCCTCCAGCGCGGCGGGATCGGGCAGCGGATGGCGCCCACCGGCGCCGGGCGGCCCACAGAGGTCCTCGTCGAGATCGACGAAGACCGCGCCAGGCAGATGACCGGCCGCATAGGCGGCCCGGCCGTCCTTCGCGAGGGTCCAGCGCACATCGAGAAGAGTCGGCGGTTGGGCGGACCGCACCAGCTCGGCGAGAGCGGCGACGTTCAAGATCGCCCGGTTGGCTGTCACGCTCCAATCTTGTCGTACGCAGCGAGTACCATCGCGTACCGGGAGGGCAACGGCAGTGAACGACCTAGTCGACACCACCGAGATGTATTTGAAGACGATCCTCGAGCTCGAAGAGGAGGGTGTCGTCCCCAAGCGTGCGCGCATCGCGGAGCGGCTGCACCAGAGCGGCCCGACCGTGAGCCAGACGGTAGCCCGCATGGAGCGTGACGGCCTGCTCATCGTCGAGGGCGACCGCCACCTGGCGCTCACCGACCAGGGCCGCGAGCACGCGGTCGCCGTCATGCGCAAGCACCGCCTCGCCGAGCTGCTGCTCGTCAACGTGATCGGCCTGCCCTACGAGGAGGCCCACGAGGAGGCGTGCCGCTGGGAGCACGTGATGAGCGACGCCGTCGAGCAGCGGGTGTACGAGCTCCTCGGCCGCCCGACGCGCTCGCCCTACGGCAACCCGATCCCCGGCCTGGACGGCCTGCGGGGCGAGGCCCCCGGCGAGCACGCCGACCCGGAGCGCAACCTGGCCTTCCCCGGCCTGGCCGGCTCCGTGGTCGTGAGCCGCATCTGCGAGTCGGTCCAGACGGACGCCGACGTGCTGCGCCAGCTGCACACCGCGGGCATCGACCCGGGCGCGACGGTCACCGTCGCCCAGGAGCGCGACGGCGTGTCCATCGACCGCGAGGGCGAGCGCATCCGCCTGCCGCGCGAGGTGGCGTCGCGCGTCTTCGTCGCGGCGGCCTAGGTTCATTGACGCTCGGGAGGGGTGGTGGGACCGCGCATGTCGCAACACCCACCACCGCCCTTCTCCTCTGCCGAGTGCGGCCCCTGCTCCGTCGAGGACGTGCTGGACCGGGTCGGCTCCAAGTGGAGCGTGTCGATCCTGGTGGCGGCGGCTCCCGGCCCGATCCGCTTCTCGGCCCTGGAACGGACGATTCCCAGCATCAGCCGGCGCATGCTGACCCTGACCCTGCGCAACCTGGAACGCGACGGCCTGGTCCTGCGCACGAGCTACCCGACGGTGCCGCCCCGGGTGGAGTATTCACTGACCCCGATGGCCCTGGAGCTCCAGGCCGTCTTGTCAGCCCTGACGACTTGGGCCGAACGCCACCGAGCCGACGTGGCGGCGGCGAGGGCCCGCTACGACGAGCGCACGCTCTAATCATTCACCATGCGCACATAGCGACATAACGCCAAATTCGGCCGCGATCCGCCCATGTCGCACCTACTCGCCCGTCGCCGACGCCCGCCGGCTCCGATCTCCGCATATCACCCAAAGCGGGCTAATCCCTCAATCTCGGGTGATATCCCCACTCAAGCCAACAAATCCGATATTCCCGCACCTAACCTGAGCACGTGGCATTCGACCAGGCCTTCTTCGACGAACCCCTAGAGAAGGCCCACTGGGCCCTGGCAGACGACGCCGACCCGACCCCGGCCCTGGAGCTGATCGCCGACACCGACGACCCGGCCCACCGCGAACACGTCGTGGCGATCCTCGGCGCCGCCGGCACCCGGCGCCTGGACCGGCTCCGCGAGGTGGCGGCGCAGCAGGCGTACCGCCCGGAACGCTGGCTCCTCCTCGGCGCCGCACTCTCCGCCGCCGCCTGGGCCGCCCGCGAGGACAACCACACCGGCCCGCTGGCGACCGACCGCCTGGTCCAGGAGCAGCAGGTCCTCGTGGCCGAGGCCAGAACCGCCCTCCGCCAGGCCGCCGCACTCTCGCGGGAGGACCCGGTGCCGTGGAGCGAACTCGCCGGCGCCGTCGTCTGCGCCCCGCTGCACAGGACCGAGGCGGCCGACGCGTTCAAGCGGGCGTGCGTGCTGCAGCCCGACCTCTACGCGGCCCACACCCGGCACCTGACCGGCCTCACCCGGCGCTGGTACGGCAGCCAGGACAAGGTTATCGCCTTCGCCCAGACCCGAAGCGCCGAGCGCCCCGACGGTCACCCGCTGCACGCGCTCGTTGCCCTCGCGCACATCGAGGGCTACGTCGACGGCATGCTGCGCGGCAACGTCGTCGGCCGGTTCTGGCGTGCCTGGCGGTACTTCGCCGACACCAAGGTCCGCCGCGAGACCGATGCCGCCGCCGACCGCCTCGTCGCCGGCTACGACGACTTCGCCACGCACCCGTGGACGATGAGCGCGCACCAGGCCTTCGCGGCCCTCTACCACCAGGCCGGCGAACCCGAGCGCCTGCGCACGCACCTCGAGCTCGGGGGCGACCGGCCGGCGATCTGGCCGTGGCGATACTTCGGCGATCCGGAGGAGCAGTTCCGTCGGGCACACCGCTGACCGGCGTCGGCCGTTCAGCTCAATTCAACGCTAGCATGGGCCGAAAAACCGCGAACGCACAGTGAAATCAGCGTCACAGACTGCTCAGGTCGATGAGTTTGGCCAGCTCAACCATCTTGGGCATCTCCGCCGCGGCCTTGTCGTCCCCGGCATCGGGAGCCAGCCGCAGCGACAGCTTGATGATCCGCTTGTTGCCGGCCAGCCAGCCCACCTCCACGCCGGGGCCGGCCTTCTCCGTGCCGGGGCCGGCGTTCTCCGCGGCGGGCGTCGGCCGCTGGTACCCGACCAGGCCCAGCCCCTCCACCGCCTGCGCGCCCTTGGGCGCGATGCTGGAGCTGAACACGTCGGCCCCGATGGTCGTCGTGGTCACCGACAGCACCAGGTCCGGGTAGCTGCCCGCCGCCGTCTGCAGCACGCAGCTGAACGAGTTGTCCATCGACGCGCCCGCGGCCACGCTCAGGTTCAGCCCGAGCTTCGCGTTCACCATGCCGAAGTCCAGCAGCTGGCACGCGCCGCCCGCGGCCGCCGCCGGGGCGGTCGAAGGCGGGGCGGCCGGACTCGCGCCGGCGTCGTCGCACCCGGCGACGAGCGTGGCGGAGAGGGCAACGACGGCCATCAGCACCCTTCGCACAGCGGGCACCCTATACCGGCAGACGCGCGGTGATGTACTTGGCGATCTCCAGCGAGCTCGTCGCCGCCGGGGAAGGTGCGTTGAGCACGTGCACCTGCCGCCCCTCGGTCACGATGAGGAAGTCGTCGACCAGGTCGCCGGCCGGCGTGATCGCCTGGGCGCGCACCCCGGCCTCGGCCGGCACCAGGTCCGCCGCGGTCACCGCGGGCACGAGCCGGGCCAGGCTCTCGGCGAAGCGTCGCTTGGACAGGGATCGGCGGACCTCGGTGAGGCCGTACCGCAGATGCTTGCGCCCCAGCGCCCACAACCCGCGATAGGTGGCGGCGTCGGCCACGTCCCGGGGCCGGATCCGCCCCCACGTGTAGCCCTCGCGGGCCATCGCCAGCACCGCGTTCGGTCCCGCGTGCACGCTCCCGTCGACCATTTTCGTCAGGTGTACTCCCAGAAACGGGAACTGCGGGTCCGGCACCGGATAGATGAGGCCGTTGACGAGATGGCGGCGGTCGGGGCGCAGCTCGTAGTACTCCCCGCGGAACGGGATGATGCGCGCCGGCGGACTGATCCCGGCCATCCGGGCGACCCGGTCGGCGTGCAGGCCCGCGCAGTTCACGAGCACGTCGGCGGTGATGTCGCCGGTCGTCGTGCGTACGACGACCTCGCGACCGTTGGCCCGGATGCCGACCACGGCGGTGTTGAGCCGCAGCGTCGCGCCCGCCTTCTCGGCGAGCTCGGCGAGCTTCACGCACACGGCCTTGTAGTCGGCGATCCCCGTCGAGGCCACGTGGATGCCCTCGACGCAGGCGACCTCCGGCTCGTACTCCCGCGCCTCCCCCTGGCTCACCATGCGCACCGGGAGCCCGTTGGCCAGGGCCCGCTCGTACAGCGCCCGCAGCCGCGGCAGCTCGTCCTCCCCGGTCGCGACGATGAGCTTGCCGGTGACCTTGTGGGCGATCCCGTGCTCGGCGCAGAACTCGACCATCGAGGCGCTGCCGGCCTTGCAGAGCGTGGCCTTGAGGCTACCCGGCTTGTAGTACACCCCGGCGTGGATCACCCCGGAGTTGTGCCCGGTCTGGTGGGCACCCCAGCCCGGCTCCTTCTCCACCACGGTCACCCGGGCGTCGGGCCGGTCCTGGACCAGCCGATGGGCGGTCGCCAGTCCGACGATGCCTCCTCCGATGACGACGTACCGCACGGCAGACTCCTTCACCTCGGATCGCGCCATCTTAGGGGTCTCGGATGGCGTGCTAGCGTGACCGACCGTGAGTGGGGTGGCAATGGACGACGGCACGCAGGCCCCGGCGGCTCCCGCGAAACCGGCCCGCCCGTGGCGCGCCCGCGTGATTCAGGTGGTACGCATCCTCGCGGCGCTCGCGATCGCGTACTTCATCATCGCCACCACGGTCCAGCAGTGGTCCTCGGTCTCGGCGACGTTCCGGAGCCTGTCGTGGCCGTCGCTGGCCGCGTCCCTGGCCGCCGCCGTGGCGTGCCTCTGGGCCACGATGATGGCCTGGCGCTCGATGGTCGGCAGTCTCGACCACCCCCTGCGCATCCGCGACGCCGCGCCCATCCAGCTCATCGGCGCCCTGGGCAAGTATCTGCCGGGCACCGTGTGGGCGTACGTGGTCCAGATGGAGCTCGGCCGCCGCGTCGGTGTCTCGCGCGCGAAGGTCTTCATCGGCTCGGCCGTGGTCACCGGCTTGGGCGTGACGGTCGGCCTGGTGCTGACCGCCCCCGGCTTCGGCGTGGCCTTCGACGGCGCCGACGCGACGAAGCACCAGACCTTCGCCGCCGTGGCCGTCTGGTGCGCGGTGATCCTGCTCCCGTTCGGCCTGGCGTGCTGTTATCCGCCGCTGCTGACGTACCTGGTCGGCCGCGCCATGCGCATCCTGCGCCGCCCGGCCCTGGACCGCCCGATCACCTGGCGCGCGGTCCTGGTGAGCAGCGCCTGGTGCGCCGTGGGCTACCTGGCCGCGGGCGTGCACATCTGGTTCCTGGTCCGCGCCCACCTCCCCGGCGTGCACGGCCTGGTCGGCTCCGTCTTCGCCATGGCCCTGGCCATGAGCATCAGCACGTTCGTGATCGTCGCCCCGTCGGGCCTCGGCGCGCGCGAGTTCCTGATGGCGATCGCCCTGGTCGGTCTGGGCCTGCCGTGGCCGACGGCCTGGGCTCTGACGCTCGTCTCCCGCCTGCTGTTCACCCTCGCGGACGTGGCGGCCGCGGGCGTCTCGGCCGCGGTGGGCCTGCGGCGCATCCGCCACACCCCGTCCCCGCTCCCGGAGCCGGCAACGGCCGAGGAGGCCTGACCGGCTTCCCCCGCCGCGACTTCCCGGCCGCGCGCTCGCCATGCCGGGCGGTGTTCAACCCGCGACTCGCACCCGGCGCTCCGCAGCGCGGCCGTCACCTCGACCCGCCCGATCCCCCACGCGCGCCGGGTCACGCGGCGCGCAATTGCACCTCCCCTCGCGAAGGCGCGCTATTGCACCTCCGCCCGGGGAATGTCCCGCAGCGCGGCCGCCACCTCGACCCGCCCGATCCCCCACGCGCGCCGGGTCACGCGGCGCGCAATTGCACCTCCCCTCGCGAAGGCGCGCTATTGCACCTCCGCCCGGGGAATGTCCCGCAGCGCGGCCGCCACCTCGACCCGCAGGGTCACTAGGAACGCCTCGACGACCGGCGGCACCGTGCGCCCGGCCAACGTCGCCGCCACCACGGTTCGCGGCGGCACCTCGGCGGGATCGAGCGGCAGGAGCACGACATCGGCCGGCGCGGTCCGAGCGGCGAGCCCCGGCACGAGCGTCACCCCGAGCCCGGCCGCCACGAACCCGAACTTCGCCGTCCACTCCTGCACCACGAACTCGATCCGCGGCCGGAACCCGAGCCGCGCACTCGCCCCGAGCAGCGTCTCCTCCACCCGCGCCGACCCGGCGACCCACGCCTCGCCGGCCACCTCCCGCAGCCGGACGACCCGCCGCCCGATTTCGCCATCCCCCGGCGACATTTCCGACATCCGCCAGGATGTCGGATCAGCTCCGACTCCCCCGCGACCGCCAGCCAGCCGATGCGAGCCCCCGACACCCAGCAACAACGGCTCGTCCACCAGATGATGCAGCCGAAACCGCTCGTCCGCGAACGGCCGATCCGCGCCGGCGTTCACCAGCACCACGTCCGCGTCCCCCACCAGCAGCGCCGACAGCAGCCGAGCGGTGACGCCCTCCACCAGCGAGATCTCCACATCCGGGTGGGACGAGCGCAACCGCGCCATGGCCCGTGGCACCACCGCCGCGTCGGCGGTCGCGAAGGCGCCCACGCGCAGGCGGCCCGTCTCGGCGTCGCGGACCGCCCGGACCTCGCGGCGGGCCGCGCCCAGGCGGTCGAGCACCGCCGACGCGTGCTCCAGCAGGCAGCGCCCCTCCGCCGTCAGCTCCACCCCGCGCGGGAGCCGGTCGAACAGCCTCGCCCCGAACTCGGCCTCCAGCGCGGCCATCTGCCGCGACACCGCCGACTGCGTGTATCGCAGCGTCGCCGCCGCCCCGGTTATCGTTCGCTGCCGCGCGACCTCGCGGAACACCTCGAGCATCTCGGTCTGCACGAACCAGACATTCTCACGGCGCATGGCCGCGATGTCAGACATTCGCTGGTGGCATATGAGGAAGATCCATAGTGTCGGGCCCATGAACCTGAACGTCGCCGTGCTCGGGCTCGGGCGGATGGGGGCCGCGATCGCCGTGCGGCTCGCCGGTGCCGGGTGGAGCGTCACCGGCTGGAATCGCACGCCCCGCGGGACGCTTCCGGGCGTCGCCGTCGCCGACGATCTCGCCGCGGCCGTGGCCGGGGCCGGGGTCGTGATCACCATGCTCACCGGCGGGGCGGCGGTCCTCGACGTGCTCGGGCGCGTGCCGCTCGGGCGCGGGACGGTGGTCGTGGAGATGTCGACGATCGGACCGGATTCGGTACGCGCGGTCGCGGCCCTCCTTCCCGCCGGTGTCGCGCTCGTGGACGCGCCGGTCGGCGGCAGCGTCGGGGCCGCGGCCGCGGGGACGTTGCGCATCCTCGCGGGCGGGGACGCGGCGGACGTGGCGCGGGTGCGGCCGGTGCTCGACGCGCTGGGCACCGTCGAGCACCGCGGCCCCCTCGGCGCGGGCGCGGCGGCCAAGCTGGTGCTCAACGCGGCCATGATCACCGCGGTCGCGGCGCTCGCCGACGTGCTCACGATCGCCGGGGCGGCCGGGCTCACCCGCCCGGACGCGCTCGAGCTGCTGCGCAACGGGCCGCTCGGGGCCGCCGTCGAACGCGCCGGAGCGCCGGCCCGGGGCGCACATTTCCCGGTCGCGCTGGCCGCCAAGGACCTCGGCCTGGCCATCGCCACCACGCGGCCCCACGCGGACGCGCAGGCGGATGTCCCCGTCGCGGAGGCCACGCGGCCCCGCGCGGGCGCGCAGACGAACGTCCCCGTCGTGGAGGGCGCACGGCCCCGCGCGGACGCGCAGGCGGAGGTGCCCGTCGTGGAGGGCGCGCGGCTGAAGCTCGCCCGGGCCGCACGGGAACGGGGCGGGACTCAGGCCGTACCGGATGCGGATCTTTCCGTTCTTGTCAGAGAGGCGTGAACCATGGTCATGATGCTGGACAGCCCCGCGGGTGTGACGCCGCCCGCCGGGCCCTACTCGCACGTCGCGCGCATCGACACCGGCGACGCGACGCTGCTGTTCCTCGCCGGGCAGATCGCGGTCGACGACGACGGGGTGCTCGTCGGGGAGGGGGACATGGCGGCCCAGGCGCGGCACATCTTCCGCGTCGTCCTCGGCATCCTCGAGGCGCACGGCGCCGGGTTCGCCGACGTCGCGCACATCCGGACGTTCGTGACCGATCTGGGGATGCTGCCGGCGTACGGGACGGTGCGGCGCGAGCTGTTCCCCGGCACGCCCCCGGCCAGCACCACGGTCGAGGTGTCGAGGCTGTTCCGGCCGGGCGCGCTCCTCGAGGTGGAGGTCACCGCGGCCGTGCGCCGCTGACGAAACGCCCACAATCACCGCGGCCGTGCGCCGCCGACAAAATGCCTAGATCACCGCGGCCGTGCGCCGGCGACGAAACGCCGATCAACGCGGCCGTGCGCCGCCGACGAAAGGCCGATCACCGCGGCCGTGCGCCGCCGACGAAACGCCGATCAACGCGGCCGTGCGCCGCTGACGAAACGCTTACATCGGGCCGCGGGTTGCGCTTACCCGCGGCCCGCACCATCTCCGTCATGAGACGAACGCTCGCCATCGCGCTGGCGGCGGGGCTGCTGTTCCTGGGCGGCTGCGGCAGGAGCCGCACGCACCAGCCCGCGACCGCGCCCCCGCCGGCAACGACCGCGACCACGGCGCCGGCCGGGCAGCAGGCCCCGGGCAACGGCGACGAGGACGTGGACCGGCTGCTCGACCAGGTCGGGCAGCAGCTCAGCAAGGACGCCCAGGCTCCGGAGGATGAGGACTGATGCACCGGATCGTCAAGACCCTGCTCGCCTCGGCCGTCGCCGCCGGGGCCACGCTCGCGCTCGCCGCACCCGCGGCCGCGGCCCCCACCCTCGATCAGGCCAAGCAGGCGATCGCGGCGCGGATCGACAAGCGGCTCGACGCGCTCAAGCAGCTCGACGCCACGATCGCCGGTGCCGGGAAGCTCACCGCCGCGCACAAGGACACGCTCACCAAGCTCGTCGCCGACCAGCGCGGCGGCCTGACCGCGCTCAAGACCAAGGTCCAGGGCGAGACGACGGCCGCCGGGCTCAAGGCCGACGCGCAGAGCATGGTGTACGACTACCGCGTCTTCATCCTCACCGGGCCGAAGGTGCGCCTGACGGCCGCCATCGACACCGAGCTCGCGGTGGCGGGCAGGACGCCGGGCTCCGACGCCGTGCAGAAGTCGCTCGCGGGGAAGGCCGACGCGCTGCTGGCGATCCGGCCGGGGCCGGACGGCGACGCGATCAAGGCCGCGGTGGCGCCGGTCCGCGAGGCCGCCAAGACCGCGCACAAGGACCTGAAGGCGCTACGGAAGCACCAGTGAGACGACCCCGGCCGGCGTCGGGGTGAAGCCGCAGGACTCCAGGTAGAACTTCGCGAGGTGGGGTTCGAAGTCGACGTGGAGCCAGCGGCATCCGGTGGCCCTGGCCTCCTCGGCGGCCAGGGCCACCAGTCGCGTCCCGGCGCCCGTGCGGCGGTAGGGCGCGGCGACCATCGTGTCGAGGACGAAGGCGTGCTCGCCGCCGTCCCACGCGACGTTCACGAAGCCCGCGAGCGCGGCCCCGTCGCGGGCGACGACCCAGCCGAGGCTGTGGGCCTGGACCCGGGCCCACCAGTCGGCCTCGCCCGGCGCCGAGAAGCAGTGGGCGTGCAGGGCGGACACCTCGGCCGAGGTGAAGGCGCCCCGCCAGGAGAAGGTCAGCGTCACCGGGCCAAGGTTAGGTGCCGCGCCGGGAACGCGCGGTGCTTGAGGGCCAGGGCGGGCCGCTCGATCAGGTGCCAGGAGCCGGCGGCCACGAGCAGCACCGCGGGCACGCACAGCGCGATGTAGGGCACCAGGCCCCAGGCCGCGCCGCCGAGGTGCGCGACGGCCTGCTGGACCGGGAACGCGTAGATGTAGATGCCGTACGAGTAGTCGTGCTCCCGGCCGACCGTGTGCAGCCGGGGCGGGACGGCGCACGCGGCGTAGAGGATCAGGTAGGCGAACGCCGGGTACCCGGCGACGAAGAAGCCCCCGGAGACGAGGCTCGCCACCAGCACGAGGCCGGCCGCGGCGGCGATCGGCCACGTCAGCGGGACGCGGTGCGCGTACAGCTGCGCGGAGGCGCCGAGCAGGAACAGGAACCCCAGGTAGCAGGCGAGCTGCAGGTCGACGTAGCCCCACAGCGGGAACGGGCCGAGCCCGCCGCGGTACTGCGGCGTCGTCGGGTTCCGCCACGCGTCGACGACGATGACGAGGTAGGCGACGGCGGCGAGCGCCGGCACGGCCCACGGGGCGCGGCGCGGCAGCCCGGCGGCGATGAGCACCGTGAGGCCGGTGTAGCACAGCAGCTCGTACACCAGGCTCCACAGCGACCCGTTGGCGACGCTGCCCTGCACGAGCCGGCCGTAGGGGGTGTCGAGGAACAGGGTGCCGATCCCCCACTGGTGCACGGCGCCGGAGGCGTTGCCGCGGACGAAGCCGAGGCCGCCCCCGTGCCCGGTGACGGCGGCGGCGAGCGCGGTCGCGGCCAGGCACACCCACAGGCCCGGGAAGATGCGCAGGAAGCGGTGCCAGGCGAAGCGCAGCGCCCCGCCCCGGCGCGCGGACGCGGCGACGAGGAACCCGGAGAGCACGAAGAACCCGTCGACGGCGAGGGTGCCGAGGTCGGTCTGGCCGCGGGTGAGGCCCTGGCCGGGGTTGGGGCGGCCGAGGCCGAGCGGCCAGGCGTGGGCGACCAGCACCGACAGGGCCAGGGTGAGCCGCAGCAGGCCGAGGCCGTTGGCCTTGGGGTCGTACCGCTCGCGCAGCGTCGTCACGTTGGACTAACGAACCGGGCAGACACGAAGTTTCCCGATAAATCGTTACATGTACGTGCCGAGCCCCTCCCCCCGGCGTGTTCAACTGCGCGTCGCCGCCCTGGTCGCGGCCGCGTGGCTGCTGGTCACGGCCGTCGTCGCGGCCCACGCGGCGGCCGTCGTGCCGCCCCTGCTGCTGCTCGCGACGGCGTCGCTGCTGCGCGGCGGCCGCAGCCTCCTCGATCGGCTGATGCTCGCGGCCGCCCTGCTGCTCGGCGCCACCTGCGCGGCCGGGCTGGGGTTCTCGGTCTGGCCGTGGGGGCTGCACCCGGTCGCCGTGGGCGGGACGGCCGCGACCGCGCTGATCCTGCTCGCCGCCGCGACCGGGCGGCGCCCGAGCCTGCCCCGGCCGCGCTGGTCCGACGCGGTCGCGCTCGCCGCGGCCGGCGTCGTGGGCCTGGTCGCGGCGTGGCCGGTGTGGCACGCGGGGGCCGAGCGGCGCCTGGCGATCATGCTCGACGGCGAGGACCTGGGCCGGCACGCGGCGGTCTTCGACGCGATCCGGCGCACCGGCGGCTACCTGTTCGCCGACCACGCGCGGGCCGGGCGCTACGTCTACGGCGGCATGATCGACTATCCGCAGGGCTCGCACCTGCTGGCGGGGCTGCTCGACGGGTTCGTCCGGTCCTCGGGCTCCGATTTCGGCAGCGGTACCGCCATGCTGACCCACTATCTGTGGTTCACGATCGCCGGGTACACCTTCCTGGCCCTGGCTCTGGTCTGGGCGGCCCAGTGGGTCGCCGCGGGCGCGCTGACCCCGGCCCGGTGCCTGCCGCTCGCCGCGCTCATCGCCGCCGTCTGCGCGGCCGGGGAGATGCTGGAGCTGCTGAGCTTCGGCTACCCGAGCCAGGTGCTGGGCCTGGCCGAGGCCGTCCTGCTGCTGGCGCTGCTCGTGCGCCCGCTCCCGCGCGTCCGCGACCAGCTGCTGCTCGTCGCCGCGCTGCTCACGGCGGTCGGCTTCACCTACTACCTCTACCTGCCGCCGGTCGGGCTGGCCGCGCTGATCTGGCTGGGCACGCACTGGCGCCGGGCCGCCCGCCGCCCGGTCGCGCTCGCCCTGGCCGCGCTGTGCGGGGTGGCCGCGGCCGCGCCGATGGCGTACGGGCTGCTCTTCGCCGACCAGGCCGCCGCGCTGTTCACGATCGGGTACCTGGTGCTGAGCCGCGACGCCCTGGCCGCCCTCGCCGCGCTGGTCGCGACCGGGCTGCTGACCCGGCGCGGGCGGCACAGCCGGATCTGGCGGCGTTACGCGCTCGCGTTCGTCCCCGTCGCCGCGTTCGCCGGGGTGCTGCTGGCCGGGCAGCGGATGTTCGGGGTCGGCAGCGGGTACTACGCGAACAAGGCGCTCTACCTCGTCTTCGCCCTGCTGCTCGTGGGCGCGGGCGCGGTCGCGCTGCATCTGCCGCCGCCGGCCGTGTCCCGGCGCCACCGCTCGCTGCCGGCGGCGGTGCCGGCCCTCGTCGCGATCGTGGCGCTCACCGGGGCCGGGCGGGGCGACACGCCGTACCATCCCCAGCCGGGCGGCTCCTGGGGGCGCGCCTGGCTGGCCGGTCCGGTCGCGGCCCGCACGGACCAGGCCCGGCTGCTCCTGCGCGCGTCCGCGCGGCTGCCCGGCGACGCCCCCGTGCTCGTCGTCGGGGATGACACGGGCTACGAGTCGTACCGGATGACGCTCTTCCTCTCCACGATCCAGCGCACGTCCGGCGCGACCGCGGGCGCGATCTACAACCACCTGCCGGTGACCGCCCCGGACCGCCTCGACGCCTCGGTCGCGTCGATGCCGGGCCCGGTGCGCCTCCTGGCCCTGTCCGACGCGGCCGAGGAGCGCGCCCGCGCGGTGTGCGCCCGCCACCCGGCGGCCCGCGTGGAGGTCGTGCGGGTATAGCTTCGGCGCATGTCAGTGAAGGCTTCCCTGTTCGGTCTCGCGTTCGGCGACGCGCTCGGCAAACCCACGGAGTTCCGGTCCTACGAGGACATCGTGGCCACCTTCGGCCCGCGCGGCCCCCGCGACCTGCCGCCGGGCGCCCTGGTCACCGACGACACGCAGATGGCCCTGGCCGTCGGCGACGCCCTCGAGCTCGCGCTCGCCGAGGGCCCGCTGAGCGCCGACCGGCTCGAGCCGCACCTGAACCGGCTGTTCGTCGCGTGGGCGCGCAGCCCCGAGAACAACCGGGCGCCCGGCAACACGTGCATGCAGGCGTGCGCAGACCTCGCCCGCGGGAAGCCGTGGTGGGAGGCGACGGTGGCCGGCTCCAAGGGCTGCGGCGCGAACATGCGCGTCACCCCACTGGGCCTGGTGCCGGGCCTGTCCGAGGACGAGCGCGCGGGCGCGTCGCAGCTGCAGGCCGCGCTCACCCACGGCCACCCGACCGGCCTGGCCGCCTCCGAGCTGACCGCCCTCGCCGTGCGCTGGCTGCTCGACGGGCTGGCCGTGGCCGAGCTCCCGGCGGCCCTGCGCGCCCGCTGTGACTCGCAGCGGCAGGTGTACCGCGGCGACTGGCTCGGCGACCAGCTCTGGCGGCGCTCGATGGCCGGCTCGCCGGAGGCCTTCATCGCGACCGGCTGGGACGAGTGCAAGGCGGCGCTGACCGGCCTGGAGGACGCCGTGCGCTTCGTCGGCCCGGACGCCGACCCGTGCACGGCCGGCGGGGCGGGCTGGATCGCCGAGGAGGCCCTGGCCACGGCGGTGTACTGCCTGCTGCTCTTCCCCGGCTCCCCGGTCGACGTGGTCGCGCGCGGCGCCGCCTCCTCGGGCGACTCGGACTCGATCGCCTGCCTGGCGGGCGCCTTCGCCGGCGCGGTCCACGGCGAGGCGGGCTTCCCCGCGGACTGGTACGAGCGGATCGAGTACCGCACCGACCTCGACCGCCTCGCGACCGCCTGGTCCTGAACACAGCGGTGCCCGGGTCCGCGCGGACCCGGGCACCGTCAGGCGTACGTCAGCTGCAGCCGCTGGTGGAGCCGCAGCCCTCGCAGACGTAGCAGCTGCCCGCGGGGCGCATCTTCGTCCCGCAGGTGAAGCACAGCGGCGCGTCGGCCGCCTTGCCCTGGACCAGCTCCAGCAGCTCGGTCGAGGAGCCGATCCGCCGCGGCGGCTCGACCTCCGCCGGCTTGGACTTCTCGGCGGCCGCCGGCTTCTCCACCGGGGCCGAGTTGCGCATCTCGGTGAGGTCCACGTCCGAGTCGCCGCCGTTGCCCGCGGCCTCGGCGCGCAGCTGGGCCGCGCGCTCCGCCGAGGTCAGGATGCCCAGCTCCGAGCGGGTGTCGAAGTCGAGGAAGTCCAGCGCCAGGCGGCGGAAGATGTAGTCCATCACCGACGAGGCGAGGCGGATGTCCGGGTCGTCGGTCATGCCCGCCGGCTCGAAGCGCATGTTCACGAACTTCGAGACGTAGGTCTCCAGCGGCACGCCGTACTGCAGGCCGATCGAGATGGCGACCGAGAACGCGTCCATGACGCCGGCGAGGGTCGAGCCCTGCTTCGACATCTTGAGGAAGACCTCGCCGAGGCCGTCGTCCGGGTAGGACGAGGCGGTCAGGTAGCCCTCGGCCCCGGCGACGGAGAACGACACGGTCGAGCTCGGCCGCTTCTTCGGCAGCCGCTTGCGGACCGGACGGTACTCGATCACCTTCTCAGTCTTCACGACCTCCTGGACGACCGGCGCCGGTTCTTCCTTCTTCGACGAGGAGACCGCGGAGAGCGGCTGGCCGACCTTGCAGTTGTCGCGGTAGATCGCCAGCGCCTTGAGGCCGAGCTTCCAGCCCTGGTAGTAGATCTCCTCGACGTCCTCGACGGTCGCCGCCTCCGGCATGTTGACCGTCTTGGAGATGGCGCCGGAGATGAACGGCTGGATGGCCGCCATCATCCGCACGTGGCCCATGGGCGCGATGGTCCGCTCGCCCATGGCGCAGTCGAAGACGCTGTAGTGCTCGAGCTTGAGCCCGGGCGCGTCGACGACGTGGCCGTGCGCCGAGATGTGCTCGACGATCGCCTCGACCTGCTCCTCCTGGTACCCGAGGGTGCGCAGGGCGCGCGGCACGGTCTGGTTGACGATCTGCATCGAGCCGCCGCCGACGAGCTTCTTGAACTTGACCAGGGCCAGGTCGGGCTCGACGCCGGTGGTGTCGCAGTCCATCATCAGGCCGATGGTGCCGGTCGGGGCGAGGACGCTGGCCTGCGAGTTGCGCCAGCCGTTCTTGGCGCCGATCTCGTTGCCGAGCGCCCACTGGGCCGTGGCCGCGTCCTTGATGGCGGCGTCGACGGCGCCGACGGTACCGATGACGGCGTTGGCCTCGGCGTGCTTGTGCATGACGCGGGCGTGCGCGGTCGCGTTGCGGGCGTAGCCGTCGTAGGCGCCGACGACCCCGGCCAGCTCGGCCGAGCGCCGGTACGCGGTGCCCGTCATGAGGCTGCTGATCGACGCCGCGACGGCCCGGCCGCCCTCGGAGTCGTACGCGAGGCCGCTGGCCATGAGCAGCGCGCCCAGGTTCGCGTAGCCGATGCCGAGCTGGCGGTACGCGCGGCTGGTCTCGCCGATCTTGTCGGTCGGGAAGTCGGCGAAGGAGATGGAGATGTCCATCGCGGTGATGACCAGCTCGACCGACTTCACGAACTGCTCGACGGCGAACGTGCCGTCGGCGTTGAGGTACTTGAGCAGGTTCAGCGAGGCCAGGTTGCAGCTGGAGTTGTCCAGGTGCATGTACTCGCTGCAGGGGTTCGACGCGGTGATCCGCCCGGTCTCGGGGCACGTGTGCCAGGCGTTGATCGTGTCGTCGTACTGGATGCCGGGGTCGGCGCACTCCCACGCGGCCTGGGCGAGCTTGTGGAACAGCTCCTTGCCCTTGACGGTGGAGATGACGCTGTTGTCGAGGCGCGAGCGCAGCCCGAACTCTGTGTCGTCCTCGACGGACTGCATGAACTCGGCCGAGACGCGCACCGAGTTGTTGGCGTTCTGGTACTGCACGCTCACGATGTCGCGGCCGCCGAGGTCCATGTCGAAGCCGGCGTCGCGCAGGGCCCGGATCTTGTCCTCTTCGCGGGCCTTGGTCTCGATGAACTCCTCCACGTCGGGGTGGTCGACGTCGAGGATGACCATCTTGGCCGCGCGGCGGGTGGCGCCGCCGCTCTTGATCGTCCCCGCCGAGGCGTCCGCGCCGCGCATGAACGACACCGGGCCGCTGGCCGTGCCCCCGCTGGTCAGCAGCTCCTTGGAGGAGCGGATCCGGGACAGGTTCACGCCGGAGCCGGAGCCGCCCTTGAAGATCAGCCCCTCCTCCTTGTACCAGTCGAGGATCGAGTCCATCGAGTCGTCGACCGCGAGGATGAAGCAGGCGCTGACCTGCTGCGGCGAGGTGGTGCCGACGTTGAACCAGACCGGCGAGTTGAAGCTGAACACCTGGTGCAGCAGCATCCAGGTCAGCTCGTGGCCGAAGATCTCGGCGTCGCGCTCGGTCGCGAAGTAGCCGTGCTCCCGGCCGGCCTTCGTGTAGGTCGTCACGACGCGGTCGATCAGCTGGCGCAGCGACTGCTCGCGCTGCGGGGTGCCGACGGCGCCGCGGAAGTACTTGGTGGTGACGATGTTGGCGGCGTTGACGCTCCACGACGCCGGGAACTCGACGCCCCGCTGCTCGAAGTTGATCGAGCCGTCCCGCCAGTTCGTCATGACGATGTCGCGACGCTCCCACGTCACCTCGTCATAGGGGTGCACCCCCTCGGTCGTCCAGACGCGCTCGACCCGCAGCCCCTCCCGCTGGTCCTTGCGCGCCGTTGCCTTCGTCTTCGTCTCCCCCGCCATGCGCGGCCCCCTCAGTCAGCGTCATCATCGGTACCGCATGTGCGTACCGGTTGGTGTTTTGTGCTTTTTGTCCGCTTTACCGGGCCTACTCGACCCATGTGCCGTGCTAATACGTTGCTGTCAGCCGACGCGCGCGGCCGGCACCGAGGAGCCGTCCCCCGGCGACTCGTGCTCCCGGGCCGGTGCCTCCGCCCCCGCCCGCAGCGCCGCGATCTCCCGCTCGAAGTCGCCGAGCGAGTCGAACGACCGGTACACGCTGGCGAAGCGCAGGTAGGCCACCTCGTCGAGGTCCCGCAGCGGCGCGAGGATGGCCAGCCCGACCTCGTGGCTGGGCAGCTCCGCCGCTCCCCGGGCCCGGACCGTCTCCTCGACCTTCTGCGCGAGCACCGCGATGGCGTCCTCGTCGACGGGCCGGCCCTGGCACGCCTTGCGCACCCCGGCGATGATCTTCGTCCGGCTGAACGGCTCGGTGACCCCGCTGCGCTTGACCACGGCGAGCACCGCCTCCTCGACGGTGGTGAACCGCCGGCCGCACTCCGGGCAGGACCGGCGGCGCCGGATGATCTGACCGTCCTCGGCCTCCCGGGAGTCGACCACCCGCGAGTCGGCATGCCGGCAGTACGGGCACCGCATGTCGATGGACCTCTCTCCACAGTACGCCGGACAGTCCGGACAAACGGGCACGCCGAACCGGACGAGCGCCCTCGTGAGGCCTACTCGCCGGTTTACTACAGTCGGTGAACAGTGGCTGCCGAATCCACAATCTGTGGACGACTTACACCCCTGTAACTACTACATCTAGGGGTAGACGCTATGCCGATGCCTACGTCGACGCAAGTCAAACGAGGATCCCGACCCTTTTGTGTCGCGAGTCTCAGGAACCGGACCGCGCGCGCCTTGACGTATCGGTTTTATACCTCGCCGGGCGAAATATCCGGCAAAGGGTGATTGCGAACGATTTTCCGGATCGGTCAGCGGCGGCGAGGCAGGACGAGCCGCTGCCCGGCGTCGATGTCGTAGCCGCCGAGATTGTTGAGGCGGCGGATCTCCTCCACCGTCGCGTCGCGGCCCTCACGGCCCTTGGTGCGCGTCGCGATGTCCCACAGCGTGTCGCCCGGCTGCACGATGACCGTCGGCGGCGGCCCCGACGGCGGATCGGCCGCCTGCCCGGGCGCGGAGACGAGCGCCACGAGGCCACCGGCCACCGCCAGCAGGAAGCAGAACACCACGACCCGGCCCCGTCCGGTGAGGCGAATCGGCGCGTTTGTGTGCCCGTTTTCGGCCCGCCGTCCCATGTCGGCCCCCTTTTGCGTACACGCGTTCGATCGAACAGCCGTACGATGGTCTATCAGAGGGAGAAGACCCGTGTCGAGCCAACTCGCCGAAAAATCGGCGCGCCACGTAGTACAGATGTTTGAAACTGCCCGACCCCGGCGTTACGGTGATCCACACACGATCGGCTTTCGATCGGGATTACCGGATCTACGCGACATCCGGGCCTCCGCACCCGCGGGAGCCGCCACACCCCCGGTTTCCGCGCGCGCGGGAGCCACCGATGCGACAACCGGGACCGCAACCCGCGCGGCCCCCGGGTGACGGGCCACCCCACGGCTCGTCAGCAGGCGCGGCGAACGCCCCGCGACTGCCAACACGAGGGAGGACGACGTGTCAGCCGACGACCGCACCGACGCACCCGCGAGCGAGCCGGACGAGCTCATCGACGGCCCCGGCGCCGAGGTCACCGCCATCGCCGGCCGCGCGGGCGCCAAGCGCGCCACCCGCCGCCGCGGCGGCGAGCCGGAGATGCGCGCGGTCACCGCCGTGGTCAGCGCCTTCCCCGACCTCTTCGCGGCCGACCTGACCGTCCGCCAGCGCCGCATCCTCGAGTTCATCCGCGCCGCCGTGGAGCGCAACGGCTACCCGCCGAGCGTGCGCGAGATCGGCGAGGCCGTCGGCCTGGTGTCGCCCTCGAGCGTGGCCTACCAGCTCAAGGAGCTGGAGCGGAAGGGCTACCTGCGCCGCGACCCCAACCGTCCCCGGGCCGTGGACGTCCGGCCGCCGAGCGAGCTCGTGACGGTCGACGAGGAGGCCGCCCGCGCCGCGCGCCCCGCGCCCGCCTACGTGCCCGTCCTCGGCCGCATCGCCGCCGGTGGACCGATCCTGGCCGAGCAGGCGGTGGAGGACGTCTTCCCGCTGCCCCGCGAGCTCGTCGGCGAGGGCACGCTCTTCATGCTCCAGGTCAAGGGCGACTCGATGCTGGACGCGGCCATCTGCGACGGCGACTGGGTGGTCGTGCGCCAGCAGCCCAACGCCAACAACGGCGACATCGTGGCCGCCATGCTCGACGGCGAGGCGACGGTGAAGACCTACCGCAACCGCGATGGCCACGTCTGGCTCATGCCGCAGAACGCCGCCTTCGACCCGATCCAGGGCGACCAGGCGACGATCCTGGGCCGCGTCGTGACGGTGGTCCGCCGCATCTGAACTGCGGCCCGCCCCGGCCAGCGCCCGCGCCGACCGCCGCTCGTGTCACCACACCGGGCGGCGGTTTCGTCTGCCCAGACAGGCCGACGTTGACGCCGATAACGCGCACCCCGGGTAGCGTGCGAACTGCCACCTGCAGCAGGGCCACTCGGGACCCGAGCAACTCCATCTCGGCCGACGGCGAGTTCGGGCCGCAGACCAAGAGCGCGCTGCCGGCCGCCCAGCGCATCGCCGGCACGACCGCCGACGGCGTCCGCGGACCCGGCACCCGCCGCGCGATCGTCTGGGACGACGGCTTCGGCACGTGCGGCCACCGGTCGCCGTAGTCGTGACCTGAACACGATCCGGAAGGCTTCCCGCCCGCCTCAGCCCCGGCGGAAGCCTTCCGGCCCGGGTCCGTCAACGGCCCAGGACGGTCGACGACCCAGGACGGTCAACGGCCCGGGTCGATCCGTCAGCGGTGCGGGGCGTAGCCGCGGTCGTAGCCGCCCTGGTCCCCCGGACCGTAGCCACCGCGGCCCTCGCGCGGCGGGGGGCCCTGCGCGAAGCCACGCTGGTCGCCACCGCCGTACACGCCGCCACCGCCACCCTGGCTGCCGCCTCCACCGCCGCCGTAGACGTTGCCGCCGCCATCCCGGCCGCCGCCACCACCGCCACCGCCGCCGTAGACGCCGCCGCCCTGGCGATTGCCCGGCCGCTCGGAACCGCCGCCGCCGTAGACGCCGCCGCCACCCTGGCCGCCGCCTCCACCGCCGCCGTAGACGTTGCCGCCGCCATCCCGGCCGCCACCACCGCCACCGCCACCGTAGACACCGCCGCCGGGGCCACCACGGCCGCCGCTCAGACCGCCCTGGCCACCGCCGCCGTAGACACCAGGGCCACCAGGGCCACCAGGGCCACCGCCCGGACCGCCGTAGACCCCGGGAGCACCGCCGCCGACCGCGGCCGGCATCGCGAAGTCGTCGTCGGGCCCGTCCCCGCGGCCGTTGCCCGGTCCCGCGGCGCGCCGGGCCGCGCGGGAGCGGCGGATGCCCACCACGCCCGCGATGACGAGGCCGAGGCCGACGATGCCGATCGCGGCGACCGCGTAGGTGATGTCCTGGAGGGTGATCGACTGCAGCAACGACTGCTCCTTGGCCTTCGGCGAGGGCACGTTCCCGCCGCTGCCGGCCGCGACCGAGATGTCCGTCGGCGTGTACTTCAGCAGCGCCGACTTCTTCGACGAGTCCTGGTCGGAGGCGGTCACGTAGTTCTTGCCGTCCGGCGTGTAGGTGATCGCCTCGCCCTGCGGCTCGTTGGGCAGCGGCGTGATGCGCGGCTTGCCGCTGGTCAGGGCCTTGATGACGTCGCCGCCGGGAACGTCGAACTCGTAGGCGTCCGACGACGTGCGCACGACGACCTTGGAGCCGTCGGGCGAGGCCGCCGCGCCCGTGATGAGCTTCCAGCCGAGCAGCCCGAGCGGGTTGGCGGTCTTGGTGTCCACCAGCGCCTTGAAGTCGCCGGCCTTGCGCAGCTTCACGCCCTCCTTGGTGTTGGGCACGAGCGCGCTCTCGGCGACGTAGATCTCGTTGGGCGCCGCCTTGGTGATGATGATCGGCAGGTTGTCGCCGGTGAGCAGCAGGGCCTCGGCGTCGTGCTTCTTGCCGTCCGGGTAGGTCAGGCGGTTGATCACGGGGGTCGTGGAGCCGGCCGTCAGGGTCCAGATCGCCACCGTCGGCCGCGCCGTCTTCGAACCGCCCGCGGCCTCGTCGTTGTCGCCGATGTCGGCGACGTAGAGCGTGCCGTTCTTGTCCAGGGCGGCGTCCTCGGGGTCGAGCGCCCGGCCCGGGTCGTATTTGATCGTCTTGGTGAGCTTGCAGCTGCCGTCGAGCACAAAGATCTTGGACCGGGCCGGCTCGGGCTGGCTGTCCTGGATGGCGTAGTAGCCGCCGTCGGGGATGGCGACGAGGCCGGAGACCTCGTTCACCTCCTTCGGGTTCGGGGTGCAGACGGTGGCGCCCGCTCCGGCCGCCGCGGTGGGCGACGGCGCATAGGCCGCGGCCGGTGCGGAGACGCTGGCGGAGAGACAGATCACCGCAGCCGAACTGAGCACCACCCGTCGTCGCATCCCGCAAGTCTGGCAGAGCCGGACCGGCTTTGGGGTTGCCCGGTCCGGCTGTCACTCCAGGTAACTGCCGTCAGCGACGCAGCGTAATCACGAGGACATGGCATAGGGGGCGAGCTCCGCGGCCAGGCCCTCGGTGACCCGTGCCCGGATGCGGGTGCCCTCGGCGAGGTGACTGGTCTCGAGGACCTCGCCGATCGAGTGGACGCGGGCGACCAGGTCGCCGCGCTCGTACGGCACCACGGCCGTCAGCTCGATGGCCGGCCACGGCAGCCCCGCCTCGATCGCCGCGCGCACGTCGTCGATGCCGGCGCCCGTGCGGGCGGAGGCGAAGACGGCCGCGGGCCACAGGCCCTTGAGCCGCAGCTGGGTCTCCTCGTCGGCCATGTCGACCTTGTTGATGACCAGCAGCTCCGGCACCGCGTCCGCGCCGACCTCGGCGAGCACCTCGCGCACGGCCCGGACCTGCGACTCGGGGTCGGGGTGGGAGCCGTCGACCACGTGCAGGACCAGGTCGGCCTCGGCGACCTCCTCCAGCGTGGAGCGGAAGGCCTCGACCAGCTGGTGCGGCAGGTGCCGGACGAACCCGACGGTGTCCGAGAGCGTGTAGATCCGCCCGTCGGCGGCCCGCGCCCGGCGCGTGGTGGTGTCCAGGGTGGCGAACAGCGCGTCCTCGACCAGCACGCCCGCCCCGGTGAGGCGGTTGAGCAGGCTGGACTTGCCGGCGTTGGTGTAGCCGGCGATCGCCACCGCGGGCACCCGGTTGCGCCGCCGCGTCGCCCGCTTGGTGTCGCGGATCGTCGCCATCGCCGCGATCTCCCGCTTGAGCCGCGAGATGCGCGTGCGGATGCGCCGCCGGTCGATCTCCAGCTTGGTCTCACCCGGGCCGCGCAGGCCCACGCCGCCGTTGCCGCTGGCCGAGCCACCCGCCTGCCGGCTGAGCGCCTCACCCCAGCCTCGCAGGCGCGGCAGGAAGTACTGCAGCTGCGCCAGCTCGACCTGGGCCTTGCCCTCCTTGCTCTTGGCGTGCTGGGCGAAGATGTCGAGGATCAGCGCCGTGCGGTCGATGACCTTGACGTTGACCCGCGACTCCAGCTGCCGCAGCTGCGACGGGGACAGCTCGCCGTCGCAGATGACGGTGTCGGCCCCGCTGCTCTGCACCACCGAGCGCAGCTCGTCGACCTTGCCCCGGCCGATGAAGGTGGCCGAGTCGGGCCGGCTGCGGCGCTGGATGAGCCCGTCGAGGACCTGGGAGCCGGCGGTCTCGGCGAGCGCGGCCAGCTCGGTGAGGGAGTTCTCGGCGTCGGTGACGGTGCCCTCGGTCCAGACCCCGACCAGCACGACGCGCTCGAGGCGCAGCTGGCGGTATTCGACCTCGGTGACGTCCGAGAGCTCGGTGGACAGCCCGGCGACGCGCCGCAGGGCGTGCCGCTCCTCGAGTTCGAGATCGCCGTCGTCAACGAAGTCCTCGAACTCCTCGGCGTCCGCGTCGTAGGCGTCTGCGGAAAAGCTCGTTCGTGCGCGCAAAGCAAACTCTCCTCGATGATCTGGCAATCGACCCGTCAATCGTGACACCTGCGGGGGCAAGACGGCACTTGATATCCGCACCCGGTGCGAACGCCGGGCGATGCGGAGGGTGAGAATGGACCGGTGACACCAGCCACACACAGATTACCCAGCGCCGGGTTCTCCATCACCGTCCGTGTCTCCGTGATCGCCGACGCCTCCGCCATCGGCCGCCTGACCACCTCGGTCGGCGAGTCGGGCGGGATCGTCACCGCCGTGGACGTCGTCGACTCCGACAGCGCCAACGTGGTCGTCGACCTCACCTGCGACACCGCCGACTCCGCCCACGCCGAACAGGTCGTGGCCGACCTCGAGAAGCTCGACGGGGTCGACGTGCGCAAGGTCTCCGACCGCACGTTCCTGCTGCACCTGGGCGGCAAGATCGAGGTCGCGCCCAAGGTCGCGCTGCGCAACCGCGACGAGCTCTCCCGCGCCTACACCCCCGGGGTCGCCCGGGTGTGCCTGGCCATCGCGGAGAACCCCGAGGACGCGCGCCGCCTCACGATCAAGCGCAACACCGTCGCCGTGGTCACCGACGGCTCGGCCGTGCTCGGCCTCGGCAACATCGGGCCCTATGCGGCGATGCCGGTCATGGAGGGCAAGGCCGCGCTGTTCAAGCGCTTCGGCGGGGTCGACGCCTGGCCGGTCGTGCTCGACACCCAGAACACCGACGAGATCATCGCCATCGTGAAGGCGATCGCCCCCGCCTACGGCGGGATCAACCTCGAGGACATCGCCGCCCCGCGCTGTTTCGAGATCGAGGAGCGGCTCCGCGAGCAGCTCGACATCCCCGTCTTCCACGACGACCAGCACGGCACGGCCATCTGCGTGCTGGCCGCGCTGACGAACGCGCTGCGCGTGGTGGGCAAGCCGATCGGCCAGGTGAAGGTCGTGGTGAGCGGGGCGGGCGCCGCCGGTACCGCCATCATGAAGCTCCTGCTCCGCCAGGGCGTCGGCGACGTGATCGCGACCGACCGGCCCGGTGCCCTGCACCGCGGCATGACCGGCCTGTCGGGCGCGTGGCAGTGGCTCGCCGAGCACACCAACCGGGAGAACTACGCGGGTGACCTGCGCGGGGCCCTGCGCGGCGCCGACGTGTTCATCGGGGTGAGCGCGCCGAACCTGCTCACCGGCGACGACATCGCCACGATGGCCAAGGACTCGATCGTCTTCGCGCTGGCCAACCCCGACCCCGAGGTCGACCCGCGGGCGGCCCGCGAGCACGCCGCGATCGTCGCCACCGGCCGCTCCGACCAGCCGAACCAGATCAACAACGTGCTCGCGTTCCCCGGCGTGTTCCGGGGCATGCTCGACGCCCAGGCCCGCGAGTTCACCGACGCGATGGCCCTCGCGGCCGCGCAGGCGATCGCGGACACGGTCGGCGAGGACAAGCTCAACCCGACGGTCATCGTGCCGAGCGTGTTCGACTCGCGGGTCTCCCCCGCGGTCGCCGCGGCCGTGCGGGCCGCGGCGAAGGGCCCCGCGCTGGACTCGACCCCCGACGGGGGGCATCCGGCTCAGGAGTAGGTGGGCGCCAGCTGCCGGACGGCCTGCGCGTCGACGTCGCCGTGCGCGACGATGACCGCAGGCCCCCGCAGCAGGCACTCCAGCGGCGACACGGTCACGGTGAGCCGGCCGCCGAGCACGTCGACGACCACGGTGCCGGACTCGAGCCCGGCGTGGTGCACCGCGACCGCGGCGACCGCGCACGCGCCCGAGCCGCAGGACTGGGTCTCGCCGGAGCCGCGCTCGTAGACGCGCATCCGGCGGTAGAGGTCGGCGCCGGCCGGGGCCGGGCCCACCGCGGCGAACTCGACGTTCACCCCGGCCGGGAAGATCAGCGGGTCGATCACGGGCGCCCGGGTCAGGTCGAGCCCGTCCAGGGTCGGCTCGTCCACGGGGCACACGAGGTGCGGGTTGCCGACGTCGACCGCGGTGCCGCCGAAGCTCGCGCCGGTCGTGACGGCCTCACTCTGGACGTACACCCGCGGCACCGGCATGCCGGCCGTGATCTCCTCGCCCATGGTGACCGGCACGACACCGGCCCGGGTCACCAGGTCGAACGTGCCCTCGGGGGCGACCAGGCCGGCCTCGGCGAGGTAGCGCGCGTAGACGCGGACCCCGTTGCCGCACATCTCCGACTGCGAGCCGTCGGCGTTCCAGTAGTCCATGAACCACTCGGCGCCCGCCGAGGACGCCTCCGCGTCCGGGTGGGCGGCGCTGCGCACGACCCGCAGGACGCCGTCGGCGCCGATGCCGCGGCGCCGGTCGCACAGAGCGGCGACGAGGGCCGGGGTCAGGGGCAGGGTGCCGTCGAGGTCGGGCAGGATGACGAAGTCGTTGCCCGTGCCGTGGCCTTTCGCGAAGCGCATGGCGTCAATCTTGCCGCACGGCGCGCAGGGCCGCCCCCGTGATGTCGGCCGCCGTGCCGTCGAGCCAGATGATCCGCTCGTCGCGGCGGAACCAGGAGCGCTGCCGCCGCACGAAGCGCCGGGTGGCGCGGGCCGTCTCCGCGCGGGCCTCCTCGGGGCCGCAGAGCCCGTCGAGCAGGTTCATGATCTGGCGGTACCCCAGGGCGCCGCTCGCCGTGCGCCCCTCCCGCAGCCCCTGGTCGAGCAGGCCGCGGACCTCCGCCACGAAGCCGAGCGCCCACATGTGCTCGACCCGCGCGTCGATCCGCGCGTCCAGCACCGCCGTGTCGACGTCGACGCCGAGCTGGATGGCGTCGTACACCGGGCGGGGCTGCGGCAGCTGCGCGGTGAAGGCGGTGCCGGTGAGCGCGTTCACCTCCAGGGCGCGCACGATGCGCCGCCCGTTGCTGGGCAGGATGCGCCCGGCCGCGACCGGGTCGGCGGCCTGCAGCCGGGCGTACAGCGGCGCGGGCCCGTGCTCGTCCAGCTCCCGCTCGAGCTCGGCGCGCAGCTCGGGGTCGGTGCCCGGGAAGTCGAAGTCCTCGAGCACGGCCCGCACATAGAGGCCCGAGCCGCCGACGAGCAGCGGGACGCGGCCGCGGGCGGCGATGTCGTCGATGGCGGCGCGGGCGAGCCCCTGGTAGACGGCCACGCTGGCGGGCTCGGTGACGTCCCAGATGTCCAGGACGTGGTGCGGGACGCCGGCCCGCTCGGCCTCGGTGAGCTTGGCGGTGCCGATGTCCATGCCGCGGTACAGCTGCATGGAGTCGGCGTTGACGACCTCGCCGCCGAGCTCCTCCGCGAGCCGCAGGCTCAGCGCGGACTTGCCCGCGGCCGTCGGCCCGACGATCGCGATGACCGGCCTCATGCCGCCCACGTGGCCACGAAGTAGGCGACACCGTACGGAGCGGAGTCGTACAGCAACTCCCCGCGCATCTCACCCTCGGCCGCGCCGGCCAGGACCTGCCACGGCGCGCGGCCGGCGACGAGCAGCTCGGCGGCCAGGGCCGGGTCGAGCGCGGCGAGCGCGGCGGCATCGGCCCCGGCGAGGGCGGCGGCGACGGTCGCGTCGAAGGCCTCCGCGCGCGGGTCGAAGAAGCCGGGTGCCTTGTCCGTACGGCAGGCCGAGCCGTCGCCGAGCACCAGGAGCCCGACGCGCTCGGCCTCGCCGGCGAGGCTGCGGCCGAGGCGTGCGCACTCGCCGGGTGCGGCGTCGGCGGCGACGGATTGGAAGTTTCCGGCGCCCGGCATCAGGTAGGCACCGATGAGCAGGCTGAGAGGCAGGGGCTCGCCCGACGGGTCGCCGATGGGCCGGTCGATGCCCCACGGGGATAGGGTCCCCCCGAACGGGGCCGCACGGCGTACCGTCGTGGTATCAGAACCGAGAACGATGAGCGAGTCGATCAAGGCATCCGCCAGGTGCGCCACCGCGGCGCGGCAGGCCGCCCGCAGGTCGTCGAGCTCGGACGCGGCCCCGGCGGCCAGGTCCGGCACGAGCAGTGGCGGATGTGGGCAGACCGCGGCGGCGACGAGTGACACGGCTTAACGTTATCGGGGACGGTCTCTGCGCAACCGTGCGGCCTGTGAATGGCACCGGAATGGTCACGGTTCGGCCGCAGGCCCTCGACCGGCCCCGGGGCACACCTGTGAGAATGCCCTGGGGAACTTTGCTGTGCGATGGCGGCGTGACGGTGGGATACCCGATCCTACGGGCGCCGGGAGCGAGGATGGGCAGATGAGCGACCCTACGGAGTTTGGACGGATCGACACCGACGGCAATGTCTTCGTGAAGACGGCCGCCGGTGAGCGCCCCATCGGGTCCTGGCAGGCCGGGACACCCGAGGAGGGCCTGGCCCACTTCGCCCGCCGGTTCGCCGACCTGGTGACCGAGGTCGACCTGATCGAGGCGAGGCTCGGCAGCGGCGCCGCCGACGCCGGCCAGTCCCTGTCCACCATCCGGCGCCTGCGCAGCGGCCTCGACGAGGCCCACGTCGTCGGCGACATCGACGGGCTCGCCGCTCGGCTGGACAAGCTCACGACGATCGCCGAGGAGAAGGCCGGAGCCGCGCGGGCCGCCCGCGACGCGGCCCGGGCCGAGTCGCTCGCCCGCAAGACCGCCCTGGTCGAGGAGGCCGAGGCCATCGCGGCCGACGCCACCGGCTGGAAGACGGCCGGCGACCGGCTCAAGGAGATCCTCGACGAGTGGAAGTCGATCCACGGCGTCGAGAAGAAGGCCGAGAGCGAGCTCTGGAAGCGCTACGCCGCCGCTCGCGACGCCTTCACCCGCCGCCGCGGGGCCCACTTCGCCACCCTGGACGCCTCCCGCAAGCAGGCCCAGGGCCGCAAGGAGGAGCTCGTCGTCGAGGCCGAGAGCCTGTCCGAGTCCACCGAGTGGAACGCGACGGCGGCCCGGCTCAAGGACCTCATGACCGAGTGGAAGGCCGCCCCGCGCGCCGCGAAGGACACGGAGCAGAAGCTCTGGGAGCGCTTCCGGGCCGCTCAGGACGCCTTCTTCAAGCGGCGCAGCGAGGTATTCTCGGCGCGGGACGCGGAGTTCAAGGGCAACCTCGAGCGCAAGCAGGAGCTCCTGGCCCAGGCCGAGGCCCTCGACATCGACGGCGACCCGAAGGGCGCGCAGAACAAGCTGCGCGAGATCCAGGGCAACTGGCACGACGCCGGCCGTGTGCCCCGCGAGTCGCAGGCCGGCCTGGACCGCCGCCTCCGCGCCGTCGAGGACAAGGTCAAGGTCGCGATGGACGCGGCGTGGCGGCGCACCCCGCCCGAGGCCAGCCCGCTGCTCGCCCAGATGCGCGAGCAGGTGGCGCGGGCGGAGCAGCAGCTGGCGAGTGCCCAGGCCGCCGGCGACCAGCGGCGCATCAAGGAGGCCGAGAAGGCGCTCGAGTCGAAGCGCAAGTTCCTGGCCATGGCGGAGCACACCGGCTGACGGACTTCTCCGGTGACGGGCAGCGCCCCGTCCGACATAGAAAGTTGACCACTACACGCCGCGTGCGTGTAGTGGTCAACGCTTTTCTGCCCAGGTCACGCTGCGCCGAGGCCAACGCCCGGCGCCGGGAACGGCTCAGCAGTGGGTCGCGGCCGCCGGCTGCGGCGGCGGGGCGCCGATCGTCGGCATGCCCAGGGCCACGCCCGGCGTGCGCGTCACCCGGCCCGACTCCCAGGCGTCGCCGGCCCGCGTGCGGCGGTGCGAGACCAGAGGGCCGTCGGCGTTGAGGTGGTGGGGCGCCGCATACGTCACCGTCGTGTGCACGATGTCGCCCGGCCGGATCCCGGCGTCGGGATCGGCGGCGAAGTGCACCAGGCGGCCGTCCCGCGCGCGGCCCGAAAGGCGGCCGGTCGCGTTGTCCTTGCGCCCCTCGCCGACGGCGGCCAGCACCTCGAGCGTCGAGCCGACCAGGCGCTTGTTCTCGGCCCAGCTGATCTCCTCCAGCACGGCGATCAGCCGGTCGTAGCGCTCCTGCACCACGGCCTTCGGCACCTGCAGGTCCATCGAGGCCGCGGGGGTGCCGGGACGCTTGGAGTACTGGAAGGTGAACGCGCTGGAGTAGCGGGCCTCGCGCACCACGTCGAGCGTCTGCTCGAAGTCCGCGTCCGTCTCGCCGGGGAAGCCCACGATGATGTCGGTCGTGATGGCGGCGTCGGGCATCGCGGCGCGGACCTTCTCGATGATGCCCAGATACTTCTCGGCCCGGTAGGACCGGCGCATGGCCCGCAGCACGGTGTCCGACCCCGACTGCAGCGGCATGTGCAGCGAGTGGCACACGTTCGGCGTCTCGGCCATGGCCGCGATCACGTCGTCGGTGAAGTCCTTCGGGTGCGGGCTGGTGAACCGCACCCGCTCCAGGCCCTCGACCGAGCCGCACGCGCGCAGGAGCTTGCCGAAGGCATACCGGTCGCCGAACTCGACCCCGTACGAGTTCACGTTCTGGCCGAGCAGCGTCACCTCCAGCACACCCTCGGCCGCCAGCGCCTCGACCTCGGCCAGCACGTCGCCGGGGCGGCGGTCCTTCTCGCGGCCGCGCAGCGCGGGCACGATGCAGAACGTGCAGGTGTTGTTGCAGCCGACGGAGATGGAGACCCAGCCCGCGTAGGTCGACTCGCGGCGGGTCGGCAGCGTCGACGGGAAGACCTCGAGCGACTCGAGGATCTCGACCTCGGCGGCGGCGTTGTGCCGGGCGCGCTCGAGCAGCACCGGCAGCGAGCCGATGTTGTGGGTGCCGAAGACGACGTCCACCCAGGGCGCCTTCTTCACGATGTCGCCGCGGTCCTTCTGCGCCAGGCAGCCGCCGACGGCGATCTGCATGCCGGGGTGCGCGAGCTTCGTGGGGCGCAGGTGGCCGAGGTTGCCGTAGAGCCGGTTGTCCGCGTTCTCCCGCACCGCGCACGTGTTGAACACGACGACGTCGGGCTCGCCGTCGCCGGCCGCCGGCACGTAGCCGGCCTCCTCCAGCAGCCCGGAGATGCGCTCGGAGTCGTGCGCGTTCATCTGGCAGCCGTAGGTGATCACGCGGAAGGTACGGGTCTCAGTCATGGCGAAGGAAATACTAGCCCCCGATGTGCTCACCGGCCGTATCCACGAGCCCGGGCAGCTCCACGTCCGCGGCCTCGCCGGGCGGGAAGAGCGGCGTGACCGCGGCGTACCCGTCCAGCAGCCACCCGTCGTCGCTGCCCGGCTCGGGCACCTCCCCCACCTGCTCGAGGGACATCCGCACGAACCCCTCGCCCTGGTCGCGCAAGGTCATCTGCACCATCCCGAACTCGGACAGGTGCGCCCGGCGAATGCCGCGCAGCGCCCCGGCCTCGACGTCGGGCACGTTGACGTTGAGCGCGAACACCCCGGTGAGCAGCGGCAGCAGGCCGACGGCGACCTCGGCCGCGGTGTCCCAGTTGGCCTGCTCGGCGTCGGGGGCCACGTCGAGCGAGACCGCCAGGGCCGGGCAGCCGTTGGCCACGGCCGTGAGCGCGGCCCCGACGGTGCCGGAGTGCAGCACCGCGGCACCGGTGTTGGGCCCCCGGTTGACGCCGGACAGCACAACATCGGGTGGCGGCCCGAAGGCACCGCGCGTGGCCAGCAGGACGATGAACGCCGGCGTCGCCGAAACCGCGAAAGCGGCGGCGGTACCGTCGATGCCCCGGTCCCGCATCTGAATGCGCCCGCCCTCGTCGACCGCGAGCAGGGCCGCGCTGGAGCCGGAGGACTCCTCGGCCGGCGCGGCGACCACCGTCTCGTGCCCGGCGCGCGCCACCCACTCGGCGAGCGTGAGCAGGCCGGGGCTGTCGATGCCGTCGTCGTTGGTCACGAGGATGCGCATGACATCAGCATCGCCGGGTTGCTCCCGGTGATCAAACCGAGCGACAGGAAATCGAGCGCGACAGGAAACCGAGCGACAGGAAGCTGTCAGGGACACGGACGCGCAATTCGGACGTCGTTATCGCCCCGTGACCACTGTGTCGCGGATCAAGGGCCTTTGCCCCGCTAACGTCAGTCGCACCAGACAGGAAGACAAGCGTCGCTATTCCAGTGGGGCAGGGACATGACGGACGAGCCTTTGATCGTGCTCAGTGGCGTGAACAAGTGGTTCGGCGAGCTGCACGTGTTGAAGGACATCAACCTGTCGATCGGGCGGGGCGAGGTCGTCGTGGTGGTCGGCCCCTCGGGCTCGGGCAAGTCGACGCTCTGCCGCGCGATCAACCGGCTCGAGCCCATCAACAACGGCGAGATCGTGTTCGACGGCACCAGCCTGCCCGCCGAGGGCAAGCCCCTCGCCCGGCTGCGCAGCGAGGTCGGCATGGTCTTCCAGTCGTTCAACCTCTTCGCGCACAAGACGATCCTCGAGAACGTGATGCTCGGCCCGGTGAAGGTCCGCAAGGAGAAGCCGGCCGTGGTCCGCGAGCGGGCGATGAGCCTGCTGCAGCGGGTCGGCATCGCCGCGCAGGCCGAGAAGTATCCGGCCCAGCTCTCCGGCGGCCAGCAGCAGCGCGCCGCGATCGCGCGCGCCCTGGCCATGCAGCCCAAGGCGATGCTGTTCGACGAGCCGACGAGCGCGCTCGACCCGGAGATGGTCGGCGAGGTGCTCGAGGTGATGACCGGCCTGGCCCGCGAGGGCATGACGATGGTCGTCGTCACCCACGAGATGGGCTTCGCCCGGCACGCGGCCAACCGCGTCGTGTTCATGGCCGACGGGCAGCTGGTCGAGGAGGCGACGCCGGCGGACTTCTTCGCCAACCCGCGCACCGACCGGGCCAAGGACTTCCTCTCGAAGATCCTCACGCACTGACGTTCACGCACACCACCTCGGAACACGAGAGACGGCGCACCACCCCCGGTGCGCCACGCGGCCGCCCGGCTCGCCGGACGGCCTTGAGGTATACGGAAGGAGCAAACAAGCACATGCGAATCACGCGCATCGCGGCCATCGCCGCCGTCGCCACGCTTTCGCTCGGCCTTGCCGCCTGCGGCAAGGAGGGCACGCCCACCCCGGAGACCCCGGCGGGCCAGTCCGGCGCCCCCCAGGCGGCGAGCGACGCCTGCACGTCGTCCGGCGTCTCGCTCACGCCCGCCTCGGGCGTCGACATCGCGGGCAGCCCGACCTTCGCGAAGATCAAGACGGCCGGCAAGGTCGTCGTCGGCGTCAAGTTCGACCAGCCGAACCTCGGCTACAAGGACGCCTCGGGCAAGCGCTGCGGCTTCGACATCGAGATCGCCCAGCTGATCGCGTCGAAGCTCGGCATCGACCCGGCGAAGATCGAGTACAAGGAGGTCGCGTCCGCGAACCGCGAGACGTCGATCAAGGGTGGCGAGGTCGACTACTACGTCGGCACCTACTCGATCACCGACAAGCGCAAGGCCGACGTCTCCTTCGCCGGCCCGTACTTCATCGCCGCGCAGGACCTGCTGGTGCGCAAGGACGACACGTCCATCACCGGCTCGGAGTCGCTCAAGGGCAAGAAGGTCTGCTCCGCCACCGGCTCGACGCCGATCCAGCGGGTGCGCGACCAGAAGCTCACCGAGGACAGCAACATCGTCGAGTTCAAGACCTACTCGGAGTGCGTGTCGCAGCTGATCGACAAGAAGGTCGACGCGGTCACCACCGACGACGCGATCCTCAAGGGCTACGCGGCGCAGAACCCGAGCATGCTCAAGGTCGTCGGCAAGCCGTTCACCGACCCGGCGACGGGCAAGGCGTACCCGGAGAAGTACGGCATCGGCCTGCCGCACGACGACAAGGCGCTGCGCGACTTCGTCAACGCCTCGCTGGAGGCCGCGGAGCAGGACGGCACCTGGCAGAAGATCTACGACGGCACGCTGGGCAAGTCCGGCTCGTCCGCGACGATTCCGCCGCTCGAGAAGTACTGACCCCACTGACCGGGACGCCGCCCCACTCGGGGCGGCGTTCCCGCATTGGTCCCCCCTCCGATCCATTTCCGATGGGCAGCGGATGAACGAGTTTCTACATGTCCTCACGGACAACTGGACCACCATCTGGCAGCACTTCTGGGTCACGATCCAGCTGTTCCTGATCGCCGGGGTCGCCTCGCTGGTGCTCGGCACCCTGCTGACCGCGATGCGCGTGTCGCCGGTGCCCGCCCTGCGCGGCTTCGGCACGACCTACGTGCTGCTGCTGCGCAACTGCCCGCTGACGCTGGTCTTCGCGCTGCTCGTGTTCGCGGTGCCCAAACTGGACGTCAACATCGACTACTTCCCCAGCGCCTGCA
The DNA here is from genome assembly GCF_059739745.1 of Dactylosporangium thailandense. NCBI lineage: Bacteria > Bacillati > Actinomycetota > Actinomycetes > Micromonosporales > Micromonosporaceae > Dactylosporangium > Dactylosporangium thailandense. The sequence goes on from NZ_AP029195.1 coordinate 8,031,138, forward strand.
TCGCGCTCACCGCCTACACGAGCGCGTTCGTGTGCGAGGCGCTGCGCTCCGGCATCAACACGGTGCCGGTCGGGCAGGCCGAGGCCGCCCGCGCGCTGGGCATGACCTTCGGCCAGGTGCTCAGCCTCATCGTGCTGCCGCAGGCCTTCCGCACCGTGGTGCCGCCGATGGTGAGCGTCCTCAACGCCATGCTGAAGAACACGACGGTCGCGGCCGGCTTCTCCGTTGCCGAGGCCGGCGCGATCCAGGCGTACCTCTCCGAGCGCGGCGAGAACCAGATCTACACGATCCTCTGGATCATGATCGGCTTCCTGATCCTGGTCCTGCCGCTGATCGTGCTGCAGCGCCGACTCGAGAACCGCTGGGGGGTCGCCCGATGAGCACGAACCTTCTCTACGACCTGCCCGGCCCGAAGGCCAAGCTGCGCAACCGCCTGCTCGGGGCCGCGAGCCTCATCGGGATCGTGGCGCTGCTGGTGTACATCGTGCTGCGCTTCAACGACACCGGCCAGTTCGACTCGATCAAGTGGCAGCAGTTCGAGTACGCCGCGATCCAGCAGCAGCTGCTCGACGGATACCTGACCACGCTCAAGACCGCCGGCGCCGCGGCCGTGCTCGCGCTGCTGTTCGGTGCCCTGCTGGCGTCCGGACGGCTCAGCGACCATCTGTACTTCCGCGCCCCGACCTCGTTCGTCGTCGAGCTGTTCCGGGCCATCCCGCTGCTCGTGCTCATCTTCTTCGCGTACTACGGCCCGATCCAGCTCGGCTACAAGGTCGGCCCGTTCTGGCCGCTCGTGATCGCGCTCACGCTCTACAACGGCGCGGTGCTCTCCGAGATCTTCCGGGCCGGCGTGAACGCCGTGGCGAGGGGCCAGTCGGAGGCCGCGTACGCGCTGGGCATGCGCAAGACCCAGGTGATGACGTCCATCCTGCTGCCGCAGGCGATCCGGGCCATGCTGCCGGCCATCGTCAGCCAGGTCGTCGTGCTGCTCAAGGACACCGCGCTGGGCTTCCTCATCCAGCTGCCGGAGTTGCTGTACGTCGGCAAGTCGATCGGCGGCCGCCTGCCCTTCGGCCTGCCGTACGTGCCCAGCTACCTGGTCGTCGCCGCGATCTACATCGGCACCTGCGGCCTGCTGTCCTGGTTCGCCTTCTGGCTGCAGAAGCGGCTCAGCGGCGGGCGCCGCAAAAAGACGACGGCCGATCCGGTGCCGCTGAGCAACGACCCGGGCGCCGGAGGCATCGCCTGAGCGACGGTCTGAGGTCGATTGGCAAGGTTGCGTCCGGTGCGTACGCTGCGCGAGTGGCGGACACTGGCTTCCGGTTGGGCATCGACTTCGGAACCTCGACCACGGTCGGGGTCCTGCGCTGGCCGGACGGGCGCACCAAGCCCCTCCTCTTCGACGGCTCGCCCCTGCTGCCGTCGGCGGTGTACGTCAACGCCGACGGCAGCATCCTGACGGGGCGTGACGCGGTCCACTCCGCGCGGCTCCAGCCGCACCGGTTCGAGCCCTACCCGAAGCGCCGCGTCGAGGAGGGCACCGTCTGGCTCGGCGAGCGGGACGTGGCCGTCGCCGACCTCGTCACCAGCGTCCTGCGGCGGGTCGCGACCGAGGCCGAGCGGGTCGCCGGGGCCAAGCCCGCCCACGTGATGATCACCCACCCCGCGACCTGGCCGCCGCAGCGGCGCCAGACGCTCTCCCGCGCCGCGATCGCCGCGGGGCTCCCCGAGCCGCTGCTGTCCTCCGAGCCGGTGGCGGCGGCGTCGTACTTCGTGAGCACGGTCGGCACCCACGTGCCCGTCGGCGGCATCGCGGTGGTGTACGACTTCGGCGCCGGCACGTTCGACGCGAGCGTCGTGCGCCGCAACGCGGGCGGGGGCTTCGACGTGCTCGCGAGCGAGGGCCTCCCGGACGCGGGCGGCCTCGACGTCGACGCGGCCGTCGTGGCCTACCTCGGCCGCAACTTCGCCGGCCGCGAGGGCGACCGCTGGCAGCGGCTCACCAACCCGGAGAGCGAGACCGACCGGCGCGCCGCGTGGCAGCTCTGGGAGGACGCGCGCCTGGCCAAGGAGATGCTGAGCCGGGCCGCGACCACGTACGTGCACGTGCCCCTCTTCGACGAGAGCGTCCCGATCGGCCGCGAGCAGCTCGAGCAGCTGGCCCGCCCGATCCTGGACCGCACCGTCACCGCCACCCAGATCGCGGTCACCGCGGCGGCGCTCGGCGCCCGGCCCATCTCCGCGGTGTTCCTGGTCGGCGGCTCGAGCCGCATCCCGCTCGCCGCGACGCTGCTGCACCGCGCGTTCGGGCTGGCCCCGACCGCGATCGAGCAGCCCGAGCTCGTCGTCGCCGAGGGCGCCCTGCACCTGGCCCCGCCGACGGGGCGGGCCCCGGTCGCGGGGGCGGCCGGCGGCGCGACCTCGCCCATCTCCGGCGCCCCGGTGCCGACCTCGGGCGGCCCGGCGTCGGCCACCCGCCCGCACGAGCTCAGCGGCGACGTGGCCGCGGCCCCGGTGTCGGCCGCGCCGGTGTCGGGGCAGCCGGTGTCGCCCGGGTTCAGCATGCCCTCGAACACGCCGCACCTGCCGCCGCTGATCCAGACGAGCGCGATGCCGGCTGTCCCGCCGCAGCCCGTGTCGCCGTCGCCGCAGCCGCGCCCGCCGGTGGGCTTCCCCGCGCCCGCGCAGCCGGTGATGCCGCAGCAGCCCGTGCGTCCGGCTCCGGTGCCGCAGCCGGTGACCGCGATCCCGGCGAGCCCCGCTCCGGCGTGGCCGGGGGGCTATCCGCCGGTACCACCGCCGACGAAACGACGCGGAGGGCTGATCGCGGCCGTCGGTGGTGGCACCCTCGCGCTGCTGCTGATCGTCGGCGGGATCGTGTGGGCGGCCAACCGCAACGGCTCGGACGACCCCGGCCCCGACCCGACGAACCCGGTCGTGGCCCCGGCGGCGTCCCCGGCGTGCGGGCACAAGATCGCGTACCTGGGGATGTCCAGCGGCGACAACTCCGACGACGGCGTGATGATGCGCAACAGCGTCCGGCTCGCCATCGACGACTTCAACGCCGCGCACGCGGGCTGCAAGGTCGAGTTCAAGGAGTTCGACACCACCGGGACCGACGACGGCAGCAAGACCAAGGCCCAGCAGGCCGTCGACGACCCCGAGGTGATCGGCGTGGTCGGCCCCGTCTACGACAACGAGATCCTCGCGGCCGGCCCGATCCTGGAGAAGGCCAAGCTGCCGATGATCACGCCGTTCGCGCCGGACGAGAGCCTCGCCAAGCAGGGCTGGGCCACGTTCCACCGCGGCATCGGCTCCGACGCCGACCAGGCCCGCGCGGGCGCGGCGTACATCAAGAACACCCTCAAGGCCAAGAAGACCGCGATCGTGTACGACGACTCGGACTACGGCACGATCGGCCGCACCGAGGTGTCCAACGTGCTCGGCAGCGCCACGGGCGTGTCGGTCTCGATCCGCCAGACCGACACCGACTTCGCCTCGGCGGTCAAGCAGGTCACCGACTCCAGCCCGGACGCGGTGTACTTCGCGGGCCAGTCGGCCGACGGCATCCCCTTCGTCAAGGCGCTGCGCGCGGCCAAGGCGGACCTGCCCATCGTCGGCTCGGACAAGCTGTTCACGCAGAGCTTCGTGACCAAGACCGAGGGCAAGGCGGAGGGCGTGGTCGTGACGTGCCCGTGTGTGCCGTCGAAGGACGCGGGGGCGGACTTCGCCTCGAAGTACCAGGGCACCTTCGGCGCGCAGGCCAGCTTCTACGGCCCGGAGGCGTACGACGCGGCGGCGGTCTACCTCGCCGGCTTCCTCGCCGGGAAGGGCACGCGCGAGGAGATGCTGAAGTTCATGGCCACGTACAAGGCGAAGGGCGCCACGACGGGGCGTGAGATCAAGTGGGACGGCAGCGGCAACCTCGACGGGGCGGACCCGGTGATCTGGGCGTACAAGGTCAAGAAGGACTTCATCGTGGGGGACTCCGCGATCGCGCCGCTGTGACGGCTTGACAGAGAAAAGTCCGGACACTTCGTGATCCGGACTTTTCTCCTTTATCAGCATTTTTCCGGGTGATGGCGGCTGGGGCTGCGCAAACGTGGGCCTCGGGCCTCGGGGCTTACGGAGGCCGCCGCGCCACGTGGGTCGGGAGCCACGCGAAGCCGCAGCTGGCGCGGCACACGGGCCGTCGCCGCGCGAGACCGCGAAGCCACCACACTCGGTGCGGCACGCGAGTCGGGAGCCACCCGACCACAAAGAGCGGGCGCCCGAAGCTGAAGCCGCCGAAGCCGCAGCGAACGCGGCCCGCGGGTCAGCGGGCGATCTCAGTGACCCGGGACTCGCGCACGACCGTCACGCGGATCTGACCCGGATAGGTCAGCTCCTCCTCGATCTGCTTGGCCACATCGCGGGCCAGCACCGCCGCCCCGATGTCGTCGACGTCGTCGGGCCGCACCATGACCCGGATCTCGCGCCCCGCCTGCATCGCGAAGACCTTCTCGACGCCCGACTTGCCACCGGCGATCTCTTCGATGCGTTCGAGGCGCTTGACGTACGCCTCGAGGCTCTCCCGCCGCGCCCCCGGGCGCCCGCCGGAGCACGCGTCCGAGGCCTGGGTGAGCACCGCCTCGATGGTCTGCGGCAGCACCTCGTTGTGGTGCGCCTCGATCGCGTGGACGACGTCCTCGTGCTCGCCGTACTTGCGGGCGACGTCCGCCCCGATCAGCGCATGGCTGCCCTCCACCTCGTGGGTGAGCGCCTTGCCGATGTCGTGCAGGAACGCGCACCGCTTGATGAGCGGAGGGTCCAGGCGCAGCTCGGCGGCCATGATCCCGGCGATGTGCGCGGTCTCGACGAGGTGCTTGAGGACGTTCTGGCCATACGACGTGCGGTACCGCAGCCGCCCCAGCAGCGTCATGAGCTCGGGGTGCAGGTCGGTGATGCCCACCTCGACCAGCGCGTCCTCGGCGGCACGCTGGCACAGCCGCTCCACCTCGTGCTTGGCCTGGTCGAAGACCTCCTCGATGCGGTGCGGGTGGATCCGCCCGTCGAGCACGAGCTTCTCGAGCGTGAGCCGTCCGATTTCCCGGCGTACTGGATCGAAGCACGACAGCAGCACGGCCTCCGGCGTGTCGTCGATGATCAGGTTCACCCCGGTCGTCGACTCGAACGCGCGGATGTTGCGCCCCTCGCGGCCGATGATCCGGCCCTTCATCTCGTCGCTGGGCAGGTGCAGCACGCTGACCACGCTCTCGGCGGTCTGCTCGCTGGCGACCCGCTGGATCGCGTCGACGACGATGTGCCGCGCCCGCTGCTCGGCCGTGTTGCGCGCGTCGTTCTCGATGTCCCGCACGAGCAGCGCCGCCTCGCGCTTGGCCTGCGCCTCGATCGTCTCGACGACCTCGATCCGGGCCGCGTCGGCGGTCAGCCCGGCGATGCGCTCCAGCTCCTCCCGGTGCCGCTCCTCGCCCTCGGCGAGCTCGGACTCCCTCCGGGCGAAGGACGCTTCGCGTTCCAACAGATCCGCTTCGGTACCACTAATGCGCCGATCCCGCTCCGCCAGCCGCTCGGCCTCCTCGGCCAGCAGCCGCTCCCGCTCGTCGAGCCGGCGCTGCCGGCGCTCGGCGTCCTGCGACTGCTCCTTGGCGACCGCGGTGAGCTGGTTGACCTCGCGCTCCCCGGCCCGCCGCGCGGTCGCCCGAGCCTGCTCGGCGTCGATCTCGGCCTGCCGGTGCGAGCGTTCGAGCAGCGAGTCGGCCTCGGCCCGGGCCCCGTCGAGAATCCGCCGCGCCTCCGAGCGGGCCGCGCTGGCCTCCGCCTTCGCGGCCGCCGCCTCGGTGCGCGCCGCGGCCGCCGCCGCCCGCGCCTCATCCACGGCCGCCGTAGCGTCCTCGGCCGCCGTGCGCAACGACGCGAGCGAGTGCTCCTGCCGATCCTTCTCGGCCAGGAACGCGGGGTCGTCCCCGACGGGCGCGGCCGCGGGAACGGCGCCCCCGAGCCGGCGTACGACCTTCAGCGCCACCACGAGCACCGCCACGACAACGACCACGAGGACGGTGAGCGCCACCGTCAACGCGATCTGCACCCCGGTCACGCCGCCACCTGCCGCACAGCCGCCGCGTCATCCGACATCCCGGCCCGCTCCCGCACGGTCCGGTCGAGGGCGGGTCGCGAGCCAAGGCCGGCCCATGGCACCACTCGTGCCCGGTTCGCACCTGACGCTCTGTTCACGCCCACCGCCCTGTCCGCACGGGCGGTCCCGCCCCCCGAAGCCACCCTACTTGGGCCGGCCGCCCGGGTTCGCCGCTCGAGGCCGATGTGCGCGGTTCGCCCGCGGACATCACCATCCCCGACGGCCGGGGGCGCCGTCCGCACCATCTCGAACCGTTGACGCTCCGCGCGCGGCGCGCTCCCCGCGCTTCGGGGTGTGGCCGATCGCGCGCCGTCACGGGCTCGCTCAGCGCTTCGAGTCCTGCCGCCCTCGTCACCGTCGGCGCCCGTGACCGATCGCGCACCGCCGCGGGCACGCTCAGCGCTTCGAGTCCTGCCGCCCTCGTCACCGTCGGCGGCCGTGACCGATCGCGCACCGCCGCGGGCACGCCCAGCGCTTCGGATTCTGTCGCCCTCGTCGCCGTCAGCGTCGGCGGCCGTGACCGATTGCGCGCCGTCGCGGGCTCGTCCCGCGCCGGCTCCCGGGGCTGTCAGGCCGCCGGTGCTTTCGGGGTCGCAGAGGATGACACGAGCGCACTCTGTCACGACGTCACCTCGCTCCGCTCGGCGCCGCGCATCTTGCGACGGCGGGGGTTATGGAGGAGACGCCCGACCACTGCGCATCAAGGTATATCGATATCGAGGCCCAAGGGGCCCCGCTGCTGGGTCGCTGCTAGCGCCGACACCTCCCGCAAGGCGTGGCGCTCATATCCGCTATGGATCAAGTAAGTGATGCTGATCTGTGACGCGATCTATGTTGTGCGGTAAACCCGCGGTGGTTGGGCGGTCTCCATCTGGTAACGCCGAGGCTAGGTCGTGAAGGGCGCTTCGGTCAAGGACTCATGATCGGGCACCATACGGGACGTAAGTCCGTCAAGTACCGTCGCCAGCCGAAACACCCCAGCGGCCACGTTTGTGCGGACCTTTCCGGCATGTCGGTCGCTGCACGGATGAAAACTTCCACAGCAAGTAACTGCCCGAAATCGGAGCGCACACGAGCCTCCGCGCGGTGCTGCAACCATTCCACCACAGACGGTGTGCGCCACCAACATGGGCATCGACACCCATCACCCCAGACCGGCCCGACGGTTACTGAGCGTGCACCACGTCCGGGGTCGTCGCAGGCAGTGTCGGCCTTATGGCTGATCGATAGATCGCGGAGGGCTACCGAGCGTCCGGGTCCAAGGCGGCGCCGAGCGCGTCGGCGTCGGCGAGCGCGTCGGCGGCGGCGGCGGCGGCGTCGGCGTCGGCGTCGGCGAGCGCGTCGGCGGCGGCGGCGTCGGCGTCGGCGTCGGCGAGCGCGTCGGCGGCGGCGGCGTCGGCGTCGGCGTCGGCGAGCGCGTCGGCGGCGGCGGCGTCGGCGTCGGCGTCGGCGAGCGCGTCGGCGGCGGCGGCGTCGGCGTCGGCGTCGGCGGCGTGCGCGGCGGCGGCGAGCGGGTCGTCGCGCTCGGCCACGGCCTCCTTGACGAGGCGAAGGGCTACTGAGCGTCCGGGTCCAGGGCGGCGTCGGCGAGCGCGTCGGCGTCGATGGAGTCCGCGAACTCGGCGGCGTCGTCGCGTTCGGCCATGGCCTCCTTGACGAGGCGGATGGCGAGGCCGGGCGGGTACCCCTTGCGTCCCAGCATCCCGACCAGCCGCCGGAACACCGCCTCCGGAGTGGCGCGGGTCTCGCTCCGGAGCCGCCGCACGACAAGCGCCTTCGCGGTCTCGGCCTCCATGTCCGGGGTCAGCTCCTCCAGCGCCTCCCCCATCTCGTCGGCGGAGACACCCTTGCGCCGCAGCTCGCCGGCGAGGGCCCGCCGCGAGAGCCCCTTGCCGTGGTGGCGGCTACTCACCCACGCGTGCGCGAACGCGGCGTCGTCGATGATGCCGACCTCGTCGTACCGGTCGAGAATCTCCGCCGCGATCTCGTCCTCGACACCGCGCTTGCGCATCGCGGTCGCGAGCTCGGCCCTGGTCCGCGGCCGCACGGCGAGCTGCCGCAGGCAGATCTCCCGGGCCGCCTCCCGCGGGTCCATCGGCTTCGGCGGCGGAGCATCACGATCCCGCTTGCCGCGCCCGCGCCGCCCCCGCCGCCCATCGCCCCCGGCACGCTCGTCGGCGTCTTCGGCCCGCGAATCGGGAATTTCGGAAATGTCCGAAGCGGGGGCACTCCACGGCAACGACCGAGAGGCCCGCCGCCCACCCGACGACGAGCCGGCAGCCGAATCACCAGGCGTCCGCGACGCAGACCTCGAGTCCCGCCGCCCGGAGGAGGAGCCGGAGGGCGAGTCAGGATCACCCCACGGCACCGACCTCGACGCCCGACGCCCACCCGAGGATGAACCGGAAGGCGAGTCAGAATCAGCCCACGGCACCGACTTCGACGCCCGACGCCCACCCGAAGATGAACCAGAGGGCGAGTCGGAATCAGCCCACGGCAGCGACTTCGACGCCCGGTCCGAGGCCGGGCCGGAAGGCGGAAGGCTAGGCGGCGCGGAGCCGGGATCGGCCCACGGATTGCCCGGCCCCGGCTCGAACACAGGACGAGCCGAGTCCGACAGCGCGGGATCATCGGCCGCCGCCCAGGGATTCCCAGGCTCGAGCTCCCAGGCCGGCCGAGCAACCTCGTCCCCCGAAGCCGGACCGGCAGCGGAAGCGGAGGGCGAGCCGGAAGAGGGAGTCGTCCAAGGATTCGAGCCACCGGGATCAGTCCACGGCGCCACCGGAGGCACGGACCGATCGGAGCGGCGAGCCGCCCGCGGCTCCCCCGACCCCTCGGCCGTAAGCCAAGGGTTCTCGTCGTCCTCGCCGGACAAGCCCTACCTCCACGCACAACAAAACACGAGCAAGAGACCCGGTGCCGCCCCGAGCGGCTTGGCCCACTGGACCGGCACCGGGGGTCTCAAGCAACGCCGCCACGAGGGCGACGAGAGCCACGCGACCGCAAGAGCGACGAGAGCAGCGCCACCACAACGGCAACGAGAGCCACGCGACCGCAAGAGCGGCGAGAGCCACGCCGTCAGGGACGGCGACCAAGCGACGCGAGCGGGATCAGAAGTCGACCGGAGCCGCCTCCGGGCCGCTGGCCGCGTCCGTGGACTGGCCGACCCCGACCCCGAGCTTCTCCTTGATCTTCTTCTCGATCTCGGCGGCGACGTCGGGGTTGTCGCGCAGGAACTTGCGCGAGTTCTCCTTGCCCTGGCCGAGCTGGTCGCCATCGTAGGTGTACCAGGCGCCGGACTTGCGGATGATCGACTGCTCGACGCCCACGTCGATGAGCGAGCCCTCGCGTGAGATGCCCTTGCCATACATGATGTCGAACTCGGCCTGCTTGAACGGCGAGGCCACCTTGTTCTTGACCACCTTGACGCGCGTGCGGTTGCCCACGACGTCGGTGCCGTCCTTGAGGCTCTCGATGCGCCGCACGTCGAGGCGCACCGAGGCGTAGAACTTCAGCGCGCGGCCACCGGTCGTGGTCTCCGGGCTGCCGAACATGACGCCGATCTTCTCGCGGAGCTGGTTGATGAAGATCGCCGTGGTGCCGGAGTTGTTGAGGGCACCGGTGATCTTGCGCAGCGCCTGGCTCATGAGGCGGGCCTGGAGGCCGACGTGACTGTCGCCCATCTCGCCCTCGATCTCGGCGCGCGGCACGAGGGCGGCGACGGAGTCGATGACGATGATGTCGAGGGCGCCGGAGCGCACCAGCATGTCGACGATCTCGAGGGCCTGCTCACCGGTGTCGGGCTGGGACACGAGCAGCGCGTCGGTGTCGACACCGAGGGCCTTGGCGTAGTCGGGGTCGAGGGCGTGCTCGGCGTCGATGAACGCCGCGATGCCGCCCTGGGCCTGCGCGTTGGCGATCGCGTGCAGCGCCACGGTGGTCTTACCGCTGGACTCCGGGCCGAAGACCTCGATCACGCGGCCGCGCGGCAGGCCCCCGATGCCCAGCGCCACGTCAAGGGCGATGGAGCCGGTCGGGATGATGGCCTGCGGCTGCTGGACGCGCTCGCCGAGCCGCATCACGGAGCCCTTGCCGAACTGCTTGTCGATCTGCGAGAGGGCGAGTCCCAGCGCCTTCTCCCGGTCAGGTTGCACTGCCATGTCCGTCACCCCTGGGTTCGCGGTCTTCGTCGGCGTTCGCTTGGTCACGCTGACACGTTAAGCGCCGGGTATGACAAAAAATTCGAAGCGACGCCCAACGAGCGAGAAGAGTACCCGTACATCTGTACGATTAGCACGCCGACACGCCGAAAAACATCAGCGTAGACGTGCGGGAACACGCTCCGGATATGCGGCGACTACAGCGCGCCACACCTCCGCGGTATCGAAGCGGCCCGCGAGGGCCTCCTCGATGGTCAGGCCGCCGAGCTGGGACAACACCTGGTCGTGGGCGATGCTTCGGGCGTATGCGGGCCCGAAGACCTCCTCGAGCCGCTGCCAAAAATCTGTCAGACGCACGGGGTCAACCTAACGGAGTACACGGGCGATCAACGGAATCACGGTCACCCCGGCGAGGAGCGCCAGCACGGGGTACCCGAAGAAATCAACGACTACCCCGGACAATGCGCCCGCCGAGGCCCCCGCGACCCCCATGATCACGTCGGAGAGCCCCTGGACGCCGGCCCGCTGCTCGGTCGGCACCGACTCCGACAGCAGCGTCGATCCGGCCACCATGGTGCCGCTCCAGCCCATCCCGAGCAGGGCCAGCCCGATCGAGAGGCGGACCGTGTCGGAGCCCGCGGTCCCGGCGAACACGCAGGCCGCCACCAGCAGCCCGACCCCGCCGAGGATCACCGGACGGCGCCCGAACCGGTCGGCGAGCAGGCCCATGACGGGCGAGAGCACGTACATCCCGGTGATGTGCACGCTGATCACGAGGCCGACGACGCGCAGCAGGTCGCCGTGGTCGTGGACGTACTCCCCGATGTGCACCGGCGTCATCGACATCACGCCGACCATCACCACGTGCCCGACCGCCACGGCGGCGACCCCGGTCCGGGCGCCGGCGCTGTCGCGGATGGTGCGGGCGGCCTGGCGCCAGACGGCCTTCTCCCCGGGCCGGGTGCCCCCGGCGGTGAGCAGCGGGTCGGGGCGCAGGGCCACGAAGATCACGATCGCGGTGAGCGCGAAGGCGAGCACGCTGAAGAGGTACGGCCCGCCGTACTCCGGCACGCCCCAGCGCCCGAGCAGCCGATCGGCCAGCGGCGCCAGGTTGGGCCCCGCGACCGCCCCGACCGTCGCGGCCCAGACGACGACCGACAGGTGGCGGGCCCGCCGATCGGGCGCCGCGAGGTCGACGGCGGCGTAGCGGGACTGCAGGTTCGCCGCGCTGGAGCCGCCGAACAGCAGGGTGCCGAGGAACAGCAGCGGTACGGACGCCGCCCACACCGACACGACGACCAGCAGCGCGCCGAGGGACCCGAGGGAGTACGCGAACACCAGCCCCGGCCGCCGCCCGCCGGTGCGCATCAGGCGGGTCGCCGGGATCGCGATCACCGCCGCGCCCACGACCGCGCAGCTGCCGGCGATGCCCGCGGCCCACGGCCCGGCGAGCGAAGAGGCGAGCAGCGCCCCGACGGACACGCCGCTGGCGACGCCGAGCCCACCCACGATCTGCGCCCCGACGAGCAGCCCGAGCGTCCGGCGCTGCAGCGACGCGAGGTCGACGGGGGCCGATTCAGTGAGCAAGCACAGACACTATCGCGTCCGCGGCCTCGGCGGCGTCCTCGCCGGCGGCGCGCACCAGCACCGTGGAGCCCGCCGTCGCGTTGAGCCCCATCACCGCGAGCACGCTGCGAGCGTTCGCGGACTTCTCGCCGAAGATCACCTCGACGGTACTGCGAAACCGCGCCGCCGCCCGCACCAGCGCCCCGGCGGGCCGGGCGTGCAGATCCTCGGGCAGCACCACCGAGCGCTCAGAGCTTGCGGACATCGCGGGCCTCCACCGCCGCCTCGGTGACCGCGTCGAGCGGGGCCCCGGTGCCGGCCAGCACCGCCGCCGCGACCGCGCCCTCGACGAACGGCGCGTCGACGAGCACGGCGTCGTTGGCGACCCGGTCCTCGAGGACCGTACGCGCGGTGAGCACGGCGCTGCCCAGGTCGGTGAGCACGAGCACCCCGGCCCCGCGGTCGGCCCGGTCGATGGCCACGAGGATGCGGTCGTAGCTGGTGCCGAGCCCTCCGTCGTCGGTCCCGCCCGCCGCCTCGATCGGCACCTCCTCGCCCGCGACCTGCACGAGCATGTCCCGCAGGCCGTGGGCCAGCCGCTCGCTGTGCGACACCAACACGATCCCCACCAGTTGCGCCATACCAGGCATGCTATGTGCATGAAAAAGTTCATCAACGACCCGGCCGACGTCGTCCGGGAGGCGCTCGCCGGGCTCGCCGCCGCCCATCCCGAGCTGCGGGTGGACCTCGAGGAGCAGTACGTCGCGCGGGCGGAGCCGCCGCGGCCGGGCAAGGTCGGCCTGGTCTCCGGCGGCGGCTCCGGGCACGAGCCGCTGCACGCCGGGTTCGTCGGGCTCGGGATGCTCGACGCCGCCTGCCCGGGCGAGGTGTTCACCTCCCCCGTCCCGGACCAGATCCTCGCCGCCACCAAGGCCGCCGACACGGGCGCCGGGGTGGTGCACGTGGTCAAGAACTACACCGGCGACGTGATGAACTTCCAGATGGCCGCCGAGCTCGCCGACGAGGAGGGCCTGCGGGTCACCACCGTGCTCGTCGACGACGACGTGGCGGTCGAGGACTCGACCTGGACCGCGGGGCGCCGCGGCACCGGGGCGACCCTGCTGGTCGAGAAGATCGCCGGGGCGCTCGCCGAGGAGGGCGCGGACCTCGATGCCGTCACCGCGATCGGTCGCACCGTCAACGAACGTTCGGCGTCGTTCGCCGTCGCGCTCACAGCCGGTACGACTCCCGCTTCTGGAAAGCCCGGATTCGAGCTCGCCGCGGACGAGATCGAGGTGGGCGTCGGCATCCACGGCGAGCCCGGCCGCAGCCGCGAGCGGATGCGCCCGGCCCGGGAGCTGGCCGCGCTGGTCGTCGACGCGGTGCTCACCGCGAAACCGGTCGGCTCCGAGCCCCTCATCCTGCTCGTGAACGGGCTGGGCGGCACGCCGCTGATGGAGTTGTACCTCATGTTCGGCGAGATCAGCCGCCTGCTCGAGGAGTCCGGGGCGACCATCGCGCGCTCCCTCGTCGGCAGCTACGTCACCAGCCTCGACATGGCCGGCATCTCCCTGACCGTGTGCCGCGCCGACGACGAGCTGCTGCGCCTGTGGGACGCGCCCGTGCGCACGCCCGCGCTGCGCTGGGGGGTGTGAGCGTGGACGAGGCCCTGGCCCGGGAGTGGATCGCCGCCGTCGCCGAGTCCGTGCGCGCGGAGGCGCAGCACCTCACCGACCTCGACACCGCGATCGGCGACGGCGACCACGGCGTGAACCTGCGCCGCGGCTTCGACGCCGTGACCACCGCGCTCGGCGGCCTGGAGCCGGCCTCCGCCGGCGACGTGCTCGGCAAGACCGGCACCACGCTGCTGTCGAAGGTCGGCGGCGCGTCCGGGCCGCTCTACGGCACCGTGTTCCGCGCCCTGGGCAAGACGATGCGCCAGGGCGGGACGTTCGCCGAGGGGCTGCGGGCGGCGCTGGACGGCGTGCGGCAACTGGGCAAGGCGGAAGTCGGCGACAAGACCATGGTCGACGCGCTGGCCCCCGCCGTGGACGCCTACGCTTTGACGGAAGCCGATGAGACCGATGCCGCTCGAGCCGCCGCTGCAGCGGCAAAAACAGGAGCAGCTTCGACGGTACCGCTGGTAGCCCGCAAAGGCCGCGCCTCCTACCTGGGCGAACGCAGCGCCGGCCACCTCGACCCCGGCGCCGCGTCGACGGTGCTGATCTTCGAGGCCCTCGCCCGGGTCACAGCCCGGGCGAACGACCGATGACGCTCGCCCCGGGCGAGCACGGCGCCGGACACCCAGACCCCGGCGCCACATCGACCGCACTCATCACAGCCCGAGCGAACGACCGATGATCTCCTTCATGATCTCGGTGGTGCCGCCGTAGATGGTCTGGACCCGGCTGTTGAGCCACGCCTTGGCGACCGGGTACTCCATCATGAAGCCGTACCCGCCGTGCAGCTGCACGCACCGGTCCGCGACCTTGTTCTGCAGCTCCGTCGTCCACCACTTCGCCTTGGCCGCGTCGGCGACGCTGAGCCGGCCCGCGTTCTGCTCCAGGATGCAGTGGTTGAGGAACGTCCGCGCGATGGTCACCTCGGTGTCGAGCTCGGCGAGCAGGAACCGGTTGTGCTGGAACGTGCCGATGGGGCGCCCGAAGGCCTCGCGCCCGCGGACGTACTCCAGCGTCATGGCGAGCACCGACTCCGCCGCCGCGACCGCCGCCACCGCGATGCCGAGCCGCTCCCGGGGCAGGTTCGCCATCAGGTGGTAGAAGCCGGCGTCCTCCTGGCCGATCAGGTTCTCGGCGGGGATGCGGCAGTCGTCGAAGAACAGCTCGGCCGTGTCGTTCGCCTTGAGCCCGACCTTCTCCAGCCGGCGCCCGCGCGTGAACCCGGGCGTGCCCGTCTCCACCGCGAACAGGCTGATGCCGTGCGCGCCCTTGGACGCGTCGGTCTTGGCCACGACCACGACCAGGTCGGCCATCTCGCCGTTGGTGATGAACGTCTTCTGCCCGTTGAGCACCCAGGAGTCGCCGTCGCGCACCGCGTTCGTACGGATGCCGGCCAGGTCGCTGCCCGCGCCCGGCTCGCTCATCGCGATCGCGGTGACGATGTCGCCGGAGCAGAAGCCGGGCAGCCAGCGCTTCTTCTGCTCGCCGGTGGTGAGATCCGTCAGGTACGGCGCGACGACGTCGTTGTGCAGCCCGAACCCGAGCCCCGACGCCCCCGCCGCGATGATCTCCTCGACGAGGACCGCGTTGAACCGGAAGTCCCGCTGCCCCCCGCCGCCGTACTCCTCGTCGACGTCCATGCCGAGCAGCCCCGCCGCGCCGGCCTTGCGCCAGATCTCCCGGTCGACGATGCCGGCCTTGTCCCACTCGTCGTTGTGCGGCACGGCCTCGCGGGCGAGAAACTCCCGGCAGAGGTCCCGGAACGCGTGGTGCTCGGCCTCGTACAGGTGCTGCTCCATGGGCGCAAGTGTGCGACGCGAGACACTGTCTCGCCTAGCCTCGCACCCTGGCTTCGCGGCCCTTCGCCGCCTCGCGTCCCGGCTCCCGCCCCGGCGGCAACGGACGGCGCGCCGACGTGGGCGCACCGCCTTCACGGCCCTCACCGTCTTGCGCCTCGGCTCTCGCCCCGACGGCAACGCCCCGGCGGCAACGGACGGCGCGCCGACGTGGGCGTACCGCCTTCACGGCCCTCACCGTCTTGCGCCTCGGCTCTCGCCCCGGCGGCGATTGGCGGGGTCGCACCGCCTTCGCGTCCTGCCTAGAGTCCGAGCATGCCGTAGAGGTGGTCGGGCAGCGGCTGCGCGTCCTTGGGCTCCACGGCGTTCACCGCCGTGCCGAAGTCCGAGTAGGTCGCCGTCACCGGGTTGTCCGGGATGCGCACCGTGACCGAGATCAGCCGCTCCTGCTCGTCCACGCTCGCCTCGAACGGCACCGCCCGGGCCGCGTCCCCGAGCTGCATGACCTGCCCGACGTTGACCGGCCCCCACGCGACGATCCGGGTCATGTCGACGGTGCCGGAGTACGTGCGCCCATCGCGCCGGACGTCGTGCGAGGCCGCGATGAGCGCCTGCACGCCGGTAGGGTCCTTGGTGGCGCTGAGCCCGAGCGCCCCCGGCTTCGTGACCCGGGCCGAGTCGATCCGATACCAGGCCTGCCCGTCGAACCCCGGCAGCGGCAACCCGGTGAGCCGCGTGTACGCGCTCCCCCGCACCTCAACGGTGTCGATCGTGAGCGAGGCCCCGCTGGAGCTGACGGAGACCGAGGCGTCGAGCAGGTCCGCGAGCGGATCGATCCCGCCGGTGTAGCTGCCCTCCTTGGCGACCACCTTGAACCGGTAGCTGCTGAACCCGAGATGCCAGACCCCGGCCGCCAACCCGCTGGGCGACGGCTTGACACTGACCGTAGGCGCCGGCTGAGCCCCTTGGTGCGTACAGCCCGCGAGACCCACCGCGACGAGCAGAGCCGCAGCCACCACTCGCCCGCACCGAGCACTCCACACCCGGGCCGCGCCCAGCCCTCGAACCGCCCCCGCACCGAAACCACGCCCCCGGACGCCGCCCGGTGCATGGTCCGGGCCAGGAACCCGGACGCCGACCTTTGCACGGCTCGGGCCAGATATCCGGGCACCAACCGGGGCAGCACCCGGGGCAGGAACCCGGGCGCCGACCGGTGCGCCGCCACCCGGGGCAGGCATCCAGACGCCGACCGTTGCGCCAGCCGGGCCAGGCACCCGCGGCCCGCCCGCCGAACCCTCGCGCGCGGCC
The DNA here is from genome assembly GCF_059739745.1 of Dactylosporangium thailandense. NCBI lineage: Bacteria > Bacillati > Actinomycetota > Actinomycetes > Micromonosporales > Micromonosporaceae > Dactylosporangium > Dactylosporangium thailandense. The sequence goes on from NZ_AP029195.1 coordinate 8,047,783, forward strand.
GCCGCGGACGAACCAGAGCCGGGCCGGAGACGAGCACCGTCCCGTCTTCTTCGAGCCACGCGTCGATGCGAGCCGCCGGCTCCGGAGCCGCGGTCCTTCCGGTGCGTGCGACGCACCGTGTCCTCGGGTCGCGCCGGCCGGGCGGTCGTCCTCGTCACGCGGCGGAGCGTACCGGCCTCCGCGCGCCCTGGGCCCGCGGCCAAAGCCAAAGTTCAGTTGTTCAACAGGTTGTAGACAGCGGCATTCGCGGGTGCGACCTCCGCCGCCTTCGGAACCGTGACCTGCGCCGGCTTGCCCTGGTCGCGGTAGTCGACGGTGAGCGTGCGCTCGGCGGCCCCCGCGTAGGCGGGCACCGTCACCCGCACCGAGGCCAGCCGCCCCTGCGCGTCGAGCGTCACCACGAACGGCACCGCCTTCGCGCGATCCCCGAGCGCCGTGAGCCCCGCCTGGTCCGCGAGCCCGAGGTCACCGCCGCGCGTGAGGTCGTAGGTGCCCGTGATCTTCCCGCCGTCCTCGAGCCGAGCCCGGGCGACCCGGGCCACGAAGTCCTGGCTGCTGGTCGGGTCCTTGGTCTCGAACAGCCCGATGATCTCGGTCCGCGTCACCTTGGTCCGATCGAACCGGTACCACTTCTTCGAGCTCACCCCGGCCGCCGGAATGCTCGTGCGGAAGTACCGCTCCCCGCCCCCGAGCACGATCCCCTCGAGCGAGAACTTCACCCCCGACGCGACCGAGTCGAGCCGCGCCTGCCGCTTCCCGGTCGGGTCCACGACCCCGGTGACGGTCCCGTTGTCGATCTTCATCGTGTACCCGTACGTCGTCCCCTGCAGCGCCTTCACCGCCCCCACCAGCGCGTCCTTCCCGGCCGGGTCGGTCGACGCCGCCGCCGAGGTCGACCCGGGCTGCTCGCCGCCGACCCCGCACCCGCCCATCACGAGCGCCACGAGCACCGCGACCACGACCCCGGCGAGCTCCTTCGCCCGCCCACCGAAGCGCCGCCACTGCCCGCGCCCGCCGTTGCGCCCTCGATCGCGAAGCCCCGGCACCGGCTCCGCCGCGCTCTCACGCTCCCGCCGCACACCCCCAGCCGCGACCGGCTCCCCGGCATTTTCGTGTTCGCGCCGCACGTCTCCGGCCGCGACCGGCTCCGCCGCAGCCCTGTGCGCCACGGACACGGGCGCCACGGACACGGGCGGCTGGGCGTCGACGGGTGCGTGCGGTTCGACGTTCGCGGCCAAGGGCAGGAGCAGACGCACCCGGGCGGCGGCTTCCGCGGGGGCCGGTGGCGGGACGAGCTCGCACGAGGCCCGGGCCGACAGTCCAGGCCGGCCCGAGACGATCGCGGGAGCGACCAGCACCGGGTAGACGCCCTTGATTCCCCAGTCGGAGGGCAGGAGTTCGGCGACGGGGTCGACGACGTCGAGCGAGCAGGAGGTGCGGGCCGGCAGCTCAGGTGCGGGGCCGACCGGAACGAGGAGCCACGGGGCCGGCGAAATCGCGAGCCCGCGCGCGGACACCGGCGCCGCGCTCGTCTTCGTCGACGGCTGGAAGGTCGAGGAGATGGGCGGCGGACAGGGCGCCGCGACCGCGAGCGAGCACCAGGTCCGGCCGGACAGCGCCGGGGTACGGGCGGCCGGGGCGGACGGGAGTGACGCCGGCGGGAGCGGGAGGCCGTGGACGAGAGGTGTGGGAGCCGCGGACGGGGCGGTCATGTCGAGCGAGCACCAGGCCCGGGCCGGTAAGAGGGATCCCGGCGCGGCGAGGACGCGGACGACCGGCACGAGCCGGGCGAGCCCGGGGCTGGCGGCTTCCGGCTTCGGGCGGGGTCCGGGGCGCAAGGCCGGGGCGACGGCGGGCGTGGCGGCGCTGAGGACTAGGACGTGGGCGGATGTCGTGGCGGCGCCGAGAGTTGGGGCCAAGGCGGGCGTGGCGAGGGCTGGAGCGTTGGCGGTGGACGTGAAGTCCAGCGTGCACGTCGTCCGCGCGGACAGCGGGGCCGGCGAGCGCCGGGCGGTCGGGAGGGTCAGGAGCCGGGCCGCCGGCAGGCGAGGAATCGTCGGCGTGAGGATTGACCGGGGGTGGTCGGGTCGCATGCTCTTCCTCCCTGAGTGAGCGGCCGGCGCGCGGCCGGACCCTGCGGCGGGGCCGCCTACTCCCCCTTCAACCGTCGATAGGCCGTTGCGGGTGCGCAAATATTTCGGAAACGGCCGGAGTCGCGGTCGTCCCCGTGCCCGCCGACGACCGCCACGATCAACTTCGCCGAGGTCAGGGGCCCTCTCGGCCGCGACCGCCCGGGCGTCGAGGCGTTCGGCGGCGTCGGAGTCGACGCGGGAGGGCGACACCTTCGTGGCGAGCGCCTCGGCGGCGGCTGTCCGGAGATGGCTCGCCTCCCGCCGTCGCCGCGGAAGCGGTTGCTGGAGCGCGGGAGCAGGCCGGCCGATGCGCGCTGGTGCGGCCAGGACCGCGCCGCCGATCGCGGTCGCCCGGAACCTGGGTCGGCGGCGAGGGACACAGGGCTCTGTCGTGGCTCGCCTCTTGCGGCCGTTGCCGAAGCGGGCCGTGATGAGCGCCGATGCGGCCAGGAGTGCGAGAACGATCTGCATGGTGGTGCCTCCCCCGAATGCGGGCACCGCTCGCCCCCGTTTTGCGAGCGGTGCCCCCGATCGGTGGGGACATTAGCGAGGGGGTCCGACATTTTTCGGTTGCCGCTGCTCAGAGGCGGGCTGCTATTGTACTGCCACATTCGCGCTTTTGTACTAGTACATAAGGAGCATCGTGGAGACGTATCAGCAGACGGCGCGCAGCACGCCGCGGCGCATGCCCGAACGGGCCTCCTACGACGTCGAGCTGGTGCACGAGGTGCTGGACGAGGCGTACGTCTGCCACCTCAGCTACGTCGCCGACGGCGAGCCGCGGGTGCTGCCGACGCTGCACGCGCGCGTCGGCGACACGCTGTACCTGCACGGCTCCACCGGCAGCCGCCCGATGCTCGCCGCGCGCGCGGAGGGGCTGCCCGTGTGCGTCGCGGCGACGATCATCGACGGGCTCGTGCTGGCCCGCTCGCAGTTCAACCACAGCGCCAACTACCGCTCCGTGATCGTCCACGGCATCGCGCGCCCGGTCGCGGACGAGGACGAGCGCGCCCGCGCGTTCGCCGCGCTCGTGGACAAGGTGGCGCCCGGGCGCGACGCCGACAGCCGGCGCCCGAGCCGCCGCGAGTCCGCGCAGACGTCGCTGCTCGCGCTGCCCCTCGCCGAGGCCTCGGCCAAGGTCCGGCGCGGCGGCCCGAAGGACGATCCCGAGGACGCCTCGTTGCCGCACTGGGCAGGGGTCGTACCGCTCGTGCTCACTCGGGGGCTTCCGGTGCCGGCGGAGGCTCAGGAGGTACCGCTGCCGGGTTATCTGCGTCCGGACAGTGATCCTTGGCGGCACCCGGGCGCGCTGCGGGGCCGCCACATCGTGCTCGAGCCGCTCGATCACGCCCACGCGCCCGGGCTGTTCGCGGCGCTGGACGACGCCGAGGTCTGGACGCACCTCACGATCCCGCGGCCGCGCTCGGTCGCGGAGACGGCGGCGATCGTCGCCGCGGCGCTGGCCGACGCCGATCGGGTGCCCTTCGTGCAGCGCGACGTCGCGACCGGGCGGATCGTCGGCAGCACCTCGTACTACGCCGTCAATCCGGTGCAACGAGGCGTCGCCATCGGGCACACCATGATCGGCCGGCCCTGGTGGCGTACCGCGGTCAACACCGAGTCGAAGCTGCTCATGCTGCGGCACGCCTTCGACACCCTCGGCGCGCTGCGGGTCGAGTGGCACACGGACGTGCGCAACGAGCGCTCCCAGCGGGCGATCGAGCGGCTCGGCGCGCAGCGGGAGGGCGTCCTGCGCAGCCACCGCCGAAGGGCTGATGGCAGCCAGCGTGACACCGTGCTGTACTCCATGATCACCGACGAATGGCCCGCCGCACGAGACCGGCTGGCCGCGGCGCTGGACAACGGAGGCGGCACGTGCTCGGCATCACCAACCCCCTGACGTACGTGCTCGGCACCCTCGCGATCGTGCTGCTGCCGGGGCCCAACTCGCTGTACGTGCTCTCCGTCGCCGCGCGGCGCGGAGTGCGCGACGGCTACCGGGCGGCGGCCGGGGTGTGGCTCGGCGACGCGGTGCTCATGACGCTGTCGGCCGGCGGGGTCGCCTCGCTGCTGCACAGCACTCCGTGGCTGTTCGGCATCGTGAAGTACGTCGGCGCGGCGTACCTGGCCTTCGTCGGCGTCCGGCTCGTCGTGAGCACGCTGCGGCGCGGGGGCGCCGAGGACGCGACGGCAGCGGCCGCGCCCGCGGACCGGCCCTTCCGCCGGGCGCTCGTGATCAGCCTGCTCAACCCGAAGGCGATCCTGTTCTTCGTGTCGTTCTTCATCCTGTTCGTGGATCCGTCGTACCCGCTCCCAGCGGTCAGCTTCCTGGTGCTCGGGGCGGTCGCGGAGGTGCTCAGCGCGCTGTACCTGACGGGGCTGATCTTCGGCGGGCGGTTCCTGGCCGATCGCTTCCGGGCGCGGCGCCGGCTCGCCAAGGGGCTGACGACGCTGGTCGGGGGCGCGTTCCTGGCCTTCAGCGTGAAGCTCGCGACGGCCAGCCTCTCCTGAGGCACGCTCCTGGGGCCGTGCGGCCGCATCGGGGTCCCCCGCCTGGCCGGGCAGGGGACCCCTCGTTGCCCGGCCAGGCAAGTTCGGGTGTCCCTTCGGGTGTGCAATACAGTAGCCAAACGGACCAATTCGGGCAAATCGCTGCCGCCCTCAAAAAGTGTCGTACCCCCGGTGCAGGATTGTGGGCATGGCAGAGCTGGATGGTTTCGGAGCGGCGACACGCGAGTGGTTCCGCGCCGCGTTCGCGGCACCGACCAGGGCACAGGCGGGCGCGTGGCGGGCGATCAGCGCCGGCCGGCACGCGCTCGTGGTGGCGCCGACCGGCTCCGGCAAGACCCTCGCCGCGTTCCTGTGGTCCCTCGATCAGCTGGCCGCCGAGCCGCCCGTCGAGCCCGCCCGCCGGTGCCGGGTGCTCTACGTCAGCCCGCTCAAGGCCCTGGCCGTCGACGTCGAGCGCAACCTGCGGGCCCCGCTGGCCGGCATCCGGCAGGCCGCCGCGCGGCTGGGCCAGGAGCCGCCCGACATCCGGGTGGGCATGCGCACCGGCGACACCCCGGCCGACGAGCGCCGGGCCTTCGCCCGCACCCCGCCGGACATCCTGATCACCACCCCCGAGTCGCTGTTCCTGCTGCTCACCTCGCAGGCGCGGGAGTCGCTGCGCGGCGTCGAGACCGTGATCATCGACGAGGTGCACGCGGTCTGCGCCACCAAGCGCGGGGCGCACCTGGCGCTGTCACTCGAACGGCTCGACGCGCTGCTGGAGCGGCCGGCGCAGCGCATCGGGCTCTCGGCGACCGTGCGCCCCATCGACGAGACCGCGCGCTTCCTGGGCGGGGCGGCGTCGGTGGAGATCGTCCAGCCGCCCAGCGCCAAGACCATCGAGGTCGAGGTCCAGGTGCCGGTCGAGGACATGACGGCGCTGGGCGAGGCCGCACCCGGCGAGGACGACGACGGGGCGCCCCGGCAGGCGTCCATCTGGCCGGCCGTCGAGGAGCGCGTGCTCGACCTGATCCAGGCCCACCGCTCGACCATCGTGTTCACCAACTCGCGGCGCGGCGCCGAGCGGCTCTGCGCCCGGATCAACGAGCTGGCCGGGGCCCGCGCCGGGGTGCCGCAGCCGGAGCCGGCCCGCACCCCGGCCGAGATGATGGCCCAGGCCGGCATGGCCGGGGGCGCGCCGCCGGTCGTGGCCCGCGCGCACCACGGCAGCGTCTCCCGCGAGGAGCGCAAGCACATCGAGGAGGCGCTCAAGTCCGGGCAGCTGCCGGCCGTCGTCGCCACCTCCAGCCTGGAGCTGGGCATCGACATGGGCGCCGTCGACCTGGTGGTGCAGATCGAGGCGCCGCCGAGCGTCGCGGCCGGGCTGCAGCGGGTCGGGCGGGCCGGGCACCAGGTCGGGGCCGTCTCCCGCGGCGTGGTCTTCCCCAAGCACCGCGGCGACCTGGTCTCGTGCGCGGTCGTGGCCGAGCGCATGGTGGAGGGCGGCATCGAGGAGCTGCGCTACCCGCGCAACCCGCTCGACGTCCTGGCCCAGCAGATCGTCGCGATGGTGTCGATGGAGGCCTGGTCCGTCGACGACCTCGCCAAGCTCGTGCGGCGGGCCGCGGTCTACGCCGATCTGCCCGACTCGGCGCTGTTCGCCGTGCTGGACATGCTGGCCGGGCGCTACCCGTCCACCGCCTTCGCCGAACTCCGGCCGCGGCTCGTGTGGGACCGCACCGAGGGGCAGCTCTCGGCCCGGCCCGGCGCCCAGCGGCTCGCGGTCACCAGCGGCGGCACGATCCCCGACCGGGGCATGTTCGGCGTGTTCCTGGCGGGCGCGGAGAAGGCGGCCCGGGTCGGCGAGCTCGACGAGGAGATGGTCTACGAGTCGCGGGTCGGCGACGTGTTCCTGCTCGGCTCGACGTCGTGGCGGATCGAGGACATCACCCCCGACCGGGTGCTGGTCTCCCCCGCGCCCGGCGCCGCGGCGAAGATGCCGTTCTGGAAGGGCGACTCGCCGGGGCGGCCGGTGGAGCTGGGGCGGGCGATCGGGGCGCGGCTGCGCGGATTCGTGAAGTCCGGCGACGAGGCGGCCCGGGCGCACCTGCGGGCCGGCGGGCTCGACGACTGGGCGGCCGACAACCTGCTGGCCTACCTGCGCGAGCAGCGGGCCGCGACCCGGCACCTGCCCGACGACCGCACGGTGCTGGTCGAGCGGTTCCGCGACGAGCTCGGGGACTGGCGGATGACCGTCCACTGTGTCCTCGGGGCCCGCGTCAACGCGCCGTGGGCGCTGGCGATCGGGCGGCGGCTGCAGGAGCGGTACGGGGTGGATGCCCAGGTCATGCCCAGCGACGACGGGATCGTGGTCCGGCTGCCCGACGTGGCCGACGAGCCGCCCGGCGCCGAGCTGGTCGCCTTCGACCCGGACGAGATCGCCGGGATCGTCGAGGAGACGGTCGGCACGTCGGCGATGTTCGCGGCGCGGTTCCGCGAGTGCGCGGCCCGGGCCCTGCTCCTGCCGCGGCGGGACCCGCGCCGCCGGCAGCCGCTGTGGCAGCAGCGTCAGCGCTCCGCCCAGCTGCTCGACGTGGCCCGCGACTACGCCGACTTCCCGATCACGCTGGAGGCCGCGCGGGAGTGCCTGCAGGACGTGTTCGACGTGGCCGGGCTCGTCGGGGTGATGCGCGACGTGGCCGGGCGCAAGCTGCGGCTGGTCGAGGTCGAGACCGAGCGGCCCTCCCCGTTCGCCCGGTCGCTGCTGTTCGGCTACGTCGGGGCGTTTCTCTACGAGGGCGACGCGCCGCTGGCCGAGCGCCGCGCCGCCGCCCTCGCGCTCGACCCGACCCTGCTCGCGGAGCTGCTCGGGCGGGTGGAGCTGCGGGAGCTGCTCGACCCGGCCGTGGTCGCCGAGACCGAGTCGAGCCTGCAGTGGCTCGGCGAGCAGCGCACCCCGCGCGACGCCGAGGACGTCGCCGAGATGCTCCGGGTGCTCGGCGACCTCGGCGACGACGGGCTCGCGGCCCGCGGCGCCGACCCGGCCTGGGCGCGGGAGCTGGCCGACCGGCGGCGTGCGATCCAGGTCCGCGTCGCCGGGGAGGCGCGCTGGATCGCCGTCGAGGATGCCGGGCGATACCGCGACGCGCTGGGGGTGGCGCTGCCGGTCGGGCTGCCCTCCGCCTACCTGGAGCCGGTCGCGGACCCGCTCGGCGACCTGGTGAGCCGCTACGCGCGCACCCACGCGCCGTTCACCGCCGCGGCGTGCGCGGCGCGCTTCGGGCTCGGGGTGTTCGTCGTCGAGCAGGCGCTGCGCCGGCTGCCCTCGGCCGTGTCCGGCGAGTTCTCCCCCGACGGCGCCGGCACCGAGTGGTGCGACGCCGAGATCCTGCGCCTGCTGCGCCGCCGCTCGCTGGCCGCGCTGCGCCGCGAGATCGAGCCGGTGCCGCCACGCGTGCTGGCCCGGTTCCTGCCGCAGTGGCACCACATCAGCGGCTCCTCCCGGGCCCGCGGCGTGGAGGCCGTGGCGTCGGCGATCGAGCAGCTGCAGGGGGTGGCGATGCCCGCCTCGGCGCTGGAGCGGCTCATCCTGCCGGCCCGGGTCGGGGACTACAGCCAGGCCTACCTCGACGAGCTCACCGCCTCCGGCGACCTGGTGTGGGCCGGCACCGGCTCGATCGGCGAGCACGACGGCTGGGTGACCCTCGCCTTCGCCGACGCCGCGCCGCTGCTCCTGCCGCCGGCCGCCGAGGTGGGCGGGCCGCTGCACGAGGCCGTGCTCGACGCCCTCGCCGGCGGGCAGGCGCTGTTCTTCCGCGGGCTCGCCGAGCACATCCACGCGCCCGAGGAGGAGCTCGTCGCCGCCCTCTGGGACCTCGTCTGGGCCGGCCACCTGTCCAACGACACGATCGCGCCGCTGCGGACGAAGCTCGGCGGCGGCGGGGCGCACCGGTCGCGGCCCTCGGCGCCGAAGTCGCGGTACCGGCGGGCGGGCTCGCTCTCGCTCGGCCGCGCCGCGCTCGCCGTCGCCCGCAGCGGCCCGCCGACGGCCGCGGGCCGGTGGTATCGGCTGCCCGAGCGCGACCTCGACCCGACCCGGCGCGCGACCGCCAACGCCGAGCTGCTGCTGGACCGGCACGGGGTCGTCACCCGCGGCGCGGTCATGGCCGAGGACCTGCCGGGCGCCTTCGCCGGCGTCTACCCGGTGCTCGCCGCGATGGAGGAGCGCGGCGCGGCCCGGCGCGGCTACTTCGTCGAGGGGCTCGGCGCCGCCCAGTTCGCCCTGCCGGGCGCGGTCGACCGCCTGCGCGGCGGGACCGAGCACCGCGACGCGCTCGTGCTGGCCGCGACCGACCCGGCCAACCCGTACGGCGCGGCCCTGCCCTGGCCCGAGCGTGTCGTCGACGTAGGCGACGGCGAGCGGTCCGGCCACCGCGCGGGTCGCAAGGCCGGCTCGCTGGTCGTCACCGTGGGCGGCGACCTGATCCTCTACGTCGAGCGCGGCGGCCGCACCCTGCTGTCCTACGCCGACGACCCGGAGCTGCTCGCCCTGGCCGCGAAGGCGCTGGCGGACGCGGTGCACGGGGGCGCGCTGGGGGCGCTGTCGGTCGAACGCGCGGACGGGGAGTCGATCCTGCAGTCGTCCTTGCGCGATGCGCTGGCGAGCGCGGGATTCCGCAGCACACCGAGAGGACTACGACTACGCGGCTGACGACTGGCCTTTGACCGAATCGAAGAGCTGGCACGAAGAACAGCTCGCCGCTCCGGGGCGACGCGGCTCGCGGCGGCCGGCGGGTCGGCTCGCGACGGCCCGGTGGATCGGGTCGCGTGCGGTGCGCGGGAATCGTGCGGTACCTGACAGAGCCGAGCGCGATGGCCGTGCGGTGGAAGCGAAACGCGGCAAGGGGCGGCCGTGAAGGCAACCGGCGCGCGGCGGTCCGGCGTGACCCGGCGCGCGGTGAATGTGCGCGAGGTGCGGGTCAGTACGTGATGGTCACGCGGTCGCCCGGGGACAGGGCCAGGCGCCGGGCCGCGTTGCCGCCGTTCACCGCGATCGCCGCGTAGCCCGCCGAGTCGGCCAGGAGTACCAGGGCGTTCGGGTCCGCGTTGCCGAAGGTCGTCGTGTGCACGGCCGGGGTGCCGTTCACCTCGGCGTGGGCGGGAATCGGGGACAGGGCCGCGGCCGTGGCGGCCAGCTGGACGTTGCCGAAATGGTCCACCGTCTGGACTTCGGCGACCAGGCGGCCGGGGGTCTGCTCGACGTACGGCTGCGGCAGTGTCACCCAGTCCGTGATCTCCTCGCCCCCGTCGAGCAGGGCCGCGCCCTCGGACAGGCGGGCGGCCACGGGGGCGAAGATGTCGCGGCCGTGGAAGGTGTGCGAGACCTCCGGCGCGAACCACGAGCGGTTCGTCAATGCCACGGCCGTGGTCACGCCGCCCAGCGCTAGGGCCGCCGGGATGAGCAGGCCGTTGTCCGGGCCGACGAGGAAGCTGCCGCCGGCCGTGGCGATGGCGATCGGGCGGCGGGCCGTGCCCACGCCGGGGTCGACCACGGCCAGGTGTACGCCGCGTGGCAGCGACGGGACCGTCTGGGCCAGGATCGCGGCGCCGCGGCGGATGTCGCCGGGTGGGATCAGGTGGGTGATGTCGAGGACTCGGGCCTGCGGGGCGAGGCGGGCGAGCACGCCGTGGCAGGCCGCCACGAAGCCGTCCGACAGGCCGTAGTCGGTCGTGAACGAGATCATCGCGATAGTGTCCGCTCCATGCGGCTTTGCGTGTTCACCGAGCCTCAGCTGGGGGCTACGTACGAGGACCAGCTTGCCATCGCGCGGCGGGCCGAGGAGCTCGGCTTTGAGGCGTTCTTCCGGTCCGACCACTATCTGACCGAGTCCGGCGACGGGATGCCGGGGCCGACCGACTCGTGGGTGACGCTCGGAGCGCTCGCGCGGGAGACCTCGACGATCCGGCTCGGCACGCTCGTGACCTCGGCGACGTTCCGGCTCCCGGGGCCGCTCGCGATCGCGGTGGCGCAGGTCGACGCGATGAGCGGCGGGCGGGTCGAGCTGGGACTGGGCACGGGCTGGTACGAGCGGGAGCACGCCGCGTACGGCATCCCGTTCCCGTCCGTGGGCGAGCGCTTCGACCGGCTCACCGAGCAGCTGGAGATCATCAAGCGGCTCTGGGCGACGCCGCCCGGGATGGCGTACTCCTTCGAAGGCCGCTACTACGACATCGTCGAGTCCCCGGCGCTGCCCAAGCCCGTGCAGCCCGCGGGGCCGCCGGTGATCATCGGCGGGACGGGGCCGAAGCGCACGCCGCGGCTCGCCGCTCGGTACGCCGACGAGTTCAACGTCCCGTTCGCGTCGCTGGACGACACCGACGCGCAGTACCGGCGCGTGGTCGAGGCGATCGAGGCCGAGGGTCGCGACGGGCGCGCGCCGATCGTGTTCTCGTTCGCGCAGACGATCGTGTGCGGCGCGACCGAGGCCGAGGTCCGTCGCCGCGCGGAGGCGGTCGGCCTGAACCCCGGCGGGCCGCAGGCCGGTCAGCTGTACGGCACGCCGCAACGCCTCGCCGAGCAGATCCGCGGCTTCGTGAAGGCGGGCGCCTCCCGCGCGTTCCTGCAGGTGCTGGACCTGCGCGACCTCGAGCACCTGGAGCTGATCGCGACCGAGGTCGCACCCCTGCTCGACTGAGCCCGCGCGGCGATACAACGCCGAAAAGTGGGCAGTCCCCGTGCGTGCCCGGGAGCGACGCAGCACACGAAAGCGCCCACCCGCCGAGAACACCGCGGCCGCCCGAGCGACATGAGGCGCGACAACGGGAGGACGCGCCCGAGCGAGACGACACGCGGGAGCAGCACGACGCGTCCGAGCGAGACGACGCGCCCGAGCGAGACGACGCGCGGGAGCAGCACGACGCGTCCGAGCGAGACGACGCGCCCGAGCAAGACGATGCGTCCGAGCGGGACGACGCGTCCGAAGGCCAGGACGCGTCCGAGCGGGACGATCGCGCGACGGAGCCGCCGGGTGGCCCGAGATCTCAGCCGAGGCCGCCCGGGCGGCGCGTCACCCGGGGACGGCCCGGTGCCGGGGCGGTCGCGAGAAGGCTGCAACGGGGCTTCGCGCTCGGTGGCGTGCTGCTGATCATGGTGGCGGCGCTGGCGGTACCGATGGCGCAACCCCGGCCCGTCAAGGTGCTCTGCGTCGACGACGTCGTGCAGGCCCGCGCCGTGGCCGGGCTCGCCAACTTCTCCGCCTGGCTGCGGCGCAACCACGCGACCGGGTTCATCGGCGAGATCGGCTGGCCCGGCGACCGGGACGCGGAGCAGTGGAGCCGGGTCGCCGAGGTCTGGTACGAGGCGGCCGACGCGATCGGGCTCCCCGTCACCGCCTGGGCCGCCGGCACGTGGCCCGCGAACTACCCGATGGCCGTGTACCGCCCGGTCGCGCAGGGCCTGCGGGTCGACGTGGCCGGGCCGCAGGCGCACATCGTCGAGCGGCATGCGAGTACACCCGGATATCTGCGCGGCGTGAACCTGGCCGCGGGCTCGTTCGCCGCCTCGGACAGCGACGGCGGCTTCGGCACCACGAACCCGGGCCGCTACGGCCTGGACTACACGTACGAGACGCCGTCGAGCTACGCGTTCCTGGCCGGCCGCGGCGTGCGCCTCGTGCGGCTCGCGGTCAACTGGGAGCGGCTGCAGCCGCGGCCGTTCGGGCCGCTGGACGCGACCGAGCTCGCGCGGGTGCGCGACGCGCTCGAGCACGCGCGGCGGGCCGGGCTCGCGGTCATCATCGACCTGCACAACTACGGCGACTACGCGCTCGGGGGCGGCCGGGACGGGCCGCCGCGCATGCTGCGGCTCGGCGAGTTCGCGCTGCCGACGACGGCCCTGGCCGACTTCTGGCGGCGGCTGAGCGTCGCGGCCGACGACCCGTCGGTGATCGGGCTCGGGCTGCTGAACGAGCCGACGCGGCTGGCCGCGGACGGGCGCGCGGGCGCGCTGATCTGGCAGCGTGCGGCCCAGGAGGCGGTCGACGCCATCCGCGCGACCGGGGACCGGCGGGCGATCCTCGTCAGCGGGTACACCCCCATCGGACCGCCCTCGTGGGGCGAGATGCACCCGGTCGCCTGGATCCGGGACCCCGCGCACCGGGTCGCCTACGAGTCGCACGCGTACTTCGACCACGACGGCAGCGGGCACTACTGGATGTCGTACGACGACGAGCTGCGCAGCGTCACCTGGCCCCCGCCCGCGCTGTGCCAGCGGTTGACACCGATGGGCCGCCAGGTGCTCACTGCGTAGGTGATCGATGTGCGGCGGGCCGGACCAGGCGACCTCGAACCCGCGCTGGAGGTGTGGCGGGCCGCCAACGAGGCGCGCGGGCACGCGCCCGCGCCCGCGCGCGTGGAACGGGTGCGCGCCAAGCTCCGCGAGCCCGGCGCGCTCGTCGTCGTGGCCGTTGACCAGGGCGACGGCGAGACGGTGGCGATGGGGCTGGCCGAGCCGGGCCGGGCGGACGACGGCGCGGGGGCGCCGGTCGCCGGGGAGGGCCACGTGTCCATGGTCTTCGTCGCGCCCGCGCGCTGGGGTGCGGGCCTCGGCGGCCTGGTCCTCGACGCGCTGCACGCCGCCGGGTGGGCCCGCACCACGCTGTGGACGCGCACGAGCAACGCGCGGGCGCGCCGGCTCTACGAGAAGGCCGGGTACCGCCCGACCGGGCGGACCTCGGCGCTGCCCGCCGGCGACGGGATCATGCAGCTGGAACGGATCGGCTAGCCTCTCAGTGTCATGAGGCGTGTGGCGTTGGTGCTGATCGGGCTCGGCGTGGGGCTGTTCGCCGGCTCGCAGCTCGCCGCGTCCCGGGCGCAGGCCACGGCCCTGTGGACGGGCGTCGCCGCGACGGTCATCGGGCTCGTCATGCTCGCCGCGAGCGGGCCGGCGACCTACGAGCCGAGCGAGGAGGGCGAGGACGGCCGCCCGACGCTCTCCGGTCTCGGCACCCGGGTCGACCAGATCCTGCGCATCGCCGAGGAGCAGGCCGCCGGCCACCTCCGGCAGGCCGAGAAGGACGCCCGGAAGGTGCGCGCCCGCGTCGAGGCCGGGCTGTGGCTCGTGCTGCGCGAGGGCGACGACGGCGAGCGGTACGAGGTGGCCCGCCTCGAGTCGCGCTCGGACGCCGACTCGGTCGTCGCCGCGCTCGAGGCCCGCGGGCACCTGCAGCGCTACTCCGTGGCCCCGGCCGGCGGCTGACGCGTGCCCGAGGGTGACACCGTCTGGAACACCGCGCGCGTGCTCGGCTCGGTGATCACCGGCCAGACCATCACGCGCAGCGACTTCCGGGTGCCGCGGCTGGCGGCGGCCGACCTGTCCGGCTGGACCGTCGCCGAGTCCGCGTGCCGGGGCAAGCACCTGCTGCTGCGGCTGACGAAGGACGGCCGGGAGCCGCTCACCCTGCACTCCCACCTGCGCATGGACGGCGCGTGGCGCACGTACGGGCCGGGCGAGCGCTGGACCGGCCGCCCCGCGCACCTGATCCGCGTCGCGCTGCACACGCCGGCCGCGGTCGCCGTCGGCTTCCACCTGCACGAGCTCGACCTGGTGCCCACGCGCGAGGAGGCGCGGCTCGTCGGGCACCTCGGCCCCGACCTGATGGGCGAGGACTGGGACGCCGACGAGGCGGTGCGCCGGCTGCTGGCCAGGCCCGAGCGCTGGATCGCCGACGCGCTGCTCGACCAGCGCAACCTCGCCGGGATCGGGAACCTGTACAAGGCCGAAACGCTGTTCCTGCGCGGCGTGTCCCCGTGGACGCCCACCGGCGAGGTCGCGGACCCGGGCGCGCTGGTCGCGAAGGCCCACGCGCTGCTCAACTCGAACCGGGGCCGCTTCACCCAGACCACGACGGGCTCGCTGCGCCGCGGCGAGACCAACTGGGTGTTCGAGCGCGCCGGTCAGCCCTGCCGGCGGTGCCGCACCACCATCCGCCGCTGGACCGGCGGTGACCACGATCGCATCACGTACTGGTGCCCGCACTGCCAGCCGGGGAACGGACCCCCGGACCGGACGTGACCGCGCGGCCGCACGAGCACGAGGTCGCCCTCGGCGTCGAGGTCGACAAGCCAGAAGCGCTGGATGTCGTACGGCATGTGCACCCTCGTCACGCTATCCAGCCTGCCCCGGAATGCCCCATTCCCTAAGCCAAATTTGAAGCCCCGTTATTTCGCGACGTATCCGCATCGGCCGCTCGGCGGTTGTTACCCCCGTGACCGGCGTGCTTCGAGATCGCGCGCACCGGGTAGGGTGCTGGCCGGTACGTCTCATGGGGAGGGGCGCGATGGATCACCGCATGACCCGGCGCGGCCTGCTCGCCGGGTTCTTCGCGGCGGCCACGCTGTCCGCGTGCGACGGTGCGCCTCTGGTGACGCCCACCCCGACGACCTCGTTCAACCCGCCTCAGGACCAGCCGATCGCGACCTGGGAGCTCACCGGCGGGTTCACCGCGGCCGGGATCGCCGCGCTGCGCCCGCCCCGCCTGGTCGTCTACGGCGACGGCGACGCCATCGCGGACGCGACGTACCGCTCCCGCCTGGACCCCGACCAGCTGCGCACCCTCGCCGGCGGCATCGCGGACGACCTGCGCGCGGGCGCCTCGCAGAAGAAGCCGACGCCCTCCATGACGATCGCCGACGCGCCCGTGACGAAGGTCTCGGTGTGGTCGCCGACGGGGCCGCTGACGTTCACGGCCGAGGGGCTCGACGAGCTCAAATCCGATCACGTGTACGCCGATGTGCTCTACGACGCCCGCGACCGCCTCGCCGCCGTGCACAAGACGGTGTCCGCGACCGCGCAGCCGTACCTCGCCACCCGCGTCCGCGTCGTGGCCGTTCCGGCGCTCGAAGGGCAGGCGGGCACCGGCACCCCGATCGTGCCCGACCCGAGCCCGTCGGCGACGGTGAACCCGTGGCCGAGCGGCGTCACGCTGCCGTCCCCCGACGCGGAGGGCCTGCGCCGCACCGACTTGGACGGCGACGCGGCGCGGGCGGCGGTGCGCATGCTCACGCGGGACCTGGACCAGCGCGGGGCCTGGCCGACGTACCGTATGGCCGACGGCACCGTGGTCCGGGCGAGCTGGCGTTACCTGCTGCCGACGGAGTGACCTCGCGAGTGATCTTCGAAAAGTCGGGCGCTCCGCGCCACGACTTTTCGGATTTTTCGCCTGTCGGGGCATAAATGCGAAAAGTCCGATCACGAAGTGTCGGACTTTTCGGTGAACGGAACGCCATTCCGCGGCCAAGCGCGGCGCGGCGCGGAGTCAGGCCCGGCGCGGCGCGGAGTCAGGCCCGGCGCGGCGCGGAGTCAGGCCCGGCGCGGCGCGGAATCAGGCCCGGCGCGGCGCGGGCTCAGAATGAAGCGGTTTGCGGGCGCAGTGCGGCCTGAGGACTGCGCAGCTCCGCAAGTCCCCTCCGCGCGACCCTGCCGCGGCGCAACCTCGGGCTCAAACCGTCTGCGGACGCGGCGCGGCCCGACGACTGCGCAGATCCGCAAGCCCCGTCCGCAAGCCCCGGAATCAAGCGGTCTGCGGGCGAGGCGCAGCCTGAGGACTGCGCAGATCCGCAAGCCCCTCCGCAACCCCGCGCAAGAACGCCGTCGCATCCGCGAGACTGCCCACCGCCGCATTGTCCTCGGCAACACACCCAGCGGCCGCGGTCACGAACTGCTCGTACGCGGTGACCCCCTGCTCGAGCTGCTCCGCGAGCATCCGATGAGCGGGCCGCAGCGCATCACCCGAGGGCCCGATGCGCATCGTGCGCTCGACGGACGCGCACCGCTGGGCGAGATCGCGCAGCTGCCGCTCGGCCACCGCCGCGTCCAGTACGGCTCCCTCGGCGGCCGGCCCGAGTCGTCCGACCAGCCCGCTGAGCATGGTGGCGGCGCGGTCCAGGCGCCGCCAGGGCTCGGCGACGGTGAGGCCCCGCAGCTTGAACACGTCGCGCTGCCGGTCGAACTCGGCGATCGCGGTGCGCCCGGCCGGAAGCCGCTGGACGAGCCCGACGAGCTTCTCCCGCGCCATGGTGCCCGCGAGCGCCGGATCGGGCTCGGCCGGCACCGGCAGCGCACGGAAGGCCCGGAAGTCCAGCCAGCGCCACCAGGCGATGGCGATGGAGCCGCCGGCCGCGGCCGCCCAGAACGCGTCGGGCAGGCCGAGGCCGGCATACGGCACGAGGACGGCGGTCGCCCCGGTGAGCAGGCCCGCGCGCACGGTCCAGCCGCGGGCAGAGCGGTGCAGTTTCCGCAGCCGCTTGAGGTGCTTGGTCCGATCGCTGGCCATGACCGCCCCCCGATCCCGGTCAGCCTGCGCTGGCCGAGTCTCCCGCCTGCTTGTCCTTCATGCTGGCCCGGATCTCGTCGAGCCGGGAAATGCTGGCGTCCTTCGGCCCGGCCGAGGCGACCGAGGGCGACTCCGGCGCGGCGGCGAGCTTCTCGCCGGCCATGCTCGCGCGGATCTGGTCGAGGCGGGAGCTGCCGGCCATGTCGAGGGTCGAGCGCTGCACCTCGAGCATGCGGCCCTCCACCGAGTTCGAGGCGAGCTCGGCGCGGCCCATCGCGTTGGCGTACCGCCGCTCGATCTTCTCCCGCACCTCGTCCAGCGACGGGGTGTTGCCGGGGGCGGCGAGGCCGCTCATCGACTCGAGCGACTTGGCGACGGTCTCCTGCATCTTCGCCTGCTCGAGCTGGCTGAGCAGCTTCGTGCGCTCGGCGAGCTTCTGCTGGAGCATCATCGCGTTGTTCTCGACCGCCTTGCGCGCCTGGGCGGCGGCGTTGAGCGACTGGTCGTGGAGGGTCTTGAGGTCCTCCATGCCCTGCTCGGCCGCGACGAGCTGGGTGGCGAACACCTGCGCCGTCTGCTCGTACTGCGTCGCCTTCGCCTCGTCCCCCTCGGCGCGGGACTTGTCGGCGAGCATCAGCGCCTGCCGCGCGGAACCCTGCAGCTTCTCGACCTCGGACATCTGCCGGGACAGCCGCATCTCCAGCTGCCGCTGGTTGCCGATCACCGCCGCGGCCTGCTGCACGAGCGCCTGGTGCTGACGCTGCGCGTCCTCGATCGCCTGCTGGATCTGCACCTTCGGATCGGCGTACTCGTCGATCTTGGCACCGAACAGCGCCATGAGGTACTTCCAGCCCTTAGCGAACGGATTCGCCATTTCGCGGTCCTCTCTCGGCCAGCACGGGGACGTGCAGCTTCTATCGTGTCAGGCTCGCGCTAGAGCGTCACGTCCGGTCGCGGGCCAACCCCCGGAAAATCACTGCCAAACACGTACATTGCGGACACAAGTCAGGGGGATCTCAGGGCTGTGGACCCGGGACATCCCCACCCGAGAGCGCCGAGCGCGACAGCCGCTCGGCCTCGGCCAGGCCGGCGCGCAGGCCCTCGAGGTCGTTCGTGAGCTCCGCCACCTTGGACGCGGTCAGCGGTGCGCCGCCGACCGTGGTCGCGTGCAGAGCGACCAGCTCCGCCATCCGCGCGACCAGGCCTTCCATGCCCAGCACCGCGGACTGCATGCGGGCCAGGAGCATCTCGCGGGCCTCGCGCAGCCGCTGACCGACGTCGAGCTGGTCCGCGACGGCGCGCCGGGCCCGCTCCCGTTCGTCGCGCAACGGTCCCGGGGCGAGGCCGGACAGGCCGCGCTGGAGCTGGTTGTACTCCTGCCGAAGCCGCTGCGTGTTGATCCCCGCCGCCGTCTGGTCGATCAGCGTCACCTGCCCCGCGAAGCGGGCGAGGTCCCCGAGCGCACCGGCGGCCGAGTCGTCGACCTCGGAGATCTGGCTCCTCAGGATCGGATCGCCGGTGCCCTCCGCCTGGCGGCGCAGCGTGCGCACCGCGGCCTCGGCGCGCTTGAGGAACCGCTCGGCATCGCTGCCCCGCGGCGGGGTGGGCAGGCTCGGGGGCGGCGCGGCGTTCACCGGCCGGGGCGATGACCCGCCGCGGTCGGTGAGCACGCCGAGGCCGACCCGAATCCCGTACACCGCGCCCGCGACCGCGAGCCCGACCGGCACGCCGACGAGCAGGCCGGCCGGGGCCAGGGCGGCCGCCACCGCACCGCCCATGCCCCCCAGCACGCCCGCGGCGACGAGTCCCCACGGCTCGGTCAGCTGCTCCTTGACGCCCACGACGGTAAGTGTGCCCCTTCGACCTGAGGATCAGAAGTTGCTGAGGACGTTGACGAGCACGTTGTTGATCGTCGTCGGGTCGCTCGCGTCGTACGCCGCCGCGCGCGAGGCCGAGGAGATCTTCTGCAGCGTGCCGAGGTCGGCCTGCCCGCCGTAGGCGATGGTGAACACGCGGACCGGGATCTCCTTGTCCGACGTGTCCACGTCGCGCACGAGCGCGTCGAGGTCGCTGTCCTTCGGGTACTCGTTCTTGCCGTCCGTGAGCACCACGACCGCGTTGATCCGGCTCGGGTCGGACAGCTCGACCATCTTGCGCTGCGCGGCCCGCGTGGTGGCGTACAGGGCCGTTCCGCCCTCGGCGCTGATACCCCTTATCACCTGCTCCAGCTTCGCCTTGTTGGCCGACAGCGCGGCGACCGGCACCTGCTCGCTGTACGGCGTGCTGGCCCCGGCCACCTCGGTCGAGAACGTCCACAGCCCGACCTCGTCGTCCGGCGCGAGCAGCGTCAGCGACTGCAGCGCCGCCTGCTTGGCCAGCTCCATGCGGGTCTGGCCGTTGCCGGCGTCGTTGTTCATCGAGCCGGACACGTCGAGGACCAGCAGCACCTTGGCCCGCTTGCGCTGGGCGTCCCACGTGGTCAGCGCCTTCTCGAGCACCTGCGGCGACGGCGGGTCGATCACCGTGTACTTCGCGTCCGGCAGCAGCCCGTTCTCGCGCGTGACCGCCGAGCCGGCCTTGCCCTCGAAGGTGCGGAAGGCCAGGTCGGTGAAGCGCTTCTGCTGGCCCGCGTCGCGCACGTAAGCGAGGAAGTCGGCGGCCGCGGCCTTCTGCTCGTCGCTGGCGTTGCTCAGCACCACGTACGGGTGGTCGCTGACCAGCGTGCCTTCCTTGGGGTAGATCGCGACGAGCGGCACCCGCGGCTTGGCCCCCTTGCCGGCCAGCGCCGGGTCGCCGGTCGGGTTGCCGGTGTTGTAGTCGTAGACCGACTTCTCCTCGACCGCGACCGCGCTGACGTAGTTGAGCCCGCGCCCGCCCTGGTCCGCGGCGAGCTGGTTGGACAGGAACGTCAGGGTGGTGTCGCCGTAGTGCACGACGCTGGACTCCACCGACTTGACGTACTGCAGCACCTTCGGGTCGGCGAGATCCTTGTCGGTGAGGTCGGTCGAGCGCCCGGTGGCGGCGAAGTACGCGCCGACCGTGGCGTTGAGCCCCGACGTGGAGAAGTGCGGGTTGGTCTTGCCGAGCCGGAACTTGCCCCACTCGGGGTGGCCCTTGGAGCCCCAGCCGTTCGGGTCGTTGATCAGCCCGAAGACGTCGCCCCAGCCGATCTGCTTGTCCGGCCACCCGAGCGCTTCGGCCATCGGCTTGGGCATGGCCAGTACCAACGGCGACTGCGCGATCATGGGCAGCTTGCCGTCCGGGACCAGGCCGCCCTTGTCGCCGCTGGCCAGGCGCTGCTTGAGCAGCGCGACCCACGACGCCGACGCGGGGGTCCAGACCGCCGGCTGCGCGCCGTCCTTCTTGGTGTCCCAGCCGGCCGCGAGCGCGTCGAGCGCCGCGCCGGAGGCCTTGGTCTGCACCACGGGGTCGGCGCACTTGCCGTCGAAGCGCCGGTCGGACTTGATGTAGCTCTTCGCGAACTCCGTCATCAGCGCGGCCTTCTCGCTGGACGCGGTGATGTTCAGCGTGATGCAGCCCTCGCGACGGGGGTTGTCGGCCTTGTTGTCGCCGCCCTTGTCGTCGCCGCGGTTGGCAAGGAAGAGGTACACGCCGCAGATCGCGAACACGCCGATCACGGCGGCGAGGATGATCGGGAGCGGGTTACGCCGCCGGTTCGGGTAGCTCACGGCCCCAAGTGTGGCAGGTCGCGTCGAATCCCGATCAATCCCCGCCGGACCCCGGCGCGCTCACACACGGCGGCCGGCGCCGATCCCCGCACCCTCAGGCGGCACGGTTCGATGCCGGCCGAGACGCTCAGGCGGCGTAGACGACGTCGCGTTCGCGGTCCACCGGGCCCCGCGTCGCACGCAGCGTGGTCCGCAGCGGCCCATCATGACGTACGGCCACAGAGAGCTTGGCATCCGCGGCGATCTTCGCCTTGGGCGCGCCGCGCACGAGCCGAGCCTGGGGCGCATCGCCGGCCGCAGTCGCCGCGGGCACCGGCTCGGGCTGACCCGCCGGCGCCTCGTTGGCGCCCGACGTGGAATCCGGCACCGGCTCGGGGGCACCGACCGGCACGAGCACCGGCGGCAGATCCTCGGCCAGGGCCAGGGTGTCGCTCACATCCCGCAGCACCTCGGACAACGCGGCGCCCAGGGCCTCGCAGATGGCGGCCAGCAGCTCGCTGGACGCCTCCTTCTGGCCGCGCTCGATCTCCGAGAGGTAGCCGAGGCTCACGTTGGCCGCGGTGGACACCTCACGGAGGGTCCGGTGCTGGGCCTGCCGTCGCGCTCGCAGCGCGTCACCGATCACCCGACGAAGCAGCACGGTGGCACCCCCTCTGACGCAGCTGGCAAGACCGCGAAGAAACTGGTACTCGTCACGGTACCTGGTGAGACGCCGATCGACACCCTGCCCCGCCGTTATGAGACAGCGAGGGTCTCGGCCAGCAACCCGAC
Organism: Dactylosporangium thailandense; assembly: GCF_059739745.1. NCBI lineage: Bacteria > Bacillati > Actinomycetota > Actinomycetes > Micromonosporales > Micromonosporaceae > Dactylosporangium > Dactylosporangium thailandense. The sequence goes on from NZ_AP029195.1 coordinate 8,069,197, forward strand.
GGCGGCCTCGACCGCGCCGCCCCGCACCGCGGCCCGGTCCCCCTCAAGGGTGAATTCCCGCACCTCGACGCGGTCCGGCTCGCCCGGCCCGGGGGGCGGCCCGACGACGGCGACGTAGACCCGCCCGACCGGCTGGCCACCCTGCGGGTCCGGTCCGGCGACCCCGGTCGTGGCGGCCGCCCAGTCCGCGCCGCACCGCTCCCGGGCGCCGGCCGCGAGCGCCGCGGCCACCGAGGGGTCGACGGGCCCGTGCGAGGACAGCAGCGGCGGCGGCACCCCGAGGAGCCTGGCCTTCAGCTCGGTCGCGTACGCCACGATCCCGCCCCGGAACACCCGGCTCGCCCCCGGCACCTCGACGAAGGCCGCCGCGAGCAGCCCGCCGGTCAGCGACTCGGCCACGGCGAGGGTCTCGCCACGCTCCTTGAGGGCCGCCAGAATCGCGCCCGCCCGATCCGTTGACACCCGAGCCCCTCTCTCTAGGCGACCGGCTCGCTTCTCTCTAGGCGACCGGCTCGTCCGCCTGCGGGGCCACCGCCGGCGCCGCGCCCGGGCCGGGCAGCACCGCGCCCCCGCCCCGGGCCAGCGACTCGCGCCGGATCCGGATCGCCCGCATCACATAGTCGGCGCCGGTGACGACCGTCACCACGACCGCCGCGGCCATCAGCCACGGGCCGATCTGCGCCAGGCCGTGCGGCAGCGGCGTGAGATACCACCCGATGGCCAGGATCTGCAGGGCCGTCTTCGCCTTGCCACCCCGGCTCGCGGGCATGACGCCGTGCCGGATGACCCAGAAGCGCAGCGCGGTGACGCCCCACTCGCGGACCAGGATGACCACCGTCACCCACCAGGGCAGCTGGTTGTAGGCGGACAGCAGCACCAGGGCGGCGCCGGTCAGGGCCTTGTCCGCGATCGGGTCGGCGACCTTGCCGAAGGAGGTGACGAGGTTGTGGGTGCGGGCGATCCAGCCGTCGACGTAGTCGGTGGCGGACGCCACGATGAAGGTCAGGCCCGCGGCGAGCTGCCAGGCGTCGTGGGTCATCCGGCTGGCCACGACGCACAGCACGAAGACCGGCACGAGCACCATGCGCACGACCGTGAGGACGTTGGCCGCGTTGAGCAGCGGCACGGGCTTGACCTGGGTCATGTCGCCGCCGGGCTGATCAGCTCAGTCGGGGTCGCGACGAGGTCGACGCCGATACTCTCCGTGACCTTGGCCCGCACGAGATCGCCCGGGCGCAGCGACGCCGGGTCGAGGTTGCCGCCCGCCACGAGGGTCGTGGAGCCGTCGACCTCGGGGGCCTGGTGGGCGCCGCGGCCCTCGACGTCCACGCCGTCGGGGTGGCGCTCGACCGTGTCGACGAGCACGTCGACCATCGACCCGACCCGGTCGCCGGCGCGCTGGGCGCAGAGCTCCTCGGCGAGGGCGCTCATCCAGTCGTACCGCTTCTTGACCGTCGCCGCCGAGACCTTGTCCGGCAGCCCGGCCGCCTCGGTGCCGTCCTCGTCGCTGTAGTCGAACACGCCGATCGCGTCCAGCCGGGCCTCGGTGAGGAAGCGCGCGAGCTCGTCGACGTCCTCGCGGGTCTCCCCCGGGAACCCGACGATCACGTTGCTGCGGGCGCCCGCCTCCGGGTCGAGCTTGCGCACGGTCGCGAGCAGGTCCAGGAAGCGCTCGGTGGACCCGAAACGGCGCATGCGGCGCAGGACGGGCTCGCTGGAGTGCTGGAACGACAGGTCGAAATACGGGGCGACGCCCGGCGTGGTGGCGATCGCCTCGATCAGCCCGGGCCGCGTCTCGGCCGGCTGCAGGTAGGACACGCGCACCCGCACGATGCCGGCCGTCCTGGCGAGCTGGGGCAGGAGCTTCTCCAGCAGCCGCGGGTCGCCGAGGTCCTTGCCGTAGGAGGTCGAGTTCTCGCTCACCAGGACCAGCTCGCGCACCCCGTTGGCGCCGAGCCACTCGGCCTCGGCCAGGATCTCCTCCGGCGTGCGGGAGACGAACGCCCCGCGGAAAGCCGGGATCGCGCAGAACGCGCACCGCCGGTCACACCCGCTGGCCAGCTTGAGCGGCGCGACGGGCCCGTGGTCGAGCCGGTGGCGCATCACCCCGCGCAGGTGGGCCGGCAGGTGCCCGGGCGTGACGACCGTCGCCTCCCGGCGCGCGACCGGCGTCAGCGGCAGCAGCGTGCGCCGGTCGCGCGGGGCGTGCGACGGGATGGACTCGCCCGCCAGGATCGAGTCCAGGCGGGCGGCCATGTCCGGGTAATGATCGAAGCCCAGCACCGCGTCGGCCTCGGGCAGCTCCCCCGCCAGCTGCTCCCCGTAGCGCTCGGCGAGACACCCGGTCGCGACGACCTTGGCCCCGGTGTCGGCCGCGGCCAGCAGGGTGTCGATCGAGTCCTGCTTGGCCTTGGCCACGAAGCCGCAGGTATTCACGAGCACCACATCGGCGTCGGTCCCGTCGGTGGTCACCGACCAGCCGCCGTCGGCCAGCCGGGCGGCGAGCTCCTCGGAGTCCACCTCATTGCGGGCACAGCCCAGGGTGAGCAGGGCTACGCGGCGGTCAGTGTTGGTGGACATGCTGTCGAGGGTACCGACCGGGACTGACAATTTGCGGAGCGGATCCGGCCTCAGGGAGCCGGGAATATGTCTCGGAACGTGAAGGCCTCCGGCGTCGGCCCGGACCTGCGGAGCAGCTCAAGCCGCTCGCGCGCCTCCGTGAGGCCCGGCCGGTGGCCGGACGGGACCCACCAGAGCACCGCGTGAGCCTCCCCGAGCGGCACAAACCACTCCCGCCGTCGTCGCAGAACGTCGAGGTGACCACTACGGAAGGTGTACTGTCGCAAATCCTCCAGCGACGCCCAGACCGACATGTTCACCATGAGGTCCCCGCCGAACGGCCGCAACGAGGTGGCATCGGCACCGCCGTCGTCCACGAGCCGCCACACGAAGCCCGGGTACTCGTCCGCGACCGCGTTGATCCGGTCGATATCAGCGTAAAAGCCCGCCATGCGGGGATCGCCGCGCGGTCCGACGGGCACGCCGACGTTGAGCTGAGCCAGGTGAGCGGTCATGGCGGCAGTCTAAGACAAACTCTCATTGTTTTTAGTACCGGTCGCATGCCGATCGTGTACCCCGCCCGCGCCGGACGGTTCGTTCTGCATGACGGCCCGCGCCTCCGCGCGCAGCTGCTCGCCTTGCACGTCGTCCCGCGCACCCGCGCCGAGCTGGCCTCCCTGCGCCTGCGCATCGTTCAGCGCGCCCGCGCCCAGCTGGCCGCCGTGTGCCTCCGCGCCGAGCCGATCGCCCCGCTCGTCGTCCCGCGCGCCCGCGCCCGCGCCGAACCGGTCCACGACGACGCAGCACCCGTCCGGCCGGGGGTCGATGCGCGCCCCGCTTCCGAGCGCGCCCCGCAGCAGCGCCAGGTTGGCACCGCACACGACGCCCGGATGCGTGCGCGCCACCGCGTCGAAGGGGCAGTTGCGCAACCGCCACACGTCGCCCTCGGCGTACGGCTCGTATCCGAGACCCCGCAGCGTCGCCTCGGCGTCCTGGCCCTTGAGCCGGGCCCCGGTGCGCTCCGCCGCCGCGTACAGGGCCGGCTCGACCCCAGCCTCGGAGACCGCCTCGGCGAAGACCTCGGCCAGCACGCGATACCCCCGCGGCGGGAGACTCACCGAATGCTCGGCCGCGGAGCGCCGGTACAACTTGGAGGGCCTCCCGGCCCCGGGCCCGCTACGCCCGCCGAGCCGCGCGAACGCCACATCGAGCAGCCCCGCCTCGGCGAGCTTGTCGAGATGATGTGCGGCGAGCGTGCGCCCGATCCCGAGCGCCTCGGCAACCTGATCCCGGCTGACCGCGTCCCCGGCCGCCGCGACATGCTCGTACACCGCCCGCCGCCGCGGGTCGGCCAGCGCCGCCAGCGCGTCGATCTCCTCGTCCGGCACGCGTTCAACTATCGCAGCAGCACCGCCCGCCACCGCGCGGCCGCCTCGAAGCACCACCGCAACCCCGCGAGGTCGCACGCCCCGGCCACCCTGCGGCGGCCTCGAAGCGGCCCCCGCGCCCCGCTGCCGGCGACGTCGCACACCGCCGCCACCCTCACCGTCGCGACATCGCCGCGCCGCCACCCGCCCGGCCGCCGCCACGCGGTCGTCACGGCACCCGCCGCCGCATCACAGCACCACCGCCGCGTCACGCCACCACGTCGCGCGTTCGCGCCGCACGACCACGCCGCGGCCCACGTCGCGCGAACACGTCGCGCGGAAGCGTCGCGCGGAAGCGTCGCGCGGAAGCGTCGCGCGGAAGCGTCGCGCGGAAGCGTCGCGCGGAAGCGTCGCGCGGAAGCGTCGCGCGGAAGCGTCGCGCGGAAGCGTCGCGCGGAAGCGTCGCGCGGAAGCGCGGCCTACGTCGCGCTTCCGCGCCAGACGACCGCGTCGCGCGACCGCGCCGCGCGGCCGTGGCGCGCGGCCGTGGCGGCTCATTGCAGCAACGTCGCGGCCACCGTGAGCGTCGCCATCGACAGCCCCGTCGACGCCACGATGACGTCGCGCGAGAAGGTGCCGTCCACGCCGTACGCGCGCGCGAAGACGAACGTGTTCTGTGCCGTCGGCAGCGCCGAACACAGCACGACCGCGAGCAGCGCCTCCCCGGTGAGCCCGAACACGACGCGCGCGAGCAGGAAGCACAGCAGGGGCTGCACAAGCGATTTCAGCAGTACCGCCAGTGTCACCTCCACGGGCCTGCGCGCCTCCCCGGCGCCGTTTCCCCGCGGCACGAGCGAGAGCCCGAGCGCGACGAGGGCCGAGGGCACCGCGGCGTTGCCCAGCAGCGCGACCGCGTCGCTCACGAGCCGCGGCAGGTGTACGTGCGCGGCGCCGAGCACCACGCCGGCCAGGCACGCGAGCATCACCGGACTGCGCAACGGCACCGTCAGGAGCCGCCGCCAGCGCCCGGTGGCGTGCTCGCTCTGCGCGATGTCGAGCGTGCCGAGAATCACCGGCGTGAGGATGGTGGTCTGGATCAGCAGTACCACGGCGATGAAGCTCGCATCGCCCACCACCTGCATCATGACGGGGATGCCGAGGTTGCCCGCATTCACGTACGCGCAGGCCATCCCCGCGATCGTCTGCTCGGCCAGCGGCCGGCGGAACAGCCACCGCGCCGCGCAGAAGCCGACCGCCCCGATGACCAGCGTGGCGATCGAGAACGCCGCGACCGCGCGGCCCGCGGGGCCCCCGATCGGCTGCCGGGTGAGCGTGTTGAGCAGCGCCGCCGGCATCGCCACGTAGAACACGAACCGCCCGAGCACATCAACGGCGGGCGCCCCGAGCACCCCGCTGCGCCCGGCGATGAACCCGACGGCGGTGAGCGCCCAGATCGGCACGAACGCGGCCAGCACTCCTACGCGCTCCCCCGCCTGAGCCTCACCCGAGTCACCCTAGGCCAGCGCCGACCGTCACCCCACGGGCCACCGCGCGTGATCGACTCCGAACCCGCGTCGCACCAGGTCGCCGCCGCGCAAAGGACCGCACGCACCCGCCGACGAGGGCGGGCCAGGCGCAGCGGGCGAGAACGTCGCAAGGCACAACCGACCCGGGACGTCGCCAGGCACACACAGCGGGCGCGGGCGTCACCAGGCGGACCGGTCCGAGCCGCCCGCCGTCAGTCGTCGTCTTCGGAGGCCTGCAGCGCGCCCAGCACCTCGCCGAGCGAGTCGGGCTTGATGAGCACGTCGCGGGCCTTCGAGCCCTCCGACGGGCCCACGATGCCGCGGGTCTCCATGAGGTCCATGAGGCGGCCCGCCTTGGCGAAGCCGACCCGCAGCTTGCGCTGCAGCATGCTCGTCGAGCCGAACTGGCTCGTCACCACGAGCTCGATGGCCTGGACGAGCAGCTCGAGGTCGTCGCCGATCTCCTCGTCGATCTTCTTCTTGCCCTCGTCCCGCTTGGTCGTCACGTCGGGCCGGAACTCCGGCTCGCGCTGGTCCTTGCAGAACTTCACGACGTCGTTGATCTCGGTCTCGGAGACCCAGGCGCCCTGGATGCGGATCGGCTTCGACGCGCCCATCGGCAGGAACAGCGCGTCGCCGCGGCCGATCAGCTTCTCGGCGCCGGGCTGGTCGAGGATGACCCGCGAGTCGGCCAGCGACGACGTGGCGAAGGCGAGGCGCGACGGCACGTTGGCCTTGATCAGGCCGGTGACGACGTCGACGCTGGGCCGCTGGGTGGCGAGCACCAGGTGGATGCCGGCCGCGCGGGCCAGCTGGGTGATGCGCACCACCGAGTCCTCGACGTCGCGCGGGGCGACCATCATGAGGTCGGCGAGCTCGTCGACGACGACGAGGAGGTACGGGTACGGCCGGATCTCCCGCTCGCTGCCCGGCGGCGCGGTGATCTGTCCCGCCCGCACCTTGCGGTTGTAGTCGTCGATGTGCCGGACCCCGGCCGCGGCGAGGTCGTCGTAGCGCATGTCCATCTCGCCGACGACCCAGTCGAGGGCGTCGGCCGCCTTCTTCGGGTTCGTCACGATCGGCGTGACCAGGTGCGGGATGCCCTCGTAGCTGGTGAGCTCCACCCGCTTCGGGTCCACGAGCAACAGCCGCACCTCGTCCGGCGTCGACCGGGTCAGCAGCGACACGAGCAGGCTGTTGAGGCAGCTGGACTTGCCCGCGCCGGTCGCGCCGGCGATGAGGATGTGCGGCATCTTGGCCAGGTTGGCCACGACGTAGCCGCCCTCGATGTCCTTGCCGAGCGCGACGACCAGCGGGTGGTGGTCGCCGGTCGCGGCCCGGGAGCGCAGCACGTCGCCGAGCGCCACGTTCTCGCGGTCGGGGTTGGGGATCTCGACGCCGACCGCGCTCTTGCCCGGGATCGGGCTCTGGATGCGCACGTCGGCCGACTTCACCGCATAGGCGATGTTCTTCGACAGCGCCGTGATCCGCTCGACCTTGACGCCGTGGCCGATCTCGACCTCGTAGCGGGTGACCGTCGGGCCCCGGGTGAAGCCGGTGACCAGCGCGTCCACGCCGAACTGCTCGAACACGCCCTGCAGCGCGTTCATGACCTCGTCGTTGGCCCGGGTGCGCCCGCGCGGGGCGTCGCCGGTGCCGAGCAGGTCCGGGGGCGGCAGCTTGTAGTCGGCGTCGGTGAGCGCGAGCTGCTCGGCCCGCGTCGGCATCGGCGAGTGCTCCGGCGGCTCCTTCTCGGGCGCCTGGGCCTTCTCCTTCTTCTTGCGCCCCGCGGCGGGCATCCGCTGCAGCACCACGGTGTCGTGGACGAGCTCGGGGTCGAGGTCGGGCGCGGCCGCGTCGAACTCGTCGGGGTCGAGGCCGAGCGGGTGCGGCAGCGGCTCGGGCTCGCCGTCGGCACGGGCGGCCTGGCGGCGGCGGGCCGGAGCCCGGCGGGCGGGCCGCTCCTCGGGCTCGTCGTAGAGCTCCTCGAACTCTTCCTCGTCGTCGATGAGCGTCGGGTCCTCGACCCGCCCGAGCGCGAGGTCGCGCAGCTGGCGCCAGCGCTGGGGGATGCGGCTGATCGGCGTGGACGTCACGACCAGCAGGCCGAACGCGGAGAGCAGCAGCAGGAGGGGTACCGCCACCCAGGACGTGACCGCCATCTGCAGCAGCCCGCCCCCGCCGCGGCCGAGCAGGCCGCCGGCCCGGTCCATCCGTGCCGGGAGCGTGGGGCTGCCCGCGGCCAGGTGCATCAGCCCGGTGCCGCCGATGAAGAGGGCGCCCCAGCCGATCAGTCCACGTCCGCGGCGCTCGTCGGGGTCCCCGGTCGAGCGCATGATCCGGACGCCGCCGATGACGAGGAGCACCGGCAGTACCGCTGAGGCACCCCCGATGAACGTGTGGCAGATGTCGGCGAGCCATCGGCCCACCGGCCCGGCCGCCTGGAACCACAGGGCCGCCGTGAGCAGCACCGCGAGCCCGATCACGCCCAGCCCGGCGCCGTCGCGGCGGTGCTCGGGATCGAGGTCGCGGGCGGTCGCCGCCTGGCGCCCGATCGCGCGGGCGCCCCAGCCGACGCTGTGCGCGAGCCCCATCCAGACCGCGATCATGCCCCGGCCGAACAGGCCCAGCGGCGTGGCGACCATGGTCCCGGTCCGGCGCCGGCGCACGGGTGTCGCGGCGCGGGTGCTCGCTCGCGGGGTCGCCCGGCCGCGGGTCGCCTTCGCGGGGGTCGCCTTGGCCGCGGGCGTGGCCCGGGCACGGGGCGTCGCCGCACGCTTCTGGGGGGTAGCACGCGTGTTCGAACCGCCGCGCGCGTTGGACGTGCCTCCGCCGCGGCCGGCCTGGGAGGTGCGGCCCGCCATGGACACACCGTATCGGTCGGCTACGACAATCTTCTCTCGGCACGCCGGTGACGAAGCTTCGCGAGGGCGACCGCGTAGGAGAAGAGCACGATGACGCCGACCAGGACCTGCAGCAGGTGCGTGTACCGCTCGGGGTAGAGGACATTCTCGATGTACGTGTCGATGAAGCCCTTGTCCCCGACCGCCTGCCCGGCCTTGCGGCGAGCCCAGTGCTCGGCGACGGTGAGCGGGCAGGTCAGCGGGATCGACACGACGGCGAGTCCCCAGGCGGCGGCGGCCAGATGGGGCCAGAAGGCCCTGGGCCACCGCCAGACGAGGAACCCGCCGAGCACCACGTAGGCGAGGAAGCAGAAGTGCAGCACCAGGACCGTCGTCGCCAGCGCCGCGTACATCTCAGACCTCGACCACCGTCGGCACGATCATCGGGCGGCGCCGGTACGCCTCGTTGACCCAGCGGCCGACCGTGCGCCGCACGATCTGCTGCAGCTGGTGCGGGTCGGTGATGCCGTCGGTCGCCGCCCTGTTGAGGGCCTCGGTGACCAGCGGCAGCACGGCGTTGAAGACCGCCGGGTCGTCGGAGAAGCCCTTCGCCGAGACCGTCGGACCGGCCACCACCTTGCCGGTGACGGAGTCGATCACGACCGTGGCCGCGATGAACCCGCCGTCGCCCAGGATACGCCGCTCGGTCAGCAGCGACTCCCCCACGTCGCCGATGGCGAGGCCGTCGACGTAGACGTACCGCGAACGGATGTGGCCCACGAGGCGCGCCTCGCCATCGACGAGGTCGACCACGTCACCGTCCTCGCAGAGCACGACGCGCTCGTCGGGCACGCCGGCCTCTCGGGCCAGCTGCGCGTGCGCCCGCAGGTGCCGCCACTCGCCGTGCACCGGCATGAAGTTGCGCGGCTTCACGACGTTGAGCAGGTACAGCAGCTCGCCCGCGGGCGCGTGCCCGGAGACGTGCACCTTGGCGACGTCCTTGTGCACCACGATCGCGCCGGCTCGCGAGAGCTGGTTGATCACGCGGTACACCGCGGTCTCGTTCCCGGGGACCAGCGACGACGCGAGCACCACGGTGTCGCCCTCGCCGATGACGATGTGCCGGTGGTCGCCGTTGGCCATGCGGCCCAGCGCGCTCATCGGCTCGCCCTGCGACCCGGTCGACATGAGCACCACCCGATCGGGCGGCAGGCTCATCGCCTCGTCGATCGCGACGACCAGCCCGTGCGGGATGCGCAGCAGGCCCAGGTCGCGGGCGATGCCCATGTTGCGCACCATCGAGCGGCCGATGAGGGCCACCTTGCGCCCGTGCGCGTGCGCGGCGTCGAAGACCTGCTGCACCCGGTGCACGTGGGAGGCGAACGAGGCGACGATGATGCGCCCGGTCGCGCGGCCGAAGATCCGCTCCAGCACCGGGCCGATCTCGCGCTCCGGGTTCACGAACCCGGGGATCTCGGCGTTGGTCGAGTCCGACAGCAGCAGGTCGACGCCCTCGGCGCCGAGCCGCGCGAACCCGGCCAGGTCGGTGATCCGCCCGTCGAGGGGCAGCTGGTCCATCTTGAAGTCGCCGGTGTGCAGCACCGTGCCGGCGCCGGTGGTCACGGCCACCGCGAGCGCGTCCGGGATCGAGTGGTTGACCGCGAAGAACTCACACTCGAACGGCCCCAGGCGCTCGACCTGCCCCTCGCGGACGGTCAGCGAGTAGGGCTCGATGCGCCGCTCGGCCAGCTTGGCCTCGACCAGGGCGAGCGTGAACTTCGAGCCGACGAGCGGGATGTCGGGCTTGTGGGCGAGCAGGTACGGCACCGCGCCGATGTGGTCCTCGTGCCCGTGCGTGAGCACGATCGCCTGAACCTGGTCCAGGCGGTCGAGGATCGAGGAGAAGTCGGGCAGGATGAGATCGACGCCGGGCTGCTCCACGTCGGGAAACAGCACGCCGCAGTCGATGACAAGCAGCTTGCCGTCGAACTCCAGCAGCGTCATGTTGCGGCCGATCGCGCCAAGGCCGCCCAGCGGGGTCACCCGCAGCGTGCCGGGCCCCGGAGGGGGTGGCGGATCGAGCTCGACGTGCGCCACCGTCATAAGGCCACTCCGAGGTCGTTGTGGTGCGCCATCTGGTCGGCCGAGCCGATGGTGCGGCCCGCCTCCGCGCAATCTTCCCGCAAACGGCCGAGTTCCGCCGCATTCGCGCCCACGAGAGGCGGGCGGACCGGCCCGGCGGGCAGGCCGAGCAGCGTCAGGGCCGCCTTGGTCAGGATGACACCCTGGGTGCGGAAGAATCCGCAGAACGCCGGCAGCAGCTGCAGGTGCAGGTCCCGCGCCCGCGCGACGTCGCCCGCCTCGTACGCCGTGATCATGGCCTTGGTCTGCGGCCCGAAGACGTGCGTGGGGACGCCCACCACGCCGACCGCCCCGACCGAGAGCAGCGGCAGGGTGAGCTTGTCCTCGCCGGAGTAGTACGCCAGGCCGGTCCGCTTGATCACCCAGGCGGTCTCGCCGAGGTCGCCCTTGGCGTCCTTCACCGCGACGATGCGCTCGTGCTCGGCGAGCTTGCACATCGTCTCGGTCTCGATCGCCACACCGGAGCGACCGGGGATGTCGTACAGCATGACCGGCAGATCCGCCGCGTCGGCGACGGCCCGGAAATGGTGCACGAGGCCGGCCTGGGGCGGCTTGTTGTAGTACGGCGTCACCACGAGCAGCCCGTCGGCGCCGGCCTTCTCGGCGGCCCGGGCGAGCTCGGCGGAGTGTGCGGTGTCGTTGGTACCGACGCCGGCGATCACGTGCGCCCGGTCGCCGACGGCCTCCACGACCGCGCGGAGCACCCGGTCCTTCTCCGCGTCGCTCGTGGTGGCCGACTCGCCGGTCGTGCCGTTGACCACCAGGCCGTCGTGCTCCTGCTCGTCGACCAGGTAGGCGGCGAGCCGAGCGGCGCCGTCGACGTCGAGCGAACCGTCAGGCCCGAACGGCGTGACCATCGCGCTGAGCAACCGGCCGAACGGCCGGCCGGGGACGGAACCGGTGCGTGTCATACGCACAACCTAGCGGAAGCCCAAGCGGAGCATTTCTCAAGATTCCCAGGTGTACTGCGGCGACGCCACCTCGGTGCCGTCGGCGAGCTCGCTGATCGTGAAATCCCCGAACACGCTGGGCGCGACCCGCTGCAGTTCCCGCAGGCAGGCGACCGCCACCTCGCGGATCTCCACGTCGGCGCCCTCGCTCGCGCGCATGGTCACGAAGTGCCGCCAGGCCCGGTAGTTCCCGGTCACCACGATCCGCGTCTCGGCCGCGTTCGGCAGCACCGCCCGCGCCGCCTGCCGCGCCTGCTTGCGCCGCGAGGTCTTGTTCTCGACGTCGGCGAACTTGGCCTCGAGCCCTTCGAGCAGCTCGTTGTACGCCTTGAGCGCCGCCTCACCCGCCTCGACGAACGTCTTGTGCAACGCGGGGTCCTCGGCGATCACGGCCGGCTCGACCATGACCTGCTCGCGCCCGGGCACGTACCGCTGGGACAGCTGCGAGTAGGAGAAGTGCCGGTGCCGCACGAGCTCGTGCGTGAACGACCGCGAGACGCCGGTCAGGTAGAACGTCACGGTGCCGTGCTCGAGCACGCTCAGGTGGCCGACCTCGAGGATGTGCTTGAGGTACCCGGCGTTCGTGGCCGTCGCAGGGTTCGGCTTGCTCCACGACTGGTAGCACGCGCGGCCGGCGAACTCGGCGAGCGCCTCCCCGCCTTCGGCGTCGGTTTCCCAGGGCACCTCGGAGGGCGGCTCGAAGTGCGTCCAGGCGATGGCTTTGACGGAGAGCATTTGCAGAGCGTACTAGCCCTGACGATTTCGGCTGTCAAGCCCTGCCGAGCGCGGAGTCGTCGATCACACCCACGCGCCACCGCACACGGACGCGGACACGGCACCCTCGCGGACGGCCGCGCGGGCGGAGGCGCGCGGGCGCGGGGGCGGGGCGCGCGGGCGCGGGGGCGAGGCGCGGGGGCGAGGCGCGCGGGCGCGGGGGCGAGGCGCGGGGGCGAGGCGCGCGGGCGCGGGGGCGAGGCGCGCGGGCGCGGGGCGGCGCGTTGTCCCAGCCAGGCGGCGGCGAAGTCGCGGAAGGCTCAGGCCGATCGCGCGAACGCATCCAGCGGCGCCTGGCCCCTCTCGCACGGGGTCATCGGACGAAGCGCGCTCACGTGGCCGGGCCGCGACGGGCGCGCGGGGTGGCTAGACGAAGAAGTAGGTGAACGGGGCCCACGGCAGGTTGCGCAGGATGCTGAAGACCAGCCAGGCAACCAGGAAGCCGATCAGCGCGCCGTTCGAGATGCGCAGCATGGGCAGCTTGAAGCGCAGGTTCAGCTTGTTCACGGTCCAGGCCACGTAGAGGTACGCCAGGAACGGGGCGGCGAAGACCAGCATGGCGTGGTGGTGGGCGGCCGCGGGGATGTCGCCGTGCAGCATGTACCACGCGGCACGGGTCCCGCCGCAGCCCGGGCAGTCGAAGCCGGTCAGCAGCTTGACCAGGCACGTCGGCGGGTCGGAGGCGCCGGCGCTCGTGGGCTTCATGAGCAGCGTGTACGCCACGCCGCCCGAGATCAGTGCGCCCACCCCGGCCGGGCCGGCCCAGGCCGGCAGGCGCTCGATCAGGCGCTGGAAGCGGCCCTTGGGGGGCTGGTAGGCATAGTGGTACACCGGCGGCAGCGACACGCTCGTGGGCGTGGTGGGCGCGCCCAGCTCGGGCACGTCGGGCAGCACTCCCTCGAGTGACCCGGGCACGGGGGCCGAGATCGGTGACGTCACAAAACCAAGCTACACCGGCCCGGCCAGCCATCGACCATCCGGAAGTCCCGTGAGATCAATCCGAAGGACGACAACCCGGGCTCTTCGCGGCTCCAACGTGCCCGGGGTACGACGGACCCGCCGCGGCCGCGAGGAGACCTGGCCGCCGCAGCCACAAGAGGCGCCTCCGCCCACACAGACGAGCTCACGGCCGGGCCCGAAAGCGCGGGGCGTAACCGTCGTAGCCGAAGCCCGAGCGCACGACCCACACGCGGAGCCAACCCACGGCCGAGGCACAAGCGCCCGGCCCGAAGGCGCGAAGCGAGCCCGTGGCCAAGGCCGAAGCGGTGGGGCCTAGGGCAGCGACGAGGACAACGCCTTGGCCAGGGGCTCGGCGAAGTCGCCGCGCTGGGGCAGGTCCACCTCCGACAGGCCCAGCCAGCCCGCGAACCGCCGCAGCTCCGCCGCCAGCGCCTCGGCGACCTCGCCCGGAGCCGGCGCGCCGCGGCCCTTCAGGGGCTCGATCCACGCCGCCGGGACCTGCAGCACGCCGGCCTTGCGGTCCGCCTTGAGGTCGACGCGGGCCACCAGGCGGTCGCCGAGGAGGAAGGGCAGGACGTAGTACCCGTACAACCGCTGCAGCGGAGGCACGTAGATCTCGATGCGATAGTTGAACCCGAACAGGCGCTCGACCCGGGCGCGCTCCCACATCAGCGGGTCGAAGGGGCTCACCAGGGTCGCGGCGGTGATGCGGCGCGGGGCGCGGGCCTCGGCGTGCAGGTAGGCGCGCGGCGTCCAGCCCTCGACCTCGACGGGCACGAGCTCGCCCGCCTCCACCAGGTCGGCGATCGCCTGGCGGGCCCCGGCCAGCGGGAGCCGGAAGTAGTCGCGCAGCTCCGGCTCGGCGGCCACGCCCAGGCCGCGGGCGGCGACGCGGACCAACTCCCGGTACGACTCCTCATCACTCGGCGTGGGTGCGTTCACGATCTCGGGCGGCAGGATGCGCTCCGGCACGTCGTAGACGCGGGCGAAGGCGGAGTTGCGGCGGGCGACGCTCACCTCGCCGGTGTAGAAGAGCCACTCGATCGCGGTCTTGGTGTCGGACCAGTTCCAGCCCCAGTGGTCCTTGCGCCGCGGCTGCACCAGGTCGCCCTCGACCTCGGCGGCGCTGATCGGCCCCTTGGCGCGGATCTCCTCGAGCACCCAGCGGACGAGTTCGGGCTGCTCGCGGGCGATGCGCTGCATGCGGCCCCAGGCGGCACCGGAGCGCATGCGCCAGCGCAGCATCGGCTGGAGCCGGACGGGCACGAGGGAGGCCTCATGCGCCCAGTACTCGAACAGCTCCCGCGGCCGGCGATAGGCCAGCCGGTCCAGGAGCGCCGGGTCGTAGGGGCCGAGGCGGCTGTAGGCGGGCAGGTAATGCGCGCGCTGGACGATGTTGACCGAGTCGATCTGCAGCAGCCCCGTGCGCTCCAGCACGCGGCGAAGGTGGCGGCGCTCGGGGACGGCCCCGGGCACCCGGTCGGCGAAGCCCGAGGCGGCGAGGGCGATCCGGCGGGCCTGGGTCAGCGTCAGGTACTCGCTCATCGCCAAGGAGGCTAGCGCGAGGGTACGACAGAATTTGGATTCCGGCATTTCGCCTGTCGGGGTATAAATCCGATAAGTCGTGGCGCGGAGCGCCCGACTTATCGAAAAGCACCGCAGTGCGCATCCGAGAGCGGCCCGGCGCGGCACGCAGACCAGCGCAGCACGGCCCAGCGCAGCACGGCCCGGCCCAACGCGGCCCGACGTGGCACGCAGACCAGCGCAGACCAGCGCGGCACGGCCGGCCCAACGCGGCCCGGCGCGGCTTGGCTCGGCCCGGCGCGGCTTGGCGCGCAGCACGGCCGGCGCGGCCAGCACCGTCGAACGGCCCGGCGAGCAGCGCGGCGCCGAGCGGAGCGCGGAACAGCGCGGCTCACAAGGGAAGCAGCGCGGCGCGGAGTGCGGAAGCAGCGCCAAGCAGAGCGCCCGACCTAGAGCCAAACAGAGCGGCCCGGCGCCCCCGCAGCAGCAGGGAGTCGCCAGGCCGAGCAGAGCAGAGCAGCGGTCAAGCGCCGACCAACGGCCGCCGCGGCTCCTCCCGCGCGTGAAACGCCTCGGTGACCTTGCGGTCGATCTCCACGAGATCGGGATCGGGCACGTCCTCGACGCTCGGGCCGCCCGCCTCCCCCGGCTCGCCCGAAGGCCGCTGGCTCGCCCCGGTGTCCGCGGGCTCCCGGATCGGCAGGCCGAACAGGAGGCCGATCATCAGCAGGATGTACGCGTTGCTGCCGATCAGGCCGAGCCCGTCGAACTTCGCGTGGAAGGCCCACGGCGTGCGGCTGCACAGCAGCGCGAACGAGAACCCGAAGAGGATCGCGAGGTTGCGCCGGCGCCGGGGGTCGAGGGAGCGGTCGGTCGCGTAGTCGAAGAGCACCACGATCGCGGGGATCGTCCACACGAGGTGGTGAATCCAGGTGATCGGGCTGACCATGCACCCCACGAGCCCGGTCAGCGCCAGCCCAGCGACCTCGTCGCGGTGCTTGACGGCGCGGCGGGCGCGCCAGTACCAGACCGCGAGCGTGATCAGCACGAGCAGCAGCCACAGCGGCTTCATCGGCTCCGGGTTGAAGATCCGCCCGACGAGGCCGGTGAGCGCCTGGTTCGACACGAACGTCGGCGAGCCCACGCGGTCGGTGTTCCACACCGCGTCGGTCCAGAAGACGCGGGAGGCGTCGGGGGCGAACGTCGCCGCGAGCCAGGTCGCGGCCGTGGCGGTCGCGGCCGAGACGGCGGCGGCGCGCCAGCGGCGGGTGATCACCAGGTAGACGATGAAGACGCCCGGGGTGAGCTTGATCGCGGTGGCCAGGCCGATGCCGATGCCGCCGAGCTTGTGCCCGTTGCGCACCAGCAGCATCACGTCGGCGACCACGAGGAACAGCACGAGGATGTTGACCTGGCCGAAGTTCACGGTCTCGCGCACCGGCTCGAAGGCCGCGGCGAGCGCCATGGCGATGCCCATCGCGTACCAGTACGACCAGCCCTGCCGCTTGAACACCGGGCCGAGCAGCCAGGTGAAGATCGCGAGCATGGCCACCACGTTCATGGTCACGCTGATCGCGATGGCGGTGTTCCAGCTGATCAGCGACATCGGCGTCATGAGCGCGGCGGCGAACGGCGGATACGTGAAGCCGTACGGCGTGCCGGGCGTCAGGTAGTCGTAGATGTCTCCGCCGCGGTTGACCCAGTAGTCCATCGCGCCGTAGTAGACCTTGAGGTCGAAGAACCCGTTGTGCGCCGCGGCCACCACAAGGAAGCCCCACACGACGGCCCAGACGGCCACCACGATGAGCGCCTTCCGGACGCCGGGCCGCAGCCTGGGCCGGACGGCGCTCGCTTCGGCGTCCCGTCCCCGCTCCGCCACCTGATCTGCCCTCCTGCTCACCGCTGCCGACATCCAACTAGGCCGAGACTGCCATCAAAGCCTCAGAGTCCCGTCACAGAAGACCCAACGGTCTCGCAGGCCGAACTGTGACGTGCGGGCGCTACCCCGCCGAGTCGTGCTTCACACAAAATCCGTAGGCTGCTGCTTCATGACGCTCGGGTTCGTCCGTCCGGCGCGGCTCGACGACGTCGTCGAGATCGCGCGTGTCCAACTCTCGACCTGGCGGGTCGCGTATCGGCGACTGCTGCCCAAACACATCCTCGACCGTCTGGACGAGGACTGGATTACCCGCAGGTGGCGAGACGCAATCGCGGAGCCGCCGAGTCCGAAGCACCGGGTGCTCGTGGCGGTGGAACAGGTCGATTCGCCCGGCTCCACGCCAGAGTCAGCATACGTCGTGGGTTTTGCCGCGTCAGGTCCGGCAGACGACAGCGTGCTCGCCCCGGACGAAGATCACACCGTCCTTGACAAGGCATTTGCGTCCGCCGCGGCGATCACGGACGTGCTGGTCGAGCCCCGTTGGGGGCGCCGCGGCCACGGCAGCCGTTTGCTGGCGGCAAGTGTGGATTTGTGGCGGTCTGACGGATTCACGACAGCGCTTGCGTGGACGTTCGCTGACGACGGTGTTACGCGTCGATTTCTCGAAGGGGCCGGCTGGGCGCCCGACGGGGTCGGGCGCTCGCTGGACATCGATGATCTGCTGGTGCCGCAGGTACGGTGGCACACGTCACTCGAGGAACCGCCCGTTATCGGCGCGTGACGGTGTTGCGGCCCAATGGAGGCCCGCCGTTCCCAGGATGTGGACGATCAGCCGAGCAGCTCGCCGAGCCCGACCGTGAGGCCCGGGCGGGTGATGACGGAGCGCACCGCCAGCAGTACACCCGGCATGAACGAGACCCGATCGTAGGAGTCGTGCCGCAGGGTCAGGGTCTCCCCCGCGGTGCCGAAGAGCACCTCCTGGTGGGCGACCAGGCCGGTGGCGCGCAGCGCGTGCACGCGAACGCCCTCAACGTCGCTGCCGCGGGCGCCGGCCATCTCCTCCTTGGTCGCGTCGGGGACCGGCCCCAGGCCGGCCTCGGCGCGCGCCTCGGCGATGATCTGCGCGGTGCGCAGGGCGGTGCCGCTCGGGGCGTCGATCTTCTTGGGGTGGTGCATCTCGACGATCTCGACCGACTCGAAGTGCCGGGCGGCCTTGGCGGCGAACTCCATCAGCAGCACCGCCCCGATGGCGAAGTTCGGCGCGATCACCACCCCGAGCTCCGGGTGGGCGGCGACCTTGTCCCGCACGAGCTCGATCCGCTCGGCGGTGAACCCGGAGGTGCCGATCACCATGCTGATGCCGTGCTCGAGGCAGAAGTCGATGTTGGCGAACACGGCGTCGGGCGTGGTGAAGTCCACCATCACCTGGACGCCCCGCACGTCCTCGAGCACGTCGCCCGCGTCGGCCGCGGCCACGAGGACCATGTCGTCGGCGCCGCTGACAGCGTTGACCACCTCGGTGCCCATGCGGCCCCGCGCACCCAGCACCCCGACCCGGATCATCTCAGTCACGCGACCAAACTAGCGGGTCAGCTCAGGGCGTCCGCGAACGCCCCTTGCTCGAAGTCACCGATGACGGCCAGCGACATCGGGCGCGCCAGCAGCTCCTCGGTGACCTTGCGGACCTGCTCGGGGGTGACCTCGTCGACGCGGCGCAGCACCTCGTCGACGGAGAGCAGCTCGTCGTACAGCAGCTCGCCCTTGCCCAACCGGCTCATGCGGGAGCCGGTGTCCTCGAGCCCGAGCACCACGGCGCCCTTGAGCATGCCCTTGCCCCGCTCGACCTCGGCGTCGGTGAGGCCCTCGGCCGCGATCCGGGTGAGCTCCTCGCGGGTGATGGCGAGGACCTCCTCCACCTTGCCGGGCGCGCACCCGGCGTACACGCCGAAAAGCCCGGCGTCGCTGTACTGCGACGTGAAGGAGTACACCGAGTAGGCGAGGCCGCGCTGTTCCCGGATCACCTGGAACAGCCGGCTCGACATGCCGCCGCCGAGCACGTTGTTGAGCGCGCCGAGCGCCCAGCGGTCCTCGTGCTGGCGCGGGTAGCCCGAGCAGCCCAGCACCAGGTGCGCCTGCTCGGTGTCCTTGTTGCGCACGACGATCTGCCCGGAGCGGGTCGGCACCTTGGCGGTGCGCGAGCGCCGGGGCGCGGGCACGGCCGCGTCGCCCCAGCCCGCCCGGTCGAACGCCGCGCGGACGGCCCGGACCACCTTGGCGTGGTCGAGGTTGCCCGCGGCGGCGATGACCATGGTCTCGGGGCGGTACCGGCGGCGGTAGAAGCCGTCGATCTGCTTGCGCGTCAACGCCGAGATGCTCGCCACGGTGCCGGAGATCTGGCGGCCGAGCGGGTGCGTGCCGTACACGGCCTCGGTGAAGACGTCGTGCACCTCGTCGCCGGGCTCGTCGTCGTGCATGGCGATCTCCTCGAGGATCACCCCACGCTCGACCTCGACGTCCGCCTCGGTCAGCACCGAGTCGGTCACGAGGTCACAGACGACGTCGATGGCCAGCGGCAGGTCCGCGTCGAGCACCCGCGCGTAGTAGCACGTGTACTCCTTCGCGGTGAACGCGTTGGTCTCCCCGCCGACCGCCTCGATCTGCGCGGAGATGTCCAGCGCGGTGCGCCGCTTGGTGCCCTTGAACAGCAGGTGCTCGAGGAAGTGCGAGACGCCCGACAGCGTGGGCGTCTCGTCCCGCGAGCCGATGCCGACCCAGACCCCGAACGAGACGCTCCGCATCGCGGGAATCGACTCGGTCAGGATCCGCAGCCCGTTGGGCAGCACGGTACGGCGTACCGTGCCGCCCAGCGGGTCGTCGGACAACGTCTGGGTCGTTGCTCGACTCGCCATAGGTCAGTCGCGCCGGCTGCGCCGACGACGGAACTCGCCGCCCTCGCCGCCTTCTTCGCCGGCCGGGGCACCGCCCTCGCCACCCTCGGCGGACTGGCGGGGAGCCCGGTCGCCACGGTCGCGCCGCGGACCACGGTCACCGCGGTCGCCACGGTCGCCGCCGCTGCGGGCCGGGCGCTCGCCGCCCTCGGCCGGCGCCGGCGGCTGCTCGCCCTCGGCCAGCACCTTGTCGAGGTAGATCTTGCCGCGGTTGTCGATGTCCGCGATCTGCACCTCGACCTTGTCGCCGACGTTGAGGAAGTCCTCGACCTTCTCGACGCGCTTGCCGTTGCCCACCTTGGAGATGTGCAGCAGGCCGTCACGGCCGGGCAGCAGCGAGATGAACGCGCCGAACGCGGCCGTCTTCACCACGGTGCCGAGGAACTTGTCGCCGACCTTCGGCATGGTCGGGTTGGCGATCGCGTTGATCCGCTCGACCGCGGCCTCGGCCGACGGGCCGTCGGTCGCGCCGACGTAGATCGTGCCGTCGTCCTCGATGCTGATCTCGGCGCCGGTCTCGTCCTGGATCGCGTTGATGGTCTGGCCCTTGGGACCGATCACCATGCCGATCTTGTCGACCGGGATGCGCACCGTGGTGACCCGCGGCGCGTACTGGCTCATGCCCGCCGGCGACTCGATCGCCTCGGCCATCACGTCGAGGATGACGTGCCGCGCGTCGTGGGCCTGCTGCAGGGCGCCGGCCAGCACGTCCGACGGGATGCCGTCGAGCTTGGTGTCCAGCTGCAGCGCGGTGACGAACTCACGGGTGCCGGCGACCTTGAAGTCCATGTCGCCGAACGCGTCCTCGGCGCCGAGGATGTCGGTCAGCGTGACGTACGACGTCTTGCCGTCGACCTCGTCGGAGATCAGGCCCATCGCGATGCCCGCGACCGGCGCCTTGAGCGGCACGCCGGCCGACAGCAGCGCCATGGTGGAGGCGCAGACCGAGCCCATGCTGGTCGAGCCGTTGGAGCCCAGCGCCTCGGAGACCTGCCGGATCGCGTACGGGAACTCCTCGCGCGTCGGCAGGACCGGGATCAGGGCCCGCTCGGCGAGCGCGCCGTGGCCGATCTCGCGACGCTTCGGGGCGCCCACGCGGCCGGTCTCACCGGTGCTGTACGGCGGGAAGTTGTAGTTGTGCATGTAGCGCTTGGACTTCTCCGGCGCCAGGGTGTCCAGCGTCTGCTC
Organism: Dactylosporangium thailandense; assembly: GCF_059739745.1. NCBI lineage: Bacteria > Bacillati > Actinomycetota > Actinomycetes > Micromonosporales > Micromonosporaceae > Dactylosporangium > Dactylosporangium thailandense. The sequence goes on from NZ_AP029195.1 coordinate 8,089,857, forward strand.
CATGCGCAGCATGTTCAGCGTGGTGACGCCCAGGATCTGCGTCTCGCCGCGCTCGAACAGCGCCGAGCCGTGCACGCGGGGCAGGACCTGCACCTCGGCGGTCAGCGGCCGGATGTCGCGCGGGCCGCGGCCGTCGATGCGGACCTGCTCGCGCAGCACGCGGGCGCGGACCTCGTTCTTGGTCAGCGAGCGCAGCGCGGCGCCGATCTCCTTCTCGCGCCCCTCGAGCTGGCCGGCGACGCGCTCGAAGGCGGCCTCCTTGACCCGGTCGAGGGCCTCCTCGCGCTCCGCCTTGCCGGCGATGCGCAGGGCCTCGGCGACCTCGTCCTTCACCGCGCCGGCGACGGCCTCGTAGGCGTCGGGCTGGTAGTCGAGGAAGGTCGGGAACTCCTGCACCGGCTTCGCGGCCACGTCGGCCAGCTCGGCCTGGGCCCGGCACAGCTCGCGGATCGCGGGCTTGGACGCCTCGAGACCGCCGGCGACGACCTCCTCGGTCGGCGCGGGCGCGCCACCGGCGACGAGGGCGACGGTGTGCTCGGTGGCCTCGGCCTCGACCATCATGATCGCGACGTCGCCGTCGGGCAGGACCCGGCCGGCCACGACCATGTCGAAGGTGGCCCGGCCGAGCTCCTCGACGGTCGGGAACGCCACCCACTGCCCGTCGATGTGGGCCATGCGGGTCGCGCCGATCGGGCCGGAGAACGGCAGGCCCGAGAGCTTGGTCGACAGCGAGGCGGCGTTGATCGCCACGACGTCGTACGGGTGGGCCGGGTCGAGCGCGAGAACGGTCTCGACGACCTGGACCTCGTTGCGCAGGCCCTTGACGAAGGACGGGCGCAGCGGGCGGTCGATGAGCCGGCAGGTGAGGATCGCGTCCTCGCTGGGCCGGCCCTCGCGGCGGAAGAAGGAGCCGGGGATGCGCCCGGCCGCGTACATGCGCTCCTCGACGTCCACCGTGAGCGGGAAGAAGTCGAACTGGTCCTTGGGCTGCTTGCCGGCGGTCGTCGCGGACATCACGACGGTCTCGCCGAGCTGGGCCAGGGCCGAGCCGGCCGCCTGACGGGCGAGGCGCCCGGTGGAGAAGGTGATCTCCCGGGTGCCGAACGAGCCGTTGTCGATGACGGCCTTGCTGCTGTGGGTACCGAGAGTGCTCTGCTCGGTCATGTGTGGTGTAGCTCCCTTTTGGGTCGTTGGTTCGCCCTCGGCGGAGCTGTCTGCGGCCGGTCTTCGATCGAAGCTCACGGGGTGAGTCCTTCACCCGGAAGCCACTACCGAGGACCGGTGCGCCGACCCGCTCGGCGGGGCGCTGCCATTTCAGTGTGTCACTACTCGACGGGGGAGCGGCGGATCTCCGCCACTCCCCCGTTTGCGAGTCGTTATCGCCGCAGGCCGAGCCGCTCGATCAGCGAGCGGTAGCGGGCGATGTCGCTGCGCTGCAGGTAGTTCAGCAGGCGGCGGCGCCGGCCGACCAGCAGGAGCAGGCCGCGGCGGCTGTGGTGGTCGTGCTTGTGCTGCTTGAGGTGCTCAGTGAGGTCCGCGATCCGCTTGGTCAGCATCGCCACCTGGACCTCCGGCGAACCGGTGTCGCCCTCGGCGGTCGCGTACTTGCCCATGATCTCGGTCTTCTGCGCAGAGTCGAGCGCCATGATCTCCCTTTGCCGTGGATTCGTCGGCCGGCTCCCGCGGCGTCGTGCAGGCAGCCTGACCCCCGCCGGTCACCCGGCGTCAATCCAAGGCTAACAGACCGGCCGGTTCACGCCCGCATCGGACCGTTGCGCAGCACGTCGCGAGTCTGCTCGACGTCCTCCGCGATCTGCGCGATGAGCGGCTCGATGCCCTGGTAGACGCGCTGCTCGCGCAGGCGGTCGGCGAAGTCGAGGCTCACCCGCTCGCCGTAGAGGTCACCCTCGAAGTCGAGCACGAACGCCTCGACGCGCCGCTCCTTGCCGGAGAAGGTCGGGTTGGTGCCGATCGACACCGCCGCCGGCAGCCGGGCACCGTCGCGGTCCCGGTTGAGCCACGCCGCGTAGATGCCGTCCGCGGGCACCGCCGAGCGGGCCGGGACGAGCAGGTTGGCGGTGGGAAAGCCCAGCTCACGACCCCGCTGGTCACCCCGCACCACGACACCCTCGAGCCGGTGCGGCCGTCCGAGCGCGCGCGCCGCCGCCACGACGTCACCCGCGTCGACGCAGCTTCGGATGTACGTCGAGGAGAACACCGTCCCCTCGTCCGCGACGAGCGGCGCTCCCTCGACCGCGAACCCGAACGTGCGCCCGAGCCGCGTGAGCAGCTCCACGTCGCCGGCCTGCCGGTGGCCGAAGCGGAAGTTCTCGCCGACCACGACCAGGGCCGTGTGCAGGTGCTCGACGAGCGCGTCGTGGACGAACTCCTCCGGCTCCAGCCGCGAATACTCCGCCGTGAACGGGATCACGCACAGCACGTCGACGCCGAGCGCCTCGATGAGCTCCGCCTTGCGCGCGGGCTCGGTCAGCACCGCCGGGTGCGAGCCGGGGCGCACGACCTCGGCCGGGTGCGGGTCGAACGTGACGACGACCGAACGCACGCCGAGCTCGCCGGCCCGCTTCACGGCGTGGCCGATGATCTGCTGGTGGCCGCGGTGGACGCCGTCGAAGACCCCGATCGTCGTGACCGCGCGACCCCATCCCCCGGGCGCCGCCTGGGTCCCCCGCCACCGCTGCATGCCGCTGAGCCTACTTGGCCGCCCCGCCGCCCTTCCCGGCGGCGCGGCGGGTCGCACTAGATCATGTCTTATGACCCGGCGGGGTATAAATCCGAAATGTCGTGGCGCGCCAGCGCCCGACATTTCGCCGCGGCCCGCTAGGGCACCAGCACGATCTCCGGGCGGGCCTTGCCGTCGCGCTCCTGGACGATCGCGAGCACGGTGCCGTCCGGGGCGAAGACCGCGTAGGGCTCCGCGATCCCGATCGGCGCGAGCGGCCCGCCGTGCGACAGCACCCGGGCCTCGTCCGGCGAGGCGTCGCGGCGCGGGAAGCAGCGGTCCGCGGCGGCGGGCAGCGGCATGGTCACGGGGTCCTCGAGCGCGGCGAGCTCGTCCAGGGTCGCGGCCTCGGCCAGCGTGAAGGCGCCCACCGCGGTGCGCCGCAGCGCCGTCAGGTGCCCGCCCACGCCGAGGGCCGCGCCCAGGTCGCGCGCGAGGGCGCGGATGTACGTGCCCGACGAGCAGGCCACGTCCACGTCGAGGTCCACGTGCGCGCCCACGCGGCGCACGGCGAGCGCGTCGAGGCGGGAGACGGTCACGGGGCGGGCGGCGAGCGCGACCTCCTCGCCGGAGCGGACGCGGTGGTAGGAGCGCACGCCGCCGACCTTGATGGCCGACACGGCGCTCGGGACCTGCAGAATGTCGCCTCGCAGCGGGGCCAGGGCGGTGTCGAGGTCCGCGTCGGTGACCGTCGAGGCGTCCGTGCGCGCGACGACCTCGCCCTCGGCGTCGTCGGTGACCGTGGACTCGCCGAGGCGGATCGTGGCCGTGTACTCCTTCGTGCTCCCGATCACGTACGTGAGCAGCCGCGTCGCCTTCTCCACGCCCACGATGAGCACGCCGGTGGCCATCGGGTCGAGGGTGCCGCCGTGCCCGACCCGCCGCGTCCGCGCGATGCGGCGCATGCGCGACACGACGTCGTGCGAGGTCATGCCGCCGGGCTTGTCGACGACGACAAGGCCGCCCGGGGTCGCCGCCTTCTGAGCCATGCGCGACACCCTAACGGTCAGCCGAACTGCACGAGGCAGTGCCACAAGTACTTGAGCGACTGCAGTACCTCGGGCGGGGAGCCCCAGGGCCCCGGGTCGCGGGCGGCGGCCCCGATGAGCGCCGGGTCCACGATCGGCACCCCGTAGTGCGCGCACAGCGAGCGGGCGAGCACCGGGATCTCGGGCCCGCGGAACTCGGCCGGGATGTCGGCCGGGGCGAGACGGAATCCGGGGCGCCACTCGACCGCCAGCCCGTAGCGCGCGGTGAGCTCGGCCGAGGCTTCGGCGGTACCGCATCCGGAGTCCTTGAAACAGCTGTCCAGCACCAGCGCCTCGACGTCGTCGGCCAGGCGCACGGGGCCGTGGATCTGGGCCTCGACGTAGTCGTCCAGCGCGCGCCCCGGCCCGCCCGGCCGCGGCCGGCTCAGCGCGTCCGCGCCGTGGTGGGCGTGCAGCGCGGCGAGCACGGCGCCGAACGTGTCCGCGGTCCCGGCCTCGGTCGGGTGCCGGGCGCTGTCGCCGAAGGTGAACGTCGCCCACTGCCGCACGTGCGGGCGCAGCCGCAGGTGGGCCGAGCCGAAGCGGGGCGCGGCGCCGTCGTCGTGGTGCAGGAGGTTGAGCGCGCCGTACTTCGGGCGGTCGGGCGCGCGGACGCCGGGCCGTTGGTAGGCGCCGCCGAACATCCGCTCCTCCCAGCGGTCGCGGTCGCCGCCCGGGAACGCGGTCAGGCCGCCGTTGGAGATGCCGGTCTCGAACTGGCTGCGGAAGCGCCCGTCGGCGAGGAGGCCGCCGATGACGGTGCCGCCGCCGACGCTGCGGTCCGGGTGGAAGTTGATCGTGATCGGCGCGTCGATGCCGAGGGCCGGGCCGCCACCGCGACCGCGCACGTAGGCGACGGCTTCGACCTGCGCCTCGGTCAGCACGGCGTCATCGTACGGCGCCGGCCACCGCCCAGCGGTCCCCCGCGAGCCGCCACAGCAGCCCGGCGAGGCGCAGCGCGATGAACAGCGTGAGCGCCGCCCACACGCCGCGCAGGCCGGCGCCGAGCAGGTACGCCAGCCAGATCCCCGGCAGGAACCCGCCCAGCGCGCTGACGAGCGTGAGGTTGCGCAGGTAGCCGACGTCCCCGGCGCCGAGGAAGACCCCGTCGAGGGCGAACACGACGCCCGCGGCCGGCATCATCGCCACGAAGAACCACCAGGCGTGGCGGGCCTGGGCGTACACCTCCGGGTCGGCCCCGAACCACGGCCGCACGGCGAGCAGCGCGGCCGCGACGAGCACGGCGAACCCGGCGCCGGCGATGAGCCCGGCGACCGTGATCCGCCGGGCGAGGTGGCGCGCCTCGGCGACGCGATCGCCCCCGAGCGCGGCCCCGACGAGCGACTGGGCCGCGATGGCCAGCGCGTCGAGGGCTAGGGCGGTGAAGAAGAACAACTGGATGGCGATCTGGTGCGCGGCGAGCGCGGCGTCGCCGAAGCGGGCCGCGACCGCGGACGCGGACAGGAAGCACGCCTGGAACGCGGCGCCGCGCAGCAGCAGGTCGCGCCCGAGCGCGAGCTGGCGGCCGATGACCGCGAGGTGCGGGCGCAGCGCGACGCGCTCGGACACGAGCGCCCGCACGAACAGCAGCCCGACGACGGTCTGGGCGGTGATGTTGGCGACGGCGGAGCCGGTGAGGCCGAGGCCGGCCGGGTACACCAGCAGCGGGCACAGCGCGGCGGAGAGCGCGTTGGCGGCGAGGACGTAGTAGAGCGGGCGGCGGGTGTCCTGCACGCCGCGCATCCAGCCGTTGCCGGCGGTGCCGAGCATGAGCCCGGGCGCGCCGAGCGCGGCGATGCGCAGCCAGCCCTCGGCGGTGGACGCGACCTCGCCCGTCCCGCCCGCGAGGACGCGGGTGAGCGGGCCGGCCGCGGCCTCGAGCACGAGCAGGATGACGACGCCGCCGCCGAGCGCGAGCCAGGAGGCCTGGACGCCCTCCTCCACCGCCTCCGCGCGCTGCCCGGCCCCGAAGCGGCGGGCGGCGCGGCCGGTGGTGCCGTAGGCGAGCACGGTGCCCAGCCACACCGCGAACGACATGACGGAGCCGCCGATGGCCAGCCCGGCGAGCTGGGTGCGCCCGAGATGGCCGACGACGGCGGTGTCCACGAGGACGTAGAGGGGTTCGGCGGCGAGTACCACGAGCGCCGGGATGGCCAGCGCGGCCACCCGGCGCATCGTGGGAGCCTGAATGACCGTCACCCGGTCATCGTAAGGTCTGGTAGTGCTCTCGGCAGTTACCGGGCGGCACAACCTCCGGGAAACCTTGACGTCGCACAGGGCGTCCCGGCTTCCCGGAGCTTGCGTCGGATCGGGTGCTCAGCCGCGGCGGTCCATGGACATCTGCAGCGCGGCGCGGGCGCGCTCGCGGGTGTCGGCGGCCGGCTCCTGCGGCTTCGGCTGGGGCTTCTGCTGCTCAGGCATGACGCTGGTCTCCTCTGGAGCATGGTGCTGATGGTCGGTGCGTACTCGGTCGCGCCGGGGTCACCGGTGGACACGCGCCGCACACGCCAAGGAGACCGACGTGGGTGGTGTCGGCCTGCTGACAGTGGTGGCTGCGCACGTATTGACTCGCTTCCGGCAGAGTTGATCGGGCCGTGTCACCCGCCGCCGGTCCGCCGCCTAGGAGCGGCGCGCCCGGGACGGGCAGCGAAGAATTCGTACTGTGCGCATATCCCTAAGTTATCGTTCAGGTCCAGTATGTGCGACGTTATCCCGCGATCTGGAACGGCGTGTCGCGGTCACGGAAGATCAATTTCCCAGCTCAGCGGGCCAGGAAATGCCAGCCGAGCCACCACCAGAAGCCGAACATGGCGATGCGGCCGACGGGCAGCGGACCCACGCGGTAGCGCATGACGACCCCGCACACGTCGCCGATGCCCGGCACCCGCGAGCCCTCGCGCCGGGAGGCGATCTCGACCGCCGCGAAGAGCCCGAGCGCCACGGTGAACAGCGCCGCGACGAGCACCTGCCCGGCGCTCACCGGCGCACCATCGCCCAGAACGCCCACAGCCAGCCGAAGTAGGCGGCCGCGCGGGCCCAGTAGTGCTCGAGCACCGGGTCGGCGAGGCGGGAGAGGGTCGGGTACGAGTGCGACCCGTTGAGGAACGTCGCGCCCTCGACGATGCCGAAGAGCAGCAGCGGCACCAGCCACCAGGCCGCCCCGCGCGGCAGCCGGGCCGGCGACGCCCGGCGCGGCACCGCGGCCGACATGCCGAGCCAGAACAGCACCCCGCCGGTGGCGAGGACGAGCAGGTTGGCCCGCAGCCCGAACGACGGCGAGGCGCCCCCGACGAGCGAGATGAGGGCGAAGACGGGTGTCAGCACTACCGGCCGGGCCCAGGCCCGGTCGACCTCCGCGGCAAGCTCGGGTCGGTCCATGTATCGATTGTCACCGCAACGGATGTGTCCGGGCCAGCCGTTATGTCCCGGAGATTCTCCCGGAGTTCACCCTGAGCCCGGCCGGGGCCGGCAGCAGCCCGCGGACGGCGTCGAGCACGTCCTCGACGCGCCCGGACGCGCTGAACCCGGCGGCGAAGCGGTGCCCACCGCCGCCCAGGGCCACGGCCACGGCGCTCACGTCGACGGCGCCCTTGCTGCGCAACGAGACCGACCACTCCCCCGCGCGCACCGGCTTGACCACGCACGCGACGTCGGCCTCGGCGACCGTGCGCACGGTGTCGATGAGCGCCTCGACGGCCGGCGGCGGCTGGTCGTGGGCGGCGAGGTCGTCGACGGTGAGATACGTCCACGCGAGCCCCAGCCCGCCCGCCGCCTCGGGCTCGAGGACCGTGCGGGCGAGGGCGACGCCGAAGAGCCGCAGCGCCCCGATCGGCCGCGTGTCGAACAGGCGCCGCGAGATCTCCCCGACGTCGATGCCGGTCGCGATCAGCCGCGCCGCGAGCTCGTGCACGGCCGGGGTGGTGGAGGCGAACTTGAACGAGCCGGTGTCGGTGGCCAGGGCCACGTAGAGGCACTCGGCGATGGCGGGATCCAGCGATATGCCCAGGCGGGAGAGCAGCCCGTCGGAGAGCACCGACGTGGCGGCCGCCGCGGGGTCCACGAGATTGATCCGCCCGAAGCCCGGGTTGGAGGCGTGGTGGTCGAGCACGATGCCGACGGGCGCGGCGCGCAGCCGGTCGGCCAGGCCGCCGAGCCGCTCGATGCTCGCCACGTCGAACACGAGCATCGCGTCCGGCGCCGGGTCGGCGTCCTCCTCGGCGACGAGCAGGTCGGTGCCGGGCAGCGTGTCGAACGGCGCGGGAAGGCGCATCGGCCCGGGGAACGTGGCCGCGAGGTGCCCGATGCCGAGCTCGCCCGCGACCGAGCGCAGCCCGAGCGCGACGCCGAGCATGCTGCCGAGCGCGTCGCCGTCGGGGTTCACATGGCAGGCGAGCAGCACCCGCGCGCCGGGCGGCAGCCCGCGCAACGCCGCGACGGCCGCCGCCCACGCATCCTGCGACGGGTGCACGGCGGCCGTCGCGGCGTTCACCGCCGGTCCTGGCCCACGACGACCTCGTCCTCGGCGTCCATCTCGTCCGCCTCGGCCTCGTCGTCGACCTTGTAGGGCTGCGGGTCGCCCGCGTAGTGCGCGCCGGCCGCGAGGCGCTGGACCTCGGCGTCGGCGCTGCGCGCGCTGGCCAGCAGCTCGTCGATGTGCTTGACCTGGTCGGACACGTCGTCGTGCACGAACGCCAGGCTCGGCGAGTGCCGCAGCCCGAGCGCCTTGCCGACGGTCGAGCGCAGCAGGCCCTTCGCGCTCTCCAGGGCGGCCGCGGTGCCCGCCTGGGCGGCCGCGTCGCCGAGCACGGTGTAGAACACGGTCGCCTCGCGCAGATCGGCCGTGATCCGCGCGTCGGTGATCGTGATCATGCCCAGCCGCGGGTCCTTGATCTGCGTCCGCACCACCGATGCGACCAGTTCTCGCACGCGCTCCGCGTGCCGCCGCACCTTCGCCGGATCCGTCATCTCGAACACCTCCGCAGCCAAACGGCCCGCCGGCCGGCCCCAAGGCCGGCCCGCCGGACCTGAAGATCTGACCAACGCCTTGACAGTACCCGCGCCTCGCCCGTGGAGCCGCGTCCGGAAGCCACGTTTACTCGTCGTCGTCACCGTGCAACCGACGGCGCACGGAGAGCAGTTCAAACTCGGGCCGCCCGGCGACGGCCCGCTCGCACGTGTCGAGCACTTCCCGCACGTGCCCCGCCTCGGCGGCCACGACGGCGATGCCGATCTCGGCCCGCCCGGTGAGATCGAGCGCGCCGACCTCGGCGACGGAGATCTCGAACTTGCGCAGGTGAGCGATCAGGGGCCGCACGTAGGAGCGCTTGGCCTTGAGCGAACGCGAGTCACCGGGCAGAAGGAGGTCGAAGACCGCGGTTCCCGTATACACGGCGCAAGATCCTAACCGCCGGAGCGGGATTTCGCGCCGGGTTAAAAGCTTCCCTGCTCGGGTCCGCGTCACCTGCGGACCGTCGCTCCCGCCAGGAATCCCGGCCTCCGTGGTGGCAAGGACTCAGCGAGCAGCGCTCTTCGCCACCTGCTCGGCCCACTCCCTTCCGCCCCGCCGAGCCATTTCTCCGCCTAGTTCGGTGCTCGCTCATTGCGGACCGGGCTCTCCGCGCCGCGACTCACCACGGCGCCCTCACACGCCACCTCCGCAGCTCACTCCAGCGCTCTCACACGCCGTGTCCGCGACTCACCACGACGCCCTCACACGCCACGTCCGCAGCTCACTCCAGCGCCTCACGCACCACCTCGGCGAGTCACCGCGGCACCTTCACGCGCCACCTCTGCGACCCACTCCAGCGCCCCCAGAGACCGCGTCCGCGAGTCAACTGCGGCGGCCGCTCACTCCGGCGCCCCCGCAGGGCCACTTCAGCCCGTCTGCGCGACTCCCGAGCCGCCGCCGCCACCACAAGCCGGACATTTCCGATATTCCGCCAAAGCGGCAATCACGCCACCAGCAGCGGGTCCTCGCCCGTAGGCGTCACCGGCGACTCGAACGGCGGCCGAGCCAAGATCGGCGGCTCCGGCTCGATCGGCAACGCGGCCGCCCCCGCCGCCGGCACGGGCCCCGGCCGCCGCGGCTGCACGGCCCCGGCGTTGCCTCCCCGCCCGCGGTAGACGTAGAGCGAATCGGGCGCCACGGCATCCAGCGCCGCCACGACCGCCGGCAACTGCCGGAACCGCTGCCAGTCGGACGCGTCGGCGAAGCCGATCTCGAAGACGACCCCGAAGTCCTCGGATCGCCAGGCCCAGTCCTGGGCCCCGTGCGTCACCGCGGCCTCGATGAGGGCCGCGCTGTGGGCGTCACGCCACTGCCGCGCCGGGAACTCCCCGTCGCGGACCTCGATCGACCACCACGACAGATCCATAATGTGACCGAGATTACTCCCCCATCCGGAGATGCCAAAGGGGGCCGCGGCGAACCGCGGCCCCCTTCAGGTCGTGCCCTCGATCAGGTGCGGGGCTTCTCGCGAAGCTCCCACGTCTCGATGACGTCGCCGACCTGGATGTCGTTGAACGTCCCGAGCGTGATACCGCACTCGAAGCCCTCGCGGACCTCGGTCGCGTCGTCCTTGAAGCGGCGCAGGCCGGCGATCGTGAGGTTGTCGTTGACCACCGCACCGTCGCGGAGCAGGCGCGCCTTGCTGTTGCGCCGGATCAGGCCGGTGCGGACGATGCAACCCGCGATGTTGCCGAAGCGCGACGAGCGGAAGACCTCGCGGATCTCCGCCGAGCCGAGCTCGACCTCCTCGTAGACCGGCTTGAGCAGGCCCTTGAGGGAGGACTCGATGTCCTCGATCGCCTGGTAGATGACGGTGTAGTACCGGATCTCCACGCCCTCGCGGTCGGCCAGGTCGCGCGTGCGGCCCTCGGCCCGCACGTTGAACCCGATGATGATCGCGTCCGAGGCGCTGGCCAGGTTGACGTCGTCCTGCGTGACCGCACCGACACCGCGGTGGATGATCCGCAGCTGGACCTCGTCCGAGACGACGATCTTGACCAGCGCGTCCTCGAGCGCCTCGACCGAGCCCGAGCCGTCACCCTTGAGGATGAGGTTGAGCGTGGTCTTCTCGCCCTGCTTGAGCTGGTCGAACAGCGTCTCGAGCGTGACCCGGCCGGTGCGTGCGGCCATCTCGGCCGCGCGGCGGCGAGCCTGCCGCTGCTCGGCGATCTGGCGCGCGGTGCGGTCGTCGTCGGCGGCGAGGAACGTGTCGCCGGCGCCGGGCACCGAGGTCAGGCCGAGCACGAGGACCGGACGGGCCGGACCCGCGTGCGGCACGGGCTTGCCGTTCTCGTCGAGCATCGCGCGGACGCGTCCGTAGGCGCGGCCGGCGACGATCGAGTCACCGACGTTGAGCGTGCCCTTCTCCACCAGGACGGTGGCGACCGGGCCACGGCCGCGGTCGAGGTGCGACTCGATCGCGATGCCCTGGGCCGGGCCGTCGATGGGCGCGCGCAGGTCGAGCGCGGCGTCGGCGGTCAGCAGGACGGCCTCGAGGAGCCCGTCGATGTTGATCCGGCTCTTCGCCGAGATGTCGACGAACATCGTCTCGCCGCCGTACTCCTCGGCGACCAGCCCGTACTGCGTGAGCTCCTGCCGCACCTTGGCCGGGTTGGCCTCGGGCTTGTCGATCTTGTTCACCGCGACCACGATCGGCACCTCGGCCGCCTGGGCGTGGTTGAGCGCCTCGATGGTCTGAGGCATCACGCCGTCGTCGGCCGCGACCACCAGGACCACGATGTCCGTGGCCTGGGCACCACGGGCACGCATGGCGGTGAACGCCTCGTGACCCGGGGTGTCGATGAAGGTGATCGCGCGGTCCTCGTCCTCGTGCTCGACGTGGACCTGGTAGGCACCGATGTGCTGGGTGATGCCGCCCGCCTCGCCCGCCGCGACGTTCGTCTGGCGGATCGCGTCGAGCAGCTTCGTCTTACCGTGGTCGACGTGGCCCATGACGGTCACGACCGGCGGCCGGACGACCAGGCGCTCCTCGTCGACGTCGGCGTCGAGGTCGATGTCGAAGCGGGCCAGCAGCTCGCGGTCCTCGTCCTCGGGGCTGACGATCTGCACGTCGAAGCCGAGGTGCTCGCCGAGCAGCTGCAGCGTCTCGTTGGTGCACGACTGGGTCGCCGTCACCATCTCGCCCAGGTTGAACATCTCCTGCACGAGCGAGCCCGGGTTCGCGTTGATCCGGTCGGCGAAGTCCGACAGCGACGCACCCTGCGGGAGACGGATCGCCTGACCCTGACCCCGCGGGGCACCCGAGCCCATGGTGGGCGCGGAGAGGTTGTCGAACTCCTGTCTGCGCTGCTTCTTCGACTTCCGGCCACGGGTCGGACGGCCGCCGGGACGCCCGAAGGCACCCGCCGCACCGCCGCCACGGCCACGACCGCCGGCGCCACCACCGGGGCGACCGGCACCGCCGGCACCCGCGGGCGCGCCGCCGCCACCGCCGGGACCGCCGCGGTAGCCACCGCCACCGCCGCCGCCCCCACCGGGACCGCCACGGAAGCCGCCACCACCGCCGCCGCCCCCACCGGGACCGCCACGGAAGCCGCCACCACCGCCGCCGCCCGGACCACCGGGACGACCGGCACCGCCGCCGCCACCGGGGCCGCCGCGGAAGCCGCCACCACCGCCGCCGGGGCGACCGGGACGGTCACCGCCGGGGCCGCCGGGGCGACCGGGCCGCTGGCTCGGCATCTGCGACGGGTTCGGCCGGGGGCCGCCCATCGAGGCCGGGTTGGGCCGCGGGGGCATGGACGAGGGGTTGGGCCGCGGGATGTTGCCGGGTGTCGGCGGGCGCGGCGAGGCGCCACCCGACACGCCGAACGGGTTGTTGCCCGGGGACCGGGCCGGCGGGCGGTTGCCCTGACCGGGACGCGGACCCTGACCGGGACGCGGGCCGCCCGGGCTCGGCGCACCGCCGCCGGACGAGCCGGGGGCGGGACCGGGACGCGGGCCGGGCGTGGGCGCGCCGGAGCCACCGCTGGGCGGCGCCGGGGTGTCCCGCCGGGTGTTCTCCCGCTGACGGGCCTGCTGGGCGGCCTTCATGGTCGCTTCCTGCTCGGCCTTCAGCGCGGCCGCACGCTGCTCGGCGGCCTGAACCTCGATGTCGTGCGCACTCGTCGGCTTGACGGCCGGCGGGGCGGGACGCGGCGGACCGGGCACGGGGCCACGGCCGCCCCCGCCTCCCGAACCGCTCGATCCGCCACCCGCGGGCGGCTGCGGCCGCTTCGGGGGCGCAAAGGGCTTTGCCGCCGGGGACGGCGTCGGACGGGGGGCCGTCGGAACTGGCGTCGACGACGGGGCCGACGCAGACGGCGCAGGAGGCGCGGAGGGCGCCGGAGCGGACCCTCCACCATTCTCGAAGCTCGCTCGCAGCCGGCGCGCCACGGGCGCCTCGACCGTGCTGGATGCGGACTTCACGTACTCGCCAAGCTCCTGCAGCTTCGCAAGTACGGTCTTGCTTTCGACCCCGAGCTCTTTCGCCAGCTCGTGTACGCGGGCCTTGCCTGCCACTACACTCCTCACCTCGAGGCCGGGCGGCAAGTCCGCTCCGACCTCACTCGTGCACTTGAAGCCTGGTCATCTCAGGGACTTCATCGTGTGCTCATGTCCGTCGTCCTACCTTGCGTGTCCGGGTGGGGCGTCGCGCTCCCACCACCGGCGGTTCCGGTCACTGCGTATGCTCCGGCTCCGTCACCGCCGCCGAGGCGACGGCTTCGGCCAGCGGACCGGTGTCCAGGACACCGGCGATGCGCAGAGCCCGCCCGAAGGCGCGCCGACGCTCCGCTAGCGCGAGGCAAGCCGGATCGGGATGCAGGTGCGCGCCCCGGCCCGGCCGTCTGCGAGCCGGATCGGGGACAGCCCTGAACTGGTCAGGGCCGATCTCGATCGCGACAAATCGCAGCAACTCGGAGGATGACGCACGCTTCCGGCATCCGATACATGTGCGAACCGGCCGCCCAGTGAGCAGGGGGTTCGCGGGCATGCCAGCCGGGGGCGTGCGACGTACCGTCAAGAAGTCTACCCTGCACTTTCGGCGCGCGCCGCGCCCGGTCCGGTGACGTGATCGACGTTGCCGTCCGCAGCGTTGTCCGGTCTGATATCGATCCGCCATCCGGTGAGCCGCGCGGCGAGCCGTGCGTTCTGGCCCTCTCTGCCGATGGCCAGGGAAAGCTGGAAGTCGGGAACGGTCACCCGGGCGGCCCGGTTGGCCGCGTCGACGACCTCCACGTTGAGCGCTTTCGCGGGAGAAAGGGCATTTCCGACGAACTGCGCAGGGTCCTCGGACCAGTCGATAATGTCGATCTTCTCACCGTGCAGCTCGCTCATGACCGCGCGGACCCGCTGGCCCATCGGGCCGATGCAGGCCCCCTTCGCGTTCACCCCCGCGACCGTCGAGCGGACCGCGATCTTGGTGCGGTGACCCGCCTCCCGGGCGATGGCGGCGATCTCGACGGTACCGTCGGCGATCTCCGGCACCTCCAGCGCGAACAGGCGCTTCACGAGGTTCGGGTGAGATCGCGACAGGGTCACCTGGGGACCGCGGAAGCCCTTGGCCACGTGCACCACGATGGCCTTGATCCGCTGCCCGTGCTCGTAGCGCTCCCCCGGCACCTGCTCGGCGGCCGGCAGCATCCCCTCGATCTTGCCGAGGTCGATGGTGACGATGCCCTTCTCGGCCCGCGCCTCGTGCGCCTGGATCACGCCGGTGATCAGGTCGCCGTCGCGCCCGACGTACTCGCCGAAGTGCGCCTCGTCCGTGGCCTCGCGCAGCCGCTGCAGGATCACCTGCTTCGCGGTCATCGCCGCGATGCGCCCGAAGTCGTGGGGGGTGTCGTCGTACTCGCGCACGATCGTCCCGTCCTCGTCGAGGTCCTGCGCGAGCACGGAGGCCGCGCCGCTGCGCCGGTCGATCTCGACCCGGGCGTGCGGGTTGGCCCCGTCGGTGTGCCGGTAGGCGGTCAGCAGCGCCGTCTCGATCGCCGCGAGGATGGTCTCGAACGGGATCTCGCGCTCGCGCTCCAGTGCGCGGAGGGCCGCAAGGTCGATGTTCACGCCCCGTCCTCCCCTTCCTCATCGTCGTCGTCTTCGTCTTCGTCGATCTCTTCGTCCTCGGGGTCCGGCAGCTCCGCGAGCCGCTTGAGCTCCACCTGGACGCGGCCGGGGCCGAGGTCCGAATACGGATGCGTGCTCTTCGCCCCGTCGACGTCGAGGGTCACCCCGTCGTCGTCGGCGGCCAATACGCGGCCGGTCACCTCACGCCCGGCGATCTTCACCTTCACCAGCCGGCTGCGGTTGCGCCGCCAGTGCCGGGGCAGGCTCAGCGGCCGCTCGACACCGGGCGAGCCGACCTCCAGCTCGTACTCCCCCGCGATCAGCTCGTCGCCCTCGGCCTCGGCCTTGTCCAGCGCCGTGGAGATGCCCCGGGAGAGCTCGGCGACCGCGTCGAGGTCGACGCCGTTGTCACTGTCGACCGCGATGCGCACCAGGTGCCGTCGCCCGACCCGGGTGACGGTGAGGTCCTCGAGGTCGAAACCACCGGCCGTGACGACCGGTTCGACCACGTCCAGGAGACGCTGTCGATGCTGCTGCGCCATAGATCGACACCCCTCCTGTCGGCGCCCGCACGGGCGCACGGCTCATCGCCGCCTGCGCCGAAACGCGCGGGCGGCTCGTGCAGAGCGTAACGCGACGTGACTCGGGACGTCCCGGCGGCGCTCCGAACGCCACCCGCCAGCGGCACCCACCAGCACCTTCAGAGGGCGGGTACACGGCGAGGGGCGCTGATGGTGTTCACTAATGCGCGTGCATCTCCGCCGACGCGCCCTGCTCGCCGCCGCCGCGGCGGCCACGACCGCGTCGCTGACGGGCTGCGATCTCGGCGGCGATCCGAAGGACCCGCCGTTCGACCCGACGGGCGACGCGCTCATGCCGCTGCTGACGCGCACGGTCGCGCTCCGCGACCGCTACGGCGAGGCGCTGAGCGCCTTCCCGGCGTTGCAGGACCGGCTCGGCCCGCTCAAGGACGACCACGAGCAGCACATCGTCGCGCTCGCCCGGGAGATCGGCCTGCCGGAGCGGGGCCCGTTCCCGGCGGCGAGCGGTTCGGCGGCCGCGGCCCCCTCGGCCGGCCCGCTGCCGGGCGACCAGGCGGCGGTCCTGGCCGACCTCGCGAAGCTGGAGAAGGACGGCCGCCAGGACGCGGAGGCGGCGTGCCTGGCCGCGCCCTCCTACCGGGCGGCCCTGCTGGGCTCGATCGCCGCCTGCCGGGCGGGCCACGGGGAGGTGCTGGCATGACGGCGGCGGATGAGCGGCTCGTCGCCGTGCTGCAGGCCGAGCACGCGGCCATCTACGGGTACGGCGTGCTGGGCCCCAAGCTCGACGCGAACACGATCGCCCTCGCCCGCGCCGCCGACAACGCCCACCGCACGCGCCGCGACGCGCTGCTGGTGCGGCTCACCAGCAGCGGGGTGACCCCGCCGCCGACCGCACCCTCCTATCAGCTGCCGTTCGCGGTGACCGACCGCGCGACGGCGCTCAAGCTCGCCGTCCAGCTGGAGGAGCGCACCGCGGCCCAGTGGCGCCTGGCCCTGCCGGCCACCGACGGCGACGTGCGCAAGATCGTCCTCGACGCGCTGATCGACTGCACGACGCGCGCGGTCGGGTTCCGCAAGGCGGGCAGCCTGACCCCGCTGGTGGCCGCATTCCCGGGCAAAACCGACTGAGTCGCCGATACTCCCGAACTTGTGCCACAGCAAGGCCGCGTCCCTCCACCGCGCTGTCCGCTCCGCGACGATTGATGCATCACGCCACGAGCGTCTAGACGAGAGGAGGGCCAGACATGCGCCGCACCGCGTGGGCCGGTCCGACGATGCAGCCGCGTCGTTAAACGAGTACGCCGTCTCGTGAGCCTGTCGTCTCGGGGCATCACCGGCCCCGAGACGGCCTAGGCCGCATTACGGCAGCGTC
Source organism: Dactylosporangium thailandense (assembly GCF_059739745.1). Classification (NCBI taxonomy): domain Bacteria; kingdom Bacillati; phylum Actinomycetota; class Actinomycetes; order Micromonosporales; family Micromonosporaceae; genus Dactylosporangium; species Dactylosporangium thailandense. The sequence continues at coordinate 8,106,610 of NZ_AP029195.1, forward strand.
AGAATTTCGTAGCCGTCCTCGGTGACGACGATCGTGTGCTCGAACTGGGCCGTCCACTTACGGTCCTTCGTGACGACCGTCCAGCCGTCCTTCCAGATGTCGTACTCGTGGGTCCCCAGCGTGATCATGGGCTCGATGGTGAACGTCATGCCGGGCTCCATGATCGTGGTGAGCCGCGGGTTGTCGTAGTGGGGCACGTAGAGCCCGGTGTGGAAGACCTCGTTGATGCCGTGCCCGGTGAAGTCGCGCACGACGCCGTAGTGGAAGCGCTTGGCGTACGCCTCGATCACCCGGCCGATCGCGTTGAGCGGGCGCCCGGGCGCCACGGCGCGGATGCCGCGCATCATCGCCTCGCGTGTGCGCTCGACCAGCAGCCGCGCCTCCTCGTCGACGTCGCCGACGCAGAAGGTCTGGTTGGTGTCGCCGTGCACGCCGCCGATGAACGCGGTCACGTCGACGTTGAGGATGTCGCCGTCCTCGATCACCGTCGAGTCGGGGATGCCGTGGCAGATGACCTCGTTCAGCGAGGTGCAGCACGACTTCGGGAAGCTCTTGTACCCCAGCGTCGAGGGGTAGGCGCCGTTGTCGCACAGGAACTCGTGCACGACCCGGTCGACCTCGTCCGTGGTGACGCCCGGCTGCGCGTGCTTCCCGGCGAGCTCGGTCGCCTGCGCGGCCAGCCTGGACGCGACCCGCATCCGCTCGATGATCTCGGGCGTCTGCACGTCGGAGCCGCGGTGCTTGGCGGGCGCCCGCTTGCCGACGTATTCGGGCCGCGCGATGCCGGCGGGGACCTGACGCCACGGAGTCTGCGTGCCGGGGGCGAGCGGAGCGCGAACCTTCATGGCCAGAAGCCTAACGCGCATCAACTCGGGCCTGTCCGGGTAACCACCCAGGCATGATCGATGACGAACGCATCCGCGAACGGGCCGATCTGCTGCCGGAGGAATTGGCGGCGGGCAGCGACGACCCGAAGGCCCAGGCCGAGGCCGTGCTCAAGGACTCCGACGACCGCGAGTCCTACCGCGAGACGGCTCCCGACCTGCGCATCGAGCACCGCACCTCGGACGAGGCCGCCTCCTAGCCCTCCGCGAGCAACTCCTCGATCGGCACGACGCGGGTCTGCACGTAGCGACCGCCCTCGAGCCGGTGCATGTAGACGACGTAGCCGTCCGCCTCCGGCTCGACGCGCCAGTACTCGGGGACGCCCGCCTGCGCGTAGACCTTCGGCTTGATGATGCGGTCCTCGTCCCGTGTCGTCCGCGACACGATCTCGACGAAGAGGTCGAAATAGTGCGGCGGCACCAGGCCTTCGCCGGGCGGCTCGGTCTCCGGCCGAAGCCGCAGCACATCGGGGTTGCGGTAGTTGTGACTGTCGAATATGACGCTGAGCTCCTGCACCGACTCACGACCCTGCGCCTTGAAGTGCTCCATCAGGCGCCGGGCGAGTCTCTGATGGTTGAAGCCCGGCGACGGCGACACTCGAAGCGCTCCCTCGTGCAGCTCGTAGCGGTAACCCTCGATGTGGTCGATGTCCCAGATGGCCTCGTGGACCGTCATGCCTTCCACACGGGACTCGTCTTTGTCGAGCACGGCGACCTTCCTCATGAGCCGAGGGTAACAGGGATTATGGCCTTGTGGCCACTTGGTCTCGACGGACCCCGGCGGCTGCGACGAAGGCCTCGAACAGGCGGAAGTCCGTGGTGTCCTCCGGGTGCCACTGCACCCCGACCGCGAACGTCTTCGACGGGTCCTCGACCACCTCGATGAGGTCGTCCTCGGGGCACCAGCCGGTCGGCACGAGCCGCCCCGGGTCGGCGCAGCCCTGATGGTGGAACGAGTTGACGATGACCGCCTCGCCGAGGATCGCCGCCGCCCGCGAGCCGCCCGCCAGCCGGACCGGGTGCTCGCCGAACTTCGGGCCGCTCACGGGCCGGTGGTTGTGGTGGCCGAGCACGTCGGGCAGGTGCTGGTGGAGCCGCCCGCCGTAGGCGACGCACATGAGCTGCATGCCGCGGCAGATGCCGAACAGCGGCAGGTCGGCCTCGAGCGCGGCCCGCATCAGCAGCAGCTCGGCGGCGTCCCGCTCGGGCTTGACCTTGGTGGTGGCGTGCGGGGCCTCGCCGTAGAGGTCCGGGTTCACGTCCGAGCCGCCGGTGAACATGATGCCGTGCAGCCCGTCGAGCACGTCGGCGTCCGGGTCGTCGGGGGTGACCAGGACCGCCCGGCCGCCCGAGGCGTGCACCGCGTGCACGTACGAGAGCGGCAGGACCGCGGAGAAGGTGTCGTTGAGGCCGAAGCGGGTTTCCTCGGCGTACGTGGTCAGGCCGATGACCGGTCGCGACATGCCCTCAACTTAGCCCCCGCGGGTTGAGGTTGTGCAGGATGTCCAGGGCCCGCTCCTCGGCCGCGTCCGGGTCGACGTCCGGCCCCGCGATCGCGGGGTCGAAGTTGAGGTCGTAGAAGACCTCGGTGACCCCCTGCGTGCCCAGCCAGGCGACGTCCTCGCGGATCTTCTCCCACGAGCCGTCGAGCAGCTCGCTCCCGGGCCGGAACAGCACGCCGCGGCACACGATGCGCAGCGCGTCCGGATCGCGCCCGGCCGCCTCCGCGCCCGCGCGCACCAGTTCGACGTCCCGGCCGATCCGCGTGAGGTCGTGCGCGGAGCGCGACACCCACCCGTCGGCGATCTCCCCGGCCCGGCGCAGCGCCGCCGGCACGGACCCGCCGAGCAGGATCGGCACGCCGCCCTCCTGCGCCGGCTTGGGCGCCATACGCCCGGCCGGGAGCGTGTACAGCTCCCCGTCGAACGCGCTGACCTCGTCGCGCCACAGCGTGCGCAGGACCGCCACGAACTCCCGCGTCCGCGCGGCCCGCCGCTGCCCGCTCGCCCCGGTGGCGACGAACTCGGCCTCCGACCACCCGGTCCCGAGCCCCAGGTCGACCCGCCCGCCGCTGAGCACGTCGAGGGTGCCGACCTGCTTGGCGAGGTGGACCGGGCTGACGAACGGCAGATTGACGACCGCCACCCCGAGCCTGATCCGCTCGGTGCGCGCCGCGGCGAACGCGAGCGCGACCAGCGGGTCCAGCACGCTTTCATAGACGGGGTCGACGTCCTGCTCGGCGCCGACGAAGAGCCGCTGGAAGGACCAGAGGGAGTCGTACTCCCGATGCTCCGCCGCCTCCGCGATGCGCGCCAACCGCTCCGGTGTGGCCCACGTGCCCGACACCGGCAGCCCAAACCCGATTCGCATACCCCTCACCTACCCAGAACACGCGGCCCTGACCCGCCCGGGAGCGGGTCGGGGCCGCGTCCAAGCGCGGGTCAGACCGCGGCGACCAGCGCGGCGAAGGGCCGCATGTCGCCGGCCTCCTCCGGATGCCACTGCACCCCGAGCACGAAGCGCCCGGCCGGGTCCTCGATCGCCTCGATCACGCCGTCGTCGGCCCACCCGGTCACCGTGAGCGCGCCCGGGGAGTCGACGGCCTGGTGGTGGTACGAGTTGACCTCACCGGCGTCCCCGAACACCCGCGCCGCGCACGAGCCCGGCGCGAAGCGGGCCGGGTGCGCGCCGTAGACCCCGGGAGCCGGCTGATGCCGCGAGTTGCCGAGCAGGTCGGGCAGGTGCTGGTGCAGCGACCCGCCGTAGGCGACGGCCAGCAGCTCCATCCCCCGGCAGACACCCAGCACGGGCAGATCGGCCTCGAGCGCCGCCGTCAGCACGGCCAGCTCGCCCGCGTCGCGGTCCGGGCGCGTGCGCGTCGTGGGGTGCGGCGAGGCGCCGTAGTGCGCGGGCTCGATGTCCGCGCCGCCGGCCAGCACCAGGGCGTCGAGGCGGCCGATGAGCTCCTTGGCGTCGTCGGCGTCGTCCGGCGGGAGCACGACCGCGCGCGCCCCCGCCTGCCGCACCATCCGCACGTACGCCTCGGGCACCAGCACGGCCCGGGTGTCCCAGACACCCCACCGCGCGACCTCGGCGTACGCGGTGATGCCGATGAGCGGTCGTGACATCGCTACAGCGGCGTGACGTAGGCGCCGGTGATGCCGCCGTCGACCAGGAACGTCGACGCGGTGATGAACGAGGCGTCGTCGCTGGCCAGGAAGGCCACGGCGCCCGCGATCTCCTCGGGCGTGCCGAACCGGCCCATCGGCACGTGCACGAGGCGCCGCTGCGCGCGCTCCGGGTCCTTCGCGAAGAGCTCCATGAGCAGCGGCGTCGCGATCGGGCCGGGGCAGAGCGCGTTGACGCGGATCCCCTGGCGCGCGAACTGCACGCCGAGCTCGCGGGTCATCGACAGCACGGCGCCCTTCGAGGCGGTGTAGGCGATCTGCGACGTCGCCGCGCCGAGCAGGGCCACGAAGCTGGCCGTGTTGATGATCGAGCCCTTGCCCTGGGCCAGCATGTGCGGGATCGCGTACTTGCAGCAGAAGTACACGCTGGTGGTGTTCACCTTCAGCACGCGCTCCCACGCCTCGATGCCGGTGTCGAGGATGGAGTCGTCGTCGGGCGGCGAGATGCCGGCGTTGTTGAAGGCGATGTCCAGCCGCCCGTGGCGCTCGACGACACCGTCGAAGAGGGCCTTGACCGCGGCCTCGTCGGCGACGTCGACGGCCACGAACTCGCCGCCGACCTCCTCCGCGGCCGCCTGGCCGGCGTCGGCGTTCAGGTCGACCGCGATCACCTTCGCGCCCTCGGACGCGAACCGGCGCGCGGTCGCCAGGCCGATGCCGCTGCCGGCACCGGTGATGACCGCGACGCGGTCCTGCAGACGTGGCTGCACCTATACCTCCGTGCTGAAGAAGACGTTCTTGACTTCACAGAACGCGGCGACCGCGTCCGGGCCGAGCTCGCGGCCGAGGCCGCTCTGCTTGACCCCGCCGAACGGGGTCCAGTAGCGCACCGACGAGTGCGAGTTGACGCTGAGGGCGCCGGTCTCCACGCCACGGGCGACGCGGATGCCGCGGCCGAGGTCGCGGGTCCAGATCGAGCCGGACAGGCCGTACTCGGTGTCGTTGGCCAGCCGGACCGCCTCGTCCTCGTCCTCGAAGCGCAGCACGGACAGCACGGGGCCGAAGATCTCCTCGCGCCAGTGCCGGTCCTGGCTGGACTCGGCGGTGAGGACGGTCGGCGCCATCCAGTAGCCGGGGCCGTCCGGGGCGCTGCCACGGAAGGCGACGGCGGCGTCGTCCACATAGGAGCGCACGCTCGCCAGCTGCCCGGCGGAGATGAGCGGGCCCATCTGCGCCGACTCCAGGGCCGGGTCCTCGCAGCGGAAGGCCCGCACGGACTCCTCGAGCCGGGCCATGAACTCGTCGTACACGCTCGCCTGCACCAGCAGCCGCGACCGCGCGCAGCAGTCCTGGCCGGCGTTGTCGAACACGGAGCCGGGCGCGGACGCGGCGGCCTTGTCCAGGTCGGCGTCGGCGAACACGATGTTGGCGCTCTTGCCGCCCAGCTCCAGCGTCACCCGCTTCACCTGCTCGGCGCAGCCGGCCATGATGCGCTTGCCGACCTCGGTGGACCCGGTGAAGCACACCTTGCGCACGAGCGGATGGGTGACGAAGCGCTGACCCACGATGGAGCCCTTGCCCGGCAGTACCGTGAAGACTCCCTCGGGCAGGCCCGCCTCCAGGGCCAGCTCGCCCAGGCGGATCGCGGTGAGCGGGGTGAGCTCGGCGGGCTTGAGCACCACGGTGTTGCCGGCGGCCAGCGCGGGCGCGAAGCCCCAGCCGGCGATCGGCATCGGGAAGTTCCAGGGCACGATGACGCCGACGACGCCCAGCGGCTCGTAGAAGGTGACGTCCAGCCCGCCCGCGACCGGGATCTGGCGGCCGCTGAGCCGCTCGGGCGCGCCCGCGTAGTAGTCGAGGACGTCGCGGACGTTGCCGGCCTCCCAGCGGGCGTTGCCGATGGTGTGCCCGGCGTTGCGGACCTCGAGCTGCGCGAGCTCCTCGTTGTGCGCGTCGACCACGGCGGCGAAGCGGCGCAGCAGCCGCGCCCGGTCGCCCGGCGAGACCGCGCGCCACCCGGCGAAGGCCGCGTGGGCGCGCTCGATCGCGGCGTCGGTCTCCGCCTCGCTCAGCGACGGGACCGTCGCCACGACCTGCTCGTCGACCGGCGAGATGACGTCGTGCATGCCAACCTCTCAGAAAAGCAAAATTCCGCAGTTGTACCCCATGTGCCCCGACCGGCCGCGAAAGCACCCGCGACCGGAGGTCGTCCGCACGGCCCCGCGCCTCCTCAGAGCCTTCCGCGCGGCCCCGCGCCTCCTCAAGCGGCCCCAGCGCCTCCTCAGAGCCTTCCGCGCGGCCCAGCGGCCCCTCGGAGGCCTCCGCACGGGCCCGGCGCCCGCGCGGTGGCCCTACAGGCGCTCGAAGCCCCGCATGAGCTCCCAGTCCGTGACCGCCGCGTCAAACGCTGCCAGCTCGATGCGCGCCATGTTGGCGTAATGCGCGACGACGTCGTCGCCGAACGCCTCCCGCGCGAGCTCGCTGCCCTCCCACAGGTGCAGGGCCTCCCGCAGCGTGGCCGGGACGCGCGGCGCGTCCGCGTCCTCGTAGGCGTTGCCGGTGTAGACGTCCTCGAGCTCGAGGGAGTTGCGGATCCCGTGCAGCGCGCCCGCGCACAGGGCGGCGATGGCGAGGTACGGGTTCACGTCGGCGCCCGGCACCCGGTTCTCCACGCGCATCGACGCGCCGTGCCCGACGAGGCGCAGCGCGCACGTGCGGTTGTCCAGGCCCCAGCGCACCGCGGTCGGCGCGAACGAGCCGGCCTGGAAGCGCTTGTACGAGTTGATGTTCGGCGCGTAGAAGAGCGTGAACTCGCGCAGCGTCGCGAGGATGCCCGCCATGGCGCTCGCGAACATGGGCGACACCCCGTGCTCGCCGTCGCCCGCGACCGCGGAGCGCCCGTCGGCCGAGCGCAGCGAGAAGTGGATGTGGCAGGAGTTGCCCTCCCGCGCGTTCGGCTTGGCCATGAACGTGATGGAGACGCCCTCCTGCGCGGCGATCTCCTTGGCGCCGTTCTTGTACAGCACGTGCCCGTCGGCATTGGGCAGCGCGGCGTCGTAGCGGAACGCGATCTCGAGCTGGCCGAGGTTGCATTCGCCCTTCGCGCTCTCCGGGGTCAGCCCGGCGCCGGCCATCTCGTTGCGGATGCGGCGCAGCAGCGGCTCCACGCGCGCGGTCTGCAGCAGCGAGTAGTCGGAGTTGAACAGGGTCACCGGCGTCAGCTCGCGGTACGACCGCCGGAATGCGTCCTCATAGGACTCCCGGAACGCGATGAACTCCAGCTCCGTGCCGGTCCAGGCGGAGTATCCGGCCTCGCGCAGCGCGCCGAGCTGGGCCTGCAGCACCTGGCGCGGCGACGCGGTGACCGGGCCGCCGTCCAGCAGCTTGAGGTCGGCGAGCACGAGCACGGTGCCGGGGTGCCACGGGATGCGCCGCATCGTGGTGAAGTCCGGGATCATCGCGAAGTCGCCGTAGCCGCCGGCCCACGAGGACATCGCGTAGCCGTCGACCGTGTTCATGTCGACGTCGACGGCGAGCAGGTAGTTGCAGCCCTCGGTGCCGTGCGCGACGACGTCGTCCAGGAAGTGCCCGGCGTGGAAGCGCTTGCCCTGCAGCCGCCCCTGCATGTCCGTGATGGCCACGATGACGGTGTCGATCTCGCCATCGGTCACGGCGACGCGCAGCTGCTCGACGGTCAACATCGGCTTCCCCTAAAGGTCTAGAAATAAACCATAAACTCAACCCAGCAGCCCGCGCAACAACGCCGCGGTGGCGTCGCAGTGCTCTTCCATCTCGCCGCGGGCCACCGCCGGGTCGCCCGCCAGGATCGCCTCGACCACCCGCTCGTGCTGGGCGTCGGAGTGGTCGAGGTTGCGCCGCAGCACCGGGATCGCGGCCAGCAGCCGGTCCAGGCGCAGCTGCACGTCCGCGATCGACGCCGCCACCGAGGTCGAGCCGCTGGCCGCCGCGATCGCCAGGTGCAGCCGCGAGTCGTTGACCCGCCGGGTGAGCGGGTCCCGCGTCCGCGCGGCGGCCAGACACGCCACCAGGTGCGCGCGGTCGGGCGCGGACAGCGCCCGGGTGGCGGCCAGCGCGGCCGCGCCCGGCTCCAGCACCCGGCGGAAGTCCAGCGCGTCGTGCAGCGCGTCGCCCATCTCCCGGGCCAGCGCCGCGGCGTCCTGCACCTGGCCGGTGTCGCCGGGATCGCCGGTGGCCCGGACCACGAACGTGCCGCCGGAGCGGCCCCGGCGCGACTCGAGGAACCCCGCCTCGCGCAGCGCCGCGATCGCCTCCCGCAGCGTGACCCGGCTGACCTGGAGCCGCTCGGCGAGCTCCCGCTCGGGCGGGAGCCGCTCGCCGACCGGCACGAGGCCGAGCCGGATCGCCTGGGCCAGCCGGGCGACGGTGATCTCGAACGCGTTGCCGCCCCGCACCGGGCGCCACATCGGCACTCCCGACAGCGGCTCCGTCGCCACGCCACCGCGTCCGCCTTGGGACGGCATCCGACCTCCCCGACTAGGTCTCCGGGCCGGCCATCGCGGCGACCGGCCCGGAGACCATCATCCCCTACTCCTGCGCGGCGGCCGTGTCCTCGGCCAAGGCCTGATCGATGGTCCGGATCGGGCCGTGGAACCAGGTGCGAGCCGAGAGCACCCACCACAGTGCCGCCCCGCCGATCACGATGATCATCGCGATCGGGGCATAGTTGACCGCGGTCCAGGTGAAGCCCTCGTGGCCCGGGATCGCGGTCGGCGTGAACGGCATGATGAAGTAGATCGACACGATCACGATCTCCACCACCGCGATCCAGCCGAGCACCTTGTACTTGCTGCCCAGCGTCCACGGCCCGGGGACGAACTTGTCGCCCATCCGCAGCCGCAGGTAGATCGGGATGAGGAACGCGACGTAGAGGCCGATGACGGCGACGGAGACGACGGCGTAGAACGCGGTCGGCGCGCCGGTCGGGCTCTTGTAGAGCGCGGGCAGCGTCAGCACGAGGCCGGCGACGGCCGCGCCAATGATGGCGTTGACCGGCGTGCCGTTGCGGTCCACTTTGGACCACAGCCGCCAGCCCGGCACGGCGCGGTCACGGCTGAACGCGTACGTCATCCGGGACATGCTCGTCACGCAGCTCATGCCGCAGAAGAACTGCCCGATGGTGGAGATGAGGATGACGGCCTTGAAGAAGCCGGGGGTCAGCGCGGTCTCGAAGATGGCGCCGGAGAACCCGGCCGCCGCCGTGATCTCGTCCACGTGGGTCGCGGCGAAGAGGAACGACAGCAGCAGGATCCAGCCGCCGATCGCCGAGTAGAAGATGGACTGCCACAGCCCGCGCGCGGCCGCCTTGGACGCGCCCTTCGTCTCCTCCGACACGTGGGCACAAGCATCAAAACCCGTGATCGTGTACTGCGTGAGCAGGAACCCGAACGGCAGCACCAGGAACCAGTAGGTGGCGTCGGAGTACCCGGAGTTGTTGAAGCGCTCGGTGAACACGAACGACAGGCTCTGGTGCTTCTCGGGCACGAAGACGAGGATCAGCACGATCACGGCCGAGCCCGCGACGTGCCACCAGACCGAGACGTTCTGCAGCACGTCGATGATGTTGTGACCCCAGATGTTGATGGCCACGTGCGCGGCCAGGATCACGACGAACAGCAGGAACGTCAGGTTGAGGTTGGCGCTGTCCCAGCTGGTGTACGCGTCCAGCACCAGGCTCAGGAACGTGGCGCAGCCGTAGTCGACCGACGCGGTGACCGCGACGAGCCCGACCAGGTTGAGCCAGCCGGTGAACCAGCCGTGCACGGGCTTGCCCATCCGGGCCGCCCACCAGTAGATGCCGCCGGCCGTCGGGTACGCCGAGACCAGCTCCGACATGCAGAAGCCGATGATGAGGATGAAGATCGAGATCAGCGGCCAGCCCCACGAGATGGCGATCGGGCCGCCGTTCATCCAGGCCTGGCCGAACGTGGTGAAACAGCCCGCGAGGATGGAGATGATGGAGAACGAGATGGCAAAGTTGGAGAACCCGCTCCACTTGCGCTTGAGCTCCTGCTTGTAACCCAGTTCGGCGAGCCGCTTCTCGTCGTCGTCTTCGATCGGTAGGCCGGCCTGGGTCGGCGATGCCGACATGGCACCTCCTTGTTAGGGGTTGGGGGTGATGGGATTCCTTCCGGTCACCGTGCCCAGCAGGCGGCCGAACTCGGGGTCGTCGAGCGCGCGCAGCGCCTGCCCCCACTTGTCGGCCGCCTCCGCCGCGTAGTCGAAGCCCACCGTCTCCTCACCGCGGGCGGCGGCGTTTCCGTCGGCCCAGGAGGCCGCGTCATCGTCGGCCGGGGAGGCCGCGAGGAGTCCATGGTGGACGGTGAACCACAGGGCCCAGGTCACGTTGGACGCGATGTGGAACAGCCGGACCCGGGCCAGCAGCGCCGGGCTCAGCTCGGCACCGAAGTAGGCTTCGGCCAGCAGGCCGGTCAGGTCCGGGTCGTAGTCCGCCTCGGCGGCGATGTCGCCGAGCTCGAACGCCGGGTCGTTGTTGCCGGAGAGCTGATAGTCGATGATCCGCACGCCGCTGGACGTCGCGATGAAGTTCTCCGCGAGCAGATCGTTGTGGCACGGTACCGTCGCGCAAGGCCGCTGCCGCAGCGCTTCCCGCAGCAAGTCCACTGTGGATGCCCGGTCCAGGTATCCCTCGGGCAGCGGCAGATCGTTGCGCCGGCAGATCTCGAGCAGCTCCTGCCGCTTCTCGAAGATGTCGAAGTCGTTGCCGAACCGCGGCCCGGCGTGCAGCTTCCGGCAGGCCTGGGCCAGCGCCGGGATGACCTCGGGCCGGCGCACCTCGGCCGCCCCGAGCGTGCGCCCGGGCAGGAACTCGAGCACGATCGCGGGGACGTCGGGCATCGTGGCGTAGACCTGCGCACCGACCGACGCGGCGGCCGTCTCGGTGTTGGCGATCTCCCGCGCGGGGGCGATGCCCAGGCCCGCGTCCGAGACCCTCGGCTCCAGCACCCGCAGGACGTAGGGCACCCGGTCCACGTCGATGCGGTACACGTGATGGGAGAGCCCGCCCGCGAGCCGCTGCCACTCGACCGCGCGGCCCATCCACGACGGGACCCGCTCCAGCAGGTCCGCGATCGACGGCACCGCACTCATGGGCATCCGGCTCCTTCGCCGCGATCCGCCGGCCAAATTCGGGCGAAGCCAGGCCTTTAACCCGGCCGCGCCGTAGTGACCCACGTCATGGTAAGGCGAGTTAACGCCCCCTTCAGCCGCTCGTCAAGAGCACTCCTCACGTTTACAACCCGGAAACAGTAGGCACACGTTCAGACCATTTTCTCTGCGGCTTCGCCGCGGCGGGGGGTTCCCACCCCGCGCCCCCATGGCCGCTTCGCGGCCACCGGCTGCGCTTCGCTGCCGGAGCACCGGCGTCCTCGGGTTCGGGTGAGTGCTTGGTTCCGGGGCTGGACGCGGCGTTCGTCTCGGTGTTCGCGCGTCAGGTTCGCCGCACACCGCCACTCGCCTCGGCGGCGCCTACGCATCCGCGCGCGCCGATCTCGGCCCTTGCTTTGCGCGGAGCCCTTGCTCGGTGGTGCTGTGCGTGAAGCCCGCGCCCGGGCTTGCGCCTCCGATGGCGGTGCCTCCATCGGCGGGCGGCTCGGACGCGGGCTCGGTGTTACTGCTCGGGGCGGTCGATCACGCGAAGCCAGGTGCCGTCGGGCTGGCGGCGGACGACCTGGACGCGGCCGCCCGTGCCGTCCTTCGGCTTCGTGGAGGTCAGGGCCAGATCGCCGTGGCGGATCGTGGGCAGCGCCTCCTCGACCTCGAAGCGCGGCACGTGCTTGAGCATCGCCTCGCACACGGCCTGGATGGCCTCGCGGCCGACGGTGGTGCTGCCGGGCGGGTAGGCGAGGACGGCGTCGGGCTCGTACAGCGCGGCGATCCCCGCGGCGTCGCCGGCGTTGGCGCGCTCCACGAACAGGCGGGACAGGTCTTCCGGAGTCTTCGCGTTCATGCCTCCACCGTCACGCGCTCGATCCAGAAGACCAAGACGCATCTTCGACGGGATTTAGCATGATTGATTATGGAGCTGCACCAGCTGGAGTACTTCCTGGCCGTCGTCGACGAGGGCGGCTTCACGCGCGCGGCCGCGCGGCTGCGGGTCGCCCAGCCCGGCGTCAGCGCGCAGATCCGCAAGCTCGAACGCGAGCTCGGGCTGCCGCTGTTCGAGCGGACCACGCGCTCGGTGCGGGTCACCGCGGCGGGCGAGGCCGTCCTGCCCTACGCCCGGGCGGCCCTCGCGGCCGTGGACGGCGCGCGCCAGGCGGTGGACGAGCTCGCCGGCCTGACGCGCGGGCGCGTGGCGGTCGGCACCGTCACCTCGCACACCGTCGACCTGGCCACCATCCTCGCCGACTTCCACACGAGGTGGCCGGACGTGGAGATCACTCTCGTCGAGGACGTGAACGAACGCCTGATCGACGCCGTGCGGGAGGCCCGCCTGGACGCGGCGATCGTCGCCTATTCCCGGATGCCCGAGGGTCTCGACGTCCACCCGGTCACCGACGAGGCGATCAACGCGGCCGTGTGGGACGGTCACGAACTGGCGGGCCGGGAGACGATCCCGCTTGCGGACCTCCGCGACCGCCCGCTCGTGTGCCTCCCGCGCGGAGGCGGCATCCGCGCGATCCTCGACGCCGCGTGCGCGGAGGCGGGCTTCGCCCCGCGGATCGCGTTCGAGGCGGGGTCGCCGCAGGTGGTGGAGCAGTTGGCGGCTCGCCGGCTGGGCATCGCGATCCTGCCGGAGTCGATCGCCCGCCACCGCGACCACCTCCACCCGCTGCGCATCGTGGACCCCGAACTGCGCGGCCGCCTGGGCCTCGCCTGGCGCCGAAGCGGCCCCACCAGCCCGGCGGCGGCCGCCTGGCTGCGCCACGCACGGTCCTACCTCTGACGGCCCCGCCAACGCGCGGACGCGCGGAGAAACGCGCGCGAGCTGCACAACCCTGCGCAGCGAGCCCCGCCCGCACGGACGCGCCGCAAACGCGCGCGAGCTGCACCAATCTGCGCTGAGCACCGCCCCGCACGGACGCGCCGCGCAACGCGGGAACGCTGTGCAGCGCTGCCCAGCGAGCCCCGCCCCGCACGGACGCGCCGCAAACGCGCGCGAGCTGCACCAATCTGCGCTGAGCACCGCCCCGCTCGGACGCGCCGCGCAACGCGGGAACGCTGTGCAGCGCTACTCAGCGAGCCCCGCCCCGCACGGACGCGCCGCAAACCCGCGCGAGCTGCACCAATCTGCGCTGAGAGCAGCACCACGCGACGGCGCGCTGCAAAACGCGTGCGAGCTGGGCAAATGCGTCGCATGCCCGTGCCGCGCGCGGGCGCGGCACGGGGCGGGTGCGGACCGGCCGGTCGCGGCCGAGCGCGTCGCGGGGCGTGGGCATCAGCGGTGGCTGGTCACCAACGGCACCCGGCGCGGCCGAGCGCGTCGCGGAGAAACGGCAGCGGTGACGGGGTCACCAACGGCACCCGGCGCGGCCGAGCGCGTCGCGGAGAAACGGCAGCGGTGACGGGGTCACCAACGGCACCCGGCGCGGCCGAGCGCGTCGCGGGGAAACGGCAGCGGTGACGGGGTCACCAACGGCACCCGGCGCGGCCGAGCGCGTCGCGGGGAAACGGCGGCGATGACAGGTCGCCAACGGCACGCGGCAGGCCGAGCGCGTCGCGGGGCGGCGGCCACGGCCGTCACCACGGCACGGGGCCGTCCTCGTCGAAGAAGGCGCCCGTCGGGCCGTCCGCGGGCAGTGTCGCCAGCCGCACCGCCGCCGTTGCGCCCTGGCTCGGGGTGCGCGGGCCCGAGTGGAAGTTCAGGTCCGTCGCGCAGTAGCCGGGGTCGGCGACGTTGACCTTGATCGGGGTGCCGCGCAGCTCGTTGGCGTACGACACAGTTATCGCCGTCAGGGCCGACTTCGAGGAGTTGTAGGACAGCAGGGGGTTCTGGGCGTACACGTGGGACGGGTCCGCGGTGAAGTGCAGCGAGCCCAGGCCGCTGCCCAGGTTCACGATCCGCGCCGCCTCCGCGCGGCGCAGGGCCGGGAGGAAGGCGTTGGTCACGGCGATCACGCCGAAGACGTTGACCTCGTAGGTGTCGCGCAGCATCTGCAGCGGGGTCGCGCTCGGCGGGGCGCCGCGCTCCAGGAGCACGCCGGCGTTGTTGACCAGGACGTCCAGGACCTCGACCTGGGAGGCGGCCGCCTCGATCGAGGCCGGGTCGGTCACGTCCAGCGGCAGGAAGTCGGCGCCCAGGGCCGCGGCCGCCTCCTTGCCGCGTTCCGGGTCGCGGGCGCCCACCAGCACGTGCATCCCCAGGGCGCGCAGTTCCCGGGCGATCTCCCGGCCGATGCCCTTGTTGGCCCCGGTCACGAGGGCCGTCTTCGTCGTCATGAGGTCCACCGTGGACGCCCGGGAGCGGCGGCGGGAGAGACGCGGTGAACCGCGGACCGACAGTCCCCGGAAAACGGCGGCGAGGAGAGACGCGGCGAACCGCGGACCGACAGTCCCCGGAAAACGGCAGCGGAGAGAGATGCGGCGAACCGCGGCGGGAGAGACGTGGTGGACCTCCCGGAGCAGCGACAGCGCTCAACATCGGATCGGCGATCCCTGGTTACGCGGCCGGCCGGCGCGCAGGATGAGCGCGTGGGCGTGAACCGGGTACAGCTGGCCGAGTTCCTCAAGGACCGTCGCGCGCGGGTGAGCCCGGCCGACGCGGGGCTGCCCGCGGGAACGCGCCGGCGCACGCCGGGGCTGCGGCGGGAGGAGGTCGCGCGGCTCGCCGGGATCTCCGTGGACTACTACGCGCGGCTCGAGCAGGGGCGGGGGCCGAACCCGTCGCGCCAGGTGCTCGCGGCGCTCGGGCGGGCGTTGCGCCTGTTCGAGGACGAGCGGGGGCATCTCTTCCGGCTCGCCGGAGAGCAGCCCGGGCCGGCGGGGCCGTCCCAGGCGGTGCCGCCCGGCATCCTGCACCTGCTCGAGCGGCTCGATGACACGCCGGCGTTCGTGATCGACGCGAAGTACGACCTCTTGGCCTGGAATCGCATGGCCGTGCGGCTCATGGGCGATCCTCCGCCCGAGCGGAACATGATCTGGAACGCGTTCTGCGGGCCGATGCCGGTGGCGATGGACTCGTCCGCGGAGTACCAGTCGTTCGCCGACGAGTCGGTGGCCGACCTGCGGGCCGCGTCCGTGCGGTACCCGGACGACGAGGGCATCCGCGCGCTGATCGAGCGCCTGCACGCGGGCAGTGCCGAGTTCACCCGCCGCTGGAACCAGCACCGCGTCTGTGTGCGCCGCACCACCCTCAAGACGCTGACCCATCCGGTGTACGGCGAGCTCGACCTCGAGTGCCAGGTGCTCCACGCCGACGACAGCGGCCAGCGGGTGGTCTTCTACACCGCGGCCCCGGGCTCACGAACCGCGGACGTCCTCTGCGGCCTCCGCGAGCGGGCCGCGGACGTCCTCGGTGGCCTCCGCGAGCGGCCCGCGGACGTCCTCGGTGGCCTCCGCGAGCGGGCCGGGATGTGAGAGCGTCTCGTCCGTCACGTCGATGCGCCGCGTGGCGGAGGCGCCCACGAACTCCGTCGCCTTGCTCGACTCGTGACTGAGCCGGCCGGCCATCAGGGCGGCCTGCCAGGCCAGCCCGAACGCGATGCCGGGTGCGAGGGGCAGGATCCAGTCCGCGAACACCCCGGTCGCCGGCAGGTGCTCGATGATCAGCGCGGCGAAGGCGATGACCCCGCCCTGCGCGATCCCCCGCCAGGCGGCCCGGCCCGCGGCGGAGGCGGCCTCGCGGCGCGGGGTGCGGGCGTCGAGCCCGTCGGCCGCGGCCAGGTCGCGCCGCCCGAAGTTGAAGCCGGCGACCCCGGACGCGACGGAGAGCCCGAGCACGGTGGAGGTGAGCCAGCTGTGGGTCAGGAAGTACGACAACCCCAGCACGGCCCCGCCCGAGCCCACGGCGACGAGGGCTCGCAGCCATTCCTTCTTGTCGCCGGGGTACCAGTAGTAGCGGGTCGTGTTCGGCCCGACCTGCCGGATCATCTGACCCACGCGAGCGCTCCAAAAGCCGGGAAACGGACGAACCCGATAGTCAGAACAGTACCGTTGCAAACGTCCCGACCTGCTGAAAACCGCAGCGCTCGTACACGCGCCGGGCCGGCAGGTTGTAGTCGTTCACATACAGGCTGACCGATGGCGCCACGCGGCGCAACGCATCGCGCACGACGGCGGCGATGCCGGCGGTCGCCAGGCCGTGCCCGCGCAGCTCCGGGTCGGTCCAGACGCCCTGGATCTGGGCGGTGTGCCGGGTGACCACGGCGAGCTCGGCCTTGAACACGACCTTGCCGTTGTGGAAGCGCGCGTACGCCCGCCGCGCCCGCACCAGCTCCCCGATCCGCTCACGGTAGGAGCGCTCGCCGCCGTCGGCGGTGGGCGAGACCCCGACCTCCTCCGTGTACATGGCCACGGCCGCGGGGAAGAGCAGGTCGATCTCGTCGGGGCGCACGAGCCGGACGCCCGGGTCGGGCGCGATCGGCGACGGGTTGCTGATCGCCATGAGCGGCTGGTTCGGCCGAACGTCGCGGGAGGGTCCCCAGGTCGGCGCGAGATGCGACCACAGCCCGAGGACCGCGTCCGCCGAGCCGACGATCGACGAGCAGCCGCGCGGCTCCCCGGCGACCATCTCGGCGAAGGCGGCGACGGCGGCGGCCGAGGCGTGCACGGGGATCAGGTTGGCCCCGACCCAGCACAGCGACTCGAGGTTGCGGCGGGAGCCGTACCCGAAGATCCGCGCGTCCTGCCGCCACCAGGCCAGGCCGGCCATCGAGACCCGCTCGGCCACCTGGGCGCCCCCGAACGGGTCCCGATCGAGCAGGCGTTCGACCGATCCCCGCTCGGCGTCACCGAGCAGCCGCGCAGCCACCGTCAGCATGCCTACCAGCCTGCCAGATCATGCCGAAGATGGCTGCACATACCCCTCGCCCCGGTGAAGACGACCGTCAGTGGACGGTGACCGTGGGGCCGAGGCCGCGCAGCTCCTCGGGGAGCTCCACGCCCTGCTCCTCGGCCAGTCGCAGCGCCTCCTCGACCAGGGTCTCCACGATCTGCGACTCGGGCACGGTCTTGATGACCTGGCCCTTGACGAAGATCTGGCCCTTGCCGTTGCCGGAGGCGACGCCGAGGTCGGCCTCGCGGGCCTCGCCGGGGCCGTTGACGACGCAGCCCATGACCGCGACCCGCAGCGGCGCCGGGAACCCGTCCAGCGCCGCGGTGACCTGGTCGGCGAGCGAGTAGACGTCGACCTGGGCGCGGCCGCAGGAGGGGCACGAGACGATCTCCAGGCCGCGCTCGCGCAGCCCGAGGGACTCGAGGATCGCCTGGCCGACCTTGATCTCCTCGACCGGCGGGGCCGAGAGGGAGACCCGGATGGTGTCGCCGATGCCCTCGGCGAGCAGGGCCCCGAAGGCGACCGACGACTTGATCGTGCCCTGGAACGCCGGGCCGGCCTCGGTCACGCCGAGGTGCAGCGGGTACTCACACCGCTCGGCCAGCTGCCGGTACGCCCGGATCATCACGACCGGGTCGTTGTGCTTCACGGAGATCTTGATGTCGCGGAAGCCGTGCTCCTCGAACAGCGAGCACTCCCAGAGCGCGGACTCGACCAGCGCCTCGGCGGTCGCCTTGCCGTGCTTCTCCAGCAGCCGCTTGTCCAGGGAGCCCGCGTTCACGCCGATGCGGATCGGCACCCCGGCGTCGGTGGCCGCCTTCGCGATCTCCTTCACCTTGTCGTCGAACTGCCGGATGTTGCCCGGGTTCACCCGGACCGCGGCGCAGCCGGCGTCGATCGCGGCGAAGACGTACTTCGGCTGGAAGTGGATGTCGGCGATGACCGGGATCTGCGACTTCTTCGCGATCGCGGGCAGCGCCTCGACGTCGTCCTGGCTCGGCACGGCGACCCGGACGATCTGGCAGCCGGACGCGGTCAGCTCGGCGATCTGCTGCAGCGTCTTGTTGACGTCGGCGGTGAGCGTGGTGCACATGGACTGCACCGACACCGGGGCTCCGCCGCCGACGGGGACCGGGCCGACCATGATCTGACGGGACTTGCGCCGGGGTGCCAGCGCGGGTGGCGGCACAGCGGGCAGGCCGAGGCTGACTGCGGTCATGAATGGACCCTTACCTTCGCGAAAGAGTGCTTACTTCAGCGTGATCGGGTTGACGAAGTCGGCCGTCACCGTCAGCAGGACGAAGACGCCGAGGACACCGATCACCGCGAGGGTGAGCGGCGCCAGCTTGTAGTAGTCGACGCGGCCCGGGTCGGGCCTGCCGAGTCGGGCGGCGAGCCACGAGCGGACGCGCTCGAACCAGGCGATCGCGATGTGCCCGCCGTCCATGGGCAGCAACGGGAACAGGTTGAAGATGCCGAAGAACAGGTTCAGGGTGGCGAACAGCGACAGCAGCGACGCCCAGTCGCCGAGCTCGAACAGCTCCCCGCCGATGCGGCTCGCGCCGACGACGCTGACCGGGGTGTTCGGGTCGCGCTTCTCGCCGAAGATGGCCTTGAACAGGTTCGGGATGCGCTCGGGGATCTGCTTGAACGAGGCGAACGTGCGCTCGACGAGCGTGGCGGTGGCCGACCCGGTCTGGCTGATGCCGTCGACGGGGCCGTAGCGCAGGACCGGCAGGTCGCTGCTGCGGATGTCCACCGTGATGCCCAGCATGCCGCCGCGCTCGAGGTCGTCCGGGGTGATCTGGTCGGCGGTCTTGCCCGGGTCGATGGTCGACTTGATCCGCTGGGCCTCCGGGATCGCGGCGGTCCCGCTGAGCGTCTGCTCACCCCGCTTGTACTGCACCGTCACGGACTTGCCGACGTCGGCCTTGAGCTCGTCGCGCAGCGCCTGGTTGCCGACGATGGACCGCCCGTCGATGGCCAGGATGATGTCCCCGGGCTGCAGGCCGAGCTGGGCGGCCGGGCTGCGCGGGTCCTTGGCCGGGTCGCAGGCCTTCTGGCTCTTCGTCGCCGGGTCGTACTGGTAGGTCGGGCTCACGCACTGGCTGATCGTGCCCACGCGCACGGGCACCTCGTTGACCTTGCTCGCGTCCGGGATGCCGACGAACGAGAACAGCACCCACAGCGTGATCAGGGCGAGCGCGAAGTGCGTGATGGAGCCCGCCGCCATGACGATCGTGCGCTTCCACACCGGGAAGCGCCACATGGCCTTGGGGTCGTCGGCGCCGGACTTGCCGGTCTCGGGGTCGACGTCCTCCTCCTGCGGCGTCATCCCGACGATCTTCACGAACGCGCCGAAGGGCAGGGCCTTGAGCCCGTACTCCACCCCGTTGCGCTTGAACGCGAAGATCGTCGGCCCGAAGCCGATGAAGTAGCGGGTCGCCTTCATGCCGAACCAGCGGGCGGACCAGAAGTGTCCGGCCTCGTGGATCGCGACGGCGATCAGGATGCCCAGCGCGAACAGGACAATCCCCAGCACGAAGGTCATTCGGCCCCTCTCCGGTCGGCGCCCGCGGCGATGAGCGCACGAGCGTGGGCCCGCGCCCAGGACTCGGCGGCGAGCACGTCATCGACGGTACCTGGTTCCGCGAAATCCGGGGCCTCGGCCAGGGTCCGCTCGAGCGTCTCCACGATGCCGAGGAACGGCAGATCACCCGCTGTGAACGCCGCGACACACTCCTCGTTCGCGGCGTTGTAGATCGCGGGGCGGCACCGCCCGGCCTCGCCGGCCGCCTTGGCCAGGGAGACCGCCGGGAACGCCTCCTCGTCCAGCGGCCGCAGCTCCCACGTGTGCGCGCTGGTCCAGTCGACCGCGGGCGCGGCGTCGGCGACCCGGTCGGGCCAGCCGAGCGCGAGGGCGATCGGGATGCGCATGTCGGGCGGGCTGCACTGGGCGAGCGTGGAGCCGTCGTCGAACTCGACCATGGAGTGGATCACCGACTGCGGGTGAACCATGACCTTGATGTCGGCATACGGCACCGCGAACAGCTCGTGCGCCTCGATCACCTCCAGCCCCTTGTTCACCAGGGTGGCGGTGTTGATGGTCACCACTGGGCCCATGTCCCAGGTCGGGTGGGCGAGCGCGTCGGCCACGGTCACGTCGCGCAGCTGGTCGCGGGTCCGGCCGCGGAAGGCGCCGCCGGAGGCGGTGAGCACCAGCCGGCGCACCTCGCCGCGGGCGCCGCCGCGCAGGCACTGGGCGAGCGCGGAGTGCTCGGAGTCGACCGGGACGATCTGGCCGGGCTTCGCGGCCGCGCGCACCAGGGGGCCGCCGGCGACCAGCGACTCCTTGTTGGCCAGGGCGAGGGTGCGGCCGGCCCGGAGGGCGGCGAGGGTGGGTGCGAGCCCGAGGGAGCCCACGACGCCGTTGAGCACCGTGTCGCACGGCCATTGCGCGAGTTCGGTCATCGCGTCCGGGCCGGCCAGGATCTTCGGCAGCTTGAAGTCGCCGGTGGCCCAGCCGCGCTGCTGCGCCTCGGCGTAGAAGGCGAGCTGGAGGTCCTGGGCGGCGCTGGCCCGGGCCACCCCGACGGCCTCGACGCCGAGCTCGAGGGCCTGGGCGGCGAGCAGGGCGACGTTGCCGCCGCCGGCGCCGATCGCCACGACCCGGAAGCGGTCCGGGTTGCGCCGGACGATATCGATGGCCTGCGTGCCGATGGATCCGGTGGATCCCAGGAGCACGATCTCGCGAGGGCTCACTCCCCCATTGTGTCAGGTTGCGTCAGGCCGGGGCCGGGCGCGGCGCGAGCCCACACCCGGCCGATTGTCCTATGTGGATCAGAGCCGGAGTGCGGCCGGCAGCTCCCCCCGCCGGCCGCTCTCCATCAGGGCCTCTACTGCTCCCGCCGGATTTCCCTCAACAGCGGTCTGAGCTGGGCCGATACGACGCACGCCGAGCGTGCCCCCATGAGTCAGCGCGGTGAATCCCAGATCCCGTCCCCGTTCGTACGCATGTATCAATTATAGATCATCATTTGATGCCGGGCAATCGATTTACGGCCGGCCCTAGGGCGCGAGGCGGTGCAGATCCCGCGGAAACAGCGTCGTCTCGCGCACGTTCGCGGCCCCGGAGAGCCGGGCCAGGAACCGCTCCAGCCCGATCGCGAACCCGCCGTGCGGCGGCATCCCGTGCCGGAACGCCTCCAGGTAGCCCTCCAGCCCCGCGGCCTGCTCCCCGAGCACGGCGGCGTAGTCGGCGTACCGGTGCAGCCGCTGCCCGCCCGTGACCAGCTCCAGGCCCCGGAACAGCAGGTCGAAGGAGTTGGACCAGCGCGGCTCGGACGGCTGCGGGTGCGTGTAGAAGGGCCGCTTGGCCATGGGGTAGCCCTCGACGTAGACGAAGTCCGAGCCGTGCTCGGCCAGCGCCCACGCCCCGAGCGCCCGCTCGTGCTCCGGGGCGAGGTCGGGCTCCTCCGGGTCGGCCCCGGCGAGTTTCAGGGCCTCGGAGAAGTGCACGACCGGGATCGTTTCCGGCAGCTGTACCGAGCTGAGGCCGGCCGCCTCCGTCATGGCGCGCACGACCCGGGTCAGGACCGCCATCACGTCGCGGTGGTCGCGGACGAACCCGAGCTCGGCGTCGAGCGACGTGTACGTGGCGAGGTGGCGCGAGGTGTCGTGCGGCTCGGCCCGGAACACCGGCCCGACCTCGTAGACGCGCTCGAACACCCCGACCATCGTCTGCTTGTAGAGCTGCGGGGACTGGGCGAGGTACGCCCGGCGCCCGAAGTAGTCGAGGGCGAACACGTTCGCGCCGCTCTCGGTGGCGCCGCCGACGATCTTCGGGGTGAAGACCTCCGTGAACCCGAGCCCGTCGAGCGTGGCCCGGAACGCCCCGACCGCGGCCGCGCCCGCGGCGAACACGGCCCGCCGGGCGGGATGGCGCAGGCTGACGGCGGCGTGGTCGAGCAGCGCCGGCAGGCTCGCCTCGAGCTCGGGGCGGAACAGCTCGACCGGCGGCGGCTCCGCTTCGGACAGCACCTCGATGGCCTCGTAGGCGACCTCGAAGCCGCCGGGCGCGGCCGCGTTGGCCACGACGGTGCCGGAGATCTCGACCACGGACTCCTCCGGGGGCACGGGGACGCCGGCGGGGACCACGACCTGGGCCAGGCCCGCGCGGTCGCGCACGATCAGGAACGTGACGCGGGCGAGGACCCGGCGCCGATGGACCCATCCGGCGAGCCGGATCGACTCCCCCGCGTGCTCGGCGAGGTCGGCGGACATCATGCGGCTGGACATGCAACACCTCCTGGGAAGGGACGCTCCCCGGAGGTGTGGGCGATGGGGCCGGTCGCGGTGCCACCACACCTTCACCGCGGCGGGCTTGCCGCGGCCTCTCGCCCGTGTGCGCCGGGCCACGCGGCGGGGCGTCCACGGCGGTCGTCAGGCGCCCGCCCCGCCCTCCCAGCATGGCGGGTCGCCCGCGCGGGCGCGACGGATTTCCACCCCGGCTCCCGCCCGCGCGGTCACCCGCGCGAAGGTGCCCGCGAGACGCCCGCGCGGTCACCTGCGCGGAGGCGAACGCGAACACCCGCGCGGAGGCGAACGCGAAACGCCCCGCGCGGTCACCTGCGGGAGGCGAACGCGAGACGCCCAGGCGTCACCCGCGCGGAGGCGCCCCCGCGCGTCGCCCGGGTGCGTGCGGCGTCACGAGTGCGTTTCCCGCGCGGGCGCGCTGGGAACGCCGACGTCGTGAGCAGCACGAGGCAGGTGCCGGAGACCCGGTCGATGTCGCGGGACGAGCTCTCGGCCGACGACGCGTGGCAGGCGCTGCGTCACCACGGGGGCTGGGCCCTGATGCACGAGGCGTTCCTGCGCTTCCGCTACGGCGACGGGTTCAGCCACGCGCGGGCGCTCGGCCTGCAGCTGTGCCTGGCCATCGTGCCCTTCCTCATCGCGCTGTCCGGCCTGGCCGGCAAGCTCGGCGTCGCGGAGGGCGGCGACGTGGTGGCCGACACCGTGCTCGCCCTCACCCCCGGCGCCAGCGAGCAGATCGTCCACGACCTGCTCGCGCCCGGCACGTCCGAGCGGGCGGGCGAGGTCGCGCTGCTGCTCGGCCTGCTCACCGGGCTGGTCGCGCTCGCCACCGCGATGGCGCAGATCGAGCGCGGCGCCAACCGGATCTACGGGGTGGAGCGGGACCGGCCGGCGCACCTCAAGTATGCCCGCGCCGCGATCCTGGCCGCGGTCGCCGGGCTGCCCGCGCTCACCGGGTTCCTGATGCTCGTCGCCGGGGACGCCCTCGGGGCCTCGCTGCGGACGCGGTACCCCGGCTGGGGCGCCCCGGTCGCGCAGGTGTGGCAGGTGGTCCGCTGGCCCGGGAGCGTCCTGCTGGTCGTGACCGCCGTCGCCGCGATCTTCCGGTTCGCGCCCCGGCGCCGCCAGCCGGCCTTCTCCTGGCTGCTGTTCGGCGCCGCGCTCTCCACGGCGCTGTGGTGGGGCATCAGCGCGCTGCTGGCCCTCTACGTGCAGGGCAGCGGGGCGTTCGGGGCGACGTACGGCGCGCTGACCGGGATCATGGCCCTGCTGCTGTGGGCGAACGCGACCGGCATCGTGCTCTTCCTCGGCATTGCCTTCAGCGCGCAGCTCGAGGCGATGCGCGTCGGCGTGCCGGGGCCGGTGATGCCCGACAAGTGGGCGCCACCCGGCGTCACGTCCGCGTCGTGACCCCGGGGCGGGCGTTGGTCTCCACGCGTAGGCGCCCAGGCCCGCAGATGCCCCACACGTAGGCGCCACCCGGCGTCACGTCCGCGTCGTGACCTCGGGGCGGGCGTTGGTCTCCACGCGTACGGCGCCCAGGTCCGCCCGCCGCCCGGCCGCGCTGCCGGCCTCGAATCCCCCGCCGCTGAGCCGGCGCCGGCGGCCCGCCCGCACGTTGGGGTACTCCGCCTCCACCGCCAGGTCCACGGCGCGCTCGCGGTCGGCGAGGACCAGCGCGGTCCCCGGCGCCGGGGGCTCCTCCGCCTGCGCGGACGCGGCCGCGAAGCGCTGCTGCACCGCCGAGCCGAACCCGATCAGCCACGAGCGCCGCCAGGCCGCCGCCTGCTGCCCGTCCGGCACCGGCTCCCGCAGCAGCCCTCGGGCCGCCTGCACGAGCAGCGAGGCGAACAGCAGCTCGACCCCGGCGACGTCGGAGGCGAAGCCGAACAGGTGCACCGACACCCGCAGCCCGTCGGCGGTGCGGCGCTCGAGCCGGATCGACCGGCAGCGCAGCGCGGCCGCCACGACGTGCAGCAGGTAGGCCTTCTCGCGCAGGTAGGGCGCGGACAGCTCGACGAGCCGGTTGCCGACCGTCTGCCGCCGCGCCTCGCGGGCGTCGAGCAGGGCCTGGTCGATGCCGTACTTCGCGATGAGCGCCGCCGCCTTGGCCGTGAGCGCGTCGGCCTCCTCCGGCGTGCAGGCCGGGTCCTCGGCCTTGGCCAGGAGCTTGCGAACCTTGTCGAGCAACCTTTACTCGCCCGGCGCCGGGGTGCCGGCCGGGCGCGACCGCAGCTCGTGGCCGACGCTCGTGAGGCAGCGGCCGCTCTCCAGGTCGAACTTCCAGCCGTGCAGCTGGCAGGTCAGGGTCTTGCCGTCGATGATGCCGAAGCGCGTCAGGTCGGCCTTGAGGTGCGGGCAGCGGCGCTGGACGATCCAGTCGCCGAGCTTGATGTCCTCGGCGTCGGGCTTCTGCTCGGCGTACCAGCCCTCGGCGTACTGCAGCCGCTCCTCGGACAGGCACTTGAAGAACGCGTAGACGAACTCGTTGTACTGCCCGATCCGCGCGGCCGAGAACCGGCAGGACAGGAAGAGCGAGTTGACCCAGTCGACCTCCTCGATGAACAGCAGGTGCTCGACCAGCGCGCGGTCGGTGCGGAAGCGGTACCGCACCTTCTCGTCGGCGTAGGCCCGCACCTGCTTCTCGGGGAAGTCCACCAC
Source organism: Dactylosporangium thailandense (assembly GCF_059739745.1). NCBI lineage: Bacteria > Bacillati > Actinomycetota > Actinomycetes > Micromonosporales > Micromonosporaceae > Dactylosporangium > Dactylosporangium thailandense. Next base: position 8,131,593 of record NZ_AP029195.1, read on the forward strand.
GATCGACTCGACCGACTCGCCGTCGTAGCCGACGAGGTCGAAGCGCACCGGCCCGCCGACGCCCTTGGCCAGATAGACCGACTCGTCCAGCAGCGGCTCGATGCGCGCCTTCATCTCCTTGAGCACGTCGACCTCGGGGTGGCGCCAGGTCGCCTTGGCCGCCTCGATCACCGGCTTCTTGCGCGCGCGCATCTCCTCGAGGTGCTCGCGCTTGTGCGCGAAGAACTCCTCGACGTCGGTGGGGTGGGTGGTGACCGCCGAGTCCGCGGTGAGCTCCATCACCGAGCCGGGCAGCAGCACGGTCGAGTTCGTCCCGCCGACCTTGGCGTATTCCTGCTGGAACACCCACTGGTCGGGGAAGATGTTGCCCTCGTCGCCGAAGATGTCGTTGAACTGCCACAGCTCGTCGTCGAGAAAGCAGGGCGGGCCGGCGATCGGCACGACGTTGGAGGCCTTGAGGTCGTCGATGTAGCGGAAGGTCCGGTCGAACTGCCGGTCGCGCTTCTGCTTGCCGAACGCGCGCTTGGCCGCCTCGGGCAGCTCGTAGACCATCGGATACCAGATCGCGCCCGAGAACTGCAGCAGGTGCGCGTGGACGTGCCCGAGCGCGTTGAACGTGGTCAGGTCCGTCGGGCGCGCGTCGTTCTGGTTCAGCACGCGCACGCCGTCGTACTCCACCCACAGCGACGAGTCCCCGATCGGCCCGTCGGTCGGCGAGGTCAGCGCCTGGATCATGATCTTGAGTCCGCCGTCGAGCTCGTGCACCTGCTCCGACTTCGTCTCCAGGAACCGCGTGAAGCCCAGCGCCTCCAGCTCGTCGCGCATCTCGCTGGTCGGGAACTCCGGCAGCAGCACGGTCGCCTTCTTCGACACGAACCGCTTGAGGTGCTCGGCGTCGAAGTGGTCGCGGTGCAGGTGCGACACGTAGAGGTAGTCGCAGTCGCCCAGCGCCTCCCAGTCCAGCAGCGAGTTGTCCGGGAACGGGAACCACGAGGCGAAGTAGGCGGGGTTCACCCACGGGTCGCACAGAATGCTCCCGGCCGGCGTGTCGATGCGCAGGCTGGCATGGCCGGTCCCGGTGATCCGCACCGCTGTCCTCCTCGATCGGTACCGCAGATTGCGCGAACGACGCTACCCGACCGACCCGCAACCGTCCGGGCCGGTGCCGCATGCCAGACTCTTCTACGGAAGCCTTTGCGGCCTCGGCCGCTTTTTCGTTCGCCGAAAGGACCGAACCGTGTCCGAGCACGAGCCAGTGACCTCTCCCGACCAGCACAAGCCGGGTCACCCGCGCGCGGCCCGCATCGGCGCGGCCGTCTCGGCGCTGGTCCTGCTCACCATGCTCGTGGGCAACCACCACGGGCGGGTCGAGGACATCTTCCTCATCGTGTGCGCGGGCCTGCTCGTGCTCGCCCTCGTCGGCGACTGGGTCCTGCGCCGCAACGGCCTGCGCTGAGCTTTTCCGGGCCGCTCGTCGCCCGGCGTCTCGGCGCCGGGGACCGGCGGACGGCTCGGGGTGACCAACCGCGGACCTGGCAGCGACGGCGCGCCAGCGCCGAGCGGTGTCTGGCGGGAGCGACGGTCCGCACCCCAGCGGACCCGAGTCATGGTCTTCCGCAGGGTCCGACAATTCGGACACGTTGCGGCCCCGATCGGTCACGCTGCGTGCTGGCCGCCGGTTCCGAGCAAGTGTCATGTTTCGAACTGTGCGAATGACTGAGGGCGCGCCCGGCTCGGCCGGACGCGCCCTCGTCTACGTTCTGCGGTCGGTCAGCGACGTCGCGTGACGATGTCGCGGACCTCCTTCAGCGCCGCGTCGACCTCGGCCTCGAAGTAGCCGCCGGGCACCAGATTGAAGTGCGACGGGTCGAGGTCGCCGTCGGTCAGCGGGCCGCCGCGGCCGGTCAGCGAGGCCATCACGCCCTCGAACAGGCGGTCGACCTGCGCGCGGTCGTAGCCGCTGCCGAAGCGGCGCAGCTGGAACGTGCGGCGCAGCTGGTCGATGCGGGCCACCTCGCCCGACTGGTGCTGGGGCGGGCCGCCGTACGGGTCGCCCTGGGGCGCGCCGTACGGGTCCCGCTCGGGCGGGGCGCCGTACGGATCGCGGTCCGGGCCGGGGCCACCGTAGGCCGGCGGCTCGGGCCGCTCCATGCGGATCTCGGCGGTCATGTCGGCGCGCGGGGCGCGCGGGCCCTGGTCGTAGCCGCGGTCGTCGTCGAAGGCGCCGCCGTAGGTGGGCTCGTCGTAGCGGCCGTAGCCGGGGCCGCCGGGGCCACCGGGCGGGCCGGCCGGGGGCGGCGGCGTGGGGCGGGACGGCAGGGGCGCGCCGGGCGGCGGGGGCGCGGGGCGCTCCATGGTGCGGTCGACCGGCCGGTCCATCCCCATCGTCCGGTCGGCGGGGCGATCCATGCCCATGGTGCGGTCCACCGGGCGGTCCATGCCCATCGTGCGGTCGGCGGGACGGTCCATGGGGCCGCCCATCGGCGGGCCCATGCGGTCCATGCCGGGCGGCGGGCCCATGCGATCGGGTCCGGGCGGGCCCATGCGGTCCGGGCCGGGGCCCATGCGGTCGGGTCCGGGGGGACCCATCCGGTCCTGGCCGGGCGGCGGGCCCATGCGGTCCGGCGGGGGCGTCATGCCGACCCGGTCGGGCATGCGCTGCGGCTCCATCCGATCCGGCATGCGCTGCGGTTCCATGCGCTCGGGCATGCGCTGCGGCTCCATGCGCTCCGGAGCCATCCGCAGCTCGCCGCTGCGGGAGTCGAGGGCCCGGCCGAAGCCGCCGCCGCTGCCGCGCTCCTCGTGCTCGGCCAGCTGGCGCTCGACGCGGTCGAGGTGCAGGTCGACCTGCCATTCGTCGTAGCCGCCGAAGCGGACACGGAAGACCACGTCGTGGACTTCCTGCGCGCTCACCGGCGCGCCCATGGAGTCTCCGGAGAGGGTTGCCTCCACCCGGTCGAGGAACGAGTCGACCTCGTCGACCTTGTATCCCCGACGCATCGCACGGCGCCGGAACCGCTGACCCTGACTCACTGTGTCTCCTCGTTCGCTCGCCGTGCTAGCAAGCCGTTCTTACGCTCTCCCACCTTGCCACCTCCGGAGGCCGCAAGCTGCCCGCAGGCGCCGTCAATCTCCCGACCCCTGGTGTCACGCACCGTAGTGGGAACACCCGCGGCCCGGAGACGCCGGACGAACTCCCGCTCCACCGGCTTGGGACTCGCGTCCCACTTGCTACCCGGTGTCGGATTGAGCGGGATGAGATTGACATGTGCGAGACGGCCGGACAAGAGCCGACCGAGCAGATCCGCTCGCCACGGATGGTCGTTCACATCCCGGATCATTGCGTATTCAATGGACACGCGCCGACCGGTGCGAGCCGCATACTCGAACGCGGCATCAAGCACTTCGGCGACCTTCCAACGTTGGTTGACCGGCACGAGCGTGTCGCGCAGATCATCATCGGGCGCGTGCAGCGACAGCGCAAGCGTCACCGACAGCCCCTCCTGCGTCAACCGGCGCATGGCGGGGACCAGCCCGACGGTCGACACCGTGATGTGGCGCTGCGACAGCCCAAGGCCCTCCGGAGCCGGTTCGGTCAGCCTTCGTACGGCCGCGATCACGCGGTTGTAGTTCGCCAGCGGCTCCCCCATGCCCATGAACACGACCCGGGAGAGCCGGTCCGGGCAGCCGGGCAGCGCGCCGCGCGCGGCCAGCCCCGCGAACCACACGACCTGGTCGACGATCTCCGCCGTGGACAGGTTGCGGGTCAGGCCGGCCTGGCCGGTCGCGCAGAACGGGCACGCCATGCCGCAGCCGGCCTGGCTCGACACGCAGACGGTGACCCGGTCCGGGTAGCCCATCAGCACGCTCTCCACGAGCGAGCCGTCGTGCAGGCGCCAGAGGGTCTTGCGGGTGGTGCCGTTGTCGGTGGCGAGCTCGCGCACGGGCTCCAGCAGCCGCGGCAGCAGCGTCCCGGTGATCGCCTCCCGGGTGCGGGCCGGCAGGTCGGTCATCTCCTGCGGGTCGCGCACCAGGCGGCCGAAGTAGTGCGCGGAGACCTGCTGCGCGCGGAAGGCCGGCTCCCCGAGCTCGGCGACGGCGGCGCGGCGGCCGGCGAGGTCGAGGTCGGCGAGGTGGCGCGGGGGCAGCGCGGCGCGACGGCCGTCGGGGGTGGTGCCGGCCGCGCTGGGGGACAGGTTCAGTACGGGAAGCTGCGTCATGGCGTTTCCAGTGTCCCATGCCGCGCCGCATGATCTCCAAGACCGCCGACCAGCACGGCCGGGCGACTCATCACGGCCCGATTACCGCGCGTTCACCCTCGTTTTGGCTGGTCATCGCGTCCACGGCACGAGGAAGGCCAGGACGGCGTAGGCGGTCGGCAGCGCCAGCAGGACCGAGTCGAGGCGATCCATCAGGCCGCCGTGGCCGGGCAGCAGGTTGCTCATGTCCTTCACGCCGAGGTCGCGCTTGATCAGCGACTCGCCGAGATCGCCGAGCACCGACGCGATCGAGACCGCGACGCCGAAGATCGCGCCGTGCCACCACAGGGCGCCGTCGACCAGCAGCGGCAGGGCGATCGCGCTGCCGGCACCGGTCCACACCACCGAGCCCGCGAACCCCTCCCACGACTTGGCCGGGCTGACCGACGGGGCCATGGGGTGCTTGCCGAGGAAGACACCGGTGGCGTACCCGCCGGTGTCCGACAGCACCACGGCGAGCACGGTCACGAGGACCCGCACGCTGCCGTCGTGGGCCGGATAGGCGAGCAGCGCCGCGAAGGAGCCGAGGAAGGGCACGTACACGGCGATGAGCGCGGCGGCGGTCACGTCCCGCTGATAGTGCGCGACACCGTCGGCGAAGCGCCACACGAAGACGAGCAGCAGCGTGGCCAGGAGGCCCAGCGGCAGCCGCTCGGCTCCGCCGAACCAGGCCAGGCAGACCATGAGCGGCGCGCCGAGCAGCAGCGGGACCAGCGGGGGGCGCGCCTTCTGGACGCTGACGGCGCGGACCATCTCCCAGACGCCGACGCACACGGCCGCGATCACGAGGCCGAGGAAGAGCCACTTCCACACGAACAGGGAGACGACGACGACGCCGCCGAGGCCGACCCCGACGCCGATCGCGGCGGGGAGGTTCCGGCCGGCCCGGCTCTTGCGCGGGGCATCGCTCTCGGTCGTGGCTCTGCCCTCGGTCGTGGCGTTGCTCTCAGGCGTGGCGTTGCTCTCAGACACGGCGGCGTTGCCGTTGGCGGCGGCGTCCGCCGGAGTCGCGGGGCGGGTGGGCGCGGCGCCGAGGGTGGCGGGGGGTCCGGCCGGCGCGCCGCCGTTCTGGTTCGTGGTTCCCGCGGCGGGCACGGTGCCGGGAGACGTCGCGGGCGCGTCGTGCGCCGCGGGGGCGTCGGGAGCCGGTACGGAATCCGGCTCTTCCGCTTGTGGTTCTTCCGCAGACGGCTCGGGCGCGGCATTGTGCTGCCGCGCCCGCGTCGACGACGGGCCGGGGGCCTTCTGAGCCCGGTCGAGATGGGCCATCAGACCTCGAGTAGCTCGGCTTCCTTGTGCTTGAGCAGCTCGTCGACCTGCGCGACGTAGCGGTGCGTCAGGTCGTCGAGCTCCTTCTCCGCGCGACGGCCCTCGTCCTCGCCGGCCTCGCCGTCCTTGACGATGCGGTCGAGCTCCTCCTTGGCCTTGCGGCGCACGTTGCGGATCGCCACGCGGGAGTCCTCGGCCTTGTTGCGGGCCACCTTGATCATGTCGCGACGCCGCTCCTCCGTCATCTGCGGCAGCAGGATGCGGATCTGGGTGCCCTCGTTGTTCGGGTTCACACCCAGGTCGGAGTCGCGGATCGCCTTCTCCATCGCGCCGATCTGCGACGCGTCGTAGGGCTTGATGATCGCCATGCGGGGCTCGGGGATCGCGATCGAGGACATCTGCGGCAGCGGGGTCGGGGTGCCGTAGTAGTCGACCATCACCTTGCCGAACATCGCCGGGGTGGCGCGGCCGGTACGGATGACCGCGAACTCCTCCTTGGCGTGCTCGATCGCACGCTCCATCTTCTCTTCGGCCTCGAAGAGTGTCTCTTCGATCACGGGGTCTGTCCTCCTCGATCCGGGACGGGCTCGGCGGTGATGAGCGTGCCGATCCTCTCACCAATCAACGCGCGGGCGACGTTGTCCTCCCCCTCCGCGCCGAAGACCAGCATCGGCAGCGCGTTCTCCTGGCAGAGGCTGAACGCCGTCTGGTCCACCACCCGCAGCCCCTGCAGCAGCGCCTCGGCGAAGGTGAGGCTGTCGAGCTTGCGGGCGGTCGGATCGGTGCGCGGGTCGGCGGTGTAGACGCCGTCGACGCCGTTCTTGCTCATGAGCACGGTGTGCGCGTGGATCTCCAGCGCGCGCTGGGCCGCGACCGTGTCGGTGGAGAAGTACGGCAGGCCGGCGCCCGCGCCGAAGATGACGACGCGGCCCTTCTCCAGGTGGCGGATCGCCCGCCGGGGGATGTAGGGCTCGGCGACCTGGGCCATCGTGATCGCGCTCTGCACGCGCGTCTCGATGCCCTCCTTCTCCACGAAGTCCTGCAGGGCCAGACTGTTCATCACCGTGCCCAGCATGCCCATGTAGTCCGCGCGCGAGCGGTCCATCCCGGCCCGGGAGAGCTCGGCGCCGCGGAAGAAGTTGCCGCCGCCCACGACGACGGCGACCTGCACGCCCCGGCGCACGACCGTGGCGATCTGGCGCGCCATGCCGCGCACCACGTTGGGGTCGACGCCGACGGCGCCGCCTCCGAACACCTCACCGGAGAGCTTCAGCACGACGCGCCGCACCCCGATCGGGGCGGGGGTCAGGGGCTGCCTGGCCGCTTCGACGGCGGTGTTCGTCATGTGGGCACCCTTCTGTCTGCTTGTGGAAAGGGGGTCACGGTCTCCATCCGGTGGACCGTGACCCCCTCACTGCTGTTGTACCGCCGGTCAGGCCTGGCCGACCTCGAAGCGCACGAACCGCGTCACTTCGATGCCGGCCTCCGCCAGCACCTGCTTGACCGTCTTCTTGTTGTCGCTGACCGAGGGCTGCTCGATCAGGACGAAGTCCTTGAAGAAGGCGTTGACGCGGCCCTCGATGATCTTCGGCAGGGCCTGCTCGGGCTTGCCCTCCTCGCGGGCGGTCTCCTCGGCGATGCGCCGCTCGGACTCGACCACGTCGGCGGGGACCTCGTCGCGCGTGAGGTACTTCGGCCGCATCGCGGCGATCTGCATCGCCACGGCGCGGGCGTCGGCGACGGCCGCCTCGTCGTTCTTGCCGGAGAACTCGACCGCGACGCCGACCTGCGGCGGGAGGTCGGGGCTCTTGCGGTGCATGTAGATCGCGACCGGCTCGCCGAGCACCGCGATGCGGTTGATGACGAGCTTCTCGCCGATGCGGGCCGACTCGGCCTGCACCAGGTCGGCCACGGTGGCGTCGCCGAGCTTGGAGGCCAGCAGCGCGTCGACGTCGGCCGGCTTGGTCGCGTCGACCTGGGCCGCGAGCTTCTGGCCCAGCTCGACGAACGCGTCGTTCTTGGCCACGAAGTCGGTCTCGCAGTTGATCTCGACCAGACCCGAGCCCGAGTGCGCGACGAGGCCGTTGGCGGTGGTGCGCCCGGCACGCTTGCCGACGTCCTTGGCACCCTTGATACGCAGCAGCTCGACGGCCTTGTCGAAGTCGCCCTCGGCCTCCTCGAGCGCCTTCTTGCAGTCCATCATGCCGGAACCGGTCAGTTCGCGGAGCCGCTTGACGTCCGCGGCGGTGAAGTTGGACATGACTCTCTCTCGCTCTGTGGGTTACGCCTGGTTGTTCTCTTCGGCGGCCGGAGCCGCTGCGGCGGGAGCCTCGGCAGCGGGAGCCTCGGCAGCGGGGGCCTCGGCAGCGGGGGCGGCCTTGGCGCCGCCCTCGAGCAGCTCGCGCTCCCACTCGGCGAGCGGCTCGTCGCCGGCCACGACGCCCGGCTCGGGCTTCTGGTCGGCGCGGGTGGCCCGCCCGGAACGAGCGATCAGGCCGTCGGCCACCGCGTCGGCGACCACGCGGGTCAGCAGCGCCGCGGAGCGGATGGCGTCGTCGTTGCCGGGGATCGGGAAGTCGACCTCGTCCGGGTCGCAGTTCGTGTCGAGCACGGCGATGACCGGGATGCCCAGCTTGCGGGCCTCGTCGACCGCGATGTGCTCCTTCTTGGTGTCGATGACCCAGATCGCCGACGGGAGCTTCTGCATGTCGCGCAGACCACCGAGGGTCCGGCTGAGCTTCGTCTGCTCGCGGGACAGCTGCAGGGTCTCCTTCTTGGTGTACCCCTGCGCGGTGCCGGTCAGGTCGAGGCTCTCGAGCTCCTTCATCCGCTGGAGGCGCTTGTAGACCGTCTGGAAGTTGGTCAGCATGCCGCCGAGCCAGCGGTGGTTGACGTAGGGCTGCCCCACGCGCGTCGCCTGCTCGGCGATCGCCTCCTGGGCCTGCTTCTTGGTGCCGACGAACAGCACCGAGCCACCCTCGGCCACCGTGTTGCGGATGTAGTCGTACGCCTTCTCGATGTAGTCGAGCGTCTGGCGCAGGTCGATGATGTAGATACCGTTGCGCTCGGTGAAGATGAAGCGCTTCATCTTCGGGTTCCAGCGGCGGGTCTGGTGCCCGAAGTGCACACCACTCTCGAGCAGCTGGCGCATGGTCACGGCCATGTCGGCGGGATCCCTTCGATCCTGGTTCTTCACGGCGAACCGGTCGGCCCGCCGTCCTGGCGCCCGGTCGTCGGCCGTCTCACCCTTCGCACGCGCGGTGGTGCACCACGCGTTCTCTCGGGACCAGGGCGGCCGCCGCCCTGGAATGCTCGCCCGGCGCTGGAAGAAATGCGGCGGGCTAGGGAGGGCGCGCGAGGTCGACCGCACGCTGTGCGGTCGCCGGTGGAAAGTGTACGCGCCGGGCCCCGGCTTCAACGAATGCCCCCACTGACGTGTAGTTCGCCCGGCTGTAGCCGTTTCGTGGGGGTTGCGGTGTTTGTCGCATTGGCCCGGTGCTGGCGAACTGGTTACGACGTCACCTGAAGTGCGCTCGGCTGCGGCGTCACCCGCATTGAACCCGGTGCCGTTGCCGCGGTGTTTGCGCTTGTTGCGGCGTCGCCCGCGGCCGCTTCAGGGCGCTGGCGTCGCCCGCCGCCGTTTTCAGGGCGCTGGCGGCGCTCGCGGCCGTTTCGGGGCGTTGGGCGTCGCCCACGGCCGTTTCAGTGCGCTTTGCGGCGCGCTGGTGACGCCCGGCGGACGCCTTGACCGGAGTCTTCACTGCGCAACTCCGGCCAGAGGCCTTTGCGCCGCGTCCTGGTGGGGGCCGCGCCTGTTCGCCTTCGCCGAATCCGGTAGGGCCGCGGCTACCACGCCCCTACCGACTCGCGACTTCCGCGGACGCTGGTTGCCCTATGCGGCGAGCCCGGCCGCGACGAACAGCAGCAACGCCACCGGCAGATACGCCAACGGCGTCCGCAACCACGCCCGCACCCCGGGCGCCGCGGCAGCCGCCCCACCGATCAGCCCATACAGCCCGAGCGAGAACATCGGCAGCGCCGGAATCATGAACATCCCGGCGAGCGTCGCCCCCGCGGGCACATCACTCGCGGTCACGGCGTGGATAAACAGCCGCAGCACAGGCACCTCGAACAGCACCGTCAGCAGCACCAGCACGACAGCCAGCCCCGGCCGCTTGCTCTGGTACACCGCACCGCCGGCCTCCGCCCCATACTGCTGCTGCCGCGGCGCCGGCACGGCCGCGGTCAACGCCGTAGGGCCAGCAAAGGCGTTCGGCATCGATCCGGTGTTCCCGCCCCCGACCGCTCCGGCCTCGCCCCCGGCAAACCCGGCCCCGGCCGGCGCACCCGACCCCGGTACTCCCGAAACAGGCCCACCGGACACCGGCCCGGCCGTTCCCGTACTGAACGGGCTGGTCGCACCAACCCCTCCGGGCCCGCCGGTCATTCCCGGCCCGCCGGTCATTGCGGGCCCGCCGGTCGCCTCGGCCGCTCCCGCCCCAGCTGGGCCGAGCGCCGCACCTGGGCCGAGCGGCCCGGTGCTGGACGGCGTGATCGTCGGCAGCCCCTGAATCGGCGACCCCGAGGTGGTGAGCCCCGGAATCGAGGCCCCCGCGAGCCCGCCGGAGGCACCGCCGCCCGACACCGGCCGCTGCAGCGCGCTGCGGTCGATCGCCTCGGATCGCCGCGACCGGCTGACGAATTCCCCCGAGTACTCACCCGAGTCGCCACCCCGCCCGTGGGCCGAGGCACCGAACTGCGCGTTGGGGCTGTCGCCGTAGCTCAGCGGGTCGGCACCGTATCCACGGCCTCCTCCCCGCGGTTCCGGAACCCGGTACCCGCCCTCGTCGTACTCCCGCTCGTCCGCGTACCGCGTCGGGGTGTACCCACGGTCCTCGCCGTACCCGCGATCCTCGCCGTACCCGCGGTCCGCGTCGTCGCGACCGCGCGAGCGCTCGTCCCGGGCCCGCTCACCGCGGCCACGGTCGTCGTGCCCCCGGTCGTCACGGCGGTCGTCGTACCCGCGGTCGTCGTATCCACGGTCCTCGGGGTACCAGCGGGAATCCGCGTCCGGGTCCGAGGAGAAGTTCCGGCGTCCATCCACGGTCCGTCACGGTAGGCCCTCGGCATGATCCTCGCCACCCGGCAAAGGTCCTTGTAATCTGCGTCGCTGCCGGCCAACCACGCCCCGTAGCCCCTGACCAGGACTCTCGGGATCGCCGGCGTTCCTCATGCACGCCCCGCGGCCCTTCCGCTCTCACCGCTCGCCGGTCCGCGCCCGGAGTCCTCGTACGCGCGTAACTCCCCCGCCCGACCAGCCCAGCCCACGGCCCGGGGATGCTCGCCGATCGCACCGGCCCGCACCTGAAGCGGCGTCCACGGTGCCCGGACCGCATCGGCCCGAGCGCCGCTCCCGGCCGCATACTCGGGGGGTGACTGACGCCTCGCGTGATCCGCTCATCGCCCGCATGCGCCCGTTCGGCACCACCATCTTCGCGGAGATGTCGGCGCTCGCCGTACGCACCGGCTCCGTCAACCTCGGCCAGGGCTTCCCGGACACCGACGGCCCGGCCGCGATGCTCGACGCGGCGGCCGCGGCGATCCGGGGCGGCCGCAACCAGTACCCGCCGGGCCCCGGCATCCCCGAGCTGCGCGCCGCGATCTCGGCCCACCAGCGGTCCTTCTGGGGCCTCGAGTACGATCCGGACGGCGAGATCCTGGTGACCGCCGGCGCGACCGAGGCGATCGCGGCGAGCATCCTCGCCCTGTGCGAGCCCGGCGACGAGGTCGTCTGCTTCGAGCCGTACTACGACTCCTACGCCGCATCCATCGCGCTCGCCGGAGCCGTCCGCCGCCCGGTCACCCTGCGGGCCGCCGAGGGCCGCTACTCCTTCGACCCGGCCGAGCTGCGCGCCGCGTTCGGCCCGCGGACCCGCCTGGTGCTGCTCAACTCCCCGCACAACCCGACCGGCAAGGTCTTCACCGAGGCCGAGCTCACCCAGATCGCCGAGCTGTGCGTCGAGTACGACGTCCTGGCCGTCACCGACGAGGTCTACGAGCACCTGATCTTCAGCGACGCGGCCGCCCCGCACGTGCCGCTCGCCGGGCTGCCCGGCATGCGGGAGCGCACGCTGCAGATCTCCTCGGCCGGCAAGACGTTCTCGTGCACCGGCTGGAAGATCGGCTGGGTGTGCGGCACCCGTCCGATGGTGTCGGCCGTGACGCGGGTGAAGCAGTTCCTGACGTACGTCAACGCCGGCCCGCTGCAGCCCGCGATCGCGGTGGCCCTGGAGTCGCCGGCCTCCTACTACCAGGAGTTCCGCGACGAGCTGCAGCGCAAGCGCGACCGCCTGTGCAAGGGCCTGACGGAGGCCGGGTTCGCGGTGTTGCAGCCCGAGGGCACGTACTTCGTCACCGCCGACATCACCCCGCTGGGCGGCACCGACGGCGTCGAGTTCTGCCTGGCGCTGCCGGAGCGCTGCGGCGTCGTCGCGGTGCCGACGCAGGTCTTCTACGACGACGCCGAGGCCGGCCGGCGGCTCGTCCGCTTCGCGTTCTGCAAGCGCGACGAGGTCCTCGACGAGGCGGTCGCGCGGCTGCAACGGCTCTGACCCGCTCACCACGCCTCCTCTCCGCCGGCCGGTCGGGGCTCCGCGCTCCCCCGGCGCCCCGCCGGCGGGGCCTCGCCCTCGACCGGACCGCGTGGCTCGCTGCTGAGCCGATAGCCGTCCGCCCCCGACACCACGAACCCGAGCTCCTCCAGCAGCGGCAGATTCCGCCGGGCATCGCGCCCGCTGACCCCGGCCGCGGCGGCGATCTGCTCCGCCGTCGTGGCCCGCCGCGGCCGGACCGCGTCGAGGATGCGGGCCTGCAGCGGATCGAGGACGTCCTCGGGCCGCCCGGCGCCCTGGATCGGCGTGGCCAGCTCCCCGACGCTGCCGATCTCCTCGATGATCTCCTCGACCCGGGTCACCAGCACCGTGCCCGGCTGCCGCAGCTCGACGTGGCAGCCGACCGACATCGGCGAGTTGATCGGCCCGGGCACGACCATCGCGGTGCGTTGGAGCAGCCGGGCGTACCCGAGTGTGCTGCGCGCCCCGCTGCGTGACCCGGCCTCGATCATCACCGTGCCCCTCGTCGCCGCGGCGATCACCCGGTTGCGGGTCAGGAACCGCGTCTTGTGCGGGTGGGTCCCGGGCGGCCACTCTGTGACCAGCAGCCCCTCGTCGCCGATCTGCTCGAGCACCGCCGCGTTCGCCGCCGGGTACGCCTTGTCGATCCCGCACGCCAGCACCGCGACCGTCGCGCCCGCCCCGGCCAGCGCACCCCGGTGCGCGGTCACGTCGACGCCGAGCGCCCCGCCGGACACGACCGTCCACCCACACTCCGCGAGCCCGTACGCGAACTCCGATGCGACATACGCGCCGTACCCGGTGATCGCCCTCGCGCCCACCACCGACACGGACCGCTCCAGCGTCTCGGCGAACCGCAGCGGCCCGCGCAGCCAGACACACATGGGCGGATCGGTGTCCCGGCGCAGCATGTTGCCCTCGCGGCTGGCCTTGACCAGGTCGTCGAGCGCCAACGGCCACTCCTCGTCGGCCGCGGTGACGATCCGCGCCCCGAGCCGCCCCGCCAGCTCCTCCATCCGCTCGGCGAGCTGCGCGCCCACGTCCGGCGAGCCCTCCACGCCGGAGCCGCGCATCCTCGCCTGCACCGCCCCCGACAGCGCCCGCGAGATGCCGTATCCGCCGACCGCCCGAGCCAACGCCTCCTGCGCGCCGACCGCGCGCACGAGCACACCGAGCTCGCGGCAGCCGGGCTCGACGAGCATTCCGAGCGCCATGCGCGCCGCCCGCTCCTCCCCCGGCCTCATCGCACGCTCCTCGAACGCAGCTCGAGCGCTTCCCGCACGTCCGCCGCCTCGGGCCGCTCCCGCCCATCGAGGTCCGCGATCGTCCACGCCACCCGCACCGACCGCTCGAAGCCTCGAGCCGAGAGCCGGCCACGGTCCATCTCGATCGTCAGCGGATGCAGCACCGACTTCGAGAGCCGGAACCGACCGTCGCGCAGCATCGAGGCCGGGACGTCGCCGTTCGTCTTCGCGCTGCGTCCCCAGCGCGCCGCCGCAGTGCCGCGGGCCTCCAGCACCCGCTTCGCGATGATCGAGGACGGCTCCACATGTTCGGTGCCCAGCAGTGCCGCGGAACGGACCGGATCGAGATCGACCTGCAGGTCCACGCGATCCATCAGCGGTCCGGAGAGCCGGGCCTGATACCGCCGGCGGACGATCGACGGGCACTGGCACGTCTGGCGGCCGCCCGGTCGAGCGCAGGGACACGGATTGGCGGCCATCACGAGCTGGGTCCGAGCCGGATAGACGGTTTCGCCGTAGGCACGCCGAAGCCTGACCTGCCCCTGTTCCAGGGGTTGTCGCAGGGAGTCGAGGACTCCGGAGGCGAACTCGGCACACTCATCCAGGAACAGCACGCCGTGATGGGCAAGGCTGATCGCCCCGGGCTTGGCGAGGCCGGGTCCGCCACCGACCAGGGCGGCGACGGAGGCGGTGTGGTGCGGGGCCTGCAGCGGTGCCCGGCGAACCAGCGTTCCGCTCGGCGCAAGCGTCCCGGCGATCGAGTGCAGGGCCGTCACCTCGATCGCCTCCTCGTCGTCGAGGGGCGGCAGCACACCGGGTAGCCGAGCGGCCAGCATCGTCTTGCCGGCACCTGGCGGACCGAACATGGCGATGTGATGGCGACCGGCCGCGGCGAGTTCGATCACGCGGCGTCCTCGCTCCTGACCAAGCACGTCGGCGAGGTCGAGCGTGGTGGACGTTTCCGTGGCCGGCTCGGAGATCGGGTTCAGCAGGTTCTCGGAGCCGTGCAGGTAGCCGATGATCCGGCCGAGGCTGTCGGTGGCGCGGACCTCGATGTCGGGGACGAGGCGGGCCTCGGTGACGTTTGCCAGCGGCACCAGAGCCAGCTCCTTCCCGGCGCGGCTCGCGGCCAGGACGGCGGGCAGCACCCCGCGAACCGGGCGGACGGTGCCGTCGAGCCCCAGCTCGCCGAGGATCACGGCGCCCTTGAGCCGTCCGATGGGCAGCGCGGCTCCGGCCGCGAGCACCGCGATCGCCACGGCCGTGTCGAAGCCGGAGCCGTGCTTGCGCACGTGCGCCGGGAGGAGGTTGACGGTGATGCGCGCCTGAGGCCAGTACGCGCCGGAGTTCTGCACGGCCGCCCGGACACGGTCGCGGGCCTCGCTCAGCGCCGCGTCCGGCAGGCCGGAGACGACGAGACTGGGCAGGCCGGGGGCCACGTCGGCCTCGACGACGATGACCTCGCCGGCCACGCCGTGCAGGGCGACGGAGTGCACGCGGGCGTACCCCATCAGAACGCCCCGCGCAGGTGCTGGATGGCCACGCCCCGGCCGACGAGCACGCCGATCACGTCGAACCGGACGCGTTCCCAGTGCACGTCGTTCGTGGCCAGCCACATCTGGGCGAGCGTGCGCAGGCGGCGGACCTTGGCCGGCACGAGCGCCTCGGCGGGGTGGCCGTATCGGGTGCTGCTGCGGGTCTTGACCTCGACGAACACCACGTCGGCGCCGTCGCGGGCGACCACGTCGAGCTCACCCGCCGAGCTGCGCCAGTTGCGGTCGAGCAGGACGAGGCCCTGTGAGACGAGGTATCGGCAGGCGACGCGTTCACCGAAGCCGCCGACGAGCTGGTTGTGGTTCGTCATGCGGGCGACTTTCGCGGATCGGGGTGATCACTGCGTCGCGCCGAAGCCCAAACCTGTGGACAACGAGGTGCTTGTGGATAAGTTCGAGGGGGTTCGGTGATGTTGGTATGCGGCCGGGTCGCGGCGCAGGCCGGGCGGCTTGGGGCCGCAACCGGGCCGTCGTCAGAAAATTTTCCGCCAGTGCTGGTGTACGAGGTCCTGGCCGTAGGCCGGCCGGCGCTCCTCGTGATCGAGCTCGAACCCGGCTCGCTGATACAGGCGGCGGGCGGCGCCGAGGATGTCGTGCGTGAACAGGACCATGTCGCGGTAGCCGGCGCTGCGGGCGAAGCGGACGCACTCATCGACGAGGCGGCCGCCGACGCCGAGTCCGCGAGCCTTGGGCTCGACGAGCAGCAGCCGAAGCTTCGCGGTCCCCTCGCCCGCGCGGACGCAGAAGATCGAGCCGACGGGCTCGCCGTCGACCTCGGCGATCCAGCCGCGATCCCAGCGCGGGTCGTGCGACTCGGCGTAGTCCGCGACGATGCGCGCGACCATCGCCTCGAACTCGTCGTTCCAGCCGTACTCCGCGGTGTAGAGCGCCCCGTGGCGCTGGACGACCCAGCCGAGGTCACCCGGTCCCGGCGGGCGCAGCACGACCGTGGGCGCGGATGCCGTGCGGCCGCCGAGAATCGTCTCGATGGCGTCCATGGCGCCGATGAGGCGCCGCCGGTCCACCTCCGTCACCGCGCCCAGCAGGGCCGCCGCCTGCGCGTCCGAGCGCTGGTCGAGCTCGGCCTGGGCCGTCCGCCCGGCGTCGGTGAGCCGGATGCGCTGCTTGCGCGCGTCCGCGTCCGAGCGCTCCCGCACGACCAGGCCGTCGCCCTCGAACCGGCCCAGGATGCGGCTCAGGTAGCCGGCGTCCATGTCGAGGCCCTGCCGCAGATCCGCGACGTCCAGCACGCGCGCGGGCGCGGCGGCGAGCTCGTAGAGCACCCGGGCCTCGGCGAGCGAATACGGCGAGTCGAGCAGTCCGGCCCGCAGTACGCCGATCAGGTTCGTGTAGAAGCGGTTGAACCGCCGGAACGCCGCGACCGACTCGATAGTCATGCTTGACATCGTCATCATATCCCTTGACGTTGTCAACGAATTCTCGGAAAGCCGGGCGACGTGGCGTTGTAACGGCCGGGAAACGCAGCGTCGTCAGGCTTGCCCCATGTCGCTACGTCACGTAATCGTCGAACTTCCCGACCGGCCCGGCTCGCTCGGCCAGGTGACCACGCTGCTCGGCCGCCTCGGCGTCGACATCCGCCAGATGCGCGTGCTCGGCCGCGACGGCTCCGTGGCGACGGACGAGTTCGTGGTCAGCGTCCCCGGCCCGGTGATCGACCGGATGCTGCCGGAACTGATCGAAGAAATCCAAGGCGTACGCGTCCGCTCGATCGAGCCGACGCATAGTGATAGCGGGATATCGGGCGCTATCGTGTCGGTATGACTGCTCCGGTCGAGAAACTCGTGGAGCTGCTCGAGACGCTCCCGACCGCGACCCGCCAGGAGATCACCGCCTGGCTCCTCGGACGCACCGTGCCCATGGACCGCAGCTCGCTCTTCGCCACCGCGGCGCTGCGCGGCCGGAACCTCATCGGCCCGCCCGACCTCGGCCAGGAGTCGGCCTCGCACGGCGTGCTGGGTGGGTCGCTGCCGCCCGGTGAGGAGAGCCAGCTGGTCACGTTCCGGCTGCCGGCCGAGCGGCACGCCGAGCTGCGCGAGTGGTGCACCGAGCACGGCTTCACGATGGCGGCCGTGGTGCGCGGGCTGATCGAGCGGTTCCTCGAAGAGCAGCAGCGCCGTTGACTCCGCGCGAGGCATCGCCGGACGGCGCCGGCGTAGACGCGGGCGCTGACACAGGCGTAGGCGCGGACGCCGGCGCGGGCGCGGACGCCGGCGCGGGCGCGGACGCCGGCGCGGACGCGGACGCCGGCGCGGACGCGGACGCCGGCGCGGACGCCGGCGCGGGCGCGGACGCCGGCGCGGACGCCGGCGCGGGCGCGGACGCCGGCGCGGGCGATGACACAGCCGGTGGCGCTGATACAGGCGCCGGCGCACACGCGTCCGAGCGGCTGCGCGACGTCGCGGCGACCGCGCGGGCAAGCGCGACGGCGAAGGCCGGCACAGCACCCGCCGCCGATCGACAACGCGCGAACGCGCGCGGCCGCGCGGGGCGCAGTTCCGCCGCGTCACGTGGCGGCGCCGCAGGTCGCAGCGGCGGACGCGGGCAGGCCGCCGCGCCCGCGCCTGGAACCGCCGAGCTGCACGAGCGGCTGCCCGCGGGCATGCGGGACGCGGTCGACGACTTCGCGCGGTACCTCGCGGCCGAGCGGAACCGGTCGGTGCACACCGTGCGGGCGTACGTCGGCGATGTCGTGTCCCTGCTCGACCACGCGGCGGCCGGAGGCGCGGACGCGCCCGCGGGGCTGAGCCTCGCGGTGCTGCGCGGGTGGCTCGCGCGGAGGCGCGCGGCCGGGGACGCCCGCACGAGTCTCGCCCGGCACGCCGCGGCCGCGCGGACGTTCACCGCCTGGGCCAAGCGCGAGGGACTCCTCGAGACGGACCCGGGCCAGCGTCTGGCCAGCCCGAAGGCGCACCGGGACCTGCCGAGCGTGCTGCGCGCGGACCAGGCGGAGACGCTGGTGACGTCGCCGTCGGGCCGCGCGGACGCGTTGGGGTTGCGGGACCGGCTGGTGCTGGAGCTGCTCTACGGCACCGGGATCCGGGTCAGTGAGCTGTGCGGCCTCGACCTCGGCGACGTCGACCGGATGCGCCGCGTCGTGCGGGTGGTGGGCAAGGGTGACAAGGAGCGCTCGGTGCCCTACGGGCTGCCCGCCGACGACGCGCTGACCGCCTGGCTCCGGCACGGCCGCCCGGCCCTCGAGGGCACCGGGAGCGGCGCGGCGCTCCTGCTCGGCGCGCGCGGTGGCCGGCTGCAGGCGGGCGCGGCGCGGCGGATCGTGGACGCGTACGCACGAGCGGCCGGGCTGCCCCACACCTCGCCGCACGACCTGCGGCACTCCGCGGCCACGCACCTGCTGGAGGGCGGGGCCGACCTGCGCTCGGTCCAGGAGTTGCTCGGGCACGCGTCGCTGTCGAGCACCCAGATCTACACCCACGTGTCGATCGAGCGCCTGCGTGCCGCGTACGAACAGGCACACCCCCGGGCGTAAGACGCAACCCACGCGAACGCGAAAAGACGCGAGCGCGTGGGACGCGAGCGCCAAAGACGCGACGTAGCCAAGCGCGAAAGACGCGAGCGCGAAAGACGCGGGAGCGTAGGACGCGGGCGCGCAGGACGCCAGGTGGGTGAGCAGGATCGGTCCGCGGCAAGTGGGCGCGGGAGCCAGGGTGGGAGCCCTAAGATCGTGGATGTGTCCGCTCCCGAGCCGATTCCCGGTGCTCGGCTGCTGTTCTCGCACGACGCAGCCGTCGCGCACCTGAACCACGGCGCCTTCGGGATGGTGCCGGTGGCGGTGCAACGGGCTCAGCAGCGGGTACGCGAGGAGATGGAAGCCAACCCGCACCGGTTCTTCGCCGTCGGGCTCGAGGAGCGCATCGCCCACGTGCGGCGCCACCTCGCCGCGTTCGTCGGGGCCGACCCCGAGGGCACGGCGCTGGTCGAGAACGCCTCCACGGCAACGTCGATCGTGCTCGGAAGCCTTGATCTCGGTACCGAGGATGAAATCGTGACGACCGATCACGGCTATGGTGCCGTGGACCTGGCGATCGCCGCGACGTGCCGGCGCACCGGCGCGGTGCATCGAGTCGCGCGGGTGCCGCTGGAGGCCGGCGACGCGGCGGTCACGGCGGCGGTGCTGGAGGCGACCACGCCCCGGACCCGGCTGGTGATCGTCGACCACATCACCGCTGCGACCGCGCGCGTGTTCCCGGTGCGGCGCATCGTCGAGGCGGTGCGCGAGCGCTGGGGTGAGCGGGTGGCGGTGCACGTCGACGCCGCGCACGTGCCGGGCATCATCGACCCGCGGGTGAGCGACCTCGGGGCCGACTACTGGGCTGGGAACCTGCACAAGTGGGCGTACGCGCCGCGCGGCACGGCGCTGCTCGCCGTCGCGCCCGCGCGGCGGGCACGCATCCGGCCGCTGGTCCTGTCGTGGTCCACCGAGGCCGGCTTTCCCGCGAACCTGGAGTGGCTCGGGTCGCACGACTACACGCCCTGGCTGGCCGCGCCCACGGGACTGTTCGTGCTGCGCACGCTGGGAATCGAGGCGGTGCGGCGGCACAACGCGGCGCTGGCGGAGTACGGGCAGCGCGTGGTCGCGGAGGCACTCGAGGCCGAGGTGCCGGCGGCGACCGGGCTCCCGATGACGTTGATCCCGCTGCGCCCGGGCGTGGCGAGCGACCCGGAGGCGGCGGCCGCGCTGCGCCGGCGGATCTCGGACGAGCTCTCGGCCGAGGTCGGGCTGGCGGCGTGGCGCGGGCGGGGGTATCTGCGACTGTCCGGCCAGATCTACAACCGGGCCGAGGACTATCAGCGGCTGGCGGCGGGGCTGCCGAAGCTGCTCGCATGAGGCGCTCGAACGAATCGGAGGAGCGCGGGTCAGTGCAACGGTAGGAGGCGCACGCGCGCGGCGCGGAGCAGTGTCATCGGGTCGAGGTACACGCTGCCGTCGGTTCTCAGGCCCCAATGCAGGCACGCCGTCACCGGGCAGTTGGGGTGGCCCGGTCTCAGCGTGCCGAGGGGCGTTCCGCGCGAGACCGCCTGGCCCCGGACCACGGTCGCGGAGACCGGCTCGTAGGTGGTGCGCACGCCGCCGGGATGCTCCACGCTCACCACCGGCCGGCCGCCCACCATCCCGGCGAAGACGACCGTGCCCTCGCCGGCGCTGCGCACGGTCTGGCCGGGGGCGCCCGCGAGGTCCACGCCCCGGTGGCCCGCGGCATAGCGGTCCGAGGGCGGCTCGAAGCCTCTCGTCACGGTCACCGGGCCGTCGAGCGGCGCCTGGAACACGCCGTCCGCCGGAGTCTCGGCCGGCGCCTCGGCAACGCCGGCCGAGAAGGAGGAGGCCGCGGCCCGCTTGGGCGTGGACAAGACCGAGGCGGCGGCGGCAATGGCCGTGGAGGCCGCGGCAACGGCGGTGGCGGCGAGGACGAGGAGCCCGATGCGGGTCAAGTTCTTCAACATGGCCGCGAGCGTTGCGGATTCTGGCCGCCGGGGCAAACGCGATCTTGCTGCCTGTGGATAACTGGACCCGGCCTGCACAGGGACTGACAGGCCGGGTCGCGGTGTGCTAACGCACCCGCCGCTGACGCATCAGCCGCCGAAGCCGTTGTCGGGCAGCGAGATGTCGGGCTTCTCGAGCTCCTCGACGTTGACGTCCTTGAAGGTCATCACGCGGACGTTCTTCACGAAGCGAGCCGGCCGGTACATGTCCCAGACCCAGGCGTCGTGCATCTCGACCTCGAAGTAGACCTCGCCGTCCGAGTTGCGCACGTGCAGGTCGACCTGGTTGGCCAGGTAGAACCGGCGCTCGGTCTCCACCACGTAGGAGAACTGGCGGACGATGTCGCGGTACTCCCGGTAGAGCTGGAGCTCCATCTCGGTTTCGTACTTCTCGAGATCTTCGGCGCTCATCGCGGTCCGCCTTCCATAGCCACATTGTCGCCCACTTGCGCCGGAACCCGTGCGGCCTCGCCGGGCGCCACGCCGACGTTACCGCGCCGTGAGCCCGGCCGCCCCACCGCCGCCACGTTCGCGTAGGAGAAACGGTGCTCGGGGCATGGCCCGTGGGCCAGCAGCGCCGCGCCGTGCACCGGAGTCGCGTAGCCTTTGTGCTCGTCGAAGCCGTATTGCGGGTACGTCTCGTGCAGTTGCTCCATGATCCGGTCCCGCGTGACCTTCGCCACGACGCTCGCGGCCGCGACGCACGCGGCGACCTGGTCACCCTTCCAGACCGCGAGGCCGGGGATGCCCAGGCCGTCGACCTTGAAGCCGTCGGTGAGCGCGTACTCCGGCCGCACCGACAGGCTCGCGAGGGCGCGCCGCATGCCGGCCAGGTTGCACACGTGCAGCCCGCGGCGGTCGATGTCGCCCGGCGGGATCACGATCGCGGTCCACGCCTCAGCGCGCCGGATCACCTGTTCGTAGACGCGCTCCCGCGCGGCCGCCGTCAGCAGCTTGGAGTCGTTGAGTTCCTCGATCTCGCCGCGGCGGCCCTGCGGCAGGATGACGGCGCCCACGACGAGGGGCCCCGCGCAGGCCCCACGGCCCGCCTCGTCGGCGCCGGCGACCCGGTTGAACCCGCGCCGCTGCAGGGCCCGTTCGAGGGCCCACAGGCCCGCGGCGCGATGCACGACGGTGCGCGGAGGCGCGAGCATCTCAGGCCACCTCCCGCAGGAGGCCGGGGAGGTCGGCGGGGTAGAAGCGCTCCGACGTCGCGGCGAGCTCGTCCGCCGACCACCACCTGGTGCTGTCGACGGTGGTGGCCTCGTAGTCGGCGAGGTGGGAGAGGTCCGCGGTGAACGCCTCCGAGCGCACGACGAAGAACGTCTGCTCCTGCGAGTACCAACGGCCATCGAAGGGGAACTCGACCCGATCGGTGCGGACGGGCCCGACCAGGTCGGCCCCGGTGATGCGCAGCCCGGTCTCCTCGTAGACCTCGCGCACGGCCGCGTCGGCGAGCGACTCCCCCGCCTCCAGGCCGCCGCCCACGGTGAACCAGTAGCGGTGCTCGGGCCGCGCCGGGTCGCATCCGCGCATGAGCAGAACGCGCCCGGACGGGTCGAGCAGCAGCACCCGCGCCGCCCGGCGGTCGATGTCTGCCGCGGCCTCCGTCATACCGACGAGACTACGACGCAATCACTTGGAGGTCGGATCCGGCACCTTGTCGAAGGTGTCGGGGACGCTGAGCCACTTGGCCCGGTTGAAGGGCCAGAAGACCACGAAGGCGCGGCCGATCACGGCGTCCTCGGGAATCGTGGCCTGGTTGGGATCCTTGGTGCGGATGAAGTTGTACCGCGAGTCGCCCGAGCGGGATCGATGGTCGCCCATCACCCACAGGCGGTCCTTGGGCACCGTGACGTCGAACTGCTCCTCGCTCGGGAGGTCCTGCAGCCCGTCGGCGTTGGCGTAGATGTAGGACTCGTCCAGCGGCGTGCCGTTGATCGTGATGCGCTGCTTGTCGTCGCAGCACACGACGTGGTCGCCCCCGACGGCGATGACGCGCTTGATGAAGTCCTCTTCGGACGGGTCGTTGCGCCACGAATCCGGCGCCGTGAAGACGATGACCTCGCCGCGATGCGGGGAGCGGAAGTCGTACACCAGCTTGTTGACGAGCACGCGATCCTTGATGAGCAGCGTGTTCTCCATCGACTCGGACGGGATGAAGAACGTCTGCAGGACGAAGGCGCGTACGACGACGGCGACGATGATCGCCACGCCCAGCAACACCGGCAGTTCGCGCCAGAAGCTACTGGGTTTCTTGGTCTGCTCGTCAATCACGCCCTGAAGGGTACGTGCTCGTCACCATCGGCGACGCCTCAACCGCTCCTGACGCGCCGAACGGGTCGAAAGCGAGAACGAGACAGCGATCGGCACAAGTACCATATCCGGGACCAACGGGTTGTTGTGCGCACGCGTGACGTGCGGCCCAGGTGGCGCCAAAGCCGCTGGCTTCGGGACGTTCTTGAATGTGTCGGGCACGGGTAGCCAGCCCCAGCGGCTGCTCGGCCAGAGGATCACGAACGCGCGGCCGATGACGTTGTCGATCGGCACCTGGCCCTGGCAGCGCGAGTCCTGGGAGACGCCGCGGTGGTCGCCCATCACGAACATCTGCCCGGCCTGGACCTTGATCGGCCCGAACCGGCGCGCCGTGCACTGCTTCGGGTTCGGGGCGGCGTCCAGCGGGGAGTTGTCGTAGAGGTACGCCGACTCGTCGAGCGGATAACCGTTGACCGTGACGCGCCCGTCGACGTCGCAGCAGGCGACGGTGTCGCCCGGGAGCCCGATCACCCGTTTGATGAAGTCCTTCTCGCCGGGCTGGCCGAACCCGACGAGGTCGCCGACGGTCTTGCCGAGCTCGGCGAAGAAGCCGGCGTCATTGTCGACATGGTTCTCGGGAACCCACGTGTCCGGGCCGGTGAACACGACGACCTCGCCGCGCTCGGGCTCCCGCACGTCGTACAGCACCTTGTTGACCAGCACCCGGTCGCCGACGAGGAGGGTCTCCTCCATCGAGCCCGACGGGATGAAGAACGCCTGCACCAGGAACGTGCGGATGAGCACGGCCAGGCAGAACGCGACGATCAGCAGCAGCGGCAGCTCCTGCCACAGCGGCATGTTCTTGCGCTTGCGGCGGACCTTGCTGCGCCAGGTGGACACCGAGTCGTCCTCGAGCGGGACACCCCGGCGGGGCCGGGCACCCGAGCCCGTCGAGCGCTCGCCACGGTCATAGCTGCGTTCGTACCGCTCCGCGCGCTCCCGCTCGCGACGTTCCCGCGGATCGTCGTACCCGGGCTCGTCGTAGCCGCGATCGCGCTCGAACGCGCGGTCGCGCACCATCGGCGGCTCGTCGCGGTCCCATTGGCCGCGCCGGGAGCCGTACGGGTCGTCGTCCCAGGAGCGCCCGCGGTTCCAGTCGCCCTGATCGCCCCGGCCGCCGCGATCGTCGCCACGGCTCCAGCCGCGCTCCGGTTCGCGACCCCAGTCGCCCCGCCCGCCGCCGCCCGGGTTCCAGTCGTCGTCGCGCTGGTGACCACCCCGGCCCGGCGCGAGGTCGCGCCCGGGCTCCACGTCACGACGACCGGGCACGACGTCGCGGCCGGGCGGCGCCTCGCCACGCCCGTAGGCGTCGCGGTCGTCGCGCGGCCAGCCGCCGTCGTAGGCGCGCTGCCCCTCTTCGGCGTCCGAGCGTCCCGAGGTCGACCAGTAGTCGTGGCCCGGGTAGCTGACGCCGCCGAAGGGTTGCTGCTGCTGCCCGCGCCGTCCGCCCGCCTGATCCAGGGGGCGATCGCGCGGGTGTTGGTCGTCGGCGCGATCGTCGTAACCATCGCGGCCGTAGGGGTCACTTGCCATCGGCGTCAGCCTAGATGCACAAGACCACTTTGGGGAGACCGGCTCCAGATGACCGAAAGATCCGATCCCGGACGCGACGCAGGGAGGGTGCGCACCGCGCCCCTCCCCGTCGGCGATCCAGCGAAGCGCGAGGTCAGCTGCTGACCTTGGTCTCGCGCTTCTCCTTGATCTTGGCCTTCTTGCCCCGCAGGTCACGCAGGTAGTAGAGCTTCGCGCGGCGCACGTCGCCGCGGGTCACGACCTCGATCCGGTCGACGGCCGGGCTGTTCACCGGGTAGGTGCGCTCGACGCCAACGCCGAAGCTCACCTTCCGGACCGAGAAGGTCTCCCGCAGGCCGGCGCCCTGGCGACGGATCACGACGCCCTGGAAGACCTGGACCCGGGACCGGTTGCCCTCGACGACCCGGGCGTGCACCTTGACGGTGTCACCGGCGCGGAAGCTCGGGATATCGGTCCGCTGCGACTGTGCGTCCAGCGCGTCCAGCGTGTTCATCGCGGCTGTTCCTCGTCACTCAAGGCACGCCCGATCTCCGCGGCGCGCGAGGGTTTGTGATCATGGTGCCGGACACGTCAGGCCGCGGCAACCTCACTACTTTGCCACATCGACGCGCGGAACCTGAAATCAGGCCCCTTGATCACCGTCGGCGGCCCGCCGTTCGAGGGCGGCGATGAGGTCCGGACGGCGCTCGGCGGTGCGCTGCAGGGCCTGCTCACGGCGCCACCGCGCGATGCGGCCGTGGTCGCCCGAGCGGAGGATGTCGGGCACGTCCAGCCCGCGCCAGCTGGGCGGCTTGGTGTACATCGGCGCCTCGAGGATCCCGTCGGCGTGCGACTCCTCCACCAGCGAGTCGGCGTTGCCCAGCACGCCCGGAAGCAGCCGGGTGACCGCCTCGAGCACCACGAGCACCGCGACCTCGCCCCCGAAGAGCACATAGTCGCCGAGGGAGACCTCGCTCACGCGCATCCGCGCGGCGGCGTGGTCGAAGACGCGCTGGTCGATGCCCTCGTAGCGGCCGCAGGCGAACATCAGGTGCTCCTCGCCCGCCAGGGCGCGCGCGGTCGCCTGGGTGAACGGAGCGCCGGCCGGGCTCGGCACGATCAGATGGGTCTCGGGGCCGGCCAGCGCGTCGAGGGCCTGACCCCACGGCTCGGGCCGCATCACCATGCCGGGGCCGCCGCCGTACGGCGTGTCGTCCACGGTGCGATGCACGTCATGCGTCCATTTCCGCAGATCGTGTACCGCCAGCCGGAGCGTCCCGTTCGCGCGCGCCTTGCCGATCAGGGACAGGTCGAGCGGCGCGAGGTACTCCGGAAAGATCGTGACGACGTCGACCCTCATAGGTCGAAAAGGCCTTCCGGCGGGGTGATCACGATGCGCCGCCCGGGCACATCGACCTCGGGAACGATCTCGCGCACGAACGGCACCAGGCCGGTGCGCCCGTCGGCGAGCCGCACGACGAGCAGGTCGTGCGCGGGCGCGTGGTCGATGCGCAGCAGCTCGCCCACGTGCTCCCCCGCGGCGTCGACGACGTCGAGCCCGATCAGCTCGTGGTCGTTGAACTCGTCCGGGTCGTCGCTCGGCGGGATCGTGGCGCTGTCCACGCACAGCAGGACGCCGCGCATGTCCTCGGCGAGGTTGCGGTCGTAGATGCCCTCGAAGACCACCAGGAGGCGGCCCTGGTGCGGGCGGACCGTTTCGATGGTGAGCGTCGGCGGCGGCCGCCACGCGCCCGCGGGGACGGTCTGCAGATGCCGCACCGCCGTCGAGTCGGTCTCGAGGACCGACCCGACGGCGAAACGCTCAGCCGGCGCGTCCGTGCGCACGTCCACGACGACTTCGCCGCGGACGCCGTGCGCGCGGATGACCTGACCGACGACGAGCAGCATGCGTCAGTACGCGTCGACGATCTCGACGCGCACGCCGCGGCCGCCGATCGACGTGATGACCTGCCGCAGCGCCTTGGCCGTGCGGCCGCCGCGCCCGATCACGGTGCCGAGGTCCTCCGGGTTGACCCGGACCTCCAGCCGCTGACCGCGGCGGGAGTCGACCATCCGCACCCGGACGTCGTCGGGATTGTCGACGATGCCCTTGACCAGGTGCTCGAGCGCCGGGCGCAGCACGTCAGGCCTCCGCGCCGGCGCCGGCACCGGACTGCTCCTCCGCCTGCGCGGCCGGAGCCTCGGCCTCGGCCTTCTTCTTCGGTTCGGCGGCCTTCTTCGCCTTCGGCGCGTCGGCGAGACCGGCGGCGGCCTGCGCCTCGGCCTCGTAGGCGGCCTTGCGGTCGGGAGCCGCGGCACGGACCTTCAGCGGCTCGGCCGGGGCCGGCAGACCCTTGAACTTCTGCCAGTCGCCGGTCTTGGACAGGATGGCCTGCACGGCCTCGCTCGGCTGCGCGCCGACGGAGAGCCAGTGCTGGACGCGGTCGGAGTTGACCTCGATGCGCGAGGGCTCCTCCTTCGGGTGGTACAGCCCGACGAACTCGATCGCCCGACCATCACGCTTGGTGCGCGAGTCGGCGACGACGATGCGGTACTGCGGGTTGCGGATCTTGCCCATCCGCAGGAGCCGGATCTTGACGGCCACTTGGTTGCTCGCTCCTGGATCTGTTGGAAGCCGAGCGACCGCCCGGACACCGTGGGGATGGCGCCGTCGGCTGCTCTGTTGGACTGGCGCGACGCCGGGTTAGAGGGCTCGGACGCACACCGGATACCAGCAGACCATTGTGCCAGACCCGCTACCGTGCGCAAAAACGACCCCGCGTGAGCCCATCCTCTCCCGCGACGCGGCCAGTTTTTCCATTTTCGGCCCTTTTCGCCGGTACCACCGGTGCAGCCCGCCGCCCCTCACCCGAATTCGGCCACCCGACGGCCGCGGCCATGAACGTTTCACGGCCGATCTCACGCGCGGACGCGCTCGGCTACCGCTCGGTCGCGGCTGCGTGCGAGCCGCCGGCTCGCCTCGGGTCGCTCGGACACCCCGCTCGCTCGGACACCCCGCTCGCTCGGACACCCCGCTCGCTCGGACACCCCGCTCGCTCCGACGCCCTGCCCGCTCGGACGCCCAGTGGCCCGGGCGCGCGGATCACCCGGAGGCCCGGTTGCTCGGACGGGCGGGTCGCTTGGACGCCTTGCTCGCTCCGACGCCCAGTTGCTCGGGCTCGGGCCGCTCGGACGCGGGCCGGACGCCCCGCTCGCTCCGACGCGCGCCGCTCGGACGCCCGGGTCACTCGGACGCCTTGCTCGCTCCGACGCCCAGTTGCTCGGGCTCGGGCGCCTCGGACGCCCGGGTCACTCGGATGGGCGATTCGCTCGGAGGCCCAGTGGCTCGGGCGCGCGGACGCGCCGGCCGGGCGTCAGCGCAGCGGGGGCCGATCCCAGCCGGCTTCGAGGCCGGGTAGCTCCCACCCGGGCGGCGGCATGAAGTCCGTCCAGGTGCCGTCGAACGGAAATCCCCCGGCCTCGATCTCCTTGACGACCCGCAGGCCCTCCTCGCGCACCGCCGCCTCGTCCGCGACCCAGTAGTGCTCCGGCAGCGCGAGCCGTTCGAGGAACTCCTCCTCGTCCTTCCACTCCCACGTACGGTCCGGCGCCACGAGGATGTCGAGATCCTCGTCGGTCACGTCGACCCCGGACGCGGCACCCGGATCGCTCCAGCGGATCGCCGGGCGCTCCAGGTTGACGTACCACCCGGTGAACTCGTCCGCATCGTTGCGGAACCACCACACCGAGTGCGCGGGATCACCGGGCCGGTGCAGCTTCAGCACCCCCGGCCCGCTCCAGGTCCCCTGCTTGAGCGAGGTCCCACGCGTGACGTAGTCGGCGAACGGCATCGTCCGCATCCCGTACCCGTCGCCGGACACCTCGTTGACCACGGGCGTGTGCCGCGCGATCCACAGCAGCAACCCGCGCTCGTCGTCGGACACGACGCGAGCGGGCCGCACCCACCCGATCCGTCCCCGCCGCACATTGCGGTGCATGATCACCTGGCCGGGGGTGAAGACGACGCTCAACCGCGCTCCCTGGGTAGGCCCCGCCCCGCGGGGTTCCGGTGACACCTGCATTCACTCGCGCTCGGGAGCGGTCACGCGCTGGCGGGGCCGGTCCCAGCCGCCCGTCACCGCTGCCAGGCCGGTCCCAGCCCTCAGTCACCGCTGCCAGGCCGGTCCCAGCCGTCGGTCACCGCTGCCAGGGCCGGTCCAGCCCTCGGTCACCGCTGCCGGGGCCGGTCCCAGCCCTCGACAACGGGCTCCGGGATCGTCCACTCGTCCGGCGGCCGGAAGTCGGTCCACGTGCCGTCGAAGGGCCACTCCCCCGCCTCGATCATCGGGACGATCGCGTGGCCTTGGGCCCAGACGGCCTCGGGGTCACTCACCCAGTACGCGTCCGGGTGCGCCAGTCGCTCCTCGAACTCGTCCTCGTCCTTCCAGCCCCAGCGCCGGTCGGGCCAGACCCACATGTCGAGGTCCTGGTCGGTGAGGTCGACCCCCGCGACCTGGCCGTCGTCCCAGGTGACCCCGGGCTCCTCGAGGTTCACGTACCACGCGCGGAAGCGCAGCTCGGGGTCGAACAGCCACCACACCGAGTACGCGGCCCCGCGCGGGTGGAACTTCAGCGTGCTCGGCCCGCGGTACACGTCATGGATGATCTTCTTCGGCTCGGCGATCCACCGCTCGAACGGCATCCCGCGCGGCCCGTCGCCGTCCTCGTTGACCTGCCGGATGACGGGGCTGCCGGTCGCGAGCCAGAGGCTGGTGCCCTGCTCGTCGTCGGAGACCACGCGCGTCAGCGGCGCCCAGACCAGCGTGTCATGGGTGAAATGCCGGTGCAGGACCGGTCTTCCGGGACGCAACGGCACGCGGTCAGTGTATCGGGCAGGTATCGGCTTCGCGCTCCCGAGCCCGCTCCGGACGGCCGCCCAGCAGGTCACACCGGGCGGCGGCCGGCAGGTGGCGCTCCGCCGCGCGGACGCGCTCCTGCAGCCCGACGGAGCCGGTCGCCGCGCGGACGCGCTCCTGCAGCCCGACGGAGCCGGTCGCCGCGCGGACGCGCTCCTGCAGCCCGACGGAGCCGGTCGCCGCGCGGACGCGCTCCTGCAGCCCGACGGAGCCGGTCGCCGCACCGGGGTCCGCGGCACCCAGATCGTCTCGCCGACCTGGCTGAGGATCACCTCAATGAGGGACGACCGGGGAACGCGGACGCGCGGACGCGTCGCCCGGTCGGCGCACGGAGGGCTCAGCGGCCAACTCGACCGCGCAGCACGCGGCGGAGTCGAGTGCAGGGTGGTCAGGCCGGTGCTGGCGCGTCGCCCGGTCAGGCGCGCGGAGGGCTCAGCGGACCACCCGGCCGCGCAGCACGATGCGGCGGGGCCGGAGCAGGGTGGTCAGGTCGGTGCGGGGGTCCTCGGCGTACACGACGAGGTCGGCCAGGCCGCCCTCGACCAGGCCGGGGAAGCCCAGCCACTCGCGGGCGCCCCACGAGCCCGCGCGCAGGACGGCCTCGGCCGGCAGGCCCGCCTCGCGGTGCAGCAGGAGCATCTCCTCGGCGGCCAGGCCGTGGTCGATGCCGCCGCCCGCATCGCTGCCGACGTAGATCGGGACGCCGGCCTCGTGGGCGGCGCGCACGATCGACGGGAAGCGGTCGCGGAGGGCGAGCATGTGCTGGGCGTACGTCGGGAACTTGTCCTCGGCCTGGGCCGCGATGCCCCCGAACGTCGCGATGTTGATCATCGTGGGCACGAGGGCCGTGTTGCGGCGGGCCATCTCGTCGATGTCGGACTCGTTCAGGCCGGTGCCGTGCTCGACGGAGTCCGCGCCCGCGCGGACCAGCGCGGCGACCGACTCCTCGGCGAAGGTGTGGACCGCGACCCGTGCGCCGGCGGCGTGCGCGGCCTCGATCGCGCCGGCCATCGCGGCGACGTCCCACGCGGGCGCGAGGTCGCCAACGCCGCGGTCGATCCAGTCGCCGACGAGCTTGACCCAGCCGCTGCCGAGGCCGGCCTGGCGGGTGATCTCGCCGGGCAGGTCCGCCTCGCCGACCTCGACGCCGATGTCCCGCAGGTACCGCTTCGGGGGCGCGACGTGCCGCCCGGCGCGCACGAGGCGCGGGACGTCGCGGTCGTCGTCGAGGGAGGCGTACGGGATCGGAGACCCGGCGTCACGGATCGCGAGGACGCCCGCGTCGCGATCCACGACCGCGAGCGACCGCGCCTGGTCGATTCCCTCGGACGGCCGGCCGCCGGGCTGGATGCCCAGGTGGCAGTGGGCGTCCACGAGTCCGGGCAGGATGTAGCCCTCGTCCGCGACCGTGAGCGCACCCGCGACCGGCGTGAAGGTCACGCGGTCGCCGACCAGCCAGAGATCGCGCCGCTCGCCGGAGGGCAGCAGCGTCCCCCGCACGTGGAGCGCCGGGCCGCCGTCGTTCCCGCGCGCGGACGCGTCGCGGGATGCGCGCGCGGACGCGCTGCGGGCAGCGGGCACGGACGCGTTGGCAATGCCAGTCGCGGACGCGCTGCCGGCGGCGGGCACGGACACACCGCGGGCGGCGGCCACGGACGCGCTAGCAGTGTCGGTCGCGGATGCGCTGCCGACGCCCCGCTCGGACGCGTCGCGGGAAGAGAACGCGGACGCGTTGTCTCCGCTGGTCGCCGGCCCGGCGCCCGCATCGCGGGCGGGCACGCCCGAGGAGTCACCGCCGCGCGCGGGTGGCGCGTCGGGGCTACCGGTGGGGCGGGGGCTGGAGCCGGATGCGGGCAGCGGGTCAGGAGTCCTTGTCACGCTTCTGCAGCTTCGAGAAGTCGATCTTCGGGAGGCGGAAGCCCGGAGGCATGCCCGCGGCGTTGGGGTCCATGGCGGCCGGGTCGAAGCCCGGCGGGAGCTGCGGCATGCCGCCGGCGCCGAGGCGGGGCTGGCGCATGCCGGAGTTGCCGCCCTTGGTGCCCTTGCGCTTGTTCTTCGGGCTCTTGGTCGCCTTCCGGCGGCCGCCGGGCAGGCCCATCATGCCGCCCATCTGCTTCATCATCTTCTGCGCGTCGGCGAAGCGGGTGAGCAGCTGGTTGACGTCGGTGACCGAGACGCCGGAGCCGTTGGCGATGCGCACGCGGCGGGAGGCGTTGAGGATCTTCGGGTTGGTGCGCTCCTTCGGGGTCATCGAGCGGATGATCGCGGTGACCCGGTCGAAGTGCTTGTCGTCGATCTCGGCCAGCTGGTCCTTCATCTGGTTCATGCCCGGCATCATGGCCAGCACGTTGGCGATGGGGCCCATGCGGCGGACCGCCTGGAGCTGCTCGAGGAAGTCCTCGAGGGTGAAGTCCTGGCCGCCCATGAGCTTGGCGGCCATCCGCTCCTTCTCGTCGTCGGCGAAGGCCTGCTCGGCCTGCTCGATGAGGGTGAGCACGTCGCCCATGCCGAGGATGCGCGAGGCCATCCGGTCGGGGTGGAAGACGTCGAAGTCCTCGAGCTTCTCGCCGGTGGACGCGAACATGATCGGCTGGCCGGTGACGTGGCGCACGGAGAGCGCGGCACCACCGCGGGCGTCGCCGTCGAGCTTGGAGAGCACGACGCCGGTGATGCCGACGCCGTCGCGGAAGGCCTCGGCGGTGGTGACCGCGTCCTGGCCGACCATGGCGTCGATGACGAACAGGACCTCGTCGGGGTCGACGGCGTCGCGGATGTCGGCGGCCTGCTGCATCATCTCGGCGTCGATGCCGAGGCGGCCGGCGGTGTCGACGATGACGATGTCGCGCATCTGGCGCTTCGCGTGCTCGATGGAGTCGCGGGCGACCTGGACGGGGTTGCCGGTGCCGTTGCCGGGCTCGGGCGCGTAGACCTCGACGCCCGCGCGGCCGCCGAGGACCTGGAGCTGGTTGACGGCGTTGGGGCGCTGGAGGTCGGCGGCGACCAGCAGCGGCTGGTGGCCCTGGCCCTTGAGCCAGCGGGCGAGCTTGCCGGCGAGCGTGGTCTTTCCGGAACCCTGCAGACCGGCGAGCATGATCACGGTCGGCGGGTTCTTGGCGAACTGCAGCCGGCGGGCCTCGCCACCGAGCGTCGCCACGAGCTCCTCGTGAACGATCTTGATGACCTGCTGGGCCGGGTTGAGCGCCTGCGACACCTCGGCGCCCCGCGCGCGCTCCTTGAGCCGGGCGATGAACGCCTTGACCACGGGCAGCGCGACGTCGGCCTCGAGCAGCGCCAGGCGGATCTCCCGCGCGGTCGCGTCGACGTCGGCGTCAGTGAGCCGCCCCTTGCTCCGCAGCTTCGAGAAGATGCCGGATAGGCGGTCACTCAAGGTGTCAAACACGACGGATCCGTCCTCGGTGTAGGAGTCCCTTGAAGGGTACGCGACCGCGGACAGTGCGTCGCGGCCCGCGGCGCAGCGCGGTGGCGGAGCGTAAAGGGACGGAAAGCCACAAAGCGAAAAGGGCGCCAGCCAAAACACGGGAGCAGGAGGTGCAAATCCAGGGCCCGGGAGCAGGAGGCGGAGGCGCGGGAGGCGGGTCCGGGAGCGGGAGGCGGAGGCGCAGAAGGCGGGTCCGGGAGCGGGAGGCGGAGGCGCGGGAGGCGGGTCCGGGAGCAGGAGGCGCGGAAGGTACCGCCGGGGCCGGGGAAGAGCCGGCTAGGAAGGCGTGGCAGCGGCGAGGACGGCCGACTCCACGCGCAGGCGCGCGGGCGCGTCCCACTCGCCCTCCAGGTAGAAGGCGTCCACCACCTCGCCGCCGAGGGTGGAGATGCGCGCCGAGCGTACGTCGGCGCCGACATCCTCCAGCGCGCTCGCCACCCGGAACAGCAGCCCCGGCGTGTCCGTGGCGCGCAGCTCCAGCACCGTCGCGTCCGTGGCCGCCGTCGGGGGCTGCCACACCACGCGCGGGGGCGCGGACGCGGCGCTCCGGCGGGCCGAGCGTTCGCGGGCGGCCAGGCGCTCGCCCACCGGCAGGTCGCCGGTCACGGCGCGGCGCAGGTCGGACACGACGGCGTCGCGGTCGATCTCGCCGTAGCGGGGCTGCACGGCGCAGACCATGCGGGCGAGGCCGTCGACCGTCACGGTGTCGGCGGTCACCACGTCGAGGCGGTGCAGCGAGAGGCAGCCGGCGACGGCCGCCAGCAGGCCGCGGCGGTCGGGGGCGGTCACGGAGACGGAGTCGGTGTCGAGCAGGACCGCGGGGAGCCGGGCCGGGACCGCGAGCTGGGCGGCGGGCGAGGGCGGCGGGGCCACGACGCCGGTGTCCAGGGCGCGCTCGACGTGGCGCACGAGCTCGGCGATGAGCCGGCCCTTCCAGTCCGACCAGGCGGCCGGGCCGGTCGCGGCCGCGTCCGCGCGGGCGAGGGCGTGCAGCAGGGAGAGGGTGGAGGCCTCGCCCACAGCCCCGGCGACGGTGGCGATGGTCTGCGGGTCGGACAGGTCGCGGCGGGTGGCGGTGTCGGGGATGAGCAGGTGGAGGCGCACCACCTTCTCGATCTGGGCCACGTCGGCGGGGCTCAGGCCCAGGCGCTCGGCCGCGGCGGCGGCGATCGGGGCCCCGACGATGCTGTGGTCGCCGGGCAGGCCCTTGCCGATGTCGTGCAGGAGGGCGGCGAGGACCAGCAGGTCGGGGCGGTCGACGTCGCGGGTGAGGCGGGCGGCCTCGCGGGCGGTCTCGACCAGGTGGCGGTCGACGGTGAACAGGTGGACCGGGTTGTGCTGGGGCAGGCTGCGCACCCGCGCCCACTCGGGGAGCCAGTTGACGACGAGGCCGTACCGGTCGCAGGCCTCCCAGACCGAGATCATCGCGGGGCCGCTGCCCAGCAGGGTGAGCAGGGCGTCGCGCGCGGGCGCGGGCCACGGGTTCGGCATGGGGCCGGCGAAGCCGCCGAGCCACTCGAGGGTGGCGTGGGCGATCGGCAGGTCCGCGCGGGCGGCGGCCGCGGCGACGCGCAGGGGCAGGGCCGGGTCCGGGCGCGGGGTGACGGCGGCGCGGGCGAGCACGACCTCGCCGCGCTGCTCGACCACGTCGCGGGCGAGGGGGCGGCGCTCGGCGTGGCCGCGGGCGCTCGGGGCGGCCCAGCGCTCCACGGCGCGCCAGGCGTCGTCGCTGGCGTAGGCGATGGTGCGCGCGGACTCGGCGATGCGGCGCAGGACGTCGTCGCGGTCGCCGTAGCCCAGCATCTCGGCGACCTCGTCGCGGTCCTGGGCGAGGAGGCGATCGACGCGGCGTCCGCGCACCGTGTGGAGGGCGTCGCGCACGTCGAGGAGGGTCCGATGGGCGCCGCGGACGGCGGGGCGGGGGCCGTCGGCGACCCCGGCGAAGCCGATGCCGCGCAGGACGCCGAAGTCGCGCAGGCCTCCGCGCGACTCCTTGACGTCGCCCTCCAGGAGGAACGCCAGCTCGCCGTGGGCCTTCCAGCGGTTCTGGGTGAGGGTGCGCAAGGACGGCAGCAGGTGGCGGGCCTCGCGGCGCCACTGGGCGACGGCGCCGGCGTGCAGCGCGGCGAGCATCTGCGGGTCACCGGCGACGAGGCGGGCGTCGAGCAGGCCGAGTGCCACCTTGAGGTCCTGGCGGGCCAGGTCGAGGGCCTGGCTGGGGCTGCGGGTGGAGTGGTCGAGGGCGAACTTGGCGTCCCAGATCTGGTACCAGATGAGGCTGCCGAGCTCGTCGGCCGCCGCCTCGTCGCCGGGGCCGCCCGGGTGCAGCAGCACCAGGTCGAGGTCGCTGCGCGGAGCGCATTCGCGACGGCCCAGGCCACCTACGGCGACGAGCGAGGCATTGGACGTACAACCGCCGGCTTTTTGAAAGATCTCGACGAGCCACTCGTCGATCGCGTCCGAGCGCTCGGCTCGCGCGTCGGCGCCCGCCCCGGCGGAAAGGACCGGTGCGGGCGCCGACGGTTGTGTCATGTGATGAGGATAGAGATCAGCAGCGGCTTAGAGCGCGTCGAGCCCGCGCTCGCCGGTGCGGACCCGGACCACCTCGTCGACCGAGGTGACCCATACCTTGCCGTCACCGATCTTGCCGGTGCGGGCGGCGGTCACGATGGCGTCCACGACCTTCTCGAAGTCGAGCTCGTCGGTGACGATCTCGACCCGGATCTTGGGGACGAACTCCACCGTGTACTCCGCACCGCGGTAGACCTCGGTGTGGCCCTTCTGACGGCCGTAGCCCTGAACCTCGCTCACGGTGAGGCCCGCCACGCCGAGCGCGTGGAGCGCCTCCTTCACCGCGTCGAGCTGATACGGCTTGATGACCGCGGTCACCAGCTTCATGCCCATTCCCTCCGACATCCCTCGACGCTATCCGGCAACCTTTTCCGACGCCGGGGCTTCCGCCGCCGGCGCGGGGGCCTTGCTCGTGCCAACGCCCGCCATCGCGAACGCACCCGTGCCGCCACCGCTGCCGGTGCCCGGGGTCAGGTCGTAGGCGCTCTCCGCGTGCTCCGCGATGTCGATGCCCTCGACCTCGGCCTCGGTGCTGACCCGGAAGCCGACCGTCTTCTGGATGATGAAGGCGAGCACGAAGGCAATGACGAACGAGTAGATCGTGACGATAGCGCTCGCGCCCGCCTGGGCGCCGAGCTGACCCGCGCCGCCGCCCATGAACAGGCCGTTCTTGGCCCCGAGGGCGCCGCTGATGGCCGAGTTGAGCTTGTCGTTGGCGAAGAAGCCCAGCCACAGGGAGCCGATCCACCCGCCGACGAAGTGCACGCCGACCACGTCGAGCGAGTCGTCGAAGCCGAAGCGGTACTTGAGGCTGACCGCCAGGGCGCAGGCGAGGCCCGCGACGAGGCCGAGGAGCACGGCCGCCCACGAGTCGATGAAGCCACAGGCGGGGGTGATCGCGACGAGGCCCGCGACCGCGCCGGACGAGGCGCCGACGAGGGTGGGCTTGCGGTCGCGAATCCACTCGACGATGACCCAGCCGAGGACGGCGGCGGCGGTGGCGACCTGGGTGTTGACGAAGGCGAGGCCGGTGACGCCGTCGACGGTCAGCTCGGAGCCGGCGTTGAAGCCGAACCAGCCGAACCACAGCAGACCGGCGCCGAGGGCGACGAAGGGCACGTTGTGCGGCTTCATGCTCTCCCGCGGCCAGCCGACGCGCTTGCCGAGGACCAGGGCGACACCGAGCGCGGCCGCGCCGGCGTTGATGTGCACGGCGGTACCACCGGCGAAGTCGAGCGGGTGCAGGTGCTGGGCGATCCAGCCGCCGCCCCACACGTTGTGGGCGACGGGGAAGTAGACCAGGGTGGCCCAGCCGAACGCGAACAGCAGCCAGCCGCCGAACTTGGCGCGGTCGGAGATCGCGCCGCTGATGAGCGCGACGGTGATCACGGCGAACGTCATCTGGAAGACCATGAAGACGTACGTCGGGATGCCGATCCCGCTCGCGTTGTCGGCGGTCGCGCCCCACATCTGGTCGATATAGGTCTTGCTGCCGAAGTACTGCCCGAGGTCACCGAACAGCCCACCGGCCGTGTCGGAGCCGAACGAGGCGCTGAAGCCGTAGAACAGCCAGAGGACGCTGACGAGCCCGATCGTCGAGAAGCTCATCATCATCATGTTGAGGACGCCCTTGGAGCGGTTCAGGCCACCGTAGAACAGTGCCAGACCCGGCGTCATGAGCAGCACGAGAGCGGTCGACACGAGCAGCCATGCGGTATGGCCGGTATCGATGGTCGCTTCAGGCACGCTGGCCTCCTAGTAGTCGAGATCCTCCCTCCCGACCTTCGAGGCAGCATTGCCCTTCAGCCGGTTGCGCGAGAGCTTCGCGGGCTCAGGTTTCGCGCACCGGCGCTGCGCGGTTTCTACCGCGTCACGTCATGTTTCCAGCGTGTGAAGAAGGGCTCACACTCTGAAAACGTCCTATCGAAGCGCGTACTCCAGCGTGTGCCGCTCATAGTCGATGAGCCGCAGGTCACGCACGGGACGCCGGAGATGCCCCTTGTGCACGATGCGCACGAAAGCCGGGTCGCCCGCGGCCGCCATCCGTCGAATGCCCTCGATGTGATCGACGATGCGTTTCCGGATGACGCGCACGAGGCGGTGCCGGTCGCGCGGGGTCAGGCCATAGGCGTCGGCGAACATGCGCAGCCGGCGCGGGCGGTTCGGGCGCTTCCAGCCCAGGGTGTAGGAGTCGCGGTCGGAGAACAGCGGCACCCAGGTCCAGGCGGCATACGCGACGTCGTAGATCCGCGCGCCGGGCGAGGCGAGGTCGAAGTCGATCAGCGACAGGGTCCCGTCCGGGCGCCAGATGACGTTGTGCGGGGCCGCGTCGTGGTGGCAGATGACCTCGGTGTCCGGCGGCGGGGGGCCGAACGAGCGCCAGACGGCGGTCGGGGGCGGCCGGAAGCCCGCCTGGGCGTCGTGGAACATCCGCAGCATGGTCGCGACGGTGACCATCGCCTCGTCGGTCACCCAGTGCGGGGCCAGCGGGTATTCGCCGCACTCCCCCTCGAGGTACTGCAGCACCTCGCGCCCGCGCTCGTCGATGCCGAAGGCGCGCGGGGCGCCGGTGAACCCGACGTATTCCAGGTGGCGCAGCAGCGCGTGCACCGCGGGCGTCCACGGCCCCGCGTTGCGGCGCACGGTGTCGCCCGAGCGCACCACGACGGAGGTGTTCCCGCCGTGGAGCGGGATCTCCTGCTGCGTCACGTCTTCGTCCTTCGCTGACCTGACCGGGGAACCGAGCTGTCCTGCCTTGCTCCGGCCGCCGGAAGTGCGCGGCCGGGCCTTACCGTCCCAAGGTACCGTCCGAGGTTACGCGTCCGCGCCAACGAGGGCGTCCACGAACTGTCGGGCATCGAACGGAGCCAGGTCGTCGGGGCCCTCGCCCAGGCCGACCAGCTTCACCGGAATACCCAGTTTGCGCTGAACCGCGATGACGATGCCACCCTTCGCGGTCCCGTCGAGCTTGGTCAGCACGACGCCGGTCACATCGACCACCTCGGTGAACACCCGCGCCTGCTCCAGGCCGTTCTGCCCGGTCGTGGCGTCGAGGATGAGCAGCGTCTCGTCCACGGGCCCGTGCTTCTCCACGACCCGCTTGACCTTGCCGAGCTCGTCCATCAGGCCGACCTTGTTCTGCAGCCGGCCCGCCGTGTCGATGAGCACCGTGTCCACACCCGCGTCAATACCCCGTTTGACCGCGTCGAACGCGACCGAGGCGGGATCCGCCCCTTCGGGGCCCCGCACGACGTCGGCGCCGACCCGCCCGGCCCAGGTGGCCAGCTGCTCGGCCGCGGCCGCGCGGAAGGTGTCGGCGGCGCCGAGGACCACGCTGTGGCCGTCGGCGACGAGCACCCGGGCGATCTTGCCGCAGGTGGTGGTCTTGCCGGCGCCGTTGACGCCCACGACGAGCAGCACCGCGGGGCGGCCGGCGCGCGGGGTGGCGGCCAGGGAGCGGTCCAGGTCCGGCTGCAGGGCCGCGACGAGCTCGTCGGTGAGCATCGTGCGCAGGTCGGCCGCGGTGGCGGTGCCGTGGACGCGGGCCCGCTCGCGCAGCTTGGCGACGATGTCCGTGGTCGCCTGGACGCCGACGTCGGCGCCGATCAGCGTCTCCTCGATCTCGTCCCAGGTGTCGTCGTCGAGCTTGTCGCGCGACAGCAGGGCGAGCAGGCCCTTGCCGAAGACGTTCTGCGAGCGGCTCAGGCGCGCGCGGAGGCGGACGAGGCGGCCGGCGGTGGGCTCGGGCCGCTCGATCTCGACGACCGGCGGGGCCTCGACGACCGGAGGAGCCTCTTCGACCGGAGGAACCTCGATGACCGGAGGAGCCTCGGCGACCGGAGGCTCCTTGACCACCACCGGGGCGGAAGGCTCCTTGGGCGGGGCCGACGGCGGCAGCGTCGGGGGCTTGCGGAAACGGGGCGCGATCAGCGCCAGTGTGGCCCCGATAATGACGACGAGCAGCACCAGGCCGAAGACGATGTACGACTCCATGGCACGAATCCTCCCAGACGCGGCCCGCGGTGGCCTGCGGTGGCGCCGAGACGGGCCGGGCAGGATCATTCGGGATGCAGTCCGGCTCACCCCGCAACGCCCCGGAGGTCGCAACAGCATGTCCGAAACCGAGCTCGACAACGACCGCGGTCCGCTCGTACTCGGCCCCGTGCTGCGGCGCGTCGAGGGCGACCGGGCGACGGTCTGGGTGGAGACGGCGCACGCGGCGACCGTCGAGATCGACGCCGGGCCCGCGGGCGGGGCGGCCCGGACGTTCAGCGTGCACGGGCACCACTACGCCCTGGTCGTGGTCGCCGGGCTGCCGGAGGGCGCGGTCACGCCCTACCGCGTCAAGATCGACGGCGCCGAGGTGTGGCCGCTGCCGGACGACCCGTGCCCGCCCCCGGTGATCCGCACCCGCCGCGCGGGGGCGCCCGTGCGGCTGGTGTTCGGTTCGTGCCGCGAGGCGAGTCCGCTCAGCGTGACCCGCTACCCCCCGGACGCTCTCGACGCCTACGCGGGACGGCTGATCGAGTCCATCCGCTCGGACGCACCCACCGAGTGGCCCGATCTCATGGTCCTGCTCGGTGACCAAGTTTACGCCGACGAGACCCCGGAGAAGATCCAGCGCTGGCTCAAGCGGCGCCGCAAGCAGCGCCGCGCGGACGCGCCCACGACGCAGGTGGTGGACTTCCACGAGTACACGAAGCTGTACCTCGACTCGTGGGGCGACCCCGAGATCCGCTGGCTGCTGTCGACCGTCCCGAGCGTGATGATCTTCGACGACCACGAGATCATCGACGACTGGAACACGTCGCAGCGGTGGCGCGAGCAGATGTCGGGCCTGAGCTGGTGGCCGCAGCGCATCCAGGCGGGGCTGGCGTCGTACTGGGTGTATCAGCACATGGGCAACCTGGCCCCGAGCGCCCTGGCCGAGTGCCCCGTCTACGCGGCCGTGAGCTCGGCCGGGGACGCGACCGAGATCCTCGACGACTTCGGCGCGCGGGCGGATCGCGACCGCGCGGTGGCGTACCGATGGAGCTATGCCCTCGACATCGGCCGCACGCGCCTCGTCGTGGTCGACAACCGGGCCGCGCGGGAGCTCGAGCAGGGCCGGCGCGCGATGCTGCCGGACAGCGAGTGGGCCTGGCTCGCCAAGCAGCTCCCGGGCGACTACGACCACCTGCTCATCGGCTCCTCGCTGCCGTGGCTGCTGCCGCCGGCCATCCACCACCTGGAGGCCGCGACCGAGCGCCTGGCCGAGTCCCCGCGGGGCTGGGTGGGCCGGTTCGGCGAGAAGCTGCGCCAGGCCGTGGACCTGGAGCACTGGGCCGCGTTCGGGCGCTCCTTCGACGCGCTGAGCGCCCTGCTGACCCAGATCGGCGCCGGGCACGGCGGCGTGTCACCCGCGCCCGCCACGATCAGCGTCCTGTCGGGTGACGTTCACCACTCCTACGCCGCGCGGGCCGACCTCGGGCCCGAGGTCGAGAGCGCGGTCCACCAGCTCACCTGCTCGCCGGTGCACAACGACATGCCGAAGCTCGTCCGGCCGGCGATGAAGTTCGGCTGGAACCCGCCGGCGGCCCGGATGATGCGCTCCCTGGCGCGCACGGTGGGGCTGCGCAAGCCGGTCGTGCGGTGGAAGAAGACCGCGGGCCCGTACTTCGGCAACGCCGTCGGCCTGCTGCTGATCGAGGGCCGGTCGGCGCACGTGTCGATCGAGGGCACCCGGCCGGACAAGACCCTCGGCGAGGTGGCGTCGCTCAAGCTGAGCTGACGTGCGGGTGCGTCACCGCCGGCTCGTTGAGGTCGGTCCACGTCCACAGCGTCGCCACCCGGGCCCGGCCGGTGAGATACGCCACAGCCGGCTCCCGGATCGGGGCGAACCACATGCGGCTCAGGCGGTCCACGGCCTCGGCCAGGGGCACCCACGCGCCCGAGCCGTCGTGCGGCCCGACGCCGGTCACCTCGAAGCCCAGCATCTCGTACTCCACCCCGCCCGCGGGGTAGCGCGCGACCCACAACAGCCGCTCGGCGAGCACGGATGCGTAGCCCGCCTCCTGACCGACCCGGGCCAGCAGCGGCTCCCCCGCCTCCACGGCGCCGCCCGGGAGCGCCCAGTCCGGCGGGTCGCTGATCAGCAGGACGTCCTTGCCACGGCGCAGCACGGCGCCGACCGCGAGTTGGTGACCGGTCACGCTTCACCCTAGGCCGCGCGCCGTGCGGCATACGATCACACGCATGAGCTTTTATGACGTCGAAATCGCCGATCTGCAGGGCAAGCCCCTCGATCTCGGCCAGTTCCGCGGGCGGCCGGTCCTCGTGGTCAACGTCGCGTCCCGGTGCGGGCTGACGCCCCAGTACGCCGACCTCGAGGCGCTGCACAAGGAGTACGAGGGCCGCGGCTTCTCGGTGCTGGGCGTGCCCTGCAACCAGTTCGCCGGGCAGGAGCCGGGCACCTCCGAGGAGATCGCCGAGTTCTGCAGCACCACCTACGGTGTGACGTTCCCCATGACCGAGAAGATCGAGGTCAACGGCGAGGGGCGGCACCCGCTCTACGACCTGCTCACCCCGGTGCCGGACGCCGAGGGGCACACCGGCGACATCCGGTGGAACTTCGAGAAGTTCCTGGTCGCGTCCGACGGCACCGTCGCCGGCCGCTTCGGCCCGCGCACGGAGCCGAAGTCGGCCGAGGTCGTCCAGGCCGTCGAGGCCAGCCTCTGACGGGCTGACCGGCCCGACGGTCGAGCTACAGGCCCAGCGCCCGGCGCGGATAGGTGAGATCGTCGCCGGGCGTGTAGCGGTACGCCGAGAGGCCCGCCGCCCGCGCGCCGCGGATCATGCGGTCGGTGTCGTCGACCAGCAGGCAGCGCGGCGGCGGGGTGCCGATGAGGGCACAG
The DNA here is from genome assembly GCF_059739745.1 of Dactylosporangium thailandense. Taxonomy (NCBI): domain Bacteria; kingdom Bacillati; phylum Actinomycetota; class Actinomycetes; order Micromonosporales; family Micromonosporaceae; genus Dactylosporangium; species Dactylosporangium thailandense. The sequence goes on from NZ_AP029195.1 coordinate 8,173,717, forward strand.
GCGGCCTGGAAGTACTCCTTGGCGGGCTTGTGCACCCCGAGCTCGGCCGAGAGCGCGACCGCGTCGAACTCGTCGGTGAGGCCGAACGAGGCGAGCACGTCGGGGAACTCGATCGTCGAGTTGGTCGCGAGGCACACGGGCAGGCCGGCGGCGCGCACGTCGCGGACGAAGGCCAGGACGTCCGCCGCGACGTCGCCCGGGTAGACCTGCCACTCCGCCATCAGCTCGGTGGCGCGCTCCGGCCCGCCGACCCGCGGCGCGAGGTCCGCGGCCACGGTCGCGAGCCACTCGGCGCGCGTCATGCGGCCCGTGATGGCCGGCAGCAGGCGATCCCACTCGAGGGCGGTGTCGAGGACCGTCCCGGGCTCCAGACCGTACCGTTGCTCGATCTTGGCATTTGTCGAGGGGTCGAACGTGCGCAGGACCCCGTCGAAGTCGATGAGCAGGGCCGTGGGCCGTTGGATCACGCTGCCTCTTCCGTCCGCAGGCGCTGGGAGATGACCTCCGTGACGCCGGATCGCATGGTGACGCCGTAGAGGGCGTCGGCGACCTCCATCGTGCGCTTCTGGTGGGTGATGATGATCAGCTGGCTGCGCTCCCGCAGCTGCTCGAAGAGGGTGATGAGGCGGCCCAGGTTGACGTCGTCCAGGGCGGCCTCGACCTCGTCCATGATGTAGAACGGGCTGGGGCGGGCGCGGAAGATCGCGCACAGCAGGGCGACGGCGGTCAGCGAGCGCTCGCCGCCGGACAGCAGCGAGAGGCGCTTGATCTTCTTGCCGGGCGGCCGCGCCTCGACCTCGATGCCGGTCGTGAGCATGTCCTCCGGGTCGGTGAGCACGAGGCGGCCCTCGCCGCCCGGGAACAGCACCGAGAAGACCTGCTCGAACTCGCGCGCGGTGTCGTGGTAGGCGCTGGTGAACACCTCGAGGATGCGGTCGTCGACGTCCTTGACCACGGTGAGCAGGTCGCGGCGGGTGGCCTTGAGGTCCTCGAGCTGGTCGGAGAGGAACTTGTAGCGCTCCTCCATCGCCGCGAACTCCTCCAGCGCCAGCGGGTTGACCTTGCCGAGCAGGTTCAGCTCGCGCTCGGCCTTGGCGGCGCGCTTCTCCTGGGTGGCGCGGTCGAAGGGGACCGGCTCGGGCACGGGCCGCTTGTCCGCCTCGGCCGCGGCGACCTCGGGCGCGGTCGGCGGGACGGGCAGGTGGGGGCCGTACTCGGCGACGAGGGTGTCGGCGTCGAGGCCGAACTCCTCGGCCGAGCGGCTCTCGAGCTGCTCGATGCGCATGCGCTGCTCGGCCCGGGCCACCTCGTCGCGGTGCACGGCGTTGGTGAGCCGGTCGAGCTCGGCGTTGAGGTGCTTGGCGCGCCCGCGCACGTCGGTGAGGGCCGACTCGCGCTCGGCGCGCGTGGCGGCGAGGGTGTCGCGGGTCTCCTGCGCCTCGGCGATCGAGTCGACGAGCCGCTCCAGGGCGAACGCGGCGCCGTCGGCCACGGCCTCGGCGATGCGGGCGCCCCGGGCGCGGGTGGCCTTGCGGGCGGCGGCGCGCTCCCGGGCGGCCCGCTCGGCGGCGGCCTGGCGCAGCAGCGCGTCCGCGCGGCCGGCGAGGGCGCCGACGCGCTCCTCGGCGGTGCGCACCGCGAGGCGGACCTCCATCTCCTGCTGCCGCGCGACCGGCACCTCGCCGGCGAGGTCGTCGCGCTCCTGCGTGGAGGGGTCGTCGTCGATCGGGGTCTCCTCGGCCAGCGCCAGGCGCTCCTCGAGGTCGGCGAGGCTGGCGCGGCCGGACTCCCGGGCCGCCTCCGCCTTGGCCTTCGCCGCGGCGTGCCGCTCGACCTCGGCCCGGGCCGACTTCGCGGCCGCGCCCAGCTCGGCGAGGCGGCGCGCGGCCGCGTTGCGGACGGTGTCGGCCTCCTTCTTGGCCGCGGCGGTCTCGGCGACGACCTGCTTGGCCGCGGCGGCCGCGCCGCGGGCCAGGCCGAGCAGCTCCCGCGCCTCGGCGACGCGGCGCTCGGCGTCGACCTTCTGCTGGCGGGCCTCCTCGACGGCCGCCTGGACCTCGATGAAGCTGTGCTGCTTGCCGGAGCCGCCGGCCGCGGCATAGGCGCCGATGACGTCGCCCTCGGGCGTGACGGCGCGCAGCGCGGGTGCGTAGGACACGATGCGGCGCGCGGTCGCGAGGTCGGGGGCGAACACCACGTCGCCGAGGGCGCGCTCCAGGGCCGGGCGCAGCTCCTCGGGGGCGCGCACCAGGTCCATCGCCCACGCCGCGCCCGGGGGCAGCGGCACCCGCTCGACCGGCGGCGTGTCGAGCATGGGCGCGGAGGCGATGAGCAGCGCGGCACGGCCGGCGTCGTCCTGCTTGAGCATCTCGACCGCGGCGACCGCGCCCTCGACGCCGGAGACGGCGACGGCATCGGCCAGGACGCCCAGCGCGGCGGCGAGGGCCGCCTCGTGGCCCGCCTCGACCGACAGCAGGGCGGCGACGCTGCCGAGCAGGCCGGGCACGCGGTCGGAGCGGGCCAGCAGGGTGCCGGCGCCGTCCTTGCGGCGCAGGCCCATGGCGAGCGCCTCCTCGCGGGCCTTCCACTGCGCGGCGTCCTTCTCCGCGGCGCGCTCGGCGTCGTTGTGCTGGCGCACCTCGTTGTTGATCGCGTCGAGCTCGCGGGTCGCCTCCTGGTGGCGCATCTCCAGGTCGGCGCCCGCGTTGTCGGCGACCGACGCGCCCGCGCTCGCCTCGTCGTAGAGGCCCTGGGCCGCCTCCGAGCGCGCCTCGGCCTCGGCGAGCTGGATGGAGAGCCGCTCGATCTCGTCGCCGGCGGCGTTCGCGCGGGAGCGGGCGGACTCGACCTGGCCGGTGAGCTTGGCCAGGCCCTCGCGGCGGTCGGCGATGGCCTTGTGCGCCGCGACGATGGCCTTCTCGGCGAAGGCGAGGCGGCGCTCGAGGTCCTGGCGGCGCTCGACGGCCTCGGCGAGGCGCTCCTGGCTCGCCTCCAGCGCGGCGCGCAGCTCCTCCTCCTGCTCGCGGACCTTGTCGGCCTCGGCGGTGAGCTGGTCGGGGTCGCGCCCGGGGCGCTCGTCGACGGGGGCGGCGGCGAGGTTGCGGTGGCGCTCGGCGGCGAGCTGGTGCAGGGAGCGGTACCGCTCCTGCAGCGTCGACAGCTGGTACCACGTGTCCTGGGCCGCGGCCAGGGCCGGGGCGTCGGCGGCGTGCTCGGCCTCGAGGGTGCTCAGGCGCTCGCTGATCGCCTCGACCTCGGCCTCGACCTCCTCGCGCCGCGCGCGCAGGGCCGTCTCGTCGGCGATCTCGCGGTCGAGGGTCTCGCGCAGCGTGTGCAGGTCGTCGGCGAGCAGTCGCAGCCGGGCGTCGCGCAGGTCGGCCTGGATGCCCGCGGCACGCCGGGCGACCTCGGCCTGGCGCCCGAGCGGCTTGAGCTGGCGGCGCAGCTCGGTGGTGAGGTCACCGAGGCGGTTGAGGTTGGCCGCCATCGCCTCGAGCTTGCGGATGGCCTTCTCTTTGCGCTTGCGGTGCTTGAGGACGCCGGCCGCTTCCTCGATGAAGGCGCGGCGGTCCTCGGGCCGGGCGTGCAGGACGCCGTCGAGGCGGTTCTGGCCGACGATCACGTGCATCTCGCGGCCGATGCCGGAGTCGGAGAGCAGCTCCTGGATGTCGAGCAGGCGGCAGGAGTTGCCGTTGATCTCGTACTCGCTCTCACCCGATCGGAACATGCGGCGGGTGATCGACACCTCGGTGTAGTCGATCGGCAGCGCACCGTCGTTGTTGTCGATCGTGAGGGTGACCTCGGCGCGTCCCAGGGGGGCGCGGCTCGCGGTCCCGGCGAAGATGACGTCTTCCATCTTGCCGCCGCGCAGCGCCTTCGCGCCCTGCTCGCCGAGCACCCAGGCGATGGCGTCGACCACGTTGGACTTGCCGGAGCCGTTCGGCCCGACGACACAGGTGATGCCCGGCTCGAGCTTCAGCGTGGTGGTCGACGCGAAGGACTTGAAGCCCTTGGCCGTCAGGGTCTTGAGGTGCACGGATCTCCACGGTGGTCGAGGTGTGTTACCGGGCAGGCTACCGCCGGGACACTACCCTCCCCTGCAGCACCGCACACCATAATGCGCGTGTCGTGCTCACACCGCTCACTCGGGCCACTCAAACCACGTGCGCAACCAATCGGACGATCGGATCGTTACATGACTGCGCGCCGAGACCCAGAGGATGTCGGCGCGCGGGTTTACTGTGCAGTTCTGCGCAGGCTGCGGTGACCTGAAAAATCAGGCCATCGCCGGCTCGGCGAGACGGACCAAGTGGTCCGCTTCCGATGCCGCCGCGGCGAGCCGGTCGTTTTCGGCGCGGAGCCGAACGACCTCGAACTCGAGCGCCCGAACCTTGGCACGCAGTTGGGTGACCTCGTCGACGAGGCGCCGGTCGGGCGCGCTGCCTACGTGGCCGTAGAGGGCCTTAGCCATATCGTCTCCTTGTTAAGCGCAGCCGGTCGACTCCGGCAAACGCGCGCCCAGCACCCGCGACCGAAGCACAAGGGCATGAATGGGCGCGACTGGCGACCCCTCTATGTTCCTTCCGGGGCGCGACTTAGTCAAGCGCAGAGGCACGCCAAACGTGCTGGCCAGGGTGTTCTCACTCACCCGGGTGCGTGATCATCACGCCGCGCCGATCGTGGCAGTGTGCCACCGGTTGCCCCGCGGCGCCACTGCAAAGTAGCGTCATGTCCGGGAATTCTGGGGACAACGGGCCGGGAGAGTGCGATGACGGGTCTCACGGCGAGACTCGGCCCGACCGGAATCGCCGCGATCGTCACCGCCGTCCTCATCGTCTTCGGCCTCGGCGCCGTGATCATCCCGTCGCTCGGCGGCGGCGGCGACGCGTCGGCCCCGCAGGCGGCCGGTCCCCCGCCCGACGTCGCGCCCCCGAGCGCCGCCGACACGAGCAGCGCGCCCGCGCCCGAGCCGACCACCGGGACCCCCACGCCGACCACGGCCCAGACCACGCTCGTGGCCGCGAACTTCAATGCCGGCTACGAGGACCGCGTCGTGCAGCAGATCAACGGCGAGCGGCGCAAGCACCGGTGCGAGGCGTTGCAGGTCGACGGCAAGCTGCGCACCGCCGCGCGGGGGCACGCGGCGGACATGGCGGCCCGGGACTTCACCGGCACCAGGGGCAGCGACGGCAGCAGCCCGCAGGACCGGATCAGCGCGGCCGGCTTCAGCGGCGGGTTCGCCGACGAGCTGACCGCCAAGGGCGGCGACGCCGGCGACGTCGTCAAGCGCTGGATGCACGACGACGACACGAAGGACATGCTGCTCGACTGCGACATCACATCGATCGGCGTCGGGGCCGCCATGCGCGGCCGCACGGCCTACTGGACCGTGGACACCGGCCGTGCTTGAGGGGGCCCAGCATCGTTAGTCCGGTCGTGGACCGGGTTCCGACGCTCCTGCCACTGCGGGCGCATCCGCTGGCCCGGCCACACGCATGGGAGATCGTCGCGGGACACGGTCCGGCGTTCACCGTCGTCGTCGACGTCGCGAGCGGGCCCGGCAGCGGCCGGGACCCGGTCTGGACCGCGGCCATGAGCCGCCTGGCCGCGGCGGGCGTCCGGCTGCTCGGCTACGTGGACGTCGACTACGGCACGCGCCCGGTCGCGCAGATCCGCGCGGACGTGTACCGCTGGAGCGGGTACCCGGTGCGCGGCGTCTTCCTCGACCGCACGCCGGTCAGCCCGTACGCGATCGGCCCGGTCGCGGTCGTCGCGCAGTCCGCCGCCCGCGCCGACCTGCCCGACGTGGTGCTGAACCCGGGTGAGCCGCCGGACGAGGCGTACCGCGACCTCGGCCTGCCGGTGTGCGTGTTCGACGGCAGCTGGCGGGAGTACCGGCGCTGGTCCGGCGAGGGCTCGCGCCCGGGCGACGGGCACCTGGTGCACGCCGTGCCGCCGTGGGAGCTCGACGAGGCCGCGCGGATGCAGGTGAGCCGCGGGGCCGGCTTCGGGCTCGTCACCGACCTCGGCGCACCCGACCCCTACGCGGACCTGCCCGCCTGGTGCGGCCTCGTGCCCGGCCTGGCGGAGCTCGGCGCCGAGCGCGACCGGCCCACCCCGGCGCCCCGGCGCCCGCGCCCCTACCGCGCGCTCAGCGTGGTGCGAGACGGGGCCGCGGCTGGCAGCGCGGGCAGGAGTACGAGGACCGGTTCATGAACGCCTCCCGCCGGATCGGGCTGCCGCACCGGTTGCAGGGCAGGCCCTCGCGGCCGTAGGCGTTCAGGGAGCGCTCGAAGTAGCCGCTCTCGCCGTTGACGTTCACGTACAGCGCGTCGAAGCTCGTCCCGCCCTGTCCGATGGCCTCGTTGAGCACGTCGCGGACGTGGGCGAGCAGGCGGCGTACGACGGGCCGGGAAAGCTGCGACGTGTCGCGCGCGCCGTGCAGCCGGGCCCGCCACAGCGCCTCGTCCGCGTAGATGTTGCCCACGCCCGAGATCAGCGTCTGGTCGAGCAGCGCCCGCTTGACCTCGGTGCGCCGCTTGCGCAGCCGCTCCACGAACGCGTCGTCGGCGAACAGCGGGTCGACCGGGTCGAGCGCGATGTGCGCGAGCTCGCCCGGCAGCACGGCGCCCCCGAGCGAGACGCTCAGGCCGCCGAACGTGCGCTGGTCGACGAAGCGCAACTCGGGCCCGTCGTCGTCGAAGGTGAGCCGCACCCGCAGGTGGATCTCGGCCGCGGCCTCGACGGGCTGCATGAGCAGCTGGCCGGACATGCCGAGGTGGCCGACGAGGGCGTCCTCGTCATCGAGGGGCAGCCAGAGGTACTTGCCCCGGCGCATCACCGAGCCCACGCGCCGGCCCGCGAGGATGCCCGCGAAGTGCTCGGGCCCGGGGACGTGGCGGCGGATCGCGCGCGGGTGCAGCACCTCGACCGTGGCGATGCGCCGGCCGGACACCCACTTGTCGAGGCCGCGGCGGACGGTCTCGACCTCGGGCAGCTCAGGCATGGAGGCCCCTCTAGATCGCGTAGTGCCAGACGGTGATCAGGTACGAGCCGTACCACAGCCCGAACGCACCGCAGGCGGCCAACACTAGCGCCGCGGTGCGCGGCCGCGCGCGTCCGAGCGCCACCGCGGGCGGCACCAGGATCAGCAGCGCGGGCACGAGCAGGCGCGGCTTGGAGTGGTAGTACCCGGCCTGGCCGAGCACCAGGACGAGCACGATCAGGCCATAGACGGCCAGCGGCGGCCACACCCGCCGGACCAGCGCGACGACGGCCAGGATCACGACACCGATGAGCATCCACGCGATGCTGACCTGGATCCAGCCGTCGCCGGCCTTGAACGCGTCGCGCAGGAACGTCAGCGTCGAGTCGCCGTAGTCGAACGTCGTGCCCCAGCCCGCGGTCTGGATGTCGAACCACGCGTGCAGGTCCCCCACCCGCAGCCCGACCCACAGCAGGTAGGCCGGCACGCCCGCGAGCGCGACGACGGCGCCCAGAATCGGTTTCCAGACCCCCTCCCCCGCGCCCGCGCGGCGCTTGTTGACGATCGCGATCACCGCAGCCACGGCGAGCGCGATCGCCGCGGCCGCGCCCGTGGGCCGGGTCAGCCCCGCCGCGAGCCCGAGGACGCCGGCGAGGAGCCAGGCGCCCCGGTGCGCGAACAGCAGCATGCCCACGACGAACGCGGTGAACAGCGCCTCGGAGTACCCCATCGACAGCGCCATCGACATCGGCTGCACGCAGAACAGCGCGGTGAGGGCCAGGCCGGTCCGCTCGTCGTAGAGCCGCGTGCCGAGCGCGCACAGCAGCACGGCCGCGACCCCGCCCGCGATCCAGGACACGGTGATCGCGGCGGTGCCGTAGTCCAGGCGGGTGATGAGGTGCACGAGGCGGACCGTCATCGGGTATCCGGGGAAGAACGCCAGGCCGTTGCCGGTCAGGTGGCCCTCGCCGTCGTAGCTGTACCCGGTCGGGTAGCCCTCCTCGGCGACGCGGACGAAGTGCCCGCCGTCCCAGGCGAGGAGGCGGTCGCGGATCTTGTCGTCGGGCGACATCCACCACAGCAGCGCCAGCTGCACCAGGCGGCTCAGCGCATAGATGCCCAGCGGGAATGCGATGAGCGTGGTGCGGACGCGCTGGGTGATCTCATTGACCGGCGTCATCGTCGTCATCGGGGCGCGGTTCCTCGGCGGTGTCGGTCTCGGTGATGTCCGCGTTCGTGTGCTTGGTCTTGCTGCCCTTGCTGACCTTGTGCGTGTCACCGGGCGCCTCGGCGATGGCGTAGGCGGCGGACTCCGGCTGGACGCCGGACAGCTCCCGCCAGGCCGCCTCGGCCGCGCGCTGCTCGGCCTCCTTCTTGCTGCCGCCCTGCGACCCGCCGTAGCGCTTCCCCGCGACGATCACCCAGGCGGTGAACCGCTTGGCGTGGTCGGGGCCCTCCTCGTCGATGCGGTACTCGGGCACCCCGAGCCCGCGCCCGGCGGTCAGCTCCTGCAGGCTGGTCTTCCAGTCGAGACCGGCCCCGCGCATCGCCGCCTCGGCCATCAGCCCGTCGAAGAGCTTGTGGATCACCTGGGCGGTGGTGTCCAGGCCGTACTGCAGGTAGATGGCGCCGATCAGCGCCTCCAGCGTATCCGCGAGGATGCTGGCCTTGTCGCGGCCGCCCGTCGCCTCCTCGCCGCGGCCGAGCAGCAGGAACGGCCCGATGCCACCGGGTCCGAGCCGCCGCGCGACGTCCGCGAGGGCGCGCATGTTCACGACGCTGGCGCGCAGCTTCGCGAGCTGGCCCTCGGCGAGCTTCGGGTGGTTCTGGAACAGGGCGGTCGTGATGACCACCCCGAGCACCGCGTCGCCGAGGAACTCCAGCCGCTCGTTGGTGGGCAGACCCCCGTTCTCGTACGCGTACGAGCGGTGCGTCAGCGCCCGCTTGAGCATGTCCGGATCGAAGTCGACGCCGAAGGCGGCCTCGAGGCTGTTCTGGTTCTTCACGAGCGCTCTCCCAGTGCGTCACGGATGGTGAGGCCGCCGGCCGAGGAGAGTTCGGTCAGCAGATCGTCGGCGAGTCCCGCGACCGCGGGGGTGATGCGGTCGCGGTGTAGGCGTGCGGCGAGGGCGATACCGTCGGCGATCTCCGCGCCGGCGGCCGAGCCGTGGCAGACGACGACGTCGCCCGCCACTCCGAGCAGTACGGCCGCGGCCTCGTGCCGCGCGGGCGCGTCGGGGGTGCCGTGCGCCGCACCGTCGGGGGACCCGTCGGCCGCGGCCGAGCGCTGCGCCGGCGCGAACGCCGGGCGAGTCACGGCCATCGCACCCTCGAGCCCCTTGAGCAGGACGTTTCCGGTGAATCCGTCGGTCACGACGACATCGGCGGGGCCTCCGCGCGGTACGTCGAAACCCTCGACGAGACCGACGTAGCGTCCGCCCGCGGGCAACGGAATGTCCGACAGCGCGATCGACACCGCGCGGCGCAGCCGGTCGCCCTTGCCCGGCTCGCTGCCGATGGACAGCAGCCCGACGCGCGGGCGCGCGATGCCCAGGCCCACGGACGCGTAGGCGGTGCCGAGAACGGCGTGCTGGACGAGCTCGAGCATGGTCGCGTCGAGGGTCACCCCGACGTCGATCAGGAGCACGGGCCCATGGGCGGTGGGCAGCTGCGCGGCGAGCCCGGGGCGGCGCACGCCGCGCATGCGCCCGAGCACGTGCGCGGACGCGGCGACGGCGGCGCCGCTGGAGCCCGCGGAGACCATCGCGTCCGCGCGGCCGGTGTAGACCGCCTCGGCGGCCGCGCGCACCGACGTGGAGCGGCGGATGTTGCGCAGCGGCGAGTCGGCCATGCCGATGGCGGCGTCGATGACGCTGACACTGACGCGCTCGCGGTCAGCGACCGGGAGCGCGCCGATGACCTCGTCGGCCACGTCCCGTGGGCCGGCGAGGAGGAGATGGAGGTCTGGATCGGCGCTGCATGCGCGCAGAGCGCCGTCAACCACGACGGCGGGAGCCCCGTCCCCGCCGAGGAGGTCGACGGCGATCCGCGCGACGCCGGACGGGATTTCCCCGCCGTGCGGCGATCGGTCGGATCGCGTCACCCGGATCCGGTAATCAGACCTCGATGACCTGGCGGCCGTTGTACGTGCCGCAGACCGAGCACGCCGCGTGAGGCAGCTTGGGCGAGCGGCACTGCGGGCACGGCTGAGTGGAGACCGCGACGGCTTTCCACTGGCTCCGGCGCGACCGGGTGTTGCTGCGCGACATCTTCCGCTTGGGAACGGCCACGGGACCTTACTCCTCTGACGTCTTGATCTGGGACAGGGCGGCCCAGCGCGGGTCGATCTGCTCGTGGGTGTGGCCCTCGGGCAGTTCGTCGATCGGTGTCCCGCATTCGGGGCACAGACCTGGGCAGTCTTCGCGGCACACGGGATTGGCGGCCAGGGAGAGCACCACCGTGTCCCGCAGTGCCGGCTCCAGGTCGATCAGGTCGCCCTGTAGCCGTCCGACCTCGTCCTCATCGGTCGTCTCGTCCGTCGTGCTGTGCTCGTAGGCATAGAACTCTTGGATCGGGACGTCCAGCGTGTCGCTGATCGGGCGTAGGCAGCGCCCGCACTCGCCGGCCAGCGGGCCGGTGACGGTGCCGGAGACGAGCACGCCTTCGGACACCGACTCCATCCGCAGCTGGAGGTCGAGTTCGGCGCCATGGGGCACGCCGATCAGCTCCAGGCCGAGGTCCTTGGGCGCCGGCACGCTCCGCCGCACCGCATGCAGAGCTCCCGGTCGGCGTGGGAGGTCTCTCGTCTCGAGGACCAGCGGCGACCGGGGATCCAGGTGCGGGTGCTGTGGTTGATGTGGCATCTTCAGACTCCGGCCAGGTAGGGCCGACGGACTAGGGTACCCGAGCGGCAGATCTCGCGTCGAATCGCCCCCAACGGTACCGCGCCCGTCAGAACGGCAACGGCCGGTCGTCCTCACCGTGGGGGGTGAACGAGCCGATCTCCCGCAGCGCGTGCATCTTGTCGCGCCCGCGCTCGATCGAGGCCAGCGACCGGGTGAGGAACTGCTCGAAGTTGGCCAGCGCCGTGTCGACGTAGTCGTCGACCTCGTCGCGCAGCCGCTGCGTCTCCGCGCGGGCCTCGTTGATCATCCGCGACGCCTCGTGCTCGGCCGAGACCACGATCTCGTTGATCGACACCAGGCGCGTGTGCTCGGCCTCGGCCTCGGCGATGATGCGCTCCGCCTCGCGCCGCCCGGCGTCGACGATCTTGTCCCGCTCGTCGAGCAGCGCACTCGCGCGCCGCAGCTCACCCGGCAGGTCGGCACGCAGCTGGTCGAGCAGGTTGATCATGTCGGCGCGATCGAACACGAAGTTGCTCCGCGACATCGGCGCCGACCGTGCACTCTCGACCATCGCGATGATCTGGTCGATGCTCTCGAGCGGGTCCACCTGCGGTCACTCCTGTTCCAATGTCGAACGACGTAACCATCATGCGGCCCGGAACCCCAGGCCGCTTCCATCGCCACTCGGGTTTCGCAGTTAGTTTCGGACCGATGCGAATCGTTCACGCAGGCGATTCGCCACGAGATCGGGTACATGCGGCGAAACGTCGCCGCCCCACTTGGCGACCTCTTTGATGAGGCTCGACGACACGAAGGAGTACTTCGGATTGGTCGGCATGAACAGCGTCTCGATGCCGCCCAGGCCGTAGTTCATCTGGGCCATCTGCAGCTCGTAGTCGAAGTCACCGGCCACGCGCACGCCCTTGACGATGGCGCCGATGTCGTTGGCGTGGCAGAAGTCGACCAGCAGCCCCTGGAAGGCATCGACCCGGACATTGGCGTACGGCGCGGTCACCGTCGCGAGCATCTCCAGCCGCTCGTCGACCGTGAACAGCCCCGCCTTGCTCTGATTGATCAGCACCGCAACGACGACCTCATCGAACATCTGCGATGCCCGACCCACGATGTCCAGGTGCCCGTTCGTGACCGGATCGAACGAACCCGGACAGACCGCGCGCCTCATTGCACCAGCCCAAGCCTCATGAGCGGGGACCGTACCAAAGGTTCGCTTAACTCGTGCGCGAGCCGTCCTGATCAAGTCGGGCGTACCACAGGGCCGTCTCCCCGTAGCGCCGCTCCGCGACCGCGTCCAGCCCGTCCGGCCAGGCCATCGGCGCGCCGCGGCTGGAGCGCTCGACCACCACGACGGCGTCCGGGGCGAGCCAGCGCGCGGCCAGCGCCTCGAGCACCGCGCGGACGCGCTCGTCGGTCACGGCGTAGGGCGGGTCGATGAACACGGCGTCGTAGGCCTCGTCCGGTTCGCCCGCGAGGAGGCGCTCGACCTTGTCCGTCACCAGTCGTACGCGTCCGGCCACCCCGAGCGCCGCGATGTTGCTCCGGATGACGCGGGCCGCCTTGGCGTCGGCCTCGGCGAGCAGCACGTGCACGGCCCCGCGCGAGCACGCCTCGAGCCCGACCGCGCCCGAGCCCGCGTACAGGTCGGCGAACCGCGCCCCGTCGAGGTCGAGCAGGTTGTCGAGGCTGCTGAACAGCGCCTCGCGCACCCGGTCCGACGTGGGGCGCGTGCCCTGCCCGGCCGGCACGGTCAGCCGGCGGCCACCGAGCGCTCCGGCCACGATCCGCGTCACACGATCCACAGTAGGCGGTGACGTACGCCACTCCGCGCCGCGTCCTCGGTGCCCGCCGCGATCGATGTGATCCGCGTCACCCCTTCTCGAGGTACTCGGCCCGCTCCTCGTCCACCAGCCGTGCGATCGTCGCGGCCAGCGCCGGGTGCCGCTCCAGCTCCCGGTCCTCCGCGATCAGCTCCGCCGCCTCCGCGCGCGCCTCCCCGATCAGCTCCGAGTCGCGCAGGAGCGACAGCAGCCGCAGGTGCGAACGGTGCCCGGACTGCGAGGCCCCCAGCACGTCGCCTTCGCGGCGCTGCTCCAGGTCGAGCTCGGCCAGCTTGAACCCGTCGGTGGTCGAGGCGACCGCGTCCAGGCGCGCCCGCGCGGGCGTGCCCTCGCCGGACTCGGTGACGAGCAGGCACAGGCCCGGCGCGCTGCCCCGGCCGACGCGTCCGCGCAGCTGGTGCAGCTGGGAGACGCCGAAGCGGTCGGCGTCGAGGATCATCATCATCGTCGAGTTCGGCACGTCCACGCCGACCTCGATGACCGTGGTGGCGACGAGCACGTCGAGGCGGCCCTCGGAGAAGGTACGCATGATCGCGTCCTTCTCCTCGGCCGGCAGGCGCCCGTGCAGGACCCCGATGCGCAGGCCGTGCAGCGGGCCCTCCTCCAGCTGCGGCGCGACGTCCAGCACCGCGACCGGCGGCCGGCGCCCGTCGTCGTTGGTGGGCGGCACGTCCTCACCGTCGGACTTGGCGGCGTCGCCGATGCGGGGGCACACGATGTAGGCCTGGTGCCCCTTCGCCACCTCCTCGCGCAGCCGCCGCCAGCCCCGGTCCAGGAACGCGGGCTTCTCGGTGACGGGCACGACGTGCGACGCGATCGGCGAGCGCCCGCGCGGCAGCTGGCTGAGCACCGAGGTCTCCAGGTCGCCGAAGACGGTCATCGCGACCGTGCGCGGGATCGGCGTCGCCGTCATGACGAGCACGTGCGGCGGCTGGTCGGCCTTGGTGCGCAGGGCGTCGCGCTGCTCGACGCCGAAGCGGTGCTGCTCGTCGACGACGACGAGGCCCAGGTCGGCGAAGTCGACGCCCTCGTAGAGCAGGGCGTGGGTGCCGACGACGATGCCCGCGGTGCCGCTGCGCAGGTCTTCGAGCACCTGCCGCCGTGCGGCCGCGCCCAGGGACCCCGTCAGCAGGGTGACCCGGGTCGCCTCCGGCGCGGCGTCCAGCTCGCCGGCCCGGGCCATCGCGCCGAGCAGGTCCGTGACGTTGCGATGGTGCTGGACGGCCAGCACCTCGGTCGGGGCCAGCATCGCCGCCTGGCCGCCGGCGTCGACGACCTGGAGCATGGCGCGCAGGGCGCACAGGGTCTTGCCCGAGCCGACCTCGCCCTGCAGCAGGCGGTGCATCGGGTGGGCGCGCTCCATGTCGGCCGCGATCTCGTCGCCGACGTCGCGCTGGCCCCGGGTCAGCTCGTAGGGCAGCCCGGCGTCGAACGCCGCGAGCAGCCCGTCGGCGCGGCGCGGGCGCGGCACCGCCGGCCAGTCCTCGGCGCGCTTCTTGCGCTGGACCAGGGTCAGCTGCAGCGCGAACGCCTCGTCCCACTTCAGTCGCCTCCGCGCGACCGCGAGCGACTGCTGGGACTCGGGCCGGTGGATCTCGCGCAGCGCCTTGTCCAGCGAGCTCAGCCGCCGCGCCGCGCGCGTCGGGGCCGGCACCGGGTCGGGCGTCGGCGGCAGCACGTCGAGCACGGTGCGCACGGCCGCGGCGATGCGCCATGTGGGCACGCGCGCGGTCGCCGGGTACACGGGAATGATCGCCCCGGCGAACTCCTCGACCGCCTCCTCGCCCTCGCCCGCGTCGAGCAGGACGTAGTCGGGCTGGTTGAGCTGCAGCTTCTGGTTGAACCGGCCGACCTTGCCGGAGAAGAGGCCCCACCGGCCCGGGCGCAGCTGGTTCTCCCGCCACGGCTGGTTGAAGAACGTGACGCTGATCTCGCCGCCGCTGTCGTCGCCGATGACCGCCTCGACCAGCGAGCCCCGCTTGCCCCGGGTGTTGCCGCGCTGCTGCACGAACGACCGGGAGTTGACGCGTTTGACCTGCCCGAACACGGTGACGTCGGTGTCGATCTCCAGCGCGCGGATGTCGGTGTGCTCGCCGCGCTCCTCGTACCGGCGCGGGAAGTGGTACACGAGGTCGCCCACCGTGTGCAGGTCGAGGTGCTCGGCGAGCAGCTTCGCGCCGTTGCCCCCGAGGACCTTCGACAGCGGTGTGCTCAGGTCGATGTCGGCCAACTCCAGGTTTCCTCTACTCGACGCCCACCAGGAGTGGGTAGTGCGGCTGGCCCCCTTCGTAGCACTGGACCTCCACGAACGGCCACGAGCCCTCGACGTGGGCACGCAGGGCCGCGCCGAGCCCCTCGGGCGCGTCGCGGCCGGCGATGAGCGTGACGAGCTCGCCGCCACCGGCAAGCATCCGGTCCAGCAGCCGGCAGGCGGTCTGCGGCAGGTCCTGGCCGATGAGGTTGACCTCGCCGTCGACGATCGCGAGCACGTCGCCCGGCTGGCAGCGCCCGGCGACCGTCAGCGCCTCCCGCCCGGCGATGGTGACCTCGGCGGACCGGCACCGCGCGGCCGCCTCGGCCATGGCGATCACGTCGTCCTCGAAGCGCCGCGCCGGGTCGCGCACGGCCATGGCGGCGAGCGCCTGCACCGGGGAGCGGGTGGGCACCACGCCCGCGCGGACGCCGGCGGCGCGCGCCTCGCCCGCGGCGGCCGCGGCGACGGCCAGCACGTTCGCGTCGTTGGGCAGCACGACGACGCGCTCCGCCCCCGCGCCCACGATCGCGTCGAGGAGCTGGCGCGTGGACGGGTTGCCGGTCAGCACCGTCGCCCCCTCGGACTCGAGCAGCCGCGCGAGCCCGCGCCCGTTGCACACGACCACGACGGCGCGATCGGGGTGCCCGCCGCTCTCGCCCGCCGGGCCGGGGGCGTCCGCGCGCGCCGCGATCTGGTCCTCGAAGCGGGTCACGGTGATCCGGCTCGGGTGCCCCGCGGCGATGCCGGCCTCGATCGCCGCTCCGACGTCGTTGACGTGCACGTGGACGTGCCAGGTCGGCTCGTCGCCGACGATCACCAGGGAGTCGCCGAGCGCGGCGAGGGCGCCGCGCAGCGTCTCCACCGCGTCCGCGGGCGCCTCGAGCAGGTACTGCACCTCATAGGCGAAGTCGGCCGACCCGGTCTCCCGTTCGACCGCCGCGCCCGGGCGGCCACCGGCCGGCACGGCCGCGGTGACCGGGGCGTCGGGCGGCTCGTCGCCGGTCAGGGTCTCCACCAGCGCGTCGAGCAGCACCACGAGGCCGCGCCCGCCCGCGTCGACGACCCCGGCCCGGGCCAGCGCCGG
Source organism: Dactylosporangium thailandense (assembly GCF_059739745.1). Classification (NCBI taxonomy): domain Bacteria; kingdom Bacillati; phylum Actinomycetota; class Actinomycetes; order Micromonosporales; family Micromonosporaceae; genus Dactylosporangium; species Dactylosporangium thailandense. Next base: position 8,189,741 of record NZ_AP029195.1, read on the forward strand.
CAGCTGCTCGGGCGTCCGCGCGAGCGCCTCCCGCGCGCCCTGCGAGGCCGCCCGGGCCACGGCGACCACGCCCCCGTGCGCCCCGGCGGCGATGGCGGCCTTCGCGGCGGCGACCCCGACGGTCAGCACGGTGCCCTCGACCGGCGCGGCGACCGCGTCGTAGGCCCCGCGGGCCGCGTCGTCGAGCGCCCCTGCCAGCACGGCGCCGGTCACCGGGGCCGCGCCCGCGCGCTCCAGGCCGGCCGCGAGCCCCTTGAAGAGCTGGGCCAGGATGATCCCCGAGTTCCCGCGCGCGCCGAGCAGCGCGCCCCGGGCGGCGCCGCGCATGGTCTCGGCGGCCGTCGCGCCCACCGCCGCCTCGACGGCCGAGGACATCGTGAGCACCAGGTTGGTGCCGGTGTCGCCGTCCGGCACGGGGTACACATTGAGCGCGTCGATCTCGGCCTGATGGCGCCGCAGCGCGGCCAGGCCACCGGCACACCACCGGCGGACGGCGGCGGCGTCCACACTGTCTGGCACGCGGCAGAGCCTAACGGTGAAGGCGGTCATTCCCCACCGATGCGGGCGCCGACAGGGCCGATTGGGTGTCGAGGGGCCGCATCAGGTAGCCTTACCGGGTTGCCCGCCGTTCACCCGGCCGGTGACGCCTGGAACGAGAGCCGCGGCGCGGGTCCGTTCCCGCCCCAAGACTGCAATCAACCCAGGAGATCCCCGTGGCTAGCGTGTGCGACGTCTGCGGCAAGGGACCGGGCTTCGGCCACAACGTGTCCCACTCGCACCGGCGGACCAACCGCCGTTGGAACCCCAACATTCAGACGGTGCGCACCCCGGCCGGTGGCGGCACCACGCGGAAGGTGCAGGTCTGCACCTCCTGCCTCAAGGCCGGCAAGGTCGTCCGGGGCTGACCCCAGGCACCGCAAAGGCCCCGTGACGCGGTCACGGGGCCTTTCGTCGTGCCCGGGCAGGCGTCAGAGGTCCCGTCCGAACGAGCGGACCTCGGGGTAGCCCTTGTAGTGGCCGAAGTCCTCGATCCGCGCGTATCCGCTGCGCTCGTACAGCCCGATCGCCTCCGGCTGCGCGGTGCCCGTCTCCAGCCACATCCGCTTGCGGCCCGCCTCCCGCGCGGCGTCCTCGACGGCCCGCAGGAGCGCCTTGGCGATCCCGAGGCCGCGGAACTGCGGCGCGACGTACATGCGTTTGAGCTCGGCCGTCGTCTCGTCCTCGGCGAACGTGCGGAAGCCGACGCAGCCGGCCGGCACGTGGTCCACGTAGGCGACGAGGAAGGCCCCCTCGGGCGGGTCGAACTCAACGGGCTCAACGGGGGTGGAGTCACCCTCGCCGCCGTACCGCTCGCTCAGGTCGGCGAGCGCGGCGGTGGTCAGCTCGGAGGCGACCCGCGCGCCGTAGCGGGTCATCCGGATGTCGATCTCGGTCACGAGCGTCGAGCGTACCGGCCCTTACTTGAAGTGATCCCAGCCCGGGGCGCCGCCCGTGTAGCGGCGACCGTCCACGGTCACGCCCTCACCCGCGGTGAACACGCTGGCGGTCACCACGGAGCCGACGACGAGCCACTCGTCGCCCAGCTCGACGTCGGGCGGGAAGGTGGCGGCCAGCGCGTGGTCGTCGCCGCCGGCGAGCAGCCAGCCGTACGGGTCGACGCCCAGTGCGGTCGCGGCGGCGTGCATGGCCTCGGGCACCGTGAACGCGTCGCGGCGCACGTCGATGCCGACGCCGCTGGCCGTGGCGATGTGACCGAGGTCGGCCAGCAGCCCGTCGGAGATGTCGATCATGGACGTCGCGCCCATCCGCGCGGCGACGGGGCCGAGATGGTACGGCACGTCGGGGCGCCGGTGCGCGTCGACGAGCAGCTTCGGGGAGCGGAAGCCGCGGGAGAGGATCGTGTACCCCGCCGCGGCGTGCCCGATCCGCCCCGCGACGGCCACCACGTCGCCCGGGTGCGCGCCCGAGCGCAGGACCGGCGCCTGCCCGTCCAGGTCCCCGAGCGCGGTCACCGCGATGGTCAGCGTCGGGCTCGACGACGTGTCCCCGCCCACGACCGTCGCGCCGGTCTTCGCCGCCTCCGCGGCCAGGCCGTCGGCGAGCTCCTCGGCCCACGAGATCTGCAGGTTCGCCGGGGCGCACAGGGCCACCAGGAGGGCCGTGGGCCGGGCGCCCATGGCCGCGATGTCGGCGAGGTTGGCCGCGGCCGCGCGGTGGCCGACGTCACGCGCGCTGGACCAGTCGCGGCGGAAATGGCGCCCGTCCACGAGCACGTCGGTGCTCGCCACGACGCGCGCGTCCGGGGTCGCGACGATCGCCCCGTCGTCCCCCGGTCCGAGCAGTACGAAGGGCGACGCCGCCCCGAGCCGGGCCGTCACCCGTGAGATGAGCCCGAACTCTCCGGCGGTTGAAACGGTCACCCGTCCTCCAAGCTGATGCTCGATAGTGTCGCCGCCGCCGCGTGTCGTGGCATGATCACGCACGGCGGTTGATTTGCCGATTCCATTCTTGCGGTAGGTTGACGCCTGATCAGCGTGCGGACGGCAGGGAGGGAGTCGTGTCGTGGTACAGGCATACATCCTGATCCAAACAGAGGTCGGCAAGGCCCGCGATGTGGCCACGGCCATTCAGGGGCTCAACGGGGTGGTCCGCGTCGACGCGGTCACCGGGCCTTACGACGTCGTGGTCCTCACCGAGGCCCGCAACATCGACGAACTGGGTCAGCTCATCGTCTCGAAGGTCCAGCTGGTGCCGGGCATCACGCGCACGGTCACCTGCTCGGTGGTGCACTTGTAGTGCCGACCGTAACGAGCCCGGACGCGCCCGCGCGCCCCTCGCCGAGCCCGGCGAAGCTCGCGACCTTCGCCGCGCTGCCCCTGGCGCTGGTCGCGGGCATCGTCGCGTTCTGGGTCCTGGGCGGGTTCCCTTCGGCGCCGAGCACCGCACCGGTATCGGCTGAGGCGCCCCGGCTCGACCCGACCCCGGCCGCGGTGTGCCGCGCGCTGGTGTCCCGGCTGCCCGAGGACCTCGGCGGCCTGCACCGTCGCCAGGTGACCGCCGGGGGCGAGCAGAACGCCGCGTTCGGCGACCCGGCGATCGTCCTGTCGTGCGGCCGCGCCGCCCCGGCGGTTCCGCAAAACCCGCAGCTGCTGGGGCTGTCGGACGTATGTTGGTGGGCGGACGAGCAGTCCGGGCAGACGGTCTGGCACACCGTCGACCGCCAGGTCCCGCTCCAGGTCGTGGTTCCGAAGGGCGCCGAGGGCTCGTGGCTGGTGAATCTTTCACCGGCGATCGTGGCCACCGTCCCGTCCGCGCCGGCCGGTGACCTGCACTGCTGAGCTCCGCCGCATCGCCCTTGTGCCACTGAGCCCTCCCCGGTTCGGATCTCCGCGCCTCCGGGCGCACCGATCTCGAGGAGGCTGCCTCATGCCCGCCAAGTCCGTGCTGTTCACGGTGCTCGCGTCCGCCGCCCTGCTGACCCCCGCCGCACCGGCCGCGGCCGCGCCCGCCCCGCCGCGGCAGCAGCAGGTGAACCTGGTCGCGACGCTCAGCGGCAAGCAGGAGGTGCCCAGGAACAGCGGCGACCCCGACGCGACCGGTGTGGCCCTGCTGACCCTGCACCGCAACGGCCGCCTCTGCTACGTGCTCCACGTGCGCGACGTCGACGGCGACATCACCCAGGCCCACATCCACCGGGGACTCTCCGGCCACGACGGCCCGGTGGCGACCGCCCTCAGCGAGCCGATGTGGCACGGCTCGGCCGCGGCCTGCACGAACCTCGGCCGCCGGCAGACGGAGCGGCTGTGGAACGCCCCGCAGCGGTACTACGTGAACGTCCACTCGTCGAAGTACCCGGACGGCGCCCTGCGCGGCCAGCTCCGCGTCACCTGACCGCACCGCCGCCGCGAAGCACGCTCCCGCGGGGCGTCCCGGACTCGAGTCGGAGCGCCGCGCGGTGGCGTTCAGCGCCTTCAGCGCCGCGCGGTGGCGTTCAGCGCCTTCAGCGCCGCGCGGTGGCGTTCAGCGCCTTCAGCGCCGCGCGGTGGCGTTCAGCGCAGCGTGGCGTCCAGCGCCCGGCGCACGTCCGCGACCAGGTCCGCGGTGTCCTCGACCCCGCACGAGAAGCGCACGAGCCCGTCGGGCGCGTCGTCGCCCCACTGCGCCCGCCGGTCGGCCGAGGAGTGCAGGCCGCCGAACGACGTCGCGGCGAACACCAGCTCGGACGCCTCCAGGAAATGGTCGACGGCCGCCTTGTCGGCCAGCACGAACGTCACGACGCCCGGGATGCGGCGCATCTGCCGGGCCGCCGCCTCGAACGCGGGGTCGCCGGGGCGCCCGGGCCACCGCACGGATGCGACCGCCGGGTGCCCGGCCAGCAGCTCCGTCACCGCCGCCGCGTTCGCCGTCTGGCGGCTCAGGCGCAGGTCGAGCGTCCCGAGCGAGCGGTGCGCGAGCCACGCCTCGAACGCGCCGGGGATGCCGCCCGTCCGCGCGCGCCACGTGCGGATCGACTCGACCAGCTGCGGGTCGCGGGCGCAGACGTAGCCGAGCAGCATGTCGGAGTGCCCGGTCAGCGCCTTGGTGGCCGAGGCGACCGAGAAGTCCGCACCGAGGTCGAGCGGCCGCTGCCCGAGCGGCGTCGGCGTGGTGTTGTCGACCGCGACGAGGCCGCCGCCCGCGTGCGCCCGCGCGGCGAGCCCGGCGATGTCGCACACGTCGAGCCCCGGGTTCGAGGGCGTCTCGAGCAGCAGCAGCCGCACGTCGTCCAGCGACGGGTACGGTCCCGCCGTCGGCATCGTCCGCACCTCGATCCCGCGCCCGGGCAGGTGCTCGCCGGCGAAGGCGCGGGTCAGGAAGTACCCGTCGGAGGGCAGCACGACGGTCTCACCCGCGCGCAGCGTGGCGAGCAGGACCGCGGTGATGGCCGCCATGCCGGAGGCGAAGACGACGCACTCGCCGCCCTCGAGGTCCCCGATCGCCTTTTCCAGGTTTCGGTACGTCCGGTTGTCCGACCGCCCGTATCCGTCCACGCCCGGCTTCGGGCCCGCGACCGGATCGAGGTGATACGGCGCCACGAACACCGGCGACGGCAGGAACGGCTCTCCTGCCACGGCCGCCGGCACCCCGGCGTGCACGACCCGCGTCCCGTCCCCGCGTCCGGGCGTACCGTTCTCGCTCGCATCCACGCTGCTGTCCCCCTTCATCAGGCGTCTCACTCCCCCACGCTCGTTGCGCACGCGCGCCGTCGCCCCTCGCCGCGCGGAGGCGTCCTCAACCGGCGCGGGCAGGTGCTCCGGTGCGGCGGCGCCGCTGCTCGGATGCGGACGGCGCCGCTGCTCGGGCGCGGACGGCGCCGGTGCCCGGGCGCGGACGGCGCCGGTGCCCGGGCGCGGACGGCGCCGGTGCCCGGGTGCGGGCGGCGCCGGTGCCCGGGTGCGGGCGGCGCCGGTGCCTGGGTGCGGGCGCGCCGCGCGTCACTGACCGGTCGACGGGACGCCCGGGCGCTCCGGCTTCGTCTCGCGGGCCATCAGCGCCGCCAGGGCCTTGAGCGGGTCGACGCCCTCGTGGCAGACCTGCTCGACCTGCTCGGTGATGGGCATCTCCACGCCGACGCTGTGCGCGAGGTCGCGGATCGACTTGCAGCTCTTCACGCCCTCGGCGGTCTGGCGGGTCGCGGCCTGCGCCTGCTCCAGGGTCTCGCCGCGGCCGAGGCGCTCGCCGAAGGTACGGTTGCGCGACAGCGGCGACGAGCACGTCGCGATGAGGTCGCCCAGGCCGGCCAGGCCCGCGAACGTCATCGGGTTGGCGCCGAGCGCCGCGCCGAGGCGGGCGGTCTCGGCCAGGCCGCGCGTGATCAGGGTCGCCTTGGTGTTGTCGCCGAACCCGAGCGCGGAGGCCATCCCGTAGGCGAGGGCGATCGCGTTCTTCACGGCGCCGCCGAGCTCGCAGCCGACGACGTCGTCATTGGTGTACGGCCGCAGGTAGCGCGTGCTGATCGCCCGCTGGACGAGCTCGGCGCGGCGGATGTCCCGGCAGGCCACCACGGTGCCCGCGATCTGCTCGGCGGCGATCTCCGGGGCCAGGTTCGGCCCGGTGACGACGGCGACCCGCTCCGGCTCCACGCCGGCGACCTCGACGATCACCTCGCTCATGCGCTTGAGGGTGTCGAGCTCGATGCCCTTCATGAGGCTCACGAGCGTCGCGTCCGCGCCGATGGTGCCGCGCCACGCGGAGAGATTGGCGCGGAGGGTCTGCGACGGTACCGCCAGCACGACCAGATCCGCCCCGTCGATCGCCTCGAACGCGTCGGAGGTGGCGGTGACCGAGCCCGGGAGCCACGTCCCGGGCAGGTAGTCGGGGTTGTGGTGCTCGTCGCGGATGGCGGCGGCGAGCTCGGGCCGGCGCGCCCAGACGGTGACGGAGGGCGTGCCGGCATCGGCGAGCACCTTGGCGAACGCCGTGCCCCAGGAGCCCGCCCCGAGGACGGCCGCGCGCTGGATGTTCATGCCGTCTGCTCTTCGGGGCGCTGGGCGGGCCGCGGCTCTTCCGGGCGCTGGGCGGACCGGCGCTCGTCAGAACCCGGGGCGGAGCGCTTCGGCGTCCACAGCGGTGGCGGGGTGCCGCCGCGGATCTCCACCAGCATGTCGCGCAGGTGCAGCATGATGTGGTCGGTGATCTCGTTCAGCGTCTGGGCCGTCGGCTGCGCGCCCGACCAGGCCGACAGGTCGATCGGCGCGCCGGTGACGACGGTGACCTTCGCGCGCGGGAGCAGCTTGAGCTTCTTCGTCCGCGGGTCGTAGATCTGTTCGGGGCCCCACATGACGATCGGGATCATCGGCGCGCCGGTGTCCAGCCAGAGCCGCGCCGCGCCGGTCTTGCCGCGCATGGGCCACAGGTCCGGCTCCCGCGTCGTGGTGCCCTCGGGGTAGATGACCACGGCCTCGCCCGCGCGGACGCCCGCCCGGGCGGCCTCGAGCGCCTTGACGGCGTCGGTGGTGCCGCGGCGCACCGGGATCTGGTGGACGGCCTTGAGCAGGTAGCCCAGCACCGGCACCTCGAACAGGCTCGACTTGGCAAGGAACGACGGCCACCGCCCGGCGTCGTAGATGTAGTGCGCGACGGCCAGCGGGTCGGCGTGGGAGATGTGGTTCACGACGATGATCACCCCACCGTCGCCCGGGATGTGCTCCATCCCTCGCCAGGTGCGACGTGTCATCACCTGGATCGCGGGCTTGACGGTCATGACGGCGAAACGCCGCCAGAAGCCGAGCCTCCGGCGCACCATCTCACCCTCCCCTCACGGTTCTGCTGCGAATCATGCCACTGCCAGGCGCCCGGTGGCCGTGTCAGGATGGCTCATGCATTGCCACGGCCAGTCGACGACCCAGCTGACGGCGCCCGAGCGGGCGGCCGCCTGGGTGGCGGTGGTCCCGGTCAAGCCGCTGCGAGCGGCCAAGACGCGCCTGCGCGGCGCCGTGCCCGAGGCCGTCCACCCCGATCTCGTCCTGGCCATGGCACGCGACACGGTAGCCGCCGCGCTCGCCTGCCGCGCGGTCGCCCGCGTCGTGGTCATCTGCGACGACCCGGCGGTGTGCGCGGAGCTGACCGAGCTCGGCGCGTTCTGCCTGCCCGACGCGCCCGCGGCGGGCCTGAACGCGGCCCTCGCCTACGGCGCCCAGGCCGCCGGGCAGCCCGGCCCGGCACGCGTCCGCGCGGACGCGCAGACCGGCCGGCCGGAGCCGGGCGCTCGCGGGGACCGGCTCCCCGAGGCGCGGCAGCCCGGCATCGATGCGGCAGGGCGCTCGGGCGGCGGCTCAGACGGCCGCTCGGGCGGCGGCTCAGACGGCCGCTCGGGCGGCGGCTCAGACGGCCGCTCGGGCGGCGGCTCGGACGACGCCGAGGACGTCAGCGGGCGGGGGCTCGGCGTCGTCGCGCTGACCGCCGACCTGCCCGCGATGCGGCCCGACGATCTTGAGGCGGCGCTGGTCGCGGCCGCGCGTGCCGGGCGGCGGGCGTTCGTGCCGGACCTCGAGGGCACCGGGACGGTGCTGCTCGCGGCGCCCGCCGGGGAGGCGCTCGCGCCGCAGTTCGGGCCCGGGTCCGCGGTGGCGCATCTGCGCTCGGGCGCGATACGGCTCGATGGAGCCTGGCCGAGCCTGCGCCGCGACGTCGACACCGCGGCCGATCTCGATGCCGCGTCGCGGCTGGGACTCGGCACACATACCGGACAAGTCCTCTGCACGGTAGCGTGATCGGTATGCAGGGCACGGTCGCGACGTTCGATGACGCGAGCCGCACCGGGACGGTGCTGCTCGACGACGGGGTCGAGGTGGCCTTCCCGGCCGCGGCGTTCGATGCCTCCGGGCTGCGTCACCTGCGGCTGGGCCAGCGGGTACGGCTCGACCACGACGATGTGGGCACGATCACGAAGGTCACACTGCCCACGCTCCCGTAGGGAGTCAGGTAGCGGCTAACGCTCGCTCGGGCCGGCGGGCGCGACGATGTGGGCACGATCACGAACATCTCGCGCACAACGTTCCGTCGCGGCCAAGCAGCGGGAAGTTCATGTTCAGACCGGCACAAACGGGCCATGATGATCCGGTGGACGAGAGCACAACCGGTCGAAGCCGCCCGCGCAGCGCCGCCCGGCGGCCCGAACCGGAGAGTGCACCGCCCAAGACGACCAGGTCCGGTGGGGACGGGGCCCCGGCCCGGGCTCGTCGGGCCACCAAGGCCGCGCTCCCGGCGCCGGCCGACGAAGCCACGGTGAGCGAGGTCACGGTGAACGAGGCCACGACAGAGTCGGCGAAGGCGTCCGAGCGGGTGCCGACTCAGAAGTCCCCGACCAAGGCGCCGGCCGCCGAGCCGGCCGAGCCGGCACCCGCCTCGGCCGCCGCTCCCACCCCGGCCGCTCCGACCGAACCCGCCGCGACCGAGACGGGCCCGGCTGAGTCCGCCGCGACGAAGCCGGCCGCCACCGCGCGTCCGGCCGCCCGGCCCGCGACGGCCGCGAAGGCGACGGCTCCGGCCCGGGCCGCGACCACCGCCAAGGCCACGGGCGCGGCCAACGGAGCTGCTCCTGCCAAGCCGGCGACCGGCGCAGCCGCGACCAAGCCGACGACCGCCGCCATGAACGGAGCCGCTTCCGCCAAGCCCGCGACCACCGCCGCGAACGGGACCGCCGTCGGCGCCAAGACCACCGCGGGCCAGACGAGCGCCGCGGACAAGACGAGCGGCGCGAGCGACGGACCGCCCGCGGCCCCCGCGAAGCCGGTCGAGAGCGCCGTACAGGGCACGGGTCGCCCCGACGCAGGAACGGGTGACATCGCAGCGGCTCAGCCCGGTCAGGACACGAACGAGACGGGCGCGGACGCGACCGAGGGGGACGCCGTCACGGAGTGGTTCGGTTCCGAAGGGAGCGCTGTGCAGGTACCGGAGGAAGAAAAGCCGCTGCCGGAGGACCGGTATCTCAACCGTGAGCTGTCGTGGCTGGACTTCAACGCCCGGGTGCTGACCCTCGCCGAGGACCCCGCGACGCCGCTGCTGGAGCGGGCCAAGTTCCTGGCCATCTTCGCCAGCAACCTCGACGAGTTCTACATGGTGCGCGTGGCCGGGCTGAAGCGGCGCCTGCAGACCGGCCTGCCGGTGCGCCGTCCCCCGGGCTTCCTGCCGCCGACGGAGCAGCTCGAGCAGATCGCCGAGCGCACGACGGGCCTGATGGCGCGCCAGTCGCGGGTCTTCGCCGAGGAGATCGCGCCCGCGATGGCGGCGGAGAACATCCACATCGTGCGCTGGACGGAGCTGGACCCGGCCGAGCGCGAGCGGATGCGCGCCTCGTTCCGCGAGCAGATCTTCCCGGTGCTCACGCCGCTGGCGGTCGACCCCGCGCACCCGTTCCCGTACATCTCCGGCCTGTCGCTGAACCTCGCCGTCGTGGTGCGCGAGAAGGACGGCGGCCCCGAGCTGTTCGCGCGGATCAAGGTGCCCAACAACGTGCCGCGGTTCTTCGCCCTGCACGCCGCGCGCGACGGGGCGCGGGTGATGCGCTTCCTGCCGGTCGAGGAGCTCATCGCGGCGCACCTCGGCCAGCTGTTCTCGGGCATGCAGGTGGTCGAGCACCACCTGTTCCGTGTCACGCGCAACGCCGAGGTCGAGCTCGACGAGGACCGTGACGAGGATCTGCTGCAGGCGCTGGAGCGCGAGCTCGCGCGGAGGCGCTTCGGGCCGCCGGTGCGGCTGGAGGTCGCGGCGTCCATCTCCGACCACGTGCTCGAGCTGCTCGTACGCGAGCTCGACATGGACTCCCACGACGTGCTGCGCGTGCCCGGGTGGCTGGACCTGACCGCGCTGTGGGAGGTCTACAACGGCGTCGATCGTCCGGATCTGAAGGACCCGCCGTTCGTACCGGCGACGCACCCGCACTTCGCCGAGGGCGAGACGCCGCGCAGCGTCTTCGCGCGGCTGCGCGACCACGACATCCTGGTGCATCACCCCTACCACTCGTTCTCCACGAGCGTGCAGCGCTTCATCGAGCAGGCCGCGGCCGACCCGAACGTGCTGGCGATCAAGCTGACGCTGTACCGCACCAGCGGCGACTCCCCCATCGTCGACGCGCTCGTCGACGCGGCCGAGGCCGGCAAGCAGGTCGTGGTGCTGGTCGAGGTCAAGGCGCGCTTCGACGAGAAGGCGAACATCGGCTGGGCGCGGACGCTGGAGCGGGCGGGCTGCCACGTGGTGTACGGCCTCGTGGGCCTCAAGACGCACACGAAGACGGCCCTCGTGGTGCGCCAGGAGGGCAACCACATCCGCCGCTACTGCCACATCGGCACCGGCAACTACCACCCGAAGACGGCGCGGCTCTACGAGGACTACGGGCTGCTGACGGCCGACCCCGAGGTGGGCGCCGACCTGACCGACCTGTTCAACGTGCTCACCGGCTACAGCCGTCAGACGTCGTACCGCCGGCTGCTGGTCGCCCCGCACGGGGTGCGCCGGGGCATCATCGAGCGGATCGAGCGCGAGGTCGCGTACGGCGCGGACGGGCTCGTCCAGCTCAAGGTGAACTCGCTGGTCGACGAGGAGGTCATCGACTCGCTGTACCGGGCGAGCCGCGCGGGGACGCGCGTGGACCTGATCGTGCGGGGCATCTGCGCGCTGCGCCCGGGCGTGCCGGACCTCTCGGAGAACATCCGGGTCCGCTCGGTCCTGGGCCGGTTCCTGGAGCACTCCCGGGTGTTCCGGTTCGGCCACGGCGCCCGCGCGGAGTACTGGATCGGCTCGGCCGACCTGATGCACCGCAACCTGGACCGCCGCGTGGAGGCGCTGGTCCAGGTGACCGACCCGGCCTCGACGGACGAGCTGCACCGGGTGCTGAGCCTGATGATGAGCGACGACACCGGCGCCTTCGAGCTCTCGGGCAACGGCGAGTGGCACCGCCGGCCGGGCAAAAATCCGCAGGAGGCGCTGCTGCGCCGCATCGTCGACCGGGTGGAGTGAGCCCCTCTGACCTCTTTAGGGTGACTGGATGCTGGAGGAAGAGCGCAAGTACCTCGCCGACGACGGGTTCACGATGCCGGACCTGGGCGCCGCCGGCCGGGTGAGCGCGCGGGAGCCGGTGACGCTGCGGGCGACCTACTACGACACCCCCGAGCGGCTGCTCGCGCGCCACGGGGTTTCGCTGCGGTACCGCAAGGGCGACGCGTCCTCGAAGGTGTGGACGGTGAAGCTGCCGTCCTCGCGGGCGGGAATTCGCCATGAGTACTCGCGCCCGTCGCAGGGCTCGGGTGTGGTACCCCCGCAGCTGCTCGACCTCGTCACCGCGTACCGGCGCGGGCGCCCGCTCGACCCGGCGGCGGTCCTGCGCACGGTGCGCACCGTCTACGAGGTCACCGACGCCGACGGGCAGCTGCTGGCCGAGGTCGCCGACGACACGGTGAGCGTGCTCGACGGCCGCGAGGTGGTGCTGCGCTTCCGCGAGATCGAGGTGGAGCGCGCCGGCGGCGACCGGCGGCTGCTCGACGAGATCGAGGAGCTGCTGCTGGGCGCGGGCGCGCGGGCCGGCGCGTTCGTCGCCAAGCACGTGCGCGCGATGGAGGCGGCCGCGCCGCTGGACGCGCCGGTGCTGGTCGCGCCCGCGCGGCGGCGCACCGCGTACGCGGGTGACGTGGTCACCGAGGCGATCCGCCGCGACGTCGCGCGGATCTTCAAGCACGACCCGTTCGCGCGGCTGCGCGAGACGATGCCCAACGGCGACACCCCGGTGCACCAGATGCGGGTCGGCACCCGGCGCTTGCGCAGCGACCTGCAGACGTTCCAGGCGCTGCTCGACCCGCACTGGACGGCCAAGCTGCGCGGCGAGCTGGCGTGGCTGGCCGGCGCGCTCGGGGGCGCCCGCGACGTGGAGGTGCTGCGGGAGCGGCTGCACCGCACGGCCGCGGCCGACCCGCTCGTGCCGGCCGACCCGCGCGCGGTGGCGCGCATCGACGCGGCGCTGGCCGCCCAGCAGGACGCGGCGCTGCGGGAGCTGGACGAGGCGCTGCACTCGCGGCGGTACGTGAAGCTGCTCAACGCCCTCGTCGGCGCGGTGGAGGAGCCCCGCCTCGCCCCGCCGGCCTGGGAGCGGGCCGAGGATGTCCTGCCGGGCATCGTGCGCAAGCCGTGGCGGCGCCTGGTCGAGGGCGGTGGCGGCGTGGTCGGCGCGGGCGAGCTGACCCCGGACCTGCCCGACGACGACTGGCACGAGGTGCGCAAGCGGGCCAAGCGCGCCCGCTACGCCGCGGACGCGGTCGCCGCGGTCGTCGGCCCGGAGGCGCAGCTGCTGGCCAAGTCCGTGGCGCGGGCGCAGGGGGTGCTCGGCGAGCACCAGGACGCGGCGATCGCCGCGGACGCGTGGCTGGCCGCGGCCGCTGCCGAGCCGGGCGACCACGACCTCGCGGTGACGGCCGGGCGGCTCTTCGAGCGCGAGCGCGCCGCGGTGACACGGGCCCGCGCGGACTTCCCGGCGGTGTGGGCGACGGTCGTGGAGGATAGAAACATCGCATGGCTGAAGTGAACTCGGTGGTCCGCGCGGCGGGCGGCGTGGTGTGGCGGCGGTCCGCCGATGGGGTCGCGGAGATCGTGCTGGTGCACCGGCCGCGGTACAACGACTGGTCCCTGCCGAAGGGCAAGCTCGACCCGGGCGAGCACGAGCTGACCGCCGCGGTGCGCGAGGTCTTCGAGGAGACGTCGGTCGAGGCGGTGCCGCAGGTGCGGCTGCCGTCGGTGCGGTACCTGACGGGCGAGCCGGGCGTCGAGAAGAGCGTGGACTTCTGGTCGATGCGCGCGACCGCGTGGGCGCCGCGGGCGGCCGACCACGAGATCGAGGAGGCCCGGTGGGTGCCCGCGACCGGCGCGCACACGCTGCTGAGCTACGCGCACGACCGCGGTGTCGTGCGCGCCTTCCTCGACGTGCCGCCGGTGACCGGGGTCGTCGCGCTGGTACGCCACGCCAAGGCCGGCAAACGCAAGGAGTGGACGGGCCCGGACGCCGAGCGGCCCCTGGAGGCCGCCGGGGAACGCGACGCGAGGGGCCTGAGCGGCCTGCTGACGCTGCTTCGGCCCGACCGGGTGGTCTCGGCCACCCCCCTGCGCTGCCGGCAGACGATGGAGCCGCTGGGGCTGCCGGTCGCGGTCGACCCGGCCTTCGACGAGCTGGCCCCGGTGGAACCGGCCGCGGAGGCGCTTTCGGCGCTGGCGCTGCAGGGCGGTACGACGGTGATCTGCAGTCAGGGAAAACTCATGCCGCCACTGCTCACCGCGCTCACGAACCGGGCCGACGTCAACTTCCACACCCGTAAGGGCGCCGGCTGGGTGTTGTGTTTCGCGGGCGGCCGCGTGGTCGGGCGGGATCGCCTCGCGCCGCTGACGCTGCGATAGCGCCACGAGGACGCCGGCTGGGTGTTGTGTTTCGCGGGCGGCCGCGTGGTCGGGCGGGATCGCCTCGCGCCGCTGACGCTGCGATAGCGCCACGAATGGCGAAAGGGCGGCCCCGCGATCGCGGGGCCGCCCTTGCTGTTGCCTGACCTACTTGGCGGCGGCCTTCTTGGCCGGCGCCTTCTTGGCGGCGGTCGTGGTCTTGGCGGCGGCGGTGGCCGTCGTCGTCTTGCGAGCCGTCGTGGAAGCGGCGGCGCGGGTCGTCTTGGCGGCGGCCTTCTTCGCCGGAGCGGCCTTCGTGGCGGCCTTCGCCGGCGCGGTCTTGGTCGCGGCGGCCTTGGCCGGAGCGGCCTTCGCCGTCGTCGCCTTGGCGGTGGTCGCCTTCGCGGTGGTGGCCTTGGCGGTCGTCGCCTTCGCGGCGGTCGTCTTCGTCGCGACGGCCTTCTTCGCGGCGGCGGCGACCTTCGGCACCTTACCGCTGGCGACCATCTCGCGGAAGCTGGCGCCCGCGCGGAAGGCGGGAACCGACGTCTTCTTCACCTTCACCGCTTCACCGGTGCGCGGGTTGCGGGCGGTTCTCGCACCGCGAATGCGCTTCTCGAAGACACCGAAACCGGTGATGGCGACCTTGTCGCCCTTGGTCACGGCGGCCTGGATCTCGGCCAGCACCGCGTCCAGCGCCGCGTTCGCCGACTTCTTGTCGCCCAGGCGAGCGCTGAGCGCCTCGATGAGCTCGGCCTTGTTCACGTTTCCTCCCGTACCAGAATTGAAGTCCCTGTGGGCAAGGTATCCCAACGCACACAGGATACAAACATATGACGGAAAAGAAATCGTTGTGGAGTAACGGATTCGGCCGAAGGCTCATCGAGACGCCCTGCGAGGGCTAGTGAACGACGGGTGTCCACTCCGGACGGCCTTGTTCGAACTCGGTGATAGCGCCTTCGTGGCGAAGGGTGAGGCCGATGTCGTCGAGGCCCTCCAGCAGCCGCCAACGACTGAAATCGTCCAGCGGGAAGTCCCATTCGTGGGCGCCCGCGCGCAACTGGCGGCTCTCGAGGTCGACCGTTACCTCAAGCTTCGGGTCGGCCTCGATCGCAGCCCACAGGGTCTCGATGTTTTCGCTGCCGATCTCGACCGGCAGCAAGCCGCCCTTGAGCGCGTTGCCCCGGAAGATGTCGCCGAAACGCGGCGCCACGACGGCCCGGAAACCGTAGTCCTGCAAAGCCCATACGGCGTGCTCACGCGACGATCCGGTGCCGAACTCGGGCCCGGTGACGAGGATCGAGGCGCCCTCGTACGCGGGATTGTTGAGCACGAATTCGGGGTCGGAACGCCAGGCGTTGAACAGTCCGTCGGCGAACCCGGTGCGGGTGACGCGCTTGAGGTAGACGGCGGGGATGATCTGGTCGGTGTCCACGTTGGACCGGCGCAGCGGAACTGCCGTGCCGGTGTGGACGGTGAACTTCTCCATGAGTGTCCGTGTCCCTTTTAGTTCAGGTCGGCAGGGGCGGCGAGATGACCGGCGACAGCGGTCGCGGCGGCGACCGGGGGCGAAACCAGGTGGGTGCGGCCACCGCGGCCCTGGCGGCCCTCGAAGTTGCGGTTGGACGTCGAGGCGGAGCGCTCGCCGGGCTTCAGTGTGTCGGGATTCATACCCAGGCACATGGAGCAGCCCGCGAAGCGCCACTCGGCACCGGCCTCGGTGAAGACCTTGTCGAGGCCCTCCTCCTCCGCGGCCGCGCGCACGGACGCGGAGCCGGGCACGACGAGCATGCGGACGCTCTCGGCGACGCGGCGCCCGCGCAGCACGTCGGCCGCGGCGCGCAGGTCCTCGAGCCGGCCGTTGGTGCAGGAGCCCAGGAAGACGACGTCGATCGCGATGTCGCGCAGCGCCGTGCCGGGGGTCAGCGCCATGTACTCCAGCGCCTTCTCCGCCGCGACCCGCTCCGCGTTCTCGGTGAAGTCCTCCGGGCTGGGCACGAAGCCGCCCAGCGGCGCGCCCTGGCCGGGGTTGGTGCCCCAGGTGACGAACGGGGTCAGCTGGGAGACGTCCAGCGTCACCTCGGTGTCGAACTTGGCGCCGTCGTCGGTGCTCAGGCTCGCCCAGTACTCCTTCGCGCGGTCCCAGGCCTCGCCCTTCGGCGCGTACTCGCGGCCCTCGATGTAGGCGAAGGTCGTCTCGTCCGGCGCGATCATGCCGGCCTTGGCGCCCCACTCGATCGACATGTTGGAGATGGTCATCCGACCCTCCATGGACAGCTTCTCGATCGCGGGGCCGCGGTACTCCACCACGTGCCCGCGCCCGCCGCCCGTGCCGACCTGGCTGATAAGCGCCAGCACCAGGTCCTTCGCGGTGACGCCGGGGCCGAGCTCGCCGACGACGTTGACCGCCATGGTGCGCGGGCGCGCCTGGGACAGCGTCTGGGTCGCCAGGACGTGCTCGACCTCGGAGGTGCCGATGCCGAACGCGAGGGCGCCGAACGCGCCGTGGGTGGAGGTGTGCGAGTCGCCGCACACGATGGTCATGCCCGGCTGGGAGAGGCCCAGCTGCGGTCCCATGACGTGGACCACGCCCTGCTGGGCGTCGCCCAGCGAGTGCACGCGGATGCCGAACTCCTCGGTGTTGCGCCGCAGCGTCTCGATCTGCGTGCGCGAGACCGGGTCGCTGATGGTCAGCAGGTTGTCGGTCGGCGTGTTGTGATCTTCGGTCGCGATCGTCAGGTCGGGCCGGCGCACCGGCCGGCCGGTCATGCGCAGGCCGTCGAAGGCCTGCGGGCTGGTGACCTCGTGCACCAGGTGCAGGTCGATGTAGAGCAGGTCGGGCTCACCGGCGGCGGACCGCACGACGTGCGCGTCCCACACCTTCTCCGCCAGCGTTCGCGGCTGCTGTCGTGCTTCTCCCACCATCTGGACATCCTAAAATTTGGGAGGTATGTTTCGGTCTGTGGGACACAGTATGAGCGGTGTCGGCGTGCTCGACAAGGCGGTGGTCATCCTTGCCGCCTGCGTCGACGGCGCCAGCCTGGCGGAATTGGTGGAGCGGACCAAGCTTCCGCGCGCCACCGCGCACCGCCTGGCGCAGGCGCTGGAAATCCACCGCTTACTGGTTCGTGACGCGCAGGGGCGCTGGCGGCCGGGCCCGCGGCTGGGTGAGCTCGCCAACGCCGCGCCCGACGTCCTGCTGACCGCCGCCGAGCCGATGCTGACCGCCCTGCGCGACGCGACCGGAGAGAGCGCGCAGTTGTACCTGCGCCGCGCCGACGAGCGGCTGTGCGTGGCCGCGGCCGAGCGGGCCAGCGGTCTGCGCGACACCGTGCCGATCGGCGCCGTGCTGCCCATGACCGCCGGCTCGGCCGCGCAGGTCCTCCTCGCGTGGGAGCCGCCGGAGGCCGTGATGCCGCTGCTGCCCCGGTGCAAGTTCACCGGGCGCACCCTCGCGGAGGTGCGGCGGCGGGGCTGGGCGCAGAGCGTCGCCGAGCGCGAGCCGGGCGTGGCGAGCGTGTCCGCGCCGATCCGGGACCGCACCGGGCGGGTCATCGCGGCGATCAGCGTGTCCGGGCCGATCGAGCGCCTGGGCCGGCGGCCGGGCGACCGGCACGCGATGGCCGTGGTGCGCGCCGGGCAGCGCCTGTCCGGCCTGTAGGCCCTCCCCTTCGACGCCGACCGGCCCGGACCTCCGCGTCCGGGCCGGTTTCGCGTTCCCGGCGCGTGAGCGGGTTGCGCGGCGCGCGGACGCGCCGACGATCAGCGCCGAGCGGCCCGGACCTCCCCGTCCGGGCCGGATTCGCGTTCCCGGCGCGCGAGCGGGTTGCGCGGCGCGCGGACGCGCCGACGATCAGCGCCGAGCGGCCCGGACCTCCCCGTCCGGGCCGGATTCGCGTTCCCGGCGCGCGAGCGGGTTGCGCGGCGCGCGGACGCGCCTACGATCGGCG
Organism: Dactylosporangium thailandense; assembly: GCF_059739745.1. NCBI lineage: Bacteria > Bacillati > Actinomycetota > Actinomycetes > Micromonosporales > Micromonosporaceae > Dactylosporangium > Dactylosporangium thailandense. Next base: position 8,207,584 of record NZ_AP029195.1, read on the forward strand.
CGGTACGTGCCGTGCGGAGTTCCGGGTGTACCGGCGCGCGGGCGCGTACTGCATCGGCGGATCCGGGGCGCGGTCCCGGAGCGCATCAGCTGGAAGGAACGCCAGTGCCCGAATCGACGACCCCCGCCAGCCCGGAGCCGGACGGCTCGGCCGGCCTGCACGCCTCACCCTCGTCCGGGACACCGTCCAACCCGCCCGGCAACGGCCCGAGCGGCCCGGACGCGCCCGACTCCCCCGCGACGCCGACGGATCCGCAGCTCCCGCCCGCGCCGGGCGGCGGCGGCGGCAGCAGCCGCGGCGGCTGCATGTCGATGATCATCGCGCTCGTCGTGTTCATCGCGGCGATCCTCGGCATCGCCACGCAGCTCTAGATCGCGTCCGCGCGCCGGTCCGGACCGCGGCCGCGCGCCCGCGCCGCCGACTCGGCGGATTCATGACCGTGCACTCCCCCGCTAGCATCTCGGTCACATTCAGCGGGGGAGGCACACCCATGTCATCGACGGACGATCCGTCACAGCCGGGCACCACCGAAGATCCGCCCGACGCCACCGAAGAGCCGCCGAGCACCGCCGAAGAGCCGCCGGCCGTCGGCGAGGCGGCCGAGCACTCCGACACCCAGCCCGTCGAGGCCGAGCGCCCGGCCTCCGGGACCTTCACGCCCGTCGACGCCGTGCTCACCGGCGCGATGTCCGCCGACGGCATGCTGTCCGGCGCCGGCGGCGCGGACGCGCCCGGGCGGCCGCGGCGGCGCCTCGCCCTCGCGCTCGGCGCCTCGGCCGTGGTCGTCGCGGTGCTGGCGGCGGGCGCGGCGTACGCGGTGATGCAGCGCTGGGACAAGCCGACCGGCGCGCTGCCGGAGGAGCGGCTCCCGGCCTCGGTCGCGGCGTTCGCGCGGGTCAACCTGACGCCGGGGCTGGGCCAGCGGGTCAAGTTCGAGGAGCTGCTGCGCAAGAGCAAGGGCGCTCCCCCGGATCTCGACGGGCTGGAGCGCGAGCTGTTCGAGGACCTTCGGGCGCCGGTCACGTACGCGGACGTGGCGCCCTGGTTCAACGATCGCGTCGGGGTCGCGATGTGGGGCGCGCCCGCGCACCCGTACCGGGCGGTGACCCTCGTGGCGGCGTCGGCGCGGGACGAGAAGCAGGCCCGCGGGTCGCTGGAGGCGCTGCAGCGCCGGCGCGGGACGGACCATGTGGGCTTCGTGGTCGAGGACGGCTACGTCCTGCTGGCCGTCGGCGACCTGGACGCCCAGGGCTCCGCGACGGCCGCGGCCGCGGAGGCGAAGCGGGCACCGCTGGCGAAGGACCCCGGCTTCCGCGCCGCGATCGCCACGCTCCCGGGCGACCAGCCGGCGATCGGCTGGGCCGATCTGGCGAAGGCGAACCGCCTCAGCCCGGAGCTGGACGAGGAGTACGTGTCGAGCCTGATCGGCGGGGTGGGCTTCGTCGAGAACCCGGTCGCGGGTCCGAGCTCCTCGCCCGGGCCGGCCGACGTGCCGGCCCTCGACCCGCACGGGGTCGCCGTCTTCGGCCTCCGCGCGGCCGACGACGCCCTGGAGGCGACCGTGCGGCTCATCGGGGTCGACGGGCTGCCGCTCGGTACCGATGCCGGGAAAACGGACGTCGTGGACGCTCTGGGCGGCCTCTCCGGCGATGCCTCGGCCGCGGGCGTCCTCGCGGGGCCGCTCGGCGACCTGACGAAGGTGCTGGGGCCGGGCGCCGGGTATCTCCCGATGGGCCTGTTCGGCATGGCGATGCTGCCCCCGGGCCCGCTCGGCGAGAGCGACCTGGGCGAACTGCCGCCGGGGTTCATCATGGCCGACGACGAGGAGATCAAGCGGTACATGCGGGAGCACCCGGAGATGTTCACGGACGTGCCGGTGGGCGACCTGAAGATCATCACCGGCGACGGGGTGGTGGAGCGGCTGCGGATCGGGACGCAGCCGGACAAGCTCGCGGCGGCGCTCGCGTCCGGGCTGGGCGCGGCGCAGACGGTGTCGTTCACGGTGGCCGGCAAGGCCGGCGAGGAGTCGCCGGAGGCTCCGCTGCTGCTCGATCTGCGCATGACGGACGCCGCGGCGGCCGCGCGGACGCAGCAGGAGCTCGCGGACCTCGCGAAGATCAGCCAGACGAAGTGTGAGCAGCACGAGGACCACGTGGTGCTGCGCTCGGGCGCGTATGCGGGCGGGACGTCGCGGCTGGCGGACGATCCGCTGTTCCGGCGCGCGATGGCGGGCGCGGTCGCGAGCCCGGTGGCGGCGGTGTACCTCGCGGGGTCGGCGGTCGGCGATCCGGTCCGGGCGGTCGGGGTGACGGCGGGGCGCGCGGGCGCGGACACGGTGCTGCAGGCCCGGCTGGTCGTGGCCTGAACGAGCCCGGGGGCCTGGAGATCACGTCTCCAGGCCCCCGGGGCCGGTCCTGAAAACACAACAGCCGCCTCGAGGTCTGACTCCTCGAAGCGGCTGAATCGTGCGTAGCTGTAGCCCCGACCGGATTCGAACCGGCGCTACCGCCTTGAGAGGGCGGCGTCCTGGGCCGCTAGACGACGGGGCCCCAGTACTTTCCTTACGTGCTGCGGTGGAACACTACAGCACCGCGATCTTGCTGCGGCGCTGGGGTACCAGGACTCGAACCTAGACTAACTGAGCCAGAATCAGTCGGGCTGCCAATTACCCCATACCCCATTGGCGCTTACCGCGCCGGAAGAGAACTTTACCGGAGAGCCCCTTCCACGCCAAATCGGTTGTCGCCAACACGCCTAATCCAAGGTCAGGACCTTGTTGCTGAGCGCGCCGACCCCCTCGATCGAGACCACGACCTCGTCGCCGCTGACCATCGGGGAGACGCCGGCGGGGGTGCCGGTCAGGATCACGTCGCCGGGCAGCAGCGTCATCACGTGTGACACATATGACACGAGGGTGGGCACGTCGAACACCATGTCCTTGGTCCGGCCGAGCTGGCGGACCTCCTCGTTGACCTCGCAGCGCACCTCGACGTCGCTGACGTCCACGCCGGTGACGATCCACGGCCCGATCGGGCAGAACGAGTCGAAGCCCTTCGCGCGGGTGAACTGGACGTCCTTGCGCTGCAGGTCGCGCGCGGTCACGTCGTTGGCGCAGGTGTAGCCGAAGATCGCCGCGGCCGCGCCCGCGCGGTCGACCCGCCGCGCGCCGGTCACGCCGATGACGACGGCGAGCTCCGCCTCGTGCTCGACCTGCTGCGACTGCGGGGGAATCCGGATGGCGTCGTTGGGCCCGATGATGGACGTGGAGGGCTTGAGGAAGAGCAGGGGCTCCTTCGGGACGTCGTTGCCGAGCTCGGCCGCGTGGTCGGCGTAGTTCCGCCCGACGCACACCACCTTGCTGGGCAGGATGGGCGAGAGCAGCCGCACGTCGGCGACGGCCCAGCGCTGGCCGGTGAACCGGAGCTCCCCGAAGGGGTGGCCCTCGATCTCGGCGACGGTCAGCCCGGACGCGCCGGCCGACGACTCGCCTTCCACGACCCCGAACGACATGCCACTGCTGTGGGCGAAACGAGCGATACGCACGGGTGGAAATCTACTCCCCGAGCACGTGACGCTCCACGAACGCGTTGCGGAAGGTGCCCGCCGGGTCCAGCCGCGCGGCGAGGGCGGCGAAGTCGCGCCCGCGCGCATACCCCGGCGCGTGCCGGAACACCTTGCCCCAGTGCGGACGCGGGGCGAACGGCGCGAGGGCCTCTTCGAGCGCGTCAACCGCCCCAAGAACAAGATCATTATTCGGTACCCACGTGAAGTGCAGCGCCACGCTGTCGCGCTCGAAGTGCGGGCTGAGCCACATCGAGTCCGCCGCGACCGTGCGGATCTCGGAGATCTGCAGCGCCGGCACGACCTGGTCACGGACCCGCTCGACGGCCGCGAAGGCCGCGACCGCGTCCGCGCGCGCGACGAAGTACTCGGTCTGCAGCTCCTCGCCGCTGCTCGGGGTGAACTCGAGCTTGAAGTGCGGGAGCCGCTCGTGCCACGGCCCGGGCGCGCCGCCCTGCTCGGTGCAGTGCTCGGGCGACATGACGGCGATCGGGTGCCGCTTGCCCGCGGCCGGGACGGCGCCGAACAGCTCCGCGGGCGCGGGCGCGTCCTCGTCGCGCCGCTTGAGCCAGACCTGGTCGACGGTGTCGCCGTGCCAGCCGGTGAAGAGACTGACGCTGTACGCCGCCGACGCGATCTCGTCCCAGTGCGCGTCGAGCTGGGCGCGCGGGAGCTGCTCGTAGACGTGCTGGCTGACGCCGTACCGCGGCTGGATGTCGAGGGTGACCCGCACGACGGCCCCGAGCACGCCGAGCGCGACCACGGCGCCGTCGAAGTCCGCGTCCCCGCGCCGCAGCGACACCAGCTCGCCGCCGCCGGTCACGATGTCGACGCCGGCGACCGCGGTGGCCAGGTTGCCGAGCCCGGCCCCGGACCCGTGCGTGCCGGTCGCGACCGCGCCCGCGATCGAGATGTGCGGCAGCGAGCCGAGGTTGTGCAGCGCGTAGCCTTCCGCGTCCAGGCGGCGCGCCAGCTCGCCGTAGCGCACCCCGCCCGCGACGCTGACCGTTCCCGCGCCCGCGTCGATCCGGATGTCGGCGGGCAGTCCGGCCACGCTGAGCAGGTCAGCGTCGGTGTCGGCGATCGTGTTGAACGAGTGGCCGGTGCCGAGCACCCGCACCCGCTCCGCCCGGGCGACGATCTCCTGCACCTGCTCGACGCTCGCGGGGCGGTGCACCCGCGCGGCGCTGAACTCGATGTTGCCGGCCCAGTTCCGCAGCCGCTCGCTCATTTTTGCCGCCTCCCAGCCCATGTGAAGCCCGGTACCGCCCGCCACGGTAGCGACCTCGGACGCCTTCCGCCTCCGCGCGCGTCCTCGGCCCCGGCTTCCACGCCCCGATAGGCCGCTCGCCTGCACGCTCTCGATTCGGGCCGGTCCACGCGCTCGCCTCGGGCCGGTCCATGCGCTCGGGCGCCCCGCTTCGGTGCGTCCGCCGCGGGTGCCGTTCACGCTCTCGGCCCGGGAGCCCCGCCCCCGCCCCCGCGCCCGCCTCGGTCCAGTCCGCCCTCCCGGCCCGGAAGCCCCGCCTCCGCGCGCCCGCCTCGGGCCGGGTTCACGCGCTCGGGAGCCTCGCCTCCAAGCGCTCGCTTCCGCGCGTTCGCGCTCGCCGGCGGATCGTGCGTGCCGGCGATCGCGGTAGGGCCGTAGTGCGCGCGGGCGCGGTGCGGGCGGTGCGGCGCCTCGATGTCCGCGGGCGGTCGGCCGGCGGACGGATCGGCTGCCGTGGCCGCGCGTTGCCCGGTGGGCGCCAGGCAACGCGCGGCGGCTTCGGGCGGCGCCGGTGTGCGGATGCGGGATCAGGCGGGCTGGTTGAGGTACCGGAGCATCTGCTGGATCTCGGCGGTGCGCGACTCGTCGATGCGCTTGGCCAGGTCCAGCGCCCCGGGGTTGACGCCCGAGCCGGTCTCCATGCGCGCGATCTCGATCGCGTTGTGCTGGTGCGCGATGAGCAGGTTCAGGAACTTCGTCTCGAAGTCCGTTCCGGTCGCGGCCTGCAGCGCCTTGATGTCGTCGGGGTTTGCGCCGTGCGCGCCGCCGTGGCCGGCGTGCGCGGACGCGTCGGCGTTGGGCGGCTGGCCCCACGACTCGAGCCAGACCCGCATCGTCTTGAGCTCGTCGGTCTCGGTGGCGTCGATCGCGGCCGCGAGGGTGCGCACATCCTCGCGTGCGGCCTTCGTGCGGGCCAGGCGCACCATCTCGAGGGCCTGGCTGTGGTGCGCCGCCATCATCTGGCTGAACATGACGTCGGTGTCGTTGAAGACGCGTTGCTCGGTTCCTGCCGGGGCGGGCTGGGCCGGGGCGGCGGCACAGCCCGCCAGCAGGAACGTCGCAAGCAGGAGCGCAATGCGTTTCATGGGTCTCCCTGCGCGCGGGGGCGTCCCGGGGGAGCCGGGACGCCGCCCTTCTTTCAGCGGTACCGGACGATCAGACGCGCTGCCACAGGGCCGGGACGTTGGGTGGTTCCCAGCCGGGGATGGCGGTGTGCGCCTGGCGGCACTGGTACGTCACGCCGTTGTACGTGACGCGGTCGCCGACCTTGTACGCGGTGCCGGCGGCCCAGGTGGTCGTGCCCGTCGGCGGCTGCGAGGTCGGTGAGGTGGACGGTGAGGTGGACGGCGAGGGGCTCGGACGCGTCGGCGACGGCGACGGCTGGGTGGGCGTCGGCGTCGGGTTCCCGCCGCCGGTGCCGACCTGCAGGTCGACGCACGAGTAGAACGCGTTGCCGGTGTCGGCGATGTTCCAGCGGGCCAGCACCAGGATGCGGCCGGTACGGCCGCCGAGGTTCACCGTGTGGGAGACGGTCGCGTCGGGCTGACGGTTGCCGCCGTCGATGTTGGCGATGCGGGTGCCGCCCACGAAGTACTCGAAGTTCGTCGTGGAGTGGCGGGCGGTGAACACCCACGTGAACGTGACGGTGTTGCCGACCGACGTCGCGGGCCAGCCCTTGTTCGGGTCGTCCAGCTCCGCGAACCGGCTGTTGCCGCCACTGCAGCTCGTCAGGCCCTTCGGACCTTCGACGCTCTGCGGTTCGTAGACGATCTCGCCGCAGTTGGCCACGCGGCCCTGGGCGCACATCGCCTGGCGGCTGGGTGGTGAGGAGATGTACCCGTGCGCGGACGCGGGGGACGCCGTCACGAGGAGTGCGGCGGCCACGGCGGCCAGCGTGAGGGGTACCGCAGCGATCGCTTTACGCATTCAATCGCTCCTTCCAGCGGTGGGGGGTGATGCCGCCCAATGTAAGGGAAGGATTGTTAACAGTAAATAACCTTTATGAATATTGGTCGATGGAGCGCTCTCACTTCAGGTAGGGTTGACCAGCCTTTAAGGCGCCGCCGTGCGTGAGGCGCCGCCGTGCGTGAGGCGCCGCCGTGCGTGAGGCGCCGCCGTGCGTGAGGCGCCGCCGTGCGTGAGGCGCCGCCGTGCGTGAGGCGCCGCCGTGCGTGAGGCGCCGCCGTGCGTGAGGCGCCGCCGTGCGTGAGGCGCCGCCGTGCGTGAGGCGCCGCCGTGCGTGAGGCGCCGCCGTGCGCCTCGGAGTCCGGTCGCGGGCGCTTCCGCGCGGGCGCCTCAGTGCGTCGCGGCCGGCTGTCCGTCCCGGGCTCCCTTCGCAGCGCCGGCCGCGCGGCCGCGCGACCCATCCCGGCGGGCGAGGTTCGCCCGCCGGAACGCGGACAGGTCAGCACGGACCCGTCCGACCCGGTTCGCGAGGAGACGCCATGCCCTACATCGCCACGTCCGACGGCGCGCAGATCTTCTACAAGGACTGGGGTTCCGGCCGCCCCGTCGTGTTCAGTCACGGCTGGCCGCTCAACGCCGACGCCTGGGACGGCCAGATGATGCTGCTCGCGTCGCAGGGCTTCCGCGCGGTCGCGCACGATCGGCGCGGCCATGGACGATCCACGCAGACGTGGTCCGGCAACGACATGGACACCTACGCCGACGACCTCGCGGAGCTGATAGACCAGCTCGGACTCACCGACGCCGTCCTGGTCGGGCACTCGACCGGCGGCGGCGAGGTCACCCGGTACCTCGGGCGCCACGGCACGTCGCGCGTGTCGAAGGCGGTGCTGGCGGGGGCCGTACCGCCGCTGATGCTCAAGACCGACGCCAACCCGGAGGGCACTCCGCGCGGCATGTTCGACGAGATCCGCGCCGGGCTGCTCGCCGATCGCGCGCAGTACTTCCGGAACCTGAGCGGTCCGTTCTACGGCGCCAACCGGCCCGGCAGCAAGGTCTCCGACGGCCTGCGCGAGCAGTTCTGGCGGCTGAGCATGCAGGCGGGGCTGAAGGCCGCGTACGACTGCGTGCGCGAGTTCTCCGAGACCGACTTCACCGAGGACCTCAAGCGCATCGACATCCCCGTGTTCGTCGCGCACGGCGACGCCGACCAGATCGTGCCGATCCAGGCCGCGGCCCTCAAGTCCGTGCGGTTGCTCAAGAACGCGAGCCTGAAGGTGTACCCGGGCGCGCCCCACGGCATCAGCGGCACCTACGAGGCCGCGTTCAACGCCGACCTGCTCGCGTTCGTCCAGGAATGATCACGAGCCTCCTGACGGCGGCTCGCCGAGATCGTCCAGCGTCGCGAGGAGGCGCTGGACCACGGGGGTCGACGTGCGGTCGTTCCAGGCGAGGCCGATGTCGACGGTGGGCGTCGGCGGGGTGAGGCGGCGCAGCACCACGCCGCGCACCCGCAGGGCCTTCGCGCGGCCCTCCGGCACCGCGGCGACCACGCCTCCGGCCGCGACCGCGCGCAGGAGTTGCTCGTCGTCCGGCTCGTAGCGGACCAGGTTGATCCCGGACGGCCACACCTGCGCGACGATGCGGTCGAACATGCCGGGGCCGTTCTCGCGCGGCCACATCACCGCCGGCTCACCCGCGACCTCCTCGCGCGACACCCGGCGCAGGCGGGCCAGGCGGTGCCCGGACGGCAGGGCGAGCCGCAGTTCCTCGGTGTCGACCAGCCGCCAGCGGATGCCGGGCTCGTCGAGTGGCGGCCGGACGAATGCCGCGTCGTACCGCCCGGCCAGCAGTCCCGCGACGTTCGGCGCATGCCAGCCGGTCTCCGGCACCACCTCGACGTGCGGGTTCTGCGCCCGGAAGCGTTCGATCAGCGCGTCGACCCGCCCGCCGCGGGCCGATCGCGTGTAGGCCAGCCGAATCCGCCCGTCCTGCCCGCGCGCGGCCGCGTCGATGTTCTCCCGCGCGGCCCGGGCCTGAGCGAGCAGCAGCGTGGCCTCGGCCGCCACCACCTTGCCGACGGCGGTGAGCGAGCACCCGCCCGGGCGGCGTTCGACGAGCCGGGCACCGACCTCGCGCTCGAGCGTGCGGATCTGCTGACTCAGCGCCGGTTGGGCGATGCACAGCTCCTTGGCCGCGCGGGTGAAGTGCAGCTCCTGGGCCAGCACCACGAAGTAGCGCAGCCGCCGCAGATCCAACGGTTCCATCGGCCGAGCATAGGCGCGGGCGCGAAGCGCGGGCCATAAGCGTGGCTTATCGCGCGATAACACGCGCGACCTGGACAAAGCCGGCCGGACGCTGGTTGCCTGCAATGCATGGATGACGTGACTGTTGTCGGTGCCGGGGTCATTGGCCTGACGTGTGCGGTGCGGCTGCTCGAAGCCGGGGCGCGGGTGCGGGTCGTCACGGCCGACGAGCCGCTGCAAACGGTGTCGCGCCTCGCGGCGGCCGTGTGGTACCCCTCCCACACCGCGGCTGATCCGCGGGTGCTGGTGTGGGCGCACAGGACGTACGACTTGTTGATGGCGCAGGCGAGTGACGGCATTGCCGGCGTTGCGCCGCGGCCGACGCGGATGCTGCTTCGCCGGCCCGCCGACACGCCGTGGTGGGCTGCGGCGGTGCCCGACTTCGCGGCGCATCCGGGCGAGTGGCGGTTCACGGTGCCGTCGGTGGAGATGGAGGCGTACCTGCCGTGGCTTGCCGAGCGCGTCCGGGCGCTGGGCGGCACGATTGCGCGCGGGCGCGTGGCCCGCCTCGCTGACCTGGGCGGGCAGGCGGGCACGGTGGTCAACGCGACCGGGCTGGGCGCGCGGGTGCTCGCGGATGACGCGGCGATGTTTCCGGGCCGGGGGCAGATCGTGGTCGTGGCCAATCCGGGGATCGAGACGTCGGTGCGCGATGAGGAGCATCCGGACGGCATGACGTACATCCATCCGCGCTCGCGGGATGTCGTGCTCGGCGGGACGTTCCAGCCCGGCGACTGGAACGAGGAGCCCGAGCCCGCCACGTCGGCGGCGATTCTGCGGCGGTGTACCGAGCTCGTGCCCGAGCTCGCCGGTGTGCGGACGCTGTGGGCGGCGGCTGGTCTGCGGCCCGCGCGGGAGGGTGGGCCGCGGCTCGAGGTGGACCCGCGGCGGCTGCCGGGTGGCACGCGCGTCGTGCACAGCTACGGCCACGGGGGCGCGGGCGTGACGCTGTCCTGGGGGTGCGCGGACGAGGTCGCGGGCCTCGTGTCGCAGACCTGAGGCCGGATCCGCGAGGCAGCGCAAACCAGGGCCACGCCGCGGAGATGACGCGCGGGAGCGGCGCCACGCCGCGGAGATGACGCGCGGGAGCGGGCACCACGCCGGCACGCGGGAACGGGCACCACGCCGGCGCGCGGGAGCGGCGTGGTGCCCTCGTGAGGCCCTGGAGGTCAGGCGTCGCGGGATTTGAAGAGGTACGCGGCGATGATCAGCAGGACCGCCGTCCAGCCCGAGAAGACCGCGAACCCCTCCCATGGGGTCAGCACGGAGCCTTGCCGCACCGTCGGCTCGAAGATGAGCGCTCCGGCGTTGGTCGGCATCCACGCGTGCACCCGCGCGCCCCACGTGCCCGGCAGCAGGGACGTCAGCTGCGACACGATGAGGATGAGGCCCAGGACCGTGGTGATCGCCCCGGCGGTGTGCCGGATGATCGCGCCCAGGGCGAGCGAGAACAGGCCCAGCATCGCCGTGAAGAGGCCGGCTCCGATCACGGCGCGGGCCACGCCCGGGTCGCTCAGGGAGACCGGGACGTGGGCGGAGATGATGGCCTTGCCCAGGAAGTACGCGCCGAAGGAGAGCAGCTCGCCGACGGCGAGCATGAGGCCGGCGAAGACGAGGACCTTCGCCGACAGGACGGTCAGGCGGCGCGGTTGCGCCTGGAGGGTGGAGCGGATCATGCCGGTGGTGTACTCCGCGGAGATCACCATCACCCCGAGCACGGCGACGACGAGCTGCGCGATGAACACGGGGCGCGACAGGATCAGCTCGAGCGGGTGCGTGCGCAGGTACTCCTGCCCGGAGGGGCCGGCCGTGTCCCACTGGCGGATCACCGCCCACGCGATGAGCGACATGAGGCCGAGCGCGATGGCGGCCATGGCCACCAGCGACCACACGGTGGAGCGCACCGTGCGCAGCTTCGTCCACTCCGAGCGGAGCATGCCGGGCAGGGCGGCTCGTGGCAGTACCGAATCCGTCATCGCTTCTCCCCCGGGACGGCCGCGTGGTACTCCACGCTGTCCTTGGTCAGTTCCATGAACGCCTGCTCCAGCGAGGCCTGCAGCGGCGAGAGCTCGTGCAGCCGGACGCCGCCGTCGTAGGCCAGGTCGCCTACGCGCGGGAGCGGCAGCTCGGTGATGAGCAGGGCGCCGTCGGGCTCGGGCGCGACCGCGCCGCCCGCGGCGGTGACGAGCTCGGTCAGGCGGGCGGGATCGGGCGTCCGCGCGCGTACCGCCAGCGCCGAGTTCCGGTCGATGAACTCACGCACCGTGCAGTCCGCGATGAGCCGGCCGCGGCCGATCACGAGCAGGTGGTCGGCGGTGTGCTCCATCTCGGACATGAGGTGGCTGGAGACGAGCACGGTGCGGCCCTCGGCGGCCAGGGAGCGCATCAGGTTGCGGATCCACAGGATGCCCTCCGGGTCCAGGCCGTTGACCGGCTCGTCGAACATGAGCACCCTCGGATCGCCGAGCAGCGCCGCGGCGATGCCGAGCCGTTGGCCCATGCCGAGCGAGAAGCCCTTCGAGCGCTTCCGCGCGACACCGGTGAGCCCGACGATCTCGAGCACCTCGCCGACGCGACGGCGCGGCAGGTTGTTGCTCTGGGCGAGGCACAGCAGGTGGTGGTACGCGCTGCGCCCGCCGTGGATGGCCTTCGCGTCCAGCAGCGCCCCGACCTCGCGCAGCGGGCTGCCGAGGGCCGCGAACGGCCGGCCGTTGACGGTGACGGTGCCCGCGGTCGGCGCGTCCAGGCCCACGATCATGCGCATCGTGGTCGACTTGCCCGCCCCGTTGGGCCCGAGGAATCCGGTGACCTGTCCGGGGCGCACGGTGAACGACAGCCGGTCGACGGCGACACGGTCGCCGTAGCGCTTCGTGAGGCCGACAGCCTCGATCATGGTGGTATCCCTCCGCTGCGGTGGCCGGTGCGCCCCCGCGCGGACGCACCGTCTCGGCTCGCCGCCGCGCGCGGGATCGGCGGCCGAACGTGGCCTGTCCCGCGCGGGCGCGCCGTCGAAGCGAAGGTAGAAGGGTCCTGCTGTGGCGAGGCTTTGAGAGGCTGTGACGCCGCTCAGCCGCGCGTGTAGGTCAGGTCGAAGTCCTTGGACCAGGTGAGGCCGTCCTGGGACATCTCCCACGACGCGTCGATGCGCTTGCCGTCCGCGGCGATGGTGCCGGTGAAGCGCTGGTTGAAGCCCTCGGCCGCGCGCCAGATGCGCCACGTGCCGCCGTCGACGTCCATGCCGTAGGCCCGCAGCACGCCGCGCGCGTCGGAGTAGAGCATCGTGAAGGTCTTGCTGCCGTCGTCGTAGCCGATCAGCGACGTCGTCGGGAAGGGCGAGTTCTCGATCCACTCGCGGGGCACCTCGTCGCCCGGCGGGTCCGCGTCCGCGCGCTGCACGAGGAACTCCCCGTCGTCCGCCCACGCGAAGCTCGCCCAGCCGCGCATGGTGACCTTGCCGTTCACGGTGGCGACGGTGTCCCACATGCCCAGCAAGGGCCCCAAACGCCGCCGTACCTCGCTCATCGCCACTCCCCGGATCCGAGTTCCCGCCAGAACATGAACCCGACTTATACACCAGGCGCTCGCGCCCGGACTCCTCCCGGCGGTCAGTCGGCGACGGCCTCCAGGAGCCTCTCGCACTCGGCGATCAGGCGCCCCCGCAGCGGCGCGGCGCGCTCGGCGAAGGAGCGCTGCGCCTCGACGTAGCGGGTGCGGCCGTCGGGGGTCTCGATGCGCACCGGCTCGTAGCCGAGGTCGGCCAGGTCGTAGGGCGAGGCGCGCATGTCGAGCGTGCGCACGTCGCGGGCGAGCTCGAAGCAGTCGGCGATGAGCTCGGCGGGGACGAGCGGGGACATCTTGTACGCGTGCTTGTAGAGGTCCATGTTCGCGTGCAGGCAGCCCGGCTGCTCGTTGGCCGTCTGGGTCTCGCGGGTCGGCTGGAGCAGGTTCAGCGGGCGCGCGGGGGCGGTGTAGAAGCGGTACGCGTCGAAGTGGCTGCACCGGATCCGGCTGCCCTCGACGACCGCGTCGGTGCCGGCTGGGCCCAGGCGCAACGGCCACGCGTTGTGCCGCAGCTCGTCCTGGGTCTGGCGGTACACCATCGCCCACTCGTGCAGCCCGAAGCACCCCAGGTGCGGCGTCCGGGCGGCGGTGGCGACGAGCAGGTCGCGGATCCACGCGATCGCCTCCGCGCGGCGGGCCGGCACCGTCTCCGCCTCCGCGCCCGAGCCGGCGAGCTCCACGCCCGCGCCCGGATGCCAGCGGCGCAGCTGGGCGGGCCGGTAGGAGTAGTACGTGAACAGGAAGTCCTCTACCGGGTGCTTGCGCCCGAGCCGGCGGCGGGCGAGGTGCGGCTCGATCCACGCGTCCACGCGCGCCTCGTGGGCGGCGCGGCGGGCCTCCCAGGTCGGCCGGTCCAGAACGGTGAGCTGCACCGTACAAGTTTACGAAGCGGTAGCGTCGGAGCCATGCGCAAGCTCGCCGCTCTGCTGCTCGCCTGCTCACTACCCCTCGCCGCGTGCACGGACGCGCCCGGCGGATCGGCCGAGCCCGCGCCCGCGCGGCCGGGGACCGCGGGCGCGTACGGCACCGCCGCGCCGCCGACGCTCGGGGCGCCGGCCCGGGTCAAGATCGACGTGCCGCCCGGGCTCGGGGCCGCGCCGTTCGACCGGGACCGGTATCTGCAGCTGCCCACCGGCTGGAAGGCATCCGTCTACGCGCGGGTCGACAAGGCCCGCTTCATGGCCCTGACGCCGGGCGGGGACCTGCTGGTCTCCCAGCCGGGCGCCGGGAAGGTGCAGCTCGTGCGCGCGGGCGCGGTGTCGGAGTTCGCGACGGGCCTGCGCCAGCCCCACGACATGGTGTTCGCGCCGGTCAACGGGCAGATGTTCCTGTTCATCGCCGAATCGAACCGCGTCGTGCGGTACCCGTACACCACCGGCGACACGAAGGCGGAGCACGGCGAGGTCGTCGTCGACGGGCTGCCCGACACCAGCACGCCGGAGCTGCGCGGCACCTACGCGCACATGCTCAAGAACATCGCCGTGCACGGCCAGACGCTGTACGTCTCGATCGCCTCCACGTGCAACGCCTGCGTTTCCGACACCGAGAGCGACCCGGAGCGGGCCGCGATCTACACGTACGCCGCGGGCGGCACGAACGCGTCGCGGCACCTGCTCGCCCACGGCATCCGCAACGCCGAGGGCCTCGCCTTCCGCCCCGGCTCCGACGAGCTCTGGATCGTCGTGAACAACCGCGACAACACGCTGGTGCCGGACGACCGCGACGTCGACGGCGACGGCAAGTCGGACAAGGGCAAGCGCATGCCCGAGTTCATCGACGACTACCCGCCCGAGGAGATGATCAAGGTCCGCGACGGCGGCTTCTACGGGTGGCCGTTCTGCAACCCGAACAGCGACAACGGCCTGCGCAACATGGGCTTCCTGCGCGACTACGAGCTCAACCGCGACGGCTCGAAGGCCGACTGCGCCAAGGCCGACCCGATCGACCTGGGGCTGCCCCCGCACAGCGCGCCGCTGGGCCTGACGTTCTACAACGGCGCGGCGATCGTGCCGCTGCACGGGTCGTGGAACCGCACGAAGCCGGCCGGCTACAAGGTGCTGTTCATTCCGTGGACGGCGAACGGCCCGGGCGACCCCGTCGACCTGGCGACCGGGTTCGTGGGCGCGGACGGGAAGTGGTGGGGGCGGCCCGTGGACGCCGCGGTCGACACCGATGGAACGCTCCTGATCAGCGACGACGGCAGCGGTACCATCCTGCGCCTGACGCCTCCGCGCGCCGGCTGACGCTCGGGTCGCGGCCGCCGCCGCCCGCCCGCCGGGCCGCGTCCGTGCGGCGCTGCGGACGCGGCCCGGCGTCCGTGCGGCGCGACGGGTTCGTGTCCGCTGCGGCTCGCGCGGGCCGCAGTCACCCGCCTGAAGCCGGCACGCCCGCACGAGTCGTCGATGACGCCAGGCGCGGAGGCGCGGAGGCGCGGAGGCGCGGAGGCGCGGAGGCGCGGAGGCGCGGAGGCGCGGAGGCGCGGAGGCGCGGAGGCGCGGAGGCGCGGAGGCGCGGAGGCGCGGAGGCGCGGAGGCGCGGAGGCGCGGAGGCGCGGAGGCGCGGAGGCGCGGAGGCGCGGAGGCGCGGAGGCGCGGAGGCGCGGAGGCGCGGAGGCGCGGAGGCGCGGAGGCGCGGAGGCGCGGAGGCGCGGAGGCGCGGAGGCGCGGAGGCGCGGAGGCGCGGAGGCGCGGAGGCGCGGAGGCGCGGAGGCGCGGAGGCGCGGAGGCGCGGAGGCGCGGAGGCGCGGAGGCGCGGAGGCGCGGAGGCGCGGAGGCGCGGAGGCGCGGAGGCGCGGAGGCGCGGAGGCGCGGAGGCGCGGAGGCGCGGAGGCGCGGAGGCGCGGAGGCGCGGAGGCGCGGAGGCGCGGAGGCGCGGAGGCGCGGAGGCGCGGAGGCGCGGAGGCGCGGAGGCGCGGAGGCGCGGAGGCGCGGAGGCGCGGAGGCGCGGAGGCGCGGAGGCGCGGAGGCGCGGAGGCGCGGAGGCGCGGAGGCGCGGAGGCGCGGAGGCGCGGAGGCGCGGAGGCGCGGAGGCGCGGAGGCGCGGAGGCGCGGAGGCGCGGAGGCGCGGAGGCGCGGAGGCGCGGAGGCGCGGAGGCGCGGAGGCGCGGAGGCGCGGAGGCGCGGAGGCGCGGAGGCGCGGAGGCGCGGAGGCGCGGAGGCGCGGAGGCGCGGAGGCGCGGAGGCGCGGAGGCGCGGAGGCGCGGAGGCGCGGAGGCGCGGAGGCGCGGAGGCGCGGAGGCGCGGAGGCGCGGAGGCGCGGAGGCGCGGAGGCGCGGAGGCGCTAGGTCGGGCGGGCGATCCGGGCCGGGCTGCCGTCGGCGTTGTGGAACGTCACGCCGAGTGGTCCATTGTGGACCGTCAGCTCGCCCGCGGCCGTGACGCTCACGTCCAGTTCGCCGTCGGCGATTTTCAGGCCTCGGACGCGGTACGCGCCGACCGGGGACGGGGCGAGCGGGGCGAACGTGATGCGGCCCGCGGGTACGTCGACGTCCAGGCCCAGCAGGGCGGTCAGGATCGCGGGTGCGACGGCGGCGGCCCAGGCCTGGGGGCGGCAGGCGAACGGGTAGGGCGTGGGCGGGTCGTCGCCGCCGTACAGCTCCGGCAGCCGGTACTCGAACCGCTCCGCCGCCGCCAGCAGGGCCGTGATCACCGCCGACGCCTCCGCGTGATGGCCGTCGCGCACGAGGCCGAGCAGGGTGATCGCGTTGTCGTGGGGCCAGACGGAGCCGAGGTGATAGGCGAGGGAGTCGTACCCGGCCGAGGCCGGCGACGCCGTGCGAATCCCGAACGACGAGCGCAGCCCGGCCAGGTGCCCGGCCACGGTGGCGCTCTCCCCCGGCGTCAGCAGCCCGGTACCCAGCAGATGGCCCATGTTCGACGCCACCAGGTCGATCGGGTGGCCGTCGCCGTCGAGGGCGATCGCCGGGTATCCGCCGGGGCACCAGAACGCCGCCCGGAAGCGGGTGCCGAGGTCGTCCGCCCAGGCTCGCCACCGCTTCGCCTCGTCCGCCGCAGACTCGGCCCCGGAGTCGTCCCCGTCCGAGCCACCAGACTCCGAGCCACCCGCGTCCGAGCCACCCGCGTCCGAGCGGCCCGCGTCCGAGCGGCCCGCGCCCGAGCGGCCCGCGCCCGAGCGGCCCGCGCCCGCGTCCGATGCGGCCGGGCGCGCCGGGTCCGAGCCCCCATCGGCCGCCTCCGCGAGCCACGCGTTCAGGCTCGCCAGCCCCGAACGAGCCTCCGCCGGGCCCGCGCCAGAGAGCCCAGAAAAGCCAGAAAAGCCAGAAAACCCAGGGCGTCCGGCGGACCCGGAGAGCCCAGAAAGCCCGGAAAGCGCAGAAAGCCCAGAGAGCCCGGAGAGCGCCGGGCGAGAAGGCGCGCCGTCCGAGAGCTGCTCCAGGAGCCAGGCCCCGTCGAGGGCAGCCCGGTACGCGTAGGCCTGGACCTCGCTCAAGGCGATCGGCCCCCGCGCCTCGCGGCCGTCCGCGTGCTGGATGGCCTCCGACGAGTCCTTCCAGCCCTGGTTGGACAGGCCGGGGCCGCCGGTCGTGTGGGTGATGAAGCCGTCGTGGCTCCGCAGCCAGGCCAGGGCGCGGCGGACGTTCGGCAGCAGGGCGCGGACCGCCGCGGCGGGCATGCCCCAGCGGTAGGCCTCCGCGAGGGTGCTCACGAACAGCGGCGTCGCGTCGGCCGTCCCGTAGTAGGCCGGGGGGAAGCTCGGGGCGCTGTCGGCGCGGCGCAGCTCGTGCAGGATGCGGCCCGGCTCCTCCTCCGTCGCCGGGTCGTGTCCGGTGCCCTGGCGGTCCGCCAGGGCGCGCAGGGTGCCGGCGGCGACGTCGTGGCCGAGCGGGAGGGCGAGCCGGGCGGACCACAGGGCGTCCCGGCCGAAGAGGGTCAGGAACCAGGGGCTGCCGGCGGCGTAGTACGCGTCCGGGCCCTCGGTGCGGCGCAGGGCGTCCAGGTCCTGCACGCCGGTGCGGACGAGGGCGTCCAGGCGGTGGTCCTCGGCGGCCACGCGCAGGGTGCTGAACCGCTTGGGGCGGGCGATCGGCGGGATGTCGGTGCGGGTCACGCGCAGTTCGGCGGTCCAGGTGGCGCTCGGGGGCACGACCGCCCGCCACTGCAGCGTCGCCTCCGCGCCCGCGGTCGTCACGGCCGCCGGCGGGGTCGCCTCGATCCGGACCGACATGCCGTCGGCCGAACGCCACTCGAGCTCGGGCGAGACGGTCCCGGTCGCCTCGGCGGCGCGGCCCGCGCGGACGCGGCCCGGCGATGCGAGATCGGCCGCGGCAGCGACGCGGACCGGGCCCGGCGGTACGAGATCGGTCGCGGCAACGGCGCGGACCGGGCCAGGCGGTGCGAGATCGGCCGCGGCAGCGGCGCGGCCCGCGCGGACGCGGCCCGGCGGTGCGAAATCGGCGGCGGCGCGGCCCGCGCGGACCAGGCCCAGCGGTGCGAAATCGGTCGCGGCATGCACCGTGACCGTGACCGTGCGCGGCTCCGAAGCGGTGTTGGCCAGCGTGATGGTCTCCGTTCCGCCCGTCGGCTCCGCCAGGCGGTCGCGCCGCAGGGACAGGGCGGCGTCGGGCAGTACCGCGGAGAATCGCGCCGACGCGGCACCCGTGCGGTGCGCGTCCGCCGTCGCCGGCTCGGCGCCGTCGACCGTCACGCGCCAGTGCGACAGGACGCGGCGGTCCTCCACGTAGAGGCCGTCGGCGCCGGTGGACAGGGTGCCCGAGGGCGGCGACAGCCACGTGGCGGGGGCGGCCACGCAGGTGAGGTGCTCGTGGACGTGCGGCGGCGGCATCCCTCAGCCGCCGATGACGTTCACGGCCCGGGCCACCACCAGCAGGACCGTGACCAGGGAGACCACGGACTCGGCCAGCATCAGCAGCTTGGCCCGGACGGTCATCGGCAGCGTGTCCGTCGGGCTGAACGCGGTCGCGTTGGTGAAGGCGAGGTACAGGTAGTCGAAGAAGCCGGGCTCCCAGTCGTGGGGCGCCAGCTCCGGCACCTGCATCGGGGTGAACAGCAGGTCGGGGTGCGGCGTGTCCGCGTCCGCGCGGGCGGCCGGGCCGCCGCGGTCGATCTCCCAGAACCACAGGGCGAACACGATCACGTTGGTGAGCCAGATCGCGGCGCCCCACAGCAGCAGGTGGGCGGGCGGCAGCTCGCTCTGGTTCTTCTCGAACAGCGCCCTGACGAGCAGCCACACCGACCAGGCGGTGACGACGGTCAGCAGCGCGACGAGGCCGAGCGCGAGGGGGCGCAGGATGCGGGTCTCGCGGTTGATGCGCAGCGGGTTGACGACGACGATCGCGAGCAGCGCGGCGCCCTCGAGGCCGGGCAGCAGCCAGCGCGGGCGCGGCGCGAGGTCGGCGGGCAGCACGAGATGGATGACGATGGCGATCGCGATGACAAGCGCGGCGGGCCAGCGCTGTTCCGCCTCCGTGCGGCGCAACCAGCCGGGCACCTGGGCGGGCGGGAGATCACTCACAGACGCCAACCGTAGACCTGCGTCGACGGTCAGGCGAGGAGGTGGTACACCCGCCAGCCGATCGCCGCGAAGCCGGCCAGCGCCAGGACGCCGAGGTAGGCCAGGACGAGGCGGGTGTCGCGCAGCACGCACTTGGACCGTGTGAGGCCGCGGCGGCGGGCGCGCACGTACCCGGCGAACCCGAGCAGCGCGAACCCCACCACCGCGATCGGCCCGAGCAGCCAGGCCAGGGCCGCGATCGTGGCGTACACACACAGCCGCAGCGGATCGTAGGGCTTCTCCGTCATCGCGCGGCCGCGCGCGGCAGGCGCTGGGCGGACAGCGCGGGCCAGGCCTGCACGGCGCAGAACGGCGCGCACTGGTCCTGCGGCCCCGACTCGCCGGGGCGGCGGGTCGCGACGTGCACGCAGCACTGCAGCAGCCGCTCCTCGATCATCGTGTGCATGTCCATGAAGGGCTTCACGGTGATGCGCTTGACCCGCTCCCCCAGCATCTTGCGCAGCCGCTGCCGCCCGCCCGGCAGCGACGCCGAGACGAGCGTCGTGAGCGTCGAGATGCCCAGGTCGCAGTTCTCGCAGATGTCGCGCCACAGGTCGCCCACGTCCGGGTGGGACAGCGACGACTGCTCCGAGAGCAGCCCGAGCAGCGAGTCCTTGACCGCGCCGCGCAGGGCCGCGGGGAGCTGGACGTCGGCGATGCGGTTGGCGACGAGGTCGGGCGCGAGGTCCAGGAACTCCAGCAGCCGGTCGTGGCCGATGAGCTTGGTCATCGACTGCCACTGGCCCGCGTCGTCGCGCAGCATGTACCCGACCGAGCAGCAGTGCGGGTGCGAGCAGGGCAGCGCCGTGAGGTCGCGCCAGGTGACCAGGTCGCCGGTCTGCGGGCCGAGGCGCGCGAGGACGCCGGTGTGGGTGAGCCGGTCCATCGGGTCGATCGGGCCCGAGCGGCCGGAGCCGAACTGCGGCTGCAGGGAGACGCCGCCGACGTACGGGGTGTCCAGCGCCCGCTTCACGACCGCGCCGATCTCGTCGTCGTTCACGCCGAGCGCGCAGGTCATGGTGAGCGTGGTGAAGATGCCGCGCGCGGAGAGGCGCTCCACGGCCTGGTCCTTGAGCCGGCGCAGGTCGGCGCCGCGGTGGTGGCGGGCGGCGCGCTCGGACACGCCGTCGTACTGCAGGTAGACCTCGACCCGCTCGCGGTGCTTGGTGAGCAGGTCCAGCAGCGCGTCGTCGCGGGCGATGCGCACGCCGTTGGAGTTGACGAGGACCCGCACGACGTTGCGCCGGCCGACCTCGTCGAGCAGCTCCGCGAGCCACGGGTAGAGGGTCGGCTCGCCGCCGGAGAGCATGAGCACGTCGATGCGGCCGTTCTCCCGCGACAGCTTCGTGTCGACGCTGGCGAGCACGTCGGCGAGCGGCACGGCGCCCTCGATGGCCGGCGAGGAGTCGGTGAAGCAGGTCGGGCAGCGCAGGTTGCAGCTGTCGGTGAGGTCGGCGAGCAGGATGCAGGTGTGCTGGGTCTGCATCTCCGGCAGCCCGGCGAGGTAGGCCGACGGGACCGGGGCGAAGTTGCCGGCCAGGTCGGGCACGTGGGTCTTCGTGGGGGCGGTCCAGCGCTCGAGGTACCGCAGGATCTCCGGCTCCTCGTCGTAGAGGGTGCGCACCAGCCCGTGCGAGGGGCAGCCGCGCTCGAGCCAGATCCGCCCGTCGCGCTCCGCGAGCCAGCCCGAGAGGCGCTGGACGGTCTCCAGTGGACGATCCGGCTGCTCGGCCGCGCAGGAGGGGCAGAACGCGTTGACGTAGCGGTGGATGCGGTCGCCGCGCAGTGGCATTCCGGAGGAGGTCATAGTTGTCCTTGGTTGAGGACGGCGAGGCAGACGCCGATACCGACGACGGGGCAGAGCAGGACGCTGGCGCCCCATCCGATGAGCAGGCCGAGGCCGATGCCGCGGTCCTTGCGCACGATCCAGATGATGCCGAACGTGAGGCAGGCGGCGAACAGCGCGACCTGCAGCGCGATCTCGAACCACACGCCGAGCAGGCCGTTGTTCGGGTCGGAGCTGTTGCTGCCCAGCGCGACCGCGCCGATGCCGAGCAGCACGGCGACGAGCTGCGCGCCGAAGACGATGCCGATGCCGGCGAACACGCGCCCGGGCCGGATCGGGCGGTCGGGCCCCGGCATGGGCGGCGGAGGCGGGACGGTGAAGCTCATGTTGCCTCCACGCGCTTGTGGGACCAGACGAAACGCCCCAGGGGCAGCAGGGCCAGCAGGAACAGCTGCGAGCGGGTCAGGCCCGCCCACACGACCTCGTTGCCGCGCACGAACTCGACGCCGAAGCGGAACGCGGCGTACGCGGCGAGGTAGTACGTGAACATCCGCCCGGGCGCGGTGACCCGCTCGCGCAGGGCGACGATGGCGGCGAACGCGGCCAGGTGGAACAGGATCTCGTAGACGAACGAGGGGTGCAGCGGCACGCCGGCGGGCACGTGCATGGCCGCGGCGTGCGCCTCGTCGAGCCGGATGCCCCAGGGCAGGCGCGTCGGGGTGCCCGGCGGCTCGGCCAGCAGGCAGCCGATCCGGCCGACCGCCATGCCCGCGGCGACGGCGGGGGCGAACAGGTTGCCCGTCTTGTGCGGGTACCCGCCGATCCGCTTGCCGAGCAGGGCGCCCAGATAGGCGCCGAGGAGCCCGGAGAGGATGCTGCGGTTGCCGTACGCCCACTGCTCCAGCAACGAGGCGTTGTCGCGCGGGTCGAGGTGCTGCGCCCAGGTGCCCAGCCGCGCGAGGATCGCCCCGCCGACGAGGGCGCCGGCCAGCACGTACCAGAGGCGCTCGTCCTCGGCCCGGCGCCGGCGGATCTCCCAGAGCAGCACGAGGGCGGCGATCCCGACGCCGAGCCCCACGAACACGTCGTGGGACAGGATCGCCACCGGGCCGATCCGCATGATCACCGGGTGCACGGTTGCCGAGCCTAGTGCCATCCGGCCGCATCCGGGCGTGTCTGGCGCTTGCGTCGCTGCCCTACCCTGGTGGAATGGCCACCACGCAGGACACCCTGCCGTTGCTGCCCGAGAAGCCGGTCAAGCGGCGCAGCCGGTCGTGGAGCGTCGTGGTGTGGCTGCTGGCGGTGCCGTTCCTGGCGTGGGCGGCGCTGCGCCTCCTCGGGCTCGACAGCGGCTTCCCGGCCGTCCAGCTCATCGCCTTCACGCCCTACGTCGCGGCCGCGTCGCTCGTGCCGCTCGTCGTCGCGCTGCTGACGAAGCGGGTCTGGCCGGCCGTCATCACCGCCGTCGCGACCGTCGCGCTCGCGGCCTGCGTGCTGCCGCGCTGGATCGCCGACAGCGACCCGGGACCGCAGGACGGGCCGGGGCTGCGGGTGCTGAGCGTCAACATGCTCATGGGCGGCGCGGACGCGGGCACGATCGTCGCACTGGTGCGCGACCTGCACGTGGACCTGGTGGCGCTGCAGGAGTACACGCCGGAGGCCAAGGCCGCGCTGAACGCCGCGGGGCTGGACGAGATGCTGCCCAACGCGGTGTCGTACCCGCGCCCGGGCGTGACCGGCTCCGCGGTCTACAGCCGCTTCCCGGTGACCGACCTCGGCTACCGGCACTTCCCGAGCGACTTCGGCCAGGCCCAGGCGGGCGTGGCGGTGCCGGGCGCGAAGGACGTGCGGGTCGAGTCGGTGCACCCGTGCGCGCCCTCGGACGCGCACGGGGCGTCGTGCTGGGAGCACGACATCGTGCAGGAGCCGGCCGCGACGCCGGAGGGCCCGGTGAACCTGCTCATCGGCGACTTCAACGCGACGCTGGACCACGAGAAGTTCCGGGCGGTGCTCGACAAGGGCTACCGGGACGCCGCGGACGTCGCGGGGGCCGGGTTCGCGGCGTCGTGGCCCTTCGACGAGCGCTGGTTCATCCCCGGCGTGGTGCTGGACCACGTGGTGGCGGACAAGCGCGTGGGGGTTCGGAAGGTGTCGGTTCACCGCATTCCCGACAGCGATCACAAAGCGGTCTTCGCCGAACTCGTCCTGCCGAAGGGCTGATACCGGCCGAACGTACCGAAGGCGTACCTCCGGCTATACGCGGTTCGTTGGCCGGGAGTACCTTCACGTACGGATCGGGCCCCCGCCCGAGTGAAGACCACGTTGGAGCGGATGGGTGACACGTACGTTTCGCGGCCTCGCGCTCGCCATCGCCGTCCCGCTGATCCTGGGCGCGGCGGCCGCGTGCTCGGACAAGCAGGACGACAAGGCGGACCCCGCGTCGGACCGGCCGACGGTGGAGGTGACCGCGCAGCCGCAGGACGCGCAGTCGGCGCAGGTGACGGCCGAGCAGGTGTTCGACAACCTGTCGGACGGCGACTGGGCCGGCGCCTATGACCTGTGGACCGACAGCGCCAAGTCGGCGATCGGCAAGGACGCGTACATCGATCTGGTCGCCACCTGCACCGGGCAGCAGGGCGAGTACCAGGTCACGGGCGTGACGCCGGTGGACGACTCGACGGCGACGATCAAGTGGACGCACACCCCCGCCGCCGGGACCGGCCAGCTGACGGGGCAGAGCACGGTGAAGTACCAGAACGGGCTCTGGCGCTTCGAGCCCGACGCCGCCGCGCTCGCCGCCTACAAACAGAGCAAGTGCCCATAGATCATGGCTCGGGTCCGCGTCAGTAGCTGACCGTCGCTCCCGCCAGACAAAAGGGCGGTCCCGAGGGCCTTCGGCCGGAGGGACCGCCCTAGCCGTGTCCGCGGTGTCAAGGGCGAAGAGCCGTCAGACGCGGACCGCGTGCGAAAGGCCGTAGGTCAGCGCGTCGACCAGCGCCTGCCAGCTGGCCTCGACGACGTTCTCGTGCACGCCGACGGTGGTCCAGTCGTCCCCGGTCGCGTGGGTCTCCACGAGCACCCGGGTCACGGCGCCGGTGCCGTGGCTGCCCTCGAGGATGCGCACCTTGTAGTCGGCGAGCTGGAAGCGGCCCAGCTCCGGGTAGTGCCGCGTGAGCGCGACCCGCAGCGCCTCGTCGAGCGCGTTGACGGGGCCGTTGCCCTCGGCGGTGGCGATGACCCGCTCGCCGCGGACGCGGACCTTCACGGTCGCCTCCGACACGACGGCGCCGTCCTCGCGGTGCTCGACCAGCACCCGGTACGACTCCAGCGCGAACGGCTTCGGCAGCGCCCCCTCGGCCAGCTCGGCCCGGGCGAGCAGCTCGAACGAGGCGTCGGCGGCCTCGAAGGACCAGCCGCGGGCCTCGAGCTCCTTGACCCGGTTCGTGACCCGCGACAGGGCCTCGGGGTTGCCGGCCAGGTCAACGCCGAGCTCGCGCGCCTTGAGCTCGATGCTGGCCCGGCCGGCCATCTCGGTGACCAGGATCCGCATGTCATTGCCCACGACGACCGGGTCGATGTGGTTGTAGAGCACGGGATCCACTTTGATCGCGCTCGCGTGCAGGCCCGCCTTGTGAGCGAACGCTGACGACCCGACGTAGGCCTGGTGGGTGTCGGGTGCGATGTTGGCGATCTCTGCGATGGAGTGCGAGACGCGCACCATCTGCTCGATGCACCCCTCCGGTAGGACGGGCATGCCGAGCTTGAGCTGCAGGTTGCCGACGACGGCGAACAGGTCGGCGTTGCCGGGGCGCTCGCCGTAGCCGTTGGCGGTGCACTGGAAGTGCGGTACGCCGGCCTCGACCGCGGCGACGGTGTTCGCGACCGCGCACGACGTGTCGTTCTGGCAGTGGATGCCGAGCCGGGCCACGGCCTCCTCCGCGCTGACCCCGAGCGCGACCGCGAGCCGGTCCTTGACCTCGGCGATCGTGCGGGTGATCAGGGAGGGCAGCATGCCGCCGTTGGTGTCGCACATGACGGCGGCCTCGGCGCCGGCGGCGAGCGCGGCCGCGGCGACGGACGCGGTGTAGTCGGGGTCGAAGCGGTACCCGTCGAAGAAGTGCTCGCAGTCGAGGAAGACCCGGCGGCCCTCGGAGACGAAGTACTCCACGGTGTCGCGGACCATCGCGAGGTTCTCCTCGCGCGTCGTGCGCAGCGCGCGCTCCACGTGGCGGATGTCCGACTTGGCCACGAGCGTCACGGCGGGGGTCTCGGCCTCCAGCAGCGCCCGGACCTGCGGGTCGTCCTGGACGCGCACGCCGGCCTTGCGGGTGGCGCCGAACGCGACGAACACCGCGTGCTTGAGGTCGAGCTCCGTGCGCGCCCTGCGGAAGAACTCGGTGTCCTTCGGCATCGCCCCCGGCCACCCGCCCTCGATGAACCCGACGCCGAACTCGTCGAGCAGCCGCGCGACCGCGAGCTTGTCCACGACCGAGTAGCTGATCGCCTCACGCTGGGCCCCGTCGCGCAGCGTCGTGTCGTACACCTGCATGGTTGTGCTCCTTTGGCGGGAAGAGGGGGCCTTCGGGCTCGGCGGATCGGGGCCAACAAAAAGACCCCCCGCAAATGCGAGAGGTCTGCGCGTCCGGCGGGTGGTTGCCGGGCGCGCTAGGGGCCAATAATGAGCCGAGTCACGTTCGGTAGCTTGCCACCAACGGGCCTTCCGTGACACGTGATTCCGAATTTTGAGATCCGGGGTGATCTGCTTCACGATTCACCCTGTTCGTCACGTCCTCGTAACGAGCGTCGGTCAAGGTTGGAGCCAGTCCGGAACGACGCCCCGTCCGGGGGCGCCGATCACCGTTGGTGAGGGGGTGAGGTGACATGTCCATCGAGACGCTGAAGGCGGCGGTTCCGCCCTACGCGCACGATCTGCGGCTCAACCTCGACTCCATCCTCGCCACGGAGCTGCTGACCGAGCGGCAGCTGTGGGGCGCCGTGCTCGCGAGCGCGATGACGACCCGCAGCGCGACGGTGATCCGCGAGGTCACCGGCGAGGCGGCCGGCCGGCTCAAGCCGGAGGCGGTCGAGGCCGCGAAGGCGGTCGCGTCGCGGATGGCCATCCACAACGTCTACTTCCGCGCCAAGCACCTCATCGGTGACGAGGCGTACCAGAGCCTGCCCGCGCGTCTGCGCCGCCAGGTCTCCTCCACGCCCGGGGTCGGCGCCGCCGACGTCGAGGCGTGGTCAGTGGCAGTATCCGCGATCACCGGGTGCGGGGTGTGCCTGGAATCGCACGAAAGATCGCTTCGTGGTGCAGGGGTGTCCCGCGAAGCGGTCGACGAGGTGTTGCGCGTCGCCGCGGTTGTTCACGCGCTGGCCGTAACCCTCGATGCAGAGGCGGCTTCCTACTAGGAGCTTTCCTCTTGTACGGGTGTCGGAGTGGCGGCTCCGGCACCCGTACGCATTTTCCGGGCTTGTTCGCCCGTCCCCCGCTCGTGCAAGTTGCGCACAGCGTGTCTGCGTCATCCGCGGATTCACCGTTACCGTTGCTATCGGCACATCGGGTGCGCAATCGGTCTCGGGTCTTTGGGGGCGCAACATGATCGACGACGTACCGCGGGAACCGGTGGAGCCGCCGGTCGAGCCGCCCCTCGGCTGTGCCGACCCGATGTTGTGGCGCGTGGCGCGCGCCCTGCGAGACGCCCACCGCCCGCGGACCGACAACTTCTGCGAGTGCAAGGCGTTCTGGCCGTGCCCGGACGCGCAGTTGTCCGAGGAGGCGCTGCAGCTGGCCTACGATCGGCCGTCGCCGCGGGGCTTTCGGCCGGGGACGAGCCGCGGTTCGAATCTGGGCCGCTGGTCGGCGTAGGGCCTTTCTTCGCCCCGGATATGTCGGCCGCTTCGCGGCCGAACCGGCCAACATATCCGACATTTACCCCGACCGGCGACATATGCGCAGCTCACCAATGGCGCATTGATCGCACTCCACGGGCGCCTCGGAAACGGGTGCGATTCCCCCCGAGTCGGAAAAGTCCGGAACAGCACAAGCGGCGCCGGGAACGAATCCCGGCGCCGCTGTGTGAACGATTCGTTACAAGACGCGATGGACCCAGCCGTGCGGGTCCGGGGCGGTCCCGCGCTGGATGGACACGAGCTGCTCCCGCAGCCCCATCGTCACGTCGCCGGCCTTGCCCTCGCCGACCGTGAACTCCCCGTCGGCGTCGCGGACCGTGCCGATCGGCGTGATGACCGCCGCCGTCCCGCACGCGAACGCCTCGCGCAGCCGGCCCGAGTTGGCGTCGGCGCGCCACTGCTCATACGAGTACAGCTCCTCGCGCACCGCATGCCCCCGGTCCGCGGCCAGGCGCAGGACCGACTCGCGGGTGATGCCGGGCAGGATCGAGCCGGTAAGCGGCGGCGTGCTGATCGAGCCGTCGTCGAACACGTAGAACACGTTCATGCCGCCGAGCTCCTCGACGTATTTCTGCTCCACAGCGTCGAGGAAGACCACCTGGTCACAGCCGTGCTCCATGGCCTCGGCCTGGGCCACGAGGCTCGCGGCGTAGTTGCCGCCGCACTTCGCCGCGCCCGTGCCGCCGGGGGCCGCGCGCGTGTATTCCCGCGACACCCACACGCTCACGGGCTGCACGCCACCCTTGAAGTAGCTGCCGACCGGCGAGGCGATGACCAGGAAGAGGTACTCCGAGGACGGCTTGACGCCCAGGAAGACCTCGCTGGCGTACTGGAAGGGCCGCAGGTAGAGGCTGCCCTCCGGGTCCGTCGGCACCCAGTCCCGGTCGGCGCGGATCAGCGCCTCGAGGGAGTCCAGGAAGAGCTGCTCCGGCACCGGTGCCATCGCCAGGCGCCGGGCCGAGTCACGGAACCGCGCCGCGTTGGCGTCGGGGCGGAACATCGTCACGCCGCCGTCGGCCGTCCGGTACGCCTTGAGCCCCTCGAAGATCTCCTGCGCGTAGTGCAGCACCGCGCTCGCCGGGTCCATCGGGATCGGGCCGCGCGGCTCGACCCGGGCGTCGTACCAGCCCTTGCCCTCGGCGTAGCGCACGGTGACCATGTGATCGGTGAAGATCCGGCCGAAGCCCGGGTTGGCCATGAGCGCGGATCGCTCCGCGGCGGCTACGGGCTGCGGATTCGGACGGATCTCGAAATCGAGCGTTTCACCGCCGTTCATGCATGCCTCCACAAAAGGTCGCGGTGGCACGCTCACGCCGCGTGCCGTGCCGCCAACTTACCCGAACGGACGTTCAATCGCAGCCAGCGCGCGGAGGTTCCAATGGTGTGGAGGATTCCGGCGTTGAGCCCGGGCCGATCGGCCCGGGCTTTCCCTCGGTCGACGCTCTGAAGACGGGTGTGGCCCGTGGTGCATCAGGCCGGCCCGCCTCGTCGCCGACGGCCTGGCCGGTCGCCGATCGCGGCACCGGCCTCGTAGCCGACGGCCTTGCTCACTTGCGGTGGATCAAGCCACCGCGGCCGCGAGCCGGTCGCCGATCGCGTCGGTGGACAGGGCCGAGCCGGGGGTGCGGCCCGCGACCTCGTTGCCGACGGCCTCGGTCACGCGCGCGGCCGCCTCGGGGTGGCCGAGGTGGTCCAGCAGCAGCGCGGTCGAGAGCACCGCGGCCGACGGGTCGGCGACGCCCTTGCCGGCGATGTCGGGAGCCGACCCGTGCACGGGCTCGAACATCGACGGGAACGCCCGCTCCGGGTTGATCGAGCCGCTCGCGGCCAGGCCGATGCCGCCCGTGACCGCCGCGGCGATGTCGGTGAGGATGTCGCCGAACAGGTTGTCGGTGACGACGACGTCGTACCGCTGCGGATTCGTGACCAGGAACATCGCGGCCGCGTCGACGTGCTGGTATTCGGTCTCGATGTCCGGGAACTCGCCCTTGACCGCGTTGAAGGTCCGCGCCCACAGACCACCGGCGTGGGTCAGCACGTTGGTCTTGTGCACGAGCGTCACCTTGCGCCGCGGGCGCTTGGCCGCCCGGGCGAAGGCGTCGCGGATGACGCGCTCGACGCCGTGGCGGGTGTTGAGGCTCTCCTCGGTGGCGACCTCGGCCGCGGTGTCGGGGTGCAGGTTGCCGCCGGCGCCGACGTACAGGCCCTCGGTGCCCTCGCGGACCACGACGAGGTCGATCTCGCCCGGCTTCACCCCGGCCAGCGGGCTGGTGGTGCCCGGCCAGAGGCGGGAGGGGCGCAGGTTGACGTACTGGTCGAAGTCGAAGCGCAGCTTCAGCAGCAGGCCCCGCTCCAGCACGCCCGGCGGGACGCTGGGGTCGCCGACCGCGCCGAGCAGGATGGCGTCGTGGCCGCGCAGCTCCTCGAGCACGCTGTCGGGAAGGACCTCGCCGGTGCGGTTGTACCGGGCGGCGCCCAGGTCGTAGTCGGTCGTCTCGACGCCGGGCAGGACCACGCGCAACACCTTCAGCGCCTGCGCCACTACCTCGGTGCCGATGCCGTCACCGGCCACAACCGCGATCTTCGCCACCTCTGACCCCTTTCGTAGACCGCTCAACCGTACGCCGCTGTCCTATTCCGTGGACGGGCGTCCCGCTCCATGAGAACACGTGCCGTGATGCCGGGCCGGTCACGGCTGCCGCGACCCGCGGTGACCGCTCGCGTCCGGGCGGCCGCGGACTCGTGTTCGCGTGCGGCCACTCTCCCATTCGCGTCCGCGCGACGATGCAGCACCCACTTCCGCACCGCGTGAGCACACCGCGCCCGAGCGATTGCCTGACGCCCCCGAGGACGTCTGGTCGCCGCCGAGCACCGTCGCGCCGCGCCCGAGCACCGCCGAGCCGCGCCCGAGCACCGCCGAGCCGCGCCCGAGCGCCGCCGAGCCGCGCCCGAGCACCCGCCCGAGCGCCCGCCGTGCCCCGCCCGAGCGCCCGCTGAGCCGCGTCCGGGCGTCGGCCGGTCGTTGCCGAGCACTGCGCCCCCGCACCCGCGCGACCGGGGCCGCGCAAGGAATGAGGGCGGGGAGCGCCGCCACGCTCCCCGCCCTCGCAGAGGAAAGTCCCTAGTCGGCAGACAAGTCCGCCGTGCTCGCGGCGGTCGCACCGATGGCCTGCTGGGCCTCGCCGAGCAGATCCGCCGCCACCGCCTGGTCGACGGTCAGCGTCATGAGCGCCTCCCCGCCGGCCTCGCGCCGAGCGACCTGCATCGAACCGATGTTGACCCCCGCGGAACCCAGTATCGACCCCACCGTGCCCACCACGCCGGGGCGGTCGGCGTAGCGGAAGAACAGCAGCACGCCTTCCGCAGCCAGCTCGAGACTGAAGCCGTCGATCTCGGTCAGCTTCAGCGCCTCACGCGGGCCCGCGACATACGTACCGGACACCGAGGCTACCCGCCCGTCCGGCAGGGCTCCACGCACGGTCACCAGGTTGGGCTGGTCGGATGAGTCGGTGAAGACCGCGAGTGCTACTTCGACCCCGCGGTCGGCCGCCAGATGGGGGGCGTTGACGTACGTCACCTGCTCCGCCACCACGCTGCCGAACAGCCCCTTCGTGGCGGCCAGCTTGAGCACCGACACATCGTGCTTGGCCACCTCGCCGTGCACCTCGACGGTCACCGACGCCGCGATGCCGCCCGCGACCGCGGTGAACACGGCGCCGAGCTTCTCCGCCAGCGGCAGCAGCGGGCGCACCTCCTCCGCGACCATGCCGCCGACCTGGACGTTCACCGCGTCGGGCACGAACTCGCCGTCGAGGGCCAGCTTGACGGAGCGCGCGACCGCGAGCCCGGCCTTGTCCTGCGCCTCGACCGTGGAGGCGCCCAGGTGCGGGGTGGCGACCACGCTGTCGAAGGCGAACAGCGGCGAGGCGACGCACGGCTCCTTGCTGAACACGTCGATGCCCGCGCCCGCCACCCGCCCGTCGGCGATCGCGTCGGCGAGGGCCTGCTCGTCGACGAGGCCGCCGCGGGCCGCGTTGATGATGCGCACGCCCGGCTTGACGATGGACAGCTCGCGCACGCCGATCAGCCCGACGGTCTCCGGCGTCTTGGGCAGGTGGATCGAGATGAAGTCGCTCTCCCGGAGGAGCTCGTCCAGCCCCAGCAGCCGCACTCCGAGCCCCGCCGCGCGCGCCGGCTGGATGTACGGGTCGTAGGCGACCAGCCGGACCCCGAACGCCGCCATGCGCTGGGCGAAGAGCACACCGATGCGCCCGAGCCCGACCACTCCGACGACCTTCCCGGACAATTCCACGCCGGTGTACTTCGAGCGCTTCCACTCCCCCGCCTTCAGCGCCGCGGACGCGGCGGCGGTGTTGCGCGCGACGGCGAGCAGCAGCGCGACGGCCTGCTCGGCCGCGGAGACGATGTTGGACGTGGGCGCGTTGACGACCATGACGCCGCGCGCGGTGGCGGCCGGCACGTCGACGTTGTCCAGGCCGACCCCGGCGCGGGCGACGACCTTGAGCCGAGGCGCCGCGGCGACCGCCTCGGCGTCGATGCGGGTGGCGCTGCGGACGATCACGGCGCTGGCGTCGGCGAGCTCGGCCAGCAGAGCGGGGCGGTCGGTACCGTCGATGTGACGAACCTCGTAGTCGTCGGCGAGCACCTCGAGAGCGGACGGAGCCAACTCCTCGGCGATGAGCACCACCGGGCGGTCAGGAGGGAGGGTCATGGGACCTCGACTTCCAGGCTTCGGTTGGCGTCGGCTGCGGGGCGCGCGACACTGCCCGCCACGCACTGGGAAACCGCGACGGGGCCGGGCGGACGGCCTCTTCAGGCGATGGTAGGCCCGCCGCCCCACCCCTTCCCGACCCAATCAAGTGAGCGCGATCACAGCGTGAGCCGGCCGAGCCCCTCGCCTCCGCGCCCGATATCCCCTTGTAAGAGCGCTTTCCCGCACGAACACCCCACCGGCCCGGCCCCCACGCGACCGCCTCACGCCCAACGTCGCCGCACAGTCGCGTCGGCGCCGGCGGTCGACGGCACCGCGCTCTTACGGCTCCCCACCGCCGGCGAGGACACGAAGCGGGACCACAATGCGGACGACACCTACGACGCCACGAACAAGGGCTATGCCTCGTCAGGCCGCCGCGTATCGCCAGAAGTCACGCACCCAGGCCGCCAGCTCCGGGCTGTCCGCCCCGAGCTGGGTGAAGAGGACGGCCACGGTGGATGTGGACGGGGTCACGTACGCCGATGTGCCGGTGCCGCCGACCCAGCCGTAGCGGCCCGGCACCAGCCCGGGAGCCGCGGCCGCGAGGTCGATGGAGCCGCCGTAGCCCCAGCCCTGGCCGTCCTCCAGGAACAGGCCCCCGGGGGCGCGCTGGGCGGGAGTCGTCTGGTCGGTGGTCATCGCGCGGACCGACGCCTCGGACAGCACGTGGCGGCCGTCCGGGGCCGTGCCGCCGGTCAGGAGCATCCGGCCGAACGCGACCCAGTCGGCCACGGTCATGACCAGGCCGCCGTTGCCGAGCTCGAACGCCGGTGCGGTGCTCCACTGGCCCTCGGGCGCGTCGCCGAGCTCGAATCGGCCGGGTTCCGGGCCCGAGCGGTAGTACGCGGTCAGGCGGCCCAGCTTCGACGCGGGACCGAGAACGCCGCGTCCGCCATGCCCAGCGGGGCGAAGACGCGCTCGGTCATCACCTCGCCCAGGCCGCGGCCCGTGACGCGTTCGACCAGGGCGCCCTGGATGGTGGAGCTGGTGTCGTACAGCCACGCCTCGCCCGGCTGGTAGAGCATCGGCACGCGGGCCAGCGCCGACAGCCACTGGTCGCGCGGGGGGAACGCCTGCACGTTGCGGCCGTCCGGCTGGACCGGGAACAGGGCCTCGACCGCGGGCAGGGTGAAGTCGGACGGGAAGCCCCAGCCCGTCGTCGAGGTGAGCACGTCGCGCACGGTGATGGGGCGGGCCGCCTCGACCACGTCGGCGGCGGGCGCGTCCGGGGTGCGGGCCACCAGCGGGGCCGACAGCTCCGGCAGCCATTCCCGCACCGGATCCTCCAGGTGTACCGCGCCCTCGTCGACCAGCGTCAGCAAGGTCGCCGCGGTGATGGGCTTGGTCGCGGAGGCGATGCGGAAGAGGGCGTCCTCGGTCATCGGGGCGGCGCCGAGGACCGCGTCGCCGACGACGGCGACCTCGCGCCGGCCGGCGCGATCGATCACGGCCACGGCGCCGGGAATGGCGCCGGACCGGACATATGGCGCGAGAAACCGCTCCAGCTCGCTCATCGAATCACCGTAACAGCGTGCGTTTTATGCTGATAAGTCGGATAAGTCCGGACACGGAGTGTTCGGAGTTATCCGGTCCCAGGTGTTGACTCTCCAGCGACTGGAGACATCAGGCTGATGGGCATGACGATGAACCTGACACCCGAGGAGAAGCGGGAGCTGTTCGGCTCCTTCGATCCCGATCAGCATGCCGAGGAGGCCGAGCAGCGCTGGGGCTCCACCGAGGCGTACCAGCAGTCCGCCCGCCGCACGGCGCAGTACACCAAGGCCGACTGGGAGCGGATCAAGGGCGAGGCGGCCGAGAACACCGCGCAGTTCGCCGCGGCGTTCGACAGCGGCGTTCCGGCCGGCGACGAGCGCGCCATGGACCTCGCCGAGGCGCACCGGCAGCACATCAGCCGCTGGTTCTACGACTGCTCGGCCGAGATTCATCAGGGGCTCGGGGAGATGTACGTGTCCGATCCCCGGTTCACCGCGAACTACGACGCCGAGCACCCGGGGCTCGCGGCGTACATCCGCGATGCCATCCGGGCCAACGCGGCCCGGGTGCGCTGAGCCGGCTCTTTGCCACCCACGGACGTCAGGATTCCTGGCGGGAGCGACGGTCCGGACCACCGCGGACCCGAGCCATGAACAAACGCGGCCCCTCTCAAAGCGAGAGGGGCCGCGTTTGTTCAGGTCAGGCGGTCTCGGTGATGGGCCGGTCGACCCAGCTCATCATCGAGCGCAGCTGCTTGCCGGTCTCCTCGATCGGGTGGTTGGCGCCCTGCTCGCGGTACTTGGTGAAGTTCGGGCGGCCGGCGTCGTCCTCGGCGATCAGCTCGCGGGCGAACTCGCCCGACTGGATCTCGCCCAGGATGCGCTTCATCTCCTCCTTGACCCGGGCGTCGATGACGCGCGGGCCGCGGGTGTAGTCGCCGTACTCGGCGGTGTCGGAGACGCTGTAGCGCATGCGGGCGATGCCGCCCTCGTACATCAGGTCCACGATGAGCTTGAGCTCGTGCAGGCACTCGAAGTAGGCGATCTCCGGGGCGTAGCCCGCCTCGGTGAGCACCTCGAAGCCGGTCTGGACCAGGGCCGACGCGCCGCCGCAGAGCACGGCCTGCTCGCCGAAGAGGTCCGTCTCGGTCTCCTCCTTGAAGGTGGTCTTGATCACGCCGGCGCGGGTGCCGCCGATGCCGGCCGCGTAGGCCAGCGCCAGCTGCAGCGCGTTGCCGGTCGCGTCCTGCTCCACCGCGACGAGGCAGGGCACGCCCTTGCCGTCGACGAACTGGCGGCGGACCAGGTGGCCCGGGCCCTTCGGGGCGACCATGCACACGTCGACGTCCGCGGGGGGCGTGATGAGCCCGAAGCGGATGTTGAGGCCGTGGCCGAAGAAGAGCGCCTTGCCGGCGGTCAGGTTCGGGGCCACGTGCTCGGAGTACAGCGAGCGCTGCGCCGTGTCGGGCGCGAGGATCATGATCACGTCTGCCTCGGCGCTCGCCTCGGCCGGGGTGAGGACGCGCAGGCCCTGCTCCTCGGCCTTGGCGCGGCTCTTGGACCCCTCGGGCAGGCCGATGCGCACGTCGACGCCGGAGTCGCGCAGGCTCAGCGCGTGGGCGTGACCCTGGCTGCCGTACCCCAGCACCGCGACCTTGCGGCCCTGGATCAACGACAGGTCGGCGTCGTCGTCGTAAAACACCTCGGCGGGCATGTGCTTGTTCCTTTCGAGAATTTCAGGAGGCGGCGCGGAGCGCCGGACCGGTCGTGATGGAGCGGGAGCCGCGGCCGATGGCCACGACGCCGGACTGGACCATTTCCTTGATACCGAACGGCTCCAGGTCACGAAGCAGCGCGTCCAGCTTTTCCGACGTGCCGGTCGCCTCGATGGTGAGGGCGTCGGCGGCGACGTCGACCACGCGGGCCCGGAACAGGTTCACGGTCTCGAGGACCTGCGAGCGCACCGGGCGTTCCGCGCGCACCTTCACCAGCAACAGCTCGCGCTGCACGCTGGCGGTGGTGTCGAGTTCGACGATCTTCAGGACCTGCACGAGCTTGTTGAGCTGCTTGGTCACCTGTTCCAGCGGGGATTCGTCCGCGTTGACCACGATCGTCATCCGGGAGACCTCGGGGTGCTCGGTCTCGCCGACGGCCAGGGAGTCGATGTTGAAGCCGCGGCGGGCGAACAGCCCCGCGACGCGGGCCAGTATGCCGGGCTTGTTCTCCACCAGGACGGAGAGGGTGTGCTTGGCCATGTCGGTGCTACTCCTACACGTCGTCCTGGTCGAACGCGGGACGGACGCCCCGCGCGAACATGATCTCGTCGTTGCTCGTGCCGGCGGCGACCATCGGCCACACCATCGCGTCCTTGCCGACCACGAAGTCGATGACGACGGGCTGGTCGTTGACCTTCATCGCGGCCTCGATCGTCGCGTCGACGTCGCGCTTGGTCTCGCAGCGCAGCCCGAAGCAGCCCAGGGCGTCGGCGAGCTTCACGAAGTCCGGGATGCGGTGCTTGTGGGTGCCGAGCTCGGTGTTGGAGTACCGCTGGTCGTAGAAGAGCGTCTGCCACTGCCGGACCATGCCCAGGTTGCCGTTGTTGATGACGGCGACCTTGATCGGGATGCCCTCCAGCGCGCAGGTGGCCAGCTCCTGGTTGGTCATCTGGAAGCAGCCGTCGCCGTCGATCGCCCAGACCGTCTTGTCCGGGCGGCCGACCTTGGCGCCCATCGCGGCCGGCACCGCGTAGCCCATCGTGCCCAGGCCGCCCGAGTTGAGCCAGGTGGCCGGGTGCTCGTACTTGATGAACTGCGCGGCCCACATCTGGTGCTGGCCCACGCCCGCGGTGTAGATCGCCTCCGGGCCGACCAGCTTGCCGATGCGCTCGATGACGTACTGCGGCGACAGCGTCCCGTCCGAGGGCTCCTCGTAGCCCAGCGGGTAGCGGCCGCGGATGTCGTCCAGGGTCGCCCACCAGTCCGTGAGCACCGGCTTGCGCCCGGCCGCGTGCTCGGCCGAGACCGCGGCGAGCAGCTCCTCGATCACGTGCTTGGCGTCGCCGACGATCGGCACGTCCGCGGTGCGGTTCTTGCCGATCTCGGCCGGGTCGATGTCGGCGTGGATGACCGCCGCGTTCGGCGCGAACGTCGACAGCTCGCCGGTCACGCGGTCGTCGAACCGGGCGCCGATGGTGATGAGCAGGTCGGACTTCTGCAGCGCGTAGACCGCGCCGACCGAGCCGTGCATGCCCGGCATGCCCATGTGCTGCGGGTGGGAGTCCGGGAAGGCGCCGCGGGCCATCAGCGTCGTGACGACCGGGGCGCCGGTCAGCTCGGCCAGCTTCAGCAGCACCTCGGAGGCGTGGGCCTTGATGACGCCGCCGCCGACGTAGAGCACCGGGCGCTTGGCCCCGGCGATCAGGCGGGCCGCCTCGCGGATCTGCTTGCCGTGCGGGTGCAGGGTCGGGTGGTAGCCGGGCAGCTCCATGGTCGGCGGCCACTTGAACGTGGTCTTGTTCTGCAGCACGTCCTTGGGGATGTCGACCAGGACGGGGCCGGGGCGCCCGGTGCCGGCCAGGTGGAACGCCTCGGCGAGCACCCGGGGCAGCTCCTCGCCCGACTGGACCAGGTAGTTGTGCTTGGTGATCGGCAGCGTGATGCCGGCGATGTCCGCCTCCTGGAAGGCGTCCGTGCCGATCGAGCCGGAGGCGACCTGGCCGGTGATCGCGACCATGGCGACCGAGTCCATGTAGGCGTCGGCGATCGGGGTCACCAGGTTCGTCGCGCCCGGGCCGGAGGTGGCCATGCACACGCCGACCTTGCCGGTCGCCTGCGCGTAGCCGGTGGCGGCGTGGCCGGCCCCCTGCTCGTGGCGGACCAGGATGTGCCGGACGCTCTCGGAGTCGAACAGCGGGTCGTACGCCGGGAGGATCGCGCCGCCCGGAATGCCGAACACGACGTCGGCGCCGAGGGCCTCGAGCGAGCGGACGAGTACCTGCGCCCCGGTGAGCAGCTCCGGCTGGGCCTTCTTGTCGGCGGCCGGCGCGGTGGCGGGCGGTGCGGGGTGCCCCCGGTGGGCGAGGACTTCTGGCGTGGGTCTCGTCATCGCTTTCGCACTTTCGCTCGAAGGTGTCTAGGCAAGGCTCCGGACATGAAAAAACCCCACGTGCTCGGCACGGGGGGCTAGCGCGCTGACGGCAGGCGTCGGCGCGCTAGATGATAAGTACTCGGAGCGACCTCGACGACATGAGCCCACTCTGGCGCATCTCACGGCCTGAGTCAACCTATCCCAGGATGCGGAACGTGTCAGACTCCAAGTATGCCCGAGCTGCGGTCCAAGACTTCCACTTCTGGTCGCAACATGGCCGGCGCGCGCGCCCTGTGGCGTGCCACCGGCATGACCGACTCCGACTTCGGCAAGCCGATTGTCGCCATCGCCAACAGTTTCACGCAGTTCGTGCCGGGCCACGTCCACCTCCGCAACCTCGGCATGATCGTCGCCGACGCGGTTGCCGAGGCCGGTGGGGTCGCCAAGGAGTTCAACACCATCGCCGTCGACGACGGCATCGCCATGGGCCACGGCGGGATGCTCTACTCGCTGCCCAGCCGCGAGCTCATCGCCGACGCCGTCGAGTACATGGTGCAGGCCCACTGCGCCGACGCCCTCGTGTGTATCTCCAACTGCGACAAGATCACGCCCGGCATGCTGCTCGCCGCCCTCCGCCTCAACATCCCCACCGTCTTCGTCTCCGGCGGCCCCATGGAAGCCGGCAAGACCGTCTCGATCGAGGGCATCGTCCACGAGAAGGACGCCAAGCTCGACCTCATCGACGCGATGATCGCCTCCGCCAACGAGTCCGTCACGGACGAGCAGCTCGGCCAGATCGAGCGCTCCGCCTGCCCGACGTGCGGCTCCTGCTCCGGCATGTTCACCGCCAACTCCATGAACTGCCTGACCGAGGCGATCGGGCTGGCCCTGCCGGGCAACGGCTCGACGCTGGCCACGCACGCGGCGCGCAAGGCGCTCTTCGAGCGGGCCGGTTCGCTGATCGTCGACCTCGCCAAGCGCTACTACTTCTCCGACGACGCCTCGGTGCTGCCGCGCGCGATCGCCTCCCGGCCCGCCTTCGAGAACGCCGTCGCGCTGGACGTCGCGATGGGCGGGTCCACCAACACCGTGCTGCACCTGCTGGCCGCCGCCCGGGAGGCCGAGCTCGACTTCTCCGTGGCCGACATGGACGGGATCTCGCGCCGCGTGCCCTGCCTGGCCAAGGTGGCGCCGAACACGCAGAAGTACCACATGGAGGACGTGCACCGCGCCGGCGGCATCCCCGCCATCCTCGGCGAGCTGTCGCGCGGCGGGCTGATCGACGAGTCGGTCTGGTCGGTGCACTCCCCGACGTTCCGCGAGTGGATCGACGAGTGGGACATCCGCGGCGGCAAGGCCTCGGAGCAGGCGCTCGAGCTGTTCCACGCCGCGCCCGGGGGCGTGCGGACCACCGAGCCGTTCTCCACGGAGAACCGGTGGAACTCGCTCGACACCGACGGCGAGAACGGGTGCATCCGCAGCGTCGAGCACGCCTACACCAAGGACGGCGGCCTGGCGATCCTCTTCGGCAACCTCGCGCCCGAGGGCTGCGTGGTCAAGACGGCCGGCGTGCCCGAGGAGAACCTGACGTTCTCCGGCCGCGCGAAGGTCTTCGAGTCGCAGGAGGCCGCCGTCGACGGCATCCTCGCCAAGGAGGTCGTGGAGGGCGACGTCGTCGTCATCCGCTACGAGGGCCCGAAGGGCGGCCCCGGGATGCAGGAGATGCTGTACCCGACCAGCTTCCTCAAGGGCCGCGGGCTCGGCCGGGCCTGCGCGCTGATCACCGACGGGCGCTTCTCCGGCGGCACGTCGGGCCTGTCGATCGGGCACATCAGCCCGGAGGCGGCCGGCGGCGGGCTCATCGCGCTCGTCGAGGACGGCGACCGCATCGACATCGACATCCCGGCCCGCTCCATCCAGCTCGTCGTCGGCGACGAGGAGCTGGCCGCGCGCAAGATCGCGCAGGACAAGCGGGAGCGGCCCTACACCCCGCTCGACCGCGAGCGGCCGGTGTCGGCGGCGCTGCGGGCGTACGCGTCGATGGCGACGTCGGCGAGTGACGGCGCTTACCGCCGGGTTCCGTAAAGTTCCACTAGGATGTGCGTCAGTCAACGCGACTGGCGCACATCAAGGTGGAACCGACCACCGGGGAGCTTCCGATCGCGGGCACCGCGCGCCTGGGTGTCCCGACGTATCAGGAGGCTGCATGTCTTCTTTGCGCTTGGTGGACCCCGAGCTGGCCGCGCTCGTCGAGGGCGAGGAGCAGCGTCAGCACGACACGCTGCGGATGATCGCCTCGGAGAACTACGTCTCCCGCGCCGTCCTCGAGGCGACCGGCTCCGTGCTGACCAACAAGTACTCCGAGGGTTACCCCGGGAAGCGGTACTACGAGGGCCAGCGCTTCGTCGACCCCATCGAGGAGCTCGCGATCGCGCGGGCCAGGCACGTGTTCGGCGTCGAGCACGCGAACGTCCAGCCGTACTCGGGCTCGCCCGCGAACCTCGCCGTCTACCTGGCCCTGGCCAAGCCCGGCGACACCGTCATGGGCATGGCGCTGCCGATGGGCGGGCACCTCACGCACGGCTGGCCGGTGTCGGCGACGGGCAAGTGGTTCCGGCCGGTGCAGTACTCGGTCCGTCGCGAGACCGGCCGCGTGGACCTCGACGAGGTGCGTGACCTGGCCCTGCGGGAGCGCCCGAGGCTCATCTTCTGCGGCGGTACGGCCATTCCGCGCACGATCGACTTCCCGCGCTTCGCCGAGATCGCCCGCGAGGTGGGCGCGGTCCTCGTCGCGGACATCGCGCACATCGCCGGCCTCGTGGCGGGCGGGGCGCACCCGTCCCCGGTCGGGCACGCCGAGATCATCTCGACCACGACGCACAAGACGCTGC
This sequence comes from Dactylosporangium thailandense, assembly GCF_059739745.1. Taxonomy (NCBI): domain Bacteria; kingdom Bacillati; phylum Actinomycetota; class Actinomycetes; order Micromonosporales; family Micromonosporaceae; genus Dactylosporangium; species Dactylosporangium thailandense. Next base: position 8,247,661 of record NZ_AP029195.1, read on the forward strand.
GGGGCCCGCGGGGCGCCATGCTCATGTGCACCGCGGAGCACGCGTCCGCCATCGACAAGGCCGTGTTCCCGGGCCTGCAGGGCGGCCCGCACAACCACACCACCGCCGGGATCGCGGTCGCCCTGGGCGAGGCTTCACAGGATTCCTTCAAGGTGTACGCCCAGCAGGTCGTCGCCAACGCCCGCGCCCTGGCCTCGGCCCTCCTCGAGCACGGCTTCGACCTCGTGTCGGGCGGCACCGACAACCACCTGCTCCTGCTCGACCTCACCAGCAAGGGCATCGGCGGGAAGCCGGCCGCGAAGGCCCTCGACCGCGCGGGGATCGAGACGAACTACAACACGGTGCCGTACGACACCCGCAAGCCCTTCGACCCGTCGGGTCTGCGCCTGGGTACTCCCGCGCTGACCACCCGCGGCCTCACGGAGTCCGCGATGCCCCAGGTGGCCTCGTGGATCTCCCGCGCCGTGGACGCCGCCCTGAAGTCGGACGACGACGCGCTCGACGTGATCGCCGGTGAGGTTCGGGAGCTGCTCTCGTCCTACCCGCTGCGCTGACGCCCGAGGGGGCGCTCCGCTCTGCGCGGCGCGCCCCCTCGTTCGGCTCTTCGATCACTTCCGGCGCAGGAACCTGCGGGTCTTCTCCTTCGGCTCCTCGTCGAGGTTGAGCTCGAGCGGGGCGAGGTCCTCGAACGCGGAGAGCTGCTGCTGCTCGCGCTTGCGCTGCTCCGGGATGCGCTCGCCGCCGCCCCAGCCCTCGTTGCCGGGCTCTTCGTTCCTGGGCGCGGCGCGCTCCCAGCCGGCGTTGCGCGGCTCTTCGCTCCTGGGCGCGGCACGCTCCCAGCCCTCGTTGCGCGGCTCCTCGCTCCTGGGCGCCGCGGGTTCCCAGCGCTCGCCCGGCTCGGAGGCCCAGGCGCCGGCGGTCTCCTCCGGGCTGTTGCGCTCCTGCTTGTCCTTGTCCTTGTTGCGCCCCCAGCGGGACTTCTTGGCCTTCTCGGGACTGCCGCCCCCGCCGTCGGCGACGGGCGGCGGCACGGGCGCCTGCGCGGGCCCGTCCCACCAGGCCTCCTCACCGGCACGCCCCGCGGGCGCGTGGTTGTCGACCGGCGGCGGCGCGGGCCGCTGCGGCCGGGACTCCCACGCGTCGGTGGTACGCCCGTTCCGGCTCGGCCACGCCTGAGTGGCCGGCTCGTCGCGGCTCGGGGCCTGCGCCTCCCACGGCTGGGTGCTCGCTCTTTGCTGGGTGCCCGCTCCTTGCTGGGTGCCCGCTCCTCCCCCGGCCGCGAAGTCGGGCTGGCCCTGGGCTTCCCGGCCCGAGGGGTGGGAAGCCCACGGCTGGCTGTTCCATCCACCCCCGGCCGGGGCGGCGGGCTGGGCCTGCGTGTTCGGGTTCTCGGACCTGGGGTCCCACGCGTCGGCGGGGCGCCCGCTGCTGCCTGCGGCTGTGGTCTGGGCCTCCCACGCGTCGGCGGCACGCCCACCGCCGCCTGCGGCTGTGGTCTGGGCCTCCCACGCGTCGGCGGCACGCCCACTGCCGGCCTGGGCCTCCCACGCGTCGGTGGTACGCCCGTTCCCGCCCGGGCCCGCGATCGGCTGCCCCATGCCCGGCATCGGTCCGGCATCCGCACCCGGCACGCTGGGCCAGCTCGCGGTCCGCTGCTCCCGCGCGTCGACGTTCTCGGCCTCGCCCGCCTGCTGCCGATCCCGCCGCCGAATCGACCGCGACGCGGCATCGGACGACTCCCAGGACCGCCGCAACTCGAGCGGCTTGGCCACGAGCTCGGGCGAATCGCCGTCGAACAGGCTCCCGGTGAAGGGCGCCCGCTCAGGCCGCCGCCGCGCCTCTCCGGCCGTCGGCTGCTGTTCCCGGCCCGGCTCCGAGTTCCGCCAGTCCCCACCGGCGGCCCCCGCCTGAGGCGACGTCCGCCAGTCGACGGACGGCCCAGCCTCCGCCGCGGGCTGCCACTCAACGGACGGCCGCTCAGACGCGGCCTGCCACTCAACGGACGGCCGCTCAGACGCGGCCTGCCACTCGACGGACGGCCGGTTCTCCGCTGCGGGCTGCCACTCAACCGAAGGTCGCCCGGACGCGCCGTTCTCCGCCGCCGGCTGCCATTCGACGGACGGCCGCGCACTCGGCCGCACCTCATCGGCACCACGCCCGGCCGCGGGCGCCTCGGCGGACCGCCACTCCACGGACGGCCGCTGCGACGGACCCGCCTCGGACGCGGACCGCCACTCCACGGAGGGCCGCTCGGACGCGGCCTGCCAGCCAACGTTCGACTGCTCGGACGCGGGCCGCTCCGCCCCGGACTGCCACTCCGCCGCGGGCCGCTCCGGCGCCCCCAGCCAGTCAGCCGACGACCGCTCGGGCGCGGGCGCGTCCGGCGCGGATCGCCACTCGACCGACGGCCGCTCGGGCGCGGAGGAATCGGGCGTCCGCCAGTCCACCTGAAGGCGCTCGGCCCCCCGCGACTCGGCTGGCGGCGGCGGCCATTCCACGACCGGCCGCTCATCCGCCCGCCGCGCGTCCTGGGAGTCGCCCGCCCATGGCTCCCGACCCGGCGTACGCCAGTCAGCAACCGGCTCCGGCGCCCGCGTCTCCGCGATCGGCTCGGGGGCCCGGCGCTCCCGCCACGGCTCCTGCACCGGCTCGGGAGCACGGTTCTCCCGCCACGAATCGGCCACCGGCTCCGGCGTGCGCGTCTCGCGCCACGAAGGCTCCACCACCGGCTCGGGAGCGCGCGAGTCACGCCACGAGTCCGCCACCGGCTCCGGCGTGCGCGTCTCGCGCCACGACGGCTCCACCACCGGCTCGGGGGCGCGCGAGTCGCGCCACGAGTCCGCGTTCGGCTCGGGGGTGCGGGGGTCGCCGCTCGCCTCGGTGCGCCGCGCGTCCGGGCGGGCCGGCTGGGTGTCGGTGGTGGGGTCGGGCCAGCTGCCTACCTCGTACGCCGCGGGGAAGTCGTCCTCCGCCTCGCTCGACCAGCGGAAGCGCTCGCCCGGGGCCGGTGTCTCGCCGCCCATCGGGGACCAGGACCGCCGCGCGGAGGCGCGGGCGTCGGGCTCGGAGGTGTCCTCGGCGGCCCAGGCCGCGATCCGGCTGGCCGAGTCGTTGTCCCAGTTTCCGACGAGCTCGCGGGTCGAGCGGGCCTCCCACGAGCTCTCGGGGTCGTCGTCCCCGCGGCCGGAGGCACCGTCGCGGCCGCGCGAGGAGGCGTCGTCGTCCCCGCGCGAGGAGGCACCCCCGCGGCCGGACGCACCGTCGCGCCCGCGCGAGGAGGCGTCGTCGTAGCCGCGGTCGGAGGCGTCGTAGCCGCGGTCGAATCGGGACGGGCCGCCGAGGTCCGCGTCGCGACCCGAGCCGCGGCCGCCGGCGCGCGCGGAGGCGGCGAAGTCGGCGTCGCGGCCGTGGTCGTAGCCCGGCCCCGCGCCGAAGTCCGAGTCGCGACCGGCGCGCGCGGAGGCGGCGAAGTCGGCGTCGCGGCCGAGGTCGTAGCCCGGCCCCGCGCCGAAGTCCGAGTCGCGGTCGTAGCCCTGCGCCGCGCCGAAGTCCGAGTCGCGGTCGGCGCGTGCGGGGGCGCCGTACTCGGCGTCGCGGTCGCGGCGGGACGGGGCTCCGAAATCCGCGTCACGGTCGTGATCGCGGTCGAAGCGGGACGCTGGGCCGAAGTTTGAATCGGCTTGGGAGCGCAACGCGGCCTCCGGGGTAGCGGGGTCAGGTCCGTTGCCATCTGTGGGCGGTTCGGGGGCTGGCTCGGAGCCCGCGATTGTGGCATCCGCATGCTCGCCGCGGGCGGCGATTGGGGCATCCGCATGCTCGCCGCGGGCGGCGGCGCTCTTGGCCAGGCGACTCAGGCGTGCGCGCATGACGCCGTTGCCCGGGCGCCAGGCGGTGGTCGGGGCGGTGGGTTCGCCGGTGCCGCCCAGCACCGTCGGCATGCCCGCCGCGGCGGACGGGCCCGACGGCGAGGACGCGGCGGCGGCGAACGCCGCGTCCGTGGGCGACGCCGTGTCCGAGCGCTCGGCGGACGACGCGGTCGCCTCGCGGGCGAAGGTGCGCGGGAGCGACAGGGGCTCCGGCAGCTCGTTGCCCGCCGCGAGGACGAGGAGGCGCTCCATGACGTGCAGGTCGACGCGGTAGGGCTCGGCCGCCAGCCAGCGCCCGGCCGCGTCCGCCATCTCGTGGGCGTGCACGAGGTGCAGGTGCTCGCCGGGTGCGACGGAGATCACCAGGTCCTCGGAGACGTCGCCGCGGGAGGGGGCGACCACGAGGTACCCCCGGACGGAACCCCCGACCTTGGCCAGCTGCTCGCGCCAGGTGTGCACCTCCGCGGCGAGGCCGTCGACGTCCTCCGAGCCGGGCACGAACAGGCGGCCGCCGCGCAGCACCTGGCCCGCGGCGTCCATCGTGAAATCGCCGTGCGGCCAGACCGTCGGCAGGAACAGTGCGACGCGGCGGCCGGCGGAGACGAGATGCGTGCAGCCGCCCTCGCCCAGGGCGAAGAAGCGGGAGCTCGGAATGACCTCGAGCTCCTTCAGGCGCGGGAGCGTGTCGTCGGGCTTGCCCCACCAGCGGCGCCCGCTCACGGCCTCGTCGATGGAGGACCGGGACACCCGACGCGCGTCGAGGAGCAGGGCGGAAAGAAAAGAGCCTGCCAACGGTACGACATAAGCGAGATTGATCCCGATGAAGCCCAGCACACCGGGGAGGTCGAACCAGCTGTCCGGCAGGCGACCGCGCGTGGCCACGCCCCAGGCGACGGCGCCCGCGGCGATGGTCAGGATCGCGAAGAGCGGGAAGCCCCGCAGCGTGAGCACCACCACACCGGCGAGCGCCAGGATCGCCGCGGCACCCCACAGGATGCTCAGCTCCTTGATCCCCCAGCCGGCCACGGCCAGCGCGACCAGGACCGATGCGCCCAGCAGCCCGGCGGCCACGGCTCCGGTCGGGCGCACGGTGACGCGCTTGCTGCGCTTGATGCCCTCGGCCCACGGGGCGGGTGTGTCTCGACGGAACGTGGCGGTCACGTTCTGCCCTCCCCCCACGGGCAGGCTCCCGCAAAGCCGGACATATTCGCGCGGATCGCCCGACGAGCCCCCCGGCCGGTCGCGATCTCGTCTAACACGGCACCGAGCGTAACCCCGGCCGCCGGTGGCGGCGAAGGGCGGCCGTTCTCATCCCCCACGGCGCTCAGTATGCCCGGCCGGGCGCCCGGAGGCAGTTCCTCGAAAGGTGGGAGGATGGCTGTGTGAGCAACCAGGTCAAGGTCAAGTTCCGGCGCAGCGCAGCCCTCGCCGTGGCGGCGGGCATCACCGTGATCGGCGCCATTCCACTGCTCGCCGAGAGTGTCTGGTTCCTGCTGGTGCTCCTGATTCCCCTCGCCATCGCCATCTGGGCCTGGCGCGCGGGCACCGACGTCGACGAGCGCGGGTTCACGGTGCGCGCCCTGCTCGGCCGCCGCACGGTCCCGTGGAACGCCGTGGACGGCCTCGTCATCGACGGCGCGCGGGTGCAGGCGCGCCTGGCCAACGGCCACCTGGTGCTGCTGGACGCCGTGCGCGCCGCGGACGTACCACGCCTGATCAAGGCCAGCGGACAGCCGCTCGGGGGCGACCGCACCGCGACCCCCGCCGGCGAGGACGACTCGGACGCGGCCGACGACGGCGAGAGCGCTCCGCAGCCGGCGGGCCAGAGCGTTCAGTAGCCGTCGGTGACCACGTTGTCCAGGGGTTCGTCCGCGAGGAAGCGGCGCAGCTGGGACGCGGCGAGGGTGTAGCCGCGGCGCCACAGGCCCGGCACCGAGCCGGCGACGTGAGGCGTGATGAAGACGTTAGGAAGGCGCCACAGTTCGTGGTCGGGCGGTAGCGGTTCGGGGTCGGTGACGTCCGTGGCGAAGGCGATGCGGCCGGTGCGCGCGGTCGCGGTCACGGCCTCGGTGTCGACCACCGGGCCGCGGGCGGCGTTGACGAGCAGGGCGCCGTCGCGCATGTGCGACAGGAACCCGGCCGAGACGAGGCCCCGGGTCTCGGGAGTGAGCGGTACCAGCAGCACGACCACATCGGCGTCGGGCAGCAGCCGCGGCAGCTCCTCGACGCCGTGCACGCCCTCGCGCGGGCGCCGCGCGACGCGGGTCACCTCGACGTCGAACGGGGCCAGGCGCGCCTCGGTCGCGCGGCCGATCGAGCCGGAGCCGACGATGAGCACGCGCTTGCCGGCCAGTTCGTCCGTGCGCCGGTACGCCCACTCCCCCCGCTCCTGCGCCCGCGCGAACGACGGGAACTCACGCACGCAGGCCAGGACGGCCCCGACGACCCACTCGGCCGTCGAGGAGTCGTGCACGCCCCGGGCGTCGCAGAGGGCCACACCGTCCGGGACCCGGCCCGCCCACGCGTCCGCGCCCGCGCTCAGCAGCTGAATGACCCGCAGCTTCGGCATCTCGCGGGTGAGCGCGGTGACCTCGGGCTTGGCCAGGAACGGGGGCACCCAGAAGGCCACGTCGTCCGGGTCCGACGGCAGCTCTCCCGGCGCCGGCATGACCTCGACGACCGCCTCCTGCCGCGCGGTCGCGGCGCGGAGGAGCTCCGAGCCGTACTCGTGGGCGACCCAGATCTTCACCATGCGGTCGATGATGCAGGTCCCCGCGGCCCGGGCAAAACGACGCGCGCGGTGATATGAGCAAGACGCGCGGGGTGGGAACGACGGCGGAAAAGGCCGCTCCCGAGCGGCAACGCTACGCTTGGCCCGGTGAACGCCCGGACGCACCGTTCTGCCCGCCGGCCCGCTGGTCGGAGCCTCGCCGTGCTCTGCGCGGCCGCGGCGGCCCTCGCCCTCGCGGGCTGCTCGTTCGGGCCACCGCCGCCGGACGAGCTGGGGTCGCCGCCGAAGCTGTCGCCGTACCCGTCGCCGTCGAGCTCCGGCAGCAGCGACGAGGGCGGGGCCGAGGTCTCGGTCACCGTGCTGGCCAAGGGGCTGGCGGTGCCGTGGGGCATCGCGTTCCTGCCGGACGGCTCCGGGCTGGTCACCGAGCGTGACAGCAAGCGGCTGCTCAAGGTCGGCAAGGAGACCACGTCCGACGGCATGCTCGTGGCGGAGCTGCAGAAGATCGACGCCGCGGTGCCGGGCGGCGAGGGCGGGCTGCTCGGCATCGCGGTTTCGCCGCAGTACGACACGGATAAAACGGTGTTTGTGTACTACACCGCCCAGGACGACAACCGCGTCGCCAAGCTGACCCTCGGGCAGGCGCCGGTGCCGATCCTGACCGGCATCCCCAAGGCGGGCATCCACAACGGCGGCCAGCTGCGCTTCGGGCCGGACGGATTCCTCTACGTGGCCACCGGCGACGGGAACAAGCCCGAGAGCGCCCAGGACCTCAACAGCCTCGGCGGCAAGATCCTGCGCATCCAGCCGGACGGGAAGCCGGCGCCCGGTAACCCGTTCGGAACCGCCGTGTACAGCTACGGACATCGCAACGTGCAAGGGTTCGCGTGGGACAAGAACCAGCGCATGTACGCGATGGAGTACGGGGCCAGCGATGCCGACGAGCTCAACGTGATCGAGGCGGGCAAGAACTACGGGTGGCCGACGGTCGAGGGCCGCGGCACCGACCCGAAGTTCACCAACCCGATCATGACCTGGAAGACCGCCGACGCCTCGTGCTCGGGGCTGGCCTATCTAAGCGGCTACCTGGTGACCTCGTGCCTGAAGGGGCAGCGGATGTACGTCATGCAGGTCACCGAGGCCGGCACGCTCCTGGGTGCGCCGGTGCCGCTGCTGCAGGACAAGTACGGTCGCCTCCGCGCGGCCGCGGTCGCGCCCGACGGCAGCCTGTGGATCTCCACGTCCAACAAGGACGGCCGCGGCACGCCGAAGCCGGATGACGACATGCTCCTGCGCCTGGTGATCAGCGACGTCGGCGAGGCCGGCAAGAGTTGAGCTCGCCGTTCAGCCGTCGTGCCGCGCTGGCCGCCCAACGGGCCCGGCGCCGCGCGACCATCATGGCCGCCGGTCGCCGGAGGCACCCGGCCGGGCCCGGGAGCGGCCGCGCCCGGGCACCGAGGCACAAACGCCTGCGGCGGATCGGCCACGGGCTGCTCGTGGGCGCCGTCGCGGTCATCGGGATGATCATCGGCGTCGAGCTCGGCGGGACCACGACGCAGGACATCGGGCCCTTCCGCGCGCAGCTCTCGCTTGTCCCGTCCTGGCACGGCGACACCTCGGTGGAGATCCCGCCGCTGGGCTCACTGGAGCTGAACAGCCACGACGGCCCCGTGCACCTGCGCATCCGGCTGGAGTCGCTGGACGAGGCGCGCACCCGCGCGTTCGCGGCGAAGACCGGCAACCTCGAGCAGATCAGCCACGACGCGGTGGACCAGCTCAGCCTCGGCGTGCGGCGGCTGGCGCTGCAGACGGCGGGCAGCGGCCTGCTCGGCGCGATGATCCTGGTCGCGCTGGTGTTCCGGGCGCGGCGCGCGACGGCGGCCGGGGGCCTCGTGGTGATCGGGGTGCTGGCCTCGACCGGGGCCGCGACGCTGCTCACGTTCAATCCCGCGGCGATCCAGGAGCCGACGTACCGCGGCCTGCTCGTCAACGCCCCGGCCATCATCGGCGACGCGAAGCGGATCACCGACCGGTACGAGGAGTACCGCTCGCAGCTGCAGAAGCTGGTGCTCAACGTCAGCAAGCTCTACGGCACGATCTCGGCGCTGCCGGTGTACGAGCCGGACAAGAGCACCACCAAGGTCCTGCACATCTCCGACATGCACCTCAACCCGGCGGCCTGGGGCGTCGTGCGCTCGGTCGCGGACCAGTTCGACATCGACATCATCGTCGACACGGGCGACATCAACGACTGGGGCAGCGAGCCCGAGGCGTCCTACGTCAACGTCATCGGCGATCTGAAGGTCCCGTACCTCTACATCCGCGGCAACCACGACTCGGCCGTCACCGCCGCCGCGGTCGCACGCCAGCCCAACGCCACGGTGCTCGACGACACGATCGTGAGCGTGAAGGGCCTCACCTTCGCCGGCATCGGCGATCCGCGGTTCACGCCGGACAAGTCGACCGACGAGTCGAACGACGAGCAGCACAAGCAGGTCGTGACCTCGGGCGACATCCTGGCGGAGAAGATCCGTTCCAGCACCAAGCCGGTCGACGTCGCGATGGTGCACGACCCGGTGGCGGCCCAGGAGCTCGCCGGGCTGTGCCCGCTGGTCCTCGCCGGGCACAAGCACGAGCGCTCGATCGCGCGCCTCAACCCGAACCCGGGCGCGGCCGCGCCGGTGGCGGTGCCGGCTCCCGCGACGTCGCCCTCGGCCTCGGCCTCGGCGTCCGCGGCCGCGCGGGCCCTGCAGGAGCGCACCCTGCTCATGGTGGAGGGCTCGACGGGCGGGGCGGGGCTGCGCGGGCTGGAGAGCTCGAAGCCCTTGCCACTCGCGCTTTCCATCCTGTACTTCGACGAAGACCGCCACCTCTCCGCCTACGACGACATCCAGGTCGGGGGCACCGGGTTGACCGAGGTGGCGCTGCAGCGGCACATCGTGCAGCCGGACACGAAGGGGGCTCCGACGCCGGCACCCTCGGCATCGGCGTCGTCCTCGTCGCCGGCTCCGTCGCCGAGTCCTACGCCGTAGGGATCGTTTGGACGCGAAAAGTCGGGCGCTCCGCGCCGCGACTTTTCGGATTTTTCGCCTGTCGGGTTGTAAATCCGGTTTGGGAGGATTTTGCGGCCGGGTCGCCTTTTGGCGGGTGCGCGAGGCGGAGTCGGCGGTTCGACGGGGCGAGTCGGAGCGGAGCGCGCGGGAGCGGTCCACGCGGGAGGGCGAGGTGCGCGAGTCGAAGCCGGCGCGCGGGAGCGGCCTGCGCGAGAGGGCGAGGTGCGCGAGTCGGAGCCGAGTGCGGGAGCGGCTTTTACGAGGCGACGGGGTGCGAAAGCCGAGGTCGGGCGCGGGATGCCTCGGGGAAACTCCGGCCCGGGAGCCCGCGCTCGGGAGCGGCTTGTGCGAGAGAGCGAGGCGCGAGAGCCGAGGGCGGGTGCTGAGGCGAGCCGCGAAGAGTCGACGGCCAGAGCCGAAAGCGAGCGCGGGAGCAAGCCGCGAAGAGTCGACGTGCGGGAGCCGAGCGCGGGAGCGAGCCGCGAAGAGTCGACGGCGAGAGCCGAAAGCGAGCGCGGGAGCAAGCCCGCGAAGAGTCGACGTGCGGGAGCCGAAAGCAGGCGCTGAAGCGAGCCGCACGAGGGGTCCAGGTGTGGGAGGCCGGCTCGGGTGACAGTGCGAGGCTCCGGGGCGGCTGGGAGGTGCCGCAGGAGTGACGGCGGCTTTTGTTCTTGGCGCCGCGGACCTGGCTGGGCGGTCCCCTCCGGCCGAAGGCCCTCCGGGACCGCCCATTGTCTGGCGGGAGCAACGGTCCGCAAGTGACGCGGACCCGAGCAAGGATGAAACGAACCGTCAGGACAGCCGGGCGATGATCAGCTCGCGCACGGTCTTCGCGTCCGCCTTGCCGCCGGTGGCCTTCATGACCGCGCCGACCAGGGCGCCCGCGGCCGCCACCTTGCCCTCGCGGACCTTCGTGGCGATGTCCGGGTTGGCGGCGATCGCGTCGTCGACGGCCTTGGTCAGGGCGCCCTCGTCCGAGACGACCTCCAGGCCGCGCGCGGTCACGACCTCGGACGGCGTGCCCTCGCCGGCGATGACGCCCTCGAGGACGACGCGGGCGAGCTTGTCGTTGATCTTGCCGCTGTCGACCAGGGACTGCAGCTCGGCTACCGCGGCGGGGGTCACGCCCAGGGCGTCGAGCTCGGTCTCGGTCTCGTTGGCGCGGCGGGCGAGCTCGCCGAGCCACCACTTGCGCGCGGACGCGGCCGATGCGCCCGACTCCACCGTCGCGGCGATGAGCTCGACGGCGCCGGCGTTGATCACCGACTGCATGTCGAGGTCGCTGAAGCCCCACTCGGACTGCAGGCGCTCGCGGCGCACGCGCGGGAGCTCGGGCAGGGCCGCGCGCAGCTCCTCGATCCACTCGGCGGACGGGGCGAGCGGGACGAGGTCGGGCTCCGGGAAGTACCGGTAGTCCGTCGCCGTCTCCTTGCTGCGGCCCGAGGTCGTGTCGCCGGTGTCCTCGTGGAAGTGGCGCGTCTCCTGGATGATCGTGCCGCCGTCGGTGAGCACGCCCGCCTGGCGGATGATCTCGGAGCGCACGGCGCGCTCGACGCTGCGCAGGGAGTTGACGTTCTTCGTCTCCGTGCGGGTGCCCCACTGCGCGCCCGGGCGGTTGAGCGAGGTGTTCACGTCGCAGCGCATCGAGCCCTGCTCCATGCGCACGTCGGACACGCCGAGGGTGCGCACGACGTCGCGCAGCTCGGCGACGTACGCCTTGGCGATCTCCGGCGCGCGGGCGCCCGTGCCCGGGACCGGCTTGGTCACGATCTCGACCAGCGGGATGCCGGCGCGGTTGTAGTCCACGAGGGACTCCGTCGCGCCGTGGATGCGCCCGGTCGCGCCGCCGACGTGCAGCGTCTTGCCCGTGTCCTCCTCGAGGTGCACGCGCTCGATGCCGATGCGCACCATCTCGCCGTCGACCTCGACGTCGAGGTAGCCCTCGACGCACAGCGGCTCGTCGTACTGGCTGATCTGGAAGTTCTTCGGCATGTCGGGGTAGAAGTAGTTCTTGCGCGCGAAGCGGCCCCACGGCGCGATCGAGCAGTTCAGCGCGAGACCGATGCGGATCGTGGCCTCGATCGCGGCGCGGTTGGCGACCGGCAGGGCGCCGGGCAGGCCGAGGCAGACCGGGCAGACCTGCGTGTTGGGCTCGGCGCCGAACACGGTCGGGCAGCCGCAGAACATCTTGGTGTTGGTGCCGAGTTCGACGTGCGTCTCCAGGCCGATGACCGGCTCGAACGCGGCCACCGCCTCCTCGTACGACAAGTGCGTCACGGTGCTCATGAAGTGCCTGCTTTCAGCCTTGGTGTATCAACGCACGACATTGGGTATCCCTCGCATACCTGGAGGGAGCGACGTCATGCCGGTGCAGTTTCGGAAGAGCAAGAAGATCGGCCCGTTCATTTTCCACTTCACGCAGGACGGTTTCTCCTCGTGGAGTTTCAAGCTGGGCCCCTGGTCGTGGAACTCCCGTAGCAAGAAGAACCGCGTGGACCTGCCCGGCCCGTTCTCCTGGCGCCAGGGCAGCCGGGGCTGATCCGGCCGCGGTCACAACGCCGGCGGGATGAGTGGCGGCAGCGCTGACTCCAGCGCGGCCGCCACTCGGTACATCCGGTCGTCGGCCATCGTCGGGGCCATGATCTGCAGCCCGACCGGCAGCCCCTCGCTCGTGCCGGCCGGCACCGAGATGGCCGGCCCGCCGTAGAGGTTCGACGGGATCGTGTAGAGGTCCGCCAGGTACATCTGGTACGGGTCCGAGGTGCGCGAGCCCAGCGGGAACGCCACGAACGGCGTGGTCGGCGCGACGAGCACGTCGGCGACCTCGAACGCGGCGGTGAAGTCGCGGGTGATCAGCGTCCGCACCTTCTGGGCCTGGCCGTAGTACGCGTCGTAGTACCCGGCCGACAGCGCGTAGGTGCCGAGGATGATGCGCCGCTTGACCTCCGGGCCGAAGCCCGCGTCGCGCGTGAGGGACATGACCTCTTCCAGCGAGTGCCTGCCGTCGTCGCCGGTGCGCAGGCCGTAGCGCACGCCGTCGAAGCGCGCGAGGTTGGACGAGCACTCGCTCGGCGCGATCAGGTAGTAGGCCGGCAGCGCGAACTTGAAGCTCGGGCACGACACCTCGACGATCTCCGCGCCCAGCTTCACCAGGGCGTCGATCGACTCGCGGTACGCCGCGGCGACCCCGGGCTCGGCGCCCTCGCCCGCGAACTCCTTCACCAGGCCCAGGCGCACGCCGCTCAGGTCGCCCGTCGCGCCCAGGCGCGCCGCCGCGACGACGTCCGGCACCGGCTGCGGGATCGAGGTCGAGTCGCGGGGGTCGTGGCCGCCGATGACGGCGTGCAGCAGCGCCGCGTCCTCGACGGTCCGCGCGCAGGGGCCGGGTGTGTCGAGGGACGAGGAGAAGGCGATCAGTCCGTACCGCGACGTGCCTCCGTAGGTCGGCTTCGCGCCCACGGTGCCGGTGACGGCGGCCGGCTGGCGGATCGAGCCGCCCGTGTCGGTGCCGATGGCCAGCGGCGCCTCGTACGCGGCCACCGCCGCCGCGGAGCCACCGCCGGAGCCGCCCGGGATCCGCGTGGTGTCCCAGGGGTTGTACGTCGGGCCGTAGGCGGAGTACTCCGTCGAGGAGCCCATCGCGAACTCGTCCATGTTGGTCTTGCCGACCATCACGAGCCCGGCCTCGCGCAGGCGCGTCATGATCGTCGCGTCGTACGGCGGGCGCCAGCCCTCGAGGATCTTCGAGCCCGCGGTCGTGGGCACGCCGCGCGTGGTGATGACGTCCTTGACGCCGATCGGCACGCCGTCGAGCGGCCCCAGCGCGGCACCCTGGGCGCGGCGCTCGTCGGTGGCGCGGGCGGCCTCGAGCGCACCATCGCGGTCGACGTAGAGGAACGCGTGGACCTTGTCCTCGACGGCCTCGATGCGATCCAGGTGCGCGGTCGCGACCTCGACGGCCGAGACCTCCTTGGCGTCCAGGCGCCGGCCCAGCTCGGCCGCGGACAGCTTGGTCAGGTCACTCACGGCTCAGGCCTCCTCGTCCAGGATCCGCGGGACGCGGAAGCGGTTCTGCTCGGCGTCGGGCGCGCCGGCCAGCGCGTCCTCGCGCGCCAGGCCGGGGACGACGACGTCGTCGCGGTACACGTTCGTGAGCGGCACCGAGTGCGAGGTCGGCGGCACGTCGGCGGCGGCGACCTCACCCACCTGGGCGACGGCCTGCAGGATCACGTCGAGCTGCCCGGCGAAGGTCTCGAGTTCTTCATCGGTGACGGCAAGCCGCGCGAGGCGCGCGAGATGCGCCACCTCCTCGCGGGAAATCGTGGCCATCGGCGCGCTTCTCCTTCAGATCGTCGGCTCGGGACGCAGCGTGACATGCGCGCGTCAACCCGACGAGTCTATTTCGTGGTGATGACGGGGCGTGCGGCAGTCTTGGACAGCCAGTCGAGCAGGCGATCCGGCGGCATCGGACGGGCGAAGTACCAGCCCTGCGCGACGTCGCAGCCGGCCTCCACCAGCATCCGCCAGGTGCGCTCGTCCTCGACGCCCTCCGCGACGACGCGCAGGCCGAGCGCCCGGGCCAGATCGATCATGGAGCGCACGATCGCGGCGTCGTCGGGATCGGTGGCCACGCCGAGCACGAACGAGCGGTCGATCTTGACCTCGGCCAGCGGCAGGCGGCGCAGGTGGAGCATCGAGGAGTACCCGGTGCCGAAGTCGTCCAGCGCGATCGCGACCCCGAGCTTCTTGAGCCGCGCGAGCGTGGTCAGCACCCGGCGCGGGTCGGCCATCAGCGCGCTCTCGGTGATCTCCAGCTCCAGCCGCGACGGGTCGACCGACATCTGGGCCAGCCGCGCCGCGATCCGGTCCGCGATCTCGCCGGTGTGCAGGTCGCGCACGCTGACGTTCACCGCGACGCGCAGGCCCTCGGCCGCGGGCGCGCTGTCGCGCCAGGCCGCGAGCCGCTCGATCGCCTCGTCGATGACCCGCAGCGTCAGCAGCCGCATCACCGGGCTGTGCTCGGCGACGCGGATCAGCTCCTCCGGGTCGATCGGGCCGCGCTGCGGGTGGCGCCAGCGCAGCAGGGCCTCGACGCCGACGACCGTGCCGGTCGCGAGCTCGACCTGCGGCTGGTAGTACAGCTCGATGCCGCCCTCCGGCCCCGACTCGAGCGCCTTGCGCAGGTCAGCGAGCAGGCTGAGCCGCTCCGGGGTGTTGTGGTCGGACTCGGGCGCGTAGACGGCGAGGTTGTCGCCGCGGCCCTTGGCGTCGTACATCGCGACGTCGGCGTGCCGCATGAGCTCGGCGAAGTCGGCGCCGTGCTCCGGGTACACGGCCACGCCGACCGAAGCGCCCACGTCGATCGGCAGCCCGTCGAGCAGCACCGGCTCGCCGAGCGCGGACATGATCTCCGCGGCGCACCGGCGCGCGTCGGCGACGTCGCGCAGATGCGGCACGACGACCGCGAACTCGTCGCCGCCGAGCCGCCCGACCAGGTTGTCGGCCCCGGACGCGCGCGCGGCCGCGGTGAGCCGCTCGCCGACCTCGACCAGCAGCCGATCCCCGACCCGGTGCCCGAGCGCGTCGTTGACCTGCTTGAACGCGTCGAGGTCGAGCAGCAGCAGCGCGAGGCGCCGCTCGGCCGCCCCGCCCTCGGCCCGCTCGGCGTGCTCCTGCAGCCGGGCCGCGACCTCGCGCTCCAGGCCCTTGCGGTTCGCCAGTCCGGTCAGCGGGTCGAGGCGCCCGGCCTGCGCCCGCTGGGCCGCCAGCTTCGTCATGCGCCGAACGGCGAAGAGCGACAACAGCGCCAGCGGTACCAGCAGTGCGTCGACGTGCGCGGCCGCGACCAGCCCCGGGGCGGACAGCAGCAGCGCCCCGTTCGGCAGTGCGTCGTTGCGGACCGCCCGCGAGAATACGACCCACCAGCGGCCCCCGAAGCGCAGCCACAGCGCCGTGGAGACGAGCAAGTTGTTCACGACGAACCAGGTCACGGCCGCGGCGAGCACCCAGCCGATGCCGCCGGCGTCCAGCAGGTCGTGGGCGTCGCCGCGCGCCCCCTGGGGCAGCAGCATCCCGGCGGCCAGGAACGACAGCACGTACTGCGCGGCGTTGAACGCGGCCCGCCAGAACGTATGCTTGAGCCACACCGCGGCGACCAGGACGGCGACGAGCTGGACGGCGACGGCGGGGCCACAGCCGTACGCGATCAGCATGGCGAACGTGAAGCACACCGACGGGAAGGTCTGGATGTTCTCGTCGCGCAGGCCCTGCACGAACGGCGGCGTGTCCGCGATGACCGCGAGCGCGGCGAACACCCAGAACGCGGTGTCGAGCCGGATCCCCTCCCGCAGCTCGTGCGCCAAGCTGCCCACGAACAGCGGCGCCGCGAGCGCGACGACGACCGCGACGTACGCGAAGAACCGATGACGATGCCGAGGCGGCGCGACGTTGCGCAGCGCGCTCTGCTCCATCCGTTCCCCCCGCTCCCCGCGCTAGGCCGGCCGTACCGATTCGGACGCCTTGCGAGCCTGCACCCTCCCCGAGGGAAATTTCCGGAAAGGATGCCGAATCGATGCAGAACGGGACCCGCATTCAACCGACCGGGCGATCCCCACGTAGACAGATCAGCTTGGATATCCCTGCCGCGTAACGGCGACAAAGCTTTCCGTGACGATTCCGCATTGACTACGATCACCTTGGGTGCACATTACGGATACAGCTCCGGTCGACTACGCTCCGCCGCTTTCTTGCACCCCGCTCGGACTCGGAACGGTCAGCGCGCAACGGCCGCGTGAGCGAGTCGACGCCGAGCGTAACGAGCCTCGCGTCGCCGTGCTCTACCGGCTGAGCCGCCACCCGCCCGTCCGAGAGGCGCCCGGCCAGCCTTGGCAAGGGCGGTCAGCGCGCCCGGTCGTACAGCAGGCAAACCGCTCCGGAGTCGGTACTGGCGAGATCGACGACCGTCCACCCACTCGCCGGCAGGCCGTCCTCGAACAGCCGGGCGCCGCCGCCGGCCACGGCCGGGCACAGCGTGATGCTCAGCCGGTCCACCTCGTCCGCGGTCAGTAGCGCGCGGATGATGCTCGAGCTGGCCAGGATCACGATGTCGCTGCCCTCCTGGGCGCGCAGCCGGCGGACCTCGGCGGCCGGGTCGGTCGACACGACCCGCGTACCGCTCCAGCTCGGCGTGGTGCCGGGCAGCGTGGTGGAGAAGACCACCTTCTCCACGTCGTTGAGCCAGGCGGAGAACGCCCGGTCCCGCGGATCGGCGTCCTCGTTGGCGGCCACGCCCGGCCAGAATCCGGCGAAGCCCTCGTAGTTCTTGCGGCCCAGCAGGGCCGTGGTGGCCTTGCCGGTGACCGCGATCATGTGCTCGCGGGCCGCGTCGGTCATCGCGTGCGGGACGATCCAGCCCATGTCGTAGTCGCCGGCGGGGCCGTTGATCCGGCCGTCGAGCGAGAGGGAGATGTTGGCAACAACTCGGCGTGTGTTCATGGGGACAAGCCTGTTGGATGGCGCGGCCCGGAACATCTGCCACCTGGGAGATATGCGGGATACTCGCTCGGGTGAGATCTATCCGGCACGCTCCGCCCGAGCTGGCCGCCTTCGTGGGACGGGCGGAGGAGCTGGCCGCGCTCGACCGTCTGGCGGTGCCCGGGCGGCTGCTGAC
Source organism: Dactylosporangium thailandense (assembly GCF_059739745.1). NCBI lineage: Bacteria > Bacillati > Actinomycetota > Actinomycetes > Micromonosporales > Micromonosporaceae > Dactylosporangium > Dactylosporangium thailandense. The sequence goes on from NZ_AP029195.1 coordinate 8,264,980, forward strand.
CCTGGTCGGGCCTGGCGGGTGCGGCAAGACCCGGCTCGCGCTGCGGCTGGCCGCCGGGTTCCGCGTGGAAGATCCGCAGGACGCCTGCTGGATCAGGCTGGAGGAACTGTCCCACCCGGACGACGTGGCCGACCACATCGCGGCCGCGCTGGAAGTGACCGACGTGCGGGAGTTGCGCGACCGCCGCTTGCTGATCGTGCTGGACAACTGCGAGCACGTGCTCGACGGCGTGGCGGCGGCCGTTGCCGCGCTGCTCGGCGCCTGCCCGGGCGTGCGCGTGCTGGCCACCAGCAGGATCCCGCTGGGGGTGCCCGGCGAGCGGACCTGGCCGGTACCCCCGCTGTCCCTGCCCGACGCGCTCGCGCTGTTCCTGGCGCGCGCGGAGCATCCCGTGGAGCAGGATCAGCGGGCCGCCGCCCGGCGCATCTGCGACCGGCTCGACCGGCTGCCGCTGGCGCTGGAGCTGGCCGCGGCCTGGACCGCGACGCTGACCCCGGCCCAGATCGCCGGTTCGCTCACCGACCCGTACGCCATGCTGGAGGGCGGCAGCCGCACCGCGCCCTTCCGGCAGCGCACCCTGGCCGAGTCGATGCGGTGGAGCCATGACCTGCTCGGCGTGCCTGAGCGGGTACTGTTCCGCCGCCTTTGTGTCTTCGAGCCCGGCTTCGACGCCGGCGCGCTGCACGTCGCGGCGGCCGGCGACCTGGATGAGCCGGCGGCGCTGCGTGCCCTGCGCAGCCTGATCGGAGCGTCGCTCGTCATGGCGGACACGACCGGGCCCACCGCGCGGTACCGGATGCTCGCGACCGTCCGTGACTACGGCCTGGCCCGGCTCGCCGAGGCCGGGGAGACCTCGGCCGCCCGCGACGCGCACCTGAACCTGCAGCTGGCCACGCTCACCGAGCTCGCTCCCCTGCTGAGTACCGACCGTGAGGCGTGGCGGACCCGGATCGCCGCCGACTACCCGAACCTGCGCGCCGCGATCGAGTGGGGACTGGCGCGGGACGATCCGACCGACGGCCGCCGGCTCGCGGCCGGCCTGGCCTGGCTGTGGCACGACGAGCAGTACGGCCGGGAGGGGCTGCGGCTGATGCGCCGGGCGGTCGAGCTGGGCCGGGACGAGCGCACCTCGTTGCAGGCGGAGTGCCTGGTCGGCCTGACCATGGTGGAGCTCACGTCGGGGCCCGGCGGCCCGCCGTATCCGTCCGTGCGCACTGCGCTGGAACTGGCCGAGGAGACCGGCGCGGCGGCCGCGAGCCGGCTGGCCAGGTCGATCGCCGCGGTCGGGCTGCTGGCCCTCGACCCGGACCAGGCGCGGGAGCAGGCGCTGCGGGCCCGGACCGAGGCCGCCGCCGCGGGTGACGTGTTCGTCGCCGAGGCATCGGCCGCTCTGCTGGGCCTGTTGCACCTGCTCCGAGACGAACACCGCGCCGCGATCGACCTGCTCGCCCCGGCCGCGGCCGCGCTGCACGCCCTCGGCGACCGGGGCGTGGCCTCCTCGGCGCTGACCTGGCTGGCCCTGGCCGCCGCCCAGCTCGGTCACCTCGAACGGGCGGCCGGCCTCGCGGCGCAGGCCGTGGCGACGGCGGCGCCGCTGCGCGAGGTCCACCGCATCGGCCTCGCCCGGGCCACGCTGGCGGAAATCCAGACCAAGCAGGGTTTGTACTCCGCCGCCGCGGCAACGCTGGCCCCGCTGGATCCGTTCACCACCGGAGCCGACGCGGTGTACGTGCCCGGTTGGGGCCGGGCCCATGCGCTGGTCGCCTTGGCCGTCGATCAGGTGGCGGAGGCGCAGGACTGGCTGGACCGGGAACAGGCATGGGGAGCGCCGCCGACCCCCGCCGGCCAGCTCGTCCGCGCCCGGGCACTGCGCCGTGCCGGCGACACCGCCGCCGCCAAGGAGGTGCTGGCTCCGCTGCTGACGTCCCCGCTGCCGTCGATCCGCGCGACGGCGCTCGCCGAGCAGGCGGCCGCCCTCGCCGAGCACGGGGACGCGGCGCTGGACCTGCAGCACGAGGCATTGCGCGTACGGTCGGCGCACGAGCTCACGCTGGTCTGCGTGGACAGCCTGGAGGCGATCGCCGCGCTGCTGGCCGACCGGAACCTGGCCGGCGTGCTGGCCGGCGCGGCCGAACAGGCGCGCGAGGTGGCCGGGTACCACGGCGAACCCGCGCCGCTCGCCGAGCCGTACCCGATCGAGGCGGTGGAGAAGGGCCGGACGATGGAGCTGAGCGACGCCGTGGCCCTGGCGCAACGCGCCCGCGGCCCGCGCGGCCGGCCCGCCTCCGGCTGGGACAGCCTCACCCCGACCGAGCGGTCCGTGGTCGACCTGGCCGCGCAGGGCCTGAGCAACCCGGACATCGCCGCCCGGCTGTACATCGGCCGCGGCACGGTCAAGACCCACCTGGCCCACGTGTACGCCAAGCTGGGCGTGGCCAACCGCACGGAGCTGGCCCGGCTGGCCGCCGAACGGCGGGGCTAGTCCCAACCCGAGCCAGCTTCACCACCGCCCTGCACGCCGCCCGCGACCAGATCGTGCCAGCCGCCGGCGTCATCGCCGACACCGTCATCGACCTAAGTCGGTGTCATCGGTGAACGCGTCCTGGCCAACCTGCTATCAGAACGCCGCATCCGGACCAGATCCCGCATGATCAAACGCTCGAACTCCAATAACCAAGCCCGCGGACCCAACATCGACCGGCGAACCTTGACAGGCCAGCCACCCATCTAACTGAACGGCATTGGGGCTAGCCGACGACCGCACCCGACGCCTGGTGGCGGAGGGCCACTCGAACGGCGGCGGTCGCGACGCGGCTGCGGCTCGCCGAGCGCACGGTGGAGGCGCACGCTGAAGCTCCTCGACGCCGAACGCAGGAGCCGTCACTGCGCGAGCACAGGAAACCGCCGCCTCCGCCGCAGCGCCCGGCCCTTCCCCATGCGCGGCGCCGGCCTGAGCCGGCCAGCGCGACCCCACGGCCGCTCCTGCCCAGGCGCGGGAGGTCGCCGCACCCCTACTCGGCCGCCGCCGCTCTCCGCTTCTGCTGCGGCGCCCACCGGCTGAGCCGCCACCCGCTCCGTCCGCGGGCGCTGGGCGAGCCCGGGTGTCGCGAACTCCGGACTTCGGCCTGGCTCGGCGGGTCAGGACCGAGCCAACGGGCAGCACCCAGCACCGGCGAGTGCCCCGAGCGCGACACCCGCACTGCGAGCACGGCCCGCGCGGCCGCGGATAGCTTGGAGCCGCCGCCCTCCGCCTCCACCGCAGCGGCCAGGCCCTTCCCGTGCGCAACGTTTGCCTGAGCCAGCCGACGCTTCACACCCGGCCATGAGCAGCCGTCGTGCCCTACTCGGCTGCGGCGCCCATCCGCAACGCCCGGCGCTGCCCGTGCACGGCAGCCGACCGACGCCGAACCCATGCGCCACGCCTACTCGGCCGCCGCGGCCTCCGCCTTCGCGGCCGCCTCGGCGTCCGCCGCCGCCTCCTCGTCCGCCGGCTGGGCCGCCGCCCGCGCGGCGTCCGGCCCCTCGGTGAGCAGGACGTCGAACCCCGCCTCGTCCAGGATCGGCACCTTCAGCGACGCCGCCTTCTCCGCCTTCGAGCCCGGCGACTCCCCCACGACCACGAAGTGCGTCTTCTTCGACACGGAGCCCGAGACCTTGCCGCCGCGCGAGGTCACCGCCTCGGTGGCCTGGTCGCGCGAGTACCGCTCCAGCGACCCCGTCACCACGACCGTCACGCCCTCGAGCGGGCGCGGGCCGGTGTCGACGCGCTCCTCCTCCATGCGTACCCCGGCCGCGGCCCAGCGCTCGACCCACGCGCGGTGCCAGTCGACCGCGAACCACTCGTGCACGGCGCGGGCGATCGTCGGCCCGACCCCCTCGACGGCGACAAGCTCCTCGGTGGTCGCGTTGGCGATCGCGTCCATCGACCCGAGCGAGCGGGCCAGGGCCTGAGCTGCGGTCGGCCCGACGTGGCGGATCGACAGCGCGACGAGCACCCGCCAGAGCGGGCGCTGCTTGACCTCCTCGAGGTTGGCCAGCAGGTTGACCGCGTTGGTGCCGAGGGCGCCGTTCATGTTGACGAAGAACGGGGACTTGGCGAGGCGCTCGGCGTCGATGTCGAAGAGCTCGCTCTCGTTGGGGATCACCGACTCCAGCAGCGCCGCGGCCGCCTCCCAGCCGAGCGCCTCGATGTCGAGGGCGCCCCGGGCGGCCAGCCCGAAGAGCCGCTCGCGCAGCTGGGCCGGGCAGTGCTGGGCGTTGGGACAGCGGATGTCGACGTCGCCCTCCTTGCCCGGGGCGAGGGTCGTCCCGCACGACGGGCACTCCACCGGCATCACGAACGCGTGCTCGGAGCCGTCGCGGCGGTCCACGACCGGGCCGAGCACCTCGGGGATCACCTCGCCCGCGCGGCGGATGACGACCGTGTCGCCGATCAGCACCCCCTTGCGCACGACCTCCTGCGCGTTGTGCAGGGTCGCCTGCCGCACCGTGACCCCGCCGACGAAGACCGGCTCCATCACCGCGAACGGCGTGACGCGCCCGGTCCGCCCGACGTTGACCTGGATGTCGACGAGCTTGGTCATCGCCTCCTCAGGCGGATATTTGAACGCGATGGCCCACCGCGGCGCCTTGCTGGTCGAGCCGAGCCGGCGCTGGATCGACATCTGGTCGATCTTCACGACCACGCCGTCGATCTCGTGCTCGAGCTTGTGCCGCCGCTCCCCGTACTCCGCGATATACGCCCGCACCCCCGCCATGTCCTCGCACACCCGGTATCGGGCCGAGGTCGGCAGCCCCCACGCGCGCATCAGCTCATAGGCCTCGGACTGGCTGGCCGGGTTGAACCCCTCCCGCGCGCCGAACCCGTGCACCAGCATCCGCATCGGCCGGCTCGCGGTGATGTGCGGGTCCTTCTGGCGCAGGCTGCCGCTGGCCGCGTTGCGCGGGTTGGCGAACGGCCGCTCCCCCGCCGCCACCTGGGCCGCGTTGACCTCCTGGAAACCCTCCAGCGTGAAGAACACCTCGCCGCGCACCTCGAGCAGCTCGGGCACGTCGTCGCCGGCCAGCTGCTCGGGGATCTCGCGGATCGTGCGGGCGTTGAACGTGATGTCCTCGCCGGTGCGCCCGTCGCCACGGGTCGCGGCCCGGGTGAGCCGCCCGTGCTCGTAGGTCAGGTTCAGCGCCAGCCCGTCGATCTTGAGCTCGCACAGGTATCGCGGCGGGCTCCCCGCGTCCCGCTCGACCCGCTCCGCCCAGGCGTCCAGCGCCGGCTCGTTGAGCGCGTTGTCGAGGCTGAGCATGCGCTCGCGGTGGTCGACGGAGGCGAACTCGGTCGAGAACGTGCCGCCGACCCGCTGGCTGGGCGAATCCGGCGTGACCAGCGCCGGATACTGCTGCTCGATCGCCTCCAGCTCGCGCATGAGCCCGTCGTAGACCGAGTCGTCCACCGCGGGCGACTGCAGCACGTAGTAGCGGTACTGATGCTCGTCCAGCTCACGGGCCAGTTCCGCGTGCCGCTCACGCGCCTCGACGGTCGGTTCGGACTCAGCGTCGGTCATGGCTGTGAACTTACCCCGCGGGTACGACAAAAACTGCGTCAGTCCAGGTCAGCCGTCAGACGCCGACCGGCCTCGCGGACCGCCGTGAGCGCGGCGGTGATCCGGGGCTCGGCCGGCAGCCCGCACGGCGGCGTCACGACCACCTGCGCGGGCAGGGACTTCGGCGGGAAGCCGAGCTTGCGCCACAGGTCGCGCACCTGATCGGCCTGCGCGGCGGCCGTGCGCCCGGACACGCCGGCGAGCAGGCCCATCCCGGTGTCCAGCTGCTCGCCCAGCGCGTCGAGGTCGCGCAGCAGCGACAGGTCGAGGGCCACCCCGACGGCGCCGGCCTCGCGCAGGAGCGAGAGCGGTACCGACGGCGCACAGCAATGCACGACGACCGGAACCCCGGCCGCGGCGATGACCGCCGACAGCGCCGACCGCGCGACCGACGGGTCCACGGACCGCAGCGTCCCGAACCCGCTCTCGGTCGGCACGCGCCCGCCCAGCACCGCGGGCAGCGACGGCTCGTCGAGCTGCAGCAGCACGCTCGCGCGCGGGAGCCGGGCCTTGACCTCCGCGACGTGCAGGCGAACGCCCTCGGCGAGCGACGCCGCGAGGTCGCGCGCGGCGCCGGGATCGCGCAGCACCTGCCCGCCGATGGGCAGACCCAGCGACGCGGCGAGCGTCCACGGCCCGGGCACCTGCACCTTGAACGTCCCGGCGAACTCGCCCGCCTGCTCCGTCATCTGGTCCAGGTCGCGTTCGAGCAGGTCGCGCGCGACGCGCAGATCGTGGCCGGGCCGCGCCGCGACGCGCCACCGCGCGGCGTACAGCTCGATCGGCAGCTCGGTCAGGAACGCGCCCCCGCGCCCGATCATGTCCGCCCCGGGCCCCCGCGCGGGCAGCTCCGGCAGGTGCGGCAGGTCGGGCAGCTCGCCGAGCACGACGCGCTGTGCCTCGGCGACGTCGGTGCCGGGCATGGAGCCGATGCCGGTCGCCGCCCCGACCGGCCAGGGGAAAGAGGTCACTACCGCTCCGTGGTCACGAGGTGTGTGAGATGGTGGCCGACCCGAGCACGATGTCGCCCCCGGGCGAGGGCTCGTAGCAGACGATGGCCTGCCCGGTCGCGATCCCGCGCGCGGGGCGCCCGAGCGCGGCGACGAGGCGGCCCTCCTCGAGCCGCACGGTCGCGGGCAGCGTCTCGCCGTGCGCGCGCATCTGCACCTCGCACGCGACGTCGCCGCCCGACGGCACCGTCCACACCGGCCGCTCCCCGACCACCGTCGACACGTCGAGCGCGGACGCGGGCCCGACGGTCACCGTGTTCGTCACGGGCGTGATCGACAGCACGTAGCGCGGCTGACGGTCCGGCGCGGAGACGCGCAGGTCGAGCCCGCGGCGCTGGCCGACCGTGTAGGCGTAGGCGCCCTCGTGCCGCCCGATGACGGCCCCGCTGGTGGCGTCGACGATGTCGCCGGGCGCCTGCCCGAGCCGCTCCGCGAGGAAGCGCTTGGTGTCGCCGTCGGCGATGAAGCAGATGTCGTGGCTGTCGGGCTTGTCGGCGACGGCGAGCCCGCGCGCGGCCGCCTCCGCGCGCACCTCGGCCTTGGTCGAGTCGCCCAGCGGGAACATCGCCCGGTCCAGCTGCGCGCGCGTGAGGACGGCGAGCACGTAGGACTGGTCCTTGGCCAGGTCGACGCTGCGCCGCAGCAGCCCGTCGCCCCCGAGCCGCGCGTGGTGCCCCGTGACGACGGCATCGAACCCGAGCGCGACCGCGCGATCGAGCACCGCCGCGAACTTGATCTTTTCGTTGCACCGCAGACACGGGTTCGGCGTCCGCCCGGCCGCGTACTCCGCGACGAAGTCGTCCACCACGTCCTCGTGGAACTGCTCCGCCATGTCCCACACGTAGAACGGGATCCCGATCACATCCGCGGCCCGCCGGGCGTCCCGCGAGTCCTCGAGCGTGCAGCACCCGCGCGCGCCCGTGCGATAGGTCTGCGGGTTGCGCGCCAGCGCGAGGTGCACGCCCGTCACGTCATGCCCGGCCGCAACCGCCCGAGCAGCCGCAACGGCCGAGTCGACCCCGCCGGACATCGCCGCTAGCACTCTCACACCCCCAGCCTACCGGCGCGCGGGGGCGTATTTTCCGGGGCGGTTTTTCCATGACTCGGGTCCGCGTCAGTCACTGACCGTTGCTCCCGCCAGACAAATGGGCGGTCCTGAGGGCCTTCGGCCGGAGAGGACCGCCCAGCCAGGTCCGCGGGGCAAGGACAAACCCGCACCGTCCGCCCCGCCGCGAACGCCGAACACCCACGCCCGGCCGCGGCGCGCGGGCTCCTCGTACGCGTCCCTGCACCCGCCACCGCGGCCGACGCCGGACGCCCACGCGCGGCCGCGGCGCGTGGGCGTGACCGGCGATCAGACCGAGATCTCGTACGAGTCCCCGTACACCCGCCACCGCAGCGGCGGATCGAGATCGAAGTTGCGCGCCGCCAGGAACACGCGCTGCGCGTCCTCGACCCGGCTCTCGTCGTCGTGCGCCTCCTCGGCCTCCATCAGCCCCACCCGGGCGTTGAGGAAGGCCTCGAGGTACGCCGCCTCGTCGCCCCCGCGCGCCGGAGGTGCCGCCTTGGCCGCCGCCGCCCGCCGCAGCTTCGCGAGCCCGTTGGCGCCGTGCATCACGATCGCGTCGTAGTAGATGAACTGCCCGAGCACCCGCAGCCCGTCCTGCTTGGCCTGGCTGAGGGCCGGATTGAAGTACATGCGGTCCCGCTCGGCATCCTGAGCGGCCCGGAACGCGGGATCGGCCGCGGCCGCCTTCCAGTCCGCGGTGAACGTCGGATCGAGCCCGGTGTGCGCGGCGCTGCCGTTGAGCCGCTTGAGCGCCGGCAGATACTTCGCGAGCCGGTTCCCCGGCACGGCCTCCGTGTACCGCTGGACGACGGCGCGCATGTCCCCGGTACCGCTGCAGAACCCGACGATCCCGCCCGTGTACCCCCGGCCGTCGTGAATGTCCTCGATGTAGCCGTACTGCGCCGTCCAGTCGAGCGTCGAGTTCTCCGCACTGGACACCAGCCGCATGGCGATATCCTTCTTCTGCGGGTCGGACAGATCCCCGGCGACCTTCTGCATGGGCCCGACGCGCACGGAGCGCCGCCCGTCGGGGCTGCTCGGCACCGTCCCGGCGGCTCCGGGCGTCTGCGAACCAATCGGCGACGCGTGCGCCGCGGTCTGCTCGGCGCCCCCGACATCCCCGCCTTCGGGCGCCCGCACCGCAAGCGAGGCCAACGCGAGCGAGGCGACGATAAACGCCGCGACGCCGAGCCCCCGGCGCAACGAGACGTGCGGCACTCAGTCCACCTCCCCTTCGACCGCCCGCACCGCGAGCGAGGCGACCATGAACGCCGCGACGCCGAGCCCCCGGCGCAACGAGATGCGCGGCACTCAGTCCACCTCCCCTTCGACCGCAGCGGGCGGCAATCCCCGCGCGACCACGGCCGAATGCGACCGCATCACTCAGTCCTCCTCCCCTTTGACCCCGGCTGGGCGGCAATCCCCCCACCCGAAGCCGAACGCAACGACAGCACCCAGTCCCCTCGGCCCCGGGCCGGGCGGCAATTCCCCACCCACCCGAAGCCGAACGCGACCGCGGCACTCAGTCCTCTGGACCCCGGCCGGCGGCAATCCCCGCCCAGCCGAGCGCTCAGTCCTCTTCCCCGTCGAGCTCGGCCGCCCGCGACCGCAGCACCGAGGAGTACGACGACGCGTACAACACGGCCGTGTGCTCAGAAACCCGGTGCCCGGGCGCAGAGGCCTGCGGCACCTGAGCAACCCCACGACTCTGCGAGCCCTCGCCGTCCCCCGGCACCCGCTCCCGCGCGGACGCGCCGGACCCACCGCTCCCGGCCGACCCCCCGCCCCAGCGCGCGGAGGCGCCCGATCCCGAGCTCACCGCCCCGAAGCCGTCCCCCCGCGCGGACGCGTCATCGTCATGCCGCCAGGACCCGGCCCCATCGCCGCCGTACGCGGATTCGCGGCCGTCGCGGCCCCATGCCCCGTGCCCGTCACGATCGCTTCGCGCGGACGCGTCATGGTGCCGGCGTCCGGACCCGAACCCGCTGCCGTCACTCCACGACCCGGACCGGTCGCGGTCGGACCCGAACGCATCGCCGTCGCCGCGCGCGGAGGCGGTCACGTCGCGGCTCACCGAGGCGAAGCCGTCGCCGACCATCGGAGCGCCGTCCTGAGCCGCCGATGACAAGCCGCGCGCGGACGTCCTGTAAACGGACCCCGCCGACGCGTGCACGGACTTCCCGTGCCCGGGCGCGACGGGCGGCTCGTCCTCGAACTCGGAGGACGCATGCGCGGCCGATCCACGCGCGGAAGCGGCGGACATCCCGCGACCGGCCGCGGCAGACGCGTGCGCGGACGCGGCGGACGTCCCGTGGCCAGGCGCCGTAGACGCGGCGGACGTCCCGTGGCCAGGCGCCGTAGACGCGGCGGACGTCCCGTGGCCAGGCGTCGTAGACGCGTGCGCGGACGCCCCGGACCTCCCGTGCCCGGGCGCCGTAGACGCGCCGGACACCCCGCTGCCGGGCGCCGCCGGCGCGTGCGCGGGCGCGGCGGGCTCGGACGCGGCCGGCGTCTCGTGCGTGAGCGCCGCGGACGTAGCCGGGTCGGCAGACGCGGCGGGCACGGTGGACGCGGCGGGTGTCGAGGGCTGGGACGGGATCGGGGCGCTCGCGCCCGCCGAGCCCGCGCGGTGCAGCTTGTGCCACCGCAGCCGGGCGCCGGTCAGCGCCGTGCCCATGGACTGGATGAGGACGATGTACATCAGCTGGCGGTACACGAACTGTTGCAACGGCAGCACCCAGAGCGGCCGCAGCTTCTCCTTGTCGAGGCGGAACGCCACGATCGCGGTGAGCAGCTGCATCAGGAACATGGCGACCCACGCGATCGTGGTGATCTGCCAGCTGGAGAAGAACAGGCCGTAGACGAGCAGGATGTCGATCAGCGGGGCGAGCAGCGGCAGGGCGATGCCGAAGAACGCGATGAACGGCAGTCCCACGCGACCGAAGCGGCCGGACGGGCCCTGGTCCACGATGGACCGCCGGTGCTTCCACATCGCCTGCATCGTGCCGTAGCTCCAGCGGTACCGCTGCAGCCACAACTGCCGCAGGGTGCTCGGGGCCTCGGTCCACGCGCGGGCGCGCTCCTCGTAGACGACCCGCCAGCCCGTGCGGCACAGCGCCATGGTGGCGTCGGTGTCCTCGGCGAGCGTGTCGTGGCTGATGCCGCCGATGTCGCGCAGGGCCTGGCGGCGGAACGCCCCGATGGCGCCGGGGATGGTGGGCATGACCTGCAGGAGGTCGTACAGCCGGCGGTCGAGGTTGAAGCCGATGACGTACTCGATGTGCTGCCACCGCGCGACGATGGACTCGCGGTTGCCGACCTTCACGTTGCCCGCGACCGCGCCGACGGACGGGTCGGCGAACGGCTGGACGAGGTGCCGTACCGAATCCGGCTCGAAAACGGTGTCGCCGTCGACCATGACGATGATGTCGTGCTTGGCCAGGGCGACGCCGACGTTGAGCGCGTTCGGCTTGCCGCCGTTGGGGATGCGCACGACGCGCACGTTGGGCAGCCCCAACGCCTCGACGAGCTCGGAGGTGTTGTCGGTCGAGCCGTCGTCGACGACCACGACCTCGATGCCGCCGGGATGGTCGCCGCCCGCGAGGGAGCGCACCGCGGCCTCGATGCCCTCCTTCTCGTTGTAGGCGGGCACGATGACCGACACCGGCTCGTCGACCGGCGGGCCCCACTGCCACGTCTTCGCGCGCCGCTTCCGCGCGTGGCGGCCGGCGAGCAGGAACAGCGCGACGGTGCGCCCGATCGTGAGGATGCCAACGATCAGGAACAGGATGCGCAGCAGTTCCATGATCCAGTCGGCCACCGAGACGGCGGTGACGAGCGCGAGGGCGCGACGCTGGTCGGAGGGGGTCGCGGGGGCCTCGAGCGTCACGCTCTGCCCGGCGAGGGCCTTGGTCAAAGCCCCAGAGACGGTGGTGAAGGTGTACCCGCGCTGCTGCATCATCGGGATGAAGCGGTCGAGAGCCTCGACGGTCTGCTGGCGGTCGCCGCCGGCGTCGTGCATGAGCACGATCGAGCCCTTGCCGTCCTCCGGCGTCGCGCCGCGCACGATCGCGTCCACGCCCGGGCGGCTCCAGTCGCGGCTGTCGGTACTCGTCATGATCGACAGGTAGCCGAGGCGCCCGGCGTCCTTGATGAGCGGCCAGTTCGCGTCGTCGATGGCGTTCGCGCTGGAGGAGTACGGCAGGCGCAGGAGCGCGGACTTCTGCCCGGTGGCCTTGACGACGGCGAGCTGGGTCTGGGAGTACTCCAGCTCGCGCTGCCACTGCGAGAGCTGGTCCAGGCGCGGGTGCGTGAAGCTGTGGATGCCGATCTCGTCGCCCCCGCGCGCGAGTTCGGTCACGATGTCGGCGTGCCGGGTCACCTGCGTGCCCACGACGAAGAACGTCGCGTTGACCTGGTGCTTGTGCAGCACCTCCATGATCTCCGGCGTCCACTTCGGGTCGGGCCCGTCGTCGAACGTGAGCGCGATCGTCTTGTCCGGCATCGCGTACGAGCGCACCTGGTTGTTGCGGGTGTCGATGATCGGGCCGCCGTCGACGACCTCCTGCGGCACCGTCGACTGGCTGCCGGCGCTCTCGCTGTGGTCGGCGGCGAACTCGGCGTTGACGTACGCCTCGACGAACAGCACGCCCGCGAGCATGCTCAGCAGGACGATGCCGAAGACGAGGCGGGTGTACGAGAACCGCTTCCGCGCGCCCTTCGCGGCCTTCCTCCTGCGGCTCACGCCGGGCCCAGGCTCGCGGTGGTGCTGGGTGTCGCGACGGTACCGGTGGAGCCCTCGCCGCTGACGCTCGACGCGAGTGGCGTCGCGCCCGGGAGCCCGGCCGACGTCTCACCCACGGGCACCGTGCCCGCCGAGCGCGTCGGCGTCGCGCCGATCGTCGGGATCTCGCCCGGGAGCGCCGTGCCGGCCTCGCTCGTGCGCGGCGTCGGCTGAGCCGTCGTCGGGTCGGTCGTCGGCTCCTTGGTCTTCGTCGGCGTGGGCGTGGGCTGCGTCGTCGGCCCGCTGCTCGGCTGCGTCGTCGGCGGGGCGTCCGTCGCCTCCGCGGGCGGGGGCGTCGTCGTGGTCGTGCCCGGGCCGGGCCCCCCGGGCACGGTGCCCGACGGCACCGGAAGCGGCCCGCCCTGGGCCGGCTGACCGGTCGCGTTGATCTTCTTCGCCGTGCTGAGCGGGGACTTCTTGACCGTCGGCGTGTTCTTCGCGCCGGGCTGCGCCACGGGCTGCCCCTCGTCGAGCACCGGCAGGTTGTTCACCAGATCCGGGAACGGCACCAGCTGCTGCGGCTTGAGCGGGCCTCCGGCCAGGCTCGTGGCAACCAGGGCCCCATAGACGAGCGTTGCCGCTCCGAGCACCCCGAAAACAATTCGGATTCGCTTTCCCCGGCGGCCCGACGCATCGACGAATACTGGCGAAGAAAGATCGCCCTTGGCGATGATGTCGGTTGCTTCATCCATGGAAGGGGTTTCGACAGACACGGCGCAAACATAGGGTGAGCGGCCCACTTAAGGCGGAGGAAAAACGTCAAAGAAAGGCCGTAACCAAATCCGCTGCCCCGCTAGCTGGCCATATTTGCCTTGATCGGTGCGGAATCACCCAATCGGATTCACCCCGACGACCGACCTCGTACGGCGTTCCTCACCGGCGTCTCACCCTCCTCGAAGCCGTTCGGATGAGGCCGTTCCGGCTGTTCAGCGGCCATGTGTGGCCCGGTCGCCGGAATCGTGCCACGTCCGCGCCCGGTCCCGAATTCGCGACTCCGCCGCCGTGCCTAGATCGATACCACTGCGCCCGCGCCGCGCGACCGCTGCCCCGCGGCGCCGCCCACCAGCACGCTTGGCGACACCGCACGCGTCCGCGCTTCAGCCGTCGGCGTCCTCGGCCACGACCGTCAGCGCGGGGGGCCGCGAGCGCGGGCGCGAAGCACGGGCAGCGCCGGCCGTCGCCGCCACGAAGAGGCCGGGCGAGGGAGCGCGTCCGCGTCGGTCACGACCACCGACTCCCCGCGTCCGCTTGCGCGCGGGCGCGCGGAGCGGGCGGGCGCGGGCGGAGCAGGCGAGCGGGCGGGCGGGCGCGGGAGCGGGAGCGGGCGGAGCGGGAGCGGGCGGAGCGGGCGGGCGCGGGAGCGGGAGCGGGCGGAGCGGGAGCGGGCGGGCGCGGGAGCGGGAGCGGGCGGAGCGGGAGCGGGCGGAGCGGGCGGGCGCGGGAGCGGGAGCGGGCGGAGCGGGCGGGCGCGGGAGCGGGAGCGGGCGGAGCGGGCGGGCGCGGGAGCGGGAGCGGGCGGAGCGGGCGGGCGCGGGAGCGGGAGCGGGCGGAGCGGGAGCGGGCGGATCGGGCGGGCGCGGGAGCGGGCGGAGCGGGAGCGGGCGGATCGTGCGGGCGGGCTGGTGCGCAGAGCGGGCGCGCGTCGGTCACGACCACCGACCGCCCCGCGTCCATCGACACGCGGGAGCGCCGGGGCGCGAGAGCGCGGGTCGAACGTCGTTGAGCAGCGCCTTCGGCGGCCGCCCGACGCCTCCGCGCGAGTGAAGCGTCAGCGGCTCTTCGTCGCCGCCCGGTGGGCCCGCTCGACGGCCGCCGGCAGCGCGGCGACCAGGGCATCCACGTCCGCCATGGTCGACGTGTGGCCCAGGGTGAAGCGCAGCGAGGAGCGCGCCCGCGCGTCGTCGGCGCCCATGGCCAGGAGCACGTGCGAGGGCTGCGCGACGCCGGCCGAGCAGGCGGAACCGGTCGAGCAGGCGATGTCCTGGGCGTCCAGGAGCAGCAGCAGCGCGTCGCCCTCGCAGCCGGGGAAGGAGAAGTGTGCGTTGCCGGGCAGGCGGTCGGATGGGTCGCCGTTGAGGATGGCCTCCGGTACGGCCGCGCAGACCCGCTCCACGAGGACGTCACGAAGGCGCCCGATCCGCTCGGCCGTCTCGCGCTGGGTCTTGACCGACAGCTCCAGGGCGACCGCGAACGCGACGATGGCGGGCACGTCGAGGGTGCCGGAGCGCACGTCGCGCTCCTGGCCGCCGCCGTGCGCCAGGGGCGTGCAGTCGATCTCGCGGCCGAGCAGCAGCGCGCCCGCGCCGATGGGGCCGCCGAGCTTGTGGCCGCTGACGGTGAGCGCGGCCGCGCCGCTGGCGGCGAAGTCGACGGGCACCTGGCCGACGGCCTGCACCGCGTCGGTGTGGAAGGGCACGCCCGCGCGGGCGGCCAGCGCGGCCAGCTCGGCGACGGGCTGGACGGTGCCGACCTCGTTGTTGGCCCACATGGACGTGACGACCGCGACGTCGCCGCCGGCGAGCACCTCCTCCAGCGCCTCGGGGTGGACGCGCCCGGACGCGTCGACCGGCAGCCAGGTGACCGCGGCGCCCTCGTGGGCCTCGAGCCAGGCGACGGAGTCGAGCACGGCGTGGTGCTCGACGGAGCTCGCGACCACACGCGTGCGGCCCGCGTCGGCGGCGCGGCGGGCCCAGAAGATGCCCTTGACGGCGAGGTTGTCGCTCTCGGTGCCGCCGCCGGTGAAAATCACCTCCGACGGCCGGGCCACCAGCGAGGCGGCGATCCGCTCCCGCGACTCCTCGACCCGGCGGCGGGCGTGGCGGCCGGGGGCGTGCAACGACGAGGCGTTGCCGACTTCGCGCGCGGTGGCGACGTAGGCGTCGAGCGCCTCCGGGAGCATCGGCGTGGTGGCGGCATGGTCGAGGTACGGCATCGAGGCCAAGCCTAACGGCCGGGCACCCCTTACCTCCCCTCCGGTGGGCGGCGATTGCCACGCTCCCGCGCGCCGGCGGCGGCCGACCGCCCCGGTCAGGGCACCGACTGTAACGGGCACACCCGGCCCCGCGCGGACGCGGCCGACCCATCGATCCGGAACAATGCTGGTCGCGACCCCGATCCGGCCACCGGAACGCGGCGATCCGCTCACGAAGCGTGATGAAGGCGGTGCGGGAGAATCTTCCGAAGAGATTTTCGCCGCTCGCCGCATCCGCGGTGCCCCCGCGCGCCGAATGCTCGGTCAGGAACTCCCCCGTGACTGCGCTAGCTTCAGGACGTGCCCGTGCAATGGTGGCGACCGCGGCATCCGGGCGGGCCCCGGTGAGTGCCCGGCGCCCGCGCGGCGACGACGGCTTCACGGAGCCGCACCGCGCCCCGGACGAACCCACCCCGCACGACAGAGGCCCCGTCCCTCCCGACGGTGGCCTCGTTCCGCCCGACGGTGGCCTCGCCCCGCCTCCGCGCGCCGACGTGCCGCCGGCCGGTCGAGGGAACGCGACCGCGCACAGCCGGCACAACGGCAGCTCACGGGAGGCTGCGCCCACCGAACGCGACATGCCCGACGCACGCGACGGCGGCCTCACCGGGCCTGCGGAGCAGCACAACGGACTCGGCGAACACGACGCGGCCGACAACGGACTCGGCGCACGCGACGTGGCCGACAACGGGCTCGGCGCACGCGAGGTAGCCGACAACGGGCTCGGCACACGCGAGGTAGCCGACAACGGCCTCGTGCAACGCGACGTGTCGGACAGCGGCGTACGCGAGCCGGACGCGCCCGACAAGCGAGGCGCGGCGTTCCGGGTGCGGGACGAGCCGGTGCCCTTCGACGACGGGTTCGCGGAGCTGTTCCGGGCCGGGGACGAGCGGGCTCTGCGGGCGGCGTACGAGCAGTTCGGCCCGGCGGTGTATCACCTCGCGGTGCGCGGCGTCGGCAGTGTCACCGACGCCGAGGACGTCACGCAGGCGGTGTTCGTCGCGGCGTGGCTCGGGCGCGAGGGGTTCGATCCCGGGCGCGGGTCCATGCTCGGGTGGCTGCTCGGCATCGCGCGGCGGAAGGTGGTCGACCAGATTCGCGCGTCCGCGCGGGACGGGCGTATCGGCGAGGCGATCCGGCGGCTCACCGTGCCCGAGCGCGACGGGGGCGGGGACGCGCCCCCGGAGCGCATCGTCGATCGCCTCGTGCTGGCCGACGAGATGGCCCGGCTCCCGGGCGAGCAGCGGCGCGTGCTCGAGTTGGCGTTCTACGACGACCTGACCCATCCTCAGATCGCCGCACTCACCGGCCTGCCCCTCGGCACCGTGAAGAGCCACCTGCGGCGCGGGATGGCCCGGCTGCGCAGCCGATGGGAGGTGGACGGTGCCGCATCTGGAGCCCGAACGGCTGGTACTCCTGGCGCTCGGTGAAGAGGCCCTCGAGCAGCACGAGACCGGGCACCTCGACGCCTGCGAGCAGTGCCGCGCGGAGATGGACTCGCTGCGCAACGTCGCCGGGCTGGGGCGGCAGGCCTCGCGGCTGCGGGCGCTCCCGCCGCCGCCGGAGCACGTGTGGCAACGCATCCGCGCGGAACTCGCCGCGTCCGGGCGCGACCAGCCGCCGCCGGCCGTGAGCCTGCACACCGACCCGCCACCCGCCCGGCCCGGTTCCCCGGCGGCTCCAGACGAAACGAACGCGCAAGAGCCGAGTGGAACCAGCGCGCGGACGCGGGACAAGGGGCCTCGATGGCGGGTCACCGTCGCGGTCGCGGCCGCGGCTGCCGCCGTCGTAGGGCTGCTCGCGGCCGGGGGAACGGCGCTGTGGATGCGGCGCGGCGAGACCGCAGCGGGCTGCCGTGCGCAGGACGCGCGCGTCACGCTCCAGGCGCTCCCGGGGGCGCCCGCGGGGGCCGGCGGGTACGCGTGCCTGCGCGTGGCCGGCGGGGAGCGGCGGCTCGTCGTGCACGCCGAAGGGATGCCCGTGCGGGACGACGCCGACTACGAGGCCTGGCTGCTGGATCGGGACGAGCCCACCGTGCGCATGGAGGCGCTCGGGGTGCTCGGCAAGGAGTCCGAGCTGACGGTGCCGGCGTCGCTGGATCTGTCGAGGTACAACATCATCGACATCTCGGTCGAGCCGCACGACGGCAATGCCGCACACTCCGGGCTGAGCATGCTGCGGGGAACCCTGCCCTGACAAAAACACGAAAGCTGACCAGAACACGAAAGCTGACCCGAACACGAAAGCAGACCAGAACACGAAAGCGCCCGCCGCGGGCAGGCGGCGGGCGCTACGTACCAAGGACGCTACTTACGCTTGCGGATCTCCTCCGCCGCCTGCGGCACGACCTTGAACAGGTCGCCCACCACGCCGAAGTCGGCCAGCTCGAAGATCGGCGCCTCGGGGTCCTTGTTCACCGCGACGATCGTCTTCGACGTCTGCATGCCCGCGCGGTGCTGGATCGCGCCCGAGATGCCCAGGGCGACGTACAGCTGCGGCGAGACCGTCTTGCCGGTCTGGCCCACCTGGAACTGGTGCGGGTAGAAGCCGGAGTCGACCGCCGCGCGCGAGGCGCCGACCGCGCCGCCCAGCAGGTCGGCGAACTCCTCGACCAGCTTGAAGTTGTCCGCGCTGGCCACGCCGCGGCCGCCGGAGACGACGATCGAGGCCTCGGCCAGCTCGGGGCGGGCGCCCTTGGCCTCGACCTTGCGCTCCACGACCTTCGCGAGACGGTCGCGGTCGGTCACGTTGACCTCCACGGCCTCCACCGACGGGGTGGCGGGCGCGGGGGTGGGCGTGAGGGAGTTGGGCCGGACGGTGACGATCGGCAGGCCCTTGGTGACCTTGGACTTGACGATCGTGGAGCCGGCGAAGACGACCTGCGTGGCCGTGCCGTCGGCCTCCAGGCCGACCACGTCGGTCAGCACGCCGTTGTCCAGCTTGACCGCGACGCGCGCCGCGATCTCCTTGCCCTCCTGGGAGGAGGCGAGCAGGACCGCCGACGGGGAGACCCGCTGGATGAGCTCGGCCAGGACGGTGGCCTTGGGCGCGACCAGGTAGTCGTCGAGGTCCGCGCCGGACGCGGCGTAGATCTTCGCGGCGCCGTACTCGCCGAGCTTGTCGGCGACTGGGGCCGGGTCCCCGAACACGACCGCGGAGACGTCGCCGCCCAGCGTGCGCGCGAGGGTGAGCATCTCGAGAGTGACCTTCTTCAAACTCTCGACGACGACCAGAACTTCAGCCATGGTGACGTCTCCCCTTACACGAACTTCTCGGAGGCCAGGTACTCGACGAGCTTCACGCCGCCGTCGTCGCCCGCGTCGACCTTGTTGCCGGCCTGACGGGGCGGGCGCTTGCTGTGCTCGACCACGGCGCTCGTCGCGCCGTCGAAGCCCACCTCGCCGGCCTCGACGCCCAGGTCGGCCAGCGTCAGGGTCTCCAGCGGCTTCTTCTTGGCCGCCATGATGCCCTTGAACGACGGGTACCGCGGGTCGTTGATCGTGTCCCAGACGCTCACGATCGCGGGGGTCGCGGCGGTGACGACCTCGAAGCCCTCGTCGGTCTGCCGCTCGATCGTCAGCTGCGAGCCCTCGACGGTGACCTTGCGCGCGCCGGTGAGCGCGGCGATGCCCAGCCGCTCGGCGATCATGTGCGGCATCACCTGCACGCGGCCGTCGGTCGACTCGGCGCCGCAGATGACCAGGTCGGCGTTCTGCCGGGCGATCGCGGCGGCGAGCGCCTTCGACGTGGCGACCGCGCACGAGCCGTGCAGCGCGTCGTCGGCGACGTGGACGGCCGAGTCCGGGCCCATGGACAGCGCCTTGCGAATCGACTCCGTGGCGCGGTCGGGACCGACGGTCAACACGACGACCTCGCCGCCGTGCGCCTCCTGGAGGCGCAGGGCCTCCTCGATGGCGTACTCGTCCATCTCGTTGATCACATTGTTCGCCGACGCGCGGTCGACGGTGTTGTCGTCACTGCGCAGGTTGCGCTCCGCGCCGGAGTCCGGCACCTGCTTGACGAGTACGACGATCTTCATCGTGGTCCGAGGTCCTCCTGCTTGACAGTCACCGCGCCGTCGCTGGTGACATGCGCCCCACGTTACGGCTCAAGGGAAGCGGCACCAGGCCGCCCTCCCGTATGTTACTGGGGAGTAGGTTCGCTGCGTCGGTGAAAAGCATCACGAATCGGGCGCACCCTGGACCGCGGGGGTGGGTGAAATGTCGCATAAAACGGGCATCTTCGAGCCGCAACGCCCGCTGTCGGCGGCGGTCGCTCAGCACGCTGCGGAATTGGTCACACACCGGCGCCGCGAGGCCCCGGACGACCATTTGTGCACGTGCGGACGCCTGCGGGAGTGCTGCGTCTCCGACGCTGTCCGCGAACTGTGGCACGCGCCGAGGCCGTAGCCGGCAGCAGCGCGGCGAGCGCGGCCGCGGCCGTGGCGAGCAGGGCGTACGAGGCCAGCCGGCCCACCGGGACCACGGGGTGGCCGTGGCCGTACTGCCCGATGAGCCCGAAGGCCGCCGCCGACCCCGCGAGCACGCCCAGCCCGATCCCGGCCACGACGCCGATGACGGCCATGAACACCGCCTCCAGCACCAGCATCGCCCGCAGCTGCCCGCGCGACAGGCCCAGGGCGCGCAGCAGGGCGGTCTCCCGGGTGCGCTCCAGCACCGAGAGCGCGAGCGTGTTGGCGATGCCGGCCAGCGCGATGACGATCGACATGCCCAGCAGCGCCGAGAACACCAGCAGCTGGCGGTCGAGGCTCTCGGTGACCTTGGCCCGCCACTCGGCCTGGCTGGACACCTGCAGCCGGGGCTGCTCGCGCACGGCGCCGTCCACCGCCGCCCGCGCCGTCTCCGCGGGCACCCCCTCCGCGGCCTTGAGCAGCACGGAGTCGGGCCCTCCGGCGCCGAACACGGCGGCGTAGTCGCTCCAGTCGAGCAGGATCTCGCCGGTCGAGGGCGCGTCGTCGTAGACGGCGATCACGCGCAGCGGGCGGCCTCCGAGCGTGATCCGCGCCCCGACCCCGGCGCCCACCGCGTCCGCGAGGGAGCCCTTCAGCGCCACGGTGCCGGGCCCGAAACCCGCGACCGAGCCCCGCATGACCTCCGGCCGCAGCACCGTGTCCAGCGCCCCGGGCTCCATGGACCACGCCTCGGTGGGCCGGCCCCGCACCTCGGTCTGGTGGGCCCGTGCGGCGGCCACGGCGGCGAACTCGGGGCGCCCGCGCAGCGCGTCGAGCACCGGGCCGGGCACGGCGGGGGTGCGCTCGTTGAACACGAAGCCGCCGGTGACGACGTAGTCGACCGCGAAGTTCTCGTCGAGCTCGCGCTCGGACTGGGCGCGGGTCGTCGCCAGCAGTACCGCGAACAGGCTCATCAACGCCAGCCCGACCGTCAGCGCGCCCGTGGTCGCCGCGACCCGCTTCGGGTTGCGCCGCGCCTCCTGCACGGCCAGCCGCGCGGGCGCGCCGAGGACGCGGGCCGGCAGCCACCCCACCCAGGCCGTGAGCGGGCCGATGACGAAGGGCCCCGCGGCGACCGCGGCCGCGAACAGCCCGATGGCGCCGAGGAACACCACCGGCAGCCCCAGGAACCCCGGCGCCCGCGTGCCGCCCGCGACGAGCAGCACCCCGCCGACGGCCAGGATCCAGGCCGCCCGGAGGCGCGCGCGCCGGCGCCCGGGCACGGCCGCCTCCAGCGGCGCCGCCGACAGCGCGGCCATCGGCGGGACCCGGCTCGCGGTGCGCGCGGGCAGCAGCGACGCCAGCACGGTGCACAGGGTGCCCGCGACCAGCCCGGCGAGCACCGTGGCGGGGCTGACGACGAGGTGGTCGACGCGCACCGACTTGCCGAGCGCGTCGCGGCCGACCAGCAGCACCCAGCCGATCGCCACGCTGGCCGCGAGCCCGCCCAGGGAGGCCACGAGCCCCACGACGAGCGCCTCGAGCACCACCGAGCCGAACAGCTGCCGCCGGGACGCGCCCACGCACCGCAGCAGGGCCAGCTCCCGCACGCGCTGGGCGACGAGGATGGCGAACGTGTTGGCGATCACGAAGACCGACACCGCGAGCGCGACGAGGCCGAAGGCGAAGAGCACGACCAGGAAGCCGTTGACGTACTTGGCCGCCGCCGTCGCGTACACCTCGCGCAGCCGCTCGCCGCCGAGCACCCGCGCCCGGGGGCCGAGCCGTTCGCGCAGCGCGGCGGCGAGCGCGTCCTCGCGCACGCCCGGCCGCGCGGTCGCGACGACCTCGGCGTAGCCGTACGCGCCCGCGACCGTGCGCATGCCGCCGGGGGTGAGCGCGGCGACGCTCAGGCCCGCGAAGCGCTTGTTCGCGCCGAGGTCGAACGAGCCGACCAGCGTGAGCGCGACCTCGCGGCCGTCGGCGCCGATCACGCGCACGGCGTCGCCGTCGCGGAAGCCGTAGGCGCGGGCCGTCGACGCGTCGATCGCGATCTCGCCGTCGCGCTGCGGCAGCCGCCCGCCGGCCACGTCGAACATGCTCAGGCTCGGCTCGCCGGGCGTGGACACGGCCCAGCCGACCTTGCCGAAGTTGGCGATCAGGCGCCCGTGCGGGTCGAGCATCGACAGCCGCTCCGCCATCCGCCCGTCCGCGCGGGCCACCTGCGGCAGGCCGCGCACCGCGTCGAGGTCCTCGAGGCCGAGGCGGCGGCTGCTCTCGCTGAACCCGGAGGACTGCTCGCCGAACGGCACCCACGCGGGGCCGGCCGACGCGTCCACGTTGCGGGCCGACCGGGCCAGGTCGTCGAAGAACGCCGCACGCGCGGTGTCGCCGTAGACCAGGGTCCCGGCGAGGAATCCCACACCGATCATCACGGCGACGGCGGTCAGCACAAGACGTACCTTGTGAGCACGCAGCCCGGCGAGCGTCGTACGGAGCACCAGGCGACTGTAGTGAGGGGGACAGACGAGCCATGTCCATGTGGTCGGCGATCCGAACCTGGTTCGACCCGGACGAGGTCCGCTCGGTGGGCACCACCCCCGACTACCGCTTCTCGCTGGCGAACGAGCGCACCTTCCTGGCCTGGATGCGCACCGCGCTGGCGCTGATCGGCGGCGGGCTCGCGGTCGCGCAGTTCCTGCCCGAGCACCGCTTGCGGATCGTGATCTCGGTCTCACTGCTCGCGCTCGGGGGCCTCGTGGCGATCCGGGCGGTCGACCACTGGGCCCGCAGCGAGAAGGCGATGCGCAAGGGTGAGGCGCTGCCACCGTCGCGCTTTCCGGCGATCCTCGCGCTCGTGGTCACCGTGGGCGCGGCCGCGCTGCTGGCGGCCACGCTGCTATGAGCGAGTCGCCCCCGGGCGCGCAGCTCGAGCGCACCCAGCTGTCGTGGCGGCGGACGCTGGTCTCGGTGACGGCGGTCGCGCTGCTGCTCGCCCGGCTGGCCGCGGTACACCTGCGAGATCTGGCGGCCGCGGGCGCCCTCGCCGCCGTCGGGGTGCTCTGGGCCGCCACGGTGGCGCTCGCGCTGCGCCGGATGCGGTCGGTGGCCACCCCGATCGGGCGGGAACTGCCGTGGCTGGTCGCGCTCATCCTGCTGTACTGCGTGATGGGCACCCTGTTGCTGGTGTCATGACCCCCGTTGCTGAGTCATGATGGCGCCATGGGACGCGCACTGCCCTTCTTGATCGTGCTGGTCGTGACGCTGTACGCGCTGATCGACTGCCTCTCCTCGGAGCGCGGGGACATTCGCGGGCTGCCCCGGCCCGTGTGGGTGCTCGTGATCCTGCTCGTGCCGGTCATCGGACCCGTGGCCTGGTTCTTCGCCGGTCGCCCGGTGTCGCTGGAACAGCGCGCGGGCGTGGTCGCGGGCGGGCGGCCCCGCAAGAAGGTGACCGCCCCCGACGACGACCCCGACTTCCTGCGCGGCATCGACACGGCCCAGTCGCGCAAGGACGCCGAGCTGCTGCGCCGGTGGGAGGAAGACCTCAAACGCCGCGAAGACGACAACCCGGGCGCATAGCCCGGGCCGCTCACGGCACGCAGACGACCAGCGCGCCGGGCCGGACACGCGCGGCCAGCCGCCGCGCGGGCGCGATCACGTCCCCGTCGAGTTCCCGCGGCTCGTCCCGCGCCGCGTGGATCTCGACGGATCGCGCCCGGAACGTCTCCAGCCCGTGCGTGGCCGGGCCGCGCCGGAGCAGTACGCCACCCGCCAGCCGCACCCAGTCCCCCACGTGGCGCGGGGTCAGCACCGCGACGTCCAGGCAGCCGTCGTCCGGCTCGGCGCCGGGCAGCAGCGGCAGCCCGCCCTGCAGCCGCCCCACGTTCGCCACGAGCACGCTGGTGGCCCGCCGGTGCAGCCAGCGCCCGCCGTCGAGGCGGATGCGCACCGAGGCCCGGTGGCGGGTGAGATTGCGCAGCCCGGTCGCGACGTAGGCGGCCCAGCCGAAGCGCGCCTTGGCGGTGTCGGGGGTGTCGCCGACCATCGCCGCGTCGAAGCCCATGCCCGCCATCACGGCGAACACGCCCACGCCCTCGACCTCCCCCACGTCGATGCGCCGCCGCGTGCCGGTGATGGCGACCGCGACCGCCTCCGCGACGTCGCGCGGGATGCCGAGGTTGGTGGCGAGCAGGTTGCCGGTGCCGGAGGGCACGAGCGCGATCGCGACGTCGGTGCCGGCCAGCTCGCCGGCGACCGCCATCACGGTGCCGTCGCCGCCGCAGACGAGCACCAGCTCCACCCCGGCCGCCACGGCCTCGCGGGCCATGCCGCAGCCGGGGTCCTCGGGCGTCGTCTCCAGCCAGAGCGGCTCGGGCCAGCCGGCGTCGGCGAGCGCCCCGCACAGCTCACGGCGGCGCTCGTCGAGGTCGAGGACCTTCGACGGGTTGATCACCACCGCCGAGCGGACGCTCACGAGCCGACCTTGCGGTACTTGGCCTGGAAGAAGCAGTAGACGCCGAACGCGGCCACGCCCAGCGCGACGGCGAGGAGCAGGAACTTGCCGAACGGCTGCCCGACGAGCGTGTGCAGGGCCGCGTCGAGGCCGCGGGACTTGCCGGGGTCGTTCGTGACCGCCGCGTCCACAAGGAGATACCCCACGATGCCGAAGGCGACACCTTTGGCCGCGTAGCCGATCTGCCCCGCGCGGGTGGCCGCCTGGTGCCCGTGGGGCCCGGCGAAGTGCAGCTTCCCGGCGAACTTGCGCTTGAGGCCGTACCACACCATCCCGATGCCGAACCCGAGCACGGCGAGCCCGGCCAGCCCGACCAGCCACGCCCCCGCGGGCTTGGCCATGATCCCGGCGGCCGCCTCCTGCTGCTGGTTGGCGCTGGACGCGGGCGCGCCGAGCACCACCTTGCCCGCCGTCCACGCCAGGGCGCCGTAGATGACCACCCGGGCGCCGGAGGAGACGCGCTCGAAGACGCGCTCCTTGCCGTGGCTGTCCTGGTGTCCCCACACGGCCAGCATGGCCTGCCACACGGCGAGGGCCACGAGGCAGACGATCACGAACCACAGCAGCATCTCGCCGAAGGGCTGCTCGGCGAGCTTCCGGAAGGCGCCGGACTGGTCGCCCTCCTCCCCGCCCTGACCGAACGCGATCTGCGCGGCGACCCAGGCGAGGGCGAGGTGCAACAGCCCGTAGCCGATGAACCCGACCCTCGTCAGGTACTTCAGGAGATCGTTGTTCGTCATGTTCTGCCAATCCCCATCCTGGGCATGTTGGCAAACGTGAGACGTGACAAGGCGACCCTGATCAGAATGACAAGCTTCGGGGTCGCGGCCCTGCTGTTCAGCCTGTTGGTGATCGCTGTGCGCGTGCGCTGGCTGCCCCTGGAGTCCGTCGACCGCGGGGTCGCCAACGGACTCAACGCCCTGGTCGCGCCGAGCGCGTTCCTGGTGAACCTGATGGGCGGGATCAGCCGGCTGGGCAGCTTCGGCGTGCTCGCCTGGCTGATCGCGATCGCCGCAACGGTACTCCTGGTGCGCCGCCGATTCCGCCTGACCGGCTTCCTGCTGGCCACGACGCTCGGCGGCCTCGTGCTCGACCCGGTGCTCAAGCACGCCGTCGGCCGCCTGCGGCCGGTGGTCGAGCAGCCAGTCGCGCACGGGGGCGGCAACAGCTTCCCGAGCGGGCACTCGCTGAACTCGTTCATCTGCTACGCCGCGCTGCTGCTCGTGTTCCTCCCGGCGCTCGCGCCCCGGTGGCGCCGCCCGGTGCTCATCGCCGTCGGCGCGATCGTGGTCCTCATCGGCTTCAGCCGGCTCGCGCTCGGCGTGCACTTCGTGTCCGACGTGCTGGGTGGCTGGTCGCTGGGCGTGGCCTGGGTCGGGCTCTGCGCGGCCGCGTTCGAGCTGTGGCGGTACGAGCGCGGCCAGAGCGTCACCGCCCCGCTGGCCGAGGGCCTCGAGCCGGAGGCCGCCGACGACCTGCGCCCGACCGAGCAGCACCCGCACGAGCCGGAGCGGGCCGGGCACGGACGCGCCTGGGTGCTCGCCGGGCTCGGCGTGGCGTGGGTGCTGACGTTCGGGGCGCTGGTCGCGCTCGGCATCCCGCTGGCGCACTACCGCGACGGCAACGGCAACATCCTGGGCGACCGCGCGATCCCGCACTGGTTCGCCGGGCACCGCACGGACGTGCTCGGCCACGTCACGATCGTCGGCAGCGAGGTCGGCAACACCCACGCGATCCTCGCCATCGGCCTGGTCATCGGCGCCCTCGCGCTCGCCGTGGCCCGCCGCTGGCGCCCCGTGATCTTCCTGGTCACGGTCATGTTCGGCGAGCTGAGCCTGTTCCTGGGCTCGGCCGCGATCGTCGGGCGGGCGCGCCCGGACGTGGAGAACATGGACGGGCCGATGCCCACCTCCAGCTACCCGTCCGGGCACGTCGCGGCGGCGATCTGCATCTGGGCCACCGCGGCCGTGCTCGTCCTGCCGCGCACCCGCGCGTGGTGGCGCTGGCTGTTCGTGGCCGCGGCGGTGCTCATGCCGCTGTGGGTGGCGGTGTCGCGGATGTACCGCGGCATGCACCATCCCACCGACATCCTGGGCAGCTGCGTGCTCGCCGGGCTCTGGGTCACCGCCGTGTGGTGGCTGCTGCGGCCCAACCACGACCTGGTGGCGGAGCCGGGCCCCGCGCGGGAGCCGGAGCTGGCCGAGGCGGCCGCGAAATGAGCGATTGGTTTCTGAGCGCGGAGGAGCGCGGCAACCCGCACACCGGCCTGGCCCCGTGGACCGACGGCAACGCGGTGCGGCCGCTCATCGACGGCCGCGAGTACTACGACGCGCTCCTGCCCGCGATCCGCGCGACCCGCCGCGGCGACCTGATCCTGTTCACCGACTGGCGCGGCGACCCCGACCAGCGTCTCGACGGCGACGGCACCGAAGTGTCCCGGGTCCTGTGCGAGGCGGCCGAGCGCGGCGTGATCGTCAAGGGCCTGATGTGGCGCTCGCACTTCGACCGGCTGCAGTTCAACGAGGAGGAGAACCAGCACCTCGGCGACGAGATCGAGGCGGCGGGCGGGGAGTGCCTGCGCGACATGCGCGTCCGCGCGGGCGGCTCGCACCATCAGAAGTTCGTGGTGCTGCGCCACCCGGGCCGCCCCGAGCTCGACGTCGCGTTCGTGGGCGGGATCGACCTGTGCCACAGCCGGGGCGACTCCCACGAGCACGAGGGCGATCCGCAGGCGATCTCGATGGCGCCGGTGTACGGCCCCCGCCCGCCCTGGCACGACGCGCAGGTCGAGCTGCGCGGCCCGGCCGTGGGGCAGGTCGAGGCGACGTTCCGGGAGCGCTGGACCGATCCGACCCCACTGTCGCGCAACCCCTTCTTCCGGCTGCACGACCGGCTCTACCACGAGGACACGCACGCCGACCCCCTGCCGGAGCAGCTGCCGGACCCGCCGCCGGCCGGCGATCTCAGCGTGCAGCTGCTGCGGACGTACCCGCACATGCGCTCGGGCGCGTACCCGTTCGCCCCCGACGGCGAGCGCAGCGTGGCCCGCGGATATCGCAAGGCCGTCGCGCGGGCGCGGCACCTGATCTACATCGAGGACCAGTACCTGTGGTCGCCCCAGGTCGCCGAGTGCTTCGCCGACGCGCTGCGCGCCAGGCCGGGGCTGCACCTCGTCGCCGTCGTGCCCCGCCAGCCCGACGCGCCGGGCAAGATCGGCAAGACCCCGCAGCTGTACGGCCGCGAGCGCGCCCTCGCCATGCTCGACGAGGCCGGCGGTGACCGCGTGCACGTGTTCAGCCCCGAGAACGCCGACGGCACGCCGATCTACGTGCACGCCAAGGTGTGCATCGTCGACGACGCCTGGGCGACCGTCGGCTCCGACAACGTGTCGCTGCGCTCGTGGACCCACGACTCCGAGCTGACGTGCGCGGTCGCCGACCCTACCGGGCGGTACGCACGGTCACTGCGCCGGCGGCTGGCCCGCGAGCACCTCGGCGCCGACATCGACGACGATGACCACGCAACGTTCGTCGGCGCCTTCGAGCGCGCGGCCGCGGACCTGGAACGCTGGTACGCCGAGGGCCGCCCGGGCCCCCGGCCGCGCGGACGCGTGCAGCGCTACGAGGCACCGCACCTGACCTGGTGGACCCGGCAGTGGTCCGGGGTGCTCTACCGCTTCGTGCACGACCCCGACGGACGGCCGCACGGCATGCGGCGGGCGGGTGCCTTCTGACGGTTTTGTGCCGTTCACTCTCCGGTCTCTTCGCCGTGCTCCCATCGCGTGATGACCGCGTGGCAACTCGCCTGCATCGACATGGCAGGCACTACGGTGCGTGATGACGGCCTGGTCGAGCAGGCCTTCACGGTGGCCTTCGCCGGGGAGGGCGTCGCTCCCGGCACTCCCCAGCACGAGCGCATGCTCGCCGTCGTGCGCAAGACGATGGGCCAGAGCCGGATCGAGGTGTTCCGCCTCCTGCTCGACGGGGACGAGCAACGGGCCCAGGCCGCCAACGAGACGTTCGAGGAGGCGTACGGGCTGCTGGTCGACGAGGGCGCCGTGCTGCCGATCCCGGGCGCCATCGAGGCGATCAAGACGCTGCGCGCGAACGGCATCAAGGTGGCGCTCACCACCGGCTTCGCCCGGGCCACCCAGGAGGCGATCATCGACGCGCTCGGCTGGTGGGGCCAGGTCGACCTGGTGCTCTCCCCCGCCGACGCCGGCCGCGGCCGCCCCTTCCCCGACTTCATGCTCGTCTCGGCGCTCAAGCTCGGCGTCGAGGACGTGCGCCGCATGGTCGTCGTCGGCGACACGCCCCTGGACCTCATCGCCGGCCAGCGCGCGGGCGCGGGCCTGCTCGTGGGCGTGCTCACCGGGGCCGGCGACCGGCAGGCGCTGCAGGCCGCCGGCGCGCACGAGGTCATCGGCTCGATCGGCTCCCTGCCCCGGTTGCTGGGGCTGGAGTAGCGGCTACGCGAGGTTCGACGAACGCGGGTAGGCGTCCTCGGGGTCCGTCAGGACGTTCACGAGATAGGGCACCCCGGCGGAGAACGCGCGTCCGAGCGCCCCGGCGAGATCCCCGGGCTTCTCGACCGTCTCCCCGGCGCCCCCGAGCGCCTTCACCACGTCGTCGTAGCGCAGTCCCGGCTGCAGGTCGGCCGCGAGGTCGTAGCCGTAGATCTGGCGCATCGGGTGCTTCTCCAGCCCCCAGATGCCGTTGTTGCCGACCACGATCACGACCGGCAGCTGGTGGCGCACGAGCGTCTCGACGTCCATGAGCGAGAAGCCGGCCGCGCCGTCGCCCATGAGCACGCAGATCTGCCGGTCCGGGTAGGTCACCCGCGCCCCCATCGCGTAGCCCATGCCGGTGCCGAGGCAGCCGTACGGCCCCGGGTCCAGCCAGGTGCCGGGCCGGGCGGGCTCGAGGTACTTGCCGGCGTAGGAGACGAAGTCCCCGCCGTCGCCGATGGTCACCGCGTCCTCGGCCAGCACCTTGCGCAGCTCGCCGTAGACGCGGCTGGGCTTGATCGGGTCGGTGTCGGCCTCCAGGGCCTCGGTCTCGCGCCCCCGGGCCGCGTCCTCCGCGGCGCGCAGGGTCGCGATCCACTCCTCGTGGTCCGCCACCAGGCCGCCGTACGCCGCGAAGGCCGACAGCACCAGCCGCAGATCGCCCGTGGGCGCCGCGGCCGGGGTGACGTGCGTGGCCCGCTGCGAGGGCGCGTCGGTGACGTGCACGACCTGGGCCCCGCCGAAGTCGCCGAAGTTCAGCCGGAAGTCCAGCGGGGTGCCGACGACCGCGACCACGTCCGCGCCGCCGAACGCGGGCTTGCGCGCCCGCGCGAACGCCAGGGGGTGCCCGGGCGGCAGGGAGCCGCGGCCCATGCCGTTGGCGAAGACCGGAATCCGCAGCGCCTCGGCGGCCTCGCGCAACGCCGCGGTGGCGTCGCCGGCCCACACGTCCGATCCCGCGACGATGACCGGGCGCTCGGCCGCGGCCAGCAGGCTCACGGCGCGGTGGACCTCGTCGGGGTCGGCTTCCTCGGACGGTACGACTGCCGGATCTTGTTCTTGAATGCCGTCCGCGGTGGAGAAGACCACCTCGAGCGGCAGGTCGACGAAGACCGGCCCCCGGTGCGGGGTCAGCGCGGTGAGCGCGGCCGCACGCATCCGCGCGTAGACCTCGTCGGTGGAGAAGATGGTCTCGGCGTGCTTCGTGACCGCCTGAACGATCGGCAGGTGGTCCATCTCCTGCAGGCTGCCCGAGCCCCAGCGGAACTGCGGCGCGCGGCCGCCGAGCACGACCACCGGCGCGCCGTTGAACATGGCGCTGGTCAGGCCGGAGACGCCGTTCGTGACGCCGGGGCCGGCGGTGAGCACGGCCAGGCCCGGCCGCCGCTGCAGCTTCGCGACCGCCTCGGCCGCGAAGACCGCGGACTGCTCGTGGCGCACGTCGACGACGCGCACGCCGGCCCGCTTCGCCGCGTCGTACAGCGGGAAGACGTGGCCGCCGGAGAGGGTGAACATCTCGCTGACCCCGAAGCCGCGCAGCGCCGCCAGCGCGAGGTCCCCGCCGTGCCCGTCGATCGTCGTCATGCGCGAATCCTACTCACGTTCGCCGCTACGAGGGGTTCGAGTCGAACCACTCCTGCAGCAACGGGGGCAGGTGATCGGTCGTCAGGTAGTACGAGATCACGCCGGCGACCAGCGGGACGGCGACGAGCAGCACCACCACGAACAGCACGCGGAAAAACCGGGCGGCCGGGCCGCGGCGCGCCTTGCCGCCCGAGTACACGTGCGCGTGCTCGGCGACGCGCTGTGGCTGTGGCTGCGGCTGCGGCTGCGGCTGCGGCTGCGGCTGCGGCCTCGGCGGCTGCGGTCGTTGCTGCGGCGCCTCGTTGCGGAAGGCGCGGCCGTATTCGTCGTAGCGCGTCGCCGACTCGGGCACGCCGCCGCCGGAGCCGTAGACGCGCCCGGCGCTCACGGGCCGGTTCGGCGGCGCGGAGACCGGTGGCGACGACACCGGGGGCGGCGCGGAGACGGGAGGCGACGAGACCGGCGGCGGCGTGGAGACCGGGGTCTCCAGCCACATCGGGCTCTGGGCGGGCGGGGACGAGACCGGGGTGCCGAACCGGCTCGGGGGCGGCATCGAGAACGCCGGCGGCGCGGAGACCGGCGGGGCCGACACGGGCGGGGCGGAGACCGGCGGCGCCGGGGGCTGCTCCGTGCGCTGCTCCGGCCGCTCCCACAGGAAGCCCGGCACCTGCGGCAGCACGCCCGTCGACGGGCCCGGGGCGGGCTGCGCGCTCGGCTGGGTGGACTTGGAGCCGGTGAGCATGCTGCCCTCGGCCACGACGAGCTCCGGCTGCTCGATCGCGGTCGGCGCCGTGCCGAGCATGCGGTGCAGCAGCGTGGCCACGAGCGGCATCCGGCTGGAGCCGCCGACCAGGAACACGCCCGCGACCGAGCCCTCGCTGAGCTGGGCCCAGCGCATGACGCCCTGGGTCACCCGCACGGTCTGCTCGATCATCGGCCGCGCGAGGGTCTCGAGCTCCTCCCGCGTCAGGTGTACGTCGAAGTTGAGCAGCGGAATCGTCAGGTCCGACGCGGGCTGGCGGGAGAGCCGCTCCTTGGCCACCCGTGCGTCGTCCCACAGCAGGCGGCGGTGCCGGCGGTCCTCGACGGTCTGCGGGCTCATGAGCCGCGACCACTCCTGCGGCGCGCGCGGCTCGCAGATGGTGCCGATGTGCTTGACGACGGCGTTGTCCACGTCGATGCCGCCGATGTCGTCGCGGCCGTCGACGGCGAGCGCCTCGAAGCCGTCGGCGGTGCGCGCGACCACGCTGGCGTCGAACGTGCCGGCCCCGAAGTCGTGCACGACCACGACCGAGCCGACCTTCACCTCGTGGCCGAGGACCTGGGTGAAGTAGGCGGCCGCCGCGACCGGCTCGGGCACCAGGCGCACCCGGCCCAGGCCGGCGGCCTCGGCGGCGTCGGCGATCGCGAGGCGGCGGGTCGCGCCCCAGGACGCCGGGATCGTCACCGTCGCCTCCGGCACGACGTCGCCGACGGTGCGCACCCACTCGTCGCGGACCCGGCGCAGGACGGCCGCGATGAGCTCCTGGACCGGCACCTCGCGGTCGCCGAGCAGCACCGTGCCGTCGTCGATGCGCCGCTTCGGGTTCGGCTCGAAGCGAGCCGGCTCCAGGCGCGCGCTGTGCACGGCGTCGCGGCCGACGATGATCGCGCCGCCGGGCTCGGCGTAGACCGCCGAGGGCAGCAGCGGCGACCCGTCGAAGATGAGGGGCCGGGAGCGCCCGTCCGGCCACCGCACGACGGCGACGGTGTTCGAGGTGCCGAAGTCGACCCCGAGCCGGATCCCTGGCGTAGGCATGAGCTGAAGTCTAGGCCGCGCTTACGACCCGGCCTCCCTGTCGGTCGGCTTCAGGGCAGCCGGCTTCGGCGGGCGCCGCATCCAGCGCCTCGACGCGGGCAGCAGGAGCATCGCCGTCGACAGGCCGAACACCACCGCGGGCACGAGGGTCCAGTAGCCGCCACCGGACGAGGTCAGCGCCGCGTTGCCGACGGCCGCGACGAGGCAGAGCGCGAGGGGGTACCAGTGATGCCCGCTCGCCGGCCTCCGCGCCCGCATGGCACCGTTGATGAGCAGCGTGGCCGCGACCGCGCAGATGCCCGCCCACTCCAGGGCCTCGGTGGTGACCTGGTCGATGCGCGCCTCGTCCCACTCCGGCGGCGGGTTGTCGCGCAGGAGCTGCGGCAGCCCGGCGGCGAGCAGGAGCAGGCCGGTGAGGAAGTAGAGCAGGATGCCGTAGGTCGTCATGAACGCCGCCGGCCAGCGGATCGACCACGGGCCCTTGCGGATCGGGATCGGCGCCACGGGGTAGTACACGATCTGCGGCGGGGGCGGCGGCAGGAACACCGGCGGCTGGTAGACGGGCCGCTGCGGGACCGGATAGGGCCGCGGCATGGGGCTGACCGGGACCGGACTGATCGGCGTCGGACTGATGGGCGTCGGACTGACCGGCACCGGGCTGACGGGTGTCGAGCTTATCGGGCGACTGGGTGTCGACGCGGGTGACGCCGGCAGCGCCATCTGCTCGGAGCGCTGCGCCTGCTCCGGCACGACCTGGCCGGTCTTCGTGGTGCGCACCGCCTTGCCGACCAGCACGGCGCCCTCGGCGACCACCATCTCCGGCTGCTCGATGGTCACCGGCGCCCGCCCGAACTCACGGTGCAGCTCGGTCGCGACCAGCGGCATCTGGCTCCCGCCGCCGACGAGGAAGATGCCCGCGACCCGGTCCGCGGTGAGCCGCGACAGGCGCAGCGTCTCGGCGAGCGAGCCGACCGAGCGCTCCACCAGCGGCCGCGCGGCGTTCTCGAACTCCTCCCGCGTCACCGGTACGTCCACGTCGAGCACCGGCACCATGACCGTCACCGACGCGGCCCGCGACAGCCGCTCCTTGGCCTCCCGCGCCTCGTCGCGCAGCTGCCGGGTCGCGCGCGGGTCGGCGGTCACCCGGGCCCAGTCCTCCGCGGGCACGGCCCGGCTCACGAGCCCGACGACGAGCTCGTCGAAGTCGAGGCCGCCGAGGTCGTCGCGCCCGCCCACGGCGCGCACGTCGAAGCCGGCCGCGGTGCGGGCGACCACGCTGCCGTCGAATGTGCCCGCGCCGAGGTCGTACACGACGACGCCCGAACCCACGGGGACCATGTGCTTCAGGACGCTCACGAAGTAGGTGGCCGCGGCGACCGGCTCGGGCACCAGCACGGCCCCGGGCAGCCCGGCCCGGCGCACCGCCTCGTGCAGCGTCGTGCGCCGCGTCGAGGCCCAGCCGGCCGGGTGGGTGACGGTCACCGCTCCGGGCGCGCCGCCGGCGGTGCGGGAGAACTCGGCGAGCACCCGCCGGAACACCGCGGTCATCATCTCCGCGACCGCGACCGGCCGCTCCCCCAGCAGCACCGAGCCCTCGTCGATGCGGCGCTTCGGGTTCGGCTCGAACCGCTCGGGCGCGCGGCGGGCGCCGTGCACCGCGTCGCGGCCCACGAGCAGCCCCTGCTCCTCGAGCGTCACGGCGGAGGGCAGCAGCGGCGAGCCGTCGAACAACAGCGGGCGGGTGCGGCCGTCGGGCCAGCGAGCCACCGCCACCGTGTGCGACGTGCCGAAGTCCACGCCGAGGGCCACCATGCCGCGCAGTCTAGGCGGACTGCTCGACCGCCCGCTGGAGCGCGCGATAGATCTGCCCGAATTTAGGGGCGTCCGTGGTCGAATAGATCATCGAGTCCCCGCCGGTCGTGCGCACCCAGATCTCGTGCACGCCCTTGCCGTGGTCGTGGGCGCGGTCGAGCAGATCGAGCAGCCCCTCCAGGCAGAACGCGACCACGCCGCCGATGACGATCACGGCGAGGATGCCGCCGGCGATGTACATCGTGCGCTGCTCCCCGTGAAAGTCGATCCTCCGGGCCGCCATCGCGGCCGCGACCAGCAGCCCGATGACGAGGAGCACGGCGCCGCCGCGGGTGCCGATCATGTACGCCCCGTGGCGCAGCCGCCCCGTGCGCTCGTGCCAGATGTAGGTGAGCGTGTCGAGGGGATACCAGGCTTCAGCGACGCGCACACCGCCGGAGCTGATGTGCACCACGTTGTCGCGGTAGTACGTGGTGGCCATGGCACCTCAGACGGTACAGGCGAATACGCTCCGGGCAACGACAACGACGTTGAGGAGACACAAGGTGACTTTGGTCAGGCTCGAGGCCGCGGACGGCATCGGCACCATCCGGCTCGATCGCCCGCCGATGAATGCCCTGAACATCGCCGTGCAGGAGGAGCTGCGCGCGGCCGCACAGGAGGCGACCGCGCGCGACGACGTGCGCGCGGTGGTCATCTACGGCGGCGAGAAGGTCTTCGCGGCCGGCGCGGACATCAAGGAGATGGCCGGCATGGGCTACGCCGAGATGTCCCAGCGCGCGGTCGCGCTGAGCTCCGCCTTCGACGCCGTAGCGCGCATCCCGAAGCCGGTCGTGGCCGCGATCACCGGCTACGCCCTGGGCGGCGGCTGCGAGCTGGCCCTGACCGCCGACTGGCGCGTGGCCGCGGAGGACGCCCAGCTGGGCCAGCCGGAGATCACCCTGGGCATCATCCCCGGCGCCGGCGGCACCCAGCGCCTGGCCCGCCTGGTCGGCCCCGCCCGAGCGAAGGACCTGATCATGTCGGGCCGCTTCGTCCCCGCCCCCGAGGCGCTGGCCATGGGCCTCGTCGACCGCGTCGTACCGCGCGCCGACGTCTACGAGGCCGCCCTCGCCCTCGTCCGCCCCTACGTGAACGGCCCGGCCCTGGCCCTGCGCGCGGCGAAGCAGGCGGTGGACGGGGGCCTGGAGATGGACCTCGCCTCGGGCCTGGCCTGGGAGAGCCAGCTGTTCGCGGGGCTGTTCGCGACCGAGGACAAGGCCGAGGGCATGACCGCCTTCGTGGAGAAGCGTAAGCCCTCCTTCGGGGGCCGCTGAGCCCTAGCCCGCAGCGGGGCGCCGCGACTCCGACAGAGCCGGCGCCCCGCCGCTCGCGGTCTTCCGGCGGGCCGTTCCTCGCTCACCTTCGCTCAGCCGATCGCACCTGCCCAGACTCGCGCGAAGCGCGGCAGCGGGCCGGCGATGTGCCCGGCCCAGCGGCGTCGTTAGGCATTCCTCTCGGGGTCCAATATATTCGCCATTTGCGCCGAGGCGTGATCCAAGATCGTGGTTTCGGTCGCATTCGGGGATAATTGTCACCATGGGGCAGATGCAGTTGTTCAGTTCGCGGGAATTGGCTGCTATGCGGGATCGGACGAAGGCGCGGAATTGGTGGCCGGGGAAGGATGAGTTCCGCAAGGAGGCGCAGCGGCGGCGCGACTGGGGGCTGGTGAGGCGGCATGCGGAGAAGTTGCGCCGCATCCACGGACCCGCGGGAATCACCACGTCCGACGCACACCGACGCGCCGAGGAGAATCGCACCCGAGTCGACCCCAAGCCCGGCGCCGCGTTTCCCTGCAAAAATTCCGCACGTCAAGGCCGTGCAATTTCACCGCCGCGTCTCCATTCCACCGAACCGGCCGCAGGACACGATCCGAAATCGACCGGGACGGCACCGACCCGTTCACGGCCAGTCCAACCCGAACTTGTGGCACCGGCGCAGAAGCCACGCCGCCTGACCCGATTGATGCTCGGCCGTATCGGATTTTTCGCCTGCCAGGGGATTTGTCGCTTCTACCGGCATGGATCGCCCATCGTCGCTGCGCATCCTCGCGAACGCGGGGCAGACGCCCACGAACTGCAACACACACGCGGCGGCGAGCCGCGGCGCGGCCTGGAGGCAGACGCCATCTCGGGAGCCAACTGCGGCGCGGGGTGGACGCGGCACAGAGACGCAGCGGAACGTCACGGCGCGAACGCCACGGGCACGAGGGCGCGGACGCCTCGGCGCGGCGCGAGGGCGCGGGCGCGGCGCGCGGGCGTCATGGCGCGCGACGCGAGGGCACGGACGCAGACACGGGCGTCATGGCGCGCGACGCGAGGGCGCAAGCGCCACGCGCGGACGCAGCGCGCGGGCGCGGACGCCTCGGCACGGCAGCAGACACGGACGTCACGGCGCGCGACGCGCGGGCGCGAGGGCACGGCGCGAGAACGCGGGCGCGGCGCGAGGGCCGGGGGTGCGGCGCGAGGGCGCGGACGCCACGACGCGCGGCGCTAGGGCGCGCGGCGCGAGGGCGCGCGGCGCGAGGGCGCGCGGCGCGGACGCCTCGGCGCGAAGGCGTGGACACGCGGCACGGAGGCAACGGCGCGAAAGGCGCCGACGTCACAGCGCGGCAGCAGGCAGGGACGGCGCAGACGCCACGACCGCGGCGCGAAGGCGCGCGACGCCGCAGCAGGCACGGACGCCACGGCGCAAGGGAGCGGCCACCACAACGCGCGGTGCGAAGGCGCGCGACGCCGCAGCAGGCACGGACGCCACGGCGCAAGGGAGCGGCCACCACAACGCGCGGTGCGAAGGCGCGCGACGCCGCGGCAGGCACGGGCGCGACGGCGCACGGGCGCGGCCACCACAACGCGCGGTGTGAGGGCACGCGGCACGGACGCGACGGCGCGAACGGCGCCGACGTCGCAGCACGGCAGCACGACAGACGGGCGCGAACGCCGCGACCGCGGCGCGAAGGCGCGGCACGGGCGGCGCGGGACGGACGCGGCGCACAGACGCAGCGGCACGCCACGGCGCAACGCAAGCACCACGGCGCAACGCAAACACCACGCGTTGCGGACACGAAGATGCAAACACCACGCGAAGGAGCGGGCACCACGACGTGGCGGCGGGCGCGGGTGGCGCCGGCGCCAGCGGCGCGAAGGTGGCAGGTGCGCTACGCGTCAGGACTGGGCGTGGAAGCGGTCGTCCACCATCGTGAGCTTCAAGGGCATGCCGAACGCCTTCGACAGGTTGTCCGCCGTGATTGTGTCGTGCAGGAGGCCCTGCGCCACCACGCCGCCCTCGCGCATCAGCATTGCGTGGGTGAAGCCCGGCGGGATCTCCTCCACGTGGTGGGTGACCAGCACGATGGCGGGGGCGTCGGGGTCGGCCGCGAGGTCGGCCAGCCGGCGCACCAGGTCCTCCCGGGCGCCCAGGTCCAGGCCGGCCGAGGGCTCGTCCAGCAGGAGCAGCTCCGGGTCCGTCATGAGGGCCCTAGCGATTTGTACCCGCTTGCGCTCCCCCTCGGACAGGGTGCCGTAGACGCGGTCGGCCAGCCCCGCGACCCCGAGCTGGTCGAGCAGGGCCATGGCGCGACCCTCGTCCATGCGGTCGTAGGCCTCGCGGTAGCGCCCGATCACGGCCCACGACGCGGTGAGCACCACGTCGCGCGCGGTCTCCTCGAAGGGTAGCCGCAGCGCGTTGGAGGAGAAGCCCAGGCGGGTCTTGAGCTCGGCGATGTTCGTCCGGCCCAGCTGCTCGCCCAGCACGGTGACCGTGCCGCTGGACGGATGCATCCGCGCGCCCGCGAGGTTGAGCAGCGTGGTCTTGCCGGCCCCGTTGGGGCCGAGGATCACCCAGCGCTCGTCCAGCTCGACCTGCCAGCTCACCGATCGGATGAGATGGTTGCCGTTGC
The DNA here is from genome assembly GCF_059739745.1 of Dactylosporangium thailandense. NCBI lineage: Bacteria > Bacillati > Actinomycetota > Actinomycetes > Micromonosporales > Micromonosporaceae > Dactylosporangium > Dactylosporangium thailandense. The sequence continues at coordinate 8,302,975 of NZ_AP029195.1, forward strand.
GGGTGACCGTCGCATCGTCGACGGCGATGACAAGGTCATCTGACACGTGCCAATCCAACCACGCCGCACATATCGACGGCTGGCGGGGCCACGCCGACGTGACGAAGGCCGTATTCTGCGCTCCGATGACACCCGCACTGGAAATCGACGGTCTGGTCAAGACGTACCAGAGCGTGTTCGGCCGGCCGCGCACCGCGCTCGACAAGCTGGACATGCTGGTCGAGCCGGGACAGATCCACGGGTTCCTGGGACCGAACGGCTCGGGCAAGTCCACGACGCTCAAGACACTGCTCGGCCTCCTGCGCGCCGACGGCGGACGCATGCGCATCTTCGGCGAACCGGTGCCGCGGTTCCAGGCCGAGATGGCGGCGCGGGTCGGCGCGATCGTCGAGGCGCCCGCGTTCTTCGGCAACCTGACGGGGTACAAAACCCTCTCCCTGCTGGCGAAGGCCGGCGGGGTGCCGAAGCAGCGGGTGGGGATCGTCCTCGACCAGGTCGGGCTCTCCGACCGCTCCGAGGACATGGTGCGGTCCTACTCCCTCGGCATGCGCCAGCGTCTCGCGGTCGCGTCGGCGCTGCTGAAGAACCCGGACCTGCTCATCCTCGACGAGCCCAACAACGGGCTCGACCCCGCGGGCGTGCGCGAGATGCGGGACCTGCTGCGCGGCCACGCGGAGCAGGGCAAGACGGTCGTCATCTCCAGTCACATCCTGGCCGAGATCGCCCAGGTCTGCGACTCCGTCACGATCATCTCCCGCGGCCGTACGGTCGCCGCCGGCCCGGTCTCGGAAGTCCTCGCGGTCGCGGACAAGGGCTCGTACCGTGTGCGCGTCGACGACCACCAGCGCGCGGCCCAGATCCTGGCCGAGGCGGGCGCGGACGTGAGCGTGACCGGCGACCACCTCGTCGTGCACGACCTCGCGGAGCCGGCCTGGGTGTCCTACACGCTGGGCGTCCACGACATGTGGGTGCGCGAGCTGTCCCCGGTCGCGCAGCTGGAGGACGCGTTCCTGACCATCACGGGCGGCGGCTCCCGCGGCTCCTTCCGGCCCGTGGACGACTCCGAGTGGACCCCTGAGGAGCGGCCGGCATGAGCGGTACGGAGCGAAGCGGAGTGGCCGCTCATCATCAATGCGGGTCGAAATCATGCCGGCGCCGGAGCGAAGCGGAGGTGTCGGCATGAGGCACCTGTTCGCCGCGGAGTGGTCGCGGCTGTTCGCCCGGCGCATCTCGCTCGTCACCGCGGTCCTGGTCGGCACCCTGCTCGCCTTCCTCACGTTCGGCTTCACCCTCACCGGCAGCAGCCCGAGCGCGGCCGAGCAGGCGGCCGCCGCGGAGCGCGCCGGCCCGCTGGCACAGCTGTGGGACCAGCGCACCGAGCACTGCGGCCGCGTCCAGAGCGGCCTGGAGCAGGCCGAGCCGGGCGAGGACCTGCCGAAGGCGTGCGACTACGGGCCCCGCCCGACCGCCGACTCGCTGCTGGACTACGGCTTCTCGTTCCACCGCCAGTGGCCGGCGCTGTACTACGGTGCCGCCGTCCTCTTCGCCCTCGCCGGCTTCGTGCTGGGCGCCTCGTTCGTGGGCGTCGAGTGGAGCTCCGGCGGCATGGCCGGCCTGCTGCTGTGGGCCCCCCGCCGCGGCGCCGTGCTGGGGGCGAAACTGCTGGCCGTCGTCTCCGGCGTCGCCCTCATGTCGGTCGTGTACCTCGGGCTGTGGACGGCCGCCTTCCTGGCCCTCGCCCCGGGCGACGACAACGTGAGCCGGATGAGCGCGCCCGAGTTCGGATCCCTGCTCCTCACCGGCCTGCGCGTCGTGTTCGTCGCCATGGCCGGCACCGCGCTGGGCTTCTCGGTCGCGTCGATCGGGCGGCACACGTCGGCCGCCCTCGGCGCCGGCATCGCGTACCTGCTGCTGTGGGAGTTCGGCAGCACCGTCGTCTTCACCGTGGTCGAGACCACCGACTACGCGGAGCCGTACCGCCTGTCGAGCTACGCCCGCGCCTGGCTGAACCTGGGCGTCCTGCCCGACCAGAGCGCCACCGCGAACGTGGCCCGGTCGACCTTCCATGCGACGTGGGGAACGGGCGGCCTGGTGATCGCGGCGGTGGTGGCCGCGGTGGCCGCCGCGGCCTTCCTGTCCATGCGCCGCCGCGACGCCCGCTGATCGCCTGATCGGCTCGACGGCGTGAAACTTTCACGCCGTCGAGCCGAAGACCTCCTCGCGCACCGCGTCCAGACCCGTCAGGATCGCGCCGTGCAGCACCGGCTCCGAGGACACCTCGGTCGCCACCACGCGCGGGGAGACCACGGCGATCGCGGCGACCTCGTGCTGCACCCGCTGGGCCAGATCCGCCCCGCCGGCCTGCCCCACGTCGCCCGCGAGGACCACGAGCTCCGGGTCGAGCACGAGGCCGACCGAGGCGACGCCGAGCGAGATGCGCCGCGCCAGCTCGTCGAGGAACGGGCTGCCCGCGGTGCCCGCGGCGATGGCCGCCCGGACCGCCTCCGCCGCCCCCGCCGACTTGAACCCGTGGGTCTTCGCGATCGAGCGCACCGCCGCCGCGTCGACCAGGGTGCGGAAGCCGTTCTTCGAGCGCCGGGACACGTCGCGGCTGATCTGGGTGCCGGCGACGGGCAGGTATCCGATCTCGCCCGCGGCCCCGGCCGAGCCGCGGTGCAGACGGCCGCCGAGCACGACCGCGGTGCCGACGCCGCGGTCCAGCCAGACGAGCACGAAGTCGCGCGCCCCGACGGCCGCGCCCGAGTGCTGCTCGGCGATCGCGGCCAGGTTCACGTCGTTCTCGAACATGACGGGGCGGCCGAGGTCCTCGCGCAGGGCGGTGAGCAGGCCGCGGTGCCAGCGCGGGAGGTCCCAGGCGAACGTGATCTCGCCGCTCTTGGGGTCGACGAGGCCGGGCGTGCCGAGCACGATCCGCCGGATGCGGTCGATCGGCGCGCCTCCGGCCGAGGCCGCCTCCACGACGGCGGCGTGCACGACCTTGACCGGGTCGTCGCCGTCGCCGATGGCCACGTCGGTGCGCCCGACGATGTTGCCCGTGATGTCCGCCACCCCGGCGACCACGTGCGCGGGGCCGGCATCGACGCCGACGACGAACGCGGTGGAGGGCACCACGGCGTACATCTGGGCGTTCGGCCCCCGCCCGCCGGCCTGCTCGCCGACGCGGGCCACGAGGCCGCGCTCCTCCAGCCGCTCGACCAACTGGGACGCGGTGACCTTGGACAGCCCGGTCAGCTCGCCGAGCTGCGCACGGGTGAGGGGTCCTCGGCTCAGCAGCAGCTCGAGGGCGGCACGATCATTGAGGGCGCGCAGCAGGCGAGGCGTGCCGGGCAGTCGGGCGGAACTCATCGTGACGAAGACCCCTAGTATTTAGGAAACTTTCCTATTAGCGTGCCACAAGCAACCTATTCGGAGAGCGTACGGCCGGACCCACCACTCGGCCTACGCACAACCGGTCAAAAAGCTCTTACGATCGTGGATAGCGCATCGGACGAGCGTGCGGCGCCCGCGCCGCACGCGCGCCCGCGCTGAGGGGGGAACCAACGTGTCGACCGATCCCGGACTCCACCGGCTGGCCATGGGCACGCTGCTGGGCGCCTTCCGCGGGGAGGAGGCCCCGGCGTGGGCCGTGGACCTCCTCGCCGAGGGGATGGCCGGGCACCTGCTCTTCGGCTTCAACATCGTCGAGCGCGACCAGCTCGCGAAGCTGACCGCGAGCCTGCACGCCGCGCGCGACGGCGTGCTCATCGCGATCGACGAGGAGGGTGGCGACGTCACCCGCCTGGCGCACCGGGCCGGCAGCCCCTACCCGGGCAACGCCGCGCTGGGCGCCCTCGGCGACCCCGCCGTCACGCGCAGGGTGTACCGCACCATCGGCGCCGAGCTCGAGACCCTCGGCATCAACCTCAACCTCGCGCCCACCGTGGACGTCAACACCGCCGACGACAACCCGATCATCGGCACCCGCAGCTTCGGCGCCGACCCGATCGCCGTCGCCACGCACACCGCCGCCGCCGTGCTCGGCCTGCAGGGCGCGGGCGTCGCCGCGTGCGCCAAGCACTTCCCCGGCCACGGCGCGACGCTCGCCGACTCGCACCACGAGCTGCCGACCGTGGACATCGACCCGGCCCTGTTGCGCGGTCGCGAGCTGCCCCCGTTCGTCGCCGCGATCGAGGCCGGCGCCAAGTCGATCATGTCCGCGCACATCCGCGTCCCCGCGCTCACCGGCGACGCCCCCGCGACCTTCAGCCGCGCGGTGCTGGTCGACCTGCTGCGCGGCGAGCTGGGCTTCACCGGCGTCGTGGTGACCGACGCGCTGGAGATGCTGGGTGCGGCCCGCTACGCCGGCGGCATCCCCGAGGGCGCGGTGCTGGCCCTGGCCGCGGGCGCCGACCTGCTCTGCATCGGCGCCGACATCGACGAGCAGATCACGCGGGCCTGCGCGGACGAGATCGTCGCGGCCGTGCGCGACGGGCGCCTGCCGCTCGCCCGCCTCGAGGAGGCCGTGGCGCGCGTGGCCGACCTGAGCGCGTGGACGCGCAGCGGCGACCGCACCGACCGCGAGGAGCCGGGCCTGGGCTACCCCGCGGCCCTGAGCGCCGTGCGGATCGAGGGCACCCACGACCGCGCGACCGCGCCGCTGATCGTCCAGCTCGAGTCCGAGTCGTCGATCGCCGCCGGCCGCGTGCCGTGGGGCCTCGGCCCGCACGTCAACGGCACGGAGCAGCTGCGCGTCGTGGCCGCCCAGGCGGACCCGGCCGAGCTGCGCGCCCGCGCGGCCGCCCGCCCGATCGTGGTGGTCGGCCGCAACGTGCACCGCCTCCCGGGCGCCCGCGCGCTGGTGGAGACGCTGGCGCAGACCCACGCGGTGACCGTGGTCGAGATGGGCTGGCCGTCGTCATGGCGCCCGAGCGGCGCGAAGGCGTTCATCACGACGTGGGGCGCGAGCCACGCCAACGGCCGCGCCGCCGCGGAGACGCTCGGCCTGGCCGCATAGAAGCGCAGCTCAAAAGCGCAGCTCAAAAGCGCAGCTCAAAAGCCAAGAGTCAGCAGAAGCCAAGAGCCAGAAGCCAAGAACCAAGAGCCACAAGCTTCCTGCTCGGGTCCGCGTCACCTGCGGACCGTTGCTCCCGCCAGACAAAAGGGCGGTCCCTGGAGGGCCTTCGGCCGAAAGGGACCGCCCTAGCCATGTCCGTGGTGCCACGGACACCAGCCGCTACGCGGCTGAGGCTCGCACGAGGGTGCGAATCTGACGCAGCAGCACCGACAGCGCCGCCAGGTCTCCGGGCGACTCCCCGAACTCGCCGATCGCGTTACGCGTCCGCGCGATCGAGGTCGCGTTGCTCTGCTCCCACTCGTGCACCCGCTCCTCCGGGTCCGCCTCCGGCGAGGTGCCGTTGAGCACCTCCGCGGTGAGGGCGGCCAGCGCGGCGTACAGGTCGTAGCGCAACGCCATCCGGGCGAGCGTCTGCCACCGGTCCTCGCGCGGGAGCGCCGAGATCCGCGACAGCAGATCGTCGACCCGGAAACGCTCGGAGAGCAGGTAGTAGACCGTCGCGACCTCGTTCACGTCGCGGTCCGTCGTGGACGCGACCTCGACGATGTCGAGCAGGCCGAAGCCGTACATGATCCGGGTCGTGCTGTCCGCGATCTCCTCGGGCAGCCCCAGCTCCCGCAGCCCCTCGGTGTTGGCGTGCAGCGCGTCGCGCTCCCGGCCCCGGAACAGCGTGTCCAGCTGCGGCAGCAGCCGGGCGATGCCGGGCTTCAGCCGCGCGATCTCGGCCGGCACGTCGATCGGGAGCCGCCGGTTGGAGACCAGCCAGCGCACCGCCCGGTCGAGCAGCCGCCGCATCTCCAGGTAGACGGCGGTCTGCGACTTCGTCGGGATCTTGTTGTCGAGCGACTCGACCGCCCGCCGCAGCTCCGACAGCCCGTACACCTCGCTGACCACCACCGAGGCGCGCAGCACGTCCGCGGCCCCGGCGCCGGTCTCCTCGGAGGCGCGGTGGAAGAACGACGTGCCGCCCCGGTTCACGGCCTCGTTGACGACCGCGGTGGTGACGATCTCGCGGCGCAGCGGGTGCTCGGCCATCGCCTCGGCGAACCGTTCGCGCAGCGGGGTCGGGAAGTACTCGACCAGCACCTCGTTGGTCCACTCCTCGTCCGGCAGGTCGGAGTCGAGGATCTCGTGCTCGAGCACGATCTTGACGTAGGAGAGCAGCACCGCGAACTCGGGCGAGGTGAGCCCGACCCCGGTGGCGGCCCGCTCGTCGAGCAGCTCGTCGCTCGGCAGCCCCTCCAGGGCCCGGTCGAGCTGCCCGCGCCGCTCCAGGTCGGCGATGAGCCGCTTGTGCACGGGCAGCAGCGAGCGCGACTGCGCCCGCGCGTTGCCCAGCGCCGTCGCCTGGTCGTAGTTGTCGCGCAGGACCAGCTCGCCGACCTCGTCGGTCATCTGGGCCAGCAGCGGGTTGCGCTCGGCCGCCTCCAGCTCGCCCGCCGCGACCGCGCGGTCGAGCAGGATCTTGATGTTGACCTCGTGGTCGGAGCAGTCGACGCCGGCGGAGTTGTCGATGAAGTCCGTCGCGATGCGGCCGCCGTTGAGCGCGTACTCGATGCGCCCCCGCTGGGTCAGGCCCAGGTTGCCGCCCTCGCCGACGACCTTCGCGCGCAGCTCCCGGCCGTTGACCCGCACGTAGTCGTTGGCCTTGTCACCGACGTCGGCGTGGGACTCCCCGGTCGCCTTCACGTAGGTGCCGATGCCGCCGTTCCAGAACAGGTCCACGGGCGCGGCGAGGATCGCGTGCATGACGTCGTTCGGGGCGAGCGGCCCGGTGGCCGTGATCCCCAGCACCGCCCGGGCCTCCTCGGAGAGGTTGACCGACTTGGCCGTGCGCGGGTAGACGCCGCCGCCCGCCGACAGCAGCGAGCGGTCGTAGTCGTCCCACGAGGAGCGGGGCAGCTCGAACATGCGCCGCCGCTCGGCGTAGGAGGTCGCCGCGTCCGGGGACGGGTCGATGAAGATGTGCCGGTGGTCGAACGCCGCCACGAGCCGGATGAACGGCGAGAGCAGCATCCCGTTGCCGAACACGTCACCCGACATGTCACCGACGCCGACCACCGTGAACTCACTCGCCTGCGTGTCCACACCCAGCTCACGGAAGTGCCGCTTCACCGACTCCCAAGCACCCTTGGCCGTGATCCCCATCTTCTTGTGGTCATACCCGGCCGACCCACCCGACGCGAACGCGTCACCGAGCCAGAACCCGTACCGCACCGAAATCTCGTTCGCGATGTCCGAGAACGTCGCCGTGCCCTTGTCCGCCGCGACGACGAGATACGGGTCATCAGGGTCGTGACGCACCACATCCGGCGGCGACACGACCTTGCCACCGTCCAGATTGTCCGTGACATCCAGCAACGCCGAGATGAACAGCTGATAGCACGCCACCGCCTCGTCACGGTCGCCCGGATTCTGCTTCAGCACGAACCCGCCCTTGGCCCCCGTCGGCACGATGACGGCATTCTTCACCATCTGCGCCTTGACCAGCCCCAGAATCTCGGTCCGGAAATCCTCCCGCCGATCCGACCAGCGCAGACCACCACGCGCCACCGAACCGAACCGCAGATGCACACCCTCGAACCGCGGCGAGTACACGAAAATCTCAAACCGCGGCCGCGGCGCCGGCAAATCCGGAATCGACTGCGGATCAAGCTTGAACGCCGTGTACGACTTCGGCCGCCCACCATCACCACGCTGGAAGAACGACGTGCGCAACGTCGCCTGGATCAGATGCAGGAACGAGCGCAGGATCCGGTCCTGGTCGAGGCTGGTGACCTCGTCGAGGTCGGCGTTGATCGCCGCGACGAGCTCCTTGGACTGCACCGAGCGGCTCGCCTCCGACAGCTGCAGCCGCGGGTCGAACCGGGCGGCGAAGAGCGCGACGAGCTTGGAGGCGACGGCCGGGTACGCCAGCAGGGTCGTCTCCATGTAGTCCTGGGAGAAGACGGTGCCGGCCTGGCGCAGGTACTTCGCGTAGGCCCGCAGCACCACGACCTCGCGCCAGGTCAGCCCGGCCTTGAGCACCAGGCTGTTGAAGTTGTCGACCTCGGCCTCACCCCGCCAGGTGGCCGAGAACGCGTTCTCCAGGTGTGGCCGCACCTCGGCGATGGCCCGGGAGTCGGGCGGCAGCTGGAGGCCGAAGTCGTACAGGTAGATCGTCCCGTCGCCCCGCACCACCTCGTAGGGCCGCTCGTCGGTGACCTGGACCCCGAGGGAGTGCAGCACCGGGAGCACGGCCGAGAGCACCATGGGCTCGCCGTAGCGGAAGACCTTGAAGCGGATGTCGGACTCGTCCTGGCGGCGGCGGTACACGTGCATGACCAGCTGGCCCGGCTCGTCCAGCAGCTCCAGCTTGGCGACGTCCTTCACCGCCTCGTAGGGCGTGTGCTCGTCCTTGTACGTGTCGGAGATCGCCCCGCCGTAGCGCTGGTACAGCACCTTGGCCTGGTGCTCGTCGTTGAGCTTGCGCTCCAGCACCAGCCGGAAGTCGTCGTCCCAGAGCCGGGTCGCCTCGGAGAGCCGCTCGGTGAGGTCGTCGACGTCGACCCAGCCGGGCGGGTTGCCGGGCTCGGTGCGCACGATGAAGTGCACGCGGGCGAACTTGGACTCGCTCACCCGGGTCGTGTAGTCCACCCCGACGCCGTTGAGCTCGGCGAGCAGGATCTGCTGGATGCGCAGCCGGTTCGCGGTGGTGAACCGGTCGCGGGGCAGGTAGACGAGGCACGAGATGAAGCGGCCGTACGCGTCGCGGCGCAGGAACAGCTTGAGCTGCCGGCGGCCGGCCAGACGCAGCACGCCCATGACGGCCTTGTAGAGCTCCTCGGTGCCGATCTGGAACAGCTCGTCGCGCGGATACGTCTCCAGCGTCTCCATCAGGTCCTTGCCCGAGTGCGAGCGCGGCGACAGGCCGGAGCGCTCGACCACCTCGGCGACCTTGCGCTTGACCACGGGGAGGTCGCGGACGCTGGTGCGGTACGCCGCCGAGGAGAACAGCCCGAGGAAGCGCCGCTCGCCGGTCACGTTGCCGTCGGCGTCGAACATCTTGAAGCCGATGTAGTCCAGGTACGCCGAGCGGTGCACCGTGGCGCGGGAGTTCGCCTTCGTGATGATGAGCAGGCGTTTCTCCAGGGCCTTGGCGTAGGCCTCCGCGGTCATCGAGGACAGCACCCGCGGCTGGACCCGGTCCCCGCGCAGGATGCCCAGGCCGCTGCCCAGGACCGCCTGCAGCAGCTCCTCGCCGTGCTCGCCGCGGATCAGCTTGTATTGCCGGAAGCCCAGGAACGTGAAGTGGTCGTCGACGAGCCAGCGCAGCAGCTCGACCGAGTCCGTGATGTCCTTGTCCGGCACGGGCAGCTGCGCGGAGCCGAGCTCGTCGGCCAGGGCGAGCGCCTGGGTGCGCATCTTCGGCCAGTCCTCGACCGCCTCGCGCACGTCGTTGAGCACGCGGGCCAGGTCGGTGCGCAGCTCCTCGAGCTCCGCCTCGTCGCGGATGCGGTCGACCTCGATGCGGATCCAGCTCTCGACGATGTCGCCGGCGATCGCGTCCTCGGGCTCGATCCCGACACGGACGTCCTCCAGCGCGCCCAGCGGGGCGCGGCGCACCACGACGAGCGGGTGCACGAGCAGGTTGACGTCGATGTTGCGCGACGACAGCGCGCTGGTGACGGAGTCGACCAGGAACGGCATGTCGTCGGTGACGATCTCCACCGCGGTGCCGCCGGTGACGCTCAGTCCCAGGCGGAGCTTGAGCTCGCCGGGCACGCGCTGCTGCGCGAGCTCCCGGTGTGATCGGGTGGCGTCGACCATCTTGGCGACATTGCAGGCGGCCAGCTCCTCGTCAGGAACCAGGCGCCAGTAGGCCGCGACCAGTTCGGGATCGGCATCCCGCGCGGTGGCCAGCACAACTGCCTCCGCGACCAGGTGCTCCGCGTTGGGCACTGACTGCTCCAGCTCGTCGTCTTCGACCGCGTCGGGATTTCGCGCGCTGCCTAAGTCCCGCGTGTCGTCCTTCACCGGGGTCGCCCCAGGCCGATTCATCGGTTGTTCTCCCCTCGCCCACGTCGTTGTGGGTTGTCCGCCCTCAGCCTAAGACTCTGCGGGTGGCTCGCCTCAGTCCGGTTCACCATCGTCGTGTACCCGATCAAGCGGGGCTCGGCGCACTGAATTGTCCCGCTTGTGCGATCTTGGGGCGTGCAGAACGGTGCTTTCATAGCGCAGAATCGCCCACATGGCCGTTTCGATCCGTCGTGTCACCGCACTCGCCGTCGCCCTGGCGCTGCTCGGCACGTTGCCCGCGTGCTCCAGCAAGCCGCCGGACGACTCGCTCAAGACGTTCCTCGGGGCCTGGGAGCAGGGCAACCTCGCCGGGCTGAAGTTCTTGGGTCCGGACGGTAAAGCCCTGGCCGGCGACGCGGCGCAGAAGCTGTGGACGACGGTCGCGGGTGACCTGGCCGCCAAGCCGCCCAAGCTCACCCTCAAGGGCGCGCCCGTGGTCAAGGACGACAACAGCAGCGCCGTCGTGCACGTGGCGTGGCCGGTGGCCGACTCGACGTGGGAGTACGACACGACGGTCGACGCCAAGCGGGTGGACAAGGAGTGGCGGGTCGTCTTCGACGCCAAGACCATCAATCCGAAGTTCGAGGCCACGGACAAGCTTTCGATTCGCAAGACCGCGGGGGCGCGCGGCAGCATTCTCGACGGCTCCGGCCAGCCGATCGTGAGCAGCAAGCCGGTCGTGATCATCGGCGTGCAGCCGCGCTCGATCACCGACATCAACATCGTGGTCAGGAATCTGACAGATGCGTTCAAGCAGGCGAACGTGGACGTCGACGTGTCGGGCCTGCCGGCGAAGGTGAAGAGCGCCGCGCCCGACGCCTTCGTGCAGATCGTGACGCTGCGCAAGGAGATCTACGACCCGATCGCGAACAAGCTGAACTCGACCCCCGGCGTGATCGCCCGCAACTCGACCCAGGCCCTTGCCCCCTCCGCGCAGTTCGCCCGCGCCCTGCTGGGCACGACCGGCGAGGTGACGAAGGAGATCATGGACAAGAACCCCGGCAAGTACCAGATCGGGGACGTGGTCGGGCTCGGCGGGCTGCAGCAGAAGTACGACGCCGTCCTGCAGGGCAAGCCGGGCGTCAGGGTGATCGTCTCCATGCCGCAGGGCACGCCCGACAAGGAGTTCTTCTCCTCGGACGCCACCACCGGCGGCACGGTGAAGCTCAGCCTCGACCAGAACATGCAGAACGCGGCGGAGCAGGCCCTCGCGGGCGACACGCGACGCTCGGCCCTGGTGGCGATCCGCATCAGCGACAACTCGATCGTCGCGGTGGCCAACGGTCCCGGCGCGGCCGCGAACAACTTCGCGCTCGTCGGCCAGACCCCGCCCGGCTCGATGCTCAAGGCGGTCACCGCGCTCGCGGTGCTGGACAAGGGCATGACCGGCGAGTCCGTCGTGAACTGCCCGAAGACGCTCACGGTCGACGGCCGCACGTTCAAGAACTCGCACGACGAGGAGCTGGGCAGCGTACCGCTGCGGACCGACTTCTCGAAGTCCTGCAACACCGCGTTCGCCTCGCTCGCGCCCCAGATCGCCCCCGACGGGCTGGGCAAGACGGCCCAGACGCTGGGCCTGGGCATCCCGTGGGACCTCGGGGCGGACGTGTTCACCGGCAAGATCTCGGTGAACGGCTCCAAGGCCGAGCAGGCGGCGGCCGCGTTCGGCCAGGGCACCAACCTCGTCTCTCCGGTCATCATGGCGGCCGCGGCGGCCGGCATCGCCCGGGGCCAGTGGAAGCAGCCCCAGCTGGTGCTGGAGCCGGCCCCGAAGAGCCCGGCGGCCGACGGCCCGCAGCTCAACCAGGCCTCCGTCGACGCCCTGCGGCAGATGATGCGCGAGGTCGTCACCGAGGGCACGGCGAGCCAGCTCAAGGGCCTCTCGGGCGACCTGCGGGGCAAGACGGGGACCGCCGAGTACGACAACGATCCCGCGCACACCCACTCCTGGTTCATGGGCTACCGCGGCGACATCGCCTTCTGCGTCTTCGTCGAGAACGGCGGCGCCTCGACCGCGGCGGCCGTGCCGATCGCGGGCAAGTTCTTCCAGACCATCGGCTGAGGCCACCGCGCCCGGGCTCCCACATCCGGGAGCCCGGGCGCGCTCAGCTCGTGGTCTCTTCCTCTTCGACCGGCGTGCGGGCGGCGGGCACGACATCGGTGAGCGGCGACTCGGGCGAGTCCTCGACGCCGCGCCGGGCGGCCTGCGCGGGCACGAACGGCCCACCGGCGCGCTTCAGGCCCCCGGGCCCGACCGAGTCCCGGGGCAGCGAGTCGAGCGAGAGCGACGCGGAGCGGCTGTAGCGCCCGAGCAACCAGGTCGGCTTCTCCGGAGCGCCTTCCCCGTCCACACCAACGCCCACGACCTCGGCTTCGGCCACGGACTCGGCCTCGACTTCGGGCTCGTTTTCGGGCTCGTCTTCGGCTTCGGGCTCTACTCCGGACTCAGGCTCGGGCTCGGCTTCAGGCTCAAGCTCGGCTTCGGGCTCAAGCTCGGCTTCGGGCTCAAGCTCGGCTTCAGGCTCATCCTCTACCGACTCCGGCTCGTCTTCGGTCTCAGCGGGTGACTCTCTCGAAGGCGACTCATCCTCGCGCGCCGCGTTCCGCAGAAGGCCGCGCCCCTCCCCCGAAGGCAACTCGCCCTCGCGCGCCGCGCGGCGCAAAGCGCCGCGCTCCTCGGCCACGGGCCACTCGTCCCAGCCCCGGGCCCCGGCCGCCGGCTCCTCCTCGAAGCCCCCGGCCCCGTCGTCCGCAACCGGACCGTGATCGATTCTCGCCGCCGCCCCCGCGAGCAGCGCACTCGTCCCCGCCCACCCACTGTCGGACATTTCCGATATATCCGAGATGCGCGGAGCAACGTCGACAAACCGCGGCATCGTGCCCGCATCGGCGGGCGAGTGCCCGTCCGGCGACGGCATCAGCGGCGGCAGGGAGGCCGGCGGCCGCGGCGTGGCCAGCGGCGGCGCCGAGATCGGCGGGGCCGAGACCGGGGCCGCGAACGGCGGCGCCGAGATGATCGGGTCGGGCGACGCCGCCACGAGGGCCGAGGACGTGATGAGCGGCTCGAGCCCGGCGACGAGCACGTCCGTCACCTCCGCCGCATACTGCCCGTCCGGGTCGTAGTCCGGGTCGAACACGGTGACCTGCGCGCCCAGGCAGCGCGGGTCACTGACGAGCCCGCTGAGCAGGATCTCCAGCTCGCGGTAGGCGATGCCGCCGACGTCGGGGGCGTCCACCGCCGGCATCACGGCCGGGTCGAGGACGTCCACGTCGATGTGCACCCAGAAGCCGGCGCAGTCGCGCAGCTGCTCGCGGGCCCACTGGGCGGACCGGGCGGCCCCGTTGGAGCGCAGCTCGGGCACGGCGCGGGCGACGATCCCGGCGGCCTGCAGATCGAGGCGATACTCGTCGTGGGTGCGGATGCCCAGGAGGGCGACGTCGACGTCGCGGAAATACGGCCGCCGCTGCTCGATCGAAGCGAGGTTGGCCTGGCCCCGGCCGGTCGCGAGGGCCAGCGCCTCGCCCGCCGCGGCGCCCACGTAGGAGGCGTTGCCCTCGTGGCGGAAGTCGGAGTGCCCGTCGACGTAGACGAGCCCGATGCGGCCGCCGGCCTCGTTCTGGTAGCGGCGCATGGCCAGGCCGGCGCCGAGCAGGATCGAGCAGTCCCCGCCGAGCACGAGCGGGAAGTCGCCGGCGCTCAGGACCGAGCCGATGCGGTCGGCGAGGCGCTTGACGAACACGGCGATCTCGGCCGACTGGGCCACGCCGTCGCCGGGCTGCCACCCCGCCGGGTCATACCGTGGCGGGGTGATGCAGCCGGCGTCGCGTGCGCCCAGCCGGGTCAGCAGGTTGTGGTCGCGCAGCGCGCCGGGCGCCTTGGCGCAGCCGGGCACCGAGGTTGCGGTCGGTGGCCGTAACCCGAGGTTGCTCGGCGCGTCGACGACGGCGATGCGGCGCACGGCGGCCGCCGTCAGAACAGCGCGCTCGCCAGTGCCCGGCGGGCCTTGGCGACGGCGGGATCGTCGGGGCCGGCGATGGCGAACAGCGAGAGCAGGTGCTTGCGCACCGACTCGCGCTCCTCGCCGGCGGTGCGGCGGACGAGTCCGACGAGGCGGGTGTACCCCTTGTCGGCCTCCCCGGTGAGGACCTCGACGTCGGCGGCGAGCAGCTGCGCCGGCAGGTCGTCGGGCGCGTCCTGGGCCGCGGCGAGCGCACCGGCCAGGTCGATGCCGTCGGTGCGCCGCAGCAGGCCGACCTGGGCCAGCCCGGACTCGGCGACGATGTCGTTCGGCGTCTCGTCGAGGATCTTCTGGTAGGCCGCCTCGGCCGCGTCGAGGTCGCCGTCGGCCATGGCGTCGTCGGCCGCGAGCAGCCGCGGGTCCTCGGGCCGGTCGACCTCGACGCCGGCCGCCTTCAGCACCGCGTCGATCCACTGGCGCAGGTGCGGCTCGGGCAGCGCCTGGTTGAAGGCGTCGACCGGCTGCCCGCCGATGATCGCGACGACGTACGGGATGTTCTGGATGCGGAACATCTGCGCGAGGCGCGGGCTCGTCTCGATGTCGACCCGCGCGAGCGTCCAGGTGCCCGCGCCCTCGGCCGCGAGCGCGGCCAGCAGCGGCGAGAACTGCTGATCCGGCGCGCTGCCGGCGACGTAGAAGTCGATGACGACCGGCGCGGTCAGCGAACGCTGGATGACGTCCTGCTGGAAGCTCGCCTCCGTGACCTCGATCACGTTGGCGCCGGCCGGGGCGCCCGCGGGGGCATCGGGGGCGGGCCGCGCCGCGGCCGCGGTGTTGCGAGCGGCCAGGGCGCCGAGGTCCACCGCCCCGCGGGTGAAGATCGACTGTGACTGGCGTGGGTCGGTCATGGCCCTAGTTTTGCACGCTCCCCTAGTGCTCTGCCGCAAGTGACCGGTCGGATCCACCCGCTACCAGTGTGACGGCCCCGTCGATGTGCTCCACGGTGAAGAGCGTGCCGGGCGGGAAGTCGCCGAGAACCTCCGGCGGCAGCTGCACCGTGCCGTCGCCCGCCACCACCGCGAAGTCCTGGCCATCGCGGCCCTCGGCGCCGACGCGGCCGTCGCGGATGGTCACCGCGCGCCCGAGCCGGGTGCCGACCTCGCCGTCGTGGGTGACGACGACGATCGTGGTGTTGCGCTCGCGGTTGACGGTCTCGAGGGCCTCCAGGACCTCGTCGCGGCCGTGCGTGTCGAGCTGGCTGGTGGGCTCGTCGACGAGCAGCAGGCCGGGGCCGGCCGCGATGCCGACGGCGAGCGCAGCGCGCTGCCGGGCGCCTGGGGCGAGCTCGTCGATGCGGGCCCGTCCGAGGCCGGGCAGGCCGACGAGGTCGAGGATGCGGTCTGGGTCGTCGAGCTTGATGCCCTCGGTGCGGGCCGCCCGCCGCTGGGCCAGCCAGATGTTGCGGTGCAGCGACGCGTACGGCAGCAGATTGCGTGCCGCCCCCTGCAGCACGACGCCGATCTCGGTGCCCCGCAGCCGGGCGATCTCCCCGTCGGAGAGCTTGCCCATGTCGTAGGTGCCGATGTTGACCCGGCCGGCCGACGGGCGCATGAGCCCGGCGAGCAGGGCAATGAGCGTCGACTTGCCCGACCCCGAGGGCCCGACGAGCGCGAGCGTCTCGCCCGGGCCGATCGACAGGTCGACGCCGGCCAGCGCCACCACGTCGCCCGCCTCGGCCCGGTAGATGTGCACGACCCGCCGGCAGGCGACCGCCAATCCGTTCATCGCGTCCCCATTCCCATCCCGGAGTTCCTCAGCGCTTCAGTGTCGCGGCCGCACGCAGTCTCGCGCCGGCGACGAGCGCCGCGACGGCGAGCAGGACCGCGGCGGCTCCCCAGGCGACGGCGACCGGCAGCGGCGACGGCCAGTATGCGGCCTGGAAGCCCTGGGCGTCGTCGCTGAACACCGGAAGATACTCGCGCACCAGCAGCCAGCTGGCCAGCGCCGCGAACGGGGCCAGCACGACCGCGGCGCCGACCAGCGCGAGGTAGCCGCTGGCGGCCGCGTCCCGCCGGGCGATGCCCTGCGCGCGCAGGGAGCGCATCTCCCCGGCCCGGCGCTGCCGGTCGAGGCTCGAGACCAGCCACAGGGCGCCGATGGCGAGGATCACCCCGAGCACGCCGGCCAGCTCGTGGAAGCGCAGCGCGATGGCCGGCCCCTGCTCGTCGAGCGCGTCGCGGACCGGGCCCAGGGGCCGGTCGAGGCTGATCGTCAGGCCCTGCTTGCGCAGCTGGTCCACGACGTCCGCGGGCGCCTTGGGGCCGAGGAAGATCTGCGGGTACAGCGCATCGCCCCCGTCCGTCGCGACCCGCTCGGCGTAGTCCAGGTCGACCAGCCCGCCCCCGTAGCCGAGCCGCGGCACGGTCTCGACCTCGCCGGCGAGCCCGATGGGCTGCACCGCCCCGTCCAGGCCCGTGATGTGGTCGCCGAACCCGGCGGTGCGGGCCGCGATGAGGGGCAGCGGCGCGGGCACGTCGGTCGGCATGACCCGCATCGCGGTGTCGGCGCCCTTGTAGTTGGAGATCTCGGCCCGCAGCCCGTCCTGCTGCGCGGTGAGGGTCGGCACGAGCAGCTTCGGCCCGGGCGTGTCCGGCACCCGCCAGCCGTCGGCCTGCGCGAAGCCCGCCTCGTCGACGATGGCCTTGCCGTGCTGGCTGAGGCTGTGCAGCACGACGTTGGCATCGAAGCCGCGCGCCTCGGGCTGCTCCATCTCCAGCGCCGCGAGCCGGCAGCCGTTCACGCACATCGGCAGGTTGCGCACGTAGGTCTTGCGGCCGGTGCTCACCTGGCCCAGGTCGACCCGGCCGACGTCGGAGCCGTCCCTGGGCACCACGACCGCGACCCAGTGCACGCGGAAGGCGTCGACCAGGTTGTCGATGCTGACGTCGAGCGAGAGCTCCTTGTTGTCGACTTCAATCGTCTCGCGCCCGAGCGGCGGGTGCAGCAGCTCGGCCGCCTTCTGCGCGGACAGCCGCGGGTCGTCCCACAGCGCGGTGGCCGCGAGGGCCTGGCTGTCCACGGCGAGCACCGGCGGGGTCGCGTCCTCGGCGGTCGGCAGCAGCGCCGTCGCCATCGCGAACTGCCCGTGCGGGTCGACGGCGCGGACCTTCGACAGCAGCGCGGCCCGGCTGAGCGGGTCGACGGTGAGCACGCGGGGCGCGCCGAGCTGCACGCGGGCGCGGTGGTCGCGGGCGTCGCCGGACGCGCTGGCCGCGGTGGCGGCGAAGACCAGCAGGCCGATCGCGACCACGAAGAGGGCCAGGACCCGCTGAGTGCCGGGGCGCCGCGACAGCGCGTAAGCGGCCAGCATCGGCCCGATCCGCCCGCGCCGGGAGGCTCGCCGCCCGACGCGCTCGGCGACGGGCAGCACGAGCCGGGCCGCGACCAGGGCCACCGCGATGACGACGGCGGACGGGGCGACGAGCGCGAAGCCGGTGAGCCCGCCGCCGCCCCGGCGCAGCTGGATGACGGAGACGACGGCCAGCACCACGACGACGACCTCGAAGACCGGCGCGCCCCAGCGCGAGATCCGGCTGGGCACGTTGCGCAGCAGGTCCACGGTCCGCTTGGCCAGCTCGGCGCGCTGGGCGAACAGCGCGGCCAGCAGCGCGCCGGCCAGGGCGACGGCCGCCCACCAGTTCAGCCCGGCCTTGATCGGCACGTCCGAGGAGGTGCTCAGCAGCGCCCAGGCGGCCAGGCGCACGACGTAGTGGCCGAGGAAGAACCCGGCGACGGCGCCGGCCAGGATCGGCACGATGCTCTCGCCGGCCGCGAGCCACCAGCGCCGCGGGACGGTGAGCCCGCGCAGCGAGAACAGGCCGAGCTCCCGGCGCCGTTCCTGGGTCGCGGAGGCCACGGCGATGAACAGCACGAACCAGCAGAGCAGCACCAGCGGTACCGCGGCCACCGGCACGACCTGGGCCACTAGGCTCCGGTCGCCGTCGATGCGCTTGAGCAGGGCCGGCAGCCCGGTGCTGACGACCGCGTGGCCGGGCAGCGCCTCGAGCTTGCTCTTGCCGTCCTGGACCTGCGCGCTGATGCCGTCCAGCGACTCCCGGGTGATGGCCGAGTCGTCGATGACGACGTCGAGGGCCTGCTTCTCCGGGCCGTGCTCGAGCGCCTCCAGCGTCAGGCGTCCGGCGAAGGCGGGCTCGGTGGTGAACCGGGCGCTCGGGCGCGGGTTGAAGTAGTCCAGGTCGGACCAGTACTGCTCGGCCTTGTTGCGGGGGTCGTAGGAGCCCACGAGGGTGAGCGAGGCCCGCTTGCCCCGCTCGACGAAGTCGCCGCCCTGGGGGTCGACGGTCGCCCAGGCGGCCTGGAACACGTCGCCGATGTGCAGCCCGAGGTCCTGCACCTGGGCCGTGCTGAGGATGACCTCGGTCTCGCTGACGAAGCACCGGCCGGCGGTGATGCGCAGGTGGGCACAGACGCCGTCGCGGTAGACGAAGCGCGGCGCGATGCTGTTGGCCTCCGGCGCCGGCGGCGGGATGAGGATGTCGTACTCGGTGCTGAAGACGCCGGCGAACCCGCTGCCGTTGAACAGCTGCGGCAGGAGGTTCTCGAAGTCGTGGTCCGTGGGGGTGGGCGAGGTCCGCCGCGCCTGCACGACCCGCTCGCTCGTCGTCGCCGCGGCCACCTGGCTGTGCACGACCGCGCGGTCGGCGGTGGTGGAGTACACCGGCGCGCTGACGGCCGCGGCCATCGCGAACACGGCCAGCAGGAACGCGGTCAGAGCCTGCCCCGGCCGGGCCCGAACCATCGCAAACGCAAGACCGATCATGCCGGCACCTCCGCAAGCTCCAGCTCCGGATTGCTCACGGCTTGCTCCAACCGTCGGCGAAGTAAGGCAGGACGTCGCCGATGTAGGCGCGTATGACGGCGGCCAGGATCAGCCCGAACACCAGCGAGGAGAGGGCCAGCACGAGGTACCCCTCGACGCCCACGCGTTTGACCATGCGGGCCGAGGCCCCCTGGGCCCGCAGCGCGCCCAGCTCCCGCGCCCGGGGCCGGCGCTCCACGGCGGCGACGACGACCGCGGCCCCGATCGCCAGCGCCAGCCCGACGATCGCGGACAGCAGCATGAACTGCAGGGTGAGCGGCGGGCCGAAGGAGGCGTACCGGTCGGCCGTGCCCGCGATCGACTCCTCGCCGAGCACGATCAGCCCCTGGTCCCGCAGCAGCTTCGTCATGTTCGCCGGGGCGCTCGCGTTCAGCCACACCTGCAGCGACTCGCCCGCCCCGAAGTCCGCGCTGAGCCGGTCGGCGTACTCGAGATCGAGCAGCACCCCCTTGGTCCCCAGCTGCGGCAGGGCCCGCGCGGTCGCGGCGATCTCCTCCGAGATCGACACCGAGCCGAAGCCGACCCGCTGGTCGCCCACGAGCCGCTGCTGCAGCCGGGTGGCCCGCACGCTCGGCAACGGGGCCGGCGTGTCCAGCGGATACACGCCCGGATCGTTGGTGCCGCCGTTGCGCTGCGGCGCGACGGTCAGGCGCAGCCCGTCGGCGACCGGCACGGCCACCAGGTTGGGCGGGTTGCCGTTCACGCCCAGCCGCCAGCGGGTCCGGTCGGCGAGCAGGTCCTTGCCCAGCACCGGCTGCCCGCCCGCGGTCGCGCCGTGCACGACGACGTCCACGCCGGCCCGGGCCGCGAAGAAGACCTTCTGCTCCGGGGTCGACTGCACCAGCTGCAGCGAGCTGAGCCGGCAGCCGGGCGCGCCCGCGCAGGCCGGCAGCGACGCGCGCAGTGTCGCCCGGCCCGAGGCGAGCGGGCCGAGCCGGGCCGCGATCCGCTCGCCCTTCGCGTCGGCGAAGACGATGTCGAGGAAGACCACCCGGGCGGTGTCCCCGTCGATCTGGCTGGTGAGGTCCACGGCCAGGTCGCCGCCGGTCATCGTCACCGGGTCCGGGGCGGCCGGGTGCAGCAGGGCCGCGGTCTGGGCGGCGCTCAGCCCGTACTCGGGCCGCCACGTCGCCACGCTGGGCAGCCGCGGGCTGTCGACCAGCAGCACCCGGTCGCTGTTCGAGCGCACCGAGGACACCGCGGCCATCGCGTGCTTCCCGGCCGGATCGGCGGCCCGGACCGCGTTGAGCAGGGCGAGCCGGTTCTCGGCCCGGACGGTGAGCACCCGGTCGGCGCCGACCTCGAGCTCGGCCCGGGTCTGCCCGTCGGTGCGCCCGGCGTTCCAGGTCAGCGCGGAGGTGGTCAGCAGCGCCACGGTCGCGATCATGAGCGCGGCGAGCCGGTGCACGCCCGGCCGGCGGGCCAGGTAGATCGCGGTGAGCGCGCGGGCCGGGTGGCCGTGGCGCAGCGCTCCCTCGACCGCGCGCCCGGCCGCGAAGGTGATCAGCCGCGCGGCCACCAGCGCGAAGGCCAGCGCGGCGAGCCCGGGCGCCAGCAGCGCGAGGCCGGCGGCGTCGCCCTCCGCGCGGTGCTTGACCTGGTAGACGGCGACGACCGCGAGCACGACGAGCAGCAGGTCGAACAGGTCGCGCCAGACGCGGCCGCGGGCCGAGGCCTGGCGCAGCAGCTCGGAGACGCTGGAGGAGAGCGCGCGGCGCTCGGCCAGCAGGGCGGCGAGCAGCGCGCCGAGCACGGCCAGGACGACCGCGCCCACCGACAGGGAGAACGCGAGCGCGTTGACCTCGGTGTCCTGGATGGCGCCGGTGACCGCGGTCGCGGCGGCCCACCCGATCGGCAGCCCCAGCACCGCGCCGACCAGCATCGGCAACGCGCTCTGGCCGCTGACCAGGGCCCAGGTGCGCATGCGGGTGGCGCCGCGCAGCTTCACGAGCCCGATGTCCGGGCGCCGCTCCTCGCCGGTGTACTTGACCGCGAGGTACAGCGCGAACCAGCACAGCACGAGCAGCTGGAAGGCGCCGACCGGCACGCCCAGCGACACGAGCCGGCGGTCGCGCTCGACCTTGTCGATGGTCGCCGGCAGCTGGGTGTTGAGCGTCAGCCGGTTGTTGCCGGCCTCGACGGTCGCCCCGGCCAGCCGCGCGCCGACGTCCTCGGGCGCGTTGTCGACGAGCAGCTGCGGCTCGGCCACCATGTCGGTGATCGTGCGGATGGCTACCCCGGCCGGGGCCAGGCTGTGGTCGAACAGCGCGGGCGCGGCCAGCACGGCGTCGTCGACCGGCTCGGTCATCTCCGGCGGGGCGCTGGTCGGCAGCGCCTTGGCGACGAGGTCGTTGTTGCTGCTCCAGAACGGGGCGTTGGGGTCGTCGGGGCGGTACACCCCGACGACCTTGAGCGGCAGCGGCCGGGGCAGCTTCGGCGTGACGTAGGTCATCGTGTCGCCGGCCTTGACCCGCAGCCAGCGGGCGGTCCGGTAGCTGAGTGCGACCTCGTCGGCGGCGGCCGGGCAGCGGCCCTCGAACGTCGCGTGCGAGCAGGCGTCGGTGCGCACGACGAGCTGGGAGTCGGAGGTGCGCTCCTCGTTGCCGCCGCCCTTGGCCGCCTGCGAGCTGCCGGTGGTCGGGCGGCCGTCGAGATAGGCCTCCGTGTACGTCACGAGGCCCGACAGCCCCACGATGCGCTGGGTCAGCTGGGCCTGGGCGGCGATCTGCGCCTCGACGGACCCGCCCTCGACGGGCCCCTCGCCGATCGTCTCCAGCGACCGCTCCTGGATCGGCGCGTGCTCCACGTGCCGGTTGGCGATCCGCTCCGTCGAAGCCAGCACATACCAGGGTGCGGCCGCCGCGGCCGCGGCGGCGAGGGTGCTGAGCAGCACCAACGTCAGCGCTTGGACACGGCGGGCCCGCAACGCTGCAAGCACGACTGCCAGCAAGGCCCCTCCCCCGAGGTCTAGTCGTTCGTAAGAAGACCAGCGGGGGAAGGTGCCGGTTGCGGAGTTACATTGCGGTTCGGTAACGCAGGCGGGCTGGACCGGTCGGGCTAGAAGCGGGCCGGCTCCCGGTAGATGCCCCACTCGTCCTTGAGCGCCCCGCAGATCTCACCGAGCGTCGCCTCGGCCCGGGCCGCGTCCAGCATCGACGGGATCATGTTCTCCTCGCCGCGCGCGGCCGCGACCATGCGCTCCAGCCGCTCCTTGACCGCCGCGTTGTCGCGCTCGGCGCGCCGGGTGGCGAGGAGCTTGTTCTGCTCCACCTCGACCTCGTGGGAGACGCGCAGGATGTCCAGGTCGCGGGTGACCGAGCCGGTGTGCACGTTGACCCCGACGACGCGCTTGTCGCCCTTCTCGACCGCCTGCTGGTAGGCGAAGGCGGAGTCGGCGATCTCGCTCATGAACCAGCCGTCCTCGATCCCGCGCAGGATGCCCGCGGTGATCGAACCATCGTGACCCATGTCCCGGATCCGGGCGAAGATCGCCTCCGCCTCGGCCTCGATCTTGTCGGTGAGCGCCTCGACGTACCAGGAACCCCCGAGCGGATCGGCGACGCTGGTGATGCCGGTCTCCTCCATGAGCACCTGCTGGGTGCGCAGGGCGATCTCGGCGGCCTCGTCGGTCGGCAGCGCGAGGGTCTCGTCCAGCGCGTTGGTGTGCAGCGAGTTCGTGCCGCCCAGCACGGCCGAGAGCGCCTCGACGGCGGTGCGCACGACGTTGTTGTACGGCTGCTGCGCCGTCAGCGAGACCCCGGCGGTCTGGGTGTGGAAGCGCAGCCAGAGCGCCTTCTCGCTGGTGGCGCCGTAGACGTCGCGCAGCCAGCGGGCCCAGATGCGCCGCGCGGCGCGGAACTTGGCGATCTCCTCGAAGAAGTCGATGTGCGCGTCGAAGAAGAAGCTCAGCCCGGGCGCGAACGTGTTGACGTCGAGCCCGCGGGACTGGCCCAGCTCGACGTAGCCGAAGCCGTCGGCGAGGGTGAACGCGAGTTCCTGAGCGGCGGTCGAGCCGGCCTCGCGGATGTGGTACCCGGACACGGACAGCGGCTTGTAGCGCGGGATGTTCCGGTTCGTGTACTCCATGAGGTCGCCGATGAGGCGCAGGTGCGGCTCGGGCGGGAAGAGCCACTCCTTCTGGGCGATGTACTCCTTGAAGATGTCCGTCTGCAGCGTGCCGTCGAGCCGCGCGAGATCGGCGCCCTGCCGCTCGGCCGCCACCAGGTACATGCAGAACACCGGCACCGCGGGCCCGGAGATGGTCATGCTCGTGGTCACGTCGGCCAGCGGGATGCCGTCGAAGAGCACGTCCATGTCGGCGGCGGAGTCGATCGCGACGCCGCAGTGGCCCACCTCGCCCAGCGACTGCGGCTCGTCGGAGTCGCGGCCCATGAGGGTGGGCATGTCGAAGGCCACCGAGAGGCCCCCGCCACCCGCGCCGAGCAGCATCTTGTACCGCGCGTTGGTCTGCTGCGCGTTGCCGAACCCGGAGAACTGGCGGATGGTCCACGTGCGGCCTCGGTACCCGGTCGGGTGCAGGCCGCGCGTGTACGGATACTCGCCGGGCCAGCCGATCCGCTCGAAGCCGGGCACGTCGGCGCCCTCGGGCGGACCGTACACGGGCTCGACCCGCGTGCCGGACAGCGTGGTGAAGTCGGCGTCACGCTTGCGGGCCTCGTCGTAGCGGCGCTGCCAGCGGGCGCGCCCCTCCGCGATGTCGTGGGCATCCATACCACGATGCTAGCGGGCCACCTGAACGATCGCTAAGGCCCGCGCCACTCGGCGCGGGCCTCGCCGGTGCCGCCTACTTCGCCGCCTTGTCCCGATCCTCGACGTGCACGTCGTCCACGACGATGTCCACGGCGGTGACCTCCAGCCCCAGCAGGTTCTCCACCGAGCCGATGACCTGCGTGCGCACCTTCTCCGCCACCGAGTACACGACGTAGCCGTACTCGATCACGAGCGTCACCCGCACCGTGGCATTGCGGCCCTCGAGGCGCACCGAGACGCCCCGGTTGCCGTTCTCCCGCTCGTCGTCGCCGAGGCCGATGCGGTCGCGGACCGCGGCGAACACCCGGGCGACGTCGCCGCCGAGGTCGTAGACGCCCTCGACCTGCCGCGCGGCGATGCCGGCGATCTTCTCCACCACCTCGTCGGCGATGGTCGTGGTGCCGCGGTCGGCGGTCAGCTCCGCGTTGTTGCGCAGCCGGTCGACCACCTGCGACGCGACCCGCCCGGAGGCGGCGGCGGTGCTGGCCGCGAACTCGCCGACCCGGTCCGCCGCGCCGGTCGCGAACGTGGTGACCTTCTCGGCCGCCTCGTCGAAGCGCGAGTGCTCCTGCTCGGGCGCCCCGGCCTGGGCCGGCACGACGACGCCCGAGGCCGGCTCGACGGTGGCGAGCGCGTCGCCGGTGAGATCGGGGTCGTGGATGTCGGTGGTTTCGCTCATGATCACTACTCCCCAGAGTCATGAAAAACGCGAGCAGCGTACTCGCGAATCAGGGCCGGGAGGTGGCTTGAGTCACGGCGAAGACAGTGCGGTCAGCCGCGCACCAGCTGGGCCGCCCCGTCCGAGAGGTGCAGCTCGCGGTCGCAGGCGGCCGCGGCCTCCGGGTCGTGGGTCGCGAACACCACCGCGGCGCCCCGCCGGGCCTCCTCCTGCAGCAGCTCCATCACCTTCTGCCGGTTGGTCGCGTCCAGCTCGCTGGTCACCTCGTCGGCCAGCAGCACGTCGCCGTGCAGGGCCAGGCCCCGCGCGATCGCCGTGCGCTGCTGCTGACCACCGGAGAGCTCCTCCACCAGCTGGTCGGCCTGCCCGGCGAGGCCGAGCCGCTCGAGCGAGGAGACCGTGGCGCGCCGGGCGTCGGCCGGGGCCGAGCCGCCCGCGATCATGGCGACCTGGATGTTCTCCTGGGCGGTGAGGATCGCGGCGAGCCCGTTGTCCTGCGGGATGAGCACCACGCGCTCCGAGACGGCGTGGTCGCGGTCGCGCAGCGGCGTCGCGTCGACCGTCACGACGCCCTCGGCCGGGCGCAGGAGGCCGGCCATCGCCCACAGCAGCGTGGTCTTGCCCGCGCCCGAGGGCCCGGTCACGGCCAGGATCTGGCCCGGGGACACCACGACCGACACGTCGCGCAGCACCGGGTGGTCCCGCTCGTACGCGACCGTGACCCCCTCGACCGTCAGCGTCTTCACTGCAATCCCTCCACGTTGGCTCGGGCAGGGACCAGCAGCACCGTGCCGTCGGGCTGGGGCTCGACGCCCACCAATGTCCCCGGCGGCAGCATGCGCAGCACGTCCTGCGGCAGATGCACCGTACCGTCGCGGCCCACGACCGCGTAGTCCTCTCCTCGCCGGCCTTCCGCCCCGACCCGGCCGTCGCGGATGGTGACCGTCCGGCCCAGGCGCCGCCCCACGTCCGGGTCGTGGGTCACGACCACCACGGTCGTGCCCGCCCGGCGGACCGCGTCGAGGGCCGTGAGCACCTCGTCGCGCGCCCGGGGGTCGAGCTGGCTGGTCGGCTCGTCCGCGAGCAGCAGGCCCGGCCGTCCGGCCAGCCCCACGGCGAGCGCCAACCGCTGACGCTCACCAGGAGAGAGTCGCTGCGGCCGCTGCCGGTTGCGTGCGCGTCCGGTGAGCCCGACCGTCGCGAGCACGTCGCGGGGCTCGGGCAGGCCGCGGCGCCGGTCGCCGGGGACCGCGCGCTGGGCGAAACGGACGTTCTGCTCGGCGGTGAGGTACGGCAGCAGATTCCGCGACGCCCCCTGCAGCACCACGCCGACGTCGGCCGCGCGCATCGCCTGGAGCTCGGCCGGCGTCGCGCGCACGAGGTCGTGCTCGCCGACCGTGAGCCGTCCCGCCGACGGTGGCAGGAGCCCGGCCAGCAGCGACAGGAGCGTGGACTTGCCGGAGCCCGAGGGCCCGAGCAGCGCGACCGACTCCCCGGCCGAGATGTCCAGGTCCACCCCGGAAAGGGCGACGATGTCGTACCCCTCCAGCCGGTAGATGTACACCAGCCCCCGGCACATGACCGCCAGCCCGGCGCTCACGTTGCCGCCTCCGCTTCGCTCCGGCACCGACGCGAGACAACACTGAACTCATGGTGAGCGGCCTCTCCGCTGCGCTCCGAACCGCTCACTGCCCGCCGTCCCGCAGCCGCAGGGGCGTGGCCCGGCCGAGCAGCCGCAGCACGAGCACCACGGTCACCAGGAGTCCGAGCACGGTGAGCCCGAGCGCGACCGGCAGCGCCCCGAACCCGGGTTCGTAGGAGAACGAGCCGGCCGGCTCCCCGACCGTCACCAGCGGCACCCCGGGCAGCATGACCAGCGCGCCGGCGATGCCCGCGGCCAGCCCGGCCACGAGGGGCAGGCCGAGCAGCGCGCGGTACTCCCGCAGCAGCGCCCGGCGCAGCTGCCCCGCCCGCACCCCGGCGACCCGCAGCGCCGCCAGCTCGTCGAGGCGGGCCCGGACGCCGACGTACGCGCTCAGCAGCACCACCCCGAGCGCGAGGAGGATCGCCGTGCCCCCGGCGAGCAGGTAGAGCCGGAGCCCGAGCGCGGGGGCGCCCCGGGCCAGCCGCTCGGTGAAGCCGTCGATCGTCTCGGTGCCGAGCACCTGCACGCCCCGGGCGCCGAGCCGGGCGGCCAGGTCCGCGGGCGCTCCGGGCGCGGCCCACACCTCGTAGCGCAGGCTGCCGTTGTCGGCGAGGCTCGCGGTGCGCTCGGCGAGGCGCGTGGCGTAGTCGAGGTCGAACATCACCGCGCGGCGACCGGCCCGCGGGAGGCTGTCGGCGCGGGCCGCGACCGCGAACGGCTGCGGCTGGTCCGAGAAGCCGGGCAGGCTGAACGCGGCGGCCTCGGCGTCGTCGGCCGGCGCCCCACCGGCCAGCACCGCGGGCAGCGTGTCCGGGGTGTCCACGTGCTCGACCACGGCGTCGGCGGGGTCGCTGCCGGAAACGTCGACGCCCAGCGCCGCGCCCGCGCGCACGGTCACCGTGGCCCCGCCGTTCGCGGCCGGCCGGGCCCGCCAGCGCCCGGCGAGGTCGAAGCCGGGGGCGAGCGGCTCGCCGTCGCTGGACAACGTGCGCACGGTGACGGTGACCGCGAAGGGGTCGCTGCCGCCCGCCGACCGGCCGACCGCGAGCCCGATGAGCCGGCAGCCGGCGGTGCAGCCCACGAGCGCCGCGTGGTAGCCGTGGGTGCCCTTGGCCAGCGCGCCGAGGGTGACGGTGCGCGGCGGCTGCCCGGGGCCGGCCACGATCGCGGCCAGGCGCAGGGCGGGCTTGGCCGGCAGCGCGTCGACGCTCACCTCGGCGCCGAGCTCGCGGCCCAGGCGCAGCGGGTCGGGCGCCGACGGGTGCAGGCGCGCGGCGACGCCGCCGACCTGCTCGCGGGAGTGCCCGCGCCAGACGGCGACGTCGGCGAGCCGGTCGGACTGCACCCCCAGCAGCTCGATCGGGGCGTTGTCGAAGCGCTGGCTCGCCCGTACGACCGCCATCGCATGCCCACCGGGATCGGCCTCGGCGACGGCCGCCTCGAGCGCTTCCGGGTGCGGCGCGTTGACCGTGTAGACCCGTTGCGCCCCGACGGCGTCCTCGGCGGCGTCCCCGCGCGCCCGGGCGGCGACGTCCCAGGCGGTCGCGGCGAAGGAGAGCAGCGCGACGGCCACGGTGAGCACCACGACGAGCCGCTGCCCGCCCGGGCGCCGCGACAGCTGCGCGGCGGACAGCAGCGGCACGATCCGGCCGCGGCGGCGCGCGAGGCGCAGCCGGGCCGCCGACCACAGCCCGAGCAGGCGGGCGGCGGCGATGCCGAGGACCAGCGCGAGCAGCGGCGGGGCGAGCAGGGCCAGCGGTGAGGTGCGGTCCCCGGCGGCGGCGACCAGGCTGGCCGCGGCGAGCGCGACGACGATGCCCTCGGCGAGCCCGGCCCTCCGGCCGCGGCGCTCGGGCACGCGGCGCAGCAGGCCGAGGACCGGGCGGGCGAGCGTGGCCCGGGCGGCCAGCAGCGCGGCGCCGACGCTCGCGGCGAGCGCGATCCCGGCCGCGGCGAACACCGGCCAGCGCAGCTCGGCGTGCACCCCCGGCGCCAGCAGGGCGCTCGCGGCGGCCTGGACGAGGCCGAGCCCGGCGGCGAGGCCGATCGGCACGGCCGCGGCGGTGAGCAGCAGGACCTCGCCGAGGCCGAAGCGCGCGGCGCGCCCGGCCGGGTAGCCGCGCAGCTTGGCCAGCGCGATCTCGGGCCCGCGCTCCTCGGTGAGCGAGGCCACGAGCAGGAAGAGCACGAACCAGCACAGCAGCAGCAGCGGTACGGCGATGACGGGCGCCGTCCGCGCGATCGCCCCCTGCTGGGCGTCGACGGCCTGCAGGACCGCCGGCAGCGTGGTGGTGACCTCGAACTCGTGGCCGCGCATCCGGCCGGCGAGCGCGCGGAGGCTGTCGCGCAGCCCGGCGACGTCGTCGAGGCGGACGCGCTCGGCGCGCAGCGGGTACTCCAGCCGCGTCGACAGCGTCGCGCCCGGCTCGGCCCGCAGGTCCTCCTCGGTCAGGCTGAACAGCGAGTCGGCCCGCTCCCCCTCGCCGTCGGAGCCGGCGCTGAAGTACGCGGTGCGGCCCCAGTACGCGGCGTCGGCGTCCTTCGGGGAGTACAGCCCACTGATCTTGAACGTCTTGTCCCGCCCGGCGCCCGCGGGCCCGAGGTGCACGGCGATCGAGTCGCCGGCCCGGAGGTGGTGCGCGTCGGCGGTGCGGCGGCTGACCGCGACCTCGCCCGGCTCGTCCGGGCAGTCGCCCTCGAGCCGCAGCTGCGCGCAGACGTCCTGGCGGTAGGCGAGCCGGGCGCCGGCCCCGGCGTAGGTGACCTCCGTGTCGATGGCCGCGACCGGGCGGCCGAGCCGGTCGCCGAGCGGCCGGTCCTGGTCGAGGGCCGCGTTCATGACCAGCCGGATCTCGGCCAGGTCCAGGAAGGCGGCGCTGTCCCGCGTGCCCTTCGCGCCGACGGTCAGCCCGGTCGCGCCGGTGAGGCCGTCGGTGAGGACGGACTGCTGCGCGGCCCGGCTGTACGCGGGGGCGAGGACGGCCGCCGTGGTCGCCGTGACGGCGAGGAGCAGGACCACGAACGACCGGCCGGCCCGGTACCGGATGCCGCGCAGCATGACGGTCCAGGCCGTCACGTGAGCCCCCAAGGTGCTGATCAGCGGGTTGGTTGACCCGCAGACACTAGCCGAGCTGGGCCAGGAGGGCGCCGGCCGCGGCGTGGGGGTCCGTGCGGCCGCCCGCGACGTCGCGGGCCAGCGTGGCGAGGGCGTCGCCGCGGCGCAGGTCCTTCATGCGGGCCCGCAGCGTGCCCAGCGCGATCGCCTCGATCTCGGCCTCGGCGCGCCGGACCCGGCGGGCGTCGAGCTCGCCGGAGTCGTGCAGGTACGACCGGTGCGCCTCGATCGCCTCGACCAGCTCGTCGATGCCCTCACCCCGCGCGGCGACGCAGCGCACGACGCGCGGGCGCCACTGCCCGGGGGCGCGCTCGCCGAGGCCGATCATGTTCTGGATGTCGCGGTAGGTGGCGTCGGCGCCGTCGCGGTCGGCCTTGTTCACCACGAACACGTCGGCGATCTCCAGCAAGCCGGCCTTGGCCGCCTGGATCGCGTCGCCCATGCCCGGGGCCAGCAGCACGACGGTGGTGTCGGCCAGCCCGGCGATCTCGACCTCGGCCTGGCCGACCCCGACGGTCTCGACCACCACGGGGTCGCAGCCGGCGCCCTCCAGCACCCGGGCCGCCTGGGGCGTGGCCGCCGAGAGCCCGCCGAGGTGGCCGCGGCTGGACATGGAGCGGATGTAGACGCCGGGGTCGGTGGCGTGGTCCTGCATGCGCACCCGGTCGCCGAGGATCGCGCCGCCGGTGAACGGGCTGGACGGGTCGACGGCGAGCACCCCGACCCGCCGCCCGGCCTTGCGGAACGCCCGGACGAGCTCGTTCGTCGTCGTGGACTTGCCCACGCCCGGCGAGCCGGTGAGCCCGATCACCGCGGCCGTGCCGGTGTGCGGGGCGAGCGCCGCCGCGATGGCCGGCAGCGCCTCGTCACCGTCCTCGACCAGGCTGATCAGGCGCGCCACGGCGCGGGGGTCGCCCTCCCGGGCGGCCCCCACGAGCGCGGGCACGTCGCGCGAGCGGCGGATCGTCACTGCTTGGGCACGCGCAGCAGCAGCGCGTCGCCCTGGCCGCCGCCCCCGCACAGGGCCGCCGCGCCGAGGCCGCCGCCGCGCCGGCGCAGCTCCAGGGCCAGGGTGAGGGCGAGCCGGGCACCGCTCATGCCGATGGGGTGGCCGAGCGCGATCGCGCCGCCGTTGACGTTGACGATCGCCGGGTCGATGCCGAGGTCGGCGGTGGACTGCACGCCGACGGCGGCGAAGGCCTCGTTGATCTCGACCAGGTCGAGGTCGCCGGCGCTCAGCCCGGCCTTGCCCAGCGCGTGCTTGATGGCGTTGGAGGGCTGGCTGGTCAGCGAGTTGTCCGGGCCGGCGACGTTGCCGTGGGCGCCGATCTCGGCGAGCCAGGTCAGGCCCAGCTCCTCGGCCTTGGCCTTGCTCATCACGACCACGGCGCAGGCGCCGTCGGAGATCGGCGAGGAGGTCGCGGCGGTGATGGTGCCGTCCTTGGTGAACGCCGGGCGCAGCTTGGCCAGGCTCTCCACGGTGGTCTCGGGCCGGATCTGCTCGTCGTCGGCGACGACCAGCGGGTCGCCCTTGCGCTGCGGGATCTCGACCGGAACGATCTCCTCGGCGAAGTGGCCGTTCTTCTGCGCGGCGGCGGCCTTCTGGTGGCTGGCCGCGCCGAACGCGTCCTGGGCCTCGCGGGTGATGCCGAGGCGGGCCACGTGCCGCTCGGTCGACTCGCCCATGGAGACCTGGTCGTAGGCGTCGGTGAGCCCGTCGAGGGCCATGTGGTCCTTGATCACCACGTCGCCGTACTTGTACCCCTGCCGCTGCCCGAGCATCAGGTGCGGCGCGTTGGTCATCGACTCCATCCCGCCGGCCACGACGATGTCGAACTCGCCCGCGCGGATGAGCTGGTCGGCGAGCGCGATCGCGTCGAGGCCGGACAGGCACACCTTGTTGATCGTGAGCGCGGGGACGTGCATGGGGATCCCGGCACCCACCGCCGCCTGGCGAGCGGGCATCTGCCCGGCGCCGGCCTGCAGAACCTGACCCATGATCACGTACTGCACCTGCTCCGGCGCGACCCCCGAGCGCTCGAGCGCGGCCCGGATCGCGACCTCGCCCAGTTTGGTGGCCGGGAAGTCCTTGAGGGCGCCGAGCAGGCGGCCCATCGGCGTGCGGGCGCCGTTGACGATCACCGACTGAGTCATCGCAGGAGACCTTCCGAGAGAAGGTTCACATCGCATCGTCGCGACCTGAACGTTGGATCAGTTCAGACTATCGCCATGGAGACCTCGGCTCAGAAGTTGGATATATCACCCATCGGCATTCAGCGCATCGACCACGTCGGCATCGCCGTGGCCGACCTCGACGAGGCGATCGCCTTCTACGGCCGCGTGTTCGGGATGCGCTGCGTCCATGAGGAGACCAACGAGGAGCAGGGCGTGCGCGA
Organism: Dactylosporangium thailandense; assembly: GCF_059739745.1. Classification (NCBI taxonomy): domain Bacteria; kingdom Bacillati; phylum Actinomycetota; class Actinomycetes; order Micromonosporales; family Micromonosporaceae; genus Dactylosporangium; species Dactylosporangium thailandense. The sequence goes on from NZ_AP029195.1 coordinate 8,334,571, forward strand.
GGCCATGCTCTCGGTCGGCCCGACGCCCGAGGGTGGGTGCCTGCAGCTGCTCGCGCCGCTGTCGCCGGAGTCGACGATCGCCAAGTTCCTCGAGCGCAGCGGGCCGGGGATGCAGCAGCTGGCGTACACCGTGACCGACGTGGACGCCGCGTGCGCCGCCCTTCGCGAGCGCGGGGTGCGGCTGCTGTACGCGGAGCCGCGGCGCGGCACCGCCGGCTCGCGGATCAACTTCGTGCACCCCAAGGACGCCGGGGGCGTGCTGGTCGAGCTGGTACAGCCCGCTGATGCAGTTTCTCACTAGCGCCTTCCGCGCCTAGTTACCGGTCAGTAACGTCCGGCCCGGGGATCGAGATGTGTGGACGGTCCCCATGGTCGTCGGCCGCCGTGTGCGGCGACGCTTCCTCACCGGACGTTAGGAGCGCCAGCGATGCAGCACATCCTCGACGCGATCATGCAGGCGGAAGGCGCCCCGGACCCGGCCGCCGAGCTGCGGGCGGTGGCCGGGCTCCCGGTGCCGGACAGCTACCGGGGCGTCGTGGTGCGCGCCGGCGAGGCGGCCATGTTCGACGGGCTCGAGACGCGCGAGAAGGACCCCCGCAAGTCCCTGCACGTGCAGGAGATCCCCACCCCTGAGGTCGGGCCGGGCGAGGCGCTCATCGCCGTGATGGGCTCCGCGGTCAACTACAACACGGTGTGGACCTCGATCTTCGAGCCGGTTTCGACGTTCGGGTTTCTGCGTCGGTACGGCACATTGAACGCTCTGGCCGCGCGCCACGACCGGCCGTATCACGTGGTCGGCTCCGACGCGGCCGGCGTGGTGCTGCGCGTCGGGCCAGGGGTGAGCAAGTGGAAGCCGGGCGACGAGGTCGTCGCGCACTGCCTGAGCGTCGAGCTCGAGGACGCCGCCGGGCACGACGACACGATGCTCGACCCGCAGCAGCGCATCTGGGGCTTCGAGACCAACTACGGCGGCCTGGCCGAGCTGGCCCTGGTCAAGGCCAACCAGCTCATGCCCAAGCCCGCGCACCTGTCCTGGGAGGAGGCGGCGTGCCCCGGCTTGGTCAACTCGACGGCGTACCGCCAGCTCGTCTCCCACCACGGCGCCCGGATGAAGCAGGGTGACATCGTGCTCATCTGGGGCGCCTCGGGCGGCCTGGGCTCGTACGCGGTGCAGTTCGCCCTCAACGGCGGCGCGACGCCCGTGTGCGTGGTCTCCAGCCCGCAGAAGGCCGAGCTGTGCCGGGCGATGGGCGCCGAGCTGGTGATCGACCGCTCCGGCTTCCGCTTCTGGCGCGACGAGCACACCCAGGACACGGACGAGTGGAAGCGCTTCGGCGCCGAGATCCGCGCGCTGACCGGCGGCGAGGACCCCGACATCGTCTTCGAGCACCCGGGCCGCGAGACGTTCGGCGCCAGCGTGTTCGTGGCGAAGCGGGGCGGGACGATCGTCACGTGCGCTTCGACCTCGGGGTTCGCGCACCAGTACGACAACCGGTACCTCTGGATGCACCTCAAGCGCATCGTGGGCTCCCATTTCGCAAACTACCGGGAGGCGTGGGAGGCCAACCGTCTCATCGCCCGGGGGCGCATCCACCCGACCCTCTCCCGGGTGTACCCGCTGGAGCAGACGGGGCAGGCCGCGTACGACGTGCATCGCAACCTCCACCAGGGCAAGGTCGGCGTGCTGGCCCTCGCCCCGTCGGAGGGCCTGGGCGTTCGCGACGGCGCGCTGCGGGCGCGGCACGAGCCGGCCATCAACCGCTTCCGCAACCGCTGACCTGGCCACCCACGCCCGCTGACCCCTCACTTCCCGCGCCCGGTCTCGGCGCGGGCGCGGGCATGCCACTCGCACAGCCCCCGTCCCCGCAGCTCCCACCCCGCACCACCCGCACCCGCGTCCGCCCCGCGCCTCGCCCGCGCCGGCTCTGGCTCCGCGCCCGCCCCGCGCCCGCTCCCACCCCGCACCACCCGCACCCGCACCCGCACCCACACCCGCGTCCGCGTCCGCCCCGCCCGGACGCGCACATACCGCCCGCCCAGCACCCGTTCTCGCAGCTCCCACCCCGCACAGCCCGGCTCCGACCGCGCGTGAGCTCGTTCCTCCGCCGCAACCTCGGGCGCAGCACGGGCGCGGGGCGGATCCGAGTGCGAGGCGCATGCGCGGCGCGGACCCAAGCGCGGGGCGCGGGCGCGGCGAGCACGGACGCGGGGCCGACGCGGGCGCAACGAGCACGGGCGCGGCGCGGGAGCGGGCGGGCGGGCGGAGCACGGGGTATGGGGGCGCGGCGAAGACGGCGGGCGCAACGGGCGCGGGGCGAGCGCGGGCGCGGGGCGAGCGCGGGCGCGGGGCGAGCGCGGGCGCGGGGCGAGCGCGGGCGCGGGGCGAGCGCGGGGCCGAGGCGCGGGGCCGAGGCGCGGGGCGAGACAGGGTGCGGCGAGGACGGGGCGTGGCGTGGTGCGAACTCGGCACCCGCGCGGTGCTCACCCGCCGGTCACTCGATCCCCCACCAACGCGGTGGGGATCAAGCACCCACGCGTTCCGGTCGATTCGGCCATTCGAGCCGCACGTCCAGCTCATCGCGCCACGCCCAGAACGCGTGACAAAAATGCGGCGTGTCCTGGCCTGGGAAAGTTGACCATGAGGGCCGTGCGGAAGATAGCCGTTCCACCCTTGCGAACTCCCCCGGGTGGTCTGCAAGTATGTGCCAATGCCCCAGCAGCAGTCCTCGGTTGACTTCTTCCAGAACGGCTCTGATCACGAAGAGCTGAGTGTTGTCCTGCGCGGTTACGACCGTCAGCAGGTCGACAGCAAGCTGCAGCGCCTCACCGCGCAGATGCAGCAGGCCAATCAGGCCCGCGAAGAGGCCGAGGGCCGACTCGCCGAGGCCCAGCGCCGGGTCCGTCAGGCCGAGCAGCGGCTCGGCACGATGGAGCAGAAGCTCAGCGACACCAACAAGCAGCTGGAAGAGAACAACCGGCCGACGCTCTCGGGGCTGGGCACGCGGGTCGAGCAGATTCTGCGGCTGGCCGAGGAGCAGGCCAACGACCACCGGGGCGAGGCCAAGCGCGAGTCCGAGGGCATCATCTCCGCGGCCCGGCTGGAGGCCCGCGAGATCACCGACAAGGCGCGCGCCGAGTCGGCGGCCATGAAGGCGACCGCCGAGCGGGAGGCGGGCAACCTGCGCACGGCCGCCGAGCGGGAGGCCGCCGAGGTCCGGGTGCAGGCCCGGCGCGAGGCCGACACGCTGCGGGCGGACGCCGAGCGCGAGACCAAGCAGCTGCGCACGGCCACCGCGCACGAGGTCGCCGAGCTCAAGGCGACCGTCGAGCGTGAGGTCGCCACGCTGCGGGCCACCGCCGAGCGGGAGATCACCCAGCTGCGCGCCAAGGCCGCTCGCGAGGCCGAGGAGAAGCGCGCCGAGGCGACCAAGCTGCTCACCGACGCCCGCGACAAGCGCGACAAGGACCTGCAGTCCCTCGCGCTGGAGATCGCCGAGCGGCAGGAGAAGGCCGAGCGCGACGAGTCCGCGCGGCACGCCTCCGCCGTCGCCGCCACCCAGAAGCTGGTCACCGAGGCCGAGGGGCGCGCCCGGGCGGCCGAGGACCGGGCCAAGGAGATCGAGCAGCGCGCCGAGACCCGCCGCGTCGAGTCGGAGCGGGCCGCCGCCGAGACCGTCGACAAGGCGAAGAACCTCGCCGACAAGACCGTCAACGAGGCCCGCGCCGAGGCCCACCGGGTGCTCAGTGAGGCCCGTAGCGAGGCCGAGGACACGACGCAGCGCGCTCGCCGCGAGGTCGAGGATCTCACCCGCCAGAAGGATGCGGTTACGTCGCAGCTTGGGCAGATGCTCTCCGGTCTGGCCGGGATCATGCCGACGGCGCCGGCTCAGGGCGGCGGCGACAAGAAGGGCAAGTCGGACGGCGAGAAGGTCTCCGCCTGACAGCACGGGGTCGCGGCGATCGTGCCGCTTCTCAGGATTGCGGGCCGCAACCAAAACCGGACCGATTGCAATCATTCACGGGGAGTTCGATCGCACGTCCCGTCACGCGCAGTGTGTAATTGCGCGTGGCGGGACGTTGCGTGTGAGGATGGGTGTTATGTCAGACGGCGGCGACCTCTTCAACTCGGGCACCGGGGTGTCCTCGGAGCCAGACTTCGAAACGGCGATCCGCGGATACCGGCGTGACCAGGTCGACAAGTACTGGACGCAGTCCGAGAACGAGATCGCCGCGCTGAAGCTGGAGAACGAGGAGGTGTGGGGCCAGGTCCAGGCCCTCGCCTCGCAGGTGCAGGACCTCCAGATGGAGATGCAGGAGCTGCGCCGGCACGCGCCCGGGCGCGGCGAGGTCGTCTCCTTCCGCCACCTCGGCCCGCGCGTCGAGAAGATCCTGGGCCTCGCCGAGGACCAGGCCGCCGACATCCGCGCCGGCGCCGTGCAGGAGATCGCCGGCCTGCGCGCCGAGGCCGAGCGCCTGCTCGCCGAGGCCCGCAACCGCGCCGCCAAGGCCAACGAGGACTTCGAGCTCGCCCTCGCCGCCCGCCGCGCCGAGGAGGAGCGCTCGGTCGCCCACCGCCGCTCGTCGCTGGACGCCGAGGCCCGCGCGATCGAGGACCGCGCCGCCAACGCCCGCGGCGAGGCTGAGCGCATCGTCGCCGCCGCCCAGGCCGAGGCCCAGCGCGTCACGCAGGTCACCACCGCCCAGCTCGAGCAGGCCCGCGCCGAGGCCGAGGCCCACGCCCACCAGGTGCGCACGGCCGCCGAGCAGCACGCCGCCGCCGTCAAGACCGAGGCCGACCAGCACGCCCACACCGTGCGCGCCGCCGCCGAGCAGGAGACCGCCGGCGCCAAGTCGCACGCCGCGGCGCTCGTCGCGCAGGCGCAGGAGCAGGCGGCCACGCTCGCCGCCCAGGCCAAGCACGAGGCCGACACGCTCACCGCCCAGGCTCAGCAGGCCGCCACGGCCGTGGCCGCCAAGGCCCAGGAGGCCGCGGAGGCGGTCGCCAAGCAGGCCCAGGAGGCCGCGGCCGCCCTCGCCGCCCAGGCCGAGGCCGCGGCCGCCGAGGCCGCCGAGCAGGCCCGCCGCAAGCTCGAGGCCGACACGGTCACCGCCAAGCAGGCCGCCGACGCCGAGGTCGCCACCCACCGCGAGGCCCTCCAGCAGCAGCTGCGCGACCTGCGCGCCGCCCACGACGCCGAGCTGGCCGAGCAGCGCGCCGCGGCCACCGCCGAGGCCGAGGCCCTGCGCACGGCCGCCGCGTCGGAGGCCGACTCGCTGCGCACCGCCGCCGCGACGGAAGCCGACTCGCTGCGCGCCGCGGCGTCCACGGAGGCCGAGTCCCTGCGCACGGCCGCGGCCGCCGAGGCCGACTCGCTGCGCACGGATGCCGCGACCCAGGCCGAGACCGTCAAGGCCGAGGCGGCCACGCACGCCGAGACCGTCAAGGCCGAGGCCGCGACCCACGCCGAGGGCGTGCGCACCAAGGCCGCGACCGAGGCCGAGGCCCTGCGCGCGGAGGCCGCCACCAAGGCCGACGAGGCCCTGAAGGCCGCCGAGACCGCCCGCGCCGCCGCCGAGGCCGAGACGGCCGAGATCCGCGCCGCCGCCGACACCGAGGCCGCGCAGTTCAAGGCCCGCATCGCCGCCCTGGAGGCCGAGGCCGGTGCTCTGCGCGAGGCCGCCGCCGAGGCCGAGACCCTGCGCGCGACCGCGGCGGAGGCCGATTCCCTGCGCACCGCCGCCGCCGAGGCCGAGACCCTGAAGGCCAAGGTGGCAACCCTGGAGGCCGAGGTCGCGACCGCGAAGGCCGAGACCGCCGAGGCGCTCAAGGCCGCGGAGGCGAAGGCGGCGGAGCCCAAGCCGAGCACGAACGGCAACGGGAAGTCGAAGGCCCAGGGCGCCAAGGCCACGAAGACGGAGGAGCCCAAGACGGACGGGGCCGAGCTCGACGAGGAGCTGACCGCCGCCACCGCCGCGCTCCCGGCCAACGGCAAGGTCACCGTCGAGGCCAACGGCACCCGCTGAGCCTCGCCTGAAGCACCGAAAACAACGCGATCCGGGCCGGTCGCATCACTCGGCCGAAGACGCCTTAGACTGCTGGCCGCCGAACCAATAGGCCGCCGAACCAAAAGGCCGCCGAACCACAAGGCCTGCGAACCAAAAGGGCCTGCGAACCACAAGGCCCGCGACAAAACAAGATCTGAACCGAACCCCGCCACGCAGAGGTGCCAGTCAGGAAATCGACAGACGACCCCGCGGCCGTTTGCCGAACCATAAACTCACCTCCCACCCGCCGACGATCGGGAGCTTCGCTATGCGCGTGCTCGTCACTGCCCATGACCGCCGGGAAGCCCGGCACGATCGGCGGGTGTCGGCGTGACCACGGAGCACGGCCCCCGCGTCTGCGACGCCTGTGACGAGGACAAGCTCGTCCCGTTCGCCGAGCTCGGCGACGTCCCGGTCCTCAACGGCGTGCACTGGGAGGCGCACGGCGACGCCGTCGCCTCGCCGACCGGCCGGATGACGCTCGCCGCCTGCCCGCGCTGCGCGTACGTGCGCAACATCGCGTTCGAGCCGGAGCGGCTGGTCTACGACACGACGATGGACACCAGCCTGTACTTCTCCCCCGCCTTCCAGCGGTTCTCCACCGAACTCGTCGAGAACCTCAACGAGCGCTACGACCTCAACGGCAAGCTCGTGCTGGACATCGGGTGCGAACAGGGCGAGTTCCTCAAGGAGCTGACCCGGATCGGCGGGGCCGGCGGCGTCGGCTACGACGCGCGGTACGCCGGCGAGGAGGGCGAGCAGGGCGCCACCACGTTCCACAGCGCGCTGGCGCCGCGCAAGGACGGCCTCCCACGGTACGACTTCTTCACCTCACGCCACTGGTTCGAACACCTCGACGACCCGTTCGAGTTCCTGGTCGACCTGCGTGAACAGGCCGCCGGGCGCGAGGTGTTCGGCTACGTCGAGGTCCCCGACGCCGCGCACGAGCTCGCCGGCGCCGGCTGGGACGTCACCTACCCGCGCGTGTCGTACTTCGGCGCCTACGCCCTCGCGAGCATCTTCGGCCGGGCCGGCTGGACGGTCGAGTCGACCGGGACGCTGTTCTCCGGGATGTACCGCTACATCGAGGTCTCGGCCAACCGCCCCCGCGCCGGCGGGCACGTCGCGCACACGGGCGAGCTGCCCTCGCTGCGGGCCCGCGACAAGCAGCTCGCCGCCGGGGCCGGCTTCGCCGAGCGGCACCACGCCGAGCGGGAGCGCTGGCGGGCCACCATCGCGCGCCTCGACGCCGAGGGCGCCAAGCCGGTGCTGTGGGGCGCCGGGACGCGGGGCGTGCAGTTCCTCACCCTCGCCGACCGCGAGCTCGCCCTGGCCGGCGTCGTGGACCTCAACCCGCGCAAGTGGGGGCGGTTCCTGCCCGTGACCGGGCACCGGGTCGACCCGCCGTCGACGCTGACCGCGCTGCAGCCGAGGGCGGTCGTCATCACCAACCCCGCGTACCACGAGGAGATCGCCAAGACCCTCGTGGAGCTCGGGGTGGCCGCCGAGATCCACGTCGCCTGAGCGCCGGGCACCGGCAACCATGGTCAGCATCGTCATCCCGGCCCACAACGAGGCCGCGGTCATCGGGCGCAACCTGAACCGGCTGCTCGAGGGCGCCGAGCCCGGCGAGTTCGACGTCATCGTCGTGGCCAACGCGTGCAGCGACGCCACCGCCGAGGCCGCGGCCGCCGTCCCCGGGGTGCGGGTGATCGACACGCCCGTGCCGGGCAAGGTGCCCGCGCTGCGGCTCGGGGACGAGGCCTGCCGCAGCTTCCCCCGGCTCTACCTCGACGCCGACGTCGAGCTGACCGCCGAGTCCGTCCGGGCCCTGGTCCGGGCCTGTGCCCGGCCGGGCGTGCTGGCCTGCGCGCCCGTGCCCGAGCTCGATCTCGACCGCGTCGGGCCGATCGCGCGGCGGGTCCACCGCGTGCACCACCGGCTCCTCGCGCCGACGCGCGCGCTCGCCGGGGTCGGCGTCTACGTGCTCACCGAGGCGGGCCACGCACGGGTCTTCCCGATGCCGGACGTGATCGCCGATGACGGCTGGGTGCACACCAGTTTCGCCCCGGACGAGCGCCTGGTGGTGTCCGAGGCCCGGTCTTTGGTGCGCCCAGCTCGTACCGTCAAATCGCACTTGAACCGACGGGTCCGCGTCCGCCGGGGCAACCGCCAGCTCGCGGCCCTGCAGCGCCCGCACACGACCGGCGGCGCAGCGGGGCCCGGCCTGGGCTCGCTGGCGGGTCTGCTGCGGCGCCGCGAGGTGAGCCCGGTCGACGCGGCCGCCTACCTCGGCGTGCTCGTGCTGGACCGCACGCTGAGCCGGGTCCGCCGCGACAAGGGCGGCTGGGGCAGCGACCTCAGCACCCGCTGAGACAGCAAAATCCCCGGCGAGCGGGCTCGCCGGGGGTTCGTCTCGAGCTTCAGTAGGCGCCGGTGCCCCGGACGACCGCGTTCGCGGTGCGGGCGAGGATGCGCAGGTCGAGCAGCGGGGACCAGTTGTCGACGTAGTTGAGGTCGAGCCGCACCGACTCCTGCCAGGACAGCTCGGAGCGGCCACTGACCTGCCACAACCCGGTCATGCCCGGCTTGACCAGCAGGCGGCGGCGCACGTCGTCGTCGTACTCGGCGGCCTCCGACAGCAACGGCGGGCGCGGGCCGACCATCGACATCGTGCCGTTGATGACGTTGAGCAGCTGCGGCAGCTCATCGAGCGAGGTGCGGCGCAGGATCGAGCCGACCTTCGTCACCCGCGGGTCCCGCTTCATCTTGAACAGCAGGCCCTCGGTGTGCTGGTTGAGGTGCTCGATCTCCTGCCGCAGCTTGTCCGCGTCCTTGACCATGGTGCGGAACTTGTAGCAGGTGAACTCCTTGCCGTTGATCCCGGCGCGCGGCTGGCGGAACAGGGCCGGCCCCGGGCTCGTGGCGCGGATCATGATCGCCATGACCAGCATGAACGGTCCGGCCAGGATCAGCAGGATGCCGGCCAGCAGACGGTCGAGCACGTTCTTGACCGCGCGCTGCGGGCCGGTGAGCACGGGGGCGCGCACGTGCAGCAGCGGTCCGCCGCCGCTGGGCAGCACGGCCACGCGCTCGGGGGCGACCTCGGGCAGGGCCGGCGCGACCAGCAGCTCGATGTCGTTGTCGGACAGTTCCCAGGCCAGGCGGCGCATCTTGTACGGGTCCATCTCCAGCGGCAGCGCGACCAGCACCGCCGTACAACCCGTGCTGAGTGCGGTGCCGGCGACGTCCTTGAGGTCGTCGTACACCGGGATGGAGTGAGCGGTGACCTTGCGGGCCTGGTCGAGGTCCGTGATGCAGGCTCCGGCGACCCGCAGGCCGTAGGAGCGATCGCGGCGCAGCGCCGTGAGGAGCGTGACGACCGAGTCGGCCGGGCCGATGACCAGGGTGCGCTGGCGGACGTACTCGCGCTGCACCGTGCGCAGCACCGCGAGCGTGGCGTAGCGGCCGGCGATCGTCAGGCCGGCGGCGACGGGCACGGCGACGATGATCGGCTTGAGCAGGTACAGCAGGTCGAAGAGCACGCAGATCGGGGCCAGGATCGCGACCGCGATCACCGCGGCGCGCAGGCTCCGATAGATCATTCCGGTGCGGTTCTCCAGGAACCAGCGGTCGTACATGCGGTTGCCCGCCAGTAATAGCAGCCAGAACAGTCCGAACGCGGTGACGGAGTACACGGGCGCGACCCCCACGCCCGGTGCGACGAATGCCCCACCCATCAGGTCGCCGGCCATGAACAGTACGACGGTCGTGATGGTGATCGTGACCGCCAGCGTATCGCCGAGGAACGCGACGAGAAGATTGCGCCCGGTCGACCTGAGCCGGCGCCGCTGGACCCCTGGGAAAGCCGCCATCACCGCGGTCTCGACCGTGGCCGAATCCGCCAAAACCATCCCAACCCCCTTACGTGCTGCTCAATCCACTTATCGAAGGTGAAATGCGGTGGCGTTCGTCACCTTGACTGCCGTTGGGCGGCCGAACCCCGGCGGTAAGGTACCGAGGAAGCGGCCATTGCCGGAACCATCGTGCCGCATTCCCGACGTGGCTGAAGGTGCTATTGACACCAGCGGTGCTGCACCTTTGCCGAAGGCATCGTCCAATAAGGGAAAAAAGGACAAGACGCCGCTCGTGCGCCGGAAATCACGCTGCGTCGCCTTAATTGAGTTCTATGCCGGACTTAAGGACCGGGCAGTGACGGCGACCAATCGAACCTGATCGCGATAACCAGGCCGAACGCATGATCACCGATGAGCACCGCATGATCACCGTCCGTTCTAGCGCCATCACACACCGCAGGGGCTTAAACCGAGCGTCACCGTCAAGCCATCGCCTCGGCCGCCGTCGTGCATTGCGTTCGTCCCCGTTTCCGGCTGCACTCCGTTTCAGGTCCGGAAGGCAATGGTCCGAGGAATGTTTGAACGCATGAGCACAAATAGCTGGCCGGGCTTTCCTGCGCCGCCGTCGAGAGGATAGCAGCGACACGCCACCCGGCGGCAGTCGGACCCGGGCTGAGTTCATGTCCAATATCTACGTTTTCGCTGCTCGCAGCGCCCATCCGCCGGAATGTCACCCGCCGGATCGGCCAAGCTCCCTCGGTACTTTCGGCTTGGGTCACCCCGGCCGCCGGTACTATCCGGGAAGCTTCAGCCTCGCCGTGGGAGCCACTCGTGAGCAGTAGCCAGCCAGCACCGGTCGTCAGCATCGTCTCCGTCGCGCGCAACGAGCGCGGCGGTCTGCTGCGGGGACTCGGCGCAATCCAGTCCGGGACGGAAGTGCCGGCCGAGATGGTCGTGGTGGACAACGGGTCCACCGACAACACCGCGGCCGCCGTGCGGCACGCCTTCCGCGACGTCACCCTGATCCGCCAGGACGAGCCGCTGCCGGCGCCGGCCGCGCTGAACCTCGGGGCGGCCAGCACCCGGGCGCCGTGGCTGCTGTTCCTCGACCCCGGCCTCGAGCCGGTCGGCGACGCGGTCCGCACGCTCCTCGAGCACGCGGGCTCCCACCCCGACGAGCGGCTCTGCACCGGCCGGACCCTGCGTGACGGCGCCGACGACGGCCGCACCGTCGAGGCCGCGCCCACCCTGCTGGGCACGGCCTGCCTGGCACTGAGCCTCCCCTTCGACCCCGAACGGCTGCCGCGGCTGGACCGGGCGATCGGCGGCGCCGTGCCGGCCCTGACCCCGCGGATGCTGCTCATCGAGCGCGGGCTGTGGGACATGCTGGGCGGCTTCGACGAGCGCCTTCCCACGGCGGATCTGTCGGTACGCGCACGAGCCCTCGGCGCCCGCCCGACCCTCGTCCCCGACGCGCAGATGACCGCGAACCCGCCCTCGCCGCGCCCGGCGCGCCTGGTGAGCACCGCCCTGCTGACCGAGCGCATGGCCTTCGCGCACCGGCATCTCACCCCCGGCCGGACCCGGGCGATGGGCCTGATGCTGAGCGCGGCGGCACTGGCCCGCTCGGTCGCGGGCGAGCCGTGGCTGTCCATCCGCCGCCGCCGATCGACGTGGCTGTCCTCACAGGAGCCGATGCCGTTCGTTCCGGTGCAGACGCGCTCGTTCGTGCGCCGCGACCTTCCCCAGCCCTAACGCTCCCGCCTGCGCACTCGGGGCCTTTCGCACCTGTCAACGGCCCGCACCGCTCGGGCCTTCGCACCTTCGGCGGCCTTCGCCCCTTCGGCGGCTCGCGCCACTTGGCGGCCTTCGCGCCCTCGGCGGCTCGCATCGTCTCGGGCGCGGTGGTGGCGTTCTCAGCCGTAGCGGGGCGCGCTGCGGCTCCGCTGGATGTTGGGCCCGCGCCGGTCGCGAGCGCGCCAGCAGCCGGTGTGCCAGTGCCGCCGATCGGTCAGGTCCCCGCGCTCGTCCGCGGGCCAGGCCACCAGGTGCGGGACGCCCGGCCCGATCTCCTGGTCACAGCCCGGGCAGCGGTACGCCTTCGTCGCCCCGCCCGCGGGGATGTTGCGCACCTGCCACTCCCCGTCGCTCCACTGCTGCACGGCGCCGACGCCCCGCTTGACCCGATCGAGGTCGATCGGCGGCGGTGCGTCGTCGCGCTTGGGGTGGTTGCGCCGGGGAGACACATGTCCAGCGTATCCGCCGGTCGCCATCGCTCCGCACGCTCGGCGCATCGCGCGACCCGCACCCGGGAGCGGCACGCGAGCCGGCCGAGCGCGTGCACGACGGGCGACCGGCCTATCACTCCGCACGCTCGGCGCATCGCGCGACCCGCACCCGGGAGCGGCACGCGAGCCGGCCGAGCGCGTGCACGACGGGCGACCGGCCTATCGCTCCGCACGCCCGGCGCATCGCGCGACCCGCACCCGGGAGCGGCACGCACCCGGGCAATCTCCCACCTCGCGCCGCGCACGACCACCACCGCCACGCGCTGCGCCCGCGTCCACTGCTCGACCCGCGACCGGTGCCGGGGTCATGCGGGCTCGGCGGCCGAGGGCTCGGTCAGCTCCGGGAGTAGTCGCGGAAGCCGCGGCCGACCTTCATGCGGGCTCGGCGGCCGTGGGCTCGGTCAGCTCCGGGAGTAGTCGCGGAAGCCGCGGCCGACCTTGCGGCCCAGGTAGCCCGCCGTCACCAGGTGCTCCAGCAGGGGCGCCGGGGCGAAGCCGGGCTCGCGCAGCTCAAGGTACAGCTCGTGCTGGATGGCCAGGGCCACGTCCAGGCCGACCACGTCGAGCAGCTCGAACGGGCCCATCGGGTAGCCGCAGCCCAGCTTCATCGCGTGGTCGATGTCGTCGGCGGTCGAGTACGAGGCCTCGACCATTTTCACGGCGTCGTTGAGGTACGGGAACAGCAGCGCATTGACCACGAACCCGGAACGGTCCGCGCACACGACCGCGTGCTTGTCCAACGCCCGGCAGATCGCGGTGGCGGTGGCGACGGCCTGCTCGGAGGTGCGGATCGTGCGCACGACCTCGACCAGCCCCATCGCCGGCGCCGGGTTGAAGAAGTGCAGGCCGACCACGTCGGCGGGGCGCTCGGTGGCGACCGCGAGCTCGATGACCGGCAGGCTCGACGTGGTGGTCGCGAGCACGACGCCCGGCTTGCAGATCTCGTCCAGCGAGGCGAAGAGGGCCTTCTTGACCGACAGCTCCTCCACGACCGCCTCGACGACCAGGTCCACGTCGGTGAGGTGCTCGATGGTCGCGGACCAGGTGACCCGGCCCAGCGCGGCGTCGCGTCCGGCCTCGTCGAGCCGGCCGCGTACGACGGCCTTGTTCAACGACGTCTTCAAGGTCTCGCAGGTGCGGCCGGACTGCTCGGCGCCGCGGGTCACGGAGACGACCTCGAACCCGGCTCGGGCGAAGACCTCGATGATGCCGGTGGCCATCGTGCCGGAGCCGACGACACCGACCTTCGCGACCGCCCGCGCGAGCACGGCCGGCTCGACCCCGCGGTCCGGAGCCCCAACCGCCGTCTCGCCGGGCAACGTGTCCGCGCCTGTCGAGGCGGGCGGCGCAGTCGCGGCCGAGCCGGTCGCGACGGGCGGCGGTGCGGTCGCGGGCGAGCCGGTCGCGACGGGCGATGCGGTCGCGGCCGAGGCGGGCGATGCGGTCGCGGCCGAGGCGGGCGATGCGGTCGCGGCCGAGTCGGGCGATGTGGTCGCGGCCGAGACGGGCCCGGCGCGTGAGGCGAGGCTGGTGAACTCGTCGGGCACGACCACGGGCGAGCCCGGCTTCTCGTACGTATAGAAGCCCCGCCCCGACTTACGGCCCAGGAGACCGGCCGTGACCATCTGCTTGATGAGCGGCACCGGGGCGTGGCGGCGGTCGCGGCCGCCCCGGCGGTACATGGTGTCGAGGATCTCGTATGCGGTGTCGAGGCCGATGAGGTCCATGAGCGCGAGCGGGCCCATGGGCAGGCCGCAGCCGAGGCGCATCGCGGCGTCGAGGTCCTCGCGGGTGACGTACTTCGCCTCGAGCAGGGACACGGCCTGGTTGAGGTAGCCGAACAGCAGCGCGTTGGCGATGAACCCGGCCCGGTCGCCGATGGTCACGTCGACCTTGCCCAGCCGCGCGCACAGGCCCTCGATGTCGGCGACGACGTCGTCGGCGGTGACGACCGTGCGCACGACCTCGACCAGCTTCATGATCGGCGCCGGGTTGAAGAAGTGCATGCCCACGACCTGGTTGGGACGGCTCGTGGCGACCGAGATCTCGGTGACGGAGAGGCTGGACGTGTTCGTGGCCAGGATCGCCTCGGGCTTGCACACGCGGTCGAGCTCGGCGAAGATCCGCTGCTTGAGCGCGAGCTGCTCGGGCACGGCCTCGATGACGAGGTCCGCGGCGTGCAGCGAGGGCAGCCCGACCGCGAACGTGACGCGGCTCAGCAGCTCGTCGCGCTCGGCCTCGGACAGTTTGCCCTTGCGCACGGCCCGGTCGACGCTGCCGCGCAGGGTCTGCTCGCCGCGGCCGAGCGCCGCGTCGCTGACCTCGACGGCCAGGACGTCGATCCCGTTGCGGGCGAAGACCTCGACGATGCCGGCCCCCATGGTCCCGAGCCCCACCACCCCGACGGATGCAAACTCGCGCCCCATGCGACCGCCCTCCCTAACGATGATTCAGGTCCCGGCCGAGTCTGCCACGCCGACCCTCGTCGATCCGACATCGTGTGGCAAATCCCCCTCCGCCCCGCAAAGCGCGAGAGACCAAGGCGCAGAAACAGGATCCGGAGAGGCGAAGTGCGAGAGGAGGAGGTGCACGACCAGAAACCCGAGAACCCCAGCGTGAGAGAGGGAGGGAGGTCAGGTCCAGCGGATCGTGGCTCGTTCGCGCCACAGGGACAGCACCGACCCGTTGCCCTGGACGTCGAGGTCCGTGGTGGAGCGGCGGTTCCACAGGGCCAGATACAGCGCGCTCGCCGGGCCGCGCAGGGTGCAGTCGGCGCCGGGGGTCGGGCCGCGCGTGATGGTGGCGCCCGCGGGGGTCATGGACACCGTCCACGCGTGCGGGCCGTCGGCGGCGGCGCCGTCAAGGGCCTCGACCGACAGGGTGCAGGGCGTCTCGGCGCGCAGCCGGCGGCCGCGGGTGCCGTAGAAGCCCATCAGCAGTTCGTCGATGCCGTCGAGGCCGAGGCCGGCGTCCACGCCGGCGATGTCGCCCACCGCGCCCTCCAGGTCGGCGCGGTGGATCGTGGTCTCGTGGGCCTGGCGGCGGGCCCAGAAGGCCAGCGGGGTCTCGGCGGGGAGGAAGTGCCAGCAGGGGGTGTCGGCGGGGGCGGCGCGCAGGAGGTCGACGAGGGCGGTGTGGCCGGCCTGGAACCAGTCGAGCAGCGCCGGGTCCGCGGGGAAGGGGCCGACCGCGTCGGCCTCCTCGTCGTCGGTCAGGATCTGGGTGCGGCCGTCGCGGACGTAGGTGGCCGCCCAGCGGTGCACGTAGCCGACGTGCTGGACCAGCTCGCGGACGGTCCACTCGGGGCAGGTCGGGACCGGGGCGTCGAAGCCGGCCTTCCCCGCGGCGTCGACGAGATCCAGCCCGGCGCGCTCCAGGGCGTCGATGTGCCGACCGATCTCCATGCCGACACAGTGCCACACGGGTACGACATTTTCGGTCGGCTACCGGATGGACGCGGGAGCAGCGAGGGGGGCAACCGGGGTCAGGCGACGAAGACGCCCGCGAGCCAGACGGCCGCGATGATCAGGCCGGTCGCCAGCTCGATGAGCATCGACAGCCCGGCCGCCTTCAGGGCGTGCTTCGTCGAACCCCAGGCCGCCCGAGCGTCGTGGTGGCGGGCCAGCTCCACCAGGAAGATGGCCAGCACGAAGCCGATGACGAGCCCCACCACCGGGATCAGGAAGAAACCGATGATCCCGCCGACCCCGCCCAGGAACAGGGTCAGGTTGGACACGCCGGCACGCTTGAGGTTGCGGCCCGGCACGAGGTACTTCGCCACGAACCCCAGCGCGAGCACCACCGTGGCCGCGATCCCCACCGCCCACCCGGTCGCGCCGTGGCCGCCGAACACGGCCCACGCCGCCACGCCGGCCCAGCACAGCACCAGGCCCGGCACCATGGGCACGAGCACCCCGATCAGCCCGACGATCACGCAGATCGGGGTGATGACGGAGACCAGGCCGCTGCTGTCGGTCGCATCCACACGCAACACTGTGCAGCACAGCGCGGCCCGGCGCATCCGAACGTCAGGCCCCCACGACCTCCCGCAGCACGGCGGCGAACTCCTCCGGGCGCTCGACGTGCGGGCTGTGCCCGACGCCCGCCCACGCGAGCTCCCGGTAGTTGCCGTACCGCTCCAGCACCGCCCGCGTCTGACCGATCATCGGCTGGGGCGGGCACGCCTCCTCGCCGGGCCACCCGGGCACGAGGCCGAGCTTGCCCAGCTGCGCGAGGTCGAAGAACGAGGTGTCGGAGACGATCGCGTCCAGCTCCCCGCGAATCCACGTGATCTGCGGCTTCTCGGCCACGTCGACGATCCCCGACAGGTTCAGCCAGCGCGGCGAGAGGGTGTTGAGCACGCCCTTGGTGCCGGGTCCCAGGCCGGGCCAGTTCTCGCTGGGGGTGCCGTCGCCGGGGTAGTTCGCCTCGCCGATCGCCGTGGAGAGCATGGTGTCGAGGAGGGGCTCCTCGTCCGCCCCGAAGTCGAACCCGGGCGCGGCGTAGAACGCGTGCATCACGTTGCGCGGGCTGGTCTGCTCGTCCGTGCCGCGGTCCTTCGCCGCGAGCAGCCGGACGAAGTCGGGGTTGGCCGAGGCGCCGCCGGTGCCCGCGAAGTCGGGCGTGGTCGGGGTGCCGTCGAGGTCGCGGGTGCCGCCGAAGCCGTACGGCGAGACCGGCGCCTCCAGCACCAGGGCGCCGATGTGCTCGGGGTGGTCCAGCAGCAGCTGCATCGCCACGCCGCCGCCGAGCGAGTGGCCGACCACGGTCACCTTGCCGCCGCCGGCCAGCTCGGCCAGCAGCGGGGCCACGTCGTCGGCGAAGTCGCGCACCCCGCGGGTCGCGTCGATGGGGAGGGCGGGGCTCTGCCCGTAGCCGCGCAGGTCGGGCAGCGCCAGCCGCCAGTGCTCGGGCAGGTGCCGTACGAGCGGCTCCCAGAAGGCGGACGAAGAACAGTTGCCATGAATAAGCAGGACGGGCGGGCCGGTCTGCGGCCCTCTGGTCGTGACGTGCATCACCGCATCGTGGCATCGGGCTGTGGGCCGGTCACATGTGGCCGGCCCACACACTGTCAGCTCAGAACGGCCTCGTCACGCCCATACCGCGTCAGCGCCCAGATGACCGCCACGTCCGCCGCGATGATCAGCATTGACCACAGCGGGTAGTACGGCAGGAACAGGAAGTTGGCGACCGCGCTCAGCGACGCCAGCACGATGCCGAGCACACGCCCCCACAACTGCCCGGCGAGCACTGCCCCGCCCCCGAGCGCGACGATCACGCCGAGGGCGAGGTGCACCCAGCCCCAGGCGACGATGTTGAAGCCGAAGAGGTAGCTGTCGGCGAGGATGTAGAAGGTTCGCTCGAAGATCGCCGTGAGCCCGACGATGATCTGGAAGATGCCGACGACGAGCATCATGCTCCCGCCGAACACGGCGAACCCGGTGACCCAGCGGGACTCCCGGTGCAACGTCTCCATGCGCACACGGTGGGCGCCGATCGGATGAGCCCCCATCACCCGCGGGCGGGGAACGGGCAAAAGCTTGACGCTTCAAGCACATGTGCCCACAATCCCGGGCATGAACGTTTTCCTCTGGGTGCTGCAGGTGCTCCTCGGCGTGGCCTTCCTGGGCGCGGGCGTAATGAAGGCGTCACAGCCCGTCGAGAAGCTGGGCAAGAACATGACCTGGGTGCATCGGTACAGCCCGGGCACCGTCAGATTCATCGGCGTCACGGAGATCCTCGGCGGCCTCGGGCTGATCCTGCCGTGGGCCACCGGCATCGCGCCGATCCTCACCCCGCTCGCCGCCACCGGTCTGGCCGTCATCATGCTGCTGGCCGTCGTGGACCACGCGCGGGCCAAGGAGTACCCCATGATCGGCGTCAACGTGCTGCTCGGTGCCCTCGCGGTGATCATCGCGATCGGCCGGTTCTGACGCCTATCGGACGCGTCGTTGGCTCATTCGCGCAAGATCCGGGCACCATGGAACCCATGACGGACGAGCCACGATGGCTGGACGACACCGAGCGGCGCGCTTGGATGTCGCTGCTGGCCGTCGTGCTCGTCGGCTTCCCCGAGCTCGAGCGCACGTTCCGGCCGCACGGCCTGGTCCACGTCGAATACGGGCTGCTGGCCGCGCTCAGCGACGCCGGCGAGGGGCTGCGCCTGTCCGATCTCGCGGGGCAGATGAACATGTCGGCGAGCCGCCTGAGCCACCGCATGCGCAAGCTCGTCGACCTCGGCTACGTCGAGATCTCCGGCGATGCCTGCGACGGGCGGGTCAGCATCGCGCGGGTCACCGGCGCCGGGCGGGAGTTCGCCGAGCGTGTCGCCCCGGCCCACGTGGCCGACGTGCGCCGGCTCATCTTCGACCACCTTGACGAGGCCCAGACGCGGGCGCTGGCCGATGCGCTCGGCGCCGTCGCGGGGAAGCTCGGCGACACGTGCCCGGGCGCGCCGAAGGGACCACCCGTCCCCGGCGCACGGGCCATATAAATGACCCGGCGACAGGAATAGAGTGACCGCATGCGTGCCGTCGTGATCACCGGGGTGTCCCGCGGCCTGGGGGCCGCTCTCTTCGACGTGTCCATCTCGCGCGGCGATCGGGTCCTCGCGATCGGGCGGCACTTCAGCGAACAGCAGCAACTCTTGCGCGACGAACGCCCCGGGGACGTCACGCTGTTCTCGACCGACATCGCGGACGCGCACTGGCTGCCGGACTACGACATCATGCGCGGGTTCCTGCGCGATGCCGACGAGGCCGTACTGATCCACAACGCCGCCGTCGTCGAGCCCATCGGCGCCGTCGGCCGGCTCACCACCCAGGCCATCACCAACGCGATCGCGGTCAACCTCACCGCCCCGGCCGTGCTCACCAACACGTTCCTGCGGGCCGCCCCGGCCGACGCGCGCAAGCGGCTGCTGTTCGTCTCCTCGGGCGCGGCGCACCGGATCATCGACGGCTGGGCGCTGTACTGCACCACGAAGGCGGCCGGCGAGACCTTCTTCGACGTCGTGGCCTCGCAGACGCGCGACGACGAGAAGATCAGCGTCGTGAACATCGACCCCGGCCAGATGGACACGCACATGCAGGAGAACATCCGGCGCGCGGCCGCCTCGGGGGCCTACTTCCCGGGCCAGCAGCGGTGGGTCGACGCGCCCGCGGAGGGGCGGCTCGCCGACCCCGTCGCCGTGGCCGAGCGGATCATCAAGGAGCACGCGTCCTGAGCGCCGGGCTGCCGAAGGACCCACGGCCGATCGCGACGGTCGACCAGCGGCGAGCCTGGCTGCGGCGGGTCGACACGCCCGCGGAGGCCGGCTCGCCGACCCCCGTCGCCGAGCGCATCGTCAAGGAGCACGCTTCCTGAGCGCCGGGGTGCCGAAGGACCGACGGCCGATCGGGGTGGGTGACCAGCGGCGAGCCTGGCAGCGACGGCGCGCCAGCGCCGAGCGGTGTCTGGCGGGAGCGACGGTCCGCACCCCGGCGGACCCGAGCCATGGCCTTTGCTCTTGTCGTCTTACGACGACAGCACCTCTTTGAGCTTCGCCGCGAACGGCCCCGCGTCGCCGAAGCCGCCGTGCCCGCCGGGGAACTCGGCCACCGCGACCTCCAGGCGCGCGCCGAGCTCCCGGGCGGATCGGTTGGGCGGCTCCCCCATGCTCGCCGCGCCCACGGCGGGCACGATCCGCACCGCGCCCGAGCGCAGGCCGTCGAGGTCGGGCACGAACGTGGCGACGGGCGGGATCTCGTACTGCACGAAGAACTCCATGTTCGCCGCCATCCGCGCCGCGAACTCGGGCGAGGGCGGGGTCGCGGGCCTGCCGTCGTCGCCGTGCATGTCCATGGCCGCGCCGAAGACGCCCATCGCGGCCCCGACGCCACCGTCGCGGTAGGCGTCGGACACCTCGGTCATCACGCTGCGCCAGTAGTCGAAGTCGGGCAGCAGCTCGAACAGGGGCGGCTCGTGCGCGACGACCGTGCGGACCATGCCCGGGAACCGCGCCGCGAGCTCCAGCGCGATCACCGCGCCCGAGCTGTTACCGAACACGACGGCCGGCTCGTCCTCGGTCACGCCGACCGCGCCCAGCACACGGTACGCGTCGTCGGCCTGCTCCTCGAGGATGATCTCGGCCGGCGCCCCGTCGAGCACGCTGCGCGAGTTGCCGCGCCGGTCGTAGGTGACCACGGTGTACTCGTCGGCGAGCCGGTCGGCCAGGGCCGCGAAGCCCTCGGCGTCGTAGATGCCGCCGCAGATCAGCAGCAGCACCGGGCCGTTGCCGCGGACTTCGTAGTACAGGGTCGCGCCGGGTACGTCGAGCTTCTCGGTCTTCACGGTTCCTCCTGCGGTCGTAGTACCCGATGGTCGGAGGCGCGCACCGCATTTCGACGGCCGATCAGGGCCTACTCGTGAGTAATTTCCGGGTTTACACTCGCGCCATGACCGTCACGCGAACGCCCGGCGTCCCCGCCATCGACGAGGGCTCGCTGATCTCGACCAACCCCGCCACGGGCGAGGAGGTCGGCCGCTTCCCGGTCGCCTCCACCGATTCTCTCACCGACGCGGTGGCCCGCGCGCGTGACGCGGCCGCGTGGTGGGGTGGACTCGGGTTCGGCGGGCGCAAGCGGCGCCTGCTGGCGTTCCGCAGTGTGCTCACCAACCGCCTGGACGAACTGGCGGCGCTCATGCACCGGGAGGGCGGCAAGCCGCGGGCCGACGCGCTCGTGGAGGCCATCGCGGCGATCGACCACATCGCGTGGGCCGCGCAGCACGCCCGCAAGGTGCTGGGCCGGCGGCGGGTGGGCAGCTCCATCCTCCTCAAGGAGCACGCGTCGTACCTCGAGTACCTCCCCTTCGGCGTGATCGGGGTCATCGGGCCGTGGAACTACCCGATCCTGACGCCGATGGGGTCGATCGCCTACGCGCTCGCGGCCGGCAACGCGGTGGTGTTCAAGCCCAGTGAGTACACTCCGGCCGTCGGGCAGTGGTTCGTGGACCGCTTCCACGAGGTCGTCCCCGAGCACCCGGTGCTGCAGATCGTGCACGGCCTCGGCGACGTGGGCGCCGCCCTCTGCCGCAGCGGGGTCGACAAGATCGCGTTCACCGGCTCGACCGCCACCGGCAAGAAGGTCATGGCCGCGGCCGCCGAGTCCCTCACCCCGGTCCTGCTGGAGTGCGGCGGCAAGGACGCGATGGTCGTGGCGGCCGACGCCGACCTGGACGCGGCCGCCGCCTCCTGCGTGTGGGGCGGACTGACCAACGCCGGTCAGACGTGCGTCGGGATCGAGCGGGTGTACGTCGCCGAGCCGGTCTTCGACGACTTCCTCAACCGCGTGGTGGCGCGCGCGGCGAAGCTCAGCGTCGGGGCGGAGCCGGACTCGGACATCGGCCCGATCACCATGCCGTCGCAGATCGACATCATCCGCCGGCACATCGAGGACGCCCTCACCCGCGGCGGCCGCGCGGTCCTCGGCGGCGCGGAGGCCGTCCAGCCGCCCTTCGTCAGCCCGACGATCCTGGTGGACGTGCCCGAGGACGCCGCGGCGGTGCAGGAGGAGACCTTCGGCCCGACGCTCACCGTCACGCGGGTCCGCGACGCGGCCGAGGGCGTCCGCCGGGCCAACAGCACCGGCTACGGCCTGGGCGGCGCGATCTTCTCCAAGTCCCAGGGCCTCGCCCTCGCCCGCCAGGTCCGCTCGGGCATGACCTCGATCAACTCGACGCTCACCTTCGCCGGCATGCCCACCCTGCCCTTCGGCGGCGTGGGGAACTCCGGCTTCGGCCGCATCCACGGCGCGGACGGCCTGCGCGAGTTCACCCGCCCGAAGGCGATCGTGAAGCGGCGGGGCCCGACGGTGCTGGCGGCGATGACGTTCGACCGCACCGAGAAGAGCATGCAGCAGATCGTCCGCGTGGTGAAGCTCGTGCACGGCCGCAGCAAATAGGGCGCGCTTTGGGGCCGAGGCGCTAAGGGGCCGGGCGGTATCCCTGGGCCGCGGCCCATTTCGCGGCGGCCTTCTCCTCCTTGCGCTTCTTCCGGCGTCGCATCAGCCAGCCGAAGCCCAGGAACAGCAGCAGCATGAAGAGCAGGACCACGATCGGCAGGACGATCGCGATCACCGACAGGAAGACGCTGAAGAAGTCCTCGATGGTGCTCACGATCGGGGCGCCGAAGCCGACCGTCGTGGCGTTGATGACCGGCCGGGACACGGCCTTCATGCCGTGCACGCCCAGGGATATCGCGCCGCCGACGACTATCGGCACCCATTGATGGCTCGTGAAGAACGAACCCGGGTCGGCGACCGTGACCGTCTCGGAGCTCGACGCGGCGCCGAAGGCCAGGCCGCCGGCGGTCGGGCGGATGAACGTCTGGATGACGTCGTTGACGTGGTCGAGCATCGGCACCTTGTCGGCGACGAACTCGATCGCCAGCAGGATCGCGACGATCGTCAGGGTCCAGCCGTTCTCCATCCACTGCCAGTTCGACGGCAGCGTGATCAGGTCTGTGTACCTCGCGAGCACGCCGATCGCCAGCAACGGGATATAGGCGTTGAGCCCGGCCGATGTGGCGAGGCCGAGACCCGTCAATGACTCCAACACTCCTCAAGCATGACATCGGGTTGCCAGTCCCACCGGGTGGGCGGGTTAGGCTGTCGGCCGTGCGTCTCGTCATCGCCAAGTGCTCGGTCGATTACATCGGCCGGCTCACGGCCCACCTCCCGCCCGCGACCCGCCTGCTGCTCATCAAGGCCGACGGGTCGATCTCGATCCACGCCGACGACCGGGCGTACAAGCCGCTGAACTGGATGAGCCCGCCCTGCCGGCTCGAGGAGTCCGACGGCCTCTGGCGCGTGGTCAACAAGGGCGGCGAGGAGCTGCGGATCACGATCGAGGAGATCCTGCACGACACCTCGCACGAGCTGGGCGTCGACCCGGGCCTGGTCAAGGACGGGGTGGAGGCGCACCTGCAGGAGCTGCTGGCGGCGGCGCCGGAGACGCTGGGGGCGGGCTTCACGCTGGTCCGCCGCGAGTACATGACGGCGATCGGCCCCGTCGACCTGCTCTGCCGCAACGGCGAGGGCGCGACCGTGGCGGTCGAGATCAAGCGCCGCGGCGAGATCGACGGGGTGGAGCAGCTGACCCGGTACCTCGAGCTGCTCGGCCGCGATCCCCTGCTCGCGCCCGTGTCCGGGATCTTCGCGGCGCAGGAGATCAAGCCGCAGGCCCGGGTCCTGGCCGAGGACCGCGGCATCCGGTGCGTCGTGCTGGACTACAACGCGCTGCGCGGCGTAAAGAAGGACGAGCTGACGCTCTTCTGACACCGGCTCGCCACGGGCTCTCCCGGGCCGCCGAGCCATCGCCGCACGCCGTACTCCCATCGCGCGTCCCGCAGCCGCACGCCACCCCGCCCTGCATGCCGCGTCGCCGCACACCGTTGCACGCCGCAGCCGCACGCTGCGCAGCCGCACGCCCGCCGCCGCACACCGCACGCCCGCCGCCGCACACCGCGCCACGTTCCGCACGCTCGCCACCCGCGCACCGCACCGCCGCCCGCATACCGCTTGCCCGGACGCCGCAGCCGCCCGCCGCGCCCGGCCCACACCCCGCCGCCGCGCACCACGCCACCCCAATGCACGCCGCACGCCGGCTGCGGCTGCGGCTGCGGCTGCGACGAATCCAGCACCACGCCAAGCAATGCGTCACAACGAGCAGCGCGCCACGACACGCCGTTGCCGCGCGGCGGGTCGCCCGAGCACGAGCCCGAAACACCCGGCGACAAACGCCAGCACCAGCACGACCGGCTGCGAAAGCGTGAGACCGGCCGAGGACCGTCTCAGAAATCGGCACGAATCGCATTTATCCCCTGTCAGGGTATAAATGCGAAAAGTCCGATCACGAAGTGTCGGACTTTTCGGGAAAAAGCAGTCAGAGGTTGTGCGCCTCCCGCACCACGGTCACGAGCTCGTCCACCACGTCCGTGATGGCGAAGTCCTTCGGGGTGAAGACGCGCGCCACGCCCGACGAGCGCAGGGTCTCCGCGTCCCCGGGCGGAATGATCCCGCCCACCACCACAGGCAGGTCGCCCAGCCCCGACTCGCGCAGGCCCGACAGCACCGACGCCACCGCGGCCAGATGAGAGCCCGACAGCACCGAGAGCCCCACCAGGTCCACGTCCTCCTCCACCGCCGCCGCCACGATCTGCGCCGGTGTGAGCCGGATCCCCTGGTACACCACCTCGAAGCCGGCATCGCGCGCCCGCACGGCGATCTGTTCCGCGCCGTTGGAGTGGCCGTCCAGCCCGGGCTTGCCCACCAGCATGCGCAGGCGGCCGGTGCCGAGGTCCTCGGCGGTGCGGCGCACGCGGGCACGGACCGCGTCCATGTTCGCCGTCGGCGTCGAGAGCTCGGCGGTCAGGCCGGTCGGGGCACGGTACTCGCCGAACACCTCGCGCAGCGTGCCCGCCCACTCGCCGGTGGTCACGCCCGCCTCGACGCACGCGAGCGTGGCCTCCATCAGGTTGCCGTCGCCGGCCGCGGCCGCGCGCAGGGCCTCCAGGCACGACGTCACGTCGCCGCGGGTGGAGCGCCACGCGGCGATCGCGGCCACCGCGGCCTGCTCCACGGCCGGGTCGATCTGCTCGATCGCGGCCGCGCCCGCGGCCAGGAGCGGGGACGGCTCGGTCTCGGTGAAGCGGTTCACGCCCACGACCACGTCGTCGCCGCGCTCCAGGCGGGCCCGGCGCTCGGCCAGGGAGGCGACCAGGGCGCTCTTGAGGTAGCCGGACTCGACGGCCGCGACCACCCCGCCCATGTCCAGGACTCGCCGCAGCTCCTCGGTCGCGCCCTCGACGATCTCGCCGACCAGCGCGTCCATGACCTTCGAGCCCTCGAACAGGTCCGGGTACTCCAGCAGATCCGACTCGAACGCGAGCACCTGCTGCATGCGCAGCGACCACTGCTGGTCCCACGGCCGCGGCAGGCCCAGTGCCTCGTTCCAGGCCGGCAGCTGCACGGCCCGGGCCCGGGCGCCGCGGGAGAGGGTCACGCCGAGCATCTCCAGCACGATCCGCTGCACGTTGTTCTCGGGCTGGGCCTCGGTCAGGCCGAGCGAGTTGACCTGGACGCCGTACCGGAAGCGGCGCGCCGAAGCATCAGCCACCCCGTAGCGGGAAGCCGTGAGCCGGTCCCACATCGCCGTGAAGGCGCGCATCTTCGCCGTCTCCTCGACGAAGCGCACGGAGGCGTTGACGAAGAACGAGATCCGGGCCACCACGTCGCCGAAGCGCTCGGGCGCCACCTGGCCGGAGTCGCGCACGGCGTCGAGCACGGCGATCGCGGTCGCCAGCGCGAAGGCCACCTCCTGCACCGGGGTGGCCCCGGCCTCCTGGAGGTGGTACGAGCAGATGTTGACCGGGTTCCAGCGCGGGCAGTTCGCGACGGTCCACGCGATCGTGTCCGTGGTCAGGCGCAGCGACGGCCCGGGCGGGAAGATGTGCGTGCCGCGGGAGAGGTACTCCTTCACGATGTCGTTCTGCGTCGTCCCCGCCAGCCGGGCGAGCTCGACGCCCTGCTCCCGGGCGCAGGTCACGTAGAGCGCGAGCAGCCACATCGCCGTGGCGTTGATCGTCATCGAGGTGTTGGCGCGCTCGAGGTCGATGCCGCCGAAGAGCTCGCGCATGTCGCCGAGGTGCGCGATCGGCACCCCGACGCGGCCCACCTCGCCCCGCGCGAGCTCGGCGTCGGGGTCGTAGCCGGTCTGCGTGGGCAGGTCGAACGCCACCGACAGGCCGGTCTGCCCCTTGGCCAGGTTGCGGCGGAACAGGGCATTGGAGGCGGCCGCCGAGGAGTGGCCGGCATAGGTTCGCATGACCCAGGGACGGTCGCGTTCGGGAAGCCTCTCATCGACCATACGGAGCACCCTACTGAAGAGTAACCAGGGGTCGTCGGTGAAAGTTGTCACCCCACTAGAGTGAGTGCCGTGGCGGATGCGATCACGGTGCGCGGCCTGCGCAAGGCCTACGGCAAGGCGGTGGCCGTCGACGGGGTCGACCTCGACGTGCGCGACGGCGAGGTGTTCGCGCTGCTCGGCCCGAACGGGGCCGGCAAGACGACGACGGTCGAGATCCTCGAGGGGTTCCGGCACCGCACGTCCGGCGAGGTCGCGGTGCTGGGCATCGACCCGCAACGCGGGGACGCGGCCTGGCGGGCGCGGGTCGGCGTCGTGCTGCAGAGCACCGGCGAGTTCGACGACCTGACCGCGCGCGAGGTCGTCCACCACTTCGCGAACTACTACCCCTCCGCCGCCGACCCGGACGAGATCATCACGCGCGTCGGGCTCGCCGAGAAGCAGAACGCCCGCACGCGGACGCTCTCCGGCGGCCAGAAGCGGCGGCTCGACGTCGCCCTGGGCATCGTGGGCCGGCCCGAGCTGCTGTTCCTTGACGAGCCGACGACCGGCTTCGACCCCGAGGCCCGCCGGGAGTTCTGGGGGCTGATCCGCGACCTCGCCAAGGCCGGGACCACGATCCTGCTCACCACCCACTACCTCGACGAGGCCGAGGCCCTGGCCGACCGCGTGGGCGTGCTGGCCGGCGGGCAGCTCATCGCCGTCGACACGCCCGGACGGCTCGGCGGCCGCGGCGACGGCGGCGCCACGGTCGGCTGGCACTCCCCCGACGGCCCGCGCAGCGAGCGCACCGACAGCCCGACCGCCGTCGTCGCGCGCCTGGCCGAGCAGTTCGGCGGCGAGGTGCCGGGCCTGACCGTCACCAGACCGAGCCTCGAGGATGTGTACCTGCGGATGATCGGCAGCCCCCAAGAAGTGAGCAAGGAATGACCACCCTGCGGCTCGGCCTCCTGCGGGGCGGCCTGGAGATCAAGCAGTTCCTGCGCAGCCGCGAGTCGGTGGTCTTCACCCTCGCCTTCCCGCTGATCCTGCTGTGCGTGTTCGGCGCGGTCTTCGGCGGTGAGATCGCGCTCGGGGTCACCTTCACCCAGTACTTCGCGGCCGGCATGATCGCCGCGGGCCTGCTCGCCACCGGGTTCCAGAGCCTGGCCATCCAGATCCCGATCGAGCGGGAGAAGGGCATCCTCAAGCGGCTGCGCGGCACGCCGATGCCCCGGGCCGCCTACTTCATCGGCAAGATCGTCATGGTGCTGGCCATCGGCCTCGTCGAGACGGTCCTGCTCGTCACGGCCGCGACCCTCTTCTTCGGCGTCAAGCTGCCCGCCACCGGCGAGAAGTGGCTGACCTTCGTCTGGGTGGCGCTGCTGGGCATCACCGCCTGCACGCTGTGCGGGATCGCGTTCTCCTCGCTCGCGCGCTCGGGCCGCAGCGGCCCGGCCGTCGTGACGCCCGTGGCGATCGTGCTGCAGTTCATCTCCGGGGTGTTCTTCCAGTACACGGAGCTGCCGAGCTGGATGCGCGGGATCGCCTCGGTCTTCCCGCTCAAGTGGATGACCCAGGGGATGCGCTCGGTGTTCCTGCCCGACTCGTTCGCGGCCCAGGAGCCCGCGGGCAGCTGGCAGCACGGCACGATCGCGCTCGTACTCGGCGGCTGGGTCGTGCTCGGGCTCGCGCTGTGCCTGCTGACCTTCCGCTGGACCGAACGCGACTGACCAAACGAACGCGACCGAACGAACACGACCGGCCGAACACGACTGAGCGAACGCGAACGAACAAACGCACCGGACCGGCCCGAACGCGAGCTGCGCAACGAACGGGACCCGACGGACAAACGCCGGCGACCGAGCGAACGCGGGCGGACGAAACGCGAACGAACGGTTCTTGCCACCGCGGACGCCGGGATTCCTGGCGGGAGCGACGGTCCGCAGGTGACGCGGACCCGAGCAAAAAATCCTGAATTGCACCCGTTCACTGCCGATCAGCGTTGGGTGACGGGTCGGCTCGGCAAGGCGGTCCGCCGGGTCGGCCGCACCGGTGCCCTGGCGATCGCGCTCGTGCTCGCGCTCGGCCTCGGCGCGTCGTGGCAGGCCGCGCACGCCATCCGCGACGGGCAGCACGAGCGCGCGCAGGGCGTCCTGGACCGCTCGGCCATGCTCTCCGACGCGTCCGTGCGCTCGGAGATCCACCGCTACCTCGACACGCTGCGCACGGTCGCCGCCGCCGTCGGCTCGCACGACGAGCTCACCGCCGACGACTTCGCCGCGACCACCGCCCCGCTGCGCCAGGCCGGGCTCGTCGGCGCGACCTCGCTGGTCTTCCTCGTCGCCGCGGACGACACCCAGGTCGCCTCGGTCCAGCGGTACTGGCGCGACCGCGGCGTCTCCGACCTGCAGCTGCACCCCCAGGGCAACGGCCACGAGCACCTCTTCACCATCTTCACCCGCCCGCTGGACACCTCGGCCGTCCTGCCCGCCGGCACCGACCTGTCGCAGGCGGCCGAGCCGACCACCGCGCTGTGGGAGTCGCGGCGCTCCGGCGAGGCTGCCGTCTCCGACACGTACGTGCTGCTGCGCGACCGCGGCCTGCCCGCCGACCGGCAGCAGCTGTCGTTCGTGCTCGCCGCGCCCGCGTACGGCGATCCGGCCCCGGACGGGCGGCGCGAGTTCAAGGGCTGGGTCGTGCTCGGCCTGCGCGGCCAGGACTTCGTCGGCGGGGTGCTCACGCGCGCGACCCAGGGGCAGGCCGACGCCGAGCTGTGGGCGCAGAACGGGGGCGGCCAGGAGAGCCGCGTCGCCCGGCTGCACCAGGCCGGCCAGCACCCCGACATCCACCGCGACCTGCACGTGCAGATCGCCAACCGGGAGTGGCGGCTGGTCGTCTCGGTCGACGCGGCGAAGATGGGCGGCTCGGCGCCGATCCTGCCGCTCGTCGTCGGGCTCGGCGGCACCCTGCTCACGCTGCTCGTGTGCGCGATGCTGTGGGCGCTCGCGGGCGCGCGGGGGCGGGCCGAGGAGCGGGTCGTGACCGCGACCGCGGGGCTGCGCGCGGCCCAGCGCACCGCCGACAACCAGCTCGCGCTGCTCAACGGCATTCTGGACCGCATCAGCGACGGCGTCGGGGTGGTCGACGCCGACGGGGTGTTCATCGTGCACAACCCGGCCGCCCAGGCCATGCTCGGGCGGACCCTCGACGGCGACGAGTCGGGAGCATCGCGCTTCCTGCGGCCCGACGGCGTCACCGAGTTCCCGGCGGACCAGCTGCCCCTCGTGCGCGCCCTCGCCGGCGAGTCCACCGACCGCGTCGAGATGATCCTGCGCGGCCCGGACCGGCCCGACGGGGTGTTCCTGTCGGTCAGCGGGCGGCCGCTTGACCACGACGGGCAGCGTGGGGCGATCGTGGTGTTCCACGACATCACCGAGGCCCGCGAGCGGGAGGCCGACCTCGCCGCGTTCGCCGGGATCGTCGCGCACGACCTCAAGAACCCGCTGACCGTCATCGGCGCGCACGCGGAGATGGGCCGCGACGCGCTGCCGGACCGGCCCGAGCAGGCCTACGACAGCCTCGAGCGCGTCGGGGCGGGCGTGGTGCGGATGCGGCGCCTGATCGACGATCTGCTCGCGTACGTCACCGCGCGCGACGCCGCCCTCAAGCCGTGCGAGGTGGACCTCGGCGAGCTCGTGGCCGACGTCGTCGCGGAGCGGGTCGGGCACCTGCGGGTGCGGCCCGACGTGTACGTCGGGACGCTCCCCCGCGCCGAGGCCGACCCCGCGATGCTGCGGCACGTGCTGGACAACCTGGTCGGCAACGCGCTCAAGTACGTGCGGCCGGGCCGCGTGCCCAAGATCGACATCAGCGCCCAGCCGTCCGGCCCGGGCTGGATCCGCGTGGAGGTCGCCGACCGCGGGATCGGCATCCCCGACGCGGACAAGCCGCACGTGTTCGAGTCGTTCCACCGGGCGCACGCCGGGCAGTCGTACGGCGGGACCGGCCTCGGCCTCGCGATCTGCCGCCGCATCGTGGACCGCCACGGCGGCACGATCACGGTGACGGACAACCCCGGCGGGGGCAGCCGCTTCAGTTTCACCGTCCCGGCCGCGGTGCCCGTGGTGCCCGCGGCCGTGGACGCTCACGAGTACGTGTAGAAGGCTCCGTTACGTGATCAACTGGTGGCAGACTGTGCATGTGCCCCTCATGTACCTCGCGGGCTGGGCCGCCTCCGCCGGCGTGCTGGCCGCGCTGCTGCTCATCATCCGCCTGCTGAAGTACGGCGTCCCGGCCTCGCCCCCGCCGCGCCCCTCGGTCGACTACGGCCTGCTCCGCACGGTCTCGATGGTGGGCGACCTGGCCTTCGCGCGCGACGTGCGGGACCGCCTGCGCAGCAACGGCGTCCGCGCGACCCTGGCCACGGGCCGGGACGGCATGGTGCGCATCCTCGTCTTCGCCGACGAGCTGGACCGCGCCCGGCGCCTGATCAGTTCCTAGCCGCGCGGCGCCGCGCTACGGTGCGACGGTGATGAATACGCCCCGCGAGGCGGAAACCCGCATCGGCCCGATCGGCGCGCTGCTGAGCCGGATCCTGTTCCTGGCCATCTGCCTGCCGGGACCGGTCCTGCTCGCCGGTGCCCTGACGCTCGGCCCGCCCCTGTCGCCCGGGGAGTTCTGGGGCCTGCTGGCCGGCGACCTGCTGACGACGGTCGCCGGGGTCGGCTTCGGCGTCTTCGGCTGGCGGCTCGTCACCCGCTCGCGCCGCGACGCGCGCCGCCTCGACGCCGCCGGCGTCGCCGCGACGGCCGAGATCCTGACGGTGTCGAACCACCTCGGCGGCGAGGACCCGGGCCTGGAGCTCCGCCTGCGCATCAGCGGCCCCGGGTTCGCCACCTTCGAGGCCGACACGATCCGCCCCGACGACCCGGCCCTGCGGCCCGGCGCGGCGCTGCCCGCCGTGGTCGACCCCGCCGACCGGCTCTTCCGGGTCGGGTAGCCGGTCAGAAGTCGAACTGGTCCGGCGGGGCGACGGAGCGCTCGACCTCCACGCCCATGGCGCGCAGGTCGGACTCGAAGCTCGGGTACCCGCGGTCGATGTGGTGCACGTGGCGGATCTCCGTGATCCCGTCCGCGCACAGCCCGGCGATCGCCAGCCCGGCCCCCGCGCGGATGTCCGTGGCGGTGACCGGGGCCCCCGACAGCCGGTCCTTGCCCCGCACGACCGCGTGGTGCCCGTCGGTGCGGATGTCCGCGCCGAGGCGGGACATCTCGTTGATGAACATGAAGCGTCCGTCGAAGATGTTCTCGGTCACCAGCGACGAGCCCTCCGAGACCGACGCCAGACCCACCGCCATCGGCAGCAGGTCCGTCGCGAAGCCCGGGAACGGCAGGGTCACCACGTCGACCGCCTTCGGGCGGCCCGGCATCACCACGCGGAACGAGTCCGCCGCGGTGGTCACCTCGCCGCCGGCGGTCACGACCTTGTCCAGCGCGATCTCCAGGAAGGCCGGGTCGATGCCGTGCACGGTCACGTCGCCGCGGGTCATGGCCGCCGCGAAGGCCCAGGTGCCGGCCACGATCCGGTCGCCGACGGTGCGGTGCTCGACCGGGTGCAGCTCCGGCACGCCCTGCACGACCAGGCGCGAGGTGCCGGCCCCCTGGATGTCGGCGCCCATGTCGGTCAGCATGCGGCAGATGTCCACGATCTCGGGCTCGCGGGCGGCGTTGTCGATCTCGGTGCGGCCGCCCGCGAGCACGGCCGCCATGAGCAGGTTCTCGGTCGCGCCGACGCTCGGGAAGTCCAGCCAGATGGTGGCGCCGTGCAGCTTCGGGGCGGTGGCGATGACGAAGCCGTGCTCGCCCGAGATGTCGGCGCCCATCCGGCGCAGGCCCTCGACGTGCATGTCCAGGCCGCGGGAGCCGATCGCGTCGCCGCCGGGGTGCGCGACGCGCACGTGGCCGCGGCGGGCCAGCAGCGGGCCGAGCACGCAGATCGACGCGCGCAGGCGGCGCACGAGGTCGTAGTCGGCCTCGGTGCCGAGCTCCTCCGGCACGTCGATGGTCACGCGGTCCTCGTCCTGCTCGACCTCGCAACCGAGCCGGCGCAGCACCTCCGCCATGATGGCGATGTCGGTGATGCGCGGCACGTTCGTCAGCACGCTGCGACCGGTGGCGAGCAGCGCCGCCGCCATCAGCTTGAGGGCCGAGTTCTTCGCCCCGACCACGGATACGTCACCGGCCAGCCGGGCGCCGCCCATCACACGGATCACGTCCACGTCCGCCATCGTAGGGGGATTCCGTACCGTGAAAACCATGGCCATTCACCTCACGCGGATCTACACGAAGACCGGCGACACCGGCACGACGGGACTGGGCGACTTCTCGCGGGTGTCGAAGACCGACCCGCGCCTGGTCGCGTACGCCGACGTCGACGAGACCAACGCCGCGATCGGCGCCGCGATCGCGCTGGGCGCGCTCGACGAGCGGATCGCGACGGTGCTCCGGGCCGTGCAGAACGACCTCTTCGACGTCGGGGCGGATCTGTGCAACCCCATCGCGGCCGACCCGCCGCACCCGCCGCTGCGCGTGACGGCCGAGCAGGTGGAGCGCCTGGAGCAGTGGTGTGACGAGTTCAACGAGGAGCTGCCCAAGCTGGACTCCTTCATCCTGCCCGGCGGCACCCCCGGCGCCGCGCTGCTGCACGTGGCCCGGACGGTGGCCCGGCGGGCCGAGCGCAGCGCCTGGGCGCTCTGGGAGGCCGATGCGCGACGGACCAACGAGATCGCGCTGCAGTACCTCAACCGCCTGTCGGACCTGCTGTTCATCCTGTGCCGCACGGCCAACCCGGGCGGGGACGTGAAGTGGGTGCCCGGCGGCGAGCGGTAGACAGGCTCAGCTCGCCTTGTAGCGGTACGGCCGCGTCTCCGGGGTCGATTCCCCCGGGGGCGCCGCCTCGACCCAGGACAGGAAGCCGGTCAGGGCCCGCTCCGCCATCGCGATCTCGACGGGCGACTGGCGGCTGACACACCGGACGATCACCCAGTCCGGCGGCAGCACGAGCAGCTCGGCCGCGTCCGGGGCACGGCGGCGGTCGACGGCGAGCCCGCGCCGGGAAAGCACTCGGCGCGGGCCGGGCCAGAAGCTGAAGATGCGATACCACCGCAGCTCGTCGCCGGCGAACCGAGCGAGCCCGGCCGACCAGCCGCGACCGGGGATGATGGTGCTCAGGCGGACGCCGAGCTCGATGGTGCCGCCCTGCCGCGCGATCACGAGCCGGCGCAGGAAGAGCACCGCCAGGGCGGCCAGCAGGATCAGGACCGCGATGCCGATGCCCTCGACGATCCTCACCTGCGCCGCCCGGCCGTCAGTGCGCTGCGGAGGCGGTGGCGGGGGTGCAGCTCTCGGCGAGGACCGTCACGCCGGTGCCGGAGACGGAGATGAACCCGCCGGCGACGTCGTACGCGAGTTCCTGACCGTTCTGCTTGATGCGCACCTGGCCCTCTTCGGCGAGCTGGCCCAGGAGCGGTTCGTGGCCGTAGAGGACGCCGAGTTCACCCTCCGTCGTGCGCGCCACGACCATGTCCGCGTCGCCGGACCACACTTTTTCCTCGACGGCTACGAGCTCCACGTGCAGCTGCCTCGCCACGCTAGTTACTCCTCGTGTGCGCGATTCGGTTTGGACGAGTCTAGTCAATGATCCGACGCGCCGAGCAGTGGGCCTCACCACGTTGGCACACCTGGTGAAGCGCGCTTGCCGCCCCGCGCGCGGAGTCTCGGCTCGAACACTTCAGAGCGTGACGCACGTCACCGCCCAGCGAAGTGGCTTTGCCGAAAATTGCAGATGGTTCATCAACAAAGGAGAAGGCGCGCCACCGGACCGGCGACGCGCCCTCCCGAAGACCGACGAAGGTCAGTCCTTCATCAGCTCGTGCGCCTTCTTCTCGAGGTCCTCGAGGCCACCGCACATGAAGAACGCCTGCTCGGGGAAGTGGTCGTACTCGCCCTCGCTGATCTTCTTGAACGCCTCGATCGTCTCCTTGAGGGGGACGGTCGAGCCCGGGATGCTCGTGAACTGCTCCGCGGCGTAGGTGTTCTGCGACAGGAACCGCTCGATGCGGCGGGCCCGGGCGACCGTCACCTTGTCCTCTTCGGACAGCTCGTCCATACCGAGGATGGCGATGATGTCCTGCAGGTCCTTGTACTTCTGCAGGATCCGCTGCACCTCGCGGGCGACCGTGTAGTGCTCGATGCCGACGAACTCCGGCGCGAGAATGCGCGAGGAGGACGCCAGCGGGTCGACGGCCGGGTAGATGCCCTTGTCCGAGATCGACCGCTCGAGGTTGGTCGTCGCGTCGAGGTGGGCGAACGTGGTGGCCGGCGCCGGGTCGGTGTAGTCGTCGGCGGGCACGTAGATCGCCTGGAGCGAGGTGATGGCCTTGCCCCGCACGGAGGTGATGCGCTCCTGCAGCAGACCCATCTCGTCGGCCAGGGTCGGCTGGTAACCGACGGCGCTCGGCATACGGCCGAGCAGCGTCGAGACCTCGGAGCCGGCCTGCGTGAACCGGAAGATGTTGTCGATGAAGAGCAGCACCTCCTGGTTCTGCACGTCACGGAAGTACTCCGCCATGGTCAGCGCGGAGAGCGCGACGCGCAGCCGGGTGCCCGGGGGCTCGTCCATCTGGCCGAAGACCAGCGCGGTCTTGTCCAGAACGCCACCCTCGGCCATCTCCAGGATGAGGTCGTTGCCCTCACGGGTGCGCTCACCCACGCCGGCGAAGACCGACGTACCACCGAAGTTGCGGGCGACACGGGTGATCATCTCCTGGATGAGCACCGTCTTGCCCACGCCGGCGCCGCCGAACAGGCCGATCTTGCCACCGCGCACGTAGGGCGCGAGCAGGTCGAGGACCTTGATGCCGGTCTCCAGCATCTCGGTCTTCGGCTCGAGCTCGGCGAACTTCGGCGCCGGGCGATGGATCTCCCAGCGGTCCTTGATCTCCAGCTTCGACTCGTCGGCGTTGAGCACCTCGCCGAGCGCGTTGAACACGTGGCCCTTGGTCACGTCGCCGACCGGCACCGAGATGCCCGCGCCGGTGTCGCGCACCTCGGCCCCGCGGATCAGGCCGTCGGTGGGCTGCATGGAGATCGCGCGCACCATGTTGTCGCCGAGGTGCTGGGCAACCTCGAGCGTCAGCTTCTTCGTGCCCTCGGAGAGGGTCACGTCGACGTGGAGCGCGTTGTAGATGTCGGGCATGGCGTCACGCGGGAACTCGGCGTCGACGACCGGGCCGATGACCCGGACCACGCGGCCGACCGCGGTCTTCGTGTCTGCTGGTGCAGTCATCACACATCACTTCCCGCCGCCGCCAGCGCGTTGGCGCCGCCGACGATCTCGCTGATTTCCTGGGTGATCGCCGCCTGCCGCGCGGAGTTCATCTCGCGGGTGTACCGCTTCAGCAGGTCGTCGGCGTTGTCGGAGGCGCTCTTCATGGCGCGGCGGCGGGCGGCCGACTCGCTGGCCGCCGAGTCCAGCAACGCCGCGAAGATGCGCGTGTTGATGTACTTCGGCAGCAGCGCCTCGAGCAGCGCCTCGGCCTCCGGCTCGAACTCGTACGCCGGCAGTGGCCCGCTGACCTCGGTCTCCTCGACCTCCATCGGCGCGACGATCCGCGCGATCGGGGTCTGGGTCATCAGGGAGCGGAACTGCGTGTGCACCATGTACAGCTCGTCGATGCCGAGGACGCCGTCCGGGCCCGGGCCGTCGACCGAGTCGTCGGCACCGTTGACGAAGGCCTGGATGAGCGTCTCGCCGATCTCCGACGCGTTCTCGTAGCGCGGCTGCTCGGAGAAGCCCGTCCAGCTCCCGGCGATCTCACGACCGCGGAAGCGGTAGTACGCCACGCCCTTGCGACCGGCGACGTACAGCGCGACCTGCTTGCCCTCCCCGCGCAGCTTGGCGATCAGCTGCTCCGCGGTGCGCAGCGCGTTGGCGTTGTAGCCGCCGCACAGCCCCCGGTCGCTGGTGACGACGAGCACGCCGGCCCGGCGGACCGGGGTGCGCGGCGCCAGCAGCGGGTGGTCGAGGTTCGCGTTGCTGGCCAGCGCCGTCAGCACGTCCGTGATCGCGTCGGCGTAGGGGCGGGAAGCGGCAACCCGCTCCTGCGCCTTACCGATGCGGCTCGTGGCGACGAGCTCCTGCGCCTTGGTGATCTTCTTGGTCGACTTGACCGTCCGGATCCTCCGGCGCAGCGCCTGTACCTGACCGGCCATGCGTCAGCCCGACTTCCGGACCTGGCGGGTGACGGTCTCGCGGGACTGCTCGCCCTCCAGCGCCTTGGCCGGCGCCTCGTTGACCGTGACCTCGCCGTCCTTGGCCGAGAACACCTGCTTGAACGAGTTGATCGCCTCGGTCAGGCCGTCGATCGTGCTCTGCTCGAGCTTCTTGGTCGAGGCGATCGCGTCGAGCAGCTCCTTGCGGCTGGAGCGCAGGTGCTGCAGGAACTCGGTCTCGAATCGGCGGATGTCGCTGACCGCGATCGAGTCCAGCTGGCCCGTGGTGCCGGCCCAGATCGAGACGACCTCCTCCTCGACCGAGAAGGGCGAGTACTGCGGCTGCTTGAGCAGCTCGACCAGGCGGGCACCCTTGTCCAGCTGGGCGCGGGAGGCCTTGTCCAGGTCGGAGGCGAACGCGGAGAACGCCTCGAGCTCGCGGTACTGCGCCAGGTCGAGCCGAAGCCGGCCGGCGACGTCCTTCATGCCCTTGACCTGGGCCGAGCCGCCGACCCGCGACACCGAGGTGCCGACGTTGATGGCCGGGCGGACGCCCTGGTTGAACAGGTCGGACTCCAGGAAGACCTGGCCGTCGGTGATGGAGATGACGTTCGTCGGGATGTAGGCCGAGATGTCGTTGGCCTTGGTCTCGATGATCGGCAGGCCGGTCATCGAGCCGCCGCCGAGCTCCTCCGACAGCTTCGCGCAGCGCTCGAGCAGCCGCGAGTGCAGGTAGAAGACGTCGCCCGGGTAGGCCTCGCGGCCCGGCGGGCGGCGCAGCAGCAGCGACACGGCGCGGTAGGCCTCGGCCTGCTTGGTCAGGTCGTCGAACACGATCAGGACGTGCTTGCCGCCGTACATCCAGTGCTGGCCGATGGCCGAGCCGGTGTAGGGGGCGAGGTACTTGAAGCCGGCCGGGTCGTCCGCCGGGGAGGCCACGATGGTGGTGTACTCCATCGCGCCCTGCTCTTCGAGGGTGCCCTTGATCGCGGCGATCGTGGTCGCCTTCTGGCCGATGGCGACGTAGATGCAGCGGACCTGCTTCTTCGGGTCGCCGGACTTCCAGTTGTCCCGCTGGTTGATGATCGTGTCCAGCGCGACCGTGGTCTTGCCGGTCTTGCGGTCACCGATGATCAGCTGGCGCTGGCCGCGGCCGATGGCGGTCATGGCGTCGATCGCCTTGATGCCCGTCTGCAGCGGCTCCTTGACCGGCTGGCGGGCCATGACGTTCGGCGCCTGGAGCTCGAGCTCGCGGTAGCCCTCGTTGGTGATGTCGCCGCGGTCGTCGATGGGCTCACCCAGCGGGTTGACCACGCGGCCGAGGAAGGCGTCGCCGACCGGCACCGAGAGCACGCGGCCGGTCCGCTTGACCTGCTGGCCCTCCTCGATGCCCTCGAACTTGCCGAGGACGACGACGCCGATCTCGCGGACGTCGAGGTTGAGCGAGACGCCGAGCGTGCCGTCCTCGAACTCGAGCAGTTCGTTGGCCATGGTCGAGGGGAGGCCTTCGACCTGGGCGATACCGTCGCCGGCGTACGAGACGACGCCGACCTCCTCGCGGGAGATCTTTGAGTCAACGGACGAGACGTAGCGCTCGAGTGCGCCCCGAATGTCGTCCGATGAGATGGTCAGCTCGGCCATCCTCAACCTTCTATCTGGAGTATCAAGCTTCGGGGTAATTACTTCGAGAGCGCCGTCTTGGCCTCGGCGAGGCGCCGGGCGACCGTGCCGTCGTAGAGGTCCGCGCCGACCTTGACCCGCACGCCTCCGATGATGCGCGGATCGACGTCGACCTTCAGGGAGACGTTCCGACCGTACAACTCGGCCAGGCGACCGGCCAGGCGCTGCTCCTCGGCGTCGCTCAGCGCGACGGCGGTGGTCACGTAGGCCACCGACCGGTCCCGCTTCGCGGCGGCCAGCTCGACCAGGCGGCTGATCGAGCTGTCGAAGCCCCGGCCGCCGAAACCGGCGACCGCGAGCTGCGTGAGACCGAGCGTGGCCGGCTTGGCCTTGCCCTTCAGCAGGCCCGACACGAGCTCCGAGCGCACCGCGACGGGCGCGGTGGTGTCGCTCAGGGCACCGGCGAGCCGCGGGTCACCCGCGACGATCTGGCTGAAGCGGAAGAGCTCGTCCTCCACGTCGGCCAGGTCCCCGGCCCGGTCGGCGGCCGACAGCAGCGCGTCGGCTCCGAGCCGCTCGACGCCGTCGAGCAGCGCGCCCGGCCCGGACCAGCGTCCGGACACCAGCACGCTGAGCAGGTCGACGGTCTCGGTGCCGACCTTGCCCGACAGGATCGAGCCGATCAGCTCCGCGCGGTCGGCACCCGGGCGGCCCGGGTCGGCCAGCGCCCGGCGCAGCCGCGGCTCGCGCCGCAGCAGGTCCGCGACCGCGAGGATCTCCTCGGCGGCCTTGGAGATCGCAGCGACGTCAGCGCTCGCCGAGAACCCGGCGAGCTTGTCGGCAGCGGCCCCGTAGGCGTCGCGGTTGGCGTTGTTCGTGAACACTGCGTCCATCAGCGCCGCCCGGCGGCACCGGCCGCGTCGCCTTCGCCGATCTCCTCGAGGAACCGCTCGACCGTGCCACGGCGGCGGGCCTCCTCCTCGAGCGATTCGCCGACGATCCGACCGGCCAGGTCGACCGCGAGCGAGCCGATCTCGGCGCGCAGCTGGCGGACGATGGTCTGCCGCTCGGTCTGCAGGGCGTCACGTCCCGCGGCGATGATGCGGTCGCTCTCCTCGCGGGCCTTGGCGAGGATGTCCTCGCGGATGCCCGTCGCG
Organism: Dactylosporangium thailandense; assembly: GCF_059739745.1. Taxonomy (NCBI): domain Bacteria; kingdom Bacillati; phylum Actinomycetota; class Actinomycetes; order Micromonosporales; family Micromonosporaceae; genus Dactylosporangium; species Dactylosporangium thailandense. The sequence goes on from NZ_AP029195.1 coordinate 8,373,694, forward strand.
TCGGCGCGCGCCTCGTCACGGATGCGAGCCGCCTCGGTGCGAGCCTCGGCGAGCTGCTCCTTGTACTGCTGGAGCAGCCGGTTCGCCTCGGCCTGCGCCTCCTCGGCGCGCTTGATCCCGCCCTCGATCGCGTCGACGCGCGCCCGGAAGGTCTCCTCCATGCGCGGGAAGACGAACTTCATGAGCACGAAGCACAGGATCGCGAAGGCGATGCCGCCGACGACGATCTCCTGCCAGATCGGGATGATCGGGTTGTGCTCAGCTTCTTCAGCGAAGATCAGCATGGGAAACCTCCCGGCTCATTCGAAGGGGGGAGGTTACTTGCCGAACACGAAGCCGAAGGCGATACCCAGCAGGGCGAGCGCCTCGACCACGGCGAAGCCGAGGAACATGTACGTACGGGTGAGGCCGGCCGACTCGGGCTGACGCGCGGTCGACTGGATGTACGAGGCGAAGACGATACCGACGCCGATGCCAGGGCCGATCGCGGCGAGGCCGTAACCGACCGCGGCCATGCTTCCGGTGATCTCTGCCAGAGCCATCTGTGAATCCTCCTGGGATCTCGCGTGAACGGTTCACGCGGGACAACTGAAAAAGGTGGAGCGGCAACGCTTTCGAAGTTCGAGAAGCGGGGGTGGGTGGTGCGAGGACGCCGGGTGCGGCTCAGTGCTCTTCGGCCAGGGTGCCGGCGAGGTAGTTGGCCGTCAGCAGCGTGAAGACGTAGGCCTGCAGGGCGGCGATCAGCAGCTCGAAGAACGTGAGCATGATCGTCATCGCCCAGGAGACCAGGGAGATCGGCTTGAGGAAGAAGCTCTCCGCGTTGAGCAGCGCGAACCCGCCGAGCGTGAACACCAGCAGCAGCATGTGGCCGGCGAACATGTTGGCGAAGAGCCGCAGCGCCAGGGTGAGCGGCTGCAGGATGAACGCCTGCAGGGCCTCGATCGGCAGCAGCAGCGGCTGCATGAACCACGGGGCCGGCAGCACCGTCGCGTGCTTGAGGTAGCCGACGAAGCCGTGCTTCTTGAAGCCCTGGTAGAGGTAGAGCCCGTAGGTGCACAGCGCCAGCATCAGCGGGAAGGCGATGTGGGCCATCGGCGACACCTGGATGAACGGCACGATCGAGAAGACGTTGCCGACCAGGATGAAGATGAACAGGCTGGCCAGGTAGGGCGCGAAGCGCAGCCCCTCGTGGCCGATGACGTCCTTGGCCACGCCCTCGCGCACGAACCCGTAGAGGCTCTCGGCGAGCCACTGGCCCTTGGTGGGCACGACCTTCGGGTTGCGGTAGGCCACCAGGAAGAACACGATCACGATCGCGGCGGCCAGCCACAGGAACAGGCTGAACTTGGTAAGCCACTCCGCACCGCCGAACAGGGCGGGCGGGTAGATGTCATTCACGCTGGGCGGGAAGGGCACCTCCGCCAGAACCTGACCGCTCACCACGTTCCTCTCGACATGTATTGAAGTGCCACCGGCTCAGGCGCCGAGCTTCTTGACCACGAGGTAGATGCCGCCGGCCGCGCCGAGCACGCATCCGATCCCGGTGACGATCCCGTCCGACCCGAGCCAACGGTCGATGAGCCAGCCGACGAAACCCCACACGGCAATGCCCGAGATGAGGTATCCGACGGCGGCCCAACCTGTATTGGCGCCACTCGCACCGGATTGCTTTGGTGTCTGGTTATCCGCCATGACGCGGTGACCATATCAGCCTGCCGGGAGCACCCGTGCATCGACCCCCGCGTGCTCATCGCGCGGGGGTTTCTCATCGGGCCGGGGCCATCAACCGGCGGTCGTCAACGCTACTCCTCCGAATCCACGCGGAGGGTCAACTACACGACTGACGCGTGAGTGAATGTTGCGCACGGTCACCCCCAGGGGCTTAGCTAAGCGTGCATCTTAACAATGGGTACCGGGGTGGTGACCATGCGCAACGCCGTCATCGCTTTCTTGTTGATCCTCGCGGCCGTCGTCGTGACGAAGACCGGCCGCGACCAGACACCTCGCCCCGTGGGCGGGATCACGGGGACACTGTGTTCCATTTCACCACAGCGAGTCACACTCCGTGATGGAAAGCTCGTCGCCGGGGCCCGCTTCCACTGCGACTCCCCCGGCCCCGACCGGCTCGCGCTGACCGTCCGGCTGCAGCGCAGTACCGATGCGGGCTGGACGACAGTGGCGCAGGAGACATCCACGGCGGCCAAGGGCGAGACATTGCGCTCCGTACCGGCCGCTCAGCGCACCCGCGAGGTCGCGGCGGCCTGCTCGGCCGGCACGTATCGAACAGCGGCGGAATGGTCGGTGAACGGCGGCCGAACCGGCGCGGCGCTCGGCTCCGAGCGCCGCATCCCTTGCCGCTAGACCTCGACGTAAGGGATCTTGGCGCGCCACACCCACACGGCGTGCGCGGTCATCCAGGCGATCACCGACACGATCACCGAGACGCCCATCCACGGCAGCCCGGCCCAGCTCGTGTTCAGGGCGCCCCACATGGCGAAACCGATGATCGTGAACTTGATGATGTAGGTCGCCAGCGCCACCGGCAGCAGCATGTGGTGCGCCTTCAGGTCGGTCCAGGCGATGACGAGGCTGGAGACCACGTAGCTCAGGGTGACCAGCCCGACCCCGGCCGCGTCCCCGCCGACGCCGGTCCAGCCGTCGCGCCACAGCGCGATGGGCACGGTGACGACCAGCACGATCGCCATCGCGAGCAACTGGGCGGGAAGGTGGTTCAGCCGCTTCTTCATCGCGTCGAAGGATACGCGGGGAACGCGGATGTGAGCTCCCGCACCCGCTCCCCCACCGGCTCACCGCGGACGGCCGCGGCGATGAGCGCCGCGATCCGCAGCATCTCGGGCTCCCTCATGCCCTGGGTCGTGACCGAGGGCGTCCCCACGCGGATGCCGGAGGCGGTCATCGGCTTCTCGGGGTCGTACGGGATGGCGTTCTTGTTGAGCGTGATCCCGCTGGCGTCGCAGCGCTCCTCCGCCTCGCGGCCGGTGATGCACAGCGCGCGCAGGTCGATGAGCGCCAGGTGCGTGTCGGTGCCGCCGGACACGGGCCGCATGCCTTCGCCCTCCAGCCCCGCGGCCAGCGCCTTCGCGTTCGCGACGACCTGGCGGGCGTAGTCGGCGTAGGCGGGCTGGGACGCCTCCCGCAGCGCCACCGCCTTCGCCGCGACCGCGTGCATGAGCGGGCCGCCCTGGGTGAAGGGGAACACGGCCTTGTCGATGCGCTGGGCGAGGGACTCCCGGCAGAGGATCATGCCGCCGCGGGGGCCGCGCAGCACCTTGTGCGTGGTCGCGCACACGACGTCGGCGTGCGGCACCGGCGACGGGATCGCCCCGCCCGCGACCAGGCCGATGAAGTGGGCGGCGTCGACCATGAGGTAGGCGCTCACCTCGTCCGCGATCGCCCGGAACCGCGCGAAGTCGATCAGCCGCGGGTAGGCCGTCGCCCCGCAGATGATGAGCTTCGGCCGGTGTGTCAGGGCCAGCTCGCGCACCTCGTCGTAGTCGATCAGCTCGTCGTCCTTGCGCACCGGGTAGCCGACCGTGGTGAACCACTTCCCGGAGAAGTTGACCTTGCTGCCGTGGGTCAGGTGGCCGCCGTGCGGCAGCTCCATCGCGAGCACGGTGTCGCCGGGCATGAGCAGGGCGGCGTACGCGGCCAGGTTGGCGCTCGACCCGCTGTGCGGCTGGAGGTTGGCGTGCTCGGCGCCGAAGAGGGCCTTCGCCCGCTCGATGCCCAGCGCCTCGGCCCGGTCCACCTCGCCGCAGCCGCCGTAGTAGCGGCGGCCCGGGTAGCCCTCGGCGTACTTGTTGGTGAGCGTGGAGCCGAGCACCGCGAGCACGGCCGGCGAGGTGAGGTTCTCGCTCGCGATGAGCTGGAGCCCGCCGCGCAGGCGCGCGAGCTCGTCGAGGACGACGTCGGCGATCTCGGGATCGGTCTCCCGCAGCGCGTCGAAGTCGGGCCCCCAGTACGTGTCGCCCATGAAATGAGTCTAGGGTCCGATTGCGCAGGGTAAGCATGAAGTCATGCGATGTCTGGTGACCGGCGCGACCGGATACGTCGGCGGCCGCCTGGTCCCCCGCCTGCTGGCGGCCGGGCACGAGGTGCGCTGCCTGACCCGCGACCCGCGCCGCCTGCGCGACGTGCCCTGGTCGGATCGCGTCGAGATCGTCCCCGGCGACGTGGCCGAGGACGAGGGCCTGGCCGAGGCGATGCGGGGCGTCGAGGTGGCGTACTACCTGGTGCACGCCCTGGGCCGGGAGTCCTTCGAGGACGTCGACCGCCTCAGCGCGCTCAACTTCGCCATCGCGTGCGAGCGGGCCGGGGTGGAGCGGATCGTGTACCTCGGCGGCCCCGTCCCGCCCGGCAGTGCCTTCAAGGCCTCCGCGCACCTGCGCTCCCGCGGCGAGGTCGGCGACATCTTCCTGCGCTGTGCCGTGCCGGCCACGGTGTTCCGCGCCGCGGTCATCATCGGCTCGGGCTCGGCGTCGTTCGAGATGCTGCGGTACCTGACCGAGCGCCTGCCGGTCATGGTCACCCCCGCCTGGGTGCGCAACCGCATCCAGCCCATCGCGATCCGGGACGTGCTGCGCTACCTCGTCGCCGCCGCCACGGTCTTCCCGCCGCCGGTGAACCGCGCGTTCGACATCGGCGGCCCGGACGTGCTCACCTACGCCGGGCTGATGCAGCGGTACGCCCGCATCGCCGGCCTCCCGCGCCGCGTGCTCCTGCCCGTGCGCGTCCTGACCCCGCGGCTGTCCTCGTACTGGGTGGGCCTCGTCACCCCGGTGCCCAACCGGATCGCCCGCCCGCTCGTGGGCAGCCTCATCCACGAGGCGGTCTGCACCGAGCACGACATCGCGGCCTACGTGCCCGACCCGCACGACGGCCTGACCGGCTTCGAGACCGCGGTCGCGCTCGCGCTGCGCCGCATCCGCGACGCCGACGTGGAGACCCGCTGGTCCGGCGCCATGCTGCGCAGCGCGCCGAGCGACCCGCTGCCGAGCGACCCGGCCTGGTCGGGCGGCAGCGCCTACCGCGACGAGCGCGCCCACTACACGCGGGCGACGCCCGAGCAGCTCTGGCACGTGATCGAGTCGATCGGCGGCGAGCACGGCTGGTACTCCTCCCGCCTCGCCTGGTCCCTGCGCGGCGGCGTCGACCGGCTCTTCGGCGGCGTGGGCCTGCGCCGGGGCCGCCGGGACCCGCAGCGGCTCTACGCCGGGGAGGCGCTGGACTTCTGGCGGGTGGAGGAGATCGTCCCCGGCGAGCTGCTGCGGCTGCGGGCCGAGATGAAGATGCCCGGGCGGGCGTGGCTGGAGCTGCGCGCCGCCGTCGACGAGCAGGACCGCACCGTCTACGAGCAGGTGCTCGTGTTCGTCCCGCGGGGGCTGGCCGGGCACGCGTACTGGCGCTCGGTCGCCCCGCTGCACGGGCTGGTCTTCGGGCGCATGGCGCGCAACATCGCCAGGGCCGCGCTCAGCGTGCGAACAGCGCCTCAACCAACGGCGCGGTCGTAGCGCGGATCTCGTCGGCGACCCGGCTGAAGTACGAGTCGGCGCGGCCCCACGGGTCGTCCAGCTCGTCCGACTCCAGGGCCGGCCGCCCCGCCCGCGCGCGATCGGCCGCCTCGACCAGCGCCACCCCGCGCTCGTACACGGTCGGCCCGGCGGGTGGCTCCAGGCCGCGGACCAGCCGGCCGAACTCGCCGAAGACGAACGTGCGCGGGGCCGCGTCGGGGCGCAGCTCGGCCACGAACTCGACCTGCTCGATCGTCGCGGTGAGCACGAGGTCGGAGGCGTCGACGTGCTCGGCGAGCAGCTTGCGCGCCCTGAACCCGTCGACGCTGCCGCCGCGGGCGAGCACCTGCCGGGCCGCCTGCGGGTCCATCGGCTCCCCCGCGTGCCAGCCGCCGGTGCCGGCGCCGTGCACGTAGAGCTCGTCCGCCGAGCCGCCCAGCGCGAGCGCGTCGGCCACGAGGAGCCGCTCGGCCATCGGCGAGCGGCAGATGTTGCCCATGCAGACGCACAGCACGCTGAACGGCGCCATCAGGCGGCCCTCAGGACTCGAGCGCGATGAGGTCGGGCACGACCTCCCGCAGCTTCTCCAGCGGGATCGCGCCGGCCCGCAGCACCCGGTGCTCGCCGCCGACGACCGAGATGATCGTGGACGCGACGGGCTCGGGGCAGGGGCCGCCCTCGAGGTACACGCTCACGGAGTAGCCCAGCTGGTCCCGCGCCTCGGCGGCGGTCTCGGCCGGCGCCTGCCCGTGCTTGTTGGCCGAGGACACCGCCATCGGGCCGGTCTCGCGCAGCACCTCGAGCGCGATGGGGTGCAGGGGCATGCGCACCGCGACCGTGCCGTCGGTGCTGCCCAGGTCCCACTGCAGGCTCGGCGCGTGCTCCACCACGATGGTCAGCGCGCCCGGCCAGAACGCGTCGACCAGGTCGCGGGCGGCCTGGGGCAGGCCGAACACGAGCCCGTCGAGCGTATGCCGCGAACCCACCAGCACCGGCACCGGCGTGGTGCGACCCTTGGCGTTGTTGAGCGCGGTGACGGACCAGGACTTGAACGCGTCGGCGCCGATGCCGTACACCGTGTCGGTCGGCATGACGATCAGGTCCCCGCGGCCAACGGCCTCGATGGCGGCGGCGATCCCGCGCTCGCGCTCGGCGAGCACGCTGCAGTCGTAGAGCATCACGAGAGGCTAGTCTGCCACCCGTCGAACCGAGCCGAACGGTGGCCGTCCGGTGCGCATAGCCGACACTCGAAGATGTTTCGGCATCACACGCCGGACCGGCAGGATGGACGCGCCCGGACGACGCTCGCACGCAGCGATTTGGGGAGAAGACACTAGGTGAAGATCTCGGTTGTCCGTGCGACTGATCTCGGCCCGGCGGAACTGGACCGATGGCGCGCCCTGCAGCAGGCGGACCCGGCCCTGGCCAGCCCGTTCCTGTCGCCGGAATTCACCCTCGCGGTCGCCCGGGTGAGGCCCGCCGCACGGGTCGCCGTGCTCGAGGACGGCGGACAGGTGGCCGGTTTCTTCGCCTACGAGATCCGCCGGCGGGTCATCGGCGTGCCGATCGGCTTCGGCATCTCCGACTGCCAGGGGCTCGTGCACGCGAAGGGGCTCGAGTGGGACCCGATCGCGCTGCTGCGCGCGTGCGATCTCCCCGTCTGGGAGTTCGATCACCTGATGGGCGATCAGGCCCCGTTCGCGCCCTATCACCAGGAGCGCGCGGGTTCGCCCATCATGGACGTTTCCAAAGGCTATGAGGGGTACATCGCCGACCGGATGCGCGAGGGCGACGTGGTCCGCCAGGCCAACCGCAAGCAGCGGGGCATGGTGCGCGACCTCGGCGAGGAGCGCTTCGTCTGGGAGGACCGCAGCGACGCCGCGTTCGACGCGCTGCGGGCCTGGAAGTCGGCGCAGTACCAGCGCACGCAGCAGTACGACCGGTTCGACACGCCCTGGATCCGCCAGGTCATCGACGACCTGATGACCTCGGACGCGCCCGGGTGCCGCGCCGTCGTCTCCACCATCTACGCGGGCGACCGGCCCGTCGCGGCGCACCTCGGGCTGCGCAGCGAGTCGGTGCTGGCCTACTGGTTCCCGTCCTACGACACCGAGCTGCACAAGTACTCGGCCGGCATCCTGCTCTGCCTGCGCATGGCCGAGGCCGGGGCGGCGGACGGCATCGGCCACATCGACCTGGGCAAGTCCAAGGCGCTCTACAAGGACCGGCTGCGCAACGCCGAGCTGCCGGTGGCCGCGGGCCGGGTCGGCCGGTCGTGGTCGGTCACCTCCGCGCGGCGGGCACAGGACGCGATGATGCGGTCGGTGAAGACGGGCAAGGTGGGCGACGCCCTCAGAAGCGGGCGCACCGGCAAGCTGCTGCGCATGGTCAAGTCCCGGCTGGCGGGCAAATGAGCGCGGAGGCGAACGTGCAGGACGAGGCCGTGGCGGTCGTCGTGGTCACCTACAACAGCGAGCAGCTGCTGCCGGCGCTGATGGAATCGCTCGGCACCGGCCTGGACGGCGTGCGCTGGCACCTGACGGTCGCGGACAACGCCTCGGCCGACGGCACCGTCGAGGCGCTGCGCCGGCTCGCGCCCGAGGCCACCATCGTCGAGATGGGCCGCAACGCCGGCTACGCCGCGGGCATCAACGCCGCCGTGGCCGTGGCCGGTCCGCACACGGCCGTGCTCGTGCTCAACCCGGACGTCCGGCTCGGCCCCGGCTGCATCCGAACGCTGCTGGACACCCTGCGCACGCCCGGGGTCGGGCTCGCCGTGCCGCGCATCGAGGACGGCACCGGGCGGCTCATCCCCACCCTGCGCCGCGAGCCCTCGATCCCGCGCATCCTCGGCGACGCGCTGCTGGGCGCCCGCCGGGCCGGCAAGTTCCGGGTCCTCGGCGAGGTCATCACCGATGACGCGTACTACGAGCAGGAGCGCATGGCCGACTGGGCCGAGGGGTCGACCATGTTGGTGAGCAAGGAGTGCTGGGAGCGCTGCGCCCCCTGGGACGAGTCCTTCTTCCTGTACTCCGAGGAGACCGACTTCGCCCTGCGCGCCCGCGACGCCGGCCTCGGCACCCGGTACAACCCCGCCGCCCGCGCCGTGCACCTGGAGGGCGACTCGCGCGTCTCGCCCCGGCTGTGGGCGCTGCTCACCACCAACCGGGTCCGGCTCTACCGCCGCCGGCACTCCCTCGCGGCCACGTCGGTCTACTGGTCCGCGGTTCTGCTGCGCGAGTCCAGCCGGGCCGTGACCGGCAAGCCGCAGAGCCGCATGGCGGTGAAGTCGCTGCTGAGCCCGACCCGCATGCGCGAGACGCCGGGCCCGTGGACGGTCCACCCCTCGGTGCCCCGCCCGACGCCCGCGCGCGGTTAGCGAAGCCGCTTGACGGTCCCGGCCAGCGCGTTGCGGGTGCGCATGGCCGGGGTCCGGCTCGCGGCGATCTGGGCCCGGAAGCTCTCCGCGGTGTCGCCTTGGCGGACGCTGTACCGCGGCTGCAGCCACCGTCCCCGGCGCGCATAACGGCGATCGCTCGTGAACACCTCGGCGTAGCCCAACCGGCGCAGCTCGCTCAGCGTCTGGCGGTCGTAGCGGCCCAGCGGGCAGGCGGCCTGGGTGACGGGCGCCCCGATGACCTCGGCGATGGTCTCGCGGGCGGTCACGAACTCGTCCCGGCGCTTGTCCGCGTCCAGGCCGCGCCACGGGTGGTGATGCATCCCGTGGGTGCCGATGTTCATGCCCTGCCGCCGCAGCTCCCGCACCGCGTCGGCGTCGAGGCTGCCGGGCGAGCGCAGCCGGCCCGCCAGCACGAAGAAGTCGGCGGTCAGCCCCCGCTCCAGCAGCGCCGGCAGGCCGACGGTGACGTCGGAGGTGTTGCTGTCGTCGAAGCTGAGCCGCAGCGCGGGCAGGTCGCCCGCGGCCGAGGCGGCCACCACGTCGTCGAGGATGCGGTGGAACGTGTCCGCGTCGATCCAGTACGTGTCCTCGCCGGGCTCGAGCTCGCGCTCGGGCGTGCCGATCCCGTGGAACAGGACGTTGAGGACCTCGCCGTCCGGCGACGTCATGAGGCTGAGGCCTTGGCCCGGCGCAGCCGCTTGGCCAGCAGACGGTTCCACACCTCGATGTAGCCGCGGCTCTGGTGCTCCCAGGACAGCTCGTGGGCGAAGCGGGCCAGCCCGACCTCGCGCATCCGCTGCCGCTCGGCCGGGTCGTCGAGGAGCGCGGCCAGGGCGGTCGCGTACTCGTGCGGCGTGCCGTGCTCGACGTAGACCGCGGCCTCGCCGGCGCTGCGGCGGGTCTCGATCAGGTCCGCCGCGACGACGGGCACCCCGCGGCCGAGGTACTCCACCGTCTTGGCCATCGTCGAGAGGTTGTTCATGCGCGTCGGCAGGTCGGGCTGGATGGCCACGGTCGCCTTGCGCAGCAGCTCGTCGATCGCCGGGCCCTCGAGCCAGCCGGTGAACTCCACGACGTTGCCGAGCCCGCGCTCCGCGACGAGCTTGGTCAGCGCGGGCAGGGTCTCGCCGTCGCCCGCGATGACCATCCGCCAGTCGGGCCGGGGCCGCAGCCGGATCAGCTCCTCGGCCGCCAGCACCGCGCCCTCGACGTTGTCTTGGGGGCCGAGCACGCCGAGGTAGACGATCGTGTGCTCGTCCTGCGGGCCGGCCTGGGGCGCGGCGGGCTTGATCTCGCTCGCGCTCGGGCCGTTGCGCACGACGGTGATCTTCTCGGGCTTCACGCCGCGGCCGAGCGCGTTGGTGCGGTACGACTCGTTGGTGGCGAAGACCGCCGTCGCCGTGCGCAGGGTGAGCCACTCGAACGCGACCAGCGTGCCGAACACGAGGCTGTTCGGCGTGCCGGAGCGGGTGGCGTAGACCTCGGGGCACAGGTCGTGGTGGTCGAACACCCACGGGCGGCCCAGCGCGCGGAACAGGATCGCCAGGGGCCAGTACGCGTCCGGCGGGTTGCACACCTGGACCGCGTGGGCGCGCCCGGCGAGGATCTCGCCCAGCAGCCGGAACGCGATGCAGATGAACGACCAGGCGAACTCGACCGCGAAGGTGATGACACCGCTGCCGTAGACCTTGACCGGGTACGGCTTGAGCCGCGTGTTCCGGCTGTTCGGCAGGATCTTGAGCGACGGATCGCCCCGCGGGGCGATCACGGTGACGTCGTACCCGTTCGCCTCGAGACTCAGGCACTCGCGGATGACGCGACGGTCTCGCTCCGCGGGCAGGTTGGCCACGAGGATGGCGACGTGCGGCCGCGTTTTGGCCATGGTCCGGATCGCCCCGTTCCGCCGTTGAGACATGAAAGTACGGATGTACGCTGCGCGACTCCTCCGGCGAAGGCAATGGGCCGGTCAGGTGCCAACCTGTCGCCTTTCTTACATGGGCGGCGGCGACGACGGCGGACGTTAGGATGCCGCGATGGACGAGCTGAATGAAGAGCCGCGCCCGGCCCGGGTGATGGCCAGCGCGGATGTCGACGATCGGGCGGAGATCGGCGCGGGTACCACGGTATGGCATCTGGCCCAGGTACGCGAGGAGGCCCGGCTCGGACGCAACTGCGTGATCGGCCGCGGTGCCTACGTCGGCCCCGGCGTGCGGCTCGGTGACAACGTCAAGATGCAGAACTACGCGCTGGCGTACGAGCCGGCGACGCTGGGCGACGGCGTCTTCCTCGGCCCGGCGGCGGTGCTGACCAACGACACCTATCCGCGGGCGGTCACGCCGGAGGGCCGGCTCAAGACCGGCGACGACTGGGAGGCCGTCGGCGTGGTGATCCGCGACGGCGCCGCCATCGGGGCCCGGGCGGTCTGCGTCGCCCCGGTGACCGTCGGGCGCTGGGCGCTCGTCGCCGCCGGCGCGGTGGTCGTGTCCGATGTGCCGGACTTCGCCCTGGTGGTCGGGGTGCCGGCCCGGCGGATCGGGTGGGTCGGCCGGGCGGGCGTGCGGCTGGTGGCGAAGGGGGACGGGCGGTTCGTGTGCCCGTCGACCGGCGCGGAGTACGTCGAGTCGGACGGGGAGCTGACCGAGGCTTAGGCAGCGCCGGCGGCCAGGCTTCCGCCGGCCGCCTCGGCCGCCTTCCGGGCCGCGCGAATCCGGCGGCGGCGGCGGACGTACTTGTCGACCCAGAGCGGCACGGCCAGGGTGGCCAGGCCGCCCAGGAGCGCCGAGCCGAGCAGCGCCCGCACGGCCGAGTGCGACAGCATCGTCACGCTCGGCGCCACCAGGGTCGAGACCGTGAAGCGCAGGTCCTGCCGCACGTTCCAGCGGTCCTGCAGTTCCTTGAGCTTGTCGGTGTAGGCCGCGGTCAGGATGCGCAGCCCCAGGAGCCCCTGCTCCTCGCTGTCGGTGGTGTTGGAGACCGTCAGCGACGAGATGATGTAGCGGGGTTCCTGGTTGGTGCCCGTGTTGCGGGGAGCGAACTCGTAGGTGCCGGTCATCCCCGCCCGGCGGAACTCCTCCTCGAAGGCCGGCGTCCGCAGACTCGTCGCGACGGCGGCCGCCGTGATGGCGACGGGCGGGTACAGCCCGGTCAAGGGGTTGGGCGAATCCGGCGAAACCGGGTACTTCACCACGAGCACCTCGGAGGCCAGGTACACCGGCGTGACCCGCGCGGCCTGGTAGCCCAGCCCTGCGGTCAGGATCACCCCGAGGATGACGACGATCCACTGCCGGCTCAGCGCGCGGACGACGTCGTTGAGATACATCCGCTGACACCCCCTCCGGCTTACCCAAGTCCGGGCAATGGTGACATGATGGCGTCCCGGTGCGCCACGCAGCATAGAACCCGACTCAACTTCCGCTAGCCGACGCACCCACGTGCCGTATAGCGTGGTGGCCGAGCGCGCTGGACGCCGCCGCATGTCCGGAATCGGGACGCTGCCGCGCTGATCATCACGCGTCTCATCACGCGTCCCGGCGGGACTTGGAGGGGGCCATGGACCTCGGCGAAATCCTTCGTGTCCTGCGAAAGCGATGGCGCATCGTCGTACCGATGTTCATCGTCGCGATCGGTCTGGGCGTCACCGCGACGGTCGTGGTGCCCAACACCTACGAATCGTTCACCACGGTGAGCCTGCTCAGTTCGCCCATGGCGACGACGGTCGCCACCAAGGGCAACGACAACCCGTTCATGACCTTCGACGCGTCACTGATCGCCACGGCCGACTTCCTCGGCCGCAGCCTGCAGTCGACGGACGCGGTGGAGGAGCTCAAGAGCCGGGGCGTGACCGAGAAGTACGCGGTCTCCCTTGCCGACGGCGCGCAGGGGCCCTTCCTCACCTTCACGGTGACCGGTGACAACAAGGCCCACACGCTGCAGTCGACCAAGGCCGTGGCCGTGTTCGCGCAGGAGCGGCTGACCCAGATCCAGCAGGCCAACGGGGTCAAGGCGCAGGACCAGATCCGCATGACGGAGATCGTCCCGCCGCAGACGCCGACCACGAAGCTGAAGAAGAAGATCGAGGTCGTCCTCGGCGCGGTCGGCGGCATGGTCGCGCTGACGCTGCTGCTGACGTTCGTCCTGGAGAGCGTGAGCCGGAACAAGGCGCGCCGCCTGGCCGGGGATCAGAAGTCCACCTCGGACACCCAGCCGGTTCCGGCGCCCGCGGCAGGGGCCGCGGTCGTGGTGAAGTCGCAGTCCCGCGCCACCCCGATACCGGTCGTGTGGTCGGACGTGCCCCTCGACCAGACGGTCATTCTCGACGTGGACGCCAAGCAGGCGACCAACGCCAACCAGTCCGGCCCCGACGCCGACCGGCCGGCGTCGGCCGACCAGACGGTCGTGCTCCAGATGCCCGTGAAGCCGGGCGCGTCCGACGGCGGCCGCCGGCGCCGGGGCGACGGAGACAAGGCCAACGGCCGCTGGGGTTCGGCCCGCTGAAGTGGTCGCTGTCGTCCCTCCGTCGAAGCAGCCGAGTCAGCCGAGCGAGGCCACGTCCGTGTCATCGACCGCCACCGCGCGCGGGTCCGCCTCACCCTCGGTGCTACGGCGGCTCGGCGCGATCTACACGTCGCGCCGATCGGCCGGCCAGGGCCCGGTCACCATCCTGGCCATCTACATCGTCCTGCTGCTGCTGATCCCGTCCCGGATCGTGCTGCCCGGGCTGGGCGCGACCGGCACGCTCGCCAACGTCTTCATCCTCGCCGCGCTCGTCTGGTACGGGGTGAGCTGGCTGATGCGCCGGATCACCCCGGCGCTGTTCACCCGGGCGCCCCGGCTCGCGATGTTCTTCTTCGCCGTGGCCGTGCTGCTCAGCTACATCGCGGCCGCTCGCCGCGACAGTTCGGCGCTGGAGTCCAGCGCGGCCGACCGGGCGCTGATCCAGTTGCTGGCGTGGTTCCCGGTGGTCCTCATCTCCACGTCCCTGCGTGACTACGCGGACCTGGACCGGCTGCTGCGGCTCTTCGTGCGGTGCGCGGCCGTCGTCGGCTTCGTCGCGATCCTCGAGTTCCTGTTCAAGACCAGCCTGACCGCCTGGATGAGCATCCCCGGCTTCTCGAACAGCGGTCCCGAGCTGATCAGCCGGGGCTCGTTCGTCCGGCCGACGTCGACCGCGGCCAACACCCTCGAGCTCGCCACGATCATGGCCATCGCCCTGCCGTTCGCGCTGCAGCAGGGGTTCAACCCGGTGAAGCGGGGCGTGCTGCGGCAGTGGCTGCCGGTCGTCATCATCGCGCTGTCGGCCGTGATGACGGTGTCCCGCACGTCGATCATCGGGCTCGCCATCGTGTTCCTGACCCTGCTGCCCACCTGGCCCGCGAAGCGGCTGCTGCCGACGATGGGCGCCCTCACGGTCGGCATCGGCGTCTCCCCGGTCGTGCTGCCGGGCCTCGCCGGCACCGTGATCGGGCTCTTCTCGGCCATGTTCAACGGCGGGGACAACAGCACGAACTCGCGGACGGCGACGTCCGCCGTGATCTCGACCTACTTCAACGAGCGGCCCTGGACCGGCCGGGGGTACGGCACCTTCCTGCCCCTGATGTACCGGTACACGGACAACGAGTACCTGCTGGCGCTGGTCGAGATGGGCATCGTGGGCGTGGCCGCCGTCGTGGTCATCTACATCGTGTGCTTGCATTGCGGCGGCGCGGGACGCCGGCGGTTCGCCGACCTGGCTCGCAAGGAGACGGGGCAGGGCTTCGCCGCGGTCGGGTTCGTCATGTTGGTCGTCACCGCGACCTTCGACACGCTCAGCTTCCCCATGGTCGCCGGGTCGTCTTTCTTGATGATGGGACTCGCCGGGGCCTACCTCGGCATGGCCCGTCAGGATCAGCTGCTGAGGGGAGAACCGTCACTGTGACGGAGCTGAACCGGAAGGTCGCGTCCGCGACCCGCTGGAGCCTCATCAACACCGTCGTACGCCGCGTCGGCACGTTCGCCAGCGGTGTGGTGTTGGCCCGGCTCTTCTTCGGCCCGACCGAATGGGGCCTCTACGCCGTCGGCCTGCTGGTGCTGGCGATGCTGCTCTCCCTCAACGAGATGGGCGTGAGCCTCGCCCTCGTGCGCTGGGAAGGCGACATCAAGCGGTTCGCGCCGACCGTGCTCACCCTGTCGACGGCCTCGAGCACGGCCTTCTACGTGCTGCTCTACTTCACCGCGCCCACGGTGGCCCGGCTGCTGGGCTCCCCCGACGCCACGCTGATGCTCCGCCTGCTGTGCCTGAGCGTGATCATCGACGGCATCGCCTGCGTGCCCCTCGCGAAGCTCAACCGCGACTTCCAGCAGTTCTGGCGGACCGTGGTCGACATCCTCAACTTCGTGGTGAACACCGCCGTGACGATCGTGCTCGCGGCCATGCACGTCGGCGCGCTCGCCTTCGCGTGGGGCTCACTGGCCGGCAACCTGGTCGCGCTGGTCGGCTTCGCGCTGGCCGCCCCGGGCATGCTGCGCTTCGGCTGGAACCGCAAGCTGGCCGGCGAGCTGTACAAGTTCGGCCTCCCGCTCGCCGCCGCCAGCCTGCTCACGCTCGGCATCGTCAACCTCGACTCGGTGGTCGTGGGCTCGATCCTCGGCCCGGCCGCGCTGGGCCTCTACGCCATGGCCTTCAACATGTCGAGCTGGCCGGTGCGCATGGTCTCGGAGACGGCGCGGCGGGTGTCCTTCGCCGGCTTCTCCCGGCTCGCCGAGTCGCCGGCCGAGTTCGCCGCCGGCTTCACCCGGGCCCTGGGCCTGGTCGTCGCGGCCGCGGTGCCGATGTGCGTGGTGCTCGGCGTGCTGGCCGACCCGATCATCAAGTTCGTCTACGGCGACCAGTGGGACGGCGCCGCGGTGGCGCTGCAGTGGCTGGTCGTGCTCGGCCTGGTCCGGGTGACCGTGGAGCTCGCCTACGACGGCATCGCCGCGCGGAAGCGCAAGACGCTGATGGTCATGCAGGGCTGGTGGCTCTTCTCGCTGATTCCGGTCCTGATCTGGTTCGCGCACGTGTGGGGCATCAACGGCGTGGCCGCCGGCCAGGCGGTCGTCGCGGGCCTTCTCGTCGCTCCGGTGTTCCTGTTCGTACTGGCCCGAATGGGCATCCGCGTCGCCGACGTGGCGCGCGCGTGTCTCATGCCGGCCCTCGGCGGCATCGCCATGGGCCTGGCCGCGTGGGGTGTGCACCACGTGGTCGGCAACGGGTTCCTGGGACTGGCGCTGGGCGGGCTGGCGGGCGTCGTCGCCTACCTGCCGTTCGTCTGGCCCCTGGTGCGCAGCCTGCGCGCCAAGCGGGAGCAGCCCACGGAACCGACCCCCGCCGACGACCCGCTGATCCTCGCGGCCGCCGCACCCGAAGTCTCCTAGGAGCCACAGTGATCCGTTTGGTCAAACGACAGCTGCGCGCCCGGTACGGGTGGCTGCCGCTGGAAGAGATGCGCAACAAGGTGATGCTCGGCCACACCGCCATCGGCCTGCGCCGGTTCGAGGACAGCGAGGTGCGCCGCCTGCTGGCCACGCTGCCGGGCGGACGGCGGCCCGCGGCGCGGGTGGCGACCGTGGTGCTGACCTACAAGCGCCCCGACGGGCTCCAGCGGGCCGTGGAGTCGGTGCTCGCCCAGACCGTGCGCGACCAGGTCGTCATCGTGGTCGACGACGGCGGCGGCGGGCTGCCCGAGCTGCCGGCCGACCCGCGCCTGCACGTCGTGAGCCTCCGGCACAACATCAACGTGCTCGGCGTGAGCCGCAACATCGGCATGCGGCTGACGGACTCGCCGTTCGTCGCGTTCCTCGACGACGACAACGCCTGGCACCCGAACCACCTCGAGGTCGCGCTCGCGAAGCTGGAGGAGCCGGCCGAGTCGCGGCCCGACGCGGTCTACACGGCCATGCGCCGGGTGACGCCGGACGGCGAGGAGCGCGACGTGCTGTCGGTGCCGTTCGACCGGAAGCTCGCCTGGGAGCGGTGCTTCCTCGACTCCAACCCGTTCGTCGCCCGGCGCAGCCGGGACCTGCGCTTCAGCCGGCTGCGGCGCAAGTCCACGGTGGCGCCGAAGGAGGACTGGGAGCTGATCTACCGCTTCAGCAAGAAGCACCGGGTCGAGCACATCCCCAGCGCGACCGTCGACTACGTCGTGAACCCGAACAGCTACTGGACCAACTGGGAAGCCCCGGCCCAGCCGTAGCCCATGCGAAGAGCCCCCGTGCCACGGCACGGGGGCTCTTTCGTGTGCTCAGATGCCGCGCCGCTTCCAGGACTGCCACCACAGCCACTCGCGGCCCTTGTGCGCGACGGCGGACAGCACCAGCGGCTGCAGGTACGGCATCGCCGTAGGGCCGATCTGGCGGCGGACCCGCAGGCCCCGGTACTCCGGCAGGCTGCGGTAGTCGGGCCAGCACTCCTCCGCGAACGCCATGAGCTCGTCCAGTGGCACCTCGGTGGTGCGGCCGCGGTCGTAGGCGCGCACGACCCGCCGCAGCGCGAACCGGGCCAGCCGGCGGTGCACCATGGCGTCGAGCTCCGCCGCGTTGGGCAGCAGGTCCCCGCAGCGGGCCAGCACCGCCTCGTAGGCGGCCTTGCGCTGCCGCAGGTCGTTGACCGCCCCGGCGTAGTCGGTCAGGGACATGTTGTCGCCGTGGAGGCGGTAGTACGCCTGGTCGGCCCGCACGTAGCCGACGTCGGCGTGGGCCGCCAGCCGCATCCACATCTCGATGTCGCCGGCGTGGGGCAGGTCGACGTCGTAGCCGCCGACCTTGTGCTGCAGCGAGGTGCGGACCACGACCTCGGGCGAGGTGATGCAGCCGGTGGCCTCGCGGAACCGCCGCTCCAGCCACCAGTGCCCCGGCCACACGCTGGTGCCGCGGTCCTCGGTCCGGGCCGGCGGGGGCGGGCCCGGGTGCTGGAAGTGCACCGGGTGCCCGTAGACGAAGCCGACGTTCGGGTTGGCGTCGAGCAGGGCCACGGCGCGGGTGAGGGCGCCCGGGGTCAGCAGGTCGTCGGCGGACAGCAGCACGCAGTAGTCGCCGTCGGCCCACTCCATCAGGCCCTCGTTGTAGGTGGCCGTGTGCCGCTTGTTCTGCTCGTGGACCCGGACCTCGACCCGCGGGTCGGCCGCCGCGATCGCGTGCGCCTTCTCGGCCGAGTCGTCCGGCGAGGCGTCATCGATGATCAGGACCCGGATGTCCAGTCCGGGGTTGGTGTCGACGATGCTGCTGACGCAATCGGCGAGGTAATGGCCGTATTTGTAACACGGAATGACCACACTGACCGAACTCATCTGCCACCCTCCGGGCCCGGCCGGCCCAATGTCGCACGGAAAAGAATGCCGCACGGCGTTTGACTAGTTGCAAGAAATTGACTGGTTGCAAGAGAAATGGCCCGCACCCGAACCCGGGTGCGGGCCATTTCATCGTCTCACGGCGTCGTGAAGATCACATCGACCCAGTAGTTGTTGGCGTTCCAGGTCGATGTCGGGAAGGCGACGCTGTTGCTGAGCAGGAACAGGCCGTTGTGGCCCGTCGCCGTGTCGGCGACCGCGGTCAGCGGGTACGACACCAGCGGGTCGGTGAAGAACCCGGCGTTGTAGGCGTAGTGCCCGACCGTCGTGTGGTACGAGACGACGTACGGCGTGTTGGCGGTGATCGACACCGGGGTGGCGAACGTCAGGGTCTGCCAGCCGGACGCCGTCTCACCGGTGAAGGTGCCCGTCGCCAGCTGCTGTCCGGTGTTCGACCAGAGCGTCCCGGTGTGCGTGCCGGTGTTGTCGACGCTCTTGTAGAACCGGACGCCGGTGACCTTGCCGTCCACCGCCGAGGTGAAGCGCATGCCCAGCTCCAGCGAGTTGGCCTCGCTGGCGCTCGGGTTGGCCGGCACCGCCGAGTTGGACCAGATCGAGCACGGGCAGGCGATCGCGGAGCTGGAGCCCGTGGTGAACGACCACACGGTGGGGCTGGCCATCGCGGTGCCCCAGGCGTCCGAGGCCTTCACCGAGGCCTGGTACGCGGTGGACGGGCTCAGGACGCTGTTCGGCTGCAACGTCGCCACTCGCGTGGTGTTGTTGTAGCTGACCGCGGCCGGGACCGTCGCGCCGCCCGGGGCGCTGAGGGTGAACTGCAGCGAGGTCGGGTCGATGTCCTGGCTGAACGTCGCCGTCACCGCCGTGTTCAGGCCGATGCCCGTCGCGGAGGTGGCCGGCGTCTGCGCCGTCACCGTCGGGGGGTTCTGGCTCGCCCCGGCGGAGTCGACGATGACGTCGACCCAGTAGTTGGTGTCGTTCCAGCTGAGGTTCGGGAAGCCGCCACCGGTGCCGTACTTGTAGACGCCGTTGGAGCCGTCCACGCCGGACTTCAGCAGCTGGACCGCGGTCGGGCCCGCGCCCTTGGTCGCGAAGTAGGCGCTGTCGTACGAGTAGTGCCCCGTCGGCGTGTAGTACGACACGACGTACGTGGTGTTGGCGGCGATCGGCACCGGGTTGGCGAACTGCAGCGTCTGCCAGCCCGTGGCGGTCTCGCCGGTGAAGGTGCCCGATGCCAGCAGCTGCCCGCTGGAGTTCCAGAGCTTGCCCACGTGCGTGCCGGTGTTGTTGGCGGCCTTGTAGAACTTGACGCCCTTCACCGAGCTCGCGGTCGGCACCCGGAACTTGACGCCGAGCTCGTTCGGCGAGGCGTCCTGGGAGTCGGCGTTCGTCGGCACGGTCGAGGACGTGAACGCGGTGCACGGGCACTGCTGGGCGCCGACGGTCACCGACTGGGTCGCGACGGCCCCGATGTTCAGGCTGTCGTCGGAGGCCCGCACCTTGATGCTGGCCGCGCCCTGCGTGGCCGGGGTCCAGGTGTAGCTCCAGGTGCCCAGCCCGTTGGCCGGCTTCCAGGTGGTGCCGCCGTCGACGGAGATCTCGACGCGGCCGACCTTGCCGCCGCCGACGTCGACGGCCGTGCCGGTGACGGTGACCGGGCTCAGCAGCGGCACCGAGCTACCGGCGGTGGGCGACGTGATGGTCACCGTCGGGCCGGTCGTGTCGGTGGACTTGGCGGCCTGGGTGAGCCCCGGCATCAGGGTCAGCGGCTGCGCGCTCATGTCGGCGAGGATGTTGATCGTCGCCTGCTGCATCCGCGGGTCCTCGGTGCTGGCCTGCCCCGAGTGGAAGGAGCTCAGGCCCCACGACCACTGCACGGTGCCGGCCCCGAACACCAGGGCCTTGGAGGTCTGGTCACGGTAGGCCATCAGGCTGTGCGTCGCGACGCCGTTGCCGTAGTTGTTGCCGTGGTCCGGGTCGAGCAGCAGCGTGCTGTCGGTGATGTTCACGGTCGTCGAGGAGAACGCGACGGCGCCCGCCGGGCGGGTGGCGTTCTCGACGTCGACGTCCCACTCGTAGCCGAGCGAACCGGCCGTGAGCGTGGCCGACTGGCCGGGCTGCAGGTTGTTGATCGAGCTGATGCCGCGCCACAGCCGCAGGTCCTTGTAGGCGGCCGGGACCGTGATCGCGTCGTGCCGGTAGCCGTTGACCATGAACTGCGTGCCGGTGAGCTGGTTCGGGTTCGTGTTGCCGCCCTTGCCCGCGCCGTCGGTGTCGACCCAGGTGCCGGTCCACTGGCCGCTCGGGTCGGCGGTGCCGTTCGGCGGGTTCTGGCTCAGCTTGGTCGACTTGTAGCAGACCAGCGTCCGGTCCGGGGCCGTGCCGGTGGAGATGGACGGCTCGAAGCGGGTGCGCCAGAACACCTCGTTACCGCTGAAGAACGCGAGGTTGACGCCGGCCGCGCGGGCCGCGGTCACGTTGTCCCACTGCTTCTGGTTCCAGTACTCGTCGTGCCCGGAGGACATGAAGACCTTGTGGTTGAGCAGCAGCGAGGCGTTGTTGGACACGTCCACCGAGGAGGCGTAGCTCACGTCGTACCCGTTGCGCTCCAGGAACTGGATCATCGGGAACTCGGAGGAGAAGACCCCGTTGTCGCCGGCGAGGCGCATCGGCCGGTTGTAGCTGACCTTGTAGGCGCGGCCGTCGTAGGCGGGGCCGCCGCCCTGGTAGAGGTTCTGGCCGCCCCAGTCGTTGTAGGCCTGCCAGGTCTGGTCCGAGGTCTGGACCAGGATGTCGGAGTGGCTGGACGCGCTGCCCACGACGAACGGGTAGGGCATGAACCCGTTGTTGTCGAGCTGGTCCATCATCACGAGGTAGACGCCGGAGACGGCGTCGGAGGGGATCTGCCACGTGACGTTCGTGGTCCAGTTGCCGCAGTCGACCAGACCGGTGGCGTCGTGGTTGCACTCGTCCTGGGCCTTGATCGGGTACGTCGCGGTCGGCGAGGTCGGCATCTTGCGGGCGCCGAGGCCGCCGTAGTAGCCGAGGCGGTAGAACGAGATCCGGAACGCGGAGCTCGGCGAGTCCACCTTCACCGAGATCGTCTCGCCCGGCTGGTAGCTCGATTTGGTCGTGAAGCCCTGAATGTCACCCCAGGAGTTCTCGGAATACCAGTCGTTGACCGGCGTGCCCGTCTTGGAGTTCTCACAGACGATCGGATTGGACCCCGCTCCACACGGGTCCGAAACGGCCGCGCTGGATGCGGACGGTACGCATGCCACTACAGCTACGACGGCAACCGCGGCTAAGCCGGTTATGAACCGAGACTTCATGTCTTCGCCCTATTCCTGAAACCCCGAAACGACGTCAGCATCCGCAGCGCCCAAGACTCGTTCGGCAGCGTACGTTCCCCTAGCTGACAGGCAAGAATTTATCGCATTAGAGCATGTAACTTGCTGTCAAGTTTTCTGACAACAAGGTCACACGGAAGCAGCCGGACGGCCTGGTGTCCTCCGACGTTCGGGCCGAATCGGGCCTTTCCGCGCGGATGTTGCTCCGAACGGCCGCTCGGGCGCGTTCGGCGTGGTCGGCCCGGGCACCGCGGGCGGCGGCCGAGCCGGGCCCGGCCGTTCACGATGCCGAGCCGACGCCGTTTCCGGTCAGGAACGGCGCGGGACGACGGTGGTGGTGACGACCTTGGTCTTGACCGCGTGATTCGCCGGTACCGAGGTCACGATCACCGCACCGGACGCTACCTGCACGCCGTCACCGAGCACCACCCCGGGCTCCAGAAAAATGCCCGTGCCGAGCCGGACCCGGTCGCGCACGGTCACCTTGCCCGACGACACGCAACTCGGACCGGTCGCGTTGTCGGAGCCGATGACGCTGTGGTGGTCGAAGGAGTTGTACGCGGACAGGAAGTTGTTGTCCCCCATCCGCACGCCGGTGCCGAGGTGGCAGAACGCGCAGATGATGTTGCCCTGGCCGATGACGACGTCGGTGGCGATCTTCGCGGTCGGATCGATCGCGTTGGCCAGCGGAATGCCCGCCTCCGCGCAGATCTTGCGGAACCGGGCGCGGGTGTCCACCGACGAGCCGATCGCGATCACGGCCGCCTCGAAGACGCCCTCGGCGAACAGCGCGGCCAGCCGGTCGCTGCCCCCGACGATCGGCACCCCGTGGACGTCGGTGCCCCAGCGGCCGGGGTCGTCGTCCACGATCGCCACCGCCCGCTGGTTCGGCACCTGGCTGAAGATGTCGATGACCTGCGTCGCGCCCAGCGCGCCGCCGATGAGCAGGATGCGGGCGACGCCCGGCTCCGTCGCCAGCGCCGCCGGCATCGCCGAGTAGTCGACGGTGACCGGCTCGGCCTGTGACGCGCTCGAGGCCGCCTCGACGTCCTTCGCCGTGATCAGGCGCGAACCGTCGAATGTGGACAGGTCCACACCGAGCTCCGCCGCCCGCTGGACCGCCTTGACGGTGGCCCGGGCCGCCCCGGGCGCCGCCGCGCGGGCCTCGGCCTCGGCGGCGAGCCGGTCGGCGTAGGCCGTGAGGTCGGCCAGGCTGTCGAAGAGCATCGCCACCGGCTCCGTCAGCGGCACCTCGGTGCCCTGGCGGACGAGGTGCAGCACGACGCCCGGCTCGGGGGCGTACACCTCCAGCACCGCCTTGCTGGTCTCGACCTCCACGAGCAGGGCGCCGGCCTCCACCTTGTCGCGGTCGTCGACGAACCAGTTCACGACGATGCCGTGCTCGCTGTTGACGTCGTTGGTCGGAACCAGGACCGGCTTCACGCTCTGTCTCCTCAAAGCACACAAAAGGCGTCAGGCAGCGGCGCGGATGGCCGCTTCGATCTGGTGTTCGCCGACGAGCATCAGGCTTTCCTGCGACTTCGACGACGGAATGATCGTCGGGTCGCTGGCGACGACCCGGACCGGGCGGCGCAGCTCGCCGAAGAGCCGCTCGGAGACGACGGCGGCGGCCTCGGTCCCCCAGGACCAGCCGCTCACCCCCTCCTCGACGGTGATGAGCTGCCCGGTGGCGCGCACCGACCGCTCCACCGGCGCCCAGTCCATCGGGGCGATCTGGGCCGGCACCAGCAGCTCGGCGAAGATCTCCTCCTCGACGGCCAGCCGCTCGACCACGCGGGCGGCGAGCAGCGCCTGGTAGCCGTAGGCGAGCACGGTCATCGTGCAGTCCTCGCGCGGCACCGCGGAGAGCCGGACGGTCGGCAGCGCGCCGGGGCCCGCGTCGTGGGAGGCGATCAGGTCGCCCACCGCGCCGCCGCTGGGCAGCGTGAGGTGCTGCGGGTAGAGCAGCTTGTGCTCGATGTAGAGCACCGGGCTGTCCTGGCCCAGGAAGTCGGCGAAGACGGCCTTCGGGTCGTGGTACAGCGAGGCCGCGACGACGCGCAGATGGGGCACGCCGAGGAAGTGCTTCTCGAGGCTCTGGCTGTGCGTGGGCCCGTAGCCGCGGTGCCCGCCCGAGGGCGCCCGGATGACGACCGGGCACGTCGCCTGCTCGGCGTACATGGCCTGGTACTTCACGATGTGGTTGACGACCTGGTCGAAGACCAGCGTCAGGAAGTCGCCGAACATGATCTCGGCGATCGGCCGGTAGCCCGCCAGCGCGAGCCCGGCCGAGATCCCGGCGACGGCCCCCTCGCTGATCGGGGTGGTCCGGACCCGGGCCGGGAAGTCCGTCGACAGGCCGCGGGTCACCTTGAACGCCCCGCCGTACGGGTCGGCGATGTCCTCGCCGAGCACGACCACGCGTGGGTCGTCGGTCAGGCACCCGCGCAGCGCGTCGCCCAGTTCCTTCGCGAAGATCATGGCAGGTTCCTCGCCGTCGCGACCACCTCGGCCAGGGCCAGCTCCACCTCGTCGTCGATCGCGCGCCGGTCGGCGTCGGCGAGCCGGCGCCCGTGCACGACCAGCGGCTCCACCAGCCAGTGCGCGGCGATCTCCTCGGCGGGGCGCTCGTCGTCGCTCTTCGAGTGGTGGCACAGCCGGTAGGTGTGGATGAGCAGCACCCGGGGGCCGCCGCCGGCGCGGACCGCGTCGAGCTCGGCGCGGGCGGCCTCGCGCAGCTCGAGCACGTCCGTGCTGTCGATCTCGCGGACCGGCACGTCGAACGCCTCGAACCGGGCGGCCATGCCGCCGGCGAGGTTCGCCTCGACCGGGGTGCTCTGGGCCCACCGGTTGTCCTCGCACACCACCAGCAGGGGCAGGCGCCACAGCGAGGCCATGTTCATGGTCTCGTACACGGCACCCTCACCGAGGGTGCCGTCGCCGATGAACACCACGCTGACCATGTCGGAGCCGTCGAGCTGGCCGGCCATCGCGATGCCCGCGGCCGCGGGGACGATGCCGCCCTGCACGCCGTTGGACTTGAACCCGGGCGCGCAGATGTGCTGGCTGCCGCCCTTGCCGTGGCACACGCCCGCCTCCTTGCCCATGATCTCGGCGAGCAGGCCGAGCGCGTCGCCGGTGCGGGCGAGGTAGTGGCCGTGGCAGCGGTGGTTGCTGAAGACGTGGTCCACGTCATTCAGGTGCTCCATCACGGCGACCGCGTCGGCCTCCTGGCCGATGCAGGCGTGCGTGGTGCCGTTGAGCACCCCCTCCTCGAAGAGAGCCAGCAGGGTCTCCTCGAACCGGCGGATGAAGCGCATCCGGCGGTAGAGCCGGTGGTCATCGGGTTCGCCGGGCCGGCCGGTCAGCCGTTCGTCTCCGGCGGCCGGGGCGGTCGGGCTGAAGGCGATCCGGGCCGGCGGGGATGCCGTCGACACCATAGGACTTTCCTCCCCAGCGTTATATGCAAATGCGTGGAAATCGCGCGGCTACACCGGCCGATGACCGGCGACCGGTGCGCAACAATACCGGGCCACCGGCCTGGAAAGAGTCGGTCTCAAGAGCAGAAAATCACGCGAGGCAGTCTCAAATCCGACTCGCGACCAGGTGTTGTGGTGATCACATGGATCAGGACGGCTTCTGCACCTGCTCGCCCGTCGGCGTTCCGTCGATGGACCCGGCCACATTGTCGGCCCACTCGGAGTAGGTCACCTTGCAGCCACCGGAGCAGGGGCCGGTGCGGCCCCAGTGCGTCGGGCCGAAGACGTTGCCGCGGACCCGCAGGTTCTGGCCGTCCTGGGCGTAGAACCCGTAGGCGCCGAGCGAGATGAAGCTGTCCGTGACGCTGTAGTTGGTCAGCGTCGAGCCGCCGGAGCTCTGGGTGAACAGCACCGCGGTGATGGCCTGCCAGTAGTTCGGGATCTCCTGGCCGGTGTAGGCGTTGACGCCCGGCTCCAGCCGGCTGTTCTTGATCGTCAGCGGGCCGGTGCCGCCGTACGGGAACACACCCCCGGTGTGCGCCGCCGACGGGTCGGTCAGGTTGGCGATGTAATTGTCGTGCAACCAGCTGTTCTCGATCGTGACATTCTGGCCACACAGGCACATACCGCCGGTATTGGCCACGTCGACCCGGTTCAGGTGGATCGTGCACGTCCCGCAGTCATTGATCGCGTGGTCGTTGAGCGATCCGCTCTTCTGTCCCAAACCGACCGGCTCCGGGCGGATGGTGGTGTTGGATATGTTCAGCGTCAGTTTGCCCGAACCGTTGGCGTTCACGAGAATCGCGCGCTGATTCGAACCCGGCGGCGGCGCGATAATCGAGTTCGTGATGTTGACCGTGCCGTGACAGTCCGTGCCGATGTAAATGAAGCCGTGGATGTACTTGTGATCGAGGGTGACGTTCCCGCAGGTGTACAGGTTGTACGCCTTGCTCTGGCTGTCACTCGCCGCCACTTCCTGATAACCGGGCGGCACCGGAAGCTTCGCGTCGGACTGCTTGTATTTGCCAACGCCCGGCGCACCCACCGAGTAGCGGGCCGGATACTTCCCGCTGGCGGTTCCGCCGCCGGCCCCGCTCCCGCCGGCCGCGGACGCACCGGCGGCGCTACCGGACGGCTTGGCGCTGCCGAGCCCCGCCTTGCCCGGGTCGGCCCCGTCGCCCAGCTGCTCCGACGAGTCACCGCCGGCCGACCCCGAGCCGCCGGTGAGCGCCCGGCACTCGGCCGCGCTCTGGCCCGGCGCGCACTTCGGCACGGAGCTGGCCCGGCTGGTCACCACCCACAGCCCGGCCCCCGCGAGGAGCAGCGCCCCGGATGCAGCGATCAGAATCAATCCTCTGCGGCCCAGTCGCCTGCCCTGATTCGAGTGCACCATTGGCCATGTCCCCCTAAGGATGGCAATCAAGCCGCGGCTACCCCAGTTCCAAGTTCGTCGCAGTGTATGCGACTTTCAATCCGTGTCCATTCACGGGCCGCCATCCCGCAGGGGCGCCCGCCGGGCGCTTAGCGGCGTCCGCGCAACTCGTCCGACCGGCCGGAATCCACGACCGTCACGGCCACGATCATCTTTATTCACGACGAAAGATGGCTGCTCAGCGTGTTGCAGGAAAAGGATCACTGTGCCAGATTTCCGTCAGTGCCGCGCCATTGCTTGACTGTAGCGGTAGCTTGCCCGTGCCGCGTGCGTGTCGTGCTCAACACGTTGTGCCGGAAATCGTCCACCTCTCGGCCTATGTCGGGTTGACCGAATCGAGTATGTGTGAATTCAACAAACGTCCAGGCCGACTCTGAGCCGATCGGCGTAGCCGTCGTGGGGGCCGGCTACTGGGGGCCGAATCTCGTGCGCAACTTCATGGCATCGCCGTCCTTCCGGTTGCGAGCGCTGTGCGACCTGGACGTCACGCGTGCCCGGCGGGTGCTGGGCGCCTACTCCACGGTCGAGGCCACGAACGACCTGTCCACCGTGCTCGCCGACCCGGGCGTGCAGGCCGTCGCCATCGCCACCCCCGCGGGCACGCACGTGGACGTGGCGCTCGCCGCGCTGCGGGCGGGCAAGCACGTGCTCGTCGAGAAGCCGCTGGCGGCCACGGTCGCGGAGGGGCGCCGGCTGGTGGCCGAGGCCGAAGACCGCGGCCTCGCCCTCATGTGCGACCACACCTACTGCTACACCCCGGCGGTGACCCGGATCCGCGAGGCTGTCCAGAGCGGTGAGCTGGGCGAGCTGCACTATCTGGATTCCGTACGGATCAACCTCGGCCTGGTGCAGCGCGACATCGACGTGCTGTGGGACCTCGCCCCGCACGATCTGTCCATCCTGGACTTCGTGCTGCCCGACGGCGTGCGCCCGGTCTCGGTCAGCGCGCACGGCGCGGACCCGATCGGCGCCGGCCGCGCCTGTGTCGCCTACCTCACGCTGCAGCTCAACACCGGCGCCATCGCGCACGTGCACGTCAACTGGCTCTCGCCGATCAAGGTGCGCACGACCATCGTCGGCGGCTCGAAGCGGACCCTGGTGTGGGACGACCTCAGCCCGACCCAGCGCATCGCCATCTACGACCGGGGCGTCGAGGTCGCCGCGCCGGACGAGCTGGCCCCGGACCAGCGCCGCGAGATGCAGATCTCGTACCGCTCCGGCGACATGCTCGCGCCCGCGCTGACCGAGAAGGAGGCGCTCGGGCAGATGGTCACCGCGTTCGCGGCCGCCATCCGCACCGGTGTGCCGTCGCTCACCGACGGGCGGGCGGGGCTGCGGGTCCTGGAGATCCTGGAGGCCGCGTCGCGTAGCCTCGCCGACGGCGGAGTGGCTGTCCCCCTGGAGGGTGAAGACTGATGGGCAATGCGTCTGTGCCGATTCGCGGAGCGCGCGTCCTGGTGACCGGGGGCGCCGGCACCATCGGCTCCCACGTGGTCGACCTGCTCGCGCAGGGCGGGGCCGCCGACATCGTGGTCCTGGACAACCTGGTGCGGGGCCGGATGGCCAACCTGGCCTGGGCGAGCGCCAACGGGCCGGTCCGCGTGGTCGAGGGCGACATCCGCGACGCCGCGCTGGTGCACGAGCTCAGCCAGGGCATCGACCTCGTCTTCCACCTCGCGGCCATCCGGATCACCCAGTGCGCCAGCGAGCCGCGCCTGGCCAACGAGGTGCTCGTGGACGGCACCTTCAACGTGCTCGAGGCGGCCCAGGCGGCCGGCGTGCGCAAGGTCGTCGCGTCGTCGTCGGCGTCGGTGTACGGCCTGGCCGAGCAGTTCCCGACCACCGAGCGCCACCACCCGTACAACAACGACACGTTCTACGGCGCGGCCAAGGCCTTCAACGAGGGCATGCTGCGCAGCTTCCACGCGATGTACGGGCTGGACTACGTCGCGCTGCGCTACTTCAACGTGTACGGCCCGCGCATGGACGTGCACGGCTTGTACACCGAGGTGCTCATCCGGTGGATGGAGCGCATCGAGTCGGGCACGCCGCCGCTGATCCTCGGCGACGGGCTGCAGACGATGGACTTCGTCCACGTCGCCGACATCGCGCGCGCGAACATTCTCGCCGCCGAGGCCGACGTGACCGACGACGTGTTCAACATCGCCAGCGGCGAGGAGACCAGCCTCAAGGAGCTGGCCGCCGCGCTGGGGGCCGTGATGAAGTCGGACCTGAGCCCCGAGCACGGGCCGGCCCGCACCGTCAACAGCGTCACGCGGCGCCTGGCCGACACCTCGCACGCGGAGCAGAAGCTCGGGTTCCGCACCGAGCTGACCATGAACGAGGGCCTGCAGGCCCTCGTCGAGTGGTGGCGGGCCGAGCGCTTCGCCGACCAGCCCGCGGGCGGGGCGAGCGCATGAGCGCCACCATCCCGGTGATGATCCCGATGCTGGGCGAGGAGGAGGCCCAGGCCGCCGCCGACGCCGTGCGCAGCGGATGGGTCGCCCAGGGCCCGCGCGTGGCCGAGTTCGAGCGCTCGTTCAGCGCGCTGGTCGGGGCCGGCCAGGGGGTCGCGGTCAGCTCCTGCACCACGGCGCTGCACCTGTCGCTCATCGCGCTCGGCGTCGGGCCGGGCGACGAGGTGATCGTGCCGTCGTTCTCCTTCATCGCCACCGCGAACGCGGTCCGCTACGTGGGGGCCACGCCGGTCTTCGCCGACGTGGACCTGCGGACCGGCAACGTGACCGTGGAGACGCTGGATCGGGTGCGCACCGGGCGTACGGCCGCCGTCATCGCGGTGCACCAGGGCGGCGTCCCGTTCGACGTGCGAGCGGTGCGCCAGGCCGCGGCCGAGTGGGGCGTCCCGCTGGTCGAGGACGCGGCCTGCGCCGCCGGCTCCACCGCCTACGGGGCCCCGGTCGGGGCCGGCTCGCTGATCTCGGCGTGGTCGTTCCATCCGCGCAAGGTCATCACGACCGGCGAGGGCGGCATGCTCACCCTCGACGACGCCGACCGCGCGGTCCGGCTGCGGCGGCTGCGCGAGCACGGCATGAACGTCTCCGCCGCCGACCGGCACGCAAGCGCCCAGCCGATCCTCGAGGCCTACCTCGAGACCGGCTGGAACTTCCGGATGACCGACATCCAGGCCGCGGTGGGTCTGGTGCAGCTGGGCCGGCTCGCCGGGCTGGTGGCCCAGCGCCGCCGGCTCGCGGCGCGCTACCAGGAGCTGCTCGCGGACGTCGAGGGGCTGTGGGCGGTGCGCGATCCGGCCTACGGCGAGTCCAACTTCCAGTCGTTCTGGGTCCTGCTCTCGCCGGAGTTCGGCGTCGGCCGCGACCGGGTGCTGTCCGAGCTCGCGGCGGCGGGGGTCTCCGCGCGGCGCGGCATCATGGCCTCCCACCTGGAGCCGGCCTACCAGGACGCCCCGCCGACGGACGGCCTGCCGAACACCGAGCGGCTCACCCGCGACTCGCTCATCCTGCCGCTGCACCACAAGCTCACCGAGGCCGACCAGGATCACATCGTCGGCATCCTCTCCAAGCTCGTTGGGAGTTCCGCTTCATGATCCCCCTTGTCGACCTGAAGGCGGCCCACGCCGAGGTCGCCGAAGACGTCGCCCTCGGCTTCAAGCGCATCCTGGAGAACACCGCGTTCATCGGGGGCGCCGAGGTCACGGCCTTCGAGCGCGAATACGCCGAGTTCAGCGGCGTCGCGCACTGCGTCGGGGTCGCCAACGGCACGGACGCCCTCGAGCTCGCGTTGCGGGCGGCCGGGGTCGGGCCCGGCGACGAGGTCATCCTGCCGGCGAACACGTTCATCGCCACGGCCGAGGCGGTCGCCCGGATCAACGCGCGCGTGGTGCTCGTCGACTGCGACCCGCGGACGTACCTCATCGACGTCGACGCGGCGCTGGCCGCGGTCGGGCCCAAGACCCGGGCCATCATCCCGGTGCACCTCTACGGCCAGCTCGCCCCGGTCGAGCGGCTGCGGGCCGGCCTGTCCAGTGCGGCCCGGACCGACGTCGTCATCGTCGAGGACGCGGCCCAGTGCCAGGGCGCGACCCGCTTCGGGGCCGGCGCCGGCGCCGAGGGCATCGCCGCGACGAGCTTCTACCCGGGCAAGAACCTCGGCGCCTACGGCGACGCCGGCGCGGTCGTCGCCGCCGACGAGGCCCTGGCCGTCTCGGTGCGCACGATCAGCAGCCACGGCGGCCTGACCAAGTACGTCCACGACGTGGTCGGCTTCAACAGCCGCCTGGACGCGCTGCAGGCGGTGGTCCTGCGGGCCAAGCTGACCCGCCTCGCCGGCTGGAACGCCGCTCGCCGGGCCGCCGCCGCGCGGTACGACGAGCTGCTCGAGGGCCTCGACGTGACCCGCCCGGTCACGCTGGACGGCAACGAGCACGTGTGGCACCTTTACGTGATCCGGGAGGCGAGCCCGGACGGCTCCGCCACCCGCCGCGACGAGGTCCTGGCCCGGCTCAACGCCGCCGGGGTCGGCGCGGGCATCCACTACCCCTACCCGATCCACCTCACGCCGGCCTTCGCCGGCCTGGGCTATGCCAAGGGCAGTTTCCCGCACGCGGAGCAGGCGGCCGTGGAGATCCTGACCCTGCCGTTGTTCCCCCAGATCACGCCCGACCAGCAGGAGATCGTGGTAGAGGCGCTGCGGGCCGCACGAAGGTGAGAAGCACCAGATGTACCTGACGCTGCGGGACCGTCCGGGTGGCAAGTCCGGCTCCAAGTCGCCGTCCCGGGCGGCCCCGCGGATCGCCACGACGGTGGTGCTGCTCGGCATCGTGAGCCTGCTGACCGACGTCTCCTCCGAGATGGTGTCGGCGGTGCTGCCCCTGTACCTCACCGCCGAGCTCGGCCTGGGCGTGCTCGCGTACGGCTTCGTCGACGGCCTCTACCAGGGCGTCAGCGCCGTGCTGCGCATCGGCGGCGGCTACGTCAGCGACCGGTCCAACCGGCCCAAGTGGGTCGCGACGACCGGCTACGCCCTGTCCGCCCTGAGCCGGGTCGGCATGCTGGTCGCGCACAGCCTCGGCCCGATCAGCGCCGTGGTGACCGCCGACCGGCTCGGCAAGGGCCTGCGCACCGCGCCGCGGGACGCCATCATCGCCGACTCGTCGGACCCGAAGGCGCTCGGCCGCGCCTTCGGGGTGCACCGCACGCTCGACACCATCGGCGCGGCCATCGGCCCGCTGGTCGCCTTCTCGATGCTGCTGCTCGTGCCCGGCGACTACAACTCGGTCTGGATCGTCTCGGCCGGGTTCGCCGCGGTGGGCGTGGCCGTCATCGTGCTCTTCGTGCCCAACCACCGGGCGAAGACCGCGCGCACGGCCCAGAACGTGCGGCACCTGCTGCGCGAGGTCACCGGGCCGCGGCTGCGCCGCCCGCTGGTCGCGGCCGGGCTGCTGGCGCTGTTCACGGTCGGCGACGGCTTCCTCTACCTCTCGCTGCAGGAGCGCGACCACTTCGCCGCGAAGTACTTCCCGCTGCTCTACGTCGGCACCAACATCGCGTACCTGCTGCTGGCCATCCCGTTCGGGCGCCTCGCCGACCGCATCGGGCGGACCCGCGTCTTCCTCGGCGGCCACGTCGCCCTGCTGCTGGTCTACCTGTTCGCGGCCGGCCCCTTCACCGGCCTCCCGGCGACGATCGTCGTGCTGGCCCTCATCGGCACGTACTACGCCGCCACCGACGGCGTCCTGCCGGCGCTGGTCACCCCGCTGGTCGACCCGCAGGCGCGCGGCAGCGGCATCGCGGCCGCCCAGACCGTGGTCGTGCTCGCCCGGTTCGCGTCCTCGCTGGCGTTCGGCAGCCTGTGGCTGCTGCTCGGCAGCACCCACGCGCTCTACCTCGTGGCGGGGCTGCTCGCCGTCACCCTGGCCGTGGCCGTCTGGCTGCTGCGGGCCGTTGCGGCAGCACCCACCACGGAGGCCGCCGCGTGAGCAATCGCGCCAAACTGATCGCCCTCGGCGTCGTCATCGCCGTCGCCCTGCTCAGCTCGGTGGGCTACGTCGTGTTCGCACGGCGGGCCCAGACCAAGGCGGCGCAGGACGCGCCGCCGGTGCCGACCATCGAGGACCTCACCGCGGTGCAGAGCGGGCCGCGCATCGTCTTCCGCAGCACGGCGCTGGGCGATCGGTACGGCAAGGTCGCCGAGGTGCCGCTCACCGCGCCCGCCGGCCCCCGCGCGTTCACGCCGGTGAGCTGCGACCGGGTCTACGCCCGCGAGGGGCAGGCGGTGTGCCTGGCCGCGAAGCCGGGCGTCGTCACCACCTACACCGCCCGGGTGCTCGGCGCGGACTGGTCCCCCGTCCTGGACCTGCCGCTGTCGGGCGTGCCGAGCCGGACCCGGCTGTCCCGCGACGGCGCGATGGTCGCGACCACGACGTTCGTCTCGGGCCACGACTACTCCTCGCCGGGCCAGTTCTCCACCGAGACGCTGGTCACGAACATCGCCGGCCGCAAGACCACGAACATCGAGCAGTTCACGCTCACCGTCGACGGCAAGGCGATCGACGCCAAGGACCGCAACATGTGGGGCGTCACGTTCGCCGACGACGACCACTTCTACGCCACCGCGGCCTCCGGCAAGAAGACGTGGCTGGTGCGCGGCACCATGTCGACGGGCCGGCTGGAGGCGCTGCGGGAGGACGCCGAGTGCCCCTCGCTGTCGCCGGACGGCAAGCGGATCGCGTTCAAGGAGCGGGCCGGACGGCCCGCCGGCGAGTGGGGCGTGACCGTGTACGACATCGCCACCGGCAAGGCGACCCGGCTGGCCGAGCCGCGCAGCGTGGACGACCAGATCGAGTGGCTGGACGACTCGCAGGTGGTCTACGGCCTGCCGCGCGCCGGCGAGGGCCCGGCCGCCAGCGACGTCTGGGTCGTGCCGGCCGACGGGTCGGGCGCCTCGCGGGTGCTCATCCCCGACGCCTGGTCCCCCGCCGTCGTGCGCTGATCACGCGCCGTCCTTCGCCAGCTCCCGGGGCGGCCCGGCCGGGTCCGCGGCGGGCCGCTGCTCCGGCCGGCGGCGCGAGCGGCGCGGGGTCCAGTCCTTGAAGCCCATCGCGGGCCGCTCGACGAGGTGCCAGGACGGCACGGCCAGGACGAACGTGCCGGCCGTGGAGAGCGCGATGTAGGCGAGCATGCCCCAGTCCGGCACCCCGAGCAGCGCCAGCAGCTGCTGGACCGGGAAGGCGTAGATGTAGAAGCCGTACGAGTAGTCCTGCTTGCGGCCGATCCCGCGCAGCCACCGGGGCAGCCGGATCGCCAGCCACAGGATGAGGTAGGCGAAGGCCGGGTAGCCGAGCACCGCGACGCCGCCGAACTGGACGGTGCCCAGCAGGACGACGACGGCCACGAGGGCACCCGCGTCGTTCATGACGATGCGGTTCTTGTACAGCTCGAACAACGCCCCGAGCAGGAACAGATACGTCAGGTAAATCAGCGAGTACCGGTCCAGGCCGTTGAATCCGAGGACCGGGCCGTGGATTCCCTGCGGACCCGGCACCTTCGGGGCCTGGATGAGGTCGTAGATCATGATGGCGAAGCCGGCCGCGGCCATGATGAGCACCACGAATTTGGCGCGCCGCAGCACCCCGACGAGCGCCAGGCCGCCGACCATGAAATAGCAGCCCACCTCGTACATCAGGCTCCACAGCGAACCGTCGAAGACGCTGTCGCCGGTGCGGTGCGCATACGGGGTGTCCAGCAGGAGATCGGAGATCCCGTATTGCTGCATCGCCACGAACAGGTTCTTGGCGACGTATTGCGCGGGGCCCTCGTGATGCGACCAGAATCCGCTGAGGTTGCCCCGCTCCAGCAGCGCGACCAGCGGCGCGAGCACGAACGCGGTCACCGCGAGGCAGACCCAGAACCCGGGCAGGATGCGCAGGGCCCGGTGCCAGAGAAAGCGGCCGAGCCCGAAGCGCATCCCGCTTCGGGTGATCAGGAACCCAGATATGACGAAAAAGCCGATGATGCCGATTTCGCCCAATTCGGCCTGGCCGTTGGTGATGCCGGCCCCGGGATCGTCGCGCGCGTAACCCAGCGGAAAGGTGTG
The DNA here is from genome assembly GCF_059739745.1 of Dactylosporangium thailandense. NCBI lineage: Bacteria > Bacillati > Actinomycetota > Actinomycetes > Micromonosporales > Micromonosporaceae > Dactylosporangium > Dactylosporangium thailandense. Next base: position 8,408,279 of record NZ_AP029195.1, read on the forward strand.
CGACAGCAGGACCAGGAAGGCGAACAGGAGCCGCAGGAAGCCGAAGCTGTTCTCCCGTGACGAGAAAGCCTCGGCCAGCGTTCGCCTCGCCCAGATTCGACGCAACACCCGCAGAGTTAACCACAGACCCGCGGCGCGAAAACCTGCCAATTCGCAGCGAAGGTCGCGGCCCGCGCGATGTCAGGTTTGCGTCATGGGTGAGACATCCGGCCGATCGGGGTGAGGTCTACGATGGCCACCATGTTTTCGCGTCCTGCGCTGCCATTCTTCCCTGCCGCGCGGTGGTCGCGGTGAGGTCCTTCCTCGCGGTCTCGTTCGCCCCGGGGTCGGCGCCGGGCGCCCCGGCACCGGCGGCGGTCGCGGCCCTCGGCGAGGCCACCGTGTTCTCCGGCGCCGACGGCTGGGTCGCGCTGGGCGCGCAGGACCCGGGCGACCGCGTCGAGGAGCAGGCCGGCGGATTCACGGTGCGGCTCGGCCGCGCGGCGCGCACCTGGTCCGGCGAGGTCTCCACCGACGCCCTGGCGGGACTGCTCAAGGACGGCTCCGGAGTGGACGGCACGGCCCTGGCCGCGCTCGTGCCGCCGTTCGCGGCCGCGCACCGGTCGTCCCCCGCCGCGCCGACCGTGGTCGCGACCGACTGGCTGGGCTTCCTGCAGGTCTTCTACTGGCAGGGCGACGGCGTCGCCGCGGTGTCGACGAGCGCCCTCGCGCTCAAGGCGCTGGCCGGCTCGACGCTGAACACCGCCGCGCTGGGGCTGCAGAGCCTCGTGGGCTGGCAGGTCGGGCTGGGCACCGTGTTCGGCGACGTGTTCAAGCTCGAGGCCGGCTCGCTCGCCGTGCTGTCCGGCGGCCAGGTGCGGGCCCGCCGGTACATCGAGCCGTCCCTGCAGCTCGAAGGGGCGACGCCCACCGTGGAGACGGCCGTCGAGGAGATGGCCGGGCTGCTCGAGGACTTCCAGACCGCCTATCTCGGCGACCACCCGGCCACGGTGCTGCAGCTGACCGGCGGCCAGGACACCCGGGTGCTGCTGTGCGCGGTGCCGGCCAAGTGTGCGCGGGTGAGCGAGTGACGGGGCGTGACGGGGAGATCAGCAAGTAGAGGAGTTATGTGTGTGGGTGGAGTTATTTGGATCGTGGGTTGAGTGTAAAGTGAGACGGGAAGAGTATGGCTGAGACTAGTGAGGCGGGACGTGGCGGCGGCGTAAGATGCGGATGAGGGAGCAGCTCGCGCTGGCCGTTGTGGGAGAGGAACTGGGAGGGAGGCGGTCTCGGGTGCGCCCTGGGGCTTTATTATTCGCGCGGGCGGCGCGACGACTGTGAAGGTGGAAATCTGAGGGGAATGGCGAGGGTAGAATATGCCGGCAGTGTTGAGGGATTCGCTGCGGGCGCAGACCGACGCGCTGGAGCTGATCTGGGCCGGCTTCGAGGGCACCTCCTCCGAGTGGCTGCGCGCGATCGACCAGTTCTACCTCTTCCAGCGGATGCAGCGGTGGGCCGGCGCGCACGGCTCGGTGGCGGCCACCAACCGCTTCTTCATCAACCCGATGTTCGACCGCCGGTTCGTCCAGCTCGCGCACGCGGTGTCGCCCGACGACAAGCGCGGCGGCCGGCTCACCGGGCAGCTCATCGAGCGGCTCGACCCGAAGCTCGCCGCGGTGCCGCTCGACTCCGGGCTCATCCCGGCCAAGCTGGGGCAGGGCGGCATCGGCACCCGGGCCGCGGCCGCGCGCGTCACCGCCGGCCGGCTCGCCCGCAAGATCCGCCAGCGGGTGCGGGGCGGCAGCAAGGCCCAGCTCGGGGCCGGCGAGTGGGCGGCGCTCGTGGTGGAGCACTGGCGCGCGGACCCCGGCGCGGTGGCCCCGCTGCGGGGCAACGGCATCGTCCGGGAGTCCTGGCTCGACGAGACGCTCTCCGGCACCGCCGCGGTCCCGGCCGCCACGGTGGCCTTCCTGACGAACCTGATCGTGGCGGCGCGTTAGGCCCTGTCCTGGCCGCGGCGCTCAGTCGAGGTGCCGGTCGCCCCGGTTCGCGGTGACGAACCGGGGGCGGCCGGCCAGGTCGCGGTGGTCCTCGACGTCGGTGAACAGGCCGGTGCGGCGCAGCAGCTCCGGCAGCGACTCGCCCTGGGTGTCGTCGTGCTCGATGGCCAGCCGGCCGCCGGGCCGCAGGAGCCGGGCCGCCGTGCGGGCGATCGCCGGCATGAGGGCCAGTCCGTCGTCGCCGGCGAAGACCGCGTCGTGCGGGTCGTGCTCGGCCACCTCGACGTCGACCGGGGTCGCCTCGGGGACGTAGGGCGGGTTGCACAGCAGCAGATCGACGGTACCGGATAAATCGGAAAGAACCGATCCGTCGGACACATCGGCCTCGACGACCCGGACCGCCGGGGCCAGGCGGGCGACGTTCTCCCGCAGCCAGGGCAGCGCCCGCTCGGAGCGCTCGACGCAGTGCACCTCCGCCTCGGGGCGCCGGGCGGCGAAGGCCACGGCGATCGCCCCCGAGCCGGAGCACAGGTCGACGACGCGCCGGGCCGGCTGCTTGAGCGCCCACTCCACCAGCAGCTCGGTCTCGAACCGCGGGATGAACACGCCCGGGCCGACGGCGAGCTCCAGCCCGTAGAAGGGCGCGGTGCCGGTCAGGTGCTGCAGCGGCTCGCGCGCGGCGCGGCGGGCCACCAGCCGCTCCAGCTCCGCGGCCTGCGGGCCGGTGACGGCGGCGGTGAGCAGGCGGGAGCGGGGCACGCCGAGCACGTGGGCGGCCAGCAGCTCGGCGTCGACGCGGGGCGAGGCCACGCCGGCTTGTGCCAGGGTCGCGGTCGCCGCCGTGATCAGCTGTGAAAGCGTGGGCAACTCTCGTTCCGGCGTGTCATCTTCGAGTCGGTGCACCCCATAATCATGAGGCGCGCTGGAGGGGGTTCGGATGGCGGTGGGCGACCGCACGGCTGAGCTGACGCGCGCGCGGCGGCTCATCTTCGACGATCGCCTCGGCGAGGCGCTCACGGTCGTGGAGCGGGTGCTCGAGGGCGACCAGGCCCCGGCCGAGCGCGTCGAGGCGCTCAAGCTGCGGCTCATCACGCTGATCAACCTGGGGCGGTCGGAGGAGTACGCCGCGGCGCTGGACGCCGGGCTGGCCGCCGCCCGGCATCTGCAGGACCCGGGGCAGTACGGCGAGCTGCAGGCCCTGGCCGCGATCGTGGCCCTGAGCGCCGGCTCGCTCGACCACTGCGTGCGCGCCCTCGTGCACGGCTCCCGGGCGCTCGGCGCGGTCGAGCTGATGGACGAGACCACGGCGTGGGGCTGGCACAACCTCGCGATGGCGTATTCGTACACCGGCTTCCACGGCCACGCGCTCTCCGCCATGGACCGGGCCCGCGCGGTCGCGGTCGAGGTCGGCGTGCCGACGGCGAGCACCGACTTCGCCGCGCCGCAGATCCGCCTGCGCCTCGCCGTGGACCTCGACCATCGCGGCGACAGCGAGGGCTGCCTGCGCATCCTGCGCGACATCGCCTCGGACCTCGAGCGCCGCGTCCGCGACGACGAGGTGGACCGGCTGCGTCCGGTGGCCCGGGGCGCGATGGGCTATGCGGTCGTACGGCTGTGCACCCTCGGCGCCTCCGCCCCCGCTCTCGACCCGTGGCCGCTGCTGGAGTCGGCCGGCCTGTCCACGCGCGCGCAGGACTTCCGCACGCTCGGCGCCGTGTGCCAGGCGATCGCCGAGCGCCGCCCGATCGAGGCGGTGGCCCGGCTGGAGACGGCCCGGGTCAGCGACGACTCGCTCGGCCCGGCCGAGCTGCTGCGCCTGCGCGCCCTGGCGCACCTCGGGGCGGGCGACTACCGCTCGGCCTACCACGCGGACCGCATCGCCTACCGGGCCGCCAACACCCAGCTCGACCTGCTGCGCGACCTGTTCGTCGACGGGGTCGCGGCGCTGCTGGACCACGAGGACCTGGTCCGCAAGGTCGACTTCCACCGGGGCGAGGCGCAGACCGACCCGCTGACCGGCTTGCCGAACCGCCGCTACCTGGAGGAGCACATCACCAAGCTCGTGGGGGCGGGCGGCCATGCGGCCCTCGGCGTCTGCGACCTGGACGGGTTCAAGCAGGTGAACACGGTGCACGGCCACCTGTCGGGCGACCTGGTGCTGCAGCGGGTGGCCGGGGTGCTCAACCGCGTCATGCGCAAGGGCGACTTCGTGGCCCGCTACGGCGGCGACGAGTTCGTGGTGGTGCTGCCGACCACCTCGCCGGGCGAGGCGCGGGAGATCTCACGGCGGATCGAGAGCGCGATCGCCGGCGAGGACTGGCAGTCGCTGGTCCCGGGCACGCCGGTGGGCGTCACGATCGGCTGGGCCGGGCTCTCCGGCGAGGACTTCCAGAGCGTGTCGGAGGCCTTCGAGGCGGCCGACCACGCGATGCTGCGCGCCAAGACGCCGCGCCCCCGCGCGGCGTCCTAGGCGATCGCAGTTCAGCGGGCGAGCACGATGCGGGCGTTCTCTTCCCGGATGCGGGCGCGCTCCTGGTCGGCGCACACGGCCGCCCACGCGTTCGCCTTCGCCGTCGGGACCTTGTCGGCGCCCAGCACCGAGCGTCCGACCCGGAAGATGAGGTCGGCGGCGGTGCTCACCACGGCCCGCGGAGCCGCGGAGATGTCGACTGGCGTCGATGGCGACGGCATAGCAGCCCTCCGGATGTGTCGGCGATCACGCTGGGTGCGGCCCGGTTTCGCGTGGAACGCTACCCGACACTAGGGTGCCCCTGCACCGTTTCCGCAATGTGACGTCGGCGTTAGACCCCCGTCACCCTCGGCTGAGCTGGTCCTCTCCCGCGAGCCGGGCCTTGCGGTCGGCCTCGGCCAGGGCGTCCAGCACGCTGTCGAGGTCCCCGCCGAGTGCCAGGTCGAGGTTGTACGCGGTGTAACCGATCCGGTGGTCGGAAATCCGATTCTGCGGGAAGTTGTACGTCCGGATGCGCTCCGACCGGTCGACCGTGCGGACCTGGGAGCGCCGCGCGTCCCCGGCCGCGGCCGCCGCCTGCTCCTCGGCCAGGGCCACCAGCTTGGCGTGCAGCATCCGCATCGCGCGGTCCTTGTTCTGCAGCTGGGAGCGCTCGTTCTGGCAGGAGACCACGATCCCGGTCGGCAGGTGGGTGATCCGCACCGCCGAGTCGGTCGTGTTGACGCTCTGGCCACCCGGCCCGGACGAGCGGAACACGTCGATGCGCAGGTCGTTCTGGTCGATCTCGACCTCGCCGGTCTCCTCCGCCTCGGGGGTGACCAGCACGCCGGCCGCGGAGGTGTGGATGCGGCCCTGCGACTCGGTGGCCGGCACGCGCTGGACGCGGTGCACGCCGCCCTCCCACTTGAGCCGCGACCAGACGCCGTTGCCGCCGTCGGGGATGCCGCGGGTCTTGATCGCGATGGCGACGTCCTTGAAGCCGCCGAGGTCGGACTCCTGGGAGTCGAGCACCTCGGTGACCCAGCCGTGCCGCTCGGCGTAGCGCTGGTACATCCGCAGCAGGTCACCCGCGAACAGCGCCGACTCCTCGCCGCCCTCGCCGGCCTTGACCTCGAGGATCACGTCCTTGGCGTCGTTGGGGTCGCGCGGGGCGAGCAGCTCGGCGAGGCGCTCCTCGATGAGCGGGATGCGCTCTTGCAGCTCGTCGGCCTCGGCCGCGAACGCCGCGTCCTCGCTCGCGAGCTCGCGCGCGGCCGTGAGGTCCTCCCGTGCCTGTTCGAGCTCGCCGGCGGTCTTCGCGATCGGCGACAGCTCCGCGAACCGGCGGCCGGTCTTGCGGGCCAGCGCCTGGTCGGCGTGGATGCTCGGGTCGGCGAGCTTCTGCTCGATCTCCTGGTACTCCGCCAACAGCGTGGCGAGCCGGGTGTCGGCGGTCATGTCCTCTCCAGTCCTCTCCAGCGTGGTCGGGTTCCCTCAACACGAAGACGGCGCCCGTCCACAACCCTTTGCGGGGTCGTGGACGGGCGCCGGAAGCGCAGCTACTTGCCGGCCTTCTGGGCCTGGACCTTCGCGTACTTCTGCTGGAACTTCGCGACCCGCCCAGCGGTGTCGAGCACGCGCTGCTTGCCCGTGTAGAACGGGTGGCAGACCGAGCACGTCTCCACGTGGATCTGCCCGCCCTTGGCGGTGCTGCGGGTGGTGAAGGAGTTGCCGCAGGAGCAGGTGACCTCGGTGGTCACGTACTCCGGGTGAATGTCCGGCTTCATGGCCGTGGTCCTTTCGATCAGTCGGTCGCCGGGTCGCCACATGGACGTGAACCGGAACCTGAGTTGGCCGTCGGTCAAGTCTGCCATGTCGTCCGCACAGCTCTTTGACCGCCCCGCACAACGCGCCGCACCCTGGCCGTATTCCCGTCGCGAGCGGTGGCGCGCCACGCCTACGCTGTACCGCGCTATGGGCCTCCACATCGATGAACTCTGCGACCCGAAGCTGCTGGCCGACATGGTCGGCGGCGGGTACATCCGCACCCAGACCCACCCCTCACTGCCGCTGCTGATCCACAACTACACGGAGAAGACGCAGTACGAGAACGTGTGGAACGCGGCCACCCTCGCGTGCCGCGGCCTCGTCGTGGCTCGCGACGGGCAGGTGCTGGCGCGGCCGTTCGCGAAGTTCTTCAACCACGGCCAGCCGGGCGCCCCGGAGCTCGACCTCGAGGGCCCCGTCGCGGTGACGGACAAGGCCGACGGCTCGCTGGGCGTGCTCTTCCCGACGCCGGACGGCTGGGCCCTGGCGACCCGCGGCTCGTTCGACTCCGAGCAGGCGCGGCACGCGACGGCGGTGTTCCGGTCACGGTACGCCGGCCGCTTCGAGCCGCCCGCGGGCCTGACGGTGCTGTTCGAGATCATCTACCCCGCCAACCGGATCGTGCTGGACTACGACGGCCTCGACGACCTGGTGCTGCTCGGCGCCGTGGACATCGCGACCGGCCGCAGCCACGGCCCGGACGCGGTGCCGGGGTGGCCCGGGCCGGTGGTGGAGTCGTTCTCGTACCGCACCCTGGCCGAGGCCCTCGCCGCCCCGCCCCGCGACAACCGGGAGGGGCTCGTGGTGCACTTCACAGGCCCCGACACCCGGGTGAAGATCAAGTACACCGAGTACGTGCGGCTGCACCGGATCGTCACCGGACTCAACCCGCGGGTCGTGTGGGAGGCGATGCTCGCCGACCGGCTCGACGAGCTGCTCGAGCCGCTGCCGGACGAGTTCCACGCGTGGGCGAGCGACGTCGCGGCCGGGCTCACGGCCTCGGTGGCGGAGCTGACCAAGGCCGTCGAGCAGGAGTACGCGCAGGTCGTCGCGGGCCTGCCCGAGGGCTGGACGCGCAAGGACTTCGCGTTCGCCGTGGCGCGCAGCCCCCGGCGCGGGTGCCTGTTCCTGCGCCTGGACGACAAGGACTACGGGGCTCTGCTGTGGCAGCAGGTACGCCCGGCAGTCAGCGCCACCGAGAACGACGGGAAGGCCGAGTAGATGGCGACGCTCACGATCACCCGCGGCCTGCCCGCGTCGGGCAAGACCACCTGGGCCAAGCAGCAGGAACACCTCGTGCGGGTCAACCGCGACGACCTGCGCCGCATGATGCACGGCGGCCGCGTGCCCGACGACGAGCGGCGCGGCCGGGCCGAGCGCCAGGTCACGGAGGCGCACCACGCCGCCGTCGAGGCGCTGCTGCGCGGGGGCGCCGACGTGGTCTGCGACGACACGAACCTGCGCGGCCGCGTGGTGCGCGAGTTCGCCGAGCTGGCCGCGAAGTGCAAGGCGCACTTCACCGTCCGCGACTTCACCGACGTGCCCGTGGAGGAGTGCGTCCGCCGCGACGCCCTGCGCACGGGCGAGGGGCACGTCGGGGAGGCCGTGATCCGATCGATGCATCAGCGGTACCTCGCCGGCCGGTCGCTGCCGCTGCCCCTGCCGGTGCTCGACGAGACCGTCGGCGTCGCCTACGAGCCGCCGCCGGACGCGCCGCGCGCGGTGCTCGTGGACATCGACGGCACCGTGGCGCTGTTCAACGGCCGCAGCCCGTACGACATGTCCCGCGTCGGCGAGGACCTCCCCAACGAGCCCGTGATCGCCGCGGTCCGGGCCATGCACGCCGCCGGGCACGAGATCGTGTTCTGCTCGGGCCGCAGCGACGACTGCCGCGCCGACACCGAGGCTTGGCTCGCCGAGCACGTGGGCGTGCCCTACCGCGGGCTGTTCATGCGCCGGTTCGGCGACCAGCGCCGCGACTCGATCGTGAAGGCGGAGATCTTCGAGCAGGAGATTCGCAGCCGGTACCACGTGATCGGCGTGTTCGACGACCGCCAGCAGGTCGTGCGGATGTGGCGCGCCCTGGGCCTGACGGTCTTCCAGGTGGCCGAGGGCGACTTCTGATCCGGACGGGCCCCAGGGCCCCCGCGTTGCCTCCGCCGGGCGAATTCCGGTGGTCGCCTGCGAAACCTTTCCAGGCACCAACTATTTTTTGCACGTGCCGTCCGCGGCGACGCACGTCGATTGCCGCGTACGGCCCGTTCATGCAGAATTCCCGGGCCGCGACGCCAACCGCGGGCGGGCGGAAGGGCGTCGTGGATGATAGACATAGGTGACGCCCAGTGAAGGCAGGCCTTGTGCGGGATGGTACTAAAACGGACACTCCGGACCGGCTGCACGCGACATTGACCGACCTTTCGGGCAATCCGGACAGCGGGTTCGAGCCCGGCTTACCCGATCTGGATGCGCTGCGTGACGGACCGGTCCTGAATGCGTTTCGTGATCCGGCCCGCCTGGCCGCCTTGGGCAACGGTGTCCTGGCTCACACGATCCGCCGCGTGCTGGGCGAGGTCGACGAGCCCCACGAAACCGTCGCCGGCTTCAATTCGAGCATCTGACCGGGCCGAGCCCTGAACACCCCCACCCCCTCGCCACGAGCGCGCGCCCTGGTCATCGGCCCCGAGGACCTGGACGAACTCGCCACCGGCCGCGGCGGCGAGCGGGTCTTGGACACCCTGCGCGCGGGCCAGATCACCAAGCACGTCCTGCTGGTCCGCGAGGTCGCCCACGCCGCGCGCGACCGGGCGCCCGAGGCCGCGCGCGTCCTGGCCGCCGCCGACGCCCAGAATCCCGCGGCCACCAGGGCGGTCCTCGGCCACCCCCAGGTCGGTGCGTGGGCCATCCACTGCCTGACCGGCCCCGCGACCCCCGCGGACCTCGACCACCTGCACGGCGTCGCGGCGGCGGCGGCGCTGGCCGCGGGCCTGGACGCCACCTGGACCGCCCCCGCCCCGAGCGGCCGCCTGTCGATCCCGGCGCGGGGCACGGCCCTGGTCGACGGCCCGGCCACGGTGACCGTCTCGCCGTCCGGCCTGTCGGTCGCCGGGGCGTCGGCCTGGTTGCCGCTGCTGCGCCTGGAGGCGGGCCCCCTGCGGCTGTACCTCGACGACCTGGACCCCTACCGCGGCGTCTACAACCTGCCGCTCACCGACCGCCTCCCGCCCGACGAGGCCGAGCGGTGGCGAGCGGACACGGCCGCGGCGGGCGAACTCCTGGCCGCCCACCACCCCTGGCACGTCCGGTCCATGTCCCGCTGCCTGACCTCGGTGGTCCCGCTGTCCGCGGCGGGCCGCAGCGCCACGTCCCGCGACGCGTTCGGCGCCGCGGCCCTGGCCCGCCCGCCGGACCCGCGCCGCCTGGCGGCGGGCCTGGTGCACGAGCAGCAGCACGGCAAGCTCAACGCCCTGCTGCTCTTCCACGACATGCTGCGCCCGGACCCGCCGGCCCGCCGCTACTACGCCCCGTGGCGCACCGACCCACGCCCGCCGGGCGCCCTGCTGCACGGTTGCTACGCCCATCTCGCAATCGCGGACTTCTGGCGCACCGAGTACTCCCGCACCGCCGACGACACCGCCGCCTTCGAGTTCACCCGGTGGCGGGTGGCCGTGGCCGAGACCCTGGAGACCCTGCACACGTCGGACGCGCTGGGGCCGGCCGGCCGCCGCTTGGTCGACGGCATGCGGGCACGGCTCGACTCCTGGCTGCCGGACCGCGTCTCCTCGATCCCGCGGCAGCGGGCCCTGGCCGCTCTGGCCGCCCATCGGGCCGAGCACGCCGTCGCCTGACCGCACCGGACCTCCGCCCACGCCAGCCACCGGGCCGCCTCACCGCGCCACGTCCGCGCCAGCCACCAGCCCACCACCGTTGGTCCCGCGCCGCCGCGATCCGACCGCCCTCGCCGCCCCATCAGCCCAGGCACGCCACCACCCGACCCGCACCGGACCTCCGCCCACCCACCGCACCACGCCCGCGCCAGGCGCCGGTCCGCCTCACCGCGCCACGCCCGCGGCGACTACCGGACCGCCCACAGCCGCAGCCCGGAGGCCACCGCCAACCCTCCGCGCCACCCGCCGACGCCGCACCCGCCGCACTCCCAGCCGCAGCCGCCCGGCCCCACCGCACCGAGACCGCCGTCGCCCACCACCGCGCCGCGCGCGAACGGCCCCCGATCCGTCTGGCCGGGTCGCCAAGTCGCGGCCCTCACCAACCTCATCGGATCGAACGACCCGATCGGTTCACGAGCCGAACGCCAGACCAGAAAATGCCCGCGAAACGGATTTATCGCCCCACAGGCGAAAAGTCCGAAATATTCGGCGAGGAACGAGCCGGATATTTCGCGACCGACCGAACTCAGGTCGCCGGCAGCTCGATATCGAACTCGAGCCGCCGCCCGGCAAAGGCCGTCTGCGTGGCCGGATGCGTATCACCAAGCCGCCGCCGCAACGCCTCAGCCGCCGCCGCCACAGTCCCCCGATCCTCCCCGGCAGGATGCGCCGCGCGCAGATCGAGCGCGTGGTTGAAGCCCGCGACGAGCAACGCCGGATGCTGGGCCCCGAAGGCGGACTGCGCCACGCGGACCGTGTCCTTCGAGGCGATCACGGCCCCGGCCGTCTGCCCGGACTGGGCGAGGTCGGAGGCGTAGCCGATGGCGCAGGCGACCGAGAACGGATGCTCGGCCCCGACGGAGTGAGCGAGGCCCACGAGCGCGTGCCGGTCCAGCTCCGCCGCCGCAGAGGGGTCGCCCTCGGCGCGCAGGGCGGCGGCGAGCGCCGCCTGGGCCGCGTGGGTGAACGGGTGCTTCTCGCCGAGGATCGCGGCGAAGCCGTCGGCCGCCTGCTGCGCCGCCGTGCGCGCGGCCGCGAACTCGCCGCTCGCGCGGACGCAGTTGGCGTAGGTGAGGACGGCCGAGAGGGAGTCGGCGCTGTGGTCGCCGTACTTCTCGAGCCACAGCGCCATCGTCGCCTCGGCCTCCTTGCGCGCCCGGGGATAGACGCCGGCGCGGCGCAGGGCCATCGCGAGGTACCGCATCCCGGTGAGCACGCCCGGGTGGTCCTCCCCGAACGCCTCGGCGTGCACCGGGAGGGCCTCGGTGAGGATCTCGATCGCGACCTCGTGCTCGCCGAGGCCGAAGCGGTTGTGCGCCAGGCTGACGAGCGACCACAGCGTCTCCGGGTGCGGGTGGGGCAGCACGCGGCGGCGGTGCATGAGGGTCTGCTCGTCGATGATGCGCGCCTGGCGGAAGTCGCCCAGCAGGCGCATGTCCACCGCGAGGTTGTTGGCGCAGCGCAGGGTGCGCGGGTAGGCCTCGCCGAAGAGCCGGCGGTAGCGGTCGAGGTTGTCCAGGTCGACGTTGCGCGCCGCCACGAACTCGCCGCGCAGGCGCAGGTCCGCCCCGACGCTGTTGGCGGTCATCAGCGTGCTCTCGTCGTCGTCGCCGAAGACATTGCGCAGGGTGGCCAGGGTCTGCTGGTTGAGCTTGGCCGCCTCGGCCGCGTCGCCGCCCGCGCGCATGGCGTTGGCGAGGTGGTAGGCGGCCGCGAGAGTGTCCTCGTGCTCGTCGGTCAGGGCGAGACGCCAGCGGTCGTACGCGTGCTGGGCCACGGTACGGCTGCTGTCATGGTCGCCGCGCACGAACAGGAAGCGCACGTAGTGCAGCATGAGCTGGCGAGACTCGTCGGTCGCCCCGGCCAGCAGGTCCGAGTAGAGCAGGTGCGCGCTGAGCTCCTCGTAGCGCGGCCAGCTCGACGGATCGTCCGGGATCGCCGGGTCGGCCGCGGTGAGCACGTCGTGCGCGGCCTGCTGGTAGATCGGGTACTCCTTGACCCCCAGCCGCTCCAGCAGCAGCAGCTGCCCGAGCCGGTGCACCTGCACCGACTGCAGCGCCGGGTCGACCTGCGCCAGCCCGAACTGGGCGAGCTCCCGCAGCGCCGTGCGCAGGGCCTTCTCCACGCGCACGAGGGCGCCCAGCGGGGCGGGCAGCCCGGCGCCGCGGCTCTCCCACAGCACGTTCCACGACACCGGCTCGCCGGCCAGGAACGCGCACACGTCCAGCAGCCGGGCGGCGCCGGGGTTGCGCTCGGCGAGCTCGGCGTAGGCGAGGTTCCACGTGACCACGATCGGGCTGGGGTACTCCGGCCGCTCCGTCGTGCCCCCCATGTCGCGGCGCAGCACGTCGTACCGGTCGAGGTACTCCGTCGCCGCCCAGCCGGTCGCGTGCTGGGTCGCCGCGGCCTGCTCCATCGCCATGGGCACGTCGCCGAGGCGCGCGGCGAGCGTGTGCGCCTGCGAGCCGCTGATCGCCGGCGTGCGGCGCCGCAGCAGCAGCACGCTCTCCGCCCGCGTGAACGCGCCGACCTCGATCGCATGGCCCATCTCGGCCCAGCGCGGGTTGCGGGACGTCACGAGCACGTGGCCGGTGCCGCGGGGCAGATAGGGCTCGATGTCCTCCGGACGGCTCGCGTTGTCGAAGATCAAGAGCCAGCGATGGTACTGCGACCCGCGCTCGAGCGTCTCGCGCAGCAGTTGCAGCGTCCGGTTGAGGTCGCCGCTCTCCCGGATCTTCAGGGCCCGCGCGAGCCCGGCCAGGGCCACCCGCATGGGCGCGACCTGCTCGGCCGGCACCCACCAGACGAGGTCGTACTCCCCCGCGTACCGATGCGTGTACTCCAGCGCCAGCTGGGTCTTGCCCGTGCCGCCGAGGGAGTGCCGGGCGTCGGGCAGCAGCGCGACGAGGCCGGTGTCGAGCTTGCGCCCGATCTCGTCGAGCACCGCGTCGCGGCCGACGAAGCCGGAGTTGCGCGGCGGCACCGCGTTGCGCACCTGCTGCGGTGTCTTCACGTGCACGTCCCGCTCCCCCGCCGCCGTCGCCGCACCCGTCGCACCGTCCCACCGCTCGGCCGCCGCATCGGCGAACTGCGCCACCACATCGATCTCGGTCACCCTGCCGTCACCGTCGGCGTCGCCACCTCCGGCCAGAAGGCCAGAACTCGCCGCCGCCGTGTCCGCCGCGGCCGCCTCGGCCGCGGCCGGGCGCCGCAGCCGCTCGGCCAGCTCCGCGTGGGCGCCGCCGAGCGCGCGCAGCACCGGGGCGGCCGCCTCGGTGAACGCCGGGCCCAGGGCCGCCAGGGGCCGGGGGTCGCCGGCGACGACGGCCGCGTCCAGGTCGGCCGGGCCGAGGTGATCGGCCACGAGCCGTACCACCGCCAACGCCTCGGCGCCCTCCAGCGCCGGCAGCAGGGCCTCCCGCACGCCGGGCCGGAAGTCGTAGCCGTCCCGGGCCACGAGCAGGCCGCTCAGGAACACCTCGGCCAGGTGCTCCGGCCGCGCCCGCCCCAGCCGCTCCTGCCGCACCAGGCGCATGACGGGCACGGTGAGCGGGGCGGCGGCGAGGAGGGCGGCGAGGCGGTACGCGGTCGGCGAGGCCGCGGCGCGGAAGGCCTGGACCCGCCGCTCGGGGCCGCGCGCCGGCTCGACGTCGGCGGTCTGCGCACCGAGCCGCCCGGTGAACAGCGCGACGCCCGGTACCGTCTCCGGCGCCCCGGCGACGAGCGCGGCCCAGGGCCCGAGCCAGCGCGGGGCGAGCTCCAGGACCGGGATCGCGATGCCGGCGTGGCCCGGCTCGAACCGGCGGTCGGACACCTCGACCCGCAGGCCGGCGTTGGCGGCGGCCGGGCCGGGCGCGCTCAGCCGGACGCCATGCAGCGCGGCGCGGGCGCGGGGCCACATGCGGGCGGGCAGGAGTTGCAGGATCGCGGTCGGGCCGGCCCGGCCGAGGCGCTCCAGCAGCGGGGCCAGCGCGCCGTCCCAGGCCGGGCCGACGCCGTCGGTGACGACGAGCGTGACGCGCCGGGCGGGCGGCAGCTCCAGGCCGGGCTCGAGCGTCCACTCGGCGACGGGCGGGCCGCCGAGGCCGTCCAGCGCGGCGCGCAGCTCGGCCAGGACCGGCTCCCACAGCGTCAGGGACGCTCCCGTGTCGACCAGCAGCGCGAGCTCGTCGAGGCCGAGCGCGGCCAGCGGGCGCAGCGCGTCGAGGTTCATCGCCGCTCCCCCGCCTCGCCGGGCGGGCGCCAGCGCAGCGCGGGCTCCTCGGGGCGGCGGCCGGACTCGTCCCACAGCAGCGCGAGATGGGTGCCCGGACGGGATTCGGCGCCGGGGGCGCGGGCGGCCTCGCGGCGCAGGCGCAGTACCAGACCAGGAATCTCGGCGACGCTGGACACCTCGAGGATCTCGTCCAGTCGCCCGGCCGCCCGCGGGTCGTAGCCCGGCCGGCACCAGACCGCGACCGGCAGGCCCATCGTCAGCGCCACGCCGAGCTCGTCGGCGGCCAGGCCGGGCTCCTCGCCCGGCGGGAACTCCTGCATGAAGCAGATCCGCGGCTCCTCGGCGAGCTGCGCGCCCAGCGCCGCGAGGGCGGGCTCGGGCCGGTCGAGGAAGAAGACGGCCTTCGGGTCGCTGAGGTGGCCGTGCGCGCGCAGCCGCTTGGACTTGCGGCTCCAGTTCGCCCGCAGCGCCGGGTCGGCGGCCCGCTCCCACGAGCGCAGCACGACCGAGAACCGCGCGCCGAGCGGCAGCGGCTCGGCGCCGAACGCGGGCCCGACGGGCCACTGGTCGACCGGGAGGTTGCCGAGCGCCTTGGGCAGGATGCACTCGACGGCCAGCTCGTTGGCGTCGGAGGCGTGCGCGGCCAGGACGGTCGCGAGCCGGCGGTCGACCTCGGCCGGCAGGTCCGCCTCGGCGATGACGGTCTCGGCGGCGGCGAGCGCGATGCCCGGCGCACCGTCCTCGCCCTGGACCCAGGCCCAGACCAGGAAGCCCTCGTCGAGCCGGTCGCGCTCGATGCGCAGCACGAGGATGGTGCGGGAGCCGCGACCGGCGCCCGGGGTGAGCGCGGCCAGCCAGTCGGCCGGGGCGCCGGTGCGCGCGAGGTGCTCCTCCAGCCAGGCCCGCAGCTCGGCGCGCAGGCCCGCTCCGGCCTCGGCGGCGAGCGCCGCGACGAACGCGAGCAGCGGCGGCGGCTGTTCGGGCGGGCGCAGCAGGCCCTCGAGGTGCGGCAGGAGATCGGAGGCCGTCTCGCCGACGGGCCGATCGGGTCCGGCCGGGCCGACGGCCGCGCGATACGGGCCGGCGACGGGCAGGTGGGCGGCCTGGGCGGTCAGCGCCAGCAGGCGCCGTCGTTCCGCGGGCAGCAGCAGCGGTACCGGTACGGCGCGCAGCTGTTTCCGGAATTCCTCGTCGAGCCGATCGCCCAGCGCGTGCAGGGCACCCGGGATGCGGGCGCACCGGTCCAGGAACGTCTCGGGGTCGTCGGATCCGCCGATGGGCAGGCCCAGCTCGGTCTCCAGGGCGGTGCGCAGCGACGGCAGATCCCGGCCCCGCAGGCCTTCGGCCATCGCCGTGAGGACGGACCCGCCCAGGATGCTCAAGGCCGCGCCTACCCTTCGTCCGCGGCGCCGAGGCCGGCCCGCACGCCAGGGGGCCCGCCCACTCCGATCTGCGTCACCGTACGCCAGAGAAGCGTCACTGAAAACCCGCGTATGCGTTGGGGTTTGTACGCCTGTCTATGAGCCTGACGGTCTATGCGTGCGAAAGGGTCGGATTGTGGAGCCCCCGATGGCCGGCCCGGGCCGGACGCCCGATACTGCTCCTGTGGCGGAAATCCCCATCCGCGCCCGGCGCGAGCCCGACGGCGGCACGGTGCTCGCCGTGCGCGGCGAGGTCGACGTGGCCACCGCGCCCGCGCTGCGCGAGGCGATCGTGCGCGCGGTCGACGGCCGCCCGGCGCGTGTGGTGATCGACCTGGCCGCGGTGTCCTTCATGGACTCCAGCGCGCTCGGGGTGCTGATCAGCGGGTACAAGTACGCGCAGGGCGCCGGCGTGGCGGTGGTGCTCGCGAGCCCGGGTCCCGGGGTGTACCGGCTGCTGCGCACGAGCGGCATGGTGGAGATCTTCGAGGTCGTCGACCCGCCCGACCCGTCCACCGAGATCCGCGGCTGACTCGCCCGCCGCCTCTTGCCGCCGCCTCGGTTGCTGACTCGGCCGCTCGCCGCCTCTTGCCGCCGCCACTGTTGCTGACTCGGCCGCCCGCCTCGGCCGCCGCCTCCACCGCGGGCGCCGCCGTCCACCGATTCGTGGCTGAACGTGCTGATGCCCCCGGAGCGGCTCGCTCCGGGGGCATCCGCGTTGCCGCCTACTCGCCCGGTGTCGTCTGGGCGATCTGCATGAGGAACTCGACGTTGGTCCGGGTCTTCTTGAGCCGGTCCAGCAGGAGGTTCAGCGCCTCCTGCGAGTCGAGCGCGTGCAGCACCTTGCGCAGCTTGATGACGATCGCGAGCTCGTCCGGCGCGAGGAGGATCTCCTCCTTGCGCGTGCTGGACGGGTCGATGTCGATCGCCGGGAAGATGCGCCGGTCGGCGATCTTCCGGTCGAGCTTGAGCTCGGCGTTGCCTGTGCCCTTGAACTCCTCGAAGATGACCGTGTCACCGGTGGAGCCGGTCTCGACCAGCGCCGTGGCGATGATGGTCAGCGAGCCGCCGTTCTCGATGTTGCGCGCGGCGCCGAGGAAGCGCTTCGGCGGGTAGAGCGCCGTCGAGTCGATACCACCGGACAGGATGCGGCCGGAGGCGGGCGACGCGTTGTTGTAGGCGCGGCCGAGCCGGGTGATCGAGTCGAGCAGCACGACCACGTCGTGGCCCAGCTCCACCAGGCGCTTGGCCCGCTCGACGGACAGCTCCGCGACGGTGGTGTGGTCCGACGGCGGCCGGTCGAAGGTCGAGGCGATGACCTCGCCCTTCACCGAGCGCTGCATGTCGGTGACCTCTTCGGGCCGCTCGTCGACCAGCACGACCATGAGGTGGCACTCGGGGTTGTTGCGGGTGATCGCGTTCGCGATCGCCTGCAGCACCATCGTCTTGCCGGCCTTCGGGGGCGACACGATGAGCGCGCGCTGGCCCTTGCCGATCGGCATCACCAGGTCGATGACGCGCGTGGTCAGGATGTGCGGCTCGGTCTCCAGGCGGAGGCGGTCCTGCGGGTAGAGCGGGGTGAGCTTGTAGAACTCGGGGCGGCGCTTGGCCTCCTCCGGGTCCATGCCGTTGACGGTGTCGAGACGCACGAGCGGGTTGTACTTGTCCCGCCGCTGCTCGCCGTCGCGCGGCTGGCGCACAGCCCCGGTGACCGCGTCGCCCCGGCGCAGGCCGTAGCGCTTGACCTGCGACATGGCGACGTAGACGTCGTTGGAGCCGGACAGGTAACCGGTCGTGCGCACGAACGCGTAGTTGTCGAGCACGTCGAGGATGCCCGCGACCGGCACGAGGACGTCGTCCTCGCTGACCTGCGGCTCGTTGCCGCCGCGCCCGCCGGTGGCGGCCTCGGCGCCGTCGCGGTCGCGGCCCCGGCGGCGGTCGCGGAACCGGCTACGCCGCCCGCGACGGCCGGTGCCGTCGTCGTCACCCTCGTCGTCGGCGAAGCCGCCGCGCTGGTTGCGGTCCCCGCGGTCGCCGCGCTCGGCCCGCTCGCCGCGGTCGGCGCCGTTGCGCTCGGCCCGCTCGGCGCGGTCGCCGCGCTCGGCCCGGTCACCGCGGTCGTTGCGCTCGGCACGCTCGCCGCGCTCGGCCCGGTCACCGCGCTCGGCACGCTCGGTGCGCTCCCCGCGCTCCGCACGCTCGCCGCGCTCGGCACGGTCACCGCGCTCGGCGCGCTCGGCCCGCTCGCCGCGCTCCGCCCGCTCGGTCGTGCCGCGCTCGGCGCGCTCGGTGGCAGCCCGCTCGGCGCGCTCGGTGGTGCCGCGCTCCGCCCGCTCGGTGGTGCCCCGCTCGGCCCGCTCCGCACGCTCGGCGCGGCTGGGGCGCTCGGCCCGCTCGGCAGCCGGGGCCTCGGCGGCGGCCGGCTCGGCCGTGGCGGTCTCCTCGCGCGCGGCCCGCGGCTCCGGCGGACCCGCGGCGCGGGTGGCCCGACGAGGGGAACGGGCCGGCGGCTCGGTGACCTCGGTGGCCGAGGGCCACTCCGCCTCGGGGGCCTCGGTGCGGGCCCCGGCGGCCGTGCTGCGCGACCGGGTGCGAGTGGGGGCCGCGGTGGCGGTGGCCTTCGCCTCGGTGGCCTTCGCTTCGGCGGCGGGGCGCGAGTCGCCCGCCTGACGCTCCTGGATGGCGGTGACGAGCTCGCCTTTACGCATGCGAGCCGTGCCGGAGATGCCCAACGAGGCGGCCAGGCTCTGCAGCTCGGGAAGCAGCATGCCGGCCAACCCCGTGCCAGAGCGCCGCCGACGCGTCGCGCCGGCCTCGGCGCCGTCGGCCTCGACCGCGGCGCGGTCGGTGGAGACATCCGACGTGACGTCGGTGGTGTCGCTCAATGGATTCCTTCCCTCGTTAGGTTCCGGGGCCGGCCCGTATTCGACTGTGGTGGGCGGGCGGCCCGCGGGTGCTCCCCGCCGCCGTCTTGCGCATTGCGGTGTGGAGGTCGTGCGTTGCCCCGTATCCGGGGGTGGTGCGTGTTCCCGCATCGACGGTGTGCCGGGGTCTTGCGTGCTCCCATCTCGACCTTGCGATGCGGAGTTTCCTGCTGCTCCCCCGGATTCGACGTGCGACCGGGAGGGTGTTGCAGCGCTTTTGGCGGTGGGCCTTGACGCCACCATGTGCGTCACCGGCCCAGCCGAGTGCGCGCGACCACAGGAAACGCGGGTTGGCGGCCGGGCGTGCGCAAGGGGTGCCACGGAATTCGGAGCACGCCGCCCCGCATGAGATCGCCGCACTGAGCGGCTGCTTAAGACTAGAGAGTAATCAACTCCGCCAGCCAGCGGCAACAGGGCCCCGCTCGGCGTGTTCCAGCGTACCCCATACCAGCTCACCACCGGGCCGGACGGCCACGACATCGACAACGGCACATCGCGCCTCACCCGCCACCTTCGGCCGGTCGCGGCGGCACACGGCCTCGGCTGAACACGGCCACGGCCGCACGACTGCACACGGGGCCGCGGCGGGCACACGGCCCACGACGGTGCACGTCCCGCGGCTGCACCCGGCCCACGGACCGCGGCTGCATACGGCCCACGGACCGCGGCTGGACATGGCCCACGGCTGCACACGGCCCACAGCGGTGCACGGCCCACGGCTGCACACGGCTCGCGGCGACCGGGTTTTCAGACTCTGCGGATCAGGTCAGTTCGCCACCGAGCCGGGCACCGGTCAGGTCGACGTCGAGCGGGAGGACGCGCCAGCCCTCGACCGGCCGCGGGGTCCACGTGCCCACGCCGAACGCGAGCACGCTCGGGCCCGCGCCCGAGACCACGGCGGGCACGCCCTCGGCGCGCAGGCTCGCGACCAGGTCGGCGGTGCCCGGCATCCCCTCGGCGCGGTAGTCCTGGTGGAGCCGGTCCGCGGTCGCCGCGAAGAGCGCGCCCGGGTCACCGGCGAGGGCGTGCACGAGCAGCGCGGCGCGCCCGGCGTTGAACGCGGCGTCGCCGTGCGGGACGGTCTTGGGCAGCGCGGCGCGCGCGACCTCGGTCAGGCCGCGCTCCTCGGGCACGAAGAGCACGGGGCGGATGTCCGGGGAGGGCTCCCGGCGTACGGCCACCGCACCCCCGTCCCCCGTCCACGCGATCGTGAAGCCGCCGAGCAGGCACGGCGCCACGTTGTCGGGGTGACCCTCGATCTCGTCGGCCAGCACCAGCGCGGCCGCGTCGTCCATGCGCTCGGCGCCGCCCTCGACCAGGGCCCGGGCCAGCACGATCCCGGCGACGATGGCGGCCGAGGAGGAGCCGAGGCCGCGGGCCTGGGGAATGCGGTTGCGGCACCGCAGCGCGAGGCCGGGGGGCTGCTCGCCGAGCACGGCGAAGGCGCGGCGCATCGCGCGCACGACCAGGTGGGTCTCGTCGGCGGGAAGATCGCCCTCACCCTCGCCGCTCACCTCGACCGTGACGCCGGCGAAGGTGACCCGGGCCTCGACCTCGTCGTACAGCGTCAGCGCCAGACCGAGCGCGTCGAATCCGGGGCCGAGGTTGGCGCTCGTCGCGGGAACGCGCACGACGACGGGTCGGGACAGGAAGGCCATGCCCATCATCTCACCATGAGGACGGCGCGCCCATTTCCCGGGATCGCCACCGGTTCCCGGATCCGCGCGAGCAGCCCACCGCCCCGCACGAGCCGTGAACACTCCCACCGCCCCGCGCGACCGGTCAGCACGCCGCCGGCCCGCACCAGGTGCGAGCACCCCGCCGCCCGCACCCAGCAATGAGCGCGTGAGCACGCCACCGCCCCGGCGCGGGTTGGAGCCCAGCGGCCGGGGCGGCGGGGTCGAGCGGCACAGCCTCAGTCGCCGGCTTCCCCTTCGTCGCCGGCCTCGCCCTCGGCTGCGGGGTCGACGTCGGGGCCGGGCGGGGGCTGGCCCCGTTTCGGGTCGCGGCCCGCCTGGCGCAGGGCGAGGCGCAGGGCGAACTCGATCTGCGCGTTCACGCTGCGCAGGTCGTCGCCGGCCCACCGCGCGATCGCGTCGTAGACCTGGGGGTCGAGCCGCAGCAGCAGCTTCTTGCGCTCGGGCACGACGATCGATCAGGCGTAGAGCGTGCCGGTGTTGACCACGGGCTGGACGTTGCGGTCGCCGCAGAGCACGACGAGCAGGTTGGCCACCATCTGGGCCTTGCGCTCCTCGTCCAGCTCGACGACGTCGAGCTCGCTGAGCCGCTCCAGCGCGCTCTGCACCATCCCGACGGCGCCCTCCACGATTTTGTACCGCGCCCCCACGATCGCGCTGGCCTGCTGGCGAGCGAGCATGGCCTGGGCGATCTCGGGCGCGTAGGCGAGGTGGGTGATCCGCGACTCCAGCACCTCGACCCCGGCCAGCGCCACGCGCTCGCCCAGCTCGACGGTGAGCTCCTCGCTGACCACGTTGCCCTCGCGCAGGCTCGAGCGGCCGTCGTCGTGGGACTCGTAGGGGTAGCTCGTGGCGAGGTGCCGCACGGCCGCCTCGGACTGCACCGCGACGTACGAGATGTGATCGTCCACGCCGAAGGACGCCTTGAACGTGTCCGTGACGCGCCAGACGACCACGGCCGCGATCTCCACCGGGTTGCCGTCGGCGTCGGAGACCTTGAGCCGGTCGGTCTCGAAGTTGCGCACCCGGCGGGACAGGCGGCGCTTGGTGGTGAGCGGCACGGTCCAGTGGAAGCCGGCGTCGCCGATGGTGCCCACGTACCGCCCGAAGAATTGCATGACCCGGGCCTCGTTCGGGTTGACCACGGTGAACCCGGACAAGATCAGGACCGCGAGCAGCGAGAGCAGGACGACGACCGCGGCGCCGGCGTCCTCGGACAGCTGGGTGACGGCGGCGACGGCCCCGGCGACCAGGATGAGCAGCACGCCGAGCATCGCGAACCCGGCTACTCGAAACGCTCGTCGCTCCATGACTCCTCCAGGGGGATGGCTATCGAAGTGATATCACCACGATAGCTCACCCGCACAAGAGCCCGAAACTTTCACGATCTTCGGCCGAATCGTAAATATGACCTGTCAGGGTATAAATGGGATATGTCCGATCGCGAAGCGTCGGACATATCGCGGAGGGCTACTCCGTAGCGGGAGCCGGGCGGCGCAGCGACACCAGCGACCAGCCCGCCGCGTACAGCAGCGTCACCGCCCCGCACGCCGCGACCAGCACCCGCGGGTCGGTGCGGTCCACGAAGACGCCCACCGCCAGCTGGCTGGCCGCGACCGAAAGGGTCGCCAGCATGAAGTCCGTGGCGAAGACCCTTCCCCGTAGCGCGTCGGGCACCTCCTCCTGCAGGACGTAGTTCGACATCATCCAGTTGCCGCCCGCGGCCACATGCGCCAGCACCACGCCGGCGAGGGCCAGCGGAAACAGCGTCGTCAGGCTCACGCCGATGTAGGCCAGGCCGTACAGCGACATCGACAGGGCCAGCCCCGGTAGCAGCCAGGAGCGGTGGGACAGCACCTTCCGCAGGACCATCGGGCCGACCAGCGCGCCCAGGCCCCGGGCGGCGAAGAGCAGGCCGGTGCCCATCGGGCCGGCGCCCAGCGCGAGCGCCAGCAGCGGGAAGACCGTCAGGACGCCGTTGCCGAAGCCGACCGCGGACTTCACGGTCACCAGGGAGGCGATCCTCGGGCGGGCGCGGATGTAGCGCAGGGACTCGGCGATCGCGGCGAGCGCGGGGGCCGGGGGCTCGGTGCGCTCCGCCTGCAGGGGGCGGCGCACGCGCCAGACCTGGAAGGCCGAGAAGAGCAGCAGGGCCGAGGCGATGACGAAGCAGGGGTAGGCGCCGAAGGCCTCCGACGCGATGCCGCCCAGCGACGCGCCGATCACGAGCATGGTGCCCCAGGCCGAGCCCGCGAGCGCGTTGGCCGCCGGGAGGTCCTCGGGGTCGACGACGTTGGGCAGGGCGGCCTGGGCGGCGGGCGTGAAGAAGGCCTTGGCGACCGCGATCGCGCCGACGGCCACCAGGGCGACCCAGGCCGTCGCGGGGGTGCGCACGAGCAGCAGGAACAGGGCGCACCCGGCCATGGCGAGGTCGGCGGCGATGACGATGCGGCGGCGGTCCACGCGGTCGGCGATCGTTCCCGTGAAGGGCAGCAGCAGCGCCGTCACCCCGGTGTCGGCGGCCAGCACGAGCCCGCCCCACAGGCCCGAGCCGGTCAGGTGGGGCAGCAGGGTGAGCAGGGGGATCATCACGAACCAGTCGGCGCCCAGGCCGATCAGGTCAGCGGTGAACAGGTTGCGGAAGTCCTTGTTGCGGGTAAGGACCGAAAGCGCTGGCGGCACCTGAACACCCTAGAGGGTTTTCCGCTCTTGGCACCGCGCAGTCGCAGGGCCAGGGCCAGCGAAGCTGGGCCCCGGCCCGAGTCGCGCGGGAGCAACGGTCCGCAGGTGACGCGGACCGGGGCAAAAAAACCTGGGCCAGAAACCTCAGGCCAGGTCGAGCGCCTTCGCGGCGGCGAGGGGCTCGGCGGGGATCGTCGTCGGCGCGGGGGCCGTGGAGATCGCCCACTCGGGGTCCTTCAGCCCGTGGCCCGTCACCGTGCACACGATCGTCTGGCCGGGCTCGATGCGGCCCTGCGCGGTCGCCTGCAGCAGGCCGGCCACGCTCGCCGCGCTGCCCAGCTCCACGAAGACGCCGACCGAGCGGGCCAGCAGCCGGTACGCCTGCAGGATGTCGCGGTCGGTCACGGCGTCGATGAGGCCGCCGGACTCGTCGCGGGCGTCGATCGCCTTCGTCCAGCTCGCCGGGTTGCCGATGCGGATGGCGGTGGCGATCGTGCTCGGCTCGCGCACCACCTCGCCCCGGACGATCGGGGCGGCGCCGGAGGCCTGGAAGCCGAACATGCGCGGGCGCCGGGTGGCGTTGCCGGCCTCGACCTCCTCCTTGTAACCCATCCAGTACGCGGTGATGTTGCCCGCGTTGCCGACCGGCAGGCAGTGGATGTGCGGCGCGTCGCCGAGCGTGCGCACGATCTCGAAGGACGCGGTCTTCTGGCCCTGCAGCCGGTCCGGGTTCACCGAGTTGACCAGCGAGACCGGGTAGTCCAGCGACAGCTTGCTGGCCAGCGCCAGGCAGTCGTCGAAGTTGCCCGTCACCTGCAGCAGGCGGGCGCCGTGCACGAGGGCCTGGGCGAGCTTGCCGAGGGCGATCTTGCCCGTCGGCACGAGCACGGCGCAGGTGATGCCGGCCCGGGCGGCGTACGCGGCGGCCGAGGCCGACGTGTTGCCGGTGGAGGCGCAGATGATCGCCTTCGCGCCGTCCTCGACAGCCTTGGAGACCGCCACCGTCATGCCGCGGTCCTTGAACGAGCCGGTCGGGTTGGCCCCCTCGACCTTGAGGTACACGTCGCAGCCCGTGCGCGCGGAGAGCTCCGGCGCCGGCAGGAGCGGCGTGTTGCCCTCCTGCAGCGTGATCACCGGAGTCTGCGGCCCGACCGGGAGACGGTCCCGGAATTCCTCGATCAATCCACGCCACATGGCGCCTTACTCCCCTTCGACCCGCAGGACGCTCGCCACGGCGCGAACGATGTCCAGTGCCCGCAGCTCGGCGACGGTCGCGGCGAGGGCGCGATCCGGCGCGGCGTGCGTGACGATGACGAGCACGGCCTGGTTGCCGCGGCCGGACTGGTTCACGGTCGCGATGCTGACGCCGTGCTTGGCGAAGACGCCCGCGACCGCGGCGAGCACGCCGGCCTTGTCGGAGACGTCCAGGCTGATGTGGTACCGCGTGAACACGTCCCCGATCGGCGAGACCGGGAGGTCCGCGTAGGCGGACTCGGACGCGCTGCGCACGCCGGCGAGGCGGTTGCGGGCCACGGCGACGACGTCCCCGAGCACCGCGGAGGCGGTCGGGGCGCCGCCCGCGCCGCGGCCGTAGAACATCAGCTGCCCGGCCGCCTCGGCCTCGACGAACACGGCGTTGAACGCGTCGCCGACGCCCGCGAGCGGGTGCGTGCGCGGGATCATCGCCGGGTGCACGCGCACCGAGACGGCCCCGTTGGCCTTCGACGCGATGCACAGCAGCTTGATCGTGCAGCCCATGGCCTTCGCGCTGGCCACGTCGGCCGCGGTGACCTCGGTGATGCCCTCGCGGTGGACGTCGGCCGAGGTGACCCGGCTGTGGAAGGCCATCGAGGCGAGGATCGCGGCCTTGGCGGCGGCGTCGAAGCCCTCGACGTCGGCGGTCGGGTCGGCCTCGGCGTAGCCCAGCGCGGTCGCCTCCTCGAGCGCCTCGGCGAAGCCGGCGCCGGTGGCGTCCATCGAGGACAGGATGAAGTTCGTGGTGCCGTTGACGATGCCGGTCACCCGCGTGATCCGGTCGCCGTGCAGCGAGTCGCGCAGGGGGCGCAGGAGCGGAATGGCGCCGGCGACGGAGGCCTCGTAGTACAGGTCCGCGCCGCAGTCCGCGGCCGCCTTGTGCAGGGTGGCGCCGTCCTCGCCGAGCAGCGCCTTGTTGGCCGTGACCACGCTCTTGCCGGCGTGCAGGGCCTCCAGCAGCCAGGTCCGGGCCGGCTCGATGCCGCCGACGACCTCGACCACCACGTCGACGTCGTCGCGCGTGACGAGCCCGAGCGCGTCGGTGGTGAACAGGGCGGGGTCGATCGGCAGCTCACGCGTCTTGTTGAGGCGGCGGACGGCGACGCCCACCAGCTCCAGCGGCGCGCCGATGCGGGCCGTGAGGTCGTCCTCCTGCTCGTGCAGCAGGCGGACCACCTCGGAACCGACGGTCCCGCAGCCCAGCAGCGCTACCTTCACCGATTGCGGCATCTGTCACCCCACGTCCAGTCTCAGCAGATCGTCCACGGTCTCCCGGCGGACGATGACGCGCGACGCACCGTCGGCCACCGCCACGACCGGCGGGCGGGGCACGTGGTTGTAGTTGCTCGCCATGCTGCGGCAGTAGGCGCCGGTGCCCGGGACCGCAAGAAGATCTCCGGCCTTGACGTCGGCCGGCAGGAATTCATCTTTCACGACGATGTCCCCGGACTCGCAATGTTTTCCCACCACGCGGGCGAGAATCGGCGGTTCGGACGACGCCCGTCCGGCCACGGTGGCCGAGTAGGCCGCGTCGTACAGCGCGGTGCGGATGTTGTCGCTCATGCCACCGTCGACGGAGACGTACGTGCGGATGCCGTCGACGTCCTTGACCGTGCCGACCTCGTAGAGGGTGAACATCGCCGGCCCGACGATGGCCCGGCCCGGCTCGACGGAGAGGTGCGGCACGCTCAGGTGCAGCGCGGCGCACTCCTGCTTGACGATCCGCAGCAGGTCCCCGGCCAGGTCGTGCGGGTCGGCGGGCTCGTCCTGCGTGGTGTACGCGATGCCGAACCCGCCCCCGAGGTCGAGCTCGGGCAGCTCGCGGCCGTGCACCTCGTTGATGCGGGCCTGCAGCGACAGCAGCCGCCGGGCGGCGACCTCGAAGCCGGAGGCGTCGAAGATCTGCGAGCCGATGTGCGAGTGCAGGCCGCGCAGGTCCAGCACGTCGTCGGCGAGGATCTTGTCGACCGCCTCGGCCGCGGCGCCGCCGGCCAGCGAGAAGCCGAACTTCTGGTCCTCGTGCGCGGTGGCGATGAACTCGTGCGTGTGCGCCTCCACGCCGACGGTCACCCGGACCATCACGTTGGGGCGCCTGCCGGACTCGATCGCGATCCGGGTGAGCCGCTCGATCTCGTCGAAGGAGTCGACGATGATCCGGCCGACGCCGGCCTCGACGGCGGCGGTGAGCTCCTCGACGGACTTGTTGTTGCCGTGCAGGCCGATGCGCTCCGGCGGCATGCCGCCCTTCAAGGCGACCGCCAGCTCACCGCCGGTACAGACGTCCAGGCTGAGGCCCTCCTCCACGAGGATCCTGACCACGGCCGTGGCGAGGAAGGCCTTGCCGGCGTAGTAGACCTCGGCTCCGCCGAAGGCGTTCCGGAAATTCCGGCATCTGTCCCGGAAGTCCGCTTCGTCCAGAACGTAGGCTGGCGTGCCGTGATCTCGGGCGATTTGCCCGACCTCAACGCCGCCGACCACAATTTGTCCGCTTGCTCCGCGCGTGACCGTTTTGGGCCACAGGATCGGGACCAACGCGTTCACGTCCTGCGGCGTACGCAGCCAGGACGGTCCGTTGGAGCCGAGGTCCGCGTGGAGCGCCCCAGCCTCGTGTGCGCGCATGTCTTCCTCTACATCTGTTCCGGCGCGGAGACGCCGAGCAGGTCCAGGCCGTTGACGATGACCTGCCGGGTGGCGGCGTTGAGCCAGAGCCGGGCCCGGTGCGTCTCCGTGAACGGGTCGTCGCCCCGGGGCAGGACGAGGCAGTTGTCGTAGAACCGGTGGTACTCCCCGGCCAGGTCCTCCAGATAGCGTGCCACGCGATGCGGCTCGCGCAGCTCCGCCGCGGTGGCGACGATGCCGGGGAAGTCCCCGAGCGCCTTCAGAAGATCCAGTTCCTTCTCGTGTACCAGCAGAGCCGCGTCGTACGTCTCGGAGCGCTCGTATCCATACTCGGCCGCGTTGCGCGCGATCGACGAGATGCGCGCCCCGACGTACTGCACGTAGAAGACCGGGTTGTCGTTCTTCTGCCGCGTGATGACCTCGATGTCCAGCGTCAGCGGCGAGTCGGTGGAGGAGCGGGCCAGCGAGTACCGGGCCGCGTCCACGCCGACGGCGTCGATGAGCTCGTCGAGGGTGATCAGCGTGCCGGCGCGCTTGCTCAGCCGGACCGGCTCGCCGCCGCGCAGCAGGCTCACCAGCTGGCCGATGAGCACCTCGATGTTGCGCCGCGGGTCGTCTCCGGCGCAGGCCGCGATGGCCTTGAGGCGGCCGATGTAGCCGTGGTGGTCCGCGCCGAGCATGTAGATGCACCGCTCGAAGCCGCGCTCGCGCTTGTTGATGTAGTACGCGGCGTCGGCGGCGAAGTAGGTCTTCTCGCCGTTGGAGCGGATCAGCACCCGGTCCTTGTCGTCGCCGAAGTCGGTCGTACGCAGCCAGACGGCACCGTCCTGCTCGAAGACGTGGCCCTGCTTGCGCAGCTCGTCGAGGGCGTGCTCGACCGCGCCGCCCTCGTGCAGCGTCTTCTCGGAGAACCACACGTCGAAGTGGACGCCGAACCGCTCGAGGCTGTCCCGCATCTCCTGGAGCATCTTCTCGTACGCCTTCTGGAGGAACGCCGCTTGCTGCTCCTCCTCCGGCAGCTGCAGAATGTCCGGATCGGCGGCTTTGATGGCGTTGGCAATGTCCTGGACGTATTCGCCAGGATAGCCGTCCGGCGGCGTGGGCTGCCCGTGCGCGGCGGCCATGACGGACTCGCCGAACCGGTTCATCTGCACGCCGGCGTCGTTGATGTAGTGCTCGCGCGTCACGTCGGCGCCGGCCGCGCTCAGGATGCGGCCCAGCGCGTCGCCGACGGCGGCCCAGCGGGTGTGGCCGAGGTGGACGGGGCCGGTGGGGTTCGCCGAGACGAACTCCAGGTTGACCTTCTCCTTGGCCAGGGTCTCGCTGCGGCCGTAGCCACGCCCCGCCCGCACGATGAGCCCGGCGAGCTCGCCCACGGCCCCGGCCGCGAGCCGGATGTTGAGGAATCCAGGCCCGGCGATCTCCACACTGCCGATCCCGGGAGTTTCCTGCAAGTTTTTCGCGACCGCCGCGGCCAGTTCGCGCGGGTTCAGCCCGACCCGCTTGCCCAACTGCAGGGCGATATTGGACGCATAGTCACCATGCTCCGGGTTTCGGGGTCGCTCCACGCTGGTCGTCGCCGGAAGCACGGACGCGTCGAGGTCACGCTCGGTGATGGCCGCGCGGGCGGCGGCGAGGACTGCTACGGCGAGTTCAGCGGGAGTCACCGACAAATGCTATCGGGGGTAGACTCCGGTACTTGGCGGCGGCCCGTTGTGCTGGTCACAATGCGGGACGGCTGGAACCGGATTCCCCCCGCGGGGGAGGGAGCCACCGGAGCAGTTCCCCGCCGCGACCCCCGACCGTTGACCAGACGAGGCCCGATGAGCGAGCACAACGCTGAGCGTTGCGAGGCGACGAGATGAGCATGAGCACCCAGCACGGTGGCGGCAACCGTAAGCCGTCCACCAAGGCTGTCTCCGGCGCGAAGCCGAAGCAGGGCGGCGACGAGGACGCCGACCTGGAGGATGTGGACGCCGTCGAGGATTCGGAAGTCTCGGAATCCGCGGAGACCGCGACCCCGGCCAAGCCCAAGGCGAACCCGCGCAAGTCGGCTCCGGCCCGCAAGACGGCCCCGGCCGGGAAGCGGCCCGCCACCGCCCGGCCCGCGGCCAAGAAGATCGCGCCGGTCAAGGTCAAGCAGGGCATGAGCTGGGGCCCGATCGCGCTGTTCACCACGGTCGGCGTGCTGGCCCTGGGCATCGTGGGCTTCGCCGGCTACCAGGTGTACGAGAACGGCCTGGGCTGGCGCGACCGCGCGGACCAGATCAGCGGCCTGAAGGACTACTACAAGCTCGACAAGGCCATGGTCGGCCAGCGCGAGCACGTGTGGGGCCCGCAGACCTACAAGCTGAGCCCGCCCGTCGCCGGCAACCACAACCCGAACTGGCAGCGCTGCCTGGGTGACGTCTACACGTCCCAGATCGCCAGCGAGCACGCGCTGCACAGCATGGAGCACGGCGCCGTCTGGATCACGTACAACCCGAGCCTCCCGGCCGACCAGGTCGAGGCCCTGGCCAAGCGTGTGCGCGGCAACGACTACATGCTCATGAGCCCGTACCCGAACCTGGACGCCCCGATCTCGCTGCAGGCGTGGGGCTACCAGCTCAAGGTCGACAACGCGAGCGACAAGCGCATCGACGAGTTCATCAAGGCGCTGCGCCAGAACGCGACGCTCGAGGCCGGCACCCCGTGCTCCAGCGGCGACATCATCACCGAGACCGGCAGCACGCCGCGTGACCTCGGCAAGGACGGCACGACGCAGATGGGCAGCAACTAGCCCGTGTTCGCGCAACCTTCACGGCGGGCGCGCCTGAGCCTGGGCGCGCTCGCCGCCGTACTCCTCTTGGTGACGGGCATCGCGATCGGGTACCTCATCCCGATCATGAACCGCCCCGGCGAGTCCTCCATCGACGCCGGCTTCGCCCGCGACATGAGCGTGCACCACGCACAGGCGGTCGAGATGGGGATGTTCGCGTACCGTCTCGGCACGACCGACGACATCCGCAACCTGGGGTACGACATCGCCGCGAGCCAGCAGTGGCAGATCGGCCAGATGCAAACTTGGCTGACGGAGTGGCACCTCTCCCCCACGTCGTCCAACCGCCCCATGGCGTGGATGCCGTCCGGCATGAACACCCTCCAGGCCGACGGCCGCATGCCCGGCATGGCCTCGGACGCCGAGCTGAAGAAGCTCAAGTCCTCCCAGGGCAAGGAGTTCGACACCCTCTGGTGCCAGCTCATGCTGCGCCACCACCTGGGCGGCATCCACATGGCGGAGATCGCCGCCAAGGACGCCAAGGATCCTGAGGTCCGCGACGCCGCGGAGAAGATCCGCGTGTCCCAGTCGTACGACATCTCGCAGCTGACGGAGAAGCTCAAGGACCTCGGCGCGCAGCCGCTGTCCTCGTAGTGCCGCCCTTTTGCCACCCGTCCCACGCAACGCAGGGGAACCAGTTCGTGGGGCGGGTGGGGGTTCTGCTAGTCTGTTCGAGGTCGTAAGGCCCCCGTAGCTCAGGGGATAGAGCACCGCCCTCCGGAGGCGGGGGCGCAGGTTCGAATCCTGCCGGGGGCACCACGCAGTACCAGCCGCAAGAAGCCCTTGACCAGCGGAGACGCGGTCAAGGGCTTGTTTGTTGCGTCCGGCCGTCACTGGCCATCACCGGCCCTGAGCGGCCGCCTGTTCCCAACCGGTTCCCAAGTCCGACGAGGACGCCCGACAGCATGCGGCCTCTGCATCCAACCCGGCCTCGTCACCCACTCGCCCGCTGCCCGTCTGTCGCCTCCCCAACCCATAGCCCTGCTTGAGACGCGTCACTGAACAGCGCCGGCATACTGGCCGACACTGCCGAAAGCGGATCGACTGTGCGTCCGAGTAGGTCAGCGCAACGGCAGCCGGTACCATCTCGGATACGCACAGGCGCGTATCGACATGAGGCGTTGATGAGCGAATTCACGAATCGGGCCGGAGTCAACCTGGTCGAGCGAGCAACGCTGGATTTGGGATGGCTCTTCCGGGAGCAAACCGTTAGCGACCAAGGAATCGACGCCCACGTTGAGAAGGCTATCGGCGAGGACGGCACCGGACGCCTCATCGCCATCCAGATCAAAACCGGGAAGAGCTACTTCAACAAGCCGTCAGATAGCGGCTGGTTCTTTCCATTCAATGCCAAGAAGGCCCGCTTATGGCTGAATCACGCCCTGCCTGTCGTTGTAGTGTTGGTCGACCTGGAAGACAAACAGGCATACTGGCAAGTCATTTCAGAGCGCACAATCATGTCGACGGGCAAAAACTTCAAGGTGGAAGTATCGCGACAACAGACGATCCAGGACGCCGATCTCGAGTGGACACACCTCGCGAGCGGTCTTGAGTCGCGCGCGACCCAGCTATTCGAATTCGCGCTTTCCAAGATTCCACCAACCGTTCGCGAGAAGCTAACAGAGGATCCAACAGCAGACATTACGGACAGAGCCGTACTGGCACTGCATCTGGCAGAAGGCAGAAATAACGCCTTTGGCATTGCCAGCTCGATCCTTGCCACTTCTCCCAGCTGGATGCAACGTCAGGCCCCCGCTTCTTGGCAAGCGTTGGCGTCGTACGCCGCGGAACATGACCTACTTGCTTTGAGCGCCGATGCTCTTGAACGAGCCGCTCTCGCGAAGCCAGCGCAGCGAGGCAAATTTCTCGCTGCGGCCGCAATAAACGTTGCTTATAAGGACCGTCCGCGGTCGAAAGCACTCTTGGACGACGCGAAGGAAGCTG
This sequence comes from Dactylosporangium thailandense, assembly GCF_059739745.1. NCBI lineage: Bacteria > Bacillati > Actinomycetota > Actinomycetes > Micromonosporales > Micromonosporaceae > Dactylosporangium > Dactylosporangium thailandense. Next base: position 8,439,993 of record NZ_AP029195.1, read on the forward strand.
GCGAGAACAGCCTGACCGTTCTTGTCGCCGAGACCCTGCTAGGCCAACCCGAGGACGACGCAGGCCCTTTCAATATAGATCAGCGACTTTTGACTGGCGGCACGGAGATTCGCGGAGACCAGCTGGTCCAAACATTGCTGAGTGAAAACCGGTCTCGTAGTGGCGACGTCGACGGCGCATGCCATCACGCACGCCTTGCCTTCGAGGCAGAGCCGGAAAACACGAACGCCATGTTAGTCCTTGCCCTCGCACACATAAGACGATCGTCGTCCAGCCGACGGCAAACTAGCGATCTAACCGATGCTATTCGCTTATTGGAGACGGCCATCGCGCAACGCCGCAGCTGGTCGGGCCCGACGATCCCATATCTAACACACCTAGTGCGCGCACAGGGCCTCGATGGGCAATACGCCAAGGCGCTAGCGATCTGCCTTAAACCCCCGGACGGATCAGCCTCAGATGAGGAGGCGGAACATCCGAGAATTCGGCGACATGCTTTGTATGCCGCATGGGCCGCCGGAAGGCGTGAGCTTCTTCCAGAGCTGTCTACGCGCCTGGGCAATTCGGTTGAGGACAGGGTCGCAAAACTTCGCGTCGGCACCCTCAACCTCACAGAGAGCGAACAAGAGAAGCTCTGGCTCCTCGAAATCGACAGGGCCTTCACGGAGAAAGATTACGAGGATGCTGTAAAAGCGAGTGTCGCGCTGGCTTTACTAGGTGTAGATGAACGGCGCCGCCTTGCTCCTTTATCAGACGCTTCCATCGTCCCCGAAACGTACCTGGAGCTTATTGCGGCACTCCTTGAAGCGAGGGTAAACCTTGACGCCGCACTGCCAAGCCTCAGAAGCCTCTCCCGTCGCGAGTCGATCGCGGTCGAGTTCTTGATTAGAGAACTCACCGAAGCCGGGCGACATGAGGAAGCTGCGGAAAACTGCGCGGCAATCTACGCTCACACTAACGAACCCTTCCTTCTTATTGCCCAGGCGCAATGTCTGATCCGGGTCGAAAGCAGCGAAGCCGAGGCGGCCGCACGGACTGCCGTCTCTGCCACTACCGGATTTCCGGAAGAACGAGCCGACCTCTTTAGGTTCCTCGGCACTATGGCCGCTAACCGCGAAGAGTGGGACGTTGCCGAAGCGGACTTTGCCGCGGCCTTAACCATCCGGCCTCAGCCAGCCACCATCGACGTGTGGAATCTGGTTCTCTCACAAGTAAATCAGGGTCGGCTGCGCCGGGCAGCCAACGTTATTGCGAAGTATCAACCGACTGTGAGATCAGCGCTGGACGCACAGCTGTGGCTCCAGGCTAACAACTCGACCGAATGGGACGAGGCGAAAGCCTCGGAAGCCCTCGCCCTAGCGCGCCGAATCAAGGATCCGAAGATATCTACAGCACTTCTCGGCCAGATCGTAATGAGGACCCACGGAGTCGATCCAGCGACTGTTAGTATGACGGTGCCCGCGGCGGCTGAGAGCCAAGCCGACGAAGACGATCTTGAAACGCGCCGCCGGCTAGCTCAGCCAGCGGTCCCTGCCGAACTGCACCGTCAAGCGTTTTCTGCATTGCAGGACTTGATCGATGAATTTGGCGAGTCCACTGGCGTCAATGTATTGCACGGCGACCCGCAGCTTCTTGCAGAACAAGTGTTAGAACTCTCCCGCCACAGGGATGCAGCCACCGAGGGCTTGCGGCAAGTAATTCGCGCGGCACAGGAACACGATGCTCCTCGCGGATTTATGGCAAGCATCGTCAGCAAGGGCCACTCTGCCATTCTAATCCAGCGAGCACTAGGCCCGCTCGTAGGCGCAGCCGCCGACGACGCAGAGCATGAAGTAGACGTTGCTTCTGCAACCGCTGCAATCGGAAAGCCGGTCGTCGCCGATGCCGCAACAATACTTTCACTTACAGCGCTGCGGTCATCAACTCCACTTGAGGGCCAGTTCCCCGCACTGCACATATCAACTGGTACCGCCTACGACATATATGCTGCCGGGTTCGAGATTCGCTCGCTCGCCGGCAGTCCCGGAACATTCGGCTGGGACTCGAACACGAAGTCGGGTGTCTTCTGGGAACTTCCCGAGGATGAATACATCAGACAGCTTCGTCGCATCCAAGCCGTCGAGGATCTTGCCGAGAACTTCTCCTCCAAACCACTTCGCAACGGCTTGACGCTATTCCAAGACCTAGCGGCAGGAGAGCGCCAGTTGGGCTGGCTGGAATCCGTCCAACTTGCCCACGACGAAGATGTGCCACTGTGGAGCGACGACATAGGATTGCGTCGCCTTGCCCGAGAATTTGGAGTTCGGTGCTTTGGCACGTCAGCCCTAATTGACAGTCTGCGCGATCAAGATCTTGCAGCCGGCACCAGCGAAAGTTCGATTACCACCGCCCTCGATCGGACGGTGACTCTTAACCGACAGCTTGCACTCGACTTCGTTGCTGATGTAGTTGTACACATTGAAGATCTGGTTTGGCTTGCGGAGCAAGATAGCTGGCAACCTAGGTCTGCCGCAGTGGTCCTTTCACGACCGTCGTGGTGGGCGTGGCAGACGAGCCCCATGAAAGACCTTGTCGCCTTCTATCGGGAGGCCGCTCGAAATAATCCACAATCCTTGCCCGAGTGGCAGCGATACGCGCTTGTCGGTGCCGCTAAGGCATTCAGAGCATCAGACCCCGCAAGTAGGGCTCTCGCCGATATGGCCCTAATTGGGTTTGGTGGCAAGTTCGAGATGGACATTGTTGTAGAAGGGCTTAAGCAGGCCCGCGCCATCGCCCGTGAGCTTGGCTTGGCTGATCCACTCCTTCAGATTCCCTCCGCGATAACCAGATTGTCTAAGCTCGCACGGATTTCAAACCCAGACGAGCTGCTCGATGCCATCATGGGGCACTTCGATGTCGAAGGAGATTCTCACGAGGCTGGGTCATAGGCGCTTGCCACCAAGTGCGACTTCGACGCGTTGCTGTAGTGCTTCCTTCCCACCGTCCAACCACTTTGCGTAGATACGTAGCAAGACCTCAACGAATTGCCCGGCCCACTCGGCGACCTGGGTGGCGGGCACCCCACCGTTCAGCCATGTTGAACCGCCGCATGACGCAGATCGTACGGGCGCTTCGCCAGCGGCGACGAGAGCACATCCGAGGTGAAGATCGCCGCACGAGCGTGCTTCTACGCGCGCACGATCGTGAGCTTGGGCATCTCCCTGCCGTTGCGCTCGCCGACGAAGGTGCGGCCGTCAGGTCCGACGCCGAACTCGCGGATGTGGGCGCGGATCATCCCTGTTAGCTCCGGAGGGCAAGGCACGGGACGGCTTTCGCCGATCTCGCGCTGCTCGAACTGACGGCGATCCCGGTTCTCGCCGCTGTCGGTCCACTCCTTGCCTGCGTACGGCTCCGCACCGTCGCGGTCCGCGAAACCATCGCGGAGACCGGCATCCACTGCTAAGTCGTGCGAGATCTCAGCAGCCGCGTGCACCCCGTGACCGGCGTCTTCGCCGAGTACTTCCTCTGCGTCTACCTCCCTGACCAAGTCGAGAACCGCGATACCGACGAAGACGTGTGCACCGTGATGTAGATCAGCCCATCGCCGTGATGGACTGTGCAGCTCACGTCGTAGGACTCAGAGGAGCCCACCCGGAACTCATACGTCGTGCGGTCGCCGACGAAGCTCAGCGTCTCCCGCGGCGAACCGCACACCGCGAACACCTCCTCAACCCTCATCCCCCGGCGGAGCGGAAGGCGGAGGTCCGCCAGCATTGCCGTTGTTGCCGGCTCGGGCAGGGCCACGAAATCGATGGCGACCGAGCGCAGTACCTCGGGTTCGGACTCCAGGCGCAGCCACTCAGTGAACCCCGACGCCTCGCCGCACCAGTCGCGCTCCAGGGACTCCCAGGGCTCGATCCACGTCACGGCGTCCCCGGGGAAGGTACGCGGCAAGACGTAGCCGGCCGAAGGCGTCATGGGGCGCTGTCAGCGGTTCCATGCCTGATCGCGCGGCGGGCGAGTCGGCGTGGGGCTGGTGGGCTATAGGGTCGGGAGCGTGACCGTGGGCTTTGCGCTGGCTGGGCGTACGGCGAGCGAAATCTCCGCCGCCGTCGAAGCCGGTGTGCGCTCCGGCAGCCTGCAGGCCGGTGACCCGCTCCCGCCGATTCGCGCCGCGGCCACGCAGCTCGGGGTCAGTCCCGCGACCGTCGCCGCCGCGTATCAGGCGTTGCGACAGCGCGGGATCGCTGAGTCGGCGGGGCGGCACGGTACTCGGGTGCGGCCCCGGCCTGCCGTGGCGCCGGCGCGGGGGCAGTTTCGGCTCGAAGTGCCCGACGGCGTGCTCGATCTGGCCACCGGGGCGCCCGATCCCCGGCTGCTGCCCGACCTCGGGCCGGCCCTCGCGCGCGCCGCCGCGGCGGGGACGTCTACCGGGTACGCCGCCGGGACCGTGCATCCGCCGTTGCGCGCCGCGGCCGAAGAGCGGCTCGAGCGCGACGGGGTCGACGCGAGTGAGCTGGCCGTGGCCGGGGGTGCGCTCGACGGGATCGAGCGGCTGCTCAACGCGCATCTGCTGCCCGGTGACCGCGTCGCCGTCGAGGATCCCGGGTGGGCGAATCTGCTCGATCTCGTGGCGGCGCTCGGGTTGCGGGCGGTGCCGGTGCCCGTCGACGAGGACGGGCCGGACCCTCGGCGGCTCGCGGACGCGCTGCGCGCTGGGGCTCGCGCGTTCGTCGTGACCAGCCGCGCGCACAATCCTACCGGGGCCAGCGTGACGGCAGCCCGGGCCACGGGGCTTCGCGCCGTGCTCGCCGCGCACCCCGATGTGCTCGTGATCGAGGACGACCATGCCGGGGAGCTCTCCGTCGACGCGCTGCATCCGTTGGCCGGGGCTACGGGGGCGTGGGGATTCGTACGGTCGGTCAGCAAGTCCTATGGGCCCGACCTCCGGCTTGCCGTGGTCGCCGGCGACGCCACCAGCATCGGGCGGCTCGTCGGGCGGCAGCGCGTCGGCACCGGGTGGGTGTCGCTGCTCCTTCAGCGGCTCGTCGCCGATCTGTGGTCCGACCCGGTCGTGGCGGAGACGGTGGCGACGGCGAAAGAAGAGTACGAAACCCGTCGAACGGCCCTCGTGGAAGCGCTGCGGGCCAGAAACCAGACGGTCACCGGCCGCACGGGGCTCAACGTCTGGGTGTCGGTGCCCGACGAGACGACCGCGGTGGCGCGGCTGCGGGAGGCGGGATTCGCGGTGGCGCCCGGCGCGCTGTACCGCATCGCCACGCCGCCCGCGATTCGCATCTCGGTCGGCGGGCTGGAGACGGACGCGGTACGCGCCGTGGCGGACGCGACCGTCCGGGCCGTGACCGGGTCGGCCGACATGCCCGGGGTCTAGGGCACGAGCCGGAAGCGCTGCAACACCGCGCGCGTGTCGTCGTCGACGGTGAACGCGGGGTCGCCCAGCCAGCCCCGGTACTCCGGGCCGTGCCAGAAGCGCTCGTGCGTCTCCCGCCACTGCGCGACGGTGGCGTCCCCCTCGCCTTCGTCGACGGCGTGGCCGAGGTCGACGTCGCCGAGCCGGGCCACGCGGACCTCGACGACCTCGATCACCCCGACGCGCCGCCCGGCCGAGTCGACGACCGCGGCCCGCCGCCCGACGACCGGCAACGGCTCCTGGTCGAGCTCGTAGTCCTGCAGCAGGCCGGTCGTGGTCGTCTTGCTGCCGTCGAGCACGGCCGCGACCAGCTTGTCGCGCAACTCCCCGGGAAACCCGAACTCAGCGATCGGCAGCTCGTCCACGACTCGCCACTCTAGTCGCGCGGCTACTCAGCCGAAGGTGAGTACGGCGGCGGATCCGCGGCATCCATCGGTACCGAATGATGCGGCGTATGCGTGGGAGTAAATGGTGGTCGGTCGTGGTCGTCGGGGCCGCGTGTGTATTGCTGTTCGCGTGGCTCGGGCGTCTCGCCGGGGTCACCGGTGAGCTGTTGTGGACCGTGGGCGCGGCGTTCGCGGCGCTCACCTGGACGCTCGTGCTCGTGTCCGCGCCCTGGAACCTCTACTTCGGGGCGCGTCGGGTCGTTGCCGAGGCCGCCGAGTCGCGGGACCGGGGCATCGCCGTCAAGGACGGCCACGAGGCCGAGGCGCGGCGGATCGCCCGGCGCATGCTCGGGTTCGCCGTCGCCGGGCACGTCGGGACGGCGGTCGTCGCGGCCGTGGCGGGATTCGTCACCGGGCGGGCGGTCGGGTACTACGTCGCCGGGTTCTTCCTGCTGTCCACCCTGATGCGGCCGGCCGGGGCGTACTTCTCGCACCTCCACCAGCGCATCACCGTCATGACCCGCGAGGTCACGCATCCCCGCGAGGACGTCGTCACGCTGCGGCGGGACGTTGCCGAGCTGCAGGAGCTGGTGCAGTCGCTGCAGCGGCAGGCCGACGAGCAGCATCGCGTCGCCGACGAGGATCGGGATGTGGCTCGGGAGCGGGACGAGCAGCTGCGGCAGTCGATCGAGCGGATGGTGCGGCGCATCGACTCGGCCGTCGACGGGATCAGCGATCATCAGGATCTGCTCGCCGGGCTGCGGGCGCTCGTGCGGATGATCCGGTCAGAGCCCGTCTGAGGAGGGGCGGACGAGCCCGGTCTCGTACGCCAGCACGACCGCCTGCGCCCGGTCGCGCAGGTTCAGCTTGGTGAAGATCCGCGCCACATGGGTCTTCACCGTCGCCTCGCTCAGGGTCAGGGCCGCGGCCAGCTCCGCGTTGGACCGGCCCTGGCCCATGAGGGTCAGGACCTCGAGCTCGCGCGGCGTGAGGGGGGTCAGGTCGCGGTGCAGGGGCGGCGGCTGCGACTCGGCGGCGAAGCGCTCGACCAGGCGGCGGGTGATCGACGGGGCCAGGAGGGCGTCGCCGGTGTCCACGAGGCGGACCGCGTTGGCCAGGTGCTCCGGCGTCACGTCCTTGAGCAGGAAGCCGCTCGCGCCGGCGGCCAGGGCCGCATACACGTACCGGTCCAGGTCGAACGTCGTGAGCATGATGATCCGGCACCTCGGCTGCCGCTCGACGATCTGGCGGGTCGCGGCCAGGCCGTCGAGGTTGGGCATGCGGATGTCCATGAGGATCACGTCGGGGCGCAGGCGGTCGGCCGCGGAGACCGCCTCGACGCCGTCGGCCGCCTCGCCGACCACGTCCACGCCGCGCGCGTTGAGGATCATGCGAAAGCCGGTGCGGACCAGCGCCTGGTCGTCAGCGATCAAGACCCGCGGACCGATCATGCCGCGTCCAAAGGGATGCGGGCGCGGACCCGGAAGCCGCCGCCGAAGCGCCGCCGGGCGTCGAAGTCGCCGCCGTACACCGCGATCCGCTCCCGCAAGCCGAGCAGGCCCCGGCCGGTGCCGACGGGCGGGGTGCGGCGCGCGGGCCGGGCGGGTCCGGTGTTGAGGACCTCGATGCGCAGGGAGCGTTCGGCGTACCGCACGCAGACCTCCGCCCGATCCGCCTCCCCGTGCTTGAGCGCGTTGGTGAGCGCCTCCTGAATGATCCGGTACGCCGTGGTGTCGATCCCGGCCGGCAGCGGCCGCGGCTCCCCGTTGACGAACACGTCGACCGGCAGCCCGGCGAACGCGATCCGGTCCACGAGCCGGCTCAGCCCGTCGAGGCCGGGCTGCGGCTCGAAGTGCTCCTCGGACCCGTCGGCCGCGGGGGCGAGCAGGCCCAGCAGGTGGCGCAGCTCCTTGAGCGCGTCGCGGCCGGCCCCCTCCACCGCGGCCAGCGCGCCGGCCACGCCGGGCGGGACGTCGGCGGCCGAGGCGGCGAGGACCTCGCGCGCGGCCCCGGCCTGCACCACCATCACGCTCACGTTGTGGCTCACGATGTCGTGCAGCTCGCGGGCGATCCGGGCCCGCTCGGCCGCGACGGCCCCGCTCGCCGCCGCCTGCCGCTCGCGTTCGAGCAGCCAGCCCCGCTCGTCCAGCGCCCGCCGGTGCCGCCGCCGGGCCCGCGCGGCCGCGATGCCCAGCGCCACCGCCGCCGCCGCGGCGGCCACGAACGCCGTGAGCAGCACAACGGCGAGGACGGTCACCCTCGTCACGATGCCAGACCCGCGCCCGGGCGCGCATCGGACCAGGGGAGCACCGGCATACATCCCCAGGATGACCCCGGGCGGCGGGTTGCATCCGGCAGCGGACGTCACGGGCGGTACAGCCGAAATAGCGTCGTGGCATGACGACGGTGGTGCGCCTGGACGGGGTGCGCAAGGAGTTCGGCGGCACGACCGCCCTCGACGGGGTCTCGCTCAGCGTCGAGGCCGGCGAGGCGGTCGCGGTCATGGGCCCCTCGGGCTGCGGCAAGTCGACGCTGCTGAACATGATCGCCGGGCTCGACCGGCCGACGGCGGGGCGGGTCGAGGTGCACGACGAGGACCTGGGGGCGCTGAGCGAGACGGGGCTGGCGCTGTTCCGCCGGCGCCGCATCGGCATGGTGTTCCAGTTCTTCAACCTGCTCGACGACCTCTCGGCGCTGGACAACGTGGCCCTGGCCGCGCAGCTCATGGGCATCCGCGCCGCGCAGGCCCGGCGGCGCGCCCTGGAGCTGTTCGACGAGCTGGGGATCGCCGACCGGCGCAACGCCTACCCGGCCTCGCTCAGCGGCGGCGAGCGGCAGCGGGTCGCGGTCGCCCGGGCGCTCATGAACCGCCCGGCGCTGCTGCTGGCCGACGAGCCGACGGGGGCGCTCGACAGCCGGGCCGGCGAGCAGGTGATGGATCTGCTGCTGGACCTCAACCAGATCGGGCAGACGCTGCTGCTGGTCACGCACGACACGGCGATGGCCGAGCGCTGCGCGAGCCGGGTGGTCGAGCTCGCCGACGGCAGGGTCGTGGCATGAGCGCGGTGTGGCGGGCCGCGCGCGCTGCCGTGCGGCGGCGGAGGCTGCAGACCTTCGTGATCGGGCTCGTGGTGCTGTGCTCGACGGCCACGATCGTGGTCGCGCTCGGGCTGCTCGACGCGTCCACGGGCCCGTTCGACCGGGCGTTCGCGCAGCAGCGGGGGGCGCACGTCATCGCGACGTACGACACCCAGAACCCGGCGACGAGCGCCCCCGGCGTCGAGGCGGTCGCCGGCCCGTTCCCCGAGGTGGTGCTCGACGTGCCGGCCGACGGCGGCCCCGCCATGGCGACGGGGCCGCTGACCGTCGTCGGGCGCGCCGACCCGGCCGGGCCCGTCGACCGCGTCGACGTGTGGGTCGGCCGCTGGGCCACCGGCGCGAACGAGATCGTCGTCACCGCGCAGCCGCCGCCGGACCGGGCCGACGCCGAGCGCTTCGGCGGCGACTTCCTCGGCAAGGCCGTCTCCGTGCCCGGCCGGCCCGTCCTGACGATCGTCGGGGTGGCGTACAGCCTCGGCAACACCGCCGACGCCTGGGTCTCCCCCGCGACGATGGCCGCGCTCGGCCCGTCCGGATCGCAGGTCCTCTACCGCTTCCGGCACGCGGCCGACCGGGCCGAGGTCGACGCGGCGATCGCGTCCGTGCCGCGCGACGGGCTCACCGGGACGCAGTCGTACCTCACCCGCAAGGCCGAGGTCGCGGCCGGCCCGGGCACGATGCTGCCCTTCCTGGTCGTCTTCGGCGTGCTCGGCCTCGTGGTCGCCGTGCTGATCGTGGCCAACGTGGTCAGCGGCGCGGTCGTCTCGGGCTTGCGGCACATCGGCGTGCTCAAGGCGATCGGCTTCACCCCGCGCCAGGTGGTGCTCGTGTATCTCGTCATGGTGTCGGTACCGTCCGTCGCCGGCGCCCTTCTCGGCACCGCGCTCGGCACCGTCGCCGCCCGGCCGCTGCTGGCCGGCGCGTTCCTGGGCCTCGGCTTCGGCGCGCGGGTCGACACCGGCCTGTGGGTGCCCCTCGCCGGCGCCCTCGGCGTGCCCGTCCTGGTCGCGCTCGTCGCGCTGGTGCCGGCCCGGCGCGCCCACCGGCTCTCCGCCGCCGAGGCCATCAGCGCCGGCTCCGCCCCGAAGGCGGGCCGCGGCCTGCGGGTGCAGCGGGCGCTGTCCGGCACCCGCCTGCCCCGCGCGGTCAGCCTCGGCCTCGGCCTGCCCTTCGCCCGGCCCGGCCGCACCGCGCTCACCATGGCCGCGCTGCTGCTCGCGGTCACCACGGTCACGTTCGCCGGCGGCCTCGCCACGTCGGTGATCCGCTTCGGCGACGCCGTGGACCGCGCGGACGCGGTGCAGGCCCAGGTCCGCCCGAGCAACCCCGACCTCGGCGGCGTCTCCACGGACCGGACCGACCCGCAGGTGGAGGCGCTGCTGCGCGGGCTGCCCGGCACCGTCTTCGTCACCGCCGACCTCACCCTGCAGCTCGCCGTCGCCGGCCACCGCAACCCCGTGAACGTGGACTTCCTGCGCGGCGACGCGACCACGCTCGGCTACCAGGCCGAGCTCACCGAGGGCCGCTGGATGGCCGCCCCGGGCGAGGTGGTCGCCGCGTCGAAGGCCCTGCAGAACCTCGGCCTGCGCGTCGGCGACACGATCCGGCTCACCTACGACGGCCGCGAGGCCCCCGTCACGATCGTGGGCCGCACCATGCAGGCCGGCATCGCCGGCGGGGACCTCTTCGCCGACTGGTCCGTCCTCACCGCCGTCGCGCCGTCGTACCACCTCGTGAACCACCAGGTCATGTACTCCGTGCGCGTCCAGCCCGGGACGAGCGTGGAGTCGTACCTCGCCGCCGTGCGCGCCGCCGACCCCGGCCTCTACGCCTGGTCCGCGGTGAGCAGTCTCGGCAACACCTACACGGTCTCGGTGGTCACCGTCTCGGTCGTGTTCTCGCTGATGATCGGTACCGTCGCCGCGCTGAGCGTCTTCAACACGGTGCTGCTCAACGTCCGCGAACGCCGCCGGGACCTCGGCATGCTCAAGTCGATCGGCATGACGCCCCGGCAGGTGGTGGCCATGATGGTCACGTCGATGGCGGTGCTGGGCCTGCTCGTGGCGGTCGCGGGCATCCCGGCCGGCATCGCCGCGCACCGCCTGATCCTGCCGGTGGTGGGCCGCACGGCGAAGATCGACCTCCCGGCGGCCATGTTCCACGTCTGGGACCCGGGCGCGCTGGCCCTGATGGCCCTGGCCGGCGTGGCGATCGCGGTCCTCGGCGCGCTGCTGCCCTCACGCATCGCCGCGCGGCTGCCCATCGCCGAGGTCCTCCACAACGAATAGGCCGTCGCCCGCCACGAGTGGATCGAGGTCCTCCGACGGCGGCCGCAGCGCGGTCACGGTCGCGTACCCCTCGGCCAGCAGCGCCAGATCGGTGCCAGGCGGCGCCGGCTCCTCGCGGACCTCGACGATGATCCGCGCGAAGTCCTGCGCCGCCTCCGCCACCGCCATCCGGACCTGCCCGAACGGCGCCGGGGCCGCGCGCCGAAGCCCCTTGAGCGACGGCAGCGGCAGGTTCGGCGCGTTGAGGTTCAGCACCGTGGCGGCGGGGGCGGCCGCCAGCCGCGGCAGCAGCCGCGCGGCGAGCGCCCCGGCGGTCGGCCAGTGCTGCTCGACCACCGGCACGGCCCGGTCCTCGTGGGGCAGCGCCGTGGGCACGTCGAGGGAGACCGCGAGCGCGCGGATGCCCTCGTTCGCGGCCGTGAGCGCGGCGCCGACGGTCCCGGAGTGCAGGATCGCGTGGCCGACGTTGGCGCCCTGGTTGATGCCGCTGAGCAGGATGTCGGGGGCCGGGCCGAAGACGCCGAGGGCCGCGAGCACCGCGATGTACGCGGGCGAGGCCGCCACCGCGAACGCCGTGATCCCGTCGAACTCGACCGGCTCGAGGACGAGCCGCCCCTGCTCGGTGACGGCGGTGAGCGCCGCCCCGGCCCCGCTGAACTCGGTCTGCGGCGCGGCGACGGTGACGTCGTGCCCGTCGCGCGCGACGGCCTCGGCCAGCGCCCTGATCCCGGGCGCCCCGATGCCGTCGTCGTTGGTGATCAGCAGTCGCACGGTTGCCCAGGTTAGCGTCGAGTGCATGTCTGTGCTTGTCGCGTTCAGTGTCACGCCGCTCGGGCTCGGGGAGGACGTGGGTGCCCTCGTCGCCGAGGCGGTTCGGGTGGTCCGGGCCTCGGGGCTGCCGAACCGGACGGATGCCATGTTCACCACGGTGGAGGGCTCGACGTGGGAGGAGGTGATGGCGGTCGTGCAGGCGGCGGTGGCGGTCGTGCAGGCCTCGGCCCCGCGCACCAGCACCGTGATCAAGGTCGACTGGCGCGACGGCCCGGTGGGCCGCCTGGAGTCGAAGGTCGCCACGGTGGAGCAGCACCTGGCGTCGAGCTAGCGCCGGGCCGGACCGTCCCGGAAACCCTCGCGGGCGGGTCCGGAATCGCTTCGACCACGCCGCGCCGCCAGCGGAAACACGAAATTAACATTGATGTCCGTGATCTTACTTGGATTGCTCGGCGCATTTACTCAACGGGGTTGACGCACGGCAATGCGTTAGCCCACGATCGCAGGCGATCACTTCCCCGTCACATACCGCGAAGGGACGTCAGCGTGACCGAAACCCCCCTGTGGTTACAGGGTCGTTCGGCCATCGTGGAAGCCGCGAACCCGGACGACTGGCGCGAGGGAACCCCCGACTACCACCTTTCCCACACGGTGATGCCGGGCCAGCGCACCCACCATTTCGCGCCCGGCTCGCTCGAGGCGGTCGTCGAGAGCATCGTGCAGGTCTTCGAAATGGAGGTCTCGCACAAGAAGGACCCCGCGACCTGGGTGTCGATGGTGTCGGAGCACTTCCGCACCAACGTCAACGGCGGGCCGTGGGCCAGCGCGCAGGACATCGCCGACATCGGCAGCTACAACATCCTGATCGGCGACAGCGCCTTCTACAAGTCGGGGCAGGAATCGTTCGAGTCCTCGCACCACATCTTCCACAAGGCGTTCCCGGGCGGTTTCTACTGGGAGGTCCTCGAGGTTCTGAGCCCTCCCCCGGTCGTCACATTCAAGTGGCGCCACTGGGGCGCCTTCACCGGCGAATACCACGGTTTCCAGCCGACCGGCGAGACCGTGGAAATGTTCGGCATCAGCGTCGCCAAGGTGAACGACGACCTGAAGCTGCTCGAGGTCGAGCACTACTACGACCCGAACGCGTTCCTGGGCCGCCTGACGAACGGCTGCCCGGTCGCGCACTAGACCAGATCGTGCCCGGCGGTGCTGTCGACGTGCGCGGGGATCTCGCCCGCGACGGCATCGCCGGTCGTGAGCGTCCCGGTCGGCTCGAACATGAGGATGGAGCCGCCCGGCGACGACGGTTTGTGCTCGGTACCGCGCGGCACGACATACGTGTCGCCCGGATGCAGCACGACGGTGTGCTCGTGGCCGTCCGCCTCGCGGATGGCGATGTCGAACCGCCCGTCGAGCACGAGGAAGAACTCGTCGGTGTCGGCGTGCGTGTGCCACACGTGCTCGCCGCGCGTGTGGGCGACCCGGACGTCGTAGTCGTTCATCCGCGCGACGATCCGCGGGCTGTAGACCTCGGTGAACGACTGGAGCGCCTCGGTCAGGTTCACTGGCTTCGCGGTCATGCTCGAATTCTCCTCCCCGCCGGGCGCGCACGCACGGTACAACATCCGCATGGATGATCGCTGGCTGACCGATCCCGACCCGGCCCTGCTCCCCCGCGCCCGCACGCCCGAGGTGCGCTTCGACAGCGCCGGCGTGCCGCTGCTGGGCGTCCTGCACCTCCCGGCCGGGCCCGGGCCGCACCCGGTCGTCGTGGTGCTGCACGGCTTCCCCGGCAACGAGCGCAACTTCGACCTCGCGCAGGCGCTGCGGCGGGCCGGATACGCCGCGCTGGTCGTGCACTACCGCGGCTCGTGGGGCGTCGGCGGCGCGTACTCCTGGTCGAACGTCCTCGCCGACGCCGCCCGCACGGCCGCGGCCGCCCCCGGGCTCGACCCGTCGCTGGACCCCGGTCGCGTCGCGGTGGTCGGGCACAGCGTCGGCGGCTTCGCGGCCCTGCACACGGCGGCCGGCGACGCGTCGGTGCGCGCGGTCGCGGCCCTGGCCGCCTACGACCTCGGGGCCGTTTCCCAGGAGCCGGAAGGTGTACTGGAGCAGACCCGCGCCATGTTCGCCGCCGACCCGCTGCCGTTGCGGGGCACCAGCGGCGACGCGCTGTTCGAGGAGATGCGCGCCAACGGCCCGTCGTGGCGCCTGGCGAGCCTCGCGCCCCGGCTCGCGGACCGCCCGGTGCTGCTCGTCGCGGCGCAGGACGACACGGTCGCGCCCCCGGCCCTGCACCACGACCCGCTCGTGCGCGCCTACGCCGGCATCGAGCGCTGCGAGACGATGCTGCTGCCGTCCGACCACGCGTTCTCGGACCGGCGCATCGCCCTGACCCGGGCGGTGATCAGCTTTCTGGATCGGTCCCTCTAGCCCGGTGCCGGGCCGGGCGCTCGAAGGCGATGGTGCCGTCGGCGTTCTCGGCCGCCGGCACGTAGCCGGCCTGGCGCAGGGCGGCGAGGGTCTCCGCGGGGCTCAGGGCGCTCGACAGCACGGTCGGGGCCAGCTCGGCCAGCTCCAGCCGCGCCAGGCTGCGCACGCGCATGATCTCGCCCAGCAGCGCGGTGTCGTCGCTGCGCAGCACGCAGCCGACCGTGCGCACCCGCACGTTGCCGTGCCGGCGGCCGAGGTCGGCGACCAGGTACTCCAGCGGCTGCGGCACCCGCCCGCCGGCCGCCGCCGCGCGGATGCGCGCGATGAGCTCGCCGGCGCCGGTGCCGGCGTCGAACGCGCGGCGCACCGAGGCCTCCGTGAACCGCCACGTGGAGCCGCCGCCCCGGGACTCGCGCTCGGCGGCCAGGTCCAGCAGGGCGCTCAGCGACGCGGACGGGGTGCCGGTGGCGATCGCGGTCAGGTCGCTCTGCAGCAGTACCGTCTCCTCGGCCGCCGGCAGGAAGTCGCGCAGGACCCCGGCCAGCCGCTCGCCGTCGCCGGACGCGAGCGCGTGCCCGAGCGACGTCGGGGCGTAGTGCGCGCCCACGCCCATGAGCTCGCATTCGCGCCAGAGGGCGGCGGCCAGCGGTACGACCTCATCGGCATCGCCGGCGACCAGCGGCCGCAGGTAGGCCAGCATCGCGGCCAGCCCGTCCAGCCCGGCCGCCCCGCGCCCGGGCGGCAGCGAGGCGAGCACGGCGGTGAGGGTCACCCGCAGCACGGCGCTGCTCTCGTCGTGCTCGCTGCCGACCAGCGCGGGGCGGCCATCGAGCAGCAGCGGCGCGGCCGGCATCCGCAGCCAGCCCTCGAGCAGCCAGGCGAGCCGCTCCGCCGGGTCGAGCTTGAGCCAGGCGTCGAACTCGGCCGACGGCGCGACCCGGTCGCCGGCGATGCCGATCAGCCCGTTCATGCCGGCGACGGTGAGCCAGAACCGCACGCCCTCCTCGTCGGAGTCGATGAGCCGGGCCAGTTTGCGTACCTCGCGCAGCCCGATCCCGCCCGCCTTGAGGATCGGCACCGGGGTCCGGCCGCACTCCTCCAGCAGCGTGACGACGGACGCGAGGGCCGCCCCGGCCGCGGCCGCCCCGGACCGGTCGACGGCCTCGGGGCTGATCGCGACCGACGCCGGCGCGGGCGGGGTGGTGTCGAAGTCCGCCCGGAACCCGGGGCGCAGCGCGGCCCCGACCTCGCTGGGCATGGAGAGGGCGGCGCCGTAGTACCCGTTGTAGACGAGCAGTCCCCGGTCGACGGCGAAGCGCAGCGGCGTGCCCCGGCGGTTGGTGCGCAGCGCGAGCAGGGCGTGCGGGTCGGCGTAGAACGGCTCCCCGGCGGCGAGGTCGCGCAGGATGTCCTGGGCCGCCTTCGGGGCGAGCCGGAACTGCTCGCGCACGAAGTCCGGGTCGGCGAGCGCGGCGCCGATGGCCCGGACGAGCTGCGCGTGGTCGCGCCCGCCGAGCCCCCCGAGCACGCCGAGCTCGTGGGCGACGCGCTGCAGCTGTTCCAGCGGGAGGTACGTCATCTCGTGCGCGGCGGCCCGCCCGAACCCGTAGCTGTTGGCGAGGACCTTGTGCAGCTCGACGGTGCGGATCCACTCGCCGTCCGGCCACGCGAGCCCGCTCTCCCGCAGGGCGTGCAGCGCGGCCTCGAGCCGCGGGTCGCCGGGCTCGACGCCGAGCGCCCGCGCCAGATCCCGGCGCCGCGTGCCCTCGGCCCGCAGGGACAGGACCTCGGCGACCTGGAGCTGCGGGAGGGTGAGCAGCGACGCGTGCTGCAGGATCTGCGCCGTCTCCACCGGCGCGATCCTATTCCGGCCTGCCCGGCGCCTTCGACGACTACTTTGCGTGACCGTCGGGCGCCGACTGAAGACTTCCCTCAAACGCCGGCCCGGGCGCGCCCGGCGACATCGACGCACCGCCATGTCCTCGACCGCGGCTCGGTCGCGTATCCATCGAGATCCGTCGCGGCGTACACCTAGCGTTCTGCCACCATTACGCAGGGGCACCACGGCCGCCAGCTCGGCGTTTGCCCTTATGTTGTAACGGGTCCACCGCATCGAGTGATTAAGAGGATCATAGATCTTCATTATTTTTTTGAAGAATCCGGACAAACCCACACCACTCGCGAATTTCTATGCCCTTACGACTGTCGCCGACGGGGCGCGCCGCACTATGTTGTGTCGTCGCTAAGTTCTGCCCCGTAGGAGACGACGTGAAAAACTCGCTGTTCAGGAAGGCTGCCGTCGGCACTTTCGCCGCGGCTGCCGCCGTCGGCCTATCGACCCTCTTCGCTACCCCGGCCAGCGCGCACAGCGCGGGTCCGGTTGGCAAGGCGGATTGCGGTGTCAACGGCACGTACACGGTGACCTGGACGGTCAGCAACGACTACGACAAGACCGTTGATCTGACCAACATCAAGATCAACGAGACGGGCGAGACCCACGCCGCCATCAGCCTGAAGGAGAAGGGCAAGCCCGGCAGCAGCAGCTCGTTCACCACCACGTACGCCGGTACCACCGTCAAGAGCCTCACGCTGAGTGTCGACGCCCGCTGGTCGGACGGTTACACCAAGTCCTTCACGAGCAAGCCGCCGGTGCAGCTCAAGGGCGACTGCAAGCCCACGGAGCACACGCCGTCGCCGTCGCCCTCGAAGTCGCCGTCGAAGTCCCCGTCGCCGACGCCCGAGACGTCGAAGTCCGTCGCCCCGCCGCCGTCGGTGTCGCCGAGCCCGAGCCTGCCGGTCACCGGCTCGTCGAGCACGCTGCCGATGGTCGGCACGGGCGCGGCCCTGATCGCGGGCGGTGCGGGGCTGGTCTTCGCCATCCGCCGCCGTCGCAACGTGACGTTCACGGCCGAGTAAGGCAGCTCGTTCCGAGGCGCCCGCCGGGTTTTCCCCGGCGGGCGCCTCGTCATGTGCGGCGGACCCGCTCCAGGGGTTCGTGGCTGCGCCTTGTCATGTGCGGCGGACCCGCTCCAGGGGTTCGTGGCTGCGCCTCGTCATGTGCGGCGGGCCTGCTCCAGGAGCGTCTCGCCGACCAGCTCCAGGGGTTCGAGGCTGCGCTCGGCCCGGCACATGACGACCGCGCCCTCGGTGGCGGCGATGACGGCCGCCGCGAACCGGGCCGCGCGGGCCTCGTCGAACCCCGCCCGCACGTAGAGGCCGGTCAGCCGCTCACGCCAGGCCCGGAAGATCGCGGCGGCCCGCTGCAGGAGCTCCGGCGAGTCGGCGGCGACGGTGACCGCGAGCACCGCGCAGCCGGCCGCGAAGCCGGAGCGCTCCAGCACGAAGCGCCAGGCCCCGATCACATACGCGGTGACCTCCTCCGCGCTGCGCCCCGCCTGCTGGGCGAGCCCGTCGAGCATGCGCGCCGCGACCAGGTCGAGGGCCGCGTCGACGAGCTGGTCCTTGCCCTCCGGGAAGTGGTGGTAGATCGACCCGCGGGGTGCGCCGGTCGCCTTCAGCACCTCCGAGAACGAGGTCGCCTGCAGCCCCTGCTTCGCCAGCAGCAGCGCCGCACCCTCGACCATCCTGCCCCGTACCTCGCCCGCCACCGGCAACTCCCCGCTCACGCCGTCTTGACTATGACGACTGGCATAATTTACGTTCTATGACGACCAGCATATGACAACCAGCATATGACGACCAGCATAGTCCCTCTGCCCAAGGAGTCGCTTCGCCATGCCCATGATCGACGTCTACGCACCCGAGGACCTGTTCCCGGCCGGCTCCGACCGCGAGCTCGCCGCCCGGCTCACCGCGGCCCTGCTGCACGCCGAGGGGGTCGCCGAGCCCGGACCCGCGCACACGGACAACACCGGCGCCTACCTGCACCGCCTCCCCGCGTCCGCCGTGCACACGGCGGCGACGGATGAGGCGCGGACGGTACGCGTGCAGGTCCTGACCCCGCCCGGCGTCCTGACCCGCGACGGCCAGCGGGAGCTGGTGGCGGAGGCGACGCGGATCGTCGCCGAGGTGAGCGGCGACCCGAGCCAGGCCCAGCGCACCTGGGTCCTGCTCACCGAGGCGGCCGAGGGCGGCTGGGGCATCGCGGGCACCGCCTTCGGCCGGCCCGAGTTCGCCGCCCTGCTGGCCTGAGGTTCCGCGCGTGGCCTGAGGGTTGCCGCGTGTGGCCGGAGCATTCCGCGCGTGGCCTGGGGTTTCCGCGCGACCGGCCGGATCGCCTACGGTGTTCGGCGTGACCATGCCCGCGTTGCACGTCGGCTGCGCCATGTGGAGCCTCAAGTCGTGGCAGGGGCGGTTCGTCGAGCACCCGCTGCCGGCCGGGGAGCGGCTGCGCGCCTACGCGGGCTGGTGCAACGCCGTCGAGGGCAACACCACCTTCTACGCGACCCCGACCCGCGAGACGGTGCGGACCTGGGCCGAGCAGACCGGCCCCGAGTTCCGCATGGTGCTCAAGCTGCCCCGGCCCGTCACGCACGAGCACCGCCTGACGGGCGCGGACGACGAGCTGCGCGGCTTCCTCGACGCGATCGAGCCGCTCGGGGCGCGGGTCCACGCACTGTGGGTACAGCTGCCGGCGTCCTTCGCCCCGTCGGACGTGCCGCTGCTGGCCGCGTTCCTGCGCCGGCTCCCGTCCGGATATCGCTGCGCCGTCGAGGTCCGGCATCCCGCGTTCTTCGCCGGGGCAGCGCCCCTGCTCGAAGATGTGCTCGTCGCGGCCGGGGCCGAGTGGGTGCCGTTCGACACCACGGCGTTCTTCGCCGCGGCGCCGACGAGCGACGCCGAGCGCGACGCGTGGCTGAAGAAGCCGCGGCTGCCCCGGCGGGCGGCGGCGCTCACGTCGTGGCCGATCGTGCGGTACCTGGGCCGCGACGATCGGCGGCAGACCGTCGACGGCTGGCAGGGCTGGGCCCGCCAGGCGGCCGCGTGGCTGCGCGAGGGCCGCTCCCCGACGTTCTTCATCCACACGCCGGACAACGCGGACGCACCGCAGCTGGCCCGCGACTTCCACGCCGCCGTCGCGGCACTGCTTCCGGGCCTGCCCCCGCTGCCGGAGCCGCTACCGGCCGGCCCCCTGACGCTCTTCTAACGTCACGGTCGTACCGTCCGGAAGCTGCAGAAACTCGAGCAGCCTCCCCGCCTCGGCGCAGACCGCCGCGGGGTCGAGCAGCGGCCGGAACGGTTGCACGGCCAGGGTTTCGCCCCGGACCTCCCACGTGCCGGCGACGAACCCGTCCTCGAGAAACGTGGGGCGCACGACGGAGTACCCCGGGCAGATCACGGCCCGGTCGGCGGCGCTCGCGACGATGCGGCCGCGGTCCTCGTGGCTGAGCATGAGATTGTCGAACTCGGGCAGGAACCGCACGGGAGCCGGCTCGTCCGCGTCGGCGATCTCGGCGTCGGGCAGGTCGAACAGCTCCCGCCCGTCGTCGGCGAGGTACACGCGCAGCGAGCGGCGCATCCCCTCGATGTCCTCGCGCACCCGCCGGAGCCCGGACCAGTTCTGGAAGTCGGCCACGGTGGCGGGCCCGCACCCCTTGAGGTACCGCCGGAACAGCTCCTGCACCCGCCCCTCCCGCGCGTCCTGCAGCGGCGCCCCGATCCACTCCTCGGCCAGCGCGACGTGCACGTGCCCGCGCCGCCGCCACATCCCGGTGGGCGGCGGATGGATGAGCGCGAGCTGGTGCTGCGCGGCCCAGGCGAGCGCCATGGTCTCCCGCCCCGGGTACCGGGCCACGAGCGCCTTGGCGAGCTGCGGCCGGGTCATGGTCCGCCCGCCGAGCACCTCCCGCGCGGCGGCGACGAGCTCGCTGAGCTCGATCCCGTCGAGCTGCCGCCGGAACGCCGAGAGCCCGGTGTTGCCCATGCCGCGCGAGATCAACGGCCGGAGCCAGAGGTAGTCCTCGGCGGCGACGATGTGCTGCGTGCCGCGGAGCAGCCCACCGCGGACGACGCCCTTGCCGGACAACGCGTCCTGCAGCTCGGCGTGCGCGAATCCCCTTGTACGCGCCCAAAGTCCGACATATGGCGCATCTACCTCCTGGGCTTGCACGGCCACGAGGTGCGCGACGACTTCGGCGGCGCTTCGGGGGCTTTCGCTGCCACCGCCACCCCCTCCGCCATCGTCGAGGAGCTGCCGCCGCAGGTAGGTCCGATTGAGCGCTCGCAATGAGATCCGCACACGGATGAGGCTAGAGTGAGATGCGGCCAGTTTCTGACCGCATCACGCGCGAGGTGATGCACCTGGCCCCGGCGGCGGCCAACTATCGCCGGCGCCGCGGATCGGCCCCTCGATCGCCGACTCCCTGCGGCCGCCGTCCGCGAGCGGCCGACAAAACCGTGCGGAGGCGACGGTACGGTCCGGCGTGGCGTCGTGGTCGAACGGACTCGCGCGATGTCAGCGCCGCCGAGTCAGAACAAGAGCAAAAGCAACAAGCCTTTGCATTTTCCAAAGGGAAAAACAATAGGTCGGGCGGTTGCCGAGGGGTTCCCGATTCCGAGGTGTTGCCGTGGCCGGCCACCATCGGCGTTGAAGAGCATCCTGAGCAGCGGCAGTGGCGAGCGTCGAGTTCGCGGTTCGCAGCTTCAACGAGCACTCCGCCGGCGGACCGACCTCGATCAAGATCCTCATCGCGGCCGACGTCGAGGGCGCACTCAGGCCGACGCCCAGGAGCTGCGGGCCGACGTTGTCTCCGCGGCCCTGCTCTTCGACCCCGTCGGTGGCCACCACGGCAACACCCCGGGATCAGGAACGCTTCGAATCCGTCCGGCCCATTGTTTTTCCCTCTCCTGAAATTTGAATTTTGTCGCTCTTCGGTTTTCACTTGTGTCCGCAAGCGCGCGCCGCATTGTCCGCAGTCGTGCAGGTGGCACGCCGTTCGTCGACCAGCTTGATCGAGTGGCGGAGCAACCGGTCGCCCGCTTCGAGGCAGATGACGGCAACGGTGTGCTGGCCGCTACGCGGGCGGCTGTGCGCGGTGCTCGGCTCTGAGCAGCGGCAGAGCCCGACCGAGCAGGCCTGGAGCGAACGCATCCGGACGAGGGCGCTCCTGGCCCTGGCGTCGGCCCGGCGTGCCCGATCGCGACTCCCAAGGGCCGCCGTCCGCGAGCGTCACTCCGGTGCCTCCTCGTCGTAGACGTCCAGCCACAGATCCCAGGCAGGCCGAGCAGGCGCCGCATTGTGTCGCGATCCAGCTCCGCCGCGTGCTCGGTCGCGTGGAGCCGAGGTAGCACAGCCAGTTCGCGCTCCCACCAGTTCCCGGAGTCGACCCGTCACCGGCTCAAGGATGTCCAGCAGCCGCCGCGTACGACGAGTTCGACGCCGTCCTCAGGACCAGATGCGCTGCCAAACAGCCAGCCCAGACGGCAGTCCAAAAGGTCACCATCGTCCTCACGCCCGCAGTGTGCCGCAGAGAACAGATGGACGCGGGTCGCGCGTGCTGTTCCGATTGCTCAATGCTACCCGACGCCAAAAAATCCAGGACATCGATCAACTCGGAGAGCAACTTAAGCATGACAGAACGTAAGAGGGCCGGCGCCCCAAGCGAAGGGGCGCCGGCCCGAGCAGCAGGGAGAGCCTACTCAGCAGTGGCCGAGGTCTTCCCAGTTGGCGGTCCAGCCGGGCTCCGAGCCCTGCGTCCACCACTTCGCGCGCCAGAGGTGCTTACCCTGGCCCGACGCCGGGCCGTTCGGGTTGCCGTTGGCGCTCTTCTCGTGCTTGGCCGTCTGGCCGGCCGTGTAGATGCCGCTGACCGTCCACTCAGGAGCGGACGCGCAGTTGGTGGCCGGCGGCGTGGAGGTCGACGGCGACGGTGACGCCGACGGGGACTTCGACGGCGAGGCCGACGAAGACGGAGTCGCGGAGCCGGTCGGCGTCACGCACGGGCCGGACGAGTCCACCGTGTCGGTGAACGCGTTGCCCGCGCTGCGGTAGGCGGCCGCCTGTGCCGTCGCCTGGCTCGGGGTGAGGACCTGGTTCTTGGCGTACAGCACCCAGTCGACCTGCTGGATGTAGGTCGAGAGGCCGCCGGAGTGCGCCGCGGTGTCGATGAACCACAGGTTCCAGTTGATGGTCATCGTCTGGCGCGGGTAGAACTTGCCGGAGTGGTCGCCGACCTGCTGGCCGTCGATGTAGTAGATGACGTGCCCGCCGGAGACGGTGATCACCAGGTCGTGCCAGCCGTCGAAGCTCTTGCGCTCCTCCGAGTGCACGTTGTCGGCGTACCACGGGTCGTTGCGGTAGGTGTACCAGGTCGTCTGGTAGTTGATCGGGCCGGTCTCGCCCCAGCCGCCGTTGGGCAGGTACTCCGAGAAGTCCAGCTCGCTGTAGGTGGGGTCGAGGTCGCCGTTGAGCGGGCTGATGGTGAAGAACGTCTCGTTGATGTGGTCGCCGTCGTTGCCGCTCGTCGGCGCGTCGGTGAAGCGGATGCGCGAGGCGTAGGTGCCCTCGAGGTAGCGCTTCTGGCTGGTGTACAGCTCGGCCTGGTTCGTGCCCCCACCGGTGCCGTCCGTGGACGCGGTGAGCTGCATGACCTTCTGGCCGCCGTTGGTCGGGAAGGAGATGCTGTTGGCCGACCAGGTGGCGCCGGGCACGCCGGGGCCGCCGGAGTAGGTGCGCGGCACCCACCCGTGGGCGGTCAGCGACGCGTCCGAGGACGAGCTGTAGTTGAAGTCGTCGAACAGGTAGCCGCAGTTGTTCGCGGCGGCACTGGCGGTGCCGACGGTCGCCGCGGTGATCGCGAACGCTCCGACGGCGCCGGCCAACGCGATGCCGGACGCGATCGCGATAGATCGACGTTTACCGATGGACATGGATAGAGCCCTCCCCACACACAATCACGGGTTTGTTACTTGACCGCGCCGGCGGTCATTCCGGCGCGGATGTGCCGTTGGAACGCGACATAGGCGATGAGCACCGGCAGCATGGCGATCGTCAGGCCGGCGAACAGTCCGCTCCAGTCGCTGCGGTAGCCCTGGCTGACCGACAGGGAGGCCAATCCCTGCGCCAGGACGTACCGGTCCGGGTCGGGGTTGAGAACCAGCGGCAGCAGGTACTGGTTCCAGAGCCCGAGGAAATTGAAGATGCCGACGGCGACCAGGCCCGGCCGGGCCATCGGCAGCATCACGCGGAAGAACACCCCCGCGTGCGAGCAGCCGTCCATGAACGCGGCCTCGGCGACCTCGCCCGGCAGCGTGCGGAAGAACGCGTGCAGGAAGAAGACGGTGAACGGCACCGCGTAGGCCGCGTAGACCAGGATCAGCCCCTGGTAGGTGCCGAGCAGGTGCAGCTGCTGCACGACGAAGAACAGCGGCACCAGCGCGAGGAACACGGGGAAGAACATGGCCGCGACGAACGTGTAGTAGATGAGGCGGTTGCCCCGGAACTCGTACCGCGCCAGGGCAAAGGCCACCAGCGCGCCCAGCAGCATCGTCAGCAGCAGCGCGCCGCCCACGACGATGACGCTGTTGAGGAAGTACCGCCCGATGTCGGCCTGGTTCCAGGCGCGCGACCAGTTCTCGAAGTGCGGGCGCGACGGCACCGACCACGGGTCGTTCAGGATGTCGTTGTCCGTCTTGAAGGAGCTCATCACCGCCCACAGCAGCGGCAGCGCGGTCACCACGCTCCAGCACAGCATCGCGATGTGCGGCAGCACCTCCCCGGCCCGGGCGCGGGGACGAGCGGGACGCGGCGGCGCGGAGGCCGGCGCGGTACGCTCCAACGAAGCCAGAGTCATGCCAGCTCGACCCTTTCCTTGCGGCCCGCGCGCAGGGCGAGCACCGCCAGCGTCAGCGTCGCGAAGAACAGCGCGACCCCCATCGCCGAGGCGTAGCCGAACTTGCCGTAGGTGAAGGCGTTGCGGTACAGCGACAGCCCGATCACCTCCGTGGCCCCGTCCGGCCCGCCCGGCCCCACCGTCATGACCTGCACGACGGCGAACCCGTCGAGGGCCGCGATGCCGAGGTAGACGAACGCGACCTGCACGGTGTCGCGCACGAGGGGCAGCGTCACCTTGCGGAACGTCGCCCAGCCGCTCGCGCCGTCGAGCAGCGCGGCCTCGAAGAGCTCCTTCGGGATCGAGTCGATCGCCGCGCTGAACAGCACCATGTAGAACCCGGCCGACGACCAGACCAGCACGGCCATCACGGCCGGCAGCGCCAGGTTCGGCTCGGCCAGCCAGCTGCGCGCCGCCGAGCCGAGTCCGGCCGCCCGCAGCGCCCCGTTGAGCAGGCCGTTGTTCGGGTTGTAGATGAACTGCCACAGCACGGCGACGATGACCAGCGACAGCAGCTGCGGGAAGAAGTACACGATCTGGTAGACGCGGGTGCCCGCGATCCCCCGGCGCCCGTCGCGCCCGCCGAGGTGGAGCATGCTCGCCAGGAACAGCCCGAGCCCGATGGTCACGACGGGCACCACGACGAGCATGATCGCGTTGTTGCGCACCGCGTCGAGGAACAGGGAGTCGCCGCCGAGGCGGGCGTAGTTGCCCGCCCCGACGAAGTGCGCCTCGCCGGCCACGCCGGTCCAGTCGGTGAGCGACAGGTAGAACGCCTGCGCGTACGGGGACAGCACGAACAGCACGTGCAGCACCAGCGCGGGCACGAGCGCACCGACGAGGAACCGGAGCCGACCGTGCTTCATCAGCGGGTGTACTTCTTGACGCCGGAGTCCTTCGCGAGCGCGTCGGCGGCCTTCTGGACCCGGTCCGCCCACTCGGCGGCGGTGGCGCGCTTGTTGACCAGCTCGCCGGTCGCGTCGTCGACGGCCTTGGCCAGCGGGGCGTACCAGGTGCGGAACTTGAAGCTGAACGCCTCCTTGCCCGCCGCCGTGATCGCGTCCCGCGTCGAGCCGAGCCCGCTGCTCAGGGTCAGCCCGTCGGTCGCCCCGGCCACGGCCGGCAGCGTGCCCGCCGACTGCGCGAAGCTCTTCGCCGACTGCTTGGAGAACAGGATCCGCAGGTACTCCATCCCGCCGGCGACGTTCTTCGCCTTCGACGGCACGATGTAGGACTCGGAGCTCGCCGCCTGCACCGCGGCCCCGCCCATCTTGTCGCTGCCCGTGCGGGACGGCACCGGGCCCATCACCATGTCGAAGCCGTTGGGGGCGACGCCCTTCTGCTCGCTCTCCAGCCAGGAGCCGCAGGGGATGAACGCGGCCTTGCCCTGGCACCAGGCGGCCTGCGACTCGGTGTGGGACAGGGCCTCGGAGCCGCTCATGATGTACCCCTTGGCGGCCAGCTCCGCGAACGCCTCCGCGGCGGCCTTGAGCCCGTCGGCCTTCCACGCGTTCGGCTCGAGGTTGTCGACGCTCTTGAGCAGCGCCTCCCCGCCGATCTTGGCCGCCATGGTGAGCAGCGGGTCGTTCATGTACTCCGGGTACTTGCCCTGGTAGGTCCAGGGCGCGATGCCGGCCGCCTTGATCGTGGCGCACAGGGCGAGCATCTCGTCCCACGTCTTCGGGTACGCCCAGCCCTTGCTCGCGAACAGCGGCTTGGAGTACCACAGGCCCCACACGGTGTAGGTGAAGTTCAGCGTGAGGACCTGCTTGTCGAAGGTGCCGTCGTCGACGACGCCGGGCAGCAGCGTGTCGCGCACCTTTGTGCCCGGGTCGTCGAACGACGGGGCGTCGAGCAGCTCGGTGAGGTCCGACAGCTGCTTGGCCGAGACGAGCGTGGCCAGGTCGAGCCGGCCGGCGCCGGTGTTGTCGACGACGTCCGGCGGGGTGTTGGCGACGAACCGGGGCTGCAGCGCCTCGCCGACCTTCTGGATGCCCTTGTGGTCGATCGTCGCCTTGGGGTGCTTGCCCTTGTAGAGGTCCTCGGCGTGCTTGGCGTAGTCGTCGCCGTAGCCGCCCTTGAAGATGACGACCTCGAGCGGGGCGTCGTCCTTGACCCCGAGCGGGTTGTCGGCGCTCTTGTCGCCCGTGCTGGCCGCGGGCTTGTCGTCGTTGCTCCCGCTGGTGACACAGGCGCTGAGCAGGGGCGCGGCGATGGCGACGCCGGCGGCACCTTTCAGCAGGGATCTGCGGCTGGGGTAGTTTGGGGATGAAGGTGAGGGGTTCATGGCAAGGCTCGCTCTCCTTTTTATGCGGTACGCCGGATGCGCCCGGCGTACCGCGCCTCAAGTGCTGCGTTGTGCTCCCGCCCGCCCGGCACGTTGTCGGACAGGTAGACCGGCGGCGTGACGCCGGCGGCCAGCAGGCGCGCCACCACTTCGATGACGATCTGCTGGGCCAGCAGGGCCGCCGTGATCGAGGAGACCGCGCCGACGGCACCGCCGCCGGGCAGCGGCAGCGACGCGTCGCCGTAGGGGGCCCCGTTGTCGAGGACCACGTCGGCGAGGTCGCCGAGCTTCAGGCCGCTCTCGTGCCGCGAGTCCACCCGGGCGGAGTGTTCGAGCGACGTGATCGCGATGAGGGCGTGCCCCCGCTGCTTGACCAGTTGCGCCATCTCCACCACGGCGCCGTTGACGCCGGAGTTGGAGGCGATGACGAACGTGTCGTCGGGCTTGACGGGGGCGAGGTCGTAGAGGCGGTGGGCGACGGCGGGGGTGCGCTCGAGCTGGGGGTCGGCCAGCGCGCTGAGCGGGTCGCCGCCGTAGAGCACGATGTCGCGCAGGGCGATGCGGCTGGTGGGCACGAGTCCGCCGGCCCGGCCCGCGATCTCCATGGCGAGCGCCTCGGAGTGCCCGCAGCCGAACGCCTGGATCACCCCGCCCGCCTGGACCGTCGCGGTCATCAGGTCGGCGGCGTGCGCCACCTTGTCGCCCTGGGTGGTCCCGACGCGGTCGATCGCGGCGCGGATCACCTCGACGTAGTCGGCACTTCTGATGGTCACAGCGGCTTGTCCCTCCGTGGTCGCTTGCGGGTGGTGGTCGTGTCGGGCAACCGGTGCGCGTCGACGGCGCGCACGGTGAGCTCGAGGGCCTCGGCGGTGCGCTCGTAGGTGCGCTGCGCCACCGCGACGTAGATGAGGTCCAGGACCAGCAGCTGCGAGTGCAGCGCGGAGAGGGCCGCGACCCGGAAGGTGGTCTCGTGGACCGAGGTGGTGAACACGACGTCGGCCACCTCGGCCAGCGGGGAGCGCCCGAAGGACGTCACCGCGATCGTCGTCGCCCCGTGGTCGGCGGCCTCGGCGAGGGTCTCGATCACCTCGCGGGTGCGGCCGGAGTGCGACAGCCCGATCGCGACGTCGCCCGGCCCGAGCAGCGCCGCGTTCGTGAGCGCGGTGTGGCTGTCGGAGCGGTACCAGACCGGGACCCGGATGCGTTCGAGCCGGAAGGCCATCTCCCGGCCGGCGGTACCGCTGGAGCCGAACCCGAAGATCTCGACGCGCCCGGCGCCGGCGATCGCCTCCGCGACCCGCTCGACCGCGGCGACGTCCAGCCCCGCCGCCGTCGCCTGGATCGCCCGGGTGTCCGCGGCGGTGATCACCCCGAGGACGTCGCCGAGCGGGTCGCCCGGCGCGATGTCCCCGCTGATGTCGGTCTCCCAGCGCGCCTGTTCGGCCCGCCCCGTCTCGGTCGCGATCGCCACCCGCAGGTTCGCGTAGCCCTTGAAGCCGAGCGTCCGGCTGAACCGCGTGACGGTGGCCGTCGAGGTGCCCGAGCGCTCGGCGAGGTCGACGATGCTCGCGTGCGCCGCCGTCTCGGGATCGCCGAGGATCGTCTCGGCGATCTTCGCCAGGGCGTCCGGCATCGTCGGCCCCTCGATACGGAGCCGCCCGAGCAGCCCGCCACTCTCACCCGTCACCGGTCATCCTTTTCATCGTTCCGCCTTGGCGATGAAAATTACGACCACTTCAACTTCTAGTCAATAAGCATTTTCTATGTTTCCATCGATGCCATGGCAGTCGTGGTCCGGTCCGTGGTGGTCGGCGTAGACGCGGGCGGGACGGCGTCGAAGGCGGTGGTCGTCGACGAGACGGGCGCCGTGCTCGGGCGCGGGTCCGCCGGTCCCGGCAACCCGGCCGCCGGCGGCCCGGCGGCCGCGCGCGCCATCGGGTCGGCGCTGCGGGCCGCGCTCGGGCCGGCCCCGGCGACGGTGACCTCTGGGGTGGTCGGCGTCGCCGGGGCCAGCGCCCTGGCCGATCCCGCGATCGCGGCCGCCTTCGCGGCGGAGTGGGACGCGCTGGGCCTGCGCTGCCCGATGACGATCGCGGGCGACGCGGTCACGGCCTTCGCCGCGGGGGGCGACTGGGCGTCGGGCGCGGTGCTCATCGCCGGGACGGGCGCCGTCGCCGCGCTGGTCGAGGGGCTCGAGATCACGCGGGTCGCCGACGGGCTGGGCTGGCTGCTCGGCGACGAGGGCTCGGGGATGTGGCTGGGGCTGCAGGCCGTACGGCTGGCGGCGCGTCAATGGCAGGCGCCGCTCGCGCGCCGGGTGGCCGCGCACGCCGGGGCCGCGACCGCGGACGACCTCGTGCACTGGGCCCAGGCGCTGCCCCCGTTCGGCGCCCTCGCGCCGGTGGTGTGCGAGCTCGCCGACGCCGGCGACCCGGACGCGTCCGCGATCACCACCGAGGCCGCGCGGCGGCTGGTCGCCACCCTCGACGAGCTGGAGGCGCCGGACGCCCCGGTGGTGCTGGCCGGCGGCCTGCTCGTCGCCGACACCCCGGTGCGCCGCGGCGTGCTGGCGCGGCTGGCTGAGCGCGGAGTCGTGCACGGCACCACCGTGGGCACCGCGCACGACCCCGCGCTCGGCGCGGCCCGGCTGGCGCTCAGAACCGGGTCAGGAAGTCCCGCACCGGCAGCGCCGCCGCGGTGATCCGCACGTCGCCGATCCAGCCGTAGAAGCCCTGCGAGAACTGCTCGGCGAACTGGGTCGCCCCGATCACGAACGGCTTGCCGAACGTCGTGATGCCCTTCGAGGGCTGGGTGGGGTTGCGCGCGATCGGCGAGCCGTCGACGTACACCACCGTCTTGCGCGAGTCGTTGACCACCGCGAGATGCATCCAGCGGCCGACCGGCAGCGCATGGCTCCACGACGTCGGGTCGGCGTCGCGGTCGGTGGGGTAGACGACGAACTGCAGGAACCGCTCCGGCGACAGGTTCAGGCTGCACGTCGGCTCCTCGGGCGACCAGCCGCTGGTCTTGCCCGCGTCGCCGTTGCGCCCCTCCCAGGAGAGGATCCCCATCCAGGCGTGGTCGCCCTCGAACGGGTCCGGGAACTTCACGAACGCCTCGATGGTGTAGCCGCGCTCGAACCGCTGCGCGTTGATCGGCGCGGACCCGACCGCCTCGAGGATCGCGCCGCGGTCCGGGGACTTGCCGCCGTCGAAGCGCAGGCTCGCGTGGGCCGGCGCGCCCAGGTGATGCTCCGGCGACCACGTCAGGGCGCCCGGGCCGCTGGCGTGCAGCCGGTGCACGACGAGGTCGTTGCCCTTGCCGGTGAGGTCCTTGACGACGGTACCGTCGGCGACCGCCGCGCCCGCCGGACCGCCGGACGGCAGCCCGGCGGGGTCGAAGCGCCAGTACGCCGCCGTGTCCCGCCCGATGACGGCCGCGGCGGGCCGGGGCGCGGGCGGCGTGACGGGCGCGAAGCCGGCGAACCGGGCCGCGAAGTCGATCTCCAGGCTGAAGCGGTCGGCCGGCCCGGTCAGCTCGATCGTCTCCGCCTCCAGCGGGTTGCGCTGGTGCGGGTCCCGCCGCAGGAACCACGGCGAGAACGTCTCCACGTCGATGACGCCGCGGGCCAGGTCGAAACGGTAGAGGCGGATCATGCCGGCGCCGCCGTAGTACCGGTCCTGGTAGTTCGTGATGTGCACGTGCACGTCGTGGCCCGCGTCGTTGCGCAGCACGGTGCGCCCCGGCGGCCAGAAGTGCCCGTTGAGGGTGAGGAAGATCTGGTCGTTGCGCTTGATGAACCGGTCCCACAGCCGCTGGCCGTAGTCGGACAGGTGCGCCTGCCCGTTCTCCTCGGACCAGGCCAGCTCGTGCGTGGTGAGCACGACCGGCAGCGTCGGGTGCGCGTCGAGCACGCCCTGCGCCCACGCCAGGCCCTTGTCCGACACCCGCCAGTCCAGCGCGAGGACGAGCCACTGGCGCCCGGCCGCGCGGAGGATGTGGAAGCTGTTGTACCCGTCCGGCGACGCCCCGCCGAAGGTCGGCATCTTCGTGAAGCGCTTGGCCGCGGCCCCGAACGCCCGCAGGTAGGCGGAGTCGCCGCGCTGGTCGTCGGTGGAGCCGTTGATGTCGTGGTTGCCGGCCAGGACGCTGTAGGGCATCCGGCCGTCCAGCGCCTTGAACGTGTCCGAGGCCAGCCCGATCTCGTGCTCGCTGCCGTGCTCGGTGACGTCGCCGAGGTGGGCCATGAACACGATGTTCGAGCCGGCGCGCTCGCGCAGCAGGTACTCGAAGGTCTCCCGCAGCGGCTCGGGGCGGGAGCTGTCCTCGTCGAAGAGGTACTGGGTGTCCGGCAGCACGGCGAGCGCGAACCTCGGCACGCCCGGGTCGGACGTCTGCGGGGCCGCCTCGGCGCTGGTCGCGGTGGTGGTGGTGGTGACGACGGCTCCCACGGCGGGGACGGCGACGGCGGCCTGGAGCAGTGCCCGCCGTCCGAATTGCCCTTCAGTCATGAGGTGGACCCTTATGTCCGCGTCTGACCGCCCAATGCCAACGAGCCGAACTCCGATCGAAGTTTGTTCACAGCTCGGGCTACGAGGGAGAGGACCACGGCGTTGAGGCAGTGCCAGGCCCAGTGCAGGCCGATCGGGACCGTGCCGCACAGGGGCTCGTCCAGGGTGCGCAGGGTGAGCGAGACGGCGAAGACGCCCGCCGCGACGGCCAGCGGCCGCGAGCGCAGGGCGACGGCGAACCCGGCGAGCCCGAGCAGGGCGGGCAGATAGCCGCCGAGGGTGTACTGCCGGCCCGCCCGCGCCAACAGGACGTCGACGAGCGCGGCGAACGCCACGAACGCCGGCGCGGCCAGCCACGCGCGCCCGGGTCGCACGCCGAGGCCGTACGTCGCGAGGAGCACGACGGCGACGAGGACGAACACCAGGATCGACAGCGAGTCCAGCGCCGCGGTGAAGCCGTCGGCGAAGGTGTGGAACGAGAGGCTGCACAGCCCGACGACGCCGAGCAGGATCGGCAGGGTCCGGTGCCGGGTCCGCACGAGCAGCACCGCGCACGCGACGAGGAACGCCGCGTTCGACACCGCGTTCAGGGGCTCGGCCCACAGGCCCGGGCCGAGGCGCTCGCAGTAGCCGTCCACGCGGCCGAAGCTAACCGCCGGAGTTGACGGGCGGGCGAGCGGGTAGCGTCGGGATCATGACGAGCCTGACCCGCGACGAGGCGACCGAGCGAGCCCGGCTCGTCGCCGTGCGCTCCTACGCGATCGAGCTGGACCTCACCGAGCCGGACACGTTCACCTCGCGCACGGTCGTCGACTTCGCCTGCTCCTCGCCCGGGGCCGCGAGCTTCGCGGAGGTCAAGGGGGCCCAGGACGTACGCGTGACGCTGAACGGCCGCGAGGCGCCGGTCGCGGACGGGCGCGTGGCGCTGGCCGGGCTGGCCGCCGAGAACCGGCTCGAGGCCGAGTTCACCGCGCGGTACTCCCCCAGCGGCGAGGGCATCCTGCGCTTCGCCGACCCCGAGGACGGCGAGACGTACCTCTACGGCCAGGCCCCGCTCGACGACGCCCCGCGCATGTTCGTCTGCTTCGACCAGCCCGACCTCAAGGCGCCGATGACCCTGACGGTGCTCGCTCCTGCACAGTGGACGGTCCGGGCCAACGCGCCGGTGGCGACGCGCACCGGCGGCCGCTGGGCGTTCGAGCCGACGCCGCCCCTGTCCACCTACCTGTTCAGCTTCGTCGCCGGCCCCTGGCACGTGCTGGAGCGCGAGCACGACGGCATCCCCCTGGCCCTGCTGTGCCGCCGCAGCCTCGCCGCCGGCCTCGACGCCGACGCCGACGAGCTGTTCGCCGCGACGGCCGCGGCCTTCGACCGCTACCACGAGCTGTTCGGGGTGCGGTATCCGTTCGGCAAGTACGACCAGGCCTTCGTGCCCGGGTTCAGCGGCGGCGCGGTCGAGAACCCGGCCCTGGTCAACTACCGCGAGGAGTTCCTGTTCCGGGCGGGCGCGACCGACAGCGACCGGCACCGGCGCTTCGTGGTGATGGCGCACGAGATGGCCCACATGTGGTTCGGCAACCTGGTGACGCTGCGCTGGTGGGACGACGTGTGGCTGAACGAGGCGTTCGCGGAGATCATGGGCTGGCGGGTCGCGGCCGAGACCGGGCGGCACCCGTCCGCGCCCGCGGACTTCGCGATCTGGCGCGAGCGGTGGGGCCTGCTGGCCGACGAGCGCCCGTCGACGCACCCGGTCGCCCCGGAGGGGGTCACGGACACGGCGGTGGCCTTCCAGAACTTCGACGGCATCTCGTACGCCAAGGGTGCCGCGGCCCTGCGCCAGCTCGCGATCTCGCTGGGCGACGAGGTCTTCCTGGAGGGCCTGCGCAAGTACTTCTCGGCATACCGGTTCGCCAACGCCGACCTGACGGACTTCCTGGCCGTGATCGGCTCGGCGGCCGGCCGCGACCTCACCGGCTGGGCCGAGCTGTGGCTGCGCAGCACCGGCGCGAACACCCTCCGCCCGGTGCCGTCCCGCGGCGAGCCCGGCCTGCGGATCGAACAGTCGGGCCGCCCGCTGCGCCCGCACCGCCTGACGGTGGCGACGTTCGCCTCGGACGGCTCGGTGACCCGCGAGCCCTGCACGATCGACGGCCCCGGCGCGCTCCTGCCGGGCGTCGCCGCGGCCGCCGGCACGGTCGTGCTGCTCAACGCCGGCGACGAGACCTACGCGAAGGTCCGCTTCGACCCCCTCAGCCGCGCGGCTCTGCCCGCGGTCCTGCCCGACCTCGACGACTCCCTGGCCCGCGCGGTGATCTGGTCCGCGGTGACCGACGCCGTGCGCGACGGCGAGATCCCGCCGTCGGAGCTGCTGAACCTGCTCGTGGCGGCCCTGCCCGCGGAGCGCCAGGAAGGCGTCTTCGACGAGGTCCTGGCCTTCGCCCGCGACGCCCTGGGCCGCCGCGGCCTGGTCCCGTTCGCGCCGCTGGCCGAGGTGTGCACGGCGGCCCTGTCGGCGGCGGCTCCGGGCTCGGGCCGCCAGCTGGCCGCCGCGCGGGCGCTGGCCACCGTGGCCGGCGCGCCGGTGCTGCGCGCGTGGCTCGCGGGCGGCCCGGGCACCCCGGACGGCCTGGCGATCGACGCCGACCTGCGCTGGTCGCTGCTGCTGCGCCTGGCCGCCCTGGGTGACGCCACGCCCGACGAGATCGCCGCCGAGGAGCGCCGCGACCCCAGCGCCATGGGCGCCGAGCGCGCGGCCGCCTGCCGGGCCGCCCGCCCCACGCCGGAGGCCAAGGCCGCGGCCTGGGACGTGCTCGTCCACGACCCGAACCCCCGCCTCGCCATGGTCAACGCCGAGGCGTTCTGGCAGCCGGGCCAGGAGGCGCTCACCGACCCGTACGCCGAGCGGTACTTCGCCGACGTGCCCGCCATGCTCGAGGGCCGCTACCTGCTCGGGGCGCTCAAGGTGGTCCGGTTCGCGTTCCCCCTGTTCTCCCCGCGCGCCCTGGCGCCGGCCGAGGCGATGCTGCGCCGCACCGACCTCGACCCGCTGCTGCGCCGCGAGATCGCCGACGGCGCCGACGAACTGCGCCGCTGGGCCCGCGACCCAGTTACGCGATGAGCGCCTCCAGGCGGGCGACCGCGGCGGCCGGGTCCGGCATCGCGGCCACCTCGGCGCGCAGGGCCTGAGCCGCGGCCGCGTACGACGGGTCGGTGAGCACGGTCCGCAGGGCCGCGGCCGCGTCGGCCCCGGTCGCGGACACGGCGTCGAGGACCACGCCCACGCCCAGCTCCGCGCACCGGTCGGCGTTCGCGGGCTGGTCGGCGCCCATCGGCACCAGCACCATCGGCAGGCCGTGGGCCAGGGCGCCGACGACGGTGCCGGAGCCGGCGTGGGTCACCACCGCCGAGCAGCGCGGCAGCAGCGACGCCTGCGGGACGTACCGCTCCACCCGCACGTGCGCGGGCTGCGGGCCGAGCTCCGCGGGGTCGATGCCCGCGCCCACCGTGACGACGAGCCGGATCGGCAGCGAGCGGAAGCCGGACAGGAAGCGCGTGAAGAGGTCGCCCGACTCGGTGTTGAAGATCGTGCCGAGCGTGAAGTACACGGTCGGCGGGTCGGTCGGGGCCGGGGCCACGACCTCGAACGGGCGCATCTCGAACGGGCGCACGAGCGTGGCGGCCGGGCGGAACGTCGGCGGTACCGGCGAGATCACCAGGTGCCGGTCCAGCATCGCCAGCGACGGGTCGGCGGGCAGGCCGTGCGCGGCGCGCGTCTCGTCGAGCAGGGCGGCCAGGCCCGCGGGGCGGCCGAAGCCGCCGGCCGCCAGGACCACCACCGACGCGTGCGGGAGGCCGAGCGACTCCGCCGCGATCATGCTGCCGAAGTCGCCCTCGTCGCACACGATCAGGTCCGCGCGCCACTGCCGGGCCACCGCGCCGGTCGTCGCCGCGCGCTCCCGGGCGATCCAGCCGCCGAAGCCCCCGAGGAAGTCACGCTCCTCGCGGTCGCGGTCGACGGGCCGCAGGGGGCGGCGATCGTCCGGCTCGTCCGCGCCGGCGGGGTAGCCCTCGAACTCCTTGGGCAGGACGCCGGGTCTTCCGGTGAAGGCGACGGCGTGGCCGCGGGCGGCGGCGGCCCGGGCGAGCGGGAGCAGCGGCTGGACGTGGCCGTTGCCGCCGGCGAAGCCGAAGAGGATGCGCATGGAAATCTCCCGGGAAAACTCGTGGGGGCGTTGTCGAAATCCGCGGACCGAACTCGACGCGGTGGTGAAGGCTACAGAAACCACGGAAGGGAACCCGAAATGCGCTACATGATGATGCACAAGCTGGACGACTCGAACCCGGCGCTGTGGCAGCCGACCCCCGCGTTCATCGAGCGGTTCGCGAAGTACATGGACGAGGTCAGCAAGGCCGGGGTGCTGCTCGCCGCCGAGGGCCTGCTGCCCAGCTCGGCCGGGGCGGCGACGATCTCCAAGCGCGACGGCGAGACCACGGTCGTCGACGGGCCGTTCGCGGAGGCGAAGGAGGTCATCGGGGGCTTCGGCATCGTGCAGGTGCGCGACCAGGCCGAGGCCGTCGAGTGGGCGCGGCGGTTCGCGGACCTGTTCGACCACGACATCGAGATCGAGGTGCGGCGGGTCTCGGAGTACGAGGGCTAGTTATGTTGGCCGGGTGAGCACTCCCGGTACCGATGCCAAATCCGCGATCGAAGCGGTCTGGCGGATCGAGGCGGCGCGCGTGATCGCGGGCGTCGCCCGGCTCGTCGGCGACGTCGGCCTCGCGGAGGAGCTTGCGCAGGACGCCCTGGTCGCGGCGCTGGAGCAGTGGCCGGCCGAGGGCGTCCCGCGCAACCCCGGGGCGTGGCTCATGACGACGGCGAAGCGGCGCGGGATCGACACCATCCGGCGGCAGCAGGTGCTGCACAAGCACCTGCCCGCCCTGGCCGGCGAGGAGCGGCTCGACGACCCGGCGCTGGAGGCGGTGCTCGAGCAGGAGCCCATCGAGGACGACCTGCTCCGCCTGATCTTCACCGCGTGCCACCCGGTGCTCAAGCCGGAGGCGCGCACGGCCCTGACCCTGCGCCTGCTCGGCGGGCTGTCCACGGACGAGATCGCGCGGGCGTTCCTGGTCCCGGACGCGACGATGGGCCAGCGCATCAGCCGCGCCAAGAAGGCCCTCACCGACGCGAAGGTGCCCTTCGAGCTGCCCACGGGCGCGGCCCGCACCGAGCGGCTGGCCTCGGTGCTGGAGGTCATCTACCTCATCTTCAACGAGGGGTACTCCGCGACGGCCGGCGACGACTGGATGCGCCCGGCCCTGTGCGGGGAGGCGATGCGCCTCGGCCGCGTGCTGGCGGGCCTGATGCCGGCCGAGGCGGAGGTGCACGGCCTCGTCGCGCTGCTGGAGATCCAGGCGTCCCGCGCGGCCGCCCGCACCGGCTCCGGCGGCGAGCCGATCATGCTGCTGGACCAGGACCGGCGCCGCTGGGACCGGCTGCTCGTGACCCGCGGCCTGAAGGCGCTCGAGCGCGCCGAGGAGCTGGGCGGGGGCACCTACACGCTGCAGGCCGCGATCGCCGCCTGCCACGCCCGCGCCCGCACCGCGGAGGAGACCGACTGGTCCGAGATCGCGCGGCGGTACGCCCAGCTGTCCGCCCTCGCCCCGTCGCCGATCGTCGAGCTCAACCGCGCCGTGGCGGTCTCGATGGCGGACGGCCCGGCCGCGGGCCTGACGGTGCTGGAGCCGCTCCTGCAGGACAAGGCGCTGCGGGGGTACCACCTGCTGCCCTCGGTCCGCGCCGACTTCCTCTTCCGCCTGGGCCGCCTCCCCGAGGCCCGCGCCGAGTTCGAGCGCGCCGCGTCGATGACCCGCAACGAGCGCGAGCGCACCCTGCTGCGGGCCCGGGCCGAGGCCTGCGGATGACGTACTGGTTCGGGCTCGAGCCTGCCGAGGACCTCACCGACGCCTGGGTCGGCGACGCCGTGGACCGGGCCTTCGACGGCCCCGCCTGGCTGCGCCCGAGATTCCCGGGCGGCCGCGAGGTGATCCTGAGCCCGCGCCCGTCACCGTCCGGCACGGTGGCCGTGACGTCGATCCGGCGCGTCGGCGGCTCGCGCAAGCGCCTGACCGCGGACCTCCACGTGCCCGGGCCGCACCGCCACCACCGCTTCGCCCTGCTGCGCGCCGCGGTGCTGGGCCTGGCGGCCGTCGGCGCCGAGTTCGGCCTGGGCCCGTGCCCGCTGCGCCGCCCCGGCCGCGGCGTGCGCGCCCCGCTGATCCCCGGGACGCCCCGCCCCGCCCCCGAGGCCGAGCCGGGGCGGCTCCTCCTCGTGGCCGGCGACCCGGTGGACGCCGAGTGGCACGAGGCCGTGGCCGCCCGCCTCGGCGCCACGCGGACGAGCGAGGCGACATGGATCTCGACATGGACGCGGTGAGCGAGCACTGGCTGCGCGAGTGGGGCGTCCCCTTCGGCCCGGCGACCCCGGACCTCCTGTCGGCCCTGGCCGCCGCGGCGGACGTCCCGCTGCCGGAGCCCGCGCCGGACGACGACCCGTTCGAGCCCTTCGGCGCGGGCGAGATGGCGGTGTACGCCCGCACGCCCGACGACGAGACGGCGGCCGGGCTGGGCGCGGAGCTGGCCGGGTCCCTGCACGGCGTGGCCCTGCTGCAGGACGAGACCCACGCGGACGGCGTGGCCCAGTGGATCCTCGGCCGCCCCGGATAGTCACGCCTCGGTGCGGGGGCGGGGGCGGGCCGAGCGGCGGATGACGATCTCGGCGACGGCCAGGTTGAGCACCCAGGCGGAGATCAGCGCCACGCTGCGCCAGGCCGGGTAGTCCGGGCCGTCCGGGTCCAGCGGGATCAGGGGCAGGCTCGTGAAGACCTGGGTGCCGGCGCCCATGGCGAGGGCGTACGCGCGGATCATCCAGGCCTTGTGCGCGTGGAAGTCGCGGCGGCGGATGGCGACGAAGCCGAGGACGATCGACGCCAGCATTCCGGTGCCCACGACGTAGCGGGCCGCGTTGGTCGCCGCGTTGTCGCCCCTCGGCAGGTCGTAGAAGGTGGTCATCCACAGGCCGGACAGGGCCACGGCCAGGCCGCAGAGCACCAGGACCCGGCCGGTGACGCGGTGCCACCGGCGGTGCCGGCGACGGAAGTGCGGGGCGAACTGCAGGGCGCCCAGGAACCCGTAGAGGACCGCGCCGACGATGTGGACGAGGACCGGGGCCGGCATGTCGACGAAGCGGGCGTTGGCCGCGGTGCGCTCGACGCCGCCGGTCAGCTGGGCGACGCGCACGCCGCCGGCCAGGGAGGGAACGAGGGCGAGCACGAACAGGCCGGCGATGATGGGCCAGTCGCGGGTGCGGGTCCGGTTGGCAACGGTCGTCATGAGCACCGATGGTGGGCTTCGCGCGGGCCGGAAACATCGATCCATGGGCCGGGGCCGGGCCCGACCAAAGTTCAGCCCCCGGGTCGGACCCGGTTGGTCTCGTAGGCCCACATCGCGATCTCCACGCGGTTGCGCACGCCCAGCTTCAGCATGAGGGCGGTCACGTGGGACTTGACGGTGCTCAGGGTGATGAACAGCTCGTCGGCGATCTCGTTGTTCGTCCGGCCCCGCGCCACCCGGGCCAGGACCTGCTCCTCGCGCTCGGTCAGCGGCTCGATCGGCTGGCGGGGCGGGGCCGCGGGGCCGTTGTCGGCGAAGGCGCGCAGCAGGCGGGTCGTGACGCTGGGGGCGATGAGCGCGTCGCCGTTCGCGGCCGCGTGCACGGCCTGGGCGAGCAGCGCCGGGCCCGCGTCCTTGAGCAGGAAACCGCGGGCGCCGGCGCGCAGGGCCGCGTAGACGTATTCGTCGAGGTCGAAGGTGGTGATGACCACGACGGCGATGGGGTCCTCGACGCCCGGGCCGGCCAGCTGCCGGGTCGCCTCCAGGCCGTCCATGGCGGGCATCCGCACGTCGAGGAGGCAGACGTCGGGGCGCAGCCGGCGGGCCAGCTCGACGGCGCGGCGGCCGTCGGCGGCCTCGGCCACCACCTCGATGTCCGGCTGGGCGTTGAGGATCATCGTCAGCCCGGTGCGGACGATCTCCTGATCATCCGCGACCAGCACCCGCACGCTCACCGGCCAATGCTACGGGGGGCGTCGTACCGTCAGATCCGCCGAAAGTACGACCGGCGACAGCGATCGCGGCGAGGGCGGGGACGAGCGCGACCGCGAAGGCGGCGAGGTAGGCGACGGGACCGGCGTCGACGAGCGCGGCGAAGAGGGAGCCGCCGGCGGCGAGCGCGATGGTGGTCAGCAGCGCGTCGGCGACGGAGAGGGCGGAGCTGCCCGCGCCCTGCCGGCCCGGCTCCGACAGGCGCAGCACGAGCGCCGCCGAGACCGGGGACACCAGGCCCATGCCGAAGCCGCCGAGGCACCAGCCGGCGACGACGACGGCCACCGGTACCGCCGCCGACACGATCGCCACCGCGGACAGCACGCCGGCCGCGATGGCCGCGGCGCCCAGCCGCAGCCGGGCCGCGTCCGAGAGGCGCTGCCCCGTCCGGGCCTGCAGCCACGAGCCGGCGGACCAGAAGAGCGCGCCGACGGTGACGCTGAGCCCGGCCAGCGCCGGGCTGAGGCCGCGCTCGCGGGTGAGGATGAGCGGGATGAACACGTCGGCCTGGACGAACGCGGCCCCGGCGAGGCCGCGTAGGAGCACGACGCTGGGCAGGCCCCGGGCGGCGGCGAGGGTGCCGCGCGGCAGCAGCCGCACCCCGCACACGGCGGCGATCACGAACCCGGCCGCGAGCAGCGGCAGCGACTCCTGCCCGCCGACGTAGAGCACGAGGGCGCCCACCGCCGCGCCGATCGCCCACGGCACCCGGGAGGGACCCGCCTCGCCCGAGCCGCCGGAGATCCCGGAGATCCTCGGCCACACCACCGCCATCGCCGGGGCGGCCGCCAGCAGCACCAGCAGGAACACCCAGCGCCAGCCGACGAACTGCACGATCAGCCCGGCCACCGCGGGCCCGGCGACGGCGGGCAGGACCCACGCGGCCGACATCAGCGAGAAGACGCGTGGATGCTCGGCGCCGGGGTAGGCGCGCCCCACGACGACGAACAGCGCCACGTTCACCAGCCCGCCGCCGAACCCCTGCACCAGGCGCCCCAGCACGAGCACCCACATGTGCGGGGCCAGCCCGGCCAGCAGCAGCCCGGCGCAGAACAGCGCCACGCCCACGGCGGCCGGCCGGGCCGGGTCCGCGCGGTCGCACCACGCGCCGGCCAGCACCATCCCGACCACGCTGGTCGCGAGGGCGCCGCCGAAGGCGAAGCCGTAGAGCGGGATCCCGTCGAGGGCGCGGGCGACCGAGGGCATGGCGGCGGTGACCGCCACCGCCTCGAAGGCGACCAGCGTGACCAGGGTCACGAGGCCGGCCGTGAGCGTGCGTCTGTTCTCCACGCGGCCCAACCTCGCACCTCAACAGGGCTTCAGGTCAAGCGGGATCACGATTTCACCACCCGTTGACATCGGTGTGCGCGTATGCCAACAATTGTTTGCCAACATTTGTTGGCAAGATCGAGGAGGAGCCATGAGGACCGTCATCGCCGGGGCCGGCCCCACCGGCCTGCTGCTCGCCGGGGACCTGGCCGCCGCCGGCGCCGACGTGACCGTGCTGGAGCGCCGCGCCGGGGAGTCGAACCTGACCCGCGCGTTCGCCGTCCACGCGCGCACGCTGGAGCAGTTCGACGCCCGGGGCATCGCCGAGGACGTCATCGCCACCGGCACGAAGCTGGCCCGGCTGCGGCTGTTCGGGCACGTCTCGGTGGACCTGGGCGTGCTGCCGTCGCGGTACCCGTACGTGCTCATCACCCCGCAGTACAACGTCGAACGCATCCTCGAGGAGCGCGCGCTCAAGGCCGGGGCGCGGATCGTGCGCGGCACCACGGTCACCGGCCTGCGCCAGGACGAGCACGGCGTCGAGGTGCGCACCGACGGCGGCACGTTCGCGGCGGACTGGCTGGTCGGGGCCGACGGCGCGCACAGCGGGGTGCGGGAGGCGCTCGGCCTGCGGTTCCCGGGCCGGGCCGCGGTCCGCTCGCTCATGCTCGCCGACGTCCGGCTCGCCGAGCCGCCGGCCGACGTGATCACCGTCAACGCGGTCGGGTCCGCGTTCGCGTTCGTGGCGCCGTTCGGCGACGGGTGGTACCGCGTCTTCGCCTGGAACCGGGGGCACCAGGTCGGCGACGATGTGCCGCTCGAGCTCGAGGAGGTCCGGGCCACCGTGCGGGAGGCGTTCGGCACCGACTTCGGGATGGGCGAGTGCCGCTGGCTCTCACGGTTCCACAGCGACGAGCGGCAGGTCGAGCGGTACCGCACCGGCCGCGTCTTCCTCGCCGGCGACGCCGCGCACGTGCACTCCCCCGCCGGCGGCCAGGGCATGAACACCGGCCTGCAGGACGCGGCCAACCTCGGCTGGAAGCTCGCCGCGGCCGGGGCGGGCTGGGCGCCGGCCGGGCTGCTCGATACCTACCAGTCGGAGCGGCACGCCGTCGGCCGGGCGGTGCTGCGCTCCAGCGGCGGCCTCATCCGCCTCGCGCTGCTGCAGTCGCGCGGCGCCCGGCTCGGCCGCGACGTGCTCGCCGGGCTGGCGCTGCACCTCCCGGCGGTGCAGCGGGGGCTGACCGGCACCGTGTCCGGGATCGGCATCGACTACCCGCACGCGCCCCGCCAGGCGGACGTGGACCTCGCCGGGGCGCGCCTCTACGAGCTGCTGCGCCAGGGCCGGCACGTGCTGCTCGCCCCGGAGGCTCCGGAGGGGTACGAGGACCGGCTCGTCCACGCCCCGCACGAACGCCGCGTGCTGGTCCGCCCCGACGGGTACACGGCCTGGACGGGCACCCAGGGAGACCTTGCGGTCGCGCTCCGCGCGCATCTCGGAGAGCCTCGGTGACGAACGACACCTAGCTCGGATGATCTCTTGACACGGGGGCGTTGATCGATGTGTCATGCCGGTCACAGGAGCGGTTCTCGTTGGGTTGCTGCCGCCGCATGGACGACACACACGGGGACGACGGAACGCTTGCGAGACGTGCCGGGCCCCGCGCCGCCACGGGGGGCCCGGCACCCTCTCACCCGTGCAGCCTCGGCTGCTGTCCCCGCTCGACCACCACGAACTGGCCCATCATGCCCTCGTCCTCGTGCTTGAGGACATGGCAGTGGAACATGTACGCCGTCGCCGGGTCGGCGTAGTCGGCAAACCTCGCGATCACCGAGTAGTGCTGGTGCGGCGCCATGAACACGGTGTCCTTCCAGCCCGACAGCTCCGGCGGCGGGGCGTGCCCGTCCACCGTCAGCACCTGGAACTGCACGTCGTGGATGTGGAAGCTGTGCGGGGTGTCGTGGCCGTTGGAGACGTTCCACACCTCGACGGTGTCCTTGACGACGACGGCGTCGACGCGGCCCATGTCCATGCCGTCGCCGTTGATCTCGCGGCCCTGGAACTCGAAGTTCCGGGTCTGCGCGGCCTGGGCCGGGTCCAGGCGCGGGGTGCTCACGAGCGTCTCCGGCAGCTTGGCCGGCGTCAGGGTCGCGGCCGCCCGCAGCTGGAGGATGTCGAAGCTGTCCTGGCCGCCGTTGAAGCGGCTGTCGAGGGAGCCGCCGAGGGGCCGCTCGCTGCGCAGGGTCAGCCGCTCCCCCGGCTGCAGCGCGACCACGATCTCGGCCCGCTCGCCGACGGAGAGGCGCACGTGGCTCGTCATCGCCGGCCGCTCGAGCAGGCCGCCGTCGGTGCCGACGAGGGCGAACGGGCGGTGGTCGGCGAGGGTGAAGTCGTAGATGCGCGCGGTCGAGGCGTTGACCAGGCGGAGGCGGACGAGGCCGGAGCGGACGTCGACGTACGGGCCGGGGGTGCCGTTGACGAGGATCTCGTCGCCGAGCACGCCGATGTCGCTGCCGAAGCGGTCGCCCATGGACAGCTGGTCCCCGTCGAACTCCTTGTCCTGCACCAGGACCGGGATGTCGTCGACGCCGTAGTCGTGCGGCAGTGCCCGCTGGGCCGGCTCGTCGTCGTCGATCAGGAACAGGCCGGCCAGGCCCCGGTACACCTGGGTCTCGGTGCGTTCGCTGGGGTGGGGGTGGTACCAGAGCGTCGCCGCCGGCTGGTCGACCGTCCACGCGGCCTGGAACGCCCCGCCGGTCGGGATCGGCCGGTGCGGGCCGCCGTCCATCGCGGCCGGCAGGTGCATCCCGTGCCAGTGCACGGTCGTGGGCTCGGCCAGGGCGTTGCGCACGTTGACCACGACCGGCTCGCCGCGCTTGGCCCGCAGCGTCGGGCCGAGGTAGGCGCCGTTGTAGCCCCAGGTGCGGGTCGCGCCGTGGCCGAAGTCGCTGTCGCCCGGCTGGGCCCGCAGGTCGAACACCCGCCGGCCCTGCGCGTCGACGGTCGAGGCGGCCAGCGGCGGCACCCGCAGCGGCCGGGTGAAGTCGGCGCGCACGTCCAGCGGCGGGCGGACGAAGAAGTAGACCAGGGCGGCGACCCCGCCCGCGCACAGCACGAGCAGCAGGATCAGGCCGCCCAGCAGCCACTTGCGCATCTGGTGTCTCCCTACATGTAGAACGGCTACATGTAGGCTGGCCGACGCCGCGCCCGGCGCGCCAGACCCGAGGCCCGAAGCCGGGGAAAGGTCAGGGACAACCCGGACTGCCCGCCGCGCGCCCTGGCGGCATGCTGAGGAGGTGCTGACTGCCGGCCCCATCGACGCCTACGTCGCCTCGCTGCGCGGCGCCCTGCGCGGTCCTCGCGCGGCCAAGACGGACCTGGTCACCGAGGCCCGCGACGGGCTCGCCGACGCCGCGGAGCGCTACGAGGCCGACGGCCTGGACCGCCTCGCCGCCGAGCGGGCCGCGGTCGAGGAGTTCGGCCCCATCGCCGCCCTCGCCCCCGAGTACCAGCGCGAGCTGGCGCTGGCCCAGGGCCGGCGCACCGCGATCATCGTGGGCGGCGCGGTGGCGCTCGAGGCGCTGGTCTCCGAGCTGGCGTGGCGGCGCGCGGCGGTGGGCTGGAGCTGGGAGCCGAGCCGCGCGTACCTGATCCTGGCGCACACCGTCGACTACGCCACCTACGCCGTGGTCGTCGGGGCGCTGCTGGCCGCGCTGGCGTGCGGGATCGGCAGCCGGTACGTCGACG
This sequence comes from Dactylosporangium thailandense, assembly GCF_059739745.1. Classification (NCBI taxonomy): domain Bacteria; kingdom Bacillati; phylum Actinomycetota; class Actinomycetes; order Micromonosporales; family Micromonosporaceae; genus Dactylosporangium; species Dactylosporangium thailandense. The sequence goes on from NZ_AP029195.1 coordinate 8,484,147, forward strand.
TCGGCCGCCGGTTCGTGCGCGCGACCGGGATCGCCGCGATCGCCACGGTCGGCTTCTTCGCCGTCGGCGGCGTGCTGCTCTCCGCGTTCAGCCCCACCTGGGGCCACGGGAACGCCGGCGGTGCGGCCGGCCTGAACCTCGCCGCCTCCGCCGTCACGTTCGCGCTGCCGGCCGTGATGACCTTTTCGGGCCTGCGCTGCGTCCGTGCTTCCTAGAGGGCGCGTCCTGGAGCAACGGCCTACGGCACCTGGTCGACGGTGCCGCGCGGGGTCGAGGGGTTGCAGCGCTTGATCCGCGCCGCGGTGAGCCGCGAGCCCTCCACGAGGCCGTAGCGCTGGACCGCCTGCAGGCCGTAGTTGCTGCACGAGGGCACCTGGCGGCACTTGATCCCCAGATGGGGCGAGACGAAGCGCTGGTACCCGCGGATCGCCGCCATCCCCGCCCGTCCGGGCCCGCCCGGGTCCCGCCGCGGGGCGCGCGAGGGCGCCGAGACCGCCATGAGCGACAGCAGCGAGCCGAGCATGATGGGGCTGCAGTCGCAGACGTCGCAGTGCCAGTCCGGCCCGCAGTCGCCGTCGTCGCGCCGCTTCTGCTTCCGGTTCTGCTTCCGGTTGCCGTTGCGGTTCTGCTGTTGCCGCTTCGCCCGCCACATCCCCACGTAATCCCCCAAACCCATACCGGCGATTGTGACCAGCGCCGCGGAGACGATCAAGGAAAGGTCGCGGCCCCGACACGAAAACGCACCCGGATGGCCGACTTCGCGCGGGCGGCCGGGAATGTCCGGACAGTCCCGGACACCCGGACGAAGTCGAACAACCGAGTGCGTTGAGCCGTAGCCGCGGGGTGCGGGTTGGGTACCCGGCCGGCGGGGCTGATCCGCCGGCCGGGCCGAAGCCACACCATGAGGTACTGCGGTGCCTTACTTGGACGCGATCTGGGCGTCGCCGCCGTCCGCGTGGAACTGGGTGCCCTCGGCGAACGCGGTGTCGAAGCGCTCCTGCAGGGCGCTGAGCTCACTGAACTCGGCCTGGTGCGAGGACTCGCTGCCCTCGGCGGCGAAGACGTGGTCGTCCGAGGTCGCGTCGTGCGAGTAGTTGGTGTAGTCGTCCGACTCGTAGTGCACGGCCGCCGGGGCGTCGTACTCGACGTGGTGGCCCTGCGAGAAGTCCGTCGACTCCGCGGTGTGGTGGTCCTGCTCGTAGACGCCGTACTGCGACTGGGCGTCGGCCTCGGAGCCCTGCGCCTGGTGCAGCTGGTCCAGGGCGCCGCTCTCGTGGCCGGCCTCGTACTGGCCGTAGTCGACCTCGTGGCCGCCGTCGTAGCCCGTGTCGCCGGTGTCGTAGTCGCTCATGGTGCGCTCCCTCTGGGACGTTGTGGTGTGTGGCCTTGCATGAAGAACGGTACGGTCGCGGCCGCCGCCTCGAATCCCGGAAACGTGCCACCACCGAGCCGCCACCGATCAGCCCTGCCGCAGGGCCTCCGCGGTCGCCGGGTCGGCGGGGAAGAACGACTCGATCGCCAGCTCCGCGACCGTCACGTCGTGCGGGGCGCCGATGACCGCGGTGATGCCGAAGAGGCGCAGCTCCACGCCGCCGAGCCGGATGCACAGCGGGACCACGACGTCGTGCGGGGCCGCGGGGGCCTCTCCCCCGGGGTACCGCCGCAGCTCCTGGAGCAGATCGCGCAGTGCGGAGTCGCCCGTCGCCGCGATCTGCCGGCGCAGGCGCGCGAACACGTGCCCGCGCCACTGATCCAGGTTGGCGATCCGCGGCGCGAGCCCCTCCGGGTGCAGCGACAGGCGCAGCACGTTGACCGGCCCGCGCAGCAGGTGGGCGGCCGCCCCCTCGGTGAGGCGCAGCAGCGCCTCGTTGGCCTCGAGCAGGTCCCAGCCGCGGTCGACCAGGACGGCCGGGTAGGGCTCGTGGCCGGTCAGCACCTGCCGCAGCGAGGCCCGGACCTGCCGCAGCGCCGGGCCGTCGAGGCCGTGCTCGGGGTATGCGGGCGCGTAGCCGCCGGCCAGCAGCAGGGCGTTGCGCTCGCGCAGCGGCACGTCGAGGTGCTCGCTCAGGCGCAGGATCATCGCGCTGGTCGGCCGCGCCTTACCGGTCTCCACGCAGCTCAGGTGCCGGGTGGAGACCTCGGCCTGGTTGGCCAGCGCGAGCTGGCTGAGCCGCCGCCGCTCGCGCCACTGCCGCAGCAGCACCCCCACCTGCTCGCTCATGGGCGCAGCCTAGGCCTTGTCCCGCGCGCCGTTCCCAGGACCTGCGCGGTCGTGCAAGACTTGCCTGCCGTGGACAGCGATACTTTCTGGTCGATCATCGACGGTGCTCGTTCCGCCGCCGGGGACCGCGTCACGCCGGGCTTCGCCGGGCGGTTCACGGCCGCGCTGCGGATGCGCCTGGCCACCCTCGACAAGAGCGAGCTGCTGGACTTCGACGCCCACCGCACGCGGCTGCAGGCCCGGGCCAACTCCTCGGCCATGTGGGCGACCGGCCGGGTGGTGGCCCGCTACGCCGACGCGTTCGTCGACGGGCTGATCGCGCGCGGCCGCGACACCTACGAGCGCGCGGTCGCCGACCCGGACGCGCTCGCCGACGACCCGGTGGTGCGGGCCGTGGCCGCGGGCGACCTCGCCGCGCACGAGCTGGCCCCGCGGGAGGTCGAGGACCTCGCCGAGGAGCTCTACGGCGAGGCCGACGACTACCCGATGCTGCTGCGCGCCCGCACCGGTCAGGTCGCCCCGCTCGTCGAGGACGACTGGGACGACGATGACGACAACGACGTACGCAAGCACCTGCCGAAGATCGCCGCGCTCTTCCTCAGGTAGTCCGGGCGGTCGCCTCCGCTGAGCCCGGCTGTCGCGCCGGTGTGACCAGCGGGTCGGTGACCGCGCGCGTCTGCGCCAGGTCGTCGCCGAGCGCCGTGGCCACGACCCCGCCGCCGGCCAGCGGCATGACCGCGGCCCGCTCGCCGGCCGCGGGCTCGGCCGCGTCCGTGGTCAGCAGCGAGGCCAGGACGCGCGCGTCGCCGAGCACGGCCGGTCCCCGGGCGATGGTGACATCGCTGTGGTACCAGGGCCGGCCGCCCCGGCGCGCGTTCGTCGACAGCCGCAGGTCGCCCGGCTCCTCGCCGAAGCGGCCCAGCACCGCCTCCTCGCGCCAGATCAGGCGCGCGCCGGCGGCCAGCTCCACCCGCGATGCGTTGTGGTGCCGGCAGCGCGCGGCGGCCACGATCGGCTCGGGCAGGAACGCCAGGAAGCTGCCCTCGCCCACGGTCGCGTGCACGGCGAGGACCGACTCCGCGCCGGAGCGGCCGGGCAGGGCGATGGAGGCGGCGACGGTACGGACCCAGAGCTCCGCCCCCGGCCCGACCTCGATCTCCAGGCTCAGGTCGTCGCCGCCGAGCGGGCCCGCCGCCCCGCCGACGAGGTGCACCCCGGCCGGGCCCGTGCGCCGGGGCAGCAGCGGCGCCTCGCCCTTGAGCACGCGCAGCACCGTGCGCTCGCCCTCGCGCTCGGCGACGATCCGGGCCGCGGCCCTCATACGGTCGCGATCAGGCCGCGGATCCACTCCTGCACCGGCCCGGCCGCCCGGTCCTGCACCAGCGACAGGAACACGGTCGGCAGCTCGCCGCGGCGGGCGGCCGCGTCGCGCTCCATCACCCCGAGGTCCGCGCCGACGAGCGGGGCCAGGTCCGTCTTGTTGATCACGAGCAGGTCGGCCGAGGTGACGCCGGGGCCGCCCTTGCGCGGCACCTTGTCGCCGCCGGCCACGTCGACGACGAAGATCTGCCGGTCGATGAGGCCCTTGCTGAACGTGGCGGTGAGGTTGTCGCCGCCGCTCTCGACCAGGATCACGTCGAGCGGGCCGAGGCTCTCCTCCAGCTCCTCGATCGCGTCGAGGTTGGCCGAGATGTCGTCGCGGATCGCGGTGTGCGGGCAGCAGCCGGTCTCGACCGCGCGGATGCGCTCGGCCGGCAGCACGCCGTTGCGCAGCAGGAAGTCGGCGTCCTCGGTCGTGTAGATGTCGTTGGTCACCACCGCGACCTGCAGATCGCCCGACAGGCTGCGGCAGAGCGCGGCGACGAGGGCCGTCTTGCCGGAGCCGACCGGTCCCCCGATGCCGATGCGCACGGCGCGCTTCGTGTGCGGCAGCGGGTGATGCGGGTCGTCGTGCGGGTGCGGATGCGTGTGCTCGTGTTCAGCTGGCAAAGAGTCGAACCTCCCATGCGGCGTGGTCCTCGGCGGAGACGTCCAGCAGCGGCGCCGATGCCGCCGGCAGGTCCCCGATCGGGCCACGGGCGTGTGTCGCGGCCTCCCGGGCCACGTCGTCGCACGCGTCGCCGAGCTCGGCGAGCACGGCGTGGACGCGGTACGGGTCCAGCCCGAGCAGGCGCACCGCCGCGCTCGCCGGGCCGGAGATCGCGTGGTACGCGGCCATCAGCGCCGCCGCCTCGGGGCCGAGCCCGGCCGCGTGCGCGGCGACCCCGAGCGCGATCGGCTGCGCGACCCGCGCGGCCGCGGCCCGGGTCACGTGCTCGCCGGGCCAGACCACGAGCGCGGCCCGGCACAGCGAGCGGCCCTGCCGGCGCGCGGCCAGGCGCAGCGCCGGCGACGGGGTCCGCGCGGCCAGCTCGTCCTCGAGCTCCTCCATCGCCTCCGGGCGCGCGCACGCGGCCGCCGCGAAGGCCGCCGCGACCAGGCCCGCCGTGCGCAGCCGGCCGAGCAGGAACGCGCGGAGGCCGACGAGGTCGGTCACGCGTCCGCGCGCCACCGCCGTCTCGAGGCCGCCGGAGTGCGCGTGCCCGCCCGAGGGGAAGCGCCCGTCGGCGAGCAGGAGCAGGTCGGTGTTCATGTCAGAACAGGAAGTACCGCTGCGCCATTGGCAGTTCCTCGACCGGATCGGGGTCGACCACCTCGCCGTCGATGCGCACGGTGAAGGTGTCGGGCTCGACCTCGATGCGCGGCAGGGCGTTGTTGCGCGGAAGGTCCGCCTTGCCGACCGAGCGCGTGTCCGCGACCGGGGCGAGCCTCCTGCGCAGGCCCAGGCGCTCGGCCAGCCCGTCCTCGATCGCGGCCGGCGCCACGAACGCGAGGCTGGTCGCGGGCGCGGCGGCCCCGTAGGCGCCGAACATCGGGCGGGACAGGATCGGCTGCGGGGTCGGGATCGAGGCGTTCGCGTCGCCCATCGCGCCCCACGCGATCGCGCCGCCCTTGACCACCACGTGCGGGCGGACCCCGAAGAACGCCGGGTCCCACAGCACCAGGTCGGCGAGCTTGCCGACCTCGACCGAGCCGACCTCGTGGGCGATGCCGGAGGCGACGGCGGGGCAGATGGTGTACTTCGCGACGTACCGCTTCGCCCGCTCGTTGTCCGCCGCGCCGTCCCCCTCCAGGGCTCCCCGCCGCCGCTTCATCACGTGCGCGGTCTGCCACGTGCGCAGGACCACCTCGCCGACCCGCCCCATCGCCTGGGAGTCGGAGCCGATGATCGAGATCGCGCCGAGGTCGTGCAGCAGATCCTCGGCGGCCATCGTGGACGGCCGGATGCGGCTCTCCGCGAAGGCCAGGTCCTCGGGCACGCTCGGGTTCAGGTGGTGGCAGACGATGAGCATGTCGAGGTGCTCGCTGAGCGTGTTGCGGGTGTAGGGGCGGGTCGGGTTCGTCGAGGACGGCAGCACGTTCGGGTGCCCCGCGACGGTGATGATGTCGGGGGCGTGCCCGCCGCCGGCGCCTTCCGTGTGGTACGCGTGGATGCTCCGCCCGGCGATGGCGCGCAGGGTCTCCTCGACGAAGCCGGCCTCGTTGAGCGTGTCCGTGTGGATGTTCGCCTGCACGCCCGAGGCGTCGGCGACCCGCAGGCAGGCGTCGATCGCGGCCGGGGTGGTGCCCCAGTCCTCGTGCAGCTTGAAGCCCCCGGCGCCGCCGCGCAGCTGCTCCCACATCGCCTCCTCGGAGACGGTGTTGCCCTTGCCGAGCAGCAGGACGTTGATCGGCCACGGGTCGAGCGCCTCGAGCATCCGGGCGAGGTGCCAGGAGCCCGGCGTGACCGTCGTCGCCTTGCTGCCCTCGGCCGGCCCGGTGCCGCCGCCGACGATCGTGGTGATCCCGCTGGCCAGGGCCTCCTCCAGGATCAGCGGGGCGATGAGGTGCACGTGGCAGTCGATCGCGCCGGCGGTCAGGATGCGCCCGTTGCCGGCGATGATCTCCGTCGCCGGGCCGATCACCAGCGCCGGGTCGACGCCATCCATGATGTCGGGGTTGCCGGCCCGCCCGATGCCGACGATCCGCCCGTCGCGGAGGCCGACATCGGCCTTCACGATCCCCCAGTGGTCGAGGATGACCGCGCCGGTGATCACCGTGTCCGGGGTGCCCTCGGCGCGGGTGGCCCGGGACTGGCCCATCGACTCGCGGATGACCTTGCCGCCGCCGAAGACGGCCTCGTCGCCGCCGGCGCAGTGGTCGGCCTCCACCTGGATGAACAGGTCGGTGTCGGCCAGGCGCACCCGGTCGCCCGTGGTGGGGCCGTAGAGGTTCTGGTACCTGCTCCGGTCGATCCTCATTGCGCCCTTTTCCTCAGCCCAGGCACGACCTTGTTGCCTGCCAGCGGCACCAGCACCACCTCGCGGCCCACGCCCGGCTCGAAGCGCACCGAGGTGCCCGCCGGGACGCCGAGCCGGTGCCCCCGCGCCGCCTCCCGGTCGAACTCGAGGGCGTCGTTGGCCTCGGCGAAGTGGTAGTGGGAGCCGACCTGCACCGGCCGGTCCCCCGTGTTGCGCACGGTCAGCGCCAGCTCCGGTCGACCGGCGTTGATCTCGATCGGCCCCTCGCCGGGGACGATCTCGCCGGGGATCACGGGATCGGGTGGTGAACGGTCACGAGCTTGGTGCCGTCCGGGAACGTCGCCTCCACCTGCACCTCCGCCAGCATCTCGGGGACGCCCTCAAGGACGTCGTCGCGGCCGAGCACGTGGCGCCCGGCCTCCATCAGGTCGACCACGGTCCGCCCGTCGCGCGCGCCCTCGAGCAGGAAGGCGGTGATGATCGCGACGGCCTCCGGGTAGTTCAGCTTGAGCCCGCGGTCCTTGCGTCGTTGCGCCACGTCGGCGGCGACGTGGATCAGCAGGCGCTCCTGCTCGTGGCGGGTCAGGAACAAAGTCGCGACCTCCGTCTCGCAGCGGTGGGTGGCCGGATGCTGTCAGTCCGATGTTTCCTCCGGATTACCGACCAGCGCAGCCCGTTCGGGCGAATTCCTTCGGTACCGCCTGGGTAGCACGACGAAAAGGCCTGCACCAGGAGCGTGTTAGGCTCGCGACGCCTCACTACCTGGAGAGTTTGCGCATGAGCAATCACCGGTCGGTCGTCATCAACGGAGACCTCGGCAGCGGCAAGTCCACCGTCTCCGTCGAACTCGCGAGCCGGCTCGGTCTGCGCCGCATCAGCGTCGGCGACATGTACCGGGAGATGGCCCAGCGCCGCGGCATGACCGCGCTGCAGCTCAACCTCCACGCCGAGCTGGACGACGCGATCGACAGCGCCGTGGACAGCCTGCAGACCGAGATCGCGCAGTCGGGCGAGCAGCTCATCGTCGACAGCCGGCTGGCCTGGTTCTTCTTCCACGAGGCCTTCAAGGTCCACCTCATCACCGAGCCGAACGAGGCCGCCCGGCGCGTGCTGGCCCGCCCGCACTCCGAGGTGGAGAACTACGCGTCGCTGGACGAGGCCAAGCGCAACCTGCACAGCCGCAGCGAGAGCGAGCGGATGCGGTTCCTGACGCGGTACGGCGCGGACAAGTACCGTCTGCGCAACTACGACCTCGTCGCCGACAGCACCCGCGCCAACCCCGACCAGGTCGTCTCGGCCGTGCAGGCCGCCTTCGAGGGCCGCCTGGGCACCGACATCCTGCGCGAGCGCCCGCCGCTGCTGCTGCTCGACCCCATGCGTATCTACCCCACGCGCGAGATCGACTTCGCGGACGAGACCCTCGCGCAGGAGCTGGCCGACGCCGCCCCCGAGGACCTCGAGCCGCTGACGATCGGCCACAGCGGCCAGGACTACTACGTGATCGACGGCCACCGGCGCCTGAGCGCCGCCGTGCAGAACGGCGTGCACCTCGTGACGGGCAGCCTGCTCGCGGAGAGCGAGGAGCCGGTGACGAACCGCCTCAGCGCGAACGACTACTTCCGCACGCACGTGACGTCCTCGGTGATCGAGGCTTGGGAGCGGGTGCATCGGATCGAGCTTCCGGTGCCGGCGCACAACCCGGCCGAGGTGCACGCGGCCAACCAGTAACGCTTTCGCTGATCGCGACGGCCCGGGTCCTTGAGGACACGGGCCGTTCGTCGTCTTTACCCACGCCTTCGCGGGCGCACGGTCGGCTCCTCCGCCTGGCAGTGCCCGCTCACACAGCCGGCTCCTTCGCCTGCGACGCCCGCTGACGGGGCCGGGGTTCTCCGCCGCACTCGCTCGAGCGGCCAGCTTTCACAGCACGCTCTCGCACGGCACCCTTTTCCACACAGCCCGCTGTTTTCCGCGGCTACCTCCCGCACGGCCCCTTCCCGAGCGGCTCACCTTCCGCGGCGCCCAACTCCTCCGGAGCCGGCGCTCCTGCCGCGACTGCCCGCGGGGCCTACCGCCATCCACGGCCCCCAACTCCCCCGGAGCCGGCGCTCCCGCCGCGACTGCCCGCAGGGCCTACCGCCATCCACGGCCGGTCTCCCACCTTCTCGCAGGCCGGGCTCCCGCCACTCGATCCGCCGCCGCTCCGCCCCATTCCGCGGCGGACAAACCGCCACCGTCAGGCGAAATCACGGATCCTTGTTCGTTCAGTCATAACCGACAGCAGCCGGCATTTCCGATAAGTCCGACACTCCGTGATCGGACTTATCGCATTTATAACCCGACAGGCGAAAAGTCCGAAATGTCGTGGCGCGCCAGCGCCCGACATTTCGCGCCAACCGGAACGAACTCAGCTCCGCGGCGGCAGCTTGACCACGCTGACGAAGAACTCGTCGATCTGCCGGACCACCGCGATGAAACTGTCGAAGTCGACAGGCTTGGTGACGTACGCATTGGCGTGCAGCGAATAACTGCGCAGGATGTCCTCGTCCGCCTGCGAGGTCGTCAGCACCACGACGGGGATGCGCCGCAGGTCCTGGTCCTCCTTGATGACCTGGAGCACCTCCCGCCCGTCCACGCGCGGCAGGTTCAGGTCGAGCAGGATGAGATCGGGCCGGGTCGCTTCGGCGAACTTGCCCTCGCGGCGGAGGTACGCCAGCGCCTCCTCCCCGTCCTGCACCACGTTGAGCTTGTTGCGGACCTTGTGCTCCTCGAACGCCTCCTGCGTCATGAGCACGTCGCCCGGGTCGTCCTCGACCAGCAGCACCTCGATCGGCAGGGACGCTTCCACGGGCGCGGTCATGCGGGGGACTCCTCAAGAGCGGGAACGGCTGCGGGCAGCGTGAACCGGAACAGCGTACCTTCGCGCGGCGAGGGATCGATCCAGATCCGCCCGCCGTGGTACTCGACGATCTTCTTGGCGATCGCCAGGCCGATGCCGGTGCCGGGGTACGTCTCCTTGGCGTGCAGCCGCTGGAAGATCACGAAGACCTTGTCAGCGAACTCGGGCTCGATGCCGATGCCGTTGTCCTCGACGCTGATCTCGAACTCCCCGTCACCGGCCGTGGAGTCGATCACGATCCGCGGCGGCACGTCGGGCCGGCGGAACTTGATCGCGTTGCCGATGAGGTTGCTGAACAGCGCGCCGAGCAGCGGCTCCTCGCCGCGCACGACGGGCAGGTCGGTGAAGATGATCTCGGCGTTGGTCGCCTCGCGCTGCGCGTCGAACTGCGCGGCCGAGTCGAGCACCACCTTGTTCAGATCGACCTCGGTGAACCCGCTGGTCAGCCGGCCGATGCGGGAGAACGCGAGCAGGTCGTTGATGAGCCGCTGCATGCGCTGGGCACCGTCGACGGCGAAACCGATGTACTGGTCCGCGCGATCGTCGAGCTGCCCGGAGTACCGCCGCTGCAGCAACTGGCAGAAGCTCGCCACCTTGCGGAGGGGCTCCTGGAGGTCGTGGCTGGCCACGTACGCGAACTGCTCGAGGTCCCGGTTGGACCGGGTGAGCTCGGCCGCCTGCTGCTCCAGCATGCGGTTGGCCTCCTCGACGAGCCGCCGCGCCTCCTGCACGTCCGTGAGGTCGGCGTTGATCCGCCGCCGCATGGTGTCGACGTCGTCGGCCAGCGCCGTCAGCTCCGGAGGACCGAAACTGCGGATTTCGTACTCGTAGTCGCCGCCCGCCACCCGCCGCACCTCGCCGGCCAGGTCGGTGACGGGGCGCGTCACGAGCCGGCGCAGCAGTAGCGCCAGCGCCGCACCGGCCAGGACGACCACGACGGCGGCGACGATGAGCAGCAGCACGAGCACGTTGCCGGTGGTGCGCACCTGCCCGGCGACCTCGTCGCGCCGTGTGACGATCTGGCCTGCGAGCCCGTTGATGCGCGTGGCGGCGTCGTTGTAGACGGCCCGCGACTGTTCGGTCGGGGCGGCCGTGTCCGGGTTCACGCCATTCGCCCGCGTCTGGGCGATCAGCGGCTCCGTGATCTCGCGGCGGTACCGCGCCGTCGCCGCCGCGATCCCGTCCACGGTGCTCAGCAGCTGAGGCTCGTCCGCCACCAGGTGCCGGGTGTCGGCGAGGATCGCGGCCTCCTGGCCCTGCGCGTCGCGGTAGTTGTCGAGATCGGAGTCCTTGCCGGTGAGCAGGAACGTGCGGACGGCGGACTGCTGGCGCAGCAGCTGGGAGTACAACCGCTCGGCATTGACGAGAGCGGGCGTGAGGCCGCCCAGCACCTGCTCGGTCTCGCTGCGGTTGGACGCCGCCGTCGCGGTCGCGCTGACCGCGATCACGACGAGGAGGCCGGCGACGACGGCGCACAGTGCGGTGATGCGCCGCCACAGCGACCAGCTGGAGGGGTTCATGAAGTCCTCGAGGGAGTCAGCACGAGCACGGCGATGTCATCCTGCACCGGCCCGCCGTTGTGGGCCTCGGCCTGCAGCGTGAGCCAGCCGGGCAGGTCACGGGGCTCGGCGCGCATCGGGCCGGTCAGCACGCGGCACAGCCCCTCGACGCCGAGACGGTCGCCGGGCGCCGCGTCCGGGCCGGCCGAGCCCTCGATCAGGCCGTCGGTGTACAGCAGCAGCGACCACTGCCCGTCCGGCCCCAGCGGAATCTCGGCGGGCGGCCGCGGCATCCCCGGGATGACGCCCAGGACCAGGCCCGGGTCGACCTCGCACGGGACCGCGCGGTCCCCGGAGATCAGGATCGGCGGCGGGTGGCCGGCCAGGCGGATGCGGGCGGTCCCGGCGCGCAGGTCGACGGTCGCGACCGCCACGGTCGCGAACAGCTCGTCGGTGCGGCGCTCGGCGACGAGGACCTGCTCCAGCGAGTCGAGGACCTGGTCCTCGGGCACGCCGGCCAGCACCAGGGCGCGCCAGGCGACCCGCAGCGCCACGCCGAGCGGCGCCTCGTCGACCCCGTGGCCGCAGACGTCGCCGATGAGCAGGTGCAGGCGGCTGCCGTCGTCGACCCCGATCGCGTCGAAGAAGTCGCCGCCGAGCAGGGCCCGGTCGCGGCCGGGACGGTAGATGCTGAACAGGTCGGCGGGCACGTCGCGCATCAGCGGCTGCGGGAGCAGGCCGCGCTCGAGCCGGGCCGACTCGGCCTGGCGCAGCTCGGACTCGCGCAGGAGCCGGGCCTGCTCGTCGGCGCGCTTGCGCTCGACCGCGTAGCGCACCGCGCGGGCCAGGCCGGCGCCGTCGACCGACCCCTTGACCAGGTAGTCCTGGGCGCCCTCGGCGACGGCGGCGTTGCCGAGATGCTCGTCCTCCAGCCCGGTGAGCACGCAGACCGCGGCGCCCGACACGTGCTGCAGCACCTGGCGCAGCCCGTCCAGGCCGCTCGCGTCGGGCAGCCCGAGGTCGAGCAGGATGCAGTGCACGTCGCGGAAGCGGGGCCGCGCCTCGCGCATGGTCTGCGCGATCTCGACGTCGAACGGCGCGTCGGCCTCGGCGAGCAGCTCGCGGACCAGGAACGCGTCGCCGGGATCGTCCTCGACCAGCAGCACGCGGATCCGCTCGCCGGCGATCGGTCCGATGCGCCGGTGACGAAGATCCACGGTCGTGCTGACGTCGGGCATGCTCACACCGGCCCGGAGGGCAGGAGTATTTGCCGTGTGGCACACATGAGGACGATCCTCCCCTAGGTCACGGCTTGCTGCATGTGCGGGTGCAGTGTCTCAGGCCCGGACGGGCTCGCGCACGCGCCGGTCACCCGTGCTGTTCGGCGACCCGCCGTGTGGCGCCCGTCACTCGTAACAGTGGCGGGCGGCGGCGTGGATAAGCTTCGCCCGTGCACGGGCTCGGAAACATCGTCGGACTCATCGCGGTCGTGGTCGCGACCTCCGTCCTCGCGCGCCGTATCGGCGTGCTGTCGCCGATCCTGCTGGTCGTCGTCGGCATCGTGATCTCGTTCGTCCCGGGGGTGCTCGAGATCGAGCTCGACCCCGAGGTCGTGCTGATCGGCATCCTCCCGCCGATCCTCTACGTGGCGGCGCTGGAGACCTCGGTGCCGGCGTTCAAGTTCAACCTGCGGCCGATCCTGCTGCTCGCGGTCGGGCTCGTGCTGTTCACCACGGCCGCCGTGGGGTTCACGCTCAAGATGCTGCTGCCGGGGGTACCGCTGGCCGCCTGCCTCGCCCTGGGCGCCGTCGTCGCGCCGCCCGACGCGGTCGCGGCCACGGCCGTGGCGAGGCGCATCGGGCTGCCCCGGCGCGTGGTCACCGTCCTGGAGGGCGAGAGCCTCATCAACGACGCGAGCGCCCTGGTCACGCTCCGGGTCGCGGTGGCCGCGGCGGTCGGCGAGGCGGTCGACGGCTGGTCGATCACCGAGCAGGCCTCCATCGCGGTCATCGGCGGCGTCGCGTTCGGCGTGGCCGGCGGGCTGCTCATCGGCTTCGTGCACAAGCGGGTCAGCAACCCGCTCATCGACAACGCGGTCTCGCTGCTCACGCCCTGGGTGGTGTTCCTGCCGGCCGAGTCCGTGCACGCCTCCGGGGTCGTCGCCGTCGTGGTCTGCGGCCTGTCCCTGGGCCACCGCATGCCGACCCTGATGTCGGCGGCCTCCCGGCTGCAGATGGACGCCTTCTGGCGGATGGTGAAGTTCCTGCTCGAGGGGGCCGTGTTCCTCCTCGTGGGCCTTCAGCTGCGCGCCCTCATCGCCGACGTGGAGCGCTCGTTCGCGTTCACCGCCGGCGCCCTGGCCGCCGTGGTCGGCGTGGTGATCGTGGCGCGGATCGTGTGGCTCTTTCCGACGACGTACTTCGCCCGCCTCATCCCCCGCGTCCGCCGCCGCGACCCGTCGCCCTCGCTGGCCGGCCCGGCCGTCATCTCCTGGGCGGGCATGCGCGGGGCGGTCACCCTCGCCGCGGCGCTCTCGCTGCCGACGACGCTCGCGGACGGGATGCCGTACCCTCGCGGCCTCTTCGTCATCCTGGCCTTCGGCGTCATCGTGGCCACGCTGGTCCTGCAGGGCGCGACCCTGCCGACGGTCGCGCGCTGGCTCAAGGTGCCCGGCGACGATCGGACCGAGGATGCCCTGGCCGAGGCGTCGGTACAGCACGAGGCCACCCGAGCCGGCAAGACCCGCCTCGAGGAGATCGCGGGCGACGCGCCCGAGGGTGTCGTGGAGCGGCTGCGGCAGATGGCCCTGTCCCGCTCCAACATGGCCTGGGAGCGTCTGGGCCGCTCGGACCGGGAAACGCCGTCCGCCGCCTACGCCCGCCTGCGCCGCGAGATGCTCAGCGCGGAGCGGGAGGTTTTCCGCAAGGCCCGCGACTCGGGGAGAATCCCGGAGGAGACGTTGCGCCAGGCGCAGCGCGACATGGACCTGGAAGAGTCACTGCTCGAGCGGGGGGACCTGTGACCTGCGTGCATCTGGAAGCGGCCGAGAAGGTGGAGCCGCCGGTGGTGGACGGCTGCCCGGAGTGCAAGGAGGGCGGGTTCACCGACTGGGTGCACCTGCGCCAATGCCTCGCCTGCGGCCACGTCGCCTGCTGCGACTCCTCGCCGCGCCGCCACGCGACCCAGCACTTCCTCGTCAACCACCACCCGGTGATGCAGTCGATCGAGCCCGGCGAGTACTGGCGCTGGTGCTTCGTCCACGAAACCCTCGGATAGGGGGATCCCCCGGCCGGCTGACGGCTTTCGTGCGCACCTTCCCACCTGCGGGTATGCGTGTTCTCAGCCATTTCAAAGGAGATGCGGGACACAATCGTGGTCAGTTGGGCATGCAGTGGGGTGCAGCCGTGTTGCCATGGTCAACGGGGGATCTGTTACGCGGGGTAAAGGGGCGGGCCATGGCGAGTCCGGAATGGTAAGCGCGGTGCTGGACCTGGTGTCCGCACCGGGCGTGCTCTACGCCACGGTTCTCGTCCTGCTCACGATCGACGCCTTCATTCCGGTCGTCCCCGCCCAGGCCCTCATGATCGGCGGCGGCATCCTCTCCGCCTCCGGCCACGTGCAGCTGCTGCTCCTGGTCCTCTCCGGCGCCGCCGGAGTCATCGCCGGCGACCTGCTGGCCTTCGCCGTCGGCCGCCGCCTGGCCCGCCGCGGCGAGCGCCGCCGCCGCCGCGAACTGCCCCGCCGAGCCGCCAAGGTCACCGCGAGGCTGAACGAGGCGATGCAGCGCCACATCTTCCTGGCCGTCCTCTTCTGCCGCTTCGTGCCCGCCGGCCGCATGGTCACCGCCCTCTACGCCGGCCGCAACGGCGTCTCGACCCGCCGCTTCGCGACATACGACGTGGTGGCCGCGACCCTCTGGGCGACGTACGGCGCCCTGCTGGGCCACTTCGGCGGCGAGGCCATGGCCGACTCGTCCTGGCTGCCATTGCTGCTGATCGCCGCCGCGGCGCTGCTGTTCATGGCCGGCGCCCCGCTCCTGGGCCTGGCCGGCCGCCTGAACAAGCGCACGGCCACTACCCTCGACCAGCCCGCCGTCGCCGCTCCTACGACGCTCACCCCGGCCGCGGCCGCTCTCACCACGCTCGGCGAGCCCGCAGCCGCTGGCGCCACGGTCGACGAGCCCGCTGCTCTTATCGCCCTCGGCGAGCCCGCCACCGCGCGGGCCACGCTCGACGAGCCCGCCGCTCTTCTCGCCCTCGGCGAGCCCGCCACCGCGCGGGCCACGCTCGACGTGCCCGCCGCCGAGGTGCCCGCCCAGGCCACGCGGGGCACACGACGCCCGGCTGGTCAGACGCTGGGCCTGGTGAACCGCCTACGCCGCCGCAACCCGTCCACCACCGAGCCTGACGCCGCGACTCCCCGCCGCCAGCGCGTCTGCCGCCGCCGTTCGGCGATGGAGACACTGGCCGCGGTCGAGCCCCTGGCCGCCATCGAGGTCATGGCAGCCGCCGAGGCCGTGGCCGCCGCCGAGTCGGTGGTGGTCCAGGTCAACGGCCTGGAGTCAGCGGCCCAGTAACACTCCGCTCCGGCCCCTCGCGTGGTCAGCGGTCCCTGGCCTCCTACTGAGAAGAGCGCCGACCCCACGAGGCCCCCGCGGCGAATCCGGAGGGGCACTTCGGCAGCCCGCCCCCGAAACAAGCACCACCTCGAGCGACGCCCCGCACCCACGCACCTCATGCGGACGCCTTGAGACGGGCCCCGCGCCACGCACCCGCCCCCGGCATTCCACCGCACCCGAGCCCTTTGCACTCCCACCGGCCCCGCGAAAAGTCCGACACTTCGTGATCGGACTTTTCGGATTTATACCCTGACAGGGTACATGCGTCATTGAAACAAAATGCCCGACTCGGTGCTGAGCCGGGCATTTCGCGATACAGGTTCAGGCGGCCAGCCGGGCAACCTTCGACAGCAGCAGCGCCTCGGCGATGCACACGCGCTCGAACTCGGCGAGGTGCAGGCTCTCGTTCGGCCCGTGCGCGGTCGTGTCCGGGTCCTCGACGCCGGTCACGAGGATCGCGGCCTTGGGGAACAGCTCCTGGAACGTGGCGATGAAGGGAATCGACCCCCCGATCCCCATGTCGACCGGCTCCGCCCCGTCCCACGCGGCCGCGAACGCCTCGCGCGCCGCGTCGTACGCGGGCCCGGTCGCATCGATCGAGCACGGCTCGCCGAGCTGCTCGAGCTCGATGGTCACGCGGGCACCCCAGGGCGCGTGCCGGCGGAGGTGGTCGGTGACGGCGTCGTACACCCGCTGCGCCGAATCCCCGGGCGCGATCCGCACGCTGAACTTCGCCTTCGCCCGCGGGATCAACGCGTTCGGCGCGCCCGACGTGGCCGGCGCGTCGATGCCGAGAATCGAGATCGCCGGGCGCGTCCAGAGCCGTTCGACGAGGCGACCGGTACCGATGAACTGCACCCCTTCAAGCAGGCCCGCCTCCTCGCGGAAGCGCTCCTCGGGATAGTCGAGCGGCGCGGAGGGCTTGCGCAGCAGTCCTTCGACGGCCACGTCCCCGGCGTCGTCGTGCAGGCTGGCGATGAGGCGTGACAGCGAGATGAGCGCATCGGGCACCGCACCGCCGAACATCCCACTGTGCACAGCATTTTCCAGCACTTGTACTTCCACGAAGCCGTTGACGATCCCGCGCAACCCCGTCGTGAGTGCTGGCTGGCCGACGGCCCAGTTGCCGGAGTCCGCGATCACGATGACGTCGGCGGCGATGTCGTCGCGATACTCGCGGAGCAGGTCCTCGAGCGACTCGGACCCGTACTCCTCCTCGCCCTCGATGAACACCACCACCCCGACGGGCAGGTCGTCCCCGAACGCGCGCAGCGCCGCGACGTGCGCCATGACCCCGGCCTTGTCGTCGGCGACCCCGCGGCCGTAGAGGCGTCCGTCCCGCTCCACCGGCTCGAACGGGTCGCTCTTCCACTGCCCGAGATCCCCGACGGGCTGCACGTCGTGGTGCGCGTACAACAGCACGGTAGGCGCCCCGGCCGGCGCCGGCTTGCGCCCGATGACCGCCGGCTGCCCGCCCTTGCGCACGATCCGCACATCGGGCAGTCCGGCCCCACGCAGCAACTCCGCAACGGCCTCGGCCGAGCGCTCGACGTGGCTGTGGTCGAATCCGGCAAACGCAATGCCGGGAATCCGGACGAGCGCCTCCAGATCGGCGCGCACACCCGGCATCTCCCGCCGGATCGCGGCGCGAAGCTCTTCCTCGGTTCGCACTGTCATACGGAGAACTTACTGCCCACCACCCGCGCCCGCCCTTGCCGCCCCGCTTCCCGGCCCCCTCGCTCAAAACCCCCGAGCCAGCGCCCAAGACCCGAGACTCACCCCAGCAACCACCCACACCGCTGGAGCCCCCATCAGCAGCTCCCGCACCGGGTCCGACTTACCAATGAGCCCGCGCGCCCCAACGCCGATCTCCTGCGCGCGAGGACCGCCCGCTGCGCTCGCGCACCGGACACGCCACGCCGGGCACCGTTCTCCGCACGCGAGACCCGACCGCCGCGCTCGTGCACCGGACACGCCACGCCGGGCACGTTCTCCGCGTGCGAGGCCCGACCGCTGCGCTCGTGCACCGGACACGCCACGCCGGCGCCGTTCTCCGCGCGCGAGGACTGGCCGTTCCGGGGCCTCGGCAGCCGGGCATCGGTCGCGCCGTTCTCCGCGCGCGAGGACTGGCCCCTGTCCGACAGGTACCACCATCGACAGGCGAAGGCCCTCTGGCGCAATCACAGCATCACTGAACCCACGGCACCGATCCCGCCAGCGCGAAGCACGGGCCACTCGGCGCATCACGGCATCGCGGAACCTACGGCCCGATCCCGCCGGATGCGCCCGACCGACGCCTCGGTGACGCCTACGACTCGGCCGTCCTGGTGTCCCCTCCGTCCGAACCGTCGCCCCGCATCCAGCCCCGCATCCGCCCGGCCCCGGCGCCGACCCACCCGCCGACGTCCGCCGCCCCGTCCCCGAGCTTGCGCAGCAGCGACACGAGCGGGTCCTGCGACCGGCTGAACGCCTGCCGGTACGAGGCCGCCGCCGCCTTGATCTCCTCGCTCACCGACGCGTTCCCGTCGTCGTCGCGCCGCGGGTAGTCGCCGGACAGAATCCGCTGGTACTCCCCGCTGTCGATCCACGCCCGCACCTCGGCCGCCCGCGCGACGGGCATCGGGTGCGACCGCGCGGTCACCATCCGAATCTTGATCAGGCTGTCGCGCAGGTCCCCGGCCCGGTCGAACTCGGCCGCCTGCTCCAGGAACGCCGTCGTGTCAACCTCGGACAGGTCCCCGCCGCCGGCGAGCTTCATCGCCAGCCGCAACGAGGCGGCCGGGTCCTGGCAGGCGAGCAGCCCGGCACGGTCGGCGGAGAGCTCGGCCTTGCGCCACCACTCCATCAGCGCCGCGACGATCGCCCGCAGCACCATCGACCCGACCGGCAGCCAGGCCAGCCGGACCGCCCAGTCCGTCAGGATCATGACCATCGTCCGGTACACCGCGTGCCCGCTCACCAGATGCCCGAGCTCGTGCCCGAGCATGCAGCGCAGCTCGTCGTCGTCGAGCAGCTCCACGGAGCCCGAGTTCACCACGATGAACGGCTTCGACATGCCGATACACATGCCGTTGATCGACCGGTCCTGCTGCACGAACAGCTCCGGCAGCTCGGCCAGGTCCAGCGAGGCCGCCGCCTCGGCGAGCAGCCGGTGGACCCGCGGATACTGCCGGTGGTCGACCCGGATCGCGTTGCCGAGGAACTGCAGCCGCCACGCCCGCTCGTTCCACAGTGCGTGCAGCGACTTGAGCACGTCGTCGAATCCGCGCAGCTCACGCAGCGCCACCAGCGCGCCTCGGTCCGCCGGATGCTCCCAGGCCCGGGAGCTGATTCCGGTCAGCACCACCCGTCGCCGCGCCGGAGGATTCCCGCTCTGCGCCTCGTCAGTGCTCATTCGCTCCACTCCTCCCCGTCCGGCCTGCTCTCCGGATCGTCCTCCAGTGTTGCGCGGGCCGTCCACCCGCTCGGGACGGCGATGTACTCATTTTCGGGATCGTGCCCCTCCCCCGACGCCCCGTCGACCAGCACATCCATGGCCATTTCGGTCGGATCCGCGGCGAAGTGCCCGTCCTCGGCGGCCATCCAACGCTCCCATTCGGCCCGCAGCCCCTCGCCGTCGCGCTCCAGCCCGCGCCGCAGCCGAAGCCCCCGCGGCGCCGTGACCAGCACTCCCAGCGTCAGATACGGCCGCATCGCCATCGACCCGCTGCCGACCCCCTCGACCACGAGCACATCCGGCGGATCGACGGGCGTCCATTCGTCCACGAGCCGCTCCAGCCCCCAGTCGTACCGCCGATAAGCCCCCGCCTCCCCCCGCCCCAGCGGTTCGAGGACCCATTCCCGCATCCGCGGCTGCCAGGCGAGCAGCTTCGCCCACCCGTCCAGGAAGTCGTCGGTGTGCAGCACGGTCACCCGCCGTGCCGTGCGGCCGATCCCGTCGCCCGCCTCGCGGCCCTGTTCGAGCGCTCGAGCCAGCCGCCCGGCGAACGTGGTCTTCCCGGACCCTGCCCGCCCGTCCACCCCCACGACGCGGACGGCACCCAGCCGAGCCGGCCGGCTCAGCACCGAATCAGCCAACGCCCGATACGTCCTCGGCATCGCTCCCCCGTCCTCGACCACGTCGCCCACCACCAACGCCGGAACCGCCGGCCGAGACCATCGGCACCCGGTGACGTCGAGACCGGTGTTCAGCCGCCCGGCTCATCGCAGCCCCACCGAGATCGTCGGCAGCCCCTTGGGCGCCCCGCCCTCGATCAACCGCCACAGCGCATCGGTGTCGAGATGCTCCTCCACGAGATCCCCCAGCACGTCCACGGTCCGCTCCCGCAGCGCGGCGAACGACGTGCCCGGCGCCGCCTCGAACCCATGCCTCCCGGCCAGCCGAGCCGCCTCCGCCAGAAACGCCCGCCGGAACCCGTCCGACTCGAACGCCCCGTGCCAGTGCGTCCCGAACACGTTCCCGGCCACGACCCCCTCCCCGGTCCCGTCCGGCAGCCGGATCAGCGGCGGCCCGTCGCTGCGGGTGACCTGCCCGTGATGGATCTCGTACCCCCGAACCGGCACCCCCTCGAACGCCGTCCCGCTCGGCAGCGCCAGGGTCTTGCGCTCGGCGAACGCGATGTCGACCGGCAGCACCCCGAGCCCCGCGACACTGCCCTGCCGGCTCTCCACCTCGTCGTCAATGCGCTCGGCCAGCATCTGGAACCCGCCGCAGATCCCCAGCACCGGCCGCCCCGCCTTGGCGTGCCGGACGATCGCGTCGGCCAGCCCCCGCTCCCGCAGCCAGCCCAGGTCGTCCACAGTGGACTTGCTGCCGGGCACGACCACCAGGTCGACATCGGCCAGATCGGCCGCCTCCACCGTCAGCCGCACCTGCACCCCGGGCTCGCACGCCAGCGCCTCGGCATCCGTCGCGTTCGACAGGCGCGGCAGCCGTATCACCGCCACCCGTAACCACTGCGTCCCGCGCGCCGGGGCCGGCCGGCCCAGCACCCGCCCGTCATACGCCAGCGAGTCCTCGGCATCCAGCCACAGGTCGTTGGACCACGGGATCACCCCGAGCGTCGGCCGCCCGGTGAGCTCGGTCAGCAACTCCACACCCGGCCGCAGGAGCCCCGCGTCGCCCCGGAACTTGTTGATGACGAACCCGCTCACCAGCGCCTGGTCCTCGGCGTCGAGCAGCGCCACCGTCCCGAACAGCGCCGCGAACACCCCGCCCCGATCGATGTCCCCGACGACGATCACCGGCAGGTCCGCGGCCCTCGCGAGCCCCATGTTCGCCAGGTCCATCGCCCGCAGGTTGATCTCCGCCGGACTGCCTGCCCCCTCGCAGATCACCACGTCGTGACGCCGGCGCAGGTCGTCGAGCGTCTCCAGCACCGTCGAGCGGAGCCGGTCCTTGATCTCCGCGTAGTTCGCGGCGCCGATGTGCCCGACCGCCTGCCCCAGCACGATGACCTGACTGCGCCGGTCCGAGCCGGGCTTGAGCAGCACCGGATTGAACCGCACGCTCGGCGCCAGCCCGCACGCGACCGCTTGTAGTGCCTGCGCGCGCCCGATCTCACCGCCGGTGCCGTCCGGCTCGATTGCCACCGCCGAGTTGTTCGACATGTTCTGCGCCTTGAACGGCGCGACGTTGACCCCTTGCCGATGCAGCCACCGACAGATCCCGGCCGTCAGCAGACTCTTGCCCGCATCCGACGTCGTTCCCGCGACGAGCAGACCACCCTTGCCTTCCACGTCGCCCATTCTCACCCGCGGGTACGACACAAAAATCGGCCCACCACATTCAGTAGTCGAGCAAACTCGCTCAGCAACCTCCGCGCGGCGGCTCCGAAGAAGTGTCAGAGCCTCCCGGTACGGTCGCGGCATGAAACTCTTGGCAGGCGCAAGGGCCGACGCGGCCGGGATCGCGCTCGGCGCCGCACTCGACGCGGCCTTCGGCGACCCGCGCCGCTGGCACCCGGTGGCCGGCTTCGGCCGCTTCGCCGGCGCCCTCGAGCGGCGGCTCTACGCCCGCGACCGCTGGGCGGGCGCACGGTTCACGGCCGTCGCGGTCGGCGTGCCGGTCGTGGCCGCGGCCGCCGCCGCCCGCCTGACCCGCAATCGCCCGCTGGCCCGCACCGCCCTCGTCGCCGCCGCCACCTGGTCCGCGCTCGGCGGCACCAGCCTCGCCCGCGAGGGCCGGGTCATGGCCGCCAAGCTGGCCACCGGCGACCTGCCCGCCGCTCGGGACCAGCTGCCCAACCTCTGCGGCCGCGACCCCGCCGGCCTCGGCGCGCCGGAACTGGCCCGGGCCACCGTCGAGTCCCTGGCCGAGAACACGTCCGACGCCGTCGTCGCCCCGCTCTTCTGGGCCGCGATCGCCGGAGTCCCCGGCATCGTCGGATACCGGGCCGTGAACACGCTCGACGCCATGGTGGGTCACCGTTCAGAGCGATACGCCAGATTCGGTACGGCCAGTGCCCGCCTCGACGACGCCGCGAACCTCATCCCCTCTCGCCTGACCGCCGCCCTCACGGTCGCCGCCGCACCCCTCGTCGGCGGCAGCCCGTCCCGCGCCCTGCGCACCTGGCTGCGCGACGGCTCCCACCACCCAAGCCCCAACTCGGGCCAGTGCGAGTCGGCCGCGGCCGGCGCCCTGGGCGTGCGGCTGGGCGGCCGCAACGTCTACGGCTCGCGCGTCGAGGAGCGGCCCCACCTGGGCGACGGCGAGCCCCCGACCTCGTCTGACGTACGCCGAGCCGCAGCCCTCACCGTCGCCGTCGGCACCGCCGCGGTCGCCCTGGCCGCGGCCACGCGCCTAGCCCTCGCCCACCGCCGCCACCGTCGAAAACCCGCTTACCACCCGGCGCCCTGAGCCCAGCCCCGCCCCTCCTAACCGCACCGCAGCACGGCAACGCGGCGCAGCCCAGCCGGCGCCGCGCCTCGTCTGGGAGCGGCTCGTCGCGGCAGCTCGAGCCTGAACGTGAGCCGGCGATCCCGAACCGTTATCGAACCCGACAGCAGCTACGGAGGCGAATATGGACACATATGAGTGGGACTGCCTGGGAGTCGGTTCCGGCGGTGCACAGCTAGCAAGCAGATGGCGCAAAAACAAGAGCTTGTCTCACTTCCGTCACGGTCTTACCTTGCACTCGTGCAGCTCGTGCTCCTCCCCGTACTCGCACCGCTTCGCGACCTCCGGCGCGACGATGTGCATGCGCCCGTGCTCGATGAGTTCATGGGCGGGCTGGGAGTCGGCTACAGCTACGGCCCACCATTCGGCCAGCGTCTCGTCACGTGGGCCGATCTGCAACGCATGGAGCTTCCCCGCCGCATGCTGCGCCGCCAGGCCGCCCACAACCTCGACGCACGACTCGGTGCCGTTGGCGTCCACGGACAGCCACCGGCGCTCATGCTCAGCTTCGAGGGCATCGCCTCCAGCCTCCTGCTCGCCGAGGGGTTGTGGGCGAGCCTCGAGCGCTCGGTGCCCGGCGAGCTGGTCGTCGGCGTACCGGCGCGGGACGTGGTCATCGTGACCGGCTCCCACTCGCCACCCGGCCTCGCCAAGGTTCAGCGGGCCGTCGACCGCATCTTCTTCGCCGGCGATCGCCACCTGCTCTCGCGCAAGATGCTGGTCCGGCGGCGAGGCATCTGGGAACCGTTCGTGCCCAATCAGACGCGGGCGCCCGAGGCCGCATTCTCCGAGACCGCCGGGTTCTAGGGACCACCGCGAGGGTCCCGGGGGCGCGGCGAACGGTGCCGGGCGCGACCGCGGTGCTCCGGCCGGGCGGATTCGGCGATCGGCGTACCAGTGCGGCAGCCGAGGTGCCGCGACCTCGGTGCCGCGGCCGAGGTGCCGCGACCTTGGTGCCGCGGGCGAGGTGCCGCGGCCTAGGTGCGGCGGGCGAGGTGCGGCGGGCGAGGTGCGGCGGGCGCGCTCGGAGACGGCAGGCGTTGACGTTCTCCGCGAGCAGGTTGGTGATGGATATGACGGAGAGCCGCGGTGGATGTGACGGGCGGAGGTGGGTGCTCAACGGCGACTAGGATTTCCGCGTGCGGCGGGATTGGCTGCTCGCGGCCCTCTTTGCGGCCGTGGTCGCGGTCGGGGGGTGGCGCGCGGGGCTCGGGCAGGACGCGCCGCGGGCGCTGGACGCTGCCGGGTTCGGGCTCATCCTCGTGGCCGCGCTCTCGTTGGGGTTTCGGCGTAGCCGGCCGCTGGTGCCGCTGGGAGTCGCGGTCGGCGTCAGCTCCGTCTATCTCCTGATCGGGTATCCCTTCGGGCCGATTCTGCTGACCATTGTGTGGGCGATGTTCGAGTACGCGCGGCGGCGGCCGTTGCGGGAATCGTCCGTCGCGCTGGCGGTGGCGGCCCTCGTCTCCGTGCTCGCCGTTCTGCCGCGGATGGCCCACCATCTCGATCTGCTCGCCGTCGGGCTGGTGCTCTGGGGGGCCTGCTGGCTTGCGGTTCCGTGGTCGCTCGGGGCGATCGTGCAGATGCGGCGGCTGGTAGTCGAGCGGGAGCGGGCCGAGCTTGTGCGGCGGGCGGTGCTCGAGGAGCGGGTACGGGTCTCGCGGGAGGTGCACGACGTGGCGGGGCACGGGTTCGCCGTCGTCGCGATGCAGGCCGGCGTCGCGCTCGTGGTGCTCGACGAGGAGCCGGGGCAGGTCCGGGAGGCGCTGCGGGCGATTCGGGACACCAGCCGGGGCGCCCTGGAGGAGCTTCGGGCGGTGATCGAGAACATCGACTCGCCGGCCGATGTCGAGGGGCTGGTTGAGCAGGTTCGGGCCGGTGGGGTTCGGGTGGAGCTCGAGTACGACGGGCTTGCCGGGGTGAGTGAGCGGCAGCGGCGGATCGCGTATGAGGTGGTTCGGGAGTCGCTCACCAATGTGGTCAAGCATTCGCCGCGGGCGGGGGCCGCGGTGTCGGTGCGGGTGGAGGGGGACGCGGTGGCTGTCGTTGTCAGCAATCCGGGAGCAGTCCGGGACGGTGAGTGTGGCGGGCCGGAGCAGGGCCGGAGCGCGGTGGCGGTCGTCCAGAAGGCGGCCAGCGGGGTCAGGCCTGGAGTCGGGTCGGGGGCCGAGCCGGGAGTCGGAGCGGAGGGCGAGCCGGGAGTCGGGGCGGGGGGCGAGGCGGGGGTCGGGCGGGGCATCGGCGGTATGCGGGAGCGGGTCGAGAGTGTTGGCGGGACGTTCGAGGTGCTGGTGGGTGACGGGTTCGCCGTGCGGGCTTGGATTCCGCGATGAGTGCGCGCATCCGGGTCGTCGTGGTCGATGACGAGGCGCTCATCCGCGGGGGGCTTCGGCTGCTCATCGAGCGTGAGGAAGACCTCGAGCTGGTCGGGGAGGCCGGCGACGGAGCCGCGGGCGTCGAGCTGATCCGGCGGTGCCGGCCCGATGTGGCGTTGCTCGACATCCGGATGCCGGGGGTCGACGGGCTGGCGGCGCTCCGGGCGATTGCTGGGGATCCCGAGTTGCGGCACACGCGGGTCGTTGTGGTCACCACGTTCGAGAGCGACGAGAACGTGTTCGCGGCGCTGGCGGCGGGAGCTGCCGGATTTCTGCTCAAGGATGCCGAGCCGGCCGAGCTCGTGCGGGCGATCCGGGTGGTGGCCGGCGGGGAGGCGCTGCTGTCGCCGTCGGTCACGCGGCGGGTCATCGCCCGGTTCGGGGGGATGGGCGGGCCGCCGGTCGTGCTGGATCAGCTCACCGGGCGGGAGCGGGAGGTGGCCGCCTGGGTTGCCACCGGGCGGTCCAACGACGAGATCGCGGCCGAGCTGGCGGTCAGCCCGGCCACCGTCCGGACGCACGTGGGGCGGGCCATGGTCAAGGTGAACGCGCGGGATCGGGCGCAGCTCGCGGTCATGGCGATCCGCGCCGGGCTCACCGTCAGGTAGCGGCAGGGTCCGTGAGGCGCCGGACAGATAGGAGCCGGCCAGATAGGAGCCAGCCAGATAGGAGCCGGATCCGTGCGGCTCACCGTCAGGTGGCGGCCAGGTCTGTGGCGATGCGGCGCAGGACGTCGGTCGCCGGCTCGCCGGTTCGGCGGGCGTGGTCCAGCAGGATCAGGGCGGCCAGGTTGGTCATCCCGGTGAAGGCCCGGCCCACGTCCGCGACCGCGTCCTCGTCGCCGATCATCTGCTGCAGGTAGCCGCTTCTCGTCTCGCTGTCCTGGGGGGCCTGGAAGAGCAGGGTCAGGACACCGATGGCGTTGCGGGTGTCGTCCAGGCGGCGCTCGTCCATGCGGACACAGTACGGGCGCGTCGGAAAAACTTCGGCGCGGCTGTCGAAAGGGGCCGGGTGAGTTCGACGCGTGGTTGTAAGGCAGGAGCCAACGCTAGGGAGCAGAGATCATGTCGTTCCAGGCCTACATCGACGCGCTGGAGACCAAGACCGGGATGACGCCGCGGGAACTGCTCGCCGTCGCCGCCGGGAAGGGGTTCGACGGGCCGCAGGTCAAGGCAGGGGCCGTCATCGAGTGGCTCAAGGAGGACTACGGGGTCGGGCGGGGGCACGCGATGGCGCTCGTGCACGTGATCAAGCATGGGGCGGGGATCTCGGACAAGCACGTGGGGACCGGCGGCTCGCACGGCGACGCCTCCAACATGCTGCTGCTGGACGGTGTGGCCGCCCGGCGCTAGAGAACGATCCGGCGGTCGCCCAACTGGTGGCGGCGACCGCCGGACCGAACGCTCGACGAATCGTGAACGCACCGCCAGGCTGACCGTTACCACCCGCGGAGGGTGAGGCCACGGGAGTAACGGTCAGGGGCCCGGCGGACATCGCGGTAGCTCTGAATTGCTTGAAAAAAACGCTATCCGATCGAGCAGACGTTGCCGTTCAGCGTGAACGCCGCCGGCGGGATGTTCGGGCCGTTGTAGGCGCCGACGAAGCCCACGCTCGTCGATGCGCCGGGGGCCAGGTCCTTGTTGAAGTCGGCCGGGGTCACACGGACCGTCGTGCCGGTCTGGGTCCAGGTGCCGTTCCAGCCGCTGCTCAGGCTCTGCCAGCCGGTCGGCCACGTGAAGGTCAGCGTCCAGTTGTTGATCGCGGCGGTACCGGTATTGGTGATGTCGATGTTCCCGACGTACCCGTTGCCCCAGTCGTTGGTGTCCGCGAACCGGATGCCGCAGGTGCTCGTCGCCGGGGCGCCCGTCAGGAACGTCAGCGGCGGCGAGGACCAGCTCGCGCGGCCCGAGCCGTCGCGGGCCACGATGTTCACGGTGTACCGCGTGCCCGGCGTCAGGTTGCCCGCGGTGAACGTCGTCGAGGTCGTCTCGCCGAGCTGCTCGGAGCGCGCGCCGACCTGGCGGTACACCTCGTACTTCACGCCCGCCTGCGAGGCCGGCCAGGTGAGCGTCGCCGTGCGGTCGGTGATCGCGCTCGCCGACGGGCGGGCCGGCGCCTTCGGGGCGTTGGCCTGGGACGTCGCCGGGTGCAGGGTGAGCACGGTCAGCGAGTACGGCGCGAGGGTCTGCGCGGCCGCGGTGCCGGACTGCGCGCTGGCGATGCCGCCGGCGCCGTTGAGCAGCGACTCGACCGTCGGCGCCGCTGAGGAGGGGGTGTACCCGTCGTAGGCGATCTTCACCGCGTGGCTGTTCGCCGGGTCCATGTTCACCAGCAGCACCGTGAGGTCGCCGTTGGCCCGGCGCGCCGCGTGCGCGGCGACGAGCGGGTTGTCGGTGCCGGCCCGGATGAGCTGGTCGCCGGGGTGCGCGAAGGAGTGCATGAGCTTCAGCGCGTGGTACGGCGCGAACGGGGTGTTCTTCGCGGGCTCGCACACGGTGTTGTCGGCGTTGCAGTTGCCGCTCGACAGCATGCCGAAGTCGCCGTAGTCGGTCTGGCCGGCGACGGTCGAGACGGTACCGATGCCGTTGTGCACGTCCCACCAGTCGACGGTGAAGACGCCGTTCTCGAGCATGCCGCTGTAGGTCTGGGCCAGGAACAGCGCGCCGGGCTGGGTGTTCTGGCCGACGCCGGCGTTGGTCTCGGTGAGGCTGATCCCGATCCGGCCCGGGTTCGCGCCCGCGTACCGGGTGAGCTGGTCGCGCACCATGTACATGATGTCGTCGATCTGGCCCGGCTTGGTCAGCGCGTCGGCCTCGCCGTTGCCGCCCGGGTACCAGTGCAGGTCCACGAAGTCGATGGACGGGCCCGCGATCGACAGCACCACCTGGTTCCACGAGCCCGCGTCGCCCGCGCCCACGAGCGCGTCGGGCCAGTTGGCCGGGGTCGTGAGCACCGCGCCGACCTTGATGCCGGGGTCGACGGCCTTCATCGCCTTCGAGTACGCCACGACCTCCTCGGCGTACTGCTTCGGGCTCTTGTCCGCGTGGTCGTCGGCCTCCCAGGCGGTGCCGTAGTGGCCGTTGCCGTAGTTCTCGTTGCCGATCGTCCAGTAGTTCGCGTGGTAGCCCTTGGTGATGTTCGCGTACCGCACCCAGTCCGCCGCCTCCTGCGCGGTGCCGGTGCCGTAGTTCGCGATGATCATGGGCTGGGCGCCGGTGCGCCGGGCGCCGGCCATGAACGTGTCGAAGTCCGTGTTCGGGGCGACGTACCCGCCCGGCGCGGTGTGGGTCTGCCAGTGGTAGATGTCGGCGTACGAGCCACCGGGGTAGCGCACCATGCCCACGCCGGCCGCGCCGAGCAGGTCGGACACGGCGGTCGTGCCGAGCTCCGAGTCCCAGATCGCGTGGTTGACGCCGAGCGCGGTGTCGGCGACGGTGGCCAGCCCGGCGCGAGTGTTGACGGTGACGTTGGTGGGGGCGGGATCGGCATAGGCGCTGGCCAGTGGCAGGCTGGACAACGCGCCGGCCGCGACGAGCAGTGCGAACGCACCGGCGGCGCGGCGCACTGAACTCTGGGGCATGGCGGCGGACCTCTCGCTCGGAGTGTGAAACGCTTCGATCCGGAAGCTGCGTCCCGCCCGGTCCGGTGGGCAAGCGCCCGCCCGGCTTGTCAGCATTTGTCAGCGCGATCGCGGAGAACCTTTCATGGATGCGCTTCGCTTCCTCGCCGCTCACCACGTGGAGGGCATCGCCCGTCTGCGCGAGCACCTGGCGCGTAACCCGAGCCGCGACGAGCAGCGCCACGGCCGCCTGCAGGCCCACCTCGCGGCGCAGGCCCTGCTGGCCGGGGTCCGCCCCGTGCTCGAGCCCCCGGTCGGCGACCTCCTCCTCGGCGACGTGCGGCTGGAGCTGCGCGGATTCAACAAACGCGGCAGCGGTACCGGCACCAGCCGACGCCTCGTCCGGGCGATCGAGCTCAAGGCGAAACAGACCCGCACGGCCCCGTCGGTCTGGGTCTGGATCGAGGACGACGGCGCCTTCCCGGACCTGGACGACACGGCGGTCCCCGGCCTGGAGCGCGTCTTCGCCTCCTGGCCGCACCTGGAGGGCGTGGTGCTCTCGGGCCCCTTGCCGATCGCCTTCCCTCGCGCACACGGTTTCGGCCCGCTGACGGTGGTGCACCGGCCGGGGCTGCCGCCCGAGCGGTACGCGCTCATCCACCGCCTGTGCTCGGCCGGCGGCCGCCCCTCCTGCGCCTAGGGCCTCTTGACGCTAATGGCTACGTGGCGATCGTCCTGTACCGCCGCTTCCTGGACGGCCCGGCCGAGGATGCGCCGCTGCGGCTGCTGCGCTGGGCGGTCGGGCTCCTGTCGGCGCAGCGGGCGGAGTGGGGCCGGGCCATGCTCGGCGAGCCCCGTGGGGCCGGGCCGCCGCCGCACTGTGGGCCACGATCGGGATCGCCGCGGCCAGCCTCGCCCTCCATGCGGTCGTGACCGTCGCGGTCGCCGTCCTCGGCGGCGGCGGCTCCACGATCCCCGGCACCGTCAGCGACCGCCTCGGCAACAACATCGTCCACCTCGCGGTGACGACGCTGACGATCGCGATGGTCGGCTGGGCGGCCGCCGCGCTCGCCGGCTCCGTGATGCGCCGCGTGTCCCCACCGGCCGCCCCGGCACGGGAGGTGTGAGCGCCGCGGCATGCCACCGCCGCCGAGCAACGCTGCGGTGGCGGGTCGGTGCCGTGGCAACTATCATGCATAGTGAGACCGGCGTCTTCCCCCGTGGATGCCGGTCTCTTCACGTTCAGCTCAGGGTGCCCTCGATCTTGCTGATGCGGCCCAGGTCGTCGAAGGAGATGCGGATCGTGGTGCCCTCCGGGTGCTGGACGATCATCGAGTCCGCGGCCTCGTCGACGCCCCAGGTCTGCTGCTCGAAGAAGGATCTCGCCGTCGTGCGGTGGTCCAGCGGGAAGGCCGAGATCACCTGCTGCAGGACGGTCAGGGCCCGCTCCGGGCGCACCGGGGCCGACAGCTGCGCCGGGGTGCCCTCCAGGTGGAAGAAGACGGCGCCGCCGTCGTAGGGGCCGCGGTAGTACGGGCGGCCGGTCAGGCTTCCGGCCACGAGGGCGAGGCGGTGGCCGTCGGCCTGGGCGAGGGGGAAGCCGGGGGTCAGGAACTCGGCGACCTGCTCCTCGGCGCCGTACTCCCGCAGCCACGCGCACAGCCGCAGCAGGTCCGGCGGGAGGTTGCTCGCCTCGTTGGCCCAGGCCCACAGCCAGGTCTCGTCGCTGTGGCTCTCGGTGCCCAGCAGCTGGATGTCGTAGCGCAGGTCGGTGCCGAAGGTCGCCTGGCCCGTGGACAGGTCCAGCTGCCAGTCGCGTTCGCCGATGAGGTCGGCCAGGGCCAGCTGGCGGGCCATTCCGGTCGCGACGTGCTGGGCGAAGAGCTGCTCGAAGGTCGGCATCCGGCCAGTCTGCCAGCCGGCCGCCGGCCCCGCCCGGCGAGCAGGGGCGCGCGCCGCCAGGTCGACCGCGCCTCCACGCGGAGGGTGAGGCCACGGGAGTTACGGTCCGGACCACCGCGGACATCGCGGTAGCTCGCCGCTTTTGGATCTTTGGTTTTTGCTTCGGTGCGGTTCGGTGGCGCCGATAGGTCGGGCATGGACGCGCTCCGGCGGACGCGGGTCGTCACGCGGCTGGTGGTCGGGTTCCTTGTCGTGTCGCTGTGTGTCGTGGCCATCTGGCTGTCGGCGATCTCGGCGGCGCGCGGGACCCGGGACACGGCCGTCCGGCTGTCGGCCTCGCAGGCCCAGCTCGACGCCGCGCAGCAGCTCAAGTTCCGGATCACCGACATCTCGGGGTGGCAGGTCGGGTACGCGTTCGACGTCGTGCGCGGGCTGCCCGGGGCCACGGACGACACGGCCGAGACGCGGGCCGCGTATCTGCAGGCGATGCGCGACTTCAGCACCGAGCTCGACGCGATGGCGAAGCTGCCGCTCTCGGCGGGCGACCGGGGCTCGGTGGAGGCCATCCGCACCGCGTACGCCGACTTCGTCGCCATGGACGACCGCGTGGTCGCCGGCTATCGGGCCGGCACGCCCGCGCAGGTCAGCGCGGCCAACGAGCTGGTGGTCGGCGAGGGGCTCCAGGTGTACGCGCGGATCGCCGACGGCGTCGACGCGCTCCTGGCCTCGGCCAAGAAGCTCGAGGCGGCCGCGCACGTGGCCGCCGCGGCGCGCGCGAACCGCACGCAGCGCCTGGCCAACACGGTCGGCGTCATCGCCCTTGCGCTGTCGATCCTGCTCGCCGTCGCGCTCTCGTTGTCCGTCATCCGGCCGTTGCGCGCGTTGCACGACCGGCTCGCGGACATCGCCGAGGGCGACGGGGACCTCACCAAGAGGCTCACGGTCAGCGGGCATGACGAGTTCTCGGCCGTGAGCCGGGAGTTCAACACGTTCGTGGACAAGATCGCGGCAACGGTACGGGCCATCAGTGGCTCTGCCGCGACCGTCGCGGTCGCCAGCGAGCGGCTCACCGACACCTCCCGGCGCATCATGGCCAGCGCGCAGGAGACCTCGGCGCAGTCCGGGCTGATCGTCGCCGCCGCCGACGAGGTCTCCGGCAACGTGCACACCGTGGCCACCGGCGCCGAGCAGATGAGCGCGTCGATTCAGCAGATCGCCGGTACGGCCGCCGAGGCCGCCCGCGTCGGCGGGCAGACGACCGAGCTCACGCAGTCCGCGTTCGACCTCATCGGGCGGCTCTCGGGCTCGAGCGCGCAGATCGGCGACGTGGTCAAGGTGATCACCGACATCGCCGGGCAGACGAACCTGCTCGCGCTCAACGCGACCATCGAGGCGGCCCGCGCGGGCGAGGCCGGCAAGGGGTTCGCCGTCGTGGCCAACGAGGTCAAGGAGCTGGCCCAGGAGACCGGCCGCGCCACCGGGGACATCGCCGCCAAGGTCGCCAGCATCCAGGCCGACACGACCGCCGCGACGGAGGCGATCAACCGGATCGTCGAGGTCACCGGGCGGCTCGGGGACTACCAGACGACGATCGCGGCCGCCGTCGAGGAGCAGACCGCGACCACCGACGAGATGAGCCGCAACATCGCGCAGGCGGCCGCCGGCTCGGCCGACATCGCCGCGAACATCGCCGGCATCTCCGACGCGGCGCGGGTGACGACCGACGGGGTGGAGGACACCCGCACGGCCGTCGAGGAGCTCTCGGGCATGAGCCGTGAGCTGCGCGTCCTCGTGGGCCAGTTCCGGGTCTGATAGCACGGTTCGGCCCGGCCCGCGACCCCGTCCACAAGCACCCCGCCGTCCACAGATCCGGCCCTCACGCCCAGCGGGACGACCCCCGTTTCGCGCACGCTCTCTCCCGACACCGCAAGGGAAACATGGAGGGAGCAAGACCGTGTTCGAGACCATGGTCACCGTCGTCGGCAACGTGCTCAACGCGCCGGACTGCCGCCGGCTCGTGGACAACCAGACGCTGGTCACAAGCTTCAAGGTGGCGTCGACATCGCGGCGCCTCGACCGGGCCGACGGCCGCTGGATCGACGGGGACAGCCTGCGGGTGCGGGTGAACTGCTGGCGGCAGCTCGCCGAGAACGTGGCGCGCAGCGTGCAGGTGGGCGATCCGGTGATCGTGACCGGCCGGCTGTACAGCCGCGACTGGGAGACCGAGGACCACGTGCGCCGGGTGAGCTACGAGCTCGACGCGCAGACGGTGGGCCACGACCTCTCGCGCGGGCGCGCCAAGTTCGCCCGCATCAGGCCGCACACCGCGACCAGCACGATCGACGACGAGCTCGGCGACGCGCGTATCGGCGAGGCCCCGACGGTCCCGGCCGACGAGATCAACGGCCTGCCGCGGCGCCAGGCCTTCGACCCCGACCTCGGCGGCGTGGTGACGCTGGTCGAGGACGGCGACCCGTTCGCCGAGGAGATCCTGGCCTCGCTGGCCGCGACCGACGACCTCGCCGCGGCCTTCGAGACCCCGGCCCCGGGCTCCGAGGCCGAGCCCGACGACGAATCCGACGGCGAACCCGACGACGACTCTGACGTGGAGCTCGACGAGGAGGAGGCGGTCGAGCCTGGTCCCGGCCCGCGGCCGCGGCGCAAGCCGCGCACCCGGGTGCCCGTGGGCGTCTGAGGACCGGGCGGCGGGCCGGCGCCGAGGGTTTCCCCGCCCGCGGCGCCGGCCCGCCGTCTACCCGGTTGCTCCCGGAACCGGCGGCGTGCTGTTCTTAGGCAGGTCTTCAGCACGGCCACGGGGGATGACGGTAGCCTGTGCGACGACATGCGCTCGTAGCTCAGTGGATAGAGCAGGGGACTTCTAATCCCAAGGTCGTAGGTTCGAGTCCTACCGGGCGCACCACGCTCACTGACATTTTCGCTGCGCACGCCGCCCGTCGAAACGCCGGAACGGGCGGCGCGACAGCAACAGGGACGCCATGAGCAACTGGGTAGCCAAGATGAAGGACGCGACGCTCCTGAGCACTGACGTGCTCGTCGACAAGCCGAAGCGCTTCGTGCGCGAGCTGCTGCGCATGCCCGATGGCCAGGAGATCGACTGGTACTTCGTCGACACGACACCGAGCGTCATGACCGTCCCGGTCACCGCGGACCGCCACGTCGTGCTCGTCAAGCAGTACCGGCACAACCTCAAGAGAGACACGCTGGAGCTCCCGGCCGGCATCGTCTCGGCCGAGGAACCGACAGCCGACGCGGCCCTGCGCGAACTGGTAGAGGAGACCGGCTACACGCTCACGGACGAGGGGCAGCTGCATGCCCTCGGCGACTATTACTCGTTGCCGTCCGAGACCAACAAGTACGTGCACTTCTACCTCGCTGCGCCCGTACGGCTGTCTGGGCCGGCACAAGGCGACACCGAAATCGAGAAATACTTCGACATGAGCGTCGTCACCATGCCGTTCGGCGAGGCAATGGCCCAAATCGGCAAGACGATCCATGGGCTGGAGACCGTTGGCGCGCTACTCCTCGCTCAGCAGCAGCTTGAGAAGCTCTGGAGTTAAGCCCGCTGTTCGGATGTGTCCAGCGAAGCGTCCAACTGCCCTAACGCGATCAACCACTCGAAATGGCACGGACTGCTGCCAACAGCAACCCGAGTAATGCCACGACGCCGAAGGTCTTCAGAAGGGTGACTACGCCGGCTGCCCCGGAACCATCTGCCGCGAGAAGGACCAGGTAGGTAACCCCACCGGCAACTATCAACAGCAACGCGATGTTGCAGTAGTCACGTGCGGTGAGCTTTCGCGTTCCCTGCTGCCGCGTACCGATTAGAGCGGGCAGGTGTGGTCTGGCTGCCTGTGGTGTGCGGTGGGAGGCCGCGGCGGATCTTGGCATCCCGGAGCGTCGGGTCCAGGGCGGGATGCCCTGGACGCCGGAGGCCGCACCCGGGTCGTAGGGCCGGAGGCCCTACTCGCCGGAGGCATCCTGTTCTGCCCCGTTCGGAGCCTGCTGGGCACGGGTCCGTCGCCGTTGCGCCGCTTCCTCCAGGCACCGCCACAGGACCATCGGGCCAAAGACCGACACCATGAGGACAAGCACGTACACGAAGGAGCGATGGAACACGTAGTGGTCAATGAAGGCCAGGGTCAGGATCAAGCCTGCCGCAATGAGAATCCGCAGCGGCCGCGATATACGAGATCGCATCCACAACTCCCCGCCATGTCGGTGCTTCGATGCTAAGGCGCGGTGGCGTCGCCGGCGACTGCGTGTTCCCGGAGCGAGCGTCACCAAGCGTCGTGATCACGTAGGAGCCCCCACTCAGTCCGCGACCATTCGCATGCCCAGTGCTCACGCTTCCGGTGAGCGCTGGGCATCGGCGCGCGCAGCGGCCGAAGGCCGCCTTGAGGTGGCATCGCGCTTGGTCCACTCGCGAACCAGCGATGGATGGCGAGTGCACCGTTGCGCCTGGATTCGCGTCAAAATAGAAACTTTGTCCACTCATGCATCAACATCAACTGACGTCGATTCTCGCGAAATGCTCTCCATTACGGGAGATCGACAGTCAGGGGCCAGACACACAAGCAAGCGCGACGACCGGTCAACGACCGCCGCGATCGTGCCTCTTCATGTGCGGCTCGCCGTTGGCGCGTACAGCAGCGGAGTACCGCAACCGACCGGACCGAGCCCAACCCAGTCCGGCCGACAACCGTTCCAGGTCAACGGGACCGACCGTGCCGAGCCTTACCGCCGGGACTCGGAAGGTCGCGGGTTCAAAACCAGCGGACCACAGGAAGCCGATGCAGCGGCTGTCGGTCCCTATGGCAAGTGGTGGTGCCGGCATGCGCGAAGCGGCGCGACCGTCGACACGGGCTGCCTCAGGGCTGCCAGCTCTGGTCGACATCGGTCGGGCCCTCTCCGTGGTCTGCGTCGCCGTGGTCGGAGGTAACGTGTTTTGCAAGCTCAGCCCTAAGTCGCTCCTTTGCCTCATTGGCGGCTACTTCGCCAGCCTTGTACTTGCTCCAGAGGCGTTTCCCGGCAACTACGCTCGCTGCCAACGCCGCGCCTCCCGCAGCGCCTAAAAGTAAAAGTTTTGGAGCCGCCCTCGTCACGGCTTTCGATTCGATAGTCTCAATCAACTTTTCGACACCGCCCAGCTGCTTTGCTGTCGTGACGATGTCCTGGTACCTGCCTAGATTTCCCATTTCCGCTCCAGGGGTAGAACCGGTTGAGCAAGTTTGATGACGGCCGCGGGAAGCGTTAATCGCGGGCACAATCACTGCCTAGCATGATTTGCCGGGAGTCAAGCATGCAAGTAGGTCGAGCCCGGCGATGCACCCGTCAATTGTCTTTCTCAGCGCGTCGGCTGACACAGCTCGGCCCGCCCGACGCTTACAACGGTCGGGTTCTCGCAGGTCGATGCCGCTGAGCGGCCGACAGCAACCGCCGCGCACGGCGCCGATCGCCGCCAGCACCAGCCGGAGACAAGAGCGGGGCAGTCAACCGCCTGATCGCGGCAACGTTGGTGCCTTCTAATCCCAAGGTCGTAGGTTCGAGTCCTACCGGGCGCACCACGCTCACTGGCATTTTCGCTGCGCACGCCGCCCGTCGAAATGCCGGAACGGGCGGCGCGACAGCAACAGGGTCCCACCGATGGCCTGATCCATCTGCCCGCCGCCTCCGTCTCGCCAAGGGCTTGATGGCCTGGGTGAGGCCTCATAAGGTGCCGCCTCATGGGTTGGTACGGAACGCTCCTGCTTGCGAGGCCCGGTAACGGCAACGGCAACCTTCCGGCGTATCCGGGGGTTCGGCAGTCGTTCGGATCGCAGTTCTGTGTCCCAAGCCTGTGGCCCTCGTTCGGCGACCGCGTGGGGCTGTACGACCTGGGGGACGGCTGGCAGCGGGTCGGGGTCCTGCCGTTCGGCCGGGAGCGGCTGCGGCTGGCGGCTGGCGTCCGGGAACTGGCCGCCGCGACCGCGGCCCCAGTGCTGGCCGGGTGGGTCTCGGAGAGCGTGTGTGCCCATCTGGAAGCCCACTCCCCCGAAGGTGCGGCCGTGTCCATGCACCCTGCCCAACACCGGCGAACGCTGTGTATGCGCGCACCTGGACGGCCAGCCCGAACGCGTGGAGCCGGGACGCGCAGCCGAAGCATTTGTGGTTTGGGCCCATGAGACCGGGCGGACGCCGGCAACAGAGACCATCGCGGCCATCGTCCACGACACCTGGGACGAAAGCCCGTTCGAGGGAGGACGCCGTGCTGGCACTCTTCGGCGCGCTCGGTTTCCCTCGGGGAAGGGAGATCCTCCCGGTCGTCGATCCGCACGACGAGGCGTTCGGGGATTACGAGCTGTGGGCCCACCTCGCGAACAACAGGGCAGTCAGCAATGTCAACGCGGCGGAGAAGGGTTGGGTGGTGGGCCCCGAGCACGACCTGACACCGATGGAGCACGATTTCCTTCGCTTCGAAGACCTGGTGCGGGGCTCGGTCTACGGCGGCGGGCTCAGCCGCGACGAACTCATCGCCGAGTACGCGCAACTGAGGTCGCGATGGCCGGACCCGCGGACAAGCCTGCGCCCGGGGCAGTGACGTCGATCGGCTGAGGCCGGCCACCCGCCTACCGATGGTCGTCGTTGGTCGGCTCCAGGAGAGCCGCGAGGGCAGCCGCGTGCCTCCGGGCGGCGAGCCGGGC
The DNA here is from genome assembly GCF_059739745.1 of Dactylosporangium thailandense. Taxonomy (NCBI): domain Bacteria; kingdom Bacillati; phylum Actinomycetota; class Actinomycetes; order Micromonosporales; family Micromonosporaceae; genus Dactylosporangium; species Dactylosporangium thailandense. The sequence goes on from NZ_AP029195.1 coordinate 8,521,153, forward strand.
AGTTCCCGCGCCACCAGCGGGCGGTACCGGGCGGGCTGTTCGGTGAGCATCTCGCGCAGTCCGGCCAAGGCCCGAAGCCGCACCGGCCCGACCCACACCGAACACCGCGGCCTCGCGCACGTGGCCGTCGGGGTGCAGGCTGGCGAGGGCCCGGTTCAGCGGCTGCTGAGCTGGAGGCTCGCGGCGAGCGCGGTCAGGACCGCGACGGCGAGGATCAGCAGGGTGAGGCGTATCGCTCGGCGGCGTTGTGGTGCCACGGGATTCACACCTCCTGGACCGGTGCGGCGGCTGGGGACACGCGGCGCATCACGGAGCCGGCGAGCGCCGCGGCCGCCCAGCCGACCATCGCGATGATGAGCGTCGAGACCACGAGATCGACAACGTTGTTGCCGAGGCGGTCGCTGACGGTGCCGCGGATCGTGGAGCCGCCGTCCTCGTCCGGGGGTCCGCCACCGCCGAGGATCGTGACGGCGACGGTGGCGTAGAGCAGTTGCAGCAGCCCGGCGCTCAGGGCCGCCAGCCGGGCGACGCGGCGCCCGGCGGCCGGGTCGCGGCGCCACAGGGTGCCGGCGACGCCGATGACGGCCGGTACCGCGATCACGCGTACCCACTGCTGCCAGGGGTTCGGGATGAAGGTGACCTGGTCGACCGCGGTGAAGCCGGACAGGCTCAGCGCCGCCAGGGTCGCGAAGACGCCGCCCAGCACGCCGGGCAGCGCGATGCCGGGGCGGCGCAGCAGGGCGCTGGCGCCGAGCAGGTAGCCGGCGCAGATGAGGGCGACGACGGCCAGGGTGATCCAGCCACCGACGCCGAGCCCGTAGTCGACGGTCAGGACGGCGAAGAGGGCGAGGCTGGCCGCGGCGATCCCGATCGTGGCCCACAGCGCGGCGGCGGCCCGGCCCCAGGGCGGCATGACCAGGGCGGCACCGGTGCAGCCGAACGCGAACCGCAGCCGCGACCAGCGGCCCTCCAGCGCGCCGAGCTCGCCGAGCATGGCCCGGCCCCACTCCGCCCGCTGCGCCGACAGGAGCCCGACCGCCCAGCGCAGCAGCCGCAGCGGCGCATCCTCGGCCGGGCCGTCCAGGAACCGGGCCGGATTGCGGCGGTACAGCGCGATGGCCACGGCGATCGGGGTCACCAGGAACACGATGAAGTACGGCATCTACGCCTCACTCAGGCGGCGACGGGAACGGGCGGCGCTGCGGTCGCGCTGCTCGGCGGTGAGGGCGGCCACGAACTCGCGACCGGCGCCGGTCAGGCGGTAGAGGTGCCGGGGCGGACGGCTGCCGACGCCCGGCTCCCAGGACGTCTCCAGCAGGCCGCAGTCGGCCAGCCGGACCAGGATCGGGTAGAGCGAGCCCGACTTGAGATGCACCTCGGAGGCGAGGTCGTAGCCGTAACGCCACCGGGCCGGGTCGGCGGCCAGTGCCCGCAGGACGTTGACCGTCTGCGGCGACGGGGGACGATGACGCTGCACGAACCTTAACTCTACTCATGTAGCCGTTGTGGTCAACGCCGGAAGACGGCGTACTGCGGCCGCTCGGCGTCGAACACCGCCTCACCCAGGAACGTCGCGTGGCCCCACGGGCCGTCCAGCGAGAAGGACGCGCGCTCGAAGGCGCTGCCCGCGAACCTCGTCGTGCCGTGGAACTGGGCGCCGCTGAAGTCCGCGTACTCGGCCGAGCAGCCGCTCAGGTCCAGGTCCACCAGCGTCGCCGCGCACAGGTTCACGATCAGGCCCGGCCAGCGGCGCAGGCGGTCGGTCAGGAGGCGCTGGGTATCCCGGCGGGCCTCGTCGGTCAGGGAGGGCGACCGCAGCAGGGCGCACAGGGCCGTGACGATCGGCTGGCGCAGCTCCGGGCGGTCGGCGCCCAGGTCCGCCGAGGGATCCCGCACCACCTCGCCGCCGGCCTCGGGGGCCGTCCAGCCCAGCGGGAAGACCGCGGTGCCGTCGCCGGCCCAGTGCGCGCCGGTCAGGTCGGCCGCCGGGTGGTCGAGGTGGAAGCGGCCGCCGAGCGCGGCCCCGGCGAAGGAGACCGCGCCGGCGAAGCGGGCGTTGTAGAACCAGGCCGGGCCGGCGAAGCGCGCGCCCGTGAACGTCACGTCGCCCGCGAACACGGCGCCGTCGCCGCCCTCCTCCCAGTCCTGGTAGTCCTCGACCAGCACGGCGACCGGCCAGTTCGGGTCGGGGCCGTCCAGGGCCTCGTCCCACGGCGGCGGGACCAGGCCGGTCTCCCAGCGCTCGTCGTCCTCCCACCACGTCTCGGTACCGCGGCCGAACCACGCCTCGGCGGCGAACTCGGCGCCGGTGAAGTCGGCGCGGCCCCGGAACCGCGCCCGGCCGAACGCGACCGGGCCGGTGAACCGCGCGCCGGCGAAGGAGACGTCGCCGACGAACTCGGCGCGCTGGAAGGTGACCGGGCCGTCGAACGTCGTGCCGGAGAAGTCGGCGTCGACCAGGCGCTGCCCCGAGAAGTCCATCACGGCAGCCTAGGTCAGGTCAGGTCAGGTCGGGCCGGATCGGGTCAGGCCCAGGCGCCGCCGAGCAGCTTCTCCGCCTGGGCGGTCATCTCGGCGATCAGCTCGGCCGCGGGGCGGATCTCGTGCACCAGTCCCACGCCCTGCCCGGACAGCAGCGCCATCTCCTCCAGGTCGCCCGTCGTCGCGTCGCGCATCGGAACCAGGTTGGAGAAGCGGTGCATCGGGATCTTCCGGCCGCCCAGGATCGTCTCGCCGATCACGGGAAGCGGGGAGTCGGGGATGTCGCCGGTGCGGTCGGCCCACTCGCGCACGACCCGGTTGCGCAGCACGCGCATCGGGTTGAACCGCGGAGTGTCCGGGCCGAACAGCGAGGTGCTTACGGTGTCCTCGGCGGCCGCGGCGACCAGGCGCTCCTTGTAGCCGTCGTGCGCCGCGGACTCGGTGGAGGCCACGAGGCGGGTGCCCACCCAGACGCCGTCCGCGCCGAGCATGAGCGCGGCGGCCAGGCCGCGGCCGTCGGCGATGCCGCCCGCGGCCAGCACGAGCGCGTCCGCGCCCACGGCGTCGGCGACCAGGGGCAGCAGGGCGAAGAGCGGCAGCGTCGAGGCGTTGTGGCCGCCGGCCTCCTGGCCCTGGGCGACGACCGCGTCGACGCCGCCGTCGACCGCGGCGCGGGCCGCGTCGACCGAGCCGACCTGCTCGAAGACCTGGACGCCGGCCGCGTGCAGGCGGTCGATCCAGGCCTGTTGCGGGTGGCCCCAGTGGAACGAGGCGACCGCCACGCGGGCGGCGCAGATCGCGTCGATCTGCTCGTCACCGGTGAACGCGGTGATGCAGTTGACGTTGAACGGGCCGGGGGTACCGGCGCGGATCGCGGCGATCGTCTGGGTGAGCGCGGGGGCGGGCATGAGCCCCACGCCGAGCGCGCCGAGCGCGCCCGCGTTGCTGACGGCGACGGCCAGGTCGGGCGTCATGCCCACGAATGCCATGCCGGCCTGGGCGATCGGCGTGGTCAGGCCGAACGCGTCGGTGAAGCGAGTCCTCATGCACTCACCGTGTCGGAACCCCGTCGCAACCATGTTGCCGATAGCGCAGCCGGACGTTGCATGGGGTGCAGAGACGGCTAGCCGACAGGAGGGGAGCATGCACTGGTCGACGGGGGACCACACGCCGGGCGAGCAGTTCGCGGCCTGGCGCGAGCTCATCTGCGCCGCCTTCCTCGCCCTGACGCCGGAGTCGGACCTGCGCGGCGGGTTCGCGGGCGACGTGGAGCAGTGGCGGCTGGGCGGGCTCGCGCTCGCCCGGATCGCGTCGCAGCGGCAGACGGTACGGCGGACCGAGGACGACATCGCGCGCTCGCCCGTGCGCGGGTACTACGCCAACCTGCAGGTGCGCGGGACCAGCCTCATGGCGCAGGGCGGCCGGAGCACGCTGCTGCGCCCCGGGGAGCTGGGACTCGTCGACACGGGGCGGCCGTTCCGGTTCGAGTTCGGGTCGGACTTCGAGCAGCTGTCGTTCTTCGTCCCGAGAACCCTGCTGGAAGGCCCCGTGCCGACCGCGGCCGCGGTGCCGACGCGCGCCGGGGTGGGCGCGGCGGTGCGGCTCGCGCTGGAGTCGGTGTCCGCGGTGCGGCGCCCGGAGCGGCTGGCGGTCCACGCGGCCGGGATGCTCGCCATCGCACTCGATCCCACGGTTCTGGCCCCGGTACGGTCACCGCGAACCCACGCCGCGGCGCTCGCGGACATCGAGGAGCACCTGAGCGACGACGACCTCTCCCCCGCCACGACGGCCCGGCGGCTGGGCGTCTCGGTGCGGTACATCCACGGGCTCTTCAGCGCGGAACCGGAGTCCTATGCGGCGACCGTGCGCCGGCTGCGGCTGGAGAAGGCGTCCCGGGACCTGCGCGACCCGTCCCGGGGACATCTGCGCGTCATCGACATCGCCACGGAGGCCGGGTTCGTCAACGTCGCGAGCTTCCATCGCGCCTTCCGCAAGGCGTTCGGCCGCACCCCGCACCAGGTGCGTACACATCCGTAGACATCTATACAATAACCGTCAATGCTGTGTTCATGAGCGGACTCGAAGGTGTGCCCATGAATAGGCTCAGCCGCCGCACGTTCGTCCTCGGTGGGGTCGCCGCCGCCGGGGCCGTGGTCGCGCCCCTGCAGAGCGCCAGCGCCGCCGTCCCCTACCCGTTCCAGCTCGGTGTCGCCTCCGGCGAGCCGGACGCGAGCAGCGTCGTGCTGTGGACCCGCCTCGCACCGACCCCGCTCAACGCCGACGGGCAGGGCGGGATGGCCAACGCCGACGTCGCCGTCGACTGGCAGGTCTCGACCACCAGCACGTTCGCCTCGCTCGTCGCGTCGGGCACGGTGACGGCCCGCTACGCCGCCGCCCACTCGGTGCACGTGGTCGCCGGGGGCCTGCAGCCGGACGCCGAGTACTACTACCGCTTCCGCGCGCAGGGCCACATCTCCCCGGTCGGGCGCACCCGCACCGCGCCCGCGCCCGGCTCGCTCGGCCGGGACTTCGTGATGGCATTCGCGTCCTGCGCGCACTACGAGTCCGGGTACTACACCGCCTACCGCCGCATGGCCGACGACCGCCCGGACCTGATCCTGCACCTCGGGGACTACATCTACGAGGACGCCGCGACCGCCGGCTCGCTGCGCCAGCACCTCGGGGCCGAGATCGTCTCGCTGGCGGACTACCGGCGCCGGTACGCGCAGTACAAGTCCGATCCCGACCTGCAGGCCGCGCACGCCATCGCCCCGTGGCTGGTCGTGCCGGACGACCACGAGGTCGAGAACAACTACGCGAACATGACGCGGGCCGACAGCAGCCCGGCGCTCACCACGGCGCAGTGGACGGCCCGGCGCACCGCCGCGTACCAGGCGTACTACGAGAACATGCCGCTACGCCCGGCCAACGCCAACAACGGCAACAGCATCCCGCTCTTCCGCCGCGTCCAGTGGGGCCAGCTGGCCGTCTTCCACATGCTCGACACGCGGCAGTTCCGCAACGACCAGGCCTGCGGCGACGGGTGGAAGGTGTGCGCCGACGCCGACCTGGCCACCCGCAGCCTGCCGGGCACCGCGCAGGAGGCCTGGCTGCTCGACGGCCTCGGGCAGCACCTGGCGAAGTGGGACATCATCGGCCAGCAGGTGTTCTTCGCCCGGCAGTTCGACGCGTCCGGCGCGAGCAACATGGATGCCTGGGACGGCTACCGGGCCTCGCGGGCGCGCATCCAGCAGGGCTGGGTGGACCGCGGCGTGCGCAACCCGCTGGTGCTCACCGGCGACGTGCACGCCTCGTGGGCCAACGACCTCAAGGCCGACTACGCCAACGCGAGCTCCGCGGTCATCGGCACCGAGCTCGTGTGCACGTCGATCACGTCGGGCGGCAACGGCAGCGCGGACACGGCGATCCCCAACGCCGCGACCAACCCGCACCTGAAGTTCTACTCGAACCGCCGCGGCTACGTGCGCACGACGATCACGCCGGCGCAGGTCACCGCCGACTTCCGCGGCGTCGCCTCGGTCACCGAGCACGGCGCGGCCGCCACCACGCTCAAGTCGTTCGCGATCCTCGACGGCCGTCCGGGCCTGCAGAGCATTTAGGAGTACACATGCAGGCTCTTGTAGCGTTGACGCTCGCCTCGCTGACGTGGACGACGGCCAATTCCGTCGCCACCGGAGACCAGGACACCTCCGCCATCGCGACCAACCGCAACGGCCAGGTCGCCGTGGTGTGGGAGGACGACCGGGACACCTCGGCGCCGGAGAACAACAGCCACTCGGACGTCTGGGTGCGCATGTTCGCCAACGGGGTCGCCAAGTACGAGCTCAAGCTCTCCGCGGGCGGCACCGGCAACTGGACCCACCTGTCGCCCGACGTCGGGATCGACGACAAGGGCAACGCGGTCGTGGTGTGGGCCGAGGACGGCGACGGCAACGGGGTGTACAACATCCAGTACCGCGTGATCTCCCCGGCCGGCTCGGTCACCGCGTCCGGGCGGGCCAACGCCGACACCGCGGGCGACCAGATCCTGCCGAAGGTCGCGGTGGACCCGGACGGCGCCCCGACCAGCGGCGCGGTCGCGTTCACCGTGGTCTGGGAGGACGTCCAGGGCAGCACGTACACGGTGAAGGCGGCGGGGTACACCGGACCGGCGACGAAGGCGTACGAGGTCTTCGCCTCCCAGCAGACCGGCCAGCACCACCGGCCCGACGTGGGGGTCTCCGCGTCCGGGGACGCGCTGGTCGTGTGGGACGAGGACGCCGACGCGAACGGCTACTACAACATCGGGCTGGTCGGCCTGGCCAAGGCCAACGGGGCCGTCAATCTTTCCCGGCGTACCGCGAACAGCCTCGGCGACGGCCAGCAGCGCCACGCCGCGATCGCGGAGGACTTCACCGGGGACTTCGCGGTCGCGTGGGAGTCCGACCACACCGGCACCGCGGGCGTGTGGACGCGCTCGTTCGGCCCCGGCGCGGTCGCGCGCGGCACCGAGGTGCTCGTCGCCGACGGCGGGACGAACCCGGTGATCGGCATCGACGGGCAGGCGAACACCGTCGTCGGCTGGTCGGCGACCGAGCAGTACGGGCGGGGCTTCAACCCCGACGGCACGACGGCCGGCCGACTCCCCGCGCGGGTGCTCACCCAGACCACGACCGGGCGGCAGGAGCAGCTCGGGGTGGCCGTCGACAACTGGGGCGAGTTCAGCGTGGCGTACACGGACGACAACGACGGCAACGGCTACGACCAGGTGATCCTCGGGTCCGGGGGCGTCAACTCGGACTGGTGAGCAGGTCCAGGCCTCCTATGTGGACGGGCGGTTGGACGAAAAGTCGGGCGCTTCGCTAGCCCGACTTTTCGGACATTTCACGAAATTGCGCGACTCGACTTCGGCTCTGGCGCGAGTATTGTTGAAGCGTCAACGAGCTTGTGAGGAGTGCGCGCATGATCCAGATTGAGGTCTGGTCGGACATCGTCTGCCCGTGGTGCTACATCGGCAAGCGGCGGCTGGAGCGCGCGCTCGCGAACCACCCCGGCGAGGTCTCCGTCGAGTGGCGCAGCTTCCAGCTCGACCCGTCGACCCCGACCGGCGACCCGCGCACGGTCGGCGAGTCCCTGGCCGCGCGCAAGGGCCTGTCGCCGAGCCAGGTCAAGGGCATGTTCGCGCACGTGACGGCGATCGCGGCGGAGGAGGGCCTCGCGTACGACTTCGACCGCGCCCGCACCGCCAACACCCTCGACGCGCACCGCCTGCTGCACTTCGCCAAGGCCGGCGGCCGCCAGGGCGAGCTGAAGGAGCGTCTGCTGCGGGCGTACTTCACCGAAGGCGCCGACGTCGGCGACCACACGGTCCTGGCGTCCCTCGCGGCCGAGACCGGCCTCGACGAGGTCGCCGCGAAGCAGGCCCTCGCGGACGGCTCCTACGCCGAGGACGTGGAGGCGGACATCGCGCAGGCCCGAGCGTACGGGATCAGCGGGGTTCCGTTCTTCGTCTTCAACCAGCGCCTGGGCGTCTCGGGAGCCCAGCCGCTCGAGGTCTTCGAGCAGGCCCTGGCCGAGTCCTCGCTGACCGTCCTGCGCGCCCCGTCCGGCTCCTCTTCGTCCTCGTCCTCGTCCTCGGATTCGGCCTCGGCCTCGGCTTCGGCCTCGGGCGAGTGCACGGACGACTCCTGCGCGATCTGAGGGGCGCAAAGTCTAGACCGTCCGGCCCCACAGTCAAGCGGTGGCCGCTGCGCCGTGAACGTGAGTGACTACTTTCCGGCAAGCACACTCCGGCCGTCCGGTTCTACGCTGCAATCATGACCGCTGATGTACTGCACAGCTACCGCCAGCAGGTCGCCCGCGGGGTGCGCCGGCTCGCGCCGGACGACACCGACCAGGTGGCCCGGCTGCTGGAAAGTGACGGTCATCCGCAGGCCGACACCAACCTCGCCGAGCGGCTCCAGCGCTGGTGCGAGCACCCCGACGGGGCCGCGTTCGTGTGGGACGAGCGGGGTCGCCTGCTGGGGGTCATCGCCGCGCACGTCATCCCGTCCTTCGAGGTCGACGGCGCCTGGCTGCGCATCGTCGCCCTGGCCGTGGCCGAGTCGGCGCGCGGCCGCGGGATCGGCACCAGCCTGGTCGCGGCGGCGGAGACCTTCGGCCTGATGCGGGGCTGCTCGAGCGTGGAGGCGACGAGCCTGCGCACGCGGGAGGGCGCGCACGCGTTCTACCGGGCACTTGGGTACCAGGACCGCACCGACGCCGCCGGGCGCTTCCAGCGCCGCCTGCCCTGACGCATCCCGGCCCCCGCCGAGCTGGTCCCACGGCGCCGTTGGCAGCGCGGCAGCGGCCGGGCGCCCCTCTCACGGCGCCGCCGAATGTCGATCTCCGTCGATGCGAATGCCGCACCGATTGCCGCTTCGGGGCGACCCGGCCGCACTCCTTCCGGCGTCCCGCCGCCCCGGCCGGAGCCCTTCCCGCCGCGGCCGCACCGGTGGCCATTCCCCCACCACCGCCATACCCGGAAATACGCGAATATTTCCGGATCTAGCGGGTCACGAGGTCCGTCCGGTCTCGACCAATAAAGTCCGATATGTGAGTTCGTGCAGGCGGAGCGAAAGACGATCGCCCGCTCAGCCCGCCAAACGGGCGCCGAGCGCCGCCGCGACCTTCACGAGACCGTCCTCGGCCCCGGCCGGCAGGTCGCCCCCCGCCGAGGTTCACCACCGACAGCACGACGATCAGGTTGCTCACCCGCATGCTGATGACCTGGGGCGCCCCGATCGCCTGCGTACGCTGCCGGATCGCCTGATCCCCCACCCCGTCGAGCTTCTCGGCGTCCCCGCCCGCGACCGCGGTGAGATAGCGCGACGCCAGCTCGGGACCGCCGACGGTGCCCCGCTTGGTGACGAGGGTGTACCCGACGTTGACCTGCACGCTCCCGTCCGACGCGGTGCAGTTGTCGCCGTCGGTCTCGATCTTGGCCACGGTGACCACGGGAGCGAAGGCCGACGGGTCGAGCACCCCGCAGCCGGGCACCGAGCTGAAGCGGCCGGCCTCGGCGAAGAGGCCCAGCGAGTACGCCATCCCGAGCCCGGTCGCGGCCACCGCCGCGAGCACAGCCGCCGACACCAGGACAATTCGCCAGAGCCTGCGCATCGTCGCAGTCTACGGATCCGAAACTGTCGTACCCGCGTGCGAACATGTCCCGCGCAGGCACCCCTGTGCACAACCTGAAGTCCCGATTAAGCCCGTGGCCGAGCGGCCCAGGGCCCTGGTATCACGATGGCAGTGGAACCGCATGCACCGTACGCAGAGACAACGATGACCGTCCCGAGACAGCGCCCGGCCGGCTCGCTCGCCGCTCCCGCGGCGCGGCCCGTCGAGCACAACAGCGCCGGACGGTTCCTCCTGCGCACCCTCTTCTGGGGCGGTCTCGCGCTCGCGGTGCTGCCCTGGTGGCTCGGCACGAAGACGGGCTCGGTCGACACGAGCGCCGAGGTCTTCCAGGCCGCCGGGCGGGTGACCGGCCTGATCGCGGGCTATCTGCTGCTCATGCAGGTGATCCTCATGAGCCGCCTCGCGTTCCTGGAGCGCTGGATCGGCGCCCGGCACCTGGGGCTGTGGCACCGCGAGCTCGGCGGCTCGGTCCTGGTCATGATCCTGGCGCACGCGGCCCTGATCACGGTCGGCTACTCCTACGCCGACGACGTCGGGTTCACCAGCGAGCTGGGCACGCTCCTGCGCGAGTACTCGGACATGATCACCGCGTTCATCGCGGCCGGCATGCTCGTGTGCATCGGGCTGCTGAGCATCCGGGGGCTGCGGCGCGCCCTGCCCTACGAGCTGTGGTACTTCCTGCACCTCAGCGCCTACCTGGCGCTGCTGCTCGGCTTCGCGCACCAGTTCTCCAACGGCCAGGAGCTGTTCCGGCCGGGCCTCGGGCGCACGGTGTGGATCGGGTTCTACGTCGTCACCATCGCCGCCGTGGTCCTCGGCCGCGTCGTCGGGCCGCTCTGGCTCAACCTGCGCCACCGGCTGCGCGTCGCCGACGTGGTCACCGAGGGCCCGGACATGGTGTCGGTCTACATCACCGGCGCCCGGCTGCACGACCTCGACGCCCAGGCGGGCCAGTTCTTCCGCTGGCGGTTCCTCGGCCGCGGGCTGTGGTGGCAGGCGCACCCGTTCTCGCTCTCGGCCGCGCCCAACGGTCGCTGGCTGCGGCTCACGGTGAAGACCGTCGGCGACCACACGTCCCGGATGCGGGAGATGTCGCCGGGCACCCGGATCTTCGTCGAGGGCCCGTGGGGCGACTTCACCGCCAGCCGCCGCGTGAAGCAGCGCGCCCTGCTGATCGCGGCCGGCAGCGGCATCGGCCCGATCCGCGCCCTGCTGGAGGAGCTCCCGCCCGGCGCGATCGTCATCTACCGCGCGAGCGCCGTGCACGACCTGCACCTGCGCCACGAGCTCGAGCACCTGGCGGGGCTGCGCCACGCCCAGCTGTGGTTCGTGGTCGGCGACCGCCGCGATCCCGGCCCCCGGCGCCTCTTCACCCCGACGGGCATGCGAGACCTGGTCCCGGACATCTCCGAGCGCGACGTGTACCTGTGCGGCCCCGACGGCCTGATCCAGCAGTCCCTGCAGGTCCTGCGCCGTCTGCGGGTCCCCCGCCGCCAGGTCCACCTGGACCCCTTCGAGTTCTGAGGAGTTGGACCGCACATGCGACGCGCCTTGATGGCCCTGATGGGGACTGCGGCGGGCACCATCTTGCTCGTCGGCGCCAAGGCGGGATTCAGCAGCCCGGCGAGCGACCAGGCGATGCAGCCCCAGGCGGCCAAGAGCCCGATCCCCGGCGCCGGCGCCTCCTCCGCCCCGGCGGGCGCATCGTCCACGGGCACGGACCCGCAGGGCAACCCGGCCCCGGGCACGACCCCGACGCCCGGCACGAAGACCGCGACGACCCAGCCCGCGGGCACGAAGACGACCGCCCCGGCCTCGAAGCCGACAACCACGGCCGCCAAGCCCCCGCGCACGACGATGAAGGACGGGACCTTCAACGGCAACCCGATCTACGTCGACTACGGCAACGTCGAGCTGAGCATCGTCGTCTCCGGCGGCAAGATCACCGACGTCAAGGTCCTCGACTCCCCGAGCGAGCACTCCCGCTCGGTCCAGATCAACAACTCGGCCCTGCCCAAGCTGCGAGCCGAGGCCCTGGCCGCCCAGAGCGCCGACATCGACACCGTCTCCGGCGCCACGTACACGAGCGGCGGCTACAAGCTCTCCCTCCAGTCCGCCATCGACCGCGCCTTCCAGGCCTGACCCGCGCGGCCCACGAAAAGTCGGGCGCTCCGCGCCACGACTTTTCGGACTTATACCCCGCCGCCGTATACGCACCGGATGCCCCTTTTTACGGGCGGCAGACCACGCCGGCCGACCGCCACCGGGCAGCGGACAACGCCGCGGCACGGCGGGAGGAGGATGCGGCGCATGACGGACGGCGGCACGGCGCGAAGGACGGCGACGCGGCGCAGGGCAAACGACGACGCGGCGCAGGGCAAACGACGACGCGGCGCAGGGCAAACGACGACGCGGCGCACGACGGACGACGACGCGGCGCACGACGGACGACGACGCGGCGCACGACGGACGACGGACGGCGACACCGCGACAAGGATGGCGACACGGCGCATGACGGACGGCGGCACCGCGTGGAGAACGGCGAGCGGCGGCGCGGCCGACGGCGATGCGGCGCGTGGCGGATGCTTGAGGGACGGGCAGAATCAAGCCGGGCGGGCAGAATGCGGCGAGGCTGGGTATGACGAACGGTATGACGGGTAGAGCGCGACCATGACGCACAGCCTGGTGCGGGTCGAGCACGTCATGGGCATGGCGATCAGCCTCGACCTGGACGATGATCTGCCGGTACACGAGCTGGAACGCCTCGCCGACGGCGTGTTCGGGTGGCTGCGGCAGGTGGACGAGATCTTCAGCACGTACCAGGCGGAGAGCGAGATCAGCCGCCTCGCGCGCGGCGAGATCCGCCGGGAGCAGTGCTCGCCGCTCGTGAGCGAGGTGCTCGACCGGTGTGCGGAGCTCTGGGACGAGACCGACGGCTACTTCGACGTCAGCGCGGGCGGGGTGCTCGACCCGTCCGGGTACGTCAAGGGCTGGGCCGTCCAGCGCGCCTGCGACCGGCTGCTGGAGGAGGGCTCGGCCAACCACTGCCTCAACGCCGGCGGGGACATCTTCGTGCGCGGGGCGCCCCGCGGGCGGGAGCGGTGGCGGGTGGGAGTCCGCCACCCGTGGGAGCCGCTGGCCGTCGCCTGGGTGCTGGAGGTGACCGACACCGCGGTGGCGACCTCAGGCACGTACGAGCGGGGGCTCCACGTGCTCAACCCGTTCACCGGCGCCCCGGCGAGCGAGCTGCGCTCGGTCACCGTGGTCGGGCCGGAGCTGGGCACCGCCGACGCGTACGCGACCGCCGCCCTGGCCATGGGCCTGCCCGGCATCGACTGGCTGGCGGCCCTCCCCGGCCACGAGAGCGCCGTGGTCACCGAGGACGGCCGGGCCCTTCGCTCCGACGGCCTCCAGGTGGTCCCGCCTAGGCTCGCCGCTCCCTGACAAGCCGGCCCTGACAAGCCGACCCCGGCGAGCTGCACTCTGACGAGCCGCCCGCGACGACCTGCCCACAGACGGGCCGCCCCGAGGCCGCGAAAACCGGACGCACGAGATCGCGGCCCGAAAGACCGCCCACACCGATGAGCGAGAGGGCCGACGCAGCGGAGTCAGGCGACGGCCAGGTCCAGGTATTCGATCAGGTGCTCGTGCGTCGGGGCGCTGTCGTCCGGCTTGAACCGGAGATACCGCACCCGCTTCCCGGTCCCCTCCAGCAGCCCGTGCGGATCGGGCAGGTCCGCGCCGTGCTCGAAACCGACGGCGACGGAGTCCTCCCGGGGAAAGACCGCCGCGATGTACCCCCGCGACGGATGGTGGAAGCCCAGCCCGTTCCAGCCGCGATACACGCGCTCGGTCAGCTCCGGGCGGGCGCTCAGGATCACCTCGCGCAGGTGCCGGGTCAGCGCGCCGATGCTGGCGCAGTGCTCGTCGAGCAGTTCATCGAGTCCCTCCGGACCATCCCCCGTCATACCCCACACTTCACCACAGGGGTACGACATTTTCCGGCCCCATTTCCTGCCAGCCGGGACGACCGGTCTACCAGTCGAACTCCACGCCGCGGACCTCGCCGTCCGGCAGCAGGGCACGGTTCGTGTAGACCCAGCGCTGGACCGCCACGTACCGATGGCCCCGCGGCAGGTGCGCCTCGAACGGGCCGCAGTCGTGGTTGGGCGCGAAGTCGGTGAACAGCAGGCCGTTGCACTCGTGCGGGCCGTCCGCGGTCCGGCCCGAGCCGAGGTCGAGGATCGACATGCTGATGTCGGCCTGGACGCCGGGGATGCTCTGCATGTGCCCGATGAGCCGGACGCGGTCGGCGGCCAGGGCGTGACAGGGCTTGCCGAGGGCCGGGTGGCCGATGTCCCACGTGTACTGCTCGCCGCACACGTACGGCCCGAAGGCATCCGAGCCTTCGACCTGCGCGCCCGGCTGGAGGGACGCCGCGGCGCTCTTGTCGCCGGCCCGCGACGAGCCCGCGCCGCGGCTGGGAGCGGCGGCGGCCCCGGCACTGCGCGTCGCGGCGGACGGGGGCACCGCGGGGGCCGGAGTCGCGCGCACGCCGTCGGCGGTGTCGGTGGAGTGGTCGCGATGGAGGTACTGCCAGGCGGGTACGGCGATCAGCGCGAGCACGAGCAGTACCAACGCCAGAAATGCGGCCCGGGAACGGGTCGGTGCCGGGCGCTGCGCGGGCAGGGGTGGCTGGATCGTGGTGAGGCGTTCCTCCACCGACTGCGGCGGGAGCGGGGGCACGTCGGCGGTGCGGCGGGCCACGGAACGCAGGGCGGTGGCGAGCTCACGGGCGGTCGGGCGCCGGCTGGGGCGCTTGTCCATGCACTCCTGCACGACCTGCCACACGGCGTCGGGCATGCCGGGCACGCGCCTCGGGGACTCGTCGACGTGGCGGCGCAGGATGGCCCACGCGGGGCCGCCGGCGTAGGCCGGGCGGCCCGTCGTGAGCTCGAAGAGCACGACGCCGAGCGCGTAGATGTCGGCGGCCGGGGCCGGACGCCCGCCGTAGACCGCCTCCGGCGCGACGTAGTTGGCAGTGCCGACGAGCGCGCCCGGCGTCGTCATGCTCGGGGTGTCGAGGACCCGGGCGATGCCGAAGTCGGTGAGCCGGCAGTGCAGCTCGCCGTCGACGCGGTCGAGCAGGATGTTGTCCGGCTTGAGGTCGCGGTGCACGACGCCGCGGCGGTGCGCGGCCGAGAGCGCCTCGGCGACCTGGGCCAGCAGCGTCGCGGCCTCGGCCGGGGCCAGGGTGCCCCGCTCGTGCAGGTAGTCACGCAGGCTGCCGCCCTCGACGAGGTCCATGACCAGGCCGAGCGAGGTGCCCACGGTGACCAGGTCGCGGACCCGGACGATGTGCGGGTGGCGGAGCATGAGCAGGATCGCGCGCTCCTGCACGAACCGGTTGACGGCCTTCGGCTCGGACATGAGGTCCTCGCGCAGCAGCTTGACGGCGACCTGCTCGTCGCCGGCCAGGGCGCGGGCCCGCCACACGGTGCCGGTCCCGCCGCCGCCGATGGGCTCGACCAGCTCGTACGCGTCACCGATCCGATAACCGGTCAGATCACCGCTGTGGTGATCGTCCGTGTCGTAGCGCGCTTCGGGCGGAGTACGCATCGGGGTATTCGTACAGAATGCCGGATGAAGGTCACAAGCTGTACCAGCAAGTACGCCCCCCAAGGGGGACCCGGCGGCGGTTGCACACCATCACAGCTGCCGATACATGATATGAAAGTCGACCAGCCCGTGCTTCGTGCTCTGGAAGCCGTCGGGGATCGTGCCGACGATGATGAACCCGAGTGAGCGCCACAGCCGCACGGCGACCGTGTTCGTCGAGACGACCGCATTGAACTGCATCGCGGCGTAGCCGAGCGCGCGGGCCCGGTCGAGGCAGTGCTCGCCGAGGGTGCGCCCGAGGCCGCGGCCGCGGGCCCGGGACGAGACCATGAAGCTCGCGTTGGACACGTGCGCGCCGAGGCGGCCCTTGTTCGGCCCCACCTTGTAGGTCCCGAGCACCTCGCCGTCCTCGACCGCGACCCACTGCTCCCACGGCGGCGCGAGCAGCCAGTGCCCGCGCGCGTCGGTCTCGGTCGAGGCCGGGTCGTTGTCGTAGCTCTCGCCGGCCGCGACCACCTCGTGCCATACGTCCCACACACCCGGCCAGTCGGTTTCCGCAAAGCGCCTGATCTCCACGCTGTTCATTCAACACGTGAGATGGCAGGCTCTGCACTCGTGGTGGATGCTGCCTTCGACGTGTTGCACGACGCCCTCGGCCGCCAACCGTCCCCGCCGCGCGAGGTGGTCATCGCGACCGCCGTGGCCGCTCTGCTGGCGGTGCTGCTGCGGCCGGCGTGGAAGGTCATGCGCAACTTCGTGACCATCGCGCACGAGGGCGGCCACGCGCTCGCCGCGGTGCTCAGCGGCCGCCGCCTGTCGGGCATCCGCCTGCATTCGGACACCTCGGGCCTGACCCTGTCCCGCGGCCGCCCCAACGGCCCCGGCATGGTCATCACCGGCCTGGCCGGCTACATCACGCCGTCGCTGCTGGGCCTGGCCGCCGCCGCGATCCTCGGCGCCGGCCGGATCACGATCCTGCTCTGGCTGCTGCTGGTCCTGCTCGTGCTCATGCTGATCATGATCCGCAACTTCTACGGCGTGATCTCGGTGGTCGCCGCCGGCGCGATCATCTTCGGGGTGTCGTGGTTCGCCGACGCGAAGATCCAGGGCGCCTTCGCCTACGCGTTCGCCTGGTTCATGCTGCTCGGCGGCGTGCGGGCGGTCTTCGAGCTGCAGCAGTCGCGCTTCCGCCGGCAGGCGCCGAACTCCGACGCCGACCAGATCGCGCGGCTCACCCGGGTGCCCGCCATCGTCTACGTGAGCTTCTTCGTGATCGTCGTGCTCGCCTGCCTGGCCTTCGGCGTGCGGCTCATGCTGGGCCCCGTCGAGAACCTCATGGGCTGACGGTTCTCGATCTCACATAGCGTCACTGATCACTGTCCCACCGTCCGAACGGGGTGGGCATCCTTGCGCGGATCCATTAGAATGTATGTACGAAAGACGCTCTTGACCTGGGAGGAGAGCGCCAGTGACCGCGCCCGTAACCTCGACCGGATCCGTCCCCTACGCCACCCTGCTCAGCTTCACCCGCTACGTCGGGCGGACCGGCCCGCGCAAGGCGAGCTTCGTCGGCGGCCTGCGCCGGCAGCGCGAGTCGGGGCACGGCTTCAACCCGCACGGCCAGCTCGTGAAGGCCCTGAAGGCGGACATCCAGTTCCGGACCGGCGGCACCTACCTCAACGCCGTCGTCGACCAGGTCAACGCCCGGTGGAAGCCGCTCTACGAGTCGGTGGTCCCCGGCGCCCTGCGCTACCTCGAGTCCATCCCGACGCCGGTCGAGGTGACGCCGACGCGGGACGCGCTCTGCATGATCGGGACGCTCCCGGTGAAGATCAACCCGCACTTCGGCCTGCGGTATCCCGACGGGCGGGGCGAGGCGGTGCGGCTGCACTTCGACGAGGATCCGCCGCAGGACGAGGCGGCCGTGGCGACGCTGCACCTGATGGGGCGACACATGGACCTGGTCCTGCCGAACGCGGCGCCGGTGCTGGTGGACCTGCGGCGCGGGGATGCGCTGCGGCCCGGCACGGCGGTGAAGGTCGACGAGGTGGAGCGGTGGCTGGCCGGGGAGGCGGCGGCCTTCTCGGCGATGTGGGGTGCGGTGGCGTGACGTTCTAAGGGACTCTCCAAGGGACTCTCCGGGGGCCGGGGGCAGTGTGTCTCCTGGCCACGCGGCAGAGAAGTATGCGCGGCCCGTCGGGCCGTTGCGGTTGGCCGTAGTCATTGCAAGAGCTCAAGAGCGTCCCTGCTCGGGTCCGCGTCACCTGCTGACCGTCGCTCCCGCCAGGAATCCCGGCGTCCGTCGTGGCAAGACCGCAGCCAAGGTCTTGGCACCCTGAAGGCTTTACTCGCCCCCTAAAGTGCGGAAGCGGGCGCGATCTGCCATCCCCCCGGTGGTCGCGCTCGCTTCCGCATGAGCCAGCGGCGGCGCGCAGAGGGCCGGGATCTCCGACGGGGGCCGCGGGCGGGAGAAGTGGAAGCCCTGGGCCAGCCGGTAGCCGAGCTCCAGCAGCCTCGCCGCCTGTTCGGGGGTCTCCACGCCCTCGGCCACCGCCTCCAGGCGCAGGGCCTGGGCGATCTCGCTGATCGACGTCGCGATCGCCTCCTGCTCCACCGTGCCCGTCACGCCGTCGACGAAGGACTTGTCGACCTTCAGGACGTCGACGGGACAGCTGCGCAGCAGGCCCAGCGACGAGTGGCCGGTGCCGAAGTCGTCCAGGGCGATCTTCACGCCGAGCGCGTGCAGCCCCCGCACGGTGTCCAGGGCGCGGCCGCCGCCGAAGACCGCGGTCTCGGTGATCTCGATGTTCAGGCGGGACGGGTCCAGCCCGGTCTCGCGCAGGGTGGCCTCGACCGTGGCGACGAACGCCGGCTCGAGCAGCTGGCGGGCCGAGGCGTTCACGCTGATCTTGGCCGGGGCGGCGTCGCCGAGCAGCGCGGTCCAGTCGGCGGCCTGACGGCAGGCCTGGCGCAGCACCCAGGCGCCGATCGGCACGATGAGGCCCGTGCGCTCCGCGACCGGGATGAACGTCGCCGGGGAGACCATGCCGCGCGCCGGATGGTGCCAGCGGACCAGGGCCTCCACGCCGCGGACCTCACCGCCGGGCAGGCCCACGATCGGCTGGTAGACGACGGTCAGCTCGTCGCGGTCGAGCGCCTGGCTCAGCTCCGCGGCCAGCTGCGCGTGCTCGACGGCGTGCGCGTCGAGCTCCGGGCCGTATTCGACCCAGCGGCTCTTGCCGAGCTCCTTCGCCGCGTACATCGCCATGTCGGCCCGGCGCAGCAGGTCGCTCGCCGCGCAGTCCGCGGTGTGCCGGGCGACGCCGATGCTCGCCTGCACCAGCAGCTCGTACCCGGCGGCCCGGACCGGCGCGGCGAGCGCGTCGATGAACGCCTCGGCGATGGCCGCGCTGCGGTCGCGGTCGGCCCCGATCAGCAGCACCGCGAACTCGTCCCCGCCGAGCCGCGCCACGACGTCGCCGGCCCCGACGGTCGCGCGCAGCCGCTCGGCCACCTCGACGAGCAGCGCATCCCCGACCGCGTGCCCGAGCCGGTCGTTGATCGCCTTGAAGTCGTCGAGATCGATCAGCGCGACCGCCACCTCAGCACCACCCTCGCCGGACCCGCCCGCCACCGGACCACCGACCCCAGCACCGCCGACTCCCCCATCGGCCGCAACACCGCCCGCCGCAACACCGCCAGCCCCAGCGCCGCCAGCCGTGACGCCGCCAGCCGTGACGCCGCCGACCACAGCACCGCCGGAGCCCCAGCGCGACTCGGCCACCGCCTCGGCGGTCCGGGCCGCGAACAGCGAGCGGTTGGCCAGCCCCGTCAACCCGTCGTGCGAGGCCTGGTAGCTGAGCTGGTCCTGGTAGCGCCGCGACTCGGTGATGTCCCGCGCATTGGCGACCACGCCCCGGACGCTGGGGTCGTGCACGAGGTTGGTGGTGACGACCTCGAACCAGCGCCAGGTGCCGTCCGGGTGCCGCAGGCGCAGCTGCAGGGTCGTCGTGCTGCCCGGCGTGGCGAGGCTCGCGGTCGCGCGGCCGAGGGCCTCCCGGTCGCCCGGGTGGACCATGTCCCGCAGCGAGATGGCCGCGGCCGAGCGCTCGCCGGTGAAGCGGAGCAGGCTCGGGCTCGCGTACGTGACGTGGAAGCCGGCGTCGCAGATGGCCGACATGTCCGAGGAGTGCTGGACGAGCGAGCGGAACCGGCGCTCGTGGCGGCGCAGCTTCAGCATGCTCGCGTCGACGCGGGCGAGCAGGTGCGAGTTGTCGTACAGCGAGACCAGCTGCCGGGCCACGACCAGCAGCGTGAGCAGCACCGAGCCGCCGACCAGGATGCGGGTCTCGCGCGGGCTCGCGCCGATCCCGGCCAGCACGAACGCGTCGGCGGCCAGGATCGCGGCGTAGGGCACCAGGCTGAACGGCCGCCGCTCGCGCCGGGTCACGGTCGCCACCGGCTCGCCGAAGGCCCGGCGCTGGCGGATCGCGGCCAGGGCCAGCCCGACGCAGCAGGCCGGGATCGAGATGTGGCAGTCGTTGACGTACGGCCGCGACTCCAGCAACGGCGCCGCCGAGCCAGCGAGCCCCCCGGCCAGCAGGGTGCCGCCCATGATCCACAGCGACCGCCGATCGAGCGCGCCGGCACCCGCCAGGGCGACCTTGGCCAGGGCGAACATGGCCGCGAAGAGCATGAGCAGGACGCCGAACAGGGTCCACGAGGTGCCGGTGACGCCGGTCAGGCTCACCTCGGCCCGCGCGGCGAAGAACCAGGCCACGAGCATCGCGGCGGCCAGGACCACGGCCATGTCGAGGCTGAAGGTGAGCAGGTCGCGGCGGCTGCGCCGGCCCATCGGCAGGCGCAGGAGGGCCCAGACGACCACGACCACGGCCCCGAGGAACAGCACCAGCGTCAGCGGGCTGGAGCGCTGGGTGGGCGCGCCCGGCCCGAGCAGCGAGTCGTAGGCGCTG
This sequence comes from Dactylosporangium thailandense, assembly GCF_059739745.1. Classification (NCBI taxonomy): domain Bacteria; kingdom Bacillati; phylum Actinomycetota; class Actinomycetes; order Micromonosporales; family Micromonosporaceae; genus Dactylosporangium; species Dactylosporangium thailandense. Next base: position 8,541,405 of record NZ_AP029195.1, read on the forward strand.
CTCCAGATCGCGGCCATGATCACGGCCATGACGAGGGTCATGTGACGCCAGAAGCGCCCGGCGCGGCGGTCGGGTGCGGCGCGGGTCGTGCGCAGGCACACGACCGCCGTGAGCACGGTGCAGACGGGCGCCGGCAGCCAGCCGAGCGCGGGGTGCAGCAGCGGCTGGGGCCACTGGGCCATCAGCCAGGCGACGCTGAGCACGGCGAACCCCGTGATCCAGCGCAGCAGCCGCCGATCCAGTGCCATCCCCGCCCGTACCTCCCCCGCCGGCCGCACGAGCGCACGGCCGAATAGATGCCACCGTGCAAAGAATCGGCCGGACCGAGCGCCAGATGAGCGCCCTGGATGAGGTTTTCACCACGTTTTATCGCTTCGATCCCAAATGGCCGAATATCCAGATACCGCAAGGCAAGTTCATGATCAGTACGTAGTCGGGCGGTCACACATCGACGCCCACCGGTGCTAGGTTGACCGCATCGCGCGTCCGCACCCTCGCGCACCGTAGCGGGCTCGCAAGGAGAGAAAGGGAGGCCATGACGGAGGGCCGGCACCACAGGCGTCGCGGCGACGACGACCTCACGGCCGACGGGATCTACGTCCCGCCCCCGCGCGAGACGCCCGCCCCAGCCCCCTCACCGTGGGCCCCCACGGCATCGACCGAGTCCCCGCCACCCCCGCCACCCCCTGGCGACGCACCATCGCCGGCGTGGGCCGCGCGCCCCTCCCCCTGGGCGCCGGCCGACGACGGCGACTCGTACTCCGACGACCACCCCGCGGAGTACGAGGAGGAAGGGCCGTATGCGCCGGCGGAGGACGACCCCCCGCCTCCACCGGCGCATACGGCCCGACCCCGCCGCGACGACTGGCTGCCGCCGCTCTACCCCCAGGAGTGGCCGCCCGCCCCCGACCACCATGAATACCGGGAACACCGAAGGCCCGTCCCGCCCCCGCCACAGCCGCAGCAGCCGGCACCGTCCGACCAGCCCCCGGGCACCAAGTTGTGGGTGGCCGTCGGCGTGGTGATCGTCGCGCTGGCCGTGGCCGCCGGGGTCGCGGTCGGGCTCAACCTCGCCTCGCGCAACCGCGCCGAGCACTCCGACGGCGCGGCCGGAGCGGCGGCTGCGACCTGCGGCGGCCGGGGGGTGCTGCGCACCACCGTCACCCCCGAGCTCGCCCCCGTCGTCGAGCAGGCCGCGGCGGACATCGGCGCCAACCAGCAGGGCGGCTGCAAGCTGGTCGCCATCACCGCCACCGACACCTACGCCGGCGGCGAGGCCTGGATCCCGGCGACCGCGGGCTGGGCCCGGCTGGCCAAGTTCGACTATGCCCCCGAGCCCGTCTCGCTGGCCCGCACCCCGGTCGTCATCGCCGCCCCCAGGGCCTACGCCGAGGGGCTGGGCTGGCCGGACAAGCAGCCGACGTGGGCCGCGCTGGGCGCCGCGCTCAACAACGGGCAGGGCCCGAAGCTCAGCATGGGCAGCCCGCTGCGCGACACGGCGGGGCTGCTCGCCGCGATGGAGATCCAGAGCGCGATGGCCCGCACCACGACCGACCCCGGCATCGCCCAGATGCGGGCGCTGTCGGTGCGCGCGCGGCTGGCCGACGCCGAGGCCGAGCCGGCCAAGCTGCTGGAGAAGCTGGCGCAGCAGACCGACTCGGCCCGGGCCCTGCGCGACGTGGGCCTGTTCACGCTCACCGAGCAGGACTTCTGGCGCTACCAGCAGACCCGGCACCCGGTGGCGATGGCTGCGCTGTACCCGGCCGACGCCATCGCCGAGGCCGACTTCCCGCTGCTGATGACCCCGAAGGCGGCCGGCGACGGGGAGCTCAAGGCGCTCGCGGCCCGGCTGGCCGAGCGGATGCACGCCAAGGAGTTCGCCGACCGGCTCACCAGCCGCGGGCTGCGGCCGGCCGGCGACGCGGCGCCGGGCGGCGACGGGCTCACGGCGAAGTACCAGGCGGCGATCGGGCTGCCGGACAACGTGGCCGAGTGGGCCGCGACCTGGGCGCAGTACAAGCGGCTGGCCTACCACACGCTGCTGCTCGTGGACGCGTCCGCCTCGATGAACGACGAGGTGCGCGACCGGGCCGGCAACGCGACCACCAAGGCGGGGCTGCTGCGCTCGGCCGGAGTCCAGGCGGCCCAGCTCTTCGGCGACGAGACCAGCCTCGGCGTGTGGATGTTCGCCTCGCCCGGGGCCGAGGCGCCGCCGTTCACCGTGGCGCTGCCGTTCGGCCCGATGAGCGACGCGGTCGGCGACGTGCCCCGGCGCGAGGCGATGCGCAAGGTGGCGGAGCAGTACGCGGCGATGCCGAAGGCGGGGACCCCGCTGTTCGAGACGGTGCTGCGCGGGGTGGGTGACCTGAAGGACCGGTTCGCCTCCGACGCCGTCAACCTCGTCGTGGTGCTCACCGACGGCCGCGACCAGGACTCGAGGTTCTCCATGCCCAAGGAGCAGTTCCTGAGCCGGCTCACCGGGCTGCGCGACCCCGGGCGGCCGGTGATGGTCTTCGCGATCGGCTACGGCGGCGACGCCGACATGACCGTGCTGCGGGAGATGTCGCAGCTGACCGGGGGGCAGGCGGTCGCCTCGAACGACCCCGGCGACCTGGCCAGCGCCATGGCCAAAATCTTTCTCGCAGCCCACGCGCCCAGATAGGTGCATCTGCCGCAATCCGGGTAGACAGGCGGAGCCCTCGACCGGGGCGATGCCATGTGTGTACGCGATTGGGGTGATGGCCATGAGCGGGCCTATCGTGGGCAAGCGCCGCCTCCGAGCCGAGCTGCGACGGCTGCGGCGCGAGCGGGAGCTGACCCAGGACCTGGTGGCGGCCGAGATGGAGTGGTCGCTGTCCAAGCTCATCCGCATCGAGAACGGCACGGTCGCCATCTCCGTGAGCGACCTGCGCAGTCTGCTGGCCTACTACCGGGTCCACGACCCGCGGACGGTCGACGAGCTGCTGGAGCTGGCCCGGGCGGCGAAGCGGCGGATGTGGTGGGACGAGTACCGTCCGACCCTGTCCGCGCAGCTGGTCACCTACGTGGGCTTCGAGGCGGAGGCGGCCCGCGTCGGGGAGTGGGCGCCGATCATGTTCCCGACGCTGCTGCAGACGCGGCGGTACGCGCACGCCACCACGGACGCCGAGTCCCCGGCGGCCGAGCGGCGGGTCGAGTTCCACCTGCGCCGCCAGGAGGAGCTGTTCGCCCGTAGCGAGCCGCCCAGCGTGCAGGTCCTGCTGGACGAGTCGGTGCTGCGCCGCGGCCCCGTCTCCGGCGACGAGTCGCTGCTAGTCGACCAGCTGGAGCACACGATCGACGTGGCGCAGCGCCCGTACGCCGACATCCGGGTGGTGCCCCTCGGGGCCGGCTACCACCCCGGCTGGGACGGCGACTTCACGCTGCTGGAGTTCGGCGCCGACGACGGCGTGCTCTGGCGCCAGCACCTGCTGTGGGAGGAGCCGGAGCTCATCGCGGCGTACCGGATGATCCTCGAACGGCTGGCCAACCTCGCACTGTCGCAGGAGGCCACGCTGGACCTCCTGCGACAGGTGGCGAGTGAGCTCAAGTAAGCATGCTCAGAGCTTTTCGTAACAGGGCTTGTCGAGCTTGTAGTCCTTGGCCGTGGGGCCGACGAAGTAGTCCTTGACCAGCGGCACGTCCGTCGTGCCGTTGCCGGTGGCGGGGCTGTAGAGCAGCGACTGGCGGAACTGCCCGTCGGGGCCGCCGGCGAAGTTGCCGGCGCCGTCGGGCAGCATGCCCTCGTAGTCGACCTTGGTCAGCGACTTCGCGGCCTTCACGAGCCCGGCCCGGGTCAGGTCGCCGTCGGCCTGGGCCTTCTTGAGCGCCGCGAGCAGCGGGTACGACCAGACCCAGCCGGACGTGTAGCCGTCGTTCGGGGTGACCGAGGAGCCCAGCGCCTCGCGCATGGCCTTGTGGCCGGGCGAGTCGGTGGAGAACGTCTTCCACGGCGCGGTCTGCAGGTAGAGCGCCTTGAGCGCCGGGGCCGCCGGGCTCTGCAGCAGGCCCGGGTTCCACGACGGGCTGGTGCCGATGAACTTGCCGGTGTAGCCGCGCTGGGCGGCCCCGCCGACGACCGCGGCGGTGTCGGCCGGACCGGTGGTGATGATGACCAGGTCCGGCTTCTGGCTGACGATCGCGTTGATCGCGCCGGCCTGCTTGTCGGTGCCCGAGTCGGTCTTCACGTCGATGAACGTGATGCCGTTCTTCTCCGCGGCGATCTTGGTGCCGGCGGCGGCGTCGTCGCCGTAGTCGCCGGCCAGGTGGACCGCCATGACGGACTTGGGCTTGAAGGCGTCCTTGGCGTAGTCGACGGCGTTCATCGACTCGAAGCAGTAGTTGGCGCCGGACTCGAGGATGTTGTCCTCGAACGCGTACGCCGACGTCCACGCGGCCGGGGTGGCCAGCACGTTGTTCTGCTTCATGTCGGGCAGGATCGCGGCCGTGGTCGGCGAGCCCAGCGACTGCGCGAGCGCCAGGACCTTGCCCTTGATCTCCTGGTATACCTCGTTGTGGGTCTGCGGGTTGTACTTGTTGTCGCGCACGTAGGTCTCGGCGTCGACGTCGTAGCCGCCGATCCCGCCCTGCGCGTTGACGCGCTGCCAGAACTTCTTCTGGGCCTCGGTGATCGGCACGGCGAGGGCGTGGAACGGTCCGACGGTGAGGTCGGAGATGATGCCGAGGTAGATGCACCCGCGGTCCTTGTGCTCGGACTTCGGGCACGGCTCCTTGGTGATGCCGACGTCGGTCTTGGTGCCGCCGGCGTTCTGGGCGTCGGTGTTGTCCGCGCCGCGACAGGCCGAGAGCCCGGCCGCGGCGAGCACCGCGGCCAGGGTGAGGGCGATCGACCGTTTCATGCATGGGCTCCTTAGTACGAGAAGGGCCAGGCTTTCCAGTAGTTGCGAAGCCGTATCCAGATGCCGAACAGCCCCCGCGGCTCGAAGATCAGGAACACGACGATCAGCACGCCGTAGAGGACGGTCTCGAGCTGGTAGGCGTTCGGCGACTCGGCCGGGGACGAGCTGATGAACGGCAGGAGCGACGGGATCTCCCGGGTCAGCCGCGGCAGCAGCGTGATCAGGAAGGCGCCCAGGATCGCGCCGCTCACGGTGCCGGCCCCGCCGATGAGGATCATGGCGATGTACTGCACCGAGAGCAGCAGGTCGAACGAGGTCGGGTCGAAGTAGCCCGCCCCGACGTAGAGCAGCGCACCGGCGCAGCCGGCGTAGAACGACGACACCCCGAAGGCGACCGTCTTGTAGCGGGCCAGGTTGACCCCGATCACGCCGGCCGCGATGTCACGGTCCCGGATGGCGGTGAGCGCCCGGCCCACGCGCGAGCGGGCCAGGTTGCGCGCGGCCAGGGCGCCGATCAGCAGCAGGACCAGCATCAGCAGGTACAACTTCTGGTCCCTGGTCAGGAACGCGCCCGACGTGTTGAGGTCGAGGCCCAGCAGCGACGGGGCCGGGGGCTGGCGGCCCACGCCGGGCCCGCCGGTCAGCTCGGACCAGCCGTTGATGACGTGCCCGCCGATGAAGACCAGCCCGAGCGTGACCACGGCCAGGTAGAGCCCGCGCAGCCGGGTGGCCAGCGGCGCGACCAGCATCCCGGCCAGCGCCGCGACCAGCCCCGCCGCGGGCAGCCAGACCAGGATCTCGGTGACCCCGAAGCCGATCGTGCGCCCGTCCGGGTCACCCGCCAGCGCGGCCGCCGTGTAGGCGCCGATGGCCAGGAAGAACGCGTGGCCGAGGGACACCTGCCCGGCGAGACCGGTGACGATGTTGAGGCCGAGCGCGCCGAGGGCCGTGACGCACGCGAGGCCGAGCAGCTGCAGCACGTCGTCCTGCACCAGGAACGGCATCGCCAGCGCGACGAGCAGCCCCACGAGCACGAACGAGCGTTGGACGGCGGTGCCGAACAGCGCGAAGTCCTGGGAGTACGCGGTGTGCAGCAGCGGACGCTTTCTCATACGCGCGTGACCTCCCGGGTGCCGAACAGCCCGTACGGGCGGACCAGCAGGACGAGCAGCATGACGACGTAGGGCGTGACGACGGAGAAGTTGCCGCCGAGCCACGGCAGGTGGCCCTGGTAGGCCGCGGTGACCTCCTGCACCACCCCGACCACCACCCCGCCGATGACCGCCCCCGGCAGCGAGTCCAGCCCGCCGAGGATGATCACGGGGAGCGCGGTCAGCGCGACCAGCCACAGCGACTCGCTGACGCTGCCGCCGACCGCGGCGAAGGTGCCGGCCACGGCCGCGAGGGCCCCGGCCAGCGCCCACGACATCGCGAAGACCGACCCGACGCTGACCCCCTGCGCGAGCGCCGCCTCCTGGTCGTAGGCGGCGGCCCGCATGGCCAGGCCGGTGCGGGTGTACCGGAAGAAGGCGAACAGCGCCGCGATGAGCACCGCGGTCGTGAGCACCATCGCCACGTGCCGCTGCTCCACGACGACCCCGCCGGGCAGCTTGAACACCTTCAGCCCCCACGGGTCGCCGACGTGGCGCACGTCGAGGCCGATGAAGGCGTTGTCGACGACCCGCACGGCGATGTCGATGCCGAGCGTGATGATGGCGACGGTGAACACGGGGCGGCCGATCATCGGGCGCACCGCGAGCCGTTCGACGCCCAGGGCCAGGCCGCCGGTGAGCGCGGCCGCGGCGATCAGGGCCGCGAAGAAGCCGAGCGGGCCGGCGAGGTACGTCACCAGCACCGCCCCGGCGAGCATGAACGACGGCTGGGCGAACGAGATCACCCGCGTCGCCTTGTAGATGATCACGAAGCCGAGGCCCAGCAGCGCGTACACGCTGCCGGTGCCGATGCCCCGCAGCACGCTTTCGAGCAGATCCTTCACGCCGGACTCCGGTACATCTCGTCGACCTCGGCGCGGAAGGCCTCGGCGACCGCGGCGCGGCGCACCTTCTGCGTGGCGGTCAGCTCTCCGGTTTCGTGGTCGAGCTCCTTGGGCAGCAGCCGGAACGTCTTGAGCTGCTCGACCGGCGCGCGGCCGGCGTTGACCTCGTCGACGATGCCGCGCACGAGGGCCAGCACCTCCGGCTTGCCGGACAGGTCGCGGTAGGTGGTGTAGGCCAGGCCCCGCCGCTGGGCCCACTCGCCGACGGTCTCCAGCTCGATGCCGACCAGCGCGGTGAGGAAGGCCCGGCGGTCCCCGACGACGACGGCCTCCTTGACGTACGGGGAGGCCTTCAGCGCGTTCTCGAGCTCGCTGGGCGCGATGTTCTTGCCGCCCGCGGTGATGATGATGTCCTTGGCGCGGTCGGTGATGCGCAGGTGCGTGCCGTCGAGCGCCCCGATGTCCCCGGTGCGCAGCCAGCCGTCGGGGGTGAGCGCCGCGGCGGTGGCGTCCGGGTCGGCGTAGTAGCCGGCGAAGGTCCCCGCGTGCCGGGTCAGGATCTCGCCGCCGTCGCCGATGCGGACCTCGACCCCGGGCTGGGGCTCGCCGACGGTGCCGAGGCGGACGCGGCCGGGCCGGTTGGCGGTGGCGATGGCGGCGTTCTCCGTCATGCCGTACACCTCGTGCATCGGCACCCCGATGCCCATGAAGAACCGCAGCACCTCGGGCGCGACCGGGGCGGCGCCGCTGGCCGCGTACCGCACGTGCCGCAGCCCGATCCGCTCCCGCAGCGCGCGGTAGCAGCACAGCCAGCCCAGCGCGTAGCGCAGCCGGCTGCCGGGGGTGTGCCGCCCGCCGTTGGCGGCGAGGGTTGCCCCGATGCTGTCGGCGACCCGCAGCCACAGCCGGGCGTTGGCGCGCTTGAGCCGCGACGCTCCGGCGATGCGCGTGGTGACGCCGGCGAGCATCTTCTCCCAGATGCGCGGGACACCGAAGAGGATCGTCGGCTGTACCTCGCGCAGATCCGCCTGCACGGTCGCGATCGACTCGCCGAAGTGCACGACCACGCCCGTGGCCGCGCCGAGCCACACTGTGAAGACGCGCTCGGCCACGTGACACAGCGGCAGATACGACAGCAGCAGGTCACGGGGGCCGGGCGGCGGATCGGTGAGCCCGCCCTCGCCGCGCAGCACGCCGACGGCGAAGTCCACATTGGACACGGTGAGCATCGCGCCCTTGGGCCGCCCGGTCGTGCCGGAGGTGTAGACGAGCGTCGCCAGGTCGCCGGGCTCGGCCGCGAGCTCCAGGTCCTCCTGGGAGACGCCGGCGAGCAGGTCGCCCCAGAAGAGCAGGCGATCGTTGGTGTACCGGTTGCGGATGCCCTTCGGATCGAGGTACACGATCTTGAGCAGCCCGGGGCAGTCCTCCAGCACCGCCAGGGCCTTGTCCACCTGCTCCTGGTCCTCGGCGATGAGCACCTTCGCGCCGCAGTGGGCCAGCAGCCAGCCGACGTCGCCGGACGGGCTGGTCGGGTAGAGCCCGACGGTCGCCGCGCGCAGCGCCACCGTGGCGACGTCGGCGAAGAGCCACTCGGGCCGGTTCTCGGACAGGATCGCGACCCGGTCGCCCGGCTCCACGCCCAGCCCGCGCAGGGCGTGCGCGACCGACCGGGCCGTGTCCCAGTACTGCCGCCAGGTGATCTCGCGCCAGATGCCGCGGTGCTTCTCCCGCAGCGCGACCGCGTCCGGGGTCCGCCGCGCCCGATCGCGCACCAGCTCGGCGATGGTCATACCCCCTCCCCCAGGTACGCCCGGATCACGTCGGGGTGCTGCTGGACCTCTTTCGGCGTGCCGCACGCGACCGGGACGCCGAAGTCGACCACCAGCACCCGGTCGGCGAGGTCCATGACCAGGCCCATGTCGTGCTCGACGAGGATCATCGGGATGCCCAGCTCGTCGCGGATGTCGAGGATGTACCGCGCCATGTCCTCGGTCTCCTCGAGATTCATGCCGGCGACCGGCTCGTCGAGCAGCAGCAGCCGCGGCTCCATGGCGAGCGCGCGGCCCAGCTCCACCCGCTTCTGCACGCCGTACGGCAGCAGCCCCACCGGCATCCGGCGCCACGGCGCGAGCTCGAGGAAGTCGACGATCTCCTCGACCCGGGCCCGGTTGGCCAGCTCCTCGCGGCGGGCGCGGCCGAGCCAGGCGACGGCGGCGAGGGTGCCGTAGCGCATGTGGTGGTGCCGGCCGAGCATCAGGTTCTCCACGACCGTGAGCTGGCGGAACAGCTCGACGTTCTGGAACGTGCGGGCGACGCCGAGCCGGGCGACGCGGTCGGGGCGCGCGCCGGTGATGTCGGTGTCGCCGAGCAGGACCCGGCCGTGTTGCGGGCGGTACACCCCGGAGATCACGTTGAAGATGGACGTCTTGCCGGCGCCGTTGGGGCCGATCACCGCGAAGAGCTCGTCGGCGCCGACGCTGAAGTCGACCCCGTTGATCGCCTTGACGCCCGCGAAGCTCAGCTGCACGTCCTTGAAGGTCAGCACATCGCTCACGACAACCACCGCTTCCGCCGCTTGTAGTGCTTGACCTCGCGGAACGAGTGGGCGGCGTGCGATCCCAGGTAGAACTCGCGGATGTCGTCGTCGGCGAGCAGCTCGGCGGCGGGCTTGTCGAGCACGACCTTGCCGTTCTCCAGCACGTATCCGTGCTCGGCGACGGAGAGCGCCATGGTCGCGTTCTGCTCGACCAGCAGCACGGCGGTGCCGGCCCGGTTGATCTCCACGATCAGGTCCCGCACCTGCTCGACCATGCGCGGGGCCAGGCCCAGGCTCGGCTCGTCCAGCAGCAGGTACTTCGGGTCGGACATGAGCGCCCGGCCCATCGCCAGCATCTGCTGCTCGCCGCCCGAGAGGTAGCCGGCCACCGCCGCGCGCCGCTGCTTGAGCACCGGGAAGAGCGCGTACATGCGCTCCATCGCCTCGGCCGCGCCGCGGCGGCGGGTATGGGCGCCCAGCCGCAGGTTCTCCTCGACGGTGAGCTCGGCGAAGGTGCGCCGGCCCTCCATCACCTGACTGATCCCGCGCCGCACGACCGCGGCGGGGCGCAGGCGGTGGACGGGAGTGTCGCCCAGGGTGACGGAGCCGCGCGTCACGGCCCCGTCGTGCACGCCCAGCAGGCCGGAGAGCGCCCGCAGCAGCGTGGTCTTGCCGGCGCCGTTCGCGCCGAGGAGGGCGACGATCCGGCCCTCCGGGACGGCGAGGCCCACGCCCCGCAACACCAGCATCACATCGTCGTAGACGACCTCGAGGTTCTGGACCCGTAGCACGTGCGGACCCCCGAACTATTTGCACCGGCGGTGTAAGAAGTTAGGAGTATTTAACCCGCTTCCGCGTAGGAATCAAGCCCCGAATCTGTAACCGTCCGGCACCGATGTCACGGTCTGGCACGGGCGGCCAACCGGCAGTAATACGGACTTTTGGGGTAATAGATATCGAGCGGGACGCACGCCTTTCGCCCGCGAGATGATCACGTTAAGTTAGGCTCTGGCCTGCTCGGCAGTCCGCCGTCCAACCCGGACGGCGCCGGGCAAGCGCCGCCGAATCGACATCGCGCGCACCCACCCCCGGGCGCGCGCGGCGAACCGGGGACCCGCGCTTCTCGGGGTGAATCCGCAACGCTGCGGTAGGGCGCTATCTCTTCCCGCCCGAACCCGTCAGCTAACCCGGTAGGCGGTGTCGGTGCAGAAGGGTCTTTCCTTGTCCACTGGACATCGTGCCCGCCGGTCGGTGCTGCGGACTCTGCTGATCGGGTTCGTCTCACTCACCGTGCTCGCACCCGCGACGGTCGCGCACGCGGATCCGTCGCTCGCCGACATCGAGGCTCAGCTCGACAAGTCGAACAAGGACCTCGAGGCCACGGTCGAGGCCTGGAACAAAATCAACATCGACCTGGCCGACTCCCAGAGCAAGGCGAAGACGCTCGAGGACAGCGTGGCGGCGACCAACGGCGCCGTCCAGGAGATCGCGATCGCCGCGTTCAAGACCAACGGCAACATGCGCAACCTCAACATCGTGCTCAACGCGACGTCGTCGGGCTCGCTGATGGACCAGCTCTCGATGCTCCAGCAGATCACGCACCAGCAGCAGAAGAGCATCGAGGACTACAAGAACGACAAGGCCAAGCTGGACGAGACGATCGCGGCCCAGAACACGCAGAAGGCCGATCTCGAAAACCAGCGCAAGCAGATCGAGGGCGACGTCAAGAAGCTCGAGGACCTGCAGAAGAAGGCCAAGAACGCCGGCAGTACCAAGGTGAGCTCGCCCGGCACGACCAACGCCAAGGCGCCCGTCGTCGACGACGCGACCCGGCAGAAGGTCGTCAACTTCGCCTACGCACAGCTCGGCGAGCCCTACAAGTGGGGCGCCGCCGGTCCGAACAGCTGGGACTGCTCCGGCCTGACCATGGGCGCGTGGGGCGCCGCGGGCGTGAGCCTGCCGCACAACGCGGCCAGCCAGTGGAGCAAGGTGGCCCACATCAGCAGCTCCCAGCTGCTGCCCGGCGACCTCGTGTTCTACAACGGGCTCGGCCACGTCGGCATCTACGTCAAGCCCGGCACCATCGTGCACGCCCCGCACACGGGCGACGTGGTGAAGGAGGCGCCGATCGGCGTCGACAGCATCTACGGGTACGGGCGGCCGAAGGTCTAGTTCGTCGCTTGTTCGAAGGGCCGCTCTTCCCATCGAAGGGCGGCCCTTCATCATTGGGGCATGGCGACCTGGGATCCGCAGCAGTACGAGCGCTTCGCCGACGAGCGCGCCCGCCCGTTCCGCGAGCTCGTGGCGCGCATCCCCACCACGTCCGCGGTCGCCGTCGTCGACCTCGGCTGCGGCCCCGGCACGATGACCGCCACCCTCGCCTCCCGCTGGCCGGACGCGGCAATCCTGGGCCTCGACTCCTCGCCGGCGATGATCGCGGCGGCCGCGGAGCACCGAACCGCCCAGCTGACCTTCCAGCTCGCCGACGCGGGCGAGTGGCGGCCCCAGCGCGGCTCCCTCGACGTCATCGTGGCCAACGCCTCGCTGCAGTGGGTCGGCGACCACGAGACGCTGCTGCCGCTGTGGGCGGCGGCGCTCGACGACGGCGGCACGCTCGCCTTCCAGGTGCCGCTCTCCTTCGACCCGGGCATGGTCGCGGTGGCGGCACAGGAGCGCTGGGCACCGCTGCTGGCGGGCGCCTCGGGCACCACGGGTCCGCGCTCGGCGTCGCCGGTGCTGAGCGCGGCCAACTACGTGCGGCTCCTCTCCGCGGCCGGCCTCACCGTGGACGCGTGGGAGACGACCTACTACCACGTGCTGCCCGGCGAGGACCCGGTCTTCGAGTGGTTCAAGGGCACCGGCCTGCGGCCCTACCTCGACGCCCTCTCCGGGAACAACCTCGAGGAGTTCACGGCGGAGGTCAAGGAGCAGATGCGGCAGCTGTACCCGCGCGAGCCCTTCGGCACGATCCTGCCGTTCCCTCGCCTCTTCGTCGTCGCACAGCGGGCCTGAAACGGCTCGCGGCTCGCGGCTCGCGGCGCTCGATTCCCCGGCCTGCGGCCCGCGGCCCCGTTTCCGGCCCGCAGCCCCGTTTTCGCGGCTCGCGACCCCGTTTCCGGCCCGCAGCCCCGTTTTCGCGGCTCGCGACCCCGTTTCCGGCCCGCAGCCCCGTTTTCGCGGCTCGCGACCCCGTTTCCGGCCCGCAGCCCCGTTTTCGCGGCTCGCGACCCCGTTTCCCGGCCCGCGGCTTGTCTCGCATCGGACATGGCTCCGGCCTCTGCCCGCGGCCGCGCGCACGTGCCGACCGCGCCATAACGCCGTTCCCGTTCGCGCGAATCGTCGCGCATCGGGCATGACCTGCGTCAAATGGTTTACATCAGGTCTTGATCTCGATTCATACGCTGATGCGCGTGAGTAAAACCTGGAAGATCATTATTTTCGGCGGGATCGGCCTCTTCGTACTCTGCTGCGGGGGCGGCGTCGCCGGGCTCTTCTTTGTCGTCAACGGCTCCACCAAAGAACCCAAGGCCGCGACCGTGGACTTCCTGACCGCGCTCGAGACCGGCAAGACCCAGGCCGCCTACGACCTGCTGTGCTCCTCGGCGCAGCAGAACTACGGACCGGAGACCTTCGAGGCGTACGTCAAGAAGGACCCCATCACCGCCCACGACATCAGCTGGGGCGGCTCCTACAGCAACAACAACGGCAACGAGACGGCCCAGATCGACGCCAGCCTGACCTACCAGAACGCCGGCAAGTCCAGCCACACCTTCGACCTGATCAAGGAGAGTGGATCCTGGAAGGTCTGCGGCAACCCCTTCTAGGGCCACTCGCCTCATGGCTGTCATACGGGCCGCGGAACTGCCCAGCTCCGCGGCCCGTGAGCGATGTCCCGCCGCAACGACTACTCAACTGCTCGGCCCGCGCCGCCACCGCAGCTCACCGCTGATCCCTTCGCGCCGCCACCGCAGCAGCTGACCACTCACCGCTCGCCACTGCCGCCGCATGCCCGCCGTGACTGCTCCGCTGCCTGGTCCGGGCCGCCGCCGTTCGCGCAGCCGCCACCGTTCGCCGCGGACCGATTCCCGCGCCTTCCCGCGCCGCCGGCTCGGTCTCACCGCGCGAAAAAGCCCCGGGTCCGCTCCGACCCGGGGCCTTGCTCGTCTTGGGGGATGTAGCTGCTTGCTAGGCGGCCTGCAGGCCCTCCGCCCGGGCCAGCTCACGCAGCCGGCCGAGCGCCTGAATCTCCAGCTGGCGAATGCGCTCGCGGGAGAGCGAGAACCGCGTCGCCACCTCGGTCAGCGAGTGCTCGCGCCCGTCCTCGAGGCCGTAGCGGGCCCGCATGATGCCGGCCGAACGGTCGTCCAGGTGGTTGAGCAGGCCCTCGATCCGCTGGCGCTCCAGCGCGGCCAGGACCACGTCCTCCGGCGACGGGGCGTCGGAGTCCGCGACCAGGTCGCCGAGGTTGGTGTCGCCGTCGTCACCCACGGGGGTGTCGAGCGACACGGTGTCCTGCGACCAGCGCATGAGCTCGTGCACCCGCTCGACCGGCACGCCGAGCGCGGTCGCCAGCTGCTCCGGCTCCGGGTCGTTGCCGAGCTCACGGGTGAGCTGCCGCGCGACGTTGCGCATGCGGTTGACGTCCTCGACGAGGTGCACCGGGAGCCGGACCGTGCGCTCCTGCTGCGCGATCGCCCGGCTGATCGCCTGGCGGATCCACCACGTCGCATATGTCGAGAACTTGTATCCACGCACGTAGTCGAACTTCTCGACGGCGCGGACCAGGCCGGTGTTGCCCTCCTGGATCAGGTCGAGCATCGGCATGCCGGACCGCACGTAGCGCCGCGCGATCGACACCACCAGGCGCAGGTTGGCTCGGATGAACCGGTCCTTCGCCCGCTCGCCGTCGGCCACGAGGCGGTGCAGCTCCTCCGCGGTCACGCCGTCGGGAATCTCGTCGCTGTCGAGCAGGTGCTCGGCGTAGAGCCCAGCCTCGACCGCCTTGGACAGCTCGACCTCAGAAGCGGCGTCGAGCAGCGGCGTGCGGGAGATCTCATGCAGGTACACGCCGACCAGGTCACGCTCCTCGGCACCTGTATCGGGTCGCATCTCCACTTTCACGTTCTCCACCTTCGGGCCCCTCCCCGCTCCATCCTTCGCCTTCCCCGTTTCACCCTGCTAAAACGGGTGCCCCCCGGGTATGCCCCCTACACAACAGTCAAAGCGCCTGCCGAATTCCGCCCCGAGGGGCGATTCGGTGACGACCCCTGAGAGTTGCACCACTTACCTAGACGCTCGGGAGACTGCTCCGGTTCGCTTCGGTTGCAACAAGTGATACGTGCTCTACCTGCCCGTCAGACGCCTGAATTCGCTGTGAGTTCCCTGGGAACGCCAGTGCGGGAGGCGCTTGACGCTCGTGGGCACGGTTGTTCATCGGCAACGGTCAGGGACACGACAGCCTTTTCCGGCCTTGGCGAGCGTGACGCGATGAACACTGGCAGGTCGCCGGCTCACCGCTCGTGCCATTCACGCAACAGCTGCGCCTCTTCATCGATACCCAATCCGTTCTTCGCATCGATGTGGGATGCGTCACGAATGGCCTCGATGGTGTCGCGGACGGTCTCGGCGAGCGGCCGGGTGCGCAGGCCGGCCGCGAGCGAGGCGGTCACGTCCCGGCTCAGGAACCCCGCGTACTCCGGCAGGGGCAGCCAGAACGGCAGCGACCGCGGCCCGCTCCAGGGCGCCACCTCGCGATCGAGCAGGAAGTCCTGCGCGACCCAGGTGAGCTGCTGCGGTACGCCCGCCGCTTCGGCAAAGCCGGCGTGGAACTCCTCCCGGCGCATCGGCGCCCCGATGCCGTCGAGCGCCCCCGCCAGCCCGCTCCCGCCCGCGGCGATGATCCAGTCGGCCAGATCGCGCACGTCCACGAGCTGCACCGCCTCGTCCGGCCCGCCTGGGGCGAGCACCTCGCCTCCGCGCAGCGCCCGGCGGACCCAGTACTCGAACCGGTACGTCGGATCCTCCGGCCCGACGATCATCCCGGCGCGCACGAGGAACGTGCGATCCGCGCCGAACCCGTCGGCCGCGAGGCGCTCGCACGCCACCTTGCACCGCCCGTACTCCTCCGCCCCGGCCCCCGGATCCCCGTCGAAGTCCGGCAGCAGCAGGGGCGCCGTCGCGGCGGTCTGTCCCGGGGTCGCACTGTCGGCGTACGCGGAGCAGCTCGACACCAGCGTGTAGTGCCCCACGCGCCCGCTGAGCGCCCCCACGGCGTGCCGGACGTGGTGCGGGTGGCGGGCGACGTCCACGACCGCGTCGAAGGCGCCCTCGATCGCGTCCAGCCCGTCGGCGCGGTCGCGGTCGACGCGGACGAAGGCGGCGCCCTCGACGGGCTCGCCGGACTCGCCGCGGGCGGCGCAGACGACGTCGTGGCCGGCCTGGAGCGCCTGGCGGGCGAGGGCGCGGCCGAGGAAGACGGTGCCGCCGAGTACGAGGATTCTCATCGGCCGATGATTCGCGGCTCGCCGCTGGTTCGCCAGGCCGTTTCGCCCCCAGCGGATCCGCTTGGAGCGAAGCCGCCTCCTGCCGCGACGCACTCGACGCGACTCCTGCCCGCGACGCACCCGGCACGCGGCTCCTGCCCGCGACACACCCGGCGCGCGGCGCTCCTGCCCGCGACGCACCCGGCACGGCTGATGAACGCGGCGCACTCAGCGCCGCAGCTGCCCGCGACGCACTCAGCGCGGCACGCGGCTGCGGCCACGGCGCGCTCAGCGCGGGACGCGGGACGCGGGGGCGCGGGACGCGGGGGCGCGGGACGCGGGGCGCGGGGCGGTTCACGGCGCGCTCAGCGCGCAGCGCGTGGCGCGGCAAACGGCGCGCTCAGCGCGCAGCGCGTGGCGCGGCAAACGGCGCGCTCAGCGCGCAGCGCGTGGCGCAGGCGCGGCGCGTGGCGCAGGCGCGGCCCGTGGCGCAGGCGCGGCCCGTGGCGCAGGCGCGGCCCGTGGCGCAGGCGCGGCCCGTGGCGCAGGCGCGGCCCGTGGCGCGGCCCGCGGCCCGCGGGACGCGGGGCGGTTCACGGCGCGCTCAGCGCGGGGCGCTCAGCGCGGGACGCTCAGCGCTGCCCACGGCGCGGCCCGCCGGCCCACGGCGCGGCCCGCCGGCCCACGGCGTGCCCCGCGGGACCGCGGGACGCGTTCGCCACCCGCGAGCCGCAGGCGCCGTTCCAGCAGCCCCGCGGCCCCGGCGCACGACAGCCCCCGAATCGACCAATTCGGATTTACCGCCCGACAGGCGATAAATCCGAAAAGTCGCGGCGCGAAGCGCCCGACTTTTCGCGCAAACAGCATCAGGCGCGATGCGAGGACTTCGGGCGATGCGGCCGAGTCTTGTGCACCACGAGGCCGAACAACGCGAACGCCGCCATAACCACCGCCGCCACCGCCAGCCACAACGACCAATGCCGATCCCCCGCAGGCGCGGCCGGCATCGCACCCTCCCGCGTCACCGGACTCGCCCCCGGGTCGGCGTCCGCCGGGGCGAAGGACCAGATGCGCAGGTAGTCGATCTGGAACTCGGCCGGCAGGGCGGTCGACGAGCCGGGAGTGCCGGCCCGGTCGCCGGTCGTCACGGCGAAGCCGAACCACCGCGGCTCCGTCGACACCGCGGGATCGAGCCACTGCAGGGCGCCGTCCACGTAGACCTTGAAGCCTGACGGGGCCCATTCGATGACGTACGTGTGCCAGTCCCGGAACGTCCCGGTCAGCGCCCTGGTGTTCGTCGTCGTGCCGTCGGAGTTGCTCACCAGCGCCTGCTCGGCCCCGGGCTTCGCCATGATCTCCAGCTGCGAGTTGTGCCGGTCCACGGCGCGGTCGACCGGGCGCAGCAGGGCCATCGAGTCGATGCCGGCGCCGACCGGCGCGCGGGCCTTGAACTCGTAGCGGCCGAACTGCTGGGCGGCGCCGACGCAGCGCAGCTCGCCGGTGACGTAGGGCTTGCCGCCGTAGGTGCGCTTGTGCAGGGCCAGGCTCAGGTGGCCGTCGGCGACCGTCACCGCCTCGGGGCGGAAGTAGCTCGCCTGGGCGCCCTCGGGCGCGCCGTCGTAGGCGGAGCAGCCGGTCGGCAGGGTGCCCGCATCGTCGAAGGTGTTGGCGAAGACCGGCTTCCAGCCGTCGGGATCGGCGGCGTTCACCCGTTCGGGGAAGATCAACCCACTCAACGCGGCCGATGCGAGGACGACCAGCACGGCCGTGAACCGCCTCAGCATGGTGGCCGCCTCCGTACGCGAGGTGTCCCTTCACCGGCAACGTACTAGATACCTAGCGGTATTGCATCGTCGCGCAGTGTGTACTGCCCGTTCGACCGGTCCGTTCCCTCCCGCCGCCGACCCTCGCTTTTACCCGTACGACACCGAACCGACGACGAGTGGTGCTCGCGCGCGGCGGACGCGATCGACAAGGATGTTCATCTACGCATGTGTCCTTCCAAAAGGAGAGATCATGGCCCAGCCAAGCGCCCGCGGCTGGCGGTTAGCGCAGCACCTCGCGGTGCCCGCACTCGCCGTCGCGGTCGTCGCACTGCTGCCCTTGGCCAAGACCGGCGGATCGCAGGCATCGGACCGGTGGACGCCACTGACCCCGGCCAAGGTCTCGTTCGCCGAGAAGACCGGCCCGACGACGACCGCACAGCTGCTCGGCTTCAACGACTTCCACGGCAACATCGACCCGCCGACCGGCAGTGGCGGGCTCATCAACGGCGTTCCCGCCGGTGGCTCTGAGTACCTCGCGACCTACCTGACCAAGCTGCGCAACGACGCCAAGAAGGCCGGCGTCAAGAGCAGCGACACGGTGGTCGCCGGCGACAACATCGGCGCCTCGCCGCTGGTGAGCGCCGCGTTCCACGACGAGCCGGCGATCGAGGTCCTCAACGCGATGGGCGTCGACTTCGCCTCCGTGGGCAACCACGAGTTCGACGAGGGCGTCACCGAGCTCTACCGGATGCAGTTCGGCGGTTGCCACCCGACCGACGGCTGCCAGGACGGCGACGGGTTCTCGGGGGCGAAGTTCCAGTACCTCGCCGCCAACGTCACCCAGAAGTCCAACGGCCTGCCGATCCTGCTGCCGTTCACGATCCGCTTCTACGAGGGCGTGCCGGTCGCGTTCGTCGGCATGACGCTCGAGGCCACGCCGGGCATCGTCAACCCCGCGGGCATCAAGAACGTCGACTTCCACGACGAGGTCGAGACGGCCAACAAGTACGCCACCATTCTGGGCTGGCTCGGCATCAAGTCGATGGTCCTCGTGGTGCACGAGGGCGGCATGCAGAGCAGCCCGCCCGCGCCGCTGGACCCGTCCGGCTGCGCCAACTTCGCCGGCCCGATCACCGACATCACCAAGGGCCTCAACCCGGCCTACGGCGTCGTCGTCTCCGGCCACACGCACCGGTTCTACAGCTGCGAGCTGCCCAACTCCTCGGGCAAGAACTCGCTGGTCACGAGCGCGGGCACGGCCGGCACGCTGGTCACCGACATCCGGGTCACGCTGGACAAGAAGACGCGCAAGTTCGTCGACGCGTCCGGCACCAACGTGATCGTCGACAACGGCGTGAAGAACGCGGACGGCACGTACCAGAAGGACGCCTCCGGCAACTTCGTGCGCAACACGGCCCTGGTCGACGCCAAGGTGAAGAAGATCGCGGACAAGTACCGCGTCGCCGTGGCGCCGCTGGCGAACAAGGTCATCGGCAGCATCAGCGCCGACATCACCACGACCCAGGTCGCCTCCGGTGAGACCCCGCTCGGCGACGTCATCGCCGACGCGCAGCTGGCCTACACCAAGGGCTCGGCGGGGGCCCAGATCGCGTTCATGAACCCGGGCGGCATCCGGGCCTCGCTGATCTACGCCAACTCCCCCGGCGGCGAGGCGCCCGGCCAGGTCACCTACGGCGAGGCGTTCACCGTGCAGCCGTTCAACAACCTGGTCGTCACCCAGTCGTTCACCGGCGCGCAGATCAAGGACGTCCTCGAGCAGCAGTTCGTGGGCTTCCAGGGCCAGACCGTCCAGCGCATGCTGCAGGTCTCGGCCGGCTTCACGTACAGCATCAGCGCCTCGGCTCCGGCCGGATCGAAGATCAGCAACATCCAGCTCAACGGGGTTGCCCTCGACCCGGCGGCCACCTACAAGGTGACCACGAACGACTTCCTGGCCAACGGCGGTGACGGCTTCCTGAACCTCGCGAAGGGCACGGGCCGGGTCACCGCGCCCGGCTTCGACGTCGACGCCCTGACGTCCTACCTGGCCACCGGGCCCATTGCTCCGGGGCCGGCCAACCGTTACGCCTTGATCGGCTGATCGATACTCGTCTGGGCGGGCGGCGGGTTTGCTCGCCGCCCGCCCGCACGTATGCTCGGCGACGAAGCGACCGAGGTCGAGGAGTGTTGATCCGTGGATCGTCCCAGCTGGGCCCCGGCCGACGTCGACCTCGACCGGCCGAGTGTGGCCCGGGTCTACGACTACTACCTCGGCGGATCCCACAATTTCGCCGCCGACCGCGCCTTCGCCGAGCAGGTCCTCAAGGTCATGCCGGCCGTCGCCGGGCTCGCCCGCAGCAACCGGGCCTTCCTGCGCCGCGCGGTGCGGGAGCTCGCCGCGCAGGGCGTCCGGCAGTTCCTCGACCTCGGCTCCGGCATCCCGACCGTCGGCAACGTGCACGAGGTGCTCACCGACGCCGGCGTCACCGACGGGCGCGTCGTCTACGTCGACCACGACCCGGTCGCGGTCGCGCACAGCCGGGCCATCCTGGCCGAGGTGCCCGGCACCGCGGTCGTCGCCGGCGACCTGCGCTCCCCCGCCGAGGTGCTGGCCCAGCCGGAGATCCGGGACCTGCTGGACTTCGACCGGCCGGTCGCCTTCCTGCTCGTCGCGGTCCTGCACTTCGTCCCGGACGAGCTGCGCCCGGCCGACATCGTCGCCGCATACGCCGCCGCCGGAGCGCCCGGCAGCCACGTGGTGCTCTCGCACGCCGGGCTCGACCGGCCGCTCACCCCGGCCGAGGAGAAGGCCTGGGAGATGTACCGCAAGTCGCCGACCCCGCTCATCCTGCGCACCGCCGAACAGGTCGCGGCCCTGCTCGGCGACCTGACGCTGCTCCCGCCCGGGGTCGTCGCGACCCACCTCTGGCGCCCCGACGGCGACGAGGAGTCCCCGCCGGACGGCAACGCGGTCGGCAGCGCGGTCGTCGCGCGCAAGGATTAGCCGCGCCGACCATGACCGCCATCAGCCCCACGCCGACTTCGTGGGACCGCCCCCATCGCGCCGCCGAACGGATGGCGCGCGCCTGGTCGCTGGCGATCGCCGGGACCAGCTACGTGTCGATGAACGGCCTCGAGGTCCAGGACTTCCTGACCAGCCTCTCCACGCGGGTCATCCAGGCGCTGACCGCCGAGACCTTCGACCCCACCGACGTGCGCGAGGTCGGCTCGACGCTGGTCGCCGCGCACTTCACCGAGCCCACCACGCTGGAGCGGACCCTGGCCGTGCTCGCCGAGCAGTTCGGCAACGCGCCGGTGAAGCGGGTCGCCCAGATCCAGGGCGCGCTCGCGTCCGGCTACGCGCTCGCCCTGCGCGACCGGGTGCTCGAGGAGCAGGAGGAGATCCGCACCGCGGCGCTGTGGGCCCGCGCCCGCGCCGAGGAAGGCCGGCGGGTCAGCGAGGCCCGGTTCCAGGCGATCTTCGCCGGGGCCGCGATCGGCATGAGCGTGAGCACCATCGACGGCCAGGTGATCGAGGTCAACCAGGCGCTGTGCGACATGCTCGGGTACAGCGCCGAGGAGCTGCGCTCGATGTCCTTCGAGGACTTCGTGCTGCCCGAGGACCCGCCGACCGCCGGCGCCATGTTCGAGGAGGTGCTCTCGGGCGGGCGCGACCAGTTCCGCATCGAGAAGCCCTACGTGCACAAGGACGGCCACCGGGTCTGGACGGACCTGGTCGCCTCGATCATCCGCGACGAGGACGGCCGCCCCCGGTGGATGGTGGCCATGTTCGAGGACATCACGGAGCGGTACCTGCTGCAGGTGCGCCTGCGCCACCAGGCCCTGCACGACCCGCTGACCCAGCTGCCCAACCGCACGCTGTTCTTCGAGCGGCTCGGGGCCCTGCTCGACGGGGCCCGGGACGACGAAGGTCAGGACGACGAGGCCCGGGTCGGCGTGTGCTACCTCGACGTGGACGGCTTCAAGGTCATCAACGACACGCTCGGCCACGACGTCGGCGACCAGCTGCTGCAGACCGTCGCCCGGCGGCTGGCCCGCTCGATCAGCGGCGATCGGCAGCTCGTGGCCCGCATGGGCGGCGACGAGTTCGTGGTGCTGGTGGAGCGGTGCGGCGGCATCGACGAGGTGGTCGCGGTCGCCGAGAAGGCGCTGGACACCGTGCGCGCCCCGGTCCACGTCGGCGGCCACGAGATCAGTATCTCGGCCAGCATCGGCGTGGTCGAGCAGCCGCTGCTCGGGACGAGCGCCGCCGAGCTCATGAAGGCCGCCGACACCACGCTCTACTGGGCCAAGGCCGACGGCCGCAACCGTCTCGCGCTCTTCGACGCCGAGCGGCACACCTGCGAGGTGAAGCGGTACGAGCTGTCGGCCTCCATGCCCGCCGCGCTCGAGCGGCGGGAGTTCTTCGTCGAGTACCAGCCGCTCGTCCGCCTCGGCGACGGGGTCACCATCGGCGTCGAGGCCCTCGTGCGCTGGCGGCACCCGCGCTTCGGGGTGCTCGGGCCGGACGCGTTCATCGGCATGGCCGAGGAGACCGGGCTCATCGTGCCGCTCGGCCGCTGGGTGCTGCACGAGGCCTGCCTGCAGGCCGCCGAGTGGCGCCGCGCCGTGGGCGACCGCGCCCCGATCATGAGCGTCAACCTGGCCGTACGGCAGATGCGGGACCGCACCATCGTGCGCGACGTGCGCGCGATCCTCGAGCAGACCGGGCTGCCGCCGGAGGGCCTGCAGCTGGAGCTGACCGAGAGCGCGGTCATGAGCACCGGCGACGACCCGATCGAGGCGCTCAACGCCCTGGCCGCGCTCGGCCCGCGCATCGCGATCGACGACTTCGGCACCGGCTACTCGAACTTCGCGTACCTGCGCAATCTCCCCGTGCACAGCCTTAAGCTGGCCGGCTCCTTCGTGGCCGGGCTGCGCCCGCCGGAGCGGCCGGACCCGGTCGACCAGGAGATCGTGGCGGCGGTCATCGGCCTGGCCCACACGCTCAAGCTGAGCGTCACGGCGGAGGGCGTGGAGACCGCGGAGCAGGCGAGCCGGCTGCTGGAACTCGGCTGCGACACGGCCCAGGGGTGGTACTACGCGAGCTCGGGGCCGGCGAGCGCGATCAAGCTCCGGACGGCGTGAACAACCGGACGGCGTGAGCAGAAGGCCGGTCGGTGCGCTCCGGAGCGCACCGACCGGGACTCAGCCGGCGGCGTACGGGTTGACCTCTTCGTGCATGTCGGTCATGAACTGCGACCACATGTCGTTTTCGTCAGGGGCCGCGCCCACCAGGTCGTAGTGGCCGTCCAGGAACGAGGTGTCCAGCTGCCAGTCGGGCAGGTCGATGTCCTGCTCGTCGAGGGTCAGCGGGTCCTCGTGGTGGGCGTCCACGGAATCGAGGTCGGCCTCGGCGGTGTAGTCGTGGCCGTCGTGCGTGTCGTCATGCGTGTCTTGGTGCGTGTCATGGCCGGCGTCGCCCTCGTGGATGGCGTCGGCGTATGTGTCGTGCTGGTCGTGTCCCTCATATACGTGCGCGTCGACCAGGCCGTGGTCGACTCCGCCGTCGTGGTCGACGTGGAGTTCGTGCTCCATGCCCCAGTCGAGGTCAAAGTCGCTCATAACCTGCTCCCGGATTCTTCGATCTACCGCTGCGGCGCGGTACATCTAGAACGGTAGGGAACGGCGGGAGCGACCGGCTCCCGGAAACGTGCCACTCAGCGCGTGCGGCGGTCCAGCCACCCGTCGCCGTTGACGTCCTCGTAGCGCGCGTCCACGACGCCGTCGGAGTTCGAGTCCACGTCGGAGGAGTCGATCAGGCCGTCCCGGTTGACGTCGTGCCCGACGAACTCGGGGCGCCCGTCGCCGTTCGTGTCGACCACGATGTCGACGCCGCCGTCGGCCCGGTTGACGTAGGTGTGCTGGTCCCAGCGCCCGTCGCCGTCCCAGTCCACGCGCGTGTGGTAGCCGTCGGTGGGTGCGGACCCGGGAACCTGCGCGTGCCCGGCGTGCTCGGCCACGCCCGACAGGGCGCCGCCGAGTCCGCCCTGGTGCGGCTGCTGCTGACCGAGGTCCTGCAGCCCGGCGCCGAGGCCGGTGCCGCCGTGCCCGCCGGGCTGGTAGCCGCCCAGGCCGGCCGCGACGCCGGCGCCACCCTGAGCGGCGGACTCGGCCGGGGTGCCGCCGGTCGCGCCGCTGTAGGTGCCGGAGCGGTAGACGGTGCCCGAGGAGTGGGTCTCGCTGTGGTACTCGGTGTGGGAGTAGGAGTCGCCGGCGCCGTGCCCACCGGCGCCCGCGTCCTGCACGGCGTGCGCGATCGAGCCGCCACCCGGCTCGCCGCCGGCGGGCTCGAGGGCGGCGTGGCGGCCGCCGGCCTGCTGCTCGACCACGTCGTGCATCCGCTGGCCCAGGTCCGCCCCGCCGGAGCCTTGCACCCCCAGGCCGCGGGCGGACACGTCGTGGGCGCTCACCCCGGCGCCGTGGCCGTGCAGCACGTCGCCGAGGCCGGAGCCGATCGACGAGAACACGCCGAACATGCTCGCCTTGCTGGTGCGCTGCTCCACGTGGGCTTGGACGTGGGCTTGGCCGCCGCCCCCGCCCGCCTCGCCGAGCTGGGTCTGCAGGATGTCCAGCTCGTCGGGGGTCAGCCGGTAGCCGGCCAGGGCTCCCTGCGGGTCGGCCGCCAGCCGTGCCTTGAACGCGGGATCGCCGAGCAGGCGCTCCAGCACCTCATCGAAGTCGGACATCGCAATTTCCCCCAGATTGTGTACCGCCCGAGCTCAGTCGAGCTCCGGCATCGGTATCGGCTGCGGCCGCGGGCGACAGGTCCCGCACTGCACCGCGTCCTCCACCACGAGCCCCTCCGCCCGCCCGCGGCGCTGCGAGCGGTGCACCTCGAGCAGGTAGGGGCCGAACTTCGCATGGTCCTCGCACAGCCCGCGACCGCAGAACCGGCACGACCCCCGCGCCGCCTTGGCGCAGAACCAACAAAGCACGCTCGCTCCTATGTGTGCCAGTGATCAGCCGATGATGATGATGCTGCACGCCGAGACGGTCACCGACGACGCGTTCACCGTGCTCGACAGGCCGGCGCCGTCGATGGCGGTGACCTTGACCGCGAGCGTGCCGCCGCGGTTGCTGGTGCCGTTGTTGTCGACCGGCCCGATGCTGCCGTAGTAGTCGCCGTCGCGGGACATCGACCGGGAGCCGGACGCGAACCCGCTCCACGACACCGTCACGCCCTTGATGATCCCGCTGTCGTCGGTCACCCTGACGCGAATCGACACCTGGGTCGGCCCTTTGTTGCACGGGGCGCCCGAGTTCAGGGTCTGGTCGATCGGGCTCGCCGGCTGGGTCACGATGGTGATCACCGGCGGCTGGTTGGGCGGCGGGCCGGCCGTCGTCGTCGGTGGCGGGGCGGCGGGCGTCGTCGTGGGCGGCTTGGCGGTGGTCCTCGTCGGCGTCGGGGTCTTCGTCGGCGTCTTCGTCGGGGTCGCCTCCGTGGACGCCGGGTCCGAGGCCGAGGCCGACGCGGACGGCGATTCGCTCGGCGAGGGCAGCTCCGACGGCGTGTCCGAGGCCGACGGCACCACGGTCGGCGTCCCGCCCGGCTTCGGCAGCGCCACCCCGTCGCCGCAGGTCAGGTCGGCCGCGGAGCTCGGGTCGACGACGGTGCCGTCCAGCTTCACCACGCCGCGGCCCACCTCGGGATCGCCGCCCGCGGGCAGCGCGAAGCGGGCCGCGCCCTCGTTGGTCACCGGGCCGACCGTGAGGCGCAGCGGCTTGAAGGCGGTCGTCGTGCTCGTGGTGTCGACCAGCAGCCGGCCCTGCTCCAGGGTCAGCGCGGCGGTCGGCTCGATCGGCGTGCCGAGCTCGCTGACCTGGCCGCTGACGAGGGCGCCGACACGCAGGTCGGCCCCGGCGCAGAGCACCGTCGCGCTGCCGCCCCGGAAGGTCAGGGACGCGGTCGACTTGACGCTGATGTGGATCGAGTCGCCCTGCTGGACGTACACCTTGTCATTGCGCGTCAGGGTGCGGTCGATGCCGTTGACGCGCACGGTGGCGTCGCCTCGGGTGACGGTCACCAGGGCGCTGTCGGTCGGCATCTCCGCCCACACCGGCCCGGTGAACAGGTTCGCGCCGGTGAGGAACAGGGCGAACAGCAGGAGCAGGACCAGCAGCCACCAGAGCCGGCGCTCGAAGCGGCGGTCGACGCTGTCGTCGGCGGGCGCGGGCGGCCCGGGCGGCGCGGCCAGCGGCGGGTAGTTCGAGGGCGGGTGGGCGCCCGCGATCGGGCGGCGGCCGCCGGACGGGGTCGTGTCGGCGGACCGGCCCAGCAGCAGCGGCAGCCCGGCGACGGCGGGCAGCAGCCAGGCGCGGGCCGGGGTGCGGGCGGTGGCCACCTGGCCGGGTGAGCCGTCGCCGTACGGCCCGATCATCGACCCGCGGTGCAGCTCGACGCCCTCGGGCAGCAGCAGCGAGCCCGACTCGACCACGAGCGCGTCGTCGCCGGTGCGCAGCACGACCGGCTGACCGGGGCCGAGCTGCAGGGGCCGGGCGCGGGTGAGCAGGCCGAGACGGTCGTCGGGGCCGAGGCTCGACAGGGCGGGCGTCTCGTCGATCAGGGTCTCGAGCTCGGCGCGCTCCACCGGCGGCGGGCCGGGCAGCGGGCCGACGGCGGCCGAGACGGTCGAGGCGGGGATGGCCAGCAGCGTGGTGCCCGCGGTCATCCAGCTCAGCGCGGCCGGGGCGCCGGTCAGCGCGTTGGCGAGGCCGACGATCCCGCCGCGGCCGACGCGCTCCCGGACGGTACCGGTGGGATCGCCCGGACGCCTCGCCTCCAGGGCGCCGTCGACCACGACGAACACCGACGGCTGGGCGGCGCCGGCGAAGACGAGCTGGTCGCCGGTGCGCGGGTGCACCCAGCGGGCGTCCCCGGCGAGCCGCGCGAGGGCGTCCGGCGGCAGGTTGGACAGCGCCGAGGAGCTCAGCGCGGCGAACCGGCGGGGCTCGTCGCGCCCGAGCTTGCGCTCGCCGAGCCGGTCCCGCACCCGCCGGCCGCGCCGCCGCAGCCAGCCGAAGAAGAGGTACACCACCGGCGCGAGCAGCCCCGCGACGATCACGGCCAGCAGCCCCCGGGCGAGCCACCCGGCGTTCCACAGGCCGGTCACGACGCCGGCCACGCGGTCGGTGTAGACGCGGTAGACGAGGTTGATCGCGATCGCGATCCAGATGACGGCGAGCATGCCGTAGAGCGCGACAAGCCGGCCCTCGCGGTCGAGCTCGGAGAAGCGCGGCGGGCGGCGGCGCAGCCGGGCGAGCACCCAGGCGAGGCCGCGGGCGCGCAGGTTCGGCACCTCGAGCCAGTCCATGAGCAGGTAGTAGCCGTCGAGGGCCATGAACGGGTTGAGGTTGAACAGCGCGTTGAGGTACCACGCGAAGGCCAGCTTGAAGGTCCAGGGCTCCAGCTCGGGGAAGAAGACGCCGACGAGCTGGCAGGCGCCGGCGAGCACCAGGCCGGTGGCCGGGCCGGCGATGGTGGTCACGAGCCGGGCCCGGCGGCCGGCCATCCACACGTCCGTGGTGTCCACGAAGACGGAGGGGATGCCGAAATACACCAGGAAGCCCGCGACGGGCACGCGCCGGCCCGCGTGCTTGGCGCCCAGCGCGTGCCCGAGCTCGTGGCAGGCCAGCGCCACCACGTTCAGGCCGAGCAGGACGAGGGCGCCGGAGAAGTACGAGTCGTTGGTGAGGAACACCGACTGGTCCGCGCGGAACCAGTTCCACACGAACACGCCGAGGCCGGCCGCCGCCACGAGCCCGCAGAGCACCGCGACGATCCGGGTGAAGAAGAGCCGACCGCCCGCCTTGTACAGGAAGGTCACGACCGGGTCCACGCGGGCGAGCACGACCCGGCGGCCCTGGGCGGTGGCCAGCAGCCCCCGGCCCAGCCGGATCGGCCACGGCCGCCGGTGCACGCGCTGGAGCTTGCTGAACGCGTCGACGGGCAGCTCGTCCAGCATCCGGTTGCCGGCGAGGTCGGCGACGATCCGGGTCACCTGGTCGGGGGCGAGCCGTCCGGAGATGCGCGCGAACTCGGCCACGAGCCGCGCCACCGTGCGGCTGCCGTCCATGAGCCGCGCGAGCCGGTACTCCTCGGGCGTCAGGCGCACGTAGCTCGACTCGCCGTGGTCGGGCGAGCGCAGCATGACGTACTCGACCCCGCGCGCCGACGTCAGCGTGACCGCCTCGACACCCTCGCGCAGCACGGGCCGGGCCCGTGCCGGGTTGAGCCGGTCGGTCACCGCGTGCCACAGTCCGACATCGGCGGGGCCGAGCGGGGCACCCGGGGCGCGCCCGGCAAGGGCCTCCCAGACACTGATGCGCGTCTCGATGACGGACACTGTCGCTCCTGATTGGACACGGCTCCGGCCTCCGGACTCTAGGGGCCGCCGCAGGAGCCGGAAAGGTTCCGTCCCGAACGTGACAGAGCTTCGGCGAAGATGGCACTGTGTTTATCCTCGCCATCGACCAGGGCACGACCTCCACCCGTGCGATCGTGTTCGACGCCGACGGCGCCATCGTGGCGCTTGACCAGCGCGAACACCGCCAGAGCTTCCCCCGCCCCGGCTGGGTCGAACACGACCCGGTCGAGATCTGGCACAACGTCCAGGCGGTGTCGACCCGCGCGCTGGACCAGGCCGGGCTCTCCCGCGCCGATGTCGCCGCCATCGGCATCACCAACCAGCGCGAGACCACGATCCTGTGGGACGCCCGCACCGGTGAGCCGGTGCACCCCGCCATCGTCTGGCAGGACACCCGCACCGACGCGCTGATCCGCTCGCTGGCCGGCGACGCGGGCCCGAACCGCTTCCGGGAGCGCTGCGGCCTGCCGCTGGCCACGTACTTCGCCGCCCCCAAAGTGGTCTGGCTGCTCGACAACGTGCCGGGCCTGCGCGCGCGGGCCGAGGCGGGCGAGATCCACTTCGGCACCGTCGACACCTGGCTCATCGAGAAGCTGACCGGGCGGCACGTGACCGACGTGACCAACGCCAGCCGCACGATGCTCATGAACCTGACGACGCTGGACTGGGACGACGAGCTGCTGGCGGCGTTCGGCATCCCGCGGGTCATGCTGCCCGCGATCGGCTCCTCGTCCTACGTCTACGGCGAGGCGAAGACCATGCTGCACGGCGTGCCAGTGGCCAGCGCGCTGGGCGACCAGCAGGCGGCGCTCTTCGGCCAGGCGTGCTTCGCGCCCGGGGAGGCGAAGTGCACGTACGGCACCGGCTCGTTCCTGCTGCTCAACACCGGCACCCGTCCCGTGCCGAGCGAGCGGGGGCTGGTGACCACGGTCGGGTACCGCATCGGCGACGCGGACCCGGTCTACGCCCTCGAAGGCTCCATCGCCATCACCGGCTCGCTCGTGCAGTGGCTGCGGGACAACCTGGGCCTGATCGCCTCCGCCCCGGAGATCAACGACCTGGCGGCGACCGTGGCGGACAACGGCGGCTGCTACATCGTGCCGGCGTTCGCGGGCCTCTTCGCGCCGCACTGGCGCCCGGACGCGCGGGGCGTCATCACCGGGCTCACCGGCTACGTCACCAAGGGCCACCTCGCCCGCGCGGCCCTGGAGGCCACCGCGTGGCAGGTGAAGGATGTGGTCGACGCGATGATGGCCGAGTCGGCGGTACCGCTGGAGACGCTCAAGGTCGACGGCGGGATGACCGCGAGCGATCTGCTCATGGCCTTCCAGGCCGACGTGCTGGACGTGCCCGTGGTGCGCCCGACGGTCGCGGAGACCACGGCGCTCGGGGCCGCCTACGCGGCGGGGCTGGCGGTCGGGTTCTGGCCGGACACCGACACGCTGCGTGAGAAGTGGCAGCTGGACAAACGCTGGGAGCCCGCGATGGCGGCCGAGCAGCGCGACCGCGGGCACGCGCTGTGGCTGCGGGCCGTGGAGCGCTCCTTCGGCTGGGCGGACTGAGCACGGCAAGAGGCGGCGCACTCCGCCAAGTGCGCCGCCTCTTACTTTCTGGGAGGGGAATCCAGCCTTTGTGGTGCGGTGCTAACTGAGCAGCTGCTGAGCGACAGACTTGGCGGTGTTGCTGGAGATCGCGAAGCCGACGCCGATGTTGCCGGCCGTCTCGCTGGTCGAGGCGATGGCGGTGTTGATGCCGATGAGCTGCCCGGCCATGTTGACCAGGGCGCCGCCCGAGTTGCCCGGGTTGATCGCGGCGTCGGTCTGGATCGCGCCCGTGATCTTCGCGCCGGTCGAGACCTGCTGGCCGCGGCCGCCCTGGCCCGACTCGGCGCTCTCGTCGATCTCACGGTTGAGCGCGCTGACGATGCCGGAGGTCACCGACGCCTCCAGGCCCAGCGGGCTGCCGACGGCGAGGACCGCGTCGCCCACCTTGACGGAGGAGCTGTCGGCGAAGGCCAGCGGGGTGTAGGTGCCGCCGCCGGTGAGCTTGACGACCGCGAGGTCGTTGGCCTCGTCGGTGCCGACGATCTGGGCGGTGCCCGACTTGCCGTCGGAGAAGCTGATCTGCACCGTGTTGCCGCGGGCGGTCGCGACGACGTGGTTGTTGGTGAGGATGGCGCCGTCGGTCGTGATGATCACGCCCGAGCCGACCGCCGAGCCGGTGTTGATGGAGACCACGCTCGGCAGCACGGCGGCCGCGACGTCGGCGAGGTTCGTGCTGCCCGACTTCGAGGAGCTGGAGTTCTGCGCGCTGACCACGGTGCTCGTCCCGCTCGCCGGCCGCAGCTCGAGGGCGGCGACCCCGCCGCCGAAGGCCGACGCGGCGGAGATCGCGACCGCGGCGACCACCGCGACGACGCCCTTGCTCAGCCGGCGGCTCTTGAGAGGAGCCGGCACCGCGGCGGCGGGCGTCACATAGGGTGACGACGGCGGGTACCACTGCGGGGGGTGCTGCATGTGCGGGACGTGCGGCGGCACGTGGTTGGAAGGCATGTGCTGCTGTGCTTCGGCGGCCGGCGTCTGCGCCCATCCCTGCTGTTCGCTCATGATTTGAGCTTGGCCGGAGTTACTTGCGGGCCACCGGGAGCGGCCTGGGAACCGGCTGTGAGGGGAAGCCGAACCTGGAAAGTCGCCCCGCCACCGGGAGTGACGAAGACCGAGACCGTGCCCTGGTGCACCGCCACGAGCGCGGCGACGATCGCCAGGCCCAGCCCGCTGCCGCTGTGCGAGCCGCCGGCCTGCTGGCGGGTGCGCGCCTTGTCGACGCGGTAGAAGCGCTCGAAGACGCGGGACGCCTGCTCGTCGGTCAGGCCCGGCCCGTGGTCCACGATCTCGATCAGCGCGTCGCCGCCGTCGCGGCGCAGCCGCAGCTGCACGGGCGTGCCCGGCGGCGTGTGGGTCAGCGCGTTGGTCATGAGGTTGCCGACCACCTGCCGCAGCCGCGCCTCGTCGCCGTTGACCTCGATGGGCTCGTCGGTCTCGAGCTCCAGCGCGATGTCGCGGTCGGGGGCCACGGCGGAGGCGGCCGCGACCGCGTCGCCGGCGATCACCCGCAGGTCCATGTCGGCCAGGCTGAGCGGGCGCTCCTGGTCGAGGCGGGCCAGCATCAGCAGGTCCTCGACCAGCAGCCCCATCCGGTTGGCCTCGTCCTCGATGCGGCGCAGCAGGGCCGAGGTCTCCTCCGGGGCGCGGGCGGCGCCCTGGCGGTACAGCTCGGCGAATCCCCTGATGGTGGTGAGCGGCGTGCGCAGCTCGTGGGAGGCGTCGGCGATGAACTGCCGCATGCGCTCCTCGGACGCCTCGCGCACGCGGAAGGCCCCCTCGATCTGCCCGAGCATGACGTTCAGCGCGCCGGCGAGGTGGCCCATCTCCGTCTCGGGCGGGCTCTCGGGCACGCGCTTGGTGAGGTCGCCGGCGGCGATCGCGGCCGCGGTGCGCTCGATGTCGCGCAGCGGCTGCAGGCTGGTCCGCACGATGGTGACCCCGACGGCGGCGATGACCACGAGCACGCCCGCGCCGATGAACAGCTCGGCCGCGACGAGCTCGTCGACCGCGTTGTCGATCATCGACAGGTTCTCGGCGACGCCGATGACGTTGACGCCGTCCTGCCGGGTGGTGGGCCGCTTGATGATCAGCACCCGCCAGCGCTCGCGGGTGCTGGCGGCGGTCACGGTGTAGGGCTCACCGATGTGGTCGCTCACGTCGTCGCCCACCGGTAGCGGCGGCCGGGGGTCGCTGTCGGACAGCCCGACGATCTGCCAGCCCAGCTGGTCCTTGGAGTTGTAGGCCAGATAGAAGTAGAAGTAGTTGCTCTGCGTCATGACGGACGCCTGACCGCGGGCCTGGGCCTGCACCTGCGCCTGCAGCCGGTCGAGGTCGACGTTGCCGGCGAGCTGGCGCAGCTGGCCGTCGACCTTGTCGATCATCGAGCTGCGCATGACCAGGGCACTGGCGACGCCGATGACGAGCAGCGCCATGGTGACCAGGGTCAGCACGGCCGCCACGAGCTTGACCCGCAGCGGAACGTCGGCGATGAACCGCACCGCAGGACCGGATCAGACGGGCAGGCGCAGGACGTAGCCCACGCCGCGCAGGGTGTGGATGAGCCGCGGCTCGGCGATGTCGACCTTGCGGCGCAGGTAGGAGATGTAGGACTCCACGATGCTGTCGTCGCCGCGGAAGTCGTAGTTCCACACGAAGTCCAGGATCTGGGCCTTGGACAGCACGCGGCCGGCGTTCAGCATGAGGTACCGCAGCAGCTTGAACTCCGTCGGGGACAGCGCGATGGTCTGTCCCGCCCGGCTCACCTCGTGCGTCTCCTCGTCCAGCTCCAGGTCGTGGAAGACCAGGCGGTTGGGCCCGGGATCGCCGGCGGTGCGGCGCAGCACGGCCCGGATGCGGGCGGTGAGCTCCTCCAGGCTGAACGGCTTGGTGACGTAGTCGTCGCCGCCGAGCGTGAGGCCGCGGACCTTGTCCTCGGTGCCGTCGCGCGCGGTCAGGAAGACGACCGGGAGCCGCACCCCGCCCTCGCGGAGGCGCCGGATCACCTCGAAGCCGTCGAGGTCGGGCAGCATCACGTCGAGGACCACCAGGTCGGGCTTGGCCTCGCGGGCCGCGGTGACCGCCTCACTGCCGGTGGTCACCGCGTCCACCGCAAAACCGGCAAAGCGCAGGCTGGCGGAGAGGAGCTCGCGGATATTCGGGTCGTCCTCGACCACGAGCAGCCTCGCCTCAGCCTGCGCCACGCCTGGCGACGATGCACCCCCGGATTGTGCGACGCCGCCTCGTACCCCCATGCGCATATCTTTCCGCCCTCCGCTGGAGTAGGGCTGGTGGTTGCCTGGGAAGTTCCTGGGCACCGTCCGGCCTACCTCAGCAAGCGTCTCACCTGGTCGATCGCGCCGTCCAACACCACCAGGGTGGCACGCATGGTCTCCTGGCTCGCGCGGCCCGTGCGAGCCAGGCGGCGCACCTCGGCCAGCAGCAGCGCGGCCTTGTCCTCCAGCTCGCCGACCACGTCCGCGGGCGGGGCGGCCGGGCGAGCCCCGGTGGCGCCGGGTCGCGGCGGGTAGCCCCACCCGAACGAGCCCGGCGCCGGCGGCGGGCCGTTGCGCACCTGGCGGCTGGCCTCCTTGAGCTCCCGCTTGAGGTCGCGCACGGAGCCGCGAACGCCCTGCTCGACCTCGTCGGCGAGCGTCGAGAGGTCGGCGAGGGAGGCGTTGATGTCGGCCTCGAGCGACTCGAGCTCGCGGGCGCGCCGGTCGAGCTCGGCGCGGCCGGCGGCGGTGATCTCGTACACCTTCCGGCCGCCCTCCGCCGTGTGCGTGATCAGGCCGTCGGCCTCCATGCGCTGCAGGCGGGGGTAGATGGTGCCGGCCGACGGGGCGTAGAGGCCGTGGAAGCGGTTCTCCAGCAGGCGGATGAGCTCGTAGCCGTGGCGGGGGCCCTCGTTGAGCAGCTTCAGCAGGTAGAGCCGGAGCCGGCCGTGGCTGAACACCGCGCTCATGCCGTCTTCTCTTCTTCCTGGTCCTTGGCTGGCGGTTCGCCGTTGGTCGGTGGCTCGCCGTCGGTCGGCGGTTCGCCGCCCATCAGGCGCATCGCTTCCTCGTCGTCCATGGGCGGTTCGGCGTCCTCGTCGTCCATCGGCGGCTCGTCGTCCACCGGTCTGCGCAACAACGAGATCGTGCCAGACGTGGCGCTGGCCGCCAGATGTCCACCGGACCCCGTGCCGAGACGCCCGGTGACGGTGTTCTTCGCGTGCTGGTCGAGCTCGGGGAACCCGTTCACCACGTGCCCGGAGATCGCGTGCAGGCTCACCCGCAGGTCGCTGTCCTCCCGCACCCGCGCCGTGATCTCCCCCGACACCGTGTCGAGGCGCACCTCGGTCCCGGCCGGAGGGTTGTCGAGATCGCAGGTGACAGAGCCGGAGATGGTACGAGCCGAGACCTCCCCCGCCGTCGAATCCGCCACCACGATCTCGCCCGACACCGTCTCGAACGCCACGGTGCCCCCGAGCGTGAGCCCCTCGATCGAGCCGGACACGACCCGCCCGGACACCGGCCCGTCGATGCCGAGCAGCGTGATCCGCCCGCTGGTGACGTCCACGGTGGCCCCTTTGCGCAGCGAGGACGCGATGACCGCACCCGACGCGAGGTGCAGCCGGACCGCGGCCCCCGTCGGCACCACGATCGAGACGTCGACCTTGAACCGCTGGTGGAACAGCCACCACAGGAACCCGGGCCAGCCCTTCGGGAACTCCTGCGTGACGTCGAGCCGCCCGTCGCCGACCTCGACGTGCACGGGCCGGTCCCCGATCTCGGCCACTTCGACGCGCGCGGGCCCGTCATCGGACCCGACGACGTTGAGCCGCCCCGCGACGAGCGAGACACTGAGGTCAGTGACGCCTTCTTCGAGCACAATCTTCCGCGGCTCGCCAATCTCCCACGCGGTCATGTCGCGCACTCCTCGCTCCGCTCACGCTCTTGCCCCCGAGCGTAGCGCGAAACGCGATACATCGCGACTGTCACTCACGACATAATGGCTAGACGGGTGGTCGGCGCAGATGGCCCGGTCCAGCCCCGCACGCACCGTGGCGCTCGACATCGCACCCCGGGCGCGCACTGCGCCGGGCGCGTGCACCACGCTGACGCGCGCGGTGCGGGCCACGCAGAGCGCTCGGGCCATGTCCGGCGCAGTGGCGCGGGAGCGATCGACGGCTGACGGCCGAGTCCGGTTCTAGCCCAGATCCTTGAGCAGGTAGAACGCGGTGTCGCTGCCGTACTCGGCGAGGGCGGCCCGCAGCGCCGCCCGGTAGGCGTCCCGCTCGTCCTCGGTGCGCTGCGGCGACTGGTACAACGGGAACAACGCCTGCAGGGCCATGTCCCTCCCGTCCTGGTCCACCTCGATGCCACCCATGCGCGCGGACGCTAGCAACCGCCCGCCACCCGCCCGGACGGCCGCACGAGGCACACGGTCCGTTTCCGTGGCGGCGGCGTGTCGGCAATGTGACCGACTGTCTCCCGGCGCCGGGCAACCTCGGCCCTGACCTGCGGAAACCTTCCGACAGCAACGCTTGACGCCCGCGATTAGCGTGAGCGCTTCGTGATCATTGAAGGAGCATTCACATGAAGCGACTTGCGCTACCCATAGCCCTGCTCGGCCTGGCCCTGACCGCCTGCGGCGACCCCGCCGCCGACACTCCCGCCCCGGCGGCCTCCACCACCGCGAAGGCCGCCGCGTTCCCGAAGGGCGAGACGGGCGCGAAGGCCCTGATGGAGGCCCTGCGCGCGGCCGACGGCGCGGAGACGGTGAAGACCCTCCAGCCCACGGCGGCCGACTACGCCGCGGTGTTCACGGACGAGCTGGCGTCGAAGGCGGAGTCGTACTACAAGACGAAGCTGTGGAACGGCGAGAAGGTCCAGCTGGCCGGCTCGGCGTCCCAGACCGACCTCAAGCTGTACCAGGCCACGACCGAGGACATCCGAAAGTGGACCCCGGCCGTTGAGCGCGACTTCCCGGGCGGCTACGAGAAGCTCGGCGCCCACCTGCGGCCGGGCCTCACGGTGTACCGCTGGAAGTACACCGAGCCGGGCCAGGACACGGGCCGCGCCTACGAGGGCCTGGTGTACGTGAACGACCACTGGATCTGGGTCCCGAAGGCCTGGGAGGTCCTGGAGCAGTGACGGCTTCCGCCGGGCGCCGGTCCACCCGGTGCCCGGCGCCGATGCTGCGGTAGGTGGTGATGGCCTCGAGAAAGCGCGCTCTTCAATGCACAGGAGAGGCAGTGATGTGCGCGGCCGCGCAGGGGTCAGGCCGCCACGACGGCGGTCGCCGCGCGCGCCAGGACCCGGCGGGAGTGCGTGTGCGAGTGCGGATGGGAGTCGCAGGGGGCCGGGTGCAGCTTCGGGTGGGCCCGCAGGCTGATGGAGAGGTCGCGCGCGGCCAGGACTCGTTTGAGGGACGCCAGCAGGGTCTCGTCGCCGATGAAGGCGGCCACCGTCGTCACCACCCCGCCCTGGGCGAAGGTGAGGCGGACGGGCACGACCGGTACGCCGGCATCGACCGCGGCCTGGAACATCGCCGGGCGGAAGGTCCCGCCCATGCGCCCGCACCAGGTCGTGCCCTCCGGGAAGACCGCGACCACGCCGCCGGCCGCGATGTTGCCGCGCACCTCCGCGACCGTCGACGGGAGGCTCTTCGGGCGGGCGCGGTCCACGAACACGGTGCCGAGCGTCGCGGCCAGGCGGCCGATGAGGGGCCACGAGCGGACCTCGCGCTTGGCCAGCAGGCGGGCCGGCGCGTGGGCGAGGATCACGATCACGTCCAGCCAGCTCACGTGGTTGGCCACGAGCAGGGCGCCGGACTGCGGGATGCGGCCGGTCGCGGAGTGCTTGATGCCGAGGCCCGCCAGCACCGAGCGGGCCAGGGCGCGCTGGGCGCGGATCAGGCCGCGCTGGGGCAGCAGGGCCAGCACCGGCACCGAGAGGGCGGCGAAGAGCAGCACGGTGCCGGTGACCGCGATGCGCTTGGCCACGATCAGGCGCGAGACGTGCCGGTCCGAGGCGGCCGGCAGGCAGTCCGCGCCGCACGTCGAGCGAGGCAGCCAGAGGCTGTCCATGACCGCCATGGGGTCACTCCTGTCCGAGGAAGTGGCGCATGTACCGCGGGTTGACCCGATCCAGCGACAGCAGCACGTAGAAGTCGGCGCAGTCGAAGTCGGGGTCGTGAGCCGGCGCGCCGCCCACCCAGGCGCCCAGGCGCAGGTAGCCCTTGAGCAGCGGCGGCACGTTGACCTTGGCCGGGGGCTCGAGGTCGCAGACCCACGGGTTGCGGGGGCGCACCCGCCAGGCGCTCGGCACCAGGTGCTTGCGCTGGGCGAGGTCCCAGACGCCCGCCGCGGTCGCGCCGCCGTCGGCCAGCGGAACCGACGCGCAGCCGCCGAGCCAGCGGTGCCCGTGCAGGTGCATGTAGCGCGCGATGCCGGCCCACATGAGGTTGATGACGGCGCCGCTGCGGTGGTCGGGGTGCACGCAGGAGCGGCCGGTCTCGACCAGGCCCTCGCGCAGCTGGGCGAGGCCGGTGAGGTCGAACTCGGTGTCGGCGTAGAGTCCGCCGGCCGCGGCCGCCCGGTCCGGCGGGAGCATGCGGTAGGTCCCCACGACCTCGCCGGTAAGCTCCTCGCGGATGATCAGGTGGTCGCAGTGCTCGTCGAACGCGTCGGTGTCGAGGCCTTCCTCGGAGCCGTGCAGGGTGGCGCCCAGCTCACCGGCGAAGACGTCGTGGCGGAGCCGTTGTGCGGCCCGGACCTGGGCGCCGTCGGTGGCCACCAGCAGGGTGTAGCGCTGCAAGTCGCCCAGCTCTTGCGGGCCGGCGGCGACGGCGAGAATCGTCATGCGTTCGGTGTAGGCGTCGAGGTCTGCGGATGGCTGACGCTCACAGGTTCGCCTGATGGCGCGCGGGTGAACTGTCGCTACCGTGGTCAGCCATGGCGGGATATTCAGGCACACCGTTACCCAAGAAGCTCGGGATCCACGCGGGACATCGCGTCCTGCTGGATGGCGCTCCGCCCGGGTTCGACCTCGCGGAGCTGCCAGCGGACGTGGTACTCCACCGCCGCAGCACGCCGGGGCTGTACGACGTGATCGTCCTGTTCTGTCCCGACTCCGCCCGGTTGCGCCGCCGGTGGCGGGTTCTGCACCGGCTCACCCCGCCCGCCGGCGCGCTCTGGGTGGCGTGGCCGAAGCGCGCCTCCGGGATGGCCACCGATCTCGACGAGAACATCGTTCGCGAATACGCCCTGGCCAACGGGCGCGTGGACGTTAAGGTGTGCGCGATCGACGAAACCTGGTCCGGGCTCAAGCACGTCATCCGCGTGGCGGATCGACCCTAGATCGCGCGCGGCTTGTCCGGACATGCCATATTGGCGCCTTCACCTGTCTCACGGAGGGAGCGGCGCGTTGTCCAACGGGCAGATCGTCGTCTCCGGCCTGACGAAGCAGTACCGCAACGTCAGAGCCGTCGACAATTTGTCGTTCGTGGTCGAGCCGGGCCGCGTCACCGGGTTCCTCGGGCCGAACGGTGCCGGCAAGACCACCACCCTGCGCATGGTGCTCAACCTCGTCACGCCGACGTCCGGCACCGCGACCATCGGCGGGCACCGCTACGCCGATGTCGCCGAGCCGTTGCAGCTGGTCGGGGCGATCCTTGAGGCCTCGGCCGCGCACAAGGGCCGCACCGCGCGCAACCACCTGCGCTGCGTGGCCGCGGCCGGGGGCTTCCCCGCCTCGCGGGTCGACGAGGTGCTGGAGCTGGTCGGGCTCACCACCGCGGCCAAGCGCAAGTTCCGCGGCTACTCGCTGGGCATGAAGCAGCGCCTCGGCATCGCGCAGGCGCTGCTGGGCAACCCGAAGGTGCTGATCCTCGACGAGCCGGCCAACGGCCTGGACCCCGAGGGCATCCGCTGGATGCGCGGGCTGCTGCAGGGCCTGGCCCAGCAGGGGCGCACGGTGCTCGTCTCCAGCCACCTGCTGTCGGAGATGGAGATCCTCGCCGACGACGTGGTCATCATCGCCGCGGGCAAGCTGGTCACCCAGGGCCCCGTCGAGAAGATCATCGGCCAGGGCTCGACGCAGGCCACGGTGCGGGTGCGCACGCCCAACATCCAGGAGCTGGTCACCGCGGTGCGCGAGGCCGGCGGGACGATCAACCCCGGCAACACCGGCGCGCACATGATCACCGGCCTGGACGCCCCGGCCGTGGGCAAGCTCGCCCTGCAGGCCGGGGTCGAGCTGCACGAACTGGTCGCCGAGCGGCCCGACCTGGAGCACGTGTTCCTCGAACTGACCCAGGGAAGGGCGGACATCCGATGATCCGGCTCATCCGCAGCGAGCTGATCAAGCTGCGCACCACGAACATGTGGTGGATCTTCCTGCTGTGCTCGGTGGCGTTCGTCGGGCTCGCGCTGCTCATCAACACCGCCCAGGCGGACTCGGACCTGTCCACGCCGGACTACCTGAACCAGGCCCCGCCGCCCGGGATGTCGCCGCAGGACCAGGCCGACTTCCTGGCCCAGCAGCAGGCCGCGAAGGACGAGGCGGCGGCCAACCACACCGGGGCCGGGCTCGCCCGCATCGCCGCCAACGTCTACACGTCGGGCCAGTTCTTCGGCCTGATGATGGTGATGCTGCTGGCGATCCTGCTGATCACGAACGAGTTCTACCACCAGACCGCGACGGCGACGTTCCTGGCGACGCCGAAGCGCACGAAGGTCATCGCGGCGAAGCTGATCACCGGCGGCGCGATGGCGGTGATCTTCTGGTTCATCGCCACCGTGATCAACGTCGTGGTCGGCGCGATCTTCTTCTCCAGCGAGGGCGTGGCCAACAGCCTGGGGCACTGGACCGCGCAACAGGCGATCCTGCTCAACCTGCTGGTGTACGTCCTGTGGGGAATCTTCGGCATCGGCATCGGGGTGCTCATCCGCAGCCAGATCGGCGCGACGATCACGGCCGCGGTCGTCTACACCATCGGCACCTACGCGGCGCTGGCCATGCTGGCACTCATCCGGACGTACCTCATCAAGGAGGACTGGGTGATGGAGGCGGCCGTCTACATTCCGCCGCTCGCCTCCGAGCATGTGGTCGGCACGCTGCGTGGCCAGGTGGGCGACACCCACCTGCCCGCCCGCTGGGTCGGTGTCGTGGTGCTCGTCGGCTGGGCGGTGATCCTGGGCACAATCGGCACCCTGATCACCCGCAAGCGCGACATCGCGTGACGGTGTGCGACCGGGTGCTCGCAGCACCGCCTCAAGAGTTGCGCAAGATGTAACTGCAAGATCTTGGACAACTGTGGCCGCCCTCGGGCGGCCACAGTTGTAAGGGTAGGACGTCAGGCCGCTCGCCAACATGGTCACTCCGGCGGCGTCGGCGACGAACGAGCGTTAGGCAGCGCGTAGCCTAAAGGACCGGACATCCGTAACCCCTAGCAACTCGCGTTTGGAAGAGGCGATCAAGAGCCGTGTCGACCCAAGCGACCAACTCGCAGGAGAATCCGCTGGCGGGATTTGGCCCGAACGAGTGGATCGTCGAGGACATGTACCAGCGGTACCTCGCGGACCCGGCGAGCGTGGACTCGGCGTGGCACGACTTCTTCGCGGACTACAAGCCTGCCCCGGACGTCGCCGAGGCCGCGGCGCCGGCCAAGCCCGCCGAGAAGCCGGTCGAGAAGAAGGCCGCCAAGCCCGCCGCGCCCGCACCGGCGGCCAAGCCGGTCGAGAAGGCCCCCGAGAAGGCGGCGGAGAAGAAGGCCGTCCCGGCCACCAAGCCCGCGCCGACGCGGGAGGCCCCTGCCCCCGCCGGCGGCGCGAAGCGCGTCCCGCTGCGCGGCGTGGCCGCTCGCATCGTGCAGAACATGGACGCCTCGCTCGAGGTTCCCACGGCCACGAGCGTGCGCGCCGTGCCGGCCAAGCTGCTCTCCGACAACCGGATCGTGATCAACAACCATCTCGCCCGCGGCCGCGGCGGGAAGGTGTCCTTCACGCACCTGATCGGATACGCGCTGGTCCGGGCCCTCGCCGCGCACCCGGAGATGAACAACAGCTTCGCCGAGATCGACGGCAAGCCGAACCTGGTCGAGCCCGAGCACGTCAACCTGGGCATCGCGATCGACCTGGCCAAGCCGGACGGCTCCCGCTCCCTCGTCGTGCCCAGCATCAAGGGCGCCGGGGACATGGACTTCCGCCAGTTCTGGTCGGCCTACGAGGACATCGTCCGCCGCGCCCGGCGCAACGAGCTGACCATGGACGACTACGCCGGCACCACGATCTCGCTGACCAACCCGGGCGGCATCGGCACCGTGCACTCGATGCCGCGGCTCATGACCGGGCA
The DNA here is from genome assembly GCF_059739745.1 of Dactylosporangium thailandense. Taxonomy (NCBI): domain Bacteria; kingdom Bacillati; phylum Actinomycetota; class Actinomycetes; order Micromonosporales; family Micromonosporaceae; genus Dactylosporangium; species Dactylosporangium thailandense. The sequence goes on from NZ_AP029195.1 coordinate 8,582,432, forward strand.
GGGCACGATCATCGGCGTCGGCGCGATGGAATACCCGGCGCCCTACGCCGGCATGTCCGACGAGACCCTGGCCGAGCTCGGCATCAGCAAGATCATCACGCTGACCAGCACCTACGACCACCGGATCATCCAGGGCGCCCAGTCCGGCGAGTTCCTCAAGGTCATGCACGAGCTGCTGCTCGGCGAGCACGGGTTCTACGACCAGATCTTCACCGCGCTGCGCATCCCGTACGAGCCGGTGCGCTGGGTCCGCGACGTGGCCCGCACCTCCGAGGGCCAGATCGACAAGGCGGCCCGGGTCGTGGAGCTCATCCACGCCTACCGGGTGCGCGGTCACCTGATGGCCGACACCGACCCGCTCGAGTTCCGCATCCGCCGCCACCCCGACCTCGACGTGCTCGAGCACGGGCTGACCCTGTGGGACCTCGACCGCGTCTTCCCGGTCGGCGGGTTCTCCGGCAAGCAGAAGATGAAGCTGCGGGCCGTGCTCGGCGTGCTGCGTGACTCCTACTGCCGCCGGGTCGGCGTGGAGTACATGCACATCATGGACCCGGAGGAGCGGCGCTGGATCGCCGAGCGGGTCGAGAAGCCCTACGAGAAGCCCGGCACCGACGAGCAGAAGCACATCCTCAACCGCCTCAACGCCGCCGAGGCCTTCGAGACCTTCCTGCAGACGAAGTACGTCGGGCAGCGCCGCTTCTCCCTGGAGGGCGGCGAGTCGCTGATCCCGCTGCTCGACGAGATCCTGCAGAACTCGGCCGAGGGCGAGCTCGACGAGGTCGTCATCGGCATGGCGCACCGCGGCCGGCTCAACGTGCTGGCCAACATCGTCGGCAAGCCGTACGAGAAGATCTTCTCCGAGTTCGAGGGCCACCTGGACCTGAAGTCGGCGCACGGCTCCGGCGACGTGAAGTACCACCTGGGCATGACCGGCAAGTACACGCACCCGGACGGCGAGCACGCGACCACCGTCTCGGTCGTTGCGAACCCGTCGCACCTGGAGGCCGTGAACCCGGTGCTCGAGGGCATCGTGCGGGCCAAGCAGGACAAGATCGACCTCAAGCTCGAGGGCTACACCGTCCTGCCGCTGCTCATCCACGGCGACGCGGCCTTCGCCGGCCAGGGCGTCGTGGCCGAGACGCTGAACCTGTCGCAGCTGCGCGGCTACCGCACCGGCGGCACCGTCCACGTCGTGGTCAACAACCAGGTCGGGTTCACCACCGCGCCGGAGTACTCGCGCTCGTCGCTCTACTCGACCGACGTCGCCCGGATGATCCAGGCGCCGATCTTCCACGTCAACGGCGACGACCCCGAGGCCGTCGTGCGCGTGGCGCGGCTGGCGTTCGAATACCGCCAGGCGTTCAACAAGGACGTCGTGATCGACCTGGTCTGCTACCGCCGCCGCGGGCACAACGAGGGCGACGACCCCTCGATGACCAACCCGCTGATGTACGCGATCATCGACCAGAAGCGCTCGGTGCGAAAGATCTACACCGAGGAGCTCATCGGCCGCGGCGACATCCCGATCACCGAGGCCGAGGCGCTGCTCAAGGACTACCACGAGCAGCTCGAGACGGTGTTCAAGGCGACCCGGGACGCCTCCAGCTCGCCCGCCGCGCGGCTCACCCGGCTGCGCGAGCCCGAGGCCGAGCCGGTGGTCGAGACCAAGATCGATGAATCGGTACTGCGGGCGATCGGCGAGGCCCACGTCAAGCTCCCCGACGGCTTCACCCCGCACAAGCGCGTCCAGCAGCTGCTCGACCGCCGCGCGAAGATGGCCGCCGAGGGCGACATCGACTGGGGCTTCAGCGAGATCATCGCATTCGGCTCGCTGGTCCACGACGGCGTCACGGTCCGCCTCTCCGGCCAGGACTCGCGGCGCGGCACGTTCGTGCAGCGCCACGCCGGGATCGTCGACGCCGAGACCGGCGCGGACTACATGCCGGTGTCGTCGCTGATCAAGGACAACGCGAAGCTCTTCATCTACGACTCGCTGCTGTCGGAGTTCGCGGCGATGGGCTTCGAATACGGCTACTCGGTGGAGAACCCGGACGCGCTGGTCATGTGGGAGGCGCAGTTCGGCGACTTCGTCAACGGCGCCCAGTCGATCGTGGACGAGTTCATCTCCTCCGGCGAGGTCAAGTGGGGCCAGCTGGCCTCGGTCACGCTGCTGCTGCCGCACTCGCACGAGGGCCAGGGCCCGGACCACACGTCGGGGCGGCTGGAGCGGTATCTGCAGCTGTGCGCCGAGGACAACATGCGCGTGGCGGTGCCGACCACCCCCGCGAACCACTTCCACCTGCTGCGCCGCCAGGCCCTGTCGCCGAAGAAGAAGCCGCTCGTGGTCTTCACGCCCAAGTCGCTGCTGCGGCACCGGCTGTGCGTGTCGGGCGTCGAGGACTTCACCACCGGCACCTTCTCCACGGTGCTGGCCGACCCGGGCGTGAAGGGCACCGCGCTGGACCCCAACGCGGTGAAGCGGGTCCTGCTGTGCTCGGGCAAGGTCTTCTACGACCTGCTCCAGGCGCGCACCGACCGCGGCATCACCGACACGGCGATCATCCGCGTCGAGCAGCTCTACCCGATGCCGATCGAGGAGCTCAAGGCGGCGCTGGAGCAGTACCCGAACGCCGAGGACTTCGCCTGGGTCCAGGAGGAGCCGGCGAACCAGGGCGCCTGGTCGTTCATCGCGCTCAACCTGCTCGAGCAGCTGCAGGGCGTGGGGCTGCGCCGCATCTCCCGGCCGGCCGCCGCCGCACCCGCGGTGGGCTCGACCAAGCTGCACGACGCCGAGCAGCAGGCGCTGATCGAGGCGGCCCTGCCGAAGCCGTGACAGCGGTTCGGTAACTTCCGGGGGCACGGCGGCGACGCCGTGCCCCCGTTTCGCATCTTCCGGAAGGACGCGTCATGTACTTCACCGATCGCGGCATCGAGGAGCTGGCCCAGCGCCGCGGTGAGGAGGAGGTCTCGATCGAGTGGCTGGCCGAGCGGCTGCGCGACTTCGTCGACCTCAACCCCGAGTTCGAGACGCCGATCGAGCGCCTGGCCGTCTACCTGGCGCGGCTGGACGACGAGGACGACGAGTAGGTCAGTCCGTCCATTTCGGACATTTGCCGCAACTCGACGAGCGGATCAGCTGGCGCCTATCCCCCTGAGGGTAGCCACGTCGTCCAAATGGTTCATCCGGTGACATCCTGGTGTAGTCCGGCAAGCCAATCGAATGTCCCCACTCGGGCGATATGGGTTTAGCACGAGCCGCCCTTACATTTTCCTCGTGCCCGCTCGTCGCACCCGAACCGCAACCGTCACGCTGCTGACCGCCGCCCTGCTGATCCTGGGCGGCGCCTTTGCCGCGTCCGGCAGTGACGACAGCGGCACGCCCTTCACCACCGCGGCCGGTGCGACCGCCGTCGACGCCTCCACCAAGGCCCCGCACGCGGTCGGCGTGCGGCACTTCAGCTTCGCGCGCGGCAGCCGGTCGCTGCCGACGACCGTGTGGTATCCGGTGCGCGGCTCCGCCCGCCAGACCCGCGGCCGCGTGCAGGTCGACGCCACGCCCCTGCCCGGCGAGTTCCCGCTGATCCTGTGGAGCCACGGCTTCTACAGCAACCCGCAGATGCAGGAGGGCATGACGAAGTTCCTGGCCGAGTCCGGATACGTCGTCGCCGCCCCGGCCTACCCCTTCACGAAGAAGGACGGGCCGAAGTTCGACAAGACCGACGTGCCCAACCAGGCCGTCGACGCCTCGTTCGTGATCACGCAGATGATGAAGGCGGGCAACCCGCTCGCGGACAGCATCGACCCGGACCGGCTCGGCGCGATCGGGCACTCCGGCGGCGGCACCACGACCGACTGGCTCTTCACCGGCAAGCGCGACCCGCGGCTCAAGGTCGGCGTGATCTTCGCGGGCCGGCCGACGACGGCCTACAAGGGCAGCCCCGTGCCGCTGCTGTTCGTCCACGGGGACAAGGACCCGGTCGTCGCCTACAGCCAGGGCCGCGAGTCCTACGGCAAGAACCCGTGGCCCAAGGCGTTCCTGACCATCGAGGGCGGCGAGCACGGGGCGGGCACGAACGACCCGGAGCGCGGCCACGTGCAGGTGCTGGCCACGCTGCTGGACTTCCTCGACTTCGCACTCAACGGCGATGACGTGGCCCGGATGCGGCTGACGAGCGACGCCACCCTCCCGGGCTTCACGCACTTCGAATCGTCGGGGATCTACGCGGAGCGCGGTGCTCAGCCGAGCGCGACGAACAGCACGATCGCGAGCACCACGACGACACCGACGCCGACGCCGACCCAGAGCAACGTCTTGGAGCTCGCGGGCTCGGCCGGCTGATTCCTGCTGTTGTCCACCCACGCCTGGAACGCCTGAGTGTTCTGACTCGGGTCGATACGCTCATCGGGCATGGCCGACACACTACCGAGCGTGTCGGGGCCGCCAGGGCCCGAACAGTGTCGGATTGCGGGCATACTCCCCCGGTCGGGGTACTCCGCCCGGTCAGACCGAGGCCGGGTCCTCGGCGGGGGCGGTCTCGCCCGCGCGGTCGCGCGTCAGCAGCCGGCGCAGCAGCACCCCGAGGCCGATGAGCGCGAGGCCGAGTAGGAAGAACGCGACGGTGAAGCCGAGCGAGGTCTCGGTCACGCCGAGCCCGCCGAGCTTGTTGACGTCGATGAACGGGTACGGGTACTCGTGCACGAACGCCCCGCGCACGAGGGCGAACACCAGGTAGGCCAGCGGGTAGCACAGCCACGCGGCCGCGTACCACCACCGCACCCGCTCCCGCTCGACGACCAGCCAGGTGATGGCGGCCAGGATCGGCACGGCCGAGTGCAGCAGCAGGTTGTGCAGCGTGTGCGCCCCGGAGTCGGCCTGGTAGAACGGGCTGGACGGGTTCGCCAGCAGGGTGTGGTACACGATCCCGGTGATGCAGCTGTAGAGCGTGGCCGCGCCGCGGACCCAGGCGGGCACCGGCCGGAACACGGCGACCGCGGACACCGCGGCGATGATGACGGCGCTCTGCACGGTGAAGTAGACGAACGAGCCCCAGTCCCCGTGGTTCCACACCTGCAGCGCGACGATCCCGGCCACCGCGCACACGGCGGTCAGCGCGCGGAACACGACAGTCATGCGCCGGAAGGTAGCCGGATTTCGCCCCGCGGGGAAGCGGTCGTTCGCCGACCCCGCTCGTACCGTTGGTGCCATGCGCCGACTCGCCGCCGCCGTATGCCTGTTCGCCCTGCTCAGCGGCTGTTCGACGGCCCCGGCGCCGGCGCGCCGGGTGGTCGCCTCGCCCTCCGTCGCGCCTTCGCTGGCGGGCGGGCTGGCCCCGGTACAGCTGCCGCCGTCCCTGACGCTGCCGCCACCGGGGCTCTCCGTGTCGTCGCAGCAGGTGACGTACACCCGCGAGAGCCGCATCCTGCGCACCGTCGTCTGGACGCCGGACCGGGCCGGGCGCTACCCCGCGGTCCTGTTCAGCCACGGCCTCAACGGCACGCCGGAGGAGTTCGCGCCGCTGCTGCAGAGCTGGGCGGCGGCCGGGTTCGTGGTGATCGCCCCCGCCTACCCGAACACGACCCGGGGCGCGGCGCACTTCGACATGTACGACGTGCTGAACCAGCCGGCCGACGCGAGCTTCGTGCTCGGGCAGGTGCTCGCGGGCCCGCTGGGCAAGCGCATCGACGCCGGGCGCCTGGCCGCCGCGGGCCACTCGGCGGGCGCGATCACGACGGTCGGCCTGTTCACGTCCGGGCGCGACAAACGCCTGCGCGCGGGGGTGGTGCTGGCCGGCAGCGGCCTCGGGGTGGGCACCGAGTTCCAGGGCACGCCGGCGGCCCTGTTCTTCGTCCACGGCGACGCTGATCCGCTGGTGACCTACGACAGCGGCAAGGCGACGTACGACCTGGTCCCGTGGGCGAAGGCGATGCTGACCATCCCGGGCGGCAACCACAACGACCCGTATCTGAGCCCGTCCTCGGCGTCGTACCCGACGGTCGCGAAGAGCACGCTGGAGTTCCTGCGGCTGGAGCTGTACGGCGATGCCGCGGCCCGGTCCGAACTGGCGCCCACCGCCGACCTCGACTCGCACCTCTGAGCCGGCTCGCGGCGCCCCGGCCACGAGAGGCCAGGGCGCCGCGAGCAGGGTGTTTCAGCTGGTCTCAGCTGGTGTGATCCAGCACGACCTTGCCGAAGACGTCGCCCGAGTGCAGCAGCTCGAACGCCTTGCGCGCCTCCGAGAACGGCACCACCGAGTCGATCACCGGGCGGATGCCGGTGCGCGCGAGCAGGGCCATGAGGTCGGCCAGCTCCTCCGGCGTGCCCATGCTCGTGCCCAGGATCTCCAGCTGCAGCGCGAACATCCGGCGCAGGTTCACCTGCGGCAGGTGACCGCTCGTCGCGCCGGAGACCACGATCCGCCCGCCCGTCTTCGCGCACTTCATCGAGTGCTCGAAGGTGGCCTCGCCCACCGTCTCCACCACGACGTCGACGCGCTCGGGGAGGCGGCCGCCCGGCTCCACGGCCGTCGCGCCCAGGGCCGCGATGCGCTCGCGCTTGGCCGCGTCGCGGCTGGTGGCGTACACCCGCGCCCCGAGGGCCGTCCCGATCAGCACCGCGGCCGTGGCCACGCCGCCGCCCGCGCCCTGCACGAGCACCGCCCCGCCGGACTCGAGGCGGCCCTTGGTGGTGAGCATGCGGTAGGCCGTGAGCCAGGCCGTCGGCAGGCACGCGGCCTCGGCGAAGGTGAGCTCCGCGGGCTTGGGCACCAGGTTGTACGCCGGGACGGTGACCTTCTCGGCGACCGTGCCCGGGTAGTACTCCGAGAGGATCGTGAAGTCGCCCTTCTCGTTGTAGACCACCGGGTAGACGACGACCTCGGCCCCGTCCGGGCCGATGCCCGCGGCGTCGCAGCCGAGGGTCATGGGCAACTGCTCCTCGCGCAGGCCGACGCCGCGCAGGGACCACAGGTCGTGGTGGTTGAGCGCGCTGGCGCGCACGTCCACCACGGCCCAGCCGTCCCTGGGCGCCGGCTCGGGAGCGTCGCCCACCTCGAGCACGGCGAGCGGGTCGGCATCGTTGAACGCGGTTGCGAAAGCGGCACGCATACCCAGGACCTTAACCCTCGTTAACGGGTGACGCCGTCACGGCGGGCCGCCTCGGACACCGCGGCCGCGACCGCCGGGGCCACCCGCGGGTCCAGAGCGCTCGGCACGATCGCGTCGGGCGCGAGCTCACCGGCGCCGAGCACGCCGGCGATCGCCTCGGCCGCGGCGACCTTCATGCCGTCGCTGATGCGGGTCGCCCCCGACTCCAGCGCCCCGCGGAAGATGCCGGGGAAGGCCAGCACGTTGTTGATCTGGTTCGGGAAGTCGCTGCGGCCGGTGGCCACGACGCTCGCGTACCGCGCCGCGATCTCCGGGTGCACCTCGGGCGTGGGGTTGGCCAGCGCGAAGATCGCGCCCTCCGGCGCCATGCCCGCCAGCGCCGCCTCGCCGATCGTGCCGCCGGAGACGCCGATGAGCACGTCGGCCCCGCGCAGCGCGGAGGCGATGTCGCCGGTCACGCCGCCGGCGTTGGTCTGCGCGGCGAGCGCGGCCTTGGCCGGGTTGAGGTCGGTGCGGCCCGTGTGCAGGCAGCCGCGCGAGTCCAGCACGATGATCTCGCCCGCGTCCGCGCCGCCGCTGATCAGCATCCGGGTCACCGCGATGCCGGCCGCGCCCGCGCCGCTGACCACGATGCGCAGGTCGCCGAGGCCGCGCCCGAGCACCTTGCAGGCGTTGCGCAGCGCGGCGAGCACCACGATCGCGGTGCCGTGCTGGTCGTCGTGGAAGACCGGGATCGGCAGCGTGTCCTCGAGCCGCCGCTCGATGTCGAAGCAGCGCGGCGCCGAGATGTCCTCGAGGTTGATCCCGCCGAAGGACGGCGCCAGCGCGGTCACGATCCGCACGATCTCGTCCGGGTCCTGGGTGTCGAGGCAGATCGGCACCGCGTCCACGCCGCCGAACTGCTTGAACAGCACGGCCTTGCCCTCCATCACCGGCATCGCCGCGCGCGGGCCGATGTTGCCCAGGCCGAGCACCGCGGAGCCGTCGGTCACGACGGCGACGGCCTTGCCGACCCAGGTGAGCTGGTGGACGAGCGACTCGTCCGCGGCGATGGCCTCGCAGACGCGGGCGACGCCGGGCGTGTACGCCAGGGAGAGGTCCTCGCGGGTGGACAGCGGGACCGTCGACTGCACCGAGAGCTTTCCGCCGACGTGCAGGTCGAAGACGGGGTCGGACACGGGATCGGACACGGAATCGGACACGGATGTCAGCACCGGGGGCTCCTTTGCCACGGTTTGCGATACAGGAAGGACGCGCGGCGCGGGTGAAAGCGCGAAAGAATGTGCGAATGCGGCCGGGGGTCGCCCGTATCCGCCTCACCTTAGCGTGGGACGCGGCGCAGGCGCACGGGTTGTGGCCACCAGCGAAATGTCACACGGCCGACGATGTCCGCGCGGCCGTAACGCGCAGAATCATCACTGGCGAAGGGGTTGTCGCCGACCACCCACCACCCGTCGGCATCGGCCCGTTCCACGCGCTTGACCACGAGCAGGCCGGGCCGGGCGCGAAACTGCGCGACCACCACGTCGCCAGGGCGCGCCGATGTCCCGCGCCGCACCAGAATCCGGTCTCCCGAGCGCAGTGTCGGCACCATGGACGGGCCCGAGACGAGTGCCGCAAACCACGGCAGGCGCATGAAATCCCCGAAGATGGATAGGAGTAGGGTCAGCACTGAGGATCATCGCAAATCACCCTGGAGGGTTCGATGCGACTGTCGCGGCTTTTCACCCCGCGCACCGTGGTGAGCGCCCACTGCGACCTGCCGTGTGGTGTCTACGACCCGGCGCAGGCCCGAATCGAGGCCGAGTCCGTCAAGGCAATCTGTGAGAAGTACCAGGCGAACGACAATGCCGAGTTTCGCACTCGCGCCCTGCTGATCAAGGAGCAGCGCAGCGAGCTGGTCAAGCACCACCTGTGGGTGCTGTGGACCGACTACTTCAAGCCGCCGCACTTCGAGAAGTACCCGCAGCTGCACGGCCTGTTCAACGAGGCCACCAAGCTCGCGGGCGCGTCCGGCGCCAAGGGCTCGGCCGACCCGGCCGTCGCCGAGCAGCTCCTGGGCAAGATCGACGAGATCGCGAAGATCTTCTGGGAGACCAAGCAGGCCTGAACCGGCCTGTGGAGTCTGCGTCATCGGACCTCCCCCATCCCGCACCCGCGGGGTGGGGGTCGTGCTTTTCAGGGAGTAGCAGCATGATCCGCCCCGCCACCCCGGACGACGTCCCCGCGCTCGTCGAGATGGTCTACGAGCTCGCCGAGTTCGAGCGTGCCCGCGACGAGTGCCACCTCACCGAGGCCCAGCTGCACGCGGCGCTCTTCGGCCCCTCCCCCGCCGTGTTCTGTCACGTGGCCGAGGACGGGGGCGCGGTGGTGGGCATGGCGCTGTGGTTCCTCACGTACTCGACGTGGGAGGGCGTGCACGGCATCTACCTCGAGGACCTCTACGTGCGTCCGGGCGCGCGCGGCACCGGTGCGGGCAAGGCCCTCGTCGCCGCGCTCGCCGCGGTGTGCGTCGCGCACGGGTACCGCCGCCTGGAGTGGGCCGTCCTGGACTGGAACCCGGCGCGCGAGTTCTACGACCGGCTCGGGGCGGGGCCGAAGCACGATTGGGTGCCGTACCGCCTCTCCGGCGCGCCGCTGGAAGCACTCGCCGCGTCGTCGGGTGCGCCGACGTCGTAGAGTCGCGGTCAGGGTCGCGGTGAAGAGGGGTTCGATAGCGTTGACTCAGGTCGCTCCGAAGAGGTCCGGTGCCGACGGCGACGACGTGGTGCTGCTGGCCGTGCCGGCGTCGCCCGCCTACCTCGGCGTGCTGCGCACCGCGACGGCCGGCCTGGCCGCGCGCCTGCAGTTCACCCTGGACGAGATCGAGGACCTGCGCATCGCGGTCGACGAGGCCTGCGCGATGCTGCTCGCCGTGGCCGCGGACACCCCCCAGCTGGGTGACACGGTGGAACTCTCCTGCCGGTTCACCGTCACGCCCGACGCCCTGACGGTCTACACGACCGTGCCGCTGGGCTCGCCGGACGAGCGGCTGCCGGGCGGCGAGTCGTTCGCGTGGCAGGTGCTCAGCGCCCTGGCCGACGAGGTCTCGGCGAGCGTCGACGCGCACCAGGCCGGCATCCGGCTGACCAAGCGCCGCCCGTCGCGGAGCTGAGCTCAGACGACGGCCGGCACGCGTTCGGCCGGGCGGATGTTGTCGATGTGCGCGCGGGCCAGCTCCATCGCCCGGGCCACGTCCTGCGCCTGGATCGCGCCCAGCAGGGCCCGGTGGTCGCGGTCCACCGTGCGCCAGAACGGCAGCGGCAACACCCGCTCCACCGACTCGCGGTTGGCCAGGCTGTAGAGCGGGCGCACCACGAGGGAGAGCAGCGAGTTGCCGGTGGCCGCCGCGACCGCCAGGTGGAAGGCCGCGTGCGCCTCGATGCGCCGCTCCAGGTCGTCGTGCTCCGGGTCGAACATCGCCCGCTCGAGCTCCTCCAGGTGCTGCGGCTCCCGGCGGGCGGCGGCCAGGCCCGCGGCCGGCACCTCGAGCATGCGGCGCACCTCGAGGAAGTCCTCGCCGGTCACCGCGCCGCTGGCCAGCAGCAGGCCCACGCCGTCGGCGAGGGTCTCGCCCAGGGCGAACGCGTCGGGCTCGGCGACGAAGCTGCCGCCGTTGACGCCCCGCGTGGTGACGATCAGGTGCTGGCTGCTCAGTAACCGCAGCGCCTCGCGCACCGTCGAGCGGCTCAGGCCCGACTGCTCGCACAGTTGCGGCTCGGTGGGCAGGCGCTCGCCGGGGCGCAGCTGGCCGGACACGATGTCGACGCGGATGCGCTCGGCGAGGACCTGATAGGCGGGAGCGACCGTCACGACAACCGAGCGTAAAGCACCGAAACCGTTTACGGATCAGTCACTGTGAGATAACGGACTCGCTGTCCGGAACGGAATCCTGTCCGGGCGGCGAACAGGTGCGCACAGCGAACGATGACGAGCGTTACATCTATCGATCTAACGAACACCGAGCGCGATGCGCGTCGAGGGCGCGAACAGCAGCACAGCCCCGGTCAGCCCGAGCACGAAGAGTGGTCCGCCGATCCACGGCTGGCCGGTCTGCAGCATCGTGAGACCGATCGGCATCTGCAGCATCGAGACCACGATGCCGGGGCCGCGAGCCCAGCGCCGCCGGCGGTGCAGGGCGATCCCGACGCCGGCGAAGCACACGGTCATGAGGGCGAGATAGACGGTCACCGAGACGGCCCCGGGCACCGAGGCGGCGTCGGAGGTCAGGTCGAGATACACCAGCCACAGCGTCACGGCGGCGAGCCCGGCCCCCTCCACCAGCAGCAGCCGGACCGCCCAGCGCAGGGTCGCCGGGGTCCGGCCGGGAACCTCCTCGACCGCGCTCACCTGCACGTCCCTCCTGCTCACGACATCCTCACGGGCCAACCTTATCGCGCAGCGAACCGGGTACAGTGCCGCCCATGCGAGCCCTTCTGGTGGTCAACCCCAATGCGACGACCACCACCGAGCGCGGCCGGGACATCCTGGTGCGGGCCCTGCGCAGCCAGGTCGACCTGGACGTGGTCTACACGCGCCGCCGGGGGCACGCCGCCGACCTGGCCCGCGACGCCGCCCGGGACGGCCTGGACCTCGTCGTGACCCTCGGCGGCGACGGTACCGTCAACGAGGCCGTCAACGGCCTGATGACCTTCGACGCGGGGCCCGCCGCGAACCGCGCCCAGGAGCGCCCGGCCCTCGCGGTCGTGCCCGGCGGCTCCACGAACGTGTTCGCCCGGGCGCTCGGGCTGCCCAGCGACTGGGCGGAGGGCACGGGCGCGATCCTCGAGGCGCTGCGGGACCGGCGCGAACGGCTGATCGGGCTCGGCCGGGCCGACGACCGCTACTTCACGTTCTGCGCCGGCCTGGGCCTCGACGCCGAGGTCGTGCGCCGCGTCGACCAGGCCCGGCACAAGGGCTCGACGTCCACGCCGCTGCTGTACCTGCGCGCCTTCATGGGCCAGTACGCCGCCACGAATCGGCGCGTGCCGCTGCTCACCATGCAGTTGCCGGGCGAACCGGCCACAAGCGGGCTAACGTGGATGCTGGTGCAGAACACGGCACCGTGGACGTACATCGGCGAGCGGCCGGTCAATCCGAACCCGCGCGCCTCGTTCGACACGGGGCTGGACGTGCTCGGCCTTCGGGAACTGCAGATCGCCGGCACCGCTCGGACGGTGTCGCAGCTGCTGTCCAGCCGCCGGACCCCGAAGGGGAAGCAGGTGCTGCGACTGCACGACCTGCCGGGGTTCACGCTGACGGCCGCCAAGCCGATCGCGTATCAGGTCGACGGGGAGTACCTCGGCGAGGTTGACAAGTTGGATTTCGCGTCCGTCCCGGGTGCGTTACGCGTAGTGTGTTGAGTCACCCCGGGCGATCATCCACCGAAGGGGGAGAAAGTTGCAGAGAGTCGCGACAGAGACACCGCGGCCGCATCTCCGAAAGCCCTCCGGTCGTTGACCAAGCCGTACTACATTGGTCACTGACTGTTGCGATCCAGGGTCACCAGTCGCCATAAAATCGGACAAACAGTGCGTGAGCTTGCTCACCGACTTGGATTTTTTTGGTTTGGACCCCTTGACATCGCGGTAGTTCGTGAAAGCATTCACAAGCGAAACGACCACTGAGCGTTGCCCGCACACATGCAACGGATCTTCAGGCTCCGCCTAGCCGAACCGTTACATGAGATGCATAACGGGAATCACCAACAACGATCCGCGAAAAAAACAAGGAGTGTTGCCGCCATGTCGGACTGGCGCCACCATGCCCTCTGCCGCGACGAGGACCCGGAGCTGTTCTTCCCCATTGGGACTTCCGGCCCGGCGTTGCTGCAGGTTGAGCAGGCGAAGGCGGTCTGCCAGCGCTGCTCCGTGACCTCCGAGTGCCTCCAGTGGGCCCTCGACTCGGGTCAGGACGCCGGCGTCTGGGGCGGAATGAGCGAAGACGAGCGTCGCCTGATGAAGCGTCGCGGCGGCCTTCGGGTCCGCGCTCACTCTGCCTGAGCCTTTCCAACGCACGCATCTAGACAACGAACGCCCCGGCCATTCGGCCGGGGCGTTTGCTGCATCTAGTCGAAAAGCTCTCCGAAGAAACTCTCCCGGTGATGGCGCCGGTGCTTCTTGTGATGTCCGTAATGACCATAGCCACCGTGCGATTGGGGATATGGTTGCTGATAGCCGTATGACGGCTGGTGGGTCGGCTGATGGGTCTGCTGATGAGATTGCCGGCTGCCCTGCCAGGCCTGCTCGGCGTCGATCAGCCGCTCCAGCTCGCCGCGGTCGAGAAAGATCCCGCGGCACTCCAGGCACTGGTCGACGGTGACACCGCTCCGCTCGAACTGGCGCATCTCGCCGCGACACTTGGGGCACGTCATCATCCCCCAACGGTAACCGTCCAGCACCACGTAACGGTGCCGCGGCCCCTCAGGCGGCTCGTACGAGCGCGAAATCCCCGATCCGGGACATCACCAGACGGGCGACGTCCACGTGGGCGCACAGGGGCGCGGCGACCGGTTCCAGCGCGCCGGCCGCGACCGCCGAGCCGATCACGAGATCGTGCAGCCGGCCGGGGGCGAGGAAGTACGACGAGACGGCGATCCGCTCGCAGCCCCGGGCCCGCAGCGCGTCCACCGCGGCCGCGCCGGTGACGGTGGACGCCGAGGCATAGCCCGGCACGCACGGCACGCCCAGCGACGCTCCCAGGGCCGCCGCCGCCTGGTCGACGCCGTGGCGGGCCAGGTCGTCGCGGGTGCCGGCGGCGGCGAGCACGACCCCGTCGAAGGGCATCGGGGGCAGCAGCCGGCGCAGCGCCGAGAGCAGCAGCGCGGGCGTGCCGGCGCCGAGCACGTCGGTCGTGGTGACGTCGAGGCCCAGGCCCCCGGCCCGGGCCCGCTCCAGCACCGCGGGCAGGTCGAAGCGGCCGTGGAAGGCGTTGGTGAGCAGCAGCGGCACGACGACGGCGGCGCGGTGCCCCAGCGCCTCGAACGCCGCCAGCTGCTCGCCGGGGCGCGGCCCGGCGTGGTCGAGGAACGCGCAGCGCACGTCCAGGCCGGGCCGCTGGGCCGCGACCGCCCGCGTCAGCGCGCGAGTGGCCGCGGCCGCCCGCGGATCCGAGGACCCGTGGGCCACCAGAAGAACAGCGGTCATCCGGAGGTGTGCAGACCGCACTCGGTCTTGTCGAACGCCGCCCAGCGGCCGCTGCGCGGGTCGCCGCCCGGAGGCGTGCGGCGCGTGCACGGCCAGCAGCCCACGGAGGCGTACCCCTGCCGCATGAGCGCGTTCACCGGCACGTTGTAGCGCGAGATGTACTGGTCCACGTCCGCCTGCGTCCACAGCGCCAGCGGCGAGACCTTGAACTTGCCGCGGGCCCGCTCGAAGCCCACGATCGGCGTGTTGGCGCGGCTCGGCGACTCGTCGCGGCGCAGGCCCGCGGCCCACGCGTCGTAGTCCTCCAGGGCCCGCTCCAGCGGCTCGACCTTGCGCAGGAAGCAGCACTCGTCGGGCTCGCGGGCGTACAGCCGCGGCCCGAACTCGGCGTCCTGCTCGGCGACCGTCTGACGGGGGCGGATCGAGCGGACGGTCACCGGCAGCGTGCGCTGGACGATCTCGCGCACCCGCAGCGTCTCGGCGAAGTGCAGGCCGGTGTCGAGGAAGATGACCGGCACGCCGGGCACGACCTTCGACACCACGTGGGCGAGCACCGCGTCGGCGAAGGAGCTGGTCACGCAGAAGCGCTCGCCGAACTGGCCGGCGGCCCACTCCACGATCTTCTCGGCCGTCTGGCCCTCCAGCCGCGCCGAAGCGGCCGCGGCCAGGTCGATGGATTCTTGTGCGGTTCGGGCAACGGTCGTGCTGCTCATCGCTTCGCCTCCAAAGCGTTCGCCGCCAGTCCCAGGAATTTCAGTGAGAAGACGCGGGCGCAGCTGCGGCACTCCCATGCGCCGTGCGCGTCCTCGTGAGGTCGAAGGTCCTCCTCGCCGCAGTAGGGGCAATGCAGCGGCGCCATCCGTTCGCTCATGTCGCCGACTCGCTTCGCTCCCCGGCGCCACGAGGCTCAAAAACGCACTGAGTCATGATTCGCTCACTACGTTCGCTCATCGCAGCTCCTCCTCCGGCGCTCGCATCACCCAGCGGGCGAAGGACTCTCCGGGCTCGCGCCCGGCCAGGTAGTGGTTGGCGACCCGCTCGACGTACGCGGGCAGGGCCGCGGCGGTCGTCTTGAGGCCGCGCAGCTTGCGGCCGAAGCCGGCCGTCTGCCCCTCGGCCATGCCCAGCCCGCCGCCGAGGTGGATCTGGAAGCCCTCGACCATCTCGCCGCTGTCGTCGCGCACGAGCATGCCCTTGAGGCCGATGTCGGCGACCTGGGTGCGGGCGCACGCGTTCGGGCAGCCGTTGAGGTGGATCGAGATGTCGGCGTCGAGGTCGGCGACCCGCTTCTCGAGGTACTCGATGAGCTCCGCCGCCCGCGCCTTGGTCTCCACGATCGCGAGCTTGCAGAACTCGATGCCGGTGCACGCCATGGTGCTGCGCCGCCAGCTCGACGGGCGGGCCTCGAGCCCGACCGCGGCCAGGCCCCGCACGAGCGACTCGGTGTGCTCCTGCTCGACGTCGAGGACCAGGATCTTCTGGTACGGCGTGAGCCGCACCCGAGCCGATCCGTGCCGCTCGGCGAGCTCGGCCACCGCGGCGAGCTGGGTGCCGGAGCTGCGCCCGGCGATCGGGGCGGCGCCGACGAAGTACTTGCCGTCCCACTGCTTGTGCACGCCGATGTGGTCCACCGGCTTCTCCGGCAGCTCGGGCGACGGGCCGTCGATCAGGCGCCGGCCGAGGAACTCGTTCTCCAGGATCTGCCGGAACTGGTCCACGCCCCAGTCCGCGACCAGGAACTTCAGCCGGGCGCGGCTGCGCAGGCGGCGGTAGCCGTAGTCGCGGAAGACCCGGATGATGCCGTGCCACACGTCGGGCACCTCGTGCAGCGGCACCCAGGCGCCGAGGCGCTGGGCCAGCATCGGGTTGGTCGACAGCCCGCCGCCGACCCACACGTCGAAGCCGGGACCGTGCTCGGGGTGGATGACGCCCACGAACGAGACGTCGTTGGCCTCGTACGGCGTGTCGGCCAGCCACGAGATGGAGGTCTTGAACTTGCGGGGCAGGTTCGACAGCTCCGGGTCGCCGATGTACCGCGCGTTGATCTCGTTGATCGCCTCGGTCGGGTCGAGCACCTCGCTCTCCGCGACCCCGGCGATGGGGCTGCCGAGGATGACGCGGGGCGAGTCGCCGCAGGCCTCCAGGGTGGACAGGCCGACCGCCTCGAGCTCCCGCCAGATCGTCGGGACGTTCTCGATCTCGATCCAGTGCAGCTGGATGTTCTGCCGGTCGGTGACGTCGGCGGTGTCGCGGGCGAAGCGCTGGGCGATCGAGGCGATCGTCTTGAGCTGCTCGAGCGAGAGCTGGCCGCCGTCGCTGCGGATGCGCAGCATGAAGTAGCGGTCGTCGAGCTCCTCCGGCTCGAGCACGGCGGTGCGCCCGCCGTCGATGCCGGGGCGGCGCTGGGTGTAGAGCCCGAACCAGCGGAACCGTCCGCGCAGGTCCGCGGGGTCGATCGAGTCGAAGCCCCGGTGCGCGTAGATGTTCTCGATGCGGGCCCGCACGTTGAGCGGGTTGTCGTCCTTCTTGCTGCGCTCGTTCGGGTTGAGCGGCTCGCGGTGCCCCAGGGCCCACTGCCCCTCACCGCGGGGACGACCACCGGCCGCACCACGTCCGCGGACAGTGTTCACCGACATGTCGGCGTCCTCTCAGGATCGAGAGCACGCGGCCAAGCGCCGGCCGTCCCCGATCGATGCGGGAACGGATGACGTCGATGTCATAAGGATCCGGCGCGAAGTCGCGCACCCGGGAAAGAAATTCGGCGGGCGGCGTTCAGCAAGCCGGACAGATGGCGCTGCGCACGCGACCGTAGTCGACGTGTCGGCGGCTGACGAGCCGCAGAGAAGCAGCGTGCATAGGGTGCAGTCTTCCACGGGGAGCGGTCCTTACGCCACGTCCACGTGAGGGTTCTCTCAGTAGGATTTGACGAACATGTAACTGGAATAACACTCAGCCGATAGGAATTCGGGGACGCGAATCAGCGCCGGGACCGGCCACGCCGCCCTTGCGTCCCACAGTCCGGTTGGTTTCACCGTTTCGCCAGCGGTACCACCATGACCGCCTCGGTGCCGCCGTCCGCCCGCCCGCGCAGCTCGATGGTGCCGCGCAGCTCCCCCGTGGCGAGGGTGCGCACGATCTGCAGGCCCAGCCGCTCGCTGGCGTCGAGGTCGAAGCCCTCCGGCAGCCCGCACCCGTTGTCGGCCACGGTCACGTGCAGCTGCTTGCGGAAGCGGTGCACCGAGACGACCACCTCGGGCGCGTCCGGCCCGGCGGGCTCGAAGGCGTGCTCGACCGCGTTCTGCAGCAGCTCGTTGAGCACCATGACCAGCGGCGTGGCGATCTCGGCGGGCAGCACCCCGAAGTCGCCCTCGCGCCGGACCGCGACGCTGAACCCGGCCGCCCCCACCTCGACGGCGGCCGCCGCGACCCGGTCCACGATGCCGTCGAACTCGACCGCCTCGTCCGAGGACTCCGAGGACATCGAGAGCGTCTCGTGCACCAGGGCGATGGAGGCCACCCGCCGTACCGACTCCTCCAGCGCGTGCCGGGCCGCCGGGACGCCCACCCGTCGCGCCTGCAGCCGCAGCAGCGCGGCGACGGTCTGCAGGTTGTTCTTGACCCGGTGGTGGATCTCGCGGATGGTCGCGTCCTTGGTCATGAGCTGCCGGTCGCGCCGCCGGACCTCGGTGATGTCCCGCACGAGCACGAGCGCCCCGATGGGCACCCCGGCCGGCATGAGCGGCAGCGCGCGCATGAGCACGGTCGCACCCCGGGCCTCGAGCTCCTTGCGGGCCGGGGCCTCCCCGTGCAGGGCCTGGTGGATGCGGTCGGTCGCGTCGGCGCCCTCGAGCGGGTCGTCGACGAGCCGGCCCGTGGTCTCGGCGAGGCTCTCGCCCACCAGGTGGGCGGCGAGTCCCAGCCGGCGGTACGCGGACTGGGCGTTCGGGCTGGCGTAGGTGACCTTGCCGGTGGCGTCGAGGCGGACCAGGCCGTCGCCGATGCGCGGCGCGCTCGTCGTCTCGCCCGGGTGCCGGGGCGGCGGCCAGCTGCCGTCGACGATCATCTGGGCCAGGTCGTCGGCCGTGGTCAGGTAGTTGAGCTCCAGCTGTGCCGGGGTGCGGGCGGTGCTCAGGTTCGTGTCGCGGCCCAGGACCGCGATGACCTTGTCGTGGCCGCGCCGGCGGACCGGGATCGCCTCGTGGCGGGCGGGCATGTCGCCGTACCAGACCGGATCGCCCTCGCGCCAGATGCGCCCCTGCTGGCGCACGATCGCCAGGTGCGCGACCTCGGGACCGCCGGCGATCCGGCCCACCTGGTCATCCTGGTAGGCCGTGCCCGCGGTGGTCGGGCGCACCTGGGCCACGCAGATGAACTCGCCCCGGACCTCGATCGGCACCCACATGAGCAGGTCGGCGAAGCTGAGGTCGGACACGATCTGCCAGTCGCCGGCCAGCCGGTGCAGGTGCTCGATGTCATCGGGTTCGAGGCTCGTGTGTTCCTCGACGAGGTCGCGCAGGGTGGACACGAGGACAAGACTAAGGTTGCCGGGTGCGGCGTTTGCTACTTCCCCTGCTGTTGGTGCTCGCGCTCGGCGGTTGTGGCTGGGTGGGCCGCCACGACGAGACGTCCAAGCCCGATGGGTTCCTGCTGCACGGCTACGTCTCCGTCGCCGGCGCCGCCGCGGGCGTGACGGGCAGCGCGTGCCTGGCGCCGTCGTCGGTGCGGGATGTGTACCAGGGCGGCACGGTCCGCATCGCGGACTCCTCCGGGCGCCCGATCGCCGCGGCGGAGCTGGCGGCCGGCGTGCTGGCGGCCGACGGGGGCGGATTCGACTGCAACTTCGCGTTCGAGCAGCGCAACGTGTCCAGCAGCCGGGCGACGTACCAGATCTCGGTCGGCAGCCGCCCGGCCACCTCGTTCGCGACCAAGGACCTCGCGGAGGGTCGCCCCGCGGTGATCCCCGTGGCGGCCGCTACAGCGTCGTCGTCACCTTCTTGAGGCCGCGCGGCGCGTCCGGGTTCTCGCCGCGCAGCAGCGCCAGGGAGAGCGCGAGGCGCTGCAGCGGCAGGATGTCCAGCAGCGGCGCGTAGCGCTCGTCCACGTCCGGCGTGCGCACCCAGCCCGAGGCGCCCTCGACCGCGGCCGGCCCGAACACGACCGTGTCCGCGCGGCGCTCGCCGAGCCGGCCGACGACGTCGCGCATCGACTGCCCGGCGGGGCCGTTGCCGACGACCGCGAGCACCGGCACGTCCGGGTCGGTCATCGCGAGCGGGCCGTGCAGCAGGTCGGCGCCGGAGAAGGAGAGGCCGGCCAGGTAGCACGTCTCCATGAGCTTGAGCGCGGTCTCCCGGGCGGTCGGGTAGGCGTAGCCGCGGCCGGTCGTGACCAGGCGGTCGGCGAAGCGGTACCGCGCGGCGAGGTCGACCACGGTGTCGTCGGCCAGCACCGCCTGGGCGTGCCCGGGCAGCTTCGCGAGCTCGGCGCGCTCCTCGTCCGGCAGGGTGCCGCCGCCGCGCACGCTCTCGACGAGCATGAGCAGGGCCAGCAGCTCCGCCGTGTAGGTCTTCGTGGCCGCGACCGCCACCTCGTGCCCGGCCGCCACGTCGACGTGCAGCTCGGCCGCCCGGGCCAGCGGGGACTCGGCGTTGTTGGTCACGGCGAGCGTGTGCGCGCCCTGCTCGCGGGCGACGCTGAGCACGCCGTGCAGGTCGGGCGAGCCGCCGCTCTGGCTGACCCCGACGACGAGCGTGTCGCGCAGGTCGGGGCGGGCGCCGTACAGCGTCATCGCCGACGGGCTGGCGAGCCCGGCCGGGATGCCGAGGCGGATCTCGGTGAGGTAGGCGGCGTAGAGGGCCGCGTGGTCGGACGTGCCGCGCGCGGTGAACACGACGCTGCGCGGCTTCCACTCCGCGATCTTCGCGGCGACCTCGGCGATCTGGCCGGCGCGCTCGTCGAGCAGGCGAGCGAACACCTCCGGCTGTTCGGCGATGTCGGCCTTCATCCCGGCGCCGGTCATGACGGTCCTCCCAATGAGCGATCGATGCGCGTTCCTGCTCGTAGTCTCGCAGTTTCGCGCACCGATCGCTAGTTTTGGGAGCAACTTCGCGCACCGCGTGCGCGAAACTAGCCCTCTTGCGCAACCAATGTGCGCTCGGACTCGTCCGCGGCCCCGCCGCGCAGGGCGACCTCGCGGATGAACAGCGCGATCACCGGCACGAGCACCGCGGCCACGGTCGACCACAGGAACACGCTCGACGTCGCGCCCGCGATCGCGTCGAGGACCGCCGTGCGCACGCCAGGCGGCAGCTGCGCGAGGGTGGCCGGGTCGATCCGCGCGCCCCCGCCGCCGCTGGCCATCTTGTCCGCGGCCGCGGAGCCGAGCCGCTCGCCGAGCAGTGCGTGCAGCCGGTGGTTGAAGATCGCGCCGAAGACGGCCACGCCGAACGCTCCCCCGATGGACCGGGCGAAGGTGGCGGTGCTGCTGGCCACCCCGATGTCCTTGAGCTCGACGCTGTTCTGCGCGATGAGCATCGTGGTCTGCATCAGGAAGCCCAGTGCGATGCCGAGCACGGTCATGTACAGGCCCGAGGAGAGCTTGGAGGTGTGCGGGCCGAGCTGGGCCAGCAGCAGCGTCGCGGCGACCATGACCACGCCGCCGGCGATCGGGAAGATCCGGTACCGCCCGGTCTTCGTGATCACGCGGCCGACCACGAGCGAGGTGACCAGCATGCCGGCCATCATCGGCAGCAGGAGCAGGCCCGAGTTCGTCGCCGAGGCGCCCTGGACGATCTGCTGGTACAGCGGCAGGAAGGTGATGGCGCCGAACATCGCGAAGCCGACGAGGAACCCGAGCACCGCGACCAGGGTGAAGTTGCGGTTCGCGAACACCGACAGCGGCACGATCGGCTCCGGGTGCCGGCGCTCGACGAGCACGAACGCGACGAGCCCGAGCACCGCCACGATCGCGAGGCCGCGGATCTCGGCCGAGCCCCAGGCGTATTGCGTGCCGCCCCACGTGGTGATGAGCACGAGCGCGGTCACGCCGACCGACAGCAGCAGGGCGCCCAGCCAGTCGATGCGGTGCTCGGTGCGGCGCTTCGGCAGGTGCAGGCGCAGCGCGAGCAGGACGAGCGCGGCCCCGCCCAGCGGCAGGTTGACGAAGAACGCCCAGCGCCAGTCGGCGTGGTCGGTGATGAAGCCCCCGACGAGCGGCCCGCCGACCATCGCGATGGCCATGACGGCGGCGAACTGGCCCTGGTACTTGCCGCGGTCGCGGGGCGGCACCAGGTCGCCCAGCACCGACATCGCCCCGACCATCAGCCCGCCGGCGCCGAGCCCCTGGAACGCGCGGAAGCCGATGAGCTCGGGCATGCTCTGCGCGAAGCCGCACAGGGCCGAGCCGAGCAGGAACAGCACGATCGAGGTCATGAAGACGGTCTTGCGGCCGTAGAGGTCGCCGAGCTTGCCCCACAGCGGGGTGGAGACCGTCGTGCCGAGGACGTATGCGGTGACCACCCAGGAGAGGTGGTCGACGCCGCCGAGGTCGCCGACGATGCGCGGCATCGCGGTGCCCACGATCACGTTGTCGAGCATGGCCAGCAGCATGGCCATGAGCAGGCCGGGAAGGACGACCTTCACCGGGCTCTGCGCCGTCTTGTCTGCCATTGTCGGTTGCTCCCCGAACTTACTTGTCGACCGGCTAGGTGACTTACTAGCCGTACGGTAAGCTGGGTACTAGCCGGGCGTCAAGTAGGATTGGTGGCGATGAACTCCAGCGAGCACGAGACCGCCGCGCGGGTCGTCCGCGGGCGCAATCGCATCCGCACGGGCGACGCCGACGGGGCCCCGGACGCGCGTGCGCACATCCAGCGGGTCGCGCTCGACCTGTTCATCGAGGAGGGGTACGACAAGACGTCGCTGCGCGAGATCGCCGAGAAGCTGGGCGTGACGAAGGCGGCGCTGTATTACCACTTCCCGACGAAGGACGACATCATCTCGAGCCTGATCGAGCAGCGGATCGCGGCGGTGGACGCCCTGCTGGACTGGGCGGAGTCCCAGCCCCGCGACTCGGCGACGCGGCTGCAGTTCGTCGAGCGGTATTCGGTCCTGCACGACGAGTTCGTGCACGAGAACGTGATCCGCTTCTTCGAGCGCAACCAGACGCTGATCAACACGCTGCCGGCCGGCAAGCGCATGCGCGAGCAGATGCTGCGCGTGTTCGCCCTGCTGACGGACCCGGCGGATTCACTGGCTCAGCAGCTGCGGCGGGCGATGGCGCTGTTCTCGATCCACGCGAGCTGGTTCCTGCTGCGGGAACGGCCCGGGACGAGCGAGGAGCGCCGGGCCGCGGCCCTGGAGGTCGCGACTGAGCTCCTGGCCGCAGCCGACCGCGCGGCACCCACCGAGCCGCCCGACCCCACCGACTGAACTCCTGGCCGCAGCCGACCGCGCGGCACCCACCGAGCCGCGCGACCCCACCGGCTGACTCGCCGCCTCACCTTTTCACCTCTTCGCCTCGGAGATCCCGAGCTGGGCTGAGGCGGTGCAGCCGCACGTCTGCCGGCCGATTTCACGATTTCGCGCCTCACCGACGCACCACGGCTTCCGCCAGCCCAGCCAACAGCCGCGACTG
Source organism: Dactylosporangium thailandense (assembly GCF_059739745.1). Lineage (NCBI taxonomy): Bacteria > Bacillati > Actinomycetota > Actinomycetes > Micromonosporales > Micromonosporaceae > Dactylosporangium > Dactylosporangium thailandense. The sequence continues at coordinate 8,605,352 of NZ_AP029195.1, forward strand.
CCCACGAGTCCGGATAAATCCGCCTATAACGCGCTTCGTCAAGATAGTGCCCGTCAACCGACGGCAACCCGGACCAATCGCGCACCATCGACGGCCGCAGCGGAGCCTGGATCGAAGGCACCCCGACCCCACCGACCGCGCTTGATCGACCGCCGGCGGCCCATTCGCGGGCCCCGACCCGCCGACGGCAGCGGCAACCCGGCTGACCAGCGGCTATTTCGCCGGAGCCGGCAGCCCGATCCGCAGCCCGAGCAGGTTGATCTTGGGCACCGGCGACCAGTCCAGCGAGGCGTCCCGCGTGAAGCCGAACCCCTCGTACAGCGCAAACGCCCCCGGATTGTCGTCGCGCACGCAGATCGCCACCCCACCGCACCCGAGCTCGGCGGCGCGATCGAGGCAGGCCCGCACGAGCGCCCGAGCCACCCCGCGGCGCTGCGCGGCCGGGTCCACGGCGAGCGTGCGGAACTCGGCCTCGCCGGGCCGCGAAACCTCCGCGTACTTCCCGCCGGCCAGCGTGAACGTCACCGCCCCCAGCAGCACCCCGTCGAGCTCGGCGACGAGCACGTCCGCGGCCTCGGCCCGGCTCGCGACGTCGGCGAGCACCGCCGCGTACTCGGGTGACGCCTCCAGCTGCCCGTCCGCCCGATAGGCCTCGACGGTCAGCCGCGACACGGCGTCGTAGTCGTCCAGCGTGATCAGCCGGACGCGAACGCCACCCGCGCCCGGGCCGGTCGGCTGACCGGGCACGAGCGAACGGTCCTCAGCCGGCGGCGGGCCGTCCGAGACGGGCGCGGCCGACGGGCCGCCCGTGGCGTCGGCGGGCAGGGTCGCGGCGTGCGCGGCGACGGCGTCCAGCGCGGGTGAGGTCACCCGATCACGGCGATCAGGTCGCCCTCCTGCACCACGTCGCCCTCGTTCACGGCGATCTGGCTCACCGTGCCCTCGGACTCGGCCACCACGGGGATCTCCATCTTCATCGACTCCAGGATCACCAGGGTGTCGCCCTCGGCTACCTCGGCGCCCACCTGGGTCGTGACCTTCCAGACGTTGGCGACCATCTCGGCACGGATCTCGTCGGACATCCCGGGTCTCCCTCGCGGCTGCATTGTGTGCGCTCGCAGCATATCGGGGGCATCACCCGCCGCGCGGCCCTACCGCGACCGCCGCGGACCCCACCACCGAGGCCTGCGGCGGCCGCGAAGAGCCGCCGCAGCACAAGCCAGGAGCACAAGCCAGGAGCCCAAGCCAGGAGCAGAGGAAGCAACGAGGACGAATGCCCACGCAGAGCTCAAGCAAGCCAAGGCCCACTCAGGCGGTGCGCGGCCGATTCAAACCTAAGCCTACCCGACGCATCCAAATCTGACGATCAAGGTTCGACGCGGAGGTAGGAGCCGAACACAAGTGGTGACCGTGGCTAGTCGGTCCGCAGCTCGCGCGAGTCGGCGTTCACCACGAACTCCGAGAGCTTCGCGCGCAGGCGGGCCTTCAGCTCCGCCGGTGCCAGCTCCGAGCCGCAGCAGCGTGCCACTAGGGCCTTGACCTCCTGCTCGATGCCGAACTCGCGCAGGCACGGCGAGCACTCGTCCAAGTGGTCGCGGATCACCGTGCGGCGTTCGTCGGCGCACTCGAGGTCGAGGTAGAGGTATACCTCCGCGAGCACGTCACTGCAGTCGGTCTCGTGCGGGTCTCCACAGCTCATCGATCTCAGACCTCGCTCGGCTCAGCGGACGGAGTGCGGGTGAACCCACGGTCGGCAGCATAGGTCTCGAGCTGCCGGCGCAGGTTGCGCCGTCCGCGGTGCAACCGGGACATCACGGTGCCGATCGGCGTGTTCATGATGTCGGCGATCTCCTTGTAGGAGAAGCCCTCGACGTCGGCGAGGTAGACCGCCAGGCGGAACTCCTCGGGCAGCGACTGCAGGGCTTCCTTCACGTCGGAGTCGGGCAGCCGGTCCAGGGCCTCGGTCTCGGCGGAGCGCAGCCCGCTGGACGTGTGCGACTCCGCTTCGGCGAGCTGCCAGTCGGTGATCTCCTCGGTGGGCGCCTGGACGGGCTGACGCTGCCGGCGCCGGTACGAGTTGATGTACGTATTCGTGAGGATCCGATACAGCCACGCCTTGAGGTTGGTGCCCGTCTCGAACTGGTGGAACGCCGCGTAGGCCTTCAGGAAGGTCTCCTGCACGAGGTCCTCGGCGTCCGACGGGTTGCGCGTCATGCGCAGGGCCGCGGCGTACAGCTGGTCGATGAAGGGCAGCGCGTCGTGCTCGAACCGGACCCGCTGCTGCTCCGCGCTCTCGCTGCTCACCACTCGTGCGACCCCCACCCTTGACCGTCCGGTCGAGGATACGCCGAGTTCCTGTGCGAGTTCTGTGTTTGTGGCGCCCGTCAAACGCTCACGGGCGATCGGCTGCCACGACGGATCCGGCTCCGCGTCGGTCGTCCCGGGCCACGCCGGACTGAACAGCAACTCGCGGATCCGCAGGTCGTCACGCTCGAGTGTTGCCACGCTCTGGTTCCCTCCGCTGACGGCGCCGTCGGCAGCGCCGCTCGGGTGGTGTAACACCGCAACGCGGCCCGCCATTCCGCCTCACCGCTCCAGCGGCCGGACCACTTTGGGACCGGGCCGGCCGCTGGGAGCAGGGAGGGCCTGGGAGTTGTGGCAGCGTGACCGGTGTAAGCCGGCCACATCCCGATCAACGAGGGAGTCCGGCCCCGGTGACGAAGGCCACGGCGGCCTCGGCGACGGCCGCGGGGCGCTTCGACAGCGCGTGGGTCTCGCCGGGCAGGACCTCCACGCGTACCCCGGGCGACTCCCCCGGCACCCCGAAGGCGTCGCGGTCGCCGTTGAGCACGAGCGTCGGCACCCCGGTGAGCAGCTCGTCGGCGCGGGACTTGTCCGGCTTGCCCGGCGGGTGCAGCGGAAACGCCAGGGCCAGGATGCGGGCCGCCCCGGCCTCGCGCGCGGTGCGGCAGGCGACCCGGGCGCCGCTGGAGCGCCCGCCCACGACGAGCGCGCCGAACTCGAGGTTCCGGCGCAGCCGGGCGACGACGGCCAGCCAGGCGGCGTCGAGCTGGGCGGCGGGCGCGGGCGCACGCCGGCCGGCGACCCGGTACGGCTGGGTCACCAGCGCCACGGCGACCCCGAGGCCGAGCACGGCGTCGTGCACGGCCACCAGGTCGGGCGCGTCGACGTCGCCGCCGGCGCCGTGGCCGAGCATGAGCAGCGTCCCGCCGTAATTCTCGGGCACGTCGAGCTTGTACCGCGCCGGGCCGAACGGGGTCGCGACCGAACGCCCGCCGCCCGGCCGGGGCCGAGCGGCGGACGAGGACGGCTTTACTGCGGAGCGCCCGCCCCGACCGGATCCGGCTGTTCCCGGGTCCGGGCCCGCTGCAACGGCAGGATCGGCAGGCACGCCATCGCGCCGAGCCGTGGGTCGCTCTGGCCGGGAACGCCCGGCCCCTGCCCCTCGCTGCGCCATGCGACGAGCATCGCACGCCGCTCGCGCGGTGTTGTGGCTCCCCAGACACCGTGGCAGTCGCCGACGTCGAGGGCCCACGCGAGGCAGGCTCCCTGGACGTCGCACGTGCGGCACAGGGCCACCGCGGCGTCGGCCGGCTCCGTCGGAGCCGGGAAGAACGTTTCTGGGTCGACCGCCTGGCATGCGCCGCGGATACGCCAGGCTCCGTCGCCCTGCTGCTCCTTGACGGCCCTGAGCAGTCGCGGGTCTCGCTTCGCGGCTGCGACTTCGTGAGGGCGTGGCATCCTCGCCCGGGTCATACACCCACCTCCCCCGTGGGTCAAACGAACGCAAGGCGGGAAAACGTCGGGATGCCCCCATCCGACATAGACCCACCGGCGCTGTGTTGTATCGCAGAAACGGCTGCAAATTCAAGAGTTCATCGGCCGATCCGCAAAAACGGTCGGATTTTTTTCTGGACTTACAGCCTAAAAAAGGGTCAGATCGATCGGCTCGACATCGCTCGATCGGAGTGGGGGTGCCGCAACTTTCGCGACCAGGTCAGGACCGTCGTTGCGTACGTCGCCCACGCGGGCGCCTACGGGGCGTAGCTCCAGCCGTGCGACGTGCGACGATGGCGTCGGCAACAGGAGGCTTGCATCCGGTTGTGCGGTAAGCCAGTCGGCCCATCGGGCTTCCGGCAGCAGTAACGGCATGCGGTCGTGGATGAGCGCCAGGTCATCGACGGCCGGTGTGGTGATGATGCTGCACGTGAGGAGTCGATCGTCGCCTTTGCCCCACACTGACCACAGCCCCGCGAATACGCACGGCTCGGCGTCGCCGAGGGTCATGAAGTAGGGCTGCTTGGATTTTCCGTCGTCACTGCGGACCCACTCGTACCATCCGTCCGCGGGCACCAGGCACCGCCGCCGCGCGAACGACTGCGCGAAGGCGCCGGAGGACTCGACGGTCTCGACCCGCGCGTTGATCATCCGGGCGCCGGCCTTCGGGTCCTTGGCCCAGGCCGGCAGCAGCCCCCAGCGGGCCGTGGCCAGCACCCGGCCGCCCGCCGACTGCGACACCCGCACGACCGGCACCGGGTCGGTGGGGGCCACGTTGTAGTCCGGCTCGAGGCCGTCGGTCTCGTCGGCCGCCTCGAACAGGGCGCTGAGGTCGGCGTTGCTGCGCGAGGTCGCGTACCTGCCACACATGGGGCCAACGGTATCCGCGCAGTATGAGAAAAATCCTGCCCGGCAACTCAGCAGTCGCTACCTATCGAAGTTGCTTGCACACTGAGCGCGTGGAAACCGACTTACCGTGGCCCGCTCCCACCGCCGCCGGTCCGCTGGACGCCGCGCTGCGGTTGCCGGGGTCGAAGTCCATGACCGCGAGGGCGCTGGTCCTCGGGGCCGTCTCGCACGGCGCCAGCACCCTGCGGACCCCGCTGCGGGCCCGGGACACCGAGCTGATGGCGGCCGGGTTGCGCGCGATGGGCTGCCACGTGTCGACCGCCGACGACAACCTCTGGCTGCTGCGCTCGCGGCCGCTGGAGGGCCCGGCCCGGGTCGACGTCGGGCTGGCCGGCACGGTGCTGCGCTTCCTGCCCCCGGTCGCGGGCCTGGCCACCGGCTCGGTGTCCTTCGACGGCCAGCCCGCCGCCCGGCGCCGCCCGATGGCCCCGCTGCTCGGCGCGCTGCGGACGCTGGGCGCGCGGATCGACACCGGCAACGGGCTGCCGTTCACCGTGCACGGCTCGGGGCGGATCGCGGGCGGCCCGGTGACCATCGACGCCTCGGCGTCCAGCCAGCTCGTCTCCGGGCTGCTGCTGTCGGCGGCCGGATACGACCGGGGTGTGGTCGTACGCCATGTCGGCGCCCCGGTCCCCAAGCCGCACGTGGCCCTCACCGTGCACATGCTGCGCGCGGCCGGCGCCGGCGTCGACGACACCCGCCCCGACGTGTGGGCGGTCGAGCCCGGGCGGCTCAAGGGACGGGCCTGGGACATCGAGCCGGACCTCGCCAGCGCCGCCCCGTTCCTGGCCGCGGCCCTCGTCACCGGCGGGACGGTCACGGTGCGGGGCTGGCCGGCCGCGACCAGCCAGCCGACCCGGCGGCTGCTGGACGTGCTGCGGCAGATGGGCGGCGAGGCGGCCCTGACGCCGGGCGGGCTGATGGTGCGCGGCTCCGGGACGGTCCACGGCGTCAGCGCCGACCTCACCGGGCTGGCCGACGTGTCGGCGGTGCTGGCCGCCGTCGCCGCGCTCGCCGACTCCCCGTCGCACCTGCGCGGCCAGGAGCCGCCCGACCGGCTGGCCCAGGTGGCCGCGGCGCTGACCGGCCTGGGCGCGGACGTGACCGCGGAACCGGACGGGCTGCGCATCCGGCCGCGCCCGCTGCGGGGCGGCACGCTGCGCACGAACGGCGACCGGCGGCTCGCGCACGCGGGCGCGGTGCTCGGGCTGGCGGTGCCCGGGCTGCGTCTGGACGACGTGGCATGCACCGCGAAGACGCTGCCGGACTTTCCCCGGCTATGGTCAACGATGGTGGCCGGGCGATGAGGGTCGGGTTCAGCGGGAGGGTCGGCTGAGGCGGAAGCGCGAGTACGACGAGGATGACGTGCGGGTGCGCCCGAGCCGGTCCTCGCGACCGCGCACGCGCCAGCGCCCGAAGCACAGCGACGCCGTCGAGGGGCTCGTGGTCGCGGTGGACCGCGGGCGGTACACCTGCCACATCGGCGACACCGGCGCCACCGTCACCGCCATGCGCGCCCGCGAGCTGGGCCGGCACGGGGTGGTCGTCGGCGACCACGTGCAGATCGTCGGGGACGTGAGCGGGCGCCCCGACACGCTGGCGCGCATCGTGCGCATCGACGAGCGCACCTCCGTGCTCATGCGCACCGCGGACGACGAGGAGGGCGGCACCGAGGGCCGCTTCGAGCGGGTCGTGGTGGCCAACGCCGAGCAGCTGGTGATCGTGAACTCGCTGCAGGACCCGCCGCCGCGGACCGGGTTCATCGACCGGTGCCTGGTCGCGGCCTACGACGCCGAGATCGACCCGCTGCTGTGCCTGACCAAGGGCGATCTCGCGTCCCCGGACGCGGTGCTGGACTACTACGCCGAGCTCGACCTGCCGTACGTCCTGTGCCGCCCCGACCGCCCCCTGGACGACCTCGTGGCCGAGCTGACCGGCCGGGTGTCGGTGCTGATCGGGCACTCCGGCGTCGGCAAGTCCACGCTCGTGAACCGGCTGGTGCCGGGCACCGACCGCGCGGTGGGCTCGGTGAGCGCGGTCGGCAAGGGCCGGCACACCTCGACCAGCGCCGTGGCCCTGCAGCTCCCGGACGACCTCGGCTGGATCGTGGACACGCCGGGCGTGCGCTCGTTCGGCCTCGCGCACGTCTCGGCCGACAGCCTGCTGCACGGCTTCCCCGACCTCGTGGAGGCCTCCACGCGCTGCTCGCCCAACTGCGACCACACCGGCGCGGGCGGCGACTGCGGCCTGGACAAGCTCGTGGCCGAGGGCGGGGCCGACCCGCGCCGGCTCGCCTCGTTCCGCCGGCTGCTGGCCTCGAAGGAGGGCACGCCCTCAGACGACGACGGGGCCGCCTGAGCGCCAGTAGACGTTGTTGTCCCGGGACAGCAGCCCGCCGTCCACGAGGTACCGCCGCAGCGCCGCGTGGTCGTCGTGCCAGGCGCGCAGGATCGCGTCGACCTCGCGCTCGGGGTAGCGCACGCCGGGCTCGAAGGACGAGGCGATGTGCTCGAGCACGACCATGCGCTTGCCGTGCGCGGCCGGGATCTGCGTCAGCCGGCCGTCGCTGATGAACGTGCGCAGGACGAGGTCGCGCTGCCGGTCCGGGTCCAGCTGCGGCTGCGGTCCGGCGCTCACCGCGGCGGCGCGCACGGCCTCCTTGAACGTGTCCGCCGACGCGGCGAGCTCGCCGCCCTCCACGCCGAGCAGGCCGCCCTGCTGCAGCCGCCGGATGGCGGGCTCGATGACGCGGGCGGGCAGGCCGGTGGCGGACTCGACGGCGCTGGGCGTGCGTGCGCCCAGGACCACGGCCGCGAAGACCTGGAGACGCTCGGACTCGGCAAGCAGGCCGCACAGGGCTGTGGGAGTCACAAACGGCGACAGTACTGCCAGAAGGTGGCGATCGTCGGCTAAGTTTCCGCGCATGGCTCGCTACGCGGACGATCTGGCCCTCGCTCATCTTCTCGCCGACACCGCGGACGCGATCGCCGTGCCGCGCTTCCGCGCCCAGGATCTGCACGTGTCCGAGAAGCCGGACCTGACGCCGGTGACGGATGCGGACACCGCGGTGGAGAAGGCGCTGCGGGCCACCCTCGGCCGGGCGCGCCCGCGCGACGGGGTGCTCGGCGAGGAGTACGGCGCGACCGAGGCCGCCGCGGGCCCGGGCAGCCGCCAGTGGGTCATCGACCCGATCGACGGCACGAAGAACTTCGTGCGCGGGGTGCCGATCTGGGCGACGCTCATCGCGCTCATGGAGGGCGACCAGCCGGTCGTCGGCCTGGTGTCGGCGCCCGCGCTCGGGCGCCGCTGGTGGGGGGCGCTCGGCCACGGGGCGTACGCGGGTCGCCACACCGCCGCCGCGACGCCGATCCGGGTGTCGTCGGTGTCGCGGCTGGCCGACGCCTCGTTCTGCTACTCGTCGCTCGGCGGCTGGGAGGAGGCCGGGCGGCTGGGCGCCATCCTCGACATCAGCCGGCGCACGTGGCGGCAGCGGGCCTACGGGGACTTCTACGGGTACATGCTGCTGGCCGAGGGTGCCGTCGACATCATGGTGGAGCCCGAGCTGTCGCTGTGGGACCTGGCGGCCCTGGTGCCGATCGTGACCGAGGCCGGGGGCACCTTCACCGACCTGCAGGGTACGCCGGGCCCGGGCGGCGGCAGCGCGGTCGCGACAAACGGCCGGTTGCACGAGGACGTGCTCACCCGTTTGAGCAACACCCGACTGTCCGGTTTGTCCGGGTAAACCCAAAGGTCCGTATGCCCGGCACCCGCACGGGGTCTATCCTGCCCGGGTGGCATCTTGGAGTTGGCTGTTCCTCGGCGCGATGATCGCCGCCTACGGCGTCGCCAACCTGCTGCAGTCCGTGGCCGCCGCGCGCACCGACCTGCATCAGGGCTTTCAGCCGATGCTCCTGCTGCGCCTCGGCCGCCACAAGTCCTACCTGGCCGGCATCGCCTGCCAGTGCGCCGGCTTCGCGCTGGCCTTCTTCGCCCGCCGTGACCTGCCCCTCTTCCTCGTGCAGTCGGCCATGGCCGCGGGCCTGGGCGTGACCACGCTGCTGGGCGTGCTGATCCTCAAGTGGAAGCTGCCGCGCACCGAGGTCGCGCTGCTGCTGGCGCTGACCGCGGGCATCGCCGCGCTCGTGCTCGCGGCCAAGCCGGCCCCGTCCCGCCAGCTCGGCACCGGGGGCGTGATCGGCCTGGCCGTGGTCCTGGTGGCGCTGGCGGTGCTGGGCTTCTTCGCCAGCCGGCTGCACGGCGCGCCCGGCTCGGTGGTGCTCGGCTCCCTCTCGGGCGTGGCGTTCGGCGCCGCCGCGGTGGCGTCCCGCCCGCTGGCCTCGGCCGACTCGCTCGGGCAGTTCGTGACCGACCCGCTGTCGTACCTGCTCATCGCCCACTCCCTCGTCGGCCAGCTGCTCCTGGGCCTGGCTATGCAGCGGGGCTCGACGACGGCCGCCGTGGCCGCGATGGACGCCGCCGGCGCCGTGCCGGCCGCGCTCGTTGGCCTGTTCCTCCTCGGCGACGGCGTGTGGCCGCACCGCGAGTGGCTGGTGGCGGTGGGCTTCGTGGTGACCCTGGCCGGCGTGATCGGCCTGAGCTTCTACGCGGAGCCGCAGCACCACCACCGCACGGTCGCGGAGGAGTCGGAGCCGCCGGGCCTGGCGTTCAGCGCATCCCGCGGCCCCGCCCGCCGATAACTCGGGACAACGACATGTCGGGCGCTTCGCTAGCCCGACATGTCGGATTTATACCCCGTCGGGCGTCAAGAGCGTAGAAATGTATTGCTCGGGCCCGCGTCACCTGCGGACCGCCGCTCCCGCCAGACATCCCGGCCTCCGTGGTGGCAAGATCAAACACGGAGCGTGGCCGGTTGAGCACGCGATGTCCACCGTTCGGGGGACCCGTCCGGCAACTCGCCCGACCCAGCCCGCACCCGGGTTCTCGTTCAGACTCCCGCCGCCTGACCGATTCAGGGATTGCACGAAGCCCTAGTCGTGAGCAGGAAGGAGGCGGAACACGTGCTGAAGAACAAGCTCAGCGCCTGGTTCGCGGTCTGGATGGCCCTGCTCACCGAGGCGTTCTACCAGTGGCCTGACATGCACATGCTCTGGTGGGGCGCGATCGGCCTGTCCAGCGTGGCCGGCGTCGTCGTGGGCGTCGTGGTGCACCGGCCGAGCCGCCGCTGGCCGTGGTTCCTCCTGGCCGCGGCGCTGGCCTGCTTCGGCTTCGGCGACTTCCTCTACAACCTGCTCACCGACGTGTTCGGCCTCGAGAACCCGTTCCCGTCGTTCTCCGACGTGCTGTACCTGGCGATGTACCCCATCCTCGCCGGCGGCCTGCTCGGCTTCATCCGCTCCCGCACCGGGCGCAACAACCGTGACAGCCTGATCGACGCCGCCACGTTCACCATCGGCCTGGCCCTGCTGTCCTGGATCTTCCTGATCGACCCGTACGTGCGCAGCACCGAGCTCACGCTGCTGCAGAAGCTGGTGTCGATCGGCTACCCGCTCGGCGACGTGCTGACCCTGGCCGTCTTCGCCCGCCTGCTCACCGGTGGCGTGCGCCGCACCGGCTCGATCAACCTGCTCGGCCTCGGCACCGCGGGCCTGCTCGCGGCCGACGTCGTCTACGGCCTCATCCAGCTCAACGGCTCCTGGCACGTCGGCGGCCCCACCGACCTCGGCTGGGTCGTGTGCTACTCGGCGTGGGCCGCGGCCGCGCTGCACCCGTCGATGCAGGAGATGACCGAGCCGACCCGCTCGGCCACCGCCGACCTCGGCGGGCGCCGCATCGCGCTGCTCGGCGCCGCCTCGCTGATCGCCCCCGGCGTGCTGCTGGTCGAGGCGAGCCTGGGCACCGTGCGCGACGCCGCCGTCATCGCGGCCGCCTCCGGCGTCATGTTCGCCCTGGTACTGCTGCGCCTGGCCGGCGTCATGGGCAACCACCGGCAGTCGCTGGCCCGCGAGCGGGAGCTGCGCGAGGCGACGACCACGCTCGTCTCCGCGGCCGACGCCCGCGAGGCGCTCTCCGCCGTGCAGACCACGCTCGAGCGGCTGCTGCCGGCCGACACCCCGCACGTGGTGACCCTCGTGCGCGTCGGCGCCGAGGAGGAGCTGCCCGCGCCCGGCCTGGTGCGCGTCTCCGGGCTCGCCCCGGACGTGCGGTCCCGGCTGCGCGAGTTCAGCTCGACGCTGCGCCACCCGCTCGGCGTGACCAGCGACGTGCTGTACCTCGCCGCCCCGACCGAGGTCCTGCAGCTGCTCCAGCCGACCTTCGAGGTGCTCGCCGCGCAGGCCGCCATGGCGCTGGAGCGCATCACGCTGACCGCCGAGGTCAACCGGCGCAACAGCGAGGCGTACTTCCGCACCCTGATCCACAACACGTCCGACGTCATCCTGATCGTCGACGACAACGACGTGATCCAGTACGCCAGCCCCGCGGCCGGCACGGTCTTCGGCGACGAGCGCATCGCCGGCTACGAGCTGTGGGAGTTCATCGCCCGCGACGAGCGCGCCCGCCTCGCCGAGCTGCTCGGCCAGGTCCGCTCCGGCGCGCACGGCCACGACGTCATGGACGTGCGGGCCGAGCGCGTGGACGGCTCCGACCTGCTGGTCGAGGTCGACTGCCGGGACCTGCGCGAGGACACCACCGTCGGCGGCCTGGTGCTGACCGTGCGGGACGTGACCGAGCGCCGGCGCCTCGAGGAGCAGCTCATCCGCCAGGCGTTCCACGACTCGCTCACGGGCCTGGCCAACCGGGTGCTCTTCGGCGACCGGGTCGAGCAGGCCGTGTTCCGCGGCCAGCGCGACGGGAGCCTGGTCGGCGTCCTCTTCATCGACCTCGACGACTTCAAGATCGTCAACGACACGCTCGGCCACGCCGTCGGCGACGAGCTGCTGCAGGCCGTGGGCAAGCGCATCACCGCCGAGCTGCGCCCGACCGACACCGTCGCCCGCCTCGGCGGCGACGAGTTCGCCGCGCTCATCGAGGCCGACTCCATCGCCGACCTCGAGCTGGCCGCCGAGCGCATCAACCTCGCGCTCGCCGAGCCCTTCGCCGTGGCCGGCGAGTCGGTCAACGGCATCAGCAGCATCGGCCTGTCCACCACGATCGACGCGAACTCGGCCGAGGAGCTCATGCGCCAGGCCGACCTCGCGCTCTACGTGGCCAAAGGGGCCGGCAAGGGACAGTGGCGGCGGTACCAGTCCGACCTGCACACCGCCGTGCTGGAGCGCCTGGAGCTGCGCGCCGCGCTCGACCAGGCCGTCAAGGAGAGCCAGTTCGTGCTGCAGTACCAGCCGATCGTCGACCTGGAGACCGGCGTGCCGCTGGGCTTCGAGGCGCTCGTGCGCTGGAACCACCCGACCCGGGGCATGATCGCGCCCGGCCACTTCATCGAGGTGGCCGAGGAGAGCGGGCTCATCGTGCCGATGGGGCGGATGGTGCTGCAGCAGGCGCTGAACACCGCCGGCCGCTGGCAGCGCTCGACGGCGCCCGGCGCGCTGCGGTACATCAGCGTGAACGTCTCCGCGCGCCAGTTCCGCACTCCCGGCTTCGTCGAGGAGGTGCGCCAGATGCTGCGCACCTCGGGCGTGGAGCCCGGCACGCTGCTGCTGGAGATCACCGAGAGCCTGCTGCTGCGCAACGACGACACCGTGCGCGCCGACCTCGACGCGCTGCGGGCGATGGGCATCCGGCTCGCCATCGACGACTTCGGCACCGGCTACTCGTCGCTGTCGTACCTGCAGCACATGCCGATCGACGTCCTGAAGATCGACAAGTCGTTCATCGACGACATGCTCAGCTCGGCCCAGCAGCGGGCGGTCGTCACGGCGATCGTCCAGCTGGCCCAGACCTTCAACCTCTCGGTCGTGGCCGAGGGCGTCGAGGAGGCCGGCCAGCGCGAGGCCCTGCAGCAGATCGGCTGCCCCTACGGCCAGGGCTACCTGTTCGCCCGGCCGCTGTCCGAACCCGACGCGTTCGCACTCATCCCGAAGACCGCGCCATTCGCCGCGATGGCGTGACTCGTCCGGAGACCCCGGCGAGCTGCACAGGAACACTCCTCAACCACGGAAGGTAGACCCGCATGACCGTCCACCCGCTGCACAGCACCCAGGGCTCCTACGTTCGTCGCGACGGACGCTGGGACGACCTCGAGCGACTGCGCACGACCAGCCCGATGTACGACGCCGTCATCGAGGAGATCGACGGCCGCCGCATCCGGGTGGGCAGTCACTGGCTGACCGACTGGGCCTCGTGCAACTACCTCGGCTTCGACCTGGAGCCGGAGATCATGGACGCCGTCGACCCGTACATCCGCACCTGGGGCACGCACCCCAGCTGGTCGCGGCTGCTGGGCAACTCCCGGCCGTACATCGACATCGAGGAGCGCCTCACCGAGCTGCTCGGCGCCCCGGACACCCTGCTGCTGCCGACGATCACGCACATCCACATGTCGGTGATCCCGATCCTGGCCGGCGACGGCACCATCTTCCTCGACTCGCAGTCGCACAAGACCATCTACGACGGCTGCATGTACGCCAAGGGCCTCGGCGCCACGGTCCAGCGCTTCAAGGCCGGCGACCCCGAGCACCTGGCCGAGCTGCTGGCCAAGGCCCCGGCCGGCAAGGCGAAGCTCGTGGCGATGGACGGCGTCAACAGCATGACCGGTCTCGCGCCCGACCTGGCCCGCTTCGCCGAGGTCTGCCGCCGGTACGACGCGCTGCTCTACGTCGACGAGGCGCACGGCTTCGGCGTCATCGGCGAGCGGCGGCCCGACGAGACCTCGCCGTACGGCTCGCGGGGCAACGCGATCGTGAAGTACGCGGGCGAGACCTACGACAACATCGTGCTCGTCGGCGGCTTCTCGAAGTCCTACTCGTCGCTCATGGCGTTCCTGGCCCTGCCGACGTGGCTCAAGAACCACCTCAAGGTCGCCGCTCCGCCGTACCTGTACTCGGGCCCGTCCCCGACGGCCTCGCTGGCCACGGTCATGGCCGGCCTCGACGTCAACGAGAAGCGGGGCGACGAGATCCGCGCGGACCTGTACCGCAAGACCATGCGCGTGCTCGACCACGTGCGCGCGCTCGGCGTCTACACCCCGAACTCCGGCACCACGCCGATCATCGAGCTGCCGCTGGCCCCGGGCGAGGACATCGCCCAGGTCGGGCAGTTCCTGTGGGACCGCGAGACCTACGTGACCCTGGCCGCCTACCCGCTCGTCCCGCGCGACCAGGTCGGCTTCCGCGTCCAGGTCACCGCGGCCAACACCGACGCCGAGATCGACCAGCTCAACGGCGTCATCACCGAGCTCGCCCACGCCGGCCGCCTGCTGCGGACGGACGTGAACGCCCTCGGGAACGCGGCTTGAAGCACGTCTTCGAGGCCCGGCACCGCGCCAAGCGGGAGCTTCCGGCGCTGCTGATCCCGCTGCGGGTCCGGGACTTCCGGCTCCTGTGGACGGGCATGAGCGGCTCGCTGATCGGCGACGGGATCCTCCTCGTCGCGATGGCCTGGCAGGTGTACGCACTGTCGGACGCCCCGGCGGCGATGTCCGTCGTCGGGTTCGCCCTGACCCTGCCCCAGGTCGCCACGCTGCTGTTCGGCGGGGTGGTCAGCGACCGGTTCGACCGGCGGAAGATCATGCTGGCGACCGACGTGGTGCGGGGCTCGGTGCTGACGGTGCTCGCGGTGCTCAGCCTCACCGGCGTCGTGCAGGTGTGGCACATCGTGGCGCTGGTCGCGGTCTACGGGGCGGCGTCGGGCTTCTTCGGCCCGGCGTTCGACGGGCTCGTGCCCACCCTGGTCGACGAGGAGGAGCTGGTCCAGGCCAACGCCCTGGACCAGTTCGTCCGGCCCGCGGCCCTGCAGATGGCCGGCCCGTCCCTCGGCGGCGTGCTCATCGCCGTCGGCGGCAGCGGGCTGGCCTTCGCGGTGGACGCCGCCACGTTCGCGGTCTCGGCGGCCTGCCTGATGCTGATGCGCTCCCGCCCCGCGGCCGCACCGGTCTCGGACGAGCCCGCGGCGTCGGTGTGGGAGGAGTTCAAGGCCGGCATGCACTACGTGCGCGGCAACGTGTGGCTCTGGGGCACCTTCCTCGCCGCGACGTTCGCCTACCTGCTCTTCATCGGCCCGACCGAGGTGCTGCTGCCGCTCGTGGTCAAGCACGAGCTGCACGGTACCGCCGGCGACCTGGGCCTGATCCTGGCCAGCGGCGGCATCGGCGCCGTCGCGGCGGCCCTGATCGTCGGGCAGCGCGGGGTGCCGCAGGAGTACATGCGCTTCATCTACGTCACCTGGACGCTGGCGACCCTCGCGGTGGCGGGCTACGGGCTGGCCACGGCGTCGTGGCAGCTCGCCATCTCGTGCGCGCTCGTCAACGGCCTGGAGGCGGCCGGCACGATCGCGTGGGCGACCGCGAAGCAGCGGCTCGTCCCGGAGGAGCTGATGGGCCGCGTGAGCTCGGTCGACTGGTTCATCTCGATCGCACTGGTACCGCTGAGCTACGCCATGGCCGCACCCGTCGCGACCGCGATCGGCGTGCAGAACACCCTCATCGGCGCGGGTGTGCTCGGGGCCGCGGTGACCCTCGCGTTCCTCTACCTGCCGGGCATGCGCTCGCCCAAGCAGCTGGTGGTGCCGTCATGAGCGACGTGGTCGAGCTGGTGGACCGGCTGGGGCAGGCCTTTCTCGCCCGCGATCTGGAAGGCGCGCTCGCCTGCTTCGTGCCCGACGACGACATCACGTACGTCGGCTCCGAGGCCGGCGAGTGCGCGACCGGCCGCGACGCCGTGCGGGAGCTCCTCGCGGGGCTCTTCGCACGGCCCGCGGCCTACACCTGGCAGGCGACGTCGGCGACGGTGCACACCCTGCCGGGCGGCGCCTTCGTCATCGCCGAGGCCGACGGCGCCGAGCACGGGCCTGACGGGTCAGTCGAGCCGTTCCCGTACCGCATCACGGGCCTGCTCTCCCGCCGCAACTCGGGCGCCTGGCTGTGGCGCGCGGTCCAGGGCTCGGAGCCGACGTAAGGAACCGCTCGAGTCCCGAAATGTCGGGCGCTGCGCGCCGCGACATTTCGGACTTATGACCTGGCGGGCGAAAAATGCGATAAGTCGCGGCGCGGAGCGCCCGACTTATCGGTTCACATCTGAGCACGAGGACTCGTGCGGCAGGAGTGGCCGCAGGCCCACCTCCCAGCGCGCGCCGCCCGACACCCAGGGCGTGCGCGCGTTGGCGCTCCTCGCCGCCGCGAGCACCGGTGCGGCGTCGGCCGTCACGCACCGCACGTTCAGGTTGCCCACGGGATCGCCCGGCAGCGGGGCCGCGCCGGGCCAGTCGACCGGCGGCGGGTCCGTGGGCAGGCCGTCCTCCCGCGGCTGCCACTGGTGCCCGACGGCGGCGACCAGGCTCGGCTCGAAGGCGACGGGCTCGCCCAGGTCCAGCTCGCGCAGGTAGCGCACCAGTTCCACCAGCGGCTTGCGGGCCTGGTGCTGGGCCGCGCTCAGGCCGTCGTCGCCGAGGCCGAGGGCGGGCGCGTCCGACGTGACCAGGCCCGTGCCGGTGCGCACGGTGATGATCGTCGTCCCGGCATCCATGATCTGCGGGGTGCCGAGGTCCGCGCCGTTGCCGACGCCGGCCTTGACGGCCCGCTCGGCCAGCTTGCGCACGGTCTCGGGGCTCGCGTGGCGCACCTGCACGTTCGGCAGGGCCGGGCCCGGGTACATCTCCGTGACCGGGCCCGCGGTGATGACCCTTCCGTCGCCGTACACGCTGATCTCCGGCACCTGGGTCACCAGCATCTCGACCGGCAGCATGCCGCCGGAGCTGCGCACCTGCAGGACGAGATCGTCCGGGGCGTAGGCGGTGGGCGGCTCTGCGATGGTGGACGGCGAGCCGCAGGCGGCCGCGAGGAGCGCGGTCGCCAGGATCAGGCGCGAAGGCTTCATGGCGGTTGGACGCGGGCGGCGGCCGGACGGTTCCCGCGTCCAACTAACAGTGTTAGTTTATGGGCATGCGAACCGTGTACTTTGCCGCCGCCCGGCGCACACCGATCGGGAGGCTGCGTGGGGCGCTCTCCCACGTGCGGCCCGACGACCTCGCGGCGGCCGTGGTCAGGGAGCTGGTGTCGGGCATCGACCCGGCCCGCGTCGACGAGGTCTACTGGGGCGCGGCCAACCAGGCCGGCGAGGACAACCGGAACGTGGCGCGGATGGCGGTATTGCTGGCGGGCCTGCCCGACAGCGTGCCCGGCGCGACCGTCAACCGGCTCTGCGCCTCGGGGATGGAGGCGGTCACCATCGCCGCCCGCACCATCGCCGCGGGCGAGGCCGACGTGGTCGTGGCCGGCGGGTCGGAGTCGATGAGCCGGGCGCCGTTCGTGCTGCCGCGGCCGGACGAGGCGCTGCCGCACGCGATGGCCGTCTCCGACACCCGGCTCGGCTGGCGCCTGGTCAATCCGCGCATGCGGGAGCTGCACGGGCTGCTGAGCATGGGCGAGACGGCCGAGGAGGTCGCGGCGCGGCACGGCATCGGCCGCGACCGCCAGGACGCGTTCGCGCTGCGCAGCCACCAGCGGGCGGCCGAGGCGACCGCGAACGGGCACTTCGCGGCCGAGCTGCTGCCGGTCGACGGGGTCGGCGCCGACGAGGGCATCCGGGCCGACACGAGCCTGGAGAAGCTGGCCAAGCTCAAGCCGGTCTTCCGCGACGGCGGCACGGTGACCGCCGGCAACTCCTCGCCGCTCAACGACGGCGCGGCCGGGCTGCTGCTGGTCAGCGAGGACGCGCTGCGCGAGTTCGGCCTGGAGCCGCTGGGCCGCTACGTGGCCGGGGCGTCGGCGGGCGTGCACCCCGACGTGATGGGTATCGGGCCGGTGCCGGCGACCCGCAAGGCGCTCGCCCGGGCCGGCTGGTCCGTCGGCGACGTCGAGCAGGCCGAGCTCAACGAGGCCTTCGCGGCGCAGGTGCTCGCGTGCGCCGACCAGCTCGGGCTCGATCCGGAGCTGATCAACCCGGACGGCGGCGCGATCGCGCTCGGGCACCCGCTGGGCTGCTCCGGCGCGCGGATCCTCACGACGCTGCTGCACCGGATGCGGCGCACGGGCGACTCCCGCGGGCTGGCGACGATGTGTGTCGGTGTGGGGCAGGGCTCCGCGGTACTGGTGGAAAGGATCTGAGCATGCGATTCGAGGGCAGGACGGCTGTCGTCACCGGCGGGGCCCAGGGCATCGGGGCGGCCACCGCGGCGCTGCTGCGCGAGCAGGGCGCGAACGTGGTGGTGCTCGACCTCAAGGCCGCCGACGGGGTCGTGGCGTGCGACGTGACCGACAAGGCGCAGGTCGACGAGGTGTTCGCGGGCATCGGCCGGATCGACATCCTGGTCAACAACGCCGGCATCACGCGGGACAACCTGCTGTTCAAGATGCCGTTCGACGAGTGGTCGGCAGTACTCAACACCAACCTGACCAGCATGTTCCTGTGCTGTCAGGCGGCGCAGAAGGTGATGGTTCCCCAGCGGTACGGCCGGATCGTCAACCTCAGCAGCCGCTCGGCCCTGGGCAACCGCGGCCAGGCGAACTACGCCGCGGCGAAGGCGGGCGTGCAGGGGCTCACCGCGACGCTGGCGATCGAGCTGGGGCCGTACGACATCACCGTGAACGCGGTGGCGCCGGGCTACATCGCGACCCCGATGACCGCGGCCACGGCCGAGCGCGTCGGCAGCACCGCCGAGGAGCACCAGGCGATGGTGGCCGAGCGCACGCCGCTGCGCCGGGTCGGCCGGCCCGAGGAGGTCGCCGCCGTCATCGCGTTCCTGGCCAGCGACGAGGCCTCCTACGTCTCCGGCCAGACCCTCTACGTCAACGGCGGCGCCCGCTAGCTACTTCAGGGTGAGGTCGACCTCGGCGACGTCGCCGGCCTGCCGGTCCTTGTGGTCGCCGAGGTCGACCAGCCGCAGCTTGTACGTGCCCGGCTGGTCGATCTTCACCTGGAACGCGAGGTCGGTGCCGACCGCCTTCTGCCCGCTGGACAGGGCCTCGTTCGGCGCCGTGTCCGGGCCGAGCTCGGAGTTGTCCGGCGTGCCCAGGCGGAAGTGCTCCTGCCCGACGTACTCCGAGGATTTCCCGTTGTACTGGATGTCGACCTTGCACATCACCACGCGGTAGCCCTTCTTCGCCTGCCCGTTGTAGTCGAAGAAGCCGCCGCGCAGGTCGCACGTGGTGAACGTGGCGGTCACGTCCCGCACGGTCACCTTCTGGTCCTTGATCAGGTTGACCGGCTCGTACGCGTTGACGTCCCCGCTCGCCAGCGAGATCTTGGGCTGCTCGCGGTCGGCCGCGCCGAAGATGAGCTCGCCGGTGGCGATGCTGACCTTCAGCGGGTCGTAGATGCCGAAGTCCAGGGTGTAGTTGCTCTTCTGGCCGCCCGCCACCGTGGTGCTCTCCTCGAACTGGCCCGTGTACTGCTGCCCGCCGACGTTGAAGACCGTCGGCAGATAGGGCCGCTCGTTGTCCGGGCCGAGGTTCTCGATCACGAGCTCGGCCGAGAGCTTCGGCGTGCTGTCGGTCTTGGCGTCGTACGTCACCTTGGCCACGGTGACCTTGAACTGGGCGTACCAGATCGTCTTGTTCACGTCGACGGTCTGCGTGGCCGCGCCCGGCTTCGCGTTCGCGGTCGGGGCCGCCCCGCCGCCGTTGTCCGTCCCGGTGCCGCCGTTGCCGCGACTGCCGTTGCCGGCCGTGGCGGTGCGGTCCGTGTCCGGCTTGTCGTCGCTGACCGCGTTCCAGGCGACCGCGCCGCCGACGCCGAGCAGCAGCACGGCGCCGACCACGATGAGCACGAGCAGGCCGGTCTTGCTCCCGCCGCCCGGGCGCGGCGGCGCGACGGGCTGGAACGGCGGCGCGACCGGGGGCGGTGCCCCGAACACCGCGGTGGGATTGGGCGGCGCGCTCGTGGGCGGGGACGTCGGCGTGGCGGAGGACTGGAACGCCGCCGGCGACACCGGGTTCGGCGGCCCGGACATGGGTGCCGTGGGCATGGGGGTGGTCGGCAGGCCCGAGACCGGGACAGGAATCGGGGCCGGGCCGGAGATGGGCGCGTTCGGCGGGGCCATCATCGGCGGGCGGGGCCCGGCCGGCGGCGGCGGCCCCTGCGGGAAGGGCGCGGGCCGCGAGGGCATCGCGGCCAGCACGCTGCCGAGGGCGACGACGAGCTCGGGCTGTTCGATGATCGTCGGGGCGACCCCGAGCCGCTGGTGCAGCAGCGTGGAGACCATCGGGATGCGGCTGGAGCCGCCGACGAGGAACAGCCCGCCGATCTGGTCGATGCGCACCCCGGCCCGCTGCAGGGTGCTCGCCGTGAGGTCGACGGTGCGCTGCAGGTAGGAGCGGGACAGCTGCTCGAACTCCGAGCGGGTGACGTGGATGTCGGTCTCGAACAGCGGCAGGTGCACACTCGCCGTCGAGGCGCGGGAGAGCTGCTCCTTGGCCGCGCGCACGTCCTCGCGCAGCAGGTGGTGCCGGCGGCGGGCGGCGTCGTCGGCGGGCTCGACCAGCTGGCGCCAGCGGTCCGGGTCGGTGGCGGTGAGCGACTGGCCCAGGTGTCCGATGATCGCCGCGTCGAGGTCGACCCCGCCGACGTCGGGCAGGCCGTCGCTGGCCAGCACGTCCCAGCCGCCGTCGGGCCGGCGCCGCAGGATCGTGGTGTCGAAGGTGCCGCCGCCGAAGTCGTACACCACCAGGACCCCGCCGGGCACGATGGTGCGCCCGAGGATGCTGGTGAAGTACGCGGCGGCCGCGATCGGCTCCGGCACGAGGATCGGCGACGGCATGCCGGCCCGGGCCGCGGCGTCGGCGAGCACCGAGCGGCGGTGGGTGGCCCAGTTCGCCGGGTAGGTCAGCACGGTGCGCACCGGCATGACCCCCAGCACCCGGGACGCCTCGTCCGCGGTGCGCCGCAGCAGCGCGGCGAGCAGGTCGGACACCGCGTACTCGCGCTGCCCCAGCAGCACCGTGCCGTCATCGACCCGGCGCTTCGGGTTGGGCTCGAAGCGGGAGGGATCGAGCCGGGCACTGCGCTCGGCATCCCGGCCGACGAGCAGGTGCCCGTCGACCTCGGCGTACACCGACGACGGCAGCAGGAAGCTGGCGTCGAACAGCAGCGGCTGGCTGCGACCGTCGGCGGCGGTCAGCGCGGCGACCGTGTGCGTGGTGCCCAGGTCGATGCCCAGCTGCGACTCGATATGCCTCGTCACGCCGTCACGGTAACGCCTGCCATCAACGCCGTCCGTTGGCGGCCGCCCTCGCCTCCTCCTCCGTGTGCACGAGGGGGGTGTCGACCAGGTGCTCGGCGAGGAACCAGGCCTGCAGCTCGTTGCGGCGGATGACGTCGGAGACCAGCAGGTCGTTGGTGCCGTCGTCGCCCTGCTCCATGACCCGCCCCGCGGCGTCGTGGCATTCCTGGAGGATCATCTCGTGCGCCTCGAGCAGGCGCGACAGCATCGCCGGGACCTCTTCGGCACCGTCCGGCGGCCGCGGTACCCGGGTCAGCTCGGCCACGTGCCGGGGGTCCCCGACGGCGATGCCGCCCAGCGTCTGGACCCGCTCGGCGAGGGTGTCGACGAGCTCGAGCTGCTCCTCGGCGTGCTTGTCGAGCAGCAGGTGCAGCTGGTAGAAGGTCGGGCCGCGCATGAGCCAGTGGTGCTTCTTGTAGAGCGAGTAGAGGATCTGGGTGTCGGCGAGCACCTGGTTGAGCCGCTCGCAGGAGTACAGGCGGGCGTCGTGGGACAGCGCGACCGGGAACTGGCGCAGCTGGCCGAAGCGCTGGATCTCGCGGCCCTGCTGGTGCAGCCAGGGCTGGCTGCCGCTTTTCTTCTTGGTGGCTGGCTTGGTGGCTGGCATGGAGCGCCCTGTGCCCGGCCGGCGCCGTTCAACCCTCACCCGGCGCGGTGACTCCGCCGCGCGGCGATCGCCCGTCCGGGAAGTGGCGGCACGCGTGCTGTCCGTGTGGGCAGCGTGACCCACGAGGACGCCGTGGCGCGACCGGCATCGGCTGGGCATCGGCTGGCGGATACCGCACAGAGTGCTCCGCCGGTGAGCGCGATCGCCGGCCCGGGAGGGATGATGAGGGTGACGCGGTATGCTCTCCCGCCTGCCCCCATAGGGTGAACGGGATAGGTAAGCTGCGATCCCGACGACGAGTTGAGCGGCTAGAGCTACGGGGGGTGCCGGCCGGATGACACAAGCGCCCGTGTCCGCGCGGGGCAGCGCGACCGCGCCGCCCGCCGGACGACCCGACACCGTGGACCGGCCGCGGCTGCGGCCCCGGCCCGGATACGTCGGCGGGATCCACATCGGGCGCCTGGTGCTGGTCGAGGCCGTCGTGCTGGGCATCGCGGCCGTGCTGCCGCGCGGGCCGATCGTCGCCGGGATCGCCGGAGCCGCCGGCCTGGCCGTCATGCTCGTGGCCCTGCTGCGCAGCCGCGGCCGCTGGTGGCTGGAGCGACGCGCGATGACCCGCGAGCACAACCGCCGCCGCTTCGCCGCGCCCGACCCCGCCCACGAGCCCGACCGCCGCCTGGTCATGCTGCGCACCCTCGCGCCGGGGATGCTGGTCCGCGAGGTGCCCGGCGCCACCGCCGACGGCCCGAAGATCGGCATCGGATGCGACGCCGCCGGGTGGTACGCCGCGGCCGTCCTCGGCACCGAGACGTCCATGCGGGGCGATGCCGAGCCGGGTGTACCGCTGGATCTCCTCGCCCGCGTGCTGGACGAGGCCGAGCACCCCGGCGCGGTCGTGCAGGTCACCACCGTGAGCGTCCCGGCGCCGTGGCAGCGGGTGGACAACACCCAGTTCGCCGCGCGCTCCTACCGCGAGCTGCAGCAGCTGCAGCCCGGCCCCGCCCTGCCCGCCGAGCGCACCACGTGGGTCGCGGTCCGGCTCGAGGCCCGCGCCCGCGCCGAGGTCGGCATGGCCGGCAGCTACGACGCCGAGCACGCGCCCGCGCTCGTCGGCTCGCTGATCCGCAAGGTCGGCCGGCTGCTGCGCGACGCCGGCCTCGAGCACCACATCCTCACCGGCGACGAGCTCACCGACGCCCTCGCCCGGGCCTGCGAGCTCGACCCGGACGCGCCCGGCGAGTCGTGGCGGCCGCAGGAGGACTGGACGCTCTGGCGCTCCGGCGAGCTGGCGCACAACGTCTTCTGGCTCAAGACCTGGCCGCGGCTGGACGACACCTCCGCGCTGCTGGAGCACCTGATCTCGCTGCCGTCCTCGTCGTCGGCGACCTCGCTGACGCTGACCCGCGACGGCGGGGGGCTGGCGCTGCGCTGCCTCGTGCGCGTCTCGGCCCCGGCCGCGGCGCTGGAGGCCTCGGCCGGCGCGGTGACGGAGGCGGCGACCGCGGCGCACGCCGAGCTCGTGCGGCTCGACGGGGAGCACGGGCCGGGGATGTACGCCTGCGCCCCGACCGGGGGCGGTGCGAAGTGAGCCACCCGCAGCAGCCGCCGGAGCCCTACGAGGAGCAGCACGGGCGGCACAGCGCGCCGCCGCCGGAGCAGATCGGGCTGCACCGGGGCGGGGTCGGCCGGGCCCAGGTGCCGCCGGCGGCTCGCGCCGCGCAGTACTCCCCGGAGCAGGCCGCGGCCTACGCGGCTCAGGTCCAGGCCGCTCAGGCCGCTCAGGCCGCTCAAGCTCAGGCGGCCGCCCAAGCACACGCGCAGGCCCAGGCGGCCGCCCAGGCGCAGGCCGCCTACGCCGCGCAGCAGGCGCAGTATGCCCAGGCTCAGGCCGCCGCTCAGGCTCAGGCTCAGGCCGCTCAGGCTGCTCAAGCTCAGGCCGCTGCTCAGGCTGCTCAAGCTCAGGCCGCCGCTCAGGCTGCCCAGGCTCAGGCCGCCCAGCAGGCCCAGTACGCCGCTCAGGCGCGGGCCGCCGTGCCGCAGCAGGCCCAGCCGGTTCGCGAGCACGTGACGACCGAGGTGCGCCCGGCCGCCGCGCCCCCGCAGTTCGACCTCGAGAGCTCCCTGTCGCGCACCGCCGCGCCCAACCTGCCGTGGCAGCAGGCCCAGGCCGCGGCCGGGACGCTCGGGGCCGCCCAGCACCCCGCGCAGGCCCCGGCCCAGGCCCGCCCCGAGGACCTCGCGGTCCGCCGGCAGGGCCCGACCGGGCCGCCGACGAGCACCCCGGCCCCGGCGCGGCGCACCGGCAAGCCGCTCGGGCCGAGCCTGCCCCGGCTGCACGTGGGCTGGCACGACGTGAGCGCGGCGGCGCTGAAGCAGATGCGGGGCGGCACGGGCGCGACGGGCCTGATGCTCGGCGTGGACTACCAGCGCCAGCCGGTGCCGATCCGGCTGTTCCGCCCGGAGCCGACCCGCGTGACCCTGGTCGCCGGGCTCTGGGCGCAGCGGCTCCTGGTGTTCCGGACCCTCGCCCTGGGCGCCCGCGTGATCGTGATGACCGGCGACCCGCGCCCGTGGCAGGGGCTCGGCGAGTGGGCGACCGGGATGAGCGACCGGCTGCTGCTGTGGAACGATCCGCGCCCGCCCACCGCCCCGGCGAGCGCCCGGCAGCCGCTGCTCATCGTGACCGACGTGAGCCAGGTCGGCTTCGGTGCGCGCCCGGAGCTCGGGGCGTGGCAGACGCAGGTGACGGTGGTGCGCAAGCTCGGCGCCGAGCACGCGCACACGCTGCAGGGCTGCAACCTCGTGATGCTGCAGAAGCTCAGCCGCCAGGAGGCCGCGGTGGCGGGCCAGGCGCTGAACCTCACCGAGAGCGGGGCCGGCCTGCTGCAGGAGATGACCCCGGAGATGCTCGCGCTCATGGGAAGCGGGGCCAACCGGTACGTCTGGCTCTCCCCCACCGGGGTCGAGCAGCAGTATCACGGGCCGCCGCAGCGCTGATCACTCGCCGCGCGCGGTGTGCTTCTCGTGCAGGGCCGCCATGAACAGCTTGTACATCTCCGCGAGGGCCTCGGGCGGCAGCTCCACCCCGTTGGTGCCGCCCGGGTTGAGCCGCAGCGCCGGCCGGCCCTCCGGCCCGCTCGTCGCCCCGCCCCTCGGCGCGGCCTGCGACCAGCTCCCGGCGCCGCTGTCGGCCCCGGTCTGCTGCCGACTCCTGGCGCCGCTCTGGGATCCGCTCCCCGCCCAGCCTCCGGCGCCGCTCTGCGACCCGCTCCCCGCCCAGCCTCCGGCACCGCTCTGCGACCCGGTCCGCGGCCGGCTCTGCGGTCCGCTCTCCGGCTCGTTCTCCGGCCAGGCGACCACGATGTCGACGAACGGTACCGAGACCCACTCGCGGTCGCCGACCTCGGCCTGCATGTGCGCCACCGACGTGAAGGCGAAGATGATCTCGCGGCCGTCGACCAGCTCGGCGCGCCACCAGGGGAACTCGGGGTCGGTCACGTCGCGGGAGATGCTCGGCACGATCCGGTCGGTGCGCACGACGGTCCAGTAGGCCGCCTCGGGATCGTCGGGGTCGGGCTGCGGGTTCGCCGCGGCGAGCTCCTCCTCCGTCGGCAGCGGCAGCACCAGGTGCGCCTCGAGGAGGGCGGCCATGTACGCCTCCCGGTCCTCGGCCAGCACCGCCCGGCGCAGCGCGTCGTCCAGCGGCCACCACTCGGGTTCCCACGGCGGCAGGGTCCGCACCGCGTCCGGCGACAGGTACGCCTGCACCGGCAGCCCGGGGTCCACGGCGATGCCCCAGCCGCGCTCCTGGATGGCGTGCACGACCTCGAAGAGCGGGGTGCGGCGCACGGCCTGGACCTCGGGGGGCAGCGCCGGGCCGGACGTCCAGGCCAGCACGTAGGTCGTGCCGCCGGCCGGGGACGTCGCCAGGGTCACCGGCTCGCGCCCGGCGGCCGCGGCGGGGGTGATCGGCAGGTAGAGCGCCTCGTCGGACAGCGCCTTCAGGTAGGCGATCTGGTCACCGGCCGCGACCGCCGCGGCCATGGCCTCCTCGGCCTCGGTCGACGGCCGCCAGTCCCCGCCACCGATCGACGGCCGCGGGTCACCGGCACCGGGCGAGGGCCGCCATTCCCCGCCACCGGTTGAGGGGCGCGGGTCATCGGCACCCGGCGACGGCCGCCAGTCTTCGGCGCCGGGCGAGGGCCGCGGGTCCCCGGCACCGGGCGAGGGGCGCCAGTCCCCGGCGCCGGGCGAGGGCCGGCGGTCCTCGGTGCCGGGCGGGCGCCAGTCCTCGTGTGGGCCGTATGCGCCGGTTGGGCCTGAGTCGTACGACGGCGTCATGACCAGGTGCCGTCGTCGGTGACGCGGGCCGGGAGGCGGCCTCCCAGGAGCGTGGCGATCGCCTCGTCCACGGTCGCGCCGGCGAACCAGTCGGCGGTGTGGTCGAGGACGAAGACGCGGCCGTACTCGTCCACGGCCAGCAGCCCGGCGCCGTCGTCCTGCTCGCCGATCGGCGTGAGCCGGGCCTGGACCAGCTCGCCGAGCTCGGCCAGCGTCGTGGCGGCGTGCAGGCCGCGCAGCGGGTCGAAGACGATGCCGGTGCGGGCGATCTCGGCGCCCTCGCCCGCGGCCCGGACCGTGAGGCCGCCGAACTCGGCGAGCACGGCCAGGGCGGCGGGCACGACGGTGTGCTGCTGCCCGGACGGCGAGGCGTGCGAGGCGAGCGCCAGGCCCCACATGCGTGCTCGGGGCGTCACGTCGCGGCCAGGCTCCCAGCCCGCCTCGCGCAGCGCGGTCTCCACGTCGGGGGCGAAACGCGCCGGGCCGCTCATGACGCACACTCCAGCACCGCGACGCGGACGCGGCCGGTCTCCAGGCCGGGGGCGAACGCGCGGCTCATGACGTGCCCGCCTCGATGCCGAGCCAGTCCAGCAGCGCGGTGCAGGTGCGGCAGGGCCGGGCGGGAGTGCCGTGCACCGGGTCGCCCTCCTCGCGGATGTGCACCAGCGACAGCCGCGCGCCCCAGAGCTCGGCCCGCGCGGCCGCCGGGGTCAGCGGGGTGCCGCCGAGGACGCGCTCGGCCTCGTGCAGGCGGTCGGAGACGAGGACCATCTCCGCGCAGGAGCCCGCGTAGCGCTCCCGCGACTCGACCGGCAGCTCGTGCAGGAACCGCCGGATCAGCGCGTGCAGCTCGGGCGGGGTGTCGCCGCGAACGGAGGTGTGCCGGTAGACCGTGTCGCCCACGAGCAGCGCGCCCGCGGTCAGCGGCAGCCTGCGGCCGGTCGTCGCCCTGGTCGCCATGCCGCACAGCGTAGCCGCCCAAACGCGGACTGACTGCCCATAGGCGGGCGTCGTGGTGAGCGCGGCTGGCTGCGATAATGCGAGGGCACCTTTCGTCTGGAGCACCGGGGGCCGTCATTCGCACACTTCTCGTCTCACCGCAGCAGCGGGGTGCGTACGCCACCATCGGCGACGCGCTCGCCGCGGCCACCGACGACTCGGTGATCGCGGTGGCCCCGGGCAGCTACGCGGAGGCCATCTTCGTCACCGGCAAGCGCCTGAAGCTGGTGAGCTCCGACCCGGCGGGCGGCACCGTGACGCTGGACGCGTCCGCGATCCCCTATCCGGCCGTGAGCGCGCGCAACGCCTCGCTGACGATCGAGGGCTTCACGCTGCTGGCGGCCGACGCGCCCGTGGTCACCGCGCGCGGCACCCAGCTCGCGCTGCACGGCTGCGACCTGACCGCGCGCTTCGGGCCCGGCGTCGACCTGGCCGGCGGCTCGATCGACCTGCGCAAGTGCACGATCACCGGCGCGCAGTACGGCGTGGTGGTCGAGGACGCGCCGGGCACCATCGACGACTGCCAGATCAGCGAGGTCGCCGAGGACGGGATCATCGTGCGCATCGGCGCCGATCCGGTGATCACCGCCACGGTCGTGCGCGGGTGCGGGCGGCGGGGCGTCTACGTGTACCAGTTCGGCAAGCCGACGCTCGAGGGCTGCGAGGTGACCCAGACCGGCGACGCCGGGGTGGTCGTGGCGCACCAGAGCTCGCCGACGATCCGCCGCTGCAAGATCCACGACACCCAGGGCGTCGGCATCTCCGTCGCGCGCGGGTGCGGCGGCGCGATCGAGGAGTGCCAGATCGAGAACACGGGCGTGCCGGCCGTGGACATCGCCGAGGGCGCGACCACGACGCTGATCACCGCCCGGCCCGACGCGGCGCCGCTGACGATCGGCGACGGCGCCCCGGCGGCCGGCGGGGACGCGGCCGCGGTCGAGGCGCTGCTGGGCGACCTGGAGACAATGGTCGGCCTGGCCGGCGTCAAGGACGAGGTCCGGGCGCTCATCGACGAGATCCAGGTCAACGAGTGGCGGCGCAGCGCCGGGCTCTCGGTCGGCGCGATGAGCCACCACCTGGTGTTCGCGGGCGCGCCGGGCACCGGCAAGACCACCGTGGCCCGCATCTACGGCAAGCTGCTCGCCGCGCTGGGCGTGCTGCCGAAGGGCGCGTTCAAGGAGGTCTCGCGGCGCGACCTGGTCGGGCAGTATCTCGGGCACACCGCCGAGAAGACGTCGGCCGCGTTCGAGGAGGCGCGCGGGGGCGTGCTGTTCATCGACGAGGCCTACACGCTGTCGCGCACCATGGGCTCGGGCGGGGACTTCGGCCAGGAGTCGATCGACACCCTGGTGAAGCTCATGGAGGACCACCGGCACGAGATCGCGGTGATCGCGGCCGGGTACACCGCCGAGATGGACGAGTTCATCTCGGCCAACCCGGGTCTCGCGTCCCGGTTCACCAAGACGATCGTCTTCGAGAACTACAGCCCGGAGGAGCTCGTCCGGATCGTGCGCCGGATGTGCGCGGCCGACGACTACCTGCTCGGCGACGACGTGGAGCCGGCGCTGCTGCGCCATTTCGCCGCCGTCGAGCGTGACGCCAACTTCGGCAACGCCCGCGACGCCCGGAAGCTCTTCGAAAGCGTTCGCAAGGCCCAGGCGCAGCGCCTGCGGGTCCTGGGCCGCCGCCCGAGCCTCGACGAGCTGCGCATCCTCGAACTGGCCGACCTCGAAGCGGTCACATGAGCGGTACGGAGCGAAGCGGAGTGGCCGCTCATCAGGCAGCACAGGTACGGCACCGGAGCGAAGCGGAGGTGACGGTATGAACGAGCCGGAGGAGTTCCGGGCGAGCTGGGCGCAGACCTGGCACAACTACAGCAAGCCGTTCCTGCCCACCAACATCGTGGTCGCCCTGCTGATGTTCGTCATCGGCTACATGATCGCCGGCTACGCGGGCATGGTGCTGGGGCCGATCCTGGTGGTCGGCGGGATCACGCTGCTGCACCGGGTGGCGAGCCGCCAGCAGGGCCTGCGGCTGTCCCCGAGCGGCGTGGAGTTCCTGCGCCGCGACGGCAAGGTCGTGCGCATGCGCTGGGCCGACATCCAGAGCGTCGTCGTCATCAACCGCCGCTCCGGCACCGTCATCGCGCCCTACGGCGTGGGCCGGGCCGCGGCCCAGGCGGGCGTCGACATGTTCGCCGACGCCAACACCGGGCCGGGCCTCACGGGCGTCGGCGAGATCCTCGACCACAGCCAGGTCGAGCGGCAGCGGCAGCACGGCGCGGAGTGGGTGCCGTTCGGCGACCCGCTGACCGTGAACATGAGCCTGGCCATGATCGACCGGGGCTGGACGTCGGGACGGATCGGCGACTGGTTCCGCCGCTACCGGCCCGACCTCCTGCCGTAGAGCCGGGAACTGCGATGGAAAGAGGGTGACCAGCCGCGGGCCTGGCAGCGACGGCGCGCAGCGCCGAGCGGTGTCTGGCGGGAGCGACGGTCCGCACCACCGCGGACCCGAGTCAAGCGCTTCAGGAACCGGCCTCGGGCCGCACGCCCGGCAGGTCGACCGGCCAGGGCTTGTTGTCGTCCTTGCCGTTCCAGGCCCGGTAGGTCAGGTGGTCCGGGCCCGGCACGCCGTTGACGTCGCGGAGGGCGACCACCACGGCGTCGACGATCTCGCGGTACTCCGCGCTGGTCGGCGGGTAGGGCACGGACCGGTGCCACCGGTAGCCCTCGCGGCGCATCGGCGGCGCCCAGCCGAGCGACTCGAGGATGCGCGTCCCCTCCGGCGTCGGGGCCTCCTCGACCGCCGGGTCCTGCACGGTCTCCCCGCTGACCTCGGCGAAGGTCTCGTCGAGGTACTGCGCGAACTGCGCGAAGTGCCAGGGCTGCTCGCGATGGCTGATGACGAAGAGGATGCCGTCGCCCATCCGGCCCAGCTCCTTGCGCAGGGCGGCGGCGAACTCGTCCCACGTCGGGGTCGTCGGCGCGGTCACAGGTACTCCTCCTCATCCGGGATCCACTCCCGGGCCTTGAGGTCGATCGGGCGCCACAGCCACAGCTTGACCCCGATCGGCGCGCGGATCAGGTTGATCGCCGAGTCGCCGATGCGCCACTTCAGCTTCGGCAGATTGCCGCCCTCGAGCCCGTAGGGCTTGCCGAACGCGGCATTGATGGCCCGGCCCGCCACCGAGAACGCGTCCTGGCGGAAGTCGCGCCGCTCGTCGGTGTCGCGCCCGCGCATCTGGGTGTGGATCGACGCCGTCACGACCTCGGGCGTGCCGTCGTCGCCGAGGCCGACGCTGCCCTCGCCGAGCCCGTCGCCGGGGTCGGTGAAGAACACCTCGTCGTTGTGCTCGATCTCGGTCCAGCCGAGCTCCTGGATGATCTGCTCGGCCGGGGCGTTGCGCAGCAGCGGCCGCACGGTCATCAGTTTGCGAACCAGCGCGACGACCTCGTCGCCGCTGAGCATCCGCAGGTCGGTCGACATGGGCCTACCTTAGCCAACCGCTCCCCGCGCGACGCGACCCGGCGGGAGCCACGCCGCGCACGAGTGCGGTGAGGGCCTCGTCGATGTCGTGGCCCAGGAACCGCTCGGTCTCGCCGGCGGTGCCGATGCCGTGCTCGGGGTGCAGCACGATCTCGCAGTTCCAGCCGGGCACCGAGCCGAGCGGCAGCAGCGGGCCGCCGAGGCGCCCGGCCGCGGCCGCGAGCCGGTCGGGGTCGCTCGGCGGGCCGTCGGGCAGCAGGTGGAAGGCCGTCACCCGCCAGTCGCGCACGTAGCCGTAGACGGGGTAGGTGAGCCCGCCGAACTCGGCGAGGATCTCCTCGGCCCGCGGGTCCAGCCCCTCGGCGACCGGGATCCGGCGGCCGGGCGTCCAGCCCACGGTGAGCAGCAGGTCGTACACGTCGGGCGGCAGGCGGAACTGCATCGGCGCGGGCGGCTCGAACGGGCCGGGCATGCGCGGCAGCAGCGCCTGATGGGCCTGGCCGCACCGGTCGGCGTGGACCCGCATGGGGAAGTGGGCGCGCTCGGTCATCACGTCGAGCAGGCCCTTGGGCGGGGCGACGCCGTGGTGCTCCAGGTAGTACTCCAGCGCCAGCGGCCAGACCCACTCGCCGTCGGTGCGGTAGCCGCGCGGCACCGCCGGCTCCGCCTGCGGGTCGAGCGCGTCGGCGCCCCTGGTCAGCGGGTCGCGGATGACCCAGGAGCCCCGCCGCAGGTAGCGCAGGACCCGGAAGAAGCGGCGGTCGTTCCCGGCGGTCATCTCGCCCGGCACCAGCTGCCCGCCGGTGTGCTCGCCCAGCACGACGAACTGGAACGGCTCGTCCGACTCGCCGAGACTCATGGCTGTCCCCCATCGAGACGTTCGAGGTCGGCGTGTTCGGCCTGCCAGTCGCGGTACCACGCCTCGAACCAGGGCCGCCCGGCGGCGAGGGGCACGATGGTGGCGACCGTCTCCCGGTAGTACGAGGCCCGCTTGGCCGGGCGCGGGTGCGTGCGCAGCCGCTGGACGTTGCTCACCCGGTCCGCGAGCTTCACGGCGAGCGCGGCGTCGGGCGCGTCGCGCAGGGCGGTCAGGTACGCCTCCCGGTCCCCCTGCTTCGTGACCCACCCGACCAGCTCGGCGACCCGCGGCCCGAAGCGCTCCCGCACCTCGTCGAGCGTCGTCGGGGTGTCCTCGACGACGTCGTGCAGCACCGCGGCGCACAGGGTGTCGGGGTCGCGCTCGCCGACCGCCTCGACCAGCACCTCGAGCGCCTCCAGCAGGTGCTCGGCGTAGGGCTCCCCGGCCGGGCGCCGCTGGTCGCCGTGCCGCTCGGCGGCGAAGGCCACGGCCGCGTCCAGCGTGGCGAGGGTCGTCGGCGGGAGCCGGTCGGCGAAGCGGGCGCGCAGCACGGGCCAGCCCACGGAGCCGTCAAACGTGCGCGGCACCGCCGGCCCCTCCCCGCGCCTCGAACGTGGTGGCGTCCACGACCGGGGAGGCGCCGGTCAGCCGCACCGCGTTGTTGCGCCGGCTCCAGACGGCGGTGATCGTGTACCCGGCCCGCGCGGCCGGCAGCGTGACGTACCCGGGCGACTCCTCGAGGGCCTCGACCGTCCAGCCGCCCGCGTGCAGCGCCGCGGCGACCTGCCCCAGCACCGTGCCGGCGTCGGCGCCGGCGGGCGGGACGGCGAGGTACTCGCAGTCCGTCTGGTACCGCTCCTCGGCGAGCACGACGGAGCCCGGGCCGATCCGGTGCGCCTCGGCCTCCCGCGTGCGCCGCACCCGGGCCCCGGGCACCGCGCCGGCCGCCGCGGCGAGCTGCGCGTCGAGCCACGAGCGGGACTGCTCCAGCCAGCGGCCCATGTCGTCCCAGCCCGCCGGGATCGGCTGGACCTCGGGGCGGGGCCGCACGCCGATCGGCTCGCCGCGCTCGAGGTGCCGCGCGCGCCACTCGGGCCACGAGGGCAGCGGGGATCGCGGGGTCTCGGGTGCTGCCGCCGACGTCTCGAAGTCCGCGATCAGCCGCCGCTCGCCGAGGGCCGCCCGGGCCGCCCCGACGGCGGCGCGCACGGCCTCGTCGTCGGGGTAGTCGCGGCCGTCGACGACGAAGGCGGGCGTCAGGTCGTCGTCGGCCTCGCCCAGCCGGAAGACGTAGAGCGACGCGCGCTCGGTCATGAGCTGTCCTCCAGCTGATCGAGGGCGGCGGCCTCCTCGAACGCCTCGCGAACCGCCTGCGCGTCGGCCGCCGACATGGACACGTAGGGCTTGTAGAGCGAGTTGTGCTCGATGTCGGCCGCGATCGACGCGCGCAGCGTGGTCAGCTGCAGCTCGAACGCGTACTTGTTCCCGTTGACCTCGATGCCGATGCAGAGCGGGATCACCCGGTACTCCGGGCTCTTCGACTTCGGGGAGGCATACATGTTGTCGACCTCCACGATCCGCCCGCCGTCGCCGACGCCGAACTCGTCGACGACCGCCTGCAGGGTCTTCCACAGGCTGCTGGTGTCGGGCACGGTGATCCGCGCGCCGACGGCGTCGATGATATCGCCGACGCGGTACCAGGGGCGGCCGGGCGCGTTCTCGCGGCCCCGGCTCATCCGCCCGACCTTGTCGATGAGGCCCGCGGCGTCCTTGGCCCGGCTGTTGTAGTCGACCGGCCCGTCCGTGGTCTCGCGAATCCGCTGGGCGATGTCCCCCAGGACCCGGTCGACCTCCGGCTTGAGCTCGGCGGTGAGCCGGTCCGCGTACTCGCGCACGAGCCCCATCTCGGCCCCGGTCGGTTCCGTGCCGACGCCGAGGGCCGGATCGGAGGCCTTCATGTCGGCGATGTACAGCCCCATCCGCGACTGCTCGGCCCCGTCCACGACGACCTTGTTGACCCACTCCGGCACCTTGGCGTAGAGCGGCCCGCGGCCCGGGTTCTCCTGCAGGAACTGGTGCAGGTCGCCGCCGTAGCGGGCCAGGGCGTCGCCGCGGGCCAGCTCCTCGATGTGGCGCAGCACGAGGTCGCGCAGCAGCGGGTTGCGCAGCGAGTTGGTGACGTTGAGCGCGTGCGGGTCGTCCAGCAGCTTCTCGACCACGCTCGCCAGCTCCGGCGAGTGCGGCGCGATCCGCTCCTGGACGAGCCGGTGCGCCGTCAGGTTCGCGTCAGCAGGATCCGGCGCAGCTCCGCCTCCGAGGGCATGATCGTGCGGGCCGCCCGAAGGGTCTGCTCCGCCTGCTCCCGGGTGATCTCCTGGGAACCCGGCGGCGGGCTCGCCGCCCAGGATCGAGAGAATGTCGCCAGCTCGATAGCCACCGCCCGGCTCGTCCCCGGCGAGTCCTCCGAGATCGTGACCAGAGCCGCCGTCGCGAGGTCCGGGGTCGCGTGGTAGCGGTACGCCACCGCCGGACTCTCCTCCACCTTCAGCATCACGCCCACGGCCGCCGGACTCGGCGTCGTGGACTCCAGCCGGAGGGTGACCCACCCCTCGGCCCGGTCCCGCGGGCTCTCCGGCTCGATCCCCAGCACCGTCGCGCGGATCCCCGTACCGTCGCCCAGCCTCATCCCCGGCTCGATGATGCCCCCCATCTGGAACCCCGAGACCATCAGACCCCGGCCGGTCCAGTCGAACAGGCGCTCCACCATGATGCGGATCACCGGCACCCCCTCCGTGTTCGCGCAGCGTCGCGGCCAGCGTGTCGCGGTCGGCGAACGCGTCCGGCCCGAGCACCACCACGCGGCCGCCCTCCTCGGGCGGCACGATCGCGGCGACGCCCTGATCCCGCATGTACTGCGCCAGCGCCGGGTCCTCGGCCACCCGGATCTCGACGCCGCGCAGGTCGATGCCGGCCTCGTGCGCGACGGTGTACGCGTGGCCGGCCGTCATCGGCTCGCCCACCGGCGCCGGCACGCCGGGCGGCGGCACCTCGCCCGGCTGCCCGGCGTCGTGCAGATCGCCCGGCCGGGGGCCGCCGTCCTCCAGCAGCCGTCCGCCGATCGTGGCCGGGTCCTCGAAGCCGGTGTAGCGCAACCGCAGCTCGAACCGGTCGAACCCGGTCTGGCGCAGCTCCGTCACGTGCAGGCGGGCCCCGGCGGGCAGCAGCGCCTGGCCCTCGGCGTATTCGTGGGCGCCGCCGATCCAGGCCAGCGGCGTGCCCGCCGGCGCGTCGACGACGATCCGCACGTCGCCGCTCGCGCGCAGGTGATCCTCGGGCATCACCCGGGTGAACCCGTCGAGGGTGATGTCACCGTCGACCAGCCGGGGCAGGTCGACGGCGCCGCGCAGGCCCAGGTCCCGCCAGAACAGGTCGCCGGTGAGCCGCATCTCGGTGGGCGACTCGCGCATCGCGCCCTGGATGCGGTACGCCTCGGCGCGCGCGACCGTCTTGTGCTGGGCGTTGCCGGTGCGCAGGTACTCGTCGGCGCCCGAGCGCCCGTTCGCGTACCGCTCGAACGCGGCGCGCTGCTCGTCGCTCCATCCGGCCGCGTGCTGGGCGCTCTGCCGCTCGACGACCTCCGGCGACGGCTCGCGGAACGGCCAGCCCTCCGGGTCGAAGTGCGGCGCGTGGTTCGTCGCGAGGTCGAGCTCGGTGATCGCCTCGTGGTACGCCCGGCCCTCTGGCGAGTCGAGGAAGTCGGCGATCGTCCGCTCGAAGGTCTCGTGGCGGTTGCCCTCCGGCGGCATCAGCCGGTCCAGGGCGCGGGCGGCCTCGCGGACCGTCATGCCGTGCGCGTACGTCTCGGTGTTCCTGATGGACGCCTCGCGCAGGGCGTCGTACACCTCTCGCGGCGACGGGTTGCGCCCCAGCAGGCCGCGGGCGTCCCGGGCCATGGTGTGCACCGCCTCCGGCGCCGGGGGCCGGAAGTTGCGCTCCAGCACCGCGTCGCGCCGGGCGGCGAGCTCGGTGGCCATGCGCGCGGCCGCCTCCCCGGCCACCCCGGCCCGGTCGACCAGCGCCGCGATGCGCTCGTCGGACACGTTGCGCAGCGAGGCGATCGCGCGGTCGGTGTCCCGCGGCGGCAGCGCGGGCTCGCCGTCGCGGCCCGGGGCGTGCAGCGTCTCCTGGCCGGTCCGCTCGGCGAGCAGCCGGTCGAGCTCGTTGAGCACGTGGTCGGGGCGGGCCGGCGGGGGCGGCTCGCCCGCGGGCTCGCGGGGCGGCGCGGCCAGCCGGTCCAGCTCGCCCTGAATGCGGTCGCGCAGCTGGTCCGCGCCCTGGTAGGCCAGGTCGGCGTCGGTTGCGGTGCCCTCGCGCTCGGCCGGGAAGCGGAACCCCTCGGCGTCCGGCCCGTCGTGGCGCGCGGCCTGGAGGAAGTCGCGCACGCCCGCGCCGTCGACCTCGATCACCCGGCCGTCGGTGAGCTCGACCCGCAGGACCGCCGGCCGCTCGGCCCGGCTCATCTCCACGTGGCTGGTCTCGCGGCTGACGCCGGCCACGCCCTCGATCTCCCCGGGCCGGTTCAGCTCCGCGATCGCCCGGTCGAAGGCCTGCTCGCCGCGGGCCCGCGAGTGCTCGGTCGGCTCGGGGCCGACGTCGGCCCGGAACTCGGCCCGGGTGAGGTCGGCACCGAGGTGGACGAGCGCGTCCCGGGCCCGGGCCACGTGGTCGGCGACCGGCGTGTAGTGGCCGCTGGCGTTGTCGACCCCGAGGATCCGGCCGTGCTCGATGCGCAGGGTGCCGGCCGCGTCGACGGGGCCGCCCGCGAGCAGGCTCGAGTGGCGGGTGTTGTCGGCCATGAACGGGTGTGCGTGCAGCTGCTGGGTCCGCGGGTCGACCGCGTAGATGTACTCCCCGTGCAGGGGCAGGCCGCCGGCGTCGTACAGCCGCCCGTCGACGACGCGCACCGGGACCGGGGCCGGGGCATCGGGCTCGCCGAAGTAGGGCACCCGGTTGGCGCGGTCGTTCGCGACGGTGGTTTCGGGCAGTGTGATCGGCTCGCCGTGCAGCCGCGGCCCGTCGACGGTGATCCGCGGCGGGGCGACCGGGTGGCCCGGGTCGGGCGGCGTGAACTCGACGCGGGTGTGCTCGATCAGCCGGGCGGTGGCCGCGTCGATGCCGTGCGGGGCGTGCACGACGATCCGCGGCGGGGCGCCGTCGACCCACGTGCGCGGGTCCGCGGCGCCCTCCAGCAGCTGGTGCACGCGCGCCTCGACCTCGTGCAGGGTCGCGGGCCCGAACTCGCCCGCCCCCAGCTCGGCGTGCCAGACCCGGCCGCCCTGGGTGGTCCGCACGTCGTACACGCGCTCGGGGTCGTAGCCGGACAGGCGCTCGGGCACGTGCTCGCCGCGCGCGGCGGCCGCCTCCGCGGCCGCCCGCACCCCGGCTTCGTGGATCTTCTGCGGGTCCGGGTTGACCTCGTCGGGGTTGAAGTAGTTCCGCTCGTGGCCGCCGCGGTCCACGCCGTCGAGGCCGAACTCCCGCACGTGGGTCCGGCTGCTGCCGTCCAGCAGCTGCGGCCGGCCCGTCTCCGGGTCCCGGACGATCCGGCCCGCGCCGTCGCGCACCGGCTCGAAGCGCTCCGTCGTGACCTTGTGATAGGCGACCGTGACCTTGCCCGTCTGGATGTCGGCGAGCAGCGTGGGGTGCTCGGCGTACAGCCGCAGCATGGTCGGGTCGTGCTCGAGCATCCACTTCAGGTAGGGCCCGCTGCCCTGCTGGGCCCGCTTCCCGCCGAACTCGGGGATCTCGTGCCCGCCCAGGGTGCCGGAGTTGCCCTTGGCCTCCCAGATGTCGAGGCGGTTGTAGTTCGCCGGCGCGTCGCCCGAGCCGTCGTAGCGCAGCGCGATGATGTCCAGCTCGTGGTTCTTGGCCGAGACCGGGTCGCCCGACAGGAACACGTGCTCCGGGTTGACCTCCGTGTGCGGCGTCGGCAGGTTGCCGTGCATCGCCTCGTGGAACGCCACCCCGAGCCCGGCGTGCACGCCGACCGCGTTGCTGGCCATGCGCACCGGGTGCATGTCCTTGTTGAACTGCCCGGCCGCCTCCCGCAGCTCGGTCGCGAAGCGCGAACCCACCCGGTCCTGCTTGAGGGTGTCGAGCGCGGTCTCGAACTCCTTGGTCCCCGGCTTGAGGTCCTTCGGGCCGAAGTCGCTGAAGTCGGCGCCGGTCTCCTCCTCGTACCGGCTGATGATGTCGTCGCGCTTCTCGTTGAACGCGTCGTAGGCGCGCTCGTGCGCGTCGTGGTAGTCCCGCGAGGCCTCCCGGACCTGCTCGACCGGGTTCTCCGGCCGGGCCGGGTCGTGGGTCAGCTGGTGCGGGACCGGCTCGCCCTGGTGCGCCACCGCGACCATGTCGTTGCGGATCGCGGTGTGCCAGTCCGTGACGAAGCTTCCGCCGCGCTGGAGGTTGCCCTTGATGGTCCGGGAGGTGTCCTTGGGGTCGCCCTCCATGTGCAGCTTGCCGTCGTCGCCGAGCTGCAGCTTGACCGGGATGTCCTCGCCGATGACGTGCTCGGCGCTCAGCTCGTGGGCCTGGTAGCCGTCGACCGGCCCGGCGCCCGCGTGCGCCGGCCCGCCGCCCATGCCCGTCCCGTGCTCGATCGGGTGGAGCGGCTCGCCGTGCGCGTCGAGCGTGATGGACCAGACGCCGGCGACGTTGTCGTGGTACATCGGCCCGTGGTCCGAGACGACGTTGTGCTGCATGTCGACCCAGACGATGTCGCCGTGGATGTTCAGCGCGTTGAACGCGTGGCCCTCGCCGGTGTCGCCCCACTTGATCACGACGACGGCGCCGGAGCCCGGCCCCGCCTCGCGCAGCTGCCGCTCGATGCCGTCGAAGCCGCGGTGGTCGCTGCCGTGCATCTCCCATTCGCCGCCGGTCCAGCGGGAGATGCGGTCGGCGGCGCCGCGCTCGCCGGCGGCGTGCGGGTCGCGCATGGCGCCGGCGACAGTGGGCTCGCCGTAGTGGTTGGCCAGCACGGCCATGGCCACCTCGGGGCAGTTGTTGTTGCGCCCCGGCTCGGTGTGGCCGCCGTCGTTGGCGTTGTGCGCCCAGTCGCCGACGCGCACGTCGGGCTGCGTGAGCGGCCGGCCGTGCTCGTCGCGCGGGAAGGCCTCGTTGAGCTCGCGGACCTCGTGGGGCGTGGGTCCGGTGTACTCGTTCGTGCGCGCCTCGGACAGCGGGCGGTCGGTGATGCCGCCCAGCGTCTCGGGCGGGCGCACGCCCTCGCCCTGCCCGTGCTCGCCCGGGCGCACGCCCTCGCCCTGCCCGTGCTCGCCCGGGCGGCCGCCGGTCGGTTCGTGCGGCCCGGTGGTCGGCCCGTGCGCCGCGGCGCCCTCGTGCGGATCGATCGCATGCAGGCCGAAGTCCTGCACGAACGGCTCACACGACGCACACGGCGGCGCGTAGTCGCCGTGCTCCTGCCGCCCGCCCTCGCCGATCCAGTGCGTGGCGACGACGCCGTCGCGCAGCTGTTCGCGCGCGTAGGTCCCGAAGTCTCCCGGCTCCCCGGCCTCGTGCCACTGCCGCTCGAGCTCGTAGAGCTTGTCGGAGACGAGCACCACCTCGGCACACTTGCCGTGGTTCTGCCCGATCCGCTTGTCGGGGTCGTGCTCGGCGGCGGCCTTGATGTCGTCCAGGACCCGTTGGGCTTCCGGGTGTACTCGCACGTCGGTCGCCGTACCGTTGTCGTGCTTCATCGGCCGCGTGCTCGTGTGGCTCGAGATCGTCGGGTCCTCCGGCGTGAGCAGCGCCCCGGCCACGCGCACCCGGTTCTTCTTGCCCAGGTTCTCGGAGTTCATCTGGTCGCGCACGGCGTCGGCGAGATCCCGCGCCGACTCGTCGACGGCGGCCCGCCCCTCGCGGCTGCCGGGCTCGCCCTCGAAGTGCCGCGGCGGCCCCTCGTACCCGCGCGTGCCCCCTGCCGTCTCCGTCGTCGACAGCTTCGAGGCCGGCTCGTCCCCGCCATTGGGCCGATCCCCGGGCGGCGGCGGCTCGTCGCCACCCCCACCGGGCCGATCCCCGGGCGGTGGCTCGTCCCCGCGGGGCCCCTCGCCCCGGTCCCCGGGCCCGGTCCCGCGATCGCCCGGCCCGTGCTCCCGCGCCGGCAGCGTGTCGGTGCCGCGCCCGCCGCCCTCGTGCATGGACACGGGCCGCGGGGAACCGGCTCCCGGCTCGCTCCCGCCGAGCCGGACGGGCATGTCGTCGAGCCGCGGCAACGGCACGAACACGGCCGCGGGCTCCTCGGCCCGATGCCGCCCGGCGCCGTCACCGCGCTCGGTCCCGTCGTGCACCGGCGCGTGCTCCGGCCCCCGGCCCTGCTCGCCGGCGTGCACCGGCTGATGCTCCCCGGGCCGGGCCCCGTTCTCGCCGGGCCGAACCCCGTTCTCGCCGGTACGCGCCCCGTTCTCGCCGGGCCGTGCTTCTCCGACCTGAACGTGCTCGCCGAGCCGCCCCGAGGCCTCACCGACCGTCGCGTGCTCGCCCGGCCGCCCGTGCTCTCCAACCGGCACGGGTTCGCCAGGTCGAGCCCCGACGTCCCCGGCCCGCTCCGGCGCCCGGAATGACCCATTGGTGCGGTTCTGCTCGGTCGTACGGCCCCCATCGGTCGTACGCGTCCCGTCCCCGCCGCGCTCCCCGGCCTTCTCCCCGCTTCGAGTCCCATCGGAGCCCCGCCCCGAGTCCCCGGTCCGCGCCCCTTCGTTCCCGCGCCCGGTCGCCTCGGCCCCGCGCCCGGCACCTTCCGAACCGCGGCCGGCACCCTCGGAACCACGGCCGGCACCTTCCGAGCCGCGCCCAGTGCCCTCAGCACCGCGGCCGGTCCCCTCGGCACCACGGGCTGTTTCGGCTCCACGCCCCGTGCCGTCCGCACCCCGCACAGCATCGGCACCGCGCCCGGTCGCCTCGGCCCCGCGTCCGACGGCGTCCGTGGTCCGCGCCCCGTCCGCCCCGGCCGGCCGGTCGACCCCCATGACCGCACCCGGATGCTCCGCCACCGGCCCGCCGGCGCCCGCCGCCGCCCGATCAACGCCCGCCGCCGCCCGGTCCGCGCCAGCCGCCGCCCGATCCGCGACCGGCCCGCTCGACCCGCTGTCGGCCGCGCCCCGCGCCCCGGTCTCCCCGGCGTGGGCACCCGCGCTGCTCCCGGCCTGCGTCTCACCGACCCGCGTCTCGCCGGCCCGTGTCTCGCCGGTCCGCGCCCCGCCGTCGCCCCCGCCGCTCGCCCCGTTCCCGGAGTCCGCCGCGTGCTGCGTGACCGGCTCGCCGCCGCGCTGCACGACCGGATCCCCACCGCGCTGGGTGACCGGATCGCCGCCGCCGTGCCCGTTCTGCCCAGCACCCGAGTCGCCGGCCTGCGTGGTCCCCGAGTCGCCGTGCGCGTTGGCGCCGGCGTTGGAGTCCACGGGGGCCGCGACCGAGCCGCCGGCCGGATTGTCCGAGGTCGGTGCGAGCGATTGCCCGTCCCCTGGAGTGTAGTCGGCCCCTGTGACATCCGCCCCGGGCCGATTACCGCTCGTGTTCCCGCCGTCACCGGTGGCGCCCCGGTCGCCCGTGGCGCCGCCGTCGCCGGTCACGCCCGAGTCGCGCACGTTGGTGTCGAGGCCGGAGTCACCGAGGTTGGTGTCGCCCAGGCCGCGGGTGCCGTTCTCGCCGCCCGTGTTCGTCTCGCCGGGCCGGCTGATCTCGCCGTCGACGTGCGGGGCGGCGCCGTGCGCGCCCGGCTTCGGGCTGCGGAGGGCGCCGATGGCACCCATGCCGCCGCCCATCGCCGCGCCGTTGATGAACGACTGGAGGTTGATGCCCTGCGTGATGTTCTTCCAGCTCCAGTCGCCGGTCATGAAGCCGGTCGTGAGCATCATCGAGGCGGGCATGATCAGGGCGTTGGCCGCGCCGTGGACGGCGGCGTTGGCGGCCACCCGGGGCAGGCGGCTGTTGATCGGCAGGTGGACGAAGTTCAGCGGGAACGTCAGGGCGCCGGTGACGAGGCCGGAGACCAGGCTGTTCATCAGGGAGTGGGTGTCGAGCTCCTTGCGGTGCCCCTCCGCGATCTGGATCTCCTGCGCCAGCCAGTCGGTGCCGACCGAGAGGACGACCTGCTGGATCTCGTGGATGATGAATTGGCGGATGTACTTCTTGACGAATTCCTTGCCGAGAAAGCTGATCAGCCGCTGCAGCACGCGCCCGGCGATGGTGCGGGCCGCGGTGACCGCGCCGGCCGCCGCCGCCTCGGAGCCGCCGAAGGTGAACGCGGCCAGGATCTGGCAGATGACGATCGTGATGACCGTGACGATCAGCGTGATGCCGAGGACGAGCTTCGCGTACTCGATCTCCATCGCCGCGTTGTCGGCGGCCGCCGAGTAGTTGAGCGCGATGTCGGCGACCTGGGGCAGGCCGTTCTGCGGGCCGACCGCGAGCGCCGTCCAGTACTGGTTGAACGCCTCCCCCGCGTCCCCGCCCCACGCCTGCGCGATCTGCATCGCGACGGTGTCGGAGTTGTTGAGCAGCCCGTTGAGCTCGGTGCCGAGATCCTGCCAGGCCTGCGCGAGCTCGCGCAGATGGTCCTCGTTGCCGTCCGGCCACGCGGAACCGCCGCCGATGATGCAGACGGCGTCCCACAACCAGTCGATGGGATGGAGGTCGGGCTTCTCAATGGCCAACTCGGACGGCTCCCCGCGTCGAACCCCTGGCGGGGAGCGCTACTTCTTCTTGAACCACTCGGCGGTGAGGTCGTCGATGTCGACGACGCCCTGGACGCCCTCCCGGACCTGCTCCCCGAGCTTCGACATGGCGATGACGAGGCTCTCGCCGCCCTCGAGCACGCTGGTGCAGGGCGGGTGCTCGCCCTCCATGTAGTACTTGTTGAAGTTCTTGCCCGGCTCGTCGTTGCCCCACGGCTGGCCCCCGTTGAGCTCGTCGATCCGGGCCCGCAGGGTGCGCCACCGCTTGAGCATCGCGTCGCCGGTGGTCGTCAGCTGCGACGCGGCACCGAGCGCCTGGGTGGGGTTGACCGCAGTGCTGTCCGTCATCGCTTCTTCTCCTTGTCCGCATCCATGTCCGCGGCGAGCAGGCCGAGCTCGGAGTCGAGCTTGTGGGTCATGCCCTGCAGGTCGAACTCCAGGTGCGACTGGACCGTCGACTCGGCCATGAACGGCTTGCACGCCTCGGTGACCTGCCGCATCGCGTCCGCCGACGCCGCCTGGATCGTCTTGGTGATCGACTGTGCGAGCTGGCGGGAGTCCGGGCGACGGTAGACGCGCGCGTCGATGTCCAGCCGGATCAGCTGGCCGCGGGGCCCGACGACGGCGGTGATGAACCCGTCGTCCGATTTGGCCGTCGCCGTGATCGACTGGAGTTTCTGCTGCAGCGTGCCCATGCCGCTGCGCATCCGCTCGAGCTCGCCGGCCAGTTCGTCGGCGCGCGCCCGGAGCGCACGGTTGTCCATGGTGCCCTCCCCGTAGCAAGCCGTCCAACCGTACGATACTCAACAACGGCAATACGCCACCAGTGCGAATCGATGTCACAGAAGGGCTCCGACGTGCAGCGCAAGCGTTGGTTCGCCGCCATCGCAGCGCTCGGTGCCGCGGCGACGGCGCTCGTTGTGCCCCAGACCGCGCTCGCGGGGCCGCCCCCGGCCGGAACGTGCAACAACCCGGCCAAAGCGGGCGAGGTGGTCAAGGAGACGCCCTGGCCACAGCAGACCTTCGGGATCGGGCGGGTCTGGCCGACCACCAACGGCAGCGGCATCACGGTCGCGGTCCTCGACTCCGGCGTCGACGGCGCCCATCCGCAGCTGGCGGGCCAGGTGCTGCCCGGCTTCGACTTCCTGCGCAACGCGGCGGGGGCGGACTTCGACTGCACGTCGCACGGCACGGCGGTGGCGAGCCTCATCGCCGCCAAACACGCCAACGGCGTCGGCTTCGAGGGCCTGGCCCCCGGCGTGAAGATCCTGCCGATCCGCGTCTCCGACCACGAGGACGGCACCAACGGCGAGGCCGCCGGGCCGGACGTGTTCGCCAAGGCGATCCGGTACGCGGCGGACCAGAACGCCCGCGTCATCAACGTCTCGCTGAGCCTCGACACCGACTACCCCGCCGTCGCCGAGGCCGTCGACTACGCGATCAACACCAAGGGCGCGCTCGTCGTCGCCGCCGTGGGCAACCACCACGTGAGCGCCGAGGCGACCCCGCCGCCGATCGGCTCGGCGCGCAGCGCGATCCCGAACGACCCGCCGTCGTATCCGGCCGCCTACCCCGGCGTCCTCGGCGTCGCCGGGGTCAACCAGGACGGCACCCGGGTCGACGAGTCGCAGGTCGGCGCCTATGTGGACATCGCCGCCCCCGGCAACCTCGTGCTCGCCGCGACCCGCGAGCACGGCCACCAGTACTACAAGGGCACCAGCTTCGCCGCGCCCATCGTCAGCGCGGCCGCGGCCCTGGTGTGGTCGGCCCAGCCGGGCCTCAAGAACAGCGACGTGGCCTGGCGGCTGCAGGTGACCGCGGATCGCATGGCGGGGGCCCAGCGCAGCACCGAGTTCGGCTACGGCCTGGTCGACCCCTTCCGGGCCGTCTACGAGACCCCCTCGAAGCAGGGCGCGGCCACCCCGACGCCGATCCCCGCCACCGCGAGCGACCCGGCCGCCGCGGCCCGCCTGAGCCGCTGGCAGACGGCGGGGCGCATCGCCGCCTTCGCCGGCCTCGCGATCCTGGTGGCCGCCCTGGTGATCTTCGCCATGCGCGGCGCCGCCCGCCGCGGCCGCGCCCGCAACTGGCGCCCG
This sequence comes from Dactylosporangium thailandense, assembly GCF_059739745.1. Lineage (NCBI taxonomy): Bacteria > Bacillati > Actinomycetota > Actinomycetes > Micromonosporales > Micromonosporaceae > Dactylosporangium > Dactylosporangium thailandense. The sequence continues at coordinate 8,649,473 of NZ_AP029195.1, forward strand.
GGCGAGGTCCAGCCGGTCAAGCGCCCGGAGCGGGACCCGGACATCGAGCCGGAGGACGTCTTCTTCGCCCTCCCGACGCGCTCCCGTACCGACTGACGAACGCCTTGGTCATCAAATAACCGATAAATCGGATAAGTCCGGACTGAGTGTCTGGAGTTATCCGCACCAGCCGCGAAAGCACCGTGCCCCCGCCGAAGTCGGTCCGGCGGGGGCACGGTGCAGATGGTGCTAAAGGATCACGACCGCCCGATCGCCGGGCCGGCCTCCGGGGACTGCGGCAGGTTCGGCGTGTCGATGACGGCGCCGCCCTGGTTCGGCCGCTCCACCGCCCACAGCTCGTCCTCCGTCGCCTCCGCGTAGTCGTCGTGCTCGGCCCGCTGGTCGCGGCGCACCGGCCGGAACGGCGACTCGCCGGGGCCGGAGCCGCCGCGGCCGCGCAGGGCCGGGCCGCGGCCCTCGCCCTCCGGCAGCGGGCCGCCCGCCGGGCGCTTGATGCCCCCGCGCCCCTCGATCGCCGGGCGAGCCGCCTGGCGGTTGAAGCCCTCCTGCTCCTCCAGCGGCAGGCCGGGAGCCCGGCGGCCGTTGAGGCGCTCGCCCGGGGCGCCGGCGCGGCCCGCGCCCCGCTGGCCGGGCGGCAGGCCGTTGCCGCGGCCGCCGAGGCGCTCGTTCTCCGGGCCGATGTGCCCCGAGGGGCCGCCGGGCCCGCGCCGTCCGCCCAGGCGGGGCGGCATCGGGCTGCGCGGCGTGCCGCGGCCCATCTCCTCGCTCAGGTCGGGGCCGTGCACGCCGCCGGGGAGGCGGCCCTTGGACCCGCGCAGGTTCGGGTTGCCGCGGCCGGGCGGCATCGGCGGGCGGGCGCCGCCGCCGGGCGGCGGACGCATGCCCGAGAGGTTCGGGCGGCCGGGCAGCTGCGGGCGCATGCCGCCGGGGCCTTGACCGGGGCCCTGGCCGAGCCGCTGGGCCGCCTCGGCCGGGTCGAGACCCGCGAGGCCGCCGGTGGCGCGGAAGTTCGGGCCGCCCGGGAACGCCGGCAGGCCCGGCACGTTCACCGAGGGCACGACGCCCGGGCCGCCGGGGGCCGGGGGCAGATGCAGGTCGGGCAGCGCCGGCAGCGGGGGCGCGACCGCGCCGCCGGCCAGGGTCAGCGCGTGGTCCGGGTCGTAGCCGGGCAGGCCGAGGCCCGCGAGCTGCGACTGGAGCCGGCTCGGGTCCGGCGGGCTGATCTTCGGGATCGACGGCGGGTTGAGGATCGGCGGCGGCGGGAGGCTGCCGCCGGGGCCGCCGGGGCGGATGGTCGGCTGGACCGCCACGGCCGCGTTCGTCGGGCCCTTGTACGTCGAGCCGTGCGTCAGGAAGTTGTAGTACACGTTGAGATACGTGTCCGCGAGGTCCTTGACGAATGGCTTGATCTGCTCCGTGTAGTGCTTGACCAGCCGCTTCTTGCGGTTGTCGTCGCTCTCGGTGTTCGTGATCGCGCCGCCCTTGCCGGCCGCGACGACCCTCGACGTGGCCGCGGAACCGGGCACGCTGCCGGGGTTGCTGATGGCCTGGCAATACTCGTTCCAGACCGCAAGAGCCTTCTTCTGGTTGTACTTGATCGTGCTGGCGAGCACGTCGAGGCCCGTCGCGTTGGTGTTGGCGACGTCCTTCCACTCGTCGATCGAGGACAGCGAGGCCCCGATCTCGCGCATGAAGACCTTGGACGCGTCGGAGTTCCACTGCGACGCGAGCTCGTCGGTGTACCGGCGCAGGTTGCGGCTCGTGTTGTCCAGCAGCGTGTGCACCCGGCGCCACATGTCGGCCAGGGCCGTCGCGCGCGCGTCGGAGTCGATCTGGATCCAGGGCCACATCATCTCGATCGTCGTCGACTCGGCGTCCCAGTCGGTGGGGTCGTAGTCGACGATCTGGTTCGAGGCGCTGTAGTTGTCGTACTGCGAAACGCTCGGGGGAAGCGTGTACTTCACATACCCGTAGTACTGATCGGTCATCGGTTCCCCCGTCTCACTTCTTCTTCAGCGGGTCTTCAGGGGCGCCCATCATGTCGTTCTCGTTGCTGTACACGTAGTACGAATTGGTCCCCTCCCCCACCGAGAAGCCCTGGTCCCAGGTGTTGAAGTAGGCCGAGCCGTCGGTGGGCGGGATGGCGCCCTCGGTCTCCATGCGGTGCTCGGCCGCGTTCGCCGAGCCGGTGAAGGGCGCGTCGTCCGTGCCCTGCCCCTCCTGGGCGGCCTTGACCTGGTCCTGCAGCGTCGGGCGCCCGTCGCTCGGCCAGAACACGTCGTAGACGTCGTCGACGTTGGCCTTGCCGAGGTCGTCGCCGCCGAGGTACTCGTAGTAGATCCCCAGCGCCGCCTGCGTGATCGCCTGCAGGCTGAACGAGACGTCCTTGAGCAGGTCACCCGTCGCCGCCAGCGCGTTGGCGTGCACCCCGCGGTAGAGCTTGGCCTCGCCGAAGCCGGCGAAGGTCGACTGGACCTTCGTCATCGGCAGGACGCCGTCCTTGAGGTTGGTGTTGTAGTCCTCGACCTCTTTGCCGACGAGCTTCACGTAGTCGGCGAGGCTCGACACGTTGACCTTGATCGGCGAATGGTCGACCGGTGTCCACGAGTCGTGTCCCGGCTTGTACTCGTAACCGTCTCTGGTCATTCGCCCTCCCCGTCGGCCGAAGTCGAACCCGATAGACCCAACTCAATCATATCGTTCACGCACCACAAGACGCCCAGGTTCATCAGCTCGGTGGCGGGCGCCACGCGAGCTGGACGAGCCGGCCGCCTTCCTTGCGCGTCACGTAGTACCCGCGGCCGGGCGGCTGGTGCGAGGAGCGCACGTTGCCCAGCAGCGCGCCCTCGTCCCGCTCGCCGGACAGCAGCATGCCGGGCGAGCCCAGCTCCCGCAGCCGCATGAGCACCGGCTCGTAGAGCGCGCGGCTCGCGCCGCCGGTGCGCCGGGTCAGGATCAGGTGCAGGCCCACGTCCCGCGCCTGGCTGAGGAAGTCCAGCAGCGGCGTCACGGGGTTGGTGCTGCCCCCGGCGACCAGGTCGTAGTCGTCGACGAGGACGTACAGCTCCGGGCCCTTCCACCAGCTGCGGTTGCGCAGCTGCTCGATCGTGACGTCCGGCCCCGGGAGCCGGCTCTTGAGCACCCCCACGACCTCGTTCATGATCGTCTGCGCCGTCTGCGCGGAGGTACCGGTGCCGATGAGGTGCTTGCTGTCGAACGCGCCGAGCAGGCTGCGCCGGTAGTCGACCACGATCATGCGAGCCTCGTTGAGCTCGTACCGATCGATCAGCGACTGCCCGAAGGCCCGCAGGAACGCGCTCTTGCCGGACGCGGAGTCGCCGAAGAGCAGGAAGTGCGAATCCTGGTCGAAGTCCACCCAGACCGGGCGCAGGTCGGCCTCCGCGATGCCGATCGGGATGCCGGAGCGCTCACGATCGGTGACGGGCAGGCTCTCGTACGGCAGCGTCGCCGGCAGCAGCCGCACGGGCGGGGCACCGGCGGCGGGCCAGCTCTGGCGGATCTCGGCGACCAGCTTCTCGACCCCGTCGGAGAGGTCCTCGACCGTCTGCTGCCCGTCGACGCGCGGCAGGGCGCCGAGGAACTGCAGGCCGCCGGGGACGATGCCGCGGCCCGGGGTGCGGTCGGGCACGTTCATCGCCGCGCGCCGGTCGAGCTGCGAGTCGCTGGGATCGCCCAGGCGCAGCTCGAGGCGGCTGCCGAAGAGGTCGCGGATCGCGGGCCGGACGTCGTTCCAGCGGGTCGCGGAGGCGATGACGTGGACGCCGTACGTCAGCCCGCGGTTGGTCAGGTCGTTGATCGCGCCCTCGAGGTCCTCGAAGTCGGAGCGGATCGTCGACCAGCCGTCGATGATCAGGAACACGTCGCCGAACGGGTCGTCGGCGTGCTGCCCCGCCCGGCGTGCCCGGCGGTAGGTCGCCATCGAGTCCACGGCCGCCGCGGCGAAGCGCCGCTCGCGCTCGGCCAGCAGCACGTAGAGCTCGGCGACCGTGCGGCGCACCGCGCCCGGGTCGAGCCGCGTGGCGACCCCGCCGACGTGCGGCACCTCGCGCAGCGTGCCCAGGGCGCCACCGCCGAAGTCGAGGCAGTAGAACTGGGCCTCGCGCGGGGTGTGCGACAGGGCCAGGCTCAGCACCAGGCTGCGCAGGATCGTGCTCTTGCCGCTGCCCGGGCCGCCGACCACGACCGCGTGCCCGGCCGAGCCCGCCAGCTCCCACCAGACCGGGTCGCGGCGCTGGTCCAGCGGCCGGTCCACGATGCCGAGCACGGCGTGCAGGCTGCCCTGCAGCTCCGCCACCTGCACGGTGAGGCCGCGCTCGGGGTCCACGATCCGCGAGGGCAGCAGCGCGTCGAGCGACGGCGGGTCGGCCAGCGGCGGCAGCCACACCTGGTGCGCGGGCATGCCCTTGCCCCGCATGCGGTCGACCAGCAGGTCGAGCATGCTGTCGCCGACGACGTTCTCCTCCTCCTTGACGACCACCGGCTCCTCGGTCACCGGCGGCGCGACGTATCCGCTGACGTAGTCGCGCACGACGGGGCCGCCCCCGGCCGCGGCCAGGGCGACGGCGGTGTCGCGGCGGTAGACGCCGGAGACGTACGCGGCCCGGAAGCGCTTGAGCGGCTCGGTGCCGAAGCGCAGGTAGCCGTGGCCGGGCGCGCGGGGCAGCTCGAACGCGGCGACGTCGCCCAGGACGATGCGGCTCTCCACCGCCGAGAAGGTGCGCAGGCCGATGCGGTACGACAGGTGCGTGTCCAGGCCTCTGAGGCGGCCCTCCTCCAGCCGCTGGGACGCGAGCAGCAGGTGCACGCCCAGCGACCGGCCGACCCGCCCGATCTGCACGAACATGTCGATGAAGTCCGGCTTGGCGGTCAGCAGCTCGCTGAACTCGTCGCAGATGATGAGCAGGCTCGGCAGCGGCGCCAGCGGGGCGCCGGCCGTGCGGGCCTTCTCGTAGTCGCGCTGGGAGGCGTACATGCCGGCCTTGCGCAGCAGCTCCTGGCGCCGCAGCAGCTCGCCGTTGATGGCGTCGGTCATGCGGTCGACCAGCGGCAGCTCGTCCTCGAGGTTGGTGATGACCGCGCTGGTGTGCGGCAGCACGTCGAGCTTGGTGAAGGTCGCGCCGCCCTTGAAGTCGATGAGCACGAAGTTGAGCACCTCGGAGCTGTGCGTGACCGCGAGCGCGAGGACCAGCGTGCGCAGCAGCTCGGACTTGCCGGCGCCGGTGGCCCCGATCAGCAGGCCGTGCGGGCCCATGCCGTCCTGCGCCGACTCCTTGAGGTCCAGCTCGACCATCGTGCCGTCCGGCGACCAGCCGATCGGCACCCGCAGCCGGTCGCGCTGCGGCCGCGGCACCCAGTGGCGGGTGGGGTCGTAGTCCTCGGGCGAGCCGATCTCGAGCAGGTCGGTGAGGTCGATGGTGCCGGTGGCGCGCTGCTCGGTGCGCGAGGCCGCGGACAGCCGCAGCGGCGAGAGCTGCAGCGCCAGGCCCTCGGTCTCGGTCAGGCTGAGCCCGTCGGCCCGGCCGACCTCGGCCTTGCCCTCGAAGGTGCTGCTGGACAAGGCGCCGCCGGGCTCGATGCCGAGCACGAGCGCGGTCTGGTCGAGCAGCCGGGGCGGCGGGGTGGACAGGTCCAGCACCGTGACGCCCTCGACGCCGCCCTCCGTCATGAGGTGGTCGGAGCCGAGCACGTCGCCGCCGTCGAGCACGACGATCAGGTGCGGGCCGCCGACCCGCTCGGCGCTGCTGACCGGGTTGAACCGGGGCCGGGAGCCGAGCACGTCGTCGAGCATCGCCTCGAGGCCCGGCACGTTGGTCGAGACCAGGCGCAGCTGGCCGAGGGCGTCGTTGCGGTTCGGGTGCAGCGCGTGCGGGAGCCACTTGGCCCACTCCCAGTGCGCGCTGCTGGCCGGGCCGGCGCACACCGCCACGATCAGGTCGTCCGGGGAGTGGAAGGCCGCCGCCTGGGCGACGATCGCGCGGGCCAGGGCCCGGGTCTGCTCAATATCGCCCTGCATGTAGACGCGGGCGAAGCCGTCGAGGGCCATCACGATCGGCAGGTCGTCGACGGTGGCGTAGGTGGTCATGAACCGACGCAGCGCGACCGCGCACATCGGGTCGAGGTCCTCCAGCGGCTTGCTCGCCGGGGGCACCAGGGGCGTCGCGAGGTCCTGGGGGCCGAGCGCGATGCGCACCATGCCGAAGTCGGCGTCGCCGGGGCGCCGCTCCCAGAGCCGCTGGCCGGCCGGGATCGACCACAAGGCGTCGGGGTCCGGGTAGCGGTACAGCTGCGCCGCACGCTGCTTCTGCCCGGCCCGGCGCACCTGGCGGCGCCGCTGGGAGAGGTGGCGCATGTAGTTGCGCCGGGCGAGCAGCATCTCCTGCCGCCCCGGGCCGGCGCTCTGGCCGAACTGGGAGGCGAGCATGCCGATCGCGGACAGGCCGAACATCGCGCCCGTCATGTAGGCCAGGGGCCCGCCGCGCTGACCGGCGAACATGAGCGCCATCGAGCCGGACCCGGCCAGCATCGGGATCATCATGAGCATCTGCGCCCAGCCCTTGCCGGTGGGCGCGGGCACCTCGGGGGGCGGCTCGAGCAGGACCTCGCCCGAGGGGTACTCGGGCTCGGCTCGCCGCGACGGCCTGCGGCGCACGACTGTGCTCACTCGAGTCCACCCTCCCCGTAGCACCCGTTCGAGCACACATGCTAACCAGTGGGCTGCTAGGTTGGGCACTCTCGATGGCGGGCAGAAACGGCGGGGAGCACGGTCGATGGCCGAGAACGTTGGTGCCGGGCTGGCCCGGGTGGTGCTCGCGGCCCCCAAGCGGCGCCTCGACCTGGCACTGCCGGAGCAGATCCCGCTGGCCATGCTGCTGCCCGGGGTGCTGCCCCGGGCCGGCGAGGCCCTCGCCGACGACGGGCTCGACCACGGCGGCTGGGTGCTGCGCCGCACCGATGGCACCACGCTCGACATGAGCCGCACGCTCGCCGCCCAGGACGTGCACGACGGCGACATCCTGCACCTCGCGCCGCGCTACGAGGAGTGGCCCGAGCTCGAGTACGACGACGTGGTCGACGCGATCGCGGCCGGCGCCCGCCGCTACGGCGCCGCCTGGACCCCGGCCGCGACCCGCGTCACCGGCCTGGCCACGGGCGTCCTGCTGCTGCTCGGCACCCTAGCGCTGCTGCTGCTCGCCGGGCCGTCCTGGATGCTGCCCGGCATCGTCGCGCTCGTGGTCGCGGCGGGCCTGCTGACCGGCGGTTTCGTGCTGTCCCGGGCGATGTCCGACGCCACCGCGGGCTCGACTCTGGGCGCGGCCAGCCTCGTGTACGCCTTCGCCGGCGGCCTGCTCGTGCTCGGCGGCGACGAGAAGCTGTCCCGCCTCGGCGCCCCGCACCTGCTCACGGGCGCGGGGGCGCTGCTGGTCTTCGCCGTGATCGGCTACCTAGCCGTCGGCGCGAACATCCGCCTGTTCGTCGCGGGCATCTTCGCCGGGGCCCTGGGCGTGCTCGCGGGCCTGCTCGGCCTGACCTCACTCGGCGCGCCCGAGTGCGCCGCGGCCCTGGTCGGCCTGCTGGTCCTGCTCGCGCCGGCACTGCCGCTGGCGTCGGTGCGGCTGGGCAAGGTACCGGTGCCGCAACTCCCCCGCACCACCGACGACCTGCTGCAGCAGGACCCGGTGCCGCCGGCCGCGACCACGTACGCCACCGTGGCGCGCGCGGACGAGATCTTCACCGGCCTGCTCTTCGCCTTCGCCGTGCTCAACGTAACCTCGTTCTGGCTGATCAGCCGCGAGCCGGGGATCATGACGGGCATCCTGGTCGGCGTGGTGGCCGCGGCGAGCCTGCTGCGCGCTCGGCTCTTCGGCACCGTGCGGCACCGGCTCCCGCTGCTGCTGACCGGGCTGGCCGGGCTCGGGCTGCTGATGGCGCGGCTGACCGGGGCGAGCCTGCCCGTGCAGGTCGGCGTCGGGGTGGGGCTGCTGCTCGTGGCGGTGCTCGTGGTTACGGCGGGGATGCGGTACAGCGTGCGGCCGCCCTCGGTCTACCTGGGCCGGCTCGGGGACATCTTCGACGTGCTGCTGGTGCTGGCCACGATCCCGATCGTCTGTCAGGTGCTGGGCGTCTACAGCTGGATTCGCGGCCTGGCCGGCTGAGCCCGATAATTGCACAATCCGACGTATCGGCCGCTCGTATATAGCCGGCATCCGCAGCGATAATATCGGGCACGATTTCCGTGGCGGATTGTTTCATTGTTCGGAAAGCTTGACTGCGGTGCGCGGCTTCTCGAAGCGTGGACCATTGCGTCGATTGCCCACGGGGGCACGGACGGCGCACACGCGGGGGGAACGAGCCCGGACGCGGAAGGCGCGCGCGGGGCGCGGGCGACGCAGCAGACAGCGCCGACTCGGACCGACGCGCGCACAACGCGAGGGGCGTGGCCGGCGCGGACGCGGGCGGCGCGGGCGCGGACGCGGGCCGCGCGGGCGCGAGCGGCGCGGGCGCGGACGCGGGCGTGGCCAGCGCGGGCGCGAGCGGTGCGGGCGCCGCGGGCGCGGGCGCGGGCGCGGCCAACGTGGGCGCGAGCGGTGCGGGCCACGCGGGCGCGGGCGGCGCGGGCGCGGGCGGCGCGGGCGCGGCCAACGTGGGCGCGAGCGGTGCGGGCGCCGCGGACGCAGGCGCGGGCGCGGCCAGCGTGGGCGCGGGCGGCGCGGGCGCGGCCAGCGTGGGCGCGGGCGGTGCGGGCCGCGTGGGCGCGGACGTGGCTAGCGCGGGCGCGGCCGACACCGGAGTTTCGTATGCGGGCGTCGAGGCCCCGTGCATGCGGCGCAGCTTCTCCGCATGCCGCCTCGCCAGCCCCCAATTTCGCCGTCGCTGCTGCTCCCGACGAAACTCGTCCTTCCCCGGCCACCAATTCCGAGCCTTCGTCCGATCCCGCATGGAAGCCAATTCCCGCGAGGCGAACAACTGCAACTGCCGCACATCGAAAATTATCCCAGAATGCGACCCGAACCATGAACCCGGACAGCTCGACTCACAAATGGTGAACAGAAACCGATACCGAGGTGATGGTCAGGAGCCGAGCGGCTCGCCGTGGTCGTCGACCTCGGTGAAGGGCTCGCCCCGCACCAGCCTCCGCACGGCCTCGTCCGGGTCGGCCCCGATCAGGAACTCGCCCGCCTCGTGCAGCAGAAAGACCCGCCCATCCGCCGCGGCCACGATGTCGCTCGGGCCGTCCTCGAACCAGGCCAGCGGAAACACCGGCATCCCCAGGTCAACTGCGAACTCGACGAAGAGGTCGGCCAGCACGCGGCCCTTCGTCGGCCAGAATTCCACGTTCCAGCCGCCCGTCGCCACGCCCGGCTGCTTGAGCTGGCGGAAGCTCAGGCCGCCGAACTCCTCGAGCAGGCGCCGGGCCACCGGGAAGATCGGCAGGCGTCGCTCCAGGCCGGGGGTGGCCTCGTAGAGCTCCCGCAGCCAGCTCGCGATCCAGGTCTCGACGTTGCGGTTGGACTTCCAGCCGGCGGCGGTCAGCACCTGCCGTACGTCATCGGGAAACCGGCGCCGGGCCGCCAGTTCGAGCTCGTAGAGCTCCGCGACCCCCTCGGGCGACAGCGACGGCCACGTGGTCAGCTCGCCCGACTCCTTGTCGATCACGGCGAGTGGCGCCCCGATCACCTCCGGCGGGCGGTCGGGGTCGGACGGCGGCACCTTGGCCCACGCCACGAACCCGTGCTCGAACTCGAAGAGTCCCACGTCGCCCCCGCTGGACGGGAGGCTGGCCAGCGCCCAGGGCCGGGCGATCTGCGTGGCTTCATCAGGCGTCACCAATGCCGCACCTCCGTGTTCGCTGGCCTATCGTATGCAGCCGAGCCCCACGCAAGCGCGAGGGCCACGGGGAGGGGACCAACCGGACATGCCGTCCCGACGGGAACAGATCCAGTCGTATCAGTACCTGATGCAGCGTGTGGTCAACGCGTTCGTCTCGGGTGAGGCCGACCCGTCGATGTCGCCGACCCGCCGGCTGGCCGGCGCCGGGTACGCCAGCGTGATGGTCGCCGTGCTGGTGCTCGCCGTCTTCGGGGTGATCGGGCTCATCAAGCACGGCGGCAACACGTCCTGGCAGGCCGCCAACGCGGTCGTGATCGAGAAGGAGACCGGGACGCGGTACGTGTACCGCGACGGCGTGCTCTACCCGGTCGCCAACTACGCCTCCGCGGTGCTCGCGATCGGCCAGGCCGCCACGACCGTCTCGGTCTCGCGGGAGTCGCTGACCGGCGCCACCCGCGGCCCGCTGATCGGCATCGCGGGAGCGCCCGACGCGCTGCCCCCGGCGAGCCGGATGAGCGCGGCCGGGTGGTCGATGTGTGCGGTGGCCGGCCACGACTCCAGCGGCGGCGCCACGGTGTCGAGCCTGGTCATGGTCGGCACGACTCCGCCGGGCGGGCAGGACCTCGGCGACTCGGCCATCGTGGTGCGCGACAACACCAGCAGCCAGAAGAACTACCTGGTGTGGAACGGTCACCGGTACCGGGTCGACTCCCGCCAGATCTTCGCCGCCATGGGCATCGACGGGCAGCCGCGGGTCCTCGTCGACGAGGCGTGGCTCGACACCGTGCCGCAGGGCCTGCCGATCACCCAGCCGCAGGTGGACAACAAGGGCAAGGCGTCCACCGCGATGAAGAACTACCTCATCGGCCAGGTGCTCACGGTCACCGTCGGCGGCTCCACCACCGGCTACCTCGTGCGCGCGAACGACATCGTGCAGGTCACGGCGGTCGAGCAGGCGCTGATCCTGGCCGACCCGGCCACCGCGGCGGCCTACCCGAACGCGACGCCCCAGGCCAAGGCGATCCAGGCCGCCGAGGTCGCCAACGTGTCCAAGGCGAACAGGCCCAAGTCCGACCTCGACCCGCCGGCCCAGGTGCCCTCGATGGCGACCGTCGACCCGGCGGCGACGCTGTGCACCACGTGGACCGACAAGCAGGCCGCGCCGAAGTTTCTCATCAACGCCCAGCCGCAGCCGGACAGTGCCGGCATCGCGACCAACGGCAACGCCACCGACCAGGTCGCGACGCGGGTCGTGGTCCCGTCGGGCGGCGGCGCGGTCGTGCGCTCGGCGCAGTCGGCCGAAACCGGCTCCGGCCAGGTGTTCTTCGTCACCGACCAGGGCCGCCGGTTCGCCCTGATGGCCCCCGCGCAACTGGCGTGGTTCGGCTACGGTTCCGTGAAGCCGATCGAGCTGCCGTCCTTCGTCGTCGCCCGGATTCCCGCGGGACCCGGTCTCGACCCGAGGGCCGCGCAGCGTCCGCTGACGGGCTGACCGGCCCGTCCGCGAAATCGCCCACTACGGGAAGTGGGAGAACTTCGATACGGTGATATGCACAAGCGCCGCCCCACGGGGGCGTCGGCATCCGAATGGAGGTGGGTCTGACGATGGCCGGTAAGGGAGTAACCACTGACGCCGCGGTCATGGCGAAGACCGCTCAGGAGATCGACGGGGCCGCGGACCGGCTCACTGGCATGTTCAACAAGCTGATGAACGAGCTCACCCCGCTGCAGTCGTCCTGGGTGGGCGCCGGCGGTTCTTCGTTCCAGGGCATCAAGGACCGCTTCGACACCGACGTCGCGAACCTGAACGTCGCGCTGCGCAGCATCGCGCAGGCCGTGTCGACCGCGGGCCGCGACTACACCCTGAGCGACGACGAGATGCGCCAGGAGATGCAGCAGGCCGGGGCGAGCGCCGGCGAGATCACGCGCGCACTGATGATCAACTGAGCCGAAACGGGGAGGGAACACCATGGCCGGTGACGAGATCGTCGTCGAATTCGCCGCGCTCAACCAGGCCGCGTCCGACATCAGCGCCGCGCTGTCGTCGATGCAGTCCGAGCTCGACAGCGTCGACCAGCAGGTCGCGCCGCTGCTGCACACCTGGCAGAGCGACGCCCAGGAGGCGTTCGCCCAGCGCAAGGCCGAGTGGACCAGCGCCGCCAACGACCTGCACCAGCTGCTGACCGGGATCAAGGGGGCCGTGCTCAAGGCCGCCGAGATCATGCAGGCCCGCGAGAAGGCCAACGTCGCCAAGTTCGCGCGCTGAACGCCGGCCCCGCCGGCGTCGACGTGGGTATGGGCCCGGCCTGAGGCCGGGCCCATCCTCGTTCAGCCGCCCGGCTGGCGACCCGCCTTGCCGGAGAAGCCGGCGGCGTTGAGCGTGACCTTCTGGCGGAACAGCCAGCGGTACAGCGGCGGAAAGTCGCTGTTGGTCACGTCCGCCTGCCGGAAGCGGTAGCCGTAGTAGATGTAGAACGACTGGCCGACGACGCCGTTGTCCGTGCCGTCGACGTTGACGATCGTCTCGAACGGCGAGAGCGAGTCCTTGTCCGGCATGGAGCTGCGCTGGACCCACGACGGGGCGTCGTAGCCGACCCCGTCGGCGGAGAAGGCGAGGTAGACGCCTCGCCCGGGGCCGTGCGTGTATCCGGTGAGCAGGTAGCGGCCGAGGTAGGTGCTGTACGCGGCGTCGCCGTGGGTGGAGTACAGCGGCCCGTCGCCCATGACCGGGGACGCGTCGCCGTTGAGGCCGGGCTGGCCCCAGGCGCCGTCGCGGTACTTCTGCCACTCGCCGACCGTGCCGCGCCGGGCCGCGTCGAGCACCTCGGCGATCGGGGCCCGCGCCACCGACGGCTCCGGAGCCGCGCCCGCCGTGGTCACGTCGCCGTAGTAGACGTAGAAGTAGCCGTCCTTGGCGATGTACGGCACGCCGCCGATGTTCGTCGCCCCGTTGTCGTCCTTCACGTGCTGCCCGACGATCCAGCCGAGGCGGTGGAAGGTGGCGCCGTTGTCGGTGGAGTACGCCAGGCCGATCCCCCACCATCCGTACCGCGCCGGATCACCGTCCTCGATGTGGCAGAACGCGAGCAGGGCGTGGTCCTCGGTCTGGAAGATGTTCGCGATCCACCACTGCTCGCCGGTGCGGCCGTTCAGCGCGTTCTTCGTGTACACCGAGGTCTGGGCCGGCTCCGCGAGCGTGCCGCGGAACTTGGACAGCACCGTGCCCTGGCTGCCGCCGCCCTGCGAGTGGTAGAAGTCGAGCTGGTTGCCGCCGCCGGGCACGACCGAGAGCATCGAGTCGTAGGCGATCGACACGCCCATCCGCTGGAAGTCGTCGGGCGACATGACGACCTCGGCCTGGTCGAGGACGAACTTCGGCTCCACGTCGTAGGCGATCTCCGGGTCCCAGAACAGGGTGTCGTAGGACGACGTGCCGAACTGGTCGACCTGGAAATAGAGCATGTCACCGGCCTGCACGTCGACCTTGAACACGTGCTGGGCCATGAAGTTCGGCCGGATGACCTGGTAGTCGGCCGACGGCCACACCTTCGTCGTGCTCGCGCCGTGCTCCAGCTTGACGACCGCCCGGACCCCGTCGCTGGCCGGCGTGTACATCCGGTGGTCCATGTAGCCCTGCACGGTCACCGAGCCGGAGCGGGGGGCCTTCCATCCGATGACCGCCTGGTTGGTGTCGGGATGGGCCCAGCCCGGGCCGATCTGGCAGTCCGGGTAGTTGCCCTTCCACTGCCCGACCCCTGCATCCCACGACATGGGCGAATATTTCGATCCGTCCCATTGCAAGTAGTACCACTGGTTGCCGCCCTGGACGCCGGAGTAGCCCGAGGAGAGGCGGTAGGTGCCGACCGCCGCCGCCTGGTTCCCCGCCGCGGCGTTCCCGGTGGTCTCGCCGGTGAGATGGCCGATGAGCAGGCCCACCACGAACGTCGGCACCAGCGCGAACGCGATCGTCCGCGTGAAGCGGCCCGGCCAGGGCAGCGCCTCCACCCGGCGCAGCAGCGGCTCGAGACGACCACCGCTCCGCAGAGGCCGGCGCAGAGCATCTCGCAGCAACCGGAACCGGTCACCGGGCTGTACCACAGAATCTCCCTCCGGCGTTCGACGGCTCCCGACGATAGCGAACCTCGCTGCTAACCTTCGCATCGTGACCAGCTACCCCTCCGGCCCGCACTACGCCGGCGAGCCGCCGCAGCCGGGCGCGCAACCCGCCTCGCAGTGGAGCGACCCGCCGATGCCCGGGCCGTCGACGCCGGAGGCCGACACCCCGACGCTGCCGATTCCGGCCCCGCCGGGCGCCCCACAGCCGCCGTGGCCGGCCGCCGGCGGGCCTGTGCCGCCCAGCGGGCCTCTGCCGCCCGGTGGGCCGCTGCCTCCCGGTGGAGCACTGCCTCCCGGTGGGCCGCTGCCTCCCGGTGGACCCTGGCCGCAGGTGCCGCCCGGCCCGGTCGCGCACGGCGCGCCTCCGCCGCAGCAATGGTCCGGCCCCCCGGCCTCGGGCCCGCCCCAGACGTGGTCGGCATCGCCCCCCGCGCAGGCGTGGCCCCAGGCCATGCCCACCTCGGGGCCGCCGACCTCCGCGCCGCCCACCTCAGGGCCGCCCACCTCGGGACCGCCCCAAGCCTGGCCGGCGCACCCCACCTCCGCGCCGCCCACCTCCGGGCCGCCGCAGGCCTGGTCGGCCCAGCCGGCCTCCGGTCCGCCGGCGCAGGCCTGGCCCGCCGCTCAGCCGGCCTCCGGCCCGCCCGCCCCCGCCTGGCGTTCGGGGTCGGACCTGCCGGCATGGGGCGACGCGGGACTGCCGACCGACCCGCCCGGCTCGCCGCCACGGATCGCCCCCGTGCCGCCGGAGCGGCGCGGCAAGCTGCTCCTCGGGCTGCTGATCGGCGCGGTCGCCGGCATCGTGCTGGCCGGCCCCGCCGGATACTTCCTGCACTCGCCGGGCCAGCCGGCGGCCGCGCCCACCCCGTCGGCCGCCCCCTCCGCGGGCAGCTCCCTGTCCGCCTACGAGTCGGTCCGGCGCGACATCAACAAGCCCAAGCTGGGCGGGGACATCGCCGCCCTCGCCGACCCCTGGCTGCCGTACCTGGGCGGCTGCACCACCAACAGCGAGCCGAACGGCCCCGCGCTCAACCAGGGCGAGAAGACGCACATCGCCTGCACCTACGGCGGGATCTCGGTGCACTTCTCGACCTACGAGTCGCTGGTCGCCCGCGACCAGGCGCGCGACTACCACGTCAAGCTCAACGGCCAGGCGGGCAACCTGGCGCCGGGCCTGGGCACGCCGGGCAAGAAGAACGGCGCGGTCACCGGCGCGACGGGGATGTACATCGAGTACGCCTACCGGCTCAGCACCGGCGTCACGATCTGCGGCCTGTGGTGGGACCGCGACGACGACACGTCCGGCGTCACCCTCGAGGCGCTCTGCGACCGGGAGCTCGACGGCAAGTGGGAGCCGATGCGGGGCCTGTGGCAGCGCCACAGCTGACGGGACCGGCCGGCGGCATCCGGCGGGGGGCGCGGCTCAGCGTCCTCCGCCGGTGAACACCTCGCCCACGGTACGCAGGATGACCTTCAGGTCCAGCCACAGCGACCAGTTCTCGATGTAGTAGTTGTCGAACCGGGCCCGGTCGGAGATCGGGGTGTCGCCGCGCAAGCCGCTGACCTGGGCCAGGCCGGTCAGGCCGGCCGGCACGCGGTGGCGCAGTGCGTACTCCGGGTGCTCGGCGGAGAACTGGTCGACGAAGAAGGGCCGCTCGGGCCGGGGCCCGACGATCGTCATGTCGCCGCGCAGGATGTTCCACAGCTGGGGCAGCTCGTCGAGCGAGGTGCGCCGCATGAACCGGCCCACCGGGCCGATGCGCGGGTCGCCGGCCACGTTCCAGTTGGTCGCCGACTCGTTCGGGTCCGCCGGGCGCATCGAGCGGAACTTGATGACGTCGAAGGGCTTGCCGTACCGGCCGATGCGCTGCTGGCGGAACAGGATGCCCGGGCCGCCCTCGATGCGCGTGGCGATCGCGCACAGCAGCAGGATCGGGCTCAGCAGCACCAGGGCGATGGCCGAGACGATGATGTCCGACGTCCGCTTCACCGCCCAGCGCGGCCCGGTCAGCGTCGCCCGGCGGGTGCGGGCGACCGGGATGGCGCCGATGTGGTCGGGGACGCCGCTGTGCGAGAAGAACTCCCGCAGCCGCGGCACCACCCACAGGTCGCGCTTCATCATCGCCGGGCGGCGGGCGAGCTCGACGAGCTTGGAGTCGGGGCAGTTCACGTCGGCGACGATGACCACGTCGCAGCCGGTGACCGCCATCATGGCCTCGATGTCGTCGAGGGAGCCGATCAGCGGCTGCAGCTCCCGCTGCGCGTGCGGGGTCGACTGCACGTCGACGAAGCCGACGAAGCGCAGGCCGTAGCTGGGGTAGCGGCGCAGCAGCCGGGCCAGCTCGGCCGCGATCGGGCCGCCCCCGATGATGATGGTGTTGTGCTCCACCCACCGCCGCCGGCGGGCGATGAGCGCCGCCGAGAGCGTGATCGTGCGGCCGACGATGACCAGCACCGCCGAGATCGCGATGCTCTGCAGGAACTCGGTGATGGCCTCGATCGAGTCGTGCCGCTCGGCCGCGATGATCGCGACCAGGGCCGCGGAGGCCAGCAGCCGGCCGAACAGGCTCGGCAGCTCGTCGAGGATGCTGAGGTGGCGCCGCGCGTGGTAGAGCCCGCCGATGGCGAAGATGCACACCGTCAGGATCGCGGTGAAGATCATGCCCTTCCAGTTGCGCTGGGTCCACAGCAGCGGCGCGAGCAGCGCGATGACGTCGACCGGCAGGACCATCATCCAGACCCGCAGCGACCGGGTGCGCCGCGACGCCCGGGCCGCCGGGTAGGGCAGCACGGCGGTGGCGTCCAGCGGAATCCGTCCGGTCAGGGCGCCGTCGGCGGCCGGGAACGAGGCGGCCTCTTCCCGGTCGAACTGGCCGGTCGAGGGCTCGGCGGTCCCGGCCGGAACAGCCGGCTCGTCCGCCGTCGCCGGCTCGGCCGAGCGCTGCTGGGGCGGGTGCCATTCGACGTCGATCGCCAGATGGGCATGGCGCGGCTGGTGCATCGGCTCGTTCATATCGCTCCCCGTAACGGTCCGAGGCCTGGATGCAAACCCCCGGCTCGCCGCCCGACCGGCGTGACCGGCCGACGGTTGCATGCTATTGGCCTGGCCCGATTCGTGGTAGCCGTCCCGTGTTACGGGTTAGGTGCAGTGACGTCGGGCAGCACGACCCGGCGGCCGGCGAGCCGGGCGGGCACGATGTGCCGGCGGCGCAGCTTCGGCCGGCCCACGCCGAGCACGAACTCGGGGTACATCCCGTAGAACAACCACGCCGAGCGCAGCTCCAGGTTGTGCGCGCGCGACCACCGCAGCGTGTTCGTCGCCCGGCCCCAGTGGTGGGTCCACCGCACGTCGCCCAGCACGGAGACGGGCAGCCCGTGCTCCCAGGCCCGCAGGCAGATCTCGGCGTCCTCGTAGTACAGGAAGAACCGCTCGTTCCAGCCGCCGATCCGGTCGAAGTCGGTGCGGCGCACGGCCACGGCCGCCCCGATCATCCACGCCACCCAGCGCGCCTCGCCGGGCTCGCAGAGGATGCGGTACCGCTCGTGCAGCCGCTCGAACGGCCACAGCCGGCGGTTGCCGAGCTTGGCGGTGACGTAGGGGAAGCCGCGCCCGTTCGGCTGCGGCGCGCCGTCCGGGCCGAGCAGCTGCGGCGCGACCAGCCCGCCGTGCACGCTCAGGTGCTCCGCCAGCCGCTCGAGCCCGTCCGCGCCGACCTCGAGGTCGGGGTTGGCGAACAGCAGCATCGGGCTGGCCGACTCGCGGACGCCGACGTTGTTGGCCTTCGAGAACCCGAGGTTCTCCGGCAGCGCGATCACCCGGGCGCCGAGCGAGCGGGCCACCTCGACGGAGTCGTCGGACGAGGCGTTGTCCACGACGATCCAGTCGTACGGCTTGTCGGGCGTGTTCCAGCAGCGCCGCAGCGTCGCGGCGGAGTTGTAGGTGACGGTCACCACGCTCCAGCGCGGCGCCGGCCGTTCGCGCTGGGCCGGGATGTGGGGATGGCTCATCGGGGTGCCCTTCCACGGAGGTGGCGGACCAGGGCGGCGACGCCGAGGCGCCGGCCGCGCCAGTCGCGGCGCGCGGCCGGCGCCATCGCCAGCCCGCGCCCGACGCCGCGCAGGAACGATCGCAGCAGCCCCTGCCGGGTGCGCCGGACGGCGAGGGCCAGGTGCGCGGCGAGCAGGATCGGGACGGTCCCCAGCAGCAGCGGCCAGGTGAGTCCGCGGGCGGCGACGAGGACCCGGTTGCGGGCCAGCAGGAACGACCGGAACTCGGTGAGCTCGGCGTTGCCCTCCACGCTGTGGCCCCAGGCGTGCGGCAGCGCGAGGTCCAGCGACTCGGTCCGGACCCCGGCGGCGTACATGCGAAACGCGAGGTCCGAGTCCTCGCCCCAGGCGAACATCGGCTCGTAGAGGCCGCCGAAGCGGTGGAACAGCTCGACCGGGAAGACGCCGGCGCCGCCGGACGGCCCGATCGGGCGCCGCCCGGAGGCCGACGGGCGGTCGACGAACAGCCCGACCGGGTGCAGGTCGATGCCGGTGTACTCGCTGCCGTGCATCAGCAGCCCGACGGCGATCGGCACGTCCGGCCGGGCGTCGATCGCCTCGAGCATCCGCGCCAGGGAGTCCTCGTGCAGCCAGACGTCCGGGTTGAGCAGCAACAGGTGCTCCGCGGTGACCCCGGCCGCCGCCCGGTTGCAGGCGGCGGCGAAGCCGGGGTTGGTGTCGTCGGGCAGGTACAGCCCGGTGCCCGGCGGCAGGTTCTGCCCGATGACTTCCGGGCACGACCCGTCGGGCGCGTTGTCGACGAAGACGAACTCGACGGGCAGCCCCTCGGCGCTGCGCACCCACGTGGGCAGCGTCTTGGCCAGCACCTCGGCCGAGCGGTACAGCACGGTGACCACGGCGAGGCGCGGCCGGACGTCAGGTGGCACGGACCGACCTCCCGGTCAGGTACAGCGCGAGGAGGCCCGGCACGAGGCCGAGCCAGAACGGCTGGAGCGCGGCGTAGAGCTCGTAGATGCCGAACGCGGCGTAGTACACGACGAAGGCCCGCGCCAGGTGCTGCGCCGGGCCGGTGGAGCGCTCGAGGCGCCGGTCCACGACGCCGACCAGCAGGCCCAGCAGCGCCAGGTAGATCGCGGCGCCGACGGGGCCGAAGTCGAGCAACGGGATGGCCACGAACGTCGCGGTGTTCATGAAGTACGGCATGCTCAGCTGCGACGTGACGAGGTACATGTCGGTGTGGCCGACCAGCGCCTCGCCCGGGTGACCGGCGAACTTCAGCGAGTAGGCACCGTGGCCGCGCGGCACGGAGTCGCGCTGCTGCCACAGCCGGCCGAAGGTCTCCGTGGACGAGCTCAGCGACAGGTCCAGCGAGGCCACGCTGGCCGCCACGGGGTTGCTGCCGTAGCGTGCCCGGAACTCGTCCTCGAAGGCGCCCTGGCCGGCCAGCGTGCGCTGCCCGCCGAGGAACACCGCGAGGAGCACGGCGAAGCCGCCGATCAGCGCGGCCACGACCACCGGCTTGACCACGGGCGGCTTGCGGGCCGGCGGCCGCCGCGTCGAGAGGGCGGCGATCAGGGCGGGGACGATGCCGACCAGGACCGCGTTCTTGCTCGCGCCGAGCGCCGCGCCGCCCGCGAACATGACGCTGAGCGCGGCGTAGAGCCAGCGGTGGCGCGCCTCGCCGGCCACGGTGCGCAGCAGCGCGACGGCCAGGCCGACGGTCCACGCCTGGCCGAGCACGCCGGTGTAGATGTTGTCGCGCCGGCTGAGCGCCTCGCGGGCGGCGTCGGGGTTGCTCGCGAACACCGGCGGCAGGGTGCCGCGGAACCGCAGCAGCGCCGACACCAGCGCGACGACGAGGACGGCGCCGAGGTACAGCCGCAGCCGCCGCTCGCTCGGCCAGGTCAGCAGGGGCCGCCGGGTCGTCTCCGGCGGGACCGGGTCAGCGTCGGGGTTGACGTCCGGGTTGACGCCGGGATCGGCCGACCGGCGGCCGAGGCGGGCGCGCCCGAGAGCCCAGCCGCCGAGGAAGCAGCCCGCGAACGCGGCGAGGACCGGCACCGCGGCCGGGCCGGCGGAGGAGTCGTACGGGTCCGGGAAGACCAGCACCGCGGTGAAGGCGGCGAGCCAGGCGGCGGCGGTCGCGCTCAGCCACCACATCCCGGCGCGCGCGGCGAAGTACGCCGCCGCGGCCATCCCCAGCAGCGCACCCGTCTGCGCGTCGAGCACGAGCACGACGATCACCACGCCGGCCGTGACCGCGAGGGCGGCCGGCGTCAGCGGCTCCCGGGCGGGCCGGGCGGCGTCAAGCGGCGCCATGCGACACCGACCGGTACAGGTCGGTCCACCGTTGCACGGCCCGGCCGAAGGCGTACTCCTGCTGATACCACCGCGCGATCGCCAGGCGCTCGGCGCTCGGCGCGCCGGACGCCAGGACGGTCCGCACGGCCGCGACGACGGCGTCCGGGCGCGGCTCGGCGGTGAACGCGAGGACGCCGCCGGCCCGCCGGGTCACCTCGGCGAGCCCGCCGACGCCGGAGTGCACGACCGGAACCCCCAGCGACAGCGCCTCCTGGGCGCTCTTGCCGAAGGACTCGACGCTGGAGGGCACCAGCAGGCAGTCGAGCGTCGGCAGGAACTTGGCCGGGTCGACCTGGCCGAGCAGGTCGACGTTCGGCAGCGCCGGCACCGCGATCGAGCCGGATCCCGCGACGCGCAGCTGGGCCTCGGGCAGGGCGCGGGCGACGTCGCCGAGCAGCCCGGCGCCCTTCTCCGGCTCGAGCCGGCCCATGAAGCCGATCACCGGCGGGTCCGCGGGTCCGCGCACCGGGGCAGGCTGCGGCTGCGGCCAGGTCGGCGGGAGCGGGTTCGGGATGACGCGGACGTCCTTGACCCGGCCGCGGTCGCTCAGCTCGGCGGCCTCGTAGCCGGAGACGGCGACGGTGGTGTGCGGCCGCACCCGGCGCATGATCAGGTCGAGCGTGATGTTGGCCTGGACCATGGCCTTGGCCCGCAGCGTGGGTGCGACGTCGCGGTACTGCCACAGGCTGTTGTGCAGCGTGACCACCAGCGGCGTCCGGTCGCGCCCGGCGCGCAGCGCGGCCCGGCAGTGCATCGCCGCCGAGAGCAGGTGCGAGCACACCACGTCGGGGCGCACCTCGCCGATCACCCGGCGGATGTCGCGCACGTACTGCAGGTCGATCCGGCTGCGCGCGCCGAGTTCGCGCCACGGCACGCCGGCCTCGCGCAGCGCCGCGCCGACCTCGTCGTCGGGTGTGCACGCCACGATCTCGACACCCGCGGCGACGAGCGCCGGCAGCATGTCGATGAGGAAGTGCTCGGCCCCGCCGAACTGCCGGCGGCCCGAGCCTCCCGTCGTGCACACGACCAGAACCCTCATGGGGTGCGCAGACCCTCGATGGCGCCGCGGGCGATCGCCTTGCGCACGGTGGTCCGGGCGATGGCGGCGCGCACGACCGTCCCGGCCGCGTAGGCGGTCGTGGCCACCCGGCCGCGCCGGCCGCCCTGCTCCCGGCTGGCCCGGATGAACTCCCGGGTCTGCCGGCGCGAGATCTCCTCGCGGCTCCACACCCGCTTGGAGGTGGAGTCGTTCTCGTGGACGATCACCGCCTCCGGCACGAACGCGAGGTCGAGGCCGAGCTGCCGGACCGCCCAGCACAGCCGCAGGTCCTCGGAGTAGAAGAACGCCGACTCGTCGACGCCGCCGATGGCGTCGAGCGTCTCGCGGCGGATCGCCACGAACGGCCCGGAGATCCAGTCCGCCTTGTCCGGCGTGGTCGAGATGCGCAGGGCCGGGACGATCGCGCTCAGCCCCGTCGCGTGGCCGAGGCCGACCCGCACGGACAGGAACCGGCCGGCGTCGGTGCCCTCGGAACCGTCGTGGTTGCGGATGCTCGGGAAGGCCGCTCCGACCCGGGGGTCGTCCAGCGCGGCCACCAGGCGCCCGACGACGTCCTCCCCCGCGGTCACGTCGTTGTTGGCGAGGATGACGTTGCGCCGGGTCGAGTGCCGCACCCCGAGGTTCATGCCCTTGGAGTAGCCGAGGTTCTCCTCGGAGCGCACGTACACGGCGCCGGTCTGCTCACACATCGCGCGCAGCGCGTCACTGATGGCCGGTCCGCTGCCGTTGTCGACCACGACGATCTCGGCGGACGCCGGCAGCGATCGCACACACGCGCTGGTCTTCTCGTGGTCTTCCCAGGTCAGCACGATGATCGAGGTGTCCATGTCTTAAACCGCTCCGCTCGCGACCAGGACCATGGGTTTGCGGCGCAGGCTCATCAGTGAGCCGACCGCGTGGATGCTGTAGACGACCGAGGACGCCGCGGCCGCGCCGACGGCACCGACCAGCGGGATGAGCACGAGGTACGTCGGCACCGCGGCGGCGAGGGCGATCAGCGCGACGGCCGTCGTCGCCTGCTCACCCCGCTGCTTGAGCAGCGCGGCGGACCACGCCTTGCCCAGCGCCACGGCGACCGTGCCGGGCAGCAGGATCAGGCCGAGCAGCCACGCCTCGCGGTATCCGGACGCCAGCCAGCCGAGCACCGCGAGGGCGAGCGTGCACAGCACGCCGACCGGCAGCGCCGCCTTCACGATCGGGCTCGCCGAGGGCTGCCGGGTGTCGCCGGCGCCCCGGTCGACCAGGATCCGCTGCGCGGTGACGACCGCGCCGGCCTGGGCGAACTCCATGGCGGCGACGGCCAGCGCGTAGACGCCGAGCGGTCCGGAGCCGGCGAACCGGGCCAGGATGATCTGGTCGAGCCGGAATGTGAGCATCTGGGCGCAGATGCCCAGGTGCAGCTTGCCGACGGCGGTCACGTCGCGCGTCCGGTCGCCGGCGACCCGCTCGGGGACCACGGGCCCGGAGCCGGACGGGTCGAGGCCGAAGCCGCGGGCGCGGCGCAGCACCGCGACGGTCAGCCCCAGCGCGGCGAAGACCTGCGAGCCCAGCCACACGGCGCTCCAGTGCCCGCCGGAGCGGTCGCCCTGCAGGTACAGCACCGCGTAGCCGGCGATCAGCACGGTGCCGGCGACGGCGCGCGTGCCGTACACGTAGACGAACTGCTCCAGCCGCAGCACCAGCGACGATCCCGCGTTGAACAGCGTGAGCGCGGCCCCACCGGCCATCGCGATGGCGTAGCTGCCGATGCCCTCGACGGCGATCAGCACGGCGGCGACGGCGCCCGAGGCCACGATGCAGCCGACCAGCAGCAGGAGGATCCATCGGCGGCCGCGGTTGAGCACCCAGCCGGCGGGGCGGGACAGCAGGAAGGTGTCGATCGAAAAGCCGCCGATCGACGCGCCGAGCGTGGCGCCCACGATCGACGCGGCGAGGTCACCGCGCGCGGTGGCCGGCAGCACGACCGTGCCGACGGACGCGAAGCCGGTGAGCGCGAGGGATGCCATGTACAGCGGCGCGGGCCGGGCCATGATGCGGGCGAGCCTCAGCACCGGCTTTTTCCTGACTCCGGTATCAACATCGTGCTCCCCGTTTTGCGCGACGAGTCTTTGTACCGGAACAGTTCCTGTCGCCGCAACTGATGAAAAACCGCAATTCCGGCAGTACGGGAGGCAGCGGATGCGGTATATGGGCGATCCGGTTCAGGCACTCGCCGAGCACCCGCGGCCTGTAGCCTGTGACCCGTCCCGCGTCCAGCCCGTCGTTGGAGTCCGATGTACGGCACCCTGTTCCTCCGCGCGGCGCTGACGCACTGGCGAAGCGTGGCCGCACTGGTGGTGCTCGGCGCGTCGGTGACCGGGCTGGCGACCGCCGCACGCGAGCCGGAGTTCCGCTCGCGCCTGCAGCTCGTCGCGGCGTTCACGAAGATCCAGCAGGCTCCCGTGGCCGCGCTGGCCCCGGCCGACTCGACGGACGCGGCGGACGCGCCGGCCATCGACCCCACCTCGGCGGTCGCGGTCGGCCGGTCGCTCGGCGTCGACGAGCGGCTGATCGAGTCGCGGGTCCGCGGCTACGCGCAGCAGGCGGCCGGCGCCGCCGTCACCGCCGAGGTGCGCCGCGTCCTGCCCCTGCCCTACTCCCCCGGCGAGCTGGGCTCGCGCATCGCCGCGTGGTCGCCGCTGAACAGCACGCTCATCGAGATCGAGGTGCGCGACTCCGAGGCCGTGCGGGCGGCCCGGATCGCCGAGGCGGTCGGCTCGGCGCTCGTCGCGCGGGCCGGGCGCGAGGTGCTGCCGCCGGACGATCCCGCGCCGGTGCGGATCGACCTCACGGTGCGGCGGGCGGCCGCGACCCCGGCGGACGCGGAGCCGGTGTCCTGGGCCGTGCGCATCGCCGGCGGGGCGCTGGGCGGTCTCGCCGCCGGCGTCGGCCTGGCGGTGCAGCGGGTGCTGCTGCACCGCCGGCGAGCGTCGATGCGCGACTGGGCGCGGGAGCGCCTGGCCGCGGTCCGCGCGTTCGGCCGGCTGGCCAACGAGCGTTTCTGGGGTCCTGGCTGGCGCTGACCGCGCCGCGGCCGGCCGCCACGACCGCCACAGCGGCAGCGGCCACAGCGTCAGCGCGGGGACGGGGACGTCAGCGGCCCGCCGTCGCCGACGGTGCCGGGTGCGCGGCGAAGAAGGCGTCCATGGTGTCGTTGCGGATGGCCTCGAACAACTCCTTGGCCTGCGCCTCGTCCAGCTGCACGGCCGAGCCGGCGGGCGTCTTGAGGTCCGGGTTGGAGTAGGGCACCGTCCCGAACTTCACGTTGTCGGGCCTGATGTTCTTCACCGAGGTGGCCAGCGTCTTGAGGTCGATCGACTTGTCGATGGTGAGCGACTGCGCCGCGGTGATCAGCAGCTTGTCGAGCGCGAGCGGGTTCTCCAGCAGGCCGCCCTGCGACACCTTGTTGATGATGCCCCGCACCACCAGCTGCTGATCGTGCATGCGGCCGAAGTCGCCGCCGGGCACGCTCTTGCGGTTGCGCATGAACTCCTCGGCGGTCTTGCCGTCCATCGGCTGGCAGCCCTTCTTCCACACCGTGTCGGAGAAGGTCGACTTGACGTCGAAGTCGAGGCAGACCTCCACGCCGCCGACCGCGTCCACCATCGTGCGGATGCCGGCGAAGCTCGCGATCATCGCCCCGTCGAGCGTGATGCCGGTGAGCTGGCTGACGGCCTTCACCGCCAGCGGCGCGCCGCCGAAGGCGAAGGCGGCGTTGAGCTTGTTCATGCCGGCCTTGCGGCCCTTGCTCTCCGGGATCATGACGTAGCTGTCGCGCGGGATGGAGATGATGACCGCGCTGTCCCGTTTGGCCGAGATGTGCACCAGCATGATGGTGTCGGAGCGCTCGCCGGCCACCACGCCCTTGCCGGTCTCACCGGCCCGCGAGTCGGACCCCAGCAGCAGGAAGTTCAGCGGGCCGCCCTGCCAGTGCTCCTCGGCCACCGCCGCCGGCGGCGCCGCGTCGCCCATGAGATCGTCGTGGTGCACGGCGCCCTCGTAGCGGCTCAGCAGGCCGAACGCGGCGGCCGTCCCGCCGCCGACGAACGTGACGAGCACGATCGCGGTGATGATGAGCGCCCGCTGCCACCGGGGCAGGCGGCGGAACCGGCTCCGCTTCCGCGGCTTCTTCACCGGTGGCGCGACCTCGGCCGTCTCGTCGCCGAGATCGCCGCGCGGTGCGCTCGAGCTGGTGTAGGTGGACATGTTCGACGCGCCCCCGATTGTCGCCGCCTACGGCGCTATACCATCCGCATTTGATCCATGACATTTCGTCACCACGGATCGGCGCCACTCATTTGTCCAAGCACGATAGCCGGATCCACGGCCGACCCTCTAGTGCGCCCATTTACCCGGAAAGCATTGCGTGAAATAGACCACATTGACCATCGCGAACGGGCGTCAAATATTCGATACGTCCGTTTTTGCGGGTATTGCCAGCCCTATTCGGCCGGGACCGTTTCCGCCGCCGAGGGGCGGTGCGATCCGGGGAAGGCGTCCGCGAAGGCCTGGTACACCGGGGTGTTCGCCAGGCGGTCGTAGACGGCGAAGACGACGCGGTCGAAGCAGGGCACCCGCTCCAGGGCGACCGCGAAGGCGCGCGCCACCTCCGCCGGGTCATTGCGGAAGACGCCGCAGCCCCACGCGCCCAGCACGAGGGTGCGATGGTGGTGCGCCGCGGCGACCTGGAGGACCCGCGTGGCCCGGCGGAGCAGGATCTCCGGCACGCCGGCGGCGTCGTCGGGCTGGCTGCGCAGCACGGCGCCCAGGTTCGGCGCGGCCGCGGTGAGGAACGCGGTGTGGAAGGGCGCGTCGAGCAGGTGGCCCTGGTCGTCGCGGAAGCACGGTACCGCCGGCGAGTAGATGACCCGGTCGCTGTAGCGCAGATCGTGCTGGTGGCGGTGGAACTCGTAGAAGGCGGACGCGGCGCGCTGGCAGGCGTAGAGCGCCGACGCGCGGGCGATGCTCTCCTCCTGGGCCTTCGCGCCGCCGAGGAAGCCGCCGCCGGGGTTCTTGGCCGAGGCGAACACGAGCGTCGCGGCGCCGTCGCCGACCCGGCGCGCGGCCGCGAGCGTCGACTCGCGGGTCACCTCGACGGCGACGGCCGGGGCCGGGGTGCCGGGCCGGACGGGGTCGTCCGGCTCGAACAGGCGGGTGCCGGCCACCGCGGCCGCGGCGGCCACGGGCACGGTCTCGCCGGCCGCGTTGACGTAGTCGCCGCGCTCGGCGATCGTCACGGTCTGACGGGCGATCTCGCGCAGCCGGCCACTCACGGGCGACACCGTAGCAGCGCCTCCCGTCCGGCGGCCGCGCATTTTCCCGCCCCTGACGACGCGACCCTGACAAACCGCACATCCGCCGCCCGCCACCCGAGCCTAGGGTCCGGACCTGAGCGAACCCGTCTCCCAGCAGCCCCAGCAGCTCCCCGAGAGCGCCCGCGCGCGCCTCGCCCGCACCCAGCAGGGCAAGCCCTTCTTCACGTCCGACCTGTCGGTCAACGAGTTCGTGCTGACCACGCAGACCGGTTTCGAGCCGCTCGGGCTCGTCATGGGCACCTGCTCACCCCGAGCACCGCCGGCTCCCGGCCGCCGAGGCGCGCCTTGAGCCTCCCCTCGCGCCGCACCTCGACCAGGTGCGCGGGCAGCGCGGCGGTGAGCACCGCGAGGAGCATCCCGCCGAAGAGCGCCAGATCGTCCGTGCACTGCCGCAGCCGGGCGGCGACCAGCTCCAGATCGAGGTGGGCCTCGGGATTCACGCGCCCATGCTAGAACGCCGCCGGGCCGCGGCCCGCACGGTCGCGCCCAGCGCCACCAGGGCGATCCCGGCGCCGGCGATGAGCATGACGTTCAGGCCCGTCCGGGGCAGCCCGCCGCCCCCGCCGTCCTTGCCGCCGCCACCGCCGGGCGTCGGGCTCGTCGTCGCCTCCGGACTGCCGCTCACCACGACCTGGATCTGCATCCCGCCGTCGCCGTCGTCGCGCGCGGCCCCGGCGTGCGCGGGGGACCCCGTCAGGAGCAATGCGACGAAGGCCACGAACACCAGGGCGAATTTCATGAATGGTCCGTTCCGGTGAATGGCGAACAAAAGGAATTGCGGCATCGTCACGCGGTCATTCGCTCGACCGTCCGCGGCGGCTCCCGCAACAGCCGCCGGCCGTCGGTGAGCAGCCCGTCGGGCAGGGCGGCGAGAAATCGGCCGACGTTGTACTGGCATTCCCGCGCCCGCAGATAGGAGCGGTGCGAGACGGCGACCGGCACTCCGTCCAGCTCGGCCCGCCACACCCAGTGCCCGCTGCTGCCCAGCGCCGTCGAGACGGGCGTGAGCCGGTCGGCCACGCCCACCAGCGCGAGCACGGCCTCGCGGCACTGCGCCTCCGTGTCGAAGGGCAGCCTCCCGCGGCCCAGGATCCGGTTGTTGGGCGAGCACAGCATCCACGCGGTCCGCTGTTTGCGGTCGGCGAAGGACGCGTCGTCGTCGGGTGTGACGATGGCCAGGAAAATGAACCGCGGCGGCAGCATGTGGACATTCCTCCCCGAATGTTCGTTACCGGCGCGCCGGTTCGCTCGTAGCGAACCGGCGCGCAGGCCACCGTGGTGAACCCTCGATATCGGCGATGACGCGCCGCGCGTTCCCAACCACACGCCGGACATGCACGAGATGAACATCGAGAAACGGCGAGTAAGCCATTCAGCAGAAACGAATGGCCGAACGGTCAATAGCCGGAACCGCGCCGGCGGGCCGCGTATCGCAGACCGATTCCGACCCCGATCATCGCGACCGCGGCGGCGGCGATGGCGGCCACTCCGGCGCCGGTGACCGGCAGGTTGCCGGTGCCCGCGGCGGGGGTCGGCGAGATCGAGGCCTCGGGTGTCGGCGTGGTCTCGGTGGCGGTCGGTGTCGGCGTCGTGGTGACCGTCGCCGTCGGCGTCGGGGTCTTGGTGACCGTCGGCGTCGGCGTCGGGGTGCCCGGCGTGGTGCCGTGCACCAGCCAGCTCCCGTCGGCCTTGAAGTCCACCTGCACGGCGTCGGTGTACGTGCCGTGGCCGGCCCCCGTGCGGCAGTCGACGACGAACAGGAACGACTCCTCGCCCCCGTCGCCGGCCAGCGACTGCACCGTGGCCATGTCGGTGAAGAACGTGCTGCCGAAGCCGGCCGAGGAGATCGCGGGCAGCGAGGCGTTGTTGGACAGCGTCTGCTCGGTGCCCGCGAGGTCGATCGTGTTGACGTTCGCCAGGGTGGCGGCGGCCGGGCAGGCGTGATCGGCGGTGAAGCTCGGCATCTCGGCGCCGGTGCCCGAGGTCGGGTTCAGGTGCAGGCCGCCGAGCTGGATGCCGTCGGGCAACGGGTTCGGAACCGCGGGCATGGCGACGGCGGGAATGAGCATGCTCACCCCGATCGCCCCGATGGCCGCCGCGAGCGCGAGGCCCAGCCGTGTCGAGCGCTTGCTCTTCATGAGGGGTAGCAGACCTTTCTGATGTCGGCGTGGCTCAGCCGAGTGAGGGGTGGCAGACCTTCGTGATGTCCGCGTGGCTCAGCCGAGTGAGGGGTGGCAGACCTTCGTGATGCCGGCGTGGCTCAGCCGAAGCGGCCGTTGACGTAGTCGGAGGTGCGTGGGTCCTGCGGGCTGCCGAACATCGCGTCGGTCGGCCCGTGCTCGACGATGTAGCCGGGCGTGCCCTGCTCGGCGAGGAAGAACGCGCAGTGGTCGCTGATCCGCTGGGCCTGCTGCATGTTGTGCGTGACGATGACGATGGTCACCTCGGCCACGAGCTCCTGGATGGTCTCCTCGATGACCCGGGTCGAGGTCGGGTCCAGCGCCGAGCACGGCTCGTCCATGAGCAGGACCCGCGGGCGAACGGCGAGCGACCGCGCGATGCACAGCCGCTGCTGCTGGCCGCCGGAGAGCGCCCCGCCCGGCTGGCGCAGCCGGTCCGCGACCTCGCGCCACAGCCCGGCCTTGGTCAGGCACTCCTCGACGAGGGCGTCCTTCTCGGCGCGGCCGGCCCGCCGCCCGGTGAGCTTCAGGCCGGCGACCACGTTGTCGTAGATGGACATCGCCGGGAACGGGTTCGGCTTCTGGAACACCATGCCGACCTGCCGCCGGGCGTCGGTCAGGCGCCGGTCCGGGTCGTAGATGTCCAGGCCGTCCAGCAGCACCTCGCCGGCCAGGGCCGCGCCCGGGATCAGCTCGTGCATCCGGTTGAGGATTCGCAGGAAGGTCGACTTGCCGCAGCCCGAGGGGCCGATCAGCGCGGTCACCTGGCCCGCCTTCATGGCCAGGCTCACCCGGTCCAGCACCTGGCGCTCGCCGAACCAGGCGCTGATCTCCCGGGCGTCGAGCCCGGCGAGCGAGGGCAGCTCCCGGTGGATGCCGAGGTACTCGTCGTACGCGGCCATCGCCGCATGCGAGCTCGCCCAGGCGGTGTCGTCGCTGGCTGGCAGAGTCACCATGATTTCCCTAGTCCGTCGTCGTCACATCAGGTTCGGCGTCACATCAGGTTCGGCAGGAGCCGGGAGACGTAGTCGGCGGTCATCAGGCCCAGGAAGCCGACCACCGGCACGGCCACGATCCAGGTCTGCCAGGTGCCCCAGAACACCCGCGCGGCCGAGAGCAGGGCGACCGCGAGCAGCAGCGCCTCGCCGACGATGACCAGCGGGAACCAGACGCCGGTGTCGATCGCCATGACCTGCTCGGCCGGGAGCAGCTGGGAGGCGGTGAGCCTGGCCCGCGGCGTCGGCATGACCTCGGAGACCAGGTCGGCGTCGACCCGCAGGGCGTCCGAGGGCACGAACATGCCGCCGTAGGCCGTGGTCAGCGTCAGCCGCCCGGCGCCCGCGGCCGGCCGGGGCGGCTGCGGCATGCCCCCGTGCCGCACGTCCAGCACCCGGTAGCGGTGCTCGCCCTGGCCGGTGACGACGGTGAACTCGTCGCCGGGCACCAGCGTGGCGAGGTCGCCGAACGGGCCGCCGTAGGTGGTGGCCCGGCCCATGATCACGCTGACCCCGGACTGCCCGGGCAGCGGCGTGTCCCGCCGGTGACCGGGCCCGCTCTGCAGCACGGCCCCGGTCGTCCCCTCGAAGACGACCTCCTTGCGGTGCAGCTTCGGGATGTCGAGCACGGCCACCGGCGTGCCGAGCGCCAGCAGCTTCGCCGGGTCGTCGGGGTGCGTCGGGCCGGTCGGCGCGAGGCCGAGGGCGAGGTCCTTGCGGAAGTCCGCGTACGCGGTCAGCTGGGCGCGGTCGTGGTGCAGCCGCGACACGAAGCCGACGTAGGCGCCGAAGCCGAGCAGCGCCAGCGAGAGGATCGTGAGCGCGGTCGTGAGCACCCGCACGTACGGCCCGGCCTGGCGCCGGGGCCGCGGCGGCGGGGCGCCGGGGCCCGGGGCGACGACGTCGGGGGGCGGCAGCACGGCGGTCGCGGTCATGAGGGCGTCACTCCGCCCCGCCGCCGGCGGTCGCATTCGCCGCCAGCGCCTTCTTCCGCAGC
This sequence comes from Dactylosporangium thailandense, assembly GCF_059739745.1. Classification (NCBI taxonomy): domain Bacteria; kingdom Bacillati; phylum Actinomycetota; class Actinomycetes; order Micromonosporales; family Micromonosporaceae; genus Dactylosporangium; species Dactylosporangium thailandense. Next base: position 8,680,393 of record NZ_AP029195.1, read on the forward strand.
TCCTCGACGGTCTCCTGGCGCGCCTTCGCGACCGCGTCGGCGACCACGCGCTCCTGGCGTCCGCGCCGCCGGCGCCGCAGCCACCGGATGCCGACGAAGCCGCCGGCGAGCAGGATCAGCAGCAGCAACAGCGGCCACGGGGTGGCCCACAGGAACGCCTCGGCCTCGACGGTCTGCGGCTCGGTGGGCGCCTTGGGCAGCCCGAGCGCGGTGATCTGGCTCGGCACGGCGCGCACCCGCGCGGTCATCGGGCCGAGCGGATAGACGTCGTCGAGGTGGACGGTGAACTGCACCGACGAGCCGGGCAGCAGGTTGGGCAGGGTCTGGCCGGTGACGCCGGCGACCTTCACCCAGTACAGGCCCTTCACGGCGACCTCGGGGCTCAGGTTGAGCCGGACGTTGCCGGTGTTGTGCACCGTCAGGGTCACGTCGGTGCTGCCGCCGCCGAACGGGTTGGCGGTGCCGTGGTAGGCGGCGCTGACGGACTCGATGGCGATGCCCGGGCTGAGCGGGCCGGACACGCGCAGGTACAGCGGGACGCCCAGGCGGCGGTCGACCTTCACGGGACCGTTGGCGTTGTTCTCCTCGACGCCGATCGAGGCCAGCACGCCGCCGGTGTGGTCGCCGGGGGTGGCGGTCTCCGGGATGGTGAGCGTGAACGGCTCGATGGCCCGCTCGTTCGGCTTGAGCGTGACGCTCGTCTTCTGCATCGTCACCCAGGAGCCGATGTCCTTGGGCTTCTCGGCGGCCGGCTGCAGCTGCAGCACGCCGTTGTTGCCGTTGAGCGCGTCGGTCGCGTAGATCTGGAACGTCACCGGCGCCGCGCTGAAGTTGGTCACGGCCACGTAGTCGTGGATGACGGTGCCGGGCTTGATGTCGAGGTAGGAGAACTCCTTGCGGTTGTCCGGCCCGTTCGCGCTCGAGGGCTGGACCGCCCACGTGATCGAGCCCGACGGCGTGGGCTCCGCGCCGGCCGGGGTGCCCAACACCAGGGTCGCGGCGAGGATCAGCAGGCCGAGCACGGCGCTGATCGCGCGCGGGGGGCGCGGAGTGGTCATGTCACGTCCATTCAGATCGACGGTTCGAAGAGGAGCGCGCGGACGACGCCGCGCGCCCCTCCCGTGATGCGCCTGGCCTTAGGCGAGCGGGGTGCCGCCGAGGCCGGTGATGGTGATCGTCGCGGCGTAGGTGCCGGGCGTGGTGCCCTTCGGGAAGTCCAAGGACAGGGCCGCACCGAGCTTGCTGTCGCCGAGACCCTTGCCGGCCTGCGCCCCGCCGAGGCTGCTGGCGCTGGTCAGGCCGGGGGTGACGCCGGTGCCGACGGCCGGGCCCGCAACGACGTTGCCGGCCGCGTTCTGCGCCACCACCGCCGGCTGCCAGCCGAGGCTGGTGCCGGAGAACTTCTTGGTGGCGTCGGCGGTGTTGGTGAAGTCGCCGACCTGGCCGGTGACCGACCAGCCGGGGACGGTCTGGTCGCGACCGTCGGAGACGTTCACGTTCTTGAGGTTGCCCTCGGCGTGGAAGTGGCGGGCGTCGCCCGTGCCCTGCAGGTGGGCGGTGCCCATGTCCACGATGCCCGGGTCCACCGTCATGGTGAACACGCCCTGCTCCTGAGGAACGCCGACCTGGATGTTCTCCGTGGCCGTGGTCGTGTCGCTGGCGATCACGACGGTGGCCGCGGACGAGGTCGAGTCACCGTAGGCCGCCGCGTTCGCCGCGTGGAACGTCGCGGTGATGTTGTGCGTGCCCAGGGCCAGGGAGGCCGAGGAGTAGGTGAAGGTGCCGCTGCCCGACGGGGCCGTGAACAGCGTGGTGGCGCCTTCCTTGAACTCGACCGTGCCGGTCGCGGCGGCCGGGCTGACCGTCGCCGTCACCGTCACGTTGGTGCCCGGCGCCACGGTCTGCGAGGCCGGGGACACCGACGTGGTGGTCGGCTGCTGGACCGGGCCCGAGCCGTGGATCTGCCAGCTGCCGTCGGCGGCGAAGTCCACCTGGACGGCGTCGGTGTAGGTGCCGTGGCCGGCGCCCGTGCGGCAGTCGACCAGGAACAGGAACGACTCCGCGCCGCCGTTGCCGGCCAGCGCCTGAACCGTGCTCATGTCCGTGTTGAACGTGGTGCCGAAGCCGGGCGACGTCGCGAGGATGCCGGCGACGTTGTTGGAGATGGTCTGCTCCACGCCACCGAGGTCGATCGTGTTGACGTTCGCCAGGTTGGTCCCCGCCGGGCAGGCGGAGTCGGCGGTGAAGCTCGGGGTCTCGCCACCGTTGCCCGAGGTCGGGTTGAGGTGGAGGCCACCGAGGTTGATGCCCGCGGGCAGCGGGTTCGGGACCTCGGCCTGGGCGATCGAGGGCGCGAGCAGGGTCGCGCCCATCGCCCCGAGCACCACACCGGCCACGAGGGCCTGGCGCTTCAGGGAAGTGGTCTTCATCAGGGGCTACACTGACCTTTCGGATAGAGGGCAATGCCCGCTGCACAGCCCTGGACGACCCCGGGATGGCCCCCGGGGAGTCTGAGTTTTGGAGCGAGTCCAGGACGCTGCACGAAGGTCCGGTGCCCGGCTCGGTTCCCGCCGGCCAGGCACCGGCCCGGATTCACGGTTCTCAGTCGGTGCCGTAGGCCCGCAGACCGTCGACGATCGCGCCGCAGGTGTGGCCCAGCGGAGCGCTGTTGAGCAGGCCGAAGCCGTAGCTCAGGATGACCGCGGACTTGCCGCAGAGACCCTGGCCCGGGCCGAAGACCGAGTAGAGCTTCGCGTCGAAGGCCGCGTTGCCCACGTTGACCTTCTTCCACTCGACGACGTTGAAGACCTCGCGGCGGATGATGAAGGTGGCGTTCAGGTTGCCCGTCTCCGACGTCGGGAAGGCGCCCGACAGCGGGTTGACGGTCACGTTCGGCGTGACGCCGATGTTCACGAGGCTGTGCAGGTGGGCGCCGTGGCGGCGGTCACCGTGACCGTTGCGCTGCGAGACCCACTGCGCGATCGAGAACGGGGCGATGCCGTTCGCGTCGTTCTGCAGGACGGTGCCGTCGTGCTCCTCGACCAGCGCGCCGCTGTAGTCGGTGCCGGTCCACGCGTGGTCGTGCAGCCACGCCGGCACGGTGCCGATGCCCATCTTGCTGAGCCAGAACGAGCGCGTGCCCGAGCCGTTCTGCGGGATGTAGAGGTGGATCGGGGTGGCGCCACCGGTGCACGGCGAGACGTTGCACTGCGGGTCGTAGGTGGTGCCGTTGATGACCACCGGCTGACCGTCGCGGTACAGCTTCTGCAGCGTGCCCGTGCCGGTCGCGGCGTTGGTCGGGTCGTAGCTGAGCGCGTTGTAGTTGGCGGCGGTGGTGTCGCCGAAGTGCTGGCTGGCCACGCCGACCGCGTCCAGCGCGAACGGGATGTAGACCCAGCGGCCGGTGTTGGACTGCGCGGTGCCCGGGTCGCTCGAGGAGCGGGCGAAGTCGACGCAGCCCGCCTCCGGCTGGTCGACCTCGTCGGCGAACGGAGCGGCGATGGCCGCCGCCACGCCGCCCGACTGGCGCAGCGCGGTGACGCCCTGGCCGGAACCGTTCGGCCGGTTGAACGTGCAGCCCCGCTTCGGGTTGATCACCACGTGCTGGGCCTTGGTGCTCGGGTCGATGGCGTCCCACGAGCCGATGAGGCCGAGGCCGATGCTGTCGGCGACGCCGTTCACCACGTCCTGGGTGGTGTCGGACCCGACGCCCACCAGGTCGGAGACCGGGTCGGCCGAGGCGGGCCCGGCCACGCCGACGACGAGACCCGTGGCAACGGTCGCCGCGGCGATGCCGCCGACCAGCATCCGCCGCACGAGCCGCTTCGTGTTGTTCATGTGCGTCCTTTCCTGCGATGGGGGGAGCGACAACATCTTGTGGAGCCGGGCGGCCGGGCCGATACCGGATGTGTGTAGAAGGTGGCGATACGTGGGTGTACGCCAACATGAAGGACGGGTTACGCGGATATGTAGGCCTATCCCCCGGCGCCCGGAGGTCGGCGACTGAGCGCGAAGCGCAGCAGCGGGCCGCCGACGGCCCCGCCGAGGCCGGCGATCATCACGGCCAGCAGGGCCCACCGGACCGCGCCCACCTCCAGGGCCGGCGTGGACAGGGCCGCGGGCTGGGGGCTCACCGAGGTGGTGGCGAAGGGTGCCGCGGAGGAGGCCGAGCTCGACGCCACCGGCCGCGCCCCGGTCTCGGGCACGCCGCCCGAGCCGTTGCCGCCCGTGCCGGAGCCGCCGGTGCCGGGCCCCTCCGACTCGCTGGCCGAGGCGGTGATGACCGGGGTGAGCAGCAGGTCGGCGACGGCCATGGCGGTGCCGCGCAGGCTCTCGGGCAGCGGCAGGAAGCCGTGCGGGAGCTGGCCGGGTTCCACGCCGGGCCGCTGGCCGTCACTGACCGCGTACTTGATCAGCGCGGCGTAGTCCGACAGCGCCGCGGCGTCCTGGTTGCGCCGGACCGCCGCGTAGGTGACGGTGGTCAGCGGGTATCCGCCGGACCCGGCGTTGGCCGGATCGACGTGCAGCAGCCCGCTGCTGTCCTCCTTGGCGCTGCCGAGGGCGGTGGTGAGCGACGCCGTCGTGGGCGACACGCAGCCGGTGCCGTCCGCCTTGCACAGCTCGGCCGGCACGACCCCGTAGTTGGCCAGGCTGGCGGTGTCCATGACACCCCACATGAAGATCTGGCCCGGGAACTCGATGGGCTGGTTGACCTCCCACCAGCCCGCCTCGCCGCTCGGCGAGCGCAGGTTCGGGTTCCAGTCGGCGCCCTCGGGGTTGTTGGCCGCGCGCACCCGGCTCGCGCTGTCGTCGTAGTTCTCCATGTACGGCAGGAGATTCAGCGTGCAGCGGTCCGGGATCTTCTCGCCCGGCGCGCCGGTGTTGAAGCACTTGTTGGGGCGCGGGAACGAGTCCAGCGGGCTCGAACCGAGGTCCAGCTTCTGGTACAGCTCGTTGACGATCATGCCGTTCTCGTCCCGCTGCCCGCCGAGCCAGGCGCGCGCCGCCGGGTCGGTCAGGACCCAGGCCCAGACCTGCTGGATGACGCCGGAGTGATCCGCGGTCAGCAGCGGCGCCATGAGCGAGCTGCCGGACCGGAAGGGCAGGCCGGGGTTGAGCTTCATGAACTCCGGGTCCGAGGTCATGAAGGCCGGGTTCTGCCGGGCCCACTCGGGGCCCGCCCCGCCGTTGTCCCGCACGTCGGTGAGATCGCTCTTGTAGGACTGGGTCAGGGCCTTGGCGACCAGCCGCGGGGACAGCTTGATCGGCGTGCTGACGTAGCCGTCCGCGAGGTTGACGTGGAAGCCGAACGTGATCGCCGAGACCGCGACCGGGGCGTAGGCCAGCGGCGGGAGGGTGGGCAGCGTACCGCCGCCCCGAACGGCCTCGGTGCCGATCGGGACGGTGGTGAAGGCGAGCCCGGTCTCGGAGGTCGTGTGGGTCAGCTCGGACGTGTTCGAGGCCTCGGGCGTGGCCGAGTACCCGTAGAGCTTCGAGCACTTCGCCGCCGTGTTGAGCGCGAGCTGCCACGAGAAGACCGCGTGCGAAACGAGCTCGGTGCCCTGGGTCTGGCGCTCCTTGGCCGAGCCGAGGGCGCAGCTCGGCTCGACCGGGCTGTACTTGAGCCGGATCTGCATGCGCTGGGCCCAGGACGCGGCGCCGAGCGGCGACTCCTGGATGATCGAGGCCGCGTCGAAGTCCTGGAGCTTCCACCCGTTGGGCTCGTACTCCCCGCGCGGCACGATGACCAGCCAGCAGTCCCGCGGCTTGCCGTCGCCCTTGATCTCGCCGCAGCCGAGCCCGGGCGCCTCGGTCTGGGTCAGCGTGTTGAAGTACGCGTCGCCGGTCCCGTCCGCCCGCGTGCCGGCCTGCTGGATCTCGTTGCTGTTGTACTTGTTGAACGGCCACTCGCCCGGCTGGTAGATCTTGTCGGTGGTGTTGACCGGCACGAACGGCACCGTGTAGGTGTCGGTGCCCCCGGCCGGATTGTGGTGGCCGTAGCCGGGCGCGGCCGGGTCCTCGGCCGGGTCGCAGCCCAGGAACGCCGCCAGGCCCGGCGCCGCCGGCGGCTCGGTGGTGCTGGGCTGGTGCTTGTCGCAGACGTTGCCGTTGCGGGTGCCGATGTAGGAGCCGCCGGTCTTGTCCTGCTTGAGGCCCTCGCTGCCGAACTGGCAGTTCTCCGGCGCCGGCCCCGCGGGATCGTCGCCGTAGCACTCCATGATCTGCAGGTAGTTGGCGTTGAACAGGCCCTTCATCGGCTTGCCCTTCCAGGTCACCTTGATGGCCTGGTGGACGAGGTTCTCGGTCTGCCCGACGGTGACCTCGAGGTCCTTGAAGTCGGCGTGCATGAAGGCGTACGGGTCGGCGGAGTCGCGAGTCTTGACGGGCGTCTTGTTGTCCAGGCCGAGCAGGCCGGCGTCCCAGCGGACGGTGACCGCGGAGTCCGTGATCCCGTTGCCGGTGATCTGGTCCGACGACGTGTCCGCCAACGCCTGCCCGCCCGTGCCGAGCGCGAGCAGCCCGAGCGCGGCCGCCGCCGCGGCGAACGCGCTCGCCGCCCGCCGCCGGGCGGCCCTGGTGCCCAGCGCGCGCATGACCAGGCCGCGCATCACAGACCGCCCGAGGAGTCGCGGCGCGCCCGGCGGTTCGAGCCCAGCTGCGCGGCCAGGGGCGGGATCAGGCCGAGGCCGAGCAGCAGCGCCGCCGCGACCACCATGAGCACGACCTCGAAGCCGTTGTTCAGCGCGGCCGACGTCTCCACCGCGGCCGCGTCGACCTGCCCGGGTGCGCCCACGCCGCCGCCGGTGCCGCCACCCGAGCCGCCGCCGGAGCAGACGCCGGTGTCCGCGTCGCAGGTCTGCGCGGGCGCCGCGGCACCGTCGGTCGGCGCCCCCGAGGCGCCCGTACCCGTGCCGGTGCCCGTGCCGCCGGTGCCCGAGCCCGTGCCCGTGCCGCCGGACCCGCTGCCGGTGCCGGTGCCGGTGCCGCCGGTGTTGCCCGTGGCGCCGCCGGTGCCCTCGGCGCACTGGACGGTGCCGATCCTGTCGCAGTCCTGCGGGAACGGGTCGTTCTTGGCCAGCGTGTTGGTGCCGTCGGTCGAGAAGGTCGGGTTGTTGCACTTGCTCATGTCCGTCGGCGGCGGCACGACGGCGCCCGGGACCAGGGCCAGCTGGCCGAAGCCCGCCTGGACCAGGTTGATCGGCAGGGCCGAGTAGCCGAGCGCGTTGACCTGGCTCTGCCCCTGGCACAGCAGATAGTTGCCGAAGTCGCCGAGCGTGAGGCCCTTGGCGTTGGTGAAGCCGAACTCGTTCGTGGTCGGCAGGATCATGTACGAGTACGAGGACAGCACGTACGTGCGCTTGTCCTTGTTGGTGTAGACGCCGGAGAGGTCCTGAGTCAGGTACTTGGCCCGGTCGCTCTTGTCGTTGTTGATCTTCGCGCCGAGCAGCGACACGGCCACGTGCCCGGCGGTGGGCTCGGTGTAGTAGCCGGCGTCGTTGAGCACCTTCGCGACCGGGAACCCGGCCTGGATCGCGTAGGAGTACTCGACGTAGCCGATCGAGCCGACGGCGCCCGCCTGGCTGACGTAGCCGGAGACGCCGAGGTCACCGGGCTGCCCGATCATCGCCGAGCCGCCGAGCACCGGGTACGCCGACGTCTGGGTGCACGGGTTGCGGCCGACCTTCTGGCAGTACGCCGTCCAGTACTTACCCTGCGTGGCGATCATCCACTGGGTGAGCTGGGCGCTGGAGCCGGAGCCGTCCGAGCGCACCACCGGCACGATGGTGGTGCCGGGCAGGTTCAGGGCGGGGTTGTCGGCCTTGATCGCCGGGTCGTTCCACTTGGTGATCACGCCGGTGAAGATCTTGGCGATGTTCTCGCCGGACAGCCGCAGGTTGGTGACCCGCTTGTTGCCGATCTTCAGGTTGTACATGAAGGTCGTGCCGCCGGCGGTGTCCGGCATGTAGACGAACCCGCGCGGCGGCGGATCGTCGTTGCTGTTGCCGTCCTTGACGCCGTAGGGGATGTCGGACGCGGCCCAGTCCAGGGAGCCCGCCCGGAACTTGGTGCGGCCGGTGGTGGAGCCGGTGGGCTCGTAGTCGACCCGCATCTTGTACTGGCCCACGTTGCCGATCCAGGCGTGGAACGCGTTGTACGACCAGGTCGAGCCGCCACCGGAGATCGGCACGTAGGTCACCGCGGCCGCGGGTCGCGCGGTGCCGACGAGGCTCACCATCGCCACGACGAGCGCGGCGATGCCCTGCGCAGTCCGGCGACGCCAACGAGAACGCCGAGGATTCATGGTCCGGTCTCTTCCTGGCTGGGAACGGGGAGTGGGGCGAACACAGCGGGGGCCGCGCGCCGCTCGGCCATGCGCCGCTCGTCGCGGCGGGAGGCGGCCGCGCGGGCCCGGCGGCCGCGCGCGGTGAGCTCGCCGGGGCCGCGGCCGCCGATGACGCGGGCGACGATGAACAGCAGCAGCACGAGGATGAGCAGCACGGAGGCGGTGCCGAAGCCGCGGGCGATCTCGTTCTTCTCCGGCGACTGCACCTGCGTGAAGGCCAGCAGCGGCAGCGACATCATCGAGCCGTGCATCGGGTCGAGGTTCTGGTAACCCGTCACGCCGGCGGTCAGCAGCACGGGCGCGGTCTCGCCGATCGCCCGCGCGGCGCCGAGGATCACCGCCGTGGCCAGCCCCGAGCGGGCGGTCGGCAGCAGCACGTGCCAGGTCGTGCGCCACCGGCTCGCCCCGAGCGCCAGTGACGCCTCCTTGAGCGACCCCGGCACCAGCCGCAGCACCACGTCGGCCGTGCGGATGATGATCGGCAGGATCGTCACCGCGAGCGCGACAGCGGCCGCGAAGCCCGAGGGCCCGAGATGGAAGATCAGGATCAGGGTCGCATAGATGAACAGCCCGGCGATGATGTCCGGCAGGGCGGTCATCGCCTCGACCACGGTCCGCACGAAGCGCGAGAACCGGCCGGGCACCTCGTGCAGGTAGATCGCGGCGACCAGGCCCAGCGGCACCGCGATGCCGAGCGCGATCCCCAGCTCGATGAGCGTGCCGACGATGGCGTGCAGGACCCCGCCCTTGGTGAGCGGGTCGGTGGCCAGGGTCGTGCGCAGGTCCTGGGTGTAGAAGTTCAGGTGGACCATCGCGCGCCAGCCGCGCGAGAACGTGTAGAAGATGACGAACACGAGCGCGGTGACGAGCACCGCGGCCAGCGAGTGCACCACGAACGCGCTGATGCGGTCGCGCATCGCCGCGCGGCTCTCGTCGAGGGAGACCAGCGCCGCGTAGCACACGACGGTCACCAGCCAGGTCACGATGACGTACCCGAGCAGGCCGGTGAACGGCCCGAGCTGGGTCCACAGCACGCCGGTCGTGGCGCTGCCCGCGGCGATCGCGCCGGCGATCGCGTACAGGTCGGTGCGGCGCACCCCGCCGATGCGACGCCGGCGCTGCGCGCTGGGCCCCGTGGGGCGCCGCGGCACCACGGTGCCCGGCTCGGGGAGGGGCAGCGTCGCCGGCTCGGCCTGGGACACGGTCTGCCGCACGGTCTGCACGGTCACGCCTCGCTCATCGCGCCGGAGCGGGACCGCGAGACCACGAAGGCCGCCCCGAAGTTGACGAGCAGCGTCAGCACGAACAGCGCCACGCCGGCCGCCATGAGGGCCGAGATGCCGAACGGGCTGGCCTCGCCGTACCGCAGCGCGATGAGCGACGAGACCGAGCTGGTGCCGTGCTCGAGCACGCGCGGCTGGATCTCGAAGCGCGGCGAGATGATCATGACGACGGCGATCGTCTCGCCCAGCGCCCGGCCCAGGCCGAGCATGGTCCCGCCGACGACGGCTCCGCGGCCGAACGGCAGCACGACGCTGCGGATCATGCCCCACCGGGTCGCGCCGAGCGCGTAGGCGCCCTCGCGCTCGCCCATCGGGGCCAGGCCGAACGCCTCCCGCATCACCGAGCACGCGATCGGCGCGACCATGAGCGCGACGACCACGCCGGCGATGAACGTCGAGGAGGTGTAGGCCGTCATCGTCGCCAGCGGGTCGTGCCGCTCGACGCCGCCGACCTTGAAGATCGGGATCCAGCCGAACCAGTCGGCGATCCACCGCGACAGGTCGATGATCTTCCACTGCAGGAAGAACGCGCCCCACAGGCCGAACACCACGCTCGGCACGGCCGCCATCAGGTCGACCATGGCGATCATCGTGCGCTTGAGCCAGCGCGGGGCGTACTCGGAGATGTAGAGCGCGGTACCCATGGCCAGCGGCACCGCCACCACGACCGAGACGATCGCGATGAGCACGGTGCCGACGATCACCGCGGCGATGCCGAAGCCGCCGCCGTCGGGGTTCCACTGCTCGGTGGTGATGAAGGAGAGGCCGGCCTGGCTGAGCGCCTCCCAGGCCCGGTAGGCGAGGAAGGTGCCGACGAGCACCATGAGGACGAGCACGAGGCTGCCGCCGCCGCGGGCGACGCCGCGGTAGACCTTGTCGGCCGGGCCGGCGTTGGCGACCAGCTTGCGCCGGGCCGGCCGGACCGCGGGCGCATCCGCCGGCGGGGCGACGAGGTCCTGGCTCATCGCGCGGCCCGATCGTGCAGCGCCACGACCCCGTCGGCCGGCTCGGCCGCGGCGCACAGGGCGACGAACTTGGCCGCGCCGAGCAGGCTGAGCTTGTCCCGCCGGTACCACCGGCCGCTCACCGCGACCGCCGCGCCGTCGAGCTCGAGCCGCCAGCCCCAGCGGCCGGTCGGGCGCTCGGGGACGGGCAGCTGGACGAGCCGGTCGTGGCCCGCCTGGACCTCGGCGAACGCGGCGAGCGCGGCCTGGTAGCTGCGGAAGCTCAGCGCGCTGCGGCCCAGCTCGTGGTTGTTCGTGCCGATGAGCCGCCAGGCGTACCACTCGTCGCGCCCGATCGCCCCCGTGGACCAGCCCATCCGGCGCGGATGCACCGAGGGTGGTCCACACAGGACCTGGATTCGCACCTGGGGCATGGCCTCTCCAGCTTCAGCACTGCGACCCGGGCGGGAACGCAGTGCTGAACCTCGCAAGGCTTAGCCAAGTGCCGAGGGAGAAATCGTGAACGCCGAACGAAGCGTGGGCCGCCGGAAGTCGATCGTGACCGTTTCGAGGTTTTCCAACGGAAAGGACCGCTGCTCGGCAATTGACGGCCGACAAACGCCACTGACCTGCGGTTTCGGCCTCACGAAATGCTAGTCGAATTGATTGGCCGATCGGTCGATACCGGGTCCTCCTAAATACCGATGGCCACGCGAATGAGCACCTTGCCGATTGCGCCGTTTTCCACCGCGGCGTGCGCCGCCGCCGTCTCGGCGAGCGGATATTCGTGCAGCGGCACGCCGGCCTCGGCGCCGAAGCGCAGGGCGCCGTCGGCCAGGGCCGCGTTCACCGCCGCGGCGCCCTCGGCCAGGGCCGGGCGCGGGACGGTGTAGAGCAGCACGAACTGGTACCGCACGTTGAGCACCATGTGCCGGCGCACGTCCACGGAGAGCGGCCCGCCGGAGCTGTCGTTGGCGTAGACCGCGATCGTCCCGCCGGAGCGCAGCACGGCCAGGTTCAGCTCGGCGTTGTGGGCCGCGGCCACCTCGACGACCACGTCCGCCCCGCCGGGCAGCGCGGCCCGCAGCCGCTCGGCGGCGTCGGCGGCGCGGTAGTCGACCACGTGGTGCGCCCCGGCCCGGCGGGCCAGCTCGGCCTTCTCCGGCGAGCTGACCGTGGCCGCGACATTGGCCCCGGCCCACACCGCGAGCTGGATCGCCGCGTTGCCCACGGCCCCGGCCCCGCCGGCGACGAGGACGTTGCGGCCGGCGAGCGCGCCGGGGGCCAGCCGCGCGGGCGCGCCCTCGTGCACGGTGAGCGCCCGGTGCGCGGTCATCGCGGGCACGCCCAGGCTCGCCCCGGCCTCGAACGACGCCGCATCCGGCAGCGGTACCACCCGATCGGCCGGCACCACCGTGAACTCCTGCGCGGTCCCGCTCCCCGGCCGCTGGTAGGCCGCCATGACCAGCCACACGCGGTCGCCCACGGCGAACCCGCTCACCCCGGGCCCGACGGCGTCGATCACCCCGGCGCCGTCCTGGTTGGGCACCTGGCCCTCGGCGGCGACGGGCGCCATGGCGGTGGCGCCGGTGCGGGTCTTCCAGTCGGTCGGGTTGACCCCGGAGACGGCCACGCGGACGCGCACCTCACCCGGCCCCGGCTCCACGAGCTCCCGCTCGGTCACGTTGAGCACCGAGGCCTCACCGAACTCGGTGTACACGATCGCCCTGTAGTTCTCGCTCATACCGCTAACGTAGCCGCCACCGCCTTGAGGAACAGGGTGGCGCCGCGGCCGTTGAGGACCCGGTGGTCGTACGCCAGCCCGAGCCGCACGTGCCCGTCCACCCGCGCGGTGAGCGAGACCGCGCACGTGGTGCCGGGCAGCACCAGGGGCACGGCGGCGGTCACGTCGGGGTCGGTGTGCAGGGCCAGCAGGATCGCCGGGTCCGCGAGGTCGGCCGGGCGGAAGGCCCCGCGCAGGGCCGTGGTGCGCAGGGCCATCAGGCGCTCCGCGATGCCGGCGAGCGACAGGCCCGGCACGTCGCGGATGACCGGCACGTGCAGGCCCTGGCCGACGTCGACGGTCACCCCGACGTCCACCCTCGCGGCCCGGCGCACCCGGTCCGGCGGCACGAACGCGGCGAAGCAGTGCGGGTGCTCGGCCGCGACCGCGCCGATCGCGGCGATGGTGAGCTCGGGCAGGCCGATCAGGCGGCGGTACCGCCGCGTGAGCTCCCGCCCGCGCGCGACCGCGGCCTCGACGGGCACACGCACGGCCACGAACGCCTGCGGGATGCTGCGCGCCGACTCGGCCACCACGGCGGCCACGGCCCGCTGCACCGGCGGCAGCCGCTCCTCCCGCGGCGCGCCGGGCGCCGGGGCCAGCTCGTCGAGGTCGGCCACCCGGATCACCCTGCGCCCGAGCGCCTCCACCGCCGCGCGCGAGATCCCCCGCTCGGCCATGGCCCGCAGCGCCGGCTCCGTAATAGTGACATCCGACATTTCCGAAACACCGGAAACAGCGGGCTCCGCCGGAGCGGCCGAGAGGCGCCCGATCACCGAACCGGCCGAGCACACCGCACCGGCCGGGAGCAGCGGCTGCAGATACCCCGAGCCGAGCGCGGGCAGCTCCTCGGCCGCCTTCGACGTCTCCACGGTCGCGACCGGTTCACCCTCACGCACCAGGGTCCCCGGCGGCACGATCCATTCGAGCAGCGTGTATTCGGCGTCGTTGGTGTTGAGCTTCGGCACCCGGATCTCGGTCACGTCAGTGCCGCCAAGGCCGCCACGATCGTCGAAGCCTGCACGAGCACCTCCCGCTCCAGGTGGGCCGCGGTCGGCACCACCGTGTCCGCCGCGTGCAGCACGCGCACGGGCCGCCCGCAGTCCCGCAGCCGGTAGGCGACCTCGGTGCCCCAGGACGCGCCCGGCGGCCCGTCCTCGACCACGAGGATCTGCCGGGCGGGGTGGCGCAGCACCGGCTCGGGGTCCCACGGGTAGAGCCGTGTGGGCACGTGCAGGGCGCCGCAGCGCTCGTACCGCACCAGCAGCGCCTCCATCGCCTCCATCGCGCGGTGCGCGAGCCCGCCGGGCGCCACGATCAGGAAGTCGTCGCCGGGCGCGCCGTCCACGACGATCGTGTCCCCCTCGGCGCGGAACAGCGGCGGCAGGCCGATCGGCCGGCCGTACAACACCTTGTCCTCGAACAGCACCGAGGGGCGTCCGGAGGCGAGCATCGCGCGCAGCATCGGCAACGGCTCCGTGAACGGGCTCAGCTCGTGCACGTCGAGGCCGGGCACGCCCAGGAAGTGCTTCTGCGGGCTCTGGCTGTGCGTCGGCCCGTAGCCGCGGTTGCCCCCGGCCGGGCAGCGCACGATCAGCGGCATCGGCACCGGCCGGCCGAACATCGCCGTCGACTTGGCCGCGACGTTCACGATCTGGTCGAAGGCGAGCAGCGCGAAGTCGGCGAACATGATCTCGACGATCGCCTTGTCCCCGGCCAGGGCCAGCCCGTTGGCGACGCCGACGATCGCCGACTCGCTGATCGGGGTGCCGAGCACGCGGTCCGGGAAGCGGGTGGACAGGCCCCTCGTGACCTTGAAGGCGCCGCCGTACGGGTCGGTGATGTCCTCGCCCAGCAGGTACACCGACGGGTCCCCGGCCAGCAGCTCCCCCAGCGCCGCGTTGAGGCGCTCGGCGACCCGCGTCACCGGGACTCCCAGACCGAGGGCGGGCGGGCGGTCACGTCGGCGACCACGGCCGCGACCCGCGCGCGCTGCTCGGCGTCCGGCGCGGTGCCGGCGTGGCGGGCGTACCAGTCCGGCAGCGCGGCCACCTCGGCGGCCGGCCGCGTGTCGTCGCCCTTGCTGTGCGGGCCGAGCCGGTGCACGGCGAACTCGACGACCAGCGGCCCGGCGCCGTCGCGCACGTGCTTGAGCGGCTCCTCCAGCATCGCCCGCATCGCGCCGACGTCGTCGCCGAGCTCGGCCGCGGGCACGTGCAGGTGCTCGACGCCGAACGCGGCCGCCCGCGCGGCGATGGTGCCGGCCATCGCGGCCGCCGCCGGGGTGCTCTGCGCGATGCCGTTGTGCTCGACCGCGACCAGCAGCGGCAGGCGCCACAGGGCGGCGAGGTTCAGCGTCTCGTAGACGGCGCCCTCGCCCCACGTACCGTCGCCGATGAACGCGCAGGCGAGCCGTCCGGGCTCGGTCCGCGCGAGGTGCAGCGCGGCCCCGGCGGCCAGCGGCAGGCTCTCGCCCTGCACACCGGTGGACAGGTAGCGGTCGCGCCGCAGGTGCTGGCTGCCGCCGACGCCGTGACAGACCGCCCCCTCCCGCCCCATGATCTCGGCGAGCAGGCCGGCCGGGTCGTCGAAGCGGGCCAGGTAGTGCCCGTGACCGCGGTGGTTGCCGAACACGAAGTCCTCGGGGTCCAGCAGCGGCATCAGCGCGACCGGCACCGCCTCCTGGCCGAGGCAGGTGTGGGTGGTGCCGTGCAGCAGCCCGCGGGCGAACAGCTCCAGCAGCGCGGTCTCGAAGTGCCGGATGAGCAGCAGCATCCGCAGGTCCGCGCTCACAGGTTCACCAGGTACTTCTCGAGCGCTCCCGGGTCGAGTCCCTCGACGAAGGCCGAGGCGGCCGCCTGGCCCGGGATGGAGTACCGGGCGCAGTCGTCCAGGGCGGCCAGCCAGGGCTCGATGTTCTGCGGGGGCACGACCGGGCGCGGGTACGGCTCGCCGGCCCGCTGCGGCTCGTACTCCGTGATGGGGTCGACCGGCAGCAGGTAGGGCACCCCGAGCTTGGCCTCGCGCAGCCCGCCGACGTCCGAGGCGAGCACCGGCACCCCGTGCAGCATCGCCTCCACCGCCGTGTACCCGAACGTCTCGTCCCACAGCGACGGCATCAGCAGCGCTCGGCTGCCCCGCAGCACGTCGGCGATGTCGGGGGTGGCCGGCACGACCTCGATGTTGGGCCGGGCCGCGAGCTCGGCGAGCTCCCCGTCGGTGCTGCCCCACGTGCGCACGGCCCGGAATCGCAGGGCAGGGCGGGCGTCGGCCAGGCCGAGCAGGATGGGCAGCCCCTTGAAGCCGCACGGGTTGACCATGGTGACGCAACCGGAGGCGTCGAACGCCGGGGGACCCTGGTGGTAGACGTGCGGGTGCAGCACGGTCGAGGAGAGCCCGCCGTGCTCGAGCACGTAGTCGTGCGCGGCCCGGCTCACCGACAGGATCCCGCGGGCCCGGGCGACCATCCGGCGGCCGGAGTCGCTCGGGTAGAACGCGCGCGGCCCGAACGGCAGCTGCTGGAGGGTGTGCACGAGGTACACGACCCGGTCCGGGGTGGCCCGCAGCGCGGTGCCGAGCACCATGAGGCCGGGGTCGTCCGACGGCACCAGCGTCCAGTCCGGCTCCTCGGCCGCGGCGACCTCGCGCAGCAGCCTCGGCAGGCGGGGACCGTCGGCCGCGAACACCTCGACGCCCGCGATGGTGCGCACGCCGGGGGTACCGCGGGTGACGGCCACGCACCGGTGCCCCCGGGCCGCCAGCTCCTGCAGCAGCAGCCGGTTCGACTTCGTGGCCCCGCCGTGCCCGGGCAGCCACGGCATGTTCTGCGCGAGCAGCACCCGCATCGCTACTCGGCCCGGCTCAGCAGCTCGGCCACCTCGGCCTCGGACAGCCCGTCCAGCTCGGCGAGCGCGGCCCGGGTGATCGCCCGGGCGGCCGCCGCGACCGTCAGGTCCTCCTCGAACAGCTCGTCGACGGCGAGCTCCAGGCCCATCTCGGCCTGGACCCGGGCCAGGAACCCGACCAGCACCAGCGACTCGCCGCCGAGGTCGAAGAAGTCGTCCTCGGCCGACGTGGGCTTGAGCCCCAGCTCGGTCCAGATCCGCGCGACCGCGGTCTCCTCGGGAGTCATCGCCTACGCTCCCCGCGAGCCGGCCGGCCGCATGTCGGTCCAGACGCGGTCGATGTGGTCGAGGCACTCCTGCTTCGGCCCCCGCACCCCCTCGGCGTGCCAGCCGGCGGGCAGCGGGTCACCGGCGGGCCAGATCGAGTACTGCTCCTCGTCGTTGCGCACGACGACGTAGTCATCCATGGGCCTGCTCCTTGCGGCGTTGGCGAACCTGAGCCCCGATGAGGTCATCCGGGGCCGCGTCGGGCACCCGCTCGTCGAAGCGGGCGAGGCTCGGCAGCCGCAGCGAGACCAGCACCTGCGCCACCATCACGGCGGCCAGGAGCAGGAACAGCAGCGCGGTGCCGCGGCCCGGTCCGGTGCCGATCAGCGCGCCCAGGCTGCCGGCCAGGGCGCCGTGCGGGGCCAGGAGCGGGTCGAGCAGCCGGCTGCCGAGCGGCGCCACGACCGCGTAGCCGATCGGGATGGTGGAGAAGGCGATGACGGTGTTCACCGCGAAGACCCGGCCGTGGAAGCGCTGCGGCACCTTCACCTGGACGATCGTCGTGTAGACGCCGTTGGCCAGGGTCAGCCCGAGCGACATGCCCAGCGCGCCGGCGGCCACGAGCAGCTCGCTGGGGCGCAGGCCGGGCAGGGCGCTGCTCAGCGCGAGGCCGAGGACGACCAGCAGCATGCCGCGCACCCGGTGCCGCCGCGGCCCGCCCCAGAAGCTCATGAGCAGCCCGCCCGCGACCGCGCCGAGCCCGCCCGCCATGCTCACCCGGGCCACCGCGCCGAGGTCGGCGAACGAGAGCACCAGCGGCGACAGCAGCAGGAACAGCGGGGTCATGAACAGGTTCAGCACCGCGAAGAACACGAGCACCGGCCGCAGGCTCCCGGCGCCGAGGGCGTAGCGCCACCCGCCGACGACCTCCTGCCAGAACGTCTCCCGGCGCGCCCAGGCGAGCGTGCGCGGGAACCGCACGGCGAGGGTGACGCCGACCGCGACGACGTAGCTGACCACGTCGAGCACGAGCACCCCGCGCAGCCCGACGGTGGCCATGAGCCCGGCGGCGACCAGCGGGACGAGGAACTGCCCGGCGCCGAAGCTGAGCTGGACCATGCCGTTGGCGTGGCCGAGGTACCGCTTGGGCACGAGCTGCGGCACCGCGGAGGAGAACGCCAGCCGCTGGAACGTCAGCGCCACCGACAGCACCACGAGCAGCCCGTAGACGTGGGAGACCCGCAGGGTGCCGGTGAGCGCCAGGGCGAGCAGCGCGGCCTGGCTGGCCCCGGCGGCGAGGTCGCCGCCCAGCATCACCTTGCGCCGGTCGAAGCGGTCGACGACGGCTCCGGCGAAGGGCGCGACGAGCATGCCGGGCACCAGGCCCAGCACCGCGAAGACCGCGAAGCGCACCAGCGAGCCGGTCTGCAGGTAGATCCAGAGCGGGATGGCGAACTCGGTGAGCGCCGAGCCGACGATCGACACGAGCTGCCCGGTGGCGACCGCCATGAACCGGCCCAGGCTGGGTTCGGGGCCCTCAGGGCCATCAGGGCCGTCCGCGCGCCGCACCGTGGACGAGCGGGCGGCCACCTCCCAGCCGCCGTCCGGGTCCCGCAGACGCTCGTCGGTGCCGTGTACCTCGGTGACGATGTGCGCGAGCTCCCCGGCGCGGTACTTCAGGAAGAAGTGCCCCGCCTCGTCCAGCACCACCAGCGCGGTCGTCCCGGTGAGGAAGTGCCACTCGCGGTAGCGCTCGCGGTAGAACTCGGTCTGCGTGTCCTGGCTGCCGACGACGGAGACGATCGGCGCCTTGAGAGCAGCGGGATGCTCGGCGAACAGGCCGGTGAAGTACTCCTCGGCCAGCCGCGTGTGCTCGCGCATGTTGCGGATGATGAGGTCGGCCTCGTCCCGGTCGAACTCGGCCATCTCGACGCCCATCGAGCGCAGCCAGTTCTCGTAGACCCGGTTGGACAGCAGCGCCTCGCGCCCGGCCAGCTTGGCCAGCAGCCCGCTGAACCGGCCGGTGGGGCGCGCGAACGGGAACACCGCGCCGATGTAGACGGCCTCGACGGTGCGCCCGGCCGCCTCGAGCCGCCGGGCCAGCTCGACGGCGACGGAGGAGCCCACGCCGCAGTGGCCGTAGACGACGAGCGGTCCTTCGACGCGCTCCAGCACCTCGGCGGTGAGCCGGGCGGCGAGCTCGTCGAAGGGCAGCGCCTCCTCGCGCACGCCGATGTCCTGGCCGGGGATGGCGACCGCGTGCAGCGACCACCCGGCCGGGAGCGCGTCGGCGAGCGGCTGGTAGACGACCGCGCTGCCGCCGCCGTAGGGCACCGCCACGATCGAGGCCAGCCGCTGCCCGGGCGGCACGGGCCGGGTCAGCTCGTGCAGCAGCCGCCGCGGCCCCCGGTCCGGCTCGGACAGCAGCCGGGCCAGCTCGCGGACCGTCTTGTACTGGAACACGTCGAGCACCGAGACCCCGCCGCCGGCCTTGCGCAGCCGGGCGACGACCTGGGTGGCGACGAGCGAATGGCCGCCGAGGTCGAAGAAGTCGTCGTCGGCGCCGACCTTCTCGACGCCGAGCAGCTCCTGCCAGATGCCGGCGACGAGCCGCTCGGCGTCGGTCGACGGCTCGGCGAAGGCGACCGCGGCGCTGCGGGTGACCGTCGGGGCGGGCAGGGCGCGCCGGTCCAGCTTGCCGTTCGGGGTGAGCGGCAGCGCGTCGAGCCGGACGAACGCGGCCGGCACCATGTAGTCGGGCAGGCTGCGTTTCAGGGCCGGCCGCACATCGTCGTCCGAACCGACCACGTAGGCGACCAGGCGCTCGTCGCGCACGACCACGGCCGCGTCCTCGACGCCCGGCCGGGCCCGGATCGCGGTCTCGATCTCGCCGAGCTCGATGCGCAGGCCGCGCAGCTTGACCTGGGTGTCGAGGCGGCCGAGGAAGTCGATGGTGCCGTCGGGCAGGCGGCGGGCGGCGTCGCCGGTGGCGTACATCCGGCTGCCGGGCGGGCCGTAGGGGTCCGGGCGGAACTTCTCGGCGGTGAGGGCCGGGCGGCCGAGGTACCCGGTGGCCAGCTGCACCCCAGCGATGTAGAGCTGCCCGGGCACCCCGACGGGTGCGGGCCGCAGCCGCTCGTCGAGCACGTAGAGCGCGACGTTCTGGACCGCGGCGCCGATCGGGACCCGGGCCCGGCCGGCCAGGGCGTCGCCGTCGCAGCGCCAGGCCGAGACGTCGATCGCGGCCTCGGTCGGGCCGTAGAGGTTGTGCAGCTCGGCCGGGAGCGTGGCCACGCAGCGGCGGGCGAGGTCGGCCGGGAGCGCCTCCCCGCTGCAGACGATCGTGCGCAGCGAGGTGCACGCCGCCACGCCCTCGGTCGCCAGGAAGACGGCGAGCATCGAGGGCACGAAGTGCAGGGTGGTGACCTGCTCGGCGCGGATGAGGTCGCGCAGGTACTCGGCGTCGCGGTGCCCGCCCGGCTCGGCCAGGACCAGGCGGGCGCCGGTCATGAGCGGCCAGAAGAACTCCCACACCGAGACGTCGAAGCCGGCCGGGGTCTTCTGCAGCACCGCGTCGCCGGGGCCGATCCCGAAGCGGCGCTGCATCCAGTCGAGGCGGTTGAGCAGGCCGCGATGGGTGTTCGGCACGCCCTTGGGCCGCCCGGTGGAGCCCGAGGTGTAGATGACGTAGGCGATGTCGCCGGGCCCGGGCCCTTCGAGAGGCGATCCGCCGCCGGCCAGGGCCGCGTCGAGGTCGAGCGCGGCGCAGTCCTCGCGCATGAACGCGAGGCGCTCGGCCGGGTACTCGGGGTCGAGCGGCACGTAGGCGGCCCCGGCCCGCAGCACCGCGAGCAGCGCGACGACCAGCTCGAACGACCGGTCCATGGAGACCGCCACGAGCGCACCGCGCGGGATGCGGGCAGCGAGGCGGGCCGAGTGCTCGTCGAGCTCCCCGTAGGTCATGTGCCGGCCCGCGAACGTGAGCGCGACGGCGTCCGGCTGCGCCGCCATCCGCGCCTCGATCAGAGCCGGCACCGTCGTCTCGGGCAGCTCGACCGGCTCCGGCGCCGGCAGCACGACCGCGCGCTCGTCCGGCTCCAGCAGGTCCACATCGGACAGTCGCCGGTGCGGGTCCGCGGCCACCTCGGCGAGGAAGCGGCGGAAGTGCCCGGCGAAGCGGAC
The DNA here is from genome assembly GCF_059739745.1 of Dactylosporangium thailandense. NCBI lineage: Bacteria > Bacillati > Actinomycetota > Actinomycetes > Micromonosporales > Micromonosporaceae > Dactylosporangium > Dactylosporangium thailandense. The sequence continues at coordinate 8,701,041 of NZ_AP029195.1, forward strand.
CGCGGTGTCGTGCGAGAACAGGTCCGTGTTGTAGACGACCGTGGCCCACAGCTCGCCGGGGGCCTCCTTCACGTACAGCTCGAGCTCGAAGCGCGTCGCGGACACCGGCGCGGGCCAGTGCCCGAGGGTGAGCCCGCCCCAGTCCCGCCCGTCGTACTCGTCGTAGTTCTGCAGCGCGAACAGCGCCTGGAAGATCGGCGAGCGCCGCACGTCCCGCGGGAGGTTGAGCTCCTGCACCAGCTGCTCGAAGGGCAGATCCTGGTGGGCGTACGCGTCCAGGCACCCCTCCTTCACCCGCCCGAGCAGCTCGGCGAAGGTCGGGTCGCCGGACAGCGGCGCGCGGACCGCCACCGTGTTGACGAACATGCCGATGAGCCGCTCCAGCTCGGGCGGCTGCCGCCCGGCCACCGGCGAGCCGACGGCGAAGTCGGTCTGCCCGCTGAGCCGGCCGAGCACCGCCTGGAACGCGGCCAGCAGCGTCATGTGCAGCGTGACCCCGTGGTCGCGGGACAGCGCCGGCAGCTCGTCGCGCAGGCCGAGCGGGAAGCTGTGCTCGGCCCCGGTGAACGTCTGCCGGGCCGGGCGCGGGTGGTCGGTCGGCAGGTCCAGCGGCTCGACGCCGGCCAGGCCGTCCCGCCAGAACGCCACGCTCGCCGCGAAGCCCGTGTTCGCGCGCTGCCAGGCGGCGTAGTCGCGGTAGCGGACCGGCAGCTCGGGCGGGGTGCCGCCGCGGTAGTGCGCCGCGACCTCGCTCGCGAACAGGTCCATCGACCAGCCGTCGGTGACGATGTGGTGCACCGCGATGGCGAGCAGGTGGTCGTCCTGCGCCACCTTGACGAGGGCCGGGCGCAGCAGCCCCCCGGCCGCGAGGTCGAACGGCTCCGCCAGGTGCGCCTCCAGCGCCTCCAAGGGCAGCAGCGGCAGTGGTACCGGTGCGGCCTCGTCGATGCGAAGCCGCGGCCTTCCGTCCCCGCCGTCCACGAACCGGCTGCGCAGCGGCTCGTGCCGGGCCACCACGGCCGAGATCGCGGCGGCGAGCCGGTCCGCGTCGAGGTCGCCGAGCAGGCGCAGCACGATCGGGATCACGGCCGCGGTGTTGCCCGGGGCGAGCTGCTCCAGGAACCAGAAGCGCTCCTGCGCGAAGGACAGCGGCGGCGGCGCGTCATCCGGCAGGGCGGGGATCGTCCGGGTGGACCGGCCCCGGAGCCGCTGCTCCAGCAGTGCCCGCTTGGTGGGTGTCAGCGTCATCCGGACTCCCCCAGCAGCCGCTCCGCCTCGTCGTCGGACAGCTCGTTCAGATCGGCCACGATCAGCTCCTCCACGGCGACGGCCAGGTCGGCGAGGACCGGGTGGGCGAACATGGTCCGCAGCGGCACGGTGGTGCCCGTCGCCGCCCGCAGCCGCCCGGCCACCTTCATCGCCAGCAGCGAGTGCCCGCCGGCGGCGAAGAAGTCGTCGTGCACGCCGACCCGCTCCAGGCCCAGCACCTCCCGCCACACCCCGGCGACCAGCTCCTCGGCCGCGTCGCGGGGCGGGACGAAGGCGGCCGGGCCCGGCTTGGCGACGGCCCGCGGCGCGCGGACCGACCGCCGCAGGGCCGCGCGGGCCTCGGCGTCGCCCCCGGCGTCGACCGTCGACAGTGGACTGTCCGGGTTGGACAGCAGCGCGGTGGCCAGGGCCTCGAAGCGGTGCGCGAGCGCCTCGGCGGTGGCCCGGTCGAACAGGTCGGTGCGGTAGCCGAACACCAGCCGCAGCCCGTCGGCGGTGCGCCAGACGTCGAGGCTCAGCTCGTACTTCACCTGCCGCCCGCCCGGGTCGTGGAAGGCCGCGTCGACCCCGGGCAGCACGTCGGTGCCGGCCGCCTCCTCGGTGTGGAAGGTGAACATGGTCTGGAACAGCGGGGTGCGGTTGAGCCGCCGGGGCACGTCGACGGCGGCGAGGAGCCGGTCGAAGGGCGCGTCCTGGTGCGCGTACGCGGCCAGCGCGGTGTCCCGGGTGCGGCCGAGCAGCTCCCGGAAGGTCGGGTCGCGGGCCAGATCGGCCCGCAGGGCGAGGGTGTTGACGAAGTAGCCGACCAGGTCCGCGACCTCGGCCCGGGGCCGGTTCTCGATCGGGGTGCCGACGCAGAAGTCGTCCTGGCCGGTGAGCCGGGCCAGCAGCACCTCGTAGACCGACAGCAGCACCATGAACGGCGTGCACCGGCCCTCGGCGGCCAGCCGGCGCACCCCGGTGGCGAGGCTCGCGGGCAGGTCGTGCACCAGGAACGCGCCCTCGAAGCCGGTCATCTCCGGGCGGGGCCGGTCCGTGGGCAGGTCGAGGATCGGCACGCCGGTCAGCTGCCCGCGCCAGTAGTCGAGCTGGTCGCGCCAGGAGTCGAGCTGGTCGCGGTCCCGCTCGCGCTGCCAGACGGCGAAGTCGCCGTACTGCACCGGCGGCTCCGCGACCGTCTCCCCCGCGTACTCGGCCCGCAGCTCGCGCACCAGCACGCCGAGCGAGCGCCCGTCCCCGGCGATGTGGTGCACCACCAGGGCCAGCACGTGGTCGTCTTCCGCATCGGTCACCAGCCCGGCCCGCAGCAGCAGCCCGGACTCCAGGTCGAACGGGCGGTTGGTCCAAGCCGGGACATCAGCCGAGACGTTGTCGCCGCGTTCCAGCGTCAGGCGCGCGTCGGTGACCTCCTGCAACGGCTCGTCTTCCGTGGGGATGAACCGCGTGCGCAGCGACTCGTGCCGGGCCACGACCGCGTTGAGCGCGGCCTCCAGCCGGTCGGCGTCGAGCGGGCCGCGCAGCCGGTAGGCGACGGCGATGTTGTACGAGGCGTCCTCGGGGTCGAGCTGGTGCAGGAACCACAGGCGCTGCTGGCCGTAGGAGAGCGGGCCCCGGCGCAGGCCGCGGCGGACCACCGGCGCCTCCTGGCGGTGCCGGTCCACGGCGGCGGCGAGCCCGGCGACCGTCGGGTCGAGGAACAGCGCCCGCACCGGGACGTCCCGCCCGGTGGCCGCGCAGAGCCGGGCGACCGCGGCGATGGCCAGCAGCGAGTGGCCGCCGAGGGCGAAGAAGTCGTCGTGCGCGCCGACCCGCTCGACGCCGAGCACGCCGGCCCAGATCTGGGCGACCAGGTCCTCGGCCGGGGTGCGCGGGGCCACGTAGCCGCCGGCGGCCGCGACCGGGGCCGGCAGCGCGGCCCGGTCGACCTTGCCGTTGACGGTGAGCGGGACGCGGTCGAGCACCGTGCAGTGGGCCGGCACGAGGAAGGCGGGGAGCCGCTCGGCGAGCGCCCGGCGCAGCGCGTCCGGGTCGAGGCCGTCGCCGGCCGCGTAGGCGGCCAGCGCGCCGTCGCGCACGACCACCGCGGCCTGGGCGACGCCCGGCAGGCCGCCGAGCACCGTCTCCACCTCGCCCGGCTCGACGCGGTAGCCGCGGATCTTCACCTGGTCGTCGAGGCGGCCCAGGAACTCGAGGCGGCCGTCGGGGCGCCAGCGGGCCCGGTCGCCGGTGCGGTAGAGGCGGGCCCCGGGCGGGCCGTAGGGGTCGGGGCGGAAGCGGTCGGCGGTGAGCCCGGGGCGGCCGAGGTAGCCGCGGGCCACCCCGTCGCCGGCGACGCACAGCTCGCCGGGGACGCCGGTCGGGGTGAGGCGCAGGTGCTCGTCGACGACGTAGACGCGGGTGTCCGCGATCGGGGTGCCGATGGAGGTCTCGGCCGGGCCGAGCGCGCCGGTCGTGGCGATGACCGTGGTCTCGGTCGGGCCGTAGGTGTTGAGGACCTCGACGCGGTCGCCCACCTCGGCGTACCAGGCGGCGAGGCGGTCGGCGCGGACCGTGTCGGCGCCGAGGATGAGCAGGCGCAGCGACTCGGGCCACCGCACGGTCCCGACGAGCTCGTGCCAGTAGGGGGTGGGCAGGTCGAGCACCGTGACGGGCTCGCGGGCGAGCAGGTCCGGAAGGTCCTCGTCGGGCGGCAGCAGCACCAGGCGGGCGCCCGCCGCCAGCGTCGGCCACACCTCCTCGACGTGCGTGTCGAAGCTGACGGTGGCGAACTGCGCGACGACGTCGCCGGGTTTGAGGTCGTACCGCCGCCGCATCCAGCCGACCCGCGCGCGCAACGCGTCTCGGGTGACCCCGACGCCCTTGGGGGTGCCCGTCGAGCCGGAAGTGTAGATGACGTAGGCCAGGCTCCGCGGGTCCACAGTGGACTCGTACGGCTCCGCCTGCTCCACGCTCGTCACCGTGAGCGCGCAGCCCTCGGCGAGCAGTTCGCGGCGGGCGGCCGGATAGCGCGGGTCGATCGGGACGTAGGCCGCGCCCGCCTTCAGCACCGCGAGCAGGGTGACGATGAGGTCGATCGAGCGCGGCATCAGCACCGCCACGCGGTCGTCGGGGCCTACGCCCCGGTCACGCAGCCAGCCGGCCTGCCGTGCCGCGCGCTCGTGCAGTTCCCCGTAGGTCAGCGTTGCATTTTTGAAACTCAGGGCGATCGCGGCCGGGTCCGGCGCGGGCGGGTCCTGCACCTCGCCGGACGGGCCGGTGCCGAGGGCGATCAGGGCCTCGCGCTCGCCCGGGGCCAGCAGGTCCAGCGTGGACAGCGGGCGGGCGGGATCGGCGGCCGCGGCGGTCAGCAGGCGCTCCAGGCGGGCCAGAAGGCGCTCGGCGGTGGCCGCGTCGAAGAGGTCGGTGCGGTAGTTCAGCGCGAGCTGCACCCCGTCCGGCTCCCGCCAGGCGTCGAGCATCAGGTCGAACTTGGCCTGGGTGAGGCCGTCGTCGACGTGCTCGGCGGCGATCCCGGGCAGCAGGCCGGTGGTCGCGCCCTCCTCGGTGTGCAGGATGAGCATGGTCTGGAACAGCTCGGTGCGCGACGGGTCGCGGGGCAGGCCGAGGTCGGCGGCGAGGCGTTCGAACGGGATCTCGGGATGCGCGTAGGCGCCCAGGGCCACCTCGCGCACGCGGCCGAGCAGCTCGGCGAAGCTCGGGTCGCCGGACACGTCGGTGCGCAGCACGAGGGTGTTGATGAACATGCCGATGAGCCCGGTGAGCTCGGGCCGGGCGCGGTCGGAGACCGAGGTGCCGACGCTGATGTCGGTCTGGCCGGTGTGCCGGGCCAGCAGGGCCTGGTAGCCGGCGAGCAGCACCATGAACGGGGTGCAGCCGTGGACGCCGCCGAGGCGGTCGAGCGCGTCGGCGAGCCCGGCGCCGAGGCGGCGGCGGGCGAAGGCGCCGCGCGAGGTCTGCACGGCCGGGCGGGGCCGGTCGGTGGGCAGGTCGAGGTGCGCCACGCCGGCCAGCCGCCGGGTCCAGTAGGCGAGGTCGCGCTCGTCGCCGCGGGCCCGCTGCCACTCGGCGAAGTCGGTGTAGCGGACGGGCAGCGGCGGCAGCGGCGCCTGGGCGTAGGCCGCGCGCAGCTCCTCGCAGAGGATGCCCAGCGAGCGCCCGTCGCCGGCGATGTGGTGCATCACCAGGCACAGCAATTGCTCGTCTTCCGCATCGGTCACCAGCCCGGCCCGCAGCAGCATGCCCTCGCCGAGGTCGAAGGGGCGGTTCGTCCAGCGGGGGATGTCGTCGAGCGAGCCGCGCTCCAGCACCGGGCGCCGATCGGTGACCACCTGGACCGGCTCGCCGTCGACCTCGAGGAAGCGCGTGCGCAGGGTGTCGTGGCGCTCGGCGAGCAGCTCCAGGGCCGACCGCAGCCGGTCGGCGTCGAGCGGGCCGCGCAGCCGGTAGACGAGCGCCATGTTGTAGGCGGCGTCGTCGGGCTGCAGCACCTGCAGGAACCACAGCCGCAGCTGGGCCGGGGACAGCGGGGCGGGCGCGGCGGGGTCGGGGCGCGGGGTCACCGGCACGTCGCGGGTGTGGTCCGGGGCGTTCACGAGCTCGTCGACGGCGGCGGCGAGCGCGGCCACGGTCGGGTGCGCGAACACGGTCCGCACCGCGACCTCGTAGCCGCACGCGACCGAGAGCCGGGCCGCGACCGTCATCGCCGGCAGGGAGTGCCCGCCGAGCGCGAAGAAGTCCGCGTCCACGCCGATGCCGTCGCGGCCCAGGGCCTCGGCCCAGATGTCGGCGACCAGCCGCTCGGTCTCGGTGCGCGGGGCCGGGCCGGCGGCCGCGACCGGTTCGGGGTCGGGCAGCGCGGCCCGGTCGAGCTTGCCGTTCGGGGTCAGGGGCAGGGCGTCGAGGGTGACGTACACCCGCGGAACCATGTGCCCGGGCAGCTGCTCGGCGAGGTCGTTGCGCTCGGGCGCGCCGACCACGTAGGCGACCAGGCGCTCGTCGCGCACCGCGACCGCGGCCTGCCGCACGCCCGGCAGCGCGGCCAGGTGGGCCTCGATCTCGCCGAGCTCGATGCGGTGCCCGGCCAGCTTGATCTGGTTGTCGGCCCGGCCGAGGAAGCGCAGCTGCCCGTCCGCGCCCCAGCGGGCCAGGTCGCCGGTGCGGTAGAGCCGGTCGCCCGGGGCGCCCCACGGGTCGGGCCGGAACCGGTCGGCGGTCAGGGCCGGGCGGCCGAGGTAGCCCCGGGCCACGCCCAGCCCGCCGATGCACAGCTCGCCGATCGCGCCGGTCGGCAGCTCGTGGCCGTCCTCGTCGCAGATGCGGATGTGGGTGTACGCGATCGGCGCTCCGATCAGCACCTCGTCCGGCGCCTCGGGCACGGGCCACGCGGCCGACCAGATCGTCGTCTCCGTCGGGCCGTAGACGTTGAGCGTCTCGCGGCTCCTGGCCCGCAGCTCCCGCGCCAGGGCGAGCGGCAGCGCCTCCCCGCCGACGAGCGCGACGACGCCCGGCCGGTCGAACCCCGCCGCCAGCAGCAGCCGCCAGCGCGAGGGCGTGGTCTGCACGTGCGTGACCCCGGCGCGGGCGATGAGGGCGTCGAGGCGGTGCCCGTCGCGCTGCGCATCGGCGTCGGCGAGCACGATCCGGCCGCCGGTGACCAGCGGCAGGAACAGCTCCAGCCCGGCGATGTCGAAGTTGAGGGAGGTGACGGCGAGCCAGCGGTGCTCGGGCCGCGACTCCAGCCGCGCCGCCATGTCGAGGACGAAGTTGGTGAGCGCGTGGTGCTCGACGACCACGCCCTTCGGGCGGCCGGTCGAGCCGGAGGTGTGCAGCACGTACGCCACGCCCGCGCCCGGGTCGCCGGCGCGCGCGTCGGCCAGGATCAGCTCCTGGCGCGCGGGCGGGTAGCCGGGGTCGACGGGCACGTAGGCGGCGCCCGCCCGCCAGACCGCGAGGACCTCCTCGACCAGCTCGGGCGTGCGCTCGAGCGCGATCGGGACGAGTCTTCCGCGAATCCCGGCCGCCCGCTTGTCCACATTGGACATCAGCTCGGCGTAGGTCCGGGTCCGCCCGCCGGCGTCCTCCAGCGCGATCGCGTCCGGCGTGCGGGCGGCCTGGGCGTCGATGAGGTCGAGGACGGTGCGGGGGTCCTTGCGCCAGTACACCGGCCGCGGCGCCTCGGCCGGGCGCCCCTCCGCGAGCCGCCGGACGTGCTCGGCGAAGTGCTCGAGCACCCCCTCCTCCAGGGCCGAATGGCGGAAGGCCAGCTCCGCGCCCCCGTCGGGCCGGGGCGCGGCCTCGAGCACCAGGTCCGGCTCGACGCCGGCGACGTCGTGGTGCCAGACCTCGGCCCGCAGCCCCTGCCACTGCTCCACGGCGTGCGGCTGGTGCAGGTGCAGCGCGACCCGGAACAGCGGGCCGCCGCGCAGCAGGGTCTCGAACGGCACCTCGTGGGCGAGCGCCCCGGCGACCGTGCGGCGCACCCGCTCGGCCACCGCGGCCAGGTCGCGGGCGCCGGTCAGGTCGGTGCGCAGCGGGACCGGGTTCAGGAAGCAGCCGACGACCGGCTCCAGCTCGACGCGGGGCCGGCCGGAGGAGATGGTGCCGATGCTGACGTCGGGGTCGCGGGTGTAGCGGGCCACCGCGTCGCCGAGCGCCGCGAGCAGGGCGGTGAACGGGGTCGCGGCGCGCAGGCGGTGCAGCGAGCCGGGGGCCAGCTCCAGCCGCAGCGCCCGGGTCGGCGCGCCCGGGGCGTGCTCGCGGGCGAAGGGCAGGCGGGTGTCGCCGAGGCCGGCCAGCCGCTCGCGCCAGTAGCGCGCGTGCTCCTCGCGCACCGGGCGGGCGGCGGCCCAGGCGGCGTAGTCGGCGTACTGCAGCGCGGGCGGCGCCCCGAGGTCCTGCCCGGCGTAGGCCCGCGCGACCTCGGCCCGCACCAGGCCGACCGAGTGCTCGTCGAAGGCGATGTGGTGCCCGACGAAGAGCAGCACGTGGTCGTCGGGGGCGGTCTCGACCAGGGTGACCCGGAAGATCGGGCCGGTGGCCAGGTCGAAGCGCTCGCGGACGGCCTCGGCGGCGATCGCGTGCGGGTCGCCGGCGCGCACGTCGAGGCGCACCTCGGTGCGCTCCAGCACCCGCTGGACGGGCTGGTCGCCGGCGAGCTCGTAGACGGTGCGCATGGCCTCGTGCCGGGCCGCGACCGCCACGAACGCGCGGCGCAGCGCGGCCACGTCGAGCCGGCCCCGCAGCCGCAGGCCGAAGGTGGCGGCGGGGACCTCGCCGAGCCGGTCGGCGACCCAGATGCGCCGCTGCGCCGGCGAGCACGGGACGGGCCCGTCGCCGGCCGGCCGGGGCGCGATCGCGTCCGGCGCCCGGCCCGCACCGGCCCGGCGAGCGGCGACCAGCCGGGCGAGCGCGGCGCGGCGATCCGGATCGAGGCGGGCTAAGGCAGGCGTGACCATCAATCGTCCCCCGCGAACATTTTGGGCCGGAATACTCGCATTTGGCGGTGTTGGGAGCGCTTCCAGTTGCCCGCACGCTACGCACGCCGACAGCGCAGCGTCAAGGTCTACGTATTTCGATCTTCGGATTCCGCAGTCTTGAAACGCGGCCGCCGCCGTGGTCATACTCCACCGCCATGGCGGTCTTCCTGCTCGTCGCGCACGGCTCGGCCGGCGACGTCCTGCCGTTCGCGCGCGTCGGCGCCGCGCTGGCCGCGCGCGGCCACGACGTGACGCTTGTGAGCCACGCACCCTTCGCCCGGCACGCGCCCTACGGCTTCGCCGCCATCGACACCGAGGAGCGCTACCGCGAGCAGCAGGCGCACACCCCCGAGCTGCTGGCCGTGCGGCGCCCGGACGACCTGCGCCGCTACTACGAGACGCGGGGCCTCTTCGACGACCTGCGCCGCGAGGTCGAGCTGCTGGCCGAGCGGCACCGGCCCGGCGAGACGGTGCTCGTGGGCCGGCACACCTCGGCGCTGTCGGTGCTGGTCGCCGCGGACCTGCTCGGCGCGCCGGCGGTCTGGGTCGCGGTCGCCCCGGTGCAGCTGATGGTGGCCCCGGTCGCCGCGACGCACGCGCGCAAGGGGCTGGCCGCGGGCGTCGACGCGGTGCGGGCCGGGTTCGGGCTGGCGCCGGTGGCCGACTGGGCCGGGTTCCTGCGGGTGCCGACGCTGGGGCTGTGGCCGGGCTGGTTCGACGCGGCCGGGATGCGGTCGCGGGCGGCGCTGACCGGGTTCGTCTGCGGCGACGAGGACGGCGAGACGGTGGACCTGCCCGGGCGCCCGATCCTCGTGACGGGCGGGACGGGGCAGATGCTGCATCCGCGGTACTACGAGGTCGCCCTCGCCGCGGCCGGGCTGGTCGACCACCCGGTCGTGGTCGTCTCGCCCGAGCGGGTCGGGCGCTTCGCGTGGTACCGCCGCCTGCCCTTCCCCTCGGCGCTGCCCCAGTGCGGCGCGATCCTGCACCACGGCGGGATCGGCACCGCCGTGCGCGCCCTGCTCTCGGGCACGCCGCAGGTGATCCTGGCGCACGGCGCCGACCGGCCGGACGTGGCCCAGCGGCTGGCCCGGCACGATCTGGCCCGCTGGCTGCCGGCCGACGCCTGGACCCCGGAGGCGGCCGCCGACCGGCTGTGGGCGGCCCTCACCGACACCGGCTACGGGGCCCGGGCCGCGGGCTTCACGGAGCCCACGCCGGCCGGCCCGGAGCGGGCCGCCGACCGCCTGGAGGCCATGCTGGCCTGACCCCATCAATCACGCTGCGTCGATGCCTTCGGCACCGCGGACGGTGAAAGTTCCACGGCTGTGGATGCGGCCTCGGCCGCGCGGCGGGCCGAGTTCAGCGCGACCTCGGCCAGCATCCCGGGCGCGGCCACGCTGTCGCCGGCCAGCCACACCCCGCCGCCGCGGCCGATCGCGGGCCGGTCGCGCCAGGTCGAGCCGGGAGGGTCGACCGCGCCGGTGCGCCCGTTCGCGAACGCGTCGCGGCGCCAGGTGACCCGCTCGCGCCAGCCGGGCAGGGCCAGGTCGGCGAGGGCCTCGGCGCGCGCGGTGGCGGCCGGGATCGGCTCGTCCGGGCGGGCCGGCAGCTCCAGCTGCACCAGGGCGTGCCCGGGCGGGGCGAGGCTCGGGTCCGGCAGCGAGTAGCGCTCCACGAACCCGCCCTCGTCGAGGTCCGACACCACGAACGGGTCGCGGCGGTCCGCGCGCAGCCCGAGGTCGACGAGCGCGGCCCGCCCGCTCGGCCAGCGCAGCGAGTCGTCGCCCAGCAGGGCGCGGGCGGCGTCCAGGCCGGTGGCCACGATGACCGGGCCGCCGGGCAGGGCGTCGACCCGCTCGCCGGTGACGATCGTGGCGCCGAGGCCGCGGGCGTGGGCCGCCATCCGCTCGACCATCGCGGACCAGCCGCCGTGGACGTAGCGCACCGCCGGCCAGCCCGGCGCGACGGCCCGCAGCAGGCGCTCCCACACGAACGCGGCCGAGAGGCGGCCCGGGTCGGCGGTGTAGGTGATGACGCCGACCACGCCCGCGGCGGCCCGCGTCGCCTCGGGGCCGAACCGGCGCGTGGCCCAGTCGCCGAAGGACTCGTCCACGGGCGCGGTCAGCCGGCGGTGCGAGACCATGCGCAGCAGCGCGAGGGGCGGGGCCGAGCGGATCCGCCCGTCGCGGCGGAACCGGAACCTCGCGAGCTCGCCCGGCGTGGGCCTGCTGCACGGCTGGACCAGGCGGCGCGCGGCGAGCCAGCGGAAGGGCTCCCCGTCGCTGTAGAGCACGTGGGTCCCGTCGTTGGCGATGTACGGCCCGGGCGTCGAGCGCGCCCGCCCGCCCAGCGACCGGTGGGCCTCGTGCAGCGTGACGGCGAGCCCGCGCTCGGCGCACGCGATGGCGGCGGTCAGCCCGGCCACGCCGCCGCCGACGATGGTGATGGAGTTCCTCATGCGGGTGTGGACGCGGCGCCCCCTGCGGAACGTGACACCCGGGCGAGCTTCTCGGGGTTGGCGACGAGGAACACCGTGCCGACGCGCTCCCCGTCCGGCTCCACGGCGAGGACCAGGATCACGCGCTCCCCCCACCCTTGCCACGATCGCCGGGGCGCCGTTGACGTCCTCGATCGTGATCTCGAACGCGGCCGGGCTGGGCAGGCCGATGGAGACGAGGAAGCGCTGGGCGCCCTCGTCGTTGGAGATCGAGGTGAGGAAGCGCCCGACGCGGTCGGCGCTCTCGATGACCCGCAGCGGCGCCTTGGCCCGCCCGCCGCCGTCGGCGACCAGCCGCACGTCCGCGGCGAGCAGGTCGACGAGGCCGGCCAGGTCGCCGCCGAAGCAGGCGGCGAGGAAGCGTTCGGTGAGCCGTCGCCGCTGCGCCCGATCAGCGCTGTAGCGGGGCCGCGCCTCCCGCACGTGATCGCGGGCCCGCCGGGCGAGCTGCCGGGTCGCGGCCTCGTTCCGCCCGATGATGCCGGCGATCTCGGCGTGCGAGAGGCCGAAGGCCTCGTGGAGCACGAACGCGGCGCGCTCCAGCGGCGACAGCGTCTCCAGCACGACCAGCAGCGCCAGCTCGACACTCTCGGCCAGTTCCGCGCGCCCCTGCGGGTCGGGCTGGGTGCTGACCAGCTCGGGCAGCCAGGGGCCGGGGTAGGCCTCGCGGCGGGCCCGGACCTGGCGCAGCCGGTCGATCGCGAGGCGGGTGGTCACCGTCACGAGAAACGCCTGCGGGCTGCTCACCTCGGACCGGTCGGCCGCGGACCAGCGCAGCCATGCCTCCTGCACGACATCCTCGGCATCCGTGACGGTGCCGAGGATGCGGTAGGCGACGTCGATCAGGCGGCGGCGGTGCGGCGTGAAGTCATCGGGCCCCATGCGTGACAAGACGTCACCGCCGCCGGATGTGTGACATCAGAGCTTGACGACCTCGCCGGTGTCGGCCGAGCGGCGGGCCGCCTCCAGCACCTTCAGCGCGGCGATCGCGTCGTGCACGTCGACCGGCGCGGGGGCGCCGTCGCGCAGGGCGGCCGCGAAGCCGGCGTAGAAGTCCTGATAGGCGCCCGGGTCGGTGGGCACCGTGTGGTCCACGCCGTCGTAGTCGGTGAGCACCCCGAACGCGCCCGGCTCCTCCTGGCCCCAGCCGGGCTCGGTGGGCAGCCGGCCCGCGCGCAGCGCGTCCTCCTGCACGTCCAGGCCGTACTTCAGGTAGGAGCCGCGGTCGCCCAGCACGCGCAGCCGGGGGCCGGCCTTTGCGGCCAGGGTCGTCGCCCACAGGTGGGAGCGGGCGTCGCCCTCGTGGCGCAGGGCGATGAACGTGTCGTCGTCGACGGTCAGGCCGGCGCGGCGGGTGTGGGCCTCCGCGTACACCTCGGTCGCCGGGCCGAGCAGCTGCAGGGCCTGGTCGACGAGGTGGCTCCCGAGGTCGTAGAGCAGGCCGCCGGCCTCGGCCGGGTCGCCGCTCTCGCGCCAGCCGCCCTTGGGCACGGGGCGCCAGCGGTCGAAGCGGGACTCCAGGCGCAGCACCCGTCCGAGCGCGCCCTCGGCGACCAGGCGGCGCACGGTGCGGAAGTCGCCGTCCCAGCGCCGGTTCTGGTACACGGTCAGGAGCTTCTGCTGCTTCGCGGCCAGCGCCGCGAGCTCCTCGGCCTCGGCCGACGCCGGGGTGAGCGGCTTGTCCACGACGACGGACAGCCCGGCCTCGAGCGCGGCGCGGGCCATCGGCGCGTGGGTGCGGTTCGGCGAGGCGACGACGACCGCGTCGAGGTCACCCGCGGACCACAGCTCCTCGGCCCGCCCGACGATCCGGGCATCGGGATACCGCTCGGCCGCGGCGGCCTGCCGCTCGGCGTTGGCGGTGACGATCGCGGCCAGGCTGAGTCCGGGCGTGGTGCTGATCAACGGCGCGTGGAACGCGGAGCCGGCCAGGCCGTAGCCGATCAGCCCGACGCGCAGGGTGGTCTCGCTCATGGAGCCAGTCTTCCACCAGGAACGAGACCCCTTGACCTTGACCGCGCGGCGTGGGACTTTGTATCGCGACTTCATGAAGTAGGTGAACGAAGTGCCGTTAGCGAAGCACGGAGCCGGGCGGGACCTGTCCAGGTCCGCGGTGCTTGCCCTCCTGGGCGGTCGAGGACCGACCTCCCGGGCCGACATCGCGCGTGAGCTGGGCCTCAGTCCGGCCGCCGTGTCCCAGATCATGCGCCGGCTGCTGGAGCAGGGGCTGGTCGAGGAGGTCGCCCAGGCGCCGTCGAGCGGCGGACGGCCCGGATCGCTCATCGGGCTGGTCGGCTCGGCCGGGCGGGCGCTCGGGGTCAAGGTCGCCGCCGACCACCTCGTCGTGGTCAACGTCCGCCTCGACGGGCAGCTGCTGTCCAGCGCCACGATGGCGTTCGACGCGATGGCGCCGGACGCGCTGCCCCGCCTCGCGGCCGAGCTGACGCCGCACACCGCGCCGGACCCGGGCCTGCCGCCGCTGCTCGGCGTCGGGGTCGCCGTGCCGGGCGTGGTCCAGCGGCCCGACAAGGGCCTGGTCGACGCCGACGTGCTGCAGTGGCGGCAGCTGCCCGTGGGCCGGCACCTGCGCGGCGTGCTCGGGCTGCCGGTGGTGGTCGAGAACGACGTCAACGCGCTGGCCGTCGCCGAGGTGCTGTACGGCCACGGCCGCGAGGCCGACGACTTCCTCGTGCTCACCATCGGCCGCGGCATCGGCCTGAGCATCGTGGCCGACCGCACCGTCTACCGCGGCAGCCGCGGCGGCGCGGGCGAGTTCGGCCACGTGCCGCTGGGCCTCGACTTCGACGATGACGGCCCGCGGTGCCAATGCGGCCGGCACGGCTGCCTGGAGGCCTGGATCGGAGAGCCGGCGCTGGAGCGCACCGGGCGGGAGCGCGGCGTGCTCGGGCCCCGGCAGGGCTTCGGCGCGCTCGTCGCCGCGGCCGATCGTGGCGACGTGGCCGCCACCGGCATCCTGGCCGAGGCCGGGCGGCTGCTGGGCCGGGCCGTGGCCGGGGCGGCCAACATCCTCGACCCGGACCGGATCGTCATCGCCGGCGAGGGCGTCGCGCACTGGATCCACTGGGACGCCGCGTTCCGGGCCGAGTTCGCCCGCCGCCAGGTCCGCCGGTCCGACGGGATCGCACTGGTCGTGGACACCTGGGACGACAGCAACTGGGCCCAGGGCGCGGCGGCGCTCGTGCTCGCGGCCCCGTTCGACCTCGACGGGTTCGGCGGCGCCCAGGCCGATCTCGTCGTGGCCCGCCTGCACGGCCGCGGCGACGGGGCGGTGGAGTGATGGTCGGCCCCAAGGGCATCCGCAAGGCCGGGATCGTCGCGCTGTTCCTCCTGCCCAGCGCCGTACCCCTGGCGATGTTCACGCTCGCCCCGATGGTCGCGGCCGGCTGGATCAGCCTGCACAGCTGGAACCTGCAGTCGCCGATGCGCTGGATCGGCCTGGACAACTACACCCGCCTGCTCGGCGACGCCGACACCCGCGACGCGCTGCTGCACACCCTGCTGTTCCTCGCGCTCTACCTGCCGCTGGTGTACGTCTGCGGCCTCGCCCTCGCCGTCGCGTTCAACCGCCGCTTTCCCGGGCGCAACCTCCTGCGCTCGATGTACTTCCTGCCGGTGGTCACCAGCTGGGTGGTCGTCGCACTGACCTGGAAGTGGCTGCTGAACCCGGCCAACGGGCTGGTCAACCACCTGCTCGGGCTGGCCGGCATCCCGGGTCCGGGCTGGTGGGCCTCGCCGGGCTGGGCCATCCCGTCCACGGTCATCGCGTCGGCGTGGAAGGACTCCGGGTTCGTCATGGTGATCCTGCTGGCCGGGCTGCAGTCGATCCCGGAGGAGTACCTGGAGGCGGCCCGCCTCGACGGCGCGTCGGCCTGGCAGAGCTTCTGGAAGGTGACGTTCCCGCTGCTCACGCCGTCGAGCTACTTCGTCGTGATGATCTCGCTGATCAGCGGCTTCCAGGTGTTCGACCAGATCTACGTCATGACCGGCGGCGGGCCGGCCGGTGCGTCGCGGCCGCTGGTCGAGGAGATCTACGACCTGACGTTCCGCTACGGCGACGCCGGCGGCGCCTCGGCCCTGAGCCTGCTGCTGTTCGCGCTGATCCTGGTGGTCACCGTGGTCCAGCAGCGCCTGCAACGGCGGTGGGTGCACTATGTCTAGGCGGCTGCTCATCGCGCTGCTCGCGGCCGGCGCGCTCTTCATGATCTTCCCGTTCGTGTGGACCGTCGTCACGTCGATCACGGTCGGCGGCGACGTGCTCACCACGCCCCGGCTCATTCCCGAGCGGGCCGGGCTGGACGGGTACCGCAAGCTCTTCGAGTTCCTGCCCTTCTGGCGGATCGCCCTCAACAGTCTCGTGCTGGCCGTCGTGTCCACGGCGCTGCTGCTCATCACCAGCTCGACCGCGGCCTACGCCTTCGCCCGCCTCGAGTTCCCCGGCAAGAACGTGGTCTTCGTCGGGTACCTCGCCACCCTCATGATCCCGATGCAGGTGCTCGTCGTGCCCCTGTTCATCGAGATCCGCGCGCTCGACCTGGTCGACACGTACGCCTCACTCATCGTGCCGACGATCGCCTCCGCGTTCGGCGTGTTCCTCCTGCGCCAGTCCGTCGCGGTGCTGCCCCGTGAGCTCGACGAGGCGGCCTTCGTCGACGGGGCCGGGCACGTCCGGATCTTCCTGCGGATCATCCTGCCGCTGATCCGGCCCGCCCTGGCCACCTACGGCCTGTTCGCGTTCATGTCGAGCTGGAACGCGTTCCTGTGGCCGCTCGTCGCCATCCGCTCCCGCGAGTTCATGACCCTCCCCCTGGGCCTGTCGACCCTCAGCGGCCAGTACAGCAACCAGTGGAACGCCATCATGGCCGGCTCCGTGGTGAGCATCGTGCCGATGCTCGTCCTCTACGCCCTGGCGCAGAAGCACATCGTGCAGAGCGTCGCCAACGCCGGTCTCAAATAACACCCCGAAATGTGAGGCCACCATGTCCCTGCGATTGAAGATCGCCGTCGCCGGCATCGCCCTCTTAGCGACCGTCACCGGTTGCTCGAAGGGGTCCGCCACCAAGGACTCCTCCGAGAGCGGCGTCACCACCGTCCACTACCTGACGTTCTCCGCCGCCCCGGACCACCTCAAGGACCTCGACGACATCAGGGCCGCCTTCGAGAAGGCGAACCCGGACATCAAGGTGCAGGTCCAGACCGCGGCCTACAAGGACTACTTCACCCAGCTGCAGACCTCGATCGCGGGCGGCACCGCCCCGGACACGTTCGAGCTGGACTACCAGAACTTCGTCACCTACGCCCAGGCCGGCTCGCTCGCGGACCTCGCCGGCCCGTCCGCCGGCGACAAGACCTGGCAGCCATCGGTACTGGCGTCAAGCGCCCTGGACGCGTTCAAGCACGACGGCAAGCAGTACGCGCTGCCGGAGTCCTTCTCCACCGTGGTGCTCATCTACAACAAGGCGCTCTTCGACGCGGCCGGGGTGGCGTACCCGACGCCCGACTGGAAGTGGTCCGACGAGACGGCCGCGGCCCAGAAGCTCACCGACAAGGCCAAGGGCGTCTACGGCGACTTCCAGCCCGTCACCTTCAACGAGTTCTACAAGGCGGTCAGCCAGGCCGGCGGGTCGTTCCTGAGCGGTGACGGCAAGAAGGCGACGTTCAACAGCCCGCAGGGCGTGGCCGCGGCGAAGTGGCTGATCGGCAAGCCGGGCGCCACGATGCCGACGCTCACCGAGGTCGGCGGCACCCCGGACTTCGACACCAACCTGTTCAAGTCCGGCAAGCTCGCGATGTGGCACAACGGCAACTGGCAGTTCGACACGCTCAAGGACGTGCCGTTCGGCTGGGACGTCGTGGTGGAGCCGGGCGACGCCCAGCGCGCCAGCGCCGTGTTCCAGAACGGCGTCGCGGTCTCGGCCCGCAGCGCGCACAAGGACGCCGCGTTCAAGTGGCTGAGCTACCTCACGACGTCCGAGCAGAGCGTGAACTCCCGGGTCAGCTCGGCGTGGGAGCTGCCGCCGCTCGCGGACCCCGCCAAGCTCTCCGGCTACCTCGACATCAAGCCGCCCGCGAACCGGCAGGCCGTGATGGACGCGCTGGGTAAGCAGTCGCTGCAGCCGGTGGTCGCGAAGCAGCAGCAGATGCAGGACATCGTCGACAAGGCGCTGACGAAGGCCGCCGCCGGCGAGGACCTGCAGAAGACGCTGGACGACGCCGCCCAGCAGGTAACGGCACTGCTCTCCTAAGGAATCTCACATGCAGGACCTGGTCGAGCACAGCATCAAGGTGATCACCCGCGAGCAGGCCCCCAGCGGGGCCTACCCGGCCTGCTCCAGCTTCAAGGTGTACGGCTACGCGTGGCTGCGCGACGGCGCGTTCGTCGCCGACGGGCTCCTCGCGCACGGCGTCACCGACGGGCCGCGGGCCTTCCACGAGTGGACCGCGCGGGTCATCGACGAGCGGGCCGAGCGCATCGACGAGGTCGTCGCCGCGCTCGCCGCCGGCGCCGAGGTCGACCAGGCGCGGTTCCTGCCGACGCGGTACACCCTCGACGGCCGGGACGGCACCGAGAGCTGGTGGGACTTCCAGCTCGACGGCTACGGCACCTGGCTGTGGACGCTGGAGCGGTTCCTGGCGGCCGCGGGGACGGACGGCACGCCGTTCGCCCCCGCGGTCCGGCGCACGGTGCGGTACCTCGCCGCGACCTGGCGCCTGCCCTGCTACGACTGGTGGGAGGAGCACGCCGAGCGGGTCCACGTCGCGACCCTCACCGCGGTCGAGGCCGGGCTCCGCGCGGCGCTGCGCACGGGGCTGCTCGACGCCGCCGGCGCCGCCACGGCCGGGGCGGCGGCGGACGCGATCGCCGCGCTGGTGGCGACCGAGGGCCGGGTGGACGGGCGGCTGCGCAAGTGGCTCGGCTCGGACGCCGTGGACGGCAGTCTGCTGGCCGCGGTCGCGCCGTTCGCGGTCGTCGACGCCGGCACCGCGCGGCGGACCGTCGCCGCCGTCGAGCGGGACCTGCTCGACGGCGGGGGCGTGCACCGCTTCCGGGCCGACGTGTTCTACGGCGGCGGCCGGTGGCCGGTGCTCGCCGCGCTGCTCGGCCACGCCTACCTGCGCCTGGACCGGCCGGCCGACGCGCGCCGGCAGCTCGGGTGGATCGCCGGCACGGCCGCGGCCAACGGTGACCTGCCGGAGCAGGTGAGCGACCGCCTGCTCGCGCCGGAGCACCGGCAGGAGTGGCTGGAGCGCTGGGGGCCCGTGGCCACCCCGCTGCTGTGGTCGCACGGCGCCTTCCTGTCCCTCGCCGCACAACTGGGAGTCACGGCATGATCCGGCACCGCCCCTTCGGCTCCGGCCACGCGTACCAGCCGTCAATCGACCAGCGCGTGCCCGTGCGCCCGCTCTGCGGCGAGCGGGTCGATCTCGGCGTGGCCGCCGCCGCGTCGGTCGTCGCCGTGCGCTGCGAGTGGGACGGCGGCACCTTCGAGCTCAGCCGCGACGACGCCCCGGCCGGGCCCGTCGCCGGGGCCGAGGGCCATCTCGCCTCGGCCGCGGCCGGGCCCCGGGGCCGGAGCGTGCGCTGGTCGGCCGGCAGTCCGCCGCTGCCCGCGGGCCGGACGGTGCGCTACCGGTTCGTGGCCACCGACGGCACCGTCACCCGCCGCACGCGCTGGTTCCAGGTGAGCGGTGCCGCCTGGTCGCCGACCGGCGGAACCCTGACCACGCACGGCGAGAGCCGGATCGTGCCCGGCTCGGTGTCGTGGCTGGCCGACGGCGAGGGCGTGCACAGGGTGCGGTTCGCGCTGCGGCTGGACGGCGGCGAGCACGTGCTCGGCTTCGGCGAGCGGTTCGACCGGCTCGACCAGCGCGGGCACGCCATCGACGCGACCGTGTTCGAGCAGTACAAGGGCCAGGGCGCGGCGGGCCGGACCTACCTGCCGATGCCGTTCGCGCACGTGCTGGGCGGCACCGGCTGGGCCTTCCACGTCGACACCGCCGAGCGCACCTGGTTCGACATCGGCGACGCCATCCAGATCGAGGCCGACGTCGTGGACGGGCGGCTCGACGTGCACTTCCTCGACGGCTCGCCCGGCGAGAACCTGGCCCGCTGGCTGGACCGGGTCGGCCGGCCCGAGCGGCTGCCGGACTGGGTGTTCCGGCTCTGGGCCAGCGGCAACGAGTGGAACACCCAGGCCCGGGTGACCGCCGAGATGGACCTGCACCGCCGGCACGACGTGCCGGTCGGCGTGGTCGTCATCGAGGCCTGGAGCGACGAGTCGACGTTCACGGCGTTCCGCGACGCCGAGTACGCGGTGCACGACGACGGGAGCCCGCACCGCCTCGCCGACTTCGCCTTCCCGGCCGCCGGCGCGTGGCCCGGCCCCAAGGGGATGGTCGACCGGCTGCACGAGCGGGACGTGCGGGTGCTGCTGTGGCAGATCCCGCTGGCCAAGATGCGCCCGCACCCCACCGGGCAGGCCGCGGCGGACGCGGCGGCCATCGTGCGCGAGGGCTACGGGGTTCGGGAGGGGGACGGCCGGCCGTACCGCAACCGCGGCTGGTGGTTCCCGCTGGCGCTGATGCCGGACTTCACGAACCCGAAGGCGCGCGACTGGTGGCTCTCCAAGCGGCGGTACCTCGTCGAGGAGGTCGGCATCGACGGCTTCAAGACCGACGGCGGCGAGCACGCCTGGGGCCACGACCTGCGCTACGCCGACGGCTCGGTGGGCGCGAGCGGCAACAACCGCTTCCCCGTCGAATACGCCGCGGCCTACGGCGACCTGCTGCGCTCGGCGGGCCGGGCGCCGGTCACCTTCAGCCGCGCGGGCTTCACCGGGTCGCAGGCGCACGGCGTGTTCTGGGCCGGCGACGAGGACTCCACCTGGGAGGCGATGCGCTCGTCGCTGCGGGCGGGGCTGAGCGCGGCGGCGTGCGGGATCGTCCACTGGGGCTGGGATCTCGCCGGGTTCTCCGGGCCCGTCCCGAGCGCGGAGCTCTACCTGCGGGCCACGGCGCTGTCGGCGTTCCTGCCGATCATGCAGTACCACTCGGAGTTCAACCATCACCGCACACCGTCGCGCGACCGCACCCCGTGGAACATCGCCGAGCAGACCGGCGACGCCCGGGTGCTGCCGGTCTTCCGGCACTACGCCCACCTGCGCGAGCGGCTGGTGCCGTACCTGGCGGAACAGGCCGCCCGGGCCGTCGACACCGGCTGGCCGCTGCTGCGCGCGGTCGCCCTCGCCCACCCGCACGAGCCGGAGGCGTGGGCGCACCCGTTCGACTTCCAGCTGGGCGACGAGCTGTTCGTCGCGGCGGTACTGGAGGAAGGCGCGACGACCCGCGAGGCCTTCCTGCCGCCGGGCCGCTGGACCGACCTGCGCACCGGCGAGACGTCGGACGGAGGCCGGGTGGTGAGCGTGGACGCGCCGCTGGAGGAGATCCCGGTCTGGTGCCGCCGCGAAGCGATCGATCGCCATCGGGGCCTGTTGGGGTAGCATCCTCAGCGCGTTGCCGTGGGAGCCGGCCGATGAACCCCTGCCTGTCTTCTCCATGAGGAGTTCTCCCCGTGCTGCGCAGATCCTTCCTTCCTGCCCTGATCGCCGCCGCCCTGGCCGCGGCCGGCCTCGTCCTCGTCCAGCCCGCCGGGGCCGCCCAGACCGCCGCGGCCCCCGTGCGCATCATGCCGCTCGGCGACTCGATCACCGCCGGCCCCGGCTGCTGGCGCGCCAAGCTCTGGCACCGCCTGCAGACCAGCGGCTACACGAACATCGACTTCGTCGGCGGCGTCTCCGACGGCGGCGGCTGCAACCCCGGCTACGCCTACGACTTCGACCACGAGGGCCACGGCGGCTACTCGGCGACGGGCATCGCCGACAACAACCAGCTCCCGCCGTGGCTGGCCGCGGCCGCCCCCGACATCGTCCTCATGCACCTGGGCACGAACGACATGTGGGGCGGCTACATCCCGCTGGCCACCAAGCTGGCGGCGTTCACGAAGCTGGTCGGCCAGATGCGCGCGAACAACCCGGCGATCAAAATCATCGTGGCCCAGATCATCCCGATGAGCGCCGCGGCCTGCGCCACCTGCCCGGCCGACGTGATCGCCCTGAACAACGCGCTGCCGTCGTGGGCCGCGGGCCTGACCACGGCCCAGTCGCCGATCGTGCTGGCCGACCTGTGGACGGGCTTCGACGCGGTGGCCGACACGGGCGACGGCGTGCACCCGAACGACACCGGCTTCCAGAAGATGTCGGACGCGTGGTACCCGGTGCTGGCCCGGGTCCTGGGCGGCACAACTCCCCAGTCCCCCTCGGCCTCGGCCTCGGCCTCGCCCTCCCGCTCGGTCTCCCCGTCCCCGTCCCGCTCGGCCTCGGCTTCCCCGTCACCGGCTGCTGGAAAGTGCTCCGCGACCTACAAGGTCGTCTCGTCGTGGGGCGGAAACTTTCAGGGCGAGGTGTCGCTGACGAACACGTCCACGACCGCGTCGACCGGCTGGACGACCACGTTCACGTTCGCCAACGGCCAGCAGGTGACCCAGTCCTGGAACACGACGCTGACCCAGTCCGGCGCGACGGTGACGGCACGCAACGTGACGTACAACGGCGCCCTGGCTCCTGGCGGTAGCACCTCGTTCGGCTTCCTGGCCTCGTGGAACAACAGCACCAACGCCGCACCCGCCGTGAGCTGCGCGCTCTCCTGACCCTGCGGGGGGCCGTCCCCATGCGGCCCCCCCACGTCCGGCCGCTCGACGGATCCGCGGTCATGAGCCGCATCAGTACTATCCCTGCCATGCCAACGCAGGGGCGCCACGCTGCCGACGACGACCCCACCGAGGTGATCGAGCGCATCCCGGCTCCTCGCCGCGCTCCGGACCCGTCTGTTGTGGACTCGCCGCCGGTGGAGCCGGCGCCGGTGGAGCCGGCGCCGGCCTCCCCGAAGCGGCGGCTCGGCCGCGGGGCCCGGATCGCGCTGGTCATCGTCGCGTCACTCGCCGTGCTGATCGGCGTGGCGTTCGCCGGCACCGCCCTCTGGCTGAACTCGGTGGCGTCGGGCGTCGACCGGGTCGACGCCTTCGCCGGGGTCCCCGAGGCCGAACGCCCCCAGAAGGCCGAGGCGGCGAAGGACGCGATGAACTTCCTGCTGCTGGGCAGCGACTCGCGCAACCCGGACAACCAGGACGGCTCGCGCAGCGACACCATCATCGTGCTGCACCTGAACCAGACCCACACCAAGGCCCAGATGGTCTCGATCCCCAGGGACACGTGGGTGTACGTCCCGAAGGCCCCGAACAGCCAGTACGGCAACCGGGAAGCCAAGATCAACGCGGCGTACGCCTGGGGTGGCGTGCCCGGCATCGTGCAGACCGTCGAGAAGTTCACGAACATCCGCATCGACCACGTCGTCATGGTCGACTTCTCCGGCTTCAAGGACATCGTCGACGCCCTCGGCGGCGTGGACATCAACGTGTCGGAGAGCTTCACCTCGACCCATTCGCTGGACCCCTCGGGCACCCGCCACTTCGAGAAGGGCCTGCAGACCATGGACGGCGCGACCGCCTTGGACTACGCCCGCGAGCGCTACGCCTTCCAGGACGGCGACTTCGCCCGGATCCGCCACCAGCAGCAGGTCATCAAGGCCGTGCTGAACAAGGCCGCCTCGGGCGGCACCCTGAGCAGCCCCGGCAAGCTCAACGACTTCCTGCACGCCACCGCCGACGCGGCGACGGTCGACGACACGCTGAACATGTTCGACATGGCCATGGAGCTGCGCAACCTGCGCGGCGACGACGTGACCGCCTACACCAGCCCGACGAAGGGCACCGGCATGATCGGCGACGAGTCCGTCGTCCTGGCCGACACCGACAAGATCAAGCCCTTCTACGACGCCCTGCGCGAGGACCGCCCGATCCCCCAGTCCTAGGTCAGCGGCGGGCGCGGCTCGGGGCTCGCACCTCGGGCCGGTCGAGGTACCCACACACGTCGCTCAGCGTGAGCCCGGCCCGGCGGGCCTCGGTCTCCAGGGTGTCGAGGGTCGCCTCGTCGATGCTGGGCGTCAGGCGCCGCCAGACCTCGGCCGCCCGGTCCCGCAGGTTCATGGTGCGGTTGATCCAGGCGCCGTCGCCCCGGTTCAGGTGGTTGAAGAGCTGGCGCGTCGGGGTGGTCCCGCGGGGCGCGTGCCGGTTGAAGATGGCGGCGATCTCGGCGACCGGCACGAGGCCCTCCAGGGTCGGCCGGATCCGGTCGGGCGACAGGCACATCGGCAGCCGGCCCCAGACCTCGGGCGCGACGCCGGACGCGGCCTCGATGGCGGAGGACAGCGCCGTGCTCAGCTCCGCGACGAGCGCGTCCTCGTCCACGGACACCAGCGGGTGATCGAACAGCCGCCCGGTCTCCTGCAGGTACGCGGCGTGCAGGCAGTTGATGAGCACCAGCGACATCGTCGCGAACAGGGCCCGGACCGGCAGCGCGTCGATCTCGCCGTAGAGGCGGTAGTAGTCGGGCCGGCCGGCCAGCGACGCGCAGTACACGCGCCAGGGCGAGGGCAGGCACTGCACGGGCGCGCGCAGGCCGTGCCGGGCATAGATGTGCGCGCTGCTGCGGCCGTCGCGCAGGGCGCGCACGACCAGGGCCGGGACGTTCTCCTCCACGTGGTGCACCGGCGTGGACGGGGTGGCGAGCCAGCCGATGCGCCGACCGGCCGCGCGCAGCCGCAGGGCCAGGTCGGTGTCCTCCCCGGCGTGCGCGTGATGCTCCGTGTCGAACGGGGGGCCGGGCGGGGCGAGGTCGCGGCGGTAGCCGGCGTTCGCGGTGACGAGCAGGCCGCCCATCTCCCCGTCCATCGGGGCCGCGTCGTAGAACCGCTGATGGTTCATGAACGCGGTGATCGGGCCGACGACCCGCAGGCGGACCGGGCCGCCGACGGCCGTGCAGCCGCCGCGCAGCGCCTGGTGCATCTCCGTGCACCAGGACAGCGGGACCACCAGGTCGTCGTCGACGAACAGGATGGTGTCGTGCCGGGCCGCCGCCACCCCGGCGTTGCGGGCGCGGGACACGCCGGCCGGGTCCGAGCGCAGGACCCGCAGCCGGGGGTCCGCGGGCCCGTCGTAGGTCGCGCCGGCCGGCACGCGGTTGGCGACGAGCAGCACCTCGGTGTCGGGGCCGAGCAGCGCGGCCGAGGCCAGCGCCGCCTCGACGCACTCGCGCACGTGCGGCCGTTCGAGGGTGGTCGGGATCACGACACTGACCGACACGCTGGTGCCTCCAGTCCGTTGCGGGCCTCTACATCCCAGGTCTCTACGTCTGCGGTACGAGATCGCGGTAGTACGACCACAGCTCGTGATGCGGTATCCGGCCCCCGTGCTCGCGTACCTTCTGGAACTCCCCGGCCCAGTGCACGAGCAGCGTCGGCGAGCCCCCTTCCGGCGTGACGACCTGCCCGTCCCGCACGACGCCGATGTCACCGCCGCCCCACCGCTCGAGCGGAATGGACATGTCGCCGGAGACGGCCATCATCGCGAGCAGGCTCGTGTGCGGCCGCCCGGACGTCACGATGAGGTAGTTCAGCAGGGGCTGTTCGCGGCAGAGCAGCTCCATGTGCGGGGCGAGCGCGAGCGCGCGGTCCAGCTTCGCCCGCACCGTATCGAGGTCCAGCAGCCCTTTCTTGGAGCCGACGAACCCGGTGTTGGCCGCGAAGCTGATCTGCCGCGGGCTGAGCGCCCGGGCCCGCATGATCGAGTCCCGCCACACCCACCGCCGGGCGTCGGGCACGTTGGAGTTCGACACGACGAAGTCGAACTTGGCCAGGTGCGGGAAGACCAGGTCGATCGAGTGCAGCACGACGGTGTCACAGTCGATGTAGACGAACTCGTCGAACTCCCCGGACCACATGGCGAGCTTGCGATATTGCCCGGCCACTTCGCCGTGGAAGAGCTTGCTGATGTCGTCGCACTCGCGCAGCAGCTCGGGCCGCTGCCACACGTCGAACGAGAACCGCGAGGCGAGGGCCGCGACCTGCTCCACGTTGTCGGCGAACGGCACGAGGCACAACGGGATCGTGGGATTGAACCGGCGGAAGCTGCTGAGAAAGGCGATCGCCTGCTCAAGGACGGTGTCGTTGGCCAGAAAGTAGACGCCACGCCGCACGGCCGGCCCCCCTCATGTGAGCGCTCCCACCAAACGTGAAAAAATTTACCCCGCCCCGCACTCGAACCCCGACCCCAGACTTTCGCGAGATCCCCGAAACCGGTTCCGTCGAACACTGTCCCTGAACACCGCACACCCGCCAAAGCAGGGACAGAAGCCAGACGCGGCATACCCCTATCCGAGCAGGGGTTCGACCCGGATGAGTAGGGGTAGCCCTCGGAGCGCCGAAAAATCCAACCCCGACCACAGGGACGAAAATGGCCCTCCAGGCAATCCCTGAAGGGCCATTTCCATTGGTAGCGGGGACAGGATTTGAACCTGCGGCCTCTGGGTTATGAGCCCAGCGAGCTACCGAGCTGCTCCACCCCGCGTCGCATGACAAAACCTAGCTCAGACCGGCCGGAACTCCAAACCGCTTTACCGAATGTAACTCTCCGGCCGCACCCACCCGTACGTAGGCATGCGAGCGTGTGTCACAGCAGGGAGGTGTAGTGAAGGCCGAGGAGTCGTTCCACACGTACGTGTCGGGCCGCTTGGCGGCGCTGTCGCGGACGGCATACCTGTTGTGCGGCGACCGGCACACCGCGGAGGATCTGGTCCAGGCAACGCTCGTCAAGGTTGCCCGGCACTGGGAGCGGGTGGTTGCCGGCGGCGATCCTGATCCCTATGTCCGGCGTGCCATGGTCAGCCAGCATGTGTCGCTGTGGCGCCGGCGCTGGCGGCGGGTCCACCTCGTTGCCGAACCACCGGAGCGGCCGGGGCCGGACGAGTCCAGTGGCATCGACACCGCCGTCGCGGTCCAGGCCGCCCTCGCCCGGCTCGCGCCACGCCAGCGAGCGGTGCTGGTCCTGCGGTACTTCGAAGATCTCACCGAGGTCGCAACCGCCGAGGTCATGCGCTGCTCCGTGTCCACCGTGAAGAGCCAGACCCGCGACGCGTTGGCCGCGCTGCGCGCCAAGGCGCCGGAACTCGCCGAGCTGACGGAGGTCACCTCATGACGGCGCCGCTGCGCGACACGCTCCTCCGGATCGGTGAACAGATGCCGCCGGCACGGCTGCCGGAGGATCTCTGGCGGCGCGGACGACGCGAGCGATACCGCGACCGCGTGCTGGCCGGCGCGGGAGCCGCCATCGCCGCGCTCCTGGTCGGCGCCGTGGCAGTGTTGCCCGGCCTCGGACGGGACACTCGGCCGGCGGCGGGCGTTCCGGCCGTCCCGGGCCAAGTGGAGCTGCCCTATCCCTGGCAGCAGACGGTTCAGGGCGCCCCGGCCGGTGCGGCGTCGGTGCTGTTCGGCGGAGGGTCGGCCCTGGGGACCGACCCGTTCGAGTCCGAGGGCGGCAAACTGGCCGTCGTCGGGCGCGCCGGCGCGTATCGCGTGCTGCGCTACCCCAGCGACGGCGTGCGAGCCGGCATCGACGTGCGGCTGTCACCGGACGGCACGCGCGTCGCGCAGCCGGCGGACGAGGGCGGCTGGCTGACCGTCACCGACCTGCGAACTGGCCGGGCCCGCACCTTCGACACGGCCACGCACACCTGCTGTGGAACGGTCGTGGCGTGGCGGCCAGATGGCGAGGCCCTGCTGACCCGGCACCGCGCCGCGCACGGCGACTCCGTCCAGTACCACCTGCTGCATCTCTCCACCGCCGCCGAGACGCCGCTCGGCGATCCGTTCGACGACACAGCGGCCGCGACGTCCTGGTCGGGCGCCTTCGCACCGGACGGTGGACGAGTGGTGGTGGCGCAGCCGACCGCGGACGGCACCACGCTGGATGCCTACGACGCGCAGGGCAACCGCCTCTGGCGTCATCCCATCAGCCCTGGCGTGCGGCTGGCGGGCGCGGGCGCCTGGACGCCGGACGGCACGCGCATCGCGCTGCTCACGCTCGACGGCTGCGCCGAAGCCTGTGACACGGCGAGCCTGGCCGCACGCACCTGGCACGTGTCGTACCTCGACGCCGCCACCGGTGCCGACGCGGCCGGCCCCGCGCTGCCGCCGCTCACCGGGCTGGCGGTACGAGCCCTGGGCTGGCACGACACCGAACTGGTCGCGGTGGTGTCGGACCCGGAGCCGGGCGACGGCGCCCTGGACGCGGGGTTCGACGACGGCGGCTGGGCCATCACCGGACACGTTCGAGTAGCCGTCGTCGCCCCCGGCGGGGTGAGGACCGTGCTCGACCCGCCGCCTGAAGTGTCATCGATCGACGTCGCGCCGGACCTGGTCGCCGCCGGCGCGTTCGGTGGCCCGCACACGGATGCGGCGGTACTTCCCATCCGTTGGGCGCCCCTGCTCCAGCTCGGCGCGCTGTTGCTGATCCCGATCGGCGGGCTGGCCCTGCTGACCCGCTGGCTCGTGCGCCGGCACCGCCGCCAGGTCACCGCCCGAACATGACACGGACGCCGATGCGAGCGGACGCGGCCGCATTCTTTCGAGCCGGCTTTTATGCCGGAATGGAATGTGAGGGACCGGCCGCACAAGACACGAAAGCGCCCTCCCAGAACTCATTCTGAGAGGGCGCTTTCCCTGGTAGCGGGGACAGGATTTGAACCTGCGGCCTCTGGGTTATGAGCCCAGCGAGCTACCGAGCTGCTCCACCCCGCGTCGCACCACCAACACTAGCCCACCAAACCCAAGACCCCAAACCATTAACCCAAGAGCCCGAGCACAAGAGCCGATAAAAAAAGCGCGCCCACCGACAACCCGGCAGCAACGGCGCGAAGCGCCAAGCGGTGCCTGGCGGGAGCAACGGCCAGAGCCAAAAACGAACCCGAGCAAACCAAACACGCACACGAGGACTCGACGGTGCAAGCGCAACCCGCGAGGTCTTAATGGGGGGTGTGGGGTGGCGAAGCCCCCCACTGGGGAGCGAACGAAGTGAGCGCGAAGAATGCTACAAATCGAAACGGCAAACGCCCCCCGCGTGAAGCAGGGGGCGTCGCGATTTGTAGCGGGGACAGGATTTGAACCTGCGACCTCTGGGTTATGAGCCCAGCGAGCTACCGAGCTGCTCCACCCCGCGTCGGCTTGTTTAGCTTAGCGGACGGGGTTGGTCAGGTCCAAATCGGTGCCGGGTGACCGTGTCGGGTGTCACCCGGGCCGGGGTCGTTACCGCCGGCCCGGGTGATCAGCGAATGCGGTCAGCCCGAGGACGGCTGGACCGACGGGGACGTCGAGGCGCCCGGCGTAGCGCCTGGTGAGCCGCTCGGCGACGGGGTGGCGCCCGCCGCCTTCGTGGCCTCCTCGTACCGGGCGATCGCGTCGTTCAGCGCCTTGAGCGCGCGGCCGTAGGCCTCGAAGTCGCCCGACTGCTGGGCCGCCTTCATGTCCGCGATCGCCTTGTTCATGGCCGCGATCGCCTCCTGCACCTGGGGCGTGCCCTGGTTGCCGGACGGGTTGCCGGTGTTCTGGCCGGTGTTGCCGCCGTTGTCCGTCTGGGGCACCGGCGCCTGGCCGGTGACCTGTTTGACGAGCTGTTCCAGCCCGTCCGCGAGGTTGTCGGCGTAGGCCATGTACTTCGGGCCGTAGGCGACGAGCACCTTCTGCAGGCGTGGGA